>NC_013947.1:0-4800000 GCF_000024545.1 Stackebrandtia nassauensis DSM 44728
TTTTGATGATCGATTGGGGCGACAGCGGTGAGCCAAGACGAACTCCACGCGGCATGGCAGGCCATGACCGCGGAGCTCGGCGACGAGTCCCTGTCCGGCCAGCAACGTGCCTGGTTGGCGGTGACCCAGCCGCTCGGGCTGTTCGAGGACACCGTGATCATCGCCGCACCGCACCAGTTCGCGCGCGAGGCCTTCGAGTCCCGACTGCGTCCGATGCTGACCGAGGCGCTGGCCCGGCGGCTGGGCCGCGCGGTGCAGATCGCCGTGACGGTGCGGGCCGCCGAGACCCCGCCGCCCCCGGCCCCCGCGCATCCCCCGGTACCGGCGCCACCGGCACTGCCACCGCTGACCGGACCGTCACGCCCGCAACCGGAACCGCAGCCGCAACCCGAGGAACAGCCCACCCAGCAGCGGCTCTACCGCGCCCACACCGAGAACATGCGGGCCGAGAACTCCGGCCACATCCCCTCGCAGGCCACGCCGCCCGCAGAGGACCCGCGTTCCGCCCCGGCCACCCCGCCCGCGCTGTTCGACACCTCGGCGTTGAGTCCGCCGCAGTCGCCGAACCCGCGACCGCGTCCGACACCTACTTCTCCACACTCTTCTCCACAGCCCCCGGTTCCCCGGCCCAGCGGCCCGCTGGTCTCGCCGCCGCCCGCCTCCGACCCGGCGCCCGAGCGCACCGGTTTCCGCAGCGACCCGAAACCGGTGCCGCCGCAGCCCGCGACCGCCACCAGGCTCAACCCGAAGTACAGCTTCGACACCTTCGTCATCGGCTCGTCCAACCGGTTCGCGCACGCCGCGGCCGTGGCGGTGGCCGAATCGCCCGCCAAGGCGTACAACCCACTGTTCATCTACGGGGACTCCGGACTGGGCAAGACCCACCTGCTGCACGCCATCGGGCACTATGCCCAGAACCTCGGCAACGCCAAGTCGGTGCGGTACGTGTCCACCGAGGAGTTCACCAACGACTTCATCAACTCCCTGCGCGACGACAAGAGACAGGCTTTCCAACGTCGTTATCGCGACGTCGACATCCTGCTCATCGACGACATCCAGTTCCTGGAACGCGCCGAGCGCACCCAGGAGGAGTTCTTCCACACCTTCAACACCCTCCACAACGCGAACAAGCAGCTGGTGATCACCTCCGACCGCTCGCCCAAACAGCTGTCGACGCTGGAGGACCGGCTGCGGACCCGGTTCGAGTGGGGCCTTCTGGCCGACATCCAGCCGCCCGACCTGGAGACCCGGATCGCGATCCTGCAGAAGAAGGCGGCGCAGGAGCGGCTGGACGCGCCGCCGGACGCGCTGGAGTTCATCGCTTCGCGGATCAACCACTCGATCCGGGAGCTGGAGGGCGCGCTGATCCGGGTCACGGCCTACGCCAGTCTCACCAACAAGCCCGCCGACCTGGCCCTGGCGCAGGAAGTGTTGCGGGACTTCATCCCCGAGGGTGAGAGCCCCGACATCACCACCGAGGCCATCATGCACGCCACCGCCGACTACTTCGGCGTCAGCGACGCCGACCTGCGCGGACACTCCCGATCCCGGGTGCTGGCCAACGCCCGCCAGGTGGCCATGTACCTGTGCCGGGAGCTCACCGAGCTGTCGCTGCCCCGCATCGGGCAGGCCTTCGGCGGCCGCGACCACACCACCGTCATGTACGCCGACCGCAAGATCCGCAAGCAGATGGCGGAGAAGCGGGCGCTGTACGACCAGATCGCGGAGCTGACGAACAGACTGAAAAATCAGTCCGGCAGCTGATCCGGAAAATTCTTATCCACAGCGTCTGGGGATAACCCTGTGGGAAAGCTGTGCAAAAGCCCCGGAATCTGTGGATTCACTGTGGAAAAACTGTGGACAGTCGAAACGTCAATGTTCACAACGGGTGTGGAAAAGCTGTGCATAACCTGTGGAGGCAGCTGTGGAGAAGTGTGGAGAACGATCCGCCGTCTGTGGAAGTGTGGAAAACCCCGACCTTCTCCACAGACTCCTCCACACCTTCTCCACAGCACCGTTTCGTCGCTGAACTGCGGATACGCTGCTTATCCACAGTTTCCACAGCACTCAATACGACTACGGGATTTATCTATTAGAGAAAAGATCTATTGGTTGCTGTGTGGATAACTTCGCCAGCTCTGTGGTGGCCGAAACTGTCCCTGAGAATCTCTGGATCGGTGGTACCCCCGCCGGGCGGCCATGGCAGCATGGTGGTCTCATCGAGGGGCATGCGAAGGAGAAACCCATGAAGCTTCGAGTCGATCGCGACGCGCTTGCCGACGCCGTCGCCTGGACGGCCAAGAGCCTGCCGGTCCGACCGTCCGTACCGGTGCTGGCCGGCGCGTTGATGACTGTCTCTGATGGACAACTGACGATCTCCGGGTTCGACTACGAGGTCTCCAGCCAGGTGACACTTCCGGTCACCTCGGACGCCTCCGGCAGCGCCCTGGTCTCCGGCAAGCTGCTCGCCGAGATCGTCAAGGCCCTGCCCGCCAAGCCCGTCGACGTCGCCGCCGAGGGCAGCCACGTCGAGATCACCTGCGGCAGCGCCCGCTTCACGCTGCCGACCATGCCCGTGGAGGACTACCCGAGCCTGCCCGACATGCCCGAGGCCGTCGGCACCATCGACGCCGCCGCCTTCGCGGCCGCCGTCGCCCAGACCGCCGTGGCCGCCGGCAAGGACGACACCCTGCCGACCATGACCGGCGTGCAGCTGGAGTTCACCGGTACCGGCCTGGCGCTGCTGGCCACCGACCGGTACCGGATGGCGATCCGCGACCTGCCGTGGCGCCCCGACTCCAACGACCTCAACGTGACCACGCTGATCCCGGCCAAGGCGCTGTCCGACACCGCCAAGGCGCTGGGTTCGCGGGGCGGCGAGGTCACCATCGCGCTGCCCGACCCGTCGAACGGCCCGATCGGCATGGTCGGTTTCGCCGCCGACGGCCGTCGCACCACCAGCCGGGTCCTGGACGGTCAGCTGCCGCCGCTGCGGTCGCTGATCCCGGTGACCTACGCCGCCGAACTGCGCGTCAACGCCGCCGAGCTGGCCTCGGTCGCGCGACGGGTTTCGCTTGTCACCGAACGCAACTCGCCGCTGCGCCTCAACGTCGACGGCGACGGCCTGGTGGTCGAGGCCGGTGGCGCCGAGGACGCGACCGCCTCGGAGGCCATGGACTGTGAGTACTCCGGCGACGCGATGAAGGTCGCGTTCAACCCGCAGTATCTTTTGGATGGCCTGTCGGCGATCTCGGCTCCGGTCGCGGTGTTCTCGTTCACCGAACCGGGCAAGCCGGTGACGCTCAAGGGCGACAAGGCCAACGCTGACGACGACGGCGACTTCAGCGGTTACACCCACCTGTTGCAGCCGCTGCGCTACGACAGCTGATAATCCACATTAGCCATAGAGGAGTATTCGGATGCAACTCGGCATCGTCGGTCTGGGCAAGATGGGCGGCAACATGCGCACTCGGTTGCGCGAGGCCGGTCACGAGGTCTTCGGCTTCGACAGGGACGCGTCGCTGACCGACGTTGCCGATCTGCCCGAACTGGTGTCGCGCCTCGACGCGCCGCGCGCGGTGTGGGTCATGGTTCCGGCCGGTGACCCCACCCGCGACACCGTCCACGCTCTCGGCGAACTGCTCAGCGAGGGCGACGTCGTCATCGACGGCGGCAACTCCCGGTTCACCGACGACGCCGAGCACGCCGAACACCTGGCGGGCAAGGGCGTCGGCTACATCGACGCCGGGGTCTCCGGCGGCGTGTGGGGCCGCGAGAACGGCTACGCGCTGATGGTCGGCGGCGCCAAGGGCGACGTCGACAAGCTGATGCCGATCTTCGACGCGCTCAAGCCGCCCGGCGAGTACGGCTTCGTCCACGCGGGCGGGGTCGGCGCGGGCCACTACGCGAAGATGGTCCACAACGGCATCGAGTACGGCCTGATGCAGGCCTACGCCGAGGGTTACGAACTGCTGCGGGCCAGCGAGTACGTCGATGACGTCCCGGCGGTCTTCAAGTCCTGGCGCGAGGGCACCGTGGTGCGTTCCTGGCTGCTGGACCTGATGGACCGGGCGCTGGACGAGGACCCGAACCTGGACAAGCTGGCCGGTTACGCCACCGACTCCGGCGAGGGCCGCTGGACCGTCGAGGAGTCGATCCGGCTGGCGGTGCCGCTCAACGCGATCACCGCGTCGCTGTACGCGCGCTTCGCCTCCCGTCAGGACGACTCCGACGCGATGAAGGCGATCGCCGCGCTGCGCAACCAGTTCGGTGGCCACGCGGTCAAGCCGGAGAAGTAGCGACCGGACTGTCACAACCACGAGAGACAATATTCGTCATGCGGGGGGCCCGAAAGGCGGTGTGATGTGCATGTTCGGCGGCTGGAGCTGACCGACTTCCGTTCCTACGGTCACGTCGACGTCGAACTGCCCGAAGGCCCGAGCGTCTTCGTCGGCCCCAACGGGCACGGCAAGACCAACCTGATCGAATCGCTGGGCTACCTGGCCACCGGTTCCAGTCACCGGGTCACCTCGGACGCGCCGCTGGTGCGCGCGGGGTGCGAGTCGGCGACCGCCCGCGCCGCGATCGTCCATGAAGGACGCGAGCTGCTGGCCGAGCTGACCATCACCCCCGGCAAGGCCAACCGGGCCCGGCTCAACCGCTCCCCGCTGCCGCGGTCCCGCGACCTGATCGGGGCGCTCAAGGCGGTCGTGTTCGCGCCCGAGGACCTCAACCTGATCCGCGGCGAACCCGAACAGCGGCGCCGGTTGCTGGACGAACTGCTCATCGCCCGGCACCCGCGGTTCGCCGGGGTGCGCGCCGACTACGACCGGGTCGTCAAGCAGCGCAACGCCCTGCTGCGGACCGCGTACTTGGCCCGCAAGACCGGCGGCCGGGGCAACACCGACCTGCACACTTTGGACACCTGGGACGCGCACCTGGCCCAGCACGGCGCCGACCTGC
This sequence comes from Stackebrandtia nassauensis DSM 44728, assembly GCF_000024545.1. GTDB lineage: Bacteria > Actinomycetota > Actinomycetes > Mycobacteriales > Micromonosporaceae > Stackebrandtia > Stackebrandtia nassauensis. Next base: position 4,963 of record NC_013947.1, read on the forward strand.
TGGCCGGGCGGCTGGCCCTCATCGAGGACTACACCCCCTACGTGGTCAAGGCGTACGAGGCCGTCAGCGCCGGACGCGGGCGGCCGAGGCTCAGCTATCACAGCGCCCTGGGCGAGAACGAACCGTTGTCCCCCGACCGGGACCTGCTGACCGCCCGGCTGTCGGCCGCGCTGGCCACCGCCCGCAGCCGCGAGGTGGAACGCGGCACCACCCTGGTGGGCCCGCACCGCGACGACCTGAAACTCGTGCTCGGCGACCTGCCCGCCAAGGGCTACGCCAGCCACGGCGAGTCCTGGTCCTACGCGCTGGCACTGCGGCTGGGCGCGGCGGAACTGCTGCGCGACAACGGGACCGCGCCGGTGCTCATCCTCGACGACGTCTACGCCGAGTTGGACTCGCAGCGGCGGGAACGACTGGCCGAACTCGTCGCCAGGGCGCCGCAGGTGCTGGTGACCTGCGCGGTGGCCGAGGACGTGCCCGCGCAGATGAGCGGCGGCCGCTATGACATTCACGACGGGGAGGTAAGGCGTGTCATATGAACCACGGCGCAAACGGCGTCGCCCGACCGGAGCCTGGTCGGGCCCCGGGCCCGACGGCCGCGATCCGCAGCCGCTCGGCGAGGTGCTGGGCAAACTCATCAAGGACCGGGGTTGGCGCGATCCGGCGGCCAAGGCCGGGCTGTTCGCGAACTGGCCCCAGATCGTCGGCCCCGAGATCGCGGAGCACTGCCGTCCGGTGTCGTGCGCGGACGGCGAGCTGATCATCGAGGCCGAGTCGGCGGCGTGGGCCACCCAGCTGCGGCTGTTCAAGACCCAGATCCTGGCCCGGCTGGCCTCGCACTCGGGGCCGCAGGTGGTCACTCGGCTGCGGATCCAGGGACCGTCGCAGCCGTCCTACGTCACCGGGCCCCGGCGGGTGCGGTTTCGATCATGAGCTTCGCTCACACCCCGGCCACGGCGGCGACGGGCGCGAGAGCAACGCGTGGCATAGAAGTTGCCGCACCCGTGATAGGGGGGTACACGGGGACGAATTCAGCAATCTGTGAGCCAAATACGGGCCGCGCCGTGCGTTTCTGTCGGGGCCACCCAGTAGGATTGACGTGAGCTGCCGGGCGGGCGTGTCGGCCATACTGCGACAAACATGGCTTTGACGACGACCGTCCGGTTCTCATGGTCGAACGTCTAACAACAAGGAGCACTTGGTGGCAGCGGCGGAAAAGAAGCAGGATGACTACAACGCCGGGTCGCTTACCGTCCTCGAGGGTCTCGAGGCGGTTCGCAAACGACCCGGCATGTACATCGGCTCGACGGGGGAACGCGGCCTCCATCACCTGATCTGGGAAGTCGTCGACAACGCGGTCGACGAGGCAATGGCGGGACACTGCGACACGATCGACGTCACCATCCTGGCCGACAACGGGGTCCGTGTCATCGACAACGGTCGTGGCTTCCCGGTCGACCTGCACCCCAAACTCAAGAAGCCCGGCGTCGAGGTCGCGCTGACCGTGCTGCACGCGGGCGGCAAGTTCGACTCCAAGTCCTACGCGGTCTCCGGTGGTCTGCACGGCGTCGGCATCTCGGTGGTGAACGCGCTGTCGACCCGCATCGAGATGGAGATCCAGCGCGACGGTTTCGTCTGGACGCAGTCGTACAAGCACTCGGTGCCCGGTCCGCTGGAGCAGGGCGAGAAGTCGCGCAAGACCGGAACCTCGGTGAGCTTCTGGCCGGACGACACCATCTTCGAGACCACCGTCTACAACTTCGAGACCATCTACCGGCGGTTGCAGGAATACGCGTTCCTCAACAAGAACCTCAAGATCGTGCTGCGCGACGAACGGCCGCGACCGGAGTCCGAGGAGGACACCAAACCGCGCGAGGTGGTGTTCCAGTACGCCGAGGGCATCGCCGACTTCGTCCGGCACCTCAACGCCACCAAGTCGCCGCTGCACAAGTCGGTCGTCATGTTCGAGGCGAAGTCCGAGGAGGACGGCTCGAGCCTCGAGGTCGCGATGCAGTGGAACGAGTCCTACGGCGAGAGCGTCTACACCTTCGCCAACGCCATCAACACCCACGAGGGCGGCACCCACGAAGAGGGCTTCCGGGCCGCGCTGACCACCTGCGTCAACAAGTACGGCACCGACCGCAAGCTGCTCAAGGGCACCGACCGGCTGTCGGGCGACGACATCCGCGAGGGACTGGCCGCGATCGTGTCGGTGAAACTCGTCGAGCCGCAGTTCGAGGGCCAGACCAAGACCAAACTGGGCAACACCGAGGTCAAGAGCTTCGTGCAGCGGGTCTGCAACGAGTGGCTGGTCGACTGGTTCGACCGCAACCCGTCCGAGGCCAAGACGATCATCACCAAGGCCTCGGCCGCCGCCCAGGCCCGCAAGGCCGCCGCCCAGGCCCGCAAGCTGGCCCGCCGCAAGTCGCTGCTGGAGACCTCCTCCATGCCGGGCAAGCTGGCCGACTGCCAGTCCACCGACCCGAGCGAGTCGGAGATGTTCGTCGTCGAGGGTGACTCGGCCGGTGGTTCCGCCAAACAGGGCCGCGACCCGCGCACCCAGGCCATCCTGCCGATCCGGGGCAAGATCCTCAACGTCGAGAAGGCCCGCATCGACAAGATCCTCAAGAACAACGAGGTCCAGGCGATGATCACGGCACTGGGCACCGGCATCCACGACGACTTCGACATCGAGAAACTGCGCTACCACAAGATCATCCTGATGTCGGACGCCGATGTGGACGGTCAGCACATCAACACGCTGCTGCTGACGTTGCTGTTCCGGATGATGCGCCCGCTGGTGGAGATGGGCCACGTCTACATGTCGCAGCCGCCGCTGTACAAGATCAAGTGGAACCGCAAGGGCGACCAGGTCGAGTACGCCTTCTCCGACCGGGAACGCGACGGTCTCATCGAGATGGGCATGTCGCAGGGCAAGCCGGACCCGCGCAAGTACGACGGCATCCAGCGCTACAAGGGTCTGGGCGAGATGAACTACACCGAGCTGTGGGAGACCACGATGAACCCGGCCACCCGGGCGCTGCTCCAGGTCACGCTCGACGACGCCGCCACCGCCGACGAACTGTTCAGCGTCCTGATGGGCGAGGACGTCGAGACCCGGCGCAACTTCATCCAGCGCAACGCCAAGGACGTCCGCTTTCTTGATATTTAGAAACAGAGTCTTGACATCGAACGGCCCTGGTGTGGCCTTCACTAATCTGACAAACGGTTGTCCCGCCGAAGGCGGGGCGGTTGTCCCGTCACGACGGGGGAGAGGTAAATAGGGTGAGCGACCCAAACCAGCCGGAACTTGAGGTGCCCGAGGTGGGCGCCGGACGCATCGAGCCGGTAGGCGTCGAAGTCCAGATGCAACGCTCCTATCTCGACTACGCCATGAGCGTGATCGTCGGGCGGGCGCTGCCGGACGTTCGTGACGGCCTCAAACCGGTGCACCGCAAGATCCTCTATGGAATGTACGACGGCGGCTATCGGCCGGATCGCGGATACGTCAAGTGCTCCCGCGTCGTCGGTGACGTCATGGGGCAGTACCACCCGCACGGCGACTCCGCCATCTACGACTCCCTGGTCCGGATGGCGCAGCCGTGGTCGATGCGGTACCCGCTCATCGACGGCCAGGGCAACTTCGGTTCGCCGGGCAACGACCCGGCCGCCGCCATGCGGTACACCGAGTCCCGGCTCGACCCGCTGGCGATGGAGATGCTGCGGGACATCGACGAGGACTCGGTCGACTTCGGGCCCAACTACGACGGCAAGACCACCGAGCCCGAGGTGCTGCCGGCCCGGATCCCGAACCTGCTCGTCAACGGCTCCGAGGGCATCGCCGTCGGCATGGCCACCAAGATCCCGCCGCACAACCTGCGCGAGGTCGCCGCGGCCGTCAACTGGTGTCTCGACAACACCGAGGCCGACGAGGAGGAGACCCTCGAGGCCCTGATCAAACTGGTGCAGGGCCCCGACTTCCCCACCTCGGCGCTGATCGTCGGGCGCGCCGGGATCGAGGACGCCTACCGCACCGGCCGCGGCTCCATCCGGATGCGCGCCGTCATCGAGGTCGAGGAGGACCGCAAGGGCCGTCCGTGCCTGGTGGTCACCGAGATGCCCTACCAGGTCAACCCGGACAACCTGGCCGAGCGGATCGCCGAACTCGTCAAGGACGGCAAGCTCAACGGCATCGCCGACATCCGCGAGGAGTCGTCCGGCCGCACCGGTATGCGACTGGTCCTGGTGCTCAAGCGCGACGCGGTCGCCAAGGTCGTCCTCAACAACCTGTACAAGCACACCCAGTTGCAGGAGACCTTCGGCGCCAACATGCTGGCGCTGGTCGACGGGGTGCCGCGCACTCTGAACCTGGCCCAGTTCGTGCGGCACTACGTGGCGCACCAGATCGAGGTCATCGTCCGGCGCACCAAGTTCCGGCTGCGCAAGGCCGAGGAACGCGCCCACATCCTGCGTGGTCTGCAGAAGGCGCTCGACCAGCTCGACGCGGTGATCGCGTTGATCCGCAGCTCGCCGTCGGCCGAGGAGTCCAAGACCGGCCTGATGAACCTGCTGGAAGTGGACGAGATCCAGGCCACCGCGATCCTGGACATGCAGCTGCGTCGCCTGGCGGCGTTGGAACGGCAGAAGATCCTCGACGAACTGGCCGAGATCGAGGCCAAGATCGCCGACCTGGAGGACATCCTCGCCAAGCCGGAGCGGCAGCGGCAGATCATCAAGGACGAGCTCGGCGCGATCGTCGCCAAATGGGGCGACGAACGTCGCACCAAGATCGTCCCCTTCGAGGGCGAGGTCAACATGGAGGACCTCATCGCCCGCGAGGACGTCGTGGTCACCATCACCCGCGGCGGCTACGCCAAGCGCACCAAGGTCGACCTGTACCGCTCGCAACGTCGCGGCGGCAAGGGCGTCTCGGGCGCGACGCTCAAGCAGGACGACCTGGTCAGCCACTTCTTCGTGTGCTCGACGCACGACTGGATGCTGTTCTTCACCAACAAGGGCCGCGTCTACCGGGCCAAGGCCTACGAACTGCCGGAGGCCAGCCGCACCGCGCGCGGCCAGCACGTCGCCAACCTGCTGGCCTTCCAGCCGGACGAGCAGATCGCCCAGGTGATGCAGATCAGCGGCTACGACGTGGCGCCGTACCTGGTGCTGGCGACCCGCCGCGGTCTGGTCAAGAAGACGAAGCTCACCGACTTCGACTCGCCGCGCACCGGCGGTGTGATCGGAATCAACCTGCGCGACGGCGACGAGGTGGTCGGGGCGGCGCTCATCAACCCCGACGACGACCTGCTGCTCGTCTCCAAGAAGGCGCAGGCGATCCGGTTCATGGCCTCCGACGAGAGCCTGCGTCCCATGGGCCGGGCCACTTCGGGTGTCATCGGCATGCGCTTCGTCGAGGCCGACGAACTGTTGACAATGGAGGTCGTCCGCGGTGGAATGGACATCCTCGTGGCCACGAGCGGCGGTTATGCCAAACGAACCCCGGTCGAGGAATACCCTCAGCAAGGCCGAGGCGGCAAGGGCGTGCTCACCGCTAAAATAACCGAGCGGCGGGGTAACCTCGTCGGCGCGTTGTCGGTGACACCTGACGACGAATTGTTCGCCATTACCTCAGAGGGCGGGGTAATCCGGACACCGGTGAAACCGGTGCGGCGGACCACAGATCGCAACACCATGGGTGTCAAGCTAATGGATCTGCCGGAGGGTGTTTCGCTCCTCGCGATGGCGCGAAGCGCTGACGAACCAGACGAACAGGACTGAACAACATGACCGATGCGCAGGCGGGCGGAGGCACCGCCGCGGGACGAGCCACGGTCGCCGCGGACACCTCCGAAGGGGCGGCCCCCACGCAGGGCGGCGCGACCACTTACACGCGTCCACCCGGAATGGCGGCACCACCAACCTCACCGGACCAGATCGGTGGGCGAAGCGGTGCTCCGGAAGGCCCCGCGCGGGTGGCCGACGCCGTCCGCGCGGCCCGAGCGGCAGTCTCCGCGGCGGCAGGCCGAGGCCCCCGCCGCGCCCGCCTCCACCTCAAACGGGTGGAGCCGTGGTCGGTCATGAAGTTCTCCTTCGCGGTCTCGATCGTGCTCTTCATCGTCATGATCGTGGCCACGACGGTGCTCTACATCGCACTGGACGCGATGGGCGTGTTCGACAGCGTCAACGAACTCCTCGTCTCCCTGGTGGGCGGCGGCGGAGGTTCCGACGAACCCTTCCAGCTGACGGCCAAGGGAGTCATCCTGGTCTCAGCCCTGCTGGGGCTCGTCAACATGGTGCTGTTCACGGCGCTGTCCACCTTGGGTGCGTTCATCTACAACGTGTGCGCGGACCTGGTGGGCGGCATCGAAGTGACACTCGCCGAAAAGGAGTAGCGGCAACAGGGACCCGGCGCGGAGAATCGGGTACGCGTCGGGTAACCTTGCTCGTCGTTGCGCCTAAGCAGGCGTGGCACGCAATACGCGGCTATAGCTCAGTCGGTTAGAGCGTAGAGCTGATAACTCTAAGGTCGCTGGTTCGATTCCAGCTAGCCGCACCAACAGAAGCGCCCTGGTCCTGATGGACCGGGGCGCTTTCGTGACAGCCGCTTGACGTTAGGCGTTGAGTATGCGGTGGTCATCACATCCGGGCTCGCCGTGATGCGTATGCTCGGGTGCGACTCAAGCTAGATCACTCTTCAAGGTTCACGGAGGCTCGAGCACGTATGTCTGACAAAGCATCCGAGTTCATCACCCTGATGACCGCCGTCAAGGAACTTCTCAACGAGGCTGGCCAGCAGTCCAACTCGGCAGCGGGAATCGCCGATGAGGCCGCGGAATTGTTCGCGCAAGGTGGAAACGCCAATAGCCACACCATGATGACTCAGGCCGCTGAGTCGGCGCGCAAGGTCCTCACTCAGGTGGCCGGACTCGTCAGCACCACTGACGAAGCAATCGCCCAAGCTCAGCAAGCCAAGGGCAATTTACACACCTCTTCTTCCGGGAGCTCCGGTGTCCGTGAACCCGTCGCGAAGATCGGCGACCCGATCGAGGCGCCGCAAGGCGGTCCTGACGACACCAGTGACCATCGTGCCGAACTGAAATCCGCGGACGACGATGATGAGGAAATGACTCGTGCCGACCGCGCCTTGCGTGTGATGGCGCGAAACGCCGGGGACGTTGAGACAGTTACGAAAGACATCGTGCAAACCGCGTCCAGCATGTTCCGGACGTATAAAGAGGACAAGCCTGGGTCTGGCCAACCCTCGCGAATGGCCACAGGGCAAAGCGAGGCCCAGACTCAGGTTCCCCAGCCGAAAATCTCGAGTGACACTCCCCAAGGCCCGTCATTCGAAGGCATGGCCGTGGCCACCGTTCTCGGTGGTGTCGCGGCCATTCAAGGAATCAAAGCTCTCCGCAGTCGACAACCGAAGGAGAAGTAGACAGTGAACGCGAGGACGAAGTACCGGGCGATGTTGCGGGCGGGCCTGGTCGGCGACTTTGATGCGGCTGAACAGCTTGGAACCGAGCTGGGAGAAGTTGCGTGGAATGATTCCGGGCTTCTGGTGAACGCGCTGTTCGTACTGGCGGTCCAACGGAAGTTCGATGACGACACTGATCGTGACGTGATTCGAGAGTTCGTGCGCGAGACCCTCGATGACTACAAGTCGGCAGACCCGCCTTTCAAACCGCTCATGACCGAGGGACTCATCCGGTCGGTTCTCGGCGAGGAGGAACTGTACCCGGAGATTCCGAAGAACGAGGCCATCCCGGTACAGACCGCGATCATCAACAAGATCGTGGCCGATGCCCGTACGTCTCCGGACAAAGTCGATGAGCTGCTGGACAAAGCCGAGAAGCTCGCCGACCGTTGGATACAGCAAAGCAAGTGAACGGTCCTTGCTGAGGATGTCCGCAACATCATCGAAGCCCCGGTCTTTCGAGGCCGGGGGCTTCGATGTTTCACGTGGAACTGAGGAAGCCTCCGGATTGGTGTTTCCACAAGTCGGCGTAGATGCCGCCAGTGGTCAGTAGTTGGTCGTGGCTGCCGTCTTCGACTATGCGGCCCTCGTCGAGGACGACGATGCGGTCAAGGTGGGCGATGGTGGACAGGCGGTGGGCGATCGCGATGACCGTCTTGTCCGCCATGATCTCCGAGAGGGTTTCCTGGATGGCCGCTTCGGATTCGGAGTCGAGCGCTGAGGTGGCCTCGTCGAGGACCAGGATCGGGGCTTCGGTGAGGAAGGCCCGGGCCAGGGCGATGCGTTGGCGTTGGCCGCCCGAGAGGGTGACGCCGCGTTCGCCGACGTGGGCGTCGTAGCCGGTGCGGCCGGTGGCGTCGCGCAGGGTGGGGATGAAGCCGTCGGCCGCCGCTTTGCGGGCCGCCTCGGTTATTCGGGTTCGGTCGATGTTGTCGACGCCGCCGGTGATGTTGGCGGCCACCGAGCGGTGGAGCAGGGAGGCGTCCTGGCTCACCAGGGCGATGTGGTGGCGCAGGCTGTCCTGGGTGACGGCGCGGATGTTCTGGTCGTCGATCGTGATGGTTCCGGATTCGGCGTCGAAGAACCGGAGGATCAGGTTGACCAGGGTTGACTTACCGGCCCCGGAGCGGCCGACGAGGCCGATCTTCTGGCCGGCGGGGATGTTGAGGCAGACGCGGTCCAGGCCGCCGGTTTCCTTGCCGTAGTGGTGACTGACGTCGTGGAGGCGGATGGCTCCGCCGGTGATCGTCAGGTCGGTGGCGGTGGGGGCGTCGGTTATCTCCAGGGGTTGGGCGATGGTGGGGAGGTGTTCGCGCATCGCGCCGAGGCAGCCGAACAGGGCGGTGACCGCGTCGAGCAGCCACTCGGCGATGCCGTTGACGCGCAGGCTCAGTGCCAGGGAGGCGGCGACGAGTCCCAGCGGGGCGGCCCCGGTCTGCCACAGTGCGATCGAGTAGCCGACGAGGCCGACGGTGAGGATGGTTCCCAGCGCCATCATGCTCGCGTTGATCGTGACCTCGACGCGTTGCAGCCGTAGGTGAGCGGTGTGGTTGTCGGCGAAGCGGCGGCGGCTTTCGGGGTCGTCGGTTCCGGTCGCCGACATCTTGATGGTGTCGATGTTGGCGTAAGTGTCGACCAGCAGACCGGTCAGGGCCGACTGGGTGGACTGGTGGCGTTGGGAGGCCCGGCGGTAGCGGGGCACCACATAGGCCATCACGGCGAAGTAGAGCCCGATCCACAGCGCCAGCGGGATCGCGAGTCGGATGTCCTGTGCGGACATGAGCCAGAACGAGCCGACGATGTACATGCCGACGAAGGACAGGGTGTGCAGCACCGTGTAGGCGGCGCCGGTTGCGGCGGTGGTGAGTTCGGTGACTCGTGAGGCGATGCGTCCGGCGAGGTCCTTGCGGAACCAGCCGACCGACTGGCCGAGGACGTGGCGGTGCAGGCGCCAGCGGGTTCCGGTGGCGGCGTTGGGGCGGAAGGCGATGTCGTCCAGGCTTTCGCGACCGGTCCACAGCAGGGGACGCAGGATCAGGAACAGTGCGGCGACGAGTACCAGTTCGAGACCGTGTTCGGCCCACAGCCGGGCCGGGGTGGTCGCGGCGAGGGTGTCGACGAGTTGTCCGGTGTAGAAGATCAGCCACACCTCGACGGCCGCGCTGGCGGCCGAGAACAGCAGTGAGGCGGTGATGATGTGCCGCAGCGGGCGCAGCTGGAGTTTCAGGAACGGCCAGACGCGGGTGGGCGGGTTGTGGGGCGGGTCGGGCAGGAATGGGTCGGCGAGGTCGCCGAGTCGACGAAACATGGAATCCCTAGGAAGGTGAGAACGGCGTTCGGGCGCGTCGGACTGAACCGGCGGCCGTCGAAGCCGTGCCACCGTTCAGCCTGCGGAGGGTCCTCGCATTGGTCGCTCCTTAGGGTGTTTCGGTCATCGGCAGTCAATCGGAGACCCATGGGGCGGGTAAACCGGGTTCCCGGATAGTGGGAGACTCAGGCGGCTTGCAGGTCTAGTGTGGCCAGTTCGCCACGGCTGGCGATGTTGAGCTTGGGGTAGGCCTTGTAGAGGTGGTAGCCGACGGTGCGGGGACTGAGGAACAGCTGGGCGCCGATGTCGCGGTTGGTCATGCCGGTGGCGGCCAGCCGGACCACCTGGAGTTCCTGTGGGGTCAGTTGGGAGAGGGCTTCGGGGCGGAGGGCGGCGGGGCCCTGGCTGTCACCGGCGGCGCGCAGTTCGGTGCGGGCCCGTTCAGCCCACGGGGTGACGCCGAGGCGCTCGAAGGTGTCCAAAGCGGAACGCAGGTGGCCGCGGGCGTCGGAGCGGCGGCGGGAGCGGCGCAGCCATTCGCCGTAGAGCAGTTCGGTGCGGGCGCGTTCGAAGGGGCGGTCGCCGGGCTGGTTGTGGAACTCGACGGCACGGATGAAGTGTTGTTCGGCCTCGGCGTCGGGTCCCAGCAGGGCCCGGCCGCGTTCGACGAGGGCCATCGCCCACGGCTGGTCGATGTGCTCGGCGAACGCGGTGAACCAGCCGAAGGGTTCGCGGGCGCGTTCGGGTTGGCCGGAACGGGACGCGGCCTCGACGAGGTCGGTGACGGTGGGCAGCATGTCCATGCGGTTGCGGCGGTTCGCCAGTTCGGCGAGCCGGTCGACGGTGCTTTCGTTGCGGCCCAGGGTCAGGTCCAGGACGCCCAGGGCGCCGTCCAGCAGCAGGATGCCGCGGCCGTCGTCGGCGCCGGGCAGCTTGGACAGCAGTTCCAGGCAGCGTTTCTCGTCGCCGCCGATGGCGGCCAGGTAGGCCAGGGTGCTCAGCGGGACGCCGATCATGATCGGCTGGTTGCCGGACTCCTCGGCGGTGCGCAGTGCCTCGGTGGCGCTGGCGGCGGCGTCGCGGTGGTGGCCGGAGTACAGCTGCGCCTTGGCTTGCAGGGCCAGTGCCCTGGGCAGCACGCCCATCGCCCCGGTCGCGCGGCAGTCCGCCACCAGCGAGGCGGTCAGGTCCAGGGCGGTGGTGTGGTCGCCCAGCAGCAGGTGCCACCACGCGATGGTGGCGCGGTCCTGCAGGGTCGGCTCGTGGCTGCGGCCGGTGGTGGCGATGAGCTCGCGCAGCGCGGCGACGCCGTCGGCGACATCGCCGTGCCGGTCGCCGAGTCCGTGCGCGACCCGGGCCATGGCCAGCACCCTGGGGGCGTTGCGCAGCTTCATGGACGTGGCCAGCTCGGCGACCTCGTCGACGGCGGCGAAGTTCCCGGCCATCCAGGCCGCTTCCACGGCGTGGAAGAGCATGTAGCTGGCCTGGAGGTTCGCGTGTGGCGCCACTTCGCGGGCCGCGGACACCCAGCCGTGGTACGAGGCCATCGTGTTGCCGTGTCCATAGGCGACATGGGCGTTGATGTGGGCGAGCCTGCCCAGCAGTTTCGGGTCGGTGGTGTTGCTGGCGGCTTCGGCGGCCAGCGCGTCGGCGCGGTCGAGTTGTCCGGCGGCCAGGGCTGCCGCCGCGGCGGCCTGGAACCGGCGGGCCTTCTCGTCGGGGTCGGGGCTCAGCTGGGCGGAGCGTTCGTAGGCCGAGGCGACGGCGTTGCGACCGCCGCGGGCCTGACCGGCGCAGGCCACCTCTTCGAGGGCGGCGGCGATCTTCTCGTCGGGGCCGGTGGCGGCGGCGGCCAGGTGCCAGGCTCGGCGTTCGGCGTGGGCGGGTGAGGTGATGGCCTCGGCCAGGGCGGTGTGGACGGTGATGCGTTCGGCGGTGGAGGCCTCCTGGTAGGTGGCCGAGCGGACCAGCGGGTGCCGGAAGCACAGGTGGCCATCCACCATGGACAGCAGTTGTTTGCGTTCGGCGAGTTCCAGGTCCTCCATGGTGGAGCCGAGCTTGGTGGCGGCGGCGAGGATCGGTGGGGCGTCGCAGGAACCGTGGGCGGCGGCCACCAGCAGCAGGGTGCGGGTGCTGTCGGGCAGGGTGGCGATCCGGTCGGCGAAGGTGCGCTGGATCCGGCTGTGGGTGGGCAGCGCCGAGACCCGGTACGGGTCGAGGGTGAGCTGGCCTTCCCGTTGCGCCACCGGCAGTTCCCGCAGTGCCAGCGGGTTGCCGACGGCCTCGGCGATGACCTGGCGGCGGGCGGGTTCGGACAGGTCGGAGGCGTACTCGGCCAGCAGCTGGGCGGCGGCTTCGTCGTCCAGATTGGAGAGGTCGAGTTCGGCGATGCCGTGGGAGGGGAAGGCGGGCGCGTGCTGGTCACGGGCGCCGAACAGGACGACGACGCCTTCGGCCTCCAGCCTGCGGGCGGCGAACAGGAGCGCGTCGGCCGATTCCCGGTCGATCCAGTGGGCATCGTCCACAACGCACAGGACGGGGCCCTCGTCGGCGATCTCGGCCAGCAGCGTCAGCACCGCAAGGCCGATCATGAACCGGTCGCCGCTGGTCTCGTCGGACAGGCCGAGGCTGCCGCGCAGCGCGGAGGCCTGCCGCTTGGGCAGCGCGTCGATGCGGTGCAGCACCGGGTGCAGCAGCATGTGGAGGTGGGCGTAGGGCAGTTCGGATTCGGCCTCGATGCCGATGGCCCGCAGCTGCCGGAAGTCGTCGGCGGCGGTCAGGGCGTGGCCCAGCAGCGCGGACTTGCCGATCCCGGCCTCGCCCCGGACGATCAGGGCCTGACTGCGCCCCTGCCGGGCCTCGTCGAGCAGTCGCTCGATGTGAGCCGTCTCCTGGGTGCGTCCGAACAGCATGTGCGAAACCGTATCCGCTTCGGGACCGGAAGTCTCCGGCCGTGATCGCGTGGCAAGCATGCCTTCTCCAGTGTTGTGCGCCATTGGTCCCCAGAATCACACTTAAAGCGAGGTTGAACTCAAGTGGCTGTGACCTAAGGCATACAACAGGACGGGCCGTGGCGGACAATGTAGTCCGTCACGGCCCGGTCGTTCGTCAGGGAACCAGCACGACCTTGCCGACCGTGTCGCGGTTCACCAGCGCCTCGTGCGCGCCGGAGGCGTCCTTGAGCGGGAAGGTGCGCACCGGCGGTGACATCGTGCCGTCGGCGACCTTGGCCAGCGCCTCGATCTCCAGACCGCGCAGGCCGCCGGGCCGCGACAGCATCCGCGGGCCCAGTGCCGAGGTGACGCTCAGGCCCCGGTCCACGATGTCCTGTCCGGACAGTTCGGTGATCTCCCCCGCCGACCAGCCGAACATGACGAACCGGCCGCCGACGCCCAGCAGTTCCAGGGCGGCGCGGCCGTTGTCGCCGCCGACACCGTCGAACACGACGGTCGGCTGCCGTCCCGCAAGCGCCTCGGTGACCCGCTTCGGCCAGCCGGGCTCGGTGTAGTCGACGGCGATGACGCCGCCCGCGAGCCCGCGCACCAACCGGGTCTTGGCCTCGCCACCGGCGGCGCCCACGACGGTCGCGCCGGAAGCCCGCAGTGCCTGCACCAGCAGGCTGCCGATCCCGCCCGCGGCGGCCAGCACCACCGCGACGTCGTCGGCGGTGGGCGCGGCCACGTCGAGCACGCCCACGGCGGTGCGTCCGGTGCCGATCATCGCCACCGCCGCCTCGCTGCTCAGACCGTCCGGGATGGGATGGACGGCCTCGGCCTCGCGCACCGCCAGCTCGGCGTAACCGCCGCTGGCGATGCCCAAATGCGCGACCACCCGCCGCCCCAACCAGGACTCGTCGACGTCCGGCCCGAGCGCGTCCACCGTTCCGGCGACCTCGCGGCCCGGCGTCATCGGCAGTTCCGGGTTGCCGAAGGGGTGCGAACCGGCGTCGCCGGAACGGATCGCGGCGTCCAGCAGGTGCACACCGGCGGCCTCCACCGCGATACGGAGCTGACCGGGGCCGGGAACGGGATCGGGAAGTTCCTCGTAGAGCAGGTTCTCGGCCGGACCGAACTCGTACTGGCGGATGGCGCGCATCGTTTACTCCTCAGTGGATTTGATTGTCAGCCGGGGTACGGGGAGGCTTCGCGGGCCTGCTTGAGGGCGCGGGCCCACCAGCCCAGCTGGTCCAGCAGCTCCTTGGCGGCCTTGTTGGTGGCGTCCAGTTCCCGGGGCTGCCCCTGGTCGTCGAACTTGTCCCAGAAGTTGACGAAGTTGAGGGTGTTGCGGATCGTCAGCGCGTGCACTTCGGGGAAGATCTGCCGCAGCTGCTCCACCGCCCGCTGCCCGCCGACCATTCCTCCATAGGAGACGAAACCGACCGGCATCGCGTGCCATTCGGCCTGGTACCAGTCGATCGCGGCCTTCAGCGAGGCCGGGAAGCTGTGGTTGTACTCCGGCGTCACGATGACGACGGCGTCCGCCTTGTGCAGCCGCTCCGAGACCGCCTCGACGTGCGGGTGATCGTCCACTTCGATGTGCATCGGCAGGTCGGCGTCCAGCAGATCGATGACGTCCACGTTGTAGTCGCCGTGTTTGCGGGCCTGGTCGGCGAACCAGTTGGCCGGTACCGGACCGAACCGTCCCTTTCGGGTGGATCCGATGATGACCGCGAGATTCAACGGCTCTGTCGACATGACTGTGCTCCTTGGGATTCGTTGTCACAGTTGACGACCGAAACGCTACGAAGCGCGAGTGTCCGGGCGCATCTGTCAGATGACTGGGCTTGGATGACTGGGTCGACGCCAGTCGGTTCGCAGGCGGAGCGCAGGCGACACCGTCACCAATACAGTCGCGTGACAGATGCGGGGGTGCGGCCCGCGGCCATAGCGTCGGCGGCATGACTCATACCCCCGAAACCTCGACGGGCGAGAAGACCCGGTGGGCGCCGATCGTCGCGCTGGCCATGGCGATGGTCGTCATCACCTCCGACATGACGATCGCGGCGGTGACCCTGCCGTCGCTGGGCGAGGACATGGACGTCGGCGCCGCCGCCACCGCGTGGGTGCTGCTGGGCTACTCGCTGCCGATGGCCGCCATCGCGATCCCGGCCGGGCGCTGGGCCGACCGCGCCGACCTGCGCGCCGTGTTCGTGCTGTCCATGACCGGCGTCGCGGTGGCCAGCGTCGCGGCCGCGCTGGCCCCGACGTTCTGGGTACTGGTGGTGGCCCGCCTCCTGCAGGGTTTCACCGGCGCGCTCACCATGTCGGTGTACATGCCGATCGTGGCCGCCGCGGTGAAGACCGAACAGCGCGGCCGTGCCATCGGCTACATCATCACGATCATGACCCTGGGCGGCCTGATCGGCGCGCCACTGGGCGGACTGGTCGCCGGTGGCCTGGGCTGGCGGGCGGTGTTCCTGCTGAAACTGCCGATCGTCGCGGTGGCCATCGTGCTGGCCCTGAAGTCGGTGCCCAGCAACGGGAAGCGACTGCCGTTGCCCGACGCGGCGCTGTGGCGCGACACCCTCGTGGTCGGCGGTGCGGTCGGCTCACTGCTGCTGGCTTTCGACCGGATCGAGCGGCAGCCGCTGGCCGCCACCGGCCTGATCGCGCTGGCCGTGGTGCTGGCGGTGCTGTGGCTGCGGTTCCGCAGCTCCCGTCCCATGGTGGCGGTCCTGGGACGCCGCGTCCTGGGCCTGCCGATGCTGGGCCTGTTCCTGATGAGCTTCATGATCGGGCTGATCTCGTTCCTACTGCCGTACTACTTCACCGACGAACTGAACACCGGTCCCGAGGCGATGGGGGTGGCGATGCTGTTCTTCAGCGGAGCGATGGCCCCGATCTCACCACTGGCCGGAGGGCTCGCCGACCGCTTCGGAGCGCTGCGCATCGCCTCGGCGGGCGCGGTGGTGTCGATCCTCGGTCTGGGCAGCATGCTCACCCTCGGCCCCGACTCGTCCATGGTGGACGTGATCTGGCGACTGGTGCTGCTCGGTGTCGGCGCCGCCCTGTTCAACGGACCCATCAACGCCGCCCTCATGGCCGCGACCCCCGCCGACATGCTCGGCACCGCGGGCGGAATGTTCGCCACCACCCGAACGCTGGCCTCCACCATCGGCCCGGCGGTGACGGCGTTCGTGTGGTCGACGGCGGGCGGCGGCATGCCCGGCTTCACGACCGCGACAGCGGTGCTGACCGCGCTGTCGGTGCTGGGACTGGGCTTCGTGCTGGCGGGCCGATCACGGCAACCGGCGCTGGCCACCGCGGCTTAAGCCACATGCGGACTGGTCAGTCCGTTGTTTCGCGGACGTCGGTTCCGTGTTCCGCGTAGGCCTTGAAGTCCCGCATGTGTTGTAGCGACTGCTTGCGGAACGCGCCGGACATCAGCGGTGCCGCCAGCCGCATCAGCAAACCGCTGAACCGGTATTCGTTGTGACTGACCCACAGTGTCGTCTGTGGTGCCCACGTGCCCGTGCTCCCCGTTCAACGGTTCGTGCAGCACCAGACCCCGCAACCACTTCGCCATGTGCGACGGATCGGCCAACAGCCGCACCACCTTCTCGCGCGGCTGAGCGATCTCGATGGAGACGGTGTACTTCACGACGGAGCGCTCCGGTCACAGGCGTTTCGTCGCCGTGGCCTCCTGGGCCAGCAGCCGCAGCGCTGCCAGAGCCTGGCCGCCGACGACGGTCCACACCAGCATGCGCTCGATCGATTCCTCCAGCGTCGTGGCCTCCGGCGACGTCCCCTGTTCCGCTTGCGGTGACACCACGAGCCCGACGTCAGCCTCGGCGACGGTTTGGGCCGCGTCGGCGTAGGTGTCCAACAGCTCCAGGCCGTCGGCCAGACCGAGTGCCCGGGCCGTGGCCATGGCGGTCGCGAGTTGGGCGCGGGCCGGGTTGCCGGGGCGTATCGACCAGCCGTGGCGGGCGAGCAGATCGTCGACCTCGGCCAGGTCCTCGGGGGCGGCGGCCGGGGGCGGTGGGGTGTCGGGGTCGAGGTCGGGGTGGCCGGACAGCGCGTACTGGGCCTTGCCCATGCCGGTGAACGCCGAGGTGCTGGGATCGTCCAGTATGGCCAGTACGCGGCGGGCGGTCGCGATCGACAGTTTCCCGACGTCGACCAGGGCCCGGATGAGTCGTAGCCGTCGCAGGTGGGACTCGTCGTAGGAGACCTGGTTGGCCTTGGCGCGCTGGCCGGACGGCAGCAGTCCCTCGCGGACGTAGAACTTGATCGTCGCGACCGGGACGTTCGAGCGGTTGCTCAGTTCACCTATGCGCATCATGTCGGCCTTCTCACGTACTGGTATTGACGCTATCGATAGTTGTACTATCGATAGCGTTGGTTTCAATCGACGCCAGTCTAGCCAGCAGCACCCAGGAGAAGACATGAACGACGGCACGCACCCCGACGACCACGCCGACGAACCCGCCGCGACCGACGACACCCCCACCGCGCCGAAACCGGGTCGGCGCTACACCCGGCGCCGCCTGCTGACCACCTCGGCGGTGGCCGCGGGCGCGGCGGCGGTCGCAGTCGGCACCACGGCTGTCCTGACCAACGACGGCACGCCGCCCACCATCAAGCCCTCGGGCCGCAACCGCTTCGACGGCAAGGTCGTGATCGTCACCGGCGCGACCTCGGGGATCGGCCGGGCCGCGGCGAAACTGTTCGCCGCCGAAGGCGCCAAGGTCGGCTTCTGCGGTCGCCGCGAGAAGCTCGGCGCAGAAGTCGAACGCGAGATCCGCTCCGACGGCGGCGAAGCCACCTACATCCGCGCCGACGTCCGCAAGGAATCCCAGGTGCGAAAGTTCGTCGACAGGGTCGCCGACGAATACGGCGGGCTCGACGTCTGCTTCAACAACGCCGGGATCACGCTCCAGAAACCGCTGCACGAGTACACGGCCGCCGAATGGGACGACGTCGTCGACACCAACCTGCGCGGCACCTTCCTGTGCATGAAGTACGAAGTGCCGCACCTGATCGAGCGCGGCGGTGGCAGCGTCGTGATCACCTCCTCGTCCAATGTGCACTCCACTGGCGAGGAACGCTCGGCCTACACCGCGTCCAAGCACGGCCTGCTGGGGCTGGCCAACTGCGCCGCCTACGACTACGCCGAACACAACATCCGGGTCAACACGCTGATCCCCGGCACCACCAACACCGAGCTGGTGCGCCGGGTCGCCGGGGCGATGGACCTGCCCGACGCCGTGTGGGAGGAGATGGCCGCCGCGTACGGCCGCGCCAACGCGCCGACGATGAAACGGCTGGCCACCCCCGAGGAGATCGCCGTCGGCGCGCTGGCACTGGCGTCGCCCGATTTCAGCTACATGACGGCCGGGTCCCTGACCCTGGACGGGGGCGACAGCAACCGCGGCTGAGATTCCCCGAAATCAGCCCTTGACATTGACCCAAGGTCAGGGTGGACGTTGGGGTCATGACGAACCTGAACTCAACCGAAATCAAGACCGACAACGACTCCGGCTTCTCCGACGCGGGGCTGCGCCGACTGCGGGGCGTGCTGGAACGGCACGTCGACTCGGGGAAGATCCCCGGCCTGGTCGCGCTGGTCAGCCGCGACGGACACACGCACGTCGAGACGCTCGGCACGATGCGCCACGACGGCGGTGCGCCGATGCGCCGCGACACGATCTTTAGGGTGGCGTCCATCGCCAAGCCGGTCACGATGGCGGCGGCGATGATCCTGCTCGACGAGTGCCGGATGCGGCTGGACGAGCCGGTCGACGAGTGGCTGCCCGAGCTGGCGAACCGCCGGGTGCTCAAGCGGCCCGACGGCCCGCTGGACGAGACCGTTCCGGCGAACCGGCCGATCACCGTCCGGGACGTGCTCACCTGCACCTTCGGGCTCGGCGTCGACTTCGAGCTGATGACCGCCCCGATCCGGGCCGCGATCTTCGAGGCGACCGACTACGGCGTGGGCTCGGGACCGGCGCCCGGCTTCGACGAGTGGATGCGCCGTCTCGGTGAGCTGCCGCTGTCGTACCAGCCCGGCGAACGCTGGCAGTACGACCTCCCCAGCGAGGTGGCCTGCGTGCTCGTGTCCCGGGTCGCCGGACAGCCCTTCGGCCAGTTCCTGCGCGAACGCGTCCTCGAACCCCTGGGGATGAAGGACACCGGGCACCACGTGCCCGACGGCGAGATCCACCGGCTGCCGCCGCTGTACGGGCCCGACCCGCAGACCGGGGAGTTCCTCGTGTGGGACGAGGCCGAGGGCGGGCGGGTCAGCCAGGCCCCCGAGTTCGAGGGCACCGCGCTGGTGTCGACCGTCGACGACTACCACGCCTTCTTCCGGATGCTGCTCAACGGCGGGACGCACCAGGGGCGACGCATCCTGTCCCGTCCCGCGGTTGAGCTGATGACCACGAACCGGCTCACGCCTGAGATGAATTCCGCCCGCGACGACATGTACCGCGCGATCCTGCACCTGTCGAACGGCCAGGGGCTGCACGGCGGCTGGGGGCTGGGGATGGCGGTGCGCACCCGCCGCGGCGACTACGCGCCGGTGGGCCAGTTCGGCTGGGACGGCGGCACCGGCACCAGCGTCTACGCCGACCCGCACCACCGGCTCACCGGCATGCTGTTCACCCAGGTCGGCATGTCCACCCTGGATTCGGTGCGTCTCATCCAGGACTTCTGGACCACGACCTACCAGGCGATCGACGCCTGAGACGACGCTCCGGCGCGTCCGGACAAATCCAGGGAAAAGGCCGCTCGGGGGCTTGGCAACCGATCTCACTAGGGCTAACGTGTTGCCCAGCCCCTCGGCCTCCCCTGGCCGCGGTGCTTTCTACTCGGATCGTCCGGCACGTTCCTGCCGGTGGAAAGGACAACTCATGGCTACGGTCACCTATAAGGGAGCTTCCCGGATCTATCCGGGAACCAAGAAACCCGCGGTCGACAAGCTCGACCTTCAGATCGAGGACGGCGAATTCCTGGTACTGGTCGGGCCGTCCGGCTGCGGTAAGTCCACCAGCCTGCGGATGCTCGCGGGTCTGGAGGAGGTCGACGAGGGGTCGATCTTCATCAACGACACCGACGTGTCGAACCTGCCGCCCAAGGCTCGCGACATCGCGATGGTGTTCCAGAACTACGCGCTCTACCCGCACATGTCGGTCTTCGACAACATGGCGTTCGCGCTGAAGCTGCGCCGCACCCCGAAGAACGTCATCAAGGAGAAGGTGGCCGAGGCCGCCGAGCTGCTCGACCTGACCGAGTACCTCAACCGCAAGCCCAAGGCACTGTCCGGTGGTCAGCGGCAGCGGGTGGCCATGGGCCGCGCCATCGTCCGGGAACCGCAGGTGTTCCTCATGGACGAGCCGCTGTCCAACCTGGACGCCAAGCTGCGGGTGCAGACCCGGTCCCAGATCGCCTCGCTGCAGAAGCGGCTGGGCGTCACGACCGTCTACGTCACCCACGACCAGGTGGAGGCCATGACCATGGGCCACCGGGTCGCCGTGCTCAAGGACGGACTGCTGCAGCAGGCCGACACCCCGCGCGCGCTGTACGACTCGCCCGCCAACGTGTTCGTCGCCGGGTTCATCGGCTCCCCCGCCATGAACATCAAGACCGTCCCGCTCACCGAGGACGGCGCGAAGTTCGGCGAGGTCATCATGCCGCTGAGCCGGGAGACCCGCGAGGCCGCCAGCGAGGGCATCTCCGGCGACAAGACCGTCACCGTCGGCATCCGGCCCGAGAACTGCACTCTCGGTTCGGGTGAGAACGGTGGCATCGCCATCGAGGTCGACCTGGTCGAGGAGCTCGGCTCGGACGCCTATGTCTACGGCCACGCCGTGTACAGCGACGGCGAGGAGCGGTTCGTGGTCCGCACCGACGGCCGCACCGTTCCCAGCCTGGGCGAGACCGTGCACGTCATCCCCGAGGTGGGACGCGAGCACGTCTTCCACGCCACCACCGGTGAGCGCGTCGGCAAGACGGTGACCAAGTAAGCGAACAAGACGAACGAAACGGCGCCCGGGCCAGCTGGCCCGGGCGCCGTTGTCATGCGCGGTGAGAGTTACTTCTTCTTCGGCGCGGGAGCGTCGGCGCCCAGCGGCGTCGCGCCCGGCAGTCCGCCCTGCGTGAGGCCATCGACGACCGGCAGCTGACCGACCAGCGGCAGGTCCTCGGCGGGACGGGTCACGTCGCCGTGCAGACCGCCGACGGCGCCCTTGCCCAGCATCGTGGAGCCGACCAGGTCGGAGCCCATGCCGAACTTCTCCGCCTTGGCGGGCTTGGCCGCGGCGGCCGGAACCGTGTTCGGGTTCATCGCCGAGCCGACCATGTTGCCGACCACCGGCACCCCGTTGACCAGGTCCTGACCCGCAGAGCCGCCGGTGATCGGGTTGCCCCCGACCACGGGCAGTCCGCCGTGGGTCACGCCGCCGACCACCGGCACCCCGTCGCCGACGGGCAGGCCCTCGGTCTTGGGCGCCGCGGTGTCGGCCGCCTGGGTCCCGGTCTTGCCGAGCTTGCTGACGCTGCCGACGACCTTCTTGCCCGGCAGGTCCTTGGTGACGCCGCCGACCTGACCGGTCAGCTGCGTCGCGTCCGGAACCATGCCGACCGGGTTGTCGGTCGGCAGGCCACCGGCGGGCAGGCCATCGGTGGGTACGCCGCCCGCGAGACCGGTGACCGATCCCGGGTCGGCGACGGACGACAGCGAGCTGACGCTTCCCAGCGGGTCACCGATCTCGATGGGCTGGTTCGCCTGGGCGATTCCCGACGCGGCGAGAGCGATCCCGCACGCGATGCTCGCGGTTCCGACCGTACGTTGAAGCCATTTGTTCATGTTGCGAAGAACCCCTCATGGATTTCGATCACTGAAGCGCCACATCGGACTTCACCCCCGCCACCGTGCTCTTGAATGGACGGACGTGATTGAGTGGTCGCTGCGATCGCCCGTCTCCTCCAGGCGTACCGGCTGCCCCCGTGATGTCGCCGGGCCAACCGCCGCCGTGCCGAGAAGCCGGTGCGGTTCGTCAGACACTGGCTGTGTCTCAAACATGCACAACGAGTCACATTCGCAAAAGTCGCGCCCTCTATGACGGAATTTAGCCACCTGTAGGACTTCCATTACCGGTAGTAACGACGCTACGATCACGCTGTGTCCCCCGTATCACTGCGCCCCAATAGAAACCGATATCGCGATCACGTCATCGTGTGCGGCGACGACGGTATGGCCTTCCGGTTGGTTGAGGAGCTGGTCTTTCGGCACCGCGAGAACGTCACGGTGATCCTGCCGTCGCGGCGGCGAAACCACGGCCCGCAGATCTCCCGGGTGCCGACGGTACGGGTGGTGGAGAACGACCAACTGGACGCGGACGCCTTCTCCTCGGCGCGGATCACGCAGGCCAAGGCGCTGGCGCTGATGGCCCAGGACGACGTCGGCAACATCCACGCCGCGCTGCGGGCGCTGGAGATCACCGAGATCCGGGTGGTGGTGCGGTGTTTCAATACCAACCTGGGCAACCGGATCGAACCGCTGCTGGGTGACTGCACCCTGCTGTCGGACGCGTCCATGGCCTCGCCGTCCTTCGTGGCCGCGGCCCTGGGCGAGGTCGCGCCCAGGTATTCGCAGGTGCTGGGGCGGACCCTGTACGTTACGGCCTCGGCCAGCGACCGGGGTGACCGGCTGACCTGGCCGATCGCGGGCGGCCCGGACGAGGGGGTGCTGCTTCCCGGCGAGGAGGTGGAACCCTCGCTTTTCGTCACCGTCGCCACCCGAAGACCCCGGCGGGCCCTGGTCACGGCCTCCAAACACCGGGTGCGCAGTCTCGCCACCCGGCTGTGGGACGAACTGCGCGAAATCCTGGACCGCAAGCTGCGCTTCATCACGCTGTTCCTGGTGGCGGTGATCGTACTGGGAAGTTTCCTGATCTGGAACTCCCACAAGGGCGACGGCCAGTCCTTCGGCTGGCTGGAGTCGGCCTACGTCGTCATCCTGGCCGCCGCCGGGGGCATCGACCCGGTGACGGGGGCCGAGTTCGCCGAGAAGTTCGCCCACGTCCTGGTCGCGATATCCGGGGTGCTGCTGGTCCCGATCTTCACCGCGTCCATCGTGGAGAACATGGTCGGCCGCAGGCTGGCCGCCGAGGCGGGCCGGTTGCGCGGACCGATCAGCGACCACGTCATCGTGGTGGGACTGGGCAATGTCGGCACTCGCATCGCCGTCCAGCTGCGGAACCTGGGCGTGCCGGTGGTGGCCATCGAGCGCAACGCCCGCTGCCACGGTGTCGACGTGGCGCGCAGCCAGGACATCCCGGTCGTCTACGGTGACGCCAGCCAGCTGGAGACGCTGCACGCGGCGCAGGTGCGGACCTGCCGGTCGCTGGTCGCGGTCACCAGCAACGACATCGTGAACCTGGAGGCGGCGCTGCACGCGCGCAGCATCCGGCAGGACCTGCGCACCGTGCTGCGACTGTTCGAACAGGACCTGGCCGAGCGGGTGCAGAAGCACTTCGACATCTCGGCCTCGCTGAGCGTCGCCGGGGTGGCGGCGGCCGAGTTCGCCGCCGCCATGACCGACCGCAACGTCAAGGGCACCATCCCGGTGGGGCGGCACCTGGTGCTGATCGGCGAGTTCACCGTCGAGGACGGTTCGGAGCTGGCGGGCCAGCCGCTGTCCCAGATCGACGCGGACGAGAGCCTGCGGGTGCTCGCCATATCCAAGGTGGACGAAACCGACTGGGCGCCGGATCCGCAGCGGCTCATGGATCCCGGCGACACCGTGCTGGTCCTGGCCACCCGGCGCGGCCTGGCCGCCACCGTCCGGCGCGCCGCCCCCTCGACCGGACCGGAGGAGCCGAGGCTCGGCCAGCCGTCGCCATTTCGTCCCTGAATCGTTGAGTTACCTGGGGAGGTGCGCCCTCCCTACCCGAGGTTTGATTCTCAACTTTTCAGGAGGGGCTATATATGAGGCGAGTCGCCACCGTGGCGGCCCTGGGACTGCTGGCCGCGGCGGTGCCGTTGCTGTTGGGGCCCGGCGCGGGCGCGGAGCAACAGGACAAGGCTCCCAGTCCGTCCCGGGACGTCAACACCGTCGAGATCGCCGAGATCGAATCCGCCGACGTCGATATGTCCTATCTGGCCGGACGACGGAAGGTGCTGTCCTACCCGGGGGCGCGTTTCGTCAAGCTGCACTTCTCCCGGCTGGAGCTGGCGCCGAACGACTACATCACGATCTCCGATCCATACGGCGGACAGGAAACCCGTTACACCGGCCAGCCCGGAGCACTGTGGACGACGTCGGTGACCGGCGACTCCGCGGTCGTGCGGCTGCACTCCGAGGAGGGGCCGCTGTCGGACGCGATGACGAAGTTCGGCGCCGAGATCGACAAGGTCTCCAAGGGCCTGTCGCCCGACGAGGTCCGTAAGCGCGAGCGCGCCGAACGCCGCCCCGAGAGCGTGTGCGGCGACGACGACCAGCGCGACGCGGTCTGTTACGAGTCGACCGAGCCCGAGGTGTACGCCAACGCGGCACCGGTGGCGCGGCTGCTCATCGACGGTTCCACCATGTGCACGGCCTGGCGGGTCGGTTCCAAGAACCGGCTGTTGACCAACAACCACTGTTTCGAGACCTCCGAGCAGGCCCGCGACACCGAGGTGTGGTTCAACTACGCGTGCAGCGGCTGCGGCGGCCAGGCACTCAAGAAGGCGGTGAAGGTGCGCGGCGAGTCCGTCATCGAGACCAACGCCGAGTACGACTACACCCTGTTCACCGTGGACGACTTCGACGCGATCCGGCGGTTCGGCCAGCTCGAACTCGCCGACCGGGCGCCCCGCGAGGGCGAGAAGCTCTACATCCCGCAGCACCCCGGCGGCGAACCCGCGAAGGTGGCGTTGGAGTCCGACGCCGACTCCGGGGCCTGCGTCGTGGACAAGCCGAGCTTCGACGGCTACGTCGACGGCAGCGACGTCTCGTACTACTGCGACACCGAGTTCGGGTCCTCCGGCTCGCCGGTGTTGTCACGCGAGACCCACGAGGTGATCGGGCTGCACCACTTCGGTGGCTGCCCGAACTCGGGCGTGCGGTCCGACAAGATCCACGACCGCGTCAAGGGCGACATCTGAACGATGTGACCGGCAGGCGAAATCGGGCGTGACCACCGCGGTGGTCACGCCCGATTTCGTGGTTCTCGGATTACTTGGCGCCCTCGGCCTTGGTGGTGGCCTTCTTGGTGGTGGTCTTCTTCGCCGTCGACTTCTTGGCGGCGGGCTTGCGAGTGGCGGGCTTCGCCTCGGCCTTCTCGGTCGCCTCGGCCTTGGCCTGCTCGACCTTGGCCTCGGTGTCGGCCTTGGCGTCCTCCTTGGCCACGGTCGAGATCACCTTGATCGGGCCGCGCTCACCGGCGACGACGTGCTCGCCGCGCTCGACGAACTCCGAGTAGGTTTCGGCGGCCTTCTCGCGGGCCTCGCGGGCCTTCTCACCCAGTGTGGAGGCGGTCTCCAGCGCGACCTCGCGCAGCTTCTCCCGGTCCAGGTGCTTCAGCGTGTCGACGCCCTGCTTGACGTTCTCGGTGACGGTCTCGCGCAGCTTGGTGGCGCGCTCGTCCAGCTTGGTGCGGTCGCGCAGTTCCTCGGCCTTGGACGGCAGTTTCTTCAGCTGCTCCACCAGGGCCTCTCCGGCGCCGGCGGCGGCGTACACGGGCGAGGGAAGTTTCTTGGTCGGCATGTCTTGTGCTCCTGTCATTCGCTGGTGTCGTTTGTGGTCGGCGGTGCTGCCGGTGTCCGCCGAGTGCGGGTCCTGGCGCCGCGGCGCTGCGGTGCCGGTTTGACTTTTGGGGACGGTGACACGTCCACCGGTTCGTCTATACCCATCTCTTCGGGAATGCCATCAGCCGCCGCGGCGACCTCGTCGTCGGTGACGGCCGGTTCGGACGCCTCGTCGTCGAGGTCCAGCCCCGCGTCCCGGGCGTTCTCGCGGCGGAACGCCTCGTAGATCTCGGTCAGGGTCTGTTTCTGGCGGGCGGTCAGCAGCGGGTCACCGGCGATGGTCGCCAGCGTTCCCTGCCCGTCCTTGGTCTTCAGCAGACCCGCCCGCAGGTACATCAACGGTGTCGACACCTTCAGGGCGTTGGCGATCTGTTGCAGCACTTCGGCACTGGGCTTGCGCAGGCCCCGCTCGATCTGGCTGAGGTATGGGTTGCTCACCCCGGCCTGATCGGCGAGCTGGCGCAGCGAGACCTTGGCATTGCGCCGCAGGTCCCGGATGAATCCGCCTATGTCTCGTTCGGCCATGCCCGTTACCGTAACGCGACCTGCTAGCAGTTGCAAGCATTTCGCTAGCTATTGTTACCGATGTCGCAAACTCTCAGCTCTTCTCAGAAACGGCCTTCGCGACGTCGACGATCCCGGCTCCGGCCGCGTTCTCGCCGCAGTCATCCAATGAGGAACCGGCTTCGGCCTTGGTGACCTCGGCGGCCGTCCGATTGAGAATGTCCTTTGTGTTTTCGATGTCGCCGACCAGCTCCGGGTTCGCCGACCACAGCAGGGCCACCGCCCCGGCGACGTGCGGTCCGGCCATGGAGGTGCCGGTATTGGGACCGTAGCCACCGCCCGGCATCGCCGAGATGACGTCCACTCCGGGAGCCGAGATCTCCGGTTTGGCGACCTTCCTCCCATCCGCTGTGACCGGTCCCCTGCTGGAGAAGGAGGCGAGTTCGTCGTCGGAGTTGACGGCCCCGACGCTGTAGGCGTACCGGTAGTTGGCGGGCGGTGTCTTGGCTGAACCGCACGTCGGACCACTGTTACCCGCCGAAACGACGAAGAAAACCCCGGCCGCGTCGAAGGCCCGCACCGCGCCGCCCAGCACCGTCGCGTCACAGCCCTCGATGCCCGGGCAGCCCCAGGAGTTGTTGAGCACGTGCGGTGCCCGCGTTGGATCCCCGTCGGCGACCGGATCGCCGCCGTGCGGGTAGGGGGCGAGCATGAACTGCAGGCAGGACAGGTAGTCGGCGGGATTGGCGGCGTTGCGGGGCAGGTTCGTGCACCCGATCCACTCGGCGCCCGGCGCGACGCCGACCCCGTTGCCGCCCAGGGCCAGGCCCAGCGCATGGGTGCCGTGTCCGTTGGGGTCGTTGGGTTTCGCGGTGTCGTTGACCGGGTCGGCCCAGGAGTCGTCGCCGCCGCGGAACCGGTCGGCGAAGGCCGGGTGATCGCCGTCCACGCCGGAATCGGAGATGCCGATGGTGATGCCCTCGCCGTCGGCCTTGTCCCAGACCTTCGGCGCGCCGACCTTCTCGATGTTGGGCTGCGGGTCGGTCGAGTCGAGTTTCGTCCCGGTGTCGGGCCCGGCCGGGGTGCGCAGCGGCCGCAGCTGCGGGCTCAATAGCACCTTGGCGACGTCGTCGCGGGACTCCAGCCAGGACCGGGAGAACTGGTCGGTGTCGACCTCGATCGCGTTGACCAGATAGAAGGACTGGTATTCCAGCCCCCGGTCGTCCAGTTCGGCGCGCAGCGACTTCTGGGACGACTTGGCGGTGTCGATCAGGCGCTTGTGGACCTCGGTGAGCCGCTGCTCGCGGTCACCGTCGACACCGGACAGATCGGCCTGCTTCTCCATGACGACGAACAGCTTCTCGCCGTGCAGACCCGGCTGCGACACCCCGTTGGCGGCCACGCATGCCGCCGCGACCACGACGGCCAGTGCGGCGGCCGCCGACGGGTAGGCCACGATCCGGCGTTGCGCCACCCCGTAGACCAGCCCGACGATCCAGGCGGTGACGACGGCGGTGGCCAGCGCGATCCCGGCCCACTGCCCGATCTCGGGGTTGAGCAACGCCAGGACGAACTCGTCGCCGTCGGCGAAGGCCAGCGGGCCGAACACCGCCGGGGCGACCGCGGCGGCGACCACCCGGCCGCAGCGACGCGGGCGCGACATGACCGCCGCGATGGCGAAACCCATGGCGGCCAGGGTGATCATGATCGGAATCTGAAGACCGGCCGCGCCGACACCACTGCTCAGCAGCAGCAACGCGACCCCGGCCGCCGAGCCGCCGCCCCAGATCCGCGCCGCGGCAGAGACCCCGGTGCGGCTCGACCCGGTCTCGGCGTCGGTGGGGGAGGGCGCGAACGTCGACCAGTACCGGTCGCCCACAACGAAAGCCGCCACGGCCGCGAAGGCCAACGCGACGGCCGCCGCCAGCAGCGTCTCCCACAATCCGCCCAACGCCCCGAACCAGGCCCACGGCAGGATGGTCAGTCCGCCGAGGCTCAACGCCAGCCAGAACGCACCCGGAGCGGGCGGCGCGACGTCGGCCTCGTTGTCTCCGGCGTGGTTGTGGTCGTCGGCCGGGCTCTCCCGCCGGTCACCCCACCGGGCGACCAGCCACAAAGCACCGGCCACGATGGAGAACGCCACCGCCTGCACCAGCAGCTGCCACTCCCCCGCGGCCACCGGCACCACGCGGGTGGCGCCGAGGACGGCCATGGCGGCGCAGCCGCCCAGCCACGCCCAGCCCACCGCCGCGACCCGGGGCAGACGGCGCAGGAACGGCAACGGCGCGCAGAACAGCGCGGCCACCACCGCCGTGATCAGCGTCAACATCGGCCAGCTGCCCCGCGAGATCGTCTCGTCCATGTACAGCTTCAACTGATCGGCGACCCAGCCCCCGGTCAGGGCGACCAGCGCGATCCCCACGACGGCGACACCGGCGATGATCACATAGGCCAGGGCCAGTCCGCGCCATCGCGGCGGGGAATCCGCAGGTGAGGCCGGAGGTGGGACCGGCGGGAAGGCCGTCGGTTCGGCCGCGGATCCGGTGTTGAGAGCATCCTCATTCACATCAGCAGCCTACGGGCAGCTCAGGGGGACTACCGTTAGACACATGCGAGCCGATCGAACCCAGTCCCGGTATCAGGCCGGAGCCCTTTCGCCGCAGCGTCGCGCCGCCGACCTGGAGCGTATGCGCACCGAGCACTTCGACGTGCTGATCATCGGCGGGGGCGTCACCGGAACCGGAGCCGCGCTGGACGCCGCCAGCCGGGGCCTGAAAGTGGCCCTTGTGGAGGCCCGCGACTACTCCTCGGGCACCTCCAGCCGGTCGAGCAAGCTCATCCACGGCGGACTGCGCTACCTGGAGCAGTTCGAGTTCGGACTCGTCCACGAGGCCCTTACCGAACGCGGGCTGCTGTGCCACCGGATCGCGCCACACCTGGTGCACCCCTTGGCATTCCTGGCCCCACTGTCGGGCCGGGTCTGGCAGCGCGCCTACTACGGCGCCGGGCTGGCGCTGTACGACACCCTGGCCACGGCGCTGGGCGGCAGCAGCGGCAGGCTCCCGCTGCACCGGCACCTGTCCAAGCGCCGCACCCGGCGACTGTTCCCGGGCCTGTCCAGCCAGAAGGTGCTCGGCTCCATCAAGTACTTCGACGCCCAGACCGACGACGCCCGCTTCGTCACCACGATGGCCCGCACCGCCGCGTCCTACGGCGCCGCGATGGCGACCTCGGCGCGGGTGGTCGGCTTCCAGCGCGACGCCCGCCAGGTCACCGGCGCCCGGGTGGCCGACATGGAGACCGGCGACGAGTTCGACGTCTCGGCCACCACGATCATCGCGGCCACCGGCGTGTGGAGCAACGACCTGTCCGGCATGCTCGGCAGCCAGGTGGGACTGCGGGTCCGCGCCAGCAAGGGCATCCACCTGGTCGTCAAACGCAGCGCCATCAACGGCGACTCGGCGATCATCCTGCGCACCTCGTCCAGCGTCCTGTTCATCCTGCCGTGGGGCGGCCATTGGGTCATCGGCACCACCGACACCGACTGGTCACTGGACCGCGACCACCCGGCGGCCTCGGCCATCGACGTGGCCTACCTCCTGGAACTGGCCAACGGCATCCTGGAACGTCCACTGTCCATAGACGACGTCGAGGGCGTCTACGCGGGGCTGCGGCCGCTGCTGTCCGGAGAGGACGAGGACACCTCCTCGCTGTCGCGCGAGCACGCCGTCGTCGAACCCATGCTCGGCCTGCTGCTGGTGGCGGGCGGCAAGTTCACCACCTACCGGATCATGGCCAAGGACGCGGTCGACCGGGCGGCCCGCCGCCTGCACGGCGTCCCCGCCTCCCGCACCGCCGACATCCCGCTCTTGGGAGCCGACGGCTACCGACAGGCCTGGGCCGGTCGCGAACGCCTCGCCTCCCGCACCGGGGTGCACCCGGGCATCGTCGAACACCTGCTGCGCCGCTACGGAACCCTGGCCCAGGAGGTACTGGCGCTGATCGCCGAGAACCCCAAGTTCGGCGAACCACTGGCGGGCGCGCCCGAATACCTGGCCGCCGAGGTCGTCTACGCGGTCCGCAACGAGGGCGCCCTGCACACCGACGACGTCCTGACCCGCCGCACCCGGGTCTCCATCGAGACCAGCCACCGGGGCGAGAAGTCGGTGGAACACGTCGTGGCGCTGATGGGCGACGAACTCGGCTGGGACAAGGCCACCCGCGACAACGAGATCTCCCACTACCTGTCCCGGGTCGCGGCCGAACGCGACTCGCAGCGGCAACCCGACGACGCCACCGCCGACGCGGCCCGACTGGGAGCCGAGGACGTCCGGGTCGGCCTGAACACCCCGGTGTAGCCGCCGATTGCCGCGAAACCGAAATGAACCGCCCGCGACCCGTCGACTAAACTCGCCGAGGGCCGCGTCAGCGGTCCGTGCCCCCTTAGCTCAGGGGATAGAGCATCGGTTTCCTAAACCGAGTGTCGCAAGTTCGAATCTTGCAGGGGGCGCCACGAGTCATTACTGGTCACCCCATAGAAATAGCCTCTGAAGTGCGGTAACACTTCAGAGGCTTGTCCATAATGAATCGAACGTATGTACGGCTGATGCCGATTGTGTACGGCGGTATCCGGGAGTGCGCCCCCTATTCGCCCCCGCGGGTGGGCGTAGTGGACGCTGTGGCGGCGAGAACCCGCTCCAGGTCGATGCCTGGAGCCGGGAAGACGACGGTGACCGGCCTCGCCTCGCAACGTCTGCCGCGCGCCGCTCGGCTGCTCGGCGACGTCATCACGCGGCTGATCGTCAGCGGACGCGTTGGCTTCAACGAGGAACCTGCTGAGGAAGCCACCCGGCAGGTTGAGCTGGGCAACCGTAACCTCTGCGCGCTCGCCGCGAACTTCGCCGACACCGGCTTCACTTCGTTTATCGACACAGTCATCCCGACCCGCGAGCAGCTCAACTTGTTCGTCGAGCTCCTTGCCCCCAGACCGATACTGCTGGTCGTGCTGGCGCCCGGAATCGCCGCCTGTCAGTACCGCAACACGATCCGCGACCCCGAAGATCGCTTTGACTTCGACGGGTATGACGAACTCGACGCGCAGATGCGCCGCGAGCTCGGCGGCCTTGGCTGGTGGTTCGACACCAGTGCCCTCAACCCTGAGACAACCGCGACACGGATCCTCAGCGAGGCCAGCAAACGAGCGCAGCTGACGGCCCAAGCGTGAAACAGCCCAGGACCCAGATCATCGCTTTTGCGATGCCCGCCAAAAACAATCGTTCACGAGACATCACCAGTGACGAGAATGTTTTGAAGCAACGCCGCGCAGCCGAACATCGACGAAACACCAACCGCTTCCACCAAGGTCCTCAACATCAAGACGGAGAGGTCGTCTTCTTCCGCTCTCACACCAAAGCCGTCGCCGATCAAGGCTGGACACTCCAAGCCCCAACCCCGACTCGCCGCTCCAAAACCGAAAGATAAACACGAACAAAACCCCGCCAATGCGTTCGCAACAACCTTACGAAGTCCAGCTCTACGCCACACCACACGCAGACTTAACCCGAACTGGACAAGAAGGTCTGGGCGGGCACATCTGCTGGTGATCGTGTGTCGGTAAACAAGAAGTGTTCAATACTGGCACCGATGGGGTCGAATCCCAACGAGATCTTGTGACCATCACTGGTCGGCGCGGGGACTCTGCAAGGCTATTCGGCGAGTTCGTCTTTTGTGATTTGGTGGAATCCTGTCGAGTCTGAATTGGGATCGAGGTGCCATCCGTTGGGCCAGACATGCTCGACGCTGTCATCGCGTGTAGCTGCGGCTCCGGTGAAGTTGGGAGGCTGAGTGAAGATGGTGTCGTGGAAGCGCGCTACCGCGGTGAATAGTGCGTTGTCGAACCAAGCGGCATCGAACTCTGTCATGGTGAACGAGGTTGTATCACCACGGAAGGCGGCATCCCGGAAGTCGGTGATGCCACCTAGTTCGGCGGCGGCGAAATCGGCATTGTTTAGGCGGCACCCTCGCAGGTTCAGGTCATTGAGAGCGGCTTGCCGTAGATTGAGCTGGTCGTGGTCCCAGTATTCGTATGGGCCATCAGGTTTGAGGTGACGTTCCAAGATGTGTTGAGCGGTGCGTCGTGCTTCGCGTTCCTGAGTAACCCCCCACAGTTCCTTGATGTCGTAGTTCTCGGTGTCGTGGGGCTCGTAGAACGGCATCCGCAGATAGGTGCAGATCTCTTCGAGCACAATCTCTTGTAGACCGGAGTTTCCCTGAGCGAGTGCTTCCAAGTTGTGGAGACCACCGATGCGCACGATCGGTTTATCGGATCCGAGTTGCTCGATAGCTTGAATACGTAGCTCTGTGGTACGCCGGTTTACGGCGTCTCGCTCCGTGTGGCGTTGTCGCCGGAACGCTAGCCACAACGCAAATGCCCCGCCGAGCCCTGCGGTGACTGTCAAGGACCGGGTCACGATGTCAATCCACAGTTGGGCTGTCTCAGTGTTACCGCTGGCAAGTGCGATGGTCGACAAGGTGGTAGCAACCACTGTGGTGAGGAGGACGCCGACTGCAGCGGCCCACCAAAAGGCACGGGGCTTGAGTTCATTCACGGAAGTCTTCCTTCAGGAGCTTTGGGATGTTGTCGACGTAGCGATGGAGTGAGGTTTTTGGAGGCCCGATCGACGTACCCGATCTCGAACCCAGTCACCGGAGGGTCATCCACACCTCCGGCGATCACACGCAACACTGGTCCCACAACAGAACTAACGCCGCAAAGCCCGCAATATTACTGCGAATTCCGCAGCACCTCCGCAAAGTAAATGTGTATCCGCAATCTAAGCCCGAACTAGACAAGAAAGCGCCAACTTCGCTGCGAACGGACAACTGTCCACAGTTTCGGTGGTTCGGCGTCAATTCTGAGGCTCAAATTCGGGAAGACCCTACCTAGACCATAGGCGGAAGGGTCAAGCCACTAGAGGCGATCTCAGCCGGTTTAGGTGCTTGACCTGCGGCTTTATGGCCGGGATCGCAAGGCGGCGACACAGATCTGCTGGAGGCAGACTGACGCAATAGTCCGAGGGCAAAAGAAAGCCCGACCCACGAAGGGGTCGGGTGGTATGTGCTTCAAATATAGCACCGATGTCCTAATGCGCCTCAGCTCGCCTGAGATAAGACCCTATCGACTAGGGATGTCGCGCAGCTTAGACGTGGTTCAGAGCGCAAGTCTCGACATCGAATGCGGTGGCGGAGTTGATGCTCTGTTCGATGAGGCTCTTCCAGACTGGTTTGTCCCACACGGCCCAGCGTCCAAGGGTGAGGATCACCACGGTCGACGCGCCGTCGCGTTTGACTCGGTGCGCAAGTGATTGCACGGTGCTCCCGGACACCCAGGTGTCATCAATGACCAACACCTTCGAACCTGTGAGGTCGTTTTCGAATGGGCGGAACGCGTCAAGCTGGAAGCGTCGATTCTTCGCAGAGTAGGCCGGGTTGATGGTGGGGACCAGCTGCCTGATGGTCGAGATTCCGGCGATCTCTTGGAGTGGGTGGTTTTCTCGGCCATCCGAGCTGGGGACGGTCATGTACCAGTCTGGTGGCCCCCCAAGACTGTTCCCGATACAACGGGCGTGCGCGTATATGAAGACCTGAAACAGGTCACTGAGGCGTCGTTGGAGTTCGGGAGAGCTGGAGACCTCATTCTTGTAGTTCCACAGGGTCCAAGAATGCTGGCTTAGGTCAGGGTGGCCTTTAAAGGCGTATGAGATCGAGACGACGGCGTCTGCGAGGTGAGAGGCGCCGGCGAGCTCGCGGTGCCTAGCACAGGGTGAGCACAGATCTTCACCTTGGCTTTTTGGCCCGCGGCAGACAGCGCAGACATTAGGCCCCGGCGGCAAGGGGCCGCGCAGGTAGTGGAGTTGGCGCGACAGACGCTGGCGGGCAGTCTCGAGCGAATTGCTGGGCATCAGGCAAAGATCGGGGAAGCGCTCGGCAGATGTTCGGTCGCGAGTGGTGGGACTGTGAGCAATTCGTTAATCACGTCTTGCAGATCAGTGAGATTGGTGGCCACCTGGACGTTGGGGCGTGTGGCGGCGTCCTTGGCCCAAGACACACTCAGCACGTTGTCGAGGAGGATGACCGGACGGCCATGTTCTAGGGCACGCTGCACCTGGGTGCGGGTACCGCTGCGTTCGTTGGCCTCGACGACGATGGTCGCGGCCGCGTAGCCGCTCATGATCGCGTTGCGTTCCAGGAATTGCCACTTGGCTGGCCGAACGTGGGGCAGGTACTCGGAGAGGATGAGGCCCGTCTGGGTAATCTCGGCCTGTAGTCCGAGGTTGGATCGGGGGTAGCACTGGTCAACCCCATTAGCTATGACAGCGACCGTTCGAGCGCCGAGGTCGAGCGCAGTCTGATGTGCGGCAGTATCGACGCCTTCAGCCAGTCCTGAGACGACGGTGATGCCATTGTGTGCGAGCATCTGGGCGATGTGCCGCGTTCGCTGAATGCCCTCGTCGGACGCTCGGCGAGTGCCAACCACCGCCACAGCGCGAGCATCGTCGGCGAGCGATCCGCGGGTGAAGACGACTAGCGGCATCTCTCGGATATCACGCAGCTGCTGTGGATAATCCGGGTCGAAGCAGGTGTGCACCCCGATTCCGGC
The DNA here is from genome assembly GCF_000024545.1 of Stackebrandtia nassauensis DSM 44728. GTDB lineage: Bacteria > Actinomycetota > Actinomycetes > Mycobacteriales > Micromonosporaceae > Stackebrandtia > Stackebrandtia nassauensis. The sequence continues at coordinate 39,645 of NC_013947.1, forward strand.
ATCTTCCCAGGCCACGATCTGCTGTTCGGCATATTCCAGGAGTTCGCTCAGACTGGATTCGTGGAAAAGCCCCTCGGTCTCACGCAGATGTTGTTCAAGGATCTCAATGCCGGCGGCCGGGTCGTCTCGTTCAAGGATCGCGTTGACGACCTCGCGTCGCTTGATGCCACGTCGCCCCAACAGCGCGACGACGGCGCTCCGTGCTGATGTTGAGGCCGGTTGCATGGATACATCCTAGGAGATATTGAGGGCGGGGCGGTAGCTGTTGTGATAAGGCATAGGGCCGCAGCTTTTTAGATCGTATGTTCGGCTTGCTGGATCGTCAATGATCACTACGGTCAAGATCGTTCGGCGTCTAGACGGATATGACACCATCTGGCCCGACGGAACCCACGCGCCCCCTATTCACCCCCAAACGGTATTGCTTACTGGCGAACATGCAGGTAAATGCGCAATTTTCTGTCGGTTTCCTAAACCGAGTGTCGCAAGTTCGAATCTTGCAGGGGGCGCCACACTGTCGCCGTCCGAACCCGGCTAGTCGCAGGTCCACAGCGCGGGTTCGTCGGCGGAGACGCCCGCGAAGGTCGAACCGTCGGTCGAGGCCGAGTTGATCTGGTCGTCCGTCACGGGGGCCTCGCCGGAACCATCGTCGAGCCCAGGCTGTTCGTTGAAGGCGCCGTCGTACACCGCCAGCGACGATCCGTTGGTTCCGTACACCCGGCCCTTGGCGTCGATGTCGTTGGCCTCGGTGAGTTTCACCTTCTCGGGTTCGCCCTTGTCCTTGAGGTTGTACCGATAGTGGGTGTAGTTTCCGTTGTCCTGGGTGGTCAACAGCACCCAGTCACCCGCGATGGCGACGGCGGCGCTGTAATCGTCCTTTGTGCCCACATCCGGCAGCTGGGTGGCCTTGCCGTCCTTGTCCCACATCCATGCCTTGCCGGCGTAGTCCTTCTTCTCCGGGAGCGAGCCCACGATGACGCCGGATTCGGAAACGTCCGAGGCCTCACCCTCGTGGTGCCCGCCGTTGTCCAGTTTCGTCGGCGTTGACCGCCCCGGTTTCCACATCACCGGACCCGAGCGGCTCTCCAAATCCTGGAAAGTGCCGACGACGGTGCCGTCCTCGCCGATCGCGCTGGGGCGACTGGATGCGGCACCCGCTGGCATGTCGAGGGTCTGGACTTTCCCGCCCTGGTACCGCCAGTAAGTGGACCGGTCCTCGCCATCGCCGGTCGTGCTGCTCTCGCCGATGACCGTCCCCGAACTGTTGACCCCGTACACGTTCACGTTGCCGAGCCGGGGAACGCCGTCCACCTCGGTGTACTCGCCGTCGTGCCACAATCCGAACGAGTCGGACTTCTCCTCCTCGAAGTACGCGATCCCGATCGCGGCGTAGGCACCGTCGGGGCTGACATGGGTCTCGGTCGCGAAGTCCTTGCCTTCGAGGGTGGTCAGCGCCTTCACCTCACAGGCTTTCGGCTCCTTCGACGGACCGTCCGCTTCGGAGTCGGGCGCGGACGCCTTGACGGTCTTGGGAAGGCGGGACCCGTCGCAGATCCACAGGACTTCCTTGTCGTCCCAGGTGCGTCCGGCGATGCGACCACCGTCGCCGGACACGGCCAGGATCTCGTTGAACAACTCGTCCGGATCGTCCTCGGCGGGCTCCGGCGGGGCGGTCAGGCCCGGCAGTTTGGTGACCTTCTCGTCGTACACCGCTGGATCGCCCTTCTTGGAACCGTATGCCCGGCCGTATTCGTCCAGAAAGGCCAGACGCACCTTGAGCTTCTGCGGCCTGTCGGGATCGTCGAGGTGCGCGCGATACTGGCTGGCACCGGCGGTGAACAGCACCCAGTCGCCGGTGACGGACACGGCCTCGGAGTCCCCCGCGACATCGACCCCGGGCAGGCCGGGGATCGTCTTGATGCCGAAGATCTTGCGCCCCTTACCGTCCGCGTCCCACCGCCACGCGTCGGTGGCGGTATCGCCGTCGCCGACGTGGCCGACGATGGTGCCGTTCTCGGTGATGTCGACGGCCGTCCCGCGGTCATGGCCGTCGAGGTCCAGCTCGGTGGCCTTGACAGAACCAGGGCTCCACTTCACCGGTCGCGGAGCGGTTTCGTCGCTCGTGCTGCCGACGACGGTGCCGTCGGCTCCGATCGCCTCGGGTATCACCTCCGAGGAGCCGTCCGGTGCCTTGAGGTACTGGAACTCGCCGTCGATGTGACGCCAGATGACCGAGTCGACGGTGGAATACCCCAGCACGTCGCCGGAATCGTTGATGTCGAGCAGTTCGGAGTACCTGTCGGCGGCCACCGTTGTCTCGAAGTACTCGCCGTCGTGCCACACACCGAAGGTGGTGTCGGAGTCCATGTCCGTGGGGATCCCGACGATGTACTTTCCGTTGGGGCTCATGCCCGTGATCCGCATCGGCGCGTCGAACGCGTTGTACTCGCAGTCCTCGGGTTCGCCGCGTCCGCTGAGATCGATGCCGCCGGTGACGATCGCGTACGCCGCCGTCGCGAGTCCCGCGACGACGGCGATGACCACGCTCAACGCCCACCATCGGCGGGGCGGGCGGGTCATCGGCGTCCACCAGTGCCGCGGTGCCGCTGTGGGCTGATCGTTCATCAGTACTCCCAGGGGTCTTGAACGCGCGCCGATGCCGGTGCGGCGCGCATACAAGTGCACACGCGGTATGTACCTCGCGGGTTTCGGCGCCGGCGGAACTCGTTGTGGCGTTTTTCCGCCACAAGACCGGGTACCGGACGGCGATCGCCGCCGTGATTCAGGCCGATCCGGTGCCGCGACCGAGACTGTGCGGTGTGACGATCGGCCCGGGGTCGAAGACGGGTTCGTCGCGCTTGTCCCGGAATCCGCGAATCACCGGACGCACCACAGTGGCCTCAGCGCACCAGTCTGGGTCGGCCGCCGGGGCGGGCTTCGGTTCGATCCGCTCCGCGGGCGATGGCGTCAGGGCCCGGGAACCGCGAATCACCGCGCGGTTGAGATTCTCGTTGCCGCCGTGGATGTTGCGGGGTGTACGGCTGAACTCCGGCGACTCCACCCGCAACCGTTCGGTACCGGCGCGAATGACCTTGCCTTCAGCCTTCACCGGCCGGTCAGAAGCGACCCGGGTCCCGGGCTGAGGGGGCCGACCGTGTCGCGAAGGGACGATCGGCCGCGAGCCGGGTTTCGGCGCGCCACGTCCACCGGCCCCCGCCGGAGTGCCTCTGCCGACGGTGTTCGCCGCGCCGTTGATCACCGGACGTACCACCGGCCGCGTCGTCCCGCTCGCCACCGGCCCGGGGCGCTGCCCGATCACCGGCCGCACCACCCCGTTGGGGTTGGGCCGCAACGGCGGTGTACCGGTCGCCCCGAACGGCCGCGCCGAACGCGCCCCGATGACCGGCGGCGTCACACGGACGGACGGCACGTAATACCCCGACGGGCCGAACGGCCCCGGCGTCGAAGCGGAGGGCGGAACCGTCGGTCCCGTGACCGGCGGCAACACCGGACCGGCGACCGGACCCGTCTGCAACAACGGCGGTCCACCCACCCCACTCGACGACGCCGGGGCCGACGCCGAGGCGGCTGGCAGGGGCGCCTCGGCTCCGGGAAGGCTGGCAAGCGTCGGCCCCGGCGAGCTGGTCGCCGAACCCCCGTCCCCCGAACCCCCGCCGCTCCCACCCCGGGAACGGCGCGGCCCGTCATACGGTCGTGGCGGCGCGAGCGATTCGACATGCCGCAAATACGCTTCGGCACTGGACTGCATCGCCGAGCGACCATCCGCGTCATAACGATCGTTGATCGCCTGAATCAGCCGACCCTGATCCAGCCCCCACACCCCCACCGCGTCGGCGAACTCCTCCCGCAACCGCGAGTTCTCCGGGTCGGCCCGGGCGACGGACAGCCACTTCTCCCGCTCTTCCCGCAATTCGGTGATCCGCAAATGGTTGCGCCGCACCAGATCAGCCACAGCACTGAACGCCTTGTGCTGCGGCTCAAGCTGTTCCCGTCCCGACTCCGAGACCTCGGTGAGCCTCACGACCCGATCGATGGCGGCCCGCGCCGCCTCCCCCTCGAAACCGGTCACGGCTCCCGACACCAACCCCGCGAGACTCCCCGAGCTCGCGGCCCGATCCCCATCGACCATCAGCGCCTTCGACACCTGCTCCAGATCCTCCTGACCGATGTACCGATGCGCCTCGGCGAGCCGGTCCACAGCGCAGGCAACAGCCTCGGCCAGCACCCGAGCCCCATCGGCCTGTTCGTCGATCTCGACCGCACTGTCGTTGTCGGCCGAGGCGATCTGGTGGATCTGGTCGAGGTTCAGCCCCTCATAACTGGTCCCCACGGGAGCGTCCCTCCATCGAGTTGTTGATACGGGCCAGATCGGACGCGGCGATACTGTCCCGGGCGCCCATATCGTCGAGCACACTCCGAACGATCCGCGCGAGCGCCCGCGAGCCCTCTTCCAGGCTGCGAACGAATTCGAGCGTCTCGGCGATCCGGTCGGCCATGAGTTCACCGGCGACCCGTCCGGGGTGCGCGAAGTCCACCGAACCAACGGTCACCTTCACCCCGTTGCGATAGGCGGCCTCACCCCCGCCACCACTGCGGGCGTAGCGCGGCGTGGTGCCGTCCTGGATGTCGGCCATCTCCTCGGCGGTTTGGTCCATGAGGGAGATGAACTCGCGCAGGGCTCGTTTGTCGAGTCTGATCTCGCTGGTCACTGCGATGTTCCTTCAGGAGAGTGTGATGTCACCGGGTTGTTGACCCCGCGACCTCGCTGCGTACTCGACGCGTACGGGCAGGGGACAGATAGCCGAGTTCAGGTGGGCGAAGCAGGTAGTCCTCGTTGTCGGGCTGGTTCACGCGATGCGAAAGAACATCCATCATGGACGCACGGAGTTTGGCGCGATCTTCGTTCAAACCCTCCTTGGCCTTCCGCAATGCCTCCTCCATCGAATCGATGATCTGCGGAGGCTCGGTGCCACCCATGTTCTCGACCTGCTTGCTGATGACACCGCCCATGCCCTTGATGGCTCCGGCCGCCGCCGCAACCGCGACCCCGCCCGCGGGAGCGGTGAGCACCGCGCCCACGATCTCCGCGAAACCCTTGATGAATTCACCGAACGCCTGTCGGCGTTCCTTCGCGGCCTCCTTGGCGCGTTGTTTCAAGGCCGCGATCGTGGCTTCGGCGATGTCCAACGCGTGTTCCTGGGCTGCGTCAGTCAGTTTGCCCCGCACTTCGGGGAAGCCCTTGATCACTTCGGCAATGGCCCGTTGGTTGTCCATGGCGTGTGCGAGCTTGCCCAGGTAGGTGGCGAAGGCGGTGGAGGCCGCGGCTTTCCAGCCGGACATCTTGTTGGTCTGAATGCGATGCACGGGATGACCGGGATGGTTCTCCGAGTTGAGATCCATGGAATCGAAAACCGTTCGCATCGACTGCGCGGCCTCATTCGCGCCTTCGGGTCCAGGTTCCCCCAGTCCCATGAACCAGCTCCGCCAGACGGGGCGTTGCAGTTCAAGCATCTGCAGCAACGCTTGATCCATGGCATCGGAGTCGGCCTGTACTGAACGCGTGGTCGGGCCGGGCCCCTTTCCACCCGCCTGTGCATGCGCCGCTATGCCTTTGATCGATATCTGCGCATAGCGGCTGAGATACGCGTCCACAATCTCGTCGAGTTTCGCGTCTATCTGGGCGGCGAAATCAGAAGCCATCGCTTAATCTCCCATCCGTCTGTGGGAGTCCGCTGGCAGCGCGGTTGGTGTCGTCGGCGTTGGTTTCGTCCGTGTCGAGATAGTCTGCCGCGACCCGGTGCAGGGCCTTGGTCGTCACCTGGAGCCGGTCCCTGGTGTCGGACAGGTGGTTGGCCAGACCCCCCACCAACTCGCCCCAGATTTCCGCCATGTCTGAGAAGCCACCGCCGAAGGCGGCTTCCGCGCTCCCCTGACATGTCCGCAGTGCCTCAGCGGTCGCGCCCGCTTTGCGGGACATCTGTGCCACGTCGTCATCGGCGATGGAGCGGATATAGTCCGGGTACGCGTCGATGACCTCATCCACTATTTTCGTCATGGTCAACCTCCTTGTTCGGGTAAGTGGACGGTCGCTCAGGCGCGCGCCGTCTTGTCCAGGTAAGCCGTCCGGTGTGCTCTCCGCACCTCCTGGGTGCGAAGACGGGAGGCCCGGCTCAGTCCGTCGCTGATCTCGGCCGCGACCGTCGCGAGTCCGAAGTTGTCCAGGCTTCGCGGCTTGACAGCGATGTCGACACCCGTGTTTCCTCGCAACGTGACGTTCACCAGCCCCCGCCCGGATTCGGCGCTGACGTCGATTTCTTCGGTCAACTCGTTGAACTCGCGGGCTCGGTCGGCTACTTCGTCCCAGTCCACCGCGATGGATTCCGGTGCTTGCCAGGTGTCCAAGATCTGCTTGGACGCTTGGTGGGTCGCGCGAAGCGCTCCCCTCACCGCTGTGGACACCTGCCGCGCCAGCAAACTGTCCGTATGGGACTGTGCGCGTTTCGGATCGATCTCCACGCGCATTCCAGTCTTCGGTGACACTGTCACCCGGACGCTCTGGTCGGCGGATCTGGCAGTGACGTTCAGGCGGTCAAGTTTCGACAACAACGACATGAGTCCTCCGAAAGCCTTCTACGAGTGGCGATTCGCGAACCCCGAAGGTTCAGCCTCACTCGTGTTCTCGGAAGATTCTTGCCGCCCAACCCACCCCGTGACCGGAATCCGGACACTCCCGGCCGGGGTTGTGTTCAGAGCGTGGTGCGGCGCTTCAGTATGCGGGACAACAGGAACAGCGCGACGATCTCGACGGCGATCGTCGCGGCGCCGGTGAGCTGGCCCGGGAGCGGTTGGCCGGGCATCATGAACGCCGTGTGGGCGACCAGGGCGCCTCCGGCCAGCCAGAGGCGGTGGGTGTCGCTCCAGGTCGGGGCGGCGGTCCAGCGGCGGATCAGCCAGGTGGTGGCGATCGCGATGAGGGCGGAACCGATGAGCGGCAGCCATAGGGGGATCGTGTCGCCGAAGACCGGGCCGCCGGGGGCCAGACCGAAGGGCATCAGCAGACCCAGGAAGCCGATGGTCGCCGCCGCCGCGAGTACTCCGACCGGTACCGGGGCGATCGGGAGGGGTTTTGCCGAAGGGGTTCGGCCAGGGAGGAGTTTCAGTGCGATGAAGGCGAGGGTCGCGATGGTGAGGGTGAAACCGATGAGGGCCGATGTGGGGGTTTGGTAGCCCGGGTCCTGGGCTGCGGCGATGGTGAACCGGAGTAGGGCGACGCCGAGGATCGCGGTGACGGCGGTGGTGATGAGGCCGCCGGTGCGGAGGTAGGGGCGGTTCTTGTGGTGTGGGAACAGCAGGTCCATCAGCATCAGGGGGAGCAGGACGCTGAAGACGACGTGGATGCCGATCTGGGATTCCCAGTACGTGAGGTTGAGGCCGAGTACTCGTAGGCTCCAGTCGGAGACGTCGTACATGTTCGGGCTGGTCAGAGCTTGTAGGCCCAGACCGTCCTCGGCGAGTTCGTAGGCGAGGCCGAGGACGACGAGGCTGGGCCAGCCGCCGCCGACCCGGACGGTGGCCTCGCGGATCAGCAGGACGCCCGCGCCGTAGATGGGGATCAATAGGGGGAGGGCCAGCCAGGTCAGGGGGACGGCGACCGCCGTGAAGGTCAGTTCCGCGCAGATCGGGACCAGGATGATGAGGGTCCAGGCGGCTTTCAGTCTTCCCCGTGCCGGTGTTGGCTCGTCCATGAGGGACTCTCCCTTTTGGTTGGTGGTGGCGTCAGGACGGCTCCGTTCGCGTCGCCGCGTCGAAGATGGTTCGCAGTTCGGTGGCGTAGGGTTCGACGTCGCCGCCCGCGGCGATGTGGGCCAGGGCGGCGTCCAGGGCGCCTCGGATGGTGCGGGACATGACCGTGACGTCGAACTGGCGGAACTGGCCCCGTTGTTGTCCTTCGTGGAGTATGCGGCCCAGGTCGAGCATTTCCTGGGAGTGGCGTTGGTGTCGGGCGCGTTCCACTCCCGCGTCGCCGGTCGAGGCCCCGAAGATCGCCGCCAGGGCCGCCATGTGGACCGGGTGGGCGGCGTAGAGCTCGACGCTGCCGCCGATGAACAGCAGCAGGGATTCGCGGGGGGAGGTGGCTGCTCGCATGCGGGGCAGCAGGAATTCGGCGCCCAGGTCGTAGACCCGGGCGATGACCTGTTCGACGAGGTCGGCCCGGTCGCGGAAGTGGTAGGTGAGGACGCCCCGGCTGACTCCGGCCCGCTGGGCGATGCGCACCGTGGATGCCTGGGCAAGGCCGACTTCGGCGATCAGTTCGATGGCGCACTCGACCAGCTGGCCGCGGCGGGCCAGTTGGATGAAGGACGTGGCGTCGTCTTTTGGCATGACGGTATGAAATTTAGCATACCTGTTTAGACACTGGGAGTTCGGCGGGCGCCGTGGCTGGCCAGGGCCCAGCTCACCGTCCACACGGCGCCCACCGTGAGGCTGATCCACGCGGCGGCTCCGGACGCGGGTTCGCCGAGCGCTGGGGCGAGTCCGGTGGCTCGCAGCGTGAAACCGACGACCCCGGCGCCGACCATCGCGACGCCGAGCCAGTTCGCGCCGAGCAGGAGGCGGCGGGTGAGGGTGTGTTTCGGGGGACGGAACAGGGCCGCCGTCAGCAGGACCAGGACGAAGCCGAGGGCGGCGTTGCCGAGCTGGGCGGCGGCCACGTTGGGTATGTCCTCGTAGGACGACGGAGGTGCCGGGAATCCCGGCATCCCGATCCGCTCGCGCAGGGCCAGGTCGATCTTGCTGATCGTGTAGGCCAGCGCCCCGCCGCAGGCGAGCGTGATGGTCAGGGTCCCAGATCGCATGGGGGTAAGCATGGCGCCGCGCCCGGGGTGTCGGACTCACCCGGGCGCGGCGGTTGTCTCCCCCGGTTGGGGGATTCGCGTCAGACGAACTCGCCTTCGGTGGGTGGGACTCCGGGGGCGTTGGGGTGGAACTCTGACCCGCCGTAGGGCTTGTACGGCGTGACGGTCGGTGGGTTGCCGGGGTCGCCGAGGTTGGTGCTCGGGGCCTCGCCGTGCGCTATCCAGTCGTCGCCGGAGAGGTGGCGCCACTCCTTGAACTGAGCCGGTGGGCCGCCGCGTCCGGCGCCGATCTCGTGGTCGGTGGGCAGTTCCAGCAGTGGGCCGAAGTTGCCCTCGTTGTCGGCGCGGTCCTGGACGAGCGTTGTGGTGGGACCGTTGTTGGAGTCGTGGTACGCCTCGAAGGCCGGGTAGTCGCCGATGGCGCCGTCGACGCGGGGTGGCTGTCCCGGGGAGACCGTGATGTCGCCCTTGACGGTGTGTCCGGTCTGGTCACTGCCGGGTGGCGCGAACGGGTTGGACGCGTCGTACTGGATCCGCACCGCGCCGTTGGTGGACTCCTGTACCTGCACCGACGGGGTGGCGACGCGGACTTCGCCGCTGGTGTCGACCGACGGGTTCTGGCGCGCCAGAACGGTTCCGGTCTCGTAGTCGACGTACAACGTCACCCGGGCGTCCTCCGGGTTGAAGTTCGGGTCCATGCCCCGGTTGTCACCGAGGTCGTAGTTGGGGAGGTTGAACACCTCTTTGCTGGGGATGTACAGACCGATGCGCACCAGGCCCTCGCCCGGTCGCGGCGTGATGCGGCCGACGGCCACGACCGCGTCCTTGCCGCCGTTCTTGTCGAGCCGGGACGTGGGGTCCAGTGCGGCGGCCAGTTTCCAGTCGGTCTCGGTCACCGGAGGACGGCCGAGGGTCTTCTCGAAGGCGGCCGACTGGGCCGCGGCGATCGCCGGGTCGGCGGGGCCGGGGAAGTCGACGGCGTCGGCGTCCTTGGCGGCCTCGCCGTTGAAGTCGAGCTCCTTGGGGGAGTCGAGGTTGACGGCGGCCCGCAGTTTGTCCGAAGACTGTGCGTCAACATAGGACACCCAGGCCAGGATCTTCTTGATGTTGCCGTTGTGGGTGTCGGCGGCCTTCTGGGCTTCGAGGAGTTCCAGGACCGATGGGGCGCCGGTCTGGCGGGTGATCGCCTCGACGTCGGGTTTCACGTGCCCGGTGTCCGAGATGGTCAGTCGCGGGTCGTTGTTCACCGCGGTGACGGTCTGGTCGAGCGAGTTCTTCTGGGCCACGAACTGACCCTTGGACCAGTCGAGCAGGCCCTTGACCGTGTTCACTTCGGACGCGGCGTCCTTGAGCTCGGCGCTGAGGGTGGTGGTACGGCCGACGGCGGCGAAACCGCTGAGGCCCTCCCAGGTCCCGCCCGAGATCTTGGTGCCGACGTTGGTGGCGGTGGTCTGCAGCGATGTCAGTTTCGTCGACACGTTCTGCCAGGTGTCGACCTGGTCCTGAATAGTGTCCAGTTTGGCCGTGCGTAGTTGTTGGAAGGTCACCATCGTCGTGTCTTAGTTTCCGTTCGGCGGGTTGGGGGTGAACAGCCGGAACGGCAGTGGCACCGGGATGTCGGTCTCGTCCTTGCCGACCTTGGGGAGCGTGAAGGCGATCTCCTTGTCGGTGGCGGTGATGGTGGCCGCGGTGGCGCGCACGGCGGAACCGAAGTACTTCCACTGCCGTCCGCTGTTGTCGGCCTTCTTCTTCCAGTGCTGGTTCACATCACCGATGGCCGCCTGCATCAGGAACCCGTCCAGGGTGGGTTTGGCCTGCCCGGTCACGGTGGTGCCGGTGCCGACGATGCCGTCCTTGACGTCGTCGCAGGAACCCGCGATCGTCTCCATCTCGGGTTTGCTTATCTGAACCGTCATGCTTCCGCTTTCTCGGTGGCCACCAGCTCGTCGTAGAGCCGGGCGGCCTCGGTTGATCGATGGTCGTACATAGATATGAGCGCCGAGTCGATCTCGGCGCCCAGTTCGGACTCGCGCAGTTCCAGCGCTTCGGGGCGGAACGCGACGCGCAGCTTGCCGTCGGTCATGCCCACCTTGGCCACACCCCGGCGGCCGACGCCGGTCACCTCCAGGCGCTCCAGGGCGTCCACGAACGGACGCAGCCGGCGACCGGCGGGGGTCTGCCACGCCTGGTCGAGCGCGTCCGGCTCCAGTTCGCGCAGCAGCACCTGGTCCCCGGCACGCCGCCAGGCGGCCAGGACGCCGGACACGGCGGCGCGCACCTCGCGCGCCAGTGACCTGGTGTCATGGCGGGCGAGGCATCCCAGTTCCAGGGACACGGTGATGCCGCCCTCGGCGGTCATCCTCGCGGTCACCGTCTTATCGGGAGACAGTGTTCGGGCACGTACTTGCCTCATGTGGTCGATCGCTAAAAACATGAAGTCATGATGCCACGATTCATCTACTTCGCTAGGTGCCCGATGGACAGCGCATTGTGGTCGATGGGGCGATAGTTCGACCTCATCGGCATGAATACCGGGTATTCAGCGAACTTCTCGTGGCCGGAAGGTGTCAGCGGCCCGGCCGGTCACGTCGAGATCGAAGGCGTACACCTTGCCCGCCGCGTCGTCGCGGAGGTCGTAGGCGGCGGTGGTGACGAACAGCCGGTTCATCGCCGGGCCGCCGAAGCAGCAGCTGGTGGGGCGGGAGGTCGGCAGCGACAGGGTCCGGTCGAGGCTGCCGTCGGGACGGTAGCGGCGCACCTGCGAGCCGTCCCAGACCGCGACCCACACGCAGCCCTCGTCGTCGACGGTCAGACCGTCGGGGGTGAGGCCGGATTCCAGGCGCGCGAACGGGTCCGGCGCGCCGAGGTAGCCGGTGGCCGGGTCGACGGGGTAGACGTCGACGGAGCCGTGGGCGCTGTTGGACAGGTACATCAGGGTGCCGTCGGCGCTGAAGGCCGGGCCGTTGGGGATGGTCAGGTCGGACAGCGCGGTCACCACGGTGCCGTCGGGGTCGACGCGGTACAGGGCACCGGCGCCGGGGGTGTTGTCGTAGGACAGGGTCCCGGCCCAGAACCGGCCGCCGGGGTCGGCGACGGCGTCGTTGACGCGCATCGCCTCGGGGGTGCCGAACTCGGCGAGCCACTCGGTGCCGGACTCGGTGAGCAGGGCGATGCCGTGACCGACGGCGGCGATCCAGGTGCCGGGACGGTCGGCGACGGGCGCGACCGCGCCCAGCGGGAGCCCCGCGTCGACGAGGACCTCGGGTTCGCCGGTGTGGGGGCGAGAACCGTCGACTGTGAACAGAAAGCCGCCGAGGATGTCGACGTGGATCAGGCGGCCGTCGACCCAGCGGGCACCCTCGCCGAGTTCGCAGGCATAATCGGTCCATAGTGCTGGTTGGTCTGCCACGGTGGGATCCTCTCTCACCATTCGGCGAAGGAGCCGTCGGGGTGGCGCCATACCGGGGAGCGCCACGCGTGCCCGTGCTCGGCGGCGGCGCGCACCGCCGCCTCGTCGATCGTGATTCCCAGACCGGGACGGGTGGGACGGGCGACGTGACCGTCGGCGAACGAGAACACCTCGGTGTCGACGAGATAGTCCAGCAGGTCGGCGCGCTCGTTGTAGTGGATGCCGAGGCTCTGCTCCTGGATCAGGAAGTTGGGGGTGGCGAAGGCGACCTGGAGGCTGGCGGCCAGCGATATCGGCCCCAGTGGACAGTGCGGGGCCAGCGCGACGTTCCACACCTCGGCCAGGGCGGCGATGCGGCGCAGCTCGGAGATGCCGCCCGCGTGCGAGACGTCGGGCTGCGCGACGGCGATACCGGCCTCGAGCGCGGGCAGAAAGTCGGAGCGGTGGTAGAGGCGCTCGCCGGTCGCGATCGGCACCGGACTGCACGCCACTATGGACGACAGCAGGTGTCGGTGCTCGGGCAGGACGGGTTCCTCGACGAACAGCGGGCTCAACGGCGCCAGCCGGGGCAACAGCTGCCGGGCGGCGGCGGCCGAGACCCGGCCGTGGAAGTCGATCGCGACGTCCCGCTCGTCGCCCAGCGCCTCCCGGACGCTGGCGACGCGCGCGACGACCGCGTCCAGTTCGGACTTGCTGGCGATGTGCGGCAGCCTGCCGCAGGCGTTCATCTTCACGGCGGTGAGTCCGGCCTCGGCCTGGGCGGCGGCGGCCTCACCGACCTCGCTGGGATCGTCGCCGCCGATCCAGCCGTAGACGCGGACCTGGTCGCGGACCGGACCGCCCAGCAGTTCGTGCACCGGAGCCCCGCGCACCTGACCGGCGATGTCCCACAGCGCCTGGTCCAGGCCCGCCACCGCGCTGGACAGCACCGGGCCGCCCCGGTAGAAGCCGCCCTTGGTGAGCACCTGCCAGTGGTCCTCAATGGGCAGCGGGTCGCGTCCGACGAGGTACTCGCCCAGTTCGGTCACGGCGGTGCGCACCGTCGCGGCCCGGCCCTCGACGACCGGCTCGCCCCAGCCGACGTGCCCCTCGTCGGTTTCGACGCGGCAGAACAGCCAGCGGGGCGGCACCAGGAAGGTCTCGATCCGGTCGATCTTCACTCAACTGCCCCCTGTGGTGCGTCGTTGGTCGTTCTTGGCCTTGTCCAGCAGTTCCCGCATCGCCTGTTCGGCGGCGGCCGGGAAACCGCGGCGCACCGCCTCGGCGACGGCGCGGTGGCTGGGCACCGGGTCGTCGTGGGGGTGGGCGCCGTGCACCAGCCGGTCGCGGGTGGCCAGGCCGGTCTCGATGAGGACCTCCATGCGTTCCAGCAGTTCGTTGTGGGTCGCGGTCAACAGGGCCCGGTGGAACTCCAGGTCGGCGGTCACCGCCAGGGTGGTGTCGCCCTCGGCCTGGGCGGTGGCCATCTTCGCCAGCGCGGCGTCGATGGCGCGCAGGTCGGCCTCGGTGCGGCGTTCGGCGGCCAGCCGGACCCCGGCGGGCTCGACGATGCCGCGCAACTCGTGCAGGTTGTCGAGGAACGCCTCGTCGGAGCGGTCGGCGAACTGCCACCGGATGATGTCGGCGTCCAGCAGGTTCCAGTCGGAACGCTCGCGCACGAAGGTGCCACGTTTCTGCCGGGCACCCACCAGGCCCTTGGCGGACAGCACTTTCAGCGCCTCGCGCATCGCGGTGCGGCTGACGTCCATCTCGGCCTCCAGCTCGGTGACCGCGATGGTGGCGCCGGGCGGCAGCTCGCCGGTCAGGATGCGCCGGGCGACCTCGCGCACCGTCTGGCCGTGCAGTCCGCGTCTGGTGTAGTTCGTCATTCTCGTCGTCCCCGTCTCAGGTCGAATCCTTGGTGATGCTCCAACCGCCGTCCACCACCAGCTCGCTTCCGGTGACATAGGACGCCTCGTCGCTGGCCAGGAAGGCCACGCACGCGGCCAACTCCTCGGGTGTGCCCATCCGGTCCAGGGTGGTCTGGGCGGCGCTGCGATGGCGGTCCGCTTCGGACACCCAGTCCCAGGCCGGTGTGAGTATCGGTCCGGGGATCACCGAGTTGACCCGCAGGTCCGGACCGTACTCGGCGGCGAGTTGCCGCCCCAGCGCGCACAGGCCGCCCTTGGCGGCGGCATAGGCCGGGCGGCCAGGCAGTCCCATGTGGGCATGTACCGAGGAGACGATGACGACGTTGCCTCGCCGGGGCCTCAGCTGCGGCAACAGCGCTCGCACGCCCTTGAACGCGGCCGAGAGGTTGACCGACAGCTGCCGGTCCCAGGAGACGTCGTCAGTCTCGTGGGCGGCGGCCACGTCCACCGTCGCGGCGTTGCTGACGAGGATATCGGCCCCGCCGCGTTCGGCGGCGACCGCGGCGACCCGTTGCCAGGCTTCGGTACTGGCGACGTCGGTGCGGACGAACTCCACCGTCGCCGCGAGTTGTGGCCTGGGCGCGTTGACATCCAGCGCCAGCACCCGGGCCCCCTCGTCGGTGAGTCGGTGGCACACGGCCGCCCCGATGCCGGAGCTCGCGCCGGTGACGACCGCGAGTCGGCCCGAGAACCGTTGCGCCATCGGCTTCGTCATGGTCATTCGCTTTCGGGAGTCCACGGAACGTATCGATAAATCAGCGTATTGAACAATACATATTTTATGATAATATCAGCCTCCCGCTCGAGACCACCATCACATTTTCAGGAGGCCCGGATGCCGTCGCTGTCCCGACGCACGGCTCTGCGCCTGGCCGCCGCCGCACTACTGCCCACGTCGCTCGCCGCTTGCGGCGGTGGCGGATCGGGGCGGCGCCAGCCGGGCGAAACCATCGAGCTGACTTTCTGGAACTGGGTTCCCGGCGTCGACAAGGCCGTGAACCTGTGGAACAAGCAGAACCCGGAAGTTCAGATAAGACTGTCCAACATCCCCTCCGGACCCAGCGGCGGCTACGCCAAGATGTTCGCCGCCCTCAAGGCCGGTGATCCGCCCGACCTGGCCCAGGTGGAGTACTACCAGATCCCGGCCTTCCTCATGGAGCAAGGACTGGAGGACCTGACCCAACACGGCTTCGCCGACCACAAGGACAAGTTCGTCGACTGGCAGTGGGACCAGGGCGCCTTCGGCGACGGCGTCTACGCCGTGCCACAGGCCTCGGGCCCGATGGCGATGTACTACCGCGCCGACCTGCTGGAGCAGTGGAACCTCGAACCGCCCGCCACCTGGGCCGAGTTCGAGGAGACCGCCGCCAAGATCCGCGAACACGACGCCTACATCTGCTCGTTCCCGCCCAACGACGCGGCCATGTTCACCTCGCTGTGCTGGCAGGCCGGCGCCCGCTGGTTCGGCACCAGCGGTGGCGAGTGGACCGTCGACATGGACAACGAACCCACCCGCAAGGTCGCCGAGTACTGGCAGCGCCTCATCAAGAAGGACCTGGTGCTGGCACAGCCGATGATGGCCAACGCCTGGTACAAGGCGGTGCAGGACGGCAAAGAGGTGCTGTGGGTCGGTCCGCAGTGGGGGGACGCGCTGATCAAGGGCAACGCCCCCAAGACCTCCGGCAAGTGGAAGGTCACCGGGATGCCACAGTGGAAAGAAGGCGAGTTCGCCTCGGCCAACTGGGGCGGCTCGTCCACCGCGCTGTTCAAGGGCGGCGACTTCCCCGCCGAGGCCCTGGAGTTCGCCATCTGGCTCAACACCGACCCCACGGCCGTCGACCTGCTCATCGAGGGCGGCTACGGCTGGCCCGCCGCCGCGGGCGTCTTCAAGGGCTCCAAACTGGACCGCGACGACGAGTTCTTCGGCGGTCGCTACAACGACGTCTTCGCCGAGGCGGACAAGGCCGTCGACACCAAGTGGCGCTGGACGCCGATCACCCTGGAGATCAACGAGAACCTCAACGCCGGATTCCAGGCCGCCTTCGGCTCCGGCGGCTCGTTCACCGACGTCGTCGCCACCGCCGAGAAACAAGCCATCGCCGGGATGAAGGCCAAGGGCCTTCCCGTCGCGTCCCCATAGGCCGGAGGATCAATGTCGATCAAAAACCGCCAGGCCCGGTCCGGCTGGGGTTTCCTCGCCCCGTTCCTGGTGCTGTTCGTCGCCTTCTTCATACTGCCCATCCTCTACGCGATCTACCAGAGCCTGTTCACCGTGAAACGCACCGGCGAACTGGGACTGGGAGGCCAGGAACTGTCGTTCTCGTGGTTCGACAACTACACCACCGCGCTGTCCGACACCGCCTTCGTCGACAGCCTGTGGACGGTCCTGATCTTCGCGCTCATCCAGGTGCCGGTCATGGTGCTGCTGGCGCTGACCCTCGCGCTGCTGCTCGAGTCCGCCTCCGCGCGCGGCGTCGGGTTCTTCCGGACCGCGTACTTCCTGCCGCACGGCGTCCCCGGCGTCATCGCCTCGATCCTGTGGGGATTCCTGTACGTGCCCGGGATCAGTCCGCTGTACAACCTGTTCGAGAGCGTCGGCCTGTCGGTGGACTTCATCTCCCCCGACACCATCCTGCTGTCCATCGTGAACATCGTGACCTGGGAGTTCGCCGGTTACAACGTCCTGGTACTCATCGCCCAGCTGAAGGCCGTCAACCCGAACCTCTTCGAAGCGGCCCGTGTGGACGGTGCCAGCCCGTGGCGGATCATCTGGCACATCAAACTGCCGCTCGCCCGTCCGGCGATCGTGATGGCCACCGTGTTCACCATCGTGGGCAGCCTGCAACTGTTCGCCGAACCGCTGGTGTTGCGTCCGGTGGCCGCCAGCATCACCTACACCTACACGCCCAACCTGGCCGCCTACAACGAGGCCTTCTTCGAGAACAACTACCAGCTGGCCGCGGCCCAGGCGGTCGTGCTCGCCGCGGTGGCGATGGTGTTGTCCTTCGGCTTCCTGCGCATCTTCGGACGAGGAGACAAGCAATGACCGCCCGCGCCAAGATCATCACGACCGCCGTCCTCACGGTCGTGGCCGTCTACTTCCTGCTGCCGGTGTACTGGCTCATCGTGGCGGCCACCAAGACCACCGAGGACCTGTTCGGCTCCAACGGACTGTGGTTCTCCAGCCCGCGACTGTGGACGAACATGGTCGAGCTGTTCACCTTCCAGGACGGCATCTACCTGCGCTGGACCCTCAACAGCATCCTGTACGCGGGAGTGGGCGCCCTGTGCGCCACCTTCATCTGCGCCATGGCCGGATACGGACTGGCCAAGTACCGCTTCGCCGGTCGCGAGAAGGTCTTCAACCTGGTGCTGGGCGGCGTCCTGTTGCCCGCCACCGCGTTGACGCTGCCGCTGTACCTGTTGATGAGCGAATTCTCGATGGCCAACACCTACTGGGCGGTGCTGCTGCCCGCGATGGTCAGCCCGTTCGGTGTCTACCTGTGCCGCATCTACGCCGCGGCGGCGGTCCCGGACGAACTGCTGGAGGCCGCCCGCATCGACGGCGCCAGCGAGTTCCGGGTCTTCCTGACCGTGGCGCTGCGCATCATGACGCCCGCACTGGTGACGATCTTCCTGTTCCAGTTCGTCGGGATCTGGAACAACTACTTCCTGCCCCTCATCATGCTGTCCGACTCGAACCTGTACCCGATCACGCTGGGACTGACGTCCTGGCAGGGCTTCGCCAGTCGGCAGCCGATTCTGTATCAGCTGACGGTCGGCGGCGCGTTCGTGTCCGTCATCCCGCTGATGATCATGATGGTTGTCCTGCAGCGCTTCTGGAGGACCGGACTCACACAAGGGAGTGTCAAAGAGTGACCGAACGCATGGCGCGCTTCAACGAGCGTCTCAGCCGTATCGCCTTCGGCGGCGACTACAACCCCGAGCAGTGGGACGAGGAGGTGTGGGCCGAGGACATGCGGCTGATGACCGAGGCCGGAGTGTCCATGGTGAGCCTGGGCATCTTCTCGTGGGCGAAGGTCGAGCCGCGACCCGGCGAGTACGACTTCGGCTGGGTGGACCGCATCTTCGAGCTGTTGTCCGCCAACGACATCGCGGTGTGCCTGGCGACCATGACGGCCTCGCCGCCGCCGTGGCTGGCCCGGCTGCATCCCGAGACGCTACCGATGCTGCCCGACGGTTCCCGGCTGTGGCCGGGCGGACGGCAGCACTACTGTCCGTCCTCTCCGGAGTACCGCCGCTACGCCACCCGGCTGGTGGCCAAGCTCGCCGAACGCTACGGCGACCACCCGGCGCTGGCGATGTGGCACATCGGCAACGAGTACGGATGCCATGTCCCCGAATGCTTCTGCGACGTCTCGGCGGTCGCGTTCCGCGGTTGGCTGCGCGAACGGTACGGCGACCTCGACACCCTCAACGACGCCTGGTCGACGAGCTTCTGGTCGCAAGCGTACGGAGACTGGGACGAGATCTTCCCGCCCCGCTCGGTGCCCGCGTTCCACAACCCGGCGCAGCGGCTGGACTTCTCGCGCTTCAGCTCGGACGAACTGCTGGCCTGCTACCTCGCCGAAACCGAGATCACCAACCGGGTCACCCCGAACGTCCCGGTCACCACCAACTTCGTGGGCGCCTGGCGCCGCATCAACACGATGAAATGGGCCCGGCACATGGACGTCGTCAGCTACGACTCCTATCCGGACCCGCACGACCCCGAGGCCGCCGCCGACTCCGCGCTGGCCTACGACCTGATGCGGTCCTTGCGCGACGGCCAGCCCTGGCTGCTGATGGAGCAGGCGCCCAGCGCCGTCAACTGGCGGGAACGCAACGGCGCCAAGCCACGCGACGTCATGCGACTGTGGAGCTGGCAGGCGATCGCGCACGGCGCCGACTCGGTGCTGTACTTCCAGTGGCGGGCCTCGCGCGGCGGCGCCGAACGGTTCCACAGTGGCATGGTGCCGCACGCGGGCGAGAACACCCGAATCCACCGCGAGATCCGGCAGCTCGGCAACGAACTGAAGGGACACTCGGCGCTGGTGGGCACCCGACAGACGTGCGACGTCGCGCTGG
The DNA here is from genome assembly GCF_000024545.1 of Stackebrandtia nassauensis DSM 44728. Classification (GTDB taxonomy): domain Bacteria; phylum Actinomycetota; class Actinomycetes; order Mycobacteriales; family Micromonosporaceae; genus Stackebrandtia; species Stackebrandtia nassauensis. The sequence continues at coordinate 58,928 of NC_013947.1, forward strand.
TCATCGACTGGGACTCCGGCTGGGCCGTCGAGGGAACCTCGCACCCCAGCGACGACGTCCGGCTCATGGACGCCGTGGCCGCGCACCACCGTCCACTGTATGACGCCAACGTGGCGGTCGACTTCGTGCGGCCCGGCGCCGACCTGTCGAAGTACAAGCTGGTCGTGGTGCCGAACCTGTACCTGGTCAGCGAAGCCGACGCGCGGAACATCTCCGACTACGTCCACGGCGGCGGCACGGTTTTGATGTCGTTCTTCTCCGGCATCGTCGACGAGTACGACCGGGTTCACCTCGGCGGCTACCCGGCGCCGTTCCGGGAACTGCTGGGACTGTGGATCGAGGAGTTCTGGCCGCTGCCGCGGGGCGGAAGCACCGGCATCAGCTTCGACGGCGATCTGTCCGCTTTGGGCAGTGACACCGCGACGCGGTGGTCGGAGGTCATCCGCACCGAGGGGGCCGAGACCCTGGCGACCTTCGCCGGTGGCGACCTGGACGGCGAACCGGCCGCCACCCGGCATCGCTTCGGCGACGGCGAGGCGTACTACCTGGGCACCCGTCCCAGCCCGGAACGGATGCGGTCGCTGCTGGACCACCTGCGGCAGCGCACCGCCGTCGCACCGACGCTGGCGGACCTGCCCGACGGCGTCCAGGCCCGCACCCGGGTCGGCGAGGACGGCACGGCGCACCACATCCTGCTCAACCACACCGCGCGGCCGGTGACCGTCACCGTGGACGGTGCCGCGGTCGAGTTGGCCGCGCACGACGTCGCGGTGGTGACCGCGAAGGCCTAAGGGGCCGCGAGTTCTCCGCTGCGCTTCAGGTTTGGGGCGCAAGCTTCCCGAACATCCAGCTGCCCGGCTCGGCCGGATCGTCGCCGCAGTAGTACTGCCGCATGGTGCTCACGAAGGCGTCACGATCCAAAGTGGTCCCGTCCGGCGCGATCCGCGCCACCGCGACGTCCACCGCCGAGTCGGGCACGCCGTACCCCTCGAGCATCATCCGCAGCTCGCCGGCGTCGACGACCCCGTCGGCGTCGACGTCGCAGATGTCGAACACCGCCTCGATGGTCGGGCGCAGCAGCCGGTCGAAGTTGTCCGGCGAGTCGATCAGCTCCCGCCCCATCAGGGTCACGAACTCGTCCCGGCTGACCCGGTGGTCCCCGTCGCTGTCGCCCTCGGTCAGCAGCTCCCGCCACAGCCTTCGGTACGCGGCCACCAACGCCACCACCCGTTCGTCGCGGGCCGCCACCGGAAACGCCCGGGACAGCCGCGACGTGATCCGCAGATAGTCACCCAGCTCCAGGTAGCCGCTGCCGTTGACGTCCAGGGTGTCGAACCGCCGCAGCAACTTGCGCCGCTGGAACTCACTGACCACCATCGCAGCCTCCCTCTGTGCGTGTGTGCGCTGATTCAACCACGACAACCGCTATGCCCTAAGGTTGTGGCCCATGTCATTGCGCCGGAGTATCTCCCGTTCACGCCTGGCCCCGGTGGCGCTGTTCCCGTACCGGCTGGCCAGGGTGTTCCGTCATGACCGCAAGGTCGTCGGCCGCTCGCTGAAATGGCTGTTCACCTCGCGCGAGCACCACAACTTCACCTACGACCTGACCAAGATCAACCGCGGCCACCTGGCCTGGTTCATCAGTGCCGTGTGCGACGTCCCGGTCAAGAAGGTACGCGAATACCTGGACGAAGTGGAGAACGACACCGAACTGGTCGAGCACATCAGCAGCACCACCGCGAGTTCGGCACGTCGCGGCCTGACCGACCGCAAGGCCCGCTACGCCCGCCGGATGGGCTGGTACGCCCTGGTGCGGATCCTCAAACCCCAACACGTCGTCGAAACCGGAGTCGACAAAGGACTCGGCACCTGCGTGCTGGCCGCCGCACTGCGCCGCAACGCCGCCGAGGGCCACCCCGGCCGGGTCACCGCCGTGGACATCAACCCCGAGGCCGGGTTCCTGGTGCGTTCCGGCCCCTACGCCGAGGTCGTCGACCTGGTGCTCGACGACTCGATCGCGACGATCAAGAACCTCGACCGGCCGGTGGACCTGTTCATCCACGACAGCGACCACGCCGCCGAGCACGAGAAACGCGAGTTCAAGACCGTCGAGAACAAGCTGGCCGACAACGCGGTCCTGCTCACCGACAACGCCTCCGTCACCAACGTGCTCGCCCGGCACGCCGACAAGACCGGCCGCCGGTTCCTGTTCTACCGCGAACAGCCCGCCCGGCACTGGTTCGCCGGTGAGGGCATTGGCGTGGCCTGGTGGCCCGGCCGCTAGCGGCGCGACCCGACTGACGGCGAAACGATCCTGGCCGGGTGGCCCCGGTGCCTGGCCACTCGACAGTGCCGCCGACCTGGTCGGCGTCCATAGCGTCGGGGTATGCGAAAAGTCCTGCAGGTGCTCGGCCTGTACCTGGTGATCGCCGGAATCAGCGGCACCCTCGACCACGTGGCGATCCAGCCCATCATGGGCGTGGTCTTCAACGCCTTCAACCGTTTCCTGCTGCCGCACCTCGACGCGCTCAAGGGCTACGAGGTCCCCGCGAACCTGAGCCTGTCGGTCGTGGGCGCGGTGCTGCTGCTGGCCGTCGGGCGCAGGGAGAAGACGGCATGAACCGCCGCGAAGGACGCCGCACCCGCTGGCTGGCCGTGCTGCTGTTGCTGGTCCTGTCCCCGGTGTGCGCCGAGTACATCCAGGCCTACGACGACTCGACCGGCAACCCCGTGGCCCTGCTGGGCGCGCTGCTCGTGTTCGTCCCGCTGTACGGCGCGCCCGCCGTGCTGATCCGGGAACTGGCGCGCCGCTTCGACGTCCGCTGGCCCGGCATCCTGGCGCTGACGACGGGGTTCGGCATCCTGCAGGCGGGCGTCATCGACCAGTCGATGTTCGACACCGGCTACCGGGGCATCGACTACTGGGACGACATGATCATGCCGACCTGGATCGAACCGCTGGGCATCTCGGTCAACGCGTCGCTGGCTTTCGTTCTCGGGCACGCCATCTGGAGCTTCGGCGTCCCGATCGCGCTGTCGGAGGCGATCAGCGGCCGGTACTCGCGCACCCCGTGGCTGCGCTGGCCAGGCTTGAGCGTGTTGGTCGTGCTGTACCTGGCGGCGGCCGCGCTGATCATGGTCGGCGAGGACAGTGGCGGCGCCTCGTCCGGTCAGTTGGTCGGGGCGCTGGCCGTCACCGCCGCGCTGGCGCTGTTCGCGTTCACGCTGGGCCGTCGTCGGCGGGACCGGCGCGATCGCAGGGTGCCCGCCCCGCTGCTGGTCTTCGCGGTCGCGGCGCCGGTGTCGTTCGGGTTCAACATGCTCGGCTACTCGATCTCGGACACCGTGATCGTGGTCGGCCTTCTGGTCGCGGTGGCGGCGGCCGTGACCTACCTGTCGGGCTCCCGCGCCTGGACCGGCCGCCACGTCGCGGCGCTGGCCAGCGGCACGCTGCTCGGCCGGGTCGGCATCGGTTTCCTGACCGACCCGCTCGGCGATGTCTCGGCGGTGGCCCACGCCGGGCACAGTGTCTTCTTCCTGCTGATGGCGCTGGGCCTGTGGCTGTTGGCTGACCGCCGCAGCCGAGCCACGCCCGCGACTGACGTGGCGTGACGGGCTGGCGGGCGGTGGCCAGTGGCCTCGCCCGCCGCCGCACCGGCTCGCGATGGCCGGTGCGGTTACCAGGAAGCCCGCTCGCCGGGCCGCTCCGGCCCGGTGCTGATCGAGCCGATGGCTCGGCTACCAGGAAGCCCGCTCAGCGCGGAACGTCGCCGACGGTTCCGGCAGCTCGATGTCCGCGAACTGCTTCGGCCAGTCGGCGGCCCGATACTCCAGGCCCAGGTCCACATGGTGCAGTTCGACCTCGGCCAACCGCCGCGACACGGTCTGCTCGGCCGGGAACAGCTCGCTGTTCAGCACCCTCACCTGGGCACCCCACGCGTCGTCGGACGTCTCGGCGACCTTGGCGAGGAACCGCTCGGCGGACGCCCGCAGGTCGGCCACGAGCTCGTCGGCGCTTCGCCCCGAACCCGCCTCGATGTCGGCGGCGCGCGACTCCTGGCTCGCGTACGCCGGGGTCTCGACCCCCGTACTGGCCCAGGTCAGCAGGTTGCACATCGCGTCGGCCTGCCGCGCGACATGCGTCAGGACGTGGCCCCGGCTCCAGCCGGGCAGCAGCGAGTCGGCCCGCAGCTGCGCGTCGCTGAGACCTCGGACGGTGTCGATTAGCCGATCGGTTGCGGGACCTAGCAAGGCCAGTGCCTCGGTTCGTTGTGCGCTCATCGGCGAACTCTAACCGCGCCAGCCCGCTAGGCCAGCACCACCAGCCGCCGTCGCAGTCGCTCCGGCAGCCGGTCCTCGTCGAGCCGACCCGAGGTCGCCTCGACCAGGTCCGCCGTGGACAGTCGCGCCTTCTCGTCGCCGAAAGACACCTCGTAGCCGTCACCCGAGGGCTCCACCGTCACGCCCTTGCCGTACTCGGCCAGCGCGTCGCGGGCGAACTCCAGCCGCCAGGCCAGCCGGTCGTCCCGCTCCGCCTCGGTCACCGGCACCGCGATGTCGTCCGCGTGGATCGCGTACTCGCACGCGAAGAACCAGGTCTGCCGCCCCAGCGGGTACTCCCCGGCCTGGGTGTCGATGACGGCGTCGACGCCGCGTTCCCGCAGTCGCGGATGCGACTCGGCGACCTGCTCCCGCCACCGCCGCAACAGTTCGTCGGTCGGGGTCTCGGCGTGCCGCCGGATCAGGAACTCGTTGAGCTGTTCGTAGCCGACGCCCTGGCCGGCCTGGTTCGCGTACGCGTCGACGGTGCCGTCCAGCCCGGCGCGGATGTAGTCCTCGATGCCGCTCAGGTGAGCCAGCATCGCCTTGCGGTCCCAGCCGGGGCAGCGGCTCTCGACCCGCCACTCGTCCGGGCTCAGTCCGCTGAGGAACGCGTCCACCCGCCGGGTTTCGGCGTCGAGCCTGTCGAAAGGATTGTCGGTCACGGCCGTCACTCTACGTCCGCACCACCGTTCCAGGCCAGGACTCGGCGATGCCTGTTGGATCACTCGCCGAACAGCTCGCGCACCGCCGCCTCGGTGCCGACCCGGGTCAACAGGTCCCGCACGGCTTCGCGGGCGTGGCCGAGCACCTTGCGGCTGTCGTGCAGCTGCCGGTGCATGTTGGCGTGCCGGATAAGCGCGTCCAGTTCGAAGACCAGCCGCTCCGCGACGACGTCGGGGCGCAGCTGTCCGGCTTCGCGGGCGGCGACCGCCTGTTGCTCCAGCAGGTTGCTCCACCGGTTGTGGATCTTGGCGAGGGCGTCGTGGATGCGGCCCGGTCGGGAGTTGAACTCGGCGCCGACGGTGGAGAAGAAGCAGCCGCCGGGGAAGGTCTCGATCTCGATGTGGTGCAACCAGCCGTCGGTCAGGTACCACAGCCGGGGCAGGCCCACGGGCTGTTCGGCGGCGGGGGCGATGACGGCCCGGCCGAAGCGTTCGGCGGCGTGCGTGATCACGTCCAGCTGGAGCTCCAACTTCGATCCGAAGTGGAGCAGGGCGCCGCTCTTGCTGATGCCGAGTTCGGCGGCGAGTTTGCCGATGGACAGGCCGTCGAGTCCGGAGATCGAGGCCAGATCGACGGCACGGTCGAGGATCGCCCGCCGTTTGGCGTTGCCTCGTTCCAGTCGACCGTCGGTCCGCGACTCGCACTCCATGGCATTCAGTCTGACCCACCCCGCTGAGGTTCGGTAATCCTTCCCACTAAAGTATATGAACGACCGTTCGTTTATAAAGGAGAAGTGCCATGGATCATCGCCAGCAATACCGGCAGGCGCAGCTCGACCTCGTCGACATCGTCAGGAACCTGAAGGACGAAGACCTGGACGCGCCGACGACCTGCAGTGGCTGGACGGTTCGCGACATCCTCAAACACGTCACCCAGAACGCGTACTCGACGGCGGCGAAGCTGCGCGACGAGGAATACGACCCCGAGACCGACGAACGACTCGGCAACGACCTCCGGGAGGAGTTCCCGCTCGCCTCCGACGCGGCGTGGGAGTACAACAAGCAGGACAAGGTGTTGGAGCAGAAGATCCAGTTCGCCGGCACCGAACAACCGGGCTGGGTGGCGCTGGCGTTCCAGTTCGCCGACATCCTCGTCCACCAGTGGGACATCAGCCACTCGCTGTCGCGGCCGATCACGCTGCGGCCCGACGCGGTCGCCGACGCCACCACGATCGCCGGGATGATCCCCGACGGCGACGAGTTCCGCGGCCCGGGCAAGCCCTTCGGCCGCATCGTCGCCACCGACTCCGACGACCCGCAGGACAAGCTGCTGGCCATCACCGGCCGCGACCCGCGCTGGACCCCCGCCGCGGCCTGACCCCGTGACGAGAACCGGCCCGCGTCGCTGTTCGGCGCGGGCCGGTCTTTCGTCGCTACCCTCCGGCTTCGGCGCGCTTCTTCAGCGCCTTGTTCATGGCCTTGAACTGCGGCAGGGTGTCGCCGTCGAGCCAGCTCTGCATCGGCGGCACCAGCGCTCCGGTGAAGTCCTCGCTTTGGATGAGCCTGGTTCCGCTGCCGCGCTTGATGAGCCGGAACGAGTGCTCGCCGTCGAACAGCAGACCCGGGCTGAGCTTGCCGATCCAGCGCAGCTCCTTGCCCGGTTCGACGACCAGGACGGTGGGGGTGAACTCGGTTTCGGTGCCGTCGGCACCGCGCATCAGGTTGGTGATGGTCCCGCCTTCCTTCAGACCTCCCTTGGAGGACACCAGGAACGGGTTCCAGTCGGGGTAGGACTCGCGGTCGACGAGCACCTCCCAGACCTTGTCGGGCGGGGCGTCGATGTCGATGCTCGCGGTCAGGGTGTAGACGTGCAGGTTCGCCCAGGCGGTGTATCCGGCGAGCAGGACGACCAGCACGGACAGTCCAATGAGAATCCGGTTACGCAGCTTCCTGGGCTTGGGCGGGGGGTCGGGCGGATCGGAGGGGGGCATGTTTCTCCTTAGGGGTCAACAGAATCGTACGGCTGTATACCGGATATCGCTGACCCTCCACTGTCAAGAACAATTGCGGGATTTCGACAGTCCTTAAGAGATTTTCCACAGGGCGGAACTTATCCACAGGCTCTGTGGATAACCCTGTGTATTTCTATCCCGCCAGCAGACGATTGACTTCCCGCACAATCACTTCGGGACGGTCTATATGCATCATGTGCTTGGCACCCCGCACGACTTCGTGGCGCCCGTTCGGAAACAGGGCCGCCAGCCGCCGGTGCGCGGCGATCCAGTGCCTGCTGTCCCGGCTCTTCGGGTCGGTGCCCACGGCGGTCAGCACGACGACGGGCACCTCGGGCGCGTGGCTGGTAGCGCGCGACTTCGCCAGGGCCGCCGCGAAATCCCGGAACGCCAACTCCTCAGCGGCGGCGGCCACCAGCGTCTCGCCGCGCCGGTACACCGACCGGGTAGCCGCGACCACCCCGGCGCCGGGCCGCCGCAACGCCACCGCCCGCAGCGAAAGGCTCCACAGCGCGGGCCCGAGGTGGCGGGCGAGCCCGGTGACGTCGAGCGCCTTCCCGAGGGCCCCGGCCCCGTGGAACGCCGCCCGGACCAGCCCCGCCTCGATCGCCCCGCGCCCCGTGGCGTCGGGGTCCCAGGACGGATCCACCAACACCAGCCCCGCCACCGGATACCGCCGCGCGTAAGCCTCGGCGATGAGCGCCCCAAACGAATGAGCGACCACCACGGGCGGCCCCAACCGATGCCCCACAACAAGATCCCGCACCCGCACGATCTCGTCGGCGAGCGTGGGAAACGTCTGGTGCCGAGTCCGATCGGCGATGAGCACGGTCCCCGCGTCCGCCAACGCGGTCTCGACCGGCCGCCAGGTCCAACGGCTGTCGGCCAGCCCGGTGAGGATCACGACATCGCTCATGCCCGGCTCCCCGCCGCGTGGGTCGTCGGTCGCTCATGGACGGCGATCGCGGCCATGCCCGGCTCCCGCGCGTTGGTCAGCTGTTGGCTGTGGGCGGCGCTGGGGTTGATGACGCAGTCTTCCGTCTTGCCGCGTCGGTGGCTGATCGGTCGTGGTTGCCGACGGGGTTCACGAGGCTGGCTCCCGGCCGCGTCGGTTGTCGGCCGGTCGTGGACGGCGATGTGGGTCATGGTCGCGCCCCGTTCGTGTCGACGGCCGTTGGCTGCTCGCTGGGGGCGAGGTTGGCCGTCGCTGTCCGTGCGGCGGTGGGGTCGCTGCTGGTTGCGCGCCAGGTTCGCAGCGCCAGCCACACCAGCCAGGCCGACACGATGAGGAGCTGAAGCCTTTGGGCCACACCGACGAGGTGATCCGTCGCGACGGCGAGCATCGTCGCGGCTGTCGCCGCGACCATGAGCCCGCTCAGGACCCACGCGGTCACGGTGCGCCAGGCCCACGCGAACGCGATCAGCCCCACGAACGGAGCCGCCGCCGCCAAGCTGCTCGACAGCGTGTGGATCTGGTGCCGCAGCGGTACCTTCCCGGCGACCTCGGCGGTGGCGCAGGTCGGGTCCAGCGAGGGTGCGCAGGACATGTTGAACAGTCCCGCGTCCAGCATGGTGAACACGCCGAAGGCGACCACGCAGGCCCAGCCCAGCCACGGCCGCCGCCGCAGCGCCCACAACCCCGCGACGCAAGCCGCCGCACCCGCGACCAGGTCACCGATCCGAAACGCCAGCGACCCGGGCTGATCGGAGGCGGCCAGCTCGCTGGCGTAGGACACGACGGGGCCCAGTCCCGGGTTGACCCAGCCGCCCAGCAACCAGCTCGCGTACACGACTCCCGAGGCAAGCAACGCGATGGCCACGACCCGAGTCCCAACGCTCGACCCGTGTGGCTCGTCGGCCTGGAGTGGGCCGGCCGCCGCGGGGCGGCTTGCCCCAGACGGGGGGTGGCCGTCCGCGCTCTGACGGCTCGCGTCGGCTTGCCGCGGGGCGACTGGCTCGGGGTGGGCGGCTGTGCCTGGCCCCGGCCCAGAGCCAGAGCCAGAGTCAGAGCCGGGCCCAAGCTCGGGGTGGGTGGCTGTGCCTTGCCCAGGGCCAGCGTCGGCGCCAAGCTCAAGCCCAGGCTCCGAGCCAAGGCCAGCGTCAGGCTCAAGGCCAAGCTCAGAGCCGGAGCCGGGCCCAAGCTCAGGCTCCGAGCCAGGACCAGCGTCGAAGCCAAGCTCAGGGCCGGGGCCAGCGTCGGAGGCAGGCTCGCGCCCGAGCTCGGGGTCGGGGGCGCGCGGGTCGGGTGGTGGGGTGGCGGTCATGGCTGGTCCACTGTGGGTTTCACCAGCGGGAAGGGCAGCGTTTGTCGGATGCCGTTGCCGGTCAGCAGCATGACGAGCCGGTCGACGCCGATGCCGAGGCCGCCCGTGGGGGGCATCGCGTATTCGAGCGCGGCCAGGAAGTCCTCGTCGAGCTCCATTGCCTCCGGGTCGCCGCCCGCTGCCAGTAGCGACTGTTCGGTGAGGCGGCGGCGCTGCTCGACGGGGTCGATCAGTTCGGAGTAGGCCGTGCCGATCTCGGTGCCGAACGCGACCAGGTCCCAGCGTTCCGCCAGGCGCGGGTCGGTGCGGTGTTGGCGGGTGAGCGGGGAGACCGAGGTGGGGAAGTCGCTGTAGAACGTTGGGGCGGTGGTGGCGTGTTCTACCAGGCGCTCGTACATCTCGAGGACGATGGCGCCCTCGTCCCATTGTGGATCTAGGGGGATGTCGGCCGCCTCGCACAGCTGACGGAGCTTGTCGCGGGGTGTGCCCGGGTCGATGTGCTCGCCGAGGGCGGTGGAGATGGCTTGGTGGATCGGGATGACGGGCCAGTCGGCGGCCAGGTCGATCTCGTGGTCGTCGCGGGTGATGACCGTGGTATCGAAGGCCGCGACGGCGGCTTGGCGGACCAGTCGCATCGTGAGCTCGCGCATCGTGTTGTAGTCCGCGTAGGACTGGTACGCCTCCAGCATCGTGAACTCGGGGTTGTGCTTGAACGAGACGCCCTCGTTGCGGAACGTCCGGCCGAGTTCGAAGACCTTCTCGACGCCGCCGACGCACAGTCGCTTGAGGTACAACTCGGGCGCGATGCGCAGGTACAGCCGCATGTCGTACGCGTTGATGTGGGTGACGAACGGACGGGCGTTGGCCCCGCCGTGGATCGCCTGCAGGATCGGGGTCTCGACCTCCAGGTACCCGTCGTCGTGCAGGCCGGTCCGCAGTGAGTGGATGACGGCGCCGCGGGCTCGCAGGTCGGTGCGGGCCTGGGGGCTGACGATGAGGTCGAGGTGACGCTGCCGCACCTTGGCCTCCGGGTCGGCCAGGCCGAGGTGCTTGTCCGGCAACGGGTGCAGGCACTTGGCGGTCAGGGTCCACTTCTTCGACAGCACCGACAGTTCGCCGCGTTTGGAGGTGACGACCTCGCCTTCGACGCCCAGGTGGTCGCCGATGTCGACGGTGTGGCGGAAGTCAGAGTCGCCGACGACCATGACCTGGAGGTCGCCGGTCCAGTCCCTTATGGTCGCGAAGGACAGTTTCCCGTGGTGGCGCAGCAGCATCACCCGTCCGGCGACCGCGACGAAGCGTCCGGTGTTGGCGTCGGGCGGCAGGTCCGGGAAGTCGCGGGCGACCTGGCCGCAGGCCAGGGTCCGTTCGAAGCCCACCGGGTACGGTTCGACCCCGGCGTCGCGCAGTCGGTCCAGTTTGTCCAGCCGGACCCGCATCTGTTCGGGCAGGCGGGTTCTGGGGTCGACGGTCGGGGTGGTGGCTGCTTCGGCGAGTGCCTCGGCCAGGCCGGGCAGCGGTTTGGCGCGGGCCGCCCGTCCGATGGAGACCCGGGAGATGTCGGCCGACAGGAAGCCCTCGGCGACCGCGGCGGCCAGCCCGACCCGGCCCAGTGCCCGGCGTTCGCCGTAACACAGGTAGCGGGGTGCCCAATGGGGACGGTATTTGACGTTGGAGCGGTACAGCGACTCCAGTTGCCACCAGCGGGAGAAGAAGGTCAACAGACGCCGCCACCAGCGCAGGATCGGTCCGGCGCCGATGCGGGCGCCCTCCTCGAAGACGGCGCGGAACATGGCGAAGTTGAGCGAGATCCGGTCCACGCCCAGGCGTCCGGCCTCGCGGCACAGCGAGGTGACCATGAACTCCATCAGGCCGTTGTCGGCGTCGCGTTCCCGGCGCATCAGGTCCAGCGACAGGCCCCGGCGGCCCCAGGGCACGAAGGACAGCATGGCCCGCACCTTGCCGATCCCGTCGATGGCCTCGACCAGCACGTTGTCGGCGTCGTCGGCGTCGCCGAACCGGGACAGCGCCATCGAGAAGCCGCGTTCGGTCTTGGTGTCGCGCCAGTCGTCGGCGCGTTTGATCGCCGCGGCCATCTCCGATGCGGACAGTTCGCCGTGGCGGCGGATCCGGGCGGTGTAGCCCGCCCGTTCGATGCGCGCCACCGCCTGCCGGACCGGGCGCATCTCGCGTCCGTCTAGTGTGTACTCGCGGGGCAGCAGGATCGCCTCGTCGCCGATCTCGCGCACCCGCAGGCCCGCCTGCCGGTACGCGGTGGCGCCCGCCTCGCTGGCGCCCAGCACCGCGGGCACCCAGCCGTGGCCGCGCGCCTGCCGCAGCCAGGCATCGATGGCCTTCGGCCAGTCGGCGGGGTCGCCGATCGGGTCGCCTGAGGCCAGACAGACGCCGGTGACGGTGCGGTAGGTGACCGCCGCGGTCTCGCCGGGCGCGTAGATCACCGCCTTGTCGCGCCGGGTCGCGAAGTAGCCCAGCGAGTCGTCCTCGCCGTGTGCGGCCAGCAGCACCCGCAGCCGCACCTCGTCCCAGGCGTTCATGGCGGCGGCCAGCCGCTGCGACTTGAACAGCGTGAACAGCGCCGCCAGCAGCGCCACCGCGCCGAACGCGCCCAGCAGCAGGTCGATCCAGCCGGGTGCCACGCCGCTGCGGGTCATCTCGAACCGCAGCGCCCCACCGACGACCTTGTCGAAGGTGTACTGGAACCGGTCGCCGTGTGTGACCGTGCCGGGGAACATCGACACCAGGCCCCAGCCGATGAGCACGAACATCGCCATCAGCGCGGCCAGCACCCCGATCGCCTTCCACAGGCTGCCGCGCCCCACCCGGGCCGGGAACTGCGAGCGGCCCACCAGCAGCAGCACCAGCAAGACGATCGCGATGAACGTGGCCAGCACCAGCCGGGGCACCACGTAACCGGGGGTGTCCTCAACGGAAGCGGGGTCGGCGAACACGAACGCGGGTGCCAGGATCACGATCGTGTTCAGCAGCGCCAGCAGCACCAGCGTGAGCGAGAAGTAGCCGACCAGGATCCACCAGGCCAGCCGTTTGCGGCGGGCGACAGCGGCGGCGAAGATCGCCAGGAAGGCCGCATAGGCGAGGTTCGGTGGCGCCGGGATCAGCACCATCTCGACGAACTCGCGCACCTTGACGGTGCGGTCGCGGAACGCGCTGGCGACCGCGGCCAGCGCCACGATCAGGGTCAACAGCGCCATCAGCGTGGCCAGCACCGTGGGTATGCGGGCGCGCCAACCACCCGGCGCGGACTTGTTCACCGTCGTCATCGTCCTGCCCCCGGGCCCGCTCATGCTGCCATCTTCTATGCCCCTCACCGCTAGAACGGTATATATGGCGACATCTCGATCGCCACTGCCCATCGGCCAGTCGCCCCCGTCGACCGGCCAATCCCGGTTGGAGCCGTGGCCGGGAGCGCTGGTCAGTACCGTATCGCCTTCGGACGATCCGGTTCGGGAACGGAGATGATGTGGTCGCGTTCGCCCGCGTCGATCAACTTCAGGTCGAACAGGAGCTTCGCCGCGCGGTCCCACCGCTCACGGGTGAGTTCGGTTTCGCCGAGCGCGTGCCCGGCGTCGGCCAGCCCCCACAGCGCCTCGGCCTCGTACCGGGTACCCGCCAGCCCGGTCTCGTCGAGCATCGCGGTCGCACGCTCGTAGCAGTCGCGTGCCTCGGTGGGCCGGTCGGCCAGCTGGTACACGCGGCCGAGCGAGATCATGCCCTCCACCCGGCCTCGTGGCCGTCCCGAGTCCTGCGCGAACGCCAGGACCTTGCGCATCGCCTCGATGGCGGCGTCGTGCCGACCCGACTCCGCGTGCACATGGCCGAGATGTGAGGTGGCCGAGCCCTCCAGCGCGCGGTCGCCGGTCTCGGCGGCGATGGCCACCGCGCGGTCGAGATGGTCGGTGGCCTGGTCGAGTTCGCCCATCCACCAGTACATCGTGCCCACACCGACCAGGATCCAGCCTTCCCGTACCCGCCAGCCCTGCTCGCGTGAGATCGACATGGCGACCTCGAGGTGTCGCAGCGCCTCGTCGTGCTTGCCGGCGACCCGCATCAGCTCGGCGGCGCCGGTGGAGATGAAGAAGCGCAGATCCGGTTTGGTGACCCATTTCCTGGCCTTGATCCCGAGCTCATGGAGGTCGGCCATGGGCCCGGCGGAACCGCGGATCACCAGTACCGGGCCCAGAACCGTCACCGTGGTCGCGGTGAAGTCCGGGTCGTCGGTGGCGCCGCCGCCGATGGCCGCCCGGCAGATGGCCAGCAGGTTCGCCGTGTCCGCCATCGCCCACGCGTAAGCCGACTTGGCGTCCTCGAATCGGACGCCGTGCCGGACGAACTCCTCGGGCACCAGCCCGAGGCGATTGCGCATGCCCGGCTCGCACACCCCCAGCATGTTCCGTACGGTCCCCAGATAGAACCGGCGTTCCCGTTCGACGCTCGCTCGTCGTTCCGCCGCCGACTCCTCGGCGGTGACCCGCTCCCGCGCGAACAACCGCATCAGGTCATGCGTGCGGTAGCGACCCGGACCGGCGGGCTCGACCAGGTGCGTGGCGGTCAGTTCGGCCAGTGATCGCTCGGCGTCCGGTTCGTCCAGCTCGGCCAGTGCCGCGACGTGCCGGGTGGTGAAGTCCGGACCGTCGTGCAGACCCAGCAGCCGGAACACCCGCGCGGCGGATGCGGAGTCCTCGCACAGCTGCCGGTAGCCCACCGCGAAGCTGGAGCGGATCGCCAGGTCGTCGACCTCCAGTTCGGACAGCCGACGGGTCTCGTCGGCCAGTTCGTCGGCCAGCGACGCGACCGACCACCGGGGACGCGCCACCAGTCGGGCCGCGCAGATCCGAAGCGCCAGCGGCATTCCGCCGCACCAGCCGAGCAGCCGTCGCACCGCCTCGGGTTCGGCGGCCACCCGGTCCGTCCCCACCAGGCGTTCCAGCAGCGTGACCGCGTCGGCGTCCGACAGTCCGTCCAGGGCCCGGTTCACCGATCCATCCAGTGTGGATAGCGTTCGTCTGCTGGTGATCAGCACCGCGCACCGCGGTTCCGAGGGCAGCAGCGGACGCACCTGGCCGCTGTCGCGGGCATCGTCCAAGAGGAACAGCATCCGTTTGCCGTTGGTGGCGGTGCGCAGCCGGTTCGCCAGTTCCGCGACCTCGCTGATCCCGTCGTCGCCGCCGACTCCGAGTGAGCGCAGGAACCGTCGCAGCACTTCGGCCGGTTCCAGCGGTTCCGCGTTCGGGGTGGCGCCCTGCAGGTTCACGTAGAGCTGTCCGTCGGGGAACCGTTCGCGCACCAGGTGTCCCAGGTGGATCGCCAGTGCCGACTTGCCGACTCCGCCGCCGCCGTTGATGGACGAGATCACCAGCGGCGTCATCGAATCGGTGACCAGCAGCTCGGTCAGTTCGGAGACCTCGGCCTCGCGTCCGGTGAAGGTGGCGATGTCGCGGGGCAGCTCGGCGGGACCGGACCGGGTGGCCGACGGCGGGTCGAGGGCCGGATCGGAGTTGAGGATGGCCTTCTCCAGCTCCCGCAGTCTCGGGGCCGGATCCAGGCCGAGCTGTTCGGCGAACAGCTCGCGTCCAGCGCGGAACATCTCCAGTGCCTCGGACCGCCGTCCGCAGCGGTACAGCGCCACCATCAGGTGGGCGCGCAGGTTCTCGCGCAACGGGTACCGCTCCACCAGCTCGGTCAGTTCGGCCAGCACCTCTTCGTGGTTGCCGAGGTCGAGTTCGACGCCGTGGCGCTGCTCGGTGGCGTCCAGGTACAGCTGGTCGAGGCGGGCGGCCTCGTCGCGCAGGATTCCACAGTCGACCAGATCGCCGAACGCCGGCCCGCGCCACAGTTTCAGCGCCTCGGTGAAACAGCGGGCCGCGATCACGGGGTCGCGGGAACGCTGGGCCGCGAAGCCGTCGGCGCACAACCGCTCGAACCCGAAGCTGTCTACTTCGGACGGATCGGCGCGCAGCCGGTATCCGCCGTCGTCGTAGGTGATGCGGTTCGCGTCCCCGAGCAGCCTCCGGAGCTGATGGATGTGCCAGCGCAGCGTCTTGATCGCGGTGTCGGGCACCTTGTCGTCCCAGATCGCCCGCGCCAGCACGTCGATGGGCACCGCATCGCCGGCCCGGCTCACCAGGACCGCCAGCAGTACCCGTGCCTTCCTGCCGCGCAGCGGGAGCACGCCCGATTCGTCGGAGACGCGCAGCGGCCCCAGAGTCTCGAATCTCACCGCGGTGCCTCGCCTTCGATCTCACCCCGCCGTATCGGCGGGGCGACATATGTGCGGCAAGTATGCCGGACGCCGAGCGTCACCAAATCACTACCAAATCGGATCCGGAGAGCATGGGCCACCTCATCAACCATCGAGAAACGGACGAGGCGATGTCCCTACCAGACGGATCGAAGGGTCCGGTCGACATGCGGACCGACAACGTGTTCGCGTTGGCCGAGGCGTTGCGTGCCGACGCGGAGCGTTTCCGCACCGACGCCAACCGGATCATGCGGGAGATCCAGGGCGAGGAGGGCGGAAGTCGTTACTACGGCGCCGATCCCCGTAACGTACCCGCCGCGCAGACCATGAACCGGCACGACGAGGTCCGCAGGGCGGCCGAGAAGCTGGTGGCCGACGTGGCCGCCGGGTTCACGGGCATGAGCCGCTCCACCCGCGCGGTGATCCACGCGTTCAGGAACCAGGACGGCCTGAACGCCGCGAAGGTCCGGCGGGTGCGCGACGTGCTGCGGCTGCCCCGTGAACACGGCGAAGGCCCGGTCTAGGAGGCGTCATGGGTGAATTCGACGCGTACGACATCGACGAGCTCGCCGAGATGGTGAGTAGGGACCGTCCCGGCGGGCTCTTCGATCAGGCCGCCGGATGGCGGAAGCTGCACCGGTTGCTGGACGGGTACGCGACCCGGCTGAGCGAGCGGCTGGACCAGGCCCGGCCGTCCTGGGCGGGTGCCGCCGCCGATGTCTACTTCGCCGAGTTGAGGGCGCGGCACGACGAACTGCGGTGGGCGTCCGACACGGCCGACTTCAACGCCAGCGCCTGGGACCGGATCGCGAGCAACGCCGCCAGGTCGCAGGGCGAGGTCCTGCGGATCCAGCAGGAGTGGCGCGACGTGGATGGCTCCGAGCCCACCGACGGCACGGAGTCCCGGCTTCGGGAGGAGCGGCGCCGGTCCTACGACGAGGCGGCGCGTGCCGTCATGGACGAGGTGTCCGGCGACAACGACCTGAGCCGCGCGGCCATGGCGGACCATCACCAGTTCACGCCGATGCCGGGCGTCGACCTGCCCGAGGACCACCCCGTCGAGCCCAGGGACCCCGGCGAGCCCCGGGGCCCGGTGAACCCGCGGGACCCGCGGGACCCGGTGAACCCGCCGTCTGGACGCGGACCCGAGCTACAGGGCCCCGGCGGCGCGCCACCCGCGCCCCAGCCAGCTTCGGTGCTGCCACCCGATCCGGGCCCGGCACCCGGCCCTCGGCCGGTCCCGGTTCCCACACCGACCCCGGTGCCGGGACCTCGACCCACACCCGTTCCCCGTCCGGGGCCGGGTTCTGGTCCGGGCCCGAAGCCGACGCCCGCGCCCCGGCCCGGCCTCGGGCCGCGTCCGACGCCGACCCCGGCACCCCGACCGGGTGTGACGCCCCGACCGGTACCGGGCACCCGGCCGACCCCTCGGCCGCCGGGCCCCACGGTGCGTCCGGTGATCGGCTCCCGCCCCGGCACCAACGTTCCCGGACCGGGCACCCGGGTCCCGGGTTCGCTGACCCGTCCGGTGATCGGCTCCCGCCCGGCCGTGGGCGGCACCGAAGCCCCCAAGGCCCTGATCGGCAAGGACGGCGTGGCCGGTCGCCGCGGCACCGGCGCCACCCCCGGCGTCCGTTCGTCCACATCGCACTTCGGCGGCGGCGGACTCAACCGTCCGGTCGTGGGCTCCTCGCGAGCCAAGCCCGCCAGCGGCGCCGCGCCGGGCCCCGGTGGCCGCGTCGGACGGCGGCGCGGCGATGACGAGACGAACCACGGTGACGGACCGCTGGGCGAGTTCTGGACTCCCGGACGCACGGTGCCGTCGGTGATCACCAGCCGCCCGACCGTCGAGCACGATCCGGGGCCGGTCTCACAACTGGGCCGCCGCAGGCCCCGGGCCGAGACGACGCCCGACGAGGAGACGCTGTGGAGCCCACCGATGTCCCACCAGGAAGGTTTATCCAGAAAGGACGCAGAACGATGGATCTGACATTGGAGCGGCTGAACGTCATGGCGACGTCTCCCGACAAATCCGTCCAGGCGCGGATGTCGAACGCCGCGGGTCTTCAGGTCAAGCTGGAGCCCGGCACCGTCGACAGGCACACCGAACGTTCGCTGGGCACCCAGCTCACCGCCGCCGTCAACGGAGCGATCACCGGTTACCGGAAGGGAGCGGCCAAGGCGTTCGGCGTGTTGCGCGCGCAGTGGGGCATGCCGAGCCGGTCGGACGCCGACCCCGAACTCCAGGACGAACCCCAGACCGTGACGACATCCGGCGCCGGGAACGTCTCGGTGCGCATGCGCGGGGAGACCGTGACCGCGGTCGGCCTGCACCCCGGCACGCTGCGGCGGATCTCCGAACCCGAGCTCCTCGACGAGTTGCGGGACGCGTTGTTGTCCGCCATGACCCGTCACGCCGAGCTGATCACGGCCAAGTCCCGAACCACCGCAACAGCGACCCCCCGTCCACTGGAAAGGACAGCCTCATGGCGGACGACATCGAAGTAGTGCTCACGAACCTGAACCGCATCGCCCGCAACGAGCTGCCCCCGATAATCACGAACACCTCCACCGCGTCCCAGGAGATCAAGTCCGGTCTCGAGGGCATCGAGCCCGCGTTCGACGGAGACGTCTTCGGGCCCACCCTCGAAGCGTTCCAGTCCACGGTGACCAGCGTCTGCGCTGAGCTGGACAAGGCGAACGAACGTGTCAAGGACACCGTTCACGCGGTGATCGAGGTGCTGGGCGCCTACCGCGCCGTCGATGGAGCGAACGCGCGAAGCATCACGGCGACCACTTCCCCTGTCGGCGAATAACCATCACGGAGACCACCATGACCAATATGACCGGCGCCATTCACGAGGCCGTCGACGCGATCGGCACCGCCATCATCTATGCCGAGAGCAGGAAGGGCAGCTGGGTCTTCGAACAGCAGGAGTGGCTCGACTTCGTGCGCGAACTCTCGCCACTCATGCACCACCAGTATGGGCGCCTGGCGAACTGCGACCCGAGTCCGGCCAAGGCCGCCTCGAAACGCATCGAGTCGGGGAAGACCAGCCTGGCGAAAAACGCGAACCCGAACGGCAGCCTGGAGTCGCAGACCAAACGCATCAAGAAGTTGTGCGAGACCTGGAGGAGCGACGGTGGCTACGCGTTCCACAGCCACATCGGGAAGATGGAATTCGCGTTGCTGCACCAACAGGAGATGGCGGCGGTGCTGTCCAGCCTGATGGAGCTTCACTCGTCGCACGTCCTGGCGACCCAGGAAGACCTGCTCAACATCGCGAACCTGACCATCGACAGTCTGGAGAGGCACGGATACGACATCCAGCAGAAGGAGCGGCAGAAGCTGGGCGCGATCCTGGACACGCTGGTCTCCGTCGCCAGTGGCGGAATAGTGGGCAGTCTGGGTAGTGGAGCGGCCAAGGCCGTGGGCGAGGCCGTGTCGGGAATCAAGGGCTCCTCCGCGGTCAGCGCGGCGATGCAGCTGCCGACCGACGACACCATGCTGATCATCAAAACGATGAAGCGAAAGGTGGACCAGTTGATCGAGCAGACCACCGCTCAGCAGAGCCAGATTCGCGTCGCACTCACCTCGGTCTTCGAAGCCTATGTGGACAAACCCATCATGCTGCCGCCGGAGGTCGCCACCGGAACGCTCAGTGATCAGGACTGGAGGTACGCGACCCGTCGTTAGCGACGGGTTCGTACAGCGGTCCGGGGCGCCGGGGCATTCCTGAGCCGTATGGTGTAGCCACATGGCCGGTGGGCGACTATGCTACTGGCCGGTAACATGTGCGGCCTAGGTGAAGGAGCCAAAGCCATGGGCGTCGTTCAGATCGTCGCGACCCTGATCGCCGCGGTGGTGACCATCGTGGCCATCACCGTCTTCGCACGCACCGGCATGAGCATGGTCCGGATCATCAAGCTCGGCGCGCCCGACCCGACCCGTCGCAACAAGGGCGCGGTACGGCTGAAGACCATGCTGCGCGAGACCGTCGGCCACACCCGCATGCTGAAGTGGACACTGGTCGGCGCGGCGCACTGGTTCGTCTTCGTCGCCTTCATCACGCTGTTCCCGGTCCTGGTCGAGGCGTACCTCAAGGTCATCAATCCGACGTGGACACTGCCCTTCGTCGGACACTGGTCGCTGTGGCTGCTGTACACCGAGACCATCGGCGCCCTCGGCATCGCGGGCATCGTCGCGCTGTTCGTCGTGCGGATGCTGAAC
Organism: Stackebrandtia nassauensis DSM 44728; assembly: GCF_000024545.1. Classification (GTDB taxonomy): domain Bacteria; phylum Actinomycetota; class Actinomycetes; order Mycobacteriales; family Micromonosporaceae; genus Stackebrandtia; species Stackebrandtia nassauensis. The sequence goes on from NC_013947.1 coordinate 78,697, forward strand.
CAGCCCCGGAACAACCCGGCTCCCGAACGGCCCGAGGGCACCGAACTGTCCGAGGCGCACACCCGCACCTCCACCTCCCGGTTCGAGCGGTCCCGGCAGTGGCAGGGCTTCTACATCGAGGCCACGATCTTCGGCATCATCGCCAGCCACTTCATCACCCGGTCGCTGAAGGTCGCCGCCGGTGAACTGGACGTCCCCGCCTGGGCGGCACCGATCTCGAACGCGATCGGCGGCGCGATGTCGGGCCTCGGCGAGGCCGCGCTGACCCCCATCACCATCGTGGCGCTGGTCGAGATCATCATCTCCTGGCTGTTCTTCTACATCCTGGGCCGCAACATCACGATGGGCCTGGGCTGGCACCGGATCACGGCCTTCTTCAACATCTACTTCAAGCGCAACGCCGACGGCCCGGTCTCGCTGGGCGCGGCCAAACCGCTCATGGTGCGCGGCGAACCCATCGACTTCGAGAACGCCGACCCCGAGACCGACCCCTTCGGCGTCGGGCAGGTCGAACAGTTCACCTGGAAGGGCCTGCTCGACTTCACCACCTGCACCGAGTGCGGACGCTGCCAGTCGCAGTGCCCGGCCTGGAACACCGACAAACCGCTGTCGCCCAAGCTGCTCATCACCGACCTGCGCGAGCACCTGTACGCCAAGGCCCCGTACCTGCTGGCCGGAGGCGGCAAGGACGCGCTCGGCGAGGAGACCGGCACCGCCGAACAGCTCAAGGACGTGCCCGCCGACGCGCTGGCCGAGGCCGAGAAGTCGCTGGTCGGCGACGTCATCGACCCCGACGTGCTGTGGTCGTGCACCACGTGTGGCGCCTGCGTGGAGCAGTGCCCGGTCGACATCGAGCACGTCGACCACATCGTCGACATGCGCCGCCACCAGGTGATGATCGAATCGGCGTTCCCGTCCGAGGCGCAGACCCTGATGCGCAACCTCGAGAACAAGGGCAACCCGTGGGGCGCGGCCCCCAACACCCGCGAGGACTGGACCAAGGGCCTGGACTTCGAGGTGCCGCGGGTGGACTCGGCCAGCCCCGACTTCGAGTACCTGTTCTGGGTCGGCTGCGCCGGTGCCTTCGACGACAAGGCCGTCAAGACCACCCAGGCGGTGGCGACACTGCTGTACGAGGCCGAGGTCAAGTACGCCATCCTCGGCAACGGCGAGACCTGCACCGGCGACCCGGCCCGCCGCAGCGGCAACGAGTTCCTGTTCTCGATGCTGGCCGAGCAGAACGTCGAGACCCTCAACGAGGCCAAGGTCACCAAGATCGTCGCCACCTGCCCGCACTGCCTCAACACGCTCGGCAACGAGTACGGCCAACTGGGCGGCAACTACGAGGTCATCCACCACACCGAACTGCTGTCCAACCTGATCGCGGAACGGCGGCTCAAGCCGGTCACCAAGCTGGAGAACGGAGTCACGTACCACGACCCCTGCTACCTGGGCCGCCACAACCGGGTGTTCAGCCCGCCGCGTGAGCTGCTGGGCGAGGTCTCGGCCACCGGCCTGACCGAGATGCCCCGCAACTCCGAGAAGTCCTTCTGCTGCGGTGCCGGTGGGGCCCGCATGTGGATGGAGGAGAAGATCGGTACACGTATTAACATCAATCGAAGTACCGAAGCGGTGGAGACCGGCGCCAAAACCGTAGCGGTCGCCTGTCCATTCTGTTCCACGATGATCAATGACGGTGTGAACGCGGTAGGTGCCGGAGACGACGTGGAAGTCGTCGATGTGGCACAGATCCTACTGCGAAACACTCGCGAGTAACCCTTACGTCACGCCAAGTACCAGCACAAACACTTAGTCCTGACTGGATCACAGCCCCGACTCCGAAACGACGGGGCGCGATCTTTCCTGCTATGTTGCGGTGCTGTCCGGCGGGACGCAGGAAGGACCCCCACCCCTCATGTCAAAGCCCACTTTCCGCCAGCGTGCGCGCTATTGGTTCGACAACACCATGTCCAAGGGCACCAAAGCCCTGATCAGCTGGCTGACCATCATCACCCTGGTCGTCGTGGCCATCGGTGCCGGTCTCGCCGTGCTGGCCTCGCTGATCGACCCCAAGGCCGAAGACGAAGGGTTCGCCGCCAACCTGTGGACGGCGTTCATCCACGTCATCGACCCGGGAACCATCACCGGTGACACCTCTACTCCGCTGTTCATCGGCATGATGCTGGTGATCACCATCGGCGGTCTGGTCATCATCTCGTCCCTTGTGGGTATTCTGACCACCGGTCTGGACGCCAAGCTGGAGGAACTGCGCAAGGGCCGCTCACTGGTCGTCGAGAGCGGCCACACCGTCGTCCTGGGCTGGTCGGACCAGGTCTTCACCGTCATCTCCGAACTGGTGGAGGCCAACGAGAGCGAGAAACGCGCCTGCATCGCCATCCTGGCCGACCGCGACAAGGTCGAGATGGAGGACGAGATCCGGGCCAAACTCTCCGACCTGAAGACCACGAAGGTCGTGTGCCGCACCGGCGACCCGGCCGACCCCGACGACATCGCCATCGTCAACCCCGAGCAGGCCAAGGGCATCGTCCTGCTCACCTCCAACGAGGAGGACCCGGACGCCCAGCTGGTGCGCAGCCTGCTCGCCGTCACCGAGGGCGGGCAGAAGACCGACGGACCGCACGTGGTGGGAGCGGTCACCGACAGTCGCAACCTGCCCGCGGCCCGGCTGGCCGGTGGGCCCCGCGCCCAGGTCGTCGACGGCGACGACATCATGGCGCGGCTGATGGTGCAGACCTGTCGGCAGTCGGGACTGTCGGTCGTCTACACCGACCTGCTGGACTTCGGCGGCGACGAGATGTACATGGTCGAGGAGCCGCGGCTGGTGGGCTGCACGGTGCAGCAGGTGGTGCACGCGTACCGCGTCTCAAGCTTCATGGGCATCTACAACCCCAACACCGGCAGCCGCATCAACCCGCCGTCCTCGACCGTCGTCAACCCGGGCGACCGGCTCATCATGCTGTCCGAGGACGACAGCACCATCGTGCTGGACGGCGCGCAGCCGTACATCGAGGAGAAGGCCATCGTGGCGCGCGGCGAGCACGGCTCCCGTCCCGAACGCACCCTCATCCTCGGCTGGAACGCCCGCACCCCAACGGTTCTGGAACAGCTCGACGCCTACGTGTCCCGAGGCTCCACCACCGACGTCGTCTCCGACCACGGCGACATGTCCACCCAGCTGCGTCGCCTCGGGCCGCAGATGAAGGTGCAGTCGGTGAACTTCAAGGAGGACGACACCACCAGCCGCGCGCTGCTGGAGTCGCTCAACGTCGCCAGCTACGACCACGTCATCGTGTTGTGCCGCGACGACGTACCGGCGCAGTTGGCCGACTCCAAGACCCTCGTGACGCTGCTTCACCTGCGCGACATGGCCGAGAAGTCCGGCCAGCGCTACAAGGTGGTCAGCGAGATGGCCGACGACCGCAACCGGGGCCTGGCCCAGGTGACCCAGGCCGACGACTTCATCGTCAGCGAGAAGCTGATCAGCCTGATGCTGACCCAGACCGCCGAGAACCCGCACCTGTCGCAGGTCTTCAACGACCTGTTCGACCCGGACGGCAGCGAGATCTACCTGAAGCCGTGCGAGTACTACGTCCGGCCGGGCATGCCGCTCAACTTCTACACGGTGGCCGAGAGCGCCAGGCGTCGCGGCGAGACGGCCATCGGCTACCGGCAGGCGGCACTGTCCAGCCAGGCGCCCACCTTCGGTGTCGTCCTCAACCCGGACAAGGCGGCCGGTTTCACGATGCAGGCCGGCGACAAGGTGATCGTGCTGGCCGAGGACTGATCCCCGGCCAGCCCGGACTCGGTCAGCTGGTGCGGGTGAAGTCGGCGACCCAGTTGGTCTCCCAGGTCTCGCCGCCGTCGCGCGAGAACGCCTGCTCCCAGCGGGCGGTGGTCGCGGTGATGTTGGACCAGATGAAGACCACCTTGATCTTCTCGCCGTTGAAGACGTCGTCGGCGTAGAACTCGCCCCGGCCGTCGACGAACCTGCCGACCTGCGGCGGCAGCGCCATCGGCGACCGGCTGGACGCCCAGTACAGCGACCATTCGTCGGTCTTGGCGTCGTAGAGGCGCACCGTCACGCCCGAGTAGCCCTGGTCGGGGAAGGTCACCTCGTCGATGTTCCCGGCGCCGTCCCAGATGCTCCAGCACTTGAGGTCGCCGGTGAACTCGTACCACTCGTCGCAGCCGTTGAGGATCTCGCGCAGCCGACGCTGTTTGGAGGTCCAGGTACCGACGAGGAAATCGAAATTATTGTCCATGCGCGGGACGATATGGCCGCTTCACTGACATCTAGTGTCAGCGAACCCGGGAAAGTTTCTCAGGATTGCGGACGTAGTACAGGCCCGAGACCAGACCGTCGTCGAGCCGCAGTGTCAGGACGCCGTCGAGTTTCCCGCAGACCCGCATCAACAGTGCCGGGAAACCGTTGACCCGCACCGGTTCCAGCGTCGCGCCCCGCAGGAAGGTGTCGAGCGAGGCGGCGAACAGCCGCAGCACCTTGTCGGCGCCGACGATCGGGTTGGGCAGGGCCGTGACGATGCCGCCGCCGTCGCTGAGCATGACCATGTCCGGGGCCAGGATGTCGACCAGGCCCTGGAGGTCGCCGGTGGCCACGGCGCTGCGGAACGCCTCCAGCGCCGCCCGGGACTGGGCGGGCGACACCTCGCCCCGGGGGCGGCGGGCGGCGACGTGGGAGCGGGCGCGGTGGGCGACCTTGCGGACCGCCGCGGGGGTCTTGTCGACGGCCTCGGCGATCTCGTCGTAGTCGAGGGCGAACACGTCCCGCAGCACGAAGACCGCCCTCTCGGTGGGGGTGAGGGTTTCCAGGACCAGCAGCATCGCCGTCGAGAGGCTGTCGGCCAGTTCGACGTCCTCGGCGACGTCCGGTGTCGTCAGCAGCGGCTCGGGCAGCCACGGCCCGACGTAGGACTCCTTGCGGCGGCTGAGGGTGCGCAGCCGGTTGAGGGCCTGGCGGGTGGCGATGCGGACCAGGTAGGCGCGGTGGTCGCGCACGGTGTCGAGGTCGACGTCCGCCCACCGCAGCCAGGTCTCCTGGAGCACGTCCTCGGCGTCGACGGCGGAGCCCAGCAGCTCGTAGGCCACCGTGAACAGCAGGTTCCGGTGCGCCACGAACGCATCGGTGGCGGCGTCGGGACCGGTCTCCGCGCGGCCTGCGGTCATCGGTGGCTCCTGTCTGTGGGCTGTCGAGGGTGCCACCCACAAGACACCGGCGGCCAGCCATCTGTGACATCCCGTCGCCGGTGGCCGAGCTCACGGCGCGAAGTTGTCGCAAGGAGCGGTCGGCCGGTGTCTTGTGTGCGAACAGTTTTCCGATGGGAGGCCGCAATGAAGGTAGTGGTGGTCGGCGCCGGGTACGCGGGCATGATGGCCGCGAACAAACTGGCCCGCAAGGCGAGGAACGCCGAGATAACGGTGATCAATCCGCGTCCGCAGTTCGTGGAACGGGTGCGGCTGCACCAGCGGATCGCCGCGACGACGAGGGCCGCGCGGCCGTTCAGTGCGATGCTGCGCAAGGGAATCCGGTCCCGCGTCGGCACGGTCGACAAGATCGGCGACGGCACCGTCGTGCTCGACGACGGCGCCCGGTTCGACTTCGACCACGCGATCCTGGCCGTCGGCAGCACGGTGCGGCCGATGCCCGGCACCGTGCCGGTCGGGTCGTGGGACGGCGCCGAAGCGGCCCGCAGGAGCCTGGCCGCGCTGGGTGAGGGTGCGACCGTCACGGTCATCGGCGCCGGTCCCACCGGCATCGAGACCGCGTCCGAGATCGCTTCCACCCGACCGGAACTGCGGGTGCGGCTCATCGGCGCCGCGATCGCGCACAGCTATTCGCTGGGGGCGCGGGAACGGGTGCTGACCGAACTGGAACGGATGAACGTCGACCTCGTCGAGGACAGCGTCACCGAGGTGACCGACGGCGTCGTGCGTCTGGAATCCGGTGACCGGTTCCGATCCGACCTGTCACTGTGGGCGGTCATCAGCGGCGTCCCACAACTGGCCTCGCGCAGCGGTCTCGCCGTCAACGAGGACGGTCAGGTCATCGTGGACGCGTACCTGCGCAGCGTCTCCGACGACCGGATCTTCGCGGTCGGCGACTGCGCGGCGGTGCCGGGCGCCCGGTTCTCCTGCCAGTGCGCGATACCGCAGGGCGGCTACGTGGGCGGCGCCTGCGCCCGACTGCTCCGGGGCCGCGAGCTGGAACCCTTCGTCATGCGGTTCCGGGGCCGGGGCGTGAGTCTGGGCCGCCGGGACGCGGTCGTGCAGTTCACCGACGCCGACGACAACCCCAAGGAGTCCTTCGCGGCCGGGGCCACCGGGGTCGCGCTCAAGGAGCTCGCGACCCGGGGCGCGAAGTTCGGCGCCGGCACCGGTTGGGGAGCCTGAACCAGTGGTGTGACGCGTGTCATACAGTGTCGCGGCTCGTCGGCCGCGTCTGCTGGACATGAATGCTGTGAACCAGCCCCGGCCGTCGGCGCTGGCGACCCTCGCGAGGTCGACGGCCGCACCGGCGCGCACCGCCCCGGCCGTCGTCGACCAGTCGGTGATCATCCCGGTCTACAACGAGAGCGACCGGCTGGCCGCGACCCTCGCCGAGGTCCGCGCCCACCTGAACGGCGCGGGCGGCGCCTGGGAGCTCATCGTCGTGGACGACGGTTCGCGCGACGACTCGGCGGCCATCGCCGCGCGGTTCGCGGCCGGTGAACCCCGGATCCGGTTGCTGCGCACCCCGCGCAACCGGGGCAAGGGCCACGCCGTGCGGCACGGCGTGCTGGCCTCGCGCGGGCGCCGGGTGCTGTACTGCGACGCCGACCTGGCCACCCCCATCGGGGAGCTGGATCGCCTGCACGCGAAGCTGGACGCGGGATTCGCCGGGGCGATCGGCTCCCGGGTCGGCCCGCACGCCGACATCCGGCAACGGCAGCCGCTGCCCCGGGTCCTGTTGGGCCGGTTGGGGAACCGGCTGATCCGGCTGGCCGCCGTCCCCGGAGTCGGCGACACCCAGTGCGGATTCAAGCTCTTCGACGGCGACAAGGCCCGCCGCGCGTTCACACTGACCCGTGTGGACGGATGGGCTTTCGACGTCGAGGTGCTGTACCTGTTCGCGCGCGGCGACTGGCCGGTCGCCGAAGTCCCGGTGCGCTGGTCGCACCGCGCGGGCTCGAAGGTCCGGATGCGCGACTACCCGGCGACCCTCGCCGAACTGCTGCGGATGCGGTGGCGGCACCGGGGCGCGCCGCCACGGGTGCGGCAACAGTGACCGCGACCGCCGTGCTGGCCGCCGCCGAGACCCGAAGCCGGTCCCGCTGGCGGCCCTGGCACGCCAGGGCCTGGGTGCCCGCGACCTACCTCGTCGCGTCCGTCGCGCTCTACCTGGGACTGTGGGCCTCACCCAGCGGCCGCTATCTGATCGACAGTGGACAGGACCAGAACCAGTGGGAGTGGTTCTTCGCCGTCACCGCCCGCTCGGTGACCGAACTGGACAATCCACTGTTCACCACCCTCCAGAACCATCCCGAGGGTGTCAACCTGATGGCCAACACCACCATGCTCGGGGTGTCGGTGCCGCTGACACCGGTGACGCTGCTGCTGGGCCCCGGTGTCACCTGGGCGCTGGTGCTGACCGGCAGCCTCGCCGCGACCGCCACCGCCTGGTACTGGCTGCTGCACCGGCGCCTGGGCCACTCCCGGTTGGCGGCGGCGCTGGGCGGCGGCTTCTGCGGTTTCGCGCCGCCGGTGATCACCCACGCCCACGCCCACCCCAACTTCGTGGCCCTGTTCGTGCTGCCGTTCGTGGTCGCGCTGCTGCTGCGGCTGTGGGACGGCGAACGGCCACTGCGCGACGGCGCGATCCTCGGGCTGCTGCTGGCGTACCAGATCTTCCTCGGCGAGGAGGTGCTGCTGCTGTTCGCCACCGGCATGACGATCTTCGCGATCGCCTACGCCGCGACCCGTCCGGCGCGGGCGCGCGCCGCGTTGCGGCCGTTGGGAACCGGTCTGGGCGTCGCCGCCGCGGTCTCGCTGAGCCTGGTGGCGTTCCCGCTGTACTGGCAGTTCCTCGGCCCGCAAAGCTACAGTGGACTATTGCACGGCAACGCCGGGAACGACCTGCTCGCGTTCGTCACCTTCGCCTCCCGGTCGCTGGGCGGCGACGACCGGACCGCGGGCGCGCTGGCCTGGTCCACCGAACAGAACTCCTTCTTCGGCTGGCCGCTGGTCATCATGGTCGTCACCCTCGCCGCGGTCCTGTGGCGGGTGCCGCGAGCCCGGGCACTGTCCATAACGGTCGCCGTCGCCGCGCTGCTGTCGCTGGGCTCCTCGGTGAAGTTCGACGGCGAGGACACCCTGATCCCGGGGCCGTGGCTGCTGCTGTCCTGGCTGCCGCTGTACGAGTCCGTGCTGGACTCCCGGCTCGCGATGGTCTGCGTCCCCGCCATCGCGGTGCTGCTGGCGATGGCCGTCGACCGGGTGCGGCTGCTGTTCGGTCTGCCCCACTGGCAGCGCACGCCGAGACTACTGTGGACCGGAGTGCTGCTGGCGGTGCTGGCGCCGATCGCCCCGACCCCGTTCACCGTGGTGGACCGGGCGCCCACCCCGACGTTCTTCACCTCGGGCATGTGGCGCGAATACGTCCCCGACGGCGGCACCGTCGTCCCGGTCCCGATACCCAGCCCCGGCGACACCACCGCGCTGCAATGGCAACTCGACAGCGACCTCGACTTCCGGCTCCCGGAGGGGTACTTCATCGGTCCCGGACAACCGGATCGGCGCGGCATCTACGGCGCGATGCGCCGACCCACGTCGGTGCTGCTGCGCGAGGTCCGCGACTCCGGTGAGGGCCGCGACGTCACCGAGGAGCAGCGCGAGCAGGCGGCCGAGGACCTGCGCCACTGGGACGCCGAACTGGTCGTCCTGGGCCCGCATCCCGCCGAGGACGCGCTGCGGTACACCGTCGAGGACCTGCTGGGTCCCGGCCACCGGGCCGGTGGCGTGTGGGTGTGGAAGGTGCGGTAGTCATGACGTCGAGCGTCACCGGCCAGCTGACCACCCCGTGGACTGTCCGGGAACGCGCCCCGGACACGCCGAGGAGGGCCGTGCACGCCGACCTGGAGCGGGAATACGTCGAATACGTGACGGTTCACCTGCCCGCCCTTCACCGTGTCGCCCGGCTGCTGTGCCGGGACCGGCACCGTGCCGACGACATCGTGCAGACCACCATCACGAAGCTGTACATCCACTGGAAGCGCGCCAAAGCCGCCTCCAACCTCGACGCCTACGTCCGCACCATGCTGGTGCGGGCCTTCCTGAGCGAACAGCGGCTGTCCTGGGCGAAGGTGCGGCTGTTCGGTTCCGCGCAGGAGATCCCGGGTACTCCCTCGGTCCACTCGCCGGACGTGGAGACCCGCGACCTGGTGCACACCGCGCTGTCGCGGGTCGCTCCCAAACAGCGGGCGGTGCTGGTGCTGCGGTTCCTGTGCGACCTCCCGGTCACCGAGGTGGCCCAGATCCTCGGGTGTTCGCCCGGTAACGTCACGAGCCTGACCACGCACGGCCTCAAACGACTGCGGGCCCTGCTGGGAGACCGGGCCGTCGCCGCACTGGAAGGAGGTGGCCGGGATGAACGATGACGAACGCGAAGCCGCCCGACTGCTGGAACCCCTGCGGCAACCCGAACCCCCGGCCACGTCGGCCGTCGACGTCGACCGGGCGATGCGAACCGGCCGCCGCACCATCCGGGTCCGCCAGGTCGCCGGAACCCTCGCGTGCGTCGTGGCCGTGCTGGGCATCGCCTTCACCGTGACCGTCCCGTACTACCACTCGCCCCCGGCCGAGGAGACCACGTCCGAGTTCGGGGTCACCACCCAGGAGTTCGCGATCGGTTCGGCCGGCGGCTTCACCCCGCTGACCTACGAGACCGGCCGGTCCCGCCAGCGGGCCACCCTGACCACGCAGGACGGCGCCACCGACGCCGTGGTCACCCTGTACCCCAAGGGAAGGGTGCCCCGCGTCGACGGCGAGACCTGGAAGCCCACCGGCGGGACCGCACCCGACGTCAAGGGCGGCGCCGCGGTGTGGCCGTCGGAGCCGGTGTTCGGTGACGACGCCGTCGAACTGGCCTGGCAGTGGCGCCCCGACGCCTGGGCCTTCGTGTCGGTGACCGGACCCGAGGCCGACCAGGACCGGGCCCACAAGGTCGCGCTCAGCGTCGAACCCGGGGCCGACATCGACGTGGCCGTCCCGGCGACCTATCCCACCCCGCATCCCGGCACGGTCCAGGAGTCCGCGGTGATCAGCACGCTGCGCTCCATCGGCGACCACGAACGCGCCGAACGGATCTACCAGGTGCGTTACCGCGCCTCGGGCGACGACTCCGACTGGATCACGGTCGGCGTGCGCGAACCCGCACCCGACACCGACGAGTCGACAACGGTCGACGACCGTCCCGCCCTCGTCGAGAAGAACAAGGTCACGTTCCTGGACGGCACCGGTCTGTTCGTGGAGGTCAGCGACGAGTCGGTGCTCGACGAACCGCTCACCGACTTCGCGGCGCGGGTCGAGCTGAAATCCGACCTCGAATGGTCACCGCCGCCGCTGTCGCCGTCCGACATGCCCACGTCCTCGTCGGAGACGCCGACGGACTCGTCCACCGAGACCGCGAGCCCGACGCCATAACGACAGCGCCGACCCGGGCGAACCCGGGTCGGCGCTGTTTATCCGTGGCGGTGACGGTGGGATTTGAACCCACGGATGGCGTAAACCATCAAACGCTTTCGAGGCGTTCTCCTTCGGCCGCTCGGACACGTCACCGCGGAAGAGCGTACCCGAGCAGCATGCGAGCACGCATCTGGGTATGCGTGGATTCGGCCACGGCCGAAAGGATGGCCGCGACCGCCACGGCCGCATAGCTTCGCGGCATGACGGCGATGCGAACCCTGCGCGGCCTGGCGGTACTGGCGTTGCTGGCCGTTGCCGTCGGCTGCGGTGGCCCCGGCGAGGCCGGGTCACAGGACAAGGCCGACGACAAGACCGAGACGAAGGCCGACCCCGGCGAGCCCGGCCTCCACAAGAAGGTCAAGGTCGACGGCGGCAAGACCTACGACGTCTACGTGCCCAAGGGCCGCTCGCTCGACGAGCCGGTACCGGCGGTGCTGGTGCTGCACGGCATGCCCGGCGACGCCGCCGAAGCCCGGGAACAGTCGGGGCTGGACGCGCTCGCCGACGAGGAGGGCTTCCTGGCCGTCTACCCCGACAACCCGAACGGCAGCTGGACCCCGAACCCCGACGACGAGGGCGACAGCGACTTCGTCCGCGACATCATCACCGACCTGACCGGTACCTGGAACGCCGACCCGAAGCGGATCTTCGTGTCCGGCACCTCCAACGGCGGCGACATGGCGCTGACCATCGGCGCGAAGCTGCCGGATCTGGTCGCGGGGATCGCGGCGGTCGTTCCGGCGGGCACCGAGGAGGTCGCGAAGGTGATGGACGCCGTCGAGACACCGGTGCCGTTGATCGCCTTCTTCGGCGGCAACGACCCGCGCGAGGGTCTCGGCCTGGACCTGGTGGCCACCTGGCGGGACCGCGTCGAGTGCGGCAAGGCCAAGACCGACAAGGGAAAGCAGGTCACGGTCCGCGAATACGCGTGCGCCGACGACACCGCGGTGGTGACGCAGGAGGTGCACGAGGGCTTCCACGAGTGGTTCGGCACCGCCGCCGAACCCGAACCGGTGTGGGCTTCGGCGGCGATGTGGGAGTTCTTCACCCGGAAGTCGTGACCGGTGGCTACTGCGGCGCGTTGCGTTCGTAGATCATCCGCAGCCCGATCAACGTCAGCATCGGCTCGTAGTTCGTGATCGTCGCGCACTCCTCGATCACCACCGGCGCCAGGCCGCCGGTCGCGATGACCGCCGACACCCCGGTGCCCAGTTGTTTGATGATCCGGGTGACCAGGCCGTCGATCTGGCCCGCGAAACCGTAGATGATGCCCGACTGCAGACACTCGACGGTGTTCTTGCCGATCACCGAACGCGGCTTGACCGGCTCGACCTTCTGCAACTGCGCGGCCCGCGACGCCAGCGCGTCGATCGAGATCTCGATGCCGGGCGCGAACGCCCCGCCCAGGAACTCGCCCTTCTCGGAGATCACGTCGATGTTCGTCGAGGTGCCGAAGTCCACGATGATGGACGGCCCGCCGTACATGTTGTACGCCGCGTGGGTGTTGACGATGCGGTCGGCGCCCACCTCGCGCGGGTTGTCGATGGCCAGCTGAACCCCGGTGCGAACCCCGGGTGCCACCAGCACCGTCGGTTTGGCCGCGTAGTAGCGCGACAGCATGACCCGCAGTTCCCGCAGCGCCTGCGGAACCGTTGAGCTGACGCAGATCGCGCTCACCTCGACGTTGTCGCCCGCGAGCAGTCCCCGGAAGGTGAGGGCCATCTCGTCGGCGGTGGCGCGCGGGTCGGTCTTGATGCGCCAGGAGTGGACGAGCGTCTCACCCTCGAATGTGGCGAGCACGGTGTTGGTGTTTCCGATGTCGACGCACAACAGCACGGCCTACTCCTGTCTGATGTCGAGTGCGATGTCGAGTATGGGCGATGAGTGCGTCAGGGCGCCGGACGAGATGTAGTCGACGCCGGTGTCGGCGTACTTCTCGGCGATGGTGAGGGTGATGTTGCCGGTGGCCTCCAGCTGCACGTCGGGGCCGACGGCCGCGACGACCTCGCGCAGCTGCGCCGGGGACATGTTGTCGCACAACAGGAACGTCGCTCCCGCCGCGACGGCCTCCCGGGCCTCGTCGAGGGTGTCGACCTCGACCTGGATGGCGATGTCGGGACGGGCGGCGCGCACCGCCTCGAAGGCGGCCGTCACCGATCCGGCGGCGAACTTGTGGTTGTCCTTGATCATGGCCACGTCGTACAGGCCCATGCGTTTGTTACCGCCGCCGGCGGCCCGCACCGCGTACTTGTCCAGGGTCCGCAGGCCCGGCGTGGTCTTGCGGGTGTCCAGCACGGTCACCTTGGTGCCGTCGAGCACCCGGGTCCACTCCCGAGTGTGGGTGGCGATGCCGGACATGCGGCACAACAGGTTCAGCACGGTGCGCTCGGCCATCAGCAGGTACCGGACCGGTCCGGCCACCGTCGCCAGCCGGTCCCCGGCGTAGACGCGGGCGCCGTCGTCGACCAGGTGCGTGAACGCGACGTTAGGGTCGAAGTGCTTGAACACCGCCTCGGCCACGGCCAGTCCCGCCACCACCCCGGACTCCCGGGCCACCAGGTCGGCGGTGCCGGTGACCGTCAGCGGGAAGATCGCCTCGCTGGTGGGGTCGCTGCGGTTAGGGCCCAGGTCCTCGGCCAGCGCCCGGTCGATGATGGCGTTGACCTCGTCGGGGTCCAGTCCCTGGGCGGTGAGTCGTTCGTCCACGGTAGTCATCTTGTCTCCATCCACACGCCCGACATTCTCCACAGCACCGCTTCGTTGCGTGCGACACCCCGACCCGAAGACGCGAGAATGGCCCTCTGCGCCTGCCCGCGCGGGGGGCCATTGGAAGTCCATGGGGTGCGTTTATGCGTCGCTTTTTTCAGATGGTGAATGCGCCGGTCTTTATCTGGTGGAGGAGGCCACGGAAGGTCGCCTCGTCCAGGGTCAGGAGCGGACTGTCGTCGCCGAGTTTGCCGTCGCGCACCTGGGGCAGGACGGAAACCCGTGCCTCGACACAGTTTCCGCCGCTGTTGTCGCTGTAACTGCTCTTGCGCCAGGGGACGGCTCGCGCGGCGCCGCGAGTGTCTCCCCGGCGACAACTGGATGTTCGCCTAGTCATTTCAGGAACTCCTTGATCGGTATGGCCATGCTGTAAATGGTCCGAAACGTCCCGACGAACCGTGATACTACGTCCGGGTCCTCCAGATACCTACACGCGTCGAGTGCGTCGACATAGACGAAACTCAACTCGTCGTCCGGATCGGTGGGGCTGAGAATCGTGAACGCCCCGGACATCGCGGGGTGGAATCCGCCCAGCACCCGGATGTCTACGCCCGGCAGTTTCGCGACCTCCAGCAGCCGCGCGATCTGCGCGTCCTTGACGTCGGGCAGTCCGTCCATGACGTGCAGCGCCCCCTCGCCGATGACGAACTCCATCCTCGGCAGCGGATCCCGACCGAACACGACCTCCTGCCGTTTGAACCGGAAGTTCTTCGTGGCAGGTTCGTCGGGGGCCTCCTGCGGCGGCCGGGTCTGGCGTTGCGCGTCGTAGTACTCGGGAACCTGAAGCAGCCCCGGCATGTTGAGGTGTTCCCAGGTCATGATGTAGCCGTACTCGACCTCAGCCGACGCGAACCACCGGATGCCGGGCTTCATACCGGGTTCGTGCTTCTCGTACAGGCCCCGCTGTTTGCCCTTCACGACCAGCCCGGTCAGGTACGACATCACCTCCGGTGGCGCGTCGTAAACCTCGGGGCTGCACAGATTTTTCACTATGTAGGACTTTGTCCCCTGCTTTCCCTTTTCGATTGCTGCGATGGTGTTCCTGTGTAGTTCGACTGCCGCTCCGGCCTCGGCGTGGGTCATCCCGGCCGCTTCACGGAGTTTGCGCAGTTCGGCTCCCAGTTGCCTCCTCGCGAGGGTGGGACGAGCCGAAGGGTCGTTGGTCATGGTGAGCACTTCTTCCCGGGAGTCAGGGGGGCCGCACATGATGCGCACGACCCTACCGAAGATGTGATGCACGGTTTTCGGCCGTAAATAACAGTGCGCAACGTTTCCGGCAGCCCTGAAACGTGCATCATGTTTCGGCTTCCCTGTAACCGTTTCAGCGCATAGCGTGGTCACGGGTGGGTCGCTCGTTTCCTTGAGTCGCATCACGAAGTCAGCGATGAGAGGAGCTGAGAACGATGATCACCTCATACCGACCGCCCCGGACCCTGGCTGAAGTCGAGGTGACGATTCCCTGCCGAGCCTGTCGTGAGCAGGGAGTGCGGGCCGTACAGACCCCGGACGGACTGCGCGCGCAACGATGCGCCGACTGCGACGGCACCCGCAGGAAGCGGATCATCCGGGAGTGCGAGGGATGACGGCGGGAGCACCGCGATGAGGGGCCACGAGCTCTTCCTGTGCTACCGCTGGAGCGGTCACCGCAACCTTTTGTCCAACGTGGAGGAACGCTGCCGACCGTCAGCGGACCTGCCCCCGGTGAGTGTGCGCGATTGGACGCTCAAACCCGACCACATGTGCCAGGCCGTCTATCAGGACAAGGTCGAGGCACTGGTGTGGATGTGGTCGCGGATGAACGAGGTCGGCGACTACTTCCTGCGGCACTATCCCGCGCTGGCGCCCGACATCCTGCGCCAGTACGCCCGGGCCGTGTCGATGCTCGACAACGCCGACATGGCCAGCCAGTGGAGCACCGAACTGCCGGACGGCTCGGTCGAGTTCGTCGCGGTGGTGGCGGTGTGGGACGACGGCAGGCCACTACCCCGGATACCCCGGCCACAGCCGGGTTCGGCCGCCAGCGTGGACTTCGGTGAACCAGCGCCGAGGCACCCCGGGCACCGGGATTTAAGCGCCCCGGTCGTGGGATCAGGCCGCTTCCCACCTCTGGGTCAGGACGCCGTCGGCGCCGATGCCGGCCAGCAGATGGCCGCGCCAGGTGTCGACGGCGTCCGGGAAGTCCTCCCGCCAGTGGCAGCCGCGGGTCTCGGTGCGGGCGTGGGCGGCGGCGGTGAGGGTCGCGGCGATGGTGACCAGGTTGGTCGCCTCCCAGGTCGCGGTGCGTGGACGTCCACTGTGCTCGTTGCCGAGGGTGGTGAGGACGGCGGCGGTCTCGGCGAGACTGTCGGCGCTGCGCAGCACCCCGGCCCCGGCGGTCATGGCGCGTTGCAGGCTCTGGCGGGAGGTGGTGGACACCGCCCACGACGCCGCGTCGGCGTCGGTGTGCGGATCGGACTGGGCCGGGAGCTCTCGGGCCAGGTCGTCGGCGATGCGGCGCGCGAAGACCAGGCCCTCCAGCAGCGAGTTGGAGGCCAGCCGGTTGGCGCCGTGCACGCCGGTGCAGGCGACCTCGCCGCAGGCGTACAGGCCGTCCACACTGGTGCGTCCATGGAGGTCGGTCCGGACGCCGCCGGAGGCGAAGTGCGCGGCCGGGGCCACCGGGATCAGGTCGACCACCGGGTCGATGCCCGCGGCCCGGCAGGACGCCAGGATGGTCGGGAACCGGGATTCCAGGTGCTCGGCGCCCAGGTGCCGGGCGTCCAGCCAGACATGGTCGACGTCGTCGCGGCGCATGATCCTGGTGGCGCCCTTGGCGACCACGTCGCGCGGCGCCAGTTCGGCCAGCTCGTGGGCGCCGACCATGAACCGCACACCCTCGCCGTCGACGAGATGCGCGCCCTCGCCCCGCAGCGCCTCCGAGATCAGCGGCTGCTGGTCCCGGCTGCCCGGCAAGAACAGCGAGGTCGGGTGGAACTGGACGAACTCGATGTCGGTGACCGCGGCACCGGCGCGCAGCGCCGCCGCCACACCGTCCCCTGTCGACACCGACGGGTTCGTGGTGGACGCGAAGATCTGGCCCATGCCGCCGGTGGCCAGCACCACCGCGCGCGCCAGCACCCCGCCGACGCCGTCCTCGGAGCCCTCGCCCAGGACGTGCAGGCTCACCCCGCAGGCCCGGCCCGACTTGTCCCGCAACAGGTCCAGCACCAGCGCGTGGTCGATGATGCGGATCCACGGGTCGGCGTGCACCGCCGCGTGCAGCGCCCGCTGCACCTCGGCACCGGTGGCGTCACCACCGGCGTGCACGATGCGTTTGGCG
This sequence comes from Stackebrandtia nassauensis DSM 44728, assembly GCF_000024545.1. Lineage (GTDB taxonomy): Bacteria > Actinomycetota > Actinomycetes > Mycobacteriales > Micromonosporaceae > Stackebrandtia > Stackebrandtia nassauensis. The sequence goes on from NC_013947.1 coordinate 95,540, forward strand.
CGGTGGCCGCCCTCGCGGGTCAGCATGAGCGAGCCGTCGGCGTACCGGTCGAAGTTGGCGCCGGTGTGGATGAGCTCCCGGACCCGGTCGGGGCCCTCCTTCACCAGGACGTCCACCGCCGCCGGGTCGCACAGCCCGACCCCGGCGATCCGGGTGTCCTCGGCGTGCGCGGCCGGGGTGTCCAGCGGATCCAGCACGGCGGCGATACCGCCCTGCGCCCAGCGGGTGGAGCCGTCGTCGATGTTGACCTTCGTGACGACCGTGACATGCAGGCCCGCCTCGCGCAGGTACAGCGCCGTGGTCAGGCCCGCGATGCCGGAACCGATGACGCACACGTCGGTGGTCTCGGTCCAGGACGGATCGGCGGCCCGCAACCGCCGCGGCACCGGCGGCAGGGCGGGAATGTCCATCGTGGTCATCACTCGCCACCGACGACGAACGCCGCCAGATCCCGCGACTGCCGCAGCCGCGACTCCTCGTGCAGGTACATCATGTGACCCGCCTCGTAGTAACGGAACTCGACGTTGTCGCGCAGCTCGGCGGGGATGGCCAGCCGCGCCATCGTGTACTCACCGGCGAAGTGCGGGGTCGCGCCGTCGTGGTAACCGCAGGCGACGTGCACCCGCAGGTGCGGGTTGGCCCGCATCGCGGCGGCGAGTTTGTCGGCCACCGACAGGTTCTTGGCCTCGAACTCCTTATAGGACCACGGGTGGACCTTGCGGGAGATCACCTCGTAGGGCAGGTCGTTCTCGTACTCCAGCTCGGCCCGGACGTAGTGGTTCAGGGCGGCGGTGAACGGACCGATGATCGCACTCATGGACGGGTCGGCGCTGAAGTGCTCGCGACCGTAGTCGGCGTCGTAACCGGTGAAACGCCCGTCCAGACGACCGACGACCTTTCGCTTATGACGCAACACCTCCGTGAAGAACCGGATGTGCTCGATCCGCAGGTCCACGGCGTCGACGTAGTCGCTCGACAGACCCGTCAGCCGGGCGATCGTCGCCACGGCGGCGTCGCGTTCGGCCCGCGGCAACCGGGAACCACGCGCCAGCACCCTCGGATACTCGGCGGCGGCGAACTCCTCGGCCTCGTCCAGGACCTCGCGCAGACTCCGGTCGCCGTGCAGACCGTGGTAGTGGGCGATCGCCGCGTAGGTCGGCAGGTACATCGCGAACGGCAGGTCATTGTGGTCGGAGAACTCCAGCGTCCCGATGTCCAGCACCGGCGAGATCAGCATGAGTCCGTTGAGGTACATGCCGTAGCGGTTCTGCAGGAAGTCCGACAGCGCGGCGGCGCGCAGCGTCCCGTACGACTCACCGGCCAGGTACTTGGGTGACAGCCAGCGGTTGTTGCGGGTGGTCCACAGGCGGATCACCTCGCCCACCGACTCGATGTCGCCGGTGTAGCCGTGGAACGGTTTGGCCTTCTCGCCGTTGACGGCCCGGGAGTAGCCGGTGGACACCGGGTCGATGAACACCAGGTCCGAGTGCCGCAGCAGCGACTCGTGGTTGTCGACCAGCCGGTACGGCGGCGGCTTCATGGCCCCGGCGTCACCGGCGTCGACACGGCGCGGTCCCAGGATCCCCAGGTGCAGCCACACACTGGACGAACCCGGGCCGCCGTTGAACGCGAAGGTCACCGGACGGTCGGCGTGGTCGGCGTCGTCCAGGGTGTACGACGTGATGGACAGCTCGGCCTTCGGCTTGTGCCCGGTGAACTTGTCGTCCTCGGTGACCTCCTCGCGCAACACGATCCGGCCGGTGGTCGCGGTGTAACGCAACTCGCCCAGCGAATGCGTGGTCGTCACCAGGTCGTCGGCGGGTTCGGCGGGCTTGCCGTCCTTGGCGTCGGTGGCCGCCTCCGGCTGCTTCTCGTCGTTCATGACGCCAGAGCCTATGCCACCGGCGCGGTACCTCTCACCGAGTTTCGCGCCACGTTCGGGCTCGTGACCGGGTCGCCGGCGGTGCCGGGCGCCGCGGCGGTGGCGTCGTTCCCCAGCGCCACAATGCGGTTGCCCGAGTCGACGTGCACGATCTTCGGCTCGAACTCGCGCGCCTCCCGGTCGTCCATGGCGGCGTACGAGATGAGGATCACCAGATCGCCGGGGTGCACCAGGTGCGCGGCGGCGCCGTTGATGCCCAGCACGCCGGTGCCGCGTTCACCGGGGATCACGTAGGTCTCCAGCCGGGAACCGTTGGTGATGTCCACGATCGACACCTGTTCGCCGGGCAGGATGTCCGCCGCCTCCAGCAGGTCCTCGTCCACCGTGCAGGAACCCACGTAGTGCAGGTCCGCCTCGGTGACCGTGGCACGGTGGATCTTGGACTTGAGCATGGTCCGCAACATCACTTGACTCCAATATGTACGGGGGTGTTGTCGATGAGACGAGTCGTGCCGACTTTGGCGGCGATGAGCAGTCGTGCGGCACCGGTCTCAGGTGCCGGGCCGAGCGCCGGATCGGTGAGCGCCAGATAGTCCAGCGCTATTCCCGGCGCCGCGTCCAGGACCTCGCGGGCGGCGGCCAGCGGGTCGGGGCTGTCGGCGGCGGCTTTGAGCGCTCGTGAGATCGCCAGCGACACCGCGCGCTGTTCGGTGTCCAGGTAGACGTTGCGGCTGGAGCGGGCCAGCCCGTCGGACTCGCGCACCGTCGGCACCGGCACGATCTCCAACGGAAAGTCCAGGTCGGACACCAGTCGCCGCACCAGGGTCAGCTGCTGGTAGTCCTTCTCACCGAAGCACGCGAAGTCCGGGCGCACCAGGTGGAACAGCTTCGACACCACGGTCAGCACGCCCCGGAAGAACCCCGGACGGCTCGCGCCCTCCAGGATCTCGCCCAGCGGACCCGGATCGACGGTGACCGAGACCTCGTGCGGGTAGACGACCTCCCGGTTCGGGGCGAACACCAGGTCGACGCCCTCGGCGGCGCACAGTTCCAGGTCGGCCGACAGCGGCCGGGGGTACTTCTCGAAGTCCTCGTTCGGGCCGAACTGCAACGGGTTGACGAAGATCGACACCACCACCGTGTCGGCGCGTGCCTTGGCGGCGCGGATGTTCGCGACGTGGCCGTCGTGCAGGGCACCCATGGTGGGCACCAGCGCGACCGTCCCGGACAGTTCGGCGCGGGCCTTGGCCAGCTCCTCCCGGGTGGCGACGACTCGTACGGTCATTTGCGGCCTCCTTCGCCGTCGGGACCCGACAGCACGTCCAGCAGCGGCTCGGCGGCCGCCACCGACAGGCGTTTGTGAGAGATGGCGCGGTCGGCGGTGCGCCTGGCCATCGCCCGGTACGCGGCCACCGAGTCCGGCAGCGCCCGCGACAGCGCGTCCAGGTGCGAGGCGACGGTCCCGGTGTCGCCGCGCACGATCGGACCGGTCAAAGCGTTGTCCCCCAACCGGAGTGTGTTGTCCAGCGAGGCCGACAGCAGCGGGCCCAACATCCGTTCGGGGTGCATGACCCCGCATTCGCGCAGGATGTCGACGGCCTCGTTGATGAGGGTGGTCATGTGGTTGGCGCCGTGGCACAGCCCCGCGTGGTACAGGGCGCGCAGCTGCTCGGGGATGAACTCGGGTTCGCCGCCCATCTCCACGACCAGCGCCTCACCCACCATCCGCATGGTCTCGTCGGCGGTGACCCCGAAACTGACGCCGTCGAGCCGGTCCAGGTCCTCGGGCCGTCCGGTGAAGGTCATGACCGGGTGCAGCGCCAACGGCAGCGCGCCCGCCGAGACGGCCGGACGCAGCACCTCGATGCCGTGCGCGCCGGAGACGTGCGCGACCAGCTGCCCCGGCTGGAAGTGCCCGGCCGTGGCCAGCCCGGAGACGACCTGGGCCAGCTCGTCGTCGGGGACGGCCAGCAGCAACAGCCCGGCACGTTCGGCGACCTCGTCGGGCGACAACACCGCGGCGTCGGGAAGCAACCGCCGGGCGCGGTCGCGGGAAGCGTCGGACACGGCACTGGTGGCGACGATGTGATGTCCCGCCCGGGCCAGGGCGGCGCCGAGAACCGAACCGACCCGTCCGGCCGAGATGATCCCGACGTCCAGGCGGCTCTCCTGGTGCGGGCCCGAGGCCCCGGTTGGCGACATTGCCATGATTGTGCCGATCCAGTCCTGTAGTCAGCGGGTACCGGTCGCATCAAACACTAGATCCGTGGCGCTTGTGCCTCAACGCGGGATTGCTCACACCGCGAAACCGTCACATCCGCGGCGGAATAGCTGCGCGGATCGCGGGGATTGACCCGGGTATGTGGAACAGCGAGCAACTCGACCTCGACGCCTACCTCACCCGCGTCGGCCACGACGGCGACCGGACGCCGACACTGGCGACGCTGCGGGCCCTGCAACGCGCGCACGTGCTGAACCTGCGCTGGGACACCATCGACAGTTTCCTTTACCGCGAGGTCCGCCTCGACCTCGCGGCGATCCAGGACAAGCTGCTGCGCCGGGGCCGGGGCGGCTACTGCTACGAGCACACCGTGCTGTTCGCCGCCGTGCTGGAGAAACTCGGGTTCCGCTTCACCGCCGTGTCCGCGCGGGTGCAGCTGGGCGCCGACTCCACCACGCCCCGCCCGGCCACCCACGCGATGCTGATCGTCGACCTGGACGGGAAACGCTGGCTGTCCGATGTCGGTTTCGGGTCCAGCCCGTTGGAGCCCATCGAGCTGGTCGACGGTGGCCGCGGCGACTCCGGCCCGTGGCCGTACCTGCTGCGCTGGCAGGACATCACCCACGGTTCGCCGGGCTGGGCCGTGCACCAGCGCGGCGACGGCCCCGAGGGACCGGAAGGCTGGACGGTGCGGCAGGTCTTCACCGAGACGCCGCAGTACCCGATCGACTACGTCCTCGGCAACCACTTCGTGGCCAGCAACGACCGCTCGCCGTTCGTTACCCGCCCGTACATCCAGCGGCTGCGCACCGACCGCTACGACACGCTCGACGCGCTCACCTGGACGACCGAGCGTCCGGGGCAGGACGCGGTGTCCGAGACCGTGCGGCCGCACGAGGTGCCGAAGCTGCTCGACGACGTCTTCGACATCCGCGTCGACGCCGCCGAGGCCCGGTTGCTCGTCGACAGGCTGACGGAACGGGAAGCCTGACAGCTCACGATCTTCACGACGACGGCGAACGGTAGCCTTCGGCAATGTCAGTCGACGTAGACGCGTACCTGAAGCGCATCGGCGTGACCACCCCGGTTTCCGTCACCGCCGAGAGCCTTCGCACCCTGCACCTCAATCACCTGCGCACCATTCCGTTCGAGAACCTGAGCATCCACCTGGGCGAGACGATCAGCCTCGACGAGGCGCCGCTGCTGGACAAGGTGGTGACCCGAAGCCGCGGCGGTTTCTGTTACGAACTCAACGGCGCCTTCGCCTGGCTGCTGCGGGAACTGGGCTACACGGTGACGCTGCTGTCGGCCCGGGTCTTCGCCGGCGACAACCCCGGCCCGCCCTTCGACCACCTGGCGCTCAAGGTCGACCTGGACGAGCCGTGGCTGGCCGATGTCGGTTTCGGCGCCTTCGCCAGCCATCCGCTGCGGCTCAACGATCGCGGCGACCAGACCGACCCGGCGGGCACCTTCCGCATCGCCGACGCCGAACACGGCGACCTGATCGTGTACGAGAACGGCGAACCCCAGTACCGCTTCGAGGCGCACCCGCGCGAGTTGGCCGAGTTCGAGGCGATGTGCTGGTACCAGCAGAACTCGCCCAAGTCGCACTTCACGAAGTCGCCGGTGTGCTCGCGGCTGACCGACACCGGCCGCGTCACCCTCACCGGCCGGACCCTCAAACGGCTCGCGGACGGCGAGACCACCAAGACCACCCTGAAGGTCGAGGCCGAGATCCTGGCGACCTACCGTGACCTGTTCGGCGTCACCCTCGACCGGCTCCCCGACGATCCGCGCGAAGCGTGAGCGCCGGTGCTGCCCTGGTCACAGGCGATGCGCCGGGCCCTTTACGGGCCCGGCGGCTTCTACACGCTCAACAGCCCCAACCGGCACTTCCGCACCAGCGCGCAGTTCCCGCTGTTCGCGACGGCGATCGCCGAACTGGTGCGCCGCACCGACTCCCGGCTCGACCACCCCGAGGTGTTCAACCTCGTCGACGTCGGAGCCGGCTCGGGTGAACTGCTGCGGCGGGTGCTGGACGAAGAGGACCTGAACGGCAGGCTGCGTCCGGTCGCGGTGGAGCTGCGTCCCGCGCCGCCCGGGCTGGACGAGCGGATCGAGTGGCGGACAAGCCTTCCCGGCGGCATCATCGGTCTGCTGATGGCGTGCGAGTACCTGGACAACATGCCGCTGGACATCGCCGTCGCCGACGCGGCGGGCGCGGTCCGCTACGAACTCGTCGACCCTGGCAGCGGCGAGACCCGGCCCGGCCAGCCGGTGTCGAGCGTGGACGCCGACTGGCTGCGGGCCTGGTGGCCGCTCGGGCAGGCCGGTCAGCGCGCCGAGATCGGCCGCTCGCGCGACCAGGAATGGGCCCGGTTGTGCGGCAATGTTTCACGTGGAACAGTCGTGGCAGTAGACTATGGACACACGAAGGACTGCCGGCCCCCGCTGGGAACCGTCACCGGCTTCCTCGACGGCCACCAGGTCGCCCCGGTCCCCGACGGCACCCGCGACATCACCGCCCACGTCGCCATGGACTCGCTCGGCGACGGCGGACTGTGGACACAACGCGACGCCTTGCGGGAACTGGGAATCAGCGGCAGCCGTCCGCCGCTGGAACTGTCCCGCACCAACCCGGCCGAGTACATCAGGGCGCTGAGCCGCGCCGGGGACGCGGCCGAACTGACCGACCCCGCGGGCCTGGGCGCCCACCACTGGCTGGTCCTCAACCTGACGCAACGCTGACCGGCACGCACCGCGCCCGGCGGCGGCGCGGCGGTCGTGCCACGATAAACACCATGACCGAGATGACGGTAGGTGTCGGCTCCGGCGTCGGCGAGTTCGCCGACATGGTGCTCAACATCGGTCCCCAGCACCCGTCCACTCACGGCGTCCTGCGGCTCAAGCTCACCCTCGACGGTGAGCGCGTCACCGGCTGCGAACCCGTCGTCGGCTACATGCACCGCGGCGCCGAGAAACTGTTCGAGGTGCGCGACTACCGCCAGATCCTGATGCTCGCCAACCGGCACGACTGGCTGTCGGCCTTCTGCTCCGAACTCGGCGTCGCACTGGCCGTGGAACGGCTCATGGGCATCGAGGTCCCCGAACGCGCCGTGTGGCTGCGCACCGCGCTGGCCGAACTCAACCGCGTCCTCAACCACCTGATGTTCCTGGGTTCCTACCCGCTGGAGATCGGGGCGATCACGCCGATGTTCTACGCGTTCCGGGAACGCGAGACGCTGCAGGCGGTGTTCGAGGAGGCCAGCGGCGGCCGGATGCACTACATGTTCAACCGGATCGGCGGGCTCAAGGAGGAGGTGCCCTCCGGCTGGACCTCGCGGGCCCGGCAGGCCATCGGCGAGGTGCGCCGGGGAATGTCCGATGTCGACGACATCATCCGGACCAACGAGATCTTCGCCGCCCGCACCAAGGGCGTCGGTGTCCTGTCCGCCGAGACCGCCGCCGCCTACGGCGTCTCCGGACCGGTGGCCCGCGCCTCCGGCCTCGACTTCGACCTGCGCCGCGACGAGCCCTACCTCGCCTATGGCGAGCTCGACGTCCCCGTCGTCACCCGCACCGCCGGTGACTGTCACGCCCGCTTCGGCTGCCTGCTCGACCAGGTCTACGTCTCGCTCGACCTGGCCGAGAAGTGCCTCAACCGGGTGGACGCGATCGGCGGCCCCGTCAACGTCCGGCTGCCCAAAGTGGTCAAAGCCCCCGAGGGCGCGACCTACGCCTGGACCGAGAACCCGTTGGGCGTCAACGGTTACTACCTGGTCTCGCGCGGCGAGAAGACCCCGTGGCGGCTCAAGCTGCGCACCGCGTCCTACGCGAACGTGCAGGCGCTGTCGACGCTGCTGGTGGGCTGTCTGGTGCCCGACCTGGTGGCGATCCTGGGCTCGATGTTCTTCGTCGTGGGTGACATCGACAAATAGGACGGTCAGTCGCCCTTCGCCAGCGCCTTGCCGAGCACCGCGCGGATGTGGGCGGGATCGGCCTCGCGGTCGTCGAGCAGCAGTGCCGTGCACAGGCCGTCGGACAGCGCGACGAAGGTCTCGATCGCGTCCGGGTCGTCGGTCTGGGTGCGCGCCATTTCCGCGACGTTCTCGCGCCAGCGCCGGGCCGCCGGACGCAGCGCGGGCCGCCGGGCTGCCAGAGTGGACAGTTCCCGTTCGGCGAGCGCGCGTTCCCTTCCCGGTCCGGCGGAGTCGGCGATGAGCTGCGCCAGTCCGGCGATCTTGTCCGGCTCGGTGTCGATGATCTCGCGGATGCGCCGGGTGTAGCTGTCCGCGACGCTGGTCAGCGCCGCCACCAGCAGGGCGTCCAGGGTGTCGAAGTAGTACAGCGTCAGGCTGGTGGTGATCCCGGCTTCCTTGGCGACGGTGCGGTGCGTGACCCCGGCGGCGCCGTCGCGGTGCACGACGGTGAGCGTCGCCTCGATGATCTGGGCGCGGCGCAGGTGCCCGCGCAGTTTGCGCCCGTCGACTTGGTCACCGGCCATCGTCCCTCCCTGCCGCAGAGGCTATCGGTTCGGGGGCTTCGGACGCGGCGGCACCCAGCCGGGGCAGTCGCCGCAACGCGAGGAGACACGCCAGCCCGGCCGCGGCGATCGCGACGCCCGCGACGAGCGCGGCGAGGTTGAGCCCGTCGGTGAACGCGAGTTTCGCCTGCGCCAGTGCCCCGTCCGGAAGCTGGTCCGCGACGGCCACCGCCCCGGACAGGCTGTCGCCGTAGGCCGCTTCCGTGTCGCCGTCGAGACCGGGCGCGCGGTCGACCCCGGCCCGGTAGACGGCCGTGGTGAGACTGCCCAGTACCGCCACGCCCGCCGCGATGCCAAGCTCCTGAACGGTTTCCGACAGCGACGCGGCCGAGCCGGCCTTGTGCGGCGGCGCCGCGCTGACGACGATGTCGGTGCCCAGCGCGGCGATGACGCCGAGCGCCAGGTAGACGAAGGCGAAGCCGCCGATCACCCCGACGCGGCTGTCGGTTCCGGCGAGGCCGAGCAGGACGTATCCCAGCAGCGACAACGCCAGCGTGGCGGCCATGAGGACGCCGGGCGACACCCGGCGGGCCAGCAGCGGCGCACCCACCGCGCCGAGCAGCATCGCGGCGGCGGGCGGCCCCATCCACAGCCCGGCCGTGGTCGGCGACAGTTCCTCGACGAGTTGCAGGTACTGGGTGACCAGGAACATCACGCCGCCGAAACCGATCAGCCCGACCAGCAGCACGACCAGGGCGACCCGGAAGGTCCGGTCGCGAAACAGCCGCAGCTCCAGAAGCGGTGTCCGCAACCGGTTCTGGCGCCGGACGAACCCGATCGACGCGACCGTCGTGAAGAGCGCGGCGAGGCCGACTTCGACGGTGAGACCGTCGGCGGCGGCGTGTTTGAGCGCGTAGAACGCGGGCAACAGCGCCGCCAGCGACAGCCCGACACTCGCCACGTCGAGCCGGTCGCCACCCCGCGTCCGGTGCTCCGGCAACAGGAACGGGGCCAAGACCAGCACCAGCACCGCGACCGGGACGGCGATCAGGAACACCGCGCCCCACCAGTACTCGGCGACCAGCGCGCCGCCGACGACCGGTCCGGCGGCCATGCCGACGGCGAACATGGTGGCCCACAGGCCGATCGCCAGCGCCCGCTGCCGAGCGTCGGTGAACATGTCGCTGATGAGCGACAGGGTCGAGGGCATCAACGTCGCCCCCGCGACACCGAGCAGCGCCCGGGCCGCGATCAACAGCCCGGCACTGGGGGCGAAGGCCGCCAGCACCGAGACAGCGCCGAAGCCGACCATCCCGATCAACAGCAGCCGCCGTCTCCCGATCCGGTCGCCCAGGGTGCCCATGGTGATGAGGAATCCCGCGATGAGGAACCCGTAGGCGTCCATGATCCACAGTGTCTGGGTGGCGCTCGGCCGCAGATCGGCCGCGATGTCGGGCACGACAAGGTACAGCGCGGTCACGTCGAGCCCCAGCAGCATGGTCGGCAGGGCCAGCAGCCCCAGGCCGCACCACGGACGCCATCCGGCCGATTCGGTTTCCACGACGCCTCCCAAATAGTTGAACTATCGTACTAGTAGTACGATAGTTCAACTATTTGGATACGACAAACCGAGCGGCCCGAAGCCGCTCGGTCAGAAGGGTTCAGCGACGGCTGTCGCCGTAATAGGTGTCCATGTAGGACCCGCCGCTTCGGCTGTCACCGCGCGAGCGTGACTCCCCGGACGCGTACTCGCGCCGCCGGGTCGAACCCGTGGTGTGCCGCGACGGGATCTCGCCGCTGTCATCGTCCTCGCGATAGTGCCGCGACGGGATCACGCCGTCGAGTTCGTCCGGTTCCCGGTAATGACGGCCCCTGCCACCGGCCGGATCCGAGCCGTTGGTCCGGGACGCCCGCGGCTGCGCACCCGAGTCGGCGTCGTTGCCGCGCGAGGCCCGTGGCTGCGAACCGGAGTTGTACACCTCGTCGGACCAGCCGTTCTCCACCCCGCGTGCCCGGCGCGAGGTGCCACGACTCGGCGTCGTCGGCTCCGCCTCGGCCCGCCAGGCCTCGACCGCCTGGCCGCTGCCGTGACGGTTGGAACGCCGGTCCCGGCCCTCGTTCTCGTAGCCCGACACCGGATAGTCGTCCTCCCAACGCTGCCGGGGCACCGCGGTGGTCTCGGCGACGTAACCACTCGTCGGTTCCCGCTCCTCCCTGGCCCGCGAGTAGGGATCGGCCGAACCCTGCGCCACCGGGCGCGGTCGCCGATCGTCCTGCTGCTGCTCCTCGTACGCGGGCAGCTCGCGCGGCGGCCGGGGGGTGGCCGAGGCGACCGCCTTGACCGGCTCGTGGCCACCGAGCGCGGCGCGGCGCACCTCGTTGCGCAGTTCGTTGATCGCGCGCCGGGTCTCGGCCTCCGCGTCGGCCATGTTGGCGTACAGGTCACGCTCCACAAGGGTCACGTCAGTGCGCAGCGCGACCGACAGCCCGATCAGGACCACGGAGCCCAGGCCCAGGATCAAGGCGAACTTGATCGTGAAGCCGGAGTCTCCGACCAACAGAATCAACGCCGCGAGGGGAGCGAAGCCGAACCCTGTCCAAAACAGCATCGACAGAGTCTTTGCCTGCCGCCACTTGGGGGCGCTGGTGCGGCTTACTGACATACCGCCACACCTTACTACCCATTCGGGCGACCGACGCCGCCCGAACGAAGGTTAACCGCCTGGTTAACGCCATGTCTACGATCTTTCCATCATGGACAACTGAGTGAACGAGCGGTACCCCAGGGCGATATGCCAGGTGGACGAAACTGGGAGCGTCGAGAATCACCAGGTCGGCGCGCTTCCCCACGGCCACAACGCCAAGATCATCTCGCCGCAGCGCCCGCGCCCCACCGGCCGTCGCCGCCCACAGCGCCTGCTCCACGGTCATCCCCATGTCCCGCACCGCGAACGCGATCATGAGCGGCATCGAGGACGAATAACACGAACCCGGGTTGCAATCGCTGGCCAGAGCCACCGTCACCCCCGCGTCCAACAGCCGCTTGGCGTCCGGGAACGGTGATCTTGTGGAGAATTCCACACCCGGAAGCAACGTGGCGACGGTGTCACCGTCGGCCAGCGCCTCGACGTCGGCGTCCGACAGAAAAGTGCAGTGGTCCACCGACGCGGCACCCAACTCGACGGCCAACCGCACCCCGGGCCCGTGCTGCAACTGGTTGCCGTGCACCCGCAACCCCAACCCGGCATCCCGGGCCGCGGTGAGGATCTCGCGCGCCTGCTCGACGTCGAAGGCACCCCGGTCGCAGAAGACGTCGGCCCAGCGCGCGTACGGCAGGCACGACATCAACATGTCCCCGGCCACCAGCGCCGTGTACTCGTCGGCATCGGCCTCCGGCGGCACGATGTGCCCACCCAGGTACGTCGTCTCCGACGTGAACTCCGACGCGATCCGCAACGCCCGCGCCTCGTCGTCGACGGTCAACCCGTACCCGCTCTTGATCTCCACCGTCGTGGTGCCCTGCCGCAACATCTCGGCGCGGTGCTTCCGGACGTTGGCGCGCAGGGTCTCGTCGTCGGCACCGCGCACCGCGGCCACCGTGGTCCTGATACCGCCCGCGGTGTACGGCCGCCCGGCCATCCGGGCGGCGAACTCCGCCGAACGATCCCCGGTGAACACCAGATGTGAATGGCTGTCGACGAATCCGGGTATCACCGCCCTGCCCCCGGCGTCGACGCGTTCGTCGCAGGACGGCGCGTCGCCGCTGGGGCCGACCCAGGCGATCTCATACCCGTCGATCGCGACGGCCGCGTCCGACAGCGGTTCACCCACGCAGGTGGACAGCTCGCCGATGTTGTCGACGAGCAGGCTCATGACTCCCTCATCGGGACGCGGACGCCTCGCTCGTGCGCGACCTGTTCGGCGCGTTCGTATCCGGCGTCCACGTGCCGCATCACCCCGGAGCCGGGGTCGTTGGTCAGGACCCGGGCGATCTTCTCGGCCGCCAGCGGGGTGCCGTCGGCCACCGTCACCTGTCCGGAGTGGATGGAGCGGCCCATGCCGACCCCGCCGCCGTGGTGGATCGAGACCCAGGTGGCGCCGGAGGAGGTGTTGAGCATCGCGTTGAGCAGTGGCCAGTCCGCGATCGCGTCCGATCCGTCCTTCATGGACTCGGTTTCGCGGTACGGGGACGCGACGCTGCCGGTGTCCAGGTGGTCGCGGCCGATCGCGATCGGCGCCGAGATGGTGCCGTCGGCGACCAGCTCGTTGAACCGCTCCCCGGCCTTGTCCCGCTCGCCGTAGCCCAGCCAGCAGATCCGCGACGGCAGGCCCTGGAACGCCACCCGCTCCCCGGCCAGCCGGATCCAGCGGGCCAGCGATTCGTTCTCCGGGAACAACTCCAGGATCGCCTGGTCGGTGGCGGCGATGTCCTTCGGGTCGCCCGACAGCGCCGCCCACCGGAACGGGCCCTTGCCCTCGCAGAACAGCGGCCGGATGTAGGCGGGCACGAAACCGGGGAAGTCGAAGGCGCGGTCGTAGCCGCCCAGTTTCGCCTCACCGCGGATCGAGTTGCCGTAGTCGAACACGACCGCGCCGCCGTCCTGGAACTCCACCATGGCCTGCACGTGCTTGGCCATCGCGGCCCGCGCCCGGTCGGTGAACTCCTCCGGCTTCTTGGCCGCGTAGTCGGGGGCGTCGCCCAGGTCGATGCCGTCGGGCACATATGCGAGCGGGTCGTGGGCGGAGGTCTGGTCGGTGACGATGTCGACCGGCACCCCCATGCGCAGGATCTGCGGCACCAGCAGCGCGGCGTTGCCCACCAGGCCCACCGACAGCGGCTTCTTTTCCTGTTTCGCCTCGGTGGCCAGCCGCACCGCCTCGTCCAGGTCGGCGGCGACCACGTCCAGGTACCGGGTCTCGACCCGGCGCCGCAGCCGGGTGGCGTCCACGTCGATGATCAGGCACACGCCGTCGTTCATGGTGACGGCCAGCGGCTGCGCGCCGCCCATGCCGCCGCACCCGGCGGTCAGGGTCAGGGTTCCGGCCAGGGTGCCGCCGAAGTGCTTGTTGGCCACCGCCGCGAAGGTCTCGTAGGTGCCCTGCAGGATGCCCTGCGTTCCGATGTAGATCCACGACCCGGCCGTCATCTGGCCGTACATCGTCAGACCGAGCTGCTCCAGCTTGCGAAACTCCGGCCAGGTCGCCCAGTCGCCGACGAGGTTCGAGTTCGCGATCAGCACCCGCGGCGCCCACTCGTGGGTTTGGAAGACCCCGACCGGCCTGCCGCTCTGCACCAGCATCGTCTCGTCGCCCCTGAGCGTGCGCATGGTGCGCAGCAGCGCGTCGAAGCTCTGCCAGTCCCGGGCGGCCTTACCGGTGCCGCCGTACACGACCAGGTCGTCGGGACGCTCGGCCACGTCGGGGTCCAGATTGTTCTGCAACATCCGGTACGGGGCCTCAATCTGCCAGTTCGCGCAGGTCAACTCGGTGCCGCGCGGGGCACGAACTTCTCTCGCTTCGCTCATGCCCCGAGAGTAACCGGGAGCCGATTCGCTGAATGGCGGCCTCGACCCGCCTCAACCCCGCCCGGCCGCGGCGGCGTCCAGGGCCGCGTCGACCATCCGCCGCACCCCGGCCCGGCCCTCCTCGCCGAGCCGCGACCCCAGCGCCCCGTCCAGCGCGGCGGCCAGGGTCTGGAAGGGGTCGTCGGGCGACAGGTCCGGCAGCGCGGCGGCCAGCTCGTCGACCGTCCACAATTCCTCCCCTTTGGACAGGTGCGGTCCCTTGGACCAGTTCCGGTTCACCAGCACCGTGCTGCCCCGCATCGACAGCACCTGGCCAGTCAGCCCACACTCCGCGGTGGCCAGGTACGCCACCAGCGGCGCGGACGTGACCGGCGCCGTCGGATCGAAGCCCTCGGCCCGGGGCTGCGGCATCCCGGCGACGTTCTCGGTCAACCGGGTCCGCACCATCGACGGCGACGAACAGTTCACCCGCACCCCGTACCGCCCCAGCTCCAGCGCGTGGATCAGCGTCATCGCCGCCACCCCCGCCTTGGCCGCCGCGTAGTTCGTCTGGGTCGGCAGCGGGTTCAGCAACCCCGACCCCGACGCGGTGTTGACCAGCGACCGATCCACCCGCTCACCCGCCTCGAACCGTTCGCGCCAGAACCGGGCCGCCCAGTGACTGACCGCGAACGTCCCCTTGAGACTCACCCCCACCACCGAGTCGAAGTCCGCCTCCGTCATGTCCACCAGCCCCAGGTTCCGCTCGGTGGCCGCGTTGTTCACGACCACGTGCAGGTCCCCGAACCCGTCCACGGCCGAGGCCACCGCCCGCCGCGCCCCGTCCCAGTCGGCGACGTCGTCGGTGTTGGCGATCGCCGCGCCGCCGTCCGCCCTGATGCTCGCGGCCACCGTCTCGGCCACCGAGGCGTCGGCCCCGGTCCCGTCGATGTCGACGCCCAGGTCATTGACCACGACCCGAGCCCCCTCGGCGGCGAAGTACCGCGCCACGGCCTCCCCGATCCCACGCCCCGCGCCGGTGATGAGAGCGATACGTCCGTCCAGATGTCCCATGACTCCTCCAATGCAGTTGATGAATTAATGCATCAACTGTAGCAATTCATTCGAAGTAGTAATCTGACCGCATGGAACCGGGCCTTCGGGAACGCAAGAAACAACGCACTCGCGACGCACTAGTGGCCGCCGCCGTCGACCTCTTCCAACGCCAGGGCTACGAACACACGACGGTGGCCCAGATCGCCGAGGCCGCCGAGCTGTCCACCCGCACCTTCTTCCTCCACTTCCCCACCAAAGAGGACGTTCTGCTGGCCAACACCGACCGCCGCATCGCCGCCGGGGTCCAGGCGATCACCACCCACCGGGCGAACACCCCGCTGGCCACCGTCCTGCTGACGGCGATGGAGCGCATGATCGACGACGCCGACCCCAGCGACCTCACCCAACTGCGGGCCCAGCTCCTCGTCCGAACCCCCGCCCTCCAGGCCCGCCTCTTCCAACGCCTCTTCTCCGGCCAAACCGCCCTCATCGACGCCCTCACCACCACCTTCGACGTCGATCGCGTCGAAGCGGCGGCCCGCGTCGGCGCCATGATCGGCGCGGTCAACGCCGCCACCCTCGCCAGCCTCGACCAGGGCGACCCCCCGTCCCGCCAACGCGAAGCGATGACCCGAGCCGCCCGCCTCGCCGTCACCCCACCGGCGTGACTCACGTCATTCCGCGAGCTGTCACATTCGGCCGAGCTGGTTTGTCTCAAGGGTGTATCCACCACAACCGACAAGGAGCACCCCATGAACGCTCGACTGAACGCCTTCGAGAACCCGGTCCTGGGCAAGGTCTTCAAGCACCTCATCGCGGCCAACAAATCGCTGGCCGACACCGGCCTGCCGCACACCACCCAGGAACTGGTCAAGATCCGCGCCAGCCAGATCAACAGCTGCGGCTTCTGCACCGACATGCACACCAAGGACGCCCTGGCCGCCGGTGAGACCCAACAGCGCCTCAACCTGGTCGCGGCCTGGCGCGAGGCCACGGTCTTCACCGACGCCGAACGCGCCGCCCTCGAACTCGCCGAGGAGGGCACCCGCATCGCCGACGCGGCGGGCGGCGTCTCGGAAGACGTGTGGGCCAACGCGGCCAAGCACTACGACGAGAACCAACTGGGCGCCCTGGTTTCGCTGATCGCGCTCATCAACGCGTTCAACCGCGGCAACGTCATCATCCAGCAGCCCGCCGGCGACTACCAGCCCGGCATGTTCGGGTAGTCGCGGTTCGCCCGCCTTCGCCGTCCCGCCCCTTCGGGGGCCGGACGGCGCATTCGTGAACTGAGCGTCCACTTCGGTTTTCGGGGCGATGCCGGGGTGGGCGGGGCCTGATACCGTCGCGGCCATGTCCCGCGAGAGTCACCCGCTGCACCCGTCGTTCCGGTTGCCCGAGACGTTCACCGCGTTGGTCGAGTTCATCATGGACGGTCTGGATCCCGCGGACCCCGACGTGTGGCATTACGCGTCCTGGGCTGACAAGGGCGGCGACCTGTTCAGCGGTGACCTCAGCGCGGGCCTGCTGGGGAAGCCGGTCGGGGATGATCCGGCGGAGTTGTGTGGGGAGCTGCTGTACACGTTCCAGCCGTTGGAGATCCTGCCGTTCTGCTGGAACGGCGGGGACGGGTTGCACTACGGGTGGGCGGTGCTGGCACCCGAGCTGGAGGGTGACGACCATCCCTGTGTGTCCTTCGCGCCCGTTGACGACCACGCGGTCTGGTTGGGCGACGATACGAAGCAGGCGCTGGAGAACCTGTTGGCCGGGTCGATGGCGAGCTGGCGGGAGCGGGGGCGTGAGCAGGGGCTGGACGCGCCGGACACCGATGAGCGGTGGGGTGCTGTGTGCCGGGCGCTGGATTTGCGGCCCGACCTGGATTCCGGGTTGATCAGCCCGGGGGCGCGGTCGAAGCGGGTGCTGGAGCCGCGGGTGCCCGAGGGGTGGCGGTATGAGGCGACGTCGGACGGGATCGGGGTGTTGGCACCGCAGTCGGCGTTCGCGCCCGAGACCGTTCAGGTGGATCAGCCGTGGGACTTCGAGCAGTGGCGGGTGGTCGCGCGGGTGTACCTCGATGAGGGGCGGCCCGGTTCGGCGTTGGCGGTGCTCAAGTCGCTGTCGTATTACGACCGGGGGACGGTGGAGCTGATGGGTGAGGCGTATCGGCGGTTGGGGCGGGAGACGCACGCTGAGCGGGCCGAACTGTGGCTTCGGTTGCACGCGACCGACTGAGGATCGGGGCCGTTTTCTGGCCGGATTCCGAACTGTGGTCGAGAGTGAATCCTGAGTAAGTATGGGTTTCCGGGTTCTGGCAAGGTGTCATCGTGGAGGTTGACGAAATACTTGAATGCCTCGTCGCCTTGGAAACCGGCGCACGGCAACAGAAACCGGACGAATCCCGATACGTCCTGATCGAGACCGAGTGGGACGGCGAGTCCTCCGGCACCTGGTCGGCATCCGACGATCCGGTGTCGCGGTCGCTTGTACTGGACGCGCTCGCGTCCAAAGTGTACGAATATGGGGACCTGCTGGCGGAGCTCGACGACGACGAGCACCCGCTGCTGGCCAGCGTCTCCTCACCGGAACGAAAGGCCCTGGCCCAGGTGTTGCTGGGCCTGCAGGAGGCGTTCCAGCCGTTGAGTGATGTGCCCGTCGGCAACCCGTTCCTCGACGACGCCACCACCTCACAGGGTGCCGCGCGCCCCGTGGTGGTCGTGCGCGACGCGGAGTCGCAGGGACTCGACTTCACCTGGGCCGTCATGGAACTGGCTCCCCGGGCCGAGCCCGAGGGTGACGATCGTGCCCTGCTGGCCGCCACCGCGCGCGGGGATGACGACGCCATCGCGGCGGCGCTGCGCTCGGGTGCCGACGCGAACGCGCTCGACGCCGAGGGCATGACGCCGCTGCACCACGCGGTCGCGCATCGCAGGCTTGAAGCGGTGGCGATGCTGCTCAAGGCGGGTGCCGATCCCAACGCGCAGGCCGATTTCCGCAACGCTCCCTGCTTCGCGAGTCTCGACGGGCAGGGGCGGGTGCACCCCGGGGCGGCTCGTATCGATGACGACGAGCACTGGTGGATCATCGGCGAGCTGTTGGAGGGCGGTGCGGACGTCAACGCCCTCGACCCGCGCGGCAGCACCCTGGTCGACCTGGCGATCGCGACCGTGCCGTACCCGGACCAGGTCGTCGCCTACCTGCGGGACCGGGGTGGGCGGCACGCGAGTCTCGCGCGCCGCGAGTTCACCGAGCACCTGAGTAGACTGTCCCCTGGGGATTGGGATCGGCAGGCGGTGAGCGTCAACGAGGTGCGGTACCTGTTGGAGAATGAGGGCCCCGTGGTCGTCACCGACGCGCTGCACCTGTTGCTGAAGCGGGAGTGGACCGAGGACGAGGTCTCGGCCGAGACCCTGTTCGAGCTGACGGATCTGCTGCTGAGTCACGGCGCGCGCGACAACGTCGCCACGGGTCAAAATCCGCTCGATCGGGCATACGAACTGTTCGGTAACGGGAAGCGTCCACAGTATCAAGTGGTGACGTACCGGTTGCGGAAGGCCGGTTTCGCCCGGTCGATCCGGTCCATGTTGGAATGGCTTCCCGAGGGCGATGTCGCGGCACAGCGCGCGCATCTGGCCGAGCTGCGGGAGCGGCTGGAAGCCTCGGGACCGCAGCCGGAGGCGTTGTACTGGCTGCTGTCCCCGCGCGGGTGGTCCGAGCACGAGATCGGCGGCGAGTTCTTCGGCGAACTGATCGACGTGCTGCTGAGCCACGGTGGCCAGAACGTCGTGGTGAATGGACGCACTCCGCTTGGCTGGTCCCGGATCTGGCTCGGCCGGGGCGGGCACCCGCAGTACCGGATCGTGGTGGACCGGTTGCTGGCGGCGGGGTTCACGTACTCCGCGCGCGACTACCTCGACCGGATCCCGCTCGGTGACGTCGAGGAGCAGCGGGAGTTCCTCCCCGAGCTGCGGGAGCGGCTGGAAGCCGAAGGGCCGCAACCCGAGGCGATGCACTGGCTGCTGTCGCCCAACAGCAAGTGGTCGCCCGACGAGGTCTCGGGCGAGATCATGGGCGAGCTGACGGAGCTGTTGCTGGAGTACGGGGGCCGGGACACCGACGTGAACGGCACCCGGCCGTTGGATCGGGCGATCAACCGGGTCAAGCACGACGGGCTCGCGAACTACCAGCCGGTCGTGAACCGGTTGCGGGCCGCGGGATTCCGCCGAGGCGGCCAAACGTAGGGAAACGAGAAAGCCCGCCCCGGATGACACGGGGCGGGCCCCGCGCCGGGCCTCCCTCAAGTCCCGACGCTGGGTTGGCCGATGCCGTGCGACGAACCACTTCTCGCACGGAACCGGCAGTTCAGCCGCTCACCTGGACCAGCCCGTCCTTGAGCTTGCCCGGGTCGTCGCCGAAGGCCACCATGGACAGATCCGGGACCTTCGGGGCCAGCAGCGACTGGTTCCCCATGCCGAACAACGCCGAGAACCCGTTCAGGCGGTCGAGTTTCTCGCCCCACACGATCGAGGCGATGTCCGAGGTTCCCTTCTGCAGCACCTTGATCAGCTCGTCCTCCATGGTGGTGATCTGCTCCTTGAGCTTCTCCAGCGCGTTCTTGAAGTTCTCCTCCACCTTGTCGGGGTAGTCGGCGGCCAGCTCGCTCTCCTCGTCCTCGCCGACCTTGTCGGAGCCGACGGCGATACCGCCCGAGACCAGCGCGCTGGCGATGCCCGCTCCCGCCGCCGCGGCGGGCGCGAACGCGGACAGCACGGCGGTGCCTAGGCCGAAGGCGGCGCTGAGCACCGTCAGCAGCGTCTTCAGGTCGCTGGCGCTGATGCCGTCGGCCTGTTCGAAGGCGGTGACGGCCTTCTCGCCCAGGTCCTTCAGGTTCTCGCGGGCCTTGCCGTAGATGTCGCGCATCGCCTGGAGACCGTCGTGCGTCACCAGCGTGACCGCGCCCTGGTTGGCGGCGATGTGCGAACCGATCGGCTCCAGGTAGTCCATCTTGAACGAGTCGGCCAGCGCGCCCTTCCAGCCGCCCTCGCCCAAAAACTGCTTGGTGGTGTCGATGCGGCCCTGGACGATCCCGTTTTTGATCTCGGTCTCGCCGACCGCCTGGCCCAGGTCGGAGGCGATCTCGTCCAGGGCTTTGAGCATGTCGTCGAAGTCCCACGGCGACGGCTTCAGGAAGTCGTCGAACGCGGTTCCCAGCCACTCGGCCTGACTCCTGATCCCGTCGAGCTGGTCCAGGTAGTTGCCGTAGGTGTCGGGGTCGTAGGACTTCAGGATCTTGGTGTTCGCCCTGATGGCGGCACCCTTGATCTTTCCGGCCAGCTTCTTGAGCTCCTCGTCGGACGGGAACTCGGAGTCGTTGCGTCCCATGAATTCCAGCCCCCTACTTGTCGCCGTCTTGGTCGACGTGGTCCGGGTCGGAGATCCCCTCGTCCAGGTAGCCCTGGAACTCCTTGCCGGCCTCGGTCAGGCCCTTGGCGTTGTCGCCGTCGACGTATTTGAACTGGTCGATGGCGATGTCGAGCGCCTTCGACGCGCCGTCCAGGGATCCCTGGGTGCGGGACAGCAGGTACTCGGAGTGCTGCCGCAGTTCCTCCCAGGCCGCGAAGCACCGGCCGAAGGTCTTGTCGTCGCCACCGGCGACCTTGTTCTTGTGGGTCTCCAGCGCCTTGTTGTACACCTCTTCCACGGTGGGCAGTCCCTTGTGGGCCACCTCCCACAGCGCGTAGATGTCGCCGCCGGTGACGGGTTCGTTGGTCGCCATGTCGGTTCCTTCGGTCTGGGGGCTCGTGATCAGCGGGGCAAGTGCTTGTCGCGCAACATCATCAGCTTGTGCCGGTGGTCGCGCATCGCGGCGGTGAAACCACTTTCGAGCTCGGCGGCGAACCCAAACTCATCCAAAGTAGACAACGTGCCGTCGCGGACGACGACGTTCCAGTCCCGCAACCCGGTGTGCGACACGTGGACGCGGTGACCGGCGGACATGCCCTCGCAGCGGGTCCGGTCGCGTTCGGCCCGGTAGCGGCGGCCCGCGGTATCCCACGGCTGGTGCGGGACCGCCGGTTCGCCGGTGGCCTCGGCGACCGCCGCCTGCCGGGCCCGCCAGTACCGGGCCCACGCCGAGGCGACGAGCGCGGCCAGCTGACGTTCCAGGCCGCGTTCGGTGTAGCCGCGGTAGCCGCCGTCGCGGAAGTGGACGCTCAGTGCGGAGGTCGGCCGGAACACGCCCGTGATCTGGCCGTCCGGTGACGACGTCTCGATGCTGAGGCTGTCGAGCCTCTCGGCCAGGATTCCCATTGAATCGCTCCGTTTGAGCTTTGAATTCTTTGTTTTGGCGCCAGATCTGTCTGCTTTGCCACCATTATTAGCCCGTCGCTGTGGGTTTGGCAACAGCAAACCAAAAAAACGGGCAAGAATCTCCCACAGTGTCGGCGCGGCTATGGAACGTGACCGGGTTCGGGCCGCCGACACACGTCGCCCCCGGCGGCAGCTGTCGAGCGGCTGCCGCCGGGGGCGGTCGAATCGGACGGGCTCGCTACAGGTACTGCCCCGGTCCACCCGAGTGCTCGTCGTCGTTGGCCATCATCTGCACGCCCGGCGGCAGCTGGCTACCGGCGGGCAGCGCGGCCATGCCACCGCGTCGCATCTGCTCCAGCTGCATCCGCGCGGCCATCTGCTGTGCCATCAGCGCGGCCTGGATGCCGTGGAACAGCCCCTCCAGCCAGCCCACCAGCTGGGCCTGCGCGATCCGCAGCTCGGATTCCGAGGGCGTGGTGTCGTCGTCGAACGGCAGCGACAGCCGCTCCAGCTCCTCGCGCAGCTCCGGCGCGATGCCCTCCTCCAGCTCGGCGATCGAGCGGGCGTGGATCTCCTTGAGCCGCTTGCGTCCGGCCTCGTCGAGGGACGCGCTGCGCACCTCTTCCAGCAACTGCTTGACCATGCTGCCCACCCGCATCACCTTGGCGGGTTGTTCGACGAGCTTGGACGGGTCCTGCGGCTCGCCGGACTCCGGGTCAACGGTCATGGTGCCGACGGGCTTGCCGTCCGGACCCATCACCAGGACGGTCGCCTGTTCGGCCTCTTCGGCTTCCTCGGTGTCGGCGGTCTCTTCGGGCTCAACGACCTTGTCGGTGCCGGTGTTGTCGTCTGTCATGGTTTGGCGGTCCCCAATGGTTGTGGTGTGCGTTGTCGAGCGTAACTCTGTGGCTTCCCGGGGTGTCAACGGCGGAAACGTGTGAAGTCGGGAGCACGTTTCTCGGCGAAGGCGGTGGCCCCCTCGGCGGCCTCTTCGGTGTCGCTGAACACGTCCAGCCCGTCGAAGGCCAGGTGTGACAACCCGGACAGGTGGTCGGTGTCGGCGTTGAAGGAGTGTTTCAGGAATCGCAGCGCCGTGGGCGACTTGGCGTTGATCTTCGCGGCCCACTCCCGCGCGGTCGACAGCAGTTCGGCGGCCGGGGTGACCTCGTTGACCAGCCCCCACGACAGCGCCGTCGGCGCGTCGATCAGCTCGCACAGGTACCACAGCTGCCTGGCCCGTTTCTCGCCGATGACGCGGGCCAGGTACGCCGAGCCGAAACCGGCGTCGAAGCTGCCCACCTTCGGGCCCGACTGCCCGAACCGGGCGTGCTCGGCGGCGATGCTCAGGTCGCACAGCACGTGCAGGACGTGGCCGCCGCCGACCGCGACCCCGTTGACGGCCGCGATGACCGGCTTGGGGACGTCGCGGATCATGCGGTGCAGCCGCTCGATCTCGAAGGTCCCCCACTCGGTGGGGCCGTAGGAGCCGGTCTCGGCGCGCTCCTTCACGTCGCCACCGGCGCAGAACGCCCGGTCCCCGGCGCCGGTGAGGATGATGACGCCGACGTCCTTGGACGCCCAGGCGGTCTTGAAGCAGTAGATGAGCTCGTCAACGGTCTGGCCCCGGAAGGAGTTCATCCGATCAGGACGGTCAATGGTGATGACCGCGGTGCCGTCCGACACCTCGTAGGTCACGTCACTGAGTTCACGCATGCGGCAAACGTTAGAACACGCATCTGAAGCCCATGTGCCCAGTCGACGAGTCGGGAGTGTTGTGGGTGCGGGCCGCCACTCGGTAGCGGTTGCAGTACGAGTCGTGGCACAGGTACGAGCCACCCCGGATCACTTTGGACGTACCGGTGGCCGGGCCGGTCGGGTCACTGTCGCCGTCGCGCGCCGTGGTCCACCAGTCGGCGCACCACTCCCACACGTTGCCCGCCATCTGGTAGAGGCCATAACCGTTGGGGCGGAACGTCTTGACCGGCGCCGTGCCCAGATGCCCGTCCTCGGCGGTGTTGTGGCGCGGGAACGAGCCCTGCCAGATGTTGCAGCGGTGGGCGCCGCGCACCAGCAGTTCGTCGCCCCACGGGTACCGAGCTCCCGACAGGCCGCCGCGCGCCGCCGCCTCCCACTGCGCCTCGGTGGGAAGTCGCTTGCCCGCCCAGGCCGCGTAGGCCGCCGCGTCGCGCCACGACACGTGCGTCACCGGATGGTTCTGCACCGATGACATCGACGAACCGGGGCCGTGGGGCGCTCGCCAGCTGGCCCCACGCACCGCCAGCCACCACGGGGCACCGGGGACCGAGGCGTCCATGACGTGGCCGCGCGCCGTCGGCGCCACCAGCAAATGAAACACATAGGACCATCCTTCGCGCTCGGCGTCGGTGACGAAACCGGTTTCCCTCACGAACCGGGCGTACTCTACGTTCGTCACGCACACCGTGTCGATGTGGAAGGGGCTCAACCGAACCGGACGCGGCGGACCCTCGCCGTCGGTGGGGTTGGCGTCGACATCCTCTCCGCCCATGTCGAACTCGCCGACGTCGACGCGCACCATGCCGCGCCGCACCTTCGCGGGCTCCCGCTTCGGCACCGCGAAACCCCAGGCGTCCGCACCGTCCCCGGCCGCCGGATCCGGATTTTCCGGATCGCGAGCGGGTGCACAACACGAGTCCATGGCCATATTCTGTCGGCATGGCCGACCCCCGCGAAGTACTGACCCGCCCCGCCGAGCCGGGCATCACGATCGCCTACGGCGACGAACCCGACCAGGTCGTCGAACTGTTCCAGCCCAAGGGCGAGCCGAAGGCGACCGTGGTCGCCATCCACGGCGGCTTCTGGCGCGAGGCCTTCGACCGCACCCATCTGCGCCCGTTCTGCCACGGCCTGACCGCGGCCGGGTTCGCCGTCGTGTCACTGGAATACCGCCGCAGCGGCGGCGCGGGCGGCTGGCCGCAGACCTTCGAGGACATCGAGGCCGCCCTCGAACTGCTCGACGACGAACTCACCGAACACGACGTCGACCCCGACAACGTGATCCTCACCGGCCACTCCGCCGGCGGCCACCTGGCGCTCTTGGCGGCCGACCTGCCGTGGGCCGAACCGGACCTGACGTTCACGCCGCTGCTCCAGCCCGGCGGCGTCATGGTGGAGCGGGGCCAAAGCCGCCTGCGCGGCGTCGTCGCGCTGGCGCCGGTGTCCGACCTGCCGCGCTGCTACGTCGAACACCTGGGCGACGGTGCCGCGGCGGCCCTGATGGGCGGCGGTCCCGCCGACTTCCCGGCCGAGTACGCCGAGGCCGATCCGATGCGGCGGGAGCTGGGCGTTCCGGTGATGGTCGTGCATGGCGAGGCCGACGATCGGGTACCCGTACAGATGTCACGCGACTACGTCGTCCGCAGGAAGGCCGAACTTCGCGAACTCCCGGGAATCGGACACTTCGAGGTGATAGATCCACAATCGACTATTTGGCCAGAGGTGCTGGACGCCTTGAATTCACTCGTCTGACACCGCTTGCCGCGCGGCTGGGTGTAGGCTGGCTTGCGGTCCAGACAGCTAGAGACGGAAAGGTGGTGACCGTTGCCATGACCAACAAACGCAACGAGCCTCCGAGTACCTCGCCGCTGGACCGCCTTCGCCCCGGCGAGAAGTAAGCCATGGGTATGGACGGTGACCAGCGGGATTCCGACCCGAAGCAGCCACCTCAGCCACCGTCCGGCGAAGGAACCGTCCCCATGTCTGATTTCCGTGGCCTCGCCAAGCGAGCCCTGCGCAAGACCACCGGCCGCCGTGCCCACCACGAGCCCAAGCCCCCCGAGGCCGCCGCCGTCGAGCGCGCCCCGGTGCCCGGCTCCAGCCTCATCGACGCCGCCGTCTACCGCGACGGCCGCCGCGTCTCCACCCCGTCCTCGCTGGCCGAGACCTACCGCGAGGCGCGCTCTGACCCCGAGACCATGGCCTGGATCGGCCTCTACCGGCCTACCCCCGGCGAGCTGAAGTCGCTGGCCATCGAGTTCGACCTGCATCCGCTCGCCCTGGAAGACGCCCTGGAGGCCCACCAGCGCTCCAAGCTGGAGCGTTACGGGGACACCCTGTTCGTGGTACTGCGCGCCGCCCGCTACCTCGACGACGACGAGTCGGTCGACTTCGGCGAACTGCACATCTTCGTCGGGCCCGGCTTCGTCATCACGGTCCGGCACGGCGCCGCCCCCGACCTGGCGGTGGTGCGCAAGCGCATGGAGGCCGAACCCGAACTGCTGGCCCGGGGCCACGAGGCGGTGCTCTACGCGATCTTCGACGCCGTCGTCGACGGCTACGTCCCGGTCGTGGCCGGGCTGCAGAACGACATCGACGAGATCGAGACCGAGGTCTTCGGCGGCGACCCGCAGGTGTCGCGACGCATCTACGAACTGTCCCGCGAGGTGGTGCAGTTCCAGCGCGCCGTCCGCCCGCTGTCGGGGATGCTGCGCGGCCTCATCAGCGGCTTCGAGAAGTACGGCATCGACGAGGAGCTGCGCCGCTACCTGCGCGACGTCGCCGACCACGCGGTGTCGGTGATGGAACAGGTCGACAGCTTCCGGCAGGCGCTGGCCGACATCCTCACCGTCAACGCCACCCTGGTCGCGCAGCAGCAGAACGCGAAGATGCAGGAGATGACGGAGACGAGCCTGGCGCAGAACGACGAGATCAAGAAGATCTCGTCCTGGGCGGCGATCCTGTTCGCACCGACCCTCATCGGCACCGTCTACGGCATGAACTTCGACTACATGCCCGAGACGCACTGGAAGGTCGGCTACCCGATGGCGATCGTGGCGATGGCCGCGACCTGTGTGACCCTGTACCTGATCTTCAAGCGCCGCAACTGGCTCTGAGGGCCTGGGCGGGGATCCCGTTTCCTGCTGCGCGCCCACCAGGCGGCGCCTGTCTGCGTTGTCGGCACTCCGACATCCAACACCGGGATGCCGGAGCACCTCCGCCTTGCCATGCATCCACCTGGAGGCCGCTCGCGACGGAAGAGGACCCCCGCCCAGGCCCTAGAACTCCGGGTCGCCGGGCAGCGCCAGCCGCACGGTGCCGTTGTCGATCACCGCGCGGGGCGTGATCGGCGTCAGGTCGCGGTCCTCGGCGACGGTCAGGACGCTGTCGACCGAGTTGAAGCCGGACAGCTCCGTCAGCGTCACCGCCGTCGGCGGCAGCATCTGGTCATTGTGGTCGGCCAGCGCCCGTTTGGGCGGCAGCCAGCCCGCCCAGTCGGCCTCGCCGCTGATGTCCAGCGGCTGGGCGCCCTCGGGCAGCCGGGCCACGTAGAACCAGGTGTCGTAGCGGCGCGGCTCGAACTCCGGTGTCACCCAACGGCTCCAGGCGTGCAGTTCGGTCAGCCGCAGCCCGGTCTCCTCGCGCACCTCGCGCACCGCCGCCGACAGTACGTCTATGTCGGACGGATCCACGCGCCCGCCCGGGAACGCGTACATGCCGCCCGCGAACACCATGCTGGCCGCGCGCCGCAACATGTAGACCTCGACGCCGCCGGGCGCCCCGGCGGTGTAGGGCAGGTCGCGCAGGATCAACACGGTCGCCGCCCGGCGCGGTTCCACCGGGGTGCCGCCGCTGTTGTAGAAGTGCCTGGCGTGGGCGGCCAGCGCGTTGGGAAGCGTCCGAACGATCCCATCGTCCTCAGTCAACGTGAACCACCACCGCCATGCCCTGGCCGACACCGATGCAGGCCGCCGCGACACCGTAGCCGCCGCCGCGTCGGCGCAACTGATCACACAGGTCCATGATGACTCGTGGTGCCGACGCTCCCAAGGGATGACCGTACGCGATCGCGCCGCCGTTCGGGTTGACCCGGTTGACGTCCACCTCCGGCAGCAGGTGCAGGCAGGACAGCACCATCGCCGAGAACGCCTCGTTCAGCTCCCACACCGCGATGTCGCGGAAGTGCAGGCCCGCCTTGAACAGCGCCTTGTTGATCGCGTCCACCGGCGCCACCGCGAACCGCTCCGGCGACACCCCGACCGTCGCCGAGGACACCAGCCGCGCCATCGGGTTCTCGCCGGGGTCGCGCGACACCAGCACCGCCGCGGCCCCGTCGGAGATCGGCGAGGAGTTCCCGGCGGTCACGGTCCCGTCCACGGTGAACGCGGGCTTCAGGCCCGCCAGCTTCTCCCGGTTGGTGTCGGCGCGGACGCACTCGTCGCGCGGCACACCGTCCACATGCATCACCCGTTGCGCGTGCAGTCCCTTGTCCCACGCGTCCTGCGCTCGCAGGTGGCTGCGCAGCGCCCAGGTGTCCTGGGCCTCGCGGCCGATCCCGTACTCGGCGGCGAGGTTCTGCGCGCACTCGCCCAGCGAGTCCACCCATGCCCGCGCGAACTTCGGGTTCGGCAGCCGCCACCCCACCTGGGTCGGCACCAGCGACAGGTTGCGCGGAAACGCGGTGTCCGGGCGGGGCAGCACGAACGGCGCCCGCGACATCGACTCCACCCCACCGGCGACGACCCGCTCGGCGTCGCCGCTGGCGACCTGCCGGGCGGCCAGCACGATCGCCTCGGCACCCGAGGCGCACAGCCGGTTGACGGTCACGCCCGGCACCGTCACCGGCAGGTCGGCTAGCAGCGCGGCCATCCGGGCCACGTTGCGGTTGTCCTCCCCGGCCTGGTTGGTGTCGCCGAGGATCACGTCGTCGATCGACGCCGGATCGACGTCCGGATTGCGGCGCAACAGTTCCGCGATCGGCATCGCCGCCAGGTCGTCGGTACGGATGTGCGACAGGCCCCCGGCGTGTCTGCCGAAGGGCGTGCGAACCGCGTCAATGAGGTAAGCCTCCACCTCCGGAACCCTACCGGCATCCGGCCGGACATTGATCGTCCGCGAGGCCGAACGCTGAAAAACCCGACGTATGCGTCGGATGTGCGCTGCGGTGTGCGGCCGGGACACTAGCCTTCGCCGCGCCAGGCCATCGATGCTCATCGAAGCCAAACGCGGGGTGCCTCACCCTGTGGGGGCGTGAGGGTAAGCGTGGGGGCGGGACCGCCGGTTCCGCCCCCACGTGGTCTCTGATGCGGCCGTCGTGCTCGGTGTCGTATGTGGAGAATCTGCGGGACAGTTTGCGGTCGAGGAATGTGGAGATCTGCACGGCGGAAACCTTTCCGTCCTGACACAGGGTGCCGGGGTGGTGACGACGGACTCAGGCTAGCAACCGTGACGCTCGCGGGCGCCCTGGCGAGCGGGGCGCCCGCGGCGGTTCAGCGCAGTTCGGCGGCGACGGCCTCGCCGATACCGGTCATGCCGATCCGGTTGGGGTGCAACGGTGTCGCCGGGGAGGTCGGGATCAGCGACTCGTACCAGCGGGTTCCGGTGGGGGCGCACAGGTTGCGGCCCTTCGTGGCCTCGCGGATGTCGATGAACTCGACGCCGTGTTCGGCCGACTGACGGGCCATCATGTCGTCGAGCCTGCCGATGGTGTCCTGGAGGTAGTCCGCGTCGCGGCTCCACACCGGCGTCTCGGGATAGCAGCCGCCGGGCTGGATGTAGGTGCCGTAACCCACCACGACGACGCGGGCGTTGGGGGCGTGTTCGCGGATGCCGTCCAGCATCTCGCCGAAGGCCGGTTCGAAGGCGTCGATCTTGGCGGCGAGCTGGTCGACGCCACCCGAGGTCAGTCGGTCCTTACAGGACTGTCCGGCGGGTTCGGGCAGCAGGTTCACGCATTTCAGGGCCTCGCCGACCAGCCCGACGTCGTTGCCGCCGATGGTGGTGGTCACCAGGTCGGTGGTGTCGGACAGCGCGTCGAACTGCGGCGGCGCGCTGCCGCCCAGCGGCAGTGACTGCGGATTGGCCATGTGTTCGGCGGTGGCCGCCGAGCAGCTGACGTCGGTCAGGTTCGCGACGCCGAGTTCGTCGGCGACTTCGACGGCCCAGTTGTTCGTGGAGCGGAGGCAACCGGGTTCACCGGTGTCCCAGTCGGGGATGAGGGGACCGGCGACGGACGAGTCGCCGAGGGCGACGTACTCGTCGATGGGGGCGGAGTGGGCGAAGGCGGGGGCGGGGGCGGATACCGCCAGGACGGCCAGGCACGCGGCGGCCGTCAGCGGAGTGCGTCGGCGCATGTGAATGTCTCTCTGTTGCCGGGGGCTATTGTCTTGGGCAACATGATCTGAGACACAGGCCGTCGTGTCTACTGGACACGCTCGTAGTTCTGCATTGGAAAAACTGTGAACACTCACAAAGAGGAGCCATTGCGGCTGGGAGGACAGGCCGTCGACGACTGGCTGGCGCGACGCTACGAGCGACTGGCGGCCGAACTGGTCGACGGTTTCGCCGCCACCATCCCGATCTACGGCCGGTTTCCGCCCGATCTGCGCCGGGACATCCTGTGGATAACCCGGCACAACCTGGACATGTTCATCGGGATGCTGCGGCAGCGGCAGGCCCCGTCGGCGGAGGACCTGGCGCCGCTGGCCGAGTCGGCCTCGCGGCGGGCCGAGGAGGGCGTGCCGCTGGCGGACGTGCTGACCGCCTACCACCAGGGGATCCGGGTGACGTGGACCCAGTGCGCGTCACTGGCCACACCGGACGATCACGACGACCTGGTCTCGGTGTCGACCCTCGTCTTCGAGTACCAGCAGATCGTGACCTCCGTGGTCGCGACCGCCTACGCCGAGGAACGGCAGAACATCCTGGGCCACGAACGCGAGGCCCGGCGGGCGCTGGTGACGGCGCTCCTGGACGGACAACCCGCCGAGGAGCTGGCCGAACGGGCCGGGGTGCACCTGGCGCCGGGCTATCTGGTGCTGTGCCTGAGCTTCGGTTCCGCCGAGGACAGCGACGGCCGCCGGGCGGCGATCAGCGACCGGCGCCGGGTCCGCGCGGTGGCGTCGGTGCTGGAGGTGTGGCCGCACGGGCAGGTGCTGACGATCCTCGACCCGCACGGCGGTACCGCGCTGCTGCCGATCAAGGCCACCGAACCGGGACGCACCGACGCCATCTCGCCCGCCGAACGCGCCTCGCTGCGGGAATCGTTGGCGGCGCTGGACTTCCCGGTGCTGGCCGCCGCGCATCTGTCCACGATCGAGCGAGTCCCGGTCGTCCACACCACCACCCGGGAGGTCGTCGACCTCGTGGAGCGGCTGGACTATCCGCCCGGCATCTACCAGCTCGCCGACGTGCTGCTGGAGTACCAGTTCACCCGGCCCGGCCCCGGCGCCGACGTCCTGGCCGAGCTGTTGGCGCCGCTGGAACGCGGCACCGAACTGGAGACCACACTGGAGACCTATCTGCGGCACGACCTCAGCCGCAACGCCACCGCCGCCGCCCTCAACGTCCACCCCAACACGCTCGACTACCGGCTGAACCGGATCGCGCGGCTCACCGGCCTCAACCCCAGCCGCCAGTCCGACCTCCACAAACTCACCGCCGCCCTCATCGCCCGCCGCCACACGCTCGGCTAGGTGCCGTCCGTCACCTCCTAACCTGGGCCCATGACGCGTTTGGACGGATTCAAGATCGTGGTGACGGCCGCCGGACGGGACTTCGGCCGGTCGCTGGCCATCGGCCTCGCCGAACGGGGCGCCGAGCTGTTCCTGTCGGCGCGCGACGTGGCCGCCGCCGAACGCACCCGCGCCGAGACCGGTCACCCGGATCGGGTGCACGCCTTCGGCTGCGACCTGTCGCGGCCGGACACGATCGCCGGTTTCGCCGAAGCGGTCGCCCAGCGCACCGATCACGTCGACGTCCTCATCAACAACGGCGCCCGCTACCTCGACGGCACGGAGCTGACCTCGGCGTCCGACGCCGACATCGCCGAGACCATCGCCTCGGGAGCCACCGGCACCGTGCTCGCGGCCAAGCACTTCCTGCCGCTGCTGCGGCGTTCCCAGCGACCGGACATCGTGACCATGGTGTCGGCCTGCGCCGATCCCGGGCACGATCGCTCGCTGGCCCATCCGGCCTTCTACGCCGCGAAGTCCGCCCAGGCGGGGTTCACCGAGATCCTGTCCCGCAGGCTGCGCCCCGAGGGCGTGCGGGTGATGTCGCTGTACCCGCCCGACTTCGACAACCCCGACCGGCTGTCCCCCGAATGGGATGCCACGCCGCGCACCGCCGCCGACCCGCTGACCGCCCAGTCGCTCATCGACTGCGTGCTGTTCGCGATCGGGCAGCCTCGCGACTGCTTCCTCAGGAGTCTCCACTTCGAACAGGTTCAGTAGGACGACCGCTCGCGGCAGCGGCAGCCTCGACCGTCGCGGAGGCGGCTGGCGACGGCTTGTCGCGCCGCTTGCTCAACGCCAGCACCGTCCCGACGGCGGCCAGCCCGATGCACAGCCACACGAACCAGTCGCCATACCGGCTGTACACGGTGGCCCCGGGACCTTGTGGCACCTCGGTGACCACCTCGGTGAACTCACCCGCCCCACCGGAGTCCTTCTCCGCCAACACCCGCCCATACCCGTCGGTGACGGTGAGAGTTCCGGTGCGGCCCGCCCAAGCCATCGACGACCCATTGGCGACCGTCTGAAGCACCCCGGCCCGCGCGTGCAACCAACCGTCATAACGCTCGTCCGCCGCCGGAACCAGCAGCGCCCGAGCCCCCGCCACCCCGTACTGCCGAGCCGGATTGGGAATGTTCAGGTCCGCGCAGATCGCGATCCCCACCCGCTTCCCGTGCCCCGGCTGAAAAGCCAGCTCCGTCCCCAGCGTGTTCGGCCCACCATCATGATGCTTGGTATACGTGACGACGTCACCCTTCGGCGGGATGACCAGCGCGTTGTTGTACTGCTTCGGCTCATCCTTGTACACCGCCCCCACCACAATGGTCAGATCCTTCTCCTTCGCCAGCCTCCGCATCGGCTCGACAAGCACACCAAGGCTCTCCTCGTCAGCGGTGAACTCGCCCTCCGGCAACACGACAGCCTCCACCCCGTCCGGCAGCGCCGCGATCCGCTTCTCGTACTTCGCCACCAGCTCCTCACCCGCAGGCTGATCGAGCCGCGCCCCCCAACCACTGTCGTTGTTGGACAGCAACGCCACGGTCTGACTCGGCCCCTCACCGCCGCCCACCAGCCGCCAGGCCCCCAGCCCCAGCACCAGTCCCGCGACGACGACGGCGACACCCGCTGTACGCCAGCGCGCCCCCGCGCCAACACTCGGCGCGAACAACGCCGCGATTCCCGCCGGTACGAACAGAACCAGGAACTCCAGTCCCCACATCCCGGTCACCGTCGTGGTTTGCAGCACCAACGGCACATCACCCTGCGCGCTGGCCAGGGTTCCCATGATCCCGGTCGGGTTGGAGACCGCCACGATCCACAGGACGACGGTCCACACGGCCGGAAGCGTCACCGCCGCCAACAATGCCCGCCCCCGCAGCAGCAACGCCCGGTACGGCAGCACACCCAGCGCGAAGGTCAGCGAGTACGCCAGCATGATCATCAAGCCCATCGGCCACAGTGGCGCGTCGCTGGGCGACGTGATGTACCAGATCAGGTTGTTCGTCGCTCCCACCAGGCCCGCCACCGCCGAGGTGAGGAACGCGGCCCTCGCCGATACCCGGGGTGCCAGCCACAGCACCGGCACCGGCGCCAGCCACGTCAAAGCGGCGACGGCATAGATACCGGTGCCGGAGTAGAGCAGCACCGCCGAGGCGGCCGTGGCGACAACAACAATCCACAGTGGGGTCTTACGAACGGCATCCATTGAGGACCCTTTCGGCGGTGCGCAGGCAGAGCGCGCGGAATTCGGTCTCGGGCATGCCGATCCGGCCGCCCAGGTACAAATCCACCAGTCCCATGCCGGTGGTGGCGATGGCCAGCGTGACCTCAAGCGGGTCATCGGACCGCAGCAGCCCGTCCCGCATCCCCTGCTCCACTGTGGCCAGCAGCGGCGCGAAGGCCGGGGACCGGTCGCCGCCGAAGTCCTGCGGGAACTGCCGGTTCCCGTCGCGGCGGTCGGTGAGCAGGAAGGTGTACAGGTTCGGCTTGGTCAGCGCGAAGTCCAGGAAGTCGTCCAGGTTGGCGCGCAGCCGGGTGTCGAAGTCGCCCAGCTGATCGCGTTCGCCCCAGGTCTTGCCCAGTTCGGCGAAGGCGTTGTCGGCCACGGTGCGCAGCAGCGTCTCGCGGTTGGGGAAGTGGCGGTAGCTGGCCATCGTCGTGACCCCGGCGTCGGCGGCGACCCGGCGCATCGTCACCGCCTTGGGTCCCTCGGCGATCAGGATCGCCAGTGCGGCCTCGGCGATGCGCTGGGCGGTGTCCGGCTTCGGCATGTGTACAACGTACACGCACCTGTGTACGTTGTACACATGAGCTATATGTGATACCCGTCTCAGCAAAGCCCCGTCTCAAACCCACTCAACAGCAGGCCCAATGCTCACCATGCGAATTGTCGATGCGATTTGACCGTTTCCAGAAGCGGACTGGCGCGTTACTTAGGACGGAGGAGCCTTAGTAATGCAGCGAACAAGCACGCAAAGATCTCGCATTCGCAGCGCCTACACGCGGCAGCAACCACCGCCATACGAACCGCCCCCAGGCGTCACCGAGGTGATGGCCTGGCAGCTTGCCTCGTCCCAATGGCGTGACCACCTGCCCGACGACCTGCTGGGCGTCGACTGCGTCGCCTGCCGTGCCCCCTGGCCGTGCGACGCTTGGGATATCGCCAACGACATCCTCAACGACTGTCGCGACGACGCCGCCGAGCGCTGCGGAACCGCCTGACCACCACGCACGTCAGCACACGGCAACTGAAGATGGCTTAATGTCTTTACCCATGACTACCCCCAAGGTGATTAACCGGAGCCGCAGGGAGGAGATCCTCGAACTGGCGGTCGAGCTGTTCGCCGCCCGCGGCTATCACGGCGTGTCCATGGATGACATCGGTGCCCGTGCGCACATCACCGGTCCGGCGCTCTACCACCACTTCAAGGGCGGCAAGGAGGAGATGCTCGCCGAGGCGCTGATCCCGGTGAGTGCCCGGCTGCTGGCGGGGGGACGCGAACACACCGCCGCCCACGCCGACGATCCCCGGGCCGCGCTGCGGGCGCTGGTCACCTTCCACGTCGACTTCGCGCTGACCTCCCCGGCCGTCATCGCCGTCCAGCTGCACGAACTCGACCGGCTCCCCTCCGAACCCCGGCACCGGATCCGAAAACTCCAGCGTTCCTATGTGGAGGAGTGGGTCGGGGTGCTGCGCCGACTCCGTCCGGAACTGGGCGACACCGACGCCCGGGTGCTGGCCCACGCCGCCTTCGGACTGATGAACTCCACCCCGTTCCTGGGTCGGGACTCGCTGGCCGAACGCCCGCGCATCGCCGAACTGCTGACCGAGGCGGCGCTGTCCGCGCTGGATCCCGAACACCGGAGTACTCCTTAACGATCGTTCAGGCTAGTGTTGGAGTCATGTTCGACAGCCTGCTGATCGCCAACCGGGGCGAAATCGCCCGGCGCGTCAACCGCACCGCCCGCGAACTCGGAATCCGCACCATCGCGGTCTACTCCGAGGCCGACGCCGACCTGCCCCACGTCACCGAGGCCAGCGAGGCCGTGCTGCTGGGTCCCGCCGACCCCGCCTCCTCGTACCTCAACACCGAGGCGATCCTGGCCGCCGCCAAGAACACCGGCGCCCAGGCCATCCACCCTGGTTACGGCTTCCTGTCCGAGAAACCCGGCTTCGCCCGCGACGTCACCGAAGCCGGGATCGCCTGGATCGGCCCCAGCCCCGAGGCCATCGACGCCATGGGCGACAAGGTCAACGCCCGCAACCTGATGTCCGCCAACGACGTACCCGTCGCCCCCGGCGGCGGCGACCCGGTCACCGACGCCACCGCGGCCCTGGCCGTCGCCGAGAGCATCGGCTTCCCGGTCATGGTCAAGGCCGCGGCCGGTGGCGGCGGCATGGGCATGGCCATCGCCGAAGACGCCAAGGCACTGGAAGAGCAGGCCGAGAAGATCCACGGCTTCGCCACCCGGCTGTTCGGCTCCGGCGACCTGCTCATCGAGCGCTACTTCCCCCGGGTGCGCCACATCGAGGTCCAGATCCTCGGACTGCCCGACGGACGCGTGCTGGCGCTGGGCGAACGCGAATGCTCGGTGCAGCGCCGCCACCAGAAGCTCGTCGAGGAGACCCCCTCGCCCGCCCTGACCGACGCCACCCGGGCCCGGCTGCTGGAAGCCTCCAGCCGCGCCGGTGAGGCCGTGAACTACGTCGGCGCTGGAACCGTCGAATACCTCTTCGACGTCGACAGCGGCGAGTTCTTCTTCCTGGAGATGAACACCCGGCTCCAGGTCGAGCACCCCATCACCGAGGCCGTGCTCGGCATCGACCTGGTCGAGGCCCAGCTGCGGGTCGCCGCCGGCGAGGAACTGGGCTTCAGCGACCCCAAACCGTCCGGCCACGCCATCGAACTGCGCGTCAACGCCGAGGACCCGAAGCGGTTCCTGCCCGGCCCCGGCACCATCGACACCTGGGTCGAACCCACCGGCGAGGGCGTGCGCGTCGACGCCGGATACCAGGCCGGACATACCGTCCCCCGGTTCTACGACTCGCTGATGGCCAAGGTCATCGTGCACGGCGCCGACCGGGCCCAGGCCATCGAACGCGCGAAGCGGGCCGTCGACGGATTCACCATCACCGGCCCCAAGTCCAACCTGGCGTTCCACGCCGAACTGCTGGACAACCCCGAGTTCAACAGCGGCGACTACGACACCGGCATCGTGGGGAGGATGCGATGACCACGGCATTGCCGTCATCGGTGTCGATCCGCGAGGTCGGCCCGCGCGACGGACTGCAGAGCGAGAACCCGATCGCGGTGGCCGACAAGGTCCGCCTCATCAACGCGCTCTCCCGCACCGGACTGTCGCGTGTGGAGGCCGTGGCCTTCGTGCACCCCCGCGCCATCCCGCAGATGGCCAACGCCGACGAGGTGTGGGAAGCCGTCGACCGCAACCCGGACGTGCGCTACTCGGCGCTGGTGCCCAACCTCAAGGGCGCCGACCGGGCGCTCAAGGCCGGGTTCACCGAACTGGAGGTCGTCGTGTCGGCCTCCGACACCCACAACCGCAAGAACATCAACCGGAGCACCGACGAATCCCTCGACGCCCTGGGCGAACTCATCGCCACCGTCCACGACGGCGGCGCGACCGCCGAGGTCATCGTCGCCACCAGCTTCGGCTGCCCCTACGAGGGCGACATCGCCGCCTCCCGGGTCGCCTGGGTCGTCGACCGGGCGGTGGCCGCCGGAGCCGACCGGGTCGCCTTCGGCGACACCACCGGCATGGGCACGCCCCGGCGGGTGCGGGAACTGCTGGAAGCCGTGCGCGCGAGCCAGCCCGACATCCCGATCCTGCTGCACTTCCACAACACCCGCGGCACGGCGCTGGCCAACGTCCTGACCGCCCTCGAATACGGCGTCACCGAGTTCGACGCCAGCGTCGGCGGCCTGGGCGGCTGCCCCTACGCGCCCGGCGCCAGCGGCAACCTCGCCACCGAGGAACTCGTCCACATGCTGCACGACATGGGCATCGACACCGGTGTCGACCTGGACGCGCTGCTGGAGGTCGCCGTCATGGCCGAGGGCCTCGTCGGCCGCGAACTCCCCAGTGGAGTGCTGCGCGCCGGTCCCCGGACCCGGCTCACTCCGCTATAGCGAAACATTGATCTGCCGGAATCTATCGAGGTCACGGCGATAGAAGCCTTGGCCTTCAAAGTATCCGGCAAAAATCGTTCCCGACACCCGTAACTGTCCCCGCCGTTGCCCCGTTTCTCACTGTGGTTGCCGCGGGCGTTGCTTCGTCCGCGACGTCCGGCACATCACGACGAGCGTGGAGGAACCGTGACAGGGCAGCACAGGGGGACAGGCGAGCGACGCCTCGCCCGTCTGCGTGCCTGCCTGACATCACGGGGGCTGCGGCGCGGACTGTTGATAGCGGGTTTCGCGACGGTCGCGTGGCTCGCGGGCAGTTCCCACGCCAACGCCGACTCGGGTCCGGTCGCGGACACCGAGCTCGCCACCACGCCTCTTGTCTCACGCGCACTCGAAGCCATGACCACATCGGACGAAACCGGTGTGGCCGACGAGGCGCGTTCTCCCGATTTCCGTCACGCGTCTTCGACAGTGGACACAGCGGCGTCCGAAACGCCGAACCGAGTGCTCCGGTTCACGCACCCGGTCACCGCTCCGCTGGCGAAACAGGCCACTCCCGACATGGTGGCGCCGTTGACATCCGCGGCGCGACCGGTCACCGGTGAGCTGGATGCCGTCACGAAACCAGTGGACGGCACGCTGAAACGGATCGCGCGGCCAGTCGCCGTCGACGCGAACCCGATCGGAGCCGTGCTGTCGTGGGTCAAGCCCACCAGCAACGGGACGGAGAACGAAACCGTTCGTGACCACTCAGACTCCGCCGCTGCCAAGGCCAGGCACGGTGATCTCGGCGCGAACGTGACGCTCGACCGAACGGTCCCGCACGACCGGAACGCCGACGGGCGCACCGGTGCTTCGGAACCGTTCACCGGAACGGCGCAGCCCGACATCTACGGGATCGCCGCACCGGGGGGAATCGGCACGGGCACGGGCCCGGGCGGTTCACCGACGCACGACACTGGCGCCGGACTCTCCATGTCCGCCGCTGATTCCGCGGTCAACGCGGGCACCTCTCGCGTTAACCCTCTGACGGCCGCGACGGGGCAACTTCCCGACCACGTGGAAGACCCGGCCGTCTCCCCCGATTAGTCAGTAACCGCCAACGCCGGAAAGTCAGCGCACACCAGCGCGCTCTCCGTCGGGCACACCGGCCTGTCCCAGGGTCGTGCGTTGCGCGGTTACGCACCCAGACCACACGCGGTTTCCGCGTCACCCACAACCCAACCCGGACATGCCAGCACTGATCAATCGGTACGAAGAACAATCCAGTAGGGACATACGGCAGCTCGGTCGCGGGGGCCGGAACGCCCACTGTGGCCGTCGGAAACGGCGGCCAGCCAGAACCGTGAGGCCACTACGCACAGTGGATTTACGGGGGATCGATCCGTTGGAGCCGGACCGGGTGGAACCAGAACACCTGGAACACCGCCCGGTCCGGCGTCCACACGGCCGATCCCACACCCGGTGCTCGTACCAACGAGCCCCAACCCCCGGGCCTCCCCGGACGGGGCAGGGCACCGGTCCAACCCAGAAAACACGAAGAAAGGCAACATCTCAATGACGAAGACATGGGCACGCAGGACGGTCCAGGCGAGCGCGATCGCCGCCGGAGTCCTGCTCGTGTCGGCGGGGGCCGCGCAGGCTTACGGTTCCGACGCCAACACCACTGGAAACATCGGTGTCGGCACCGGCAATCAGGCCATGGCCCCGGTGCAGGCGCCCATCGACATCTGCGGGAACGCCACCTCGGTGCTGGGCGTCGCGAACGCCGGTTGCCACGGCGGCTCCAACGCCACCATGACCGAGTCGGCTCACGGCGGGTCGGACCTGACCAGCACCGGCAACATGGGCGTCGGCAACGGCAACCAGGTGTACGCGCCGATCCAGGCGCCGATCAGCGTCTGTGGCAACTCGACCTCGGTCGCCGGCTCGGCCACCTCCGGCTGCAAGGGCGGCTCCGACGCCACCCTGAACAACGGTCACGGTGCGCCCGACGCCACCACCACCGGCAACCTCGGCGCCCTGACGGGCAACCAGGCGATCCTGCCGGTGCAGGCGCCCGTCGACGTCAGCGGCAACGCCACCACCGTCGGCGGCCACTCCGTGGCCGGTAGCCACGGCGGCTCCAACGCGCTGGCCTGGGCCGGTGGCCACCACAAGGCCGCCGAGGCGCTCCCCGGCGTTCCCGGCGGACTGCCCACCGCGGGCGTCACCAACGTGCCCGTGGGCCAGGTGACCGGAGCGCTGCCGACGAACGACCTCGGCAACAAACTGACCTCCGGCGGCGTCGACGGCGTGACCGGCAACCTGCCGACCGCGGGCGTGACCGACGGCCTGCCCACCGCGGGCGTGACCGACGGCATCACCGGCAAGAAGCCGGTTAAGGACGTCACCAAGAAGGCCACCAAGGTCACCAAGCCCGCCACCGAGTCGGGCCGGGTCGCCGAGCACGGTGGGGCCGACCTGACCAGCACCGGAAACCTCGGTGTCGGCAACGGCAACCAGGTGTACGCGCCCATCCAGATCCCGGTCGACATCAGCGGCAACTCGATCGCCGTGGGCGGCGTCAGCACCGCGGGCAGCCACGGCGGCTCCAACGCCACGCAGAACCACTGAGACACGGGGCACTCTCCCTCCAGGGATAGGTCTTGACGACGAGGGAGTCGGCACTTCGCGCCCAGCGGAGTTCCGGCTCCCTCTTCCCGTGTCGACACGTCGGCGATGTCACACCCGCTGGCTATGGTGGTCGCGACACAGTGCCGACATCGATACCGAATCACAACCAAGCATTGGGTAGTCTTGCCAGGTTGCCCGCATCAACACGGTGCGGACGACACGCGAAGACCCTCCTGCCGCGGAGATACCGCGGCCGACTTAGACCACAGGAGGTGGAGAAGTCTTGCGTCACTACGAAGTTATGGTCATTCTCGACCCTGACCTGGAAGAACGCCAGGTCACTCCGTCGCTGGAGAACTTCTTGAAAGTCATCAGCGAAGCGGGTGGAGCCGTCGAGAATCTCGACATCTGGGGCCGTCGGCGCCTGGCATACGAGATCAACAAGAAGAGCGAAGGCATTTACGCCGTGGCCAACCTGCAGTCCGAGCCTGCGGCGGTCGCCGAAATGGAACGGCAGATGCGGCTGAACGAGTCGATCATGCGGACGAAGGTACTGCGTCCGGAGCTGCGCTAAGCGGCTGCGCCGTCCCGCGTCAGCGGGTGCGGAACCATCTCATCTCTGCGACCTAAGAGGAGTAAAAGGTCATGGCAGGAGAAACCGTCATCACGGTGGTTGGCAACCTCACCGACGATCCGGAACTGCGGTACACCCCCTCGGGTGCGGCCGTAGCCAAGTTCCGGGTCGCCTCGACTCCGCGGACGTTCGACAAGGCGTCCGGCGAGTGGAAGGACGGCGAGGCACTGTTCCTCAGCTGCAACGCCTGGCGTCAGCTCGCCGAAAACTGCGCCGAGACCCTCTCCCGCGGCAGCCGTGTCGTGGTGCAGGGCCGGTTGCGGCAGCGGTCCTACGAGACCCGCGAAGGTGAGAAGCGCACCGTTTTCGAACTCGAGGTCGACGAGATCGGCCCCTCGCTGAAGTACGCGACCGCCAAGGTCCAGAAGGTCTCCCGCGGCGCGGGCGGTGGAGGCGGTCGCTCCGGCGGCGGCTCCGCTCCCGACGACCCGTGGGCGACGGCCGTTCCGGCCGGTTCCTCGGGCCAGCAGCGCGGCGGCTTCGACGAGGAACCTCCCTTCTAGGGAACACCAAGCTCTTTTTGGGAGCCATCGGCTCCATCACGTATGAAAGGCAAGAAACATGGCTAAGGCTGCGCCCGTTCGCAAGCCGAAGAAGAAGTCGAACCCCCTCGACAAAGAGGGCATCACCTACATCGACTTCAAGGACACCGCCCTGCTGCGGAAGTTCATCTCTGACCGGGGCAAGATCCGCGCCCGCCGGGTCACGGGTGTCACCGCCCAGCAGCAGCGGCAGATCGCGCGTGCGGTGAAGAACGCCCGCGAGATGGCGCTGCTTCCGTACACCAGCCAGGCCCGCTAAGAAGGAGGTAAGCGATATGAAACTCATCCTCACTCGCGAAGTCTCCGGTCTCGGCGAGCCCGGCGACGTTGTCGAGGTCAAGAACGGCTACGGCCGCAACTACCTCATCCCGCAGCGGTTCGCGACCCCGTGGACCAAGGGCGGCCAGAAGCAGGTCGACCAGATCAAGCGTGCCCGCACGGCCCGCGAGGTCCGCGACGCCGACCACGCCCGTGAGATCCACGAGCAGCTGGCCGCGGTGAACGTCAAGCTGACCGCGCGCGCCGGTACCGGTGGCCGCCTGTTCGGTTCGATCACCCCGGCCGAGATCACCGACGCGGTCGAGGCCGCAGGTGGTCCGAAGCTGGACCGTCGTCGTCTCGAACTGCCCGGCCACATCAAGGCCGTCGGTTCGCACGAAGTGGCGATCAAACTGCACCCCGAGGTGCGCAGCACCTTCAAGATCGAGGTGGTCGCGGCCAAGTAGCCGCGACGAAACCGGGGCGGGCCCTTCGCGGGTTCGCCCCGGTTTTTTCGTGCCCACGCGAGGCGGCTGGGGCCCAAGCCAAAAAATGTCCGTTTAGTGAGAAAAATCCGTTATAGGGCGTATCCCCCATGTGAGTGTCTCGTTGAACCAGACAAGTGAGTGGTGTCATCACTACTCACCGAAGTGTGAAGCGAGAAACGGGGAGTTGTCATGGCGTCAGCCGGGCGGGAGAGTCGCGGTCACGACCGCGTCGCCTCGCTGCGCTGGTCGTCCGTGGCGACGTTCGCCGCTCGTGGCTTCGTGATCGCCGGAATGGCGGGGGTGGCCTGGATGCTGGGTACCACCACCGCGCAGGCCGCGCCCGAAGGCCAGACTTCACCGGACAGCCTTGTGCCGGCGACATCATCCGTATTCGATGATGCCGTCTCAACATCGGAGCAGGCCGCACGATCGATCCGGTCCAACCAACTGGGAT
This sequence comes from Stackebrandtia nassauensis DSM 44728, assembly GCF_000024545.1. Taxonomy (GTDB): domain Bacteria; phylum Actinomycetota; class Actinomycetes; order Mycobacteriales; family Micromonosporaceae; genus Stackebrandtia; species Stackebrandtia nassauensis. Next base: position 137,615 of record NC_013947.1, read on the forward strand.
CGGGCGGCTCGTCGAGTATCGACGTCGCCGAATCACTGGTGTCTGAGCTGTCCGAAGAAGCCGGTGGAACCCTCACCGACGCTGGTCACAACGGTCGCGGAAGCCATCACGAGGACAAACCGTCGGGAACCGGGACGTCCGGCACCCGACAGAACGAGGGCGCGGACTCGGTGCACGGCCTGGTGCGAGACCTGACCCGGCCATCCTCCCTTGAGGAGACCGTCTCCGAGACCACCGACCCGCTCGCCGAACTGACGGATGAAGTCGAAACGCCGGTGTCCAAAATGACCCGTGCGATGGTCACGCCGATATCCGACGGCGTTGACAAGGCCGACGAATCGGTTTCGGGCCTATTGGACGAAGCGACCGACCCGGTGTCGGATCGGGACGTGGCGTCCGTACTGGCCCCATTGGCCGACTCCGCTTCGTTGACGAAGCTCATCGGCACGGGCGACAACGGCAACCGTCAGTCCATTCACAACACACTTCGGTCCGCGGATGCCGACGCCGGCTTCAAGGCGCCGAACACGTCCGGGAACTCCGCCGTTTCCGGAACCGAGGCGACAGAGAACGGCACGTCATCCGACACGGGAAGCGCCCTCTCGGGCGCCAAGGGCGGAGCATCGGCTCCGGCTCAACTTCCCCTTTCACCACGCCCACATATCCCCGGAGTCTTCTCCGGAGGGTCCACCACGGGGAACGGCATCGCCACCGACCGCGGTGCCACCGACGCGGGCGCAGCCTGCATCGGTTATGCCGGTCAAGTTCAGACGGCCCAGGTGTCTCGTGTTCGGCCGAACATGTCCACCATGGGGCGTCCCAGCGAACTGATCGCCGACCCCGCGGTTTCTCCCGACTAGGGTCCCGCCCGCGCGTACGAAACGGACGCGGGCACCGGCATCACCGCCGAAGCCGGGGATCTTCAGGTCTCTCGAATCCGAGAACCGATCTGTCTACAGAGATCCTGTCCGTCAAGTTTCGTAGGCCGGGCGTACGCCCTCACGTGAGGGGCGTGGAGAAGCCTCGAATACCCAACGCACGGAGGATCGCGAATACGTCCAAACCAGAACCAGTGGCTGGGGTCTATTCACGGGAATGACGGATCGAATGGCGGACGCGCCAAGACGATGTGGACACCGACATGACAGTGAATATCCATCCACATTGAAGTGAAACACCCGGGTTGGCAATCAACTGATCGACAACGACAAACACGAATCACAAGGAGAAAAGAATCATGCGTAAGTCCATCAAAGCTCTGGCCGTCGCCGCTGTCGCCGCCGGATTCGGCGCCCTCGCCCTGGCGGGCACCGCTCAGGCCGGACCGACCGGCGCCGAAGAAATGGGCATGAACCCCACCGGTGGCGGGGTCAGCATCCTGTCCGACATCTGCGCCGGTAACTGGAACGGCCCCGTGATCACCGGTGCGACGGCGAACAACACCGACACCCGTGACCTGTGCAGCGGCTACAACGGCAGCGACGACGCCCAACTGAAGCTGGGTTCGAACCTGTGCGCCCTCAACTGGGACTGGAACGACGCGGCCAAGGTCGGCGTCATCAACAGCGTCAAGGACTACCGGCTCTGCCACGCCAAGTAGTAGTTCCCGGCTCGATTTACCGAGCCAGCGCAGAGGTGTGGGTCGTCCCCACGGGAACGACCCGCCCCTCTCGACAGATCTAGCACGAACAACAGACACATCAACCACTTACAACAATGGGGGAAGAAATGCGCAAGTCCATCAAAGCTCTGACCGTTGCCGCTGTCGCCGCGGGTATCGGCGCGTTCGCGCTGGCGGGCACCGCCCAGGCCGGACCGACCGGCGCCGAGGAGGCCGGCACCGGCAAGATCAGCATCCTGTCCGACTGGTGCGTCGGCAACTGGAACGGCCCCGTGATCACCGGTGCGACGGCGAACAACACCGACACCCGTGACCTGTGCAGCGGCTTCGGTGGCAGCGACGCCGACTTCAAGCTGGGTTCGAACCTGTGCGCCGTCAACTGGGACTGGAACGACGCGGCCAAGGTCGGCGTCATCAACAGCGTCAAGGACTACCAGCTCTGCCACGCCAAGTAGTTCTCAGTTCGACTGACCGAGCCAACTGAGCGGGGCGGGTCGTCCCCACGGGAACGACCCACCCCCTCGACAGATCAACCACAAACATCAAAGGGAGAAGAAATGCGCAAGTCCATCAAAGCTCTGACCGTCGCCGCTGTCGCCGCGGGAATCGGCGCCTTCGCGCTGGCCGGTACCGCCCAGGCCGGACCGACCGGCGCCGACGAGATGGGTATGAACCCCACCGGCGGCGGAGTGAGCGTTCTGTCCGACATCTGCGCCGGTAACTGGAACGGCCCGGTCCTGACCGGCCTGACCGCCAACAACACCGACACCCGCGACGTGTGCAGCGGCTTCGGTGGCAGCGACGACGCCCAACTGAAGCTGGGCTCGAACCTGTGCGCCGTCAACTGGGACTGGAACGACGCTGGCAAGGTCGGCGTCATCAACAGCGTGAAGGACTACCAGCTCTGCCACGGCAAGTAGTTCTCCGCTCGAACGATCGAGTCAACCAGGACAGGTGGGCTGCCCCGGGAGCGGCCCACCTGTCCTGACGGGACGACAAGCCAAGAACAACGCGATCACGTAAGCCCCTGACAACGACCACCAGAGAACACGGACTCTCGGTGACGTCGTCATCCAGAGAAGCGGCCCCACCCCTCACGGAGTGGGGCCGATGTTCATATCCAGGGAAAGCGCGAAATCCTCAATCCACACAGGGGGAACAACATGAAACGCACGATCGCCGCCGTGATGCTGGCACTCGGCGCGGCGTTCTTCGTCGCCACTCCGGCACTGGCCGAACCCGTTGGTCAGCAGGCACCGACCGCGGGACTGGGTCTGCCCGACCCGGCATCGGTAGACCTCGCGAAACTGCCGGTCTGCGGCCTCAACGTCGCCAACCAGACCTTGGCGCCCGATTGTCAACCTCAGTGAGGACCAGCCCTACGGGTGATTCACGGGGGTCCGTCGCCCACAGCGGCGGGCCCCACCCGGCGCTAGCCGATGTCGTAACCGACGCTCATGAGGATCGCGGTGGTCAGTCCCGAACCCAGGATCGCCGCGGCCGTCCCGGTCGCCCCGGCACGCCACCCCACCGCGGGCAACCGCAGCAGCACCGCGATCAGCAGGCTCAGCGCGAAGGACGGGAACGCCCACGGCAGTGCCGCCGACACGCCGTCGCCGATCCGCTGGGCGGGGCCGCAGGGCTTTCCGGCGCAGGTGTCACCGGCGAACAGGAACGACCAGACCACGAACAGGACCAGGGGCACGATGAACCACACGGCGGTGGCCATCAGTGTCGGGGCGAAGGCTCGTTCCCCGGTGCCGTCGGCCTTCTCGCCCCGGGTGGAGGTCCGCGAGGTTGTCATCGCAGACAGTCTGACGGCAGCGACCGCGACTTGTCATCGGTTATTTGGAGGAGTCCTCGACCAATCCCGACCGACACGCCGCCACCCAGGAGACTTTCATCCACAGGCTGTGCAAAGCCGCCGCCCAGGTGAACCCGGGCGACACCTGCGGATAGACCGGGAAATCCACACCCCGTGCACAGGGTTATCCACAGGGTCACAGGCTGTTGTCCACAGATTATCCACAGGGTTATCCACAGGGCTGCTTGCTGTCCGCGCCACCGAGGCCATAGAGTTCAGCCCGGTCTTGTCGGTGGTCGGTGGTATTCATGAGTGAACAAACGAGTCGGGGGTGCATCCGAAATGGATCACGACACGTACGCGAACCGTAAGGGTGGGGCCCAACAGTCCCGCGCCGGCGACTACCCCGACGAGCCGCCGCCCGAGGAGGGCGGTCACGAGTTCGAACGCACCCCGCCCCAGGACGTCATGGCCGAGCGAAGCGTCCTGGGCGGCATGCTGCTCAGCAAGGACGCCATCGCCGACGTCGTCGAGATCCTCAAGACCAACGACTTCTACAAGCCCGCGCACGCCACCATCTTCGACGTCATCTGCGACAAGTACGCGCGCGGCGAACCCGCCGACGCCGTCACCATGGTCGCGGCCCTCAACGACCTCGGCGAACTGGGCAAGGTCGGCGGGGCGCCGTACCTGCACACCCTGATCTCCTCGGTCCCCACCGCCGCCAACGCCGCCTACTACGCCCGCATCGTCAGCGAACGCGCCATCCTGCGCCGCCTCATCGAGGCCGGGACCCGGATCGTGCAACTGGGCTACGGCACCGCCGCGGGCGGCGGCCGCGACGTCGACGACCTGGTCGACCTGGCTCAGCAGGCCGTCTACGACGTCACCGAACGCCGGGTCAGCGAGGACTTCGCGGTCCTGTCCGAACTGTTGCAGCCCACTTTGGACGAGATCGAGGCGGTCGGCGAGTCGGCCGGCGCCATGACCGGCGTGCCCACCGGTTTCGCCGACCTCGACCGGCTGCTCAACGGCCTGCAACCCGGACAGCTCATCATCGTGGCCGGTCGACCCGGTGCCGGTAAGTCCACCGCCGCGATGGACTTCATCCGGCACGCCGCCCTGCACCACCAGCAGGCCGCGGCGATGTTCTCGCTGGAAATGAGCAAGGTCGAGATCGTGATGCGCGTGCTGTCGGCCGAGACCCGGGTGCCGCTGCACGTGCTGCGTTCCGGGCAGCTGTCCGACGACGACTGGACCCGGCTGGCCCGCCGGATGGGCGAGATCTCCGAGGCCCCGATGTTCGTCGACGACACGCCCTCGATGACGCTGATGGAGATCCGGGCCAAGGCCCGCCGTCTCAAACAGCGCCACAACCTCAAACTCATCGTCGTGGACTACCTGCAGCTGATGAGTTCCCCGAAACGGGTCGAGAGCCGACAGCAGGAGGTCTCCGAGATCTCCCGAGGCATGAAGCTTTTGGCCAAGGAGGTCGAGTGCCCGGTGATCGCGGTCGCGCAGCTCAACCGTGGCCCGGAACAGCGCACCGACAAACGTCCACAGTTGTCAGACCTTCGTGAGTCCGGTTCGCTGGAGCAGGACGCCGACGTGGTGATCCTGCTGCACCGTGACGACTACTACGACAAGGAGTCGCCGCGCGCCGGTGAGGCGGACATGATCGTGGCCAAGCACCGTAACGGCGCCACCGACACCATCACCGTCGCCGCCCAGCTGCACCTGTCCCGGTTCGTCGACATGGCCGTGTGACCGCGCCGGACTACCCGATTCGTGCCACATGTCCCCTTGCCGCTTGGCAAGGCGGAAAGCGGTTCCATAACATTCTCGGCGGTTCGAAAAACGAACGACGGAGAGAGGATCCCTCAAATCATGCACTCCCTTACTCGTCGGCTCGCCACCGTGACCCTCGGCGGCGCGCTCCTGGTCGGTTCGCTGACTGGCTGTGGCATCTTCGGCACCGCCGTTGACTGCGGCAAGCTCGCGGCGGCCACCAACGACGTCACCAGCAACATGACCGACGCCGACGGTCTCAAGAGCGCGATCGAGAAGTTCCGGGCCGCGGCCAAGGACATCGACGACGCCGAGCTCAAGGACTCCGTGAACACCTTCGCCGACGAGGCCGAGAAGTTCCAGAAGTACATCGACAACCCGACCGGCGATGTGCCGGACGAGAGCAAGATGATGGAAGCGGCCACCGACATCGAAGCGAAGTGCTCGTAAGCGATTTCGTGAGCGATCGGGCACGGACCACAGGGTCCGTGCCCGATTATCGTTACCCCCAACGGCTATCCTTGGGTTCCGTTTCGCGCCTTAAAGAGGAGCCGTTCGTGAAATCTCTGACCAGCCGTGTGTTGACCCTTGGTGCGACGGGAGCGCTGGCCGTGGCGATCTTCTCCGGCTGCAGCCTCGTGCAGGGCGCCGTCGACTGCGCCACCGTCGGCGAGACGATGTCCAAGATCGCCAGCAACGTCGGCGGCGACGAGAAGACCCTGAAGAAGTACACGAAGGAACTGCGCGACGAGGCCAAGAACATCGAGGACGCGGACCTGAAGAAGTCGGCCGAGGACTTCGCCGACGAGGCCGAGAGCGTCAACGCGGGACTCAACGGGGACCTCCAGGGCGGCGCCGAGACCGAGGCCGACAAACTCCAGGGCTCGGCGGACAAGTTCCTGGAGAAGTGCAACGCCCTGTAGCGGGTAATCGGCCGTGCATGAAGGCGACCATGAGCGCGCCGAACCCGGCGAGCATCGCGATCGCCAGCAGGAAGGTCGTGCCGGTGGCGGCGTAGACGCCGGCGAGCAGCGGGCCGCAGGCGGCGAGTGCGACCGCCAGGCCCAGCAGCTTGTCGGTGTCGATCATGACGCGCAGTTCGTCGCGCAGTGACTCGGGCAGTCTCTGGAACACCATGACCAGCGCGAAGGCGCCCGCGACCGCGCCGAGTCCGGCGACGATGCGGGCGGTGCTCTGCTGGCCGCCGGAGATGCACCCGGCCAGCAGCGGGATCACGATGCCGATCATCCCGGCGATCCGCAGCACGTTGCGGGCCGGTTCGGGAAGTTTGGGGCGCTGTCGTTTCGTTGTCGAAGCGGCGGCCCACTCGTCCTTGGCGCCGGTGTGGGTGCGCCGAGAACTGTTGGGGGAACCGCGAAGCAGCTGCGGCCCCAGCTCACCCTCCAGGATGGACGACACGCCGGGGTCGAGGCGTTCGGCGGTGGCCAGCGCCCGCTCGGCCAGGTCGGTGAGACCGAGGTCCACCGCGACCCGGGCCAGCGCGATGTGGGCGCGGGCGTCCTCGGGGGCCAGCCGGACCGCGACCCAGGCCGCGTCCAGGGCGTCCTGCCCGTTGCGGGACTCGCGCACGATCAGGGCGTAGTGGACGTTGTGCCACCACGACTCCGGGTACAGATCCTGGATCTCGGTGGCGGCGTCGAGAGCCTCCTCGGTGCGCCGCAACAGGGCCAGGGCGTGACCCCGGGCCAGCCGGGCGGTGTCATGGGTGGGTTCGGCGGCCAGCGCGGCGCTGGCGGCGGTGAGCGCGTCGTCGTGCTTGCCGACCTGGAGTTCCAGGATCGCCAGCAGCGTCAGCGAGGGCACGTGGGCGGGGTCGGCGGACAGCGCGCCCCCCAGTTCCTCCCGGGCCTCGTCGAACCGGTCGAGGTCGAAGAGGAGCTCGGCCCGTGCCAGGAAGGTCTCGGCGTCGCCGTGATTGCCGAATGGGGATTCCACGTATTGAAGGTTAACCGCGATATACCAAAGCGACGGCTGTCCCGGCGAGCCCTTCGCCACGTCCGGTGAAGCCGAGGCCGTCGGTGGTGGCCGCCGAGATCCGCACCGGGGCACCGAGGCATTCGGTGAGCACCGCTTCGGCCTCGACACGCCGGGCACCCAGCCTCGGGTACTTGCCGACCAGCTGAATCGACACGTTGCCGATCGAGTAACCCTCGGCCCGCACCCGCGCGGCGGCCTCCCGCAACAGCGTCGGCCCACTGGCACCCGACCACTCGGGGCGGTCGACCCCGAAGTTGCTTCCCAGGTCACCGAGACCGGTGGCGGAGAACAGCGCGTTGCACGCGGCATGACACGCCACATCCCCGTCGGAATGACCGGCGAGCCCGGGCGTGTCGGGCCATTCCAGACCGGCGACGAAACAGGGACGGCTGGCGTCGTAGGCGTGCACATCGGTGCCGATACCGACTTCGGGAATGATCACGACTGGTGAGCCTACCCAGGGCAGGGCACACTAAATGGGTGGCCGCCGAGTGCGGCCACCCATTAGCTTTGACTCGCGTTGTTTAAGCCTCTGCCAGGACTTTGTCCAGCAGGACCTCGGCGTCATCTTTGGTGCTGGCCTCGGCGAGGGCAACTTCGCCGACGAGGATGTCGCGTGCCTTGGTGAGCATGCGCTTCTCTCCAGCTGACAGACCGCGTTCACGATCGCGGCGCCACAGGTCGCGGACGACTTCGGCAACCTTGAGCGGGTTACCGGAGGCGAGCTTCTCCAAGTTCGCCTTATACCGTCGTGACCAGTTGGTCGGCTCTTCGGTGTGCGGGGCGCGCAGAACGTCGAAGACCTCGGTGAGGCCCTCGGCTCCTACGACTTCTCGCACGCCGACGAGTTCGACGTTTCCGGCTGGAACCCGCACCGTCAGGTCACCCTGCTCGACGCGCAGGACAAGGTATTCCTGCTCGACGCCTTTAATGGTGCGGGTCTCGACTGCTTCGATGAGTGCGGCCCCGTGATGGGGGTAAACAACGGTCTCGCCGACACTAAAACTCATAGGATCGAAACCCCTTTCGCTGTGTCAAGGGTAACACGGTCTTGAACTGGGCCGTCGCTTCGCAACGCTGTGAAATCGCAGGTCATCCAATGTGTGAGCAAAAGCTCGCCCCTTGAGTGACCCACCCGTGGGCAGAATGTCACACCACTGTGGTCAGTGTCTCCCGTGGGATTTCGACCCGTCGTCAATAATATCCAGTATTCCCTTCGGTTTGCCAGGTCTGGCGTCCAAGGTCACTTGGTGGCAGGCTGGTGGGTGAGACAGGAGGCCCCTCATGGTGTCGCGCCCGGGTGAGGACAACGCGGTTCCCGGTCTGCCCGAGGAGTGGGGTCGGATCGTCATCCCCGACGACGCCTCCGACCTGGAGGAACTCGCCGACGAGGTGCGCTTCGAACTCGGCATCACCGAAGACCCCGTCGAGGAACGCCGACAGCGGCGGCTGCCGTTCATCGTGGTGGCGGTGACGGTCGCCATCGCGCTGGTCAGCCTGTTCACGGTCCCGTGGCTGGGACGGGTGGGGCAGGTTACACCCCCGAAACAGACGATCTCCTCCACGGTCGAGTCGGAGTCGGTCCCCGAGTGCGCCACCGGCCAGACCCGCTGCGCCACCACCTCGCGCAGCACGGTCTCGTCCGGCTAGGGCTTGACGTTGAACACGACCCGCTTGCCCGCGGAGGTGTTGATGCGCTCGTTGATGCCCCACAACTCGCCGGTCTTGGGCCAGTAGGACAGGTTCTGGGTCAACGGCGGCGCCTTGGTCAGCACGTGCGGCTCGTCGTCGGGCAGCGCCTTGTGAATACAGCTGTGGTTGTTCGGGTCGTCGGGCGGCGGGCTGCCGGGACAGTCACCGACGACATAGAACGCCGTCCCGTCGGTGGCGATGCCCTGTTGATGCCAGATCGGCGACACGAACGCCTCGGTGGCGGCCCCGGTCGGCAGCCCCGTGGCCTCGTCGAGACCCCAGCGGATCACCCGGCCACCGGCGGCCCCCGGCTGGTAGAACTCGGCCGTGACGAAGGACTTCCGATCGGGAGCCAACGCGATCGAGTTCATGCACGGCTGCTCACCGGTCACGGAATTACACGACTTCCAGGAACCGTCGTCGCTCCACGTCGTGCGGTACTCGGCGATCATCGGCATCGCCCAGCCGTGCCAGCGGGCGTAGGCGTCGTCACCGACGAGACCGATCTTGCCCGCGTCGCCGCCGTCGGTGCGGGTCTTCCAGATGTGCTCCAGGCTGAACACCTGCATCCGCACGCCGGTGGACAGGAACAGCTTGTCGCCGACCCACATCAGCCCGTCGGCGTGCACGTTGTCGACGGACTGGAAATTGCCGTCGGCGGTGGGCTGCACCAGCAGCAGATGGTGATAGCTGAGCTTCTCGGCCGGTTTCGTGTAGTCGGCGATGCTGATGCGCGCGAAGTCGTCTTCCTTGTAGTGCCAGCTGGCGGCCACGAGGCGACGGCCGTCGACGGTCCCCGACGGGTCGGCGTCCCCGGAACCGGTGACGCCCTGGGGGATCCAGTCGGCGCTGGTGTCGTCGCCGGAGTCCCAGCAGAAACCGGTGGGCTTGAGCTCCGGTTTCAGGTTCGTGTCGTGGCACAACGGGTAGCGCCCGGTGCGCTGCGGCGACGCGGCGGTGACCACATCGGACAGCGAGCTCTTCGTGACCCGCGGATCGGCCTCGACCTTGTCGACCATGGCCTGATAGTCGGGCCCGTCGGGACCCTCCTTCAACGAGAACGGCGAGTGGTCGATGTGCTCGAACTTCATGGCCTGGGTCTCGGCGGCGATGGCGGGAACCGCGATGGCGGCCACGGCGGTGGCCGTGGCCAACGACAGGACGGTGAGCAGTCGGCGGGGCACGGCGCGACCTCCAATGATGGTGCCGGACATCGCTTGCCACGCTATGGCGCCGGTCCACAGCCGGGCCACATTCCCCATCCGCCAACGTGGAAGCCGAGCGCCTCAGCACGCTCATCGACCGGGGGCTCACCGTCACCGTCGACGTCGTCTGAACGGCCGCGGGTCAGACGGAGCGCAGCAGCGCCGAGTACAGGGTCAGGCCGGGGCCGAAGGCGCAGGCGACGGTCTCGGCGGGGCGGTCGGCCAGCACTTCGCGCAGGATCATCAGGATCGTGGCCGAGGAGCAGTTTCCGTGCTGGCGCAGCACTTCCCGGGACGGGTGCAGGTCTTCGGGTGTCAGTGCCAGGGCTTTCTCGGCGACGTCGAGGATGCGGCGGCCGCCGGGGTGTACCGCCCAGGCCTCGATGTCGGCGATGTCGAGTTCGTGGCGGTTGAGCAGTCCGGTGACGGTGTCGGGAAGTTGGCGGGCCAGCACCAGCGGGACCCGTGAGGACAGTCCCATCCGGAAGCCGGTGTCGGTGACGTGCCAGGTCATCGCCTCGGCGTGGCTGGTGTCGGTGCGGGAGGTGACGTCGACGATCTCGGTGCCGCCGGTCGCGTCGGGCAGCACCACGACGGCCGCGGCGGCGTCGGAGAACAGCGCGTGCGCCACCGCCTGTTCGGTGTCCAAAGGGGCCGGTTGCAGGTGCAGGCTGGTCAGTTCGACGCACAGCAGCGCGGCGGGACGTCCGCTGACCCGGACGTGGTCGGCGACGGCTCGCAGACCGGGAATCGCCGCGTAGCAACCCATGTGGCCGATGACCATGCGCTGGGTGTCGGTCGCGGCGCCCAAGCGGGCGGCCAGCGTGATGTCCAGGCCGGGGGTGGCGTAGCCGGTGCAGGACACGACGGTCAGCAGGCCCAGGTCGCGGGCGCTGAGCCCGGCGTTGTCGAGGGCCTGGGCCAGCGCGGACTCGCCCAGCGACAGGGATTCGGTCTCGTAGCGGGCCATGCGCTGGCCGGTGGTCCAGCGGGAGATGTCCTCGGTGAGGGGGTTGATGACGCCGTGCCGGGTGTCGACCCCGGCGTTGTGGAAGATCTTCTTGGCGCGTTCGGAGCCGTCGGTGTGGGAGACGAAGAAGTCGTTCCACAGGGCTGTCTGTTCGAAGGTTGGCGGGGTGGCGACGCCGAATCCGGCGATAACTGCGTTGACCATGGGGGCTCCGTGTCCGTGTGAGGGGAGGTTCGGGGTGTCACGGCGAGGACCTGGGGTTCACCATCGTGGTCCGGCCACGGTGTCGGCGTAGGGGTCACCGCCCAGCGCCGCGACGGCGAGCCAGTCGGCGCACACGTCGGAGGTCGCCGGTTGCATCGCGCCGCAGCGGGCGTCGCGGAACAGCCGCTCCAGCGGGTTGCCGCGCCGGATCGACGACGCCCCGCAGGCTTCCATCATGGACGCCGTCACCTCGGCGGCGGTGTCTCCGGCCAGCAGTTTGGCCCGCCAGACCCAGGTCGGGGCCTGTGGATCGCCCGCGTCGACGCGGCGGGCGGCCTCGGCGACGGTGGCCCAGGCGGCGGCGACGGCCGCGTCGGCCCGGCCGAGCCTGGCCCGTACCGAGGCCACATCGGACAGTTTTCGTTCGTTGATCTGCTTGGCGGCCAGGTCGACGGCGGCCCGGGCGACGCCGACGTAGACCGCGGCGTAGCTGGCGACCATCCAGTGTGGTGCGAGCTGTGCGGCCAGCAGAGTGACGCCCTCGACGCCGCCCAGCAGTCGCGCGGCGGGCACGTGCACGTCCAGCCGCAGGTCGTGGCTGGTGGTGGCGCGCATGCCCATCGTGTCCCACACCGGGTCGATCGTGACGCCCTCACCGGCCGGAACCAGGAACTGCGAGATGACGTCGGGTTTGTCGGCGTGTTTGGCGGCCACCAGGTAGGCGTCGGCGTTGCCGGCGCCCGAGACGAAGGACTTCAGTCCCGTGACGCGGAAACCGTCGCCCTCGGGGACATAGGTCGTGGACATCTTGGACAGCCGGGAGCCGGAGCCGCGTTCGCTCATCGCCACCGAGTACAGGCTGCCGGACGCGGCGGCGGCCAGCACCTCCTCGCGCTGCGCGAAGAACTCGGCGCCCGCGCCCAGTTCCTCGGCCAGTTCCTTGGGGGTCTGGGCCAGGGCCCCGGTGACGCTGGCGTGCATGTTGAACACCAGCCCGGTGGCGCCGTTGCCCCGTCCCAGCTGGAAGGCGACCTCGACGTATTCACTGAACGACGCGCCGCGGCCGCCGAGTTCCTTGGGCACCATGAGACCCATCAGGCCGCGCTGCCGCAGCTGCCGGAAGTCCTCCGCCGGGAACGAGCCCTCCTCGTCGTGAACGCGGGCGCGGTCACGCATCCCGGCGACCATGCGCCGAACCGTGAGCATGCTTGACTCCCCTTCCGGCATACAGGATGGACTTCGAACGGGTCGTGATCATGGGCACCTCGCCGCGACGGCGAACCAGCCAGCGCACCAGCGACAGGGCGGCCGGGCGCAGGCCCCACAACTCCAGTGTGACGCCGAATCCCGCGCACTCGCTGAGGAGAGCCTGAGGTGGAACGAACAGCGCCGGGTCGTGGATGCCCGGTGGCGGCCCGCCGGGCATGCGTTCGGCCAGCGTGACGGCCACGAACCGGCACAGCCACGTGTCGGCGAGGGTGTCGACGACGAGGGTGCCGCCGGGGCGCAGGATCCGGCACGCCTCGGCGACGGCCGCGCGCCAGTCGGGCACGTGCTCGAGGATCTCGCCCGCCACGACGACGTCGGCGGACTCGTCGGCCACCGGCAGCCGCAGCGCGTCGCCCCGCACGGCGGCCAGGCCGTGGTCGGCGGCCAGCCGCAGGTTCGGCTGCCGCAGGTCGATCCCGATGTGCCGGTAGCCGCTGACGTGTTTCGTGTTGAGGCCGCCGCCGCAGCCGATGTCGACCAGGACGGCGTCGGCGCGAGCCGGTTCCGGGATCAGGGCGCACCGCGACTTCGCCAGCCAGTGCAGCATGGCGAAGGCGCCGTTGGGCTTCCACCATTCCTCGGCCAGCTCGTCATATTGACGGGGATCGTTGCGATTCACCATTGGGTGCGAGACTAGCCGTCGTGAAGCCGCCCGCGCTGATTCGCGCCTGCCACCCCGGTCCCTCGATGACGGTGACCCTGGTGGGCGCCGGGCTGGCGGCGGCGTCCGGACGGGACGCGGTGTCGGTCGCGTCCGTGTTCGTCGCCGTCCTGTTGGGACAGCTGTCGATCGGTTGGAGCAACGACGCCCTCGACGCGGCCCGCGACACCGAGACCGGACGGCCCGACAAACCCGTCGCCGCCGGTGAGGTCTCCCGGCGGCTGCTGTTCTGGCTGGCGGGCGCGGCGGTGGTCGGCTCCGCCGCCGCGTCGCTGTACGTCGGCTGGCAGGGGTCGCTGCACATCCTCGCGGTGGCCAGCGCCTGGTCGTACAACCATCCGCTGAAGCGCACGCCGCTGTCGGTGCTGCCGTTCGCGGTGTCGTTCGGGCTGCTGGTCGGCTACGCCGACGCCGATCCCCGGCCCGGGATGATCGCCGCCGGAGCGCTGTTGGGCGCGGCGGCGCACTTCGCCAACGTGCTGCCCGATCTGGACGACGACGCCCGGACCGGGGTACGGGGACTGCCGCACCGGCTGGGCGCCCGCGGCAGTCAACTGGTCGCGGCGACGCTGCTGGCGGCCTCGGGTGTGATCGCCGGACTCCATATCGTCAACGTCGCCGGGATCGCGGTCATGGCGCTGTCGGCGGTATTCGCGATCGTGGTGCTGGTTTCGCGACCGGGCCGGACGGTGTTCCGCGTGGTCATGGCGGCGGCGATTGTGGACGTCGTGGCACTGCTGGCGGCGGTGGCGACCTGAGCGGTATTTCGGCGAAGCGCGCTTCGGTGGCGGGTCGCGCATGTCACGTCCGATGCGGAGTTTAGTCTGTGGAGCGCATGTTCGGTGTGAAGGAAGGACGAATCAGGTGCCACACGCCATTCCGTCGAAGCCGCTGACCCGCGCGGCGCTCGGTGTCGCCCTAGCGGCGGCCTCGGCCTTCGCGCTGACCGGCTGCGGGGCCGGACAGGTCACCCAGACGCAGGACATGGTCGCGGCCGTGCCTGGCACCAGCGCCACCATCTCGAAGCCGAGCGAGGGCATCAAGATCGCGCTGCGCGACGCCTACATCGAGTTCGCCGAGGACGGCTACGCCGCCGGCGAGGCGGCGCCGCTGTCGATCCGGATCTTCAACTCCGGCAAGAAGTCCGACACCCTCACCAAGGTGGAGTTCCCCGACTCCGAGGCGGCGGGCGTGACGGTCGCCGGTGAGAGCTCCGGTGACGCGAGCGAGTCGCCCTCGGACAGCGAATCCCCGTCCGGAGACACCTCGCCGTCCGGCGACGAATCCCCGTCCGGCGACGAATCCCCCTCCGGCGACGAGTCCCCGTCGGGTGACTCCAGCGCATCGCCCTCGGGCGACGAGTCCCCGTCCGGCAGCGAATCGCCCAGCGAGACCGCCAGCTCGAAGGTCGACCTGAAGCTGCCGGTGAACGGCAAACTGCTGCTGGCCCCCGACGGCGACCAGTACCTGGAACTGACCGGCCTGAAGCAGGAACTCAACGCCGGTGACGTCGTCACCATCACCTTCGTCTTCGCCGAGGCCGGTGAGGTCGAGATGGACATCCCGGTCGCGCCGCCCGCCGAGGCCGCCGAACGCGAAGAACCCTCCGAACACGGCGGCGAAGAAGGCCACTGATAGTCACACCCGGCGCGTAGGTTCGCCACATGGCCAAATCGCCCAAGACCGTCTACGCGTGTTCCGGTTGTGGGCACTCGGTGCCCAAATGGGTCGGCAAGTGTCCCGACTGCGGTGAATGGGGCACCATGGAGGCCGCGGTCGCCATGTCCGGTCCCGCCGCCGCGCCCCGACGCGCCGCCACCGCCCGTCCGGCGATTCCGGCGCAGTCGATCGCGCAGGTCAGCGCGAAACAGGCCCAGGCCAAATCCACGGGCGTCGACGAGTTCGACCGGGTGCTGGGCGGCGGCCTGGTTCCCGGCGGCGTGGTGCTGATCGCGGGCGAACCCGGCGTCGGAAAGTCCACTTTGCTGCTCGACGTGGCGCACCGGTACGCGGCGGCCGGACACGGCCGCACCCTGGTCGCCACCGGTGAGGAATCGGCGGCCCAGGTCCGGCTGCGGGCCGACCGCATCGGCGCGCTGCACCCGGATCTGATGCTGGCGGCCGAAACCGACCTGGCCTCGGTGCTGGGCCACATCGACGACGTCAAGCCGGGCCTGCTCATCCTGGACTCGGTGCAGACGGTCACCACCAGCGACGTGGACGGCGTCCCCGGCGGCGTCACCCAGGTGCGGGCGGTGGCGGCGGGCCTGATCTCGGTGGCCAAGGAACGCGGCATCACCACCATCCTGGTAGGACACGTCACCAAGGACGGCAACATCGCCGGGCCCCGGGTACTGGAGCACCTCGTCGACACGGTCGTCCACTTCGAAGGCGACCGGCACTCCACACTGCGGCTGCTGCGCGGCGTCAAGAACCGCTTCGGGCCGGCCGACGAGGTCGGCTGCTTCGACATGACCGAGGACGGCATCGTCGGCCTGACCGACCCGGCCGGGCTGTTCCTGGCCGAGTCCCCGGACGAGCCGGTACCGGGCACCTGCGTCACCGTCACGATGGAGGGCCGCCGGGCGATGCTGGTGGAGGTCCAGGCCCTGGTCGGCGGCAGCGCCAAGGACGGCACCATCCCGCGCCGCACCGTGTCCGGTCTGGACTACGCCCGGCTCAACATGGCGCTGGCGGTGCTGCACCAGCGCGGCCACGTCAAGTGCCTCGACCGCGAGGTCTACGCGGCCACCGTCGGCGGCATGAAGGTCATGGAACCGGCCGCCGACATGGCGATCATCCTGGCGGTGGCCTCGTCGGTGTCGGGTGCGCCGGTCTCGGCCGACATCGTCGCGATCGGCGAAGCCGGACTGACCGGCGCGATCCGTCGCGTCACCGGCGTGCCGCGTCGCCTCGCCGAGGCCGCCCGCCTCGGTTTCCGCCACGCCCTGGTCCCACCCGGCTGCGCCGAGGGTGCGCCGAAGAACATGACGGTCACCGAGGTGAGCACGATCGCCGAGGCCACCCGCATCGCCGCCCAGCGCTGGGCGGCCCGGGCCTAGACCTCGCGGGCCGCCGCGGGGCGAGGTCCTATTTCGCGCCGAGGATGTGCTTCGTGATGATCTTGTTGACCTCGGGGACCGTGCTGGGATCGCGGTTGGTGAGGATGACCGTGACCCAGTCGGAGTCGGGGTAGATGTCGATGCTCGTGGACGGCCCGGCTTGGCTGCCGCCGGAGAAGCCGTGGACCCGCTGGTCGCCGATCAGGCTTGAGAAGGTGCCGTAACCCAGGAAGCCGGTCATGCGGGGCTTGTCGGGGTCCGGTGGCGGCTCCTTGCCACCACCGCCCACCGGCAGCTTCGGGGTCAACATGATGTGGGTGAACTGCCGGGACAGCAGCTCGGCGTCCAGCAGGGCGTTGGCGAACCGGTTCATGTCGCCGACGGTGGCGAAGGAATTGCCCGCGGGCAGTCCGATGTAGGCCTGCTCGTCGACCCGGTCGACCCATTCGCCGGTCTCGTCGTCCTTGAAGTACGGGTGTGCGAGCTTTGGATCCTTCTGCCACTGCGGTCTGGTGTAGAAGTCGCTGGCCCGCATCCTGGCTGGTTCGAAGACGTTGTCTCGCACGTAGTCGAAGTAGCTCTGCTTGGACACGGCCGCGATGATGCCGCCCAGGACGCAGTAGGCGGCGTTGCTGTACTGCCATCCGGCTCCGGGCGGGAACCTGAGCTTGTCCTCGCGGATGAAGTCCAGCGTGCCGTTCATGACCTCGTCGGGGGTGTCCCACTTCCGGGAGGCTTCCTCGTAACCGGGCAGGTCGTGGAAGTCACCCAGCCCGGAGGTGTGCAGCAGCAGGTGATGGATGGTCACCTTCTCCGCGACCTCGTCGGAGAAGCCGTCGATGTACTTCCCGATGGGTTCGGCGTATCTGACCTTGTCGTCCTGGACCAGTTTGTTGATGGCCACGGCCGTGAACATCTTGGTCACCGAGGCGAGTTTGAACCGGGTGTCGGTCTCGTTGCGGACCCCGGCCTTGGCGTCGGCCATGCCGTAGGCGCGGGAAAGCACCTTGCGTCGTTTGTGGGTCAGCAGGAAAGCACCCGAGAACTTGCCCTCGGCCGCCAGCTTCTTGACGTACCGGTCCAGTTCGCCGCCGGGTTTGAGGCCGTCGGGAACCTTGCTGTCGGCCTCGGCGATTCCGCTCGACGCCACCGTTATCCCGGCGGCGACGGTCGCCGCGCCCGCCAGTCCCAGCACCGTTCGACGAGATGCCATATCAAGTCACCCTTCTGTTGGGGATGTGACGTGATCACTTGTACTGGTGGCGGCCGATCGGAAACCGATCGTCGGACCATATGAAAACCATCGGTGTCCTCGGTGATACTGGGCCGATGCGGGTGCTGCTGGTTGAGGACGAGGAGCCGCTGGCCGGATACATCGCGGTCGGGCTTCGCAAACACGGACTCGCCGTCGACGTGGCCCATGATGGACAAACGGCGTTGGACAAATGCGACTTCACCCCGTACGACGTGGTGGTGCTGGACCGGGACCTGCCGGTGGTGCACGGGGACACGGTGTGCCAGCGGCTCGCGGCCCAGGGCACGGCCAGGGTGCTCATGCTGACCGCCTCGGGCACCGTCGAGGACCGGGTCGACGGGCTGTCCCTGGGCGCCGACGACTATCTGGGCAAACCGTTCGCGTTCTCCGAACTGATCGCCCGGGTGCGGGCGCTGGCGCGGCGTAGTGCCCCGGCCCGGCCGCCGTTGCTGCGCGCCGCCGACGTCGTGTGTGATCCGGCCCGCCGTACCGTCGAACGCGCCGGACGTCCGATTCACCTGACCCCCAAGGAGTTCGGGGTCTTGGAGCAGCTGTTGGCGGCGGGCGGCGACGTGGTCAGCGCGGAGACCCTGCTCGACAAGGTGTGGGACGAACACGCCGACCCGTTCTCCAACGCGCCCCGCATCACGGTCGGCACCTTGCGCCGCAAGCTGGGCGAGCCGCCGCTGATCCAGACCGTCACCGGCGCCGGTTACCGGGTCGTGCCGTGAGGTGGCCCCGTTTCACCGCGCGTGGTCGGTTGACACTGCTGTACATGGCGATGGTGCTGGGCGCCGGTGCCGTCATGACGGCGCTGACCTACGTCCTGATGCGAAGCAGTCTGCGGCGCCGATCGTTCGTTCACACCGATGTGGACCCTGATTCCCCGGCCGGTCTCCCGTTCCCCGAACGGTTCGATGAGCTCATCGAACGTGACCGGATGACCATACTGTCGGATCTGCTGGTCAAGGCGACGGTGGCGCTGGTCGTGGTGTCGGTACTGGCGGCGGTGCTGGGCTGGTTCGTGGCGGGCCGGGTGCTGCGGCCGATCCGGCAGATCTCGGCGGCGTCGCGGCGGCTGTCGGCGGAGAACCTCGCTGAGCGGGTGCCGGTGCGGGGGCCCGCCGACGAACTCGCCGAACTGGCGGACACCGTCAACGGCATGCTGGACCGCATCCAGCGCGGCGTCGCCGAACGGGACCGGGCGCTGGCGAGCCAGCGGCTGTTCACCGCCAACGCCGCCCACGAACTGCGCACCCCGCTGACGACCATGCGCACCGCCATCGACGTGACCCTGGACGGCGAACCCGACCGCGACGAACTGCTGGCCATGATCGCCGACCTCGACACCACCGTCGAACGCAGCCGCCGCACCCTCGACGGCTTGCTGCTGCTGGCCGGTAGCCACGCCGCTCCGGCCGAGCAAAGCCCGGTCGCACTGGACGGACTCGTCGCCGAACTGCTCGAGGCGAAGGCCCCGGCGATCGCCGAGCACCGCATCGACGTGCGACGCGAACTGTTCCCCGCACCGGCACTGGGCGACCCGCTGCTGCTGGAACGGTTGACGGGCAACCTGATCGACAACGCCGTCCGGTACAACCACCCGGACGGCCACATCGCGCTGCGCACCGGGACCGCTGACGGCAGGGCGTTCCTGCGGGTCGCCAACTCCGGTCCCCACGTCGCGCCCGAGTCGGCCCCGGGGCTGCTGGAACCGTTCGTGCGGGGCGGTGGCGGCCGCATCCGTGCCACCGGCGGCGTCGGGCTGGGTCTGTCCATCGTCCGGGCCGTCGTCACCGCCCACGACGGCGACCTGTCGATCGCGGCGAACCCGGACGGCGGCCTGACCGTCACCGTCGAGCTGGCGGTCGACCCGGCGGCGGCCACGCGCACTGACGGCGGCCGAGACGACCACGTGGCTTAGCCTTCGGGGTCATGTCCGAAGCCCCCTTCATCGCCGCCGCCCGCGCCGCCTACGACGCCACCGCCGAGCCCTACGCCGAGGCCGTCCCCGGAAAACTCGCCGACATGCCCCTCGACCGCGCCCTGTTCGGCGCGTTCGCGGAACTGATGCGCGCCAACCAGAACACCACCGTCGCCGACGTCGGCTGCGGGCCCGGCCATGTCACCGACCTGCTGTGCGGGCTCGGGCTGGACGCCGTGGGCATCGACCTGTCGCCGCGCATGATCGAGGTGGCCCGACGCCGCTACCCCAAGCCCCGGTTCGAGGTCGGATCGATGCTGGACCTGGACCTGCCCGACGGCGGGCTGGGCGGCGTGTTGGCGTTCTACTCGATCATCCACCTGCCGTGGACCGAACGGCCGCGCGCCTTCGCCGAGTTCCACCGGGTGCTGACCCCGGGCGGGCAGCTCATGCTCGGTTTCCAGATCGGGGACGAGCGACGGCACCACGACGAGGCGTTCGGCAAGCCCATCGACCTGGCCTGGTACCGGCAGCAACCCGGTGAGGTCGCCGAGCTGTTGCGGGACAGCGGTTTCGACGTCCGCACCACCGTCGTCACCGAACCCGAGGAAGGCCAGGCGGTCCGGCACGGCCACATCCTGGCGCGAAAACCGGCGACAGCGGCCTGATCCGGCGCCCCGGGTTATTCGGCGGGTTTCTTCTTCGCGTCCCGGTCCTCGATCGGGTCGTCGAGCTGGTTGTTGACGTCGACGTGGTCGGGCGCGTAGGACGCGATCCGCTCCAGGATCGCCTCGGGCGTGTCGGTGAAGTCCGCGAGCCGCACCGCCAGGTCGAAGTCACCGACCCGGCCGTCGGCGGCCCGGTTGGCCTCCCGCAGCACCGCCTGGTCCAGGAACCGGGGCCGGTCGCCCGTGGTCCGGCCGAGGTAGTCGTCGCAGGCGACCAGGATGTACGCGTCGGGGTGGCGACGTCCCGGCACCGCCACCGCGGTGACCTCCTCGACGTGCACCCACGGCAGCAGCACGGTGCGAAACGCGCCCGGCCGCACCGCGAGCCCGTAGTGGTTGGCGGCCAGCCGGGGCGGGCGCAGCGCCGGGGCTGCGGCCAGCAGCACGCTGACGACCACGGCGATGGCCATGAACGTCGGCATCTTGGCGGCGGGGTTGCTGGCGCCCGAGGACAGCTGCGCGGGCTCGGTGATGAAGATCAGCCAGGTGATGCAGGTGGCCAGCGCGCCCATGAGCACGAAACCGCTCAGCCGGGTCAGCGCACGCCTGGGTGGGCGCTGGCGCATGACCGTCCAGCCCGCTGAGGCATTGCGCGGCATACCGGTGACCCTTTCTCGTGTGATCCATCATGCGTCATGCCGAGGGGTGAACCCAAAGCGGTGACCGCGAACCGGTCCGTAGACTTGGCTCGCACATACGCCGTACGCAGCACTCTGCTACCGCTCGCGCACGGTGCGCTCAATATTGTGGAGGGAGCGGCGGACGTGGTCTTGCCCGAACGCGATGAGCCGATGCGTGCGACCCTGGCGCTCATGGCGCCCGGTACGGCGCTTCGCGACGGCCTGGAACGCATTCTGCGCGGCAACACCGGCGCCCTGATCGTGCTGGGCTTCGACGAGACCGTCGCCGCGCTGTGCACCGGCGGTTTCCACCTCGACGTGGAGTTCGCCGCCACCCGGCTGCGCGAGCTCTGCAAGATGGACGGCGCGGTGGTGCTGACCAGCGACGGCACCAAGATCGTGCGGGCCGCGGTGCACCTCATGCCCGACTCGACGATCCGCAGCGAGGAGTCCGGCACCCGGCACCGCACCGCCGAGCGGGTCGCCAAGCAGACCGGTTTCCCCGTCATCTCGGTCAGCCAGTCCATGCACATCATCGGGCTCTACGTCAACGGCCAGCGCCACGTCCTGGACGACTCCGCCGCGATCCTGTCGCGCGCCAACCAGGCCCTGGCGACCCTGGAGCGCTACAAGTCCCGCCTCGACGAGGTCGCCGGAACCCTGTCCGCGCTGGAGATCGAGGACCTGGTCACCGTCCGCGAGGCCATGGTCGTGGTGCAGCGCATGGAGATGGTGCGCCGCATCGCCGACGAGGTCGAGGGCTACGTCATCGAACTGGGAACCGACGGCCGGCTGCTGGCGCTGCAACTGGACGAGCTGATGGCGGGCGTCGACTCCGACCGCACCCTCATCGTCCGCGACTACCTGCCCGAGGACCTGGAACGCTCGGCGCCGGTCAAGGCGATGGCCGAACTGGACGGACTCACGGCGGGCGAACTGCTCGACCTGTCGGCGGTGAGCCGGGCACTGGGTCACAACGGCGGCTCCGAGATGCTGGACGCCCCGATCAGCCCGCGCGGCTTCCGGCTTTTGGGCCGCGTCCCGCGACTGCCTGGTCCGGTGGTGGAACGCATCGTCGGCCACTTCGCGTCGCTGCAACGCCTGCTGGGCGCCACGGTCGACGACCTGCAGGCCGTCGACGGCGTCGGCGCCGCCCGGGCCCGCAGCGTCCGCGAGGGACTGTCCCGGCTGGCCGAGGTGTCGATGCTGGAGCGTTACGTCTGACGCCGGTAGCGCCGGGGTCCAGTATCGTCTATCCACGAATGCTCGTCACCCAACGAGAGGCTGAGAAGCGCGGATGGCCGGACTGCGCGCCACCTTCGACAACACCGTCGCTCGGCATCTGAGTGCCGTGGGGCGGCTCAACGCGGTTCGCGCCGCCCTGGACGCCGCCCCGCCCAGCGGACCGGACGCCGCCAGTGTCGCCGCCGAAACCGCGCTGGCGCAACGGTTGTCGGCCGCAGCGGCCGCACTGCGAGACGACCCGGGCCTTGTCCACATCGGGCAGGCACGGTTGCACGCGTCGAGTTTCCCGGTGCTGGTGCCGTTCATCGGGACCGGGCACCTGGCGTTCTCACACGACTCGCGCGAGCCCCGGGTGGCCGCGCTGATGCGAGCGATCCTGTTGCGGGCCATGGCTTCCGCGCAGCCGGGCCAGCTGGAGATCGAGGCGGTGGACGCCGCGACGGTCGGGGCGAGCCTGGCGGCGTTGCAGCCGCTGGCCGACGCCCGGCTGATGCGGGTCACCACCGACGCGGCCGGGCTGGAACGGGCGCTGGCCGCGTGCGAGGACCACGTCAAGTCCGTCCTTCGGGGTGAACGCTCGACGAAGCTGGTGCTCGCGCTGGCGTCGACACCCGAGCTCAACGAGGACCTGCGAGGACGCGTCGACGCGCTGGCGCGCTCGGGCGTCGCGGGCGGGGTTCACCTGCTGGCCGGGGGTTTCGAGCAGTTGCCCACGGCGGTGACGATCCAGGTCGCCGACGACATGCGGGTCGGCAACCCGCCCGACGCCCCGATCGGGGCGGCCGGTCTGAACGCGCCGGTGGCCTTCGACCGGCCGCTGACCGACGACTACGTCCGCGCCGAGGCCACCCGGGTCGCCGACCGCGCCAAGGCCGCCGCCGAACTGCGGTTCGCGGACCTGGCCCCGGATCGGTTGTGGAGCGAGGATCCCAGCGACGGACTGTCCACTCTCGCCGGACGGGACTCGCAGGGCGTACTGCGGCTGTCCTTCGACGACGAGACCCCGCACTGGCTGGTCGGCGGCCGCACCGGCGGCGGCAAGACGGTGTTCCTTTTGGACATCCTCTACGGCCTGGCCGCCCGGTACTCGCCCGAGGACCTGGCCCTGTACCTGCTGGACTTCAAGGAGGGCGTGTCCTTCACCGAGTTCACGCCGCAGTCGGCCGACTCGACGTTCATCCCGCACGCCCGCGCCGTGGGGGTGGAGTCGGATCGCGAGTACGGGGTGGCGATCCTGCGGGAACTCGACGCCGAGATGACCCGCCGGTCGGTGGTCATGAAGCGGCACGGTGTCGCCCGGTACTCGCAGCTCCGCGGTGCCGAGTCACTGCCCCGGATCCTGTGCGTCGTCGACGAGTTCCAGGTTCTGTTCGCGGGCAACGACAAGCTCGCCCGGGAAGCCGTCGGGCTGCTGGAGAACCTGGCCCGCAAGGGACGTTCCTACGGTGTCCACATGATCCTCGCCAGCCAGACCACCTCCGGCATCGAGGCGCTGTACACCAAGAAGGACTCGATCTTCGGGCAGTTCCCGCTGCGGGTGGCGCTGCCCGGCGCGACCTCGGTGCTGGACCACCTCAACCCGGCCGCGCAGGGACTGCGCACCGGCGAGGTCGTCATCAACGCCGACGGCGGCATCGCCGGACGGGACCGCAAGGTGCGCTTTCCCAACGCACACGCCGAATCCGAGCTGCTGTACCAGCTGCGGCACGACATGTGGTCGGCCCGCCGCGACGCGCAGCCGCCGACGGTGTTCTACGGCTACGCGGCCGCGCACCTCGACGAGGACCCGCGGCTGGCGGAACTGACCGAGACCCCGCGCCCCCGGGTGCTGTTGGGCCGTCGCGTCAACGCCGCCCTGGACACCGCCGAGATCACTTTGGACAACACGCCGGGACGGCACCTGTCCATCCTCGGCGCGGATCCCACCGGCGCCCACCTGCTCAACGCCGCGGCGATCTCGCTGGCGAAGCAACGGCCGCAGGCCCGCTACGTCGTCGCCGCGCTGGCCGAACCCGGCCTCGCCCAGGCCACCGCCACAGCGCTGGGCGAGCAAGCCGAACTGGTCGCCGCCGACGACCTGGCCACGGTGATGGCGGAACTGACCGAGGCCGCCCAGCCCGCGTTCCTCATCGGCTTCGGCCTGGACGCGGCCAACCTGACCATGGACGGCAAGAAGGCCCTCACCACGCTGTTGCGGACCGGACCGGCCAGCGGGGTCCACCTGCTGGGCTGGTGGCGGGGCCTGCGCCGCTTCACCGACGACATCGGCGGCAGCGCGGGTCGCGAGGACGTGTCCTGCTCGGTGGTGCTCAACGTCCCCGGCAACGAGCTGATGGGGCACTTCGGACAGTCGGTCATGGACTGGAATCCGCGTCCCGGCCGGGGTCTGCTCATCGACCGGCACGCCAACCGACACGACCTGATGGTGCCGTACACGTTGCGGGAGACGGAATGACGCGACCGGGCAGCGGATACGACGAGTACCTGACCGCGCTGCGCGACCTCGACAACGTCCGGGCCGCCCAGGACCAGGCCTCGGCCGTCCAGCGCGACCAGCGCACCGGGATCGACACCACCGTCGAACGACTGTGGCAGCGGCTCAGCGACCAGCGGGACCAGCTGAACCGGCTGGCGGTCGACTGTGGTCTTCCCGCCGTGCCGACCCAGCCGACCCCCACCCCGCCGCCGGCCGACCCGCAGGCCGAGCTCACGATCGCCGTCACCGACGTCGACTCCGCCGACACCGGTTACGCCGACGCCCACTACCTGGCCCACCGGCCCAAGTTCCTGCCGCGCTGGCGGGCCGACGACCGCAACGGCCTCATCTACGGCCTCTACGCGCTGCTGTCGCTGTTCGCCCAGGTCGGCGTGCTGGCCTCGGCGGCGGGCACCGAGAGCCTCGGCGACATGATCGTCGAGGTGCTGACCTGCGTCGCGCTGCCGTTGCCCGCCTGGGCGGCGGGCTGGCTGACCATCGGCGTGGTCTCCCGCCCGGTGTTGGGCGAGGGCACCCTGGGCCCGAACGGCAAACTGGTCCGCAATCCCCGGCTGGGCGCGGTCATCTGTTTCAGCACCCTGGTGGTGTCCTGCGCCCTCGGCAACATCTACCTGAACTGAGGCGTTCGGCTACAGGCTCACGCCGCCGTCGACGACCAGGTCGTGCCCGACGGCGAAGCCGGAACCCTCCGAGGCCAGCCACAGCACCGCCGAGACCACCTCGTCGAGCTGACCGACCCGTCCCAAGGGGACGGTCTCGTGCAGCCGTTCGGCCCGCTGCTGCTCGGTTTCGCCGCCCCGCATCGACATCGGGGTGTCGGAGGAGCCGGGGCTGACGATGTTGATGCGGATCCCGTCGCGGATGTTCTCCGCGGCGGCGGCCCGGCTCAGTGCCGAGACCGCGGCCTTGCTGGCACCGTAGGCGGCCAGGCCGGGCACGGACTTGTGGGCGCCGACGGTCGAGCCGACGTTGATGATCGCGCCGCCGCCGTCCTGCTGCTTCAGTTGCCGCAGTTCGTGTTTCATGGACAGCAGCACCCCGGTGACGTTGATGTCGACGAGTCGCTGCCACTGGTCGAGCTCGAACTCGGCGAGTGGTCCGGCGGCGAACACCCCGGCGTTGTTGACCGCCACGTCGAGCCGGGAGTGCCGTTCGGCGACGGTGGCGACGATCCGGCGCACGTCCTCCTCGTTGGTGACGTCGCCGGTGACGAAGCTGGCGGTGCCGCCCTCGGCGGTGACGAGTTCGACGGTCTCCTTCAGCGGCGCCTCGCGCCGTCCGGCGACCACGACGGTGGCGCCCTCGGCGGCGAAGGCGCGCGCGGCCTCGCGGCCGATGCCGGAACCGCCGCCGGTGATCAGGACGGTCTTGCCCGCGAAACGTGTGCTCATTCTTCTCAACCTTTCAAGATCAATCGTTCTATTATTTGGGCACGAAAAGACCACAACGGTCTCCTCGTCCTTGGGTTACGACAACGCGGCCAGGGTCTGCCGCGCGGCGTCGTCGATCCGTTCGGCACTGACCGCGGAACCGGACAGCACCCGTATGCCCTGCAACATCACCAGCACGAACCGGGCCTGGGCCCGTGGGTCGGCGTCGGGCGACAACTCGCCCTGGGCCTTGGCCCGGCACAACGCCATGAACAGCGTCGTCTCCAGGAAGTCCCAGGACGATTCGACCTGCCGGGCCACCGCGTCGTCGGCGGACATCCGCTCGACGGCCGCGTTGACGATCAGGCAGGCCCCGCTGCCGTCGGGCAGCTTGGCCTGGGCCGCGAACTCCTCCACGACCTCCCGCACCGACGGCAACACCGGCCCGGGCCGCGACAGGATCTCGGCGAAGTCGATCGGCTGGCTGCGGTTGTACAGGTCCAGTGCCTTGCGGTACAGCTCGTCCTTGTGTCCGAAGGTCGCGTACAGGCTGGCCCGGCTGACACCGAGGGTCTCCACCAGATCGGCCACCGACGTGGCCTCGTAGCCATGCCGCAGGAACAGCTCCATGGCGGAGCGCAGCGCCGTGTCGGGGTCGAACTCCTTGGTGCGTGCCATGCCGCCGACGCTACCATAACAAGAACGCTCATTCCAATAATGGTGACGTGGTCGGCCCTGAGCCCGGACGGAGCGGCGCCCCCTCGCCGCCGACGACCCGCGATGCGACGGGCACGATTACCCGATGACCGACAACAGCCGTCGTCGCGGCCGTCCCGCGACCGGAGTGCGCGAAGCGGTGCTGGCCGCCACCGAGGAGATCCTGGCCGAGTCCGGTGTCGCCCGGCTGTCGACCAAGGAGATCGCCAAGCGCGCGTCGGTGGCCGAGTCGAGCATCTTCTACCACTTCAACGACCGGCTGGGACTGCTCAAGGCCGTCGTCGACACGCACCGGCCCGGGTTCCGCCAGACGCTGGCCGAGATCCGCGCGGGCGGCGGCAGCGGCGAACTGCGCGCCGACCTGGTGGCGCTGCTGGAAAGCCTGGAGGCGTTCTACCTGCGCATCACGCCGATCCTGGCGGCGGTGCAGTCCGACGGTGAGCTGCGCGGCCGGTTCTCCGATCGCGGTGCCTCCGAGGAGATCGGGCCCCGTCGGGGCGTCACGGCACTGGCGGAGTACCTGGACGCCGAGCGCGCGGCGGGCCGGGTCCGCAGGGACCTGGACAGCCTCGCGATCGCGCAACTGCTGACGGGCGTGGCGTTTCAGCGGGCGGCGCTGATCCGGTTGTCCGGCCCCGAGGGGGTACCGCCGGGCGGCGTGGAACCCATTGTGGACGCACTGTTGCCGAGCCTGGTCAAGCCCTAGCTCCGATACCCGATGGTGGTATCCGATCACGCGTGTATATTTACTGAGTCGTAACTCAGTAAATAAGGGAGAGTCATGCGAACCCGGATCATCAAGGCGACAGCGGTCTTCGTCACCGGCCTGCTGGCGGGCATGTTCACCTACGGGGCGCTCAACGTGGCCCAGGCGTTCAAGGCGGTGCCGCTGGACGTCCGCTTCACCTACCACGTCGCGCTCATGAACGTGAACGCCTACGTCATGCAGATAACCATGGGTCTGGCGGTGCTGTCGGCGTTGACGCTGACCGTGATCGCGCGCGGCACCCCGAGGCTGCTGGCGGGCGCCGCCACGGTGCTGGGTGTGGCGACCTTCGTCATCACCCGGTTCGGCAACGTGCCGATCAACCAGCAGATCCGGCAGTGGGTCAAGACCTCACCCCCGGCCGACGTCGCCTCCATTCTGGACCGATGGGAGCTGCTGCACTACTTCCGGACCGGCACAGCGGTACTCATGTTCGCGACGATCGTCCTCATCGCCGTGCGGTACCGGGCGCTGCGGCCCGCCGACCCTGCGACCCCGTAGGGCCCCGGGCTCACAGGGCCTCGGCCACCGCCCGACCCGCCTGCCGTCCGGAGAAGATGCAACCGCCCAGGAACGTCCCCTCCAGCGATCGATAACCGTGCATGCCGCCGCCACCGAACCCGGCGACCTCTCCGGCCGCGTACAGCCCCGGCAGCGGCTCGCCGCCCGGACGCAGCACCCGGCCGGACAGGTCGGTGTGCAGCCCGCCGAGGGTCTTGCGGGTCAGGATGTTCAGCCGCACCGCGATCAGCGGCCCCGCCTTGGGATCGAGCAGCCGGTGCGGCGTGGCCACCCGGATCAGCTTGTCGCCCCGGTAGGCGCGGGTCGCCCGCACCGCCAGCACCTGCAGGTCCTTGGTGAACTTGTTGCGGATCTCGCGGTCGCGCTGCCGCACCGTGTCCCACACCCGTTCCACGTCGAGCAGCCGCTCCTCGGTGAGGCCGTTCATGCCCGCGACCAGTTCCTCGATCGTGTTGGCCACGACGAAGTCGGCGCCGTGCTTCTTGAACGCCTCCACCGGCGGGGTGGCGCCGGGCAGGGCCCGTTTGAGGACCTTCTTGATGCTCTTGCCGGTCAGGTCCGGATTCTGCTCGGAACCGGACAGTGCGAATTCCTTCTCGATGATCTTCTGCGTCAGGATGAACCAGGTGTATTCGTACCCTGTGGACATGATGTGTTCCAGGGTTCCCAGGGTGTCGAAGCCGGGGAACAGCGGGGCCGGGAGCCTGCGCCCGGTCGCGTCCAGCCACAGCGAGGACGGGCCCGGCAGGACCCGGATGCCGTGGTGGGGCCAGATCGGGTCCCAGTTCTGGATTCCCTCGGTGTAGTGCCACATCCGGTCCCGGTTGATGATCTCGCCGCCCGCCGACTCGGTGATGCCCAGCATGCGTCCGTCCACATGCTCGGGAACCCCGGAGATCAGGTGCTTGGGCGCGGTGCCCATCCGCTGCGGCCAGTTCTGCCGCACCAGGTCGAAGTTGCCGCCGATGCCGCCGCTGGTGACCACGACCGCCTGCGCGGTGAACGCGAAATCGCCGGTGACCTCACGGCTGGACGACTCGCCGCGTTTCGCGTCACTGGGTTGAAGGACACTGCCGGACACGCCGGTGACCCGGCCGTCGGTGACGGTCAGGTCGTCCACCCGGTGCCGGAACGCGAGCGTCACCAGGCCGCTGTCGACGGCGGCCCGCACCCGCTTCTCGAAAGCCTCCACAATGGCCGGGCCGGTGCCCCAGGTGATGTGGAACCGCGGCACCGAGTTGCCGTGCCCGTCGGCCAGATAACCGCCCCGCTCGGCCCAGCCGACGACCGGGAAGAACTTCACGCCGCGTTCCTTGAGCCAGGACCGCTTCTCCCCGGAGGCGAAGTCCACATAGGCTTCCGCCCAGGCGCGCGGCATCGCGTCCTCGTCCCGGTCGAAGCCCGCGCTGCCCAGCCAGTCCTGCCAGGCCAGCTCCTTCGAGTCGCGCACGCCCATGAGCCGCTGCTCGGGCGAGTCGACGAGGAACAGCCCGCCGAAGGACCAGAACGCCTGCCCACCCAGCGACTGTTCGGGCTCCTGATCGACGAGGATGACCTTCTTGCCCGCCTCGGCGAGCTCGGCGGTGGCCACCAGGCCCGCCAGTCCGGCTCCCACCACAATTACGTCGGTGTCCACAGTTACCGTCCTTTGACAGTCGTGAGTAGTGGTGGATATCTACCACAAACCGGGGAGCGCGACAATCAGTCGACTCGACGCCTCGCGCGGTCGCGGGCGGCGATCCACACCGGCAACCCGACCAGCAGGGCCGTGTCCGCCACCGTCCACACCATGAAACCAATGCCGAGGCCGTCGTGTTGCAGCTCGGTGAGATTGGCCTTGACATTGCCGGACGGGTCGTAGGTGACCAGCACCTTCTCGCCCTCGACGGTGCGGGCGCGGGCCTCGTTGAAGCGGTAGGTCTCGCCGCCCGGGCACGCGACGGTCACGTCGACGCCGTCGCCACTGCCGGTGAAGTAGGACTGCCGCGATTCGACCACGCACTCGTCGGTCTCGCCGACGATTTCCAGCACCGTCATGCCGGTGCCCGTGATCAGGGTGGCGACATAGGTCAGGGGAACCAGCATCAACAGCAGCCGCATGCCGCCGCGCGACCGCGAGAAGTTCCCCAGGTAGTAGACCGCCGCGGCCACGACGCCCACCACGAGCGCCCAGCCCGAGTGCGGCGGGAACACCCACAGCCAGGTGGCCAGCGCGAAACCGGCGATCGCGATCGCGTTGGCGATCACGTCGCCCGATACGGCGGGCCGTGACATGGGTGCCTCCTTCCGCCCGGGCACTGTACCCGGGCGGAAGGAGGACGAGGCTCAGCCTTCCTCGAGACTCAGCGCTCCCGAGGGGCACAGCTCGACGGCCTCGCGGGCCGCCGCGACCTGATCCGGGTGCGGTTCGGGTTGCAGGACCAGCACCCGGCCCTCGTCGTCGTCCTGATCGAAGAGCTCGGCGGCGGTGAGCACGCACATGCCCGCTCCGACGCAGACCTCCCGGTCGGCTTTGATCTTCACGAAATCCTCCCTACCAGGTGACCGGTAGCTTGTGGACACCATAGATCGCCATGTCGGTGCGCAGCGGAACCTCGGACGGATCGACCGCGAGCCGAAGCCCGGGGAAACGCCGCAGCAACGCCTCGAAACCTATCCGCATCTCGATGCGCGCCAACTGCTGGCCGAGGCACTGGTGCACCCCGTGTCCGAAGCTGACGTGTCCGGTGGCGGTGCGGCGCACGTCCAGGGTGTCCGGGTCGTCGAACTTGTTCGGGTCCCGGTTGGCCCCGGCCACCGAGATCGAGACGCTGTCGCCCTTCTTGATCAGGTGCCCCTCGAACTCGATGTCCTCGGCGGCGATTCGCCTGGCGCCCAAGTGGATGATCGACAGGTACCGCAGCAGTTCCTCGACCGCTTTGGGCATCAGCTCGGGATCGTCGCGCAGGATCTCCAACTGCTCGGGGTGTTCCAGCAGCGCGAAGGTGCCCAGCCCCAGCATGTTGGCGGTGGTCTCGTGCCCGGCGACCAGCAGCAGGAACCCGATGCCGCCCATCTCGGCGGGCTCCAGGTCGTCGTCCTGGGTCAGGTCGCTGAGCAGGTCGTCGGTGGGCTCGGCGCGTTTCTGCTTCGCCAGCCCGAGGATGTACTCCTGGATCTCCTTGATGCTGGCCATCCGCTCCTCGGGCTGGGTCGAGAACGACAGCATCTTGTGGGACCGGGTCTGGAACTCGGCCCGCTCCTCATAGGGCACACCCAGCAGCTCACAGATCACCATGGACGGAACCGGCAGCGCGAACTTCTCCACCAGGTCGGCCGGTTTCGGCGAAGCCGCCAGCTCGTCCAGGTGCTGGTTCACGATCTCGGCGACCCGGGCCTCCAGGACCTTCATGCGTTTGACGGTGAACACGCCGGTGAGCTTGCGCCGCAGCCGGGTGTGGTCGGGCGGGTCCATCCGGATGAACATGCCCGGCTCGACCGGGAACTCCTTGAGCTGCTTGGGAAGGAACGGACTGTCCACAGGTGAGCGCTGAAAGGTGGACGAAGAACTGAAGCGGGTGTCGGCGAGCACCTTCTTGACCTGCTCGTGCCCGGTGATGAGCCAGCCCTCGTGCTCGTCGGGAAAGAAGATCATCCGGCTGATCGGCCGGGTCTCGCGCAGTCGTGTGAGTTGGGGAGAGGGGTCGAAGGGGTTGGGACGGTCGAGCGGTACTCCACGAGGGACTTCAACGGTCGACATGGCGACTCCAAAATGCGGCTGAATGCCCGGACGAAACGCCGTTGCCGCTATCGCGGCGCTTCGCGCTCTGCTGTGCGTTTGTTGCGGTACGTCTCCCAGCGGGAGACGAGTTCGGGACTGAACTCCTCGACCAGGAAGTCGAGGAAGTCGGCGAATTCCTGCATGCGTTCGCGCCGGTCCGGATCGTCACCGACGAGCCGAAGCCCGGCCGCCGCGACGTCGCGTCCGGCGTTCAGGAACTTCCACCGGGTCCGCAGGATCTCGGTCCAGTCACCACCTCCGGCGAGCCGGTAGTAGTGCTGACGTGAGTCCGGTACCGGCACCCGCTCCACCTTCAGGCCCTGCTGAAGCTGGCGGATGACGGTGCTGACCGACGCCTTGCTGATCGCGAGGGCGTCGGCCATCTCGGTGATCGACTGATGCTCCGGCTTGCAGATCAGCAGGTAGCCGACCAGCATTCCGGCGATGCGCTGTCCGCCGCTCATCTCCACGAAAACCCCGAAGCGCCCGACGAGTTCACGTTCGGCGATCGACAGTTCCGGCATCGCGACCCACCCTGCGTTAAAGACGTTCAGTACTTACTGAACGAATCATACGCTCACGTTCGGTTGCCAGACAAGCGATTCACCAAGATCCTTTCACGTGGAAATCAGTGAATCCCTCAACGACCATCCCGAGGACCGAACGCGGCCAACGCATCCCGCTCACTGTTACGCGAGTACACATACTCGTCCGCCCAGGCCGCGGCGTCCGGGAACGTCGACTCCGCGGCAATCCGGGCCACCGCCACCTCATAGTCGTACTCGGTGTGCCGCATCTCAATCCCCGGCCCCAAGCGCAACCACGGCGCTCCCCTACGCCCGTAAGGCATCCCAATACTCCCCGCGTTGACCACCGTCACCCCATGGGTGAGCCGCGAGAACGGCATATGCGTGTGCCCACACACCACAGTCGTCACGGCCGGATCCAAGCCCGCCAACACCTCTTCCCACCGAGCGGGCCGCGAATCCACCAACACCACCTCCTCATCATCGCGGGGCGTCGCGTGACAGAACAACACCTCACCCAACCCCTCGATACCCAACCGCGCCGTACTCGCCATCCCCTCCAACAACCCCACATGCTCCTCCCGCAACTGCCCCGCGGCCCACTCACTCACGGGAATCTCCGGAATCGCCTTCCCGTCCCGCCTGATCTCCACCAACTCCCGATCGGCGTTCCCCCGCACCCAAACCACCCGCTCCCCCAGGCCCAACAGCGTGTCGAAAACCTCCACCGGCTGCGGCCCCGACAAGATGTCCCCGGTCAGCACAATCCGCTCCGCCGACCGCACATCCGGCTCAGCCAGCACCGCCTCCAAAGCGGGCAGAACCCCATGAATATCGGACAACACCACGACGTTGGAAACCATGTCGCAACCCTAGGCAGCGCAGGGGACGTAGCCCAGGCTTTCCGCTGTCAGCAGAGCCGAGTTCTAAGCCAGCCAGTCCAGTGCCACCGCGGCTGTCCACGATTGGCGGTGGCTGCCGAGCGCCTCGCCCGTGAACGGTTCGTAGTACTCGCCGAAGTGGCCGTCCGTCAGTTGCGCCAGGCCCGCCTCGCGGATCGCTTCGGCGTCGCCGATGTGGCCGTGGTGCCGCAGGCCCCAGCCGAACAGCCAGGACAGGAACGGCCATACCGGGCCGCGCCAGTAGGTCTTGGGGCGCAGGTTGGTCGCGGCCGGAGATAGCGACGCGGGTAGGCGGTGGGCCAGGTCGGGGTGGCCGCACCAGCGTGGGCCCCAGAAGATCTCGCGTTGCCGGTCGATGAGGTCGACATCGCCGCCGCTCAGCAGGGGGGCGAAGCCCGCCACCGAGTCGGCGTCGATCCACTCGTCGTCGTGGCGGTCGAGGTCGCGGGCCAGGCCGGTGGTGCTATCGATTGTGGAGGCCACTCCGGCGCGGAACCGGGCGGCGATGTCGCGCAGTTCGGCGGCCGCCTCGGTTCTGTCGAACTCGTCGCCGAGGTCGGCCAGGACGTCGCTGGCGACCGCCAGTATCGCGGAGGTGAACACGTCGGCGACCCGGAAGTCCAGGCTGGAGCGCATCGCCGTTTCGTCGTAGTCGGCGCGCCGCATCTGCTCGATGAGCCACAGGTAGCGGGCGTACTCGGTGTCGCTGGGGCGTTCGGAGACGTCGGCGACGTGGCGGGTGTCCAAGCGGGTGAACGCTTCCAGGGTGCCGGGGGTGATGCGGGCGTAGGCGTCGTCCCAGCGGGGGGAGTTGTCCATACCGGATTCCCAGCCGTGGTGGATCTCGACCAGGCCCAGGCCGTCGGGGTCGCGCGCGGTGGCCAGCCAGCGGTGCCAGTTCAGCCAGGAGTCGAACGTGGACGATATGAACCGTTCGGCTTCGGCCTGGTCGGTGCCGCCCGAGCGGCGTCCGGCGTCGAGGATGTGCCGCAACGCGATCGCGTGCACGGGTGGTTGACAGATGCCGGACGTGCGCACGCCGGACGGGGCGGTGGGGGCCAGGTGGGCCCGCCAGCGGTCGGGGCCCGGGAAGTAGCCGTCCACGTCGGAGAACACGATGTGCGGGATCATGCCGGTGGTCCACTGTGCTCGCAGCAGGGTCCGCATCTCGGTGATGGCCCGCGGGACGGAGATCCGGGCCAGACCGACGGCGATGAGCGCCGAGTCCCAGCTCCACATGTGCGGGTACAGCCGGGGCGCCGCCGCGGTCATGTCGCCGAGGTCGTTGCCGCGCAACACGTCCGCGGCGCGATCGGCCAGTGCTTCCCCCGTGAGTACTGTCATCGATCGGTCTCCAGTGCCATGGCGGATTCGGGATCGTAGAACCGCAGCCGGTCGGCCGGGAAGGTCAGCCAGGCCGTGGCCCCGGGGTCGATGCGGAACGTCGGCGGTGCCTGGACCTTGAGTTCCTGGCCGTCGACGGTGACCGTCAGCAGCACCGAGGCGCCGACCGGTTCGACGACGTCTACCGTGGCGGGCACCGCGGATTCGTCGCGGGA
This sequence comes from Stackebrandtia nassauensis DSM 44728, assembly GCF_000024545.1. Taxonomy (GTDB): domain Bacteria; phylum Actinomycetota; class Actinomycetes; order Mycobacteriales; family Micromonosporaceae; genus Stackebrandtia; species Stackebrandtia nassauensis. The sequence goes on from NC_013947.1 coordinate 172,281, forward strand.
CTGCGAGACCGTGATGTTCTCGGCCCGCACGCCCAGCTTCACCGGCTGCCCGGCGAAGGACGCCAGGGCGCTGGGCACCGCGAGGCTCTGCTCGCCGACGCGCAGTTTCGGGCCGTCGGCGACTTCGCCGTCCAGGAAGTTCATGGGTGGTGAGCCCAGGAATCCGCCCACGAAGGTGTCGGCGGGAGAGTCGTACACGTCGATGGGGCCGCCCTGCTGCACGATCCGGCCGGAGCGCATCACCGCGACCCGGTCGCCCAGCGACAGCGCCTCGGCCTGGTCGTGGGTGACGTAGACGGTGGTGGTGCCCAGTTCCGCGACGATCTTCTTCAGCTCGGCCCGGAACGACAGCCGCAGCAGCGCGTCCAGGTTGGACAGCGGTTCGTCCATGAGCAGTACGTCGGCGTCGACGACGATGGCCCGCGCCACCGCGACGCGTTGCCGCTGACCGCCCGAAAGCTGAGCCGGGTAGCGATCGAGGTAATCGGTCAGCTGCAACAGGTCCGCGGCCCGGTCCACCCGGCGGGCGATCTCGTCGGCGGCCACACCACGCATCTTCAGGCCGAAGCCGATGTTGGCCCGGACCCGACGGTGCGGGAACACCGCGTAGGACTGGAACACCATCGACAGGTTGCGGTTGCGGGGAGCCAGGTAGGTGACGTCCTTGCCGCCGATGGCCACCGAACCGGCGTCGGGCAACTCCAGGCCCGCGATCATGCGCAGCAGGGTGGTCTTGCCGCAACCGCTGGGGCCCAGGAACACCATGAACTCGCCGTCGGCCACGTCGAGACTCACGTCGTCGGTGGCCGGGGCCTTCTGTCCTGAGTAGGTCCTGGACAGGTTTCGGATCGAGATGTCAGCCATCGGTGCGTCCTCGCGTGTGATTGTGGATGTTCATCGCAGCGTCGTCCCCCACATGTTGAGCAGGTACTTGCGCATCAGCGCGATGAAGATGATGGCGGGGACGATGAGCGCGAACCCGCCGGCGAAGCGGTAAGCCTCCGGGGAGTACTGCAATGTGGACAGAACCTGGCCCGGCAGCGTACGCCGGTTGAGCGTCAGCACCGCCGCGCCCAGGACCTCGTTCCACGACAGCACGAAGGTGAAGATGGACGCCGCCGACACCCCCGGCAGCGCCAGCGGCAGCACCACCCGGACGAAGGCCGAGAACGGCGAGCAGCCGAAGATCTGCGCCGCCTCCTCGACGTCGCGCGGCACCGCCACGAACACGGCCGCCGTGATGAGAACCGTTGTGGGCAAAGCCAAGGCGGTGTGCAGCAGCGTCACACCCGTCGTGGTGTCGTAGACGCCGGTCGACAGGAACAGTTGCGCCATCGGCACCGACAGCACCACGATCGGCAGCGCCCGGGTGAACAGCAGGAACAGCTGGTACGGCTCGCGACCCCGAAACGCGTACCGGGCCAGCGCGTACCCGGCGGGAGCGCCGACCAACAGCGACCACACCAGCGTGTTGACACCGACGATGAGCGAGTTGCCGAAGGCGGGCAGGATCCCGGTCGAGGAGACGAACGTGCCCATGGTGTCCCAGGACAGGTCGGACGGCCACAGGGCGCGCGGGAACTCGTTGAGCGCGTCCCGGCTGGAGAACGCGGCCACCGCGATGAGGTAGATCGGGATCGCCATGAACGCGGTGACCGCGAGGCAGGCGACCTGGACGCCGAAGCGGCGCCACCGGTGGGCGCGCAGCGCCGCCGAGTTGCCCCGGGTGGGCGTCGCGGCGGTGTCCGAAGTGGTCATCGCTTGCCTCCTTTGTCGGACGGATCGCGCAGCGCCCGCAGGTAGACGATCGCGGTGATCATCGAGATGGCGAGGATGACCAGGGCCAGCGCGGAGGCCACGCTCGGGTTGCGCAGCGCGACGTACCAGTTGTAGGTCTCACCGACCAGGACCGGGAAGTCGCGTCCGGTCAGGGCCTGTGCCACCGCGAAGGTCTGGAACGCCAGGATCGTCCGCAGGATCAACGCCACCTGGAGGCTGGGCCGCAGCAGCGGCAGCGTGACGTGCCGCAGCCGCTGCCAGTAGGAGGCGCCGAACACCTGCGCCGCCTCGTCGTAGTCCTTGGGGATGCCCTGCATCCCGGCCACCACGATCACCAGCACCAGCGAGGTGGCGCGCCACAGCTCGGCGATGAACACCGCGAAGAACATCGACGTGTTGCTGTCGTAGGAAAGCCAGTTCACCCCGTCGATGCCCAGGTGGGACAAAAACGAGTTGAGGTAGCCGTGGTCGGTGAAGATCGACAGCCACACCAGGCCCGCGGCCAGGTCGGACACCGCCAGCGGGATCGCCCAGATGTAGAAGTACAGGCCCGACAGTTTCGGCTTGGCCCGCAACAGCAGCGCCATCCCCAGGGCCAGCGCGAACTGCACCGGGATGAGGATGACGATCAGCAGCAGCGTGTTGCGCACGGCGGGCCAGAAGAACGGGTCGGCGGCCATGCGGGCGAAGTTGTCGAAGCCGAAACCGTCGCCGGTCTTGAACGCCTGGATCAGCCCCGAGATCGTCGGCCAGCCCATGAGCGCGGCCATGAACAGCACCGACGGCGCGATCAGCCACACCACCGGCGGAATCCGGCGGCGGCGCGGCGCGACTTCGGTGACCTGGGTGGCGGCCATGTCAGCCCACCTCGCAGACGGCTTCGGCCGGATCGGGTGCCCAGCAGGGGATCTTGAGGTCATCGAGAATGGACTGCAACTCGGCCGCCTGTTCGTCCACGACGGACTTGATCGATCGGTCGTCCAGGCAGATCTGCCGGAACGAGTTCTGGAACACCGCGGTGACCTCGCCGTCGCGTTCCCCGGTTCCCACCGGCGGCAGCGCCATGATCGCGTCCTTGGCCTCCCGCTGCGCGGTGATCGCCTCGGCGGCCAGCTTCGTCGCGCCCTCCAGGTCGTCGGGCAGTTCCGTGACGGACACCGGGAAGAAGGTGTTCTGCTTCAGCACCTCGATCTGTACGTCCGGTTCGGACAGTGACAGGATCGCGTCGGTGGCGCCGTCAGGATCGGGGGCGCCGTCGGGGATCGCCAACCCCGCGACCACCAGCATGTACCCCAAACCCTTGGGGCCCTTCGGAGACGGCACCAGCAGCCACTCGTCCGGATTGCCCTTGGGCGCCTCGATGATGCGGGCGATGTGGTCCCAGGCGACCATGACCTCGCCCTTGGCCAACGGCTCCTGCATGTTGTCGTAGTTGGTGGAGGCGGGGACGAAGTTCGCCCACAGCTCCTTCATGTACTTCCACGCGTCGATGGCGTCCGCGCTGCGGAACGTCGTGACCTGCCCACCGGTGAAGCTCGGCAGCAGATGCCCCTGGACGAAGCGGGCGTACAGCCCGTCCGGCCCGGCGGGGAACCCGAAGACCGGGCTGCCGTTGGCCTTTCGCGCCGCGATCGCCCAGTCCAGGTACTGGTCGTAGGTCAGCGAGTTGACGTCGGCCCCCGAGGGCAGCCACTCTAGCGCCCGCTTGTGGACGGCGACCACATAGGACGCCTGCATCCACGGGATGTACTTCGCGGTCGAACCCCCGGCCTTGGCCAACTCCAGCAGGTCCTTCGGATACTCGGCCTGCGCCAGCTTCCCCTTCAACAGCCCGTCTACGTCGGTGAACCGGTCGGCCAACGGCGCCAGTTCGCCGTGCATGGCCCCGGCCAGGCTCACCTGCACGCTCCCGGCCTCGGCCTGCGAGGTCAGCGTGGACGCGAACACGTTCCCCTCCACCGCGTTGTACGCCGCGTTGACCTTCGCGTCGGCCAGGACCTTCTCGAACCGCTGCTTCTCCTCCACCGGCGTGAACTGGGTGGACAGGAAGTCGAGGCTGCCGGCCTTGCCGCCGCTGGTGTTGAAACCCACGCAGGACGACAACAGCGGAACCGCCGCCAGCGCCGCCGCACCACCCAGCAGCGACCGGCGACTCAGGCCCGCGGGTGGGCGATGTGGCGACGTTGCCATGGGGTGACTCCTCAATCCGGCCGGGCTGTCCGCCCGCCGACTTTTGTCAACCAGCTGAACATAACTCCGCCATTCGCTCATTGTCAAGATCACGCGCCGGGCAGAATGTCGGTATGACCGCGATGCGCCCCTCCGGACGGTTCCCCGCCCAGGCAGCCAACACCCCCGGCCACCTGCTGAACCTCATCCGCAGCCGCGACAACTGGACCCGGCAGCAACTCCTGACCGCCACCGGCCTGTCCCGCACCACCCTGTTCTCCCGCCTCGGCCAGCTCTTCCGCTCCGGCTACGCCTACGAGTCCGGCGCCGCCCGCTCCACCGGCGGCCGCCCCTCCAGCCTGGTCCGCTTCGAAGACCGCGGCCGCGTCGTCCTCGTCATCGACCTGGGCCACCGCCACGGTCGCATCGCGATCACCACCGTCGGCGGCACCACGCTGCGCGAGACCCGACTGTCCATCGACATCGCCCAACCCCCCAAGACCCTGCTGCCGACCATCTACGACCAGGCCCAACACCTGCTCGACACCGGCACCGACGAGAAACTCGTCGGCGTCGGCGTCGCGGTACCCGGCCCGGTCTCACCCGTCACCGGGCACCTCACCGAAACCACGATCATGCCCGGCTGGCACCACTACCCCCTCAACGCCGAGATGGCCGACCGCTGGGGCGTCCCGGTCCTGCTGGAGAACGACGCCCGGGCCTACGCCCTCGGCGAATCCGTCGAACGCCCCGACGCGAGCCCTCTGGTCGCGGTCAAATACGCCAACGGCATCGGCGCCGGAATCGTCCTGGACGGCCAACTCCTGTGCGGCGTGGGCGGGGCCGCCGGCGACATCGGCCACATCCGCATCACCGACGCCCGCGGTCGCCGCTGCCGCTGCGGCCGCAACGGCTGCCTCGCCGCCTACGCGTCCGGCCACGCCCTCCTACGCCAACTCCGCCGCCCCACCGACACCACGGTCGACGACCTGGCCACCACCATGGCCACCCACCAACCCACCGAAACCGCGGTCCGCGCCGCCGCCACCCTCCTGGGCCGCACCCTCGCCAGCCTCGTCGCCACCCTCAACCCCCAGCTCATCGTCCTGGGCGGAGTCCTGGGCCGCACCCCCGCCGTAGTGGAAGAAGTCCGCTCCCAAATCCACACCCTCGCCATCGACCGAGTCACCACCCCCCTCTCCGTCACGGCCAGCACGGCCCACCACCCGGTCGGCACCGGCCTCACCGCCCTGGTTACGGGCCACGTCTACGCCCCCGACAACGTCGACGCCACCCTCACCGCCCAACCGACCACGGCCGATACCCGGTCGACACCGCCCCACCGAGCCCCGTAAGATGTCCGAAGCCGATGGGCAACCATCAGCGGAGGGGTGTGGCGCAATTGGAAGCGCAACGGTCTCCAAAACCGTAGGTTGCAGGTTCGAGTCCTGTCACCCCTGCAAATATCGAAAAGCCCGTGACCGGTGGCAACCGGTCACGGGCTTTTCGGTGTGGTTAGCGGGTCGGAGCGGGGGCCGGGGTCGGGACTGGCGTTTGGCGTGCGGCGCGGCTGCGGAGCAGGGCGCCGCCGAGGGTGGCGAACCAGATGACGTTGATCAGGCCGATGCTGGCGACCGCTCCCCAGCCGTTGGCGGCGTAGAAGTTGGCGGCGTTCATTCCGAAGAAGAGGGAAGGGACCAGGGCCAGGTTGGTCAGGGCGAGGATGATGTTGCCGGTCAGGACCCAGCGGCGCAGCAGGCCGGTGCGGGCCGCGCTGATGGTCAGGGTGATGAGGAAGGCGGCGACCAGGCCGCGGGCTATCGGGCCGTGCAGGAGGACCATGCCGGCGGCGAGCGGGCCGTCGACCGTGGGGTCCATGTCGGAGTTCGGTTTCCACAGGGAGGTGCCGACTTCGAGGGAGGCCGAGACCAGGGTGACGGCGACGTAGGTCAGTAGGGACGTGACGGCGATGGAGCCGGAGAGTCCGGCGTCGCCGCCTCGGGCTTGGCGCAGTAGGCGGGCCAGACCGGCGCCGAAGATGAGGAAGCCGATGAAGGTCGTGACGGTGATGAGGTTGCGGCCCAGGACGTTCTCGGGTGGCGGGGCGCCGTCGTAGACGAAGTACAGACCCACCATGAGGATGGACAGGACTCCGGAGAGAAGTCCAGCGAGGCCGGTGGTGATGCGGTCGGATTTGCTGATTGCGGACACGGGGGTTCCTTTCGGAGGGTGGGTGGGGTTAGGCGGAGACGTTGGGCTGGTTGGCGGCGGTGTCAGGTCGGGGTGTGCCGGGGATGAGGCGGTGGGCCATGGTGAATCCGGCGACGAGGAGGGTGGAGGCCGCGACCGTCCACAACCACCAGGGGGCGTCGAGGTCGCCGCCGATGACTCCGATCATCAGCCAGACGATGACCTGGACGACGGTTCCGAAGATGCCGAGCAGGGCGGTTGCCTGGCGGGCAACGAGCAGGGAGCGCTGGGGTGACTTCGGCGGTGCGGTGACCGGGGCGAAGATCTCGCGGCCGAAGGAGGTCAGTCGGGAGAGGAACGAGGTGGTCTGTCCTGAGTGGGTTTTGTTCGTGTTTTCCATGGCTCCAGCGTCGCCGCGACGGAGGGGTTGGCGCATCGCCAGATCTGGTAGTCCCGTTGACGAAAGTTGTACGTCGCGCGATGCGAAAGATTGACGCAGGTCGTAGCCGTACGCGTCTACGCTCGGCAGCGTGATGGAACGCGACGCCGAGGCCGAGCCCGCTGACACCTCGACGGGGGGTCGGTGGGATCCGGCTGGGCTTGTTCTCACCGTGCTGCCCGCGCTGGCTGCTTTTGCCGGGGGGCTGGCGCAGTTGTATTGGGTGCTGCTGGCCGGGCCCGTGGGGACGATGCGTTGGGTCGATATCGGGTGTGGGGCGGCGGCGTGTTTCGTGTTGCTGTTTCGGAGTCGCGCCAGGACCGGGATCGCGATCGCGTTGGCCGTTGTCGCCGCGTTCGCCGCTACCGGGGGTGTGGCGAATATGGTGGCGCTTTACGGGGTGGCCCGGTATCGGCGGTTGCCGGTGGCGTTGGCCGTGGGGGCCGCGGATGTGTTGGCCGGGTATTGCTTTTGGCTTGTTTATCCGGAGAACAACAAGTTGTCGCTGACGTTGGTCGTGAATGTCGCGATTGTGGCCGCGATCGTGGCTTGGGGGGCGATGCGGCAGACGCAGGAGTCGTTGTTGTTGTCGTATCGCGAGCGGGCCGAGCGCGCGGAACGGGAGCAGCGGTTGCGGGAGACTCAGATTCGGCAGGCGGAGCGGACCCGGATCGCTCGGGAGATGCATGATGTTGTTACGCACCGGATTTCGCTGGTCGCACTGCATGCCGGGGGGTTGATGGTCGATCCGGAGCCGAAGATCGATGTTGTTCGCGGTTCGGCCGAGTTGATCTATGGTTCCGCGCGGCAGGCGTTGGAGGAGTTGAGGTTGGCGCTTGGGGCTTTGCGGGCGGACGAGCCGACTTCGCTTGAGCAGCCCGGGTTGGATCGGATTCAGGATCTGGTCGAGGACGCGCTGCGGGCCGGGCAGGAGGTGGAGTTGGACATGGATCCGGCTATCGTCGAGACGGCGCCACCGGGTATTGGCCGCGACGCCTATCGTTTCGTCCAGGAAGGACTCGCCAATGTCCGTAAGCACGCACCGAACGCTGTCGCCGTGGTGACGGTGGCCGCCGCCGATGGGGTGTTGCGGGTGCGGGTGGTCAACGAGATGGTGGACGGGTCGTTGGGGGTGCCGGGGGCCGGGGCGGGGTTGATCGGGTTGCGGGAACGTGCTGATCTGGCTGGCGGGACGTTGAGCCACGGGCCGGTTGACGGGCGTTTCGAGCTGGTGGGGGAACTGCCGTGGACGTGACCACGACGTCGGTGTTGCTCGTCGATGACGATCCCATGGTGCGCAACGGGTTGCGCATGGTTTTGCGTGCCGATCCCGGCATCGTGGTGGTGGGTGAGGCCGGGAACGGGCGGCAGGCGGTCGATCAGGCTCGGGAACTGCGGCCGGACGTCGTGTTGATGGATCTGCAGATGCCGGTGATGGACGGGGTGGCGGCCACTCGTGAACTGCGCGGGTTGCCGGACGCACCGGCTGTGTTGGTTCTGACGACGTTTCACCTGGACACGTACATCCTCGACGCGTTGGGCGCGGGGGCCAGCGGGTATCTGCTCAAGGACATTCCGCCGACGGAGATCGCCCGCGCCGTGCAGATGGCCGCCGCCGGGGAGTCCGTCTTCTCGTCCTCGGTCACCCGGAGTCTGGTGCAGCGGGTCGCCAGCCCGGCCACCGATCCGAAGATCGAGGCAGCGCGTGCCGCACTGGCGGCGCTCACCGAACGGGAGCGCGAGGTCGCCGCCGCCGTGGCTGCCGGGAAGTCCAACGCCGCCATCGCCTCCGAGATGTTCATGAGCGAGGCCACGGTGAAGACCCACGTGTCGCGGATCCTGACCAAGACCCGCAGCCAGAACCGGGTGCAGATCGCGCTCACCGTCTACCGGGCGTCCGGCGTCCGCTGAAACCTCAGCCGAGCGTGGACAGGTCGCGGTGCTCGAGCTGGCGGTTGAACAGCTTCTCGTAGTCGGCGACCACTTCCTCGGGGACGTAGCGTCCCGCGGTGCGGCGTGCCGTTCGCGAGCAGCGTCGCCACAGCGCCCGGTCCTCGATGAGACGGCACAGTGCCGCCCCGAACCGCTCCGCGTCGCCGACAGGGCACAGTAGACCGTCCTCGCCGTCGGTGATGATCTCCGGTGGGCCGTAACGGCAGTGCGTGGACACCACGGGGAGTCCGAAGTGCATCGCCTCGATGACGGTCAGGCCGAAGGACTCGAAATCGGACGACAGCGCCGCGATCCCGCCGGCGGCCCACTCCCGGTCCATCGGCGTGATCATGCCGGGCAGTGATACCCGGTGTGACAGGCCGAGTCGCTGGATCTGGGCGCGCAGTCCATCGAGTTGCGAGCCGTCGCCGACGACTCGCAACCTCCATTCCGGATGGTGACGGTGCACGATGGCGAACGCGTCGATCAGCATCGCGAAGTTCTTGGCCGGTTCGAGACGTCCGGCCGCCACGATGACCCGGTTGTCGGGCCGCCGCGCGCGTCGCGGTGGCGCCGGTACCGAGTTGGGGATGCGGGTGACCCGGGATGCCAGGTGCGGCAGTTCCCGGCGATGTCGGGCCGCGTCCCGTTGGGTGAGCGTGACCACCGCGTCCATGCGTTCGTAGGCGCGCGACAGTTCGGCCCGCAGTGAGGGCTCGTGGTGTTCGTAGAACATGTGCTCCTGCGCGACGGTGATCGCGCCTCGCGGTGCCAGGGCGGCGAGGCAGACATTGAGACCGGGCGTGGTACCCACCACCACGTCGGCCTCGCAGTCGTTCAGGAACTCGGTGAGCCGCGCGTCCACCAGTTCGGTGTACGCGTGCTCGTAGAAGGTGTCGCCACGGGGATGGATGCGGGACGGACGTTTCCGCAGCGCGCTGTCGCGCGTCGATCTTCGCCTCCCGTCGACCTCGTCGACGAGCGTCACCACCTCCACCCGGGGATCGACGTCGAATCGTGGACGGGAACTGAGCCTGAATATCGCCGCGATCCGCACCCCGTGACCGCGCGCCGCCAGGGCGGAGGCGGTGGTCAGGGTGGCGCGGGTGATGCCGCCGACGCGGTCCAAGCTGTGGACCAGGAACGTAACCTTCATGTGACCCCTGTAAACCTTGCTGGAGAAGGAAAGTCCGACGCCTATCAGGATTTCTGGGTCAGGGTCGTTCCTCTGTCGGATATCCGCGAATTATGAGTCGGATAAGGGCATGACAGGGGGCCGGGCATCTGTCAGACGCTGCGGTGGGATTGCACGGTTGACGGTATACCTTCGTTGCCGTTATATTGTCGTACATGACTGGCCCACTCCGAGAACCCACGTTCTTGATACTCACCGCGTTGGCCCGGGAGCCGTTGCACGGCTACGGGATCGTCACCGAGGTCTCGCAGCTGTCCGAAGGCCGGGTCGGCCTGCGCCCGGGCACCCTGTACGGCGCGCTCGACCGGCTGCGCGAGGACGGCCTGGTGGCCTCCGACCGCGAGGAGGTCGTGGACGGCAGGCTCCGGCGCTACTACCGGCTCACCGACGAGGGCGCGGCCACGTTGCGCGAAGCCGTCGAGCAGACGCGTCGCAACGTCGACGCCGCCGCGAAACGGCTGCGCGCCTTCCCGTCCCCGTCGTTCGACACTCCCCGAACCGCACACCGACTGGCAGGAGGAACGGCTTGACCACGAATCACGAGGTACTGGAGCAGCGCTACCGGCGGCTGCTTCGCGTCTACCCTGGACGCTACCGCCGCGAGCGGGGCGAGGAGATCGTCGGCACCTATATGGACTGCGCGGCCGAGGACCGCAAGCGACCCACCTTGGCCGATGTCGGCGACATCGCCAAGGCCGGGCTGCTGCAACGGCTCCGCCACGCCCCCGAAGGACTGCCCGGCGGGATGCGAGTGGCCGCCGCGGCGGCGCTGAGCGTGGTCACGGCGGTGTCGTTCGTGTTCACGCTCCGGGTCGAGATGAGCCCACCGCCGGGCGGCACCGAGTTCGACACCTTCGGGGCGTTCCAGAGCCCGGCCGTGATCCTGTGGGCACTGTGGATGGCGGTGGGACTGTCGGCGGCCTTCCTGCCCGGGCGCGTCACCCGGGGCCTGGTGCTCGTGCCGATGGCCGCCACGCTCGCCTACATCCCGATCGCCTACCTGACCTACTACGCCTCGCCGCCGATGTTCTCGGTGATCCCGCTGGCGGTCTTCGGAGCCCTGGTGCTGGCCTGGCCGAAGACTCCGCACTGGACGATGCGAGTGGCGCCACCGGTGAGCCTGCTGTTGGCGCTGGGCGCCTTCGGGATCACCGAACCGCACCGGACGTATCGCACCGGCGACGTCGTCCTGGACCTGCCGGTTCTCGTGCTGCTTGCGCTGGGCGCCATAGTGATCGCCGGTGTGGTCGAGTACTTCACCCGCCGGACCACCCGCACCCTGTGGGCGGCTTCGGTGTTGCTGCTTCCCGCGGTTTGGTTCGCCACCTACTCACTGGCGGGCACCAGGATGTCGGCCGGTGACTGGAACGTGGCGGCGAGCGGTACCTACGTCACGACGGCGGTCAACTTCGGGCTCATGGCGCTGGCGATACCGCTGGTCGCTCTGGCCTGGAGCCATTGGCGGGCCGCCAAACGCTGACGCGAGACTTCGGACCGGTGTGGACGCTTGGCGTCCACACCGGTCCGTTTCGTCGGGTCACGCGGCCTGGCGACGGGCCCGGTCGCGGAGGTTCCGCCGGATCGCGACGACGGCGGTGACGGTGGCGAACACCATGCCCACCAACAGAACCAGGTTCGCGATCACGGTCATCGTGTTCGACGACTGCAGGTTCTTCGTCAGCTCACCCTGGATGAATCCACCCAGGACGATGATCTGCAGCGTGACCAGGATGGCGGGCAGGGTGCCCCACGACAGTCGCTGCATCAGCCACACCAGCACGCCGCAGCCGCCGATGACGTAGACGCCCGGCGGGAAGCCGGGGAACTTCTCGGGCGTGACGGCGTACTGCATCAGGATGCCGATGATGCCCACCAACAGTCCGGCCAATGTGGCCACTGTCGCGCGGGAACGCGGGACGAGTTTCAATCCGGTGCTCTTCGAGTCGCTCATGGCTGCCAGTCTGGGACGAAAAGCGAGGTACCGCGTCGGCCGCGAGGAGGCCGCGTCACTACTCCGGTCAGCGTAGAAGCGGCCTCAGGTCAGCGGCCCGAACAGTTCGGTCTTGTCGAACTCGCCGTCCATCGCGTTGAGCACGCTGATCAGCTGGCTCTCCTCGTAGCGGAAATGGGTCTCCATCACCGCTTCGATGCCGTCCAGGTGCCGATGCGCCACCTCTGCGGTCGGGGAGTCGGCGATCGCCTTCTCCAGACCGCCGATGAGGTGGTCGATCATGTTGTGGTCCTGGGACAGCTTCGCGATCACCGGCGCCAGGTCCGGGCGGAGCCGGGCGACGTGCGGGAACAGCGAGCCGTCCTCGCTGCGGTGGTGCCCGGTCAGGGCGCTGCAGAAGCCTCGGCAGAACAACAGCAGGTCACCGGAGAGGTCGACCGTCTCGCCGGTGTCGAGTGAGGTCCGTGCGAGCGCGAGGGCCTTGCGTAGTTTTTGGTGGACGGAGCGAAGTTCGTCGCCCCAGGCGGTGAGTCTTTCCACGGCCAGCTTTCGTTTCGGCGCCTCCATGCCTGACGCTGTCCGCCACCGGCACGCGACGCTTCGGACATTGTAGTCACCGCTTCCCGGCCGTCGCACGTCCGATTCGCCAGGTCCTGCCCTCGCGGGTCACGCCGCGCAGGCCCGCGAAGCTGGCCGCGTCAAACGAGGCCAGGACGTCGGGAGCGCGCAGGGCGGCGGTGACGATGGTCCGGTCCGCGGTCCAGGCCGTGTCCGTCAGGCGGCCGACCATGTGGGCCCAGCCGGTGGGGCGGGCGGCGACCACCCAGGCGTCGGGCTTGGGGGCGGCGAAGCGACGGGCCTGGCGCAGCCAGGACGCCGCCGACTCGGGCCAGTCCACACTGTCCAGTATCTCGCCACCGCGCTCGGTCCAGGCTTCGGCCAGCGCGGCCCGGGTGGCGACCGACGCGGCGTCGCGGGCGGAGCCCAGGACGATCGTGTTGGCGCCCATGCGTTCCAGCAGCCGCAGGACGGCGGCGAGCTCGGCGGTGAGGTGAGCGGCGGGTGCGGGGGCGGTGAGAGTGGTCATCGTGAGTCTCCCTTGTGGCGTCGTTGGTCAGGTGGCGTCGTGGAAGACGAGGCCCAGGGTGTGGCGGCGGCCGGAGCGCAGAACCGAGACGCCGTGCCGCATCGGGGCCGCCGACCAGCCGCGTGTCGAGGCGACAGGGCGGTCGCGGGTGGTGAACACCAGGCCGTGCCCGTGCGGGATCAGCCGCGCGCTGCCCCGCGACTGGGCTCGGGGGCGTTGTTCGAGTGTCAGGAACTCGCCGCCGGTGTGGTCGACGCCGGGCTGGTTGAGGTTGATGACGACCTGGAGCGGGAAGACCTTGTCCCCGTACAGGTCTCGGTGGAGGGCGTTCCAGTCGCCGGTTTGGTAGCGCAGCAGGATCGGGGTGGGGCGTCGCTGCCCGGCCTCGTGGCATTCGGCGAGCCATGCCGACAGCGTGTCGGGCCAGGTTGCGTCCCACTTCAGTTTGCGGGCCCAGTCGCGGGCGACGGGCAAGAGCCTGGGGTACAGCTCTTCGCGGAGCCGCTGCACGGCTTCGGGGAACGGGTCGGTGAAGTAGCGGTATTCGCCCTGCCCGAACCGGTAGCGCTTCATGTCGACGGTGGCCCGGAAGTGGCGCGGTTCGTCGTACAGTGCCGCGATCTCGGCGGCCTCGTCGCTCGACAGCAGTCGCGGCAGCAGCGCGCTGCCGTGCTCGTCGAGTTCGGCCTTGACCGCCGTCCAGTCGGCTTCGGCGACGCGGTCGGTGAACCGGTCGCGGGTGTGGGTTTCGTGGGTCATGCCCACTTCAACCCCGCCGCCCGGGAGCGGGTTGCACTCAGACGGTGGTGATGAACTCCCGCACGATGGCGTTGAAGCGGGCGGGTTCCTCCATGTTCGGGTAGTGGGCGGTGCCGTCGATCGCGGTGGAGCGGCCGTCGCGGACGGTGGTGGTCAGGCGCTCGGCCATGCCGAGGTGGTCGGGGGAGTCGATGGCGCCGTTGACGGCCAGGACGGGGACGGTGATGTCGGCGACGCGGGACCAGGTGTCCGGTACCGGGGTCTGCCAGTCGGGTTCGTCGGCGGTGTGCTTGGACATTGTGGAGCGTGTCATGTGGCGAAGCCGGTCGGCGACTGAGCCGTCGATGTCGTCGAGGCCGCGATGGGGGCCGGCGGCGAACTCGGTGAACACCTGGATGGAGGTGTCGATGTCCCCGGCTGTCATCGCGGTGTGCCAACGGGTCCAGGTGTCGGTGGTCCACGGGTCGGTGAAGTAGGGCTCGCTGGTGCCGACGCCGCTGACGACGAGGGCCGCGACGAGCTCGGGGTGTTCCAGCGCGGTGTCGACGGCGGTCGCGCCGCCCATCGACACTCCGATGAGGATCGCGGGGCCGGTGTCGAGGTGCCGCAGCAGCCGCGCCACGTCGTCGGTGTGACGGAACGGGCCGGTGGCGTTGGGCGAGCGGCCATGGCCCCGGGCGTCGGGGGCGATGACGCGGTGGTCCTCGCCGAAGCCGGGGAGCTGGTCGTCCCACATGTGGTGGTCGAGGAAGCCGCCGTGCAGGAAGACCAGCGGTCGGCCGCTGCCGGTTTCATAGCGGAACAGATCGCTCATGACAACCAGGGTGTCATGTTCCGAAGCATATGACAACTCAGGTGTCATACTGGTGGGGTGAATGACAGTCAGCCCGCCGCGTCCGTCGACCGGTTCTTCGAGGTGTTCGACCTGGTGGGGCCGTTGTACCGGCGGATACACCGCAAGGTCGAGCAGGACACCGCCCGGGAGGGGATGTCGGTCGGCGTGCGGGCCGTGCTGGTGATGCTGCACGACCGGGGACCGATGACCGTGCCGCAGTTGGGGCGGGAACAGGCGTTGAGTCGGCAGTTCGTGCAGCGCATGGTCAACGAGGCCGCGGCGCGCGGGCTGGCCGAGGCCGTCGCCAACCCGGCGCACAAACGCTCGTCGCTGATCCGGCTGACGACGGACGGGCACGCCGTCATCGCCGCGCTCCTGGAGCGGGAGCGGGCGATGTTGCGCGCGGCCGCCGCCGACCTCAGCGACGCCGACTTCGACGCCTGCGGCCGGGTGCTGTCGCGACTGCTGCGGCTGCTCGACGACGTGGACGTCGACTGATCACGACAGCCGGGAGGCGTCCAGGCGGTGCTTCGATCGGTCGACCCGGCCGATCGCGGGGGTGGCGGGTTCGGTGTCGGTCAGGCCGTCGAGGTGGCTGGCCAGGTCGCGCAGCCGGGGGTGGGCGAAGATGTCGCGCAGCGCCACGTCGGGGTGGAGGCGTTCCCGGATCCGGGTGACCACGCGCATCGCCGCCAGCGAGTGGCCGCCGGAGGTGAAGAAGTCGGCATCCCGGGTGGGTGTCGGGGTGCCCAGGACGTCGTGCCAGATCGCGGCCAATGCGAGCTCGGTGGCGGTGGTGGGCGGCTCCTGGTTCGCGTGCGACGGGCTGGGGTCGGGCAGCGCGCTGACGTCGACCTTTCCGTTGGGGTTCAACGGGAAGGCGTCGAGGATCGCCCACGCCGACGGCAGCATGTGGGTGGGCAGCGACTCGACGGCACTCGCGTGCAGGGCCGCGGTGTCGAGCCGGTGGCCGGGTTGGGCGAGGACGTAGGTGACCAGGCGTTTGCCGCCGCTGGGGTCGTCGCGGGTGACGGTGAGGTTGTCGCGGACGCCGGGGAAGTCGCGGACGGTGGCGTCGACCTCGCCGAGTTCGACCCGGCAGCCGTTGATCTTGACCTGGTTGTCGGTGCGGCCCAGGAACTTGAGGTTGCCGTCGCCGGTCCAGCGGACCAGGTCGCCGGTGTGGTAGCCGCGGCTGCCGTCGGGGGCGGGCCGGAACCGTTCGGCGGTCAGGTCGGGGCGGTGCAGGTAGCCACGTCCGACGCCCGCGCCGCTGATGACCAGTTCGCCGGGGACGCCGCGCGGGACGAGCCGTCCGGCGGGGTCGACGACGTGCAGCCGGGTGTTGGCGATGGGACGGCCGATCGAGATGGGAGTGTCGGCCGTGACCGGGGCGAAACACACCGACACGGTGGTCTCGGTGGGGCCGTAGCCGTGCAGGACGGTGATGCCGAGGTCCAGCAGCGCCTCGGCGAGCGCGTCCGAAATGGTCTCACCGCCGCAGAACAGCAGCCGCACCGTGTCGGGGAGCTTCGCGGTGTGGCTGGTGTACAGCTTCATGACGCCGGGAGTGGCGCCGAAGTGGGTGGCGCCCCGGCGAAGCAGCGCGTCGAGTTCGTCGGGGTCGGCGGTGACCTCGGGGGCGATGATGACGCGACCGCCGACGGTCAGTGGCAGCGTCAGTTCGCGCACGGCCGGGTCGAAGGACAGTGAGGACAGTGCCAGGAGCCGGTCCTCGGGGCCGAAACCGGGGTCGGCGGCGTAGGCGTCGAGCAGATTGACCAGATTGGAGTGTTCGACCATGACACCCTTGGGGTTGCCGGTCGAACCGGAGGTGTACATGACGTAGGCGAGGTTGGCGCCGGTGATGTCCACATCGGGCCAGTCAGCGTCGTCGGGGGCGGGGTGCTGGCCGGGCAGGACGATGTCGACGTCGCCCACGTCGAGGGTCGCGGCGGTTTCGGGCGTCGCCAGCAGGACCGTCGGGCGGCTGTCGGCGATCATGTACTCGAGGCGTTTGCGGGGGTAGGACGGGTCCATCGGGATGAACGCGCCGCCGCACATCCACACCGCCAGCAGGCTGGCCAGCAGCATCCGGTCGCGGCGCATGCACACGCCGACAAGGGATTCCGGGCCGACGCCGCGTTCGCGCAGTATCACCGACAGGGCGCGGACCTGGTGCATGAGCTCGGCGTAGGTCCAGGTGCCGTCGGCGTCCTCGACGGCGACGCGGTCGGGGGGCTGCTCGGCGATCCGGCGGATCTTCCACGGGACGACGGTCGGGTCGGGGTGGCGGATCGGGCCGGTGCCCAGGGCGGCCAGTTCGGCGCGTTCGGCGGCGGGCAGCAGGTCGATGCCACCGACGCGCTGGTGTGGGTCGTCGGCTATGGACTCAAGGAGCTGGTTGAACTGGGCGGCGATGCGTTCGACGGTGGCGCGGTCGAACAGTTCGGTGGCGTAGCGCAGTTCGCCGGTCAGGCCGTGCGCGGTCGGGGTGAGGTGCACGGCGAGATCGAAGGGGGTCGCCCCGACGGTCTCAGGTTGTTCGGTGAGCTCGGCACCGGGCAGGTCCAGCCGCGTCGCGGGGACGTCCTGGAGGCTGAACAGCACCTGCACCAACGGGTTGTGGGCGAGGCTGCGCTGCGGGTCGAGGTCGTCGACCAGGTCGGCGAACGGGACTTCCTGGCGCGTGAACGCGGCGAGGCTGGAGCCGGTGACCCGGTCGAGCAGGTCGCCGAAATCGGGGTCGCCGGACAGGTCTGCGGGGAGGACGAGCGTGTTGACGAAGAAGCCTAGCGTGGACTCGCTGTCGACTGTGGTGCGGTTGGCGACGGGGGTGCCGACCAGGAAACGCTCCTGGCCACTCCAGCGGTGCAGCAGGACATCGCAGGCGGCCAGCAGGGTCATGAAACGGGTGGCGCCGTGTTCGCGGCCAAGGCGTTCCAACTTGTCGGCGACTTCGGCGGGTACGCCGAAGTGGACGGTGTCGGTGGCGAAGTCGCGTTCAGGTGGGCGGGGGCGGTCGGCGGGCAGTTCCAGCAGCTGCGGGAAGTCCGACAGGGTGGTGACGTACTCGGCGCGGGATTGCTTCAGCGCCGACGATGCCATGCGGGCGCGCTGGGCGCGCGCGAAGTCGCCGTACTGCTTGGGGGCGGGGAGGTCGGTGACGGTGCCGGTGGTCCGGTCGCGGTAGTGACCGGCGACCTCGGCGAGGAACAGTTCGAGGGACCAGCCGTCGGTGATGAGGTGATGCAGCACGATGGCCAGCTGGGTCTCGTCGCCGCGCATGATCGCCAGGCGCAGCAACGGAAGCGCGGCGACGTCGAAGGGGCGGGTGACGAACGCGGTCACCGCGTCCGGCACGTCGGTGGCCTCGATGAGCTCGACGCGCGGCTGCCAGGGCGGTGCGATCACCTGGACCGGTTCGTCGTCGAGGACGTCGAAGCGGGTGCGCAGGACCTCGTGGCGGCGCACCGTTTCGGCCAGCGCCCACTCCAGCGCGGGGACGTCGATCGAGCCTTCGACGCGGTAGGACTTGAAGACGTTGTTGACGGCGGTACCGGAGGCGAGCTGGCTGGTGAGCCAGAGTTGTTGCTGCGCGGGCGAAAGCGGGACGGGGGCGTCGGCCTCAGCCGGTGTCGGTGCGGGGTCGTCGGGCGCGGGGCTGTGATTGCCGAGCAGCTGCGCCAGCGCCGAGGGAGTGGCGGCGGCGAACAGGTCGCGGTACTTGAGTTCGATGCCGAAGCGGTCGCGGATGCGGGCCAGCAGCATGGTCAGCTGGAGCGAGTGGCCGCCCGCGTCGAAGAAGTCGGTGTCGGTGCCGACGGCCGGGGTGCCGAGGACTTCGGCGAACAGCGAGGTCAGGAGCTCGACAGGGGCGGTGCCGGACGGGGCCGCGCTCGAGGGCCCGGCGGGACGCTCGTCAGTCAGAGCCTCGAAGCCATGCGGCTCGGGCAGCGCGTCGCGGTCGAGCTTTCCGTTCGCCGACACCGGCAGCGCGTCCAGCTCCACGAACACGGCCGGGACCATATAGGACGGCAGCAGCTCGGCCAGCGCCTCGCGCAGCCGCGGGGCCTCGCGTCCGGGTTCGGGCACCACGTAGCTGATGAGCCGTTGCTCGCCGACGGCGTCGGGACGGGCGACGGTGACACAGTCGGCGACGCCGTCCAGCCAGCGCAACGCCGTGTCGATCTCGCCCAGCTCGACCCGGTAGCCGCGGATCTTGACCTGGTCGTCAACGCGGCCAAGGAAAACCAGACTGCCGTCGGGATTGCGGTGAGCCAGGTCGCCGGTGCGGTAGGCGCGCTCGCCGTCGGGCCCGGTCACGAACCGCTCGGCGGTCAGTTCGGGGAGACCCAGGTAACCCCGCGCCAGTCCCGCGCCGCAGATCCAGATCTCGCCGCGCTCGTCCGGCTGACCGTCCTCATTGATCAAATGGATCCGGGTGTTGTCGATGGCCTGCCCGATCGAGGGGACGGCGGCGGTGTCACCCGGATGCGGCTTCACCACCGTCGAGGTCGCCACGACCGTGCATTCGGTGGGGCCGTAGTTGTTCACGAGTGTGAACGGGTGGTCACCCGGGTGGAGCCGCAGCCGGTCGCCGCCGGTCAGCAGCACCCGCAACGCCAGCCGGTCGTCGGCGGGACGGCGCAGCAGGTGCTCGGCCATCACGGTGGGCAGGAACGCCACCGTGACCGCTTCGGCCGCGCACCAGTCGATCGCCTCGTCGAAGGACTGCCGGATGTCCTCGGGGATGACGTGCAGCGCGGCCCCGTTGGCCAGCGCCGACCAGATCTCCCACACCGAGGCGTCGAAGCCCGCCGCCGCGATGTGGGAGCAGCGGTCGGCGGTGGTGATGTCGAAGGCCTCGCCGTGCCAGCGCACCAGGTTGGTCAGGGCGGCGTGCTCCACCATGACACCCTTGGGTTCCCCTGTGGACCCCGACGTGTAGATGACGTACGCCAGGTCCGACGGCTGCGGGCGGTGCGGCCATGCGGTGGGTGCCAAGGCGTCCGGGACCGTGTCGGTGTCGATGACCGGGACACCGGACGGCACCGGAACCCGGTCCGCCAGGCCGGTGGTGGTCAGCAGCGCGGTGAAGCCGCTGTCGGCGGCGAGGTACTCCAGCCGGTGCCGCGGGTAGCTCGGGTCCAGCGGCAGGTAGGCGGCACCGGCCGCCCAGGTCGCCAGCAGCGCGGCGATGCCGTCGCGGCCGCGCGGCATGCACACCCCCACCAGGTCGCCGGGCCGCACGCCCGCGTCACCCAGTGCGGTGGCCAGCCGGGACGCGCGGGCCAGCAGTTCGGTGTACGTCCACCGTCCGTCCCCGGCGCTGACCGCGATCCGGTCGGGGTGCGCGTCGGTGTTGGCGCGCAACAGGTCGGGGACCGTCGCGAGTTCACGAGGCGATGTCATGAGCTTCCTCCTTGGCGGGAGTCGGGGGCTCGCCGTCGGTGACCCGGACGCTGCGCGGCAGCAGCCAGGCGGCGGCGAGGATGTGGCCGAGCGCGCCGATGACGAGGGTTTCGCGGATGCCGAGGTACTCGCCGCTGACGCCACCGGCGAGCGCGCCCAAGGCGAAGGCGCCGTAGGTGAGCATGTAGCTGCCCGCGTGCACCCGGCCCTGCATGTTCTCGGGGGTGACCTGCTGCCGGTAGGTCACCTGGGTGGTCATGAACGCGATCATCCCGATCACGAAGATGCCGTGCGAGGCGACGAGCAGCAGTGACTTGACGATGGTGTCGCCGCCCGCGAACGGCAGTACGACGCAACCGGCGGCCATCACGAGCTGCCCGGCGATCAGGGAACCGCGCACGCCCAGGTGCCGGGTGCCGCGTTCGGTGAAGAACCCGGAGATCAGCGCGGTGCAGCTGGCGACGCTGAGCAGGATGCCGATCATCAGCGGCGTGAAGTGCAGGACGTTCATGGCGAACAGCAGGTACAGCGACACCATCATGGCGCTGAAGAAGTTGCTGGTCGCGGTGCACAGCGTGATGGCGCGCAACCGGACGTTGCGCAGGATGAACGTGACGCCGTCCCAGATCCGGGGCTTCTCGTGCTCGGCGCGCTCGGGCGGGTGCCCGGGTTCGCGGACCCCGGCGACGAACAGCGCCGACACCAGGAAGCTGATCGCGTCGAGGATCAGCGCGATCGGCGCGGTGAGGACCTGTACGACGGCACCGGCCACCGAACCGCCCGACACCTCGGCGAAGGTGGTGACCTTCTGGAGCTTTCCGTTGGCGTCCAGCAGTTTCGGCTCGGGCACCAGTTTCGGGATGTACGCCTGCCCGCAGATCGTGGCCAGGACGTTGAACGCACCGAACCCGAACGCGATGACCAGGAACACCGGCAGGCTGAGCAGGCCCACCGCCCACAGGATCACGATCACCGCCAGCAGCAGCATCCGGGCCAGGTCGGCGGCGACCAGTATGGAGCGTTTGGCGAACTTGTCGATGATGGCGCCGAAGTGCAGCCCGAACAGCAACGCGGGCAGGAACTTGGAGAAGAACAGCAGCCCCTGCTCGAACGCGCCCGCGTCCAGGATCTGGATGGCGATCAGCGGGATCGCCATCGCGCTGATCTCGTCGCCCAGCAGCGACAGGCTCTGGCCGGAGAAGAAACGGGAGTAGTTGCGCTCCTCGCGGAACCTGAACGTGACGTTCTCAGTTCTGGATGTCATGCAGCGGTTCCTTCGTGAGGGTGTCCTCCAGCAGCGCCGAGACGACCTGGAAGTCGTCGAAGGGGAAGAAGTGGCCGCCGGGGAAGGTGCGCAGGACGTGGTCGCCGGTCACCGATTTGGTCCACTTGCGAGCCTCTATGGGCGCGATTCCGGAGTCCTGGTCGCCGAAGTACACCCGCAGCGGACGGTCCAGCGGTTCGGCGCGGGTGTCGCGGTAGCGTTCCGACAGCCGGATCTCGTCGCGCAGCCGTCCCAGCAGCAGGTCCAGCAGTTCGGGTTCGGCGAACACCTCCTCGGGGGTGCCGCCCATGTCGCGCAGGAACCGCAGCAGCCGGTCGTCGCCGAGGTGGCTGATCCGTTCGGGCGCCGGGGTCGTGGGTGCCCGCTGCGCCATGGCGACGAGGCCGGCGAGCCGGTCGCCGTGGCGGCCCTCGTCCAGCTGCCGCGCGGTCTCGTAGGCGAGCAGGGCCCCGAAACTGTGTCCGGCCAACACGAACCGGGAGTCGCTGACGGCCAGTTCGGGAAGCAGCAGCGACGCCAGGTCGGGCAGCGAGTCGACCTCGGCGGCCTGCGCGGCGAAGTAAAGCGACCATGGGTCGACGACGCTGAGCCGGATCCACGGGCCCAGCGCGGAGTCCCAGCGCCGGAAGTGGGTCTGCGAGCCACCGGCGCCGGGGAAGCCGATCAGGTGGACCCGGGCGGCGGGTTTGGGGGTGACGGTGCGGATGTGCATGGTGCGTCCTCTATGTCCTGCCGCGACGGCGTTCGCGGCGACGGGCCGCGTCCGGATGGGGGACGCGGCGCCGGGCGGCACCGCGCTTGGCTCCGACGGCCGGCCGGGGCTCGACGCCGAGGCTAGCGGCCAGGGCGGCGATGGTGGGGTGGGTGAAGAACGCGGTCAACGGCAGGTCGAGGCCGTGCCGGACGCGCAGCTCCTGCCGCACCTTCACAATGGACATCGAGGTGGCGCCGAGGTCGAACAGGTTGGCGGTGACGCTGACGGCGGGCAGCTGGAGCACCTCGCACCAGACCTCGTGGAGGCGGAGCTGCGCGTCGTCGGCGGGCAGTGCGCGGTCGGGGGCGGTATCGGGGGGCGCGGCCAGTGCGGCGACGGCCTTGCGGTCGCCCTTTCCGCTGGGGGTCAACGGGAGTGCGGCCACGGCGGTGATCTGGCTGGGGACCATGTGGGCCGGGAGCTGCCGGGCGGCCCAGCGCTTGGCCTCGCTGGCGAGCCAGTCGGTGCTGGTCGGCTCGCGGCCTGGCTGGCCGCCGGGAGCGACAGCAGCACCGGCGGCCGAGCCGGTGACGGCGGCCACCAGCTGCTTCTCGCCGCCGGGGGCGGTGCGGACCGCGACGAGCGCGTCGCGGACGTCGGGGTGTTCGCGCAGCACCGCCTCGATCTCGCCGAGTTCGATGCGGTGGCCCCGGATCTTGACCTGATCGTCGACGCGGCCCAGGAAGTCGAGGCTGCCGTCGCGGTTCCAGCGGGCCAGGTCGCCGGTGCGAAACGCCCGGGTGCCGTCGGGCGCGGTCACGAACCGTTCGGCGGACAGGTCGGCGCGGCCCTGGTAGGAGCGGGCGACGCCCGTCCCGGCGATCCACAGTTCACCGGCGGCGCCGGTGGGCGCCAGCCGACCGTGGCTGTCCATGATGAACATTCGCAGGCCGGGGATCGGTCGGCCCACCGTGATCCGGCCAGGGTCGGTGATGTGGGCGCTGGTCGCCCATACCGTGGTCTCGGTGGGGCCGTAGACGTTGTGGACTTCGAGGCCGAGCCACAGCAGCGACTCGGCAAGGTCACTCGACAGTGCCTCGCCGCCGGTGAGGATGCGGCGCAGTCGGGGCGGTGCGTCCTTGGCGTGGTCGGTGTACAGCTTCCAGGTCGACGGCGTGGCCTGGGCGACGGTGACGCCGTGCTCGGTCAGCGCCTCGTCCAGCCGCTCGGGATCGCCCGCCATCGTGTTGTCCAGCATCACCACCGTCCCGCCGGTGACCAGCGGGACGAACAGCTCGATGAACACGGGGTCGAAGGACATGGACGTCAGGCCCGCCATGCGATCCTCGGCGGTGAACCCGAGCAGGTCGGCGAACGCGTCGATCTGGTTGGCGATGCCTCGGTGTTCTATCTGGACACCCTTGGGGCGGCCGGTGGAGCCGGAGGTGTAGATCGTGTAGGCCAGCCGGTCGGCGGGAACCTCCACAGCCGACGGTTCCAGAGTCGGATTGTCCGGCAGCTCGTCCACGTGGATGACGGGCGTGCCCTCGGCGATCGGCAGCGACGCGGCCAGTTCGCGGGTGGACAGCACCGCCACGGCGCCGCTGTCGGCGAGCATGAACTCCAGCCGCGCGGCCGGGTAGCCGGGGTCCAGCGGCACGAACGCCGCGTCCGCCGCCCAGACACCGAGCAGAGTGGACAACATGAAGCGGTTGCGGGGCAGGCAGACCGCGACCAGTGACTCAGGTTCCAGTCCGAGTTCCCGCAGCGCCGCCGCCACGGTGTCGGCGTGTCGGCACAACCACTCGTAGCTGACCTCGCCGTCGGTGTCGATGACCGCGACCCGGTCAGGCTCGGACGCGGCGCGGTCCCTGATCCGGGTCAGCGCCGGCGTCAGATCACCCGACGGTGCCCCGGTTCCGGTGCGCAGCAGGTGCTCGCGCTCCTCGGCGGCCAGGATCTCGATGCCGGACACCGGCCGGTCCGGTGCGTCGACCATCGCCGCCACCGCGTTGCCGAAGTGGACGGCGAAACGGTGCGCGGTTTCCGGATCGAAAAGGGCGGTGGAGTACTGCACCACCCCGTCGAGCCCGGAGGCGCCGGGCGCCAACTCCAGCGTCATGTCGAACATGGACGTTCCGCCGTAGACGTCGAGACGCTCCAGCCGCGCCCCCGGCAGTTTCAGCTCGTCGCCGGGGGTGTTCTGGTACGAGAACATCGCCTGGACCAGCGGATGGTGGATGAGGCTGCGTTCCGGTGCCAGTCCCTCGACGAGCCATTCGAACGGGACGTCCTCGTTGGCGAAGGCCGCCAGGCTCGCGTCCCGGGTGCGGGCCACCAGTTCGGCGACGGTCGGGTCGCCGGACACGTCGCCGCGCAGCACCACCGTGTTGACGAAGAACCCGATCAGCGCCTCGGTCTCGCTGCGGCCCCGGCCCGCCGACGGCGTGGCCACCAGCAGGTCCCGCTGACCAGTCCAGCGCGACAGCACCAGGAAGTACGCGCTCAACAGTGTCATGTAGACGGTGGAGCCGCAGCGGGTGGCGAGCCGTTCGACGGCGGCCATGGTCTCGTCGGGGATCGTGAACTCGGTGGTGGCGCCCTCGTGGCGTGGCTCGTCCGGACGGAGCCGGTCGCCGGGCAGCTCCAGCAGTTGTGGCGCACCCGAAAGCGCGGCCACGTAGTCGCGGTGCCGGGCCGCCACGGCCTCCGACTTCACCGCTTCGGCCTGCCAGAGCGTGTAGTCGACGTACTGGAGTCGCAGCGGCGGCAGGTGCGGCTTGGTCCCGCCCAGGTACGCCAGGTAACAGCTGCCGATCTCGTCGGCGAGCACGCCCAGCGACCAGCCGTCGGCGATGATGTGGTGCAGCACGAACGTCAGCACGGTGTCGCCGCCGCCACGGATCAGCGCGACCCGCAGCAGCGGCGCCTCGTCGAGCCGGAACGGCCGCTCGATGACCTCGCGCAGCGCGGCCGGGGCGTCGCCGGTCTCGATGACCTCGACCGGCACCGCGACGGTCGACACGATCACCTGGACCGGGCTGCCGTCCACGACACCGAAGCGGGTGCGCAGCGACTCGTGCCGGGCCACGACGGTGTCGACAGCGGACTGAAGCGCCGCGACGTCGACGGTGCCGTGCACGCGGCGGGTCAGGTCCACATGCTGCCGGGCACCGCCGGGTGTCAGCTGTTCGGCGAACCACAGCCGCCGCTGCGCGAACGAGACCGGATAGACCTCATTCATCGGTTTCCTCTTTCCGTTGCGGGGCTTCGGCGTTGAGCACCATCGCCGTGACCAGGCCGTCGGTGTCGAGCAATGGCGGCACCGCCACGTCGGCGTCCAGGACGGTGCTCATCGGACGGTCGACAGCCGCCGCGTCCATGGCGATGACACCGCTGGCCAACAACGCCAGGTATTCCCGCAGCCGCGCGGGCGGCTCGTAGCCGGACAGGCTGAGGTGCAGCCGCCCCTCGAACGGGAACACGTCGAGCCGCAGCCGGTGCTCCTGCTGCGAGTACGCCGCCGGGGTCTCGTCGATGAGTTCGAAGCCCTGCTCGTGTTCGTCCTCGCCGGTGTCGGCGCTGGGCGCATTCTGGAACACCAGATAGGTGTCGAACAGGGCCTCGCCCTCGTTTAGGCCCGCCATTCGGACCAGCTCGGGTTGCGGGATCATGCCGTGGTCGATCAGGTCGAGCGAACTTTCGGCCGCGCCTGTCATCCAGTCGCGGACGGCATCGGCGGGCCCGGCCCGCCAGGTCGTCGGCAGCGTGTTCATGAACATGCCCAGCGCGGTCTCGATGCCGGGCAGTTCGGCGGGACGCCCCGCCGTGGTCAGCCCGAACCGCGGCGCGGCGTGGCCGTCGAGGCGCTGGGTCACCGCTCCCCACAGCGCTTGTACGCCCGCGGCTGCGGTGACACCGGCCGCGCGGCAGGCGGCGTGGAAACCGCGCGCGGCTTGGGCGTCCACCGTGGTGATGAGGACGTTGAAGTCGCGGTGCGACAGCCGGTTCGCGGGTGGCACCGGGATCGGCGACATCGACGTCAACCGCTCCCGCCACCAGTCCGCGACGCTGCCGTCGCGCATCCGCTCTTCTCGCCACTCCACATACGACGCGTAGTCGAAGGGTGCTCGCCGCTTGGCCCCCGTTTCGCCGGGTCGGTGGTACGCGGCCAGGAAGTCGCCCAGGTAGGTGGTGAAGCTCCAGCCGTCGAGGCGCCGGTAGTCCATGCTGATCACCCAGCAGCCGTGCCGCTCGCCCAGCCGGATGAACGCGAACCGGGTCGGCAGACTGGTGGCGGGGTCGAATCCGGTTTCCCGGTCGGTGCGCAGGAACTCGGCGATGGCCTCGGTCTTGGCGTCGTCGTCGAGACCGGACCAGTCCAGTGCGGTGATCGAACCGTCCACGTTGGCTTCGGGGCTCTGCGTGAAACCGTCACCGCTTCGGCGCAGCACGGTGCGCAGGAACGGCGTGGCGGCCACCGTGGCGTGCCACGCCTCGCGGGCGGCGTCGGGGTCGAACTCGCCCTGGTAACGCAGAACCCGTTGCACCACATACATTCCGTTGGACGTCCGCTCCGGCGCGACGCTCATCATGTGTTCCTGGAGCGGCGAGGCGGGGAAGCTGCCGCTGGGCAGGTCGCGGACCCGCGCGGGCGAGGCCGCCACAGTTGGTGCGGTCGTGTCGGTGTCCAGGAACGTCGCCAGCAGTTCCACGGTCTGGTTGGCGAAGATCGACCGGATCATCACCGGATGCCCGGCGTCGCGTAGCCGCACCGCGACCTGGGTGATCTTGATGCTGTCGCCGCCCAGATCGAAGAAATTGTCCTCGCAGGTCACCTCGGGGACGTTCAGGACGGCGGCGAAGATCTCGGCGACCAGCCGCTCGGTGGCCGTCCTGGGTGGAGTGTGTCCGCGCGAGATCTGCCGCAGGTCGGGGATCCGCTCCAGCACCGAACGATCCACCTTGCCGGTGGCGCTGACCGGCATGCGCCGCAACGGAACCAGCATCGACGGAACCATGTAGTCGGGCAGGATGTCGCGCAGCCGCTGCCGCAGCGCGCGCGGCAGGTCCCGCCATGCCCAACCCGACGCGGGGGTGTTGGTGTCGGGTTCGTCGCTGACGTGCGGGACGGTGACCCGCGTGCCCGGGTGGTGGTAGACGACGGCCAGACTGCCCGGCGCGCCGCTCGGCGACCAGGTGACGAGGGCTTCCAGGCCGGTGCCCTCGGCCAGTTCCCGCAGTCTCGCGGGCTGGACGCCGTCGGGGTGAAGCCGCGCGTTGGGGATTCCCGCAACCGCGAGGTAGTCGCCGTCCACACCGGACGCGAGCTGTTCGGTCAGTCGGTCGAGGTTCTCCCAGTGGCCGAACTCGGTGACGGGGATCGGTTCGCCCTCGGTGTGCAGCGTGACGTCGTAGCGGTAGCGGACCAGCTGGTTGTCGCCGTGCGAGTACTTGACGCTGGTCTCGGCCCAGCGCAGTCCCGGGATGCGTTGTGGGAGCGTGGTGAAGTAGGCCGGGTGGATGAGCAGTTCGGTCTCCTCGGCGAACTGCCGTTCGGCCCGCGCGGTCAGAACGGCCTCGTCGGTGTCGGGGTTTTGGTGCCGCACCACGGAATCGTGGAACATCGCGGTGATGCCGAGGTTGCGGATGTCGCCCAGGAATATCGTCCCCTCCGGTGCCAGGAGCGTGGCGGCGGACGCCAGCACCGCGTCCAGGTAGTCGCGGTCGGGGAAGTACTGCGCCACCGAGTTGATGACGACGCAGTCGAAGGTCTGACCGTCCAGTGCCGACAGTTCGTCGGCGGCCAGCCGGTGCAGCGACACCTTGTCGGTCAAGCCGAGCTTCGGCAGCTGCGCGGCGATGTAGTCAAGGCCCTCGGCCGAGACGTCGATACCGGTGTAGTGCTCGCAGCCGCGCGCCAGCTTGAACGCGAAAAGCCCGGTGCCGCAACCGATCTCGAGGATGCGGCGCGGCCGGGTGGCGGTGATCTTCGCGACCGCGTCGGCGTGCCACGCCGACATCTCGTCCACCGGGATCGGTTTCTTGCTGTAGCTGGACTGCCAGCCCTTCAGGTTGAACTCGGGGTCCTCGGGGTCGTCGCCGTCGGTGTAGGCCTGGTCGAAGACGTCCGACCACGGGACGGTCGCCTCGCCGGTGTCCAGGTGCCCGGCGTCGGGGACCACGAAGCCCAGCAGCTGCTTGTCGCCGGACGCGTCCACGCGACACAGCACCGCGGCCTCGGCGACCTCGGGCTGCCGGTTCAGGGCCGCCTCCACCTCGCCGAGCTCGATACGGAAACCACGGACCTTGACCTGATCGTCGATGCGGCCCAGGAAGTCCAGCGCGCCGTCGGCGCGGCGCCGCACCAGGTCACCGGTGCGATAGACGCGCTCACCGTCGCCGCCGAACGGGTCGGGGCGGAATCGCTCGGCGGTCAGGTCGGGACGGTTCAGGTAGCCTCGCGCGACCTGCACGCCGCCGATCCACAGTTCCCCCGGGACACCCACGGGGAGCTCGTTGCCGTGTTCGTCGACGACATGCGCGCGGGTGTTGGCCACCGGATGCCCGATCGGCGGCGGACCGGCGACGTCGGGCCGCCAGGCCCAGTAGGTGACGTCGATGGCGCATTCGGTGGGGCCGTAGAGGTTGTCGATCGCGATGCCGCAGTCAGCCTCGACGCGTTCGCACAGGTCGCGCGGCAGGGCGTCGCCGCTGGTGAAGATCCGGCGCAACGAGGATTCGGCGAGGCTGCCGTGCGCCAGCAGTGCCGACAACGCCGTCGGTACGAAGTGGATATGGGTGACGCGGTGCCGGGTGATCTCGTCGAGCAGCCGCTCCGGTTCCCGGTGCGCGTCCGGGGTGGCCAGCACGATCGCGGCGCCGTGCATCAAGGGCCACAGGAATTCCCACACCGACACGTCGAAGGTGTAGGTGGTCTTCTGCATCACCCGGTCGCTCTCGGCGAGCCGGTACTCGCGCTGCATCCAGTTGATCCGGTTCATCGCCGCGCGGTGCTCGACCATGACGCCCTTGGGGGTTCCGGTGGAGCCGGAGGTGTGGATGACGTAGGCGAGGTCGCGGTCGGATGCGGCGACCTGCGGCCAGCCGGTGTCTTGTTCCGCGAGGGCGGCGATCGTGGCCGGGGCGTCGAGGCTCAGGACGGTCACGGTGTCGGGCAGGTCCACCAGCGCGCCACGATCGTCCTCAGTGGTCACGACGATGCCGATGCCGCCGTCGCGGACCATCTGCGCGACCCGCGCGGGTGGCTGCTCGGGATCGAAGGGCACATAGGCGCCACCGGAGGCCAGCGTGCCCAGGATGGACGGCACGAGATGCGGGCCCCGTCGCAGACAGAGCCCCACCAGGCCGTCGGAGTCGATGCCGATGCCGCGCAACAGGTTCGCGATGCGCCCGGCGGCATCGGACAGCTCTCCCCGAGTGAGGTGGACGCCGTCACCCGACACGGCGATCGCGTCGGGCTGCTCACGCACCCGGTCGGCGACGACATCGGTGATCCGCCGCCCCAGTTCGGTGTCGGCCTCGGTCGCGTTCCAGGCCGCGAGCTGTTCCCGCTCCGAAGCCGACAGCATCGGTGCCGTGGCCACCGATCCATGCGGGTCGGCGAGCATCGCCCGCAACATCTGGTCATAGTGGACGGCAAGTCGCTCGGCGGTGGCCGCGTCGAACAGGTCGGTGGCGTACTCGATGACCCCCGTGTAGCCCGCCGCCGCGGGGAAGAACTCCATCGTGACGTCGAACTTCGTCGTGCCGGTCTCGGTGTCGATCGACTCCAGCGACGCGCCCGCCAGATCCAGGTCACCGGCCGGAGCGCTCTGCAGGATGAACATCACCTGCGCCAACGGATTGTGCGACAGCGTCCGATCCAGCGACAGCGCGTCCACCAGCTGCTCGAACGGCAGCTCCTGCCGCGAGAACGAATCCAGGCACACCCGCTTGACCCGGTCCAGCAACTCGGCGAACGACGGCTCACCGGTGAGATCCATCGGCAGC
Source organism: Stackebrandtia nassauensis DSM 44728 (assembly GCF_000024545.1). Taxonomy (GTDB): domain Bacteria; phylum Actinomycetota; class Actinomycetes; order Mycobacteriales; family Micromonosporaceae; genus Stackebrandtia; species Stackebrandtia nassauensis. The sequence goes on from NC_013947.1 coordinate 202,024, forward strand.
ACCACCGTGTTGACGAAGAACCCGATCACCGACTCGGTCTCCACCCGGGAACGGTTGGCCACCGGGGTGGCGCAGTTCAACCGCCGCTCACCGCTCCAGCGGCGCAGCACCGCGCTGAAAGCCGTCAGCAGCACCGCGAACGGCGTGGTCGCGTGCTCGCGGGCCAGCCGCTCCACGTCCGCGCGCACCGCCGCCGACACCGCGAACCGGTGCCGGGACCCGTTGAAGGTCTGCACGGCGGGACGCGGCCGGTCGGTGGGCAGCTCCAGCACCTTCGGGTTGTGCGACAACGCCTCCATCCACCACGACAGCTGCTCCTTGTGCTCCGGAGTGCCCTCCCGGGACCGCTGCCACAGTGAATAGTCCACATAGCTGATCGGGATCGGCTTCAGGTCGGCGTCGGTGCCGTGCAGGTGCTGTCGGTACACGGCGGTGAACTCGCCGATGAACACGCCCAGCGACCAGCCGTCGGCGATGATGTGATGGATCGCGATCGACAGCACCGCCTCGCCCGGCCCAGTCCTGGTGAGCAGCACCCGCAGCAGCGGTCCGGTCTCCAGGTCGAACAACTCCCGTCCGAACGCGTCGAGCCGGACGTCCAGCTCGCCCTCGTCGGCGGTGTCCAGCCGCACCTTCACGACCGCCTGCGGCTCCACCACCTGTGCCGGAGTGTCACCGTCCACGATGAACCGGGTGCGCAGCGACGCGTGCCGCGCCACCAACGTGTCCACTGTCTTCTGCAGCGCGGTGAGGGATACCTCGCCGCGCACCCGGTAGCTTCCCACGATGTTGTAAGCGCTGGTGTCGGGCAGGAACCGCGACAGGAACCAGATCCGCTGCTGCCCGGCCGACAGCGCGGCGCGGGTGGCGCCGGTGGGTTTGATGCCCTCCGGCCGCGCCCCGGCCTTGCCCGCGCGCAGCGCGGCCAGCCGGGAACGCTGTTCCTCGGTGAGTGCGGAGATGTCCACGGGGTTTCCTTCCAGCAGTGAGGGATCAGTCCTGCAATACGGCGGCGATCAGCAGCTCGTCGACGGCCCTGGCGAGCTCGCGCGGCGACGTCGCTACCAGCGGCAGGTGCACCGGGATCGCGACGTCGAACCGGGACCGAAGCCGGGCCACGATCTGCCCGGCGGCGATGGAGTCACCACCGGAGGCGAAGAAATCGTCATCGGGAGCGGGCATGGCTCCCAGCGTCTCGGCCCAGCATTCGCACACGGGGCCGAGCAGCGGGACGTCCTCGGCTTCGGGCGAAGGGGTTGCCGGTGCGGGTGTGTTGTCTAGATCGGACGGGTCGATGCCGGGGGTACGGCCGCGCAGCGCCGGGTGCAGTACGGGGGTTGTCAGCAGCGGCCGGGGCGGGGCGGCGGTGCGCAGGCCGCGATCGTGCTCGGCGTAGGCGTTCCAGTCGACGGGGACGCCGTGCTGCCACAGCGCGCCGATGGCGGCGGGCAGGGTCATGCGGGCGTCGCCGTCGGGCAGCATCGCGATGCCCGTGTCGGCAGTGGTTTCCCGGATGACGGGGGTCCCGGCATTGGGCCGCATGGGGACGGCTTCCCGGATGGCGGCCAGCAGATGGGTACCGGCGCCGAGCTGCACGGGGACGGCGTTGGGGTGGGCCGCCACCACGGCGCGCAGGCCGGAGACGAAGTCGACGGGCTCGCGCAGCTGTCGTCCCCAGTAGACGGGGTCAGTGGCTTGACTCGCTTCGAGCCAGGTGCCGGTGGGGCAGGACAGCAGTGGGATTCGCGGGGGTCGCAGCGATATGCCGCGCATCCGTTTGGTGAAGGCTTCGGCGGCGTCGGCCATGGAGGCGTGGTGGAACGCGTGTGAGGTGCCCAGGCGGCGGTAGCGCAGGGCGCGGGCGTCGAGCCAGTTCCGCAGCGGTTCACCGGCGGTTGTGGATAGAACTGTGGACGATGGAGTGTTGCGGACGGAGATCTCGGTGCCGTCGGGAAGGTCGGCCAGGAGCGCGGGGGTGGCTCGGACGGCGTACATCTCGCCGGGCGGCATCGCGGCCATCGCGGCGCCTCGGTGGCATACGGCGGTGGTGGCTTCGGCGAAGTCGAGGACTCCGGCGAGTTGGGCGGCGGTGATCTCGGCGACGCTGTGCCCGGCCAGCGCGGTGGGTTGGATGCCAAGTCGCTCAAGGACTGTCGCGACACCAGCGGCCAGAAGATGAAGGACGGGCTGGGCGACTTCGGTGTCATCGGTGAGGGTGCCGAGGACGAACGCGTTGCGGACGCGGGCGAAGGTGCGGGGGTCGGCGACGTCCTCGACGATGTCGAGGCCGGTGTCGACGGTGGCGGTGAACCAGGGTTCGGACTGGTAGAGCTGGTGGGCGGCGGCCGACGAGCGGCCGCCCTGGCCGGGGAGCAGGTACACAAGCGACGGTGGCTCGGCCGAGGGTGAGCGGAACGATGAGGCGGTCGGCCAAACGGCGGTCGTTGCCGTGGCCGCTTGGCCTTCGACGGCCGCCGCGCCCTGGGCAGCCGACGCCGCCATGTCGGCGGTTTCGCGCTCGGCCTTGGCTACGGCCGAACCTTGGCCAGCGGTCGAGGCCGCTTGGCCTTCAGCAGCGGCCGGGGCCGTTCGGCCTTCGACGGCCGCCGCGCACTGGGCAGCCGACGCCGCCATGTCGGCGGCCTCGTGCTCGGCCTCGGTCGCGGTGGCCGCGTCCTCGACGGGGAGCATTGCCACGGCGCGGACCGCGAGCTCCGGCCGCCCCAGTCTCAGCGTGTGGCCCAGATCGTGCCGCTCGTCCGACGTGGCTTCCGACGCTGCTTGCCTTGTCGCCGTGACGGTCTCGGTCAGCCGCTGCGCATCGTCCGCCGACAGCGGCAGCACTTGCCAGCTGCGACGGGCACCGCGCCTGGCCACCTCGTCGGGGTCGCCCAGGATGATGTGGGCGTTGGTGCCGCCCAGGCCGAACGAGCTGATCGCCGCGAAACGGGGCTCGGGGCCGCGCCGCCACGGTTCGAGCCGGTCGGTGAGCCGGAACGGGGTGTGGGACAGGTCGATCGCGGACGCGCCCTCGGTGAGCGGCAGGTTCGGCGGGATCGCCTCGTTGCGCAGGGCCAGCAGGCTCGCGATGACCCCCGCCGCTCCGGCCGCCGACGTGAGGTGGCCGATGTTGGCCTTGATCGTGCCGAGTCGCAGGCCGTCGCCGGTCATTCCGGCTTCGCGGTAGGCGAGGGTGGCGGCCTCGATCTCCAGCGGGTCGCCCACGGATGTGCCGGTGCCGTGCGTCTCGAACAGTCCGATGTGGTCCGGGGTGAGCTCGGCGACGTCCAGGGCCTCGCCGATCACCGACGACTGGCCGCTCACACTCGGCGCCGTGAAGCCGACCCGGTCGCGGCCGTCGTTGTTCACCGCCGTGCCCGCGACGACAGCGAGGATCGGGTCGCCGTCGGCCAACGCGAGATCCAGGCGGCGCAGGAACACCGACGCCACCCCGTTTCCGTCCACTGTGCCGTCCGCCGTGGTGGTGAACGGCTGGCAGCGGCCGCGCGGGGAGAACACGCCGCCCTCGGGACACAGGTAGCCCGCGTCCTCGATGTCGATCGCGACGCCCCCGGCCACCGCCGAGTCGCACTCCCCGGCCAGGATCGCCTGGACGGCGAGGTGGATCGCGACCGCCGAGGTGGAACACGTGGTCTGGACGCTGATCGTGGGGCCGCCCAGGCCGAACGTGTAGGACAGTCGCGCGGCCAGGTAGTCGGAGTAGCTTCCCGTGACGAGCTTCGTCTCGTCGATGTCGGCCCCGGTGGCGCGCAACAGGACCGCGTGCAAGCCCGGCCGGGCCCCGACGTAGACGCCCACCGTGTCGGCCAGCGACGCGATGTGGTGCCCGGAGCTCTCCACCGCGCGGTAGGCGCTCTCCAGCATGGCGCGGTGCTGCGGGTCCATCAGTTCGGCCTCGGCGGGGCTGATGGCGAAGGCCGCCGCGTCGAAGCCCGCCGGGTTCGCCAACGGGAACGAGACCGGGACGAACCGGGGATCGGCGAACCGGACGCCGGGCACCCCGCGCCGCTCCAGCTCCGCGCGGTCGAACTCGCGGCGCCCGCCGCGTCCGTCGGCGAGCAGCCGCCAGAACCCGGCGGTGTCAACGGCTCCGGCGGTGCGAATGGCCGCCCCGACGATGGCGACTCGATCGGTCATGCCGGCCCGCTCTCGGTGGGGCTGAACGGCGCTGCCGTTCGGTCGATCCGGCTGGCCACGCTCGCACTGGCGACTCGATCGGTCATCGGCACATCCGTTCGGCGGCGCGCTCGGCGGCCGCGTTGATCGCGAGAAGCTCCTCATGCGACTCGGTCAGGCCGACGACGGTGGCCAGCATGTCGCGTTCGCCGCGTCGGGAGTCGACGCGATCGCCGGGGCGCACCCGTTGGTTGCAGAACACGACACCGGGCAGTCCCCGCAACTCGGCAAGCGGCTTAACCGAAACCACCTCGCTGACGCCCAGTGGTGGTGGTACCGCGCGGTTGAACGCCACCCCGCGCCACGACGGCGGCGGCACCTCGACCCGCTGGCCGAGCGCCACCAGCAGCCCCATCCGGACCACGTCGATCCCCAGTGCCAGCTTCGTCAGGTGCCCGATCGGGCCGCCCAGCCGGGCGTTGACCTCGATGAGGCGGGGACCGTCGGCGGTCAGCTTGAACTCGGTGTGGCTCAAGCCATCCCGCACGCCGAGCGCCCGCAGGATCGCCCGCTCCAGCGCCACCACCCGCTCGGCTTCGGCGTCCGGCAGCGCGGCGGGCACGATCATGCCGGTCTCGCGCATCGGCGGGGCCATCGGGAACCGGCCGGTGACGCACAACGTGGTGATCCCGCCGTCCTGGCTCAGCGACTCCACCGACACGTAGTCGGCGTGCACCTCGTCGCGGATGCCGATCCCGGTCAGTGCCTCCTCCAGCAGCAGTCCGCGGGTCTCCTCGCCGTGCACCTCCGTCACCGCGAGTTCGCAGTCCGCTTCGGACTCCACCAGCCGGGTGTTGCGGGCACCGTTGCCGCGCCGGGGTTTCAGGACGGCGGGGAACCCGACCTCGGCCGCCGCCGCGGCGACGTCCCCGGGCCCCGCGATCGCCGCGAACCGGGTCGCCTCCACCCCCGCCTCGGTGAGGCGGCGGCGCTGGCACAGCTTGTCGGTGACCACCTCCACTGTGTCCTCGGAATGTCCGACGACGCCGCACGCCCGCGCCAGCCGCGCGGCCAGTTCCACCTTGTCGTCGGCGAACGTGGTGACCCCGGACGGCGCGAGTGCGGTGACCTCGCCGAGGACCTCGGCCTCGTCGCGGTCGGTGGCGTCGATGACGCTTGCGAGTTCCAGCATCAACGGGAACTGTTCGGCCACATAGGGTTCCGAGCGGTCTGCGAGCAGCACGATGTCACACAGCCCGCGCGCCGCCGCGACGATCTGGGTCGCGGAGGCCGACCCGAAGGCGTAGACGACCACGAGGGTGGGAAGCGACTTCTGTCCATTGCGGTCGTTGGGGTTTGGCATCGCGTGTGCTCCATTGGCTGGACAACCCGCTGTCACCTCGACGTCGCGGGATTCCGATCGGCGGTCTGCGCCGGTGACGCTAGCGCCGTTGTCTTGCGGAGACCTTGTGTGCCGAGCCAAAAGTCTTACGTACCAGGTGATGCGGCCCCGGACGGAACGCGTGTGCTGCGCAATCTCCGCAAAGGAGACAAAAATCCGCCCGCTACGGCGTCGAGTACATCAGACGTTCAGCCAGTTTCGATCAGGCGGGTTTGGCCAGCGGGCTGCGTCGCGGCTCGCCCGCGACCCCGGGCGCGACGGCGGCGGGGTCGACGTCGAGGTCGATGATCTCGTTGTCGCCGTTCACATGCACGATCTTCGGGGCGTAGCCGCGCGAGTGCTCCTCGTCCATGACCGCGTACGCGATCAGGATCACCAGGTCACCCGGTTTCACCAGATGGGCGGCGGCGCCGTTGATCCCGATGACGCCGGTACCGGGCTGACCGGGGATCACATAGGTCTCCAGCCGGGCACCGTTGGTGATGTCCACAACGGCCACCTGCTCACCGGGAAGGAGGTCGGCGGCCTCCATGAGGTTCTCGTCCACGGTGAGTGACCCGACATAGTGGAGGTCGGCGTGGGTGACGGTGGCACGGTGGATTTTGGACTTCAGCATGGTTCGGAACATGCGGCGACCATAACGGCGTTTTCGTACGGAGATCTTGTGCCGGACACCGGAAGTCTTGCGCGGACCCGGTTGTCTCAGTCCCCGGACGGGTCGAGCCGCCCGGCCAGCCGGCCCCGCACCCGCTCGGCGTCGGGGTGCTTCAGTGCCTCCAGGATCGACAGCGCCCGCTGCCAGGTCTCGCGGGCCGCGTCGGTCTCGCCCTGCAGGAACCGGACGTCCCCGCACCCGACCAGCGCGGAGGCGAACCCCAGCCGGTTGCCGATCGCCAGCTCGTCGTCCACGGCCCGCCGGAAGCAGTGCATCGCCTGGTCCAGGCAACCCCGACGGCGGTGGATATGGCCCAGGCTGTCCCAGATGCCGCCCTTGATCTGCTGGTAGCCGATCTTGTCGGCCAGCACCATCGCCCGCTGGCAGTGCGACAGTGCCTCCGACTGATCGCCCAGTTGCGACAGATGCCAGCCGATGGCGTTGTGCCCGATGGCCTGCGCGACCAGGTCACCGGCGAGTTCACCCAGCTCGACCGCGCGGGTGGCGGCCGTGAGGGCCTCCCGGTGCCGTCCCCGCATCGCGTTGAGCACCGACGCCTGGTGCTGGACCCGCGCCTGCCCGCCCAGGTCGCCCAGCTGCTCGAACTGCCGCAGCGCCTCGGTTATTCGCTGTTCGGCCTCGTCGAAGCGCCCCAGCCGGGAGTAGGCGCGGCTGAGGTCGCGGTGCACCCCGGCGATCGCCCGCGGGTCGCCGAGCCGCTGCGCCGCCGCCAGCGCCTTCTCCTGGGTGGCGACCATGACGCCCCACATGCCGTGCAGGTCAAGGCAGATCAGCATCGCGGCCGCGATCCGCAGCGTCCGTGAGTCCCAGCCGTCGGCGATCGACAGCTCCATACTGGCCAACAGCGCCTCGTGTTCGGTGCGCAGCCAGGCCATCGCGGCCTGCCGGTCGGCGGGTTTCTCCGGGGTGACGCCGGGACAGCGCGATGGCTCGGGCGGCAGGTCGTGCATCGGATGCACCAGCCGCGCCGCCGCGTGGGCGGTGTGGGTGTAGTGGTCGACGACGCGCCGCAGACCCTCGCGCAGCCCCTCCCACTCCGCCAGTGTGTCCAGTTCGGACGCGTAGGAGCGCAGCAGGTCGTGGCACACGAACCGGCCCGGACGGCGCTCGGTCACCAGGTGCACCCGCAGCAGTTCACCCAGCAGCGCCCGCGCCCTCGGCAGCGGCACCCCCGCCAGCGACGCGGCGGCGGCCGTGGAGATGTCGGGACCGGGATGGTGGCCCAGCAGGATGAAGAAGTGCGCGGCCTCGGCGCCCAGCAGCCGGTAGGACCACGAGAACACCGCCCGGATGTCGGTCGACACGTCGCTCATCACGAACGGTTCCAGATCCCCGGTGGCGCCGCGCAACTCCGCCGCCGACTGCTCCAGCTGCACCTGCGGCATCGTGGCCGCCCGCGCCGCCACCACGGCCAGCGCCAGCGGCAGTCCGGCGCAGGTGGCGATGATCGTGTCGGCGGCCTGCGGTTCGGCCGCCAGCTGCCCCTCGCCCAACCGGCTCCGCAGAAACCGGCGCGACTCCTCCGGGGTGAACTCCGACAGCGGCATCGGCACCGCCCCGTGGCTGGCCGTCAACCCGGTGAGCCGGTTGCGACTGGTGACGATCGTCAGGCACTCCGGCGTCCCCGGCAGCAGGTCCCGCACCTGCTTCTCCTCGCCCGCGTTGTCGAGCAGGATCAACATCTTGCGGTCCGCCACCAGGCTGCGGTACAGCCCGATCTGCGCGTCCGGCGACACCGGGATGCTGTGCGGCGGAACGGCCAGCGCGTCCAGGAACCCCCGGATCACGTCGGCCGGTTCGGTCGGTTGCCCGGACGGATCGAAGCCACGCAGGTTCACGTACAGCTGCCCGTCGGGGAACCGGGACGCGATCCGCTGCGCCCAGTGCACCGCCAGCGCCGTCTTGCCGACCCCGGCCATGCCGGAGATCGTCACCAGCGACGCGGACGGCAGCTGCGCGTCCAGCGTCTCCAGCTGCGCCTCCCGGTTGATGAACCCCGACACCCGGGCGGGCAGCTGTGCGGGCACCGGCGCCGGTGCCGGTGACACCGCGGCGGGCGCGGCCTCGCGCCGCTCGGTCGCGGGCGCCCGCAACAGTTCCGGTTCCTGGCGCAGGATCCGCTGGTACAGCGTCCGCAGCCGCTCCCCGGGGTCGTTGCCCAGCGTCTTGCGCAGCTGGCGGCGGGTGTCGGTGTAACGGTTGAGCGCGTCCATCGTCCGACCGCAGCGGTACAGCGCCAACAGCAACGGCGCCACCAGGTTCTCCACCAACGGATGATGCTCCACAATGGGTTCGAGGTTGCCGACGACGGCCTCGTGCTGCCCCAACTGGAGAAGGCACTCGCTCCAACCCGCCGCCGCCGCGAGGTAGTCGTTGCGCAGCCGACGGCTGGTGCGGGCGCTCCACTCGGTCTTGATGCCCGCCAGCGCCGGGCCGCGCCACTGCTCGACCGCGCCGCGCCACAACTCCGCCGCCGTCGTCATGTCGCCACCGGCCTGCACCGCCCGCGCCTTGCCCGCCAGGTCGCGCATGCGCCACGCGTCCACCAGTTCCGGCTCGATGTCCAATTGGTACTCCGAGGTGCCCATGCGCCGCAGCCGGACCTCGTCGTGCGGTTTAAGCAACTGCCGCAGCCGGGTGACGTGGCCGTAGATGATGTTGCGGGTCTCGGTGGGATGCGGGCCGTCCCAGACGCGGTGCGCCAGTGTCTCGATGCTCACCGCGGTGCCGGGGGACAGCGCCAGACAGGCCAGCACGCACGCCTGTTTCGGCGCCCCGCCCCGCTGCCAGCCGTCCTCACCGGCGATCTCGACCGGACCGAGCAGCCTGACCAGCACCGGCCGGAGTTCGCTGGGGAGTGTGATGTGACTGTCCATGGGGATTTTCGGTGCGGATTCGAATGCGCTGGACGGCCCGAGGGGGAGGCTCATCCCGGGACGTAACGGTAGCTCGGAATCCGCTTTCCCGCTGGTAGCACAGCGTTACCGGGGTTCGCGCTCCGAGGCCACATGCGACGGAAGCAGTCCCCGTCCGAAGTCGTCGCCGGGACGCCGCAGGACGGTGTGGACGTGGTTGGCGTCGTTCTGGGTGTTGTCGTACTCGATGAGCAGCCGCGGCGACTGCAGCCGGTAGTAGTGGCCGCCGCCGCGTTCGGCCGAACCCTCCCAGGCGAAGTGGATCGCGTCGGGTTCGATGACGGCCCGTTCGGCGGCGGCCAGCGACGGCGGCAGCCGGTCCAGGTACACGTCGATGAGCCGGTCCAGGATCTCGGCGTTGCCGCGCGACAGGTCGGCGGCCCGCAGTCCCGGCCACCGGTCGATGTCGGTGATGTCGCGGGCGTTGCCGGTGCGGATGTCGGACGGCGCGACCGGCGACACGATCGCCTGGGCGCGCTGCCGGTCGGGCAACCGCGCCAACAGATCCCGCGCCAGCTCCTCCTCAATGGCCAATGGACGCACCACCGGCGTCCCCCGGTAGTCGACGCTGGCGGGGTTGGCGCCCAGGAACACCGGCGTCGGACTGACCTCCTCGGCCACGACCGTCATGCTGACCGAGACGTGGTGCCCCTCGAACCGCCACGCCCACGCCTCGTCCTCGGGCGAACCGAACACGGCGATCCAGAAGTCGTCGCTGTGACGGCCCCGCCGCCAGGACTCGGCGCGGTCGAGCACCTCCTCCAGGCCCATGATCGTCGTGATCTGCGCGAAGGCGTGCGGGCTCATCGCGGTGGCCAGCAGCTGGTGCGCGCGTTTGCGGCCGGTGAGCCCGAACTCGCCGATACACGCGCCGGGACGGGGCCGGGGACGGTAGTCCCACCGCGTCCGGTCCGCGTCGGCGAACGGGTGGAAGGCGGCGTCGGCCTGCTCGTCGGTGAGGGCCTCGCGCAGTCGCCGCGCGGCCTGGCGCATCTCTTCCGCGATCACGCCTCTCACGGTAGTCGCTGGCCGCTCAAGGCCAAGGTACGAGACTGTTGATCCGTGACGAAAGATGGAGCGCGATGCGATACATGCTGTTGATCTACGGCTGCGACCGCCCCGAGCCGGACGATCCGAAATTCGCCGAGGCGATGGCCTCGATCAACGCCTTCGCCGAGGAGTGCCGCCGCCGCGGCGTCCTGGAGGCGGGCGAACCGCTGAAACGACCCGAGACCGCCACCACGGTGCGAGTGCGCGAGGGCCAGACCCTGATGACCGACGGACCCTTCGCCGAGACCCACGAACACCTCGGCGGCTACTACATCATCGACTGCCAGAACCTGGACGAGGCGCTGGAACTGGCCGCGATGTGCCCGTTCGCGGCCGAGGGCACCATCGAGGTCCGCCCGCTTGAGGCTGACGTCGCCCCATGACCGCCGCGGACACGGTCGAGCGGGTGTACCGCGAGCAGCGCACCCGGATGCTCGCCGCGCTGGTGCGGGCGTTCGGCGACATCGAGCTCGCCGAGGAGACCCTGCACGAGGCCTGCGCGCAGGCGATGGACAGCTGGGCGGCGGGTGTCCCGGACGACCCGGTGGGTTGGCTGGTCACGGTGGCGCGCAATCGCGGCGTGGACTGGATCCGCCGCGCCCGGGTGGGTCGCGAGAAGGCGGAGCTGGCCGGGGCGCGCGCCGAGACGGTGGACATCGAGCCCGATCCGAACAGCCTGGTGGACGTCGGCGACGACCGGCTGAGCCTGGTCTTCGCCTGCTGTCACCCGGACCTGGAGCTGCGGGCCCGGGTCGCGCTGACCCTCCAGGTGGTCGCGGGGCTGACCGCCGCGCAGATCGCGCGGGTCTTCCTGCTCACCGAGTCCGGGTTGGCGCAACGACTGGTGCGTGCCAAACGCAAGCTGCGGGACACGGGCGCGTCCTTCGAGGTGCCGCCCGATCACCGACTGCCCGAGCGGCTGAGCGGGGTGCTCGCGGTGGTGTACCTGATCTTCACGCAGGGCTACACGGCCGAGCCCGGCTCGCGGGACCACGGTGAACTGCGGGACGAGGCGATCCGACTGGGGACGCTGATCGCGACACTGTTCCCGGACGAGCCAGAGGTGTTGGGGCTGTTGGCGTTGATGCTGCTGCACGACGCCCGCAGCGCCGCGCGCTACGACCCGTCCGGTGAGTTGGTCCTGCACGCCGACCAGGATCGTTCCACATGGGACCACGAACAGATCGCCGAGGGCGTCGCCCTGCTCGGCCGTGCCCTGCGGCACGGCGCGGCCGGTCCGTACCTGCTGCGGGCGACGATCGCGGCGCTCCACACCCGACCGACCACCGACTGGCCCCACATCGTCGGTCTGTATCGGACGTTGATGGACGTCGACGACTCCCCGGTCGTGGCCCTCAACCACGCGGTCGCGGTGGCCATGGACCAGGGCCCCGCCGTGGGCCTGGCCCTCGTTGACGAACTCGACCTGCCGACATTCCATCTCTTCCACGCCACCCGCGCCGATCTGCTCCGCCGCCTCGACCGCCGCGACGAGGCCGCCACGGCATATCGCCGCGCGTCCGAACTGGCCACCAACCCCGCCGACCGGCGCTTTCTCGACCGCCGCCTGCGCGAGCTGGGCCCCGACCACGGTTGAGGACCAACGGGCGCGCGGGCGACGGTCGGTGGCTACGAAGCCAGGTGCTGGCCCGGCCTGCGGCCGAGGTAGGCCAGCAGGCGGTCCTGATCATCGGCGTCCGCCTCCGGTGTGACCTCGGGGCCGAACAGTGCCGCAGACCGGGAGACGTACTTCCTCGACCACTCCATCGAACCGGGCAGCAGCTCGGCGTCCAGGCGCACGTCCTGCCCCGCCGCGTGGCCGATGTCCCACGAGTGTCCGAGCAGGTCGGTGGTCAGCAGTTCGGCCACGCCGATCACCGGTATGTCACCGACCGGGCCTCCGATGGTGACGACCCGGGCGAGCGTCTCGTCGGTCAGCGCCTCGTCGGCCGCCGCGCGGGCGGTGCGCCAGGTCGCCAGCGGGTCGTCGGCGGCCAGCTCACCCGGCTTCGAGGATCCGGGAAATCCGGTCGGCGACTCGTACTCTTCGCCGACCGCCCAGGCGCGCAGTTGCCGCTGGCCCCAGATCACGTGCCCGGCCACGTCCCGAATGGTCCACTCCGCACAGGTCGACGGCCGGTCCCACTGTTCGTCGCCAACGGCCGCCATGACCTGGTCAAAGCCGTCCTGGGCCCGCCGGTACGCCGTCATCGTCTCCATGTTCGCTCCTTGAATCGTTGGACTTGACAGTCCAAGGACGAACGGAAGCCGGCCGACTCGACACAGGTGCGCCAAGAATCGGCGACGCGGACGAAGTCGGTGGCTCTCAGGCGACCGGTTCGGCCCCGGCCGTGGATTCCCGCACCACGAGTTCGTAACCCACGTAGCTCTCCCGGGGCGGTCCCTTCAGGTCGCCGCTGAGCCGCTGCGCCAACATGTCCACCGACAGCGCGCCGATGCGGGCCTTGTCGGGGCGGATGGTCGTCAGCGTCGGCGTGGAGAACCTGCCGTCCTCGATGTCGTCGAAGCCGACCAGGGCGACGTCCTCGGGCACCCGGATGCCGCGTTGCAGCAGGGTTCGCAGCGCCCCCAGCGCCAGCAGGTCGTTGAAGCAGAACACCGCGTCGGGTGGGTCGTCGCGTTCCAGCAGCCGGGCCATCGCCTCGGCGCCGTGGGCGCGGCGGTACTGGGAGGCGCCCTGGATCAGGGTGTCGTCGGTGGCGACGTCCGCCTGCCGCAGCGCCTGCCGGTAGCCGCGCAGCCGCAGCCGCGCGGTGACGCCCGCCGGGGTGCGCTGGGCGCCGATGGCCGCGATCCGGCGGCGACCCAGGCCCAGCAGGTGCTCGGTGGCCTCGCGGGCGGCGGCGACGTTGTCGACGAGCACGTGGTCGGCGATCGGCGGCGAACCGGTGATGCGTTCGCCCAGCAGCACCATCGGGGTGGAGTCGGTGCGTTCGGCGAGGTCCTCGGCGGTCAGCGCCAGCGGGCTGAAGATCAGGCCGTCGATGAGTTCGCTGCGGATGCCGCCGGTGACGACGCGTTCGCGCTCCCGCGAGCCCTCGGTCTGGTCGATGAGGACGGTCCAGCCGTGTTCCTCGGCCTCGGCGACGACGTGCCGGGCCAGCTCGGCGAAATAAGGTGCGTCCATTTCGGGCAGTGCCAGCGCGATGACACCGGAGCGCGCGGCCCGCAGGCTGCGCGCGGACAGGTTGGGGCGGTACTGGAGATCGGCGATCGCCTGCTCCACCCGCTGCCGGGTGTCGGCGCGGACGTGCTGATATCCGTGAACCACATTGGACACGGTCTTGATCGAGACGCCGGCCCGCTGGGCCACGTCCTTCAGGCGCGATCGCATCGGTGTCCCCTTGGTCTCATTCGGTCGATACATCGTGACACACGGACATCGATCGGGAATTGGCGAACGTCGATTTCGCCTCCGCTCTTTACAACGTTGTAAAACCGGCGTAAAAAGTATCCCAAGTCCAAGATCGCGTAACGGCAGGGAGGCCAGATGGACAACCGGCACAAGGCGAGCGTCGTGCTAGACCCGGCGTTCGCGGTGGCCCCCGTCGACCGGCGGCTGTTCGGGTCGTTCGTCGAACACATGGGGCGGTGCGTGTACGGCGGGATCTACGACCCCGGCCATCCGTCCGCCGACGAGCACGGCCTGCGCACCGACGTCATCGACCTGGTGCGGGAACTGGGCGTGTCGGTGGTGCGCTACCCCGGTGGCAACTTCGTGTCCAGCTACCGCTGGGAGGACGGCATCGGACCGGTCGCCGACCGGCCCCGGCGGCTCAACCTGGCCTGGCGGTGCCTCGAGACCAACGAATTCGGGCTCGGCGAGTTCATGACCTGGGCGAGACTGGCCGTCGTGGAACCCATGATGACGGTCAACCTCGGCACCCGGGGCGTCGCCGAGGCCTGCGACATGATCGAGTACTGCAACCACCCCGGCGGCACCGCGCTGTCCGACCTGCGCCGCAAACACGGCTCGGCCGATCCCTACGACATCAAACTGTGGTGCCTGGGCAACGAGATGGACGGACCCTGGCAGGTGGGCCAGAAGACCGCCGCCGAATACGGACGCATCGCCGCCGAGACCGGCAAGGCAATGCGCATCGTGGACCCGTCCATCGAACTGGTCGCCGCGGGCAGCTCCAACTCCCAGATGCCGACCTTCGGCGACTGGGAGGCCACTCTTCTGGAACACGCCTACGACCAGGTCGACTACCTGTCGTTGCACCACTATTTCGACCCCGCCAACCAGGACCGCGACAGCTTCCTGGCCTCGGGCACCGTCATGGACCGTTTCATCGACGACGTCGTGTCCACGTGCGACCACATCGGCGCCAAACGCCGCAGCCGCAAGAAGATCAAGCTCAGCTTCGACGAGTGGAACGTGTGGTACCAAAGCCGCTTCACCGAACCCGGTGACCGGGAGTGGATCGAGTCGCCGCCGCTGATCGAGGACGACTACGACGCCACCGACGCCGTGGTCGTCGGCGACCTGCTCATCACGCTGCTGCGGCACGCCGACCGGGTCTCGATCGCCAACCAGGCCCAGCTCGTCAACGTCATCGCCCCCATCCGCACCGCCCCGGACGGACCGGCCTGGCGGCAGTCGATCTTCCACCCGTTCGCGCTGACCTCCCGGCTGGCCCGCGGCACCGTGCTGCGCACCGAGACCGCGGGCCCCCGGCACGAAACCCCGCGCCACGGCGAGGTGCCGACCCTGAGCACCACCGCCACCCACGACGCCGCCACCGGCCAGACCGTCCTGTTCGCCGTGAACCGCGCCGAGCACCCGGTGGAACTGGCGGTGGACGCGCGCGCCCTGTCCGGCGTCCGGCTCGCCGAACACCTCACGATCGCCGAAGACGACCCCACGGCGATCAACACCCCCGCCGACCCCGACCGGGTCGGACCCCGTCGACTACCACCATCCGTTATGGACAACGGACGCTGTCTGGTGCGGCTGCCCGCGCTGTCCTGGAACGCCCTGCGTTTGAGTGAAGAGAAAGAGTGATCGTCATGCCCCTTCCCGACTCCGGCCCCTTTTCCCGCCGCGCCCTGCTCGGCCTCGCCGCCGGATCCACCGCCGCCATCGCCCTGTCGGCCTGCGGCGGCGGCTCCGACACCGCCGAGGACGGCAGCCAGGGCGGCACCAAGTACGACGGCCCCAAAGTGGACCTCGACTTCTGGAACGGCTTCACCGGTGGCGACGGCCCCATCATGAAGCAGCTGGTCAAGGACTTCAACGCCGAGCACGACAACATCAAGGTCAAGATGACCACCTACGAGTGGGAGTCGTACTACGAGAAGGTGCCCGCCGCCGTGCGCAGCGGCAAGGCGCCCGACATCGGCATCATGCACGTCGACAGCCTGGCCACCAACGCCGCCCGCGGCGTGATCCTGCCGCTCGACGACGTCGCCGACGCCCTGAAACTGTCCAAAGGTGACTTCGTCGAGCCGGTGTGGAACGCCGGTGTCTACGACAAGAAGCGCTACGGCATCCCGCTGGACGTCCACCCCGAGGGCAACTTCTACAACAAGAAGCTGCTCGACGAGGCCGGACTCGACCCGGACAATCCGCCCGCCACCGGCGACGACTACGCCGACGCCCTCGACAAGCTCAAGAAGGCCAAGATCAAGGGCATGTGGATGACGCCGTTCCCGTTCACCGGCTCCCACACCTTCCAGTCGCTGCTGTGGCAGTTCGGCGGCGACCTGTTCAGCTCCGACGCCAAGGACCCCGCCTTCGCCGAGGACGCGGGCGTCAAGGCGCTGACCTGGATGGTCGACCTGGTCAAGGACGGCCACAGCCCCAAGGACGTCGGCCAGGACGCCGACGCGGTGGCGTTCCAGAACGGCAAGACCGCTTTCAACTGGAACGGCATCTGGAGCATCAACACCTTCAACGACGTCGACGGCCTCGAATGGGGCGTGGCGCCGCTGCCGCAGATCGGTGAGCAAAAGGCCGCCTGGGCCGGTTCCCACAACTTCGTGCTGCTCAAGCAGCGCACCGTCGACACCAACAAGCAGGCCGCGTCCAAGGTGTTCGTCAACTGGATCAGCGGCAAGTCGGTGGAATGGGCCAAGGGCGGGCAGGTCCCGGCCCGCAACAGCGTCCGCGATTCCAAGGAGTTCGGCAAGCTCACCGAGCAGTCGGTGTTCGCCGAGCAGGTCGACTACCTGCACTTCCCGCCCGCCGTGCCGGGCATCGGCGACGCGATGCCGCAGGTCGACAAGGCCGTCAACCAGGCGGTGCTGCTGAAGAAGAAGCCCGCCGACGCGCTGGCCGACGCGGCCGACAAGGCGGCCAAGATCCTGGCCGAGAACCGGAAGAAGTACGGCTGAACCCATGGCGCGCAACCCGACCAAGGCCCACACGAGGTGGTTCACCCCGTACGTCTTCCTGGCGCCGTACCTGGTGCTGTTCTCCGTCTTCGTGCTGGCGCCGGCGGTGTACGGGCTGTGGATCAGCCTGCACGAATGGGACTACATGCTGCCCAGCCAGCCGTGGGTCGGCCTGGACAACTATGTGGACCTGTTCGACTCGGAGTCGCTGGTGTTCGGCGACTTCTGGTCCAGCATGAGCGCGACCGGGATCTTCACCGTCGCCAGTGTCCCGTTCCTGGTGGTGATCCCGCTGGGAATCGCGCTGCTGCTGAACCGGAAGTTCCCGGGCCGCAACGTGTTCCGCGCCATCTACTTCGCCCCGTACGTGCTGGGCGTCGCCGTCGTCGGTCTGCTGTGGCGGTTCCTGCTCGACCCCAACATCGGCGGCGTCAACTACCTGCTCGGCCTGCTCGGGCTGCCCGACGACATCGCCTGGGTCAACTCGCTGCCGTGGGGCTGGATCGCGCTGGTGGGCATGACGGTGTGGTGGACGCTCGGCTTCAACGCCGTCATCTACCTGGCCGGGTTGCAGGACGTGCCCCGGCACCTGTACGAGGCGGCCGAGCTCGACGGCGCCACGGCCTGGCAGCGGTTCTGGCACGTCACGCTGCCGGGCCTGCGTCCGGTGACCGCCTTCGTCGTCACCGTCACGATCCTGGCCTCCGCCAACATGTTCGGACAGTCCTATCTGGTCACCCAGGGCGCGCCGGGCGACGACACCCGCACCGCGATCATGTACATCGCCGAGGAGGGCCTGCGGGCCTTCCGGATGGGCAACGCCGCGGCCATGGGTTTCGTGCTGGCCCTGATCCTCGGGGTGATCAGCGTCCTGAACTTCCGGCTGCTGCGGTACAAGGAGTAAGCGCCCATGGCAAGTTCCACGTCGAAACGTCCCGGCATCGCCTGGTACACGATGCTGATCGGACTGTCGCTGGTGTTCGTCGCGCCGCTGGTGTGGATGTTCCTGACGTCCTTCAAGACCCGCAACGAGGCGCTGGCGATTCCGCCGACGTTCCTGCCGGAGGAGTTCTCCACCAAGGGTTACCAGACGATCCTGGGTGACGACTCGCAGGCGCCGGTGCTGACCTGGTTCCTCAACAGCCTGCTGGCGGCGGTGGGGCACACCGTCCTGGTGCTGGCCGTGGCCTCGGGCGCCGCCTACGCCCTGGCCCGGATGGAGTTTCCCGGCAAGAAGCTGATCTTCGGCGTCATCATCTCGACCCTGCTGATACCCAGCTTCGTGCTGCTGATCCCCAACTACCTGATCGTCGACTCCCTGCAATGGATAGACACACCGCTGGCGCTGATCGTGCCCGGCGCGGCCGGTGCCTTCGGCGTTTTCTTCCTGCGGCAGTTCTTCACGTCGCTGCCCCCCGACCTGGAGGAGGCGGCGGTCCTGGACGGCGCCAACCACTTCCAGATCTTCGTCAAGATCGTGCTACCACTGTCCAAACCGGCCCTGGCGACGCTGGCGGTGCTGTCGTTCCTGTCCAACTGGAACGACTTCATCTGGCCGATCTACGTCATGTTCAGTCCCGAGAACATGACCCTGCCGCCGGGACTGGCCACATTGCAGGGTGCCTACGGCATCGACTACCACGTGCTGATGGCCGGAGCCGTGATCACCGCGGTGCCGGTGCTGGCGCTGTTCCTGTTCACCCAGCGATACGTCATCGAGGGCGTCTCGCGCAGCGGACTGAAGGGCTGACATGACGTTCACCAATCCCGTGCACGACCACAACTTCCCCGACCCGGGAGCGCTGAGGGTCGGCGACGTCTACTACGTCTACGGCACCAACGACGGCGTCCACAATGTGCCGCTGTTGATCTCGATGGACCTGGTGGAGTGGACCCTGGTGGGTGACGCGCTGCCCGAACTGGGGCGGTGGGCCGAGTCCGGCCGCACCTGGGCCCCGGAGGTGCTGCGCACCGACTCCGGCTACGTCATGTACTACACCGCCAGGTCCCCGAAGGACGATCTGCAGTGCCTGGGCCTGGCGGTGTCGACGTCTCCGGGAGGCCCCTTCGTCGACACGGCGGAGCGGCCGTTCATCGCCCAGACCGACGAGGGCGGCTCCATCGACGCCAGTCCGTTCACCGACGCCGACGGGCAGGTCTACCTGCACTGGAAGAACGACGGCAACCACGTCGGTGTCGCCACGCACCTGTATGGACAGCGACTGTCGTCCGACGGCCGCGAGCTGCTTGGCGAACCGGTACGGCTGCTGACCAACCGCGAACCGTGGCACGGCCACGTGATTGAGGCGCCCCAGATGTTCCTGCGCGACGGCCAGCACTACCTGTTCTACTCGGCGGGCGCCTTCGACTCCGACGGCTACGCCGTCGGGTACGCCCGCTGCGACTCGCCACTGGGACCCGTGCACGACGCTCCCGAGAACCCGATCCTCACCAGCGGTCCGGGCGCCGCCGGGCCGGGGCACTGCTCCATAGTGATCGGACCCGACGGGGACAGCACCTGGATGCTGTACCACGCCTGGCCACCCGACGCGATCGGCAGCGGCGTCTCGGCCCGAGGCCGCAGGCTGTGGCTGGACCGGGTCGAGTGGCGTGACGGCTCACCCGTCGTCCACGGGCCCACCGCGAACCCGCAACCCGAACCCTGACTCACGAAATCACACTTATCCTACCGGAAACATAGGATACAATCGTCCCATGCTCCCCGTCGACGGCACCGCAACGCCGAACACCCGATGTCGCTGAGCCCGTGACACCGGCTCGGTCCCCGTTCGGCTTCCCGCGATCCCAAGGAGCACCACCATGTCCACCTCGACGATCACCCATGCCCGCCCGCCCCGACCGGCCCGCCGCCTGGCGGTCACCGTCGAGTTCCCCCGGGGCACCGACGGCCTCGGCGACCAGATGCTGTCGGTCCTGGCGACCCTCAAGGAACTCGTCGGCCAGGGCGGCACCGTCACCGTCGCCTCCGACCCACCGCAGGCCCCGGTTCCGCTGCTGCCCAAGAAATCCCACGCCGCGGCCCCGCCCGACGGCGGCATCCGCGTCTTCCCCGAGACCCGGATCGTCACCGACGGCCCGCGCCCGGTGCCATTGAGCCGCCTCGAGTTCGACCTGCTGCACTTCCTCATCGCCCGCCCCGACCGCGTCCACACCCGCCAGCAACTGCTGGAAGTGGTGTGGGGCGTCGGCCGTGGCGACATCGGCCAGCGCACCGTCGACGTCCACGTTCGCCGCCTGCGCGCCAAGATGCCCCGGCTGGCCGAAGCGCTCGTCACCGTGCGCGGTGTCGGCTATCGCTTCGACAGCACCGACACCGTCGCGTTGATCAGCATCCGCGACTGAGAACCCGGCCGCCGACGCGGGGGTGCTCCGGTCGCCCCGCGGCCATCGCGGCCCGCTTCGGCAGGTCGGTGACGCCGCGACGCGATCGCCGCGGCGTCACCGCTGTTCCTAGTGCGCGGGCAGGTGCGCTCCCGCGCCCGAACCCGTCGGCTGCTTGCCGGGCGTCAGGAAACCGGCGATGACGGCGGCGACCGCCGCGGCACTCGCGATCACCACGAACCCGTCGGTGAACCCGGAGAGCGTGTCGCCGATCAGGCTGGCCGCCGCGACACTGGAGACCACGGCGGCACCCACCGAGGCGCCGAACTCGTGGAAGGTACTGACGATCCCGGAGGCGACACCGGCCTCCTGCGGGCTCACCTGCCCCAGTGCCGTGGCCGAGGCGACGACGAACAGCGCACCGGTTCCGGCGGCGGCGATCGCCACGCCCACCACGACGACCACCGGACTCATCACCACGACGGGAGCGGCCAGGCCCAGCGCGGCCAGCAGCAACCCCGCGATCGCCAGCGTGCGCGCCCCGAACCGGCCCAGGGCGCGGCCGGTGAGATTCGCGCCGAGCATCGTGGCCACCGCGATCGGCAGGAACAACAGACCCGTGTGCAGGGCGCTGTAGTCGCGAGCCCGCTGGAAGTAGAAGGTGCCCAGGAAGAACACCGCGATCATCAGGGCGGTCGCCACCAGGATGAGGAAGGTGCCGGTGGCCACCGGGCGGCGGGCCAGCAGCCGGACGTCCATGAGGGGCGAGTGGGAACGCTTCTGCCACCACACGAAAGCGGTGTAGCCCGCGATCGCCAGCAACGCCAGCACCCCGTTGGCGACGGTGAGCCAACCGGCCTCGCCCGCGCTGATGAGCGCGTAGATGACGGCGCCCGACGACGCGGTGACCAGCAGCGCGCCGAGGATGTCCAGCCGTCCGCGAACAGCAGCCGAACCCGTGCGCGGCAACAGCTTGGCGAGCACGACGATGATCACCGCGCCCACCGGCACGTTGACGTAGAACACCCACGACCAGCCCGGTCCGGTGGTCAGCAGCCCGCCGACGAGCACCCCGAGCGCGGCGCCACCGCCGCCGAGGGCGGACCACACGCCGAGCGCCTTGTCGCGCTCGCGGCCGTCGAACAGCGTCACCACCAGTGACAACGCCGCCGGTGACAGCATCGCGGCGCCGACCCCCTGGGCCACCCGGCCGCCGAGCAGGACGGCGCCGTCGGTCGCCAGGCCGGTCACCAGTGACGCGGCGGTGAAGGTCAGCAGCCCGGCCAGCACGATCCGCTTGGCGCCCCACAGGTCGGCCAGCCTTCCGCCCAGCAGCATCAGCCCGCCGAAGGCCAGCGGGTAGGCGCTCACCGTCCAGGTCAGTGCTTCGCGGCTCAGGTCGAGGTCGGTCTCGATGTGCGGCAGCGCGATGGCCACGACGGTGACGTCCAGGATCAGCATCAGCTGGGCGATGCCCAGGAAGCCGAGAATCCGCCAGCGCCACGGATGTGGCGCGACGCGAGGGCTCTCGGTCGAGGGGGTTTCGGTAGTCATCGGGGAACCTCCAGTCGGTAACTCGTACACACAAGTACGAGTTAGAACCGCCACCTTATCTCGTACATTCCCGTACGAGTTATGGTGGTGGCATGACCTCGTCCGACTCCCGGCCCCGCCGCCGCGCCGACGCCGAGCGCAGCATCGCCCGCATCGTCGCCGCGGCCCGCACCACACTCGGTGACAACCCGGACGCCACGATCGACGACATCGCCAAAGCCGCCGGAGTCGGAAGGATGACCCTCTACGGGCACTTCAAGAACCGGGCCGACCTGGTCGAGGCGGCTCTGGTCGACGCCCTGCGCGCGGGCGAGGAGCGGCTGTCCGCCGTCGACCTGTCCGGCGACGCCCGCGACGCGCTGGCCCGGCTGCTGGCCTCAAGCTGGTCCCTTGTGGCCGAATCGAACGCCCTTCTGGAAGCGGCCCAGCCGATCCTTCCCACCGAACGCATCCGCCAACTGCACGCCGCACCCGCCGAACGGGTCGAGGGCCTCATCCGACGCGGCCAGAGCCAAGGGGTGTTCCGTACCGACCTGCCGAACACCTGGCTGGTCAACGCCGTGTTCTACCTGGTGCACGGCGCCGCCGACGAGAACCGGGCCGGACGGCTCGCCGGCACCGAGGCGGCGGCCGTCATCACCGGCACCGTCCAGTCCATGCTGGCCACCCCGAATCCCTGACGTGCTCGCGGTCGCCAGGTTCGTTCCACCCCAAGGCATCGAGGCCGCATCGGGCCGCTCGCGGTCGGCTACCCCGGTTCGATGATCGTGATGCCGGGGCCCGCCATCTCCGCCAATGCTCGCGGGGCCTCGTCCAGGCCGATCGTGCCGGTGATGAGCCGGTCGGGTCGCAGCCTGCCGTCCGCGACCATGTCCATCATGGGCGGATAAGCGGCGGCGGCCATGCCGTGGCTGCCCAGAAGCCGCAGCTCCCAACCGATGACCCGGGCCATCGGCAGCGGCGGGTCTTTCGGCAACAGTCCCACCTGGACGTGCCGTCCGCCGCGCCGCAGGCCGTTGATGGACGCGGCACAGGTCGTCGCGCTCCCCAGCGCGTCCAACGACAGGTGCGCCCCGCCGTCAGTGATGTCCATGACCCGCTCGGCCGTGCCCTCGGCCGCGTCGACACAGGCCGTGGCCCCGAACTGCCGCGCCAACTCCAGAGCCGCCGCCGAGATATCCACGGCGACGACCCGGGCCCCGCATGCCGCCGCGATCATCACCGCCGACAGCCCGACCCCGCCGCAGCCGTGCACCGCGACCCACTCGCCGCCCCGCACCGCTCCCTGGTGGACGACCGCCCGAAACGCGGTGGCGAACCGGCAACCCAGACTCGCCGCGGTCGCGAAGGTCATGCCCTCCGGAACCGCCACCAGGTTGACGTCCGCGTTGTCGATCGCCACGAACTCGGCGAACGAACCCCAACCGGTGAAGCCCGGCTGCGTCTGGTTCGCGCACACCTGGCCGTTCCCGGCGGCGCAGTCGCGGCACCGGCCGCACGCGCACACGAACGGCACCGTCACCGCGTCGCCGCTCCGCCAGTCGCGCACCCCGGTGCCGACCGCTTCGACCACACCGGACAGTTCGTGGCCCGGTACGTGCGGCAGTGTGATGTCGGGATCGTGCCCCAGCCAGCCGTGCCAGTCACTGCGGCACAGCCCGGTGGCCTCAACCCGGATCACCACCCCGTCCGGGGACGGCTCGGGATCCGGCACCCGCCGGACCTCGGGCAGCACCCCGAACTCCTCGAACACCACCGCACGCATCGCCACGCTCCACTCAGGCCGGTTGTGCCTGCGGCGCCTCGGAGGGCGGGAAGACCTCGTTGATCCACCGCTGCCAGCGCTCGGTCCACTCGGCCGGGTCCACATCGGTCCCGTAACGGTAGTGGAAGGCGTTGACCATGCCCCAGGCGTCGGCACCCTGACCGCCGAAACGGTACAGGCCGTCCTCGGTGCGAACGCCGAGCACGGCACCCGGCACGGCGATGTCGACGGTGCCCTTGATCGGCTCCACACCCTTGGGCGTCAGCTCGACGAGGTCACCCACGGCCAGGTCGCGATTCGCGCCCAGCGCCGCGTACATCCGCTCCCACACCGTCTTGGCATCCACAGTGGTGAACGACATGACCAGTGCGTTGGCCACCGGCTTGCCCCGGAAGTACTCCAGGTACTCCCGCAGGTTCTGGAAGAACAGGTCCCAGCCCTTGGAGTGGTACTCCATCTCCCAGTCCTCGCCCTGGGCCCCGCTCTGCACCAGCCGCAACACGGTGCTGCCGCTGTCCTTGCCCTCGACGAGGAACTCCAGCACCTGGGTGCTGTCGCTGCTGTAGTTGCCGAACTTCACCCGCCGCTTGGGTTCCCACTCCAGCAGCCGACCCTGATCGGTGTTGCCGGAACCGAAGTCGCCCTCGGCGACCACGGGAACCCCGTTCTCGTCGGTCTTGATGTCGTGCGGCACGAACCAGGTGGCGAATCCCTGCCCGGTCGACACAGCCTCCCAGACCTCGTCGACGCTGGCGTCGAGCTCGATCTCCTTCTCCAGCCGTTTGCCCTCGGTCATGACTCCTCCGAATCGTTGTTCTCGTTGGGTGGCACGGCATGCAGCGCCACCACGATGCGGTGGTCGCGGCCCGCCGGTGCCGCTTCGTCGTGATACCTGGCGACCAGCGCGGTCACCGTTTCGGTCAGCTCGGCGGTGAAAGCGGCCCGCTCGGCCGCCGAGGCGAACCGGATCGTGCCCTCCACCGCGTAACTGGCCACCCGCTTGCGTTCCCGGGCGGCGCCGGTGATCAACTCACCGACCTCGCGCACCAGCCGCGACGCGACCGCCAGCAACCACCGCGCCGACAACTGATCGGGCGACCGGGCCGGATCGGGCTCGACCCCACCCAGCACCCGGGGCGAGATCACATAGGAGCGGGCGGTCGCCCGCACCAAGCGCTCCATGACGTTGCCCTTGCGCCGCTCGTCCACCTGCTCCACCAACCCGTGCCGCTCCAGCGACCGCAGGTGGTAGTTGATCTTCTGGCGCGGCTGCTCCAGCCTGCGCGCCAGCGCGGCGGCGGTGGCGGGTTCGGCGAGCTCGGCCAACAGCCGGGCCCGCACCGGATCGAGCGAATCCGCGGCAGCCCGCGGGTCCTCGATGACAGCGATCTCGTCCATGTCCCCGACTCTGTCACCGAAAAATAAAATTGTCAAGGAAAAAGTGTTATTCGTAACGCGATGCCTCGGATGATGCCCAGGGCGAGCAGGTCCTGGGGGCGCAGCCGCAGTTGTTCGGCGACCTCGGGGGTGGCTCCGGGTGGGTGTTTGAGGATCGAGGTGGCCGCTTCGGGTGCGATGACGGCGAAGTAGCTGTCGGGGGTGGCCCAGGTGTTGGACGGGGAGGCGAGGGCCATCGCGCCGCCGGAGCCGCCTTCGCCGATGAGCAGGGTCGTCATCGGGATGGTGACCTCGGCGATGGTGGTGAACAGTTCCGCGATCGCGGCGGCGGTTCCGGCGCGTTCGGAGGCGGCGTCGTTGGCCGCGCCCGGGGTGTCGATGAGTGTGAGGACGGGGATGCCGAGTCGGTCGGCGGTGCGGATGAGGCGGGAGGCGGTGCGGAAGCCGGACGGGGTGGTGCGGCTGCCGGTTTGGGCGGCGTAGGCGATGGTGACGCCGGAGCGGGAGCCGAAGCCGCACAGCAGACCCGGATCGGTGTCCCCGAGCCGGTCGCCGCTGACGGGTTCGCGGGCGTCGAAGTAGGCGTCGAGATAGGACACTGCCCGGGGGCGGTGGGCAGCGCGGGCGGCGGTGACGGCCTGCCAGCCGGTGACCGGCAGTTCGGGGGAGGCGAGGGCGGCGGGGACCTCGGCGGGTTCGGCGGCGGGGGTGGTGAGGAGGTGTAGCCAGTGGCTGAGCTTGTCGCGCAAGGCTTCCAGCGGGACGATGGCGTCGATGTGGCCGTGGGCAAGCTGGCTCTCGGCGGTGTAGGCCGACGGGTCGGCGTCGGCGGGACGGACCCGGGAACCGGCGAAACCCACCTGGGCGTTCGGCAGCGCCAGGATCACGTCGGCGCTGGGGCCCAGGACGGCCCAGCCGCCGCCGGTGGCGGGGTCGCGGAGCACCGCGAGCTGGGGCAGCCCGGCCTGGCGGGTGAGGGCGGCTTGGCGGACGATGCGTTGCAGTTGGGCGAGGGCGCGCATGCCCTCCTGCATCCGGCTGCCGCCCGTGGCGATCAGGGAGAGGACGGGGAGTCGGTGGCGGCGGGCGTGGATGTGGGCCGCCTCGATGCGGGCGCCGGTCCGTTCGCCGATCGAGCCGCCGAGGAAACCGAACTCGAAGCACAGGACGACGGCCCGGGTGGCTCCGATGTGGGCGGTGCCGCAGACGACCGACTCGTCCTCGCCGGTGCGCTGCCGGGCCCGCTGTCGGGCGGCACCGTAACCGGGCCAGCCGATCGGGCCGTCGTCGGCGGGGCTGCTGGCCGAGGCCGTCGGCGGCTCGGCGGGCAGCTCGGTGAAGTCGTCGGTGAGCAGCGCGAGGAACTCACGGGCCGAGTGGCGGTCGCTCACTTCAGGGCTCGCTTCATGATCTTGCCCATGTCGTTGCGGGGCAGGCTTTCGCGGAAGTGGACGACTCGGGGTCGCTTGTGCGGGGCGAGCTTGACGGCCACGTGGTCGGCCAGCGCTTCGGTGGTGGGCGGACGGTGTGGGTCGGCGGGGACGATCCAGGCGACCACGCGTTCGCCGAGGTCGGGGTCGGCTTCGCCGGTGACCGCCGCCTCGGTGACGTCCGGGTGGTCCAGCAGCGCGTTCTCGATCTCGCCCGCGCCGATCTTGAAACCGCCGCTCTTGATCAGGTCGGTGGACTGGCGGCCGACGATGCGCAGGTCACCGTCACCGTCTCTTGTGGCCATGTCGCCGGTGCGGAACCAGCCGTCGGTGAACGCGGCGGCGGTGGCCTCGGGACGGTTCAGGTATTCGGTGAAGAGGTTCGGCCCGCGCACCTGGATCTCGCCGATGGTCTCGCCGTCGGAGTCGGTGATCACCCCGCCATTGTCGTCGACGAGCCGCAGCTCGACGCCCGGAAGCGGGATTCCCACGGTGCCCGGTTTGGGTTCGGCATCGATGCGGACGCTGGTGTTCATGAGCGTCTCGGTCATGCCGTAGCGCTCGACGACGCGCTGGCCGGTGGCCGCGGTGAGCCGCTCGTGGTCGGGCAGCGACAGCGCCGCCGAGCCGGAGACCAGCAGCCGGGCCCGCGACAGCGCGGCGGCCAGCGCCGTGTCGGTGTCGACGGTCTCGGCGAGCCGGTGGTACATGGTGGGCACTCCGAACAGGATGGTGCCGTCGCCTTCGAGCGCCTGTGTCACCGCCGACGGGGAGAACCTGCCCAGGTGGTGGGCGGTGCCGCCGCGCCGCAGCGGCCCGAGGATCCCCAGGACCAGCCCGTGCACGTGGAACAGCGGCAGTCCGTGCACCACGACGTCGTCGCCGGTCCAGCGCCAGGCTTCGGCGAGTCCGTCCAGGGTCGCGGTGATCGCCCGGCGCGGCAGTACCGCGCCCTTCGGCGGGCCGGTGGTGCCGGAGGTGTAAACGATCAGCGCGGGCGCGGCTTCGTCCGGTTCGGACGGCTGCGCCGCCGGGCCATCCGTGTCGAGTGCGATGTCGACGCGAGGCAAGGACCGCAACGCTTCCGGCATCGCCGCGCCCGGCGCCGCCAGCACCAGGCCGGGCGCCGAGTCGGCGAGGATGTGCTCCAGTTCCCGCTCCCCGATCTTCGGGTTGATCGGCACCACGGGCACCCCGGCCAGCAGCGCGGCGACCGTCGCGACCGCCGTGGTCAGCTCCGGCTCGGCCCACAGCGCGACCCGCGACTCGGTCCGCAGCCGGTCCGCCAGCGCGCTCGCGACGGCGGCCAGCCGCGGATAGTCGAGCTCGCGGTCACCGAACCGCAGCGCCGTCTTGCGTTCACCGGTCCACAGTGACGGGAACAGGGAATCCACGAGCACTCCTTCGTTGCTGGTTCGTCAGCCGAAGCCCGGCACGACGAGGGCGAGCCACACTATCGGCGGCACCGCGGCGACCACGATGCCTCCATAGATCATCAACTGCCGGAAGAACCGCTCCCGGTCGACCTCGGCGGCACTGGCCAGTACCAGGGCCCCGTTGGTGGAGAACGGACTCACATCAACCACAGTGGACGAGATCGCGAGCGCGGTGACCATCCCGATCGCGCCGATGTCGCCCAGCGCCAAGAACGGGATCGCCAGCGGTATCAACGCGCCCATGATCCCCACCGAGGACGCGAACGCCGACACCAGCGCGCCGATGTAGCAGATCAGCAGCGCCCCCAGCAGCGGAACGCCGATCTGGCTGACGCTGGTGCCCGCGTAGTCGATGGTCCCCATCTGCTCCAGTACCGCCACATAGGTCAGTACCCCGCAGATGAGCAGGACGGTGGGCCAGGTGATCTGGCCGACGGCGTCCCGGCTGGACTTGGGCCACACGACGCTCAGCGCGGCGGCCAGCGTGATGGCGGTCAGTCCGGCGTCCAGGTTGAAGCCGAGCACCGCGACGACCAGCGCCGCCAGCGCGAACAGCGTGGTGATCCGGGCCGGGTTGAGCGCGTCGCGTTCGGGATCGGCGGCCTCGTCCTTCGCCGCGACGTGCCGGGGCAGCTTCAAGCCGCCACACAGGACGAACAGGATCGCGGCGATGACGAGGTTGACGAGCAGGCTGGCCAGGAACAGCACGATCGGGCTGCCGGGCAGGTCCTCCTTGTCGACGATGCCGTTGACGATGGCGCCGTAGACGCTGATCGGCGAGAAGCCGCCGCCCTGCGCCCCGTGCACCACCATGACGCCCATCAGCAGCGGGCTGATCTGGTACCGGCTGGCGAAGCCCAGCGCGATGGGGGCGACGATCGCGACCGCCGCCGGGCTGACGGCGCCGATCGCGGTGAGCAGACCGGTGACGGCGAACATCATCCACGGGATCAGCGCGACCCGGCCGCCGACCAGCCGCACGGCGCCGTGCACCAGCCAGTCGGTGGTGCCGTTGGCGCGGGCGAGCGCGAACAGGTAGGTGACGCCGACGAGGACGACGAACAGGTCGCCGGGGAATCCGGCGAAGATGCCCTCGGCGTCGAGTCCGGCGACCAGGGTGCCGACGGCGAAGGCGGCGGTGAACGACAGCGCGCCCATGTTGACGGAACGGGTGGTGGCGATGGCGAAGACGGCCACCAGGACGAGGATGGAGATGAGTTCGGCTGACATTGCGGTGGCTCCCGACTGTGGGTGCCGCACCGGAGTAAGGGGCGGGGAGTGGCTAAGTGGCTGAGCCAGATTATGTGACCGTGATCTCTCCGGTCAATAGTTTCGGCGAAAATTGGCTCAGCCACTTCTCCAGTAGTCCACCTGACCACGCGGTGTTAAGCTCACGCCAGTCAGTTTCCGACGACCTCCCGAGGATTCGCATGCCCGATGCGTTGCGCCCCATGTCTCGTCGACGCCTGTACGAACAGGTCCTCGACCGGCTGCGCGACTACGGCACCGAGGCTGGGCTGAAGGCCGGTGACCGGCTGCCGCCCGAACGCGAACTCGCGCAACGACTCGGCGTCAGCCGCGCCTCCGTCAAACAGGCCATCGTGGTGTTGGAGGTGCAGGGCCTCGTCGAGGTCCGCCACGGCGGCGGAACCTACCTGCTCACCGACCGGCTCGACACCGAACCCGTCGACAGTCTCGTGGAACGCCGGGGCCGCCTGCCCGACGTGCTCGACGCCCGCGAGGCCCTGGAGACCCGGCTGGCCGCGCTGGCCGCCGAACGCCGCACCGACGCCGACCTGACCGCGATCGAGCAGGCCCTGGAGTTCATGGCCGCCGAGATCGACAACGGCGAATACGGCGTCGAGGGGGACCGTCGCTTCCACGCCTCGGTGACCGCCGCCGCGCACAGCCCGCTGCTGGCGCAGTTCATGAAGTCGATAGCCGAGAAGATCACCGAGAGCCGCAACGAGTCGCTGCGCCAGCCCGGCCGTCCCCGCAAGTCACTGGCCCAGCACCACCGCATCCTGGACGCCATCGCCGAACAGGCACCCGGCAAGGCCGCCGAGGCGATGCGCCGCCACGTCCGCACCGTCGCCAAGGTGCGGCTGCTCGACTGGGACCCCGACAGCGCCGAGTGAATCCGCCCGGTCGCACGCGTGTGGCAGTCTCGGACGGTGAACGAGACACGGACCCCGGAAGAACTCGGACGCGGCGGCCTGGACTGGCTGCTGACCACCGCCCGCCAGACCGACGACGGACTGGCCTGGCCGGTACAGCCGTCCGCCGACAACGTCGACCACATGCTCTACTGGGGCACCCCCGGCATCGTCGTGGCGATGCTGGAAGGCCAGCGGCACTTCGGCGACGACCGCTACGGCGACGCGGCGGCGCGCGGCGCCACGGCGATGGCCGCCGCGATCACCGACTGCGAGGGCAGTTCGCTGTACACCGGCACCACCGGTCTGGCCGTGACCCTGCACGCGGTCGGTGAACAACTCGGCGACGACGAGTACACGGCCGCCGCGACCCGGGCGCTGAAACTGACCCGGTCCCGCTTCGACGGCACCCGCTGGGGCGAACTGTTCGAACTGCTGCTCGGCAACGCCGGGATCGCGTTGGGCGCCAAGTACTGCGGCGACCTCGACCTCGCCGTGGACGCGCTGGAGCCCTACCTGCGCACCGCCGAGCCCACCGAACACGGCGTCCAATGGGAACACCGTCCCGGCGCCGAGTCCCGCATGCACCACTTCTCGCACGGGACCCTCGGCATCGCCCACGCGCTGGCCGAGATCGGCGCGGCCGCGAACCGGCCCGACTTCACCGAACTGGCGCTGGCGGGCGTCGCCGACGTCGTGGCCCGCGACGAGGCCGGACCCGACGGATTCCTGGTGCCCCACTCCGATCCGTGGGACGACACCCGACAGGCCAGCCGCTACAACTACGGCTGGTGCCACGGCCCCGCCGGGGACGCCCACGTGTTCCGGCTGCTGCGCGACCTCACCGGCGACCCCCAGTGGACGGCGTTGGCCGACCGGTGCTGGCACACCATCACCCACTCCGGACTGCCGCGACGGACGCGGCCCGGCTTCTGGGACAACAACGGCCGCTGCTGCGGCACCGCCAGCGTCCTGGCCCTGGCCAACGACCGGCTCGTCGAACGCGACGACGACCCCGCCTTCGCGCAAGTACTCGTCGACGACCTCGCCCAGCGCGCCACCGTCACCGACACGGGGGTGTGCTGGTCGAACGTGGAACACAGCGCCGACCCCAGCGAACTGGAACCCCAGACCGGCTGGGCGATGGGCAACGCCGGAATCGTCCGGGAACTGTTGCGGTACAGCCGAATCCGCTCCGGTGGCCAGTCCGGCTACGCCGTCGGCCTCCCCGACCAGCCCGCCGCCCGAACCTGAGCGGCACGGGTTCCTCTGCTGACAGCAGATTGTCTTGGTTCCGCCGTCCTCGCAGGTCAGTGTTGACCGTGACGGGCACATCGGACCCGAGACGAGGAGGAGACCCATGCCAAGCGCCACCGAGACCCCACCGATCGGGACGGCCGACGACCAGCTGAGCGCCCGCCTGCTGCGGCAGCGCATCATCGTACTCGGCACCGAAGTGGACGATCAGGTCGCCAACCGGCTGTGCGCCCAACTGCTGCTGCTGTCGGCCGAGAACTCGCGCGACGACATCAGCCTCTACATCAACTCACCCGGTGGCTCCGTCAGCGCCGGAATGGCCATCTACGACACGATGCGACTGATCCCCAACGACGTCCGCACCGTCGCGATGGGACTGGCCGCGAGTATGGGCCAGGTGCTGCTGTGCGCCGGAACCGCCGGGAAGCGTTACAGCCTGCCCAACTCGCATGTGTTGCTGCACCAGGGTTCGGCGGGCTTCGGCGGCACCGCGGCCGACGTCGAGATCTACGCCGGGCACCTGGAACGCGTGAGCGCCAGGATGACCGAACTCGTCGCCCGCCACACCGGACAGCCGGTCGAGAAGGTCGAGAAGGACAGCCTGCGCGACCGCTGGTTCGACGCGGCCGAAGCCCTCGAATACGGGTTCATCGACCACATCGTGGAGCGGATGGACGACGTCAGCCCCCTGGCCGGAACCACGACGGAAGGACAGTGACATGAGCCAGTACACGATCCCCACCGTGGTGGAGAAGACCGCGGGCGGCGAACGCGCCTTCGACATCTACTCACGACTGCTGTCGGACCGGATCATCTTCATCGGCACCGAGATCGACGACGGTGTCGCCAACGTGGTGATGGCCCAACTGCTGCACCTGGAATCAGTGTCGCCGGACCTGCAGATCGGCCTGTACATCAACTCGCCCGGCGGCAGCTTCAGCGCGCTCACCGCGATCTACGACACCATGGAGTTCATCCGGCCCGACATCGCGACCACCTGCATGGGCCACGCCTCGTCCGCGGCGGCGGTGCTGCTGGCGGCGGGCACGCCGGGCAAACGCTCGATGCTGCGGCACGCCAAGGTGATGCTGCACCAGCCGTCCAGCCAGGCCCAGGGAACCCTGCCGGACCTGGCGATCCAGGCCAAGGAGGTGGCGAAGGTGCGGGCGGAGATGGACGAGATCCTCAGCCACCACACCGGACACCCGGTGGCGAAGATCCGCGAGGACACTGATCGCAACAAGACCTTCAGCGCCCAGGAGGCTGTCGAGTATGGACTGGTGGACCAGATCATCACCAGTCGCAAGGCGAGCCCGGTGAAGGCCCTCGTGGCGGCGTGATCAGTCGCTCGGGGACGTCAGGTCGGTGAGCATCGCCCGCAGCTCCGTTATCGGGGTCAGCAGGTCGTGGCCACTGTCGATGAGCTCGTCGACGTACTCCGGCAGCTGCGAGATCTGCCTGGACCTGGTCCACGCCAAGGTGTTGACCAGGCCGGGCAGATCGTCCGGGGCGTAGTTGCCGAGGTTCTCGTCGGCGCGCAGCTGGCGGCCGGTCTTGAGGCGCAGCCAGTCGGCGGCCAGGTAAGCCGCTTGCGAGCGGACGTGCATATCGGGGTCCTGGTCCTCGGACTCGCCGAGCGCGAAGCTGGTCAGGTGATAGTGGACGGCGTCGGCCTCGTCGCCGTCGTCGGGTGTATCGCCGCTCGCCAGCCGCCGGAACCGTTCGACGGCTTCGGCGGTCTCCATCTCGGGTTCGTCCATGAACTCGCGGTTCTCCCACGCGACTTCGTCCAGCAGCGGGGATATCCACGCGTACAACACATCGAGCCGCTTGGCCGAGTCCAGCTTCGACAGTTCCGCCACGACGGCTTCGAGCGCGCGGTCGTAGTGCTCGCCTGAGACCGCCGGTCGGTGCGCGTCGTGAAACCCGGTTTCGTCGACGGCCGCCATCACTTCACGGAAGTCCTTGCCCAGCCGGGGCAGCGCCAGCACGTTGACCAGCCCACCGAACCGCCACAGCGGATCGCTTCCAGCTTCAGTGCGCAGGTGGCGTCCCACCTTGACGCTCAACCACGCCGCGACCAGCCACACGATCCGCGCGGTGATCGCGTCGTCGTGGTCCCCGGTCTCCTCCAGCTCCTCGGCCCAGCCGGTCAGCAGCTCGTGCGCCGTATCGGCATCGGCCCGCCCACCGGCGGCGATGGTCCGCACCGCCTCGATCGCCTCGGCGAGATCGGGATCGTCCTCGATGTCATCGGCGAGGACGTTCAGCTGCGGCTCCAACAGCGCGTAAAGCTCACCGATCAGCTCGGTCTCACGGCTCAGCCGAGACGGGGACAGGTAGACATCGCGGCTCGCGGACGACAAGTCGAGAACGGGGTGCGGCATGCGCGACACCCTAGGCGCCGCCGCCGACATCGCGCCAACGAGCCGGACGCCGCCGCCAAGCTCGGGATCAGGCGGCCAGCGCGTAAGCCTGCGGGCTCGAAGCGCGCGTCGCAGCGGTCTGCCGCGCCACCGAAATGCTGGCGTGCCGGACCCGCTGCGCCATCATGACCCGTCCGACCTCGGCCAGCACGTCCGACAGCTCCACGCGCAGCGCCTCGCAGACGGCGGCCAGGATCTCGGACGAGGCCTCCTTGCGGCCGCGCTCCAGCTCCGACAGGTACTGCATCGAGACCCGCGCGGCGTCGGCCACATCGGACAGTGTGCGTCCCTGGTGGCGCCGGATGCCGCGCAGCACGCCGCCGAGGATGGTGCGCAGCAGCGGCCTGGGGGTGTGCGGGATCGCGTTCACGTCCATCTTTGGAGACTATCCGCGCCACGACGCCAGGCGGCCGATTTTCGCCGTCAGCGGAACCCGTCTGGTCGTCACGCCCCGGGCTCGTCGGGCCGTCGGTACCCGGCCAGTTGGGTGCGGGTCTGGATGCCCAGCTTGCGGTAGATCCGCGTCAGGCTCGCCTCGACGGTCTTGACGCTGACGTCCAGCGTCGAGGCCACCTGCCGGTTGGTCGCCCCCTCGGCCACCAGCCGCACCACCCGGCTCTCACCCGCCGTCAGCGCCGCGATCTCGTCCGGCGCCCCATGCCGCTGGTGCTCCAGCTGCGCGCGAGCCGTCTCGGCCTGCCGTCGCCACGGGGTGGCCTGGCATTCGGCGAACAGGGTCGCGGCCTCGGTCAGCAGCTCCCGGGCGCGGGCGCGTTTGCGGCGGCGGCGTTCCAGCGACGCGGTGGCCAGCAGTGTCCGGCCCCGCTCCAGTTGGAGTCCATAGTGGGTGAACTCCGTGAGCGCCCGCTTCAACAGCACCGCGGCCGCCTGGTGATCGCCCACGGCGATGCGGTGCGCCGATTCCGCCAGGTCCAGCCGCGGCAGCACGCTGTGCCTGCCCAGTCGGGTGGCGGTGTCGCGGGCCCGGTTCAGCACCGCGAGCGCCGCCTCGTTCTGTCCGGTGTGGACGAGCGCTTCGGCGAGGTCGCCGTGGAACGGCAGCGGCGACGGATCGGTGACCCCGCACCGGTCGTCGAGCGCGGCGGTCTCCCGCAGGCTGCGCACCGCCGCCTCGGCGTGCCCCCGGTACAGCCGCAGCAGCCCGAGCACGTACTCGTTGCGGGCGGTGAACACGACGTCGTTGTCCTCGCGGGCCGAGGCGAGGCCCTGCCGGGCCAGGATCATCGCCCGGTCCCGGTCCCCGGCGTGGGTCTCCACCAGCGCGGCCACGTACCAGACCGGGCTGGGCGACAGATCGCTTCCGGCCAGCAGGTCCATGGCGCGGGCGATGTGCGCGCGGGCGGCCTGGCAGTCGCCGCCCCGTAGCTCGACCTCGGCCAGGCTGCGCAGCACCTCGGTGAGGCTCTTGAGTTCCCCCAACCGTTCCGCCAGCGACAGCAGTTCGGTGAACTGTTCCCGGGCGGTGTCGAGCCGGTCGTCGAACAGCGCGTGCCGGGCCCGCAGGAAGTTCGCCGAACCGGCGACGTCGCGGACCGGCAGCGGGGCCACGGCGACGGCCCGGCGCAGCGTGGTCTCGTCCCCGGGCAGCCCCAGGAACCGCTGCATCCGGGCCACCATCGTCAACGCCTGCATGTGGACCAGCGAGTTCCCGCCCCGTTCGGCCAGTACCGCCGCCCGGCGCGACAGCGACAGCACTTCGGACGGATTGGTGTCGCAGACGTAGGTGCGCCAAGCCATCCAGGTCAGCAGTTCCGCGTGCAGGCCGGGATCGGTGCGGTTGTCGCCGCGCGCCTCGGACTCGGCGGCGGCGAAGGTCTGGCGCACCTTCCCGAAGTCCTGCCCGACCGCGTCGATGACCGCCATCCGGGCCCGGAGCCGGTCGTTGGGGTCCTCCGACAGGTCGCACACGGCCTTGGCGGCGCGTTCCACCCAGTCGACCCGACCGGCCGAACCCGCGTGCTGGCAGGCGCTCAGCCAGCGCCGGATCAGGGCGGCGGTGTCGTCGGACGGCGTCAGCTCGGCGGCCATCAGCGCCAGCTCCGCAGCCAGCGCCACCTCGCCGGTGCGCTGCGCGACCGGCACGGTCTTGTCCAGTTCGGACGCCAGCTCCGGTTGCCGACGGTCCGCCGCCAGCGCGCGGTGCCGCACCGAGGCCACCGGGTCGGTCACCACCTGCGCCAGTGTCCGGTGGACGCGCCGGATGGTGCGCTCGGATGCCTTGGCCACCAACGCGTCCCGAATCGCCTCGGCGTGGAAGGCGACCTCGCCGGTTTCGGTGAGCTCGACCAGGCCGAGCCGGACCGCCTCGGCGAGGTCGCGATGCGCCGACCCGCAACCGGCCTGCCGCAACTGCCGCTCGGTGGCGTGGGTGGCCAGCGCCGCGACCAGGGTCGTGTTGCGGGCGCGCGGTGACAGCTCGGTGAGCAGTTCGCCGGTGACGGCCTCGGCCAGCGGCAGGATCGCCGTGCGGTGGTCGGCCGCGTCGCCCGGCGCGGCGGCCAGGGCCTCGCCGATCCGGCTCGCCAGCCCCGGCAGTCCGCCGCTGGCCCGGCACACCTGCGAGACCTGCCGGTGCGGCAACGCCAGCGGAGCGAGCAGCTCCCGGATCTCGGTGCTGCTCCACAGTGGGACGGCGATCTCGCGCGCGCCGGTTCCGGCCAGCCGCCCCGACAGTTCGGCGTCGCGTGTGGACAGCAGCACCCGCACACGGTGCGCGGGAAGATGGCGCCACAGGCCGATGAGCAGGTCCAGGCTCTGCTCGTCGCAACGCTCGGCGGCGTCGACGACGAACCACACCCGGTTCGCGGCGGTGACGCGCCGCAGCAGTTCCCGCAGCGCCAGCCGCAGTCCGATCAGGTCCAGTCCGCTCTCGGGCGCCTCCCGCAACCGCAGCAGCGTCTCGACGGCGGCCCGTCGCGGCGGCGTCAGTGCGTCGAGCCAACCGGCTTCGACGTCGGCGAACAGCTCCGCCAGCGTCGCGAACGGCACACCGGTGCGACCCGGGTACGCCGCCAGCACCACGTCACCGTCCCATTCGGACTTAAGTCGGTCGAGCAGCACCGACTTGCCGACCCCCGCCGGGCCGCGCACGACCACCCGATGGTGCCGCTCCAGGGTGGAGCGGAGTTCGGCCAGGACGTCGGCGCGCGGCGGCGCCGAAGCCGGTGCTGGGGTGGCCATGGGCGGTCTCCTTGTCCGAGTCGATGCTATGCGGCCGAAGCCCTCCGGTGGGGAAACCGAGGGCCGACCCTGTACCGCGAGGCCCCCTACCCTCGGCCCGGCGGGGCGCGGCAAGGAATTTCCCTCGTAGCGACGGCCGGGTCCGGACCCCTACCTTTTGCATCGAACCATCGATGGATATCGAATCCTGGTTCGGTTTCACGAGCGTCGCCCGCCCACGGCGCGTTGAAAGGAATGCCCCATGAAGCTCCCACCCGCCCGGCGCCTCCTGGTGGCCGTCGGCACGGTCACGGCCATCACGGCCACCACCGTGCTCGCCGGCGCCCCGGCCGCGCACGCGGCCGAAGCCGAGATCGTCAACAGCGACGCATCCGGCGTCATCGAGGACCGCTACATCGCGGTCCTGCGCGACAGCGCGGTCAAAGCCACCCAGAAGTCGGTCGACGCCAAGGCCGAAACGCTCGCCGACAAGTACCACGGTGAGATCGACCGCACCTACCACGCCACCATCCGCGGTTTCGCCACCACCATGGACGAATCCGACGCGAAGCGGCTGGCGGCCGACCCGGTCGTCGACTACGTCGAGACCGTCCGCGAGGTCAAACTGGCCGAGGACCAGACCAACCCGCCCAGCTGGGGTCTGGACCGCGTCGACCAGAACAACCTGCCGCTGGACAAGAAGTTCAGCTACCCGACCCAGGCCGGAGACGGCGTCACGGTCTACGTCCTCGACACCGGGGTTCGACTGAGCCACCAGACTTTCGGCGGCCGCGCGAAGTCGGGCTACGACTTCATCGACAACGACGCCAACGCCTCCGACTGCCACGGACACGGCACCCACGTCGCCGGAACGACCGCCGGAAGCCAGTATGGTCTCGCCAAGAAGGCCGACGTCGTGTCGGTACGGGTCCTCGACTGCCAGGGCTTCGGCGACAACGCCCTCATCGCCGACGGCATCGACTGGGTCACCGAGCACGCCGTCAAACCGGCGGTCGCCAACATGAGCCTCGGTGACACCCAGCCCAGCCCGGTCATGGAGGACGCCGTGCAGCGTTCCATCGACGCCGGGATCCAGTACTCGCTGGCGGCCGGGAACAACAGCGGCGACGCCTGCAGTTTCTCCCCGGCGCGGCTGCCCGCGGCCGTGACCGTCGGATCAACCGCTGAATCCGACGGCCGCAGCTCGTTCAGCAACTACGGCCGCTGCCTCGACCTGTTCGCGCCCGGCTCGAACATCGTGTCCTCGGCCAACTCCGGCGACTCCGGCCAGGCCACCATGAGCGGCACCTCGATGGCCGCGCCACACGTGGCCGGGGCGATCGCGCTCTACCTGGGACAGAACCCGAACGCGACCCCGCAACAGGTTCGCGACGCCATCGTCACCAACGGCACCGCCGGAAAGGTCACCAACCCGGGCTCGGGTTCGCCGAATGTCCTGCTGTACAGCGGTTTCATCAACGAACCACCCGCCGAGCACGACTTCAGCATCGCCGCCGACCCCGGCTCGGCGACCGTCGAACCCGGACAGTCGGCCAAGACCACGGTGTCCACGAAGGTCACCAAGGGACAGGCCCAGCAGCTGAAACTCTCCGCCACCGGACTGCCGTCCGGCGCCCAGGCCAGCTTCGACCCGGCCGCCATCGCCTCCGGCGAGAGCTCACAACTGTCGATCGCGACCTCGTCCGGCACCCCCAAGGGCTCGTACCCGGTGACCATCACCGCCGAAGGCACCGAAGCCACCCGCACCGCGAGCTTCACGCTCCAGGTAGGAGCCGACGGCGGCAACAAACAACCGATCGCCGACTTCACCTCGAACTGCTTCGCCGGTATCGGCTACTGCTTCTTCGACGGCAACGGCTCCTCCGACCCGGACGGCTCCGTCGCCAGCTACAAGTGGAACTTCGGTGACGGCACCACCGGCACCGGAGCCGCACCCTTCCACCGCTACTCACCCGGAACCTACAAGGTGACCCTCACGGTCACCGACAACAAGGGAGCGACCGGATCGGTCACCAAGACCGTCACAGTCTGATCTCACCGGCCCACACCATGGCCTCCGGACAACCGTCATGTGTTGTCCGGAGGCCATGTCGGCTGAGCATCGCATCGAAATGCGCTAATGTCTGCCGTGTGATTCGATCCGTACGTCACGTCACCGGCCGGGCCGTGACCCGCGGCTGCCTGGTCCCGCTCGTCGTCACCGCGCTGGCTTCGCCCGGCGTCGCGTGGGGCGCCGACTTCGAGGACAACCCGTGGCTGGAGCAGCGGGTCATGGACATGGCCCACTCCGGCGGCGAGATCGAAGCACCCACCAACACCATGTACGCCTTCAAACGCGCGGTCGGGCTCGGCGCCGACATGATCGAGTTGGACGTACAGTCCACAGCGGACGACGAACTCGTCGTGCTGCACAACGCGACCGTCGACGACACCACCAATGGCTCCGGCGAGGTCGCGGACCTGAGCACCGACGAGATGCGCGCCCTGGACGCCGCCCACAACTTCGTCCCCGGCACCGGAACCGCACCGGGACGACCCGAGGAGGACTACCCGCTGCGGGGCGTGCGCACCGGCCAGATCCCACCGCCCGACGGCTACACCGCCGACGACTTCGCGATCCCCACCCTCGCCGAGGTCTTCGCGACCTTCCCCGAAGTTCCCATCAACATCGAGATCAAGGGCCGAGCCGACACCGACCTGCTGTCGTTCCGCCACAACGCGAAACTGCTCGCCGCGTTCCTCGAGGACTCCGGGCGCACCGACGTCATCGTGACCTCCTTCAACGACGCCGCCCTGGCCACGTTCCACCATCGAGCCCCCGAAGTGCCGCTGGCACCGGGGATGGCGGGCATCGCGGCCTACTTCTTCGCGGGCGTCAAACCCCAGCCCGGCACGGTCGCGCTGCAGATCCCGGTGACGTTCAACGGCATCCGGGTGGCCACCCCGGCCTTCATCGAACGCGCCCACCGCGACGGTTACGCCGTCCACATCTGGTTCTCCGGCTCCGCGCCCGAAACCGAGGCCACCTACAACGAACTCATCGACGCCTGCGCCGACGCGCTCATGCCCGCGCGACCGTCGCTGCTGGAGGAGATCCTCGACGAACGCGGCATCGTCCGCCCCGGCCGCCCCGGCATCGATCCCTGTTTCGAGTCCGGGGCGCCCGGGTAGTAACACCCCATGTTCGCAGCCAGCAGGAAATCCAAGGCCGTGTCGAAGCGGGCCAAGGACGCGCCCGCGAACGGGGGCACCATGATCGGCCGGATCCCGAAACCCGTGTGGACCCTGATCACGACCGCGGTCACCGCCGGGGTCGGCATGTTCATGAAGTGGCTGCGCGACCGGCCCGGTAAAGCCCGCTGACAGTCGAGGGCAATCCGGCCGGCCGCAACCGGCGGCCGTCCGGATTGTCGATCTACGGCCAACCGACGCCCGCCGCCGGGGCCGGGACCGCCAGCAGCTGACCGGTGCGGCCACCGAACGGGTTCTCCGGATTCCAGGTGGCCGCGACGACGTACAGCGTGCGCCGTTCGGGACCGCCCAGCATGCACGCGAACGGGGACCTGTCGAAGTCGACCCGGTCCAGGATCTCGCCGCCCTCGGCCACCCGCACGCAGTCGGTCTCGCCGCTGGAGGTCCACACCGCGCCGTCCGCGTCGCGGCAGATGCCGTCGGGCCCAAGGCCTTCGGCCCACACCCGCCGCCCGGACAGTCCGCCGTCGGCGGCCACGTCGAAGGCGGAAAGCCTGCCCGCGAACGACTCCGAGATGATCAGCGTCGCGTTGTCCGGCGTGACCAGCATGCCGTTGGGGAAGGCGATGTCCTCGGCGACGATCCGGGAACGACCGTCCGGTGTGATCAGTGCGATGAAACCGGGCACGAAGCCCGGCCGCAGGTGCAGCGGCCGCTGATCAGTGTGGTCTAGTGTGGATATGAACGACAGGAAGTCGAAGTCGGCGCCGTTGACGTAGACGTTGCCGCGTCCGTCCACGACGATCTCGTTGAAACCACTGGGAAGCCCCGACAGGTCGGCGTGCGAGACGATGTCGCCGTTGGGTTCCCGGCGCAACAGCCTGCCGCGCTCGGTGTTCTTCGGGACGATCAGCATCCGGCCGTCCGGCAGCCAGTCGATCGAATGCGGATCCACCTCGGCGTCGCGCAGCACCACTTCGGCGTTCCCGTCGGGATCGACGGCGATGATCTCGTGGGCACCCCAGTTGCAGAACCACAACCGGCCCTCGTGCCAGCGGGGCGACTCCCCGACGACCAGATCCGACAGCACCACTTTCGGTTCGTCCATGTCTTCCTCCTCTGCTCACCCTTTATACGAACGGCGCGCCCGGATATCGACAGTCCGCCGAAAACCTCAGTCCCCGACGACGGCCAGCTCCAGTTCCGCCAACCGCGCCGGGTCGGCGACGACGTCGATGCCGGTGATGCGCTCGCCGTCGAAACCGAACCGCAGCACCAGCCGCAGCCGTCCGCCAGGCGCCATGAGCAGGCCGACCGCGCCGTCGATGAGCACCAGCCCCGTGAACCGGGCCCGGCCGGTGGCCGCCATCGCCGTCTCGGCGACCGTGGTGGCGCCGCTGATCGTGATGGGCCGCGCGCTGGGAACCACGTGACGGTCGGCGCGCAGCGTCACGCTCGGGTCCAGCAGTGCCACCAGGGCCTCCAGGTCGGCGCCGCGCACCGCGGTGAGGAACGCGTCGACGACCGGCCGCTGCCGGTCCAGTTCGGCGCGCGACACCGCGGCACCGCCCTTGACCCGGCGCCGGGCCCGGCTGGCCAGCTGCCGGGTCGCGGCCGCCGACCGGTCCACCAGCGGCGCGATCTCCTCGAACGGCACCGTGAACATGTCGTGCAGCACGAACGCCAGCCGTTCGCCGGGACTGAGCGTGTCCAGCAGCACCAGCAGCGCCAGCCCGACCGAGTCGGCCATCACCGCCTCCCGCTCCGGATCGGCGTCGGTGGCCGGGTGCCGCTCCAGCTCGGTGTCCGCGCCGCGCCGCCCGTCGTCGGTCACGGCGTCGATGGACACCTCACGCCGGGTCCGCCTGGCCCGCAACATGTTGAGGCACACCCGTCCCGTGACCGTGGTCAGCCAGCCGGGCAGGTTCGCCACCTCGGCGGTGTCGGCGCGGCTGTAGCGCAGCCAGGTCTCCTGGACGGCGTCCTCGGCCTCGGCCAGCGAACCGAGCATCCGGTAGGCGACCGCCCGCAGCCGGGCCCGGTTCTCCTCGAACCGCCGAGCGGCCTCGCCGAGTTCGTCAACCACGTCACATTCCTCTTCGCGCCGTCACAACCGAGGGCCGCCGGGTTTCACACCGGCAAGACCGAAACCTAACCGACCGGAACCCCCGGCCGGTTGCCGAACGGAGGAAAGCCGACATGAGCGCATCGATTCTGGTCACCGGCGGAACCGGCACCCTGGGCCGCCTGGTCACCCCGCTGCTGCGCGACACCGGGGCGAGGCTGCGGGTGCTCAGCCGTGGCAGCCGCGCGACCGAGCCGGGCGTCGAACACGTCACCGGCGACCTGCTCAAGAACGAGGGTCTGACCGCCGCCGTCGCCGGGGTCGACACGATCCTGCACCTGGCGGGCGGGGCCAAGGGCGACGCCGAGGCCACCGCCAACCTGGTGAGGGCCGCCCACCGGGCCGGAACGGTCCGCCACCTGGTGCATATCTCCGTCATCGGCGCCGACCGGATGCCGCTGGCCTGGTTCGCCAACCAGCGCGGCGCCGAACAGGCCGTCACCGAATCCGGACTGCCGTGGACGATGCT
This sequence comes from Stackebrandtia nassauensis DSM 44728, assembly GCF_000024545.1. Classification (GTDB taxonomy): domain Bacteria; phylum Actinomycetota; class Actinomycetes; order Mycobacteriales; family Micromonosporaceae; genus Stackebrandtia; species Stackebrandtia nassauensis. Next base: position 244,315 of record NC_013947.1, read on the forward strand.
GCGGGCGGCCCAGTTCCACGACCTGGTGCTCACCATGGTGCGCGGTATGTCCAAACTGCCACTGATCCCCGCCCCCGGCGGCCTGCGCTTCCAACCGGTCGCCACCGCCGACGTCGCGTCCCGGCTGGCCGAACTCACCCTCGGCGACCCCGCCGGACTCGTGCCCGACCTCGCCGGACCGACCGTCTACACACTCGACGAACTGGTGCGCGGCTACCTGTCCGCCAACGGCAGGCGACGGCTGTTCCTGCCCATCCGGATCCCCGGCAAAGCGGGCCGCGCCTACCGGGCGGGCCACAACCTCAACCTGGACACCGCCGTCACCGGCGAGCACACCTGGGAGGACTTCCTCGCCGACCGCGTCCCCGCCTGACGAACACGCCAACGGCCCCCGGCCAACAATCCGGGGGCCGTCGCGCGTCTCGGCTACTCCTGCGGCATCGCGGAGAGGTCCATGAACATGACCTCCCAGTGGTGGCCGTCCAGGTCGAAGAAGGCCCGCCCGTACATGAAGCCCTCGTCCTTGGCCTCACCGGCTTCCTTGCCACCGGCGGCGATCGCGGCGTCGACAAGCTCGTCAACCTTGCCGCGGCTCTCGACACCCAGCGCGTGGACCGATTCCACGGTGGTGGCGGTGTCGGCGATCGTGCGGCTGTCGAAGGTGGAGAAGAACTCCTCGCGCAGCAGCATGACGACGATGTTCTCCGCGATCACAATGCTGGCGGCGTTGTCGTCGCTGAAGTCCTTGTTCAGTTCGAATCCCAGCGCGGTGTAGAACTTCTTCGCGGCTTCCAGGTCCTTGACCGGCAGGTTCGGGAAGATCATGATGCTCATTGGTGTGGCCTTTCAGGTCTCAGTTTGTCGTTGTCGGTATAGACGACACGACCGCGGTGAACTCATCGCTGCCGGACCGAGGAATTCGAAATTCTTTTCCGGTGAAACCTACACTCGGCTCTACAACGATGAAAGGGCTTGACATGGCCAGATTGGTCTATTCCGCGATCATGTCACTGGACGGCTACATAGCCGACGAGAACGGGGAATTCGGCTGGGCGATGCCCTCCGACGAGGTTCACGGCTTCATCAACGACCGCATGCGTTCCATCGGCACCCACCTGTACGGCCGGGTGCTCTACGAGACGATGACCGGCTGGGAGACCGACCCGTCCCTGGCCGAACAACCGCTGGGCCGTGACTTCGCCGAGCAGTGGCAGGCCGCGGACAAGATCGTCTACTCCACCACCCTCGACAAGCCCGTCACCGCGAAGACCCGCATCGAGCGCGAGTTCGACCCGGTGGTGGTCCAGGGCCTGAAGGACACCGCCGAAGCCGACCTCCTCATCGGCGGCCCGGTACTTGCCGCCCATGCCTTCGCGGCCGGACTGGTCGACGTGTGCGAGCTGTACGTCGTCCCGGTGATCGTCGGCGGCGGCCACCTGGGCCTGCCGGAGGGCCTGTTCCTGAACCTGGAACTGCTGGAGGAACGACGCTTCGCGAACGGTTTCGTGCTGTTGCGCTACAAGGTGGGCTGAGCGAGTCCGCCGCCACCGACGGGTCCCGGAGACGAACGGACGGGGGTTATCCACAACAGTTGTGGATAACCCCCGTCCTGTGGAAAATCTACTGAGGACTTACTCGGTCCAGCCCGGGATCGGGTAGGCGGCGCAGAAGTCGCGGATCTGGCCCGCGATGTCGTCCAGTTTGTCCTCCTGGCCGTCGTGGGCCGCCGAGATCGCGTCGTCCATCCAGGCCGCGATCTTGGGCATGTCGGCCTCGGTCATGCCGCGGGTGGTGACGGCGGCGGTGCCGATGCGCAGACCCGAGGGGTCGAAGGGCTTACGCGGGTCGAACGGGACGGTGTTGAAGTTCAGTTCGACCCCGGCCCGGTCCAGGGCCTTGGCGGCCGGTTTGCCGCCGATGTCCTTGCTGGTCAGGTCGGCCAGGATCAGGTGGTTGTCGGTGCCGCCCGAGACCAGGTCGAAACCGCGCTCGGTCAGGGCCGCCGCCAGCGCCTTGGCGTTGGCGACGATCCGGGTCGCGTAGTCGGCGAAGTCCGGGGTGGCCGCTTCCCGCAGCGCCACCGCGATCGCGGCGGTGGTGTGGTTGTGGGGTCCGCCCTGGAGGCCGGGGAAGACCGCCTTGTCCAGCGCCTTGGCGCGTTCCTCGGTCGACATGAGCATGGCGCCGCGCGGGCCCCGCAGCGTCTTGTGGGTGGTGGTCGTGACGACCTCGGCGTGCCCCACCGGCGAGGGGTGCGCGCCACCGGCGACCAGACCCGCGATGTGCGCGATGTCGGCCACCAGGATCGCGTCCACCTCCTGGGCGATCTTGGCGAAGGCGGCGAAGTCGACGGTGCGCGGGATCGCGGTGCCGCCGCAGAAGATCAGCTTGGGGCGGTGCTGGCGGGCCAGTTCAGCGACCTCGTCGAAGTCGACCCGGCCGGTGTCCTTGCGGACGCCATAGTGGACGGCGTTGAACCACTTGCCGGTCGCCGAGACGCTCCAGCCGTGGGTCAGGTGCCCGCCCATCGGCAGCGACATGCCCATGACCGTGTCGCCCGGCTGCGCGAACGCCAGGTAGACGGCGAGGTTGGCGGGCGAACCCGAGTACGGCTGCACGTTGGCGTGGTCGACCCCGAACAGCGACTTGGCGCGCGAGATCGCCAGCTCCTCGACCTCGTCGATGAGCTGCTGGCCCTCGTAGTAGCGCTTCCCCGCGTAGCCCTCGGAGTACTTGTTGGTCAGAAGCGTCCCGGTGGCCTCCATGACGGCCTGCGACACGTAGTTCTCGCTGGCGATCAACCGGATCTTGTCGTGCTGCCGACGCCCCTCCGCGTCGATCAGCTGGGCCACCTCACTGTCGGCCTCCACCAGTCGCCGCATCAGGTTCTTGCTGTCACTCATCAGTACGTCCGCCCTCTCGCGTCAGAACACCATTCAACGCTGAGGCTAGCCGTCGGTCTAAGGCCAGCGGATCCCGGCTGTACAGCAGCTCAAGGATCGAACGGGCAGTCGAACTCCACCTGTCCAGCCATTCCTGGGACGGCGGCGCGGTGCGTGGCGGCAGCTCCTGCAGCAATCCGCGAAATAGTGGGTGCGAGGCCATCGAGCGGGCGGTTTCCTCGTACTCGTCGGTGGTCTGCTCGCGGTGGTGGCGTTGCACCGGCGGACGTTCGTTGCGGAACACGGTCTGCGGGAAGTCGCCGCCCCGCGGGCCCCGGCCGAAATCGGCGGGATCGGCGACTCGGCGGCCGTCGGTCATGAGGCCCCGGGGGTTCTGGCGGGGGTCGAAGCCGTCGGGCGGTTGCGGCTGACCGTTGTCATCGGGTTGATTCACCCCGACAGGGTGCCGCATACCGGCGCCCGGCGCGGGGTATTCGGTACACGCCGCGCGTTTTCCTCACCCGCGCGGGCGAACCCATCACTGCCAGTTGAGATCTTTGCCACTCGACTCGCAAACCCATAGGCTCTCATCCATGTCTAAATCAACACCCGTGAACGCGATAGGCACGGCCTTCGCTGTCGCGGTCCTGGCCGCCCTCGCCCAACTGGGCCTCGCCACGGGTCTGGCCATCCTCATCTGGCGCTCCGGCTCGGCCGCGGAATGGGCGGCCCAGCTTTCCTGGGGAGCGTTCCTGGCCGCAGTGGCCACCATCGCCGGTGGCCTGGTCGCCGGACGCCTCATCACCGACACCGGGCCGCGCATCACCGCGGTGCTGGCGTCGGGCATCGGCGCGTTCACCCTGGCGCCGCTGATCGCGGTGCCCGCCATGCGATTCGAGGACGCCCCGATCGCCACCGCGCCGTTCGCGGCCGTCGGCATCGGCGTCCTGGCCGGGCTGCTCCTGTCCGGACTGGCACTGGCCTGGCGCGCGATCAAGATCTCGGTGCTGGCCACCATCGCGCTGACCTGGGTCCTGGCGATCCTGGCCGCCTTCGTGCCGGTCGACGACGCCTCCCGCATCGTCAAGGTGGCGGTGTGGGGCGAGTGGAAGGGCCTGTCGGCCTCGGCGCCCATCGTCCCGGCACTGCTGGTGGGCACGCTGCTGATCGGCATGATCACCGCCTGGGTCATGACCTCTCCCGACGCCGTCGGCGACCACCGCATCACCGCCATCTCCGGCGCCGTCGGACCGCTGCTGCTGGTCGCCGCCTACGCGGCCGCCGGACAGGACGACGTCCGCGTCGATCCACAGTGGCACGGCATGGGCGTCGGCACCGGCGCCGTCGTGGCCGGTCTGCTGGGTGGCCTGCTGGTGACGGCACTGCGCCGCGCCCCCTCGCCCGCCCCGGCCGTCGACACGGCGTTGACCCCCACCGCGACCGCCACCGCCAGCGTCGAACCCGGCAGCCTCGGCGACCCGTCCGAGGACGACCGCACCCAGACCGTCCCCGCGATGCCGCGCGCCGACCAGACCTACGAGGTCCCCGCCGCCCCGCCGCCGTTCCCGCCCCCGCCCGCCGAGAACCTCGACCCCTACGTGAGCGCCGAGTACGACGAGGCCCAGCTCACCCAGTACGTCGACGCCACCGCCGCCGCGGGGCACCAGGCCGAGGTGCGCGGCACCGAGTTCGACGAACCCGAGCCGCCGCCACCGCCGCCCGCCCCGGAACCCGAACCCCAACCCGAACCGGCGAAGAAGACCGCCAAGAAGGCCCGCAAGACCGCGAAACCCAAGCCCAAACCCGAACCGGCCCCCGAGCCCGAGGCCGAGCAGGCCCTGTTCCCACCCCCGGAACCGGAGTCCGACCCGGGCAAGACCAAGGCGATGCCCGCCGCCAAACCCGACGAGACCGACCCCGACGAGAACTGGTACTCGGAGCTGCGCGACGAGAACGCCTTCATCAACGACCACAACGAAACCCCCGACTCGGCTCCCGAACCCGAGGCCGCCCCGCAGAAGAAACGCCGTTGGGGCCGCAAGAAGAAGGAAGACTGAGCCACTTCGACAGCTCAGCGGCTCGTCCCGGTCACCAGGCCGGGGCGAGCCGCGATTTTTTGCGCGCCAACGCCCAACGCGTTTGCCAACAAACTGCGTCTAGTGGATACTGTTTCCATGAGACGCAATAATGGATCGTTGCCCCCGGCGATAAGCCTCTTCTTCCTCACCCCCGTCATCGCGGAATTCCTGCCCGGCTACCTGTCGCTCGACAGCCTCGTCACCGCCCTCGTGCTCGCCCCGATGTACGGCGGCGGCGCACTGCTGATCCGCGAGCTCACCCGGCGCGCGGGACGCGGCTGGTGGACGATCCTGATCCTCGGCCTCGCCTACGGCGTCGTCGAGGAGGGATTCGGCACCCAGTCGCTGTTCAACCCGCACTACGCCGATCTGGAACTGCTGCAACCGGCGCACCTGCCCGGCCTCGGCATGGGCGCCTGGTGGACGGTGTTCGTCGTCGCGCTGCACGCGGTGTGGAGCATCGCCCTTCCCATCGCCATCGTGGAGGCGTTCACCGCTTCGCGCCCAAGGCAACCGTGGCTCGGCCGGATCGGGCTCACCGTCACCGCGCTGGTCTTCGCGCTCGGCGTCGCCGTGATCGCGTCCTTCACCATGGCCGGGGACGACTTCCGCGCCACACCCGGACAGTTCATCGGCGCCGCCGTCGCGGTAGTCCTACTAGCGACCCTGGCCCTGACACTCGGCGGAAAGCTGGACGCCCAAACCCTCGCCGAGCGCGCCGCACCACCCGTGTGGTTGGTCACGGCGCTGTCGCTGCTGGCCGGTGCGGCGTTCGCCGGATCCGCGTTCCTGGTCTCCTCGGGAGGGGCCGACCAACTCGGCTGGCCACTGGTCCTCGGCTACCTGGTCCTGGTCGCGCTGATGGTCACCATCGTGCGGCACTGGTCCGTCAGCCCCGACTGGGGCGACGCCCACCGGCTCGCACTCGCCGGAGGCGCACTGCTCACCTACGCCGCCAACGCGTTCATCGAAACCCCGTCCACGCCCGTCGATCCGGCCCTCGACCTGGCGGGCAACCTCGGCTTCGCCCTCGGCGCCGTCGTCCTGCTGCTCCTGGCCACGCGCCGGGTGTCGAACACCGCGCTTCGCCCACAGCGTGTCGGCCAATAGGAAAGTCCAGGTGCTTCCCGGTTGGGAAGCACCTGGACTCTATGGCAGGAAAGAAAGCTTACAGCCTAGCCAAAGCGGCCTGGAAGGGCTCCAGCCCCAACGCGCCGAGGTTCAGCGCGTCGGTGTGGAACTGCTTGAGATTGAACTCGGCACCCTTGCGGCGCTTGTAGTCCTCGCGGGCCGCGAGCCAGATCCGCTCACCGACCTTATAGGACGGTGCCTGACCGGGCCAACCCAGGTAGCGGTTCAGCTCGAACTTCAGCATCTCCTCCTCGATGCGGCAGTGAGCCCGCAGGAACTCCCAGGCCAGCTCGGCGTTCCAGCGCTGACCCGGACGGAACCCGAACGGGTTGTCGGCCGGGATCTCCAGCTCCAGGTGGACGCCGATGTCGACGATGACGCGGGTGGCCCGGAAAGCCTGGCCGTCCAGCATGCCCAGCTTGTCGCCGGGGTCGGCCAGGTAACCGAGGTCGTCCATGAGCCGCTCGGAGTACAGCGCCCAGCCCTCGCCGTGGCCCGAGCACCACAGCATCTGGCGTTGGTAGCGGTTGAGCAGTTCGGAACGGTAGGCCGTCTGTCCGATCTGGAGGTGGTGTCCGGGGACGCCCTCGTGGTAGACCGTGGTGACCTCGCGCCACTTGGCGAAGTGGTCCTGGCCGTCGGGCACCGACCACCACATCCGGCCCGGACGCGAGAAGTCCTCGCTGGGCGGCGTGTAGTAGATCGCCCCGTCGGCGGTGGGCGCGATCATGCACTCGATGGCGCGCACCGGTTCCGGGATGTCGAAGTGCTTGTCGGCCATGTCGGCGACGGTGGCGTCGGCCAGCTGCTGCATCCAGTCACGGAACTCGTGCTTGTCGCTGATGCTGCGGGCCGGGTCGGCGTCCAGGATCGCCACCGCCTCGTCGACGGTCGCGCCCGGTTTGATCTGGTTGGCGACCGCGGCCATCTCGGTCTCGATGCGGTGCAGCTCCTGCCAACCCCACGCGTAGGTCTCCTCCAGGTCGACCGCCGCGCCGAGGAAGTAGCGGGAACCGCGCGAGTAGGCGTCCCGGCCGACGGCGTCCTTCGACGGGGCCTTGGGCGCCAGCTCCTCGCGCAGGAAGCTCGCGAACTCGGCGGTGGCGGCGCGGGCCGCGGCGGCACCGGAACCCAGTGCCTCGGCCAGCGCGCCCTCGGCCGGTTTGCCGTCCACGGTGACCTTGCCGATCAGGCCGTTCCAGAAGTCGTCGCCCTTGGCGCCGTTCCAGTTGTCGCAGTGTCCGGCGACCTCGCTGACCTGACGCAGCGCCGCCACCCGTCCCGCCGCGGCCTCTTCGCGCAGCGTCTGGGTGTACTGGCGCAGCGCCTGCGGCACCGCGTTGAGCCGGGCGGCGATGTTGGCGGCGTTGTCCTGGCCGTCGGTGTTCATCATGTCGAAGACCTGGCGGACGTTGTGAACGCCGCTGGAGATGACGTTGAGGCTCAGGTACTCGTCCCCGGCCTCGTGCCGCTCCAGCTCCAGACCGAGCCGCTCCTCCATGCCCTCCTTGGCGACCCGCTCCCGCTCGTCCACCGGTTCGGTGGCCGACAGCTTGGACAGCGTGTCGCGCACCAGCGCGGCCTGGCGCGCCAGACCCTCCGGTGACAGGTCGTCGAATTCGTGATCGTGTCCCTCGACGCCCATGTAGGTGGCCGTCATCGGGGAGAGTTCAAGCGCCTCGGCCACGTAGGTCTCGGCGATTTCGTCAATTTGGCGCATGAGCGGACCCTACGCCACCGAGACCTGCGGCTGCCTCACCATTACGGATCGAGTGCCGCGATCCACCTCGGTAACCCATCCGCCCGCGCGGCCCAGCGACAGGAGATCCTCCGTCGTGACCGGCAACCGCCGGACGTCTCCCGGCTCCGGCGGCCAGTCGACCCGAAGCTCCCGCGCGCCCGCGTACCAGTCGCGAAACGCGTCATGATCGCCCAGCCGGTTACCGGCCTCGGCCAGTTCCTCGACGAGCCGCCGCAGTTCGGCGGCCACCGGACCGGCGTTCCCGGCGCACATCGCGGCGGCCAGTTCCGGACTCGACTGCGCCACCCGGGTCCCGTCGGCGAAGGAACCCGCCCCCAGCGCCCGCGACAGCGGATCGGCGGCCAGCAGCGACAACGCGGCCGCCAGCACATGCGGGACGTGACTGATCCGGGCCGCGGCGGTGTCGTGCTCGGCGACGGTCGCCGGAACCACCCGAGCCCCCAGCGCGCAGGCGGTCTCGGCCAGCCGCAGCCAGTCGTCCAGGTCGGTGTCCTCATCCAGGCAGGCCACCCACACCCGGCCCTCGAACAGGTCGGCGTCTGCGGCCGCGAACCCGCTGGTCTCCTTGCCCGCCATCGGATGCCCGGCGACGAACCGCACACTCGGACAGTGCCGGGCCACCAGCCGCGTCACCGGTTCCTTGACCGAGGTGACATCGGTGAGCAGCCCGCCGTAACCCGAAAGCTCGGGCAGCACCGTCGCCAAAGCGGGCAACGGCACGGCCAGCACCAACAGTCGCGCGTCAGCGAGTCCCGCGAGTGCGTCGGCGACCTCGTACCCCGCCTGTCGCGCCGCCTCCCGGGTCGCGGCATCCGCGTCGAAGCCACTCACCCGGAAACCCGCCGCGTGCGCGCGCCGCAACAGCGAGCCGCCGATCAGGCCGAGCCCCACCACCCCGATGTCCATGGACTCAGAGCTCCTAACTTTTCCCGTTTCCTGCTGCGCGCCCACCAGGCGGCGCCTGGCGGCGTTGTCGGCACTCCGGCATCCAACACCGGGATGCCGGAGCACCTCCGCCTTGCCATTGCCAAAGACGGCTTGCCGTCTTTGCCATGAGCACAGCCACCTGGAGGCCGCTCGCGACGGAAGAGGACAAAGCCAGAAACTCTAAAGGTAGAGCCCCGTCGCGTTGTCGTCGACGCGCTGCGCCGCGACGGCGTGGATGTCGCGTTCGCGCAGCAGCACGTACTCGCGGCCGTGGAGTTCTACTTCGGACCGGTCGTCGGGGTCGAACAGCACCCGGTCGTCGGTCTGCACCATCCGGACCAGTGGCCCGACGGCCACCGCCGTCGCCCAGGCCAGCCGGTGCCCCACCGAGGCCGTCGCCGGGATCACGATCCCGGCCGCCGACCTCCGTTCACCGTCGCCGGTGTCGACCCGAACCAGAACCCGATCGTGAAGCAGCCTGATGGGCAGGCCGGTCTCGGTGTCGAATGCGGTCACGAGCATTGAGGTTACCCGCCCGCCCGGCGCCGCCGAATGCGGCGAAAGCACACGTTTATCCGAAACGTGTGTGGTTGTCGGTACGGTGGTCTGCGTACGCACGCCAGCAAGAAGGAGCGGACATGTCCCGATTCGCGCGATTCCGGATGCGCGCCAGCCAAACCTGGGCACGTCTGCGTACGAACCCCTATGTGGAGCGTTACGAGCAGGTCCGGCGCCGCAACGAGGATCCCGAGCTCGACGACGTCCCCGACGAGGTGGAGGAGGAGTTCGCCGACGCCGACGAGGTCGAACCGCCCGACCCCGAGGGCGTGCCGCACGGCGTGAAGGTCGCCGCGGGCTGGTCCTGGCGGGCACTGGTCATCGCCGCCGCCGTGGTCGGCGTGCTGTACCTGGCCAGCATCCTGTCCTTCGTCGTGATCCCGATCCTGGTGTCGCTGCTGCTGGCCGCGATGCTGCAACCCCTGGTCGCGCTGCTGGTCAAGGCGCACGTACCCCGCTCCATCGCCGCCGCGATCGTCCTCATCGCCGGTATCGCCGCCGTGGCGGGCGTGCTGACCCTGGTCATCAACCAGTTCGTCGCCAACATCGACACCCTCGTCGACAGCGTCCAAAAGGGTCTGCTCAATCTCCAGGACTGGGCCAAATACGGACCGCTGCACCTGGAACAGAAGCAGATCAACAACTTCTTCAGCGAGTTCCAGACCGTCATCACCGACTGGCTGTCCGACAACCAGTCCATTCTGGCCGGTACCGCCGTCGAGAGTCTCGGCATCGTCTTCAACATCCTGACCGGCGCGTTCCTGGTGCTGTTCACCACCTTCTTCTTCATGCGCGACGGCCGCCGCATCTGGACCTTCCTGGTGCGGATGCTGCCCGAACGCGCCCACGAACCGTTGCTGCACGCGGGTTTCGCGTCCTGGCGGACCCTGGTGTCGTTCGTGCGCGCCACGATCCTGGTCGCGTTCATCGACGCCGTCGGTATCGGCGCCTGGCTGATGTTCCTGGACATCGAACTGGCCATCCCGCTGGCGGCCCTGGTGTTCCTGGGCGCCTTCATCCCCATCATCGGTGCCACCGTGTCGGGGATCGTCGCCGTGCTGGTCGCCCTGGTCGGCGACGACTGGGTGACGGCGCTGCTGGTGCTGGCCGGGGTCATCGTCGTGCAACAGGTCGAAGGCCATCTGCTGCAACCGCTGCTGATGGGCCGCGCCGTCAGCGTCCACCCGCTGGCGATCGTGCTCGCCGTGGCCGCCGGAGTCGTGCTGGCCGGACCGATCGGCGCGCTCATCGCGGTGCCCATCGTCGCCGTCCTCAACAACGGCATCAAGGCGCTGCGCGCCCACGCACATCCACCGGATGAGACACCGGGTAACGTCGCGGCGTGAGTAAACCCACCGTCGCGCAGTTGCTTGACGCCGCCGTCGCGGCCGTTCCCGGTGGGGAGATCCGCCCCGGTCAGCAGGCCATGGCCACCGCCATCGCCGAGTCGATGGAATCGGGCACCCACCTGATGGTCCAGGCCGGAACCGGCACCGGCAAGTCGCTGGCCTACCTGGCCCCGGCGCTGCTGTCGCCGCGTCCGGTCGTCATCTCCACCGCGACGCTGGCGCTGCAGTCACAGCTGATCGCCACCGACCTGCCCCGGCTGTCCGAGGCCGTGGAACCGGTCCTGGGCCGCAAACCCAGGTACGCGGTCTTCAAGGGACGGCACCACTACCTGTGCGCCGCGAAGATCGGTGCCGACGCCACCGACGAGGAGGACACCCTGTTCTCCGACACCGAGGAGTCCGGCTGGGTCGGCCAGCGCTCCCGGCTCGGCAAGGACATCGGACGACTCACCGACTGGGCCAACGACACCGACACCGGCGACCGCGACGACCTCGACCCCGGCGTCTCCGACGCCGCGTGGCGGCAGATGTCCACCTCGGCCCGCGACTGCGTCGGCGCCGCCAACTGCCGCTGGGGCGGCGAGTGCTTCGCTGAGGCGGCCCGCAACCGGGCCCGCGAGGCCGACATCATCATCACCAACCACGCGCTGCTGTCCATCGACATCATGCACAACCGCACCGTGCTGCCCGAACACGATCTGCTCATCGTGGACGAGGCGCACGAACTGGCCGACCGCACCACCTCGGCGGCCCGCGCCGAACTGTCGGCCAACAGCGTCGACCGGCTGGGCCGCAGGGCATCGGGCGTGTGCGGCAAGGAGATCGCCGCGCAGCTCACCGAGATCGCCGACCAACTCGGCGTCGTCATCACCGAATGCCCCAACACCCGGCTGGAGGAACTGCCCACCGCCCTGACCGAGGTGCTGACCCTTCTGGACGGTGCCTGCGGCACCGCGATCGGCGAGATCGGCAACGTCAAACCCGACTCGCCCGAGTACATGTCCCGCACCCAGCTGAAGAGCTGGCTCACCGAGGCCCGCGAGACCGCGCAGCGCTGCCTGGCCGGTGGCCGCCAGGACGTCCGCTGGTGCGAGGGCGACGGCCGCGGCCGCAGCCTCATCGTCGCGCCGCTGTCGGTGGCGGGCCTGCTCGGCGAGGAACTGTTCGCCGAGCGCACCGTCATCGCCACCTCGGCGACCCTGACGCTGGGCGGCAGCTTCGACACCGCCGCCACCTCGCTGGGTCTGAAGAAGGAGAACGAGGTGACCGAGGCCGACAAACCCTCGGGCACCAACACCGGGCCGATGTGGCGGTCCATGGACGTCGGTTCCCCCTTCGAGTACCGGAAACAGGGCATCCTCTACGTCGCCGCGCACCTGCCCCGCCCCACGGCGTCCGGGCTGTCGGACGCGGCGGCCGACGAACTCATCCGGCTGGTCACCGCCCTGGACGGCCGGGCCCTGGGCCTGTTCTCCTCCAAACGCGCCGCCACCACCGCCGCCGAGGTGCTGCGCGAGAAGACCGACCTGCCGATCCTGTTGCAGGGCGACGAGACGCTTCCGTTGCTGGTCAAGAAGTTCAAGGCCGATGCACGAGCGTGTCTCCTGGGCGTCATGTCGCTGTGGCAGGGTGTGGACGTGCCTGGTGACGCCTGCCAGCTGGTCATCGTCGACCGGTTGCCGTTCCCGCGACCCGACGAACCGCTGTCGGCCGCGCGTTCGGCCGCCGCCGACGAGGCGGGCGGTTCCGGGTTCGCGTCGGTCAGCGTTCCGCACGCGGCGATCCGGCTGGCGCAGGGCGTCGGACGGCTGATCCGCACGGGCGGTGACCGGGGCGTCGCCGCCGTCCTCGATCCCCGACTTCACACCGCCCGTTCCTACGGTCCGTACTTGCGAAAGTCGTTGCCGCCGCTGTGGTACACCACTGACAGTGACAAGGTGCAAGGCGCACTGCGACGACTGGCCGCTACCCCGGCGGACCTCCGATAGTGGCTGTGAAGATGACGGTATGGTGAACCCCGTTGTCTCCGGCCGGAGGCATCGGTCCATGTTGTGCTCACGAGGTGCCAGTTGCGCTTTTCACTGCGTCCGCAAGATGACGCGTTCTACAAGTTCTTTATCGAAGCGGCGGAGAACATCGTCAAAGGCACGGCGATCCTGGCCGAACTCGGCGAAGCCGAGGTGGACACCCAGTCGGTGTCCGAGCGCCTGGTCGAGGTGGAGCACGCCAACGACGAGATCACGCACGAGTTGTACAACAAGATCAACTCGACGTTCGTCACACCCTTGGACCGCGAGGACATGTACCAGCTGGGCAGCCAGCTGGACGATGTCATGGACCACATCGAGGCGGCCGGGAACCTGGTCTACCTGTACGGGCTGTCCGAGCTGCCCTCGCTGCCGCGCGAGATGGTGGAGATCGTCGACGTCCTCAAGGCGCAGGCCGCCATCACCGTCGAGGCGATGCCGAAGCTCAAGGGCATGGACCCGAGCCTTCGCGACTACTGGATCGAGTGCAACCGGCTGGAGAACGACGGCGACCGCGCCTACCGGATGCTGCTGGTGCGGCTGTTCTCCGGCGAGTACGAGGCGCTGACCGTCCTGAAGCTGAAGGAAGTCGCCGACGAGCTGGAGAAGGCCTGCGACGCCTTCGAACACGTCTCCAACACCGTCGAGACCATCTCGGTGAAGGAATCCTAAGTGGACCCAATTCTCATTGGCGTCATCGCGGTCGTCGCCGCCGCGATGATCTTTGACTACACCAACGGTTTCCACGATGCCGCCAATGCCATCGCCACCTCGGTCTCCACCCGGGCCCTGACCCCCCGTGCCGCCCTGGCACTGGCCGCGGTCGGCAACTTCGTCGGCGCCCACCTCGGTGAGGGCGTCGCCAAGACCGTCGGCGGCGACCTGGTCCACATCCCGCAGGAGTTCTCCGGACTGGCGGTGGTGCTGGCCGGAGTCCTGGGCGCCATCACCTGGAACCTCATCACCTGGTGGTTCGGGCTGCCCTCCTCGTCCTCGCACGCCCTGTTCGGCGGCCTGGTCGGCGCCACCCTGGTCGCCGGTTACGACGTCCTGTGGGCGGGCATCCTCGAGAAGGTCATCATCCCGATGGTCGCCTCGCCCATGGTCGGCTTCGTGCTCGGTTTCATCGTCATGATCGCCATCATGTGGATCTTCAAGCGCAAGAACCCCCGCAAACTCAGCCGCGGCTTCAAGATCGCCCAGTCGGTCTCGGCCGCGGCCATGTCCGTCGGACACGGCATGCAGGACGCCGCCAAGACCATGGGCATCATCGTGCTGGCCCTGTACGTCGGTGGTTTCCAGGACAGCAACGAGCACATCCCCGAGTGGGTGTTCTACTCCTCGGCCGCGATGCTGGCCCTGGGCACCTACGCCGGTGGCTGGCGGATCATCAAGACGCTGGGCCGCCGCGTCATCGACCTGGGCCCGCCCGAGGGATTCGCCGCCGAGACCGTCGCCAGCGGCGTGCTCTACACCAACGCGCTGGTCTTCGAGGCCCCCATCTCCACCACCCACACCATCACCTCGTCGATCATGGGCGTGGGCGCCACCAAGGGCAAGGCCGCGGTCCGCTGGGGCGTCGCCGGGAACATCGTCATCGCCTGGGTCCTGACCTTCCCGGCCGCCGCCGCCGTGGCCGCCGGGGTCTACCTGCTGGTCCGGCCGCTGTTCTCGTAGACCGTGCCCTAACCAGTCCTCGCCCGCGCGCTTCATCGACGCCAGCCACAGGCCGGTCTCGTCGAAGAGGTAGCGGCGCATCAGTTCCAGCCGGGGCGCGTAGACGTGCACGCTGACCGCGGGCTCGTCGCCGGTGTTGCGGACGGCGTGGATGCCGTGCTCGTCGACCTCGCGCGCCTGCCCGGCGGCCACCTCGTGCGACTCCAGTCCCGGGAACTCGCCCGGCACCACCCGGTACTCGGTCAGCCGTCCCCGGGCCACCGCGAAGGCCGCCGGGGCCGGACGGCTGCGACCGCCGTGGTCGTGCAGCTCGGTGCCCTGCCCGGGCAACCAGGCCAGCAGCCACACCTCGTGATCACTCGAACGGTGGACACACTTCGCCCACCGGGAGTGCGGCGTGAACCATGCCCGCCACGGCAGCGCGGCGGCGTACTCGGCGGCCAGATCGGTGAGAGACGTCTTGACACTGAGGGTCACGATGAACCTTGAAGATGAGAGGCCGCGATTCGCGGCAGGACGGACGGGCGGATGTGGTGTCGATCAGCGACAACAACAGCCGCGGCAACAGAAGAATCGTCCGGCGTTCATCATGTGCGATATTAGCCCACGCCCGCGCGTGTCCGACGACAAGACACACCGGCTGTCCGTCGACGGAACACGTAAAGTCAACGAATATCGAGTATGGCCAGTGGCGGCCCGCGTCACTCCATCCGATGCGCTATGGTCGCCGATGGCCCGGATTCACCGATCTCGATACCCCGGCCGGGCCGGACGCGAATCGCCTTCAGCGAGGGAGATATAGATCGTGACCACTCCACGCAGCGGTGCGGCGAAAGCCCGCCGCCTCGTCTCAGTGGCCGTCGGCATCGCCTTGATACTCGGGTTCACCGCCGTACCAGCGGAAGCGGACCCGTCCGTCAAGGAACTCGAGAAGAAGATCGAGAAGCGGGCCGAAGAGCTTGAGGGAACCATCGAGGACTACAACGCTGCCCGCGAGGACCTCGACAAGACCAAGAAGAAGATCAAGAAGCTCGACAAGAAGCTCGCGCCTTACGAGAAGGAGCTGGACAAGCTCTACGACAAGGCCGAGCCCATCGTCATGGCCGCGTACCAGGGCCAGGGGCTCACGGGCCCGACCGCGATGCTCAACTCCGATTCCCCGGAGGCCTTCGCCGACAAGATCTCGGCGCTGGACGGGCTCTCGGCCGGTGACGCGGGTCTGATCGGCAAGGTCGCCAAGAAGGCCCGTGCTTACAAGTCCAAGAAGACCGACCTCGAAGAGCTCAAGGACGAGCAGGACAAGAAAGAGTCGGATCTCTCCAAGGCCAAGAAGAAGATCGAGAAGGAGATCGAGGATCTCCAGGGCGATCGCAAGACCACCATCAAGAACGAGACCGGCGCCGACTACGTACCCGACTACGTGCCCGGCAAACGCGGCGAGGTGGTCCGGCACGCCATGGCCCAGGTCGACAAGCCCTACGTGTGGGCGGCGGCCGGTCCCGACGGCTACGACTGCTCCGGCCTGATCCTCGACGCCTACCGGCAGATCGGCATCAGCCTGCCGCACAACGCGGCCCGGCAGTACGGTCAGGCCACCCACATCGGCAAGGGCGACCTCCAGCCCGGTGACCCGGTGTTCTCCAACGGCCTCAAACACGTGACCATGTACATCGGCGACGGCTACGTCGTCCACGCGCCGACCTTCGGTCAACCCGTACAGGTCGCGAAGATGGACACCGCCGCCTCCCCGTACTACGGCGCCGGAACCTTCCTGTAACACCGCGACGAGACGAAACCGGCCGGGGCTGAACTTTCTTCAGCCCCGGCCGGTTCACGTCGTCGAGCGGTCTACTTCGCGGCGGTGGTGCCCACCGAACGCAGGTTCTCGCAGGCTTCCACGACCCGCTTGGCCATGCCGGCCTCGGCGGCCTTGCCGTAGGCACGCGGGTCGTACTTCTTCTTGTTGCCGACCTCGCCGTCGATCTTGAGCACGCCGTCGTAGTTCTTCAGCATGTGGTCGGCGACCGGACGGGTGAACGCGTACTGGGTGTCGGTGTCGACGTTCATCTTGATGACGCCGTAGTCGACCGCGCTGCGGATCTCCTCCAACAGCGAACCCGAGCCGCCGTGGAACACCAGGTCGAAGGGCTTGGTCTTGCCGACCTTCGCGCCCACGGCCTCCTGGATCTCCTTGAGGATCTCGGGACGCAGCTTGACGTTGCCGGGCTTGTAGACGCCGTGGACGTTACCGAAGGTCAGCGCCGTCATGTAGCGGCCCTTCTCCCCGGAACCCAGGGCGGCGGCGGTGGCCAAACCGTCCTCCACGGTGGTGTAGAGCTTCTCGTCGATGGCGCCGACAACCCCGTCCTCCTCGCCACCAACGACCCCGACCTCGATCTCGAGGATGATCCGGGCCGCCGCGGTCTTGGCCAACAGCTCCTCGGCGATCCGCAGGTTCTCGTCCAGAGGCACGGCCGAACCGTCCCACATGTGCGACTGGAACAGCGGCTCCTGCCCGCCCTTGACGCGCTCCGCCGAGATGTCCAGCAGCGGCCGCACGAAACCGTCCAGTTTGTCCTTGGGGCAGTGGTCGGTGTGCAGGGCGATGTTGACGGGGTAGTTCTTGGCGACCTCACGCGCGAACTCGGCGAAGGCGACGGAACCGGAGACCATGTTCTTCACGGTGGGGCCGGAGAAGTAGTCGGCGCCACCGGTGGACACCTGAATGATGCCGTCGGATTCCGCCTCGGCGAAACCGGCCAGCGCCGCGTTCAGGGTCTGCGAGGACGAGACGTTGATGGCCGGATACGCGAAGGCGCCGTTCTTGGCGCGGTCGAGCATGTCCGCGTATACCTCGGGTGTCGCGATGGGCATTGCTGCTCCTTAACGGGTGAATATTTCGGCATTGGCGAAGACGGCACTGTCCCATCAGGCATTCTGCTCCAACACGTATCGGTGACGCGGAGCGGGCTGGGGCCGTAGCCTTGCGGGTATGGCTACGGAGAACTGGCAGATACCCGAGGCCGACGCCGCCGAACAGGCCGCGGCGGCCACCGAAACCGACGAGGCCCAGGCCCGACCACGACAGGTCACCGAGGCCGACGAGGCCGACACCCTGGAACAGACCCAGGAAGTCCCCGAGGACGACGAATACCGCGAACCCTGACGGTGGCGCCACCCCCACGGACGACGCCACCACCATCGCTCACTCGATCGGATCGATACGGGTGTTCTGGAACGACTGCTGTTCCCACACCCCGTGCCGCTTGGCCATCACATTCGTGTTGACCGAATCCGACCCGTCCCGACACTCGCTCTCACCATCGCGAACCAGACACGTGGTGCGCACGACGATGGCCAACTTCCCATCCACGAACCGGACCTTCTCGTCCAGCAACTCGATCGTGGTGTCCTCGATGAAGTTGTCGAAGTAGTACTGCATCCCACTAGCGATGCCCGCCCGGGTCGCCAGGTGATCCCCGTTGAAGGTCACCATGTCCCCATCCTTCGCGAAGGTCGAGGCGAACGCCGCCCCGTCCTTCTCATCCCAGGCCTCGAACTGCCGCTCCCGCAACCGCTCAAGCGCGTCCCGGGCCTCCTTCTCCCGCTGAGCCGCCGTCGTCCCCGCCGCACCGCCCTCGGCGACGGCCACGGTGGCCACCCCGCCCAGCAACGCGACGGCGACCGCGGCAACGGCACCGATCTTCGAAATTGTTCGCATCTGTTGTCCTCCTTGGTTTCCCGCAACGCTAAGACGACAGAACCCCCACCGTCGTCGCCCAGGAGTTGCGTCCACCTGACTCCCGCGGATGTACCCACCCCCACCCCGGCTACCCCACCAGTCGACCGCGAGCCCTCGTCCGGATCGCCGATGGTCAAGGTTTGGTAGATTGGCGAACGCTGCACGGAGGTGTCGCATAGTGGACTAGTGCAGCGGTCTTGAAAACCGCCAGGCGGGGTGACTCGTCTCGTGGGTTCGAATCCCACCGCCTCCGCAACCACCTACTGAATCCCCTGCCCACCAGGGGATTCAGCCATTCATAGCCCATATGCTGTTGGGGAAGCTGGGCTATGTGAACAACAAGGTGTAGTACTCCGTGATGACGGTCGCATCCGCGATTGACGCCAGTCCCCACTCCGCGAGATGGGGCTCGTATGCCGCTTGGTGCACTCGTCGCCAGTGTTCCAGCGACAGGTCCCCTTCGCCTTCAGCCACGGCGATCTGTGGCGGCACGTCATAGAACTTGTGAACAGCTATCTTCTCGGTCCTCAAGAGGCATGCCGGCTCGGCTCGGCTGTTCAGCACGATCCAGAAGTTGCCGACCCGTGGCAACGGGTCGCCCGCGGCAAGGAAGTCCTCCTTGATGCTGCTACCTGCGGTCTTGCGTCCGTTGAGGTACAAGCCAAGTAGTTCGTCAGCCGACTGGCTGGTACCAGCGAAGGCCGCTTCAACGAAAGGATCAGCTGGCCGGCTCTCCGGAGGAGAGTCTCCAGATAGGCCTGCCAAAAGGACAATTGGGCCTCGTTCAAACGCCTCACCGGCACCTCCAGTCCTGCGCGAGCGTAACGGGTTCAATGGGAGCGGATTGACAAATAATCTTTCGGCTCCGGATGTCGAGAACGTGGGGGTGGCTCCGTCCTGGGTGTAGAAGCGGCCACCGACGGGCCGCACGATGAAGAAGGAGAACCACCATGACGCTCAAGAAGCTGGACAACATCGAGATCATCGTCGAAGACCTCGACGCGGTCATCGCGTTCTTCACCGAACTCGGTATGGAGGTGGAGGGCAGGTCACAGGTCGAGGGGAGTTGGGCGGCACGTCTTGTCGGCCTTGAGGATCAGAAGGTCGACGTCGCGATGATGCGCGTCCCGGGCGACAACGGGCGGGTCGAGCTGGCGCAGTACCGGATGCCGGACGCGATCCGGAGCCTGCCCGAGAACGCTCCGCCGCACACGCTGGGTATCCGCCGGATCATGTTCGCCGTTGAAGACCTCGACGGGAAGGTCGCTCACATGCTCGCGCACGGGGCCGAGCTCGTCGGTGAGGTGGTGCGGTTCGGGGATTCCTACAAGTTGGCTTACCTTCGGGGGCCCGAGGGCATCCTTGTCGCTCTGGCCGAGGAGCTTGGCTGACGAACGGGCCCGCGCGTGGTCGCGCGGGCCCGTCGTTTCGCTGTGGGGGTTACTCGCGGAGTTCGGCGCCTTCGCAGCGCTGGTCGGCCGTGCCCGCCATCATTCAGATGTTGAATGTCTCTGATATCCAATATCAGTGGTCTCGCACTGTCAATAAGACGAACTGTCGCGTTTGGTCAGAAATGTCACGTCGAGAGTGGAGTACGATCTTCGAGTCTGAGAAAGGAAGTGCCCCACCATGACTGTTGATGTGAATTCTGTCGATCAGCCCGCTTCGCTCGCTGAGGCGCCGTTGCGGCAGGCTCGTAATTCCGGTGCGTTTTGGGCCGCGACGGCTCGTTCCCGGGGGCATGAGGTGTTGCGGCGGCCCGGGTTTGTCGCCGCCGTCGGGGATGAGAGGGCCGGGACCCGGGTTCTGATTCAGGAACCGGGGCTTGACGGGGACGCGGTGGCCGAGATCGTCGAGTTGGCGCGCGGGGCGGCCGGGCCGGTGGATGTCGAGGATCCGTTCAGTGCCACCGATCTGAGCCAGCTGGGGTATCGCAACTGGCAGATGCCGGTCATGTTGCGGCAGCCCGGGCCGGTTGAGGAGCCGCATCTGGAGGTGGTTCGGGCGGGGAACGCCGCGGAGTTGCGGGCGGCGGAGCGGGCCGTGATCGACGGGTTCGAGTTGGTGCGGTTCGAGCCGTATCGGGGCAACGAGATGTTCCCGGAGGCGTTGCTGGACGAGGACGGGGTGGACGTGTTCATCGTCCGGGTGGACGGTGGCGAGGTCGCCGGTGCCTGTGTGACGGTGGTGGACAACGGTTATGGCAGCCACTACTGGGTGGGGACGCCGGAGGCGTTTCGGTCGCGGGGTGTGGGACGGGCGGCGATGCTGGGTTCGTTGGCGCCGTTGGCCGATATGCCGGTGACGCTCACCGCTTCGCGGTTGGGGCGGCCGCTGTACGAGTCGCTCGGGTTCGCCGTCGCGGCCCCCGCGACCTGGTGGGCCTCACGGTAGGGCGGTTTCGGTTTCGCGCAGCCGGACGGGGCCGGGGCCCTGGGGTTCGAGGGTGTCGTCCGGGTTGAGCAGTAGACAGGCCTTCATGGACAGACAGCCGCAGCCGATGCAGCCGGTCAGTTCGCGCTCCAGGTTCTCGATGGCCCGACGGCGGCGCGCGAGGCGTTTTCGCCAGCCGCGTGACACGCGTTGCCAGTCGTCGTGGCTGGGTTCGTGGTCCCTCGGCAGGGTCGCGAACACCTCGGCGATGTCGGCCAGCGGGATGCCCAGCCGCTTGGCGACGATGATCAGCGACACGCGCCGCAGCATGTGCCGGGCGTAGATCCGGTGGTTGCCGCGGTCGCGTTCGCTGAAGATGAGGCCCTTGTGTTCGTAGAAACGCAGGGCGGACGCGGCCACGCCGGTTCGGCGGATGACCTCGCCCATGGTGAGGTGGTTGTCCGGACCGGTGTTCATCGCTTGGCTTCCTTCCCGTCTTCCACCGATCGTAGAAGTTAAACAAGACTTGAAGTCAAGTGTGATGTGAGCTGCTAATACGCCCTACTGAACCGTAACCGGGGCGCGGAGGTGGCCCAGCGATCGACGTGGCGGCGGACCTCGGCGACGTAGTCGGCGAACAGCGGGCCCGGCAGGGTGTGTCCGACGCCGGGCACGACGATCAGCCGCGAGTCGGGGGCCGCGGCGGTGAGGTCGCGGGCGGCGCTGAGCCGAAGCAGCGGGTCGGCGTCGCCGTGGAAGGACAGCAGCGGCACCGTCAGCGCCTCCGGGCCGGGTCCGCTCCAGCGGGCTCCCGTCTGACGGGCCTGGGCCTGGGTGTCGCGGGGGTCGATGCCGCAGGCGCGGTCGCGTTCGGCGGCTTCCCGCGCGTACTCCTCGTCGAGCGGGTAGTCGGGCGCGGCCAGCATCCGGGCGTAGCCGATCGCGGCGGCCACGTCGCCTTCCGGGCCTCGCGGGTACTTGGCCCGGCTCAGTTTGACCAGGACGCCGGGACGGACGTAGCGCAGCAGGCCGAGCCGGCTGGCGGCGGCGGGCACGGCCGCGGAGGTGGTGACGGTGCGCGCGACGCCGGGGAAGCCCAGCGCGATGTGCTGGGCCACCAGGCCGCCCATCGAGTGGCCGAACAGGTGGGCGCCGTCCCAGCCGAGGGCGTTGAGGACGGCGACGCCGTCGGAGGCCTGTTCGGCGGCGGTATAGGCGAGCTTGCCCTTGCGGAACTGGGAGGCGATGGGGTTGGCCTTGGGCTGGTCGGGCCAGCGGTCGGATTCGCCGGCGTCGCGGTGGTCGTAGCTGGCGACGTGGAACCCGGCCTCGACGAGGGTGGCGATGAACTTCGGCGGCCACCAGAACCGCGAGAAGGCCGTGCCCATGACCAGCAGCAGCGGGTCGCCGCCGTGGCCGCCGTGGTCCTCGTAGGCGATCCGCAGGTCCCCGTTCATCGTGTAGCTGGTCGACATGACTCCTCCTTCGCGAACGGTGTTCGCGAATTAGACTAGCAGTTTGAGTACGCTGTTCGCAAACAGTGAGGAGTGATGTATGTCCACCGACGAGGTCATTTGGCTGCGTCCCGAGCAGGCCACCACCGGCCGCCCCGCCGAACGCAGCCGCGCCGAGATCACCGCCGCCGCCATCACCGTGGCCGACCGCGACGGCCTGGACGCGGTGTCGATGCGCAAGGTCGCCGCCGAACTGGGCACCGGCGCCGCCTCGCTGTACCGCTACGTCAACAACCGCGACGACCTGCTCGACCTCATGGTCGACGCCACCGGCGCCGACTTCGAGTTCCCGCCCCCCACCGGCAAACCGGTCACCGACCTGGTCCAGCTCGGCGTCCGGCACCGCCAGATCATGCTGGGCCACCCGTGGCTGCCGACCCTGGTCCTGACCCGCCCGACGCTGGGCCCCTCCGGCGCGGCCATCCTTGAGTACTTCCTCACGGTGCTGGACGACCATCCGCTGCCCGCCACCGCGAAACTGGAAGCCTTCGCGCTGTTCAGCGGCTTCGTGGCCATGTACGTCCACAACGAGACCCACACCGCCGCCGAGACCGTAGCCCGCCAGACCACCTACCTGCTGCACCTGGCCACCGACGGCGAGCACCCCCAGCTCGCGGCCACGCTGCTGGCCGCCCAGCCCGCCGAGGGCTCCGACCGCTTCCCCGTGATCCTGGCCCGGGTCCTGACCGGTCTGCTGACGATCTGACCGCTCCCGGCCCGGCCATAGTGGCCGGGCCGGACACCTCGGCCGCCTACCGCGACCGGATCGCCGCCGAAAGCCCGCCGACCAGCTTCGCGAACGGCATGTCAAGTGCCCCATACACTTCGCCCGCGTGCGGCGCCGCGTTGTCGGCGAGGATCTCGACCATCAGCGCCGAGTAGTCCGCGACCACGACCCCCGCCTGGGCGAGCCGCAGCAGCCCGGTCTCGCGTTTGGTCCGCGAGAAGGTCCCGGACGCGTCGACGGCGACGTAGGCGTTCAGCCCGTTCCGGACGGCGGCCAGCGCGGGCAGCGCCGCGCACACCTCCAGCGAGACCCCCGCGATGACGAGGTTGCGGCGGCCGGTCGCCTCGACGGCCCGGCGCACCCGCTCGTCGTCCCAGGCGTTGACGGTGCCGCGGTCGATGACGGGGTGGCCGTGCGGCAGGGCCGCGACGAGCTCGGGGACGAGCGGTCCCCACATGCTGTCGGCCGCGGTGGTCGTGGCGATGACCGGCAGTCCCAGCCGGGTGGCGCTGGCGGCCAGCGCGGCGACGTTGTGGGCCAGTTCGTCGGTGCCGAGGTCGCGGACGCCGGTGAACAGACCGATCTGGTGGTCGACGAGCAGGACGGCGGTGTTGTCGGCGGTGAGGACTTCGGGGGTCATGGGGTGCTCCTAGGCTCAGTACTATCTCGAATTGTTCGACATCGAAATGTCGTGGCTCGAACCGTACTTCGCCCCAAGGCGACCGTCAAACAATTTGACGTCGAAATGTCAAGAAAGTGCCGGACGTCACAGCCTCAGCCCTTCGGCACGTCCCCCAGCGACTCCAGCAGCTTGCGCAGCAGGCCCGCCAACTGCTCCCGTTCCTCGCCGTCCAGCGCGGCCAGCATCCGGTCCTCGTTGGTCACGTGTCCGTCGAAGGCCCGCTCCACGATGTCCAGGCCGCTGGAGGTCAGCGTGACGCGGACTTTGCGCCGGTTGTCGGGATCGGTTTCGCGGGTCACGTAACCCTTGGCCACCAGCCTATCCACCCGGTTCGTAATGGCCGCCGCCTTGATGTACGAGGTCTCGGTCAGCTTGCCCGGCGTGACGGTGTAGGGCGGGCCGTAGCGACGGATCGTGGCCAGCACGTTGAACTCGCCGTCGTCGATGTCGAACCGCGAGAAGTAGTCGCGATGCCCCTGTTCCAGCAGGCGGCTGGCGCGCTGGATCCGGCCCACGACCCCCATCGGGCCGACGTCGGCCTCGGGGCGCACCTCGTGCCACAGCCGCTGTACCTCGTCCATCATGTCCGGCATCGCTACCCCTTGTTTTCAGCTCGAAATATTTGACGCTATCACAATGGCATGCTAGGTTCCGACTCCAAACATTTCGACACCAAAATATTGGAGTTCAGGCCTTGCACTCCCCACGTTCCTGGCTTCGCGACACCGCCGCCGCGCTGCTGGCCGGGGTCGCCGCCGGTTCCTGCCCGCGTTCCTACAGGCGCAGCTGGAGACCCTGCTGTCGCTACAGGTCACCGGCACCGGGCTGACCGAGCGGCAGTACAGCTGGATCATCGCCGTCAACGGCGTCGCGATCGTGCTCGGCCAGCTGTTCGTCCCGAAACTGGTGGACGGCAAGCGAACCAGCCGAGTGCTGGCGCTGGCGGCGCTGCTGTGGGCGCTGGGGGGTGGCCTGGGGCTGCAACACCTCGGCGGGCTCTGGTGGCTGATCGGCGCCGGAATCGGGGTACTGGCGGCGATCGGGAACCTCGCCGCCGAACCCGCACGAGAACGCCGCTTGGCGACAGCGACTGAGCGAGGGCGCCCGGCGGCGTGGTCTGAGTCCGGAGTATAAATGGAATCGGAATCCGCTTCCGTTTAGCTCTCACGAAGGAGCCGTCATGGCCACCACCCCACGACACTGGACGCTGCCACGAATCCTGGTGCGCGTCGTGCTGTTCTTCTCGCTGTTCGGCCCGGCGCTGGCCGACCTCGCCATCCCCGACGTCGCCGCGATGCACCTGCACAACCCGAACTGGCCACCGCACGCCAAGTTCCACGACGCGCAGTACCTCGTGATGGCCGCGCTGTTGGCCGCCATTGGTCTCACCATGTTGTGGCGCCGCACCGGGAACCTCCGGCTCCAGTTCCACTGGGCGGCGGCGCTCGCGTCGGTGACCTGGCTGGCCATGTTCGCCGCGCTGCTGTTCCCCGGGACCGGCATCATCGACCCCGAGTTCGTCGCCGACAACGTGTCCATCCTCGGGCTGAACCCGCAGCTGTTCATCGCGCTGGTCATGCTCGTGCTGTTGGCCGTCGCCGTCGGTGTCGAACGGTTCGGGCGACGCATTCCGCTGGCCCCCGAGTCGAACCGCACCCCCGCGGCGGCCTGACGTCGTCGCGGGCCGGGCACACGCTAGGTTCACCACGACCAGGACACGACGGAGTTCGAGAATGACCAGCACCGCAGGCCGCAGGCCCCGCAGCGACGCCGCGCACAACCGCGATCGCGTTCTCACCGCTGCCGAGGAACTGTTCAACTCCCAGGGCACCGCCGTGCACATGTCGGAGGTCGCCAAGAGCGCCGGGGTCGGCGTGGGCACCGTCTACCGGCACTTCCCGACCCGGCGGGCACTGGTCGAGGCGGTCGCCGAGCAGCGGTTCGTCGAGATCCTGGCCTTCGCCCGCGAACACTGCCTCGACCAGCCCGACCCGCGCGAGGCACTGCGCGGCTTCCTCCACCACGTCGGCGAGGTCCACGAACGCGGGCGCGGTCAGTCGGACGCCATCGAAGCCGTGCTCGGTTCCACCGAACCGCGCGGCGAACCCGGAGAACGGCTCCAGGAGGTCGGCGAGACACTGCTGCGTCGGGGCCGCGAAGCCCACGTCGTCCGCGCCGACATCACCGTCGCCGACCTGTACATGATCGTCGGCTGTGTCGCCACGATCTGCCGCAACGGTTTCGGCGACTGGCGCCGGTTCGTCGAGATCGCCCTCAACGGTTTCCGGCCGCTCGACTAGCGGGCGCGGTCAGACCGCGAAGCTGTCGGCACCCTCGCGGGTCGCGGTGGCCGGTTTCGCCTTCCACACCCTGGTGGCCTGCCCCGTCAGCCGGGCCAGGTACAGCGGGTTGAGGATCAGGTAGCGACGCCACAGGCGCTTGGGCTCCAAACCCAAGCGCCACAGCCATTCCAGCCCGCGCTTCTGCATCCACTCCGGCGGCTTGCGCAGGTTCCCGGCGTGGTAGTCGAAGGCGGCGCCGACGGCCATCAGCGGCATGTTCAGCAGCGGCCGCATCGCGTGGGCGAAGATCTCCTGCCGGGGGCAGCCGAGCCCGACGAGCACCAGCCGGGCCCCGGACTCGGTGATGCGCTTGGCGATCTGCTCCGGCTCGCCGACCTCGTTGGCGCGGAACTTCGACGGTTCCCAGCCCGCGATGACCAGGTCGGGGAAACGCTCGGAAAGCTTGGCGCGGAACGTGTCCAGCACCTCGGGGGTGCTGCCGTACAGGTAGATCGGCAGGCCCTCGGCGGCCATCCGCGCGATGACCCGGATGGTCAGCTCGGGACCGTAGGTGCGGTCGGACAGCTTGGCCTTGTGCAGCAGGTTCAGGGCCCACTTCACCGGCTGGCCGTCCGGCGTGACCACGTCGAAGGAGTTGAGCCGCGCCTCGTGGGCCCGGTCCTGGACGCCGGTCATGACGCCGTGCACCGCCAGCGCGGTCAGGGCCAGCGGCCGTTGTTCGCGGGCCGCGTCGACCACCTTCTCGGTGGCGGCCTCGTAGTCGATGGCGTCGACGTAGACGCCCAGGACGTTGCGCTTGCCTTGGTCGATCACGACTGCGGGACCCACCGATCCACATTGGCCTCGTAGATGCCGCGCATGATCGAGTTGACGTCGTGGCTCATCTTCCAGTCCGGGTAGTGCTCCTGGAACCGCGCCATCGAGCTGATCCACCAGATGTGGTCACCGACCCGGTTCTGGTCCACATAGGTGGTCTGGGCCTTCTCGCCGGTGATCTCCTCGGCGACGGTGAACGACTCCAGCACCGAGATGTTGGAGGCGCGGCCACCGCCGAGGTTGTAGATCTCGGCGACGCGCGGGGCGCGGTAGAAGGCCTCGAAGGCGGTGACGACGTCGTGGGAGTGGATCGCGTCGCGCACCTGCTTTCCCTTGTAGCCGTAGATGTTGTAGTTGCGGCGCTCCATGACGCAGCGCATCACGTAGCCGAGGAAGCCGTGCAGTTCGGCGGCCGAGTGGGCCGGGCCGGTCAGGGTGCCGCCCCGGAACACGGCGGTCTTCATGTCGAAGTAGCGGCCGTACTCCTGCACCATGATGTCGGAGGCGACCTTGGAGGCGCCGAAGATCGAGTGCAGCGTGTTGTCGATCGACATGTCCTCGCGGATACCGTCCACATAGGGGTGCGACGGGTCGATCTCCCAGCGGGTGTCCTTTTCGATCAGCGGCAGCCGGTTGGGGGTGTCGCCGTAGACCTTGTTGGTGGAGCAGAAGATGAACGGCGCGTCGATGGCGTACTTGCGGGTGTACTCCAGCAGGTTGAGCGTGCCGGTGGCGTTGATGTCGAAGTCGGTGAACGGTTCCTTCGCGGCCCAGTCGTGGCTGGGCTGGGAGGCACAGTGGATGATGACCGCCAGGTCGGAACCGTAGTGCTTGAAGAGTTTGTCCAGGCCGTCGCGGTCCCGGATGTCGACACTGTGGTGCTCGTAGGAGGCACCCAGTTCGCGTTTCAGCTCCTCGACCTGCCAGGCGGTGGAACCGTCCGAGCCGTAGAAGTAGGCGCGCATGTCGTTGTCGATCCCGGCGACGGTGAAGCCGAGTTTGGCGAAGTGACGGACGGCTTCGGAGCCGATGAGTCCGGCGGAACCGGTGATCAGTGCGACGCTCAAGTGTTACTACTCCTCGCTCGATGCGGGCTTCCTGCCAGCCCGGGTGCGGCCCACAAGTGTAGTCGTGGCGCGCATTGCCCCCGCGAGTGACGGCTTGGCGGATGTGGCCCGGCCTACGGCACCCGGTCCAGTTTGCGGCTGCGGCGTTTGTCGGTGAGGGTGCCGTAGCCGAACCGGGCCGTACCCAGCAGCTGGGTGGTCCACGGCCGCGACGGCGGTTTGACGCCGGACAGCACGCTGAAGGCGTCGCCGACCGCCACCAGCGTGGTTCCCAGCACCGACGCGTACTCGGCCACGAACCCGTGCTGCTGCGGCGTCTCGCAGCCGACCCACACGATGTCGGGCCGGTAGTCGGCGGCCAGTTTCCGCAGCGCCGCGTTCTCCGCGGGCATGATCGGGAACGCCAGCACACTGGTCGCGACGATGTCGACCCCCGGCAACTTCTCCAGCAGCGTCTTTTTCAGCGTCTTGACCACCTCCGGCGTCGGCCCGCACAGGTAGTGCCGCAGGCCGGGCTGGCGTCCCTGGCTCATCGTGTCGAACATGAGCGTCGGCGGGTGGATCCGGTCGGTCAGGTTGCGGGCGGCCAGCCTGCGGCCCTGTCGCACCAGCCGGGTACTGGCCGGGAAGTTGATGTCGGACGCGTTGAGCAGGTCCCGGAACTCGGTGTCCGCCAACGCGATCGACACCGTGTAGGTGTCGCACAGGTGGGCTCTGCGGGCCTGGCCGTGCCGCGAGGTCAACAGCGCCTGGGTGGCGGCTTCGGGGGTCAGGCTGTCGATGAGGACGCCGCAGCACCGGAACCGGCCCGGATGCCGTTGTCGCACTCCGTATCGAGAATCGGACACTGGGCAACAATACCGGCATGCCTGCCCGGATTTGCGGCAAGCGGAATACGCTGCCGCCTATGAGAGCCGTAGAGATAGCCGAACCCGGCGGGCCCGAGGCCCTGAAGGTCATCGACGCCCCCGACCCGATCCCCGGTTCCGGCGAGGTCGTCATCGAGGTGGCCGCGGCCGGGATCAACCGCGCCGACGCCGCCCAGCGACGCGGCAAGTACCCGCCGCCCGAGGGCGCCAGCCCCTACCCGGGCCTGGAGGTGTCCGGGCGGATCATCGCGATCGGTCCCGGCGTCGCCGGTGTGTCGGTGGGCGACGAGGTGTGCGCGCTGCTGTCGGGCGGCGGCTACGCCGAACGGGTCGCGGTCGACGCGCGGCTGCTGCTGCCGATCCCCGACGGCGTCGACCTGGTCGACGCGGCCGGACTGCCGGAGGTCGCCGCCACCGTGTGGTCGAACGTGTTCCAGATCGCCCGGCTGACCGAGGGCGAGATGCTGCTGGTGCACGGCGGTTCCGGCGGCATCGGCACCTTCGCGATCCAACTGGCCACCGCGCGCGGCTGCGGCGTCCTGACCACCGCCCGCTCCCACAACGCCGACGCCCTGCGCGGACTGGGCGCCGAACTGGTCATCGACTACCGCGACCAGGACTTCGCCGAAGAGGTCGCCACCCACACCGACGGCCGCGGCGTCGACGTCATCCTCGACCACCTCGGTGCGTCCTATCTCGACCGCAACGTCGCCAGCCTGAACCTCAACGGACGCTTGGCGATCATCAGCATGCAGGGCGGATCCAAGACCGAGTTCAACCTGGGTGCGCTGATGCGCAGGCGCGGCAGCGTCTCGGCCACCACCCTGCGGTCTCGCCCGATCGGCGAACGCGCCGACATCATCGCGGCGGTGCGCGACAACGTGTGGCCACAGGTGGCTTCGGGACAGGTCAAACCCGTTGTCGCGCAACGGTTCCCGCTGGCCGACGTCGTCGAGGCACACCGGGTCCTCGACGCGGGCGGCTACCTCGGCAAGATCCTGCTCACGACCTGACAGCACCGGTCGCGATCGCCAGCCCGCGTCCTAGTACGCGTCGCGGTGGTCGCGGCCCATCTCGTCGCGCAGACCGTTCTCGGTGTACGCGTACGGGTGTGGGTTGTCCTTGTCGTGGACGTTGTCGCGCTTGCCGTCACCGGTCCAGTCGTAGTCCAGCCCGGCCGCCTGCCGTTCGTCGTTCGGCGCGTCGTTGCCCTTGTCGTGGCCGTCGGCCGAGGTGTCGTTCAGGTAGTCGTAGCCGTGCGCCAGCTCGTGGTACAGGATCGCCGACGGAACACCCTCGCGCTCGGTCTTGGACGTGGTGGCCTCGCCCGGGTCGTCGAGGTGGAAGTCCGGGTTGATCTGGATCTCGACGTCGCTGCCCGACAGCTTGCCGGAACTGGCGGTCCCGTTCTCCTCGTCGAACTCCTTGATGACGACCTCGCGCTCGCCCGGTTTCCAGTCGTCGTGGGTGTCGGAGACCCGGTCGCCCAGGTTCTCCATCATCTGCTTGCCGGTCGGCGAGGAGCTGTACATGTCGAGGTCGGCGCGGATCCGGTCCTGGAACTCGTCGCTGCCGCGCACCTGGATGTAGCTGTTGTCGACGATGTCGACCTTCTGCACCGTGTCGGAGTCGTTGACGCCCCACATGCCGGGGGCGACACCGTCACTGGCCACTTTGTCCTCGTCCTGGACGAACTGCTTGTCGTTGCCCTCGCCGCCGTCCAGTGTGTCCTTGCCGGCGCCCGCGTACATGACGTCGTCGCCGTCGTCACCGTGCAGGTTGTCGTCGCCCCGGCCGCCGGAGACGACGTCCTCCTCGGTGCCGCCGCCGATGGTGTCGTTGCCCTCGGCGCCCTCCAGATAGTCGCGACCGCTGCCGCCGGTGAGGGTGTCGTCGCCGTCGAGGCCGTAGACCGTGTCCTTGTCGGCACCGCCGGAGATGTTGTCGTCGCCGTCCTGGCCGTCCAGGTAGTCGTGTCCGGCGCCGCCGTCGACGAGGTCGTCGCCCTCATGGCCGTACACCTGGTCGTCGCCGGAACCGGCCGAGATCTTGTCGTCCTTGGTGCTGCCCTGGATCTCGTCGTCGCCCGTACCACCGAAGGTCGTCGACTCGTGGACGTCCATTCCCTTCAGGAACGGGTTGTCGTTGTGGTTCCCGGCCCGGACGAAGTCGCCGCCGCGGCCGGTGGAGTTGTAGCCCCCGGTGGTCTCGACGTTGTCCTTGCCGTCGCCGGTGGAGACGTTGTTGTTGTCTCCCATCGCGGTGACCTTGTCGTTCCCGGCACCCGAGGAGATGTTCTTGTTCTCGCCGTTGACGACGATGCGGTCGTCGCCGTCGCCGCCGATGATGGTGCGCGGCCCCGTCGACGGGTCCTGGCCCGGCAGACCGTTGTCGACGATCTGGTCCTTGCCCTCGCCACCCAGTACCGTGACGTCGCTCTTGACGCTCGGGTTGATGGTGACCTCGTCATCGCCCTCGCCGCCCCGGATCGCGACCGGGGTGCCCGGCGGGTACTTGTACTCCTTGCCGTCCACGGTGACGATGACGTTGCCGTCGCTGTCGGTGCGCACGTCGGTCTTCTCGTCGCCGGTGCCGGTGTTGACGATGACCGAACCGTCCGGCAGCTTCAGCACCTGGGTGCCGTTGTCGGCCTCGGGCGGCAGTTTGAACGTGTCGGGAGCGTTCTCCGACGCGTACTTGCTCCACTTGGTACTGATGGCCTGCCACTCGCCGACCGCCTTGGACATCGCGCTGGTGTGGGTGCCCATCTGGATGTCGAGACCGTCGCGGATGCCCCGGGCCGCCGCCACGGCGTCCATGACGCCCTTGGTCTCCTTGGCGTCCTTGGGACTGAACGTGATCTGTCCGCCGTTGACGACGTTGGCCACCCGGCCCAGCAGCTTCGTCTTCAGCGCGTCCAGGTCACCCTGCCGGTTGCGCAGCAGTGTCGCGAGACCGTCCAGGGCACCGGCCACGTCGTCGGACGGAGTCTTCGTGCCCGCCACGGCCTTCACCAGCGAGGTCTTGTGGGTCTCGAAGGAGTCGCGGGTGTCGCCCTTCCACTCCTTGCCCTTGCCGTCCAGGACCACGTTGGCGGCGTCGTGCAGGTCGCCGCTGACGTCGTCGCCCTTCTTGCCCATGGCCCGCCACTTCGTGGCGGACTTCTCCAGCTTCGTGGGGTCGGCTTTCAGGTCGAACCACTGCGAGTCGACGTTGATCTTCGGTTCAACCATCGTGAAAAACCCGTCTGTGCGTTACTTGTGCCGGTCGTGAAGAGGGTTCCGACTAGTACGGCGATCCGTACTGGTCGCGATGTCCCCAGTTCATCTCTTCACGAAGACCGTTCTCCGTGTACTCGATGGGATGGTCGGGGTCGATCTTCGTCGGTGTGTTCGGGTCGCCGTCATGGTCGATGGGCAGACCTGCGGCCTGCCGTTCGGAGTTCTTGGCGCCCACGCGTTCCTCGGGCCCGGCCAGGTCCCAGTACTTCTTCTCGTAGACGTAGTCCGGGTCCTTCGGGTCGTTGTGACGACCGTCGTCGGTGGTGTCGTTGTAGTAGTCGTAGGCGTGTCCGAGCTCGTGATACAGCACAGTGGATGGTGGCTTCTCGTTGCCACTGTCGTACTCGGGGTTGATGTTGAGGTTGACGTCGTGGCCGAAGAAACCGTCGGCCCCGGGCAGGGCTTCGCCGTTGTCCTCGTCGAACTCGTTGATGACGAGTTCCCGCTCGCCGGGCATGTAGTCGTCGCGGCTGTTGTCGATCTTGTCCTCGAGGTTGGCCAGCATCTTCGTCCCGTTCTCGGAACCGGACAGCATGTTCAGATCGGCCCGCATCCGGTCCTCGAACTCGTCCGAACCGTCGACCTTGATGAAGCTGGAGTCGACGATCTTGACGTTCTTGACCGTGTCGGTGTCGTTGACGCTGTAACCGTTGCTGGCGACCTTGTCACTGGCGACGTTGTCGCCGTCCTGGACCAGGAGCTTGTCGTTGCCCTCGCCGCCGTCGACGCTGTCCTTGCCGTCACCGGCGTAGATGACGTCGTTGCCGTCGTCGCCGTGCAGGGTGTCGTCACCGCGACCGCCGGAGACCACGTCCTCGCCGGTGCCGCCGTTGACGGAGTCGTTGCCCTCGGCGCCTTCCAGGTAGTCCTTGCCACTGCCGCCGGTGATGGTGTCATCGCCGTCGAGGCCGTAGATCGTGTCGGTGTCGCCGCCGCCGGAGATGTTGTCGTTGCCGTCCTGGCCGTCGACGTAGTCCTGGCCGCCGTCACCGCTGATGAGGTCGTTGCCCTCGTGACCGTAGATCTCGTCCTCGCCGCTGCCGCCGGAGATCTTGTCGTCCTTGGTGCTGCCCTGGATCTCCTCGTTGCCCTCGCCGCCGAAGATCGTGGACTCGTGGACGGGCTTGTCCTTGTACAGCGGGTCGTCGTGGTTCCCGGCTCGCACGAAGTCGTCGCCGCGGCCGGTGGAGGAGTAGCCGCCGGTGGTGCGCACGTCGTCCTTGCCGTCGCCGGTGGAGACGTTGTTGTTGTCTCCCAGCGCCACCACCCGGTCGTCTCCGGCTCCGGACGAGACGTTGCGGTTGTCGCCGTTGACGACGATGTTGTCCTTGCCGTCACCCCCGAGGACGGTGCGCGAGCCGGTGGAGGGGTCGGAACCTGGGCCGCCGCCGTCGACGACCGTGTCCTCGCCCTCGCCGCCGAGCACCGTGACGTCGCTCTTGACGCTCGGGTCGATCGTCACGTCGTCGTCGCCTTCCCCGCCGCGCACCGCGATGTTCGTGCCGGGCGGGTACTTGAACTCCTTGCCGTCCACGGTGACGATGACGTTGCCGTCGCGGTCCGTGTGGACCTTGGTCTTCTCGTCGCCGGTGCCGGTGTTGACGATGACGGTGCCGTCGGGCAGCTTGATCGACTGCGGGCCGTTGTCGGCCTCGGGTGGCAGCTTGAACGTGTCGGGAGCGTTGTCGGCCGCGTACTTCTTCCACTTGTCGCTGATGGCGGTCCAGTCGGTGGCCGCCGTGCTCAACGCGGTCTTGTGGGTGCCCATCTGGGTGTCGAGGCCGTCGCGGATGGTCCGGGCGGCGGCGACGGCGTCCATGACGCCCTTGGTCTCCTTGGCGTCCTTGGGACTGAAGGTGATCTGGTTGCCGTTGATCACGTTGGCGACCCGGCCCTGGAGCTTGGACTTGAGCGTGTCCAGGTCACCCTGCCGGTTGCGCAGCAGTGTCGCCAGCCCGTCGAGGGCTCCGGCGACGTCGTCCGACTTGCCCTTGGTGGTCGCCATCGACTTGACCAGGTCGGACTTGTGGGTCTCGAAGGAGTCGCGGGTGTCGCCCTTCCACTCCTTGCCCTTGCCGTCGAGGACGACGTTGGCGGCGTCGTGGATGTCGTCGCTGACGTCGTCGCCCTTCTTGCCCATGGCGCGCCAGTGCGTGGCGGCCTTCTCGAGCTTGGCGGGGTCGGCTTTGAGATCGAACCACTGGGAGTCGACGTTGATTTTCGGTTCAACCATCGGGACCGGCCTGCCTAAACGATCGTTGGCTTGCTGGGATAGGGGACGCTGCCGACCTCTTCGCGGAGCCGGTCCAGCTTCTCCTTCTCGGTGTTGGCGTCGATCTTGGCCTTGTTGTCCAGATCGGTCTTCTGGTAGGCGAAGGCGACCCGGTAGACGTTGTCGGAGTCGCGCTCGACGGTGTCGGCGAGGTCCTCCATCGCCTGTCCCGCCTTCTCGAGGACGTCCGAATAGGACTCGTTGAAGCCCTCGGCGCCGGGGGTGTTGCCGAACGCGTTGGCGGGGATGAGCCCCTCCTCGCGCATGTCCTTCAGGCCGGTGCGCAGGCCGGTACCGGCGGTGGTGAATGCCTTGCCGAGGACACCCAGCTCAACGAAATCGGCCTGTACTTCCTTTGCCATGCGCGCAAAACTAGCGTGGCGTGGCGGGCGGTGCAATCGCTTACTCGGCTCATTTTTCGAATGTGCCTATGTGCACATGTTCACTATATGAAACCCGGCGTAACGGAAAAATACGGGCATATGCGGTGGACGAACATCAAACGGTAAGCCCGTGGATACGAGGTATGTCCCCTCGAGAATACGGGGTATGTCCTATTAGCTTTCGTCCCCGGCGAACACTCTCGCGAGCTCCGCGCGGTTGGCCACGCCGAGCTTCGGGAAGGCCTTGTACAAGTGGTGTCCGACGGTGCGGGGGCTGAGGAACAACTGGGCGCCGATGTCCCGGTTGGTGGCTCCGGTGGCGGCGAGTTTGACGACCTGAAGCTCCTGTGGCGTGAGCCGGTCCCGCAGATCGGGACGGGCGGCTCTGGTGGCGCGGGTCTCGCCGGTCGCGCGCAGTTCCAGGCGCGCCCGTTCGGCCCAGCCGACGGCCCCGAGCCGCTCGAACTCCTCGGCGGCTCGCCGCAGCTGCCGCCGCGCCGCCGCCCGATCCCGATGCCGCCGCAGCCACTCCCCGTACAACAGCGTCGTGCGAGCGGCGTCGAACGGCCGCGCCGCCCAGCCGCCCGTCCCCGCCGAGCGAGCCGCTTTGCCAGTGCCAGCGAGTGATCCCGCCGCTCGGCCCGCCCTCGCTGCCGGGCCCGCCGCTTCGTGGGCCTTCAGCGCCGCCTCGAACCGTTGTCCCGCTTCGCTTTCGTTGGCCAGCAGCGCCTCGCAGCGCAGTCGGATCGCGTGCAGGTCACCGCGTCCGCCGCCGTCGGCCCACCGCGCGAACAGCTCGTGGGCCCGGGCCGCGCCCGCCGGGTCACCGGCGCGGACCGCCGCCTCGACCTGCCCGGGAGCCCACACCCACGCCGCCGACGTCAGCTCGGCGGCCGTTCCCACGATCGAGTTCCAGTGCCCCACGGCCAGCTCGTAGTCGCCGCGCACCAGCGCCGCCAACGACCGGGCGTGCCGCCACGTCGCCAGCGCCCACGGCGACAGCTCCCCGGGCTCGTCCGTGACCTCCTCGCCCGCCACGGCCGCCAGCACCGCGCCGGTCGCGTCCAGGCACGCCGCCATCCGGGTCTGCCCCAGCTCGGCGGCGATCCGCGCGCCCTCGGCCACGCTGGCCCGCGCGTCCCGGAACCGGCCCAGCCGAGTCAGCGCCTCCGACAATCCGGTGTGGAGCGTCGGCAGCCACCCCACCATGCCCAGCGAACGACACTCGGTGATGAGCGGTTCGAGCAGCTCCACGGCGACGTCGTCGTCCGCCGCCAGCCCCGACAGCGTCGCGGCGAACACCCGCGCGCCCACCAGCCCAGAACGCAACGGCCGCATGGGTTCCACCATCGCCCGCACCAGCTCGACGCCCCGCCCCGCGTCCCCGGCCATGACCTCGCGAATCCCCTCGCACGCGGCGGCGGCCGCGACGATGAGTTCGGCGGTCGCCGCCGCACCCCCACGCTGTGGCACCTCCGCCGAGCCCGCGCCGTCCGATCCCCGCCCCGCGAACTCGATCGTCCCCAACAGCCCCACCGCCTCGTCCACCCACTGCGGCGCTCCCCAGTGGACCGCGACGTTCGCCAGATGGGTCACCATGATCACCGCGCGACCCCCGTCGACGGCCGCCACCCGGCGAACCCCTTCGTCCAGGATGTCCCGCGCCGCCGCCACCGAACCGTGCAGCAGTTCCTCCTCGGCCCGCAGCTCCGCCAGCCGCGACGCCTGCATCGGGTCGGTGACCAGCGGTTCGGCGCGGGCCGCCAGGTCCCTGGTCCGGTCGTGCTGTCCACTGTCACCGGCGGCCTCGGCCGCCGCCACCAGCCGCCCGCCCCGCACCCCCGGTCGCGAGCTCAGCTCCGCCGCCCGCTCCAGGATCGTCACCGCCGCGGCCTGTCCGCCCCGCGCGGCGGCCCGCTGTGCCGAGGCCGCCAGGTCGTCGGCCACCTCGTCGTCGGTGCCCGACACGCGGGCCGCCGCGTGCCAGGCCCGCCGGTCGGCGTCGTCCTCGCTGTCGAAGATCCGCGACAGCACGCCATGGACCGCGCGCCGCTGCGGCGGGGTCGCCGACTGGTACACCGCCGCCCGCACCAGCGGATGCCGGAACGACACCCGGTCCGCGGTGACGTCGATGTGCCCGGCCTCGGCCGCCAGCCGCAACGCCTCCGCGCCGATGCCCAGCCCCTCGGCCGCCCGCAGCACCACCTCGACGTCCCCGGTCCCCTCCGCGGCCGCGATCAGCAGCAGGTTCCGCACCGGTTCGTCCAGCGACTCCACGTCGGCCGCGAACAGCTGCTGCAACTTCGTCGTCAACGGCACCGCCACCGGCCCTGTCCCGCCCAGCCGGTCGACGTCGCGCGCCAACTCCCGCAACGCCAACGGATTCCCGTCGGTGGCGGCGATGAGCCGCTCCCGAACCGGCACTGGCACCCCCGCCGCCTCCAGCAGCGCCACCGACGCGTCGTGGTCCAAACCGGACAGTTCCCGCTCCGGCAGCCCCTCGGCCCGCAGCTCGGCGCCCGACGACCGCGACGCGAACAGCATCGCGACCCGATCGGCCTCGAACCGCCGCGCGGCGAACAGCAGCGCGTGGAACGACGGCAGGTCCAGCCACTGCGCGTCGTCCACAAGGCACACGACCGGCCGCGACTCGGCCCGCTCGGCCAACAGTGTCAGCGTCGCCAGCCCCACCGTGAACCGGTTGGCCTCAGCGGCCGGGCCCAGCCCGAAGGCCGAGCGCAAGGCCGCGGCCTGCGGCTGCGGCAGCGCGTCGATGCCGTCGAACACCGGCCGCAGCAGCATGTGCAGCGCCGCGTAGGGCAGGTCGGCCTCCATCTGGACGCCCGCGGCCCGCAGCACCAGCGCCTCCCCGGCGGCAGCGGCGGCGTGGTCGAGCAGCGCGGTCTTCCCGGAACCGGCGACGCCGTGCAGCAGCAGCGCTCCACCGTGTCCGTCGCGCGCGTCGGCCAGGAGCTGGTCCAACGCGCGTTTCTCGCTGTCGCGGCCGAAAAGCATGATTCAGCCTAGCCACGCCGACCCCGCCGCCCACCAGTCACGACTTAAGTCATCCGTCCGATTCGACGGTCCTCGATGCCCCATAACTTCGAACCCATGAACATCACCACCGACACCACCGGCATCACCGAACTGTTCCAGCGACTGGTCGACGCCTGGGCCGCCGCCGACGCCGTCGGCTACGCCGAGTGCTTCACCCCCGACGCCGACTACGTCACCTTCATCGGCACCCACATGAAGGGCCACAAGCACATCATCGACAGCCACGAAGCACTGTGGACCCACTTCCAGAGGAACACCCGCCTGCACCAGGTCATCGACTCGATGCGGTTCATCACCCCCGACGTCGCGATCCTGGTCACCCGGGGCGCCATCCTGCAGCCCAAACAGGACGCCCCCAAACGCGGCGACTGGAAGATCCAGACCCTGGTCGCGCTGCGCACCGCCGACGGCTGGCGGTTCACGTCCTTCCAGAACACCAAACACCGCTGGCTCTTCGAGAAGATCGGTGCCCGCCGCGACCCCCGCATGTCGCCCAAGTCCTGAAACCACCGTGACCAACCGCGCCGCCGCACCGGCAACCTTCACAACCGTCCTGGCGTGTCATCTGGGAGATGAATTCCCAGAGACGCTGAGGTAACCCCCATATGAAGAAGTCCTGGATCCGCGCGGGTGTGGCGACCGCGGCCGTCGGCACACTCGGCATCGCCACCGCGGGCCCCGCGATGGCCGAAGACAGCGAGAAGTACAACTACGCCGGCCTGTTCGGCGCCGGAGACGGCTACACCCTCAACACCCCCGACGGCAGCAAGCTCGTCGCCAACACCACCGGCATCTACCCCGAAGAGGACGAGGCGGGCGAGGCCCGTACCTATCGCCTGGACACCACGCCGGTGTCGGAGGACCCGGAGATCGTCTACGACAAGCACCCGTGGGCCGACACCTCGATCGGCAACCTCGGGCGGGTGAAGTGGATCGTCGACAACAGTTTCCCGACGATCGACGCGGCCACCGTCGCCGACAAGGCCGGAGCCGACCTGACCGGCGTCGCCGACCCCGACAAGGCCGCCTACACCGCCACCCAGGCCGCGATCTGGGTGCTGACCTCGGATCTGAAGCTCAACCCGGACGACCCGACCGGCGAGAACGACGCCGTCGACGCCGCCGTCCTCGACATCACCCACTACCTCATCAACGAGAACGAGCGCATCGCCGAACCCAGTGACGCGTTCACCGTCGAGGGGAAGGCGAAATGGGACGGCAAGCGCCTGGGCCCGTTCCACTTCGACGGCGTCGACGACGAGGGCTGGGTCATGGCCCATAAGGTGGACAGCGGCCACGAGGCGGGCAAGGTCGTCGACGAGGACGGCAAGAAACTGACCCACCTCGAACCGGGCCAGAAGTTCTACGTCGATCCCAACAAGGGCATCAAGAAGCTGGTCATCGGCGGTATCGCCACCGACTCCCCGAAGGCCGGAACCCTGATGCTGCCCCGGTACGACAAGAGCCAGCCCACCCTGATCCTGGCCGAGGACGCCGGTTACGGCGTCACCACCAGCCGCACCGTCACGGTCGGCGGTGGCAGTGGCAGCGGTGGCGATGACATCCTCCCGGTCACCGGCATGAGCCTGACCGGCGTGATGGGCATCGGCGCCGCCCTGCTGGTCGGCGGAGCCCTGACCCTGGTCCTGCTGCGCCGCCGCGCGACCGCCGAGGTCTGACGCCCGTCCCAGCCCCTGTTCCCCGACAGAGGCCGCCCCCGGGATCTGGTTCCGGGGGCGGCGCTTCGTTCACCGACCGATCACACCGGTGTGGTGCTGGCGCCGGTCCACACCTCCCGCGCCTCCTCGCCGAAGTAACTCCCGGCGGCGGCCGAACCGACGCTGCCGAAGTACGTCCCGACCTGGTATCCGCTGCCACCGTCCATGTCCTGCAACCAGGCGCCGCCGCTGGCACCGCCCGACATGCCGTCGCAGTTGTCCATGAGCTGCTGGTTGTTGCCGTTGGTGTACGCCTTGCCGTTGCAGTGGAACACCGCGTCGGTGGCGCCGGGGATGCCGGTGATCTGGGCGTCGCGGTCGATCGCGTTGTTGAACGCGATCCCGCTGGAACCGACGGTGTCCTGCACCGTCCGGCCGTCCTTCTTGTTGAGGACGATGAACGCGTAGTCGAACGCGACCCCGTCGCCGCCGCTGGTCCACCCGGCCGACTTCCAGTCCCACCAGCCGTGCGGGGTGTTGCCCGAGTCGTAGTCGGGCGCGAAGCGGTAGTTGCGGCCGTTGTTCTCGAATCCACAGTGGCGCGCGGTGGCGAGGACGGACCCGTTGTCACTGGGAACCACGTTGGCCGAACAGATGTAGTCGCCGTCGTCGGTGGTGAACAGCAGCCGCCCGATCGTGGTGTCCACAGGCGACTTGAGCTTCGGTTTCGTCCCGTCGATGACGACGGACTCGCCGTCGGGCTGGCTGTCGCCACTCGCCCTGCTGGCCTTCGGCGCGGTCACCGGCTTCGCGTTCGCGATCCGTTCCGGCGTCCAGTACTCGTCCAGATCCGTTGTCGTGTCTAGTTTCGAGGCTTTCGCTGACTGTCGTTCCGCCTCGGATGCCGGGTCAGCCGAGGCGAAACCCGCCACTCCCGCCACGGACAAACCAACCGTGGCAAGCAAAGTGGCATAGATGAGATGCCGTTTGCGCATCGTAGGAGCTCCTTCGGGGTGAGTGGATATCGCATCGATACCCATCGAACAAAAAGCTTACCTACTTGTTTGTAAGTGTGCTTGCCCTCGACGGCGTCAGCACCGGTCCCGTCCGGCGGGTCCACAGCCACACCACCGCCGCGATCCCGGCGACCACGACGCTGGGCACCAGCAGCGCGACCGACCCGGCGCCCGCCGAGCGGTCGGTGTTGGTGAGGTCGGCGTGGACCACGATGGCCAGCAGGAAGGTCAGGGTGTTGAGCAGCGCGTGGATGACGATCGCGGTCTCGATGCCGCCGGTGCGCCAGGTGATGACGGCCAGGCTGACCGCGAGCGTGAAGTACCACAGGATGATCCACGGATCGGACGAACCGTGGACGGCCGTGAACGCCAGGCTCGAGACGAGGACACCCAGGACAAGCCCCAGGCGCGGCCCGCGACTCCAGCTCCCGGCGACCCGGAAGACGAGCCCCCGCACGCCGTACTCCTCGCCCGCCGTCTGCAACGGCGTCAGCAGCAGGGTGGTGGCGAAGACGGCGACCAAGTCGGCGTTCGACCAGTGCGTCCGCTCGGCGGGCATCGCGACGTTCAGGACCACCGTCGGAATCAGCCAGATGGGGCCGATGATCAGCAGCGCCCGCCCGAACACGTCGAGCCGGAACCGCGACAGCACCGAATGCAGCGAAGCGCCCCGCACGCCGTACAGCCACCGCTGGATGAGCATGCTCCACGGGATCAGCAGGGCCAGCGAGAACATGGTCGCCGCGTGGAAGATCGGCGTGTAGTCGCTGCCGCCCCGGGCCGGGTTCGTCCGGCCCAGCCGCGCGTCGAGGTAACCCGCCGCCTGGGAGGCGGCGAAGGCGAACACGGCTCCACCGACGACCAGGAGCAGGATCGCCAGGATGCCGCGTCCGACGCGGCGCTTGTCGCCCGCGAGCACGCGGTGGTACTCGACGCCCGGTGGGACGGTGGGGTTGCGGGGGTGGTGCATGGGTGGTCCTCTCCTTGCTCGAACAGCGTTCTAACACGGTGTACTAGAACTGTTCGGCCGACACTAGCACGGTGTGCTAATACACTGTATTAGTACGACGTATTGCTAGAGTGCGACAGGAGGTGGAGATGGCGAAGCGGGACCCCGAAGGGCTCAGCACCAGGGACAAGATCCTGTTGGCGGCCATAACGATGTTCGGCGAGGATCAGAGTGCGAGTCTGAGCGTGCGGGCGGTCGCGGCCCGGGCCCAGGTGAGCACGGGCTCGCTGCGGCACCACTTCCCGACCCAACGCGCACTTCAGGACGCGGTACTGGCCACCATCTACGACCACGTGTCCGCCGACGACCGGATCCACGACCGGTCATCCCCGGCACGGGACCGACTGCTCGACTGCCTCCGGCAGGTGCTCGCGGCGGCCAAACCGGGCGAGCAGGCCCGCAAGGCCTGGGGCGAGATCTTCCACAGGTTCGTCGAACCCGACCCGACCGACGAGATCCGCGCGTCGTACCTGGCCATCGAACAAGAGGTGCAGCGCCGCGTCGAATACTGGCTGACGGTCCTCGGCAACGAAGGCGCGCTCCCCGACGGCGACAACACCCGCCGGGCGCGGTTCCTGGTCACCGTCCTCAACGGACTCTCCATCGAACGGGCACTGCCCGCCCAGACCTCGATCCTGAACTCCGAGACCGAAACCCTGCGCACGGCGGTCGACTGCGTCTTCGCGCCGCTCAGCGCTGAGTAGACGGCGGCGTTCCGCGCCGCGACCCGTGAACCCGCTCGTCGTAGTCCCGCCGGGCCTGCTCGACCTTGTCCAGGTTGACCGACCATTCGGCGAGCGACGCGAACAGCGGCGCCAGACTCCGCCCCAGTTCGGTGATCTCGTACTCCACCCGGGGCGGGACCTCCGGGTAGTAGGCGCGCGAGACCAGGCCGTCGCGTTCCAGTTGCCGCAGCCGCTGGGTCAGCACCTTGGGCGTGATCGTGGTGATGGCGCGCTCCAGTTCGACGAAGCGCTGTCGCCCGAATTCGTTGAGGGCCCACAGGATCGGGGTGGTCCAGCGACTGAAGACGATGTCGACGACGGGGGCGATCGGGCAGGCCAGTTCCGGGTCGACGTCGATGGGCACCGGACGGGTTGTCTTGTCGCTCACAATCCCAATACTTTCCTCTAGGTACCTACTATCTTCTCGATGTTAGCTTCCGTCGAGTACGTATTGAACTCACCATGAGGGAGCTGACAATGATCGTGGTAACCGGAGCGACGGGCAACGTCGGACGGCCGCTGGTTCGGAAACTGGCCGACGCCGGGGAACAGGTGACCGCCGTGTCGCGAAACATCGCCACCACCGATGCGCCACAAGGCGTCCGGCAGTTGCGAGCCGACATGTCCGAACCGGAGAGCCTCAAACCCGCCCTGGACGGGGCGGCGACGATATTCCTGCTGACCTCGCCGGATTTCCTGGCCAACGGCAACCTGGCCGACGTCATGGCGGTGGTGCGGGCCTCCGACGTGAAGCGGGTGGTCTTGCTGTCCTCCCAGGGTGTGGGCACGAAACGCCACCCCTCGATGCTGGAGGACGTCGTCAAGCAGTCGGGTCTTGAGTGGACGATGCTGCGGCCCGGCAACTTCGCCTCCAACGCGTTCCAGTGGGCCGCTTCGGTTCGCGAGCAGCGGACGGTCAACGCGCCGTTCGCGGACGTCGCGTTGCCCGCCGTCGACCCGGACGACATCGCCGCTGTCGCCGCCGTCGTGTCGCGCGAACGCGGCCACGGCGGCGCGATCTACACGTTGACCGGGCCGCAGCCGATCTCACCCCGGCAGCAGGCCGCCGCGATCGCTGAGGCCGTGGGGGAGCCGGTGCGGTTCGTCGAGCAGACCCGCGACGAGGCCCGCGCCCAGATGCTGGGCTACATGCCCGAACCGGTGGTGGAGGCGACGCTCGGCGTTTTGGGCACGCCCTCCGCCGAGGAACAGCGGGTCAGCCCCGACGTGGAGCGGCTGCTCGGCCGGGCCCCGCGTCCCTTCGCCGAGTGGGCGACGCGCAACGCCGCCGCCTTCACATAGACCGCCGTCAGTCCTGCCGCGTCATTTCCAGCGGCGGGACGTCGGTCTCGTTGGTGTCGTCCAGGTAGATCTGGTCGGACTCGGAGTTGCGGAACTCGACCACGAAGTGGAAGGGCGTCTTGTCGGAGCCGTCGACGTCGAACGCCGCGACCCCGTCGGTCTTGTCCGCGGTCAGCTCGCTGGTCAGCGTGGACTCCTCGCCCCAGCCGGTCAGCGTGACCTTGCCGGAGTCCTTGACCGTGAGTTCGGTACCGGCCTCCTCGTTCTGCCAGCTCCCGGTGAACTTCGCCAGGGAGGAGTCGGACTTCGAGGAATCGTCCTTGGCTTCGGGGCTGCTGCATCCGGCCAGGACGGACAGGCAGGCGGCACCGGCGAGCAAGGTTCCGGTCAA
The DNA here is from genome assembly GCF_000024545.1 of Stackebrandtia nassauensis DSM 44728. Lineage (GTDB taxonomy): Bacteria > Actinomycetota > Actinomycetes > Mycobacteriales > Micromonosporaceae > Stackebrandtia > Stackebrandtia nassauensis. The sequence continues at coordinate 287,893 of NC_013947.1, forward strand.
CAACTTCATCGCGACATTCTTACCGAAGTGCTTCGGGCGTTGGGGAGCGTGGTGCGGTGGTCAATGTCACCGAGGGCCGCGGAGTCCACTGGGGATCTCACCCGGTGGGCCCCGCGGCGTGGTTACATTGACGAAGCGGTGTCCGTCAATGTCTCGTGCGAATACCGGACTCTAGTACCGACTAGCAGCTGACAACCGTGTCGATCTTGTCGCGGGAGCACGAGTCCTTGGCGGGCCCGCCGTTCAGGAAATCGGGGAAGCCGTTCTTGGCGAACAGGCTGTCACGCCCCGCGCCGCCGAACAGCTGGTTCTTGCCGCCCCCGGCGACCACCACGTCGCGTCCGGCGTCGCCGCGCACGACATCGTTGCCGTTCTGCCCGTAGAGACCGTCGTTGCCGTTGCCGCCGCTGATCTTGTCGGCGTGGTTGCCCCCGTAGGCCTTGTCGTTGCCGTTGCCGCCCGAAAGGGTGTCGTTTCCATTGCCGCCGTACAGCCGGTCATTGCCGTTCTGCCCGAACAGGCGGTCGTTGCCGTTACCGCCGAACAGCCGGTCATCGCCGTTGCCGCCGTAGACCAGGTCGTTGCCGTTGCCCGCGTTGACGACGTCATTGCCGTTACCGGCGTACACGATGTCGTTGCCGCCCTTGCCGTTGATGACGTCGTTGCCGCCGAAGCCACACAGGACGTCGTTGCCGTTGGTGCCGTTGAGCACGTCGGCGGCCGCGGTGCCGCTGATGGTGCACTGGAACGTTCCGGCCTGGCCGGAGCTGGCGTACGCGCCGTAGCCGAAAGCCAGGACACCGACGGCCGCGACGGTGGCGATCACCGCTGCGCGGACCGCGATACGCAGGCCGGAGCGCAGGGTATGGGCACTGAACATGTGGAACTCCTCTGTGATGTCGCCGGGCCGTTGTCGGGCCCGGCTGTTCCGTTTCGTTGGAGTCCCCCAGGGAACACGCCAAGGCTACATTCGGTCACCTTTAACTGACATAACGCTGCTATTCGGCCGAATACGGGGATATGTCGCCTTTGTGCAGGCAGGCACCGGGGCCGGGTAACCGCTGGGGTCGCGTCGGCCGATTACCGTCGGCGACTTCGGCTGCGGAAACGCTGTCCCCATCTGGACACGGAGCGAACCCCGGGATCCACTGGGGAGGGAAATCAGTGGATCCCGGGGCGTGGTTTCATTGACGAAAGCGGTGTCCGTCAACGACTCTCACGATTACCAGACTCGGATCGTCACTCGCAGTTCACGACGGAGTCGAAGTAGTCGAAGTAACAGGTGTCGTAGGCGGCACCGCCGTCCACGTGGTCGATGTAGCCGTTGGCCGCGTGCAGGGTGTCGAATCCGTTGCCGCCGTACAGCCAGTTGTTGCCGTTACCGGCGACGAGGTAGTCGTCCCCGGCCTGGCCGCGGATGACGTCGTTGCCGCCCTGGCCGTAGAGCGTGTCGGCACCGTTGTTGCCATAGATCTGGTCGGCCTGGGCGCCACTGTAGACGTTGTCGGCGCCGTTGCCGCCGTAGATGACGTCGTAGCCGCCCTCGCCGTAGATGGTGTCCATGCCGCCCTGGCCGAACACCTGGTCGTCTCCGGCCCCGGCGAGGATGATGTCGTTGCCACCGGCGCCGTAGATGACGTCGTTGCCGCCGAAGGCGCACAGGACGTCATCGCCGTTGGTGCCGAAGAGGGTGTCGGAGCTCGCCGTGCCGGAAAGGGTGCACTGCAACGACTCCGGCTCGGGGGAGCTGGCGTAGGCGCCATAGGCGGACGCGGCGACGCCGACGGCCGCGAGCGTGGCGACCAGCGAGGCGCGGGCCACGATGCGCAGGCTGGAGCGCAGGGTGGGAGGGGTGAACATGTGGAACTCCTATCTGGGGTCACCGGTCTTTTGTGGAGGCCGGTGGTACTTGTTCGGTGGAGTTCCCCGGGGAACACCTGAAGACTACAACCGGTCACCTTTGACACACGGAACGCTTGCCGGACAGGGAAAACCGGACATTTCTGGGCATTGCGCAGGCGAAAACGCCGGACTGGTAACGGACAAAACGTTGTCAAGTGATTACAGATAGAAGTATCTAATCTGATCAATGTGGATTGAGTGATTCGCTGAATGCCGCCGCCCGCGTCGGTGTCCAAACTCACCGTGAGTTCGCGCTGTCGTTTCGCGCCTCCGGACATAGCATGATCGCGGCGCTGGTTCGCCCGGTCAACCCGGGCGTCGTAAGAGGGAACCCGGCGGGAATCCGGGACTGCCCCGCAGCGGTGAGCGGGAACGACCGCCGTCAACAGCACTGGGCCAACAGCCTGGGAAGCGACGGCCAGTAGGCATGTGGAGGCTGCCCGCGAGTCCGAAGACCTGCCCGTGCCCCGTGCGCGAACGCGCGCGGTGGTCGTCGTTCTCGAGGGAAGGAACGCGAAGTGAGCACCATAGAGGCCGCGTTGACGGCCGGTACCGGGCAGGCGCCTTCGGACAGTCGGCTGACCCTGTCGAGCATCATGAGCCCGCAGGACACCAACCTCATGGGCACCGTCCATGGTGGTGTCATCCTCAAACTCATCGACTCGGTGGCCGGGGTGGTGGCCGCCCGGCATTCGCAGGGGCCCGCCGTCACCGCGTCCATGGACGAGACGGTGTTCCTGGCGCCGGTGCGGGTCGGGGATGTGGCGCATGTGGACGCCCGGATCACCTGGGCCGGTCGCACGTCCATGGAGGTGGCGGTCACCGTGACCGCCGACCGCTGGAACGAGACGGTTCCGGCGACCACCGTCGCCACCGCGCACCTGGTCATGGTGGCCGTGGACGACAACGGCAACCCGCGTCCGGTGCCGCCGGTGGTCCCGGTCAGTCAGGAGGACCGGCTCGCCTGGCGGGAGGCCGAGATCCGCCGCACCCACCGGCTCGCGCTGCGCGCCAGCCTCTCGTCCAAGAAGGACGACAATGCTGCCTGACGCCGCGACCTACCTGAGCTACCTGGCGGCCATCGCGCTGCTGACGATCACGCCGGGGCCCGACATGATGTTCGTGATCGCCAACGCGGGCCGCTGGGGCACGCGGGCCGGAATCGTCGCCGCCCTGGGCATCACGGTGGGGGAGGCGCTGCACATGACGGTCGCGGCGCTGGGCCTGGCGTCGGTGTTCGCCGCCAATCCGGTGCTGTACCAGGTGATCCGCTACGCCGGAGCGGCGTATCTGCTGTACCTCGGCGTGCAGGTGCTGCGGCACCGGTCGCGGGCGTCGGAGGAGTCGGCCGCCGACCATTCGAGCCCGCGAGCCGCGTTCACCCGGGGAATGGTGACCAATGTGCTCAATCCCAAGATGGCCCTGTTCAGTCTGGCGTTCCTGCCGCAGTTCATCGATCCCGCCCAGGGGGCGGTCACCGGGCAACTGCTGGTGCTGGGCGCGACCTTCGTGCTGCTCCAGTTCATCGTCGACGTAGGACTCAGTGTGGCGGCCGGACAGCTGGGCGACCGGTTCCTGCGGCGCCCGGCCGTGGCGCGCGGCGTGAACACGGTGACCGGCGCGGTGTTCATCGGGCTGGGCGTGCGGCTGGCCGCGTTCGGTTGAGGCGTCAGGGAAGCGCGAACATGAGCTCTTCCTGCGCGAACAGCTCGTGGATCCTGGTGGGTTCGGCGTCGATCAGTCGCTCCAGGTCGTCCGGGTCGATGATCGGGTGACCCGTCGCGGGAAAGTCGGTGTACGACAGCCCGGGTCGGCACAGCTGGTGGCCCTCATCCGAGTGGTAGTACGAGAACGGCAGCCCGATCTCGTGCAGCCGCCGGGTGAGGCGCCACTCCCGCATCCCGGAGGCGAACACCTGGACGCCGCGTGCGCGCAGTCGCGGCAGGATCTCCAGATAGGAGTGTTCGGACAGCGGGTTCCCCTGCACCTCCAGCCGGTTGAGGCCGGGGCAGTCGAGCAGCGGGCTGAGGTCTTCGATCGAGTTGTTGGGCGCCTTCAGGTACAGGAAGGAGTCGGAGAGTTCTTCGACGCCGTCGAGTCGCCTCAGGCCGCAGTACTCGACGGTCGCCACTTCCAGGTCCCGCATCCCGGTCAGAGACTGAAGCGAGACCGGGTCACAGCCGGACAGCACCAGGTGCCGCATCGAGGTGCAGGATTCGAGTCCACTGAGGTCGCGGGCCCGCAACACGTGGAGTTTCTCGATGGTGCGTAGTTCGTCCTCAGTGGGGGTTTGTGTGTGCCGTACCGCGACCCGGATGGCGCGCGCGAGTTGCTTGTCCACGAACGAAGAGGATCCCGGACAACGATCTTGGGGTCGGCACCGGGGGCCGAAAGTGTGCCGGGCCCGACGCGGTGGGCCCGGCACGGTCGGCGGCGGTTAGGCGGATTGGTTGACGATGACGTCGAAGCCGTCCAGCGTCATGGGAACGGTGCTGGAGCCGTCCTGGCTGATGAGCTCGACGGGGCCCGCCAATGAGTACTGCTGGTTCACGGGCGGGAACTGCTTCACGTCGGTCGCTCTCAGTTGGGCCGGGTCCTTTGTCGCCAGTTGCATGATCTCCTCGGCCTTGCCCGGTGCCGCTGGCATGGACACGGTCAGCTTCAGGTCCAGCACCATGATGTGTTCGTAGGTCGCTGGAGTCGGCTTGACCACCCGCAGGATGGACTTCTCGTCCACGACGGCGTTGTCCTGGTTGACGGTGATCGACGTCGTCTGCGGGGCCTTCGTCGACAGCGTCAAGTCGGACGGTTTGGCCTCGACCGACAGCTTCTTCGGGTCGGACGGGTTGGCGTCGATCGTGACGGTGAGGGTGCCGCGCAGCGGTTCGGAGGTGATGGCCTTGCCGTCGATCGTGAGGCCGATGCCCTCGGAGGTGACGGTGAGATCGAACTTCTGCCCGGGCGTCGGAAGTGCCGCGGTGGGCGCGGCCTGGGCGGTGGCCGGGGCGACGAGCGCCAGCGCCGCGATCGTGGCGGCGCACGCGAGCAACCGGATCGATCTGTTGAGGACTGTGGACGGTTTCATGTGGGTTCCCTCCCCGTCGTGTGTGGACCCGTGGTGGGTGACCATAGCCGTCGCGGGGAGGGATGTCATCGATTCGACGGCTTCAGCCCCCGGTCGGGCGCAGCTTTGATATGGGCAGCAGCGTCGCGACGGCCAGGCCGCTGAGCAGCGCGAACGCCAGCTGGAAGTCGCCGAGGGCATCGCGCAGGCCGCCGACGAGCATCGGCGCCAGCGCGGCGCAGGCGTAGCCGACGAAGAAGGCCATCGCGCTGATCCGTCCGGCCTCGGCGGCGTCGCGACTGATCACCACCGGCACGGTGAGGACGAGTGTGAACAGTCCACCGTGTCCGATGCCCAGGACGACGATCCACAGCCAGGTCAGCGTCGCGGGCGCGAGGGCCAGCCCGGCGAAGCCCAGCGCGGTCGCCGCCGTGGTGAGCGTCAGGCCGAAGCGGATGTCGCGCGCCTCGCCCAGGATCGCCGGGACGGCGAGCATGGCGACGACCTGGATCGCGATCAGCACGGTCAACAGCACCCCGGCGTCGACGGCGGTGCGGTCGGCGTCGTCGTGGAGGAGTGCCGCCACCCAGGCGAGCTCGCAGTAGTAGAGCGCCGAGTTCGCCGCCGCCAGAACCGTTACCCGCCAAGCGGTCCGGTCACGCCAGGGCAGGCCACGGGTCGCGGGTCCGGCGGTGGTGGTCGCGGGATCGGGGCCCAGGGCGGGCCGGGCGGTCAGCCACACCGCGATGCCGACCACGGCCAGCACCGACCACGAGGCCAGGGCGCCGTGCCAGGAACCGATCGTGGCGGCCAGCGGAGCGCTGACCCCGGCGGCGATCGCGCCGCCAAGCCCGAGTCCGGCGGTGTAGACGCCGGTGGCCAGCCCCGGACGGGCGGCGAAACGGGCCTTGACGATCGCGGGCAGCAGCGTCTGGGCGATGGCGATTCCGGCGCCGACGGCGGCCGCGCAGCTCAGTTGCAGCCAGGCCGCGCCGCCCAGCCCGCGGGCGGCGGTGCCTACGGCGATGACGGCCAGGCCGAGCGCGACGCCGTGCCGCGGGCCGAACCGACGCGCGACCGAGGCCGCGAACGGGGCGAACAGGCCCATGGCCAGCGTCGGGATCGTGGTGAGCAGGGCGACGCCGGTGGCCGACAGGCCCAGGTCGGAGCGGATGGCGTCGACGAGCGGGGAGACGGCGGCCAGCGCGGGGCGCAGGTTGAGCGCGGCGACGAACATCGCCAGCGCGGCGAAGCCGAGCAGGGCCGGGCCCGGCGGGGCGAGCGGGCGGTCGTGGACACGGGACATGGATTCCTCCGGACAATGATCTCGGACATTTATTATCCGAGTTCTACCACAACCCGGACAATAATTATCCGAGAGGGGGCTATGCTGGCGACATGAAGATGACCAGCGGGGTGGAGTGGGCCCTGCACGCCTGCGTCACACTCAGCCAGGCCGCCGACCCGGTACCCGCCGCCCGGCTGGCCGAACTGCACGGCACCCCACCGGCCTACCTGGCCAAGCAACTACAGTCGCTGGCCCGCGCGGGCATCGTCACCTCCACGGCCGGACAGGTCGGCGGCTACACCCTGACCCGACCAGCCACCGAGGTCACCGTGCTGGAAGTCGTCCAAGCCGTCGACGGCACCGAACCCGCCTACCGCTGCACCGAGATCCGGCAGCGCGGCCCACTGGCCGTGCCCGCCGAGAAGTGCGAGCGCTCCTGCGCGATCGCCCGCGCCATGGCCGAAGCCCAGGAAGCCTGGTCACGAGCGCTGTCGCGCATCACCATCGCCGACCTGGCCCGGGGCATCGACGCCGACAGCGACGGCACCGCGATGGCCGACGTCCGGGGCTGGCTGGCGGCCGTCTGAGCCATCGGCCCCCATCACCGCAGGCTCCGGGAGCGTCCGGAACATCAGCCAGCTCAGCACCGGCATCGCGATCAGCGGCGCCAACGCCACCCGCAGCGAGGTCGCGTCGGCGAGCCCGCCGATGAGCGGACTGGCCAGCCCGCCGATCGTGATCGTCAGGCCCAGCGTGATGCCGCTCGCCGTGCCCACCCGGCTGGGCAGGTAGTCCTGGCCCAGCGTCACCTGCAACGAGAACGGCACGTACAGCCCCGCCGAGGTCGCCGCCACGAACAGGTAGAACGCTGGACCCGGCACGAACACCACGCCCGCCACCGCGACGACCGCCACCAGGTAGGCGTACCGCACCACCGTGACCCGATCCCAGCGGTTGGCGAGCCGGCCCCCGAGGATCGTGCCCACCGCCCCGCCCACATACAGCGTGAACAACGCGATCGTCCCGGCCAGCACCCCGCCGCCGACGCGCTCCTGCGCGTACACCGCGATGAACGTGCTCAGCCCCACGAAGGTGATCGACCGGCCGACCACCGCGATCGACAGCTTCACGAACGAACCTCGGTCGTCCGGCCGCTTCGCTTGCGCCGCAACCGAACCGTTCGCCGCCGACGCTGCCAGCCCCCGCAGCACCGGCAGGCACAACACGCTCCCGGCCAACGCGGGCAGCACCAGCAACGGCGTGAACCGCAACCCACCCGTCGCCACCACCGCCGTCACCAGCAGCGGTGCGAGCGCGAAACCCACGTTGCCGCCCAACGAGAACCAGCTCATCGCCGTATGACTGCCCCGGCTGGCGATCCGCGCCACCCGAGCCGACTCCGGGTGGTACGCCGCCACCCCGATCCCCGACACCGCGACGAAGGCCAAGGTCACCGCGTACGAACCGCTCACCCCGGACAACGCGATCCCCACACCCCCGACGATCGTGCTCACCGGCAGCAGCCACGGCAGCGCCCGCCGATCCGTCACCGCGCCGAACAGCGGCTGCGCCACCGACGACAACAGCGACGCCGCCAACACCACCCCGGCCACCGCCGCGTGCGAGTACGCGCGCTCGGCGATGAAGAACGGCACCAGCGCGGCCACCGCCCCCTGGTACACATCCACACACGCGTGCCCCAACGACAGCAGGACAACGGACTTCTTCACGGACACGACGCCCATGTTCGCCGCCCCGAGCCCTGTCCGACTTCCGATAAACTGCCAACCAATGCCGAAAATCCGCCACCAACCGACGGCACCCACCCTCGCCCGGCAACTGGCCCCGGGCGATGTCATCGACGCGCACCGACACGACGACCACCAGATCGTCTACGCCGCCCGCGGTGTCCTGGCCATCACCACCGACAAGGGCAGCTGGATCGCCCCGGCCACCCGCGCCATCTGGGTACCGGCGGGCACCACCCACGCGCACCGCGCCCACGGCGACCTCGAACTCCACCTCGTCGGCCTGCCCGCCCGCGACAACCCGCTCGACCTCGCCGAACCCACGGTGCTGGCCATCGGCCCGCTGACCCGGGAACTGATCCTCGCCTACACCCGCAGCCCCGCCGACGACAGCCCGGAACGCGCCCGCCTGCGCGCCGTCCTGCTCGACCAGCTCCGCGCCACGCCCCAGCAACCGATCCACCTGCCCACCCCCACCGATCCCCGACTGTCCGAACTGTGCGACCGGCTGCGCGCCGACCCCGCCGACAACAGCACCCTCACCGTCCTGGGCCGCCGCGTCGGCGCCAGCGAACGCACCCTGTCGCGGTTGTTCAAAACCGAACTGGGCATGACCTTCCCGCAGTGGCGAACCCAGCTGCGGCTGTACCACGCCCTGGTCCTGTTGGCCGACAACGCTTCCGTCACCGCCGTGGCCCACACCTGCGGCTGGTCGTCCACAAGTGCCTTCATCGACGCGTTCCGCCGCGCCTTCGGCCACACTCCCGGCGCCCACCAGCGGTGACCGGAAGGTTATGGCGGATTTATCGCGGCACAGGCGATAGTCGCCCACATGAGTCCGAAATGGAAGCTGCTCGCCGTCGCCGTGACCGCGACGATCGCCGTCGGCGGCGGAACCCTGGCTTACGCCGATTCCCGTGCCAGCTGGGAGGAACAGTTCGGCGGCGAGGCCGGAAGCCCGCCCGACGCCTCCCGCTGGGTACAGCAGACCGGCTGTGAATGGGGCAACGGCAAGGAAGAGCAGTGTTACACCGACGGCGGCAGGAACGCCGAACTCGACGGCGAGGGCAATCTCGTCATCACCGCCAAGGCCGAGGAGTTCAACGACCGCCACTTCACCTCGGCCCGGCTGCGCGCCACCACGATCAACGACCCGGGCACCGTCGAGGTGCGCGCCAAGTTCTCCGGCTACGTCGCCGGTGCCTGGCCCGCGATCTGGACCACCGACGAGGCGAACTGGCCCACCAACGGTGAACTGGACCTGATGGAGATCGGCGGCGGAGGCGACTGGAAACCCCAGTACCACTCGCATTTCGGCACCGTCGACGACCACCAGCAGTACGGCGACTTCTATCCCGACGACAGCGACGATCCAACATGGACCGACTGGCACACCTACCGGGTGGACTACACCAACGGCGCCGACGGCGAGGCGTCCTTCTACATCGACGACAAGCTCGCCGCGACCGTGCCGTACCAGGTGCCCGACGACGCCCCGGCCTACGTGATCCTCAACATCGCCGTCGGCGGCTGGGCCGGAACCCCCGACCCGCGGCTGCACAACACGATGACCGTCGACTATGTGAAGGTCACCGAGGCGTGATCGTTGTAGGTTGACGCCCATGACGATCTTCACCAAAGTGGAACTCACCGACCGGCTCGCCAAGGCCCGCTCCGCCACCGAGGCCTCCGGCATCGACGCCGTGCTCATCTCGCCCGGCGCCGACCTGCACTACCTGACCGGCTACGACGCCAAACCGCTGGAGCGGCTGACCTGCCTGGTGCTGCGGCCCGGGGCCGAACCGCTGCTGGTCGTGCCCGTCCTGGAGCGGGCCGCCGCGCAGGCTTCCCCCGCCGGGGACCTGGGGCTGGAACTGGTGTCCTGGCACGAGACCGAGGACCCCTACGCGCTGGTCGCCGCGCTGCTGCCGCCAGGGACGCGGCGGATCGCGTACGACAACCACATGTGGGCCGAGAAGCTGCTGGCGTTTCGCAGCGCGCTGCCCGGCACCGAGCAGGAGCTGGCCGGGGAGATCCTGCGGGAGTTGCGGATGCGCAAGTCCGGCAACGAGATCGAGGCGCTGCGGCGGGCCGGGGCGGCCATCGACCGGGTGCACGCGCGGATGGCCGAGTGGCTGCGGCCCGGCCGCACCGAACGCGAGGTCGGCGCCGACATCGCCGAGGCGATCGCCGCCGAGGGACACGCCACCGTGGACTTCGTGATCGTCGGCTCCGGCCCCAACGGCGCCTCGCCGCACCACGACCTGTCCGACCGGGTGATCCAGCCCGGCGACCCGGTCGTGGTCGACATCGGCGGCACCACAGCGGACGGTTACTGCTCCGACTCCACCCGCACCTACGTCGCCGGTGGTGAAGCGCCCGAGGAGTTCGCCGCGTACTACGAGGTGCTGCTGCGCGCCCAGATCGCGGCGTGCGAGCACGTCCGGCCCGGCGTCACCGCCGCGTCCGTGGACGCCGCCGCCCGCGACGTCATCGCCGCGGCCGGGTACGGCGAGCGGTTCATCCACCGCACCGGGCACGGCATCGGCATGCAGGGCCACGAGGATCCGTACATAGTGGCCGGCAACGAGCGGGTGCTGGAGCCCGGCATGGCGTTCTCGATCGAACCGGGCATCTACGTCGACGGCGCCCACGGCGCCCGCATCGAGGACATCGTCGTGGTCACCGACGACGGCGTCGAACGGCTCAACCTGACGCCGCGCGAACTCGTCGTCATCGACGCCTGAGACCGTCTCAACCGGACGCGGCCGCCTCCACCAGTGGCAGCGTCCGGTACCCGATCTGCTCGTCCAGCGCGATGACGGTCGACGCCCGCACCACGCCGTCGCTGGACACGATCGTGTCGATGACGCGCTGCAGGTCGGCGTTGGTGCGCGACACCACCCGGCACATCAGGTCCCCGGAACCGGTGACCGTGTGCACCTCCAGAACCTCCGGTATGGACTCCAGGTGCCGGGTCACCGTGTCGTGGCCGCGCAGTTGCCGGATCTCCAGCGTCACGAACGCCATCACCGTGTAGCCCAGCGCCGTCGGGTGGATCTCGGGCCCGAAGCCGCGGATGATGCCGCGCGCCGACAGTTTGTCCAGCCGCGCCTGCACCGTCCCGCGCGCCACCGACAGCCGCCGGGCGCACTCCAGCACCCCGATCCGGGGCTCCGCCGTCAGCAGCGCGATGAGCTGGGCATCGAGACGATCGATCCGAGAATCACTGGGCATATTGACCACAATACTCGGGGGTAAGCCGGACGATCTGTGCAAGCTGACCAGAGTTTTCGGCCACTCTTGCTCAATCAACGTTCTTCGATGATCATCGGCGGAGACGCTGAGAATCACATCCCAAGGAGGCGGCCATGGTTGACACGATCAACGAGGCCCAGCTCGTCGGAGCCGTCGAGCACGACATCAACGCGGACGACTTCCCGATCAAGGGCTGGGACCACATCCGGTTCTACGTGGGCAACGCCAAACAGGCCGCGCACTACTACTCCACCGCCTTCGGCATGACCCTGGAGGCATACCGCGGCCCCGAACAGGGCTTCCGCGAGCACGCCGAGTACATGCTGCGCTCCGGCGGCGTCCGGTTCGTGCTGGCCGGTGGCATCACCGCCGACTCCGCCGCCACCAAGCACTACGCCGCCCACGGCGACGGCGTCATCGAGGTGGCCCTCGAAGTGCCCAACGTGGACGACAACTACGCCTTCGCGATCAAGCAGGGCGCCGTGGGCGTCGAGGAACCGCACGACCTCACCGACGAGTACGGCACCGTCCGCGTCGCCGCCATCGCCACCTACGGCGAGACCCGGCACGTCCTGGTGGACCGGTCGCGCTACAACGGCCCGTTCCTGCCCGGCTACGTCGCCGCCAAGCCCATTGTGGACCGCACGGCGGCCATCAAGGACGGCCGCGAACCCAAGCGCTTCTTCCAGGCCCTCGACCACGTCGTCGGCAACGTCGAAGAGGGCAAGATGCTCGACTGGGTCACCTTCTACCAGAAGGTGATGGGCTTCACCAACATCGTCGAGTTCGTCGACGACGACATCGCCACCGAGTACTCGGCGCTGATGAGCAAGGTCGTGGCCAACGGCACCCGCAAGGTGAAGTTCCCGATCAACGAGCCCGCCGAGGGCCGCAAGAAGTCGCAGATCGACGAGTACCTGGAGTTCTACGGCGGCCCGGGCGTGCAGCACATGGCGCTGGCCACCAACGACATCCTGGCCAGTGTGGACGCCATGCGCGCCAACGGGGTCGAGTTCCTCGACGCGCCCGACTCCTATTACGACGACCCTGAGATGCGCGAACGCATCGGCACCGTCCGGGTCCCGATCGAGGAGCTCAAGAAACGCTCCATTCTGGTCGACCGCGACGAGGACGGCTATCTGTTGCAGATCTTCACCAAACCGCAGCAGGACCGACCCAGCGTCTTCTACGAACTCATCGAGCGTCATGGATCGCTGAGTTTCGGAAAGGGCAACTTCAAGGCCCTGTTCGAGGCCATCGAGAAAGAGCAAGCGAAACGCGGAAACCTTTAGCGAAGGTTACGGCCGGGTTCGATTTGCGAGAATCATCCACGATGACAGACATTGAACCCGGCTGGTACCGCGACCCCGCCGCTCCCGAGACCCAGCGCTACTGGGACGGGGAGCAGTGGGTGGGCAAGCCCGTCGACATCAACGCCACCCCGCCCACGACCCCCGAGCCGCTGCCGGAACCGGTCGTCGAACCCGAGCCGGTGCGGCGGGAAGCCGCGGGGCCGGACCCGGCGATGGCCGCCGGGCGCGGTTCGCTCGGCGACACCCGGATGCCGCTGTTCGCCATCGACCAGAAGAAGGTCGACCGGCTGCTGGAGGGCAAGACGCTGGCCCACCCGGGCCAGCGACTGGTGGCGCGGATCATCGACATCATCGTGGTGCTGCTGCTCAACGCGGTCGTCAACGGCTGGTTCATCTACCAGTACTTCGACGCGTTGATGCCGACGGTGCGGCGCATCATGGCCGACCCGAACGCCGACTACGGCACCGAACTGCCCACCCGCGCCTACCAGCTGCAGTACACGATTCTGTTCATCGCGATCCTGGTTTGGTTCGCCTACGAAATACCCTCGACCGTCAAATCCGGACAGACGCTCGGCAAACGGATCATGGGCATCAAAGCCGTCCCGATCTACGCCGAACGGATGCGCTGGGGTCTGGCGATCTCGCGCTGGTCGCTGATGATGCTGTCACTGGCCTGTTGCCCGATCGGCTTCGTCGCCGCGCTCATCGACGGCCTGTGGTGCCTGTACGACAAGCCGTTTCGCCAGTGCCTGCACGACAAGAACCCCGGAACGATGGTCATACAAGTCCCACATGACGAACTGAGACCAAAAGGAGCAACCCATGTCCCGCCCACTGACCCGCGCTGACCTGGACGCCCTGCCGTCCTATGTGCCGGGACGCAATCCGGCGGACCTGGCGCGCGAGCTCGGACTGACCGAGGCCATCAAACTCGCCAGCAACGAGGTGCCCTTCGGCCTTTTGCCCGGCGTGGCCGAGGCCGTCGCCGAGGCCGCCGCCCAAGGCCACCGCTACCCCGACATGGGGGTGCTGGCGCTGCGCGAGGCCCTGGCCGAACGCTTCAAGGTGGACGTCGACCGGGTCGCCACCGGCTGCGGCTCGGTGGCCCTGTTCGAGCACGTCGTCAAGGCCGCCGCCACCCGCGGCGACGAGGTGCTGTACTCGTGGCGCTCCTTCGAGGCCTACCCGATCGTGGTGGCCGGGGTCGGCGCCACCAGCGTCAGGGTGCCCAACACGCCCGGCCACGGCCACGACCTGGAGGCCATGGCCGCCGCCATCACGCCCAAGACCCGCATCGTCGTGGTGTGCAACCCGAACAACCCGACCGGCACCAGCGTCGGCCGCGCCGCCATGGACGCCTTCGTCGACGCGGTGCCCTCCGACGTGCTGATCGTCGTCGACGAGGCCTACCGCGAGTTCGTCACCGACCCCGACGTCCCCGACGCGCTCGAGGAATACGGCGACCGGCCCAACGTGGTCGTGCTGCGCACCTTCTCCAAGGCCTGGGGCCTGGCGGGTCTGCGCGCCGGTTACCTGGTCGCCGCGCCCGAGGTCGCCGACGCCGTCCGCAAGGTCGTCACCCCGTTCTCCACCAACGCCTGCGTCCAGGCCGCCGCCCTGGCCGCGCTGGAAGCCGACGTCGAGATGCGCCGCCGCGCCGCGATCATGATCTCCGAACGCGACCGGCTCACCACGGCATTGCGCGCATTGGTACCTCAGATTCCCGACAGCCAGTCCAACTTCCTGTGGCTGCCCATCGGCGAGCAGACGGTGCCGTTCGCCAAGCACTGCGAGTCGCGCGGCGTCATCGTGCGGCCGTTCGCCGGCGAGGGCGTGCGCGCGTCCTTCGGCACCCCGGAGCAGAACGACCGGTTCGTCGCGGTGGCCAGCGAGTTCTTCGCGTGACGGCCCGGGCCGTCCTGGCCGTGGCCGCCCTGGCGTTGCTGGGCGGCTGCGGCGACAAGGCCGAACCGAAGTCGACAGCGGAGTCGGGCTGGGAGATCACCGTCTACTACACCGCCGTGGAGTCGTTCCACGACGGCGAGACCGTCGAGGTCACCGGCTGCTCCGAACTCGACTGCGAGAACGGCGACGACCCGCTGGGCGAATACCCGCGTGACTTCGTCAAGGCCGTCAAGGACGAGGGCACCGGACGGATCACCAGCGGCGACCACGAGGGCGAGTACCTCAACTGGTCGCACGGCGTCGGCTACTGGCTGGACGAGGAGGCGCGCAACTCGCACGGCGACGCGTTGCGCCCGTACGTGTCCGCCGCGACCGACGCCGACGTGCTGCCCAAGGGAACCCGGGTCGAGATCGTCGCATGCGGCGACGCCGACGTCCCCGACAAGGTGTGCGACAAGCTGATGAAACCGACATGGACCATCGACGACGAGTTCACCCCCGGCCTCGGCGGCGAGAAACACCTCGACGTCTACCTCGGTGAGGAGGACCGGGAGGACTTCACCGAAAGCCAGTGGTACACCACTTTGGAGAACGCTGAGCTGCGGATTCACTCCTAGGGTTCACGTCTCATCACGCACCGTGTGGTGAATCGTCCACTGGTTGGTACCTCTACCATTCACCGCATGGCACCTACAGACGTCATCTCCTTCTCTCGTGGGGCACCCAGCCTCGACATCGTTGACATCGAAGGTCTCAAGGCCGCCGCCGCGAAGGCCTTCGAGACCGACCCGGCACGCATCGCGGGCTACGGCACCGCCGTGGGCTACCCGCCGCTGCGCGAGTGGATCGCCGCCAAGCACAACGTGCCCGTCGAGCAGGTCATCGTCACCAACGGCTCGCTGCAGGCCGACGCGTTCCTGTTCGACGCCCTGGTCACCCCCGACTCCCCCGTCATCGTCGAACGCCCCACCTACGACCGCACCCTGCTGGGCCTGCGCAACCGCCGCGGCCAGCTGCACCCGGTACACGTCCAGCCCGACGGCCTCGACGTCGCCGAACTGGCCGAGATCCTCAAGGGCGGCGTGCGTCCGACCCTGGCCCACGTCATCCCGAACTTCCAGAACCCCGCCGGTGTCACCCTGTCCGGCCCGAAGCGCACCGAGCTGCTGCGGCTGGCCAACGAGTACGACTTCGTGATCTTCGAGGACGACCCGTACCTGGACATCCGGTTCCGGGGCGAGAACCTGCCGACGATGCTGGAACTGGACGACAACGACAAGGTCGTGTTCGCCTCGTCGTTCTCCAAGACCATCTGCCCGGGTCTGCGCACCGGCTACCTGGTCGGTCCCACCGACCTGATCAAGAAGATCACGACCATGGCCACCAACACCTACGTGGCGCCCAACATGCTGGCCCAGGCCACGGTCTACCAGTTCGCGGCCTCCGGTGCCCTGGACGCGTCGATCGCCAACGTCAAGAAGGCGCTGGCCGAACGCGCCGACGCCCTCGGCGCCGCGCTGACCAAGCACCTGCCGCAGGCCACGTTCGTGCTGCCCGACGGCGGCTACTTCCTGTGGGTCGACTTCGGCGACGACGTCGACGTCGACAAGCTGGCCCCGGCCGCCGAGGCCCGGGGGGTCCAGGTCGTCAAGGGCACCGGTTTCGTGGTCGACGGTGGACAGCACAGTCTGCGATTGGCCTACTCCGCGGTGTCGACCGACCGCATCGACGAGGGCGTCCGCCGCCTGGCAGCGGCCGTTGAGGACTGTCGATAATGTGTCATTAGATTGTGATATGTCCGCGACCTATTGCCACGCTTAGTGTTCGCGAACCGTCATAAACGTGAACGATCTTGGCGTAGTTGCGACATGGCGGGCAACCGCCACCGCCAGGACTTTGCAACCCGAGCGGTCACGGACAAGAATCACAGACATGCGACGCGGTAATCGCGTCGACGGAGGCTTTACCCCCGCCCCCCATGTGGCGCCGGGTGGTGCTCTCGCTGACTCCCCCCCGCAGCGAGCGCTCCCCCGGCGCCCACAATATTTTCTGGCCCCGGCCGGTTGTCACTGACATTTGTCATGTCCGCCGATGACAGGCGCATGCCGAACGCTCTGGTTTTGGCTCTACTCGACTTCGTCGTTTCGCGCGAACCTGGAATCCACATACCCCGACGGGGTAATGAGGATGACAGGAGATCCGAGATGACGAACCCGACTATCGCGACCCCGACCCGCCCGTGGTGGCAGTGGCTGCTGCGCCGCTGGCCCACCGCGCTGGCGCTGTTGCTGTCGGCCCTGACCCTGGGCGGCAGCGGCACCGACGAGGGCGTGCGGTCCTTCGCCCACGTGCTGGGCCTGCTGCCGCTGCTGTACCTGGTGGTGGCGAAACTGGAGAAACGACGGGCCACCTGGCCGCTGCTGGTGACCGGCCTGGCCGCCGTCATCGGGCTGCGGGTCCTCGACCTGATCCCGCTGGCCGCCGTGTGGTGGGCCATCGCGCTGGTCGTGCTGGTGTGGGGCGCCTTCGACGGCCACCTGGCCAAGTCCGGGACGCTGCGCGTCCAGGCGCTGGGGATGCTGATCTTCGGCGGACTGGGCCTGCTGGGCCTGATCGTCGACCCCGAACTGGCGCGCTACCTGATCGCCGCCGGCTGGTTCTTCCACGGCGTGTGGGACTTCGTCCACCTGAAGCTGGACCGGGTCGTGGCCCGCTCCTTCGCCGAATGGTGCGGCGTCGTGGACATCGTGGTCGCCGCCGAACTGCTGCTGTACCTGTGACGCCCGGTGCGCACACAACGAAACGCCGGGTCCGCTGCCCCGAAACGGGAAGTGGACCCGGCATCGTATGTGCGCCGACTGCGCGGCGGACCTCGCCGATGCCGGTCAGTCGGCGGTCGCGCCCGCCATAGTCCGAGCGCGTTCTTCCTTCTCCATCGTCGGTGGCTCGTAGGCGAGGTCGTCGGCTCGCGCCGATTCGGTGTCGTCGGCGAACAGGTCCTCGTCCATGGCCTTGGCGTTGCTGCGCCGCCACATGATCACCGTGGCGGTACCGGCCGCCGCGGTGACGGCGACGACGGTGCCCGCGATCCACGGCCAGCGGCGACGGGACTTCTTGCGCAGCCCCACGGCGACCAGGGTGCGGTCCATCGCTGGACCCATCTTCTCCTTGGCCCCGGCGGCGGCGTGCGCCGTCGCGGTGCGCAGGTGGCCGATTCCCTCGACGAGCTCCCCCCTGATCTGGTCGCGGTGCTTCGGCTTGCGCCTGAACATGCCCATGATCATTCACCTCCCAATGAACGGACGTACCACCACATACTGCCCGCAGTGTGATGGAAATGTGCCGGAATACCGCCGGTCTATTACCCAGAATCGGGCATCTGGCACCATGGGCGCATGACTACCGCGACCTTGCACACGAACGTGGGCGACATCGTTATCCAGCTGTTCGACAACCACGCACCCAAGACCGTGGCCAACTTCGTCGGACTGGCCGAGGGCACCCAGGAGTACACCGACCCGACCACCGGGTCGAGCGGCAGCGGCCCCTACTACGACGGCACCGTCTTCCACCGGGTCATCGACGGCTTCATGATCCAGGGCGGCGACCCCACCGGGACCGGTCGCGGCGGCCCCGGCTACCAGTTCGACGACGAGATCCACCCGGACCTGGCCTACGTGAAGCCGTACCTGCTGGGCATGGCCAACGCGGGCAAGGGCACCAACGGATCCCAGTTCTTCATCACCACCGGTCCGCAGCCGCACCTGACCGGCAAGCACACCATCTTCGGCGAGGTCAGCGACCCGGCCTCCCAGAAGATCGTGGACACGATCGGCTCCACCCAGACCGGCGCCGGCGATCGTCCTGTAAACGAGATTCGCATTGAGCGCGTTACCATTACGCGCTAATGGACGACAATCCGAACGCACCGGTCTGCTACCGGCACCCACAAAAAGAGACCTACGTCCGTTGTGCGCGCTGTGACCGACCGATTTGCCCGGATTGTATGAATCAAGCTTCCGTCGGCTTCCAATGTCCCGAATGCGTTCGGGAAGGACAGAAGTCGGTCCGCCGCCCCCGCACCGCGCTCGGCGCGGTCGGGGGCAGCGGCATGGTCACCAAGACCCTCGTGGGCATCAACGTCGCCGTGTTCCTGCTGGGACTGGTGTGGGCGGCGAGCCTGGGCGGGGTCGGCAACGTCCTCGGCGGTGACACCACCCCGCTGCACTACCTGGGTTCACTGTGGGCGCCGCCGTACTCGGACATCGTCGTGGAGGGCCTGGGGATCAAGGTCTCGGGCGTCGCGGGCGGCGCGTACTACCGTCTCCTCACCTCGATGTTCCTCCACTACGGCGTCATCCACCTGCTGTTCAACATGTACGTGCTGTGGGTCATCGGCCAGTACCTGGAGCGCGAACTCGGCCCGCTGCGGTACCTGGGGCTCTACCTGCTCAGCGGCCTGGGCGGCAATGTCCTCACCTACCTGCTCGCCGACACCGGCGCGTCCATCACCAACGCCAACTCCTGGGCCTGGACGGCGGGAGCCTCGGGCTGCATCTTCGGCCTGTTCGGCGCCATGGTGCTCATCAACCGCAAACTCGGCCGCGACATGTCGGGCGTCTACGTGATCCTGGGCCTCAACCTGGTGATCACCTTCCTGCCGGGCACCAACATCAGCTGGACCGGCCACATCGGCGGCCTCCTCACCGGACTGGCCCTCGGCGCGGCCCTGGCCTACGCGCCGCGCGCGAACCGCGCGATGATCCAGACGGTCGCCTTCGTCGGCGTGCTCGTCGTCTTCGTCGGGCTCATCGCCTGGCGCACCAGCACACTCAACACGCTGCTGTCCTCGATCACCTAGCGCCCGACGACCGCGGTTTCTCGTGTCAGCGCGGTGTCAGGGCCGGAGCAGACCGGCCGCCGATAGTTGGCCGCATGACAAACAACAGCACTTCCTCATCCCGACTCGCTCCTCCTCCGGTCGGCGGCTTCGCCGAGATCGACGGCCGCCGCCTCTTCGTCCACCAATCGGGCGACGGCGGACCGGCCGTGGTGTTCCTGCCGGGCGCCAGCGCCATCGGCTTTGACTACTACCTTCCGCAGCAGGAGGCCGCGAAGTTCGCCACCGCCGTCATCTACGACCGCGGCGGCTCCGGCTACAGCGACCCGATGCCACTGCCCCGCACCGCCGAGGCGGTCGCCACCGAACTGCGCGACCTGTTGCACGCCCAGAACATCCCAGGCCCCTACGTCTTGGTCGCCCACTCCCTGGGCGGCGCCTACGCTCAGCGGTTCGCCCAGCTCTACCCCACCGAGGTGGCCGGGCTGGTGTGGGTGGACGCCTTCGTGTCGAACTGGGACGACTTCGTGCCCGCCTCGAACAGCCTGGCGGCGAGCGAGGAGATGGCTCCCACCCGCGAACAGCTCGAACAGGCGCTGCCGGTCATGCGCGAGTACGTCACCGCGATGTTCGCGGACTTCCCCACTGACGTGCGAGAGGCTCTGGTCGACTACCACGTCAGCGACGTCTGGGTCACCGTCGGCATCGCCGAGCGCACCAAACTCGACGTACTGGCCGACGAGATCAACGCCGGGCCCAACCTTCCCGACGTCCCAGTGATCGCACTGACCCCGGTGGCCGTCGACCCCAACCAGGCAGCCCTGATGTCAGAGGAGGAGCTGCGAGTGATGCACGACGGCAAGATCAAGATGCACCGCGCCCTGGTGGACTCGGTCTCCAACGGCGAGCAGCGCATCCTCGAGGACGCCGACCACTCCAACATCACCTTCAAGCGCGTCGACGCGGTGGTCCAGGCGATCAGCGACGTCATCGACCGCGCCACCCGCTAACACCTGATGGTTACCTCCGACCGGTCGACGGCTTTCTCAGCCGCGGCCGGTCGGGGGTTTGCGGGCACCGGCCCGGAACTGCTTGGGCCAGGTGACCGGGAACTCCTGCTCCGCCGCCGCGTGCAGCGTCCAGTGTGGGTCGTACAGGTGCACCCGGCCCAGGGCGCACAGGTCGGCGCGTCCGGCCAGGATGATCGAGTTCGCGTCGTCGGCCGAGGAGATCGCGCCGACCGCGATCACCGCCAGCCGTGGGAACTCGGCGCGCAGCGCGTGCCGGATCCGGTCCGCGTACGGGGTTTGGTACGACCGCCCGTAGGCCGGTTTCTCCTCCACGACCACCTGGCCGGTGGACACGTCGATGCCGTCGACCCCGGCGGCCGCGAAGGCGCGGGCGATCTCCACCGAGTCCGCGCCGGTGATGCCGTCCTCGCACCAGTCGGTCGCCGAGATCCTCACCGTCAGCGCACCGTCCCAGACCTCGCGGATCGCCGCCAGCACCTCGAGCGGGAACCGCAGCCGGTTGGCGAGGTCGCCGCCGTATTCGTCGGTGCGTCGGTTCGTCAACGGGGAGATGAAGCCGGACAACAGGTAGCCGTGGGCGCAGTGCAGTTCGAGCAGGTCGAAACCGGCCTCGCGGGCGCGGCGCGCCGAGTCGGCGAACTGGTCGCGGATCTCGGCCAGCTGCTCGCGGGTGAGCTCGCCGGGGGTCTGGCTGTCGGGACGGTACGGCAGCGGGGAGGCCGCCACCAGCGGCCAGTTGCCCTCCGGCAGCGGCTCGTCGATCCCGTCCCACATCAGCTTCGTGGAGCCCTTGCGGCCCGAGTGACCCAGCTGCACGCCGATCCGCGCGTCGGAGTTGGCGTGCACGAATTCGACGATCCGCTTCCACGCCCGCTGTTGTTCGTCGTCGTAGAGTCCCGCGCAACCGGGGGTGATGCGGCCGGACTCCGACACGCACACCATCTCGGTCATGACCAGTCCCGCGCCGCCCAATGCCTTGGAGCCCAGGTGAACCAGGTGGAAGTCGCCGGGCACGCCGTCGTCGGAGGAGTACATGTCCATCGGGGATACGATGACGCGGTTCTTCAACGTCAACGGGCCCAGCCGGAACGGCTGGAACATCGGCGGCCGGGGGGTCGCCGGTTCGGGCATCGCGCCGCGCGCGACCTCGTCGGCGGCGAACCACGCGTCCAGTTCCGCGATGTAGCGGGGGTCGCGCAGCCGCAGGTTGTCGTAGGTGATCCGACGGGAACGGGTCAGCAGGTTGAACCCGAACTGGGTGGGGTGCTGCACCAGGTACTGCTGGAGATCCTCGAACCACTCCAGGCTGGCCTGGGCGGCGCGCTGCGTCGACTCGACCACCGGACGCCGGGTGGTCTCGAAGGACGCCAGCGCCTCGGCGAGCGTCGGCGCGGAGGTGACGGCGTCGGCGAGCGCGGCGGCGTCCTCCATGGCCAGTTTGGTGCCCGAACCAATCGAGAAGTGAGCGGTGTGGGCGGCGTCCCCCAGCAGGACGACATTGCCGACGCTCCACGACGAGCAGCGCACGGTCGCGAAGTCGATCCAGTCGGTTCCCTTGCCGTGCAGGGAATGCCCGTCGAGGCGGTCGGCGAAGACCTCGGTGCAGTCGGCGGCGGTGGGGTTGGCGCGCCGCCACACGTCCTCGCGCATCTCCACGATGGCGGTCGAGCCGTCGCCGTAGGGGTAGGCGTGCAGCTGCATCACCCCGTGCGGGGTGGCGCGCACGTCGAAGGTGAACGAGTCGAAGACCTTGCTGGTGCCCAGCCAGATGTAGCGGTTGTGCCGCACGTCCAGGGTGGGCCGGAAGTGCTCGGCCAGCGCGTTGCGGGTCTGGGAGCGGACGCCGTCGGCGCCGACCACAAGGTCGTAGCTGTCGCGCAGTGCGGCGAGCGGCGGCGCTTCGTCGCCATAGTGGACGTTCACGCCGACGTCGAGGCAGCGTTTCGACAGCAGGTTCAACAGCTCCACCCGGCTCATCGCGGCGAACGCGTGGCCGGTGGAGGTCAGCTTCGTGGTCGGGCCGCCGACGTCGGGGGTGTAATAGGTGTCGATGTCCTGCCAGGTGACGAAGCGGGACGCCATGTCGGCGTGTATCCGGGGATCCGCCTCGGCGAAGTTGTCGAGCGTCTCGTCGGAGAACACCACCCCGAACCCGTAGGTCGTACCGGACTCGTTGCGTTCGAAAACGTCCACATGACACTGTGGATCGCGCTGCCGGGCCAGGGCCGCGAAGAACAGCCCACCCGGGCCGCCGCCGATTACCGCGATACGCATGCACGCACCTCCACGAGTCAATCTATGCTGCTTTCATGACGACCGTCAACACTACGGCCAAGCCCTTCGACGGCAAAACCGTGGTTGTCACCGGTGGCGCCGGGGGCATCGGCCACGCCGTATCCGAAGCCTTCACCGACGCGGGAGCCCACGTCGTCACCGTCGACCTGACCGGCGCCGACCACGACCTCGACGTCACCGACGCCGCCGCGCTCACCCGCGCCATGGCCGACGTCAACGCCCGACACGGCGGCCCCCACGTCCTGGTGGCGCTGGCGGGCGGCTCGCTGGGCATCCCGCGCGACCTGGACGCGTTCACCGACGAACAGTTCAACAAGGTCCTGGACGTCAACGTCACCGGCACCCTCAACGCCTGCCGGGCGGCACTGCCGTACCTCAAGCAGGCCAAGGGATCCATCGTCACCTGCACCTCCATCGGCGCCCGCCAGCCCTCCCCGGTCACCGGGGTCGCCTACGCCGCCGCCAAGGCCGCCATCGGCGGGCTCACCCGCCGCCTGGCCGCCGAGGTCGGCCCCGACGGCGTCCGGGTCAACGCGCTCGCGCCCGGCCTCGTCCTCACACCCCGCCTGAGCGGCATGTTCGACGGACTGTCCCAGTCGGATCGCGACTCGGTGACCGAGGCGATCGCGCTGCGCCGCATGCCGGAACTGCGCGAGATCGTCGACCCGATCCTGTTCCTGGCGGGCGAGGGCGCCGGGTACATCACCGGCGTCACGCTGGACGTCAACGGCGGCCGTTACATGCCGCCGTAGGCGGCATGTACTGAGCACGGCATGCCGCTGTAACTCGGAGCCGTCGTCTAAAGCCCCGCCAGCATCTCCGGCGTGACCGCTGCCCGGCGGCGACCCGGCTAGTGGCGCCGGAACTCCCGCTCCAGCTGCCGCGCGTACGCCAGCGCGGCCGGAGTGTCGCAGTCGAACCACGGCGGCAGATCGTCGTCCAGCCAGGACACATCGACGATGCGCGCCCCACCGAGCAGTTGCCGCACACCCGAACCCGGCGCCGCCCCAGCCAAGCGCTCGGCCAGCACCTGACGCCGCCACACCCCACACAGCCACTGCCGACGACCATTGTGGTCAACCAGCACGGCACCGTCACTGTCCCCCTTGACCGCCTCACACAAAGCGGCGGTCAACTCCGGCGTCAGGAACGGCATGTCACCGGCCAACGCCACCACCAGCGGCACCCCGTCGGGCACATACGCCAACCCGGCGGCCAACGCGTAAGCCGGACCCGAACCCGGCTTGTCCTCGGCGGTGACGATGAAATCCCGCGCCACCACCTCGCCGACCACCACCCGCGGGCTCGCCTGCGGCACCGCGTCCAGCACCCGCCGCACCAGCGACCGTCCACCCAAGGTCAACTCCGGCTTGGGCACCCCACCCATACGGGTGGCCGCACCCCCGGCGAGGATGACGGCGGCGTGCCGATGCGCGGCTACTGGTGTGTTCATGGCCTCCTAAAGCTAGCGCTGTTCGCCTCCGAACCGAACCGCGCTACCGTCGGCGATTATGGGACGAGCCAGCGACCGCCGCAAGATACTGCGCATCGACACCCACGGGCGCCGCCACCGCCCGGACACCCTCGCGGCCGAGGAACCCCTCGAAATCCAGCTGAACGGCTCACCCTTCACCGTCACCATGCGCACCCCCGGCGACGACGTCGACCTGGCCCTGGGCTTCCTGCACGCCGAAGGCGTCATCGCCGACCCGAAGGACACCGCCGGAGCCAAACACTGCACCGACAGCGACCTCAACGTCCTCGACGTGACCCTTAGAGTCCCCGCCCCCTCACCGGCACGGGGCTTCACCGTCTCCAGTGCCTGCGGCGTGTGCGGCAGCGCCAGCCTTGACGCCCTCCAGGCCCACTACGCCGAGAAACTCCGCTACGACCTGGCCGCCGACCCCATCCGCGTCACCCCCGACCTGCTGCAATCCCTACCCGACCGACTCCGAGCCGCCCAACGCATCTTCGACCGCACCGGAGGCCTCCACGCCGCCGCCCTGTTCACCTCCGACGGTGAACTCATCTGCGCCCGCGAGGACGTCGGCCGCCACAACGCGGTCGACAAGGTCATCGGCTGGGCCCTCCGCGAAGACCGCCTCCCGCTAACCAGCCACCTGCTCGCCGTCAGCGGCCGCGCGGGCTCCGAGATCGTCCACAAAGCCGCGATGGCTGGAATCCCCGTGCTGACAGCGGTCTCAGCGCCCAGCACCCTGGCCGTCGACCTGGCCCGAGGCTGGAACCTCACCCTCGCGGGCTTCGTCCGCGACGGCCAGTGCAACGTCTACTCGGGCGAGCAACGCATCACCGACTAATCACAATGGATCGCCACCGATCCCGATCTCATTCCCCTCGGGATCCCGAAACACGGCCTTGCGAACCCCAGTCCGGCCGATGCTCGACGAACAACGACCGATGCTCCGCCAACTCCCAAACAGCCTCCGAATAACTGGCGACATAGGTCGGTGACAAAAAGTCGCTTCTGGTTCTAGGTGTTGTCAGCCCGCTTGCGGTCGTCCCCAGACGACTTTCGCGACGATGGGGAGCTTCACGCGGCCGTCGGTGATCCACGGACTGACCGCTGCTTCAACGGCTTCGTCGAACTCGCGGACCTCTCGCGGTGACATGTGTTCCCGGGCCAGGGTGGCCGTGGAGTGGAACTGCTCCACATAGTCGGCTACCGGCTGCCAGAACGGTGTGGGCCCGAACTCGGCCTTGTCGATGTCGTCGAGCAGGCCCTGACCGACCAGGAAGTCGACAATGGAGAAACTCGGGTCGTAGTCCGGGTTGCGGGAGTGTCGCTTGATGATGGCGAGAAGCTCGTCCTGCCACGGCAGATCCCGGGGGCCGTGGTCCACGATGGCCAACTTCGCGTTGGGGCTCAGCAGCGGTACCAGCCGGTTCATCGTGTCGGGCCAGCGCATCCAGTGCAGGCTCGCACCCGCTGTCACCAGCGCGTATGGGCCATCCAACGTGGCTGACTCCACGTCGCTGTGGATCCAGCGGATGTTGGCGGCTTGCCCGCCGGGGCGTTGCCGCCCAGCGGCGATCATGGCCGCCGAGACGTCGACGGCGTCGATACGGTCCACTCTGGTCGCGAGTGGGCGGGCAATCGCTCCCTCGCCAGCGCCGATGTCCAGCACTGCTCGGGGCTCGTCGACGATGAGCTCTTGGAGCGTGTCGAAGACCTCGGTGGGGTAAGGCGGGCGATGCTTGTACGCGGCGGCCACACCAGCGTGGGTGAAGACGCTGCCGAGATCTGGCCGCTTCGCGTCCGGTGAATTCGTCACCGCCGCAGGATGACACAACCCAAGCGCCGGTGCGAGGCTCGTCGGAGCCGGGAGCCGGGAGCCGGGAGCCGGGAGCCGGGAGCCGGGAGCCGGGAGCCGGGAGCCGGGAGCCGGGAGCCGGGAGCCGGGAGCCGGGAGCCGGGAGCCGGGAGCCGGGAGCCGGGAGCCGGGAGCCGGGAGCCGGGAGCCGGGAGCCGGGAGCCGGGAGCCGGGAGCCGGGAGCCGGGAGCCGGGAGCCGGGAGCCGGGAGCCGGGAGCGCGTTTCTGGCCTCGCTATCCGGCCGGGGAGCAGGGCAGTGGCAGCAGCAGTTCGCCGGTGATCTTCGGGATCGAGGACGGTGGCACGCCCTCGTCCAGCAGGCGACCGAGCACCATCGCCAGTGGACAGTGCGGGTCGTCGGTGAGGGATCGGCGCACCGCCTCGGTGGCCAGCACGCCGTTGCCGCAGCGCCACGCGGCGAACCCCAGCAACGCCGCGGGCCGGGCTCGGAAGGCGGGGGCCACATGGCGGGTCACCCACAGCCATAGGTCGACCATCTTGTGCGGGCTGTGGCTGTCGACCAAAGTCATCGCCTCGGTCTGGAGCTTGGCGTCGGTCAGCGCCGCGGCCAGCCTCACCGTTTGGTCGATCTCCGGCAGCGGGGCACCCGCCTCGGTGGCTTTGGCGAGGATGGTCCGGGCCTCGTCGAGCAGGGTCTCGCGGGCTGAGAACATGGCGTCGGTGTCGTCCAAGAGTTTGCGTACCTGGTTGGTGGCCCGGGTGACGGCGGCTCGGGTGGGGCCCTTGACCGGTTCCAGCTGGGCGGTGACGGCTTGGCGGTGCGGTAGGGCCCGCATGCCCGCGTAGGTGAAGGCCGCGTCGACCGGGGAGTCGCCGGGGTTGACCGGCCTGCCCTCCGGCGGGCAGCACGCGGGTTCCTGACAGACGTAGGACCAGAAGGTGCCGTCGGTGACGCGCAGCGCGTCGACGAGCTCGATGTTCTGCGCCGCCAGCATGCGGCGGAGGTGGTCGACGCAGCGGGTGACCCGTTCGGGCGGGCCGTAACCGGCGATCACGGCGGCTTCGACCTTGTTGCGGCGTAGGACGTCGGGGGAGATGCGCAGTTTGGTGACGGGTTGGTCGGTCCGGGGCAGGTCGACCCGCAGGGTGGCCGTGATCTGCTTGGCGTCCAGGCCCACCAGGACGAGGCTGTCGGCCGGTATGTAGCCGACCAGGTAGGGGATGGCGGACAACAGGTCCATGGGGGTGGAGAGGCTGATGTCGGCCGCGTCGGGTTCGGTGGGTGGCTCGCATGAAGGTGTCATGCGTGTAACAGTCCGCGTGGGGAGCGGTCACAGCCAGTATCTGTGGATTGTCCTGTGGATAACCGGGAGCCTGTGGATAAACCTGTGCGAAACGGTCAATTCCCCAGCGCGGGCGGGTCGGCGCGACGGCGCAGTTCGGCCGCGCGGGCGTTCATCGCCGCCTCGTCCTCGGGCCGGATCGGGGCACCGGCGCCCTTGAGCCGCTTGCGGTGAAAGCGGATGAACAAGACGACGAGCCCGAGCGGGGCCAGATAGAGGAGCTGGGCGAGGATCCAGAACACCCGGGTCGGCGCGGCGGTGGTGCTGTTGCCGTAGCCGTCGAAGGAGTCGCCGTCGGAGACGAACCAGTCGCTGGACAGCCGCTCGCGGTGCCTACTGCCGTCCGACAGCGTCCACGAACCCGCGCAGTAGCTGGAGCCCCTGGCCGTGCCGTTGAAGCAGCTGACGTCGGTGACGTGCACCGGTTCGGTCGTCGCGAGCTTGACCGTGCCGTCGATCGCCCCCCAGCTGGGAGTGATCACACAGGACGCGAAGATCGCGAGCAGCCCGACGCCGACAGCGAGACGGGACCAGGGTTTGCGGGCCATGCGCAAGTATGCCCAGCGATAACGGCTGTTCCGGCCGGACGAACTCCAGATCGAAGATCTGACGGCCCTCCGCGATGCCCCGGCGTTCGAACTTGGTGACCGGCCGCCAGTCCGGACGGGGGGCGAAACCGTCGTGGGCGTTGGACAGGCCAGGGTCGGCGTCGAGCACCTCCAGCATGGACTCGGCGTAGTGCTCCCAGTCCGTGGCCAGGTGAAACGCCCCGCCCCTCCGCAGCCGGGACCGCAGCAGCGCCACGTTCTCGGGCGAGATCAGGCGGCGCTTGTGGTGCCGGGCCTTGGGCCACGGGTCGGGGAAGAAGACGTGGATCGCGTCCAAAGTGTCGGCCGGAAGGCAGGAACGTGCCAGCGACACCGCGTCGCCCTCGAAGACCCGCAGATTGGTCAGTTCGTGTTCCTCGGCGCGCATCATCAGGTTCGCGATGCCGGGCACGTGCACCTCGACGGCGAGGTAGTCGCGGTCGGGGTCGGCGGCGGCCATCGCGACGGTCGCGTCGCCCATCCCGGAACCGATCTCCAGGACCACCGGCGCCGTGCGGCCGAAGATCTCCGGCAGCGGAGGCGGCTGCTGCCGGTCCACCCCGAGGACCGGGTACAGCCGGTCGTAGGCGTCCAGCTTGCTGGGACGCACCTTGCCGCGCCGCCGGTAGAAGCTGCGGATGCTGGACGAGGGCTCGATGGTGCTCACAAGTCGTTGAGGATACGCGCGCGCTCTGGAACACTGCGACGATGACCTTCGACGAAGCCGCCCGGCTGCGCGTCGACCCGGGCGCCGGGCGGGTGTACGAGCACGGCTGGCAGTCGTGGAGCCCCACCCGCGAGTACCCGGTCGCCGGGACGTCGTACCGGCAGCGCACCGAGTACGTGCACACCGGGCACCTGCGACCCGAGAAACCGGTGCCGACCGACGGTTTCCAGGCCGAGGGCCTGCTGGTCGCCACCGACGCCGACGGCGCCGCGCACCGGTTCGCGACCGGCTCGGCGACCGACATCCCGTCGATCCGGGCGCGGCTGGACGGCGACCGGCTCGTCGTCACCGCCGACGGAACCGTCGAACACACCGTCCACGCCGACGTCGACACCGCGCTGACCTCCTTCGGCGACGCGTTCGCCGCGCGAGCGGGCGTGAGCGTGCGTCCCGCCCCGACCGTGTGGTGCTCCTGGTACCACTACTTCACCGACGTGACCGAAGCCGACATCGACGAGAACCTGGACGCGATCGGCGAACACGAGCTGCCCGTCGACGTCATCCAGATCGACGACGGCTGGCAGAAAGCGGTCGGCGACTGGCTCGACCTGTCGGACCGCTTCACCTCACTGAGCCGGATCGTCAAGCGCATCAACGACTCCGGACGCCGCGCGGGCGTATGGGTCGCACCGTTCCTGGCGCTGGCCACCAGCGACCTCGTCCGCGACCATCCCGAGTGGATCATCGACGGCGCCGCCGGACACAACTGGGGCACCGAGACCCGGGGCGTGGACCCACGTCGCGCCCGCACCTACCTCACCGACGTGTTCACGATGCTGCGCGAGGCCGGGTTCGACTACTTCAAGCTGGACTTCCTGTACGCGGGCGCCATCGACAGCGTCGAGGCGTACCGGGAGGGGCTGGCCGAGATCCGCCGGGTCGTCGGCCCGGAGTCCTACGTCCTCGGCTGCGGCGCCCCCATCCTGCCCAGCGTCGGGCTGGTCGACGCGATGCGCGTCGGCCCCGACATCGCCGTGACCTACGAACCCGGCAACGGCGACCCCTGCCACCCGTCGCAGCGGGGCGCCGCCGCCAACACGATCGCCCGCGCCTGGCAGCACGGCCGGTTCTGGGCCAACGACCCCGACTGCCTCATCGCGCGCCCCGAGGTGGAGCGGCGCGAGGAGTGGGCGGACACCGTGGAGCGCTACGGCGGCCTCGTCTCGGTGTCGGACCGCATCGCCGCCCTCGACGAGTGGGGAATGGACACGACCCGCCGTCTACTGTCGAACCCGCCCGGGCCGGGCCCGCTGGCTCACGGCCGCGGGTAGCCGCCGCCCCAGTCCGAGGCCTCCTCGGCTGCCAGCTCGTAGCGGTTGAGCGGCTTGCGACCGATCCACACGTCGGCGACGTGCGCGGCCAGGTACATGACGCCGAACACCAGCCCGTAGCGGCGCCACTGCGCGTCCCGGTGGTGCTTCTCGTGGGCGATGAGCCCGTCGGACAGCGGTCCGCGCGAGCGCCCGGTGACGAACACGTCGCCGTACTGGGTGCCACCCTTGCCGTAGAGCCGCAATCTGCCGGATCGGCACACCCGCAGACCATCTACTGTGCTGCTTTGTCCGCCGGTGGCGCGGACGACGCGCTCGACGATGGAACCGAGCAGTCTCGACTGCGAAGCCGTGAAACTGGACATGACATCCTCCAGTGGGCTTTACCGGTAGAACACGTGGCCATAATGACCTATGCCCGTCACGCATGCTTTTTTCTCGGTGACCGTCGACCTCGTCGTGCTGACCGTCCAGCGGGAGACGCTGTCGGTCCTGCTGATCAAGCGGGCGTTTGATCCCTTTAAGGACAGTTTGGCGTTGCCGGGCGGTTTCGTGACCGAAGGCGAGGACCTCATGGCGGCGGCCTCCCGGGAACTGGCCGAGGAAACCGGACTGTCCACAGCCGAAGGGCACCTGGAACAGCTGGCCACCTACGGCACCCCGGACCGTGACCCCCGGGGCCGGGTCGTCACGGTGGCCTACCTGGCGCTGTTGCCCGACCTGCCCGCCCCCCGGGCCGGCTCGGACGCGGCAGCCGCCGCCTGGCACCCGGTACCGTCCCTGTTGGACAAAGAGGACGTGCTCGCCTTCGACCACCACCGCATCCTGTGCGACGGCGTGGAACGAGCCCGCGCCAAACTGGAGTACTCCTCACTGGCGGCCGAGTTCTGCCCGCCCGAGTTCACCATCGCGCAACTGCGACGCATCTACGAGGCCGTCTGGGGTGCCACAGTAGACCCGCGCAACTTCCACCGCAAGGTCACCGGCACGCCCGGCTTCGTCGTCGCCACCGACAACTACACCGACGGCGACCGGGGCCGCCCGGCCCGGCTGTACCGGCGCGGCCCCGCCAGCTCCCTACACCCGCCCCTGCTGCGTCGCTGAAACCCGGACCCGGCTGTACCGGCGCGGCCCCGCCAGCTCCTTACACCCGCCCCTGCTGCGTCGCTGAGACTCGGCCAAGCCTGGCTAAGGCTGCATTCAGCGCTTTCCTTCTACGGTCAAAGTAGGGGAGGAGGATGGTGGACCCCATGATCGCCAGCGCGACGAGGCCGTAGCCCACGCCGCTCAGCACGAGGACATCGCCGTGGCCTGAGATCAAGGAGCTGGCCGCGCTTTTCGCCGCTGAAAGCCGGACGGTTCGACAACTAAACGTCACATCCATGGTGCCCCTGCCGAGCCAGGGGCACCATGCACCTAAGCCAGGGCACCAGCGGTCATGTACCCAAACCCGGGCGCCAGCGATCATGCCCCCAGGCCCGGTTGGTCGAAAGCCTTAACCTGGCGCCTCGGCGGCCGTCGGGCCGACACGGACACGACCACGATGATCGCCAGCGCGACGAGGCCGTAGCCCACGCCGCTCAGCGCGAAGGCGCCGCCGTGGCCGACCTGGCTGGCCGCCAGCGCGTAGGCCGCGTAGATGACGATCGACGACGCCTCCAGCGACAGGCCCGCCACCGACGTGACCGTTGCCCGCGCCGGGCCGGTGATCGCGTTCTGGAGCCGCACCTCCGCCACCACGCCAGCCGCGTTGAACATCGCGAACGCGGGCAACAGCAGCAGGAACCCGGCGATGCCGCCGTACAGTCCCGCCGTCACCGTGACGGCCGCGCCCAAGCCGAGCCCGGCCGCCAGCCGTCGCCACGACAGCCGCTCCGCCCGGCCCGCCAGCAGCGCGCCGACCGTGATGCCGCCGGTCAGCGCCGCCACCAGGTACGGGACCAGTGGCTTGCCCGCGCCGAACTCGACCGCCAGCAGGGCCGCGAACTCCTCCAGGGAGCCCCAGATCGCGGGCACGATCGCCACCATCGCCACCGAGAACATCACGACCCGGCTGCCGCGAACCTCGCGCAGGCCCGCCAGCAGCGTGCGTCCGTAGGCCCGGAGTCCGTCGAACTCGGCGTGGCGTTCCTCGCGGTGTTCGGGCATCGCCAGCGCCACCACGGCGGCCAGCGCGCACACCGCGACGCTGCCGATGCCCAGGGCCGCATAGCCTCCGAGCGCGTAGACGGTGGGTGTCAGGAGCATCGCGATCAGCACCGCGACCGTCTGGCTGGCCCGGGCGCGGCCCGCGTAGGTCGCGTAGCGGTCGGTGGCCCGGTGGTGCTTGAGATTGTCGTACACCAGCGCCTCGGTCGCGCCGGTCTGCAACGCCCCGGACACTCCCCACAGGACGAAACCGGCCAGGAACGCCGGGTATGACGGGAACGCCACCCACAGGCCGTATCCCACGGATCGCAGCAGCGGCGCGATCGTCAGCAGCAGCCGGCGCGGCAGTACGTCGGCCAGCACCCCGGAGGGCACTTCGAGCAGGACGGAGGTCAGCGACCAGGCGATGAGCAGCGAGGTGATCTCACCGGTCGACAGACCGGTGTCGACGAACAGCAGGGTCTCCAGCGCGTACAGCAGGATGAAATCGTTGAGGAACTCATAGGCGCACCACAAGAGCCCGATGCGGCCGACAGACGTGCCGCGGGTAATGACAGACATGGAACCTTCCAGAACGAAAGAGACGGGGAATCCGGGAGTGGTGCTCGCCGGGTGGTCCTCGGCTCCGTTGGGGAAGGTCTTCAGTGAGGACCTAATGTCGTCGGATCATGGCGCCATTATGACCGGTCCGGACGATTCCGGCCAGTCGAAATCCCGGGTCACAGCCGGTCCCCGACGATGCCCCGCAGCGCCGCCAGGTGCCCTTCGAAGGCGGTGCGTCCCGCGTCGGTCACCCGCACCGACGTGCGGGGTCGCTTGCCCTGGAACTCCTTCTTGACCTCGAGGTACCCCGCCTCCTCGAGCGTCGTGATCTGTTTGGACAGTGCCGAGTCGGACAGGCCGACCTCGTCGCGCACCAGCCGGAACTCGGCCCAGTCCAACGGGATCAGGAACGCCATGATGGACAGTCGCGTCGGGGCGTGGATCAGGGCGTCGAAGCCCGGCTGCGGCACGGGGCTCACCTCGCGCCCCCGTCCAGGCCGCGCTGTCGCAGCACCCGACGCCGGATCAGCAGCTGGAACGGCCGCCCGACCACGGCGATGAGCACGCCCAGGAACACCAGCGACGCGAGGCCAGCACCTTGAACGGCTCGGCCGGTTGCGAGGTCTGCCGCTTCGCGACGGCCAGCACGGAGGCGACGAACCCGAGGTGGGTCTCGATCCAGTCGTCCAGCAGGTAGACGGCGCTGAACACCAGCAGCGCGGCGCCGAGTCCGTAGAAGTACGGCCAGGGCGTGTCGTAGGTGGGCCCCGGCATTCTCGTTCAGTCCGTCCCTTTGAGAAAGGAAACTCGCATGAAGAAACTGACCCGAATCCTCGGTGGCCTGGCCATCGGCGCCGCGGCGCTGACGACCTCGCTGGCGGCGGCCTCTCCGGCACAGGCCGCCGACACCGAGGCGAAGCTGTCGGGCTGATGCTCCGCCGCCCCCGGTTTCAGTTGCACCGACGGCCTGGTGGGGCACAACGGCGACAACGCCGTGTGGATCAGCGTGAAGTCGGTCGGCGTCTCGTCCTGGGAACAGGTCGACGCCGAGACCGGTGTCGTCGCCCAGTCGGGCACCGGCAACGTCGAGCGCACCGTCACCGGCCTGTACAGCTCGTACACGCTGACCGTTTACTGTGGCCCGAGCTACTACTGCTCGGCCGACGTCGAATAGCCACTCTCCGAGCCGGCGGTGGAGAGGGACCACCGTCGGCTCATCTCAGCCCATCGAGTTGGTCGGGCTGGCGGGTCCACAGACGTAGCCGTCCGCGTCCGCCCGGGCCCGGAAGTCCCGGGTGGCGGATTCGGCGTCGCCCCAACGGCACCGCGGCACCAGCGGATTGTCGTCGCAGCCCTCACCGGTTCCGGTGCCGATGCCGTCCACCCGCCGGTTGTAGCGGTCGGTGAGCATCCAGCCGTCCGAGGCGGAGGTGTCGAAGCTGTACCAGATGTCGGGCGACTGCGGGCCGGGGTGCTCCGACCTGCCCAGGTACTCGTCCCCGGCCAGCAGCAGGTACTGACCGAGTTCGCCGCGGGCGGCCAGGATGGTCCCGGCCGGGAAGGTGGTCATCAGGCTGGGCGAGCTGGCCGAGTCGCAGGCGTACAACCGCCACCCGCCGATGCTCACCGGGTTGTCACCGTCGTTGTGCAGTTCGAGGTACTCGTCGCGAGAGCCGCCCGGGCCACTGGGAGCCAGCTCGCTGATAACGGGGTTTCCGGTGGTCATCGCCGCCGCTGGCTGGGCGCACAGAACACCCAGGGCGGAAATGGCCACAGTGGTCAAAGCGATGGTGGGGATAGGCATGAAAACCTCTTCGTTCACGGACACCCACTCCGTCGCCGTCAGAGTACAGGCTCGGCTACTCCGTGAAACGGGCCCCCTTTGATTGGGCCCCTTGGCAAGCAACGATTGCCGGACGAAACTCGGTTGCAGGTCGTCCACCTCCACCCACCTGGTAAGGGTGCGAAGCCGGACGGCCGTGGGGCCCCACCTCTCTTGTCCCCACTCGCCCGGGTCGACGCCCGGGCACCGAAAGGAGTCGTTACACATGCGACGCTCACTGGCAACGATCGGAGCCCTCGGGCTCATCGCAAGCGTATTCGGGTTCGGCGGCTCGGCCGCCGCGGCCGACCCGGCCAAAGACGAGCTCAAGGTTTCGCCCAACGTGGTGATCAGCGAAGTCAAGCCGCAGGGTTCGGACGGCGCCGAGGACGAGTTCATCGAGCTGTCCAACTCCAGCCTCGAGGAATCGGTCGACATCTCCGGCTGGCGTCTGGTGACCTGCTCCAGCACCGGCGCGGAAGTCACCGCCTTCACGTTCCCGGCCGGCACCTTCCTGGAGCCGCAGGGCGAGAACGAAAGCCACTACCTGGTCGCCGGACCTGACTACAGCGGCGCCGTTTCCCCCGATGACCAGGTCGAACTGGGCATCGAGCGCACCGGTGGCGTCATGCTGCGCAGCCAGTACAACGCCCGCATCGACGGCCTGGGTTACTCCTCGACCGCCGGTGCCTGCGTGGAAGGCCCCGCCGCCGCTCGCCTGCCGCAGACCAACACCACCGACCTGTCCTCCCAGCGCAACCAGGAGTACAAGGACACCGACCAGAACAAGACCGACTTCGGTCAGATCCTGCAGAGCCCGCAGAACCAAGAATCCGTTTAGGCCGTAAAAGACTGGGGAGTCCAGGGCCACAACCATGATAGGGGCGTGGGCCTTCCATTGAGGAAGGTCCACGCTCCGCCCACCTTGCCGTGGCGGAAACTGGCCACGGCAAGGTTTCGCCTACATTTATGCTTTTCAATGCGTTAAGGGTCATGTCACTCTGTGGACAACTCAAGTGCCGAAATGCTCGTCGGCACGTTTCCTCAGATGGGATGTGATTCCGTTGTTCAACAATGGAGCATTTCCGGTGACCTTGGTGCTTGCTGGTGCGTTGGGTCTGGCATCCCCGCTTCCGGCGTACGCGGCCGGTTCGGCGGCGAACGACGGACCGGCCGCCCTGGGCGGTAAGGCGACCGCGGTGACGCTGTTGACGGGGGACACGGTGTCCTTCCGCGACTTCGGCAACGGCAATCCACAGTACTCAGTAGACGCGGCCTCCCGGTCGGACGGCCGCGAGGTCGGTTTCCACGCCGAGGGCGATGTGGACGCGTTCTACGTCTACCCCTCCGACGTGATGCCGTACGTGTCCAAAGGCGTCATAGATCGAGAGCTGTTCAACGTCACCGCGCTGTCCGAACAGGACCTGGACGACAAGTCCTCGGACGAGCTTCCGCTCATCCTCGGCTATGACCACAAGGGGCACCGTTCGGACAGGACGCTGACCCGTGCCGCCGACTCCCTGCCCGGTACCACCGACAGTCTCGGTCTGTCGACGATTCAGGGAGCCGGAACAATCCTCGACCGCGACAAGGCGGCGAAGTTCTGGCGCAGCCTCACCCGGGACACCAAGGGCGCCAAGCTCTCCGAGGGCGTGAAGTCCATCGAACTCGACCAGCGGGTCTCGGTGGACCTGGCCGAGTCGGTGCCACAGATCGGTGCGCCGGACGCCTGGCGTGACGGCCACACCGGAGACGGGGTGACCGTCGCGGTACTCGACACCGGCGTCGACGCGACCCACCCCGATCTCAAGGACCAGATCGCCAAACAGGCCAACTTCACCGACGACGAGAGCGCCACCGACGGCCACGGCCACGGCACCCACGTCGCGTCCACCATCGCCGGTACCGGCGCCGCTTCCGACGGCAAGTACACCGGAGTGGCCCCGAAGGCGAAACTGCTGTCCGGCAAGGTCCTCAACACCGAAGGCGACGGCACGGCCTCGTGGATCATCGCCGGAATGGAATGGGCCGTGGAGAACCACGCCGACGTCGTGGGCATGTCGCTGGGCGGCGGCCCCACCGACGGCACCGACCCGCTGGCCCAGGCCGTGGACGAGTTGTCGGCCAGCAGCGACACGCTGTTCGTGATCGCGGCAGGCAACAGCGGACCGTCCCGCGGCACCGTCGCCACCCCCGGCTCGGCCGCCTCGGCCCTGACCGTCGGGGCCGTCGACAAGTCCGACCAGATGGCCGAGTTCTCCTCCCGGGGACCGAGGCTGGGCGACTACGCGGTCAAACCCGAGATCACCGCGCCCGGCGCCGACATCGTGGCCGCCCGCGCCACCGGCACCACCATGGGCGAACCGGTCAACGAGCGCTACACCGCCACCAGCGGCACCTCGATGGCCACCCCGCACGTGGCCGGGGCCGCCGCGCTTCTGGCCGACGCCCGCGAGGGACTGCGCGGCCAGAAACTCAAGAACGCCCTGGTGTCCACCGCCAAGGACGGCGGATCCGCCTGGTACGCACAGGGAAGCGGCCGCGTCGACGTGCCGCGCTCCATCGGACAGGACGTGTATGCCACCGCCACCGCCGACTTCGGCGACCTGTCGAAGGCCACCGAACCGGTCAGCCGCGACGTGGTGTACACCAACGACACCGACGCTGCGGTCACCCTGACCCTGGCATCGGCGGTCGGCGACCAGTCCGGAACCTCGGCCGAGGTCCTGAAACTGTCCGACGACACCGTCACCGTCCCCGCCAACGGAACCGCCACGGTCACCGCGAAAGTGGACGGAACCTCGCTGGGACGCGGCACCTACGGCGGCGTCATCACCGCGAGTGCCGGTGACGTCAAGCTGCGCACCCCGATCGGCTTCGGCATCCGCTCGAACCACAAGCTGACCGTCAAGGTCAACGACTCCACCGGAAAGCCCAGCGGCTTCGACTGGATCGTGACCCTGATCAACGACAGCTACGACCCCGACAACCCCAACGGCGACTCGTCCTATGTGCTCAACACCAGCGGTGGCGTCGCCTCCGCACAGGTGCCCGACGGCACCTACACCGCGATCACCGCGGTGTACGAGGGCGACTTCGGCAACTGGGTGCTGGACCGGGTCAGCCTGGTGACCAAACTGGAGTTCAGTGTCGACGGCGACACCGAGATCACCCTGAACGCCGCCGACGCCGTGGAGACCAAGGCCAAGGCCCCCAAGGCCACCGAGACCCGCGCGCACTGGGTGTCGATGAACCGGGAGTACGCCAACATCCCCGGCAAGTTCTACGCCATGTACGAGAACTCCGGCGGTGCCTACCCGATCCACGTCTCGCCGACGGCGGCGGGAAAGCTGGGCTACCTGGCCGTCATGGACATGTGGACCCTGGCCGAACCCAAGGCGCTCAAGCCGGTGGAGAACAACGCCAAGCTGGAGTACAGCCAGATGCCCGGTTACAGCTACCATCTGCCGTTCTACTACCCCAACGGCGTGCCAGACACGCTGAGCCGCACGGTGTCCGACGCCGACCTGTCCAAGGTGTACACCGTGTCGCACGCGGACAACCCCAAGGCGATCTACGAACGAAGCTGGGTGTCCCACCCGTCCAACGGGTCGCTGGTCTCGGCGTCGAAATACTATGTCGCCCCGGGGAAGTCGGTCGAGTACATGCTGGTCGACGACAAGCTGACCTGGACCCGCGCCACGACGCAGCTGTACTACCCGTCCGCCGGTAAGCGCTACTACCAGATCCAGTGGTCCTGGGACCGGTTCACCTCCGGTGGATCCGGGCCCGACGAGCACTGGTTCCAGGCACCGTCGCTGCGCGGCGGCGCGGTGGACCTGCGACGCGAGTTCCTCGGCAACCCGGCGGGCGTGTCCACCGCGGTGGCCTTCGCCCGCGGCGGACCCCAGAACGGCGAGTTCGTGCCGGGATTCCACACATTGGACAACTCCGACGGGCATTTCATGACCCCCAACGGACAGTCCGACCTGTGGTCGAAGTGGCGCATGTGGAACGCCGACACCGGCGCCGAGATCGCCGCCGACTGGAAGTACGTCCGCTGGCCGGTCTTCGCGATGTCGTCGAAGGCCGCCAACTACAAGCTGGAAGCCGTGGACCAGCCCATCGCCCGCACCGGCGACCTGTTCCAGACCGGCACCAAGGCCACGACCGAGTGGAAGTTCAGCTCGGCGCCGTCGCAGACCGCGGTCCCGCAGGGCTACACCTGCGGCGTACTGTCCGACGGCGGTGGCGGCACCTGCCAGTTCCAGCCGGTCATCCAGCTTCGATACGACCTCAGCCTCGACGTGGACAACCACGCCCCGGCAGGCCGACAGCACACGATAACCGTCTACGCCGGGTCGCACTCCCAGGTCGCCGAGCGGGCTTCGGTGACCCGGATCGACGTGCGGTACTCCACCGACGGTGGAAAGACCTGGCGGACCGGGTCGCCGCAGAACAAGTCGGTGAATGGGCAGGCGACCGTGTCCGTCGATCACCCGGCGTTGGGCCAAACGGACGGAACCGTGTGGCTGAAAGTCAGTGCTGAGGACGAGAAGGGAAACACCGTGGTATCGACCGTCGAGCGGGCGTACCTGCTCAAGTAGCCGCGGTACCCCGGATACCCGATACGCCGTGTCCCGGTCTCATGACCGGGACACGGCTACGCTGGGATCCTGTCGAGCTTGCGGTCAGGAGGAACCCTGTGCCGTCGTCTGGAGCGGATCGCGTGTTCGATTTCGATCTCCTCAACGCCGATGCCACCACTGTGTACACGACCGTGGTCGGCGCGCAGCCGATCAGCCGGGAACATCTGGCGCGCCTGACCGGCATGCCCGCCGAACGGCTGCGCGACGCCGTGGAGCGGCTGACCGCGCTGGGACTCGTCTCGCAGGGCGTCGGCGAGGAGGAACGGCTCATCGCCGCGCCACCGGACATCGCCCTGGAGGCGTTGCTGCTGGGCGAGGAGGAACGGCTCAAACGGGCCCGGCTGTGGGCCCGCAGTCTCTCGGCGGAGTACTACCGGCGCGTCGACGCCGCCGACCCGTCGCACCTGGTGGAGGTGGTGGTCGGCAGGGAGGCCGTCTTCGAACGGTTCCAACAGATCCAGCAGGCCAGCCGCCACCAGATCCGCGTCATCGACAAACCGCCCTACGCCGCGCCCGACGCCGAACTCAACATCCCCAACGAGCGGGAACTGCTGCGGCGCGGCGTGGTGTGGCGCGTCATCTACGACGCCGCCGGACTGGAGTCCTTCCACCGGCTGGAGGGCGACGTCCGCAACACCATGACCGCCGGTGAGAGCGCCCGGGTGCTGTCCGACGCCCCGATCAAACTGATGATCTCCGACGACCGGCTGGGGATGCTGCCGCTGCAGATCGCGCCGCGGACCATCAACTCCATAGTGGTGGTTCACCGTTCGGCGCTGCTGGAGGCGTTGTCGGCGCTGTTCGAGCAGCTGTGGTGCCAGGCGCTGCCGCTGGTGCACTCCGGGGAACCGCAGGGGCCGACCACCGAACCCACCGAGATCGAACGCCAGTTGCTGATGCTGCTGACCGCCGGGCTCACCGACGAACGCATCGCCGAACGCATGGGGGTCAGCCTGCGAACCATGCAGCGCCGACTGCGGGAACTGTTGGAGCGACTGGGAGCCACCACCAGGTTCCAGGCCGGGATCCGGGCCACGTTGCAGGGCTGGATCCGGGTGCCCGAGGAGTGAGGCATAGGTGACGGACACAACGGCGCACCGGGAGCGTGGGGTGTCCTGTGGGTGGATAGAGACCGTTGTGTCCGTCGTGACTAGATCGTTCAGGTTTCGAGTCTGTCCAGGCTGCGCATCAGCCTGGTGAGTTTGGCGGCTTGGGTGAGTTGCGACTGGGGAATGTCGAAGGCGGTTGACAGTGCGGCTCGCCACTGCGGCCCGGGAATGCGATCGCCGCACTCCCACCGTCTGACCCGGTTGGCCGTGATCGTGCTCTGGCGGGCGATGGTGCAAAGGACGTCCGCGAGTTCACGTTCGGAGAGGCCCGCCCGAACGCGGAGTCGCTGCAACAGGTCATGAATCGGTTCCTCTTGGATCATGATGTTCTTCCCGGGCGTGACCTCGCGTTGGGAGGCCTGGTCGCGCCCGTCTGTAGGAGGACATCCGCTCCACAGCACCCCGGCTTCGCGTGATCAGACTACCACAGCGAGTCGGACGGAAAGAATAAAACGAGACGAAGGATTCACTAAAATACTTGGGGCCCAACGGATCTAGATCGATGACCGTCCATATGCTCCCTTATGTTCAGATGGTGCGAATCTTAGGGTGGGTGCGATGTCGGCGGCTGACTACACTCCGTCCCAGACCGGACGAACTCGCTTCGAGGTGGCCCGCACCATGCTGGAACTTCCGATGTTGTCGGAAACCGTGCCGTTGGCGCGGTATCCGATCTTCCGGACCACCGATCCGGTCATGGCCGCCGAACGCGCGCGGACCCTGTTCTGCCCGCACCGGATCACCGAGATCGACGAGCCGCGCCACTTCCACGCCCGCCAGCAGGGCGTGAACCTGCGCAGCCTCAGCATCAGCGTGCTCAGCTACCACTGCGGGGTTCGGCTGCGCACCACCGAACTGCGCGACCGTTACCTCATCCTGATCCCGCTCGGCGGCGCCGCCGAGATCAATGTGGACGGCGAAAGCCTCGCGGTCTACCCGACCCTGGGCTGCGTCGTGGGAGCCTGCGGACCGGTACGGATGGGCTGGTCGGCCAACTGCCTGATGCTGGTCGTGCGCGTGGAACGCGGCGCCCTCGAAGCCGAACTGCGGGAACGGATCGGCGGAACCGGGCCCGTGCCGATCCGGTTCGAGTCGGCCATGGACTTCGCCTCCGGCCTGCGGGCGGGCTGGTGGCGACAGCTGACCCACCTCGTCGAAGACCTCGACGCCGACTCGGCGCTGCCCCGCCACCCGCTGTGCGTCGGCGGCCTGGAGTCCGGACTGATGCTGGGACTCCTGGTCGCCCAGCCGCACAACCACAGCGAGCGACTGCGCGCCGCCCACCCCGCGATCGGCGAACACCGGATCATGCGGGCGGTGGCGATCCTGGAACGGGAACCGCAGCGTCCGTGGACGACGGCGGGTCTGGCCCGCGAGGCCGGGATCGGCGTCCGCGCCCTGTACACCGACTTCCGCCGGGTCCTGGACACCTCACCGATGGCGTACCTGCGCAACGTCCGGCTGCGTCGGGTACACCGGGAACTGCGGCAGCCCAGCCGAAACACCGGGGTGACGGTCGCCAAGGTCGCGACCACCTGGGGTTTCAGCCACCTGGGGGAGTTCGCTGCCGCCTACCGGCGTTTCTACGGCGAGAACCCCTCGGCCACGCTGCGCCGCGCCGAGGCCGCCACCCGCGTCATCGTCTGATACGGCCGTAGTAGTCCCGCTGGGCGTAACTGATCCGGGCGGCCTGGTCCAGCCGCCCCCGGGGCAGCTCCAGCACCAACCCGAGCCAGTGCCTCCAATAGGGATCAGGTACCCGACCGCCCCGCTCCCACCGGGCGACCCGATTGCGGTCGACGCAGTGGTTACCCGAGCAGCTGGCCAGGGCATCGGCCACCTGATACTGACTCAAGCCCCGCCGCTGCCGCGCCAGCCGAATCAGCCGACCGATGCCCGGCGGAGCCATCGAAGTAACTGAACTATCGCCCTCGGTAGCCATATGGCTCAATGTAGGTAGGTGCGTACCGAGTGTCTATCGGAATCCTGTCCCCGGACGAGCGGAAATCCGCACCCCCCGTACGAGAGCTGGAGAAGGGACTCGAACCCTCAACCACCTGTTTACAAGAACGGCGAGAAATCGGGCATTTACCTGCATGTTCGCTAGGGGACAGTCCCGTATGGGGGCAAATAGGGGGTGGGGTGGTTCCCGATGCGATATTTGACTCCCAAACGGCCACCTGTACAAAGGTCCTCAGGCACCTCGCTGAATGAGGCCAGCTTCGAACCAGTGAACAAGGCTCGCTGCCAGCGACACGGCAATGGTCGCCTCGTCTACCGACACGTTCCCTGGTGCTGTCGGCTGGCCACCGTGGCGGTCATGTTGCCCGTGCCACAACATGCGCATCATGCTCACGAGAACCTCTCTAGATGGAGCGTTGGGGTGCTCGCGGTCCATCGGCAGTTTCCAGTTCTTCTGGTCTTCGATCTGCTTGAGTACCGTCCCCAACGTGGCGCTCTGGTTGTTCGGTGACACGACCGGTACGGCGGCATCTTCCACCGCCAAGATTGCAAGCCTGTACGCTGCACTGGCATCGGGGTTCAACCCGTAAAGTTCCTCCCA
The DNA here is from genome assembly GCF_000024545.1 of Stackebrandtia nassauensis DSM 44728. GTDB lineage: Bacteria > Actinomycetota > Actinomycetes > Mycobacteriales > Micromonosporaceae > Stackebrandtia > Stackebrandtia nassauensis. The sequence continues at coordinate 330,596 of NC_013947.1, forward strand.
CGCTTTGGCCAGCCGCACTCCTGCTTGACCCGCTTGTCCAATGACCGTGTCCACAGCGACTTGCACCCCAAGTGGAACACGCCGAACAAGTGCGGGACGACCCGCTCGGGTCCCGATTGTCCACACCGACTTGCTTCGTTCGAGTAGTGAGTCCATCTCGGCATGTGCCGCATGACCATCGTGTGCCAACAAGTAGTCTGCGATCTGAAGCGGAGCTGAGTGCTTGACCAAGTACTCCATCGCGGTCTTCAGTTGCTCCTTCCCGATCCGCGAATCGATTGCATCGGTGCGCAAATTGGGAAAGCTGAGTCGGAGCGCCTGGCACATCTCTTCTGCAAGTTTGGTATCAAGCATCGCGATCCGACCACTGCCGTCCCGGTACCTTCGGTAGATCGTGAGAGCATCCTGATTCCAAGCCCAGTATGGCGATGCCATCCAAGAAGGAACCCCGTCATGCAGGGCGTCATATTGAGCGACCTCGTCCTCGTCGTCCACGCCAAGAGGACGCCACGTTTCTTCACTCATGGCTGGATTTTCTCACGAACTTGAGACATGGAAGTTCCACCAATTGCTTCCTTGTGCGGTCGTGAAGTGTGGCTTCACTACCAGAACCGTGACTGAGCGTTATGAGCTTCCGGACCGGCTTCTACGCCCGTGGACAGAATGGCCACAAATGCCAGAATTCCAAAACAAGCGTGTTGACCTGCAAGTATGTGCGTGCAGGGGGCGTGGACAGAATTCGGCCAAAATTCGATCGCCGCGGACACAATTGCCCGCCCCGTGGCTCGAGCGCGACGAACAGCTCGAAAGCTGACTACGAACAGTGAGATCCGCTCGGGCACAAGCCTCTCAGCACCCGATATGGTCATTCGATGCGAGTCGGCGTCTACATCGGAGGAGGAAATGTCACAACAGCGAGACATCGGTGCTATAGTCGAAGCACATACCACCCGACCCCTTCGTGGGTCGGGCTTTCTTTTGCCCTCGGACTACTACGTAAGTCTGCCTCCAGTAGATCCGTGCCACCACCTTGCGATCCGGGCCATAAAACCGCAGGTCAAACACCTAAGCCAGCTGAGATCGCCTCTAGTGACCTGGCCTTTCCGTCCATGGTCTGGGTAGGGTCTTCCCGAGTTCGAGTCTCAGATTCGACGCCGAACCACCGAAAATGTGGACAGTTGTCCGTTCGCAGCGGAGTTGGCACTTTGACACCGAACTTGGCGTTGAGGTGGACAATAGACGGATGTTTGCCTCTTTACTTCCCGGCCTTCGGCAGTTGCGGGCCCCCTTGGCTTCCGGCGCGGCGTGGCTAGCGGTGGTCTGGCTTTGGTGGGGCCGCCATCTTCCTTCCCGTGACGAGGCGACCGGCTTGCTGAGCGATGTGTACGAGCTGACCGAGCATGTCGGGATCGCCGCCGTCACCGCAGCCATGGCGTTCTGCGCGTACATAGTCGGTGAAGTGTGGGAGGCAATCCGAGGATCACACCCGGCGTTTCGGACCACTCAGATCGCCGAGAAGGCAGTCTCATTCCCAGCATTCTCTCTGGCACCGTCCCGGATTTCCAAGACTTGGTCTGCGCACGGGCTGCTGGGATTCTTCACTGATTCGAAGGCGATCTTCGGAGACCTTTTCCCCAACCTCGGCGTCAAGCGCCCCGACTCGCTCAACGATGAGCAGAAAAACGAACTCTTGGAGGCCATGTGGCGCGACATCAACCGTGCCGTGTCCTTGACACTGGACCGTGACCCCGAACTCATGGCCATTTACGAACGCGCCTCCGCCGAATACTGGTTTCGGCGTCTCCTTGCGTTTCCGCTGGGGCTGGCAGTGGGCTCAGCCACCGCAGCTAGCACTTCCACCTGGCAAATGACCGTCGTCGGAATTTTGGTCGGCGCGGCCCTGTGGTTCACTCTCAACACTCAGGCCCAGCAGAAAAACGGCGAGTCGGTCATCGCCTTCCTCGGCGCCATGTATCACGAGAAGCTCCCGTGCCCCGCCCTCACTGAGGCCGGTTTGAGACTGTTCGGTCCCGACGAGGCTGGCCAGAGCCGCACCAGTAACACCGGCTCCGTCGGCTACCTATGAATACATCGAGGTAGGGCGCAGGTGATCTACGACGAATTTGGCAAGCCCTTCGGCCAGAAGCACGCCACCACTTGAACCGGGCCATCACGGCATCAAACCCAGACATTGCCATCTGAGGGTCGTCAAGTGCTCAGGTATCTGCGATACATCAGTGGCGAATTCCTGGACAGAGCACCCAGGTATCTCAATTCCCTCAGTGATGAAGCCCTAGTACCACGGTATCTGCGCGAACGTGCACTTCGTACAGTCGGGCTACGGTCGGAGAATGACCGTGGTGATGCGCAAGTGCCAGAACTGCCGGGGACCGATTCTGGAAACACGTGGACTGGGGCGGCTGCGCCTGTACTGTTCGGCATCATGTCGCCAGCGCGCCTACGAGATCCGGCGGGCGCAGCGACAGCTCCTGGGTGAACTCGGGGAGCACCGGCTCGGTCATCCAGCGCCGCGCCAAGACCTGCCGCCGCTGCCCGTCGGCGCCTGGCAGGCAGTCCTCAAGCAGCTGCGGTACCAGCTGCGGGCTACCACCATCAACCCCGCAGATCGTTCTCAGGTCTTGCGCACTCTGCGGCGGATCCTGGCCGACCACGACCACCTCGAGCCAGCTGCGGTCGCAGCACCGACGTCGCGAGGCAGTGTCGTCGCCGGGCCGGTCGTTGGCCAGCGGTCGGCGGGCAGGCAGCAGCCGAGGAAGCGCCGCAAGCGTCGCCGATTACACCTTGACCATGGTCTACAACTCAGCCTGCGTTGGCTTCGGTCCAGTCGGGCGCGGTCGGTACGCCCGACCCGCGTCAGCGCCGGGCCCGTGCTTGCCGAGGGCCACGTTGGTGCTGCGGGCAAATGCCGAGGCGATACCACTTCGCGCTTGCGGCGTGTTCGGGGTGGCGTCGCGGGCGGCCTGGTGCAGCCCGCCGACCGTGGCACGGAGCCGGTTCAGGGCGAGGTCGGTGGTGCCGGAGGCGTTGGCGCGGGCGGCGCACAGGGCCTGGATCGCGGCGGCCAGGTGGACTACGGCGATGGCGACGTGCAACACCACCGAGTCGCTGTGCTGGCCGATGCGGGAGCGGTGGATCGCCCGCGCTATCTCGTGCAGCAGCCCGACGGCCGCCGCGCGGCGGTTGCAGGGCAGTCCGGCGGCGGCGCGGCCGAGCTGATCGGCGGCCCGCGACACCGGCCCGAACCGCGGGCCCGGTTCCGCCCTGGCGGCCAGGAGTGCGGTGAGGTCGGCGGCGGTGCGCGCGGTGCCGCCCAGTTCGGCGTCGAGGAGCGGTTCGTCGCGCAGGCTCCCGGTCACCTGCTCCAGGACCTCGGGCAGCTGCCGCCACGCTTGGTCCGGGTCCGTGACGCGCCCGACCGCCGGTATCGGTGGCGGAGCTTCCCACGCGGCCGCGGCCGCCGGGGCTGATTCCGGCCAGCGGGAGCGCAGTTGCGGCAGGCCCAGGTCCGCTTCGAGCTTCGACCCTGACAGCCACCGCGGCTGCCCGCTTTCGGCGGGCGGCAGGGCGACGGCGTACCCGACGACGAGGCCCTCGCTGTTGCTGCGGGTGCGCACCCGCAGGCCCGCGGCGTGCAGCCGCGCGGCGAACTCCAGCTCCGTATTCGCCCCGGCCGCCGCGGCCCGGACCTCGCGGCGCAGCACGTCGCGATCCAACGGCTTGCCGGTGCGCGCGGCCCGGCGGTACTCCGCCCGCGAAGCCGCAGGCCGACCGCGACCCGATTCCCGGCCCGGGGTCGCCTGGATCAAACCGAACTCGGCCTCCAGCCTCGCGCAGGCCCGCTGCACCCGCGGATAGTCGCGGCGCAGCCACTCCGGCCTCGGCGGGTCGCCGTCGCACACCAGGATCGCCACGACATGGATGTGGTCGTTGCCGCCAGCCGAGTCGCCGTGGTGGACCGCCACCCACCGGCACCCCGGCCGATCCGGGGTCTCGGTCAGGCCCATCTCGTCAGCGAACCGCTCCGCCAACCGGCCCCAGGTCTCGTGGTTCAGGCGCTCACCGGGCGGCAGGCTCAACGCGCAATGCCAGACGTTCCGGACGGGCCCGCGGCCCTCCGGCAGCGACCGCTCGGCCGCCTCCAGCCGCCGCGCCAACCCGGCCACATCGAACCCGGACGCGAGGTTCCCGCTCGGCTGGAGACTCGCGGCCGGGGCGTACCCGGCAACCACGCGCGGGTCGGTGTGCTCGTTGGCGTCGCCGGGCCCGAACAGGTAGTGCAGCAACCCCCGCACCCGCCTGCTGCGCTTGGCGACCTTGCCGATCACTCGGCGCCCAGTTGCTCGTCGACGCGCACCGCCACCTCACCGATGAACGCGGCGACCTCCCCCAGTTCCGCCGGGACGTTGGCGTACTGGTGCGCCCGCTTGGTCAGCTGGTTCAGGTTCGTCGCCGCACCCCGCAACAGCCGAAACAACTCCCGCGACTGCCTGCTGGCCGCGTCCCGCCGGCGGCCGCCGCGCGGAGTCTCAGTCCGGTCCGGATCGGTCGCCAGTGCGGCCAGCGCGATGTAGGCCGACAACGCCAGCCCCCGTGCCGCGGCGCGCTCGGCCAGGACGCGGTACTCCTCGGCCGAGAACCGGGTCGTGACCCGACGGTTTCGATGGTCTGGCGGCTCTGGATTCTTGCGCCGACGCATCGGCGCATGTGCATCCCCCGTGGTCCCCATGCGTGCGAGTGTCGCTCGCCGACGGCGCGACCGCCACGCGATTTCGAGCGATCGACATCTCATCTGCCGCTCAGTGCGGCACAAGATCACGCGGCCTACGTAAGTCGGACACGTGCCTATCTTGCCCGGTTGCGGTGACCTGTGGAAATACGTGAAAGCCTCGCGTGAGTGTCAGGTCCAGGTGATCTTGTCGGTGTCCAGGCTTACCTGCCGGATGCTGTGTCGCTGTCCAGCTTCCCGGTGTGAACCAAAAGCATCGCCTGCTACTTGATTCTGATGTATCCCCGCAGTGATTTCCTGACCTCAGCGGTACGCTCGACAATCTCCTTCTCGGTGATTGTCGACACTACAAGTGCGCACGAGTTGTTCAGGTCGTCCAGGTTTTCTACGTCGTCGTTTGGCGGTTCCCACTCTGGATCGCGATCCCGGATCATGGACAACAGGTCCGGATCGTCCACTCCAACAGGGGTGAGCCAGTAGCCGTCAAGAAACGCCTCGATCTCGGTGTCGCCCCACACCAGCCACGTCTGGTGAGTCTCACGTTCCATGTCTGAAGTTAAGCATGAACACCTGCGGTTTGGCGAACCTTGTGCCAGACCTACTTGTTGGCTTACTGGCCAACGCTTCAACGTCCGACACCTTCGATCGGAACTGACAGTGAGAGCAGGGGTTTCGCTGAAGTTGCTTGGGCCAGGCGTTGAGGGTGGCTCGTCATGCGGCGGCGATCTTCGCGTCCAGGCCGTTTCCATACAGGAGGTTTGTTACTGAGTGTTACTGGTTTCCGGCTCTAAACCCGGGGGCGTGGACAGAATGGCCACAAATGCCAGAATCCCAAACGAGAGGGTTGACCTGCAAGTATGCGCGCGCAGCGTCGTGGACAGAATTCAGCCAGAATTCGATCGCCGTGGACACAATTGCCCGCCGCGCGCTGCGATCGTAAGAGACGGCGCGAACACTTACTACGGACAGTGAGACTTCCTCGTGTGCAAGCGTTGCTAGCAATGGCGCTGTCGTAACCAAAGCAGGTTGTCAAGGTGCGCCTGCACGGGTTCGAACAGGGGGTAGGGAACAAGCTGCGCGAGTGTTTTCCTGCTGCACCACATCACTTCGGAAACCTCCTCTGTATCAGCGACATGGGCCTTGCCTTCTACGCAATCGCAGGCCACGTACACGATCCAGCGTCCGGTTATGGGGTGGACTCGATGCCCGAGAACTTTGATTGGGCGAACATCGACGCCCGTTTCTTCTCGTGTCTCGCGAACCGCCGCATCCTGCTCAGATTCCCCAACCTCGATGGCTCCGGCGGGGAATTGCCATGAAAGCTGGCCTTCGGATACTCGGCGTTTCACCATCAAGACTTTGCCGTTGTCGGCGATGATCGCTGCCGCAACAGGTGCCACATCGCGCTGACTTGGAGCCATTTGCAGTTTCTACACTCCTTTCGCTTGGCCCGTGGATCAGGTGTTCTCGCTACACCAGACGCGGTGTACCAGAGATACGCCTCCTCACCCCCTGAGAGTCACTGTCTGTAGCTGGATTTCGAGGAGCGTTCCAGGATCAAGGTAGGGGCGGGGTATTTGTGTCCACGGCGATCGAATTCTGGCTGAATTCTGTCCACGACCCCGGCGCACGCATAATCACAGGTCAGTATGGCTGTTTCGGGATTCTGGCATTTGTGGCCATTCTGTCCACGCCCCTGGGAGCGGGACCGAACCCGGATCACAGACCGTAACCAAATTTCGGGAGCAAAACAGGTGGGCACCCGGCACGAACACACCGATGGCCGACCCCTGCCACTGCTTCAACCCCGTGACATCCCGGCGAGCCGTGCGTTACTTGTCATCCTTGCGGTCGTGCTTGTGCTTGACATCCTCGGGTTTGACGAACTTCTTCGGGTCGACCTTGTCCTTGGGCTTATGGCCGTTGCCGGACGGATCGGGTTTCTTGTCGTGCTTTCCCATGGCCAACACTCCTCATTATTCGTTGGGGTGCCGTGACCACCGTGCCATCATGGGTAGCAGACTGCACCCGCTACGTCAGGAACCCGACATGAGCAACATCGACACGCTCCTGGAGGCCGCTGACGAGTGGCGCGAGGCCGTCAACATATTCGACACGGAAATGGCAGAACGGCACCAAGATTTCTTCTACGGTCTCGTCGGAAGCCTCACCGAATCCGGCACCATTACACCCACTGACGCAGGTCAGATCATCGCCACCACGGGCCGATACCTCCAATACGGACAACGCGACGACCTCGAAAACGTCCTCCACGAGCTGGTGTAGCCCAGCGGCAAACTTCTACACGCGAGCAGCAAGCGCGATTGCCGCCCACCGCTCTGCCCGGCCAACGTCAACGCCGACGGCCTTTGCAAGGTCGGAAACTCGTGTCTCAGGTGAAACCGTCATCGCTGACTTCAACCCGAGAACAGCGACGTCATATGCCGCTTCGCCTCGCATCCCGCGCGGATCGATCAAGTACAACTTCCCGTTTTCTCCTGTGAGGATGTTTCCAGGGGAGGTATCGCCGTGGCACAAACCTTGAGCACCGGCATCCGTGAGCTCGGAAAGAACGCTCAGTGCTTCGGACCGTTCAGTCTCCGAGGCGACTGTGCGTCCTGGAGCGAGGTCGCTTAGGGCATCATCTTCCAAGCGGTCACGAAGCCAGTCGCCGATGTACGGCAGTGTCGACGAAGGGGAAGGTTGGTTCACCAATGGTCGCAGTATCGTCGCCAGCTTGTCCGGAGGCGCGAGCGAAGCGCCGAGGTTTCGCAACGGCTCACCAGGCTTGATCCGGGTCATGATTGTCCAGAATCCCGTGTCGGTGCTGAACGATTCGAGAATCGTCGGTCCCACCTGGAGATCGGCCAGTGCGGACATGACCTTGACCTGATTGGGTCCGTCCGGATCCGGGCTTCCTTTCATGATGAGCTCGCGGTCTTTAGCTTGGACCGCTACCACCAACCCATATCTTGCTGGCAGAACGGTTTCCGGAATTGCTCCGTACTGTTCGCACAGTTGACGCAGTTCACCCGGAGCTTCGCTCACCCACTGAGGACCTACATTCGGCCATCGCGCTGTTGTCTCCTCGGCAACGTACTGCGGAACTTCGACTGAAGCGGTCACTGAGCTCCTTGGCTGCTGGTCGGGCAGTTCTGGAGGGTCGACACGAGATCGCCCATACTCCTAATAATCACTTTCGCTCCCGCATCTGCCAGAGTTTTCGTCTTGTGTGAAGCATTCGCGTAACCGATCACTGGTGTCTTCGCAGCCAGTCCTGCCTCAATGTCAAAGACGGAGTCTCCAACGAAAACGCAGGTTTCGGGCTCGACATTCAACGATTCCGCAGCACGAAGCAACGGTATGGGATTTGGTTTCATCTCTGAGGGATTCGCGTATGGCCGTCCCACAATGGGCCAGACGTATTCGTCAAGTTCCTGGGCACGTAGGTAAGCCGAAATGGAACTGGCCGAGTTGTTGCTCACCACAGCGACCGGCTTCGCTGCTCGATGCGCCGCTTCGATTACCTCGCGAGCGAAAGGGGTGGGCGATGCAGTTTGGACGGCTCTGAGCTCGGCATCACTCAGTGCATCTTCGACGGTTTCAGTCAATCCGGGAACGTCAAGTGTGTCTACCCACGACAGCAGCTCCATCGAGTGTTCACGAAGCTCTAGAGGTACCTCGATACCCGTCGCCTCAACAATTCTCGAAATTCCGAGTGCGATTCGGGGGCTTGGGTCTCCTGCGAAAACGCCGCAGACTGGTCCGTCAAAGTCGAGCAAGAGTGGGCCGCTGCCACATAGCATTTCACTCAGCGCCGACGTCTCTGAATTCACTCCGATTCACGCTCCCTCGCGATGGTCGTCCACACCGAGTCAAACCAGGTTTGGGCGGCTTCGACGAATTGTGCGCCGTGGGTGGCATCGTCGTCGGACACCGCATAGTGGAACAACGGGACATCTTTTCCCATGAGGTCGTATATGGGGGTTGGCTCCCGCTTGATCGGGACGGTGTGCTCGACCACGGGGTAGAAGCCGAAAAATGCTTCCTGGCGGCTGATTAGGTAGAGCTTGAACATGGGGCCAAGGTCGTGGACCCGCACCTCGGCGGAGGCAGTCTTTACCAACCCCAGATCGCCCAGTTCGTGAATCTGATCCACGATGCCGTCAACGGCCCGGCCTGTGATCCGGGCTGACCGCGCCCGGACATCTGGATCATCGGTGCCCGTTTCTGCTGGTACGGGTAGAGCGATTGGCTTCGACACGTCTGTGATCAAAATCCGCACGGTAATGGACTCGGGCGTGAATCTGCCGACCCGGATCTTGTCTAGCGGTTCAGAGAGCACACCTCGAAGGGTCTCTGACGAGAACCCCGCGAAGTCGATGACCACGTGGCCCTGTTCGAACGCAGCCTCAACATGAGGACGTAGCTCGACTGAGCGTTGCGTGATTGCGCGAACTCGCGCATTGCTTCCCTGTCCCATCACGATGATGCGTTCGGCAGCCAGGATTTCAAGGCCGTTTTTCGCGGTTTGACGACTCGTCTTGTACATCCGGCTGAGCTCGGGTTGAGACGGCAACTTGTCTCCCGGCTGAAACACGCCGGTCAGGATCGCGGCCCGAAGCTGGTTGGCGATCTGAACTTTCGGTGGCAATGGGCTTTCGGGGTCTCGTTCCCCGCGGAATTCTCCGGCATCTGGCATCGGGCCAGGCTACCGCATGTCTAGGCAGGTCCAAAAACTTTGGCGACACGGGTTGACATGACTAGACAAGTCGAGTTAGCCTCTTGCTCACGGACCTGACTAGTCAAGTAAGTCAGGTATGAGCAACGAAGGAGGACTCGTGGAGCGGAATGGTTCACATCCCGTAGCGGGAGTCGCGGCGCGGATGTGCCGCGAGCGTCACGGACATGTGCCGTCGTTCGTCGATGTGGCATGTGAGACGTGCTGGGCTGACGCCATCGGCGCCGACCAGGACGTGATCGCCACCGAGCCCGATATGCCCAAGGTGTGTCCGCAGGACCCGAACCTTGTGGACGAGGTCGTGGTGGCGCGGGCATGCCGTGGCGAGGAAACCGAGGTGACACTCGCGGAATGGCGGCTGATCAACAAGGTTCTTGTCGGCAAAGGCTTGTCGCGCAACCAGATCTACCGTCGCCTCTACCGAGTCCGGGTCGTCGATGCGTTGGGCAACCAGGTCCCGCACGAAGTGGCGCGGCATTACCCGGCGTCGATGGTCACCGATATGGCCGCGGTCCGATCGCGGCTGGATGGCGTGCCCGTAGAACTGACGCCAGCGGAGCTTCGGGTGGCAATTCGTCGACTGCTGGCCGACAAGCACTCCATCCACGAAGTCGCCTTCCGGCTGCGCATCTCGAAAGAACAGGTGCGGGTGGTGCGCGCCTCGTCGCCGCGACTCCGTTCATCGCGCAAGGCCCTGGTTGGTCAGCCGCCAAGCAACACGGCCGCCGGGACTGTGCCCCCATCTCACAACAGCGCCAGCGCCAACCACGAACTCCGCGTGAAGGTGGTGGCGTAGATGCCCTTCTCCCAGTCTCACAACGAGTTCGATCGACTCGCCGCAGCCGCGCACGCGCTTCACGACGCGGTTCATGAGTTCATGGCTGAGTTCCATGGCGCCGGCGCCGAAATCACCGACGATGATCGGTCACGCAAGGTCTTCGACAACCTGGCCGCTGTCGACACCGACGCCGTGCTGGTGCTCGACCGTCTTACCCGCACCGGTCACCACCAGCAAGCATCCGAACTTGCTGTTCCCTCGGCGGGGCGGTGATTTGACATGGGACGCATTCGAGCCATGTACGACGACCCAACCGGCCAGAAGTTCGGGATTCCGACGTTCTACTGGCGTGGAGCTCCAGCCGGGTTTGCCACTCGCCGCCAACTTCGCGCGACCGGCCTGTGCCCAGGCGGCCAAGACGTCGCTGGGCAGATCAAATGGCGCGGCATCGGCGGTGAACGTACCGCCTACCTGTACCGCATCGATCTGGCGAAGCCGAAGCGCACCGCTACTCCGAGAGTGCTTGCCGCACTGGACAAAGCGCTGCGGGCGCGGAAGACCTGCGGGACATGTGGCCAGGTCAAGCCGTACTTCATTCGCACCAAGTTCGACGAATGTGCCGAATGCGTGGAAGCAGCCGGCGGCTGCTACGCGGCCTGACGCCTCCCGTTCGCACAAGACCACAACAGACATAGCACGAGCAACAGCAACGAAGGACGAACGAGATGACCGCCGTACTTTCCACTCACGACCTAAAGGCTCAGCTGCGGCGTGCCGCGACCATTCAGGGGCTTCGCGACATGGCCGCCTGGCTGGACGAGCACCCGGATGTGCCGGTCCCGGCGTATCACGTCGAAATCCTGCACAGCCTTAACGGTGACAGTGATGAGGCTGAGGCAGCAGAGTTGCGGCGTATCGCCGAGGCTGCCGAGACCACCGCCGACTTCGACCAGAACCACCCCGAGGTGCTAATCAAGTTCGGGCCGGTGAAATACCGGTTCTACATGATCCCCGAACAGGTCCAAAAGAGGCACGATGCCTGGAATTCGTACCGTGACTCGGTTCAGGTCGACGAGGTGGTGCCGGTATGAGCACCGTCAACATGGTATCGATCCTGGTCGGCGCCGCTCCCGGGCTGATCGCCGCTAGCACTGCAACCGTGACAGCGCTGCGGTGGCGACGGATCGCGTGCATGGACGCGTTGACCCGCATCCCCAACCGGCGCGGCCTGCGCCGCCTGGCCCGCATCGTCCGCAAGAAAGCGCGTGAAGGGCAACCGGTCGCGGTCGCCGTGGTCGACCTGGCCAAATTCAAGGCCGTCAACGACACCTTCGGCCACGACACCGGCGACGCCGTCCTGGCCGCCGTCGCGAAGCGGCTGACAGACCAGGCAGTGGTCGCCGGGTGTGTGCGACTGGGCGGCGACGAATTCGCCGCCGCACTGACACCGCGCCGCGGCTGCGAATGGCCCCTGGTCATTGATGTGGTGTCGCGGTGGCTGTCAGCACCGTTGACCGTCGACGGCCAGCAGCTCAACCTCAACGCCCGGCTCGGTGCTGCGACCGCCACCGGCACCGACCATGACCTGTCACAGCTGCTGGCCGCCGCTGATGCGGCCATGTACGCCGCCCGCCGCAACAACCGCACCACCGGACTCGTCCACGGCGGCGTCGCGGTCCCCGCTCGCCCGCGAGTGCGCGCCCGAGACGACCACGACATCACGATCGACACGGCGGTGGCAGCGTGAGCAAACGCATCGACCCCAACCGAATGCCGGACCAAAACTTGGTGGACGCACTGTTCCTTTGCACCGGAGGACTGGGCAGTCAGGCGGCCGTGAATCTGCTGGTCGAGCACGGACATTTCCTGTCCCGCACCGACTTCCGGCGCGACTGCCTGGACGTGACCGAAGACGAGGGCGAACAGTTCGCTTCCGTTGACTGGAATCGTGCCGCCGAAGTCTCCTTCCCGTGCTCCAACAGCGAACGATCGATTCTCCTGATCGCCGCCAGCTTGGCCACCAGCGACATCAAGGTCAACTTGCGCGACGTCATCACCGGCTTGGACACGTTCAACACTCGCCGCGTCCTGGTCGCCATCGCCCATGCCGCAGGCAAAGACGGGCTGGTGAACCAGCCGTGATCTCTATCGGCGACTATCCGAAAGGGAAGGAAATGAGCGTTACCGATGCCGCCCACGCATCCACCGAGTACCCAGTTCCAGCCCGGCTGCCGGTCGCTCCGGCATCTGGGGGCGAGACTCTGGTGGTGCCGCCGATGCCGCGCGTGCCCGAAGGGGCGACGTGCCTGGCGTGCCTGCCGAAGGTGAAGCAGCTGTCGGCACAGTTGGAGCTTGTCGCCGCCGAACGAGACGACCTGGCCGCCGCCGTGGAGGGCTTCCGCGAGGAAGTCTCCACACAGAAGGCTCAGACCGTCGTGGCGCGCCAGCAACGCGACGACCTGCATGACGAGAACCAAGTTCTGAGCCAGCGTCTCACCGAGGCCGAAGCCCTGGCCGAGGAAGCCGTGCAGGCTCGCAGCACTGCCGAGGCTGCGCTGGCTGACACCGAGACCCTCAGCACCGAGAACACCGACCTGCGGTCGGAGCTGGACGCGGTGATCGCCGAGCGCGACCGCCTGGCGGCTGAGTCCAAGGTCAAGGACGACAAGGCCGCGAAGCTCGCGGCAGCCAAGCTGCGCGCGGCCGAGGCCCGCAAATCGGCGCGCCGGTTCCGGGTCGTCGCGCCGTCGTTCGTGTTCTACCTGATCTGCCTGTCCGGTGCCCTGTACGGCCTCGTTGAGGTGCTGCACGGCGTGTTCGGCTGGGACTACCAGTACGCCATCCCGCTTGGCCTAGCCCTGGAGCTGGCCGGGATCAAATTCAAGCTCGACGCAGACGCCCAGCTCGACGCCGGAGAAGACGCCAAGACCACGCAACGGGTCTCCAAGATCGTCGCGGCCCTGATCATCGGCCTCAACGTCGGCGGCCACATCTGGCTGATCATGCCTGGCCAGGCCGTCGCGTTCGGGACACTGTCCGCGCTGGGCTATCTGTCGTGGACGAACCGCTCGTCGTTCATGCGACGCCTGACGATGCGCGCTGAGGGCCGCGCCGACGCCACGCACCTGCACTTCACCAAGGCCGACGAGCGCCAGTACGGCAAGGCCGCCGTCGACCAGGCCCGTCAACTGGCCGCCGCCGACATCGCCGGAGAGCTGACCAAGCACGAAGCGCTCCAAAAGGGCGCCGAGATGGTCGCCGCGGCCGAGCAGGCCGCCGACGATGCCAACCGCGAACGCCGCCTGGTGACCCTGGTGCGCAACCTCAAGCGCGCCGAATACCCCGCCAACCCGGAGCTGGCCGATGTCGCGGTGGCCCGCATGCGGCCGCAGCAGCTGGCGTCGGGGCTGATGGCTTCCGATGCCGAACACGCCGCGATGGTCGATTCCATCCTGGATTTGCTGGAAAACCGTGCGAACGGTTGGAGCTCGAAACTGGGCACCCGACCGGGAACCAAGACGGGCACCCGCCGGGAACCCGGCCGAGACGAAACCGGGAACGCGTCGGGACCGGAATCGGGAAACCGCCAGGACAAAACCGGGACCGAAACCGGGAGCGAAAACACGCCCGAAAGTGGGAACGAAAACCCGGTTTCACCTGCGGAATCTCGCACCACAGACAAGCCCGGTTCGCACCCCGACAGCGTTCCCGGCACCGATGCCAAACCCCAGTTTGGTCCGGCACCGAAACGCAAGGTCAAAGGCTGCCCGAACTCGCGAGCGGCGCGAGCCATCGGCAAGCACATTTCCATGACCGGAAGCAAGCCGTCTATTCCGGACATCGCCAAGCAGTTCAAGGTCTCGACGTCCACAGCCGACCGATGGATCAACGGCGTCTACGACTTCATGTCGCCAACCGCCAATGGAAAGGACCGCCCGTGACCACCACCGATCGCAGGACCTGGTCGCCCTACGCGCCGCGCCCCGAAGACCCCGACTACGACGCGACCTCGGCGTCGCCGAAGCCGATCGAGGTAGCGGTCCCGGCGTCGGTTGAACCGAAACCCGTCGCGGCGCCGACGGTGGCCGTCGCCGAGACAGCCGAGTCGCCAACGTCAACTTCAGGGCCGGAATCCACCGCTGAGGGCAACTCCGCACTCCGCACTCCGCACTCCGAAAACACCCCTCGGGATTCGAAACAGCAGGTCGACGACGGTGACGGTGTGCCGGAAACTCCGCACTCCGCACCCAAGTCCGCACCCGCCACCACTGGCACCGAACCGGCCGCAACGGGCCCCGAGGCGGCCCAGGCCGACGACGAGCCGGGTTTCACCGAGTCGGCGAAAGCCTCGGCAGCCAGCATCGGACAGCGGCTGAAGCCGCTGCTGCTGGGGCTACGGCCGCCGGCGATCTGGACGCAGCCGCCAGCGTCACTTAAAGCGCTGGTCCTGTACGCCGACCAGGCGCCATGGGCCGACAAGACCGGTCCGATCCGTGCCAGCGGGCGCGTGTGGAACCGCGTTATCGCGGTCCCGCTGTGCACCGTCCTGTACTACGCGGCGTGGCTGGTGCAACGACCGTCCCGGTTCGTAGTCCTGCTGGTGCTGTACGTCCTCTTGGCTCACACCTCGCTCGGCGGCTGGCTGCCGTGGCTGTGGTGACCACCTACTCCCACCCACTTCTCGCGAAAGGAAAACGACATGGGTAACGCAGTACTCGCCGGCGTCGCGTTGGTGATGTTCGGCATCTTCTACTGGTACAAGCTGTGGCCGAAGGTCCAATGCTGGCTGCTGGTCGCAGTCGGCTGGGGCCTGGGCGGCATGGTCGGCTCCGGCCTGCAATACGCCCTCGGCCAGGCCAACGACCTGTCTTCCACGGGCATGCAGCTGCTGTTTGGCGTGGGTGTGCCGGGGCTGTTCGCACTGGCGACGATGACGATCTTCGTGCTCAACATGTTGCCCAACAAGACCGTGAGCACCCCACCGATCGGGTGGGTGGCGCGGATCTGCGCGCTGCTGGTGCCGCTGACCATGGTGGCCATGCCGTCCTTGGGCGACAACCTCATGACCTCGATCGGGGCGTGACGCATGGATCCCATCACCATCGCCATCATCGGCCTGATCGCCGCCCGCGTCGTGGGCCTGGGCGCCACCGACATCGCCTACGCTGTGCGCGGCAAGGACTCCCCGCGGTGGGAGGCCCGCAAGGCCGCCATCAAAGCCAGCGCCCAGACCGGGCGTCCGGTCCGGTACGGGTTCGGCGGCTACATGGCCGACATGATCGACGACGCCTGGATCAGCGCCCGCGAACGCCGTGAACGCAAGCACACTGGGCCCGCACCGCACAAGAACAAGCCGATGCGGTCCTACCTGGGGCGCGTGTGGGGGCACCGATGGGAAGACGCGGGACTCAAACACGACAAGAAGCACCGCGACCGTCAGATCAAGCGCGGCCTCGTCGACCCCGACACGCCAGTCGAGGGCAGCGTGGACGACGCGTTCGCCACGGTGCCGCGCGACCAGGCAGCAAACCACTTCAATACTGAAGGCGACCCGCGCGCATCTGCTGGTGACCCGTTCACCCCCGATGACTTGCGCCGCTACGGCGAATGGGTCAAACAACGGCTGGCTCCGCGGCATCACGCCGCAGTGGATGAGTGGGTCACGGCCGAATCGCAAGCCGCTCGCGACCGCTCCAGCTTTTTCGACCATCGGTTCACCGAGCTGGCCGATGTGGACAACTCATTGAACTCCTGGCTGAACGGCACCCATCCCGTTGTGGTGCAACGCCAGCGCAGTCAAGACCTTATCGACCAGGCCATGGACCTGGTCGATACGACAGCCAAGGAACCCACACAGGAGGAACCCATAGCAAACTCCGACACAGCAATGGACCACGGCGACGTGGACGACCTTCGCACCAACCCCAACCCGGATCCCGACGGCGCTGACATGTTCAAACACCCGTTGGACCAACGGCCGGACGCGTTCATGGCCTGGGTGCGACAAACCTACCCCGATTCCTGGCAACAGCGCCTGGAGTTGACACCCGAGCTCACGAAGTCCGAATGGGACCACCACATCTTGGACAAGGAGGCCACCACCACCGACACGCCCTCGGCCGAAAGCTCCACGCCGATGGAGCCGACCACGCCAAGCACTGTCACTTACCTGCATGAGTTCATCAACCGAAAGGACCCCAACACCATGACCACCACCGCCAACGCTGAGGCCGTCGGCCTCGACGACGCGATCACCTACGCCGAGCAGTCCACTCAGCATCACACCGACACCGCGTCGGCGCTGGAGCTGTTCAAGATCAGCCTCGCTCAGGGCGGCTGCGGCCAGGGCACCTTGGGCATCGTCGACGAGATCGACGACGCCAACACCGTTATTCAGGGCCTGTACCAGCGGCTGCACGACTCGCTGGTGCAGGACAAGGTCACCGTCGGCGACGCCTACAACGCCCGGCCCGATGCCGGCACCAAGGAATTCGTCACCAACTAACGCCCCACCGCGAGGCGGCCGACCAGTCGCCTCGCGGTCCACCACCATCGGAAAGGAACCGTCGCCGTGACCATCACCCGCGCGCGAGCCGCCACCGGCCCATCCCCGGCGGCGGAACCGGCCATCACTGATGGCGATCTGGCCAGCTTCAACCTGTCCGACTTCAACCCCAAAGCCACCACCCCGCCAATGGGGCCCGAACAGGGCAGGCCGCGCGACAAGTTCCACAAGCTCACTGCCAAACAGGCCGCGCCGCACTACGTGTCGGCGTGCCTCATGGCTGCCGCCGGTGCCGCGCAGTTCGCGACCACCGTGTCCGGCGAACCCGGCATCGTCGCCGCCACCTGCGCGACGGTCCTGTTCGTGGCGGGCGTGATCTTGTGGATCATCGCGCCGGTCCGCTACCGCATCACCACCGCTGCCAAAGACCTCGGCCGCGGCTGGGTCATCTCCGTGGCCTGCTCGATCCTGACCTGGCTGACCTACACCGCCGCGGCCGGCATCGACGTCGACACCGTCGCCGCCCTGGTCGGCGGCACCACCGTCTTGGGGCTGCGGTGGTGGCGTCAGCACCGCATCCCCAACCCCTCCACCGACCCGCCAGCACCCGTCACACCCAAGCCCGTGGTCATCGACACCGTGCTGCGTGAACTCGAGGAGCGCTGGCTTGCCGAGGTCGGCAGCAAGCACGGCGTCATGCCGGGCGCGACGCTATCGGGCGGTACCCCTACCGACGTCGGCGAGGAATACCTCGTCCAGTTCGCCACCGCCCACCACACCGTGTCCATGCTGATCAACAAGCTGCCCAACATCGCGGTCGGCTTGAAATGCGAAGTCAGCGACCTGATCGTGGAATCGGTCCCCGGCGACGCCTCACGCGCCCGATTGACGATCCTGACCAAGTCCCCGCTGAAGACGCGCACCGTGTTCGACACCGCCGACATCGACGTCGGCGCCGGGCGTCTGCCGCTGGGGCTGTGGGGCGACGGCACCGGGTACGCGTCCTGGCGCCTGTACACCGCCAACTCGATGTGGGGCGGGGTCATCATCGGCGGCATCGGCTCCGGCAAGTCCGTGCTGATGGCCGCGATCGCGATAGCCGCCAGGTTGCGCGGCGACACCATCACCTGGTTCATCGACGGCCAAGACGGTGCGAGCAACCCGGCGCTGTTCGCCGAGTCGGATTGGGCGGCAGGTCGCGAACGCGCCAAGGAAATGCTCACTGCCGCCGCCGAGGAAGTCACCTGGCGGTCCCGGCAGAACCGGTCGAAACGCTGGTCGGGTTTCACGCCGTCACCGACCCGACCGGGCATCCTCATCCAGATCGACGAGTGCCACCTCATCTTCGACGACCCCGAGTGTGTGGCCCTGGCCGAGTACATCGCCCGGGTCGGCCGCAAGGTCGGCATCGCGCTGGTGTGCGCCAGTCAGTATGCCGGTGCCAAGACCTTCGGCGGGTCGGTGCCGTTGCGGTCGTCGCTGATGCAGGGCAACGCCGTCGTGCTGTACACCACCAGCAAAGCCGAGAAGAACTTCTTCAACGGACTCGAACTCGATCCCTCACAGCTGCCATCGGACATGCCCGGCTTCGGGTACGTCATCGACGCCGCTGGCGGCAAGATGGCACCGTTTCGCGGCCGCGACTTCGAACGGCTCCCCGAGGTCGACGACCTGGACCAGGACAACCTGCCCGACGCCGAAGCGGACCTGAAGCACTCCATCACCTGGTGGCTGAGGCAATGCCCCGAGATCTTGCTGGACACACTGTCGGTCACCGCCGCCGACGCTGTCACAGGTGGCGGTTACACCCAGCGCCGCGAACGCCAAGCCGAAGACCTCGGCCGTTGGGACGACCAGGTCGCTGCCATGGAACAAGGCATTCTGCCCGCCGACTACCAACCCGGCGTCGATAGCCCCACCACCCGCCCAGCCGCAACGGGGCCGGTGGCGCGGCTGCTGCAACTGGTGCCACCGCGGCTATCGGACTTCCTGCGCCGCAGCCCCGCGAGTCCGACCACGACGGTGCCGCCAATGGGACTGAGCCCCGCCGAAGAAGCCGTGTGGATGGCCCTGGCCGACGCCGAATCCGGGCTGAAGCTGGGACAGCTCGTCGCCGCCACCGACTACAGCGAGACCTACGTCCGCGGTCAGCTCGACAACCTGATCGAAGCCGGCCACGTCGAGCAGCCCAAAAAGTTCGGCCCCTACCAGCTCACCAACCCCGCCGCCGAAACCGTTGCGGCCTAACCCATCACCCACGATCCGAACGGAGAACCACATGGCCAACACCAACATCACCTGCCGGCACGGCACAACCGGCTTCTGCTGGGACGACGCCACACCCGACCAGCGCAAACTGTTCGACTACGCCCACACCCATGCCTATGACTGGGCTATCGAGCGCGGCCTGGCTCGCGACGACGCCGAGCGCTACGCCGGGGCCAGCGCCGCTCACACCGTTGACGTCTACCCCGACGCCTACAGCCACAGCCTCAACCTCGTCAGCGACCTCGCCACCAAGTACCCGCATGTCAACTGACCAACGACTTACGACCCGCATGAAGAAGTGGCGACCCTGCGATGTGGAAGTCCCGGATCGCCGCCACGTGTCCCACCAGGAGGAAGGACAGATGACCAGGATAAACGACAAAGGAGAGCAGCACATGCAGCGTGAGAACGCCGCCAAAAACGCCCGCCGCAACCTCGATCGGGCCGAACGCGACAACCTGGACACCAACCAGCGCATCCAACTGGGCTTCGCCTGGACCCTGCTGTCCATCGCCGAAGAGATGAACCGGCGCACCCAGGTCCAAGCCAAGATCCACGATATCGACGGCTTCGACAAAACCTGACCCACACCAACCCGCGGTGGCCGCCATCCCGGTGGTGGCCACCGCCCCAACCGAAAGGAACACCGCATGGCCACAACGAAACTCCAGCTCGGCGACGTTGTCGTTCACATCCCGACCGGGCTCAAGGGCAAGGTCAAAGAGCTTGATGGCGACGACGTCCTTGTCAAGTGGAACGGCGGAACGCTGGTGTCGCCCGAAGGCGAGAACTGGCTCGATGCCGCCGATCTGCGGTTCTACGGCAGGCGCTGACGCTTCGCGCCGCGCGCGCTTTCCTTCCCCGCCAAACAGTCCAGAAACATCACGAACAATCCACAGGAGATACACCATGAAACTGCTCATCAACACCGCCTTGTTCACCGTTTTCACGCTGGCCGAGGCGGGCCTGCTGAAGCTCGTCGTCTACATCGCCCACACCCAGTGGCTGCCCGCGCTGCCCACGATCGACTACCTGACCGCCGTGATGGTGCTGACGGGCATCAACTTCCTGATCTCCACGTGGCGCGTGGGAAACAAGCTCGGTGAGGCCGTCAACAATGCCTGAACAGCGTGTCCGTATCGACGGCGCCGACGTGGCGCTGGGCGAGTGCGAATGGGTGCTGTGGGCGTCGTGCGGCTGTCCCAACGGATGCGCGCTGGCCGACAAACACGGTGGTACGCCGCTGGTCACCGAAGAGCTGGCGTGGCGCGCCTTCTACACCACCCGGCGCGACGTCGAGGACCACAAGAAGCGGGGCTTCCGTCTGGAGTTGATGACCCGTGATCGGTGGTCGGCCGAGGTGTATCCGCTCATGCTCCGCCCCGACTGTCCACACACCACCTAACCCGTATCCATCACAACCGACAAGGAGATCCACTCGTGAACAACGCCCTGAGCCGGTTCGGCAGCGACATTCTCGGCAAGTGCTGCTGGGCCCTGAAATACAACGACGGCCACCCCAACGGTGCGTGGTCGACCGGCGAGAAGCTCGCTGTCGCGCTGGTTCTCGACGACGAGGAGTTCCTGACTGCCGAGGACTACACGATCCCCGAGGCTAAGCAGCGGGTGTTCGGCGGCAGTTGGGAATGGCGCAACACCAACGAATTCGACACCTGGCTGGCGCAGCTTCGCGCCCTGCTGGGCAACAACTCCGCCTGAGCTGCGACCCACTACCCACAACAACCACCAGCAAAGGACACGCCACGTCATGTCTCACACCCACCAGCAAGACATTGAGTACCTGCGAGGACTGCTGAACCGCGCCAAGCACCACGTCACCGTCACCGTGGTCCACGGCCTGGCCAACGCCCGCCACCGGCTCAACGACCAGGGCCATTCGGACACCGAGGTGGCGCGGATGCTCACCGCCGCCAGCCCCCATTCCGTCGGAGCCCGGCACCTGCGCCGCACCCTCGACGCCATCCGCGACGGCCGCATCCACGTCGGCCAATACTTCAACGGCGCCGAAGCCGACCTCGGCGACATCATCGCCAGCTGGGCCACCAGCTCCACCGGCATCGACATCGCCGACACCATGGCGGCCCTCACGACCGAGACTGTCGGGTTCGACGAAGCCGTCGAGCAGGTCGACGAACTCCTGGATGAATGCGGCCGCATCACCGACTGGCTGTGGAAACGAACCGGCTAGCTAGACCATTTGCGCGTCCCGGCCGCCAGCCGCCAAGCACGACGGCCGGGACTGTGCCCCCATCTCACAACAGCGAGATTCACAACAGCGAGGAGCACTGAGTCTCATCATGGCACCCATTCGATCTGAAGACCGGCACCGCTACCCGAAAGACTGGAAGCAGATCTCGGCACGCATCCGCCACGGCCGCGCCGCCGGCCGCTGTGAATGCGACGGCATCTGCGGTACTGGGCACACCGGCCGCTGCCCGGCCCGCCAGCACCACCGACACCCCGTCACTGGGTCGAAGGTCGTGTTGACGGTGGCCCATCTTGACCGCACCCCCGAACACTGCGACGACGACAATCTCGCCGCGATGTGCCAACGCTGCCATCTGGCATACGACGCCGAACAGCATGCGTCCAACGCCGCCCGCACCCGATTCCGCAACGCCACGGCAGGCATGGAACCGCTATTCGGCCTCGACATAACCACCGGCGCGTGACGACTGTCACCGGCTGAGTGCGACGGGGATGCGATAAGCCCCGAGAACCTGGAACTCACCTGCCCAGCAAGGCAGCCACGACGCGAAGGATGAAGGCAGTGACCACGATGCACAACCACGAGGCCGAGCAGATCGTGTGCGGCGCGGCCATGCTCAACCGCGACGTCGTCACCGAAGTCGGCGGCATCATCTCGGCCGCCGACTTCTACACACCGAAGCACCAGATCATCTGGCAAGTCATCACGGATCTGCACAACACAGGGGAGCCCACGGACTCCACCGCCGTGCTGCAACGTCTCATGGAGTCGAAGGAACTGAACAAGGTCGGCGGCGGTGCTTACCTGTCCGACCTTCGAATGTCGGTTCCCTCGGCCGCCAACGCCGCCTACTACGCACGCATCATCGCCGCAGACGCCAAACGCCGGGAGTTCAAGCAGTTCGCCGCGCGCCTGGATCAGGCAGCTGACACCGGCGCCGACATCGACGCCGTTCTCGACCACGGCAAGACCATCCTGGATGCTGCGCCGCAACCGGCCTGGCCGACACCCATCCCGTTGACAGGGCACAAGCGGCAACTGCCGGAGTTCCCGGTCGACGCTCTGCCCGACTGGCTATCAGAGATGGTGGCAGCCGTCGCGGAGTTCTCACAGACCCCGCCTGATTTGGCCGCGATCACCGGGTTGGGGTGTCTGTCGACGGCCGCAGCGCGCAAGATCGATGTGGAAGTCACGCCCGGCTGGACTGAGTCGTCCAATGGGTACTTCGTGGTGGCGATGCCGCCAGCGTCACGCAAGTCGTTCGTGGTCAAGACCATGGCCTCACCCATTGAAGCCATTCAGCGCCAACTGATCGAAGAGGCTGCGCCCCGCATCAGGGAAGCCAAGATTGAAAAGCAAGCCGCTGAACGCATCGCCGAGACCAAGGCCGATGCGGCTGCCAACCTGGCCGTCACTGCTGACGCTCAGGGTAGCGATGAGGCGGCGGCCGAATACGACGACGCCAAGAATGCCGCGACGGAAGCCGCGACGGCGGCCGAGGAGCTCATCGTCCCGGCCAAACCCCGCCTGCTGGTCGACAACGCCACTCCCGAAACCGCCACCACCCACCTGCACAACCAGGGCGGGCGTATCGCGGTGCTGACCGCCGAAGGCACCATCTTCGACAACATCACCGGGCACTACTCGGGAAAACCCAACCTGGAGCTTTTTCTCAAAGCCCATGTCGGCGACACACTCGACATCACCCGCCGCGACCGCGAGGAAAACGTCGAAAACCCAGCATTGACTCTGGTGGTGGCGCTACAGCCCGACATCCTGGTCGACTTCATGCGCGTCCGGAAGGTACGAACCTCCGGCCTGTTGGGGCGCTTGCTGTTCAGCATCCCCGCCGACAACCGCGGCTACCGCAAGATCCGTCCGGCACCCATCCCGGCTTCCACCCGCGATGCCTACAACAAGAACATCACGACCCTTGTTCGCTCATTGCTGGACATCGACGCCACACACACCATCGCCATGTCCCCGGCCGCCGACCGAGCCATACAAATCGTGCACACCGACATCGAGGACAAGCTGAAAGAAAACGGGGCCCTGCGGCACATCGCCGACTGGGGCGGAAAACTCGTCGGCAACACCGCCCGCATCGCCTGCCTGCTCCACCTGGCCAAGCACTTCACGACCGGCTGGAACAAACCCATCGATGCCGACACCGTCAACGAAGCCAGCCTCATCGCCTTTTACTTCATCGACCACGCACTATCCACCTTCGATGACGTCGGCACCGACGAAGTCACCCGTGACGCCGGGCATGTCCTGGACTGGATCACCACCCAGAACACCTCCCGATTCAACAAACGCGACTTGTTTCGGGGCGTGCGATCCCGCATCCCTCGTGCCGGCCAGCTCGATCCCGCACTGGGCTTGCTGGAATCCCACGGCTACATCAAGGCGCTTCCCCCGGCTGCCCGCCACGGTCCCGGTAGGCCACCGTCCCCGGTCTTCCTCGTCCATCCCGAGTTCGCCAATCAGGGAGGAACGACTCAAACCGTTACGTCACAACACATCCCGGTGCCCGCCGCCAATCAAGCACAGCACCAGTAGACAGCGAGGAGAACAAGATGACCACAACGACAAAGGAATGGCTGACCGTTCCCGAGTTCCTCGACGAGTTCGACATCGCCCGCAGCACCTTCCAGGACTGGCGTGCCAAGGGCACCGCTCCACCCTGCCGCAAGCTGCCGAATGGGCAACTGCGGCTCAAGCGCAGCGAAGTCAACGAGTGGCTTGAATCCCTCGTCGACAACTCCGAGGTCGCCGCATGACGACCTCGAACGACGTGCGCATCTGGGCCATCGAGACTCGAAAACTCAAGCGAGGCAACAGCTACCGGGTCGTATGGTTCGTCGCAGGAAAGCGACAGCCACCCGAAACCTTCACAACCTGGGCTGCCGCGGACAGTTTCCGCTCGAAGCTCGTGGCAGCCCATCGCAAGGGTGAGCTGTTCGACATTGACACCGGTCGTCCGATCTCGTGGCTCAAGAACGAGAACACGATGAGCTGGTACGAGCTCACCTGCAAGTACGTCCAGGACAAGTGGTCACACGTTTCGCCGAGTCATCGCGAGTACATCGCCGATACTCTGACCGACTGCACCGAGGCCCTGTTCAAGACCGATCACGCTGAACAGCCGGAGCAGGCCAAGCTGCGCCTGGCTCTGCGGCGCTGGAGCTTCAGCGCCCGAATCCGTGACGGCGGAGAACCACCAGAAGGTCACGTTCCAGCTCTCAAGTGGCTGGAGAACAACACCATCGACGTCGCCGACCTCGGTGACGAAAAGAAGGGAGGGTTGCTTGTACGGGGCGTGCTGGCTCGGCTCAGTCAGACAACGAAAGGCAAGCCGGCCGCGGCGAACTCATTCAACAACAAGCGCCGCGTCCTCAACAACTGCTTGAAGTTCGCCATTGAGATCGGAGTCCTCGACGCGAATCCGCTATCGCTGGTCACTTGGCGTAAAGCCGTGGTGGAGAGTGCCGTCGACCCGGAGGTTGTGGTGAACCTCGACCAGGCGACTCGGCTCCTCGGTGCCGTCGCCGAGCAAGGGGAACTCGGCAAGCGACTGAAGGCGTTCTTCGGATGCATGTACTTCGCCGCGCTTCGACCGGAAGAAGTCATCGACCTTCGCCGAAGCAACATCGCGAATCTGCCAGAGGAGGGCTTCGGGTTGTTCCGGTTGACCAACGCCGATCCCAGTGTGGGGACAGCATGGACCGACACGGGGAAGGCTCGGCAGCGTCGACAGCTCAAGCACCGTGCTGTCGGTTCCAACCGGCCGGTGCCCATTCACCCGGACCTTGTCAAGCTGCTCAAGAAGCACCTTGACGAGTTCGGGGTCGGCCGTGATGGGCGAGTGTTCGTTGGACCCGAAAACGGATCCGCAGCTCATGGGTACCTGCGGGTATTCAAGGCGGCGCGCAAGACGGCATTCACTGAAGCCGAGCAGGACTCGCCGCTGGCCGCACGGCCGTACGACCTTCGGCACGCTTGCGTGTCCACCTGGCTGGCCGCCGGCGTCCAAGCGCCCCGAGTCGCCAAATGGGCCGGGCACTCCGTCGATGTCCTGCTGAAGGTGTACGCCAAGTGCATCGACGGGCAGGAAGGCGTCGACCTGGAGCGGGTTCTCCACGCCAACGCGACCGCGCAAGTCGACCGTGGGGGCGAATAGGGGGCGCACTCCCGGATACCGCCGTACACAATCGGCATCAGCCGTACATATGTTCGATTCAATATGGACAAGCCTCTGAAGTGTTATCGCACTTCAGAGGCTATTTTCGTGGCCTGACCTGGGCCTGAGATTGGAGCTGGAGAAGGGACTCGAACCCTCAACCACCTGTTTACAAGACAGGTGCGCTGCCAATTGCGCCACTCCAGCAGTGAGGCCGTCAGTCTCTTGTGTAAAGAGGATCGTCCGGCCTCGACGCCGCAACAGTCTACGGCATCAGTTGCGGAACCTCCACGTCGAATAGCCGTCGGCGGTGGGACAGACCAGCTGCTCACCACTGGCGGCACAGCCCGACTGGACCTCCTTGGAACCCAGACTCTGGCGCTCGCCGTCGCGCGCGCCGAGACCGACGATCTCGGTCGCCTCGCCGGAGGTCATCGTGTCGTCGCCGCCCCAGGGGTACTGGAGGAAGCTACCGCTGTCGATGCGGAGGTAATGGCCTTCCTGAGCCTTGCCGATCTTCTCGAAATCCGAGTCGTACAGCTGGGTCCTGGTGACCTCCTCGCTGTCCACCGTGTCCAGTGCCAGGGTCTCGCCCGCGACCTGGACGCCGGAAACCCTGGTCTCCTTGGGGCTCTGCCACAGTGAGACGCCGTCGGAGTCGTCCAGGTCGAAGACCGACAGACTGCCCGGCGTGTCGGTGTTGTCCTGGCTCTGGCCGACGCACACCCGGGTCTCGCCGCAGACCGAGATCGCCACCGGAGCGCCCAAACCCTTGGGCTGCTTCCAGCTGCCGAGCTGTTTGAGGTT
Organism: Stackebrandtia nassauensis DSM 44728; assembly: GCF_000024545.1. Lineage (GTDB taxonomy): Bacteria > Actinomycetota > Actinomycetes > Mycobacteriales > Micromonosporaceae > Stackebrandtia > Stackebrandtia nassauensis. Next base: position 356,855 of record NC_013947.1, read on the forward strand.
GTCCTCCAGGTCGTACGCGGTCAGGTTGTAGCTGCTGGCACCCGTGGTGACGAGCAGTTTCCCGGCGTAGGCGATGAACGCGCTGTCGGTGTCGCCGACCTTGCCGTCCGTGACGGACTTGCCCTCGTCGACGTCGATCACGTTGACCTTGCCCTCGTCGTCGCGGACGTACATCAGGTGGCTGTCGTCGATGGCATCGCCGCCGATCGGGTTCTCGTAGTAGCTCCAGGTGTCGTCGTCACCGAAGCTGGAGATGTCCAGACCCGCCTTGACCGTCCACTGTTCCTTGCCGGAACCGTTGTAGCCGATGACGGTGTCCTTGTCCTTGTCCATGCGGATCAGCTTGTCGCCGAGCACCATGAACTCGTCCTCGACACCGACGTCGATCGTGGTCTCCTTGCCCGAATCGGGATTGAGGACGTAGAGCTTGGACTCCTCGTATCCCTTGCTGGCGGCGTAGACGACGCCGTTCCTGGCGGAGACGGTCCAGGTGCCCGAGGTGTCGTCGGCCGCCTCGAGCCCGGAGGTCCATTTCTCCTTGCCGGTCTCCAGGTCCACCGAGGTGAGGTGCAGCTTGTAGTCCTCGCTGGCCTCCGCGGCCATGTACGCCGCCGGGCCGTCCACGGTGCCGCTGACGAAGGTCACGGCGTCGGGGCCGACCCCCTTCGGGTACTTCGCCGTGCCGACGTCGGTCAGGTCGTGCATGTCCTGCTGCGGGTACGGATCCCGCAGCACCAGCCAGCCCAGAACCGCCAGCACCACGACGCCGACCCCGGCCGCGATCCAGCCGGTCTTCTTGCGGTACCACGGTTTCGCGGGCGGCGTCGGTGCCAGGAAACCTTCCGGCGGCGACTGTCCCGGCGGCGGCGTGTACGGCTCGCCGGGAACGGTCGTGGCCGGGGAAACCGGTGCGGCGGCGGGGAACCCGGCCGCGAGACTGCCCTCGGCGACCGGCAGCTCCGGCTGCTCCAGCACCGTCGGGGCGATGCCCAGCTGCGAGTGCAGCAGCCGACCCACCAACGGGATCCGGCTGGCACCGCCGACCAGGAACAACCCGGCCAGCTGGTCGGGGGACTGGCCGGTGGCGGCGATGACCCGCTGCGTCTCGGCCACCGCCCGCTCCAGCAGCGGACCGGCGAGCTTCTCCAGTTCCTCGCGGGTCAGGTGCAGCGACGACTCCACGCCCGGCACCGGGATCGGGGCGACGGTGGTGCGCGACAGCATCTCCTTGGCGCCGCGCACGTCGTCCCAGAACAGTCTCCGGTTGCGGCGGTCGTTGCCGTTCTGCGGCTGGGTCAGCTGCTGCCAGATCTGCGGGACGGTGGCGTTGATCGTGCGGCCCACGTAGTCCACCAGCGCCGCGTCCACGTCCAGGCCGCCCAGGTCCTCCAGGCCGCCGTCGGCCTGCACGGCGTAGCCGCCGTCCTCCTGGTGCCGGACCACGGCGATGTCGAGGGTGCCGCCGCCGAAGTCGAAGACGGCGACGCTCCTGCCCATCGGGATGGGGCGGCGCATCACCTCGGCGAAGTAGTGCGCGGCGGCGACCGGTTCGGGCACCAGCCGCACCGGCGGGAACCCGGCCTGGGCGGCGGCGTTCTCCAGCACCCCACGGAACTGCGGACCCCACTTGGCGGGGCAGGTCAGCACGGCGGGCGGCAGGTGGCCGACCGCCTCGACGGCCTTGGCCGCCACCTCCCGCAGGATCGCCGACAACAGCGCGGTCACGGGCACTTCGCGGTCGCCCAGCAGCACCGAGGTCTCACCGATGCGGTGCTTGGGGTTGGGCTCGAACTGGGTCGGGTCGGTCTGGGCGAGCCGTTGCGCGTCGCGTCCGACGTGAATATGACCCGCCTCGTCCAGGTACACCGCCGAGGGCATGACCGGCGCGCCGTCGACCAGCAGCGGCCGGGCCCGCCCGTCCGGCCACCGGATCACGGCCACGGTGTGCGAGGTGCCCAGGTCGACGCCCAGCACATAGCCGTCGGCCGGCGGCGTCGCCCCCGTAGCGGGCGCCCCGGCGGGCGAGACGGGGCTGGTGGGCACGGGCTGCTGGGGCAACATCGGCGGCGCGGGGCTGACCGGCTGCGGCGAGGTGTACTGCGGCGCCCCGGTAGGGGGCGGCGTGTGCTGCGGTGACCCAGGAGCGGGCGGCGTGTACTGCGGCGACGGCCCCGGAGCGACCGGCTGCGGCGTGGTGTGTTGCGGCGACGAACCCGGGACCGGGGCACCGGGCGACGTCGGCGCGGGATACTGCTGCGGCTGGCCGGGCGGATAAGGGCCGGGGGACTGGGGAGCGGCTCCGGGTTGTCCTGGGTAAGTCATAAGTCGGCAGCGGCTCTTTCGAGGTCTCTGGGCGAAAAAGTTTAGAAACCGATCCTACGCACGCTGGTACCGCCCACGTGGCTGGCTTTTGAAGGGTCGGGTATGACACCTTTTGCACCGTCCGGAATGCCCGGACAGTTGCGGCTTGAAGCCAACTGTCCCGATTCACCCACCCCGCATGGTCCGGGGCCTCCAACCTCCTCCCCACTTTTGACGGTAGACGAGTTCGGCTGAGGCCACGCTTAACCGCGACGATCTCTGTGGATAACCGAGCCAAGCGGTCAGGCCAACCGCCGACGGGTCACCTCGGCCAGCGCCACCGACGCCGCGACGGCCGCGTTGAGTGACTCGACCGCCGAGGCGATCGGGATGCGCACCCGCAGGTCACAGGATTCGCCGACCAGCCGCGACAGCCCCCGGCCCTCGGAACCCACGACCAGCATCAGCGGGTCGACCGCGGCGGGCAGGTCGAACAGGTCGATCTCGCCGTCCGCGTCCAGGCCCGCCACCAACAGCCCCGCCTGCTGGGCCTGCTGGATGGCGCGGGTCAGGTTGGTGGCCTTGGCGATCGGCAGCCGCGCCGCCGCTCCCGCCGAGGCCCGCCACGCCGTCGCCGTCATACCGGCGGCCCGGCGCTGCGGAACGACGACGCCGTGAGCGCCGAACGCCGCCGCGGAGCGGATGGTGGCGCCGAGGTTGCGCGGGTCGGTCACGCCGTCCAGCGCGACCAGCAGCGGCGGTTGCGGGTGTTCGCCCGCCGCCGCCAGCACGTCGGCGTACTCCTCGTAGTGGAAGGGCGGCACCTGCAGGCCCAGGCCCTGGTGCAGCGCGCCCTGGCACAGCCGGTCCAGTTCGGACTTGCTGACCTCCAGTATGGAGATACCCCGGTTGCCCGCCAGCCGGATCGACTCGCGGATCCGGTCGTCGAGCTCGGTGCCGTTGACGACGTACAGTGCGGTGCCGGGCACGTGCGCCCGCAGCGCCTCCACGACCGGGTTGCGGCCGACGAGCACGTCGACACCGTCGGAGTCGCGTCGCTTCGACTGGGTCGACGGACGCTTGGGACGGCCCGCCTTGGGGGCCCGGCCCTCGGCCGCCGCCGCCCGGCGTTCCTTCTCCTGCTTCCACTTGGTCTTCTTGGGCACGTCGGTGCCCGTGTAGGCCTTGTGCCAGGGACGGTCCGCGGCCGACAGCGTCTTGCCCCGGCCCGCCAGCGACTTCTTGCCCTGACCGCCGCTGCCCTTGGTGGCGCCCTTCTTGGACGACACCCGCTTGTTCCTCGGCTGTGAATTACCCGGCATGTGCTTCGGCTCCCGTCGCGTGGTCGGCTCGCGCGAGGCTCCAGCGCGAACCCTGTGGTCCGTCTTCGATGACCAGACCGGCCCGGGACAGCTGGTCCCGGATGGCGTCGGCGGTCGCGTAGTCCTTGTTCTTGCGCGCCTGCTGCCGCTGTTCCAGCACCAGGTTCACCAGCGAGTCCACCACAGGGGTCAGGTCGTCGCCGCCGGTTTCGGTCCACTGCCGCGACAGCGGGTCCAGGTTGAGGACGCCCAGCATCGCCCGCACCGACGCGGCGGCGCCCCGGGCGGCCGCGTCGTCGGAGGAGTCCAGGGCGGCGTTGCCCTCCCGGGTCACCTCGTGGATGGCGGCGAAGGCCGCCGGGGTGCCGAAGTCGTCGTCCAACGCGGCGGTGAAGTCGGCGCACAGGGCGCCGCCCTCGGTCGCGTCGTGCCCGAACCGTTCGGCGGCACGGGAAACGAAGTTCTCCAGCCGTCGGTAGCTGGTGGCCGACTCGGTGAGGATCGCGTCGGAGTAGTCGATGACGGAACGGTAGTGCGGCGCCGCCAGGTAATAGCGGATCTCGACCGGGCGGAAACCCCGTTCCCCCAAGGCTTCCACGCTGAGCACGTTGCCGAGCGACTTGCTCATCTTGGTGCCCGACAGGTTGACCATGTTGTTGTGCACCCAGAAGTTGGTGAAGTCCAGCCCCGCGGCGCGCGACTGGGCCAGCTCGTTCTCGTGGTGCGGGAACATCAGGTCGGTGCCGCCGCCGTGGATGTCGAAGGCGTCGCCCAGGTAGCGGCGCGACATGGCCGAGCACTCCAGGTGCCAGCCGGGCCGTCCCCGTCCATAGGGGGTGTTCCAGGACGAGTCGGCGGGTTCGCCGGGTTTGGCGGCCTTCCACAGCGCGAAGTCACGCGGGTCGCGTTTGACCGACTCGTCGCCGTCGTCGGGGCACAGCATGTCCTCCGGTTTGCGGTGCGACAGCGCCCCGTACTCCGGGTACGACTCGACCGAGAAGTAGACGTCGCCGTTGCCGGGCGCGTAGGCGTGCCCCTTGTTGATCAGCTCGGCGATCAGGTCCATCATCTCCGGGACGTGCCCGGTGGCGCGCGGTTCGTAGGTCGGCGGACGCACGCCCAGCGCCTCGTAGTCGGCGGCGAGCCGTCGCTCGTTCTCGAACGAGATCGCCCACCAGGGACGGTCCTGTTCGCGCGACTTGGCCAGCACCTTGTCCTCGATGTCGGTGACGTTGCGGACGTAGGTGACGTCCAGTCCCCGGTGCTGGAACCAGGAGCACATGATGTCGTAGTTGACGCCGTTGCGGAGATGCCCGATATGCGGCGGACCCTGGAGGGTGAGTCCACACAGGTATATGCTCACCTTGCCGGGAACGCGCGGCACGAAGTCGCGCACCTTCCGGGTACCGGTGTCATAAAGTCGCAAACTCACTGGTCGATGGTACGTCAGGCGTGCCGCCGACTCGGTCAGGCATCACACCGCGCGTACGTTGCTCCATGTCACACCCGGGGGCTACGGTCGAAGCATGAACACCACGTCGACGCGGCACTCTGACGGATCAGGGCGCCTGGTCGACCGTTACGGACGTACCGCGGTTGACCTGCGCGTGTCATTGACCGACCGCTGCAACCTGCGGTGCACCTACTGCATGCCCGCCGAGGGGCTGGCCTGGCTGCCCCGCCAGGAGATCCTCACCGACGATGAGATCGTGCGGCTGGTGGGCCTCGCCGTCACCCGGCTGGGCGTCACCCAGGTGAGGTTCACCGGCGGCGAGCCGCTGCTGCGCCCGGCCCTGGCCGACATCGTCGCCCGCACCACCGCGCTGGAACCCCGGCCCCGGGTCAGTCTGACCACCAACGCCATCGGCCTGAAGCGGATGGCCCCGGCCCTGCGCGAGGCCGGGCTCGACCGGGTCAACATCTCGCTCGACACCCTGGATCCGGCCCGGTTCAAGACCCTGGCCCACCGCGACCGCCTGAACGACACAGTGGAGGGTATCGCCGCCGCCAAGGCCGCGGGCCTGGTCCCGGTCAAGGTCAACTCGGTACTGATGCGCGGCGTCAACGAGGACGAGGCGGTGCCACTGCTGCGATTCGCCCTCGAACACGGCTACGAACTGCGCTTCATCGAGCAGATGCCGCTGGACGCCCAGCACGGCTGGAGCCGCGAGAACATGGTCACCGCCGAAGAGATCTTGACCCAACTGCGCACCACCTTCAACCTGACCCCCGACCCGGTGCCGCGCGGCGCCGCCCCCGCCGAGACCTGGCTGATCGACGGCGGCCCGGCCAAGGTCGGCGTCATCGGCTCGGTCACCCGCCCGTTCTGCGGCGACTGCGACCGCACCCGTCTCACCGCCGACGGCCAGGTCCGCGCCTGCCTGTTCAGCACCACCGAAACCGACCTGCGCGCCATGCTGCGCGGCGACGCCTCCGACGAGGACATCGCCGAGGCCTGGCGCAAGACCATGTGGGCCAAGCTGCCCGGCCACGCGATCGACGACGAGACCTTCCTGCAACCGCCGCGCCCCATGTCCGCGATCGGAGGCTGACCGTGCCCGCCACCCCGCACGCGCCCGCCTCGCTGTCGCCCGGCATCGCGACGCGACGGCCGAACGCGGCCCCTCGCAAGCCAAGCTCCCCGCTCTCCCGCGCAGGTGCTGCGGCTCGGCGCCCGAACGCGACAGCTCGCCGAAAGCCAAGCCCCTCGCCGTCCCGCGCCAGTGCCGCGGCTCGGCGGCTGAGCGCGGGGGCGCCCCGCAAGCCAAGCCCGTCGCTGTCCCTGGCTGGGGGCCGTCGATGGTGACGGTGCGGTTCTTCGCCGGTGCCCGGGCCGCCGCGGGGGTTGCCGAGGCTCGGGTGAGTGCGACGACGGTCGCCGAGCTCAAGGCCGTCCTCGTCAAGGAGTACGGTGCCGAGTTGGCCCGGGTGCTGCCCGCGTGTGGACTGCTCGTCGACGGCGTGTCCAACCACGAGGATCTGTCCACACTCACCGACGGTGCCACTGTGGATGTGCTGCCGCCGTTCGCCGGTGGATAAACCTGTATCCACGACGAGTGAACCCGGAAGTCACATGTGAGATTTGTCCTGACCCCCTGTCTTCACACGTGAGAACTGTTTTGACAAGATCTCGGCGTGGGCCCAACATTCAAATGTGCCGCATCGGGACAGCCATTACGCCGACATGCGCTGAGTCACCCAGAATTACGACTTAGGACGGTGGAGGCATGAACTCAGAACCACAGGCATTGTTCGAACTGCCGGTCGGGGCGCGGGTGCCCCGGCCCAGCCGTGAGTCCTCCCGCCCTCGCACCGCGACCGTGGCCCGGCTCGTCCCGATGCCCGAACCGCTGTTGCCCGCCCGCCCCGAACCGATCATTCAGGACGGTCCCTGCCTGGCCGGCATGGAGGAGGTCGGCACCGGCCTGCTCGACCACGCCGACGCCATGCAACGGGTCGCCGCGTCCGCCCCACCCGGCCCGCTGCTCATCAACGCCGGACCCGGCACCGGGAAGACCCACGTCCTGGTGCGCCGGATCGCTTACCACATCGAGGAACTGCACATCCCCGCCTCGCAGTGCCTCGTCCTGACCGCCGGCTCGCCCGACACCGTCCGCACCGACCTGGCCGAGCTCATCGGCTCGCACTGCGACGAGATCACCATCGCCGCCTTCGGCGACATCCAGATCCGCGACGTCCCGGCGCTGGGCCACCTGTTCGTCGACGACATCCACCGCATGTCGCCCAAGCTGTACGACGCGCTGCGCGCCGACCGGGGCGCCCAGCCCGCGTTCACCGCCACCGGCGACCCCGACTCGGCCCTCCACGACGGACCCAGCCCGTTCGAGAGCTTCCCGTCCGACTACCCCGACGCCCGCGTCGTCCGCCTGACCCGCAACTACCGCAGCACCGCGCCCATCATCGCCGCCGCCATGCAGCTCATCACCCCGGTGACCCGCGCCCCGGGCCGCACCATGCTGCCCGAGCGCCCCGCCGCGACCACCGCCCCCATCGGACGGTACTTCGCGCCCGCCGACGCCGCCGAACGCGACTTCGCCGCCAACCTGCCCGCCACCCTCGCCGCGTCGGGCATCGACGCCGCCGACGTCATGGTGCTGCGCCCGGGCGGCGGCGAGATCGCGGGCGTCCCGTCACTGTCCATCGCGGAATCCGCCGGACGCCAGTTCCGCGCCGTGTGCCTGCTCGGCGTCACCGCCAAGAACTTCCCCGACACCCCCGCCGCCCGCCGCGCCCTGTTCACGGCGATGACCCGAGCCGGGGATCTGTTGTACCTCAGCCATTCCGGCGCCGCCTCCCCACTCCTCAACGGCATCGACGCGGGCCTGTTCTCCGCCTTCGGCCGGGTAGCGGTCCGCTCCCCACGCGTCGAACAACCCCGGCTGCTGTGACACCGAGGACGTATCCTGTCCGACAGACGGCGCTTCGCCAACGGCCCGAAACCCCCGAGGAGACTCATCGATGTCGATGCATGACCCACGGCGGGACGACCACGCCCCCGACCCCTACGACGCCGCCGACGACACCCGCTCCCCGGACTCCGACTACCCACCCCCCGAGGGCTTCTCACCCGAGGGCGGCTTCAAGGGCTTCCCACGCGTCGAACCCGACCAGCCCCGCATCGCACCGACCCCACCCCCACCACCGCGCCGCAACCTGTGGCTCACCCTCACCGCCATCGCGGCACTGACAGCGGCGACCGTCACGGGCATCGTCCTGCTCGGCTCCTCCCCACCTGACAAACCCACCACAGAGGAATCGGAAAGCCCCGCACCCCGTCCCACCGACGCGTACCCCGACTACGCCGACGACGACATGGTCCGCGCCCAGATCGGCGACTGCATCACCTTCGACGACAAGGACGACGACGAGAGCTGGCGCGTCGTCGACTGCGACGCGAAGGAAGCCCTCGGCAAGGTCTACGCCTTCGCCGTGGGCACCACCAGCGGCGACGAATGCCCCAAACTCCCCAAGGGCACCAAAACCCGCTACCACTACGCGCTGGACTACCGCGAATCCGACCGCGACGACTACGTCGTGTGCGCGGCGGACATCAAGAAGAAGGACTGACGACGAAAGGGCCGCCACAAAGTGACGACCCTTCCGATATCAATGGCGGAGGATAGGGGATTCGAACCCCTGAGGGCTTGCACCCAACCCGCTTTCCAAGCGAGCGCCATAGGCCACTAGGCGAATCCTCCGCGAAGGAGAATACCGGTGGCTGTTTGGCGGGGCCAACTGGGTTAAGCCCGGCCTAGGCGGTGATCTTCATTTCCCGGACGAGGTCGCCGTCCAGCGTGAACGTGAACGTCGACGGTCCGTTGAATCCGTTGCCGCCCACCTGGAGGACCGCGACCACGGTGTCGCCGTCCTCGCGGATGCTGTCGACCTCGAAAGTCTGCTGGAGCCCGATGCTCTCGCGCTCGCTCCAGCCCCGGATCTCGTTGTGGCCGGTGAAGCGGCGGCCCCAGTCGTCCACGACGCCGTCGTAGGCGAAGGTGGCGAGGAAACCGTCCATGTCGCCGCTGTTGACGGCGGTGATGAGGCGGTCAATCGGTGGTTTCAGTGCGGTCGTGCTCATGGTTATCCCCCCGAACCGTGAGACTAACCGAATCGGCGGGCCCGGCGTTGAGTTCGGCGAGGATTGTGCGGGTGTACTCCTCGGCCCGGCGGCGGCTGGTGGTCTCGATCTCGACCTCGCGCTCGCCGTCCTTGACCCGGATCCGGGTGCGGCCGACGCGCTGGCCGAGCCAGACGCCGATCGTGGTGGCCACGGCGGTGATGGCCCCGGGGTTGGACAGGATCGCCAGCACCGTGTCGGTGGCCTCGCCGAGGTGGCCGCCGGTCTGGCGGGGCGGGAGCAGGCGCAGGTCGGTCACGCCGCGCAGTTCGGACTCCCGACGCAGCCAGGCCAACAGCTGGCGGGCCTGCTCGGGGTCGTCGGTGACGATTGCCAGGGTGGTGGTCATGCCGCGAGAGTCCTGTTCCATCGGGGATTGCGGGTCAGAGCGAGGTTGTGGATGTTGTTGGTGCCGCGCTGCTGCGGTTTGGGCAGCCCCTTGGCGATGAGGCGACGGTCCAGCCGGGAGTAGATGTCGGACAGCCGGATCAGCTCCTCCCGCTCGTCCACCCCCTCGCTGAGAACACCCAACAGCGCGCCGGTGAAAGCGGTGTGGTCAGCCCCGTCGGACGCGTGAGCGGTACGGGTGGCCGTCGTCGCGGTGAGAACGTAGGTCCCTTCGATGTCGAGCTGCCCGGACGAGCGACCCGGGTCGGAGAGGTCGTCGATGGCTCGGCCCGCGAAGCAGCAGTCGAGGATGAGGATCTTGTTGCGCGCGGGAGCGTCGTGGACGGCTTTGCGCAGTTTGTCGTAGGGGAGCGCGGTGTACTCCCACAGCTCGGGGTCGGTGGTGGCCAGGCCGAGATAGAGCTGGCCGTCGTCGGCGATGAGACCGTGTCCGCTGTAGTAGACCAGCAGGGTGTCGGTCGCGGCGCGAGTGGCTTCGACGATCGCGGGGATGTGGGGTGTGTCGAGGTCGGTCGTGGGTTGGTGGACGCGATCGGGGGAGAAGGAACCGTGCTCGACGTCGGTGAGGCGGCGGTTGAGGCTGAGCAGGTTGTTGGTGATGGCGGGGGTGTCGGGGATCGCGTCGTGGGCGTAGTGGGCGGCGCCGAGCAGGACGGCGGTGGAGGTCAGGCGGTTGGGGAGGCGGGTGGCCGCGGGCGTCGTGAGATCGGACGGCTGGGGCGAGGGTTCGGTCGAGTCGGGGACGCGAAGCTCTTGAACGGGGATGCCCTTGAGCTCGGCGAGGGTGCGGCGTACCGCTTCGTCGTCGACGAGACCCAAATCCCGGCTGTAAGCCGCATTGAGCTCCGGCGCGTGTTCCTCTGTCCATTGCCGAACGTACAGCGCTCGGTTGAGTTGATGTTCGGGTGACTCGGGCTCGGATCCGGCTCCATCGAAGTCGTGGATCGCCTTGTCCATCGCCTCGAACTTCAAGCGGACGCGGTCTACGTCGAGTCGGGCGGTCTGCACGTTGGCGCAGGCTTCGTCGAGCAGGGTGACGGCCTTGGCAGGCAGGAACTGGTCGGGGATATAGCGGTTGGCGAGGTCGGCGGCGGTCGGTATCGCCTCGTCAGCGATGCTGACGGCGTGATGGGTGCTCAACCGTTGCCGGATGACCTCGTTGAGGACGGTGATGGTCTGCTCAGTGGACAGTTCGGGAATGCGCACCGGTTCGAAGTGGCGGTGTAGTGGCGATTCATTGGCGAACTTGGCGTATTCGCTGGGTTTCATCGTCATGACGACCTGCATGGTCTTATTGGACAAGTGCCGCCACAGGCTGGTCTCGGGGCCGTCGGTACCAAGCCGAGAACCGAAATCGACGTGCTCGGCGACGTCGTCGAGAAACAGGATGACGCCTTGGTGTGCCGCCCGGTCGAGGCAGTAGTTCAACCAGTACGGCGCCGGGTTGGAGCTCATCGTTTGTAGCCGGTCCCACTCCACCCAGAACGGTTCCTTGTCGCGGAGGGTGTCGGTCACCTGACCGGAGGCGAAGCATCGCGCCACATCCCGCAACACGACCGATTTCCCGACACCGGACTCTCCGATGAGGACGATATTGTTTCTTGTATTGCGGGACAGTACCTGCAGGATCCGCCGGACTTCGGGTTCCCGGACCGTCGTTGACGTCGTGCCCTCGAGAAAGCCGTTGAAGCATGCCTGGGTGGCGCTGAGGCACAGGTCCTTCAGTGTCCACATCGTGGGGGTGAGCACCATGATCGTGCCGTCGGACGAACGTTCCACGATGTCGCGAATCTGATCGACAGAATGTTCATTTCTCAGGTGCAGCAGGGCCTGGCGGACGGGCTGCATCACGATGCCCTTGGCCTCGAGCGTCAGCGCGGCTTCGTTGTCGCCATGGCGCAGGATCCCCAGCAGCAGGTGTTCCGGAGCTATGAGTGCATCGTCGAGGGACCGTGCTTCATCCCTTGCCGCGCTGAGAATGGCGGCCATCTCCTCAGCGAATGGAACGAGATCGTCGTCTTCGGGCTCCAACTCGAAGACGTGAACAGGATTCCGCTTGTCCTGATTGTGGTCCGACTCGGACAGACAGTCCATGATGCGACCGGCCATGGAGGCGGTCTCAAGGAGGCTCCCCAGCAGGTGCAATGGCTGCACGCGCGTACGCCCGGCCTGCTTGGCCTTTTTGCGGGCAAGTCGGACCAGGTAGGTCGCGTGGTCGTTGAATCCGCCAGCCATGTCTTCCTTCAGTGACTTGACGTAACAGGCTAGCGTGCATCTAGACATTCACCCCTATGGAAATGAGAACTCCCATGGCCGAAGTGGTCTACGACAAGAAGGACCAGCTCAAGCAGATCGAGGAACTCCTCCTCAACGGCGAACAGGTCATCGCCGTCTACGACGCCATCGGTGTCGGCACCGGCTTCATCGGCCTCACCGACAAGCGCGTCATCCTCAAGAACAAGTCCTTCGTCGGCAAGAAGGTCGCGCTGACCTCGATCCCCTACGCCAAGATCTCCGCCGTCAGCCTCACCAGCAACAAGTCCTTCGCGGGCCAGTGGTTCTCATCGGGCGAGATGGCCATCCACGCGGGCAAGGAGATCCACGAGATCGAGTTCCGTGGCGACCGCAAGACCCACCACGTCCACCAGGTGATCATGCACTACATCACGCGCTAGCGGGATGTCATGAAGCACGGCATCACGCGCTAAGCCCCCCGGGGGACGCCACACCACCAGCGCGGTCTCCCGGCTGACGTGTGTCTTGCGCGCCATGCGGAACGGTCCCATCGCGGCTTCGAGCTCGTCTCGTTCCGACTGGTACATCTCCACATGGGACATGAGCTCGTTGATGTGGGTCCGCAGGGCGGTGACCTGGTTCTCCAGCTGCATGATGCGCTTGATTCCGGCGAGGTTGACGCCGTCTTCCTGGCTGAGACGCTGGATTTCGCGTAGTTGGGCCACGTCGCGGACGCTGTAGCGGCGGCCGCCGCCCGCCGTGCGGGAGGGTTGGACCAGTCCGAGTCTGTCGTACTGGCGGAGGGTTTGCGGGTGCATGCCCGCCATCTCGGCCGCCACCGAGATCGCCAGCACCTTCGCGTCCAATGCCGCGTCGGACATTGGCGGTTGTGCCGCGCTGCGGCTGTTCCTGTCTACCACTGCGGCCCCACCTTTCAAGACGTTTCGGACGCCGCGACGGCGCGTTCGATCTTCCCCCGGGGAGCCGCCGGAGCGGACTTGGCGTAGTCCTCAAGGGCCGTACGGGCGGCGTCGGACAGTTTGTCGGGGACGTCGATGTCCACCGTCACCAACAGGTCGCCGGAAGTCTTGCCGTTGCGCGAGACTCCGCGTCCGCGTACTCGAAGAATACGCCCGCTGGGAGTGCCCGGGGGGACCCTCAGGGTCACCGGTTCGTCCAGTGTGGGGACCCGGAGGGTGGTGCCCAGTGCCGCTTCGGACAGCGAGATCGGCACCGACAGCAGGATGTCGTCACCGTCGCGGGTGAACAGTTCGTGGGCGCGCACCCGGATGAGCACGTACAGGTCGCCGGACGGGCCGCCGCGTTCGCCGGGCTCGCCGCGACCGGCGAGCCGGATCTTCTGGCCGTCGCGGACCCCGGCGGGGATCCGCACCGTGAGGGTCCGGGTCTTGGTGACGCCGCCGCTGCCTCGGCATTCGGGGCACTTGTCGGTGACGATGGTGCCGACGCCGTCGCAGTCGCGGCAGGGCTCGGACAGGCTGAACGCGCCCTGGTTGACCGTGCGCACTCCGGCGCCGTTGCAGGACGGACAGGTCTTCGGGCTGGTGCCGGGTTTGGCGCCGTTGCCGTGGCAGGTGTCGCACACGCCGGGGGAGCGCAGTTTCAGCGGCAGCGTGATGCCGGCGACCGCGTCGCCGAAGTCGAGCTCCACACTGGTCTCGACGTCCCGGCCCTTGCCGGGGCCGCGACGGCGGTTGCCGCCGAAGAAGGACCCGAACAGGTCGCCCAGGCCGCCACCGGCGCCGCCGCCGGCGAATCCGCCGCCCCGGGCCTGGGCCATCAGGTCGTCGAAGTCGAAGGGGGTCTGGCCGCCGCCCATCCGGGCGCCGCGGCGGAAGGCCCCGGCGCCCATGAGGGAGCGCATCTCGTCGTATTCCTTGCGCTGCTTCTCGTCCGAGAGCACCGCGTGTGCCTCCGAGACCTCCTTGAAGCGTTCCTCGGAGTCGGCGTTACCGGGGTTGTGGTCGGGGTGCAGTTCCCGGGCCAGCTGGCGGTACGCCTTCTTGATGTCGGACTGGGGAGCGTCTTTGGGCACGCCGAGGACCTTGTAGAAGTCCTTGTCAAGCCAATCGCGTGACACCATGACGCTGCCCCCTTTCCGTCGTCGTTATTCGTTCTCGGTCTTCTTGGTGTCGTCGGGAGCCGACTTGTCCTTTTCGGACTCCGGCTTCTCCTCGTCGACCGCTTCCGAGCCCGCCTCGGCGTCGGACTCGGCCGCCTCGGCCACCGCGTCCTCCACCTGTTCAGCCTTCACCTGCTCCTCGTCGGAGGGCACGTCGGCGTCCAGGTTGGGCGTGGCGTCCTCGTCCTTGGTCTCGGCGAGTTCCTCGACCTCCACCTCGGCCTCGACCGCGGCTTCAGCCTCCGCTTCGGCCTTGGCCTCGGTCTCAGCCTCGACGGCCTCCTCGGTCTCGGCGGACAGCTCGGCGTCCTCGGCCACGGCCTCGGTCTTACCGGTCTCAGCGGTCTCGGCCTCAGCGGGTTCGGCCACCGCGACCATCGCCGGACGCAGCAGCCGCTCCCCGAGCCGGTACCCGCGCCGCATGACGTCAATGCACGAGGTCTCGGTGACCTCGGGCGACACCATGTGCGCCACCGCCTCGTGGACCGCCGGGTCGAAGGGATCGCCCTTCTCGCCGAAGACCTCCAGGCCCAGCTTGATCAGCGCGTTGAGCAACTGCTCCGAGACGGTCGCGAACGGACCCTCCAGGTCGCCGTGCTCGCGGGCCCGGTCGATGTCGTCCAGCACCGGCAGCAGCCCGGCGACCACGGTCGCGGTCGTCTGCTCGGCGGCCAGCGACTTGTCGCGCTCGACCCGCTTGCGGTAGTTGTGGTACTCGGCGGTGATCCGTTGCAGATCGGCGGTCCGCTCCGACAGCTGAGTCGCCAGGTCCGTGGATTCCTCCGCCGTGTCCTTGTCGGCCGCGCCGGAATCCGGGGTCTCCGCCTCCGGCGGTCCGGACTCCTTCGCCTCCGTAGCGTCTGCGTTCTGCTCGGCGGTCACTTCTTGTCGTCCTCGTCGACAATCTCGGCGTCAACAACGTCATCGTCGGCCTTGGCGGACGACTGCTGCTCGGCTCCGGGAGCCTCGCCGCCCTCGGCGCCACCGGCTTCCTGCTGCTGCGCGGCGTACATCGCGGCCCCGGCTTCCTGCGAGACCTTGATCAGCGCGTCGGTGGCGTCCTTGACCTTGTCCAGGTCGGTGCCGCCCAGCGCGGTCTTCAGCTCGGTCAGCTTGGTCTCGATCTCGCCCTTCTTGTCCTCGGGCAGCTTGTCACCGGACTCGGCCAAAAGCTTCTCGGTCTGGTAGACCCAGGTCTCGCCGACGTTGCGAGTCTCGGCCTCCTCCTTGCGCTTGCGGTCCTCGTCGGCGTGGTCCTGCGCCTCGCGCATCATCTTCTCGATGTCCTCCTTGGGAAGCGAGGAACCGCCGGTGATCGTCATCGACTGGGCCTTGCCGGTCGCGACGTCCTTGGCGGACACGTTGACGATGCCGTTGGCGTCGATGTCGAAGGTGACCTCGACCTGCGGGACGCCCCGGGGCGCCGGCGGCAGGCCGGTCAGCTCGAAGGTGCCCAGCTTCTTGTTGTAGGCGGCGATCTCGCGCTCGCCCTGGAACACCTGGATCAGCACCGAGGGCTGGTTGTCGTCGGCGGTGGTGAAGCTCTCCGAGCGCTTGGTCGGGATGGTGGTGTTGCGCTCGATCAGCTTGGTGAAGATGCCGCCCTTGGTCTCGATGCCCAGGCTCAGCGGGGTCACGTCCAGCAGCAGGACGTCCTTGACCTCACCCTTGAGGACACCGGCCTGCAGCGCGGCACCCACGGCGACGACCTCGTCGGGGTTGACGCCCTTGTTGGGGTCCTTGCCGATGAGTTCGGTGACCATCGAGCTGATGGCGGGCATCCGGGTGGAGCCGCCGACCATGATGACGTGGTCGATCGCGGAGACGTTCATGCCCGCGTCCTTGATGGCCTGCTCGAACGGCTTCTTGCAGCGTTCACGCAGGTCGGAGGTCATCTTCTCGAACTCGGCGCGGGTGATGTTGAGGTCCAGGTGCAGCGGACCGTCGGCACCGGCGGTGATGTACGGCAGGTTGATCGAGGTCTGGGTCGCGGCCGACAGTTCGATCTTGGCCTTCTCGGCGGCTTCCTTCAGCCGCTGCAGCGCCATCTTGTCCTTGGTCAGGTCGACGCCGTGCTGGCCGTTGAAGGTCTTGGCCATGTGCTCGATGAGGCGGTCGTCCCAGTCGTCGCCGCCCAGGTGGTTGTCACCGTTGGTGGCCTTGACCTGGATGACGCCGTCGGCGATCTCCAGCAGCGAGACGTCGAAGGTACCGCCGCCCAGGTCGAAGACCAGGATGGTCTGTTCCTTGTCGCCCTTGTCGAGGCCGTAGGCCAGCGCGGCGGCGGTCGGCTCGTTGATGATGCGCAGCACGTTGAAGCCGGCGATCTCCCCGGCCTCCTTGGTGGCGGTGCGCTCGGCGTCGTTGAAGTACGCGGGCACCGTGATCACGGCGTCGGTGATGTTCTCGCCCAGGTAGGCCTCGGCGTCGCGCTTCAGCTTCATCAGCGTGCGGGCGCTGATCTCCTGAGCGGTGTAGTGCTTGCCGTCGATGTCGACCGACCAGTCCGAGCCCATGTGCCGCTTGACCGACCGGATGGTGCGATCTGGGTTGGTGACGGCCTGGCGTTTGGCGACTTCTCCGACGAGAACCTCGCCGTTCTTCGCGAACGCGACGATGGATGGAGTGGTGCGTGAACCCTCGGCGTTGGTGATCACCGTGGGCTCACCGCCCTCGAGGACGCTGACGCAGGAGTTGGTGGTCCCGAGGTCGATGCCGACCGCACGTGCCATGTGTTGCTCCCCCAAACGAGTGGATGCTGGTAAACGACTGACAGACCGCGCTAGGTTGAGCGGCCTGGACTCAATTGTGGCGTCGTCACACTGTGATTGTCAAGTGACTGTTGAGTCACACAGGCTCAAGTCTACTGGGTCACACATCCCCCGATAACGCCGCCGAACAGGTCAGCCGTACTCTTGATCGGTAATCGGGCGGAACTCCCGGGAAGTGGTGAGCAGGGAATGCCAGCGACTGTCGTCATCGGAACGCAGTGGGGCGATGAAGGTAAGGGCAAGGCCACCGATCTTCTCGGTGAACACATGGACTACGTCGTCCGGTATCAGGGCGGCAACAACGCGGGGCACACCGTCGTCACCCCCGACGGCGAGAAGTTCGCGATCCATCTGTGCCCGGTCGGCATCCTGACGCCGGGTTGCGTCCCGGTCATCGGCAACGGCGTCGTCGTCGACCCGAAGTTCCTGCTGCACGAACTCGACGGTCTGGCCGCCCGCGGCGTCGACGTCTCCAACCTGCGACTGTCCTCCGACGCGCACCTCGTGATGCCGCACCACCGGGCGCTGGACCGGGTGGTGGAGCGCTACCTCGGCTCGGCCCGCATCGGCACCACCGGCCGCGGCATCGGCCCCGCCTACGGCGACAAGGTCGGCCGCGTCGGCATCCGGGTCCAGGACCTGCTCGACCCCGGCATCCTCAAGCAGAAGTTGGAGATGGTGCTGCGCGAGAAGAACCAGGTCCTGGTCAAGGTTTACAACCGCAAGGCCATCGACGTCCAGACGGTCGTGGACGAGTACCTCGGCTACGCCGACCGGCTGGCGCCCTACATCGCCGACACCCGGCTGGAGCTGGACAAGGCGCTGACCGCGGGCAAGAACGTCCTGCTCGAAGGCGCCCAGGCGACCATGCTGGACGTCGACCACGGCACCTACCCGTTCGTGACCTCCTCCAACCCGACCACCGGCGGCGCCTGCATGGGCTCGGGCATTCCGCCCACCCGCATCGACAAGGTCATCGGGATCATCAAGGCCTACACGACCCGCGTCGGCGCGGGACCGTTCCCGACCGAACTGTTCGACGAGAACGGCGCGCATCTGCTCAAAGTGGGCGGAGAGTACGGCGTCACCACCGGACGCGAACGCCGCTGCGGCTGGTTCGACGCCGTCATCGGCCGCTACGCGGTGCGGGTCAACGGCATCACCGACCTGTTCCTCACCAAGGCCGACGTGCTGTCCAGCCTGCCGAAGGTGCCCATCTGCGTCGGCTACGACATCGACGGCGAGTTCCACGAGGAGATGCCGATGTCGCAGACGGCGCTGCACCACGCGACGCCGCGCTACGAGTACCACGACGGTTGGTGGGAGGACATCAGCGAATGCCGCGAGTTCTCCGACCTGCCCAAGAACGCGCAGTCGTACATCGAACGGCTGGAAGAACTGTGCGGTGCCCGGATCAGCGTCATCGGCGTCGGACCGGGTCGTTCACAGAACATTGTCCGTTCCGCATTGATATAGCCATCCGGCGCTTTGATTCCGTTGACAACGAATGTGTCGGCACACACTAGCGGAAGCTGGCGCGTGCCAGTCATACTGTGTGGGCGGTGTCGGAGTGCGGCGGACCGTCGCGCCGCGCTGACCGCCGAATGGACCGGTACATAACAGGAGACAAGTCGATGGGGCGCACGCTCGGGCCGTTCACCGACGTGTCAACGGCGCGTGTCGACGGGGCCTACGAGATCTACCGGGGCGAGGACGACGACGGCCGCGAGGTCGAGATCCTCACGCTGGGAGCCACCTCGGCCAAGGACCCGGCCCGTCGCGCCCTGCTGTCGGACACAGTGGCGTGGGCACACGCCACCCGCGGCCCCGCCGACGCCTCGATCCTTTCGGCCGACCTGGATTCCGACCAGCCCTATGTGGTGACACTGCGACAGGACGGCATGCGCGGCGTCGAGCGGATGCTGGAGCGCATGCTCGCGATGGGCCCGCCCAGCGGCCCGCTGTCGGGCGTGAACCAGAACAGCGGTCAGTTCCCGATCGTCGGACCGCCGACCGGCCACATCCCCGTCGTCACCGGCCACACCGACCCGCACGGCATCCCCCGGGTGGTGTCGACCCCGCCGTCGGGATCCCCGGTGGCACCGGCCTCCCCGATGGCGTCCTATGTGACCAAAGCCCAGACCAGCCGTCCACCGTGGCTGGTCCCGATGGCCGTCGTGCTGCTGTTGCTGGTGCTGATCGCCGGTGGTTTCTTCGTCTTCTATGGAATGTCCGGTGAGGACTCCGACGGGACGCCGGGCGGCGGTGAGTCCGGGGCCGACGACCAGAACGCCCAGGAGATGAAACCCAGCTGGGACGACAGCCTGCCGCCGGTCAAGGTCGTCGGCGACCAGACCTACACCGGCGACGAGGGCGAGACCATCGCGCTCGCCCGGTGGCCGTTCGCCTTCAAGGTCACCCCGGGCATGACCTGCGAGCAGCCCGAGAACCTGCTGGCCGAGTGCGCCGTCCCCGACCAGGCCGAGGACACCTGGGCCGAGATCCAGGTCCAGGAATGCCCCGACGGCTGTGGCGAGCCCGCGAAGAACAAACTCGTCAACGCCTTCGACATGCCCGGCGAGGAAGAACGCGTCGACGCCAACACCCAGATCGGCAACGAGTACTTCAACGACGAGGACCTGTACCACGTCGGCATGACCCGGTTCTACGAACCCGAACCGGGACATGTCCTGTTCGTGACGGTCTTCGCCTCGGGCAACCGCAGCGAATCAGCCATGCAGGAACTGCACCGCATCGTCAACAGCGTCGCGACCCAGACCTCGGCCGTCTAGAACACGCACAACGCGAGCGTCGCGTCGTCGTGCGCGCGCCCACGTGGCCACTTCTTGCACTCCAGATCCGTGGTCTCGGCCGTGCGGGTCTGGTTGATGACCTCTTCCGGCCCTCCCGAACTGGCCAGGTCCAGCAACTCGGTCCAGGTCAGGATCCCGAAACGGTCCACCAGCCGGGTCGCCCCGTCGCTGGCCACGATCGCCCGCCGCACCTGCTCGGTACCCAGGTGCCCGGCCAGCGCCCGATACGCGGCCTGCGGATCAGCGGCGGCGATCGGGAACCCGTCCGGCTGGTTGCGCAGCTTCTCCACCACCGCCATGTACTCCCGCGTGTTGCGTTTCGCCTGCTCTTCGTCCGACCCGATGGACGGAAACGGGATCCGGATCTCCCGATCGTCGGTGACCACGATCGGCTCCGGGCTGCCGTCGTCGATGGCGATGGTCGAATCCCCCAACACCAGGTACTCCACCGTGCGACGGTTCTCCCGCAGGATCACCACCGTCGAGGCGGGCGTCGACGGATGGTGCAGATCGCACCGCCCATGGTGAGCGGTCGCGGTCTCGGCGATGGCGGTGGCCAGCGCGTCGTCCAGCGGCGTCGCCAGATCCCCGGCACTGCGCAGCACCGCGGTCCCCAGCGTCTTGACGTACCACGGAAGCCCGTGCGCGCAACCACGCTCGGTGTCCTCGGCGATGTTGTCCGGCTGTCCGCAACCGTCGAGAACGACGACAACACCCGGACCAGAGCCAAGCCAGTCCTCGTTGTCCCTGAACGGCCGGGTCGGGGTGGAAACTCCGGTGACTCTCACGTTGTTGAGTCTGACACGCCGAGTGCGGTGGACGCACGGCGAAACTGTGGTGACACTTGATCCCATGTCACTACCCGCGCCGGTACTCGACCTAGCCGCCTCCGTCGTCCCCGACGCCGAGGACCTCGGAAAACTCGCCTTCGCCTACGCGCACGGAGCCCCCCTGTCGGGCTTCGGCGACCCCGACGAAATCGGTCTGGTTTGTGTCTGGGACCAACCCGAGATCCCCGCCGCCGCCCCCACCGAGGCCACCCACGTCACCCAATCGTGGTTCGACGGCCTCGTCACCACGGTCACCTCCGGCGAAGGCTGGTCCCAACCCCCCACCGCCGCCCTCACCGACATCGCTGCCTTCGCCTACGGCGTCCTCCTGTCCGACGACGCGGGCGCAGGCACGGCGGCCCGGGGCACGGTCTCCGAATTCCCCACCCTCCTGGCCACCCGCTCGGCCAAGGCGCTCACCGAGGACCTCACCACGGTCCCCGCCGCCCTGTCCAACGACACCGACCCGTGGACCCGCGCCGAGACCCTCACCACAGCCCTCTACCGGGCCTACGTCGCCTGGTTCGCCGCCCACGGCCACTACTTCCCGGGCCCGGCCCGCCGCCACGAATACGCCACCCACTTCGGCATGGACGAGGTCATCCCCAAGGCCGAACAAAACCTGTGGAAAACCCTCGACCCCACCCACCAAAGCGACCGCTACACCGAGTTCGCCCAGCTGATCCTCAACGACCAATAACCCCCAATACCCGCTTGCGGGCCCTAAAACCAGCCTTGTAACATTCCCTGGTCGGCTCAACCGACAACAACCAGCGCTCGTAGCTCAACGGATAGAGCATCTGACTACGGATCAGAAGGTTGGGGGTTCGAATCCCTCCGAGCGCGCTCAACGTGTTACGAATCTTCAACCTCTGACCTGCGAAAAAAGCAGGTTGGAGGTTTCTCGCTTTCGGCGACATGCCCGGAAATCTGATCTTTGGGCATGTGCTCGGACATGAAGGAGTTTCGACTCATGCCAGCACGCAAGGGAAGTACCTGCGGAAACATCAAGGAACGCGGCCCGAACCAGTTCCGGGTGCGGGTCTACGCCGGTAAGGACCCGATCTCCGGCAAGCCGTTCTACCTCAAGTCCACAGAACAGCCCTTGGAATCTCTTCCGGGTCAAGGACTTCAAGACGGATTCCGAACGCTGGATCCTGCTGGACGACCTCACGATGGAACGTGCCACCGAGTAAATCGAGCGCATCCGGCAGCGACGCGCGGCCCTCGGCTTGGACATGACCGGGGAGGAGTACTTGCACTCGTATGACCCTGACAACTCGGTTCCGGGCTCGCTGTCGTACTTCACTCACCGATTCGCGGCGATGGCGAAGCGGTCGGGTTTTCACTGCACGCCGCAAAAGGTCCGGCATTTCAGCGCGACAAAGCTGTTGGCCGCCAAGATCGCCCTACCTGCCGTGGCGGGACGCCTCGGGCACAGCTCAGGTGGAAGGACCACGCTTCAGTACTACGCGGCGTGGTTGCGCGAGACGGACGACTCCGCTGTCCGTGTGCTCGCCGCCTGCATGCCAGAGCTGCCGCAGGTGCGTCGTGAAAAATCGCGCCGCGACTTCTCTGCTGAGCAACCAACACGCACGAAGGACGAACTCGAAGCGCGCATCTGCAACATCCGTCGTGAAGAAGGACTAGGACCGGTGAAGATCCAAGCTCGGCTGGCTGCCGAAGGAACAGACATCGCCTCTTCCGCGGTGTGGCTGGTGTTGAAGCGGCATGGTCTGAACAAGGCGGTTGGCTAGGTGTGCTGCCGTGGGGCGTGCCGTTGCGCCGTGATTGGTTACCCGGGTGGGTGCAGGAGTGCGGTCGCGATTCGGCGTACCCGTTCCATGGTGATGCCCTCGCGCTGCTCGACGGCCAAGGGATGGTCGGTCGGTTCCAGTTCCACGAACGGACGTTCGTTGATCGGTCGGGTGTGGACGTTGGTCTTCAGGTCGATGGTGCTGGGGGAGTACAGCGGCAGTTCGGTGCTCAGCCATCCGAAGTAGGGCGGTTCGGCCTCGCGTCCGGGTGTCTCCCACAGCCGGGTCGCCCGCTCGAAGTTCGCGGGGCTCAATGAGACCCACACGCCCCACGCGAAGGGCTCCTCGCCGTCCACGACAGGGATCTCGATCAGGCCCCTGACGAAGTGGATGCGGTCTGCGATGACGCACTGGTCCGATGACAGGACGCTGCGCGGGTCGTCGGCGTACTCCTGCCGCCAAGACGCCGGTGCCGTCGTCGAGTACCCCATTGGCAGGTCAGGGTGGTATTCGCCGCAATCCACACAGGTGAAGCCGAGTTGTTGTGTCATGGAGCGAAAGACTAAACAGCGCACACAGCAATGCCTCCAGACGGCGCCTGGAGGGCGCAGCAGGAACGGAGTTCCCAACAGGACGTGGCCGGGGTTGCTCGCGCAACGCAACGGCCGAACCCGTGGCGGTCCGGCCGTTGGCATGCTGC
Source organism: Stackebrandtia nassauensis DSM 44728 (assembly GCF_000024545.1). Lineage (GTDB taxonomy): Bacteria > Actinomycetota > Actinomycetes > Mycobacteriales > Micromonosporaceae > Stackebrandtia > Stackebrandtia nassauensis. Next base: position 379,773 of record NC_013947.1, read on the forward strand.
GGATGCGCTTGAGGTGACAGTCGCCGGTAAGTCAACGCTGGGCCTGCCCGCAGTTGCCCCGCGCTCCACACCCTGCCGTCACGGCAAATCGGAGGACCCCGAGTGCCCCATGGTGGGAGAGCTTCAATGGTCCGATTTGCTGGGATGCTGTGTTACGTCGCTGAAGGGCGACGGGTTTGTTCCCAAGCAAGTGGGTTGGCTTTCAGAATCTCATCAGCCAGTCCACGAGCCGTGTCGGTTTTCAACGCGGCAAGACTGCTTTCGATCCAGCGCGTAACGGTGGAAACTCCTTGGTGCTGGTATTCGACTGCTTGGATGAGACATTCAAGTTTGTCGGCGTCTTTGGCGCACAAAGCCTCTGGCGTCTGGCCTGCTTCGAATTCGGCTATCGCGTCGCGTATGACTTGTCCGGCTTGGTCGGAGCATTTGGCGGTTTGGTCGGCCGCAATAGTGTCGGGAGCGGTTGCTTTGAGGTAGTGCTTGCCGATCTTGGGAATGTCGCCAATGCGGGTTTCCGGGGTGTCGTGCAGTGAGCACAGCATGGATGTGCGTGCAGGGTCGGCGCCTTCGTGGCTGGCGATGATCATTCCGGTGATCGCGGTGCGCCAGCTGTGTTCGGCGATGCTTTCGGGGTCACGGATACCTGCGATCCACCACCCGGTGCGGCGAGTGCGTTTCAGTAGCCCGATTTCGAGCAGGTATCCCGCTTCACCAGCAAGTTCGCTCACGCCTTGGCCTTTCATTTGCGGTATCCAAGCTCGGCAAGTGCAGATTTCATCGAGCGTAGTTCCCGAAGGGACTGTTGGGAGACTCGGTTGCTGTCAGCGGCTTCGTCGATGCGATCAAGCAACAACAGCGAGGTTTGCTTGTCATCGATGATGAGCCCGCGTTGGGAACGCAGCAGCAGCCACAGGTTGTGTGTGTTGAGGTCAATGAGCGGGTGGGTGGTTTGAAGTCGTTCCACCAGGTGGGGGTACATACGGGAGCCTCGCCAGCGAAGGAGATTTCGGGGCATAAAGCCGTCGTCTCCTTCGCGGTCGGGCATGTCACCTACCCAATAGGCGGTGTAGTTGAGAGCGGCGGTCTCGCAATCGTCGCTTTCTTGAGCGTGAGTGATGAAGCGGCGCAACGGTTCCGGGTCGCCTCGATAAGCACAGGAAACGACATGGGATCGGGCGTCCAGCCACGACGGTGACCATGATTCGCCGCCGACGAGGTACCGGGAGGCGGCGGTGGACAGTTTTGCTGGTGTATCTAGGCGTGCAAGTCCCGTGAGAAAACATGCTTGGCTGCGCAGCAGCAACGTTGAACCGTCTTGCTCACCCCTATCACTGAGTTGAAGCAGGTTGGCGTTCAACTGCTTACGGTCAATCCACCCGAGTTCTGGCCGAGTCGGGGCGGGGCCGCGCCGCCGCACTGGAGGAATGCGAGAAGCGATGCGCGGAGGAACTCCAGTTAGCGCCCAAGTCAAGAGTTCCGAGATCCGCAAGTCCATCACGCACCCGGCGAGCGGGTGTTGACCCAGTTCACCGTCGGGCACGGGGGTAGCGATCGCGGTAATGATCAGATCTGCCTCGATAGCCACCGGGATCATGGCCACCAGTTCGGAATCAACGCCCAGGCGCAGCAATTGTCTGCCGAGTCGTCGCACCTGCGTCATGGTCGCTGCGCCAAGTGGTCGGCGACCGGATTCCCAGCTTTGGACTGTTGTTGGGTCAACGGCCAGCGTCTCGGCAAAGGCTTCTTGACTCACGGGGATGGATTGGCGCGCGACCTTCAGCATGAACCCGCTAATGCCTCCATACGCCCGCGGTTCCTGCTTCACGTTGTCACCTCCGACCGGACCATCTACCAGCGTATTTGACGCAATCGAACCCGTACTAGCAGTCAGTGTTCCAAGCCTCTCCTAAACCGTAGCGTTCGGTGCCTTAGCCGTATCTCTAGCAGGAGGTTCGTCATGATCTCGGAGAACCCGAAGACGTGGGGGACGTACGGGACGTTCACTCTCGACGGCCAATCACTGACGTACCACGTGGCACATGGTCACTACTGGCGTGACGACATCGACGGCGGTACTCGCCTGTTCCAAGACAGGCTGGACGGTCGGGACCTTTTGATCCTCATCGCCGAGATGAGGCAGTCATGAGCTTCACCGACTCGGAAACCCTGGCGCGGAATGCCAACTACACCATGAAGTGTCACAGCAAAGTGGACACCGAAGGGTATTGCACCGGTTGCCGCAACTACCACGGCAAGTTGGAACGTCCCGGACCCGAGGGCTGCTACTTCTACCGCCTCGCCTTCGAGGTCTACCGCAAGCACGCCCTGTCCCACTCCATCCAAGGAGACGACAATGTCTACATTCGCCACACCTGATCTGCGTAATCCGGTGGTCGCCTGGGAAGTCATCGCGCGCTCGGCGGTTCACATCGTGCGCGAAGCCCGAGCCAGCCGACGCTTGGAACCGCTGTCCATTGACGGGCGCATGCTCGTCAACGCCGTGGTGGCGTTGGGCATCGACCTCGACGTCCCCAAAACCGTCTCCATCCCCGCCAGCCTGCGACGCGGGTTGTCCGAACGCGAAACCCAGGTGCTGTTGGGCATCGCGGGCGGCAAGTCCAACGCCGAGATCGGCCGGGAACTGTTCATCACCGAGGACACCGTCAAAACCCATGCGCGTCGCATGTACCGCAAACTCGGTGCCCGCGACCGCGCCCACGCGGTGGCTGAAGCCTTCCGGATCGGAATCCTCAGTTGATCGCGGTCATTGCTCTAGGTAGGCAGCCACAGGAGGGGTTGTGGGAAGCGTTGCAGAACTCATCGCGGCGGTTCGGGCCGCACTGTCGACCCTGGCAGAGGGCCGAACATTAACGAACCAAGCCCGAGCAACGCTTGAAGAGGCGACCGGCCGTATGGAGGGGATAGCCAGAGGATCGGCCAGCTATCAGCTCCGTAACTCGCTCGACGCTCTTGCGGCTGCTGTGGCCGGGCTGGATCGGATGGCCGAGGCCGAAAACGCCGCCCAGGAGCACGTCATCGCGTATCTTGCCAGCATCGGCGCTGACGGACGCGCACCCGAACCGGAGCCTGAGAAGACCAGCCCGAAGAAACCGACCGCTTCCTCAGATCTCAAGGCGATTGGTGAGCGTCTTGGGCTGAAGCCTTGCGAAGGGCTGCTGGGGACACTTCCTGCGATGAAACCCAACTCCGGCCAGCGGACCCGAGGCCGGTGGCACAAGCACCCCGACCGGGAACTCACCTCCGGAGCCAACGACCGGGACTGGGAACACGTCAAAGACTTCTGGCATCACAACATCTGGTCCGGCACCGCCGAAGACACCGAGCCGCGGTGGCTGGCCCATCTGGAACTCAAGTTCGCCATGACCATGCGCCGCACCCGAACCAAGTCCGAGCCAGTTGACCAAGTGCACGAAGAGATCACGATCAACCATCCGGATGGTCCCTGCCCGCAATGCCAGCTGTTGTTGCCGTACTTCCTTGAAGAGGGTTCTAGTCTGACAATCCACTGGCCCGCAGGTTCAGCAACCTACATTGGCCGTCCGTACTTCGATCGGCCTCTTCGCGACGTGAAGCCATATATCAACGAGGAGCAGCAGTGAACGCGTATGCGGCGATGATGGGGCCGGACTATTGGATGACCCTGGACGACGATGCTGCCGTCGAGGCTTTGTTCGCATCGCTGAAGAACACCGTCGGCCAAGACGGTCACCGCTGCATGGTCACCATCGGCCCCGAAACCGACGACGGGATACAACCGCACCTGGAGATCGCCACCGACGGCGCCAACGCTTACCTGCGGTCGCACGGGAACATCGCCGCAGAACCCGGCCGCGCCATCCCCGAGTTCCACGCCGTCCACCACCCCGACGGCCAGACCACGATCCACCACACTCACACCTTCGAAACCCGCACCGGCTTGGAAGACATCCCCGTCAACCACATGCGCGTGTCACCAAACTGGGCTGTGGAAACCGTCAAACGCTACATCGACACCAGTGAGCATCCTGATTGTATTGAGTGGATTGATTCACCAGCAGGTGAATAAGAAAGATCCACGCAATAAAGTGGCCAAAATCGACTAGATTAAATCCCCGGCAGAGAAACATGATTATGGTCGTTCGGTAGTTAAAGCCAAACAAAAATCATGTACTTCGCCATGCGTGGCTTGTGCCGGTCAAGACAGAACCGCCAACTATTGCAGAAATCCCATCAACATTACCGAATGAAATGTTGGTTCGCAGGACGCGGATGGCATCATCGACTAGGGGATCATCCACTCTTACTATATTTCCAGGAATAATGTCAAAAACTGGGTAATCGTGTACTTCGAAATCAATTCGCTTGGAGCCGCCGCCTCTGAAGTCTATACAGCTAGCTGCCACCATTTCCGGTTCGCCGTACATTACAAGCTGAGCGAACACTTCGTCGGTGCAAAGGTTAATAAGGTCATTGGCCTGGATGAACGCTTCAGCGTAGTTGCGCGCTCCCCCGCTCAGTCTAGCAACTGCACGCCGAGTTGAATCAGCTCGATATCTACTTCTGTCAATTGCCAATTTGGTTGTATTTGAATCTACCTCGCCAGACGATAGCACGCGAGAGAGCTCGTTTCGTGATTCCTTCAAATTTGTTTTGTCTATATCGGTTAGGGCATCATTCGTAGATGTGAAAGTATTCCATTCTTTCGTCTCCTGAAGGGCCCTGCACACGGCACGAGCAGATTCATCTATTTGCTTTGCGATCTTCTGCGCCTTTACTATACTCGGGACCTTCGGGGGACAGGACATAAATTGCAGCCCCAATTTTCTCTCTTCAGGAGACCATATGAGTTGGTTGGTAAATTCGAGCGTTGTGAATGGTGACCCTTTGGCGAGTTGAGGTGCCAGAATAAACGGATACCCAGCCAGATGTGCGCGAAACCAAGCGACCGTTACTCGATGTGCCCGCTCCAGAAACGTCATCTTAGTCAACCACACCCCAAGCGTTTGCTCCGAAACTTTACTCGATGAGTGCTTCTTGTGATCTTCGTACAGGAGAGGGACAATGCTTGCAAGTAGCAATGGGTTACGCATGGCATCGCTATAACCAGCTACAAGTTCCTGTAGCAAGGCCGCCACGGTTTTCTGGCCAAGCTGCTTATCTGCCAAAGGCGCATTCTTTGGCAGCGCAGAACTTACCTCCGCAACTATCGGTATCTCTGCCCAAACTTGAGCCTGTTCTCGTACTGATCGCCAAAGTTCTACAGTTGCGTCCACCTTGCCTCCTTGACATGTGACCAGCGATAGTTGTGCCGAAATTACCTCATAGCCACTTATTTCCGACTAGCGTATTTATTGCATCATTTATTCGATCTGAAGCAGACTCTTGAGGCGACTTTCGCATGACGGATTCAACGCTGCTTTCTCGATATGCCTCAAGTTCTGCAGACAAAGATCCCTCATTGGCACGCACAGAAATATGCGAGGCTTGAGCGAACTCAATAGGCCATTCATCTAGAAAGCCTTCATTTGGACGAGGCCGCACGATTGCTTCCAGCCCAAACGGGCCGATGGCCTTCATAAGGGGGTCTCTTGTCCTAGCCGGTGCAACCTGATCAATTAGAGTGGACAAAGCTTCGGATTCAGCGACGGCGTAGTTTTGTAGCGCCGCGCATGCAGATTCGATCGAGTCCAAGCGTGGCAAAGCAGGTCCTGGAGATTGACGGAGCGCCTCCTTGAGTAGGACCCTCCAGAGCCTGACTGCAACTGCAAGTGGTCCCTCATCAGAGGTACAGACAACAGAAGGCGCTTCATGTAGCATTTGCTGTCCCACGTGATGCTCAACCCAGCCACTGGGTCCGTCAGTCAAATAGGCGATGGTTCGGATACCGTCATTCCACATGTTGATTCCGAAAACTCTTTCCTCTGGCAGAAGCATCTTGAGATGTTCTGTTGCTTGGCCTGGGGAAGAGTGATCAACCGGGCGTCGATCATACTGTGCGATGCGAGCTGCGCAGAATGGAAGGCTTCGAGTAACGGCAGTGGCCAGCTGTGTGTCTACTCCTCCAATTTCGGCAGCAAAGATAACCCGCTGGTAGTCATCGTCAGCTATCAGATCGGGGATCGATGTCAGCATTTTTGCGCTTGCCCACCCAGCAAGATAATCAGCAAATGAGTCGTGCAGTGGCGCTCGAAGTTGGGTGTAGCCGATTGTCGTGAGAAGACCGCAGCGATCGGCTGCCTCTCTGACAGTCAATGGGCTTACGTCAATACCGGCGTCCGCAACTAGAGTGCAAGCTTCAGATACCAAGCGGCTCCATTCAAGTGGAGCCGCGTACCTGCGACCTTCGTCCAGAAGCCGGGAGAATACTACCCCCAGCACCGCGACAGTGCTGGCCATATCTGAGGTTAGTCCTCGTTCTGCCATACGCTCAATCGCGGCTGCGTACATGCTCGGCCGGTCCTCGAACGGTATACCATCATTAATGAGCTGTGCCCCCATCACAAAAAGCATTGGATTCTCGGCAGCATCTCCCAATGATCTTTCTACCATACCGATCAAAGTTCTCGCACTTGTGTCACGGTCTCCATCGGATTGCCCTTGCGGGACTAGTCTCTGAGCTAGCTGGAAACGTTCGCTATGACCGATGGGAGCAATTGTAAAGCGCGTGGGTAGCGCATTTACCGGTAGAACTGAAGTAACTGCAGCAATGTCTCTTCCCGCCAGTATAATTCGCGCCCCATTACCTCTCGCTACATGGCCTCGAAGCTCCTCTCGAAGGTCATTGCGTATGGTGTGAGGAACTTCAGATACACCATCGATAAATAGCACAACATTGGCATCATGAAGTAGCTGTTTTCCAGTGGCGCTGGGAATGTCTCGCCGGAGAATTGCAGACAACGCGTCGGCGACCAAGGCGTCGAGACGGTTGCCTAGATAAGCCTCAGCATGAGCCACGAGTACTACACTTCCCTCTACCGCTGCCGACTTTTGCAGTACGGCGGCAGCTGTAGACTTACCCGAACCCGGGCGTCCTGTTAGGATAACCGGGCCTTGACAGCTCCTGAGCTGTTCAAGACCCAGGGTTTGGTCATTCCAAGGCAAGGTCGCATGTTGTGCTCGAGTTGGCAAAAGTCGCGGTGCGGTAACCGAACCGTCAGGCAGATCGCGTGCCAAGTGCAAGTACTCGTTTTGCAACGTGCCTGGCCAGCGGTCCTCTACATGAATTCTGTCCAGCCCGCCGAGAATGTCCGCGATTTCATCTCGTCCGACAAAACGTTCCTCCGGGGCGGAATAGCTGGCTTTCGTCGACAAGACTCGAAAGAGACGGTCAATAGTCTGACCCGCGAGGTCGGACAGGTCGGTATCGCAGCGGCTTCCCGGCAACATGGATCGCACTTGCCGCTCTGCCTCCGCAAGGATCGGTTCGACACCGTATAGTTCTTGCCTAATTGCTACCCGGGCCAATACGGGGTATATTGGATCGGAGGCGGAAATTCCGACCAACTTTGCGATCTGAGCCCATTCACCTTCAGCTGCTTCGCTAAGTGCGTCTCGGAGCGCTTCTGCACTTGGCCCCAGACGGCCAGCAGTGACGATCTCAAAGGATGCACCCTTCGCGAGCGGCAGTTTGATCCACCGCTTTACGATCTGAAGCAGCTCACCCCTTCCCCAAGTGCGTTCTGGCCCACGAGTTTTGATCTGTTTAGCTAGAACCACGGTGGCGTCGACGCAATGAACCTCTATGTCCATGACGTCTTCCGTCCCCTCAACACGGATGCCACTGAGGGTTTCGTCGCCGAACACGTCTAGTGCAGTCAGAACTGCGTGGGCGTGCTGGTAGCTGATACCACGAACCGTATCTACCCCACCCACAATCGCATTATCCCCCAACCGGCCGACCAACGGCAACCAGGATGGGGTACCTCAATCTAAACCGGACGATGTGGGCCATAGGTGGCGGGAATTAGTTGGGCACAGAAGGAGGCGAGGCTAAGTTTGAGGAAGAACGAACTTGTGACTTGCCGTGTGGCGAGAACCTGAGGAACTCAGAGCATTCTGGCAAACTTTCAGGTTCAGGTTCGAGTGCCCATAGTATTTAGACACTGTGGATTTATTGGGCATGGCTTTGGGCATGCACGGGGTATAACGAAACATGCCCAGATGCTCGTGACATGCCGAAACGTCGATGATAGATTAAGAGAAATACCAGCTTACGAGCCCGGCACAGGACTACGGATCAGAAGGTTGGGGGTTCGAATGCCTCCGAGCGCGCCAAAGTACCGACATATCGAGGGTGAAGTGGTAGAGCCACTTCGCCCTTCTTTGTTGCCGCTTTCGTCGAACTTCATCACAGTCCCTACCTGCGACGATTGTCGCCTTGGAGGAGAATTCCGATGAAGAAGTGGTATAACTCGCTCTCACCGGGTGAACAGTTCGGTGCCGTAGTGGGCGGGACCGTGGGCGCTCTCATTTTCTTGTTCGCCATGTGCGGTTTCGTTGGAGTCTTGGCAGATTCGGACGGGACGAACGTCAGTCATGTGGGCGCAAGCACCAGCGCGAGTGCATCGGAATCGCCAACCGCATCCTCTCCATCCGCCTCGTCGAAGTCGCCCTCGCCCGAGCCGTCGACCAGCAGCGAGAAGCCGTCGCCCAAGCCGAGCAAATCCGAATCGCCGTCGCCGCCTCCCAAGCCCGATCTGTGTGGCGCGCCCCAGAACCCATACGGATACAACTACTGCGGCACGGGCGGAGTCGTGCACGATCCGCCAGGTGATATCTGTTTCTACTTCGAGTGCATCGACTACTTCGACGAGGGCAAGGGCTACATGGTCGCGTGCGACGACGGCATGGTCAGCATGTCGGGCGGCCGTTCAGGAGCCTGTTCGTATCACGGCGGTGTGGGCCGCACTGTTTATGGCGGTTGAGGGTTTACAGGTGGCAGTCGAACTCGCCGGTGGTGGTTGTGTCGCCCGCTAGTTTGTCGTCGTCGTAGACCGTGACGAAGGTGGAGACGTTGTCGTCGACGTTCTTGGCCCAGTCGCGGCCCATCTGCCAGTAGACGCGGGTGTCCTCGCAGTTGTAGATGTCGCCCTCGATGTTGAGGTAGTTGTCGGTGAGGGTGACTTTTTCGGTGTCGCGGCCGTAGAGCTGCCAGCTGTCGGGTTGGTCGGCGGCGGTGAAGTGTTTCTTCCAGCGTTTGGTGATGTCTTCGGTTTTGGTGGCGTCGGATTCGGTTGTGCAGCCGCTAAATGCCAGCAGGCAGGCGAGGCTTGTCGCCAGTGCCGTCGGTTTGGGTCTCATGCGCTGTCACCGTGTCCTTCGCGGGTCGATCATAGCGATGGTGGAGGGATTGGGAGGTGAGCGTGGCGGTGAGGCCGATGGTGGCGAGGGTGGCCGAGATCCAGGTGATGGTGGGGAGGCCCAGGTGGGCGCCGATGAGGAGGCCTGAGGCCCATGGGGCGAGTGTGATGCCGACGTTGAACGCGGTGATGTTGGTGGCTCCCGCGAGGGTGGGGGCGTTGTTGGCTAGGGAGAAGACGAGGACGTTGACGGCCGGGTTGGTGGCGAAGCCGGAGACCGCGAGGAGGAAGGAGGCGATGAGGGTGAGCGTGGGGTTGGTGGCGCCTGTGAACAGGAGGACTGCGGCGGCGATGACACCGCCGAAGCCGGTGTAGAGGGTGGCGAAGGGGTGGGCGTCGGCGAACCTGCCCCCCAGGGTGATGCCGAGCAGGGAGCCCAGTCCGAACAGGACCAGGACGGCGGGGACCCAGGTGGTGGGGATGTCGGTGACGCCGGTCAGGAGGGCGCCCAGGTAGGTGAAGGTGGCCATGACGGCGCCCGAGGACATGGCGGTGGCGACGTAGGCGATCCAGATGCGGCCGCCTGCGAAGGTGCGCAGTTCGGTGCGGAGGCGGGGGCGGTCTTCGGGGGTGGATTTTTGGGAGGGGACGGTTTTGGCGACGCCCAGGGCCGACAGGGCGGTGAGGGCGGCGACCGTCCAGAAGGCGGCGCGCCAGCCGAAATGCTGGCCGATGACGGTTCCGGCGGGGACGCCGACGACGGTGGCGATGGTGAGGCCACCGGCGACTATGGACATCGCTTTGCCCCGGGCTTGGGGGCCGGCCATGGTGATCGCGGTGACCGAGGCGACGGCCCAGAAGCCCGCGTAGGCGAAGGCTCCGGCGAAGCGGGTGAGCAGCAGGAGTTCGTAGGTGGGGGCCAGGGCGCCGAGGATGTGGGCCGCGGTGAAGGCGGCGAGCAGGGCCAGGAGGGTTTTGCGGCGATCCCAGCGCAGCGTGAGGACGGCGAGGATGGGGGCGCCGATCGCCATGCCGACGGCGAAGCCGGACGTGAGCAGGCCCGCTTGCGGGATGGTGATGTTGAGGTCCGAGGCGATGTCGGTGAGCAGGCCGGACAGGATGAGTTCGCTGGTGCCCTGGGCGAAGATGGCGGCGCCCAGGAGGTAGATGGCGACAGGCATGGGTGGGTCTCCGTTTTGGATAGGACAGTACAGAACTTGGGTGCGAAAAAGCCGTCACAGAGCCGAGATGGCGGTCTCCATGATGGATTCGAGGGTCTGTGGGGTGGCTCCGGAGCGGGCGGAGACGCGGAGGCCGCCGACGGTGGCGGTGACGAAGTTCGCCAGGGCGAGCGGGTCGCGGTCGGGGTCGAGTTCGCCGGTGCGCTGGCCGGCGTGGATCACGGTGCGTAGGGCCGCGGTGCGGCGGTCGGCGTCGGCGGACAGGAGACGGGCGACGTCGCGGTCGGTGCGGGCCAGTTCCATGATGCTGTTGACGACCAGACAGCCGTCGGAGCCGGTCAGTTCGTCGTCGACCGCGGTGCGAAGCACGGTGCGCAGGCGCTCGCGGATCGGGGTGTCGGCGTCGAGGGTTTCCAGCAGCGCGGTGGTCTTGGTATCCATGTAGCGGGTGAGCGCCAGGGTGAACAGGCGGTGCTTGCTGGTGAAGGTGTTGTAGAGGCTGGAGCGCTTGAGGCCGGTGGCCTCGCACAGGTCGTCGGTGGACGTGGCGGCGTAGCCCTTGGCCCAGAACACGCGCATCGCGATGTCGATCGCGCGGTCTTCGTCGAACTGCCTCGGGCGTGCCATGCCGGCGAGGCTACCAGGTTTTGGATCGAGCTGTCCAATACGGTTGCGCAGTGCGATCGAGGGGGTACCGGGTGTGAACCGGCGCATCAACTGTCGCGCATGCGGGTATGTACAAGGTTTAATGGAGGCCGTTTAACGTCCCCGAAAGGCTTTGACCCATGACTGATGCCCGAACCTCTCCCTACTACCGGCCGGTCGGCGTGCGAATCGTGAACTTCGTCGTCGGCGGCATCGTCGCGTTCATCGTGCTCAGCCTCGCCTTCGTGCTGCTGGGAGCCAACCAGGGCAACGCGATCGTCGAACTCGTCACCGCCGTGGCGGACTTCTTCGCCTGGCCGTTCCGCAACATGTTCACCCTGGAGACCCCGGAGCTGTCGGCGCTGCTCAACTACGGCATCGCCGTGCTGGCCTACGTCCTGATCGGCGTGGGAGTCAACACGCTGTTCCGCAAGCACCGCTAGCGTTCGGTCAGGGCCAGCCGTCCCGCGAGCACCACGAAGGACGCCGCGAAGGTGCGCCGCAGCCAGGTCATGACGCGAACCCGTGAGATGACGTGTTCGCGTACGGCTGCGGCGAACACTCCATAGAGGGCGAACACCGCGAGGGTCGCGAGCATGAACACGGCCGACAGACCCAGCATCCGCGGCAGCGCGTTGGGTGCCCCGGCGGGGACGAACTGGGGCAGGAACGCGAAGAAGAAGATCGTCAGCTTGGGGTTGAGGATGTTGACCAGGACGCCCGAGCCGATGACCCGCAGTGTCGACTGCGGGGCGGTGTCGGCCTCGACGGTGAGGGCTCCCTTGTCCCTGATGGTCGCCCAGGCCATGTACAGCAGGTAGGCCACGCCCGCGTACTTGATGATCTCGAACGCGGTGGCGCTGGCGTGCAGCAGCGCGGCCAGGCCGGTGACGGCGGCGATCATGTGGGGGACGATGCCCAGCGTGCAGCCGACGGCGGCGATGAGGCTGGCCTTGGCGCCGCGGGACAGTCCGGCGGCCAGGGTGTAGACGACGCCGGTGCCGGGGGTGGCGACGACGACGAGGGTTGTCAGCAGGAATTCGATGCTCATGGACGAGACCTCCTTGGGCCGAACGGTAATCGTCCCGAATGGTGGATGTGAGCGGGGTGCGCTGCGACGGCGGTAACTCAGTGATATCGATGTGCCGATGCCTCGACCTGCGGTGCCGGCACGGACATCAGGCCTGGTCCATTGCGGAATGTTGACTCGGTATGTAGGGACCTTTAGTGTCAATCGAGTTATGTAACGACATGCATCGATGAATGTGTGTCCCGTGAAAGGATCTCTCATGACTGAAAGATCACGTCTCCTCCGACGAGGGGTGCTCGCCGCGTTCGGCGTCGGCGCCCTGCTGGCGATCGCCTCCCCGGCACTGGCGACCGCCCAGCCCGTCGCGGACACGGCCTCCGAGACCAAGGCCGTCACCCTCACCTACGACACCAGTCAGGCCGAGGAGTTCGTCCAGGACGTCCACGACGGCGCCAAGGTCTGGAACGACAACGTCGAGAACGTGACGCTCGAACCGGTGGCCGACGGTCAGACCGCCGACTTCGAGGTCATCGCGACCGACGGCTGGCCGCAGGCCTCGGTGCCCGAGCTCGGCAAGGGCACCATCGAGTTCGGCCGTCAGGCCGTCGACGAGGGCCACAACACCACCCGGATCTCCGCGCACGAGATCGGCCACATCCTGGGGCTGCCGGACGTCAAGCCCGGACCCTGCTCCAGCCTGATGTCGGGCGCCTCGGCGGGCACCGACTGTGACAACGCGATCCCCAACGCCGAGGAGAAGGCCGAAGTGGAGTCCAACTTCGGCTCCGGCATGGCCGCCAAGTCGAAGACCTGGCGCGACATGTACTTCTGCGACAAGGACTGAGGCACAAGCAAAAGGGGCGGAGCACCGATGTGGTGCTCCGCCCCCTTCGTCATTGCTACGGTTTGGCGGCTTCGGGTTCGTCGGGGAGGTAGTCCTCGTACTTGCCCTTCCATTCCCGCTCCGGACGACGGCCGAGGTGGCCGAAGCCCCAGGCGGCCAGCAGCGCCAGCGCGAAGCCCGGGACCAGTTCGTACAGTCCGGTGCCGAAGAACTTCTCGTCCAGTGTCGGCCAGGACAGCGCCACCACGGCGCCCACGACCATTCCGGCCAAGGCCCCGACCCAGGTCATCCGGGGCCAGAACAGCGACAGCAGGATCACCGGGCCGAAGGCGGCGCCGAAGCCCGCCCAGGCGTGGGCCACGATCAGCAGGATCGAGGAGTCGGCGGGGTTCTTGCTGCCCAGGGCGATGAGCGCCAGCACAAAGGCGACGATGCCCACCAGGACGACACCGCCGCGGCCGACCCACAGCAGCTGCTTGTCGGAGGCCCGCTTGTTGACCTTGCGGTAGAAGTCCTCGGTGAGGGCGGTGGAGACGATGATCAACTGGCTGTCGACCGTGGACATGACGGCCGCCAGCAGCGCCGCCTGCAGCAGGCCCGCGATCCACGGGTTCGTCAGCTGGTTGGCCAGTGCGAAGAAGACGTCTTCGGGGTTGTCGAGCGGTTTGTCGATGAGCCCGATCCCCAGCAGGCCGACCGCGCAGGCCCCGGCCAGCGACAGGATCACCCAGCCGGTGCCGATGCGGCGGGCCACCGGAACGTCCTTGGCGGACCGGATGCCCATGAACCGGGCCAGGATGTGCGGCATGCCGAAGTAGCCCAGACCCCACGACAGGCCGGACACGATCGCGACGAAGCCGAGCGCGTCGCCCGCTCCCCACGCGCCGTTCTCGTAGGCGACGACGTCACCCATGTTCCACAGGTCCGGGGACTTCTCGCTGACCGCGGATCCGACCTCGGCGAAGCCGCCGATCGCCCACAGTCCGATCATGGGCAGCACCAGCAGCGCCAGGAACATCATGGTGCCCTGGATGAAGTCGGTGAAGCTGTCGGCGAGGAACCCGCCGATGGACGTGTAGACGGCCACGACGATGAAGCCGATCGTGGCGGCCGTGACCAGCGAGATGCCGAAGACGCTGTGGAACAACTGCGCCGAGGCGACGAGCCCGCTGGAGACGTAGACGGTGAAGAACACGACGATCACCAGAGCCGAGATAATGCGCAGCAGCTGCGTCCGATCCTCGAAGCGGTTCTCGAAATAGGACGACAGGCTCAGCGAGTTCTTGGCGCGCTCGGTGTAGGTGCGCAGCCGCTCGGCGATGAAGAGCCAGTTGAAATAGGTGCCGAGAATCAAGCCGATGGCGATCCAGGTGGCGCCGACGCCCTGGGCGTAGACCGCGCCGGGAACGCCGAGGAAGAGATAACCCGACATGTCGCTGGCCCCGGCGGACATGGCCGCGACCGAGGGCCGCAGGGAGCGACCGCCGAGGACGTAATCACCAAGATTGTGGGTACGCCGGTAAACCCACACGCCGATGGCGATCATCATCAGCAAATAGACGAGAAAAGTCGTCAGGGTCGGAACATTGGCATTCATTGCATCGTCTCCGTTTGGGCTGGTCGGGGACTGGTCCGGTTTGGATCGTTATGGATAACTTGCCGTTCACCCTGATGCCCCGGGGGGTGTTTGTCAAGGTCGGTTTCGTGACTCTGGATATTCGAATTCGTTTGTAATAGATTGCGGTTCCCGGCAAAGCGCACACGTTCCCCCACCGTGCGCCACATCGAAAGGCCGCGATCCGTGCGTCTTCTTCGCATCCCCACCGCCTGCGTCATATTGGCCACGGCACTGTTCATTCCCGGCAGTGCCGTGGCCGATCCGTCCCACGCCAAAGCCGCCACCCCTTCGACGATCCCCGCACTCGGCGAATGGACGGCGGCGTCCGGCACCTACACCTACTCCGAGTCCAGCCGTCTGGTCGTCGACCCCGACCACGCCGACGAACTGACCGACGAAGCCCAGACCGCCGCCGCCGACCTGGCGGCGCTGACCGGCACCGAACCCGAGGTCGTCACCGGTGAGCCCGAGACCGGCGACGTGTCGCTGGCGCTGGGTGGCGGCGAACCGCTGGGCGCCGAGGGTTACAGCCTCGACGTCGGCGACACCTTCGCCATCACCGCCAACGCCGACGCGGGCGCCTTCTACGGCACCCGGACGCTGTTGCAACTGGTGAAGCAGGACAAGCAGATCCCGGCCGGTACCGCCACCGACGTCCCGAAGAAACCCGAACGCGGCCTGATGGTCGACGTCGGCCGCAAGTACATGTCCGTCGAGTGGCTCAAGAAGCACATCAAGGACCTGTCCTACGCCAAACTCAACTACTTCCACCTGCACCTGTCCGACACCTTCGGGTTCCGGCTGGAGAGCGAGACCCACCCCGAGGTGACCTCCGAGGACCACTACACGAAGGCCGAGATCCGCGAGCTGGTCGACCTGGCCGCGAAGTACCACGTGACGCTGGTGCCCGAGATCGACGTGCCCGGTCACGTCAACGCGATGCTCGCCCAGCACCCGGAGTTGCAGCTGGAAGACCAGTCCGGCAACAAGGACCCGTACTTCCTGGATCTGTCCAATCCGGACGCGTACACGCTGGTGGAGGACCTGATCAAGGAGTACCTGCCGCTGTTCCCGGGACCGTACTGGCACATCGGCGCCGATGAATACGTCGGCGACTACGGGAAGTACCCGCAGCTGGAGGCCTACGCCAAGGAGCACTACGGTCCCGACGCCGTCGGCAAGGACGCGTACTACGGCTTCATCAACTGGGCCAACGAGATCGTCCGTGACGGCGGCAAGACCACTCGCATGTGGAACGACGGGATCAAGGAGGGCGACGGCACGATAGCGCCCGAGGCGAACATCGTCGTCGACTACTGGTCCACCCACGGCATCGATCCGCAGAAGCTGCTGGACCGTGGCCACACGGTCATGAACGCCAGCTGGACCCCGACGTACTACGTGCTGGGCGGCACCGACATCGACCGGCGCTGGCTGTACGAGGACTGGAACCCGGACCTGTTCGAGAAGACGCTCACCATCGACGATCCGAAGCGGAACCTGGGCTCCAAGATCCACGTGTGGTGCGACCACCCCGACGCCCAGACCGAGGACCAGATCACCGAGGGCATCCGGCTGCCGCTGCGCGGCCTGGCCCAGCAGACCTGGGGCTCGCCGAAACTCGTCGAAGGCTATGACGACTTCGTGGCCATAGACGACGCGATCGGCCGGGCTCCGGGCTTTTCATCTTTGTAGATATTCAGTATTCTCGATCGCGCAGCCGCGGGCGGGTTACCGCCTGCTCGCGGCTGACCCCCAATAGTGAGGACACCCCATGAAAACAAGACGCAAGCTGATCAGCTTGCTCAGCGCCGCCGCGGTCGTCGCGGCCGGTACCGGGCTGATCGTCGGATCGGCCAACGCCGATCCTGGTTCCGACCGCAACCCCGGCGAGCAAGTCGCGTGGAAGGTGCCTGGCCTGACCGGCAAGCAGGCTACGTCACTGGAGGACGACGGCTTCGACCTCGTCGACTACGAGGACGACGGCTCGGCCATCGTCATCGGCGACGAGAAGGTCGCCGACAAGCTCCGCGACAAGGGCATGAAGCCCAAGTTCCTCGACACGATCGTCAAGCCGGTCGACAAGGACTACAAGGACACCGCCGACACCTACTACGGCGGCTACCACACCGTGACCGCGCACGAGGAGCACCTCGACAAGGTCGCGTCCGAGCACTCGGACCTGGCCAAGGTCTACGACATCGGCGACTCCTGGCTCAAGACCAAGGGCGAGGGCGGCCACGACATCAAGGCCATCTGCATCACCAAGATCGCCGACGGCGACTGTGAGCAGAAGCCGGACTCCAAGAAGCCCCGGTTCTCGATGATCGCGCAGATGCACGCCCGCGAGATCGCCACCGGCGAGGTGGCGTGGAAGTTCATCGACAAGCTGACCACCGGCTACGGCCAGGACGACGCGGTCACCAAGCTGCTGGACTCCACCGAGGTGTGGGTCGTCCCGATCGCCAACCCGGACGGCGTGGACATCGTGGCTTCCGGGGGCGACAACCCGATCCTGCAACGCAAGAACGCCAACGACTCCGCCGGTGACTGCGGCGAGAGCAAGGGCGTCGACCTGAACCGCAACTCCTCGTTCAAGTGGGGCGACGACTCCGACGACCCGTGCGCCGAGACCTACCAGGGAACGGCCGCGAAGTCCGAGCCGGAGACCGCCGGACTGGAGGAGTGGTTCCAGAACATCCACCCCGACCAGCGTGAGGACGACCCGTCCTCGCCGGCGCCGAACGACGCCCGCGACACGATGATCACCCTGCACAGCTACGGGCAGTACATCATCATCCCGTGGGGCTTCACCGAGGACCAGTCCCCCAACGACGCCCAGCTGCGGGCGCTGGGGGAGAAGATGTCCGAGTCCAACGGCTACAAGGTCGGCACCAACGGTGACACCGTCGGGTACAGCACCTCCGGTACCACCGACGACTTCACCTACGGCCAGCTCGGCGTCGCCAGCTTCACCTTCGAGATGGGCGCCGACTCCGGCGACTGCGGCGGATTCCTGCCGGTCTACGAGTGCGTCGACAGCACCCTGTGGAAGGAGAACGAGGGAGCGCTCATGACGGCCGCCGAGGCCGCCAAGGCTCCTTACGCGGAATAATTCACATAACGCGTGAACCGCCCGACGGATCTTCCGTCGGGCGGTTTCTCGTCGTCAGCGAGTCGTTTCCCGGCCGGTTTGTGACGCGTCACAGGAAAGCCCGAACAGGTTTGGAACCAAGCCAATTTACAGTCGGGCTTCGAATACCCAAGATGGAAAACAACGCTCCACTGCTTCCCCCCGGAGAAAAGAACATGAGTATTCACCCGTCCGGCACGGGAGTTCTCGCCCACGACATCGAAGTGCCCCAAGGTTTCAGCTGCCGCGTCGTCGCCCGATCCGGGCAGCCGATCGGGGGCACCAGCTGGCATCCGGCCCCCGACGGCGGCGCCTGCTTCGCCGACGGCGACGGCTGGATCTACGTCTCCAACTCCGACGTCCCGCTTGCTGGCGGGGCCTCGGCGATCCGGTTCGGACCCGATGGCGAGGTCAAGGACGCCTACCGCATCCTGGCCGGAACCAGTCTCAACCACACCGGAGTGGTGACCCCATGGGACAGTTGGCTGTCCTGTGAGGACATCTTCCTCGGACGCGTCCACGAGGCCGACCCGCACGGCGACCGCACCGCGGTGGCCCGGGAAGCCATGGGGCGCTTCAAACACGGGCACCTCGCCGTCGACGCCGACCGTCGGGTCGTCTACCTGACCGAGTCCGAACCCGACGGTTGCCTCTACCGGTTCACGCCGTGGACCTGGGGCGACCTGTCGCACGGACTGCTGGAAGTGTTGTGCGCCAACGGTGCCAGCGTCGAATGGCGATCGGTGCCGGACCCGGCGCCCGGCTTCCTCGACGTCCCGACCAGGTACCAGACCGACACGGCCGTGCGTTTCGAGGGCGGCGGCGCCTGCCATTACGCGGAAGGCGTTTGCCGGTTCGTCACGGCCGACGGCACCTGGGTTTATGACGCCGCACAAGAAACCCTGTATCGGTGGTCCGGTCCGGACGAGGACCTCGGCGGCGACATCCTCGTCACCGACCTCGGCGACTGGCTGGAGATCGATCTGGTCGCCGCGGGCGAGACCACCGCGGTGGTCCGCGTCGAGGGGCACCGCGACTCCGAGATCACCGGGGTGGCGTTCTCCCCGGACGGCAGCCGGCTGTACTTCTCGTCCCAGCGCGGCACGCACGGCGACAGCCGCGACGGCGTGACCTTCGAGGTGACCGGCCCGTTCCGGCATTGAGAGCTCCTGGCTCACGACGTC
Source organism: Stackebrandtia nassauensis DSM 44728 (assembly GCF_000024545.1). Lineage (GTDB taxonomy): Bacteria > Actinomycetota > Actinomycetes > Mycobacteriales > Micromonosporaceae > Stackebrandtia > Stackebrandtia nassauensis. The sequence goes on from NC_013947.1 coordinate 398,707, forward strand.
AGTCCGCCGTGTCGGGCTTGGCCACGCGCTTGCGGCGAGCCGCCAGCGCGGCGCCGATGCGTTGCAGCTGAACCGGATCGACGGGGTCGAGGCCGGTCAGGGCCACCACGCGCCGCAGCCGGTAGTCGACGGTGTTGGGATGGACGTGCAGCAGCGCGGCGGCCTGCCGCCGGTCGAGGCCGTTCTCGACGTACACCTCGAGCGTGCGTTGCAGGTCCGGGTGCTCCGCCAGCGGATCCAGCAGGCTCGCCAGCTCCTCCATCGCGTGTGAGGGCCGGGTCAGCTGGTATTCCAGCAGCACGTCGGACAGCTGGTACAGGCCCGGCGGACGGCCGAACAGCCGCACCACGTCCAGGACCTCCTGGGTGAGCCGGGCGGCGGCGGGCACCTCCTCGATGGTGGCCAGCTGGCCCGCGATCCACACCGGGGCACCGGCGGCCTGGCCGACGACGGCCACGAGCTCCCGGGCACCCTTCCAGTCCATCATGGAATCCGATGCGGGGGCGAGGATCAGGCCGCCCGCCGGATCCAGGACCGTCAGCGCCGGTTCGGACGCGAAGCCGTCCAGCACCGTGCGGATCCGGTCCAGCTTGCTGCGGCCGGCGTAGACCGCGAACGGCTTGTCGTCGGCCTCGTCGGGATGCTTGCCGATGGCGGCGGTGAAGACCAGGTAGCGCGAGGCCAGCCGCACCCCGGCCAGCGCTCCGGCGTTCATGGGCCGCTCGCCGTTCAACAGCGCCGAGACCACCGCGTGCCGGGCGTCCTGTTCCTGACTGCGCATGGATTCCCGGGCCACCATGTAGCCCTCGCACACCACAGTGGATACGACTTGGTTGTACTTCAGCAGCAGGCTGTACGCCTCGACGATGTCGCCGTAGTCCTCGGGCGCGGCGTCGGCGAACAGCGCGACGGTGGCCTGCCTGCCGCCCAGGTGGTACGCCGTCATGATGTCCTCCAACGGCGTCAGGTCCTGCGCTCCGCGTCCCGCCGCCGCCCACAGCAGCTCCATCTCCTCGGGCTTGGGCGGACTGTGGTGCTCGAAGGTGTTGGCCACCAGGTTCAGGTTCAGTTCCACCAGCGAGACAATGTCGCGCTGCAACTCCTCGTCCGGGAGGTTGTTGTAGGTGGTGACATGGGCGGCGATGATCTCGGTCAGCTGCCGCGCCAACTCCGGGGCCCGCAGCCGCAGCATCTGGTGCAGCGGCTGCCCGCCCAGCATGAGGACGCGGTTGCCGACGCCGTGACCGTCAGACATGCACCACTCCGTCGCACCAAGGAACCTGGACCAATCACGAGGATGGCTCGCCGGTCCATAAACCGGCGATGAGTCCGCCAGTATTGTGCCCGAACTGGCCGTGCTGGTCCAGGTTCCCAGGTGGTGCGACATCTGCGCTGCCTAACCGGCGGCGCGCGGGTGCCCGACGACGCCGGTGGGCGCCGGTTCGGCGTCCCAGGCCAGTTCGTCCTCGGTCAGCCAGGTGCGGACGCCCTCGGGTGCCTCGTCGGAGTCGTTGCGGCGGGCGGCGCCCATCGGCGGGGCGAACAGGCCCCCGCCAGCGCCACCGGCGCCCCGGGCGGAAGCGGCCGGACGGGCGGCGCTGCCCGCGGCTCCGGCCGCTCCCATGCCCATGGCCATCGGCATCGCGCCACCGGGGGCGCCCATCGCCGATCCGCCACCGGCCCCCAGGGAGACGGCTGGGGTGCCGCCGGCCAGACCGGTCGGGGTGGCCCCGGCCAGGCTCACGGGGGATTCGGTGAGCTCGGTGTCCGGTTCCGGAAGCGGCTGGTAGTCCGGGTGGTCCGGACCCGGCAGCGGGCCGCCGCCCGGTCCCGGATACGAACCGCCACCGTCACCACCGCCGCCACCGGGGTATCCCGGACCCGGATTCACGGGGAACTCACCGGTCACGCCGGAGGGGAAGTCGTCCTCTTTGAAGGCCTCGTAGGTGGAGCTGGCCAGCTGCAGGAACTGCCCGATGTCCTCCAGGTCGCCCAGGATCGGGGCCGGTCGCACGTCCGGCGGAACGTCGGTCTGCGTCGGGGTGGAGTCACCCTCGCCGCCCGGCTTGGGCAGCTTCTGCGGCGCCTCCTTCGGCTCACGCCAGTACTGGCCCTTGTTGGACTGGTACGCCTGGCCCAGCGCGGTCAGCAGCGCCGTCAGCGGCGCGATCGCCGCCGCGCGGCTGTACGGGTTGGACCGGGCCGCGTTGATGATCGCGAGCCCTTGCGGCTGAATCGAAGCGGCCGTACTGGCCATCGAGGCCAGTCCGGTGCTCATGTCGGTCATGTCGTCGGCGAGACCGTCGGCGAACTCGATGATGGCGTTCATCGCGCCGTTGTACTCGGTGGCCGCGGGGCCGGACCAGTACTGCAACAGCTCGTCGACGTTCTTGCGCAGCTCGGCCGCCAGCTGCCGGGCCTCGGCGGCTCCGGCGATCCAGTTGGCCTGGGCGCTGGCGGCCGGGGACGCGGCGTCTATCTGGGAGAAGTACATCTCCAGCTGCTCAAAGGAAGGCATGTCGTCAGTCCTTTCGCGCGATCTGCTGGATGACGTTGGCCAACGGGCCCAGCAGCGCCGTCATGTTCGAGGTTTCGGTGGACTCGGTGCCGCGGTAGTTCGCGATCAGGCGAGTGGTCTTGGTGTTCGCGATCGCGACCGCGGCCCGCAGCATCTCCAGCCTGGTCAGATAGGTGGCCCGCAACCGGTCGTGATCACGGATGACCGTCATCGCGTCGGTGAAGGTGCCCAGTCCCTCGGCGCTGGCCGGGGAGACCTTGCCGGAGGCGGTACTGACTCGGGAGTCCAGACGGTTGAACGTGGGCTGGAAATCCTCGATGGCGTCCACGTCGACCTCGAAACGGCCGTCGGTGGGTGGTGGGGGCGGCATCGTTCCTCCAAGTTGCAAATCGTTTTGCTCATTGAATCAGAAATTCCGCACCCTGGCTAGTGGGGGTGTCATCGGATCGCCCGCAGCGCCGCGGACTGGCTCAGCTCGGGCCCGGTCGGCAGCAACGCCACCAGCGCGGACGGCATCGGCGTCGGTTTGAGTTTCTTGTAGCCGAACGCGGTCAGCGCCTCGGAGCTCAGACCGAACTTCCAGCCCTGGTCGGTGACCAGGAAGACCGTGCCGCCCGACGCGCCCTCGCTGGACTGGGCCCGCACCAGCGAGCCGTAGCCGCCGGGCAGCCGGACATGGTCGGCGGTGCTGACGTCCTCGATGCCCTTGGGGGCCGCCTTGACGTTGTCGCCCACCAGTTTCGGCACCGACGAGTACACCGTCACGGTGGTCTTGCCCTTGGTCCAGTCCGCGCACACCGCGGTCTGGCGGGCGTCGGGGATTCCCATGACGTCGGGTCGGCGGGACGGGAACCCCTCCGGCTCGAGCTTCTCGTCGGTGCGGTTCTCGCCGACCGCCGCGCTGGACAGCGCCACCGGTTCGGTGCCGATCAGCTCGGCGGCCAGTTCGCCGATGGCGGCCAGGCCGTCCTTCAGCAGTACGTAGTGGCGGTCGTTGTTGGTGAACACGGTGCCGATCGGGTAGGTCTCGCCGTCCAGTTCGATGCCGTCGTCACCCTCGCCGGGGATCTTGAGCTTCAGGTTGGGGCCGGTCTCCAGCGCGTTGAGGAACACCGGGTCCACCTTGACGACCTGGTCGGGGTCGGCGCCCAGCGCGGGCAGCGACTTCTCGCTGGGCACCAGGTACTTGGTGTCCTTGACGACGAGGAAGATGTCGCCGTCGTGTTTGAGCAGCAGGCCGTCGGACGACAGCGCGTCGCCGCCGTCGGGGGTGTCGCCGATGATGACGTGCGACTCGATGCTGGTGGGATCGCTGGGGTTGGGCGCCGAGCAGGTCTGCCAGGGCGAGGCGGTGAACAGCTCCGGCTCGGGCAGCGTGTCGGGGGCGTCGGGGATGCCGAGGGTGGCGCCGCGCGGGGTGTCGGCCAGCGAATCCTGCAGCACGGTGTGGACGGTGCGGTCGCCGCTGGAGGTGATGAGCAGCGCCGACGCGTAGTTGAGCACCGGGTGCAGCTGGCCGTCCCAGTAGACGAACCGGGCGCCGGTCTCCTCTTCGACGATGACGGCGCCGTCCTTCTGCCAGGACTGGGCGCCGCCGGGCCAGATCAGGCCGACCACCCAGAATCCGGCGAAGACCAGCGAGGCGATCGCGACGCCGACCATCGCCGAGATCGCCATCCGGCGCATCGGCAGATCCAGGGTCTCGGGCTCGCCGTTGAGCATCGCGGAGATGACGCGCCGCACGATGAAGCGGTGCGCGGCGACCTGTTCGCGTCGGGTGCGCATCGGAACCGGCTCCTTGGGTGGGGGTTCGGAAATTCTAAACCCAAAACGTTTTGGCATGCTGGAGGGAGCAACACCTTCGCGAGCGCAAGGAGCCCGTCATGACAAGCCCAGCCAAACCGGCGACCGACGCGGGGGCCAAGCCCGAGCCCGTCACGGCCGCCCGACGAACCCGGACCCGCGTCGCGGGCCTGGGGATTGCCCAGGTCATCGGGGTCGAGGTCGTACTGGCGGCGCTGCTGTTCGTCCCCGGCGTCCCGCTGCCGTGGCTGGGCGGCGTGGCCGCGGCCGTCGCGCTGTTGGGCCTGGGCCGCACCCACGGCAGGTCGTGGTTCGGCTGGCTGGGGCACTGGCTGCGCTGGCGTTCCCGGGTTCGCGCCGACCGACGCGACCGACGCTCCGGCGGCGAACCGGGTCCGCGACCCCGGCTGGCCACCATCGCCGAACGCGGTACCGAGATCGGGGTCGCCTTCGACGGGACCGGCTGGTTCGCGGCGGTGAAACTGGAGGGTGAGGCCCCGCCGTCGGAGGTCTTCGCCGCCGTCACCGGCCTGCTCAACGCCGCCGACACCCCGGTGACCTCGGTACAGCTGGTCACCCGCTCGGGAGCGGAGGTCGGCCGCGACAACTGGTTCGCGGTGCGCCTCGACGTCCCCGGCGCCCACGCGGTGGCCGCCGACCGGGGCGGTGGGGCACTGGGCGTGCACCGGGCGCTCGGGGGAGCGGTGAGCCGACTCCTCAAGGGAGCCCAGGACGCGGGCATCGACATGCGGGCGCTGTCGCAGACCCAGTTGGCCGCCGCGCTGCGGTTCTCGCTCGACCTGCACCGACCCGACTCCGGCGAGCCCACCGAGAGCTGGAAGACCTGGCGCAACGGCGGCATGGCCCAGACGACCTACTGGCTGCGCGGCCGCCGCTCCGCCGCCACCGAGGTCGAACGACTGTGGACGAAACTGTCCGAACTCGACAAGGGCACCCACGCCATCTCGCTGGCGCTGCGTCCGGCCAGCTCCCGCCCCGGCGACAAACGGCTGATGTTCCGGTGCCTGGTCCGGCTCGTCGACGAGGCGTCCAATGTCGAGGAACTCGGCCGCGAGCTGACGAAACTGACCCGCAAGAACCGTCTGAAGCTGCTGCGCTGCAACGGAACTCAGGGTCCGGCCAGCTACGCCTCGGCGTTGAGCGGAGGTGCGTGGTGAAACCCGACGACACCTCGCCCTTCGTCGCCGAACCGGAACCCGCCGCGCCCGCCGGTGAGGCCGACGCCCAGGCCCCCGACCGTGAGGACTGGCGCGGCCCGCAGGACGATCCGTGGCAACTCGACGAACAGGCCCCGCCGCCGGTCATCGGCGACTGACGCCCGCTCCGCGAAGCTCGGTGAACAGCTGCTCCCACTGGGCGGCAACGGCATCGGGACCGTAGTCGCGCGCCTTGCGCAGCGCGCGCTCACCCATCGTCGCCCGGGCCTCGACATCGGTGGCCAGCCACGCCATCGCGGTGCCGAGCTCCTCGACGTCCTCCGGCGGCACCAGAATCCCGTCACGGCCATCGGACACGAGCTCCTCGGCCCCCGGATAGGCGCAACTGACGACCGGCAGCCCGTGCGTGAACGCCTCCAGAACCACCATCGGCAGCCCCTCCGACCGGGACCCCAACGCGCAGAACGACGCCTTCGCCAGCTCCCCGCCCAGGTCCCCGGTCCGTCCCATGAGGACCACGTTGTCCTCCAATCCGTTGGCCTCGATCAGCGCGGCCAATTTGGCCTGCATCGGTCCGCCTCCGAAGATCCGCAGCCGCCACTCCGGATCCTTCGCGACCACGTGCGCGAACGCGGGGATCAGCAGGTCGAAACCCTTGGCGCGCACTAGTCGTCCGGCCGCGACCACCACCTTGCTGGCCGGATCGGCCGCCTCGGCGTGCAGCGTCGCCACCGGGCTGGGAATCCGCGCGACCCGCACCCGATGGTCCAACATCCGCGCGTACTCGGCCCGATCCCCCCGCGTCAACGTCACCACCGCGTCCAGCCGCGGATAGTCGGCGGCGATCGCGTCGAGCAGCCCGGTGTGGCCGGGCTTGATCCGTTGGTGCACCTGCCCGACCCGCACCACCCCGTCGGGCGCGTAACGGGCCGCGAGCAGGTTCAACGCCGGACGGGTCGTCACGAGCACGTCCGCCGTACAGCCCTTGAGCGCCCGGATCACCGCCTTCTCCACCACCCGCGTGAACACCCGCTTGCGCGCCTCCTGCTGGGGAACCTCCATGCCCGGCCGCGTCGGCGAAGCCCGCAACCACCCGATCCGCTCCAGCGGCGACCGCCCCGGCCTCAGAACCCCGAGCTTCTTGTCCACCAACGGCGTCAACGTCACCGCCGGGTCGAGCCGAAACTGCGTCGTCCTGCGATGCCGCATCACACTGACGACGCCGACCTCGTGCCCCCGCGCCGCCAGCGCGTTGGCCTGGTTGAACACCGTCCGCACCGTCCCGCCCATCGCGTACGCGTTCAGCAACATATAGGTGATCCGCATGGCACCCCCGTGTCCGTTAAGCGCGGTTCGTCCCGTTCCCGCCAACCTACGTTCCACACGCCCCGCTGACTCGGTTCTGAATGAATTCCCCGCCGACTCGCCGCGTTTCGGCCAGCGGCGCGGCAATATCGATACCCTGTGCCATATGCGTTCCCGCTCCCCGAACGTAATCCGAATCGCACGTTCGACGGCAGGTGTGGCGCTGCTGCTGGCCACGGCCACCCTGGGCTCGTGCACCGACCAGGCCGCCACCGTCGACGAGTCGTGCGACGTGAATGACCGCGGCCACTGGGCCATCGCCTACACCAAACAGGAGGACACGGCGGTCAAGGGCGTCTACTGGTTGGTCGACGGTGAACACAAGCCGCTCAACAAGGACAAGGACATCCAGGCCCAGGACCCGAGCCTGTCGCCCGACGGCCGCAAGGTGCTCTTCGAGGGCTTCCACGGCGACGGCGGCAAGTACGTCAACAAGAAGCTCATCATGAACACCGACGGCTCGGGCCTGAAGATCTTCGGCGAGGGCATCTCGACCCCGGTGTGGTCCCCGAACGGCAAACGTCTCGCCTACCGCGACACTGACAGGAACACGATCATGGTGTCCAACCCGGACGGAACCGACGAACGCGAGATCGCCGAAGACGCGGCCTCCAATCCAGTGTGGTCCGCCGACGGCGAGAAGCTCGCCTGGATCCCGAACGGCGCCAACGCGGTGCGCTGGGCGGAACCGGAGGGCAAGAAGTCCGGAATGGCGCAGATGCTCGGCGAACAGGCCATCACCGTGGCCTGGCAGCCCGACGGCGAATCGGTCGTCGTCAGTCTCGTCAAGGGGGACGACGCGCACCTGTACCGGCTCAACCTGTCCGACAACAAGGAACCGGAACTACTGGCCGAGGACGCGACGGCCCCGTTCGCCCTCCCCGACGGCACCATCGGCGCCCGCGTCGACAAACGCGGCGACGGCGACTACAACCAATACGTGTCAGTCGATCCCAAGACGGGAAAGAGCGAGGACCTGGCCAAGATCCCGGGACAGCACCCGTCGGTCATCGCCTGCCACGGCGTCAAGAGGTAACCACCACCGAAGCCGACCCGGAGCCGGACCGGAAGATGTTGACGGCCAACTCGACCCCCTCCACGATCGGCTTGATCTCAGGGGCGCGCCCCAGCTCCTTGAAGGTCTTGTTCACCTCACCGAACTTGTGCTGCGGCATCGCCGCCTTCTCCATGAACGTCGCGGCGATGACCCCGGCCAACGCGGCGGTCCGAACGTCAACTCCCGCGCTGTGAGCCAGCGCCCGCTCCAGCCGCGCCCGAATCTCATCCTCCACACTGGCCTCAGCGGGGTGATACCGGTTGACCGGAATGAATCCCAGCAACCGGTCCCGATCGTGGGTCAGGATCCGCTGGTCCACCAAGCCTTCCAGCACCGGCGTCCGAATGTCCGTCCCGGACAGTATCTGCACCCACGACGAGACGATGTGCCCGATATTCGAGCCCGCCACCCTCGTCAGCACCTCGTCCAACGCGACGTGGCCCACCGGCGTCTCATCCACAACACCGACCCGCCCCGAATCGTCCACCCCGACGCGCCCCCGCAACGACAGCTCCAACAGCGCGGCCCCGGCCAGGCTCCACTGCAGATACGGGGCGGTGTTACGCCCGTTGTCGTCCCGATACGCGAGCAGGGCCACTTCCTCCACCAGATTCGCCATGCCCCGACGCTAACGGCGCGGGCCGGGTCGCGCCCTCGTTCGGGCGGATGACCTGCTCGTCCTGCCCCGGCACGACCCCCTCACCCTTGAGGTTTAGGGCGTGGGCGTCAGCGCCGGGGTGGTTTTCGCCTGGTCGCGGTGTTCGCCCGGACGCAGTCCCCGCACCCGTTTGAACGCCACGCTCAACGCGAAGGCGTTGGAGTAACCCACTTGCCGGGCGATCGTGTCCACTGTGAGATCGGTCTGGCGAAGCAGGTCCGCGGCCAGCGCGATCCGCCAGCCGGTGAGGTAGCCCATCGGCGGCTCGCCCACCAGAGCCGTGAACCGCCGTGCCAACGCCGCCCGCGACACTCCCACCTCGGCCGCCAGTTTCGACACCGTCCACGGACTCGCCGGTGTCTCGTGGAGAAGCCGCAACGCCGCGCCCACCACCCGATCGTCCAGCGCTCGGCACCAGGCGGGGGCGTCGGTTTCGGGACTGTCGAACCAGGTCCGCAACGCGGACACCAGCAGCAGGTCCAGCAGTCGATCCAGCACCAGCTGCTGTCCCGGCCGCTGTCGGGCCACCTCGGTGGCCAACAACTCCACCGGACTGTCGGCCGCCGGGACCACCAGCACGGGTGGCAGCGCCCGCAACAGCCGCTCACTGAGCTCACCCTGCCGCTCGAACGCGCCGCTGACCAGCACCGCGCCCGCCTCGTTCGGGTCACCGCAGGTGCGCCGCAGTGGTTCGAGCCCGCCGGACCCTGGGCAGTAGTCGGCGTCGGTCACCACCAGCTCGGGCTCGGTCGCGGGATCGTCGGCCACCACGTACGGGATCTCGCCGCGCACCACCGCGATGTCACCGGTCGCGATGCGCACCGGCTCATGGCCGTCCGGGACTATCCACGCGTGACTGTGCAGCATCGTCGCCAACGTGACCGGGGTCCGAGCCGCCACCCGCAGCGCCCACGGTGGTCGCATGATCGTCCGCCGGAACACGGCACCACGCGCCCGCACCCCCGCCAGCAACTCCGACACCGCGTCCACGCCGCAAGCGTAGACGCACGAACATCGAAACGCGCTCTTCAGCCATTGGCCGTCTCGCGGGTGCGGGTTTGACTGGGCCCATGACACAACAACCGATCCTCGTCACCGGAGCGACCGGGAAGTCCGGCCGCCGCGTCGTCTCCCAGTTGCGGGCCAAAGGACTGCCGGTCCGGGCAGCGTCCCGCGACGGCGAACACCACTTCGACTGGAACGACACCGGCACCTGGGATCCCGCCCTGGCGGGCACGCAGGCCGTCTACATCGTCCAGCTGGACGGCACGAGGCTCGTCCGGGGCTTCGTGGAGCGGGCGGTGGGCCACGGAGTACGTCGGATCGTGCTGGCCTCGGGCCGAGGCATCGACAATCCTGACTACGCCACCGACAGCGGCGGCGTCCTGGACGGTCTGCTCGACAGCGAGGCGGCGGTCCGGGAAAGCGGCGTCAACTGGACGATCAGCAGGCCCGGCTGGTTCGCGCAGAACTTCAGCGAGGGCTTCTTCGCCGAGGCCGTCCGCGCCGGTGAGCTGCGGCTGCCCGGGGGCGACGGCGCCGCGAGTTTCATCGACGCCGAGGACATCGCCGCGGTCGTGACCGCCGCACTGACCGATGACCGGCACGCTGGCCAGGTCTACGAGCTGTCCGGTCCACACGCGGTGACACTGGCCGAGGCCGTCGCGACGATCGCCGGAGTCACCGGCCGCGACATCCGCTACGTGCCGCTGTCGGTCGCGGACTACGTCGACGAACTCGTCGGGCAGGGGTTGTCCTCGGTGGACGCCAAGGCATTCGCCGACGTCATCGAACCGCTGCGGGAAGGTGTGGACGAGTACCTGTCCGACGGCGTTCAACGCGCCCTCGGCCGTCCACCCCGCACCTTCACCCAGTTCGTCGAGGCCACCGCCGCCGCCGCGGGCGGTTGGCACACCGCGGCGACCCGGCCGTGAACTCGAGAACCCGGGCCCCGCAAGGGAACCGGGCCCGGGAGCGGTGTTACGCGGCGGGCGGGCCGAACCAGTGGGTGAGGGCTTCGGGGAGGCTGGGGTCGGTGGGGGTGCCGGTCCAGGCGACGTGGCCGTCGGGGCGGATCAGGACGGCGGCGGGAGCGGGGACTTCGCCCAGGGCGGGGAGTTCCCAGGGGCCGTCGTATTCGGCGTTGACGAGTTGGACGCGGTCTGACCACGGTGTCAGCTCGGTGTCGGTGAGGTTGAGGAGGATGGGACGGGCATTGTGGAGCAAGGTGAATAGCCGGGTGGGGCCGTCGGAAGTGGTCACTTCCAGGTCGGGCATGCGGCGGCCCAGGAGCGGGTGGCCTTCGCCGAGGTCGTAGTGGATGTCGAGGCCGCACATCATGGCGGCGATGGTCTTGCGGGCTTCTTCCATGCCGAGGAGTTCGGCGACGATGTCGCGGGCCGCTTGGGAGCGGGGGTCGGGGCGCATCAGGGCGGTCTGGGCCATCGTGTTGCGCAGGACCTGGGCGCCGACCGGGTGGCGTTCGGCTTGGTAGGTGTCGAGGAGGGCTTCGGGTGAGGTGCCGTTGACGACCTGGGCCAGTTTCCAGCCCAGGTTCACCGCGTCCTGCACGCCGAGGTTGAGGCCCTGGCCACCGGCCGGGTAGTGGATGTGGGCCGCGTCGCCCGCCAGCAGGACGCGTCGGTCGCGATAGGACTCGGCTTGGCGGCTCGTGTCGCTGAAGCGCGACAGGGATGTGGGACTGTGGACGCCGTAGTCGGTGCCGAAGACCGCGGTCATCGCTTCGCTGAGTTCCTCGAGGGTGGGTTCGCCGGAGCCGACTTGTTTCTCGGTGATCATGACCCGGATCGGGCCCTCGTCGGAGTAGACGACTTCGCCGTCGCGGATCTCGTATTCGAGCCGTCCGATGCCGTGCATGCCGTCGGCGTCGCGGCGGACGCCCCATTCGGGTTCTTCGGCGAGTTCGATGATGCCGATCAGGTGGCTCATCGTCGCGTCCCACCCGGCGAACTCGATGCCCGCTGTCTTGCGGATCAGGCTGCGGCCGCCGTCGCAGCCGACCAGGTAGGCGGCTCGCAGGGTGCGGTCGTCGGACAGGTGGACGTCGACGCCGGTGTCGTCTTGGGCGAAGCCGGTCACCTCGAGACCGCGCAGGATGGGAACCTCCAACTCGTCGAGCCAGGCGGCCAGGAGTTCTTCGGTGCGGCTCTGCCAGAGGCCGAGCCCGTAGTTGAACCTCGTGGGGAAGTCGCTGATGTCGAAGTGGGTCATGGCGAAGCCGGTCATCTGACCCACCTGGCCCGCCTCGACGAACCGGTCGGCGACGCCGCGCTGGTCGAGGACTTCGAGGGTGCGCGAGTGCAGCCCGCCCGCTCGCGCGCCGACGACGGTCTGGTTCTCGCGGCGTTCCACGACGACGACGTCGACGTTGGCCAGCGTGAGTTCGGCGGCCAGCATCATTCCGGTCGGGCCGCCACCGGCGATCACCACCGCGTGCTCGGTCGTACGCATGTGAGACTCCCATTCTTCGTGGGTTCTGGTGTAGGCCAGTGAGTGTGAAGCATGAGGAAATCGCGATGGGTACCCCGGTGTGCCCTATTCCCAGGTCAGTGGGTTATAAATTAAGAGTGGGAAGGAACGGGTCGCACCCGTTCCTCTTTTTGTGCGCTAAGGACGATCGAGGTCCTTGGCGAACCAGTGATCGGCTTTGCCGTGGCCCTCGTACGGCTCCGTCTCGGCGTATCCGTTTCTCGTGTACAGGGTTCGGGCTTCGGTGAGTTTGGTGTTGGTCTCGCACACGATCCGCTTGGCGCCCAGTGTTCGAGCGGCGTCCTCGACGGCAAGCAGCAGGCCACGGCCCAGCCCGGCTCCGCGTCCGGCGGGGTGGACGAACATGCGCTTGAGTTCGGCGGTTCGCGGGTCGGCCGGTAGTAGGCGCACGCCCGCGCAGCCGAGGAACTCGCCGTCGGGGTCGCGGGCGACGAGGAAGAGGCCGCGCGGTGGGGCGAGCTTGTCGTTGGGGTCGGCCGTGAGGGCCGCGCGTTTTTCGGTTTCCGTCGCCTCGCGTCCGAGGACCCGGCGTCCCATCTCGTCGAAGTACTGCTCCATGACGTCGTCGACGTCCGGGGCGCCGATGGGTTCCGGTTTGATCGTCCAGTTAGGCATGTGGGTCATGCTCGCCGAATCGCGGGGCGGATGTCAATCGGGTCAGCCGTTGACGGTGCGCACCCACCAGTAGGCGTCCCATACCCACAGGGTGAGCGGGACGACGGCGACGAACAGGATCACTTCGAGGATGTCGACCAGGCGACCCCAGGTGGGGGCGATGGGTTTTCCGGCGACTCCCAGGACATAGCCGAGGGCTATGGCGGCGGTGGCGACGAGGCCCGCGACCAGGAGGACGAAGCGGTACTCGGGGGGCCAGTGGACCCAGGCGGAGAGGGCGAGTCCGGCCAGGCCCGCCGTGGCGGCGAGCAGGAAGGGGAGGCGCTGGCGGACGGTGGGGAAGATGCGGGCCCGCATGAACGCCAGCACCGTCAGCAGGGACGCGAGCAGGATCGCGGCGAGGGTGCCGTGCAGCGCCAGGTAGACCGTGGCGGTGCCGGAGATGATGGCGGTGGCCGTGAGCAGACCGCTGAGGTGTTCGTCGGCGCGTTCGCTGCGGCGCAGGGCCATCTGGCTGTCGACGATGTTGGTGTCGGCCCGCAGTTGTTGCGGGGAGCGGGGGATCGTCGGCATGGGGAGGCGGGCCACCCGGAAGGCGAGCATGGGCATGGCGGGGATGAGGCCCAGGACGACGGCCGCCGCGACCGAACCGGCCTGGGCGGGGGCGGCGTCGACGAAGGCGCACAGGGCCGCCGCGCCCGCCAGGGCGGTGCCGCAGATGGCGGTGGCGCTGAAGATCGGGGCGGCGGTGGGGACGCCGATGCCGGACGCGACCGCTATGACCGCGACGGCGGCGCCACCGACCATGAGGCGCGGCGCTGAGACGTCGGCGATGGTTGCCAAGGGCGCCAACGCGAGTACGCCGGCGGCCAGGGCGTAGCCGCAGGCGAGCAGGCCCATCACGGCGGCTTCGGTGACCCGGCCCAGGGCGCGGGCGAAGATCAGGGCGGCCAGCAGGGCGGTGGCGCACAGGGCGGTGGCCGTCCACATGGCGACGGTGGTGCCCGACGCGACGCAGGCGACGGCCGAGCCCAGGATCGCGGCGATGGCGAAGCCGATGCCGAAGCGGCGGCTGGAGCCGGTGCGCCACTTGCGTTCCCGTTTCTGGTTCGCGGTGGCCATCGCGTCGATGATGTCGTCGAAGACCGCCTGCGGGCCGGTGTCGGTGACCGGGACCAGGTAGAGCTCCTCGCCGTCGACGATGTCGTGCTGGCGCGGGGTGAGTTGCGGGTCGAGCGGAGCACCGCCGAGGCGGGTCAGGACCCAGCCGCCGGCGTCGGCGCCGTCGTCGAGCAGGTCGTCGCCGCCCGGGCCTTCGGCGGCGTGGGACAGCAAATCGCTTTGCAGGTCGCAGAGCCGCACGTGGTCGGGCAGCGCGATGTCCATGCGGGTGTTGGGGGCCACGACGGTGACCCGGCACAGCTGGTTCGTGAGGGCCATGGCTGGAAGCCTCCTGGGGACGGAAGGAAAACCCTGGATACCAACGATACAAATCGTCTTGCATATTATGTACTGGCCTGCCCCGAGACGGGAGCCCCCGCATGAGTACGAAAGTCTTCACCCGGCCGCCCCGCCGCACCGGACCGGCGATGCCCTCTGGTGACCTGGTCCTCGAACCGCCGCCGGACCTGCCGACCCCAGGTCAGCGCAGCGTCGGCCAGATGCTGATGCTGTTGCCGATGCTGGCCATGGTCGGCGCGATGGTGTTCATGTACGCCGGTCGCGGCGGCGGCGTCCTGATGATGGTCGTCGGCGGACTGTTCGGCGTTTCGATGCTGGGCATGTTCGTCGGGTCGTTCCTGACCTCCGGCGGTGACCAGAAAGCCGCCCAGACCACCGCGCGCCGCGACTACATGCGCTACCTGTCGCAGACCCGACGGCAGGTGCGCCGGGCCGCGATCCAGCAGCGCGAGTCGATGCGGTGGCGGCATCCCGCCGCCGGGACACTGTGGGCGATGGCGGCGTCGACCCGGTTGTGGGAGCGGCGGTTCAGTGACACCGACTTCGGTGAGCTGCGGATGTCGCTGGGCAAGCAGCGGCTGGCGGTGTCGCTGGTGACGCCGGAGACCAAACCGGTGGAGGACCTGGAGCCGTTGAGCGCCTTGGCCCTGCGCCGGTTCGTGCGGGCCTACTCCAACGTGGAGGCGCTGCCGATGGCCTTGCAGGTCAGGCGGTTTCGGCGGCTGGTGTTCCGGGGCGATGCCGCGGCGAACCGGGATCTGGTGCGCGCCATGCTGTGCCAGGCCGCGGTGTTCCATTCGCCGGACGATCTGAGGATCGCGGTGGTCGCCGGTACCGAGACCGCGTCCGAATGGGACTGGGTGAAGTGGCTGCCGCACAGCCAGCACGCCCGGGAGGCCGATGCCTTGGGGGCGCGGCGGTTGCTGACGACGAGCCTGGCCGAGCTTGAGGAGCTGCTGGAGGACGAGCTGGGCAAGCGGCACCGCAACGTCGACGAGCCCGCGGGCTTCAACGACCACCCGCACGTGCTCGTGGTGGTGGACGGCGGGCACGTCGACGCCGACGACGACCTGGCCGGGGCCGGACTGTCGGGGGTGAGCGTGCTGGACATCGCGGGCACCGTGCCCCGGTATCCGCGGCCGTGGCTGCTGCCCTTGGACAACGACGGGGCCCGGTTGACGATGGAGCACAGCGGCCGGACCGCGCTGCTGGGGCAGCCGGACGGGCTCGGTGAGCCCGAGGCGGCGGCGGTGGCGCGGCGGCTGGCCCGGTTCCGTCCGGCGACCGCGACCAGTGCCAGCGAGCCGCTGGCGGTCTCGGCGGAGTTGCCGGACCTGTTGGGGCTGGGCGATGTCGCACGGCTGGATCCGCGCAAGACCTGGCGCACCGGCGCTCCGACAGCGGACCGGTTGAGCACCCCGTTGGGCCTGGACCCGGCCGGGGACCGGATCGTGCTGGACATCAAGGAATCGGCGCAGGGCGGGATGGGCCCGCACGGGCTGATCATCGGCGCCACCGGTTCGGGCAAGTCGGAACTGTTGCGCACCATCGTGACCGGCCTGGCGGTGACGCACTCCTCGTCCGAGCTGAACTTCGTCCTGGTGGACTTCAAGGGCGGCGCGACGTTCGCCACTTTGGACCAGCTGCCGCACACCAGCGCGGTGATCACGAACCTCGAAGACGAACTGCACCTGGTCGACCGGATGGCCGACGCCATCCGGGGCGAGCTGACTCGGCGGCAGGAGCTGCTGCGCGCGGCTGGAAACTTCGTCTCGCAACGGGACTACGAGAAGGCCCGCCGCGCGGGGGCGGACCTGGCGCAGTTGCCGAGCCTGCTGGTGATCTGTGACGAGTTCTCCGAACTGCTGAGCGCGCAACCGGACTTCATCGACCTGTTCGTCATGATCGGACGCCTCGGACGCTCGCTGGGCGTGCACCTGCTGCTGGCCTCGCAGCGACTGGAGGAGGGACGGCTGCGGGGTCTCGACTCGCACCTGTCGTACCGGATCGGGCTGCGGACGTTCTCCGCCATGGAATCCCGGGTGGTGCTGGGTGTTCCCGACGCCTACGAGCTGCCCAACTCGCCTGGCCACGGATACATGAAGATCGACACCGACACCATGCTGCGGTTCCGCAGCGCCTACGTGTCCGGCCCCTACCGCGACGGCAACGGCAACGGCGGCCCCGGTCACGCCCTGCGGGACCGGCCGCTGCGGTTCACCTCCGAGCACCTGCCGCTGCCCGACGGTCCCACGCAGCCGATCCTCGCGGCGACCGAGAACATCGACGACATCAGCGATTCGCTGATGGCCGTCATCACCGCCCGGCTGCACGACCAGGGCCCGCCCGCGCACCAGGTCTGGCTCGATCCGCTGGACGAGTCGCCCGCGCTGTCACGGCTGTTCCCGCCGCTGGTGGCCGATCCGAAGCGGGGCCTGTGCCCCACCGGTCAGCAGACGTCCGGCGGACTGCGGGTACCCGTGGGCATTGTGGATCGACCGTTCGAGCAGCGACGCGACTCGCTCACCGTCGACCTGTCCGGCGCGGGCGGCAACCTCGTCATCGTCGGCGGCACCCAGGCGGGCAAGAGCACCGGGCTGCGGTCCGTCATCGCCTCGCTCGCCCTGACCCACACCCCGGCCGAGGTGCAGTTCTACTGCCTCGACTTCGGCGGCGGCACCCTGCGTGCCCTCAATGGACTGCCCCATGTGGGCAGTGTCGTCGGCCGCAAGAACATCGACGAGGTGCGCCGCACCGTCGCCGAGATGTCGGCGCTGCTGGACGAACGCGAGTCCGCCTTCGCCGAGGCGGGCATCGACTCGATGGAGACCTACCGCCGCCGCAAGGCCGCGGGCGAGTTCGCCGACGACCCGTTCGGTGACGCGTTTTTGGTCGTGGACGGCTGGCCCACCATCCGCGCCGACTTCGAGGAGCTCGAGGACGACCTGCAGGCCATCGCCCAGCGGGGCTTGGCTTTCGGCGTCCACATGATGGTGGCCACCAACCGCTGGACCGACCTGCGTGCCGCGCTGCGCGACCTGTTCGGCACCCGGCTGGAGCTGCGGCTGGGCGACCCCTCGGAGTCCGAGATCAACCGTCGCGCGGCCAAGAACGTCCCCGAACGCGCTCCCGGCCGCGGCGTCACGCCCGACGCGATGCAGATGCTGATCGCGTTGCCGCGCCTGGACGACAGCAGCGAGGTCTCCGACCTGACCGACGGCGTCGGCAAGCTGGTGTCGTTGATCGCCGGTGCCTGGCACGGCGAGGCGGCCCCGGCGGTGCGGTTGCTGCCCGCCCGCGTCGACGTGGCCGAACTGCCGACGCTGGCCGACGTGCCCGGCGTTTCCATCGGCCTCAACGAATCCCACCTGGCGCCGGTGAACGTCGACTTCGCCGCCGAACCGCATTTCCTGGTGTTCGGCGACGTCGAGTGCGGCAAGACGAACCTGCTGCGGATGCTGGCCGGACGGATCGCCGACCGCTACCCGAAGGAACAGGCCCGGTTCCTGGCCGTGGACTACCGCCGGACCCTGTTGGGGGAGTTCAGTTCCGAGCACCTGGCCGGGTACGCCGCCGGTGTCGACGAGGGCCGCAAGCTCATGCGCGACGCCGCCGAGGCGCTGCGGACCCGGCTGCCCGGCCCCGACGTGACCCCGGAGCAGCTGCGGGCGCGCAACTGGTGGCAGGGACCGGATCTGTACATCTTCGTCGACGACTACGACATCGTCGCGGGTGGCTCGTACAACCCGATCACCGAACTGCTGGACCTGTTGGCGCAGGCCCGCGACATCGGTCTGCACCTGATCGTGGCCCGCCGGATGGGCGGCGCGGCCCGGGCGATGTTCGAGCCGGTGATCCAGCGGCTGCGCGAACTCCAGTCGCCGGGGCTGTTGATGTCGGGCAACCGCGACGAGGGACTGCTGCTGGGCGATGTGCGCCCAGCGCCGCGTCCGCCGGGCCGGGGGATCCTGGTGCGCCGCAGCGGAAACCAGCTGATCCAGGCGGCCTGGTCGCCGCCCGGCGGGGTCTGAGCCCAGTTCAGGCCGGTCGTTCCGGGAGGTCTTGTGTTTTGCAAAACGATTTGCTAGTTTGTTGGCACACCAGTGCCCCTGTCCACCACGCCTCAACGAGAAAGGCCGACATATGAACTCTCCGCTTCATGTCGATCAATCATCGCTGTCAAAAGGCTCCAGCGATATGCGCGACGCCATCGAGCAGGCGCGCGCTCAGCTCAGCAAGATCCGCGGCGAGGTCGCGGCGTCCTCCGCCTTCTGGTCGGGTTCGGCGGCCAGCTCCTTCGGGACGCTGATGGCCGACTACGACACCAAGGCCGGGAAGCTGCAGACGGTGCTCGACAACATCGCCGACCTGGTCGACAAGTCGTCGGCCAACCACGCCAGCAACGAAGAACAGCAGGGCCGCAACATGAACAACCTCATGGGCGTCCTGTCCGGAAGCGCGTGACTCACGCCCATAGTGGAAGGTTAGAAATGGACGTTATCAAGGTCTCGCCGGCGGAGCTGGAAGGCTTCTCCGGGAAACTGCAAAGCTCGGCTTCGGAACTGGACAGCATCCTGGAGGGCCTGCGCGCCAAGCTCGACAGCATGCAGTGGGCCGGTGGCGACAAGGAGGCCTACGAGGCCCAGCGCACCCAGTGGAACACCGCGGTCAGTGACCTCAACATGCTGCTCAACCAGATCGGCCGCACCGTCGGTACGGCCAAACAGGACTATGTGAGCACCGAAGGTCTCAACGCCAGGATGTTCGCCTAGCAGCCTTCAGTTGGTGGCGGGCGGTTCCCCTTCGCGGGAGCCGCCCGATTCCATGCCCGCGACGGGGCGGTACGGCTCCTCGCGGACGGCGCCCAGCACGAGCTTGGCGACGAGGATCGCGGGCAGCCAGCCGAAGCCGTCCGGATGTGGCATCACCGAGGCCACCACCGGCACCAGCGCCACGGCCGTCATCGCCGCCGGGCGCCGAAGGTGAAGCGGCACAAGGGGAATGACGATCACCCCGGCCAGTGTGACCGCGTACCACAGCACACCCCACCACAGCCCCACGCCGGGGAACAGCGCCGCGATGACGATGGGCTGCACGTGGATCGCGGCGAACAGGACGTGGTTGCGCACCAGGCTGGCGGCGCGGCGGGGGACGGCGACGCGCTCGGCGTGCTGGAAGCGTTTGGCGGAGTTGAGGGCGTTGGTGACCACGCCGCCGACCAGGTCGAAGACGAGGATCGCCGCCAGCGCGTACTGCCACCACGACCAGTCCAGGTTCCCGGTCAGCGCGGCGTAGGCGGCCAGGACCGCGATACCGGCCAGGCCGGTGACGGTGGGGAGCGTCTTCTCCCACCGGGTCGCGCCGTCGCCGAAGATCGCGTCGAGGCCGGTGGCGGGGAGGCGCCAGTCGACGGTGGCACAGTCTCGTGGGTTCATGTCGGGCCGTCCGTTTCCATGGCGCGCCACAGGGTTCGCGTGGTCGCGTCGATGTCGTCGAGGGGGAGTTCGGGGTCCAGCAGCAGTTGCAGTGCCAGGCTGTCGATCGTGGCGACGAGCAGGGCGGCGGCCCCGCGCGTCCGGGCCGGTGACCAGGACGGGTGTCGGGTGTGGAGCCACTGTTCCACCCGGGAGCGGCCGTCGGCGAACTCCTCGCGCACCAGGGCGCCGATGGCGGGATCGTCGAAGCTGGCGCTGATCAGGGCGGTGGTGACCCGGCCCGCGTGCCGGTCGTCGCGTGCCGCGCGCAGCATGCGTTTCAGTGTCGCGGGGAACGCGTCCGGTTCGACCGACAGGAGTTCGTCGAACAGCGCGGTGATCGACTGCCGGGCGGCCTGGGCCGCGACGGCGAGCCGCAGGCCGTCGGATCCCTTGAAGTAGTAGTGCACCAGGCCGGGGTTGGCCTCGGCGCGGGCGGCGACGGCGCGGTGGGTGAGGCCCTCCCAGCCGGATTCGGACAGGATCTCGACACCGGCGGCCACCAGTTCGGCCTGCCGTCGCCGTCCTCGTGAGGCTTGCGGCACGAGCGCTCCTTTAGTCGTATGCCTAACTTAGGCATACGACTAAGATAGCCGACGATCTAGGGGCAGCGCCAGCGGCGGTTGCGGCCGCGCGGCACGATCACCTTCGCGGCCAGGAAGACCAGCACCAGGGCGGCGGCGCAGGCGGTGAACAGCAACGCCCGCTTCCGGGTCACGGCGCCCGGATCGCTGGCCTGCTGCGGCGCGTCCGGGGTGATGGCCTCGCGCTTCTCGGCGGCGGTGAGCACGGTGGTCAGGGCGCGGTACGGGTTGAGTTCGCCGTACCCGACCAGCTGGTTGCGTCCGCCCGGCGGATGGTCGGCGGTGACCAGCATCCGTGCGGCGGTCTCCTCCGGGGAGTCCTTGGGGTAGTAGGACTTCAGCAGCGCGGCCGTCGCCGACACGTACGGGGCGGCGAAGCTGGTGCCGCCCTTCTCGCGACGGCCGTAGCCACCGCCCGACGGGGCGGGGCCGTCGATCTGCTCGCCCGGCGCGGCGATGTCCACATAGTCACCGATGCTGGACGACTCGACGTGCTCGCCGTTGGGGCGCAGCCCCGCCACCGCGATCACGGTGTCGTAGGCCGCCGGATAGGACTTGCGGCCCTCGGCACCGGAGTTACCGGCGGCGGCCACCACCACGACGTCCTTCCTGTGCGCGTACTCGATGGCCTCCTGCAACGCCGTGGTGTGCACCGAGGTCAGCGACAGGTTGATGACGTCGGCTCCCTTGTCGACGGCGTCGCGGATCGCGTCAACCACCGGCACCACCGCGTCACGGCTGGTGGCGCTCTCCACGGTGTCGATGACCCGGTACGACAGGATCGACGCGTCCGGCGCCAGGCCGTGGAACGGCGAGTCGGAGGTGTCGGCCCCGGCGATGATCCCGGCGACCAGCGTGCCGTGCGAGGCCATGTCGCAGCGGGCGCCGAGCTTGTCCTCGGTGTAGTCGACGGCCTTCACGCGTCCCTTGAGGATCGGGTGCTCGCCGACCCCGGAGTCGATGACGGCGACCTTCATGTCCTCGCCACGGGTCAACGGCCACATCCGTTCCGGCCGCATCCGCTCCAGCGGCCACGGCGTCTGCGGCATCGGGTCGTCGCGCGACTCGGCCTCGCAGCCCTTGGCGTAGGCGGGCGACGGACACACGACGATCGCGGCCAACGCGAGGCACGCGGCGAAGCCCGACAACAGCCGTCGCGATCGACGAGCCGTCCCGGCCGTCACCGCACGGCGCGCCCCGCTCGACAACAGCCGCCGCAGGGTGCCTCGCCGATGTCCCGCTGGGGGACCGGGACTTCGGCGAGGCGCCGTCACGGCCGGTTGATCGCGCGTCCCAACGCTCGCGCAGACCTCCCTCATCACGGCCGGACGGACTCGGGCCGCAGCACCGACGGGTCCTGCAGCGTGATCGGCAGCTGGTTGGACTGCCCGGTGACGATGTCGGCGATGCCCTCGCGGGCCGGGTTGCCGGGGTTCCAGTAGTCGGAGTGGCCGCCGTCGCCGCCGGGGAAGACCCGGCCGCCGAAGTCGGCGTCCACGGGATCGTTGCCGTGGAACCATTCCGGGACGTGCCGGATGATGTCGTCCGAACCCCGGGTGGCGAAGACGTGGTCGGCGCCGATGCCCTGGAAGTCGCCCGCGCTGTCGACGGTGGCGCCCGGACTGGCGACGAAGACCAGGTTGTCGATCCTCAGGTCGGCCTGACTGGCCGCGTAGCCGACGGTCGAGGAGCCGTAACTGTGGCCCAGCAGGGTGTTCAGCGAGGCCGGCCCCTCATGGGTGGCGCGCAGTCCATGCTGGAACGTCGTCAGATCGCCCGCCGCAGCCCGGTAGGCGTTGTCGTTGGCGGCGCCGAAGACACCGTCGGGGGCGTCGTATCCCAGCCACATCACCGATGCGGTGCTGGATCCGGGCAGGTTGGCCGCCGCGTCGGCCTGCATCCGCAGCGAGTAGTCCATGCTGGTGCCGATGCCCTCCACGTCGGTGGTCATGCCGGGCACGAAGGTGAGGACGTTGTCGGCGGTGTCGGGGTTGCCGACCGACATCACCAGTTTCCCGTCGCTGGCGGAGTCGTAGTCGATGAGGTGCAGCTTCTCGGTGGAGCCCTGCAGGTCGGTGCGGCCCAGTTGGTCCTTGACGCTGTTGAGGTTGTCCCAGCGCTGGTCCAGCTCGCGTACCCGGGAGGCGGCCTCCTGGTACTCCTGCCGCGAGGCCAGGTCGTGCGGGCTGCCGGGGCTGAGTTTCGACAGTTCCTCGCGGGCGGCCGACAGCTGCCCGCCGACACTGTCCATCTCGGAGGTCAGCGCCAGCCGGTTCGCCTGGTCCCGCACCGCGATCGGCACGCCGTCCAGGCCACCGACCGCCTTGGGGTCGGCCGCGATGAGCGCCTCGCGCTGCTGCTGCGACAGGCCGTCCCACCACTCCTTGACCTTCGCCGGATCGGTGCCCTCGGCGGGAACCGTGGCACCGGCGGTGCTCGGGGCCGGGACGGCACCGCCGGTGACGGCCGACAACTGGCCCGCGGCGTTCTGGTCGGCGGTGTTGGCGCGCGTGACCGCGTCGCGGATCCAGCCCGCGACCTTCATCGCGTTCTGTTTGGCGGTGGCGACCGCGGCGGCGGACGGCTGCGGACCCAGCGCCTCCCAGTTGACGTATACGGTGCCGTTGCCGTCGACCCGGCCGGGTATGGACGGGGCCGCCGACACGGCGGATTCCAGCTGCTGCTTGGCGGCGTTCATCTCGCCGACCAGTGTGGACACGATCTGGTCGATCCTGCCGTAGCTGGTCGCGGCGTTGCGATAGCCGGTGACGTGCTCGGTGAGTTTGGTGCCCGCGGCGGTGGCGTCGTCGCCGGACCAGCCTGCCGACAGGCCGCGGCGCAGCCGGTCGGTCTCGGCCCCGAACTGTTCCAGTTCGCGGGCCAGTTTGCGGGCGGCGTCGGCGCCGCTGAGCAGGGACTGAGTGGTGGACTGTTGAAGTTGTGCGAAAGTGACCATGGCTACCGCTTCGGCTCGCGAACGTCGGGGGAAGTCGTGACCCGGCACCGGCCGAGAAGCGTGTGCGGGCCGATCGGCCGGTGACGGGGCAGCACCAGAATACGCAAAACGTTTTGTGATGGCAACCGTGGTTGATCACTTCGGCCGAAGCCGCACAACGTTTTGCGAAAGCGGCCGTTATGGTGGGGGTGCAGCGGCGAACCCATGAGGAAGTGACGGATTTAGTGGCATCTGGTGGACGGGTCGGCATCACCGACGTGGCCAAACGGGCCGGGGTCAGCGTTACCACGGTCTCGCACGTGCTCAGTTCCCGACGGCCGGTCGCCGAGGCGACCCGGCAGAAGGTGCTGCGGGTGATCGAGGAGCTGGACTACCGCCCCAACGAGGTGGCCCGCAGCATGCGGGTCCAGCGCACCTCCACCGTCGGGCTGGTGGTCCCCAACATCTCGCACCCCTTCTACACCGCCGCCGCCCGGGGCCTTGAGGACGCGCTGCGTCCCGAGGGCTACCACTGCATCGTGACCAGCACCGACGCCGACCGCGACGTGGAGCGCGACGCGGTGCGGCAGCTGCTGTCGCGCGTCGACGGCTTCGTCATCTCCGGCGCCGACAAACGCACCGAGGACATCCAGCCGATCCTGGACGCGAAACTGCCGCTGGTGATGCTGGGCGCCGACATCCCCGGGCCCGGTTTCGACGTGGTCACCAACGCCGACTTCGAATCCGGCTCGCTCGCGGCCCAGCACATGCTGGAGCGCGGCCACCGCCGGATCGCGTTCATCACCGCCGAGGACGACTTCGCGGCCGGGGCCCGCCGGGTGGAGGGCTACCGCAGCGCGCTCGACAAGGCGGGGCTGAGCACCGAGGCCAGCCTGGTGATCCGGGCGGCGGCCTCGCTGGAGGGCGGCGCCAAGGCGCTGGCGAACCTGCGCAAGCTCGCCGAACCGCCGGACGCGGTCATCTGCGTCAGCGACGTGATGGCCATCGGCGCGATGTACGCGGCCCGCGAGGCGGGACTGCGGATCCCCGAGGACGTGGCCGTGATGGGCTTCGACGACACCGAGGCCGCGGCCCTGGTGGCGCCGCCGCTGACCACGATGGCCACGGCCTCGCGGGACCACGGCCGCAAGGCGGGCGAGCTGATCCTGCGCCGGATCCAGGACGGCACGGCCGATGTCGAGCCGCAGCGGGTGGTGTTCCCGGCGAAGCTGATCCAGCGCGAGTCGACCTTAGGCCGGTGGCGGGGGTTGCTGCGGGTTCTGCCCGGGCGGGAGCGGCGGTTGCTGGCCCGGCTGGGGTGACTGCGGCTGTTGGCCGTAGCCGTGTGGCGGCGGGGCCGGTCGCATCGGCTGGACGGGATGCCGGGCGCGCAGCTCAGCGGACAGTTTGTTGACCCGCACGCTCAGCAGGATGACTGCGACGACGGCCGCCAGCGACAGCAGCAGCGTGCCGCCGAGCAGGACCGGAATCCACAGCGGGGTGCTGGCTACTTCAGCTGACATGTCCATGGGACCTCGCTGTCTGTCACTTCCGCTTGGCCTTGCTGACGAGCAGGACGATCCCGACGATCACCGCCACCACCACGAGCAGACAAACCCCGCCGATCACCAGTGCCAGGAGTTTTCCCACGATTTCGGTCCTTTCGGTCGAATGTGACGGTCGCTCGTCGCTCCTACGGTAGTCCCCGCATTGACGGATTCGTGACCTGCGCCGGGCATTATTGCCCACATGCTGCGGATACACCTGAGCCCCGAGGACGTGGCGCGGCTGTCCTTCAAGACCGCGCCGCACCTGGAGATCGGTGCCAGTGTGCAGGCGCTGCGGTCCCCGAACGGACGCCCCGGCGTGGAACGCTGGCGCAACCGGACGCTGCCGAGGCTGCCGCGCGCCGCGTGGCCGCTGCTGGAGTTCGTCATGGAGAACGGCCACGCGTCTAGGGAACTGCTCGAGTACTGCGGGATCGAGGAGTACACCGACGTTCCCGACGGGCTGGTCGCGGCGTGCCGGGCCTACGAGGCGGTGTGCATGGCGCCGGTGAAGGACGCGATCCGCGCCTGTGTCGACGCCGAGCTGGTCCGGGTCGGACAGGCGCTGCTGTCGGACGGCGCGGCCACGGCGCTCGACGGCTTGGGCCCGGGTATCTCCTTCGACGGCCGGACCCTCGCGATCGACGCCGACTACGGCACCGACCTCGACGTTCACCTTGGGGGACAAGGACTTCGGCTGATCCCGGCGCTGTTCTGGAACCGGCCCGGGTTCACCGACGAGGGGGTGGACGTCCCGACGCTGGTCTACCCGGTGGCACGTCCGAAATACCCGTATTCGTCCAGTGTGGATGACATGGCACTGGAGAAGCTGCTGGGCCGCAACCGGGCCCGGGTGCTGCGCGCGGCGGCCTCGGGCGGCGGCACCGGCGAGCTGGCCCGGTCGCTGGGCATCAGCGCCGCGTCCGCGTCCGAGCACCTGGGGGTGTTGCGCGACGCGGGTTTCGTTGTCACGCAACGGGACGGCAAGGCGGTGCGGCATCACCTGACGCCGTTGGGCGCGGCGACACTGCGATTCGGCTGACACCGAAAAGATGGCAGAGCCCATCCCGCGACACGACTCTGGGATCAGGCGGCGCCCGCCGCCTGGCACATATCTTGGAGCCCATATGAAAAAGAGATTCCTGCTGCTGGCGGGGGTGCTCGCGGCGTCGGTGGCGGCCGTCGGGCCCGCCCAGGCCGCCGAACCGGACGAACCGGTGACGCCACAGGACGCGAAGTACCTGTTGTCCCTCGACAGCGACGCCACCGGGGCGAACTGGAGCGGAACCCAGACCGTCACCTTCCGCAACAAGTCGGACCGGACGATGGACACCCTGTGGATAAGACTGTGGGGAAACGGTCGCGGCGGTTGTGACGACCGGGCCGTGTCGATCGAGCCCCGGTTCGGCGGCGAACTGGGTGCCGAGACCGTCGACTGCACCGCGGTGCCGATCGAGTTGACCCGACCGGTTCCGGCGGGGAGAACCGGCATGGTGTCCGTCGACGTCGACATCGCCGTCCCCGAGGAGACCTACCGCTTCGGACGGGCCGGGGACTACCGGTTCATCGGCAACGCCATCCCGGTGCTGGCCGTCCACGACGGCACCGGCGAGCTGCCGCCGTTCACGTCCTTCGGCGAGTCCTTCTACACGCTGGAGTCGGATTTCCTTGTGACCCTTGACCACCCGAACGCGGTCAAGGTGCCCGCGACCGGCAGGTCCATCGCCGAGGTGAAGCACGGCAAGAACACCACGACGGTCATCAAGGCCAACAACGTCCGCGACTTCGCCTGGGCGGCGGGGCCGTTCGCGAAGGTCGACACCGTCTCGGCCACCGGCGCCAAGCTGCGCACCTGGTACCCGGGCGACATCGACAAGGCCAAGGCCGAGGAGGTCACCGGCTGGGTGAAGGAGGGAATGGACACCTTCGACGCGGCCTACGGCGAATACCCGTACTCCGAAATGGACACCGTGATCGGCGACTGGGAAGGCTTCGCCGGCATGGAATACCCGGGCTTCATCCTCACCGAGCCCGCCAAGGTTCCGGCGGTCCACGAGGCCGGGCACCAGTGGTTCTACGGCCTGGTCGGCAACGACCAGTACAACGACCCGTGGCTGGACGAATCGGTCACCCAGTACATGACCAACACCATCACCGGAGTGCCCGGATACTGCGCCACCGCGCCGTTCTGGTTCTCCGACGGCATGCGGATCGACGCCGGGATGGACTACTACAACGAACACATCGAGGACGAGTACGCGCCCGCCATCTACGGCGACGGCGCCTGCATGCTGGCCGAACTGGAGACCACGATCGGCAAGCCCGCGATGGACGAGGCGCTGCGCACCGCCGTCGCGGAGTTCTCGGGCGGGGTCATCACCTCCGACGAGCTGCGCGGCATCTTCGCCGAGGTGTCGGGTCAGGATCTGAGCGCGTTCTGGGAACGCTGGCGCAACACCGGCGCCTGAGCCGGTTTGGGGGGACCTCGCCGTCACACGGCCGGGTCCCCCGTCGGCTAGAAGAGGTCTTCGAGACTGATCCAGCCGCGCTGGTGTGCCAGGCCGCCGACCTGGAACCGGCTGTGAACGCCGTAGCGCTCCATCAGGCTGGCGCTCATGCGTCGCACCGTCCGCAGCGAGACCTCCAGTTCCCGGGCGGCGCGCTGGTCGGTGTAGCCGCGGGCCCACAGCCGCAGCAGTTTGCGTTCCCGGGGCGAGGGAGCGGCTGGTTCCCGGCGCGATGTCGCGGCCGGGCGGGTCGGGCCGGTGGTGGGGTGCGGCGCGATCCGGGGTTCGGGTCTGCCGGTCAGGCGGCAGGACTCCGCCAGCTCTCGGACTTCCATGGACTGAAGCATGTCCATCCCTCCAGGGGTCGATGTATCGGTTGAGAATCAATCACCGCCGCGCACATCGAGGCGCATACGCGAAGCACACGGTTGGCGTTGTGATGCCACTTTCCCCGCGCGCGCGTCAAAAGCTTCATGAGTTCGGCACGCCAACTCGTGCGCCGTGCCGACGGTCACTACCGGTGATAAATCGTTCGAGCCGGGTGGCATGCGATTGCTAGCGTGACGACGTGTCCCCCCTGCCCCCGCACGCCGACCCCGGCACGCCCGACGCGCGTAGTCCGGGCCGGTATCTGTGGTGGCTGCTGTGGAAACAGCCGAGCCGGGTGTTCCTGGGCGCCTTCTGGGGAATCGTGTCGTCGGTGGGGATCGCCTCGCTGCCGTTCTTCATGGGCAAGGCCGTCGACGAGGGGCTGCGGGCCCGCGCCCTGGAACCGCTGGCCTGGTGGACGGCCGGGCTGATCCTGGTCGGTGGCGTCAACGCCGCCGCGAACATCCTGCGGCACCGCACCATGACCCACGTGCGCATGGACGCGTCGCTGCGCACGGTCCAGGTCGTCAACCGACACGCCGCCCGGCTGGGTTCGGTGCTGGCGCGGCGGGTGTCGACCGGCGAGATCGTCGCGATCGGCGCCTCGGACGCCAAGCAGGTCTCGCACGCGATGACCTCGGCGGGACCGGGAGTCGGCTCGGTGGTCGCCTGCGTCCTGATCGCGGTCATGGTGCTGTCGATCTCGCCGCTGCTGGGGGCGCTGGTCCTCGTCGGGGTACCGGCGATCGTGCTGTCCATCGGTCCGCTCACCAAACGCTTGCAGCGCACCGAGAGCACCTACCGCGAGCACACCGGTGTCCTCACCGCCCGCGCCGGGGACATCGCGGCCGGGCTGCGGGTGCTGCGCGGTATCGGCGGCGAGTCGCTGTTCGCCAGCCGCTACCGGCGACGCTCGGGGGAGCTGCTGTCGGAGGGCTACCGGGTCGGCGCGGTGGCCAGCTGGATCCACGCGCTGGGCAGCGGGCTGCCCGGCCTGTTCCTGGCGCTGGTGACATGGCTGGCGGCCCGGCTGGTGGCGGCGGGACAGATCAGCTTCGGCGACATGGTCGCGGTGTACGGCTACGCGGCGGCGCTGGTGCTGCCGGTGGCGTTCTTCATCGAGGCGATCTTCGACATCACCCGGGGCCGGGTCGCGGCCCGGCGGATCATCGGCGTCCTCAACCTCGAACCGGCCGTCACCGATCCGGCCGAGGCGGTCGCCGGACCCGTCGGTCCCGCCGAGCTGTACGACCCCGAGTCGGGGCTGCGAGTGCCCGCGCGGCGGCTGGCGGCGGTGGCCACGGCCGACGCCGAGTCGGCGGCGCTGATCGTCGAGCGGATCGCCCGCTACACGGACTCCGACGCCGCCTACGGCGGGGTGCCGCTGTCCGACATGGCGCTGGCCGAGGTGCGGCGGCGGATCCTGTTGTCGGGCAACGACTCCCACCTGTTCGCGGGCACGCTGCGCGACATGGTCTCGCCGTCGGGCGACATCGACGACGCGACGATTGGTACGGCGGTGCGGCAGGCGGCGGCCACCGACATCGTCGAGGCGCTGCCGGACGGGCTCGACACCGAGATCGACGCCCAGGCCCGCACCCTGTCGGGCGGCCAGCGGCAGCGGGTGCGGCTGGTGCGGGCGCTGTTGGCCGAGCCCGAGGTGCTGATCCTGCCGGAACCGACCTCGGCTGTGGACGCGCACAGCGAGGCGGCGATCGCCGAGGGGCTGCGGGAACACCGCCGCGACCGGACCACCCTGGTGCTGTCGACCTCGCCGCTGGTGCTGGACCGCTGCGACGAGGTCGCGTTCGTCGAGGACGGCAAGGTCACCGCCACCGGCACCCACGCGCGACTGCTCAACACCGAACCGGGTTACCGCGCGCTGGTGCTGCGCGGCGCCGAGGAGGAGGGCGAGACGCCGTGAACGAGAACCGGCTTCCGTTGGCGGACAAGCGACAGGTGCGCCGGGCCGCGTGGGCCCTGCTGCGCGGCGACGCCAAGGCGCTGACGATGGTGATCGTCCTGTACTGCCTCGCGGCGGTCGCGGGGCTGGCCGCGCCATGGCTGCTGGGCGAGATCGTCGATCGCGTCGACTCCGGCGCCGGTATCGGAACCGTCGACATGCTCGGCCTGGCCATCGCGGGTTTCCTGCTGGCGCAGCTGTTGTTCGACAGGTTCGGGCGCTACCTCGGGTACCGGTACGGGGAGCGGGCATTGGCCCGGATGCGTGAGGACTTCATCGACGACACGCTCCGGCTACCCGTGTCCGTTGTGGAGCGGGCGGGTAGCGGCGACCTGATGACCCGCAGCACCGGCGACGTCAACACGCTGGGAACCATTGTCCGGCAAGCACTCCCCGAGATGGTGATCGCCGCCGCGCACATCGTTTTCATCCTCGGCGCTGTCATCGTCCTCAACCCGCTGTTCAGTCTGTGCGCGCTGCTGATGATCCTGCCGCTGTGGCTGATCATGCGCTGGTACCTGCGCCGGGCCCGCTCCGCCTACCTCGCCGAGGGCGACGCCAACACCGAGATGTCCGAGGTCATGGCCGCCACCGCCGCCGGGGCCAAGACCGTCGAGGCCTTCGGTCTGGCCGACCGCCGCGTCGCCGCCGGGGACGCCACGGTCGCCGAGGGCACCCGCACCCGCCGCAAGACCCTGTGGCTGCGCACCGTCATGTTCCCGGTCGCCGACTTCTCCTACGTGCTGCCGATGGCCGCCGCGCTGTTCTTCGGCGGCCTGCTGTACTTCAACGACGTCGTGAGCCTCGGCGTCGTCATCGCCGCCTCGCTGTACCTGCGGCAGCTCGTCGAACCGCTGGACCAGGCTCTGATGTGGATCGAGCAGTTGCAGCAGGGCGGTGCCTCGTTCGCCCGGGTCCGCGGCGTCGCCGAGGTCGAACCCGACCGCGTCCCCTCCGGCGACGAACCCGTCGGCGACACCATCGAGGTCACCGGCGTCCACTATGCCTACACCTCGGGACGCGATGTCCTGCACGGCATCGACCTGTCGGTGCGGGCCGGGGAACACCTGGCCGTCGTCGGTCCCTCGGGGGCAGGGAAGTCCACGCTCGGACGGCTGCTGGCCGGAGTCGACGCTCCCCGCGTCGGCGCGGTGAAGGTCGGCGGCGTCGCCGTCACCGACCTGGACCAGGCCGAACTGCGCCGCCGCATCGCACTGGTCACACAGGACCATCACGTGTTCATCGGTACCGTGCGCGACAACCTGATCCTCGCCAAACCCACCGCCACCGACGACGAGGTGCTGTCCGCCCTCGGCACCGTCGGCGCCACCTGGCTCGACACCCTCCCCGAGGGCCTCGACACCCAGCTGGGCGCCGGTCACACCGAACTGGACGCCCCGCAGGCCCAGCAGATCGCGCTGGCCCGACTCGTCCTCGCC
Source organism: Stackebrandtia nassauensis DSM 44728 (assembly GCF_000024545.1). GTDB lineage: Bacteria > Actinomycetota > Actinomycetes > Mycobacteriales > Micromonosporaceae > Stackebrandtia > Stackebrandtia nassauensis. The sequence goes on from NC_013947.1 coordinate 429,690, forward strand.
GACCCGCACACGCTGATCCTGGACGAGGCCACCTCGCTGTTGGACCCGACCGCCGCCCGCGAGGCCGAGCGCGCGCTGGCCGCCGTCCTGCACGGCCGCACCGTCATCGCGATCGCGCACCGGCTGCACGCCGCCCACGACGCCGACCGGGTGGCCATCGTGGACGGCGGACGCATCACCGAACTGGGCAGCCACGACGAACTCGTCGCCGCCGGTGGCTCCTACGCCGCGCTGTGGCGCTCCTGGCACGGCGAGACGGACTAGATCGCCTCCGGTCGGCCGCCGCGCTCGTTCCTCCGGGCGAGGTTTCGCAGTTGTCCTTCGTGGATGTCGCTGATCCATTCCCAGCCGGGCTCGGCCGATGAACCGACGCGCGGATCGTCGAAAGCCTCGCCGTCCCGCAAGGCGAGCACATACGCCCGGTCCAGTGCGATCCGCGCGGTCACCTCGCCGGCCGTGCCGACGGACCCGTGGCCGGGGACGACGACATCGACATCCTTCGCCACGTCGTCCAGCAGCCGCAACCCGGCCAGGTACTCCTCGACCGGATCGTTGGTGTCGCCGAAGTCGTCGAGCATCGGAACGAAGAGATCCGACAGCATGTCACCGGCGACGAGAACGCCGCGTTCCTCGATGAACAGGGCCGCGTGGCCCGGCGCGTGCGCGGGGTGCTCGATGATCCGGACCGCCGGGCCATCCCAGGGAATCCGCGTGGCTCCGGCGGGAAGACCGGAGATGCGGCCGAACCGGTCCAGTGGCGGGTCGTCGGCGATCTCCGGCGGAAACCCGGCGGCCACGTGGGATTTCCAGTCCGGTTTCGACAGCACCTCTCGCATGAAGGCCGCGCACCGGGCCGTGCCGTAACGCGGCGCCCCGCCGAGTTCGGGGTGCCACAGCACGTGATCCCAGTCGGGATGCGTCGCGAAACCCGCCACCACGGGCTGGCCCACCTGGCGGAGGTCGTTCGCCAGGCAGGCCATCTCGGAGTTTCGGATTCCCGGATCGATGAGCAGCACGCCGGTGCCGCCCCGCACGACGACGGTGTTGTTCCGCAGCAGTTCGCTCTGGTGGACGAGCACACCCGGCGCGACCTCGGTCAGCATTGGTGGCTCCTTCCGCTCGTGGTTCGCGTCATGGGTCGAGTCTGGACGCGTCGCGGCGGTCCGGCATCCGTGCCAGTACGGAACCGGCACGGAAAAACCCGTGACGAGGACGACGGCGGCTGTCGCTACCCGGCCAGCAGCTTGGCCACCGACTCGTCGACCCGCTCGAAGAACCGCTGGAAATGCCGCTCCCGCGTGTTCCCGGTCAGGCCGGTGCCCTCGCTGTGGAACAGCGCGAGCGTGTGGACGTCGGTCACGTCGCAGTACTCCGACAGGCCGCGCCGCAGGGTGTTGTCCAGCAGGAAACGCACCAGATCCGCGTTCGGGTCGTGGTCGGGGATGCCCGCCAGCCCGATCCACAGCATCCGCTTGCCCGCCATGGGTTCCGGCTTGACGCCGTAGGTCAGGCCGTGGTTCCACACCCGGTCCAGCCAGCCCTTCATCACCGCCGGAAGCCCGAACCACCACACGGGGAACACCGGCACCACGACGTCGGCGGCGTGCAGTCGATCGGCGAGGGCGTGCACCTCGGCCGAGTAGACCGGCTTCGGATTGTCGTACTGCGGCTCGTCGGCGACCTGGTTGCGCGGCTCGAATCCCTCCTGCTGCAACTGAAGCAGGTCGATGCGGTAGCCCGCCTGCCGCAGCCGCTCGGCGGCCCGTGCCGCGATGGCCGCGGTCAGCGAATCGGAGCGGTGGTGCCCGACGACGACGAGCGCGACCGGGGCGGTTTCGTGAGGTGTCTGTTGACTCATGCCGCAAGTAAAACCGGCAGTCCGTGGACGCACCATGGTTGAAACCCGGTCGTTCCTTTGCGATCGTCTACGCTTGCGGCCATGGACCCATTGAGCGACATGCTGGGCGGCATCCGCGCCGAGGGAGCCTGCGTCAACCAGGTATCGCTGGAGCCGCCGTGGGCGATCCGCTTCGCCGAGGGCGGGGCACTGACCCTGCTCACCGCGGTGCGGGGCGAGGGCGTGCTGGTCTTGGCCGACGGCACCGAGCACAAACTCAACGAGGGCAGCACGGCCCTGGTGCGCGGCGACGAACCGTTCCACCTGGCCGATTCGGCCGCCGCGATGGACGGACCGATCAAGGTGTTGTCCGGCAACGGCTACGAGACCGTCTGTGAACTGAGCCTTGACGAGTCCGACGCCACCACGGCCGTCATCGTCGGCACCTACCGCACCACCTGCACCCGGCAGGAGCGACTGCTGCGCACGCTGCCGTCCGCGCTGGTGGTCGACGAGGACACCACGGACGCGACGAAGCCGGAGGTCGCGACCCTGGGCGGCTGGCTGGACGCCGTCACCGACGCGCTGCGCCGCCGCCGTGGCCCCGGCGGCCAGGCTCTCATCGACCGGCTGCTGGACTGGGGCCTGGTGTGCACGCTCGCCTGCTGGTTCGAGCACCAGGGCGCCGACGCCCCCGCCTGGTACCGGGGCGCGCAGGACCCGGTGGCCGGGCCCGCGCTGGAGGCCATCCACAACCGGCCGCAACACCTGTGGACGGTCGGCGCGCTCGCCGCCGAGGCCAAGGTGTCCCGCGCCCATCTCGCCAAGCGCTTCGCCGAGGTCATGGGACAGCCGCCGCTGAAGTACCTCACCGAGTGGCGCATGTACACCGCCGAGGACCTGCTGTCCGATTCGGACATGAGCGTGGCCGAGGTGGCGCGCGCCGTCGGCTACGCCGATCCGTTCGCGTTCAGCACCGCCTTCAAACGGCACCGGGGAACCAGCCCGCGCCAGTACCGTTCCGCGGTGGTCTGAGGGATCCGGCTCAGCCGAGCAGCTTCTCCAGTTCGGACAGTTCGCGGGACGAGTCCTCATGCGACGCTCCCGCCACCGAGACCGCGTCCTCGCCGCGTCGCACGGTGACACTGCCGACGCCGGTGCGGTTGACGAAGGCCACCAACAGTTCGAACAGGTTCTTGACCGCCGGGTCCGACAGCGCTCCGGTGGCGGCGATGACGCCCTGGTGCGACGCGGAGCCCGACCGCAGCGGGGGCAGCAGCGGGTCATCGTCGGGCGACACCGGCATCGAGGCGAACACCGGCTCCAGCGACAGTGGTCCCAGCGCCCGCAGGTCGATGCGCAGTTGCCGGGTCAGCACCTCGGTGGACACCTCGTCGTGAGCCGTCACTTCCACTGTGAACCGAGTTGAGGGGTTCATGGACGTATTGTCACACTTCACGACGCGTTCGGGCGGTTTGGCATACCTGGAAATCCACGTATTATTCACTGGCTAAATAACCACCCCTCGATATCTACGGAGCCCAATGTTTCGCTCTAAGCTGCGAAAACTCCTGCCCATAGCCGTGTTCGTCGCCCTGGCGATCCCCGCCGCGTTCGTCACTCTCCCGGCACTGGCCGATGACACCGGCAAGTCCTCCGACGACTCCCGGATCGTCGGTGGCGGGACCGTGCCCGCGAGCACGAAGACGCCCTGGATCGTCGCCCTCCACAACAACGGCGACTTCCGCTGCACCTCGACCCAGATCAGCCGCAACTGGATCCTGACCGCCGCCCACTGCGTCACCACCGGCGGCAAGTACAAGGCGCGCATCGGTGCCAAGACCCGCTCCTCGGGCGGCAAGGTCATCGACATCTCGACCATCAAGATCCACCCGAAGTACCAGCAGGGCAACCTGTACGACATCGCGGTGATCAAGCTGAAGACGCCCCACACCAACACCTACCCGAAGCTGGCCTTCAGCAAGTCGCACCTGAAGCTGGGCCAGGCTTCCACCATCTACGGCTGGGGCGCCACCAAGGCCGACTGGACCGGCCCGCTGCCGGAGAAACTCAAGTACTCCAAGGGAAAGACCACCAAGAAGTACTGCGAGATGCCCGAGGACGTGTGCGTCATCGGTGACGGCGCGGTCGCGGGCGGCGACTCGGGTGGACCGGTGTTCATCAAGAGCGCCTCCACCGGCAAGACCATGCTCGCGGGTGCCTGCGAAGCCGGGCACAACCCGGCCAACTGGAAGTGGGGCGGCTACGCCTCCACCGTGTTCCACCAGAAGTGGATCAAGGGCACCACGGACCTCTAGGTCCTCGTTTCGCCGTCGGGGACATGTCGGAAGTTGAGACATGTCCCCGACATCGTCGCTTTCATGGACCGGTTATGGTTGGCGCGTCCGCGAACCCGGCTCAGGGGAGTAGACCGCAATGGAATCGCAGCGTCTCAGTGTCGACACCGCGACCCGGGACCGGCGCGCCGCCGCCAGCCTCGTGGGCCTCAGCGCCGGGGACGCCTACGGAAACCAGTTCTTCGACCTCGACGCCTGGCGCCAGATCCCCTGCCCCGGAAGGCTTCGGCAGACCCCGGTCTACGAACCCGGCCACGTCGAGTCGTTCCTCAAGGCCAAGCTGCTTCCCGGTGGCCAGTGGCCCTGGACCGACGACAGCGAGATGGCCTTCGGCATCGTCGCCGAACTGCGCCGCAACGGCGAGATCGACCCGGACGTCCTCGCCGCGACCTGGGCCTCGCACTACCAACTGCCCCGCGACTACGGCCTGAGCGCGCTGCGCATTCTCGACGGCGTCAGCGAAGGCGGCGACTGGCGGCCGCTGTCGCGCAGCGCCTTCGACGGCGCCGGCTCGCTGGGCAACGGCTCGGCGATGCGCATCGCCCCACTGGGAGCCTGGTTCGCCGACGACCTCGACGCGGTCGTGACCCAGGCCCGGCTCGCCTCCGAGATCACCCACTCCCATGTGGACGGCATCGCGGGCGGCATCGCCACCGCGATGGCCGCCGCCCTGTCCGTGCGCGGCAGCTCCGATCCCGGCGAGTTCCTGGAAGCCATCCTCGACGTCACCCCCGACGGCGAAGTCCGCCACGGCATCGAGGAAGCCGCGGCCCACCCGGCCGGAACCGACCCGGCCGAGGTCGCCGCCCACGTGGGCAACGGCCGCTACATCCTCGCCACCGACACGGTTCCGCTGTGCCTGTGGGTCGCCGCGCACCACCTCGGCGACTACCCGACGGCTGTACGCACCGTCGTCTCGCTCGGCGGCGACATCGACACCAACGCCGCGATCGTCGGCGGCATCGTCGCCGCCGGAGACCTGCGCGAACCGGTCCCCGGCGAGTGGCTGGCGGCCCGCGAACCCTACCCGCACTGGTTCGCCTAGCTCCAGCGCGACCGCGTCCACACCCTCAGCGGGACAACAGATCCAGGGCGTGGCGCAACGCCTGATGCGACGTGTCGGCGTCGTCGAGGAAGCCGCCCATCAGCCCACCATCGTGGAGCAGCACCAACATCCCGGCCAGCTGTTCGGGTTCGGGCTGCCCAGTCGAAGTGTCGGTAGAACGTCGCTCGCGGAACCTGGGCTTCGGTCAGGATCCGTTCCCCCCCCAACGCTTCGGATCCCTTCCTGATAGAAGATCCGCGACGCGGCGGTGATGATGCGTTCACGCGGGGGCACGGTCGCGTTCTGCGCTGCTCGGGAAGCCTATGAGCGGTACGCGATTCCGGCGACCGGCCGTCCGCTCTTCCAGGCCGCCCTGCCCAACCTCACCCCACGGGCCGCCAGCAGCGTGGACTTCGGCAACCGGGGCTAGCGGCCCCGTTTCACGTGCGGGGCCCGGGATTGGCGGGCCCCGCAACGGAACTCAGGTTCCCGAGGTGTGGCGCAGCAGGGCCTCGACGACGGTCGGCCAGGCCGCGCGGGGCACGCCCTGGCCGACGCCGGGCAGGGTGAGCAGCGAGGCGTCCGGGATCTCGGCGGCCAGCGCCACCCCGTTTCCGTGCGGGAAGAACGGATCCTCGTCCCCGTGCACCACCAGGGTCGGGGCCTTGATCTCGCCGAGCCGTTCGCGCCACCGCGGTTTGCTGTCGATGGCCGCGAACATGATGCCGAGGTGGCTGGCGCGTTGGGCCTTGTCCGTCGGCTCCGCGCGGTCGAAGATCGCCGCGGCGGTCGCCCGCGCGTCCTGTTCGTCGAAACCCCTTGTGCCGGAAAGGATCCGCGCGGAACCGGTCATGTAGTCGACCACGCTGTCGCGGTCGGTCCAATCCGGCTTCGCGCGGCCGAACAGTCGCTGCATCATCTGCGGCGAGTGGTCGGGCAGGTCGGGGTCGACGGGCCCGGGCGCGACCGGGCGGGTGGAGATCAGCGTCAGGGACGCGACCCGGTCGGGGTGGTCGAGCGCGAGCAGTTGCGCGATGAAGCCGCCGACGCCCATCCCGACCACATGGGCGGGGCCAAGGTCCAACGCGCGCAACAACTCGGACGCGTCACTCACCAGGTCGCGCAGGTCGTAGCCGGGCGCGTCCGGGTCGGCGAAGGTCGACTGACCGGTGTCGCGCAGGTCGTAGCGCACCACGTACCGCCCGGCCAGCGCCTGGCACAACTCGTCCGGCCAGCTCAGCATGGTGACGCCGATCAGCAGCACCGGCGGATCCTCCGGCGCCCCGAAGGTCTCCACGCACAGCTCGACCCCGTTGGCCTTGATTCGCATTCCTTGCTCCTTTCGGTTCAAGTACTTGAACGCATCAGCGCGCCGAAAATCATCGCGGCAGGGGCGGCGTCACGCCGTGAAGAAGTCGCCGAGGGCCCGGGCGATCGGAACGGGGGCGTTCTCGGTCGGGATGTGGTCCGCGTCCGGGATCCGCATGAGCGTGGTCCGCGGCATCTCGCTGGCGAACATCTCGGCGTATGCGACCTTCTCGAAGTCGTCGTCCTCGCCCCAGATCAACAGTTTGGGGACCGTGGACCGTCGCAGCGCGGGTACCAGGTCGAGGGTGTGGCGGCTGTCGGCGGCACCGGCCATGGCCAACCAGGAGCGCTGGACGCGCGCCTCGGTCCACGGCTCCAGATATTCGGCGATCAGCCCTTCGGTGGCGGCGCCCGACAGCGCGGACGCGACGGCCCGGCGGCGGGCGGACAGGAGTTCGGCGGCGGTGGTCGCCGCGACGGTGTCCGGGTCGCGGTAGCGGGCCACGTGGGGCGCTGGCCAGGAGTCGTAGGCGACCGAGTTGACGAGGGCCAGCCGGGAAACGTCCAACAGGTCGTGGACGAGCAGATGCTGCGCGACCGCGCCGCCGATGTCGTGTCCCGCCACGGCGAGCGGACCGGAGATCCGCAGAGCGGACGCGAACCGGACCACCCAGTCGGCGAGGGCCGGGACCGTCGCCGTCTCCAGGGTGAGCTCGCCGCCCGAGCGGCCCAGGCCCGGGAAGTCGACCGCGACGGGGCGCAGTCCCGCCCGCGCGAGTTCGCCGATCACCGGAAGCCACACGCGGCTCCAATACGTGCCGTGCAGCAGCAACACCACCGGGCCGTCCTGGCCCGCGGTCAGGTAGCTGGCGGGCTCGCCGTCGACCAGGACCTCGGCCCGCCACACTTCCGTTTCGGAGAACTCACTCATGGGGCGAGCGTATTCAGGGACCACCGTCTTGCCGGGAGTCCGGAAAGACATCTTTGGGTATATTCCTGCCATGAAGCGTCACCGGGTGGTGGCCCTGGTCAACGAACCCCAATCACCCTTCGAGCTCGCCAGCGCCGCCGAGGTCTTCGGCGGAGTCCGGCCCGACGTGCCCAGGCACTACGACTTCCGGGTCTGCGCCGAACATCCCGGCCCCGTCGCGACCACTGTCGGCTACCCGATGCTCGTCGACGCGGGGCTGGCCGCGTTGCGGCGGGCGGACACCGTGGTCATTCCCGGCTGGCAGCCCCACGACGCCCCGGTCTCGGCGGCCATTATCGCGGCACTGCGGAGCGCGCATCGGCGCGGGGCGAGGATCGCGGCCATCTGCACCGGGGCGTTCGTGCTGGCGCGTACCGGACTGCTCGACGGCCGCCGCGCCACCACCCACTGGCGACACACCGCCGAGCTCGCCGCAGATTTTCCCGAGCTGCGGGTGGACCGGGACGTGCTCTTTGTGGACCATGGCGATGTGGCGACCAGCGCCGGGACCGGTGCGGGCATCGACCTGTGCCTGCATCTCGTGCGATCCGACCACGGCGCCGCGTACGCCGCCCAGATCGCCCTGAACATGGTGCTGCCACCGCATCGCGAGGGCAGCCAGCTGCAGTACGCCACGCGGCCCGCCCCGGTCCGGGCGGACGAGTCGCTGGCGCCGGTACTGGAGTGGGCGAGCACGAGGCTCCACAATCGACTGACCGTCGGACGGCTCGCGGAACAGGCCGGGCTGTCGGAACGGACCCTGGCCCGGCGGTTCGCCGAACAGCTCGGCGTCAGTCCGGGGCAGTGGCTACTCGGCCAGCGGCTCGACGCGGCCCGGGTACTGCTGGAAAGCAGCGACCTGCCGGTGGACGCCATCGTCACCCGGGTCGGGCTCGCCTCGGCGGTGAACCTGCGCCGCCGGTTCCGGTCGCGTTTCGGCACCACCCCCGGCGGCTACCGCCGGGCCTTCGGCGAGGGACGGCGCCTGTCATGATCACCGCATGACCCGAACCGACACCCCCACCGAGTGGGACGAGCGCTCCACCATCATGGCGATGCTCGACTACGCCCGCGCCAGCGCTCGCGCCAAGTGCGAGGGGCTCACCGACGAGCAGGCCCGGACCGCGCCGGTGGCGACCTCGCCGCTGACCAACCTCGCCAGCTTGATCGGTCACCTGCGGTGGGTCGAGTTCGACTGGATCGAGACGGTGTTTTTGGGCATCCCGGACCAGGGCCGGACGCCCTGGGACGACGACCCGGACGACGTCGACGCCGAGATGACCCTGGCGTTGCGCACGCCGCTGGCGACGCTGCTGAGCGACTACGAGCAGCAGTGTGAGCGGTACAACAAGCTGATCGCCGACCACGACCTCGACGAACGGTCCCGCAACCCGCATCCGGGCAGGCAGCCGGTGACGTTGCGTTGGATCCTGCTGCACCTCGTCGAGGAGATCTCGCGGCACAACGGGCACATGGACATCGTTCGGGAGATCGTGGACGGCCAGACCGGGCGCTGAGGTCAGAAGAACGCCAGCGGGCTGACCGGGGAGCCGGAGGATCCGGTGACGGTCAAGGGTGGGGCGGTGAGCATGAACTCCCAGCGGTCGTCGCGGGCGCAGACCTCGGCCAGGTCGTCCAGCCACCACAGTTCGCCGATGGTGAGGCCCAGGTCGCGGATCAGCCGGGCGTGCAGCGGGTAGGTCTCCTGGTGGCCCGGCTCGAACGGGGTCACCTCGAAGGTGCGGTTGTCGATGCCGATCGCGGCGATTTCGTTGCGGTGGATCCAGTCGACCGTGGTGATCGACAGTCCCGCGTGAATGCCGCTCCAGTACGGGGCCTTGTCGTCCAGCGAGTAGAACCAGCCCAGCTCGCCGGTGCGGATGAGCAGGATGTCACCGGAGCGGAGCTCGACGTTCTGCGCGTGGGCGCAGGCGTCGAGCTCGGCGGGGGTGATGGCGTGGCCGCCGGGCAGCCGGTCGACGCCCGCGGCGCGGGGCAGGTCGAGCAGGACGCCCCGGCCGGTCATGTGGTCGGCGAGCAGGTGGGTCGACAGGCGGCGGGCCCCGTCGGCGCCCACGTTGCCGATCCAGAAACCGTTGTACATGGTGGACGCACCGAAGCCGTGGGTCAGGCCGTCCCAGTGGGTGCCGCTCTGCAACGGCATGAAGACGTAGTCGTCGGCGCCGTGGAAGCCGCCCGAGGCGCGGTCGGCGACGAAACCCGCGACCACGTCGGTGCCGGTGAGCGCGTGGGTGTGGACCACGGCGGGCCGGGACGGGTGGACCGGCATCTCGTCGCCGATCGGGATGGCGCAGCTGACGACCTCGCCGGTGGTGACGAGTTCGGCGGCGGCGAGGCGGACCTTCGCGGTGATGTAGTTGACGGTGCCGAGTTCGTCGAGATCACCCCAGCGGCCCCAGTTGTGGGGTGCCCGGGGGTTGGTCGCGCCGATGACCTTGCCGTCGCCGTCCACCCGGTAGTCGGGGGGTGTCCAGCCGCGCGACCAGTCCTGCATCGGTACCTCGTTCTCACCAGTGAAACCTTGACGATGGTGAGACTTTACCAGCGTTTGACGATAGCCGGTAAAGTGGTGGCGTGAGCCAACCAGTCCCCGGACAGCGTCCCGCCGCGCCCGAACCGCTGCGGCTGGTGCAGGAGTTCCTCAACACCCGGTGGGAACGGGCCGGGGTCGAGGAACTCGACAGTCCGCGAGGACTGCTGCGGTGGGCCGCCGCGCGGGGCCTCGTCGAGACCGACGCCCCGGTCGGGCAGTCGGATCTGGACCTCGCGCTGGCGTTGCGGGACACCTTGCGGGAACTGCTCGCCGCCCGGCGCCCCGTCGAGACAGGGGTGTTGGCAAGCCTGCCACTGCGGTGTGACATTCAGGCCGGACGACTGGTTCTGGTACCCGACGGGGCCGGGATCACGGCGGCCTTGGCGCGGATCCTCATCGCGGGCGTGGAGGCAGAACGGGACGGCCGATGGGAGCGGCTGAAACTGTGCGCGGCCCCCGACTGCCGGTGGGCCTTCTACGATCCGTCCCGCAACCGTTCGGCGACCTGGTGCAACATGGCCGTCTGCGGTTCCCGGGCGAAGGCCCGCAGCTACTACCGGCGGCAGCGCGCCGCCAGCGCCTTACCGACGCCCGAACTCAGAAGTCCTCGTCGTCCTCGGCCGCCGGAGCCGTGTCGAGCGCGCGCAGCGCCTCGGCATAGCTGGCTTCGGCCCGCAGCAGATCCTCGACGGCCTCGGCGAGGATCCCGAAATCGCGGTCCCCGGCGACCCGGCTGAGCAGCACCAGCGGCACGACGGTGGTGCCGAACGCCTTGGGGGTGTTGGATCGCAGCAACGGCGTCCGGTCGTAGACCGACGCCCCGGTCCAGTAGTCCCAGCTGCCCGGCGCGGCTCGCAGCAGCGTCTCGCCCAGGTAGCCGACGGCGCCGACGACGAACGGGTCCGCCGCGGCGCGCTGCACCGCGTCCCAGTCGGCGAAACGGTTGAGCACCAACCGTTCCAGCGTGTCCAGGGAGGCGACCGAGAAGTCGAAGGGAAAGCCCGGTGGCAGGAACCGCGACCGCCACGAGTGCAGCAGTTCGTCCATGTTCGACGTCCAGTGCTCCAGGAAGTCCCCGGCTTCCCGCGTGTCCTGCACCGGCAGCTGCCGCCGGTGCAGGACGAGGAAGTCGATGCCGAACTCGTCGCGCAGCGCCGTGGCCTGCTCGATCGTGGCCAGCACGTAGACGTCGTCCTGGCAGGCCTCGGCCTTGGAGCGGTGGACCAACAGGAAACCGCGCGGATCGTCGCCGCCGGGATACAGGTCCTCGAACTGCTCGGACACCGACAGCTGGTCCACATAGTCGTCCGACTGGTGCTCGACGTACCACCACACCGGTTCACCGTTGCGCAGGAAGTACAGCCATTCGGTGTCCTCGCCGACGCGGACCAGCGTGACGTCGGTGACGGTCACGGCGCCGCCGGTGCACGCGGTCACGTCCGACTCTAGAATGGACTGGTAGTAGTCCTCCACGTGGTCGACGTCCTCGCCGTGCACCGAGATCGCGACGCCGAACTCGGGCAGGTAGTCGATCAGCTCGTCCGCGTCGACGATCTCGTCCAGCGCCTCCAGCCGCCACCGGCCGATGTGGGCCAGCGCGGCCTCGGCGGCGTCGCGGGTGATCATTCCCAACTCGGCCATGCGTTCGGCCAGTTGTCTTACGGTCGTCTTCGTCATGGGGCTTTCGCGGGTCAGGACGCTCGCTTCTTGGCGTAGTTCTCCAGCCAGGCGAGCTGTTCGGGGTTGAGGGAGGGGCGGACCCGGGTGCGGGCGTCGGCGACGTGTTCGCGGGTGACCTCGCTGGCGTCCATGGACTCCCGCATCGCCGACAGTGCCGATTCCCGGATCAGGGCGGCGCAGTCGGCCGCGGAGTAGTTGTCGAGGGCGGCACCGAGGTCATCGAGATCCACATCGGAGGCCAATGGTACGTCCTTCGACGCCGAACGCAGGATGGCGGCGCGGGCCTCGGCGTCGGGCGGCGGCACGTACACCAGCCGCTCCAGACGGCCGGGGCGCAGCAACGCCGGGTCGATCATGTCGGGGCGGTTGGTGGCGCCGATGACCACGACGTTGCGCAGCGACTCGACACCGTCCAGTTCGGTCAGCAGCGACGCGACCACCCGGTCGGCGGTGCCGGAGTTGGAGTCCTGGCCGCGAACCGGCGCCAGTGCGTCGAGTTCGTCGAAGAACAGCAGGGTGGGCGCCGCCTGCCGGGCCCGGCGGAACAGTTCCCGGACGCTGGCCTCGGATTCGCCGACCCACTTGTTCAGCAGTTCGGCGCCCTTGACGGACATGACGTTGGAGCGGCCGCTGCCCGCGATCGCCTTGACCAGGTAGGTCTTCCCGCAGCCGGGCGGGCCGTACAGCAGCACGCCCCGGGGCGCCTCGATGCCCAGCCGGGTGAACGTGTCCGGATAGGTCAACGGCCACAGCACCGCCTCGGTGAGGGTCTGCTTCACCTCGGTCATGTCGCCGACGTCGTCGAGGGTGATCTGGGCGAGTTCCAGTGTGGAGTCGGCCATGCTGGAGGGGCGGACGGTCGCCAGCGCGGCGGTGAAGTCCTGCGGTTGCAGGGCGGTGGCGCCGCCCTCCTTGGCGCGCATCGCGGCCCGGACCCCGGCCTCGCGCACCAGTGTGGACAGGTCTGCGGCGACGAAACCGGGAGCCTTGGCCGCGACCTCCTCCAGGTGCACCTCCGCGGCCAGCCGCATCGTCTGCGTGAACGCGGTCAGCAGTTCCTTGCGCGCCAAGGCATCCGGCATCGGAATGCCGATCTCGTGTTCGAGCAGTCCGGACTGCCGCAGTTCGGGGGAGACGGCCTCGGGGTTGGCGGTCGTGCACACGACGCTGTGCCCGGCCTCCAGGATCGTGCGCACGGTCTTGCGGAACACCGTGGACATGGGCGTGGACTCGTCGCGCGGGGCCAGCGCCTCGACGCCGGAGACCATCAGGACGCCCGGCGGCGTCAGCTTCGCGACCTGGCGTCGCAGCGCGGCGTTGGCGTCGTTGGCGGCCAGGGCGGCGATGTCGGGGGCCCACACGTGGACCAGGTTCGCCTTGACCTCCTTGGCGACCGAACGGATCAGCGTGGACTTCCCGGTGCCGGACGGGCCGGTGACCAGGATGCCCAGCGAGATCTCGGTGCCGACGGTGGCGAGCACCTCGCGATGGTGGAAGGCCAGGTCGAGCAGTTCCCGCAGTTGCTCGGCCTCGGCGCGCACCCCGGCGAGCTCCTCGAAGTCGACCACCTCGGGTTCGGGGGTCTCGGCGGCGGCCGGGGCCAGATTCGCCGTCGCCGCGCGCGGGGCGGCCGGGGCCGCGGGTTCGTCGGGAGGGCGCACCAGGTGCATGTCGTGGCGACGTCGGACCGGCGGGGCGGAACCCGCGCGCTGCCAGGAGACCACGGTGTCCGAGGTGATCATGACCGCTTCGGCCGGTTCGGCGTCGGCGATGCTCAACAGGACGGTGGTCCAGCCCATGCCGACCGTATTGGACAGTGACCGGCGCGCCTGCTCGACCGAGTCGCGTCCGGCGCCGCCGATGTCCAGTGGCAACAGCGAGACCTCGTCGCCGACCGAGACCACCTTGCTCAACAGCGCCAGCCGCAGCGTCTCGGCCGACACCGCCGCGGTGATCTCCACCGGCGCCGTCACCACGACGCGGCGGGCGGCGGCCAACGCCACCGGCTCCACCGCGACCTCGTCGCCGTCGATGGCCCCGACGTTGCCGAGCGTCAGATCGTCGGCGTAGACCTGACCCCGGCCCGCGTAACGCTCGGCGGCCAGCGCGATCCCGGTGGTGGTGCGCCTGCCGTGCAGCCGCACCGGGTCGCCGGGCAGCAGACCCAGGGCGGCCAGCACCTCGGGATGGAGTCTCACGATTCCCCGCCGCGCGTCCAGCGCCGCGGGTCGCAGCGAGATGGTCAGGTTCAGGGACGTCACCGGCCAAGCCTAGCCAGCGGCAACACCCGCGCGGTGGGAGTGGGACGTCGCGGCCCGGCGGGCGGCGAGGTTGCCCCCGATGAGCAGGACGGCGGGGGCGATGCCGGAGATGAAGCCGCTGGGGCCGATGAGCGCGGTGCAGCCGACGCACCAGGCCAGCAGCACCCAGCCGACGTAGGCGGGAAGGTACTCGCCGCGACGGGCCTGCCGCACGACGAGCAGTCCCAGGACGAGCAGCGCCGGGACGAAGCCGCCGGGCAGGGCCCAGAAGGTCGCGTAGGAGGCGTCCGAGGCCGCGCCGTTCCACAGCCCGCCGCTCAGCCACTGCGACCACTCGGCCGCTGGCACGAAGAAGGCGGTGTGGGCCAGCGCGATGAACACCATGAGATAACCGGCCCAACGGTTCAGGGCCGATCCGGGGGTTTTGTCTACCTTGGTCATGGCCCCAGTCTTCGACCGGGACGGCGGACGGGAATCCCTCCGCCGGGGTGTTCACATCCCCTGTGCGGGGGAGAAGCGTCAGGACTCCTCGGGGGTCAGCGCCATCCGGTACTCCACCGCGTCACCATTCTTGAGGATCGCGACCGCCGCACCGGACTCGGCAAGCTCCCGCCATTCCTCGCCGAGCCAGGACTCGGCGTCGCCCTGGTTGGAGAACTCGCTGTCCCGCGCCGCGATGGCCTTGCCCTCAGCGTCCTCGAATTGCCACGTCCAGTTCATGCCCACACTCTAAAGACCGGGGATCAGGGGGCGGAGGCGAGGACCACCAGCACCACCGACGAGAACTGGCACAGGTAGGCCGCGACGGTGAAGGCGTGGAAGATCTCGTGGAAGCCGAACACTTCCGGCCACGGGTCGGGCCGCTTCAGTCCATACACGACGGCGCCGAGGCTGTACAGCAGTCCACCGGCCACGACGAGGATGACCGCCGCCAGTCCGACGCCCTCCAGGAACTGCGGGATGAAGAAGATCGCGACCCAGCCCAGCACGATGTAGAGAGAGGTGTACAGCCAGCGCGGCGCGCCCAGCCACACCGTCCGGAACGCCACCCCGGCCGCCGCGCCGATCCAGATGATCAGCAGCACCGCCAGCTGGGCGCCGCCGGTGAGCGCCAGGACGCCGAACGGCGTGTAGGTGCCGGCGATGATGAGGTAGATGTTCGCGTGGTCCCAGCGCCGCAGCCATTCGGAGGCGTAGCCGTTGCCGGAGCGGTGGTAGAAACCGGAGACGCCGAACAGGCTGATCGACGTGAGTCCGTAGATGGCCGAGGCGATCTTGCCGTCGATGGTTGGCGCGATGACGACAAGGACGATGGCGCCGATCACGGCCACCGGAATCGCGGTGGCGTGAAGCAGCCCGCGAAGCCGGGGTTTGGTGGGGCCGTTGATCACCGCAGTCATGCATCTAACCTACGCGAACGTAGGTTACCGACGAGTAGATTGTGACGGGATCCACCGGGAAACGTTGGCCGCCACCTGAGAGAAACCTGAGTTGGCAAGTCGGAAACCTCGCCGGACGCGTACCTTGTCCGCATGCGTGTATGGGTGCGGTCAAAACTACGGGTGCTCAAGGCCCGGAAGCGGTCGCGCTGGGTAACAGTCGTTGTCATCGTGCTCGCATTGGTGGGCGGGGTGGGTGTGTGGTGGTGGGCGACCTCGCCGCCACCACACACCACAGAAGACCTCAGGATCGCCGTCGACGGCAAGGAACCCACCAAACTGGACGCCCGGCTGTACCTGCCCGAGACGCAGCCCGCCCCCGCGGTGCTGCTGTCACACGGTTTCGGCGGTACCAAGGACACCGTCGTCGAAGAGGCCGAACAACTCGTCGCCCAGGGCTATGTCGTGCTGACCTACACCGCCCGCGGCTTCGGCGACTCCGGCGGCAAGATCCACATGAACGCCCCCGACTACGAGGTCAACGACGCCTCGCAGCTGCTGGACTTCCTGGCCGACCGCGACGAGGTGAAACGCGACGGAGCCGACGACCCGCAGGTGGCCGCCGTCGGCGCCTCCTACGGCGGCGCGCTGAGCCTGCTGCTGGCCGGACACGACGACCGGGTGGACGCGATCGTCCCGCAGGTCACCTGGAACAGTCTCGCGGACTCGTTGTTCCCCAACGGAACCGGCGACGGCGACGGCGTCTTCAAGCAGTCCTGGGCCGGGCTTTTCTACGCTAACGGGCTGGGCGCCGTCGCGCCGCAGCAGGAGGCACCCGACGGCGAGGAGTCCAGCGCCGAACCCGGACAGCAGGGCCAGGTGCCGCCGCAGCCCGGCGTGCTGCCCACCGGCGAGAACCCGGCCTGCGGCCGCTGGGCCGACGACGTGTGCGAGATGTACCAGGACATCGCGGCCACCGGACGCATCAGCGAGTCCGCGAAGAAACTCCTGGACGCGTCCAGCCCGCAGTCCATACTCGACAAGATCGAGGCACCGACGCTGCTGGTGCAGGGCCAGGCCGACACGCTGTTCGACCTCAACCAGGCCAACGCCAACGCCAAGGGCATCACCGAGGCGCCGGTCAAGGTCGCCTGGTTCTCCGGCGGCCACGACGCCATGGGCACCGAATCCGACCAGAACCACGTCGAGGTGCTGACCGGCGAATGGCTGTACCACTACCTCAGGGGTGAGGGCGACAAGCCCGACGACTCGTTCACCTTCTCCCGCATCTCCGGCGTCACCTCGTCCTCCATCGACCTGGCCACACTCGGCATGACCACGCCGAAATACCCGGGCATGGAAGGCAGCACCAGCCCCGCCACCGAGGACGTCAAGGGCCGCGAGGAACAGACCATCGCCAGCCCGCCCGGCGGCACCCCCGCCGCGATCTCGACCATCCCCGCGTTCGGGCAACTGGCCTCACTGCCCGGCGCCGGAATCGCCCGCGACATCCCCGGACAGTTCGCCATGGCCGAGACCGAGCCCATCGCCGACGAACCCGTCGACGTGGTCGGCTCGCCGAAGGTGCGGCTCAAGGTCGCGTCCGACAGCGGCGAGGCCGTCCTGTTCGTCAAGCTCTACGACGTCGCCGACACCGGCGAGGCCACGCTGCCCAACGGGCTCATCGCCCCGGTGCGGCTGACCGGGCTGGAGTCCGATATCGACACCGCCGAGGAGGTCGAGGTCGAACTGCCCGGCATCGTCCGCAGGGTGGAACCCGGGCACAAGCTGCGGGTCGTCGTGGCCACCTCCGACCAGGCCTACGCCGGTCCGCAGGACCCGGCCGAGTACACCGTCCAGATCCGGCCCGAGGTCGAACTGCCCCAAACCCCGGCCTCGCCGCTGCCGTCCCAGGACGCCGCCTGGCACACCGCCCTGATCGTGCTGTTGGTCGGCATCCCGGTGGCCATCGTCGCCGCGATCGTCATCGCCAGGCTGCGGCACCGGCGCACCGACCGCAGCGTCGAAGCCGAGACCGCCGACACCCCGCTGGTCGTGCGCGGCCTGCGCAAGGTCTACGGCGACGGGTTCGTGGCCGTCGACGGCGTCGACTACCAGGTCCAGCGCGGCCAGGTCATGGGACTGCTGGGCCCCAACGGCGCCGGGAAGACCACGACGCTGCGAGTCCTGATGGGACTGTTGCAGCCCACCGAGGGTGAGATCCGGGTCTTCGGGCACCAGGTCACCCCCGGCGCTCCGGTGCTGTCGCGGCTGGGCGCGCTCGTCGAGGGCCCCGGCCTGCTGCCACATCTGTCCGGAATAGACAACCTCAAGATGTACTGGCGTTCCACCGGACGACCGTGGGAGGACGCCCGCATCGACCGGGTCGTCGAGATCGCCGACCTGGGCGACCGCATCAACCGCAAGGTGGGCCGCTACTCGCACGGCATGAAACAGCGCATCGCCATCGCGCAGGCCATGCTCGGGCTGCCGGAACTGCTCGTCCTCGACGAACCCACCGACGGACTCGACCCGCCCCAGATCGCCGAGATGCGGCGGGTGCTGCACGACTACGCCTCCGACGGCCGCGCCGTGCTGGTGTCCTCGCACCTGCTGGCCGAGGTGGAACAGACCTGCACCCACGTGGTGGTGATGAGCCGGGGCAAGGTCGTGGCCGCCGGACCGGTCGCCGACATCATCGGCACCGGCGAAGGCCACCGCCTCGAAGACGCCTTCCTGGAACTGGTGGAGCAGAAATGACCACACACGCCGCCGAAACCGCGCCCGCCGCCGACGGCTCGGCCCGCGGCTACTCGGCACACGCCACCCTCACCTTCGCCACCGAGTTCCGCCGCCAGCTGACCCGCCGCCGCACCCAGGTCGTCCTCGGCTTCATGGCGCTGCTGCCCATCGTCCTGCTCATCGCGTTCACGCTGGGCAGCGGCCGCCAGGACAACGACGACGACTCCGGCAACGCCTTCGCGCTGGCCGACTTCGGCACCGTCTCGGGCGCCAACTTCACCCTGTTCGCGCTGCTGGTGTCGTCCAGCTTCCTGCTCGTCATCATGATGGCGCTGTTCTGCGGCGACACCGTCGCCGGCGAGGCCAGCTGGGGCAGCCTGCGCTACCTGCTCGCCACCCCGGTACCCCGTGGCCGACTGCTGGCGATCAAGTTCGGCGTCGGCCTCAGCTTCGGCGGCCTGTCCATGCTCGCCCTGACCGGGTTCAGCCTGCTGGTGGGCACGCTCGCCTACGGCTGGAAACCGCTTCAGGCCCCGCTGGGCGGATCCCTGCCCGCCACCGACGCGCTGTGGCGCATCCTCGGCGTCGCCGGATACCTCGCGGTCATGCTGCTCGCGGTCGCCGCACTGGCGCTGCTGCTGTCGGTGTCCACCGACGCCCCACTGGCGGCCGTCGGCGGCGCGGTCCTGATGCAGATCGTGTCGAACATCCTCAACGCCGTCCCCGAACTGGGCGACCTGCGCGCCATCCTCCCCACCCGCTACGGCCAGGCCTGGCTCAGCTTCCTGTCCACCCCCATCCAATGGGACGAGATGGTGCGAGGCACCGTGACCTCGCTGTCCTACGCGACGGTGTTCACGATCTGGGCGTTCTGGAAGTTCTCACGAAAGGACGTCACCTCCTGATTTTGTCCGGCTGGACGTCGCCTGGCACTATCGATGGGAGCCGCCGAACCCGAACCGGCGGCAGGTCTGGGAGGTAAGAGGTGTCCAACCCACCGCAGGGGCTGGGAGAGCCGGTCAACGGCGCGCCCGACATGCGTGCCCCGGCGGGACCGGCGCCACGCCCTCTGTACCCGCAGTACCCCACCACCGCGCCACCACTCGCCCCACCACCGTTGGACGACGAACCGCGCGACAAGACCAAGTGGGCACTTCTGGTCGGCCTGGCGGGAGTCGCGATCATCGGCCTGGTCACCGCCCTGTTCGTCATCCCCGACGGCCCGTCCGGCGGCCCCTCCCCGGACGCCGCCGCCAGCTCCGACGTCGCCATCGAATGCGAACCCGGCCCGGCCCCCGAGGGCGAACCGCTCACCGCCGAACGGTTCTATGAGGACAAGGTCTGGACCAACTCGATCGACGACAACGTCACCGCCGACCGCACCGGCCGCTGGAACCACGAGGGCTGCTGCGACGTCGGCCTCGGCTCCGCCCAACAGGAACTCAACGACCTGGGCTGCGCCTACGGCATCGAGGCCGCCTACGAATCCGCCGACGGCCACCTGGGCATCGCCCAACTGATCCTCGCCTTCGGCGACACCGGCGCGGCCATGGCCGCCTCCGACATGGAGTTCACCAGCTTCCGCCTCCACGAGGAGAGCGGCGTCTACGACGACTCCATGGAGGTCTACGGCTACGTCGAACCCAGCGGCGACTTCCTGGTCCTGACCATCGGCTCCATCGACAGCGACGACTCCACGATCGTCAACGAGGCCCAGTCCACGCTCGAGGCCTTCCACGTCGACTACGCGTCAACCCTGCCCTACTAGGCGTAGACGACTGTCGCTATTCGAGCTTTGGCTTGGTCGGACGCGCGTACGGATAAACCTTGACCGCCCCGCCCTCGGGGAGTAGTTCGGTCACCTCGTACCTCACGTCATCGGAGTTGGCCCGGTAAGTTCCGCCCTCGCCGGTGTCCCCCTTGGAGCCGGAGATGTCTCCCCCAACGATCTTGTTCTCCGCGTCGAAAACCACAGTAGATGGTTTGTAAGCCTTCAGGTCTTGGCATGCCTTGGACTCAACGAGGTACTCAATGTCAGCCGACAGCCATTCGCGACCGTCAAGGTACTCATGTTCGGAGGATTCGCTGTCAACGACGTCCACAGACTTGGCGGCGACTCTGGTGAAGTCCAACTTGTCGTTGCTCGGCTCCCACCATTGTCCGGACGCCATATCGATGTCCAGAGTCAACTTGTCGTAGTCGATCTTCTCGAGATCAACGGGCTCGCCGGTCTCAGGATCTTCGCCGTGCTCTGTCCATATGGCGATACTTGAACCCATGCCGACAGTTTGACCTGGGAAAATGACGGGGATATTCACGCTGTCAAGAACACTGGCGTTCTCCCGCTGATCCGATTTCTTGAGCAGCGCGGTCGGGTCGTCGCCGTTGGCGTCCTTGAAGCTCACGTCAATGTCGGCGTTGTAGAGCACGTACTCGGATGTGTTCTTCAGCAGATACCCGAACGAAAGGTCTTCGGCAGCACCTTTTACCGGCCCTTTGTCGAAGGGTGTGAATCCGCTGTCAACCAGCTTGAGCCACTTCTCATTGGCCTCGCCCACCGGTTCCTTAACCCCGGTGGAAGGTATGGATTCCGGACATTTCCCCTTCTCGGTGAAGTAGCCACCCAGGACAACGGTGGCAGTGCCGACCAAGAGCACCAACACGGACAGAAAAATGCTCCACCACAGCCACTTGCGGCGCTTCCGGAGGCGTGCTCCGGACTCGGAATCGGTCTTCTCGTTCATGCCAGTCTCCAGTGATGGTTTTCGGCCAGGGGCTCGGTTGTGGCGATAACAGCAGGTTGTGCTGTTGCTTGAGTTGGTAGCGCTTGTCGGCATGGTCCCGCAGCAGATCCGCGAACGCACCGTGCAGTTGACTCAGGAACGCCGAGTGTTCCAGCTGGTTCAAAGCGTCGTCTTCGATCTCCACCTCTATGTCGGTGAGCGCCCCGTCGGCGTCAAAATGGATCGACCCGTCAGGAGAATGTCCGAAGCAGAACATGTCGTGTATGGCGTGCCGATAGCGGCGGTTGTTGGCGTTCCAATGTGATTCGCCTGAGCCGGACTCGGTGAAACCAGCGCGCTTGAGCAGTTCGTCGGCGCCAACCTGTCTGCCGTTCTCGAGTGCACGCAACACCGCATTGATCTGGCGGGTCAGCGACTCGACGTCGTACTCGTAGAAGCTGTCATCATCGCTGAAACCCAACCGTAGGCGTCGCTGGTTGTTGTAGGTGGCGAGGATGCGACCGTCGGGCGAAGTTGCCCTGACGATCATGCGTTCGAAGCTGTCTATGAGCGAGTTCGTCATGGGATGGCCTTGTGCTTTCTGCCGCTTTCGCCTGTCCCCAGGTCGTCATAGGTCTTCTCGATGTTGGCGGCTTCTTCGCCGTCCACGAGTTCCATATCCACTGCGGCCTTGAAGATGACCTCTCCGGCGTCTTCAACCTTTTTTCCGTTGGCCGCGGTGATGTCCTGCAGGAGATCACGCACCAGTCGCCAGGGTTCGGCGGCAGGGGAGACACTGTCGCGATGTTCACTATGGAACGTGGTGTCGGAATCGAGACCGGCGGTGCGGGCCACCTCGTCCCTGGCCCCGAGAACATAACTCGCCGCCTGCGGGAACGATGTGACCGCGGCGTCCTTCAAGTACGATGTGTGAGCCTTCGTCTCGCGTTTGCCGAGACCACTGTCGGCTGGGGACTTGCTGCCGTCGGGATAGGTGATCTCGAGTTTTTCCGTCCGTATGTCGAGGGACGAGTTATAGACCCTCTCCAACTTGTTCGCCAGTTCCTCCTCCTGTGTGGACGCCTCTTCCCTGATGGTTCCGATCTCGGTCCTGAACCTGTCCAATATGTCGGCGGGACTGTCGCCGTTCATTGTCCGCTTGGTGTGCTTCTTCTCGCTTTCGGGGACACTCACACCCGTCGAATCTGAATTCGACACCATGGTGTTGCTGAGCCCGATTCCCGCGCCGATGATGGTGGCGGTGAGTGCGAATCCGCCGAACGACAGGGCCGCGGGGATGATGGCCGCCGCGACGCCAAGCGCCACAAGTAGGTCGTCTTTCGACCAGTGATTGACAGCCACCAAAGCGTTGGCGGTCTTCTCCGCGATCGTGAGTGCGTCGTCGCGGGCGGCTATGACTATGGCCGTTTGAGCCTCGACGCCAGCCAGCACTGCTTCTGACAGGAAGTACATTCCCCAAAGGGCTTCCTCCCATTTGGTGAGGTTCTCGCCGAACGCGAGGACGAATGTGGCCGCAGCTTCTCCCGACCAACGCTCCATCTCACTGACTCCCGAGTCGAGAAGGACCTCCTCGCCAGCTATTTCTTTGAGCGAGTATTCGCGTTTGAACTTGTCGAGCTCCTTGGGCCAGTCGCCTTTGGCGCACAGCTTCGGAGGTACGCCCTTGACCGACTTACAGATGTCGTGAAGCCCGCTGGGGCTGCCTTTGCCGAACTCGCTCAGCAGGTCGGTGACCCAGGCAAACTTGTCATATTTGTAGTAGTAGACCTCACTTCCCTCTACGACGTAATAGGTCGAATTCTGGCCTTTGTTCGCCGGGCCGTACTTGGTGTTCGATTCAGGGCCCGCGAGGTATCGATCCAGAGTCAGCTGCTTCCAATCCGATTCAAGCCAACCCGGGTTCTCGTAGTCATCCTTGTCGCCGTCCGTCCATGCGAACTGATATCCCTCGTCCTCGAATTCTCGACCGGTGGCCAAGCGTCGAATCTGCTTCGAGGCTTTCGCGAGCTCCGAACCTACGGCGGAGCCCCCGCCTCCGCCGTCGCCTTGGGCGTCATTCACCTTGGATTCCTTTCGGCCGGGTACTTGCTGGAGAGCCGGTGGCGGCCACCGGATACCACGTATCCGTCAGTGGAACAGGACGGTGCAACCCAAGAGCAGCCCTATTTCATGACATAACAGTATTTTTCGGGCACGTCTGCGCTGGCGATGGGGAAGCAATGTTTCAGTGAATAGTGCCGAGACGCGACAGGTCTTGCCGTCACCGATGTGCAAGTGCAGGTGAGCGCCGTCATGATGCGGCGGTCACCTCGGTCGCGTAAACTGGCGCGCGTACTTCATCAAGAGCGGTCGAGGGAACGGCCCTGCGACACCGCGGCAACCACCCATCCGGGCAGGTGCCAAATCCGTCCGGCGTGACCGCGCCGGGAAGATGAGGCTGCGGCTTCCTTTCGCGAGGTAGCTCAAAGCCCCGCGACGAGAAGGAACCGCGATGACCACCACCTCTGTATTCACCGATTCCCCCGCCGTCGGCCTGGTGTGCCGGGGCTGTTCCGCCACCTACCCGCTGGCCGCCCAGCACGCGTGTTGGGAGTGTTTCGGGCCGCTGGAGGTCGACTACGACGCCACCGCGCTGGCCAAGGTCACCCGCGAGCAGATCGAGAGTGGACCGGACAACATCTGGCGCTACGCCGCGCTGCTGCCCGCCGGGGTCGACGCCGCCACCCGGGTCACCCTGAATCCGGGCATGACCCCGTTGGTCAAGGCCGACAACCTCGCTGCTGAGTTGGGTATGAAAGCGTTGTGGGTCAAGGACGACAGCGCCAACCCCACCCACTCGTTCAAGGACCGGGTCGTGTCGGTGGCGCTGACGGCGGCATCGCAGCTGGGCTTCGACCGGTTCGCGTGCGCGTCGACGGGCAACCTCGCCAACTCGGTGGCCGCCCACGCGGCGCGCGCCGGTAAACCGTCCATCGTGTTCATCCCCTACGACCTGGAACCCGGCAAGGTCATCACCACCGCAGTCTATGGTGGACAGCTGGTGGCGATCGAGGGTTCCTACGACGACGTCAACCGGCTGTGCAGCGAACTGACCGAGACCGACGAGTTCGAGAACACCGCGTTCGTCAACGTCAACGTGCGGCCGTTCTACGCCGAGGGGTCCAAGACGCTGGGCTACGAGGTCGCCGAACAGCTGGGCTGGCGGCTGCCGCGACAGGTCGTCATCCCGATGGCCTCGGGCGAGCTGCTCACCAAGGTGGACAAGGCTTTCACCGAGATGGGCGAGATCGGGCTCGTCGACCCGTCCGAGGTCAAGGTGTTCGGCGCCCAGTCGAGCGGCTGCAACCCGATCGCGACCGCGCTGCGCGCGGGCACCGACGAGATCACTCCGGTCAAGCCGACCGGCATCGCCAAGTCGCTGAACATCGGTGATCCGGCCGCGGGCCCTTACGCGATCGAGTCGGTGCGTCGCACCGGTGGCTGGATGGCCGATGTGGACGACGACGAGATCCGCGAGGGGATTCGGCTGTTGGCCCGCACCACGGGCGTGTTCGCCGAGACCGCCGGTGGGGTCGTGGTCGCGACCTTGAAGAAGCTGCTGGCCGAGGGCCGTCTCGACCCGGAGGCCGAGACCGTCATCTACAACACCGGCGAGGGTTTGAAGACGCTGGACGCGGTGACGGCCGGGCCGACCCACCAGGTGAAGCCGTCGCTGAAGTCGGTCAAGGAAGCTGGGTTGCTCAGCTAGCGAGGAGGCTGGCTGCTGGCCTGGCGCGACGGCTCGGTCGCGGCAGTCGCGCGAGCGCGGCGCAGTTCGCGGCGGGCCCGCAGTTGCTTCAGGACGGTCAGGTCGTCCTTGACGATCGGGCGCAGGTTGGCCAGCGTGCGGCGGTGCAGCGGGACGGTCTGGTCCTCGTCGGGATCCAGGGACCATTCGACCGCTTCGACGATCCACATGAGAGCTGTTGCCGCGAGGCCGATGCCTGCCAGCAGCGGGCTGGACAGCCAGGTCGCCGCCAGGACGGCGACGCAGCCGCCGTAACCCAGGCCGATGCCGGTTGCCGTCAGGGCGATCTCGCCGGGCGGCAGCCGGAACAGGGCTCGCCAGGCGGGGAGGCCGCCCCGGGCGAACCAGTGCGCCGAATAGGCGAACGCCGCGAACGTGAAGCCAGTGATCGTCCACTGAAGCCAGTCGGTGGTGCCCAGCAGGCTCGCCGTCAACGCGGCGAGGGCTGCCGCCGGGAGGGACCACCGGAGAGCGGAGTAGATGTGGCTGATGGGCCAGGCCATCAGGTAGCGGACGACCGCGCAGCGTCGGGCGTCGTCGGGATCGGCTCTCACCGTCAGGGCGAGGGTCTTCAGCGAGGCGCGCACGTGGAAGAGGAACATCTGAGCGGTTCCCAGTGACAGCAACGCGTCTGCCGATTCGGGCCTGTCGGCCAGTGACGCGGTGAGCAGCTCGTGGGCTTCGCGGAATTCGTCCACTTGCAGCAGTGCGTCGCCGAGGAGGCCCATCAGTACCGCGTCGTCGGGGTACACCTCCAGAGCTCGGCGAAATCCTGCGACCGCTTCGTGGTTCAGGCCGTCGAGGAGAAGCAGGTGCGCGTGGTCGCGCATCAGGTAGTGGTGGTCCGGTGCCTGTTCCAGGCCCCGGGACGTCGCCTCGATGGCTTCGGCGCGGCGCCCGAGTGCTTCGAGGGCCAGTCCCAGCCGTTGCAGCATGTCGGGTGAGTCCGGTTCGATCGCCAGCGCGGTCCGGCAGACTTCCAGCATCTCGTCGTGGCGTTTCTGCTTGTACAGCGTGTAGCTCAGATCGTTGAGCAGTGAGATGTTGCCGGGATCGGTATGGAGGGCTCGTCGGACGATCCGCTCGGCCTCGGCGTGGCGTCCGACATCGACGTAGCGGTTCACCCTGCTCGTGATGTCGGCGGTGTCGAGCCCTGAAGTCATTCGCGTGACGGTCTTCCGAGTCTGGGCAGCGGCGAGAGAAGCCGCTTCTTGAACGGTGGGGGAGCCCATTCATACGCCAGGACCGGCCACAGTGCCAGGCCCGCGACCAGGCCGCTAGCTGCCAGGACAGTGGACGCGGTCCAGACGCTGACGATCACGGCCGTCAGACCGGAAGCGCCGAGTCCGAGCCCGGCCGTCAGCGTGATGCGTTGGGGCCGTGGGACTCGGCCGATGGCGCGCCACCCTCGGGATCCGGCACGTATCGCCCAGTGCGTCGCGTGGGCGAGTGCCGCGAGAGGGGCGGCTGTGACGGTCCAGCCCAGGGCGTTCGAGCCCACGCTGTCAGTCGCGGCGCAAAGGAGCGCGGCCAGGGCGAGCGGTGGCAGGCTCCAGCGCAGACCCGCGTGAACCTCGATGATCGGCCAGGTCATGCGGCGCCGGATGTCGTCCCACTTTCGGCGGCCGACAGGGCCTCGTCGTGCCGTTTCTGCGCGTGTAGGGCGCGAGCCAGTTCGATGAGCAGGACGCCGTTGCCGGGTTCGCTGGTCAGGGCCGCGCGCAGCATGCGTTCGGCTGCGGCGCCGCGTCGCAGCTTCGTGTAGTCGGCGGCGCGCGTGGCGACGGCGCGCGCGTCATCGCGTTCCATCGTGGAGCCTCATGCGTCGGTCGACGGTGCCCGGGGCGGCTCAGTCGTCCGACGGTGGGCTGATGTGCGCCGGAGTGGACTTGTCGCGCTTCAGGTTGTGCCGCAACCGGTCCCACTGCTTCTTCGGGTGGCCGGTGAAGTCGTCGATGATCCACCACTGGGTGTTGGCCAGCGTGCGGCGCGGCAGCGAGGAGTCGCGGCTCTCGTTGGGGTTGAGGGCGTTGTCGAAGCCGAACGCTGGCCACAGCAGCACTCCGGCGGCCAGGCCGAGCCAGCCGAGCGGTGCGCTTCCGGTGAGCAGCGCGGACACCGCAGCGGCCAGACCGAGGGTCGCCAGCACCGCGGGCAGCGTTATCGACAGTTTCTCCAGCGGCAGCAGCCGTGGCAGCGCCGTCCACGAGAGCTTTCCGCCCCGGTACAGCCAGCTGGTCGCGTGCGCGAGTGTCAGGGCCAGCAGGACGAGGCCGAACCAGCGCGGCCATCCGGTTCCCGACGGGTTCAGCAGCGCCGTGGCCGAGGCGAGCGGCAGGGTCCAGCGGAACGACGCGGCGTAACCCGAGATCGGCCAGCCCATGAAGTACCGGACCCGTTCGGCGCGCCAGTCGTCGTCGGGTTCCAGCACCATCGAGTGGGCGAAACCCGCCAGCGAGGCTCGTGCCCGGCCCAGCATCATGTCGTTGAGCGCCTTGCCGTACCAGTTGATCCCCAGGTGCGGATCGGCCTCAAGGGACGCCCGGTAGTACACGTCGGCCTCGTAGTAGCGGCTCTGCCGCCGCAGCGCCTCCCCGGCCACCTCCAGCAGCGCCGTGTCGCCGGGGAACTCGGTCAGGCCCCGTTCGGTGATCTCGAACGCCTCGGGATGCCTGCCCTCCCAGTTGTAGTAGCGGCCCAGGTCCTCGAAGACCGCGTGTCGCAGTTCCCGGTGCGGGTCGAGTTCCAGTGAGCGGCGGGCGAGTGCGATCGCCTCGTCGCGGCGATCCAGTCGCCACAGGGTCCAGCTGCGCCGCCAGTACAGCACCGGTTCGTTCGGGTCCAGGGCCAGTGCCTTGTCGGTGACCTCCAGGTCCTCGTCGTAGCGTTGCTGACTGAACAGCGTGTAGGACAGCTTGTTGAGCAGGTTGATGTGCTCGGGGTAGGTCACCAGCGCGCGCCGGACCATCCGCTCGGCCTCGGCGAACCGGCCCACGGCCGTGTACCGGTCGACCCGCGCGGTGATGTCCGACGGGGACTCCGTGACGGCTTCGCGTGCCTCGCTCATCCGCGTCTGCGCCGCTTCAGGTAGTCGCGCAGGTCGTCGTAGGTGCCGTCGGAGTTGCCGAAGGCGGTGACGTTGCGGGCGGTGTCCAGCCACGGGCCGGTGGAGGGCTTGACCTCCTTGAGGACCTTGCCGAAGTCGTCCATCGAGATGGGACGGACCTCGCCGCGCACCATCGAGTCCGACAGCGCCAGTTCGGCGGCCGAGTCGACCAGGTGCTTGAGGTCGGCGCCGGAGTAGTCGCCGGTGGCCTCGGCCAGCGCGTCCACGTCGAGTTCGCCCAGCGGACGGCCCGCCAGCTGCATGTTCAGCAGCGCCAGCCGCGCGGGTCGGTCGGGCGGCAGCACCAGCACCATCCGGTCGAAGCGGCCGGGGCGGCGCAGCGCCGAGTCCACGTCCCACGGGTGGTTGGTGGCGCCCAGGACGAACACGCCGTCGTTGCGGGAGTTGACCGAGTCCATCTCGTTGAGGAGCGTGTTGACGACGGTGCGCAGCCAGCTGTCGTGGCGCAGGTGGGAACGCTTCTGCCCCAACGCGTCCAGCTCGTCGAAGAACAGGACGCACGGCGCGTTGAGCCGGGCGGTCGCGAACACCTCGGCGATGTGCCGTTCCCGGTCGCCGACATAGGCGTCCAGGACGTCGGTGATCTCCACGGCCAGGAACTTGGCGCGCAGCTGCCCGGCCAGCGCCCGGGCGATGTAGGTCTTGCCGCAGCCGGGCGGCCCGTACAGCAGCAGGCCACCGGAGGTGGACTTGCCGAAGGCGGCGGCCATGTCGGGGCGGCGCATCGGGCCCAGGAACGCGATCTCCAGCCGTTTCTTGACCGCCTCCATCCCGGCGACGTCGGCGAGTGTGACCGTCGAGGTCTCGATGTCCTCGGTGACCGGGTCGGTGCGCGGATTGACGGTCTCGGCGCTGACCTCCCGCTCGGCGCGGGTCCAGTCGAAGCCGGTCGACTCCTCGGGTTCGGTCGCGGGTTCGTCGGTAATGGGTTCGGGGGTTCCGGACAGCGCGGCGGTGGCGCGTCGTAGCAGTGCCAGGGCCTCGGCGTTGCCGGGTTCCCTGGCCAGTACCACCGAACAGTGCTCCAGGGCCTCGGCGGCCCGGTCGTGGTCCAGCAGGACCTGACTGACGTGCACGCGCAACGGCACGTCGTCGGGGGCCGCCCGCACGGCGGCCAGCAGACTCGCGAGTAGTGGCGGGGGTGACTGCATGCTGGAACTGTAACGATCTTCGGTTACGGCGGCCGCGACCTCGTCGGCGCTTGGCATGAACATGCGAGCAAACGCCACCGGCCCCGCCTCGGCTTCGAGGCGGGGCCGGTGTTGGGGTGGTGGGATCAGGACTCTCCGGCCAGGGTCAGCGACCGCAGCCGTCGGCCGCCGTACCACAGCGCGGCACCGGTGGCCACGACCGCCAGCACGGCGGCGGCGACCACGTTGATCTGCGCGGTGATGGCGTTGGGCGCGACGGTTGAGGCGATGGCCTCGGCCCAGTACTGGACGCTGAGGTTCTTGGCGCCGTCGACGAGACCGGCCACCAGGCTGTCCCACAGCACCACGTAGATCAGCCCGATGATGACGGCCTGCCGGGACAGCACACCGATCATGATGAACAGTGCACAGTAGATGATGCTGGCGATGGCCGCGGCCAGGCCGTATCCGATCGCGACCCCGTCGGACACCCCGGCCAGGATCAGCCCGGCCAGGAAGGTCGGCACCGCGGCGAAGGCCAGTGCCGTCGCCACCGCGACCGCGTACTTCGTCAGCGCGATCTTCCAGCGCGACAGTGGTTTGGTCAGCATGTACACGATGGAGCCGTCGTCGATCTCGGTGCTGATGGCGCCGGTGCCGACGATCAGCGCGATCAGCGGCACGAACGTGGCCATGTTCAGGTTGCCCAGCAGCGGATCGGCGGCGTTGCGGGCCGCCTCGGTCGGCACCATGCCGCGCACCGCCGCCGACAACAGCAGCAACACGATCGGCAGCAGCGCCAGCAGCAGGCCGCGCCAGCGTCGCAGCAGACTAGAGAAGGTGAGGCGGGCGATTGTGGAATTCATGTCGGTGCTAGCTCCTCACCAGGTAGCCGAAGACACTCTCCAGTGACTCGTCGGCGGGACTGACGTCGTAGAGACGGATCTTGTTGTCGCGGGCGATCTTCGGCAACGACACCGTGAACCGTCCGAAGTCACTGGTCTGGACGTGCAGCGCGTTGTCCTCGCCGTCGACCTGCACCGCGCCCACGACGCCCTCGGCGACCAGCGCCGAGGCCAGGCCCCGGTCGTCGTCGCTGCGCAGCGTGTACCGGTGCGGCCGGTCGGTCATGAGCCGCCGGATCGCCCGGTAGTCCCCGGAGGCCGCGTGCCGTCCGGACACCATCACCTCGATGTGGGTGGCCAGCTGCTCGACCTCCTCGAGGATGTGCGAGCTGAACAGCACCGTGCGGCCCTCGGAACCCATACGGCGCAGCATGTCCATCAGCTGCAACCGCTGCCGGGGATCCATGCCGTTGAACGGTTCGTCCAACAGCAGCACCGCCGGGTCGTGGACCAGCGCCGCGGCCATCTTCATGCGCTGCCGCATGCCCTTGGAGTAGGTCTCGATGGCGCGGCCCGCGGCCGGGGCCATCTCGACGGTGTCGATGGCGCGCCTGGCGGCGGCACCCGGATCGGGCAGGCCGTGCAGTTTCGCGTTGGCCAGCACGAACTGTTCCCCGGTGAGGAAGTCGTACATGGCCTCGGCCTCGGGCACCATGCCGATGGTGCGGTAGATCTCCTCGTTGCGCCAGGTCGGTACACCGTCCAAAGTGACGGTTCCCGAGGACGGGCCGGCGAAACCGCCCATCATGTTGAGCAGCGTGGTCTTCCCGGCCCCGTTGGGGCCCAGCAGTCCGGTGATTCCCGGCGCCACCGTCATCGTCACGTCGTTGACGGCGACCACGTGGCCGAACCACTTGGAGACGCGATCTATCTGGATAGTACTCATTGGGAGGACACCTTCCGGTAGCGCGCCATCAACAGCAGGTAGCTCAACACCAGGATCGCGATGGTGACGAGGGTCAGCACCCCGCCGATGGCCAGGTCCGGACGGATGTTGACCAGGGTCTGTTTGGTGTCGAACAGGAATGCCTGCACCCCTTGGTACAGCGTCACCGGCGACAGCATGCCCGCCATGTGCGCCGAGCTGGTCGACCCGAACTCCATCAGGAAGGTCTGGGCGAAGCTGGCGACGCCGAAGCTTCCCATCAGGACGGCGATGATGGCCGCGACACCCAGGCCGCGCCTCGGCGTCACCGAGGCGATGAGCAGCCCCAGCATCGTGAACAGCGCCGCCAGCAGCGCGCAGCCGAACAGCGAGGCGCCGAGGTCCAGTGTGCTGTCTCCGAAGGGGAGTTTGATGAGCAGGTTGGCCAGGTACAGGATCAGCAGCGGCGCGGCCATGAGCGCGAACAGGCCCGTCCACACCCCGGCGATCTTCGCGTGCACGTAGCCGCGGTAGGTCAGCGGCCGTGACAGGTACAGCGGCATGACCCCGAACCGCAGGTCCCGGGACACCGCGTGCGGCGCCTGCACCGCCAGGAACAGCGCCGGAACCGCCTGGACGAACATCGTGTAGTCGCTGATCTCCAGGATCGGCTGCTTCTGGAAGTTCATGATCGCCATGATGATGAAGGCGGGCAACAGGATCGCCCCCACCAGGAACCACGGGAACAGCTTCGCGACGATGCCGCGTCCGATGCCGTAGGAACCGCGCAGCGTCTGCGAGTACAGCGCCTTGGCGATGTTGAAGCTGTCCAGCCGCGCCCCCTCGTAGCGGCGGTAGCCGATGTTGTGGATGACCCCCGAATTCGGCAGACCGTTAACCGGTGACGACATGGTCCTGGCTCCCTTCGGGCGTGTTCTCGGCGAAGATCTCGGCGATGTGGTGCCGGTCGCGCTGCAACCGCACCAGCCCCAGCCCCGCGTGCGCGACGGTGTCGCGAATGGAATCGAAAGTGGACTCGTCGGTGGCGGGCACGTACATCAGCTCCCCGGCCCGGCGCACCCCCAGCCCGCTGGCCTCCAGGCTCGCCTGCGCCCGGTCGGCGGCGTCCGCGCCCCCGGCCGGATCCAGCACCTCCAGGATCAGCGTGTGGGTCTGGCTGGTCAGCTCCCCGGTACTGCGGGACTTCAGCAACCGGCCGCCGTCGATGATGATGACGTGGTCGCTGGTGCGTTCCAGCTCGCCCAGCAGGTGCGAGGTGACCAGCACCGAGATGCCGAACTTCGTGTGGATCCGCCGGATCAGGTCCAGCATCTCGTCGCGCCCCACCGGGTCCAGCCCGTTGGTCGGCTCGTCCAGGAACACCAGCTTCGGGTCGTGGACCAGCGCCTGCGCCAGCTTCACGCGCTGCTTCATGCCGGTGGAGTAGCCGCCCATGCGCCGGTAACGCTCCTCCATCAGCCCGACGTGCCGCAGCGTGTCGGCGGTGCGTTCCCGGGCGGCGCCGGTCGGCAGCCCCGAGATCCGCGCCATGTGCATGACGAACTCGGCGGCCGACACGTCCGGCGGCAGACAGTCGTGCTCGGGCATGTACCCGACGAGCTGGCGGATCTCCGGCCCGTGGCTGGCGATGTCGTACCCCAGGACACTCGCCCGCCCGGCGGTGGGAGTAGACAGACCCAGCAGGATCTTGATGAGTGTGGACTTTCCCGCGCCGTTGGCACCGACCAACCCGCAGACGCCCTCAGGGACGTCCACGGTCAGCTGATCCAGCGCCGTGACTCGCGAGTAGCGCTTAGTGAGCGCTTCAATGGTTATGGTGGACACAGCTTGACGCTACGGCCCCGACACCCTCCGCGCGTCATTCTCGCGGCCGAACCGACCCCGAACCTTCGTCAGGGGTTACCCCGCACCTTCGTGGGGGCCGGGCCCCTAGTTCGGCCCACGCGCTGGCCCACCCGGGCGTCCGTCCCATGTAAAAATGAAGCCTCTAAAAGTTTCGATGGGACAAGACTGTGGTTGAACCAAGGGATCTGGTGGCCAGGCGGTATCTCCTCGAAGAACGCGTGGCCTCCGGAACCATGGGTGAAGTATGGAGGGCGAGTGACACCCGCCGCGCGCGCACCGTGGCGGTCAAGCTCCTGCACGCCGACCTGTCCGAGTCCGCAGCCGCCCGTGTCCGCTTCAAGTCCGAGGCCACAGTGGTGGCCGCTCTCAACTCGCCCCAGATCGCCACCGTGTACGAATACGGCGAGGAACCCGACGGCGACACCGTCCGGTCCTATCTGGTCATGGAATGGATCAAGGGCCGCTCGCTGGCCGAACTGCTCACCCAAAAGCCCAGGCTCCACGTCCACGAGACCGTCCGGGTCATCACCGAGGCCGCCGAGGCCCTGCACGCCGCCCACGTCGCCGGCATCGTGCACCGGGACGTCAAGCCCGGCAACATCCTCATCACCAACGACTTCGCCGTCAAACTGATCGACTTCGGCATCGCCAGCGCCCGCGACGAGTCCACCGGCGACGAGTCCGGCAAGATCCTCGGCACCCTGGCCTATCTGTCCCCCGAACAGATCACCCACTGGCGGCTCACCCCCGGCGTCGACGTCTACGCGCTCGGCATCGTCGCCTACGAATGCCTCGCCGGAGCCCCGCCGTTCGGCAGCGACGTTCCCGCCGAGACCCTGGCGGGCCACCTGTCCCGCACCCCCGCCCCGCTGCCGCCTCGCGTCCCCGAACCTATCGCCGAGGTCATCCTCAAGGCGATCCGCAAACGCGCCGTCAACCGCTGGCAGAGCGCCGCCGAGTTCGCCTCCGCCCTGCGCGAGGCCGCCGCCACCCCGCCCCCGGCGCCCACCTCACCCGCGACCCCCACCCCCGAACCCGCCCCCCGCGCCACATCCGACCCGCGCCCCAAACCCGGACGCCGCCGCATGACCCTCCAGCTCGTCGGCCTGATCACCGTCCTCGCCCTCATCGCGGTCGCCGTCCTGCTGTTGTGGCCATCCCTGTTCTCCGGCCAGTCCGATCAGGACACGATCCCCGACCAACGCGCCGCCGCCGACTCGGGCACCGATGACGAATCCGACGACCCCACCAGCCCCGACGACGAGTCGAGCGAATCCACCAAGAGCGCCGGCAAACCCGGCGACCCGGCGTCCAAATCAGACGAACCCTCCGACGACCCCACCAGTGGCGACGACGATCCCGGTGGCGGCCAAACGGTGCCCGACCTGAAGGGCACCCAGACCTACATGGTCGAGTACACCCTCCAGCAACACGGCTACGAGAACTCCAGCGGCAAGGCGCAATCCGAGAAACCCGGCGAGGAGAACTGCGTCGTCACTGCCCAATCCCCGTCCGCTGGCACGGAAGCCAGCCCCTCCACCACCATCATCTACTACTACCGAGCCCCAGTTTACGGCTGTGGCAACGAATCCCGTATCTCCTCAGTAGACTATCAACCCATGACCACCCCCTCGCAACCCTCGGTGATCCGTGACACAATGAGACGTCGATATGTCTCGAGAAGAGGACTCCGAGGTGACCGGCCCAGACTTGGTGGCGAACCGGTATCTCTTGAAGGAGCGCATCGCATCCGGATCGATGGGAGAGGTTTGGCGCGGTGACGACACCCGCCTGAACCGTCCGGTGGCGGTCAAACTCCTGCACTCAAGCCTGTCCGAAAACAAGCAGTTCCGAGAACGGTTCGCCCGCGAAGCGACCCTGGTGGCGGGCCTCAAGGGCCAGCACGTGGCCACAGTGTACGACTACGGCGAAGAGGACAGCTCCGGCGCCGTCCGCTCCTACCTGGTCATGGAACTCGTCGACGGCAGACCCCTGTCCGAGATCCTCGACGAACGCGGTCCGCTACCGGTACCCGAAACCGTCCGCGTCATCGGCCAGGCCGCCGAGGGCCTGCGCGCCGCCCACGAAGCCGGGATCATCCACCGAGACGTCAAGCCCGCCAACATCCTGCTCACCCCCGACGGCTCGGTCAAACTGATCGACTTCGGCATCGCCCACCTCCGTGGCAAAGCCGGGCTCACCGACTCCGGCATCTTCCTGGGCACCCTGGCCTACGTGTGCCCGGACCAGATCGCCGACGAGGAACCGACCCCCAGCACCGACATCTACTCACTGGGCGTCGTCGCCTACGAATGCCTCACCGGCTCCCCACCCTTCGCGTCCGACGTACCCGCCGCCGTCCTCAACAGCCACCTCTACGAACCACCCCCACCGCTGCCCGAGGAAATCCCCGCCCACGTCTCCCACGCCATCCTCATGGCGCTACGCAAACGCCCCGAACACCGCTGGCAGACCATGGCCGAGTTCGCGCAGGGCATCCGAAACCCCGACACCCCAGCACCCCCGCCCGAACCCACCTCCACACCAGACCCCGAAACCCCCGCCCGCGCCCCCAAACGCAAACTCCAATGGCTCATCCAAGGCGCGATGGCCGTGGTCATCGCCATCCTGTCGATCCTGCTGTGGCAACTGCCCTGGCAAATCCCCGGCTTCCCGGGCCACGGCGACAACGGCGGAAACGGGGGACAACAGTTCCCGGGCATAGTCGCCGAAAGCGACGAACCCGCCCAGGACGACACCCCCGCCCCCGGCCAATCCGAAACCCCCGACGTCGACGACAAGAGCAACAAGAACTCGTCCGACGACTCCACCCCCGAATCCGCCGAAGAAGCCGACACCCCCACCCCCGCGAACGACAACGACGACGGCGGCAACGACGAAACCGCCTCGGTACCCCGCCTCAAAGGCAAGAACCCCAACGACGCCACCGCCCTCCTCAACCAACACGGATTCCACAACCACAACCCGGTCCGCACCGACCCGCAAGACGGCAAAAAACAGTGCGTCGTCTACCGACAATCCCCTCGCCCCAACACAACCGCCAGCACCGACACCACCATCACCTACTACTACCGAGCCGACCCGAAAACCAGCTGCGACGGCAACGACACCCAATCCGACGACGACCCACCCCCCAACCCCCACTCCACCTGGACGCCCCACCCACCCCGCCCCTCCACCACCCCGCATACCCGGCTGCGCCGCCAATAACGAGCAGGTACGCTGTCCGGTCGAGGGCCCTTAGCTCAATTGGTAGAGCTGCGGACTTTTAATCCGTAGGTTCCGGGTTCGAGCCCCGGGGGGCCCACTCGCTTTACCTGCGGATATTCATCCGCGTCGTTTTTTATGTGGACGGTGGTTGCCGCGACGTTGCCGCCGCTTTCTCTTCGAGTTGCCGTGCCGTTTGTCCCGTTTAATCCCCGATGGGGTTTTGGCAATGTCGGAATCAACTGGGCCAGCAGCCACTGAACAGGGCTCGGCCTTGACTTTTGGCTCCCGTCGGCTGGCGGGCTGCCGCAGTCTACGGCCGGTGGCGCGAGCGGTATCGAGGATCAGCCGCGCGGTCGCAGCAGCCGCAGCATGATGCGTCTGCGGCAGCACCGAGGTATAGGTGTCGGCGGTCAGGACGATACTGCCGTGACCGAGTTGCTCCTGAACGGTTTTGAGATCGGCCCCCGCAGTATGCGCGAGGCTCGCCGCGCCATGCCGCAGATCATGCAGCCGAATCGGTGGCAGGTCATGTCGGTCGCAGAGAATCCGGAATCGGCTGGTGAGGTAATCGGGGTGGTGCGGTCGGCCGTCCGGCCGGGTGAACACGTACCCGGTCTCGTGCCAGGCATAGCCGGCGGCCCGCTGTTCACGTCGTTGGCGTTCGGCGTGTTCGCGCAACAGTGCGACGGTGTGCCGGTCCAGCGCCACGATCCGGCGGCTGGATCGACTCTTGGGCGGGCACGTGTAGATCGCTCGGCCGAGCGTCGCCAGCTGCTGCGTGACCATCAGTTGTCGGCGATCCAGGTCGACATCCATCCAGCGCAGTCCGGCGGCTTCGCCACGACGCATGCCACGAAACGCGATCAGCGACCACAACACATACTCTCGATCGCCTTGAACACAATCGAGGAACCGCACCAGCTGAGCCGCGGTCCACACCGCCACCGCCGGCCGAATACCGGTGCGCCGCCACGCCTCCACTCGATCCGCGGTCCACACCACGGCATGCGGCCGGTGCGGGTTGGCCAACTCCACATGCCGGGCCGCATTGCGATCGATGAGGCCTTCCCGAATCGCGCCGTTGAGGGCCGCCCGCAACGTGGCACGGACCCGCTGCCAGGTACCGGCCGCGCACGGCCTGCCATGCCGATTGGGGCGCGCCGCCAGCTCGGCGAACATCTCCGTCAGATGCTGACAGGTCAAGCCCGCGAGACTGACTTTGTCGAGGTAGGGCCCCACCAGGTCGATGTGCAGTTGATAGGAGCGTGCCGTGGTCGGCCGGATCGTTTGGCGATGGGCCAGCCAAAACCGCAACCAGCGCGTCACCGTCCACGTCGACCCGGTGGCCTGCGCTGCCGATTGCTCCACCACCGTGTCTCTGGCGGTGGTCGCTGCGGCACGGGAAGCAAAACCTCCTCGGCGGATCCGATGATGACGTCCCCACAGGTCGACGACTGAGCAGTGGAAGTACCAGCTCCCGTGTCCTCGCTCGGACAGCCGCGGACACTCCGACAACAACCGCTTCCCCGTAGTGCTGTTGCGGCATCCGCACCGTTTGAAAATCACGCCCTTGCCTGCCATGACGAACCCCATTCTGAGTTTGACTATCTACTCAGAGTTCCGCCGCCACAGCCGATGGGAAACCAAGTACACGACAATTCAGCCAGTCAAGAGCCAACTCGAACCAGCCAGCGCCCTGCGTGGCAATCACCGTCAGAGGCTGCACGGCGCCTTTCGTGCGAACCACTATCTGGCCCTTGAACCGGTTCGGCAAATTAGCGACAGGCGCTACGTCCGTCGGCTTGACGCCAACTGAGGTCATTGTGGTCTCAGCAATGTTTCCCTCCACGACAGGCTGAGGTCTCAATGAACGATGACGATTCATGCGTACCTTCACTGGTACCGAAATGCTGGTGTCAGAGACGCCAAGATTTTACAAATACACGAAATGTCTAGCTTGCAAGACTTACACGAGTGTGGCGAACATACGCTGGGCGAATGCTAGGAAAGCAATTCAAGGTGCGAGTCAAGCCGTCCAGCTCACTTGACCATTTGACCAAGAGAGTGATTCTAGCTTTTGCCTTGCCCCGTATTGGAGGAGCTGTCGATGTTGTGGAGGGCGCGGTATTGGGTTCAGTCGGTAGTGGTGGCGCTCTCCGGGTCGGTTGAATTTCGAGGTTCAGCTCACGGTCGAGTGGCGGTCGTGCCCGGAACCGTTTGCGCATCCCAGGTCGAGGAGTCGAGAGCCAAGAGCTGACAGAATAAACACATGATAGACGGTGAACTCCTTGCGATTGCCCAGCAGAAGATCGCTAATTTGCACACAGTGGATCCTGACCGTGTGCCCGTTGACGCTGTGATGGCTCTTTGGGAACTCCATTCAGGAGGCAGCCAACTTGGCAATGTGGAGTCGTGTTATGTGATGAGCGAGTGTTTTGGCTTGCTGGGAGTGCAAACGGAGTTTGTGCCAGTGGCGTTGACTATCGCCCGCTGGCGCACAGAAGAGATAGTCGCGTGCTACGGAAAGATTTCTCCCACCGACCCTCGGGCAGAGTCGTGGCACTTCCTGCTTCGCGTCCGCAAGCTTTCGGCCCTTTGTGATCCCTCTTCTCCGGCCTTGCCTGAGCTAGCGGGTGTCGCAGGGGCGCGCCACGTAGCGCAGTTCCCTGTGGGCGACTGGGACCGCGTCGGCGGCATCGTGGTTGCGCGAGGCGAGACAATGCTGGTGTATCAGCCTGTTAACGCGGC
Source organism: Stackebrandtia nassauensis DSM 44728 (assembly GCF_000024545.1). Lineage (GTDB taxonomy): Bacteria > Actinomycetota > Actinomycetes > Mycobacteriales > Micromonosporaceae > Stackebrandtia > Stackebrandtia nassauensis. The sequence continues at coordinate 468,226 of NC_013947.1, forward strand.
GCCTCACGATGTGTGGCAGCAGTCGGCGACCACGATCGACCGCTTGCATTGTGCAAACCTTGGATCGTGTCTGGCAGCGGAAGTGCTGGATGCCTTGAGGTGGAACAGTCAGGTAGCTCGGCTCGACAGTCAACGGTGGGCGCGCGTGCGATCCATGATTGCGGCCATTGGTGATGCACCGTTGCGAATTACCGATGGAATGCACCGAGCGTTTCAGATGCCCGGTGGCGAAATGATTACCGTTAAAGACCTTGCACGCTCTGACTACACGAGTTGAGCATGTCCAGGGGACCGTCATACTTCAATCTAATGTGTTGTAAGTCTGTTTTGTGTGCCAAGCTCGCTGCAGAAGTGCCAAGCGTGTGTACTCCCACAGTAGACGCCACGAGGGTAGGTCTTCGTTGGTTGGGTGTGGTTCGTTTGCTTCAGGGCGTGGAACCCGTGAGAGCTTCTCGTCGCCTTCGAGTAGGCGGCCGTTAGCGAGATCGTTGATTGCCGCGAGCAGGAGAAACTTTTGGGTGTACTCGTCTGAGGTGCCGGATATTGGTTTGGCGTGCGGCCACGTAAGCAGGTCATCGAGTAGTTTCGCCGCGTGGTCGGAGTCGAGGGTCTCACCAAGCAAGTAAGCAGCTGCGCAACTACAACCAACATTGTGGATCATCATGTTGACGGTGTATGGCAGCATGGGAGTTGCCCCGATTCGCCGCCTGATCTTGTCGTGCTCGGACTTGGCGTCAGCCCACCGCTGAAGGCGGATCAGCACCTCGATGAGAAGCCGACGAGCTTCAAGTTCTTGTGGACCACCAAGAAAGTTGGCCTTGCCGATCAGGTATCGGCAAAGTCGCTCGGCATTCTCGTAGTCGCGACCGGTTTGAAGTTCCATTGTGATTTGGCGGAATGCGTCAAGAGCGTCTGAATGCTCAGTTGACGGCAGTCTGCTGATCAAGTCGGCGAACGCGCTGTTTAGAGTCGCGATCTCTTCATTGTGTTCGATGAGTGATTGTCCTCGGGGGTTGTGGAGCGCGTTCCTCAGCGGTGTAAGGAGCTCCATGGCCCCGTCGGGTTTCTCGAGTGCCAAACGTTGGGCCGACATGAGGGAGTCTTGCAACCAGGGGATGACTTCGTCGATCGTGACGTCGGTGCGGGTTTCCTCGTCGATGAACAAAAGAGACAGTGAAATCTTGATCTGCATCGTGACAAGCTCGCTGTCGAAGTCGTCGTCCTTGACTGGTTCGATCTGGTCAAGTATCGACATCTCCAGACGCCATAGTTGTTCAGCCGCCAAGGTGTTACCGCGGTCGCGTTGCAAGATCGCGAAGTTGCCGAAGAGCAGCAGGATTTGAGGTGATGCCAGCTGCTGGGCGGCGATGTTTTCGACGAGCGCCTCCGCGTGAGTGGACATCAGGTATGACAGTTGAACGTGCCCAGCGTGCAGGCTTGAGGTCATCCAAATGTTCGTGAGTGTCGCCAAACGGTTTAGCAGGTCGAACATGCCTGAGTGTGTCTCGCGAAGGCGTCGGATGACGTCTTGCACGATGGTGTTGACCGCGATGGTTCGCGAACCATCAGCAACCAGTGAATCGAACTCGTGGGGTAGATCTTCGTCGAAGTCGACAAGAGAGAATCGACGAAGTTCTCGGACTGCCTCGAGAAGGTCAGCGGATTCCGGGCCGACAAACATGGGGCCGGCGGTCCTGAAGTCGGGGTTGCGCAGCTCATCGTCGTGGGCAAACAAGGCTCCCGCAGCAAGGTGTATGGGAATTTGGCGTGAGGCGGTATACGCCGCCGCGGTCATCAACGCCAAGGGGGCTAGCTTTTGAAGAGTATGTGGCTCCTCCTTCGTAAGAGTCGCCACGTGATCGAGACACATGTCGATCGCTGCGACGAGCGTGCGTGGGTACCCGACAGGAATGGCCATGTCGTCCGCTAGTGCGCGCTGTTTGAGCCTGTCGAGGTAGTGGTGGGCTTGGTGGATGGGGATTCCGCAGCCGTGCATATATCCGGTCGCCAGTTCAATGGCCAGAGGCCAGCGGCCCATCGCGTTGACGATCCGTTCGAGAAGCCCGATGTGACTGCTGTACTCGGCGTCCGACATGTCCAGGCGCAGTCGCAGGAGTGTGACGGCTTCGTCGCGGCTCATTTGCTCTACCGGAATCGTTGCGGCCTTGCCGAAGCGGGTGGCAGCATCCAGCGCCGTGATGAGTACGTCGCCGCGGCCGACAGCGGGAAGCCATGCACCCAAGTCACGCGCCACCGTGACATTGTCGAAGACTATGAGCCATCGTCCGTTATAGCGGCTTAGCTCGGTGTGGACGGCATCGCGTAGTTCATCCGGAGTTGCTTCCATGATCGAGGCCCGAGTGATGCCGCGAATGTGCGCTAGGACTTGGCGCAACGATGCTGTAAGGGTGGAGGTGGATTCCGCGTCCACCCAACAAATCAGGTCGTACAAGTCTGCGCGGTTAGCGACATAGGCAGCGGCCTGACTGGATTTGCCGATGCCCGACAATCCCACCAATGCCGCAGTGCGCACCCCGGCATCGATAGACGGAGCGAACACGTCGTTGAGCCTCGTGATGATCTCGGGACGAGGAACATCTGGAATGGGCGGAACCCGGCCAACAACGACTCCCCAGTCACGAACCGCAAGTGACTGCGCCAGCACGTGCCCGGGGACAAGCAGACGCTCGCGAAACTCTTGACGTGTCAAGCATGCCGCGCCCTCATCAGCAGCACGTCTCAGGACATCAGAAATGAGAAAGCCAAGAAGCAGGCCCGCGGATTGCTCGCCGAGCCCCTCACGGGCACTAACGCGAAACTGGCGAAGCCGGGAGGCCAGATGGTAACGGATCTCTATGTCGTCGCGGTCATCTACAATGACCCGTGCCCTGCAAAATCGTTCAATGATCGACGGCAGCATTTGGCTGACCTGGCTAGCACGGCTTGGTGCCCCAGCCAAGGTCGCCAAGAGGGATCGACGCAGCTCATCGAAATCGTCGATGGCCTCTAGAGCGGTCACCAAGTCCTTCATGCCGGGACCAGCTTGCGCGTTAGTTATAAGTTGGTATTCCTTCGCATTGACTGCCACAACTAGGTCAAGTAGAATGCCAAATGCTTCGGAGGCACTCATTGTGCTACCGGGTTGACGTGACTTCACCTGGACCGCGACCATACGTTCGCCACCGTCGCCCGTTAGATCGAAGTCAACGGTGTTAATCCCATCGGCGCCGGAGCCACCTTCCACACGCAGCGCCGCTATCGACTCATCGTCGATCCTTTCCAGCAGAGCCTCGAGAGTACGCAAATACTGGTACTGGAAGCCTCGGGCAGCAACCCGCCCACCATCAACAGCCATAACATCACCCTGTTGCAATCCGTCGTGTTTTGTTTGAACGCGAGGCGCCAGCCTGCACCAGGCTTACATGAGGATGAGACGGTGGTGCATTCTGGATGGTGGTTGAGGTTTTTCATGATCACAGCGCACTTTCAAGAGATCGTCTGAAGGCGGAGTTTTTGAATGACGGCGTGGTCGAATGGGATATACGGCTTATTAAGTGCAAGAGTATGCCTTTTGGGTGGTTGGCGTCTTCGACGTTGATGAGGCGAGGTGATGTCGGGGGCGAGGTGGAGGTGAACGCAGGCGACGATCCGGATACCGCTGAGATTGGCGTACGCATCGTTGTGGCCTCTTCGGTTAGCTCATGGAAATCTATGTCAACCGTGTACGCCCGTCAACAGGTTGGTTCTTCGGCGAACCGAAAGGGAGAGGCCCTATTCGAAGCATCAGCGTGAGATGAGGTCCAGTGCGGCGAGACAAAGAGGTCCTTCATGGTTGGTGAAGGGGTTGTGCACGATGGTGTTAGGTGAAGCGGACGCCAATAGATGGCTGATTGCTGTCGCTTCGTGCTGTGCGAGAGCCCCAGCCCGCTTCAAGGCGATGGCAAAGAGGTACATGCGTTGTAGCGGTTGCAGATCTGGATCTGCGGCGATGATCGGATCGTCGGCGTTGGCGAGTATCGGACTGGTTTCGTGGATGGCCATCGGCTCAGCGAGCGCGGATTTGAAGGCTTCGACTGCCTCAAGGTCTATTTGCAGGCGGCGTGTCAGTGGCCGTGTCAGGATTGGTAGGAATAGGTCGGATATGCCCATGTGGATGCGAGCGTGGGCGCGGAGCAAGATGGCGGGCAAATCCTGTGGTGAAGCTACGCTGAGCGCGAGGGTCAGTACCTCCGACAAATCGCGGTACCTCCGTGTCGAAGGTTCGGTTTGGAACCACGATTCAAGCTCGTGGAAGACAGCTTTGGAAATGTTGTCTCCCGGAAACATATGTGTATATATGGCTAGCTTGTTGTTGCTATAGAAGGGGCGTGGACTCGCGCCTTCAGTAAATGCGGCTTTGAAGTCCTCATCGGAGACATTCCAGCTTTCTCTGTCTAGCAACGAGTCTACGATTGGGTCTTGTCGTCGATGCGCATTTTCGCCAAGTTTGCTAACTAGGGCGCGGAGTACCTCCACGTTGCCCTGGTTTTCTTCCTTCGCCCACAGCAAGAAGTTTTGATCGTGGCGTAGTTCAACATCAGCGCCGGCGTCACCTCGGATCATCTCCGCGATCGAAGGGTATCTGGAGGCGACGGTCACGAGCGCTGACATGACTGCTCGGCGTCGTTGGCGCTTAGTTAGACGTTGCCGATCAGACGTACTGATAAGTCGATCGAAGATGTCTTTGCCGAAATGATCGCACAGTTCTACCCAGTTCTCTGCCACAAGATCCACCAGGATCTGGTCCTTTTCATCACGATAGGGGAGGCGAAGACTCACCCCTGGTATCTGACCCGAATGACCGATGGATTCCTGGATGTTGTCGAAGAGCGTGAGGTCTCCAAGCATGAGCATTCCTATCCATGCAAGTTGTCGATGTTCTTCGAGTTGCGGTCCATAGGCGCAAAGGTCGTGCTTAATTTCGAGGCGCAGCCATTCCATTTCAGAGGTCGGTGTATCGGCACCAGTTGTGGTTTCACTGTGCTGCTGGTGGTTCTTGATGGCTTGAACGAGGCCGATAAAGGCAATGCGCCGAACTTCGGTGTCGGGCTCGGTTCGCCACTCCGACAGGACGTTGATGTGCTCTTCTGCAGCTAGCATGCTGCGTGCTAGTTCGAAGGCCAATACTTCGCGCAACTCCGGTTCCAGATGTGTTAGGAGGTCGAGTCCCTTGTTGAAGATTCGTTGGGAGGGTTCGTCGGTTCTTTTGCAGAACGCCTGAAGTATTGCGACTGGAATTGTGTCGGATATACCTGATGTAATGGGTCTTTCATCGTATAGGAGGTTGTCGGCGACTTCCAGAACTGTTGCCTGTTCTGGCCAGGCGGTTATTACGGAGGGGACGTGCCACATCAAGGGGTGAGGTTTCACCGCAGTGCACAGCGTCGCTAGCTCGGTTGCGTCATAGCTTGCTAGCAAGTCGCGTGCGGTTTGCCCTTTGACGCCTACTTTTCGGGCTTCGTCTTTAAACTGTTTCCATGCGTCGGCCACCGCCAGTGCCACAACAACGCGCTTCTCCGAACTCGTAGTTTGGTCTTGCTGGCGAAGCAGGGACACTTGAAGACCGAACCCTTCTTTCGGTCCAAGCACGTCGACGGCAATGCTTGCCAATGGCGCGGCGCGTTCGTACTCGCCGCGAAGACGTGCGATCAGAGCCGTGCTGACCTGCTCGTCATCTAGGTACTGTTCAACTAGTTGTCGCGCTGCAGAGTACGGCCGCCAAGAATTCAGCCCTTGCAGTAGTACCGCCTTGGCATCTTCCGGCGGCAAGGCGGTGGCGAGTCTCGCGACACTGTATGCGCCGGGTTCTCCAATTTTCGTTTCTAGGTACGAGCGAAGTATTGAGGTAAATTCGGGATCGTCGATCCACTGTTGGGGAATTATGTTGGGGTCATATAGGATAAGACCCCGTTCCTCCGGCTGGGCGAGTTCCGCTACGGTCCATTGTTTGAATCGGCTATCGTCGGCGAACTCGTTACAGGCAAGCGTCCACGCAATACGGCGGTCGCCGCCGTTTCGTCCGTTTGTGGTCAGGGTTTCTAGCGCGAAATCGGCGACTTGGACGTCTCCGGTGGCAGCGATGTCAACAAGGTCATCTGCGGGCCACGGCCCGCGGGCCCAATTCTCGTAGTGCAGGAGGGACAGCAGCCAGGCGCGTTCTTCTGGGCGAAACAGTGCAGCTTCACCGTTCGTGGTGGATTTTTGCAGTAGATGCAATGCGACCAGGCGCAGCGGCACTGAAGGCTGGCTCCGGGCCCAGTCAATCAAGCCAGAAGTTTCGGTAGCCTCTGCCCAACCGGTGCCGAGAGCCAGGATGACAGCGGCCTGGGTTGCCGAGGATGGTCCGGTTTGGGCAAGAGATACCAGCCGGTCAATCAAGTGTGTCTGACCTTTGAAGCGCTGCGCGATGGCCAAGGCTGCGTTGACCTTCACACGGTCTTCCGGATGCCGCAGGCCCCATACCAGGTGTTTGAGCGCGCACTCGTCAGCAATGGGCAGTTCGCGCAGTGCCCACATGGTTGCTGCAGGGTTAGGGCGAGGAGCAGTAAGCCACCGTTTCATGGCCGGAAGCAGGTTCTTTCGGGCGAGTTGATTCGTAAGCATGCCGACTAGAGCCGCAATGAGGTTTGCCCGATGATGTAGCGATGGGTGGGTTTCGACCCGTTCTACCAGGTTGTTGATGTATCGGGTTTGGGATTTCGGCGTGAGTTTGACACCGGCGGCGAGGGCCTCGGCGAGAAGCTCGTAACCTTCGATATCTCCCCACATCCGCTCTCCGGCGTCAAGCGCCGCAGCGAGAAGCAACTCCGTTCCATGCGAACTGAGTTGAGCGCTCAACAGTGCGAGGAGTACATCGCGCCATGCCGGATCACCGACAAACTGTTGTACGGCCTCGGATTGTGCGTGAGGAGGTAGCGTCACGAGATACTGACCAGCCATGTGGTCAAGCAGAGTCCGGTGTAGGAAATTGTACGTGCCAGCACCATATGAGACGATCAAACCGAACTCATCTTCGGCGGTGGTAAGGACGTCGTTGGCCAACCTGCGAGCTTCCGCTAGGTCGTAGCCGAGAACATCTTCGTCTGTCATTGACTCTACGATCAGTTTGCGCATCTCCGACTTCGTGACAGTCCCGGAAGGATCTTTGAGGCGAAGTCGATAGGCAACCGCAGAGAACAATGTGGTGGCCTCACTCGCTGGCAGGGGCCCTCCGTCTGCATGTGAAGCACGCCGTCGCATTTGAGGGTGTTTTCCGACCAAAAGCTCAACGAGGTGGTCGTAGATTCTGAACCGTTGCTGCGGCAAAGGCTCGCCCTGCCACGTCGTTGCCAGCAACGACAAGAAGAGTGGGGTGCGGGACAAGTCGTTAAGTTCGGCCGTGGCAGAAAGCTGAGCTAGGAACGGTTCAACGCCGACCCACGGCAGTGGATTGGATGATTTGCTTTTCTCCAATGTGTCTGGTATCAGTAGCTGACTGGCGATGGTGAGGCGCTGTTGGTCGTTCAGAAGCGTGATCTCTGCTTTACCCCATGGCAACCGCCAGTTGAGCCTGTGGAGTGCGTATGGACGCGTGGAGAGGATTGCCGAGGCTTTGGTCTGGCCGAGAAACGTCTCCAGTTTTCCGAGTGCCTGTTCGGCTGCGCCGATATTGCTCCACTCGTCCACACCATCCACGAGCAACAATAGGCGATCGTCGCGAAGGGCATGCTTCACCAATGGCCAGAGGTGATCGGCGCTGTGGGCCTTCAGCCAGGCTTCCATTGCTGATACCACCGAGTTCTCAGTTGATGCTTCAAGGTGGCGACACAAGTATCCAAAAGGCAACCAGATTGGCAAATCGGGGGCATGCTCGCGTTGCAGCGGGATTGATTGCGGTTGAGGTGAAAGAAGGTCAGTTGCGACGAATCGCAGGAGGCTTGACTTACCGGCTCCGGGGCGGCCAACGAGCAACCTGTATTTTCCGTCGGTCAACCATTCATCAGCTTCGACGGTGTCGACTGGGTGTGTCGGGTTGCCAATTGCGCTTCGTAGCAAGTGCCGTGCTGACCTGAAGGATTGACGCTCTATGCCGGGTTGAGATTCAACATATGCCTCCCCATCTGCCAAACCTTGGTCAGGTCGTAGCCTCTCGTCTCGTGCCTGAGATCCGTCTTGCTCAACTACAGATCGTTCGCGATAGGGGGCAACACCTAGGACAATGAACCGCTTGGCGTATTCAGTTTGGTCAGCTGAAGGGCCACTTCCTTGCGAGTAAAAGACGGCCTGATAGAGGCTCCTCAACTCTGACCGCAGAGTTCGCCTGTCCTGGAGCGACAAATGCTCATCGAGAGATCGGGCCGCCTCCATGCCGCAAAATCGCTCAACCCATGGCTTACCGAAAAAGTCATAGACAATGCGAGGATGATCCTTCAACAACGCAGAAGTTTCCTGTACCCCCCACGGAACGAACGTTATCCCCATCCTCGCCAGTCGGCTTGTTTGCTTGCGAATCACCTCGTCGAGTTTCGTGTGCTGCAAGTCGAACGATGTGGCGTAATAGAAGACGGAAGTCTTACTGCACCACTCTCCAGCGACGAAGTCGTCAATGGCCTTCTCAACCTTGGCGGCGGTGAGTTCCTCCACTCGCCGTGATTGCAGAGTGATGTAGTCGCGAGCGTTTGTTTCACTATCCGTCAAGTCCAACGGAAGTCGGGCGTAAGCATCAATACCGGCTTGAGACTGACCAGGAACCCCGAACAGCTTGGCAAATTGAACAGGTTGGACTGTGTGCAACAACCGAAGAAACAGGCGCTCCGCATCAGACCAATCGAGCTCTCTAACTGGCAACACTTGCGACTTGGTGTCAACTGGTGGCGCAGGTACTGGGCCGGTAGGGGCTGCCCACAACAACGCTTCGACGCGATCTTTGCTGTTGGCAATTCCAACATTGGACATCGTTGTCGCCCTTCACCATGACCTGCGGAACCTTCGGTGCCACACAAAGGCTAAACCCTGGCGTGTAAGCGCCTGAACACATGCGTCGCCAGCCGTCGCCACCACCCCTGCCGGATTCAGGCCCGAGCTAACTGTACTCAACGGTGCCGTCCACCAACCAGGCCAAAGGGCGGCGTACACGGCCCTCTCGACTTGTTTTACCTAGGTAAAGTAAGATGTAGTTATGTCGTGGCCGTTCCGAATTACAGCGCCTCTGCTAGACGTGCTTGAAGTGCTCGTCGAATCAAGGGAGGAGCTGCATGGTTGGGCGATCATGAAGGCCACCAAGAGATCTGGGCCTTCGATTTACCAGGTTCTTGAACGTCTGCGCAAGGCAGAGTGGGTTACTTGTCGCTGGGAGGATCGTCCACCAGACGAAAGCCGGCCTCGGCGCCGCTACTACCGACTGACGGGGACCGGAGCGGCTTCCGCGCGAGCGGTCCTGGCCGAGCGGCGCCCTGATCGATCTGCCAGTTACGCAGCCGACTCGACAATCCCCCTGGGACATCAGATCTAACGGGATAGCTGAATGCGGCCCACCATCTTGAGTTCGATTCTTTCTCTTATCGTTGGGGGACTAGTGTTTCCGGACCTTCGTGACATCGCGGAATGGGCGGCTCGCCGTCTGGTCAAATGGGCAGCGCCGAAATGGACTGACGACGAGACCGAAGCTGAGGCACTGTATGAGGATTGGCAAGCGGTCATCGAAGACCGGCCGGGAGCCATTTTGAAACTGGTCACTGCCACGGGGTTCTGCGTTTCGGCTGCCACGCGTAGCTATGGCCGAGTAGTCAAAAGTGACTATCGGGAAGCATTCAAGGACCAGCCAAGCTTCGCAACAGGATTGCTTCGCTTGTGGAAGATCCGCGGCGACCGTATGCAGCGCGAGGTGACGATCGTGATAATTAAGCGCGCGCTGGGGAACCAGCTGACTTACCGCCAACGCTTCACTAACGCCGTTCTCGTGCTTGGGTTCCTTGGTTCGTTCTTTGGATGGATTTGGTTCTGCATCGGTCACAATCGAGTCGACAACCAAACTGTCTCCAATGGTACGACGATTGTTGCGGCGACATATCTTGTGTTGTGGTGGCTGCTTCGTCGTCGGCGCCGGAAGAAGTTCTCGCAGGTTTCAGACCCGGCTGTGGCTCTTACCTGCTCGTCAGAAGCCGTATTCACAATGAAAGACCCACGCTCTGGCCGCGAGGTCATGGTCACCATTCGTGAGATCCCCGAAACCACGCCAGGAGGGCTTTCCGCGGGCAACCCAGGGTAGGAGGGACGACGTACCAGGAGGTTGGATGTCGGTCCGCGGGGCTGTAGATGTGCGGATGGCGATCGGCAGCCCCGCGGTACTGCTTTAGGTAGCCGGCTTGTCGGTTTGCTGGAGGATTTCGAGGTAACGGTTGCGGAAGTAGTGGATGAGGCGGGAATCGGTGGTGCCGAGGATGAGGGTTAGCGGCCAGATGATCAGTTTGGCGTGGCGGGCAAGGTATATGCCGATGTGGGTGATGCTGTTTGCGGGTGCGAGGAACGCGTAGTGGAGTGTTTGACTGATCCAGTCACGTGCGTGGTGTGCCGGGTGGCGACTGGTCTTGATGTCGATGAGGGTTGAGCCGATGATGAGGTCGGCGATGGCATAGTCCTCGGTTAGGACTGGGGCGACTTGGATCTGTCCAGGGATAGCTTGAAACTGCTGACGCCCATGGTGGTGATAGGCATCCGAGAGCTTCGCTAGGGCGTCGGGGTAACGCTCAACGGCAGTGGAGTTCCACCTGCTGTCGGATCGGATACTGACTGCGGGCCGATACTGGAGTTGCTGCTGTATCCATTGTCGATGTTTTGCAAGGTCCCAGCAATAGGTTAGCCGCATATCCTCCGGTGAGACGTGTATGTCATGTGATGACGCTGCAGTCAGCGGTTGCGGGTTGTTGCGGGGACGTCTTGTTGACGGTGCCGTGGTGGTGGCTCTATCGAAGGTGTGGGCTCTGATCAGCGCCTCATAGGGTGTGGCGGGGGCAAGATCGATGCCGATGGTGAATTCGACTGCCCATCCCAAGCGGGTCGATTCGATAACGGAATCGGCGACGTGGAACGTGGGGTTGGCTGTGGCGGCGTGGATCTGGCGTACGGCGATGTCAGCGCCTGGCGCGAGATCATCGAAGCATTCACGCAATCGAGGGTCGGTACGCGGGCGCCGGAATGAGCCGGTCATGATGGTTCTCCTCTTAAAGCTTGGTCCATACGTCTAACGTGCCGGCTCTCTGCAGACCGGTGGTGTCACCAGTACTGCGGAATACCAGCGGCGCGACCTTCATGGCAGCACCCACACGGTTACCACGAGATCAACCCACAATGGATTGCCATGATCGTGTGCAAGCTCCATGAACGATCACGCAAGACCGCAACGAAAGATGAGGTGATGAGAGATGAGAATGCGTTGATTCAAAATACGCCGAATAAGCTATTCAAAGTTAAGAGGAGAGAGTTCGAAGACGGTAAGATGCGAATGTCTTATCTAAGAATCGTTGATGTATCTGTGCGCTTATCTATTCTTGCTTCTATATGTTTGACTTAGGCGTAGTGTTATATGTTGCGGCGGCCCCTAGAATACCAGATCAGCGGGGTTCGTGGGCTGTCCGTTGCCTCGCTGATCTAAGCCAGCACCGTTGGTGCCCACGGGAGTTTGCGTCCACTGAGGCTTCTATCGTGATCCGATCTTGCGGCGGAGTTTCCAGCTGCGGCCGTTGCTGACGTCGAAGCGTTCACTCCAGATGTTTTCTCCGTTGAGAAGGAACGTCAGGCCGCTACTCCAACGCAAGACGAGTTCTCCGAGGTTGAGTTGCCCAGCAAGGCGCTTAGCGATGTGGACGTCGCGGCGCCGATTGGGGTCTGCATGTGGGTTAGGCGCCGGGGCGGTGTCGAGCCATGCCGCAGCGCCAGGGCACGTGAAGATCAACCGGTGGCCGTAGTTGTCCCAATCGACGTGTGTGTAGTCAACGGCTTGTGCAAGCCACTTGGTGTACGCGTTTTCCCCAGCTTGCAGAGGTGGTTGCTTGAACTCGACGCCAAAAGCAACGTCCGGATCGGCCCACACTTGAGCATTTCGTGGACGCAGCATCGCATCCACACGCAGATGCTTGCCGCAGCAATGCGTGCCGCGAACTTCTCTGTCGATGACAAACCACGGCTCCAGCCTGGCGAGAACCCTGTCCGCCAGAGCCTTCTCCGAAGCAAAGCCCCTCAAAGGAAGCTCAGCATCGTATGGCTGGCTGCGGGGAGGATCGGCAAACGGATTGGCTTCCCAGTCCACCAATGGTACGAACGGACCGGCTTGTGCACCGCGGATACGTTGGCGCTCGGACTCAGGGATGTCATACATCGCTCAATGTTGCCGCCCCACGGCGAAGACGCCAAGCGACAGATTCACAGCAGTTCAATAGCGTGCATCCCACGAACAAGGTCGTAGCGAACTTTCTCGGCATGGCGGCATCTACGCAATGCTCGGCCTTTGCTCATCCTTCACCGGACACATCCACAAAACGGCGGTCGGCCACCGAGGAGCCACCGAACAGGAGACTGCCACACACCGCAAGCACCGGCCAATCCAATCTTACAAAAACCATAGTGGATAGATACAGGTCTGCACGAGCGGTAACGCCGCCAAAATGCCGACATGCCGCGGGGTTCCTCGCTGCATATCGGCATGGCTTTCCTCAGGGCCCGGAGGGGCAATTACACAGGACTTCCACGCTGACAGCGGTTGCTCGGTAGTTGCTCAGTGGTTCTGAGAGGGTCTGGCATTTGGTGGTACTGGATGGTATCGCCGGGCTTCGAAGTTGGCGGTTGTCGGGATAGAACGGTACACAGTGCTACTGTCTAACATCAATTGTCCTTTGAGGAAGGTACTTTTAATCCGTAGGTTCCGGGTTCGAGCCCCGGGGGGCCCACCAAAAGTCTGGCCTGTCGCAACGTTCATTCCATGCTCGGTTGAAGTTGCGGGGCTCATCATTTCCGTGTCTAAAGTGGCGGCTTCCTGGTGTTCCGGGAGGTCGCCGCGTTGTGGGCGGCGGTTGCGTCTTCTTGGGGAAGGGCGGTATGGTCGTTTCATGCTTTCACTAGTTAACTAGTGAAAGCATGAATGTACTCACCCCGAAAGGATGTTGATGTGAGATCCCGCTACCTGTGGGCCGCGGCTGTCGCGGTCGTGGTCGCGTCGGCCGTGACCGTCGTATCGGTGACGGCCAATGCCGAGGACGGCCGTGGCAGTGTCGATTGGAAGCCTTGCCCGGACGACGAGAAGGTTAAGTGCGCGTCGATCACAGTGCCCTTGGACTGGTCGAATCCCGATGGGGAGGAGATCGACATCGCCCTGGCGATGCAACCGGCGACCGAGCCGGAGTCGCGGATTGGGTCGATATTGATGAATCCCGGCGGCCCCGGTGGATCGGGCGTCGACAAGGTCGCCAGCGGTCTTCCCATCGTCGGTGAAGAGGTGGCCAAACGCTTCGACGTCGTGGGATTCGACCCGCGCGGCGTCAACAAGAGCACACCGATCAAGTGCGACGCCGCGTTGGCCGAGGAAGCGAACAAGATGGCCATGCCCACCAATCAGGACGAGTTCGACAAGGTCGCGGACGTGAACCGGCGGCTGGCCGAGGACTGCCGTGAGCGCACCGGGCCGCTGTTCGACCACGTCGACAATCTCAGTGTGGTCGAGGACATGGACGCCATCCGGTCCGCCCTGGGGGAGGAGAAGCTGAATTTCCTGGGTTATTCGTACGGCACCTTGATGGGGCAGCAGTACGCCGAAAAGTACGGCGACCGGATCCGCACGATGGTCCTGGACTCGAACATGGATCACAGCCTCGCGACCCCCGGCGAGTACATGGAAACCGGCACGGCCGCGTTCGAAGAGAACTTCGTCGCGTTCGCCGACTGGTGTGACACGACGAAGGACTGCGCCCTGAATGGCGATGGCACCCGCGATGTCTACGCCAAGCTGCGCGAATCCGCCAAGGCCGGGGAGCTGACCGACCCCAAGACCGGTGACCCGATCGACTTCGAGGCCCTGTCGCTCATCGCCTTCGCGGCCAACAACCCCGAAATGTGGGACAAGCTCGACGACCAGTTGAAGGCGCTGCGGGATCACAAGCCTTCAGCGACTGAGAAGTTGGCCGAACCCGAGGAAGTCAATGAACCCTTCCAGCCGATCTGGTGCCAGGACTGGGATTACCAGGTCAAGGACTTCGAGGACTGGCGGTCGCTCAACGCCGATGTCGCCGAACGCCATCCCAATGTGGAATCGTCGCCCTACAACCGCAATCTGCTCAGCTGCGTCGGATACCCCGGGGAAACCACCAATCCGCAACGGCCGTTGGAGATCGATGACGCGCCCTCGATGCTGATGGTCGGCTCTCGGCATGACCCCTCGACGCCATACCCATGGTCGACAACCGCGGCCCGGCAAAGCGGCGCGTCCTTGGTCACCTATGAGGGTTACGGTCATGGCTTGTATGGATTCGCGGGCGATTCGGACTGCGTGAACAAGGCGGTGGAGTCCTACCTGATCGACCAGACCACGCCTGCCGACGATCTGACGTGTCCCGCGGACGGCAAATCGCGCACCACAACCGGGTTGACCGACGGATCACCGGGACCGTTCTGACAACTTTGTGCTCCACACAAACGTTGGAGGGCCGCCCTGGGGCGGCCCTCCGTGCCGGGAGCGGGGGGTTAGCTGGTGTATTCCTCGTCGATGACGCCGTCGCCGTCTTCGTCGAAGCCGGTACGAACCTAGCGAGTGGGCTTCAGCGTTATGACGAGTCGATCGCTTTACGGGAAGAGGCAGTGGAGCTGTTGAGCCGCAACGGTTGGACGCAGGATGCGACGGTGGGGCATGAGGTCGCCGCGATCCTCAAGGCGCGGGGCCGTCCGCTGGTCGATGCCAACTGTTTGGCGCAGGCGGCTCGGGCGCATCTGTTGGGTGAGCGGGCGGAGCGGGTTCTGGAACCGGCTGAGCGGGCGTTGGAGCTCATCGGTGGGCTGCGGGCTCGGGTGGAGATGGAGCTCGTGGCCACCTTGGGTGAGGCGTTGGCTCGCCTTGGACACCGGGAGCGGGCCGAGAGTTGTTTGCGTCGGGCCTTGGAGCTCAGTGAGGTTCACGAGGATGCCGCTGAGGGGGAGCGGGTGTGGGGTGCGTTGTCGCGGTTGCGGGGATGATCATCGGCCCGACGTCTTCATGGTGCGGCCCCGAGCGGTTTTAATGGGGGCGTGAATGATGTCGACGGGATTCGGGTGGCGGTGCTGGGGCCCGTGCGGGTCTGCGTCGGCGGGGTGCCGGTCGAGGTCTCGGCCGGGCGGGTGCGGTTGCTGCTGGCGCGGTTGGCACTGGCCCGGGGGCGGGTGGTGACCGCTGAGGTGCTGATCGAGGAGCTGTGGGGCGGGGAGCGGCTCTCAGACGCTGTGAATACCTTGCAGGCGTTGGTTTCGCGGTTGCGCAAGGTGGTGGGGGCCTCGGCGGTGGAGCTGGTGGGTGGCGGGTATCGGTTGGCGGCGGCGGTGGACGCGGAGCGGTTCGAGGAGTTGGCCGCGCGGGGGCGGCGGGAGTTGGGGGCAGGGGAGGTCGCGGCGGCTTTGGTGAGTGTGGACGCGGCCTTGGGGTTGTGGCGTGGCCCGGCGTTGGGGGATTTGGCGGATGTGGGGTTCGTGCGGGCGGCGGCGGGGCGGTTGGCGGAGGCGCGGCTGCGGGCCGTGGAGGATCGGTTCGAGGCCGCGTTGCGGTTGGGGCGGCACGGGGACGTGTTGGGAGAGCTGGCGGGCGCGGTAGCGGAGCACCCGGTGCGGGAGCGGTTGGCGGCGTTGCGGATCCGGGCGCTGTACGAGGTGGGGCAGCAGTCGGAGGCCTTGGCCGCGTACGAGCGGGTGCGGGCGGAGTTGGGGGAGCGGTTCGGGGTGGATCCCGGGGCCGAGTTGCGGCGGGTGCACGTGGCGATGTTGCGCGGCGAGCTGGAACCGTTGCTGGAGCGGCCGAAGCCGGTGCCGGGGCGGTTGCCCGCGCAGCTGACGAGTTTCGGGGGCCGGGACGCGGAGTTGGCGACGTTGGCGGGGGCGCTGGCCGAGGCTCGGCTGGTGACGGTGGTGGGGCCCGGCGGTGTGGGCAAGACGCGGTTGGCGGTCGAGGCGGCGGGACGGCTCGACGCGCACGAGCGGGGGCGGGTGTGGTTCGTGCCGTTGGCCGGGGCGGCGGGGGACGTCGGTGGCGCGGTGCTGGGGGTGCTGGGTGCCGAGCGGGTGCGGCCGGGCGGGGGCAAGGGGCTGGATCAGCTCGTGGAGTTGATTGGTCCCGAGGCGGCGGTGCTGGTGCTGGACAACTGCGAGCATGTGGTGGCCGATGCCGCCGACTTCGCCGGGGCGCTGCTGGAACGGTTGCCGCTGTTGACGATCCTGGCCACCAGCCGGGAGCCGCTGGCGATCACGGGGGAAGCGTTGTGCCGCTTGGAGCCGCTGGGCTTGCCCAGCGGGGTCGCGATGGCGGCGGAGTCGGCGGCGGTGCGGTTGTTCGTGGAACGGGCGCGGGCGGTGCGGCCGGGGTTCGCGTTGGACGAGACGACGGCGGGACCGGTCGTCGACATCTGCCGCAGGCTGGACGGACTGCCGTTGGCGCTGGAGCTGGCGGCGGCTCGGTTGCGGGCGATGCCCCTCACCGAGATCGTGAGTCGGCTGGACGACCGGTTCCGGCTGCTCGCGTCGGGAAGCCGGACAGCGTTGCCACGGCATCGGACGCTGGCCGGGGTGGTGGAGTGGAGCTGGGAGTTGCTGACCGGGCCGGAGCAGCTGCTGGCCGCGCGGTTGTCGATCTTTCCGGGCGGCGCGACGGTCGCCGCGCTCGAGGAGGTGGCCTCCGACGAGACGGTGCCGGTCGGGGAGGTCGTCTATGTTCTCGGGTCGCTGGTGGAGAAGTCGCTGGTGCACTGGGACGGGCAGCGGTACCGGATGCTGGAGACGATTCGCTCGTTCGCGGGCGAGCGGCTGGATGACGCCGAGGGCTTCGGTGCCCGGTTCACGCGGTACTTCGCGGCGGTGGCCGAGGAGCAGGAGCCCCGGTTGCGGTTGGCCGAACAGCTCGACGCGTTGCGCTGGTTCGACACCGAGTACGACAACCTGGTGGCGGCGCTGCGAGCGGCCATCGACGGACGTGTCGCGGACGTGGCGGCGCGGCTGGTCGGGGCGGTGCAGTGGTACTGGCACACCATGCGTTTCGACGCCAGGTCGGACGGGTTCGTCGCCGAGGTGCTCGACTTCGGGGAGGCGCTTCCCGATCACAGCCGGGCGGCGCTGGCCCTGTCATGGATGCTCACCGACGACACGTCGGCCGCCGATCCCGAGCGGCTGCGATCGGCTATTGAGGACTGTGTGAGTACCGGTGCGCTGGAACGGTATCCGACGTTGCTGTTCCTGACGGCACCGATGGCCTACTTCATGGGGCAGGTCGAGCTGGCCGAGCGGCTGCTGCGCGGCGCCGAGGAACGTTCGCAGCCGTGGTCGGCGGGCATCGCGGCCTGGGCGCGGTCGGTGTTCCGCGCCGACCAGGGCGACTGGGCGGGCGCGGCGGCACTGCGGCTGCGGGCGTTGCGCCAGTACGAGACTGCGGGCGACCGGGTCGGGCTGGCGTTCATCCTCGGCAGGGTCGCGCAGGACCACGCACTGCGGGGCGAGCACGACGAGGCGATCGCGGCTCTTCAGCGGTGTGTGGTGCTGGCGGCCGAGATCAGTTCGGCGGAGGAGATCTCGTACCGGTCCCGGCTGGGCGCGCAGCGGTCGCGGGCCGGGGACGCCGACGGGGCCCGGCGGGAGCTGGACGTCGCGCTGCGGCAGGCGATCGAGCGCGGGCAGCCGCAGCTGCGGATCGAGCCGCTGGTGGGCCTGGCCGACCTGCACCGCCGCGCGGGGGAGGCGGATCGCGCCGATGCGCTGCTCGCCGAGCTGGAGACGCTGGTGCGGGGCCTGGCCGGGGCCGAGCAGACCGCCGCAGCCGTCATCGCGCCGGTCCGGATGGCACTCCGGCTCGACACCGGTGACGCGAAGGCGGCGGAGACACTGCCCGTGGTGGCCGCGACCGGAACCCTCGCCCGGGACCTGGCGGCCCCAGCCGCCGAACTGTTGGCCCGGCTGCGTTTCCGGGACGGCGACCCGGAGGGGGCCGCGGTCGCACTGGGGATGAGCCAGGTCATCCGCGGCGTCCTGGATCGCGGCGACCCGGAGTTGCGGGCACTGACGGACGCACTCGTCGCACGGCTCGGCGCCGACGGCTACGCGGCGGCGTTCCAACGGGGCGCGGAGCTGCCACGGGACGAGGCGCTGCGCCGCGTCGGCACGTTCTGACAACCGCTGTCAGCCGTCTTTCAGAGCCCGGTCAGTGCGCCCGGGCAGGGTGAATCCGACGCGATCACCCCGCTTGAGGAAGGCATCGAACATGGCGGACGACAGATACGACAGGATCCAGGCGGCACTGGACCGGGTGGTGGCCGACGGCAGCGCCCCCAGCGCCGTCGCCCACCTCAAGGACGGCGACGGCACCTGGTTCGGTTCGGCCGGGGTCGCCGACCTGGAGACAGGACGCCGCCGCGACCCGAAGGACCGGTTCCAGGTCGGCAGCATCGGCAAGGCGTTCACGGCCACCGCGCTGCTGACGCTGGAAGCAGAGGGAGTGCTGAACCTCGACGACACTGTGGACACCTGGTTGCCGGGAGTGATCCGAGGCAACGGCAACGACGGCACCAGGATGACCCTCCGGCAGCTGCTGTCCAACACCAGCGGCCTGGGTACGACCGGCCTGAGCCCCGAGATCGTGCGCCGCTACCACACCCGGTCCGGGTTCGCCGAGAACCGTTACCACGTCTGGACAGTGGACGAACTGATCCGGGTGCAGCTGGACATTCCGGCGGTGTTCGCGCCCGGCGAGGGCTTCTCGTACGCCAACGGCGGCTTCCAGATCGCCGGGGCGGTCATCGAGAAGGCCACCGGGCGCAGTTACCAGCAGGAGATCGACCGGACCGTCATCCAACCGCTCGGACTGCCCGACACGTACACACAGGACCTTTCCGAGTCGCGGTTCCGGGGCCAGCACTGCAAGGCCTACTCGAAGGGACTGTTCATCAGGGACGACGTCGACCCCGACATTCTCACCGCCGAGAACTACCAGTCGCTTCTGGAGGAACCGGCCGGCGATCCGCTCGACATCACCGAGCGGACCTACTTCGAGGGCGCCGCCGGTTGCGTCGTGTCGACCACCGGCGACCTGCTCACCGTCGCCGAGGCGCTCATCACCGGCTCGCTGCTGCCCACCGACCAGCATCGCGCTATGTGGACGACCGTCGCCACCGCGAACTGGCTCCCCAACGCCCGTTACGGTCTCGGGGTGTCGCAGTGGCGGCTGGCCGACGGCCGACAGCTGCACGTCATGTCCGGGATGACCGGCGGCACCGCCTGCCTGGCGCTGGGCACTCCCGACGGCGAGACCGTCCTGGCCACGCACGTCAACGGCGACTGGAACTGGTACCTGGCCTTCTACCAGATCGCTGAGGCCGTGTTCGGTTCCCCGTTCGACGTTTCCGAGTAGGATCCGACAGTCTTGAGAGGATCATCAATGTCTGAACTCGACACACTGGCGGACCGCCTCGGCGCCAGGCTCACCGAACTGATCGCCGAGTGCTCGACACCCGGTGCGGTCCTCGGCGTCTACTCCAAAGGGGAGTTCACCGAACGCGGTGCGGGTGTCCTCAACACCCGCACCGGTGTCGAGGTGACCCCCGATGCGGTGTTCCAGATCGGTTCCATCACCAAGGTCTGGACGGCCGCGCTGGTGATGCGGTTGGTGGAGGCGGGCGAACTCGACCTCGACGCGCCCGTGCGCAGCTATCTGCCGAAGTTCCGGCTGGCCGAGGAATCGGCCGCCGCGAGCATCACCACCCGGCAGCTGCTGAGCCACACCGCCGGATTCGAGGGCGACATCTTCACCGACACCGGCCCCGGCGACGACAGCCTCGCCAAGTTCGTCGACCTGCTCCACGACGCGCCGCAGGTCTTCGAACCGGGCGAACTGTTCTCCTACAACAACGCCGGATACTGCGTGCTCGGCCTGCTCGTGGAAACCCTGCGCGGCAAGCCATACCTCCAGTGCCTGCGCGAGGACCTCATCCAGCCGCTGGAACTCACCCACGCCGCCGTCGACGCGGCCGAGGCCATCCTGCACCGGGCCGCCGTCGGGCACTTCCAGCCGGACCCCGACCAGCCACCGCAGCCCGCCGGGGTGTGGGCCCTGCCCCGCAGTCTCGCGCCCGCGGGCTCGGCGCTGACGATGAGCGCCCGCGACCTGCTGACCTTCGCGCGGGCACTCATGTCGGACGACGGCGTGCTGGGCGGTGAGTCGATCCGGGCCATGCGGACCGAGCAGGTGCGGTTGCCCGTCCTGTGGGGCAACGAGGACGCGTGGGGGCTGGGCCTGCGGCTCACCCTTGTGGACGGTGTCACCGTGTGCGGCCACAACGGCGACACCATCGGCCAGCACGCGTTCCTGCGGTTCGTACCCGAACGGGACCTCGCGGTCGTGTTGCTCACCAACGGTGGCGAGGTCGCGGCGATGTTCGAGGAACTGTTCGGCGAGACGCTGCGCGAACTCGCCGACGTCGAACCGCCCGCGTTGCCGGTCCCGGGCTCGGGACGCATCGACGCCAGTCGCTACCTCGGCAGTTACGGCAACGCGCTGATGACCGTCACCGTCAGCCAGGACGACGACGAGGACGTGTGGGCCGAGCTGGTGTACACGGGTGCCGACGGCATCGCGGTTCCACCGCAACGGTTCCAGCTGCTGCCGTACGACGGCGACACACTCGTCACCGCGCAACCGCAACGGGGCGTCCACCAGCCGCGCGCCTTCGTCGGCGCCGACGAACACGGCCGGGCACGGTTCCTCCATATGGGACGCGCCCTGGCCCGGTTGCCCGAGACGCCGTGACCGCCGCGCCCCCGACCCGCCTCAGGCGTTGGGGGCGCGATCGGTTCCGGGGCCGCGCTTGCGGGCGTTCACCAGGTCGACGCGATCGGCGGGCATGGTGGGCTCGTCGGCGCCCTCGACCCGGAAACCCGCGTCGGCGATCATCTCCAGGTCGGTCTTTCCCTCCGCCCCTTCGGAAGTCAGGTAGTCGCCGAGGAAGATCGAGTTGACGATGTGCAGGGCCAGCGGTTGCAGGCCGCGCAGGTGGATCTCGCGTCCGCCCGCCAGCCGCACCTCCACGTCGGGGTGGACGAACCGGGCGGCGGCGAGGATGCGCAGGCAGCGCCGGGGCGTCAGTTCCCAGGTACCGGCCAGCGGCGTCCCGTCGAACGGGATCAGGAAGTTCACCGGGACCGATTCGGATCCGATGTCGCGCAACGCGAACAGCACGTCCATGAGGTCGTCGTCGGTCTCGCCCATCCCCGCGATGAGACCCGAGCAGGCCGACAGTTTCGCCGCCTTGGCCTGGCCGACGGTGTCGACCCGGTCGGCGTAGTCGTGTGTGGAGCAGATCCCCGCGTACTGGTCCTCGCTGGTGTTCAGGTTGTGGTTGTAGGCGTCGACGCCCAGTTCGGACAGTCGCTCGGCCTGGCCGTCGCCCAGCAGCCCCAGGCACGCGCACACCTCCACCTGCGGGTTCTGCTCGCGGATCGCGGAGATGATGTCGCCGACCCGTTCCAGGTCGCGGTCGGTGGGGCCGCGGCCGCTGGCCACCAGGCACACCCGTTTGGCGCCGCCGCTGACTCCGGCCTGCGCGGCCGACGCGGCCTCGCCGGGTTTCAGCCAGGTGTACTTCAGGACGTCGGCCTGGGAGCCCAGCCGCTGCGAGCAGTAGCCACAGTCCTCGGGGCACAGTCCACTTTTGAGGTTCACGAGATAGTTGAGCTTCACCCGATCGCCGAAGTAGCGGCGCCGCAACTGTCCGGCGGCGGCGACCACGTCCAGCAGGGCCTCGTCCGGGCTCGACAGCACCGAACCGATCTCGTCGCGCGTCGGAGTTTCACCCTCCAAACCTTTGTGTACCAACGATTCCAGTGTCGCCTTCATTGCCGTCACGGCCGCGTGCCCACCTTCCGAGGTCGCCTGAATACGCGTTAACGTATCCTCCAACAATAACTGTAGGAAATCTCTAAGAGGGAGCGCCATGGGAGAAACCGAGTCCGAGCGTTGGCGACGTCGGGACGCCGCGGCGGTATGGCACCCGTTCACGCAGCACAGCCTCTGGCTGGACGACGAACCCACCGTCGTGGACCGCGCCGAGGGTCCCTGGCTGTACGACGTGGACGGCAATCGCTACCTCGACGGGGTGTCCTCGTTGTGGGTCACCACCTTCGGGCACCGGGAACCCCGCATCGACGCCGCGATCCGGGACCAGCTCGACCGGCTCGACCACGCGACCTTCCTGGGTGCCACCCATCCGGTGGGGATCGAACTGGCCGAGCGGCTGCTGGCCGTCGCGCCGCGCGGTGACCGGGAACTGTCCAAGGTGTTCTACGCCGGGGACGGTTCGTCCGCCGTCGAGGTGGCCCTGAAGATGGCCTACCAGTACTCGACCCAGACCAACGGGCCCCGGCCGCAGTTCATCCGGCTGTCGCAGGCATACCACGGCGACACGCTCGGGGCGGTGAGCGTCGGCGGTGTCGAACTGTTCCACGACACCTACCGGCCACTGTTGCTGAAGACCCTGGAACTGGGCTCGCCCGGCGTGCGGCGGCCGGGCCAGTCCGCCGCCGAACGCGCCGCCGAGTCCATCGA
This sequence comes from Stackebrandtia nassauensis DSM 44728, assembly GCF_000024545.1. GTDB lineage: Bacteria > Actinomycetota > Actinomycetes > Mycobacteriales > Micromonosporaceae > Stackebrandtia > Stackebrandtia nassauensis. Next base: position 491,045 of record NC_013947.1, read on the forward strand.
GGAACTGAAGCGACTGCTCGCCGAACACGGCGACCAGGTGTGCGCCCTCATCGTCGAGCCGTTGGTGCAGGGCGCCGCCGGAATGCTCACCCACCATCCCGACTTCCTGCGGGCCGCCCGCGAACTGACCGACGCGCACGGCGTCCTTTTGATCTGCGACGAGGTCGCCACCGGGGTGGGCCGGACCGGTCGCATGTGGGCCAGCCAGCACGCCGACGTCGTCCCCGACCTGCTGGTCACCGCCAAGGGGATCACCGGCGGCTACCTGCCGCTGTCGGCGGTGCTGACCACCCAGGCCGTCTACGACGCCTTCCTCGGCGCCCCGGCGCGGGCCCGCACCTTCTTCCACGGCCACACCTACACCGGCAGCCCGCTGGCCGCGGCCGCCGCGCTGGCCAACCTGCGGCTGATGGCCGAGACGAACCTGGTGGACCGGGCCGCTCGGCTCGGCGACCGGCTCGGGGCCCGGCTGGCGCCGCTGGCCGAGCACCCCGGCGTCGTCGAGATCCGGCGGCTGGGAACCATGACCGGCGTCGAGGTCCGCCCGCGCGGCGAACGCACCGGCGTAAGGGTGTGCCGATTCGCCCGAAACAGAGGAGTGTGGATCCGCCCACTTGGGGATACCGTGATCCTTATGCCCCCCTTGGGTTTGGAAGACACACAGGTTGACATGCTCGTGGACGCGTTGGCCGGGGCGCTCGACGAGGTGTACCGGTGATCTGGCAGTCCACCCTGGATAACAAGGCGAGACTGCGGCGAAACGCCGGTCTCGACCGCACGCTTCGGGTGCGCGCGGCGGACGATCCGCTCATCGACCTGGCCGGGAACGACTATCTCGGACTGGCCCGGCACCCGACGGTGACGGCTGCCGCCGCCGAGGCGCTGGCCGAGTATGGCCTGGGCGCGGGCGGTTCCCGGCTGGTGCGCGGCACCACCGACGCCCACGTCGCGCTCGAGAACCGGCTCGGGGAACTGCTCGGCGGTGCGGCCCTTGTGTACTCGTCGGGCTACCTGGCCAACCTCGGCGCCATCCGGGCGCTGTGCGACGCGTCCACGATGCTGGTGCGCGACGCGCACGCCCACGCCTCGCTCATCGACGGCTGCCAGTTGGCGGGCGCCCGGCTGGTCACCATGCCGCACAACGACATCGACGCACTCGACCGCATCCTCGCCGGGCATAACCGACGATCCGTGGTCGTGGTGGAGTCGGTGTACTCCGTGGACGGTGACCTGGCTCCACTCGCGGAACTGCACCGGGTGTGCCGCGCGCACGGCGCGATCCTGCTGGTGGACGAGGCACACGCCGTCGGCGTGCTGGGGCCCGGCGGCGCCGGAGCCTCCGCCGCGTCCGGACTGAAAGCCGCGTCCGACCTCGTCATCACCGCGACCCTGTCCAAGGCCCTGGGGTCGGCGGGCGGCGTGGTCGCCGGACCGGCCGAACTGCGCCGCCACCTCGTCGACACCGGCCGCACCTTCATCTTCGACACCGCGCCGCCGCCCGCCGTCGCCGCCGGGGCACTGGCGGCACTGGAACTGGCCGCCGCCGACGACGAACTGCGCGCCGAGGTGAGCCGTCGGGCGAGCGCCGCCGCCGAGCGGCTCGGCGTCGCGGCCCCGGCGGCGGGCGTGGTGTCGGTACCCGCGTCCGACCCGCACGCGGCACTGGAATGGGCGCGACGCTGCGCCGAGGCCGGGGTGGCGGTCGGCTGCTTCCGGCCACCATCCACACCAGACGGATCCTCCCGGTTGCGGCTCACCGTCAACGCCGGGATCCCCGTCGCGGACTTCAACAACGCCATCGATGTGATCGAAAGGGAGCGACCGTGATTCTGTCCTCGACCGGGCCGGTGATCGTCACCGGCACCGACACCGGAGTCGGCAAGACCATCGCCACCGCCGCGCTGGCGGTCGTGGCCCGGGCGGCGGGCAAGACGGTCGCGGTGGTGAAACCGGTGCAGACCGGCGACGACGATGACGCGGCGACGATCGAGAGACTGGCCGAACCCGACCAGGTCGCGACGCTGGCCCGGTTCCCCGACCCGATGTCGCCCTACGCCGCCGCCCGTCACCGGGGCCTGCCGCAGCTGCCACTGGCCGAAGTGGTCGAATTCGTCGCGGCCCTCGACAAGGACCTGATCCTCATCGAGGGCGCCGGTGGACTGCTCGTCCCGATGGGCACCTACAGCTGGACGATGGCCGAGTTGTGCCAGCAATTGAACGCCCCGGCCGTCGTGGTGGTCCGCGCCGGGCTCGGCTCGATCAACCACACCGCGCTGACGCTGGAGGCACTGCGGTCGCGGGGAATCCTGTCGTCGGTGATCATCGGCTCCTGGCCCCGGGTGCCCGGGCCGGTCGAGCAGGCCAACCAGATCGACCTGTCCGACATGTCCTACGGCCTGGCCGGGATCATCCCCGAGGGCGCCGGAAGCCTGTCGCCCGAGGAGTTCCGGGCCCGCGCCTCCGGCTGGATCCAGCCCTCCTGAACCCGCCGCACCACCAGCCGGTCCGGCATCCGGAACGACAGGTTCGCCGGACACCGCGGCTCCGCCTCCACCCTGGTGCCGCGCAGCAGCGGCGCCGACTCGGCCAGCACCACCTGGGCCTCCATGCGGGCCAGCTGGGCACCAGTGCACCGGTGCGCCCCGGCACCGAAGGCCAGATGCCGCCGGGAACCGCGCTGACCGGGCGCGAAGGCGTCACCGTCGGCGGCCACCCGCCGTCCCGCCTCGGCCAGCCACAACAGCACGCTGTCCCCGGCGCGAACCCCGCACCCGCCCAGGTCGGCGTCGACGGTGGCCGTCCGCCGCCAGCTGACGATCGGCGGCACCAGCCGCAGCCCCTCCTCGACCACCGACTCGGCGCTGACAACGCCCGCGACCAGGTCCTCCCGCACTCGCGGTTCGGCGGCGAGCCGGGCCAGCAGCAGCGTCAGGAACTGCGAGGTCGTCTCCTGCCCGGCGACCACCAGGAAGAACAACGCCGCCACCACGTGATCCTCGCCCAGGCCCTCGCGGTCGCAGTGCTCCCGCAGCCGCGCCACCAGCCCGGGGCCGGTGCGCGCCACCTCGCGCAGCCACCGGTGGTGTTCGCCGACCACGGTGGCCAGCTCCCGCTGCCGGGCGGTGTCCGGCCGCGCCCAGAACAGCTCCAAAGCGCTGCGGGAGAACAGCTTCACCACCGACACGTCGTCCACGGGCAGCTCGACGAGCCGGGCCAGCACCAACAGCGGGATATCGGCGGCGAGCCGCTGGTACAAATCGACCGAACGCCCGTCGCGCAGCTCGTGGACCACGCCGCTGACCCGTCGGCGCACCACCCCGGTCAGCCACGGCCGCAACGCCTCCACCCGCCGCGGGGTCATGGCGTCGGCGACGATCTGACGCAGCCCCGGGTGCGAGTCGGTGCCGTTGTTGGCCAGCGTCACCGGCAGCCGGAACCCGTGCGAGGCCAGGATCCGCAGCGCCGTGGCCGGAATCGGCGTCACCGCGTCCAGCGCGTTGGCGGGGGCGAAACCCGCCGGGTCGGTCAGCACCCGCCGCACCAGGGCCGGGTCGGCGACGACGACGTGACCGTCCTGCCGCCACACCGCCTCATCCCGACGGATCCGCCACAGCCGAAACAGGTCGCCGTCGGTCACGGACCGATCATAGACAGCGGCCCGAGGGGTGAATCCGGCCTCACACGGCACCGTCGTTTACCGTCCGGCGGGGCGGGTAACCCGGATACACGATCCCGATGGGAGGACGTGTCATGGCCAATGAAACCGCGACGCTGGTCCGGTTGCGTGACACCGGACTGACGCTCGCTCACGAAGAAGAGGACGTCCGTGGAATGACGGTCGTCGACCGCAACGGGGACGAGATCGGCCACGTCGAGGACCTGTTCATCGACGAAACGCAGCGCAGACTGCGGTTCCTGGAGATCGGTTCGGGCGGGTTCCTCGGCATCGGCAAGGAGAAGCGCCTGATCCCCGTCGACGCCATCACGCGCGTGGACGAACAGGTGCACATCGACCAGGAGCGGAGCCACGTCGCCGCGTCGCCGGGCTACGACCCGGAACTGACGCCGATGCCGGAACCGCCCACGATCGAGGAGATCTACGGCCACTACGGGTACATACCGTTCTGGGGTCCCGGTTACATGTACCCGATCTTCCCGTCCCGACGGCCCAAACGCTAACTGAAGGGGTATCGCCCGCCCCGTCGCGACTCGTTCGCGGCGGGGCGGTTTGGCGTGTCTGGGCAAGTCACAAGTGGGCCACTTGCGTGATATTGCCCTTACAGACGGTCTATGCCAGATTGACTTCACCCGCGTACTGAGTAGTCATAGCACTCAGGCTGACGCGAAAAGTCCAGAAAGGATTCAGATGAAGTTGCGTGCGAAGAAGCGCACGGTGGTGGCCGTCGTGAGTGGCGTGGCCGCCGCGCTGGCGGTCGTGGCGGGCGTGCAGGTCGCGCAGGCCGATGCCCCGCAGCACTACTACGTCGAGATCGGCGGCACCGGATCGTCGCTCAATGCCCCCGACTGCACCAAGACCTACGGGTTCGCCAACCAGAACCTGGGCGGCGCGGTCGCCGTCCCGATCTGTTACCCGGCCAGCTTCGGACCGCTACAGGGTGGGGACGGGACGATCCCGGCACCGAACGCTCCCCGCTACGACGAGAGCGTGAAGCAGGGCGTCGAGGAGACCCTCAAGCAGATCGGCGACATCCACCGCAACGACCCGGCCGCCACGATCACCGTCGTGGGTTACTCGCAGGGCGCCGACGTCGGCGACCGGGTGCTGGAGAAGATCGCCAACGGCGAGACCGAGATCCCCGCCGAGATCATGTCCGGCAAGCTGTACGCCGACCCGCGCCAGCCCGACACCGGGATCTGGGCCAAGGTCCCCGCCGGAACCAGCATCGAGGGCATCACCTCGCCCGGCGCCGGTCCCGTCGAGTTCCCCGGCATGACGGTGGAACGCCACTGCATCGCCAAGGACGGCGTCTGCGACGCGACCTCGCTGGACTCCTTCCGCGGCTACTTCCAGGACCACCCGAAGTACCCGGCCGAGGGCGGCATCATCCCCAGCACGATCACGGCCGCGCCCAACAACGAGGTCGTCTGGCACCAGCCTTGATTCCCGTAGATGATGATGGGCGGCACCCATCCCGTGGCAAGTCGGGGTGGGTGCCGTTTCGCGTCCTGTCGCGGATACGAGGTATGGCTTTTGGGGGCGGTGATGCTCTAACCTCACCTTGTCCACGCGTGAGGGTGAGTGTGCGAAATGTTCGACGTGTTTGACCCCGAATCGGACCACGGACGTGTCTATCAGGCCTTGGTGTCCGCGCCCCGCAGTACCGTCGACGCGCTCGCGAGGCGCACGCTGCTGTCGCCGAGCGCGATCCGCGACTCGCTGACGGAGTTGCAGCAGTTCGACGCCGTGACGCCCGTCGACTCCACCAAGGAGGTGTGGGAGGCCCGGCGTCCCGACCTGGTGGCGGCCGAGGCGATGCGGCAGTTCGGGGCCTGGCGCACCCAGCTGCTGGAGGCCGAGGAACGGCTGACCACGGCGTTTCGGTACGCGCGCTACGAGGAGACCAGCGCGATGGACTTCGAGATCCTCAAGGGCGCCGACGCGTTCTTCGAGCGTTTCAAGGTCCTGCAACCGTCGGCGCGCAGCCACGTGTGGGCCATCGACCGGCCGCCCTACTACTGGGAGCCGGACGAGATCCACCGGCAGGAACGCATGCAGATCGAACAGATGGCGGCGGGGATCACCTACCGCACCATCTATCAGGAGTCGGAGAGCGACTCGCCGGTCCGCAACGCCAGCATGGCCCGATCGGTTGCCAGCGGCGAGAACGCCCGCGTCCTGGCCCGGCCGCCGATCAAGATGACCATCATCGACTGTGAGGTCGGCGTCGTCGCCCTCGACCCGCCCGAGGGGGCCGAAGGTTCACTGTCGACACTCCTGGTGCGGCGGTCGACGCTGCTCGACGCGTTCTGCAACATCTTCGAGTCACTGTGGAGCCTGGCGGTTCCGGTCAACCTGGACCGGCAGAACCAGGAGCTCAGCAAGCGGGAGCGGGAGATACTCACCCTGATGGCTTCGGGTGCCGGAGACGACGCGATCGCCCGTCGACTGGGGGTGTCGCGCCGCACCATCGTCCGTCACATTGGACGACTGCTGGAGCATCTGGGTTCGACCACCCGGTTCCAGGCGGGCGCCCAGGCGGCGCGGCGCGGCTGGCTCTAGCCCGATTGGACAGCCGGATTGTCGTGATTGCGCCATGATCCCTTTTTGTGGCAACATCATGGCGGCTCGTCGCGTGTGAGTCGTTGAGAGCTCGCATCAGTGATGAAGGAAGGCCCAATGAGAAAATCACGTTTGTCCCCCCGTGCCCGCAAGGCGGGGGTGATCACACTGGCCGTAGCGGTCGGCGTGACGACGGTGGGAGCAGCGGCCGTGGCGTACGCCGACCCCGCCGAATCCTCCGTGCCCACGTCGTCGGACTTCGACGGCGACGGCAAGGACGACCTGGCCATGTCGGCGCAGAAGACCGACGAAGCCGCCGAGGACTCGGTCGTCATCGACTACACCACCGGTCTGGCGAACAAGGAGCTGTACCCGGAGTCGGCCTACGGCACCGACGGTTTCGGGGTGGGACTGGCCGCGGGGGACCTCAACGGCGACGGCTTCGACGACCTCGCGGTCGGCTGCGTCAACTGTGACTGGGAATGGGGCGGCGCGACCGTCTCCATCTACAACGGCTCCGCCGAGGGCCTCAAACCCGACTCGGCGGTCAACGCCGAGGTCGGCGACCCGACCTACGCCGTCGGCATCGGTGAACTCAACGGCGGGGGAAGCCTGGACGTCGGCTCGACTCGGCTGGGCGACGCCAGCGCGGTCTCCTCGCGCGGCGACGACGGCTGGTGGTCCGACAAGTGGGTCAACACCGGGATGCCGACCGATGAGAACCGGCTGGGCTCGGTGGCCATCGGCGACGTCAACGGCGACGGCAAGGACGACCTGGTCATCGGCACCCCCACCGCCGACGGTGGTTCGATCACGCTGTTCCCCGGCCCGGTGACCGAGGGCAAGAAGGACACCGTCAAGGCCGTCGAGCTCAGCCCGACGCTGCGCGACCTGGGCGCCTCGCTGGCCGTCACCGACGTGACCGGCGACGGTCTGGCCGACGTCATCGCCGGGGCCCCGACCTCGACGGTCGGCGGCACCAGCTGCGGCGCGGTCCAGCTGCTGATCGGCAAGACCAACGGCATTGCCGCCGACTTCAGTCAGCGGCTCACCCAGGAGAGCGCCAACATCCCGGGTGTCTGCGAAGCCGGTGACGACTGGGGCCGTTCGGTGGCCGCGGGCAACGTCGACGGTGACGCCGGCGCCGAGGTCGTGGTCGGGGTCCCCGGCGAGGGCATCGACTCGCTGGGCAAGGCCGGTACCTACACCACGCTTCAGTCCACTTCGACCGGTCTGACCGGCACCGGTTCGTTCGGGGTCTCGCAGGCCACCGCCAACGTCCCGGGAACCGCGGAGTCCGGTGACGGCTTCGCCTCCGCGCTGGCGCTGCGGGACGTCAACGACGACGGCCGCATGGACGTCGTCATCGGTGCCCCCACCGAGGACGTCTCCACCGTCAAGGACGCCGGACAGGTCGTCACGGCGCTGTCCAGCGCCACCGGCGCGCCCGCCGCGGGCACCACCGAGGTGACCGGCAACAAGTACGGGCTCAAGCGATTGGGCTGGGAACTGGCGTAGTCACACCGCCGGGACCCACCCGGCGAACGCGGAATCGGCGACCCCACACCGTCTGGGGTCGCCGACTTCTCTTTGCCGTCGCCCTGCGGCAACAGGGCCGCACCGACTTCGATCAACCCTCCGGCCGGTGTGGTGGGTGCCGGTACATATGAACAACGATCGATGTAGCTCAAAGCGTTGTCCCCCAAAGGGACTAGAGCCGTTCGGGGGCCGAGACCATCCAAAAGTACGAATCCGGTGACCCCGTCGTAACCGTCTCATGCTCACCTCGTTGATTGAAGGGGCGGGATGTCCCAAGTGGTGTTACAGCGACGGCAATCGCTCTGCTGCAAGACATTCCACCCTCCTTTGCCGTCGGATCGCGACCGCGATGCCGTACCGATTGAAAGAGGGAGTCTGATGTCAGAACTGTGGACTGCCGTGGCGGCGCTGGCCGCCGTGGCAGCCGTGGTCACCCCGGTGCTGATGGTCCTTCGCACCCGCATGCGGGAGGCGAAGCGTCCGGCCTATGAGAAGGCCTGCGAGAACTTCGACCAGCTGGACCGGATGTCGGCCGCCGTCACCAGACGGTCGTTCACCAGGTCCGAACTGGACGACGAGAGTTTCGACGACCTGCTCGGCGACCTGGAAGTCGTCGAGCGCAAGACCTTCGACGGCTGGCGGACGCGCAACGCCGCCCCGGTGCGGGAACTGATCTCCCACGCCAAGGCCATGTACCACGCCGAATCCGCCGACGATCCGGACTGGAAACTCAAGCAGGGCGTCGAGGCCGGAGCGATCCAGAAGACCCTGCGCCGCGCTCGCGCGGCTCTCTACCACCAATGGGGACGCTGACCGCGTTCCTCCCCGCGTGACCCCATCGCCGAGACGGACCACCCGCGCCGTCTCGGCGATCCCGTTCCCGTCAACGGGTTTCGGCGACCCAGCGCGGCAGCTCGCGTTCGGCGAGCCCGGTGACGGCCGCGTGGAAACCGGGATTGAACGGCAACGGCTCCCGGGTCAACGCCACACACAGCGCACCGGCCTGCCGCGCCACCGCCACCAGGTTCGCCGCCGGGGACACCCCGCACGAGGTTCCGACGGCCAACAGCAGATCCGCCTCGGCGGCGGTGTTCCAGGCCCGCTCCAGATCCTCCAGGTCCAGCTGCTCCCCGAACAGCACGATGTCCGGCCGGGCCCGCCCGCCGCACCCGGCGCAGGACGGAATCGTCTCGCCGGTACCGACATAGGGCGCGACGAGGGCGCAGCCCGCGTCCAGACACCGCTGCCGGTGCGCGTTGCCGTGCAACTCGATCACGTCCCGCTGCCCGCCGCGCTGATGCAGCCCGTCCACGTTCTGAGTGACCACCAGCAGGCTGGCGGTCCGGGCGAGCAGCGACTCCTCGGCACCGGCCAGCGCGCGGTGCGCCGGATTCGGTTGCGCGGCGGCCGCCAGGTGCGCCAGCCCGCCCCACAACCGCCACACGGCGGCCAGGTCGGTGCCGACGGTGTCGGCCTCGGCGGCGCGGGCGGCCTCGGGATCGTTCCAGGTGCCGTCGTCGCCGCGATAGGTCGGCAGCCCGCTGGGCCGCGAGATCCCGGCACCGGTGAGCACCACGACGCGCGAATACTCCTTCAACGGAGCCAGTTCGGAAAGCGACACCTCGTCCATGCCCTCGACGATGCCAGACGCGCCCAAACGCCAGGCGTCCCGCCGGGTTACGACGGGACGCCTGCCTGGAGAGGTGAGGTCTCTAACCGCGCTTGTACTTCTCCCACCACGTGAAGTCCACTTTGTATTCGTCGGGGGTGTTGTCGGCGTCGTGGTTGGCCAGGCCGTTCTTGCCGACGTAGTAGTCGTGGACCTGCGCCTGTGCCGAGGAGGAGAGGTCCGGGTCGGCCACGCCCACGGCGTGGATGTGGTAGTCGAAACCCTGGTCGGGCGTACGCAGCCAGGCCGCGAAACCGACGGTCCGCAGCGCCTTGACCAGCTCCCAGCGTTCGGTCTCGCCCAGGCTGTTGACGCCGATGTCGATGACGCCGCCGCCGTCGTGGGTGCCCGCCGAACCCGGGTTGGAGTTGGTGTACGAGCCCTGGGTCAGCCCGATCTCGGCGCTGAACAGTTCGTCGGCCTTGGTCAGCATCTCCACGGTGCGGGTGTTGGTGCGTTCGCCGCCGTAGGAGTCGTTGCGGTCACCGGCGGCGACCTCGTTGACGATCGTGAACTGGCCCTCGGCCAACTTCGTCAGCGTGGTCTTGCCCGGCAGGCCGTTGGCGTCGATGCCGGTGTAACCCAGTTCCTCCTGCCACTTCGCGTACGCCTGGACGGTGGCCGAACCGAAGTGCTCGTCGACGTTCTTGCCCTCCAGCAGTTTCTTGGCCTCCATCGCCGTCTCGACGAGTTTCACGTGCGGGCCGCACGGGTCGGTCGGGGCCATGTCGGGCTTGGGCGGGTCGACCAGCGCGGCCACCAGGACCAGCTCCATGTCGACCTCGGCGAGCTTGGGGGAGGCGGGATCCGCCAGGGCGTTGGACGCGATCCACGTCGACGGTACGGCGACACCGGCCGCCACCATGGCGGCGCGGGACAGTACCCATCGCCTCGACCGCGGGGTTTTCATACCCCTGGGCTGCTCGGACATGTCTTGTCCCTCCTGCGAGGCCTGCTCACATATAGGCATCAATGGATCGAAATGCCATGTTCGCGGGTGCATACCGGAGTGTCAATACCGGATATGGAGGCATCATGGAGACCGCTTGCCATAACCGGGATCAGTTGGCGGGCGGCGGTTCCTCTTCCACGACCACCGGGTGCTCCTGGGTGTCGGTGTCGTCGGGATTGGCGGGCCACACGGTCATCTCGATGCTGCCCGCCAGGTTCAGCGCCCCGGCCGCCGCGCCCGGCGGCACGACCGAGAAATCGCTGAGCCGCAGCAGCCGATGCCCCTCCGGAACCGAGGTCACCAGGTACCAGTTGTCGGCCTCGTCGGTGTAAACCCAGCCGGGCAAGGCTTCCGGCGGGATCGTCACGTCGGCCGGGTCGACGGCCGGTGCCGAAACGGGGGATTGCGTTGCGGGGGGCGAGCTGTCGGGCGTCGTAGTATGAACCCCATCAGCCGCCGACAAGTCGAGAGCAGGAGGTGAGCCGGGTGGCGACGCGACGGTCACCATGCCTGGATACGGCTTGCCGTACGAGATCTGCTCCGGGCTCACCTGTGTGGGTGGCCCCTGGATCGTGGGTGGTTGCGTCCGCGCCGATCGCGTGGCAGTCTGAACCTCTCCACCCAGGGGGGACGGCGCATTTATGAGTGCTGATAGTTCGATTTTGCTGGCGAGTTTGACAGCCGCCCAAGCAGTCAGCCCCAGCGTGATGAGCCCCGCCGCGGCGATCAGCGGCACCAGGACCCACAGCTTCGTCACCGGCACCAGGGACACCCCCACCCCGGCCGCCGTGGCGCACAGCAGCACCCCGAGGACGACGCCGATGCGCGCGGGCGCGGCACCCATCCGGGGCCGTTCCGCCGAAGGCCACTTCGCGGCGGCCTTGGCCGAACCCAACGCCGTGGCCGACAGGGCGGTCAACACCAACCCCGCCACGGCGATGGCCGAAGCGGCGATGATGATGCGCTCCATTCCTGTGCCTTCCTGGGTAACTCAAGCCTGGCCACACATGATCTCATCAACGACTGTCCGACGTACCGCCCCGAGGCTAAGGCACACAGCCCCACGGCGGGGGGACGGCCGCCCGACACTCGCCACCCGGCGCGCGCCGGACACCGTCCGCGCGAGTGTCACCCGTCCATGTGAAACTGATTGTCATTGTGTGGCCTCACGAGGTGAGGTTTTCGTGTTTTCTAGACATATGAAGGGCCGCGCATGAGAGACATACCGTTCTTGATCGCGCTCCAGGCGGAGACGATCAATACCAAGGGGATCATCGACTTCTTCCTGTCGAAGATCGCGCCGATCCTGCTGGCGATCCTGGGCATCATCTTCATCGCGCGCGCGAACAAGGGAGAGGTGTCGAAGGTGCTGACGTCCTCGACCATCGCCATCGTGGGACTGGCGTTCATCGCCGGTGCCGTGACACTCGTGTTGGTCGGTACGAGTCTTGTCGACATCCTGTTCACCGACGAGGGCAACTAGGGCCGGTCCCATGAATCCATTTGGCAGGCTGCGAAGGCCCCTGACGCTTCGCCTGGCGGCGTTGTCGTCGTCGCCCATGCAACACCGGTATGGGCTCCTCCTCCGCCTTGCCATGCTCGGTCAGGAACCTTCTCGCCGCACAAAGATCCACAGGACAGGCCCTCGTACATGAAGCTGCGCACCGACGATGACATCTATCGGGCCCGACTGCTCTACCTCGGCCCGCCCGGGTACACCTTCCCGGTGCACCTGCCGTACGCCCAGTACGGGGTCTTCGCCGCGCTGCTCGCCCTCTACATGTTCATCCACTGGCTCATCTCCTTCGAAGTGGAGATCTTCCCCGCCTGGGAGATCGCGCTGGCCATGGTCAGCACGTCGCTGATCTTCCGGTACGTGGACCCGGACCGCCCGGCTCGCGCGGTGATCCGGACGGTGCTCACCGACTGGCGGCGGACCCGCGAACCCGTCGCCGAACAGCGGGACCGCCGGTACTCGGCCAGCCGGATTCGAATTCGCCAGGAGCTGATATGACACCCACCCCTGACGAAGAACCCCAGTCGCGACCGCTGGCGGTGTTCAAGGCACCCAAGGCCGCGTCCAACGACACGACCGCGCTCGCGGACGTGGTCTTTGGCGAGCCTGCGAGCCAAAGCAGGCAGCACAGCGGCGAGCCTGCGAGCCAGCCTGCCCAGCGGGCCGAAGAGCCCGCCGACCAGGCAAGCCGTAGCGACAACGGCGCGCTGAGCGACGCGCCCGAAGGCCCGGCCACACCGAGTGGCCAGCCGTCTCCCCAAGTTCACCCGCAGGACACGCGACACGCGGAATCACCTGCGGAAAACCCCGATTCTCCACAGGAATCTCCACAGGGTTATCCACAGGCTTCGGCCGGATCCCCGCATAAGTCTCCACAGGAAAATCCACAGGATCAACCGAGTTCTCCACAGCCCACGGCGAGTTATCCACAGGCTGGGCCGAGTTCTCCACAGGCTCCCCCCACGGGGACACCCGCCGATACCCCGAGTTATCCACAGGGTCCGGAGAGTTCTGCACAGCCCGATTCCGCGCCGGTTTCGGGCACTTCGGGACGCCGACGCCGAATCCAGGACATCGAGTTCCCGCAACCCGAACCCGAGAACCCGTTCGCGGAGGCCGAAGCCCGGGTGCTGGAGCAGATCCGGGCCCGGCAGCGCGCCCAGGCGATGGCCGCCGAGACCCAGGTCGGCCCGCCCGACCCGCAGACCTCGCGACTGCGTCCCCGAATGGCCGACGAGGCCCCACCGCCGTCCGCGACCCGGCCCAAGAGCCGCAAGCGCACCCCGTCCAACCCGTTCGCCGAGACCGAGGCCGCCAACCGGGCGCTGGACGAGGCCCGCAGGGCCGCCGCCGAACAGGCCCGCGCCGAGCGCGCCCGCGTCGAGGCGACCGGCCAGATCAGCGCCAGCCCCGCGTCCGGTGCTCCGATCTCGGCCCAACCGGCCTCACCCGGCCCGGTGTCGGCCCAACCGGTGAGCCCCGCGCCCGGACCACAGCAGGCCCCGCCACCGGCCCCCGGCATGCCGCCGGTCCCGACCAGCTTGCCGCCCGGCCCGCAGCAACCGGTCAACCCACCCACGGGCCAACAGCCCGTGGTCCCGCAACCGCCTGCCGCCGCCAACCCGCCGACCGGCCAGCAGCCGGTCGTCCAACCGCCAGCCGCCGCCAACCCGGCCACGGGGCAACAGCCGGTCGTCCCGCCCGCACCGCAGCCCTCGGCCCCGGTCAACCCGCCGACCGGCCAGCAACGCGCCGTCCGGCAACCGTCGAACCCCTATGTGGAGCCCCGCTCCGGCCAGCACTCGACCGTCGATCCTCGACTGTCCACACGCGCGGCCCAGCAGGCGGCACCGCAGTCACCGGCCCCCGCGCAGGCCCCGCCGCCCGCCAGACCGGCGGCGAACCCGCCCAGCGGCCAACACCCGACGGTCAACCCCGCCACCGGCCAGCAGCGCACCGTCAACCCGCCCAGCGGCCAGCACCCGACCGTCGACCCTCGACTGTCCACACGCACCACACCGCCGCAGCAGGCACCCGCGCCCGCCGACCCGAGCCACCAGCAACTGGTGCCGATGGCCCGGCCCGCGCCCGGCACCCAGCCGTCCGGCAAACCCACCAAACTTCCCAAGCCGCCCAAGCAGAAGGACCGCTCCGCGGCCCAGGAACTCGCGATCACCGAGATCGCCGGACACGCCACCTTCACCCCGACCGCCGTCACCGCCTGGTACCGGCTGCCCGAGGTGCGCTGGGCGTTCCGTCCCGACGCCGAACGCGAAGCCCTCATCTCCGCGATCGCCGAACAGTACGCGGGCATGGCGGGCTACCGACTCCACCTGCGCCGCACCACCCGGCCGTTCCCGGCCGACCAGTGGGCCCGCACGGTCGACACCAACACGCCGCAGCCGCTGCCGCCGGTGGCGGGCGCGCCCACCTGGGGCGACCACCTGGTCAACGCCCAGCACCACCTCCACAACGTCCAGCACGCCGAGGGCGAGACCTACCTGGGCATCAGCTTCGCCCGCCGCACCCTCACCGACACGCTCGGCGAGAAACTCGGCCGGGTCTTCAACCGCGGCACCAAACGCAGCGAACGCAGCCGCATCGAACGCGCCACCGAACAGTTCGACGAGGTCCTGAGCGCCTTCGGCGTCCGCGCCCGCCGCGCCACCAGCCACGAACTCGAGTGGCTGATCTTCCGCTCCGTCGCCCTGGGCATGGACCCGCCCCAGCTGCTGTCCGGCGTCCGCGACGGCCTGTGGGAACCCGGCGACGTCCTGGCCCTCACCGAACAGATCGAGCGCTACCGCACCCCCTACGGCTCCACGGTCAAGCTCGTCAACCGGCTCACCGGCGAAGAACGGCACGTCGCCGTCCTCACCGTCGGCCGCATGGAGGACCTCGACATCCCCGAGCGCCACGAACCGTGGCTGCACTTCCACGAACGCGCGCCCTGGCCGATGGAACTGTCCTCCCGCCTGGACATCCTCGGCCCCGGCGAGGCCTTCCGCAACCTTGAACACCGGCTGCGGATGATCCGCTCCCAGCAGCACGACTACGACGAACACGCCATGGACGCCCCGCCCGAACTCGAGCGGCTCGCCCAACGCGCCCTCAACGTCGGCGACGAGATGACCACCGGCCTGGCCACCGACGCGGCCCGCGTCCACGGCTGGCACCGCATCGCGGTGTCCGCCGACGACCGCGAGGAATGCCTGGAACGGGCCCGCAAACTCATCCAGATGTACAACCGGGAACTGCGACTGTCGTTGCAGCACCCCAAGAACCAGGACTGGCTGGCCCGCGAGTTCATCCCCGGCGAACCGGTCGCCAACACCGGCTACCTGCGCCGGATGCCGGTCCGCCTGTTCGCCGCCGCCCTCCCACAGGCGGCCTCCACCGTCGGCGACCAGCGCGGCGACCTCATCGGCCGCACCAGCGGCACCTGCCGCCGTCCGGTCTTCCTCGACCTGCACTTCCCCATGGAAGTCCGGGAACGCTCCGGCCTGGCCGTCTTCGTCGCCGAACCCGGCGGAGGAAAGTCCACCCTCATGGGCTCCCTGGGCTACCTGGCCGCCCGCCGCGGCGTCCAGGTCACCCTGCTCGACCCGTCCGGCCCGCTCGCCCGCCTGTGCGAGATGCCGGAACTCAAGCCCTACAGCAAGGTCCTCAACCTCACCGGCTCCCAACCGGGAACCCTGGCCCCGTACGCCCTCATCCCCACCCCGAAACGCGAACACTGGGACACGGGCCCCGAGGGCGACCGCGAGTACAACATCGCCCTGTCCAACGCCCGCGCCGAACGCCGGATGCTGGTACAGGACATCTGCTCCATGCTGGTCCCACCCCAGGTGGCCCGCGAATCCTCGACGGCCCGGCTGCTGCGCCACGCCGCCCGCCAGGTCCCCGCCGAAGAGACGTCCACACTGGAAGACATAGTGGACTGCCTCCAGGACCAGGGTCACGACGGCTCCGAACTGGCGGCCCTGCTGCTGGACGCCGCCGAGATGCCACTGGCCATGCTCTTCTTCGGCTCACCACCAGCGGACATGCTCACCGACGACGCCACCCTCACCGTCATCACGATGGCCGGGCTGCGGCTGCCGGACCTGAAGATCGAACGCGAATACTGGTCGGCCGAGGAAGCCCTGGCGCTGCCCATGCTCCACACGGCCCACCGACTCGCCGTCCGCCGCTGCTACGGCGGCGACATCCACCGCCGCAAGCTGGTCGGCCTCGACGAGGCCCACTTCATGGAGGGCTGGCGCTCCGGGCGCTCGTTCCTGGTCCGGATGGCCCGCGACTCCCGTAAGTGGAACCTGGCGGCACTGGTGGCATCGCAGAACCCGACCGACATCCTGGGTCTCGACGTCCAGAACCTGGTGTCGACGGTGTTCGTGGGTCGTATCGCCGAGGACCCGCAGATCGCGGCCGAGGCACTGCGAATGCTCCGCGTCCCGAGGGATGTGGGTTACGAGCAGACGCTGGCGGGCCTGTCGGAGGCCGATATCGCCGGTTCGCAGCGGTTGAACTACCGCGAATTCATCATGCGCGACGTCGACGGACGGGTGCAACGAATGCGCGCGGATATCTCCTATGTCCCAAGACTTCTGGAATACTTGGACACCACACCCGGTGGCCGGGAGGCTGCCGAGCGTCCGGCGAACGCACCAACAGCGCCGGGTACAGCCTCTCAGCGAACCGGACCGGCGGGAAGCCAGATGGGATCGGGATAGCCCATGACCACTGCCCCTCACGCACGACAACGCCTTCGACGTGTCCTGGCACGCCTCGCGCTGGTGGCGGTGGCGGCGCTGGCGGTGCTGTTCTTCAATCCGGGGACGGCTAACGCGGAGGATAAGAGTAAGTGCACTGTTGAGCAGTGGCACAACTCGCCGAAGACCTGTGCCGCGAAGCTTCCCAAACCCAGTGGCCAGACTTGTAAAGAGCCGCCGGTTCCAGGCTCCCCTGACACCGGCATGGCGGGTTGGTTCGCCGAACCGGACCTGCCCAAGGACAGCGATGTCCAGGGTATGTACACAAAGTACGGATATGGAGGTTACGACCTCAACCTGTACGGCGCCGACTGCACCGGCGAACTTCCCGGTGGAGCCCAATCCGGCAACGATCTCGCCAACCTGGAGTTCACGCTCGCGACCGGCATAATCGGCTCTGCGAACGGCTTGCGGCAAGCGGCCTGGGAGCCGAGCGGCATGTGGGGCTGGGCCGACAACTTCGTGGAGAAGGCGTCGAGCGCCATCTACGAGAAGGTCTTCAGTGTCTTCGGTGCGATCACCATCGGGCTGGTCGGTCTCTATCTACTGTGGCGTTCCAGGCAGGCCGACATGTCGATGGCGGTGACCACGGCGGGGTGGGCGGTGCTTGTACTTGTTGTGGTTACAGCTGTCGCGGCCTATCCCACCGAATCGGCGAAGTACGCAGACTCGGCACTCACCGGTTCTCTCAACGTCATCCAGGATGCGGTGGGGCCCCCCGCCGAGGAGGACTGCCCTGGTAACGAGGACTGCGACGACACCCGGGCGCCCGCCCTGCGTGCCTCGGACATGGCCACCGGCGAGATCCTTTACAACAACTGGGTGCGTTCGGTCTTCGGACAGAGCCCCGAGGTGGAATACGCCGGGAACAACAAGAAGAAGGTCACCGACTACAACTCGGCTTATAAGTACGGCCCTGCGCTGTACGACGCCCAAGCGTTCAGCTGGAAGGAAATCAACGACCTGCGTAAAGCCAAACCCGAAGAACGGGAAGGCATGCGCAAGGACATGGTGGACGACAAGAAGGACCAGTGGCGCAAGGTCACCGCGCTGATTGAGAAGGAAGACCCGGAGGTCTACTACAACATCACCGGCGCTAACGGCTGGGACCGTGTGGGTACTGGATTCCTGGCGCTGTTGTCAGCGATCTTCTTCGCGCTCTTCGACATCACGGCGTCCATCTTGATCATTCTGGGCTTCCTGATCATCCGATGGGCCGTGGTGGCGTTGCCGCTCATCGGGACGATTGCCATGCTGCGGCCCGCGTCGGCGGGCTTCAAACGCCTCATCTCGGCGGTGCTCGCCGCCGTCATCAACGTGATCGTCTTCGGCGTCGCTGCGGCCGTGTACCTGTTCGCCGTCAGTCAGATCCTCGCCGCCAGTTTGCCGGGGTGGCTACAGGTTTTGCTCATCGGACTCATCGGAGCGGTTGCGTGGATGTTGCTGCGCCCATATCGAAGAATCGGATCGTTGCGCGGCGGAACCAGCCTCAGTGACGCCGCGTTCGGACGCAAGTCCAAAGTCGAAGTGGAACAGAAGGTGGTCATCAAGAAGGACGGCCGCCCCGAGGACCAATCCGACGAGGTCGAATCCAGCATCGATACCAATACGAAGGAACCGCTCATGGCCGGGGCCAAGGGGTCGCGGTCCAATGCCGGTCGCGCGGAAGGCGATGCCTCCAAAGGCTTGCCACCCCGACCCACACCGGGGCGTTCCGCCCCGGAATCGGGAAGCGGTTCAGAAGCACGGCCCGGCTACGCGGTATATCGCCCCAGCTCGAGTGGAACCGGACAACAGGCGGGTGACCGTCCCCTGGTCGCCGTCCGGCCAGACTAAAGAGGACAGATATCGGTGTATACGTTCGTACTCAACAGCGGTGGTAACGCCTGATGTCTCGCAAGATCCTCCGCATCCTCGGATCCCGCTACGGCATCGCCGCCATCCTGTTGGTGGTCGTCATCATCGTCGTGGGCCTCGCGCGTGCCAACGGCGGCACTGATTCCGACACGACGGTCGATGGGTCGGATTCGATGGGTACCGAAGACGCGGGCGAACCGAACGACGGCGTGGTCACCGAGTCCGATGAGGAATCGGCGGAGAGCAGCCTTCCCAAGAAAGCGGTGGACAACGCCACCGAGTTCGCGAAGGCTTATATCAAGACCGATCGATCCGCCAAAGCGTGGCGGGCCGATGTCGGCAAGAACGCCACCCAGAAGGTCAAGGACGAACTGAAGTACATCGACCCGGAAGTCGTTCCCATCAAAGAAATTACGGACGATCCAAGCGCGGAGGGACAAACAGTCAGGTTCCCGACTGACGCGGGCTTGCTGATACTGCGTATGAAAGTGCAGGATGAAGTATGGCTCGTCGACGGCATCGATCTCGATAAGTCATAGCTCCCCGGAAAGCAAGGAAAGTACCGACCGCAATGGATACCCCGGCCGAGAACGAGGAGTCTGCCTCCACCGTCCGCCGCTGGACGCGTAAACGCCTCTGGTGGACGATCGTCGCAGCGACGACCGCGTTGTTGTGCTGCGGTGGTACGACCTTCTACGTCGTTTTCCTGACGGTCAGCAACAACAGCGACACCGGGGCCGCCAACTACGCGGGTTGTGGCAATGGCACGGAGATCTCCATCAGCGGCGACATGCCGAAGATCAACGACCTGAACGAAGAGCAGGTCGGCAACGCGGCCATCATCATCCAGACCGGGCAGAAGCGGAACATGTCACCGCGAGCCTGGGTGATCGCCGTGGCCACCGCGATGCAGGAATCCACGCTGCACAACTACGGACATCTTGGCGACCGCAACGACCACGACTCGCTTGGTCTCTTCCAGCAGCGCCCTTCCAAGGGTTGGGGAACCCCTGACCAGGTCACGGACCCTGAATACGCCTCCACGAGCTTCTACAAGCGGCTGAAGAAGGTCGAGGGCTGGGAGTCGATGGACCTCACCGCCGCCGCCCAGGCAGTCCAGCGCTCGGCCTTCCCGGACGCTTACGCGAAATGGGAACCCCTCGCGACCGACGTCGTCAACGTCCTCACCGAAGGTGGTGCCCGCACTGCCGCCGACGGTGGCAAGTCGGGCGAATGTGCCGAGGGTGCCGAGATCGCCGCCTCGGGTTGGACGGCTCCGGTGAAGGACGGCATCGTCTCCGGTTTCCGTACCCCGCAACGGCCCGACCACTACGGTGTCGACCTGGGATCCAAGCGCGGCACCGAGATCCGCGCGGCCGCGAGTGGCGTCGTCACCACCTCCGAGTGCAATGCCTCCACCAATAACTGTGATGTGGACGGTTCGCCATCGGTGCTGGGTTGTGGCTGGTACGTGGACATCGAACACGCCAACGGCATCATCACCCGCTACTGCCACATGGTCGAACAACCCAAGGTCGATGTGGGACAACGGGTCAAGGCTGGCGAGGTCATCGGCATCTCCGGATCGTCCGGTAACTCCTCCGGGCCGCACCTGCACTTCGAAGTCCACGAGGGTGGGGACGCCTCCAACAACGGCGCCATCGACCCCGTCGCGTGGATGAAGCAGCAGGGGATCAACATCGACGGTTAGTCGTCGGACGTCACGTTCTCGACTTTGGAGACACAAAAGCTGTCTCCGTCGGGTTTGACCGTGACGTCGTAGTTCCAGACAATGAACGAAGGGTCGACCTCGAGCTCCACCCGCATGGGAAACAGTGTGCCGCCGTCGACGGCTTCACCATTCACGTTCTCGAAGGTCACGGTGGCTTCGGACAAGACGCCCTCCGAGGCCTCCCAATCGGTGAGCTCCTTGGTGAGCTGTTTCGGTGTCAGGCCGGTGAAACCGTCGCACAACAGCGGATCGGCCTTAGTCGGTTCCCGGTGCACCAGCGAGAACTGGAGTACTCGGCGCGCGGTCTGGTTGGCGTCCTCGACAGGTTTGTCCAAATTGCTCTCCGGCGACTTGTCCACCAACCCATCGAACATCCACCCCGCGAGATAAACCGCGACCAGCAGCACCCCCCAAGTCCCCAGCAAGCTCCCCGACCGTCCCCACGAGCGTTTCGGGTCGGGGTACGAGTCCGCCTCGCCCTCCGCTTGCCGCGTCCGGGGTTGCTGCACGCTCATCACGTCGCCCAGCGTATCGAAGTTCCCGCCGTGTCCGTGCCGCTCGCTCCGGCTAGGAACCGAAGTCGACGTCCGCCGTCATGACCGTGGCGCAGTCGCGGCCCGGGGCGGCGTGGTGGGACCAGTAGAGGTTGGTGTGCGCGATGACGAGGTCGGGGCTGGGTGAGCCCCATTTGGAGGTGTCCTCCGTGGTGTGGGCGTCGCCGACAAGGGTGGTGTCGTAGCCGCGGGCCAGGGCGCCGTGCAGGGTGGAGCGGATGCACGCGTCGGTTTGGGCGCCGGAGATGTACAGGTGACCGACGCCCAGGTCGGCCAGGACGGCTTCCAGGTCGGTCTCCTCGAAGGAGTCGCCCCAGTTCTTGGGGATCAGCGGTTCGGTGGCGGCGGGTTCGAGTTCGGGGGCGATGTGCCATTCGGGGCTGCCCTCGATGAGCTGCTTGTCGGAGTGCTGGATCCAGATGACCGGGACGTCGGCGCCACGGGCCTGGTCGACGAGGGTGGCGATGTTGGCCACGACCGCGTCGCGGGCGTGGCCTTCGGCCACCACGCCGGTCTGGACGTCGATGACGAGCAGCGCCGAGTTGGGGCGGTTGGAGAGGGTGGGCATGGTTCCCCTTCGCGGTGCGGTTGGGCCGGAGTTTTGCCACCGTAGCCGGGGGTTGTGACATTTCGCCAGCGTGTGGCACCGGTCCGACGGCCGGTGCCACACGCCGGGACGCTATTTGCCGCTGCGGTTGATGGCGCTGGCCACGGCCCGCATGGAGGCGGTGACGATGTTGGCGTGGACGCCAGCGCCCCACAGGATCTCGTCGCCGATCTGGCATTCGACGTAGGCCGCCGCGCGGGCGGTCTCGCCCGCGGTGAGGGCGTGTTCGGCGTAGTCGCAGACGCTGACGGTGACGCCGACCCCGGCCAGCGCGTCGACGAATGCCGACAGTGGACCGTTGCCGGTGCCGGAGACCTTGTGTTCGGTGCCTTCGACGGTGATGAGGGTGTCGATGGTGACGGTGCCGTCGGCAGCCGCCGCCGAGGAGTGTTCGCCGATGATGACGCGGCGGTCGTTCTGTTCGTCGACGGAGTACTCGCGCTCGAAGATGTCGAACATGGTCTGCGGGGTGACCTCGCCGCCGGCGGCGTCGGTGTGGCGTTGGATGACGTGGGAGAACTCCACCTGCATCCGGCGCGGCAGGTCCAGGCCGTACTCGCTCTTGAGGATGTAGGCCACGCCGCCCTTGCCGGACTGGGAGTTGACCCGGATGACCGCCTCGTAGGAGCGGCCCAGGTCGGCGGGGTCGATGGGCAGATACGGTACCGCCCAGGCGAAGTCGGTCACCGGTACGCCCGCGTCGGCCGCGTCGGCCTCCAGGGCGGCGAAGCCCTTGTTGATGGCGTCCTGGTGCGAGCCGGAGAAGGCCGTGTAGACCAGGTCCCCCGCGTAGGGGTGGCGTTCGTGGACCGGCAGCTGGTTGCAGTGTTCGACGGCGCGTTTGACGGCGTCGATGTTGGAGAAGTCGATGCCGGGGTCGACGCCCTGGCTGAACATGTTGAGTCCCAGGGTGACCAGGTCGACGTTGCCGGTGCGTTCGCCGTTGCCGAACAGGCAGCCCTCGACCCGGTCGGCCCCGGCCATCAGGGCCAGTTCGGCGGCGGCCACGCCGGTGCCGCGGTCGTTGTGCGGGTGGACCGACAGGACGATCGACTCGCGGCGGCGCAGGTTGCGGCTCATCCACTCGATGGAGTCGGCGTAGACGTTGGGGGTGGCCATCTCGACGGTGGCGGGCAGGTTGATGATCAGCGGACGGTCGGGGGTGGGGTCGATGACGTCGGTGACCGCGCCGCACACCTCGACGGCGTATTCGAGTTCGGTGCCGGTGTAGGACTCGGGGGAGTACTCGTAGCGGATGTCGGTGTCGGGGGTGTGGATCTCGGCGTACTTCTGGCACAGCCTGGCGCCCTGGGTGGCGATGTCGGTGATGCCGTCCTTGTCCATGCCGAACACGACCCGACGTTGCAATGTGGACGTCGAGTTGTAGAAGTGGACGATCGCCTTGTCGGCGCCGCGCAACGAGTCGAAGGTCCGGTCGATGAGGTGCTCGCGGCACTGGACCAGGACCTGGATGGTGACGTCGTCGGGGATCAGGCCCTCTTCGATGAGGGTGCGCACGAAGTCGTAGTCGGTCTGGCTGGCGGCCGGGAAACCCACCTCGATCTCCTTGTACCCCATGCGTACCAGCAGTTCGAACATGCGGCGCTTGCGTTCGGGGGACATCGGGTCGATGAGGGCCTGGTTGCCGTCGCGCAGGTCCACCGCGCACCAGACGGGGGCGGAGTCGAGCCGGGCGGCGGGCCAGGTGCGGTCGGGCAGGTCAACCGTGAACTGCTCGTGGTACGGGCGATAGCGGGCGGCCTTGGCGGCGAAAGCGGACATGGGAGAAAGGCTCCTTGAAGACAGGCGTCGTAACGGGGAAGGAAGAGATGTTTCGATCGACCGGCGCACGAACGACTCCGCGACGGGGAGCCAGCTCGCTATCGAGCCCCGCCGCGGCTACCAAGAAGCAGTACATGCCGCATAACAGTTGGACACACTACGCGAACGATCCGGCGATGTGCGGGAATCTCCCACTCTCTGAGAGTGGTTTCACGCATCCCGGACGTGGGTATTGCGCGGGTTCAGGTTGCGATGGCGTTGGCCACGTCCACGTGGGCTGATTTCAAGCCGATATGGGACGGTGACAGTATTGTGATCCGTACCGGCCGACGCAATGGGGCGCGCGGCGTGGGGATTTAACTGCGCGACAGTGATCGCGTAACACACAGCTAACACTCCGAGAGAAACATGGTCGGCATGGAAACCGTGACCGCGAATCGAAACCGTCCACCACACGACAGCCCGGGAATGGTCGCCGGGAAGCTCATGTCCTCGGCGGTCTACGCCGCCGGCAGCTACGCGCAGCGCGCCCGCACCACCTGGACGCTGTGGCTGCGCAACGCCGAGAAACCGCCGCACGCGGACCTGTAACTCGGCCAGGATCAGTTCGTCGAGGGGCTTACGGCGCCTGGGATTGTCGTCGGGGCCCCGCAGGTCGTCAGGCAGGGCGGCCGGGTCGCCGGCGACGCCGATCGCGGCGACCGTCGTGGGTACCAGTTCTTCGGCAAGACCGAACTCCTCGGTGACGGCGGACGGGGAGAACCCCGCCATCTGCCGTACCGTCAGCCCCTCCGCCTGCGCCTGCACCACCAGGTGCGCCATGGCCTGCCCCAGGTCGTAGGCCGCGTGCGGCAGCGGGCCCTTGGCGTTGGCGGTGACGCGCACGGCCACCAGCAGCAGCGCCGCGTGTCGCGCCCACTGCTGGTTGCCGGGTCGCAGTGTCGCCAGCACCCGCGCGAACACCGGCGAGTCCCGGCGTCCCACGATGAACCGGGACGGCTGCGTGTTGCCGCTGGACGGCGCCCAGCGGGCAGCCTCCAGCAGTGCCGTGACCTGGGCGTCGGTCACTTTGCCCGACGGGTCGAAGGCGCGGGTGGAATAGCGGGTGGCCAGCAGCGGGTGCAGCGGCTGGGACGTGACGGCGTGGCGGGAAGTCATCGCCGCCAAGCCTATTGAGGCTTCTTCGACTTGGACTTGCTGGGCGAGGGTTTGGGCGGCGGCGAGGTCCCCAGCGGGGTGGCGTCCTCGTCGGCGTCGGGCAGGGTCAGCTTCCCCGGCCCCGAACCGGGTTCGCCCTTCAGTTTCAGCGACCCGAAACTGGCCTTGGCGGCGGTGACGATGCCGTCGGAGCGCAGGCAGTAGACGCCGCTGGGGATCGGGGACGAGACGGTGACCGAGTTGCGCTCCAGCCAGAAGCACTGGCCCGCGACGCCCTTGACGTCCTCGGCGTAGGCGACCGAGATCGGGGAGGAGCGGTTGATCATGACGTCGAGCCAGTCGGTGAAGACGTGCTGTACCACCGGATCGATCGTCGACGGGATCTTGTCGTCCTTCGTGTCGACCCGGGCGCAGCTGTCGCGCTTGCCCTCGACACATTGGACATAGAAGTCGCGGTGCCGGGCGATGGTCACGTCGGCCTTGCCACCCTGGGCGCCGCCGGGAACCTCCACGCTCCAGCGGTCGTCGGCGGCCAGTTCGACCGAGACCTCGACGGGCTTGTCGCCCGGACGGGTCAGCTCGTAGGTGGCGCTGTAGTCGCGGCCCTTGGCCGCCGCGGCCAGCCCCGCCAGCTCGCCCGCCGCCGAGGAGGTGCCGATGGGCGCCCGGTCGCTGGTGATCGCGGGCGCCGGGGACGGGCTGGGCTTCGCGGTGTCGGCGGCCGAGCCGCTGCCGCAGCCCGTCAGCGCCACCGTCGCCAGCGTGAACAGGGATATTGCCGCGAAAATCCGCACCATGTTATTTTGCGCACCCGCCGCTGGAAGGGCCGCCGCGACGCGCCGTAGCTACCGGTAGGCTGAACGCGGCCAGGAGAGCGCCACGACGAGGTGGCCAGCAGAACGACGCAGAAAGCGGTGCTTCCGTGGCGCTTGTCGTCCATAAATACGGCGGTTCCTCCGTGGAGAACGCCGAACGCATCAAACGAGTCGCCGAGCGTATCGTCTCGGCGCGAAAGCGCGGGGACGACGTTGTCGTGGTCGTGTCGGCCATGGGCGACACCACCGACGAGCTGCTGGACCTGGCGGCCCAGGTGTCGCCGCTGCCGCACCCCCGCGAGCTCGACATGCTGCTGACCGCCGGGGAACGCATGTCGATGGCGCTGCTGGCGATGGCCATTAACAACCTCGGCTTCGAGGCCCGGTCGTTCACCGGTTCGCAGGCGGGCATGATCACCACCTCGGTGCACGGCAAGGCCCGCATCATCGACGTCACGCCGGGCCGCATCCGCGGCGCCCTCGACGAGGGGGCGGTGGCGATCGTCGCCGGGTTCCAGGGCATCGCGCAGGACACCAAGGACATCACGACGCTGGGACGCGGCGGTTCCGACACCACCGCGGTGGCGCTGGCGGCGGCCCTGCACGCCGACCGCTGCGACATCTACTCCGATGTGGACGGCATGTTCACCGCCGACCCGCGGATCGTGCCCAACGCGAAGCTCATCGACCAGATCACCTACGAGGAGACCCTGGAGCTGGCCGCCAGCGGCGCCAAGATCCTGCACCTGCGCGCCGTGGAGTACGCGCGCCGTTTCAACCTGCCGCTTCGTGTCCGTTCGTCGTACTCAAACAAGCCCGGAACCCTCGTGACCGGCTCAATGGAGGACCTTCCCGTGGAGCAAGCACTCATCAC
The DNA here is from genome assembly GCF_000024545.1 of Stackebrandtia nassauensis DSM 44728. Lineage (GTDB taxonomy): Bacteria > Actinomycetota > Actinomycetes > Mycobacteriales > Micromonosporaceae > Stackebrandtia > Stackebrandtia nassauensis. The sequence continues at coordinate 517,113 of NC_013947.1, forward strand.
CGGCGTCGCGCACGACCGCAGCGAAGCCAAGATCACCGTCCTGTCGGTTCCGGACGAGCCGGGTCAGGCCGCCGAACTGTTCGAGGTCGTCGCCGACGCCGAGATCAACATCGACATGATCGTCCAGAACATCTCCACGAAGGACTCCGGACGCACCGACATCTCGTTCACGCTGCCCAAGGACGACGGGCCCACCGCGATGGCCGCGCTGCAGAAGGCCCGCGACAAGATCGGCTTCGCCGGACTGCTGTACGACGACCACATCGGCAAGGTGTCCCTTGTGGGCGCCGGGATGCGGTCCCACCCGGGTGTCACCGCGACCTTCTGTAAGGCGCTGTCCCAGGCGGGCGTCAACATCGAGATCATCTCCACCTCGGAGATCCGGATCTCGGTGGTGTGCCGCGACACCGAACTGGACACCGCCGTGTCGGCCGTCCACGAGGCATTCGAACTCGGCGGCAGCGAAGAAGCCGTCGTATACGCCGGAACCGGAAGGTAGCGATACATGAGTAGGAAACCGACTCTGGCCGTTGTGGGAGCGACCGGGGCCGTCGGCTCCGTCATGCTCGACGTCATCTCGCGCCGCGCCGACGTGTGGGGCGAGATCCGCCTGATCGCCTCGCCGCGGTCGGCGGGCCGCAAACTGCGGGTCCGGGGCGAGGAAGTGACCGTCCAGGCCATCAGCGAGGAGGTCTTCGAGGGCGTCGACGTCGCCCACTTCGACCTGCCCGACGAGGTGTCCGCGCACTGGGTGCCCATCGCCGCCGCCAAGGGCGTCATCGTCGTCGACAAGTCCGGCTACTTCCGGATGGACCCCGACGTGCCGCTGGTGGTCGCCGAGGCCAACCCCGAGGCGGTCCGCAACCGTCCCAAGGGGATCATCGCCAACGCCAACTGCACCACGCTGGCCCTCATCCCGTCGCTTGCGGCACTGAACCGCTCCTTCGGGCTGGTGTCGATGTCGGTCGCGTCCTACCAGGCGGCTTCGGGCGCCGGGCAGGCCGGATTCGACAGCCTCTACGACCAGCTGGGAGCCGTGGCGGGCAAACGCGACCTGGGCACCGTGTCCGGTGACGTCCGCGAGGCGATCGGCGAGGGCGGTGACGACACCTTCGGCGCGCCGCTGGCGCTCAACGTCGTGCCCAAGGTGGGCGGCTGGCGCCCCGACGGCTGGACCTCCGAAGAACTGAAGGTGCGCAACGAGTCCCGCAAGATCCTCGACCTTCCCGACCTGAAGGTCGCCTCGACCTGCGTGCGGGTTCCGGTCGCCACCGGGCATTCCCAGGCTGTCCACGCGACCTTCTCCTCGCCGGTGTCGGCCGACGCGGCCCGCAAGGTGCTCGCCGAGGCTCCCGGCGTGACCGTCGTCGACGACCCGGACAACAACGTGTACCCGATGCCGATCGACGCCACCGGCCGCGACGACACCCTCGTCGGACGTATCCGCACCTCGATCGACTTCGACAACTCGCTGGAGTTCTTCGTCGTCGGCGACAATCTGCTCAAGGGCGCCGCGCTCAATTCGGCTCAAACCGCTGAATTGTTGCTTCCGGAACTAAGCTAGCTAAACCGGTAAATTCAAACAGAGGGCAAACCGAGTAAGCCGTCCTTCCGGTGGAGTCAAGCCGTCTTCTTACCTGGAACCATCGAAGAGCGACAGAGGAGGTTTCATGGCAAGGTTGCGTAGACGGTGGCTCGTGGCGGCCGCCGTCGTGGGGGCGGTCGCGGTAGCTGGACCGGCGACCGTAGCGATAGCCGAGGCCGCGATAGAACCGCGGACCGGTTGCAGCGATTCGATGAACTCGGACGTTCCCGGCGGGCTGGCGCATTGGGAGGCCAGCTGCGACAACGGCAACATCACCGTGTCCGGCTGGGTCAAGGACACCCGCACCGACGGGAAATGCGCCCGCGTCAAGGCTTTCATCGACCAGAAGTGGGAGTACAGCGACAAGGCCTGCCCGTCAGGCGACGTCGACAAGTTCAAGCTCACCGGCGACGGCAACGACGCCAAGGTGTACCTGTACACCTCTTAGGACTGACGAGCCCGACTCGTCAGTCGCAGGGACAGCAGCAACCGTCACAGGGACAGTCGCAGCAGTCGCACTTGTGGCAGCAGCCCTCGCGGGGCCGGCGTGACCAGGGGCCCTCGAAGTTGCTGGAGCAGCAGCACTGACAAGTGCACGCGACGATCAACGCCGCGCCGCAGCCCGCCCAGAATCCCCTTGGGGCGGGATGCGCGCCGTGGTGCTGATGGTGATGCGCGTGCGGGTACGAATTGCGCATCGTGTGTTCGGCGTGATCGACCAGCAGCGATCGCGCCAGCTCGCCCGGCCCGATCCCGGCTTCGGCCAGCGCGGCGTCGATGTCGGCGATCGCCGCGTGACACAACCGGTGCGCCTCGGCCATCGGGGTCTCGGTGGCGGCCAACGGATTCCACGACCCCCGCTGACCGTCCTGCTCGAGATCGGACACCGCGTCCACCAGGTGCGCCAGCCGTCCGAACGCCCGCCCGGCCCGCGCCAGCGGCGCCGCGTTGTCCGGCCGCCCGGCCATGACCGCCGTGTGCCCGAACAGCGCCGCCGTGGCTTCCTCCGTCGGCGCGGTGACGGCGGTCAACGGCGTCGACGCCGAGGCACCGGCCTCGACCTCGCGTTGCCGACCGACGGCGGCGAGCAGCGCGGCGGCGTCGAAGTCGATGTCGTCGCCCACCCGCAGCGCCTTGGTTTCCAGCCGCCGTGACACCTTCCGGCCGACCGTGGCCAGTGACCGCCGCCGCGCCAGCCCGTCCCCGTCGTCGATGTGGTCGTTGATCTTGGCGGTGGCCAGCAGCACCGACGCCACGGCCGACAGTCGCGCGGCGGTCCCGTGCACGACGGAAGCGGTCCGCAGTCCCCGCAACGCGCACGGCCCCGCGGTGCGCCGCTGTGGCTCGGCACCGGTCTGGGCCTCCACCAGCGCGGACAGCACCAGGCTGTCGTAGTTGGTGGCCAGCCGTGTCGACTGTCCGAAGTCGTCACGAAGTGCCAGGCACAGTCCACAGAAGTGGGACAGCCACTCGTGCAGCATCGGCTCGTCCATCAGTCGCGAACACGGCCGCAGTAGTCCGAACACCGGTGCTCCAAGGGGTGGGAGGCGTCTGAATGTCGCGTGAGTATACGCAATGGAGACTCACGCGACGGTTCCTCAGGCGTCCTCGCGGGGGTTGCCGGTCTTCTTCTTGGCGGCCGACTTCTTCGCGGCCTTCTTGGTCGTGGTGGTCTTCTTGGCGGTTTTCTTGGCCGCCTTCTTCACCGTTTTCTTCGCCGTCTTCTTGGCGGTGGTCTTCTTCGCCGCCTTCTTCGCGGCCTTCTTGGCCACCGGGGCCTTGGCGCGGCGTTCGGCCAGCAGTTCCGAAGCCCGGTCGATCGTGATGTCCTCGATCGTGTCGGTCTTCTTCAGCGAGGCGTTGGTCTCGCCGTCGGTGGCGTAGGGGCCGAAGCGGCCGTCCTTGATGACGACGGTGAGCTTGGTGGCCGGGTCGGTGCCCAGTTCCTTCAGCGGCGGGCGGGCCGCCTGACGTCCCCGTTTCTTCGGTTGGGCCAGCAGGGCCTGGGCCTGTTCCAGGGTGACCGTGAAGAGCTGCTCCTCGGTCTCCAGGGAGCGGTAGTCGCGTTTCTTGACGACGTAGGGGCCGTGCGGGCCGAGCCCGGCGCGGACCTCCTCGCCGTCGGCGTCGACACCGACCAGCCGGGGCAGGGTGAGCAGCCGGACCGCGTCGTCGAGGGTGATGTCCTTGAGTTTCATGTCGGACAGCAGGGACGCGGACTTCTCGCCGCTGGTGACGTAGGGACCGTAACGGCCGGACTTGGCGTAGACGATCTCACCGGTCTCGGGGTGCTCGCCGAGTTCGCGTTCGCCCGAACCGACCTCGTAGAGTTCCTCGGCCTTGGCCTGGGTGAGCTCGTCGGGGGCCAGGGAGTCGGGGATGGAGACGCGTTCGCCGGGCTCGCCGGGTTCGGCGGTGGGGGCGAAGCGTTCCAGGTAGGGGCCGTAGCGGCCGACCCGGGCCACGACCCGGCGCTCCTGTTCGTCGGTGAACAGCGGGATGGAGTTGACGCCGCGCGCGTCGATGCGGCCCAGTTCCTCGGCGACGAGTTTCTTCAGGCCACCGGAGGCCGCGACGGTGCCGTCGGCGGCGTTGTTGCCGCCGAAGTAGAAGCTGCGCAGGAACTCCAGCGAACGGCCCTCACCGGCGGCGATGTCGTCCAGTTCGGACTCCATGCCCGCGGTGAAGTCGTAGTCGACCAGCCGGGCGAAGTGCTTCTCCAGCAGGCCCACGACCGCGAAGGCCAGGAAGGCCGGGATCAGGGCCTGGCCGCGTTTGAAGACGTAGCCGCGGTCCTGAATGGTCTGCATGATGGACGCGTAGGTGGAGGGACGGCCGATGCCGCGCTCCTCCAGGGCTTTGACCAGGGAGGCTTCGGTGTAGCGGGCGGGGGGCTGGGTGCGGTGTCCGGCGGGTTCGAGGGAGTCGGCGGTCAGGGCCTGGCCGCGTTCGAGTTCGGGCAGGCGACGCTCGGCGTCGTCGGCCTCGCCCTCGTCACGGGACTCCACATAGGCCTTGAGGAAGCCGGGGTCGGTGATGGTCTTTCCGGACGCGGAGAACTCGCAGTCCTCGCCGGTGGCGGAGGTGACGTTGATGCGCACCGAGACCGAGTTGCCGACCGCGTCGGTCATCTGGGAGGCGATGGTGCGGCGCCAGATCAGCTCGTAGACCCGAAGCTCTTCAGTGGACAGTTCGCTGGCCAGCTCCGAGGGGGTGCGGAAGCTGTCGCCCGACGGGCGGATCGCCTCGTGGGCCTCCTGGGCGTTCTTGACCTTGCGGGCGTAGCGGCGCGGCTCGGCGGGCACGAAACGCTCGCCGTACAGCTGCGCGGCCTGCCTGCGGGCCGCCGTCAGCGCCGTCTCCGACAGGTTCGTGGAGTCGGTACGCATATAGGTGATGTAGCCGTTCTCGTACAGCCGCTGCGCCAACCGCATCGTCTGGGCGCTGGACTGCCGCAGCTTGCGGGACGCCTCCTGTTGCAGCGTCGAGGTCATGAACGGCGGGTAGGGGCGGCGGCGGTAGGGCTTGTTGTCGACCTTGCCGACGGTGTAGGGGACGTTCGCCAGCCGGGCCGCCAGACCCCGGGCACCGGCCTCGTCGAGGTGGACCACACCGGCCTTGGGGCGGCCGGTCTCGGCGTCGAAGTCCTTGCCGGTGGCGACCCGGTCGCCGTCGAAGGACAGCAGGTTGGCCGCGAAGTCGGCACCGTCCTTTGTGCGCAACTGGGCGGTGATTCCCCAGTAGTCGGCGGTGACGAACCGCATCCGGGCCCGTTCCCGCTCCACCACGATGCGGGTGGCCACCGACTGCACCCGGCCCGCCGACAGCCGCGGCATGACCTTCTTCCACAGCACCGGCGAGACCTCGTAACCGTAGAGGCGGTCGAGGATCCGGCGCGCCTCCTGGGCGTCCACTAGGGATCTGTTGATCTCGCGGGGGTTGTTGACGGCCTGGGTGATCGCGGACTTGGTGATCTCGTGGAAGACCATGCGCTTGACGGGAACCTTGGGCTTCAGGGTTTCCAGGAGGTGCCAGGCGATGGCCTCCCCCTCGCGGTCCTCATCGGTGGCCAGTAGGAGTTCGTCGGCTTCCGCCAGTTGGTCCTTGAGGGTCTTGACGTGGGCCTTGCGATCCGGATTGACCACATAGAGCGGTGCGAAGTCGTTGTCGACGTCGACGCCGAGCCGGGACCAGGGTTCCTTGGCGTACTTGGGCGGAACCTCTTTGGCGTTGCGGGGCAGGTCCCGGATGTGCCCGAGGCTGGAGTCGACCATGTAACCATCGCCGAGGTACCCGGCGATGGTGCGGGCCTTTGCCGGTGACTCGACAATGACCAGACGTTTCGTGGTTTGCGCCACTTCAGTTAATCCCACTCGTGAATCGGATGTCAGGGCATACCTAATTGCTACGGACCGATTGTCAAAGGTAACGTCCAATAGGCGACCGCGGTTGCGCACCCCAAATTCTTGTGCGCGCTTCACCCGAAATATTCGGGTACGGGCGAGAGCCACCCTAACGCGGGGGCACGGCTCACTGACACTGCTTTACCGCTTCGAACGCGTTCTTGAGTTCCTCGGAGTCCAGTTCGGCGACCTGCGGGACCGCGTCGTAGTCCTTCGCCAGCTGTTTCATCGCCGCGGCCACCTCGTCATAGAAGTCACCCTTACCCGCGTCGAGTTTTTCTATGCGGTCGTGCGCGGTGCGGTAGGCGTCACGGGTGGCCGCCAGCGACTCGGTGAAGCGTTTCGCCATCCGCTCGCCGTCGGCGATGTCGGGCACGCCCGCCGCCTCGATGCCGGCGCGGGCGTCCTCGCTGATGTCAGCGGCCCCGGCCAACAGCTTCAGCAGGTCCTTCTTGGCCTGCGTCGGGGAGGACTCGGGGTCCATGGCCGCGTTGGCCTCGGCGGTGAGGTCCTCGATGCCGGTCTTCCACGGTTCCAGGGCCGCGCACACGTCGGCGGCCCATTCCTCGGCGTCCACCTGGGAACCGCATCCCGACAGGGCGAGGGCGGCGACCAGCAACCAGGCGACAGCACGCATGGGTCTCAACCTACCGGGGCGAGATGAAGCCCCCGGACTCAAACGGAGTCCGGGGGCTCTAACGCGATACTCGCGCGAAAACGAGCGTGCGCGATATCAGGCGTCGACCTTTTCCTTGTCGGCGCCGTTGTCGGACGGCTTGTCCTCGCCGACGGTGATCGGCTTGGAGCGGCTCCAGCCGACGGCGGCGACGATGATCAGCAGCGCGACCACGGCGATCGAGATCCGCACCGCCGGGTTCGGGTTCTCGCCGTAGGACGAGAACATGATCACGGCGGGGGCGATCAGCAGCGAGACCAAGTTCATGACCTTGATCAGCGGGTTGATCGCCGGACCGGCGGTGTCCTTGAACGGGTCGCCGACGGTGTCACCGATGACGGTGGCGTCGTGGGCCTCGGAGCCCTTGCCGCCGTGAGCGCCGTCCTCGACGGCCTTCTTGGCGTTGTCCCAGGCACCACCGGAGTTGGCCAGGAAGATCGCCATGAGCACGCCGCAGGCGATGGCACCGGCCAGGTAGGCCGCCAGCGCGCCCGCGCCCAGGCCGAAACCGACCGCGATCGGCGCCAGGATCGCCAGCAGACCCGGCGTCATGAGCTCGCGCTGCGCGTCGCGGGTGCAGATGTCCACGACCCGGCCGTACTCGGGGCGCTGGGTGCCGTCCATGATGCCCGGGAACTCCCGGAACTGGCGGCGCACCTCGAAGACCACGGCACCGGCCGAACGCGACACCGCGTTGACGGCCAGACCCGAGAACAGGAACACCACGGCCGCGCCGACGATGACGCCGACGATGTTGGCCGGGTTGGCGATGTTGAGCAGCACGTCGATACCACCGTCGGCGAGCTTGCCGCCCTCGGCCAGCGCGACGTTGATGGCACTGGTGTAGGAGCCGAACAGCGCGGTGGCCGCCAGCACGGCGGTCGCGATCGCGATGCCCTTGGTGATGGCCTTGGTGGTGTTGCCGACGGCGTCCAGGTCGGTGAGGGTGCGCGCGGCCTCCTCGTCGATGTCACCGGACATCTCGGCGATGCCCTGCGCGTTGTCGCTGATGGGCCCGAAGGTGTCCATGGCGACGATGACGCCGACCGTGGTCAGCAGACCGCAACCGGCCAGCGCGATGGCGAACAGCGACACGAACATCGCGGTGGCGCCACCCAGCAGGAAGGCGCCGTACACACCCGCGCCGATGACCAGCGCCGAGAACACCGCCGACTCGAAGCCCAGCGAGACACCCGACAGGATGACGGTGGCCGGTCCGGTCAGCGAGGTCTTGGCGACGTCGGAGACCGGACGCTTCTCGGTCTCGGTGTAGTAGCCGGTCAGCGCCATGATGGCGGCGGCCAGGACGATACCGATGACCACGGCGACGATCGCGGTGACCTGCGGCGAGAACGGAACGCCCTTGTGGACGGCTTCCTCGACGCCCAGCGCGGCCCAGGTGTTGGGGACGGTCGCCAGGATCGCCCCGGCGCTCAGCACGGCGGCCAGCACCGCCGAGATGAAGAAGGCCCGGTTGATCGCGGTCAGGCCGTTCTTGTCCGAGGCGCGCAGCTTGGTGATGAAGACACCGAAGATCGCGGTGACGATGCCGACGGCACCGATGATCAGCGGCAGCACCAGGCCGGTGTCGCCGAAGGCGATCTGGCCCAGGATCAGCGAGGCCACCAGGGTGACGGCGTAGGACTCGAACAGGTCGGCGGCCATGCCGGCGCAGTCGCCGACGTTGTCACCGACGTTGTCGGCGATGGTGGCGGCGTTGCGGGGGTCGTCCTCGGGGATGCCCTGCTCGACCTTGCCGACCAGGTCGGCGCCGACGTCGGCGGCCTTGGTGAAGATGCCGCCGCCGACCCGCATGAACATGGCCAGCATGGCGGCACCGAAGCCGAAGCCTTCCAGCACGGTGGCCGCGTTGCCCTTGAAGACCATGACGACCACGGCCGCGCCCAAGAGGCCCAGACCGACGGTCAGGAAGCCGACGACGCCACCGGTGCGGAACGCGATGGCCATGGCCCCGGTACGGCTGCCGTCGCGGGCGGCCGAGGCGACCCGCAGGTTGGCGCGGGTGGCAAGACCCATCCCGGCCCAGCCGATGAAGGCACTGAACCCGGCGCCCACGACGAAGAAGGCGCTGCGGCCCGCCTTCACCATGGTCTCGGAGTCACCGACATCGTGTACCGGCAGGAACCACAGCAGCACCATGGCGATGACGACGAAGATCGCGAGCGTCCGGAACTGGCGCTTCAGGTAGGCCGAAGCTCCTTCCTGGACGGCACCGGCGATCTCCTGCATTTTCTTGGTGCCCTTGCCGGTGGCAAGCACCATCTTGACCAATGCGGCGGCGAAGCCGAGCGCGATCAGCGCCAATACGGCCGCGAGGATGACGTACGTCAGGTTGACGCCAACCGCATCGCCTTGCCCATCGGCAAGCAACGATTGAGACATTTACTCTCCTGGAATTTTTAATCCCCGTTGGGCCCGGGGCGATAACCAGCGGAGTGTAACCATCGCCACTGTGGGCCGCAAGCGGCGGCATTCGGGTCGAGTGGCTATAGCGGCCAGGCCATTCGGACGATGGTTCCGACGCCGTCCTCGCCCTCGATGACCTGTAGGTCCGAGACCAGACCGGCCAGCAGCGTCAGGGCGACCTCTTCGGCCAGGGCGTCCTCGTCGCTCGGGGACGCCGCCAGATCGGTCACGCCGTTACCAGCAATGCTCAAAGAGTTGCGCGAAACCGGGGCGAAATCAGCAACTTCAGCCACAAATCTCTCACCAATCGCCAATTTCATCCGCACCAGCTTCGTGACCCCGTGGCGGCGGTGCCGGGCCACCGCCCGAGAACACGCCTCACCGGCGGCCTGGCGCACCTCGTCGATGAACTCGGCGGCCAGCTGCGCCTGCGCGGCCGCCGAGGCCGCCACCAGCCGCGCGGTACGCACATGCACCGGCGACGGTGTGAATCCAAAACGGACCGTCGGCATGACTCAGCCGTCCGCCGGAAGTTCGGCGCGGATGTCGAGGACGGTGTCCAGCCCGGTCAGCTGGAAGATCTTGAGCATCTGCTGACGGGCGCACACGATGACCAGCTTGCCGCCGCTCTCTCGCAGCCGCCGCAGCACACCGATGATGACGCCCAGTCCGGTCGAGTCGCAGAACTCTACCCCGTTGACGTCGATGGCCAGCCTGGAGACGTTCTTGGCGAGTTCGGCGTGCAGGGCCTCACGCAGTTCGGTCGCCGTGAACATGTCGATCTCGCCACCCACCGCGACCACCGTGTACTCACCGTCAGTCCGGGTGCGGATTGTCAGTTCCATCGCCTTCCCGCCTCATCGTCCGATAGCTGTTGACAGACTAGTCAGGATCGCGACGGCGTGTAGGCGAGGCGGGTTGTTGGGGCAGACCGGCGACGGTGCCATACTCGAGTGCATGCACGCAGGCGCGCTCGCCAAGGACTTTCCCACGGTTACTTTGGACACTTCGGCGCTTGAAGCGGCGAAGCTGATGGCGGGAAACGACCTTCCCGGTCTGATCGTGCTGGGCTCCAACGGTTGTCCCTACACGGTCCTGGGCGGCACCCAGGTGTTGCGGATGTCGGTTCCTCTGTATATACAGGACGATCCGACGCTGGCCGGGGTCGTGGACGAGGCCGCCGCCGACACCTTCGTGGCGGGACTGGGGAACAAGACAGTCAGGGAATTGCTGCCCGAGGAACCCTTCGACCTGCCGGTGGTCGGCGCCAGGGCGACGCTGCTGGAGGTCGCGGCGCTGATGGCCCGGGTGCGGATCCCGGTGGTGGCGGTGGTCGACAACGACACGCTGCTGGGCGCGATCACCGTCGACAGCCTGCTCGACCACGCCCTGGGCACCTGAGCCCTTCAGATCCAGCCCTGCTCCCAGGCGGCGTGGGCCGCGGCGTGCCGGGAGGAGACGCCGAGCTTCGTCATCGCCGAGGACAGGTAGTTGCGCACCGTCCCGGGCGCCAGATGCACCGCCGCGGCGATGTCGGCGATCGAGGCGCCGGTGCGGGCCGCCCGCAGCACCTCCAGTTCCCGGGTGGTCAGCGGGCACTCGTCCTCGGTGAGCGCCGAGGCGGCGATGTCCGGATCGACGTAACGCCGTCCGGAGTGGACGTCGCGGATGATCTCGGCGAGCCGTTCGGCGGGCGTGGTCTTGGGGACGAAGGCGCTGACCCCGGCCGCCAACGCTCGCCGCAGCACCCCGGGGCGGGCGTGCCGGGTGACCAGCACGATCCTCGGCGGCGTGGGCTGCCGCAGGATCTGTTCGGCGGCGACCAGGCCGTCGGCGGGCGGCATCTCCAGGTCGAGGACGGCGATGTCGGGACGGGACTCCGCCGTGGCCGTGACCGCGGCGGTGCTCGTGTCCACCTCGGCGACGACGTCGAGGTCGGATTCGAGGTCGAGCAGCGCCACCAGGGCGCCGCGCAGCATGGCCTCGTCGTCGGCCACCAGGATCCGGATCGTCACCTCGTCGATCCTTCCGTGTCGGGGGAGCGGCCGGGATCGGGAGGGGCTGCCGCGCGCGGCAGTCTCGCCGAGACCGTGAACCGTCCGGCCTCGGACCGCCAGTCGAGGCTGCCGCCGACGGCCTCGAAGCGGTCGCGCAGCCCGGCAAGGCCGGTGCCGTCGCCGCTGGTGGCTCCTGAGTCGGCGCCGTCGTTGCGGATGCGCACCGACAGGCCCTCGCCGGTGGCCGTCAGGTCGAACTCGGCCCGGGTAGGCCGGGCGTGCCGCAGGATGTTCGTGGTCGCCTCCCGGATCAGCAGGCCGAGTTCGCGTTCGCCCGCGAAGCCCCGGCCGGGATCGGTGCCGGGCAGGTTCGCGGTGGCCTCGATGCCCGCGGCCGTCAGCACCTTGGTGGCGTTGGTGATCTCGGTGCCGGGCGAGACACTGCGGTAGCCCGCCACGACGGCGCGGGTGTCGCTCAGCGCGTCGCGGGCCAGGTCCTGCACCTCGCGCATCAGCGCCACCGCCTTGTCGGGGTCGCGGCCGCCGAGCCGCGCGGCCAGTTCGCTCTTGAGCGCGATCACCTGCAGGTGGTGGCCCTGGATGTCGTGCAGGTCGGCGGCGAACCGCAGCCGCTCCCGCGTCACCGCGAGCTCGGCCGCGACACTGCGGGCCTGCTCCAGCTGCCGGGCCACGTCGAAACTCCACCACTGCACCCAGATGATCGCCGCGAACGACGCCACCAGCGCGGCGACGCCGAGCACGGTCAGCGGGGCGGCCAGCCCGGCGCGGGCCAGCAGCGCGGTCGCGGCGGCGATCAGCCCCGTCATGACGACCAGCGCGGCCAGCCGGTGTCGCGCGGGCAGCCGCAGGATCACCGCGGCGGTGAGCGCGCTGGCCAGCAGCAGCCAGCCCAGCGGCCGGTACGGGAACGGGGAGATCAGCCACGCGGTGCCCGCCAGCCCGGCCGCCGCGACGGCGAACAGGACCCAGTCGGCGAGCGTCGGCCAGTCGCGGGCCTCGTGCCGGGTCACGGCGTCGAACCAGCGGACGCTCACCACCGTCGCCACGGCGAAGGCGATCAGGATCAGTGCCAGCACCCCGCCGGGATGGTCGTGCCGGATCGCCTGGATGGTCCCCACGGTGGCCGCCGTCAGCGGATAGGGGATGAGGAACCACCAGGTGTAGCGGCGCAGCCAGGTCAGGCGGCGCTGGCCGGTGTGCGGGGGCGAGTCGGGCATGGAGCAAGTATGCGGCGTCCGGCGTCGTGACGCCGGGCCCGAAGCCGTCCTGAGCAGGATCGATGACAGATGTCATCGAGGTTCATGACTGACGCACACAGGCGGGTGGTTTCTTGCCACTACCCGGTTTCCGGCCCGAGCCGCAGGCTGGTCCACATGACACGAACCCACACTGTTTCCAGTAGACGGAACCCTGAGCTGGCGGGCGCTCGACCCGCGATCCACGCGTCCGGGCTGCGGTGCCGCTACGGCGACTACCTCGCCGTCGACGGCGTCGACCTGAGCGTGCGACCCGGAGAACTGTTCGCGCTGTTGGGAACCAACGGCGCGGGCAAGACCACCACGGTGGAGACCCTCGAAGGCCACCGGCGCGCCGACGCCGGAGACATCAGCGTGCTGGGCCGCGACCCGTACCGGCACCGGCGGCAGCTGGCCGGGCAGGTGTCGATGGTGCTGCAGGAATCCGGCTTCACCGCGAACCTCACCGCCGCCGAGACCCTGCGACTGTGGCGGCACCTGAACCGGGGCCGCACCGGCCCCGCCGACCCACTGGCCGATGTGGACCTGAGTCACCGGGCCGACGTGCGGGTCGGCCAGCTGTCCGGCGGCGAGAGACGACGCCTCGACCTGGCGCTGGCCATCTCCACGGCTCCGAGTGTCCTGTTCCTCGACGAACCCACCACCGGCATGGACCCGACGTCGCGCGAACGCACCTGGGCGCTGCTGCGAAACCTCGTCGACTCCGGTTGCGCCGTCCTGTTGACCACGCACTACCTGGAAGAGGCCGAGGAACTGGCCGACCACCTCGCGATCATGCACAAAGGACGCGTGGCGGTGGCCGGGACCGTCGCCCAGGTCGCCGCCAGCCACGCCGCGAAGATCGGTTGCGCCCTGCCCGCCGCGATCGACGCGGCGAGTCTGCCGCGCTTCGACGGCGACGTGTCCCTCATGGACGACGCCCTGACGGTGCGCACCACACGTTTGCAGGCCGACCTGCATCTGCTCCTGAACTGGGCCAACGACAACCGCCTCGACCTGGGCCAGCTGACCGCCGCCGAAGCGTCGCTGCGCGAGGTCTTCGCGGCGGTACAGGCCACCGACATCACCACCGACACGAACGGACGCTGACGATGAACCCCACGACGACCAACGCGACCGGCCCCCGGATCCCGGCCTGGCTGGTGCTGACCGGCATGGAACTGCGGCTGATCCTGCGAAACCGTTCCATGGCCCTGACCGCGATCGTGATGCCGCTGGGCTTCGCGGGGGTCATCCTGGCCATGAGCGACGCCGCCACCGCCGACCTGGCCACGATGAACCTCACCATGCTGGCGGGCTTCACCGTCTACATGACCGCCACCATGACGCTGGCCCACCACCGCGCGGCACTGTTCCTCAAACGCGTCCGCTCCTCCCCGGCGTCCACGACCGGCATCGTGCTCGGCTTCGCGACGGCGCCCATACTGCTGTTCGTCGGACAGTCGCTGCTGTTCATCGCGATAACCGGTGCGGTCAAAGGCATCCTGCCCGCCCAGCCGCTGATCCTCGTCGCGGCGGCAGTCATCGGTGCCGTCACCTGCGCGGCCCTGGCCTTCCTGACCGCGTCGTTCACCAAGACCCCCGAGGCCGCGCACTTCACCACCATGCCCGGCTTCGCCGTCCTGTTCGGAGGACTGATGTGGGTGCTGTCCACGCCCCCCGACGAGGTCACCGTCCCGACGCTGGCGCTGCCGGGCACCGCCGTCACCCAGCTGCTGCGCTACGCCTGGTCGGGCGAGGGCTCGATCGAGATGGGACTGCTGTGGCCCGCCGTGGCCTCGGTGACGGTCGCCGTGCTGTCCTGCGCGGTCGCCGCCCGGCTGTTCCGCTGGGAACCCCGCGACTGACAACCCACCATCCACATTCGATTCAAGGAGCGACCATGTCCCACTCGTCATTCGTCCACACCGCACTGACCGGAAGACTCGCCGACAACGTCAAGACCGAGGTCCTGCTGAGCCTGCTCGTCATCGGACTGGTCACCGGCATCAGTATCGCCCGCCTCGACGGTGCGTGGCTGTACGCCCTGCCCGCCATCGCGGTCGGCTACAGCGCCGTGCGGATCGCCTTGGTGGCCAGGCGAACCCGGAGACGCGCCCGCGCCGACTGACGCGGCCTCACACGGAGGCGATCGTGGCCGAGCGGATCGTGTGCAGCGCGATCGTGTGCAGCATGTCGGTCCGCTTGTCCTCGGCCCGCAGGTATCCGGCGCCCATCGACACCGGGCGCAGCAGCTTGCGGATCGGCTCGCCACCACCGTCCACATACTCCACCCACACCAGGGCCCGGTCGGGGACCGCCTCGCGCAGCACCTCGACCGCGTCCTCGTCCAGCCGCTGTCCCCGCGCCATCGTCTCGGCGCGGGGTTCGGTGTGCTTCAGGTGTTCCACCAGCGCCGCCAGCGGCGCTCCCTCGACGCGGGGAGTGGGGTCGGCGGTCTTGTCGGGCCGGACGACCCGGGTGGCGCGGGGCGCGACGGACTTGTCGATCACGATGGAGCCCGAGGAGTCCTCCGCGACCGGGGTGTGGCCCGCCTCGCGCAGCATCGACAGCAGACCCGGCAGCGGCATCGGGCTGACGATGACGGTGGGGGCCAGCCGCCGCAGCGCCGCGTCGGCGAGACGGCGGTCGGCGAGGACCTGGACCAACAGCGCCTCGTCCTCGCTGCGCACATAGGAACCCGCGTATCCGGCCCGCAGGCCGCCGTGGCGTTTGGCGACGTCGTCGATGAGGTAGTCCAGCGCCTGCGGCAGTTCGCCGGGGCAGCGGCGGGCGAACACGCCGCGGATGTCCTCGCGGGCGTAACCCGCGTCCAGGGCGGCCCGCAGACTGGCCTCGGTGACCCTGTGGACGGTGGGGGACTCGCGTTCGGCCACCAGGGCCAGCTCGGCGGCCAACAGCGGCGACGGATGGCCGGGGACGATCACGGTGAGGTCGCCCTGGACCACCATCTCGTCGATCGGGACCGGCAGCAGGTCGTCCAGGGTGGTGTGCAGCGGATCGGTTTCGGGCGTGTGGATGCCCAGCGGATCGTCGTGGTCGGGTTCGGCGACCAGCAGCCGCCCGAACTCGGTGACGGCGTCGCGGGCGATGATGCCCAGAAAGGACGCCTGCGTGTGGACGGCGCGCACCGCGTCGTCGGCGCGGCGTCGCGGGTGCCGCCAGCCGCACACCTCGACGGTCAGCTCGGTGTCGATCGGGGTCCCCGGCGCCTGCTCGGCCAACAGCCGCAACACTTCCCGGCGGTACCGGGGCGCCGAATGCGACACCAGCGACGGCGACAGCACAGTGGACGGACGAGTGCGGCCGGGCCGGGCGCCCAGCAGCCGGATGTCGCGTTCGGCGTCGAGCCAGGCCCGGGCCAACCGGGACCAGCGCATCGACAGCGGCGCCGAGCGCCAGCCGTCGTAGCCGTGGCTGGGCATCCAGGCCTCGCCGTCGCGACCCAGCAGTCCGGCGGCGAAACACGCCTCCAGCAGCAGCGCCGCGTTGGCGTCCGACAGGTCGCAGGTCCGGGCCAGCCGGTGCAGCGCCTGCATCCCGATGCCGCCGGACTTCACCTCGGGCGGCGCCTCGGCGGTGAGGACCTCCAGCAGCAGGTCGGTCAGCCGCACCACCTCGCACACCTGCGCGGTGCCCGCCGAGTCCACCGCGACCGGCGAGATCGGTTGGGGCAGTTCGGGTTGGCGGCGCAGTGTCCCCAGCGGTCCGGCCTCGCGGCGCAGTAGGACGCCGACCTCGCGCGGCAGTTCGACGGTGTCGGCGGCGACCGGCACCAGCAGATGGTGGGCCAACAGCCACCGCACCGGGGTGTCGGCCGGAGTCTGGGCGTAGGCGTCGGTGACAGTCCCCAGTGGAGGACCTGCGGCGAGTTTGTCCAGGACGGTGCGCGACTGCGGCGGCGCGGCCAACACGGTGCGCCGCAACGCGGCGGCGTCGTCGACGAGCTTCCCGGCCTCGCTACTGAGTTCGGCGGCCGGACGCCCCAGCCCCGCCGGGTACGGCCCGCACACCTCGGCCAGGCACGCGGGGTGCCGCAGCTCCTCGTCCGGCCCCCACACCAACCCCAGCCCGCGCAGCGTCGCGATCGCGACGCCGACGTCCGACAGGTCCGGGGTGACGGTGGCCAACAGGTTCACCGAGGTCACCGGCCCGTCCTCGTCCTCGGTGCCCACCAGCCGCAGCCCGTCCAGCACCCGCAACGTGAACTCGTCGAGCCGGTCCAGCGCCCGCGACACCGACGCGGGGGTGCGCGCGCGAATGGTCAGCGCCTCCATGTCGGCGGGAACCGGCACGGCCAGATCGGGACGCGCGCGCAGCAAAGCCGCGAGCGTCTCGTCGGGTACCGCCCGCAGGGCCGCCGCCAACGACCGGGGTACCAGGGAATGCGTGGCCATCACCTTTAACGGTACGTCCACCGGCCGACGCCCGCAGTCGCACGGGAGCCCGCGCGTGACCCGTCCGGCTCATGAGACACTTCGATCATGACGGAGACGCGACGCAGCAGGATCAAGCCGGTTAAGGACGGTTACCTGCCCATCACCGAGCTCACCTCACCGGTCTCGGCGGCCGGTTCGCCGTTCGGTGAGGACGGGGAGGTCTTCCCGCTGCCGGTCGACCAGCTCAACTACGAGCACTCCGAACCGGTTCCGCCGCGCGAGCACTGAGCCTTCGCCGCCGGTCGGGCCGAATTCACCAGCGCTAACCGATCGGATTTCGGCCGGTCCATCCACGGACGCGGGTCGGGCGGCGTGTACGCCTCGGGAATGTCCGGGCCCTCGTGCTCCGTGAGCGGCTCTCGCACCCACTTCGCGTTGATGCCGTCCTGCTCGGCGAAGGACACCATGGCCTTGGCGAGGACTTCGCCACCGTCGTACAGGTGGTTGCTGGCCAATGCACTGTAACGCTGCAACTTCGTGCACAGCGTCTCCCACGGCTGTGAGGCATTGCCCATCGGTTCGACGGCGGTGCCGCTGACCGTCGACAGTGCTGTCGAAGCCGAACCGAACTGTCCTGCCAGTTTCGGGACCGTGGTCGTCGCGTGGCGATGGGTGTCCGCCAGGTCGGCGGCCAGGACGGTGTCGGCCGCGCCCAGATCGCCCCGACCGTCGTACATGTTGGCCGGTTTGGTGTCGGGGTCGAGTTCCGGCCGGTGCGAGTCGGCGAGGCCGTTGTCGGCGTTGAGTGCCTTGACGACCTGGCCCTCCCGGTGGTCGAACTCCTCGACCCGCTCGGCCACGGCGTCGAACATCTGGTTCAGCACCTCCTCGACGGTGCCGGCCGAGATGCTGGCCTCGACGGTGGTCCGGGCGGCGACGGCCACCGTACCGCTCAGCAATGACCAGGCGATGGCCGCGGTGGTGCCGCCGGTGGCGACGGAGCCCAGCAGGCCGATGAGGGCGCCGGCGACGGCGAAGCCCATCAGGCCGCTGGACCCGTACTCGTCGTCGCGGATGGCGTTGAGGGCGGTGACGGTTTCGTCGGTTATGGACCTCATGTCCTTACCCGCCGCGGTGAGCAGGTTGAACATGTTGCCCAGCGCCGTGGCCAGTTCGGCGGCCATCGCGCCCTGATTCTCGGCTACGTCGACCATGTCGCCCAGGTAGTCCGCGAACCGGTCGGCGACGCGGCCGGTGAAGGCGTCGTTGGCGGTCAGCAAGGTCTGCAGGCTGCCAATGCCGCCGGGCACCGTCATGGCCAGGTCCTTGGCGACCCGGTTGACGACCTGCCGCTTGTGGATCAGTGAGGACGGGTCGCGGCCGTGCAGCCACTCGTACTGGGACGGCACCTGCTGGATCTGCTCGATGTCGTAGGGGTCGGCCGGGTACGAGAAACGGTCGATGAGGTCCTTGTTCAGCTTCTCGGTGGCGTCGTTGAGCAGCTCGCCCGATTTGTTCCCGCCGTTGAGGCGCTCGATGAAGCGTTCCCGTTCGGCCAGTGCCGCTTCGGCGGCGGCCTCCTGGACCCGCTGTGACATGGCGGTCAGGTCCCAGGGGTCGGCGGGTTCCATGTTCTCGGCGAGATCCGCCCAGAAGCCCGAGTCGTTCATTGTCCGTCCTCACGTGTGCGCGGCCGTGTCACCGCACAGTGATTGTGGGTCCCGAAGGCCCGACTTGCACCCGTGGAATTCTCCACTCTGGCCGTTCGGACGGCGGGCGCTCGGACCTTCGGGTCGGCTCTCGAACGCGTTCACCGCATCCACGGCGGCAGGTTCGGGTCCGGCCGCGTGTAGACGTCGGGGACCTCGATGTGCTCGACCGGTTCGATGGTCTCGTTGACCCACTTCGCGTGGATGCCGTCCTGACGCGCGAACTCCACCGTGGCCTCGGCCAGGTTGTGGCCGCCCTCGTACAGGTGGTTGCCGGTGATGGCGGTGACCCGTTGCAGCCGGTTGCACAGTTCCTCCCACGGCTGGTAGGCCGGGCCCAGTGCCATCGCACCGCTGCCGGTGGCCGAACTGATCGACTCCGAGGCCTTGCCGAACACCTCCGCCAGTCGCGGCACCGCGTGGGTGGCGGCGGCGTGGGTCCGGGCCAGGTTCACCGCGAGACTGTCGCCGACGGCCTTCGTGTCGTCCTCGCCCTCGTAGGTGTTGGCCTTGACGCGGGTCGGGTCCAGGGAACGGTAGTACTCGTCGGCGATGCCGAGGTCCTGGTTGAGCCCCTTCACCAGTTCGTCCTGCTGCTCGGTGAACTTGTCGCAGCGGTCGGCGATGGCCTAGTTCATCTGCGCCAGCACGTCCTCGACCGAGTCGCCCGACACTCCCGCCGAGGTGACCGCCGTACCCGTCACGCCCACCACGCCGCTCACCAGCGCCCACGCGATCGCGGCGGTACCGCCGGTGACGGCCGCCCCGACACCGACGATGGCACCGGCGACCGCGAAGGCCATCGCCCCGCCGTCGCCGCTGCCGCCGTCGCGGATCTCGTCGAGGGCGGCGATGGTCTCGTCGGCGATCGAGTACACGTCGTCGCGCGCGGCACCCAGCAGCTTGTTCATCTGCGTCACGGCGGTGGCCAGTTCGTTGGCGAAGCTGGACTGGGCGTGGGCGGCGTCCTTGGCGATGTTCAGGAAGTTCGCGAAGGCGTGCGGGGTGCGGCCGGTGAAGTGGTCGGTGTCGTCGAGCCGGCTGCTGAGGGTCTCGATGCCGTGCGGCAGTTCGATGTCCAACCGGGTGGTCGCGGACACCATGGCTTCGAGCTTCGCGGGCAGGTCGGACGGATCCCGGGTCTCCAGCCACAGGAAGTGCGAGGGGATCTCGCTGATGAAGTCCTTCGCGTAGGCGTCGGGCGGCGGCGGCGGCGCGCCGCCCAACTCGTCGACCGGCAGGTTGCGGTTCTGGTCGGCCAGCTCCGCCAGCCAGGCGTCGGCGGCGTGCTCCTGCACCTGCTCGGCCTTGCCGCGGATGTCCCAGCTGTCCGACCCGGCCGTGTAACTCTCGAAGAAGTCGGTCAGCCAGTTTCCGTCGTTCACGTACGTGTCCTCACTGTTCGCGTGTGGCGCGCGGCGGTGTTGCCGCCCAGTGATTCTCGGACGTGACCGGGGTGTTCGCACCCGAAGACTTTCGCGGTCGGGCCGTTCGGCCAGCCCCGCGTCGCACCTTCGGTTCAGTCGTCGGAGGCCAGCTCCAGCCAGCGTTCCTCCAGCTCACCCTGCTGGATGCCCAGCTGTGTCAGCTGTGCGGTCAGGTCGTCCAGTTTCGCCGCGTCGGTGGCGTGCTCGGCCATCGCGGCGTGCAGGTCCTTCTCCTTGGCCGCCAGCTTCTCCAGCTGTCGCTCGATCCGGGCGACCTCCTTCTTCGCGGCGCGGCTGTCACCGGCGCGCTGCCGGGTCGGGGTCGGTTCGTCGCCGCCGGACAGCTGCTGTTGTCGACGTTCGAGGTACTCCTCGATACCGCCGGGCAGCATCCGCAGGTTCTGGTCACCCAGCAGCGCGTGCACCGTGTCGGTGGTGCGCTCCACGAAGTACCGATCGTGGCTGACGACGATCATCGAACCCGGCCAGTCGTCCAAAAGGTCTTCGAGCTGTGTCAACGTCTCGATGTCGAGATCGTTGGTCGGTTCGTCGAGGAACAGGACGTTGGGTTCGTCCATCAGCAACCGCAGCAACTGGAGTCGCCGCCGTTCCCCACCGGACAGGTCGCCCACGACCGTCCACTGTTTGGTGCCGGTGAAGCCGAAGCGTTCGCACAGCTGCCCGGCCGACATGGTGCGGCCCTTGCCGAGGTCCACGTGTTCGCGGACCCGCTGCACCGCCTCCAGCACCCGCCAGGTCTCGTCCAGTTCGACGACCTCCTGCGACAGGTAGGCCAGCTTCACGGTCTTGCCGACCACGACCCGGCCCGTCGACGGCTGCCGCTCTTCGCGGGCCGCGGTGGCCAGCGTGCGCAGCAGCGAGGTCTTCCCGGCGCCGTTGACGCCGACCAGCCCGATCCGGTCACCCGGGCCCAGCTGCCAGGTCAGGTCGGTCAGCAAGGTCTTGTCGCCCGCGGTGACGGTGACGTCCTCCAGCTCGAACACGGTCTTGCCCAGCCGCGAGTTGGCGAACTTCATCAGCTCCGGGGAGTCGCGGGCGGGCGGTTCGTCCGCGATCAGGGCGTTGGCCGCGTCGATGCGGAACTTCGGCTTCGAGGTGCGGGCGGGCGGACCGCGCCGCAGCCACGCCAGTTCCTTGCGCATCAGGTTGGCGCGTTTACCGGCCTCGACGGCGGCGATGCGCTCCCGCTCGGCCCGCGCCAGCACGTAGGCCGAATAGCCGCCCTCGTACTCGTGCACGTTCCCGTCCTGGACGTCCCACACCCGGGTGCACACCTCGTCGAGGAACCACCGGTCGTGGGTGACGACCGCCAGCGCGCACCGTCGATCCCGGACGTGCCGGGCCAGCCACGCGATGCCCTCGATGTCGAGATGGTTGGTCGGTTCGTCCAAAAGCAACAGATCGTGTTCGCCGATCAGCAACCGCGCCAACGCGACCCGCCGCCGCTCCCCACCCGACAGCGGCCCGACGGTCGAGTCGAGACCGTGCTCCAGACCCGGCAGGTCCAGGCCGCCGAACAGTCCGGTGAGGATGTCGCGGGTCTTGGCGTCCGAGGCCCACTCGTGCTCGGCCATGCCGCGCAGCACCTGCTCGCGGACGGTCTTGTCGGGGTCCAGGTCGTCGCGCTGGCTCAACAGGCCCAGCCGCAGCCCGGACGAGTGTGTGACCCGCCCCGAATCGGCGGGCTCGTCGCGCGCCAGCACCCGCAGCAGCGTCGACTTGCCGTCCCCGTTGCGGCCCACGACCCCGACGCGTTCGTTGGCACCGATACCCAGCGACACCCCTTCGAGCAGGGTCCGGTTCGGAAACGCCTTGCCTACGGCCTCAAGGTTGACGAGATTGACGGCCATCAACAAGCCCCGGTAACGGTGAACACGGCGGCTAACGATACCTGCGCTGTCGCGCCGCCGCGAAACGCGCGCCGGTAGGCGCTGGGGGAGGTGCGCATGAGGCGGGCGAAGTGGTGCCGAAACGTCACCGAGGTGTCGAAGCCCACCGCCGCCGACACCTGCTCGATCGACGACTCGGTGGTCTCCAGCAGCGCCAGGCTGGCCCGCACCCGCTGTTCGATCAGCCACCGGATCGGGCTGGTTCCGGTGCTGCGCGCGAAGTTGCGCTGGTAGTGGCGCGGCGACATGTGGGCGCGCTCGGCCAGCACGGTGATCGTGACGGGTTTGTCGAGGTTCGCCGCCGCCCAGGCCATCGAGGCCGCCAGCCGGTCGTCCTCGGGATCGGCGCTCAGCGGCGTCTCGATGAACTGGGCCTGGCCGCCCTCGCGGTGCGGCTGCACCACCAGCCGCCGCGCCACCCGGTTGGCGATCGCGGCGCCGAAGTCCTTGCGTACCAGGTGAAGGCACAGGTCCAGCCCGGCGGCCTGACCGGCGCTGGTGAGGATGTCGCCGTCGTCGATGTACAGGACGTCGGAGTCGACGGCGACCAGCGGATGGCGCCCGCGCAGCTCGGCGGCATGCGCCCAATGGGTCGCGGCCCGACGCCCGTCCAGGATCCCGGCCCCGGCCAGTGCGAAGGTCCCCGAGCACAGCGACACCACCCTCGCCCCCCGACGGTGTGCCTGCCGCACGGCGGTGACGACCTCGGGCGACGGCGGATCGGTCATGTTGGGCACGCCGGGGACGATGACGGTGTCGGCGGCGGCGAAGACGTCCAGCCCGTGCGGGGTGTCGAAGCGGGCCCCACCCAGCGCCGTCACCACCCCCGGCCGCTGCGCGCACATGGACAACTCGTACCAGTCGAGGCCGGGCTCGGGAGCGGGACGTCCGAAGACCTCGGCGGCCATTCCGGCGGTGAACCCGGAGGTGTCGTCGAACAGCAGCACCGCGACGTGATGGGTCATGTCGCAATATTAGCGGTTATCGTCATTCGCGCCACTGGTGCGATGTTTGCGCAGGTGACAGCATTATCGACATGACAGTCAGCATCGAACGCCCCACCACCGTCCGGGGCCCGGCCGCCTGGCAGGTCGGCCTGGCCGGAACCGCGATGATCGCCGCCACGTTCGGCTTCGCCCGCTACAGCTACGGCCTCTACGCCCCCGCCCTGCGCGCCGAGTTCGACCTGTCGGTCGGCCTGGTCGGCCTCATCGGCTCGGCCACCTATGTCGGGTACCTTTTGTCGCTGCTCGTCGTCGGCGTGTTCTCGCAACGCCTCGGCCCCCGCCCGTTGGTGGTCATCGGCGGTCTGTCGGCGGCGGTCGGCATGCTGGCGGTCGGCCTGGCCACCGGTCCGTGGCTGCTCGTGGCCGGACTCGTGCTGGCGGGTACCAGCCCCGGCTGGGCCTGGGCGCCGTACTCCGACGCCGTCGACCGGCTGGTGGAGCCGGGCAAGCGGCAGCGCGTCATGGGTCTGATCCCCAGCGGCACCGCCTTCGGCGTCGTCCTGGCCGGACCGGCCGCCTTGTTCCTGTATGGACCCGTGTGGCGGGTCGCCTGGCTGGTGTTCGCGGTGATCACCTTCGCCGTCACCGTCTACAACGCACTGATCCTCCCGGGAACCCGCCGCCGGGAGACACCAGACGTCGAAACCCAAGCGCGCGTGGGACCATCGTGGTTCCTCCGCCCCGGCGTGACGCGGCACTACCTGACCGCGTTCTCCTACGGGCTCATCGGCGCCATCTACTGGACCTTCGCCGTCGAGGCCATCGCCGCCGACTCCACCCGCTCCACGGCCCCACTGTTCTGGACCCTCATGGGCGCGGTCGGCATGCTCGGCGCACTGGCCGGAGTCGCGATCGGACGCTACGGCCTGCGAGTCGTCCACATCGGCCTGTTCGCCTCGATGGCGGCGGCGATCCTGCTGCTGGGCCTGGCACCCGGCTCACTGGCGGCCGTCATCGCCTCGGCCGTCCTCTACGGTCCGGCGTTCATGGCCGGATCGAGCCTGCTGCAGGTGTGGAGCTACGAGCTGTTCCCCGACCGACCCACCACCGGCTTCAGTGCGACGGTGTTCTTCATCGGCATCGGCACGATCCTGGGCCCGACGCTGGCCGGTCAGATCGCGAGCGGCTGGGGTCTGGGCATCACCTTCGTGGCCACAGCGACCGTCGCGGCCGCCACCCTGGCGATCGCCCCGCGGCGCCAAGCTGCCATCCGCACGCCACGGCGCTGACATCCGGCCGCGATTATCGTTGCTGGTAGCTTCGCTGCCGCATCCTAGGACGACTTCGTGACCGACCCGCTCGCGCCGTACAACGCCGGAAGCGACCCGCTGGCCCCGCCGCCCGCGACGCCTCCGGCGTCGGCCGTGCCCGTACCGGAGCCCAAGTCGGTGATGGAGCCGCGTCCGGCGGCGCCGCTGGAGGACGCGAAGCCGCGCGTCGCCAGGCCGGGGACCTCGCGGCCGGATGGGCCGCCCGCCAGTCCCGGGGCCAGCGTGCATGAGGCGAACGTCGTGGATTTGCCACCGCTGCCGCGCAAGCGGTCGCTGTTGTGGCGGATCGTGTCGTTCTCGTGGGAGTTGACCATCGGGGTCACGATCGCGCTCGTCATCCTCGTGGCCGGTGGGGTGTTCTACGTCGTGGACTGGGCCAAGTCGTTGGGGCCCACGTATTCCGCCGCCGAGTTGTACGAGGACGGCCGGTACTCCATGACGGTGAAGGACGGCGACAAGGTCATCCTCGACACCTACCTGGACCAGGTTGGCGCTTGGGATCACGACGGTTGCGACAGCATCGCCACCGACAAGGCCGTCCAGTCCGCGGTCGTCGAAGCGGGCTGCGAGTTCGGCATCGAGGGCGTGTACGAGCGCGCCGACCTGCACTACACGATCTACCAGCGCATCCTGGAGTTCCCCGACGCCGGTGCGGCGAAGCGGGGTGGGCAGGCACTTGGCGACGCCGAGGAGTTGCCCGGGAAGGTCAGCTTCAGTGTCGAGATGCCCGAGGACGGCAAGACCGGTGCCGTGGTTGATGTCGAGGGACGGTTCGTCATCTTCACCGTCGCCGCGATCGAACCCGAGGGCGAGAAGAACCTGGCCGAGGCCGAGGAAGCGATCGACGCCCTCCACACCGAGCACCTGAACGTGCTGGTCTGGCAGGACTAGGCGAGTTGCCCCACGCCGAGTAACGTCACTATCCGTGCAGATAGAGAAATTCGTCGATCAGTTTGAGCTGCTCGCCGAAGCGCACGGGATCACCACCGCCGCGCTCCTCCAACGACTTGAGCGGCAGGACGATGACCGGCCGCGCTGGATCGCGGTCGAGAACGGACGCGGGATCGGTGTCGCATCAGCGTCGATGACCCCCGATCGGAAGGTGCGGCTGTGGCTGGACTGCCGGGACTCCATCGCGTATCAGCCGCTGGTGCGCGCCGCGTCGGCCGCTTTTCGGACCGATGTGTACACCAGCGTGAGCGGGTCGGATCTGTTGCTGCGGCGGGCTTTCACCGCCGAGGGTTTTCGGCTGGACTACACCGAGGACGTGTTCGCCGCCCGGTTCACCACCGCCGCTGTGGCGTTGCGCAAGGCCAGGCTGCCCGACGGGTTCAGCCTGATCACCGCCGATCAGGCCGACGGGCGCAGCTGGTTTACATTGGACAATACTTTGCGTCAGGATATCCGGGGCAACGAGGGTTGGCGCGGTGACCTGAAGTGGTTCGCCGAGCACACGCACGGGGCTTCGAACTTCGATCCCGCCGCCCACATCATCGCCGTCGACGACACCAACGGCGAGTACGCCGGGCTGGTGCGGTTCTGGAATCGGCCGGGGGCCTCGCCCCGGCTGGGGATGCTCGCGGTGTTGCGGCAGTACCGGGGTTGCGGGTTGGGCAGCGCGCTGTTGGCCCGGGGGGTGGAGGTCGCTTCGACGTGGGATCACGAGCGGTTCACCGGCGAGACCGCTCGTGAGGCGACCGAGATGCGGGCACTGTGGATCGCCATGGGCGGGACCGAGACCGACAGCCGTCAGACCCTGGTGTTGCGGCGCGGCGACTGAGTCAGTGCCGGGGTTCGGCGGCCAGGATCAGTTCCAGCACCTTCAGGGCCCCGGCCTTGTCGAGCGGGTCGTTGCCGTTGCCGCATTTCGGGGACTGCACGCAGGACGGGCACCCGAACTCGCAGCCGCAGGCTTCGATCGCGTCGCGGGTGGCCGAAAGCCAGTCCCGCCAGGCGGTGTAGCCGCGTTCGGCGAAGCCCGCGCCGCCGTGGTGGCCGTCGTAGACGAACACCGTCGGGACCCCCGTGTCGGGGTGACCGGCGGTGGACAGGCCGCCGATGTCCCAGCGGTCGCAGGTGGCCACCAGTGGGAGCAGACCGATGGCGGCGTGTTCGGCGGCGTGCAGGGCCCCGGGTATGTCGGTCTTGGACAGTCCGGTGTCGAGGATCGCGTTCTCGCTGATCGTCCACCACACCGCGACGGTGCGCAGAGTGCGGGGCGGCAGTGCCAGTGGGACCTCGTCCATGAACTCGCCGCCGGGTAGTTTGCGGCGCTGGTAGCCGACGACCTGGTTGGTGACCTCGACGTCGCCGAAGCACAGGCCGATAGGTCCGGCGTCGACGTAGCGGCGCAGTTTGAG
This sequence comes from Stackebrandtia nassauensis DSM 44728, assembly GCF_000024545.1. Taxonomy (GTDB): domain Bacteria; phylum Actinomycetota; class Actinomycetes; order Mycobacteriales; family Micromonosporaceae; genus Stackebrandtia; species Stackebrandtia nassauensis. Next base: position 543,541 of record NC_013947.1, read on the forward strand.
GATGCGCAGGTCGGTGGTGTCCCGGGGGTATGTGCTCCATTCGGGACGGACGGAGGTGACGAAGGCCGCGCTGTCCTCCTCGTCGAGGGATTCCACCAGATAGGACGAACCCTGGTGCAGGTAGACGGCGCCCGGGTGCACCAGCGTGTGGGCCGAGGCGGTGTCGACGGTGCCCAGCAGTTCGCCGGACTCGGTGTCGATGACGTCGATGGGGGTGCCGACGCCGCCGCGCAGTCCGACCTCGGGGCGGTCGCGGGCGACGTAGAACCAGCCGGTCTTGCGGTGCCGCACGATCTTCGCGGCGGCGAACTCGCCCAGCAGTTCCTCGGCGATCTCGCCACCGAACAGGTCCACATCGGTCGGGGACAGTCGGTGCTCGTACGCGGCGCACAGCAGGTGCGGGCCGAGGATGTACGGGTTGGCGGGATCCAGGACGGTGGCCTCCACCGGCCGTGAGAACACCGCCTCGGGGTGGTGGACCAGGTAGGTGTCCAGTGGGTCGTCGCGGGCCACCAGGATGGCCAGTGCCGGGATGTCGCCGCGTCCGGCCCGGCCCGACTGCTGCCACAGTGAGGCCAGCGTTCCCGGGTAGCCGCACAGCAGGATCGCGTCCAGTCCGGCGATGTCGATGCCCAGCTCCAGCGCGTTGGTGGCCGCGACGCCCAGCAGCAGTCCGTCCCGCAGGTCGTTCTCCAGGGCGCGACGGTCCTCGCGCAGGTAACCGGACCGGTAGGCCGCCACCCGTGACGATCTTCCGGTGCCCGCCAACGATTCCCGGGCCAGCGAGGACACCAGCTCCACCCCGCGCCGCGACCGTACGAAAGCGACGGTGCGGACCTGGCGCGACACCAGGTCGGCCAAAAGCTGCGAGGTCTCCGTCAGCGCCGACTTGCGCACCGGCGCGTCGTGTTCGCCGGTGACGTCGGGCAGCAGCGGCGGTTCCCACAGTCCGAAGGTGACCCCGGGGTGCGGGGAGTGGTCCTCGGTGACCGCCTCGACCTCGACGCCCAGCAGCCGGGACGCGCCGTGGGCGGGGTCGCCGGTCGTAGCCGAGGCCGCGACGAACACCGGGTCGGCGCCGTGGTGGCGCGCCAGCCGGGCCAGTCGCCGCAACACCAGCGCCACATGGGAACCGAACACGCCCCGGTAGGCGTGGCATTCGTCGACGACGATGTACCGCAGCTGCCGCAGCAGTCGGGCCCAGCGGTCGTGCCGGGGCAGGATCGCGTGGTGCAGCATGTCGGGGTTGGTGAGGATCAGGTTGGCATGCCTGCCGATCCACTGTCGCTGCTCGTACGGCGTATCACCGTCCAAAGTGGCGGCGACGCAGCCGGGGGACGCCAGCTTCTTGACCGACCGCGCCTGGTCGGCGGCCAGTGCCTTGGTCGGCGACAGGTACAGCGCGCAGGCGCCCTCGTCGGTGGCCAGCGCCGACAGCACCGGCAACTGGTACGCGAGGCTCTTGCCCGAGGCGGTGCCGGTGGCGATCACGGTGTGCTTCCCGTCGTGAACCCGCCGCGCCGCCTCGATCTGGTGCCGCCACGGCCGTTCGATACCGGCCGCCGCCAGGCTCTCCCGCAGTTCGGCCGGAACCCAGTCCGGCCAGTCGGCGAACTCGGCCACCCGGGCGGGCACCGCGTGCACGTGCCGCAGCGGCTCGCCGTCGCGATAGACGGCGAGCCGCCGCACCAAGTCCTCGGGCGCCAGGCTCACGACACCGATGCTGGCACAGGGCCCACACCCGCCGCCACGCGCTCGGGGCCGTGGGTTGAGTCTGGCGATCAGGCCCGGAAGATCTCGCCGTCCTTGACGGTGACCTTGACCTCGGCCAGCGGCTTGGTGGCCGGGCCACCGGCGACGGTGCCGTCGACGTTGAACTTGGATCCGTGCTTCGGGCAGGTCATGACGCCGTCCTTGGGCGCCTCTACCGGCACGCCCTTGTGGGTGCAGGCGCGGTCGAAGGCCTTGAAGGTGCCCTTCTCCGGCTGCACGATGACGAGGTCGTCGACGACCTTGCCGCCCCCTTCGGGAATGTCGGCCTCCTTGGCCAGCGCCTTGGAGCCGCTGTCGCCGGAGTCGCTGGTCTTGTCCTCGCTGGTCTCCTTGTCCCCGCTGCCGGTGTCGTCGGTACTGCCACCGCACGCGGCCAGCACCGCGGCGGCCGAGGCGCCGACGGCGCCGCACAGCACCCCGCGCCGCGACGTGCTGATCACGTTCGCGGCCAGTGTCCTGGCCCGCTCGGTAAGTGCCGTCGAGGTGTCGAGATCAGTCACTGTCCATCACATCCATGCTCTTGAAGTTCCCGGCGACGAATGGCCGCCTGGTATGCACTACGCACGTGGTGCTCGACCGGTTCAATGTCTCAGGATATTTTTGAACCACCGGCCGTCCGGCGTCGTACACACCGTTATGAGGACTCTCGTTTCGGCGGGTACCGGAGAGCGCGGGCGGCACCGATGACGAGGACGCGCATGGACGAAGCCACACCGAGCACCGGCTTGAGTGCTTCCATGTCGGCCGACGAGCAGCTGATCCACGCGCTGCACGCCGAGCACGCCGACGCGCTGTGGCGGTACGCGTGCCGCCTGACCGGTGGCGACGAGGCGCGGGCGCAGGACGCGGTGCAGGAGACGCTGCTGCGGGCCTGGCGGAACTCGCGGGTGCTGGCGTCCTCGCCGGACCACGCGCGGCGCTGGCTGTACCGCACGCTGCGCAGCCGGGTCATCGACGAGTGGCGGTACCGCAAGAACCGCCCGGAGGTGATCACGGACACGCTGCCGGAACGGCACGCCGCCGATCACGTCGACTCGGCGTTGCAGGGCCTGCTCGTGGTGGAGGCGCTGCGCAAACTCAGCCCGGCCCACCGGGAGGTGCTGATGGAGTGCTTCTACGGTGGACGAAGTGTGAACGAGGCGGCGGAGAAACTGGCGATACCGGCCGGAACCGTCAAATCGCGGCTCCATTACGCGCTGCGGGCGCTGAAGTTGGCGCTGGAGGAAGCCGGAGTGGTCAGGAGGGAGGAACGATGAGCGACTGCGCATTCCCGCACGACGCGGCGGCTTACGTGCTCGGCGCGCTCGAACCCGCTGAGCGGGAACGTTTCGAAGCCCACCTGCCCGAGTGCGAGTCCTGTGCCGCGACGGTACGGGAGTTCACCGAGCTGCCGGGCGTGCTGGCCCATGCCCCGGTGGAGGAACTGTCCGCCGAACCGGCGCCCGAGACCCTGCTGCCCACTTTGGTGAGAAAGGTCCGAAAAGACCGACGCCGCCGACTGTTTCGCGCCGTCGTCGTCACCGCGGCGGCCGTGGCGCTGTTCGCCGTGGGTGCCCTCACCGCGGTGAACCTGTTCACCTCCGAGGCCACCGCGCCGTCCCTGGACGTCGCGCTGCAACCGATCGCGGCGGTGCAGATCACCAGCGAGGCCGGGATGATCCCCCAGAACGAGGGCACCCGGATCGAGCTGTCCTGCGACGAGAAGAACACGGACGACAACCCCGACAGCGGCTACGGCGGCAAGTACGCCTACCGGCTCGTCGTCACCAACACCAAGGGTGAAACCGACGTGGCCGGCAGCTGGACCGGAGCCGACGACGGTTCCACCCGGGTGGTCCTGTTCACGCGCTGGAAACCGCAGGATATCGCGTCGCTGGAGATCCAGACCATGGACAAGAAACCGATCATGCGGTGGCGGGCCTAAGGCGTTCTACGCCAGCGTCACCAGCGACTGCACCGCCCAGTGGTCGGAGGGCGTGAGGCCGTCGACCGACCAGGTGTTGACGGCGGTCTTGGCCACGGCGGTACCGGGAGTCGCCAGGACCCAGTCGATGCGGTCGCCGCCGTCGACCGGTTCGGGTTTCCAACCGTTGAAGGTCCCGTAGGCGGGGGTCAGCTGCTGTTCGGCGGTCTCCCAGGTGTCCTCAAGGGTGGTTCCGTCGACGAGGGTCGTGTATGGAGCCGTGCCCTGCGCGGTGTTGAAGTCGCCGGTCACGAGCACCGGGACGTCGAAGGAGGCGACCAGTTCCTTGATCTGGGCGGCGCTCTTCTCACGGGACGGGGCCGACTTGTGGTCGAGGTGGGTGTTGACGAGGACGAATTCCTTGTCGGAGGCGGAATCGGTGAACCGCAGCCAGGTCATCATCCGGGGGATCTCGTTGCCCCAGGTCGTCGAGCCCATGGACTGTGGAGTGTCCGAATGCCACAGATGGCCGTAGTTGGTGACGCGCAGCCGGGAGGTGTCGTACAGGACCGCGGTGGCCTCGTCCTCGCCGCCGCCCCGACGGGACAGGTGGACCCAGTCGTAGCCCTTCTGGTCGGCCAGCAGGTGCTGTCCCTGGTGGAGCAGTCCCTCCTGGGTTCCCAGGATGGTGGGGCGTTCCCGGCCCAGCAGTTCCTTGATGAGGATGCGGCGCTCGGCCCAGGAGTGGGGGGACGGGTCGGTGTCCCAGCGGACGTTGAAGGTCATGACGTGGAGTTGTTCGCCGGTGGCGGGTCCGATCAACGGTTCCTCCTTGGCGCGGGTTCCGGCGTGGGCGGTCGCGGCGAAGCCGGTGCCGCCCGACAGCGCGGCGGCGGCCACCGTCGCCCCCAACAGGGTGCGACGGCGGAAGGTGGGGGAGGACATGAGGGGGATCCTTCGCTTCGGAAACGGACAGTTCCGTTGATCTAACACGAATACGTCACACCAATCAACAAACGATTGTGAAATCGTCCATAGCGGAGACGGGAATAGCTACTAAAGCCACTTAAAGTGAGATCACGAAGCAGCATCGTATTGATCAATTTCCATAACACCTGGGGGACGAGCGGGTAAATACCGAGGATAGGGCCGAGGGTCTCTAGTGATGCTCGTCAATTCTCATTGGCATAAAGCGGTGTTCAAGTTCTATGGTTCTCTTATCCCGCCGAAAAGGGGAGTGTCTTGTCGGCGGGGTCAACGAAGGAGGGAAACCATGACCATCAACAGCACACCGACCGTTCCGCCCCAAGCCGCCTCGATCGAAGCGGTTCCCGCCGGAAACGCGCACCCGGGCGCCTCGCCGCGTCCCAAGCGTTACCACGGTCGGCACCGCCGCCCGCGCAACGCGGGCTGACCCCAAAAGCCACCAACAAGGGCCGCACTTCCCGGGGAGGGGAGGTGCGGCCCTTCTCATGTCCCGGTGCCGGTGTAGTTGCGCAGCTGGTACATCCAGATCCGGTAGCCCACGACGGTCACCACGAGACCGGCCAGGGGCGACGCGTAGGCCAGCCAGCTCGGCAGCCCGGTGGCCTCGGCGTGGCCCAACAGCACCGACGCGGGCAGGTAGGCGACGAACACCACCGGGATGACGGCCGTCAGCGCCCACAGCCCGATGCCGCCGAAGATCTTCGCCGGGTAGTTGCCGAACATCGAGAAGATCTGGTCGGTGGTGAACCGCAGCTGGTCGGCCTTGACGAAGCGGAAACTGGTGCAGGACAGTCCCAGCTGCACCCCGCCCTCCAGCAGCGCGCCGCCGATCAGGGCCACGATGAGGAAGGCCACCTTCCATGCCGTCCACTCGACGTTCACCAGGGTCACGGCGACGCCCAGCAGCACGATGCCACCGATCAGGTCGCCGACCGGCGCGAACCAGATCCTCGTGGTCATCAGCTGCACCAGCGGGTTGACCGGCCGCACCAGGAACCTGTCGAAGGTGCCCTCCCGGATGTAGCGGCTCAGCTGACTCAGCGGGCTGAGCAGCACCACCCACAGGCCGTGCGAGCACAGCCGCATCCCGTACAGCAGCGCCATGTCGCTGATGCTCCAACCCGCGATGGCGTCGAAGCGGGCCAGGATCACCCACACGGTCAGGAAACCCGAGCCCTGGAACAGCAGCCCGGCGATCATGCTGAACACCAGGTCGGCCCGGTACTGCGCCACGCAGCGCACCGCGCCGCCGTACAGGATCACCGCCGCCCGCAACTGCCACCACATCGTCCTAACCTCCCTGCACCACGGTCTTGCGGACGGCGCGTCGCCACACCAGCACGGCCGTGGCGCTCAGCAGCACCAGCCAGGTGAACTGCACGCCGATGGCCTGCCAGGCCGCGGTCCCGGTCAACTGTCCGACGTAGATGGACGCGGGGGTGAACACGATGGCCTGGAACGGCAGCCACGACAGCGCGGTCGCCAGCCAGTCGGGCATGAACCACAACGGCACCAGCGCTCCGGACAGGAAGGCGTTGACGACGAAGTACATGAAGTTCAGGCCGTGGACCTCCAGGGTCCAGAACACGATCGACGACAGCAGCAGGTACATGCACAGGTTGACCAGCCACGCCAGTACCGCCGCGATCAGGTACAACCCCAGGTGTGCTGGAGCCGACAGTCCGGCGAAGACCGCGCCGACCGGCAGCACCACGACGATCATCAGCAGTTTGATGCCCAGCTGCGCGACGCTGCCCCACAGTGTCTGTTCCATGAACGGCAACGGCCGCAACAGGTCCACGCCGACGCCGCCGGTGTTGACGCGTTCGTGCACCCAGTCGTCCATGTCGTCGTGCGCGATCAGCGAGTGGATCGTGGAGATCGTGACGTAGGTCGTCATCACCGCCAGCGAAACGCCGTCGACAGTGGATCGTCCGTCGTAGACCGCGCGCCACACCGTCGCCAGCAGCAGCATCTGCAGCAGCGGCCCGATGAGCCAGATGATGATCTCGAAGCGGTAGGCCAGCAGCGCCTTGAACCGGGTGCCCAGGTACGCGATGCGCGGCGTCATCCGGTGTCACCGCGTTCGGCGTACATCTTCCTGATCACGTCCTCCAGGTCCGGTTCGGACACCGACAGGTCGGTGATCTCGTACCGGGCCGAGATCTCGGCGATCAGCCTCGCCACCGGTGTGGTGGTGGGGTCGAACGACAGTCGCACCGCGCCGCCCTCATGGGACACGACCTCGGCGCCCGGGACCTCGACGTCGGCCGGGTGCGTCAACTGGACGGCGAGTTCCCGGTGCGGCGAGTACTTCTCCTTCAGCGGCCCCACCGGCCCGTCGTACAGGACGAGCCCGTGGTCGATCAGGATCAGCCTGCGGCACAGTCGTTCCACGTCGTCCATGTCGTGGGTGGTCAGGATGATCGTGGTGCCGGTGTCGGCGTTGAGTTCGGCGATGAACTCCCGGATGCGTTCCTTGGCGATGACGTCCAGGCCGACGGTCGGCTCGTCCAGGTACAGAATGGGCGGTTCGTACAGCATCGCCGCGGCCAGGTCGCCGCGCATCCGCTGGCCCAGCGACAGCTGCCGCACCGGTGTGTCCAGGAAGGACGACATGTCGAGCAGTTCGGTGAACCGCTCCACGTTCTCGGCGTACTTCGCCTTGGGGACCTGGTAGAGCTTGCCGATCAGCTTGAACGAGTCGATCAGCGGCAGGTCCCACCACAACTGGGTGCGCTGTCCGAACACGACCCCGATGTTGCGGGCGTTGCGCTGCCGGTGTTTGTACGGCACCACCCCGGCCACCTCGATGTCGCCCGAGGTCGGGGTCAGGATGCCGGTCAGCATCTTGATGGTGGTGGACTTCCCGGCCCCGTTGGGCCCCAGGTAGCCGACCAACTCGCCGGGTTCGATCGCGAAGTCGATGCCGTCCACGGCCCGGATGGCTTCGTAGTCCCGGCTGAACAGTTTGCGTACGGTGGCGAAGCGCCCGGTCTTCGGGCGTAGTCGCCGGAATTCCTTGACCAGGGCTCGCGTCTCAATCAAGGGCATCGCCGAACGTTATCGGGACGGCGCGAACCCGGGCAACCCGATTACGGTCGCCCGGGTTCGAGTGTCGCTACTCGCGGGTGACGGAGGTGCCGCCGCCGCTGCCGGGGTAGCGGGTGCCCGCCATCCGCTCGGCGATCGGGTCGAGCGAGTCCAGTTCGGACCGCGTGAGTTCCAGTCCGACGGCGCCGAGGTTCTCGGTCAGCCGGGAACGCTTGCGGGTGCCCGGAATCGGCACCACCGACAGGCCGTGCGCCTCGGCCCGCTGGTGCACCCAGGCCAGCGCCACCTGTCCCCAGGTGACGCCCCGGTCGGCGGCGACCTTGGCCAGCAGGTCCCGCACCTTGGCGTTGGCGAGGGCGTTGTCGCCGGTCAGCCGGGAGTGCCCGAGCCGGTGGTCGGACTCGCCCAGTTCGGCGGCGTCGGTGAACAGTCCCGCCAGGAATCCGCGCCCCAGCGGCGCGTACGGGACGAAGGCGGTGCCCAGTTCGGCGGCGGCCGGAACCACCTGGGTCTCGACGTCGCGGGTGATCAGCGACCACTCCGACTGCACCGCCGTGATCGGGTGGACCGCGGCGGCGGCGCGCAGCTCCGGCGCCGTCACCTCCGACAGCCCCAGGTGCCGCACCTTGCCTTCGGTGACCAGTTCGGCCATCGCGCCGACGATCTCCTCGATCGGCGTCTCGGGGTCCAGCCGGTGCATGTAGTACAGGTCGATGACGTCCACGTTCAACCGCCGCAGGCTCGCCTCGATGGACTGCCGGACATAGGCCCGGTCGCCGCGGAACGGCCGTCCCGGTGAACCGTCGTAGACGATGCCGAACTTGGAGGCGATGACGACCTCGTCGCGGTGCGCGGCGAAGAACGGCGCCAGGAACTCCTCGTTGCCGCCCGCGCCGTACATGTCGGCGGTGTCGAACAGCGTCACCCCGGATTCGAACGCGGTCTCCAAAGTGGCGCGCGCCTCGTCGGCGTCGAAACCGTTGGCGTCGTTCATCATCAGCATGCAGCCCAGTCCCTGGGCGCCGACGGTCGGTCCATGCGATCCCAAGGGGACGGACGGTATGGCTGTGGTCATCACTGCTCCTCGCGGCAGACGGTGTCGTAGTGCTCGATCTTGAAATCCAGGACGGTTTCGAAGCTGCGCAGCTCCGCCAGCTGCGCCCGCAGCCGTTCCCGGTGCGCCAGCAGCATGTCGCGGCGCTCGGCGGAGGTGTGCTCCCCGGCCCGCATCAGCTCGGCGTAACGCACCATCTCGGCCACCGGCATGCCGGTCTGCCGCAGCCGGGACACGAAACCCAGCCACCGCAGGTCGTCGTTGCGGTACCGGCGTTCACCGCTGTGGTTGCGGTGCACGTCGGTGACGAGGCCGATGCGTTCGTACCAGCGCAGCGTGTGCGCGCTCATCCCGGTGAGCCGGGCCGCCTCGGCGATGCTGTACGCGTCCGAACCGTCGGGCATCGGCATGTCCGGGTCGGGCTTGATGTCGGCGGGAACGGTGTCGGTCACTGTGAAACCTCCTGGTTACGGGCGCGAGCCAAAGCTAGCCGCTTAGAGCGCACTCTAAGCAAATATCGGGAGCGAGGATTTGTCACACCGACCGGATAGAACTAACGTCATACGGGCGTGACCGGCGACGCGACCACCCACGGCCCTTTTCGATCAAGGACGAGACATGAACGACCCGACCCAGCAGTTCGAGCCGCATCGGCGTGAACTCACCGGTTACTGCTATCGCATGCTCGGTTCGGCCTTCGAAGCCGAGGACGCCGTGCAGGAGACCATGGTCCGGGCCTGGAAGAACTTCGACCGCTTCGAGGGCCGCTCCTCGGTGCGTTCCTGGCTGTACCGCATCGCGGGCAACGTCTGCTTCGACATGCTGCGCAGCCCGCAGCGTCGGGCCCGGCCCTCGGACCTGACCGGGCCGAGCACCGCCGACGACATGCCGGGACCGCCGCTGTCGGAGTCGACCTGGATCGGCCCGATCCCCGACAGCCTGGTCGCCGCCGACCCGGCCGACCGCGCCGTCACCAAGGACTCGGTGAAGCTGGCCTTCATCGCGGCGCTGCAGAAACTGCCCGCCAAACAGCGCGCCGTCCTGGTGCTGCGCGAGGTGCTGGACTGGTCGGCCGCCGAGACCGCCGAACTGCTGGAACTGAGCGTCGCCTCGGTCAACAGCGCGCTGCAACGGGCCCGCGCCACCGTCGCCGACCTGGACGAGGGCGTCACCGACGACCGCGACCCGCTCGACAAGGACCAGCAGGAACTGCTCGACAACTACGTGTCGGCCTTCGAGGCCTACGACCTGGACGCGCTGACGCATCTGCTGCACGAGGACGCGACCCTGTCGATGCCGCCGCTGGACCTGTGGCTGCGCGGTGCCGACCAGATCCGGGCCTGGTTCCTCGGCACCGGCTGCGGCTGCCGCGGTTCCAAACTGGTGCCCGTGGCCGCCAACGGTGTCCCCACGTTCGCCCAGTACCGGCCCAGCGAGGACCCCGAGGTGTGGAAGCCGTGGGCGCTCATCCTGCTGGACATCCGGGACGGCCAGATCGTGGCGCAGAACAACTTCCTGGACGTGGAGCGGCTGTTCCCGCTGTTCGGCCTGGCCATGGAGTACCGGCTGCCGAAGGCCACCGCCTGACCCGCGAGCACGCGTCCGCCGGAGGCTCCGTGGTGGAACCTCCGGCGGACGGCTCAGGTCAGGACGGCCTCCATGCCGGTGACGCGCAACAACATCAGCAGTCGCGGCCCGATCCCGGAGAGGATCAGCTGAGCGCCGTGGCGTTTGGCGGTCAGCGACAGTTTCGCCAGCGCGTCGAGGGTGCTCTTGGACGGTCGCTCGACCGTCCGCACGTCACACACGACGACCTCGGGGCGATGTTCGATGAGGAATTCGGTGAACTCGTCGAGCAGCGCCGCCAGATCGTCGACGCCGACATCCTCGTCGAATCGCCACTGGGCTTTCGCGCCCGGCATTATTCGGTCGCGGCGCGCACGCGCGACAGGTCGGCGGTGACGGCGGCGGCCCACACCCAGATGATGATCCCCCCGGCCAGCAGGTACCGGAAGTCGCCGAGCCCGAAGGCCAGGCCGCTGGACAGCAGGTAGACCACGGGAACCACCCAGCTGACCACGGCGGCGGCGCCGCGTTGTTGCCAGCGGTACCGGCGGGCGACGATGATGCTCGCCGCGATCAACGCGACGCCGATGGCGGCCGGGGCGAGGCCGTGCAGGATGCCATGCCAGGTGAGCGTCTCGGGAGCGCCCTGCGGGGTCCCGGCCGGGTAGCCGAAGGCCGGGTCGGTGACGAAGACACCGCCCCACACCAGTCCCACGCCGTAGATGCCGAACAGGATCGGAAGCCAGGTGCGCCCGGGGCCGGTGCGCACGGTACGGCGGATGCCGACCGCCGAGGCCGTGACGAGCAGACCCGCGACGACGAAGTTGGCGATCTGCAGCCAGCCGCCCTCGCCGGTCGACAACTGGCTCAACGCGTTGACCTTCGGATCGAAACCCGGACGGGTCAGCTCCTGTGCGACAACGACGAGACTGAACAACGGGCCGCCGATCGCGCCGCAATACAGCAGCATGCGGGTCGTCGGGGACGGTCGGGGGTTCTGTGTGGTCATGGCTGCTTCCCTCTTTCCTCATCAGGCGACGCGAACGGTGGATCCGCGTTCACTGGTTAGACGAGAGCCGCGGTGCCGATTCATCGGTTCCGGACTGACCAAGTGGCCCGGTGGCCTTAGAAGCGAAAGTCCCTGCCGTTTCGGACCTAGGGCTCTTATCCGAGAAGCCGGTTCGCGATTGGATCAAGACAGGTGGAACTCACCAGCAGCGGCGATGGAAACGTCAGAAAGGACGTGAGGAGTCGCCGAGAGAACCACCAAGTCGGCGAGTACACCGACTTCCCACGGTGTCGCCGACCTGTCCGGGGAGCAGGACAGTCACGCGGGGCGGAATGGTTAGGATTCCGCCCCGCTTTTCAATGTCCACTTTCCACAGGGCACCGACAACCTCACCGCCGCCTCGAAACCGGAGGCGGCGGTCTTCGTGCGCGTCCACCGAGTATCCATGCGATTACCACACTCCCGGCGCGGAGAAACTCATCGGTAAGCAATGAGCTCCTCACTGTCGGATAGATACGAACGGAGGTGTTTGACGGGTAACCGCCTCACCACAATGGGGAATCACGCACAACCGAAGGCAGGCGGTATGGACGAGCAGTACGAAGCGTTCTGCATGGCGGATTCAACGTTCTACGACGCCATGTACTCGGCCGAGACCGCTGGTGTCTCGTTCCCGGTCGCGGAACGGGAACTGTCGCCGGAATGGCATCGGTCCGAACAGGACGACTGGCTCGTCTTCCGTCGTCCCGACCGCGAGATTCCCGGTCAGGGATGGAAGATCCACGCTTCGGCCAGTATGGAGTCGGCGCAGCGGGTGCTCGAAGAGGTATGGGACTACTGTGTACCGCGCGGCATCGCGTTCAAGTTCCTGCGCTCGCCCAACGCGCTGCTGGTCCGGGTCTCCAAGTACGCGCCCCGCGGTTACAGCGGCAAACTCGTCACGATCTACCCGGCCGACATCGGCCAGTGCGAGACGATCCTCAACGAACTGGGCGCCCGGTTGGAAGGCGTCGACAACCCGTACGTCCTCAGCGATCTGCGCTGGGGCACCGGACCGCTGCACGTCCGTTATGGAGCCTTCGCCAACCAGTACACCGTCGACGAGAACGGTCAGACGGTCGAGGCGATCCTCGACGGGGACGGCAAACTGGTCGCCGACGACCGGGGACCGGTGTTCCGCATCCCCGAGTGGGAGACGCTGCCGGAGTTCCTTCAGCCCCACCTGGAGGCGCGCAACGCCGTCACGGTCGCCGAACTGCCCTACGCCATCGACGGGGTGCTGCACTTCTCCAACGGCGGCGGCATCTACCGCGCCCGCGACACCCGGGACGGGAAACGCGTGGTGCTCAAGGAGGGCCGTCCGCACGCGGGCCTCGACGGCAAGGGCCGCGACGCCGTGCAGCGGGTGGAGCACGAGTACAACATCCTCAAGCAACTGTCCGGAATCGAGGGTGTTCCGGAGGTATACGACCTGTTCTGGTTGGGAGAACACCGATTCCTGGCGATGGAGTACGTCGAGGGTGAGGTGCTCAGCAAGGCGATCGTGCTGAAGTACCCGCTCATCGACCCCGGCGCCACCGAAGCCGAGTTCGCGACCTTCACCGACTGGGCGCTGGAGGTGCACAACCAGGTCAGCAAGACCATCGCGGAGATCCACGCGCGGGACGTCGTCTACGGCGACCTGCACCTGTTCAACATCATCGTGGACGAATCCGACCGGATCCGGCTGCTGGACTTCGAGGTCGCCGACGCGGCCGACTCCGCCGAGCGCCCGGCGCTGGGCAACCAGGGCTTCACCGCCCCCCGCGACATCGTCGGCCCGGCGGCCGACCGGTACTCGCTGGCCTGCCTGCAACTGGCGCTGTTCATGCCGATGACCAACCTGCTCGGCCTGCACCGGCTCAAGGCCCGGCACTTCGTCGAGATCATCACCGCGCACTTCCCGGTGCCCGACGGGTACTTCCGCGAGGCCCTCGACCAGATCGCCCCGGCCACCATCACCGACGCCCCGATCCGGATCGAACCCGAGACGGAGCAGTGGCCGCGACTGCGCGACGACCTCGCCAAGGCCATTGTGGCCAGTGCGACCCCACAGCGCGAGGACCGGCTGTTCCCCGGCGACGTGCAGCAGTTCGCCGTCGGCGGCCTGGGCCTGGGCTACGGCGCCGCCGGTGTCCTGTATGCCCTGTCGGTCACCGGTGCCGGGCGGCACGAACGGTTCGAGGACTGGCTGATCGACAGGTCGCTGCGACCCGTCCAGGGCACCCGGCTGGGACTGTACGACGGCCTCAACGGTGCCGCGTTCACCCTGGATCACCTGGGGCACCGGCAGGCCGCGCTCGACGTCGTCGACATCTTCCTGGCCGAGAAGTGGGAGTCCCTCAACACCGACCTGGCCAGCGGCCTGGCCGGGGCGGGACTGAACCTGCTGCACCTGGCCGGACCCGACGAACCGGAACTGGTGGAACGCGGCCTGCGCTGCGCCGAACTGGTCGCCGCCGACATCGGCGAGCTGGCCGAGGCCACCGACTCCTCCGGCGGCGGCGAACCGTGGGCCGGGCTGATGCGCGGCGACTCCGGCCGGGCGCTGCTGATGCTGCGCGCCTACGCCGAGACCGGCGACCCCGGTTTCCTGGACCGCGCCGAGACGGCGCTGCGACGCGACCTGAAACGCTGTGTCACCAGCAAGACCGGCGCGCTGGAGGTCAACGAACGCTGGCGCTCGATGCCGTACCTGGAGGCCGGAAGCGTCGGGATCGGGCTGGTGCTGCGCCAGTACCTGCGGGTCCGGCACGACGAGGAACTGGCCCAGGCGGCCGAGGACATCGACCTCGCCGCACAGTCCCCCATGTACATCCTGCCCGGCCTGTACGACGGCCGCGCCGGGATCCTGTTGTACCTCGCCGAAACCCTCGCCGACCCGTTGTCGGAGAGTTCCGTGCGCCGTCAGGTGCGCGCATTGTCCTGGCACGCCCTTCCCTACGCGGACGGCGTCGCTTTCCCCGGAAACGGTTTGCTGCGGCTCTCGATGGACCTGGCAACCGGCGGCGCCGGAGTCCTGCTGGCTCTTGGCGCCGTCCTGCACGACCAACCTGTCCACGCTCCGCTGCTGACCCTCAAAGACACCCGCGGCGCCCGCCGCGAGTGATACACAAGAAAATCCTTTTTGGAAGGACTACTCACATGGCACTTCTCGACCTGCAGGGCCTCGAGTCCCCCGCTGACCTGTCCGCCACCCGAGGCGGCAGCAGCGGCAGCGGCCACAGCTGCCCGAGCAACCTGAGCGCGACCCTGTGCGGCGGCACCAGCGGCCTCAGCGTCCTCATCTGCCACTAGGCCCGCCAGTCGTGGCCCTCGGTCATACCCTCCCCGGCCGTCCGGGGGCCACGGCTCGCGAGAACTCATGACGTTCATTCGCGACGAAGAGCGCCCCCGGAAGCTCGGTGACATAGCCCGGCGTCCGGGGGCGTGGCTTCCCCTGATCGGCGCATCCGCCCTCATAGGAACGGCGAGCACCCTGTCGCTACCAACAGTGCTCGGGCATGCCGTCGACTCGATCGTCGCCGGTGCCGACGGCGGCGGGTGGATGTGGTTGGCGATGGGAATCATCGCCGCGGGCGTACTGAGCGACTTGACCGATTCTTATGCGTCCTCGGCAAGTCTCGCCGGTACCGCGGCCTGGCTGCGCGGCACTGTGGTGCGTCACGTGCTGGCCCTCGGCGCCCGTCCGCCGCGCCGATTCGACACCGGAGACCTGGTCACGCGCGTCTCGGCCAACAGCGTCGACGCGGCGCGGACCGGTCCCGGTGTCGTCTCAGGCGTCTCGGCGGTCGTCCCGGCGGCGGGAAGCCTGGTCCTTCTGGCCATGATGGACATATGGCTGGCGGTGGCCTTTCTGGGGGGCGTCGCGCTGGTCGCGATCGTGTTGCGGGTCTTCACTTCCCGGACCGCGTCCGTGACCGCCGACTACCAACGGGTACAAGGACGTCTCGCGGCGCGCCTGACTGAGGCAACGGCGGGAGCGCGTACGATCGCCGCCGCGGGGTCGGCGCGTCGCGAGGCCAACCGGGTGTTGACCGATCTGCCGCAGCTGTCCGAGCATGGACGGCGCACCTGGCGGGTGCTGGCCTCGGCCAGCGCCCAGGGAGCGGTGGCGGGACCGCTGGTGCTCATCAGCGTGCTGGCCGTCGGCGGCCTGGGCCTGTGGCAGCGGCGACTGACCCCGGGCGAGCTGTTCGCGGCCGCCCAGTACGCGGTGATCGGCGCGGGCCTGGGCGGACTGACGAGCGTCTTCGCGGCACTGGCCCGCTCGATGGCGGGCGGCAAAAGGGTCCTGGAACTGCTGCGGCTGGACCCGGTCGGCCACGGCGGCGACGAGCTGCCCGACGGCGGCGGCGAACTGGAGTTCCGGGGCGTCAGCGTGTCGGCTCCCGCACCCGAGACCGACGACGAGGCCGACGATGCCGACACTCCCGCATCCCTTCTGACCGACGTGAACCTGCGACTGCCCGCGGGCAGCGCGGTCGCCGTCGTCGGCGACGACACCAAGTCGGTGCTGGCCGAACTCGCCGCCCGGCTGCGCGACCCCGACTGTGGTCAGGTGCTTTTGGACGGTGTGCCGCTTTACCGCCTGTCCCGGCGGCGACTGCGCGAGGCCGTCGGCTACGCGCCCGCCCAACCCGTCCTGGTCGGCGCCACCGTCGCCGAAGCGCTGGGCCCCAACAGTTCCCAGGACGACATCCGCGACGCCGCCACGGCGACCCACTGCCACGACTTCATCGCGAAACTGCCGTTGGGCTATGAGACACCCCTGGACGAGGTCCCGATGTCCGGCGGCGAACGGCAACGCCTCGGCCTGGCTCGCGCCTGGCGGGCCGGTCGGCTGCTCGTCCTCGACGACGCTACCTCCAGTCTGGACACCGTCACCGAGCTTCGGATCGGACACGCCCTGTTCAACGGCGACAACCGAACCCGACTCATCGTGACCTACCGCGCCTCCACCGCCGCCCGCGCCGACCTCGTCGTGTGGTTGGAGGCAGGTCGGGTCAAGGCCGTCGGACCCCACGCCGAACTGTGGGCCGTTCCCCGGTACCGGGAGGTATTCGGGTGAGACTTCGGGAGGACGCCACGTGAAACGGGAACTCGGGGTCGGACTGCGGGCGCTGTGGCGGCGCCCGTTGGCGGGTCTGCTGGTGTGGTCGGTCCCGGAGGTGCTGCCGACGGCCGTGTCGGGTTACGTTGTGGCGCAAGCGATCGACTCCGGTTTCCTGGCCGGGGACCTGTGGCGCGGCCTGGCCTGGCTGGGCGCGCTGTTCGCCGCGAGCCTGCTGGGCGGACTCGGCAGCCGGGGCGTCTTCCGCTACCTGGGGGCGCTGGTGGAGCCGTTCCGGGACACGCTGGCGCGCCACATCGTCGCCGGGGCGTTGACGAACGCCACGGCGGGCCGCCGCGAGGACGGGGCGGTCGCCCGGCTGACCCGGCAGCTGGAGATCGTGCGCGACACCTACGCGGGCCTGATCCTGCTCACCCGGGGCTTCGCCGTCACCGTCGTGGGGGTCGCGGCCGGGCTGTTGTCGTTGTCGCCGTTGGTCGCCGCCGTGATCGTGCCGCCGTTCCTGTTGGGACTGGGGCTGTTCGCGGCCACGATCGGCATCGCCGCCGGACGCTATCGCACCGCCGTGGCCGCCGACGAACGGCTCGCCAGCGAGGCCGGGACCGTCCTGGGTGGAGCCCGGGACATCGTGGCCACCGGAACCGAGGACCACGCCGCGGGCATGGTCGCCGACCGCGCCACCGCGCAGGCGAAGGCCGAACTCGCGTTGGCCCGGCTGGCCGTGCTGCGCACCGGCTGCTTCGTCGTCGGCGCCTGGCTTCCGTTGGCGCTGTTGCTGTTCGCCGGTCCCTGGCTGGTCGCGGGCGGCGCCAGCGCCGGGACCATCATGGGCGGTCTGACCTACATCCTGTTCGGGCTCCAGCCCGCCCTCAACCAGTTCATCACCGGCACCGGCGACAGCGGGCTGCGGTTCATCGTCACGCTGCGCCGCATTCTCGACGCCGGTGGCGAGTTCCCCACCGCCACAACACTTCCCGAGTCCGAGGAACCCCGTCCGGACCGTCCGGTCGCGGACACGTCGCGACTGCGGGCCCGCGACCTGAGCTTTCGCTACGGACCGCGCTCCGAACGCGTCGTCGACGGCCTCGACCTCGACATCCAACCGGGGGAGCACCTGGCGATCGTCGGACAGAGCGGCATCGGCAAGTCCACACTGGCCTGCCTGCTGTGTGGACTGCTGCCGCCCGACACCGGCGAGGTGACCATCGGCGGGCAGCCCGTGGCCGGGCTGCCGCCCCGGGAACTCGCCGAACTGCGCGTCCTCATTCCCCAGCAGGCCTACGTCTTCTCGGGAACCGTCGCCGACAACCTCACCTACCTGAACCCTTACGCCCCAGGCGATCTCATCGACGAAGCCCTCGACGTGGTCGGTGCCGCCAAGCTCGTGTCCGAACTGGGCGGCCCGACCGCCGAGGTGTCCCCGGCGCAGCTGACCGACGGCCAGCGCCAGTTGATCGCACTGGCGCGCGCCTACCTGTCACCGGCACCGCTGGTGTTCCTGGACGAGGCGACCTGCCACCTGGACCCGGCCGCCGAGGAGCGCGCCGAACTGGCCTTCGCCGCCCGGGGCGGCAGCCTCGTCGTCATCGCGCACCGGATCAGCTCGGCGTTGCGCGCCAAGCGGATCATGGTCATGGACGGTCCCCGGTCCAGCATCGGCACCCACACTGAACTGTTGTCCAGGTCGCCGTTGTACCGCGATCTGGTCGGGTACTGGAACGGCTAGATCCAGCCGGCGCTCTGCGCGACCCGGATCGCCTCGATCCGGTTGCGGGCACCGAGTTTGGCGCAGGCGTTGGCCAGGTAGTTGCGGACGGTTCCCACGCTGAGCTGGAGCTTGGAGGCGATCTCCTTGGGCGTCGCCCCGCCGTGGGTGATGCTGAGTACTTCCCGTTCCCGTGCCGTCAATGGAGAATGGTTGGCCCGCAGGAGTCCCAGGGCGACATCCGAATCCATCACGAGATGTCCGCAGGCGATCTGCCTGACGCTCTCCAGGAACTGTGCCGCGGAGGCGCAGGTCCCCATGAAGCTCACCTTCGGTGAGGACCGGAACGCCTCGGCGAACGGGGCCAGGGGCATGTCACGTTCGTGCAGGACCAGCACCCGGTGCTGACCTGGGCCTTCGCTGAGCTTGTGGCAGAGTTCGCCCACAACGCTCACCTCTGTTAAATACAGGGCGAGCACCACGACGTCGGGGGGAGAATCCATTGCCAGCCCGAGGATCTCGTCCGGGCGATTGGCCTCTCCGACTACCTTGATGTCCGATTCCCGCGACAGCACCGAAGCCAGAGATTCACTCCACAATGTATTTTCATGTCCATACAGTATTTCAATCACAGTAACACCACCTATCTTCAAGCATTCCAGACTCACCACGCGAGGTCTGGACGCGGTGTTCGCCAACCGAGGGATATTGCCAGAAGACTACCGATCCCAATCCTAACGGTAAGGGTAAGTGACGGTCAAGATTGGCAATTGCCGCCCCGCTCAACCTAATTCCTGCCGAGGCTGGCCATACTCGGGAATCACTTATTTAGAGTCCAAGGTCCGCCAAGATCAGATCCGTTGGGCCCCAAGGGCTCTGAATATTCTGGCCCGAAACTCACGTATTCATGCGCACGGTGCCGCGACCTAGGGAACAACGACTCTTCGTGGTTTCGAGATCTGTCAATATCCTGAAAGGGCGAAAGCGTAATCGCGTGATCGCACTGAATCGGCATAAACCGAATCTCACTCCTGAAGAGTTCTCTCGAATAGGGCTCCTCGTTTCTTCTCGGAAAACGAGGAGCCCTATTCATGGATGTAAATACTCAACCAGTATTCATTCGTGACTCGCGAGGGCGTCTTTCGCGATCAATCGCGCATTCATCTTTTCGGGCGCACACGGCCCTCTGGAACCCTTGGGGGATAAGGGTTTCAGCTTTCCCGGTATTCCAATGGGGTCTAACAGCCCTGCCGTGGCGACCGAACGGTGGGTAAAACTCGTAACTCACTTGCAGTGATTCCCGGCTAACTCAAGTGGACACTCCGACAACACAATACGGATTCGAAAGGTCGGATCTCATGCCCGGATCCCGATTTATCAGACGATCGCTGGCATCCCTTGCGGGACTTGCGATCGTCGCCGCCACCCTGTCCGCCTCGGCGGCCGACCCGTCCGCCGAACCCGGCGAACCGATCGTCAAGCCCGCCGCCGCCTTCGACACCTCCACACCACTGCGGGACATGGATCCCAAGGGGGTCCCCGAGGCGGCGACAGTCCAGCAGGACCATCCACTGGGAAGCCTCGGAAAATCCACCGTAGACAAGACAGCCGAGACCGGCAGCGCCGCCGTCCAGAACGACGCGGCGGCGAACATGCCCGGCATCCTCAACGACTTCGAAGGTGTCGGAAACACCTTCGGGGGCGCCCCTCCCGACACCAACGGGGATGTCGGCCCCGACCACTACATGCAGTACATCAACATCTCCTTCGCGATCTGGAACAAGCAGGGCGACCTGCTGTACGGGCCCGCCCCCAACAACACCCTGTTCCAGGGCTTCGGCGGCGAATGCGAGTCCCACAACGACGGTGACGCGATCGTGCTGTACGACGAGCAGGCCGACCGCTGGATGGCCAGCCAGTTCGCGATCTTCACCGACAGCGGCGTCAACCACCAGTGCATCGCGGTCTCGGCCACCGGAGACCCGCTGGGCGCGTGGCACCGCTACGACTTCGAGTACCCGGCCGACGCGATCAACGACTACCCGAAGTTCGGCATCTGGCCCGACGGCTACTACATGACCGCCAACGAGTTCGACAACCAGACCTTCGAGTTCCTGGGTGCCGGAGCCCTCGTCTACGAACGGGAACGGATGCTCGCCGGGGCACCGGCGAACCAGATCTACTTCCACCTCGACCAGCGATTCGGCGGTCTGCTGCCCGCCGACGCCGAGGGACTGTCCCCACCGGACGGCGCGCCGAACCCGTTCACCGCGATGAACGACGACGCCTGGGGCACCGTCACACAGGACACCCTGCACGTGTGGAACTTCAAGACCGACTGGAACGTCCCGGGCAACTCCAGCTTCGGCAACGCCCTGGAGCCGGACCAGAACCTCGTCACCGAGCCCTTCGACTCCGACCTGTGTCAGTACGAACGAGATTGCGTGCCACAACAGGGAACCGACGTCGGACTCGACGCGATCTCCGACCGGCTGATGTACCGGGCCGGGTATCGCAACTTCGACGACCACCAGTCGATCGTGCTGAACCAGTCGGTCGACGCGAACGGCGCCGACCACGCCGGGGTGCGCTGGTACGAACTGCGCAACACCGGCGGCGACTGGAAGATCCACCAGCAGAGCACCTTCGCCCCCGACGCGGATCACCGCTGGATGGGCAGCATCGGCATGGACGTCTCGGGCAACATCGCCATGGGATACACCATCTCGAACACCAACCGGTACCCGTCCATCGGTTACGCCGGACGGCTCGCCGACGACCCGCTCGGCCAGCTGTCGCAGGGCGAGGCCGTCATGACCGAGGGAACCGGTTCCCAGACCGGGTTCAACCGCTGGGGCGACTACTCGTCCATGTCGGTGGACCCGACCGACGGGTGCACCTTCTGGTACACCAGCGAATACGTTCCCGAGACCGGCGCGGCGACCTGGAGCACCCGGATCGGCTCGTTCCGGTTCGACAACTGCTCCGACGGCGCCAGCGGCGTCGTGTCCGGAGTGGTCACCGACGCCAAGTCCGGGAAACCCGTACCGGGAGCCAAGATCAGCGCCAGCGGCGACGGCTCCACCGTCACCGACGCCAAGGGCGGGTACACGCTGCGGCTGCCGGTGGGCGACTACCAGCTGCGGGCCACAGCCTTCGGCTACAAGACCCAGACCAGCAACGTGAAGATCACCAGGGACAGTGAGACCAGGGTCGACTTCGCGCTGCCGCGCGCACCCCGGGCCACCCTGTCCGGCAAGGTGACCGACGGCGGCGGCCACGGCTGGCCGGTGTACTCGGCCATCACGATCGAGGGCTTCGCCGATCCGGTCTACACCGACCCGGTGACCGGCGAGTTCGAGATCGAGGTCCCCGAGGGCGGCTACGCCCTCACCGCGACCGCCGAGTACCCGGGCTACGAGCCCCGCACCGAGGCCGTCGAGGTGGACGGCAACACCGAGGTGGAGTTCGCGTTGTCCACCACCCCCGACTGCACCGCGTCGGGCTACACGCCGAAGTTCGACGACCTGCAACTGTCGGAGTCGTTCAACGGCGGCACCCCGTCCGGCTGGGAGGTCGTCAACAACGGCGGCGCGCTGCCGTGGGCCTTCGACGATCCCGGCGGCCGGGGCAACCTGACCGGCGGCGAGGGCGGTTTCGCCATCGGAGACAGCGACCTCCCGGGTCGCGGCACCTTCGTCGACACCTACCTGATCAGTCCGAAACTGGATCTGTCCTCGCTGGACAGTCCGGTGCTCCGGTTCAAGACCGACTACCGCAGCATCAGCGACGACATCGCGCGCGTCGAGGTCTCCGGCCCCGACGACACCTGGTCGACCATCTGGGACTCCTCCGGGGTCTCGGTGCGCAACACGCAGGTCGAGATACCGCTGGTGCCGACACTGTCGGCCGCCGAACTGGCCGCCTCCGAGACGCGACTGCGGTTCCACTACCGCGGCGAGTACGCCTGGTGGTGGCAGCTGGACGACATCCAGGTCGGCGACGGCGCCTGCGAACTCGTCCAGGGCGGCCGGGTCGTCGGTCAGGTGACCGACACCTCCGGCAAGGCCCTGGACGGCGCGAAGGTCCGTGACTCGGTCAGCGGCGAATCGGCGACGACGGGCGCCACCCCGGGCGATCCGGCCCTGGGCGACGGCTTCTACGCGCTGTTCACCACGACCACCACCAACCACGACCTGGTGGCGTCCAAGAGCAAGTACGCCGAGGTCGCCAGGAAGGTCGACGTCAAGAAGGACGCGGTGGTGCGAGCCGACTTCAAACTCGGCGCCGGGCACTTCGCGGTGGAACCCGGCGAGATCGACACCAATGTCACCCTGGGCGGCAGCTGGACCGAACAGCTGAAGGTCACCAACACCGGTGACGCCAAGGCCACTCTCGACATCAAGGAGGCCGAGGGCGGTTTCGACCCGATGTCGGCCGACGACGGTGCCGCGCGGCTGGTGAAACCGGTGCAGGGCGAAGCCTCACAGGGCATGGAGACCAAGGCCGACACCAAGTCGGGCGCCGTCACCGCGGCGGAGGTCCCGGACGATGCCGAGTGGGGAGCGTTGCCGGAGTACCCGACGACGATCTCCTCCAACGCGGCGGCCCGTGGCGAGGACGCGATCTATGTGGTCGGTGGCTTCGACGGCAACGAGACCACCACCGCAAGCTTCAAGTACGACCTCGTCGACGGCGGCTGGTCACCGATCGCGCCACTGCCGACACCGTTGCAGAAACCGGCGGCGGCGTTCATCGACGGCACCCTGTACGTGTACGGCGGCTGGAACCCCGACGGCAGTACCTCGACGAAACTGTTCAAGTACGACCCCGCCGGTGACTCCTGGTCGCAGGGCGCCAACGGTCCCACCGGTGTCTCCGCCCCCGGACAGGCCGTTGTGGACGGAAAGCTGTACATAGTGGGCGGCTGTCGCAACGACGTGTGCGACAAGTCCGCTCAGACCCAGGTCTACGACCCGTCTGGTGACTCCTGGGCGAACGAGGCCTACTACCCGGTCGACCTCGCCTGGGCGTCCTGCGGCGGCATCGGCGACACCCTCGTGTGCGCGGGCGGCGCCGGCGCCGAGGGCAGCGGACTGCGCGGCGTGTCCGTCCTCAAGCCAGGGGACGACGAATGGTCCGAAGCGGCGTCGCTGCCCATCGACCTGTGGGGCAGCGCCTACGACGTCGCCAACGGCATGCTGGTCGTCAACTCCGGCATCACCGGCGGCACCTCGGTCACCAACGCCAGCTTCGGTTACGACCTGACGGCCGACGAGTGGGTCACGCTGCCCAACTCCTCGCAGACCCGCTTCCGTGCGGCCGGAGCCTGCGGCTTCGCCCGGATCGGCGGCAGTGACGCGAACCGTCAGCCCGTCAACGACGCCGAACTGTTGAGCGGATTCGACGACTGCGGAGACGGTACCGCCGACATCTCGTGGCTGAAGCCGTCGAAGACCTCGGTGACCCTGGACCCCGGGAAGTCGACGACCGTCGACGTCACGCTGTCCGCCACGGTCGCCGACGGTGTCGAGCAACCGGGAACCTACACCGCCGAACTGCGCTTCGGCTCCGACACCCCGTTCCGGGTGGATCCGATACCGGTCACCATGTCCGTGGCCCCCAAGGCCAATATGGGCAAACTGCTGGGCACCGTCAGCGGCACCAAGTGCGACGGTACCGCCGTGATGATCCCCGAAGCCCAGGTGCAGGTCAAGAACGCCGCCGGTAAGCGGTTCGACCTGTACACCGGGGCCGACGGCCGGTACCAGTACTGGTTCACCAAGGGCAAGTACACCATCATCGTCCACAAGGACGGATGGAGTGCCGAAGCCCGATCGGTGACGGTGAAACAGGGACAACTCAACCTGGCCGACTTCGTCCTGGACAAACTCGGCTGCTGAACCACCCTCACACCCAACGGCCCCACCGGAACCCCTCCGGTGGGGCCGTCTTCGCGTTTCTAGCCCAGGACCCGGGCCAGCAGTGCCCGTTTGTCGGGCTTGCCGCCCGGGGCGACCGGGATCTCGGTGACGAAGTGCAGGTGGCCGGGCGCGGCGGAGGCACCCAGTTCCCGGGTGACCAGTTCCCGCAACTCCTGCGGTTCGGGATGACTCTCCTTGACCGGCAGGATGATCGCGTGGATCGCCTCCCCGGCGTCCTCGTCCGGGGTGCCGACCACGAAGGCCTGGTCCACGTCCGGGTGCTCCATGAGCGCCCGTTCGATCGGACCGGCGTAGTGCAGCACCGCGTTGACGATGATGATGTCGCGGGAGCGTCCGGTGAGGAACACGAAGCCGTCGCCGCTGAGGTAACCCAGGTCCCGGGTCCGCACCCAGCCGTCGCGCAGTACCTCGACGGTCTCCTCCTCGTCGTCCCAGTACCCGCACAGCTGACCGGGAGTGCGCACCCACACCTCCCCGGACCGGCCCGGCGGCACCGCTCGGCCCACGGCGTCCCGGATCTCCAATTGCACGTTCTCCCACACGCGGCCCACTGAGGACAGTGCCTCCGGCCACTGGTCGACGTCGTCCTTCGTCAGCATCGTCAGGGTGCCGTCCTCGGTCTGCCCGTAGGTCTGCCGCAGCACCGGACCCAGCCGCTCGAAGCCCTCGGCCAGCCGACGCGGCGACACCGGCGAACCCGCCACGATCGCGCAGCGGAGGCTGGAGATGTCGACCTCCTTGTCCCGCAGCGCGTCCAGGACCCGGTGGTAACGCGGGACGCTCAGCAGGCACATGGTGATGCCCAGCCGTTCGATCACGTCCGGGAACTCGACCGGTCCCTCGGGGATCACGGCGGTGCCGCCGGACAGCAGCGTCAGTCCCAGCTGCTCGAAGACGATCGCGCTCGACAGCGAGCCGTACAGCAGGAACCGGTTGTGGGTCTCGGCCAGTTCCTCGGTGCGCGACCCCCAGACTTCCGGTTGCAGCGACCAGTTACCGGACATGGCGGCGTAGGTGAACGCGATCCCCCTCGGCGAGCCGGTGCTGCCGCTGGTGAAGGTGATGTAGGCGATGGTCTCGCGTCGGCCCTGCGGCACCAGCGAACCGCCGTCGCCGGCCAGATCCGCTCCGACGGTCAGCACCTGACAGCCCTTGGCGGCGCCCAGCAGGTCGGGCGTGCCGGTCTCGGCGTCCACGAGCAGGTACTCGACGTCGTCGAAGATGTGTCTCAAGTGTCCGGACGGCAGGTCGGGAAGCACGCCGACGACCCGGCTGCCCACCACGTGGGCAGCGATCTGGGCCGCGAAGCCCTCGGCCGTTGTGGCCGTAGCGATGGCCACGCCCTTGCCCGGCCCCACTCCGGCGGCACGCAGCCCCGCGACATAGCCCGCGATGACGTCGAGCAGTTCGCCGCGCGCCACCACACGCGCGCCGTGCTCGAAGGCCGGACTCTCGGGCTCGCGCCGAAGTGCGTCCAACAACGTCTGCGGGTATACGGGGGTACCCATACCGAATCTCTACCAGGGGGTTGGCACAAACGGCAACCAGGCTAAAACGGACTAAACCCACAATGGATCACACTTTGCCATGTCAACGCCCTGTATCTGCAGATTTCACATGCATAGTGATATGAGTCACATACTAAACCGGTGTATGCGATCCACAAGATCACTTGTCCCGCAACAGTTCCCGGTATTCGTCCGAAAGGCCAGCTCGCTTGAGTATCGTGACGCAATCCAGATTGGACCGACACGCCCGCGCCGGGGCGGTCTGTGACAGCGTGGTGTTGCCCGCGAAGGAGACGTGGTGCGGCTGCCCGCACGGCCACGCACCCGGGAAGTCCATCCGGTCGATGCCCTCGGGAACCGCGTCGTCCCAGAAGTTCCCGGTGAAGCGGATCCGGTCCACCGGACGCCGCGGCGACTCGTCGCAACCGCCGATCGCCGCCAGGTTGTCGTAGGTGGCGTTGTCCGCCACCGTGACCCACTTCGAGCCATCGTCGGTGTAGATCCCGATGTTGAAGAAACCCCCGGTGTCGGTGCGCGCGTTGGTGACCACATTGCCCTTCACCAGCGCACCGTCGGCATAGGAGTCACCCTGGCTGCCGCGCAGGTAGATGCCGCCACCGTCCCCGATCCGCTGCATCGCGTCGATCACCAGGTTGCCGAGGATCCGGGTGCCGCTGGTCGCGGCGGGCACGTCCGGGTCGCGTCCGGCGAGGATGCCCATGTGCGGGACGTCGTTGACCTGGTTGTGCTCAATGGTGGCGTCCTTGGTGCCCATGAGCCAGATCCCCGAGGCGGCTCGGTTCTCCACCCCGATGTCGTGCACCCAGTTGTCGGCGATCCGGTTGTCGCGATGTTCCCCGGCCGTGTCGGGCGGCAGCAGCCCCATGACGATGCCGCCGTCGGAGATGTCGGTGAACTCGTTGCCCGCCACCACGAAACCGGAACTGCTGGACGAGATCTCAAGACCCTGGCCGCCGAGCCGAGTGAAAGTGTTGCCGCGCAAGCCAATCCGATCACTGTCGCGGAACCTCACATTGCCGGGGACGGTACGGCGGGCCTGCTCGCCGGGCAGC
This sequence comes from Stackebrandtia nassauensis DSM 44728, assembly GCF_000024545.1. Taxonomy (GTDB): domain Bacteria; phylum Actinomycetota; class Actinomycetes; order Mycobacteriales; family Micromonosporaceae; genus Stackebrandtia; species Stackebrandtia nassauensis. The sequence goes on from NC_013947.1 coordinate 570,231, forward strand.
GAATAGGAACTCCACGAACTGACGAACCCGCTCGGTTCGTCCGGAGCCAGCCAGGTGGCCTCGGCGAAGGTGAAGCCGTTGAGATCGACGTCGTGCAGCCGCTTCCCGGACCCGCCTGAACCATCTACAAGGGTCTCCAATCGCGGCGCGACGACCTCGGTGCTCCCCGGTTCCTGTCCCGGCAGCGGCTTATAGAACAGCGTGTGTTCCCCGGAACCGGTGCGGTCGAGGAACCACGAACCCGCCTTGTCGAGGAAGCTTCGCGAGTTGACGATGTCGGTCGGTTCGGAGGGCAGTTCGCCCTTCTCGCCGAGCACCGGGTCGTCGGCCTCGGCCAGCATCAGCCCCCAGCACTCGGAGTCCATGGTGATCGTCGAACCGGACTCATCGCCGGTGACATCCTTGACGCCGCAACGGCGATCGGTGTACAGCGCCAGCGTGTACACGAACTCGATGTTCTCCGGGTCCTTCCAGGACTGTGGCGCGGTGCTGTCGGTGGTGTAACCGGTTTTGGTGGCTATAGCGTCACCGGGAATCCCGCCGCCGAGCCCGGCCCGGGGCGCGCGATCGCCGTCGACGTACAGCTGCCGGGTCCGCAGGTCGCCGACCTTCGCGCTCCACACGCCGTCGTCGGTGTTCCAGCCGCTGACCTTGTGGCCACCGCTGATCGTGACCCGCTCAGGTTCGGACGTCCCGTAGCCGTAGGCCTGGTAGACCACTCGATGCCCGTTGCGACCGGAATCGGCCTCCCCGTTGAACTTCAGCGGCTGTGACAGCCGGTAGGTTCCGCCCCGGACGTGGACGGTGATGTCGGCGCCCATCGAGTCGGTCAACGCGCGAACCTCCTTCTGGGCGCGCTTCAGGGACGCGAACGGCCGCTCCAGGCTGCCGTCCCAGGAGTCGTCGCCGGACGTCGACACGTAGAGGTCCCGCGTGCCGCCCAGCGACGCCAACACGATGGCCACACTGGCGGCGACAAGTGCCGCGACCACGATCACGAGCGTCTGGGCGCGGTGGTGCTTCGGTTCGGTCATGGACGCGACGCTATGGCCGTCACAGCCCGGTTTCCCGCCCCCGGTGGACGATCCACACCCTCCTTCCGTAAGGGGAGCTACCCCTGCGGTAGGAGGCGGCGCCTCATCACCGAAGGGGAGGACGACCGCCGAAACCACCCGTACCGTGAGCTCGTGAGCACCAGGATTGCCGGTCTGCCGTGGTCCTGGCGGCCGTCGCGCCGAGCCGCGATCGCCGCCAGCGCGATCCTCGCCGTGGCCACCACCGTCGCCGCCCTCGCCCACGTCAGCCACTTCGAACCGCCCGGCGCCCAACCCTGGATCGACTACGCGCTGGCCCTCGCCGGTTCGCTGCCCCTGGCGCTGCTCTACCGGCGACCGCTCGCGGTCTGCTCGATAGTGGTGGCCTCCGATCTGGCCGTCTGGTTCTTCCGTCCGTCATGGACGATGGCGGGCGCCCTGGTGCTGCCCGTGGTCATCTACGCCGCCACCAGCAGACACGGCCGCCCGGTCGCGGCCGTCAGCTGGCTCGTCTGCGCGACCGGACTCGCCACCGCGACAGCCGTGGTCGCCCCCGTCTTCCTGGCCGACGGCACCTGGGTGGTCGTGGCGCTGCTGGCCGCCGTCGGCGCCATCGCCGGGGACGCCGCCCACGCGCGCCGCCGCTGGCACGCCCACGACCGCGCCGCCCGCCAACGCCGGGCCGCGTTGGAGGAGCGCCTGCGCCTGTCGCGCGACCTGCACGACGTCGTCGGCCATCACCTCACCGCGATCGCGCTGCAAGCCGACGCCGCGACCCGCCGTCTCCAGCACGACGCCGCCGCACACGCTGGCGCATCCGAGCCGACGCCGACTCCAGCGGACCCCGCGTCCGCCGATGCCGTGACGTCCTCGATCCCGCCCGCCGCGAACCACTTCGCCGTCGTCGCCGACACCGCCCGCACCGCCCTGGCCGAAACCCGCCGGCTCATCGCCTACCTACGCCAGGGCACCGACCACCCCACCGCCGACCAGCCCGGCATCGACGAACTCCCGCAACTGATCGCCGAAGCCCTCCGGGACGGCCTCATCGTCGACCTGCACACCACCGCGCCCGCGGCCGTGCCACCCGCCATCGGCCTCGCCGCCTACCGCGTCGTCCAGGAAGCGCTCACCAACGTCCGCAAGCACTCTGGCGCCCCGACCGCCCGCGTCGAGATCAGCGGCCCACCCGAACTGCTGACCATCCGCGTCGCCGACTCCGGCCCCGCCGCCGAAGCCACGACCCGCACGGGTTTCGGCCTCACCGGCCTGCGCGAACGTGTCGAAGCCCAAGGCGGCCAACTACTCGCGGGACCACGCGACAGCGGCGGCTTCGAAGTCCTCGCCAGCATCCCGCTCACCTCAGGACCATGATGGACGAACCGCTGCGCCTCCTGGTCGTCGACGACCAGACGCTCGTCCGCGAGGCCCTCGCCGGACTCCTCGACGCCGAACCCGAGTTCACCGTGGTCGGACAAGCCGCCGACGGCTCCGAAGTCCCCGCACTGGCCCGCGACAGCGACCCCGACATCGTCATCATGGACGTCCGCATGCCCGATGTGGACGGCGTCGAGGCCACCGCCCGACTGACCCGCGAACGCCCACAGTCGAAGGTCATCCTCCTGACCACCTTCGACGTCGACGCCTACGTGTACGCGGGCCTGCGAGCCGGAGCCAGCGGCTTCCTCCTCAAGGACTCCCACGCCGCCACCCTGATCGCCGCCGTCCACACCGTCGCCTCCGGCAACGCGGTGCTCTCCCCTTGGGCCACTTCACGACTGGTGTCGACCTTCGCCCCGCTGCTGCCGGAACCCCTGGCCACACCCCCGCGACTCAAAGCCCTCACGGCCCGCGAACGCGACGTCCTGTCACTGACCGGCCGGGGCCTGTCCAACAACGAGATCGCCACCGAACTCGGCATCGGCTACGAAACCGTCAAGAGCCACCTCAGGTCCGTGATGACGAAACTGCGGCTGCGCGACCGCGTCCACGCCGTCATCGTCGCCTACGAGACCGGCCTGCTGCGCCCGTCCGAATGACCCCGGTCGAGCGGGCCCGTCCTCGACTACCGTCACTGTCATGGAACCCGTCGAAACCGCCAAGCACGTCATCGACTCCAACAAGTACCTCACCCTCGGCAGCGTCCTCGACGACGGCAACCCCTGGACAACCCCCGTCTACTTCACTCCCGACGGCTACCACCGCTTCTACTGGGTGTCCAACCCCGACTCGGTCCACTCCCGCAACATCGCCGCCCGCTCCCGGGTCCGCATCGTCGTCTTCGACTCCAGTGTCCGCATCGGCGGCGCCGAAGCGGTGTTCATGGACGCCGAGGCCACCCTCGTCCCCGAAGCCGAACTCGCCGACGCCTCGGCCCTCTACAGCGGACGATTCCCCGAACTGCGCGAGTTCGGCGTCGACGAACTGACGGCACCGAACTCGCTGCGGCTCTACCGCGCCGACGCCCTCAACCACGAGATCCTCGTCCGCGGCAGTGATCCGGTGTTCGGCAAGGGCACCGACTCCCGGCTACTGGTGGACATCCCCCGAGGCTGAACCCGCTGGTTCCACCCCGAACCTGTTCTGCCCCAACCACAACGACACCTGCGGCCGGTACAGCGCGACCAGCGCCACCGTGGAGCTGACGGCCGCCAGCAACCCCAACGCGAAGGTCACGACGAACCACACGTCGATCGCGTACATGTCCAGGTTGGTGACGAGCCCGATCTGGCTGCGCAGTCCGGAGTAGACGTAGAAACCGCACGCCCCGAAAGCCAGCACCCGGGCCAGATCGCTGCGGACGGCCAAGCCGACGGTCGCGACGAGGACCGCGATCAGTGGCGCCGCCGAGCTGGCGAAGAAGCCCAGATAGTAGGTGGCGATGTCGATCCCGGAGGTGTTGAACATCAACGCCAGATAGGCCGCCTTGGCCGCGATGTCGAGCAGCGCGGTCAACGCCACGAACGCCACCCCGACGGTGAACATCGTCGGGCGGGGCACCGCGACGGCCGGGTCCATGATCGACACCTCCCGCCGCTGCTCCCAGAACCACCGCGACGCCGCCGGACTCGCCAGCGCCACCACCGGTGTCACGGTGAGCGCCGCCGCCAGCAGCCACAACGGGACCGCGACGATGGCCACGTCGATCGACCCGGACAGCTCCACCAGGGTCTGCATGGCGTTGCCGAAACACGACAGGGTCGCGATTCCCAGCAGCGTGAACGTCGCGAGTCGGCCACCGTCGCTGCCGTTGCGGACCAGGAGCGCGCACGGCGCCACCCCGACCGCCAGCAGGAACAGCCACAGCCCGAGGTCGAACCGCACCGACTGCAGGACGCTGCCGGGATCGGGGTTGTCGAGGACCTCGACGACGATCAGCACCAGGGCGCCCAGTCCGCTCAACCCCGCGATCGCCAGCATGATCGCGCTGGCGAGGGTCACCGCCGTCGGGCGTTTGGGCGGGATCACCGAGAAGCCGTCGGCCACAGTGAAACCACCCGTCACGGCGGGGTCGTACGGCTGTTGCGACATGGCCCCACAATAGTGGTCCCGCGCCGCCTCAGCCGGGCTTGCGCGCCTCGATCAGGAACCGGGTGGTGTGGGCCAGGAACGGCCCCTCCGCCTGGATCAGCTCGTGCATGTCGCGCAGCCGGTCCCGATACTGCTCCACAGTGAACCCGGGAACCATCCAGATCACCTTGCGCAGGAAGTAGATCACCGCCCCGACGTCGAAGAACTCGGTCCGCAGCGACTCCGACCGCAGCTCCACCACCTCCAGGCCCGCGGCCTCGGCGAGCGCCTGGGCGTCCTCGGGCTGTCGACCCCGCCGCACCTCGGGCGGCTGCGGCCCCAGGAAGAACTCGACCACCTCGAAGACACTCGCCGGACCGACCTGCTGCGACAGGTACGTCCCGCCCGGCCGCAGCACCCGCGCGATCTCCTCCCACCACGTCGACACCGGATGCCGGCTCACCACCAGATCGAAGGCCTCGGCCCCGAACGGCAGCGGCGGCTCGTCCTCGTCCACCACGACCGCCACCCCACGCGGATGCAGCAGCCGGGTCGCCTTGTCGATGTTCGGCGGCCACGACTCGGTCGCCACCGTCAACGGCGGCAACGTCTCCACGCCCGCCAGCACCTCGCCGCCACCGGTCTGAATGTCCAGGGCCGCCGACGCCGAGGCCATCCGCTCGCCCATCAACCGCTGATATCCCCACGAGGGCCGCTGTTCGGTCGCCCGACCGTCCAACCAGGAGAAGTCCCAGCCCGCCACCGACACGGCCTCAGCCTCGGCCACCAGTTCCTCGAAAGTTCGCGACATGCCCGGATCCTCGCAGCCCGCACCGGGCCGATCCACCGATTAACGAAACCCGACCGCGCGCGGCGGGCGCGCGCGGTCGGGCCCTCCTGCTACGCGGCCGTCTCGGTCCAGGTCACCGGTAGCTCGTGGACGCCGTAGATGCGCATGTTCGTGCGCAGCTTCACCTCGTCGGCGGGGATCGCCAGCTTCAGGCTCGGAATGCGCCGCAGCAGCCCGTTGAACCCGGCCCGCATCTCGATGCGAGCCAGCTGCTGCCCCAGGCACTGGTGAACGCCGTGCCCGAAGGACATGTGTCCGCGAGCCTTGCGGTTGATGTCGAGGAGGTCGGGGTTCTCGAACTTCTTCGGATCCCGGTTCGCCGCCAGCAGCGACACCACGACCGTCGAACCCTCGGGGATGGTCTCGCCCCCGAACTCGATGTCCTCGATCGCGTATCGGTAGAAGTTGTCGGCGATGGACAGGTACCGCATGAGCTCCTCGACCGCATTCGGCATCAGCTCCGGGTTCTGGCGCAACTCCGCCAGCTGCTCCGGGTGCTCCAGCAACGCGAAGGTACCCAGTCCCAGCATGTTCGCGGTCGTCTCGTGCCCCGCCAGCAACAGCAGGAACCCGATGCCGACCAGTTCCTCGATCGTGAGGTCCTCGTCCCGCGCGAGGTCCGACAGGATGTCGTCGTCCGGCTGCGCCCGCTTGCCCGTCACCAACCCGGCCAGGTAGGTCGTCAGCTCCGTCAGCGCCGCCATCTTCTCCTCGAACGTCACGTCCGTGTTCAGGAACGTGTTCGTGTTGACCTGGAAGGTCTCCCGGTCCTCATACGGGACCCCGAGCATCTCGCAGATCACCAGCGACGGCACCGGCAACGCGAACTCCGCCACCAGGTCCACCGGCGGCGTCAGGCTAGCCAGGTGGTCCAGCTGCCGCTCCACGATCGCGACGATGCCCTCCTCCAGGGTCTTCATCCGCTTCACGGTGAACGTCCCCGTCAGCTTGCCGCGAATCCGCCCGTGGTCCGGCGGATCCATCGCGATGAACAGCCCCGGCTGCTGCGGCCCCGGATCCGTCGGAACCTCCAGCCCTTCCATCGGAATCAGGTCGTGGACCACCCCGATGTCCTGCCGCGAACTGAACCTCGTATCGGCCATGAGCTGCCGCACCGCCTCGTACCCGGTCACGACCCACCCCTCGTGCCCGCTGGGGAACACCAGCGGACTGACCGGCCGCGTCTCGCGCAACCGCGTGAGCCCACTCGGCGGATCGAACGGCCCCGCGTCCCGCTCCACCGGCAGACCGCGTGGCACATCACCCATCTGGTTCATCGGAAAGTCCTTTCGTGGCTCGACTGTCGCGTCCACGATCGCCGTCCCCTCCGCCACGGCGCTGACACCGCCCTGACACGGCGAATGGTGGCCCCGCGACACTCGCGGAGCCACCATTCGGTGGTTCAGGGACCTCTACTCCTCGGCTTTGCGGGTGCGGCGGCGCATGTACCACAGTGTGGCCACGCCCGCCGAGATCAGCGCCAGCGCGATCAGGATCGGGACGGTGTAGCTGCCGCCCGTGATCGAGAGGTTGCTCGGGCCGCCCGCCGTGTCGCCCGGCTTGTCACCGGGTCTGTCGCTCGGCTTGCCGGTGGGGGAGTCCGGACGGTCGCTGGAGTCCTTGATCGGCTGGGAGGTCTTGCATTCCTTGACGGTGAGATGCCAGTCGCAAGTGGTGGGACGGGAGCCCGGCGCGACGACGTTGTTGACGAGCTTGCCGTCGCCGGAGATCGGGTCGTTGACCTTGACCTTGTAGGTGACCGACTCGGTCTTCCCGGCCGCCACGTCGCCGGTCCACTTGATCTTGGGCGAGTCGAACTCGGCGTCCCCCGTGGTGGCGGTCGGAGTGCCGACCGTGCCGTCGTCGAGGACGTCGGTGAGGTCGTCGCTGAACTTGGCGTTCGGGTAGTCGAGGTTGCTGATGTTCTTGATCTTCACGGTGTAGGTGACCGTGTCACCGGCGTAGACCGTCGCGGGTGAACTGGTCTTGGCGACTTCCAGGTCCGGCACCGGGACGGCGAACGCGACCTGCTGGGCCACATAGGTGTCGCCGCTGGTCTCCAGGGTCAGCTTCGCGGACGTCGAACCCGGCGGGATCGCTGTGGATGGAAGGTCGAAGTCCTTGGCGTCGATGTTGAGGTTGTTGGCATTGTCCGGGGTCGCGGCGCCGTCGGAGGAGCTGTTGAAGAAGTTCTTCGTGGCGTTGGTGCCGGGCTCGGCGATGTTCTTGCCGTTGACGAGGAACCGGTCGCCCTGGGTGCTGCGGTCGCCCTCGTAGGCGGTGACGCTCGCGTGCGAGGCGGCGCCGTCGGTGGCGTAGAAGCCGTCGATGCCGATGTCGGTGGGAGCGTCGGCGGACCGCTGCACGACCAGGCCACTGTAGATGTAGAAGTTGTGCATGTCCTGGGTGTCGGGGTCCGGGTTCGTGTACTTGTACACGATGGTCAGTGACCAGCCGCCGACACAGCCCAGACCCGTTGGCGCCCAGACGTCGCCGACGGCCACGCTGGTCGAGCCGGAGGCCGAGCCGAACAGCGACGTGATGTCGGCCTCGGCACCGTAGTAGTGCGGCCCGTTGACGGAGTTCCCGCTCTGGTTGAACACCTCGGGCGCCACCGACGTCGTCGAGCCGCCGTCGACCTTGACCTTCACCTCGGTGGACTTGGCCGAACCGTCGGGTTTCGCGACGACGTTGGCGGAGGAGTCGCAGCGCTCCCGGGTGGTGCCGCTGGCGTAGCCGTACTTGCCGTTGTTGCCGCCCCAGTGCAGCCGCGCGTAGTCGACGGTCGCTCCGGAGGGGATGGTGGCGGTCGCGGAGGAGGAGTTGAAGCCGCCGAGTCCGGCCATGTCGGCGTTGGTCATGACGAAGTTGTTGTTGTTGAGGTTTCCGTTGCCCGCCTGGGTGTCGCGGCAGTCGGATTCGGTGCTGTCGTTCGGGCAGTCGAGCACGCCGTTGCCGACGGTCTGGAAGTCGCCGTAGAAGGCCTTGTCGTAGACCTTCTTGAACGGTGTGATCTCCGAGGCCGACGCCGGGGTCGCCGTGACCGTCGGGGCCAGTACCGCGGCGGCCGTCGTCAGGACGGCGGCGGTGAGGTAGCGGAGTCGGGAGTTTTGCCGGACAGCGCGCATGTCGTCTTTCTTCCCCGTATTGGTTGCCGAACCTGACGAATTTAATGGAGGAACGGCCCCGAACCCGGGACGCCACGCTGCCCAGGCGAACGAAAGGTGGCCCCGCGGCGAACGCGGGGCCACCTTGTGGCGGGGAACAGGTCGGCTAGCGACCGACGTCCTTGCCGTCGGGACGCCAGGCGCAGACCACGGCGGGCTTGGCGTAGTCGCCGTTGGGCCACACCGAGGCAGGCTTGTCCACAGTGGCACCGTCGACCTCGCCGGGGTGCTGCACCGAGACGAACACGGTCTTGTTGTCCTCGGAGATGAACGGACCGCAGGTCTCGGCGCCGACCGGGACCGACAGGAACTGGCGCAGCCAGCCCTTGTGCTCGCCGGTCAGCGGGACCGCGAACAGGCCGTCGTGGGAGCCGAGGGCGTTGCCGTCGGTGGAGATCCACAGGTTCTTGCCCGAGGAGTCGAAGGCCACATTGTCCGGACACGAGATCGGCGAGACCTTCGACTTGTCGAAGCCGGAGAAGAAGGTCGATTCGTCGTTGGGGTCGCCGCACACGATCGGCAGCGTCCAGTTGAACTCCTTGGACGTGTTGTCGCCGCGGTTCTCGGTGATCTCGATGATCTGGCCGTGCTTGTTCTTGTTGCGCGGGTTGGCCTCGTCGGCGCCCGGCTTGCCGTCCTTGCCGCGGTCGCTGTTGTTGGTGAGGGCGGCGTAGATCTTTCCGGTGAGCCGGTTGGGTTCCACGTCCTCGGGACGGTCCATCTTGGTGGCGCCGACCTTGTCCGCGGCGAGCCGGGTGTTCACCAGGACCTCGGCCGCGGTGAAGCCGTCCACGAAGGACTCGTCGTTGTGGGCCAGCTTGATCCACTTGCCCGCGCCGTCGAAGGCGCCGTCGGACGGGAGCTTGCCGGAACCGTCGATCTCGTCCTCCGACGTGAAGGACAGCTTGGCCACGTACAGGGTGCCGCGCTCCAGCAGCCGCAGGTTGTGCTCGCGGTCGTGCTTGCGGTACTTCTCGTCCGAGACGAACTTGTACAGGTAGTCGAAGCGTTCGTCGTCTCCCATGTAGACGACGACCTTGCCGTTCTTGGCGATGATCGGGTTGGCGCCCTCGTGCTTGAACCGGCCCAGCATGGTGTGCTTGCGGGGCTTGGAGTTCGGGTTGTGCGGGTCGATCTCGATGATCCAGCCGAAGCGGTTGGCCTCGTTGGGGTGCTTGGACAGGTCGAAGCGCTCCTGCACCCGGTCGAAGCGGCGGTTCTCCTCGTCGTGGTGCACGTCGAGGTTGAAGCCGTAGCGCTTCAGGGCGGGCTTGGCCTCGTCGGGCGCGGCGTCGCCGCCGACGAAGTACTGGTTGAAGTTCTCCTCGCCCGACAGCACCGTGCCCCACGGGGTGAGCCCGCCGGAGCAGTTGTTCTGGGTGCCGATCGGGGTGGTGCCGCGCGGGTCGGCCTTGGTCTTGACCAGGTCGTCGCCGGTGGCGGGGCCGGTGAACTTGAACTTGGTGTCCAGGTGGATGCGGCGGTTGTACTCGCTGAACCGGCCCTTGGCGTCCATGATGGTGCGCCACTGTCCGGTCTCGCGGTCGCGACGGATCTCGACCACCGACAGCCCGTGGGCCGCCATCGCGATCTTGATCTGCTCCGGGTCGGCCTCCGAGCCGCCCGGGTATTCGCGGAACATCAGGATCTCGTCGGTGTACTCGTGGTTGACGACCATGAGGGCCTTGTGGTCGCCGCGGCCCAGTGGCAGCACGCCCAGGTAGTCGTTGTTGTAACCGAACTGGCCGCGCTGTGCCTTGGCGGTCTGGTTGTCGATGTCGAACTCGGGCGCGCCCTCGATGATCGGCGTCCCCCATTCGATGATGACGGAGTGCTCGTAGCCGGACGGCACCGTCACCTTGTCGTCGGTGTTGGGCGGCACCGGTTCGAAGGTGAGCTTGCCGGAGTGGTGACGCGGGTCCGGCGCGGCCGGACCGGCGGGCTCGGAGACGGGGTCGGCGGCGGCGTTGCCCGTCGCCAGCAGGCCTGCGGTCCCGGCGCCGATCGCTATGGCACCGACCGATCCGGCCCGCAGCACGTTGCGGCGGGACGCGAACAGGTCGCCGAAGTAGGTGTTGAGTGAACGGTTGGGTGCCGGATGATCGCAGGCGTTGCCGCACCGGAAGCGGCAGGTCATGTTGCTGCGGTTGGCATGCCGGGTGCCGGAGTTCAGAAGCGGCAGCTGGCGGCGGGGACGAGTCACGGTCAAACTCCTGGTCAATGTCGTAATTGACCCCGACGCTAAGGTCCGCCGGGAAGCAGCCGGCGGACCTTGGGTAAAGCGCCGGTTAACGTGTCGTCTCGAAGCCTACGTCAACTGTTCTTTTTGTCGTTCTTGTCAGGTATCACGAGGTTGAGTACCCAGCTGACCACGGTGATGACGATCGACGCCAGCAGCGCGATCCAGAACCGGTGGAAGCCTTCGCCCTCGATGGTGAACGGCAGTCCGAACTGGTCGGCCACGAAGATCACCAGCAGGAACAGCAGCGCGTTGAGCACCAGCCCCAGGATGCCCAGCGACAGGTAGTACAGACAGCTGGCCTTGAGCATGAACTTGGCGATCGGTTTGACGATCGCGTTGACGAGGCCGAACACCAGCGCGACGAACAGCAGGGTGCCGACGTAGGTCAGCGGACTGTCGGTGTCGATGACGATGTCGTCGAAGATCAGGGTGGTGATCCACAGTGTCGCCGCGGTTACGAGGATCTTGAGGAGGATTTTCACCCGAACAATCGTGCCAGACCGGGGCAAGCCTCAAAAAATGCGGGATTCCTTGAAGATCAAGGAATCCCGCATAAAGCGACAAATCGGAATATTTGCCTGTAAGTCTTAGATCCAGAACCCGCCGAGGCTGCAGATGCATACCAGAACCAACAGCGCCAGCGGAACGGCCATCAGGCCGATCATCAGTCCCATGCCGTTGTACTGCTGCGGCGACGGGCCGAGCGAGCCCGGCACGAAGAACGCGACCAGCGGGCTCTTGTACTCCAGCGGCACGTTCTGCCCGGGTCCGACGGTGACCTGCGTCTCGGCCTCGCCGAAGTCCCACAGATAGGGCGTGACCACCTTGACGTGGTGGGTGCCCGGCACCACCGGGAAGGTGTTGGCCTTCCACTCCGTCCCCTGCATCTGCTGGCCGTCGATGAAGATCTTCGGCTTGAAGAAGGAGAGGATGAAGTTGAGGACGAAGTACTGCGCGTCGACCGTGATCCACGCCTGCCCGCCGCCTCCCGGCTGCTGGGGCGGCTGCCCGTAGTCGGGCGAGGAGTACCCCGGCTGCTGCTGGCCGTAGCCAGGCTGCTGGGGCTGCCCGTACGCGGGCTGTTGCGGCTGTTGCCCGTACCCGGGTTGCTGCTGCCCGTAGCCGGGCTGTTGAGGTTGTTGTCCGTATCCCGGCTGTTGCCCGTAACCAGGCTGCTGCGGATATGTCATCAGTTATCCAGGTAGTCCAATGCGTGAAGAACGTTCTTTGATCGCGAGAGTACATATTGACGGTGCTTTCGGACGAACCACGCACCGGGGTCGGGAGGAGTTTCACGAGACGCTCGCCACGACCGGTGGACGCCGACTTTCGCAACCGGCAGGATCGGTGCGGCGTGTGTACGTACAGATAGACATCCATACTTGGTGAGGAGTAAGCGATGGCGAGCACGCTGGCGCTCGGTGGCACCATGCCGCTCGACATCAGTGCCCCCCCGGCGCGTGGCGGTAACCGGCCGACAGGAAAAATGGCGCCAGTCGCCGTCGACAACGCAGTCGGGGGCGAGCGTGTAGGTGTTGTCGAACGTGACGGAGTGCGCGTGCGATCGGAAAGCGAGTTCATCGCGCTCTATGAGTCGCGATTCTCGGAGCTCGCTGCCCAAGTGTATGCGTACACTTCGGATGCGAGCGAGGCCCAGGACCTGGTCCAGGAGGCGTTTCTGCGTGCCTGGCAACGGTGGGACACCATCGGCGGCTACGACGAGCCGCTGGCATGGATCCGCCGTGTCGCCTGGAACCTCGCCACCAGTCGCCACCGCCGCAACGCCGTCGCCCGCCGGTTCCTGCAGCGCGCCCAGCCGCCGGAGCCGCACCCGGGCATGAGCCCCGACCACGTCGCCCTCGTGGAGGCGCTGCGCCAGGTGCCCGAGAAGCAGCGCCGCGCGGTCGTCCTGCACTACCTGGGTGACATGTCGGTCGCCGACATCGCCGCCCAGACCGGCGCCAAGGAGGGCACAGTCAAATCCTGGCTGCACCGGGGACGCTCCGAGCTGGCGCGCTACCTCAACGAGTACGAAGCCACCGGTGAATTCCGCAGATCCGGGGAGGTGAGCCCGCATGGCTGATTTCCAGCCCGCCCGCGACCCGGACGAGGAACTGATCACCGCAGCCTTTTCCTCGTACCGTGCCCAGGCGCCCAAGAACTTCCCACACCCGCCCGCAGCCGAGGTCATGGCCAAGGCTGACACCGCCCGACCCCGCAAACGCGCGCTGACGGTCTCGCTGGCCGCACTGGCGTTCACCGGCCTGATCGCCGGTGGGGCCGCGGTGGCCCAGACCGTCGCCTCCTCCGGCGAGATGCCGGACGACCGCGGCGACGGCAGCTCCAGCGTCGCCAGTGGCGAGGACGGCGGCTCCAGCAGCAAGGACCCGTCCAGCTCCTCCAAGCCGGACGACGACAAGACCGAGGACGACGACCTGCACGGTCTGGCGATCACGCTGCCCGACTGGCCCGAGGCCGCCGCCGACTGCCCCGCCGGGACGTACACCTTCTCCAAGGAGGGCGTCTCGAAGCCGGACAGCAAGTGGAGCCTGGCCTCCGACGGAACCGTGACCGCCCTCGACGACGACGGGGTCAGCAACGACCTGATCGTCGAGATCGACTGCGACGAGCTGTCGGGTGTCATCGCGCTGGAACGCGATGACGACGAGGCCACGGCGAAGGACTTCGTCGACACGGCCGAGCCCGGGACCGCCATCGACGTCGTCTCCGTCGACGGCAACAAGGTCACTGTGGACACTGGCCCCTCGACCGAGGGACAGACCCAGGAAACCTTTGTCTACGACGGGGACGGGTTCAACGAGGCACCCGACGAGGAACCCTCGGACGAACCATCGAGTTCGAGCGGAACCCCATCCGAGGAGCCCTCGACATCGTCACCGGGATCCGAGTCCACGTCGGGCTTACTGGATCCCGGTGACCGCGTTGCCAACGGTTCGGCTGAGCCGAGTGTCGCCCGTCGCACACCGAACGATCCCCCTTACGACGACGTACGATCGCGAGGGTAGGAAAGGTTTCCCGAGACTTCGCTCTAGGAGAGTGCATCTGTCGTGAATACCGTCCGGCAATTGGACCGGGTCGTCATCCGTTTCGCGGGGGATTCCGGCGACGGAATGCAACTCACCGGGGATCGGTTCACCGCCGAGACCGCGAAGCTCGGCAACGACCTGTCAACTCTTCCCAATTTCCCCGCCGAGATCCGCGCCCCCGCCGGCACCCTGCCCGGGGTGTCCAGCTTCCAGATCCACTTCGCCGACACCGACATCCTCACACCCGGCGACGCGCCGGGCGTTCTGGTGGCGATGAACCCCGCCGCGCTCAAGGCCAACCTGCCCGACCTGCCCCGCGGCGCCACCATTGTGGTCAACTCCGACGAGTTCACGCCCCGCAACCTCAAGAAGGTCGGCTACGCCGCCAACCCGCTCGAGGACGGCACCGTCGAGTCGTACCAGGTACACGCGGTCCCGCTCACCTCGTTGACCATCGAAGCGCTGGCCGAGTTCGACATCGGCAAGAACGAGGCGGCCCGCGCCAAGAACATGTTCGCCCTCGGCCTGGTGTCGTGGCTGTACTCGCGGCCCACCGAGACCACCGAGAGCTTCATCAAACGCAAGTTCGCCGCCCGGCCCGAGATCGCCGCCGCCAACATCGCGGCCCTGCGCGCCGGACACGCCTACGGTGAGACCACCGAGACCTTCGCGGTCCGCTACGAGGTGCCGCCGGCCAAACTGCCGTCGGGCACCTACCGCAACATCACCGGCAACGTCGCCCTCGCCTATGGCCTCGTCGCCGCCGGCGTCCGGGCCCAGCTGCCGGTCTTCCTGGGCGCGTACCCCATCACGCCCGCCTCCGACATCCTCCACGAACTCAGCAAGCACAAGAAGCTGGGCGTGACGACCTTCCAGGCCGAGGACGAGATCGCCGCCGTCGGCGCCGCCCTGGGCGCCTCCTACGGCGGCGCGCTGGGCATCACCACCAGTTCCGGCCCGGGCATCGCGCTGAAGTCCGAGACCATCTCGCTGGCGGTCGCCTTCGAACTGCCGCTGGTGGTCGTCGACGTACAGCGCGCCGGACCCTCCACCGGCATGCCCACCAAGACCGAACAGGCCGACCTGCTGATGGCACTGCACGGCCGTCACGGTGAGGCCCCGGTCGCGGTCATCGCGGCCCAGTCGCCCTCCGACTGCTTCCACGCCGCGATCGAGGCGTGCCGGATCGCGCTGCACCACCGCACCCCGGTGATGCTGCTGTCCGACGGCTACCTGGCCAACGGCTCCGAACCCTGGTCGCTGCCGGAGGTCGCCGACCTGCCCGACCTGCGCGTCGAGTTCGCCTCCGCGCTCAACCACGTCGACGAGGACGGCACCGAAGCGTTCTGGCCCTACAAACGCGACCCCGAAACCCTGGTCCGCCCCTGGGCGGTCCCGGGCACCCCGGGTCTGCAACACCGCATCGGCGGTCTGGAGAAGAAGGACGGGACCGGGGACATCTCCTACGACCCGGCCAACCACGACTTCATGGTCCGCACCCGCGCGGCCCGCATCGAGGCCATCAAGGTCCCCGACCTCACCGTCGACGACCCCGACGGCGACTCCCGGGTACTGGTACTCGGCTGGGGCTCCACCTGGGGCCCGATCGGCGCGGCCTGCCGCGCGCTGCGCGGCCGCGGCGTCCACATCGCCCAGGCGCACCTGCGTCACCTCAACCCGTTGCCCGCCAACGTGTCCGACGTTCTGTCCTCATACGACAAAGTCGTGATCCCGGAGATGAACCTGGGCCAGCTGTCCAGCCTGCTGCGCTCCCGCTTCGACGCCGACATCGTCGGCTACAACCAGGTGCGGGGACTGCCCTTCACCTCGCACGAGCTGGAATCCATGCTTGAGGAGGTCGTCAAGAATGTCTGAGCCGGTAGCGCTCACCTTGAAGCCCAAGGACTTCAAGTCCGATCAGGAAGTGCGCTGGTGCCCGGGCTGCGGCGACTACGCCATCCTGGCCGCGATGCAGTCCTTCCTGCCCAGCCTCGGCCTCGAACGCGAGAAGATCGCCTTCGTCTCCGGAATCGGCTGCTCCTCCCGCTTCCCGTACTACCTCAACACCTACGGGATGCACTCCATCCACGGCCGCGCCCCCGCCATCGCCACCGGTCTGGCCACCACCCGCCCCGACCTGTCGGTCTGGGTGGTCACCGGCGACGGCGACGCCCTCTCCATCGGCGGCAACCACCTCATCCACGCCCTGCGCCGCAACGTGAACTTCAAGATCCTGCTGTTCAACAACCGGATCTACGGCCTCACCAAGGGCCAGTACTCCCCAACGTCCGAAGTGGGCAAGATAACCAAGTCCACCCCGGCGGGTTCGGTCGACGCCCCCTTCAACCCCCTCTCCCTCGCGCTGGGCGCGGAGGCCTCCTTCGTGGCCCGCACCCTCGACTCGGACCGCAAGCACCTCCAACAGGTCCTCACCACCGCGGCCCAACACGAGGGCAGCGCGTTCGTCGAGATCTACCAGAACTGCCCGATCTTCAACGACGACGCCTTCGAGGTCCTCAAGAACCCCGACTCCCGCGACGAAACCCTGATCCGCCTCACCCACGGCGAACCGATCACCTTCGGCCCCGAGGGCAAATACGCGGTCGTCCGCAACGGCTGGGGCATCAAGGTCGCCGAGACCGCCTCGGTCCCCCCGTCGGACATCGTGGTCCACGACGAAACCGTCACCGACCCCTCCTACGCGTTCGCCCTCTCCCGCCTGTCGGGCGAGAACCTCGACCACACCCCCATAGGCGTCCTGCGCAACGTCAAACGCGACACCTACGACGCCTCGGTCCGCCGCCAGGTCGAAGCGGCCAAACCCGTCGACACCACCCCGGAACAGGAACTCACCAAGCTCCTGACCGGCGGCGACACCTGGACAATCCTGTAGCTAGCGGCGGCGGTGGCCGGATGTTCACTGAATTAACATCCGGCGCCGCCACGCAGGCAATACATTGAATATCTTCAGTATGCACTGGCAGTAGTCGTAAGCGTCGATTACTGTGCATATTGCTTAGGACTCACGGGATTGTCCTAAGTCGAAGTCACTGTTCACTGTATTCATTCGAAGCCGAGGTGCCCCCATGCTCCGCTTTCGCCTGCGTTCGCATGCCCGAAAACTGTTGTCATCCCTCGTGATCGTCTCCGTCGCCGGTGCCGGGATCGGCCTGGCGTCCACACCGGCCGCCGCGGCCGAGCCGGTGATCACCAGTACCGATTTCCCTGACGGCGACGTCATCTCCCCGATGGTCGGCGAGGTCGGGGAGCTGACGATCGACAGCCCCGACGACGTCGTCTCGTATCGCGTGACGTTCAGCGAGGGTGGAAGGGTCGAAGACGTTGAACCCGAGTCGCCGGGCGCCCCGGTGACCGTCTCCTACATGCCGAGGATGAGCGGACGGCACCTCGTGTCGGTTTCGGCCCTGCACGCGGACGGCACCGGTTCCTCGAGCAGCTATGCGTTCCGGGTGTCGGCGCGCGGCCCGGTGTCGTCCTACGACCTGTCGGAGGCGCCGGGATCGGACACGGCCGCTGACAGCGCCGGTTCCAATCCGGGCAAGCCCGGTTCCGGTGTCGCGTTCGGGGTCGCGGGTCCGAAAGAGCCGACGGCCGCCAGTTTCGACGGTGGTGCGAACGCGTATATCTCCACTGAGGCTTCGGGACTGGTGCCGACCGACGAGGGTTTCGCCGCCGCCGCATGGGTCAAGATCGACGACCTGGGCCGCGACCAGACGATCGTGTCGGTGGACGGCACCGAGGAGGCGGGATTCGTCCTGGGCTATCGGTCGACGTCGAGCGATTCCGGTACCTGGACGCTCCAGGTTCCCGGCGAGGACGGGGATTCCGCCGCCCACACCGTTTCCGGCGGAGTGGTCAGCCAGACCAACCACGACCAGTGGGTGCACGTGGCCGGAGTCTACGACGACCACGAGCGCACGATGGAGCTGTATCTCAACGGGCGGTCCGTGGGAACTGAGAACCGTGACAGCTCATGGAAAGCCGACAACACCATCCAGATCGGACGTTCGCTGCACTCGGGGGAATACGGTCGCCATCTCGACGGGTCGCTCGCCGAGGTTCGCCTTTTCGACCGGGTCGTGTTCGCACACGAGACCGACCACCTGAACACCATCGCCCCGCACCGCGCTGCCTACTGGCAGCTCAACGCCAATGGTGCCGAGTACACCGGGAAATCCCCGCTGACGCTCGACGGGGGCGCCAGCATCTACACCCGGACTTCGTCGAGCAGCCCTCGTCCGCTGATGGGCGCGGGACACCTGAAACTGGACGGTGAAACCGGATTCGCCCACACCGGCGACACACTGGTCGACACGCGACTGTCGTTCAGCGTGACGACGAGGGTTCGCCTCACGGACGTGACTCCGGGACGCGACATGACCGTGTTCGCCTTGCCGGGACAGAACGCCAATCTCGTCGAAGTCAAGTATTCCGCCGAGGCCGACGCGTGGCGCCTCGTCGTCGCGAAAGACGACAGTGCCTCCGCTGAGACGATCACGGTGGACCACGGGATCGCGCCGTACGGCAGTTTCGGGCAAGCCGTGAGCCTCACCTTTGACGCATTCACCGGCGAACTGGTGTTGTGGGTCAACGGCGAGGCCAGTCAGCCGCTTGCCTTCACCACGCCCTGGGCCACCACCGGGATTCAGCTGGGCCGATCAGGCCCGGGGTCAGGACACCTCGACGGTGCCATCGACGACGTCCGCGTCTACCAGGGCGCCTGCGATGCGGACCTGGTCAGCACCCTGGCGAATCGCAGTGAGCAGCCGAACCTGTGACCCCTGAGCCTCGGCATCGATCGGTTTTCGAGAAGCCGGACGTGCGGACGCGGTTCTAGATTGAGAATTGACCTTGGCCCGGGTGACCCGGGCCAAGGCGAGAGCCGAAAGAGGAGGACCGCCACGATGGCGACCGCGAAGAAGAGCGCGAAGCAGAACAGCGCCGACGGCAAGTACGTGGGCTTCGACGACGCCGAGAAGGCCGCGATGAAGGAGCGGGCCGCGGAGCTGAAGAAGGAGACCAAGCGCGGGGCGAAGAAGTCGAAGGACGGCGAGGCCGACGTGCTGGCGAAGATCGCCGAGATGCCCGAGGAAGACCGGGTCATCGCCGAGGGGATTCACGCGCTGATGAAGGAAGTCGCGCCCCAGCTGACCTCGAAGACCTGGTACGGGATGCCCGCGTACGCCAAGGACGGGAAGAACGTGTGCTTCTTTCAGGCCGCGTCGAAGTTCAAGGTGCGGTACGCGACGTTCGGGTTCGAGGTGAACGCGAACCTTGATGACGGGACCATGTGGCCGACGAGTTTCGCTGTGACCGAGTGGAACGACGCCAACCGCCAGCGGATCGCCGCGTTGGTGAAACAAGCGGTCGGTTGAGCGATGAGTTGCGGTGGTGCGTCTCGTCTGTATGGGTGAACCGGGCCGAAGAGCTCGGTCCCGAATCGAAAGGCAGTGCTCGATATGTCCAAGATCAGTACCTCGCTGTGGTTCGACACCCAGGCCGAGGAAGCCGTCAACTTCTACACGTCCCTGATCCCCAACTCCAAGATCAAGACCGTTACGCGCTACGGGGATGAGAACCCGGACCGCTCCGGGCAGGTGATGACCATCGATTTCGAACTCGATGGGCAGCAGTACAACGCGCTCAACGGTGGACCGGAGTTCACGTTCAACGAGGCCGCGTCCATTCTGGTGGATTGTGAGAGCCAGGAGGAGATCGATCGGTTGTGGGCCGCGCTGAGTGAGGGCGGCGAGGAAGGTCCGTGTGGGTGGTTGAAGGACAAGTACGGGCTGTCCTGGCAGATCAACTCGACGCTGTTGATGGACTACATCGTCAATGGGGAGCCGGAGGCCAAGTTGCGGGCGGTGCAGGCGATGTACAAGATGAGCAAACTGGACAACGCCGTGCTGAAGGCCGCTTATGAGGGTGAGTGAGGGCTGAGACGGACAGCGAACGGCCGGAGCGTGGGTACGCTCCGGCCGTAAAGCTGTTCTCGTGGTTACAGGCGGTCGATGACGTGGTCGACGCAGGCCGTCAGCGCCGAGATGTCGTCCGGGTCGATGGCCGGGTACATCGCGATGCGGAGCTGATTGCGGCCGAGTTTGCGGTAGGGCTCGGTGTCGAGGACGCCGTTGGCGCGCAACACCTTGGCGAGTTCCTTGGCGTCGACGGAGTCGGCGAAGTCGATCGTGGCGACCACGTTGGAGCGCAGGTTCGGGTCGGTGACGAACGGGGAGGCCACAGGGGACTTCTCCGCCCAGGTGTAGAGCCGGTCGGCGCTGTCGGCGCAGCGGGCGGCGGCCGCGTCGAGGCCACCGGCGGCGTTCATCGTGTCGACCTGTTCGGCGGCGAGGAAGATCGTCGCCAGTGCCGGGGTGTTGTAGGTCTGTTCCTTGCGGGAGTTGTCCACCGCTGTGGACAGGTTGAGGAACTCGGGGATGTAGCGGCCGGACGCGGCGATCTGCTCGACCCGGGTCAGGGCGGCGGGGGACATGAGGGCGATCCACAGTCCACCGTCGGAGGCCAGACCCTTTTGGGGGGCGAGGTAGTAGACGTCGGTTTCGGTGACGTCGAAGTTGAGGCCACCGGCGGCCGAGGTCGCGTCGTGGAGCATGAGGCCGTCGCCGGGTACCCGTTTGACGTCGATGGCGACGCCGGTGGAGGTCTCGTTGTGGGGGGTGGCGTAGACGTCGACACCGTCCTGTTGCGACAGGTAGGCCGCCGTGCCGGGTTCGGCGGTGATGACCGTCGGGTCGCCGACGAAGGGCGCGGTCTTGATGGCCTTGGCGAACTTGGCGCCGAACTCGCCGAAGCTGGCGACCTGGGCGGTCTCGCGGACCAGACCGAACACGGCCGCTTCCCAAAACGCGGTGGTGCCGCCGTTGCCGAGGACGACCTCGTAGCCGTCCGGCAGGCGGAAGAAGTCGCTGAGGCCACGGCGGAGTCGGGCGACCTGGTCGCGGACCCGGGCCTGGCGGTGCGAGGTGCCCAGGAAGTCCGGGGCGGCCTGCGCCAGCGCGGTGATCGCGGCGGCGGGAACCTTGCTGGGGCCGGAGCCGAAACGGCCGTCGGCGGGAAGCAGGTTGGTGGGAATGCGGATGTCAGCCACCCGAGATCTCCTTTTCTGCGGTCAGTTAAGGGGGCTCGGCGGCGCTGCCGACCAGGCGATTTTCGCACGGGCTCGAAAGTTCCGTGAACGGGGAGGGTGTCGTCTTCGTCACAACTGGGATACGTTGGGACAGTTGATATCTCACGCAGGAGGGGTCCATGGCGGCTATATCCGTACCGCCGCTCGGCGAGAAACCGCTGTTGGTGAAGTCGTGGTGGGAGGCACTGGGGAACGGGGAACGGCTGGGTCTGCTGGCAGATCGGCCGGAACGGATCGGGGGAATGGACGGTATTCCGGTCGAAGTCCGCGACCGGGCCAACCGCGCCGATCTGACCGCGATACTCGAGGCGATCGAAGTCTGGGGGAAGAAGGCCGAACAGCTGCCGTTCGGGCAACTGGCGTCCGAAGTGGGGGAACGTATGGCGCGGATCCTCCAGAAGCGGGCGTCCCGGCAGAGTCTGCGGATCCTCAGCGACTGGATCGAGCGGCCGTCGCCTGTGGATGGTCTGGCGTACTTCCTCATTGACTTCGATGTGAGCGGTGACGGCAAAGCCGTTGTCGCCCTGGGCAATCCCGACATATCCGATAACGTCGCCGTGTTCGTGCCCGGGGCGTTCGCCGCCGTCGACGAGGCTCTGGACGACTACGCCCGCATGGACGCGATGGCCGGAGACGCCGCAAGCCGCGACGGCGGGAAGAAGACCGCGGTGGTGCGCTGGCTGGGCTACGACGCCCCCGACAGCATCGTTCCCGACGCGGCCAGCCCCCGGTTCGCCGAGAACGCGGCGGTCAGCCTCGACCGCTTCATCGCTGGGCTGCGGGTGACCCGTGACGGCCCCCGCACCCGGATCACGATGGTCGGGCACTCGTACGGCTCCACCGTGATCGGTATCGCCGACCGGGAGCGGCGGTTGTCGGTGGACGGCATGGTGTTCGTCGGCGCCCCCGGTGTCGGGGTGGTGCAGGCGGACAAGCTCAGCGTCGGCGCCGAGAAGGTGTGGGCGACGGTGGCGCCCGGCGACCTCATCATCAAGACGCCGCCGGGCCTGTTGGGCATCCCGCCGTGCAAACCCGGGTTCGGCGCGAAGATCTTCACCTGCGCCGACACCGGACGGCAGCCGTGGTTCCTGTCCATGTTCGGGATCCCGCGCGACGCCATCAAGGCCCACAACGGGTACTGGAACCCCGGCAACGTGGCCCGCGACAACATCGCCGCGATCGTCCTGGGGCACCGGGACAAGGTGAAGCTGAAGAAGAGCCAGTGATCAGTCGTCGCTGAACTGGCTGACAATTCCCCGCCTCACCCACGCGTCCGCGCACCCGCCGACGCAGGACACGTACCCTGGACTGCATGTCTTTTCAGGCCGAGGCGGTGGTCGACCTGGGCACCATCGCCGCCAACGTGGAGGCGCTCGCCGGGCGCACCAGCGCCGCCGTGATGCCCGCGCTCAAGGCCAACGGTTACGGGCACGGGCTGGTACCCGCCGCGCGAGCCTGCCTGGACGGCGGCGCGTCCCGGCTCGGGGTGGCGACGCTCGACGAGGCGATGGAGTTGCGGAACAGCGGCGTGGCCGCGCCGATCCTGGCCTGGCTGGTGGCTCCCGGTCTGGACCTGGCCGCCGCCGTGGACGCCGACATCGAGCTGGCCGTGGCCAGCCGGGAACAGCTCAGCGCCGTCGCCGACGCCGGGGCGCGGCATCCGGCGCGCATTCACCTCAAGGCCGACACCGGGATGGGACGCGGCGGGGCCCCGCGGGCCGAATGGCAGACCCTCGTCGACCTGGCCGCCAAGGCCCAGGCCGACGGCCGGATCGAGATCGTCGGCGCCTTCAGTCACCTGGCCTGCGCCGACGAGCCCGGCAACCCGCTGACTCAATCCCAGGACGACAACTTCCGCGACTTCCTCGATCTACTGTGGGCCGCCGACGTCCAGCCGCAGTGGCAGCACCTGGCCAACTCGGCCGGACTGCTGGCCCACCCCGACACGCACTACAACCTGGTGCGGCCCGGCATCGCCGTCTACGGGTACCCGCCGGTCGCCACCGAGGCGCCGCTGCGGCCCGCGATGACGCTGCGGGCCCGCGTCGTGCTGGTCAAGACGCTGCCCGCCGGGCACGGCATCGGTTACGGCCACACGTATGTCACCAAGCGCCCCACCCGGGTGGCGATCGTGCCGCTGGGCTACGCCGACGGCATCCCCCGCTCCACGTCCAACAGGGCCGAAGTGCTCGTCGGCGGACGGCGGTGCCCGATCCGGGGCCGGGTGTCCATGGACCAGGTCGTGGTCGAAGTGGACGAAGGCGACGTGCGCGCCGGCGACGTCGTCGAGTTCTTCGGCGACGGCGACATCACCGCCGAGGACTGGGCGACCTGGCACGACACCATCTCCTACGAGATCCTCACCTCGATCGGCCCCCGCATACCCCGCCGCTACGTAGGGAAGAACACATGAGCCCCAAGGAGATCGTGGGCAACAAGAAGACCAGCCGCGCCGGAATCATCGGCGCGGTAGCCGGTTTGGCCGCGGCGGGGATAGCAGCCGGGGTGGCCACCGAGCGTTACCTGATCAAACGGGCCCGCAGCGACCCGAATGATCCCTATGCCGAGGAGCCGTTCGCGAACTTGCACGCCGACGACATTCGCACCATCACCACCGCGGACGGCATCGACGTCCACGTCGAGACCGTGGACAGCCGCGGCGTCGGCGAGGCCGAGGCCACCGCGGTGTTCGTCCACGGTTTCTGCCTGGACATGGGAACCTTCCACTTCCAACGCCGCGCCCTCACCGAGTCCACAATGCCACTGCGGGCCGTCTACTATGACCAACCCGGCCACGGCCAGTCCGGCGAACTGCCGCTGCCGGAGTACGACATCGAATCGTTGGCCGAAGCCCTGTACGCGGTGCTCGCCAAAGCGGTACCGACCGGCCCGGTGTTCCTGGTCGGACATTCCATGGGCGGCATGACGATCCTGGCGTTCGCGCGCCGCTACCCGGAACTGTTCGCCTCCCGGGTGCGGGGCGTCGCACTGCTGTCCACAACGGCCGGAGGACTGGACAAGGTGTCCTTCGGTGCCCCCAAGGCGCTGGCCCGGGCCCGCAAGGTCTTCCTGCCCGCGCTGTCGAAGGCGATCGCACTGACCCCCGGCGTCATCGACGGCGCCCGCAGGGTAGCCAGCGACCTGGCCTGGCGACTGACCCGCCGCTACGGCTTCGCGACCCGCAAACCCTCACCGTCCCTGGTGTCCTATGTCGAGAAGATGAACACCGCCACCCCCATCAAGACCGTCATCGGCTTCAGCAAAGCACTCCTGGAACACGACGAACACGACGTGCTGCCGCAACTCGCCTCGATCCCGGTGTTCATCAGCTGCGGCGACTCCGACCAGTTCACCCCGCCGGAACACTCGGTCGCGCTGGCCGAAGCGCTGCCACACGCGAAACTCAACATCGTCCCGGAAGCCGGACACGTCGCGCTGCTGGAGAAGCCCGAACTGGTCACCGACCCGCTGTTCGCCCACCTGAGCGAGTGCCTGGACGCCCTGGAACGCGACCGCCAACCAGCAGAACCTGTCAAACGCCGCAAACCCTGGCTGCGCAAGAAGAAGAGAACGGGGGACTAAGTGCTTCTGGAAACCGTCGAGGACACCTGGGCGTTCGGCGCCCGGCTCGCCGCCCTGCTGCGACCCGGTGACCTCCTGATCCTCACCGGCTCCCTGGGCGCGGGCAAGACCGCGCTGACCCAGGGCATCGGCGAGGGCCTGAAGGTCGAGGGCACGGTGGCCAGCCCCACCTTCGTCATCGCGCGCATCCACAAAGGATCAACCCCGTTGGTCCACGTGGACGCGTATCGACTGGGCGGTCTGGACGAGCTGGACGACCTCGACCTGGACGCCACCGTCGAGGACTCGGTAACCGTCGTGGAGTGGGGTGCGGGCGTGGCCGAACAGCTCAGCTCCGACCACCTCGAGATCCGCATCGACCGGCGCCCCGACGACGTCCGCGAACTGACCCTCCATCCCACCGGCGGTGACTGGGCCGAACGCCTGCGAGCGCTGGCGTTAAGCCCTGTCTCAGCGCGATTAAGCCTGGCCTCAGTCGTCCGGGGCTACCGTCAGAAGTGGGGAGGAGGCAGGAGGCCCCGGGGCCTAAACTGTTGACGTGCTGATTCTTGTCGTGGACACCTCCACTCCGGCCGTGACGGCCGCGATCGCCGAGTTCGACGGCACCACCATGTCGATGCCCGAGGGCAGCGTTGTGGTGAACCCTCGGGCTCATGGGGAGCAGCTGGCGCCGCTGATACAGGGCGAGCTGGCCGCGCGCGGGGCTGTGCCCGGTGATGTGGGGGCCGTGGTGGCGGGGCTGGGGCCGGGGCCGTTCACCGGTTTGCGGGCCGGGCTGGTTACCGCCGCTGCGATGGCGCACGCGCTCGATGTTCCCGTGTACGGGGTTTGCTCGTTGGACGGGATCGGGGCTATGACGAGTGGGCGGGTGTTCGTCGCTACCGATGCTCGTCGTAAAGAGGTGTACTGGGCCGTTTATGAGGACGGTGTGCGCGTTGAGGGGCCCGAGGTGGCGGCCCCGGAGACGTTGGTGGAGCGGGCCAAGGCCGCGGATGGGGCTTATGGGGATGGGGTGCATCGTTATGCCGACGTGCTGGGCGTCGCTCCGGCCGGGGCGCCGCGTTATCCGCATCCCGGGCGGTTGGCCTGGGTGGCTCGGGAGCGGATCGTCGCCAAGGAGCCGTCCGAGAGCTTGACGCCGCTGTATTTGCGACGTCCCAACGTGAACATCGGCGGAGTCCAGCAGCGTGCCTGACTGGGACATCGCGCCGCTGCGCTGGTGGCACATCGAACAGCTGTTGCCGATCGAGGACGAGCTGTTCGGTGCCGAGGCGTGGAACGCGGCGATGTTCTGGTCCGAGCTGGCTGCCGGGCACTATTACCGGGTGGTGTTGGACGACGAGCGGGTGCTCGGGTATGCCGGGCTGGCGTTGTCGGGGGACGACGGCTGGGTGAACAACATCGCGGTGCGCAAGGCGGCCCAGCGGCGCGGTGTGGCCCGCGCGCTGTTGAACGACCTGATCGGGCGGGCCGAGGGACAGGGCGTGCGGCGGCTGGCCTTGGAGGTCGCCGTGGACAACGCGGCCGCGCAGCGGTTGTACGACGCCTTCGGTTTCGAGGGGGTCGCGATCCGCAAGGGCTACTACCAACCGAGCAACACCGACGCGGTGGTGATGATGAAGGAGCTGAGGCAATGAGGGAACCGCTGATACTGGGCATCGAGTCGTCGTGCGACGAGACCGGCGTCGGGATCGTGCGGGGACTGGAGCTGCTGGCCAACGAGGTCGCCTCCAGCGTCGAGCAGCACGCCAGGTTCGGGGGCGTCATCCCCGAGGTGGCTTCGCGCGCGCACCTGGAGGCGATGGTGCCGACGATGCGTCGGGCCCTGGACGTCGCCGGGGTGAAGCTGTCGGACGTCGACGCCATCGCGGTGACGGCGGGGCCGGGCCTGTCGGGTGCGCTGTTGGTGGGGTTGGCCGCCGCGAAGGCGTACGCGCTGGCGGCGGGCAAGCCGCTGTACGGCGTGAACCACCTGGACGCGCACATCGCCGTGGACACGCTGGAGAACGGGCCGCTGCCCAAGCCGTCGCTGGGGTTGTTGGTGTCGGGCGGGCACACCGAGCTGTTGTACGTGGAGGACCTGGCCGGGAAGGTGCGGTTGCTGGGCCAGACCCTCGACGACGCCGCTGGCGAGGCCTACGACAAGGTGGGCCGGATTCTGGGCATGCCGTACCCGGCCGGGCCGCACATCGACGCGGCCGCTCGCCTGGGGGATCCGACGGCGATCGACTTCCCGCGCGGGCTGACCGGGCCCCGCGATCTGGCCAAGCATCGCTATGACTTCTCGTTCTCGGGCCTGAAGACGGCCGTGGCCCGCTGGATCGAGGCCCGGCAGCGTGAGGGCGCCGAGATCCCCGTCAACGATGTCGCGGCGTCGTTCCAGGAGGCGGTGTGCGATGTGTTGACCGCCAAGGCCATCGACGCGGCGCGCGAGCACGGCATCGACACGCTGTTGCTGGGCGGCGGGGTCGCGGCGAACTCGCGGTTGCGCGAGCTGGCCCAGGAGCGGTGTGATGCCGCCGGGCTGACGCTGCGGTTCCCGAGCCGCAAGTTGTGCACCGACAACGGCGCGATGGTCGCGGCACTGGGCAGTCACCTGGTCGCGGCCGGAGTGACCGAGTCCCGTATGGACATACCGGCCGACTCCTCGCTCGCCGTCGAGACCGTCAGCCTCGCCAACGCCTGACCGGCCGGGGCGGTACGGACCGGCCGACGTCGGTCGTCCGCCGCCGCCCGGCTCGGTGTGGCGAAGTCGCTAGAGCGGCAACGGGTTCCAGGGCTGCTTGCGCACCACGGTGACACCCTTCGCGCGGTAGTACGGGTCGTCGTCCAGGATCGCGTCAACCTCGGCTTCGCTGTCGACGTCGAAGATCAGCGCCGCCCCGGACTGGTCGGGGAACGGGCCCGCCATCGGGCAGGTGCCCTTGGCGTGCAGGGCGGCCAGCTTCTCGCGGTGTGCCGGACGCAGTTCGAGCCGCTCCGGGCTGCCGTCGAAGGACAACTCCACTATGTACATCCGAGCCTCTCTCACGCGATGTGCCGGGACAGGTAGTCCCGCAACAGAACCTTCGCCTCGTTGAGGATGGTGTCGTCACCCTCGGGGTCGTGCCGGAACGCGAGTTTGATCAGGGCGTCCCCGGTGGCCACCGCGACGGTCAGCGTCAGCCGCACCACCTGCTGGTCCGGGAAGCTGAAGTGCCCGAAGATCAGTTCCAGCAGCCGCTCGGTCAGGACGTCGTCGTTGCTGCGTTCCTCGTCCATCAGGTGGATGTCCACCGTGTCACCGAAGTGGAGGGTCCGGAAGCCGGGGACGGTGCGATGCATGTCGATGTACTCGTCGATCGCGGCGTCCACGAACTGGGACCAGTGCTGCGGTTTCTCGGCGGTGATGTAGTTCTCAAGCCGGGACATGTACTCGTCCAGGTACCGGACGTCCAGCGCGCGCACCACCGCCCGCTTGTCGCCGAAGAACTGGTACACCGACCCGATGGCCACCTCGGCGCGCTGCGCGATGAGGGTCGTGGTCAGCTTCTGGTAGCCGATCTCATCGAGCAGTACGGCGCAGGCGTCGAGCATTCGGTTGACACGTTCGGCGCTCCGCCGCTGCACAGGCGTGCGGCGGAGCGCGTTCTCGGGCCCGCGCGGAGCCTTGACCACGCCAGGTCGCGAATTAGCTACAGTAGACACGACTGCTCCTTTGCCGTCTCGATCTTAGGATGCGCGTTTCCCATGTGATGTCGGTGGGAAGGCCCGTGCCCCACTTGGCCCCTTGACGATAACTAAAATGAGGAGTATTCACTTTCTGGTGAGAGAAGGCACACGCTGGACGAACTGGGCGGGCACCGCGAAAACCACCCCACGACGCGTCCTGAGCCCCACCGGCCCCGATGACATCGCCAAGCTGGTGTCCGAGGCCGCCGGACGTGGTGGGCGGCTCAAGGCGGCCGGCAGCGGCCATTCCTTCACCGGCATCGCCGTGGCCGACGATATCCTGCTGCGGCTGGACGGCTACCGGCCCGAACCGGTCGTCGACCGCGAGACCTCCCGGGTCACCGTCCCGGCCGGGATCACGCTGCGCGAACTCAACCCACTGCTGGCCCACCACGGCCTCGCGCTGCCCAATCTCGGCGACATCGACGCCCAGACCCTCGCCGGTGCCACCTCCACCGGGACCCACGGCACCGGCGCGAAACTCAACGGCATCGCCGCCGCGATCGTCGGGGCGCGGCTCGTGGACGGAACCGGAACCGTCCGCGACTTCGGACCAGAAGATCCCGAACTGGCCGCCGTCGCGCTGGGGCTGGGCGCCCTGGGAGTTGTCACCGATCTCACGATTCAATGCGTCCCCGCCTTTCGACTGCTCGCCGAGGAACACCCCATGCCCCTCGACGCGGCGATCGCGGAGTTCGACACTCTCGCCGCAACAAACGATCACCTCGACCTGTACTGGTTTCCGCGTGCCGACCGTGTCCTCGTCAAACGGAACAACCGTGCCGGTGCTGGCCGCCCACTCTCCGGTATCAAACGTTGGTGGGAAGACGAAGTCATGTCCAATGCGGTATACGGTACCGCCTGCCATATCGGAAAGACTTTTCCCGCAACGGTTCCGGCCATCACCTCGATGTCCGCTCGGCTGATGTCATCCAGAACCTTTATGGACGAATCCTATCGCGTCTTCTGCACCCCACGGCGGGTTCGCTTCGTGGAGATGGAATACGCGCTGCCGCGCGCGGCCTTCGCACCCGCCTTCGCGGCACTGCGTGGGGCGGCGAACAAGCGCCGGATCATCTTCCCGGTCGAGATCCGCGTCACGGCGCCCGACGACCTGTGGCTGTCGACGGCGCACGGCCGCGACTCGGTGTACTTCGCGGTGCACCAGTTCCGGGGCATGCCGTACCGCGACTACTTCGCCGAGGTGGAGGCGGTCATGCGCGAGCACGACGGCCGTCCACACTGGGGCAAGCTGCACACCCGCACCGCCGCCGACCTGGCCGGGGTCTACCCGCGGTTCGCCGACTTCCAGCGACTGCGCGACCGGCTCGACCCGCAGCGGGTGTTCGCCAATTCCTATCTGGACCGGGTCCTCGGCTGAGGACCCGGCCTGCCTGGGCGTCAGTCCTGGCGGTCGAAGTGGAACGGGCAGATCCGGCCGCCCAGCCCGATGGTCGTGCTGCGGGTGAACCGGAAGCCGTGCCGCTCGGGGTCGATGGCCTCGTACCAGTTGGCGTCGAAGGCGCACAGCACCGGCGTCAGCTCGGCGGCGTCGTGCTTCACGAAGAAGTCGTGGTAGCCGCACCTGTGGACATCGGTGTGGAAGCCCCGCTCGTCGTCCTGGCTGTGCTCGAACGCGAACTGGGCGCCGTACTGCTCGCCCTCGACCCGTTTGGCCAGCTCGGTCATCACCGCGAACGGGTCGGGTGAGCCGTCGAGCATCGCCTCGGTGCCCTCGCGGACCTGCTCGGCCAGCGGTTCGGTGAACGCGGCGGTGAGCCACGCGATCAGCCCGCGGCCGTCGGGGTGGGCGGCCTCGTGCTGGCGCAGCACCCGGTACGCGGCCAGCACCGCGGCGGTGTACAGGACGTTGTCGTGGGCCGGAGGGTCCGGCAGTTCCCCGGTCTCGGCGACGAGGCGCGCCTGGAGTTCCCGGATCCGGTCCACGAGCCCGGACCGATCGCCCAGGTCGTCGGTCAGGCGCCGGTAGAACAGCTCGACGAGCTCACGGCTTTGTTGGGATGGCATTGGTGGAGTTCCTTTCGGTGAACCGGCGCGGCCATGCCGCACCGGTCAACGCACTCCACCTACCACCGGCGTTGACGGTAATTGACCCTTGAAGGTTAGCGGGCCTCGCGCAGGATGCCGGTGACGATCCCCGTCACCGCCCCGGCGAAGTAGTCGCGCATCGACACGATCTGGCCGTCGCGGACCCGCACCACCTGGACGTAGCGCGAGGTTCCGGCCGGTTCCACGGCGAGCTCGATCTCGGCGATGAGCACCTCCGGGTCGGTGGTGTCGTGGAGCGTCAGGGTGGAGTTCTCGCGGTCGACGCGCACGCCGGTGGCGCCGACGCCGGACTGCATGGCGGCGAAGAACTCCCCGATCGCGGCGCGGCCCTCGAACCGGTTCGGCAGCCCGTCGGCGAACAGGAACGGGAACTCCAGCACCGCGTCCTCGGCGTAGAACGCGGTCTGGGCCGCGATGTCGCCGGTGATGGCGGCGTTGACGCAGGCCTCCCACACCTGGCGGGGCGATGGATGGGTCATGGCGGATTCCTTCCGGGATGTCGCACTAGAATCGGAGTTCCGACTCCGGAACCCATCATACGGAGTGAAGACTCCGTTTGTCGACCCGAGGAGCCACCGTGCCCAAACCGCTGCGCGCCGACGCCCGCCGCAACCGCGAGCGGATCCTCGACGTCGCCGAGGCCGTCTTCGACGCCAAGGGAACCCGGGCATCCACCGAGGACGTCGCCAGTGGTGCGGGGGTCGGCATCGGGACGGTGTTCCGCCACTTCCCGACCAAGACCGACCTGCTCAAGGCGATCATCGGCCGGGGCGTCGAGCGGATGGCGGCCCAGATCCAGGTCCTCGTGGACGAGGGCGACCCGGCCACGGCGTTCTTCGAGTTCTTCACCCGCATGGTCGCCGAGGCGTCGTCGAAGAAGACCGTCGTCGACCTGCTCGGCGAGGCGGCCGAGGACCTGCGCGCCGACAAGCCGATCGGGGTGTGGCGCTCGGCGATCGAGGCCCTGCTGGCCAAGGCCCAGGACGCCGGTGCGGTGCGCGCCGACGTCCAGCCGCCCGAGGTGCTGGCGCTGCTGCTGGGCACCTGCCAGGCGGCCGTGTCGGCGGGCTGGGACGAGCGACTGCGGGACCGCACCCTGGCCATCGTGTTCGACGGCCTGCGGGCGCGCGGCCCGCAGCCCTAGGCGCGCACGGCTTTCAGCTCGCCGGTGTCGTCGGGCAGGTCGGTGCGCACCGGCCGCACCTCCGGCGTCTCGGCCTCAGCCAGCAGCCGGGCCAGCCGACGTTCCCGGGCCGGTTCGGCGATCAGGTTACCCACCGCGGCCACCACGCCGATGACCGCGCCGACGCCCCACAGGCCCGCGCCCAGGTACTCAAGGCCCAGACCGCCCAGCGTCGGGGCGATCATCGTGGACGCCTGGAACGACAGCGCGAACACCGACTGGTACCGGCCGCGCATGTCCACAGGAGACAGGTCGGCGATCGTCGCCGAGTTCGCGGGCGTCTGCAGCATCTCGCCGAAGGTCCAGATCAGCACCGTCAGCATGAACATCGGGACACTGGCCACCAGGCCGGTGGCGCCGACCCCGGCGGCCCAGAACAGACACGACACCGCCAGCACCCGGGAGCGGCGCTTGCCGTCGACGAGCTTGGGGATGAACAGCTGCCCGGCCACGATGACCACGCCGTTGGTGGCGATGATCCAGCCGTACTCCTGCTGGCTGAGTCCGGCACCGGTGACCTGAAGCGGCAGCAGCGATTCCAGCAGCATCAGCAGCAGCGCGGGCAGGAACGTCAGGCCCACGAAGGCCAGGAACACCCGGTCGGCGGCGATGACCCGGATCGAACCGCGCGGCTTGACCCCGGCGGGGTTGTCGGGAACCGGCGACGGGGCGGGCCGGGTCTCGGGGAGCTTGAACAGGATCAGCAGTCCCGAGGCCGCCACGGCACCGGCGTTGATGAAGAAGATCAGCTGGAAGCTCAGCCCGGCCGCGACGCCCGCCAACAGCGCGGCGCCGGAGAAGCCGAGGTTGATGGCCCAGTAGTTGAGGGTGTAGGCGCGCACCCGGTCGGCGGGCGGGACCAGGTCGGCGATCATCGCCGAGAACGCGGGCCGGGCCATGTTGAGGGTGGCGCCCATCGCCGCCAGCAGGGCACCGATGGTCCACACGTTCTGGACGAAGGCCAGCCCGGTCAGCACCGCGACCGAGGAGAAGTTGGACAGCAGCAGTGTCTTGCGGCGGCCCCACCGGTCGGTCAATACCCCGGACAGCTGGGTCCCCACGACGGCTCCCGCACCCTGGGCGCCGACGAGCATGCCGATCGTGGTGGGGGTGAAGTCGCGGACCACGCTGAGGTACAGCGTCATGTAGATGAGGACGAAGGAACCCAGCCGGTTGATGAGCGTTACCGTCCACAAGTGCCAGAAGGCGCGGGGGAGGCCGCCGGTGGTCTCGGTGAACCAGGCACGGACAGTACGCATTCGGGCACCTCCGGGGTAAGGGGCTTGGGGCGATAATGTTCATTACACGCGAAACAACCCGCGGCTGTCGCGCCGATATGCCGTGTGCTTGCTCACGAACTGTGGCCCGGGTCGCAGCCCATCACGCGGTGACCTTCTCGGACTGATCTATCAGGACGGACGCCTCGCGTGCCCGCCGTTTCGTCGCCCGTTCCCGCGCGGGCCCCGCCAGCAGGTGACCGGCCGCGGCCAGGACGCCCACCGCGAAGATCACCGCCCAGTGCCCGTCGCCCAGGAACTGGAACGTGAAGCCGCCGATCGCCGGGGCCGCGAAGGCCGCCGCCGAATGGGTCAGACTGAAGACGCCCTGGTACCGGCCCCGCATCCCGTCCGGCGACAGGTCGGCGATCACGGTGGCGTTGGGCGGCGCGGCCATCATGTTGCCGATCGTCCAGATCACCGCGCACACCACGTATCCGGTGAACCCGGCGACCAGCCCCACCGCGCCGAAACCGGCCGCGAAGAACGCCAGCGCCATCGCCAGTGCCGTCGCCTTGGAGAACCGGGTGGTCAGCTTGGGGACGATCAGCTGACCGCCGATGATCATCGCCGATCCGATGGCCAGCACGACACCGTAGTCGCTTTCGGACAGTCCATCCCGGGTCATCGCCAACGGCAGCGTCGTCTGCGCCTGCGCCCACACGAAGGACTGCAGGAACACCAGCGACACGAACGTCATGTACACGCCGTCGCGCCACACGTCCACGAACCGCCCCCGGTGTACCGGCTCAGCACCAGAACGCTTGTGCCGCAAGGTCTCCGGCACCGCCAGCAGGATCAGCACCCCGGCCAGCAACGCGGTGCCCGCGTCCAGCCAGAACAGCAGCGAATACGAGAACTGCGCCAGGAAACCCGCCAGCAGGCTCGCCGCGCCCATGCCCAGGTTGATCGCCCAGAACATCAGGTTGAACGCCCGGTCGCGATCCTCGGGCCGCAGCACGTCGGCCATGGCCGCGATCCCCGCCGGTCCGAAGGCCGCGTTGGCGAACCCGAACACCGCCACGAACACCGCGATCCACACCGGATCGGTCAACTGGCCCAGCGTCGCCAGCGCGACCGCCGAGACCCCGGCACTGGCCACCATCGTCGGCTTGCGGCCGATCCGGTCGGCACACACCCCGCCCACCAGCACCCCGGCCGCGCCGCCGATCCCGAACAGGCCCACGATCAGCCCGGCCCGCGACTCGGTGAGCCCCCGCTGCGCCGTCAGGTACAGCGTCATGATGATGACGACGAAACCACCGGCCTTGGAGATCAGCAGCGCCGACCAGATGATCCAGAAGGCGCGGGGGAGTCGGGCGGGGCGGGGCGACATTCAGTACTCCTTACGGCCGCTGGTCAACCTATCGCCGCCGCGTCGCGCGAAGCCAACGCATTTCCACTGGTCAGACTGTGATCTGCGCTGTGAACGAGCCGGTCGCGCAGCGTCAACCGGCCACCTGTCTTCGTCCCAGCAGACGGATCAGGCAGGATCGAGCCCATGACCGCTACTTTGGTGCTGCTGCGACACGGCGAAAGCGAATGGAACGCCAAGAACCTGTTCACCGGCTGGGTCGACGTCGACCTGACCGCCAAGGGCGAGGACGAGGCCCGGCGCGGCGGCGCGCTGCTGGTCGAGAACGACCTGCTGCCCGACGTCGTCCACACCTCCCGGCAGCGTCGCGCCATCCGCACCGCCGAGATCTCGCTGCACGCCTGCGACCGGCACTGGATCGACGTCAAGCGGTCCTGGCGGCTCAACGAACGCCACTACGGTGCGCTGCAAGGGAAGAACAAGGCCGAGACCCTCGCCCAGTACGGCGAGGAACAGTTCATGACCTGGCGCCGCTCCTACGACGTCCCGCCGCCGCCCATCGACCGCGACGACGAGTACTCCCAGGCCGACGACCCGCGTTACGCCGAACTCCCGCCGGAGCTGGCGCCGCTGACCGAATGCCTCAAGGACGTGCTGGACCGGTCGCTGCCGTACTGGTACGACAGCATCGTCCCCGACCTGAAGGCCGGCAAGACCGTGCTGGTCGCCGCGCACGGCAACTCGCTGCGGGCCCTGGTCAAGCACCTGGACGGCATCTCCGACGCCGAGATCTCCAAGCTCAACATTCCCACCGGGATGCCGCTGCGCTACGACCTCGACCTGGACACGATGCGGCCGCTGAAGACCGGCGGCGTGTACCTCGACCCGGAGGCCGCCGAGAAGGCCGCCGCCGCGGTTGCCGCCCAGGGTAAGAAGTAGCGCTCAGCCCGTCGTCCAGGCGCGCAGCTTGTCGGGGTTGCGCACCGCCCAGATCCGGGTGACCCGGTCGTCGGCGACCTCGAACGCGCACACCGAGACGATGACGCCGTCCTGCGACACCACCAGGCCGGGCTGGCCGTTGACCGTGCGCTCCAGCAGCGTCACGCCCGCCGACTTGCCGCCGAACTTGGTGAAGAAGGTCGCGATCCGCTCGGCGCCCTCGATCGGGCGCAGTGCCGCCCGGACCTTGCCGCCGCCGTCGGCGACCATCGTCGCCTCGGCGTCGAGCAGGCCGATGAGGGCGCCGATGTCGTTGGCCTCCCACGCCTGCTTGACCTGCTTGACGATGCCGCGATGCTTGGCCGGGGCCACGGCCGGAACCGGTCGCGGCGCGTCGAGGCGATGCCGGGCCGAGGACGCCAGTTTGCGGCACGCCGCCGGGCTGCGGCCCACGATCTCGGCGACTTCCGCGAACCGGTAGCCGAACACGTCGTGCAGGACGAACGCCACCCGCTCGGCCGGGGTCATCGACTCCAGCACCACCATGAAGGCCATGTTCACCGACTCGTCGAGCGTGACCCGGTCGGCCGGGTCGACGGGGGTGCCGCCACTGGTCCACTCCCGACGGTCCGGCAGCGGTTCCGGCAGCCACTCGCCCACGTAGCGCTCCCGGCGGGCCCGCGCCGAACCGAGCACGTCCAGACAGATGCGCCCCGCGACGGTCGTCAGCCAGGCGCCCGGCGACACGACGGCCTCCCGCCGCTGCCGCGACATCGCGAACCAGCGCGCGTACGCCTCCTGCACCACGTCCTCGGCCTCGGCCAGCGAACCCAGCAGCCGGTACGCCAGATTGGTCAGCTGCCGCCGCTCGCCCATGATCACGTCCAGGCCCGGCTCCGGCAGGTCGATGGTGCTCACAGTGCCCCGGTTCCCTTCCTCGTATTCATCCACGCCCATAGGACAATCCGCCGCCCCGAAATGTGACGTCGGCCGCGCACCTCACATTTCGGCCCGGTACGTCGTCGGACCAGACGAGACACCACGCCGGATGGAGAAGGGAATCCCTCGATGTTCACGACCGGGACGACGACCAAGCCGGGCAGTCTGAAACTACTGCGCCTGGCGATCACGCTGCAGACGCTGTCGGTGTTCGCCACCCCCGTCACAGCCGGGCTGCTGCTGACGACGCCGAGCGGACACGTGCTGCACAGCGGCTCGTCCTACACGTTGTTCTTCGTCACGCTTTTCCACCTGATCGCCGCGATCCTGGCCTGGCGTCCGGGCGGCGGCTCCGCCACACCCGTGGCGGCCGCGGCCGGGTTCTTCGCACTCACGCTGGCGCAGGTGTTCATCGGCATCGCGCACCTGACGACCGTGCACGTCCCGCTGGGCGTGCTGCTGTTCGGCCTCAGCGTGCTCCAGCTGGCCTGGGTGTGGAACCTCCGCCGTGCCGACCGAATCCGAGAAGGGAAACCAGCATGACCACCACCGCGACAACCGAGACCGGCGAGATCACCTCGCGCCTGCCCGACCTCACGAAAGAGTTCCCCGAACTGGCGGCGCTGTCGGGCGCGCTGCACAAGGCCATCCGCGACAGCCCGGTTCCGCAGACCACCATCAGGCTGGCGCTGCTGCGGGCCGCGCAGATCGTCGGCAGCACTTACCACACCATTCGCATGACCGCCGAGATGCGCAAGGCCGACGAGACCGAGGAGCGGATCACCGCCGTGGCGACCTGGCAGGGAGCCCCCTACTTCACCGACGCCGAACGCGTCGCGCTGGAGCTGGCCGAGGCCGTCCTCACCCCGAACCCGTTCGGCGAGCGCGTTTCCGACGAGCTGTTCGCCAGGGCCTCGGTCCACTACGACGACAGGGCGATGTGGGCGCTGACGATCGCGCTGGGTCAGCTGTGCCTGTTCATCCCGGTGGCCGTCATCGCCAAACCGATCCCGGGCCGCCCCTTCGGCAAGAACTACAGTCGCTAGCGACCTGTCTCGCCGGCGCGACGTTTACGGTAGGCCGCGGTCTTGGCGCGAGCGGTACAACCGGAACTGCAGTACCGACGGGAGCCGTTGCGCGTGAGATCTATGTAGACGGCCTCGCACTGGTGTGCCTCACAGCTGCCGAAACGCTCTACTCCGTACCCGTCCACGATCAGGGCCACCGCACTGGCGAATTCGCCGCCCATGGATTCGACGGGTGTCTCGCCGTCCCCGTCGAAGTGGATGTGGAACGGCTGGTCCATGTCGTCGACCAGGTATGGGCGCGCCCGATAGCGCTCGATCATGTCGTTGACGCGTGCCGCCATGACCGACGGCGACGGGGCCGTGATGGCGTCGCGCAGCGCCCAGGCCAGTGCGGTCAGCCGCGTCTCCACGTCGGACACGGCCCGGATGTCGGCGGCTGACCGCGAATCCAGCAGCGCGGTGAATGCGTCCGCCAGTCGGCCTTCGGGCAGCCTCGGCAGTTCGCTGCCGCCCCGCCAACGTGGCGTCACCAGATTGACCAGTTCGGTGATGAGTGGCGCCAGCCGAATGACGTTATGGGCTATCTCCATTTGACAGGTAACATCCTTCCGTGATGTTATGTCCAAACCTTGGTTAGATGGTAACGGAGGTTGTCGTGTTCGGTTCATATCGTCGCTTGTTCGCCCGGCCCGGTGTCATGGGCATGACCGGATTGAGTCTCTCCGTCAAGCTCGGGCCGCCGACGCTCAGCCTGGCCCTGTTGCTGGTGGTCTTCGACGACACCGGCTCCTACGCGGTGGCCGGACTGACGCTCACCGGTCACGCTCTCGCACTGGCCCTGTGCGCGCCACTGGGAGGGCGGCTGGTCGACCGGTTCAGTCCTCGCAAGGTGCTGCCGCCGTATCTGCTCGTCCACGCCGCCGCGTACACCCTGGTGCTGCTGAGCATCCACCTCCCGGTGCCCGCGCCGCTGGTCGTGGCCGCCGCCGCCGTGCTCGGCGCCACCAGCCCTCCGGCGGGCGCCGTCATCCGGGGAGCCTGGCCCCGACTGGTGGCCCCCGGGTCGTTGAACACCGCCTACGCGTTGGACAACGCGATCAACGAACTCATGTTCATCGCCGGGCCGGTGCTGGTGGCCGGGTTGCTGCTGGTCATGCCCGCCAGCGCGATCATCATCGTGACCGGGACGGTGTTCCTGGCGGCCGTGGCCGCCGTGACGATGTCCCGCGTGGTGCGCACCGCGGCTCCGGGGGCGCCGACGGGCGACGGCCCGTCCCGCGGCAGACTGACGCGCCTGGTCGGGCCGCTGGCGCACCGGCCCACGCTGATCCTGCTGTTCATCGCCGCCCTGGGCACCTTCACCTTCGGCAGTCTGCGGGTCGCGATGGTGGCCTCGGCCACCGTGCTCGGTTCGGCGGGGGCGGCCGGGATCTTCGCCGGACTCCTGTCGGCCGGCACCCTCGCCGCCGGACTCGGGTACGGCGGCCGGCACTGGTCCATCACCGGTCGCCGACTGCTGGGAATACTGTTCGCCGCCGATTGCGTGCTGCTGTTCGCCGGGGTGTTCGACGTCGGCTACCTGTGGCTGGCGGTCGTCATCACGGCGATCGGTGCGGTGTCCGGTCCGCGCGACACCCTGATACCCGTCATTCTCACCGAACACGCGCCGGCCACCGCCCGCACCGAGGTCTTCGCCTGGCTCAACACCTTCATGTGGATCGGCTACGGCCTGGGCACCGCCGTCGCGGGTCAGCTGACCGGCCCGAAGGATTCCGGAGCTGCGGCATTCGTCACCGCCGGGATCGTCGCGGCCGGTGGCATACTCGTGTCGGCCCTGCTGCCCCGCGCGACAACCGCGCCCGATCCGGCTGAACGCTCCGGCGAGAGTGGCGAAGTACTCGTCGAGCACGCGGAATCCCGCGGTCGCCGTTGACGGCCGGGCGGTCACCGTCGAAGCAGGACGGGTCTTGTTCATCTCTTGTTTACTCGCAGCTAGGGTTTTGCCCGCTCATCTGGCTACCCTCGGGGTGTGACCTTCAGTAATGTCCCGCGCGCGGGACGGGCGGCGGCCACCTTCGCCGTCGGACTCGCGGCCGGAGCGGCAGCCGGCTACGCCCTCAACGGGCGTCGTCGCACCCTGGAACCCGCCTCCGACGAGGAGTTCTCGCGCACCCAGGTCGGCGCCTGGCACAAGGTCTTCGAGGCGCTGCGCACCGGCGTGTGCGTCGTCGACGCCGACAACCAGGTCACCTACGCCAACACCGGCGCCCGGGCCCTCGGTGTCGACGCCGAGACCGAACTCGAACCCGCCTCGCTGCGCAGCCTCGCCGAACACGTCCGCGCCACCGGCGCCCCGCGCCAGGTCGAACTGGAACTCAACCAGGGCGGCGACCCCACCGCCGTGCGCGTCGACGTCGCCCCGCTGCCCGACGGCCACGTCGCCGTCGAACTGACCGACATCTCCGAACTGCACCGGGTGGAACGGGTGCGGCGCGACTTCGTCGCCAACGTCGGCCACGAACTCAAGACCCCGGTCGGGGCGCTGCAACTGCTCGCCGAGGCCCTGGCCGACGCCGTGGACGACCCGGCCGCCGCCGCCCGCTTCACCACCCGGATCCAGCACGAGTCGGCCCGCATGTCGCGGCTGGTGTCCGAACTGCTGGAACTGTCGCGGCTACAGGGCGCCGAACCCATGCCCGCCCCCGTCACCGTGTGGATCGACCGGGTCGTCAACGAGGCCGTCGACAGGGGACGCACCGCCGCCTCGGCCAAGGACATCACCATCAACCGCACCGGCCGCCGTCGGCTCGCGGTGTCCGGCAGCGAGAACCAGCTGGCCACCGCGCTGGGAAACCTGGTCGGCAACGCCATCGCGTACTCGCCGGAAGGCACCTCCGTGACCGTGGACACCACGGTCAAAGACGACTCGGTGCTCATCGCCGTCACCGACGAGGGCATCGGTATCGACCCGTCCGAACAACACCGCATCTTCGAACGTTTCTACCGCTCCGACCCGGCCCGGTCCCGCGCC
Source organism: Stackebrandtia nassauensis DSM 44728 (assembly GCF_000024545.1). Taxonomy (GTDB): domain Bacteria; phylum Actinomycetota; class Actinomycetes; order Mycobacteriales; family Micromonosporaceae; genus Stackebrandtia; species Stackebrandtia nassauensis. Next base: position 610,324 of record NC_013947.1, read on the forward strand.
ACCGGCGGTACCGGCCTTGGCCTGGCCATTGTCAAACACATCGCCGGAAACCACGGCGGCAGGGTTGACGTGTCCAGTATGCCGGGAAATGGGGCAACGTTCACCCTGACGTTGCCTTCGGTAACGGCTGACGCCGACGAAGCGGAACTGAGCCCGGGTGAAATCGACACACTTACTACGCACATCGAGGAAGGTCGACAGTGACTCGCGTACTCGTAGTCGAAGACGAGGAATCGTTCTCCGACGCGCTTTCGTACATGCTGCGCAAGGAGGGCTTCGAAGTGGCGGTCGCCGCCACCGGAAACGAGGCTCTCAAGGAATATGAGAAGGCCGGAGCCGACATCGTCCTGCTGGACCTGATGCTGCCGGAGAAGTCGGGAACCGAGGTGTGCCGCGAACTACGCACCACGTCCAATGTGCCCATCATCATGGTGACCGCGCGCGACAGCGAGGTCGACAAGGTCGTGGGGCTGGAGATCGGCGCCGACGACTACATCACCAAGCCCTACTCGCCCCGCGAGCTCGTCGCCCGGATCCGCGCGGTGCTGCGCCGCAACGCCGAACCCACCGACCCGATGGTGACGGTGCTGGAATCCGGCCCGGTGCGCATGGACGTCGACCGGCACGTGGTGTCGGTGGGCGGCGCCGAGATCCCGTTGCCGCTCAAGGAGTTCGAGCTGCTCGAGATGTTCCTGCGCAACTCCGGCCGAGTGCTGACCCGCGGCCAGCTCATCGACCGCGTCTGGGGCGCCGACTACGTCGGCGACACCAAGACCCTCGACGTGCACGTGAAACGGCTGCGCTCCAAGATCGAGACCGAGCCCGGTCGTCCCCGCCACCTCGTGACCGTTCGGGGCCTGGGCTACAAGTTCGAGTCCTAGGCGCCGAAGCGGAGGCGGAGATCGACCTGCCGCGTGGGGGGAGTCGCGGTCGTCCGCAGGGATGACAACGCCCGCCGGAAAGTCGTCTCCGAGGCGGAGAGTTTTCGGCCGTCGCGCTTCTAATGTCGTCTTCATGACGACCTTGGGAGCATCCGATGCTTGAGATAAGGAACCTGCGCAAGCGGTTCGGCGAGAAGACCGCCCTCGATGACGTCTCGCTGACCGTCGAACCGGGGCAGGTGTTCGGCTTCGTCGGCGCCAACGGAGCCGGGAAGACCACGACCATGCGCATCGCCATGGGCGTGCTCATCGCCGACTCCGGGGACGTGCTGTGGGACGGCGAGCCGATGGGTCACGCGCAGCGGCTGCGCACCGGATACATGCCCGAGGAACGCGGGCTCTACCCCAAGATGAAGATCGGCGAACAGCTGGCCTACTTCGCCGAACTGCATGGTGAGACCCCCGGCGGCTCGAAGAAGGCCGCCGCGACCTGGCTGGAACGACTGGGACTGTCCGACCGCTCCGGCGACTTCGTCCAGGACCTGTCGCTGGGCAACCAGCAGCGGGTGCAGCTGGCGGTGTCGCTCGTGCACGACCCGAAACTGCTGATTCTGGACGAACCGTTCTCCGGCCTCGACCCGATCGCCGTCGACACGATGGCCACCGTCCTGTCCGAACGCAGCGCCGCCGGGGTCCCGGTCATCTTCTCCAGCCACCAGCTGGACCTCGTGGAACGCCTCAGCGACTCGGTGGGCATCATCGCCGCCGGGAACATCGTCGCGTCCGGCTCGGTCGACGACCTGCGCCGCCGCGGCAACCGCAAACTGCGCGTCTCCATCGACGGGGCCGCCCCCACCTGGGCCGACGCCCTGCCCGGCGAAGTGGCCAACGTGGACGAGGGCGAGTGGGTCATCGACTCCGGCGACGACCAGAAAGTACTCGCCGCGGCCATGGCCGCCGGACGGGTCACACGATTCGGCTTCGACGAGCCCAGCCTCGTCGACATCTTCCGGGAGACGGTGTCATGAAGGGACTGTGGCTGGTAGCCAGGCGCGAGATCCTGGTGCGCGGAAAGTCCAAGAGCTACCTCATCGGCCTGCTGGCCAGCGCCGTCCTGGTCGTCGTGGTGTCGCTGCTGCCGACCTTCCTCGGCGGCGACGACACCTACAAGATCGCGGTGACCGGCACCGACGCCCCGGTGCTGGCCGAGTCGGTGCCCGAGGTCGGCGAGGCCCACGGCATGAAGATCGAAGCCGACGAGGTCGACGACGCCGCCGCGGCCAAGGCCGCCATCAGCGACGACAAGGCCGACATCGCGATCGTGGACAACAAGACCGTCATCGCCGACGGCGAACCCGACCAGGGCCTGCTGACCGTCGTGGAAGCCGTCCACCAGCGGGTGATCGCCGAACGCCAGCTCGTCGACGCGGGGGCCGACCCCGACAAGGTCAGCGACGCGATGAAGGTCGACACGCTCAAGACCGAGCAGGTCAACGGCGAGGACAACACCGCCCGCCAGGTCATCGGGTACTTCCTGACGATCATCCTGTTCTTCATGGTCATGATGCCGACCATGTACGTGGCCATGGGCGTGGTGGAGGAGAAGAGCAGCCGCATCGTGGAGATCCTGCTGTCCTCGCTGCGAACCTGGCAACTGCTGGGCGGCAAGATCCTGGGCCTGGGCGTCCTGGGCTTCCTCAACCTCGCGGTACCGGCGGGGGTCGGGCTCATCGCGGCCACCGCGACCGGCGCCATCGACTACCTGCCCAGCGGCATGGGCGTCACCATCGTCACCGCGTTGGGCTGGTGGGTGCTGGGCTTCGCCTTCTACGCGGCGATGGCCGGATCCCTGGGCTCCCTGGTCTCGCGGCAGGAGGACATCAACTCCGCCATCGGCCCGATGACGATGCTCATGGTGGCCAGCTACGTCGTCACCTCCATCTACGTCTGGGACCCGACGGCGACGGTGTCGAAGGTGCTGTCGTTCATCCCACCCTTCTCGATGCTGATGATGCCGGTACGAGCGGCGGTCAACGACGCGGCACCGTGGGAGCAACTGCTGTCGGCGGCGGTGCTGGCGGCAGCGGCGGTGGGCATGCTCAGCATCGGCGCCACCATCTACAAGCGCAGCGTGATGCGCATAGGCAGCAAGGTGAAGCTGACCGAGATCTTTACCAAGAGCGCCTGAGAGCGCGGAAACGAGGTCGCCCCGGGTGTGCTGGCCCGGGGCGACCTCCCCGTTGCCTGAAGGGCACCCCGACCGCCCCGTCGGAGCGCCCAGCCGCAGCGTACTCCCGCCCGGCCACCACCGCACCCGCCAAAGCCCCGCCCCGCGCGGCAAAGCGCCGCCCGCCCAAAGCCCCGCGCTGCAAAGCCTTGCGCGGCAAAGCCCCGCCCCGCGCGGCCGAGCTCGCGCCGTCCCCGCTGGCTGCCCCAGGCTCCTTGGCCTTCGGCCAACGAAGCGCGTCCCCGCACTCGCTAGCTGGCCCAGGCTCCTTGGCCTTCGGCCAAACGAAGCTCGCCCCGCCGGATCATCCGACGGGGCGAGCTTCGTGTTTGTCTACAGTGGCTAACTGTCCGCGGGCGGCGGCCACGCGCTCTCGTTCTCCGGTTCGGGCGCGCCGCCGTAGACCTGCGCGACCGGCGTCGGCAACTGCGCGGGCAGGTCACCGGCCGACAGCAACTGCGCCGACGGCACACTGGCCACGCCCTTGGCCGCCCCCACCGGCTCAGCGGCCGACGGTTCGGCGCTGGCAGCCGCCGGGGACACCGGCTCAGCCGCGGCCTGCTGGCCTGACTCCGGCTGCGAGGACTGCTCCGAGCCGCCCTCCAGCCACGGTTCGCCGAAGGCGTCCCACGCCGAGCCCGCCTGCTGGCCGTCCCCGGACGAGCTCGCCTGCTGGCCGTTGTCGTCGGGACGGTCTGCCGCCTCGGACGGCCGCTGGTCATCGGCGGGCTGAGCCTCGTGCGACTCGACCTCACCAGCCACAGCGGACGGTTGGCCCTCGTCGGCACCGTCGCGACCGGACGACTCGTCGTCCCCGAACGCGCTCCAGCTGCCGCCGGACGACTGCTCACCAGCCGCAGCCGGTTCGCTGTCGCCGTGCGCCGACTCGGACGGACGTCCGTCGTCGGCCGGTTCGGCCTGCCGCTCCTCGGCACGCTCGCCGTCGAACGCGTTCCACGTCGACTCCGACTGCCGCGCCGGTTCGCCGTCGTCAGCCGCCGAGCCGGACTGGCTCTCAGCCGCCGCGTCGGAACTGTGCCCAGCGTCGGCGTCACGGTCGCCCTCGGCGAAGGCGTTCCACGTCTGTCCAGCCTGGAACGACGACTCGCCGGACGACCGCTCGTCGCTGCCGGACGAGTCGCCAGTCGCCGCTTCGGCAGCGTGGTCGTCCCGCTCGGAGCCCGAGGGCTGGTCGGCGGCGTTGCTCTCGCCCGCGGCGAACGCGTTCCAGGTCGAGCCGGAATGCAGGTCCGCCACCGGCTGGCTGTCGCGCTGCTCGTCCGGCCCCGCCTCCTGCGGGGCCTCCGCCCGAGCCTCCCAGTCGCCGATGTCGGGTGCCTCGGTGACATTGGATTCGGGAGCGCTCTGCACCTCGCCGGCACGGTAGGTCTGGCCGTCGAAGCGGCGGCCGACCGGCACGTTGTCGTCGTCCTGCACCACGAGATTCGGCACCGAGACGCTGGCCCGCGCCGGAACCGAGGACGCGTCGTCGTCCCCGGCCGGAGCGTCGGCCGAACCCCTCACCGCTTCGGTCTCGCCGCTTTCGCCGGACTCCGCCGCTTCCCCGGTCGCCGCCGGAGCGGCCCGGTTCTCGTCGGCCGCTTCCGCGCCATCGCGGTCACGGTCGGCCTCGGCCTTGTCGGTCTGCTGCGGCGCCGGGGCGTCGTCATCGTCATCGTCGTCCTCGAAGTCGCCCATGTCGACGTCGGCCAGGTCGGCCATCGCCTTGGCGTCCTCGGCGGACAGTTCGGCGTCGCCGCCCGGCCCGGCCGGGGTGGCCATGCCCGCCCACAGCGCGGCGCCCTCGGCGGGCGGCGGGGGCGGCTGGTCGTCGGCGGCTTCGGGAGCCGGAGGCGGCGCGGGGGCCGGTTCCGGCTGTGCCACCGGAGCCTCGGCGGCGGGAGCGACGGCCTCGGGTGCCGGCGGCACCGAAGCCGAGCCGGACGCGACCGGTTCGGCGACGCGCGGCCAGGACTCGGGAGCCTGCGACTCGGGTGCCGCGGGCGGGTACTCGACCCGCGCCTGAGCCACCGGCGCCTCCGGGGCGGGCGGCATGGGCGGCGGCGCGTACTGCGAGCTCGCGTCGGGAGCGGCCTCGCCGGTCAGCGGAGCCGACGCACTGGCGCCGGGCATCGAGAAGCCCTGCGCGGCAGGCGGTTCAGGCTCGCCGGTCAACGGCGCGGGAGCGCTCGTCCCCGGCATGGAAAAACCCTGCGGGGCACCCGCGTTGTCCTCGGGCGCACTCGTCGCGGGCATGGAGAAGCCCTGTGGAGCGCCCGCGTTGTCGTCGGGTGCGCTGGCACCCGGCACCGAGAAGCCCTGGGCCGCGTGGGGGTCCGGCGGGCTGGGAGCCGGGGGTGGCTCGGCCGGTGGCGGCGGGTAAGCCGGCGGCGGTTCCTCGGCCGCGGGTGGCGGTGGCGGGGCCTCCCCGCCGGACGACGGCGCGGCATCCTCGATCCGGCGACGCGGACGGCCCATGATCCCGGTTCCCGGGTCGTCGGACGGCACCGCGAACGGCACGGCGGCCGACGGAGCCACCGGCGGCGCCGACTCGGGCGGGGACGGCACGTCGGCCGGAGGTTCCTGAACCGGCGGCTCACCGGGCGGGGCGAAGCTGTCGGAAGCCGGTGGCGGCGGGGGAGACGCGGGCGGCGTACCCCAGGCGCTCGACGGCTCGGCGGGCGGTGGCGGAGGCTGCTGCCCCCACTGCCCCTGCGGCTGCGGCGCACCCGGCGGCTGACCACCGGGCTGGTTCCACTGCGGAGCGCCGGGCGGTGGCGGTGGCGGCTGTTGCCCCCACTGCTGGTTACCCGGAGCCTGCGGCGGTGGAGGCGGGGGCTGCTGGCCCCACTGGGCCGGACCGCCCGAGGACGGCGCACCGGAAACCGGTGCTCCCGGAGGTGGCGGTTGCTGCCCCCACTGAGCCGGTCCACCCGAAGAAGGCGCGGCCGAAACCGGTGCCCCGGGAGGAGGCTGCTGCCCCCACTGGGATGGCGCCCCGGAAACGGGCGCTCCCTGGGGCTGCGGCGGACCCCACTGAGCCGGTCCACCCGAAGAAGGCGCCCCAGAGACCGGCGCCCCAGGCGGAGGCTGCTGCCCCCACTGCGGTCCACCGGCGGGCGGCGCGGACGTCGGCGGTGCGGGCGGAGGCGGCGGACCGCCAGCCTGTCCCCACTGTGGCCCGCCCGCTGGCGGACCGGAAGCCGGTGGCGCGGACGTCGGCGGTGACGGCGGCGGGGGAGGACCCCCGGCCGGACCCCACTGCTGCGGCGGACCCGAGGCGGGCGCGCCGGAAACCGGCGGGCCACCCCACTGCGGCCCGCTCGCGGGCGGACCCGAGACCGGACCGGGCTGGCCCCACTGCTGTCCACCCGGAGGCGGAGGCGGGGCGCCGCCGGGCGGCGCCCACGGCTGGTTCGGCTGCTGCTGCGGCGACTGCCAGCCACCACCCGCGGGCGGTGGCGGTGGCGGCGGAGCCCCACCGGGCGTCCACCCGGTACTGGTGTGCGGCTCCCCACCGGGAGGCGGCGTGTAGTTCGACGGCGGCGACTGTGGCGACTGCTGCGGCTGCCACGGCGCGGGCTGGTCGGGAGCCTGCGGCGCAGGCGGCATCACGCCGGGCTGCTGCGGCGGGGCCGACGGCGGCGGATACTGGCCACCGCCCTGCGGGGGCGCGTACTGCTGCTGCCCGCCTGCGGGCGGAGCCAGGGGCACACCACACTGCGGGCACCGTGGCGTGCCAGGTGCGACGCGCGTGCCACAGGCCACGCAACTGTTGTTGTCCATTCGCTTGGCTCCCAGCCCAGGTGTTTCGGTTTACGGGGGCGCGACGTCCGCGCGACGGCCGTTCCACGCACCGCCGAATGAACTCCGCTGCCCTATAACGGTGCCATACCCTTGCAAGTAACTCACAGGCGCGCACGGTTGGCCGGGACTCGGGTAAACGGACGATCTCGCCCTGTTAGGACCAGGCCTAACCGCGCCACGGCGTGGGCGTCGGCGTAGGCGCGTCCCCGCCACCGGGACCCGAAGTCGTCTCCTCGTCGGAGCCGGGAACCGGCGGGGACTCCGGCTTCGTCGCCGGGGTCTCGCTCGGCGAATCGGCCCGCTTCTTCTCCTTCTTGTCCTTCTTCTCCTTGGACTCGGCGGGCTTGGTGTCGACGGCCTGCACCACCCGGTGGGCGCCGACGAACTCGTCGAACCACACCGGCGCGACCCTGACCACATCCCCGGGACGCGGGGCGTGCACCATCTGGCCGTCCCCGATGTACATGCCGACGTGGTAGACCGAGGTCCAGTCCTCGGGTACGTCACCGTAGAAGATGAGGTCGCCGGGCAGCAGCTTCTCCATCGGCACCCGCGCCTGCGAGGTGTCGCGGAACTGCTGCTTCGCGATCCGCGGCAGCCGGACCCCCGGCTGGCCGTAGGACGTCTGGGTCAGGCCGGAACAGTCGTAGGTGTTGGGCCCCTCGTCACCCCACACATAGGACTTACCGGTCTGCTTGAGCGCGAACTTCACGGCCTGCTTGGCCTCCTCGGCGGCCTCGGCGCCGTCGATGTCGATGCTGATCTGGCCGGTCTCGCGCTCGTTGTTCGCCTCGGCCTGCTGTTCCTCCAGCGTGATGGCCTCGCGGTTGCGCTCGATGAGCTTCTCGAGCGACTTGGTCTTCTTGTCCAGCTTCTTCGACAGGTCCTTGTGCTCGCCCTCGGCGATCGCCTCGGTCGCCTCGGCGGCGTCCAGGGTCGCCTTGGCGACGCCCGCGTCCGACCGGGCGTCCTCGGCCTCTTCCATGATCGCGTTCTGGTTGAGGTTGAGCAGTTCCGGATTGACCTCGAACAGGTCCTCGAACTTGTCGGTCAGGCCGGGAATCTCGGCGGCCTTCTCCTGGTACGCGGCCGCGGCCATGTCGGCGGCCAACTCCTCGGTCGCTTTGGCCTCGCCGTCCAGGTCCCGCCAGTTCAGCCGACTCAGCGAGGTCTCGTCCTTGCGCAGCTTCAGCTGCTCCTCGGCGTCGGTGGTGCGTTCCCCCAGGTCGGCGAGGCTGCGGGTCTGCTCGGCGATCTTGTCGGCGTAGGGTCCGCGGCTGATGCCCGGCCCCGAAATCGGCACCTCGCCGGGCTCCTGGTCGCCCGCGGGCGCACCACCCTCGGGACGCGAACCATCGTCGGGCACCACGGTGACCGGATCCGCCAGCGCGGGGACGGGCGTGGAGATACCAAGCAGTACCGCGGTTCCGAGACACATGACAACACGGGACGGGGTGGTCTTCATGTCAGCCTTCGCGAGATATCCAGGGGATTGGATCTATCGGTCATCAGGATACGGCAATCACCCCAGAACCCACCATTCCCAGGAGAACAGTTAACTAACTCCGGGCCGCCAGCGGCGTGGGCCACAACGGTAGGCTCGGCCCCATCGACGAGGGCTCAAGGTGAGGTGAGAGCGATGACGGCCGAGGCATTCAAGGCAGACATCGAAGAGAAGGTGGCCAACGGCCAGCGCTTGAGCTATGAGGACGGAGTCGCGCTGTACGAGTGCGACGACCTCAACTGGCTCGGCCGCATGGCCCACCAGGTGCGCACCGACAAGAACGGTGAGCGCGTCATGTTCAACATCAACCGGCACCTCAACCTCACCAACGTCTGCTCGGCCTCGTGCGCGTACTGCTCGTTCCAGCGCAAGCCCGGCGAGAAGGACGCCTACACGATGCGGGTGGAGGAGGCCGTCCAACTCGCCAAGCAGATGGAGGGCGAGAAGCTCACCGAGCTCCACATCGTCAACGGCCTGCACCCGACGCTGCCGTGGCGCTACTACCCGCGCGTCCTGAAGGAACTGAAGGCGGCGCTGCCGGGCGTCAGCCTCAAGGCGTTCACCGCCACCGAGGTGCAGTGGTTCGAGAAGATCTCGGGTCTGTCGGCCTCCGACATCCTGGACGAACTCATCGAGGCGGGCCTGGCGTCGCTGACCGGCGGCGGCGCCGAGATCTTCGACTGGGAGGTCCGCCAGCACATCGTCGACCACGACTGCCACTGGGAGGACTGGTCCCGGATCCACAAGCTGGCCCACGAGAAGGGCCTGCGCACCCCGGCGACCATGCTGTACGGCCACATCGAGGAGCGCCGCCACCGCGTCGACCACGTGATGCGGCTGCGCGAGATGCAGGACGAGACCGGCGGTTTCGTCGTGTTCATCCCGCTGCGGTACCAGCACGACTTCGTCGACGCCAAGGACGGCAAGATCCGCAACCGGATCCAGGCCCAGACCACGATGGCCTCGGCCGCCGAGAGCCTGCGCACCTTCGCGGTGTCGCGGCTGATGCTGGACAACTTCGACCACGTCAAGTGCTTCTGGGTCATGCACGGCCTGGACGTCGCGCAGCTGTCCCTCAACTACGGCGCCGACGACCTGGACGGCTCGGTGGTGGAGTACAAGATCACCCACGACGCCGACTCCTACGGCACCCCCAACACGATGCACCGCGAGGACCTGCTGGACCTGATCCGCGACGCCGGATTCACCCCCGTGGAGCGCAACACCCGCTACGAGGTCGTGCACACCTACGACCCGCCGCAGTCGCTGGCGGAGCGGCGCGCCGAACCGCAGGACGTCTGGGCGTAGCCGATGTCGGCCAAGCAGGCGAAACAGCCGAGTTTCCCGCAGCGCGACGACAACGGACGCATCGTCCTGCTGACGCAGCTGCTGGGCTTCATCGCGATGTCGGTGGCCCTGGGTGTCGTCATGCTCGCCGTCATCGACGGCCTGCTGGCGCTCCTGGGTTTCACCGAGTTCGGCAAGGACATCTCCGGCTGGATCTGCGGCGTGCTGGCCGTGTTCGTCTTCGTCGACGAATTCCGTGCCTATAAGGGACAGTCGGTGCGGTACTGGCTGGCCCCGGTCGCGGGCCTGTTGGCGCTGGCCTTCGGGATCGTGATCTCCGCGGTGCTGCCGACCGGCTGGCTGCCGTTGTTCACCGGCGCGATCGGCGTGGCCGCCGCGATGCTCGCCTACGGCGCGCTGTGGTTCGTCGGCACTCGACTCACCGGAGCCGATATCTCATGAGCCCACTGTGGAAGTTCACCCTCGGCCGGGTCGGGCTGTGCGTCCTCATCGGAGCGCTGCTGTGGCCGACCGGCCTGCACATCCTGGTCATCGCCATGGCGGCGCTGCTGGGTTCGTTCCTGCTGTCGTTCGTGGTGCTCAAGAAGTGGCGCACCGAGATGCTGGCCGACGTCGACGAGGCCGTCAAACGGCGCCGGGCCCAGAAAGAGGAACTGCGCTCCGCGCTGGCGGGCGAGGACGAATGACAGACCGGCCCATGTCGATGACATGAGCCGGTCGCAAGTAGTTCGTTGTCAGGCTTCGTCGGCGTGCGTGGGGTCCAGCACCCGCTTCAGGAACTCCCGGGTGCGTTCGGCACTGGGGTTCTCCAGCACGTCGGCGGGCTGACCCTCCTCGACGATCACGCCACCGTCCATGAACACCACCCGGTCGGCGACGTCGCGCGCGAAACCCATCTCGTGGGTCACGACCATCATGGTCATGCCGTCGGCGGCCAGCTCCCGCATGACGGTCAGCACGTCACCGACCAGCTCCGGGTCCAGCGCCGAGGTCGGCTCGTCGAACAGCATCAGGTCCGGTTCCATCGACAGCGCCCGCGCGATGGCGACCCGCTGCTGCTGACCACCCGACAGCCGGGCCGGGAACTCCTTGGCCTTCTCGGCGACGCCGACCTTCTCCAGCTGCTCCATCGCGACCTTGCGCGCGGTGGCCTTCGGGGTCTTGAGGACCTTGCGCTGGGCCACCGCCACGTTGTCGAGGACGTTCAGGTGCGGGAACAGGTTGAACTGCTGGAAGACCATGCCGATGTGGCGCCGCGCCAGGTTCAGGTCGGCGTCGCGGTCGGTCAGCAGGTAACCGTCGACGACGATCTCACCGGCGGTGGGCTGCTCCAGCAGGTTCACGCACCGCAGCAGCGTCGACTTGCCGGAACCCGAGGGGCCGATGACACACACGACCTCCCCGCTCCGGATCGAGATGTCGATGCCCTTCAGGACCTTGAGCTTGCCGAAGCTCTTGTGCAGCCCTCGGATCTGCACCTGTGGATCCACAGTGGATTGTTCGCTCATCGTGCCTTGGCCTGCCTTGCTTCCAGCCGCCGTACCAGGATGCTCAGCGGAATCGTGATGACGAGAAACGCCAGACCGGCCACGACCAGAGGGGTCGAGTTACCGGTCTCGTTTGCCAGATCGTTGCCGAACTTCACCAGGTCGGATTCCTTGGCCGCGATACCGACGGTCAGCACCAGCGACGAGTCCTTGGTCAGCAGGATCAGCTCGTTGGTCAACGGCGGGATCACGATCCGCACCGCCTGCGGCAGGATGATCGTGACCATGGCCCGGGTGTGGGACATGCCCAGCGAACGCGCCGCCTCCATCTGCCCCTTGGGGACAGCCTGAATACCGGCTCGGAAGGTCTCGGCCATATAGGCGGCACTGCACAGACCCAACCCGAGGGCGACGGTGCCGTAGTTCCCGCCCGGGATGATCAGGTTCGGGAACGCCACCGGCCAGAAGAACGCCAGGAACGTCAGGATGAGCAGGGCGGGCAGCCCCCGGAAGATCTCGATGAATCCGGTGGCGATCCAGCGGTTGACGGCCGCCGAGGACAACCGCATCACGGCGATGAGGATGCCCAACGCGAAGCCCACGACGTATCCGGAGGCGGTGTAGATGACCGTGTTGGCCAGCGCCACCGTGAACAGCTCCGGGAACGACCGCTCGATCAGTTCGGCGTTGAAGAACTTCTCGCTCAGGTCCGCCCAGTCGGCGCCGAAGATGACGAACAGGATCACCGCGGCGATGACCACGTACTGGACGGTCATGCTGATCTGGTACTTCTTCCGCGGGCTCAACCCGGGGTGCTTGCGGAAATCGGTGGCCGCTTCCACGGCCACCGATTTGGGTTCAGATTTTGGGTTCATGACGCTTTCGGCTCGGTGCCGAACCACTTCTTGTAAAGCTCGTCGTACTTCTTGCTGTCCTTGGCCTTCTTGATCTGGTCGTTGACGACCTTCACCAGCGTCTTGTCGGCGCTCTTCTTGAAGCCGAACCCGTACTGGGAACCGGTCTCGATGATCTGGCCGACCTCGTACTTGGCGGCGAACTTCTCGTCCTTCATCCACTCGGTGATCACCGGGTAGTCCTGAAGCACGACCTCGACCTTGCCGGACTCCAGGCCCGCGCGCTGCTTGGCCGAGTCCTCGAACTCCTGCGGTTCCAGCTTGTGCTTCTTGGCGTACTCGAGGCTGGTGGTGGAAGCCTGCACGCCCAGTTTCCGGTCGCCGACGTCCTCGACGGACTTGGGCGCCTTGCCCTTGGGGGCCACGAACGCGATGACCTCGTCGAAGTACGGCTCGGAGAAGGTCAGGTTCTTCTCGCGCTCGGGCGTGATGGTCATGGCGGCCGCGGCCAGGTCACACTTGCCGCCGCTCAGCGCCGAACCGTTCTCGATGTTGTCCCATTTGACGTCGATGACGTCCTGCTTCACACCGAGTTCATCGGCGGCCAGGTCAACCATGTCCACATCGAAACCCACCGTCTTCCCGTTCTTCTCGAACTGGAAAGGCACGTATGGAATATTCGTGCAGACGGTGAGCTTCTTGGCGTCGATGAGCTCCACCGTGTAGCCACCGGGCGTCTTGGTTTTCTCAGCTCCACCGCCACAGGCCGCGACGGTCATACCGACCGCGACGACAAGGCCCACGGCTAGCAGGCGCGCATAGTTCGGTCGGATCATGACCTGACTCCTCCACAGTACAAACTCCACCGGTCGCCCCATGATGTCACGCATCGATGTAGGCGGTCATTTCGATTAAGTAACGCTTGAACTCAATGGTTAACACGCCTGTCAGCCCAATACACGACGCCGTGCCGTAAACCCTCGGCCGAATATCCGACGACTCAGGACGCCAACCGCGCCTTGACGAGCGCGGCAACCGCCTTCCCGTCCGCCCGGCCCGCCACCTTGGCCTGAACGGCCTTCATGGCCTGCCCCATCTGCTTCGGCTCCGAGAACCCCTCCGCGGCGAACACCTCCTCGACGATCGCCGTCAACTCGTCCTCACTCAACGCCTTCGGCAGGTACCGCCCCAGCACCTCCTCCTCGGCCCGCTCCCGCGCCGCCGACTCGGTCCGTCCGGCCGCCTCGAAAGCCTCCGCGGCCTCCTCCCGTTGCTTGGCCTGCTTCGCGATCACCTTCATGACCTCGGCGTCGTCGAGCTCCCGTGCCTGCTTACCGGACACTTCCTCGGTCCGAACGGCGGTCAACGCCATCCGCAGGGTGTTGAGAACCAGTTCGTCCCGGCTCTTGAGGGCGGTCTTCATGTCGGTTTCCAGGCGGGTCTTCAAGCTGCTCATGACGTCACAAACTACCGTGGAGCCTATGAAGAAGCGAAGCCTTATCGCCACCGCCGGGGTGCTCGCCGCCGGTGGCGCGGCGGCCCTTGCCTACGCGAGCCTCATCGAGCGATTCCGCTTCCAACTGCGGCGCTTCGACGTACCCGTCCTGGCACCCGACACCGAACCCCTGCGCATACTCCACATCTCCGACCTCCACCTCAGCCCCAACAGCCACAAGGAAGTCGAATGGGTCGCCTCCCTGGCAGCCCTCGACCCCGACCTGGTCGTCCTCACGGGAGACAACCTCGCCCACCCTGAAGCGGTCTCCACGGTCTCTGCGGCCCTGGAACCCCTCTTCACCTACCCGGGCGTCTTCGTCTTCGGCTCCAACGACTACTACGCCCCGGTCCTCAAAAACCCGTTCACCTACTTCAACCCCAACCGCGAACACAAATACGGCGAAGAACTCCCCACCGAAGAACTCCGCAAAATGCTCACCGGCGCGGGCTGGCGCGACCTCAACAACGCCACCACCACCATCCCCATAGCCGACCGCACCATCGCGGTAGCGGGCGTGGACGACCCCCACTTCGACCTGGACGACTACGACCTCATAGCGGGCGAAGCCCCCACCGACGCCTCGGTAACCCTGGGCCTCACCCACTCACCCGAACCCCGCGTCCTGGACCAAATGGCAGCCGACGGCTACCAACTCCTCCTAGCGGGCCACACCCACGGCGGCCAAGTCTGCGTCCCCGGCTACGGCGCCCTGGTCACCAACTGCGGCATAGACCGCAAACGCGTCAAAGGCCTCCACCGCTATGGCAGCTCCTGGCTCCACGTCTCGGCCGGTCTGGGCACCAGCCCCTACGCCCCAATCCGTTTCGCCTGCCACCCAGAAGCCAGCATCCTGACCCTCATCCCCCGCACCTAGATACCCGCTGGCGCGCCCCTCCGGGCATTAGCTACGATTGCTCGGCGACTTCGGGTTGTGGCGCAGCTTGGTAGCGCACTTCGTTCGGGACGAAGGGGTCGCAGGTTCAAATCCTGTCAACCCGACCAGGAGGTTCGACTTCGAACCTTGGTCAAGGGCGGTGCTCCCACCATGGGAGCACCGCCCTTGTGTTGGTCGTGCGAATTTCTGAGCGTGGGGAAGAACAAGTTCTTGAACAGCTTGGCGAGCTGTAGAGCAACCGGTCGTGCGATCAGGTAGGGCTTTAAGGTGCATCACATGTCGTGCCCGTAACCGATCTCGACGACGTTGATCAAGTAAAGTGTTCGAAAATACACCAACCTAGAGCAGCTTCTTCACGTTATCCCAGCTAGCCCACCCGCAGCCTTGATAATCGTATCCCCATACGATCACCACTGGGACAAACCCATCATGAACCCTGAGATAGCGGTCAGATGGTTCAAATTCTTTATCGATCATGTATTCAATCTTTGGAGCCTGAGCTGTCGGTTTTGAAGGAGACTTCTTAGGGGGGCGAGGGCCGTCAACTACGGGCGCATTTTTGAAAGGTTGAACTCGCGGGTCGGACTTCAGCGTGTCAGTAATGTTGGTGTACTTGAGGCTGGAGGCAGGGTCGTCAGAATCTCCTCCAGTACAGCTTTCTGTTGCTAGAGCAAGGTCTTGACCTGCAGTGACAACTGGATATCCCTTCTTGACACCAATGAAGTAGGACGCATCTGTACGGGCCTTCTTGTCCAGGATATCGTCGCCGCAGAGATTGTTTGTGTTGCGCTCAATGACTACACCGAAAGGGGAAGCAGGGCTTGTGATACTAAGTGCCCCTCCCTTAGGTTGGTCTTTGGTGACACAATTCCATTGCCATGCACCTGGCCACTTTACCGGAACTACCTTGTTGTCGTCCCAGAGCCAGAAATAGAGCGCCCGCCAACTACTGTACTTGTCGCCAGAATTGTCGACCCATTCGAGGATTGCAGAGGCGTCAATATCCTGGTCACCATCTAGATCAGCGAACTGAACTTTGGAGTCAACGCGGACATGCGCCCCGTTGTCGGCGTTTCCAGGTGGAGAGTACTTACCTTGGTTCAGCTGGACTTTTTCTTGAGGGACACCCTGGTCAAACAAATAGAAACTGGCGTTCTCGAGGATAAATGAATCCTCGATGGAAGACGATGTTGATTCAGGTTTACTGTCCGCGAACCACCAAATGCAAACACCGAGGCACAGAATTCCAATTACCGAGAGAGCCATCCAGCGCGGTTTGATCCTGGAAGTCTGCCTGTCGGTGTTGCTATTTATTGAGCCTTCTTCGGTAGGCATTTAGTGGCCGCCTCTTCTCATTGCAGTCAACGTGATGTAATGATTAGCTTGCAGGTGGCTTTAGTTTACCTCCTGGATCATCTGGATTGACATCGGCTAGTTCCGGGGAGGGTGGGACAATGTCATCTAGCTTTTTCTCTATTGCGTCTATATTCTTCTTGAGCCCCTTTGAAATCGTCTTTTCTTCTGCTTGTGAATCGTCTTCGAGTTCATCTAGCTTTTTCTTCATTTGGTCCAGGATCTCGTTGACAAACTTGGCTTCGATGCTTCCTGCGGCTTCTGTGACTGTCCTAGAGGCATCGGCTATCTGAATGACTGCAACAGCTTTGGCGACGGCGCCCATAGGGCTCGCCGACGCGGCGATCGAAAGCAGTCCAGCGACCTTGAAAAGGATATCCTTGCCTTCCTTTTCTGAGAGGAAGGGAGGCCATCCGTCGATTCCTTTCAATCCTTCGACTGTTGCTTCGCCTATGGAATAGGCGCGGCCGCGCATGCGGCTATAGAGATCGCGGTGGGAATCTGCTGCGGATTTTAGGGCACGAATTAGTTCCTTATGGAACTCTCGGTAAGTTTCCCATGGAGTGATGTAGTTGTCATCGAAGGAAGTTTTTGCTGTTCCACGCCACTCCGCTATCTTTAGCGAGCTATCACTCGACAAATAGGAGGCATCTTTTCCAGCGATCTTGTCGTAGGCGTCTTCAAGCTGTTTGGAAATGTCATCGAACGGAGTAAGGTTCGGTTCCGTGAAGCGCTCAAATTCTCCTTCGATGTACGCGTATTTTTCGGCGAGCCCCAAGTCCTCTTTTGTGTCGGTCGAATCAGGATGGTCGCGAACCCATTCGATCATTCGCTTTTCCTGTGCCAGCTCGTAAATTTGTTGGGCGATCTGTCGGATCTCGCTCGGGGTAGTCATTTTTGTTACTCCTCCTCAGGAAGAATGTCTTTCACCACGTCGCTGTCGTCTCGGCTATTGTCAGGTTTGGTTTCGGCTTCCCCTTCGGGGGCGATAGGTTCATCGTCCCGGTCAGCATCTTTCTCATCTTCTTTGACTTTCTTTTCATAGTCGTCGATTTGTTGATCCAATTGGTCACGGGCGGACCCTATCTCGTTTGCATTGTCTTTGTCTCGGTCAGCGAATCCTTTCGCCGCATCTTCAAGAACTTCTCCGACGTCGTAGAGGTTTTGCGAAGTTCGCGCGAGAATCGTTTGAATCAAGTCCCGCAAATCCTTGAACTCCTGTTTCGCTTCGCTTTGCCCTCGAGCCATTTTATTTCTGAAGACTACATCCTCTTCATTAGTTCCCATTGCTTCGCCGTCATGCCACGCGTAGATTGACCCCAGACTCCTTGAGGCTTCGGCGTAAGTGTCTGCGACAATGGGTATATATACATGACCTGCTTTCCACAAGTTGTAGCAATCAGTAGCGAACCCCGTATAGTCTTCATCGCCCATTTTCAAGCTCCTCTCGGATTCTAGTCATCTTTTTGTCGAGACTTTGTTCTATGGCCTTGATTTCCGAATCCAGTTGTCGCATCGAGGATCGGATGGCTTCATTGATTCGATCGACGATCTGTGAGTCTCCGCGTCTCAAACAACCTGGTTGCAGTGCTACGAGTACGTCGCCATTCACGAATACGGCGACAGTGACGTCGCCGCTTACGGCTGTTGCGGTGGCGTTTGTGTCAGCAAAAGCCTGGTCTCGATGCCTCTTATACTCTTCCCATAGCCATTTTCCTTGCGGAGTGTTCATTATTTTTGGTTGTTGTGTCATCCGAACCTCATGCAGGATGCCAGCATTTCGATCTCTGATTAGTGTTCGCACTTCAATAAGCAGATCCTCGATTAGCGTCTCTAGGGTTTCTTCAGTGATGTCATGGAGGCCTTTAGGGCCGACTGATATCAAGTAGCCGCTCTTGTTTGAGTACTGGCACCGTACTTTGTCATCTGGAGAGGAAATATCTACATGTGTTGGGCTATTTATGTTCATGATCTACCTCTGGGTAGAGGTGATGCTGTGGAGTCGGTGTGAGTGGTTCTGTACGGCATGTCGTCGTAGTCCTCCTAGGGTGGGCGCCGGTGGACGCATGATGTGAGTTGTGCGCCCATGATTGTGACAGGACCTCGCAAACCGGCCCATCCGCTTGAGCGCAGCCTCTTTCGGGAGGCAACACTTTCGTGTGTAGCTAGCGTGATGAGCTGGTGTGGGTGACGTGGATGCATTTGGCGTCGTCCCCCATTGCTGGGGGCGTCTCGGTCTGCCTGCGCTGATACCGCTGCGCTTGTCCGTGGGTGCTGGTGGTCGGGGCGCAAGGTTTTTGCAAGGTCTTTGACGGGGCGATCGGGGGAGGGCGGCTTAGCGTTTTGGTGCGGTGGGGTCGCAGCCTTGGGGGTTGTGGGTTCCCGCCGGATCATCTCCGATGGAAAGGATCGCCATGACGACTCTGCTTGAGCTGGCTCCTCGTGATGCTGGTGACGTGGTTGCCGATGTCGATGTTGAGTTTCCGCAAGGCGTCGGTATGAACGAGAACGTCGCCTGTTTTCTGACCTGCACGGTTTTGTGTGGGACTTCTGACTGTGGTGGATTGCTGGTCGACGACGAGATCTGACCCGGTTCGTGGCCTTGGTGGCGGTGGATGCGGTGGGTTTCGTATTTCGATGTGGTTACCGGCGTTGTCGAGTTCTGTGAGGAAGTGGATGCTGAATGACTGCTAGAGGTGCGAAGGCTTCAGTTCCCGCCATCAAGGCCACTGTCTCGGATCTGGTGTTGGCCGATGGTCGATACCGGATCCGGCGGGATGCGAATTGGCTTTACGCGGATCTTGTTGGTCACGGGTTGGCGGATCATGGGTGGAAGTTTCACGTCTCTTCGCGGCCAGTGGATTTCCGTGAACTGATGGCCGTGTTGGTGCCGTTTTTGCTTGAGCGGGGTTGCGTTTTTAAGGTGGCTCGGTCGTTGCGGGTTCTGGGGGAGTTGAACGATGGGGCGTCGGCGCCAGCCAGTGTGGGGAAGGCCGTCACGATTTATCCGGAGCAGGATCGGGTGGCGCGGTTGGGCGGCGAGCTTGTGGAGTTGCTTCGCGGGTGGGTTGGGCCGAGGATCCTGAGTGATCGGCGGGTGGCGGTGGATGCCCCGGTGTACTACCGGTATGGGCCGTTTCGGACCACGCTGGTGGCCAATCGGCTTGGGAATCTCACGTCGGTTATGGCTGGTCCCGATGGGGAGAGTTTCGATGGGTGGGCTACGACCGCTTATCAGCAGCCGTCTTGGGTTGTCGACCCGTTTCGGTTGGGTGGTGAGGTTGGGGACGTTGTTGGGGGGCGGGCGGTTCGGCTTGGTACCCACTATGAGCCGCTGGCGGGGTTGGCGGAGTCGGCGCGGGGCAATGTGTACACCGCTACGGATGTTCGTACCGGTGAAGTGGTTGTGGTGAAGCAGGCGCGGGCTTATGTTGCTGAGTCGCTCGATGGGTTCGATGCTAGGACTCAGTTGCGCAATGAGCGCTTTGTTCTTGGGGCGCTGCATGACGTTGCGGGGGTGGCGCGGTTTCGCGATCACTTTCGGCATGGTGAGGACGAGTATCTGGTCACCTCGTTCGACGGTCGGTTCAGCCTGTCGGAGTACGTCACTCGTAAGGGGCGGTATGTGCCGGTCGAGCGTTCTGAGGGTGGTGCCGGGGCGTCGGAGTTGGAGGAGTCTCGCAGCCTGGATGGGCTCGCTCACCGGCTCGCGAAGACGTTGCGTGACATACATGCTCGGGGGTTTCTGCTGCGCGATCTGAGCCCGAAGAATTTGATCGTGAACGCGACCGGTGATGGGGTCACGTTCATCGACTTCGGACACTGTAATCACCACGATGTGGTGATAAGGGGCGGTACCAAGGGGTACGCCCCGGCACGGCAGTTCGACGACGAGCCCGCCGAGCCGCGCGATGATCTGCACGCGCTGGGGATGACGCTGTTCGCCGCCACGATCGGGGCTGAGCCGGTTGTTGATGAGGATGATGCGGACGCTTCGCGGGTGATGGCGTTGCGGGTGCTGGGGCGGATGTACGGGGATCGGCCGCCAGCAGTGATCGCCGCGGTCGCCGATCTGTTGTCCGCTGATCCCGAGACTATGACGACCGCGTTCACCGCGTTGGTGGAGGGGCGGCTGGCTGGGGCGACGAGGCGGCCGCGATTCCCTGCGGCCGTGGTGCATCGGCGGGGGCCGGGTACCGCGGCGCTGGTTGAGCGTGTGCTCGCGCAGTTGGTGTCGCGCGCCAATCGGATCGTTGACGACGGGCGTGAGCCGGACCCGGGTGTCTATCGTGGCGCCGCGGGTATTGGTTTGTGTTTGTTGCCGCATCTGGAGCGCCCGGGTGTCGCCGACACCGTCGCGCGGCTCGCCAAGTTCAGCTCGCTCGCCGCCGATCAGGTGAGCTTGCGGCCGGGCCTGTACCTGGGTTCCACTGGCGTGGAGGTGTTCCTGCGGCGTGCCATTGCCGCGGGGGTGGCGGCGACGCCGTTGTCGCCGGAGCGGTTGTTCGGGGTTGCCGACGACGGCTTCGAAGGCGTGGATGTCATCAATGGCGCCGCCGGTATCGGTCTGGGGCATCTGTTGTTGAACGAGTGGGATCCTCGGCCGGAACACGAGGACGTGGTTCGGCGCTGTCTCGAAGCGCTTGGTGAACCGGGCGCCGTGTTCGACCCCGCCGAGGAGGCCGAGGTTCCCGGACGTGACACCACTCTTGGTGTCTCGCATGGGGAAGGTGGCGTGGTCGAGTTCCTGCGGCACCACCACCGCCTGGCTCCATCGGAGGAGTCGCGGCGGCGACTCAACACCCGGGTGGCGGTGTTCGCCGAGCAGGTGCGGCGGTTCGTCGAGGCGTCGGCGAAACCCAGTGCTGTTCCGCTGTGCACCTCGTGGTGTCGGGGTATGGCCGGGATGGGTCGGGTGGTGCTCGCCGCGGGACGCCAGCTCGGTGACAGTTCTCTTGTGGATCTCGCGGTGGAGTGCGCGGACGGATGCCTGCGTTGGCTTCCGCAGCTGGCCACCGCCGGGCAGTGTTGTGGGGTGGCGGGGATCGGCGAGCTGTTCTGCGATCTCGTTTCTCACGATGACCGGTTCCTGGCCGCCGCCGAGTCCGCGGCCACGCAGCTGTTGATACTCAACGCCGACGCGCCCCCGGCCCCGCCGGGTCGCAATCAGGTGCAGCCCGGAAGTACGTCGTGGGCCAGCGGCGCCGCCGGAGTCCTCGACTTCTTGACCCGGCTGCGCGATCTCACGCCCCGCGGCACCGCGATCGCGGCGTTCTGACGGACCAGCGGAGGTTCATGACATGGACGCGATCGAGCATGACGTGGTGATCGCCGGTGGCGGTCCGACCGGGTTGATGCTGGCGGGTGAGCTGGCGCTGGCGGGGGTTGATGTCGCTGTTGTGGAGCGTCGGGTCGGTCAGGAGCTGCCCGAGTCGCGGGCGGGCGGGCTGCACTCCCGCACCATCGAGGTTCTCGATCAGCGGGGGATCGCTGATCGTTTTCTGTCGCGGGGGAAGAGGTCGCGGGCCGTGGGGTTCGCCACGTCGCAAGTGGACATCGGTGACCTTCCCACTCGGCACGGCTACCTGCTTGGCTTGTGGCAGAACCACACCGAACATGAGTTGGCCGGATGGGTCGGAGAACTCGATGTGCCGGTCTACAGGGGACGCGAAGTGATCGGTTTCGCGCAGGACGACAGCGGTGTCGACATCGAAGTGTCGGACGGGGGACCGATGCGGGCGCGGTATCTCGTCGGTTGCGATGGCGGACGCAGCTTGGTCCGCAAGACCGCCGGTATCGACTTTCCTGGCTGGGACCCGACTTTCAGTTGCCTGGTCGCCGAGGTCGAGGTGGAGCGGGTGCCGGATTGGTTGTCCCGTCAGCCCGTTGGCCCTGCTCGTCGGCGTGCCGGGTCGGGGAAGGGGACGCCGGTGCGGATCGTGGTCGCCGAGTCGCGCGTCGGACGGACCGGTGAGGCCAGCCTGCACGATCTCAGCGAGGCGCTGATCGCCGAATACGGCACCGATTACGGGGTGAGCAACCCGAGCTGGATCTCCCGGTTCGGGGACACGTCGCGGCAGGCGGCGTCCTATCGGGACCGTCGGGTGCTGTTGGCCGGGGACGCCGCGCACGTGCACGCCCCGGTGAGTGGGCAGGGCCTCAACCTCGGGGTGCAGGACGCGGTGAACCTGGGCTGGAAGCTGGCCCAGGTGGTCGCGGGCGCCTCGGCGGAGTCCTTGTTGGACACCTACCATGCCGAGCGGCATCCGGTGGCGGCCAGGGTGTTGCGACACACGATGGCGCAGCACGCGCTGTTGCGCACCGACGAGCGCACCCGGTCGCTGCGCGACATCATGTCCGAGTTGCTGAGTCTGTACGAGCCGCGCCAGCGCGTCGCCGCGATGATCGCCGGTCTGGACATCCGCTATGACTGCGGCGAGGGGCATCCGCTGCTGGGGCGCCGCATGCCCGATCTCGACCTCGTCACCGCCGACGGGCCGCGACGGGTGTTCACCCTGCTGCACCAGGCCCGGCCGGTACTGCTGAACCTGGGTGAGCCCAACGGCTTCGACGTGACGCCGTGGGCGGGCCGGATTCGCTCCGTGGACGCCAAAGCCGCCGCGACCTGGGAACTGCCGCTGCTCGGCGAGGTCGCCGCTCCCGCCGCCCTCGTGATCCGCCCGGACGGCTACGTCGCCTGGGCCGGGGAGCTCACCGACGCTAGCCTTCCCGACGCGTTGACCTCGTGGTTCGGGGAACCGGAGTAGGTGAAGCGCGGCACCCGCGAAAGGGACGACGCCGAGCGGCATGGGGCGCTCGGCGTCGTCGAACTGGGTGGGCGTGGTTATTGGGTGGTCTAGCCGGTGGTCTCGGCGATCCAGTCGGACCACCAGTCGATGTTGGTGTAGACCTCCGGGGTGCTCAGGCACTTGTCGCCCCCACCTCGGCTGGTGATGCCGAAGATGCGCCACTGGTCGCCGACCTTGTGCATGGCCGGGCTTCCGGAGTCGCCGGAGCAGGGTCCGGCCTTGCCGTCGGGCGTGTCGACGCACAGGTCGCCGGGGGAGATGTCGAACCCGGGCTCGCCGAACTTGCAGTCGTCGAAGTTCAGCAGTGTGGTGTCGAGCTCCTGGGCTTGCTGTGAGATCGAGTTCGGGTCGTCCCGGTCGGTCCGGCCCCAGCCGATGATGCGGATCGGTTTGTCGCCGGACGGGTGGCCCGACATGGCGACCGGCTTCTCCTTGGCGGCGGTCTTGAGTTTGATCAGCGCGATGTCGGCCACGCTCTCGTTGTCGGTCGCCCAGTAGGGGTGCGTCGTGAACGACTCGATCTCGATCTGCTCACCGGCGAGGTTGTCGTTGGAGCCGATCCGGATGTGGTAGTCGGCCGGGTTCAGCAGTGCCCCGTCCTCTACTTTGGATACACAGTGGGCCGCGGTCAGGACCCACTCGGGGGCGATGAGCGAACCGCCGCAGCGCTGCGGGTTGGGCCGCTCGCCCGGCTCCTTGTACTGCATCGAGGCGTGGAACTTGTACTCCTCGCTGGCGGGTTGGCCGCCAATGATCTTGGTGCTGGCGTCGTCACCGTTGCCAGAGCCGTATTCGCGATCGGCGTAGGCCATGCCGCCGACGCCGAGGGCCGCCACAGCGACCACCACGGCCGCGGCCGTGAGGGCGAATTTTCGCCGCATTGTCGTCCTTTCGGGAAATGGGGAGCTGAACCGAGGCGAACCGGCCGATCGACTGGGAGCGCTCGATCTGGCACCCGACCCGGGTAGCTTCGTAGGGGACGAACTGACCGTTGTGGGCGCCGTGCCGGTCCGACTCGGCGTCGGTCACGTTAAGCGTGATCGCGAGCCGCGGCCCGCAATTGAGCTTGTGAAAACCTTGCGCGCCAACGCTGAGGTCCGCGACGTCGCGATCGGTCATCGAGGAGGTGTACGAGTGCTGGTACGGCTGCTGGGATCCGTCGAGATCGCCAGTGCCACCGGCTGGGCGCGCGCCGGGCCCGCCAAACGCAGCTGTGTGCTCGCCGCGCTGGCGGTCACGCCGCGCGTCCCGGTCACGCTGGCGACGCTCACCGAGCGGGTGTGGGGCACCGGTGCGCCCTCGTCGGCCCACAGCACCCTGTACGGGCACATCGCCCACCTGCGCACGCTCCTGCGCGACTGCCCCGGCGAGGTGACGCTGCGCCGTTCCGGGATCGACGGCTACGTCCTGGACGTCGAACCCGAACTCATCGACGTGCACGCGCTGCGGTCGCTGGTGCACGCGGCCCGCGATCAGCTGCTGGTCGGGGACGGCGAGCGGGCGGTCGAGCGGTGGCGACGCGCCGGGGAACTGGTGCGCGGCGAGGCGCTGGCCGGGGTCAAGGGGGACTGGGCCGCCGAGGTCCGTTCGGGTCTGCGTCGCGAGCACGCGGCCCTGCTGGCCGAGCGGTTCACCGTCGAGCTGGAACTGAACCGGCACAACGAGATCATCGACGAGCTGGCCGATCAGGTCGCGCGGCATCCGCTGTCGGAGAGCCTGGTCGAGTGCCTCATGACCGCGCTGTATCGCAGCGGTCGTCCGGCCGAGGCGCTGTCGTGTTTCGCCGAGGCCCGGTTCCGGCTGGCCGAGCGGCTCGGCGCCGACCCCGGTACGCGGTTGCGGGAACTGAACCGGCGCATCCTCAAGCAGGATCCGGAACTGGCGCGGCCGACTCCCGCGTCCGCACCGGTCGCGCGCGGCGGGCACCCGTTCGCGCAACTGCCCGCGGCGCCACGGTTGTTCACCGGACGCGCCGCCGAACTGTCCGAACTGGATAACGCGCTCGACGCCCCCGACGGTGCGCGACTGTGGACCGTCAGCGGTCCCGGCGGCATCGGCAAGAGCTGGCTGGCACTGCACTGGTCGCATCGCCGTCGCGACGCCTTCGCCGACGGCCAGCTGTACGTCAACCTGCACGGCTTCGATCCCGGCACCGCTCCGACGCCGCCGGAGACGGCGCTGCGGGGCCTGCTGGAGACCCTGGGGGTGGCCCCCGCGGCGATCCCGACCAGCCTGGACGCCATGTCCGGGCTGTACCGCAGCCTGCTCGTCGGCAAGCGGGTGCTGATCCTCGTCGACGACGCCCGCGACTCCCGGCAGGTGATCCCGCTGCTGCCCGGCGACGACGCGGCGTTCACCGTCGTCACCGGACGCCCCGGGCTCGCGACGCTGGCCACCTCCCACGGCGCCGCCGGACTGCGGCTGGACACGTTGAGCCACAACGAATCGCGCGAGGCGTTCTCGCGGCACCTGGGGCACGACCGGATCGCGGCGGAACCGGAGGCGACGGCCGAGCTGGTCGGCAGCTGCGCCGGACTGCCGCTGGCGCTGGGCATCCTGGCCGCGCGCGCCGCCGCCCACCCCGGCCTCCCGCTCGCCGCACTGGCGGAGTCGGTGCGCGACGACTCCGCGCGGCTGGACGCGCTGGACACCGGCGAGCTGTCGGCCAGCCTGCGGGCGGTGCTGGAGGGATCGCTGGCGGCGGTGCGACCCGAGGCCGCCCGGCTGTTCGCGCTGCTGGGCCTGGCTCCCGGCATCGACGCCGAACGCCACGCCGTCGCCAGTCTCGCGGCGGCGTCGCTCGGCCACAGCGACGCGCTGCTGCGGGAACTCGATTCCGCCAACCTCGTCGAGCAGCGGGTTCCGGGCCGGTACCGGATGCACGACCTCACCCGCTTGTACGC
Organism: Stackebrandtia nassauensis DSM 44728; assembly: GCF_000024545.1. Classification (GTDB taxonomy): domain Bacteria; phylum Actinomycetota; class Actinomycetes; order Mycobacteriales; family Micromonosporaceae; genus Stackebrandtia; species Stackebrandtia nassauensis. The sequence goes on from NC_013947.1 coordinate 635,850, forward strand.
CGCCGAACGCGCCGAGGTCGACCTCGACGAGAGCGACCGCGACGCCGCGCTGCGCCGCGTCGTCGACCACTACCTCTACACCGCCGCGGCGGGCCGGGAACTCATGCAGCGGGGACTGATTCCCCGCGACCTCGGGCAGCCGGCACCCGGTTGTGTGACCCGTCCGCTGACCGATCTGGAAGCCGCGAAACGTTGGTTCGCCGCGGAACACGTCAACATCGTCGCGGCGCAGCGCAAGGCCGCCGAGCTCGGCTGGGACGCGTCGGTGTGGCGGCTGGCGTGGGCACTGACCACGTTCCAGATCCTGCGCCGACGCAGCGACGAGGGAGTGCCGGTGTGGCGCCGGGCCGTCGCGGCGGCGGAAAACCTGGACGACCTGTTCGGACAGGTGGTCGCACACCACACCCTCAGCCAGATGTTGATCTACGCGGGCGACTACGACGACGCCGCGACGCACGCGGCCCGCGCGCTCGACCGGGCCGAAGCCTCCGGCGACGTCCACCAGCTCGTCGGCGCCCACGACGCGATGAGCAAGGCATACGTCCGCCAGGGCGACTATCGGCTGGCGCTGCGGCATTCCACGCGATCCCTCGACCTGGCGCGGCGAACCGGCAACCAGATCCTCGAAGCCCAGGCCCACAACTCGGTCGGCTGGCACCTGGCCCACCTGGGCGAGTACGCGGCCGCGCGAGGCCACTGCGAGCAGGCCCTGGACAAAGCCCGCGCCATCCCCGACGACTACCTCGCCGCGCTCATCCTCGACAGCCTCGGGTTCGTCGCCTCGCGCGACGACCGGCCCGCCGACGCGTCCGTCCACTATCGGCAGGCACTGGAGCTGGTGCGCCGTTTCGGTGCGACAGAACAGGAACCGACGACCATGGTCGCGCTGGCCGAAGCCGAGGAGGCGCTGGGTCGGCGCGACGAGGCCGAGCGGTTGCGCCGCGAAGCCGCCGACCTGTACGAAGCCCAGGGCTATGCCGAGGAGGCCGCCCTGCTGCGCAAACCCGCGTCCGGCTGATGGCGGGCGCCCGCGTCACTCCGGCTTCGCCTCGGCGGGCCGGACGTAGGCTCCGGCACGCGCCGCCGCTGCCGCCGCCTCGGCGGCCCGATCCGCCACGGATGCGTCGAGTGGTTCGTCGGTGGCCAACAGCCGGTAGTACAGCGGGGCCGACACGGCGCGGATGACCTCGGCGGGATCGGTGTCGGCGGGAAGTTCCCCGCGTTCGATCGCCTGGGTCACGCACGGGGACCATTCGTCGAGGCGGGCGCGGTAGAACCGGGCCAGCGACCGTCGGGTGTCGGGATCCGAGGTGGCGGCGGCGATGACGGCCTTGAACAGCGCGCCCTGCCGGGGGTCGACGAGGGTGCGCTGGACGAGGCGCGCGTTGGCGCGCAGGTCGCCCAGCAGCGAGCCGGTCTCGGTGCGCGGCAGGGATTGTTCGGCCATGTCGGTGAGCAGGTCGGCGACCACGGCGGTGACGGTGCCCCAGCGGCGGTAGACGGTGGTGCGGCCGACGTCGGCGCGGCGGGCGATGTCGCCGAGGTCCAGGCCGGTGAAGCCGTGTTCGGCCAGGGCGTCTCCCGCGGCGCGCAGCACGGCTTCGCGTACCCGGGCGGTGCGTCCGCCGGGGCGGAGGGTGCCGGGTCCTGTGTTCGTGGCCACTTAACGGTACTCCAGTTTCATTAGCGACGATTCGGTGTTAGTGTAGGCGACGTTAACGGTACAGCAGTTCCATTAGGAAAGAGGTTCGGTCATGGAATATCGCCAGTTGGGCAACTCGGGACTCAAGGTGCCCGAGCTGAGCTTCGGTGCCGGGACCTTCGGCGGGCAGGGACCGCTGTTCGGCGCCTGGGGCAACACCGACGCCGAACAGGCGCGGCGGATGCTCGACATCGCCCTCGACGCGGGGCTCAACATGTTCGACACCGCGGACGTCTACTCGGACGGGGCCTCGGAGGAGGTGCTCGGCGCCGCGATCAAGGGCCGCCGGGACCAGGTGATCCTGTCGACCAAGGCGGGCCTGCCGATGGGAGACGGGCCCGGCCAGGCGGGCACCTCGCGGGCGCGGCTCATCACCGCCGTCGACGACGCGCTGCGGCGGCTGGGCACCGACTACATCGACCTGTTCCAGCTGCACGCCTTCGACGCGGCCACCCCCGTCGCGGAGGTGGTGGCGACCCTGGACGACCTGGTCCGGGCCGGAAAGATCCGCTACACCGGCGTGTCCAACTTCTCCGGCTGGCAGCTGATGAAGTCACTGGCGACCGCCGACGCCCACGGCCGCACCCGCTACGTCGCCAACCAGGTCTACTACTCCCTCGTGGGCCGCGACTACGAGTGGGAACTCATGCCGCTGGGTGCCGCCGAAGGCGTCGGCGCCGTGGTGTGGAGCCCGCTCGGCTGGGGACGGCTCACCGGCAAGATCCGCCGCGGCCAGCCGATCCCGGACGGCAGCCGCCTGCACGACACCGCCTCCTTTGGCCCGCCCGTGGACGAGGAACTGCTGTACGACGTCGTCGACGTCCTCGACGAGCTCGCCGCCGAAACCGGACGCACCGTTCCGCAACTGGCGATCAACTGGCTGCTGCGCCGCCCCACGGTCTCCAGCGTGATCATCGGCGCCCGCAACGAACAGCAGCTGCGGCAGAACCTGGACGCCGTCGGCTGGAGCCTGACCGACGAACAGGTGGCCCGGCTCGACAAGGCCAGCGCCCGCACCGCCCCCTACCCGTACTTCCCCTACCGGCGCCAAGAGGGCTTCGCCAGGCTCAACCCGCCGCTGGCGGGTTGAGTCAAACCACTTTCCGGGTAGTGAGACACCACACCCGCCGCCCCCGGCCGGGGATGCCGTTACGCGTCCTCGATACGCTGCGGGGATGGGATTTTCCGGGCGCCGCTCGTGCCCGCGAGGCGTCCCGTCAATGTTGACAAGACAGGAGCGGACTTCTAACAGTGGACCTGTATGAATACCAGGGGCGCGCGCTGTTCGCCCGGCACGGCGTGCCGGTGCTGGACGGGGGCGTAGCCGAGACCGTCGAGGAGGCGGTCGAGCTCGCCGGAAAGCTCGATGGGCGAGTGGTCGTCAAGGCGCAAGTCAAGGTCGGCGGCCGGGGCAAGGCGGGGGGTGTCAAGCTCGCCGACAACGTCGACGAGGCTCGTGAACACGCCACCAACATCCTCGGCATGGACATCAAGGGACATACCGTCCACAAGGTCATGTTGACGGTCACCGCCGACATCGACACCGAGTTCTACTTCTCGTTCCTGCTGGACCGTGCCAACCGCACCTTCCTGTGTATCGCGTCCACTGAGGGCGGTGTGGAGATCGAGCAGGTGGCCGCCGAGACGCCCGACAAGGTGCTCAAGCTGCCGATCAACGCCCTGACCGGCGTCGACGCCACCGTCGCGGGCGAGATCGCCGACAAGGCCGGATTCCCGGCCGACCTCAGGCCGCAGCTGGTCGACATGTTCGTCAAGCTGTGGGAGACCTTCGTGTCCGAGGACGCCACCCTCGTGGAGGTCAACCCGCTGGTGCGCACGCCCGAGGGCCGGGCGCTGGCGCTGGACGCCAAGGTGACCCTGGACGAGAACGCCGCGTTCCGGCACCTCGACCACGCCGAGCTCGAGGACAAGGCCGCCGTCGACCCGCTGGAACAGCGCGCCAAGGAAGCCGACCTCAACTACGTCAAACTGGACGGTGAGGTCGGCATCATCGGCAACGGCGCCGGACTCGTCATGTCCACCCTGGACGTCGTCGCGTACGCGGGCGAGAAGCACGACAACGTCAAGCCCGCCAACTTCCTCGACATCGGCGGCGGCGCCTCCGCCGCGGTCATGGCCTCGGGCCTGGAGGTCGTCCTGTCCGACCCGGCCGTCAAGAGCGTCTTCGTCAACGTCTTCGGCGGCATCACCGCCTGCGACGAGGTCGCCAACGGCATCGTCGGCGCGCTGACCATGCTGGCCGAACGCGGCGAGACGGTGGACAAGCCGCTGGTCGTGCGGCTGGACGGCAACAACGCCGAACTGGGCCGTTCGATCCTGGACGGCGCCAACCACCCGCTCGTGACCCGAGTGGACACCATGGACGGCGCGGCCGACAAGGCCGCCGAGCTCGCCGCGCAGGGAGCGTGACATGACTATCTTCCTCAACGAGAACTCCAAGATCATCGTCCAGGGCATGACCGGTGCCGAGGGCACCAAGCACACCCGGCGGATGCTGGCCTCCGGCGCCAACGTCGTCGGCGGCGTCAACCCGCGCAAGGCCGGTTCCAAGGTCGACTTCGACGGCACCGAACTGCCGGTGTTCGCCACCGTCGCCGAGGCGATGACCGAGACCGGCGCCGACACCACCGTGGTGTTCGTGCCGCCGAAGTTCGCCAAGGACGCGGTGCTGGAAGCCGTGAACGCCGAGATCGGGCTGTGCGTCGTCATCACCGAGGGCATCCCGGTGCACGACTCGGTGACGTTCTGGGCGCAGTCGCAGGCCAAGGGCGGCAAGACCCGCATCATCGGCCCCAACTGCCCGGGCGTCATCAGCCCCGGCAAGTCCAACGCGGGCATCATCCCCGCCGACATCACCAAGCCCGGCAAGATCGGCCTGGTGTCCAAGTCGGGGACGCTGACCTACCAGCTCATGTACGAGCTGCGCGACATCGGCTTCTCGACCTGCGTGGGTATCGGCGGTGACCCGGTCATCGGCACCACCCACATCGACTGCCTGCGGGCGTTCCAGGACGACCCCGAGACCGAGGCGATCGTCATGATCGGCGAGATCGGCGGCGACGCCGAGGAGCGGGCCGCGGACTTCATCAAGGAGAACGTGACCAAGCCGGTCGTCGGCTACATCGCCGGATTCACCGCGCCGCCCGGCAAGACCATGGGCCACGCCGGAGCCATCATCTCCGGTTCGGCCGGGACCGCCGACGCGAAGGCCAAGGCCCTCGAGGCCGCCGGTGTCCGGGTCGGCAAGACCCCGTCGCAGACCGCCGAGCTGATGCGCGAAGTGGTCAAGGGACTGTAGAGCGCGAGATCGTGAATGCCGGTGTCCATTCGGGCACCGGCATTCACCGTGTCCGGCACCGAAATGACGCGACTTGGGGAGTAATGGTGTGGCCGACCTTGAGTACGATCGATCGCACCCACAGGCGATAGACGACCCCGGAGCGAATCATGAATTCCTTGCCCTACGAAGGCGTTCGTGTGCTCGTGCTCGGCAGCGGACCCCGCGTCGGCAAGGCCCGGCAACTGCTGTCCGAGGGCGGGGCGACCATCGTCTCCAACTTCAGTTCACAGGTCACCTATGTGGTGGTCGACCGGACGGTTCCGCACAGCGCCCCCCAGGTGGTGGCCGCCCGCCGCGCCGCGATCCCGGTCGTGACCACCTCGGAGCTGCAGACCTGGCCCGGCATGGAGGGCCTGGCGGCCGTCCGTTACCTGACGCCCGCACGGCTGCCGGTGTCCGGACCGGTCATGACCGCCACCCCCGTACCGGTGTACACCGCGCCACTGCCGAGGCCGCGCGGTTCCTCCGGTCCGGACACGACCCTGATGGCCCTGAGCTGGGCGGCGTTCCCGCTGCTCACCGGTGGCCTCGCGATGCCGTTCATCACCGCCCACGTGGCCCGCAAACTCCGCTCCCGCACCCACGCGATGCTCGCGGCCGGATACGGCGGGGCGCTGGTGGTGTCCATGCTGGGCTTCATCGCCGGTGTCGGGCTGGACGTCGACATCTTCATCCTGGTGAGCATGTTCACCTGGTTGTGCTGCTGGCTGGGCGGCAGCGTCCACGCGTTCCTCATGTACGAGTCGGTCTCGCGTGACGGCGGCAGCGACGGCGAACCCCGGGTGTCCGACCCGCGCAACGCCCAGGCCCTCGCGGCCATCGAACACCGCCGCAACCTGCGCGACGAGGCACGCCAACTCGCCAAACGCGACCCGGTGGCCGCCCGCGAACTGGGCATCGGACGGCCCGACCGGCACTCCAGTTACGACGACGGCGGCCTGATCGACGTCAACAACGCCCCCGCCTCGATCCTCAAGACCCTGCCGGGCGTCACCGACGAGGTCGCCCAGGAGATCATCCGGTTCCGCGAACTGACCGGCCCGTTCGAGTCCACCTCGGACGTCGTCGTGCACACCAGTTTCGAACCCCGCTACGTCGACCGTTTCGACGAGCTCGCCCTGTACGTGGCCTAGAGAACCGCCTCAACGGCGGTCGACGACGCGATGCTCCCAGGCCCAGGCCGCTATCGCGACCCGGTTGCGGGCGCCGAGTTTGGCCTGGATGCTGGAGACGTGGCTCTTCACGGTGCTCAGTGAGATGAACAGTTCGGCGGCGACCTCCTGGTTGGTGCGGCCGATCGCGATGGCCCGCACGACCTCGAGTTCCCGGTCGGACAGCCGGTGGTCCGGTTCGGGTTCCCCGGCGCCGGGGGCGAGGTGGCTCAGCAGCCGTAGCGTGATCGACGGCGAGATCAGGGCGTTCCCGGCGTTCGCGGCCCGGACGGCCTCGACGAGCAGGACCGGCCCGGCGTCCTTCAGCACGAATCCCACCGCCCCGCCCCGCAACGCGCCGTACACGTACTCGTCCAGGTCGAATGTGGTCACTATGAGGACCCGAAGCGGATCCACCACGCCCGGACCGGCCAGCGCCCGGGTGACCGCGATGCCGTCCAGCCGGGGCATCCGGATGTCGACGACGCACACGTCCGGGCGCACCCGGCGTGCCAACTCGATCGCCTCGACGCCGTCGGCGGCCTCACCGACGACGGTGATGTCCGGCTGATCCTCCAGGATGAACCGCAGTCCACTTCGCACCATCGCCTGGTCGTCGGCCACCGTGACCCGGATCGTCATCGAACCGCCCGTTCCCGCACCGGGACCGTCGCCCGCACCCGCCAGCCCCGCCCGTCACCCGGACCAGCCATAAGGGACCCGCCGAGTGCCTCGACCCGCTCCCGCATCCCGACCAGGCCGTAGCCGCCGGGCGAACGCCGGGCCCGGGCCGGGCCGTCGTCGCTGATCTCGGCCACGATCGCGGCCGCGGCCTCGTCGACCCGGACCGTGACGGTGTCGGCGCGGGGAGCGTGCCGACGGACGTTGGTCAGTGCCTCCCGCGTGATCCGGTACACGGTGGACGCCACCTCGGGTGGCCACCGGGACTCGTCGCCGGTGACTCGCAGGTCGACGCGCGGGCCACGTTCGGCGAACCGTTCCACCAGCTCGGCCAGCGTCCCGGCGGCGGATGCTCCGTCCCGGTCATCCCGCAGCAGCCCGACGACCTGGCGCATCGACGCCAGCGCGTCGGATCCGGCGGCCTCGATCTCGGCCAGTGCCTCATCGCCGCGCTCCGGCTGCCTGCGGACGACCAGCCGGGCGGCCTGCGTGCCCAGCACGATGGCACTGATGTGGTGGGCGACGACATCGTGCAGCTCCCGGGCCAGTTCCAGCCGCTCGTCCTGGCGCACCCTCGCGGCGGTGGCGCGGCGCCTGCCGTCGGCCACCCGCAGGCTGAGCCCGGCGGCGACGCCCGCGGCCCAGACGAAGGCCGCGACCATCACCACCGCCGGAACGAACGGCAGCGCGGGCGCCAGGGCCCCGGCCAGTACCGCGAAACCGGCGACCACGATCGCGCCCGCCTGCCGCCACGGCAACGTCCGCACCGCGGACCCGGTCAGTACTGCCAGCCCCAAAGCCATGGCGGGACTGGGTTCTTGGGGCAGCTCGGCGACCCATCTCGCCGCGACGGCGACCCCCGCCGCCGTCAGACCCGCCGCCGCGGTCCAGGCCCGCTGCCGCCGACGCAGCAGCGCCAGCACGCACACCCCGGCACCCACGGCCGCGCCGAACCACCAGTAGTCGTCGCCCCAGCTCACCGCGATGGCCGCAGCCTGCCCGGCGATCACCACGGCGAACCCGCATCCGAGCCCGACCTGGGCCGCGATGCCCCGCCACCCGAACCGTCTCGTCACATCCACACCCCACAGGCTACGAAAGCCGAGCCGCCGCCGAACCGGTCAAAAGTACGATCGGTTTCGGCCAGAACCCCGCTTCGGACCGATGCCGCGCCCGGGCCCGGCCCACAGGATGGGCTCATGTCTGCTCCCACGCACCCTGCCGTGCCGCCGCCCGCGAACGCGGGAACCCCGGTCCGGCAACGTATCCAGGCCCTCGACGTGCTGCGGGGGTTCGCGCTGTGCGGGATCCTCCTGGTCAACGTCCAGCCCATCGCCAACCGGGGCCGCGTCATCGTCGACGCCTCCGACGGCAGCCAGAGCCCGTGGATGGGGTTGTTCGCCGACCAGCGGTTCTTCCCGATCTTCTCGCTGCTGTTCGGCATCGGGTTCGCGCTGCAACTCGCCTCCGCGACCGGGCGCGCCCGCCGTCCCCGGGTGATCCTGCTGCGGCGGCTGCTGGTGCTGCTGGCCATCGGGGCGGCCCACTTCCTGCTGTGGCAGGGCGACATCCTGACCACCTACGCCGCCGTCGGGCTGCTGGTGCTGCTGCCGTCCAGCTGGCTGCCGCGCTGGGCCACGGCCGTCCTGGCCGGGGTGCTCATCGCGGTCGCGGTGGCACTGGGCGGCGAACGCCTGGTGCTGGTGGCCGGGCTGTTCCTGCTGGGCTCGACACTGGTGCGGTACCGGGTCGTCGACCGGATCGGCGCTTGCGCGCGAGGACCGATCGTGGTCGGCGCTGTGCTGACCGTCGCGGCCGTTCCCGTGCTGTGGGCGCAGGCCACCGCGGAGCTGTCCGACGCGGCCTTCAGCCGGATCTTCGCCGTCGCCGGACTGCTGCTGGCGGGCGTCTACACGTGCGTCGTATTCACCCTGACGCACACTCCACTGCGGTCGGTCATGGCCGCGGTCTTCGCGCCGCTGGGCCGCATGGCGCTGACCAACTACCTCACCGCCACGGTGATCGTCCTGGTCATCGCCCGCGTCGTCGGCATCCGGCCGCAGGACTGGGACACGGCCCTCGTCCTGTCCATCGCGGGCCTGGTGCTCGCCGTCCAGTGGGCGTGGTCGACGCTGTGGCTGCGGTTCTTCCGCTACGGGCCGCTGGAGTGGCTGTGGCGCTGGGCCACCTGGGCGAAGCGGCCGAGCGCCGAAGTCCGGTTACCGACCGGCAGGTCGGCGGCGCGGGGTGCGTGTTGGCGTGCGCCAAGGACGGTTTCCGTCGTGACAAACTTAGCGACGATGAATGATCGGCAGGCCGAGGCCAGACGCGGCCGACAGCGCGAGACCGTCGCGGTGTCGGTGCCCGCGCGGGCACCGCGGCAGCGGGGTAGACAACGCGAGACGGTGGTGGTGACACCGGCTCCGCGCACCCGGCTGCGCGGAGTGCTCGTGGCGGGCGTCGTCACGAGCGTGTGGAACTGTCTGGTCGTGGCGATCCCGATCCTGGTCGCCGTCATCGGTGCCTGGTGGATCGCCGGACGGCCCGGCACCGTGTCCGCCGTCGTGCGGGTCGCGGGCGCGACCTGGCTGGCCGGTCACGGCATTCCGGTCCACATCGCCGGGATGACGATCGGGTTGCCGGTCCTGGCCGTCACCGCGATCATCCTGTGGCGACTGTCCAAAGCGGGGGCCAACACGATCCGCGCCATCGGCGGCCGCGACGTACCCGCGGTGCGGGCCGCGACCCTGTCGGTCGTCATCGGCTACACCCTGGTCACCGTGCTGGTCGCCTTCCTGGTCTCCGGCTCCGGCTTCGACGTCACCATGTGGCGGGCCGCCGTACACGGCGCCGTTCTGGCGCTGGTGGGTGCCAGCCTCGGCGCGCTGTCGGAGTCCGGCAGCGGAACCGGCCTGTGGCACCGGATCCCGGTGTGGTGGCGCCGTGGCCTGCGCACCGGCGCGCTGTCCATGACCGCCACGGTCGCCGCGGGCGCGCTGCTGGCCGGGGTCGCCATCGCCGTGCGCGGCTCCTCGGTGGCGGAGACGATCAGCGTCTACCACGGCGGCGCCCTCGGCCTGGCCATCCTGAGCCTGCTCTACATCCCGACGCTGGCCATCTGGGCCACCGCCTACCTGCTGGGCCCCGGCTTCGCCGTCGGCGACGGCACCCACGTCAGCGTCATGGAGGTCATCATCGGCCCGCTGCCCCAGTTCCCGCTGTTCGCCGCCACCCCCGGCGAACCCCTCGACTGGTGGGGCACGGCGCTGTGGGGCGTCCCGCTGGCCATCGGCAGCATGCAGGGCGTGATCCTGGCCCTGCGCTCCCTCGACCTCGCGCTGCCCCGGCTCATCTACGCCACCATCGTCTCCGGCATCACCGCCGGGACGATCATGGCCATCCTGGCCTTCGCCGCGTCCGGCCCCCTGGGGACGAAACACCTGGCCGAAATGGGCCCGCGAGTGCTCCCGACCGCGCTGACCGCCGCCGGTGTCATCGCCGGTTCGGTGTTCGTCGGCGCGATGGCCACCCGGCTCCTGGGCGCCCGCAAGAACCGCGACTAACCCGCACGACGAAGCCCGCCGTGCCGTACGGGCAGTGCGCCGTGCCGCCGGGCGACGGTGCCGATGGCCCGCGATCTAGGATGCCGTGTGATGAACAGTCAGCGGGACGGGTCGAAGGCGCGGCTGGTCGTACTCGTGTCCGGCTCGGGGTCGAACCTCCAGGCGCTCATGGACGCGTGTGCCGACGACGCCTACGGCGCGCGGGTCGTCGCGGTCGGGGCCGACCGCGACGGGACCGTGGGGCTGGAGCGAGCCGCCAAGGCCGGTATCCCCACGTTTGTCCACAAGGTTGTGGACTACCCGGATCGGCAGGGCTGGGACGCCGCCATGACCGAGACCGTCGCCGCCCACGAACCGACGCTGGTGGTGTCGGCCGGGTTCCTGAAGATCCTCGGCGACAGCTTCCTGGCGAAGTTCGCCGGACGGTTCATCAACACCCACAATTCGCTGCTGCCTTCGTTTCCCGGGATGCGGGGACCGGCCGCCGCACTCGAGTACGGCGTGAGGATCACCGGCGCGACGCTGTTCCTGTGCGACCCGGGTGTCGACACCGGACAGATCATCGCGCAGGTCGCGGTGCCCGTCGCGGACGACGACACCGTCGACACCCTCACCGAGCGCATCAAGGTCGCCGAGCGCGAGCAGCTGGTGGACACCGTCGGCCGGATGGTGCGGGAGGGCTGGCGCGTCGAGGGCCGCCGGGTCCTGATCCCGTTATCGTTCCGGCCGTGACGGGAAGTCGATCCCGGAACCGTCGGCGAACGTGACGCGGTGGTAGTCGTACAGGCCGCGTTTGACGGGGCCTTCACGGGAGTACTGGCCCGGGCGCAGTTCCCACAAAGTGCGCAACCGCACCGGTTCCGGGGGCAGGTTGTTGATGGTGCCGGTGAAGATCTGTCCGAGTTCCCTGACGATTTGGGCTCCCCGGCCCAGAATCGATGAGGTCCGCGACGCGGGGTCGGTGGGCACGGACTCGACGGTAACCCCCGCGAATCGGTGGTCGGTCAGCACCCAGAAGGCCCGGTACTCGTTGACGTCGGTGCCGGCGAGCTGTGAGGCTTCGCAGTCCGGGTGCGATCCGAACGCGACCGGTTCCTCCGGGGCGCTGCTGGGGCCGGCGGGCACGCTCTTGTACATCGGACCGGCGGCCCAGCCTTTGCTCAACGTGTACGGATAGAGGGCCCACCGCGCCACCCGCAGCACCGGATGTCGCTTCGGCACGGTGCCTCGCTTGCGTCCCTCGACCGCGTAACGGATCGAGTTGAAGCCGTCGGCCCAGATGGGCCGCTCGCCCGAACGCAGCCAACCGTCGTGGAGCGCGGGGAGGGCGTCGCGGCGGGGATTGAACCTGCGGAAGGACACGGTGTGTCGTCACCGCCTGAAGTCGATTCCGGAACCGTCGCCGAACACGATGCGCTCGTACGTCAGTCGTTTGTGGGTGAACTCGGAGTAGCCGAATTCGTCGGACGGGATCTCGCCGATGGTGTGCAGCGCGCCGTCGTCGGCTCGCAGGTGCGCGAACCGCTGGTCGGTCAGGACCCAGAACGATCGCGGGGCGTTGGCCTCGGCCAGGGTCGCGGCCCGGCAGCCGGTTCGGGTGCCGAAGACCCGCACTTCGGGCCGGGACGGACCACTGGAGACGTCGGACGCGAAGAAGTCGAGCACGGTCACGGCGCCGTCGGCCACCGCCAGTGCCCGCCGCCCCGCCGTTCGCCACGGCGACTGTTTCAGCACCTTGCCGCGGTAGCCGCGTCCGGGGACCTGGAACGTGATGGTCGGGGTGTGCCTGGTCCAGGCCAGTCGCTCTCCCGGGCGCAGCCATCCGGAGCGCACCGCCGGTTCGGCGTCGCGGCGCGGGTCGAAGTCGGGGCTGGTCACGGTGGTTCCTTTCGGGCGAAAAGGGCTGGCGAGACCATATCTCGTCAGGGACGGGGGAAGTCGATCCCGGAACCGTCGGGGAACGTGATGCGGTCGTATTCGGTCCGCCAGCGTTTCACGACGCCGTCGTAGCGGTACTGGTCCGTGCCCAGTTGCCAGACGGTGCGTATCCGCACCGACTCGACGGGCAGGGTGTGGATCCCGCCGGTGAAGGTCTGGCCGACGTCCTTGGCGAAGTCGCCGAGCCTCGCCATCGTCGTGTCCGACGTGCCGGACAGCGGATCGGCTGACACCGAAGCGAACCGGCGGTCGGTCAGCACCCAGATCGAGTGGTAGTCGTCGGCGTCGGCGAGTCGGGCCGCCAGGCAGTCCCACCGCTTCCCGAAGGCGATCGGCTGCGGGGCTTCGGGACCGTCGAGGATGCCGTACAGGAAGTTCCTGATGTTGTCCACGAGCAGGAACGGGGAAATCAGCGCCACGCCCAGTGCCCGCCAGAACGGGTGCCGGATCGGCACGCCCTCGCCGGTGCGTCGGTGGACCTTGTAGTTGACCGCGCCGAATTCCGGTGTGGGCCAGGCCAGCCGTTCGCCGGGTTGCAGCCAGCCGTGCGAGAGTGCTGGTGCGGTATCGCGTTCCGGGTTGAACCTGCGGTATGACACGTCTCGATTCTCGCCGCGTCGAGGGGGCGCTGAATCCCCTGTTAAGGTCACATCGTCGCGACTGGCGCACGGCGAGACACGCCGAAGGTGGAGTACCACCAGGGAGCGACACCCAACCAGCAGACTTTAGGTCGAACGCCTGGGCCGCGAAGTCGAACCGACCCCCTGTGTCGGCGACCAGGTTTGCTGAGGAGAAGACATGACCACCGACAACGACGCCCGCAAGCCCATCAAGCGGGCGCTGATCGGCGTATACGACAAATCCGGGCTGGACGTGCTGGCGCTGGGCCTGCACGAGGCCGGGGTGGAGCTGGTGTCCACCGGCGGGACGGCGGCGGCGATCGCCGACCTCGGGGTTCCCGTCACCAAAGTGGAGGAACTCACCGGGTTCCCGGAGTGCCTGGACGGACGGGTCAAGACCCTGCACCCCAAGGTGCACGCGGGCCTGCTGGCCGACCTGCGCAAAGAGGCCCACGCGGCCCAGTTGCAGGAGTTCGGTATCACCGCCTTCGATCTGCTGGTGGTGAACCTGTACCCGTTCGCCGAGACGCTGGCGGCGGGCGCGGAGTTCGACGAGACCGTCGAGCAGATCGACGTGGGCGGACCGTCCATGGTGCGCGGTGCCGCCAAGAACCACGCGAACGTCGCGGTGGTCGTCGATCCCGGCGACTACGAGGAACTGCTGGGCGAGGTCCGCGAGGGCGGTTTCACCGAGCCGAAGCGACGGGCCCTGGCCGCCAAGGCTTTCGCGCAACTGGCGACCTACGACTCCCAGATCGCCAGCTGGCTGAGCCGGTCCACCGCGGCGGGTTTCCCGCCGTTCGTCGGCACGCCGCTGCACAAGACGGCCGACCTGCGCTACGGCGAGAACCCGCACCAGGCCGCCGCCCTGTACACCGACCCGCAGTCGTCCGACGGGCTGGCGCAGGCGAAGCAGCTGCACGGCAAACCCATGTCCTACAACAACTACGTCGACGCGGACGGGGCCTGGCGGGCCTGCAACGACTTCCGGCACCCGTGTGTGGCGATCATCAAGCACTCCAACCCGTGCGGCATCGCCACCGCCGCCAACGTCGCCGAGGCGCACCGCAAGGCGCACTCCTGCGACCCGGTGAGCGCCTACGGCGGCGTCATCGCCGTGAACTCGCCGGTGTCGCCTCAGCTGGCGCGGCAGGTCGCCGAGATCTTCACCGAGGTGATCGTCGCGCCGTCCTATGACCCGGAGGCACTGAAGATCCTGCAGGCCAAGAAGAACCTGCGGGTGCTGAAGGCGCCGCGCTGGGCGGCCGAGCCGATGGAGTTCCGCAACATCTCCGGCGGCGCGCTGGCGCAGGCCCCGGACCGGATCGACGCCGAGGGCGACGACCCGGCGAACTGGAAACTGGCGACGGGCTACGCGCTGGACCCCGAGGCGATGGCCGATCTGGCGTTCGCGTGGTGGGCGGTGCGGTCGGTGAAGTCGAACGCGATCCTGCTGGCCCACGACCTGGCCACGGTCGGCATCGGCATGGGCCAGGTCAACCGGGTCGACTCGGCGCGGCTGGCCGTCAACCGGGCCGGGGAGCGGGCCAAGGAGTCGATGGCGGCCTCGGACGCGTTCTTCCCGTTCCCGGACGGACTGAAGGTGCTGGCCGCGGCCGGGGTGCGCGCGGTGGTGCAGCCGGGCGGCTCGATCCGCGACGAGGAGGTCATCGCGGCCGCGAACGAGGCCGGGCTGACGATGTACTTCACGGGTACAAGGCACTTCTTCCACTAGCCGGGCCCAGGCGGGCTCATCTCACCCTCTGGGCACCCGAGGGTGAGCGCGTTGTGCTGCCGGAATAACGTACTGGCAAAAGCACACTCACGAGCAGGAGCAGTCATGGGCAAGAAGGTCACCGTCGTCGGCGCCGGTTTCTACGGATCCACCACGGCGCAGCGACTGGCCGAGTACGACGTCTTCGACACCGTCGTCCTCACCGACATCATCGACGGCAAGCCGGAGGGGCTGGCGCTGGACCTGAACCAGTCGCGCTCCATCGAGGGCTACGAGACGAAGGTGATCGGCGCCACCACCGGCACCGACGGCAGCGGCTACGAGGTCATCTCCGGTTCCGACATCGTGATCATCACCGCCGGGCTGCCGCGCAAGCCGGGCATGAGCCGCATGGACCTGCTGGAGGTCAACGCCAAGATCGTGCGCGGCGTCGCCGAGAACGTCGCCAAGTACGCTCCCGAGGCCGTCATCATCGTGGTGTCCAACCCGCTGGACGAGATGACCGCGCTGACCCAGATCGCGTCCCAGTTCCCGAAGAACCGGGTCATGGGCCAGGCCGGAATGCTCGACACCGCCCGGTTCACCCACTTCGTCGCCGAGGAGCTGAACGTCCCGGTGGCCTCGGTCAAGACGCTGACCCTCGGATCGCACGGCGACACCATGGTTCCGGTGCCGTCGCAGTGCACCGTGGACGGCAAGCCGCTGTCGGAGGTCCTGGACGCCGACAAGATCGAGTCGCTCGTGGACCGCACCCGTAAGGGCGGTGCCGAAGTGGTGGCGCTGCTGAAGACCGGTTCGGCCTTCTACGCGCCCTCGGCCGCCGCGGCCCGGATGGCTCGCGCGGTCGCCGAGGACTCCGGCGCCGTCATGCCGGTCTGCGCCTGGGTCGACGGTGACTACGGCATCTCCGGCGTCTACCTCGGCGTCAACGCCGAGATCGGCGCCACCGGTGTCCGCAAGGTCGTCGAGACCCCGCTGACCGACTCGGAGCTGGCCGGTCTCAAGGAGGCCGCCGAGGCCGTGCGCGCCAAGCAGGGCGACGTCGCGAACCTCTAGACACCAAACACTGGGCCACAACGACAACGGCCGCGAACCCGTACGGGTTCGCGGCCGTTTCGGCTATCGCGGCTCCTCGGCCTCGGGACGGCTCTCCGGCGGCGGGGTCTCGTCCTCGTGCATGTCCAGCCACTCGTTGCGGGGCCGTTTCGGGCGCGGCCCCGGCGTCGCCAGCTCCACCCCGGGCGGGGGAGCGAACTTGTGGACGGTCAGCGCCGCCAGCAGCGTCGTCAGCGGGACGGCCGCGATCAGTCCGATGGTGCCGACGATGCCGCGCACGATCTCCTCGGCGATGAGCTGCGTGGTCAGCGTTTCGCTCAACGGCCGGTCAGCGGCGGCGATCAGGATCAGCAGCGGCAGCGCCGCCCCCGCGTAGGCGAGGATGATCGTGTTGACCACCGAGGCGATGTGCGAGCGCCCGATCCGGGCCGCCGCCGAGTACAGCTCCCCGAACCCGTACTCGGGGTTGGCGCGCGCCAGCTCGGACACCGCGCTGGCCTGGGTCACCGTGACGTCGTCCAGCGCCCCCAGCGAGCCGATGAGGATGCCCGCCAACAGCAGCCCCTCGGTGTTGACGCCGTGGTACATCGACAGGACGCTGGTGTCCTCGTCGGAGATGCCGGTCAGGTGCGCCATGCCCACGGCCAGCGCCGACAGCAGCCCGGTCAGGACCAGGCTGCACAGCGTCCCGGCCACGGCGATGGTCGTGGTGGCGCGGAACCCGTGCGTCAGGTACAGGACAGCCAGCATGATCGCGCAGGACCCGACGATCGCCACCGGCAGCGGCGACTCGCCCGACAGGATCGCGGGCACGATGAACAGCAGCAGCACCGCGAAGGTCACGGCGAGCCCGACGAGGCTCAGCAGCCCCCGCAGCCGTCCGAAGGCGATGACGGCCAGCGCGAACGCGATCGCCAGTATCCACAGTGGCGTTGATCGGTCCTGGTCGATGATCGAGTACGAGAACTCGGCCTCGGGCAGGTGCATCAGGATGACCGAGTCGCCGACCTCGACGTAGGGCGCGCCGGGTCCGTTGGGCAGGGTCGAGGTGACGATGTCGCCCTCATCGGCGCCGCTGGTCAGCTCCACGGTGACGGTGCCGCAGCGTTCGGGCTTGGCCGACGCCCCGCTGTCGCCGGGTTCGCCCCCGGGCTCGGTCCCGGTGTCGGGGCACTCCTTCAGCGAGATCCCGGTGACGGTGCCGGTGACCTCCTGGGCACCGGCGGCCGACGTCGCCTCGGGTTTGTCGGTCGGCCACATCAGGGCCATGGCGATCGCGGTGGCCACCGCCACCGGCACGAGCAGGTACAGCGCGAACCGCACCGTGGTCGGCGTGTTCTTCTCGTCGGTCTGGTGTGAGTGGACGGTTCCCATGCGGAGTCCTTACTGTGGCTGCCGCGACATGGTAAGCGAAAGTCCCGGACCCGTCAGGGCCCGGGACTATCACAACACCCGGTGAGGTGGTCCTTTACACGGCGCCGGTCTTGCCCTTGAGGATGGACATCATGACCGGGTTGTCACGGTAGATGTCGTTCTCGGCCAGCGACTTGTCGGTGATGAACTTCTTGACGCCGGTGCCCTCGATGCCGTAGCTGAGCCGCACGAAGCCGACGATCGGCAGCCGGGGCAGCGTCTCGTTGAAGATCGTGGCGAGCTTGGCGTGGGCTTCCTTGCGCTTGGCGTCGTCGTCGGAGGTGTGGGCGACCTCGTAGATCTTCTCGACGTCGGTCTCGCCGTAGGCCTTGGAGTCGACCTTGGCGGTGTCCAGCGACATGCCCGGTTCGTCCTTGGTCCGGTTGTTGTCGGTGAACCAGGCCATCTGCCAGGCGCCGAACATCTCGGGGTGGAACGGGTTGCCCCACTGCCGGACCGCGACCTGGTAGTCACCGGCGGGCCAGATACCCCAGATCGAGGCCTCCTCGGCGTTCTTGGTCGTCGTCTTGATGCCGAAGTTGTTCCACTGCTCGGCGACCTGCTTGGCGGTGGCGTCGAAATCGTTCCAGCCGTTGACGGCCAGGATCTCGTACTCGGCCTTCTTGCCCTCCTTGGTCTCCCAGGAGTCGCCCTTCTTCTTCCATCCTGCTTCCTCGAGGTACTTCTCGGCCTTGTCGGGGTCGTACTCGTAGGGGTCGAACTTGCCGATCTCGGACGCGCCCACCACTTCCTTGGCCTGGTCGTCGGCGCAACCGGCCATGTACTCGGGCACGAAGTAGCCGCCCTTGCCGAGCGCGATCTTGCCGACCTCGTCCTTGTTGATGATGTGCATGAGCGCCTTGCGGACCCGCACGTCCTTGAACTCGGGGTTCGACTTGTTGTTGAGCATCAGGCCGATGCCCTGCTGGTCGTCGAACTTGAACTCCTTGAGACCTTCGGTTCCCTTGAGCTGCTTGCGTTCGGCGGGGCCGAGGACGTGGGTGATGTAGTCGACCTTCTTCTCGGCCACCAGCTGCGCGGCCTCGTCGTTGCTGGCCTTCTCGACGTGCACCTTGTCGAAGTTGACCTTGTCGGCGAACAGGCCGCCCTTGTTCTTCTTCATGGTGACCTTGGTGTCGGACACCTTGGACGCCTCGATCACGAACGGTCCACAGGAAATCATGTCGTCGAACTTGAGCTTGCCCAGTTCGGTGACGAACTTCTGCTGTTCCTTGTCGCCGTTGCGAACCCCGTCGTTGA
This sequence comes from Stackebrandtia nassauensis DSM 44728, assembly GCF_000024545.1. Lineage (GTDB taxonomy): Bacteria > Actinomycetota > Actinomycetes > Mycobacteriales > Micromonosporaceae > Stackebrandtia > Stackebrandtia nassauensis. Next base: position 654,330 of record NC_013947.1, read on the forward strand.
ACAGCTTCAGGGCCTTGTTCAGCTGCTCGTCGTAGCGGGACGAGGCGTGGACGCGGGTGCGCATCACCTCGTACTCGATTCCGGGGAAGATCTTGTCGAAGGTGATGTTGATCTTGTCACCGTCCTTTTCGATCTTCGTGACGTTGGGCCAGCCGTCGACGCCCGGCGCCACGTTGAGCTTGCGCTCGGCGAAGCTGCCCATGAAGTCGTCGATGGTGAGCTTCGAGCCGTCGCTCCACTTCACGCCCGAACGCGGGGTGATCGTCAGGACCTTGTCGTTCCATTCGCTGCTCTCGGCGAGCATGTACTGCCACTCGTTGGTCTCCCAGTTGCGCAGCGCGCAGCGCGGGTAGTACAGCTCCGAGATCGGCGCGGCCATCAGCAGGGTGGTGTCCGGGACGATGGCGTTGAAATTCTGGGACGACTTGTCGAAGTCGTAGGCGTACACGAAGGTGCCGCCGCGACCGGTGTCGCTGGAGTCGGCCTTACAGCTCGACAGGGCGACGGCGCCCGTCGAGGCGACCGCGCCGATGCCGACCAGCTGAAGCAGCCGTCGGCGGGACATGTTGGGGCTAAAGGAGGTCACGACCTCCTCCTCTCTATATAGAAAACCACAGTGGAGAAAAGGCCGAGGAAGACTCCCAGGCCACATGTGATGCCGGTGATGACGAATTCGGCGCTACCCGGCTTGAGGAAGGCCACGAGCAGCAGTGCCGAGGTGCTGATGAGGAACACCGCGGCCACCAGGCCCATGCGGGCCAGCTGGGTTGGCATCGGTTCTCACCCGGCTTTCAGGTCGCGGGCGAGCACGTGACAGGACAGCCGCCGCGAGTCAATGGATTCCAGGATGGGCAGTTCGTTGTCGCACAGTCCGGGTTCGTAGAGGGGACAACGGGGGTGGAAGGCACAGCCGGACGGCAGGTCGGTGAGGCTCGGGATCTCCGAGCTTCGCAACCGGATGGTCTTCTTGGCGCGCGCCAGTTTCGGGTCCGGTTCGCACACCGCCGAGATGAGGGCCTTGGTGTACGGGTGCTGCGGGTCGCCGATGATCTGGGGTGTCGGTCCCTGTTCGACGATCTTGCCGAGGTACATGACCGCGATCTCGCCGTCCCAGGCGAAGTACTTCGCCACGGCGAGGTCGTGGGTGATGAACAGGAAGCCCACGCCCAGGTCGTCGCGCAGCGCCCCGAGGGTGTTGAGGAGGCTGACCCGGATCGACACGTCCAGCATGGACGTCGACTCGTCGGCGATGAGCAGTTTGGGTTCCATGGCCAGCGCCCGCGCCACCGAGACCCGTTGCCGCTGGCCGCCGGACAGCTGGTGCGGGTACTTGTCCAGGCAGTACTCCGGCGGGGTCAGATCGACGCGGGTCAACAGTTCGATGGCGGCCTCGCGGGCCTGCTTCTTGGTCTTGACGATGCCGCGCGCCTTCAGGCCGCCGGTGACGCTGGACAGGATGGTGCGCACCGGATTCAGCGAGGCGTACGGGTCCTGGTGGATGTACTGGACGTCCTCGCGGTAGGTGTTCCACTCCTGCTTGGCCATTCGCGCGACGTCCTTGCCGCGGTACAGCACCTGGCCGCCGGTGGGGCGGGTCAGCCCGGCGGCGGCCCGGGCGGTGGTGGTCTTGCCGCAGCCGGACTCGCCGACCAGGCACACCACCTTGCCCTTGCCGACGGTCAGGTCGACCCCGGACACGGCGGGCACCTTGCCGCGCTTGGTGTCGAAGACCTGCTCCAGTCCGGACAGTTGGAGCAGCGGCGGCGCCGCCGGCTCCACGTCGGTCGCTTCCAGTCGCGGGGCTGCTACCTCAGACACGGGACACCACCTGTCGGGAGAATTCGACCTGGTCGCTGTGCAGGCAGGCCGCGGTGTGCGGCGGGTTGCCGTTGGAGCCCTCGATGCGGGTCAGCGCCGGGATCTCGTCGGAGCACTCGGATGTGGCGTAGCCGCAGCGCGGCGCGAAGGCGCAGCCGGGCGGCAGGTTCGCCAGGTTCGGTGGCGTGCCGGGGATCGACTCCAGTTCCGGCAGGTCACCGGCGACCGGCAGCACCGCCTTGATGAGTCCGGCCGTGTAGGGGTGGCGCGGGTTGTAGAAGATGTCCTCGGCGGTGCCGGACTCGATGATCCGTCCGGCGTACATGGTGGACACCCGGTCGGCCAGTTCGGCGGCCAGGCCGAGATCATGGGTTATGAAGATCATCGAGAAGCCCAGCCGTTCCCGCAGCTCGTGCAGCTGTTCCACGATGGAGCGCTGTGTCAGCAGGTCCAGTGCCGTGGTGGGTTCGTCCAGCACCAGCAGTTGCGGCTCCAGGGCCAGTGCCAGCGCGATCAGGGTGCGCTGCTTCATGCCGCCGGACAGTTCGTGCGGGTAGCTGCGCAGCACCCGGTCGGGTTCCAGCCGCACCAGGTCCAGCAGTTCCTCGGAGCGCCTCTTGATGTCGGCCGTACTCCAGCGCTTCTGACCGTTGGCGTGGTCGCGCAGCGTGTCCTCGAAGTGGTCGGCGATGCGCTGCACCGGATTGAAGGCGTTCATGGCGCCCTGGAACACCATCGCCGCCTCGCTCCAGCGGAACCTGCGCAGCTCCTCCTTGCCGAGCTTCATGATGTCGGAGCGGCTGCCGTCCTTGCGGCGGTAGGTGACGGTGCCGCGCGGCACCCGGCCCAGCCGGGGCAGCAGCTTCAGCAGCCCGAGCCCCAGTGTCGTCTTGCCGCAACCGGACTCGCCGACCAGCGCCATCGACTCGCCCGGGTACAGGTCGAAGTTGATGTCGGACGCGGCGGTCACCTCGGTGCGTTTCCCGGTGCGGTAGCTGATCTCCAGGTCGCGGACCGACAGGATGGGTTCGTCGTTCACCGGTGGCCTACCTTTCCCTCAGTCGCGGGTTGAGGGCTTGTTCCAGGGAACGGCCCATCGTGATCAGTCCGATTTGGAACAGGATGATGAGCGCCAGCGGCGCGGCGATGTACGGGATCGCCTCGGGCAGCTTGAACGCGCCCGACTTCCACGACTCCTGGATCATCAGGCCCCAGTTGTCGGCTGTGGACGGCAACAGGCCGAGCAGGTACATGCCGACCAGCGCGTAGATGGCGTTGTTGATGGCCAGGATGAAGTTGACGAAGATATAACCGGCCATATTGGGCAGAACCTCGGCGAAGATCACCGTCCGCACCGGGATGTTCTGCAGTCGCGCCGCCTCGACGAACTCGCGCTGCCGCAGCGACAACACCTGCGCCCGTACCGATCGCATCAGCGGCGCCCAGGTCGTCAGGCCGATGATGACGGCGATGGCGGTGGGCGTGATGGACCGGAACATCGCGGTCAGCACCAGCATCAGCACGATGCTGGGGATGGTCATCGTGATGTCGGTGAGCTGCAGGAAGAACGTGTCGAGTTTGCCCCGGACGAATCCGGCGATCGAGCCCAGCACGGTGGCGACCACGACCGCGATCGACGCGGCCAGGATGCCCACCCACAACGGTTCGGCGCCTCCGGCCACCAGGGTCAGGAACGAGTCCTTGCCCTGTCCGTCGGTACCGAGGATGTGTTCGGAACTGGGTCCGGTCCAGATGAGATCGGAGTTGGAGGGGTTGGTGGTGTCGATGAGCAGCGGGCCCAAAAACGCGAAACCCATGACCAGCAGCACGATGACGCCGCCGACGAAACCGCTGGGGGAGCGGGTGAGTCCGCGCCACACGACGGTGCGGGTGCGCAGCGGGGCCGCCGCCTCGGGGGGAGTGGTGGTGCCTACCGCGGTCATTTCGTGGCCTCCGTTGCCTCGCCGGAGCGGATGCGCGGGTCCAGCCAGCCGTTGAGCAGGTCGACGACCAGGTTGCTGAACACCACGGCACAGGTCAGGATCAAAACGACGGCCTGGATCACCGGGTAGTCGCGCAGCGAGATCGACTTCACCAGCAGCTGTCCGACGCCGGGGTAGCTGAGGATCTCCTCCACGACGATGGCGCCACCGACCAATGTGCCCACTTGGAAGGCCATGGTGGGCATCATCGGCAGCACCGAGTTGCGGCCGACGTAACGGGTGCCGACCCGGCGCTCCTTCAGGCCCCGCGCCTTGGCGATGGTGATGTAGTCCTCGCTGAGCACCTCGGTGGTGGCGGCCTTCATCATCAGCGCCCACGCGCCGGTCAGCGTGAACGCGTAGGTGATGACCGGCAGGACCACGTGGTACAGCGCGTCGCCGATGAACACCGCGTTGAAGCCGGGTTCCACGCCCTCGGTGAGCCGTCCGCGCATGTCCCAGAAGTCGAACAGCCCCAGCCAGGTCGATCCGATCAGGACGATCGCCATCGCGCCCAGGTAGTTGGGGATGGCCGACACCGTCGAGGCGATCTGGGTGGCGACGTGGTCGAACCAGCCGCCGCGCTTGTACGCCATGATCATGCCGACGGTCATGCCGATGCTGATGGCCACCACGACGCCCAGCCCGACGCTGAACAGCGTCCAGGGCAGGTACTTCATGATCTGTTCCAGCACCGTGGTGTCGCGCTGGCTGATGGTCCAGCCGAAGTCGCCGGTGGCGAGGTTGCCGAAGTACTGGAAGTACTGCGAGAAGATGTTGGCGTCCGGGTCGTAGGGCAGCACCTGCCGGGCCTGCTCCCGGGCCTGGTCGATGTTCATGCCCTGCTGCGACAGCCGTCCGGCGATCACCTCGATGGGGTCGCCGGGCATGGCGCGCACCATGAAGAAGGTGCCCGAGGTGACCAGCCAGATGACGAACAGGGCGTACACGATGCGCCGGACGACGTACACGCGCCACAGCCTGAGCAGCGGGTTCACCGGTTTCGGGGGCGGCAGGTCGGTCTCGGCGTGCCGCTTGGGGGCGAGGGTAACCACGACGAGCACTCCTTTGAGGGCCGAAAAAACTAATAAGAGTCTTTTCGAAAAGAAAGTACTCGGTGTGAGCCGGGATACGGAATAGAAGAAGCTAAATTGTTACCTTTATTGACCAAAAGGCCGAGAACCCCGTGCCACCCGCCCCTGACGCGGCCGTCCGGCCGCGAACCGGGAACGGGGATCGCTACTGCGGCAAAGGCAATCGCGCCGACAGCACCCAGTGCGTCCCGTCCTCGTCGGCCCCGGCGGTGACCTCACCGTGCAGCAGCCGCACCCGCTCGGCGGTGCCCGCGAGCCCCCGCCCGGGCCGGTTCGGCCGGGCCTTCGGCAGCGGGTTCACCACCCGCACCCCCAGACTCCTGGCCGAGACCTCCACGGTCACCTCGACGGGCTCGCCCGGCGCGTGCCGCAACGCGTTGGTCACCGCCTCCTGCACCACCCGGTAAGCCTCCCGCGACACCGTGGCGGGGATCGACGTCAGCCCGTGGCCGAGATGGCGCTGCACCGTCGTCCCGGTCGCGGCGACCCGATCCAGCAGCGGCCCCACATCGGCCAGTGTGTACTTCGGCTCCCGCGTCGCGGCCTCCTGCCGCAGCACGCCCAGGACGTGATCCAGGTCGTCGAGGGCCTGCCGGGAGGACTCCTCGATGGTGGTCATCGCCTGCCGCGCCGAAGCCGGGTCGGACTCCATCAGCTGGTTGGCCACCGCCGCCTGAATCGTCGACGTGGTCAGGGTGTGCCCGATCGAGTCGTGCAGCTCCTGCGCCAACCGGTTGCGGCGCGCCAGATCGTCGGCCCGCTCCTCAACCGCGACAAGCTTCTCCGCCGCGTAGGGCCCCAGCAGCCGCGGCGCCAGCCACCGCAGCCACGCCGCGGTGGCGGCGGTCAGATAGGCCGCGACCGGCAGCTGCGCCAGCGCCACCGCGATCGTCCACAGTCCAGCGGTTCCCGCCGCTATCGATATGTCCGCGAACAGATAGGTCACGGTGTCGCCGCCGTTGAGCCACAGCAACGGCAGCAGCACCGTCGTGAGGGCGAGCATTCCCGTGACCAGCATCAGGGCCCCGCCGGAAACCGCCAGCACCACCAACCACACGGCGGTGCGCAGTCTGGCCGACCACAACGGACGGGTACCGGCCTCGGGGATCGCGGTCCCCAGCATTTGATTCGCCAACCACACCCACCCCTGCCGGGTCTGGGCGAACAGCCCCTTCGCCGCGACCCCGGCCACCAGCACCACCAGGAAGATCGCGGGTTCCGCACGGCGGGGCCAGTTCGGCAGCACCGCCAGCAGCGCGATCACTCCGGCGGGCAGCCAGCACATCGCGCCCAGCAGCGCGAACACCCAACCGGTATACGTTCGCCGGTCGAGCAGGGGAGCCAAGACTTTCCACACGGATGTGAGTGTGCCACCACGTCCGCGAGCCCACCTCCCTCTTGGGAGGGGTATCGATTTGGCTCCCGCTAGCCAGGCGCGGTGGTCGGCGAACGGACAGGTTTGCCACAGCTGTCTGTCACCCGGAAAGGACCCCACCCGTGACAACCCGAGCCAAGGGACTGACCTGGTTCCTCGTCATCAGCTTCGTCGTGACCTGGACGTGGATACTCGCCGCCTACTACCTGTTCGACATGTCGCTGGCCGAACCGCTGCCGCAGATCGGTATGGCGTTCACCCCGGCCCTCGCCGCGATCGTGGTCCGCGCCTGGATCACCCGGGAGGGCTTCGGCGACGCTGGACTGGCGTTCCGCTGGCGGCAGTGCTGGTGGCTGTATCTCGCCGCCTGGCTGGGCCCGCTGGCCTTCGCCGCCGTCGGCGGGGCCACCGCGGCCCTGCTCGGACTGTGGGAACCGGATCTGTCCGCACTGGACGCGTTCGTCCCCGGCCTGCCGGGCTGGGCCTTCGTCCTCATCCTCATGCTCGTGGTGCCACTGCTGACCCCGATCTACTGGGGCGAGGAGTTCGGCTGGACCAGCTACCTGCGGCTGCGGCTGTTCCCCGAACGCCCCATATCCTCCACACTGGCCACCGGCCTCATCTGGGCCGTATGGCACTTCCCGCTCGCGTTCACCGACTACGTCGTCTTCGGCAACCTCGCGATCGGCCTGCTGTTGTGGACGGTGTCGTTCATGTTCCAGGAGATCATCCTGTCGTGGATGCGACTGCGCGGCGGCAGCATCTGGCCGGTCAGCCTCGCCCACGCGGGCAACAACATGGTGCTGTTCCTGCTGCTCGGCGAACTGCTGCACGGCGGAAACCTGGGCGTCGTAGCCGTCACCGTCATGGGCACCGTCCCGATGGCGCTCGTGAGCCTCTGGATCATCGCCACCGGCCGTCTCAACCACATCCCCACCGAACCCGCCAAGCCGTCCCTCGTGGATGCCAGAATCGCGGCATGACGATCACGGTGCTGCTGGCCGACGACGACCCGCTGGCCCGCACGGGCCTGCGCACCCTGGTCTCCGCGCAACCCGACATCGACGTGATCGCCGAGGCCGCCGACGGCACCCAGGTCCTACCCCTGGTGCGTCGCCTTCGCCCCGACGTGGTCCTGATGGACGTCCGCATGCCGGACATGGACGGCATCGAAGCCACCCGTCGACTCCGCCGTGACCTGACCGAACCACCCAAAGTGGTCGTCATAACCACGTTCGAGAACGACGAATACGTCTTCGACGCCCTCCGCGCGGGAGCCAACGGCTTCGTCCTCAAACGGGCCCCGGCCACCGAGATCGCCCACGCCATCCGCACCGTGGCCTCGGGGGACGCCCTACTGTTCCCCGAGGCCATCCGGGCCCTGGCCGCCGCCCGTCCCGCCCCACCGGGCAACCCTCACGGCCCCATCGCCCTCACCGCCCGCGAAGCCGAAGTCCTGCGGCTCATGGCAACCGGACTGTCCAACCAAGACATAGCAACCCACCTCACCGTGAGCCTCGAAACCATCAAAACCCACGTAGGCAGCGTCCTCACCAAACTCGGGGCCGCCAACCGAACCCAAGCCGTCATCATCGCCTACGAATCCGGCTTCGTAACCCCCGGCGGCTAACGACAGTGCCGCCGCGTCATACCCCTCATATGCCGAGACGCCGGACCAGCGTGAGTGCGCCAAGGAGATCGGACCCGATCCGCTGTCGCTGGCAGTCCGGTCCGAGCGCCGCGTCGGGCCACGACACCCGCTCGCCCGTGTCCACCCGCGCACATCCTGAGCCACCGGCAAAGTTTCACGAGCTCGCCTTACTCTCGTCGGGCTCCGCAGAACCCTCATCGGACACTTCGGACTCCACAGTCCCCGAACCGACCTCAACCTCAACGAGCTTGCCCGCCCTGGCATCCGCCGAATCCCAATCCACCATCCGCAGGCCCCCCGCCTCACCGGGAACCAACACCCCCCGCTTCCCCTTGACCCGCAACAAGTACACGATCGCACCCACGATCATCACCAACGACAACCACTCATTGACCCGCAGCCCAAGGAAGTCGTGGGCCACATCAATCCGCCGCCCCTCAATCCAGAACCGCCCCACGCCATACCCGAGCACATAAATCGCGAACGCCCGCCCGGCCCCGAACTTGAACCGCTTGTCCAGCCGCCAAATCACCGCCGCCAACCCAAAATTCCACAGTGACTCATACAAGAAAGCGGGCTCATAAGCCTCAGCCCCACGGAACTCAGGCGGAATATCCCGCTGGTGGGCCGCGTCGATCTCCACACCCCAGGGAGCATTCGTCGGCAACCCATACAACTCCTGGTTGAACCAATTACAAGGCCGGGCAACAGCCTGCCCCAAGGGCAACCCGATCGCCGCCGCGTCGGCAACCATCGAAAACGGCACTTGCCCACGCCGACAAGCGATCCAAACCCCCACGCCCCCCAACACGATCGCCCCGGGAACCCCCAACCCACCTTCCCACACCGCGAACGCCTTCAACGGCTCCCCATCCGCCCCAAAATAAGCGTCGGGCGAAGTAACAACGTGGTACAGCCGCCCGCCAACGATCCCGAACGGAACAGCCCAAACCGCCAAGTCCAACACAAAGAACCGAGGCGCCCCCCGCCTCCGCAACAACGCCTCAACAACCCAACAAGCCGCCACAATCCCCGCCACGATGCACAACGCATAAGCCCGAATCGGCACAGCGAGCCCAAACGGCAACGGAATCTCCCAAACGCTCTGCGCCGGGCTGGGAATAAACGCATAGTCCACGGCGACAAACGTTACCGAGTCCCCGTGAGCCGCGCTACGCACTGTCGCACTTGGGACAAAACCCTACCGACCATCCCCACCCCACTCGGCCGCCTCGCCGCGTTCCCCTGCGGGGCCCGGCTTCTCACGCCGCTGTCCCTCGTCCCCGTCTCCGGGTCAGTTCCCGGCTGGCTCCCGCCCACCCCGCAAACGCACGGTCTCCAAGGTTTCGGCGCCCCACAATGCCGGCCGCTTAAGCACGGGCATGTTCACAGCTGGATGGACAGACGTCCAACAGTTGCCGTGATTGTCAGCTCACCGCCAATGGCGTGAAGATATGCGGCCATCGTCTCGGTGTCCAACCGCGTTTTGCCGCTTTCGATTTGGCTTATCCGTCCCTGAGTTACGCCCATAGCCTCGGCTACCTGTGATTGGGTAAGCCCCTGCGCCTTCCGCAAGCTGGCAAGCTCGTGCCCGCGTTCAGCGTCAATCATTTCCTGCTTGATCGCGTCAATGCGGGCACGCTGCTCCGTGGAAATTCCAGAAGTCAGTTCGGACATGTCCCGAAGTTCCATTACTCCTCCTCCGCATTTAGTGCGTCAAGGTACGCGGCGTACCGGGCGTCCGCTTCCTTGACGGCCTTGTCATACCAAACTGTCCATTGACGCTGACCAGCCTTGTTGCCTGCGACCAAAAAGATAGCGCGACGTTCAGGGTCAAACGCGAACAACAGCCGAATACTGACACGCGAGCCGTTCCGTGCGCGAAGTTCTCGCATATGTCGATACGCGCTGCCCTCGATTGCGCCCACCGTCGGCCTCCGCAGGGCCGGCCCGTGCTCTTGGAGTCGCTCCAAGGCCGCGATCACGTGCTCAAAGCTGTCAGGGTCCTCCTTCTGCAACTGCTGAATCCACTCGATGACGTCCTTGAAAAAGCGGAGTTGATAGTTACCGGCCACGCCGATAAATTAGCACTAGCTAATACTAGCGCACGCACTGACGTGACTGCAACATCACATTAAGTGGCCTTGGGGGTGGTGTATGCCTTACTCGCACACCGCCGCGGTGGTCTCCTTGTGAGGCCTGAGTCCCAGGGGTGCGGTCACCAGAACCCCAGTATCTGGCTCCCGCCCGCTCCGCTGTGGGGCGGTCATGCAGACAATGCCCCGTGCCCCCTGCGGGGCCCGGGTTCACAAGACGCTGTTCTTCGTCCCCCGCCTATGAGCCGGTTCTCGGCTGGCTCCCACCCACCCCAAACGTTGGGGGCAACGGTTCGCTAGGGCGGGCCTGTTTTGGTGGGTTACACGGACTCGGTTGATGGTGGCTCCCAAGATTGGATGACGCAGTGCTCCAGGGTGTGGGTACGAAGGGTTTCCAGAGCCCTGTCCGAGACGACGAGGTGGGCCTTGGCGGTCTGTCCAAAGTCGTCGTGCCCAGGACGACCGGTTATCTGTAGCCACTTCAACTGGGGCGTTTCGGCGTCGTCGCCCATCAGCTCGTATGCTTCCTCGCTCATGGTGACTTCCATGTCTGCCAAAGCGAACCCCGTCAACTCAGCGTCGGTCAGCTTGTCCGCCAGCGCGGTAGTCACCGCGAAACACGGGAAGCTTTCCAACAGTTCATCGCCCAGCCAGTCGGTGATTGACAGATGGAACACGCTCACGCGTGGTGGGTGAACGCTGGTGTCAAGATCTATGTTGTCGCCGAACTCGCCCGGGACTTCCGGCTTGAGCAAGTGATACATCATGTGGGCGTCTACTTTCTTCATCTGATGGTGGTGGAACGCGACCATACCGGCGTGTGGTGGCTGAACCGGGCACTATCGAATTGGCGGGTTGAACTGGTGACCATATTCGTTGTCGACCTTTGTGGCGTGGTCCAGTAGCTGCTGCTTCGTGGGGCTCGGGTTGTCTCGGTAGAACTCGTTCCAGCTCATGCGAATGGCACTGAGGTGAACACGGTTGTTAGTCTCGCCTTTGGGGATGCCTCGCAGATTTTCGTAGGAGTGCATCTCGCTTTCGGTTACGGCTCCTTGATAGAGCTTCAGGGTTTTCTGTTCCACGGCATGATGGACAACCACCTTGCCTTCGGTGTCCGGGTGTTTGTCGAAAAACGTCTTCTTGTAATTCCGCGACGTCGAGGTTCCGAATGTTGCACGGCCGTCGGCGGCGGGGTGAGGTTTTGAAACCTGAGTACGGCCGCGGCTTGACGATACGGTGGCCTGTGGTGTTGACATTGGAGTGGGGTTCGCGCGTGGTTGGCTGGCTTCAGAGCTTAAACCCTCAAGCTCCTGAGCCTCAGTTTCCAGGCGCTTCTGATACCCGTTGACCGCGTTGATGGCGGTTTGTGCGCCTTGCCGTGCTCCGTCGATCGTGGATGATGCGTCATGGCAGAGATTGACGATTCCCTCGGTACCTGCCAGTTGCGCCTGTTCCATGGCGCCTTTGACGCTCTCGCCCGAGGTATCGATGCTGATCTTTGTTGTGCCCAGCGTGGACACGGTGGTGCCGAGTATGGCGATGACGTCGGGAATGGGCGCGGTGTCGGGCACCTTGTCCAGAGTTTCCGCCGCCTTGTCAGTCTCACCTCGTGCCGAGGCCAGCTGTTCCAACGCTTCCCGCAGTTTCTCGAGCGCCAAATCCAACGCTTGTGCGGTCGCCGCGACACCTAGTTGTTCGAGCCGAGACTTCTTGTCGTCCGTGCTGGAATACGCCTGTTGAGTTATCGCTACGGCGTCGTTGATCGTGCTGCGAGCCTGGTGTAGCTGAGTCTTTACCGTGTCGAACTCTGACATAGAGGTGTCCTCGTCCGCCGATGGAGGTTTCCGGGGTTGATGCGCAGAGTAGTGGAGCGTTGCGACACCAGTCACGACCGTCTAAGCGAGGCAGGACCCTGAAACCGACCCGCCGCGCTGTAGGGAAGCGGTTCGCTAGGCGTTGGCTTTGACGGTGCGGAGGAGGGCGGTCCAGTCGGAGCGGGTGATGGTGAGGGGGGTGACGGTGGGGTGCTTGGAGTCGCGGACGGCTATGCCGTGATGAGGGCGGGCCCCGACTTCGACACAGTTACCGCCATTGCTGGGGCTTCGTGAACTCTTGCGCCACGCAATGGCAGCGCGTGTCGTGGCGTCGAGAGTTCGCAGTACTGGCATGGCGGACTAGATCTCCTTGGCAATGGATTTGATCTTGCGCATCGTCGCGTCTCGGGTAAGTGCCTGGCTCTCCATTTGAGCGTACATTCGCTCGATCCGATCCATCTCTTCGTCATCCATGTGGCATACGAGGCCAGAGACGTTCTCTGTGTACCCAACCGTGGGGTAGGGGGTGGGCATCTGGTACTTCGCGAGACCCGTGCCGACACTCCCAAGTCCGTGTATCCAGGTTCCCAATGGAAGGAGCCGCAAGTCAATGTTCGGGTTATCGGCTTGAGCAATCAGATGGTCAAGCTGAACTCTCATGACTTTACGGTCACCAACACGATGGTAAAGGGCAGCTTCGTGAAGTATCGAAGTGACTTGCGGCGCTTGATTTCTCGTGAGGATCCGCTGGCGAGCGATGCGCAGTTCTGTGAGACGACGGACGGCAAGCTTGTCGTCCAGGCTCGGGTCGTCATTGATGAGCGCGTGGGCATAGTCGGGCGTTTGGAACAAGCCGTGAATCAAGACGACGTCTACGAGAGAAATCGCCGTGGCCCGTTCTTCTACCCATAGAAAGTCAGCGAACTCAGCCGTGAGAAACGTCTTGAACGGATCCCACCAACCATGGTTCGCGACATCATCGCAGAGTTCGAGGATCTCGTTGCGTTGGTCGAAGTCGTTGAGTCCATAGTGGTCAATCAGTCCGAGAAGAAGATTGCTTCGAATTGGGGAGGCGCCACTCTCGAAGCGGGACAACGATGCTGGGTCGCGGTGGATCGCGTCTGCCGCGTCTGCGAGCGTTAGGCCCGCTGCAAGGCGTAGCTTTCGCAACTTCGATCCAAGCCACCGTGCTCTCAAGGATCGACTCGTCCGCGCCATGTGTCCTCCAGGTTTTGCAAGTTGCAGATGATCTGTCATCTGACGCCTTTGTGTCAAAGACGCATTTTTTGAAGCTTGTGCACGAGCGTAGCTCATGTGATGGTGGGAGTGGACAAGCGAGTGATCGAAAGATCACTGCAACAGATGCTCCGAGTCTGAGGGGATTACTGATGATGGAAAAGCAAGCATTCGAAATGCCCGTGTTTGGCGGGGATCTGGTGCGGACACAGCGCCGACGCTTCACAACGCCGGACGGCACCAACGCGGGCTGGCTCATCGTCAACGCTGCTGACCAGTTCACCGAGATCTTCGACGACGTGGCCGCAGCGCTCGCCTCCGCGACCGACTTGAGCCTCGATGCGCTGGCCGTCCACGACGATCTCCGTGCGTCGCTGCCACACCAACTCCGCCGTGTCCCCGGAGCTTGCTGTCCTGTCCCGGGCTGCACGCACCACCACGGCGACCTCGGCGACAACTCCGACGATCCGCCGCAGCACGCGGTTCCGCAGCAACGGTAACCAGCACCGGCTGACTAATGCGTCCATTGTCTTTATCCATCGGTCGCGTCTCCCGTGAGGACGTACGCGGCTGGCGGGGTGGGTGGGCTCGGATCGGGAAGCCACGTGTAGTACCACGCGCCGACGAAGCGCCAGCCTCCCTGCTGTTCGTCGGCAGCTTCTCGCCACCCACCCCGCGCACTCAACACTGCACGTCCGTCCACAAGCCTTCTGCCGTACCAGAAAGCGAGTACCGCCATGCCCGACACCAACCGTCCACGCCTACACGTACCACAAGGCCACCTCGAAACTTGGGTGTTGTCAATGGCGTTCACCGCCGCCGACGAGGCCCGTGCCCGCACCATCGCAGGCTATGCCGCCCAACGCCTAGCCGACTTCCTACCCGGGTTCGACAAGAACATGATCGCCATCTCCCGCGAGGCAGATCCCGGCCTCATGCTGCCGCTGTACTGCGACCAGGACATCTACTGCCTGCTCGCTCCAGAGCATGCCGGGCCGTGCCGCGACATCAACGGCACCAACCTGGACGGTGCGCTGTGACCGTCATCGACCGGCCCCTCCACACGCGCCTTACTCCGCCAACACACGACGACGACTTGCGGGTTGACGTCTACAGACCGGCCCAGCGGATCCGCGTCGACACGCTGTTTTGGCACCACCGCTCACCATTCGCCGGTACTCAAGAACAGCTCGACGAACTACGCCACGACGCCGACAACCGCGCCGCCGCCCGAGCTGCAAAACGCGCCCAAGCCGAGTTGATCGACTACCTCAACACACTGACCCGGCCGCGGCCAAAGCCACGCCCGTCCGTGTTCGACGTCCACCGACCCGCCATCCGGCGGCTGCGCACCATCGTCCACGTCGGACTCGTGCCGATGCTGTGGGCGATAACCACCTGCGCCTGCGGGGAGCGTTGGCCCTGTAACTCGGTGAAGCAACACCTGCGCAAACACTTGGGCTGGACCATCGACATCACCGACGAGCTGAAACGCATCACGCGACGACTGCCCAAACCCGAGACTCGCGTCAAACGCTGGTGGCGCAAGCTACGGACACATCGGCACGATCGCTCGCCAGCGGGGGTGGGTGGGAGCCAGCCGACGACGGGCCGATAGGCGGGGGACGAAGGACAGCGGTTTGGGGACCCAGGCCCCCGCAGGGAAACGGGGCCAAAAGTCTTCGGCGGATTTCGATGAGTTTTCGATGCGAGCGTCGTCTCTGCTAGCGAGCGCGGGGCCCCGCGCGCGAACATGTAGAGGAGATCGTTCACATGGCCTACGCGGACGTCAACGGCCTGTCCCTGTACTACGAGGAGCACGGCGACGGGGAGGGGACGCCACTGGTGCTGCTTCACGGCGGGTTCGGGCTCGGCGCCATGTTCGCCCCCATCCTGCCCAGCCTGAGCAGCGGGCGCAGGGTGATCACCGTCGATCTGCAGGGGCACGGGCACACCGCTGATGTTGATCGGCCGCTGCGCCACGAGCTGATGGCCGACGACGTTGGGGCGCTCGTGCGGCACCTCGGCTTGGGGCAAGTTGATGTCATGGGTTACTCGATGGGTGGGTACGCGGCTCTGCAGACCGCCATTCGGCACCCGGAAGTGGTGCGGCGCTTGGTGACCGTGTCGATTCCGTTCAAGAGTGATGGTTGGTATTCCAGTGTGCGCGAGCAGCAGAAGAGCATTGGGGCTGACGCGGCCGAGGCCCTGAAGCAGTCGCCGCTGTATGCCACGTACGAGGCAGTGGCTCCGAGAGTTGAGGACTGGGGTGTGCTCGTCGGCAAGATGGGGGAGGGGATGCGTCGCGACTTCGACTACACCGAGCAGGCGAAGACGATCACGGCCCCGGTTTTGTTGGTGTACGCCGATGGTGACGCGGTTCGGTATGAGCACATTGTGGAGGTGCTTCGGATTTTCGGGGGCGGGCAGGGGGATCCGGGGTGGGATGGTTCGGGTGGGCGGGGGACCGCGCAGTTGGCCGTTGTGCCGGGTACGACTCACTATGACCTGGGGGTTTCGCTGAGGATGGTGAGCGCGGTGGTGCCGTTCTTGGATCAGGAGTAGGGCGACGTGCGAGGGGGCGGCGCGGCGGTTGTACGAGCGGCACGGGTTCACCGTGGAGGCCGAGGACGCGGTGGACGTGTTCATGGGGCGCGAGTCGCGCCTATGAGCCGATGACGCGGGACATGCCGATGGAGCCGTAGCCGGTGGTTTCGATGAAGCCGAACTGTTGGTAGAGGTGGCGGGCCGGGCCGTCGGCGATGAGGGAGATGTAGGCCGTGGCGGGGGCGCGGCGGTCGAGTTCGGCCGTGAGGGCCGCCATGATGCGTTTGCCCAGGCCCTTGCCCTGGTGGGCGGGGTTGACGCACATGTCGACGATCTGGAACGCGGTGCCGCCGTCGCCGATGATGCGGCCCATGCCGATGGGGGTGCCCTCGTGGTGGATGACCACGCCGTACCAGGTGTTGGGCAGGGCGAGGGTGACGGCTTCGGGGGACCTGTCGGACAGTCCGGCGTCGGTGCGCAGGCGCCGGAAGTCGGCGACGGACGGCACGCCTTCGCGCAGTTCGTAGGTGTCTTCCATGGTGGACAAGCTAGCGGCGGCGGGCGTGGCCTCAGATCATGGGGCCGCCGGAGGGGACGCCGGGCACGTCCGGGTGGACCGAGTCGCCGCCGAAGGGTTCGTACGGGGTGGCCTTGGGTGGGTTGGCGGGGTCGCCCAAGTCGATGCTCGGCGCCGGTGGGGCCGTGGGGTCGACCTGCCAGTATTCGCCCGACAGCGGGCGCCACTGCTGGAACTGGGTGGCCGGTCCTTGTCCGGCGCCGATCTCGTGGTTGGTGGGCAGTTCGATCAGCGGGCCGAAGGTGCCCTCGTTGTCGGCCGGGTCCTGGATGATCGTCGTGGTGGGGCCGTCGTTGGTGTCGTGGTACGCCTCGAAGGCCGGGTAGTCGCCGATGGTGCCGTCGATGCGCGGGGCGTCGTCTCCGGTGCCGGGCGTGACGGTGATGTCGCCCTTGACGGAGTGCCCGGTGACGTCGCTTCCCGGTGGGGCGAACGGGTTGGCGGCGTCGTACTGGATGCGCACCGCGCCGTTGGTGGACTCCTGGACCTGTACTTCCGGGGTGCCGACGCGTACCTCGCCGGACGTGTCGACCGACGGGTTCTGGCGGGCCAGGACGGTTCCGGTCTCGTAGTCGACGTAGAGGGTGACGCGGGTGTCCTCGGGACTGAAGTTCGGGTTCATGCCCCGGTTGTCGCCCTTGTCGTAGTTGGGCAGGTTGAAGACCTCGCTGCTGGGGATGTACAGGCCGATGCGCACCAGGCCCTCGCCGGGACGGGGCGTGATGCGGCCGACGGCCACGACCGCGTCCTGGCCGCCGTTCTTGTCGAGCCGGGAGGTGGGGTCCAGGGCGGCGGCGAGCTGCCAGTCGGTTTCGCTCATCGGCAACCGGCCCAGGGTCTTGCGGAACGCTTCGGCTTGGGCGGCGGCGATTCCCGGGTCGGTGGGTCCGGCGAAGTCGGGGGCGTTCATGCGCAGCCCCGCGGTCGTGAGCGTCGAGACGGCGGTCTGGTCGGCGTGGTCGGCCAGTTTCAGGGCTTCGTCGATCAGTTCGCGCGCTTGCTGTGCGAGCTGGGCGTTGCGGTCGGCGGCGGTGGCCGATTCGACGACGGGGGTGGTCACGGTGCCGTCGGGGCCGATGGTGATTCCGGTACCGGCGACGAGGTCCTGCGCGTCGGTCAGTTTGGTCTTGGCGGCTTCCAGGTCGACGACGAGGTCTTCCAGCGCGGCCCGGCTGGACCGGAAGACGTCGGAGGCGTCGAACAGCGGGGACGGTTGGGTCTCCAGCAGTCCGGACGCGGCGGAGGCGTCGACTCCGGCCCACATGCCGCCGGGGATCTGGGCCGAGGTCTGCACCTCACCGGCCCGGGTGGACAGCGTGCTGGACAGACCGCCGGCCGCCTCGGCCGCCCCCGACAGCTTCGAGGTGTCCATGTTGACGAGTTGGCTGTAGGTAACCATTACCGTTGCTTTCTCATGAGCCATAGGAAAAGACGCCGAAGCGTCCAGATGAGATAGAGATTAGCGTGGTCGGGACGTGACTGTAACCGGCGGCTAACCGGTCTATGGGCGGATTGTGGGACAACGGAAACGATGGGTCAGCGGTGCTGGAACCGTTCCCACCAGTTGGGGCGGCGGGTGGGTTGTTCGCCGGAGGAGTAGTGGTCGAGCGGGTCGCGGCCGGTCTCCTCGTTGAAGCTGTTCTGGGTGAACTCGTAGGGGTGCGGGTTGTCGGGGGAGCGGACGTCGTCGGGCACGCCGTCGCCGGTGTAGTCGTAGTTCAGGCCGGTGGCCTGGCGTTCGGCGTTGGGGACGGCGAGGCCGTTCTCGGTGTCGGGGTCGGTGTCGCTTTCGTAGAAGCCGCCCTGCATCTTGTCGTGGATCTGGTCCCAGGTGTGGGCGAGTTCGTGTTTGACGATGCTGGTCGACTCGTAGCCGCTGCCGCCGTGGGTGAAGTCGTCGGGGTCGAACTCGATGACGGAGTCGCTGGCGGGGAACGGGCCCTGGCTGGCGTTGCTGCGGCCGTCCATCTCCTTGAAGACGATCTCCTCCTCGCCGGGCAGCCAGTCGTGGCGGCCCTCGTCGATCTTGGCGTGCAACGATTCCAGGAACTTGCCGCCGTCGGGGGAGGAGCCGAGCATGTCGAGGTCGGCGCGCATGCGGTCCTGGAACTCCTCGCTGCCTTCGATCTTGATGAAGCCGGAGTCGACGATCTTCGTCTCGGTGAACTTCTCTGTGGACGGTGAGACCGTGTCCTCCTTCTGCGCGAAGGTCTCGTCGGTGCCGTCGCCGCCGTCGATCGTGTCCTTTCCGGCTCCGGCGTAGATCTTGTCGTTCTGGGCGCCGCCGCGCAGGGTGTCGTCGCCGTAGCCACCGGACACGACGTCCTTGCCGGTGCCACCGTCGATGGTGTCGTTGTTCTGGCCGCCTTCGAGACTGTCGTCGCCGTCGCCGCCGTGGATGGTGTCGTCGCCGTCCAGGCCGTAGACGTGGTCGTTGCCCGCGCCGCCGTGCAGCCTGTCGTTGCCGTCCTGGCCGTCGATGTAGTCGTGGCCGCTGCCGCCGTGGATGATGTCGTCGCCGTCGTGGCCCTTGAGGACGTCGTTGCCGGAGCCACCGTCGATCACGTCGGCCTTGCCACCGCCGTCGACGGTGTCGTCGCCGCTGCCCGCGCTGACGGTGATGCCGCTGCCGACCTTGTCGTCAATGGACACCTTGTCGTTTCCGCCGCCGCTGTTGACGATCAGCGGGGTGTCCGGTTTGTACTTGAACTCCTTGCCGTCGACGGTGGCGATGAGGTTGCCGTCCTCGTCCTCGGTGATGTCGATGTCGTTGGCGTCGTCGCCGGTGGCCAGGTAGACCGAGCCGTCGGGGAGTTTCACCTGGACGGGGCCGGAGCCGGGGTTGTTTCCCGCCAGCTGGGACGAGGCCTGGTCGTCGGCGCCGCTGGCGCGGGCGACGGCCGCCTGCAACAGGCCGAACAGGGTCTGCGCCTTGGCTTTCAGGTCCTGTTCGCGGGCGGCGTCACCGGACGGCGGCCAGGTGACCCGGCCGTCGTGTTCGACGGTCAGTTCCGGGTACGACGTGATGGCGCGTTCGATGTCGGCCTTGGCGCCCTCCAGTTCGGTGACCAGGGAGTCCAGTGTGGTCGCCGCGGCTTTGAAGACGCCTCCGGCGGCCAACAGCGGCGGCGGGAACGTGTTCAGCAGCGCGTTCTGCTCGGTGGCGTCGGCCCCGTCCCAGAAGTCGGAACCGGTGCCCTGCTTGGCCGAGTCGGTGATCTCGTCGGCGCGGGTCTCCAGATCCTTGCCGACCACGACGGCCGCGTCCGCGGCGCCGGTCAGACCGCTGGTGTCCAGGCCACGGAGTTGAGCGAAACTGATTGCCACAAACCAACATCGTATGGGGACGGAAGGGTGCCGGACCCGTCCTGTTTGGGACAAGTCGCTAATACGACATCGGTGCGCGCCTTCTCCTCGGCGACGATCTTCGCGGCGACGACCTCGGCCTCGGACTCGCGATTGAGCGCCTGGAACCGGTCCCGGGACTGCCGCCAATGGCGCAGCGCGTCGGCGTCGTCGCCCATGGCCGCGTGGACGTCACCCAGCTGGTCGTGGATCTTGGCCTCCTCGGTGCGCCGCCCGCCGCTGGACTCCCGGTACAGCTCCAGCGCCCGGCGGTAGTGCTCGAGGGCCTGCGGGTGGCGGTGCTGCCGCTGGGCGATGTAGCCGAGGTTGTGCTGAGCCTCGGCGAGCGGTTCGGCGTAGTCGTTGCCGCTCAACAGTTCCAGGGCCTGCTCGCATTCGCCGCGGGCGAGGTCGAAGTCACCGGACAGGGCGCGGTTCCAGCCGAGCAGGTTGAGGGCCTGGCCGCGCATGAAGTCGGTGCTGTCCGGGTGGCTCGCGGCCTGGAAGGCGTTGAGCGCGTGGGGAAGCGCCGCGGCCGGGTCGTCCTGGAGCTGGTACGTCTGCGCGGTGATGTAGTGCGCGCCGATCACGTTGGGCTGGTCGGCGTCGGCCTCGGCGGAGACGAGGGCCTGTTTCAGCTGCTCCCGCGCCTCGTCGAAGCGTTTGCGGTACAGCAGCGCCTGGCCGAGATACAGGTGGCTCTGGGTGCGGGCCCGGGCCTTGTCGAGGTGGACGGCGGATTCGGCGGCGGCCGTCCAGATCTCGATCTCCTCGTCGAACCAGCCGTACCAGTTGATCGCGGCTTTCAACAGCCACGCCAGTTCCCACACCTTGTCGTGCCAGCCGTGCTGGTACGCGGTGCGCTGGGCGGCCAGGACGTTGGGCAGTTCGAGGTCGAACCACCACAGGGCCGCGGCGCGGTCGGGGACGGGCGTGGTGAGACAGCCCGGGGCCGGGGTGCCCAGATCGTGGCGCTCCCGGAAGGACAGCAGCGCCGAGTCGGCGATCTCGGCGGTGTGTACATAGTGGTCGACGAGGCGGCGCTGGGCGGCGATCCGTTCGGTCGCGCTCAGCTCGCTCATGGACTGTTCGGCCGCGTACAGGTGGATCAGGTCGTGGGTGCGGTACCGGCCGGGTGTGTACTGTTCGGCCAGACTGGACGCTTCCAGTTCCCGCATGATGCCCCGGGTCTCGGGGAGCTTGCCGCCGATCAGGCTCGCCGCCGCGTGCGCGGAGATCCCTCCGTTGGGCGCCAGGCCCAACAGCGCGAAGGACTGTTCGGCGCGCGGCGGCAACTGCCGCACCGAACCGGCGAACACCGAACGCAGGTTGGCCCACAGGTCGCCGGTGTCCAAGGCGTCCAGACGGTCGGCCTCGTCCTGGAGTTCGGCGGCCAGCACCGACAGCGGGAACCGGGGGTGGGCGGCGGCGCGGGCGGCCACGATGCCCAGCGCCAACGGCATGCCGCCGCAGTGGCGGACCAGGTCGGCGACGGCGTCCGGTTCGGCCTTGACGCGTTGCTCGCCGAGCTGGTTCGTCAAGGCGCGCAAGGCTTCGGTGTCGTCGAAGACGCTCAGCCGCACCTGCCGGGCCCCCTGGGTGGCGGTCAGGCCCATGAGGTCCTCGCGACTGGTGATGAGCGTGGCGCAGGACGGGGTGCCGGGCAGCAGGTCGGTGACCTGCTCCTCGTCGCGGGCGTTGTCGAGCACCACCAGGATCCGGCGGTCGGCCAGCAGGCTGCGGTACAGCCCGGCGCGGCTTTGGGTGTCGCGCGGCATGACCGACGGGTCGACGTCGAGCGCGTACAGCAGCTGCCGCAGCGCCTCCGCGGTGGGAACCGGGCTCGCGTCGGGGTCGAAGCCGCGCAGGTTGAGGTACAGCTGGCCGTCGGGGAACTGCCCGGCGTTGTCGTGCGCCCAGCGCAGCGCCAGCCAGGTCTTGCCGATGCCACCGGCACCGGTGATGATCCACAGTGGTTCTTCGCCGACGGCGGCGTCGAGCTCGGTCAGCTCCAGCGCGCGGCCGGTGAACCGACGAGGCGCGGCCGGAAGCTGCCGGGGGACGTCGGCGGGCGCCGCGTCGGGCGTCTCGTCGACGACGGGGGTCGAGGGCTGGCTATCGGGCAGCGCTGTCTCCAGCAGCGCCGTCCAGTCCGCTTCGGACAGGCCGAGGGCCTCGGCCAGCAGCTTCAGCGTGCTGGCCCGGGGCTGGGAACGGCCCGACTCGATCTGCCGGATCGTGCGGGGGCTGAGCGCGGCCTTCTGGGCCAGCCGCTCCTGCGATAGGCCAGCCTGGAGCCGATGGGCACGCAGCAGGCGTCCGCAGGTGCCGGTCTTCTCGGTTTCGGGCGGCATTTCCCCACCTTATTGACTGCCGATTTCCGGGAACTACCGGTTTAGTGCCGTGTTTGTGCCGGGTGGCCGCGATATTACCTACAGTGCTGTAAGCATTGCGGCTGGATGTCTTGCGCGCCAATTGGTCCCCTGTTCTAATTTGACGCATGCAAAGTCAGTGGAACAACGACGGAAACAACCTGCCGCCGAGGATACAGTGGACTCCGCCCAAGTCCAAGTCCTCGAAGGGCCTGGTAGTGGGCATCGTGGTCGGGCTCATGGCGGTCGTGATCGCGGTCGGCGTCGTGATCGCCGTCGCGCGATCCAGCAGCGCCGGGAATCCACCCGCGGACGACGCGAACGACGGTTCCAAGACCACCAGCGGTGACGAAACCTCCGAAGCGGACAAAACCGACGATCCCGATTCGGGCTCCTACCCGAAGGTCGGCGAATACGAGGTCGTGCACGTCGCCACCGGACTGTGCCTGACCACCGGCCCCGAACCCAACAACGAGGAGCGACAGGTCATCGTCCTCGGCAAGTGCGGCAAGACCTACCCGAAGGTGATGACCTGGAAGCCGGTCAAGGACCGCCAGTACACCGTCGGGCTGGCCTACACGAAGGACAACTGGAACGCGTGCCTGACGGCCGACAAGCCCGCCGACGAGATGGGCTACCTGTTCGCGGGTCAGGACTGCGGCAAGAAGGACAACAAGGACCTGCAGACCTTCGAGCTGTCTGACAAGGGCGACAAGCAGTACGGCATCGCGGTCGCCAAGACGGGCATGTGCCTGGGGCCGTTGGAGGAGAAGGCCAAGAAGGGCATGGCGATCAGCACCGTCGAATGCGGTGACGATCGGTTGCAGTTGTTTACCTTGAAGAAGAGTTAGTCAAAGCTTGTCGAAGCAGAGCCAATTCGAGCGGTAGGACATACTCCGCACATGAGCGGTACGCGGCTGGGTGTCGACTACGGCAGTTCCCATACGGTGGCGGTGTTGTCGTTGCCCGACGGCCGCACCCGGCCACTGCTGTTCGACGGCTCGCCGCTGCTGCCCTCGGCGGTGCACGCCGACGGGGGTGAACGCCTGCTCGTCGGAGCCGACGCCCAACGCGCCGCCCGCGCCGAACCGGCACGAGCCGAGCCGAACCCCAAGCGCCGCTTCACCGACGGCGCGGTGCTGCTGGGTGAGGACGAGTACCCGGTGAGCCGACTGGTCGCGGCCACACTGCGCGCGGTCGCACAGGAAGCTGAGCGAGCGGCGGGGCGAGCCCCGGACGCGGTGACTCTCACCTACCCGGCCGCGTGGGGCAAGGTGCGGCTGGGCGTGTTGCGAGAGGCGGCCGAGCTGGCGGGACTGTCGGCGGCCGAGTTCGTTCCCGAACCGGTGGCGGCGGCGACCTTCATCGCGGAGCAACCGGACGCGGCGGTCGCGGTGGGCGAGTGCGTCGTGGTGTACGACCTCGGCGCGGGGACCTGCGATGTGGCGGTGGTGCGGCGCGACGAGGCTGGGTTCACCGTCGTGGCCGACGGCGGGCTGGACGACGCGGGCGGGCTGGACCTGGACAAGGTCGTGGTCGACGTCATCGCCGGAGTCGAGTCCGAGGTGCGCCGCTCCGCGTCGGAAGGGGAGCTGCGGCACCGTCGGGCGCTGTGGCTGGAAGCGCGGCACGCCAAGGAATCGCTGTCGCGGCGCTCCAGTGTGAACGTGCACGTGCCGATCGTGGACCGGACGGTGCCGGTGACGCGGGAGCAGTTCGACGCGGCGGCTCGGCCGCTGCTGATGCGCACCGCTGACTTGACGACTCGCGTCATCGAGCAGTCCGGGGTGGACGAACAGCGCGTCAAGGGGCTGTTCCTGGTGGGGGGGTGCCAGCCGGGTTCCGTTGGTGGCGACCGTGTTGCACCAGGCCACGGGCTTGGCGCCGGTGCTGCTGGACCAGCCGGAGCTGGTGGTGGCGGAGGGGAGTCTGCGGGGCGGCGAGCCGCGTCCGGTTGTCGAGCGGGTTGAGCCACAGGCTGAGCCGCGCGCGGCCGAGCCGCCGGTTTCCGGCCAGTCGACGCCGATCGCTGCGACGGGACCGCCTACTTCGGCTGGGCGGGCGGAGATGATGACGCCATCGCCGTCAGTATTCACCATGGATCCTGAAGGGGCCGAGGGCCGGAGTAATGCCGTCAGCTTGACTTGGGGCTGCATTTTGGGGCTGGTTGTGGGATTCGGGTGCCTCCTCGGTGGCAGCATTGGCGCTGTAGAAGGCTCACCGGAGCAGGAACCCGGAGGGAACGTCGTCTTCATCATCCTGGGTGGACTTCTGGCGATTGGCTCGATCATCCTGTTGGTCATCGCGATCAAGTCATGGCGGAGGCTGCGGCGGACACTGAGTCTCGACGCGACCTGGATCCGGGTCGCGTCCGCTGGAGAACAGGCCTCGTTTCAGTGGGCCGAAGTCTCGAAAGTGACGGTCAGCCGGGTCTTCGTGTACCTGACCATTCCGAGCGCGTCCAAACACGACGCTGAGCGGTTCTCCAATCTGGCGAGCGACAGATCGGTGTGGAAACCGGAATCCCCCCGTGTGATCCTCTGCAAACTCGATAGCCTGACTGGTTCACGGCAGTCGTTTTTGGACGCGCTCACACGGCTGTCCGGGCACGACATCGAATATCCGAGCAAGACCTAGGCACGCTCACGACGCCTGCTTGGGAGTGATCAACCCCGACTCATACGCGTAGACCACCAGCTGCGTCCGATCCCGGCAGGCCAGCTTGATCATCGCCCGGCTGATATGCGTCTTCGCCGTCGTCGGGCTGATCACCAACCGCTCCGCGATCTCCTCGTTGTTCAGCCCCTGTGCCGCCAGCACCACGACCTCCCGCTCCCGATTCGTCAGCCGCTCGTCGTCCACCGGATTCGGTGACAGCGGCCGGGAAGCGAAGTCCCGCATCAACCTCCGGGCCACGTCCGGCGACAGTGGAGCATCCCCGCGAGCCGCCTGCCGCACCGCGTGCAGCAGCTCCGCCGGTTCGATGTCCTTGACCAGGAACCCCGACGCCCCGGCGCGCAGCGCGTTGTACACGTACTCGTCGAAGCCGTAGTTGGTCAGCATGACCACCCGCACCGACGCCAGCTCCGGTCGGGCCGCGATGCGGCGAGCCGCCTCGATGCCACCGGTCCCCGGCATCTGGATGTCGATGAGCGCCACGTCCGGGACGTGTTCGGCCGCAAGCGAAACCGCCTCCTCGCCGTTGGCCGCCTCCGCCACGACGCTGATGTCGTCCTCGGCGTCCAAAAGGGCTCGGAAGCCGCCGCGCATCAGGACCTGGTCGTCGGCCAGCAGCACCCGGATCATCGCACCGTCCCCAGTGGCAGGACGGCGGAGACCGCGAAGCCGCCGCCGGGTTTGGGACCGGCCCGCAGTCGGCCGCCGATGCCCGCGACGCGTTCGTTCATGCCGGTCAGCCCGACGCCGGGCACCGGGGGCATGGACGGGTCGGCGCGGCCGTCGTCGGTGACGTTGACCTCCAGGGCGCCGGGCGAGTAGCGCAGCAGGACCTGGGCGGTCTCGGCCCCGGCGTGCCGGGCCACATTGGTCAGTGACTCCTGGACGATGCGGAACGCGGTCCAGTCCACTTCGGTGGGTACGGCGCCGCGTTCGCCCTCGACGGTTACCGTCGCGCGTACTCCCGCCAGCCGGATCTGTTCCACCAGTTCGCTGAGCCGGTGCAGTCCGGGCTCCGGCGGCTGGTCGTCGCGCAGCACCTTCAGGGTGGAGCGCAGTTCCCGGTTGGCCTCGATGCTGGCCTGCTGGATCGCGGTGAGTGCTTCGGAGGGGCGCTGTCCCTGTTTGGCTGCCAGGTGGACCGCGACGCTGGACTGCATCTTGATGACCGAGATCGCGTGGGTCAGCGAGTCGTGTAGTTCCCGGGCGATGCGCAGCCGTTCCTCGCCCGCGCGGCGCAGCGCCATCTCCTCGCGGCCGCGTTCGGCCTCGATGGCGCGCTGTTCGGCCTGGTCGACGTAGGCGCGGTACTGCCGGAACACCTCACCGAGCACCCCGGCCGCCACCACCCAGCCCAGCGGGATGCCCGACGCCTCCGGCAGCGAGCGCAGCGGCCGGTCGGGTTCCTCGATGAGGTTGATGGTCGTCAGGACGACGATGACGGGGGCGACGAGGGTGACGGAGAACCACCGGTGTCCCAGCCGCATGCTGTTGAACACCGCCGCCAGCAACGGGACGCTGCCCAGCATCGACATGGTGTTGAACTGGCTGTAGACGGCCACGGCGGCCAGCGCCCCGATCAGCACCAGCCGGGGGAAACGCCGCCACAGCGCGAGGGACAGCGCCGAGGCCAGCAGCGCGGCTCCCGCGGGCTCGACCCGTCCGGCGTCCGAGGCCGCCAGCGCGCCGTCCACGACAACCAGCGCCGCGGCAACGGCGACGACAACCGCGTCCACAAGCGGCTGTCGCGGGGGTCGAGAGAGTTCCATACTCACCGACGCTAACCGAGGACCTGGTGTTTCGGCATCGGCTCGGAGGTTGATACCCGCGCGTACTCCCCGGGGAGTACCCGGGCCGAAGAGCACCCCGCACGACGCAGCCGGGAAGTGTATCCGCGGGGCAGACGTCAAAAGCGTTGCCGCGAACCAACATTGGGCCCAGCAACGCAACAACCCGAACGGAGAGACAATGAGCAACTCACTGCTGAGGCGTCTGGCCCTGCCCGCGGTCATCGCGGCACTGGCGATTCCGGCGCTGGCCGCGTGCAATTCCGCCGGTGCCAACGAGAGCACCGGCAAGGAGGCCGCCGACTCGGCCACCGAGGTCAAGGTCGGCGAGACCAGCCTGGGCGACGTCCTGCTGGACTCGGAGGGCAAAACCCTCTACATGTTCAAGAAGGACAAGGACGGCAAGTCCGCCTGTTACGACAAGTGCGAGAAGATGTGGCCGCCGTTGACGGTGGACGGGGACGCCAAGGCCGGTGACGGCGCCGACGCGGATCTGTTGGGCACCAGCGAACGCGAGGACGGTTCGCAGCAGGTCACCTACAACGGCATGCCGCTGTACTACTTCGCCAAGGACAAGGCCGAGGGCGACGTGAACGGCCAGGGCGTCAAGGACGTCTGGTACGTCGTGGACGCCGAGGGCAACATCGTCGACAAGGCCAAGGACTCCGGTGGCGACGACGGCTACGACGACGGGGAAGAGAAGAAGAGCTACGACCTGCAGCTGGTCGACAACGACGAATACGGCCCGATCCTGGTCAACTCCGAGGGCATGACGCTGTACATGTTCTTCAAGGACGAGAAGCTCGACAACGCCTCCGCCTGCTACAAGGACTGCCTGAACAAGTGGACTCCGCTGACCGTCGAGGACGACCCGACCTACGGCGACGGCGTCGACAAGTCCCTGATCGGCACCATCGAGCGTGAGGACGGCACCAAGCAGGTCACCTACAACGACTGGCCGATGTACACCTTCAACGACGACGCCAACGCCGGTGACACCAAGGGCGTCGGCTTCAAGGACCTGTGGTGCGCCACCACCGCCACCGGCGAGGCGGCCGTCACCAAATAAGCAGCCCTTAGCCAAGAGGAGAAGGGTGATAAGGGGGTTACAAGGGGTTCGCGCGTGGGGCATCGCGCGAACCCCTTGTCTTTTGTGTATGGACGGAATATGTACGCCTCGACCAGTATCGATACAGCTGATCCCGCTCCCGAGAGGTCGACCCATGCGTACCCGACGCACCCGCTGGCTCCTGTCCGCCGTCACGATCCTGGCCGGCGTCGGCGCGATGACGGCGATGACGCTGCCCGCCCAGGCCGAGGACCGGAACCTCCCCAAGTGCCCGCAGGTCTTCACGCACGGCGGTTACCCGGAGGTCAACCCGGACGGCTGGAAGCGGGACCAGGTGCGCCAGCCCAACAATCCGATGGCGCTGCAGGCGTACAAGGACATGGGTTCGGTCGGCGTCGAGGCCGACATCCAGCTCACCAAGGACGGCCACAAGGCGGTCATGTGGCACAACGGCAGCACCTACTGGCTGACCGGCTCGCACCGCAACGTCAACGACATCTGGTGGAACACCGGGCCCGACAAGATGTCGGGCCGCACCATCGAGGTCGGTCCGTTCAAGGGCGAGACGGTCTACACGCTGCGCGGCTACCTGGATTCCCTGTACGAGAAGAAGATGGTGCCGCTGCTGGAGATCAAGCCCTCGGCCGCGCAGTCGCTGCTGCATTCCGACGCGGGCGTCCGGGACGGGGCCTGGAAAGAGGTCATCGATCCGATCAGGGAACGCATCGACCGCCAGGAGATCATGATCTACACCCACGACGCGAACCTCCGTCCCGAGATGCAGGCCCGGTTCAAGGCCGCCGGACTGGAGAAGGCGTTCCCCACCGCCGAGACCGGGCCCGTGTGGCCGGACACGGTGGGCTGGGAGGAGCCGCCACCGGCGGCCGACGGCAACTTCGCCTCCTGGCAGGCCGCCCTGGACAAGGGACCCAACCGGATGGCCACCGACTGGCCCAAGGAAATGGTGGCCTGGCTGAAGGGCAAGTGCGAATAGCGGGACCGTTGACATATACCGATATGGGTATATGATTTGAGGCATGGCTAGAGCGGCGACGACTACGGACGCGTTCAACGCGGTCGCGGAACCCCGAAGGCGCGAGATCCTGGCGATCCTGGCCGAAGGCGAACGCACCGTGACCGAACTCGTCGACGCGCTCGGCCTGGTGCAGCCGTTGGTGTCCAAACACCTGCGCGTGCTGCGGGAGGTCGGCCTGGTCTCCGTACGGGAGGAGGGCAGGCGACGCGTGTATTCAATGGACGGACGTCCGCTGAAAGCCGTTCACGACTGGGTGAAGGGCTTCGAACAGACCTGGAACCGGCGCTTCGATCTGCTGGACGGGGTGCTGGAGGAACTCAAGACGGAGGAAGAGGGCAATGAGGATCGAGAATAGGACCGCGAAGGTCACCACTCCCAGCGACACCCAGATCCTGATGACGCGGGAGTTCAACGCCCCCAAGCATCTGGTGTTCAAGGCGTGGACTACGCCCGAGCTCATCAAGTGCTGGTGGAGCGGCGGGCGCGGTGAGGTCACCGTCGCCGAGGTCGACCTGCGGGTCGGCGGCACCTGGCGGTACGTCATCGCCTCCGAGCACGGCGAGGTCGGCTTCAACGGCGAGTACCTGGAGATCGTCCCGAACGAGCGCATCGTCAACACCGAGATCTACGAGCAGGCGCCCGAGGGCACCAAACCCGCCGACAACTTCGTGACCTTCACCGAGACCGACGGCCGGGGCAAGATCGAACTGCTGATGGAGTGCCACAGCAAGGAAGTCCGCGACGCCGTGCTCGCGTCCGGTATGGAGGAAGGACTCCAGGACTCCTGGGACGCGATGGACCGCGTCGCGCAGTCGCTGAAGTGACCGAGCCGGACCTCGCGGCGTCGGCCGGGCGTTCCGCATATTGTGGGCCGTATGGCTATCGATGTCGTCCTTGATGTGGACACCGGCGTCGACGACGCGTTGGCGCTGCTGTTCGCCACCGCCCACCCCGCGCTGCGGGTGCGGGCGGTGACCTGTGTGGCCGGGAACGTGGACGTCGACCAGGCGACCCGCAACAGTCTGGCGGTGTTGGACGCCGCCGGACACCCGGACATCCCGGTGGCGCGCGGCGCCGACCGGCCGCTGCTGCGTCCCTTCAACGGGGCCCGGGCCGTGCACGGCGACAACGGTCTGGGCGGTATCGACGTCCCCGACGCCAAGCGGTCGGCCGACAGCGTCCACGCCGTCGAACTGCTGCGGCGCACCATCATGGACTCGCCCGGCGAGGTGACGCTGATAGCGCTGGCGCCGCTGACCAATGTGGCCCTGCTGCTGCGCATGTATCCCGAGACGGCCGCCGCCCTGGGCAACGTCATGGTCATGGGCGGCTCGGTGGGGGCGGGCAACACCACCGCGGCGGCCGAGTTCAACATCTGGCAGGACCCGGAGGCGGCCGCGATCGTGCTGAGTTCCGGTGTGCCGCTGACAATGTACGGACTCGACGTGTTCTACCAGGTGACGGTGGACGCGGCCGGGGTGAAGCGACTGCTGGAGTCGTCGAAGCCCGGCGCGAGCCTCGCGGCGCGGCTGCTGGAGGGCCGAACGGGGACCTGGCGGCACGAGAGCCGGATCACCGAACCGGAGGCGGCCTGCGTCGGCGACGCCGGGGCGGTGTGCGCGGTGGCCGACCCGCAGGGCCTGACGACCCGCTCGCTGCCGGTGCACGTGGCGCTGGGCGAGGGCCCGACCCGGGGACTGACGCTGGTGGACGTGCGCGGCAACCCCAACAGCGTCCCGCTGTCCGGCGACGTGGGCGTCGGGCAGGTGGACGTGGGCGTGGCCGTCGACGGCGCCCGGTACCGGCGGCTGTTCGTGGAGACGGTGGCCGCCGATGACTGACGTCTGCGTTGTCGGTTCCCTCAACATCGACGTGGCCGCGCGAGTCGCGAACCTGCCCAGGCCCGGCGAGACGGTCTCGGCGAGCGACCTGTCCCGCGCCCCGGGCGGCAAGGGCGCCAACCAGGCACTGGCCGCCGCCCGCGCCGGAGCCGAGACCATGCTGATGGGACGCATCGGCGACGACTCGGCCGGATCCGAGTACCTCGCCGGGCTCGGCGAACGCGGCGTCGACTGCCTGGCGGTCGTGGTGACCGACGCGACCCCCTCGGGGCACGCGCTCATCGCCGTGAACGAGGCGGGGGAGAACACCATCATCGTGGCACCGGGAGCCAATGCCGCCGTGACCACTTCGGACGTCGACCGGTGGCGGTCGCAGATCGCCGACGCCCGGGTGTTGTTGCTGCAGTTCGAGTTGCCCGACGAGGTGACCGCCCACGCGGCCCGGCTGGCCAAACAGTCCGACACCACCGTGGTGCTCAACCCGTCCCCGTTCAAGCCCGTCGACCCCGAGCTGCTGGCCGACATCGACATCCTCGTGGTCAACGAACTGGAACAGTCCGAGCTCGGCGACACCGGTGTGTCCACAGTGGTGACGCTCGGTGCCGACGGCGCCCGCTGGGACGACGTCCACGTGCCCTCGCCGTCCGTCGAACACGTCGACACCACCGGCGCCGGAGACGCGTTCACCGGCACCTTCGCCGCCGCGCTCGCGTCCGGTGCCGACAAGACCGCCGCGCTGGAGGCGGCCGTGGCGGCCGGATCGGCCGCGTGCGAACACCACGGCGCCCAGGGCTGGGTCTTCGGCGAAGCCGAGTCCGGCGACTAGCCGGCCGGTCTCAGTCGTAGAAGCCGGGCCGCGCCGGCATCGGGATCGACTCGATACCGCCACTGTGGAGCGCCTTGACGGTCGCGTCGGCGATGACCGCCGCCGCGTAACCGTCCCAGGCGCTCGGCCCCGAGGTGCGGTCCTCGGCCACGGCATCGATCCATTCCTGGATCTCGACGTCGAACGCCGTGGTGAAGCGCTCCTGCCAGGTCTGCGGGACGGCGCGCGTCTCGCGGGCCTGCGAGCGGACCGACAGCCGGGCCGGGTCCGGCAGTCGCGCGGTCCCGGTCTCGCCCACGGCTTCGCACTGGATGTCGTAGCCGTACTGGCAGTTGACGAACACCTCGACGTCGGCGCGCACACCGCTGTCGGAGGCGTAGAGCATGATCTGCGGGTCCTGGAGGTGTGCGTGCCGCCGGGATGTCTTACGCGGGGTGAGGACCTGGACCGAGGTGAGCTCCTCGTCGAGCAGCCAGCGGATCGCGTCGATCTCGTGGATGGCGGTGTCGGTCGTGGCCATCTCGGAGTGGTACGACTCGACGGCGAACGGATTGCGATGCACACAGTGGATCATCAACGGGTCGCCGATCTCGCCACCGTCCAGCGCCGCCTTCAGCTGCCGGTAGTCGCTGTCGAACCGCCGCATGAAACCCACCTGCACCAGCCGACGGCCCGCCGCCTGCTCGGCGGCCACGACGCGCTCGCAGTCGGCCGCCGTGGTGGCCAGCGGTTTCTCGCTGAACACCGGCTTTCCGGCCGCCAGGCAGCCGAGTACGTACTCGGCGTGGGTCGGTGCCAGCGAGGCGACCAGTACCGCGTCCACCTCCGCGTTGGCGATGAGCTCGGCGCCACTGGGAAACGCCTTGGCGTCCACCCGGGCCGCGATCGCCGCGGCCCGCTCCTGGTCCAGGTCGCTGACGGCGACCACCCGGCCGCCGCGGCACTTCTCGCCGATGCGTCTGATGTGGTCGGAACCGATGCTGCCGGTCCCGATCACTCCGATGTTGACAGTCATTGCCTCTGGCTCCTAACCCTTGTCCTGCTGCGTTTCCAGTTCGTGGCGCAGCGCGTCGAGTTCGGCCCCGCCGGACATGTGGTGGGTGAGGTCGTCCAGGGTCAGGCCGTCGCGGTCGGCGTCCAGTTCGACCTCGCCGAGGTTGAGCACCACGAAGTGGTCGCCGACCATGAACGCGTGGTGCGGGTTGTGGGTGATGAAGATGACGCCCAGTCCCGCCTCGCGGGCCGCCGCGACGTACTTGAGGACCACACCGGACTGTTTGACGCCCAGCGCGGCCGTCGGCTCGTCCAGGATCAGCACCCGGGCGCCCAGGTACTTGGCGCGCGCGATCGCCACCACTTGCCGCTGCCCGCCCGACAGGCTGCCGACCGGCTGGTCGATGTCGGGCAGCGCGATGCCCAGTTCCCGCAGCTGGGTGTCGGCGATGTCGCGCATCCGGGCCACGTCCAGTCTGCGCAACGGCCACACGCCGGTGCGCAGTTCCGAACCGAGGAAGAAGTTGCGCCACACCGGCATCAGCGGCACCAGGGCCAGGTCCTGGTAGACGGTGGCGATGCCGTGGTCGAGCGCCTGCCGTGGCGACGACAGCCGGGTCGCGACACCGTCCACGAAGTACTCGCCGCTGTCGTGCGGGTACAGCCCGGCGATGATCTTGATGAGTGTGGACTTTCCGGCGCCGTTGTCGCCGAGGATGCAGGTGACCTGTCCGGCGTCGGCCGTCAGGCTCACGTCTCGCAGCGCGGTGATGTTGCCGAAGGTCTTGCCGACTCTGTCGAGCCGGATCACCGGCGTGGTCTTGTCGTTGTCCGCCATCGGGTTCACCTCCTGCCCGCCTGCCGCCGGACCCAGGCGTTGATCACCGTGGCCAAGAGCAGCATCGCGCCGACGAAGAACATCAGCCAGTTGTCGTCCCAGCCCGCGTAGACGATGCCCTGTTTGGTCATGCCGTAGATCAGCGCGCCGATCGCGGCGCCGACGGCGGTGCCGTAGCCACCGGTCAGCAGACAGCCGCCGATCACCGCGGCCATGATGTACAGCAGCTCGTTGCCGATTCCCTCACCGGACTGCACGGTGTTGTACTCGAACAGCAGGTGCATGCCGCTGAACCACGCGGCGGCACCCATCACCATGAACAGTCCGATCTTGACCCGGTTGACGGGGACACCGACGGCGCGGGCGCTGTCGGCGTCCCCTCCGGACGCGTAGATCCAGTTGCCGACCCGGGTGCGCAGCAGCACCCAGGTGGCCAGGCCCACGAACAGCAGCCACCACAACACGGTGATCTGGATGTCGACGCCGAAGAGGCTGAACTCGCTGGCGAACACCGCCTCGGCGGCGGCGAAACCGTCCATGTCGGAGATACGGTCCGAGGCGGTGCTGCCGGTGATGAGCTTGGTGAGCGCGACGTTGAGTCCCTGCAACATCAGGAACGTCGACAGTGTCACCAGGAAGCTGGGCAGTTTGGTGCGCACCAGCAGCCAGCCGTTGACGAAACCGACGGCCAGCCCGAACGCCAGCGACGCGAACACGCCGACCCACACGTTCACCGACAGCTGGTAGGTGAAGATCGCCCCGAACAGGGCGGTGGCGATCACGCCGACCCCGGCCGACAGGTCGAACTCGCCGCCGATCATCAACAGCGCGACGGCCACCGCCATGATCCCGATCGTCGAGGTCTCGTACAGGATCGTCGACCAGGACGAGGCGTTGCGGAACGTCGGCGCCAGCGCGTAGAACACCGCGAACACCGCGATGGCACCCACCAGGGAACCGAACTCGGGCCGGGTGAGCAGTCGCAGCAGCGCCGGGCGGCGGCTCACCTGGGACGCGACCGGGTCGATCTCGGCCGCGACGGACGTGGTCTGGCTCATCGACGCGTCACCGGGTTCCGTTCTCGGCCCACTTGGAGATGTCGTCCACATTGCTCTTGTCGACGATGGCCGGGCCGGTCAGCACCGGTTGGCTGCCGCCGCCGGAGGTGTTGCCGTTGGTGTTGTACAGCCACAGGCCGTCCACGGCCAGGTAGCCCTGGAGGTACGGCTGCTGGTCGATGGCCCACTGGATGTCGCCGTTCTTGATGGCCTTGACCAGTTCCTTGTTGGTGTCGAAGGTCGCGACCTTGGCCTTGCTGTCGGCGTCGGCGACGGCCTCCACGGCGGTGGTCGCGATCGGCGCGGCCAGTGTGGAGACGAAGTCGATCTTCTTGTCGGACTGGAGCTTGGACGTCAGCGAGGACTTCACGTCCGGCATGTTGCCGCCGTCGACGTACTGGATCTCGGTCTTGCCCTTGAACTCCTCCTTCAGCGCCTTGCAGCGGGCCTCCTGCGCGACCTGGCCCGACTCGTGGATGACGCACAGCGTCTTCTTGGCGCCGACCTCGTTGAGCTGTTCGCCGAACGCGGTCCCGGCGATGGTCTCGTCGTTGCCGAAGTACTCCAGCACGCCGAGGTCCTGCCAGTGGTCGATGCCGGAGTTGAGGCCCACCACCGGAATGCCCGCGTCGGTGGCCTTCTCCACCGCCGAGGCGACGGCGTCGGGCTTGGCGAGGGTGACCGCGATGCCGTCGACCTTCTGGTCCACCGCGTTGCGGATCAGCTTGGCCTGCCCGGCCCCCTCGGGGTCGGAGTAGTACTTCAGCTCGATGTTGTCCTTGGCGGCGGCGGCCTCGGCGCCCTCGCGGACGATGTCCCAGAACGTGTCACCCTTGGCGGAGTGCGTGATCAGGGCGATGGTTTGGCGGGGCGTGTCGGCGCCCTTGCCTTCGTCCTGTTTGCCGCCCGAGGAGGAGCAGGCGGACAGCGCCAGCGCGCTGGTGGCCACAATGGCCAGTATGAGTCCGGATCGCAGCGGGGTTTTCATGGCGGGGGCCTTTCAGGTTTTCTGGTGACTGGCGCCGAGTCCGCAGCCGCGCAGGTAGTCGCGGGTGCGGACCGCGATGGGCAGCGGCACCTCGGGTTCGCAGGGGTAGAGGTCCTGTTCGACGATGACGAACAGTTCGGCGTCCAGACCGGACAGTTCCTCCACGATGGTGGCCGGGTTGGGCACCCCGGCGGGTGGTTCGACGCAGACGCCGCGTTTGACGGCCTCGCCGAAGGACAGGTCCTCGGCGGCGACGGCGGCCAGGATCTCGGGGTCCATCTGTTTGATGTGGACGTAGCCGATGCGTTCGGAGAACCGGCGGATCAGGTCGAGGTTGTCACCGCCGCCGTAGGCGACGTGCCCGGTGTCCAGGCACAGCGACACCGCCTCGGGGTCGGTGCCGTCCAGGAACCGCTCGATCTGCGGCTGGGTCTGGATGTGGGTGTCGGCGTGCGGATGCAGGCACAGCCGCACCCCGTACTCGTCGAGCAGGATCCGGCCCAGCCGGTTGGCGGCCCGCATCGTGGTGGCCCAGTCGTAGGACGTCCACTGTGGTGACTCCAGGAAGCCGCCGGTCTTCTCGTCGCGGTACAGCGGCGGGATGTACACCAGGTGTTTGGCGCCAAGCGCGGCGGTCAGGGCCGCGACCTTGCGGGTGGTGGCCAGCATCGAGTCCCATTCGGACTCCCGGTGCAGCGCACCGAAGACGGTGCCACCGCTGACCCTCAGACCCCGGGAGGCGACCTCGTCGGACAGTCGCGCCGCGTCGGTGGGCAGGTAGCCGTACGGGCCCAGTTCCAGCCACTCGTAACCGGCACCGGCGAGTTCGTCGAGGAACCGCTGCCACGGCAGCTGCCGTTCGTCGTCGGGGAACCACACGCCCCAGGAGTCGGGGGCCGAACCGAGTCGCAGTGTCGCTGCCATTGTCACTCTCCTTGTCAACTCGCGGTGGGGAAGTGCAGCCGGGAGGCGACCTGGCGCGGCTGGCTCGGCCAGCGGGAGGTCACCACCTTCAGCCGGGTGTAGAACCGCACGCCCTCGGGGCCGTGGATGTGGGTCTCGCCGAACAGCGAGTCCTTCCAGCCGCCAAAGGAGTAGTAGGACATCGGGACCGGGATCGGCACGTTGACACCCACCATCCCGACCCGCACCTCGCGTTCGAAACGGCGCGCCACGGCACCGTCCGACGTGAAGATCGCGGTGCCGTTGCCGTACGGGTTGGCGTTGATCAGGTCGATCGCCGCCTCCACCGTCTCGGCGCGCACCACCGACAGGACCGGCCCGAACACCTCGTCCCGGTAGACGTCCATATCGGAGGTCACCCGGTCCAGGACCGTCGGCCCGATGAAGAAGCCGTCCCCGTCGCGGCGGAACTCGCGGCCGTCCAGCACCGGCTCGGCACCCTGCTTGACACCCGAGGCGACGTATCCGGCGATCCGGTCGCGGGCCTGCGAGGTCACCACCGGTCCCATGTCGACACCCGGCTCGGAACCGGGGCCGACGTTCAGGCCGGAAGCCTTGTCCCGCAACACCGGCACCAGCGCGTCGGCGGCGTCGCCGACGGTCACGGCCACCGACACCGCCATGCAGCGCTGACCGGCCGAACCGAAGGCCGCGGCGGTCAGCTGGTCGGCGGCGAAGCCGAGATCGGCGTCGGGCATCACGACCGCGTGGTTCTTGGCGCCGCCCAGCGCCTGCACCCGTTTCCCGGCCGACTGGGCCCGTTCGTGCACGTAGCGGGCGATCGGGGTGGAACCGACGAACGACACCGCCGCGACGTCGGGGTGGTCCAGAATCGCGTCCACGGCGGTCTTGTCGCCGTGCACCACATTGAACACGCCGTCGGGCAGCCCGGCGTCGGCGTACAGCTGGGCGACGAAGTTGGACGCCGACGGGTCGCGCTCGCTGGGTTTGAGGACGAAGGTGTTGCCGGTGGCGATGGCGACCGGGTGCATCCACATCGGAACCATGATCGGGAAGTTGAACGGGGTGATGCCCGCGCACACCCCCAGTGGCTGCCGGAACGAGTGCAGGTCGACGCCGCTGGACACCTCGTTGGAGAACGAACCCTTCAGCACTTCGGCTATGCCGCAGGCGAACTCGACGACCTCCCGGCCCCGGACGATCTCACCGCGCGCGTCGTCGATGGCCTTGCCGTGTTCGGCGCAGATGATCCGGGCCAGCTCGTCCTCGTGGCGTTCCAGCAGCTGCCGCAACGCGAACATGACCTTCGAGCGCGCCGACAGCGAGACCTCGCCCCAGGTTTCGAAGGCCCGTCGGGCCGCCGCCACCGCCCGGTCGACGGCGTCGGCCTCGGCGAGCAGCACCTCGGCCTGCTGCCGCCCGGTCGCCGGATTCCACACCGGCGCGGTGCGGGTCGAGTCCGCCGCCGTGGCGGTCCCGTCGATCCAGTGCTGGATGGTGGTCATGGATCTCCTGTCTCACAGGTAATGGCGTTGCCGCTTGACGGCGGCCTCGTACTCGGTGCGGGCCTTTCGAGTGGTGTCCAGTTCGGCGACCTCGGCGACCGGCACGTCCCACCAGGCGGTGGACGGCGCCGAGGGCGCCAGCGGGTCGGTGCGGATGTGCACGACCGTGACCCCGTCGTTGTGCTTCGCGCGGGACAACGCCAGCGCGAACTCGCC
The DNA here is from genome assembly GCF_000024545.1 of Stackebrandtia nassauensis DSM 44728. Lineage (GTDB taxonomy): Bacteria > Actinomycetota > Actinomycetes > Mycobacteriales > Micromonosporaceae > Stackebrandtia > Stackebrandtia nassauensis. Next base: position 691,994 of record NC_013947.1, read on the forward strand.
GATCGAGTCGGCGCGGATCAGGGTGGCGCCGAGGCTGGCGGCGTTGGCGCCCAGGTCGACCGGCAGTGGATCGCCGTCCAGTTCGCCGGTGGCGGCGTCGCGGTGCCGGTAGCTGGTGCCGAACCGCTGCGAACCGACCGATTGCGACAGTCCGCCGATGGAGGCGAAGCCGCCGTTGTCGACCAGCACCACGATGAGTTTCAGCCGTTCCGACACCGCGGTCACCAGCTCGGAGGCCATCATCAGGTAGGAGCCGTCGCCGACCAGGACGTACACCTCCCGGGTCGGGTCGGCCAGTTTCGCGCCCACCCCGGCGGCGATCTCGTAGCCCATGCATGAGTACCCGTACTCGACGTGGTACTGCTTCGGATCGGATGCGCGCCACAGCTTGTGCAGGTCACCGGGCATGCTCCCGGCGGCGTTGATGACGACGTCGCGGTGTCCGACGGCGTCGTTGAGGGCGCCCAGCACCGCCGTCTGCGCGGGCAGCGGGCCGTGGTCGAGGTGGTAGGCGGCGTCGGTGGCGCGTCGCCAGTCGCCCGCCAGCCGCCGCGCCCGGTCCGTCCAGTCCGGATCGGCCTTCCAGGTGCCGACGGCCGTGGACAGCGCCTCCAGTCCCGCGCGAGCGTCGGCCACGATGGACACCCCGCCGAGTTTCACCGTGTCCATGGCCGCCACGTTGAGGTTGACGAACCGCACCCGGGGATCGGCGAACAGGCTGTGGGAGGCGGTGGTGAAGTCGCTGTAGCGGGTGCCGACACCCAGCACCACGTCCGCCTCGGCGGCCAGCATGTTGGCGGCGGCCGAACCGGTGGCGCCGATGCCGCCCACCGCCGAGGGCTGGGTCCACGGCACCGATCCCTTGCCCGCGTGGGTCTCGGCCACGGGTGTCCCGGTCGCGGCGGCGAACGCGCGCAACGCGTCGGTGGCCAGCGAGTACTTCACGCCGCCACCGGCCACGATCAGCGGCCGCCGCGCCGCGGTCAGGCACTCCACCGCCCGCGCCAGCGCCGCCGGTTCCGGCACCGGACGCGCCACCGGCCACACCCGGGGCACGAAGAACTCCTGCGGCCAGTCGTACGCCTCGGCCTGCACGTCCTGCGGCAGGCACAGCGTGACCGCGCCGGTCTCGGCCGGGTCGGTCAGCACCCGGGCCGCCGTCAACGCCGCCGACATCAGCTGCTCGGGGCGCTGGATCCGGTCCCAGTACCGCGAAACCGGACGGAAGGCGTCGTTGACGGAGGTGTCGCGGCTGTGCGGATCCTCCAGCTGTTGCAGCACCGGGTCGGGGAAGCGGTTGGCGAAGTAGTCGCTGGGCAGCAACAACACCGGCAGCCGGTTGATGGTCGCCAGCGCCGCGCCGGTCACCATGTTCGTGGAGCCGGGGCCGATCGAGGCGGTGCACGCGAAGGTGGACATCCGGTCCCGCAGCCGCGCGAACGCGACCGCACTGTGGACCATGCCCTGTTCGTTGCGGGCCAGGTAGTACGGCAGCTCCAGGTCCTTGCCGTCCTGCAACAGCGCCTGCCCGAACCCGGCGACGTTGCCGTGGCCGAAGATCCCGAAGCAACCGGCGAACAGCCGGTGCGTCTGCCCGTCGCGTTCGCTCCACTGGTTCGCCAGGAACCGCACCAGCGCCTGGCCGGTGGTGAGCCGGATCGTGCCCATCACGGCCTCCTCTCCACGGTGGACGTCAACGGCAGTCGCGGGTCGATGTCGAGATCCCGCCAGGTGTCCCGGATCCAACCGTGCGCCGGGTCGTCGCTGATCAGCCAGGCCCGGTGTTCACCCGGTCCGGCCATCACGTTGAGGTAGTACAGGTCGTAGCCGGGGGTGGCCATCGCCGGGCCGTGCCAGCCGTGCGGGATGAGCACGACGTCGCCGCCGCGCACCTCGGCCAGCACGTCGATGGGACGGTCGCTGCCGTACACGCGCTGGTAACCCATCCCGGAACCGTCCACTTCGAAGTAGTAGATCTCCTCGAGCTCGCATTCGCCGTCACCGGCCCGGTCGTGCTTGTGCGGCGGATAGGACGACCAGTTCGCGCCCGGCGTCAGCACCTCGCAGGCGATCAGCCGGTCGGCGGGGAAGACGTCCGGCGTGCAGAAGTTGTTGACCTGCCTGCTGCACTGCCCGGCGCCGCGCAGCTCCACCGGGACGTCCTCGGCGGCGCCGTAGCGGACGCTGAGCCGTCGCTCGCAGCGCGCCGACGGCAACGCGAACCGGCCCCCGGCGGCGCTGGAGATCGTCGCGGTGGCATCCCTTGGCAGGTAGACGAAGTCACTGACCCGCGAGAACACGCTGGCCCGCCCGGTCACGGCGATGGTCTGGCCCTCGCACTCCACGACGCAGCCGCCGTTGAGCGGCAGCACCAGCGTCTCACTGTCGCCGGTGGACAGTTCGTGGGTGTCGCCGGGTTCGAGCGTCAGCACCAGCAGTCCGCTGTAATGCCACCCGGCACTGTCCGGGGTGATGACGGTCTCGTATGGATCGGCGGAGGTGCTGAACGCCGGAAGATGGTAATTCACAGTAGACTCACCGCCTGGTCGGTCGCCGCGGCGACGTCGTCGTCGGACGGGTACAGCAGCGAACGGCCCACCACCAGCCCGCACACGTTCGGCGGCCGCAGCGCCGCCTCCCACCTGCGCAGCCGGTCGGCGTGATCACCGCCGGAATCGCCGCCCAGCAACAGGATCGGCAGCGTCGTGGCCGCCGCGACCCGCTCCATGTCGTCGACGGCGGGCAGCTTCAGCCACGTGTACGCCGAGGTGCCGCCCAGCCCCGAGGCGATGCCGATCGAGGCGGTGACGGCCTCGGCGGACAGGTCGTTGACCAGCGCCCCGTGGACCCGGCGGGCCAAGAACGGCTCCACCATCGCGATCCGGCCGTGCCCGGCCAGCTCGGTCACGGCCCGGGCGCAGGCCTCCAGCGTCGGCGCGGTGCGGTCGTCGTCGAGATCGACGCGCAGCAGCATCTTGCCGCCCTCGAACTCCATGTCGACGATGGAGCGCGCGTCGTAGCCGGTGAACCGGTCGTCGACCTCGAAGACCGAACCGCCCAGCCCGCCCCGGTTCATGGAACCGAAGACCAGCTTGCCGTCCAGCGCCCCCAACAACAGCAGGTCCTCCAGGATGTCGGCGGTGCCGAGCACCCCGGTGACCCCGGGCCGGGACAGCGCCACGCACAACCGGTCCAGCAGGTCGGCGCGGTCGGTCATGGACCGGCCGCCGGTGCGCACCACGCCGCGCGCCGGATGGTCGGCGGCGATGATCAGGACCCGGTCGCCGTCGGGCGGACCCGGGCGCTCGCGCCGGGCGGCGGCCACCTGCACCGCGCACGGGTCGCTCAACCGGGTCAGGGTCAACCGACGCAACCGGTCAGGATCCATGACCCACCTCCGCCAGCTTGGACTCCACTTCGGATTCGGTCGGCATGGCGTCCGAACACGACAGCCGACCGGCGACGATGGCCCCGGCGGCGTTGGCGAACGCGATGGTGCGTTCCAAATCCCAGCCGCGCAACAGCCCGTGGCACAGCGCGCCGCCGAAGGCGTCCCCGGCACCGAGGCCGTTGACCACCTCCACCGGGGCCGCCGCGACCGTGACCTCGCCGGAGTCGTCGACGGCGTAGACACCCTCGGGCCCTTGCTTGATGACCGCCAGGCTCACACCCCGACGCCGCAGCCGCTGGGCTGCCTCGCCGGGATCGCGGGTGCCCACGGCGATCTCGACCTCGTCCAGGTTGCCGACCGCCACGGTGACGTGGTCGAGCGCGGCCGACACGTGCTCGCTGGCCGCCTGTGCCGACTCCCAGAACATCGGCCGGTAGTCCAGGTCCAGCACCGTCAACGTGCGCCGGTCGCGGGCCGCCAGCGCCGCCATCGTCGCCGAACGGCTCGGCTCGGCGCACAACCCGGTGCCGGTGGCCCAGAAGATCCGGGTCGAGCGCACCGCGTCGAGGTCCACATCGGTCTCGGTCAGTTCCAGGTCCGGAGCCTTCGGAAACCGGTAGAAGTACAGCGGGAAGTCGTCGGGCGGGAAGATCTCGCAGAACGTCACCGGCGTCGGCAGGCCCGGAACCGTGACCACGAACCGATCGTCCACTCCGTACCCACGCAATGCCGCATGGACGAACCGGCCGAACGGGTCGTCGCCGGTGCCGGTGATGACACCCGCGCGCAGCCCGAACCGGGCGGCGCTCACCGCCACGTTGGTGGGGCTGCCGCCCAGGTACTTGCCGAAACTCGTGACGTCCTCCAGGCCGACGCCGACCTGGTGCGGGTAGATGTCGACCCCGACCCGGCCCATGGTCACAACCTCGAAGCCCACCGCGTCGGCGGGATCGCTGTGGTGCTGTCGCAATGGCACCTCCGGAGGCGGAGTCGACCAGTTCGGGGCGGCGGGGGTCGCCAGTACTAGTGCGCTCTAGTAGAGCGCGCTAATAGTCGCTACCATGGCACGCGTCACAATCGGTGTCAAGCGGCCAACTCGAATAATTAGCGACGGAAGGCTGAGCGTCCGGTATGGATGGCACAACGCCTGGCGACGAAACCACCGGTTCCGACCGGTCCCGTCGGCCCCGAAGACCCACGATGTCCGACGTCGCCGCGCGGGTCGGGGTGTCGCGGGCCCTGGTGTCGCTGGTGTTCCGCAACGCGCCCGGCGCCAGCCTCGAGACCCGGGAGCGGGTGTTCCGCGCCGCCGCCGAACTGGGTTACCGGCCCGATCTCGCCGCCCGGTTGCTGGCGCGCGGGCGCAGCCGGGTGCTGGGCGTGCTGTTCACCGTCCGCAATCCCTTCCACGTGGATGTGGTCGAGACGATCTACCCGGCCGCCGAGGAACTCGGCTATGACATCGTGCTCAGCGCGCACGTGCCCTCCCGCGACGAGAACCAGGCGATCGAGGCGCTCATCGGCCATCGCAGTGAGGCGCTGATCCTGTTGGGGCCGATCATCCCGGCCCGCGACGTCGCCGAGCTGGGCCGCCGGGTGCCCACCGTCGTGGTGGGGCGCAAGGTATCGCGGGCTCCGGTTGACATCGTGACCACAAGGGACCGACCCGGGGTCGGCGAGGTCGTCGACTACCTCATCGGACTGGGTCACCGCGACATCGTCCACGTCGACGGCGGCTCCGGTCCGGGCTCGGCCGAACGGCGCCGGGCCTACCGCGACTTCATGCGCAAACGCGGGCTGGCCGAGCGGGTGCGCGTGATCGGCGGCGACCAGACCGAGGAGTCCGGCGCCGCGGCGGCCCGCACCCTGCTGGCCGAACCGCGACTGCCGACCGCCGTGTTCGCGGGCAATGACCTGTGCGCCATCGGTTTGCTGGACGTGTTCACCCGGGCCGGGGTCAGTGTTCCCGAAGACGTCTCCATCGTGGGCTACGACGACAGCCACATCGCCGGACTGTCCCATATCGACCTCACCACGGTCCGCCAGGACGTCGGGCAACTGGCGGAACTGGCCGTGCGCGCCGCCGACGCCCAACTGAGCGGCAGCCGCGAGGCCGGGGTCGAGCTGCTGCTGGACTCCCGGATGGTGGTGCGCGGCACCACCGCCCCGCCCCGATCGTGACTACTTAGCGGTGACCGTGATCGTGTGCTGCTCGTCGTCGGCGACGGTCGCGACGCTCAGGACCCGCCGGTCGGCGTCCCAATCGGACTGGCAACCGTCGCAGTCGAGCTCACCGCCGTCGCCGAAGCCGCGCGGCAGGTAGATCTCGGTGGGCGCCTTCACGTCCGGGTCGCCCCGGAAGGTCAGCGTCAGGGAGTCGGCGTCACTGTCGATGGCCGTCGGCGTCCCGGCCACGGCGCGCGGATACGCCCGGTCCAGGGTCTTCACCAGCGGACTGGCCTTGCCGTCCTCGTCGTAGGGTCCCCAGCCGCCGGGATCGTTGGACCAGTACGACCAGCCCATCCCGGTGGCGTCGGCCAGATCCGCCACCGACTCCACATAGTCCAACGCGCCCGGCCGGGTGGCGTCCAGACCGAACTCGCCCAGCACCACCGGGGCGTCCAGTCGCTGGGCGGTGCGCAGCACGTTGTCGCTCCAGGTGGTCATCGCCGCGTCCACCTCGCCCTTGACCGTCGCGTAGTCGTCGCCCAGATCCATCGGCAGCGGATACAGGTGCGGCGCGAACGCGATCCGGTTCTCACCCCGACGCGGATCGTCCACAGCGGGCAGAGCCGAGGGCAGTCCCCAGTTGACGCCGACCGCCTGCGGTTCGAGGAAGATCCAGCTGTCCGCGTCCACGTCACGGATCTCGTCGATACTGAGCCGGTACAACTCCGCCAGCGGCCCGGACTCGAAGGCCGCCCCCTGCACCGAACCGCCCCACGGCTCGTTCATCAGGTCGTAGCCCAGCACCGCGTCGGCGTCGGCGAACCGGTCGGCGACCTCGCCCCACGCCTTGGCGTAGTGCCGCATCAACGTCGCGTCCGAGGCCGCCCCCCAGAAGTTGTCGAAGGCCCGCACCACCCCGGGTTCCAGGTAGTACAGCTCCCACTGCTCCTGCGCCGACACCGGCAGCCCGTCGGTCTCGGTCGCCCACCGCGGAGCGCCGTTGCCGACGTCGCCCTTCGCCGTCACGCCGGGCCCGTACAGGTCCTGGTGCATGTCGAGCATGACGTGATAGCCACGCTTCTCGTACCACGAGACCCGCTCGGCAACCTTGTCCAAATAGTCCTCGTCGTACTCGCCGGGCCGGGGTTCCACCGCCCGCCACTGGATCAGGAACCTCACGAAGTTGGTGCCCATGTCCCGGTACTCCCGCTCCACATCGTCCTCGGACAGGTCGGGCATGGCGTCGGGCGTGCTCTTGGCGCTGGAGGCGGTGTTGAGGCCGTGCAGGATGAGCGCGCGCCCCTCGTCGTCGGTGATGAACCGGGGAACCCGCGACTCCGGCTGTCCTCGCACGACCGAGGCCAGGCCCCCGACCAGCAGGATCACGACGGCGAACAGGACGCCGAACCATCGGGCGCGTCGCATGGGGGACTCCTCGCCGCTGTCTCTCCAAGGTGAGTGCGGACACGTTAGCATGCGAACATGAAACTGATTCGCGATAAGCCGGTCGAGGTCGCCGCCGCCACCGGCGCCCTCGTGCTGTGCCTGCTGTTCGGCAACGGCTGGTTCACCACCTGGCTCTTCGCGCGGCTCGGCGAACTCAACGTGCCCTCCGCCCTCGGCATCCCCGCCGCCCTGCCCGCCCTGCGACTGTGGCCGCTGGGCACGACGACCTGGTGGCAGACCATCACCGAGACCCTCGCCGCCGCGTTCCTCGTCGCGATGGTGGCGCTGTGGGTTTCCGGCACCAGAACCCGACACCCGGACGCCGGTGCCGCGCGGCTGTTCCTCAGTGGCTGGCTCGGCACCATCGTGGCCGCGATGTCCGCCAACGCGATCCGCGCCGTGGTCGCGTCCTTCGACACCCGCGACAGCATCGGCGTCTACACCGGACACGCGCTGGCGGCGCTGGCCTTCGGACTGCTGTGGGGGCTAGTCACCGGTTGGCTGATCGCCATCGCCGCCGTGCTCGCCCGTCGCGGCGTAACCTGAGCGGACAGGTTCGCCACGCCGACAACGGAGGCGACAGTGGACGATGACAGGGTCGAACTCGCCGGGGTGAAGGAGACCATGCTCTTCACCCTCTACTGCCGGGATCGCGACAACCGTTCCCGGCAACCGGTACTGGGTGACAGTCACGCCAGCCGCATCATCGACAGCGTCTACGACCGGATCCCGCTCAAGTTGCGCATCGCCTCCGGCGACCGCTACGTCGTCACGCTGCGCGCCCGACGACTCGACGGCTGGACCCGGGAGTTCCTGGCCACCAACCCCGACGCCGTGGTGCTGCACCTGGCCTGCGGCCTCGACAGCCGGGCCTTCCGCCTCGACGTCCCCGCCACCGTCGACTGGATCGACCTCGACTTCCCCGAGATCATCGAGCTGCGCCGCCAGCTCTATCCGCCCCGGCCCGGCTACCGCGTCATCGCCGCGTCGGTCACCGACCCCGACTGGCTGACCGACCTGCCCGCTGGCCGTCCGCTGCTCGTCATCGCCGAGGGCCTGCTGATGTACCTTCCCGTCTCCGAGGTCAAGGCCCTGCTGCACCGGCTCACCGAACGGTTCCCCAAGGGGCAGATGATCTTCGACGTCATCGCGCCCTGGATCGCCCGGGTGGGCTCCCTCAGCGGCTACAGGATGTACTGGGGCATCGACGATCCCCACCAGGTCGAGAAATGGAATCCGAGACTGTCGCTCATGGACGACGCTCCGATCTTCTGCGACTACGCCGAGGTCCCGCTCAACCGCTACCGCGTCCCGTACCACCTGCTGAGCAAGGTCACCGGATTCCGCAACGCCTTCCGGCCGCTGCGGTTCACGTTCTAGTACGCGATCCGTCCTCGATGCACCGTCGGAGTGTCCACCGTGACCTGATCGTCCATGCCGGTGATGATCCGGGAGAAGTTGTCGCGGGCCTCATTGACCTGCGGCCGTTCGTAGATCGACTCGGGGTTGTTGGGGCCGTTCCAGTAGTCGGAGTGGGCGCCGCCGTAGCCCCACTCGCCGCGGTTGTCGCCCTGAGGACGAGGCAGCAGGGTCGTTCCCGGGTCGCTGCGGAAGACCTTCGCACCAAAGCCCTCCTCGGTCGGGTCGGGACCGTTGGTCCCGGCGAGGCCGCCACCGGCACCCGAGACCGCCTGGATCGGGTCGTTCTCGGCCCGGGTGGCGAAGACCGTGGGAACCCGCAGCCGGTTGTCCTTGTCGAGGCCCTTGCGGAAGTCCCCGGCGTCTCCGGCGAGGCCCTGCCCGCTGCCGGGACTGGCCACGAACACGATGTTGTCGACGTCCAGTCCCTGCCGGTCGGCGACGTAACCCACGACCGTCGCACCGTAACTGTGTCCCAGGATGGTGTTGCGGGAACGCGGTCCCTCATGGGTGAACCGCAGTGAGTTCTGGAACTGCGCCAGGTCGGTGGCGGTCTCCGCGCTTCCGGTGGTCGCCGGTCCCGGTTCGGGTCCGAAGGAGACGAACGAGGGCGCCTCGTAGTCCAGCCAGGTGATGACCGAGGTGGTGGCGGTGGGGTCGCGCAGGGTGGCGTCGCTCTGCATGATCGCGCCCCGGTTGAACAGGTTGGTGTCGTCGGCGATCGTGGTCCCGGTGCCGGGAACGAAGGTCGCGACGTTGTCGGCGGTGTCGGGATTGCCCACCGCCACGATGGCCCGCCCGTCACCGGCCGGATCGAACTTGAGCAGGAACCGGCGTTCGGTGGACGACCGGGGATCGGACTCGTTGAGCTTCTCCTCGAAGTGGTTGAGCTGCTTCGCCTTCTCGTCGAACCCGGCGATCTTCTTCTGGAGCTCGAGTGCCTCGCTCAGTAGCGCCGGGCTTCCCTTGCCCTGGTCGCCGAGCCGCTGGATCTCGGCGATCCGGGCCTGCGCCGCCCGCTTGCGCGCCGCGAGCTGCTCCTGCTCGTTGTCCAGGTACAAGCGGTTCGCCTGATCCCGGTCGATGGCCGGGACGCCGTCCAGTCCGCCGATCCGCTTGGGGTCGGCGGTGATCAGCGCCACGCGCTGATCCGGATTCAAACCGTCCCACCACTTCTTCACCAGCTGCGGATCGGTGGGGACGTCCTTCAACAGCGGCGTCGCGTCGATGTCGGGACCGTCGGGCATGGACACGCCCGTCAGCTGCGCCACCGCCTGCCGGTCGGCGGTGACCGCCCTGGTGCGCGCCTTGGCGATGTCGTCGGCGATGGTCTTCAACTGCGCCTTGATGTTCGCGCGCTCGGCGGAGGACTTGCCCTTCATGACCTCGTCGCTGACCCGGACGGTCCCGTCGTCGGTGACAGTGGCGTGGATGCCGTCGGCACGGGCCAGCGCCGACTTCAGCAGCTTCTGTGCCTGCCGCAGTTCCCCGGCGAAGTCCGACAGCGCGGAATCGATGCGGCCGTAGGCGAGTCGGGCCTGGGTCAGGTCCAGGCGATGGTGGTGCAGGTTCGCGCCCGCCGTGTGAGCGTCGGGGCCGTACCAGGTCGCCTGCAACGCCGACCACGCCCGGCTGGTGCGGTTGATGTGCTCGCCCAGGTCCACGGAGACCTTCCGGGCCGCCCTGGCACTGCCCTCCAGCTGTTCGGGTCTGGCGTTCTCCAGTTCGGACACCGTCACCATGTCAGGTCCCCGTCGACGTCGCGGTGCCCCTTGCGGAAGCCGCTGGCGCCGTCGGCGTCCAGCTGGTTCAGGTTCTTGGCGGACGTCACGATGCCCTTGCCGGTGCCGCCTGCGCGTTCGCCGAGCTTCCTGGTCTGACCGCTGAGTCTTCCCGCCGTGGTGTCCAGAATGCTCGGTGTGGAGAAACCCGTCATGCCCCTGCCGCCCTCGACGATGTGGCGAGCCTGCCGCGAGGCTGTGTCGGTGATCTCCTCACCGATTCGCTCCACATTGTTCCCCGCCTTGGTCACGGCCGCGAACTCTATGTACTCGCCTGCGGTCATCGATGGGCTCCCTGTGGCTGTGCGCTAGGAACGGTCGGGCTGGACCGTGGCGATGAACGCGTGGAAGTCCGTGGTGGCTTCGTCCAGTTGGCCGGGCGTGGCCGTCAACGTCAGCTGCAACACCACGCGCTTGCGGGAATCCTCCGCGTCGACGTAGGCCATGAACAGCTGCCGCTGCACCAGATCGCGCGTCCGGCCCTTGACGTCCACGGTCATGGACACCGACTGGGCGAAGCCCGGCGACGACTCGGTGCCCAGCGCTTTGCGCTTGCTCACCTCCACATTGGTGGCGAAGGCCCGGACGCGCTCCAGCGCGTCGTCCGCTATTGCCTCCAGTGACGCCGCGTCCGGACGGAACTCACCGCTGATCGTGATGTTGGCGGTGAACCCGTCGTCGGGACGGGGGTGCAGCGCCACGAAGGCGGCCTGCGGGGCGCCGACCTCGTCGGGAGGCGCGGGACGCCAGCCCGCGGGCAGGCTGAACTCGATGGGTATCGGCAGGTTCGTGGCCACGGTTGGTCCGTTCGTCGTAGGTGCGTGTCTCAGTCGAAGGGGTTGGCGAACTTGACGATTTCCTTCGGGTCGATGGTGACGTTGCCGCCGACCTTACCGCCGAGGCCCAGGCCGACACCGACTTTGCCTCCGATGTGGAACTTGCCGTCCGGTCCCCGGCCCAGGTTGAACTCGGCCTCGGCTCCGGCACCCGCCCAGCCCTCGGCTTCGGCACCGACGCCCACGCCGGCGAACTCGGTGGACCCGGTGACCTTCGCCTTGGCGCCCGCGAACGCTCCGGCCTTGGCGTTGACGCCGTCCTTGCCGATGCTTCCCTCGAGTTCGGCGTTGGCGCCTATGAGGGCCTCCCCGCCGACCTTCGCCTTGAACGGTCCGTTCCCGTAGTCGGCCTCGGTGGCGAACTTGATCAGGTTGCCACCGATCTCGGCCTTCCCGAAGGCGTTGCCGTCGGAGACCTCGGCGCCCGCCCCGGCGTTCCAGCCCGACGACAGGGTCGTCTTGTGCTTGAGATCGCCGCCGAGGAATTCGGACTGGCCGCCCTTGGGGTCGCCGAGCCAGGTGTGCTCGCCACCGACCCCCTTCTCCGCGAGCTTGATGGTGGGGTGGACCGGTTTGCGGTTCTGCGGCGTCCTGGGGTCGGCGTCCGGGTTGGCGGCGATGAGGTGGGCGTTGAGCGGATCCCCGCGATAGTTGGGATCCCGGATCACCTGGATCGGATTGCCCTGCCGGTCGGTCACGAGCCGCCCGGTCCGGTTGTCGACCAGCGCCGGAATGATCTCGCCGGTGTTCGGGTCCCGGAACGCGGGGACGAAATTGCCCGCCGAATCCCTGATGGGCTCGAACTTCCCGGTCTGGGGGTTCTTGCGCCACGACATGTAGTGGGTGGGCGGGAACTTCTCTGTGGACGGCTGCCACTTGCCGTCCTTGTAGATCAGTCCCGCCTCGGGCTTCTTGATGAGACCCGGGCCCTTGTCCTCGACCTTGACGTTGTACGCCTTGCCCGCGTCCTTGTACTGGTCGAGCCGGTCCAGATATCCCTTGGCCCGTCGGTCGACCTGGCGCGCCACCTCCAGCTGCTGTTTGAAGAGGTTGGCGTAGGACTTGGCCAGTGACTGCCGGCGCTGTCTCTCTCGGATCAGGGCGGCGTCGGAGTAGCTTTCCGGGTTCTTGATGGGTTCGGGGGTCACACTGCCGTCGGCGATGTTGACCTTCGCCGGTATCCGCGTCTCGGCTTCCGAGACGGTCTGCCGGACGTTGTCCTGCTGTGTCTTGAGCCGTGAGCCGAGATCGGTGAGCACCTGGCTGGTCTTGCGGAACACCTCACCGGCACCCTCGAGCGGGACCTTCTGATCCTGCAGCAGGGTGACAGCGGTTTCGCCGTCCTTGCCCTCCCACATTCCCGGCAGTCGCTTCGCGTGCGACTCCATCTGGTCGCCAGCGGTGTCGAATTCCTTGCCGACGGCCTGCGCGCCGTTGGCCGGGACGGTGATCCTGCCGAATTCAGCCTCATACAGAGTTTTAAATGAAAGCATTCGTCCACTTCGCCGTGAGTCGTGACTACTTGTACGCTTTGGCGCCGGTATCGTCGTCGGTCTTGTGGCCGCGGGCGGCCCTGTTGATGGCCAGCGCCGCGTGATCGACCTTTATGGCCAGCTGTCTGGCGTTGTGAGACCAGTTGGAAGACAAGGTCTCCAACGCCTTCGCCGACTCCAGCTCCGCGATGTCTATCTTGATCTTGGGGATCTTCGCCGCGGTTCCGTCAATGGAGGTGCCGGTGCGCGTCACCTCGTTGGAGAAGGCGATGACCTTGTCGGGAGCGATCTTGATCCCGTCGAGCGGACCACCCATCAGCGGTACTCCTGCTTCCCGATGACCACCGGAGCGCTGTTCTCACGCGTCCAGGGGATCTCGTCCTCGGTGAGCCAGGTGTGCTCGCCGCGTTCGTCGTCGTCCTCGCCGTGCGGGCTGTAGGGGGGCATGAGGCCCGCGCCGATCGGACCCGACTTCCCGGCCGCGGAGCCGGGTGCGCGGCCGGCGGCCCGGGGAGCCGGGGACGGGGCCGCCGCTCCGCCGCCCGCCGCGGCCAGGCCGCCCATGACCGGGGGAACCGAGGGGGAGGCGCCGATGGCTCCGGCGGTGGTGGCCGCGGCGACCGGGGCGCTGGCGGCCGGGCCGGTCGGCAGGGTCGGGGCCGAGGTGGCGCCGCCCGCCAGACCGCCGCCGCCGTGGAGTCCGTCCTGGGGGTCGTACGGCTGGTACGCGCCGCTGCCGTAGCCCGGGCCGGTCGGGTAGGGGAGGGGCTGGACGCCGGTGGGGTCCTGGCCATGTGGGGCCGTGTCCCAGGGAAGCCGGGAGCGGTCCTCGGCCTGGTCGCCGGTGCCCTCGGGACCGGGGGCCGGATCGTGCCACTTCTTGTCCACGGTGTCCTGATAGGCCGCGGCGAGTTGCTCCATGATGGCCGCCAGCAGTTTCGCGGCCAGCTTCTTCAGCTTCTCCTTCTCCTTGCCCGAGGCGGCCTCGACCATGGCGATGATCGGTTCCGCCTGCCGTTGGGCCTGTTGGAGAGCGGTGGCTGCGTTGAGCATTCCCTCGTAGGCGTCCTGGGCGTCCACGTTCAGCTGCTTGGCGAAGCCGCCCAGGGTGTCGAGGCGCTCGCCGTAGGCGGAACCGTCGGTGCCCCGATAGGACGGTTTGACGACCTGCGCCTTGGGACGCAGGATGCCGTGAACCTCGTCGGCGGACTGGGTGGCCTGCTTCCAGTCCCGGGCCGCCTGTGTCAGCGCGGTGGGATCGCCCGACATGACGTAGGCGACCAGCTGCTCGTAACTCATTTCACTGTAGTTACCCATGGTCGTCAGATCTCCTGTCCGGGAACGCGACTGAAACTGGCCCGGCCTTCGCGGTCGAGCCGGTCGTAACCGACGAGGATGCGACCGGTCTGCTTCTCGCTGTCGGTGATGAAGCCCGACAGCTGACCGAAACGCCGCAGATACTCCTTGCGGATCTTGTCGTGCACGGCGAGGGCCTGGACGGCCTCGGGGAAGGTGCCCAGTGCCGAGGCACTGGCACGGCCGACCGCCTCGGCGCCCATATCCGACTTTTCCCGAAGTTGTGCGAAAGTTGAGGATGAGAATTCTTCGACCGCATTTGTGTCGATATAAGACTCTTCCCCGTATTGCGGGGCGGAGCCGGGAATTGTTCCGGAACCGGTGCTAATCGGGGTGGAAGCGTATTTGGCCTCATTGAGTACCGGCGGCTTGACATCCGTGGGTTCCACTGGCGCAGAAGTCATCGAGAGGTTGCCTTTCAACGGATTGCTGGCATTGACATTAGCGCAGGAATTGACGAATGGAAAGGCGTAAAAATATGTTTGGAATGCGTCTTTGGTCCGATTCCCGGCAGTTTATTTGTTTTCCGGGAGTTCGGTGAAACCCTCGCGGACCTTCTCGGGGTCCAGTGACGGACCCTCGGGGACCAGGGTCACCAGCGACCGGGGAACGGGTGTGGGGGTGACCTCGCCGTAGCCGAGGGGTTCGAGGGCCGCCTCGGGCACCGCGAACCGTTTGCTGTCGGCGATCAGGTAGACGGTCCCGTCGGTGGCGTCGGCGGTGCCGACCGCCCGGACCAGCGCGCCCCGGCCGCCGGGCGTCCACACGTGGTCGGCGGTGCTGGTCTCGTCCTCGTCGTTGTCCGTTGTGGTCGACGGTGCCTTCGTGATGGCTTCGGGCGCCTTGTCCGCCGGATAGGTGGCCACCGCGACGTCGTCATCGTCGGCCGAGTCGTAGACGGCGCACACGACGCCCTTGCCGGTCAGCGGCGAGTCGCGCATGACGTTCGCGTCGTCGGGCCACGCCTCCGGCTGCGCCGGTTCGTCACTGTGGTTGTCCTCCACGACATCGCTGTCGATGTCGGTCGGGATGGGGGCGTTGCCCTTCTTGAGCAGCAGCACCCCGACCTCGGTGGCCTCGGCGAAGCCCTCGGCGGTGAGGACGTAGGTGACCTTGCCTGACTTGAAGATGTCGCCGTTGCGGGCGTCGTCGTTGCCGGGCAGCTCGTGTTCGTCGTCCCCGCCGGGGATCTCGGGGACTTTGAGGTCCGGCCCGACCCTGATCCCCTGCAGGAAGGCGTTGTTGACCGTCACGGCGTCCTGGGCCTGCAATCCCACCGACGGCAGCACCTTCGGGTCGGGGACGGGGAACCGCAGGTCGTTCCAGATCAGCGAGTACTCCTCGTCGGCGACCACCAGCTGTCCCTTGCCGCCCAGGCGGTCCTTCGCCTTCGGGGCCTCCAGCGTGACGTGGCTTTCCTGCTTCTTGTCGTTGCCGTCCTTGGGGGCGCTGCACACCTGCCACGGCAGCCTCACCAGCTCGTCGGCGGCGGGCGGGGCGACCGGCACCCCGGCGATGCCGAAGCGGTCGCCGCGCGGGACGTCGTGCAGGTCGCTGGTGGAGACGTGGACCAGCGGGGCCTCGCCACCGTCCTCAAGGAACAGTCGGGCCGAGGTCAGGTTCTCCACCGGATACAGCGCGGGTTTCAGGTAGACGTAGGTGGCGCCGGTCTCCTCGTCGACGACGATGGTGCCCTCGTCCTGCTCCTGCCAGTCGCCGAGGTTGAACAGCGCGCCCACCACCCAGAAGCCCGCGAACACGAGCAGCGCGATCGCCAGCCCGCCGATCATCGAGCCCGCGGTCCGGCGCATCGGGAATTCCATGGCCTCCGGATTCCCCTGGATCATTCCGGACACTATGCGCCTGATGACGAAGCGATGCGCTTGCACCTGTTCGCGTTTTGTCCGCATCCTGACCTTTCTCCTACTAGTACCACTTAATTGGTTATATGCAGATATTCCGGTTTGGCAATTCAGGCTTATCGGAAATCGTTGTGCGGCAACTAAAAAGATAGTCGTCGGCGGCTGGTAAATCCACTGGGCTATTGATACTGTGCAATTGTCAACGAGCTCCCCACATCAAATCCTCAATGGAATTGAAAGGACGACCATGGCCGCGACCATTGGGCTGGAGCCTCGTCGGGAGCGCCTGGGAATCGGTCCGGTCGGCCTGGGACGACTCGTGGCCTGCGAGGTGCTGGCGGCGGCCTCGGCACCGGCCTGGCTGCTTCCGCGACCGACCGGCTACATCGCCTCCGGGGTGGCGGCGCTGGCGATCGCCGCGATCGTGCTGCTCAGCCTCAGGGGCGTCGGCCACCGGCTCGCCGTCCGGTTTCGCCAGCGGGGCTTGCGGAAGCGGGCCCGGGTCACACCGACCAAAGGAGACACCCTCTCCGCCCTGGCGCCCCGGCTCAACATCGCCGGAGTCATCGAGCGCGACGTCGAGTACGGCATCGGGTTCGACGGCAACGGCTGGTTCGTCGGCATCGCCATCCAGGACGAGGATCCCGGCACGCCGACCGGCCTGAGCGCCCGCACCCTCGGGTCGGTGGCCCGGGTGCTGCTCGATCCGGCGGCCACGGTCAGCGGCATCCAGATCGTCTCGCACCTGATTCCGGCTCCCAGCGCGGAACTGGACCCCGACGCCGCCTGCATCGAGTCCTATCGGGAGCTGCTGGGCGACGACCCGACCGTCTCCCACCACACCACCTGGGTGGCGATCCGCCTCGACGTGACCGACGCCTACACCGTCGCCGAGGAACGCGGCGGCGGCGTCGAGGGCGCGCGCCGCGCCGTCACCGCGATGACCGGAAGGCTGCTGAAGCGGCTCACCGACGCCGGTGTCGGCCACCGGGTACTGGGAGCCGACGGCCTGCGGGTCGTGCTGACCCATTCGGTGTCGGGCGAGACGGTCTCGGCCTCGCTGGCGGAACGCGCCGTCGAGGAATGGAGCGGCTGGCGGATCGGATCCCAGCTGAACGTCACCTTCGGCATCGACGGCAGCGTCGACGACATCAACGGCCTCCGCCGACTGTGGACAGCGCTGGCGATGGTGTCGGCGTCGTTCTCGACGCTCTCGGTGACGTTGCGCCCCTGGCGGCGCGGCGGCACCTCCGAAACCGAGATCACCGTGGAATCACTGCTGCGGGTGGCCTACGACGACGAAGTGGACGACGGCGTCGCCGCCGAACTGACCGACGCGGCCCGGGAGTGCGGCATTCGACTGTGGCGCTTCGACGGTGAACAGGCGGTGGCGGCCTACGCCTCGGCACCCACCGGCGGCGGATATCCGGGCCGGTAGCTCAGCAAAGGAGAACGCACATGACCGAGCCCGATCCGAAGGTGAAGGCTTTCAACCAGAACGTCAACGACGGCGTCGCGGTCGACACCGACCAGATCCCCGGTGAGGCCAAACGCATGGGTGGGGTCGCGGGGCACATCCGCACCCACCTGCACACCGGTCCGAAGACCGTGACGCTGGACGGCGGGCACACCGCCAAGCTGGCCTCGGCGGCGGCCCTGAAGACGACGGTCTCGCAATGGGTGAAGTGGGGCAACGAGCGCGCCGGCGACGTGACGGCCACCGGCGACGCGACCCGCACCAACGGTGAGGCATGGGTCGACACCGACAAGAACGGAAGGCAGGACTTCCGGCCGGATCTGGTGGTGCCCAAGCCCACCACGCTCCCGACTTCCTGACACGACCCGCTCGGCAATGACCACCGATGAAGGAGATCCGTGATGGCCAAGAGCTCCATCACCTTTGAAGAGCTGTACTGGATGCAGGTGCAGGACGTCGACAAGGCCGGGGCGAACAGTGGCACCTTCGGCGACGGCATGCGCTCGCACGCCAAGAAGATCGAGCAGCTCGAAGGCCGCGTCCCCAGCTACTACCGTTCGCAGGACGGCAAACTGCTGCAGGACACGCTCAACATCCAGGCCCCGCCGTTTCGCAACGCCGGTGGGAAGTTCGACGACATCGCCGAGACGCTGAAGCACCTGTCCAAGGACCTGTCGGAGAACCAGGACAAGCTGAAGAAGGTCGTCGAGGAGGCGAACCAGAATCCCTTCCTGGAGTGGCGGGACAAGCAGAACGGGGTTCTCGCGGTCAAGGACCTCGGTCCCGGCGGGGAGGAGAACCTGACCCCGCGCGAGAAGCAGCTGTACAAGGAGGCCGTCAGCAAGGTCGATCCGCTCAACGCCAGGATCAAGGCCGCCGTCAAGGCCGCCCGCAGCGCCGACGACAGGGCCGCGGCCAAGATCGAGAGCCTGGGACCCAACGGCGAGAAGGGAAAGAAGCCCACCGGCGGCGGCGAGGACGGCGGTGGCGGCCAGGGGGGCGACGACAAGGGCGGCTCCGGTGAGAAACCCGGCGAACAGGACGGTGGCTCCGAAGAGGAACCCGGAGAGCAGGACGGTGGTCCCGGCGACAAGCCCGGCGACCGTCCCGGCGAGGACCCGGGATCCCAGTACCCCGGCGGTGACGACCCGGGGTCGCAGGATCCCGGGGGTCAGGATCCCGGCAGCCAGTACCCCGGTGGTGACGACCCGGAGTCGCAGTACCCCGGCGACGACGGCACCGGCTCCGACGAGTGGGACCCCGACGACGACTACGACGGCGGCGGTCTCGCCGACGGCGGCGGAGTCGGCGGCGGACTCGGTTCGGCCGGTGGCGGTGGTGCCTCGGTCGGAGGTGGCGGTCTGGGTTCCGCCGGGGGTGGCGCGGGTGTCGCCGGTGGCGGCGTCGGCGGTGCCGCGGCGGGCGTGCCGGGTGGCGCGATCCCGGTCGGCGCCAACGCGGCGGCGGCAGGGCGCGGCGGCATCGGCGGCATTCCCATGGGCGGCATGATGGGCGGCCACGGCGGTGGCGGCGAAGGCGGCGGCAGCGGTGAGCACACCTGGCTCGCCGAGGACGACGACCCCTTCGGCACCGGCGACGCGGCACCGCCCGTCATCGGATACGTGCCCCCGGCTCCCGAACCGGAGACCGGCACGAAGACCGACCGCTCCGGCTCGGTCACGTCCTTCACCTGAGACCCGTCACGAAGTCCCCGAACCCGTCACGGTTCGGGGACTTCGCGCGTGCTCAGATGTTGCGGATCCACCAGTAGGCGTCCCAGACCCACAGCGTGATGGGCAGGACGGCGAGGGTGAGGATGATCTGCACGATGTCGCCGGTGCGGCCCCACACCGGCGAGATCCGCTTGCCCGCCACCACGAGCGAGAACAGGATCGTGAAGGCCGCGAACGCGATCAGGCCGCCGCCCACGATGCCCAGCCGCCAGCCGTCCTCCAGCCACAGCCCACCGGCCAGGGCGAGGCAACCCACCCCGACGAGCCCGGCGACGATGAGCGGCAGCCGCTGCCGCAGCGTGCTGAAGTCCCTGGCCTTCAACAGGACCACGAACGCCAGCAGCGCGCACAGGATGAACGCCGAGACGGTCTCTGCGGCGCCGAGCCACGGCAACGAGACGCCGATCATCAGCGCGCAGGCCCCCAGCAGCCCCGACAGGTAGTCGTCGGCGCGGGCGCTGCGCTTCAGCGCCAGTTCACCGTCCAAAGTCTCCAGATCGGCGCGCAGTTGTTGCGGGGTACGGGGAATGTCGGGCATCGGCAGTTGGGCGAGCCGGTACGACAGCATCGGCAGCATCGGGATCGCCGCCAGCGCCAACACCGCGACGGTGGCCGCCGCGGCCTGCGTCGGCACCTCCAGCCAGGTGCGCAGCGCGGTTCCCAGGATCAGGCCGGTGCAGGCGACCGCCGCGGAGTGGAACAGCGGCGCCGAGCGTTCGGCGGCCAGCCCCGCCAACGCGGAGTAGACCACGCCGACGCAACCGCCCGCCAGCAGATGGACGGCGCCCAGGTCGGACATCTCCGCCGCGGGGATCAGCAGGATCGCGCCCCCGAACAGCCCGCAGCCGACGCCGATGAGTCCCAGCAGGACGGCGGCGTGGTGCTGCTCGAAGGCGCGCGCCAGCGCCCAGCACGCCACCAGCGCGACCACCCCGGCCGACAGGACGATGGACCCCGCCAGCCCGCCCGCCATGGTCGCCGCCGTCACCAGACCGCCGGCGAGCGCCAGGGTCCCCGTCACGAGACCCACCTTGCGCGAAGTGGACGGTTGCCACTTCCCGGCCCGATGCGAAGCGGCGGTGGCGATCGCGTCGATGACGTCATCGAACACAGTGGCCGGTGCGGTGTCGGCGGCGAGTCGGAAGTACAGTTCCTCGCCGTCGGTGAGCTTCAACTGCGCCGGGGACAGGTCCGGGTTCAGCGGCGGTTCGCCGAGCCGGGCCAGGGTCCAGCCGCCGCCCTTGACGCCGTCGTTGACGAAGAACTCGCCGTTGGGGGAGGCGGCGGCCTGCAACAGCAGATCCGCCTGGATCTCGGCGATCGGCACGTGCACCGGCAGTGCGACGTCCATTCTGGTGTGTGGTGCCACGACGGTTACCCGGCACAGACCGGTAGCGGTGATCGGGGCCATTAGCTCTCCAAACAGAGGGATTCCGTTGCCGAGAATACCGCCTCGAATTGGCAATTGAAATAGCGCGATCCGTTGCCTTGACACGCATTTTTCCTATTATTCCGGACATTTGCGCGTAGTCGAATCCACATTGTTACGGGTAACTATTGACTGTCGACACCGATACGATGACATCCCTCGATGAATGGGAGCTGGGAGCGCCATGAGCACGGTGACCTACCGCAGACGCCCGCGTAAACCGGGACCAGCGCTTCCCAGCGGTGACCTGGAGCTCGAACCGCCGCCGGACCTCCCGGCACCCCCGCCCCGCAACATCGCGCAGCTGCTCATGATCCTGCCGATGCTGGCGATGGTCGGGGCCATGATGCTGTTGTTCTCCGGCCGGATCTTTTCCGGCGGTGGCGGTGGCGGCGGTTTCAATTCCGGAATGCTCGTCGTCGGCGGCCTGTTCGGAGTCGCCATGGTCGGAATGGTCGGAATGTCATTCACGCGAGGCGGCCAGGACGCCGCCGAAATGACCAATTCGCGCCGCGACTATATGCGATATCTGGCGCAATCCCGGCGAAAAGTGCGCCGCGCGGGCGATCAGCAACGCGAGGCGATGCGCTGGCGCCACCCCGATCCGTCCTCACTGTGGACGCTCGGCGCCTCGGCCCGGCTGTGGGAACGCCGCCCCACCGACACCGATTTCGGCGAGGTACGGGTCGCGGTGGGAACCCAGCAGCTGTCGGTGGTCATCAAGACCCCGGAGACCAAACCGGTCGAGGACCTGGAACCCATGAGCGCCATGGCACTACGGCGCTTCGTCAAGGCACAGTCCACGGTGTCCAACATTCCGATCGCCCTGCAACTGCGGGCGTTCCGTCGGGTGTACGTGCGCGGCGACCACCGGTCGTCCCGCGGCCTGGTGCGGGCGATGCTCAGCCAGCTGGCCACCTTCCACGCGCCCGAGGACCTGTGCCTGGCCGTGGTCGCCGACCCCGGCCGCCGCCGGGACTGGGAATGGCTGAAGTGGCTGCCGCACGCCAACCACCGCGAGGAACTGGACGCCGTGGGGGCGCGGCGGCTCATCGTCGGCAGCATGTCCGAACTGGAGGGTCTGCTGGCGGCCCAGCTCGCCGACCGCAACCGGTTCCAGAAGAACGTGTCCCCGATCCACGAGGGCGTGCACGTCGTGGTCGTCCACGACGGCGGCGAGGTGTCCGGCAACAGCATGCTCACCGGCGCCGGGGTGTCGGGCACGACCGTGATCGAGTTCAACCCGCAGCTGCCGCGACGCCTCCAGCCGTGGATGCTGTGCCTGGAGGTCGATCACGACAAACTCGTCATGACCCAGCCCGGCGGCAGCGTCGACCTGGGCAGGCCCGACTGGCTCAGCGTGGTCTCGGCCGCCGCCCTGGCGCGGCAGCTGTCCAAGTTCCGGCTGGCCACCGTCACCACCTCCGCCGAGGAACCGCTGGCGGTGTCGATGGAGCTGCCCGACCTGCTGGGCATCGGCGACGCGGGCGCCGTCGACCCCCGGCACACCTGGAAGGACGACCGGCCCAACGCGCAGCGCCTCACCATTCCCATCGGGCTCGACCCCAACGGCTCCAAGGTCTTCATGGACTTCAAGGAGGCGGCGCAGGGCGGCATGGGCCCGCACGGGCTCGTCATCGGCGCCACCGGCTCCGGGAAGTCGGAGATGCTGCGCACCATCGTCACCGCGCTGGCCGTGACCCACTCGTCCCAGGAACTCAACTTCGTCCTCGTCGACTTCAAGGGCGGCGCCACCTTCGCCACCCTCGACCGGCTGCCGCACACCAGCGCCGTCATCACGAACCTGGAGGACGAACTGCACCTCGTCGACCGGATGGCCGACGCGATCAACGGTGAGATGATCCGGCGGCAGGAACTGCTGCGCGACGCCGGAAACTATGTCTCGCAACGTGACTACGAACGCGCCCGCCGCGCCGGAGCCGCCCTGGCCCCACTGCCGAGCCTGCTCATCATCTGCGACGAGTTCTCCGAACTCCTGTCGGCACAACCGGACTTCATCGACCTGTTCGTCATGATCGGACGCCTTGGTCGCTCCCTGGGCGTCCACCTGCTGCTGGCCTCCCAGCGGCTCGAAGAGGGACGACTGCGCGGCCTCGACTCCCACCTGTCCTACCGCATCGGCCTGCGCACCTTCTCCGCCATGGAATCCCGGACCGTGCTGGGTGTCCCCGACGCCTACGAACTGCCGCAGGCCCCCGGCCACGGCTACATGAAGATCGACACCGACACCATGCTGCGATTCCGCAGCGCCTACGTGTCCGGGGAGTACCGGACCGCGCAGATCAGCGGGACGACGGTTCAGCAGGACGGGACCGTCGCCCGCACCAAGGTGCTGCCCTACGGCGTCGAACACCAGCCGCTGCCGCCCGAGGCGCTGACCCCCGACGAGGAGCCCGAACCGGACGAGGAACAGCTGTCGGCGGAGGACGACCCGACCAAGGAGACCATGATGTCGGTCATCACCTCCCGACTCGAAGGGCAGGGACCGCCCGCGCACCAGGTATGGCTGCCGCCGCTGGAGGAGTCGCCGAGCCTGGACCAGATCTTCACCCGGCTGGCCGTCGACGGGGAACGCGGCCTGCACGCCCCCGACTGGCCACAGGGGAGCCTCCACGTGCCGATGGGCTGGATCGACAAGCCCTTCGAACAGCGCCGCGACCTGCTCACCTTCGACCTGTCCGGAGCTGGCGGCAACATGGTCGTCGTCGGCGGCCCGCAGACCGGCAAGAGCACCACGCTGCGTTCCCTCATCGGCGCGATGTCCCTGTGCCACACGCCCGCCGAGACCCAGTTCTACTGCGTCGACACTGGCGGCGGCAGCCTGCGGGGGCTCGCCGACCTGCCGCACGTGGGCGGCGTCGGCTCGAAACAGAAACGCGAGGTGGTGCGCCGGGTCATCGCGCAGGTCCAGTCCATCATCGACGACCGTGAGGCCCGGTTCGCTGATCTCGGCGTCGAGACGATGGCGGGCTACCGGACCATGCGGGCCCGGGGCGAGGTCGACGACCCGCTGGGCGACGTCTTCCTCGTCATCGACGGCTGGCAGAACTTCAAGGAGGACTTCGAGCCGCTGGACGACGACGTGCTCGTCATCGCCCAGCAGGGCGGCAACTTCGGCGTGCACCTGGTGCTGTCGTGCAACCGGTGGATGGACATGCGCCCGGTGCTGCGCGATCTCATGGGAACCCGCGTGGAACTGAAACTGTCCGATGAGTACGACTCTGAGATCGACCGCAAGGCGCAGAAGAACATCCCCGAGCGCGCACCCGGCCGAGGCATCATCCACTCCGGACACGCGATCCTCAGTGCCCTGCCGCGCGTCGACGGCAGCAGCAGTGGCGACGACCTCGCCGACGGGGTGGCCCGGTTCGTGGCCGCCTCGGCCGAGGCCTGGAAACACGCTCCGGCCGAACCGATCCGGCTGCTGCCGCGCGAACTGCCCATCACCGAGCTGCCCGAACCGGTGCCCGCGCGACCGCTGCCGATCGGCGTCGACGAGGCGCGACTGGAACCCGTCGGCGTGGACCTGAGCATGAGCCCGCACCTGCTCATCGTGGGCGACACCGAATGCGGCAAGACCAACCTGCTGCGCGTCTTCACCGAGCAGCTGGCCAAGACCCGCGAGCAGAACCCCACCAAGGTCCTGATGATCGACTACCGCCGCACCCTGCTGGGCGAGGTGGACGAGGAACTCATCGGCGAGTACGCCGCCGGGGCCGAGGCTGCCAACGAGGCGGCGCTGCGGCTGGCCAACTCGCTGCGCAACCGGCTGCCGGGACCGGACGTGACCCCCGAACAGCTGCGCGGCCGCGACTGGTGGACCGGCCCGGAGATCTACGTCCTCGTAGACGACTACGACATCGTGTCCACCCAGAGCCCCGATCCGCTGGCGCATTTCGTCGACCTGCTGCCACAGGCACGGGACATCGGCTTCCACTTGATAGTGACTCGCCACATTGGTGGTATTTCGCGAGCCATGTACCAAAATGTCATCCAGCGGCTCACCGAATTGCAGACTCCGGTGCTGATGATGTCCGGTCCCCGGGAGGAAGGCGCCGTTTTCGGCAATGTCCGGCCGCTGCCGCAACCACCCGGCCGGGGCCTGCTCATCAAGCGGGATGGCAACTCCCTGATTCAGACGGCGTGGTCGCCCTCGCGTTTCGGCAATTAAAAAATGATATGTCCGGAATTTGATATAAGGCACTAACGCATTTTCTTTGAAAACTGCTTCGCGAGATCTTTCCAATGCGCTATTCGATAGTAAGCTGGGGTCGGAAAACCCGCTGGGTTTCCTATTCCAGTTCACAACGAACATCAGAGCTATTACGGAAGGCGAGTCGCTTATGTCCGGTGGCGATGAACAGCTTGTCGATCAAGCAGCGCTCGAAGCCATGAAGTCGAAGATCCTCGGCCACGTCCAGGAGTTCGAGGCTTCCATGAAGAGGCTGGTGAAGAGCTCGACCGGGATGGAAGGTCAGGGCCGCACCGTCGAAGCGTTCAAACAGCTGGTCGAGGGACCGGTCCAGAAGAAGTCGACGGATATGAACCAGACCCTCGAGGAGCTCAAGGAGCGCCTGAACACCATCGGTGTCAACACCGAAGAGGGCGACGCGCAGGACGCGCGGGTCTACCAGGCCGACTACGCATAGGGCCCCCACCTCATCAGACACTTCGAGGCTTAGAGGAGAAACACATGAGCGGTGGCGTCTACCACATCAGCTACCCCGCCATTCAGCAGATGCAGAACGAGTTCAACCAGGACGCGGAGAAGGTCCGCACCGAGTTCCAGAACCTCCGCAACGCCGTGCAGGGCGCCGCCCAGCAGGGCCTGAAGGGCGCCGAGGGGCTGGAGCTGGAGTCGGGAACCCTTCCTGCCCTGGACAAGGACTGGAAGACCCTCAGCGATGAACTCAACGACATCAGTCAGCGGCTGAAGCAGACCGAGGCGAACGCCCGGGACCGCGCGAGCAGCAACGCCAAGCTGCTCCAGACCTCTCAGGGCTGAGCGCGACGTACCAACCGACAGCATGGGCCCCCACCGCGACGGTGGGGGCCCAATGTCGTGTCACGACCGGTCGGCGAGCTCCCGGTTGCGCCGGATCCGCGGGATCAGCGAGCGTCCGGCGGCCACGGCCACCACCAGGACCACGGCGGCCAGCAGCATCACCCCGGCGGCGTTGCGCGCGAAGTACTCGGTGTCGCCGGGCCAGGCCGGTCGCGGCGGCGGAGCCTGGGCGTGCGGCGTGTTCTTCTCCAGGTCGGCGGTGACGGCCCGGTACGGGTCGACCATGCCGTGGCCGACCGCGTCGTTGCGGCCGTCCTCGCCCGCCGGGTGCTCGGCGGTCTTGGTGATCCGCTCGGCCACCTCGGCGGGGGACAGGTCGGGGAACCGGGCCATGACCAGCGCCGCGGTGCCGGTGACGAACGGGGTGGCGTAGCTGGTTCCGCTGTCGCCCTTGCTGTACTCGGTCTCGCTGTTGGGGCTGGGCCCGATGATGTCCACCCCCGGGGCGGCCACGTCGACGTAGGAGCCCGTGTTCGACTGCTCGGCGGGCTGTCCGCTGGTGTCGAGGTTCGCCACCGCCAGCACCGACACGTCGGTGCGGTCGCCGTCGCCGTAGGCGGC
Source organism: Stackebrandtia nassauensis DSM 44728 (assembly GCF_000024545.1). Taxonomy (GTDB): domain Bacteria; phylum Actinomycetota; class Actinomycetes; order Mycobacteriales; family Micromonosporaceae; genus Stackebrandtia; species Stackebrandtia nassauensis. The sequence goes on from NC_013947.1 coordinate 718,033, forward strand.
CGGGTACACCGGTTCGTTGCGGCCGCCGTCGCCGTTCTGGTTGCCCGCCGCGGCCACCAGCAGGACCCCCTTGTCGTGGGCCCGTTCCACCGCCGCCTCCAGTTTCGCGCTGGGCGCGGTGGCCACCGACAGGTTGATGATGTCCACCTTCGCGTCGACGGCCTCGTCGATGGCCTTGGCGAGGACGTCGCTGAAGCCGTCGCCCGGGGTCTTCTCGGCGTCGGGCCGCACCCGGATCGACAGCAGCTCCGCCTCGGGGGCCATGCCGCGGAACTGCCCCTCCGGATCCGGACGGCCCGCGATGACCCCGGCGATGACGGTGCCGTGCCCGATCAGATCGCAGCCCGCGCCCTTGCGGTCCTCGGTGTAATCGCCGCCGGCGGTGACTTTCCCCTTCAACACCCGGTGTTTGTCGGATACCCCCGAATCGAGGACGGCGACCGTGACGCCTTCGCCCTTCGTCAATGCGTCGACGCGGCCGACGTCCATTCTCTCCTGCGACCACGGCGTGCCCTCCCACGGCGAGTGCCCGGCTTCGCTTTTACAGCTCTTCGCATAAACCGGATTTGTCGGAATGGCGATGAAAAGTCCGCCGATGACAATGAGGGACAGAATTCGGCAGCACATTCGCATGCCTTCAGCCTATCCGGAAAACGGTCGGCGAATAAGGCCGACGAATTGCGGGAAATCGCCGGTAATTCCGATTTGTCAGCGCACGGAATTAAACGACGCGACGAATGCTCGCGCAATTCCGTGATCGCCAGTCCGTGGCCGTCCGGGTCCAGGAAGGACGCGGCCCGCAGGTTGTGCACCTCGCCCGACAGCGCCGCCCGGGGCGGGTGGATGAACTCGATCCCCTTGGCGCGCATGGATTCGTAGGCCGCGTCGATGTCGCCGACCTCGAAGGTCAGGTGCATCACCGGGTCACCGGCGCCGGGCGCGTCGTCGCGGCGCCACAGCAGCACCCGGCCGAAACCCGCCTCCAGCAGCACCGCGTCGGGAGCCCGGTCGATCTCCACCAGGCCCAGCAGCTCGGTGTAGAACATGACCGACCGCGGCAGGTCCGCGACGATCAGGGTCGCGGCCACGTCCCGCACCGCCTCGGGCGGCAGCGACGAGGCGCCCCCGTAGTGCGCCACGGTGCCCGGCGTCTCGGCGGCCAGCAGGCTCAACGCGGTTCCGGGAGTCTCGGATTGCTGGGACGGCACCGGTTCCGGGTCGTCCTCCTCGTCGAACAGCGGCGCCATCAACGCGTCGATGTCGTCGAAGTCGTCGTCGAGGGCGACCGGCTCGTCCTCGTCGCTGGGTTCCCGGGGAGCCGGTACCTCGACCGAGGCGTCGGAATCCTCTTCGTCTTCGTCTTCGTCGTCCAGGTCGTCGGACTCGGGTGCTTCGGACTCCGGTTCCGTGGTGCGCGGCGGATCGGCGGGGACGGTGTCCCGTGCCGACGCCTGCGCCAGCAGTGTCTCGCGGGCGACCTCGGCGGCGATCGGCGGATCGTCCTCGGGTGCCTCGGCCACGACGGCTTCGGTCGCCACGGGTCCGGACTCGGTGGTCTCGGCCTTCACCTCGTCCAGCCCGGCCTCGGCGACCGGTTCGGGTTCGGACGCGGCCTCGGACGACTCGGTCTCTGCCGGTGCGGTCTCGACCGGCCCGGCGGCGGCCGCGTCCGGCTCATCGGCCTTGTCGTCGGCCGCCTCGTCGCGCTGCTTCTGCGGCACCACAACGGTCACGGTGTCCTTGGACGGCGCCTTGACCTCGGCGGCCTTCGCCGACACGGCGGCGGACGGGGCCTTCGACTCGGCGTCCTTCTCGCTGTCGTGCGCGAAGCTGCGCTCCAGGTCGGCCAGCGAGTTGACCTCGTCGTCGGCCGGTTCGTCCTCGGTCTTCAGGTCGTCGATGTGGAACTCGGCGACCTTCTCCAGCGGGACCTCGGTCTCGACGGGCTCCTGGATGAAGTGGTAGCGCGCCCGCGCCGCCGTCACCACCGCCAGCGCACCGGCGAAGAACAGGAACGCGATCACCGCGGCCGCGATGCTCTGGGCGCCAAGGGCGATGGCGCCGGTGAAGAGCGAGAGAACCAGTAAAGTCAGGACACCGGCGGCCCGGGACCCCCCGAAGTTCTTCAGGTTGCCGAATCCGCCGCCGACCCCGCCGCGCGCGCCTCGGCGTCGCGGCCGGTTGCGCCGGTCCATCTCATGGGTCGCCCACCAGCTGCGCCAGCCGCGCAACGGCCGGCTCGGTTGCGCCACACGGCCTTTGACCTGCTGCCGACCCCGGTTGCGGGTCGCCTGCTGCTGCCGCGCCCGTTGGGCGGCGCGCTGGGCGTGTTGCGCGTGCTGTGCCGCGCGTGCCGAACTGCTCGACTGCCCACGCTGTTGCCGGGCACCACCTTTGGGGGCGGCACCCTTCGGGGTGGCGCGTTGCGGCTGTCTCCGCGCCGCGGCCTTGGGTTGCTGCCGGGGCGGTTGACGGGGTGGTTGACGCATGTCGGTGGCTGGCCCTCCCACGAACGATGAGGTAGATGGTACGTCCGCTGCGGCCAGGGAGGCAATACCCATTAAGATCATTGCCCCGGACGAATGAAGGAGTAACAGTGTCACAGCGGACCCTCGTATTGGTCAAGCCCGACGCCGTACGGCGCGGCCTCGTGGGCGAGATCGTCTCCCGCCTTGAGAACAAAGGACTGACCATTGAGGAGATGCAGACGCGTACAATGGACGGCGAGCTCGCCGACACCCACTACGCGGAGCACGTCGACAAGCCCTTCTACCCGCCGCTGAAGGACTTCATGACCTCGGGAAAGCTGGTGGCGCTCATCGTGTCCGGCGATGAGGCGATCACGGTGGTGCGCTCCCTGGCCGGTGCGACCGACGGCCGCAAGGCCGCCCCCGGAACGATTCGCGGTGACCTGTCACTGTCCAATCGCGAGAACCTGATCCACGCCTCCGACTCCGAGGACTCGGCCAAGCGCGAGATCGCGCTGTGGTTCCCCGACAACTGACGTAAGACCTCCTCCCGCATCGCGGGATGAAAATCACTCCGCCGGTCAAGCGAACCTGCGAGCCGTCCGCACCCGTCCCCATGGCGACGTGTCGATATCCAAACGCGCGCCATCCTCGATATCCGGATGGGTGCGCGGCTCGAAGGTGAAGCCATGACTGAAGACCCCGAACGGCCCGAGGACGACGCGGTGGCACCGTTGCCGTCCCTGGCCGAGGCCCGCACCCGCCGTCGGCGGCGCGGGCCCGGGCGACTGCCCGACCCGCCGCCCGTCGAGGCCGAACCCCCGGCGAAGCGGCGGCTGCTGTCCGGCGGCCGTGGCAAACGCCGACGCGGCCGCCACCAGCCCGCCGCCGAACCGACCTCACCCGCGCCCGCCGTGGCGCCGACCGAGCCGCCACCGGTCCCGCCGGTCACCCGTCCGGCGCCCCGGATCCAGCCCCCCGATCCGGACGCAGACGTCCCGCCGACGCCGATGTACTCCGACGCCGCCCCGCCCGCGCCCCCGATGTACCCGCGCGAGCCGCAGCAGCGATCCGAAGCGCCGCAACCGATCGACAGCCCGGCTCGTCCCGAGCCGCCGCAGCTGTACCGTCCGCCGGCGTCCCTGCCCGCCTACCCCGACCCGCCGCGCTACCAGCCGCCGCGTCCGCAGCAGACGGTCCCGTACCCCCACATCTCCCCGCAGCCCGCCGAGCCGGACCCCGTCCCGCCGTCGCGCCCGGTGTCGCCGCCCGCGGCTGCCTCTCGCCCCCGCATCTTCTCCGGCCCACCGGTTCCGGCCACCGCACCCAGCTCCCCGGTCGCCGCCGAGCCCCGTCCTCCCGAACCGCCGACGGCCGAACTACCCCTGGCCAGCCCGCCTCCCGAACCGCCCGTCGTCCGGCGGCCCCCCGAACCCGCCATCGCCCAGCGCCCGACCGAACCGCGGCCGCAACCCACCGAAACCGCCCCCGACCCGGCCGGGATCTCCGCCCCGGACGACCTGTACCCCGTGACCCCCTCGCCCGCCGTTCCCGTGACGCCGCCGAGGCTTCGGGAACCGGTGTGGCCCGACGAACCGCCCCTGCCCACCACCGTCGACCACCTCGGACGTCGCCTCGTCCTGGTGGCCGTGGCGCTGGCGCTGCTGGCCGTGGGAGTCACCGCCACGCTCACCTTCCAGCCGTTCTCGGCCAAACCGAGCGCGAACTCCGACACCAACAGCGATGCCAGTGCCGGCGCCAGCCTGCCGCCCACCGGCCCGCCCCTCAGCTCGGACGACCTGCCGCCCTCCTATGAGAAGGCCAAGCTGCCCGACAACGGCGACATCCTGCTGTACAGCTGGTCCACCCGCAAATGCGTGAGCCAGGCCGATCCCGTGATCGACCCCGAGGCGAAGTTCGAGACGGTGGTGTCCAGCTGCGAAGAGGAACGGGCCACGATCTACCTGGAGGAGATCGACGGCCGGTACCGGTTCCAGCCTCGGGGCATCGGCGGCTGCGTCGTCCCCAACGGCACCGGCGAAGGCCGGGGCTTCCGAGATGGCTTCTGCGACAGGAAACCCCGGGAGTTCTTCCATCTCGACGATGTGGACGAAGACGGGTTCGAGAACGTCTTCCGCGTCCGTACCGCCGAGACCAACTACTGCATGACCCTTGACGGAACCACCATCGTGCAGCGGCCCTGCACCGCCGACGACCCGAACCAGCAGTTCCTCCTCGAAGAGCTCTAAGCCGTCAGTCGCAAGGCATTGCCGATGATGCGGTGCCCCGCGACCCCCGCTGCCGTGAGGATCGACTCCGGGTGGAACTGCACCGCGAACCGCTGCCGCTCGGCGTCCTCAATGGCCATGACGACCTCACCGGTCGCCGCCGTCACCGCGAAACCGCCACCGACCTGCTCCGGGGTGGCATACAGCGAGTGATACCGCGCCGCGGTGAACTCCTCCGGCAAGCCCTCGAACAGCGACCCGCCCGACACCGCGATCCGGGCGGGCTTGCCATGCCAGGGAACATCCAAGGTCGACAACTCGCCGCCCGCGTGCTCCACCATGGCCTGCAACCCCAGACACACGCCGAACACCGGCAACCCGCGCGTATAGAGCTCGTCAAGCAAAGCCGCGCAACCGAAGTCGTTCGGACGCCCCGGCCCCGGCGACAACACCACCAGGTCCGGCCGATACGAGTCCAACAGCGACGTGTCGAACCCGAACCGCACCGTCGACACCGTCGCCTCGTGCTGCCGGAAGTAGTCCGCCAACGTGTGCACGAACGAGTCCTCGTGATCGACGAGCAGCACCCGCCGCCCCTTCCCGGCCGCACCCCCGGCCAGCTCGACGGGGGAGGAGTCCTGGCGAACCGGCGCCGAATCCGCCGACACCGCCTCCAACAACGCCCGCGCCTTCAGATACGTCTCGCGCTCCTCCGCGTCGGGATCCGAGTCGAACAACAGCGTCGCCCCGGCCCGCACCGTCGCCACCCCGTTGCGGATCTGCGCCGTCCGCAAGGTCAGTCCGGTGTTCATCGACCCGTCCAGGCCCAGCTTGCCGATGGCCCCGCCGTACCACTGGCGCGGCGTCGCCTCCTGCTCCTCGATGAACCGCATCGCCCAGGTCTTGGGAGCACCGGTGACGGTCACCGCCCACATGTGAGTCAGGAACGCGTCCACAGCGTCCATCTCGGGCCGCAGCCTGCCCTCGATGTGATCGACGGTGTGAATGAGCCGCGAGTAGATCTCGATCTGCCGCCGCCCGATCACCCGCACCGACCCCGGCACGCACACCCGCGCCTTGTCGTTGCGGTCCACATCGGTGCACATCGTCAGCTCGGACTCCTCCTTCAGCGAACCGAGCAACTCCGCGATGTTCGCCGCGTCCCCGAGCGCGTCGGCCCCCCTGGGCACCGTCCCCGCGATCGGACAGGTCTCCACCCGATCCCCGGTCACTCGCACATACATCTCCGGCGAAGCACCCACGAGATACTCGCGCTGCCCCAAGTTGATGAAGAACTCATACGGAGCCGGGTTCGCGGCCCGCAACCGCCGATAGAACCCGGCCGGGGAATCGCACACGGCGTGCATCCGATGGCTGGGCACCACCTCGAACAGGTTCCCCGCCGCGAACTCGGTCTTGGCCAGCCTCACCGTCTCGGCATAGGAACCCGGCTTCGGCCCCTCGGGCGCCTCGGTAGCCGGACGATAGTCCAGCGCCTCGGTCCCCCGCGGCAACCCCTCGGTCGAAACCCCGTCCACCTCGAACTCATACGAGAAGTGGTGCGCGATCTCCCGCTCCCGATCCCAGATACTCAACGCGTCCGGCAGCTGCAACACCAGCTCCCGGTCCCCATCCTCGCGAGCCTTCGCCAACGCCATCGGCTCGAACTGAAACGCCAGGTCATACCCGAACGCCCCATAGAACCCCAGGTGCTCGTCCTCACACGCCAACGCCGCCAGCAACGCCCGCACCCCGGTGAACACACTCGACTGCCGACTCCGCTCCTCCTCGGCGAACCCCCCGGACGGCTCGGGCACCCGCACCCGCACGACATCCTCGGCCTCCACCAACGACTCCCCACACCCCAGCAACGCCCGCCCCAACGCGGGCAACAACACCCGCCCCCTCGCGTTGAGAGCCGCCACCTCGATGTCCCGCCCCCGCGAAGTCACCTCCACACAGGGATCCACAAAGGCCATGTGCCAGCGGCTATAACGCCCGGGATACTCCATCCCCGAACTGAAGACCCCACCCCGGCGGGTCTCGACGGCGTCGATGATCTCATCGAACTCCCCGGGACGAACCGGACTGTCCGTCCTGTGTATCTGAATTCCGGAACCTGTCTGAAACGAGTTCATGGCGGGCAAGCCCTTTCGATAATGAGCCAGGCCCGGACAGTACAAAAAAGGACCGCCCGTGCTCGGCGGTCCTGGTTTGATTCGCGTGCGAAATCGGTGGCCGCCTCAGCGGCGCCACCAGCATCCCGTCATTCGACTTCGCACGAGGAGAACCATAGCCGATGATGACGGGATTGTCACCGCTGCAGGGGAGCGGCGCGCAGCGTGTCGAGCAGCGAGCGCGCGTGCTCCGCCTCCGGGACGCCGAGATCGTCGAAGATGTCTCGTGCCTGGCGACCGAGGGTTTCGGCTTGGGAGCCGTCGCCGAGGTCGGCACACAGCAGGGCCTTCTCCAGCAGGCATCGGCCGATCCGCAGCGGCTGGGAGATGCTCTCGGATATCTCCAACGCGGCCGACACATGGTGGTTCGCTGTCGGGAACTCGCCGATTCGCCGACTTATTCGGGCAGCTGTCAACCGGGCCAGCGCGAGTAGATCAGGTTTTCTGGCGGCGTCGGGTGTGGCGAGAACGTGCTCGACGAGAGCCAGCCCGCGTTCGGCCTCACCCGTGTCACAGTGCAGCTGGGCCAGTGTGCAGCGCGCCTCGTACGCGATCGCGGTCCTGCCGGAGCGTTCCGCGATGGCGATGGCCTGATCGAGATCGGTCCGGGCTGCTTCGTATTCGCCCTCGATACGGTGCACCTCACCTCGCAGCCCCAGCGCGATGGTGCGGACCTGGGGCGGCACGAGCTGGGAATACTCTTCGGCCAGGACCCAGCTCAGCCACGCTTTGAGGTCCGCGTAGCGGCCCATGTCGAAGTACAGCATGCCCGCGGGCAAGGCGGTACTTTGCGGCACGGTCGTACGAGTCTCGACTTCTGAACTGACGACGATGCGCCAAGCGTCGTCGTATCGTCCGAGTTGGCGATACAGAGCTCCCAGATTGAGGGCTCGCACCTCGCGGTCCACCGTCGCGCCCGTCTGTTCGGCGAGTTCGAGGGTCTCGGCCAGCAGTTGCGCCGCTTCGTCGAAGCCGCCCCGAGTGGAAAGCACTGTAGACAGGTTGGTTCGGATCGTTCCGTTCGCGTCCCCATCGCCTTGCACGGCGGCCAAGGCGATGGCCTCTCGGCAGTAACGCTCGGCCTCGTCTGCATGACCGGCCACCCAAGCCGTCATTCCTAGCAGATGACGCATCTCGATTTCGCCGTAAGGGTCGCCGGCCTCGATCGTTTCCGCCAACAGCTGGGTCGCGAGTTGCGTGACGGTGTGGACGTTCACCGTCCAATGCAGCAGTCGGCGGAGCCCGGCGGCCAGTTTCCAGATACGTGGCCGTCGACGCCAGGCTCGGCAAGCTTCCACGATGTTGTCGAACTCTTCACCGCGAGGCGTTGATACTTGCCAGTCGGTGAAACGTCGCACCAGCTCATCACGGGTGGTTTCATCCAGTTCGACGGTCAGCCGTGTGCTGACATACGCCTTGATCAAGTCGTGAAAACGGTATCGGTTGGGCCGATGGCGTTCAAGCAGATGCGCGTCGGCGAGCCGCGTCAACAACTCCCGTGTCTTGTCGGCTTCCTCCGTGCTGAGTTCGATGACGAGCTCTTCGGCGTAGTCGGCAGTCGGGATGAAGCCCAGCCGAAGCAGCAAGAGTCGAGCTTCGTCGCTGATCGCGGCGATCGACCGATCGAACACCGATGTCAGTGCCGCTTTTGGATCACCCTCCACGGCCAGCAGTTCGAGCCGGTCTGAGGAACTGTCCAGTTCGTCGACGAACGTCGCGACGGAGGTGTGTGGACGATTGGCAAGGTTCGCGCCAGCCATGCGCAAAGCCAGTGGAAGATGTCCACACAGGTCGGTAAGTCGATAGACCGCGAGCTCATCCTCGTGCAGTCGCCGTGTATCGATCATCACGGTCAGCAAGTCGAACGCCTCCGACCGGCTCAACGCGTCGAGTGAAACCGATTGGGCAGACTCTGTCGTGGTCAGCGGGGTGAGGCGTTCCCGGCTGGTCACCAGCGTTACGTTGACGCCGATTGGCAGCAGCGGCCGTACCTGGTCGGCATTCAGCGCGTTGTCCAAGACGACAAGGACGCGCCGCCGGGCAAGGAGGGAGCGATACAGCGTCACCGCGTCATCGATACTGGCTGGTGAATCGCCGTTGTGCCCCAATGCCCGGATGAAGGCATGCAGCGCGTCGACGGGTTTGACCGGTTCCGTCGTGTCGAATCCGCGAAGGTTCACATAGAGCTGTCCATCGGGGAACTGTTCTCGATTTTCGGCGGCCCAATGTATAGCCAACGCGGTCTTCCCCGAACCGCCGACTCCGCTAAGCACCGCGACCGAATGCTGAGGATTCTCCGCCAGCAATGCGTCGAGTTCGGAAAGCTGTTCACCGCGGCCAATGAACCCGCGAATGCTCGCCGGAAGCTGAGCTGGTGGCGGTGCCTGCGTCGACACGACGGCGGAAGAGTGGATCGTGGAGTCCTCGCCGTCGCGGATGCTGTCACGCAGTCGTCGCAGGTCCGGGTCGGGATCCAGTCCCAGATCGTCGCGAAGCCGTGAGCCGAGGTGATCAAAGGCCGCCAATGCCACCTCGGTCTGCCCAACGCGGTGCAACGCGGTCATGAGGTGCTGGGTGAATCGCTGCCGGTATGGGTGTTCGGCGACCAGCTCTCGCAGCTCGCCGACGAACTCCGCGCTTCTGTCCGAGGCCAGCGCCGCGGCGAATCTGTCCTCCATCACCGACAGCCGCTCCTCTTCCAACCGATTGGCGGCTGCTTCGAAGATCCGACCGGGGATACCCGCCAACGCGGGCCCTCGCCACACACCCAAAGCGTCGGTCAAGGTCATGAAGGCGGTGTCGAACCGGCCCGCCTCAGCGGCGCCGCGTCCACGCCGGACCAATGTGGTGAATTCGCTGTGGTCCAGTTCCGACGTGGTCAATCGGTAGCCTTCGCCGACTCGCGCTACCGGGTCCAGCTCGGCTTCGGTCAGTGAACGCCGCAGCGCCGCCATGGCGTTTTGGACCTGACGCTTGGCTGTCGCCGGGGGGTCGTCATCCCACAGCGCGTCCACCATCCGCCCCAGTGAGACCGTCCTGTCGTTCTCCAGCAGCAACAGCGCCAGCAGCTTCGGCTGATGCTGGCCGAGAATGGGGACGGTCGAGCCGTCGAGCCGGACGTCTAGAGGTCCGAGAATCCGAAACTCCATCTGATGCGGCTCTCCGTTCGGGTCGACCACTCGCCGACAGTGTTCGCGGTGGTGGCTGTCGCAGTAAAGCAAACTCGGTTGCGTCACCAGGGTGGCAGGTCGTTACACTTGGTCGCAACGGCGTTGACCTGGCCATCACCAGTGAGCCTCCGGAAGAACGGGCACCAGCCTCACTAGAACCGGACGGGAAGGCCCGTCACAGCCTCCACGAGCGGACTCGGCAGCTGCTGCCGGGTCAAGCGAGGTGGTACCGCGGGCTCCGGCTCGTCCTCGCAACGGCAACGCGAAACCACGGCCGCTGCGAAGGAGCGATCAATGGCCTATCCGAAGGACGACCCCGCCCGGGGCGTACCCGCCAGTCCGAATCTCCCCGCCGTCGAGGAGCGCGTCCTCGGCCACTGGGACACCGACGGCACCTTCAAGGAGTCCATTGCCCGCCGCAGCGCCGGTCCCAACGGCGAGGGTGAGTTCGTCTTCTACGACGGCCCGCCGTTCGCCAACGGCCTTCCCCACTATGGACACCTGCTGACCGGGTACGTCAAGGACATCGTGCCCCGTTACCAGACCATGCGCGGCAAGCGCGTCGAGCGTCGGTTCGGCTGGGACTGCCACGGCCTGCCCGCCGAGGTCGAGGCCGAGAAGCAGCTGGGCATCTCCACCAAGGCCGAGGTCGAAGCCCTCGGGCTGGAGAAGTTCAACGCCATCACCCGGGAATCCGTCCTGAAGTACACGAAGGACTGGGAGCGCTACGTCACCCGGCAGGCCCGCTGGGTCGACTTCGACAACGACTACAAGACCCTCGACCTGGACTACATGGAAAGCGTCATGTGGGCCTTCAAATCCCTGTACGACAAGGGATTGATCTACGAGGGCTTCCGGGTGCTGTGGTACTGCACCCGCTGCGAGACGCCGCTGTCCAACACTGAGACCAAGATGGACGACACCTACCGGGACCGTCAGGACCCGGCGGTGACCGTCACCCTGCCGCTCGTCGCCCCGGGTTCCGACCTCGACGGCGTCAACGCTCTGGTGTGGACGACCACCCCGTGGACGCTGCCGTCCAACCTCGCCGCCGCGGTGCACCCCGACGTCGAGTACGTCGTCGTGGAACACGAGGGACAGCGTTACCTGCTGGCCGAGGCCCGGGTCGCCGCCTACGCGCGCGAACTCGGCGAGGAGCCGCCGGTCGTCGGCCGCTACACCGGCCGCGAACTGGCGGGTCTGCGGTACCGGCCGCCGTTCGACTTCTTCGCCGGACGCGACAACGCCCACCAGGTGCTGCTGGCCGACTACGTCACCACCGACGACGGCACCGGCATGGTCCACATCGCTCCCGCCTTCGGTGAGGAGGACAAGGTCGTCACCGACGCGGCCGACATCGAAGCCGTCGTCCCGGTCAACGCCCAGGGCCGCTTCACCGAGGAGGTACCCCCGTACGAGGGCCAGCACGTCTTCGAGGCCAACAAGCCGATCATCCGGGACCTCAAGGAGTCGGGCCGCCTGCTGCGCCACGACACCTACGTGCACTCCTATCCGCACTGCTGGCGCTGCGACACCCCGCTGATCCAGCGCGCCCTGTCCAGCTGGTTCGTCAAGGTCGTCGACTTCCGCGGCCGGATGCTGGAACTCAACCAGCAGATCGCCTGGACCCCGTCGCACATCAAGGACGGCCAGTTCGGCAAGTGGCTGGAGGGTGCCCGCGACTGGAACATCTCCCGCAACCGGTTCTGGGGCTCCCCGATCCCGGTGTGGGTGTCGGACAACCCCGATTACCCGCGCATGGACGTCTACGGATCCCTCGACCAGCTGGAAGCCGACTTCGGTGTCCGCCCAACGGATCTGCACCGTCCCGCCATCGACGAACTGACCCGGCCCAACCCGGACGACCCCACCGGACAGTCCACCATGCGCCGGGTACCCGAGGTGCTGGACTGCTGGTTCGAATCCGGCGCGATGCCGTTCGCCCAGGTGCACTACCCGTTCGAGAACCGCGACTGGTTCGAGCACCACTACCCGGGCGACTTCATCGTCGAGTACAGTCCGCAGACCCGCGGCTGGTTCTACACCATGCACGTCCTGGCGACCAGCCTCTTCGACCGTCCCGCCTTCAAGTCCTGTGTGGTGCACGGGACCCTGCTGGGCGAAGACGGCCGCAAGATGTCCAAGAGCCTGCGCAACTACCCCGACGTCTACGAGGTCTTCGACTCTTACGGCGCCGACGCGATGCGCTGGTTCCTGTGTGCCTCACCGGTCCTGCGTGGCGGCGACATGCCGGTCACCGAGGCCGGTATCAGGGACACCGTCCGCCAGGTCGTCCTACCACTGTGGAACGTCTGGTACTTCTTCTCGCTGTACGCCAACGCCGAGGGCTACGAGACCACCCCGGACGCCGCCGAAACCGCGGCACTGGCCAGCGACAACGTCCTGGACCGCTACGTGCTGTCCAAGACCCGCGAACTCGTCGACAACGTCCGCGAATCCATGGACGCCTACGACGTCTCGCGCGCCTGCGAGCACGTCCGCTTCTATCTGGACGCGCTCACCAACTGGTATGTCCGCCGCTCCCGGGAACGCTTCTGGACCGGCGACCGCAGCGCCTTCGACACGCTGTCCACGGTGCTGCGAGTCGTCTGCGAGACAGCCGCCCCGCTGCTGCCGCTCATCACCGACGACATCTGGCGCGGCCTCACCGGTGACAGTTCGGTCCACCTGGCCGACTACCCGGACGCCACCGTCCTGCCACAGGACCACGCCCTGGTCGCGGCGATGGACGCCACCCGCGACGTCTGCTCGGCGGCCCTGTCACTGCGCAAGGCCACCAAACTCCGAGTCCGCCTCCCGCTGGCCTCCCTGACGGTGGCCACGGTGGACGCCGACTCGCTGCGCGAGTTCGTCTCCCTGATCGCCGACGAGGTCAACGTCAAGGAGGTCGTCTTCACCGCCGACGTCAGCACCTACTGCGACCAGACCCTGTCCGTGGTCCCACGCGTCCTCGGACCCCGCCTCGGCAAAGACGTCCAGCGCGTCATCAAGGCGGTCAAGTCCGGCGACTGGTCGGTGACCGACGACGTCGTCACGGCGGGCGGAGTCACCCTCCAAGAGGGAGAGTACGAACTCACCATGACTCCGCGTTCCGCCGAACGCACCGCCATCCTCCCCGGCAAGGCCGGTGTGGTCGTCCTCGACACCGAGGTCACCCCCGAACTCGCCGCCGAGGGTCTGGCCCGCGACGTCGTCCGCGTCGTCCAGAACGCCCGCAAGGAAGCCGACCTGGTGGTCACGGACCGCATCTCCCTGACCCTCGACACCCCCGCCGAGGTCACCGCCGCGGTCAAGACCCACGAGGAGTTCGTCAAACGCGAAACCCTCACGACCGCGCTGGAGTTCGCTCCCGTCACCGAAGGCACCACCGGCGAAGCCGGTGACGGCCTCACCGTGAAGGCGGCCGTCGCCAAGGCGTAGAACGAACCGAACGGTGGCCCCGGCGAAATCGCCGGGGCCACCGTCATCGTTTGAGCGGGCTCGGAAGCTATTCCTTCAGGCCCTTGATGCCCTGGAACACCGGAATCGGATCGCCGTCATCGAAGGGTTCGATGTGGTCGGACTTGTCGACACGTTTGACGTGCCACTTGCCCTTCTTGCCCCGGCGCAACGCGCCGACACCGGCCAGCGCGGCGACGAACAATCCCAGAGCACCCAGACCGATCCACAGCGCCCAGGTCTTCATCTTGGCGAAGTCGGCGTTGCGCTTGACCGCCGCCGGATCCGCCGCGGGAGCGTCCATGTCCATTTCCTTGGCTTCGCTCGCGCTCATCTTCTGGGTGACGGCCATGTAGGGGTCGACCCGGCCGTGCCCGTATCCGGGACTGCCACCGGTGTTGCCCTCGACGTCCTCGTCCCCGGTCATTCCGGTGCCCCCGGCCGTGGGTGAGGCGGTCGACATGATCTGCTTGGCGACCTCTTCGGCGCTCCAGTCCTTGTGCTGGGCCCGCAGCAGTGCCGCGGTTCCGGAGACGAATGCCGTGGCACCCGAGGTACCACCGAACTCGGTGTCGTACTTCCCGTTGGGAAGTGGCGCCGCGATGCTGGCGCCCGGCGCGACGACGTCCACCCAGGGGCCTTTTTGGGATGTGGCGAGCCGACTCTCGTTCTTGTCGACCGCTCCGACACCGATGACATTCGGATAGTTGGCGGGGTATGTCTCGCCGGGCTTGGGATCGGCACCGTTGTTACCCGCCGCGGCAACGACGACGACATCATTCTTGACGGCGTTGGCTATGGCATCCCTGATGGGTTTGTAGTCAGCTTTGTACTTGACCGAAAGGTTGATGACCTTGGCCTTGGCTTTGACCGCCTCGTCGATGGCATCGGCGAAGTCGTTCTCGTCGACGATGATCTCCTGGTCTTTGTCCTCGGCGTCTTCCTTGGCGGCCTGAGCTTCCTTCCCGGGACGTTTGTTGGAGATCCGATAGGGGATGATCTCGGCTTCCGGCGCGATTCCGTAGAAGCCGCTCTCCTCGTCGGGACTACCGGCGATGATGCTCGCGACCTCGGTGCCGTGACCGTCGCAGTCCTCCGTGGCCGCGTCACCACCGGAGGCCTTCTCCTGCTCCTTGTTGTCGATGTACGCCTTGCCGCTGCCCACGCGTCCGTCGAGCAGTTTCATGTCCGCCTGGACCCCGGAGTCGATGACCGCGACCTTGACGCCCTCGCCCTTGGTGAGGGGCCATACCCGTTTCACGTCGAGCAGGTCATACGCCCACAGTTTGCTCTTGGAGACATCGCTGGCGTCTTTCGGCTTCTCCGCGCCGTCGGGACATTTGCGGCCCTCGGCCGAGGCGGCCGAAGGAAACGCGACGACACCGCCGAGAACCACCGTGAGCGCCACGAAGGCCGTGGCGCCGCGCCAACCCTGCCCTCGCATCACCGGCTCCCCACGGTTTCCATCGCACTGTCAGGACTCAGATCGGGGCCCCGCGGAATCAGACTGAGTACCTGGCTGGGCATGTGAACCCGAGCCGGAGCCTTGATCCCCTTGCTGTTGTCGCCTCGGTATCCGAAGGCGGTGAGCGCGTCGGCCGGGGCGGCCGCGCCGTTCTTGGACCCGCTGTGATCCGTCTGCTCGATGCCGAAGATCTCCCCGGAGGCGGTGACCAGGGACAGTCCGCCCTCGTCCTCGGAGTCACCCGTCTCGACCAGGGCGCCGGTGCCTGGGGCCACGACGATCTGGTCCGCCAGCGCGGCGCCACCCTCCTTGACCTCGGGTGTTCCCACGCCGTCGATGTCGGGGGTGTCGGCGTTGTAGACGATCTTCGTCTCCTTGCCCTCGGACGGGAACACCGCGCACAGGCGGGACTCGTCGGCGGCGTCGGCGAATTCGGGGAGCTTCTCCAGCGGCGAGCTCTCCTCGGCGGGCTTGAGGTCGTCCGGGTCGTCGGAGAACTCACTCGTGTTGGCCTCTTTGAACTTGTCCTCGCTGCCCTCGGTGATGAGGTACGCCTGCAGTTCGGTGATCGAGGCGATGTTGTCCTTTGTGGCAACCCAGAAGGTGGTGTTGCCGCCGCCGGTGTTCTTGTAGACGGTCCCCACTGGATCGCCGGTGGTCGACTCGTCCTTGGGGTCGCCGTAGTCGGGTGCCTCCAGGGGCTCGCCCGATTCGACGCCGTCCAGGACGGCCTTGTCGGCCTCGTGCACGGTCTCCCCGGTCGCGTTCAGGTAGCCGATGGCGTCGTCGCTGATGGGGTACTTGTGACCCTGCGATACGAGGTACTGCTCCTCACCGGCCTTGGCGAGCAGGGCGTCCTTGCCCAGCGCATCGCCCTTGGTCTTCGCCGTTCCGATATAGAGCTTCGACGTGGGGGTGTCGTTGTTCTTGTCGGCGGGGAAGGAGCACAGCGTCCAGTCGTCTCCGGACAGCGCGTCGGCCTTGGGGATGGAGTTCGGCGCTCCCGGGATCCCGACGCGCGGCCCCATGGACACACTGTCGTCGTCGGAGCGCAGTGACTGGGCCTTGATCTCGAAGACCTCGGTCGTGCCCGCGATGAGGGCGGCGGAGGCGAAGTTCGCGGTCTCGTAGAGGACCTGCTTCTGGTCGGCCTTCTTCTCGTCCTTGCGGGGGAGGATGACGTAGAAGGCCCCGGTCTCCTCCTCCTTGATGATCGCCGCGCCGTCCTTCCAGTTCGCGGTGCGGCCGCAGCCGGTGGCGAACAGGCCGATGACCGCGGTGACCGCGAGGGCGAGGATGCTCAGCATGACCCCGGCGAAGATGGCGCCACCCGCCCGGCGAAACGGCGACTCGGCCGGGTCGGTCTTGCGGTAGACGAGTGCCGAGACGATCCGTTGCAAGAGGAACTGATAGCTCTGCAACTGATCTCGTCTGGTGGCCATGAGGTCTCCTTGAACGGGGTGCCGCGAGGCTTGCGACTAACACAATAGCGTGGGGCGACACGAGGTCTTGGTTGTCGTGTGACGCCTGTGAACGACGAAAACGGTGTTCCGCACACAGTATTTGTCTGCGGAACACCGTCGAAGGTGTCTAAGGCGTTCGACTTAGCCGAACATGCCAGCGGCGCGGATGTCCGCCGACTGCATACCCTCTTTGCTGACGCCCAGGGAGACCTTGAGGTTCATGAGAGCCTCGGCGATCTTCAGGGCCGCGCTACGCCACTCTGTTTTCTTCTCGAAGTAGACTTCTTGGGCTACTGAGCCCCTCCATGCTTCGCCTTCGAGCGGCTTGAGGGCGGTCTCGATGCCGTCGAGCTCGGAGTCCATCTTCTTGAGGAAACCGTCGATGATTTCCGCGCACTGATCGATACCGTTGTAGTCGTACCTGATGTTGCTCACGATCATTCTCCTTACTTAAGTTTTGAAGCAGTAAGCACTGCTGACGGGTGCGGGTTACTTGCCTTTGAGCAGATCGTCGACGGTGCCGTCAACGGCCTTGTCGATCTCCGCGCTGCCATCGACGTCCTGCGAGTCGAAGGTCAGGCTCGACTGGTCGATACCCTCGGCAACCTGGTCCAGGTTGCGGTCGATGATGACGAGCTGTTCTTGCATCACGGTCTGGACTCTTTGGAAAGCGCTACCTGCTTGACCGATGAGGGCGTTCTGCTGCTCACCGAGGCCAGCGAACATCTGCTGGGCAGCGCTGGCGATGTTCTCGCCGCCGGTACGGGCCTTGGTGGAACCGTCCTTTAGTGCTGCATAATCTGCTTCAAGAGCCATGCTGTACACCTCGCTTGTGTCTGGCGGGCCCGGGGTGGTACCCGCGGTCTTGGCTCGGGCGGCGGAGTGCCACCCGTCACGTCACGGTAGCCGACGCTGTCAAGTTCGGCTACCCCCAATTCGTGCCACTAACCGGTCAAGCCGCGGAAGAATCCGAACAGGCCCATCGCGGCGCAGGCGACCGGGACGACGGCCACGATGAGCAGGATGTCGAGGATGTCGGCGATACGTCCGATGTAGGGAGACGGCGCCTTCTTCGAGTACACCAGGCCCGAGGCGACTGCTATGAGGACGGCCGGAAGGACGATGACCCCTAGTCCCACGAGTTGCAGATCCGGGCCGAACAGGCCGACCGCGTCATCGGCCAACAGGGCCAGCCCGATGATCCCCGCGGCCAGGAGCGGCACCCGCTGCCGGACGGCCGGGAACAGCCGGGCGCGCAGCAGGTACACACAACCGATGACTCCCAACAGGATCTTCTGGGAGACCGGGGCGGTCAGGGTCGGCGTGGTGTCCACAACCCACAGGCACAGCGCGGTCACCACGGAGACTCCGATGAGCAGGCCGGTGAGCAGCTCGTCGGCCCGCAGCACCTTCGCGAAGATCTCCTCCTTGGGAGGGTTGGGTGAATCCTTGACCAATTCCTTGGCGCTCTGCGGCAGCTGCGGCATCGGCAGTTTCGCGAACCGCATCGACAGCACCGGGATGGACGGCAGCAGCATGATCGTGATCGACACCGTGGCGGCGGCGTCGCCGTCGGGGTTCCAGGGGCCGAAACCGAGGGCGGCGGCGACGATGCCGAAGAAACCGACGACGACCCCCGCGGTGAAGACCCGCAGCGATTCCCCGATCGCGTAGAAACCGACGATGCTGAAGCTGAGCACGATGGCGGAGGCGACGAGCAGGTGCTCCGAGCCCAGGAACTCCAGGGGGTACCTGAAGGCGAGGATGACATAGCCCCCGAAAGCCGCGAACAGCAGCGACAGGCCGCCCAGGGTCGCGCCCGCGACCGAGTCCCCCGAGGCCCGCGCCAGCGCGATACCGATGGCCATGAGCACCACCGCGGCCGACAGGGCGGTGATCCCGGCTGGCAGCCAGCTGCCGAGGTCGACCTCCTTCGGCCCCGAAAGCCACAGACCGGCCAGGGCCAGCACTCCCGCGATCACGGCGATGGTGAGCCCGGTGATCCGGGTGTGGTTGCCGTCCCACTGCTTGCCCAGCACCTTCGCGCCCGCGGCGATGGCCTCCACGACGTCGTCGTACTCGCCCTCGGGCCAGTCCGCGTGCCGGGGCGCCAGATGGAGTAGTTCGCCGTCGCGAATCTGCTGCATGGCCATGGACTGCGCCGGGTTGATGGTCTTGCCGTCGGTGCGGCGCAGGTCGAAGCCACCATGCTTCTCGGCGTCATCGGCGGCGCCCTCGCCCGCGTAGTCCAGGATGATGGGCAGCAACTCGCTGACCGGCAGGTGGTCGGGCAGTACGAGGTCAATGCGCCGTCGAGGCGCCGACACGGTGATACGTGTCAGACCGGTGCGGATGGCCGTGGTCACCGTCGTTGGTCCTTTGCTTGTCTTTGTGATAGTCGCGTGGGGACGTCAACCACCATAGCGGGAGACCGCCTCCGGCCGAGGTGGTGCGGTGGACGTCGTTGTGTGTCCACCGTAAGGTGTGAGTGCACCGAGTAATACACGCGGACGAGACCGGCATCACCCCATCTGTGCCTAGCCGTCTCGCTTTTGGAGGAGGCTCTACCGCTCATGGGCTTGCTATTGGTGAAGAAGCGGCCTCGGCGTCCCGCGCCGGAGCTGCCTGACGGCGATATTCAGGTCGAGTCGCCGCCGGAGCTTCCGACCGCTGGCGGCCGCAACTGGTCGCAGGCGCTGATGGTGTTGCCGATGGTCGCGGGCAGTGGCGCCATGATGCTCATGATGATGACCTCCGGTACCAGTGGTGCCGCGGGCGGTATGGGGTTGCGCGCCGCGACCGGCGGGCTCTTCGGTGTCTCCATGCTGGGCATGGTCGTCATGAACATGTTCCAAGGCGGCAGGGGCCCCAACAAACAGGAAATGATGCAGATCCGGCGCGACTTCCTGCGGAAGCTCTCGCAGATCCGGCGTCAGGTCCACAAGACCCGCCGCGAACAGCGCCGGGGGCTCTATTACCGGCACCCGGACCCGGACACACTGTGGTCCTCGGTCTCCAGCGCGCGACTGTGGGAACGGCGCACCGGGGACGGTGACTTCGCCGTCATCCGCATGGGCCTGGGGCCGCAGCAGCTGGCCACCCCGATCCGGGTACCGCAGACGAAACCCATCGAGGACCTGGAGCCGCTGTGCACGGCGGCGCTGCGCAAGTTCCTCGACACCAACGCCGTCGTCAACGACCTGCCGGTCGCCATGGACCTGCGTGGCTTCTCCAAGATGTTCTTCCGCGGCGACACCGACAAGAGCCGTGCCCTGGTACGGGCCATGATCGCCCAGTTGTGCACCTGGCAGAGCCCGGACGAGCTGCTTGTGGCCGTGTGCGCGTCGCCGCCGAACATGGCGCACTGGGACTGGATGAAGTGGATGCCGCACGTGCTGCATCCCGCTGACACCGACGCGCTCGGTCAGGTGCGGCTCATGGGCAACTCCCTGCGCGAGATCGAGGAGCGCTTCGGCGACGTGCTCACCGGCCGTCCCCGCTTCAACCCCGCCTCGACCCCCTGGGACGGCCACCACGTGGTCGTCATCATGGACGGCGGCGACACCCGGGGCGCCGACCATCTCACCACCGAGGGCGGGGTCGAGGGTGTCACGATCCTGGATCTCACCACTCCGCCGCCGCGTCAGCTCGAACCCGGTCTGTTGATGTTGCAGTTCCGTGAGGACGGCACCCTGCGGATGGGCACGGTCGACGCGATCGACGACATCCGCAAACCGGACTCGCTGTCGCAGCCGGAGGCCGAGGCGCTGGCCCGTCGGTTGGCGCCACTGCGTCAGTCCGCGGCCGGCCCCGGTGACGGTGACGACGACAGCGGCTTCTCCGGCACGAACCTCACGTTCACCGACCTCCTGGATGTCGGTGACCCCTATGACTTCAACCCGGATCGCGCTTGGGCGCCACGCCCCAACCGCGACCGGCTGCGGATTCCGATCGGTGTCGGACCCGACGGTCTCCCGGTCGACCTGGACATCAAGGAGTCCGCTCAGGACGGTATGGGCCCGCACGGCCTCATGATCGGCGCCACCGGTTCCGGTAAGTCCGAGGCGCTGCGGACCCTGGTGCTGGCGCTGGCCGCCGTGCACTCGCCGGAGATCCTCAACTTCGTCCTCGTCGACTTCAAGGGTGGTGCGACCTTCACCCGGCTCGACAAGCTGCCGCACACCTCGGCGGTCATCACGAACCTGTCCGACGAGCTGGTGCTCGTCGACCGCATGAAGGACGCCATCGAGGGTGAGACGATCCGCCGCCAGGAGGAACTGCGCAAGCACGGCAAGTTCGCCTCGCTGCGCGACTACGAGAAGGCCCGGGCCGCCGGTGCCCCGATCCCGCCGATGCCCAGCCTGCTGATCATCTGTGACGAGTTCTCCGAGCTGCTGACCGCCAAACCCGACTTCATCGACATGTTCGTCCAGATCGGACGTGTCGGCCGATCGCTCGGCGTGCACCTGCTGCTGGCCTCGCAGCGGCTCGAGGAGGGCAAGCTGCGCGGTCTGGACACCCACCTGTCCTACCGGATCGGTCTGCGTACCTTCTCCGCCATCGAGTCGCGCACCGTGCTGGGTGTCTCCGACGCCTACGAACTGCCCCGCGCTCCCGGTCACGGTTACCTGCGGTTCGGTACCGAACCGCTGATTCGGTTCCGGGCTTCCTATGTGTCGGGCGTGTACCAGCGCAGCGCCGCCGAGAAGGCCATCGCCGCTTCCGGTGGCCCGCAGGTGCGGGAGTTCACCGGGACCTTCGTCGCGCCTCCGCCCAAGCCCGAACCCGAGCCCGGCGTCACCGAGACCGTCGAGGACGACGACGAGAAGGTCGGGGAATCCCTGTTGGACATCTTGGTGTCCAAGATGGAGGGCAAGGGCACTCCGGCGCACCAGGTGTGGCTGCCGCCGCTGGATGTTCCCCCCACTCTGGACGAATTCCTTCAGCTCACCACGACCCCGGAGCGCGGGCTCAACACCGCGCGCCAGGACCTGCACGGTGGCCTCAACATCCCGGTCGCTCTGGTGGACAAGCCGTTCGAGCAGCGTCGTGACATCCACTGGCTGAATCTGACCGGCGCGGCCGGACACATCGCGGTCGCGGGAGGCACCCAGTCCGGCAAGTCGACGGCCCTGCGCTCCATCATCGGGTCGATCGCCTTGACCCACACGCCCGCGGAGGCGGCGATCTACTGCATCGACCTGGGTGGTGGCGCGCTGTCCACGGTCCGCGACCTGCCGCATGTCGGCGCGGTGTACCAGCGTCTGGACGCGGACGAGGTGCGTCGTACCGCGGCCGAGGTGTTCAACGCCATGGAGGCCCGGGAACAGCGCTTCGCCACCAAGGGCATCGACTCCATGAGCACCTACCGCAAGATGCGCGCCGACGGCCGGATCACCGACGACCCGTGGGGTGACATCTTCCTGGTCGTGGACGGGTGGATGTCGCTGCGCCAGGACTTCGATGAAGTCGAGCAGATCGTCACCCAGATCGCCCAGCGCGGCCTCTCCTTCGGGGTGCACGTCATCGCCGCCGCCGCCAAATGGGGTGACTTCAGGCCCGCGATCCGGGACGTCTTCGGCAGCAAGGTCGAGCTCAAGGTCGCCGACGCCTTCGACTCCATCGCGGGTCGCCGGGTCGCCGAGAACGTCCCGGCCGATCGCCCGGGTCGCGGCATCACCGCCGACAGTCTGCACATGCTGACCGCGTTGCCCCGGGTGGACGGCAAGCCCGAGGCCGGTGGCGCTCTGGCCGACGGCATCGAGGACATGGTGTCGAAGATCAAGGACGCCTGGCAGGGCCCGCCGGTTCCGGCCGTGCGACTGCTGCCGGCGGAACTGCCCTACAACAGCCTGCCGCTCGACAGGTACGACGAGTCCACGAAGTGGAAGATCCCCTTCGGGATCGCGGAGTCCAACCTCAAGCCGGTCTACCTGGAACTGGACGTCGAACCGCACTTCATGCTCATCTCCGATGTGGAGACCGGCAAGAGCGCGTTCCTGCGCCAGCTCATCAAGACGATCATCTCCCGTAACACCTCCAAGCAGGCCACCTTCGTCCTGTTCGACTATCGGCGCAGTCTGCTGGGCACCGTGCCCGAGAACTACCTCATCAAGCACTGTTCGACCACGGACCAGTCCACGGATCTGGTCAAGTCGTTGGTGGCGGCGGCGAAGCAGCGAATGCCTCCGGACAACGTCACCCCGCAGCAGCTGCGGGAACGGTCATGGTGGACCGGGCCGGAGATCTTCATGATCGTGGACGACTACGACCTGGTGGGACAGGGGATGAACAATCCGCTGATGCCGCTGATCGAGATCCTGCCGCAGGCACGCGACCTCGGCATGCACTTCATCGTCACCCGCCGCAGTGGTGGTGCCGGTCGCGACCTGTACGGCAAGGTGCTGGGCTCGTTGAAGGACCTCGCCTCCCCGGCGTTCCAGGGTTCGGGTCCCAAGATCGAGGGAAAGCTGCTGGGCGACATCAAGATGTCGACCATGCCACCGGGCCGGGGCTGGTTCATCACCCGGAAGTTCGGCAACCAGAAGGTGCAGACCGCCTGGCTGCCGCCGGAGGACGACTGATCGAGCGGACCGGCTGTGGGCCCGGCGTCAGTCCTGGGCCCGCAGCGGTTCGACACCCGCGATCACGGGTGCGAGGTCGTCGCCGTGGATCAACGCCACCTCGGTGTCGTGGTGGACGGCCGCGTCGCTGATCGCCGGGTACGGCAGGCCGGAAGCGGAGTTGGTCGCCGCCATGACGATGTTCAGGAAGCGCTTCACATTCGGGGTGTGAGCCGAGACCACGCACAGATCCTCGAACACCGTGTTCAAGGCCGCGGCGTGCAGGCGGGTCATGACGAGCCCCTCGACATCCAGCACATTGACCACACAGGTTCCCTCAGGGCGCAGCACTCGCGACAGTTGCTGCGCGTATTCGAGGCAGGCGGTGCCACGAGGTGTCTGGTTGGCCGCGTAGACATCGCTGATGACGATGTCGAACTCGGCATCGGGCAGTCCGGCGAGCACCTCGACGGCGTCGCCCACCACGATGTCGACGCGCGAGCCTTCGGGAAGCGGAAGGTGCTCGCGGACGAACTCGACGAGTGGACCGTCCATCTCCACGACCGTCTGGATCGCGTTGGGCCGCACGCCGTGCACGTAGCGGGGCAGCGTCATGCCGCCGCCGCCCAGGTGCAGCACCCGAAGCGGTGCGTCCTTCGCGCCGACGGTGTCTATGACCGTGGCGACCCACATCGAATAGTCCGCCCACAGGAACGTCGGCTCGTCCAGCTTCACGTAGGACTGCGCGAAACCGCCGACCTCCAGGAACCGGCCGAGCTCCCGGTGCGGGTCGGCGATGATTCGCGCCGGACCGGTCGCCACCTGCGTGCTCGCCAGTACCTTCGGTTGTTCGGTCTCGCCCATGTCACACCGCTTTCCGCTTCGAATGCCGAGTTCGACAAAGCTAACAGGAGGCCTCCGGCGGCAGCGGCGGCGAAGTGAACGGCTTTGACATCGATCGCCGCGTAGGTAGACTGGCCGCCAGTACCCCCGACCAAAATCGTTCGCAGAGGTCTGTCATGTCCGCACCAGGTGCCCGTTCTCCCGGCGAGGAGATGCCGCGTGGCTGGGACGACGCCGCCGACACCCAGGACCAGGACGACGACTTCGTCGACGAGGACTCCATCTGGACTCCCACCAAGAAGGCTCTGCCGCCTGTGCTCGGCCGTTACGACAAGGACACCGGCGAACGGCTGATGCACTACAGCGACGACGTCATCCAGAACGCGAACAAGGACGAAGAGTTCGACTGGACCGATTCCGAAGGCACGTCCATCGACATCGGCTTTTAGGGAACGGTCGCCGAATCAGCTTCTCGGAAACGTGATCCGTCCAATAGCACCACTGTGTAACCGCTGGTGAGCGCGTAGGCTCGGCTGTCGAGGCCGGAAAGCGGCCGACAATGCCGTCTTGCGAGGGTAGGTAATGTCCGTAGTTTTCGATCGTCGGCACACCGACGAGTTGATGTCCTTTGTGTCCGCATCGCCGACGTCGTACCACGCCGTCGCGCGGACCGCGAAGATGCTGGCGGCCGCCGGGTTCACCGCGCTGAGCGAGAGCGAGGCGTGGGACGACACGTCGGGCGGGCACTACGTCATCCGGGACGGGGCCGTCATCGCGTGGTACGTGCCCGAGACCGCTACGGCCACAACGGGTTTCCGGATCATGGGCGCCCACACCGACTCGCCGCACCTGCGGGTGAAGCCGATCCCGGACACCGGCGCCGAGGGCTGGCGGCAGATCGCCGTCGAGGTGTACGGGGGCGTGCCCCGCGACACCTGGCTCGACCGCGACCTGGGCGTGTCGGGGCGGCTGGTCACCCGGGACGGCACCCAGCACCTGGTGACCGTCAACGAGCCGCTGTTGCGGGTGCCCCGGGTCGCGATTCACCTGGACCGCAAGGTCAACGAGGGCCAGATCCTGGACGCGCAGAGCCACATGACCCCGATCTGGGGCCTCGGCGAGCCGGAGGAGGGGGAACTCATCGATTTCCTCGCCGATCGCGCGAGCCTGGACGCCGAGGAGATCACCGGCTGGGACCTCGCCGTGCACGACACCCAGGCCCCGGCCTACCTGGGCCGGGAGCGGGAACTGCTGGCCTGTCCGAGGCTGGACAACCTGTCGTCGGTGCACGCCGGGGCCGCGGCCCTGATCGCCGCCGCCGAGGAGCCGGGGGACCACATCGCCGTGCTGGCGGCCTTCGACCACGAGGAATGCGGCAGCGAATCCCGCAGCGGCGCCGGTGGACCGTTCCTGGAGACGATCCTGCGGCGCATCCTCGACGCCCGCGGCGCCGACCTGCAGGACACCGCGCGGGCCTTCGCCGACAGCGTCGTCATGTCCAGCGACACCACCCACGCCGTCCACCCCAACTACGCCGACCGGCACGAACCCGGGCACATGCCGGTCGCCGGCGGCGGGCCGGTCATCAAGGTCAACGCGAACCTGCGTTACGCCACCGACGGGCCCGGCCGGGCGATCTTCGCCGCCGCCTGCGCGAAGGCGGGAGTCGCCAGTCAGACCTTCGTCAACAACAACGCGCTGCCCTGCGGCACCACCATCGGCCCCATCACCGCCGCCCGGCTGGGAATCACGACAGTCGACATAGGAATGGCGATCCTGTCGATGCACGCGAGCCGGGAACTGTGCGCCGCAGACGATCCGGGGCAACTGGCCGCGGTCTTGGCGGCGTTCGCGACGGAATGAGAGGATGCCGGGCATGGAGTTCGTCTTGGTTGTGCTCGCCCTGGCCCTGTCTTGCGGTATCGCCTTCGGCATCGTCGTGCTCGTGACCGGCAACGACCCGGGTCTGGTCAGCGCCACCGACGGCGTCCCGGCGCACCTGCCCAGCGACCGGCCACTGTCGGAGCAGGACGTGCTGGCCGCGAAGTTCGACACCGGACTGCGCGGTTACCAGACCGGCCAGGTCGACGACGCGCTCGCCCGGCTCGCCTACGACGTCGGCTTCAAGGACGAACTGATCAAGGTGCTCGCCTCCGAGGTGACCGCGCTGCGGGACGGCCGCACCGAGGAGGCCGACGCGCTGCGCGACGCCCGGCAGCGCGCGCTGGCGGACAAAGAGGACCTCACCGGGGACGCCGGGGAGACGACGGACGAGACCGAGCCGAAGGAAGACAAGGAATGAGCTCCGACGCGGCCACCGGTGCCGACGGACTGGCGCGCTGCCCCTGGGGCGACGAGCCCCAGATCTATCGCGAGTACCACGACACCGAGTGGGGCCGTGAGCTTCGCGGCGACGACGCCCTGTTCGAGCGGCTGTGCCTGGAAGCGTTCCAATCAGGACTGTCCTGGTTGACCATCCTTCGCAAACGGGAGGCGTTTCGGGCCGGGTTCGCGGGATTCGTGATCGACAAGGTAGCCAGGTTCACCGAGGCCGACGTGGAACGGCTGCTGGCCGACGCGTCGATCGTCCGCAACCGGCAGAAGATCGACGCCGCGATCAACAACGCCCGGGCCGCCAGCGACCTCGACCTGTCCGCGCTGCTGTGGTCCTTCGCCCCGGAACCGAAACCCCGGCCGAGGACGATCGCCGAGGTACCCGCCATCACCCCCGAGTCCACGGCCATGGCGAAGGAACTCAAACGCCGCGGCTTCCGGTTCGTGGGCCCCACCACCGCTTACGCCCTCATGCAAGCCGTCGGCATGGTGGACGATCACCTCGCCGACTGCCACGTGGCCGCGCGTGATGGGATGTCCGCATGAACGAGATCCGGGACTGGCAGGTGAGCGTCGCGCTGCCCATCGAGGCGAGCGGGTACAGCGAGGCGGTGGCCCAGTTTTGGGAGTACGTGCGCACCCTCGGCCCCGAGGAACTGCCCGCCTTCGTCGCCCCCAGCGGCCATGAGCTCGACATGAAGGCCTACGTCGCCGGAGCCGAGACCGACCTGGACCCCGAAGAGGACTGAACGCCCCGAAATCGCGACCGGGCGGGATATTTGCACGCCGTTGCTACGTTGTGCCGACGCGCAATGTGGTGGAGGAGAGCAGATGTCTCAACACGGTCCACACGGGGGCTATCCCGATCAGGGGCCGAGCGGGTATCCCCAGTACTCGCCCTCGTACTATTCGCAGCCGGTCACCGGCGCCCAGCCGGTCACCGGAATGCCGATGATGGGTGCGGCACCGCAGCAGCCACAACCGGATCCACGTCCACGCGGCCCGCTCAAGTTCCTGGTACCGCTGTGCGTGGTGTTGGCACTCGCCTTCGGCGGTTCGGCCTACTTCTTTTTCATCTCCGGTGACGCGCCGTCGGAAGTCGTCGGGCAGTACATAACCCATGCCCAGGACGAGGACTTCGCCGGTGCGCGTGAGTTCACGAGTGACAGCGCGACCAAGGCGACCAAGTTCCAGGGGAACTCCGAGGGTATGGAAACCATGCGTCGCTGGTTCGGCGAGGACACCATGCGCTGGGAGGTCCGCGGGGATTCCACGAGCGGTTCGAAGTCGACGGTCACCGTTGACAAGACCCTCGTTCTGCCCAACTACGACGAGCCGGTTGAGATGCGCTGGGACTACCGGTTGGAGCGCGAGTCGGGCAACTGGAAGATCGACCGGGTCAAGATAATGTCTATTGTAGATGACGGAATCGCGGGCCCCGGTGACTGCATGCTTGCCACCGGATTCGCCTACGAGGCCGCTGACTGTTCGGACGGTCCGAACTCCGAGGCGTCCGTCCTGGTCGAGGTGACCGATGCGGTCGACGTCCCGGACGACTGCCCGAACCCCACCGGCCCGGCGGTCGAGACCACGAAGAAGCGGATTCTGTGCATTGAGGAACAGAGTCCGGAGTCGAGCTAGCCCGGGCCCGACGACAATTCCCTTACGGCGGTCAGCGGCCCTCGAAGGTCGGTTTGCGCTTGTTGACGAAATCCGCCGTGGCCTTGGCGTGGTCGGAGGTCTCGCCGCAGGCCTGTTGTGCCTGAGCTTCGCATTCGAGGCTGGCGGCGAAGCCGCCGTCGACGCGCAGCTGTTGTTTGATCCAGCCGTAGGCGACGGTCGGACCGGCCGCCAGGTGGGCGGCGAGCTGTTGGGCCCGGGGGAGGACGTCGTCGTCGGTTTCGGTGACCTGGGTGAGCAGGCCCAGCCGCAGGGATTCGGTGGCGTCGACCGGGGTGTTGAGGATGAGCAGTTCTGCCGCCTTGGCCCGGCCGATCAGGCGCGGGAGGGCGAAACTGGCGCCGGTGTCGGCCGCTAGGCCGATGCCGCTGAACGCCATCGAGAACTTGGTGCCCGGGCCGCCGATGCGGAAGTCGGACAGGAAGGCCAGCGAGGCACCGGCTCCGGCCGCGGTGCCGCGGATCGCGGCCACGACGGGGGTGTTCATCTCGTAGAGGGTGGTGGCCAGCGGGTTGTAGTGGTCGCGGACCGTCGACAGGCCCTGGCCGGTTTCGAGGTTCTCGGCGTGTTCGCGCAGGTCCTGGCCGACGCAGAAGCCGCGGTCGCCCGCGCCGGTCACCACGACGGCCCGGCAGGAGGCGTCGGCCTCGGCGGCGGCGAGGGCTTCGCGCAGTGCCACCTTGACCGGGACGTTCAGCGCGTTGAGGGCCTTGGGGCGGTTGATGGTGATCGTGGTGACGCCGTCGGCTGATTCGCTCAGTACTTCGTCGGACATGTGGACCTCACGTGGTTAGCAGGGACGAGACGAAACGGTCGGCGGCCGGGCGTAGCCGGGCCGCGTGGGTGTCGAAGAAGGCCGCCGCGGTGTGGCCCGCCCAGTGGGGAGGGCACAGTTCGGCGGGCAGGCCCGGGTCGGAGAACAGGAAGACCCGGAAGGCGTGCAGCAGCCGCATCCGGGCCGCGTACGCGCGTGAGTCGGGAGTGGAGGTGTCGATGGCCTCCACAATAGGCGCCAGTTCGGCGGTGAACGCGCGGTACCGGTCGGCCAGCTCGTCCAGGTTCCAGGCGCGGCGGGTCAGGACCACGGTGTCGCCGTTGTGGACCGAACGGAACCGTTCGAACTCGACGTCGGCCTCGGTGAAGACCTCCGGCAGCTCGGGCTGGCACCAAGGCGACACCCAGGTGCCCGACGTCAGTGGGCCGTAGCCGTGGAACCGCAGCGCCGCCACCAGCCGGGCGCGTTCCGGGCGGGGGCGGGGCGGGGTGAACACCACCAGGTCCAGGCTGCCGTCCCATTCGCGGGTCTCGGTGCGGTAGATGCGCGTCGCGGACTCGTCGAGGCGGCGTTTGGCGCGGTCGGTGGGGGCGTAGCCGCGCTGGCCGCCCAGGTCGACGGGGGCGAGCCAGCCCTGGCGCACCATCCGGGAGACCGCGGTGCGCACGGCCGGGGCGTTGACGCCCAGCGGTTCGAGCAGCGCGACGAGGGCCGCGACCGGAACCGGATGGCCCCACTGGCGCAGGTGATCGCCGTAGACGTCGAACAGCGCCGAACGCGCGTGCATTGAGTGAGTCCTTCACGCATGGTGGGTGAAATCCGCCTGAGAGTGTGACAAGAACCCGACATATTTTCAAGTCTTCGTCACAAACAGGCTGGGCCGGTTTGGAGTTCACCGATGTCATCAGGGAAGATTGTTCGTCGAGCGTTTGGGCGCGACACCCGAACGATCAACATCATGTCCCACCCAACAACGCCGCGACACCGCGGCATCGAGTCGAGGGGAGTCAACACATGGCGGCCATGAAGCCGCGGACAGGCGACGGTCCGCTGGAGGTCACCAAGGAGGGCCGCGGCATCGTCATGCGGGTCCCGCTCGAAGGCGGCGGCCGGCTGGTGGTCGAGATGACCCCGGATGAAGCCGAAACTCTGTCTCAAGAGCTGAAGAATCTCAACGGCTTACCGGAAAGTCCTATAGAAACACATCCCTCTTGTGGTCCCGGTGGCGGGCGAGGAGTCGTCCGCGGCCGGGACCTTTCCACGGTAAGGACGAGGGCTGTTCCGACTAGTATCGAGGCGGGTGGCACGCGGCGTTGATCGCCGCCACCCACCATCGAGGCGGGCAGGAAGGACGACACCATGGCTGACGGCACCGTGCCGACCCCCGGAGCGCAGCCCCCGGGCTGGGAAGCACGGCCGGACTGGCGAACGCCGGGCCCCGGACAAGCGCAGCCTTCGCCAACCCCGGCACCGGCGAACCGGCCCGACTCCTCCGCTTGGTGGGCCCAGGGTGCCGCCACCGATCCGTGGCGCGACCCCAGCACCACCGCGGTCGTGCGACACACCCCGCCGCCGATGCTGCCGCCCACCGAACCGCCGCTGCCGCCCCCACCCCCGGCCCGGACCGGACTGGGCACCATCGTGCTGGTCGCCGTCCTGTGCTCGGTGTTCGCCGGAGCGCTCAGCACCGCCGCGACCCTGCTGATCGCCGAACCCGGCAACGGAAGCTTCGACTCTCCCGGTGGCAACCGGCCGCTGGGCGAGTACCAGGACACCATCAAGGACGCCATGCCCAGCGTCGTCACGATCTGGGCCGAATCCGACGAGGGCACCGGCAACGGCACCGGCTGGGTGTACTCGCCGGAGGGCTACATCGTCACCAACCAGCACGTCGCGGCCCTGGCCGAGGGCGAGGGCACCAAGATGTCCATCCAGTTCAGCGACGGCACCATGGCCAAGGGCGAGGTGGTCGGCGCCGCCAAGAGCACCGACATCGCCGTCATCAAGGTCGACAAGACCGACCTGAAGGCGCTGAAGGTCGCCAACTCCGAGGAACTGGCCGTCGGCGACCCGGTGATCGCCATCGGCGCGCCGTTGGGGCTGTCGGGCACCGTCACCGACGGCATCGTCAGCGCCCTGGACCGTCCGGTCGTGTCCGGCGAGGGCGAGAGCTCCTCCGAACCCAACACCGTCATGGCCGGTATCCAGACCGACGCGGCCATCAACCCCGGCAACTCCGGCGGCCCGCTGCTGGACGCCTCGGGACAGCTGGTGGGCGTCAACACCTCGATCTACTCCTTCGCCAACGACAAGGGCGAGGCCGGGAGCATGGGGCTGGGCTTCGCGATCCCCAGCAACCAGGCCGCCCGGGTCGCCGAGGAACTCATCGACGACGGCGTGGCCACCCGCCCGGTGCTGGGCACCGAGATGGAGGCCACCAAGGTCGGCGAGACCGGCGCCGAGGTGAAGTCGGTCGGCTCCAAGACCCCGGCCGCCGACGCGGGCATCAAGGACGGCGACGTGATCACGAAGTTCAACGACACGGTCATCACCGACGACGTCCAACTGGCGGCGCTGGTCCTCAAACACGCTCCCGGCGACTCGGTGGATCTCACCTACGAGCGGGACGGCAAGTCCTCCGAGACCAGCGTTGAACTGGGTTCGGCGAAGGACGATTAACCGGCGTAGGCTGGCTGCTCGACCCCCTAGGAGTTGGTGATGCTTGACAATCTCGGCGGCCTCGAGATCGTGGTGCTGCTGCTGGTAGCGCTGTTCATCATTGGGCCCGAACGGCTGCCCAAGGTGCTCAAGAGCGTTGGCAACGGCATCCGCAAGCTGCGGCGCATGGCGTCCAACGCCACCGCCGACATCAGCAAGGAGGTCGGCCACGACATCGACATCACCGACCTGCACCCCAAGACGTTCATCCGCAAGCACGTCCTGTCCGCCGCCGACGAGGAGGCGTTGAAGAACCCGCTGAAGTCGGCGCTCGACGACGTCAAGAAGCACACCCAGCCGCTGCGGGACGAACTGGACGACACCGCCAGCGCCATCCGCTCCAAACCCGGTCGCGCCAACGGCAGCAGACGGGACCGCGACGACGAGGACGAGTCGCCGTCGTCGTCCAAGGCGCACAGCTACGACGCAGACGCGACCTGAAAACCAGCATAAGCAAAAGCGATCATTCCGATCAGAATCAATCGCTTTTCATGATGGGTGATTGCTTCTAGGGTCGGCGGTATGAACTCCACCCGCAAACTCGTTCATGTCAACGACGTCGACCTGTGCGTCGAGACCTTCGGCCACCCCGACGATCCGCCCGTCCTGCTCATCATGGGGACGGCGGCACCGATGGACAGCTGGCCCACCGGCTTCTGCGAACGCCTCGCGGCGCGGGATCGGTACGTCATCCGGTACGACAGCCGCGACACGGGACAGGCGACCAGCTTCGAGCCCGGCAAGCCCTCGTACCGCGCGGCGGACCTGACCAACGACGCGCTCGGCCTGCTCGACGCGCTCGACATCCCCGCCGCCGAACTGGTCGGCGTGTCCATGGGCAGCGGCATCGGTCAGGAACTCGCCGTCTCGCACCCCCACCGGGTCACGACGCTGACCCTGCTCGGCTCGTCGCCGCTGGGGTCGCACAGCTATCAGCTGCCGGGACCGTCGGCGGAACTGGGACGCTGGCTCGCCGATCCGGGGCCACCGCCCGACTGGTCCGACCGCGCGGCCGTGGTGGAGCGACTGCTCGCCGACCTGCGGCTGTACCACGGTTCGGTGACGATGGACGAGGATGCGTGGCGGGAACTGGCCGAACGCATCGTCGACCGCACCACCGACATGGCCGCCTGCACGCTCAACCACTGGGTGGTGCTCAACGACCCGAGCAGCGGTGACGGCGAACCGGATTCGAGCCAGATCACGGTTCCGACCCTCGTGCTGCACGGCACCGAGGACCCGCTGTTCCCGTATCCCCACGCCGAGGCGCTGGCCGCGTTGATCCCGAACGCGCGGCTCGTCCCCATGGACGGGGTCGGTCACCAGGAACTGCCGGAAGCGGTGTGGGGCATCGCCGTCGAGGCGATCGTGGACCTCGCGGCGACCCGGAACGCCTAGACGGTCAGCGTTTCGGCGCCAGACCCAGCGGCTTGCCCGCGAGGCTCTCGCGACGGACCGCGAGCCGGTCGGCGATGCCGAACAGCGCCTTGGCCGCCGCCGAATCGGGCTGGCTCAGCACCAGCGGCACTCCGGCGTCCCCGGCCTCGCGCAGCTGCGGCTCCAACGGAACCTGGCCGAGCAGCGGAACGTCGGCGCCCATGCGCTTGGTCAGCGCCTCCGACACCGCTTCGCCGCCACCGGAACCGAAGATCTCCATCCGGGAGCCGTCGGGCGTCTCCAGCCAGGACATGTTCTCCACGACGCCGGTCAGCCGCTGGTGGGTCTGCATCGCGATGGCACCGGCGCGTTCGGCGACCTCGGCGGCCGCCGCCTGCGGGGTCGTCACGACCAGCAGTTCCGCGCCCGGCAGCAGCTGCGCCACCGAGATCGCGATGTCACCGGTTCCGGGCGGCAGGTCGAGCAGCAGCACGTCCAGCTCGCCCCAGTAGACGTCGGCGAGGAACTGTTGCAGCGCCCGGTGCAGCATCGGGCCGCGCCACACCACGGCGGCGTTGCCCTTGGTGAACATGCCGATCGAGATCAGCTTGACGCCGTTGGCCTGCGGCGGCATGATCATCGACTCCACCGGGGTGGGCCGGGCGTCGGCGGCACCCAGCATCCGGGGCACCGAGTGGCCGTAGATGTCGGCGTCCACGACGCCCACCGACAGCCCTCGGGACGACAGCGCGGCGGCCAGGTTCACGGTGACGCTGGACTTGCCGACGCCGCCCTTGCCGGACGCGACCGCGAACACGCGGGTGCGGGAACCGGGCTGGCTGAACGGGATCACCGGATCCCCGCCGCCGGAGTCGCCGCGCAGCTTGGTCTGAAGGTCCTTGCGCTGGGCGTCGGTCATGGCGCCGAAGTCGATCGACACCGACTCGATCCCGGCCACGCTCGTCGTCGCGGCGGTGATGTCGCTGCGCAGCTTGTCCTTGAGCGGACAGCCCGCGATGGTCAGCAGGATGCGCAGTGCGGCGTGGCTGCCGTCGACGGTCACGGACTCGACCATGCCCAGCTCGGTGATGGGCTTGCGGATCTCCGGGTCCTGCACCGTGGCCAGCGCGGTGTGAATGGCCTGCTCAACAGTGGTGGCGGGGGCTGACATGGTTCCCATCGTACGTGCCGGTCCCGGGCTCACCGATCCGACGCGTCGTTGTCGCCGGGGGAGGGCGTCGCCTTGAGATCGCGGTCACTGTCCCCGGATTCCGAACCACCGGAGTCTTGAGTGGACGGTTCGGGTTCCTCGGAGGGTGCTTCGGACGTCGTCGGCCCGTCCGGTTCCGTCGACGGCGTCTCCTCGCCCGAGGGCGTCTCCTCCCCGGAGGATTCGGACTCCCCGGAGCCGTCCTGGTCCGAACCGCCCGACGGCGAGTGCTGCTCGGAACTGGAGGACTCGTGCGGATGCGCGCCGTAGTAGGTGGTCGCGGGCTGCCCCGACACCAGCGCCAACCCGGTCAGCAGACCGACGCTCAGCACGAACACGATCAGGCTCGACACCGCCAGCGGCCGCCAGTTGCGTTTGAGGAACGTCCTGGCGCGCGCCGACGCCGACGGGCTCGACTCGGCGGCCACCGTCGCGGTGGGAACGGCGGCGGTACCCCGCGCCGTCGCCGCGGGACCGGTCTTCGTCACGGCCCCGGTTTCGGGTGCGGGCTCGCGCACCGCGGTCTGGGCGCCGGTGCGGCTGCGGACCTTGTCGAGCTTCTCCTTGGTGTGGTGCATCGACTTCAGGTACAGCACGGTGGCGACGGAGGAGACGACACTGAACACGGCGACACCGACGACGGTCCCGGAGATGCCCAGCGCGTTGGCCACCACTGCCGCCGTCGAGGCGGCACAGGTGGCGGCGACGATCTGAAGCGCGTTGATCCGGTTGGTGTCGTCCTTGTCGCCAGCCGATTCCCTTATGGACTTGTCTTCCGGCTGCCGGCCGTTTTCCGACACTGTAGACACTCCCCCTGTCTGGCGTCTCCGCGTGGCTACCCAGCCTGCATTTCCCGAATCGGAGCGGCCAGTGATTGTGCGAATGCTCACCGGTCGCATTTGCGCCACCGGACCACCGTCGTCGCGACGCCGCGACAAGTGACCGGTGGCATGGGCTTAGGCTGGCGGTCGTGTCGGTGAAAGTACGCATAGGTACCCGTTCCTCGCCCATGGCGCTGGCCCAGGCCGATCGGGTCTCGGCCGCCCTGACGGCCCTCGATCCGGACGTGGCGGTGGAGATCGTCCCGTTCACGACCTCGGGCGACAAGTGGATGGGACCGCTGTCCCAGCTGGGCGGCAAGGGCGCGTTCACCAAAGAGGTCGACGCGGCCCTTGTGGAGGGAACCTGCGACCTCTGCGTCCACTGTGTCAAGGACATCCCCGGCGACCGCGACCTCCCCGAGGGCACCGTCATCGCCGCCCACCTGGAACGCGACGACGTCCGCGACGCCCTGGTCCACCCGGGCGGCCTGAGCCTGTCGGACCTGCCCGACGGCTCCCGCATCGGCACCTCCTCCCCGCGCCGCGCCGCCCAACTCGCCCTGCACTGGCCCCGCCTGAGCCCGCTCCCGATCCGGGGCAACGCCAACACCCGCCTGGCCAAGCTCGACGCGGGCGACTTCGACGCTCTACTTCTGGCGGTCTCGGGTCTGGAACGTCTCGCCCTCACCGATCGCATCACCGAGATCCTCGACGTCGACACCATGGTCCCCGCCATCGGCTCGGGCACCCTGGCGCTGCAATGCCGCACCGACGACACCCCGGTCCGCGACCTGGTGGCCAGGCTGGACGACCCGATGACCTCCTGGCGCACCGAAGCCGAACGCTCCATGCTGCGAGCCCTCAACGGCCACTGCCACTCCCCGATCGCGGGCTACGCGATCCAGGAGTCGGAGGGCGTACTGAGCCTCCACGGCCGGGTCATGTCGCTCGACGGTTCGACCGTCCTGGAAGCCCGCGAATCCGGCGCCGACGCCACAGCGCTGGGCACCAGCGTCGCCGAAGCCCTGCTGCGCCAAGGCGCGCGCGAGCTCATCGACTCGCTGGCCGAATAGGCCGCGCTAACGCTTACGCCGCTTGACCCGGTGCAGCCGGAATGGTTTGCGGGTCGGGCGGGCCGCGGGGCTGGGGACGACGGTCGCGGCCAGGCTGGCCGACGGCAGCGCGGCGCCCGACAGCGGTGCCTCGTCGGGTTTCGGGGCGAGGCGGTAGAGGGCGCATTCGGTGCGCCAGCGTTCCACGGTGTCGCCGTCGGTGGCGTTGAGGCGTTTGGCGGCCAGGGCGGTGGCGGTCTCGGACCAGGAGTCGTCGGCGGGGTCGAGCCGGGCGACCGTGGCCGTGAAGTCGACGATACGTCCATTGTGGTCGCCGCGTAGGGTGACGTGGCATTCGTCGGCGGTGTCCAGGCCCGGGTCGGGTTGTTCGCCGGGGCCGCAGACCAGGTGGAGCGCGTCGTCGATCCACAGGCACCACAGGCAGGCCGCAGGGGCGGAGCCGACGCCGATCCACGCGATCTGGGCTTTCTTGGCCGCCTCGGTCGTCAGCGGGTGCGGCGCCGGGTTCGGGGTCACCTCGTCGGTCATGTCTCCTCCAGCGGCGGCCTCGGGGGCGCGGACGTGTAGTAGTCGGTGCCGTAGGTTTCGGCGGTCATGGCTTGGGGCCAGTCGGAGTCCCAGCCGCCCTTGCGAAGCAGGGCCGCGACGAAGTCGGCGGGTTTGGGGAGAGATTCCCAGACCGAGGGCAGGAATGTCGCCCGGCGGCCGCCTTCGCGGAGGGTGAGGCCGTCGACGCCGGGGCGCAGGGCGGCTTCCAGGTCGGCGCGGTCGGTGATCGGGAGGGGGGTGGGGGGCGACAGCACCGAGACCGAGATGGAGAGCTGGGGCCATTCGCGACGGTCTACAGCGGGCATTCGGGGGTCGTTCATGGCCTTGCGCGCGTTGTGGGCCACGTCGTCGAGCAGGCGGCGGTGGGCGATGAGGGTGCCGATGCAGCCGCGAAGTTTGCCGTCGCGTTGCAGGGTGACAAAGGACGCGCCCTCGCGGCGCAGTGCTTCGGCCAGCGGTTCGTCGGTGCCGGTGAGCCGGGCCAGGAGGGCGTCGGTGTCGAGGTTCTCGCCGAGGAGAGCGTGTCGCACCGCCTCGGCGGCCACCGTGGGCACCGCGGCGGCGAAAGCGCTGTCTTCGGTCACACCCCGATGGTGTCATGTTCGCACCCGGGGGCGCTCACCCGTCGGTGTATCCATGCGAAGATCGGGGCGTGAGGGCTCCATGGCTCACCGGATTGAGAGTTCCCGAACACGGATTCAGGAGGGCAATGTGGACAGTCTAGAAGGTAGGATCGCGTTGGTGACCGGCGCCGGCAGCCCCGACGGCATCGGATTCGCGGTCGCCAAACGGCTGCGGGCCGCCGGTGCCGAGGTGATCCTGGTGTCGACCACCAAGCGCATCCACGAGCGCGCCTCCGAGGTGGGCGGCACCGGTTTCGTCGTCGACCTGACCGAGGACGCGGAGGTGGCCGGGCTCGCCGACGCCGTGGCCGACCAGATCGGGGAGGTCGACGTTCTGGTCAACAACGCGGGGCTGAACTCCAAGACCGACCCGGCGGTGCTGCGTCCGGTGGCGCAGTTGACGTACGCGGAGTGGCAGAACGAGCTGGAACGCAACCTGGCCACCACCTTCCTGGTCAGCCGGGCCTTCGTGCAGGGCATGGCCGAGCGGGGTTGGGGCCGGGTCGTCAACGTGGCCGCCACCGCCGGGGTCGTCAACGGGGTGCCCGCCGAGGCCGCGTACGCCGCCGCCAAGGCCGGGGTCACCGGCCTGACCCGGGCGCTGTCCATGGAACTCGTCGCCGACGGGGTCACCGTCAACGCCGTCGCCCCCGGCCTGATCCGCACCGGTTCCTCCACCGTCCCCGAACTGCAACGCGGCCTCGACATGCCCATCGGGCGCCCCGGCACCCCCGATGAGGCCGCCGCCGCGATCGCGTTCCTGTGCTCCCCGTCAGCGGGCTACATCACCGGACAGGTTCTCGTCGTCGATGGTGGGGCGGGCGTTCGGGCGTTAGCGTTGAGGTATGGCCGAGCCGGTTTTCCTGTACGACGGCGATTGCGCGTTCTGCACCCGCTGCGTGGAGTTCTACCGGCGCCATGCCGCCACCGAGGTGCCGATCCTGCCGTGGCAGGCGGCCGATCTCGACGCGCTGGGCCTGACCGCCGCCGAGTGTGACACCGCCGTTCAGTGGGCGCGGCCGGGAGCCGAGCCCAAGGCGGGGCCGGACGCGATCGCGCGGCTGCTGCGCGCCTCCACCGGCCACCTGGGCGCGTGGAAGCTGGCGGGCCTGGTGCTGAGCTTCCCGCCGGTGCGCTGGCTGGCCTGGCCGGGGTACCGCTGGGTGGCGCGCAACCGGCACCGGATGCCCGGCGGCACCGCCGCGTGCAGCCTGCCCCGCGGCTGAGGCTTCGCCCGGCCCCGACGGGCGCGACCTGCCCCGCGCTGGCGCCGGCCGCCCCGGTCCGGACGGGTACTGTTCCCGCGTGAACGACAGCGACGAGGTCGGCGTCGGCCCGTGGTCGGGGCCCTGGCCCGAGGACGATCGATACGATCCCGAACTGCTCGCCGAGGGCGACCGCCGCAACGTCGTCGACCGCTACCGGTACTGGCGCCGGGAGGCCATCGTCGCCGACCTGGACGAACACCGGCACGACTTCCACGTCGCGATCGAGAACTGGCAGCACGACTTCAACATCGGCACGGTGGTGCGCAACGCCAACGCCTTCGCCGCCAAGGCCGTCCACATAGTAGGAAAACGGCGCTGGAACCGGCGCGGGGCCATGGTCACCGACCGCTACCAGCACGTCCACCACCACGACACCATCGACGGCTTCGTCGACTGGGCCCAGCGGCACGAACTGCCCATCATCGGCATCGACAACCTGCCCGGCAGCGTGCCGCTGGAGACCACCACGCTGCCCAGCGCCTGCGTACTGTTCTTCGGGCAGGAGGGGCCGGGCCTGTCGCGGGCGGCCCGGGACGCCAGCCGACTGGTCTGCTCGATCGCCCAGTTCGGTTCGACCCGCTCCATCAACGCCGGGGTCGCCAGCGGCATCGCCATGCACGCCTGGATCCGCGACCACGCCGTCATTCCACGCTAATTCAGCGAAAGTAACTTAAAGTGACAGAAATTTGACACAGTGTTCTGGCCCTTTCGAGGGGTTCCGGAGTGTCGTACTTGCGACTATGAATGTGTCCAAGCTGGTCCCTACCTGGGGCGGGGGAGACTCGGAGATGCGCTTGAGGCAAAAGGAGGCTAGGCTTGAGGCGGCAGAACCCATCGGAAAGGGATGCCGTGGCAGTTGACTTTACGAGTGACAACACGTGCACCAGCGCACTTGAAGCTGTACGCTCTGTGGTGTCCGAGAATCCGAGTGGCTTTCGGCACGCTCCGCCGAAGACCAACTGTGGTTCGCTTGAGACGCAGTGGGAGGGGGTTCGCCCGACATGAAAAAGATTCTGATGTGGGCCGGGGTTGCATTCCTGGTCTTCTTCGTCGCGTTCAGACCTGACGATGCTGGCAATGTTGTCGGCAACATTGCCGGGACCATTGGCGCGATCGGAGAAGGTTTCGCCACGTTCATCGCCGGTCTCGTGTAGCGATCGATGAACGACGGTAAGCATGCGGGCGACGGTGGTCCGGCTGAGTACGCCGAAGGCCGGGTCACCGAGCCGCTCGATCCTCCCAGTCAACGACGTCCCTCCGAAGGCGCCGCTCCCGACATCGCCGAGGACGACCTGAAGGGTTTCCGCTTCGACGCGTCGGGCATGCCCTTGGGCCCCAGCGACATGCCGGTGCCGGACGTCCCGTCGCCGCTGGCGGCGCGCTACCTGTTCCCCACCGAGAAATACCGCGGCGAATGGCGCCGCCACTGGATCCACCTGATGCCGGTCATCGTGATCGGCGTACTGGCCACCTTCGTGGGCGGCTACATCACCGGCGTGTTCGGCAAGGGCGGCAACTCCACCCTCGTCACCGGCGTCATCGTCGTCTACCTGTGCATCCTGCTGTGGGGTGCCTGGCGGGTCTTCGACTGGTACTTCGACCGCTTCATCCTGACCAACAAGCGGGTCATGGTCATCAACGGGATCATCACCCGCAAGGTCGCGATGATGCCGCTGCTGCGGGTCACCGACATGAAGTACGAGCAGTCGCCGCTGGGCCGGATGATGAACTACGGCAGCTTCGTGATGGAGTCGGCCGGTCAGGACCAGGCGTTGCGCGAGGTCAAGCACCTGCCCGACCCCAACGAGCTCTACCTCCAGATCTGTGAGGAGATGTACGAGCCCGAGGCCGTCGACGCCCGCGACACCGTGGACGAGAGCCTCGACGAGCCGCT
Organism: Stackebrandtia nassauensis DSM 44728; assembly: GCF_000024545.1. GTDB lineage: Bacteria > Actinomycetota > Actinomycetes > Mycobacteriales > Micromonosporaceae > Stackebrandtia > Stackebrandtia nassauensis. The sequence goes on from NC_013947.1 coordinate 758,191, forward strand.
GACCGCCGACAACAAGCAGGGCGGCGACGCCTGAGACGCTCGCGTCCTCATCGTCGGCCGTCGCGCTACTTCACCGGCACCGCGCAGATCTCCCAGTAGATCTTGCCCCGCCGTCCCCGCTCGGAGAAGCTCTCACCGTCCGGGTGGTCCAGGCACACCGAGGGGTTGCCCCGGCCGGACTGCTTGTTGACGACCTCGAACTTGGCGCTGGCGCCGTCGCACGGCACGATCTCCAGACCACCGATGAACCGGTCGTCCATGCTGGCCAGGCACTGGCCGACGTTCGGCTCCGACTTCGTCATCTGGACCGCGAAGAAACCGCCGCCCAAGACGACCACCAGGACCAGCCCCAGCCAGCTGATGTTCTTGCGGCGCTTGGGCGCCGGCTGGTACGCGGGCGGCTGGTACGCCGGGGGCCGCTGCTGGAACTGCGGCGGCGGGGCGTAACCCGGGCGCTGCTGTTGCGGCGGGTACTGGTAGCCGTACTGCTGTTGTGGATAACCCTGTGGCGGCTGTGGATAACCCTGTGGTCGCTGTGGATGGCCGTACTGCGGCGGATAGGACATGGTGCCGACTCCCTGGGGCATCGAAGGGGTTGTTCGTTGACCCAAGGAAACGCGTTCGCCGCGTCCGGATCATCACCAATCCGTGCCGCGAGTGCCGATCAGGCCCACACGAAATACCGTAGCCACAGGTAGGGGGTGACGATCGAAATCGTCACCAAGGTGACGACGAGCCCGTACTTCGTGAACTCCCAGAACGAGATCTTGTGCCCGGCCCGGGCGGCGATGCCCAGCGCCACCACGTTGGCCGAGGCGCCGATAGCGGTGGCGTTGCCGCCCAGGTCGGCGCCGAAGGCCAGCGCCCACCACAGCACGTGCGACTGGGAGGTGTTCCCCGCGTCGTTGACGAGCTGGTCGACGATCGGGGCCATAGTCGCCACGTACGGGATGTTGTCGACGATCGCCGACAGCACCGCCGAGGCCCACAACAGCACCATCGAGGCGCCCAGCAGGTTGTCGCCCATCGCGTCGGAGGCCGCCGAGGCGACCGTGCCGATGACCCCGGTGTGCACCAGCGAGCCCACCATGATGAACAGCCCGGCGAAGAACGCCAGCGTCTCCCACTCGACGTCCTTGAACACCGACTGGCCCGACAGCCGGTTCGGCGACAGGTTCGAGTGCCGGTGCCGCATCACCACCGGTGAGGCGATGACCTGCGCGGCGGCGAAGATCGTCAGCCCGCCGATCATCGCGACCACCGAGGCCTCGACGTGCAGGACGGTGTGCAGTGTGAACGCGGCCAGCACCAGGCCCAGGATCGTCAGCGACACGATCAGCAGCAGCGGGTCCTTGATGGCGTCGCGTTCCCGCAGCGCCATGATCGAGGCGACCCGCTCGGGGTCGTAGCGGAACTTCTTGCGGAACATCAGCCAGCACAGCCCGACGAACACCACGATCAGCAGCACCACCAGCGGCGCCATGTGGATCAGGAAGTCGTTGAAGCTCAGCTCGCCCTGCGCGGCGATGATGATGTTGGGCGGGTCGCCGATCAGCGTCGCGGTGCCGCCGATGTTGGAGGCCATCACCTCGGCGATGATGAACGGCACCACCGGCAGGTTCAGCCGCTCGCACACCAGGAACGTCACCGGCGCGATCAGCAGCACCGTGGTGACGTTGTCCAGCGCGGCCGAGGCGATCGCGGTGACGAGCACCAGGATCACCATCACCTTGAACGGCCTGCCCTTGGCCCGTTTCGCCGACCAGATCGCCAGGAACTCGAACACACCGGTGCGCTTGAGCACCGCCACGATCAGCATCATGCCCAACAGCAGGAAGATGACGTTCCACTCGATGCCGGTCTTCTGCTCGAAGAACGCGGTGTCGGCGGTGGAGGCGCCGATGAGGAACATCAGGACGGCGCCGCCCAGTGCGGCGGTCACCTTGTTGATCTTCTCGGTCGCGATGAGGACGTAGGCGCCGGAGAACACGGCGATGGCGGCCCAGGCTTGCCAAGTCACAGCGGGCGGCTCCTGTCGGGCAGGGGGCGGTTGCGTCGCCGACCAGACTTCCCGGCACACCAAGATCAGTTTTCGCACCCGACCCTACCGGTCGAGCCTCCGGAAGTGTCAACGACTCGTCAACGCGTGTCAAGAGGCATAGGAACCTCATTCAGGCTCTGGACAAACACCCTCCGTATCGGGGAAGATCATTGGAAGCTCTCGCGCGCGCATAAGGAGGGCTGGGCCATGTCTATTACCGCGCTTCCCTTTGATCGCTGTGGTGTCGCCATCGCGAAACTCGAGGTGGACATCCGTACAAGACCCGCGGAGCGGCGCTGGCGAGACGCCGTCCGCGAAGGGCTTACCGCACTGCGAGAAGCCCTGTCTCCCAACAATTACAACGCTGCCGGTGCCGAGGAGCTCTTCCGGGACGCACCCCGGCTGGCACGCGCCATCCGGCGGATCGGTGCCGAACGAGAACAGCTGGCCTCCCGCGCCGACGCGCTGGTGGCCATCGGTTCCCAACTGTCACCGGCCACGCTGGCCGCGAGTGTGCGGCAGCTGCTCGACGAGGTGCGCCAGCACCGCCGCCGGGTATCCGACCTGCTTCACGAGGCATACGTCGTCGACATCGGCGGCGAAATGTGAGCGACAGCCCCCGCCCGAGACGGTGTGGCTAGAGTTTTCGCATGACGCAACAGATCGCTCACATCCTCGTCGTCGAGGACGACCCCAACGTGTCTGATGTGGTGCGTCGCTATCTGGAGCGGGAGGGGTACCGGGTGACCCTCGCCGCCGACGGGCTGTCCGGGCTGGCCGAGTACCGGTCCGGGCGGCCCGATCTGGTCGTGCTCGACCTGATGCTGCCCAAACTGCCGGGCATCGAGGTGTGCCGGGCACTGCGCATCGAGTCCGAGGTGCCGGTCATCATGCTGACCGCGCTGGGCGACGAGTCCGACCGCATCGCCGGACTGAGCGTCGGCGCCGACGACTACCTGTCCAAGCCGTTCTCGCCGCGCGAACTGGTGCTGCGGGTGGCGGCGGTGCTGCGCCGCGCGGTCCGCACCGAGGCGGCGGAGCGGCCGGGGGAGCAGCTGACCGACGGCGAACTGATCCTCGACCCCGGCTCCCGGGTCGCGACGCTGCGCGGCACGAAACTGAACCTCACCGTGCGGGAGTTCGACCTGCTGGAGTTCCTGCTGCGGCACCCCGGTCAGGTGTTCTCGCGGGCAGAACTGCTGGAACGGGTGTGGGACTGGACCTTCGGCGACCAGTCCACCGTCACCGTCCACGTCAGACGGCTGCGCGAGAAGATCGAGGACGCGCCCGCGCAGCCCAAACGGCTCGTGACGGTGTGGGGCGTCGGCTACCGCTTCGAGGCCACGTCATGAAGGACATGCTGATACTGCTGGGCATCGCGGTGATCTGCGCGGTCGCCGTGGCGGTGCCCGGCGCGCTGGTACTGCGGCGGCTGCGCGGCAGATCGGTGACGGTCATGGTCAGCGCCCTGCTCGTCATCACCGTGCTGGCGCTGCTGGCGGCGATCGTGGGCGCTTCGGTGGAGATGTTCCTCAACACCCACGACCTCAATGTCGTCCTCATCCTGGTCGGTGTGTCGGGAACCGTCGGCCTGGCGATCGCGGTGTGGCTGGGACGCCGCATGACCGCCGAGGCGATGTGGCAGGAGGAACTGCGGGCCCGGGAACGGCAGCTGGAGGCGCGACGCCGCGAACTGGTGGCCTGGGTCAGCCACGACCTGCGCACCCCGCTGGCGGGTCTGCGGGCGTTGACCGAGGCCCTCGACGACGGCGTGGTCCGCGACGAGGCGGGCGTGGCCGAGTACCACCGCCGGATCCGCGACGAGACGATGCGGATGTCGCGGCTCGTCGACGACCTGTTCGAACTGTCCCGTATCAACGCCGGGGCGGTACGGCCGCAGCTGCGGCCGGTGTCGCTGCCGGAGGTCACCGCCGAGGCGATGGCCGCCGTCCAGCCACTGTCGCACCGCTACGGCGTCCAACTGCGACACGAGGAACCCGGCGGCGTGATCGTGACCGGCAGCCACCCCGAACTGCTGCGCATCATGGAGAACCTGCTGCGCAACGCGATCCGGTTCACCCCTTCGGGTGGAACCGTGACGGTGTACAGTGGCGCGGCCGCCGGATACGGACTCGTGTCGGTGGCCGACAGCTGCGGCGGGATCCCGGCCGACGATCTGCCGAGGGTCTTCGACGTGGCGTTTCGGGGCGAGGCGGCCCGCACTCCCGACGGTGATCCGCGTCGCGGCGACACCGGCGCCGGGCTGGGACTGGCCATCGTGCACGGACTCGTGTCCGCCCACAACGGCCGGATAGCGGTGAGCAATGTCGCGGGCGGCTGCCGCTTCGACGTCAGGCTTCCGCTGGCCTAGGGCGCAGGCCGGGGGCCGGATGCGGACGCCGGTTGTCGGATTGCCGACGCGAAAGCGGCAATTCGTCGGTAAAGTTCGTCGCGCTGTTTGCATTGTCCCGCAAAGGCCGATAGCGTGCGAGGTAGGAAAGGCAGCGCATCCCAATGCGGACTAGCAGGAGGGCCGACCCGTGATACCACAAGAACCGGGAACGGTAGAGAACCAGGCCGGGTCACTGGTCGGGCGGCTCCTCGTGGCCACCCCAGCTCTCCAGGATCCGAACTTCGAGCGCACCGTCGTGCTGCTGGTCAGCCACGAGTCGGCGGGCGCTCTGGGCGTCGTGCTCAACCGGGCCACCGAGGTCCCGGTCGCCGAGGTGCTCGGCGACTGGAGCGAGCTGGCCCGCGAACCCGCGGTGCTGTTCGAGGGCGGTCCGGTGCAGCCCGAGGCGGCCATCGCGCTGGGCTGGATGCGCAGCGGCGTCGGCGAACCGTCCTGTTTCAAGCCCTTCGCCGGACGTCTGGGCACTTTGGACCTGTCGGTCGACCCCGAGCCGCTGGCCGACCGGCTGGAGGGCATGCGGGTGTTCGCCGGTTACTCCAGCTGGGGTGCCGGACAGCTCGACGACGAGCTCAAGGACGGAGCCTGGATGGTCTTCGACTCCCTGCCCGGCGACCCCTTCGGTTCCCGACCGGAAGACCTGTGGGCCATGGTGTGGCGACGCCAGGGCGGCCTGCTGGCCGCCGTGGCGCACTACCCCGCGGACCCCAGCCACAACTAGCCGGGACGCGGTAAAGCTTTAGCGAAGTCCGGCGAACAGGTCGTCCTCGGGCTTGGTCGTGGCCACGTGCGACTTGACCAGCTCGTAGTCCTCGGTCGGCCACGCCTTCTGCTGGATCTCCATGGGAACCCGGAACCAGAAGCCCTCCGGGTCGACCTGGGTGGCGTGGGCCTTGAGGGCCTCGTCCCGCACCGGGAAATAGGACGCGCACTCCACTTTGGTGGTCACACGCTCGCCCTTGTCGTCGGTCCAGTCGCGGCTCTCCAGCCATTCGCCGTAGGGCGACTCCAGGCCCTCGGCCAGCACCGCCTCGTGCAGCGCGGTCAGCCGGGCCCGGCCGAACGACATGTGGTAGTACAGTTTGGACGGCTGCCAGGGCTCGCCGAACTCCTTGTAGCGCTCGGGATCTCCGGCCGCGTCAAAAGCCTCCATGCTGATCACGTGGGTCTTGATGTGGTCCGGGTGCGGGTAACCGCCGTCCTCGTCATAGGTGATGACCACGTGCGGCTTGAACTCCCGGATCAGTCGCACCAGCGGCGCGGAGGCCACCTCCAGCGGTTCCAGGTAGAAGCAGTCCTCCGGCAGGTCGATGCCGGAGTCCGGCAGCCAGCCCTCGGGCAACCCGGAGTCGACGAAACCCAGCCAGGCCTGCTTGACACCCAGGATCTCGCGGGCGCGTTCCATCTCCTTGGCACGGATGCCGGTGATGTCGCGCCACACCTCGGGTCGATCCATCTTCGAGTTGAGCACGCTGCCCCGCTCGCCTCCGGTACAGGTCGCCACGAGCACATCGACGCCCTCTGCCACATAGCGGGCCATGGTCGCGGCCCCCTTGCTCGACTCGTCGTCCGGGTGCGCGTGGACAGCCATCAACCGCAGTTTCTCAGTCACCATTCTCGCCTTTGCTGTAAGCTGGTTCGTCTTGCGCTCGCGTCCGACCGACTCGGGCCGACGCGGCTGCCGTTACCAACCGTCTGCCACAATCGATTCTTCCGGCTTTGCCGGTCGAATCACCGCGAATTACGGTACGACGACCCACGAGAAAAGGCGACGAACATGGACGAGACACGCACCACTGCCGTGCGTTTTCCGCCCGGTCGCTACGGGCGTCGGCGAGAAGGCCGCAAGGCGCAGAAATGGGTGCTGGCCGCGATCGGCTCCGTGTTCGTCGCGGGCGGCCTGTTCGTGTCGCTGTCGATGTACAACCAATACGGCGGCACGGACTTCAGCCACCAGGTGGTCGGCTTCGACACCGCGGAATCCTCGGTGTCGATCACCTTCGAGGTGTTCAAACCCGAGGGGCAGGCCGCCATCTGCCAGATTCGGGCCAGATCCGCCGACGGGGCGGACGTCGGCCAGGCCGAGGCGGAGATTCCGGCAGCGAAATCCGAGGTCAGAGTCGAATACACCTTGGAAACCAGCGCCAAGCCGGTCACCGGCGAAGTACTGCGGTGTTATCCGGCTCGTTGAGTCGAGCGGCGCTGTGCCGGTACTCTAGGGGTTTGGTCGACGACCGGGCATCGAGACCACCCACTCCATAAATCAGCACTTCGTCGCGACATTCATCAAAGCTCCATATCCATATCCATCTACCTATCGTCCGGAGGATGCGACCGTGTCCATGACCGACAACAGCTCCACAGGCGCGTGGCTCTCCCAGGAGGCCTACGACCGGCTCAAGGCCGAACTCGACGAGCACATCGCCAACCGGCCCGCCATGGCCGCCGAGATCAACGCGCGCCGGGAGGAGGGTGACCTGCGCGAGAACGGCGGCTACCACGCCGCCAAGGATGAACAAGGCAAGATCGAGTCCCGCATCCGCTACCTCGAGGACTTCCTGCGCAAGGCTCAGGTCGGCGAGGCACCCGTGGACGTCAAGGGCGTCACGCCGGGAAGTGTTGTCACGATCGCCTTCGACGACGACCCCGAGGACACCGAGACCTTCCTGCTGGGATCGCGTGAGATCTCCGCGACCACCGACCTCACCGTCTACAGTCCGGAGTCCGCGCTGGGCGCGGCGATCCTGGGCCACGCCGAGGGCGACACGGTCACCTACACCGCCCCCTCGGGTGCCGAACTCAAGGTCAAGGTCCTGAAACTGGAGCCCTTCGAGGGATAGTCACGCACGGGCGGCGAAGACCGTGTTCATCGATGGCATGATCACGTCCATGACGTCGCTTGTCACCGTCGACGAGGTCTTCGCCGCCCGCAAGGCACTGTCGGGCTTCGCCCGCGTGACTCCCATGGAGCCCTCGCGCGGCATGGACAGCGTGCCGGGGCCGGTGTACTTCAAGTGCGAGAACCTGCAACGGGCCGGTTCCTACAAGGTCCGCGGCGCCTACGTGCGCATCAGCAGGCTGTCCAAGGCCGAACGCGCTCGCGGCGTGGTGGCCGCCAGCGCCGGTAACCACGCCCAGGGCGTGGCGGTGGCGGCCGCGGAACTGGGCGCGGCGGCGACGGTGTTCATGCCCTCGGGCGCGCCGCTGCCCAAGGTGGCCGCGACCCGGGGCTACGGGGCCCGGGTGGAGCTGGTCGGCTCGACCGTTGAGGACTGCCTGGCGGCGGCCCGGGAGCATTCCGAGGCCACCGGCGCGGTGTTCATCCACCCCTTCGACCACCCGGACGTCATCGCCGGGCAGGGGACGGTGGCCTGCGAGATCTTCGAACAGTGCCCGGAGGTCAAGACCATTGTGGCCGGTGTCGGCGGCGGTGGCCTGATCTCGGGCATCGGGGTGGCGGCCAAGGCGCTGCGTCCCGAGGTGAAGGTGATCGGGGTGCAGGCCGAGCAGGCCGCGGCCATGCCGCCGTCGCTGCGGGCCGGGCGGCCGGTGCGGTTGTCGTCGTACGCGACCATCGCCGACGGCATCAAGGTGGGCCGCCCCGGAGAGGTGACCTTCCCGCACGTGCGTGACCTCGTCGACGACGTCGTGACGGTGTCCGAGGAGGACATCACGCAGGCGGTGCTGGTCCTGTTGGAGCGCAACAAACTGCTCGTCGAGCCCGCCGGGGTCGTGGGTGCCGCGGCCCTGCTGAGCGGGGTGCTGGCCGCCGAACCGCCCACCGTGGTGGTGCTGTCGGGCGGCAATATCGACCCGCTGTTGTTGTTGCGGCTCATCGAACACGGCCTGGCGGCCTCGGGCCGGTTCCTGCGGTTCACGGTGCGCTGCTCCGACGTGCCCGGGGTGCTGGCGTCCATGTTGGGCCTGATCGCCGAACGCGGCGGCAACGTCATCGACGTCATGCACCAGCGCTACGACCGCGGCCACTACGTCGGCGAGGTGACGGTGGCGCTGTCGGTGGAGACCCGCGGCGACGACCACGCCGCGCACCTCCTGTCGGCGCTGAAGGACGCGGGCTACGCCGTGACGATGCAGGGCTCCGGTGCTCACTGAGGACTGACGGCCGCCTGTGCCCTCCGACACAGGAGTGTCGGTGCCGACCACTAAGCTTTCGCTTGTGGGACAACCATTGGATGAGATTGTGGAAAAGGGCTGGGCCAAGGCTTTGGCGCCGGTCGCCGACAAGATAGCCGAGATGGGGGATTTCCTGCGCGCCGAAGTCGCGGCGGGACGCAAGTATCTTCCCGCCGGGGAAAACGTGCTGCGGGCCTTCAAACAGCCCTTCGATGAGGTCAAGGTCCTCATCGTCGGCCAGGACCCGTACCCGACGCCGGGGCACCCGATCGGGTTGAGCTTCGCGGTCGCGCCGGACGTGCGTCCGCTGCCCAAGAGCCTCGTCAACATCTTCAACGAGTACAAGAGCGACCTCGGCTTTCCGTTGCCCACCAACGGAGACCTGACTCCGTGGACCAACGAGGGCGTGTTGCTGCTCAACCGGGCGCTGTCGGTGGCTCCCGGCGCTCCCGCCTCCCACCGCGGCAAGGGCTGGGAGGAGGTCACCGAGCAGGCCATCAAGGCGCTGGCACAGCGCGGCAGCCCGCTGGTGGCGATCCTGTGGGGACGCGACGCCCGCAACCTGCGGCCGATGCTCGGCGAACTGCCCTGCATCGAGTCGCCGCACCCGTCCCCGCTGTCGGCCCGCAGCGGCTTCTTCGGCTCCCGGCCGTTCAGCCGCGCCAACGAACTGCTGACCGAGCAGGGTGCCGAACCGGTGAACTGGCGGCTGCCGTCCCCGGAGGACGCGGCGTAGTCTGTAACCGTGATCGAGATTCTGGCCGAGGAAGGCGTCAACAACTTCGGTGACACCCGTGGCGGTGGCCTGGCCGGGCCGACCGGCCTGTTCATCATCGTGGTGCTGGCCATCGTGACCGTGCTGCTGATCCGCAACATGAACAAGCGCATCAAGCGGCTGCCCGCCGAGTTCCCCAGGCAGGACGACACCGCCGTCAACTCCGAGGCCAAGAAGACCGACTGAACCTCAGCGACGTTCGACCCCGCGCCCATCCGGGCGCGGGGTTTTTCTGTAACCCTGACTGACAATTCGCTAGAAGTGGTGTAATGTTGTAAGCGTCAATACGGTCTTGCGGCGCTAGCGGTTAATAGTCGGTACTCGTCGCAAATGAATTTGTGGCAGGTGTGCATGCATCCCAAGGACAACACCGCGAGTTGGCGATACGCGGATGTCCCGCAAGCCGACGACGCGGCCAGCTGGATAGCCGGTCGGGTACCCGACGACTGGTTCGTCTCGCTGCCCGAGGTGTCGGCCGACCGTGACGAACTGATCATCATCGGGCACCTCGAGGAGCCCGAGCACGAATCCGACGCCACCGAGGCCGACCGGGCGGCGGCCGAGGAGGGCCGGATCAGCCGGTTCCGGGAGGCCACCCGGGACCAGCGGGTGCAGATCTCGCAGCAGATCCAGCACCGCTATCAGCGACGGGCCAGCTGGGGAGCGGCCTGTGGCAGTACCCGCATCGTCTTCACCCACCAGACGATCCCGGTCATGTCCCGGCTTCGTCAGCCCGAACGTCGGGTGCTGGACACTCTCGTCGACTCCGGTGTCGCACGATCGAGGTCGGACGCGCTGGCCTGGTGTGTGCGACTGGTCGGCGAACACGCCGACTCCTGGCTGATGGAACTGCGCTCGGCGATGTCCAGCGTTGACGAACTGCGGCGCAAGGGTCCCGACATCACCTGAGCGACGCGTTCACGCGAACGGACACGTCGTCCTCGAAACCCGGAGGGGAGTTTCGAGGACGACGTGTCCGGCGATCGGGGCGGCGAAGTCCCCGATGGAAAGCACAACGTGCACGTCGCTGCGTGTTCATGTACCGGTTTCGCTCGAAACCCGCACGGACGCGCGGCACCCTGCGAAAAACCGGTGCTTCAGCAGCGCAACGACCGGGTTTGGGCTCCGTCACACCAAGATCGCGGGCATAGCCTGTGGCCATCAAACGCGGCATCGGTGCCGCGGGCGTTTTCCCGCCTTCGCATTCCGCCGCGATCCGGCGTAGCGGGCACACATCTCAAAGGAGCACCCGTATGAGCGCATCTCCGGCTATCCCCGGCCTGGACGAAGCACCCACACAGCACCCGAAACTTCGTGAATGGGTCAAACAGGTAGCCGCACTCACCACTCCGGACACGGTGGTCTGGTGCGACGGATCGGACGCCGAGTGGCAGCGGCTGACCGATGAACTGGTGGCAGCCGGGACCCTCGTCCGCCTGAACGAGGACCGGAAACCGAACTCGTTCTGGGCCCGCACCGACCCCAGCGACGTCGCCCGCGTCGAGGAACGCACCTTCATCTGCTCGGTCGACGAGGCCGACGCCGGACCCACCAACAACTGGATGGCGCCCGACGAGATGAAGGCGACCATGACCGAGCTGTACCGGGGGTGCATGCGTGGCCGCACCATGTACGTCATCCCGTTCTGCATGGGCCCGCTGACCGCCGAATCACCCATGTTCGGCGTGGAGCTCACCGACTCGCCCTACGTCGTCACCAGCATGCGCATCATGGCCCGGATGGGCTCGGGCGTTCTGGACGCGATGGGTACCGAGGCCGACTTCGTCCCGGCGCTGCACTCGATCGGCGCGCCGCTGGAACCCGGCCAGACCGACGTGCCGTGGCCGTGCAGCCAGACCAAGTACATCTCGCACTTCCCCGAGACCCGGGAGATCTGGTCCTACGGCTCCGGTTACGGCGGCAACTCGCTGCTGGGCAAGAAGTGCTACTCGCTGCGCATCGGCTCGGTCATGGGCCGCGACGAGGGCTGGCTGGCCGAGCACATGCTGATCCTGCGGCTGACCAGCCCGCAGGGCAAGGTCTACCACGTCACCGGCGCCTTCCCGAGCGCCTGCGGCAAGACCAACCTGGCGATGCTGGAGCCGACCATCCCCGGCTGGAAGGTCGAGACCCTCGGCGACGACATCGCCTGGATGCGGTTCGGTGAGGACGGTCGTCTGTACGCCGTCAACCCGGAGTACGGACTGTTCGGCGTCGCGCCGGGCACCGACTACACCACCAACCCGAACGCGATGCGCACCATCGCGAAGGGAAACTCGCTGTTCACCAATGTGGCCCTCACCGACGACGGCGACATCTGGTGGGAGGGAATGGGAGAAGCACCGTCGCATTTGACCGACTGGAAGGGTCGCGACTGGACGCCCGACTCGGGTGAACTGTCGTCCCACCCGAACAGTCGCTTCTGTACTCCCATCAAACAGTGCCCGATCCTGGCCGACTCCTATGACGACCCCCGGGGCGTCCCGATCGACGCGATCCTGTTCGGAGGCCGCCGCGCCTCGACGATCCCGCTGGTGAGCCAGTCCCGCGACTGGGCCCACGGCGTGTTCCAGGGCGCGACCCTGTCGTCGGAGACCACCGCCGCCGCCGTCGGGCAGGTCGGCGTGGTGCGTCGCGACCCGATGGCGATGCTGCCGTTCATCGGCTACAACGGCGCCGACTACTTCGCGCACTGGATCGCGATGGGCAAGGGGGCCGACGGTTCCGGCGACGACTCGAAACTGCCCAAGATCTTCTACGTCAACTGGTTCCGCCGCGGCGAGGACAAGCGCTTCCTGTGGCCCGGCTTCGGGGAGAACAGCAGGGTGCTCAAGTGGGTGGTGGAGCGGCTGGAGGGCTCCGCCGAGGCCGTGGAGACCCCGGTCGGGTTCGTCCCGACCCCCGAGGCGCTGGACACCGAGGGCCTGGACCTCGACGCCGACGACCTGGCCGCCGCGCTGCGCGTCGACCCGGAGGAGTGGCGGGCCGAGCTGCCGCTCATCACCGAGTGGTTCGAGAAGTTCGGTGACAAGCTGCCCGGCGTCCTGTGGGCCGAACTCGACGCGCTCAAGGCCCGCCTGAACGGTTAAGGATCTGTCCCAGTAGCCGCTCAACTGCCGCGATACACCGGCGTAGGCTGTCCGGCGTGGTGTTGCGCGATCTGCTGTACAAGGTTTACGAGAAGCGGCTTGCCCGGCAACTGGAGGGCAAGCCGCTTCCTCAACATGTGGGGGTCATGGTCGACGGCAACCGCCGCTGGGCCAAGGACATGGGCTTGCTCAACCCCAACGACGGCCACCGCGAGGGTGCCGAACACATCAAGCGGCTGCTGCGCTGGTGCGACGAGATGGGCGTCGGGCATGTGACGGTGTGGCTGCTGTCCACCGAGAACCTGTCCCGTCCGGCCGCCGAACTCGACCCGTTGCTGCAGATCATCGAGGACCTGGCCGTGGAGCTGGCCGAGGAGGGCCAGCCCTGGGGGCTGCGGATCGTTGGCGCGCTGGACCTGCTGCCCGCCAAGCACGCCACCGTCATCAAGGACGCCGCCGAACGCACCCGCGACCGCAACGACGGCGCCATCATCAACCTGGCGATCTGCTACGGCGGCCACCGCGAGATCGCCGACGCGGTGAGGTCGCTGCTGCAGGAGTACGCCCGCGGCGGCAAGACCCTCGACGAGGTCGCCGACCTCATCGAGGAGGGGCACATCGCCAAGCACCTCTATCTGCACGGCCAGCCCGCCCCCGACCTGCTGATCCGCACCAGCGGTGAGCAGCGGCTGTCGGGGTTCCTGCTGTGGCAGTCGGCCTACTCGGAGTTCTACTTCTGCGACATGAACTGGCCCGACTTCCGGCGGGTCGATTTCCTGCGGGCGCTGCGGTCGTACGCGACCCGGCAACGCCGCTTCGGGGTCTGATCCGGCGTCGAATTCCGAATCCCTTGCGGGATTTGGATACCCGGTAGGGGTCGGGTGGAATACCTCACCTCTGTTTTCACACGAGTCACAAAAACTCATACGTCTGTGTTGACTGTCGTCATCACTTCGTGCGCTTCCCTTGTCGCTGAACGTTTTTCGCTGGCAGGGTTCGCAGCTGTTGCCGTTCGGACGTCCTGGGGACCTTCGCTCGGCAACGACCGTGTTAAGCGAGCGAAGAGGACAGATCGTGAACGACGCGCCCGAAGAAAACGTCGAGCCGACCCGAAAGACCTCGCGTGGACAGCGCCTGCGCGGCTGGGTGACCAGCCAGCCCAGGCTGCGGCTGGGCCTGGTCGGAGTGGTCGCGCTCGCGCTCGTCGCGGGAGCCTGGACCGGCGTCAGCTACGCCAGCAACGGATCCGAACCGGCCGCGGCGAAACCGAGTGCCACCGCCGACGCCGGTGACAGTCAGTCGCTGTCGCCGGAACCGCACCCTTCGACGGCTCCCGAGAAGGAGAAGACCGAGAAGGAGAAGAAGCCGAAGCCCAAGGCCACCGAGGAAGAGGAGAAGCCCAAGACCGAGGCTCCGGCTCCCGGTTGTGACGGCTTCTCGGGCAACCAGCTGACCGCCTGCAAGATGCTCGACGACCACGGCTTCGGCACCGACCAGATGGACTGCCTGTCGCAGCTGTGGGACCACGAGAGCGGCTGGAACCACCAGGCCAGCAACGGCTCCTCGGGCGCCTACGGCATCCCGCAGGCGCTGCCGGGCGACAAGATGGCCAGCGCCGGTTCCGACTGGAGCAGCAACCCGGCCACCCAGATCGAGTGGGGTTTGGGCTACATCGCAGACCGTTACGGAAACCCTTGCGGCGCTTGGGGTTTCTGGCAGAGCAACAACTACTACTAGGACGTCTCCGATCGGTGGACCCCGGTCCACCGATCGGTTGATTTCCCGGTACCGGCGTGAATGCCGGGCAAATCGACCAAAAAGTGTGAAAAGGACGGTGCCGGGTTCGTTGGCCTGCTTGGGAAGATGCGGTATGGTGTCCCGCGGCCTCATTCAGCGATACCCGCGAGATTGCCAAAACCGAGACACTCGGGCATGGTGGTGTGCGGCGTTCGCCATGACGCCGAGCCCATGTTGCCTGCGGAAGGAATTCCACGCGTGGTTCCCCTGCTGACCAAGCTGGCCTGCCGAACCTTCGCCGTGCTGCTCCTGATCTCGGGAGTCGCGATCGGTGTTCACATGGGTCTCACCGACAAGGGGATCACCCCCGCCGATGACCCCCGTGCGGTGGCCCAGAACGACCTGGCGAATACGCAGGAAGAGCAACAAGAGGACACCTACGACTGGCACGCTTCCTACGCGAAGAACGCCGCCAACCAGGACGCCTCCTCCAAGGCCGAGAGCATGGCCGACGTCGCCGCTGACCAGGCCAAGGCTCTCGACGGCGCCTACAAGGACGCCAAGGAAGAGGCCGAGGAGAAGGAAGAAGAGGAAGGGAGCGGCGGCGGATCCACCGTCGACATCCCCTCCAGCTGCAAGGAATTCTCCGGGAACAAGGCCGCCGGTTGCGCCCTGCTGCAGGAGGCCGGTTTCGGCCTCGACCAGATGGGGTGCCTGGAGCCGCTGTGGGACAAGGAGAGCGGCTGGAACGAGAAGGCCTCCAACCCGTCCGGTGCCTACGGCATCCCGCAGGCGCTGCCGGGCGACAAGATGGCCTCTCACGGCGATGACTGGCAGACCAACCCGGACACCCAGATCCGTTGGGGCCTTGACTACATCAAGGGCCGCTACGGCGACCCGTGCAGTGCCTGGGACCACTCACAGGCCAACGGTTGGTACTAGGTCGTAGTAATCCTTACCGAACTGTAAGTCTTTCTAAAGTCTTGCCGGAACGCGCCGAGTCATCTTGACTCGGCGCGTTCCGCGTCATTAGCCTCTGCCTCAGGAAAGTTAGTTCACTAAATATTGAAATAGAGGCAACCCCCAATGAGCGTTACCGGCAAACGTTATTGGCGCGTGGCCGCGGTGGCGGCGATCGCCCTGGCGGCGTCCACAGGAATCGCGCTGACCTCACACGCCGACGACACGTCCACCAAGGACTCGTCCACGGCCGAACTCCCCAAGCACACCCTGACCGGCTACTGGCACAACTTCGACAACGGCTCCACCGTCAAGCGACTGTCCGATGTGCCGGCCGAGTACAACATCGTGGCCGCGGCCTTCGCCGAGGCCGACGCCTCCAAGCCCGGTGCGGTCACCTTCGGCGTCAGCCCCGAGGTCTCCGACGCCCTCGGCGGCTACAGCGACGACGACTTCAAGGCCGACGTGAAAGCGTTGCAGGACAAGGGACAGCACGTCATCCTGTCGGTCGGCGGCGAGAAGGGCAACGTCGTCGTCGACGACGCGACCAAGGCGGCCAACTTCGCATCCAGCGTCAAATCCCTCATGGACGAATACGGCTTCAACGGCGTCGACATCGACCTGGAACACGGCATCAACGCCCAGCACATGGGAGCCGCCCTCAAAGATCTGTCCTCACAGGCCGGAGACGGTCTCACCATCACCATGGCCCCCCAGACGATCGACATGCAGTCCACATCGACCGAGTACTTCAAGCTCGCGCTCGACATCAAGGACATCCTGACCGTCGTCAACATGCAGTACTACAACTCCGGCTCCATGAACGGCTGCGACGGCCAGGTCTACGCGCAGGGCACGGTCGAGTTCCTCACCTCGCTGGCCTGCATCCAACTGGAGAACGGCCTGTCGCCCAGCCAGGTCGGACTCGGGCTGCCCGCCACGTCCCAGGCGGCGGGCGGCGGTCACGTCGACCCGGCCGTGGTCAACGCCGCCCTCGACTGCCTGGCCAAGGGCGAGAACTGCGGCTCCCACAAACCTCCGAAGACCTACCCCGACATCCGTGGCGCCATGACCTGGTCCATCAACTGGGACGCGACCAGCGACTACGCCTTCGCCAAGACCGTGGGCGGCCACCTGTCCGAAATGCCATAGAACTTCATCCCGTTCCCATCGCGGCAAGGCACGCGCCACCCGGCGTGTGCCTTGCCGCGATGTCGCTCGGTCGTTACGGTTAACCCAGAGTCTCTCCAGGGCGAAACGCGGTGGTGCGACATGGACTCCTACGATCTGGCCATCATCGGTGCGGGACCGAGCGGACTGTTCGCCGCCTACTACGCGGGGTTCCGGGGCCTGTCCACCGTGGTGGCCGACGCGCTGCCCGAACCCGGCGGCCAGATCACCGCCATGTACCCGGAGAAGATGATCTACGACGTGGCCGGGTTCCCCGCCATCAAGGGCCGCGACCTGGTCGACAACCTGGTCCGCCAAGCCGCCATGTCCAACCCCCACTACCTGCTCGGCAACCGGGTCGAGGACCTCGAATACGTCGACGGCCAACCGATCCTGTCCTTCGCCGACGGCACCCGCCTGCGCTTCGGAGCCGTCATCATCACCGGCGGCCTGGGCAGCTTCACCTCCCGCCCCCTCCCCGCCGCCGACTCCTTCACCGGCGAGGGCGTCGTCTACTTCGTCCCGGAACTCGCGGCCCACACCGACAAGGACGTCGTCATCGTCGGGGGCGGCGACTCGGCTTTCGACTGGGCCCAGGCCCTCCACCCCATCGCCCGCAGCGTCATGCTGGTCCACCGCCGCGAGAAGTTCCGCGCCCACGCCCGCAGCGTCACCGTGGTCCGCGACCTTGGCGTCCCGATCGTCGTCAACGCCCAAGTCGCCCGCATCCTCGGCGACGGCACCGTCAGCGGCGTCGAGATCGCCGTCAAGGGCGAAGCCGACGCCCGCACCTACCCGGCCGACACCGTGGTCGCGGCGCTGGGCTTCACGGCCGACCTGGGCCCCCTGGGCCGCTGGGGCCTCGAACTCGACAAACGCCACATACGCACCGATTCCACCACCGCCACCAACCTCCCCCGCGTCTTCGCGGCCGGCGACATCGCCGACTACCCGGGCAAGGTCCGGCTCATCGCCACCGGCTTCGGCGAAGCGGCCACCGCCGTCAACAACGCCGCCGTCGCCATCAACCCCGACGCCCACCTCTTCCCCGGCCACTCCAGCGACGACGGCTGAGTCGTCACCTCGCCGCGCTCGGCGGCCTCCGATGGTCAGTCCGGCAGCGGTTCCCGTGCGCTACGCCATTCCGTGGGAATCGCCGCTGATCCCAGGTGTCCGGAGACGATGCCGCCGACGATCGCGCAGTTGGTGTCGATGTCGCCGCCCACCGAGGCGGTGGCCCAAAACGCCGCCGGGAAGTCGCTCAGGTTGTGTATCGCCAACCAGGCGCAGATGGGCACCGTGTCGGCGGCGGTGGTGGCGCTTCCGTTGCCCAAGAGGCGGGCCGCGTCCTCAGGCCGGGTCGAGTCGGGGAGGTCGCGAGCGTCCATCAGACCGTCGCGGACGGCTCCCGGCGGCGTTGCCGCTATCACCTGGGTCAGCAGTTCGACGGGTGGCGGCACCTCGTCCGCGGCCGCCAGGGCGGCGGCGACCGCGACCGCGACGGCCCCGGCGATGCCTTCGGCATGGCTGTGGGTGATCTCGGCCGACAGGGCCGCCTGTTCGACGACCTGGTGGGTTCCCCGGTCGGCGAACCAGGCACCGAGCGGGGCGACCCGCATCGCGGCGCCGTTGCCGAAGGATCCGTTGCCGCCGAACAGTTCTGAGGACAGTTGGCGCCAGTCCTCCCCGTCGCGAACCCGGCGCAACAGCCGGGCGGCTCCCGGTCCATAGCCGCGGTACAGGTCGAACTCGGCGGCGAAACCGCGCGCCAGTTCGTCCTGCCGGACCTCGTCGTGTTCACACAGGTGGGTGGTGAGGACGGCGGCCATCTGGGTGTCGTCGGTCCACTGCCATAGTCCATCAGGGACGGTCTGGGATCGATAGTGCTCGCGGTTGTCCGGCACGAAGAACTGAGCACCGAGCGCGTCGCCGACACTCAGCCCCTCAAGAGAGGCCCTCGCCCGGAGCCCTCGGTCGGCGCGCTGGAACTGTTCCAGTGTGTCGTCTTCGTCGAGCAGCAAACTGTTGACGAGCATGACGAACTGGCCCGGGTGATTGACGGTGTCGCGGTGCCGACTCGGGTCGGTCTCGACCTGTAGCTCGGTCACCGCCCAACCATCACCATCGGGCGCGAACCGGGCGCGGTAGATTTCGTAGCCGGTCCAGCTTCGGGAGAGTCGAAGCGTGGTGCCATCGCTCCACGCGTCCCACTTCTCCTCCATGGACATGGCGTGAAGTCCGAGCCGAACGCGTTGCCACTCCACTTCGGAGTAGTGGCGTTGCGGCGGCGGTAGCGTGCGTGGCGCGAGCATGGGGTGGACGGTGCGGGGTTCGGGCTGAGCTTCGGTGGGGGCGGCCGGTCTGTGACCGACGATGCTGTGGCGCCACAGCAGATAGCGAAACTGCGATGTCCAGTTGCGGGAAATGGGTGCTCCTCCAGGTGTCGGCGAACACCGTATCCCCGCGCGACCGGTTGAGCCAACAGGATTGCCCGGTCGTGGCGGGGTTAGGAGACGGTGGGGAACTGGCCGGTGTTGGTGAGGGCTTCGTCGAGGAGGGGGCGGACCTGGGCCGCGAAGTGGCCGATCTCGTAGCCGAGTTGTTCGCGGCTGCACTCCGAGACGGCCAGGAGGGAGAGGCAGATCTGCGGACCCACCGGGGCTGCCAGGAGGAGGCCTTCCGCCATCTCGACGATGACCTGGTTGGCGGGGCCGTAGTCCATGACCTGGCCCGCGCCGTCGCTGATGGAGAGGATGCCCGCGCCGATGCTGGCGAGTTGGAGGGCGCGTTCGCGGGGGAGGCCCGCGGACATGGCCAGTGGCATGCCGTCGACGCTGACGAGGACGGCGTGGGAGAGGCCGGGTGTGCGCGCCACCAGGGACGCCAGCAGCATGCTGAGTGAGCGTTCGTATACCCCGAGATCGGTCATGCCGTTATGATCCCGTTCCCGCGCCTACGGTTTCGCGGCGCGCTCGGCTCCAGCCGCGGAAGAAGCCGGCTGTGCGGGAGGCGAGAGCGGTCGCGTCGCGGCTGATCGGGGCGGCGGGGGCGTCGGAGAGGATTGCTGAGCCAGGGACGAGGTTGGCCTGGGGGACGCGGCGGGGGAGGCCGCTGGGTGTCGTCTCGGCGTTGCGGCGGTTGTCGCTGGCCGCTTCCGCCGCGCGCCAGCCCTCGTCGGCGGGGAAGTTCCAGGCTTCCTCGGAGTCCTCGATGGCGGCGGGGCCCTTGAACCAGGCGGAGCGGGCCTGGCTGAAGATCAGCAGATCGTCGTCGTCGGCTTCGTCGAAGCCGGTGGGCAATTCGCTGACCGGGACCGAGAGGGCGTCGGTCTTGGGTTCGACCGAGGTGGTCGGGTGGGTGCCGGTGGGGGGTTCGACGTATTTGGGGGGTTCCGGCATGAGCGGGAAGCCCTCGGCCTCGGCGCGGGCCCGTTCGGCGCGGGGGTGGAGGGGGGCCGTGACGGGTTCGTCGTGGTCGACCGGGTCGGCGGCGACCGGGGTGCGGGTCGGCAGCGGGTCGGCCGCCTTGCCGCGGCGGGGGCGTGGGATGGGTGGCTCGGTGTCGGGTGGTTCGGCCGCGCGGCGACGGGAGCGCGGGGCGGACTCGGAGGCCGACCGGCGGGAACGGGACGGGGGTGCCTCGGCCGGGGTGTCGGTCTCGGTGGCGCGGCGGCGGGAACGGCGCGTGGGGGGCTGTGGGGCCGCCGGGACGGCCATCTGGTCGTCCAGGGCGGTGGCCAGGGCCAGACAGGCGCGTTCGGCGGCCAGCACCGAGTCGGCGGTGGCCGCGACGGCTCCGGCCACCCGGGGTTCGAGCTGGTACTGGAGTTTGCGTTGCGTGCGTTCCAGGGCCAGCGCCAGTTCCTTGACGCGGCTGGGTTCCGGCTTGGCGCGGGGTGGGACCTCGGCGGCGTTGGCCTCGGCGCCCAGCGCCGTGCGCAGCACCTCCAGCGCGGCGGTCTCGGTGGGGTCGCCCCAGGCGGCCAGAGCCGCCGGGTGGGTCTGGCGCAGCACTTCGATGAGGGACGCGTGCGAGGCGTGTGCGTTGCGGGCCAAGGTGTGCAGGCCCCCGACCAGCTGGCAGACCGGGGTCGGTTCCTCTGTGCCGAGTTGGGCGGTCAGTTCGCCGCGCGCCAGCATGCGGGCAATGTGGACGGCCTTGTCCAGCGGGTCCTCGGAGTTGACGTCGACCTTGTTGGCCGACGCCGTCGGCTGTCCGGCCGAAGCCGCCAGCCGCCGCAGGTCCCGGGTGTCGGCGAGGTCGGCGACCGCGACGCGGAGGATGTCGGCGTGCCGGACCCACATGCGGCACAGCGCCAGGTATCCGAAGGCGTCGTCGGTGACCTCCGCGGTGGCGATGACGCCGCCGCGCTCATTGACGACCGCGGCCGCGATCGTCGTCGTGTCGCCAGTCAGTCCACAAAAGATCCGCAATGCCTGCGCTCCTCTCAGCCGCCCTGCCGCCGACACTACCCGCCGGTTATGGCATTGGCCAGCCGTGCCGGGCTCGCACCGGGTTGGGGACACCGGTCACGGGCCGAACTACCGACCCATGGTTTCAAACGGATCTCAGTTTCGCCAGTCGACCGTTTCGTTGATTTTGTTGACGATCCCGCGCCAGGCCAGCGCCGTTTGCTGGGTACCGATCTTGCGGATCTTGCGTTTGGCGAACATGGCCTTGAGGCCGCCGTCGACGACGGACCGCAGGTGGTTGTCGAGTCCGTCCAGCGGCGAACCGACCGCCAATGTGGACATGACGGTGGGCAGTCGCAGCGCGTATCCCAGGTCACGGGCCAGTTCCCCGGCGCCGATCATCAGCTCGGGGTCCCAGGAGTCGTGGCCGCCGCGCAGGTTCTTCACGACCAGGTCGAGCTCGTAGCTGTCGTCCTCGGCGGGCACGACGTAGTCGACCTTGATGCCCTTGACCAGCTCGTCCCAGGTGTCGATCGCCTCGAGATCGGTGGGGGCGCCGGATTTGACGAATTCGACCAGTGCCTCGGCCGACTCGAACAGCGGCAGTTTGCCGTTGAGGGTCAGGAAGATCGGGATTTCCTCCGGCTCGGCGGCTTCGGGCTCCTCGTCGGAGTCCTTTTCATCCGCTTCGTCATCGGAGTCCGTTTCGGACTCCTCGGAGTCGTCGATCTCCTCGTCGTCCTCGTCGTCCTTCTTCTTGTCCTTCGCCTTGGCCTTGTCCTTCTTGTCGGCCTTGACGGGCTTCTCGTCCTCGTCAGCCTCGGCTTCGGGTTCTTCCTCCCCGTCCTCGACGGCGTCGGACATGCGGTAGGCGCGCAGGGTCAGCCCGACCCCCTTGGGCAGGGCGATTTCGACGGGCTCGACTCCGACCTTCTCCCAGAAGGCGTCCGCCTTGGCGGTGCGCTGCGGCGTGTCGTCAGCGTCCAGCTCATCGGTGTCGTTGTCGGCTTCCGTGGTTTCGGTCTCGGAGGACGTGTCGTCCTCTTCGGGAGCCTTCTTGTCTTTGGCCACTGCGGTCTCCGCGTCGTGATCGTTGATTCGTCGGACAGAGCATAAGAGTCGCATCGCCCGTCAGCGCGCGTGGGGCTCGCGTCACACCCCGGCGGGATGCCACACCGTCTTGATCTCGACGAAGCGTCGCAGCCGGTCCAGGCCCGGATCGGCGTTCCAGTCCGGGTTCGCGGGCCGCAGCACCCGGGTGAGGGTCTCGGCGGCGGCGGTCTCGGCGTCGCGGGCCAGATCGGCGTCGGCGACTCCACACAGGTCGACGGCGTTGACGTCGGCGTGCGAGGCGAACCAGGGCGTCAGCTCGGCGACCTGGCCGGTGAGGATGTTGACGACGCCGCCGGGCACGTCCGAGGTCGCCAGCGCCTCGGCCAGCGCGACGGCCGGAAGCGGACGGTCCTGCGAGGCCAGCACCACGACGGTGTTGCCGGTGACGATCGCGGGCGCGATGACGCTGACCAGCCCCAGCAGCGCGTCGTTCTGCGGCGCGACCATCGCGGCCACCCCGACCGGTTCGGGCGTGGAGTGGTTGAAGAACGGGCCCGCCACCGGGTTCGCGCCGCCCAGCACCTGCGGCAGCTTGTCGGCCCAGCCCGCGTACCAGACCAGCCGGTCCACGGTCGCGTCCACTTCGGCCTCGGCGGCCTTGATGGTGGCACCCGAGTTGCGCAGTTCCTCGATGAACTGGCCCCGACGGCCCTCCACCATCTCGGCGACGCGGTAGGTGATCTGGCCGCGCAGGTACGCGGTGGCACCCGCCCAGCCCGGCTGCGCCTTGCGGGCGGCGGCCACGGCGTCGCGGACGTCCTTGCGGGACGCCCGGGCCGCGTTGGCCAACAGCGATCCGTCCGATGCGGTCACCAGGTACGTCCTCCCGGACTCGCTACGCGGGAACTTGCCGCCCACGTAGAGCTTGTAGGTCTTGCGGACCGAGACACGTTTAGACATCGAGATACGCCTCCAGGCCGTGGCGGCCACCCTCACGTCCGTATCCGGACTCCTTCAACCCGCCGAACGGCGAGGTCGCGTCGAACTTGTTGAACGTGTTCGCCCACACCACTCCGGCCTTGAGCTCGGTCGCGGCCCACAGGATCCGCGAACCCTTCTCGGTCCACACGCCCGCGGAGAGTCCGTACGGGGTGTTGTTGGCCTTGGCGATCGCCTCGTCGGGGGTGCGGAAGGTCAGCACCGACAGCACGGGGCCGAAGATCTCCTCGCGGGCGATGCGGTGCGCCTGCGACACGCCGGTGAAGACGGTCGGCGCGAACCAGAACCCCGACTCGGGGATGTCGCACGCGGGCGACCACGCCTGCGCGCCCTCGGCGGAACCGGCGGCGGTCAGGTCCTTGATGCGGGCCAGCTGCTCGGCGGAGTTGATGGCGCCGATGTCGGTGTTCTTGTCCAGCGGGTCGCCCAGCCGCAGGGTCTCCATGCGGCGCTTGAGTTTCTCCAGCACCTCCTCGGCCACCGACTCCTGCACCAGCAGCCGGGAACCGGCGCAGCACACGTGCCCCTGGTTGAAGAAGATGCCGTTGACGATGCCCTCGACGGCCTGGTCGAGCGCGGCGTCGGCGAAGACGATGTTGGCGGCCTTGCCGCCCAGCTCCAGGGTGAGCTTCTTGTCGGTGCCCGCCACGGCCTTGGCGATCTGACGCCCCACCTGGGTGGAGCCGGTGAACGCGACCTTGGCGGCGCCGGGGTGCGACACCAGCGTCTGGCCGGTTTCGCCGGCGCCGGTGATGATGTTGACGACGCCCGGCGGCAGCTCGGCCTGCTGGCAGATCTCGGCGAAGGCCAGCGCGGTCAGCGGCGTGGTCTCGGCGGGTTTGAGGACGACGGTGTTGCCGCAGGCCAGCGCGGGCGCGATCTTCCACGCCAGCATCAGCAGCGGGAAGTTCCACGGGATCACCTGCGCGGCGACGCCGAGCGGCCTGGGCGCGGGACCGAAACCGGCGTGGGCCAGTTTGTCGGCCCAGCCCGCGTAGTAGAAGAAGTACGACGACACCAGCGGCAGGTCGACGTCGCGGGACTCCTTGATCGGCTTGCCGTTGTCCAGTGACTCCAGCACCGCCAGCTCCCGGGAGCGTTCGGCGATGAGCCGGGCGATCCGGAACAGGTACTTGGCGCGTTCGGCGCCCGGCATCGGGCCCCACACCTTGTCGTAGGCGCGCCGGGCGGCCGTCATCGCCGCGTCCACGTCGGCCTGCCCGGCGGACGAGACCTCGGCGAGGATCTCCTCGTTGGCGGGGTTGACCGACTTGAACGCCGAACCGTCACTCGGGTCGACGAACTCGCCGTCGATGAACAGGCCGTAGGACGGCTTGATGTCGACGATCGCGCGGGATTCGGGCGCGGGAGCGTATTCGAATAGCGACATGTCAATCCACCGTCACGTAGTCGGGGCCGGAGTAGTGGCCGGTAGCCAGTTTCTGGCGTTGCATGAGCAGGTCGTTGAGCAGGCTGGAGGCGCCGAAACGGAACCAGTCGGGGTCCAGCCAGTCCTCGCCGGCGACCTCGTTGACGGTCACCAGGTAGCGCATCGCGTCCTTGGTGGCGCGGATGCCGCCCGCGGGTTTGACACCCACCTGGCGGCCGGTCTCGTCGCGGAAGTCGCGCACCGCCTGCAACATCAGCAGTGTCACCGGCAGCGTCGCGGCCGGGGACACCTTGCCGGTGGAGGTCTTGATGAAGTCGCCACCGGCGTACATGGCCAGCCAGCTGGCGGCGCGGACGTTGTCGTAGGTCGCCAGTTCGCCGGTCTCCAGGATCACCTTCAGGTGTGCCTCGCCGCAGGCTTCCTTGACGGCGACGATCTCCTCGTACACCTCGTCGAGGCGGCCGGACAGGAACGCGCCCCGGTTGATGACCATGTCGATCTCACCGGCACCGGCGGCCACCGCGGCCTTGGTGTCGGCGATCTTGACCTCCATGGGCGCCTGGCCCGACGGGAAGGCGGTGGCGACGCTGGCCACGTGCACGCCCGAACCGGCGACGGCCTCGGCCGCGACCGGCACCATCGACGGATAGACGCACACGGCCGCGACGGCGGGGCAGGACGGGTCCGAGGGGTCGGGACGCATCGCCTTGGCGCACAGGGAACGCACCTTGCCGGGGGTGTCGGCGCCCTCCAAAGTGGTCAGGTCGACCATCCGGATCGCGGTGTCGATCGCCCACTTCTTGGCGGTGGTCTTGATGGAGCGGGTCGCCAGTCCGGCGGCGCGCTGCTCCAGCCCCACCTGGTCGACACCCGGCAGGCCGCGCACGCGCGCGACCGCGTCCGCGGTGAGTAGAGAGGTCATGACGGCGATCTTACGTTCATCGATCGCGGCAGTTCCTGAGTGTTGACCAGCCGGTAGGGTACGGGTTCGTGGACGTACAAGTCGTGGAACACCCCCTCGCCGCCTCCCGTCTGACCGTGATGCGGGACGCCCGCTCCGACTCGGCGACCTTCCGGGCCGCCCTGCGGGAGTTGACCACCCTGCTGGTGTACGAGGCGACCCGCAGCATCGCCGCCGAGACCTTCGCGGTGACCACGCCGGTGGCGACCACGACCGGGACCCGGCTGGCCAATCCGCCGCTGCTGGTGCCGGTGCTGCGGGCCGGACTGGGAATGGCCGACGCCGCCCACCGGCTGCTGCCCGAGGCCACGATGGGCTTCGTCGGGCTGGCCCGCGATGAGCAGACCCACGAGCCGCGCGCGTACATGGAGTCGCTGCCGGACGACCTGGCGGGACGGCACGTCGTCGTCTTGGACCCGATGGTGGCCACCGGCGGTTCGCTGGTGCGCTGCTGCCAGATGATCGCCGACCGCGGCTGCACCGACATCTCCGTCGTGTGCGCGCTGATCGCCCCCGACGGCATCGAACGGCTGCGCAACTCGGGCCTGCCGCTGTCGGTGACGACCGGCTCCATCGACGAGGGCCTCAACGACGACGCGTTCATCGTCCCCGGCCTGGGCGACGCGGGCGACCGCCAGTTCGGGCAGTACCGCCGGTTCTGAATCGCTGGCACTGACGCTTGAACCGGGCGGGCGCTGACCGTCCGGAGTGTCGAACCCCTGGGTACAGCTTGATCGCCTAAAGTGACGCCGCCACTGTAGGTGAACGCGGAGCAACCGGGGGGACGCTCATGTCGAGCGACGGCACACGCGCACAACAACCACGGCTGAGCATCGTCATACCTGTCTACAATGTAGAGAAGTATGTGGACGAGTGCCTCGCCTCGGTCGCTGAGCAGGAGTTCCAGGACTTCGAGGCGGTGGTCGTCGACGACGGTTCCATCGACGACAGCGCCGAGATCACGCGCCGCTGGTGCGAGCGCGACGACCGGTTCCGGCTGATCCAGCAGCCCAACGGCGGGCTCGGGCACGCCCGCAACACCGGCGCCGCCAACGCGCGCGGCCAGTATCTGGCGTTTTTGGACAGCGACGACCTGGCCCCGGCCGACGCCTATCGCCGCATGGTCGAGGTGCTCGACGAGACCGGCTCGGACTTCGCCGTCGGCAACGTCCGCCGCTTCAACTCGGTCCGCACCTGGCAGGCCGCGATGTACAAGAACCTGATGGACTCCGAACGACTGTCCACCCACGTCTCCCGGGAACCGGAGCTGCTGCGGGATCACTTGGCGCCCAACAAGGTGTGGCGGATGTCGTTCTGGCGGGACAAGGAGATCAGCTTCCCCGCCGGGGTGCTGTACGAGGACGTGCCCACCGTGATCCCCGCGCACGTGCGGGCCACCGCCGTCGACGTGCTGCCGATCGTGGCGACGCTGTGGCGGGTGCGCGACCGCGGCGACGTGTCGATCACGCAGGAGAAGCACTGCGACCCCCGGCAGGTCCGCGACCGGGTCGACGCGCTGTTGGCCAACACCCGGTTCATCGCCGCCAGCGCCCACCCGCGGCTGAAGGACGAGTACGACGCCATCGCGCTGCGCCGCGACCTGCGGATGTTCTTGCAGCCCTACGCCAACATGGACGAGGAGCACCGCCGCCAGACCCGGCTGCACATGCGCCGCTTCATCAGCGAGGCCTCGGCGGCGGCCATGCGCAAGATCCCGGTCGACGACCGGGTCGCCTACGCGCTCATCGAACGCGACCGGGTCGCCGAACTGGAGGAGCTGCTGCGGGCGCGCCGCGCCCGGACGCTGCGCGACACCCCGGTCGAGATCGCCGGACGCCGCGCGTACCTGGACCTGTCGCTGCGGGGACGCGCCGACCTGCGGCTGCCGGAGCGGCTGTTCGACGTCACCGACGAGTTGTCCACGGTGTCGCGGGTGAGCGACATCCGCGTCGACGGCGACCACGTCGAGATCGACGGCTGGGCCTACGTCAGCCGACTGCACCGCCCCAACCGGCCCGGTTCGGTGCCGAAGGTGTGGCTGGCCAGCGGCAAACTGCGCATCGCCGCGAAGGTGACCTCCCGCGAGGAGGCCCGGGCCGAGGAACAGGCCCACCCGCCCGACCTGGGCTGCGAGAAGGCCGGCTTCACCGCGCGGCTGCCGCTGCGGCGGCTGCGCCGGCTGTGGCGCTGGAGCCGACGCACCTGGACGGTCATGGTCTCGGTGTCCAACGGCGCCATCACGCTGACCGAACCGCTGACCGGGCCGCTGCCGGGGCAGACGCAGCGTCCGCTCATGACCGCGCTGGACAAACAGTGGTGGTGGCGGATGTGGTGGAACGACGAGGGACACCTCATCGGCGGCGCCTCCCGGGAACCGGCGGTGGTGACCGGTTCCGGCGTCCACGCCGACGGGGCCGAGATCGAGGTGACGGCACACGAACCGATCCCCGAGGGCGCGGCGCTGTCGTTCCACCACAAGCACGTCGACCCGATCCGGCTGCCGCTGGAGGCCGACGCCGACGAACCGCGACGGGGCCGCTGCCGGGTGACCCCGGCGATGCTGCCGGGCGTCGAGTCCTCCGAAGAGGACAAGTCGGTGCGCTGGATGGTGAAGTGGGACGTGCCCGAGTCGCCACGGCGGCGGCTGCTGGTCACCGGACTGGGCGCGGTCGCCGCGTCCGGCGACGACGGCCGGACGCTGACCCCCGCCCGCACCAACGATTCCCGGCTGAAACTGATTCACGGTCACGCCAAACCGATCCTGCGGCGGGCCGAGTGGCTGCCCGAGGGCGGGCTGCGGCTCACCGTCGAACACCAGCCGACCCCGGAGACGGTGACGCTGGTGCTGTCGGCGCGCAAGCAGGCCGAGGAACTGGCGGTGGTGGCCACCGAGAACGAGGGCGTCGCCGAGGCCGTGCTGCCGGTGCACGCCGTGGAGTCCTTCGGACAGCGGCTGCCGCTGCGTGAGGGCGACTGGGATGTCAAGCTGCGCACCAACTTCGAGGACACCAAGGTCACCGTGGACGAGGTCGCGGCGGCGCTGCTGCCGTTGCGCTTCGAGCACGACGGCCGCGAGTACGCGCTGCTGGCCGAGGCCGGGAAGAAACCGGTCCTGAAGGTGACCGGGGACCTCGGCCCCGCCGAACGCGGCAAGTCCCACCAGGACCGGCTGCGCACCGGCTACTACCGTCGCGTCCGGGGCAACGACCTCGACGACGCGATCCTGTACGAGTCGTACTTCGGCAAACAGTTCTCCGACAGCCCCCGCGACATCCACGAGGAGCTGACCCGTCGCGAGCACGGGCTCAAACAGCTTGTGGCCGTGAGGGACCGGCAGTTCACCGTCCCCGACGGCGTGACGCCGGTGGTGTACCGCAGCAAGGACTACTACCGAGCGCTGGCGCGGTCGCGGTTCATCGTGACCAACACGCACCTGCCGTCGTTCTTCCAGCGTTCGCCCGGCCAGACCGTCCTGCAGACCTGGCACGGCGTCGGCACCAAGAAGATCGGCATGGACATCGGCAAGATCGGCTTCGCCAACGAGTCCTACAAGGACAACCTGGCGACGGAGACCCGCAGCTGGGACTACCTGATCTCGCCCAACCAGTTCTGCTCGCCGATCATGACCCGCGCCTTCGCCTACCGGGGGAAGCTGCTGGAGACCGGGGCGCCGCGCAACGACATCTTCCACCGTCCCGACCGCGAGGAGATCGCCGCGTCGGTGCGGCAGCAGCTGGGCATCGCGCCGGACCGCAAGATCGTCCTGTACGCGCCGACCTGGCGCGACAACCTGCACAGCAGAGGCCGTTACCGGCTCGACCTGCGGGTGGACCTGGCCGAGTTGGCCGGGAAGCTCGGCGACGGCTACGCGGTGGTGTTCCGCAAGCACTCCAACATCGCCGACAAGCTCCCGGCCCGGATGACGCCGCCGGTCATCGACGCGTCCGACTACCCGGACGTGCAGCGGCTGCTGTTGGTCACCGACATCCTCATCAGCGACTACTCCACGACCATGTGCGATTTCGCCAACACCGGACGGCCGATGCTGTTCTTCACCTACGACCTGGAGAACTACCGCAACGTGTTGCGGGACTTCTACTTCGACTTCGAGGCGACGGTGCCCGGCCCGCTGGTCTTCGACGAGGCCGAACTGGCGCAGGCCGTCGCCGAGGCCGACACGATCCGCCGCGAGTACGACGACAAGTACCAGGCGTTCCAGCAACGCTTCTGCTCCTGGGACGACGGCGGGGCGACCCGACGGGTCGTCGACGCGGTGTTCGGAGACGTGACCCGTGGTTGATCTGCTGCGGAAAGTGGTGCGGCGGTTGCGAAACCGCGACGCCCGCGCCGCCCGCGCGGCGAAGGCCGCCAAAGCCGCCGCCAAGGCGGCCACCGCCCGCGCGTCCTCCCAACTGGAGGCCGGAGCCTGGGGTGCGGCCTGCGAGTCGTACCGGGAGGCGCTGCGCGTCAACGGCGGCAAGAAGACCAGCAGGTACGCGCTGGCCAAGGCCCTGCAACGTCGCTACCTGGTCCCGTTCGAGGTCGACGGCGACACCGTGGTCCCGATCCCGGCGGAGGCGGCCGAGGCGGCGTTCACCGAGGCCCTGTTCGAGTTGCAGGCCGTCGTCGACACCGACCCCAAACGGGTGCGCGCGACGTACTTCCTGGGACGGCACTTCGAGCACGGCGGCCGCTACGTCGAGGCCGCGCAGACCTACCAGCTGGCGTTGACCCGGCTGGAGACGGTGGACGAGCCGTGGGGGCACAGTTCCCGGCTGGCCTGGATGTTTCGGCGCGACTGGGTGGCGCAGCTGCTCAACGCCGACCCGGACGCCGACCCCCGGCTGCTGCGCTCGACCGAGGCTGCCGAAGCGCTGCCGGGCGGGCCGTCGCCGGACGTGGCCGGGTTCATCGACGCCACCGTCACCCACAAGGGCCTGGCGGTCACCGGTTTCGTCCTCGCCGATCGCGGCGACGACATCGACATCCATCTCGACGGCCGGTTCCTGGTCCGGGTGACCGCCGATCCGGGCAAGCGGCTGCACAACTTCGGGATCACGCTCACCCACCGGGTGCTCGACGAGTTCCCCAGCCGGGCGCGGCTGACCGCGTTCACCGACACCGCGGGCCTGGTCAGCAAGGGCGGCGCCGAGGCGATCATCGTCGACGTCCCCGACGGCAGCGGCAAACTGCCCGTCCTGCTCGACGACGGGTACCGGGTCAACAAGAAGGGCCGCCTGTCCGAACCGGGCGCCGAGGCCGCCGACCACGGCCCCCGGTACTTCCGGGCCTACCGCAGGGTCCACGCCGTGTTCGCCGAGAAGCTGGGCAAGCCGCTGTTCCTGGTCTACGGCACCCTGTTGGGCTGCTACCGCGACGGCGCGCTGATCCCCGGCGACGACGACTTCGACGTCGCCTACCTGTGCGCGGCAACCGATCCGAAAGGCGTGAAGGACGAGACCATGGACGTCATGGCCGCGCTGATCGCCGCCGGGTTCGACGTCCGGATCGCCATCGACGGCAGACCGTTCCACCTGGGTGTCGACGGGGTCGGCATCGACGTCAATCCGTTGTGGCAGTACCAGGAGCGGGTGTTCGGCTTCACCGGGCACGCGCTGGCCCGGGAGGACCTGGCGGCGGTGACACCGCTGGACGTCGGCGAGGTGACGGTGGACGTCCCGCGCGGCGCCGAGGCGTTCCTGCGCGACACCTACGGGCCGGACTGGCGCACTCCGGCGCCCGGTTTCCGGTACTACCGTTCCGACGCGGATCTCAAGGAGTTGCGCAAGGCGCGGCTGACGCCCTCGGAGGTCCGCCGGTTCGCCGAACGGGTCGAGGAGCTGCGCCGGGACAATCCGGGCGCGGGCCGGTTCCTCGGCTATGCCGTGCCTGACAACCCGGACTTCGAGTAGCGCTCGCGTCCGCCGCCGCCGGTACGGTAGCGGCATGCCCGAGCTCGTTTACCCGCCGGTCGTGGGCACGGCCAAAGCCGTGCTGCGTCTCATGGACTGGCATATGGACGCCGTCGGCGCGGAACACCTGCCGCGCGCGGGCGGCGCGGTGGTGGCGTGCAACCACGTCAGCTACCTGGACTACATCTTCCTGGGCCTGACGGTAACCCGGCATACCGGACGCTACGTCAGATTCATGGCCAAACGCGAAATCTTCGACAACGCGATCGGCGGGCCGTTCATGCGGTCCATGAACCACATCTCGGTGGACCGGTCCCACGGCGGCGGTGCCTACGCCGAGGCGGAGGCGGCGCTGGGACGCGGCGAGATCATCGGCGTCTTCCCGGAGGCCACCATCAGTCAGTCCTTCACTGTGAAGAAGCTCAAGTCCGGCGCGGCCCGGTTGGCGGTGGCCCGACAGGTGCCGCTGGTGCCGATGGCGGTGTGGGGCGGTCAGCGACTGTGGACCAAGGGCCATCCCCGGGATTTCCGCAGGCACGTGCCGATATCGGTGACGATCGGGGAGCCGTTGCGGCCCAGCGCCACCGACAATCCGGACGACGTCACCGCGGAATTGCGCGAACGGATGTCAACCCTGTCGCAGAACGTCCAGCGAAACTACCCCGAACGGCCAATTGGCGAAACCGACAATTGGTGGCAACCTGCATACTTGGGCGGTAGTGCGCCCGAATCTGAACCTCCCGGATAATCGGTCACCGGGCGGAATCCCCGATTCTTTAGACACTTTGGATGAAAGATGCGAGGCTCGATGGTGGGTGAACGGTGAACGGCGCCATTCAAGGCGCCCTTCAAAAGCGGTCGGGAGGGTGGGTCGCGGTGCGCCGGGTCGTATGGGGGCTGGCAGTTGCGATCGTGGGACTCGTCCTCTTCGTGACGGCGAACATAGGGCTTTCCGCCAACTCGGCGGATCCGCAGCCTCCCGACAAGGACCCGGATCTGCGTCCGGCCACCCAAACCCAGTCCATTTCGGTCATGCCGCTCGGCGACTCGATCACCGGATCCCCCGGTTGCTGGCGATCGCTGCTGTGGAA
Source organism: Stackebrandtia nassauensis DSM 44728 (assembly GCF_000024545.1). Classification (GTDB taxonomy): domain Bacteria; phylum Actinomycetota; class Actinomycetes; order Mycobacteriales; family Micromonosporaceae; genus Stackebrandtia; species Stackebrandtia nassauensis. Next base: position 790,325 of record NC_013947.1, read on the forward strand.
CGAACTCAAGCAGCACGACTACCAGGGCATCGACTTCGTCGGCTCGATGAAATCGGTGCCGTGCGGGCGTGACTTCGACGGCGACCACGAGGGTTACCGGGGCCTGAAGGTCACCGACGCGGCCCGCAACGCGAAGTTCCTGCCGACGTTCAAGGCCAACCGCCCCGACATCGTCCTGATGCACTTCGGCACCAACGACATCTGGCGGCTGCGGCCCGGCCCGGACCCGATCCTGGACGCCTACTCCACGATCCTGAAGCAGCTGCGCGCCGCCAACCCGAGGGTGACGCTGCTGGTGGCTCAGCTGATCCCGATGAGCCCCAAGAGCTGCCGCGAGTGCATCGACGACGTGGCCGAGCTGAACACCGCGATCCCGGAGTGGGTGCGCGCGCACGGCACCAAGAAGTCGCCGGTGATCTCGGTGGACCAGTGGACCGGCTTCGACGTCAAGCGCGACACCGGCGATGGCGTCCACCCCAACGGTTCCGGTACCGAGAAGCTGGCCGCGAACTGGTTCAAGGCGCTGCGCCCGCTGCTCGACAATCGGAACTAGGGGCTCAGAACAGGCCCAGCATTCGCCGCGCTCGGCTCCGCCAGGCGCGGCGATGACATAGGATCACCGTACGATCACGGCACGTGCCGGGTCGGAACCATTCCGGCGCATTACGTGGGGGACCGGTGATTCCTAAAGCCGCGCTCAGGTTCGCTTCCGAGCATGACGGTGAACTTCTGGAGGCCGTCCGGGGCGGCCAGGCCGTGCCGGGGGCGGGTGGTTGCGTGCCGCGCCGGCGGGACAGGGGATTGGCCCGATATCTGGACGCGCTGGCCGAGGGCATCGTGGCGGCCAATCCGCCCGGGGCCGAGCGGCAGCGGGCGTTGGCGCAGTGTCTGGGCACCGAACTGCTGGACGGGATCATCGTGCGGCGCTGGTTCGACGAGCTGCCCGAGGCCGAGCGGGCGATGCTGCTGGACGCCGCCACGGCGTTCACCCGGCGCTGGGTGAGTCCGCAGGTGTTCGTCCGGCTGGAGCCCGCGCACCGCATCATGGTCCACTGTCTGCAGTCCGGCGACGAGGACGACCTGACCGACGTGGTGCGGTACCGCGCCTTCGGCACCCCGACGCGAGCCATTGTGGATTGTGGTCGGGTGTTCGCGGGGCTGCCGCTGTTCCGCAACCCCGCCACCGACATCCCGGACGCCTGCTACGAGATCTCGGCGACCGTCGGGGTGGAGCACCGGCTGAGCGAGTACTCGTGGCACGGCACCCGGATGCGGCTGTCGGGCTACGCGTTCATCAACCACGTCGACACCGACGACCAGGCCACCACGGTGGTGCTGCGGGAACGTTCCAGCGGCGAGGAGGCGGCGGTGCCGGCCCGGCTGCGGCCCTCGCCGGAACTGTCCAGCCAGTTCCACGATGGACTCTACGAGTACGGCTACGCCGGTTTCGACGCCGTGGTCGACCTGGACGCGTTGCCGGGCGATCGGGCGCTGCCCGACGGGCAGTGGGACGTGCTGGTGGAGGTGCGCGCGCACGGCGTCGAGCGCCGGTGCCGGGTGGCCACGCTGCCCGACGGGGACCGGGATCCCCGGGTGGACCACCACCTGCCGGACTTCTCGCGTCGCGGCGCGGGGCTGGTCACGACCTATGTGTCCCATGAGGGGCAGCTGACCCTGTTCGTGGAGACCTACGGCGGTGCCTCGCCGGATCTGGTGCAGCTGACCTGCTGCGAGTCCAGCGGCGTCGGCCTGACGTTGTCGGCCTACAGTGGAATCTCGGACTGGCCGGTGGGGACGACCGCGCGGCTGTGTCTGGTGCGCGGCGACGTGACCCGCACCTTCCCGGCGGCGATGCGGCCCTGCGGTGCCGGTTTCGGTCTGACGGCGCATATCCGGGCCTCGAAGCTGCTGCTGCCGCCCGGCTGGTGGGGCGTCGGACTGCGGCTGACCTGGGAGCACGGTTCCTGGGAGGTGCCGCTGCACGACGCCGAGGGGCGGCCGGTGTGGCTGCGGGGGCGGCGATCGGCGCGCGAGATGCTGGGCCTGGTTCGCGACGTGGTTCGCGCATAGCGTTGTGCGTCACTGGGTATTGACGGGGGTATGACCGCATGGTTTGATTAATTCATCACCTGATGAATTACAGGAGGACGACAATGAATCGCCTCGACAACGACGTCATCATCGTCGGCGCCGGCCCCACCGGACTGCTGCTGGCCGGCGACCTCGCCGCCGCCGGGGTCTCGGTGTCCATTCTGGAAAAGCGCGACACCGAATCCAACCTCACCCGCGCCTTCGCCGTCCATGCCCGCACCCTCGAGACCCTCGACATGCGCGGCCTGGCCGACCCGCTGACCCAGGAGGGCTCCAAAGAGGGCGAACTGTTGCTGGTGGGACGGGCCCGGCTGCGACTGTCCGACCTGGACAGCCGGTTCCCCTACGTCCTGATCACACCGCAGTACCGCACCGAACAGCTGCTGCGCGACCGCGCGCTGGCCAACGGCGCCCGCATCGAGTCCGGCGTCAAGGTCACCGAGCTGACCCAGGACGGCGACGGCGTCGAACTGATCGTCGAGACCGCCGCCGGCACCCAGACCCGCACCGCGGCCTACGTCGTGGGCACCGACGGCGTCCACAGTGTCATCCGCGAGCGACTGGGACTGCCGTTCCCGGGACAGCTGGCCGCCGGATCCATCATGCTCGCCGACGTGAGGCTCAGCGAACCGCCGCCGGAGACCCTGACGGTGCGCGGCGCGCGGGAGGGCTTCGTGTTCATCGCGCCGTTCGGCGACGGCTGGTACCGGATCGTCGCCCGGCACTCCCGTGACACCACCCCCGACGACGTGCCGGTGGACTTCGAGGACCTGCGCTCGCTGGTGCGCCACGTCTTCGGCACCGACTTCGGCATGACCGAACCACGCTGGACCTCCCGGTTCCACTCCGACGAACGGCAGGCGCCGCGCTACCGCGTCGGCCGGGTGTTCCTGGCCGGGGACGCCGCCCACGTCCACTCGCCCGCGGGCGGACAGGGTATGAACACCGGCCTGCAGGACGCGGCCAACCTGGGCTGGAAGCTCGCCGCCGCCGTGCGCGGTCACGCCCCCGAGGGCCTGCTCGACAGCTACGAGACCGAACGGCACCCGATCGGGGCCGCGGTCCTCAAGGGCAGCGGCGCGCTGCTGCGACTGGTGCAGCTGCGCAACGGGCTGGTCCGCGCGGTGCGGGACGCCGTGATGCGGCTCGCGTTGCGCACCAAGAGGATCCGCACCAAGGCGGCGGGCGCGGTCTCGGGCATCGCGATCCGCTACCCGGCCGGGCACGGCTCGGGCGACGCGGTCGGCACCCGGATGCCCGACATCCCGCTGGCGACGGTCAAGGGCCAGTCCAACCGGCTCTACGAGACACTGCGGGGCGGCCGCTTCGTCCTGGTCACGGGATCCGAGGGCCCCGAGGTGCCCGAGAACCTCACCGACCTGGTCGACGTCGTCAACCCCGAGGACGACGACCACACCGCGACCCTGGTCCGCCCCGACGGCTACATCGCCTGGCGCGGCGCGGCGAGTGAGACCCCGAACTGGTCGGCCTGGCTGCGCGACTCCGAGCGCGTGGCCTGAGCCGACAGCACCGGCCCGGCCATGGTGGCCGGGCCGTAGCCTGGGCCGATGTGGAGCTGGATCACCGGGATCGGCATCGGCCTGGCCGTCGTCGCGGTGACCTGGGGTGTGCTGATCCTGCTGGCCCGGCGGCTGCCGCCGGGCCTCGCCCGTGACCTGGCCGCGTTCCTGCCCGACTGCGTCACCACCGTCCGCCTGCTGCGCAAGGACCCCCGGGTTCCCAAGCGCGCCAAGGTCGCCGTCCTCATCGCCGGACTGTGGGTGCTGTCGCCCATCGACTTGATCCCCGAGTTCATTCCCGTCATCGGGCCGCTGGACGACATCCTCGTCGTCGCGCTGGCCCTGCGCTACGCGGCCCGCACGGTCCCGCGCGAGGTACTGCTGGAAGCCTGGCCCGGCAACCCCGAGCTGATGGAGCGGCTGCTTGGCAAGTCGGCCGACGACGAGCCGTCGTGACCGGTCCGGCTGGCGACCACCGACTAGCCTGTTCCCGGTGACGATCCCTACCGCGGGCTCCCGTGAGCTGCGGCTCGCCGCGCTCGCCGACGAACTGCGCGCCGACGCCGCCACCGGCCTGCACTACACCACCGACGACGCCGATGCCGCTCGCTTCCACCGGCTGCGAGGGCTGGCCGCCGCGCTGCTGTCGCATGTCGACACCCGTGACGCCGCCGAGCTCGAGGCGGTCTTCGCCGCCGACTCCGGTCCCCGCACCCCGCTGGCCGGGGTGGTGCTGCTGTTCAACCACCAGCGCGACGGCCTGCTGTTCGTCGCCGACGGCGACACCGTCGGCGTCCCGTACGCGTTCGTCGACCCCGATACCGATCACGACACCGCCGTCAAGGACCTGGCCGCGAAGTACCTGCCGGACGCGGGATTGGTGCCGGTGCCGCACGGGGTGTGCGACAGCATCTCGGCCGGACTGGCGATGCCGCACACCTACTTCCTGACCTATGTGGTCGACCTGACGCTGGTCGACGACGACGCGATCGCCGTCGACCTGGTGCCCGAGGCCGACACCGTCCCGGGCCGCCGGGACGCGCTGACCAACTTCATCCTCGACGGCGCGCAGCGCGATGTCCTGGAGGCGCCGTTCGCCCTCACCGACGAGGTCGCCGCACTGGTCACCGCCGTGCGGGCCCTGGCGACCGAGGGCGGGGTCGCGACCGAGAACCACTACGACGTCGAACGCTTCGCCCACATCCGCGAGACCACACACTCGCTTTTGGAGGGTGTCCGCAACCAGACGGCGTTCACGCCGGTGGAGTTCGCGCACCTGGACGTCGCCACCACCAAGACCTGCGCCGAGATGCTGATCCTCGACGACCGGCGCCGGATCCTGTTGCTGCGGCGCCACGACAACGGCAAGTGGGCGATGCCCGGCGGCGCCTGCGAGGTGGGGGAGTCCTCGGCGGCCACCGCCAGCCGCGAGACCACCGAGGAGGTCCGCGTGGACGCGACCATCGACGGGCTGGCCGGGGTCTTCGACAACAGCCGCATCGAGGACCGGCCGATCCAGCTGCGGACCTGCTTCGTCTACGTCGGCCACCCCACCGATCCCGGCGCGAAACCCGAGACCACGGCCGAGGCCCTCGAGGTCGGATGGTTCGAACTGGACGGCCTGGAAGACCTGCCGGATCTGTGGGAGCCGCATCTGGTCAAGATCACCGCCGCGCTGAAAACCCTTGTCGAGTAACCGATACGGGTCCGAAGGACCCATGAAGCCCGACCGTTCGGACGATACCCGCCTGGGTGGCCTCGTGATGTGATTCACAGCAGCCGGGCGACTTCCCCCGTGGTCGCCCGGTTTTTCCTTGCCCGCAGGACGTTTCCGCTGCTCAGCTCGCGGCGCGCATCGCGTCCCGGATCTCGGTGTAGGCCCGCAAACCGTGCCGTGGCGCCAATCCCAGGTGGTAGAGGTTCAGGCCGCGCACCCCGGCCTCGGCGAGCCGTCCGATGTGGGACGGCAGTTCGTCCAGATCGGCCGGTGGCAGCACCGTCACGTACGCGTCGACCGGAACCCCGCTGGCCATGGCCGACGCGACGGTCTCGGTGGTGGCCGGAGCCGTGGGCCAGGCCGGAACCAGCAGCGCGTCCACGTCCTTGGCGGCCGTGGGCGTCAACCCGGGGGAGGCGCCGGTGGCCCACGGGTCGGGGTTGGCGTGCAGCACCACCGGAACGCCGGGGGCGGCCTGTCGCACCGCCGCCAGCGTCTCGGCGCGCAACCGGTCGGTCGCGTCGTGCCGCACCGACAGCAGCGTCTGAGCCATATCGGACGGAACCGGCCGCGCCGTCTCGGCCGCCTCGCCCCGTACCGCGTCCCGCAGCGCCGCGACCACCGTGTCGGGGTCGAGTCCGTGCCGGGCCCAGCCGGAACGGCAGCCGGAGCAGCAGCACACCGACAGCCACCGCACCGCCGCCGGGCTCCAGGCTCCGCCGGTCTTGTCGTGGTGGCTGAGGTGGTTGACGCCCAACTGTCCACAGGCCTCCAGCGAGACCTCGTGGACGGGCACGTCGCGCAGCACCTCGGCGGCCAGTGTCGCGGCGTACTCGCGCACCTCGGCGTGTGCGGGGCACAGCGCGTACGGGTAGGTCTCGCCGAAACAGTTGGTGACCGCGAGGTCCGGGAACGCCTGCCCGAGCCGGGTGGCGTGGGTCAGCACGATCCACGGTGTCACCGGGATGCCGTTGTCGGTGAGGATTCCGGCAGCCTCGCCATAGGAGTCGCGGCCGTCGACCCAGTCCGGTTCGGCGGGACGCAGCCGCCGCCCGGCCCACACCGACTCGCGCACCGGCCGGTACAGCGCCGCGTACCGGGCGTCGACGACCTGCCGCACCGGATGCAGCGGCGTCGCCGCCCGCGCGGAGTGGTATGCCGCCGCCAGCGTGACGCCGTCGACGTCCACCTCCGCGACCCGGTCGACAAAGGACGGGTCGCCGATGACGTCCCACGGGTAGGCGTGTCCGGAAATCCTCACCAATATGCCTTCCTGTTCGTGAACGACGCGTCGAAGCCACGCATATATGTTTCATCGTCGCGGTCGCGAATGCCGCAGGACCGGTAATTCTCGTGCATCCGGCCCAGCGCGTCGTGGTCGAGTTCCACCCCGAGGCCGGGGGCGCGGGGCACCCGGATCGAACCGTCCTGGAACGACAGTGGCTCGGCGACGACGTCGTTTCCCGACTGCCAGGGGATGTGGGTGTCGACGGCGTAGGTGAGGTTCGGTGTGGCGGCGGCGAGCTGCGTCATGGCGGCCAGGCTGATTCCCAAGTGGCTGTTGGAATGCATGGACAGTCCGACGCCGTGGACCCGGCAGATCGCGGCCAGTTCGGCCGAGGCGCGCAGCCCGCCCCAGAAGTGGTGGTCGGACAGCACCACCCCGACGGCGCGTTTGGCGAACGCCTCGGCGATGTCGGCGAAACCCACCACGCACATGTTGGTGGCCAGCGGCATCGGCGCCGCGGCCGCGACGGCGGCCATCCCGTCGATCCCGGGCGCCGGGTCCTCCAGGTACTCCAGCAGCCCCTCGGTCTCGGCGGCGACCCATATGGACGTCGCCACCTTCCAGGCCGCGTTGGGGTCCAGCCGCAGCGGGTGCTCGGGGAAGGCCTCCCGCAGTGCCCGGATCGCGGCGATCTCCTCGGCGGGCGGGAACACGCCGCCCTTGAGCTTGATGGACCGGAACCCGTACTCGTCGATCATGCGGCGGGCCTGGGCGACGATCCCTTCGGGATCCACGGCCTCGCCCCACGCGTCGGGCTCGGCGCCCGGATGGGCGGCCCACTTGTAGAACAGGTAGGCCGAGAACGGCACCGACTCGCGGACCAGCCCACCCAGCAGGTCGTACACCGGACGGCCCAGCGCCCGGCCCTGGATGTCCAGCAGCGCGGTCTCGAAGGCCGACACCACCCGCGCGACGGTCTTGTCCACCGAGGAGGCACCGGTGAGGCCGTGGGCGTCGGCGTCGCTGACACCTCCCACGACCTCGCCCGCCAGCCGACGCAGCCCGGCCACATCGAAGGCGTCCAGTCCGGTGAGACGCTTCGCCGTGGCGCGCAACAGTTCCAGGTGACCGGAGTCGCCATAGGATTCGCCGAGACCGGAGATGCCGTCGCCGGTGTGGACCTCGATGACGGTGCGCAGCGCCCACGGCTGGTGCACCCCGGCGGCGTTCAGCAGCGGTGGATCGGGGAAGGCGATCGGCGTGACGACGACTTCGGTGATGTCCAGTGTGCTCATGAGGCGTCCTTCGCCGGGTGGGAGGCCAGCGCTTCGCGTCCGGCGTCGATGATGTCGCGCAACCGTCGCAGGTGCTCGGGTGTGGGTTCGACCAGCGGCGGCCGTACCGGTCCCATCGGCAGGCCCGCCAGCCGCGCCCCGGCCTTGACCAGCGACACGGCGTAGCCGGGCACCTGGCCGCGCAGCCGCGCGAACGGCAGGTAGAACTCGGCCAGCAGCAGCCGCGACAACGCCTCGTCGCCGGTGGCGAAGGCCCGGTAGAAGGCCGAGGCGATGTCGGGGACGAAGCACAGGCTCGCCGAGGAGTAGCTGTCGACGCCGATGGCCCGGTAGGCGTGCGCCGACAGTTCCGCCGTCGGCAATCCATTGAGGAATCCGATGTCGCCTGAGCGCGGGTGCCCGCTGGTGCGCACCGCCGTCACCAGTCGCAGCATCGCGTCCACGTCGCCGCGGCCGTCCTTGATGCCGGTGACGGTGTCGATGTCCAGCAGCGCCACCGCCGCGTCGGTGTCCAGGACCGCGTTGGCGCGCTGGTAGATCGTGATGGACAGTCCGGTGGCGGCGGCGACGTAGCGGACGTGCTCGACCAGCCCCGCCGGAGTGGACTCCACAAGGTACGGCGGCAGCAGCATGATGCCGTCCGCCCCGGCGTGCTCGGCGGCCACGGCGAACTCGCGGGCCAGCCGCGGCCCGCCCCCGGCCCCGGCGACCACCGGCACCCGCCCGCCCGCGACCCGCACCGCGCACGACACCACCTGGCGGTACTCCGCCGGGGACAGGGCGGTGAACTCGCCGGTGCCGCAGGCCACGAACAGCCCGGACGGACCCGCGTCGATCTGTGCCCGCAGGTGCCGCTCGTACACGTCCAGGTCCACGGTGTCGGTGGCGCTGAACGGGGTCAGCGGAAACGACAGCAGTCCCTTGAGCTTCATCGGATATCCATTCTCGAGTGGGTTTCAGCCTTTGACGGCACCGGACGTGAGCCCCTTCATGAACTGCCGCTGCATGGCCAAAAAGGCCAGCACCGACGGCAACAGGGCCAACAGCGAGGCGGCCAGCAGCACGCCGAGCCCGACCTCGGGGTCGGAGCGCAAGGTCCGCAGCGCCAACGGAAGCGTGAACTGGGCGGAGTCCTGCGCGACCAGCAGCGGCAGCATGTACTGGTCCCAGATCATGACGAAACCGAAGATGCCGATCACGCCGAGCGCGGGGCGGCACAGCGGCAGCACGATCGTGGTCAGGATCCGGAACTCACCGGCGCCGTCGATGCGGGCGGCCTCCTCCAGTTCGATCGGGATCTCGCGCATGAACTCCGCCATCACCAGGATCGAGAAACCCCACGCGGCCACCGGGATGATCATCCCCGCGAGGGTTCCCACCAGGTTGACGTGCACGACCGGGACGTCGGCCAGCACCACCGACAGTGGAATCGCCAGGATCTCCTCGGGCAGCATCATCGTCGACAGGATCAGCAGGTACACCAGTCGCAGCCCCGGGAACTTCTTGCGGGACAGGGCATAGGCGGCCGAGACGCTGACGGCGATCTGCAACAGCAGCCCGAAACCGACCACGATGAACGAGTTGAGCAGGTACCCCAGCACGCCCCGGTCGACGGCGCGGGCGAAGTTGTCCATGGTGACGTGTTCGGGCCACAGGGTCAGCGAGGTCGGACTGGCGACGGGGGAGAAGGCGCTGACCATCAGCGCCAGCAGCGGCCCGCCGAACACCGCGACCAGCAGCAGGTAGACCAGCCACCGCAGTGGCCGCAGCAGCGGATGCCGGGAACCGGCGAAGCCGAGCGCCGTGTCGAACTGTCTCATGTGGTACCGACCTTCCGGCGGGCGCGGACCGCGAGCGTCAGCGTGACGGTGGCCAGCAGCAGCACGATCGAACCGGCCGCGGCCGTGCCCAGGTCGTGCCGTTCCAGGCCCAGCTTGTAGATCAGGGTCATCAGGACCTCGGTGGAGCCCTGCGGGTCGCCGTTGGTCAGCAGGAACACCTCGGTGAACACCCGCAGGCCCCGGATCGCGGCCAGCGTCAACAGGATCACGAACACCGGGCGCAGCCCCGGGAAGGTGACGTGCCACAGCCGCCGCCACCGGCCCGCGCCGTCGATGGCCGAGGCCTCGTAGAGGCTGCGGTCCACTCCGGCCAGTCCCGCCAGGATGATCATCATGTCGTAGGGGGCGCCGCGCCAGATGCCCACGGCCATGATGGACGACAGCGAGGAGTCCCGGGAGTTGAGGAAGTCCGAGGGCCCCAGCCCGAACCAGCCGAACACCGAGTTGAGAATGCCCTCGGCGCCGGGGAAGTAGAGGATCCGCCACACCTCGGCGACCACCGCCACCGCCACCACGGTGGGCAGGAAGACGGCGGTGCGGATGAACCACAGGTGCCGGGCGGTGCCCTCCAGCAGCAGCGCCAGCACCAGACCCAGCAGGATGGAACCCGCCGTCTGACCCACCGCCAGGACGACGGTGTGCCAGACGGCGGCCCCGAAATCCGCATCGGACAGGACGGTGCCGTAGTTGTCCGTGCCGACCCAGCGGTCGCCCAGGTACGGGCGCACCTCGTGGAAGCTCATCTCGATCGCCCGGACCGCGGGGACGAACTTGAAGGCGGCGAAGATGAGCAGGGCGGGCAGCAGGAACAGCCACGGCGTCAGGCCGCCGCGCAGCCGCGGGAAGCGGACGGCTCGGACGGTCATCAGCCGCCCGCCCGCTGGGATTCGAGCTCGGTGGCGAAGTCCTTCGCCAGTGCCTCCAGTTCGGACTCGGGGTCGGCCTCGCAGTCGGAGGCCACCGCGTTGAAGGTCTTCGCGGAGGACTGCAGGAACGGGGTCCAGTCGGGAACCGTCGGCACGTAACGGCTGGCGTCGGTGTAGATGTCGTTGAAGGTCTGCCAGCGTTCGTCCTTGCGCTCGGCGGCCATGTCGACGGTCGTGTTGATCGGCAGTCGCACGATGCTGCCGTTCTCGTCGCCGTTCATGCCGATCTTCTGCCCGGCGGGGGAGGCGGCGAACTCGGCGAACTTCAGCTGTCCGGCCTCATTGGCCGAACCGGCCATCAGGTAGGTGTTCTCGCCTTCGGCCAGTGCCGTGGCCTCGCCGCCGGGGCCGGCGGGCAGCGGCACCACCTCGACCTTGCCCTCGCCGACCGCCTCGTCGAAGCGGGCCATGTTGTAGGGGCCGGTCAGGTACATGCCGCCGGTCCCGGAGTCGAAGTAGGGGTGGGCGGCGGCGGTCTCGGCGGTCTCGGATCCGGGCACCACTGTCTTGTCGCAGAACGACTTCTGGAACCAGGACAGGGTCGCGGCGGCCTCGGGGCTGTCGATGGCGGGGGCCAGTTTCGTCCCGGAGCCGGAGAAGTAGTCGGCGCCGGACGACCACAGGAAGCTGGACAGGTACCAGGAGGCGTAGCCGCGTTTGGTGGAGCCGGGCACGACCCAGCCGTAGGTGTCGTCCTCACCGTTGCCGTCCGGGTCGTCCTTGGTGAACTTCTTGGCCAGCGCGTCCAGGTCGTCCCAGGTCTTCGGCACCTCGGCGCCGACGGCCTTTCGCCAGTCGGAGCGGATGAACAGCGCGAACGCCTGTGCCGAGAACGGCACCGCGTAGTGCTTGCCGTCGAAGGCTTTGGTGGCGTCCCAGGCCTTGTCGGAGATGTCCTTGGTTCGGCTCACCTCGCCGGGGTCGACCTCGCGGACGATGCCCTGGTCGACGAGGGTGCCCAGCTGGGCGGTGTCGTTGATGACGATGTCCGGCAGGTCCTTCTGGGAGGCGGCCTGCTGGAGTTTGGTCTCGAAGTCGTCGAAGATCGCGGTCACCTTGGTGGGGATGCCGGTCTTCTTCGTGAAGGCCTTGGCGAGGTCCTTGGAGACCTGTTCGGAGGGGTCGCCGGGTGGTCGGCGGGTCCAGATGTCCAGTCGCGCGTTCTCGTCCTGCGGGACCTCGGCCGCGGAACCGGAGCAGGCCACCAGACCGCCCGCGAGAACGGCGGTCACGACCAGGGCAGTGGTTCGGGTCAATGTTCGACGAAACATGACGCTGCCTCGAATCTATATATGTGTACACTTCTCGCGTACATGAATGTGGGGCAAGTGGAAGTTAACATTCATAATGAAGACGGTCAATGCCTCTATGCGAGAATCTCCAGACGGCGAACCGCCGCCGTCTCGGAACCAAAAGTGGGTGCCACCATGCGAAAGACCGACGCGGACAACCCGTCGGTGAAGTCCGCCGAGCGAACCGTGAAGATCCTCGAGGCGCTCGCGGGGTCACCACAGCGGCTGTCACTGGCGCAGTTGCAGGAACGGATGGGCTACCCGCGCTCCAGCCTGCACGCCCTGCTGCGGACGCTGCGCGAACTCAAATGGGTGGAGACCGACGAGACCGGCTCTCACTTCGGCGTCGGCCCGCACGCGCTGCTGTCGGGAACCGCCTACCTGGACCGCGATCCGGCGCTGCCCTACGCGCGCGAGACCATTGAGGACCTGCGCGCCGAGATCGGCTACACCTTCCACTACGCCCGCCGCGACGACGCCCACGTCCTCTACCTGGCCAGCCGCGAGGCCCGCGACTCGGTGCGGGTGGTGTCGCGGGTGGGCCGTCGCCTCCCGGCCCACCTGACGGCGTTGGGGCAGGCGCTGCTCGCCGACCTCACCGAGGCCGAAGTGGACACGATCCTGCCCGCCGAGCTGGAGTCCTACACCGAGAACACCATCACCGACCGGGCCAAACTGCACGCCGAACTCGAACAGGTCCGCGCTCGCGGCTGGGCCTTCGAGCGCGAGCACGGCACCCGGGGTATCGCCTGCATCGCCGCCACTGTGGACTATCGTATCCCCGCCTCGGACGCCGTCAGCTGCTCGATGCCCGCCCACCTGGCCGAACCCGCCGAGGTCGACCGGGTGGCGCAGGCCATCGTGGAGCACACCCGCCAGCTCGCGGCCACTTTGCGCCGCAACGGAATCCGCTAGCCGCCGAGCTTGTGGGGCCGGCCCGCCGGAATCAGGCCCCGCCGAGCTCGGTGTAGCACCACTTGCCGCCGACCCGGACGAGCTCGCGGTCGGCGTCGAAATCGGGCTCCCCGTGTTCGGCGATCAGCTCGGCGGCGTAGTCCTCGGCGTCGTCGACCGGGTGGTATCCGATGGCCTCGCCCTCGGCCAGCGAGAACCAGCGCCGGGTGTTGCGGCTGATGCCCCACAAGACCCGGTAGCCCGGCGACTCGACGGCCAGACACGCCTCGACCAGCCGGGCCCCGTCGTCGGGCGACAGCCACGTCGCCAGCGCGCGCAGGTCGCGCGGCTTGGGGAACCACGAGCCGATGTGCAGCGACAGGACGTCCATGCCGTAACGGTCGGCGAACATCCGCCCCGCCGCGTCCATGGCCACCTTGGACAGTCCATAGTAAGTGTCAGGGCACGGCTCGGTGTCGGCCGGAACCGGAACGTCGGTGCGGGGTGTGAAACCCACGGCGTGGTTGGAGGACGCCAGGATGACCCTGGGCACCCCGGCGTCGCGCGCGGCCTCCAGTGCCAGCAGCGTGCCCCGGATGTTGACGTCGATGACCTTATCCATGGTGGACTCGCCGCTGAGTCCACCTAGGTGGATCAGGGCATCCATGCCCTTACAGGCTTCGGCCATCAGCGCGGTGTCGCTGACCGAACCGATGACGACCTCCTCGTCGGCGGCTTCCACGCCCGCGCCGTCCGGAAGTTCGGCCAACGGCAACGGCTGCCGCAGGTCGAGCAACCGCAGTTTGCGTCCCGCCCGGGCCATGCGGGGTCGCAGCTGCGTGCCGACCTTGCCCGCCGCGCCGGTGATGAGAATGCGCTGTTCCGTCATGATTTCCGCTCCTGAAGGCGAGGTTCGCAGGACCGCTTCACGATAACGCGTTCAGATACTTGGACGAACGACATCCACATGTCTTCCATTGATGTATGCGAAACAGTCTGTTATCGTGTCGGCTAAACCGAACTGGCCGTGGGGGCTTGTCCATATCGAACATCGAGATACGGAGGAAACCTCTCATGGCCCATCCACGAAAACCCCGGCTCGGCTGGCTGGCCCTGGCTCTCACCGGGATCGCGGCCGTCACCGTCGGTGCCCACAGTTCCGCCGTCGCCGACGAACGCCCCGAGGCCGTTCAGGTCGACGTCGGCACCGCCGAGGAACTGATCAAGGCGCTGGCCGAGGCCCAACCCGGCCACACCATCAACCTGGCACCCGGCGAGTATCGCGGCAAGTTCGTCGCCCGGACCGGCGGGGAGAAGGACAACCCGATCACCCTGACCGGCCCGCGCGACGCCGTCCTCGTCAACGACGGCCCCAGCGGGTCGGCTCCGCAGTGCCCGACCCCGAGTCAGGACTGGGACTCCGGTTATGGCCTGTGGCTGTACGAAAGCGGCAACTGGAACCTCAGCGGCTTCACCGTCGCGGAGTCCAAGAAGGGCATCATCCTCGACGACTCGCCCGGCGTCACCGTCGACGGTGTCCACGTCCACGACGTCGAGGAGGAGGGCGTGCACTTCCGCCGCTCCTCGGCCGACGGCGTCATCAAGCACTCCAGGATCGAGAAGACCGGCCTCGCGAAACCGCAGTACGGCGAAGGCGTCTACATCGGATCAGCGCATTCGAACTGGGACTGCCACGGCAACTCCGGCGGCGCCGACAGGTCCGACCGGGTTCAGGTGCTGGACAACGAGATCGGCCCGGCCGTGGCCGCCGAACACATCGACGTCAAGGAGGGCACGACCGCGGGCGTCATCCGCGGCAACACCTTCAACGGCCAGGGCATCGCGGGCCAGAACTCCGCCGACTCCTGGCTGGACGTCAAGGGCAGCGGCTACCTGCTGGAGGACAACACCGGGAACTTCGCCCCGCCCGGCGTGTTCGCCAACGGCTACGAGACCCACAATCCCGGCACCTCCCCGGCGTTTCCCAACGGCTGCGGCAACGTCTGGAAGAACAACGCCTCCGATCTCGGTGACACCGGGGAGTACGCGATAAAGATCACTTCGGTGTCCAAATGCGAAGGTGACCCGAATGTCGTGTACGACTCCAACACCGTCACCAACGCCACCGGCGGTCTGACCAACATCGACGTGACTCCCGGGGGATAGCCCCTATACCCGATCGATCCCGAACGGCCGCTGTCAGGTCGGTCGGGATCGATTGCTTGTGGCGGCGAAGTTCCCGGCAAATTTACCCGTTCGATTCGGCGCGGCGTGCCCGCCGATGCCTGACCGTGGACCTAATCTCCTGCCTCAGTAAGACCCGGACCCTCCGGGATGAGGACTCCAACCAAGTGGGGGAAGAGATGCCAGACATTTCAACCATGTCAGAGCAAGAACAGCAAGCTCAGAGCCTGTCCACCGCGGCGGCGCGGAATCTGGCGACGACGACCAAGTCGACGCCGCAGATGCAGGGGATCTCGGATCGCTGGCTGCTGCGGGTGTTGCCGTGGGTGCAGACCAACGGCGGTGCCTACCGGGTCAACCGTCGGCTCACCTACACCGTCGGGGATGGACGGGTCACGTTCACCAACGTCGGTTCCGAGGTACGGGTGGTACCGCCGGAGCTGCGCGAACTGCCGCCGCTTCGCACCTATGAGGACGACGAGGTGCTGCAGACCCTGGCGGGCCGGTTCGTCCAGCAGGAGTTCGAACCCGGCGCGGTCATCGTCGAGCCGGGCCGCGCGATCGACGAGGTCTACCTGATCGCGCACGGCAAGGCGAACAAGGTCGGTACCGGCGCCTACGGCGACGACACGATCCTCGGGGTGCTGGCCGACGGGCAGTACTTCGGCGAGGAGTCCCTGACCGAGGACGACGCCCAATGGGGATACTCGGTGAAGGCCGTGACCGCCTGCACCGTCATGATGCTGCCCCGGCAGTCCTTCCAGGACCTGATGGAGCAGTCGGAGGACCTGCGCGACCACATCGACGACTTCCGGGAGTTCACGCACCACCGGCACAACCAGCACGGCGAGGCCGAGGTCGCCGTGTCCGCCGGGCACAGCGGCGAGGTCGAACTGCCGGGCACGTTCGTCGACTATGAACTGTCGCCCCGGGAGTACGAGCTCAGCGTCGCCCAGACCGTGCTGCGGGTGCACAGCCGGGTCGCCGACCTGTACAACGAGCCGATGAACCAGCTGGAGCAGCAGCTGCGGCTGACCATCGAGGCGCTGAAGGAGTGCCAGGAGAACGAACTCATCAACAACAAGGAGTTCGGTCTGCTGCACAACGCCGACTTCAAGCAGCGCATCTCGACCCGCACCGGACCGCCGACCCCGGACGACCTCGACG
Organism: Stackebrandtia nassauensis DSM 44728; assembly: GCF_000024545.1. Taxonomy (GTDB): domain Bacteria; phylum Actinomycetota; class Actinomycetes; order Mycobacteriales; family Micromonosporaceae; genus Stackebrandtia; species Stackebrandtia nassauensis. The sequence continues at coordinate 806,480 of NC_013947.1, forward strand.
AGCTGCTGTGCCGTCGCCGTCGTACCAACGTGATGCTGGCGCACCCGCAGACCATCGCCGCCATGGGACGCGAGTGCAACAAACGCGGCATCTACCCGCAGAGCATCGACTTCCACGGGCACATGATGCCGACCTGGCGCGGCGTGCCGGTGCTGCCGTGCAACAAGATCCCCGTGACCGAGAACCGGATGAGCTCGATCATCGCGATGCGGCTCGGCGAGGAGAGCCAGGGCGTCATCGGTCTGCACCAGACCGGCATCCCCGACGAGTACGAGCCGGGCCTTTCGGTGCGGTTCATGAACATCAACGAGAAGGCGATCATGTCCTACCTGGTCAGCGCCTACTACTCGGCGGCGGTGCTGGTGCCCGACGCGCTGGGTGTGCTGGAGAACGTCGAGATCGGACGGTTCGACTAGTCCTGGTCCGCAGGCGCCGGTCCCGGCTGACAGAGTCGGGACCGGCGCCGACCCCACATCCCACCTGAGCACGAAAGGCACCATGGACACCATTGACGTGATCCCGGGCTCCCGGTCGGCGCGGGAGATCCTCAGCCACAGCCGCACCCTGGTCGATCCCGGTCTGCGAGCCGCCGTCGACACGCTTCCACCGCCCACGCGGCACATCGCCGGATACCACTTCGGATGGTGGGACGAGAACGCCGAGCCCGCCGAACACAAGGCGGGCAAGGCGATCCGTCCGGCGCTGGTGCTGTTGTGCGCCAGAGCGGTGGGTTCCTCCGACATCGAGGCGCTGCCCGCCGCGGTCGCCGTCGAACTGGTCCACAACTTCTCGCTGGTCCACGACGACGTCATCGACCGCGACGTCACCCGCCGCCACCGGCCCACCGCCTGGAGCGTCTTCGGCGACGGCGCCGCGATCCTGGCCGGGGACGCGATGTCGACGCTGGCCTGCGCGGTGCTGGCCGACAGCGGTCACCCGGCGGCGATGGACGGCATCAAACTGGTCAACCGGGCGATCCAGGAACTCATCGACGGCCAGCACGCCGACGTCAGTTTCGAGACCCGCGAACAGATCGATCCGCAGGAGTGCCGGGCCATGGCCGCCGCCAAGACCGGCGCGCTGCTGGGCTGCGCCTGCGCGATCGGCGCCCGCTTCGGCGGCGGCAGCCCCCATCAGGTGGAACGCCTGCGCGCCTTCGGAACCGACCTCGGGCTGGCATTCCAGCACGTCGACGACCTGCTCGGCATCTGGGGCGACCCGCAGGCCACCGGCAAACCGGTGTACTCGGATCTACGCAGCCGCAAGAAGTCGCTGCCGGTGGTGGCGGCGCTGGCCTCCGACTCCCCGGCCGCCGCCGCGCTGTCGAGCCTGTACTCGGGCACCGAACCGTTGCGGGACGAGGAGATCACCCGCGCCGCCGCGCTCATCGAGGAGGCGGGCGGTCGACAGTGGAGCAGCACCGAGGCCGCCGGACTGCTCGACCGCGCCCTGGCGTCACTGGCCGAGGTCGGCGCCGAGGAGTCCGCCGCCAGCGACCTGACCACCCTCGCGCGGCTGGTCACCCGGCGGGACCGCTGATGACCACTGAAGCGCGCACCGTGGTGCTGGCCTCGCCGCGTTCGTTCTGCGCCGGGGTGGAACGGGCCATCGAGATCGTCGAACTGGCGCTGGAACGGTTCGGCGCCCCGATCTACGTCCGCAAGCAGATCGTCCACAACACCCACGTGGTGGCGCGGCTCGAGGGCGAGGGCGCGATCTTCGTCGACGACCTGGACGCGGTACCCGACGGGGCCTGCGTGGTGTTTTCCGCGCACGGGGTGGCCCCCAGCGTGCGGGCCGAGGCCGAGTCGCGGGGCCTGGACGTCATCGACGCGACCTGTCCGCTGGTCGCCAAGGTGCACACCGAGGCCCGCCGGTTCGCCGAACGCGGCGACACGATCCTCCTCATCGGGCACTCCGGCCACGAGGAGGTCGAGGGCACCATGGGCGAGGCGGCGGGCATCCGGCTGGTCGAGTCGCTGGCCGATGTGGACTCGCTCACGGTCGAGGATCCGTCGAAAGTGGCCTATCTGACGCAGACGACGCTGTCGGTCGACGAGACCGCCGAGATCATCGCGGCGCTGCGCCGCCGGTTCCCGAAGCTGCGCGGCCCGGGCGGCGACGACATCTGCTACGCCACCAGCAACCGGCAGGAGGCCATCGTGGAGGTGGCCCGGGAGGCCGACCTGGTGCTCGTGGTCGGCTCCCGCAACTCCTCCAACTCCCGGCGGCTGACCGAGGTCGCCGCCACCGCCGGAACCCCGGCCCACCTGATCGAGGACGCGGGGCAGATCCGCACCGAATGGCTGACCGGGGCGCGGGTCATCGGGCTCAGCGCCGGGGCCTCGGCGCCGCCGCACCTGGTGGAGGCGGTGATCGCGCACCTGCGCGGTTTCGGGCCGGTCACCGTCACCGAACGGCACACGGTGGAAGAGAACGTGACCTTCTCGCTGCCGCTGGTGGTGCGGCAGCCGTTAGGCGTGCTGCTCGCACCATTCCTTGAGCGACTTCGCCTCGGTGTCGACGAACTTGCGGATGGTGGCACCGGCCAGCAGCTTCGCCAGGAACGCCGTCGGACCGGCCAGGTCGAAGGTCAGCTCGACGACCGTGGTGCCGTCCGGGCCGGGTTTGGCGATGTGGTCGGCGCTCAGCCGCAGCCCGCCGGGATCGCTTGCCTTCCAGGTGAAGGACTCGCCCTCCTTCACCTCGGTGATGGTCCAGACCCGGTCGCGCTGCTTGGGCTGGACCACCTCGGCGGTGTCGCCGACCCGCAGACCGTCCTGATGGGAGGGTTTCACGGACGTCACGGTCGGCGTCCACTTCGGCCAGTCCTCCAGGTCGGCGATCGTCCGCCAGACCAGGTCGACCGGCGCCTTGACGGCGAGAGTGACGTGGTGAAACATGGAGATTCCTCTCGGTCTTCGGTGATCACCATTATTCGACCACAATCACTTGGTCGCTTTTCGGGCATATGAGGCAGCTTGTGGCCGTGTTGTAGTGATGTGATTGACCCGCGTAAATGTCTCCACCATCCTGGGTAGCCTGCCTGAACCAATGGAGGTTTTACCCATGTCGCGATTGCGTGCGATCGCCCGTCCTCGCTTCCGACTGTTGCTCGTGGCCGTCGTGGCCCTCGCCTCGATGCTGACTGCCGGAGTCGTGTGGGCCGAGTCCTCGGCCCAGGGCGACGGCTGTTACACCTGGAACCGCGATCTCGCGTCCGGCGCCACCGGCGACGACGTGAAGCAGCTGCAGATCCGGGTGTTCGGCTACCCCGAATACGGCAAGCAACTGGCCGTCGACGGCCAGTTCGGACCGGCGACCACCGCGGCCGTCAAGCGGTTCCAGCAGGCCTATGGCCTGTCCCAGACCGGCAAGGGCGACGCGGCCACCTACGCGAAGTTCTACGAACTGCAGGACGACGACTGCACCCCGATCCACTTCACCTACGCCGAACTCAACGACTGCAACTCCGACTGGTCCGGCGGCAAGGTCTCGGCGGCCGAGGCCAAGGCCAACGCGCTGCGGGTCATGTGGAGCCTGGAGGCGATGCGGCACGCGCTCGGTGACAAACCCATCACCGTCACCAGTGGATTCCGCAGCGTCCAGTGCAACAACAACGCCGGCGGCGCATCGGACAGCCAGCACCTGTACGGCCGCTCGGCCGACTTGGGCGCCGGACCGCACTCGCTGTGCACCCTGGCGAAGGAGGCCCGCAGCCACGGCTTCATGGGCATCTTCGGTCCCGGATACGACGGACACGACGACCACACCCACGCCGACATCCGCTCCACCCAGGCGTGGAGCGCACCCGACTGCGGTGTCCGCAAGATGGCCCCCGGAGCGGTGAAGCACCCCTAGAACCCTTACCGCCGTATGGAACGGATGGGCGCGCACCTGTCGAGGTGCGCGCCCATCCACGTTCGCTGACGGGGATCACCTGGCGCGCAGGCGTTCCACCGCACCGGCCAGCTTCTCGTCGGCGGCGTGCTCGTCCAGCGTCCGCGACAGGGCGGCCAGATAGGTGGGACGGGCATCGTCGCGGCGTTCGCGGCCGGCCTTCGTGATCACGGCGTACACGCAGCGCCGGTCGTGATCGCTGTGGCTGCGCTCGGCGAATCCGGCCTTCTCCAGCCGGTGCACCAGCCGCGACACCGAGCTTTGGTCCAGCCCGGTGCGGTCGGCCAGCTCCTGCATTCGGAGCCTGCCGCCGTCACTGATCGCCAGGTGGCACAGCGCCCGGTACTCCGACAGTCCCAGCGAATGCCCGCGCTGCAGTGCATCGGCGAGTCGTTGCTCGACCCGACCGTGGAGAACGATGAGCGTGCTCCAGGTGTCGTTGTCGTCCTCGGGGGTCATGCCTGTCTCCTTCCGCTGTGGCCAAGGATACTTGTATGAACATTGTTTGTACGCACAAGCATGTTAATGTATGCGCAAGCAAATAAAATTCCGACGGAGGGAACCAGCCATGACCACGCGCACCCGGGTGACGATCCCCGACGACCACTACGAGCCCTACGCCATCTCGCAGGCCATCATCGCCGGTGACACCGTCTACGTCTCCGGCCAGGCCGCCATCGGCCCCGACGGGAAGACCGTCGGCGGCGACGACTTCGAGGCCCAGGCCCGCCAGGCCTTCGCCAACCTCGACACGGTGCTCACCGCGGCGGGTTCCAGCCTGGCCGACGTCGTCAAGGTCAACATCATGGTCACGGACATGAGCCACCTGGACACCATCGTCAAACTCCGCCGGGAGTACTTCGCCGAGCCCTACCCGGCCGACAACCTGCTTCAGGTCGCGGGCCTGGCCCAGCCCGACTGGCTCGTCGAGATCGACGCCGTCGCACTGGTGCGATGACACGACGTCGGCCACCCGCGAGGGGTGGCCGACGTCGGGGTCGGGCGGGTCAGGACGCGTTCGGTTTCGGGTTCCGCCACAGGCTCACGGCCGCGAACACGGCCCACACGATCAGCGAGAACCGGCCCAGCGGCAGCAGCGCCGAGGCGTAGAACCACAGCAGCGAGCTGATCGACAGCACGGCGGGCACCGACGCGACCAGTCCGAAGATCCGCACGCCACGTCCCGTCATCGGTTCGGTGACCGAGGGCAGGCACAGCAGGCCGACGAACAGGCCCAGACACACGACGTGGATCACGCCGCCGGTCCAGAAGTTCCAGTCCCGCAGTGTTTCCACGGTGCCGGGCGCGGCGGTGGCGGCGACCTGGCCCAGCACCACCGACAGCGTGCCGGAGACCGCCAGCGACAGTCCGGCGATCCAGCCCGCGACGACGCCGACGCGACCGCCGGGGGACCGCATGCCGAGCGCGGCCCGGCCGACCAGGAACAGCAGCGCCAGTCCGGCGAGCACGTTCGCGGTGCCCAGCACGGCCGAGGTGGCGGTGTTGGCGCTGAAGTACTCGACGACCTCGGCCACCGGCGCGTCCGGAAGCGGGATCGAGCCGTTCTCCAGCGGCGCGCTGGCGAACTGCCCGCCGAGGAACAACGCGGCGAAACCCGCGCCGCCCCAGGACCACAGGCGCCGGTTCCTCGGGACTGATGGGTTGGTTGACATGGTGTGACTCCTCTGAGGGCGTTGTCAGTTGCGACGTTTCCCATCCTCGGGAGTTCGGGTGCCGGTGGCATCGGCTCGCGGGCGGCCGTGTGGGTACGCCGTCGGGAGCAACCACGGCGCCGCGTCACCCGGGTTCGGCGTAACCGACAAGCCGCCCGCGGTCCGATGGCGACGGGCGCGAACCGGGTGAGGCTTTGGACGTACCGAACGGCACTACCCAAAGGAGACGACAATGTCCACGCTGCCGACATGCGAGGACATCGATGTCAACGGACAGGCGGCGAGCCCCGCAGAATTATTGCGGTGCAAGGCCGCCGACTGGCCGTTGAAACACAGCATCGACATCCTGCGGATCAGCCTCGGGCTGATTCATGGGATTCGGATCGGTCAACTTCTCGGTCCTGAAGGACTGAGCGTGCGGATAACGCCCGACCGGGTGCCGGGTGGGCTTCCGCATCTGGGACGCCATTGTTCGCGGCGTCCGGGACGCGTGACTGTCGCCCCGCATGCCGGGAATCGCACCCGGCAGGTCTTCGCGCTCCAACGTCGCGGGGAAACCGGGTCCACCGGCCAAGTGGCCGGGATTGTGCCTTCAGCGACTCGCACGAGACACACACGCTAACACACCGTACAAGTACTCTGCGTAGGGCCGCCAAGGCGCTGGGCGCCCGGCTGACCGCTACCCGGTGAACCCCGGTCGTGACGTCCGGCCACTGGGGACACTCCGGCGGCCGGACGTTCGTCATGCCGGTCCGCGCAGTGCCGCGGCGGTCTCGGCGTCGGCCGGGAAGAACGACTCGATGGCCAGCTCCGCGACCGTCACGTCCATGGGAGTGCCGAAGACCGTGGTGGTGCTGAAGAACGACAGCACCCCGGCCGCGGTCGTCACCCGCAGCGGCACCACCAGACTGTGCCCGGGCGCGTGGTCGACGCCGCCGGGATAGCCGCCCAGCTCGGTGCGCAGCCGCTCCAGTTCCGCGTCGCCGGTGGTGCGGATCTGATGGTCGAGCCGGGACAGGATGTGTCCCCGCCACTGCGGCAGGTTGCGGATGCGCGGTGCCATCCCGTCCGGGTGCAGACTCAGCCGCAGCACGTTGACCGGCGGCTCCAGCAGCGCCGCGTCGCAGCCCTCGGTGAGCGGGTCGATGGCGGCGTTGGCGTCCACCATGTTCCAGTGCCGGTCCACCACGACGGCCGGAAACGGCAGGTGCCCGTCCAGGATCTGGATCAGCGCTTGGCTGATGCTTCGCATCGACGGCTGCTCCAGTGAGGACTCGGTGAAGGCCGGGGCGTGGCCCGCCGCCAGCAGGATGTCGTTGCGGTGCCGCAGCGGGACGTCCAGCTCCTCGCACACCCGCAGGATCATCGACGCGGTCGGCCGCGACCGTCCGGTCTCGATGAAACTCAGGTGCCGGGTCGACACCCCGCACCGGATCGACAGCTGCTGCTGCGTCAGGTGGCGCTGGCCGCGCCAGTGCCGGATGAGTTCACCGGCGGGCGGGGTGGTGGCCGGTTCGGCGAGCTGGGTCATGCGGGCAAGCCTACGACCACGGGTAATGCCCGGCTTTACCTCTCAGGTAATCGACGGGACGCCACCTCGGGGACAAGCTGGTGTCGTTCCCGGAACCGACGGGACGACAACCCAAGGAGACCACGACATGTACGACTTCCACGCCATCGCCGCCAAGTACCTGGACGCCTTCAACGCCACCGACACCGACCGCCGCGCCGAACTGCTGGCCGAGGTGTTCACCAAGGACGTCAGCTACGTCGACCCGATGGCGGCCGTGACCGGCCACGAGGGACTGGACGCGTTCATCACCGGCGCCCACGGCCAGTTCCCCGGCTGGACGTTCTCGCTGGTGGGTGCCGTCGACGGCCACAACAACCAGGCCCGGTTCAGCTGGGGACTGGGCCCCGAGGGCGAGGAACCGCCGGTGCTGGGCTTCGACGTCGTCGTCCTCGACGCCGACGGCCGCGTGAAGTCCGTGCACGGTTTCCTGGACCGGGTGCCGGGGTAACCTCACCGCTCATGACGACTCCGACGATGCGAGCCGCCCGGTTGCGAGAGCCCGGTCCGGTGACGAACCTGGAACTTGTCGACCTCCCGGTGCCGGAACCGCGACCGGGCTGGGTTCGCGTCAAGGTGGAGGCCTTCGGCCTCAACCGTTCCGAACTCCACACCCGGCTGGGCCTGGCCGAGGGCGTCACCTTCCCGCGGGTGCTGGGCATCGAGTGCGTCGGCGTCGTGGACGCCGATCCGGACGGCGACCTGGAAGGCCGCCAGGTCGCCGCGATGATGGGGGACATGGGGCGCCGCTACGACGGCGGCTACGCCGAGTACACCGTCGTGCCGCGCTCCAATGTGGTCCCGTTCCGCTCCGCACTGCCGTGGGAGGTCATCGGCGCGGTCCCCGAGACCCTGCAGACGGCCTACGGTTCGCTCACCACCGGCCTGGACCTGCACGCCGGGCAGACGCTGCTGATCCGGGGCGGCACCTCCGCCCTCGGCCTGGTCGCCGCGACGCTGGCCAAGGACATCGGCGCCACGGTCCTGTCCACCACCCGTAACCCGGACCGGGCCGAGGCGCTGCTGCGGCAGGGCGTCGACCAGGCCGTCGTCGACGATGGACACATCGCGGACACGGTGCGCGGCCTGTGCCCCGGCGGGGTCGACGCCGCGCTGGAACTGGTCGGCACCCCGACGCTGCCGGACACGCTCGCGGCCACCCGGGTACACGGCACGGTGTGCTTCACCGGCATGCTGTCCAACGAGTGGATCGTCCCGAACTTCTATCCGATCGGGTACATCCCCAAAGGCGTGCGGCTCACCGGTTACGGCGGCGAGAGCGAGGACCTGCCCAGCGAGGTGCTCCAGGACCATCTGGACAAACTCGCCTCCGGCGCGGTCAACCCGGGACCGACACACGTGTACACACTGGACGACATCCGGCGGGCGCACGACGACCTGGAACACAACCGAGTGTTCGGCAAACTCGTCGTGCGGCTCTAGAGCCCGAGCGCCGCCGCGGTCTCGGTGCGCAGCGCCTCCAGGCACGCCGCCGCCCGCTCCCGGGCGGCGGGGATGTCGTCGTCGGCCACCGGCTCCACGAACTCCAGGTACGCCTTCAGCTTCGGCTCGGTTCCCGAGGGCCGCACCACGACCCGGGCGTTGGTGGTGCGCAGCGTGACCACGTCGGCCTCCGGCCGCAGGTCGACGTGCTCGGTGATCGGATCGTCCAAAAGGGTCTTCGGTGGGTTGGCGCGCAGCCGGGCCATGGCGTCGGCGATCTCGCGCAGGTCGTCCACCCGCACCGACAGCTGACTGGTGGCGTGGACGCCGAACTCGCGGGCCAGCTCGTCGAGCCGGTCGGGCAGGTTGTGCAGCTGGGCCCGCAGCCCGGCGGCCAGCTCGCAGGTCAACAGCGCCGCCGAGACGCCGTCCTTGTCGCGGACGTGCCCGGGGGCGACGCAGTAGCCGATGGCCTCCTCGTAGCCGAAGGCCAGGTCGTCGGCGGCCCGCACGATCCACTTGAACCCGGTCAGCGTCTCCTCGTACGCGACGCCCCTGGCCTCGCACAGTGCCCGCAGCATCGACGAGGACACGATCGTGGTGGCGTAGGTGCCGCCCCGGCCGCGCCGGATCAGGTGGTCGGCCAGCAGGATGCCCAGCTCGTCGCCGCGCAGTCCCCGCCAGCCCTTGGCGTCCTCGATGGCCACCGCGCACCGGTCGGCGTCCGGGTCCAGTGCGATGGCCAGGTCCGCCCCGGTGCGGCGCGCCAGCGCGATCAGCAGGTCCATCGCGCCGGGTTCCTCGGGGTTGGGGAAGGCGACGGTGGGGAAGTCCGGGTCGGGTTCGGCCTGCTCGGCCACCAGCGGCGGGGCCGCGAAACCGGCGCGCACCATGGCATCGCGCAGCGTCGCGCCGCCGACGCCGTGCATCGGGGTGGCCACGACGGACAGCGCCTTGGGGTTGTGCGGGTCGACGACCGCCGCCACCCCGTCCAGATAGGACTCGACTATGGACTCGCCCAGCCGCTCCCCGGCCTCGCCGAGCTTGATCTTCGACAGTGGACCGAGTTTCTCGATCGCGGACTCGATCTCGGCGTCCACGGGGGACACGATCTGCGCCCCGGCACCGCGCGGCCCACCCAGCGCCGCGCCCAGATAGACCTTGTAACCGTTGTCGGCGGGCGGATTGTGGCTGGCGGTGACCATGACACCGGCCACCGCGTCCAGGGCCCGCACCGCGTGGGCCAGCACCGGCGTCGGCAGCGGCCGGGGCATGAGCAGCGCGCGCCGTCCGCTGCCGGTGACGACCCGGGCGGTCTCCTCGGCGAAGTCGGTGGAGCCGTACCGGGCGTCGAAGCCGATCACGACCGGACCGGCCGCGCCCTTGCCGTCCAACCAGGACACCAGTCCGGCGGCGGCCGCGCGCACCACCGCGCGGTTCATCCCGGCCGGGCCGGCGCGGACCGGGCCGCGCAGTCCGGCGGTGCCGAAGGTCAGCCGTCCGGAGAACCGGTCCGCCAGTTCCGGGTGGCTGGCGGGCAGTTCGTCGAGGAGCCGGTACAGCTCCTCCCGGCTGGCCGGATCCGGGTCATCGGTGATCCAGCGCAGCACGCGGGCCCGAAGCGATTCCAATGTGGTGGTGGCGGTCGGCTCTGGCATGCGCTGATCTTCGCATAACGCCCCTACGCAGAGGCAGGACGCCCATCGTCGAACGTGACCATGTCAGAGGATCTTGTACGTCTTCACCGCGTTCTCGAAGATCGGCAGACTGTCCTTCCACGTCTTCTGCGGCACCGACAGGTACACGTGGTACGAGGTCGAACCGTCGGAGGCGATGAGCCACATCGCGTGCCGTTTCTGGCCGTCGCTGGAGCGCTCGGCGGTGTACTCCACCTGGTGCGCCTTCAGGTCACCCAGCTTCGCGGGCTTGGACTCCACGGTCTCCAGGGTGCCGCTGACGAACTTGTCGCTCGACTTGAGGCCCTCGACGCCACCGGTCACGGCGGCCTTGGGGTCGGCCTCGTTGAGCACGTTGAGCCGCACCCACCGGTCGCCGTTGTCGGGGTCGGTGATGTCGAGGAAGGTCTGCTCCGGGTTGGACTTCTGCGCGGCCTTCCAGCCCTTGGGGATCTCGACGGTGAACCGGCCGTCGGGGTCCTTGTAGAGCTCGGTCTCGAACGCGGCGTCCTGCTGGCTGTCGTCGCCGCTGTCGTCGGAGGGCGGTTCCTCACCGCTGCCGCCGAACATCATGAAGCCCAGCGTCCCGAGCAGCGCCAGCACCACCACGCCGATGCCGATGCCCAGCAGCATGCCGGTCTTCTTCTGCTGCTTGGGCGGCTGAGGGAACGGCTGGCCGGTCTGGTGGTAGTACGGGTCCACCGGCGGGGTGTACGGCTCCGCGGTGGCGGCGGCGTATCCGGCCGGGTAGCCCGGCGCCGCGGCGCCCGAGACCGGTCCGCCGGAGGTGGGGCCACCCGATACCGGGCCGAGTGGCGCGCCGGAGGCGGGCATCGCGGAGGTCGGTGCCGGGGACGTCGGCGGTGCCGAGACCGGGAAACCGCCGGGCGAGGCCGGTATGCCCGAGATCGGGCCGCCGGAGGTGGGAAGCACCCCGGTGGCGCCGTCGGCCGACAGCGGCCCCGACAGCAGGCCGGTGAGCGTGTTCCGGGTGTGCTGCACCGTGAACCGCTGCGTCGGGTCCTTGTCGAGCAGTCCGGCCAGCAGCGGCGCCAGCGGCCCGGCGTTGCGGGGCGCCTCGGGCGGGTCGTGGACGACGGCGTGCATGGTCGCGGTGGTGTCGCCCCGGTCGAAGGGCGGACGGCCCTCCAGCGCGGCGTACAGCGTCACGCCGAGCGAGAACAGGTCGCTGGGCGGTTCGGCGGGGCCGCCGATCGCCCGTTCGGGCGCGATGTAGTGCGCCGAACCCAGCACCATGCCCGGCGCGGTGTGTCCGGTTCCGGACGCCGAGGCCGCCGCCGCGCCGAAGTCGGACAGGACGCAGCGCCCGTCGGCGGAGATCATGACGTTGCCGGGCTTGATGTCGCGGTGCACGATGCCCGCCTCGTGCGCGGCCTCCAGCGCGCTGACCAGCGACAGCCCGATCTTGGCGACCACCCGCGGCGGCATCGGCCCGTCGGCGGAGATGATGTCGGCCAGGCTGCGGGCCTTGAGCAGCTCCATGACGATCCAGGGACGGCCGTCCTCGGTCACCACGTCGAAGACCCGCACCACCGAGGCGTGCGAGAGGCTGGCCGCGGCGCGCGCCTCGCGCAGCGTGCGGTCGCACAGCTGCTCGCGCTCGTCCGGCGGCAGATACGGCGGCAGGGTCACTTCCTTGACGGCCACGTCGCGCTGCAACAGGCGGTCATGGGCACGCCAAACCGTGCCGTGGCCACCGTCGCCGACCTTGGCGGTCAGCTCATAACGGTCGGCGATCACGACACCGGGCTGTGCCACGCGCGGTGCTGTCTGCCCCTCGGGGGTCGCGGCGGCATCGGGCGGAAACGTCACGGGGGTGTCCTCCTCCTTAACCGTCCCAGTGTTACAAGGAATCCTGAGATCGGCGACCCGTCGATCGGACCAATTCCTCACGGTGCCCAGACGGTGACGAATGGTGCGTATGACGCACACGGGGCGTGAGATATCCGGCAGGCTCCCGGCGAGCCGACACGCGTCACAACCGTCCGCATACGATCGAGGCATGTCGCAGCGTCACAGCGAGTCCGGTTTCGAGCTCCGTCCGGTGTACGGCCCCGACGACGTCGCCGAGGGTCTCACCGGACGACTGGGGCAGCCGGGTCAGTACCCGTACACCCGGGGCCCCTACCCGACGATGTACACCACCCGGCCCTGGACGATGCGCCAGTACGCCGGCTTCGGCACCGCCACCGAGTCGAACCGCCGCTACCACCAGCTGCTGGAGGCGGGCACCACCGGACTGTCGGTGGCCTTCGACCTGCCCACCCAGATGGGCTACGACTCCGACGCCGAACTGGCCGCCGGTGAGGTCGGCAAGGTCGGGGTGGCCATCGACTCGCTGGCCGACATGCGCACCCTGTTCGGCGGCATCCCGCTGGACAAGGTCTCCACCTCGATGACCATCAACGCCCCGGCCTCGCTGCTGTTGCTGCTGTACCAACTTGTCGCCGAGGAACAGGGCGTGGCGCCCGACGCGCTTTCCGGCACGATCCAGAACGACATCCTCAAGGAGTACATCGCGCGCGGGACCTACATCTTCCCGCCCGCTCCCAGCCTGCGGCTGGTCTCCGACACCTTCGCCTACTGCCGCAACGAGATCCCGAAGTGGAACACCATCTCGATCTCCGGCTACCACATGGCCGAGGCCGGGGCCACCCCCGTGCAGGAGGTCGCGTTCACGCTCGCCAACGGCATCGAGTACGTGCGCGCCGCCATCGACGCCGGCATGGACGTCGACGAGTTCGCGCCCCGGCTGTCGTTCTTCTTCGTCGCCCGCACCACGCTTCTGGAGGAGATCGCGAAGTTCCGCGCCGCCCGGCGCATCTGGGCCCGCGTCATGCGCGACGACTTCGGCGCCAAGAACCCGAAATCGCAGATGCTGCGGTTCCACACCCAGACCGCGGGCGTGCAGCTGACCGCCCAGCAGCCCGAGGTCAACCTGGTCCGGGTCGCGCTCCAGGGCCTGGGGGCGGTACTGGGCGGCACCCAGTCCTTGCACACCAACAGTTTCGACGAGGCCATCGCGCTGCCGACCGAGAAGGCCGCCCGGCTGGCGCTGCGCACCCAGCAGGTGCTCGCCTACGAGACCGACGTGACCGCGACCGTCGACCCGTTCGCCGGTTCGTACCTGATGGAGTCGATGACCGACGAGATCGAATCGGCCGCCGATCAGCTCATCGAGCGGGTATTCGACTTCGGTTCCTCGGTGGCGGCCATCGAATCCGGATTCCAGAAGAACGAGATCGAGACGACCGCCTACGCCACTTCCCAGGAAATCGACTCCGGTGAACGCGTCGTCGTCGGCGTCAACCGATTCGCGCTCGACGAGGAGGAGCCGTACGAACCGCTGCGCGTCGATCCCGGAATCGAGGCGGCGCAGCGTGACCGGCTGGAGAAACTGCGTTCCGAGCGCGACAACGCCGAGGTGACGGCGGCACTGACCGCGGTACGTGAAGCCGCCGAGGGAACCGACAACGTTCTGTATCCGGCCAAACGCGCATTGAAGGCGATGGCTACCGTGGGCGAGGTTTGCAATGCGTTGCGTGGGGTATGGGGTTCATATCGCCCGCCTGAGTCCTTTTGAGGACTAATTCCAGTCCCATTTCCTCTTAGTGTGTGGCGGTTCGGTCACTGATAATGGGATAGGGGCGGATTCTATTTCACTGAATCGTCGTTTTTGACGGGCGATTACCCACCGTAAGAGTGAAACGGTGTCGCGTCATATCTGACCGTGGTCATCGTCTCACCTGAAAGGCGCCTGTTAGGGGCCGTAACTTCAGTCCGATCGGTGCGTTATAGGAGGTGTGGGACGTGATGTCGGCTTCGGTTCGTCGTGGGCTGCGGACGCGCATACGCTCCGCCGAAGGCAGAAATAGGCCACAGAAGACAGTCACGGTGGTTGGCCATCGTGAGTCTCACGGGTTTAGGCTGGCCGACGTTCGCGATATCGGAAAATCTCAAAGTGAAAGCTATGAGGCGATGACGACTCTGACCGCTCATTCCATGCCAGGGGATCCCATGCCGGCTGATCCCAGGCCGTCGAGCCACCATGCAGGGCAGGATGACTTCCTCCCCGCCATGCTCGACGGCTGGCTAACGGAAAACGGGTCCGAGCTCGTACAGATTCGTCGTCACCTGCACATGAACCCGGAACTGTCCGGATACGAACACGCCACCACGGCACTGATGGCCGAGAAACTGGCCGCCGAGGGCCTCAAGCCCCGGCTGATCCCCGGCGGCAACGGCCTCACCTGTGACATCGGTGAGGGTGAATCGGGCCGCATCGTGGCCCTGCGCGGCGACATGGACGCGCTGCCGATCCAGGACCCGAAGGACGTCCCTTACCGCTCAACGGTTCCCGGTGCCTGCCACGCGTGCGGGCACGACGTCCACACCACCGTCCTGCTCGGCGCGGGCCGGGTGCTGGCCGAACTGGACCGCCGTGGCGAACTGCCCGGCCGGGTCCGGCTGGTGTTCCAGCCCAGCGAGGAGAAGTTCCCCTCCGGGGCGCCGCAGATGATGCGCGCCGGGGCGCTGGACGGCGTCTCCTCGATCTTCGCGTTCCACTGCGACCCCAGGCTTCCCACCGGGATGGTCGGGGTCCGCTCCGGTCCGCTGACCGCCGCCAGCGACATGCTGGAGGTGCGGCTGACCGGCCGCGGCGGCCACACCTCGCGGCCGCACCTGACCACCGACCTGGTGCACGCGCTGTCGCGCGTCGTCGTGGACGTCCCGGCGCTGCTGGACCGCAGGCTCGACCCGCGAACCGGTGTCGCGCTGGTGTTCGGCGCCATCGAGGCCGGTTCGGCCGCCAACGCGATCCCGCGTGAGGGCCGGGTGCTGGGCACCGTGCGCATGCTCGACCGCGACGCGTGGAAGACCGTCCCGGACATGGTCACCCAGATCATCGAGGACGTGGTCAGACCCACCGGCGCCGAAGCCGAGATCACCTACACCCGGGGCGTTCCGCCGGTCATCAACGACCGGGTCGCCACCGCCATGTTCGCGGGCGCGGCCTCGGCCGCGCTCGGCGAGTCGGCCGTCGTCGAGACGCCGGTCAGCATGGGCGGCGAGGACTTCTCCTGGTACCTGGAACAGGTTCCCGGCGCCATGGCCCGGCTGGGTGTCGGCCGTCCCGGCGAACACCTGGACCTGCACCAGGGCAGCTTCGACGTGGACGAGAAGGCGATCGCGCACGGCGTGCGGGTGCTGGTCCACACCGCGCTGGCGGCGAGCGCCTCAGCGGCTTTCTAGAACCTGTCCATCGGCCGGTGCCCTCACACGGGGTACCGGCCGATTCCTGTCTCGACCCGGCGCGCACGGCCGCCCGCGCAGCCGTGGCCGCCCTGCCGTTCTGCTGGTGAACTGCCGCCCTTTTGCCTACAGCGCAAGGGGTTCCGCCGGGTACCGTCTCTCCTCGACAGGCAAGGTCAACATCTCATGGAGGTTCGCATGACCATGTGGACGAAGGCGCGTGTCGGATTCGGCGCGCTGGCCGCTGGGCTGGCTACGGTCATGCTCGCCACGACGGCGGCCGCGGCGCCCACCCCCGGCGCGCCGGGGGTGGGCGATCCGTACTACCCGGGCGCCGGGAACGGCGGGTACAACGTCGGTCACTACGACATCAGGCTGACCTACCAGCCGAAGACGGACGAACTGTCCGGGCAGACCACCATCAAGGCGACCGCGACCCAGGATCTTTCCCGTTTCAACCTGGACTTCGGCCTGACCGTCAGCGCGATCACGGTCAATGACGCCGCCGCGGAGTTCGCCACCGACCCGGCCGACCCCAGCGAGCTGATCGTGACGCCGAGCAGCCCGGTCGCGAAGGGCCAGTCGCTTCGCGTGCTCGTGAAGTACTCCGGCATTCCGTCCACCGTCGTGATCGAGGGGCGGTACACCGCCTGGACGCGTACGGCCACGGGTGGCTTCGCGGTGAGTCAGCCCCGGGTCGCCGAGTGGTGGTTCCCGTCCAGCGACCATCCGTCCGACAAGGCCACCTTCGCCGTGTCGGCCGAAGTGCCCGACGGCACCTCCGCACTGTCCAACGGTGTCCTGGCCGGAAAGGACGACGAACGCCCCGGCTGGACCAGATGGAACTGGAAGAGCAAGTACCCGATGGCGACCTACCTCGCGTTCATCGCGCTGGGCGAGTACGAGGTGCACCAGTCGACCTGGCGGGGCAAGCCGTACATCACGGCGTACGACGAGTCGCTGAAGCCGGAATGGCTGGCGACGGCCAAGGAGCAGATCGGAACCACACCGGAGGTCACCGACTTCCTCAGCGACAAGTTCGGTCCCTACCCGTTCGAGGCGATCGGCGGCGTGGCCGTCAACGGCATCGGGTACGCGATCGAGAACCAGACCCGCCCGGCCTACGGCACCTCCTTCTGGGACCTTCCCGAGCCCGGCTGGGTGATCGCGCACGAGCAGGCACACCAATGGTTCGGCGACTCGGTGTCAGTGGCCGACTGGAGCCACATGTGGCTCAACGAGGGCTTCGCGACGTACGCGGAATGGCTGTGGTCGGAAGAGCGTGGCCTCGGTACGGCCGACCAGCTGGCCCAGGCGTTCTACGAGAAGTACCCCGCCGACGACCCGTTCTGGCAGGTCGTCGTCGCCGACCCGAAGAAGATCTTCGAGTCCGCGGTGTATGAGCGGGGAGCCATGGCGCTGCACGCCCTGCGCGGCGAGGTCGGCGACCGGAAGTTCTTCGAGATCCTGCGGAGCTGGCACAAGCTCAAGAAGGGCGGCAACGCCACCACCGCCGAGTTCATCGCCCGCGCCGAACGTGTCGCCGGCGAACAACTCGACGAGCTCTTCGAGACCTGGATCTATGCCAAGGGCAAGCCGGCGACGAGTCCGAACGGGGCCGATGTCCAGGTGAAGGGCGAACCGAAGTCCTTTGACGGGATGGTGAAACTCCACAAGCATTTCGTCGAGCACGGCCACGGCCAGCACTGAGCGCTTAACGACGGGTCGGCACCCCTTCGGGGGTGTCGGCCCGTTTCACGTGTCGGGGGGTGGGTCAGCCTGGCGCGCAGGGTCGCTTGCGCAGCGCGGCGACGTAGTCCTCCGGGGCTCCGGCCTTCTCGGCGGCGGCGGCCAGCTCGGCCAGGTACCACACGCTGGGCAGACCGCCCTCGTAACCGTTGAACACGTACATCCACACCGCGACGTCACCGTCGAGGGTGGCGGCGGTGGTGTGAATCCGGCGATACATGCCGCCGTTGGCGCCCTCCAACTCGTCGAGCGTCTCCACGTCGGCGGTCGGATCGACGTCGTACAAGGCGACGAAGGTGCGATCCCCCTCGGCTTCGACGGCGGTGGCGACGGCGGACTCCCAGCCCAGCTCGCGCCCTCCGAAGGTCAATCTCCAGCCCTCAAGCCAGCCGGTACCCACCAGTGGGGACCTCGGGCACGTGGCCCGCATTCGTCCGGGGTCGAGGTTCGAACCATAGGCGGCATACAGCGGCACTATAGAACGATAGCGTGAGGGACAATCACTGCGCAGCCGTTGTCGCAAATACGGAAAGCCCGAGGTAAATCGTGCCGAGCATCGTGATCATCGGTGGAGGTCCCGCCGGATATGAGGCCGCCCTCGTCGCGGCGCAACTGGACGCCGATGTCACCCTCATCGAGGAGACCGGCGCGGGTGGCGCCTGCGTGCTGAGCGACTGCGTACCCTCCAAGACCTTCATCGCCTCCTCGACGGCGCGCACCAGCATCGACCGGGCCGAACGCCTCGGCGTGTCGGCCAAGGACGTCACGGTGGACGCGCAGCTCGTGCACGACCGGGTGAAGATGCTGGCGCTGCAACAGTCGGGGGACATCTGCAACAAGCTCGTCAAGTCCGGGGTGGAGTACATCACCGGCCGGGCCCGGCTGACCGGCGTCACCGAGGGCTTCAACCACAAGGTCGAGATCCTGCCGGTCGACGGCGAGGCCTACGAGGTCGACGCCACCGTGGTGTTGTTGGCCACCGGCGCCACCCCCCGGGTGCTGCGCGACGCCCGCCCGGACGGCGAACGCGTCCTGTCGTGGCGCCAGGTCTACGACCTGGAGGAGCTGCCCGAGAAACTGATCGTGGTCGGTTCGGGTGTCACCGGCGCCGAGTTCGCCTCGGCCTACCTGGCGATGGGCGTCGACGTCACCCTGGTGTCCTCAAGGGAGCACGTGCTGCCGCACGAGGACACCGACGCGGCCATGGCCATCGAGTCGGTGTTCCGGGAACGCGGCATGACCATCGTGCCCAACGCCCGCGCCCTGAAGGTGTGCGCCGAGGGCGACGGCGTCGTCGCCGAACTGGCCGACGGCCAGCGGCTCACCGGAACCCACGCGCTCATGACCGTCGGCTCGGTCCCCAACACGGCGGGCCTGGGCCTGGCGGCGGCCGGGGTCACCTGCAACGATTGGGGTTTCGTCGAGACCGACCGGGTCTCCCGCACCAACGTGCCCGGCGTCTACGCGGCCGGTGACGTCACCGGCGTCCAGATGCTCGCCTCGGTCGCGGCCATGCAGGGCCGCATCGCCATGTGGCACGCCCTCGGCGAGACCGTCAAACCGCTGCAACTCCAGACCGTGGCCGCCAACGTGTTCACCGACCCGGAACTGGCCACCGTCGGCGCCACCCAGGCCGATGTGGACTCCGGCAAGGTCCCGGCCCGCTCGGTCACCCTCCCGCTGGAGGGCAACCCGCGCGCCAAGATGTCGGGCTTCGCCGACGGCTTCGTGAAACTGTTCTGCCGCCCGGCCTCCGGCCTGGTGGTCGGCGGCGTCGTGGTGGCGCCCAAGGCCAGCGAACTGATCCTGCCGATCTCACTGGCGATCCAGAACCACCTCACGGTCGAGGAACTGGCCCGCACCGTCACGATCTACCCGTCCATGTCCGGCTCGCTGGCCGAGGCGGCCCGCCAGCTGATGCAGCACGAGTTCGAGTAGGCGGCGCTCACCAGGTCGGCAGCGGGGCTCCCTCGGTGAAACCGGCCGCCGACTGCACGCCCACGACCGCGCGCTCGTGGAACTCGGCCAGCGTCGCGGCACCCGCGTAGGTGCAGGCGGAGCGAATACCAGCCACAATGGAGTCCAGCAGGTCCTCGACACCCGGCCGGGCCGGGTCCAGGTACATCCTGGACGTCGAGATGCCCTCCTCGAACAGCGCCTTGCGGGCCTGCTCGTAGGGGCTGTCGGTGGCGGTGCGCAGCCGCACGGCACGGGCCGAGGCCATGCCGAAGTTCTCCTTGTAGAGCTTCCCGTCGGCGTCGGAACGCAGATCGCCGGGGGACTCGTAGGTGCCCGCGAACCAGGACCCGATCATCACGTTGGACGCCCCGGCGGCCAGCGCCAGCGCCACATCGCGCGGGTGTCGCACCCCGCCGTCCGCCCACGCGTGACGGCCCAGCCGCGCCGCCTCGGCCGCGCACTCCAGCACCGCCGAGAACTGGGGGCGACCCACGCCGGTCATCATGCGGGTGGTGCACATGGCTCCCGGGCCCACACCGACCTTGACGATGTCGGCTCCCGCGTCCACGAGGTCGGCCACTCCTTCGGCGGTGACGACGTTCCCGGCCGCGATCGCGGTGTCGGGTGCGAGCCGTCGCACCGTGGCGAGCACGTCGCGCATCTTCGCCTGGTGGCCGTGCGCGGTGTCGACGACGATGATGTCGGCCCCGGCCTCCACCAGCTGCGTGGTCTTGGCGGCGATGTCGCCGTTGATCCCGATGGCCGCCGCGATCCGCAACCGCCCCTTGTCATCCATGTTGGGCGTGTACAGCGTGGTGCGCAGTGCCCCGGAACGGGTGAGGATCCCGGCCAGCTGCCCCTCGGCGTTGACGACCGGCGCCAGCTTCCGGTGCGCCCCGTCCAGCCGGTCGAAGGCGTCCTCGGCGGCCAACCCGGTCGTGAGGGTGAGCAGATCGGTGGAGGCGACATTGCGCAACTGCTCGAACCGATCCACCCCGGCGCAGTCGGACTCGGTGACGACGCCGAACGGCCGCTGCTCGTCGTCCACGACTATGAGGGCGCCGTGGGCCCGCTTGGGCAACAGCGCCAACGCGTCCCCGACGGTGTGCGAACCGGTGAGCGTGATGGGCGTGTCGTACACGGTGTCGCGCTGCTTGACCCAGTCGATGACCTCGGCGACCACGTCGAGCGGGATGTCCTGCGGAATCACGGCCAGACCTCCCCGCCTGGCCAGCGTCTCGGCCATCCGCCGCCCCGACACCGCGGTCATGTTCGCGGCGATGATCGGGATCGTCGTCCCGGTACCGTCCGCACTGGACAGATCGACGGCCAACCGCGACGTCACCGCCGAACGGGCCGGGACCATGAAGACGTCGGAGTAGGTCAGGTCGTGACTGGGCACGTCCCCGTTCAAAAAGCGCACGCGGTGATCCTAGGTTCTGTTTCGTGGGTGTTGGCTGAGCGGCCGAGCGAGTCTAGCCGATCCGGCGCCTCGATCGGCGAATCGCGATGAGGGGTGAGCGCGGCTACTTTTGTGCGCATGGTTCGCGATCGTTCCGACAGGCCGAGCAGCGACGCGGAGCGTGTGCGCGTGAGCACCCGGGGATCCCAGGCTCGGCTGGTGATCGTCTCAGTCCTCCTGCCCCTGCTCGTCGGGGGCTTCGTCCTGCAGGCATCGGAGCCCCTGGAGACCTGGGACAGTGCCCCTTTCGCGATAGCGGTACTGCTTGGGCTGTTCGCGATCCTCGTATTGGCGGGGAAGCTGTCGCTCATCATCATGAACGGACTCGTGCCGGGCCTGGAGCAGGCCGGGCGGGTGCTCGCGATCGACGTCCCCGGCATCTGGTACATCCAGAAGCGACGACGGATATTGCTGCCGTGGCAGGACATCGCGGGCGTCGGGTTCACCGAGGATCCCGACAACAAGTTCAACTTCATCATCGAGATCTACCCGCGCGACGCGGATCGATGCGGTGAGGAGGAACTGCTGCGACAGTGGATGGTCGACGGTGCGATCTCGCACCACGGCATGCCGTCGCAGCGGCTCGCGTTCCCGCCCATGCGTCTGGATCCCATCCGCGACAAGGTCTCACCGGCGGTCAGGGCGTATGCGCGGCGTTCGTGGGTCGGCGGCAGGCCGTACGCCAGTTCGCAGCGCATACCCGGTTCCTGACCGGCGAGCGGTCAGGCCTTGATCTCGCAGATGGCCGCTCCGGCGGAGACGACGTCGCCGACCGTGGCGTCCAGGCCGGTGACGGTGCCCGCCTTGTGGGCCGTCAGCGGCTGTTCCATCTTCATCGCCTCCAGCACCACGATGGTGTCGCCCTCGGCGACGGTCTGGCCCTCGGCGACTTCGATCTTGACGACAGTGCCCTGCATCGGGGAGACCAGGGCGTCGCCACCGGCAGCCGCGGCGCTGGCGCGTTTGGTGCCGCGTTTGGGGGCCTTCTTGGTGCCGCCGGACGCGGCCGGGGCCGCTCCCAGACCGGCGGGGAGCCGGACCTCGAGGCGTTTGCCGCCGACCTCGACCACGACGGTGTCGCGTTCTCCGGGTTCGGGGAGTTCGGTGGCACCGGCGAAGGGTTCGACGGTGTTGGTCCACTCCGTCTCGATCCAGCGGGTGTGGACGGTGAACGGTTCGCTGGTGAACGCGGGGTCGTCGAGGACTGCGCGGTGGAACGGGAGCGCGGTGGCCATGCCGTCGACCACCATTTCGGACAGTACTCGGCGGGAGCGTTCGATGGCCTCGGCGCGGGTGGCGCCGGTGACGATGACCTTGGCCAGCAGGGAGTCGAAGTTGCCGTCGATGACGGCTCCGGTGTCGATGCCGGTGTCGACCCGCACGCCCGGGCCGGAGGGCAGCCGGAGTTCGGTGACGGCGCCGGGGGCGGGCAGGAAGTTGCGGCCTGGGTCCTCGCCGTTGATGCGGAACTCGATGGAGTGGCCGCGCGGGGTGGGGTCTTCGGTGAGGGCCAGTTGTTCGCCGCGGGCGATGCGGAACTGTTCCCGCACCAGGTCCAGACCGGTGGTCTCCTCGGAGACGGGGTGTTCGACCTGGAGCCGGGTGTTGACCTCCAGGAACGAGATGGTGCCGTCGGCGCCGACGAGGAACTCGACGGTCCCGGCGCCGTGGTACTCGGCCTCGCGGCAGATGGCCTTGGCGGAGTCGTGGATGCGCTGCCGCTGCTCGTCGGTCAGGAAGGGCGCCGGGGCTTCCTCGACCAGCTTCTGGTGGCGGCGTTGCAGGGAGCAGTCGCGGGTGCCGACCACGATGACCTGGCCGTGCGTGTCGGCCAGCACCTGCGCCTCGACGTGGCGGGGTTTGTCCAGGTAGCGCTCAACGAAGCACTCGCCGCGACCGAAGGACGCCACCGCCTCGCGGACCGCCGAGTCGTAGAGGTTCGCGATCTCGTCGCGGTCGCGGGCCACCTTCAGGCCCCGGCCGCCGCCGCCGAAGGCGGCCTTGATGGCGATCGGCAGGCCGTGCTCGTCGGCGAAGGCGATCACCTCGTCGGGGCCCGAGACCGGTTCGGACGTGCCGGGCACCAGCGGGGCTCCGGCGCGGGCGGCGATGTGGCGGGCGGTGACCTTGTCGCCGAGGTCGCGGATGGATCGCGGCGTGGGGCCGATCCAGGTCAGGCCCGCGTCGATGACGGCCTGCGCGAAGTCGGCGTTCTCGGACAGGAAGCCGTAGCCGGGGTGCACCGCGTCGGCACCGGAGCGGGCGGCGACGTCGAGCAGCTTGTCGAAGCGCAGGTAGGTCTCGGCGGCGGTCAGGCCGTCCAGGGCGTAGGACTCGTCGGCGAGTCTGGCGTGCAGCGCGTCGCGATCGGAGTCGGAGTAGACGGCGACGCTGGCCATCCCCTCGTCGCGGCAGGCACGGATGACCCGCACCGCGATCTCGCCTCGGTTGGCTATCAACACCTTGCGCACTGACTCTCCTCCTGAATAAGCCCGCAAGGAGTCTAGTCGTCGTTAAGACTGCGACAAGCGTCGATGGAGCGGTGAGTGACGACACACGGCTCAAGGACTGGACAGATACCCCTAGGGGGTATATGTTCTTGGGCATGAGCCACTCGCACGAACACCACAGCACCGACGCCCACGCCCAGCACGCCCACCACGGACACGGCCCCGTCTCGTGGAAGATGGCCGCCGTCGCCACTCTGCACTGCCTCACCGGCTGCGCCATCGGCGAGGTCCTCGGCATGGTCATCGGCACCGCCCTCGGCTGGGGCAACGCCCCGACCATGGTGCTGGCCATCGTCCTGGCCTTCGTCTTCGGCTACAGCCTCACCATGTTCGGCGTCCGCAAGGCCGGTCTGGGTCTGGCGGGCATGATCAAGGTCGCGCTGGCCGCCGACACCGTGTCCATCATCGTGATGGAGATCGCCGACAACGGGATGCTGCTGATCATCCCCGGCGCCATGGACGCCCACCTCGACAGCGGGCTGTTCTGGGGAGCGCTGGCCGTCGCCTTCCTGGTCGCCTTCGTCATCACGACGCCGGTCAACAAGTGGCTGATCGGCAAGGGCAAGGGACACGCCGTCGTCCACGGCATGCACTGACGATCACGCGCACGGCCCCGGAAGTCACGCGACTTCCGGGGCCGTTTCGCTACCGCGACTGGCGTTTCGGTCGCGGCTTGCCGTTGGCGTCGAGGGTGCTGATGTGTTCCTTCCACATCCGGACGGTTTCCTCGCTGACGTGGGACTCGGAGCCGGTGACCAGCTCGCCGGACTCGATGCGGTCCGCGGTGCGCTCACACCAGGCCCGGCTCAGTTCCATGACGTCGCGGATCAGTTCGGTCGACGCGGCGACGTGGGGTGGGATGAACGAGTCGTGATCGCGAGGGTCGTCGCTCTGCATCTGGTACAGCACGCCGACCCGGTCGATCTCGTCGCGCAGTTTCGCGGCCCGGTTGCGCAGCATCGCCGCCGCCTCCCGGGGGCCCAGCACCGGCAGGAAGCTCCACGCGACGAAGAACGGGTCGGTGGGACGGTCGAAGCCCCACAGTTTGTCGCGCAGCAGCGTCTGGAATTCTTGTTCTCCCTTGGCGGTGACACGGTACGTCGTCCGCGCCGGACGGTTGTCGACCTGCTCGGTCGCGACGACCTCCAGGCAGCCGTCGGCGGCCAGCTTCTTCAGGCCGTGGTAGATCGAGCCGGGTTTGAGCCCGCCCCACTCGTCCACCTTCCAGGACATGAGCTCGCGCCGCACGTCGTAACCGTGCACCGGCTGTAGCCAGCGCACCAGGCCCAGGATGAGAAGTCGGCTCGTCCACATCCCTGAATGATAGTTCACGTTGACTAATGCTGCTGTGTCAGGTCGCGGCGTGTTCAGTCCATCTCTGCTGGTAAACAAGCAATTAGTTGGCGCCAATTAATTCGGGTTGAATAATGTCGGCACCTTGATGTACTGTCGATCTCGATCGATATGACGTCTCAATGATGTCAGATACCAAGGGAGAACAACCCCGATGCTCATCGAAACCGCGGGCCTACGGAAGACCTTCCGCAACCGCCAGAAGAAAGAGGTGGTCGAGGCCGTGCGCGGCGTCGACCTCGCCGTGAAGGAAGGCGAGATCTTCGGCTTCCTCGGCCCCAACGGCGCGGGCAAGACCACGACCCTGCGCATGCTGTCCACGCTGCTGGAACCCAGCGGCGGCACCGCCGTTGTCGCGGGCTTCGACCTGCGCAAACAACCCGTGAAGGTGCGTCGCGCCATCGGTTACGTCGGGCAGTCCGGCGGCACCTGGGGAGAGGTGTCGGCCCGCGAGGAACTCGTCATGCAGGGCAAGCTCTACGAGATGCCCAAGTCCGAGTGCAAGACCCGGGCGCAGGAGGTCATCGAGGCCTTCGAGATGACCGAGTTCGCCGACCGCAAGTGCAAGACCTACTCGGGCGGACAGCGTCGTCGTCTCGACGTCGCGCTGGGAACCGTCCACCGGCCCAAACTGCTGTTCCTGGACGAACCCACCACCGGCCTGGACCCGCAGTCGCGGGCCCACATGTGGGACGAGGTCCGCAAGCTGCGGGAACGCGGCACCTCGATCTTCCTGACCACGCACTACCTCGACGAGGCCGACGCCCTGTGCGACCGGCTGGCCATCATCGACCACGGCGAGATCGTCACCGAGGGGACCCCGCTGGCGCTCAAACGCCAGATCGCCGGGGACATCGTTGCCATCGGCGTCAACGGTGACGCCACCCGGGCCCGGGAACTGCTGGACGCCAAGGAGTTCGTGCGCGAGGTGGAGGCCGGGGAACCCGACCAGGCCACCGGCTCGGTGACGTTGCGGCTGTTCGTCGAGGACGGTTCGGCGGCGGTGCCTGAGATCCTGCGCACCCTGGACGCGGCGGACATCGCCCCGTCGTCCATCGAGCTGCACCGTCCGAGCCTGGACGACGTGTTCCTGAAGCAGACCGGCCGGTCCCTCAGAGAGAACGACTAAGGAGCACAACCATGAAGCTTGTTCGTGACACCTGGCTGATCTACAGCCGCCAGATGAGCCTGGTGCTGAGGCAGCCGACCTGGATCTTCATCATGCTGATCCAGCCGCTCTACTACCTTGTCCTGTTCGGACCGCTGCTGAAGCAGATGCCCACCGAGCAGATGGGCTTCGAATACGGCGCGATGGAGACCTTCGTGCCCGGCCTGGTCATCATGATGGCCATGTTCGGGACGCTGTTCTCCGGCTTCGGGCTGATCGCCGAGATCCGTGAGGGCGTCATCGAACGCATGCGGGTCACGCCGGTCTCCCGGCTGGCGCTGCTGCTGGGCCGCTCGCTGCGCGACGTGTCCACGCTCATCTTCCAGGCGGTGGTGCTGGTGCTGCTGTCCTCGCTGATCGCCGACCTGACGATCAACTGGGGCGGTCTGGGCCTGATGCTGCTGATCGTGCTGGCCATCGGACTGGGACTGTCGGCCGCCTCGTACGGGGTGGCGATCGTGCTCAAGAGCGAGGACGCGCTGGCGCCGCTGCTCAACACGATCACCCAGCCCGTGCTGCTGCTGAGCGGGATCATGCTGCCGCTGACGGTTGCCCCCGACTGGCTCAAGACGCTGGCCAACTTCAACCCGTTCACCTACGCGGTCGACGCCGCGCGGGCGCTGTTCAACGGCGACCTGAACGACGCGGTGATCTGGCAGGCCGGGGTGCTGCTCGGCGCGCTGACCATCCTGCTGGTCTTCTGGTCCGGACGAAAGTTCGCGAAGTCGACGTCCTGACGGCGAGACGACGGAAGCCGGACGCCTTGTGGCGTCCGGCTTCCCTCACGTCTGGGATGTCGACTACTTCTCGTCCTCGGCCGCCAGTCGGGCCTCTTCCTCTTCGGCGGCCTTGCGGGCGTCCTCTTCCAGTACCTCGATGTCGAACTCGCCGTCCTTCACACCCTCAACAAAGGCATCCCATTCCGCGGGGGTGTAGATGAGGATGGTGCCGTCCGGCTCCTCGGCGTAACGCAGCGCCACCAGGCCGTTGTCGGCGAAGCCGATCTCCAGCTTGCCCGGGGAGCCGTCCAGGTTGGTGGTGCGCTGCCACTTGGCCGTCGCGGTGTCGAACTGGCCCTTGAGCGGGTGTTCCCGCACGGTGTCGTTCGCGTTGTCGTTCACGTCGTTGTGCTCCCTACCGGTGGTTGTTACACGGATTAACGATAGGAGTGCCAGCCAGGTCACGCACTTTCAGTGCGCCACAACGAGGAGATCGGTACACCCCACGCGGTGAACATCTGCCGCAGCAGCGGCGGCGAGACGCCCACGACGGTGCCGTGGTCGCCCTCGATGCGCTCCACGAACGGCGCGCCCAGGCCGTCGATGGTGAAGGCCCCCGCGACCCGCATCGGTTCGCCCGAGTCCACGTAGGCGGCGATCTCGGTGTCGGTGACGTCGGCGAAGTGCACGGTGGTCGACGAGGAGCGGATGTGGCGCCGCTGCTTGGCCGTGTCGATCAGACAGTGTCCGGTATGGAGCACGCCGGACTTGCCGCGCATCGCCTTCCAGCGCGACACCGCGGTCTCGGCGTCCTCGGCCTTGCCGTAGGTCTGGCCGTTGAACTCCAGCACCGAGTCGCAGCCCAGGACGTAGGCGTCCTCGGTGAGGGTGGCGGCGACCGCCTTGGCTTTGAGTTTCGCCAGGGCGCGGCACAGCCGACCCGGCGACTCCTCCTCGATGGTCGACTCGTCGACGCCCGAGACGATGACCTCGGGATCGAAACCGATACCACGCAATACAGTCAGGCGAGCCGGTGAGGCGGAGGCCAGAATAAACCGCATGGGCGGAGCTTATTGCCGCCACCGGGGTCCTGTCCACCGGGTCGGGGCGCGGTCGCGTCGGTCTCGAAGTCCGATATGTGGATGTGGCGTGCGTCACTCGACGTCAACCGGGTGAGGCGGCTCAGTGGTCTGGTCAGGGACATATCCCTCAATTCCCTGAAAAGGACCGGCATGAAGACTTTTCGCAACAAAGCGCTCCTGGGTGTAGCCGTGGTCGCGGCGATCGCGGCCGGCACCATCGGCTTCACCGCCAACGCCGACAGCGTCGAGGCCAAGGCCACGCCCATCCACACCAAGGACGGGCACGGGAGCATCACCTTCTACAAGAGCACCGACAACTTCGTCGTCAAGGACCACAAGAAGGACGGCCGCGGAGTCCGCGCGATCTACACCATCGGCGGACAGGGCAGCGACTACATGTACAACACCAAGGGCGCCAACACCTCGGCGAAGTACAACCGGAACTTCCAGGAAGGCACCAAGCTGAAGATCCAGATCTGTCTCACCAAGAACGGGACCCCGATCGGCAGCACGTGCAGCGACTGGAAGTCACGCACCGCCTGATCGCGGAGTGGGGAACGCCGACCGGTGTTCCCCACGGCTTCGCCGTTCGCGGCTACCGGGGCAGGGAGCTGCTCCGCCAGTCGCGATCGGCGCCCAGCCGCCGGGCCGGGTCCCGCCAGGCGGAGATCCGCCGGGGCACGGCGGTGGCCGCCGCGGGCCGCGCCCGCAGCGCGAGCACCAGCGCGGCGATCTCGGCCTCGTCCGGATTACCCGCCGTGACGGTGATCTCCACTGTCCTACCCCTCGATGTCGAACTCTCGGTTGACGCGTTCCCAGAAGCCGTCTCGTACCCAGATACGGGCCCCGGGGTGTTCGCGCAGCGAGTATCCCAGTTCCTTCTCGGCCTCGACCAGCAGCTCCTTGTCGATGACGGTCGGCAGTGTCGGGCCGGGCAGCAGGTCGGCGATGTTCTCGCGGCCCCGGGTGAGGATCCACTTGTGGGCGACGTACTCGCCGATGCCGGTGACGGTGTCCTGCCCGAACTTGTCGCCGGTGGTCGAGCGCACGAACGACGGCCGCGCCATCTCGGCCTCCTCCAGCGCGTCGGCGGCGCTCATCGTCACGGCCACCGAGTGGCGGCCGCCGAACACCGAGGCGGGGGAGGGCTGCTGGGGCTCCGGCTCGGCCATGGGAGCCCCGACGATCTTGGCCGAGGCCGCCGCGGCGGTGCCCAGCTTCGTGAAGTACGGCTTGCAGAACTCGGCGGAGATCTCGTCGAGGGTGTCGGCCTCCCACAGCAGCCGCTCGGCCTGGTTGGTGCCGTAGGGCGGCTCGACACCCCACACGTGCACCCGGACGCCGTAGGCCTGCGCGATCTCAACGGCGGGGACCATGTCCTCGTCCCCGGCCAGCAGGATGGCCTCGCTGATCGCACCGTGCCGGGCCAGCTGTTCCAAGTCGGTGCGGATCATGGCGTCCACACCCTTTTGCTGCCCGCGCGAGTTGAGGTTGCCCAGCCGGACCTTCACCAACGCCATGGCCGCGATGACGCGCTGGTCAACGGTGGGCACCCGGTCGCGGGCGGCGTCGAACCAATAGACGCGCAACAACTCGCCACCGGGCAACTGGTCGGCAGCCCTGGTGATGAGGGTGTTGATCAGCTTCTCGGCATCCACTTTGTACTCGCGGCGCGAGGTGGCGCCCAACAGCACTTCGGCGGCGGCGGCGTACAAATACCCCACGTCGATCAGCATCGCGTAGCGGCGGGCGACGACCGGGGAACAATCAGAGCGGACGAGTGACATAGAAACTCCAATGTAGATAAACGTATGGCCGCGATCGCTCGCGCCGCCATGGCGGCGAAGATCACATGCCAATAACGAAACTACCGGAGCCGCCTATTACAGCGGGATGTTCCCGTGCTTCTTCGGCGGGAGCGACTCACGTTTGGAGCGCAGCAGCCGCAGTCCCTTGGTGAGTTCGGCCCGGGTCGCCGAGGGGGCGATGACCCCGTCGATGAAGCCGCGTTCGGCTGCCACGTAAGGGTTCGCGAGCGTGTCCTCGTAGTCGGTGATCAGCTCGGCGCGCCGGGCGGTGGCGTCCTCGGCCTCGGCCAGTTCGCGCCGGTAGAGGATGTTGACCGCGCCCTGCGCGCCCATGACCGCGATCTGGGCGGTGGGCCAGGCGAAGTTGAGGTCGGCGCCCAGGTGCTTGGAACCCATGACGTCGTAGGCGCCGCCGTATGCCTTGCGGGTGATGACGGTCAGTTTCGGGACGGTGGCCTCGGCGTAGGCGTACAGCAGTTTGGCGCCGCGCCGGATGATGCCGTTGTACTCCTGGTCGGTGCCCGGCAGGAAGCCGGGGACGTCGACGAAGGTGACGATCGGGATGTTGAAGGCGTCGCAGGTGCGCACGAACCGGGCCGCCTTCTCGGAGGCGTCGATGTCGAGACAGCCCGCGAAGTGCATCGGCTGGTTGGCGACGACGCCGACGCTGTGGCCCTCGATGCGGCCGAAGCCGGTGATGATGTTCTGGGCGAACAGCGGCTGGGTCTCGCAGAACTCGGCGTCGTCCAGGACGGCGGTGATCACCGCGTGCATGTCGTAGGGCTGGTTGGCCGAGTCGGGGACGATCGTGTCCAGCGCCGTGTCCTCGTCGGTGGCCTCGAGACTGGCGTCGGCCTCGTAGACGGGGGCCTCGTCCATGTTGTTGCCGGGCAGGTAGGTCAGCAGGCTCTTGACGTACTCGATCGCGTCGTCCTCGTCGGCGGCCAGGTAGTGGGCGTTGCCGGAGGTGGCGTTGTGGGTGCGGGCCCCGCCCAGTTCCTCCATGCCGACGTCCTCGCCGGTGACGGTCTTGATGACGTCGGGTCCGGTGATGAACATGTGCGAGGTCTGGTCGACCATGACGGTGAAGTCGGTGATGGCGGGGGAGTAGACCGCGCCGCCGGCGCACGGGCCCATGACCAGCGAGATCTGCGGGATCACCCCGGAGGCGCGGACGTTGCGGAAGAAGATCTCGCCGTACAGGCCCAGCGAGACCACGCCCTCCTGGATCCGGGCGCCGCCGGAGTCGTTGATGCCGATGATGGGGCGGCCGGTCTTGAGCGCCAGGTCCATCACCTTGACGATCTTCTCGCCGAAGACCTCGCCCAGTGAGCCGCCGAAGACGGTGAAGTCCTGTGCGAAGACACACACCTCGCGGCCGTCGACGGTGCCGTAACCGGTGACGACGCCGTCGCCGTAGGGCCGGTTGGCGTCCAGGCCGAAGTTGGTGGAACGGTGCCGGGCCATCTCGTCCAGCTCCACAAAGGAACCCTCGTCGAGCAGCATCTCGATGCGTTCCCGGGCGGTCTTCTTGCCCTTGGCGTGCTGCTTGTCGACGGCTCGGGCGCTGCCCGCGTGCAGGGCGGCCTCGCGGCGGGCGGCCAGATCGGCCAGCTTTCCGGCGGTGGTGTGTATATCGATGTCCGACACGACAGCAGATCGTACCCGCCCTTGAAAGCGCGTTAAGTTAAGAGCGTACAAGTGCATCGTCGGCGGGAGCGCCAATGGAACGGAAGCCCCTGGATGCCGCGCGGTTGCGGCGGTGGTGTCGCGACAGCCGCATGTGGGATTCCATCGAAGTACTCGAAACAGTTGATTCAACGAACTCGCTGCTGGCGAAGCGGGCCGCTCAGGGTGCCCATGCGGGGAGCGTGCTCGTCGCCGAGAAGCAGACGGCCGGACGCGGACGGCTGTCCCGCAGTTGGGAGTCGCCGCCCCACGCGGGGCTGGCGGTGTCGATGCTGCTGCGGCCCGAGGTGCCGACCGCCCGCTGGAGCTGGCTGCCGCTGCTGGCCGGGGTGGCGACCTGTCAGACCATTGTGGATCTGTGTGGCGTGCCCGCGGCCCTCAAATGGCCCAACGACGTCCTGGTCGGCGCCCGGCTGGACAAGTGCTCCGGCATCCTGGCCGAGATCGCCGCCGGAGGCGTCGTGCTGGGCATCGGCCTGAACGTGACCCTGGCCCGCGAGGAGCTGCCGCGCGCCGACACCACCTCGCTGGCGCTGGCCGGGGCCGTGGAGACCGACCGCGGCACGCTGCTGGAGGGTCTGCTGGAACGCATCGCCGCCTGGTACGCCAACTGGCGCGCCACCGAGGGCGACCCGCAGGCCAGCGGACTGGCCGACGCCTACACGCTGCGCTGCCACACGCTGGGGCTCAACGTCACGGTGTCGCTTCCGGACGGTGCGGTGATCACCGGTGTAGCGTCCGCAATAGACGCCGACGGCCGGTTGTGCGTCGAAACCGAGGACGGACCCGTGGCGGTGGCGGCGGGGGACGTATACCACGTACGTTAGACGACATTGGGAGGTGGTCGGATGCCTGATGAGGAGCATCACTCGCTGGGCGCCCTGGGGTTGAGCCCCCAGGCCGAGGACGTCTACCGCGCCCTGTTGTCGCTGCCCAGCGCCGACATCCCGACGCTGGCCTGCCGGCTCGACCTGCCGTGCGAGACCGTCGCGGCGATCATGCCCCGGCTGCTGGACCGGGACCTGGCCCGCATGCTCACCGACGACCAGTACGCCGCCAACCCACCCGAGCTGTCCATAGTGGCGCTGCTCGGTGAGCGGGTCGAACTGCTGCGTCGCACCTACGCCGCCGTCGGCCCGCTGGAACGCGTCTACCGCCAGACCCGCCGCCACGAGGGCGATGTCCCCGGCACCGAGACCGTCCGCGGCCTGGCCGCGATCCGCTCCCGGCTGGACCAGCTCAACCTGCGGGCCCGCGACGAGGTCCGGATGTTCATGCGGCACCCGCTCATCACCAACGACGCCGGCGGCAGCGTCCGCGACCCGGCCCCCAACCCGCACGCCCGCTACCGCACCCTCTACGAGAAGGCGCTGCTGGACGACAGCGCGGTGGTCGAACTGATCCGCCGCTCCGTCGAACGCGGCTTCCAGGTCCGCTTCGCCGCAACCCTGCCGGTCAAACTCGCCATCGCCGACGACAACCTCGCCCTCATCATGACCGCGGAATCCGGCGGACTGCGCCCCCACGACGGCGCCCACCCGATCGCGCTGTTCACCGAACACCCGGCCCTGGTCACCATGGCCGTCGGCCTGTTCGAGCAGGTGTGGTCCACCGCCGTCCCGGCCCCGGCACTCGACGACGGCGCCCTGACCCGCACCCCGCAGTCCGGCGGCCCCTCCGACCCCGACGACCGGCTGCTGCTGTCGCTTCTGCTTGCGGGCCTTACCGACCAGACCATCGCGGCCCGGCTGGGAGTCGGCCTGCGCACGGTACAGCGCCGGGTCCGCGACCTCATGGACGCCGCCAATGTGGACACGCGTATCCAGCTGGGCTGGCAGGCCTCGCGCAAGGGCTGGATTTGACCTGGTCGAGCCGTGTCGATGCGGTAACTTCTGGTCATGGGGTTTCCGGACAATCTGCTGGCTGAGGACGAGGAAGTCGTCCTGCACATGCATCCACACTGGAAAGAACTGATCGGCCCGGTCTTCTGGTTCATCGTCTTCGCGCTGGTCGCCGTGTTCGGCTACACGGCCATTCCCGACGATTGGGGTTCCTGGGTTCCCATCGCCCGCTGGATCATCGTCGCGCTGGCCGTCATCGCGATCATCTGGCTGTCGATAACGCCGTGGGTGGTGTGGGGGACCAGCCACTACGTCTTCACCACCCACCGGCTGCTGTTGCGCACCGGCCTGCTCACCCGCAAGGGCCGCGACATCCCGTACGCCCGCGTCAACGACGTGTCCTTCGAGCAGGGCGTGATCCAGCGGATGTTCCGGCTGGGGACGCTGATGGTGCAGTCGGCCAGCGAACAGGGCGCGGTGGTGTTCAAGGACATGCCGAAGGTCGAGATGGTTCAGTCCACCTTGTACAAGCTGGTGGAGGAGGACCGCAACCGCCGCACGGGTGTCGACGACGGCGGGGTCTGAGGTAAGTCGGACGGCGGGCTGTCGAGCTGGCGGCGGAGTTCTTCGGCCTCGGGGACTCTCAGGCGGGTGAAGAGGTCCAGGGCCTCGGCCCGGAAACCGCGCGCCGTCTCGGTCTCGGCGAGGTCGTCGTGGATCTCGGCCAGATCGCGCAACACGCGAGCCAGCCCCAGCGGCCGGGGAATGCTCGCGAACAGCTCCTTCGCCGCCATGCCGCACTCGATCGCCTCGGCGTGACGACCCCGCCGGAAGTGGAGCTCCGCCAGTCGCGCCAACGCCTCCGCGCGCTGTGGCCCGCTGGAGTCGCGAGCCGTCTCCGCCAGCGACGGCACCAGTTCCTCCGCCTTCTGTGCCGTGCCCGACGCGCAGTGCAGTGCCGCGAGCTCGAAAACGGCGTCCTTCTCCTGTTTGGACAGCTGGTGTCGCCGGGCCAGCTCCAGCGCGCGGGTCGCGTCGGCCAGGGCGTTGGTGAGATCACCGGCCCGGCGCCGGATCTCGGCCCGCAGTCGCAACGCGATGCTCTCGCTGCGCGGCTGCGAGCGTTGACCGGCGAGTCGCAGGCCCGCCTCGATCTCGGCGAGCGCTTCGCCGTACCGGCCCAGATTCATATGGATCTGGGCCTTGATCCGGTGGACGGCCCCGAGGACGAGATCGTTCGCGTCGATACCGGGCATGTGCCGGATCCGCTCGACGAGCGTGGTGGCGTCCGCGTACCGCCCCAGGCCACAGTAGAGATTGACCAGGTTCAGGCCCCGGTTCGGCGCGCCCGCCGCCGCCTGGCTGACGGCGACCTCCAGCGCTTCCCGTTGCAGCGGTTCGGCTTTGCGGTAGTCGCCGTGGGCGGCGTAGTGCAGTCCCAGATTCGCCCGGGCGGTGCCCAGGGCGTCCCCGTCGTGGCTCATGGCGTTGGCCAGGGATTCGAGCCCGAACTCGACGGCGGTGCCGGTGTCGCCCTTCGCCCAGGCCAGCACGGCCAGGGCGTCGGCGGCCCGATGCACGGACAGTGGTTCGCCGAGGCTCTTGGCCAGCGCGTACGCGGCGTCGAGGTGGGCTCGCATTCCGGCGAGGTCGCGACCGGCGTTGACGTGCTGCGCGAACACACTCGGCAGCATCAGGCACCGGGGGTGGTGCCGCCAGGTCTGGAACGTCGCGACGAGATTGGGGTAGTCCTCGGCCCGGGGCGTCCGGCGGTTGTCGTAGTACCACTGGACGACCCGATCCGCGACCGCGTCGCGCTCGGCGTCGTCCAGTGTGTTCTCCGCCTGCTGCCGCGCGTACTCCCGGACCAGGTCGTGGAACCGGAACCGCCGCGCCTGATACCGCTCGACGAGATTGCCGGTCTCCAGGGTGCGCGTCAACCGACGACAGTCCGCCTCCGGCAGGTCCGCGACGGCGATCGCGAGCTCCTCGCCGAAATCGTCACCGGGTATCCAGCCCAGCCGCGCGAACAGCCGCTGAGCCTCGGGTGACAGCGCCCGAAAGGACTGCGCGAACACCGACGCCACCGCGGAGTCCGGGTCCCCCTCGATCGACAGCAACTCCAGCCGGTTGGGACCCGCCAGTTCCCGGACGTACTCGCTGAGTTCCACATGCGAGTTCACGGCGAGGTTCGCCCCCGCGATCCGCAACGCCAACGGCAGGTCCGCGCACAGTTCCGCGAGCCGATGTGCCGCCGCAGCGTCGGCGTGCAACCGCCGCGCACCCACCAGGTTGCCCAGCACCTCCAGGGATTCCGTCCGCGACATGGTGTCCACACCGATCAGCTCGGCGCCGTGCAGCGCCGTCAGACCCGTGATCCGGTTGCGGCTGGTCACCAGCGTGACGTTGCCGCCGCTGCCGGGAAGCAGCGGGCGCACCTGTTCCAGGTCGACGGCGTTGTCGAGCAGGACCAGCATCCGGCGCCCGTCCAGCAGCGATCGGTACAGCGAGGCGGCGGCTTCCACATCGGACGGGACCGCGCCGCCGGTCACCCCCAGTGCCGCGAGGAACCGGGTCAGGGCGTCGTACGGGGTCAGCGGTTCGGCGCGGTCGAACGCGCGCAGGTTGACGTACAGCTGTCCGTCGGGGAACCGGTCCCGGTTGTGGTGCGCCCAGTGGATCGCCAGCGCCGTCTTCCCGGCGCCGCCGGTTCCCGACACCGTGGACAGCAGGGCGGTGTTGTCTCCCTTGGCGATCAGCGCGTCCAGCCGCGCCAGTTGTTCCTGTCGGCCGACGAACTCGCCGATGGCGGCGGGCAGCTGGGCGGGCACCAGCCTCGGGGCGGCGGCCGGGGACGCGGGCACGGCCACCGGTGCCGCCGCGTCCAGCCGCGGGTCCTCCCGCAGGATCGCGGTGTGCAGCTCGCGCAGTGCCGGTCCGACGGTGATACCCAGTTCGTCCAGGAGCCGTCGCCGGATGTCGTCGAAGACCCGCAGCGCGTCGGGCGTGCGCCCCTGCCGGTGCAGCACCCGCATGTACAGGCCCGTCAGGCGCTGCCGGTACGGATGCAGCCGGGCCAGCTCGCCCAGTTCGCCGACCGGCACCGGTTCGCCGAGTTCCAGCTCCACATCGATCAGTTCCTCCCGGGCGGCCAGCCAGGCTTCCTCCAGCCGCTGGGCCCGGGAGCGCAGTTCGCGTCCCGGCAACCCGGCGAGGGCCTCGCCGCGCCACAGCGCCAACGCGTCCCGCAACGAGGTCAGTGCCGCGTCGGAGTCGCCGCCCGCACGCTGCCGAGCCGCCTCGGCGACGGTCGTCTCGAAGTCGCGGGCGTCGACGGTGACGTCGTCAAGGCGCAGCCGGTAGCCGTCGCCGACCGTTTCGATGAGGGTGCCGTCCAGTACCTGGCGCAACGCCGAGACGGCGTTCTGGATCTGTCGCTTGGCCGAAGCCGGTGGTTCACAGTCCCACACGCCGGTGATCAGTGCCGGTCGCGCGACGACGTTGCCGGCGTGCAGCGCCAGGACGGCCAGCAGCCGGGGGTGGATCCGGCCCCGGATCGGCACCGGTGTGCCGTCCCGCAGTACCTCCAGGGGACCGAGCAACCGAACTTCCACGATGGTCTCCTGGTGGTGGCTGGTGGATCCACGATCCACACTAGCCGGTCGACATGCCGATCCTGGTGGCCTTTTCGGACAGACCCAGCGCGGCGAAGCCGCGGCGGGCCTCGTCGCGGTGCCGTTCGGCGGTCTCGGTGTCGCCCAGTCGTTCGTGGGCCTCGGCGAGGGTGACCAGACAGCGGGCCAGCCGCAGCGGGTTCTTGGTGACGGTGAAGACGGTGCGGGCCTGTTCGGCCGCCGCGATCGCCGCCCGGTAGTCACCGAGGCCGATGTGGACCTTGGCGCTGAGGGCCGCCCACTGGGCCCGGTCGTCGCGTTCGAAGGTGTCGGCGCCGGACTCGGCGAGCTCCTCGACGTAGGCCAGTCCGCGTTCGTGGTCGCCGAGCTGGCAGCACAGTTCGATCTGCGCGAACCGCGCGTACCAGGCCCACACCAGGATGCCGTTGCGGTGCGACAGCTCCCAGCTGTCGGCGAGGTCCTGCTCGGCCGCCTCGACGCGGCCGGAACGCAGCTGCAACTGGCCCCGAAGCCACAGCACCCGTTCGCGGATGAAGTCGGAACCGGTGCGCTGCCACCATTGCCCGATCGCCTCCAGCAGCGGCCAGGCCGCCTCGACGCGATCCATGTCGTTGTACAGCCGGGCGAGCTTGAACCGGGCGGTGACCCGGCGGGGATCGTCGTCGTCGCAGGTGTCGGCGAGCCGCATCGCCTGAACGAAGCAGGTCTCGGCATCGGCGAACCGGCCGCTGCTGCGATAGGCGGCGCCCAGGAAGATGCGGTCGTGGAAGATCCGGCCGATGTCGCCGTCGGCCTCGGCGATGGCGAGGGTCTCGCGGGACAGGGCCGCCGACTCCTCGTAGTAGGAGTTGAACAGCAGCAGCGCCGCCAGCCCGCTGCGCAACCGGCCGTCGGCGTCGCCGTCGGGAAGCCCCCGGGCGATCGCGACCGCTTTCCGTCCACAGGTGAGCGCGGTGAGGTGGTCGCCGGAGTTGGAGTGGACGAAGGCCATCGCGTCGTACATCTGGCTCAGCGCCCCGGCGTCCCCGGAGTCCTTGGCGAGCGCCAGTCCGGTCTCGACGTGCGGACGCAGGCCCGCCAGGCTGTGCCCGTACCGCAGGAAGTCCGGCAGCATCCGGGCCAGCCGCCAGGCGTCGGGGTGGTCCTGCCAGGCCTTGAACGCCGCGATGACGTTGCCGGGGTCGGCGCTGACCTGCTCGAAGGAGCTGGCGTACCAGTCGATCGCGGCGGTGCGGGCCTCGGCCGCCTCGGCCGGGTCGAGTGTGGATTCGGCCTGCTGGCGGGCGTACAGCCGCACCAGGTCGTGGAACCGGTACAGCCCGGGGCGATGCCGTTCGATGAGGTGGGCGCTTTCCAGCCGTCCCAACAGTTCCCGGTTGACGGTCTCGGACAGGTCCGCGGTGCCGCGCGACAGGTCCTCGGGGATCTCGTCGCCGGGGATGAGGCCCAGCCGCAGGAACAGCCGCCGGGTGTCCTCGTCGAGGGCGCGCGCGGAGCGTTCGAAGACGGTGGCGACGGTGGCGTTGGGATCGCCGTCGACGGTGAGCAGGCCGAGCCGGTCGGAACCGGAGTGTTCGGCCGCGAACTCCGCGACCGTCGAATAGGGACGACCGGCGAGGTTGGCGCCGACGATGCGCAGCGCCAGCGGCAGACCGCCGCACCGGGAGACGAGTTCGGCGGTGGCCGCCGGGTCCTCGGCCAGCCGGTCGTCGGGGACCAGTGTGGACAACAGGGCCAGCGCGTCGGTCTCGTCGAGCGTGTCCAGCGAGATGGCGGTGGCGCCGTGGGCGGCCAGCTCGGTGAGCCGATGGCGGCTGGTCACCAGGGTCACGGTCCCGGGTTCGTTGGGCAGCAACGGTTCCACCTGGGCCGCGTCGCGGGCGTTGTCCAACAGCAGCAGCATCCGGCGCCCGGTCAACAGCGACCGGAACAGCGCGGCGGCGGCGTCCAGCTCGGCGGGGACGGCGTCGGCGGGTTGCCCCAGCGCGGGCAGCAGCCGGGTCAGCGCGTCCTGCGGCGACAGCGGGGCGTCGGCGTCGAACCCGCGCAGGTTGAGGTACAGCTGGCCGTCGGGGAACCGGTCGCGGTTGCGGTGGGCCCAGTGGACGGCCAGCGCGGTCTTGCCGCTGCCGCCGCAACCGGTGATGGTCGCCAGGACCGAGTCGTCGCCGAGCGCGTCCAGGGCCCGCAGCTGTGAGGTGCGGCCGGTGAACCCGGCCAGCGCCGCCGGGAGCTGCGCCGGGGCGAACTCCGGCCGGGTGGCGCCGCGGGACGCCGGTGCCGGGGTGCCGGTGACGTCCAGTTCCGGGTCCTCGCGCAGGATCGCGGCGTAGCGTTCCCGCAGCGCCGGACCGGGTTCGACGCCCAGGTCGCGGCTGAGCCGCTGCCGCATCCGGGTGTGGACCTCCAGGGCCTCGGGCGCCCGGCCCTCGCGGTACAGCGCCAGCATCAACAGCGCGGCCAGCCGCTGCCGGTACGGGTTCTCGGTGAGCAGCTGCCGCAGTTCACCGACCGGGACCCGTTGTCCCAGTTCGAGTTCGAGTTCGACGCGTTCCTCGAAGGCGGCCAGCCGGTCCTCGCCGAGCCGCCGGGCGCCGCGTTCCAGCACCTGCCCGCCCATGCCCGCCAGGGCGTGTCCGCGCCACAGCGCCAGTGCCTCGCGCAGTCGTTCCAGGGCCGCGACGGGGTCGCCGTCCTCCCGCAGCTGCCGGGCCCGCCGCACCCCGGCGGCGAATCGTCCGGCGTCGACGGTCTCGGCGGGAACCGCGAGCCGGTAGCCCTCGGCCACGGCCTCGACGGTCCGCTCGCCCAGGACGGCGCGCAGCGCCGAGACGGTGTTCTGCACCTGCCGCCGGGCGGTGACCGGCGGGTCCTCCCACAGGGCTTCCACCAAAGTGGATATCGGTACCACGTGTCCGGCCTCCAGGGCCAGGACGGCCAGCAGCCTCGGCGCGATGCGGCCGCGGATAGCGAGCGGCGCACCGTCGCGTATCACCTCGGGCGCACCGAGAATCCGAAACTCCATTATGGCAATTCACTCCCATGTGGTGGTTGTCGTCACCGTTGTCGTACCGGGCTGGCGGGGCAAGTCTGCCGGGCCGACACGTCCGGACCCGGGCCCTGACTCAGGGTTGGCATGAACTCAGGATGGCCATACCGGGCATGGTCAGCCCGCCAGCGTCGCCGCGATATCACCGCCCCAGGCCAGCAGCCGTTCGTCGTCCCCGGTCCGGGCAGCACAGTGGAATCCCAGCGGCAGGTCGGGGGCCGGGGCCGGGACGCTCAGGCTCGGCATCCCGGTCAGGCTCCACGGAATCGACATGATCGAGTTCCCGGTACTGGCCAGCCCGACCGGCGCGGTGTCGGTCGCCGAGGGCCCGATCCAGATGTCCACACCCGACCGCTCCATCATGTCGCGGATCTGGTCGTGGATCGCGGTGCGCAGCTTCAGGGCCAGCTGGTGTTTGTCCTCGTCGATGTCGCGGCCCTCCAGCACCGACTGCGCCGACTTCGGCTGGTACAGCGCGCGATAGCTGTCGAACCACGCGGCGTGGACGATCGCGCTCTCGTAGCGCTGGATCGTGAACAGCACCGCCCGGATCCGGGGGAAGTCGGTCACGGCCCGGCCCGGGACCACCCGGTACCCGGCGGCCTTCAGCTTCGCGACATGCTCGGCGAACCTGGCCAACGTCGGTTTGCTGGCGCACTCGAGGTACTCGTCGGCCGGAATCCCCAGCACCGGCAGCTCGTCGACGGCGCGGGGACTCCACTCGTCACACAGCACTTCGGAC
This sequence comes from Stackebrandtia nassauensis DSM 44728, assembly GCF_000024545.1. Classification (GTDB taxonomy): domain Bacteria; phylum Actinomycetota; class Actinomycetes; order Mycobacteriales; family Micromonosporaceae; genus Stackebrandtia; species Stackebrandtia nassauensis. The sequence continues at coordinate 846,782 of NC_013947.1, forward strand.
GCGATCGCCGCGCCGGCCACGTCGGTGGTGAGGATGCCGATCGTGTCGAGGCTGGGCGCGTTGGCGATGACCCCGTCGACCGGGATCCGGCCGTGACTGGGCTTGAAACCGACGATCCCGCAGTAGGCGGCGGGCCGGATCGTGGAGGACACCGTCTGGGTCCCGATCGACAGCCGCACCTGCCCGGCCGCCACCGCCGCCGCCGAACCGCTGCTCGACCCGCCGGGGGTGTGCGTCGGGTTGTGCGGGTTGCGGGTCGGCCCGGGCGCCGAGATCGCGAACTCGGCGCAGGTGTTCTTCCCCGCGATCAGGGCCCCCGCCCCGACCAGCCGGTCGACCAGTGTCGCCTGGGCTCCGGCCAGTGCCTCGGCGGGAACCTTCGAACCGGCCCGGGTCTCGAGGCCGTCGACGTGGATCACGTCCTTGACGCCCACCGGAACCCCGTACAGGGCGGGCCGGTCCGCGGGCTCACCCCACCGCTCCTCGGTGGCCTGGGCCTCGGCCAGCAGCCTGCCGCGCCGGTCCGGCTCGGACTCGAAGGCGAAGATCTCGGCGTCGGTCGCCTCGATGCGGTCACACGTGTACTCGGCTTCGGCCACGGCGTCCCTGGGCGTGGCGTCCAGTGGCCGCAAGCGGACAAGTTCCGTCATGCGTTCAGAACTTACCGGTAACCCGCCCCACCTGGAAGGGGCCGAAGCGGCAACTGTCGCTTCGGCCCCCGAAGGTGATCGGCTACTTGCGGGTCACCTTGATGACCAGCTGGGACTTGCCGTCCTTGACGATCGTGATCTTCACACCGGTACCGGCGACCTTGACCGAGTTGCTCGGCAGCTTGGCCGTCCAGTACGCGTTCTTGTCCGAGTCGTCGAAGACGCTGACGCCCTTGAGCGACTTGAAGGTCGTCTTCGCGCCGTCCTTGTGCAGCGTCATCTTGTCGGTCTTCGACTTCGAGAACGTCGCGTCGAAACTCTGGTGCGTGTTGGGGAGGTCCTTGCCGTCCTTCCACTTCAGCGGTTTCGCGTGCGCGTCGACCGGCAGGGCCAGTCCGCCGCCCTCGTGCTCACCGACGTTGTTGTCGTCGAAGGAGGTGTTCACGTACCAGATCAGCATGCCGTCCTGGTACGGGTAGCGCTCCACCCAGTTCGGTTTCTTCTCACCGAAACCGAAGTTGTACGGACCGACCTTGAGCGTCTTGTCGTAGCTGACGTAGCGCCGGTTCTCGGCCAGGTAGAAGCGGGCGTGACGGTAGACCTCGGTGCCGTCGGTGCGGTTCCAGCCCAACGCCTCCCAGTCGCCGTCGGGGGACTCGACGTCGTCGAGCCACACCTGCTTGCCGTCGACCTTCAGCGCGACGTCGTCCAGGAAGACGCCCTGGCCGTGCGTGGCCGCGTCGGACGTGTAGTGGAAACGGACCTTGATCCGCTTGCCGACGTACTCCGCCAGATCGGTGGAGATGTCGATGTACTTCTTGGACTGTCCATCGTAGGTCTTGCCGACCTTCGTCCACTTGCCGCCGTTGTCGGTGGAGACCTCGGCGAAGAAGAAGTCGTAGCCCTTCTCGGTGTCCAGGAACGCCTTCGTGGCCAGCTCGGCGGATTTCTCCGCGTCGGTCAGGTCGACCTCGCGGGTCAGGGTGGCGTTGATCTTGTCGCCGTCGCCCGACATCCACTCGTGCTTTCCGCTGGCGGGCTTGGGGTACTTGACGGTCTCCTTGGCGTCGGGAAGGTTCACCTTCGTGGCCTCGGCCAGGTCGCCGCTGTCACCGGCCGCGCCCAGTTCGCTCTGGTGGCTCTTGTCGTCGAGCGCGACCTCGTCGTAGTCCAGCCAGCCCAGGAAGTACTTCTCCCACGGGCCCATGAAACCGGGCTTGTCGCCGATGACGTCCTTGCTCTCGCTGAGCCAGGAACCGCCCGACATCAGCGACCAGCGGCCGGTGTTGTTGGCGGCGCCTTCGGTGGCGTACAGGTCGGGCAGACCGAGGTCGTGACCGAACTCGTGGCAGAACACGCCCAGGCCACCGCTTTCGGGCTCGGTGGTGTAGTCGCCGACCCAGATGCCGCTGTCGCCGACCGGCGCACCGGACTGCGGGTTGTCCTCCGGACCCGGCAGGTCCGTGGTGGCGTAGGAACGGTGCGACCAGATGGCGTCCTCGCCCTGCGCGCCGCCACCGGCCTCCTCGCCGATGCCCGCGTGGATGATCTGGATGTGGTCGACGTAGCCGTCGGCCTCGTCGAAGTTCCCGTCACCGTCGAAGTCGTAGCGGTCCTGCTGGTCGTACTTCGACAGGTACCGCTTGACCTCCTCGGGGGACTTGCCCGACTTGATCTGCGCGTCGTACCAGGCTTTCGCGCTGTCCTGGACGAAGGCCGGGTACGCCTCGTCCTCGACGCCGTTCTTGCCGTAGCGGGCCTCGTTGTACGGGACCGTGACCCAGTCCTGCACCTCACCGTCCACGGTGTACTTCCCGCCGGACTGCTTGGTGTAGAAGTCGGGCATGGAGTTCTCGGCCTCGAACAGCATGTTCTGGTAGTAGTCCCGGCTGAAGTCCTTGGTCCACAGTGACGAGTTGTCCGTGGCCCGGTCCGGCTCGGGGATCTGGTTCTTGGAGGGGCCGGCCTCACCACCGGCCTCGCCGATCTTGTCGCCGAACTCCACCAGCAGCGTCAGGATCTGGTCGGTACCGGTGGTCGCGGTGTCGGCGTACTCGTCGTCGTCGAGTTTGACCGCGCCGCTCTTGTCCGCCTTCGCGGAACCGGTGGCCACTTCCTCCAGCGCCTGGCGGCGCTTGGCCTCCTGGTCCGACTGTTGCGGGCTCAGCGGCAGTTCCTCGCCCACGGGGGTCGTCGACTTGTTCGTCGCGGTTCGGTCGGGTGCCGGGTCCGCCGAGACCGTCGCGGTGGTGACTCCGGCGGCCAGCAGTGCCGCCACCGCCGCCACGGACACCGCTTTGTAGCGTGCCTTGAACATATGGGGGTTTGCCTCTCACGGGGGATGGGGGTGAAGATCACTCAACAACCTGCCGTGCCGTTCAGATCGGCAGCAATGTCCGAACGGTCAGAAGTCCACCGTCGGCGCAGGGTATGGCGGGGTACCGCGGGTGGGAGCGGTCAGGTTTGTTTGACGTTACGCAATCGTTACGTCCGCTGTGGACCGCGCATGCCGAACCAGCCGCGGAAGCGCATGCTCAGCACCGCGGTCTCGCGGTTCGCGGCGGCCAGGACGCCCGACAGCTTCACCGTTCCCAGCCCGGGGCGGGACTGCGAGGGGGAGCGGTCCAGGACGGTGAGCCGTCCGGTGAGTTCGTCGCCCGCGTAGACCGGGGCCAGCCAGCGCAGTTCCTCGAGGCCGGGGGAGGCGTCGGCGGCGGCCCGGGACAGGACGGCGTCGGTGTACATACGCATGAACAGCGACGCGGTGAACCAGCCGCTGGCCGTCACGGCGCCGAAGGACCCGGCGGCGGCCAGCTCGTCGTCGAGGTGATACCACTGTGGATCGAAGCGTCCGGCGAAACCGCGCATCTCGGTGTCGTCGACGGTGGTGGAGCCGAGGTCGAACTCGCGGCCGATCGTGAAGTCCTCGTAGAAGATCGTCGCCGTCTCACCGGTACCCGAGCGCCACATTCAAGCCATGCTACGGCCGCCGGTCACTTGGCGACGGCGGGTTCGAGCTCCTCGGCGTCGAGGGTGGCGGCCTTCTTGGCCGAGGCCTTGAACACGAAGCTGCGGTAGGCCCAGAACCGGAACAGGGTGGCGATGACCAGCCCGGAGAACTTGGCGATGTTGAAGGCGGCCACATCGGTGTGCTCGTCGAAGTGCATGCCGTAGCGGGCCACCGCCAGGATGATCGACTCGATGAGGAAACCGATGAGGTTGAAGACGAAGAACAGCGTGTACTCACGCTTCAGCGAGGTTTTCGGCAGGTGGCGGTAGGTCCAGTGCCGGTTCATGAAATAGGAGCAGGTCGTGGCCACCACCGTGGCCGCCACGTTGGCCTTGAGCGGGCCGATGCTCAGCAGCACATTGAAGATGAGCATCGTGACGGCGGTGTTGACCAGTCCGATGCTTCCGAATTTGAGGACCTCTTCGGCCAGGGCCCGCCAGCGTCGGGGCAGCCGGTTGAGAAAACGCACCGGGCCACTGTACGTGTCGTACATGGCAACGCCAGGCCTAACAAGTGAACGTCAACCTATCGGCCGGTGTCGGAAAACACCCAGGTCCGATAGGAGTAGAACCGGAACGCGGCGGCGGTTCCGACGCCGATCACGTTGGCGACCAGGTTCAGCGCGATGGGGTTGTCCAATACGGACGGCCAGATGCCGTTGGCCCATTCGTAGGCCCACACCCACAACAGGTTGATGCCCAGTCCGATGGTGTTGAACAGGAAGTACCACAGGTACTCCCGGTGCAGCCGGGACCGCGGCCGGTGCCGCCAGGTCCAGAACCGGTTGCCGACGAAGGCGATCGTGGCGGCGACGCACGTCGAGAAGGTCTTGGCGGGCAGCGCCTCCCAGGCCCACAGGTAGACCGCCGCGTTGAACAGCGCCAGGTCGAAGGAGTAGGCGACCGCGCCGACGCCCATGAACTTGCCGACCTCGTGGAACAGGTGCGCGAAACGGCGGTACAGCCGGGGCGGCGCGCTCTCGCGCGCGGCCGACTCCTGCGCAACCACGCCAATGACCTCCGTTCAACCTCGCGTCCCTGGCTGTACATGTTACGGACGCGCGGAGGCCATCACGCGTGGCAGGTCGCGATTGTTTTTCTCCTGTAACACTTCCACGCCTGGGCGTCAGGGCGGCGGCGTCGACAGCGCCAGCACCCCGATCTCCAGCGGATCGGAGCCGGTGAAGATGGTCGCGTGGGCGTCGTCGCCGTGCGATGCCTCGGCGGTGCCGACATCGACCCCGAAGGTGTTCCAGTCCGCGCCCTCCAGTGCCGACTCCGAGACGCCGTGGGCGAAGTTCCCGGCGTCGCCGACGGTGGTGCCGTTGATGGCGAAGTTGTCGCCGGCGAGGGTGCGGTCGCCGTCCCACACCGTGTAGGCCAGCTGGCTCTCGCCCGCGCCCGGCAGCGACACCGACAGGGTGTCCTCGGCGCGCGGCTGCGCCAGGCCCTCGTACACGGCGGTCTCGCGCGGGCCCGCGCCCGGCAGCTGGTAGACGGCGGTGATGCTCCAGCCCGCGTACTTGAAGATGCCCTTGGGCAGGGCGTGTTTGTCGGCGGCGACGTAGTACTCGCCCGAGCCCCACACCATGCCGGTGATGTCGGCGACCGACTGCTTGACCGGGCGTTCGATGCCGGAGAACTGGCGTTGCGCGCCGACGTTCTGCCAGCCGCCGCCCGGGGTGGAGATCTTGACGTCGGGCATGGCGTGGTGGCCCGAGGCGGTCCAGTGCAGCCCCGCCCACAGCACCTTGGCGCCGGCGGGGATGTTCAGCCGGGCGCCGCTGACCGCGTTGCCGCCGTCCAGCCCGCCCGGATGGTCCTCGGCGGCGTAGCTCTTCATCACCGAGGTGTGGTTGTCGGCCGCCGCGTGACGGCAGTGCTTCTTGGGGACGCAGGTCAGCAGGGTGTTCCCGGCCGAGGCGACCCCGGTCGCGTCGTGGGAGGCGTAGGCGGTGCGCATCCCGACCGGCGCCACCGGCACCCGCAGCGTCTTGGTGCCCTTGAGGTTGTCCGACACCACCGACACGTCGATGTCGTGGAAGCCGGTCACCTCGGGGGCGACGTCCAGCGGGATCTGGGCGGTGGTCGACTGGCCCGGCTTGAGTTCGGCGCGCACACAGGTCAGCTCGCCCTCGCCGGGCTGGCAGCTCCAGCCGTCCCCGGCGTCGCCGCCGGGGGAGGAGATGCCCTCGCCGAACGACAGCGTCAGCGTCATGACGTCCTCGGGTTCGGTGAGCAGCCGCGGGTTGAACCCGGTGACCAGGTTCTCGGTCGTGGGTCCGGCGGCGGCGAGCCTGCCGGTCGTCGGCCCGGCCGAACCGGACTCGGTGGTCTGCTTCGGGGCGGTGACGGTGATCGGCAGCGTCCCGGTGCCGCCCGCGGTCAGGTCGGCGCTGGTCAGGTCGGTGCCGACGGAGAACTTCGTCGGACGGGCGGGCGGGTCGGGCTCGTCCTCCTCGTCCTTCTGCTTTTCCTTCTCCTCGTCGCTGGGCTGGTCGTCGGGGGCGTCGTCGGAGGGTTCGTCCTGCTCGTCCTCGTCCTGTTCCTGCTCGTCCTCGACGGGCGGTTCCTGCGCCTGCGCGGGCGGCTCCGGCGGCGGCGTGGTGTTGTTGGCGACCAGGATCAGCGCCAGGATTCCCGCGACGGCGGCGGTGCCACCGGCGATCGCGGCGCCCTTGCCGCCCATCTGCTGGATGCCGCGCCGCGCCCAGTTGACCGGACGCCAGATCCAGCCGAAGGTGCTCTTGACCCACACGCCGACGCCGCCGAACCAACCGGCAAGCACGGCGCTTTTGAGGGCGGTGCCGCCCAGGTAGGCCGGGGCCGCGAGGCCCAGGATGACCGGTGCCAGCACCCCGCGCATGCCCGAGTTGACCTCGGCCAGCTCGACGAACAGCAGCTTGCAGGCGGTGCACTCCTCAAGGTGGTCGTCCACCTTGGTCTCGTCGCGGTTCGACAGCCCGCCCCGGACCCGGGCGCCGAGCCGGTCGGCGGTCCAGCGGCAGGTCGCGCCGGGCGAGTCGGCGATGTGCTCCTGCAGGTACATCTGCCGAAGCCGCTCCCGGGCGCGGTAGGCCAGGGCCGAGACCCCGTTGGGGGACAGGCCCAGCAGCGGCGCCACCTCGGCGGCGGACTCACCCTCGACCTCGGTGTGCCACAGCACCACCTGCCAGCGCTCCGGCAGCCGGTGGAAGGCGCGGGCCGCGTAGCGGCGTTCCTGCCCGGCCACGGCGGTGTCGACGAAGTCCTCGCCCGGGTCGTGCCGGGTCATGTCGTCGGTGAACTCGACCTTCTTGTCGCGCCGGGTGCGGTCGTAGAAGGTGTTGCGCAGCGTCGTCAGCAGGTACGCGCGGAAGGCCAGGTCCGGGCCGCGCCCGGCCCGCAGGGTCGCCAGCACCTTGGCGAAGGTCTCCGAGGTCAGGTCGTCGGCTTCGGCCGCGTCCCGGGCCAGGATCCGGCCCAGTTTGCGGGCGGCGTGGACGTGCCGCTCGTACAGCTGCCCGTACGCCGTGGTGTCGCCGCTTCGGGTGGCGGCGATGAGCTCGGCGTCGCTGGGCTGCTCGACGGGGCCTGTGTCGCCGGAGGGGCGGGGCTCGCCGGGTGGCTGGGCGCTTCCCATTGTCGGTGCGGTCTTTCAGGTGTGACGATCCCCACGGGAACCTGTTCAGATATGGGCAGTAACTCACATTAGAGCAAAGCGCGTCATTGTGGTTGTCATTGGACGTCTCCGGAGCGTCGGAAGGTTGACACTCACCCTTTCGTGTCCTGGCACTCCTCACCCTTGGGACGTTTATGAAAACCGATCGATGGTTCCACTGTAGTCGGACCGTGGCCGCCTCCGGCGACGCGCTGACCCTGCTGCGGGAGCGGCTGGACTGCCTGTACGCGGCCGGGGACGCCGACGGTTACTCGCTCGTCGTGGTGGCGCTGGCGCCCGAGGCCGGGGGCTTCGACAGGCTGGCGATGCGGCTGAGTTACGCCCGCATCCTCAGCGAGGCGACCGGTGTGCCCGCCGCCATGACCGGCGCCGCGCTGGCCGTGGCGCTCATCAACCGGGACCGCAACCTGTCGGCGACCCTGGCGATGCTGCGGATGCGGCTCGGCCGCGCCACCACCACCGGCCGTCCGCCCCGGGTGTGGCTGGAACGACTGCCCGCCGAACTGCCGATGGCCTACGAACTGCTCGATGAACTGTCCGAGTTAAGCACGTCACAGCACTAGGCTGTGCGCGTGGATTCACGCACCCAACTGCCGGTCGTCGGCATGGTCGGCGGCGGACAACTCGCCCGCATGACCCATCAGGCCGCCATCTCCCTGGGCCAGTCGCTGCGGGTGCTCGCCGCCTCCGCCGACGACGGCGCCGCCATCGTCTCCACCGACGTCCACGTCGGTTCGCACACCGACGTGGAGGCGCTGCGCGGCTTCGCCAAGGAGTGCGATGTCCTCACCTTCGACCACGAGCACGTGCCCGGCGACCTGCTGCGCACGCTGCGAAGCGAGGGCGTCGTGGTGCGTCCGGCGCCCGAGGCCCTGCGGTACGCGCAGGACAAGCAGGCGATGCGCGAACACCTGGGCGGACTGGGACTGCCGGTGCCGCGCTGGGCCCCGATCGACTCGGTCGCGGCGCTGGCGGACTTCGGGGTGCCGTGCGTCGTCAAGACCGCCACCGGCGGCTACGACGGCAAGGGCGTGTTCTACGTCGACGCCCCCGAACAGATCACCGAACTCCTCGACGCCGGAGCCGTCCTCATCGCCGAGGAGCGGGTGCGGCTGCGCCGCGAACTGGCCGCCCTGGTCGCGGGTTCCCCCGGCGGCGAACTGGCCAGCTACCCGATCGTGGAGACCGTGCAGCGCGACGGCATCTGCACCGAGGTCATCGCTCCCGCCCCGGGACTGTCCGAAGTGCTGGCCGAACAGGCCCGCGAGCTGGCCCGCCGCGTCGCCACCGAACTGGGCGTCACCGGCCTGCTCGCGGTCGAGCTGTTCGAGACCGACGACGGCCTGGTCGTCAACGAACTCGCGATGCGCCCCCACAACAGTGGACATTGGACTATCGAGGGTGCCCGCACCTCCCAGTTCGAGCAGCACCTGCGCGCCGTCCTGGACTACCCGCTCGGCGAGACCGCCCCGACGGCGCCGGTGACCGTCATGGCCAATGTGCTCGGTGGCGCGCCCGGCGGCTCCCGTCTGGACGAACGCCTGCAGTCCATGCTGGCCGACGACCCCGGAGCCCGGGTTCACCTGTACGGCAAGCAGGTTCGGCCCGGCCGCAAGATCGGCCACGTCACGGTGCTGGGCGACGACGTTGAAACGGTCCGGCGACGCGCGAGGCGGGCCGCGGCCTGGCTGCGCGACGGCGACCCCGAGGCAGGAGAAGAAGCGTGACCGACAACCAGCCCCTGGTGGGCGTCATCATGGGCAGCGACTCCGACTGGCCCACCATGAAAGCCGCCGTCGAGATGCTCGACCACTTCGGCGTCGCCCACGAGGTCCGGGTGGTCTCGGCCCACCGCACCCCGCACGCCATGCTCACCTACGCGGACGAAGCCGCCGCCCGGGGCCTGCGCGTCATCATCGCGGGAGCCGGGGGCGCGGCCCACCTGCCCGGCATGGTCGCCTCGGCCACCCCGCTGCCCGTCATCGGCGTCCCGGTACCCCTCAAACACCTGGACGGCATGGACTCCCTGCTGTCCATAGTGCAGATGCCCGGCGGCATCCCGGTGGCGACGGTCTCGGTGGCCGGAGCCAAGAACGCGGGCCTGCTCGCGGTCCGCGTCCTCGGCGTCGCCGACCCCGCCCTACGCCTCGCGATGTCCGACTACCAACGCGAACTGGTCGACATGGTCGCCGACAAGAACACCCGGCTCCAGGAAACCGTCGCGAACGACTCGGCCGCCAAACCGGGCGGCGGCTTCGGTTTCGTCCCAGGCAACGGCTAGATTCGCCCTCCCGTCCACACCGGAGGAGCTATCCATGGTCATCGTCGCGGGACAACTCACCGTCGCCCCCTCACAACTTGAGTCCTACCTCGCCAGCTGCGTCAGCGTCGTCGAACAAGCCCGCCGCGCCCCGGGCTGCCTCGACTTCACCATCGCCGCCGACCCCCTCGACCCCGGCCGCGTCAACGTCTACGAACGCTGGGAATCCCGCGAAGCGGTGGAAGCGTTCCGCGGCAGCGGCCCCAGCGACGAACAGGCCGCCACGATCCTGGGCGCCTCGGTCGCCGAGTACGACATCGCCGCCACCCGCTCACTGACCTGACCCCGGCTCACGGCCGCAGGCCGCGGCTGAACCAGTCGTGCGGTTTCCCGTCTGAGTCCGGGTGCCGTCCGGTGTACTCGAAACCGCATCGACGCGCTACCGCCGCCGATCGCGGATTGTCCGTGGCGGTGCGGATGATCGCCTCGTTCGCGCCCTCGGCCGCCGCGTAGGAGCACACCAGCTCGACCGCGCGACTGACCAGCCCGCGGCCCCGCCATCGCGGATACAAGCCGTACGCGATGTTGGCCTGGCCCTCGGTCAGTTCCGGTTGTTCGAACTGCACGTCGATGGTCCCGACCAGGATCGGTTCGGGTGCCTCCAGGTGGATCCCGAAATGCCGCAACGGACCGGCGATCGTCCACTGCCGCTGAACGTGCTGGAAGTACGCCGCGAGCCGTTCCGGACTGCCGGGCCCGCCGCTGAGCCAACGCTCCATATCGGCGTCCTCACCCGCCAGATGCGCCGCGGCGTCGCAGCGGTGGAACGGCGTCAGGATGATCACGCCGTCGGACAGACTCACCTCGGTCATGGGGCCACTATCGGGGCGCAGGTCACAGTGACACAAGCGAATATCGCCGCTATCGTTTCTGCAGCGTCGCGTGCCGGTGGCGGACGGATCGTCAGGCATGGAGGCGCCGGACTGAAAGGTGGCTGTCGCCATCTCCGCTTCTCAACCAACAATTTCAGAACGCATCACGGTTTATCCGGCCGACGACCGTTTCACCGGTCCCCGGCCATCCGTTCTCGTCCTCCCCGGCGGCCGGTATCGGGAACTTCCGCCGCATGAGGGGGAGGGCTACGCTCGCTGGCTCTCCAGCATCGGGCTGCACGCCTTCGTACTGGCGTACCGGCTGTTGCCCGAACAGTTTCCGGCTCCGTTGGAGGACGCCCGGGCCGCTCTGGGCCACATCAGGGGTGGTGAGCACGGGCTCGATGTCGGTTCCGTCGGTGTCATCGGTTCCAGTGCCGGTGGACATCTGGCGGGCCTGCTCATGACCGGCACGGTCTTGTCGACAGAGGATGGTGTGGTCGAGCCGCCCCGGCCCGACTTCGCGATCCTCGCCTATGCCCTGGCCGACTTCGATCTGTTGCCGCCGGTGGCGGTCGAAGGGCTGTTGGGCGATCTCATGTTCCTGAAGGACGAGTTGTCGCCCGCCAAGCACGTGGACTCGACGGTGTGTCCCACGTTCGTGTGGGCGACGTCGGAGGATCCGCCGGGGCTGCCCAACGCTCTGGAGTGGACCCGGGTGCTGGCCGAGGCCGGGGTTCCCGTGGAGCTTCACGTTCTTCCGCGTGGGGGCCATGGCATCGGGCTGGCCGACGGTGTCGAGTACGGCGGGCAGGGTCACGTGTTCATCAAGCGCGATGCTCACACGGCGACGTGGACCGACTCGTGTGAGCGGTGGTTGCGCCATGAGGGCGTTCTGACGACATAGAGGGAAGGACTTCGCATGCCGACGACACTCGTCGAGGTTCGCCGCCAGTACTCCCAGGCGGAGGAGGTGGGCATCATCGACGCCGTTCACGACGCGCTGGTGTCCGCTTTCGAGATTCCGGTCGAGGACAGGAACGTGCGGCTCATCGTGCATGAGCCGCACCGGTTCGCGTGTTCGCCGAGGCACACGCTGCCGGAGTTCTACACGCTCGTATCGGTCGACTGCTTCGCGGGCCGGTCGGTGCGGGCCAAGCGGAAGCTGTACACCGAGATCGTCGATCGGTTGGCGCCGTTCGGGATCCCGCGTGATCACGTGACGATCAACCTGCGGGAGAGCCCCACGGAGAACTGGGGGTACGCGGGCGGGAAGGCCGCCTGCGACATGGACCTCGGGTTCGACGTGAACGTCTAGGACGACGAGAGCGACGCGCCCACGCGCGTCGCTCTCGGGTTCTTCGGGGTCACACGACGTCGCGGCGTCGCAGCAGCACGCCACTGAGGACACCGAACAGCAGCAGGTAGCCGCAGATGACGGTCAGCGCGTGGCCGTCGGAGACCAGTTCGGCGACGCCGGGGGTGTTCGGGTTGGCGCCCAGCGATTCCACCAGGGAACCGGCGACCGGGCCCGGCAGCCATTCCTGGGCGTCGGCGATCCAGTCGATCAGCGGGGCGGCGATCGAGACGAGCAGGTTCTGGACGGCGAGCATCCACACCAGACCGATACCGACGGCCACCGCGACACCGCGGGTGGTCACCGCCAGGGTGACTCCCATCATCGTCCACATCATCGCGATCAGCCAGCCGCCGCCCAGACCCAGTGCGACGTCGGCGAAGGCGGGCCAGTCCATGGCCTGGTCCTCGACCGAGGCGATGATGGCGCTGGCCGCCGCGCTGGTGGCGATGCCCGACGCGACCAGGACCAGGTTGGCGACGGTGAGGGCGGCGAGCTTGCCGGAGAAGACCGTCAGCCGGGACGGGCCCTGGGTGAGGACGGTCTTCCAGGTGCCCCAGCCGTACTCGTTGCCGATGGCCAGGGCGCCGAGGATCAGGCTGATGGCGCCGGTGAAGAACGGCAGCCCGCCGATCGAGTTGCCGACGAACTCGGCCGGTAGCAGGGCTTCCAGGCCCCGGTCGGCGCTGGGGATGTCGCTGTCGCCGCCCACGTAGCCCGCGTAGGGGACCAGGTAGGCGAAGGTCAGGCCCAGGACCAGGGCGATGGCGAGCATGAACCAGTTCGCCCCGCGCCGGACCATCTTGTGCAGTTCCGCTTTGGTACTAGCCCACATGGGACAGTTCCTCTCCTGTGAGTTCGAAAAAGATGTCTTCGAGGTCGCGCTCGTGCGAGCGCAGTTCCGACACGGCCACGTCGGCCTTGACGAGTTCGGCGTTGAGCCAGGGCGTCTGGTCGGCTTCGACCGCGAGTTCGAGGTGGTTGTCGACGACGCGCACCGCCTCGACGCCCAGCAGTTCGCGGGCCACGGACGCGGCCTTGTCCAGCGGGGTGGCGGTGACACGGACGTGCTGGGCGGCGCGTAGGTCGGCCACCGTGCTCTCGGTGATGAGGCGGCCGCCGGACACGATGCCGACCCGGTCGCAGATCTGCTGCACCTCGCCGAGCAGGTGGCTGGACAGCAGCACCGTGCAGCCCGCGGAACCGAGGCCGCGGATCAGGGTGCGCATGTCGGCCATTCCCTGCGGATCGAGGCCGTTGGTGGGTTCGTCCAGAATGAGCAGTTGCGGTTCCTTCAGCAGCGCGGCGGCCACACCGAGGCGCTGTTTCATCCCGAGGGAGTAGGTGGAGTAGCGGTCCTTGCCGCGCTGGGCCAGATCGACGAGTTCGAGCACTTCGGACACCCGGGAGTCGGGGACGCCCGCGTACTTGGCCATGACCCGCAGGTTGGAACGGCCCGACAGGTACGGGTAGAAGCTGGGGCCCTCGATGAGGGCGCCGACCCGGGACAGGTGGTCGGCGGTACCGGGCTTGCGGCCCAGCACGGTCGCGGTGCCGGAGCTGGCCTTGATGAGGCCGAGCAGCATCCGCAGCGTCGTGGTCTTCCCGGCGCCGTTGGGGCCGAGGAAGCCGTAGACCTCGCCGGGGCGGACGGTGAGGTCCAGGGCGTCCACGGCGGTTATGGGCCCGTACTTCTTGGTGAGTTTCCTGGTTTCGACTGGGAGATTCATGTCGCCAAGGCTTCCGGTTCCGAAGCGCCCCGGCATCGGCCGACGGAGGTCTCATGGGTTACCCCGACGGGAGTACTTTGGGGGGAAGTATCTCGGCTGGGTGGTGGCCAATGCAGCCCCTCGAAGACGGTGACCCGGAACGGATCGGCCGGTTTCGGTTGGAATCTCGGCTGGGCTCGGGCGGGACGTTTCTGGGGCTTTCCGAGGGTGGCCGCACGGTCGTGGTGAAGCTGCTCGATGCCGGTGCCGCCGCTGCGCCGGGGCTGCGGGAACGGTTGTCGGCGATGCGGGGCGTCGGCGGATTCGCACTGCCGCAACTGATCGACGTCGACCTGGACGCCTCGCCGCCGTGGCTGGCCACGGCCTACGTTCCGGGGCCGAGTCTGTCGGCGGTTGTCGATGAGCGCGGTCCGCTGCCGGAAACCGAGGTCGCGGCACTGGGAGCGGCGCTGGCCGAAGCGTTGGACGCGATGCACCAGTATGGACTCGCGCACGGCGATCTCAAGCCCGGCAACGTGATCATGGCGTCCGACGGTCCCCGGCTCGTCGACGTCGGTGTCGCCGTGGCCGACGCCTCACCCGCCGCCGACGTGTTCGCGCTGGGCCGAGTGCTGACCTTCGCCGCCACCGCGACGGATCCGGTCGCGGCCGAGGCGCCGTGGCCGGACGGCATCGACGGCGAGCTGCGCGAGGTGCTGGCCGCGTGCCTGGCGCGCGATCCGCGTGAGCGGCCCGGTGCCGTGGAGGTACTGGAGCGACTGGCGAACCACCGCGCGACCGGCGCGGAGTCGCTGTCGGTCACATCGTTGACATCAACCGAAAGTCGGCCGACGCCGCGCTCCGGACGACGGCTGCTCGGACGCGGCGGGCCCGGCACCGGCGGCCTACGGCTTCGCCGCCGCACCATCCTGATGGGCGGGGCCGCGATCCTGGCCGCGACGGCGGTACCGGCGGCGCTGGCGTACTGGCCGAGCCCACGCGGACAGCGACTCACCGGCATGGCCGTCACCTCGGTGGCGTTCTCGCCAACCGGCGACATCGTGGCCGGAGGTGGCGGCAACGAGAACCGCCCCGAAGGCGACGGTCGCCTGTGGAACCCGGACACCGGCCGCGAGCTCGGGGTCATGGACGGCCGTGGCATCAGCGGCGTCGCCTTCAGCGCCGACGGCGGGGTGCTGGCCACCAGCGGACCCCGGGGCGCCCGGATCCGGGACCCCGACACCGGCGAGACGATCGCGATGTTCGACGTGTCCGCGCGCGAGAACGTCAACGAGGAGGTCTGGGCGGTGGCGTTGAGCGCCGACGCGAAACGGCTCGCGGTCGGCGGCCGCACCCTCGACGAGATCGAGACCGTATGCGTGGTCTGGAACGTCTCGGGAACCGAGCGGATCGCGTCCCTCACCACCACCGACATCCACTGTGTCCGATCGGTGGCGCTGAGCCCGGACGGCCGGTGCGCCGCCCTGGCGGGAGTGGCGCGCGGCTCGGGAACCGCGAACAAGGCAAACTACGCGATGGAGAACGGCGCCGGTTGCTGGCTGTGGGGGCTGGAGTCCGGCAACGCGTGGGGCCTGCGGAAAGGCGAACTGCGGGTCGTCTACAGCGGCGGCTACGCCAACGCGGTCGCGTTCGGGCCCGACGGCGACACGCTGGCCGTGGCCAGCCGCGACTCCGGCTGCCGACTGTGGACACCGGAGTCCGAGCGCGCGGCGGTGACGTACACGACCGATCCGGTCAGCGGCATCGCCTTCAGCCCCGACGGCGCGGTGCTGGCGACGGCGGGCACCGGCGTCGCCTTCGGCATGGACCGCTTCGGCCGCTTCGAAGTCGAGGGCGGCCCGGCCGAGGCCGCCGACGGTCCCGGCAAGCAGGTCTCGGGCGCGGGCATCCGCCTGTGGAACACGACCTCCGGGGACCACCTCGACACCGTCACCGAGGACTACGCCACCAGTGTCGCCTTCGGACCCGACGGCCGCACGATCCTCGGTTCGGGCGGCGACGGCGGCACGGACACGGCCACCGGCTGCTGGCTGTGGCCGATCGGCTTAGTCGGCGCCCAATAGCCAGTCGAGTGTGGAAGGTGTGGCCCGGAAGTGTCCGGCGTGACCGGCGTCCGGCTCGCGCACCAGCGTCGCGTCGGGGATCCGAGCGGCCAGCCAGTCGCTGTGGGCCGGGGGCACCAACGTGTCGCGCTCGCCGTGCCACAGCCGGACCGGGACGGTGATGTCGGCCGGGTCGAAGCCCCAGGGGAGTGCGTACAGGGCCAGTTCGTCGTCGATCCAGCCGTCCTGGCCGTTGCGGAACGCCTCGGCGAACGCCGCCTGCATCATCGACGCCACGGCGGGTTCGGCGATGACGGCCTGCTCGGCCTCGGGCAGCAGGTCCTTCAGGTTCGGGCCGGACGCGGCCGCCAAGTGCGCGGTGAGCACCTCGCGGCCCTGCGCGGCGGCCGTCGCGCTGTCGCGGTTGCCCTGGTACATGTCGGCGGTCCAGTCCAGACCCTCGGCGTCACGCGGGGCGGTGCACGCCAGCACCGCGACCCGCGACACTCGCTCCGGGTAGGCGGCGGCGAAGGCCAGGGCGTGCGGGCCGCCGCCCGACACCCCGTACACCCCGAACCGCTCCAGTTCGAGAGCGTCGGCGATCGCGGCCATGTCGGCGGCGACATCGGCGACCCGACGGCCCGGGTTGGCGGTGGAGTAGCCGTAACCCGGACGGTCGAAGGTGATCTGGCGGATCCCGCGTTCGGTGAACGCCTCGTCGTACGGGTACCGCGCCAGCCGGCTCACGGGGGTGCCGTGCGCGTACAGCAGCGGCGTGCCGCCGGGGACTCCCCATTCCTCGACGGCCAGCGTGCGGCCGTCACGGGTCTTGATCTCTCGCATGGCGCAACGCTAAGCGCCGAACCCGGGGCCGCCCATTGTTTCTGCCAGCGGCAGAAACAATGGGCTGGGCGGCTGGGCGGCTGGGCGGCTGGGCGGCTGGGCGGCTGGGCGGCTGGGCGGCTGGGCGGCTGGGCGGCTGGGCGGCTGGGCGGCCGTTGCCGGGGCCTGCCGCCCGGCTCAGCTTGGCGGCGGGGCTGGGCGCAGGTGGCGGGTCACCAGCTCAGCTTGGGGGCGGGGCTGGGCGCAGGTGGCGGGTCACCAGCTCAGCTTGGCGGCGGGGCTGGGCGCAGGTGGCGGGTCACCAGCTCAGCTTGGCGGCGGGGCTGGCCGCAGGTGGCGGGTCAGCAGCTCGCTGATGCGCTGCTGGGTTGTCGCGGCGTCGAAGCCGTCGGGGTCGCGGGCCACGAAGTGATGGGTCAGCGACTCCACTGTGGCCACCACGAGGTCGGCGGCCTCGTCCGGATCCTCGACGTCGAATCGCCCGTCGCCGCGCAGCCGCTCGGCGATGGTCGCGGCGATCGCGGATTCCGCCGCCCGCAACCGGTCCAGCAGCTCTGGAGTGCGGGGTGCCTCGTCGAACAGGACCTTGTGGAGCCTCGGGTTGGCGGCGTGCCCGTCGATGACGGCGGCGATCACGCCGTCCAGCCAGTCCTCGCCCGCCTCGGCCAGCACCGCCCGGATCGCGTCGGTGGCCGCCTCCAGGTGGGCCTGACTGAGCGCCAGCAACACCGCGTCCTTGTTCGGAAAGTACTGGTACAGCGAACCGATGGAGATCCTCGCCGCGGCGGCGATGCGGTCGGTGGTCCCGGCGGCGTAACCGTGGCTGGCGAAAACCTGAGCCGCCGCGGCCAGGATCCGGTCCCGGGTGAGCCGGGCGCGGTGCTGCGACGGGTTCTTCCTGGGCTGGAACCGACCGGACTTGGCTCCCATGTGGACCTCCAAATGCGAGTACACAAAGCGAGGAAATACTCATATTCTTGGTACTACCAGTGTAAACACCCAGGAGGAACCTTGTCCCACCCCATGACCGCACCCCGCGACCACGGCTGGATCCCGCGAGCCGACCGCCGGTGGCTGCTGCTGCCGTACGCGGTATTCATCGTCCACACCACCGAGGAGATGCCCGGCTTCGCCGCCTGGGCCACCCGGCACTTCGCGCACAAGACCACCGAGATCTTCGCCCTCAGCCACATCCCGCTGATCCTGCTGGTGCTGGCCGCCGGGTGGCTGGCGGCCCGGCCCGGCACCCACCGCGTCGCGGTGCTGTGGACGGCGGCCTTCGCCTGGCAGTTCGTCGTCAACGCCGCGTTCCACCTGACCACGGCCGCGATCTACGGCGAGTACTCGCCCGGCATGGTCACCGCCGCGACCGTCGCGATCCCGGCCGCCGGGTACTTCTTCGTCCGGCTGCGAGCCGACCGGCTGCTGCGCCGGGGCGAACTGGTCACCGCGCTGCTGCTGGGAACCGCGATCGCCGCGCTGGCCATCGGGGTGCTGTTCGTCTAGACCGTCCAGCGGCCCGACGCGAAGAACTCCGTCACCGTCTCGGTGTGCGGCCGCAGGTCCAGGCCCTGCCCGGCGACCCACGCGTCGTCGAAGTAACTGTGGACATAGCGGTCCCCGGAGTCGCACAGCAGCGTCACCACACTGCCGGTCTCGCCGCGCTGCCGCATCTCGGCGATCAGCGCGAAGGCCGCGTACAGGTTGGTCCCCGTCGAGCCGCCCACCTTGCGGCCCAGCAGTTTCGACGCCTCGCGGGCGATCGCGATCGAGGCTGCGTCGGGGACCTTCACCATCCGGTCCACCACACTGGGCAGAAAGGACGGTTCGACGTGCGGACGGCCGATGCCCTCGATGCGGGAACCGCCGCACACGTAGGCGCTCTCGTCGTTGTCGCGCCAGCCGGAGAAGAACGCCGAGTTCTCCGGGTCCACAACGCACAGTTTTGTCGAGTGGCGCTGGTACCGGATGTAGCGGCCGATGGTGGCGCTGGTGCCGCCGGTGCCCGCGCCCACGACGACCCAGGCCGGGATCGGGTGCGGTTCGGCGGCCATCTGCTGGTAGATCGACTCGGCGATGTTGTTGTTGCCGCGCCAGTCGGTGGCCCGCTCGGCGTAGGTGAACTGGTCCATGTAGTGGCCGCCCTGCTGCGCGGCCAGGGCGCGGGCGGTGGCGACCACCTGGGTCGGGTCGTCCACCAGATGGCAGCTGCCGCCGGTGAACTCGATCAGCGAGATCTTCTCGCGGCTGGTGGAGGCGGGCATGACCGCGATGAACGGCAGCCCCAGCATCCGCGCGAAGTACGCCTCACTCACCGCTGTGGAGCCGCTGGACGCCTCGATGATCGGGGTGCCCTCGGTGATCCAGCCGTTGCACAACGCGTACAGGAACAGCGATCGCGCCAGCCGGTGCTTGAGACTGCCGGTGGGGTGGACCGACTCGTCCTTGAGATACAGATCGACACCGAAGTCGCCGAACAGCGGGAACGGCAGCAGATGGGTGTCGGCGCTGCGGTTGGCGTCGGCGGCCACGGCCGCGATCGCCTCGTTGACCCAGGCCCGGGTCTTGTCGCAACATCGGTCGAGACTGTCCACGGTTGGCACCCTAGCCCCCACACGGCCGGACGGGAAGCCGACGGGCGACGCCGGTGACGTGGGCTATGGCTCGCCGTCGAGCCGGGTGTGGGGCCGGGCCTCCCATTTCGTCGACAGCGCGACGGTGGTGCGGGTGCCGCCGACTCCCGGCAGCCGGTTGAGCCGGTTGACCAGGTGTTCCAGCTCGGCCATCTCGCCGACCCGCACCTTCAGCAGGTACGACTCCTGACCGGCCATGAAGTAACAGGACTCGACCTCGTGGATCTCCTCGATGGCCTCGGCGACGTCGGAGTACTCGGCGCCGGCGGTGGTGACGATGCCGATCAGCGCCGTGATGCCCAGCCCGACGGCGTCCGGATTGACCTCGGCGCGATAGGCGGTGATGACCCCGTTGCGTTCCAGTTTGGCGACCCGCTCCTGCACCGAGGGGGAGGTCAGGCCCACCTGGCGCGCCATCTCCGCGTAGGAGCGGCGGGCGTTTTCTTGGAGCAACTGTACGATCCGGCGGTCAATATCGTCCATCCGGTGAGCCTAACCTGGCCGAAAGATGTCCATGATCACCTGGCGTAATGCCCCGTTTGGTGCTCTAATGGGGTCATACGTGCCTACCAGGGCATACACAGGAAAAACATGCACAAGGGGCGCTGGTCATGGACAACGATCGACTGTTGACTCCCGGCGAGGTGGCCGCGTTGTTTCGCGTCGATCCCAAGACCGTGACCCGCTGGGCCGCCGCGGGACGCATCGGCAGCATCCGCACACCCGGGGGGCATCGCCGGTTCCGGGAATCCGAGGTCCGGGCACTGTTGCAGGGGGAACTCGGGGACTCGTCCGCACTGGACCACTAACCGCTGCCGCCGCGAAGCGATGGCCGCAGTGTGTCTTGCTGCCGCAAGACCACTTCGCTTCCTTCATCTTCCTGGGGGCGGAGCCCCCAGACCCCCGCCCAGTTCGCCGCGCCAGCGCGTGTACAGCGTGTGCGGCACTTCGATGGCGTCCAGGACCCGGCCCGCGACGAAATCCACCAGCTGCTGCACGTCGGTGGCGCCCGCGTAGAAGCCCGGACTGGCCGGAAGCACCACCGCGCCCGCGTCGTGCAGCGACAGCAGATGTTGCAGATGGCTGCGTGACACCGGGGTCTCGCGCGGCACCACCACGACTGGCCGCCGCTCCTTGAGGTTCACGTCGGCGGCGCGTTGCAGCAGGTCCTTGGACAAGCCGATGGCGATACCGGCGCAGGCCGCCGTCGAGGCCGGGACCACGACCATGCCCTTGACCCGGTAGGAACCGCTGGACGGACCGGCCGCCAGGTCACCGGCGGGCCAGTACGCGATATCGGCCTCGCCCACTTCCCGGCCCAGCCAGCGGGCCAGGTCGTCCTTCCAGTGCGCGTCGCGGAACGACTCGCCGGTCTCGTCCAAAATGGTGAGACGCGCGGCCCGGGACACCACCAGGTCCACCGACTCACCGGCGTCCAGCAGCCCCGACATCACGGCCCGGGCGTACGGCGTGCCCGAGGCACCCGACACCCCCACCACCCATGGACAACGCATGCCTCAAGGGTGCCTCACCGAACGTTCGGGTGAACCGGCACCCGGTCTGTGTTCCTGCTCCTAGAATCGCTTCCGGGGACTGGGGGGTTCGCATGATGGATCACGCGCGCACGCACACGTATCCCGAATCGGGGGTTCCGGACCCGGACGCGGCACCGCCGCCGCCCGCCGAGATCCTGGCCGTCCCCACCGACGGGCTCGGCGCGGGACCCAGCGAACCCAAGCGGGTCATCGTCATCGGCGCCGGGATCGCCGGACTGGCCGCGGCCTTCGAACTGGCCCGGGCCGGACACCAGCCGATCGTCCTGGAGGCCCGCGACCGGGTCGGCGGCCGGATCCACACGATCCGGGACTTCGCCCCCGGCCTGTACGCCGAGGCCGGTGCGACCCGGATCCCCCACACGCACGCGCTGACGCTTCGCTACTGCGAGCTGTTCCACCTGAAGCTGCGCCCCTTCGTCATGGGCAACCCACGGGCGCTGGCGCACCGGGACGGCCGGACCGTGACGATGGCCGAGGCGGAACGCGGCGACGGCCGGGACTGGGCGCAGACCGCCGCCGGGGACGCGCGGGAGATCGAGGGCGGCACCGACCGGCTCGTCCGGGCCTTCTTCCACAAGGTGTCCCGGCACGTGCGCATGGGCGCCGAGGTGTTGGCGATCGAGCAGGACGAGGAGGTCGTGTCGGTGCACTTCCGCACCCACGCGGGCCGGTTCACCGTCCACGGCGACCACGCCGTGTGCACACTGCCGCTGCCGGTGATGTCCAACGTGGATATCAACCTGTCGCCCGACAAACGCCGCGCCGTCCGGGAGGTGCACTACAACCCCGCCACCGCGGTCCTGCTGCAAGTGCGGCACCGGTTCTGGGAACACCCGAAGTACGACATCGTCGGCGGCACCACCGTGACCGACCTGTCGATCCGCCGGATCGTCTACCCGTCCTATTCGGACCCCGCCACGCCGCGCGGCATCCTGCTGGCCTCGTACACCTGGGGACCCGACGCGCTGCGCTGGGCGTCGATGGACCCCGACACCCGCGTCGAACGCGCCATCGCCGACGTCGCGCGGATCCACCCCGAGATCGTCGAGGAGTTCGAACTGGGCGTCAGCGAGGACTGGCTGAACGACCGGCACGCCGCGGGCGCCCTCGCCCAGTTCGAACCCGGCCAGCTGACCCGGCTGTACCCGCACCTCGTCGCCCCCGAGGGCCGGATCCACTTCGCGGGCGAACACTGTTCCCGCCACCACGGCTGGATCCAGGGAGCCCTGGAATCGGCGCTGCGGGTCGCGGGCGAGATTCACAGGGCGCCAGTGGCGGCCTCAGCGCGGGCGGGCCGGTCAGGTTAGATGGGGGCGTGGCAGCGAAATTTCCCTACGGCGATCTCGGCGAGTTCCTCGCGGCTCTGGAGGCCGACGGCGACCTCAAGCGCGTGACCGCGCCGGTCGACACGAACCTGGAGATCAGTGAGATCACCCAGCGGGTGGTCCGCGAAGGCGGCCCGGCGCTGCTGTTCGAGAACCCCACCCGCGGTGACATGCCGATCGCCATCAACCTGTTCGGCACCCCGCAGCGGATGGCCAAGGCGCTGGGCGTCAACGACCTGGACGAGGTCGGCGCCCGCATCGGTGCGCTGGTCAAGCCGGAACTGCCGGTGGGCTTCGCCGGGATCCGCGAGGGACTGGGCAAGCTGATGCAGCTCAAGTCCCTGCCGCCCAAGAAGGTCCGCTCGGCGCCGTGCCAGCAGGTCGTCTACAAGGGCAAGGACGTAGACCTCAACCGGCTGCCCGGCTTGCAGACCTGGCCCGGAGACGGCGGCATCTTCCACAACTTCGGGCTGACCCACACCAAGCACCCCGAGACCGGGAAACGCAATCTGGGCCTGTATCGCTTGCAGCAGCACGACAGCAAGACCCTGGGCATGCACTGGCAGATCCACAAGGACTCCACCGCCCACCACGCCGTGGCCGAACGGCGCGGCGAGCGGCTGCCGGTGGCGGTCGCCATCGGCGCCGACCCGGTGGTGAACTACGCCGCGGGCGCGCCACTGCCTGGCGACATCGACGAGTACCTGTTCGCGGGTTTCCTGCGCGGCGAACGCGTCGAGATGGTCGACTGCCTGACGGTGCCGTTGCAGGTGCCCGCCAACGCGCAGATCATCCTGGAGGGCTATGTGGAGCCCGGCGAGCGGCTGCCGGAGGGACCCTTCGGCGACCACACCGGCTTCTACACCCCGATCGAGCCGTTCCCGGTGCTGCACATCGAATGCATGACCACCCGGCGCGACCCGGTCTACCACTCGATCATCACCTCCAAACCGCCGCAGGAGGACTACGGTCTCGGCAAGGCGACCGAGCGGATCTTCCTGCCGCTGCTGAAACTGCTGATCCCCGACATCGTCGACTACAACATGCCCGAGCCGGGCGTCTTCCACAACTGCGTCATCGTGTCGATCCGCAAGCGCTACCCCAAGCACGCGCAGAAGATCATGAACGCGATCTGGGGCGCCCACCTGCTGTCCCTGGCCAAGCTGATCGTGGTGGTGGACGAGGACTGCGACGTCCACGACCTCAACGAGGTCGCCTGGCGCGCGTTCGGCAACGTCGACTACAGCCGCGACCTCGTGGTCACCGAGGGACCGGTCGACCACCTGGATCACGCCTCGTACCAACAGTTCTGGGGCGGCAAGGCCGGTATCGACGCCACCGCGAAACTGCCGACCGAGGGTTACACCCGCGGCTGGCCGCACGAGGCGACCATGCCCTCGGCCATCAAAGCCACAGTAGACTCCCGGTGGGCGGAGTACGGGCTGTGAGCCGGATCCGCGCCTTCCTGCGACTGGTCGTCATCGAGCACTCGGTGTTCGCGCTGCCGTTCGCCTACCTGTCGGCACTGACCGCGATGTACCTGTACCCCCGCTCCTGCCCGCCCGGCTCGGGCTCCTGCGGCTGGTTCGCCTACGCCCCCGCGAACTCCGGTGGGCTGTCGTGGATCCAGTGGGACGTACTGCTGCTGGTCACGGTCGCGATGGTCGCCGGACGCACCTTCGCCATGGCCGCCAACCGGATCATCGACCGGCACGTCGACGCCCGCAACCCCCGCACCGCCAACCGCGAACTGGTCACCGGCGCCGTGTCACTGCGCACCGCCTATGTGGGCAGCGCGGTCTCGCTGGTGGTGTTCTTCGGCGCCGCGGCCATGCTGAATCCACTGTGCCTCATTCTGTCGCCGCTGGCGGTGGCGCCGCTGATCGTCTACCCCTACGGCAAACGATTCACCGACTTCCCGCACGCGATCCTCGCCCTGGCCCAGGCCGTCGCCCCCGTCGGCGCCTGGCTCGCGGTCACCGGCACCTTCGCCGGTTCGCTGCCCGCGATCGTGCTTGGCATCGCGGTGGGCCTGTGGATCGGCGGCTTCGACCTGATCTACGCCTGCCAGGACGCCGAGGTGGACCGCAAGATCGGGGTGCGGTCCTTCCCGTCTCGGTTCGGCGTCGCCGCCGCGCTGCACACGTCCTCGGCGGTCCACGTCGTGACCTTCGCGGGCTTCGTGTGGTTCGGGCTGCTGGTCGGTTTCGGCGCGCTGGCCTGGATCGGCCTGGCCATCACGGCGGTCACCTTCGTGTACGAGCACGCGATCGTGTCACCCAACGACCTGTCGAAGGTGAACCGGTCGTTCTTCATGGCCAACGGTTTCGTCGGCATCGTCCTGTTCGGATTCACCCTCGCCGATCTGCTGCTGCGCTGAGCCCCGCCGTCACACGCCCGCGTAGGAGTGCAGGCTGTTGACGACCAGGTTGACGCCGAACAGGTTGAACAGCATCACCGCCCAGCCGATGATGACGATCCACGGGGCCAGGGTGCGGCCGGTGGAGCCGGTGTTGCGGGCGTGCAGGTAGGCCGCGTAGACGACCCAGGCGATGAACGCCCACACCTCCTTGGGATCCCAGCCCCAGTAACGGGACCAGGCCTCGCGGGCCCAGATGGCGCCCGCGATCACACCGAACGTCCACAGTGGGAACGCCAGGACGTGCATCCGCCAGGTCAGCTTCTCCAGCTTCTCGGCCAGCGGCAGCCGCTGCGCGATCGTGAACGGGAACCGGATCGGCTGACCGGCCGCCGTCTTGCGGTCGTAGCCGCGTTTGAGCAGGTGCAGGACCGCGGCGACGAAGCCGACCAGGAACACGCCGGTGGCGATGATGGCCGCGAACACGTGGATGGCGATCCAGTACGAGTCCAGTGCCGGGACCAGGGGAGCGGCGTCGGTGTAGACGCGGGTGGCGCTGCCCAGCAACAGGACCACGGCCAGCATGGTGAACAGGCCCAGGCGGCGCGAGACCGTGCCGCGGCCGACCAGGACGATCCACACGATCACGCCGACCAGGGCCACGGCCACGATGAACTCGAACATGTTGCCCCACGGCCAGCGGCCGACGGCGGCGGCGCGCAGGCCGAGGCTGGCGGTGTGGGCGACGGCGGCCAGCACCATCGCGACGAAGCCGATCCGGCCCGCGGCCAGCGCCTGTTTGGAGGTCACGCCGGGCTGTTGGGGCCGGGAGTCATCCTCGTCCTCGTCGGAGTCGTCCTCGTCGAGCTCGATGGACAGATGGGATTCGAAGGCGCCGTCGGCTGACTTGTCGGCGTACTCGCCGGGGACGGTGAACTCGCCGCCCGCTCCCACGGCGGCCAGTTGGCGGTGCTCGGCCGCCTTGGCCTCGCGGCGCCCGAAGGCGTACTCGACGGCGTAGCCGAACATGGCCACGGCGTACAGGACGATCGTGATGACGAAGGCCGCGTTGGAGGCGTCGGCCAGTCCGGAACTGCTGGGCATCAGCGCATTCCCATCTCTTGTGGTTGCCTGCTGTTGGTCTCGATGGCCGAAGCCAGTTTCTCGAACTCCTCGGCGAAACCGTCGTATTCGGTGCGGGCCAGGCCGCCCGCCTCGGCGGTGCCGTCGTTCAGCCGTACCCAGATCCGGCGTCGGCGCACGGTCAGCGCGGGCAGCAGTCCGATGAGGACGGCCACGGCGGCGGCCAGCACGACCATCTCACCCGGGTCGTGGCGGACCTCGAGGGTCGCGTAGTCGCGCACCCCCTTGAAGGTCACCGACATGCCGTCGTCCAGTTCCCAGGTCTCGCCCTTGGTGAGCAGTTTCGGGTCGGCGTTGACGGGTTTCAAGGCGCCCGAGGCGATCTGGTCCTTGTCGACCGAGTAGACCGACTGCGGTTTGCCGGAGTCCAGGCCGGTGTCGCCGATGAACGCCGACAGCATCAGCCCGGGTTTCTCGGCCTTCGGCGAGGTCGAGTTGGTGTAGGGCGGCTGGTCGGGGACCGAGGGGATGAACAGTCCCTCGAAGGCGATCTGGGAGTTCTTGTCCGGCTTGCCGGTGTCGGGGTTGATGTTGGCGTCCGGGAACACCGCCGCGCCGGTGCTGGTCAAGACGCCGTCCTCGCCGAGGAACGGCGCGATCGTGGTCTGCTTGTTGCCGTACTTGTCGGTGAACTCGATCTCGGCGGCGTAGCCGTGGCCGAGCAGGAAGACGCTGGCGCCGTCCAGTTCCAGCGGGTGGTTGACCTCCAGCCGGTACTCGTCGGACGGCGCTTGGCCGTTCTGCCCGTACCGGACGTCGGCGGTGTACTGGGTCGGCTGGCCGTTGTCGAGGAAGTTGGTGGTGAACCTGTCCAGCTGCATGCAGAACGGCGGCAGGTCTTCCGAGCCGATGTTGGGGCCCAGACCGTACTGGTCGTACTGCTGCAAGGAGTTGCAGAACGCGCCCTCCTCGCCCTCGACCAGCAGCCGGTTGCCGTGCCAGCCGAACAGCGAACCGAAGGCCATGCCCGCCAACAGCGCCAGCAGCGAGAAGTGGAACAGCAGGTTCCCGGCCTCGCGGGCGTAGCCCTTCTCGGCGCTGACGGTGACGACGCCGTCCTCGCGTTCCCGGACCGTGACGCGGAACCTGTTGCGCCGCAACACGGCCACCACCTGTTCCCGGTCCGGCGCGTCGGTCAGTTCCCGGTGCTGCGGCAGCAGCGACATCCGGGCCGGGGCGTCGGGGGGACGGCGGCGCAGCGCCTTGACATGGTCGCGGAACCGCGGCACCAGGCAGCCCACCAGCGAGGTGAACAGCAGCAGGTAGATCGCGGCGAACCAGGGGGAGGAGTAGACGTCGAAGGCCCACAGCCGGTCCAGTACCGGCGCCAGGTCCGGGTTCTCGCTGAAGTACGTGTTGACCTGGTCGACGCTGAGGTTGCGTTGCGGCAGCAGCGAACCGGGCACGGCGGCCACGGCCAGCCCGAACAGCAGCACCAGCGCGGTGCGCATGCTGGTCAGCTGCCGCCACCAGCGGCGCGCGGTCGCCTTCACGCGTTGCGGGATCGACCGCCGCGGGGTGGTGTTCATATGCCGACCTCGCCGGGACCGACGGTGGCGCGCAGCCAGTTCATCGCCTCGGTCCACAGTCCGGTGACCAGGGCCAGGCCGATGAGGACCATCGCGATCCCGCCCACGCGGGTCAGCGTGCGCGAGTGGCGTTTGAAGAAGGTGAACACGTCCATCATTTTGCGGAATCCCAGGCCGAAGAGCAGGAATGGCAGGCCGAGTCCCAGACAGTAGGTGATGGCGAGGGTGACGCCGCGCGCGGTGCCGTCTTGAGTGGCGCCCAACGCCAGCACGGCGGTCAGGGTCGGCGACAGGCACGGCGTCCACGACAGCGCGAACACCGCGCCCAGGACCGGGGCGGCGAACAGCCCGGCGCGCGGCAGCTTCTGCACCCGGATCAGCCGGTCGAAGCCGGGGATGACGCCCAGGAACGCCAGGCCCATCACGATGATGAGCACCCCCGCGCCGCGTTCCAGCCAGACGGTGCTGGTGGCCAGGGCGTTGCTGAGGCTGGTGACCGCGAAGCTCAGGAACGTGAACACGGCGGTGAACCCGGCGATGAACAGCGCGCAGCCCGCCGCGACCCGGCCGCGCGAGCTCGGCGTCTCCAGGTCGGCGCCCGACAGTCCGGTCACATAGGACACGTAACCGGGCACCAGCGGCAGGATGCACGGCGACAGGAAGCTCACCAGGCCCGCCAGCGCGGCCACGCCCATGGCCACCAGCAGGGGGCCGTTGGTTGCCAGATCGGCGAACGGGGACGTCATTCAGAACCCTAGTGTGTCCAGTGTGGGTTTTCCACAGGTTGGGAGTCGTTTCCGGGGGATGGGAACGGTATTCTACCGCCGGTAGAAAACGGCCGTGGTCGCCGCCCGGCCATCACTTGTCGCCGCGGACGTCTTCGATGGCGTCCAGCAGCGTGTCGGCCGTCAGTTCCTGCCGGAACACGGCCGCGATCCGGTTCTTGTCGTCGATGACGATCGTCGCCGGGATCGTGTTGGGCGGCACGTCCTTGTACTTCAGCGCCAGCCGCCCCGAGGGGTCGAAGATCGACGGGTAGTCGACGCCGAGACCCTTCTCGAAGGCGATGCCCTTGTCGCGGTCGTCGCGGATGTTGATGCCCACGAACGCGACCCCGTCGTCCTTGGTCTTGTCGTAGGCCTCGACCAGTTCCGGGCCCTCGCGGCGGCACGGCGCGCACCACGAGGCCCAGAAGTTCACGACCGTGACCTCGGCGTCGGGTGCCTCGAACTTCTCGCCGTCCAAGACCTCGCCCGACAGCGTCGGCGCCTTGGGGCGCTCGGACTCGTCGGTGTAGACGATGGTCTTGCCGTCCTCGGTGGTCGCCTGCGCCTGGTTCCCGGCACAGCCCGCCAGCATCGTCAGCGCCAGCCCCGCCAGCAGCAGTCGCGTCCGCATCAGGCTCCCTTGATCTTCGCGGCGGCGTCGGTCACCAGCGAGGCCGCCGGTTCCGAGTACGTGACGTCGACCAGCTTGGCGCCCTTGAAGTGCAACGACGTCAGGCTCGCCAGCCCGCACTCGCGTTTGCGCGGGTCGTGCCACAGTCGTCGTCCGGTGAGAAAGCAGCGCAGCGTCCAGATCGGCAGCTGGTGCGAGACGCACACCGCCTGATGCCCGGCAGCGGCCCGGCGGGCCGCCATCACCGCGGTGGTCATGCGCCGCGCGATGTGCAGATACGGTTCGCCCCAGGACGGTTTCAGCGGATCGCGCAGCACCCACCAGTTGCGGGGGTCGCGCAGCGCGCCGTCGCCCACCGAGACCCGTTTGCCCTCGAAGTGGTTGGTCGACTCGATCAGCCGCGCGTCGGTGGCGATGCCGGTCCCGAACAGCCCGGCGAACGGGGCCGCCGTCTCCTGCGCGCGCTCCAGCGGCGAGGCCACCACGTGGGTCACGTCCAGGCCGTCCAGTGACTTCGCCGCCACCTCGGCCATCTGAACGCCGAGCGCCGAAAGATGAAAGCCCGGAATCCGTCCATACAGGATCTTTTCCGGGTTGTGCACCTCGCCGTGCCGCAGTACGTGCACGACGGTTCTCTCAACGCTCACGTATTCACCCTAGCCGCGGCTTCGGCCGCGAACGGCAAAGCGGCCGCGATGTGCTCCATCGCCGCCTCGTCCAGCGCGGCGGAAACGAACCAGGCCTCGTAGGCGCTGGGCGGCAGGTACACGCCCCGGTTCAGCATCTCGTGGAAGAACGCCGCGTACGCGGCCGTGTCCTGCTTGGCGGCGTCGGTGTAGTCGCGCACCGGCGCGTCGGTGAAGAACACGCTGAACATGTTCCCCGCGGCCGACACCCGGTGCGCCACCCCGGCCTTGGTCAGCTCCTGCGAGGCCATCGCCGACAGCCGCTCGGCGTAGGAGTCCAGGTGGGCGTACACCTCGTCGGTGCACTGCCGCAGCGTCGCCAGGCCCGCGGCGCAGGCCAGCGGGTTGCCCGACAGCGTCCCGGCCTGGTAGACCGGGCCCTGCGGCGCCAGCTGGTTCATGACCTCGGCGGTGCCGCCGAAGGCCGCGGCCGGGAGCCCGCCGCCCATGACCTTGCCGTAGGTGTACAGGTCGGCCTGATCGGCGACCCCGCCCGGCCCGACCCGGAAACCGGTCATGACCTCGTCGAGGATCAGCAGCGCCCCGTTGGCGTGGCACAGCTGGTACAGCTTCTTGTTGAAGTCGTCGGCACCGGCGATGACGCCCATGTTCCCGGCGGCGGCCTCGGTGATGACGCAGGCGATGTCGGCGCCGCGCTCGGCGAACGCGGTGCGCACCGCCTCGATGTCGTTGTAGGGCAGCACGATCGTGTCGGCGGCGGTCGCGGCCGGGACACCCGGCGAGTCCGGCAGCCCCAGGGTCGCGACCCCGGAACCGGCCGAGGCCAGCAGGCCGTCCACGTGGCCGTGGTAGCAACCGGCGAACTTGACCACCAGGTCGCGGCCGGTGGCGCCGCGGGCCAGCCGCAGCGCGCTCATCGTGGCCTCGGTGCCGGAGTTGACCAGCCGCACCGACTCCACCGGGGTGCGGGCCACGATCTCCTCGGCCAGCGCCACCTCGCCCGGCGTCGGGGTCCCGAAGCTGGTCCCGGCCACGGCGGCGTCGGACAGCGCGTTGATCACGGCGGGGTGGGCGTGCCCGAGGATCAGCGGACCCCAGGAGCTCACCAGGTCGATATATCGTCGGTCGTCGGCGTCGTACATGTGGCAACCCTTGCCGCGCACCATGAAGCGCGGGGTGCCGCCCACGCCGCGAAACGCGCGGACCGGGGAGTTGACCCCACCGGGCACCACCCGTCGGGCCCGTTCGAACAGTTCCTCGGAGGCCGGGGCTTCGGCGTCGTACAGTTCTGACACGCCGATCAGCCTGTCACATTTCCACTTTCGGCCCGGCGCCTGCCCGTCTCGATACCGTTTCGGTCTCATCACCGTCCCGACGTTTAACAGGCGTCACTTGGACGCCATCGCTTACCGTTGAGTACATGACGCAGTTCGTTGACTGGGACCTGGCCGCCGCCACCGCCCGCACCATCGGCCGGGCCGGGCCCGACATCGGGCTCGAGGACGCCACCGAAGCGGTGCACGAGTTGCGCGGCTACGCCGTCGAGGCCGCCGGGCACGTGGCCGAATTCACGGGGATGGAGCCCCGGCAGCAGCCGCCGCTGCGGGTCGTCGACCGGGCCGGTTGGGCGGCGGCCAACATCGAGGGACTGCGCGGGGTGCTCGACCCGCTGGCCAGCCGTGCCGGCGCCGAGGCCGGAACCGTGGCCCGGGTCGTGGGCGCGCGGGTCGCCGGAGCCCAGGCCGGGGTGGTGCTGGGCTACCTGTCGGGCAAGATCCTGGGCCAGTACGAGATCTTCAGCAAACAGCCCGGTCAGCTGTTGCTGGTGGCGCCCAACATCATCGAGGCCGAACGCCAGCTCAAGGCCGACCCGCGCGACTTCCAGATGTGGATCTGCCTGCACGAGGCCACCCACGCCGCCCAGTTCGGGGCGGTGGAATGGCTGCGGCCCCACTTCATGTCCGAGATCGAGGCGTTCGGAGCGGCGGCCACCGAGACCAACGCCGGACTGGTGGAACGGGTGCGCCGCACCCTGGGGGTTCTGGCCGACGCGTTGCGCGACGCCAAGGCGGGCTCCAGCGTCGTCGACCTGGTCACCTCGCCACGGCAGCGCGAGATCGTCGACCGGCTCACCGCCATGATGACCCTGATCGAGGGGCACGCCGACTACGTCATGGACGCCATCGGCCCCGACGTGGTGTCCCATGTGGAGGAACTGCGGAAACGCTTCGACCGCCGCCGCGCCTCCGGCAGCGCCGCCCAGCGGGTGGTCCGCCGGGCGCTGGGCATGGACCTCAAGCTGAAGCAGTACACCCAGGGCAAGAAGTTCACCGCCGCCGTCGTCGACCAGGTCGGCATCGACGGCTTCAACGCGGTGTGGGAGCAGCCCTCGCACCTGCCGACACTGTCCGAGATCGACGACCCCGACGCCTGGATCGCGCGGGTGGTGCGGTCGTGACCGGACCGCCCGCCGCCGTCGCCCGAGTGCGGGTCGCGGTGCGGCGGCTGTTGACGGAGCTGTCGCCGTCGGGGAACGCTGACGAGTCGCCGTCGTCCGGCGACCGGCTGGTGCTGGTGGCCTGTTCCGGCGGCCCCGATTCGATGGCGCTGGCCGCGGCGACCGCGTTCGTGGCCCCCCGTCTGGGAATCCGGGCCGGTCTCGTCACCGTCGACCATGGACTCCAAGCTGGTTCGGCGAAGCGCGCGGCCACCGTCGCCGACTGGGCCCGTGATGCCGGGTTCGAGCCCGTCGAAGTGGCGACAGTGGAGGTCGATGTCACCGCCGGCGGCCCCGAGGGCGCGGCTCGTGACGCCCGCTACGCGGCACTGACCGAAGCGGCCCAACGACTCGGCGCGTCAGCCGTCCTGTTGGGACACACGCGCGACGACCAGGCAGAGACGGTGCTGCTGGCCCTGGCGCGCGGCTCTGGCCCTCGCGGGCTGGCCGCCATGCCCCGCAAGCGCCGCAAGTTCCGTCGCCCGCTGCTCGATCTACCGCGGGCCGATACCGTGCGGGCCTGTCGCGATCTCGAACTGCCGGTATGGGACGACCCGCACAACACTGATCCCGCCTACGCGCGATCCCGGCTGCGAGCCGTGATGCCCGTCCTCGCCGAGACCTTCGGCGAGCGTTTCGTCGCCAACCTCGCCCGCACCGCCACCCTGGTGGCCGCCGACAACGACGCCCTGGACGCCTACGCCGCCGAGGTGCTCGCCAAGGCCAGCCACGGCACCCTCTCGGCCGAACTGCTGGAACCCAACCTCAAACTCGGCCCGCTCAACGCCGCCCGCCGTGCCGTGCGCACCAGGGCGTTGCGCGCCTGGGTGCTGTCGGAGGGCGCCGAGGCCGACGCCCTCTCATACGTCCACATTGAAGCCATGGAGGCGCTGGTGATGAACTGGCGAGGGCAGGGCCCGGTATTCCTGCCCGGCAATGTCACGGTGTGGCGCGAACGAAACCGGCTGCGGCTGCGCCGCACCGAACCCTGACCCGGCGCTTCAGTCCTCTTCCTCCTGCACCGTCGGGTCCACGCCCTTGACGAACGACTCCGCCATGTCGCGCTGCCGCTCGTACCCGATCGCGTCGGCCCACCGGGCGACCTCGGTGGCCAGCAACACCGCGCCGCCCTCGTCGCCGTCGTCCCGCGCGCTGACCGCCACCAGCATCAGCTGCGCCAACGTCGAACCGACCAGCCCCGCCCGGGCCGCGTGGTGCGCCGAGCGCTCCCAACGCTGCCGGGTCAGCGGCAGGTCGCCCGCGTCGTGGTCGTGATCGCCCAGGTGCCGCAGCGCCTCGAAGAGCAGATGGTCGTCGGCGTGCTCCTCCCCGGCGCGCAGCGCCTGGGCGTAGTGCGCCGGGGAACCCTCGCGCTCGCTGAAGACGTTGTCGCCGATCAGTCCAAGGTAGAACTCGGCCCAGCCGCGCCGCCGCCCGTCGGGAGCGTTGTCCCGCAAGGCTTCGGCGCGGGTGCGCAGCGCGTTCATCTCCTCCAGGTCGGGGGCTTCGACCTTGCGCCACCGCCCCGCCTCGGAGAACAGCCGCTCGCCGTAACCCCGGCGGACGAACAGGAACTCGAGGTCCCAGGCGGTCTCGGCGTCACCGTGGGCGTCGATGACCCGCTTGGGCTCCGCGAGCGACTCGGGATCGGTGGCCCGTCCGGCGAACCAGTCGGTCGCGATGGTCACCTCGGCGCTGGCCAGCGCCAGTCGCGGGTCGTCGCCCGCTCCGGTGGCCGAGCCGAGCAGCGCGCCCGCCTCGGCGAACCGGTTCGCCTTCCACAGCGAGCGGGCGGTGTCGACCAGGACGGGTACGGGAATCTTCACTGTGTTCTCGTTCATGCCCGCAAAGATAGTTAGATATAAAACTATCTACCAGAAAACAGTTTTCGCATTAAACTATCGACATGCGCGATTCCGTCGACGAGCGTCTGGCCATCTGGCTCCGGGAACTGCCCGGCCTCGACCCCATCAAGGAACAGATCATCAGCCGGATCTCCATCGTCGGCAGGGCCGTGTCCGAGGGCCGTTCGGAATCCCTGGACAGCAACGAACTCGCCTACTGGCAGTTCAAGACCCTGCTGATGCTGCGCCGCCAGGGCCCACCCTACGAACTCAGCCCCTCCGAACTGGCCGACATCCTCGGCCTCACCCGGGGCGCGCTGTCGGCCCGGTTGGCGGGGCTGGAGGAACGCGGCCTGATCGTGCGCGAACACGAGCGCGACGACCGGCGCCGCGTCACCGTCCGGCTGACCGAACCCGGCCGTCACGCCGTCCAAACCCAGCTCGACGGCGAGGACGCCAAGGAGCAGCGCATCCTGGCAGGCCTCACCGACCGGGAAAAGCAGGTCCTGGCGAACCTGCTGCGAAAGATCGTCGTCGCCGTCGAGACGTGATCAGGACGACTGGTACACCGAGGGCTTCAACACACCCACGAACGGCAGCTCGCGGTAACGCTCGGAGTAGTCGAGGCCGTAGCCGACCACGAACTCGTCCGGCACGTCGAAACCGACGTACTTGACGTTGATGCCGGTCTCCAGCGCCTTGGGCTTGCGCAGCATCGACACCATCTCCACCGAGCGGGGTCCCCGCGAGGGCAGGTACTTCAGCAGCCACGACAGCGTCAGGCCCGAGTCGACGACGTCCTCGACGACCAGGACGTCGCGGTCCTTGATGTCGGTGTCGAGGTCCTTGAGCACCCGGACCACACCCGAGGAGGTGACGCGCTGGCCGTAGGAGGACAGCGCCATGAATTCCATCTCAACCGGGATCGTCAGCGCCCGGGCCAGATCGGCCATGAACATGACCGCGCCCTTGAACAACCCGACCAGCAACAGTCCGTCGGTGTTGGCGTAGTCGGCGTCTATCTGCTTGGCGAGCGCGGCCGTCTTTTCCCGGATCTCCGTCTCGGAGACGAGGACCCGGTCGATGTCGTTCTCGTACCAGGCAGCCGGTGCCCCGGGGTGCTCAGCGGAAGGCGTCATGCTCCAAGCCTGCCATTGACCTCGCCGAACGCGCGAACCGGCCCGCTACATGATGTTCGCTACAAACGCTGAGACGAAGCTGAGAGCCGAGCCCATGACCTTGGCCGTCGCCTGGCCGGTACCGTGTACCGTCGAAGACTACCGAAAATCGGTGGCGTGGTCTGCCCTGGGCCAAACCACCGCACCCAACCACGTCGAGTGCAGGAGGGGCCGGGCGCCGCACACCGCGCCCGCAACAATATGGAGCGTACGCGTTTGTTCCGCAGGCCACTGGTCTGGATCATCCTCATCATCCTCGGCGCCGTCATCGCGGGAAGCCTGTTCACCAGCGGCAGTGAGTACACCGAGGCCCAAACCGTCGTCGCCGACAAACAGATCGACGGCGACAATGTGAAGAAGGCCGTCCTCAAGGACAAAGAACAGGTCATCGAATTCGACCTGAAGAAGTCGGTCAAGCTCAACGACGAAGGCAAGCTGGACGACAACGGCGAGGCCACCAAGAAGATCCAGGCCTACTACCCGGCACAGGTCATCGGCGACACCTGGGAGGAGATCAACGGCAAGGCCGACAACTCCACCGCCGTCGGTGACTACAACACGGAGGTGACTCAGGAGAGCGTCCTGATGGCCTTCCTGATCAACCTCCTGCCCATCGCGATCATCGTGATCCTGTTGCTGCTGTTCATGTCGCAGATGCAGGGCGGCGGGTCCCGGGTGCTCAACTTCGGCAAGTCCAAGGCGAAACAGATCACCAAGGACACTCCGAAAGCGACCTTCGACGACGTCGCCGGAGCCAACGAGGCCGTCGAGGAACTCCAGGAGATCAAGGACTTCCTGCAGAACCCCGCCAAGTACCAGGCGCTGGGCGCCAAGATCCCCAAGGGTGTGCTGCTGTTCGGTCCGCCCGGAACCGGTAAGACCCTGCTGGCGCGGGCCGTCGCCGGTGAGGCGGGCGTCCCGTTCTACTCGATCTCGGGTTCCGACTTCGTGGAGATGTTCGTCGGTGTCGGTGCCTCCCGGGTGCGCGACCTGTTCCAGCAGGCCAAGGAGAACGCTCCGGCCATCGTGTTCGTCGACGAGATCGACGCGGTGGGCCGCCACCGTGGTGCCGGTCTGGGCGGCGGCCACGACGAGCGGGAACAGACCCTGAACCAGCTGCTGGTCGAGATGGACGGTTTCGACAACAAGGGCGGCGTGATCCTCATCGCCGCCACCAACCGTCCCGACATCCTGGACCCGGCGCTGCTGCGTCCCGGCCGCTTCGACCGGCAGATCCCGGTCGACGCCCCGGACAAGGAGGGCCGCCAGGCGATCCTGCAGGTGCACGCGCGTGGCAAGCCCTTCGCGCCCAACGTGGACATGGAGACCATCGCGCGCCGCACCCCCGGTTTCTCGGGCGCCGACCTGGCCAACGTGATCAACGAGGCCGCGCTGCTGACCGCCCGCGCCAACGAGAAGGCCATCTCGGGCGACGCGCTGGAGGAGTCCATCGACCGCGTGATCGCCGGTCCGGAGCGCAAGTCCCGGATCATGAGCGACAAGGAGAAGAAGGCCACCGCCTATCACGAGGGCGGCCACGCCCTGGTGGCGCTGGCCCTGCCGCACGCGGCTCCGGTGCACAAGCTCACGATCCTGCCGCGTGGCCGTTCGCTCGGTCACACGCTGGTGCTGCCCACTGAGGACAAGTACTCGCAGAACCGTTCCGAGATGATCGACACCCTCGCCTACGCGCTGGGTGGCCGGGCCGCCGAGGAACTGGTCTACCACGACCCGACCACCGGTGCCGTGGACGACATCCAGAAGGCGACCGCGCTGGCGCGAGCCATGGTCACCGAGTACGGCATGAGCGCCAAGCTCGGTGCCATCAAGTACGGCACCACCAACTCGGAGCCGTTCCTGGGTCGCGACATGGGTCACCAGCGTGACTACTCCGACGAGGTCGCCGCGACCATCGACGCCGAGGTGCGGGCGCTGATCGAGCTGGCCCACGACGAGGCCTACGAGATCCTCGAGCACTACCGCGACGTCCTGGACGCGATGGTCGTGGAGCTGCTGGAGAAGGAGACGCTGAACCAGGAGGACCTGGAACGCATCGCCGCCTCGGTGGTGAAGCGGCCGCCGATCTCGCCGTTCAACGGCACCGGCAAGCGTCGCCCCTCGGAGCGTCCGCCGGTGGACGTGCCGCTCAACGGCGGCAAGAGCGCCGGTGAGACGGTCAACGTCCCCGACGCCGAGGAAGGCACTCCCGAGAGCTAGCAAGCGTGTGAACGGCCCCGAACCGATCCCGGTTCGGGGCCGTTGCCGTTGTGGGTAGTGGGGCGGGTGCGACACGGGTGCTACCACGGTGATCGGAGTCGCAGCGGGAAAATAGGACAGCTGTCATACCGGCCCTTAGGCTTGAGCGCGTGAACGAAGAGCTGGACCACGAGGCAGCCCGGATCGTCAACGGACGACTGGGTGGCAAGAGCGTGGATACGCAGGTCGATCTGAAGCGGATCGAGACGGCGGTGCGCGAGATCCTGTACGCGATCGGGGAGGACCCGGACCGCGAGGGGCTCGCCAAGACGCCCGGCCGGGTGGCGCGGGCCTACGCCGAACTGTTCGCGGGCCTGCGGGTGGATCCGGCGCAGGTGCTCAAGACCGTCTTCAGCGAGGACCACGACGAGCTGATCGTGGTGCGCGACATCGAGGTGTTCAGCTTCTGCGAACACCACCTGCTGCCGTTCACCGGTGTCGCCCACATCGGGTACATCCCGGGCGCGCACGGCCGGATCACCGGCCTGTCGAAGCTGGCCCGGCTCGTGGAGGCCTACGCCCGCCGGCCGCAGGTGCAGGAGCGGCTGACGTCCCAGATCGCCGACCAGCTCCACGAGACGCTGGAGGCCAACGGCGTCATCGTGGTCGTCGAATGTGAACACATGTGCATGTCCATGCGCGGCATCCGAAAGCCGGGCGCCCGGACGCTGACCTCGGCGGTGCGCGGAATCCTGCGCGACAACGCGAAATCACGCGCCGAGGCCATGAGTCTGATCAATGTGTCCAATCGCTGAGGCGGGCCGGTAGGCGGCCCTAAGAGGCACGCGCGATTAAGGTCGTGGCGTTCTCGCGTCGGGAAGCGTTGTCGCCCTGCGCATCCGGAGCCGTCATCTGATACGACTCGCGCAGCAGAGCGTCCAGTTGCGACCAATCGCAGTTCTCGTCGATCCACGCGCCGATCCAGCCGTGCTGGCCGACGTACGGAGGCGTGAAGAATCTGCGGTCGTCACCGTTGCTGAGCAGGCGGCTGCGCGTGCGCGGCGATGCCTTGAACCACACCGATTCTCGGTCTCCCACCCGATGGCACGTGGCAAAGGTTTGCCCTTTCACGCCGAAGGTGGGATCGTCACCGACGCCAACTTCGGTGGTCTCCGGCAATGCCAGGCACAGTTGGCGGAGCTTAGCGAGGGATGCCACAAACATAAGGGGTTCAGTGTATCGCGTCATTCGTGGGGACGCGACCACCGTTCGCAGTCATGACTGGTAGAACTCTTAACTGACTAAATACTTTCCGGATATGCATCGTCATCCTTCCGCCCACACTAGATGGATGAGTGCTTCGTCCATCGTGGGCGCCTTTCCGGTGCGCGCCCAGCGATACCAGTCCCGTTCCGGGCAGACCCGCACCGCGATGTCGCCGCTGGCGTTCTCGTAGGCCTCGGTGACACAGCGCAGATCGAAGGCGAACTCGCCGCCGCGCCAGTGCCACACCCGACGGCCGACGAGTCCGTACATCTCGCTCGCCGGAACGGGGTAACGGACGCACGGGGTCTCGGTGCTGACGATCCGTTCGAAGAGGTGCCGCGGCGCGATCTTGCGCTCACTGTCCTCATCGGGCTTCTCGACCCACACCTGGTCGGCGGGATACAACGCCGCCATCGCCTCGGAGCCGTCGTCCTCGCAGCGGTAGAAGTCGCTTTCGGACAGCACCGGCACCAGTAGCCCGCCCTCGCGCATCAGCGGATCGTCGGCGCGCAGATCGCCGCGCCAGCCCTGACCCGGCGAACCGATGATCACCCGGGCTCCGCGCATGTCAAAGCACTTCACCGCGGGCACCGGAACCAACGGTGGTGGCGGATCGGGAAACTCATAGTTTGGCTCGTCGGCAGTGGGCACCTTCAAACACGTCCTTCGATGCGGACCAGCGTGGCTTAGATTACCCGGTCGGGTGACGTCGAACGTCACTGCCGCGCCGTGGGTGGCCCCGATGACATTCCCACCGAACCGGAGGTCCCTTTGAGGCAGGATTGCGCTATGGCTGAATCGAATGAGGTCCGCGTCGAACACGACACCATGGGCGAGGTCAAGGTGCCCGCGTGGGCGGCGTGGCGAGCGCAAACCCAACGCGCCGTAGAGAACTTCCCGATCTCGGGCGTGCGGTTGGAACGGACCCAGATCAAGGCCCTGGCCCTCATCAAGGGCGCGGCGGCCCGGGTGAACGCGGAACTTGGCGTGCTGGACTCCCACATCGCCGAGGCGATCGCCGAGGCGGCGGCCGAGGTCGCCAAGGGCACCTACGACGAGCACTTCCCGCTGGACGTCTTCCAGACCGGTTCGGGCACGTCGTCCAATATGAACGCCAACGAGGTGATCGCGACGCTGGCCAGCGCCCGCTGCGGCGTCGAGGTGCATCCCAACGACCACGTCAACGCGTCCCAGTCCTCAAACGACGTATTCCCGTCCTCAATGCACATCGCCGCGACGGACGGGGTGATGAACGATCTGGTCCCGGCGCTGGCGGTGCTGGAGGGGGCGCTGGCGGCCAAGGCGACCGAGTTCGCCGACGTCGTCAAGTCGGGGCGCACCCACCTCATGGACGCCACCCCGGTGACGCTGGGCCAGGAGTTCGCCGGCTACGCCGCCCAGATCCGCAACGGGGTCGACCGGCTGACGTCGGCGCTGCCCCGGGTGGCCGAGCTGCCGCTGGGCGGCACCGCCGTGGGTACCGGCATCAACACCCCGCGCGGCTTCGCCGCCGGTGTGATCGCCCGGCTCGCCGACGAGACCGGCCTGCCGCTGACCGAGGCCCGCGACCACTTCGAGGCGCAGGGCGCCCGCGACGGCCTCGTCGAGCTGTCGGGTCAGCTGCGCACCATCGCGGTGGGGATGACCAAGATCGCCAACGACATCCGCTGGATGGGCTCCGGCCCCCGGGCCGGGCTGTCGGAACTGCGGTTGCCGGACCTGCAACCGGGATCGTCCATCATGCCCGGCAAGGTCAACCCGGTGCTGTGCGAGGCGGTGCGGCAGGTGGCCGCGCAGGTGATCGGCAACGACGCCGCGATCGCCTTCAGTGGAGCGTCGGGCGACTTCGAGCTGAACGTGATGCTGCCGGTGATGGCCCGCAACGTCCTGGAGTCGATTCGCTTGCTGGCCAACGTTTCCCGACTGTTCGGCGAACGCTGTGTCGCCGGGCTGGAGGCCGACGCCGAGCGGTGCCTGGAGTACGCCGAGGGCTCACCGTCCATCGTGACGCCGCTGAACCGCTACCTCGGCTACGAGGAGGCCGCCTCGATCGCCAAGCAGGCGCTGGCCGAACGGGTCTCGATCCGCGAGGTCGTGGTGGCCCGCGGCCACGTCGAGGCCGGGAAACTCACCGAGGAACAGCTGGACGAGGCGCTCGACGTCCGTCGCATGACCGGGAACTGACACGCCGACGCGGTGAGCGCGTGCCGGTGGGCCCCTGCCGGACCACCGGCACGCGCGATGAGTGGTCAGGGTTTCGGACACTTCTTCCACGCGAAGTGGTACTTGGTGTTGATGTTGCCGTCGACGGAGTCCATCTGCATGAAGCTCTTCTTGGACTTGTCGGTGCCGACCTTCACACGCAGCTCGGTGTTGATGTTGAAGTTGCGTTCCTCGCCACACGGCTTGTAGACGATCTGGCCCACCTCGGTCTCGTCGGTGTACTGCCAGTTGTCGCTGTACGCCCCGGACAGCGGGTGTTCGGAGGTGGTGGTCTGCGAATTGCCTTGGAAGTAGTAACTGGCCTTCTGCAAGCCGCTCGCCTTGGATTCCAGGTGCGCGAAGCCGCGGTAGTCGGCGCTCGCGATGCCGTAGGTGAAGCCCTGTGGCACGTGGACGATCAGGTTGATCTGGCAGTTCTTGCGGAAGTCGGTCGGATCGGAGTTGCCACCCGCCTGTACCAGGTACACGCTGTAGGTGACGGTGAATGCGGTGTTGTCGGGTGCCACGGCTACGGCGGCGGTGTCCTTGGGGCAGCCGGAGCCGTTGACGGTCGCGACGTCGATGACGATCTTGTCGTCCGGCGGGTCGTCGAAGTGTTTCTTCGCCTGCGCCTGAACCGGAAGGGCTGTCAGGGCGAGGCACGCCCCGATCACGGTCCCGATACGCAGGAGGGACTTCCTCATCGTAATCCTCTATTTATCCTTTTGGGACGGTGCGCATCCGTCCGGGCGGAAAGGGCCCTTATGGGTGCAAATGTATTAATGTGCAGAGAGTACGTCAATGGCCACGTACTCTCTGTGAATCACTTATTGACCGGTACTGTCTGTCGGATGTGGTCAGATCAAGACATGCCCGAGCTGACGGGGTTCCAGCTGTTCCTCGGTTACCTGGTCCCGTTCGCGGTCCTGATCCTCGCGGTGATCCTGGTCAAGACCTGCGCGCGGATGATGGGCCTGCGGGTCGGCCTGCTGCGCGCGGCCCTGTCCAGCTTCATCGGCGTGGCCGTCGCCGGGATCACCGTCGGCCGGGCCCTGGGCCGGGAGGAGACCTCGCCCGGCGGCGCCTTCGCGATCTTCCTCGGTGTCGCCTTCGTGTCCATCCTGCTGGTACTGGCGCTCAGCGAGGCGATCATCCCCGGCACCGGCGGCCCGGTGGCGCGGATGCGTTCCGGCTACCGCCGGGTGCGGCGCTCGCAGCGCTACACCCGCATCACCGCGATCCTGGTGCGGCACGGCCTCGGCGGTTTCCTGTCCGGACGCGGCGCCTCCCGCGACTCGGCGGTGGCACTGGCCCGCTCCTCGCGCCGCGCCATGGAACAGGCGGGCGTCACCTTCGTCAAACTCGGGCAGGTGCTGTCGACCCGGCGCGACCTGTTCAGCCCCGAGGTGATCGCCGAACTGTCCAAACTCCAGGACAATGTGGAACCGGTGCCGTGGGAGAGCATCGAGCCGCAGCTGTGCGCCGACCTGGGAATGCCGGTGTCGCGGGCGTTCGCCAGCTTCGACCGGGTACCGATCGCCTCGGCCTCGATAGCGCAGGTCTACCGCGCCGAGACCCACGATGGACAGTCCGTCGTCGTCAAGGTGCGCCGCCCCGGCATCAAGGCACAGGTGGAACGCGACCTCGACATCGTCGCCCGGCTGGCCCGCACCCTCCACAAGCGCGCCGCCTGGGCCCGCGCCATCGGCGTCGTCGACCTGGCCGAGGGCTTCGCGGTGGCACTGCGCGAGGAACTCGACCTGCGCGTCGAGGCCCGCAACCTGGCCTCGGTCGCCGCGAACACCGAGACCCTGGACGAACCCGACGCCGACCCGGTCGCCAACCCGGCGGTGTACCCGCAGTACGGCGGCGAACGCGTCCTGGTCATGGAGTACCTGGACGGCGAGACGGTCGCCGACGGCGCCGAACTGCGCCGCCGCGGCGCCGACCCCAACCGGGTGGCCCGCTCGCTGCTGCGCTGCCTGCTGCGCCAGATCCTGGTGCACGGCATCTTCCACGCCGACCCGCACCCCGGCAACATCCTCCTGTTGCGGGACAACCGGATCGCGCTCATCGACTACGGCTCGGTGGGTCGCATCGACACCGGTCTGCAACTGGCGCTGCAACACGTCCTGCTCGCCGTCGACCAACGCGACCCGGCGGCGCTGCACGACGGCCTGATGGACATCCTGGAACGCACCGACGACATCGACACCGAGAGCCTCGAACGAGCCCTCGGCCGGTTCATGGCCCGCCACCTCACCTCCGGCGTCGCCCCCGACGCGGAGATGTTCGTCGACCTGTTCAAACTCATCTCCGCCCACGGCGTCGCCCTGCCCCGCGAGGTCGCCGCCGTCTTCCGGGCACTGGCCACAGTCGAGGGAACCCTCACCGACCTGGTCCCCGAGTTCCACCTCGTCGCCGAGGCCAAGTCCTTCGCGGCCCACGAGTTCGCCGCCCTGCTGGCCCCCGAATCGCTGCGCGAGGCGGCCGAGACCGAACTGCGCGCCATGGTCCCCACCCTGCGCCGCATCCCCCGCCGCCTCGAACGCATCGGCGCGGCCCTGGAGAACGGACGCCTGTCGGCCAACATCCGGCTGTTCGCCGACCCCCGCGACCGCTCCGTCATCGCCGGGTACCTGGGCCAGATCCTCATGACCGTACTGGCGGCGACCACCGGGATCATGTCCGTCCTGCTGCTCAACAGCAAGGCCGGACCGCTGGTCAGCACCGACATCCGGCTGTACCAGGTGTTCGGCTACCTGCTGCTGGTCGTCTCCGTCGTGCTGATGGTCCGCGTCCTGGTCGGCGTGTTCCGCAAGACCTAAGCGCCGCGAGGGTCCCGGCGCCGTGGGGCCCGGCTGGTGAACACCCTGGCCATGAACCCCGGCCGCAGCAGCGCCGAGGGCGGTTCCAGCAGGCCCGCGACCCGGAAGAAGACCGCGGCCACCCGGGGGTCGCGGGAGGCGGCACGGTGCACCCGGGCGACGTAGCGGTTGAGCAGCCGGATGCGTGGCGAGCGGTATCCCTCCACTTCGGGCATCGCCAGATCGCCACCGGCTCCCAGGCTCCACGGCACGTCGATCGCCTTGGAGGCGGCGGGGAAGAACCGCCGCGCCAGGTTGTCGCTCCCCTCGGCCAGGCATTCGCGCAATATGCGCGCCTGCATTCCGGCGACGGTCATGCCCTGGCCGTAGACCGGGTTGAAGCTGCACAGCGCGTCCCCGACGACCAGCAGACCGTCGGGGAACCGCCGCAGCCGCTCGAAGCGCCGTCTCACGCTGTACGGGTAGTGAAGCGAGACCGGGTCGCTCAGCGGTTTCGCCTCGCGCAAGGTCTCGCAGAAATCCGGTATCGGCATCGTCTCGGCGAACTCCTGGATGCCCTCGTCGGTGGTGGGAGGCCGAACCCCGGCCATGCCCGCGAGGGTCAGCATCCACCGGTCGCCCTCCAGGTAGCAGGCCGCCAACAGGTGCGGGAGCCCGGGAGCCGCTCCCACCAGCAGGAAGTGATCGCCGTTCAGGGCGTCGGCGGGCATGCTCACGAACCGGCTCACGTACCGCACGTCGCACTTGACGCGATCCTCGGCGGGGGCTTCGTATCCCAGCTCGGTCAACCAGGTCGCGGCCCGCCCGCCCCGGCCCAGCGCGTCCACGACCAGATCCGACGCGAGGGTCTCCACCCGGTTCCCGTCCGCCAGACGCGTGACCCGAGCCGCCGTCACCCGTCCGTCCTCATGGACGATCCCGGTCGCCTCGCAGCCCTCCCTGAACTCCACATTCGACAAGCCCTTCACGCGCGACCGTACCGCGTGCTCCAGCAACCCCCGCGAAGCGTGGATCAGCTTGGTGTCGCAGTCACCCCGGGCCAACTCGTATCCCGAGAAGACCATCCGCGTCTGCCGCATCATGTCCACATGCGGGGCACCGGCGCCGAGCAACTCCTCCGTCAGTCCGGGAAGCAGCGACTCGTACTCGCGGGCCCCATGAGCCAGCAGCACATGGTTGTGCTCCGTCTGCGGAACCCCCCGCCGCGGACTCGGGCTCGTCGGGAGCGTGTCACGCTCCACGACCACCACTTCCGAATAGAAGTCGGCCAACGCCCGCGCGGCCAGCAACCCGCTCAGACTGGCACCGAAAACCACTGCTCGCTTCATGTTCAGTCCAATGTGTCCTGGCCGGGGCTCGCGAAACGTGTGGGCACCGTATCAGAGAACGGAGATCCAAAGTCCCTGCGCCACAAACAATTTGGCTACAACGTTCATGGGCCGGCCCCAGTGGACGCCATAGCGGCCTTCGTATTCCTCGATGCGTCGGTCGTCGTCCGGCTTGTCGCGAGGCCGCGCGATCCCGAGTGCTGACAGTTTCGCGGCCGTGATCGTGTGACCGCTGTGGCACGCCGGCCACAGGAGCGCATGCGGCAGGCTCGGCTTAGCCCTGCCAGAGTTTGAGCATCATGGACTCGACGGCGATGCGGGGGCGGACGTTGCGGTCGATCGCGATGCGGCACTGGAGGATCGCGTCGATGCGGCGGATGACGCTCTCGGGGGACCAGCGGGAGGCGGCGGCCGTGACG
The DNA here is from genome assembly GCF_000024545.1 of Stackebrandtia nassauensis DSM 44728. Classification (GTDB taxonomy): domain Bacteria; phylum Actinomycetota; class Actinomycetes; order Mycobacteriales; family Micromonosporaceae; genus Stackebrandtia; species Stackebrandtia nassauensis. The sequence goes on from NC_013947.1 coordinate 891,554, forward strand.
GCCTCGGCCGCGTCGGGGTGGATCGGGTCGACGCGGGCGCCGAGGCCCTGGATGAGGACGTCGCGGTAGAAGGCGGCGAGGTCGACCAGGGCGCGGTCGAGGGTGTCGCGTTGGGCCCGGGTGAGGCGCATCTTCTGGCGGCGTTCGAGTTCCTTGATCTGGCCCGCGTTGCCGCGGGTGGCTTTGCTGGCGCCCTTTCCGGTGCCGCCCTTGCCCAGCGCGGTTTCGAGTTCGGCGATCTCGCGTTCGGCCTGGCCCTTGGTGGCGTCGGTCGCTTCGGATTCGGAGGCTTCGATGATGGCGTCGGCGGCGGTGAAACAGGCGCCGACGCTGGACAGCTGCCGGGGCACGCCCAGGACGGTGTCGCGGCGGTCGCGGGCCTGCGGGTCGGTGGCCAGGCGTTTGGCCCGGCCGACGTGACCTTGGGCCGCGGACGCGCAGAGGCGCGCCAGCGAGGGGTCCACGCCGTCGCGGGTCTCCAGCAGCCGCGCCACCGCCGCGACGGAGGGCTGGCGCAGCGGGACCAGCCGACAGCGGGACCGGATCGTCACCGAGATCTCGGCGGGGTTGGACGAGGGGGCGCACAGCAGGAAGACGGTGCGCTCGGGGGGTTCCTCTATGGACTTCAGCAGCGCGTTCCCGGCCGCCTCGGTGAGCCGGTCGGCGTCTTCGATGACGAGGACGCGCCACCGGCCGGTGCCCGGCGCGCGCTGGGCGGTGCCGATGAGGTCGCGCATGACGGACACGCCGATGGTGACGCCGTCGGGGATGACGTGGGTGACGTCGGCGTGGGTGCCGCCCAGGACGGTGTGGCAGGCCGGGCAGCTGCCGCAGCCCTGGTTCGGGCACTGCAACGCGGCGGCGAAGGCCCGCGCGGCCACCGAACGACCCGAGCCGGGCGGCCCGGTGAACAGCCACGCGTGCGTCATTCCGGCGGCGCCGCTGGTGGCGGCGGCCACCGCGTCGGTCAGGGTCTGGACGGTGTCCTCCTGGCCGATGAGCCTGTCGAAGATCTCGCCGGTCATGGCCTCATTCTCCACGCGCGACCGACACTCGTCACAGCGTCGCCTTTCCGGGGGCGAACTTCACGGTCTTGTCCTCGGCGTGCGCGTCCATCGGCGGGTTGGGATCGTCGTCATCGGCGGTCTCGCCCGGCACCGGCGGCACCACGGCGGCCACCCGTTCGGAGACCTTGGCCGCGATGTCCTCGGGGGACTGGGTCGCGTCCACGACCAGGTAGCGCGACGAGTCGTCGGCGGCCAGGTCGCGGAACTTCTCCCGCACCGCCTCGTGGAAGGTCAGCGCCTCCTGCTCCAGCCGGTCCCCGGCCGAGCCCTTGGTGGCGCGCACCAGGCCGACGCGCGGGTCGATGTCCAGCAGCACCACCAGGTCCGGCTTGAGTCCGCCGGTGGCCCAGTGCGACAGCCAGGCGACCTCGTCGGCGGGCAGTTCGCGTCCGGAACCCTGGTAGGCCAGCGAGGAGTCGACGTAGCGGTCGGAGATGACCACCGCGCCCCGGTCCAGCGCCGGGCGTACCACTTTGGACACGTGCTGGGCGCGGTCGGCGGCGTACAGCAGCGCCTCGGTGCGCGGACTGGGCGAGGTCCCCGACTCCGGGTCCAGCAGCAGGGTGCGGATGCGCACGCCCAGTTCGGTGGCGCCGGGCTCGCGGGTCAGCACCACCTCGTGGCCGCGCTGCCGCAGCCAGGCCGCCAGCTTGACGGCCTGTGTGGACTTGCCGCTGCCCTCGCCGCCCTCGAACACCACGAAGGTCCCGCCCGCCGGTGACTCGTGCACCAGCGGCCGTCCCCGCATCGAACCCCACAGGTCCTTGATCACCGGCACCCCCGGTTTGTCGTCCATCTGCCGGAAAGCAATGTAACCGGTCAGCACACCGACGACGGCGGCGATCAGCAGCAGGATGCGTCCGAAGGAGAAGTCGAAGGTCAGCGGGCCGATGTCGACCTGGCGGGCGGAGCCGTAGCCGCCGATGACCGAGGCGGCCGAGATCGTGACCATCAGGACCACCCGGGCGCTGGTGGAGATGAACGCGAACATCCGGCCGCGCACCGTGTCCTCGACCTCGCGGCCCAGCAGCGTGATCCCGGACAGGAACGCCATTCCGGCGCCCGCGCCGACGATGAGCGTCCCGACGATCGCCACCCACAGGTGCGGCGCCAGGCCGTCGACCAGCAGCCCGAAGCCGCCCACCACGATGCTCATGCCGAACCAGCGGCGTCGCGACAGCTGTCCCACCAGCGCCGGACCCGCGACGATGCCCAGGCCTAGACCGACGAAGACGGTGGCGAACAGGACGGTGAAGGCGGCCTCGCCGCCGCCCAGCGAGCGCGCGAAGAACTGGCCGGTGCCGATGATGACCCCGGCTCCGGCGAAGGCGCCCAGGATGCCCAGCACCAGGCCGCGCACCATCTTGTTGCGTCCCATGTGGCGCCAGCCGTCGGCGAAGTCGCGCAGCATGCCGCGCTGTTCCTTCGGCGCCTGCCCGGGTTCGTTGCGGCGCACGCTGATCTCGGGGATCCGGAAGAACACCACCGCGGCGGCGGCCAGGAAGGTCAGCGCGTTGAGGTACAGCCCGATCGCGGCCGGGGCCGCCCAGTCGCCGACCTCGCCCAGCGCCCCGGCCATCCAGTTGGCCTCCAGCACCGACATGACCCCGGCGGCGATCACGGGCGCGAAACCGTAGGTGGTCACGAGCGTCAGCTGGTTGGCGGCCTCCAGCCGGCTGCGGGGCAGCAGGTTGGGGACGGCGGCCTCCTTGGCGGGCATCCACATCATGCCGACGGCCTCGATGAGGAAGGTCGCGATCGCGGTCCAGCCGGCGGCCTTGACACCGACGCCGGTCCACATCGCCACCAGCGGAACCGAGGCGAACAGCGCGAACCGCAGCGTGTCGCACACGGCCATGGTGATCCGGCGGTCCCAGCGGTCGGCGAACACCCCGGCCAGCGGGCCCAGCAGCAGCGAGGGGATCAGCCGCACCACGATGACGAGGCTGAACGCGGCGCCCTGCGCCGTGGTGTTGTCGAACTGGGACGCGGCGAACAGCGACATGGCCAGCAGACCCAGCCAGTCCCCGGTCGCCGACAGTCCCAGCACCAGCCACAGGCGCCGGAACGGACGGATGCGCAGGACCGCTTTGAGATCCGAAACGCCCGACATACGTGGTCCGCCTTCGTCACAGTGGGTAAATACCCGCTCGTCTATACGAATGACAGCGTATCGGCGCGGCCCGGCGAGCCTTTGCCGCCTCGCCTATGGGTGTCGCGGCACTATGCTGAAGAACATGAGCAAGTTTCACGACAGTGTGGCGTTGCGGCAGCGCTACGACACCGCCACCGCCAAACTGGCGGCCCCGCTGGCGATCGTCGATCTGGACGCCTTCGACGCCAACGGCGCCGCGATGCGGGAGCGCGCCGTCGGCCTGCCGATCCGGGTCGCGTCGAAATCACTGCGCTGTCGGCAACTGCTGCGCCGGGCGCTGGCCGGGCCCGGCTACGCCGGGATCCTGTCGTTCAGCCTCGCCGAGTCACTGTGGCTGGTGGAGAACGAGGTCAGCCGCGACGTCGTGGTCGGCTACCCCGACGCCGACGCGCTGAGCATCGCGGCGCTGGCCACCGATTCCTCGGCCGCCGCCGCGATCACGCTCATGGTCGACGACGTCGCGCAGCTGGACCTCGTCGACGCGGTCCTGCCGCCGGTGAAACGCCACCGGCTGCGGGTGTGCCTGGACCTCGATGCCTCCTATCGGGTGCTGGGCAACCACCTGGGCACCCGCCGCTCACCGGTGCACACGCCGCTGGAAGCCGTCCGGCTGGCTCGCAAGATCAAGGCCCGCAAGGGTTTCGACCTCGTCGGCATCATGAGCTACGAGGGCCAGATCGCCGGGCTCGGCCAGGGCAGCGGTCCCTCGGCGTCGATGCTGCGACTGGTCCAGGACCGGTCGTTTCGCGAACTCGTCGAGCGGCGCGGCAAGGCCGTCGCGGCGGTGCGGCAGGTCGCCGAGCTGGAGTTCGTCAACGGCGGCGGCACCGGCTCGCTGTCCCGCACCGCCTCCGACCCCTCGATCACCGAGCTCACCGCGGGCAGCGGCTTCTACGGCCCGGCGCTGTTCGACGAGTACGACGACTTCCGGCCCCGTCCGGCCGCCGCGTTCGCGCTGTCGGTGGTGCGCCGCCCCGGTCCGGGATTCGCGACCGTCCACGGTGGTGGTTGGATCGCCTCCGGCAAGACCGGCCCGTCCCGGCAACCGCGCCCGTGGCTGCCGTCCGGCCTGCGGCTGACCGGGATGGAGGCCGCCGGGGAGGTGCAGACGCCGGTCACCGGTCCCGCGGCCGATTCGCTGCGCGTCGGCGACCGGGTCTGGTTCCGGCACGCCAAGGCGGGCGAACTGTGCGAGCGCGTCAACGAACTGCACCTTGTGGAGGGCGACCGGATCGCCGACACGGTGCCGACCTACCGCGGCGAGGGCAAGGCGTTCCTGTAACCCGGTCGCGTCGCGGTCCACATCGTTCGGCCCCCAGAGGATGTAGTTGGCGGCCCGGAAGAGGATCTCGAGCCGGTCGCGGCCGTCGTGGTCGGCGGCCAGCAGCGGGCTGCCGATCGCCAGGCAGAACGCCAGCAGGCTGCGGGCCTCGACCTCGACCGGATCGGGGCACACCAGACTGAACTGTTCCCGCAGCAGCGCCAGCCGTCGGTTGTCGACCCGGCGCAGCCGTTCGGCGACCGCCTCGTCGCGTCGCGCCCAGTCCCGCATGGCCAGGTCGAGCGGCAGCCGGTCGCCGGACAGCGTCAGCTGACCCGCCAGCCGGATCCGGGCCCGCGGGTCGGCCTCGGTGCTGTCGAGCTGTTCGAGCACGTCGTCGATGCTCTCGCGCTCCCAGGTGTCGAGCATCGCCGTGATGAGCGCGCCGCGGTCGGCGAAGAACCCGTAGAAACCACCCTTGGTCACCTTGAGCGACTTGGCGAGGCTCTCGATCCGCACCGCGTCCGGGCCGCCGTCGGCCAGGGCCTTCAGGCCCGCGGAGATCCATGTCTCGCGAGGGGTGCGCGCTGTCGCCACGGTGTGTCCCTTCCCACGTCCCACCATATATACGGAGCCGTATAAATGGGGCTATCGTTTATACGGTACCGAATATTACCGGCCCGGACCGCGAGGTCCGGACCCCTTCCGCAACGGAGATGAACGTGACATGAGCACCACAACCGCGCAGCCCACCGACAGCAGACCCGCGACACTGACCACGGTGGCGGGCTGGTTCATGGTGGTGACCGCGCTCGCACACAGCATCGTCGGCATCTTCATGTTCGCCGGGGAATGGCCCAAGATCCTCACCGGCGAACTGCAGTGGGACATGACCGTCACCCGGGACTTCCAGACCCACCTGGCCTTCTGGTTCGTGCCCGGCAGCTTCGCGCTGCCGACGATCATCCTCGGCCTGGTGGCCATCAGCCGGGGCCGCGAAGGCCGCACCCTGCCCGTCTACGTCGCGTGGATTCTGCTGGCCGACGCCATCGTCGGCGGCTGGATGGTGTTCCCGTCCGGCCACGTCTGGGGCCTGATCCCGATCACCCTGCTGTTCATCGCCCACCACCGCGCCAAGCGACTCAGGAACGCCACGGCCCTGTCGTGATGACCCGCGCGCACCGGTCGCGATCCACTTTGACCAGCTCACCGTTGGGCACGTCATTGTGATGCGCCCGCTCCCGCGCCGCCCGCACACCCCGGCCACCGGACGAATGCCGCCGCACCAACCGTCGCAGCCGCTCCTCGTCCGGTGTCTCCACATACCACAGTTCAATGGCGAGGTCCGCGATCTCGCGCCAGCCCTCGGCCGGGCTGGCCAGGTAGTTGCCCTCGGTCACGACCAGCCGCACCCCGGGAGCCACGACGTGCCGGGCCGCGATCGGTTCGTGCAGCGTCCGGTCGTAGTCGGGCACGTAGACGTCGCGGGAACGCTCCGCCAGCAGTCGCCGCAGCAGCGCCAGGTAGCCGTCCACGTCGAAGGTGAAGATCGCGCCCTTGCGATCGGCGACGCCCAGCCGCTCCAGCTGCGCGTTGGACAGGTGGAAACCGTCCAGCGGCACATTGGCCGCGGTGCCGGGCCCGAAGCGCCGGTTGAGCCCGTCCACCAGCTCGCGTGCCAAAGTGGACTTCCCGGCGGCGGGCGGTCCCGCCAGGCCCAGGACGCGCCGCTGCCCGGCGTCGGGGACCAGGGCCGCGGCGGCGGCGAGCGTGTCGGACATGACAGCGACCGTAACGCGAAGGACCCCGCCACCGGAGCAAGTGACGGGGTCCTCCGTGTCGGTTCAGGTCAGTGCTGCCTGGTTCCCTCGGGCAGTTCGCCCTTGCCCGCGGGGACCTGCGGATCGCTCCAGCCCAGGTACACGTCGCCGTAGTAGCCCAGGTCGTCGCTGTGACCGATGGCGCCGCCGACACTGGAGGCCCAGAAGCCCCCGTTGCCGTCGGCGACACCGACGTGGCCGTACTCGCTGGTGTTCCAGAAGACGAACGCGCCCAGCGGCGGGTTGGTGTCGCCCGGGTGGGCCGTGCCCGCCTCGTTGGTGGCGTTCCAGTGATCGATGGCCGAAGGCCATACTCCGGTGGTGCCGTAAGCGTTCTCGGCCGCCATCTCGCACATGCCCTCGTACTCGGAGCTGCCTTCCCGCTCCTGGTACCACTCGATGGCGCCCTGCGGGGTCCCGTCGGCGGGACTCTTCTGACTCTGCTCCTGCTGGTCGACCGTCGTCGCCGGCGACTCAGCCGAGGCGAGAGCGGGGACGAACGCGAGTGCCAGGGCCGCGATCGCCGCCGCAGCGCCGATGACCAGTCTGGTGACTGCCTTCTTCTTCATGAGATCTCCTGTGGGGCAGGGGAAGAGTGCGGGGACCATCATGCATATGCGGTATACAAACCCTCCATGACTTCACAGGGTGATCGTCAGGTAGACGCGGACAGTCTTGCCGTGCTTGGCAATCCGGCCCTGCCCCTGGTGTCGACGGTGATCGTCGTCTTAGCACCGTCCATAGAGACCTTCACGTTCTCGTCCGCCTCGATGACCGCGCTGGTGGCGCGGGCCACGACGACGGTGACGACGACGCCCGACTGCTTCGGATCGCTGACGGCCACGGCGATCTCGCCGCCGTCCTCGACCATCACCACCGAGGACGGCTGATCGACGGTGATGACACCGTCCGCCGTCCCCGGGTTCCAGAAGTTGGCGGCCCGCCGCCCCCGCGCGCCACGCACCGCGTGCACGTCCGCGCTGTTGTCGGTCACCGTGACGGACGGATCGGCGGCGTAGGCCGCCGTCGCCTCGGCATCGGCTCCCGGCAGCACGGTGTACTCATAGGACGCCGCGCTCGGTGCCGCGCCGTGGTCGAACCACACCGTCGCGAAGTCGCGCGTCACCTCATCGCCCTCGCCGCCCTCGGGATCGGCGCCGATGTCCGACCAGCGGCCGGTTCGCCTGTCGCCCAAGCCCCGCAGCCCCTCGGTGGAACCGGTGAACACGTATCCGCCCGCGCCCGGAACGCTCAACCACCCCACCCCCGACAGCGACGCGTCCCAGCCGTCGGAATCGACGCCCTCGCCGTCCACGGTGATGGTGGTACCACCGTCGGGAACCCTCCGGTTCTCCACAGTAGTCTGAGCCGCCACCTCGCTCGCGGTGATGTCACTCCCCAGCGCCACCACCACATCCCCGACGGTGAACCAGGACTTCTTGCCCTTCAGGTCGATCGGCGCCTCGGTACCCGGATCGGTCTGGGCCGTGAACGCCATCCCGTAGGCCCCCAAGCCGTCCCCGAGACTGGAACCGCCCACCCACTTGTTCGGACCCAGATGCGCCCCGAACCCGGTGTCGGTGGCCGAACGCGGATACGTCGCCTCGGTGGCCACAGTGGTCCCCGCCAGCCGGTAGGGATCGACCGTCGGCCAGAAGCCGTCGCTGTACTGCGCCAGATCACCGGTGTACAGATAGGTCATTCCCTCGCCGGTGTAGAACCCGTACAGGTTCTCGCCGTTGCCCGACTCATACGCCGCGATCCGGTTGCCGCGCGCCGAAACCGTGAACACGTACCCCTCGCGCGCGTGCACCATCCGGTCCATCGCCGCGAACTGCTTGTGGAACACCGCGTCCCCGGCCGCCGTCGCCCCCGCGACCGCCTTGCGGGTGGCCACGATCGACGGCACTCCGGCATGGTCCTCGAAGGGTTTGAAATCGTCCGCCTCGATCCAGCCCGCCAGCGTCTCGCCGATCCACTTCCCATCCTCGGTGCCGGCGGCGGGATGCAGGTACGCCGCCGAGGCGATCAGCCCCCGCGCCAGATCGTGATCGTCGGAAGCCTTGCGCGCGATCGACCGTCCCCGCACGTGCGCCAGATACTGCCCCCGGAACACCACCGGCGCGAACGCCTCCCGCAACCACGCGTAGACGTTGACTCGATCGGCATCGGTGACATCCCAGGGACTTCCCGCCAGCACCGCCAGCGACTTCGCCATGCTCCCGATCAGCACATTGCCGTACGAACCGGTGTACGCGAAATACGTGTGCTGGACGAACGAGCCGTCCCGATAGAACCCGTCACCACTGTCCACATAGTCGAACACCTGCGACAACGCGTCCCGGCCCATCGCCAGCACCGCCGCATCCCGGCTCAGCAACCCCCGCACGGCGGTGACGAGCACCTTGTCGGTCCGGTTCGCCCCGGTCTCCTCGATCGACGGATTGTTGGTGCGGTACGTCGGATCCGGCACGAAATGCGCCACCGCCCGCATGAGCTTGCCGGTCAGCTCGGCCGGAATCCCGTCCCGCAGCAACGGAACCGTCGAGGCCACCGCCATCGGCATCCCGATCTCCCAGTGCCACCAGTTCCCCTGCTCCGGCAACCCCTCGTGATAGCGATTGTCATATATCCACGACAGACCATCCACAATATCCTCGCGATACCCGGCGTTCCCCTCGTACGCCGAACCCTTGGTGCCGTAGGCGTTCGCCATGGCCTGCAACCGGGTCAGCATCGTGTTCGCGGTCTGCGCGTCGGTACCCGGCAGGTCCTCCCACAACGTGGTGCGGCCACCGTCCCTGATGAATCCGTCCCGGTACCTCTTCGCCGTCGCGTCCACCCGCCCGATCGCCGCGGCCAGCTTCTCATCGGCCGGATCGTAGTCACCCCCACCGGTCAACAACCCCCGCCACCGCTCCAACGCGGCGGCGTAGTCGTCGTCGGCGGCGAAAGCCCCCTTGGCGCCCAACAACACCGGCCCTGTGACAGCGATGGCGGCGGCGAGACTCAGAACCGAACGGCGACGAGGCATGGCGACTCCCTGGTCAGTGAAACACCAATGGCAAGCGCTTACCATCCCAGATTCCCGCACACGGGTCAACCCGTTCACACATTCACATATCCCTCAACAACCAAGTGTTTACCCCGGGTAAGCCAAAGGATGTACCCAAGTTTCGTCCCCGACGCCGATCAAACCACCCCAAACCGGGTGTTGCCTTGACCCCATGACACACAACGGTTCCGCATCAGCCAAGACAGCCAGACTCAAAGCCAAGTGGTTCTCCCACCTGGGAATCTTCGCCATCGCCCAAGCGGTCTTCGCACTCACCGACAACTCCTGGGCCCTGGCCTTCCTCCGCGACTCGGTCCCCGACGATCAGTCCATCGCGATGATCGCCAGCCGCATCTGGCTCATCGTCTTCGCCGTCGACACCGTCTGGAGCTGGTGGTCGATCGCCGACCGCCAAAAGAAAGCCGCCGCCCAGCGCGAGGGCCAACACCACCCCCTCGTCACCCGATACGACGAGAACCGATGACGGCCCCGACGAACCGCCGCCCCCGCGTCGCCTGGTGGCGCCGCCCCTGGGTGATACCACTGGGCCTGGGAACCGTCGCGTTCCTGGCCTTTTCCCTCCCGCCGTACCTCAGCTATGACCCGGCCCAAACCCGAGTCCCCGCACCGCCGGGCTTCCCCGAGTACTACTGGATCCTGCACACGCACATCATGTTCGGCACCATCGCACTGGTGACCTGCTGCCTCCAGGTATGGCCCTGGCTGCGGCAACGCCACCCGAAAATCCACCGCACCAGCGGACGGCTCTACGTCCTGGCGGGAGTCCTACCCTCGGGCCTCCTCGCGCTCCCGGTCGCGATCTTCAGCCTCTCGGGCCCCAGCGCCCAGACCAGCTCGGTACTCCAAGCCCTCCTATGGCTGGGCGCCACGATCGCGGGATTCCGCGCCGCCCGGGCCCGCCGCTTCCGAGAACACCGCCGCTGGATGGTCCGCAGCTTCGCGCTGACAACCTCCATAGTGGTGAGCCGCATCTGGCTGGTGGCGGTCGACGCGGCCTTGAAACCCACCCTGGAAACGGGGTTCGACGGCAACGAGCTGTTCTTCGACCAGACGGTGGGCGGCATCGCGGCCTGGCTGAGCTGGGTGGTGAACCTGCTGCTGGCGGAGTGGTGGCTGAGCCGCAAACCGAAACGGGGAGGCGGACGACGTCCCGCGCCGCGGACGGAGGGGATCGGCGGGGCGGGAAGTGGGGGCGGGGAACCGAAATCCGCTGAAGTGAGCCTCGCGGCCAAGGTGGACTGACGAACTCACGGAACGACATGGACGCAGCCGGGTACGGTCGGTTAGGTTGACGGCCGTAACCGGCTGTGGAGGTGTCGTGGAGTATCGGATTCTGGGGCCGCTGGAGGTCGTCCGGGACGGGGTTCCGATCGCCATCAAGGGGCGGCACCAACCGCGCCTGCTCGCGATGCTGCTACTGGAGGCGGGCCAGACGGTGACGCTTTCGCGGCTGGTGGACGTGCTGTGGGACGAAGAACCCCCGGAGACGGCCCGGCGCCAAGCGCAGAACTACATGGCGGCGTTGCGCAGAACCCTCGGCACGAGCAACCCGATCGAGGTGGTGGGGGAGGGATACCGGTTCGCGGCTGGGGACAGCTTTGTGGACTCCGTTCGGTTCGAGGAGCTGAACCACCTGGCGCGTCACGACGCACGCGAGGGCAGACATGCCAAGGCGTTGCCGAGCTTCGACGAGGCACTGGGCCTGTGGCGAGGACCGACCCTGGCGGGGTTGTCGGCGCGGTGGCTGGAATCGCGGTCAAGGCGACTCGACGATCTCCGCCTCGGCATGATCGAGGACCGCGCGGCGAGCCTCCTCGAACTGGGGCGACACGCGGACGTGGTGGGGGAGCTGGCGGAACTGTTGGCGGAGAAGCCGTATCGACAGCAGGCGGCACGACATCTGATGCTGGCGCTGTATCGGTGTGGCAGGGGTGCCGAGGCGCTGGAGGTCTTTGGGGCACTACGGACGCGGTTGGCGGAGGAACTGGGGATCGACCCGAATCCGATGGTGCGGGAGCTGCATGGGCGGATCCTGCGGGAGGACGCGTCGCTGGCGGTGCCGCGGCCAGAGATGTCAATCGTTGCGGCTAAGCCAGAGATTCTGGTGCCCGCACAGCTTCCGGCGGGCGTGGCGACGTTCACCGGCCGGGATGAAGAGCTGGCCGAGTTGGACAGGCTGTTCGACTCCGGAGCCGCTGTCACCGTATTGTCGGCGATCTCCGGTGGTGGTGGCGTGGGAAAGACTGCGTTGGCGGTCCACTGGAGTCGGAATCGGACCGAAAGGTTCCCTGACGGACAGCTCTACGTCAACCTGCGCGGTTTTGACCACAATGAACCGTTGAAGCCCATTGACGCGCTATCACGATTCCTTCGTGCGCTTGGGACTCCGAGCGCCAAAATTCCGGCAGAGACCGAGGAGGCGTCGGCGCTGTTTCGCTCGGTGATGAACGGCCGGAACATGCTGGTGGTCTTGGACAACGCCCGAACTGCTGAGCAGGTGCGACCGTTGTTGCCGGGCGGCCAGGACAACGCCGTCCTGGTGACGAGCCGCAATCGGCTGGCGAGCCTGGCGGCGCTCAATGACGCCAAGCTCATGGCTTTGGATGTGCTCAGCCTTACGGAGTCGTTGGAGCTACTGGCCGAGCTGATTGGGGCTGATCGGGTTAACGCGGATCCGGATTCTGCCCGTCGGCTGGTCGAATTGTGCGGTCATCTTCCGCTGGCATTGCGGATCGCGGCCGCTAGCCTGGCGGCAAGGTCCGATGGCTCGATATCCAATTTGGCGTCCGAACTTGACAGCGTTTCTCGGCTGGAGATCCTCAGCATCGAGGGCGACCCGTACTCAGCTGTTACGGCGACGTTTGACCTATCAGTCGGCGCTTTGAGCATTGAGGCCCGGGATCTGTTCCTGCGCCTGGGGATGATTCCGGGTGAGGACATTGCGGAAGGACTGGCCGTTGAGGTTTCGGGCCACCAGGAGGATCGAGCCAAGGACCTGTTGCAGGGTCTGGTTTCTGCACACTTGCTCGAGACGCATGTTCCAGGGAGGTACCGCTTCCATGACCTGGTGAGAATCTATGCGCATCGTTGCGCAATTGACAAGTTGAGTAGCTCAATTTGTGAATCGATTATCGATACGCTCGTCGCTTGGTACTTCCAGAATCGTGGTCGAATCAGTCCCGATGAAATTCCAAATGTGGTTACCACCTGCAAGTTGCTGAACAAACATCCGGAGATGTGGCGGGTGGCATACACCTTGAGCATGATCACGCACCACGGGCTCGGTTTGAAAGTCGCCCGTGACCAATGTGAGATCGCTTTGAGGATCGCTGAGGTGTATAACGACAGGCATGGCCAAGCACGCATGCTGTCTGCACTTGGGGGGATTCAATATGCACTAGGGGAAACGGAGCTTTCCATTGAATTGTCCCGGAAATCCGTAGCCACAATAGATCCTAATGTGGACTCACGGACATACGGCGACTTGTGTAACAACCTCGGAATTCGGCTTAGTTGGAGCGGTCGGTATCGGGAAGCCGAGGAGTGGCTGGTGAAGTCATTGCAGCCGGGTTATATGGCTGAAGGCGTTCATTTTGAACTGGTGCGCGTGCTTAATTTGGGAACTGTGTACAGGGCGTTGGGGCGTTATGGTGATGCATTGGCATACCTGGATCGAAGTGCGGCACTTTTGTCGAAGCTCGAAAGCCGATCAATCGCCGCGAGCATTTATCTCGCCAGAGCGCTATTGGAGAACGATCGAGGTCGCCACCGTAAAGCTTGGGCCTATGCCCAGGAGGCATTGCTTGCAGGTCAGCAGTGCAAGTCTGTTCGTTCGATAGTGATCGCGCTCCAGCAACGAGGTTTGGCAGAGTTTGGGTGCGGGAAAATCGAGCGAGCGCGTGAGGACTATCTTGCGTCTACAGTACGAGCAAATGAACACGGAATGTCTACAGTAGAGCGTCGCAACTACTGTTTTCTCGCGGACCTCGAATGTTTCGCTGGCGACAATAGTCGAGCAGTGAAGTATCTGGAGTCAGCAGCAGCAGTGGAAGTCTTGCAACCTCCTAGATACCTGGTTGCAGAGATGCTGCGCGTGGACAGCAACGTTCGTTTGAAACTGAACGCGTATCGGCATGCTGTAAGTACGGGACGCAAGGCCGCAGCCTTGTTCGCCTCAATGCCTGATCCGCTGCGCCATGCGCGTTCGTTGGTGATAGTCGCTAGGGCATATGAGGGCTTGGCCGACTACAACAAAGCAGCAGACGCTCGCCAAGAAGCCCTAGCCATCTTCACTCGTCTGGGAGTCCCCGAAACCGCAGTGCTGCGGGCCGAAATCGACGCTCACAGCTGACCAGCCGTTGTGGGCCAACCCAGAAGTACGGCATCGCGGCGCGTGACGCGGCCACCGCGATGCCGTACGGTTTCGCCAGCCTCGCCGCGAGCGGCTTGCTGGCGAGGACCTGGTTCCCGTTTCCAGGCCTCGCTCGCTTCGGCCGGTTCCGCGTTCCCGTCGCGGAAGCGGTCGAAGACGGGTGGGTAGACGCGCGCCCCCGATGTTGCCGGCGCGCGTCTTTTGAAGTACCTATACGGCGGGCTGTCCGGCCAGTTTGTCCAGGAGGTTGTGGAGGCGGGTTTTCCCGTTGGCGACTTCCTCCGGTTTGACCTTTACTCCGCACAGGTCCATGAACTGGGCGACCGTCGCTTCGCGGAGCGCGGTCACCGCCGTTTGGTAGGTGGTGGTGACGGTGGTGGACAGTTGTTTGGGGGTCAGGTACGAGTAGGCGTCGGGCTCGATGGTGACGTCGCGCAGGATCCCGCCCGGGCCGACCGTGACCGTGACGAGGCGGCGGGGGTCCCAGGCGGTCATTCCGTCCGCTTCGGCTCGGTGGTTGGCTTCCTTCAGTACGGTTTCACCCATAGCTAGTGCGTCCTCTCCTCGCTCTTGCTTGGCGGACACAACGATTACTCGCGGTTGCACGAGTTCGGCACGAGTCGTGCACGAGGGGTGGGTCGTTACGAAGCTGTGACCAGTCGGGGCATTCCCCAGTTACTGGTGAGTTCGCTAAGCTGCCCTGATCAGCCGGACGCCCCGTATTTCATACCGGCTTCCCTATGGTGTCTGGCGGGAAGGTCAACGCACATGGGCGTGGGTGCCGAAGTCGTTGGGCTTACCAAGTCCTTCAACGGCAACAAACCCGTATGGTCGGACGTGTCGCTAACGGTACCGTCCGGCGATATCACCGTGCTGCTCGGACCTTCCGGTACCGGTAAGTCGGTGTTCCTCAAGACGCTCATCGGGTTGTTGCGTCCGGACCGGGGCAAGGTGTTCATCGATGGTCAGGAGTTGACCGCGATGAGCGACCGGGAGTTGTACGCGATCCGGCAGCGATGTGGGGTGTTGTTCCAGGATGGGGCCCTGTTCGGGTCGATGAACATCTACGACAACATCGCGTTTCCGTTGCGGGAGCACACGCGGAAGACGGAGCGGGAGATCCGCCGGATCGTGATGCAGCGGCTGGACGTCGTGGGCATGGTCGGCGACGAGGACAAGCTGCCCTCGGAGATATCGGGCGGTATGCGCAAGCGCGCCGGACTGGCGCGGGCGCTGGTCATGGACCCCGAGCTGATCCTGTGCGACGAACCCGACTCCGGTTTGGACCCGGTGCGGACCGCGCTGCTGAGCAAGACCATCGCGGAGCTGAACGCCGAGACCGGGGCGACGTTCCTGATCGTCACGCACGACATCAACACCGCGCGGACCCTGCCGCACCACATCGGGATGCTCTACCTGGGGCAGCTGGTCGCGTTCGAGCGGCGGGAACAGATGCTGGCCTCGGACAAGCCGGTGGTCCGGCAGTTCCTGAACGCCTCGATCGAGGGGCCGATCGGGATGACCGAGGAGAAGGACGCCAACGGGCAGAACGGACAGACAGCGCAGCAGCCGTTCGGGGTCGCCCAGTGACGACCCAGGCCGCCGAACCGCAGCAAGCCACCCCGCCGCCCGCACCCGGGCCGATGGGGAGGATGTTCGCGGGGGTCGGCCGGTTCACCGGGTTCACCATCGACACCTTCAAGGCGGTGCCGCGGCGGCCGTTCCAGTGGTCCGAGGCGATCAAGCAGGCGTGGTTCATCGCGAGCGTGTCGATCCTGCCGACGGCGTTGGTGGCGATCCCGTTCGGCGCGGTCATCGCGTTGCAGCTGGGCTCGCTGTCGAAGCAGATCGGGGCGGAGTCCTTCGCCGGGGCCGCCAGTGTTCTGGCCGTGGTCCGCGAGGCCGGGCCGATCGTGACCGCGCTGCTGATCTCGGGCGCGGGCGGGTCGGCGATGTGCGCCGATCTGGGGGCGCGCAAGATCCGGGAAGAGCTGGACGCGATGGAGACGCTCGGCGTCGACCCGATCCAGCGGCTGGTGGTGCCGCGCATGTTCGCCGGTGCCGTGGTGGCGTTCTTCCTCAACGGGGTGGTCTCGGCGGTGGGTATCGCCGGTGGCTACATCTTCAACGTGTACATGCAGGACGGGACGCCGGGCTCGTACCTGGCGTCGTTCGCCGCGCTGGGGCAGGTCGCCGACGTGGTGTCGGCGCAGCTGCGCGCCATCGTGTTCGGCATGGTGGCGGCGCTGATCGCCTGCTATCTGGGCATGAACGCCAAGGGCGGCCCCAAGGGGGTCGGCCAGGCCGTGAACGTGTCGGTGGTCGTGAACTTCATGGTGCTGTTCGCGTTCAACTTCGTGATGGTGGCCCTGTACTTCCAGCTGGTTCCGCAGAAGGGTTCGTGACATGTTGACGTCCCTGGGAACCCAGTTGCAGTTCTACGTCCGCGCCATCGCGTGGATGCCCAAGGCCGTGGTGCGCTACCGCAAGGAGGTCGCGCGGCTGTTGGGCGAGGTCAGCTTCGGCGCCGGTGGCCTGACCGTCGTGGGCGGCACCGTCGGCGTGGTGGTGTTCCTGACCTTCTTCACCGGCACCGAGGTCGGCCTGCAGGGCTACCAGGCCCTCAACCAGGTCGGCACCAGCGCCTTCACCGGGTTCATCTCGGCGTACTTCAACACCCGTGAGATCGCGCCGCTGGTGGCGGGTATCGCGCTGTCGGCGACGGTCGGCGCGGGTTTCACCGCCCAGCTGGGCGCCATGCGGGTCAACGAGGAGGTGGACGCGCTCGAGGTCATGGGCGTGCGTTCGCTGCCGTACCTGGTGACGACCCGGATGCTGGCCGGGCTGGCCGCGTGTGTGCCGCTGTACGTGCTGGCGCTGTTGTCCAGCTACGTCGCCACCCGCGGCGTCGCGATCTTCTACTTCGGTCAGTCCTCGGGGACCTACGACCACTACTTCTCGACCTTCCTGGTGCCCGGCGACGTGCTGTGGTCCTTCGGGAAGGTGCTGTGCTTCTCCGTCATCGTGATCGGCGTGCACTGTTACTACGGCTACCACGCCTCGGGCGGTCCCGCCGGTGTCGGTGTCGCGGTCGGCCGGGCCGTCCGGACGGCTATCGTCGCAGTTAACATTGTCGATTTCTTTGTGTCGCTTGCCGTGTGGGGAGCAACCACGACAGTCAGGATCGCCGGATGAAGCAGCGAATCGCCGGTCTCGGCTTTCTTCTCGTCCTCGCGGCGCTGCTGGGTCTGTGCGTGGCGTCCTATATGAAACTGTTCAGCCCCAAGGTGGACGTGACCGTGCAGGCCGCCACGGCGGGACTGCAGATGTCCCGGGGCGCCGACGTGAAGCTGCACGGCGTGCTGGTCGGCGAGGTCCGCGACATCAACTCCACAGGCGACGGCGCCGAGCTGGATGTGGCGCTGGACCCCGATTCCACCGCCTCGATCCCGGCCGGGGTCACCGCCCGGCTGCTGCCCAAGACGCTGTTCGGCGAGAAGTACGTCGAACTGATCGCCCCCAAGTCCGACACCGGTGGTTCGATCCAGCCCAACACCGTCGTCAAGGAGGACAAGTCCAAGGAGGCCGTCGAACTGAACGACGTCCTGGACGGGGCGCTGCCGCTGCTGCGGGCCGTCCCGCCGGAGAAGCTGTCGGTGACGCTGTCGGCCATCGCCGGCGCGCTCGACGGCCGTGGTGACGAACTGGGCGACACGATCGTGAAGCTCGGCGACATCGTCCGCACCCTGAACAAGGAGATGCCGACCATCGAGGCCGACATCGACGAGCTGGCCAAGGTGCTGGACAACTACCGGGGCGCGCTGCCCGACCTGACGAAGGTCCTGGAGAACCTGACGGTCACCAACAAGACCATCACCGACCAGGAGGACGAGCTGCAGGCGATGTGGATGTCGACGCAGGACTTCAGCGACGACACCCGGGTGTTCCTGGACCGCTACCAGGGACGGCTGATCCAGTTCGGCGAGGTCACGCAGCCGTTCATCGAGCTGCTGGCGACCTACTCGCCGGAGTATCCGTGCCTGTTCCAGGGCCTGACCGAGCTTCAGCCCGACATCGAGGAGGCCTTCTCGGGCGGGCGGCTGCACATCACGCTGGAGATCACCCAGAACAACGGCAAGTACGAGTCCGGCCGCGACGAACCCGAGTGGACCAGCCAGTACGGGCCCAACTGCCGGGGCCTGCCGGAGGGCAACTCGGAGGCCGCCGAGAACCAGTTCGGCAACGGCTACGACTACGACGGTGAGCGCAGCAACCTGCCGATCGAGATCCCGGGGCTGACCGACGCCCCGGCGCAGGAAGACGACGAGGGCACCAACGCCGAGAACAAGGACGATGAGGACGAGGACGGTCCCGGCGTCGAGCTGCCGTTCGATCCGATGATGGGCTACGCCGGTACCGAGGAGGAACAGTCGGTGTTCACGCCGATGGTGGCCGCCTCGACCGGTTCCGACGTCACCGACCTCAACGGCGACCTGGTCTCGTTGCTGTACGGACCGATCTTCCGGGGTGCCACAATTTCTGCCCGTTAGCGGCGAAATCGTCAACATTGTGGCCGGTCGGCCAGTTCTCCCACTGTTTTCCCGGGGGTTACCTACCAAGGTCTTGCGCGCAAGCCGCGCGGTCTTGGATCATGTCCGTACCCCTACAGAATGGAGAGAACCGTGAGACGAAAGCTAGTGGCCACCGCTGCCGCGGTGGGCGTGCTGGCCGGTTGCCTCGCGCTGGCTCCGTCGGCGAATGCCGAGCCCGCCAAGGACAAGAAATCGGCGGCCTGCGATGTCATGGTGACCGGTCACCGCGGTGCCAGCGGTTACCGTCCCGAGCACACCATCGAGGCCTACACCGTCGCGGTGACGCTGGGAGCCGACTACTTCGAGCCCGACCTCGTGCCCACGAAGGACGGGCAGCTGGTGGCCCGCCACGAGAGCGAGATCTCTCAGACCACCAACGTCGCCGACAAGCCCGAGTTCGCCAGCCGCAAGACCACCAAGGTGATCGACGGTGTCTCCTACACCGGCTGGTTCACCGAGGACTTCACCCTCAAAGAGCTGAAGACCCTGCGCGCCAAGGAACGCCTGCCCGAGCTGCGTCCGTACAACAAGGACCACGATGGTCTGTACCCGATCATGACCATCGAGGAGATCATCAAGCTCCGCAAGGACCTCTCGTTCCAGAACAAGCGCGAGGTCGGGATCTACCCGGAGCTGAAGCACCCCACCTACTTCAACTCGATCGGCCTGAAGGTCGAGGAGCTGCTGGACCAGAAGCTGGGGGCGGCGGACCTGGATGACGCGGACGACCCGGTGCTGATCCAGTCCTTCGAAGAGGGCGCGCTGAAGAAGATGGACTCGCTTGTGGACAACAAGCTGGTGTTCGTGATCGGCGACAAGGCGGCCACGCCCGACAAGCTGAAGGAATACGCGAAGTGGCTGCACGCCGTCAGCTACGCCAAGGACATCATCATCCCGCGTAAGTCCGACGGTTCGCTGGGCACGCCCTCCACGGCCGTGAAGGACGCCCACACCGCCGGTCTGGACGTCCACAGCTGGACCTTCCGCAACGAGAACTTCTTCCTGCCCACGAACCTGCGGATCGGCGACTATCCGCCGGACTGGGGCAACTACCAGGAGGAGTACCGGCTGTTCATCAACACCGGTATCGACCAGATGTTCAGCGATTTCCCGGACAAGGCGATCGACGCCCGGGAAGAGTGCTCCAAGAAGAAGAACTGACGCAGGCTTCACCGTCCGGGCGGCGCGGGCTCCCCCGCCGCCCGGCACTTTTTCGTCCGCATCGCGTTAGGCTAAGCCAATGCAACGTCCCGTGGATCTGCGCGAACTGTCCAACCGGCTCGCTACAGACATCCAACGCTTTGAGCGCGAAGAGATCCCGGTAACCGAGCACAACCTCAACCGGCTGCGATCGATGGAGGACCTCCTCAAACGGCAGCGACTGGCCTATAAGGAGCTGTACGTCTACTTCTGCCACCAGCTGGAGCAGGCGCTGACGGCGGTGGACGACAAGATCACCCGGCTGGAGGCGCGGCTTCCGGAACTGCCGGAGGGACTCGAGGATCCGGAGGACCGGAACTAGTCCTCACCGATCCACTTCTGGTAGATCTCCTCGAAGTCGCCGTTCTTGCGGCTCTTGGCGAGCACCTCGTTGATGGTGGACAGTAGTTCGTCGTTGTCCTTGGCCACCGCGTAGCCGTATTCCTCGCCGGTGTCGTACTTCTCGATGATCTCCAGCTTGCGCTGGTCGTCGGTCACCTTGGAAGTCCATAGTGGGACATCGTTGATGGCGGCGTCGACCTGGTCGTACAGGACGGCCTCGCGCAGCTTGCCCAGGTCGTTGTACGTCTTGAGGTCGTACTCGTACTTGTCCTGGTTCTCGTCGGCGTAGGCGAAGCCGGTGGAGTCGCGCTGGACGCCCAGCACCTTGCCCTTCATGTCCTTGAGCGTCTTGATCTTCGAGCCGGGCTTGGCGCCGAGCGCCTGCTTGGCGTCGTAGTACGGATCGGAGAAGGACATGACCTCCTCGCGGGGCGGCGTGATGGTCAGCGCGGCGGCGGCCACGTCGCAGGTGCCCTCCTCGAGGGCCTGGCCCGAGTCGATCTGCTCGAACCCGATGTCCACGATCTCCTGCTTGAGGTCCAGTTCCTTGGCGACCAGGTCCATGATGTCGACGTCGAAGCCGACGACCTTGTTGTCCTGCCAGGAGTCCTTGAACTGGAACGGTTCATAGGGGATGGACGTGCACACCGTGAGGGTGTCCTGACTGGAGCATGCGGCGAGACCGAGGGTAAGTGTGAGCGCGGTGCCGATCGCGGTCAACGATCGCACCGGCGTGGACGAGCGTGTCAAGGGGAGGCTCCTGATTCGCTGCGCGCGTCGGGCGGGCGCCGCCTATCGTGCCATACGGATTGACCGAAAGGCGAGGTGTAGAAAGGCTTTTCGGAGGATTCACATATAGGTATTCCACAATTAACTGTGTGTCCGCGGCCACCACGTGGCGCTGCGTGAGCGCCCGCCCGCTACTGTTGAAGATCCCTCGTTTTCGCCGAGTGAGAGAAGTGCCGAGCCGCCCATGTCGTCCTATATTGCCGCCGTGTTGTGCGCGCTGGTGCTGCTGATTCTGGCGGTGGGTCTGGGCATCGGGATAGCCCTGATAGTGGTGAGGCGACGCGAGGCCAAACGAAAGGCCGAACTGGCCGCGGCGCCCAAGGACCCGTTCGCCGATCTCGACTCCGACATCCTGCGCGGCGACCCGCGCGCCCTCAAGGCGGGCGACATCTTCGACACCCACGGTGAGACCCTGACCGTGCGCGGCAGCCTGCGGCTCAAGCAGGGCGGCTACTACTGGAGCGAACACCTCATCGACACCGGCGAGGGCGTCAAGCGCTGGCTGTCGGTCGAGGAGGACCCGGACCTGGAGCTGTACCTGTGGACGTCGGTGACCGACACGGTGCCCGCGCCCGGCCCCAAGACCATCGAGTACGACGGGAAACGCTTCAGCTCCAAGGAATCCGGACGCGCCCGCTACACCAGCGAGGCCACCACCGGACTGGGTCCGTCCGGCAACCTCAGCTACCACGACTACGAGGCCGCCGACGGCTCCCGGCTGTCGTACGAGGACTTCGACGACACCGGCCGCTCCGAGGTCGCGCTGGGGCTGCGCATCCTGCGCAACGAGATCACCATCTACCCGCAGTCGCCATGATCCTCGACCTCGACGTCCCGTTCGCGGACTCCTCCGTCAATGACCTGCGCTTTCTCGACCGGGCCCCGGCGCTGCCGGTGCTGGGGGCGCTGGAGTTCCCGCACCCGGTCCCCGGCGGTCACCTGACGCTGCGGCTGTTGGGCGCCAGCCACCAGGCCGAGGTGTGGACCCCGGAGGGCGGCGTCTACGCCGAGACGGTCGCGTGCCTGCCCGGCGAGGGCAGCCCGGTGCCCGCCAGCCACACCACCACGGTGGGCCCGTGGAGTTTCTGGTTCTCCTCGCAGGTGCGGGCCCTGTCCGCCGAGGAGTTCTCGGCCCGCTGTGCCGAGTTGCGGAGCCGGGCCCGCGACTGGGAGAACACCATCCTGGTGGGGGAGTTCCCCGGCCACCCCGACGCGATGACCTTTCTGGACGCGTCCTCGCAACTGCCCGGTTACGGCCGCGGCTGGTCCACGGTGCACTGCTATCCGGAGGAACAGCGGATGGTGCTGACACACACCGTGGCCATGCCCGTGACGGAACCGGCGTTTCCGCACTGATCTTGGTACCGTTTCTCGCACCCCTTTGAGTTATCCCCAGGAGTCATGATGAGCAGCAAGGCATCGGGTTGGGCGGTCTTCGGCGTCATCGCCGTGACCGGTGTCGTGATCGCGTCGTGCGCGATCGCGTCGAGTTCGGCGAGCCCGCGTAAGTTCATCGGCAAGAACTACTCCTGCGACGTCGACCCGACCGAGCACGACACCGCCAGCTGCGACGATTCCGACAGCCCGGCCAACGTGGCCACGGCCATCGCGGCCGACACGCAGCCGGTCGACACCCAGCGTCCGGCCGACAACGTGTCCAGCGTCGAGTGCGACGACACCACCACCGCCGACTCCGAATACGGTCCCGACGCCGATCTGTGCGCCGACGCCGACCTGCCCCGCGACGACCAGACCGTCTACATGCAGTACGAGGACGACCTCGTCGTGGTCTCCAAGGCCGACACCGGTTGCACTGTGGACGTCTACGACTACGACGAGGGCTACCGGCGCCACGGCGCCTTCTTCGCGGTGGTCGGCTGGACCTCCACCCGCCCCTCCTCGCGCGGCGGCGGCTTCAGCGGCTTCGGAAAATAGACTTCGCCCTCCAAACAGGAAAGACAACTGACATGTTGAAGGAACTGCTCAACGAGACGGTCTCCGTCCTGGCGTTCAGCGGCGTCGGCATCGTCCTGATGGTGCTCGGCTTCGTCCTCGTCGACGTCATCACCCCGGGCAACCTGCGCAAGCAGATCTGGCTGGAACGCAACCGCAACGCCACCGTCCTGCTGGCGTCCAACCTGCTGGCCGTGGGCATGATCGTGTTCGCCGCGATCAGCGCCTCCTCCGACAACCTCGTCGTCGGCATCTCCTACAGCTTCGTGTACGGCGTCATCGGCCTGATCGTCATGGGCGTGGCCTTCGTGCTGCTCGACCTGCTCACCCCGGGCAAGCTCGGCGCGATCCTCGTCGAGGAGAACAACCACCCGGCGGTGTGGGTCACCGCGGCCACCCACATCGCGGTGGCCCTGGTCGTCATGGCCGGTCTGTCCTAAATGTCGTCAGTTTCACGGGGGAAACTGGCACGCACGGGCCTGCTGGCGACGGTGTTCATCTGCGCCGCCTGCGGTCTGGTCTACGAACTGGCGCTGGTCGCGCTGGGCAGCTACCTGATCGGCAACACCGCCCAGCAAGCGTCCATAGTGCTGGGTCTGATGGTCTTCGCCATGGGCGCGGGCGCCCTGGCGGCCAAACCGCTGCAGAAACGCGCCGCCGCGGCCTTCGCTCTCATCGAACTGCTGCTGGCCCTGTTCGGGGGCCTGAGCGTCATCGCCCTGTACGCCGCCTTCGCCTGGCTGCACCTGTACACGGTGGCCATGGTCGGGGTGGCGCTGTTGCTGGGCGTCCTCATCGGCGCCGAGATTCCACTGTTGATGGTCCTGCTTCAGCGGCTGCGCAAGCAATCCGCGGGCAGCGCCGTGGCCGACCTGTTCGCCGCTGACTACATCGGCGCCCTGCTCGGCGGACTGGCCTTCCCGTTCCTGCTGCTGCCGGTCTTCGGCCAGATCAAGGGCGCCCTGATCGTCGGCGCCGTCAACGCCCTGGCCGGGCTCATCCTCGTGTTCACGCTGTTCCGTCGCGACCTGCGGCGCCGCACCCGCTGGATCGTCGGCGGCTTCGCCGCCCTGGTCGCCGTCACCCTGGTCGGCGGCTACGCGTACGCGGGCCGCTTCGAGGCCGAAGCCCAGCAGGCCCTGTACGCCAACCCCATCGTCTACAGCGAACAGACGCAGTACCAGCGCATCGTGATGACGCAGTCGATCTCGCCGTTTCGCGACACCGACACTCGCCTCTATCTCAACGGCGACCTACAGTTCTCCTCAGTGGACGAATACCGGTACCACGAGGCCCTGGTCCACCCGGCGCTCGCCGGTGACCGCGACGACGTCCTCGTCCTGGGCGGCGGTGACGGCCTGGCCCTGCGCGAGATCCTCGAATACCCCGACGTCGAGAACGTGACCCTCGTCGAACTCGACCCGGCGATGACCGATCTGGCCCGCGACAACCCGGTCCTCAACCGGCTCAACGGCGACGCCTTCGCCGACCCCCGCGTCGACACCGTCAACGCCGACGCGTTCAACTGGCTGCGCGGCAACACCGGCCGCTACGACGCGATCATCGTCGACATGCCCGACCCCGACGAGACCGCCACGGCCAAGCTGTACTCGGTGGAGTTCTACGGCCTGGCTTCCCGGCTGCTGGCCAAGGACGGCCGGATGGCTGTCCAATCAGGATCCCCGTACTTCGCGCCGAAGTCGTTCTGGTGCGTCAACAAGACGCTCAAAGAGGCCGGAACCAAACCCGTCCCGTACCACGTGACCGTGCCCAGCTTCGGCGACTGGGGCTTCAACCTGGTCGGGGCGAAGTCCACACCTGAGCTCGCACTCGACCCGCCCGGGGACCTGAAGTCCCTGGACGGGCCGACCCTTGACGCGGCCACCGTCTTCCCGCCCGACCGCCCCGAACGCGACGTCCCGGCGTCCACGCTCATGGACCCCGTCATCCTCGAGTACGCGCAGTCCGAATGGGACAGCTACGGCTGACGCTCGCTACTTGAGCCGCACCAGGCTGAGCCACAGCCGATCGGTGGTGCCGTGCGGGTAGGAGTACTTGCCGCCGCAACCCCAGCCGGACTGGCAGTTGTCGCCCATGATGTACGCGCTGGTGGGTGAGGTGACCGCGACTCCCATGTAGCCGCTGGAACCCAGGTCGCTGCACGGATGGCCCTTGTAGCCGGTGCCGCAGTTGGTGGGGATGTTGCGGTAGAAGTCGTGGGTCGCGGTCCACGACACGCCGCCGTCGTAGCTGAACGCGATCTTGTTGCCCGGTCGTCCGAAGACCAGCATCAGCACGCCACCGCTCATGGTGTGCACGACGGGAGCGACGCCGCGCACCACCGTCTTGTCCGTCGCGCCGGGCACCACCACGGCTTTGGCACCGGTCCACTTGGCCTTGGCCAGGTCCGCCGCCGAGTTCACCGCCGAGGTCGTCACCCGGTAGGACAGCTTGCTGTAGGTCAGGCCGTTCTTGACGACCTCGTAGCGGGAGATCATGAGCAGTTTCTTGTCGGCCCTTCGGGTCACCGAGGATTCGCTGTAGGTGTTGCTGTCCGACTTGAACACGGTGGCGGTGCGTTTCCAGGACGAACCGTCCTTGCCGCCCACCAGCAGATGGGCCGCCGACCAGGTTTGCTTGTACTTGCCGTCGGAACCCTTGACGCCCTTGTGAGCGGCGTAGTACGGCACCACGCGATTGCCGTCCGGCAACGTGATCACCCGCTGGAACGACTGCCCCGCGGCTCCCGGGAGGATCGCGCCACCGTTCATGTCGAGTTTGGACCGGCTCGGTTTCCAGGACTTCCCGCCGTCGCCGGAGGTCCACTGGTAGAAGTACCGGCCCGAGGAGTCATTGTGGGCCCGCAGCTCCACGGCGACCAGATCGCCGCCGGAATTCTTGAACACGTTGTTCACCGACACGTTCTGGGCGTCGGCGGACTGCATCAACGGCTTCTTGGTGCGAGCGTCCAAAGCCGGATGCCAGACACTGTTGGCGTCCTGGTATTCGACCCGTGACTTCACCGGGTTCTGGCCGTCGGGGCTGACCAGGAAACTGCGAATGAACCGGCGATGGTCGCCGCCGCCATCGGTCCACGACACGTGTTGCAGTGACGGCATCGCCCGGTACTGCCGGTTGGGATCTTCCTTCTCGACCTGAGCCGCCGCGTAAACGGGCTTCAGTGCCGACGTCTGCGACTCGCCGACCGCGAGGCCGACACCGACTCCCAGACTCACCACCAGCGTGCCCGCGACCGCGATCAACGCCGAACGCTTACTCAACTTCACATTCGTCTCCATAACGTCTGTTTTGGACCGACCGAGACCAGCGAGGTCGGCCAGAAACAAACTATAGAAACGTGAGGATATTTGCAAGTATCCTCATATTTGGCACCGGTGCTCAACGGTGTTTCGCGGTGCGCAGCTTGGCGTCGACCAGCGCCGACAACCGCGCCCAGGTCGGTGAGCCCTCCGCCTGCCGGTCGTTGACCAGCCCGTAGCGGGTCGCGGTGTCGGACTTGCCGTGCAGGCTCGTCGACACCTCCAACAGCTCGGGGTTGGCCAACAGGTACTCGGCCGCGGCCACCGCCAGTTCATCCACCCGTGGGTCGTCCGGTTCCCAGTCGCTGGCGGCGACGGAGCGCTTGTGCAGCTCCACGTACTGTGGATCGTCGAAGGACCGCTCGACCCCGGTGAGGTAGTCGTCGAAGTCTCCGGGCACCAAAGCCCGGGCCAGGATGAAACTCTCCTGCGACTGCGCCACGTAGTCCGGTGGGAAACCGAGTTCGATGGCCTTGTCCAGGATCGCGAACGCCCGCTCGGGCAACAACAACCGGTTGCCGGTGGCGAGCCGGTCCAGCATGTCGCGCCGGGCGACCAGTTCGTCGATCCGCTCGGTCAGCCGTCGTTTGACGTCGGCCAGATCGGCGGCGAACGCCTCCGGGTCGGCGTCCAGCAGCGCGGCGATCTCGGCCAACGGCACTCCCGCCTCGGCGAGCGTCCGCACCTGGACCAGCCGGATCAGCTCGGCCGACCCGTACCGCCGGTACCCGGAACCGTCGCGGCGCGGCTCGTCGACCAGGCCGAGCCGGTGGTAGTGCCGCACGGTCTTGACCGTGACCCCGGCGAAGCTCGCCGCCTGGCTGATCGTCAGCGCACTGTTCATGTCCACAGCGTCTCCCACCGCCGAAGCCGCCGCGCCCAGGGGGCCGGGTTCAGACGGGACCGCGTCGGTGTCGCTTCAGATTGCGCCACACGCGGTCGAGGCGGCTCGTGGGTTTGGGGAGCTGTCGGGTGATGTCCTTGAGTTCGGCGGTGATGTCGACCGTCCAGCCCAGGTTTCGGCGCAGGTGCCGTTTGACGGTGCCGCAGGGCCAGCGTTCGCCGCAGGCGCAAGTCGTTATGGCCCATAGCATCGGGAGCAGCCCGGCATGGATCACGAGCCGCAGGCTCCGGTCGGCGGGTCGGTGGATGTCGAACACGGACGGCTTCGGCGGCGGCCAGGGGCCGGGTTCGTTCGAGGAGTTGAGGTAGCCGGTCAGTACGGCCATGACGGTGTTCGTCCTTAGAACTGGGGGTGGTGCGGGGTGGGCGGTCGGCAAGCGCGGGCCCGACGGCTCGCGAAGGAGCGACACGGCGTCGGCTTATTCGGGAGGCCCCGCGACAATCCGCCCACCCCGCGAGAGTCCGATGGCCGACCGTGCCGCGGCCATCAAACCCGGAAGCCGACCGGTGTCGGCTTCTCATAAGGACTTCGTAGCCGGTGGCACCCCGGATGGGTCCCTATTTCGGATCGCGGACCGGCTAGTCGTCGTCGGTGTCGTGTTGCCGGTACATGGTGACCATGACGCCGTAGCGGGGGTCGTGGTCGGAGTCGGGTTCCAGTTCGTCGAGCGACTCCTCCAACAGCGCGCGCAGTCGTGCCGCCTTGGCGGGGCTCAGCCGGAGGTGGCGCAGCACCAGCAGTGGGTCGTCGGCGGCGCCGATCAGTTCCTGGGCGACGGCGGCCAGGCTCGCCGCGGTCGTCGTCTCCGCGGCCTCGGACGCGAAGTCGAGCCGGGCCGCGGTGCGTTGGTAGTACTGCTCGGTGCCGCCTCGGACGGTGCGGGTGGACACGACGTGGACCATTCCCGCCTCGGTGAGGACCTTGATGTGGTGGGCGATGTTGCCCTTGCCGGTGGCCAGTCGCTTGGCGAGCTGGCTGATGGTGGCGGGCTCGCCCAGGGCGAACATGAGGCGGTGGCGCAGTGGATGGGCCAGGGCCTTGAAGTGGTCGGGAGTGGAGACGTCGAAGGCCGGTTTGGCGAAGGACGGTGACATGAATCAAGCGTCTAATACTCTTGACACTTTGTCAAGTCGCGTGTTTACTCGTGGCCATGGATAACCCCGAGATCATCAACCGCACCCGTGAACTTCTCGTCGACCACTATGTCTTCCCCGATGTGGCCTCCCGGGTGGTCGCCGTGCTGACCGAGGCTGAAGCCGCCGGACGCTACCGCGACGCGACCGAACCCGCCACGCTCGGCAAGATCGTCACCGAGGACCTGCAATCGATCAATCAGGACAAACACCTGCGACTGAAATTCCACGCGGAGGAGCAGCCCGATCTGCCCAGCGAGGAGCTGATGGCCGCCGAGGCCAGGCGGGACGCCCAACGCGGCATGCACGGCATCGGCAGGGTGGAACGGTTGGAGGGCAACATCGCCGTGGTGGACGTGGATCGGCTGCATCCCACGTCGATCTCGGGGGAGGTGTTCGCGGCGGTGATGACGCTCATCGCTGACGCCGACGGGCTCGTCATCGACCTGAGGAAGTGCAGTGGCGGGCATCCGGGGACCGTGGCCCTGGTCTGCAGCTACCTGTTCGGGGACGAGCCAGTGCACCTGAACGGCATGTACGAGCGCCACAGCGATCGCACGACGCAGTCATGGACGCTGCCGTTCGTCCCCGGGAAACGTTATGGGCCGGACAAACCGATCTGTGTGCTGACCAGCGCTGTCACGTTCTCCGGTGGCGAGGAGCTGGCCTACGATCTCCAGCAGCTGGGCCGGGCCACCATCGTGGGGGAGTCGACCGGCGGCGGGGCGCATCCGCGGGTCGGGTTCCGGTTGCATCCGCACCTGGAGCTGACCGTCCCGGTAGCCCGGTCGATCCACCCGGTGACCGGGACCAACTGGGAGGGTGTGGGTGTGGCCCCGGACGTGGCGGTACCCGCCGAGGACGCGCTCGAGACCGCGACCGGGCTGCTGCGCGAGCGGCTGGCGGAGGCCGCGGCCTAGCGGCCGTTGCAGATCTCGGTGGTGATCTCGGCTCCCAGCGACAGGGCCAGACCGCAGTGCTTCAGCCAGGAGCGCAGCCCGTCCGGCGTGCCGGTGGCGAAGGTGCCGCTGGCGCCGGTGTACTCGGGACCGCGACCGGCGTGGCCCGCGTCGATGGCGATGAGCAGGTTGGGATCGAGACCGCGGGCGGCGAGGGTGAGCCGGGCCGCCGCCCGCGCGACCACTCCCGCTGCCTGCGGGAACGGACGCAGTGCCAGCAGCTCGCCGTGCACGACCGCCGCCACCAGGGCGGCGGGCAGCCGGGACTCGGCGGTGATCAGGGCGCACAGCGCGTCGAGGCGGGCCGCCTTGTGGGGGTCGGCGTCGGGACGGCCCAGCTGGTCGACGTCGGCGAGGTCGCGGGCGGCCAGCAGGTGGAGTTTGGCCAGTACCTGGCGCGGCGCCTTGGGCCACAGCGTGACCAGAGACGGCAGCTCGGTGCTGACCCGCAGCGCCCCCTGGACGACCGGGTCGGTGACGGTTCCGGCGCGCACCTCTTCGATCGGGTACTCGGCGCCGTCGAGGGTGGCCGAGGCGACGGCACACCGCAGCGACACCTCGGTCGCCACTTGGGCGCCCTCGCGGCGTAGCCGCCGGTGCCACAGTGTCCGGTCTACCGCGGCTCGGGCGTTTTCCAAGGAGTCGGCGACTTCGGCGAGCTCCAACAGGGGCGAAAGGGGATCGCTCACGCGGGAGACCATACCGCTTATGCCTGAACGGTTATTTGGCGGTTTGCGTAAAGCTGATCGCAGCTGGATTCAACTGACTATGAGCGAGCAGCCGGGTGCACTCGACGACCACGACGTGAGAAGGCTAGGGTCTTGCCTATTACGGCCCTTACGCAAGGAGGAGACGGTGAACGAGACCCCGAAGTCGCAAGAGACTCTCGCTAATCTGCTCAACGAGACGCGGCATTTCGACCCGCCCGCGGAATTCGCCGCCCAGGCTACCGTCACCGCTGACGAGTACGACCGCGCGGGTGCCGACCGGCTGGCGTTCTGGGAATCGAAAGCCGAGCGCTTGCACTGGGCCGCCAAGTGGGACCGGACCCTTGACTGGGACAACCCGCCGTTCGCGAAGTGGTTCGTCGGCGGCAAGCTCAACGTCGCCTACAACTGTCTGGACCGGCACGTCGAGGCCGGAAACGGCGACCGGGTGGCGATCCACTGGGAGGGCGAGCCGGGCGACACCCGCACCATCACCTACGCCGAGCTGACCAGCGAGGTCAAGAAGGCCGCCAACGCGCTCACCGCGCTGGGCGTCACCGCCGGGGACCGGGTCGCCATCTACATGCCGATGATCCCCGAAGCGGCGATGGCGATGCTGGCCTGCGCCCGCATCGGCGCCACCCACTCGGTGGTCTTCGGCGGCTTCAGCGTCGCGGCGCTGTCGGGCCGGATCCAGGACGCTGACGCCAAGGTCGTCATCACCGCCGACGGCGGCTACCGGCGCGGCAAGCCCAGCGACCTCAAGGGCATTGTGGACGATTCGGTGGCGCAGTGTCCGTCGGTGGAGAAGGTGCTCGTGGTGCGCCGCACCGGCTCCGACGTCGCCTGGACCGACAAGGACCTGTGGTGGCACGACGTGGTCGACTCCGCGTCGGACGAACACGAGGCGCAGCCCTTCGACGCCGAGCACCCGCTGTTCATCCTCTACACGTCGGGAACCACCGCCAAGCCCAAGGGCATCCTGCACACCTCCGGCGGCTACCTGACCCAGGCCTCATACACCCACCAGGCCGTGTTCGACATCAAGCCCGACAACGACATCTACTGGTGCACCGCCGACATCGGCTGGGTCACCGGCCACTCGTACATCGTGTACGGTCCGATGTCGAACGGCGTCACGCAGGTCATGTACGAGGGCACCCCCGACACGCCCCACAAGGGACGTTTCTGGGAACTGGTGCAGAAGTACAGGATCACCCAGATCTACACCGCGCCCACCGCGATCCGCACCTTCATGAAGTGGGGCGACGACATCCCGGCCGGGTTCGACCTGTCGAGCCTGCGGGTCCTGGGTTCGGTGGGCGAGCCCATCAACCCCGAGGCGTGGATGTGGTATCGCAAGCACATCGGCGGCGACCGCTGCCCGGTCGTGGACACCTGGTGGCAGACCGAGACCGGCGCGATGATGATCTCGCCGCTGCCGGGCGTCACCTCCACGATCCCCGGCTCGGCCCAGACCCCGCTGCCGGGCATCAGCGCCGACGTCGTCGACGACGAGGGCAAGTCGGTGCCCAACGGCGGCGGTGGCTACCTGGTGCTGCGCGAGCCGTGGCCGTCCATGCTTCGCACCATCTGGGGCGACGACCAACGCTTCCTCGACACCTACTGGTCCAAGTTCGACAACATGTACTTCGCCGGTGACGGCGCCAAACGCGATGCCGACGGCAACATCTGGCTGTTGGGCCGCGTCGACGACGTCATGCTCGTGTCCGGCCACAACATCTCGACCACCGAGGTCGAATCGGCCCTGGTCTCGCACCCGAAGGTCGCCGAGTCGGCGGTCGTCGGCGCCACCGACCCGGTCACCGGCCAGGGCATCGTGGCGTTCACGATCCTGCGCGGCGACGCGGACGGCGGCGAGGAACTGATGACCGAACTGCGCAACCACGTCGCCAAGGAACTCGGCCCGATCGCCAAGCCGCGCCAGATCATGGTCGTCCCCGAGCTCCCCAAGACCCGCTCGGGCAAGATCATGCGCCGCCTGCTGCGCGACGTCGCCGAGAACCGTTCCCTGGGCGACGTGACGACGCTCCAGGACTCGGCCGTCATGGACCTCATCTCCAAGGGCATGTCCTCCGGCAAGGACGAGGACTGAGCCAGCCGACCACGCCGTGGCCCCTGACGACACGTCCGGGGCCACGGCTTTTTTCGCGCACCCTGACCGTTTGGAGGAGGCGACGCACGTCACAGCTGTTTAGCCTAGGTTGCTCAGGCATGTGGGCGACGACAGGAAGCCACCCATCGATGAGCGGACAGATTCAGGTAGACCGGCAGGCCTTGCGGCAGTTCGTGGAGACGATGCGGCAGACCGCCTCGGACATGGCCGCGGTGCGCGACAAGGCGACCGCGGCGTTCACCGGCAACTACCTCGACACCAACCGCACAGCCCGGTGGAACGGCGGGGT
Organism: Stackebrandtia nassauensis DSM 44728; assembly: GCF_000024545.1. Taxonomy (GTDB): domain Bacteria; phylum Actinomycetota; class Actinomycetes; order Mycobacteriales; family Micromonosporaceae; genus Stackebrandtia; species Stackebrandtia nassauensis. Next base: position 923,630 of record NC_013947.1, read on the forward strand.
CAAGGTGACCCTCGGCGTCGTCAACCACGCGCACCCGGGCCGTGACGCCGGCGAGGTCATGGCCAACCGGATCGTCAACACGGTGAACTTCGTCGTCAGCATGGAGGAGGGGACCAGAGCGATGGGTGGAATCGCCGAGGCGATACTCAACGCTCTGGACAACCAGGACCAGATCGGCTCCGCCGAACTGGAGGCCATCTTCGCGCAGTCTCCCTCGAAACCGCTGGGAGCGTGAGTGAATGAACGGCTATTACGATCGCTTCACCGGTCTGAACCTGGACGAGATCCTGGAGATCACCGGGACCGACTCCGCGCACTCCGACGAGTTGCGGCGGCAGGGCGCGGGGCTGAAGGCACTGTCGGACAAGCTGGACGAGAGCATCGGTGCCATGGCGTCCGCCAACAACGGCGTCGAGTCCACCTTCGACGGCGCGTCGGCGCGGGCGCTGATGGAGTCGATGCTCACGCTGATGCGGCGCGGCAGCGAGGGCCACCAGGCACTGCGCGCCCAGCCGGACGTGTTCTTCAACCTGTCGGCCGAGTCCAACGCGACCCACCGGCACATGCTCGCGTTGCGCGAGGAGCGGGAGGACTGGCTGGACCGGTGGCGACGCAACCCCGCCGATCCCAAGGTGCTGGCGAAGTTCGGCGGCAAGGCCGGGGCGGACGGGATGTACCACGCGATCCGCGACGAGTACGACGTCGAGGCGCGGCAGTTCATGCGGCGGACCACGGGGGGCTATGTGGACTCCGTCAAGAGCCTGCAGTCGATGCAGCCCTACGACGGTCCCCGGTTGCCGCGCGAGGACGAGGCGAACGGGCCCAGGGGCTTCCGGGATCTCACGACGGCCGGGCCGTCGCTGGGCACGCGCGGCGCGGTCGACAGCGAGCCGACCCTGCAGAGCGCCGCCACCCTGGTTCCCGAGGCGACGAGTGCGCAGGGTCCCGCCCAGGCGCAGGTGCGTCAGCCGATCATGACCACCGACATGGGAATGCTCGGCGCCGGTGGCCCCAAGCCGCCGAAGGCGAAGAAGAAGGACCGCAAGGACGACGACAAGGACGAGAACAGGAACTCCCTCGAACCCGCCACCCAGCAGACGACCGCCCCGGTCATCGGTTCCCGGGAGGGGACGGCGGCGGAGAACCGCGAGACCACGCCGGTACAGCGCCATGATGGGCTGCTGCCACCGGTCATCGGCGCCCGGCCTGGCGCCATCGGCGTGACAGGACGGGCGGCGGGAGTGCCCGGCGGTGGTAAACCCACCCCGCCGCCGCCCCAAGTTCCACGTCGGACATTCACCGGGAACGTCTCCGGGGTGCGAGCCGTGGCGCGCCAGTATCCGGCGGAGGGCCGGATCTTCCGCGGCGGCACCACAGACGGTGGCGGCGGCCAGGAACGGCCCGCGCCCGGATACACCCGGCAGCCCAAGGCCGTGCACGGCGACACCGACAACCCCAACCGCGCGGTGGTGCGCAATTCGCGGGCGTTCGGCGCCGAGGCGGCGCCCCCGCCGGTGGAGCCGCAGCCCTTCGAGCCGACGGCTGAGAGCTCGCGTCCGTCGTCGGAGCGGGAGTGGCAGACCAGCAGACCCGTTGTGGCGCCGGTGATCCGGTCGCGCCCGCACGTCGAGCCGGAGGAGGTCGAGCACGAGCCCGGACCGTTCCTGACGCACTACAACCTGGGACGCGAACGGTGACGTCCGCGCGCTGTGGTGCCCGTTGTCCAGCTGCCAATCGCCTGACGGGGTTGAGATGGGGATACTCGCCGATCGCCTCAACACGATGACGGTGCGGGTGACCTCGCCCGACGACACGGTCCGGCTGTACCTCACCGGCGGCGACCAGCTCCACCTGGAATTCGCCAAGGGGTCGCTGGACCAGCACACCGAAACCTCATTGTCCAAACAGCTCAGTCATGTGTGCACCGCCGCGCTGCGGAAGCGACGCCAGACCATGGCCGCCACCGCGCGCAAACTCATCGTCGACATGGACGCCGACGAGGACGACACCTTCGCGAGGCGACCGCGGCGGCCGATGGCCCGACCGGCGGCGGCGAACCTCGCCATCACGGCCAAGGGCCGCTCGCCGCGGTCCCTCATCACCATCCGGCGCATCCCCGGCGACATCTTCGACGTGAAGATCCGCAAGGGAAGCCTGGGACGCTTCAACGGCGATCAGCTGACCGTCGAGTTCCACGGCGCGCTGCGCGCCACCGCCGCCGACTACCAGCGGCAGCTGGCCGAACTGCGAGAGAAGCAGGGGGGTCCATCGTGAACGGAATGTCGGTGACGCCGGGCCTGCTGATCGAGTACGTCCGCAGGCATCACGACGACGCGGGTGCGGCCGGTGAGCTGGCCGGGTACCTTTCCCGGCTCAGGGTACCCGGCACGGCCTGGGGCGAGCTGCCGTTCGCCACCGAGCTCGACGAGCGGGTCGCGACCGCGATCGAGGAGCGGGTCACGAAGCTGAACCGGTCGCGAGGGCGGCTGTCCGGGGTCCCGGACTGGCTGCGCCGCGCCGCCGCCGACTTCGCCGCCTCCGATGTGGAGGCCACCCGGCTCCTGCGCGCCGCCGCGGGCGAGTACTCATCCGATGTGGATCCGGTGGAACCCGTCGACGGCCACGAGACCGTGGGCGCCACGGCCGACGCCCACGCGATCCTGGCCGAGATCGCCGCCACCGCAGGGCTTGTGTCGCTCGCCGGCCCGCCCGCCGACCGTGAATCACCCGGAAGCGAAGAGCTGATGTCCTGTCGCGCCGAACACATATCCACTCTGGAGCAGGCCGAGGGACTGCTGCGGCAGCGGGGCCTGCTGGACTTCACCGCCCCCAGTCAGTACCTGCGACAGCTGGCGACGGTGCGGCCGGGGACCGTCGGTGGCCGGGCCGAACCGCTGTCCACCCTGTCGGGCTATGTGGACGGTATGGGCGCGCGCCTGACCGCCGACGCCGCGAGGCTGTCACGGCAGTGGGAGGGCGAGACCGCCGCCGCGTTCGACGACAGCACCACCGGCACCGCCGAGGCGCTGACCGACACCGCCGCCGACCTGTCCTGGCTGGCCTCGGAGACCGAGGCGCTATGGCGGCTGCTCGACACCCTTATGCACGACGTCGCCGAGGCGGTCTGGAGCCGGGTGGAGACCGTCGGCGACTCCCGCATCGCCCGGATCCGCACCGCCGTGGACCTGGTCGAGGACGCCAACGTCCTGGCCGCCGAGACCGACGCGACGGTGCTGTGGGGCGGACTGTCCGATGAGGAGGTCGACGCCGCGCTTCAGGTGCTGTACAAGCGGGTGTGGTACCTGGCCAACGCCATGACGGGGCTGGTGAGCACCGCCCGCGACGACGCGGCCCGGCTCTTCGAGCCCGGTGAGCGGCCCCCCGTCGGCGAGTGATCCGCCGAACGGCCGCGAATCGCGAAGTCTGGCCGAACGGTCCGATTGCGGTTTCGTCGCGTGCCCGCCGCCGTCGGCCGGGTTAAGGTCCGAATTCTCCGAGACCGTACGACCCCCCCCAGGAGTACCGCATGAGCGCCATCATGGACAAGGCCTACGAGGTGCAGGAGGCCGCTGCCGCCGCCGCGCTCGTGGAGATCGACGGCGACGGATACATCGACTACGTCTTCGACAATCCGTCCTATGTCCACGACTGGCCCGCCGACCCCTACGACAGTTCCACCATCTCGGGGATCCCCGGTGCCTTCGCCTGGATCGGCTACCGCGACCCCGGCGGCCTGCCGGACAAACGCGCCGCCGTCGAACGCGGCCAGTCGGTGCTGGAAGCCTCGCAGGGGGAGTTCTTCCGGCTGAAGAACCTGCTCCACGACGACGAGAAGTTCAGCGGCTCGACGGTGAACACGTTCATCGACTACCTGGACGTCATCGCCGATGCCGCCGAGGACCAGGCCGGGCTCGCCGACGAGCTGTCCCTCGCCGTGGAATGCGTCGAAGGGCTCGTCAAGGCCGCCGAGAACGACGTCATCGACATCGCCGACAAGACGATCGCGGCGCTCAACGCGATGGCCGCCGAGGACGACGTCCCCAACAGCGAGATGCTGCTCAGCGTCACCGCCGCGCTGATCGGCGTCGTCGGCACCGTCGCCACCGGCGGAACCGCCACGGCGATCACCTTCGCGTTGATCAGCGGCGGCCTGTCGGTCGCGACGACGGCGGGGACGGACACCCAGGGCAGCACGGACTTCGACAACGTCTACCACCTGATCGAGTACTCGCTGTACCCGGCGCTGGACTACCGGCGCGGGAAACTGGAGGAGAAGGAAGGCGAGATCGTCGACGGCCTCAACGCCGACCTGAGGGCCCTCGACGGCCAGGGCGGGCACGACGTCCGCGACAGCCTGGACCCCCGGCCCGGCGGGCTTGTCAACGGCCGCGGCAACTTCCGCGCCACCGGCGCCACCGCCGCCGACCTGAAGGAACTGTACGGTCTGGCGACCGGCGAGGTGCCCGCGCTGGCCGGTGACTTCGCCACCGCCTCCGGCGATTTCAACGCCGCCAACGGCACCGAGACCGCCGCGATGGGCGACGTCTCGGCGCCGTGGGAGCGGCTGCTGGATCTGCTGCAACGCATGTCCGCCAAGGCGAGTGAGGCCCTGTACGACGGCGGCACCGTGCTGGCCAACGCCGCGCAGGACTTCGCCAAGCAGGACGGCGTGCACGCCGAGTGGGTCAACCGCAGCGGCGAGGAGCTGTTCGACCGGCACGAGGCGGTGTTCCCGGCGCCGGTTCCCGACCCGCTCAGCCGTCGCTACCCCGACATCGGGCCCACCTTCTGAGGAGCGGGGCTGGCCGCCGCTCCGGCGGTCAGCCCTGGCGGGACTGCCGTCGCGCCTCGCGGACGGCCTCGCGCATGTCGGTGCGGAACTTGGCGGACAGCTCGTTGAGGACCTGCGCGATCTCGGTGGCCAGCTGCTCCCGGTGCGAGTCGTTGACCGCCGCGATCTTCAGGCTCACACCGTCGGTGGCGCTCCAGGTGCCGCGCACCAGCCGACTCGCCGAGGTCGCCTTGACCGAGACCGCCTCGCGGGCCCGGTTCACCCGCTCCTGTTCGGCCTCGGCACGGGGTTTGGGCTGGTGCGGCCGCACCTCCCGGTACTCGGCGAGGATGCGCTGCTCCTGCTGCCGGTGACCCCGCAGCGTGCCGTTGAAGGCGTGCGTCACCTCCTCGGCCAGCAGCTTCGGGTCCAGTTTCTGGAAGCCCTCCGGACGCAGCTCGACGCTGTGTCGCCCGCCCTGCAACGTGACCCGGGCCCGCCCCTGCGGTGAGGTCGCGGTGATGCGGGCGTCGGTGAGCTTCGACAGCCGCTCCAGGGTGCGCATCGCCGTGACCGGTTCGGCCGCTTCGTCGTTCGCCATGCGCCCTATCGTCGGACGGTCGCCGGTTCCCGTCATCCGCCGAACGGCCAGGTCCCGCGAAAACCTCCCGGAGCCCCAGGTCACTATCGGAGCGACACGCCCCGAAACCCGTGACCGTTATGACAGGGTTGGGGCATGTTCGTCCAGGTGACCCGGAAGATCCACAATGGCTCGTAAGCTGGTGCGCAAGGTCGCCGCGGTGCCCGCCGAGGTGGTCCGGTACCTACGGGTCGAGGCCACCGGCGGTCTGATCCTGCTGGTCGCCACCGCCGCCGCGCTCATCCTGGCCAACCTGTCGGTCACCGCTGAGGGGTACCGGCGGCTCACCGAGACCACCGTCGGACCCGAGGCGCTGCACCTCAACCTGACGCTGGGCGCCTGGGCCAACGACGGGCTGCTGGCGATCTTCTTCCTGGTCGCGGGACTGGAACTCAAACGCGAACTCGTGTCGGGGGAGCTGTCCAGCCCGCGCAAGGCGATGCTGCCGCTGTTCGCCGCCGTCGGCGGCATGGCGGTCCCGGCGCTGGTGGCCTTCGGCGTCGCCTTTGACGCCCCCGGCGGCGGCGAGGTGTGGCCGGTGCCCACCGCCACCGACATCGCGTTCGCGCTGGCGGTGCTGGCGGTCGTCGCCTCCAACCTGCCGTCCGGGGTGCGGGTGTTCCTGCTGTCGCTGGCGGTCGTGGACGACCTGGGCGCCATCACGCTGATCGCGGTGCTGTACACCGACGGCATCAAACTCGTGCCGCTGGCGGTCAGTCTCGCCTGCGTGGCCGCGTACTGGCTGCTGCAATCGCGCGGCATCAGGTTCCTGCCGCTGTACATCGTGCTGGGCTTCATCGCCTGGATGACGATGCACGAGGCCGGGGTGCACGCCACCATCGCCGGGGTGCTGCTGGCCTTCGCCACCCGGGTGAAACCGCGCGCGGGCGAGAAACACGCCCCGGCGCTGCGGCTGGAGCACGCCCTGCAACCGCTGTCGGCGGGCGTGTGCGTGCCCGTGTTCGCGTTCTTCGCCGCCGGGATCTCGCTGGAGGAGGACGCGATGGGCGCGTTCCTGGCCGACCGGGCCGCGCTGGCGGTGGTCGCCGGACTCGTCATCGGGAAGTTCATCGGCGTGTACGGCGGTTCCCGGCTGGCGGTGTGGCTGGGCGCGGCCCGGCTGCCGTCCGGCCTGCTGTGGCGCGACATCGCCGCGGTGGCGTTCCTGACCGGCTGCGGTTTCACCGTCAGCCTGCTGATGGCCGAACTGGCGTTCAGCGACCCGGCCCAGCAGGCCAACGTCAAGGCCGCGGTGCTGATCGGTTCGCTGCTGGCGGCGCTGATCGCCGCGACAGTACTGCGTATCCGGGTCAAACGACGCGCCGAAACGTGACGCCGATCCACTAACGTGGACATTATGGGCAGACGCAGCATCGACGAGTCCACCGTCCTGACCGACGGACCCTGGAAACACCGCTACGTCGACGCCAACGGGGTGCGCTTCCACGTCGCCGAGATGGGCCACGGCCCGCTCATCCTGCTGCTGCACGGATTCCCGGAGTTCTGGTGGGCCTGGCACCGCCAGCTCCCGGCGCTGGCCGACGCCGGTTACCGGGTCGCCGCGGTCGACCTGCGCGGCTACGGCGCCTCCGACAAACCGCCGCGCGGCTACGACGCCTACACGATGGCCTCCGACATCACCGGACTGATCCGCTCACTGGGCGAACGCGAAGCCGTCCTGGTCGGGCACGACCTGGGCGGCATGCTCGCCTTCGCCGCCGCCGCGTTCCACCCCGGCAGCGTCCGGCGGCTGGTCATCCTGTCGGCGGCCCATCCGCTGCGGCAGCGCGCCGCCCTGGCCGTCGACCCGCGCGGCCAACTGTCGGCCAGCCGACACATTCTCGCGTTCCAGCTACCCCGATTCGAACACGTCCTCACAAAGAACGACGCCGCCATGGTGGGGAACCTGATGCGGCACTGGGTCGGCCCCGACCATGCCGACGAGGCCGAGTTCGCCGACTACCTGCGCGTGTGCCGCGACGCCATCCAGCTGCCCCAGGTGGCGTTGCGCGCCCTCACGGCGTACCGGTGGGCACTGCGATCGGCGCTGCTGCCGTCGGGACGCCGGTTCGTGAAACTGTTGCAGGAACCGATCAAGGCCCCCACGCTGCAGTTGCACGGTTCGGCCGACACCGCCGTACTGCCCCGCACCGCCCAAGGTTCCGGACGTTATGTAGCCTCCAGCTACGAGTGGCGGGTTCTGGAGGGCGTCGGTCACTTTCCCCAGCTAGAGGCCCCCGAAACCGTCACCGGCGAGATCCTGCGCTGGGCGAAGGAATAGCAACCGTTTTCAGCGCTCCATAAGAGACAAATACTCCGATAGCGGTTTGGTAACACCTAGGTAATGAACCTTGACAACTCCACCCAAACGCGGAAGCGTCTGTTTGAAGTTGTTCACTTAATTAGGTATTGGAGGCACCGTGAAACGACGCGGTTTCGTAGCGCTGGCGGCGGCGCCCGCGCTGGCCCCGCTGCTGGCCTCGTGTGGTGGCTCGGAATCCGACGCGAAGAAGGTCGAGATCTTCAGTTGGTGGTCCGGGCCCGGCGAGAAAGAGGGCCTCGAAAAACTCATCAAGATGTACGAGGACGACAACTCCGGCGTGAAGGTCGTCAACAACGGCATCGCGGGGGGCGGCGGCAGTAAGGCCAAGGACCAGCTCGCCACCCGGTTGAAGAACCAGGACCCGCCGGACTCGTTCCAGGGCCACGCCGGAGCCGAACTCTACGACTACATCGACAACAAGGTCCTCGAGGACATCACGAAGTTCATCAAGTCCGAGAAACTCGACGGCGTGCTGCACCCCGAGATCTTTAAGGGCGTGACGGTCGACGGCAAGACCTACTCGGTCCCGGTGAACGTGCACCGCGCGAACCTGATGTGGTACAACCCGAAGGTGCTCGAAGAGGCCAAACTGGAGCCTCCGAAGTCCTGGACCGAGCTGATCGAACAGAACAAGAAGCTCAAGAAGGACGACAAGATCACCCTCGCCGTTGGTCCGCTGTGGACGCAGATGCAGCTCATGGAGACCGTGCTGCTCGGCGAGTTGAAGGCCGAGGCGTATACCGGTCTGTGGGACGGCAACACCGACTGGGCCTCGTCCGAAGTCATCGACGCGCTCGACCTGTTCACCAAGGTCCTGGAGGTCACCGACCTCAAGAGCGCCTCGGACGACTGGCAGCCGCAGCTGGACAAGATGATGAAGGGCACCGCGGCCTACGCGGTCATGGGCGACTGGGTGTACTCCTACCTCACCTCGTCCAAGAAGAAGGAGTACGACAAGGACTACAAGGTCGTCGTAACACCCGGTTCCGAGGGAGTCTTCGACTACCTGGCCGACTCCTTCACCCTGCCGGTCGGCGCCCCGCACAAGGCGAACGCCGAAGCCTGGCTGAAGATCTGCGGCTCCAAGGAGGGCCAGACGGTCTTCAACCAGACCAAGGGCTCGCTGCCGGCTCGCACCGACATCGAGGAATCCGAGTTCACCGGTTACCTGGCCTGGAACTACAAGCAGTGGAAGGACGAGAAGACCACCGTGGTCGGCTCGCTCGCCCACGGCGCCGTGGTGCGTCCGACCTGGATGACCGAGATCGAGACCCTCCTGGGTTCCTTTGTCGACGACGGCGACTCCAAGAAGTTCGCCGACAAGATGATGTCGACCTACGAGAAGACCAAGAAATAGCCTCAACCAGCGGTGGTGGCTGGCAACGGTCAGCCACCACCACTGTGGAGAAGAGTGGGAAACACGTGCGCCGTATACGCAAATGGGGACCGGGGCTGCTGCTCATATCACCGTCCCTTGTGCTGCTGGCGGTCTTCGTCTACGGGTTCCTGGGTTGGAACTTCCAGATCTCGCTGACCGACTGGCAAAGCCTCATGCCCGTCTACTCGACCACGGGCTTCGACAACTACTCCAACCTCGTCGCCGACGACACCTGGTGGCGCGACGTCAACCACCTGGTCATCTACACGGTGGTGTTCGTCGTCGGCGCCCTCATCGTCGGCTTCGTGCTGGCGCTGCTCATGGAGAAGGGCGTGTGGGGCGAGGGCGTCCTCAAGAGCGTCTACCTGTTCCCGATGGCCATGTCCTTCATCGCCACCGCGATCGTGTGGCGCTGGCTGATGGACAACGGCACCGGTGACAACACCGCGGGCCTCAACAAACTCCTGGGCTCCGTCGGACTGAGCTTCCTCAAGGGAGACTGGCACAAGTCCGATTCGGAGTTCGCCATCGCGGCGGTGGCCATCCCGGCGGGCTGGGCGCTGTCGGGCTACATCATGGCCCTGTTCCTGGCCGGAATGCGCGGCGTCCCCGACGAACTGCGCGAAGCCGCCCGCGTCGACGGCGCCACCGAACGCCAGGTCTTCTGGCACGTGGTCCGCCCACTCCTGTGGCCCGCGACCATGAGCGCCACCGTCATCCTGGTCCACATCTCGATGAAGACCTTCGACCTGCTCTACGCGATCAACCCCAAGGACGCCAGCATCGAGACCCCCGCGCTGTACATGTACCGCAGCATGGGCGGCTACCTCTACGCCCGTGGCGCCACCATCGCCACCATCCTGGTGATCGCCATGGCCGTCATCATCGTCCCCTACATCTGGTACACCATGCGATCGGAGCGCCGTTCGTGACCGTCAAGAAGACCAAGGGGCTCAACCAAGGCTCCACCGGGATGCGCGTCTTCCGCTACGCGGTACTGCTGATCTTCGTGCTGCTGTTCCTGATGCCGATCTACGTCGTCGTGGTGACCTCCCTGAAGGCCCCCGACGAGGTCAGCGTCCCCGGCATGTGGGAACTCCCCACCTCCCTGTCCTTCGCCAACTTCGGCGACGCCCTGGGCAAACCCGAGATCTACAACGGCCTCGTCAACAGCGTCATCGTGGCCCTGATCTCCAGTGTGGTCTCCTCACTCATGGGCGCCTCCAACGGTTTCGTGCTGTCGAAGTGGCGGTTCCCGGGCGCGAACGTCGTCTTCTCACTGATGCTGTTCGGGATGTTCATCCCGTACCAGGCGGTGCTGATCCCGATGACCCAGTTCATGACCAACACGGGTCTGATGGGCGGCGGCGAACCCACCGGCGGCCTGGCCGCCCTCATCATCGCCCACATCGTCTACGGCCTCCCGATCACAACCCTGATCTTCCGGGGCTACTACGCGGGCGTACCGGACACGATCTTCGAATCGGCCCGGGTCGACGGCGCCGGAATGCTGCGCTCCTTCTGGAGCATCGGCCTCCCGCTAGCCCTACCCGCCTTCGCGGTCAGCATCATCTGGCAGTTCACCTCGGCCTGGAACGACTTCCTGTTCGGCGTCGTCATGACCACCAACAACACCTCCTGGCCGGTCACCATCGGGCTCAACAACATCGCGGGCGCCCAAACCGTCCCCTTCGGAGAGACGATGGCCGCCGCCCTGATAGCCAGCCTGCCGACCCTGCTGGTCTACATCATCCTGGGCCGCTTCTTCATGCGCGGCCTGATGGCAGGAGCGCTGAAGGGCTAGTCGACGGTCAGTGGCTCAGCTGGTCGCCGAGCCACTGACCGAAGCTCCGCTTACCCCGCACCCAGCCGCGCCAAGTGGGCCGGGCCTCCATGAGGGAGCGCAGGTACTCGATGACGTTCGCGGCGGAAGGCTGCGAGCACTTCGACAGCGCCAGGATCAACTGGTCTAGGTCCCGGTCGATCTTGCGGATCGACGGACCGTGGAAGGCCAGGCTGTCACCCAAGTTCACGGACGTCGGCCGCGGCTTGTCCCACAGCGGCAGGCCGATGATCTCGCCGTCGGTGTCGACGGCGATGAGTTCGCACTTCTGGCGGGCGGGCGACCCCGTGTTGAAGGTTTGGAGCTCGAAGTCCGCGTCGGCGAGCCGGATGGTTCGCACCCGACCGGACAGGTAATGAACCTCGATCGTGTCGCCGACGATCAGCTCCTGAACGCGCGTAGTGGTGGCAGCCAGGCGCTTCGCGTCCTGGAAACCACGGCGAGACAACAGCAGCAGGTACCCGGCCACCACCGTCAGTGCGATCGCTCCGGCCAGCAGTGCGGCGCGTCCCTGCCAGGGAATGGACAGCCCTGGCGAGGCGGCCGTGATGACTCCCAGCGCGGCCGCGCCGCCGACGGCCGCCGCGGCGTAGGCGAAACCGGTTCCCCGGCCGTGATCGGTCCAGGCGTTCTCCAGCGCGCTGGGGCCCAGCACGGTGAGGGGAACCGGATCTTCGTCGGCGTTCGGCATGGCGGGCATGGTATTCGGCGGCTGCCAGCTGTCCGGGAGCCGCGATCGCGCGGATCAGTCGACGGTGAGGATGATCTTGCCGTGGACGTCCTTGGAGCGCAGTAGGCGGTGGGCTTCGGCGGCTTGGGCCAGGGGGAGGGTTCGGCCGACGTGGATGTTGAAGCCGTGGTCGGTGACGAGGCGGGAGAGGGCCTGCATTCCGGCCAGGTCCGGTTCGACGAGCATGAAGCCGGTGGTGGTGATGTCGCGGGCCGTCGCTTCCGGGTGCTTGGCGTCGTGGTTGTCGACCTGTAGTTCGACGTAGCGGCCGCCGTCGCGGATGACCGAGATCGTGCGGGTGGCGTAGTCGCCGCCCAGGGGGCTGAGGGCGACGTCGACGTTGTTGACGATGTCGGTGAAGTCCGTGGTGGTGTAGTCGATGAGCTGGTCGGCTCCCAGGTCGCGGAGGAAGTCGTGGCGGGCGGCGCGGGCGGTGCCGATGACGGTGGCGCCCAGGTGTTTGGCGATCTGGATGACCGCCTGGCCGATGGCTCCGGCGGCGGCGTGGACCAGGACGGTTTCTCCGGCGCGCAGGTTGGCGGTGTCGACCAGGGCCTGCCAGGCGGTGAGGCCGACGAGGGGGATGGCGGCGGCTTCGGTGTGGGTGAGGCCCTTGGGTTTGTGGTCGAGGTGGCGGGCCGGGGAGGTGAGGTATTCGGCGTGGGCCGCGGCGATGTGCGGGAAGCGGGGCATGCCGTAGACCTCGTCGCCGACGCGGAATCGGGTGACGCCGATGCCGACCTCTTCGACGACGCCGGAGACGTCCCAGCCGAGGATGAAGGGTGGTTTGCCGATGTAGAGGCCGGTCTCGCGGGCGGCCGGGTCCACGGGGTTGACTCCGGCGGCGTGCACCCGGACGAGGACTTCGCCGTAGCCGGGTTCGGGGCGGGTGGTCTCGATGAGGCGCAGTACTTCCGGGCCGCCGAGTTCGTTTTGGCTGATGGCGCGCATGGTCTTGGGCATGGATCAGACAGTAATGGGGGATGGGGGCGGCGGCCAGTGGCCTAAACGTCAATGTGCGCGCAGTTTCGGCCAAGGGTGCGGCTAGCACATCGGCCGGGGGTTCAGGACGGGGGTTCGGACTGGGCCGTCAGGACGCGGGCGCGCAGGTCGGTCCAGAAGGTGGTGAAGTTCTCGGTGTTGTCGCGGATGAGCTGCTGGAACTCGCGGACGAACGTCGCTTCCGCCTCCAGCTGGCCGAGGCGGTATTCGTGTTCGATGTGGAAAAGCCTGTGGATGGACGGGTCGTCGTCGACGTGTTCGTGGATGCGCGCGATTTGGGCGGCCAGGGCTGTCGCGCGTTCGGTGAGGAGTTCGTCGACCTCCTCGGGGGCCAGTGCCGCGACCAGGGACAGGACGCCCTCGAACATGCGGTGTTCCTTGGCGGGCGTGGCGATCTGGGTGCGCATGCGGTCGCGCAGTTCGGCGCGGCCGGAGTCGGTGAGGCGGTAGACCGTCCGTTCCGGGCGCTGGCCGTCGCGGACGGTCTCGAAGGCCTCGATGTGGCCGTCGCGGCGCAGCTGGTCGATGACCATGTACAGCGAGGCGTGTTTGTAGTCGATGCTCTCCTGGCCGTTGCGTTCGCGCACCACCTTGCCCAGTTCGTAGGGGTGGCGGGGTTTCTCCATCAGGTAGGCGAGCACGGCCAGCGACAGCTGGTAGCTGGCCGCACTTCGCCTGGCCATGACTTCTCCCAAAGCTCACACGTCGAGGACGATCCGCGCGCCCCGGGCGCGGGAGACACAAGGGTAGATCACGTCGACGCGGTCCCGCTCGTGCGGTTGCAGCACGTCGTCGCGGTGCTCGGGGACGCCGTCGAGGACCCGGGTGCGGCAGCTGCCGCAGATCCCGTCCTCACAGGACAGATCGATGGCGGGGTTGACGCGCTGGATCGCAGTCAGCAGCGTTTCGTGTTCGGCGACCTCGACGGTGGCGTCGCTGTCGGCCAGCTCGGCGGTGAAGGCCGTGTTGGGGGCGGTTTCGCGTTGGCTGGCGGCGAAGCGTTCCAGGTGCAGGCTGCCGTGGGGGCGGTGGGCGGCCACGGCGAGTTCGACCGCGTTGAGCATGGTCTCGGGGCCGCAGCTGTAGACGGCGACCGACTCCGACGTGTCGCGCAGCAGCGCGGTGAGGTCGGGGCGGGCGTGGGTGTCGGCGGGCAGCAGCCGGACGCGGGAGCCGAAGCGGGTGGCCAGTTCGGAGGCGAAGGCCATACGGGACAGTGACGCTCCACGGTAGACGAGCTTCCAGTCGGCTCGTGCGGCGTCGAGGTGTTCGATCATGGGCAGGAACGGGACGATGCCGATGCCGCCCGCGACGAACAGGTAGGACGACGCGTCGGTGAGCGGGAAGTTGTTGCGGGGGCCGCGAAGTCGCAGCGCGGAGCCCCGGCGGAGGTCGTGGATCTCTATGGAACCGCCCCGGCCGTCGGGCTCGCGCAGTACCGCGACGTGGTAGGTGTCCTGTTGGGACGGATCGCCGTACAGTGAGTACTGGCGGACCTTGCCGGACGGGAGCACGAGGTCGATGTGGGCGCCGGGGGCCCAGTGCGGCAGTGGTGAGCCGTCGGCGGCGCGCAGGGTCACGGCGGCGGTGTCGTCGGCGATGAGACGGGTGTCGGCCACGACGGCGGCGAGCTCGGTCGCGGGAACGCTTGCGGCCGTGGGCAAGTCACTCGCCGTCGCGGGAACGCTCGCGGCCGTAGGTGAGGCGTTCGGCGTCGTGGGAACGCTTGTGGCCGTTGGTGAGGCGCTCGCCGCGGAAGCCGCCGCCGTTGTCGCGGCTGGTGCCGTCGCCGCGACGGGGACGGTTCGGGCCGCCGCGCGGCGCTGGCGGGCCTGCTCCAGTTGGCGGCGGCCCCGACGGGTGCGGCCGCCGGGTTTGTACAGCGACAGCAGCATCGCGGCCGCCAGGCTCAGCGTCGAGACCCCGAAGCTCCAGAACACCGCTTCGGCGGCGCCGTCGATCTGGGAGACCGTGCCGCCGGTCTCGGCGAGCCGGGTCGCCTGGGCGGCGGCGCTTTCCAGCATCGGGTGCATGTAACCGAAGGCGCCGAACAGGATCACCAGCGGAATGAAGAACTTGATCGCCACCCACCAGTAGCGCATCAGCCCCCAGGCCGTGGTCAGGCCGAGCGCGATGCCCGCCAGCGAGGCCGCGAAGTTCGCGTTGGGGAGCAGCGTCATGTCGAACACGACCAGGAGTTCGTAGGACACCCTCGCCGCCTCGATGCCCGTTGTGGTCATCGCGATGACCGACACGAGCACGAACGTGACACCGACGCCCAGCCAGATCGCCGAGGTGATCACATGCGTCGCCAGCAAGGCTTTGCGGGCTCGTGGCCCGATCTGGCCCGCGAGCAGGGCCAGGGCCGGTATCGACACCCAGGTGCTGAACATCGCGAGGATGTCGCCGATGACGAAGGCGTTGACCATCGTCACCAGCGCCTGGCCCCACGCGAGGGTCAGGATGACGGCGCGGGGGGTGCGCGGGCGCCAGGTGGCCAGGACCGCGACCACGGCGGTGAGGGCGGCGGTCGCGTACCAGGCGGGTACCCGGGCGTCGGGGAACGTCGGCGGGAACAGTGGCGGCAGTTGCGAAAGCAGCAGTGCCAGTCCGGTGTAGACGAATTGGATGACGCGGGCGGCGCGACTGTGGCCGCCGGACGGCGTTGGCATTCTCGTGGCTCCTCAGACAATGAGTCGAACTCGATTAGTCGATATCGACTAAAAGTCTGGACGGCGAGCTCCGCAGCGGCAATACGGGTTTGCCCGGAGAAATCCCTTAGGGGCCAAGCCAACCAAGCCAAGCCAGCCAAAGCCAGAGCGAAGGAGCGGGGCACAGGGGCGGCACGGCCAGCACGAAAACGGCCCCGCGTCCGAGAAGACGCGGGGCCGTACGGTTACGGGTTTCGGGGGACTACAGGCGGTCCAGCCACTCGCCCTCGCCGAGCTCGTGCAGCAGACCCACGTAGCGCTGGATCTTCACCTGGTCGCGCTTGCCGACGGCGGCCAGCAGCGCGAAGTAGTTCAGCGAGTTGAGGAACTCCTGGTCGGTGACCTGCGCGTTGGGCGCGTCCAACCGGGCGTCGAAGTTCGAGTTCGGGACGCGCCATTCGCCGTAGTTCTCGTCCAGGTAGCGCTCCGGCGGGTCCGGGACGAACTGCGGCTTGCCCAGGAAGTCGACCGTGGTCAGGTCGAACGGGGAGTTCCACCAGCGGGTGGCGGTCCCGTCGTGCCAGATCTTGCCGTCCGCCTCGTCCTTGTAGTGCGGGAAGACGTCGATCATCATCCCGTTCTCGTGGTTGATGCGCAGCCGGTCGGTGTTGAAGTCGATCTTGCGGACGTTGAAGTCCAGCGACCGGTCGAAGGCGTGCTCCAGGTCGTAGGGCGAGATCTCCGTGGTGAAGAAGCCCAGGTCGATGTCCTTGTCCCAGGAGATGAAGCCGCCGTCGCGCACCAGACCCAGCAGGGTGCCCGAGATCAGGAAGCCACGGACGCCGAGCTTCTCGAACTCGGCGTTGAGCTGCGCCAGCGCCACCGTCGCCTTCGACTCGAACGCGTCGGCGTCGGGGGTGGAACGGCGGGCCTTGATCTGCTTGACCGCGTTGTGCTTCATCCGGCCCAAACGGCGACGCAGCCTGCGGCCGCGCAGCGCCTGCAACACGATCGCCTTGCGCAGCAGCGCCCGGCACTCGGCGTGCTCACCGGCGACGCTGGCGGCGCGGGCCACCGTGGTCAGCATCGGCAGCACCTTGTGGCAGCCGCGCGGGCTGTCCCACCACAGCGCCCGGATCGGCTCGTAGTCCTCGGGCTTCTCCATCAGCGAACGCAGTTCCGACCACAGCCGGGCGTAGCGCCACAGGCCGGAACGGATCGCCGTGACCAGCAGGTCCTTGGCGCCGTCGCGGTCTCCCGAGGCCCGGACCTTCTTCGCCTCGGCCAGCACACTGGCGGCCAGTTGCTCGCGCTCGGGCGGAGTCTCCGGCATTACCTCGGGAAGAACTGCTGACACGGTGGCACTTTCTCTCATCGTCGTCATGATGCGGTCACCGTCCTGGCCAGCGCTTCCTCACCAGCGCTGCGCAGGTCGGCGGCGGCTCCGGTCCGGTCGCCATTGGTGAGTTTCTTATACCCTCGCCGAATGTAGTGCAGTTTCAGATACTCCGGCCAGGTCGTCTCCACGTTGGGAGCGTCCTTGCTGTCGAAGGCGTCGAAGCCCGGGTAGGGCGTGCGCCAGTCGCCGTAGTTCTCGGTGAGGTAGTTGTCGATGGTCGCGGGCAGCGGCAGGTTCAGGCCCTCGAACTCGCGCCGCTTGATCTCGAAGGGCGAGTTGCCCCAGCGGACGAACACCGCGTCGTGCCACATCTTGTCGCCGTCGCGGTAGAACCGGAAGATGTCGATCGGTGAGCCGCCCCGGTGCTTGAGCCCGACCTTCTTGGTGTGCGGGTGCACCACGTCGAAGTCGAAGCGCGGGTTCTTCGCGAACAGCTTGATCAGGGCGTCCTGGTCGAAGTCCTCCTCGAAGACCCCGACGTCGATGTCGTTGTCGGCCGACAGCGGACGGCCCTGCCGCTCCAGGCCCAGCGCGGTACCGGCGGCGATGAAGTACGGCACCCCGGCCCCGTCCAGCGCCCGGTGCAGGTCCTCGAACGCGGCCCAGGGGCTCTTGCCCTCCAGGCTGGAGTCGACGATCGGGTTGTCGACAGCGATGCCGTCGACGATCAGCTGGATGCCACGGCTGTACAGCTCACACGCCCGCTCGACCTCGCCCGCGCGGGCGGCGGCGGTGGCCAGCTGGCGCAGCGCCTTGTGCAGGTCGGTGGGGTCCTCGTGCGGCAGCGAGTCCCAGGCCTCCTGGAGCCGTCCGTACTGGGCGGCCGAGTCGCACATCTTCGCCACGGCCCACAGCACCTCGCCGGTGCGCGGGAACCGCTTCAGCGCCACCACCGCGGCGGCGTCGGCCTCGTCGCGCGGCAGCACCCGGTAGCCGTAGGTGATCATCCGGGCGACGCAGCCCGCGTGCGAGGGTTGCAGCATCCGGCCGTTGCGGGCGCACTCGAGCGCCTCCTCGTAGCGGCCGTAGTAGGCGTGGAAGTCGGCGTGCAAGGCTTGCAGCCCAGGCGATTCCGGGAAACGACCGTCGAGGGCGGCCAGCGTGTCCGTCAGCAGTTCGTCGGCTCCGGCCCGAAACACCGCGCGGGCCGCGACCAGCGCCACCGACAGATATCGGGTGGGGATCCCGCCCGAGGCGCGGATGAACCTGGTGATCTCCTCCTGGTTGGAGTTCTGACCCAGATACTTCAGCGCCGCGTAGGTGCGGGCCGCGCCCGAGGGCATGGCCCGGTAAACGGGGGCGCGGCTGAGAACCCGAACGACGGTCTGCTTGGTGGAGAAGGCCATGAATCGATTTTCCTCGAATCTGCTGGGAATTGCCTGGGTGTCGCACGCTCCGTTGCGCTAGTGCCTAAAAGGTTTCGTTGGCGCGGGCGAGATCCTCGGCGAAGTCCACCTCGATGACGGGGTGGCGGGAGATGTCGAGGGCTTCGACCTTCATGCCGTCCTTGGCGATGGCCAGTTCCAGCCCGCGTTCAAAGTAGTCCTGCGCGTCGCATTCGTCCAGACGCCTGGCCAGCAGAGCCCGGTCGCCGGACGAGATGAAGTTTATGCCGACCGCCTCGCCGAGCGCGCCGGAGGCGACGACCTTGGACAGCTCGGCGATGTAACCGTCGGAGTCGAGGGTGTACTTGACCTCTTCCTCGGCCACCGATTCGGTGTTGACGCACACGAAGGAGCGGTCCATCGCGATGTGGGGCAGCAGGTCGTCCAGCACGGCCTCGTCGAAGACGACGTCGCCGTTGAGCCACAGCACGCCACCGGGACCGGTGATGGTGAGGGCCTTGAGCAGGGACTTGGACGTGTTGGTGTCGCCGTAGTCCTGGTTGTAGATGAAGCCGACGTCCGGCGCCGCCTCCATGATCATCTCTTTCTTGAAGCCGACGACGAGGTGAATGGAGTGACGGCTGAAGCGTGAGGTCAGGTGGCGCAGCGCCCGGTGCAGAATCGTCTCGCCGTCGGAAAGCGGCGTGAGCGGTTTGGGGTGCGGGCGCCCCAGCCGCGAGCCGACCCCGGCGGCGAGAATGACGATATTGGTTGCCACGGAATCTCCTCCAGAAAAATGGTGGGTGCGGTGGTAAGGATGGTGGTTTCGGATGGCAAGGGGCGAACCGCCAAACGCCGAGCGACTATACCACCGGCGCCGGGAACGTTTATCGGACGATGATTCGCGCCCGTTACCTACTTGTTGGTTAGCCGTAACCCACGTGACCTATGTGATGTCGATCCGGTACGCCCCCGGGGCCGGGTAGCAGGTACGGAACACCGGTTCGGGGAAGTCGCGTTCCACGGCGCTGGTGGCGATCGCGTCGCACACGGCCTCGGCGTCGTCCTCGCCGACGATCGCGATGACGCTGCCGCCGAAGCCGCCGCCGGTCATGCGGGCGCCCACCGCCCCGGCCCGCAGCGCGGCGGCGACCAGGTGGTCGATCTCGGGGACCGTGATCTCGTAATCGACCATCATGGACTGATGTGACTCGTTGAAGAGGTAACCCAACAGCAGCGGGATGTCCTCGGCCCCGGCCCGCAGCACCTCGGCCGCGTCGCGCACCCGGTGGTTCTCGGTGACGATGTGCCGCACCCGGCGCCGCAGCACCAGGTCGGGCAGGTCGAAATAGGAGTGGTCGCCGACGTCGCGCAGGCTCTCGACGCCCAACAGCGCCGCGGCCCGTTCGCAGTCGCGGCGCCGGTCGGCGTACTCGTTGTCGACGTGCCGGTGCGGGGCCCGGGAGTCGATGAGCAGCATCCGGTAGCCGGTGCCCTCCAGGTCGAAGGGGAGTTCCTCAATGGACTGCGTGCGGCAGTCCATGAACAGCGCGTGGTTCTCGCGCGACATCAGCGAGGCGGTCTGGTCGAGGATGCCGGTGGGCACGCCCACGTACTCGTTCTCGGCGCGCTGCGCGGCCAGCACCGCGCGCCGGGGCTCCAGGTCTACCTCATATATGTCACACAACGCGCCCAGCACCGCCATCTCCAGCGCCGCCGAGGACGAGACCCCGGCGCCCACCGGCACGTCCGAGACGATGGCGATCCGGGCGCCGCCGATCTCGACGGCCTCGTGCTCGCGCAGCGACCACACGATCCCGGCCACGTACGCCGACCAGTCGGTCACGGCGTCGGCCGGACGGTCCTTGCCGCCGACGCGGCCCAGCCCGAAGGTGGAGGTCTGCGGGATGCCGTCGGAGTGCACCCGCCAGGTGGGGCTGCCCGCCTTGGAAACCGCCGCCACCGTGTAATACGGGATGGCGTGCGGCAGCACGAAACCGTCGTTGTAGTCGGTGTGTTCGCCCAGCAGGTTGATCCGGCCGGGCGCGGCCCACACGGCGTCGGGGTCGCCGCCGAACCGCAGCCGGAAGACCTCGCGCGCCCGCTTGACGAGGTCATCCATGCCGGTAGAACTCCCACGCGTCGGCGATGATGTCGTCCAGCGACGGCTTCTCGGGGCGCCAGCCCAGTTCGGCGGCGGCCTTGGCGCTGGAGGCGACGAGCGTGTCGGGGTCGCCGGGGCGACGCGGCGCGGGCTTGAACGGCACGGTCAGTCCGGTCACCCGCTCCACGGCCGCGATGACCTCGCGGTTGGAGAAGCCGTTGCCGTTGCCCAGGTTGTAGATCTGGTGCTCGCCCGGCTGCTGGTTCGCCAGCGCCAGCAGGTGGGCCCGCGCCAGGTCGGCGACGTGGATGTAGTCGCGCACGCAGGTGCCGTCCGGGGTGTCGTAGTCCTCGCCGTACAGCTTCAGCGCGCCGCGGTCACCGTTGGCGGCGGCCAGGATCAGCGGGATCAGGTGGGTCTCGGGGTCGTGGCGCTCGCCGTGCCAGACGCCGGACGCGTCCTTCCAGGCCCCGGCCACGTTGAAGTACCGCAGACTGACCGCGGCGATGTCGAAGGCGGTGCAGTAGTTGGTGATGGCGTAGTCGGCGGCCAGTTTGTTGGCGCCGTAGGTACTGGTCGGCCGGGTGATCGCGTTCTCGGTCGCGGGCAGTTCGGAGGGGTTGCCGTACACCGACGCCGAGGACGAGAACACGAGCGACCTCACACCGGCGGCGTGCATCGCGTTCAGCAGCGACAGCGTGCCGACGACGTTGACGTCCCAGTAGATGTCGGGCTTCGCCATGGATTCGCCGTTGGCGATGTAGCCCGCGAAGTGCAGTACCCCGTCGAAGCTGTCGTCCAGGACCTCGGCGGCCTCGTGGATCCGGCCGCGCACCACCGTGGCGCCCGCCGGGATTCCGGTGTCGCCGTTGGTGGACAGGTCGTCGAGCACGACGACCTCGTGCCCGGCTTCCAGCAGCATCGTCGCGACGACGGATCCGACGTAACCGGCTCCGCCGGTGACCAGGTACTTCACAATGCCTCCCGCAGCATTCTCGCCGCCTCTTCCGGCGGTACATCGTTGACAAAGGCCCCCATCGCCGATTCGGAACCGGCGAGGTACTTGAGCTTTCCGGGTGCGCGCCGGATGCTGAACAAGCGTAGATGCGTGTAGGACAGGTCCCGGTCGGCGCGCACCGGGCCCTGGTACCACGCCGAGATGTACGGCAGTGGCGAGTCGAACAGGGCATCGAAGCGGCGCAACACATCCAGGTACACCGGCGCGAAGCTGTCACGGTAACCGCCGGGCAGCTCGGTCAGGTCGGCGGCCCGCGTGTGCGGGTACAGGTGGACCTCGAAGGGCCACCGCGCCGCGACCGGCACGAACGCGGTCCAGTGCTCGCCGGTGGCGACGATCCGGGTGCCCTCGGCGCGTTCGGCGGCCAGCGTCTCGGCGAACAGGTTGCCGCCGCCGTTGTCACGGTGCCGACGCGCCACCGCGAGCATTTTGGCCAGATCCGGTGCCACGTACGGGAAGCCGTAGATCTGACCGTGCGGGTGGTGCAGGGTCACGCCGATCTCCTCGCCCCGGTTCTCGAAGCAGAAGACCTGCTCGATGTCGTCTCGGCGCGACAGTTTCGCGGTGCGGTCGATCTGCGCGTCCAGCACCAGCCGGGCCCGGGTCGGGCTCAGTTCCGCGAACGAGGAGCCGTGGTCGGAGGTGAAGCACACGACCTCGCAGCGTCCGGCGGCCGGAGGGTGCGGCTGGTGCGGGTCGGCGGCGGTCCGGCCCCCGAAGGACGGGAACCGGTTCTCGAACACGGCCACGTCGTAGGACGGCGCCGGGATCTCGGTCAGGTTGTCGTCAGTGGACGGACACAGCGGGCACCGGTTGGTGGCGGGCAGCACCGGCCGGGTCTGACGGGCGGCGGCAACGGCCACCCACTCGTCGCGCAGCACGTCGTGGCGCAGCTGCGCGGCGGTCGACCGGGGCGGCAGGTCCCGCTTGTCCGCGAAGGAATCCCGCCCCGAACCGGGGTGCTCGTCGTAGTAGAACAGCTCGCGGCCGTCGGCCAGCCGGGTCAGTGTGGGTTCGGTGGTGGATGGGGTCACCGGTTGTCCTCTCCGGCGATGATCAGCTGCCCGACCGCTTCGCGAAGCGCGGCCCGCGCCTCCTCCGGCAGACCGGCGTCGGTCACCAGCACGTCGGCGTCGTCGGGGCAGGCGATGGTGCGGATGCCGACGATCTCCCACTTGGTGGAGTCGGCGACCACGACCAGCTTGCGGGCGGCGGCGATCAGCGCCTTGTCGGTCTCGGACTCCATCAGGTTCGGGGTGGTGAAACCGGCGGTGGCGTTGACACCGTGGACGCCGAGGAACAGCGTGTCCACATTGATGGACTTGAGGGACGCGACCGCGAACGGCCCGACCAGCGCGTCGGAGGGGGTGCGGATGCCGCCGGTGAGGATCACCGTCTGGTCGCCGCGTCCGGAACGGTAGAAGACGTCGGCGACCGGCACCGAGTTGGTGACGACGGTCAGCCCGGCGACGCCCACGAGGTGGTGGGCCAGCGTCCAGGTCGTGGTGCCGCCGGACAGCGCGATGGCCTGGCCCGGGGTCACGAGTTTGGCCGCGGCGGCGGCGATGGCCTCCTTGGCCTCTTTCTGCCGCACCGACTTGGCGGCGAAGCCCGGTTCGTCGGTCGACCCGATGTCGACCGCCGTTGCTCCACCGTGGACTTTTGATACGAGGCCGCGATCGGCGAGGGTCTCCAGATCCCGGCGGATCGTCATGTCCGAGACACCGAACTCCTCGACGAGTTCGGCGACCCGGACGGCGCCATGGCTTCGGACGCGTTCGGCGATCACAGCCTGGCGCTGCTGGGCCAACATGGCTACTCCTGGTTTCGGCTGTCCCGCAACGGCTCAGGCGCAGCCGGGCAGCCTCTTCGGCTTTCGTCGTGCCGCGACCGGCTGAGGGATGACCGGCGCGGAAGTCGATCATAAACGCACATGACCAAACATGCCAGCGTGGGTTCTCGACTGTGTCGCACAACAAGCTACCGACATCGACCCCACTCGCGATCGGGCCGCAAGACCCCTACCTGACAGATAAATCGCTGAACGGCAGGTCAAGCGGGCACACGTCGAGGGGCTACGGCAGAATTGGGCCCATGACGTCCACCGAGCCCGCGACCGAGGCCGTCCGGCGCCCCCGGGTGCTGTCCGGAATCCAGCCGACGGCCGACTCATTCCACCTCGGGAACTACCTGGGGGCGTTGCGGAACTGGGTCGCCATGCAGGACACACACGATGCCTTCTACTGTGTCGTCGACCTGCACGCGATCACCGTCGACCACGACCCGAAACTGTTGCGCAAGCGCAGCCGGATCGCCGCGGCGCAGCTGTTGGCCGTCGGGATCGACCCGGCCCGCTCCACCCTGTTCGTCCAGTCGCAGGTGCCCGAGCACCCGATGCTGTCGTGGATCCTGGAGTGCCACACCGGTTTCGGTGAGGCCGGGCGGATGACCCAGTTCAAGGACAAATCCGCCAAGAACGAACGCGTCTCGGTGGGACTGTTCACCTACCCGATCCTGCAGGCCGCCGACATCCTGCTGTACCGCGCCGACGCCGTCCCGGTCGGCGAGGACCAGCGGCAGCACCTGGAGTTGTCGCGCGACCTGGCACAGCGCTTCAACACCAAGTACGGCAACGTCTTCACCGTCCCCGAGGCCCACATCATCAAGGCCACCGGGACGATCCAGGACCTCACCGAACCGGCCCGCAAGATGTCGAAGTCGAACTCGCAGCCCGCGGGCATCATCGACCTGCTGGACGACCCGAACCGGATCCGCAAGAAGATCAAGTCCGCCGTCACCGACACCGGCCGCGAGATCGTCTTCGACCCGGAGAACAAGCCCGGCGTCTCCAACCTGCTGACGATCTACTCGTCGCTCACCGAGACCTCGATCGAGGAACTGCAGAACCGCTACGCCGACTCCGGCTACGGCGACTTCAAGAAGGACCTCGCCGAGATCGTCGCCGACTTCTGCGCCCCGATCGCGCAGCGCACCAAGTCGTACCTCGACGACACCGCCGAGCTGGACAAGATCCTGCTGGCCGGTGCCGAGAAGGCGCACTCCGTCGCCGCCCACACCCTCGCGCGGGTCTACCGCAAGATGGGCTTCCGAGAACCGGTAAGGGACTAGGTGAGCGCCGTGCTGACCGTTGGTGTCGCCATCCCGATCCCCGATCCCTGGGGCCAGCGTCTCGACGCCGCCCGCGCTCGCACCGGCGATCCGCAGGCCGTCCACGTGCCCAGCCACGTCACGCTGCTGGGTCCCACCGAGATCGACCCGGAGCGGCTCGACGAGGTGGAGAAGCACCTGGCGGCCGCGGCCGTCGGCGCCCGCCCGTTCACGCTGCACCTGCGCGGCACCGGCACCTTCCGGCCGGTGACCGAGGTGGTGTTCGTCGCGGTGGTGGCGGGCATCAGCGAGTGCGAGAAGCTGGAGGCCGCGGTGCGGTGCGGGCCGTTGGCCAAGGAGCTGAACTACCCGTACCACCCGCACGTGACCGTCGCCCACGGCGTCGAGGCCGAGGCCCTGGACGCGGTGTTCGCCGAGATGTCGGAGTTCGAGGCCCGCTTCGAGGTGGACGGCTTCGTCCTGTACACCCACGACAGCGACCTGACCTGGCGTCCGCGCACCACCTTCGGCTTCGAGGGCTGACCTGACCCGAGCGCGGCGGGGATAGGACACAATGGTCCGGTGAAGTTCCCAGACGTGGAGGCGATGTTCGACCGGGCCGTGCTGTGGCTGCGCAGGAAGTCGAAGCGGTTCGACCACTTCTGGCTGGCGCAGGAGCGCTTCTTCGCGGTCGACGCGGGGCGGCTGTCGGCGGCGATCTCGTACTACGCGTTCTTCGCCGCGTTCTCGCTGGCACTGCTGGCGCTGTCGGTGTTCGGCTTCCTGCTGAAACTGCCGCGGCTGTACACGATCGTCGAGGACTGGCTCAAGGAGAACCTGCCGATCATCGGCGTCGAGACGATCGCCGAATCGGCCCCCACGGTGGGAATGATCGCGCTGGGGGCGCTGGTCATCACCGGGGTCAGCTGGGTGCAGACGATCCGCACCTCGATCCGGGCGGTGTGGCTGCTGGAACAGGAACCCGGCAACCCGATCCTGCGCTGGATCATCGACCTGCTGGTCCTGATCGCGCTGGGCATCCTGCTGGTCGGGACGCTGGCGATCACCGCCGTGGCCGAGGTGGCGCTGGCCTGGCTGGGCGACGGCAACGACAACAAGGCCCTGTCCACGGCCATCTACTACGGCGGGACGGTCGTGGGCATCGTCGTCAACACCGTGCTGGTCGCGGCGCTGTTGTCGGCGCTGCCGCGGCTGGCGCTGCCGTTCAAACGGATCGTCTACCCGGCGCTGTGGGTGGCGATCGGCCTGGAGGGCCTCAAGACCCTCGGCAGCATCTACATCAAGAGCGCCGCCCACCGTCCCGCGTACCAGGCGGTCGGCACCGCGGTGGGTCTGCTGATCTTCCTGTACCTGTTCAACAACATGTTGATGTTCGCCTCGGCGTGGACGGCCACCAGTGAGCGCGGCAAGGCCATCGATCTGGCGGTGAGGGAACGCAAACGCATCCACACCGACGAACTCGAGCGTGTACACAAAGAGGACTGAGGCGTAAATCGGTACGCGTGTCGTCCCAGGGGGTGGACAAATGGCACGTTTCGGCGAGGCAGACTGTCGGTTCCGTTGGCTATAAACGGAACCATGGCCCGTGACGTTTCGCGTTCGGCCGGTTCGGGGACTGTCGACATTCGGGTACTCGGATCCGTCGAAGTGAGAATCGAAGAAACTGTAGTTGACATAGGACATACGAGGCAGCGCGCCGTGCTGGCGATCCTCGCCGCCCGGGTGGGGGCCGTGGTCTCGATCGCGCACCTGACCGAACAGCTGTGGCGCGACGATCCGCCGCAGCGCGCCCGCGCCACCCTGTACAGCTACCTGTCGCGGCTGCGCAAGATCTTCGCGGCCACGGCGGTGTCGATCCGGCGCCGCTCCGGCGGCTACCTGCTGGAGGCCGACCCGTTGACAGTGGACGTGAACCGGTTCCGGGAGCTGGTGTCCCGGGCCCGCGACGGCGGTGACCTCGCCGACTGGGACGCGGCGATGGCGCTGTGGCGCGGCGAACCGTTCGCGGAACTCGACGTCCCGGAGCTCGACAACCTGCGGACCACTTTGGACGCGGAACACTTCGCGGCGGTGCTGGACCGCAACGACGCGCTGCTGCGGCGCGGTGAGCACACCCGGGCGCTGCCGGAACTGCACGAACTCGCCGAACGCTCCCCCTGGGACGAGCGCCTGGCCGGGCAGCTGATGCTGGCCCTGTACCGCTGTGGCCGGCCGAGCGAGGCGCTGGACCACTATCGACGGTTGTCGACCCGGCTGATCACCGAACGCGGCGTCGAGCCCGGCCCGGAACTGTCGGCGCTGCACCGCGAGATCCTCAACGACGCCCCGAGCCTGCGCGCCTCGTCGCCCGACGAGCGCGACGGCGGGCCCGTACCGGTACCGCCCCGCGACCGGACGACGGTGACGCCGCGCCAGCTGCCCGGGGACATGCCCGGATTCACCGGACGGCAGACCCACCTCGACCAGCTCGACCGGCTGCTGGCGGGCGGCGACCGCACCATCGTCGTCTCCGGAACCGCGGGCGTCGGGAAGACCTCGCTGGCGGTGCACTGGGCCCACCGGGTCGCCGAGCGGTTCGGCGAGGGCCAGCTGTACCTGAACCTGCGCGGCTTCGACCCCGAGGCCGAACCGCTGTCGGCCGCCGACGCGATCCTGGCCTTCCTCGACGCGCTCGGCGTCCCCGGACCCCGGGTGCCGCCCGGCATCGAGGCCCAGACGGCCCTGTACCGCAGTCTGGTCGCCGAACGGGAACTGCTGGTGCTGCTGGACAACGCCCGCGACGCCGAGCAGGTCCGGCCGCTGTTGCCCGGCGGCGATCGTTGCCTGACCCTCGTCACCAGCCGCAACCGGCTGGCCGGGCTCGTCGCCACCGAGGGCGCCCGGCCGGTCGCGCTCGGCGAGATGTCGGAACTGGAGGCCCGGGTCCTGCTGCGGGCCCGGCTCGGCTCCGAACGCGTCGACGCCGAAACCGAGGTCGTCACCGCACTGATCCAGCACTGCGGCGGACTGCCGCTGGCGCTGTCGATCGCGGCGGCCCGCGCCGAGGTGGACCCGGCCGCGTCGCTGGCGCCGTTGCTGCGCCAGCTGGCCACCGCCGGCGGCGACTTCCTCACCCTGGACGACGCCGACCCGAAAACCAGTGTCCGCAGTGTGTTCTCGTGGTCCTATCGTTGCCTGAGCCCGGAAGCGGCGCGGCTGTTCCGGCGGCTCGGCATCCACCCCGGACCCAGCGTCTCGGTGACCGCCGCGGCGAGCCTGCTCGGCGAGTCCGTCGACGGGACACTCTCGTCCCTGGAGGAACTGGTCCGCGCCCACCTCATCGACCGCGACCCGTCCGGCCGGTTCACCTTCCACGATCTGCTGCGCGACTACGCCCGCGAACTCGCCGCCGACACCGATCCCGAACCGGACCGGCACGCGGCCGTCACCCGACTGCTCGACCAGTACCTCCACGGTGCCCGCGCGGCCTGGATGCTGTGGGACAACCGCCGCAGCGCCTACCGGCTGCCCGAACCCGCGCCCGGAACCACACTGGACGCGATGTCCACCGCCGAGGACGGTCAGGCCTGGTTCAACGCCGAGGAAACAGTCCTTATCGGACTCGTGATGCTGGCCCATCGCGACGGCCACGACGCCCACGCCTACCGCATGGTCCGGGCGATGGAACGGCCGCTGGAATGGCGCGGCCGCTGGATCGCCTGGCTGACCTGCCAGCACATCGCCCTGAAGGCCGCCACCCGCTGCGGCGACCTGGCCGCCCAGTCGCATGTCCACATGTTCCTGGGCCACGCGGACCTCCGCCGGGGCCGCTACCCCGAGGCCGAGGACCACTTCGAGCGCGCCATCGAACTGTCGGCGGAAGTTGACGATCACTATGGACTGGCGCAGGCCCACGTCGGGCTCGGCATGACCTTCAAGCGGCAGGACAAAATCGACCTGGCACTCGAACACGAGTATCGCGTCTGCGAGATCTACGAGGCCGAGGGGGGCGTTGAGCCCGGCTACCTGTTCGCGCTCAACAACCTGGGCCGCACCCTCGCCCTGCACGGGGACCACGCCGAGGCGCTTCGCCGCTGCGAACGCGCGCTGGAGCTCGGGGTCGAACACGCGAACCGGCGGGCGATAGCCTCCGCTTTGGACAATCTCGGTTTCGTCCACGCCCAACGCGGCGATTCGCGTACGGCAATCGGCTACTACGAACGCGCCGTGGCCGCGGAACGGGAGTTCGGGAACGCGTTCAACGAGGCCCGGACTCTGATGTCCTACGGTGACGTCCTGTGCGAAGCGGGCGAGACGACCGCCGCCGTCGACCGGTACCGGCGGGCGGTGGCCATCTTCGATCGCCTCGATCCGGACGGAAGCCAGGAGGCCGACGAGGCCCGCGCCAAGCTGAACCTGCTCGGCGGCGGAACCGATGACCCGGTCCTGGAGACCGCAACGGGAGGCGAATCCCGGTGACCTGCGACATCCGGGTGCTGGGCCCGGTGACCGTCGTGAACGCTGGTGAACCCCTCGACCTGGGACATCGTCGGCAACGGACGGTGTTCGCCCTCCTCGCCGCCCAGGTGGGAACCGAGGTCTCGATGTCGTGGCTGGCCGAACAGGTGTGGGAATCACGTCCGCCGCTGCGCGCCCGCGACACCTTGTACACCTATCTGTCCCGGCTGCGCAAGCTCTTGTCCGCTGTGGACGAGGTGGAACTGCGGCGGCGCCGCAACGGTTACCTGCTCGCCGCCGACGCCACCACCGTCGACCTGTGCCGGTTTCGCGACCTGTCCGCGCGGGCGGCGCGCGTCGACGGGCCCGAGGCGCTCGCGTTGCGGCGACAGGCGCTGGGATTGTGGCGGGGCGACGCGTTCGCCGACGTCGCGGCACCGCTGCTCGACACGCTGGGCGCCACATTGGAGTATGAGCGTTTCGGTGTGGAGCTGGAGTTCCATGACGCGCTGTTGCGGGAGGGGCGGGGCACCGAAGCGCTGCCGAGGCTGCGCGACCTCGTCGATGGGAACCCACTGGACGAGCGCCTGGCCGGACAGTACCTGCTCGCCCTGCACGCGAGTGGCGCGACCGACGATGCCCTCGCGTACTTCGAGACCCTGCGGAACCGGCTGCTGGCCGACCGGGGTACCGAACCCGGCGACCGGATCCGGCGCCTGCGTGACGGACTCCGGAACGCCGAGGGCGCCGCCGCGATGCCATCCGCGATGGTGCCCCGGCAGCTACCCGGCGACACCGCGGTCTTCGCCGGTCGTGAAACGGAGCTGGCCCGGCTCGACGCGTTGGCGCTCCACCCCGGCGGCGAGTCCATCGTGGCGATCAGTGGGACCGCCGGGGTCGGCAAGACGACCCTGGCCGTGCGCTGGGCACATCGAGCGGCGAAGCACTTCCCCGATGGACAGTTGTATGTGGACATGCGTGGCTTCGGTCCCTCCGAACGCGTGGTCACCCCGTCCGAGGCGATTCGCGGACTCCTGGCGGGACTCGGTGTTCCCGCCGACCGGATACCGTCCGATTTCGACGCCC
The DNA here is from genome assembly GCF_000024545.1 of Stackebrandtia nassauensis DSM 44728. Taxonomy (GTDB): domain Bacteria; phylum Actinomycetota; class Actinomycetes; order Mycobacteriales; family Micromonosporaceae; genus Stackebrandtia; species Stackebrandtia nassauensis. The sequence continues at coordinate 953,466 of NC_013947.1, forward strand.
AGACGGCGCTGTACCGCGGCCACCTCGCCGGTCGCCGCGTCCTCGTCGTCTTCGACAACGCCCGCGATGCCGCCCAGGTGCGACCGCTGCTGCCCGGCGGGGCGGGTTGCGTGGCGGTGGTGACCAGCCGCAACGCCCTCACCGGGCTGCTGGCCCCCGACGCGGCGGCCTCGCTGACCGTCGACACGATGCCGCTGCCCGACTGCCGGGCCCTGCTGGCCAACCGGATCGGCGCCACCCGGGGCAGTGACCCGGCCGCGACCGACGAGCTCATTGAGGCGTGCGCGCGGCTGCCGCTGGCGCTGAGCATCGTGGCCGCGCGGGCCGTCACCGACGTGAGTCTCACCCCGGCGCGGCTGTCCGCCCAGTTGCGCGACGAGCGAACCAGGCTGGACCACCTCGACGCCGGGGACAACGTGGCCAACGTCAGGGCGGTGTTCTCGTGGTCCTATCGGGCGTTGAGTCCCGAGGCGGCCCGGCTGTTCCGGCTGCTGAGCCTGCACCCGCGCGGCGAGATCTCGGCCGCGGCGGCGGCCAGTCTGGCGGGAACCGATCTCGCCCCTGCCCGCGGCGCACTGTCCGAACTGGTCGACGCCGGGCTGCTGAGCCGCCACGGCGGCGACTTCGGCTTCCACGACCTGCTGTTCGAGTACTCCCGCGGACAGTGCCGCTCCCACGAGACCGCCTCCGCGACCCGGGCGGCGATCACCCGGGTGCTGAACCACTTCGTACGCACCGCGTACGCGGCATCCCGGCTGGCCGGACCATACCGCCGGGCCGTCCCGATCGACGTCTCCTGGGCGGAGTCCGTGACCAGCGAGCTCGGCACCGCCGACGAGGCCCTGGACTGGTTGCGGTCCCGCAAGTCGGTGCTGCTGGCAGGGGTACGGCTGGCCGCCGAACACGGTGTGGACCGCTGCGTCACCGACCTGGCCTGGTCGCTGTCGGACTTCCTCAACCGCAACCGGCACTGCGAGGACGCGGTCGCGGCGCAACGGCTTGCCGTGGCCGCGGCCCACCGGCTCGGCGACCGGGCAGCACTGGCCCGCGCCCACCGCGGCGCGGCCCGCGGGCTCACCGTCCTGGGACACTTCGATGAAGCCGAGCGGGACCTGCGAACCGCCCTCGAACTCTTCGAGGCACTCGACGACGACGGCGGCCGGGCCGATGTCCTGTCGGGCTTCGGTTTCCTGTGCAACCAGCGCGGGGACCACGCCAAGGGTCTAGAGGTCACGATGCGAGCGGTGGAACTGCTCCGCGCGGGCGGACACATCCCCGAGCTGATCCGCGAACTCGGCAACGCCGGTTGGTTCCACGCGCAACTGGGCGACCACGAGGCCGCCATGGCCTACTGCGTCGAGTCGCTGGAACTGGCCGAGCGGGCCGGCGAACTGTCACTGCGCAACGCGCAGTGGAGCAGCCTCGGCTACGTCGCCTTCCGGCAGGGCGACCACCGACAGGCCATCGAGTACTACGAACACGCGCTGGCCCTGGATCGCGGCAGTCAGCAGGACCGGCCCCACGAGGCCGCGACCCTCGCGTACCTGGCACAGGTGCACGAGGCGATCGGCGACCACGATCGGGCCCGGTCCTACCGACGCGAGTCGAGGGCCATCCTGGACGAACTGGGACTGCCGGTCCCGCCCGATCAGCCCTGACCGTTCGGCTCGGCGGCGAAGGCCGTCGCGTGCACGGCGTGCAGCTGTTTGGTCCTGGTGGTCAGGGACGTCGTGAGCGCGGCGGTCACCTCTTCGCCCAGCGCCCGTTCCGTCAGTCCGGCCGCGATGGGCCGGTCGAGGGCCACCAGGATGCCCTTCGACGCGGCCAGTTTCGCGGTGACGGCGCCGCTGGGTGAGTTCGCGCTGGCTTGGATTCGTCTGACTTTCTCCAGGAGTGGCATGGAGTCTTTCCTCGTACGTAGGGAAGTCGAGTGGTCCGACTGTCCCGCCGCCACCTTGCCGATATCTGAAATCCCCAGCTCACCCCCAAATCGGTGGACGAAACCCGCGCCGCCCGGCAGACTGCCCAACCATGGGCTATGTCGATGTATCCGGGGTCTCCTACGCGTTGCCCGACGGACGGGTGCTGTTCAGCGACGTCTCGTTTCGGGTGGGCGAGGGCGCGAAGGTCGCGCTGATCGGCGCCAACGGCACCGGCAAGACCACCCTGATGCGGATGGTCGCCGGGGACATCGACCCCGTCGAGGGTGCCATCGCGCGTTCCGGCGGACTGGGCGTGATGCGGCAGCTGGTCGGGATGCGCGAGTCGGAGCGGACGCTGTCGCAGCTGGCGCTGTCGCTGGCGCCGCCCCGGGTGCGGGAGCGCGGCGAGCGACTGGGACGGGCCGAGCAGCGGCTGGCCGAGGCCGAGAAACGGGGCAAGTACTCCGGGGCGGCCGAGAAGGCGCAGGTGGAGTACGCCGACGCGATCACCGCGTGGGGAGACGCCGGCGGCTACGAGTTCGAGGTCCTGTGCGACACCGTCTCGGTGTCGATTCTGGAACTGCCGTGGGACGAGACCCGCAACCGGCCGCTGAACACGCTGTCGGGCGGGGAGCAGAAACGGTTCGCGCTGGAGCTGTTGTTGCGCGGCCCCGAGGAGGTGCTGCTGCTGGACGAGCCGGACAACTTCCTGGACGTCCCCGCCAAGCGGGAACTGGAGGAGCGCGTCAACGCCTCCGAGAAGTCGATCCTGATGGTCTCGCACGACCGGGAGGTGCTGGCCAACACCGCGCAGCGGATCGTGACGCTGGAGGCCGGGGACGTGTGGACGCACGGCGGCGGTTTCGCCACCTGGCACGAGGCCCGCGTGGCCCGGCACGACCGGCTGGAGGAGCTGCGGCGCCGCTGGGACGAGGAACACCAGAAGCTCAAGGACCTGGTGATCATGTACCGGCAGAAGGCCAGTTACAACGCCGACATGGCATCCCGGCTGCGGGCGGCCGAGACCCGGCTGGCCAAGTTCGAGGCCGCCGGTCCGCCGCCGTTGCCGCCCAAGGACCAGAACATCAAGATGAAACTGCGCGGCGGCCGCACCGGCAAACGCGCGATCATGTGCGAGCAACTGGAACTGGAGAACCTGACCTTCCCGTTCGACCTGGAGGTCTGGTACGGCGACCGGGTGGCGATCCTGGGCGCCAACGGAACCGGGAAGTCGCACTTCCTGCGGCTGCTGGCCCGGGGCGGCAGCGACGGTGACGGCCCTGTGGACGGTGTCCGGCTGGACCCGGTGGCGCACAACGGAAAAGCACGCCTGGGCGCGCGCGTCCTTCCTGGGCACTTCTCGCAGACCCACGACCGGCCGGAACTGTCGGGCCGGACGCTGCGCCAGATCCTGTGGGAGGGCGACGAGTACCGGCGGTCGATGGACCGCTCGGCGGCCATGAACGCGCTCAACCGTTACGAGCTGACGGCGCAGTCCGAGCAGACCTTCGGGACCCTGTCGGGCGGGCAGCAGGCCCGGTTCATGGTGCTGCTGCTGGAGCTGTCGGGCGCGACCTGTCTGCTGCTGGACGAACCGACCGACAACCTGGACCTGGCCAGCGCCGAGGCACTGGAGGAGGGCCTGAACGCTTTCGAGGGCACGGTTCTGGCGGTCACGCACGACCGCTGGTTCACCCGGGGCTTCGACAGGTTCGTCCTGTTCGGAGCCGACGGCGAGGTCACCGAGACCGAGGAACCGGTATGGGACGTCCGCTGACTCACAGCGCGGAGGCGTTGGGCCCCAACACGATCGCCACGCCCACGACGAACAGGACCGCGTAGGCGGTCAGCCGTTGCCCGCGTCCCTCGGGGCCGACGCCGACGAGGGATCGCGGGCCGGGCGCGTCGCGGTGATCGGCCTCCCACACCGACACCCGGTTGCGTCGCGGGATCCGGTCGGACTCGGTGTTGGCCCGGCGCCGCCACTCGGCGTCGGGCTCGCGGATCAGCGACACCTCGGGACGGTCGGCCCGCAGCCGGGCCACCACGACGACGCTGCCCGGCTGGAACCGGGGTATCTCCACCGGATCGACGAGCGCGCGCACCGTGGTGGCGTAGGCGCCGCGGTCGAAGGGCGCCACCACGAGGTCCAGTTCGCACAGTGGCGCGTCGTTGATGCTGGTGCCGGTGCGTTTGATGCCGGTGATCCGGGCCAGTGCCCCCAGGTTCTGGTCCAGCAGTGCGCGCACCTGTTCGTCCTTCAGCGGCAGCACGCCGCGCAGGCTGTTCCCGACCAGGGCCAGGGTCAGTCCGATGATGAGGAACGGCAGGGTGGTGGGCCAGATCCACGCGATCCCTTCGGCGTCGGTGAGGAGGTCGAGTCCGACCCCGCCGACGAAGATCCCGGCCAGCAGGGCCGTCAACAGTCGCAGCACGCTGGAAACGTATCCGGGCCGAACCGGGATCACAAAACGATTTGCGTCACAGTTCGAACTCGGTCAGGATCGGCAGGTGATCCGAAGCCCGCGGGTCGGTGTCGTCGACGGTCATCGCACGCGGCTCCAGGTCTTCGGAGCCGAACACGTAATCGATGCGGCGCTTGGGTTTCGTGGACGAGTAGCTGTATCCCTTCCCGGAACCGGCCACCGCCCACGCGTCGGTGAACCGCCGCGTCATCGCCGCGATCGCGGGCGTGTTCGGCTCGTCGTTGAAGTCGCCCACGACGACGCTGCGGCGGGCGTCGTCGGCGAACTGTTTCGCGACCGCCTTGGCCTGCGCCGCGCGTTCCTCGTCATGGTGCGCGTGGATGAGATGCGTGGTGGCGAAGGACAGCGACCCGCCCGGCATGTCGATCTCGGTGCGCAGCAGCCCGTGCCGCGCGTGATCGTCCCAGCGCGGCAGCGCGACGTTGCGGGTCTCGCGGATCGGCCAGCGCGACAGGATCGCGGTGCCGTACTCGCGGCGTCGGCCCGCGCCGTCGGATCGCCGCAACTCGTTGAGCCCGAACGCGACGTGCAGGCCGAGCCGTCTCGACAGCCACGCCGGTTGGTCAACATGGTCGCTGCGTTTCCAGAACCGGTCCACCTCCTGCAATCCGATGACATCGACGTTCAGTGCCTCGATACGGCGGGCGATCCGTTCCAGGTCGAGCACGTCGTCCGGGCTTGCTCCATGGTGGATGTTGAACGACGCGGCTCGCAGCCACTTGTCGTTCCCGGTCCGGCGATCGGCGGCCGAGCGCGGGAACGGCTCCGCCGGGCCGGTACTGCCGGTGAGACCCAGCACCACCGCCGCACCGACGGCGCCGTTCAGCAGCGAGCGCCGCGACCACGTGAGTCTGCGGTTCGACATCCCGCCTGTATATCCGGTAGCCCTTAAAACGCGAAGGTCCCCGACAGCGGCAGGTGGTCGGAGGCTGACGGGTCCTCGGCGTCGACCGCCATCGCGGCGGGCTTCACGTCGGGCGCGGCGAAGACGAAATCGATGCGGGCGTGCGGATTGTCGGACGGATAGGTGAGCCCGTCGCCGTCTCCGGCGGCGGCCCAGGCGTCGGGGAGCCGGTTGGCGATCACGTCGATGGACTCCGCGCCCGGCTCCGCGTTGAAGTCACCCACCAGGACCGTACGTTGTGGAGCGTCGCCGAGGATCTCGATGATCAGCTCGGCCTGCGCCACCCGCACGCTCTCGTCGGTGCCGTGCTGTAGATGCGTGTTGGCGAACACGAAGGCACCGCCGGGCGCGTCCAGGACCGTCCGCAACAGACCCCGCTGCTCGTCGTCGCCGGACTTCGGCAGCAACGTGTTCTCCGATTCCGCGATGGGCCACCGCGACAGCACCGCCGTCCCGTACTGGCGGCGCGGCCTGCCCGGCTCTTCCGGGGCTAGGTCCAGGTTGGCGCCGAAGGCCACCTCCAGTCCCAGCCGCTCGGCCAGCCAGGCGGGTTCGTCGACGAAACCGCTGCGTTTCCAGAACCGGTCCACCTCTTGCAGTCCGATGACGTCGCAGTTCAGTGCCTCGATACGGCGGGCGATCCGTTCCAGGTCCATGACGTCGTCGGGACTGGCCCCGTGGTGGATGTTGAAGCAGCCGAACCGCGCCTCGGCGCGGCGGGCCGAGGCGGTGCCCGGGGCACCCAGGGTCACACCGATGGCTCCGATGGCCAGACCTCCCAGCAGCGAACGCCGCGAGACGGCGAACTGACGTTGACGCATGATGATCTCCCATCCTCACCGAGCCGATGCCCCGACACGGTCGCGGGCGCGTCCATGATTTGTCCACGTCACCAGGGCCCTTCGGCCCCTTCGCGCAACCGGGCAACGCACTGTGACGTTAGAGGTACGAGGAAGTTACCGGCACTCTACTTCCGGGTAAAGCATCTGTGATCACTTTGGTCACATATAACCTGGAGTTCTTTCATGTCAAAGAAAGTCGCGCGGCGCGTTGCTGCGTCCATTATGATCGCCGCTTTGCCGGTGGCATTGGTTCAGGCGGCCGGTCCCGCCAGCGCGGGCGAGTTCGTCGCCGACCCGATCAACGACTTCGACTGCGACGGCCAACGGGACGCGCTGGACGCCGACAGTGCCGCGAGCGTGGGCGGGCACGACGCGGCCGGGGCCGTGCGGGTGCAGTACAGCGGCACCGCCGCCGCCATCACCATTGACCAGTCCACCCCGGGCATCGCGGGAAGCCCGGAGACCGAGGACCAGTTCGGCACCGAGGTCACCGCCTACGACGAGAACGGCGACGGTTGCGACGACCTGGTCATCGGTGCGTCCTATGAGGACCTTGTCGACGAGGGCGGCGAGGAGCAGGCCGACGCCGGGATGATCTGGATGATCCCGGGTTCGGCTGCGGGCCTTGACACCCAGGCGTCCACGAGCCTCAACCTCAACAGCCCGGGCGTCCCCGGCTCGATCGCCGAGTACCAGTGGTTCGGCCGCACCCTGTCGTCCGGCGAGACCCAAGGCGGCGAACCGTACCTGGTGGCCGCCAGCCCCGGCTACCGCACCGGCTCGACCCAGTGGGCCGCCGGAGCCGTCTACTACCTGCGCGGCGACGAGACCTACCGGATCACACAGGACAGTCCCGGGGTGCCGGGCACCGCCGAGTCCTACGACTACTTCGGTGAGCGTATCGCCGTGACCGACCGCTACGTCGCGATCAGCGCTCCCGGCGAATCCATTGGCAGCAAGTCGAACGCGGGCATGGTCCACGTCTTCGACCACAACCTGCAAGGCGGCGTCCTGACCACCGTCGGCGCCTTCCACCAGGACAGCCCGGGGATCTCCGGCACCACCGAGACCGGCGACCTGTTCGGCGACGGCCTGGCCGTCATCGGATACCGCGCCAGCGCGAGTGCTCCGGTCAGCGCTCTGGTCTCGGCCGGTTCGCCCGGCGAGGCGATCGGTTCCAGCGGCGGCTACACCGGCATGGCGCACCTGATCCGGGTGTCGTCGGTCAACGATCTCGCCCAGGTGTCCTCGGTGCACCAGGACTCGCCCGGCGTGCTGGACGTCGCCGAGTTCAACGACGGCTTCGGCGCCGACACCGCGCTGGCCACCTCCAAGGACGACGGCATCGGCAGCCCCGCCACGACCCACTGGGCGGTCGAGGCCTGGGAGTTCGAGGACGACGGGCAGGGCGGCGAGAACGACAACCCGCAGGTCCACGTCTTCGCCAACCTGACCGATCCCGGGGACGGTGACCGGCTCATCGCCGGGAACGACTACGGGCTGCCGCTGGCGAGCACCCCGGTGATCCGGTCCCTGGACGCCAGCGACACCTACCTGTACCTGACGATCCCGACGGATCCCACCGCCGTGTACGGCGTGCCGTGGCAGAACATCCTCGGCGGCGGCAGCGAGGAGACCGTGATCCACCGGGTCGATCCCTGGTAGCGAAGGCCCAGCTCAGGCCCCCGGAGAAGCCCCGCTTCCCGGGGGTCTCGCCGTGTTGGCCGGGTGGCCACTATGCGTCAGCGCCGCAACCCGGTATGGCCCCGCGACGTTTCACAATGGCCACGACAACCCCGGAGTGCCGATATGCCAACGAAACACCGAAAACGCCTCTATGTGTCCATTCTGCTCGCGGCCGTGCCGCTGGCGGTGGCGGGCGTCGCCATCCCGGCGCTGGCGGGGGACTTCGTCGCCGACCCGGTCCACGACTTCGACTGCGACGACCAGCGCGACGCCGTCCAGCCCACCTCTTACAAGAACGTCGACGGCCACGACGGCGCCGGTTCCATCACCGTCCAGTACAGCACCGACGACGAGATCGTCGAACTGACCCAGGCCACCCCCGGCATCGCGGGCACCCCGGAACACGACGACAGTTTCGGCGACAAGTACACCTCCTTCGATGAGAACGGCGATGGTTGCGACGACCTCGTCGTCAGCGCCCCCTGGGAGGACGTGACCGAGAACGGCACCGAGTCCTATGGCGCCGGAATGATCTGGATCATCCCCGGCTCCCCCGAAGGCTTGCGGCCGAACCAATCCCGCGCGATCAACCTCGCCACCCCGGGAGTCCCCGGCGCGGTGGCCCAGTACCAGCACTTCGGTGACGCGCTCGCCGCGGGCGACACCGCCGACGGCCAACCGTTCCTCGTCGTCGGGGCACCCGGCGCCAAGGTCGGCAGCACCAAATCCGGTGCGGGCGCGCTGTACTACCTGCGCGACGACTACACCTACCGGATCACACAGGACAGTCCCGGCATACCGGGCAAGGCCGAGTCCAACGACTACTTCGGCGAGTACCTGTCGGTCACCGACCGCTACATCGCGGTGTCCGCGTCCGGCGAGACGATCAACGGCGCCCCCGACGCGGGCATGGTGCACGTCCTCAACCACCGCTTGTCCAACGGTGCCCTGGGGTCCGTCGACGCGTTCCACCAGGACACCCCCGGCGTCAGCGGCACCGCCGAGGAGAAGGACGAACTCGGCGAGGAGGGTCTGTCGGTCGTCAACTACCAGGCCGCACCCGGCAAACCGGTCAGCGCGCTGGTCGGCGTCGGCTCGCCGGGCGAACGCCTGGGCAGCAGCCACAACTGGCACGGCATGGCGCACCTGATCCGCACCTCCGGTTCCGGTGACCGGCAGCAGTTGACGTCGGTGCACCAGGACTCGCCCGGCGTCGAGGGCATCGCCGAGGGCGCTGACCACTTCGGATCCGAGGTCGTCGTCGCCACCGAGGGCGGCACCGGAACGCCGTCCACGACGCACTGGGCCGTCGCGGCCCTGGAGACGGGTTTCCAGACCGAACCCGACGACGGGTTCGACCGGCCGCAGGTGCACGTCTTCGACGTCAGCGCCACCCCCGGTGACACCGACAAGCTGATCAAACCCGACGACTACGGCATCCCGCTGTCGAAGGAAGAGGACCTGGAGACGCTGACGGCCAGCGCCGAGTACCTGTACGTAGAAACGCCCGGTGACGTGCCCGGCAGCGACGAGCAGGCTTATCCGGACACGGTCTACGGGGTACCGTGGGAGAACATCCTCAATGGACAGAATCTGCCGGTGGTCCAACACCGAGTCACCCCCTGGCCCTAAAAGGAGCCCCTTCAGATGAGACGCGAAACCATTCGGCTGTGGTCCGGTGTGGCCGCGGCGGCGGTCGTGGCCGCCTCGGCGCTGGCGATCACCGCTTACGCGCAGGCTGGTGACTTCAATAGGGAACTGACCTTCGACCTCGACTGCGACGACAAACGCGACGCGGTCGAGGGCGTCCCCTACGCCACCGTCGAGGGCCATGAGGCGGCGGGCGCCGTCAAGGTCAAGTACAGCAAGACCGGTGAGAAGGCCACCATCTCGCAGGCGACTCCCGGTGTCCCCGGCAGCCCCGAACCCGAGGACGACTTCGGTACGGCGGTGACGTCCTACGACGAGAACGGCGACGGCTGTGACGATCTGGTCGTGTCCTCGCACCAGGAGGACGTGATCGGCAAGGACGGCAAGAACCACCAGAACGCCGGGATGATCTGGGTGATCCCCGGTTCGCCGTCCGGTCTCGACACGCAGGCCGCGCGCGGCATCCACTACGAGACGCCGGGCATCCCCGGCTCGCTGGGAGTCAACCAGTACTTCGGGGAACGGCTGCTGGCCTCGAACTCGACGGACGGACCGTACCTGCTCATCGTCGCGCCGGGCCTCGACGACGCCAACGGGGCGGTGTACTTCCTGCGCGCGGCGAAGGCGTACAAGATCACCCAGGACTCGCCGGGCGTGTCCGGCGCGGCCGAGCCCGAGGACAACTTCGGTGCCACGTTGGCCGTCAACGACCGGTACTTCGCGATCGGTTCCCCCGGCGAGGAGATCGACGGCGCGGACGGCGCGGGCATGGCGCACGTGTTCAGTCTCCAAGCCGTCAACGGCACCATGAAACAGCTCGGCGCCGTCCACCAGAACACATCCGGAATCTCCGGTGTCGCCGAGAAGAACGACGGTTTCGGCGGCGGCCTGTCGGTCGTCCCGTATCAGCCGAGCTCCGGAGCCAAGGCGATACCGCTGCTGTCGGTGGGCGCTCCCGGTGAGGACATCGGTGGCGTTCAGGCAGGACAAGACGCGGGTATGGCGCACCTGATCACGTTCCCGTCGACGGGAACGTACAAACAGGTCGTCGCCGCACACGAGAACACCCCCGGTGTCCCCGGCGAAGCCGAGGGCGGTGACAACTTCGGCTACAGCTCGGTGCTGGTGCCGACCGAGCCGTCCGGGGTCGCCACTCCGCTCACGGCCCACTGGGTCGTGGCGGGAGGCATCTACGACGGCGACGGCGAGAACCACTACACCGCGCTGTACGTGCTCAGGGTCTCCGAATCTCCCGGCGGCGGCAACGCCAAGGTGATCGACGGCGACGACTACGGCCTGTGGTTCGACGAGGCCAACGCGGGTTGTTCGCTGCAAGCCGACACGAAGTTCCTGTACTGCGGCTATCCGCCGGCGGCCGGAGTGCCATGGGGCAACATCCTCCACGGCGAGAGCGAACCGACCGAGTTCTACCGGGTCGACGACTAGGGTGTGCGCGGGCATGTGCGCCCGCGTATGCGGTGCGTCCGTACGGTCCCCAGGGTCCCGACTTCCCACTGGAGACCACAGATATGCGTTTTTCCCGCTCCGCCCTGGTGGTGACGGCCACCGCGGCGCTGGTGTCGGCGTCGGCCATCGCCTGGGCCTCGGCTGGTGACCAGGCCGCCGACGACATCATCGAGACCGACCTGATCACCAAAGAGCTGCCGGACAGCAGTAGCCCCAAGCCGCTGCTGCGCGTCGACGGCATCGACATGAAGGCCGGTGAACCGCGGCTGCTCACCGGCAAGTTCTCGGCGACGATGTCGTTCGCGAAACCCCCGAACGACGACGACCGGATCGACATGCTCATGTCGACCTGGATCACCTGCGCCGAGGGCGAACCCGCGCACGCGCGGCCCTACCCGGACCGCACCGCCCTGTCCAGCCGCAACCACGAGGGCGAGGGGCGCCGGACGGTGACCTCGGTCGGCCTGTACACGCCCAAGTCCGACGGTGAGTACACGTGTATACAGTGGGCGGTCGGCAGTTATACGATCGGGCCGTCCCGCAGCCTGAAGCCGGTGGCCGGAGCCGACCACACGTACCTGCGCGTCGACGGCGAGGTCCACACCGGCGGCGCCGAGTGGTACCAGAAGGACGACAAGGTCGTGCGCAAGGACGACCCGAAGACCTCGACGCGCGAGGACAAGGCGACGATCCTGCGCAAGGACTGGAAAGCCGGTTCCGGCAAGGTGAAGGTGTTCCACGGCACCCAGGCCACCGCCGGGGTCGCGGGCATCGCGGGGATGGACCCGCTGGTGCTGCGCACGGACCTGGTGGCCACCCAGCTGTCCAAGGACGGCACGACCAAGTGCGCGACCGCCACGGGCACCGACAAGCAGTCGATCTACCAGGGATCGACCCATCACCTGAAGATCAGCCGCTGGGTGGAGCTGACCCTGTCGAAGGATCCGAAGTGCTCCACGACGGTGCGCGTCGAGGTCCGGGCGCAGTACATCCTGACCTTGTCGGGCACCCCGAACAAGGCCGGGACCCTGCACGGCGCCCTGAGCGATCCGTTGCGGCCCTACAGCACCGCGCTGGCCGTCAACGTGTGACGGTGTTCGTCCACGCCACCGCGTCGTCCAGCGCGTGCTCCAGGATGGACGCGTGGTCGGCCGTGTCGTACCGCCGATAGTGGATGGTCGTACCCGCCGTCTCCAGTTCCGTGGCCAGACGGCGGGTCAGATGTGGACGGATCGACACGTCCGCGTCGCCCTGTCCGATGAACAGCGGCCGGTCCAGCGCGGCGATGGGGATCTCGTGGGTGGCCAGCGCTTCGGCCAGCGCCGGGACGGAGTCGATGTCGGTGGCACCCAGGTCGTCGTTCGTCAAACCCTTGGTGGCCTTGAACAGTTCCACCAGGCTGCCGCGTTCGGCGAGGTCGGCGAGTTCGTCGCCCATGTCGTCCAGGTGGTCCCGGCAGTCGAAGTGGGGGTGCTTGGCCCGCAGGCCCACCAGGATGAACGGCAGGATCGCCGAGACAGGACCGTCCGCCAGCGCGGTCTTGGCGTCGACCTGTTCGCGCAGATACGAAACCGGGGCCAAGGCGGCGGTGCCGTTGAAGCGCAGCTCGGGGGCGTACTGGGTGGCCATGGCGGCGGCGTGCAGCGCGGCGTGGCCACCCTGGGAGTAGCCGACCGCGAACCACTGATCGTCCACAGGGGCGTCGAGTTGCCGGGCGGCTCGCACCGCGTCCACAATGTCGTCGGCCGCCGCCACCCCGTCGAGGTACGGGTGCGGGCCGGGGGTGCCGAGCCCTTCGTAGTCGGTGGCCGCCACCGCGAAACCCGCGCGCAGCCAGCCGGACAGGAACTCGCGCTCCAGCCGGAAGAACCCGGTCCGGGAGGGCGCGGTCTTGTCGGCCAGACCGCAGGTGCCGTGGGCGTAGCCCACGACCGGCCAGCCGGTGGCCGGGGCGGCACCGGCGGGAATGAAGACCGAACCGGAGATGAGCCGGGGGCGGCCCCGGTATCCCATGCCCTGGTAGTGGATCCGAAACGCCTGGTGAGCGTGTTCGGGCCACAGCGCTACGGGCAGCTCCCCGACCTTGACGAGCGTGCCCGCCGCGCGACGTGGTTCCGCCATCCGGACCTCCTGCTGTGGTGATCGTCTCCGTCGCGATCCTATGGCCTCGACGCGGCGATCCGAAAAAATCACGCTCTTGCCAAACGCCGGAACGCTGACGTATGGTCGGCGCATCACCACCCACCCGCGGGAGTCCGGTGCACCGGACTGAGAGGGGAGCTTGGTAGCTCCCGACCGTCGAACCTGATCTGGGTAATGCCAGCGCAGGGAAGGAGCCCTGGTTGAGTTGGATTCATCGCTCCCCTTGGGACGATTGCACGTCATCACCGACACCCGGCCCGGAGCCGATCCGGTGCGCGTCGCGCGCGCCGCGCTGGCCGCGGGCGCGCCGGTGCTCCAGGTCCGGGTAGCCGATCACCACACCGATCGGGAAGCCTTCGACCTGACGTTGACGCTCGTCGAACTGTGCCGCGAGTACGGCGCCACCTGCCTGGTCAACGACCGGCTGCACGTGGCCCTGGCGGTCGGGGCCGACGGCGGACACGTCGGCGCCCACGACCTGCCGGTGCACGCCGCGCGGGTGGTGCTGGGTGGGACGGCGGTCATCGGCGGCACCTGCCGGAACCCGGAGGCGGCCCGGGCGCTGCGGCGCGCGGGCGCCAGCTACCTGGGGGCGGGGCCCGCGTTCGCCACCACGACCAAGGACGGCCTGCCGGAACCGATCGGGCCCGGCGCCATCGGGCGGATCGCCGCGGCCGTCGACATCCCGGTCATCGGGATCGGTGGCGTCACCGCCGCGACCGCCGGTGAGCTGATCGAGGCGGGCGCCCACGGCGTGGCCGTCGTCGGCGCGATCTCGCTGGCACCCGACCCCTACGCCGCGACGCGGGAACTGCTGGACGTCGTGGAGCGAGCAGCCCGCCAACGAGGAAGGAGCCGGTGATGACGGCTACGGACATCGCGATCGCCGGGGCCGGGATCATCGGCCTGTCGATCGCCCGGGAACTGACGGCGCGGGGCATGACCGTGACCGTCCACGACCCCGAACCCGGCAGCGGCGCGTCCACCGTGGCGGCCGGGATGCTGGCGCCGGTGACCGAGTCGCAGTTCGGCGAGGAGCCGCTGTCGCGACTGTCGCTGGCCTCGGCGAAGCTGTGGCCGGAATTCGCCGCCGGGCTGGGCATCACCGACGCGTACCGGGACACCGGGACGATCTTCGTGGGCGTGGACGCCGCCGACGCCGCCGAACTGGACCGGCAGCTGAAGCTGTACCGCGACTACGGGCTGGCCTGCCAGCCGCTGTCGGCGGCCGAAGCGCGCCAGCACATCCCGCTGCTGTCGCCCAGCGTCTCCAAGGGACTGCTCGCCGCGACCGACCACCAGGTCGACACCCGCCGGGTCCACGCGGCACTGCTGGAAGCCTGCCGGGCCGCCGGGGTCAACTTCGTTCCCCGGCGGGTCACCGATCCGTCGACGGTCGACGCCGGGCTGCTGGTGGTGGCCGCGGGCAGCTGGTCGGCGAAACTGCTGGGCCTGCCGGTGCGGCCGGTGCGCGGCCAGGTGGTGCGGTTGCGCGGCCCCGACGAGCTCGGTTACACCGTGCGGGCCCGGGTGCGCGGTCGCACCGTCTACGTCGTGCCCCGCGCCTCCGGCGAGGTGGTCATCGGCGCCACACAGGACGATCGTGGCTTCGACACCGCCGCCACGGCGGGCGACACCAACGCGCTGCTGCGCGACACCCTCGAGGTGCTGCCGGAGCTGGCCGAATACGAGCTGGCCGAGGTGAACGTGGGCCTGCGCCCCGGCACCCCCGACAACGCGCCGCTTCTGGGCCGCACCGCCGATCCGCGCGTCGTCGCCGCGACCGGGCACTTCCGGCAGGGCATCCTGCTGGCGCCGATCACGGCCGCACTCATCGGGGACCTCATCGCGACCGGCACCGTCCCGGAGGCGCTGAAACCCTTCGACCCCTTGCGTTTCGACGCATCCTGACCGCGGCCTCGCCGCGCCTCGAGCCTCCGCATCACCGCAACCGCATCGACCCGAAAGGACCGATCGTGAAGGTGCAACTCAACGGTGAACCCACCGACATCAACGGCAGCACCGTCGCCGACGCCGTCGCCAACCTCAGCAGAGCCGAACGCGGCATCGCCGTGGCCGTCAACGGCGAGGTCGTCCCAAGATCACAGTGGACCCGGAAGCTCCATGAGGGTGACCGCATCGAAGTACTCACCGCTACCCAGGGAGGTTGACAGTGGACGATCTCGTCATCGCCGGACGCCGGTTCACGTCCCGGCTGATCCTCGGCACCGGCGGCGCGTCCGGGCACGCCCCGCTCAAGGCCGCCATCACCGCCTCGGGCACCGAACTGGTGACCGTCGCGCTGCGCCGGGTCTCTGCCGACGCCCCGTCCGTCCTCGACGTCGTCGAGGACTGCGGCGTGGCCTTGCTGCCCAACACCGCCGGGTGCTTCACCGCCGAACAGGCCGTGCGCACCGCCCACCTCGCCCGGGAGGCCTTCGACACCGACTGGGTGAAACTGGAGGTCATCGGGGACGAGGACACGCTGCTGCCCGACCCGGTGGAACTGACCGCCGCCGCGCGGCGGCTGGTGGACGACGGCTTCACCGTGCTGCCGTACATCCCCGACGACCCGGTGCTGGCGATCCGGCTGGCCGAACTCGGCTGCGCCGCCGTGATGCCGCTGGGTTCGCCCATCGGTTCCGGCCTGGGCATCCGCAACCCGCACAACTTCGCGCTGATCCGGGAACGCGTCGACGTCCCCGTCATCTGCGACGCCGGTATCGGCACCGCCTCCGACGCCGCGCTGGCGATGGAACTGGGCTGCGACGCGGTCCTGTTGGCCAGCTCCGTCACCCGCGCCGCCGAACCGTCCATGATGGCCACCGCGATGCGGCAGGCCGTGATCGCCGGGCGGCTCGCCCACCGGGCCGGACGGATACCCCGCCGCCGCTACGCCGAAGCCTCCTCCACCTTCGAAGGGATGGCCGAACTATGAGCAGCGATGCGAGGCCCGGACCGGCCGCCCACGCCGAAAGGATGGCCCGGCCGTGACCACTGTGACAACGCAGCCTCCGACGGCGCTGACCATCGCCGGTTCGGATTCCGGTGGCGGAGCGGGCATCCAGGCCGACCTGCACACCTTCGCCGCGCACGCCGTGCACGGCACCAGCGTCGTGACCTCCGTGACCGCGCAGAACACGCTCGGCGTCACCGACGTGCACCCGGTGCCGCCCGAAACCGTTTCGGCGCAACTGGACGCGGTACTGTCCGATTTCGACGTCCGGGCCGTCAAGACCGGGCTGCTGCCCGACGAGACGATCCTGTCCATCGTGGCCGAACGGGCCGAGGCCGGTGACCTGCCCGAACTCGTCGTCGACCCCGTCCTCGTCGCCGCCAGCGGCGACAAGCTGTTCACCGGCGACTTCGGGGCCTACCTGGAACGGCTGAGCCCGCACACCATCGTGTTCACCCCCAACATCCACGAGGCGCAGGCGCTGCTGGGCGGCGAGATCACCGGACTGGACGACATGCGCGAGGCCGCCCGGGCGCTGGCCCGGTACGGATCCCAAGCCGTGCTCGTCAAGGGCGGCCACGGCAAGGACCCCGAGAAGGCCACCGACGTGCTGTGGACCCAGGGCCAGATCCTGGAGCTGTCGGCGCCGCGCGTCGACACTCCCAACACGCACGGCACCGGCTGCACCCTCGCGTCGGCCATCGCGGCCCGGATCGCCCACGGCCACCCGGTGGCCCAGGCCGTCGGCGGCGCCAAACGCTACCTCACCGAGGCCCTCACCGCCGCCGCGTCCTGGCGGCTGGGAGCCGGTCCCGGACCGGTCCACCACCATCACGGTCGCAAGTCCACAGTCCTATAAGAGGAGAGCTCATGTCAGCCCGCAGCAAGGTCTACGTCACCGGTTCCCGACCCGACATCCGCGTCCCCTTCACCGAGGTCGCGTTGTCCGACGGTGAGCCACCCGTCCGCCTCTACGACACCTCCGGCCCCGGCAGCGAACCGGCCGACGGTCTGCCGCGACTGCGCGCCGACTGGATCGCCGAACGCGGCGGCGGCGACCGCGTCACGCAACTCCACTACGCCCGCAACGGCGTCATCACCCCCGAGATGGAGTTCGCGGCGATCCGCGAGGGCCTGGAACCCGAGTTCGTGCGCGCCGAGATCGCCGCCGGACGCGCCATCCTGCCCGCCAACATCAACCACCCCGAGACCGAGCCGATGCTCATCGGCAAGGAGTTCCTCGTCAAGATCAACGCCAACATCGGCACCAGCGCCGTTTCGGACTCGATAGCCGACGAGGTCGAGAAACTCACCTGGGCCACCCGCTGGGGCGCCGACACGGTGATGGACCTGTCCACCGGCAAACACATCCACGCCACCCGGGAGCACATCATCCGCAACGCCGCGGTCCCGATCGGCACCGTCCCGATGTACCAGGCGCTGGAGAAGGTCAACGGCGATCCCGTCAAGCTCACCTGGGAGCTGTACCGCGACACCGTGATCGAGCAGGCCGAACAGGGCGTCGACTACATGACCGTCCACGCCGGGGTGCTGCTGCGGCACGTCCCGCTGGCGGCCGATCGGGTCACCGGCATCGTCTCGCGGGGCGGGTCCATCATGGCCGCCTGGTGTCTGGCCCACCACACCGAGACCTTCCTGTACACCCACTTCCGGGAACTGTGCGAGATCTTCGCCCGCTACGACGTCGCGTTCTCACTGGGCGACGGCCTGCGGCCGGGCAGCATCGCCGACGCCAACGA
Source organism: Stackebrandtia nassauensis DSM 44728 (assembly GCF_000024545.1). Lineage (GTDB taxonomy): Bacteria > Actinomycetota > Actinomycetes > Mycobacteriales > Micromonosporaceae > Stackebrandtia > Stackebrandtia nassauensis. The sequence continues at coordinate 971,281 of NC_013947.1, forward strand.
CGCCGCCCAGCTGGCCGAACTGCGCACCCTCGGCGAACTGACCACGATCGCCTGGGAGTACGACGTCCAGGTCATGATCGAGGGACCGGGCCACGTCCCGATCCACAAGATCAAGGAGAACGTCGACCTGCAACAGGAATGGTGCCACGAGGCCCCGTTCTACACCCTCGGTCCACTCACGACCGACGTCGCGCCCGCCTACGACCACATCACCTCGGCGATCGGCGCGGCCATGATCGGCACCTTCGGCACCGCGATGCTGTGTTACGTCACCCCGAAGGAACACCTCGGCCTGCCCAACCGCGACGACGTGAAGGAGGGCGTCATCGCCTACAAGATCGCCGCCCACGCCGCCGATCTGGCCAAGGGACACCCCAGCGCCCAGGTCTGGGACGACGCGCTGTCCAAGGCCCGGTTCGAGTTCCGGTGGGAGGACCAGTTCAACCTGTCGCTGGATCCGCAGCGGGCCCGCGAATACCACGACGAGACCCTTCCGGCCGAACCGGCGAAGACCGCGCACTTCTGTTCCATGTGCGGCCCGAAGTTCTGTTCCATGCGGATCTCGCACGACCTGAAAGCTTACGCGGACAAGGGAATGAGCGAAAAATCCCGCGAGTTCGTGGAAGCCGGCGGCAAGGTGTACCTGCCGGTCGTCGACTGACGCGTTGTCCGTGGTGGCGGCCGGATTCGGGTCGCCACCACGGCGGGTGCCTGGGGTCGAGCCGTGGACGTTACGGTGTGCGACTATTAGAGTCGTTCTCGCCGTTGACGTTTCGGGTTCGGGTGGGAGGTCCCGGTGGTTGAGGTTCGGATATCGGTCGCGGGGGGCGATCGTGATGGTGTCGAGCTGCTGGCCTGGCTGCGGCGCGACCCTGAGGCGCGCAAGGTCGCCATCGAGCCGGAACCGCACGAGGACGGCAGACCCCCGGATATCATCCGGGCGGTGATCAACACCGTCACGCAGCTGGGAGCCCTGGTGATGGCGATCGTCGCCTTTCGCGCCACCCGGTCCCGCAGCACGTGCCCGCAGGTATCGTTCACCGCCGCCAGCGGCGCCCGGGTCCTGGTGCAGGACGCCGACGCCGAGACGATCAAGTTCGTCTGGGACGTCATCAACTCCGCGGTCCCGCCGCAGCGCTCCTGACTCCGGCTAACCGAAGGAGCGGATCGCCCCCGACTTCGAGGCCGCCGTGACCTTGAAGAACTCCACCAGGGTCTCGTAGGAGCCGCGCAGGTACTCCAGGTCGTCCGCGTCCCAGAACGACGGGTAGACCTCCCGCTCGGTCATCTCGGTCGGGTCGAAATAGCCCGCCAGGTCCTCGAACGGCGTCGCCTTGAGCAGCTCCGAGGCCCGCTTCACCGCGTCGGCCCGCCACCCGGCGAAGGTGTTGTCCTCATTGATCGGAATGCCGTCCTCCTGGAGCCCCACCGAGACCCCCGCCTTGTCCAGCAGGTACTGCAAACCGTCCCAGCTCTTGTCCAGGTACCCGTCGGGCTGGTCCGGACTGTCCAAGGCCCCCAGGAAGTCCATCAGCTTCCCCGCCCACACCGGGTCGGCCACCGCCCGTTCCAGCTCTTCCGGCGTCACCCGGGTAAACGACATAACCAATCCCATGCGGCCTTCCTCCTCGGCGTCAAACCTAACCGAAACCGGCGCCGGGACGCGGCATCAGTTGTGGCAGGTCAGCCAAACAGGTTGGCCGATGGATGTCCGCCTGCCGAGGCCGACACAGCCGTCCTGGGACATGTCGATGATGCTGTTGCTCTCCTCGTCCGACTTCTTGGCCTCAAGTCCCGGCAACGGCGTGAACCCGTCGTCGAAGATCCCCGCCGACGCGTCCTCGTCTTCAGTCTTCTCGGTGCCGAAGACCCGGCCGTGGCCGTCGACGGCGGTCTTCTGGTAGTCCCACGCGTCGTCCCAGCTCTCGTCGATGCCCTTGACGACCTCGACCTCGCCGGTGGTGAGCTTCACCTTGACGAAGTCCGATCCGGTGTCGGCGACGACCCAGTCGCAGGCGATGTCGAACGCCCACGATTCCTCGTGCTTCTTCCCGGACGGGAAGTCGACCAGTTCGGACAGTTTGCGACCGTTGCCGTCGGTGTCCCACACCCAGGCGTAGGTCGACTCGCTCTTCTCGGGGTGCTTCCCGTCGTAGACGTTCCCGATGATGGTCCCGGTCGAGGAGATGCCGATCGCCTTGCCGTGCAGGCCGTCGTCGATGGGCAGCTCCGTCGCCTTCACCTCTCCCGGCTCCCACATCACCGGGACGCGGGTGGGGTAGGTCGCGCCGAAGTAACCGACGATGGTGCCGTCGTCGGCGATGGCCCGGGGTTCGACGTCGCGGGAGCCGTCGGGGCCCTTCAGTTCGACGAACTTCTCGTCGCGAAAAACCCAGCCGCCGACCTTCGACTTCTCGAACCCACCGATCACGTCGCCGGAACTGTTGACGCCGAAGGCCGTCGCGTAGTCACCACCGGGGATGACATCGGAGGTGTCGACGTCCTGGCCGTCGTGGCGCAGCATGACGGTGGTGTCCTCGGGGGCGTCCATCCCGTCGCGGACACCGACCGTGTACCGCCCGTCGGCGCTGACGCCCTTGGGGGTTTCCTCGGCGTCGTCGGCGGATTCGAGCCCGAGTTCCTCGGATTGGTATTCGTCCGACGGTTTCGGCGCGGTGTCCATGTCGGCGCAGTCCTCGATCACCGGCGGTTCACCGCTGAACAATCCACCGCTGAAGTAGAAGACGGCGACGACGACCGCCACGGCACACGCGGCGACCACGGCCACCGTTCCCACGATCCAGTTTCGTTTCGGCTGCTGAGATTTCATGAATAAACTCCTTGGGGATTCGCGTTAGGCTACGCGCTCGCGCGCACAAATGGCACCCACGCGAAAGAGTTCGACCAAAGGCGCCACAGCGGGCACAATTCCCAAGTGCTTCTGACGATCTCGACCACCCACGAACCGGCCACCGACCTCGGTTACCTGCTGTACAAGCATCCCGACCGGGTGCGACCGTTCAGCCAGTCCTTCGGCACCGCGACGGTGTTCTACCCGGAGGCCACCGAGAAACGCTGCACGGCCGCGCTGCTGCTGGAGGTCGATCCCGTCAAACTGACCCGCTCACGCGGCAAGAACGCGCCCGACTTCTCGCTGGGCCAGTACGTCAACGACCGGCCCTACGCGGCCTCCTCGCTGTTGGCGGTGGCGCTGGGCGACGTCTACTCGACCGCCCGCAATGGACGCTGCGACTCCCGGCCGGAACTGGCCGCGTCGGCGATCCCGCTGGAGATCTTCGCCGCCGCCGTCCCGTGCCGGGGCGGCCCACAGCTGGCCGCCGAACTGTTCGAACCGTTGGGGTGGACGGTGTCGGCGGAACCAGTGCCGTTGGACGCGTCGTTCCCGGACTGGGGCGACTCGCGGTACGTCCAGTTGCGACTGACGGGCACGATGCGGTTGGCCGACGCGCTCAACCACCTGTACGTGCTGCTGCCGGTTCTCGATGACGCCAAGCACTACTGGGTCGACATCGCCGAAGTGGACAAGCTGGTGCGCGGTGGTGGCGACTGGCTCGCCGACCACCCCCGCCGGAGCCTGATCGCCCGCCGCTACCTGGCCCGCAAGCGGGGCCTGGAGCGGGTGGCGTTCGCGCGGCTGGCCGAAGTGGACGAAACCGGCGACGAGCTCGAACCCCCCGTCGACGAAGAACCCGCGACCGACGACGGTGACGTGGCAACGGTTGACGCCGAGCGGCCCGCGAGCGCAGCCGACAGCGGCGTAGCCGTGACCGACACGGCGCGGTCGGCAGCCGATGGCGACCGGCCCACCGACGCCGCCGAGCGGCCGCAGGCCGAAGGCCAGGCCGCCGCGGACGGCGCGGCGGACCAGCCGCAGGCCACCGCAGACGGCGAATCCCCAGCTGCCGAAGCCGAACCCGCCTCGCCCCCGCTCAACAAGCAGCGGCACGCCGCCGTCCTCGCGGCCGTCGCCGAGTGCGGCGCGTCCAGCGTCATCGATCTGGGCTGCGGCTCCGGCAAGCTGCTGAGCGAGCTGGTCAAGAACCGCAACCTGACCCGCATCGCGGGCGTTGACGCGTCCACACTGGCCCTGAAGCTGGCCGCCCGCCACCTCAAGCTCGACCGGCTCAGCGATCGGCAGGCCGAGCGGCTGTCGCTGTTCCAGGCCGCGCTGACCTACACCGATGACCGGCTCGCCGGTTACGACGCGGCGGTGCTCATGGAGGTCATCGAGCACGTCGACCCGCCCCGGCTGGCGGCGCTGGCGAAGGTCGTGTTCGGCTCGGCGCGTCCGGCGACGGTCATCGTGACGACGCCCAACGTCGAATACAACGTCCACTATGAACTCGAACCGGGCCGGATGCGGCACAGCGACCACCGCTTCGAATGGAACCGGGACGAGTTCCGCGACTGGGCCACCGACGTGGCCACGTCCTACGGATACACCGTCGCCATCAGCGGCGTCGGCGACGAGAAGCCCGAAACCGGCTGCCCCACCCAGATGGGAGTGTTCACCCGTGGTTGAGATCCGCGTCCCCGCTCTTTCCCTCATCGTCCTGGTCGGCGTCTCCGGCTCCGGCAAGTCGACCTTCGCCGCCCGGCACTTCAAGCCGAGCCAGATCATCTCCTCCGACTTCTGCCGGGGCCTGGTCGCCGACGACGAGAACGACCAGGCCGCGACCCCCGACGCCTTCGACGTCCTGCACTACATCGTCGGCACCCGGCTGCGGCGCGGTCTGCTGACCGTCGTGGACGCCACCAGCGTCCAGTACGAGGCCCGGCAGCAGCTGGTCGCGCTGGCCAAGCAACACCACGTCCTCGCCGAGGCCGTCGTGCTCGACGTCGACCAGGCCGTCGCCGTGGAGCGCAACGCCTCCCGGCCGGACCGCGACTTCGGCCCGCACGTGATTCCCCGCCAGGGCCGGGAACTGCGGCGCGGCATGCGTCGCATCAACAAGGAGGGTTTCCGCAGGGTCCACGTGCTGTCCGGCGACGACATCGACGACGCCAGCTTCGTCTTCGAACCGGCCTGGACCGACAAGACCCACCTGACCGGCCCCTTCGACATCATCGGCGACGTGCACGGCTGCCGCTCCGAACTGGAGACGCTGCTGACCACTTTGGGCTACGAGCTCGAACGCGACGCTGTGGGCCGCGCCGTCAACGCCGCGCACCCGTCGGGCCGCACCGTCGTGTTCGTCGGTGACCTCGTCGACCGGGGCCCCGACACGCCGGGGGTGCTGCGGCTGGCCATGGGCATGGTCGACAGTGGCCGGGCGCTGTGCGTGGCGGGCAACCACGAGGTCAAACTCGTGCGGGCGCTCAACGGCCGCAAGGTGCGGATCGCGCACGGTCTGGCCGAGTCCCTTGAGCAGCTTCAGGGCGAGTCCGAGGAGTTCAACGCCGACGTCAAGTCGTTCATGGACGGTCTCATCAGCCACTACCGGCTGGACGGCGGCCGTCTGGTCGTCGCGCACGCCGGGCTCAAGGAGAGCTACCACGGCCGTGCCTCCGGCAAGGTGCGTTCGTTCGCGCTGTACGGCGACACCACCGGCGAGACCGACGAGTACGGGCTGCCGGTGCGCTACCCGTGGGCCAAGGAGTACCGCGGCAAGGCGACGGTCGTGTATGGACACACACCGGTGCCCAGCGCCGAATGGGTCAACAACACCATCTGCCTGGACACCGGCGTCGTCTTCGGCGGACAGCTGACGGCACTGCGGTACCCCGAACGCGAGATCGTGGCGGTCGACGCCGAGAAGACCTGGTACGAACCGGTCCGGCCGCTGGTCCCGCAGACTCCGGTCCGGGACGCGGCGACACTCGACTACACCGACGTCGGCGGTACCCGTGTCATCGAGACCGGCCTGCACGGCCGGGTCAAGATCCGGGAGGAGAACTCGGCCGCCGCGCTGGAGGTCGCCAGCCGGTTCGCCGTCGACCCGAGGTGGCTTGTGTACCTGCCGCCCACCATGTCCCCGTCCGAGACCTCCGGCGTCGACGGCATGCTGGAGCACCCGGCCGAGGCCTTCGGCTACTTCCGCGCCGCCGGGGCCACCAAGGTGGTGTGCCAGGAGAAGCACATGGGTTCGCGGGCCGTGGCGGTCGTGTGCCGCGACGCCGCGACCGCGGCGGCCCGGTTCGGCGTCGACGACGGCGGGTGCGGCGCCGTGTTCACCCGCACCGGCCGCGGCTTCTTCAACGACGACGCGCTGACCACCGGACTGCTGGACCGGATCCGCGCCGCCGCCGACGCGAGCGAGCTGTGGTCCAAGCTGGAAAGTGACTGGTTCGTGCTCGACGCCGAGCTGATGCCGTGGTCGGCCAAGGCGAGGGAACTGATCCGGGACCAGTACGCCGCCGTCGGCGCGGCCGCCCGGGTGAGTCTTCCCGCCGCCGCGAAGGCGCTGCGCGCCGCCGCGGACCGGGGCCTGGATGTGGCGGATCTGTTGTCCCGTAACGACACCCGTACTTCCAATGCTACCGCCTTCCGGGACGCTTATGCCAGGTACTGCTGGGACGTCGACGGCCTGACCGGCGTGAAGCTCGCGCCGTTCCAGATCCTGGCCGCCGAGGGGCACAACCTGGCCCGCCGTCCGCACGACTGGCACCTGGACGCGATCACGGCGCTGGCCGCCGCCGACTCCACCGGCACGCTGATGGCCACCCGGCACGTGTACGTCGATCCGGCAGACGACGCCTCGGTCGCCGAGGCCGTCGACTGGTGGACCGCCATGACCGACGCCGGGGGAGAGGGCATGGTCGTCAAGCCCGTCGAGTCGGTGCTGCGCACCGACAAGGGCCTGGTCCAGCCGGGAGTGAAGGTGCGCGGCCGCGAGTACCTGCGCATCATCTACGGCCCCGACTACACCGAACCGGCCAACCTCGAGCGACTGCGCGGCCGGTTCCTGGGCCGCAAGCGCTCCCTGGCGCTGCGCGAGTACGCGCTCGGCGTCGAGGCGCTGGACCGGCTCGCCGCCGGGGAGGCGCTGTGGCGGGTGCACGAGGCCGTCTTCGGTGTGCTGGCGCTGGAGTCCGAACCGGTGGACCCGAGGTTGTGAACAGACGCCGACTGGATCACACCCGGTGGCCGCGTTGGGCGTACTCACGGACACCGAGTAGACTCACCAGCTGTTGTGCGAGCCGCGGGGCCTTCGTGTGCCCGGCGAGCTGACCATCGAATGACGAGACGTTCACGCTTCGGCATTCAGGCGGCGCCGGAAATCTCCGGTGTTCGTTTCCAGACCGACAACTAAGGAAAAAACCGTGGGTACGTTCAGCCCAAAGCCAGGCGACATTGAGCGCCAGTGGCACGTCGTCGACGCCGATGACCAGGTGCTCGGCCGACTTGCCAGCCAGGTCGCGCAGCTGCTGCGCGGCAAGCACAAGCCGATCTACGCGCCGCACGTCGACACCGGTGACTTCGTCATCGTCGTCAACGCCGAGAAGATCGTGCTGACCGGCAACAAGCGGGAGCAGAAGATCGCCTACCGGCACTCCGGTTACCCGGGCGGTCTGAAGAAGACCCCGTACTCGACGTTGCTGGACACCAAGCCCGAGCGCGCGATCCAGCTGGCCGTCAAGGGCATGCTGCCGCACAACAAGCTCGGCCGCAAAATGTTGACCAAGCTGAAGGTGTACGCGGGTACTGAGCACCCACACGCCGCCCAGCAGCCACAGCCGTTCGAGATCAAGCAGATCGCGCAGTAGGGCGCGGGCGGAAAAGGAAAAACGAGATATGAGCGAAATGACACCAGCCGTTCCGGCTCCCACCTCCGTGCCCGCCGCGCCTCCGGTCGCCCCGGCGATCCCGGTCGACCGCCCGGTGCAGACCGTCGGACGCCGCAAGCGCGCCATCGTCCGCACCCGCCTGGTGCCCGGCACCGGCAAGTTCATCCTCAACGGGAAGACTCTCGAGGGTTACTTCCCCAGCAAGGTCCACCAGCAGATCGTCGCCGAACCGCTGGTCACCACCGAGCGCAGCGAGACCTACGACGTCATCGCGAACCTCAAGGGCGGCGGCGTCACCGGCCAGGCCGGTGCGCTGCGTCTGGGCATCGCCCGGGCCCTGATCGAGCTCGAGCCCGAGTCGCGCGGCCCGCTGAAGCGCGCCGGCTACCTCACCCGTGACCCGCGTGAGAAGGAAAGCAAGAAGTACGGTCTGAAGAAGGCCCGCAAGGCGCCGCAGTACTCCAAGCGTTAATCAGCTTCATCGGGGCCAGGAGCTTTATCGCTCTTGGCCCCGATTTCCGTATCCGCGCTTGTTGAAGGGAACCTTCTGTGGGACGACTGTTCGGCACCGACGGGGTGCGAGGACTGGCCAACGCCGACCTCACGCCGGAACTGGCGATGTCCATCGCGCAGGCCGCCGTCGGGGTGCTCGCCAGACCCGGCACCCCCGCGACCGTCGTGGTCGGCCGGGACCCGCGCGCGTCCGGCGAGATGCTGGAGGCCGCCGTGTGCGCGGGGCTGACGAGCGTCGGCGCCGACGTGGTCCGGGTCGGCGTGCTGCCGACCCCCGCCGTCGCCTACCTCATCGGCGCCACCGGAGCCGCCTTCGGGATCATGCTGTCCGCCAGCCACAACCCGATGCCCGACAACGGCGTCAAACTGTTCGCCGCCGGTGGCGAGAAGCTGTCCGACGACACCGAGAACGCTGTCGAAGCGGCCATGACCGGCACCCCCGCCCGCCCCACCGGCGCCGGGATCGGCCGCGTCACCGACCTGACCGACGGCGCCGACCGGTACATCGAACACCTGCTGTCCTCCCTGCCGCACCGCCTCGACGGCGTCCACATCGTCGTCGACTGCGCCAACGGCGCCGCCTCCCACGTCGCCCCCGAGGTCTACCGCCGCGCGGGCGCCACGGTCACCGCGATCTGCGCCGAACCCGACGGCCACAACATCAACGACGGCTGCGGCTCCACCCACCTCGACGTGGTCCGCGCCGCCGTGGCCGAACACGGCGCCGACCTGGGCATCGCCCACGACGGCGACGCCGACCGCTGCCTGGCGGTGGCCGCCGACGGCTCCGACGTCGACGGCGACCAGATCATGGCCATCCTCGCGGTGGCGATGAAAGAAGCCGGAACTCTGGCCAACAACACCCTGGTGGCCACGGTCATGAGCAACCTCGGTCTGCACCAGGCCATGCGCGACAACGACATCGACCTCCTCACCACCGCCGTCGGCGACCGCTACGTCCTGGAAGAACTCGGCCGCGGCTCCCACAGCCTCGGCGGCGAACAAAGTGGACACATAGTCCTCCCCGCCCACGCGACCACCGGCGACGGCCTCCTCACGGCCCTGCAACTCATGGCCCGGCTCGCGGCCACCGGCAAACCCCTCGCCGAACTCGCCACGATCATGCGCCACGCCCCCCAGGTCCTCATCAACGTCCCGGTCACCGACAAGTCCATAGTCAACAGCCCCATCGTCCGCCAACGAGTCGCCGACCACGAAGCGGTCCTCGGCGACGACGGCCGCATCCTGTTGCGCCCCTCCGGAACCGAACCCCTCGTCCGCGTCATGGTCGAAGCCGCCACCGCCGAACAGGCCCAAGGCGTGGCCGAGGACATCGCCGCCGCCGTCTCCGCCTGACCACCCCACCGATTTGACCCGGCTGGCTACAGTCCGGGCATGACGGACCCTTCGCCGCCCCCGAACTTCGCCACAACAGCCCAGCACCTGGCCGCCCGGTACGCCGATTGGGCCGCCGCCAACGAGTTCCAGTACGCGTACACCCGAACCACTCCCCACCCCGCCGCCACCTCCCAACGGGGCTCGCCGGACGTGAGACTCGTGCTGCACCGCGTCCACCTGTTCGACGGCGCCCATCGCGGCCTGGCGGTGTCGATGTCCCAGCTCAACGAGATCGACAGCTTCGACACGGCGCTCGTCAACGCCCTGTCCCACGAGCTGACGCTGCGTCTGCCCGGCCCCCGCCCCACTCTCCAGATCGGACACGAGGGCCCACTCAGCCCGCTGTGGCGGGTCCTGGGCATGGGGGACAAGACATACGGACACGACGGCTTCGACCGGAAGTTCCGGGTCAGCACCGACGACACCCGGTTCGCCCGGGACTTCCTCACGCCGGCGACCATGGCGTGGCTGCTGGAGCACCCCATCGCCGATGTGGGCACCTTCCATGTCAAAGACCGGGCGCTGAGGCTCAGCATCCCCGGCCCGCTGGGGCCGGTGTCCGGACTGCCGCCGAAACTGGAGTTCCTATACGAGCTCCACCATCGAATGCCCGTCGCCTGACCGGCGCGGCTAATCTGGGGTCGCGTGGAGATCATCTGTTTGCTCGGGGCGATGTTCCTGATCATCGCGATTGTGGCTCTGATCCTGATGGCGGTGTTCAGCCATCAGAAGGCCAAGCAACGCGAGACCGAACGTCGGCAGTGGGCCGCCGCCAACGGTTTCCACTACGTCCCGGGCTTCGTCAACCTCCCCGACGCGTCCATTCGCTCGCCGTTTCGCAGCAGCGGCCGCAACTCCAACTTCTTCGAGGGCGGCTTCCACGGGCATCGGGCGCGGGCCTTCGTCCACACCTACACGACGACCCGCAGGGACAACGAAGGCAGACGGCAGGAACAGGTCCACCGCTACGCGGTGGCCGCGGTCGCGCATGCCGCCGGGCCGAACCTGCACCTGGACATCGCGCCCCAGGGAATCTTCGGACGATTGGCCGACAAGCTGGGGTTCGGGGTGCTCACCGGCGATGTCGAGTTCGACCGGGCGTTCAAGGTGCGCTCCGGCGACGAGTTCCAGGCCCGGTCGGTACTGCGTCCCGAAGCCACCGCGTGGATCAGCCAGGACCCGCGTTTTCGCAACTCGGCGGTGCGGTTCGAGTACGGCTGGGTGATGGTCTGGTATCCCGGCCACCTGAACGTCGGGCACCTGTCCCTCCAGTTCGCGTTCCTGGCCGACATCGCGTCCCGACTGCGGGCCTAGGCGATCAGGCCTTCGCAGATTCCCGGACAGTCGCTTGCGTGCGTCGAGGCGATCGAGGTCGGGGGCTGAGGAGGCGACGGAGTGGCGGCGGCTGGCTATCGTCGGTTGTGTGACGAACCCCTACGCGTCCGGTGACGAACAGTGGACCGTGCCGGACGGGCTGCACCAACCGGAGCAGGAGGAGACGTTTCCGCAGTCAATGGCGACGCCGCACGCGGCCAGCACGTCGCAGTACCTGGTCTACGAGCACTGGGGTGTCTTCAAAGGTGACTGGCGCGGGTTCCCGGTGCTGTGCTTCAACGTGTCCGTCAGCGACCGGATCTCGGGGCCGATACCCAGCATGGACTCGCACACGCTGGCCGTGGAGTTGCCCGTGGTGTGCCCGCTGTTGTCGATCAGTCCGGCCACCGCGCTGCGGCCGGTCCGGCGGCTGTTCGGTTTCGGCGGAACCCGGTTCGGGCACGACGGGTTCGATCGGCGGTTTCAGGTTGATACGTCGGACAAGGAGTTCGCGCGTCGGGTGCTGGGACCCGCGACGACGTCGTGGTTGCTGGAGCATCCGGTCGCCGCGGCGAACCCGTTCCGGTTCGAGGGCGTGCTGTTGTTGATGTCGAACTCGGGGATCATGGGTCCGCCCGAGATCGTGGCGCCCAAGCTGCAGTTCCTGTGCGAGCTGTACACCCGGGTGCCGCCCGGTTGTTGGACGGCCGACACGTAACCACCCATCCGCTGCTCGGCGATCTATGCCATCGGCGACAATCGTCGGCGTGGATCATCTACCAATCAATCACCACCTGCGCCCGCTGTACCGAGTGCTCGCGTTTCTGACCGGGGTCTACATCCTGGTGTTCGGCATCCTCGGCTACGTGAAGTCAAAGGGCCTGGAGACCTTCGCCCAACCCAATGACGCCGATCTGCCCCGGGTGCTGTGGCTGGACGCCAACCCGGCGTTCTCCATCCTGTCGATCGTGGTCGGCGCGGTCGTGGTGCTGGCGGTCATCGTCGGACGCAACGTCGACTTCTACGTGAACCTGCTGGCGGGATCGGTGTTCCTGCTGGCGAGCATGGCGATGATGGCGCTGCTGCACACCGACCTCAACTACCTGGGCTTCACGATGGCGACCTGCATCGCCTCGATGATTCTGGGCCTGATCATGTTCACCGCCGGTCTGTACGGCCGGGTGGGTTCGTCCGAGCGGGAGGCCGCCGCCGAGGCGCACCGTCACGGGCAGACGGTCACCGACCACTAGTACGTAGCGAGACTTGAGGGCGCGACGGCGCCGCCGGTGGGGAACCACCGGCGGCGCCGTTTTCGTGTGTGGGCGTCAGCGCTGCTGCCGCTTGGCGGCGAACAGTTGCAGGACACCGGAGGCCGCGACGATGACGGCGGCGGAGATGTGGATGCCGAGGGCGGCGGCCAGGCTGCCGCCGTAGGACAGCACGATGCCGGCGTCGAAGACCGGCATCACGGCCATGGCTAGCAGGGCCAGGCCGGTGGCCTTGGGCTGGCGGGCGAACACCAGGGCCAGGACGGTGAGGCCGATGCCGATGTCGCGGCCCCCCTTGACGTTCAGGAAGGCGGACGCGTCGGCGCCGGGCCAGCTGGCCTCGGGCAGGCCGAAACCGGCGGCGTTGCCGAGCGGGTCGATCAGGAAGCCGATGCCCATGTAGATGAGGAAGGCGGCGACGAGAAGGGTGAGGACGGTGGCGATGCGGCGGAGGGTCACGACGAATCCTAGGGGTAGTAGATTTTCTAGCGTTGCTAGCTTCTGTGGCAGACATTAACACGAGCATTGCTCGAATGTCTAGCAGTGCTAGGATGTGTTCGTGAGCACTCAAACCCGCAAGGAACGCGAACGCGCGCAACGGCACCAGCTGATCATCACCACGGCCCGCGAACTCGCCGAGGCCGACGGCTGGGACGCGGTCACCACCCGCAAGCTGTCGGAACGCATCGAGTACAGCCAGCCGGTGCTGTACAGCCACTTCAAGGGCAAACGCGCCATCATGGACGCCGTCATCCTGGAGGGGTGCGCGGAACTGGCCGTGCTGATGCGGGAGGCGCGCACCCGGGCCCGTCGGCCGGACACCGCCCTGACCGCCGTCGCCGACGCGTACATGGACTTCGGCCGCGAGCACCCGGCGACCTTCGACGCCATGTTCACGCTGCCCAGCGACCTGCCCTTCGGGCCCGAGGCCCCGCAACCGCTCAAGGACGCCTTCGCCGAGTTGTACGCGGTCTTCTCGCCGCTGGCGGGCAGCCGTGACCCGATGGTGTTCACCGAGGTCGGCTGGAGCGCCATCCACGGCGTGGCCGTCCTGGACCGCAGCGGCAGGCTGCCGCCCCAGGACGCCAACAAACGGCTGTCGATACTGGTCAAACAGCTGCTGGCCCCCGAGCCGGGGGACTAGTCCTGCTTCGGGCGCTGCCCCAGTTTCGGTTTGGTCTCCAGGTTGTGCAGGCCGTTCCAGGCGAGGTTGACCAGGTGCGCGGCCACCGCCTCCTTCTTCGGCTTGCGGACCTCCAACCACCACCGGCCCACCAGCCCCACCATCCCGACCAGAGCCTGGGCGTACAGCTCGGCGAGCTTGGGGTCGAAACCGCGTTCCTTGAACTGCTTGCCGAGGATGCCCTCGACCTGGTGGGCTACATCGTTGAAAACGCTGGAGAAGTTCCCCGAACCCGACATGACCGGCGAGTCCCGCACCAGCACCCGGAACCCGTCGGTGTCACCCTCGATGTAGTCCAGCAGCGCCAGCGCGGCCTGCTCGACGAGCTCGCGGGGGTGGCCGCCGGTCAGGGCCTTGGTGATGCGGTCGAGCAGGGCCCGCACCTCGCGGTCGACGACCACGGCGTACATGCCCTCCTTGCCGCCGAAGTGCTCGTAGACCACCGGTTTGGAAACCTTGGCGCGCGCGGCGATCTCCTCGACGCTGGTGCCGTCGAAGCCGCGTTCGGCGAAAGCCCGCCGCGCCACCATGATCAGCTGTTCTCGGCGTTGCGCTGAGGACATCCTGACCCGGCGGGCGACGGGCTTGCTGCTGCTGTCGTTCACGCTCGTAGTCTGTCGTACTTTCCCGACATCTTCTTCTCGAGCCGCTGACGTTTCGGCCACCGGACCTCGTCGACCCAGCCGAACTTCTCGAAGATCCAGATCAGGCGGGCCGAGGTGTCGATCTGACCGCGCATCACGCCGTGGCGGGCGCAGGTCGGGTCGGAGTGGTGCAGGTTGTGCCAGGACTCGCCCATGGACAGCAGGGCCAGCGGCCAGAAGTTCGCGGCCTTGTCGCCGTCCCGGGTGGCGAAGGGGCGTTCACCCCACACGTGGCACACCGAGTTGATGGACCAGGTGACGTGGTGCAGGAAGCCGATCCGGACCAGGCTGCCCCACAGGAACGCGGTCAGCGCGCCCTGCCAGGACCAGGTGACCAGACCGCCGACGATGGCCGGGGCCAGCAGCGTGGTGGCGAACAGCAGGCCGAACATGTTGTCGACGCGGCGGATGTCCTTGTCGGCCAGCAGGTCGGGGGTGAAGCGCTCCGGGTTGGTCATGTCGCGCTTGAACATCCAGCCGACGTGAGCGTGCCACATGCCCTTCATCAGGGCGCCGAAGCTGGTGCCGTAGCGCCACGGCGAGTGCGGGTCGCCCTCCTTGTCGGAGAAGGCGTGGTGGCGGCGGTGGTCGGCGACCCACTGGATCACCGAGCCCTCGGCGGACAGTGAACCCGCGACGGCCAGCGTGACCCGCATCCAGCGCTTGGCGCGGAACCCGCCGTGGGTGAAGTAGCGGTGGAAACCGACGGTGACGCCGAAGCCGGAGACGTTGTACATGACGACCGCGATGGCCAGGTCGATCCAGGAGACGCCCCAGCCCCACAGCAGCGGGATCGCGACGGCCAGCGCCACGAACGGCCCCAGAACGACGAACCACAACCCCATCAGGGTGCCCGTGCTCTGTTTGCCGACGGTGAGGGGTTTGGGTTCCGGGGCAGTTCGCTCCCCGACGGGAGCTGTCTTTCCGGATTCGGTGCCAGTGAAGGTCGTCATGGCGTCCTCGCAGGTAGGGACGGGAGAAATGGCCTTGGTTGAAGATCACTTCCGGTTACCGACGCAACCGTAACCTACGGAACCGTAGGAAGTAAGTAGGGAATCCCCCACCATTTCGGGCCAGTTACCTCGATGCGAGCCGCCGTCATCGCGCCTTTCGCCGGGCGGTTTCGTCGGACGCGAGGAGTTCGGCGAGCCGGTGGGTGTCGGCGAGGTAGCGCTCGTAGGGGAAACCTGCCGCGACGAGCGCCGCGCGGAACTCGTCGTACAGCGGCTTTCCGGCGGCGTGGAAGGCATCGCGGCCGTCCTGGTTGAGCCGGACCAGCCGCCGCCGGGCGTGCGCGGGGTCGACGGTGATCCGCACCAGACCGTCGGCTTCGAGCGGCCGCAGCGCCCGGCTGATCGCCGGGTCGGACACCGACAACGCCTGCGCGAGCCGATGCTGGGTGGTCGGCTCGATCTCCTCCAGCGCGCCCAGGAGCCGGATCTGGCTGTAGGTCAAGCCGTCACGGTCGTCGGTGCGCCGCCGGGCGGCGTCGCCCAGCAGCGTGACCACGCGGTGCAGCAGGTCGGCGAGTCCGTCATCCACGTCACGATCCTACCAGAGTGTTGACTGGTTAATATTAACTAGGTAAGAATGGAAGCATGACCACCTTCTCCGACCAGACCGACGGGACCCGCACGGCCGCCGCCGAGCGGCTGTCCATGTTCGTCGACGCGGTGATCGCGATCGCGCTCACCTTGCTGGCGCTGGAACTCCCCGTTCCCACCGGCGACACCACCGACGCCATGCTCCGTTCGGCGTCGGCCCACAGCAGTGAGTACCTGGCCTTCGGACTCGGCTTCGTCGTGATCGCCGCCCACTGGCGCGCCCACCACGAGATCTTCCGACACGTCCACTCGCTGAGCAACCGCCTGGTCAGCCTTACCCTGGTCTGGCTGTTCATGCAGGTCCTGATGCCGTTCGCGACCCGGGTGATCACCGCCGAGGGCGCCCTCCCGCCCCGGTTCAGCCTGTACGCGATCGTGCAGGTCCTGGCGTCGGCCTCGTTCGCGCTGATCATCCGGGAGATCCGACGCGAACACCTGCACCGCACCGAGGACCCGCCGCGCGAGTTCGCCCAGAGCCTGGTGCGCAGCATCTGCCTGGCCACCGTGTTCGCGCTGTCCGTTCCCGTCGTGTTCCTGACCGGAAGCACCCTCGCGTACCTGTGCTGGCTCGCCGCGCCGATCGTGCTCGCCGTCGCCAGCCGCGTCCGGCGCCGCGCCGTCAAGTCGCCCCGCACCGCGTAGTCCGAGCGAGGGGTTCCGCGTTCGCCGAACTTTTTTCGGACGCCGGGCGTTCCTGCGGCGGGAGCACACTCGTATACCCGGGTGCGACAGACACCGAGGAGAGCGATGCGGCCCGAGGCGAGAGCGGAATACCACGAGTACGTGGCCGCGCGGACCGACGCCATGCGCCGGTTCGCGTATCTGTCGTGCGGCGACTGGCATCGCGCCGAGGACGCGGTGCAGGAGGCGTTCGTCAAGCTGTACAAGGCCTGGTCGCGGGCCAGACGCCACTCGCTGGACGCCTACACCCGCCGGATCGTCGTCAACGCGCTGATCGACGACCACCGCAAGAGCTGGTTCCGGCGGGAGCGGCCCCGCGAACGGTTGCCCGAGACCGCCTACAACGACGACGACGGCACCGAACGGATGGCGATCATGGACGCACTGAGTCAGCTGCCCGTCAAACGCCGCACCACCCTGATACTGCGCTACTGGGAGGACCAGTCGGTGGAGCAGACCGCCGCCATCATGAACTGTTCGGTTCACACCGTGAAGAGCCAGACGGTCCGCGGCTTGCAGACGCTGCGGCTGCTGCTGACCGAGACCGTCGGCGAGATCACCGAGGAGGCGGTGTCATGAGCCCCGACATTCGCTGGACGCTGTCCAAGACGCTCCCCAACCGACTGCCGTCGACCTCGTGGGACAGCCACGAGCTGGAGGCCCAGGCGGAGCAGTCCATCCGGCGCCGCAGGCTGGGCGGCGGCGTCACCGCGGTCGTGTTGCTGGCCGCCGCGCTGCTGGCCTCGCTGACCCTGTTTCCGCACGCGGGCACCGATGTCCCGGCCGGGAGCCGGACGCCGAGCCTCCCGTTGCCGAAACTCGACGACGGGAAGCAGTACACCTGGTTTCCGGACACGTATTCCAGCACCAAGACCAAGGCCACCCAGAAGATCACGGCCGACCTGTGGGACCACCTGGACGAGCACCACCCCCAGCTGCGACTCGGCAAGATTCCCGAGGGATCCGATCCGATCGTCGTGCGCCTCCAACGGCAACTGTGGACGGCGGTCGAAACGGTCGGGGAATACGAAGGGGGACCCGAGGTCGACGGCTCGAAGAAGGTGCACGAGCAACCGGTGTACACGTTCACGCCGAACCCGAAGTTCGACGGCGTCCCGTTCGACACCGACGCGTCCGACTTCGACGAGTCACTCGCCGTCGTCGTCTATCCCAAGGACGGCTACAAGCCCGGAACCGCGGACGTCTCCGGCGATCCCGAGCTGCCGCCGCGGCCGGAGTTCCTCGTCGAAGGCTGTGAGGACTACAAGGCGAAGGACTTCGAGAACCAGTTGGTGGAAACCGAATTCTCCTGCTCGCACCCCGATGCCGCCCCGAAGCGGGACGCCGTGGCCGTGAAGCGAACCGTGACCCATTACGAAGAGGACGGAAACCGGATCTCCGAAGTCTGGACCACCAACTCCGTCGTCCTGTACCGCGACGACGGGACGGCGGTGAAGGTCTCCATGACCCTCACCACCCCGAAGCCCATCGACCCGTCCTTGAGCATCACCGAGCTGCTGCGGATCGCCGAAGCGATACCCGACGTGCCCGTCTCCTGAACTCGTTGCCTCCGCAGCGAACCCTGACCGCGCGAACCCGCGCGTGAACCCCCTTGTGAAAGGAAGCTCCGTATGAAGCTGTCCGCGAAACAACGCCGACGCTATCTGCTGCTGCCGATCCCGGCCGTCGCCGCCGTCGCGATCGGCGCGGTGTTCGCCAGTTCCGCGATGGCCGAGGCCGCCGCTCTGGAATGGACACTCACCAAAACCCCCGACCTGGGCGAAAAGTACTCGCTGTCCGACGTCCACGCGATCGCCGAGAACGACGTGTGGGCCGTCGGTGAGACATACCACCCCGACAAGGCCGTCGCGCTGCACTGGAACGGAAAGGAGTGGGAAGACTCCAAGGCCCCGGAAGGGTCGAGCCTGTCCGATGTCTCGTCCGTCGGTGAGGACGTGTGGGCGGTGGGAGCCGCCGACGACAAGTCCACACTCACCGCCCGGTGGGACGGGAAGGCGTGGGAGGCCGTGCCGAGCCCGCAACTCGAGCTCCCCGACGATTCGAGACCGCGACTCGGCTCGGTGCACGGCGTCGCCGCCGACGATGTGTGGGCGGTGGGAGGCAGCACCGGTCCCATGTACCCGGAGGGGACCACGCCGATCCTGCAGCACTGGGACGGGACCGAATGGTCATTCATGGATGTTCCGTTGCCCGAGGGCGCCGTGGACGCCGGGCTCTCGGCGGTGCGGGCCCGCGCGGCCGACGACGTGTGGGCGCTCGGCGCGACCTTCGACGCGAAAGAGGTCATGTCGCCGCTGCTGCTGCACTGGAACGGCAAGGAATGGTCGACACGTGACCTGCCGATCGCCGAAGCGCTCCCTCAGGACATCGCCTTCACCGAGGACGGCCGGATCTGGCTGTCCGGAACGGTGCTCCCCGGCAGTACCCCGTTCGACGGCAAGCCGCTGATGGTGGTCGGTGACGGCAAGACCTGGAACCAGCTCGAAGTCCCGGCGGAGAAACAGTCACTGCCCTCGATCACCCCGGACGGCACCGGCGGTGTCGTGGCCGTCGGCGGTGACGGCGACAAGGTCATGGTCGTCCGCAGTGACGGCGAGACGGTGACGAGGGAGGCTGCTCCCGCCGTCGAGGCGGAGTTCTCCTACCTGGAGGGCGTGAGCGTAGTCCCGGGCACCGAAACACTGTGGACCGTCGGCTTCCTCGACAAGTTCGCGGCACCCGTCGCGGCCCACACCACGTGAGCCGCGCGGACGGGCCCCGGCTCGCCCCGGGGCCCGTCCCGCACGAAGAACACCGCACACGGCCCCCGTATCCGGCCCGGCGATGCCCGGGCCCCACCGCGTGAGTGGACACGGCAAGATAGAGCCCATGTCCGCAACAGTCGTCGGTCGAGTGAGGCGTCGGTAGTGCACCCGGTGATCCCGTACGTGCTCGCCGCGCTGCTGTTCGGCGTGGGTGTCTACGGTGTGCTGGTCCGCCGCAACGCCGTCCTCGTGCTCGCCGCCGTCGAGCTGATGCTCGGCGCCGTCAACCTGGTGCTGGTGACCGCCGACGTCGCACCGCTGACCGGTGAGGGCGGTGGCTACACCGGACAGTCGTTCGCGCTGTTCGTCATCGTCATCGCCGCCGCCGAGATCGGGGTGGGCCTGGCGCTGGTGCTGCACCTGTTCCGGCTGCGCGGCAGCATCGACACCGAGCGGATCGACGCCGAGGACGACGAGCGCGAGGTGGCGACATGATCGCCGCGACCTGGGCGCTGCCGCTGGTGCCCGCGCTGCTGGCCGCCGTCGGGCTGCTGACGCCGCTGCGTATGCGCCGGGTCGCCGCCGGGCTCGGGCTGGCCGGTTCCGGGATCGCGCTGGCAACCGCCGTGGCGCTGCTCGTCATGGGCGCCAAGCAGACCAGCGCGAACAACCTGATCGACTTCGGTGACGTCGAGGTGGGCCTGAGCGTCCACATCGACCCCAAGGTGTCGGCGGTGGCCGTCGCCGTGACCACGGTGGCGCTGCTGGTGCAGCTGTACTCGATCGCGTACCTGCGCGGCGACGAACGCTACGCCCCCTACGCCGCCCAGGTCGGCCTGTTCACCGCCGCGATGCTGCTGGTCGTCGTCGCCGACGACCTGGTGCCGCTGCTGGTGGGCTGGGAGGTCATGGGCGCGTGCTCGTACCTGCTGATCGGGCACGACCGTGAGCTTCCCGAGGCACCCACGGCAGCCGTGAAGGCCTTCGTCGTCACCCGGGTGGGAGACATCGGGTTCCTGCTGGGCGTGGTGCTGTTGGGCGTGCACGCG
Organism: Stackebrandtia nassauensis DSM 44728; assembly: GCF_000024545.1. Taxonomy (GTDB): domain Bacteria; phylum Actinomycetota; class Actinomycetes; order Mycobacteriales; family Micromonosporaceae; genus Stackebrandtia; species Stackebrandtia nassauensis. The sequence goes on from NC_013947.1 coordinate 991,449, forward strand.
GGAACCTTCAACATCACCGAGATACTGCGCGGCGTTCCCGAGCTGGACGGTGGCGTACTGCTGGCCGCCGGGCTGCTGATCCTGGCCGGAGCCGCGGGTAAGAGCGCCCAGTTCCCGCTGCACACCTGGCTTCCCGACGCCATGGCCGGTCCCACCCCGATCTCGGCGCTGATCCACGCCGCCACCATGGTCGCCGCCGGAGCCTACGTGCTGTTCCGGCTGCTGCCGATCTACGCCGCCCAGCCGGTGTCCACAACGGTCATCGCGGCGGTCGCCGCCGTCACGATGGTGCTGGCCGCCTGCGCCGCCCTGGCCGCCGACGACCTCAAACGGGTGCTGGCCTGGTCGACCGTCAGCCAGGTCGCGTTCATGTTCGGCGGCATCGCGGTCCTGGCCCCGGACGCGGCGCTGTTCCACCTGCTGAGCCACGCGGCGTTCAAGGCGCTGCTGTTCCTGTGCGCGGGCGCGGTGATCCACATGGTCGCCAGCAACCTGATGAGCCGGATGGGCGGACTGCGCTCCGGCGCGCCGGTCACCTTCTGGACCATGACGCTCGGATTCGCGGCCCTGGTGGGGGTTCCGCCACTGGCGGGCTTCTGGAGCAAGGAGTCCATACTGGGCGCCGCCTTCGAGTCGACGACCCCCGCGGCCAGCCTGGTGTGGTGGGCGGGCCTGCTCACCGTCGCGCTGACCGGCGCCTACGCCACCCGCGCCTGGCTGCGCACCTTCTTCGGCCGGACCCGCACCCCCGACGCCCACATCCACGACCCGGAACCGCTGATGCGCTGGCCGCTGATCGTGCTGGCGGTGCCCACCGTCGGCGTCGGGCTGCTGGCCTTCGGCGGCATCCTCACCGACCTGCCCGCGATCCACGTCGGCCCGCTGGCGATCGTGCTGCTGGTCTCGGCGCTGGGCGTCGCGGCGTCCTACGCGCTGTGGCGGCGCGACCCGGCCGCCGACCCCGCCGCCGCGCTGGGCCCGGCCCGGCCGGTCTTCGAGCGGGCCTTCTACTGCGACGAGGCCCAGGACGCGCTGGTGGTGCGCCCGACGCTGCTGGCCGCCCGGCTGGCGCGCCGCGCCGACGAACGGCTCGTGGACGGCGCCGTCGAGAACAGCGGCACCCTGACCACGACACTCGCGCGCCTCACCGCCACCGCCCACACCTTCGGTGTGCCAAGGCATCTGCTGGCCACCCTCGCCGGAGCCGTCCTCATCGGACTCGTCGGCGTCGCCGCTTACTGGGGGGTGCTGTCGTGAAGGCCGTACTCGTCGCCGTCATCGCGCTGCCCGCCCTGGGGGCCCTGGCCGCCATGGCCGGACGCCGCAGCGGCGAACGGTTCGCGAAGTGGATCGCGGTCGGATTCGCCGCCGCCGGGCTCGTCGCCGCCGCCGTACTGCCGCTGGGCGCGGGCGACGGTCCGATGTGGCACCGGCTGAACCTGCCGTGGGCCGAGACCATCGGGCTGCGCTTCGACCTCGGCGTCGACGGCGTGTCCTACCCGCTCATCGTCCTGACCGCGCTTTTGACGCTGCTGTGCTGCGTCCACACGCTGCTGTACGAACCCGAGCGCGGCCGAGGCGGCGTCCTGTCCGCGCTGCTGCTGGTGGTCGCCGCCGGGATCATCGGCGTGTTCACCGCCGCCAACCTGGTGGCGTTCTTCGTGTTCTTCGAACTGGTCCTGCTGCCGATGTGGGCGATCATCCACTGGTGGGGCGGACCGAAACGCCAGCACGCGGCCCTGAAGTTCGCCCTGTACACATTGCTGGGTTCGCTGTTGCTGCTGGCCGGGATCTTCGTCGTCGGCGGCACCTCCGGCACCGGCGACCTCGTCGCCCTCACCGAAGGCGCCGCGGCGAAACTGCCCGCCGGAACCCAGCTGCTGGCCTTCGCGCTGCTGACGCTCGGCTTCGCCGTCAAAGCACCACTGTGGCCGCTGCACACCTGGCTCCCGGACGCCCACACCGAGGCACCCACCGTCGGATCGGTGATCCTGGCCGGGGTGCTTTTGAAGATGGGCACCTACGGCATGGTCCGCGTCAGCCTCGGCGTCGCCCCCGACGGCGCCGCCCAGGCCGCACCCGTCCTGGGAGTGCTGGCCGTGGCCGCGATCCTCATCGGAGGACTGGTGTGCCTGGCCCAGACCGAACTCAAACGGCTCATCGCCTACTCCTCGGTGGGGCACATGGGATTCGTCGTCCTGGGCATCGCCACCGGGACCGCCTCGGGTATCAACGCCGCCCTGTACGGCAACATCGCCCACGGCCTCATCACCGGGCTGCTGTTCTTCCTCGCCGGAGCCGTCAAGGACCGCACCCACTCCGGAGAACTGGCGCGACTGGGCGGACTGCGCAACGTCGCCCCCGGCCTGGCGGGCGTCCTGGGCTTCACCGCCCTGGCCTCGCTGGGACTGCCGGGCCTGGCCGGGTTCTGGGGTGAGGCCTTCGCCGTCTACGGCTCGGTCACCGCCGCCAAACCACTGTGGATCGTGCTGGCGGTGCTGGCCGCGTGCGGCGCCGCCCTCGCCGCGGTCTACCTGCTTCGGTTGCTGCGCCTGGTGACCCACGGCCCCAGCTCGCCGTTCATCGCCGGGCTAGGACCCGCCGCCGCCCTCAAACGCGGCGAGATCGCCGTGTGGGCACCCATCATCGCCGGGATCGTCGTGTTCGGACTCGCGCCCTGGCTGCTACTGGACACCTTCGCGTCCCCGCTGCTGGAGGCGGTGATCGGCAAGTGAACACCCAGGCCATCGACCACGTCGCGCTGCTGCCGGGCTACCTGGCCGCCGCCACCGCCGTGCTCGCCCTGCTGACCGACCTCGTATTCGCCCGCCGCGCCGCGGTCCTGGCCGTCACCGGCCTGGGCGTGCTCGCCACCGCCGTCGGCGCCGTATGGGTCGCCAGCCTCGGCGAACGCCAGACCTTCTGCACCGACGACGGCTGCTCCTACGTCACCAGCCGACCCGGCGCGCTCGTGGTCGTCGTCCTGTGCGCGCTGACGCTGGCCGTCCTCGGCCTGTCCGCCCCGACGCTGCGCGACACCGACGGCCCACCCGTGGGGGAGTACACCTTCCTGCTGGCCTGCTCGCTGACCGGCGGCGTCCTGCTCGCCTACGCCCGCGACCTCATCACCCTCGTTGTCGCCCTGGAAACCCTCACGCTGCCGCTGTACGTCCTGGTCGCCATGCGCCGCAAGGAAGAGCGCAGCGCCGAAGCCTCGGTGAACTTCCTGCTCGTCTCGGTCGCGGCCTCCGCGCTGACCCTGTTCGGCGCCGCGCTGCTGTACGCCGTCACCGGCACCGTCCAGCTCACCGCGCTCGCGTCCGCACTGGACGGTGACACCATCCCGCTGACCGCCGCCGCGGTCGCCCTCGTCGTCACCGGCATGGCCTTCAAGGTCGCCGCGGTCCCGCTCCACGGCTGGGCACCGGGCACCTACGACGGTGCCCCGCTGCCCGTCGCGGCCTACCTGTCCACCGCGTCCAAACTGGGCGGTGTCGTGGCGCTGGTGTGGGTGCTGACCATCGGCCTGAAACCGGTGCTGCCCATCGCCGGGACCGTGCTGGCGGTGCTCGCCGTGGCCACCATGACAGTCGGCAACCTGGCCGCGCTGCGCCAGACCCGCGCGGTGCGGCTGCTGGCCTGGTCGTCCATCGCCCAGGCCGGATACCTGCTGGCCCCCCTGGGCGCGTTGGCCGCCGCCACCGGCCCCGCGACGGTCCGCGCCGCGGCCACCGCCGTCATCGGCTTCGCCGTGTTCTACGCGGTCATGGAACTGGCCGCGTTCGCCGCCCTCATCGGCCTGCGGGGACGACACCCCGACGGCGGCGAGCTCACCGACTACACCGGCGCCGCCCGCCGGTCGCCGCTGACCGGCGCCGTCCTCATCCTGGCGCTGACGGCACTGGCGGGACTGCCGCCGGGCCTGGCCGGACTGTTCGCCAAGATCACCGTCATCTCCGCCGTCGCCGGTGCCGCGCCGTGGCTGGCGGTCGTCATCGCCGTCAACGCCGTGATCGGTCTCGTGTACTACCTGCGGTTCTCGGTCCTGTTGCTGCGTCCCGGTTCCGTCGGCGCCGCCCCCGCACCCTGGCCGGTGGCCGCCACCGTCGCGATCTCCGCCGTGGTGGCGCTCGTCGTGGGCTTCGCGCCGCAGCTCATCCTCGGGCTGGCCTGACCCCACGGCCGGATTGCCGGACGTCGGATGTCAACCTCCGACGGCGATCCAGACGTCTAGAAGTCAGTGAGTACCCGCCGTGGCCGTCGAGCTCTACGCCCCCCACGCTCACCGTGGTGGGCCAAAGCCATGGTCATCGTCGGATCGGTGCTGATGGTCGCCTCCGGGACGGTCTTCGTCTCCGTCAAGGTCATGTTCGACAAGATCAACACGGCGGTGGGCGAGAAGTGCCTGTTGGGCGACTGCGACGCCGAACCCGGTGGCGACATCAAGGGGCCGTTGGACTTCCTGCTCGTCGGTTCCGACATGCGCGACGGCTGGAGCGCCGCGCAGTCCGACTCGATCATGATCCTGCACATCAACGAGAACCTCACCAACGCCCAGATCGTCGCGATCCCGCGCGACCTGTACGTCCCGATCGTCGGCACCGACTGCGGCGGCGGACAATCGTGCCGGAACAAGATCAACGCCGCCTTCGCCCAGGGCGGCAAGGATCCCGAGAAGTCGATCACCAGTCTCGCCAAGACCCTCACCGAGCTGACCGGCGTCGACTTCGAGGGCGCGGGCATGATCAACTTCGGCGGCTTCACCGACCTCGTCGACACCCTCGGCGGCGTCGAACTGTGTCTGCCCTTCGAGATGGAAGTGCGCCACTCCAAGAACGAGAAGTACCCGCCCGGCCCCAACAAGGGACGCATCTTCCCGAAGGGCTGCAAGGAATACGGCAAGAAGGACGTACTGCCGATCGTGCGGGAACGCTACGCCTACGGGCCCAAGACCCCCGGCTGGACCGAGGAGTGGGGAGTCAGCGACTACGGGCGGCAGCGCATGCAGCAGCACTTCATCAAACAGCTGCTGAAGAAGGCCAAGGCCGAGGGCTACATCTCCGACCCCACCAAGGTGGGCACCCTCATCGAGGGCATCGGCGACCAGGTGCTGCTGGATCTGCGGGGCCACTCGGTCGTCGACTTCGCCTTCGCGCTGCGTGGCATCAAGGCGGACCGGTTGGCGACGCTGCGGGTGCCGTCCGGGACCCAGGACACCGACGTGGGCGACAGCGTCGTCATCAAGCCCGGGGAACAGGAGCAGGCCGCCGAGGCCCTCTTCTCGGCGATGCGGGACGACGAACTGGGGAACTGGGCCGAGGACTACCCCGACTGGGTCAACTCCGGCACCTGAACCGGCCGCGTCGCGCCCCCGGCCGTTGATCGCCGGGCGGGTCGGTGTCCGTAATTTAGCCGTCGATAAGCTCTTGCCATGCGCTATGTCAACTCTGTCGTCGACCTGATCGGCAACACCCCGCTGGTCAAGCTCAACGCCGTCACTGAGGGCATCGAGGCCCTGGTGCTGGCGAAGGTGGAATACGTCAACCCGGGCGGCAGCGTCAAGGACCGCATCGCCACCCGCATGATCGAGGACGCCGAGAAGGCCGGGCTCCTCAAACCCGGTGGCACCATTGTGGAGCCGACCAGCGGCAACACCGGTGTCGGCCTCGCCATGGTCGCGCAGCAGAAGGGCTACAAGTGCGTCTTCGTGTGCCCCGACAAGGTCTCCGAGGACAAGCGCAACGTCCTCAAGGCCTACGGCGCCCGCGTCGAGGTCTGCCCCACCGCGGTCGCCCCCGAGGACCCGCGCTCCTACTACAACGTGTCCGACCGGCTGGTGGAGGAGATCCCCGGCGCCTGGAAACCGGACCAGTACTCCAATCCGGCCAACCCGCGCTCCCACTACGAGACCACCGGCCCCGAACTGTGGGAGCAGACCGAGGGACGGCTCACCCACTTCGTCGCGGGCATCGGCACGGGCGGCACCATCTCCGGCATCGGCCGCTACCTGAAGGAACAGGGGCCGGTCAAGATCGTCGGCGCCGACCCGGAGGGCTCGGTCTACTCTGGCGGCACGGGTCGCCCTTACCTGGTCGAGGGCGTGGGCGAGGACTTCTGGCCCGACAACTACGACCGCCAGGTCTGCGACGAGATCGTCGAGGTCTCCGACGCGGCGTCCTTCGAGATGACCCGCCGGCTGGCCCGCGAGGAGGGCCTGCTGGTGGGCGGCTCCTGCGGCATGGCCGTGGAAGCGGCCCTCGACGTCGCCCGCCGCGCCAACCCGGACGACATCATCGTCGTGTTGCTGCCCGACGGTGGCCGGGGCTACCTGTCCAAGATCTTCAACGACGACTGGCTCACCGAGTACGGCTTCCTCAGCGCCGGTACCTCCGAGACCACGGTGGCCGACGTCCTGGCGGGCAAGGGCGCCGACATCCCCGAGTTCGTGCACGTCCACCCCACCGACACGGTCCGGGACGCGATCGCGATCCTGCGCGAATACGGGGTCTCCCAGATGCCGGTCCTCAAAGCGGAACCGCCGGTCGTCACGGGCGAGATCGCTGGCGCGGTAGCCGAACGCGACCTGCTGGACGCGTTGTTCACGGGCACGGCGCACCTCCACGACCCGGTCGAACGCCACCTGAGCGCGGGCCTACCGCTCATCGGCGGCGGCGAACCCGTCGAACACGCGGTGAACCTGCTGGCCAAGCACGACGCGGCCACGGTCCTGGTCGACGGCAAACCGCGAGGCATCGTCACCCGCCAGGACCTGCTCACCTACATCCAGGGCAAGTAGCGCGACCAGCCCGCTGGCCCGCCCCGTCGCCAAGCGACGGGGCTCGCCTCGGGGGCTGCCGCTTGGCCTCGGCTGATCGCGCGCTAGCCAGCCCGCGCCGTGGGCCTGCGGACCGCTCCCGCCTCAGTCGTGACGCCGCTTGGCCTCGGCCCATAGCTCGCTAGACAGCCAGCCGCCCCCAGCCGCGAAGCGGCTGGGGGCGGCAGGCGTCGTGTCAGCGGTGACGGGGCCAGGCCGGGCCGTCAGCGGCGGCGTCGGGCCACGTAGAGGACGTCGGTCGCGAACGCGGTGCCCAGGCGGGTGCGGGCCAGCAGGCCGTCCAGCGACGGGGCGACCCACTTGAGCGGGGCGTGCCGATAGAAGCCCTGGGTCAGCAGCGAGAAGCCTTGCGTCGTGACGAGCTCGAAGCCGTGCCGGTCGAACAGCCGCTCCACCTCGGCGCGGCTGAGTTCGTTGAACCAGTCGGTCTCGCCCGGGCCGAGTGCCTTGCGTAGGTGGCGTAGGGAACGGGCGTTGCCGTGGTTCTCGCACACGAGCAGGCCCGAGTCCGCGTCGGGGAGCATTCCGGCCGCGAAGTCCAGGGCACGGTCGCGGACCGCGTCGGAGACGTTGAGCAGGAGCCGGAACATGGTGACCAGGGTGGGGCGTGAGTCCGAAGTGGGGAGTGGTCCGTCCTCGTCGATGACGTGCAACTGTCCCGGAGTGCCCAGGGCGTGGGCCTTGGCAAGCATCGCCTCGGAGGTGTCGTACCCGTGGGAAGTACGGACCAGGCCGTCGAGCATGCGCGCCACTCGTCCGGTCCCGCAGGCGAAGTCGTGGTGCTCCGGCGCGTCGTCGAAGGCCTCGGTGATGAACCCGCGCAGCCACTGCCGCTGTCTTTCGGAGACCACCGACGAGAAGGTGCCGTTGGCGTAGACCTCGTCGGCGTACTTGTCGACGGCAGCGGAATCTCGGAAGACATCGGTGTAATCAGTGCGCATGGTTGGTATTTTCACGTATCCGTCGTGGTGAACAGGGTTTTGCGGGCACGCCACGCCGACAGCGGGTAGATCACCGCGCAGCCGCCGATCGCGACCGCCAACGCGGCCTCCCCGGCCAGGGCGGCCACGCCGGGGATGAGTCCACAGCACAGTCCCGACAGCGCCATCGCCTTGAGGGTCGCGCGGCCGATCGGGTGCAGCCGGTAGACCCGCGCCAGTTGCAGCAGCGGCATCAGGTTGTTGACCGCGATGCCCGCCGTCCAGCCGATCGCCGCCCCCAGGATCCCGATCCGGGGGATCAGCAGCAGGTCGACGACGATGTTGACCGCGAACGCGGCGGCCACGTTGTACAGCTGCCAGCCGGTGCGTCCGGCCATCACCAGGACACTGTCGACGACGCCGCACGCGGTGGCCAGCAGCATCCCGGCGGCCAGTACCCACACCACCGCGATCGCCTCGCCGGTGACGTACTCGGGTCCGAAGACCCGCAGGTACCAGGGCGCGGCGAGTGCCACCAGCAGATAGACCGGCCAGCAGGCCAGCACGATCCACGAGGTCGTGGTGCGGTACAGCGTCGAGGCGGTGGCGTAGTCGCGGCCGGACATGCTGGTGGCCAGTCGAGGCTGTACCGCGGTGCCGATCGCGCCCGAGATGAGCTGCCCGACGGTGACGAAGCGGGTGGCCACCGTGTAGACGGCCGCCTGCGCGAAGCCCAGCAGCGTCGCCACCAGCAGGATGTCCAGCCGCTGCAAGCCAAGCTGCGCGACCCCCGCCAGCGCCCGGGGCGCCGTGTACGTCCAGAACGGACGCAGCTGCTGAGTCCACGAGGGACTGTCAGGGTCGGGCGGGTCGCGGCGCAACCGCAACCGCACCACGTGCGCCGACAGCAGCGCCGCCGGAAGGAACGGCAACGCCCACGCCACCGTCACCGTGAACACCCCGGTCTGCCAGCCGAGGACGATCGCCGCCAGCAGCACCACCTGGGTGCCCGAGCGGCCGAGCTTGTCGATGAGGACGGACTCCCGCATTCCGCCGAAGCCGCGACTGGCCGCCAGCAGCGCCTCCATCAGCACCGCCGCCGGAAGGAACACCGCCAGCACCCGCAGGATGCCGGCGCTGGCGAAGGACTCGGCGAACACCAGGCCCGCCACGGCGAACACCAGCGACAGCGCGCACACCGGCACCAGCGCGGCGGTCAGCATCGACCGCAGTTCGCCGTGCCGCCCCTCCTGACGCAGCCGGGCGAACCAGTACACCAGCCCGGTCGGGGTTCCCAGTCGGGCGATGGCCAGCGCCAGCAGGAACGCCGTGGTCGCGGTGAAGAACTGCCCCGCGACCCGCGGCCCGAGTCCGGCGGCCACCAGCCAGGTGATGACCAGTCCGCTCAGTCCCGCCACCGCCGCCCCGGCCAGGTTCACCAGGCCGCCACGGGCGGTGGCGCGCAGCACTGTGGATGGTTGGCGGAGGCGAGGCGGTGCCGCCTCGGCTACCTGCGCCATGACGGATCGGCGCCCAGCCAGTCGCGCAGCCGGGCGTCGAAGGGTTCGAAGTACTCCGACAGCGACACGTCCAGCGCCGAGTTCTTCGCGGCGGCGCGGGGGCGGGCGTTGTGCTTGGCGAAGTTCGGTTTGCCCAGCAGCGGCAGACCGAGGAAGTCGAGCACCCGGGTGTAGACGTTCACCGGGTCGGCGAAGAACTCTCCACTGTCGACGACGTGGATGCGTTCTGGGGACACGACCTTGGCGATGCGCTCCAGGTGCTCGGTGTAGCGGCCCCGGGCCCGGTAGGCGTGGTGCTGATGGCTGAAGCTGTAGTAGTGCGAGTCCCAGGACAGCCGGTCGGCCTCACCGGCCAGCCGCTCGTCCTCGGCGGCCAGCGCCGCCTCGAAGTCGGTGTGCGGCTCGAAGCCGCGGGCCACCTCGTGGGCGTGCTGGGACCGGGCCCGCTCCACCGGGTCGCGCACCAGCACGATGAGCTTCACGCCGGGCAGGTCGCGGGCGAACCGCTCGGCGGCCAGCGGGTGGTACAGGTAGTACGGGCTGGACTCGAAGGCCTGCGCCGCCAGGCCGGTGTGCTCACTGATGCGGATCGCGCCCGCCCGGGTGGGGAAGTGCGCCTGATACCAGGGCAGGCCGTTGTCGTAGCCGGTGTCGAAGAAGTGGACACCCTTGTGGAGGATCGGCTTGAGGATGGCCGGGTGGGTCGACAGCGCCCGGTACAGCGTCGTCGTACCGCACCGCTGCCCGCCGCACAGAAGGAATCCGGGCAGCAGCCGGGAGGCGGCGGTCAGTCTGCCGTAGGCACGCGATCCTGAGTGGATGATGCGCTTGACCGGCGCCGGGACCCGCTCGGTCCGCAGTTTGATCACAGGACGATTCCTCCTTCTGCGGCGACATGACGCAGCAAAGTGGGCAGTAGCCAGCGGCCGAGTGCGCCCAGCGGCGCACCCGCCTCGGCCTGCCGGTCGGTGAGATACCGGGTGGCAAGGTCCACCAGGTACAACAGCACGGTGACCCGGGCCGCCTGCGGCTCCACCCCGAAGGGCTTGAGCAGCCGGTGACTGCGGGCCAGCAATGACAGCACGGCCGTGGTGGGGTCGGCCGCCCGGGTGACGATATCGCGTTGCAGCGCGTAGTGGACGGCGTCGAAACCCATCGGAACCCCCGACGTGAACCGCTCGAAATCCCACAGCAGGATGTCCTCGGCCAGCATCGACATGTTCCACGGCGACCAGTCGCCGTGCCAGGATCCGAAGCGCAGCAGCTGATCCCGGTTGCGCTCCAGCAGCTGCCGGGCCGCGTCCACGAGCGTCGCGGCGTCGGTGCCGGGCCGTTCGGCCACCACGGCCAGCCGTCGGTCCAGGCAGGCGACGTAGTCGCTGCGCGACAGCAGCGAGTCCTCGACACCCAGACAGGTGGCCAGTTCGGTCATGGCGTCGGTGAGCCGGTCGGGGTCGGTGCGCACCGGACGGCGCCAGCCGGGCAGCGCCTCCTGGATCAGCACCGCGTGCGGACCCCAGGTTCCGGAGTGGACGATCTTCGGGATGCGCAGGTTGCTCAGGTTGATCCCGGCCAGGGTGCGCAGCGCCGTGGTCTCGGCGGCCACCAGCTCCCGGGTCAGTCCGGTGGTGCCCAGCTTCGCGAAGCCGATGGTCTCGGCGTCGTCGTCCAGGATCTGCAGCACCGGTTTGCGGTTGGCCCGCGCCGGTCCGATATGGATGCCGAGGTGGACCTCGGTGTCCAGCACCTGGCTGAGGTGCCCGGCGATGTTCTCGCCCGACAGCGGCAGCGCCATCCGGTGCGGCAGCGCCAGTTTGTCGGTGCCGGTCACCACCGCCAGCACCGCGGCGTCGCGTTTGAGCCGGGCCGACAGCGTCGCCGGGCGGGTGTAGCGCCGCAGCGCCGCGGCCGCCAGCCGCCGCGACTCGGCGGGCACCAGCACCCGGGGCCGCCGCAGGCTCGGCACCACTATGTACTCCGCCTCGGCGTGTTCCCGCCCGCCGCACGGGGCGGGCGGGAACAGCAACGCCGTCACTTCCTCCAGGTAGTCGGCGCGACGGCTGCGGTCGTCCGTCGTGGCCACTCGTCCGCTTGTCATGTCGTCCCCTCCACGGCACGGTCGCGTTCGTTGCGCCACAACAGGGCGTAACACAGCAGGGTGATCACCAAAGGCGCCACCAGGGCGTTGTAATAGAACATCGAGGTCAAGGACAGCACCATCACCACCGAGGCGACGATGCCGATGGCGCTGTGGTCACGGCGAAACCGCCACAGCACGGCGACGAAGAAACCGACGAACGCCAGCGCGCCGGTGACGCCGTGCGCGAACAGCACCTGCCACAGCTGGCCGTTGCCGCCCAGCGTCCGGCCGCCGCAGCGCGGGCATTCCTTGGTGGGGCCGACGGCGATCGACTCGCCCGAACCCACCGTCTGCCGGGTGGACCCGAAACCCAGGATCGGCGACTCCGGCACCGCCGCGAGGGCCCGCATGGTCGCGTAGCCCCGGCCGTCGTCGGAGTGACCGTTGGCGGCCCGGGCGGCCACGATCTGCCCCAGCGGGGTCACCAGCACCGCCGCCAGCGCGACCACGCCGGTGACGGCCAGTACGGTCAGCGGCCACCATCGTCCACAGGCGAGGAACCGGACGGCGACGAAGACCCCGGCCACGGCCAGGTTCAGCCACAGGCCCCGGTTCATCGAGTAGACCGTTGGAATCAGTGCCACCGCGAGGATCGCCACCGCCGCGTACTTCACGCGCGGGCGAACCGGATAGCAGGCCACGGCCACCGCGATCCAGGGCGCGGCGATGGCCAGCATGTTCCCCCAGGTGTTGGTGTAACCCCAGGGAGCGGCGGGCCGGGGCGTCTCGTAGCCGAGGAAGTCCATCACCTGGGCGGCCTGCGGGTGCACAAGCGACTGTACGAACTGGTCCGAGGCGAGCGACTCGGGCAGCAGCGCCTCCATCGGCGAGGTGAACTCCAGATGCCCGGCCACGGTGCCCAACAGACCACCGACGACGGTGATGACACCCGTGGCGGCCAGCAGGTTGACAAGCCGCCGCCGTGGGAAGTCGCTTTCGGACAGATTCACCGTGTACAAGCAGATGATCGTAGCCGAGGCGTATCCGACCAGGCGAAATGCCACGCCGAAGACCCGTCCGGTCCAGGAACCGGCCATTGTGCCCTCGGGCGTGAGTCCGATCGCGACAGCGCTGACGAGCACGACCAGACAGAACAACAGCCAGATGCCGAAGCCCGGCGGGATCTCCACCCGATCACGGCGCAACAGCGAGATCGCCATCGGCACCGCCACGATGAAGAAGATCAGCCCGCCCAAACCCAACGCCCACCACAGCGGGAAGAACAGCAGCAGCCAGGTCAACGGAGCGCCGGGGCCGCGCAACAGCCCATGCCGCCCGACACCGGGTGCCAGCCCACCGACGAGCGCCGGCCGCACGGCTGAGCTGCCGCCCCGCCGCGCTGCGGGGTCGCCCGCTCGTGCTGTTCGGTCATGGGGGGCGGGGCTTCCGCCCGCCCGGCCGCTGGCCCGCGCTGCGGGCCTGTCGCCCGCAAGCGCGCTCCGGCCAGCGGACGCGGGACTGTCGCCTGCCTGGGCTGTTCGGCCATCGGATGCCGGGCTCTCGCCCGCTCGCGTTGCTCGGTCATGGGACTCGGAGCTTGTCGCTGGCGTGCGGCTGGTGGCCGACGTGGTGTGGCGGTTCGGCCCGCCTGGCGTCGCCAGCTGGGGACCGCCCGACCCGGGTCCGGGCCGGTCAGTCGTCATTGTCGCCCGAAGCGGTGGCGGCGGGGACGGGTTCGTCCTCGATGCGGGGCAGCGACTCGGTCGGGGTGTCGTCACCGGCGGGACGGCGTCCCGCCCGGCGGGGCCGGGGCGTCCGGCGCTTGCCGTCCTCGTGACTGGCCTCCGTGGACGGTACCTCGAGCGGGTCGACACGCGGGCTGGGCTGCCGAGGCAGCACCACGGCGCCCAGCAGTCGGGCCCCGACCCGGCGGACCGCCTGCACCGCCTCGGCGACGTCGCGGGCGGTGTCGTGGCCGCACTCGACGGCCAGCACCACGGCGTCGGCGTCGGTGGCCAGCGACTGGGCCTGGGCCGTCACCGCCATCGGGGCGGCGTCGACGACCACATAGGACGACTGGTCGCGCAGTCGGGTGTACAGCTCCGACATCGCCTCCCGCGAGGGGCCGGCCGCGGTGGCGCAACCGCCCGGGCCGATGACGTCGAGGGTGGGGTAGCGGGCGGCGCGGTGGGTGGCGGCCGACAGCTCGTCCCGGTCGGCGAGCACATCGGACAGACCCGGGACCGCGAGCGTGTCCAGCTGCGAGGTCACCGTGATCGGTCCGGCCGCGTGCGTCGACACCACGGTGGCGTTGTCCCCGGCGCGCGCCATCGCGGCGGCCAGGTTCGCGGTAACCACACTGGACGCCGAACCCGGCACCACGCCCGCCACGATGACGATCCCGGCGGTGCCGTCCAGGGCGGCGGCCACCTCGTTGCGGATCTTGCCGAACACCCGGCCGGGCGGCCCGAAGGCGGGGAAGACGTCGTCGCCACGCGGCACGGCACTGGCGGGAACCGCCGCCAGCACGTCGACGCCGCAGCGGCGCGGCAGGTCGGCGGCGCTCCACAGCCGCACCGAGAACCGGCGCCGGAAGGCCACCGCGCCGATCCCGGCCAGCAGGCCCAGCAGGGCACCGGCGGCCAGCACGGTCGCGAGGTGCGGCGAGGTGGCGGCGGTCGGGACCCGGGCCGCGCTGATGATGCGGCCCGAACCCACCGACTCGGCGGCGGCACGCCAGCGGCCGCTGTTGGCCGACAGCTCGGCGATCTCGCCGTCCACCAGCTCGCGGTCCTTCTTGGCCTCGGCGAAGTCGGGGTCGGAGCTGTCCATCTTGTCCAGCCGCTCCACCAGCTTGCGCCGTTCGGCGTGCAGTCGCGACAGGTCGGACTCGGCGCCGTCGATCTGCTCCGACAGCCGGTCCCGGGCCGTCTCGGCCCGGTGCGTCAGATAGGCGGCGGCGAAGGCGCGGGCGCCGTTGCGGGCCGCGGCGGGTTCGTCGGCGACGAAGCCGATCTCGAGAATGGACGTGTTGGCGGGGACCGAGGCGACCACCTGCTCGGACAGCGCCACCGGATCGTTGTCGTTGAGGCTGTCGGCGGCGATGGTCGCCACGTCGGTGGAGGTCACCAGCTGGGCCTCGGTGTCCAGATTGATCTCGGACTTGGAGCGCTGGCCGGTGACGGCGGATTCCTCGGCGCCGGTGGGCTGCACCAGGACCGAGGTCGTCGAGATGTATTCGCGGGGAACGATCAGGGCGTAGGCTCCGGCGGCCGCGACGCCCAGCAGCGTCGCGCCGACGAGTAGCCAGCGGTGTCTGCGTGCGGAGTCCGCGAGGTCGCCGAGGGATGTTCCGGGGGAGGAGGTGACAGCGTCCACCGTCTAAAGGGGCCTTTCTGAAAGAAGGTATGCCACATTGAGTAACGAGGCACACCCGCCGAAGGTCACGGCCTGCCCGGGAATCTCGCACAATATGAAATCCGGGTGGTTGTCGGCGGGTTTCCCCCCATCTGACCTCGGAAAATGCACTAATGGGGGTACGGAGGTGAACGGGGTATGTGGAAGAAGCTGTGCACGAAGAAGGGCATCGCGTGGACGACGGTGGGCGCGGTGGCCGTGGCGGGATTCGGCGCGGGCTACGTCTTCGGGGCCTTCGACGGCCTGGCGGCCGCCGAAGGGGAACCCAACGGCGGCAACGACATCGCGGTGTCGGCCGACGCGTACACCTCCTCGGCCAAACCGGACCACAATGCCGGGTCGGTGACCCGGCTGCTGACCGGCGGCGGCGACGCGACCGGGGTGACGGTGACGTATCTGCGGTTCGCGCTCACCGAGGCCCAGGCCGCCGGGGGACTGGTGCTGCGGTTGCCGGTGGCCGAGACCGTCGACAACGAGCTCGTCGAGGTCGCTCACGTCTCTCCGGTGTGGTCGGAAAGCGACATCACCGCCGCCGAGTCACCGCCGATGGGTTCGGTGCTCGACACCACCCGTGCCTCCACACAGGCCAGTCAGCTGGAGTTCAACCTGCCCGCCGGTTCCCTGCGCGCGGGGGACGTCGCCTTCGCCGTCACCACCCCGGCCGCCAAGGCCACCCTCAGTTTCCACTCCCGTGAGTCCGGTGTGGACGCTGCGAGGCTCAGTCCGGTCCGCGCCGAGTCGGTCGCGGACGAACCGCTGCCCCGGCAGCCGGAGAAGGGCGGCTCGTGTCCGGTGGGCGCCAAGCTGGTGCCCTACTGCGGCGCGCTGCTGGGCGTGGCCCCCGGCGCCCACACCGACGGCTCCAAGACCGCCGCGCTGCGCAACTTCGAGGACAACACCGGCCGGGGCCAGCACATCTACCACAGTTACCACCGCGGCGACGTCATGTTCCCCACCCGCGAGGAGATCGCGGTGGCCACCGAGGCGGACAACCCGCGGGTGCTGTTCCTCAACTGGAAACCCCGGGGCGCCAGCTGGGCCGAGATCGCGGCGGGTGATCCGGCGACCGACGCCTACCTGGAGCGGCTCGCGGCCCACATCACCACGTACTACGGCGACAAACCGTTCTTCTTCACCGTGCACCACGAGCCCGAGGACGACGTGCGCGCCGACCCCGAGTCGGGGTACACCGCGCCCGACTACGCGGCCATGTTCGGTCATGTCGTCAACAAGCTCCGCGCCGAAGGCGTGTCCAACATGGTCTCCGTCATGGTCTACATGGCGTATCTGAAGTGGACCCAGCAGGACTGGCACGACGAGCTGTACCCGGGCGACTCAGTCGTCGACTGGGTCGCCTGGGACACATACGGCTACAGCGATCCCGGCTACGGCCACGGCGACTTCGCCGACATCGTCAACCGGGAGGGCACCCAGGGCCAGAACTGGCCCGGCTTCTACCGCTGGGCGGCCGAGACCTTCCCCGGCAAACCGCTCATGGTCGCCGAATGGGGAGTCTGGTACTCCAGCCGCAATCCCGACCACCAGGCCGAGGTCTTCGCGGGTGCCGCCGACCAGCTGGCGCACTTCCCGCGCCTGAAGGCGGTGGTGTACTTCGAATCGGCCAGCGCCGAGGGCCGCGACTCCCGGGTCGACGTCAGCCCCAAGGCCCTGGACGCCTACCGCCGCTTCACCGACTCGCGCGCGTTCTCGGTGGATCTCGGCCTGGGATGAGCGGTCGCTACAGCGCCTTTCGGACGGCGGGCACGTAACCGTCCCGTTGTCCGGCGGCGTTGGGGTGGTAGGAGCCGTCGAGGGATTCGCCCTTGACATACGGCTCGGGGGAACAGATCCCGTGGCCCTCGAACTGGGACACCGGGTCGGCGAAGCCGAAGCCCGCCGCGTCGGCGACCTCGGCGGTGACGGCGTTGAGGGCTTCGGCGAAGGTGTTGGCGCGTCGCTGCTCGGCGACGCTGAAGCCCGGCGCGGAGTCGCATTCCTTCTCGTGGAACGGCTTCGGGTAGCCCACGACGATGATCCGCGCGTCGGGCGCGGCCTCGGACATGTCGGCGTAGAGGTCGGCCAGTTCGCCGGCGAGGCGGTCGCGGGCGTCCTGCTCGGCCTGGTCGATGCGGTCCACACACTCGTCGTCGCTGCCGTTGGCACACGTGACGATGATGCCGCCGAAGCCGATGTCGTTGCCCCCCACCGAGATCGTCACATGCGTGGTCTTGTCCGACAACGCCGACAACTGTTCCGCGCGTACATCCGGGATCGTGGCGCCACCGCAGGCGACGAAGTCCACATCGGCCGAGAACTCGTCCGCCAACAGTGGACCGTAGGCGTTGGCCGAGCGCCCGCAACCGGAGTCGTCGTAGTCTCCGGCACCGACACCTGAGGAATAGGAGTCGCCCATGGCGACCTGACGCATCGGCTTCGCCCCGGCGACGATGACCGCCGTCGATTCGGAGCCGGCGAAGGCCACCACCGATCCGGCGGCGACGATGCCGACGACACCCAGCACGGCGAGACGAAGCGCTCGGGACCGGTTCACACATCCTCCTGCGGGTTGACTGGCTCCGACGAATGCTTCCAGACGAATCGCCCAGCCGCCACTCACCGCCAGCCCGGCTCCCGGACCGAAGCGGCGTCGATTGTCCGATTGTCAACAAGCGCCTTGCCGACAGCACCGGCTTTCTGTTACGGTCTGCCACCACCCCGGGTCCGGCACGGCCAGGCACGGGCCTGCCTGAGTCCCCTACGGCTGGAGTTCGTCATCGTCGCCCCGGCAACACCCCAACAGTCCCCGCAAGCCCAACCCTCGGACGTACGACGCGCGGTCGGCGCAGCGGCCATGGGCAACTTCATCGAGTGGTTCGACTTCGGTGTCTACGCCTACCTGGCCGGAACCATCGCCGCCGTCTTCTTCCCGACCGGGAACCCCGAGGACGGGCTGCTGTTCGCCTTCGGCGCGTTCGCGCTGTCGTTCCTGATCCGACCGCTGGGCGGCCTGTTCTTCGGCCCGCTGGGCGACCGCATCGGACGCCAGAAGGTGCTGGCGCTGACGATCATCCTGATGTCGGGCGCGACCATGGTCATCGGCCTGCTGCCCAGCTACAACACCATCGGCCTGGCCGCGCCGATCCTGCTGCTGCTGTGCCGCCTGGTGCAGGGCTTCTCCACCGGCGGCGAGTACGGCGGCGCCGCCACCTTCATCGCCGAGTACGCCCCCGACCGCAGGCGCGGCTTCTTCGGCAGCTTCCTCGAGTTCGGGACGCTTGGCGGCACCATCGTGGCCGCCGGGCTGACGGTCACGCTCACCACCACGCTGTCCGAGACCGCGATGCTGTCGTGGGGCTGGCGGATCCCGTTCCTGGTGGCCTGCCCGCTGGGCCTGTTCGGGCTGTACCTGCGGTACAAACTGGAGGACACCCCGGCGTTCAAGGACCTGGAGCACAAGCACGAGGTCGCCAACTCGCCGCTGCGGGACTGCCTGCGCAAGGACTGGCGGCCGCTGCTGATCTGCGTCGGCATCGTGATCATCCTGAACGTCTCGTACTACACCGTCCTGACGTACATGCCCAGCTACCTGACCGGCGTCCTCAAACTGACCGAGACCCAGGGTCTGCTGGTGAGCATCGTGATGATGGCCGTCATGATGGCGCTCATCGCGCCGTTCGGGGCGCTGTCGGACCGGGTGGGCCGCAAACCGCTGCTGCTGGCCGCCGCCATCGGGTTCATCGTGTTCGCCTACCCGGCGTTCCTGCTCATGCAGGCCGGGACGGTCGTGTCCATCGGACTGGGCATGCTCATCATCGGACTGTTCCTGGTGATCCTGCAGGGGACGATTCCCTCCGCGCTGCCAGCGCTGTTCCCGACGCAGGTCCGCTACGGCGCCTTCGCGATCAGCTACAACGTGTCCACGTCGCTGTTCGGCGGCACCGCCCCGGTCGTGATCGCGTTCCTGGGCACCCGACTGGGCGCCCCGGAGTACATGCCCGCCTTCTACCTGATGGCGGCCGCGGCGATCGCGATCGTGCCGATCGTGCTGTCCCCGGAGACGGCCCGCAAACCGTTGCGGGTGCGCAAACCCGCCGTCGTCGTGGCCGGTCCCAAGCCGCTGGCGGCCGAGGGCACGGCTGGCTGAACCGACGCCGTCGCGGTCACTTCCGCGTCAGCTCGGCGACGAGCTCGGTGCGGTCGAAGAAGACCTCGTTGCGGGCGATCAAACCGTCTCGCAACTGGACGGTGCAGACGCCGTTCGCGACCACGACCCGGTCGCGAACGGGAATGTCGGCCCGCCAGTGGTTGAGGAACCCGCCGTCCAACGGGGTCGCCCGGGTCTGGGTCCACACCCAGTCCGGGAACCGGCCCAGCAGTTTCGCGAAGTAGTCCAGCAGCACCGCTTGGCCCTGGATGCCCTGCGGGACGGCGGGATCGGCGTAGAAGGCGTCCTCGGTGTAGAACGCGGCCAGCCGCTTGGGGTCGTTGCCGGTCCAGGCGGGCAGCCAGCGCCCGGCGAAGCGGCTGGCCTCGGCCGGGGTCAGCCCGTCGAACCGGCTTCGCGGCGGGTCGGCTTGCTCGGGAGGCGTCATGGCCAGCAGGCTAGCAGTCGGTGGACATCGCCTCGCTGAGCCATTTGACCGCCAACGGATACCGGTACTCGATGCCGCCGTGCCCACCGTCGAACAGTTCGAAGTGGACCTTCTCGTCGGGTATCCCGGCCGTCGACACCGCCCGCCGGAAGGCCATCGCCCCGGCGTCGAGGTGGAACTCGTCCCGGTTCCCGGCGTCGATCCACAGTGCCCGCATGGAGCGCAGTGCCTCGGCGTACTCGGGCTTGGCGGCCATCAGCACCGGATCCCAGTCCAGCCAACGCTGCCAGACCTCGGGGACCAGCGCCCCTATCTCGTCGAACGGCAGCCGCACGGTGCCGTCGGCGTCGGCGGAATAGGCCGCGGCGTACGCGTACACCTCCATGAGTTCGAGGTCGTTGGCCTTGGTGCCGGGGACGCGGCCGCGGAACTCGGCGAGGAACCTGTCGTAGGAGCCGTCGTAGGCGTCGCGCAGCATCCGGAACCGCTCGGGCAACTCGGCGCGGTAACTGGTCTCGAAGAGTGCGTCACCGGCGTGGGTGGCCAGGGCGCCGAACAGGTCGGGGCGCAGCATCGGGGTGACCATGGCGGCGAACCCGCCGGTGGACTTTCCGGCTACCGCCCGGTGGTCGCGATCGGCGATCGTCCGAAAGTGAGCGTCCACCCACGGCACCACCTCCTCACACAGATACGTGTGGTACCTGCCGGTGGCCGGCGAGTCCAGGTTCTGACTGCCGCCCAACGAAGTCCAGCCGTCTGAGTACACGACGATGGCCGGTGGCGTGTCGCCCGAGGCGAAGGCCGCGTCGACCACCTCCGGAATCGCCTGGCGGAACGGCATCCGGTTGAAGAACATTCCGATGTGGCCGGTGTATCCGGGCAGCCAGAAGATCGTCGGATACCGGCGGCCGGGCTCGTCGTCGTAGCCGGGCGGCAGGTGCACCAGCACCGGACGCAGGTGCGGATCGCCGAGTGGGTTGTCCCGCAACACGACGCTGTCGATCGTGTGCTGTTCGACGCGTCCGGCCAACTCGGCCGACCATGGCAACATAACCGTTCTCCTTCGGGTTGGGCGGCGTCAATGCTCACCGGTCGTTCCATCATGGTGCGCAACACGATGGTGGTGTTGGTGCCCGACACCGGCGGAATGGCCCGGACGCGTTCGATGACGTCGGCGAGTTCCTCGGTGTCGGCGACGCGCACCTTCAGCAGGTAGCAGTCGTCGCCCGCCACCTGATGCACCTCCAGCACACAACTCTCGGCCGCCAGTCGTTCGTTGATGAGCGCCTTCGCGCCCTCGGCGTACTCGAAGCGCAGCGTGATGAACGCGGCGGTGCCCGCGTCCACACTGGCGGGATCGAGGCTGGCGTGATAGCCGCTGATCACGCCGTCGTTCTCCAGCCGCTGCACCCGGTCGCGCACCGACGGCTCGGACAGGCCGACCTCGCGGGCGAGCGCCCGCACGGTCTGGCGGCCGTCGGCGGTCAACGCCCGCAGGATCGTCCGATCGACCTCGTCAAGCGGTTTCGTCATGGCGAAAATTACCTTTCCTGGCATTCAAGCCTAATATAAGATCAGGATTCTGACAATCTTGGCTAATTTAATGAGGCAAAGTGATATCGAAACCTAATTTCATGTCATCGCCTACGGTGTTGCCCTGGCTGGCGCTGTTCACCGTATGGATCTTCTGGGGATCGACGTACCTCGGTATCCAGTTCGCGGTGGAGACGATCCCGCCGCTGCTGATGGCCGGTTTCCGGTACCTGCTGGCGGGCGCGGTCATGTTCGCGATCGTCGGACCCCGGCACGCGCGCGGCCCCAACCGGCCCACCCCACGGCAGTGGCGCTCCATGGTCATCGTCGCGGTCCTGCTGCTCGTGGGCGGCAACGGCCTGCTCAGTGTGGGGGAGACCAGCATCGACTCCGGACTCGCGGCCCTCATCGTCGCGACCGTTCCGGTGTGGATGCTGCTGATCGACGCGGCGGTCAACCGGAGCCGGATCACCGTCACGATGGCCATCGCGCTGGCCCTGGGCACGGCGGGCGTCGGCGTGCTGGTCGGCGGCCCCGGCTCCCGCGTCGACCTCTTCGGCGCGATCGTCGTCCTCATCGGAGCACTGAGCTGGGCGAGTGGAACCGTCTACGCCCGCCGGGCCCCGCAGCCCAAGCACCCGCTCGTGGTGGCGTCGCTGCAGATGATCGCGGGCGGCGTGGTGCTGATCCTCGTGGCCGCCGTGACCGGCGAGTTCGGACGGCTCGAACTCGCCGCGATATCGGCCCGTTCGATCGCCGGATTCGGCTGGCTGGTCGTGGCGGGCTCCATGCTCGCCTTCACCGCCTACGGCTACGCCAACGCCAACCTGCCCACCAGCACCGTCGCCACCTACGCCTACGTCAACCCGGTCGTCGCGGTGGTGCTGGGCGTCCTGCTCGGCGACGAGTCGCTCAGCGCCAACCTGCTGCTCGGCGGCGGCATCATCGTCAGCGCCGTGGTCCTCATCGTCGGCGGCCAGGCCGCGAAACGCCGCGAGAAGCCACGGCCCCGCGAGGTCCACCGGCAAGCGTTACGTTGGTACCGAAGGCATCCGGAAGCGCAAAGGAGTCGTCGCCACATGTTCGCCACCCGACACACCACCAAACTCCCCGCCGACGAGGCCCTCCCCGGACGCCCCGGCCCGCTGCTCGACCCGTCCGACCGCAACGCCGCCCTGGGCACCCCGCTGCTGGGTCCCTACCCCGACGGCATGGAGATCGCCGAGTTCGGCGTCGACTGCTTCTGGGGCGGCGAAGCCCAGTTCTGGGACGTCCCCGGCGTATGGACGACCGTCGCGGGATTCCAGGGTGGACACACACCCAACCCGCTCGCCGACGAGATCCTCAGCCACCGCACCGGCCACACCGAAGCGGTGCGGGTCGTCTTCGACCCGGCGAAGACCTCCTACGAGAAACTGCTGGCCGTGTTCTGGTGCTCCGAGGACCCCACCCGC
The DNA here is from genome assembly GCF_000024545.1 of Stackebrandtia nassauensis DSM 44728. Taxonomy (GTDB): domain Bacteria; phylum Actinomycetota; class Actinomycetes; order Mycobacteriales; family Micromonosporaceae; genus Stackebrandtia; species Stackebrandtia nassauensis. The sequence goes on from NC_013947.1 coordinate 1,013,800, forward strand.
CGCGTCGACATGCGCGGGCACGGCCGCTCGGCCATCTTCACCCAGGACGCGGGACAGCTGGCCAAGGCCGAAGCCTCCCGCAAGGTGTACCAACGCGAACTCGACCGACGCGGCTACGGCGCGATCATCACCGAGATCCTGTCGGCACAGGAGTTCCCGTTCTATCCGGCGCAGCTACGCCACCAACAGCACCTGGCGCGCCACTGACTCGGCGGCGCGCCGCCAGCCTCACAGCCGTTCGATGACCATCGCCATGCCCTGGCCGCCGCCGACGCACATCGTCTCCAGCCCGTATCGGCCACCGGTGCGCTGCAAACCGTGCAGCAGCGTGCCGGTGATGCGGGCGCCGGTCATGCCGAACGGGTGCCCCACCGCGATGGCTCCACCGTGGACGTTGAGCTTCTCCAGCGGCACCCCGAGGTCCTGGTACGACGGGATCACCTGCGCGGCGAAGGCCTCGTTGATCTCCACCAGGTCCATGTCGTCGATGCCCAACCCCGCCCGGGCCAGCGCCTGCCACGACGCCTCGACCGGGCCGATGCCCATGATCTCCGGCGACATCGCGGTGACCCCGGTCGACACGATCCGGGCCAGCGGCGTGATCCCCAGCTCGGCGGCCTTGGTGTCGCTCATGACGATCACCGCGGCAGCGCCGTCGTTGAGCGGACAGCAGTTGCCCGCCGTGACCCGGCCGTCCGGCCGGAACACCGGCTTCAGACCCGACACGGCCTCCAGCGTCACGCCCGCGCGCGGCCCGTCATCGGTGGCGACGACGGTGCCGTCGGGCAGCGTCACCGGGGTGATCTCCTCGGCCCAGAAGCCGTCCGCGATGGCCTTCTCGGCGAGGTTCTGCGAACGCACCCCGAAGGCGTCCATCTCGGCGCGGGTCACCCCGCGCGCCAGCGCCAGGTTCTCGGCCGTCTGCCCCATCGCCAGGTAGATGTCCGGCACCTCACCCGACTCACGCGGGTCGTCCCAGCCGACGGCGCCGTTCTCAGCCCGATGCGCCGAACGCTCGCGGGCCGCGTCGAAGACCGGGTTCTGCCAGCCGCCGCCCACCTGCGCCTGCACCGGTTCCGGCAGGCCGTCGGAATTGCCGCGCCCGTACCGCGACACGGCCTCCACCCCGGCGGAGATGAACACGTCACCCTCACCGGCCTTGATCGCGTGCGCGGCCATCCGGGTCGTCTGCAGCGACGAGGCGCAGTAGCGGGTGAGCGTCGCGGCGGGCAGGTGGTCGTATCCCAACAGGACGGACACCACCCGGCCCATGTTGAAACCGGCCTCACCGCCGGGCAGTCCGCAACCCAGGTACAGGTCGTCGATGATGGCCGGATCCAGATCCGGCACCTTGTCCAGCGCGGCGCGCACCGCCGTGGCGGCCAGGTCGTCCGGACGCAGATCCTTCAGGGAACCCTTGACGGCGCGCCCGATGGGAGTGCGGGCGGTCGCGACGATGACGGCTTCAGTCATGGTGCGAACCCTACCCGCGTACCATGGCGGCGGCCGTAAACAGGAGGAGCAAGAGTGGACGTCAACACCATCGTTGTCACCGGCGGCGCCGGATTCGTCGGCAGCCAGCTGATCCGGGGACTGGTCGAGAAGTATCCGAGGGCGGCCATCGTGTCGATCGACAACTACTTCACCGGCCGCCGCGACGCCCACATCGACAACCCCCGCGTCACCTACGTGGAGGACTCCACCGTCAACATCAACAAACTGTGGGCCAACTCCGAGTTCGGCAAACCCGACCTGGTGTTCCACCTCGGCGAGTACGCCCGCATCCCGCAGTCCTTCGACGAACCCGACCTGGTGTGGGAGTACAACACCTGGGGGACCAAGGAAGTCGTCAAGTTCTGCACCGACAACCAGGCCCGGCTCATCTACGCTGGTTCCAGCTCCAAGTTCGGCAACGACGGCCAGGACGAACACCTCAACCCCTACGCGTGGACCAAGGCCAAGAACGGCGAACTGATCCGCAACTACGGCGACTGGTACGGCCTCGACTACGTCATCACCTACTTCTACAACGTCTACGGCCCCGGCCAGATCGAACAGGGCCGCTACGCGACCGTCATCGGCATCTTCGAGCGGCAGTACAAGGACGGCGAACCGCTGACCGTCGTCGAACCCGGCACCCAGACCCGCGACTTCACCCACATCGACGACACCGTCGCCGGACTGCTGGTCTGCGCCGAACACGGCAAGGGCGACGGCTACCTCATCGGTGCCGGACACGAATGGCCGATGCTGGACGTCGCCAAGATGTTCGGCACCGAGTACACGCTGATCCCCGCCAAACGCGGCGAACGGGTGCGCGGCGAAGCCGACAACGCGAAGGTGCGGGCGCTCGGCTGGGAACCGCGACAGTCCCTCGACCGCTACATCGCCGAGTTCGTGGCCCGCACCCCGCGCGGTTGACGCGAAGCTATGAGCGGTAGTTCGTGAACTGAAGCGCCACGTCGAAGTCGGCCTTCTTCAGCATCGCGATGACCGACTGCAGGTCGTCGCGTTTCTTGGCCGTGACCCGGATCTGGTCACCCTGAATCTGGGTCTGGACGCCCTTGGGGCCCTCGTCCCGGATGGCCTTGTTGATCTTCTTGGCCACGTCCTGCTCGATGCCCTGCTTCAACGCGCAGTCGATCTTGCTGGTCTTGCCCGAGGCGCGGGGCTCACCGGCCTCCATGGCCTTCAACGAGATACCGCGCTTGATCAGCTTGTCCTTGAAGACGTCCAGGGCCGCCTTGACCCGGTCCTCGGTCTCGGCGGTCAGCACCACCGCCTCGTCCCCGCTGCGTTCGATACCGGCACCGGTACCCCGAAAGTCGAACCGGGTGGACAGTTCCTTCGACGTCTGGTTGATCGCGTTGTCGAGCTCGGCGGAATCGAGCTCACTGACGATGTCGAACGACGGATTTGCCACGGTCATGCCTCCAGCGGATGGTTTTCGGGAAACACCCGAGCCTAACGCCGACGCCCAACGCCTTGGCAATCGGTTGACTGGGGACACATACTCGGAAGATGTCCTCGCCCCGCTCGCGAACCCCGCTGCGCCGCGTCACCTACGTTCTGTTGTGGATCATGGTGCTCGGCTGGGCCCTGTTCACCGGCTGGCGGCTGTTCGGCGCCGAGGTGGCCTGGCCCGTCGCCGTCGTCATCTCCTACACCCCCTACATCGCCGCCGCGATCCTCATCCCCATCGCCGTGGCCGTCTGGCTGCGCACCATCGCGCTGCTGACCGTCCTGGTGGTGTGCGCGTGCGCGCTCGTCGTCGTGCTGATGCCACGCTTCTTCGCCGACGGCGATGGCGCCGGTGACGGCCCCCAACTGCGCGTCATGACCGCCAACGTCCTCACCGGCGACGCCGACCTCGACGCGATCGCCGACCTCGTCGTCGACAACAAGATCGACGTCCTCACGGTCCTGGAACTCGACGCCGACGCGGTCGACAAACTCGCCAAAACCGAAGTGGCCGACCAACTCCCACACCAAGTCCTCAAACCCGCCGACAAGGCGGCCGGAACCGGCATCTACTCCCGCCACGAACTCACCGAGAACGACGAACTCGCCGTCGACGGCCTCTTCTACAACCCCGCCGCCACCATCGACGTCCCCAAAGCCGGTGACGTCGAATTCGTCGCGGTCCACCCCTCCCCGCCCATCAACCCCGACCGCACCCGCCACTGGCGCCACGACCTCCGCGCCCTCCCACCGGCCCCCACCGACGGCACCCCCCGCATCCTGGCGGGCGACTTCAACGCCACCCTCGACCACCGAATCCTCCGCGACCTCATCGCCATGGGCTACACCGACGCGGCCGACGCCACCGGCTCCGGCCTCACCGGCACCTGGCCCACCGACAAGAACTTCCCACCCAAGGTCACCATCGACCACGTCCTCACCAGCACCGGCATCACCCCCACCACCTACGCCACCCACACCATCCCCAACAGCGACCACCGCGCCCTCACCACCACGATGACCCTTCCCAAGCCCGACGACTAACCCAGTTGCGCCCCCGCCCAGGCTTGTGGTTATCCTTCTTCGGCGCGGTCGTCCACGGACGCCCGACAACACGGCGCGTTGCCCGAGTGGCCAAAGGGATCGGTCTGTAAAACCGCTGGCTCCGCCTACACTGGTTCGAATCCAGTACGCGCCACAGCTCGTGAAACGGCCCCCGACCTGGGAAACCAGTCCGGGGGCCTTTCGTATGCCTGTGCGACTGAGCGCAAGCCGATGCGATCGGATGCAGCTGTCCGGGACGAGGGCGGGACGAAGAATCCGTGCGAGCCTGCGAATGCCCTAAAGCGACACTCCTTGTTCTCGGAGCTGTGGAGTTCAACTCGGCACCGCCGTTGGCGGCGTTACCCCGGTGACATTGGTGACTATGGTGACAGAATTCCCGAAACTCGACCTTGACCAGCAAAAACACTCGCTCAACAAGCGTTGACAGAATGGCGACAAAATAGGGCTCGCGTTGACAGAGAAAACCCGCCAACCGACATCGCGAAGCTATGACCAGGGATAACCCTCTGAGGGCAATTCTCGGCGCCAAACTCGGATGCATCCTTACTCGGATATACCTCGAACGACGCGCAACCGCGCCTCGGCGACTGATGTGGGTTAAATCGGTCGGACTTCGGATCCGCCACAAGCCCCGTGCGGGCCGGTAGCATCGAAGCCATGACAACCGAGCCGACCGCCACGCCCGCTGGCGCCGAGATCCTTACGGCGATCGGCGCCGAACCCGACCCCCAGCGACGCGAACACGTCCAACGGGTCCTGTCCGATCACCGCGACCGCCGCGACCCGGCCGCCGAGGCCGCGATGCGCGAGCGCCTGGGATTGCCGCCCGCATCGCAGCGGACCGCCGCGTGACCGATCGCGACATCCACATCGTGCTGGATGCCTCGTCCATCGCCGCGTTCGCACGCGGATCAGTATCGGTCGGGGAAACCCTCGCCCTGGTCGCCGACGCCAGCGCCGCGATCGGTCTTCCCGTGCTGAGTCTGGCCACCGCCAAACTCACCGTTGACGACGACCACCTCATTGACTTCCTGGTTGACCACGCCGCCGCCGAAGTCCTCACGGCCACAACGGAATGGCGGGCACTAGCCGCGGCTACCGCTGATGTCGGACGTATCGACGCCGCCGACGCCGCGTTGGCCACCATCGATTCTGGCGCCGACCTGCTGACTGCCCAACCGGGTCTATACGCGGGACTCTTGCCGCCCGAGCGCATCATCCCTGTCGACGAGATCACCGACCAGCAGTAGCCCAATACCCGCCCGTGCCATCGGCGAAGCGAATTCTGTCTACGCCAGTCGTATTTTGTCGCCATTCTGTCAACACCCGCCTAGCGAGCGTCTCCCCAGGTAGACCTACGCTTACAGGAATTCTGTCACCATAGTCACCAACGTCAACGGGGTAACCGTGAACGGTCAAACTTGGGCATTGGACGCTGTTAGGGGAAATTAACCTAGGCACCCTCAGCTGAAACGCACAGCTGTGGAGCAAACTCTTCTCGGGAAGCTGGCCACGACCCTCCTGAGGCTCGGGTCACGTGATGTCCGTCTATTCACTTATTAGAAGGTGCGACTCGCTATCCTCACGGATAGCGAGCGTATGAGAACCATATGAAGTAGAAGTACCTGTGTGTGTTCCGCGCATCAACGTCGCCGTTTCGGCTGGTTCGGGTATTAGACCAGGTCAAGTCCATACTCTGGTGATTTGCCAGTGGTTTCACGATAGTCGCGCCCCGATGATTTGCCCATAAGAGACGGTGCTGCTCTCTGCGGCTCGCCGTAATCGCCCGTTTAGGCTGTCCGACCTGAGTGGCTAGCCGTTTCATAAGGAACGGCCAGCTGTCCTACCAGCTGGCCGCTCAGGCTCCAGTACCAGTTCATGATCCAAGGAGTCGCCTTGAGAGTATTCCGCACGTGGGGGCGGAAGCCAAGTCCCCCCGCTGCCGGTAACGATGACGTCACAAATATGGGACCCAAACCACGGCCCCCGTTTACTACTCGGACTCTGTTGCTGTTGTGCGTTGCCGCGCTGGCCGCAGTGGTTGCAAGCAAATCACCAAACCATGCCGTGGGTATCTCAATTTTCGTTGCTGTCTTTGTCGGTTTGCACGGCATCACCGGCGAGTAGCTATCGGTGATCCTGGTGTATGGGGCTTGTGGTGTGGATGTTTCGCACCTCAGGCCCCATCAATGACATCGCAGTTTCCGGTACTTGTGGACTTAAGACCCTAGGTGCTTCTGCCCTTTTCTGTAACTATTCAGGTCCAGTGGCGTGATCCTGCTGGGTGAATTTATGGCACCGATTGCAATGTCCAAATGATAGAAAGACACACGGTATGTTCGGACAACCCGGATTGCTTCAACCTGCTGGCCCAGCCCAGTCTGATTGGTTGGTGCATTTTTGCGGCCGACCGCCAGGCACCAGAAAGTCGCCATGTTTGCCGGAAGACATAGATGATCTAACTGCGGAAGAACGTCTCGAAAGTATTCTTTGGGAGGAAAGGGTTAGAGGGTTTGCTACCTTCAGCAGGCTTGATGGCCCCCGTATGGTGTGCTTTTCTGAGGCACCACTTCTCCATTTGAACTGGTTTTTTCAAGACAAGAAGTGGCCACAATGGGGGCTAATTTTCTCTCGGCAACAGGTGTACGATGTCGGTGGAGGGCCGGTTTGGCACCTTCGTGGCACGGAGATTGACCGATTGAATCCTGAGTTGCGGCATTGGGCTGTGCGTCTTGAAGTTGGTCCAGCACGGCGATCTGACTGGCTTCATGAGCGGGAGTGGCGGATCCCTCTTCCGGACGGATCAGAAGCGATAAGCCTGACTACATTTACTCCAGATAGGTCAGAAGAGTCTCTTCCGCTCGCACTTAAGTTGGAAGCAATCCTCATTGCGACAGCCGATTGGCAACCTTCGGAACGCTGGGAAGATGTAGAGACCGGACACTTTCTCAATGAGGGCGGCGGTGGCTATGTGACGCCTGATTACCATGGAGCCATCCCTGAAACCATCTCGGCGCCGTTGTTGCCGATTCTCTGGGAAAAGACAGTTCGCGTCATGTGGGATTTCGACAGAAAGACCTTTGTGAAAGTGGATGACACTGGCCACGCTCATTAAAAGGTAGCCATAGTGTCCGTCGATCTGATGAAATCGGGACGTCTTCGACGCTGAAGACATCCCGAGACGTCCCGTGATGCGGTTAGGGCATCCCACTGGGGTTTGAGACGCTGGCAAATCAGGTTGGTGTTTATATCCAAAGGTAACCCGAACCAGACAGGTCACTTGTCACCTGCTGCCCAGTTCGTTTTTGTGTTGCACCTTCCAGGACCATCCTGCGGTACCGGTACGGCTTCCGTGATGACCGTGCGCGGTGCCGATTGTGATGAAGTGTTGTCATGTCAAGGGTTGCGTGATCTTGGATGTGTTGTGAACGATGGTGGAGTGACTCAAAATGCATCGGGGAAGTCCGAGGATGTTCAGGCAGTTCAGTGGCGACGGTGGTGGGCGTTTGCAGTGCCTTTGACCATCATTGTGGGAGTTGCAATCGTGGCTGTGGTGTGGTGGCTGGTGTGGCCCAGCAACTTGCCCACCGCACCCCCAGAGCCTCTAGGTAGTCCGAGCTCCAGCGGAGCCACGGGAGACCCAGGTGCAAAAGCGTCGGACCCGGGAATGCTCCAGATCCAGGCGGTACGAACTATCCTGACCGCGGCCGCTGGAATCGGTGCCTTGTTCGGCTTGGTCATGATTGCCCGTCGACAGCAGCTACAGGAAGTTGCCCACGACCTTGATCGCGAAGTCGCCAGAGATAATCGGCATGACGCGACCGAGCGGCGGATCACCGAGTTGTACATGGCTGCCGCCGAGCAGTTGGGACACGCAAGGGCGGCGGTGCGCTTGGCGGCGTTGCATGCTTTGGATCGGTTGGGGCAAAACGACGTCAATCATCGGCAGGTCATCGCTGATATCTGGTGCTCGTACCTGAGGCAACCATTTGCGCTGCCAGCCCGATTCACTTCCATATCTCACACGAAAAAACAGCCTGTATCGGATTCGGCAAGAGCCGATTATTTTAGCGATCCCGAACCAGACTCTGGTATGGACTCAGCCGACTTGGAGTACGAGGTCCGCGCCACAGCCCAACGTCTCTTGGCCAGCCACCTTAGAGACCCCCGAGAAGAAGCTGATCGGAACGACAAGCCGCCGCCAATCACATCTGAGGGTTTTTGGGGCCTGTCCGGCATTGATCTGACCGGCGCCACACTTATCAACGCCGAGTTCATCGGTTGTTGGCTGGAATCGGCCAACTTCAGTCTTACTGAGTTCTATGGGGTCGCCATGTTCTTCGAAGCACAGTTCCAAGACGTTGCAATGTTCGTCGGGGCGCAATTCGACGGGGACGCCGAGTTCGGCAAGACGCAGTTCTACAAGGATGCCGTGTTCGCGGCAGCAAAGTTTCGCAACAATACTGGATTCAATAGCACCCGGTTCAAAGAGCGGGCCACGTTCGGCGGGGCGCATTTCGGCAGGGACACCGAGTTCGACGAGGCACAGTTCGACGGCGACGCCGTGTTTAACATGGCACAGTTCGGCGAGGACGCTGCCTTCACTGGCACACAGTTCACAGGTACTGCTTCATACAACGAGGCACAGTTCGGCAGAGATGCCTGGTTCAATGAGACGCGGTTCGGCGAAGCCACTGTGTTCGCAGGAGCGCAGTTCGGCGGAGAGGCTCGGTTTGATAATGCACGGTTCAGGGGGGCCGCCTGGTTCGACGGAGTCGCAATAGCGGACCGGATTGCAAGGCGCGACGCAACACAGTTCGGAGGCGAGGTCGGCTTTGACAAGGTTGTTGCAGTAATGAATCCGGGCAAGAAACGATTGCATATGTGGCCCTCAGGTTGGGCGCTGGAAGAGGATCCTGAGGGACTTCCAGGTTGGGGTCGCCTGCGCAAAGAGCCTATGCCTTCGAATCCGAAACTTGATTCTCCAGTGAGTGAGTGACGGCCGAAAGCAGTCCTCGGCCACCGCAAACCTATTCTTGTCGTTATCGCACCTGTTTTGTCGCTGTTCTGTCAACGCACCAAGATCGACGATCTCCGCAGGTCATGTGGGTGTTTCTGGAATTCTTTCACCACAGTCGCCAACGTCAACGAAGTTGGCCGTGTCGTGCTCCAGCGGGCCGCCCAGCCGTTAAGTCGATGTCGTTTGTGCGAGTGTGGTCGCTGACGTCAGCCTTCTCACCATTTCCCACTTCGGGCTGGTGTTCCCATATGGAGATGAGACACCCACTGTTTTGGCTGGTCAACGCCATATGGCTGCAAGCGATGCGCGGGATTCAATCAGCTCCTAACGATGCGTGAGCTCGGGCTGGCGAACAGCAACCTCTGTGCGTATACGAAGATATGTATACTAAGCGGGAGCACGTCACCGAGAAAGGAACGTCTTCCATGCCGGAGCACGCATACGTGGTGATCGCAGGGGACTATGCCCGGCGCATCCGCTCGGGGGAGCTACCCCCGAGGACACAACTGCCCAGTTACGCGGAGATCCAGGTGGACAACGTCACTGGCGAAAGGGTCTCGGACATCGTCGTTCGCAAGGCGATTGAGATGTTGATCAGCCAAGGGCTGGTTTACTCTGTCCGTCGCCGTGGCGTCTTCGTGGCCGACCAGCCAAGCCTCATCCGTATCTCCCCGGAGCGTTCGATGGAGAAGGCCGAGTCCACGTTCACCAACGAGAGCGGCAAAGAGGTGCATGTTGAGCGTGAGTTCAGCATCATCCCGGCGAATGCCGAAGTCGCGCAAGCCCTAGACCTCGAAGAAGGCAACGAAGTAAGTCACGTCGTTACGCGGGTCACCGAAAACGGGCAGCCGGTGTCTATATCGGACACATTTCAGCCGAAAGGGTTCGAAGGTACCGTCGATGCCGTGGTTCTCGAAGAGACCGTAAGCGACGATGAACCGCCCAATGAAGCCCATGCGGAATGGCTCAACGTCAAGGCGGGTGACCTCGTCAAGCGAGTCGACCAACGGTTCCTAGACGAAGTGGACCGCCCCGTCATGGTGTCTAAGGTGTCGTACCCGCGCGATCGATACAAGGCAATGACATTCCGCATGTCGCTGGAACCAGCCAGCTAAGAGCTACACCAAATCCGCATCACACGAACCCAAGAATCCTCTGCTCCGGCCGCCGCGCCTGGTTAATGCCTCCCGTTACCGGGTGCGGCGGCACTCTCCCAGCCAAGGAGCCGACCATGTCCACATTCTTCGCACCCGACCTGCGTAACCCGGTGGTCGCCTGGGAAGTCATTGCCCGCTCGGCGGTTCACATCGTCCGCGAAGCGCGCGCCAGCCGACGCCTCGAACCACTCAGCATCGACGGCCGCATGCTCCTCCACGGCCTGGCCGCCTTGGGAATCGACCTGGAACCACCAAAACCAACCCCCCTCCGCGCCAACCTCCAGCACAACCTGTCCGAACGCGAACACCAAGTCCTGCTCGGCATTGCAGGCGGCAAGTCCAACGCCGAGATTGGCCGCGAGCTCTACGTCACCGAGGACACCATCAAGACCCACGCGCGTCGCGCGTATCGCAAGCTCGGAGCCCGCGACCGCGCCCATGCCGTCGCTCTCGCTTTTCGACAAAACATCCTGCACTGAATCGTGTGAGGGGAAGTCATGCAATCTCAGGAAATTGTCTGGGGAAGTTTCGACTATGGACAACGGCACTATGTGGTCACCAATGGTGCTACGGCCAACATGATTCGAGTCTTTGTCGGAGATCCTCGTACGGGTGTGATGGTCTGTTCGGTACATGGGCTTGACGGACGGCCCGAGACACAGTGGAACTCGTCGTATCTGGAAACGTCGAAGGCATGGAAGGACGGCTTCGCGTACATGGCCGAACGAACCTACCTTGAAGGCCAGACACGCCGAGCGACCACCAGGACGTGCGACGGCTTATAAGGATCCAGTCCTGGTCCAGGCTTGTGCACCGTCGGTGTTGTTCCACCACGACACAAAGTTCGGGTCCTTGGATTCCATTCGCCAGCGAGCGGCCAGACCGTCAAAGAACAGGTCATCACCAGTCTTTCCGCCTTGTGGCTCACCAACATAGATGAGCTGTTCGCCTCCGGCGTCCTCGAAGGTTTTGAGGGCTTCGGAGGCCATTGTGTCTCCCCATCCCGGCGGCCAGCACAAGAGCAACGTTCGCGCCCCCAACTCATCGGGTTCCAGCTTTTCAAGAACGTCTACATCGGCCCACGTACCCGGAAGCACACCGGGTGCCGCATAGGTCTCGCTTTGATCTGAGGTCGGTGGTTTGATGTCGTAGGCGTCGATCGTTACTCCACTTTGGCGTAGGTGCTTGGCCCAGTATCCTCGCCCGGCTCCAAGCTCAACTATCGTCTGACTGCCACAGACCTCAGAAACCCACTGCACCGTTTCCGGAGCGAGTATCGCGAACGCATACGCGTCCTGGAGGACCGTCTGAGCGAACGCTAGCCGCGGACTGCCTTTGGGGTTGCCGCCGTCGATCACGCGCCGTTCACCGACGTCAGAAACGGCAGGGGCGACGATTTCCCAGTAGGGGTTCTGGGTGGTCGAGTTGGCTCGCGTCATCACCTCAATCAGTCGCAGATCGAATTCGCCGTCTCGTTGATCGTTCCCGGTTCCGGACAATGAAGGGGCGATGTCCAGGTACTCCGCGAGCTTCGGATACTCCGTCTTCAATCGACTTTCGTTATCTAGCAGCGAAAGCAGCTCTTCTCGGCGTTCTGGGCTCAGCTCCATGTCGCTCATTCTCGCGTAACTCCTTCCTCACGCTCAAGGCCCAAAGCTGGAGCGAGCCAGGTGTGATCTAGGTCATATAACTTCGTATACGTAGAGGTTGTACGTATACGAAGTTACGTATACGCTGAGCCATGCGAGGCCCACAAAGGCCAAGCGAGGCCCAGCAGTTGCACCTGCTGGACCTCATCGGGTCGAACCACTGAAAGGAGAGCGACCCAATGAACATCCTCTCAAGTCGGGTGCCAGATCCACTGGAAGATGTCGCCGAACCGACTGATGCGGAACTGATCGCGATCGAGGCTGAGTGGCCCGCGATCGAGGCCGACTGGACCGCAATCGAAGCCGATCTGATCGTGCTGGATGTCCAGCTCGCTGAGCATGTCGCGCACCACACCGTGGACGTTCAGGTCCAGCGGCAGACACGCCGCCGCACTCGCCGCGTTCTGGTGAAGGCGGTGGCCTAAATGACCATCTCCCTGATCTTCGCGGGCCTGGGTATCGCTTTCAGCGTTCTGGGCGCCGCCTTGTCCATTCGCACTTCGCGACGCTCTGAAGACGTCGACACCGAGGGCGCCTCCGAAGAGACTGGCCCAGCGCCGAAGCTGTCGGGCAGCCTGAACGCCGCCGCTGACCAGCTCGAAGACGCCATTGACGTCTTCGCTGCTGAGTACGGCCAACACCACCCCGCCGACGTAAACGGCGAGGCCGCACGACGCGTGTTCGCTCGCCTGGCCACCGTCACCAGTGACTTGAAAGCGCTGCGCGGCAACGGATCGGTGGTGACGTCGTGAGTATCCGCATCGAGAGGGATCGGATCGAGGCCACCCGCGCTGGGCAGTGGGCCGAACGCGTCGACGCTGACTCGTGGCGAGTGTCGTGGTTGGACGGTGATTGGAACCGCAACCACGCCATCGCCGCCCTCAATATCGCCGAGCTGGTCGCGATTGGTCCTCCGCTGGGCCACCCCTACTGGATGAACGTCGAAAACTTTCTGACTGAGCTGGGCGTCGACCCGGCTGTCCTGGACAACTTGATCGACCCCGAACCCGACGACGAGGGAGAGGACCTGTCATGACTATGACAACCGTCAAGAGTGCCTATCCGGCGTCGATTGCGGATCTGATGCCGAAAGCCCGCAAGATGGCTGAGGCCGAGGGCTTGCCCTCCCAGAACCGTTTTAAGGAGACACTGAGGATCGGTCGTCCCAAGGCCCGCGAACTTCGCGCGGCGTTGGAGGGCGAAGGGTTCCAGCCCCAGCGGCCCGAACCCGCAGTGCTTGACCCAGACCCGGCACCGGTTGTGCCGGATCCGGTGGCGGGCACCCAGCACGACACGATCGAACTACCTGTGGTCGTGGTGGCCGATGAGGACATAGCCACGCCAGAACCGCAGGACATACCGGTCGCAGACCCAGGCGCACCCACCGTCGAGGTTACGGAACCGGTAGCCGTCCACAACAGCGGCGACACTGGCAACGCCGACACTGTGGAGCGTAAACCCATCGCGGTATGGCCGGTGCTGCTGCTCCTGCTCCCGGCTACGGTCGCGATCTGGTCCGGTTGGGTGGGTCTGGGCAAGCTGGCCGGGTTCGGACCCGTGTCCCCGCTGCCGGGCATCGTCGATTCCTTCGTGATCGACACGTCCATCACGCTGCCCATCGGCATGGAGACCTACTCCGCTTACGCGCTCTACGTGTGGCTGTCCGGGCGGGCCTCGATCAAGGCCATCAAGTTCGCGCGGACCTCGGCGCTCATCGCGCTGGCGACCGGCGCTGCCGGACAGATCGCCTACCACCTCATGACCGCCGCCAACGTCCCTGCGGCTCACCCGTTCATCACCGCTGCCGTGGCCTGCATCCCGGTCGCGGTCCTTGGCCTGGGTGCCGCCCTGGCCCACCTCGTCAAGAACACCCAGGAGGGCTGATCCATGACCAGTGAAAACACCAACGACAACGGTGGGATCGACTGGGACGCGGCGTTGGAGCAATTGACCGCCGACGACCAGGCCGCCACGGTCACCACCGACGAGGACGAGCTTGAGGTTCCGGTCGATGGCCCCGAGGCCCTGAAAGACCCGGTGTCGGTGACCAGCGGACGCCGCGACATTATCCCGCCGGTTTTCAAGTCGAAGCAGGCCCTGTTGGGCGAGGTCAAGAGGGTCGTGAACCTGGGGCTGCACACGACCGGGTACCACGCTATTCGGGTTCCCTTTTACGGCGTAAAAATCGCGGCGCGGGCACCGGTGGGTGCGTGGCGCTGGTCGGCCCAGTTCTCGAACTGGGTGTGGGACGCCGAGGGCAAACCGGTACGTGACGCGGTGGTCAACAAGACCGCCCGCACCGATGACCCCACTTTGGTGGGTGAGTACCTGAAGCTGTGCCGCGAACGCGATAAGCGGGTGCGCTGGCGCGGGTTCGTGGCGGCCTTCGCCATCACCGGCACCATCGTCGGAGCAGCCACCTTGTACGCGATTGGCGGGCCGCTGCTGTGGACGGTGCTGGCGGCCACGACGCTCGCGTGTGGCGTCAAGGGGCGCAAGCTGGACAAGCCGTTGGTGTCTCCGGCGGTGGTCAAGGCGTCGTTGCGGCCGTTGACCTCGGAACACGTGGTGGAAGCACTGCGGTCCATTGACCTGCCGGGCATCAACCGGGCGCTGGCCAAAGATCCGAACGCCATCACGTTCCCGGCGCCGATCGTGCGCGACGGACCCGGTTGGCGTGCCGAGGTGGAACTTCCGCCGGGCGTGACCGTGGGCGAGGTCGCCGACAAGCGGGAAAAGCTCGCCTCGGGTCTCGGGCGTCCGCTGGGTTGCGTGTGGCCTGAGGGCAACGCCGAGATCCACCCGGGCCGCCTGGTGATCTGGGTGGGCGACAAGTCCATGAACGAGGCCAAACAGAAGGCGTGGCCGCTGGCCAAATCCGGCCGCGTGGACGTGTTCACTCCCTGGCAGTTCGGCACCGACCAGCGCGGCGACGCCGTTCGGATCACCTTGGCGTACGCCAGCATCGTCGTGGGGTCGATTCCGCGCATGGGTAAGACCTTCGCGGCCCGGCTGATCCTGCTGGCCGCCGCGTTGGACCCGCGAGTTCGCCTGTATGCCTTCGACCTGAAAGGAACCGGCGACCTGGGGCCGCTGGAGCCGGTGTGTCACGCCTACCGGGCCGGTGACGAGGACGAGGACATCGAATACGCCCTCGCCAGCCTGCGGGAGATCCAGGCCGAGATGCGCCGCCGCGCCAAGGTGATCCGGGAGCTGCCACGTGATCTGTGCCCGGAATCCAAGGTCACGACCGAGCTGGCCGACAGTAAATCCCTTGGCCTGCAACCGATCGTGCTGGGCATCGACGAGTGTCAAATGTGGTTCGAGCACCCCGAACACGGCAAGGAGTTCGAAGACATCTGCACCGACCTGGTAAAACGCGGTCCCGCGTTGGCGATCATCCCGCTGTTCGCCACCCAGCGACCCGACAGCAAGTCGCTGCCCAAGGGCATCAGCGACAACGCTGTCCTGCGGTTCTGCCTCAAGGTCATGGGCGACAAGGCCAACAACATGGTGCTCGGCTCGGGCATGTACGCCGCCGGTATCCGCGCGACCATGTTTTCCCGGCGTGACCGGGGCATCGGCTACTTGGCCGGTGAGGGCGACGAACCTTCGATCATGCGAAGCCACTTCGTGGATGCTCCCGGCGCCGAAAAGGTCGTGGCGCGCGCTCGGGCGATGCGCGAAAAGCTCGGCAACATCACCGGACACGCCGCCGGGCACACGATCGAAGCCGACACCGGCCCGACCGTTGACCTGCTGGCCGACATCGCCGCCGTCGTCGGCGATGAGAAGAAGGTCTGGAACTCAGTCATCGTCAACCGGTTGTCCCAACTGCGGCCCGACACCTACGGGCACCTCGAGGGCCTGGACGACAAGGAGAAAACCGCCCAGTTGACCAGCATGCTCAAACCGTTGGGCGTCAAGACCGGGCAAGTGTGGGGCACCGACCCGGCCACCGGCGAGGGCGGCAATCGCAAGGGCGTCACCGTCGCCGACATCCGAAAAATTCTCACTCAGCGTGACGAAAAACGGGGCGGCGGATAGACGCGATACGGCGCTAGGTCTAGCAACCCGCCTCGCTAGACCTAGCGACCCCACTAGCGACCAACAAACCACCTGGCCAGGGCATTAGCGCCTAGCGGCCTTGGCTGTCCACACCCAAAAACCCTTCAAGGAGCACAACTTGTCTGTCTCACTGGCCGCTATAGCCGTCGCCTTCGTCGTAACTCTCGGTTACGTCGCGGCGTGCTGCTACTGGCCATTCGGTGCCTGCCGCCGCTGCCACGGCACCGGCAAATCCCGCTCACCACTGCGCAAGTTCTGGCGCGAATGCCCGCGCTGCGAGGGCACCGGACGACGCGTTCGCATCGGCCGCCGCATCTACGCCCACATCCGCCACGAATACCGCAACGGCAACAAATAGACCGCCCACGGCCCCAGCCGCTACTTGACGGTCACCGGCTGGGGCCTCCCACGAAAGGGAGCTTTCATCATGTCAAACACCGACCCGACCACGCAGGCCGAACAAATCGTGCTGGGCACCGCGATGCTGTCGGCCGCCACGGTCGCCGAACTGGCGGGCATCGTCACTGCCGACGACTTCCACCGGCCCGCCCACGTCATCATCTGGCAGGCCATCGCCGCGCAGCACGACCAGGACGCACCCACCGATCCGGCCGCCGTCGCGGTGGCGCTGGCGGCGTCGAAGGAGTTGGGCAAGGTCGGCGGAGCACCGTACTTGGCGACGCTGCTGGGCATGGCACCCACGGCCGCCAACGGTCCCTACTACGCGCGGCTTGTTGCCGAGGCCGCCGAACGCCGCCGTGTTGCGGCAGTGGGAACGCGCCTGGCTCAGGCCGCCGACAAACCAGAGACCGACCTGGCCGCCCTGGTCGCCGAAACCCGCGACCACCTCACCGACAACGACGAGGCGGAGTGGCCCGACCCGGTGCCGCTGGCCAGCGTCCGTGACCTTCCCACCTTCCCGGCCGCCGTGCTGCCTGACTGGTTGGGGGAGATGGCCGACGCGACAGCGATCGCGACGCAGACCCCGGTCGATCTGTCCGGGTCGCTGATCCTGGCGTGCCTGTCGGCGGCGACGCTGGGGCGCGCGATCGTGGAGCCGAGCCCCGGATGGTGCGAACAAACCAGCCTATTCACCTGTGTGGCACTGGGTCCCGGCAACCGCAAGTCGACCGTGTTCGACATCCTCACCAGGCCCATTCGCGACGCCGAAGCCGTCCTGGCCGAAGAGCTGCGGCCCAAGGTGATCGAGGCCCGCACTGAGAAGGCGCTGGCCGTCGCCTCGAACGAGGCAGGGAACCCGGATGCGGTCAACAACGCCAAGACCGCCGCCCGCGAAGCCGAAGAGCTTGTTGTCCCGGCCGAACCGCGGCTACTGGCCGACGACATCACGCCCGAGGCCACCAAAACCCTGCTGGCCGAGCAGGGCGGGCGACTGGCGGTCATGTCGGCAGAAGGCGGCATCTTCGCCACCATCGCCGGACGGTATTCCGGTGTCCCGGACCTGGACGTGTTCCTGAAAGGACATGCCGGGGACATGCTGCGGGTGACTCGCAAGTCCGCGCCCGTCGAACACGTCGAGCGGCCCGCGCTAACGGTCGGGCTGGCGGTTCAACCGAGCGTGCTGCGCGACATCGGCGCGATCCCCGGATTCGAAGACCGGGGACTCCTCGCCCGGTTCCTGTTCGCGCTCCCCGCCTCCACCGTCGGCAGCCGCTGCGCATCACCACCGGCCATCCCCGGCGCGGTCCGCGAGACCTACAACAGTCGCCTGCGGCAACTGGCCGCGATCATGTGGCACGCCACCGACACCACACTCACCTTGACCGACGATGCTCGCGATCGGGTCATCTCCCTGGAACGCGAGCGCGAACCCAAACTCGCACCCGGTGGCGAGTGGGAGCCGATCCTGAACTGGGCCAACAAGTGGACCGGTGCCGTAGTCCGCATCGCGGGCTTGCTCCACATCGCCGACAACCTCGGCACCGGCTGGCGGACACCCATCGCCGCCGACACCATCGACGCCGCCGCCCACATCGGCTACTACTACGCCCACCACGCATTGGCCGTGTGGGATTACATGGGCACCGACACCACTGGACCCGCCCACCGACTCCTTGCCTGGCTTCAACAGCAGCGGCAACCTCGATGGTCTAAACGCGACATACACCGCGCGCTCCACCGTCGCCTGTCGCTCGATGAACTCGACGCCGGACTTCGCGTCCTCTCCGATCACGGTCACGTCCGTGTTCACCAGCCGCGCCGCTCAGGCCGTGGCCGCCGACCCGCTCCGCGAATCCTCGTCCACCCACACCACACCGGAGGTGCTCAGTGAGTCGTACCCGATGGTTCACCGTCGCCGAGATCTTGGCTGACCTCAAAGTGCCTCGCCGGACCTGGCAGCAATGGCGCGAGAGCGGCAAGACCCCGACCTGTAAACGGCTCCCTAATGGACAACTGCGGGTCAGTGAAACCAACTACAACAAGTGGCTCGAATCTCTGGAAGAGGTCAACGCATGAACAACCCGGAAAGCACCAGCTACGACGTTCGCATTCACCAGATCGTTGAAGACAAGCGAACCAAGAAGCGCCCGCACCGGGTGCGCTGGACGGTTGCCGACCGTCCGCGATTCGGCAAGAGCTTTGCCACCGTGGGACTCGCAGAAGGTTTCCGGTCCGATTTGCTCAGAGCCGCGCGCAAAGGTGAAGCCTTCGACCTCGAAACCGGTTTGCCGGTGTCCATGCTGCGGAAGCAGCAGGAAAAGCAGAAGCAGGAGAACACCGTCACGTGGTTGACCCACGCAAAGCAATACGCCGCTTACAAGTGGACGCGGCTGTCGGCAAATGGCCGCAAAAGCGCTGCTGATGTCTTGCGCGACATCACGGTCGCCCTGCTGCCGCAGCGCGGCGACCGGCCCGGCAAGGACGAGCTAAGTGTCGCGTTGCGGCGCTGGGCCTTCATCCCTGCGCGAAACATCGCGGATGCCCCTCCGGAGATCCAGGACGCGTTTTCCTGGGCTGAACGGCACACACCGGCCTTGTCAGTTCTGGAAGACGCCGAGGTGCTTCGTTCGTTGCTCGACAGTCTGATGTTGAAACAGGACGGTACGCGGGTCTCGGCGAACTACTTCGACCGGCGGCACGCGATCTTGTACAACGTCGGTGAATACGCCGTGATGAAAGAGCGGTGCGAACAAAACCCACTGAGCAACCCGAAGCTGAAATGGGAACGCCCCGTCGACCTCAAAACCGAGAACGTCATCGATCCGCGAGCTGTCGGCACCATGAGCCAAGTGGAATCCATGCTGACCGCCGTCACTTACGTCGGTGTCGAGCAAGGTCCGCGATACGTGGCCTATTTCGGGCTGCTGTACTACGCGATGCTCCGCCCTGCGGAGGCTACCGACCTTGAAGAAAGCCAGTGCATCCTGCCGAAGGAAGGCTGGGGTCTCATCGTCGCGAAAGGCGGCAAGCCGAACGTCGGCCAAGACTGGACCGACAGCGGAGAAGCCCACGACGACCGAGGGCTGAAACACCGAGGTCGCAAGGCCACACGTGATGTACCGATTCCTCCGCGCCTGGTCGAACTTCTGCGGCATCACATCGACACCTACGGAACCGGCCCCGAGGGCCGCGTCTTCCGCACCGTTCGCGGCGGTCCCTACACAGTCAAGGAGGCGGGACGTGTCTGGGGAAAGGCGCGTCCGTTTGGACTTAGCCCTGCGGACCAAAAGACAGACGTGCTCTCATACATCTATCTCTTGCGGGCCTCGGGCATCTCCTACCGCCGTGCCGCAGGCGTGCCCGTAAAGGAAGTCTCGCAGTGGGCCGGGCACTCCACGGGCGTCCAAGAGCAGAACTACGCCCGCGTCCTGACGGGCCTTAAGGATCACTGGACACGGCGCATGGATGAGTTCATGGACGCGTGATTCACCTTGTGTGGGACGACCCCGGGACGAAGATTCCCGGGGTCGTCTTGTTTTCGCAGGTCAGCTGGGGTAACGCTCGGGCTCTGTAAAACCGCTGGCTCCGCCTACACTGGTTCGAATCCAGTACGCGCCACCACAGCCGAATCGGCCCCCGAACTGCGAAAGCAGTCCGGGGGCCTTTCGTATGCCTGTGCGACTGAGGGCAAGACATGGTGGACGGACGCGATCAGCCTCCGTTGACAGATGCTCGCAGGATTACTTGACGTCGGTGGCGGTGGCTAGGGTCCGCCCATGGCTGTCAAACCATCGCAACGTTGGCGCGAGGGAGTGGCCGAGGAGGCCGAGGAGCTCGCGGCCGGAACCCTCGATCCCGAGTGCGCCCATAGGTCGATGCTGTTCCCAGAACCCATGATTCAAGCCACCGACGCGGTGCTTGCGACTTTCGAGACCGAGGTGACACAGCTGTCCGATCCGACGGACGGCCAGGTCTTCGCGTGCGTCAAACGTGTTGTGCTGGCGCTGAACGCGGCCAACGAACGCTTTGGTGGCGCAGCGTACGAAACCGACGAGCGCGAAGCCTTGTGCGCCTATATCGACCAGACGCTGACGGAGCATGGCATCGACATACCCGCGCTCGCCGAGCGCCGCGGAATCAATCCCCACGAGATCACCGACGCGTGGCGGAGATGGTGACAGGTCCGCACCTACGGCTGCCAGGGTTCGGGCGCGAGGGTGGCGGGGCGGGCTTGTTACCTTTTCTCGGCGGCGCTCGTCATAGGGGTGACGACCGAAAACGGTCCTCATACCGATGATGAAGAGGGACGAGAATGCTGAGCGACATCATGTACGTGACGGTGTATGTCACTGACCAGGACCGCGCGCTGGAGTTCTACACCGAGGGGCTGGGCCTGGAGAAGGGGCTCGATTTTTCCGGGCCAGACGGGCGGTTTCTGACCGTGGGTGTTCCCGGTGGTTCGGTGCAGGTCATTTTGTGGTCGCACGCGGCGGCCGCGGGGCAGCCGGGGGAGGTGGGTGTGCCCGGGCCGGTGATTCTCGAGTCCGACGATTTGCGCAAGGATTTCGAGGCGATGCGGCAGCGGGGCGTCACTTTTGAGGAGCCCGAGCCCGTGGACTATCCGTTCGGGGTTCGTATCGAGGCGGTGGATCCCGATGGCAATCGGGTGTCGCTGCGTCAGCAGCCGAAGCGATGACCGCCCGCCCGCCGGGTGTCGTGGCCGAGGCGTTCGAGGCGCAGCGCGACCGGTTGCGCGCTGTGGCGTATCGGGTGCTGGGTTCGCACGCCGACGCCGAGGACGTGGTGCAGGAAGCCTGGATGCGTCTGGTTCGCCAGGACGATTCGGCCATCGACAACCTGGCGGGTTGGCTGACCACCGTGGTGGGTCGCATCAGTTTGGATCTGTTGCGGTCCCGTCAAGCTCGCCCCGAAACCGCTTACGGGCAGCAGTTCGCCGAACTGATGGTGACGCCCGACGAGGGGCCCGCGCCGGACGAGCAGGCGGTGTTGGCCGATGCGGTGGGGCTGGCGCTGCTCGTCGTGCTCGACTCGCTGACGCCGAGCGAGCGGTTGGCGTTCGTGCTGCATGACATGTTCGCGGTGCCGTTCCGGGAGATCGGTCAGATCCTGGGCAAGTCCGCCGACGCCACCAAGATGATCGCCAGCCGCGCCCGCCGCAAGGTGCGGGGCACGGGTTCGACGGTGGGCGGCGGGCGCGAGGCGCATCGTGAGGTCGTGGCCGCGTTCAGTGCCGCCGCCGCGGGGGGTGACTTCGAGGCGTTGCTGCGGGTTTTGGACCCGGACGTGAGGTTGAGTGTCGACACTCCCGACGGCGTGGTCGTCACCCTTGGCGCCACCAAGGTCGCCTCCGGGGCCCGGATGTTCTCGTCCGGCGAGATCGCGCGTCACCGGGACGTGTTGGTCAACGGGGTGCGGGGCCAGATGTCCTGGCGTGCCGACGGGACCCCGCTGTCGGTGATCGCGTTCACGGTGGCCGAGGGGCGGATCAGAGGGATTCACATCGTCGTCGACCCCGCCAAACTCGCCGCGATTCAGTTGCCTGTTCCGCCCTGACCGGCGGTGTCAGTGGCATGACCGGCGTATGTCAGGCCGGGCGGGAAATCTGGGTGGCGTAGCGGGAACCCCCGCCACAAGAGATCACTCAGTAAAGGATGAATCAGATGCCTACTTTCTCCACTCCCAAGCCTGTCACCGTCGTCATCGAGGTCAACAGCGTGGGAAACGTTCACCTCGTCGCCAGCGACCGCTCGGACTCGGTCGTCGAGGTGGTGCCGTCCAACCCGTCGAAATCTCTGGACGTCACCCACGCCAGGGACACCCGGGTCGAGTACTCCAACGGGGAGTTGCGGATCAAGACCCCGCGTCACTCGCTGATGTCGCCCCGGACCCGTTCGGTCGACATCACGATCCAGGTGCCGACCGGGTCGCTGGTGCGGGGCAAGGCCCCGGGCGGGGACTTCCGGACCGAGGGTGAGCTGGCCGCGTGTGAGTACTCGGTTCAGGGCGGCGAGATCGTCGTCGACCGGGTGGGCCCGGCGACCCTGGAGGTCGCCGCCGGTGATGTGCGGGTGCTCAAGGCGCTGCGCGGCAAGGTCAAGGCCGTGACGCAGAGCGGCACCATCGACATCGGGGTCAGCAATGACGCGTCGGTCAGTCTGACGACCAAGACCATGGCGGGCAGCATCAGCAACCGGCTCAGCTCCGAACACGACGGCCGCGAGGTCACCGACACCGTGGAACTGGACCTGCGGGTGATGGCGGGTGACATCACGGTGCACCGGGCCGTGGAAGTGGCGTGACACCTCGATGACCACCCCGACACGGACCGGTGGACGAGGGCTCGGACGCGGCGGAATCCGCTGGGAGAGACGAGACTCGGCTGCCGGTCCATCGGCGGGTGGATGGTGGATTGTGGGCGGTTTATTGTACCGACGGATTGTGTTGGAAATCGCAAATCGATATACTTCGCTGACCCAAGTTCCGGTTCCCGTTGGGACGACACTGATCGGGAGAGTCGATGGTTGACTACGCTCAACTTCGCAATCTGGACACCTCCAAGCTGACCTCGGCCGCCGAAGCGGCGGGCGGCTTGTCGAGCGCTGTCACCTCTCGTGGCGGCGAGGTCGCCAACGCGGCGCAGATTCCACAGGGCATGTGGGCGGGGCTCGACTCGTCCGCCGCGTCCGGAATGATGTCGCCCCTGTCGAATCCGCTCTACGACGTCTCCGACTCCGCCACCCACAGCCAGGGCGTGATAACGACTCTCGTCGACGACCTGGAGAAGGCGAAGTCCAAACTGGATGACGCGCACGACGTGATCGCCGGGACCGGGATCACGATCTCCCCGGACGGCACCGTGACCACCCCGGTCGTCAACGACCCCGCGGTGGCCGCCGAGAACGACCGCAAGGCCAAGGAGGCCAAACGCATCATCGACGAGGCGGTCGCGGACGCCAACGGCGCCGACGACAAGGCCTCGGGTGCGCTCGCGTCCGTGGGGCAGTTCCTCGCGCAGACGCTCGGCCCGCCGCAGAACTCGCCGCTGGGCCCGTGGGCCACCGCTTCGTGGGGTGCCGGACAGGCCGCCGGGCGGTTCGGGAACCTGGCGTCCTGGATGGGAACTGCCCATTATGGGCGGTTCGCGCCGTATGCCAAGCTCCCCAACGGCATGCACAGCTTCCTGTCGCCGAGCAACATGTCGGCCTGGCAGCGGGCGAAGGCGGGAGCGGACGGCCAGTTCCGCGCCATCCCCTACAAGAGCGGGACGCGAGCCGCGTGGGCCAACGCCGGTAAGTGGGTCGGACGGGGTGGCGGTGTGCTGTCGGGTATCACCGGCGGCGCCACCCAGTTGTCCAAGGACTGGAGCGACCCGAACATGGGCACCGACGAGAAGGTGGGCCGCGCGGCCTGGCGCGGCGGTCTCGAGGGTGGCGGCGCGTACGGCGGCGGCATCCTGGGCGCGAAGGTCGGCGCCGGCATCGGCACGCTGATCGCTCCCGGTGTCGGGACGGTCGTCGGTGGCGCCATCGGCGGCCTGGTCGGCGGTATCGCCGGTTCCAAGGCCGGTGGCTGGATCGCCAACCACACCGTTGACTTCGCCGGGGACGCCGTCGACTCGATCGGCAACGGCCTCAGCGCCGCGAAGGACAAGGCCGGCGAAGTCTGGGAAGACATCACGCCCTGGTGAGGTATGTAGGGTAAATACTCGTGGTCACCTACCTCGTCATCTTCGGAATCGGAGTGGCGATCCTGTGGGGCGTCGGCTGGAGTTGGCTTGGCCGCACCGAGCGCTCACGGTGGTGGGTCGACACCCTGTCGGGCCGTCAGGTCGTGCTCGGTATAGCTCCGGGACTCGGCGGACTGGTGACGAGCGGCGGAATCCTGGCGATCGTCAAGACCGCCGCCGCGCCCCTCTTCGACATGACGGCGCTGCTGCTGGCGTTGCCGATGTTGGCCTCGATCCTGGTGGAACTGGCGGGTATCGTCGGTTTCCTGCCCAAGTGGTGGGGTCCGAAGTGGTATCGCGAGAAGATCAAGACCGAGCGGAAGCCGCCTCGGTATGGCATCTAGGACTATTTCGTCGAGAATGGATGGTGAGGGCGCTGAGTCTTGAAGAGTACCGGCATCCCTTGGCGGGCTTCAGTCTGCCGGTGCCACCGGGCTGGGAGCGCATCGAGGATCCGCAGGACGGTGTCGCCCTGATAACCGCCGAACCCCCCGACGGCGACACCGAGTTCCGTTCCAACGCCGTCGTCACCGTCGAGAGCCTGCCCTTCGAGTTCGATCTCGGTGAATGGCAGGACAGTGCCGAGACCCTGTTGCCGCAGCAGCTGCCGAACTACTCGCTCATCGACCGCGAACGCCTGGACTACGAAGGGCGGCAGGTGATCCGGCGACTGGCGCACTATGTCACCGCGGAGACCGGTTCGGTCACGATGGAGCAGTGGGCCACGATCGCGGGCGGAACCGGGTTCACGCTCACCGCGTCCATCTCCACCCTGGCCTACGACAGCCTCGCCGACGTGTTCGCCGAGATGGCGCTGCGGTTCCGGCCCGAGACGGAGGTGTCGCCATGACCGTCGCCTTCGACGCGGCCAGCGGACGGCTGCGCATCGACCAGCTCCGGTTCGACAGGTTCCTGGCCTGGGCGAACGGGGACACCTCGCCGGGCCCGGACCTGGACGAGCTGCGGCAGGCCGGGGCCATCTTCCAGGACGACATCCACCCGGTGCTGGCACCCAGCATGCGGGTGGTGGCCGAATACCTGTGCCAGCTGCGTATCGACCTGATCGACGACCACGGTGACGAGAAGTCCGGCGACGGCTGGATCAGCCCCGAGGGCGCCGTGCTGCTGCTCGACCTGCCCGACGGGATGCGCCAGCTGCACGCCATGCCCGCCGAGATGCTGCCCGCCGCGATCGCCCGGGTGACGCGGCTGGGGCCGCGTCCGGTGCCGGGCGCCGAATCGCTGCACCTGACCCGGGACGTGTTCGAGGGTCTGCTGGCCGCCAAACCGGAGGACCGGCAGCTGGCCGCCGACCGGCTGGCGCTGGACACCGCCGAAGCCGCGCTGACCGAACTGGTCGCACGACTGGTGGCGGGCCCGTGGCGGCGCTGGACGGTGAGCGTGGCCTGGTACACGCCGCAGGGTGAACCGGCCTCGCGGAACCTGCAGGTGCTGGACACCGATCGGGGCATGTGCCTGTGCGAGGTGTCCGGGGTCAACGCCGCGCTGCTGCCGACCAACGCCACCGGGGTGTGGCGTCGGCTGACCGCGCTGCTTCCAGACGATGTGGAGGGTGCTTAGCCCGACCGCGACGAGACGTGCCGAATCGCGGCGGACCACAGTGGTCCGCCGCGATGTCGTTGGGACGCTAGTTGATGTTCTGCATCCCGGAGGTCTGGTTGACTTCGTTGGTGTCGTGGTCGCCGCCCGCCAAAGTGGTGCCGTCTCCGGCGCGGACGACTTCGGAGGACACTCCCTTGCAGATTCCCGACCAGGCGTCAACGACACCGGCGAACGCCGCCGGGGTGTTGAGTCCGTCGGTGGTCGCGTCGAGGTCGCCCTTGCGGCTGTCGATGTCGGTGGCGATCTGCTGACCGATCGAGTTCACGTTGCCGCCGTAAGACTGGATCGAAGGGGGGTCGGCGGTGAGGTCGTTCATCGCGTTCCTTTCTCAGGACCGAGCCGGGCGGCGCCGTCGGGCGTGCGCGCCGGGCTGGTGCGGCTTGAGTCGAGACTAGCGGAGCCGGGCCGCGACGGGAAGACCCTGAATCCCTGCTATGGACACATTGTGGTGGTTAGGGATGCTTCCCGAAATCCACCGCGGACCTCACTTGATCTCGAAGGGAACCTGCTGCCGCACGGTCTCGGGATCCAGGGCCGGACCGGTGGGCACCAGCGCCACAAGAGAGGCGGGGACCGGGGTCGGCTTCACCTCGCGGAAGCCCAGCCGGGACGCGGCGTCGTCGGCCAGCGCGTACTTGGCGCCCTGGTCGGTCAGCAGGTAGACGGTGCCGTCCTGGGCGCCGGGGGAGCCGACCTCGCGCACCAGGGCGCCCTTGCCGCCGGGCAGCCAGAAGTGGTCGGCGGTGTCGGTCTCGTCGTATTCGTTGACCGGATTGAAGACCTTGGGGTCGAGGATCGCCTTGGGCGGGTCGGTGTGGACGGCGAGGGTGACCTTCTCGTCGTCCTTGGCCACCGCGCACACCACCGCGTCCGACTCGGCGGACTCCATCTTGGGCACCGCCTGCGGGAAGCCGGGCGGTTCGATCTCGGTGGTCCCGAACTTCTCGATGACCGAGGCGGGGGTCAGGGCGGGGCCGGGCGCCTCGCCCTCGGTCAGCAGCGCCGTGGTGACCTCGCCGACCGGCGCGAAGCCGTCCGGGGTCAGGACGTAGTCCTGGTCGCCGACGGTGAAGAACTCGCCATAGTCCCTTTTGACGCCGTCGACCTTACCGGCGCTCTTGCCGTTCTTCTTTATCTTGGGGGCCACCAGATCCGGGCCAGTGTTGACGGCGCTGACGAAGACCGGACTGACCGGCACCGCGTCGGAGGGCTCCATGCCCAGCGCGACGAGCGCGGCGTCGTCCTTCACGTGATGCCGCATGTTGTTCCACAGTAGGTACATGTCCTTGCCGGTCGTGACGATCAGCGCCTTCTTGCCGATGGCGGCGTCGGCGGGGGAGGCGGAGACGACGACGTGGCTGACCCGCTCGGTCTTGTCGTAGGCGTCGCGGGCGCTGCACACCTGCCAGGGCATGCCCACAAGCGACTGTGGGTCCGGAATGGAGGCCGGGGCGTCCTGAATGCCCAGTTCCCAACCGCGGTCGACGCCCTTGAGGTCGACGCTGCCGACCTCGGTGACACCCTCCTCGGCCGCGATGAGCTTGGCCGAGGCCATGTTCTTCACCGGGAACAGCACCTCGCGCATGTACACGTAGGTGGTCCCGGTGTCGGTGTCCAGGATGATCGTGCCTTCCTTCTTCCAGGTGTCCTTACCGGCGGGAATGAACATCCCGACCACCCAGAAGCCCGCGAAGATCAGCAGCGCGAGCAGGATGCCGCCCAGCACCGAGTACCGGCTGCGCCGCATCGGCAGCTCCAGCGCGTCGGGGTTGGTCGACATCATCGACGAGATGATGCGCCGCGTGACGAACAGGTACGCCTCGACAAGTTCCTTGCGGGTTCTCATTCAACTACCGATCGTGGTCGATTGGCCGCGAGACGTCGCGATTAACTGGAAGGTTCCCGGACATTATGGATAAATTCCAGATTCCGCGGACGTCAAGCTCTTCAATATCTGCATGCTTTGCGATTAACTTAGTCTCTGACAGCTTTGGCCGCCAAGCCCCCGGGCACAAGTCCTTAAAGGATTGTCATGACTACGATCGGGCTCGCCACACGGCGCTCAGGCCTGGGACTGGGTCCGGTCCGAATGGCACAGCTGATCGTGTGCGAAGTGGCCGCCGCGGTGGCGTTCCTGTCGTGGATGTTCCCGACACCGACGCCCTACATCGTCTCCGGCGTCGCCCTGTTGGTCGTCATAACCGTTGTGGTGCTGAGCATCCGGGGCCTGGGCTACACGCTGCTGATGTCGCTGCGGAACTACAAACTGCGCCGCGGCTACGAGGCCACCATCGAGGGCGTCGGCGCCCTCAGCGCGCTGGCCCCCGGGCTGCGGATCGTCGGCGTCGTCGAACGCGACACCGAGTACGGGGTGGCCTTCGACGGCACCGGCTGGTTCACCGGGATCGCGCTGCGGCACGACGACCCCACCAGCCCCGGCGGCCTGGACGCCGGTTCGCTGGGCGTGATCACCAGCGTCCTCAATGACCCCGGCGCGGCCGTCAGCGGCATCCAGCTCGTCAACCACCTGGTGCCCGCGCCCAGCGCCGAGGTCGCACCACAGTCACCTTGCACCCGTTCGTATGTGGAGCTTCTGGGCGACGACCCGGTCGTGTCGCACCAGATGACGTGGCTGGCGGTACGGCTCGACATCCCCACCGCCGCCCGCACCGCCGCCGCGCGGGGCGGCCGGTCGATCGGCGCCCGTCGCGCCGTGGCCGCGATGACGATGCGGGTCGCCAAACGCCTGACCGACGCCGGCGTCAAGCACCGGATCCTGGGGCCCGACAGCCTGCGCGTCGCACTGACCCACTCGGTCTCGGGGGAGTCCGTCTCGGCGGCCATGGTCCAGCAGGCCGGGGAGCGCTGGGACCTGTGGCGGCTGGGAATGCTCGCACAGGTCAACTTCGGTGTCGAGGGAAGGATCTCCGACATCGACAAGCTTCGTCGACTGTGGATCTCGATGGCGGTGCTGTCCACCTCCTTCGTGACCATCGCGACGACCTTTCATCCGCCCGAGGACACCCGGGGCGAGGGCGTGTGGCTGCGCTCGATGCTGCGGGTGGCCTACGACGAGGAACTGAACGCAGACGTACCGACCGAGCTTGAGGACGCCGCGGCTCAATGCGGCGTGCGGGTATGGCGTTGCAACGGTAGGCAGGCCTCGGCCACCTACGCGTCCGCCCCGACCGGAGGCGCCTTCCCCCGTTGATCCCCCGACACATGAACAGGAGAAGTCAATGAACTTTCACGCCGAGCCGGTTGACATCGACGGCCATGGCCGCAGTGTCTCCGACATTGGCCAGGACATCTCGGAGGGCACCCGCAAGGGCCGCTCGCTGACCCTGACCCTCCCCGGCCTCACCACCGGTCCCGCCTTCGAAAGCTACCGCGACGCCTGGCTGGGGCAGGGCGACCAGATCAGCGTCAACCTGAACCAGGACGGCGACGGCACCCGTAAGTCCGGCGACGCCCACGAGCAGAACGAGCAGGCCATCACTCGCGGCTACAACGCCATCAACCCGAAATAACGGACTTTCGAGAATCAGGAGCTTGACATGGATTACGGACAGTTGCTCGGGTTGGACGTCGGCGCCATCTTCGAGGCCGCCGGCGGCAGTGCCGCGTTGCGGGATGTCTACGGCGACGGCGTTTCGGCCGTCAACGGCCAGGTTTCGTCGATGCCCGGCGCGTGGGGCGGCGACGACGCGGAATCCGCGATCAGCAGCATCGCGGGCAACATCCGGCCGCTCGACGAGACCTCGACGGCCTTCGACAAGGCGCAGCGCGTCCTCAACGCGCTCGGCCAGAACATGACCGAACTCCAGGTCGAACTCAACGCCCTGGACAAGCAGGTCTCGGCGGTACCGGGCACGGTCGACCCGACCTCGGGTGTCGTGACCCCGACCGCGACCACGCCCCAGGCCGTCGCGGCGGCCACGGCACTCACCACGGCCATCCAGGGCGTGCTGGCCCGCGCCAACGCGGCGGACCAGGCGGCCGCGGCCCAGCTCCAGGACCAGCCCAGTGGCGTCGACAGCGGTGGCGGCAACGGCGGCGGCGACGGCCGGACCTCCTCGTCCGGCGGTGGCAGCTCCAGCGGCGGCGGCTCGATGTCCGGCGCCAGCCAGTCCGGTGCCGGTGGCCAGCAGTCCGGTGGCGGTTCGGCCGGTGGCGGCCAGTCCGGTGGCGGTTCGGCCGGTGGCGGCCAGTCGGGCGGCGGTTCGGCCGGTGGCCAGCAGTCCGGCGGCCAGTACGGCGGCGACAGTCTCGCCAGCGCCGGTCAGAACGCGCTGTCCAGCGCGGGCTCGTACGGCGGTGGCTCCTTCGGCGGCGGTTCGACCGCGGCCGGTGGTAACCCCGGTGGCAGCTTCGGCGGCGGTTCCTATGGTGGCGGCGGCTACGGCGGCGGCGGAGGTGGCGCCTACGGCGGCGGTTCCTACGGCGGTGGCGCCTATGGTGGCGGCTCGTCCGGTGGCGGCGCTCGCTCGGCCGGAATGGGCAGCGCGGGCGGCAGCACCAAGGCGTCCAACGCCTTCAGTCAGGCCGGTGGCGCGGCCGCCAACGGTGCCGCTCTGGCCGCGGGTCGCGGCATGATGGGCGGCGGCATGGGCGGTGGCTTCATGGGCGGCGGTATGGGCGGCCGTGGAGCCGGCGACGGTGGCGGTGGCGCGGCCACCGCGAACTCGTGGCTGCACGAGGACCGCGACCCGTTCACCACCGACGACGCGGCCCCGCCGATCGTCGGCGGCGCCACGAAACGGGTCACCGAGAGCACCGAGGCCTGAGCGTCCGCAAGCCCTCGCGACGACGTTGTGGGGTGCCATGTCCGACATGGACATGGCGCCCCTGACGCGTGCCCGGACACGGTGACGCCGTGGCCGTCCACTTCGTCCGACCCAATGCGAACAAAAGGGACGGATCGCCCGGAAGCTTTGGCTCCCAGGCGATCCGCCCCATCATTTACTCAGATCGTGCGAATCCACCAGTAGGCGCCCCACACCCACAGGGTCATCGGGACCATGGCGACACCGATCAGCATCTGAACGACGTCGCCGACCCGGCCCCACACCGGGGAGATCTTGCGGCCGGTGATCGCCAGCGCGTGGACCAGCAGCAGGATCGTCAACACCGTCAGGCTGGCCCCCACGACCAGCAGCCGGGCGTTCGGCCCCAGCGCCGTCGCTCCGGTGTAGGCCAGGGCGGCCGGGCCGAGGAAACCGCCGATCAGCAGCGGCAGCCGCTGGCCGATGCTGCGGAAGTACCGGGATTTCAGCAGCAGCCAGGCCGAGAACAGCCCGGACATGATCAGAGAGGGAAGCACTTGCCCGGTCACCGTGAGGCCGAGAACCATGGCGCAGCCGCCCACGACGACCGAGCAGGCCGTCAGCAGGCCCGACATGAACTCGTCGGCGCGGTCGCTGCGGACCAGCGCCAGGTCGCTGGCGGCGTCGTCGGGCGGCGGCGTCTCACGCCGCAGTTCGTCGGTGCTGGAGGGCACCTCCGGGATCGGCAGTTGGGCCAGCCGGTAGGACAGCATCGGCAGCGCCGGGATCACCAGCAGGAAGATCGCGGCCAGCGTCGCGGCCGCCGCCGGTTGCTCCACCGGCAGCCAGGTGCAGGTGGCGGTGGCCAGTATCAGGCCGATGCCCGCCAGGATGACCGAGTGGAACAGCGGCATCGCGCGTTCGACGGCCAGCGAGGCCAACAGCGCGAAGATCGCCATGACACTGCCCCCGGCCAGAAACTGTGGCGCGCCGAGATCCTCGAGCGGCCGTTCCTGAGAGAGCAGGATGATGCCACCGAATAGTCCACAGGCGACGCCCATGGCGCCCAGCAGCGTCGCGGGCCGGGTGCGCTCGAAGGCGCGCTCCAGGGCCCAGGCCGCCGCCAGCGAGACCACCCCGGCGATGAGCACCAGCGTCCCGGCCAGCACCGTCCCGACGTACCCGGCGACGCCGATCGCGCCCAGCAGCGCGGCCGCGGCGGCGGCGAGCCCGAACTTGCGGCTGGCGTCGGAATCCCATACGCCCGAACGCCTCACGCCCGCGACGGAGACCGCGTCGACGACGTCGTCGAAGATGATGCCCGGCACGGCGTCCTCGACCGGCCGGAAGAACAGCTCCTCGCCGTCGATGATGCCGAGTTCGGCGCAGGACAGTTCGGCGTCGAGCGCGGGCTCGCCGAGGCGCGCCAGCGCCCAGCCGCCCACACCGATGCCGTCGTCCACGAAATATTCACCGTCCGGACCCGAAGCCGCGTGCACTAGCAACTCGGTTTGCAGTTCCACCAGCGGAACCTGGGCAGGCAGCGCCACATCCATGCGGGTGTGTGGGGCGACGATGGTGACCCGGCACAAAGCGGTGTCGGTCGTGGCCATAGGGGTGCTCCTGGGGCTTGTTCAACTGCATCGATTTATGGACTCGCTGCGGCGCCGAGACTACCGCTGGGACGAGTCGCTGTTTACCATGTCACGTTAATCGATGGGAGTACATAAATGGGTACGGTGACTTTCCGGCGGCAGCGACGCGTCCCCGGACCAGAGCTGCCCGCCGGCGAGCTGAAGGTGAAGGCGCCGCCCGAACTGCCGCAGCCGCAGCAGCGCAACCTGACTCAGGTACTCATGATGTTGCCGATGGTGCTCATGATGGGCGCGATGGTCCTGATGATGATGGGACGGTTCGGCCGCGTCGGCAACAACCCCGGCGGCAACGGCATCATGTCCAGCCCGTTCATCATCATCGGCGGCATGTTCGGTCTGGCAATGCTGGCGATGGTCGGTGTCGCGTTCATGGGTGGCCGGGGCGAGAACCGGCAGAAGCTGCTCAGCGAACGCCGCGACTACATGCGCTACCTGGGACAGTGCCGTCGCCAGGTGCGCCGCGCCGCCGACCAGCAGCGCTCGGCGATGCTGTGGCGCCACCCGAGGCACCAGTCACTGTGGAACTATGTCCACTCGCGACGGATGTGGGAGCGTCGCCCCGTCGACGACGACTTCGCCGAGGTCCGGCTCGCGGTCGGCAAACAGCGGCTGGCCGTCCAGCTGGCCACCGAGGAGACCAAGACGCTGGAGGACCTGGAACCGATGAGCGCCATCGCGTTGCGCCGGTTCGTCAAGGCCCAGTCCACCGTCCGCGACATCCCGATGGCCCTGCAACTGCGGTCGTTCCGACGGCTGAGCGTGCGCGGCGACAACACCGCCGCCCACGACCTGGTGCGCGCCATGCTGGGCGAGCTGGCGGTCTTCCACAGCCCCGAGGACGTCATCATCGCCGCCGTGGTCGACCCGTCCCGCCGCCGCGACTGGGACTGGCTGAAATGGCTGCCCCACAACATGCACTTCGACGAGGACGACGCCGCCGGTCCCCGCCGCCTGGTCGTCGGCTCCTTCACCGAACTGGAGACCATGCTCGACTCCATCCTGGAGGATCGCAGCCGGGTCATCTCCGACGCCGCCACCGTGCACGAGGGCGCCCACATCGTCGTCGTCAACGACGGCGTCGAGGTCTCCGCCGCCCCAAGGCTTTCCGGGCAGGGACTGTCGGGCACCACCGTCATCGAGTTCGAACCCGAACTGCCCAAGCGCATGATGCCCTGGTTCCTGGCGCTGGACGTCACCCGCGAGTCGGTGTCGATGCGCTACATGGACACCGTGACCCCGATGGGCAAACCCGACGGCCTCAGCGTCCGCGCGGCCTCGGCACTGGCCCGCCACCTGTCCCGCTACCGGCTGGCCGAACCCAGCGCCGAAGTGGAGCCGCTGGCCGTCTCCATGGAACTGCCCGACCTGCTGGGCATCGGCGACGCGGGCGCGTTCAGCCCCCGTCGAGTGTGGAACCCGCACAAGCCCAACGCGCAGCGCCTGCACGTCCCGGTCGGCCTCGACCCGGACGGCAACAAGATCCTGCTCGACTTCAAGGAGGCCGCCCAGGGCGGCATGGGCCCGCACGGGCTCATCATCGGCGCCACCGGTTCCGGAAAGTCGGAGATGCTGCGCACCATCGTGCTGGCACTGGCGTGCACGCACTCCTCCGAGGAACTCAACTTCGTCCTGGTCGACTTCAAGGGTGGCGCCACCTTCGCGACCCTGGACCGGCTGCCGCACACCAGTGCCGTCATCACCAACCTCGCCGACGAACTACCCCTGGTCGACCGGATGGCCGACGCCATCAACGGCGAACTCGTCCGACGCCAGGAACTGCTGCGCGCCGCCGGAAACTATGTCTCGCAACGAGACTACGAACGCGAACGCCGCGCCGGAGCCGCCCTGGCCCCGATGCCCAGCCTCATGATCATCTGCGACGAGTTCTCCGAACTGCTCAGCGCCCAACCCGACTTCATCAACCTGTTCGTCCAAATAGGGCGAGTCGGACGATCGCTGGGCGTCCACCTGCTCCTGGCCTCGCAGCGCCTGGAGGAGGGCCGCCTCAAGGGACTCGACTCGCACCTGTCCTACCGGATCGGTCTGCGCACCTTCTCGGCCACCGAGAGCCGCATCGTCCTGGGCGTCACCGACGCCTACGAACTCCCGCAGGCCCCGGGCCACGGTTACCTCAAGATCGACCAGGACACCATGCTCCGGTTCCGGAGCTCCTATGTGTCCGGAGCCTACAAGAGCCGGGTCCGCACCAAGGGCCGCGACCGGCCCACCCTGGAACTCAACCCGCAGATCATCCCCTACTCGGTCAACTACCACAAACCCGCCCGCGCCGCGATCAGCTCGCACCCGGAACCGTTGGCGCCCAAACCAAAGGAAGCCAGCGACTCGACCGACACCGAGTCGGTGAAGAACACCCTCATGGACGTCCTCACCCGGCGCATCGCCGGACAGGGCCCACCCGCCCACCAGGTCTGGCTGCCCCCACTGGACGATCCGCCCAGCCTCGACAAACTGTTCTCCCGCCTGGAGGTCAGCGAGGAACGCGGCCTGCACGCCCCCGACTGGCCCCAGGGCACCCTCAACGTCCCCATCGGATACATCGACAAACCCTTCGAACAGCGCCGCGACCTGCTCGCGGTCGACCTGTCCGGAGCGGGCGGCAACTTCACCGCCGTCGGCGGCACCCAGTCGGGCAAGAGCACCGTCCTGCGCGCCGTCCTGGGCTCGCTGGCCCTGACCCACACGCCCGACCAGGTGCAGTTCTACGGCATCGACCTGGGCGGCGGCTCACTGCGCGCCCTGTCCGACCTGCCCCACATGGGCGGCATGGGCCACCGGCAACGCCCCGACGCGGTCCGCCGCATCCTGGCCCAAGCGCTCCAGGTCATCTCCGACCGCGAACGCCGCTTCGGCGACCTGGGCATCGACAACGTCGGCGACTACCGCCGCATGCGCGCCACCGGCGAGGTCGACGACCCCCTCGGCGACGTCTTCGTCGTCATCGACGGCTGGGCCGCCTTCAAGGACGACTTCTACGAGCAGATGGACCAGGTCTTCTCCATCGCCCAACGCGGCCTCGCCTACGGCGTCCACACGATGATCAGCGCCAACCGCTGGACCGACATGCGCCCACCGCTGCGCGACCTCATGGTCTCCCGCGTCGAACTCAAACTGGGCGACGCGATCGACTCCGAGATCGACCGCAAGATCGCCAAGAACGTCCCCGACCGCGCACCGGGCCGAGGCATCGTCGAGGGCGGCTTCCAAATCCTCTCCGCGGTACCCCGCATCGACGGCAAATCCTCGGCGGAGGACCTGGTCACGGGAGTCTCCAAGTTCGTCGAGCGCTCCCGCAAGACCTGGAAGCACAAGCCCGCCGAAGTCCTCCGCATGCTGCCCCGCGAAGTCAAACCGGACGAGATCCCCACCTGGGAAGACGGCCAGCCCCTCGCGATCGGCATCAACGAGTCCCGACTCGAACCCGTCATGCTCGACCTCGACAACTCCCCGCACCTGATGATCTTCGGCGACGCCGAATGCGGCAAGACCAACCTGCTGCGGCTCATCGTGAAACAACTGCGCCAATCCCAGGCGGAGAAGCCCCCGAAGTTCGTCGTCGTCGACTACCGCCGCACGATGCTCGGCGAGATCGACGACGAGGTCCTCATCAGCTACTCCGCGGGACCAACTGAAGCGGCGAAGGAACTAGTCGAATGCGTTGGGGCCCTTCAACAACGCCTCCCCGGCCCCAACGTCACCCCCGAGCAGCTCCGGGCCCGCGACTGGTGGACCGGCTCCGATGTGTACTTCCTCATCGACGACTACGACCTCGTCATGTCGCAAAAGCCCAACGCGGTACGAGCGCTGCTTCCGCTACTGCCGCAGGCTCGCGACATCGGAGTCCACGTTGTCATCACCCGCCGCATGGGTGGCGCGAGCCGGGCCATGATGGACCCGGTCCTGCAGTCGTTGCGGGACCTGCAAGCTCCTGGCCTGCTGATGTCCGGCTCTCCCAGCGAGGGCTCGGTTCTGGGTGGCAGGGTGAAGCCGATGCCGCAACCCCCTGGACGTGGGATTCTCATGTCGAGGGACGGCAAGGATCTCATCCAGACCGCACTGTCACCGAGCAAGTTCGCATAGTGATCGCAGTCTTCAAAACTCCCACAATTAAGAATCTGTCTATGTCTGAGTTCGCTTGGGACACTTCCATCTAATGGCGAACTTCGTTAGATTCGTCTCACGTGCACCAATCCGTTTGAAGGAAAGGAAGTGACACGGTGAACGACCTTCTCGCTGAAGTCAGCAGTATTCAATCGACAGCTTCGAGTATCGACGACGCCGCGTCTCAGGCGATGTCCCTCGCGGGCCAGGTCCTCGGCATCGCCGAGAGCACTGTCTGGCAGGGGACGGCTAACGCGGCCTACGTTGACGCCGTGGAGACGTTCCGTGAGCAGAAGGACAAGCTGGGCCAACTGCTGAGTCAGATCAGTGGCGACGTCGACTTGGCCGGTGTTGACCACCAGACCAACGAAGACGAGCAGCAGGCCGGTATGCAGGCAAAAGCCGGAATGATGGCTTAGGGATCAGAGGAGTCAGAACATGGTGATTCAAGCCAATTTCGGCAGCATGGATGGTTCCCAGGCCGAGCTGGGGACCAAGGTTGAAGAGCTCATCCAGGTGATCGAGGACCTGATGGCCCGGGTCAACTCCACCGAATGGGAAGCCGACGACCGCAACTCGTACCAGGAACTCCAGGAAATGTGGAACTCCGAGGACAACAGTCTGCAGGACGTCCTCCGGGAGATCGCCGGCCAGGTCGGTACCGCCCGTGAGGGTTACCAGTCGACCATCGCACACAACGCCGGTCGCTTCTAGCGTCGCAAACGCCCGAACAACGACCAAGCGGTCTTGAACTTCCGAACCACGAGTTCAAGACCGCTTTTCCATACCTTACGACGCTACGAGAATCTCATTCTGGGCATGATGTGTCGTTTACGGGCACGCCCAATCGGGTGAAGATGTCCAGAGCTTCCTCACGTTGCTGGCGTGCGATGGCGGAATCCCCCAAAGCGTCATGTGAGTCGGCGAGCGTGCGGAGTACTCGCGCCTGGGCCAATGGGTAGGGCATAGCGCTGAAGAACTCCAGGGCTCGCGTTCCATGCTTGATCGAGTCAGCGTATTCACGCAGTTTGTTGTACACATTGCTCAACGTCGCTGCGGCCATCGCCTGAAGGGACTTGGCGCCGGAGTACACGGAGGTCTCGTCGAGCCTGGCGAGCTGTGTACGGGCCTCGTGCGGGGAATCGGTATCACACAAGGACAGCGCGTGCTCCGATCGCATGATCGACTCAGGGAGCGGATACCCGTTTTCGGCAGCGAGTTCGAGCGCCAGCGCGGTATCGGCGCGGGCACCACTGAGATCGTTCAATCTCCGGCGGATCCGGGACCGTTTCTGGAGCGCATACAGCTCCGCACGTAGATGTGAGTGTTCGCGAGCGGTTCTGAGCGTGCGAGTGGCAAGTTCAAGCGCCACTTGCAGTTCGCCACGGGCTGCCTCGAGATCTACCCGAGCCGTCATGAGAAACACCGTCGAAGCCGGAGGGCACTCAATGGCATCGAGTTGTCGTATGACCTCGCCGGCACGGAGGTATTCTCCACGGTCCAATAGCAAATGGGCTAGAGCGATGCCGACAGGCACAGCGAAAGCAGGTTGGTCGGAGTGTGTCGCGGCTTCCAGGGCCTCTTCGAGCAGGGGTTGGGCCTGCCTGAAGTTGCCGTCATGGCTGTAGAGAGTGCCGAGGTTACCGCGAGCGATGCCATCAGCGTCGTCGTCGAAGGCGAGAGCGTGCGTGACGGCCTGACGTCCATATGCGAATGCGGCGGTGTAGTCGCCTGTCGCCCAGCTGTACGCGGTCAGCGCTGTTGTCGTGCGTTGCAGGCTGAGCTGATCGTTCACTCGCAGGGCCAATTGATGCGCTGTGTCTAGATGCGACAAGACCTCGGACAAGTGAAGTCCGTTGTGCAGATTGATCTGGAGTACGGGGATCAGCGACAGGGAACGGCGATGGTCTTGCCAGGCTTTGAAAGCGGCGACCACATTCCCGTACTCCGACGCAGCGGTCTCCGCTCTGGTGTCGTAGTACCACTGAACAATACGATCGGCTGTGGCCTCATGTTCTGAAGCATCCAAAGAGTCCTTGGCGATTGTCGCGGCGTATTCACGGACGAGGTCGTGAAAGCGGAAGCGGTTCGTACGATACGGCTCAAGCAAGTTGCCGGACACCAGGGTTCGCAACAGCCGGAGTGCCTCCGTCGGGGGTTCTTGTCCGATGACGGTGACGAGATCCTGGTGGAAGTCCTCACCGGGAATCAGACCCACTCGCATGAAGAGCTGTTGGGCAGCGACAGGCAGTGCCTGAACCGACAGGCTGAGCGCGGCGCTGACTGCGGTTTGAGGCTCCCCCTCAATGGATAGGCGCTCAAGCCGTTGTGGGCCTTCGAGTTCCTGGACGTATTCAGCGACACTCAATTCAGACGTGGTGCCGAGATTTGCACCCGCTATCCGCAGCGCCAGCGGGAGGTCAGCGCAGAGTCGCGCTAGCTGCCGGGAAGCCGAGGATTCCGCGTGAAGGCGGTCTTTGCCGACCAGGTTATTCAGGACGTCAAGGGATTCCGTTCGGGACATGGCGCCCACCGTTATGGGGACGGCGCCGTGAAGCGCCGTGAGTCCGACCAGCCGATTGCGACTGGTGACCAGGGTCAGAGTTTCCGGTCCCCCGGGCACAAGTGGGCGAACCTGTTCGACATCGCGCGCGTTGTCGAGAACAACCAGAAGGCGTTTGTCGATCACCAGGGACCGGAAGAGTGCCGCCGCTGACTCCGTGTCGGAGGGAATGGTGTCGGCGGGAACGTCGAATGCTCGCAGGAAGCGCGTCAATGCCTTTAGGGGCGCGAGCGGCTCTTCGCGGTCGAAGCCGCGCAGGTTGACATAGAGCTGACCGTCGGGGAAACGGCGCCGGTTGCGGTGTGCCCAGTGGATCGCCAGTGCTGTCTTGCCCACGCCTCCGATGCCGCCGATGGTGGACAGAATCGCGCTGGTCGCGCCCGCTTTCGGCAGACTGTCCAACTGTGCCAGTTGATCATGCCGTCCGGTGAATCCCGCGATATCAGCCGGAAGCTGCGCCGGAACCGGCCTTGAGACGGACCTCTCCGCCACCGCCGGGGCCGCGAGGGAGGGATCCTCCCGAAGGATCGCCGTGCGTTGTTCGCGTAGTGCTTTGCCGGGGTCGATGCCGAGCTCATCAGCGAGGCGTTGCTGAATGTCTGTGTACACGGCCAGCGCTTCGGCAGTGCGGTGATCGCGGTAGAGCGCCAGCATCAAGTGGGAGGCGAGCCGCTGATTGAGTGGGTGTTGTGCGGTTAGTGTGCCGAGTTCGGCTATGTCGAGAGTCTTTCCGAGCTGTAGTTCCAGTTCGATGCGATCCTCTGTGGCGGCAAGCCGAGCGTTGTCCAGGTGGCGGGCCTTGAGCTGGAGTGCGTGTCCCGTCAGCCCGGCCAAAGCTGGGCCGTGCCACAGCCCCAGGGCTTCGCGGAGCCGAGCTAGAGCCGATGCGTGATGGCCTCGTACGCGTTCCTGCTGAGCCTGCTTGACCATCATGTTGAACTGGTGCGCGTCGACCTCGGCGATGTCGAGGTTCAAGCGATAGTCCTGCCCCACCGATTCGATGAGCCGTTGACTCAGCTGATTGCGCAGTTGCGCTAGAGCGTTCTGCACCTGTCGCTTGGCGGTGGCCGGTGGATTGTCATCCCACACCGTGTCGATCAGGGTGGTCAGTGACACCACCTTCCCCGCGTTGAGAGCCAGTATGGCCAACAACCGTGGATGAACGCGTCCACGGATCGCCACGGTACGGTCGTTGTGGCGTACCTCGAGAGGCCCGAGTACGAGTAGCTCCATCCCCGCTGAAACCTAGGCCGTCTTCAAAGCCTTGCGGCGCTTGCGTTTGCGCCAGGCGATCGGCATGACGAAACGGGCGCAGCCGAACGCTATGCCCAGGGCGACGGCGATGCCGAGGATGATGGCCGCGGCGGTGCGGGGGCGGATTTGGGTGTCCGCCTTGAGGTCCACTCCGGGGCCCGCCATGTCCTTGGACGGTTTGGTTTTGTCCATGTTGGTGGTGACGGCGCGGTAGGGGTCGACGGTTCCGAAGCCGACCTGTTCGTCGCGGATGTGGGGCGGGGATTGGGCGGTGGCGCGCATGCGGCCCGCGATCTCCTTGGGGCTGAGGTCGGGGTGGCGGGCTTTGACCAGGGCCGCTGTGCCCGAGACGAAGGCGGCGGCGAAGCTGGTGCCGGTGGCGGACTCGCCGCCGGTGAAGCCTTTGCCTTCCGGGCCGGGGCCGATGATCTCCTCGCCGGGGGCGGCGAGATCGACGTATTTTCCGGTGTTGGAGGAGTCGGTCTTGATGCCCTCGGGGCCCATGGAGGAGACGGCGAGGACCGCGTCGACGTCGTAGGCGGCTGGGTATTGGGGTTCGTTGGTTCCGTCCTTGCCGCCCATGTTGCCCGCGGCCGCGACCAGGACCGCGCCTTTCTTGGCCGCGTATTTGACGGCTTTTTCTAGGACGGAGGCGTGGACGACCTGGACGGAGAGGTTGATGACGTCGGCTCCGGCGTCGGCGGCTTCCCGGATCGCGTCGGCGAGGTTGCCGGGGAGTTCGCGGCCGCCGCCCTGTAGGTCGGGCAGGATGCGGATGGACATCAGTTCGGCGTCGGGGGCCATGCCCGCGAAGGGGCTTTTCTTGTCCTCGCGGCCCGCGATGATGCCCGCGATGGAGGTGCCGTGGCCGACGAGGTCGCAGTCGGCACCGACCTTCGATTGGCCCTCTTCGGGTTCGACGTAGTCGGTGCCGAAGTCGACCTTGCCGTCGAGGACCGGGTGGGCGTCGGAGACGCCGGAGTCGATGACGGCGACCTTGACGCCCTTGCCCCGGGTCAGTGGCCAGACGCGTTCGGCGTTCATGCGGGCCTGGCCCCAGGGGGTGTGGTCGAGGTTGCCCTCCTGGGAGACCGGGTTGCAGTCGGCGGCCACGGCCGCGGTCGGCTGTGCCACGACGATGCCGCCGCCCAGTAGTGCGGCGACCAGAAGTGTTGACAACCGGGGCATGCTGGACAGGTTAGCGGCTTATGGCAGCCTTCGCATGCCGAGCCGAGCCGGTTATGGCAACCGTATATATGGGAATGTTTCCCCGTAAGCACTAAGGTAGTCGCATGTCCGAGACCCCCTATCGGCGCGAGACCGCCGCTGACGAGGTGATCTCACCGTTTCCGTCGCTGGTGGAATCGCGACGCCTGCTGAGTCCGGAGCCCGAGATCGACGAGGCTCCGGCCCCGGCTCCGGCCGCTTCGGCCTCGGCGCCGGTGCCCGCCGACACGCGGGATGCCGAGCCAAAACGGTCGCTAATACGGCGATGGTTGAAGTCCCGCAAGCAATCCGACCCGCAGCCGGAACCCGAACCGGCCCCGCCGCAGCCGTTGGTGCCGGTCAGGCGTCGGATCGCCGAGCTGATGGACAAGCCCGAGGAGGAGGCGGAGCAGTCCGTCGCCGACAAGGCGGTGAAGGCGGCCCCGAAGCGGCGCGAGCTCGAAGCGGCACCGTCGGCGCCGGAGGTCTCGGACGAGTTGGCCGCCGTCGACACGGTGCGGCTGGGTGGCGACGAGAAGCAGCCGGTCGAGGAAGCCGCGACGGTTGACGCCGTTCGGCCCGAGAACCATAAAAGAGCCACAATCGACTCCGGGAAACGCGAGGACGGCGAATCCGCTGCGGCCGAGTCCCAATCGCCGGGCGGCGCCGATCGTGAGCCCGCCGAGCCGGTCCGCTACGGCGCGGTCTTCGAATCGGCTCCCGATCAGCTGCGGGTGCCCCCGCAGGCCGGACCGCAGGTCGGGCGACTCGTGGGCGCGGGGGCCGGGCCGAAGCCGCCGACCCCGAAAGCCGAACCGGTGGCCGATGCCGAACCCGTGTCGAAGGCGCTGGTCAAGTTCACGCCCGACGTCAAACCGTCCGTCGGGGCGCGGGACGAGGCCGCCGCCGCTCCCAAGCCGCAGCAGGCCGTGACCGAGTCCAAGGCCAAGCCGGAGTGGAAGGAGACGGTCAAGAAGCTGGCCGCTGCTGTCTCCGAAGCCGACGCCGCCAAGGCCGGCTCCGCCGCGAAGGCCGAAGCCGGGGACGCGGCGAAGCAGTCGATCGCGACGAAGACGGAAACCGCTGTGGCGGAAGAGGACCCCGTCGACGAACCCGGCGAGCCCGGCCTCGACGAGGACGAACCCGCCCCGGTGCTGCGGGTCCGGGGCCCGGGGGTCCCCAGCGGGCGCACGTACAAGCCGGGTACGGCCGTCGAAGCCGCCCCGGCCTTGCGAGTGCGGGGTCCGCAGCTGCCCCCGGACTGACCGTCCTAATCGGCGGGTCGAATGCCCAGCTTGTGCGTGAAGACGTCGCGTGGGTCCCACTTGGCCTTGGCCTTGCGCAGCCTCGGGTAGTTGTCCTTGTAATACAAGGTGTGCCAGGCGACGCCGGAGGTGTTGAGGTCCTCGTCGGCCAGGTCGGCGTCGGCGTAGTTGATGAAGCTGCCGTCGTTGTCGTCGTCGGGGGCCGGGACTCCGCCTCCGGTTGCGTAGATCTCGGAGTACAACCGACGGACCCGTTTCAGGTTCGCCTTGTCCTGATCGGGATCGGACCAGCCCGTCATGTAGATCGCCTTGAGCACCGAGTCGCGCTGCGCCGTGGCCGTCGCGTTCGGCTTCACGTCGTTGACCTTGCCGCCGTAGGCGACCAGCCAGATCGCCAGGCCCGAGTCCTTCGAGGTCTGGCCCTCGTTGAGGACGTCGTAGGTCAGCGCGATCTGTTCGTCGCTCCAGCCGCGGCGCAGGTATCCGGCCTTGCACTTGACGCGGGATCGCCCGCCGGTCTCGTCCAGGTTCGCCGCCAGGGTGGCGTCCAGCCAGGGCTCGCGGCTCTCGTCGCGTTGGGGCGGCGCCGAAACGCCTTCGGTGATCGCGGCGGCGTACTCGTCGAGGAGGTTCTCGGCGTCGTCGCCGTGAATGGTGCCCACCAGCATGATCGGCGCGGCGCTGGGTTCGTTGAGCATCAGCACGGAGTGCAGGCCCGCGAAACGGGTGCCGGGTTCGCTGTTGGCGGTGTGCCATTCGCCGTGGTTGCGCACCAGCCGCGCGTAGGACTTCTCGTCGAGTGTGGACCAGTCCCAGACGAGGCCGAAGCCCAGCAACTCCTTGGGCGGCTTGGGGAGCAGCTTCGACGGGTCCTTGCTTTCGGCATTGGGGGAGCGGAGCCAGTAGCGCGTCACGATGCCGAAGTTGCCGCCGCCTCCGCCGGTGTGCGCCCACCACAGGTCCCGGTTCGGGTCGTCCTTCTCCCTTGTGGCCACCACGGCCTTGGCCTTGCCGGACTTGCCGACCACCACCACTTCCACGGCGTACAGGTGGTCGACGACCAGTCCGTCCCGGCGGGCCAGGGCGCCGTAGCCGCCGCCGAGGATGTGGCCGCCGACGCCGACCTCGACGCAGCTTCCGGCCGGGATCGTCACGCCCCAGCCCAGGTACAGCCGCCGGTACACCTCCGACAGCCGCAGGCCCGGTTCGATGGCGAAGGCGCGTTTCTCGTCGTCGAAGTACAGGTTCGTCATGGTG
Organism: Stackebrandtia nassauensis DSM 44728; assembly: GCF_000024545.1. Taxonomy (GTDB): domain Bacteria; phylum Actinomycetota; class Actinomycetes; order Mycobacteriales; family Micromonosporaceae; genus Stackebrandtia; species Stackebrandtia nassauensis. Next base: position 1,057,577 of record NC_013947.1, read on the forward strand.
GACAGGTCGATGACGGTCTCGATGTCGGCCGAGTCGACGAAGTCCTCGAAACAGTGTCCACCGCTGCGAACCGAGACGCGCTTTCCCGCCGCGACGGCTTCGGTGACGGCCTTGACCACCTGCTCGGTGGTGGTGACTATGTGGACGTTGTCGGGTTCGCCGGTGAACCGGGCGTTCATGCCTCGGGAGGTCAGGTGCGGGTAGCGGGGGTCGTCCTTGCCGACGGTCACGGCCTTCGGGGGTTCGAAGCACTTGTCGGGCGGGTCGGCCAGGGCCAGCGATCCCAGGCCGGAGACCCCGATTCCGGCGGCGAAACCACCGGCGACAGCGGTGCCGGTCAGCAACCGGCGCCGATTCAGCTGATTCATGTGTGTCCATCCCTTCGCGAATCTGAGCCTCCAGATTCGCCGCAACCCGGCCGTGGCACATCGCCCCGGGGAAGGAACCGGGCTGCCCCCTTCGCGGAAGCGCGCGTACACCCTTGGACGGATGCGGGACTCGGTACCGAGGATGAGCCGGACGCGGGGCCGCGCATGGGAAACCGCCCGTGGGCCGCGGGGAGTCGGCTCACGGGCGGTCGATCGCGGGGCTGGTCCTAGCCGACGTCGCGACGCCGGAATCCGAACAGTCCCACGACGGTGGTGGCCACGACGATCGCGCCCAGCCACAGCAGCGGCTGCGCGGTGACGTCCTCGCGCGGCACCTGCGGCAGGTGCGAGAACGGCGACAGGTCCAGCGCCCAGTCGGGCAGTTGCAGTGCCTCGCCGACCTGGCCCAGCAGCAGACAGGCCGTCAGCGCCACCCAGGTCAGGCCCAGCAGTCGCGGCAGCAGGCCGAACAGCAGCGTCGCCAGGCCGGTGAGGGTCCACGCCGCGGGCAGCTGGACGGCGCAGGCCCGCAGGACGTCCGCGAAGGCCTTGCCATAGTCGTCAATGGTCTGTCCATAGGTGATGGCCATGGCGATGCCGCCCAGGCCCAGAACCACCGCCGGTCCGGCGAAGGCGAAGGCCAGGTGGCTGGCCGTCCAACCCACTCGCGACACCGAGGTCGCCAGCAGCTGTTCGGTCTTGTGTCCGGTCTCCTCCACCCGCGCCTTGAGCGCGGCCTGGATGCTGTAACCGGCCACCGCGATCCCCAGCATGCCGACCATGGCGGCGAAGAAGGCGTCGTTGAGGCCCGCTTCGCCGCCCAGTCGGGCGAAGATCTCCTTCAGGGCCGCGCTCTCGTTGACCATGTCGCCGATACCGCCGCTCATCGAGCCCAGCAGCGCGCCCATCGCGACGAAGCCGATGCTCCAGCCGATCAGGGCACCGCGTTGCAGCCGCCAGGCCAGCGCCAGCGGGGTGCGCAGTCCCCAGCGTGCCCGGGCGCGGCCGAGCCGGGTACGGAAGACGCCCGCCTCGACGTCGCGGTGGGCCGACAGCCAGAACGCCGCGGCCACCAGCGCCACCGACGCCGCGCCGAAGTACCACAGCACGTACCAGTTGTCATCGGCGAAGGGCTGCAACTGTTCCAGCCAACCGGCGGGCGACGACCAGGTCATCCACTCGCCGCCTGAGGTGACATCCCCGCCCATGCGCAGCATGTAGGCCGCACCCAGGACGATGAAGAAGATGCCGCGCGCGCCACCGGCGCCCTCCGTGAGCTGGGCGCACACACCCGCCAGGCACGCGAACACGATTCCGGCGACCGCGTACTGGGCGCCGAGCACCAGCGAGCCGGTGGTGTCCAGGTCCTGGCCGTTCGCTCCCCAGGCCACGAAGCCGCCGATCACCAGGCTGGCGACGATGGTGACGACGAGCGCGGCGGCCAGATTGGAGTGCCGCCCCACGACGGTGGAGCCGACGAGTTCGCGGCGGCCCGCCTCCTCGTCGGCACGGGTGTGCCGGATGACGGTCAGTCCGCAGATGACGCCGAGGATCAGCACCACCATGCTGCCGCGCCAGGCGACCAGCCCGCCGAGGGTGGGGGAGAAGACCTTGCCCATCATCGCGGTGAAGGCGGGCGAGGCGTTGATCATCGTCTCGGCGGTCTGCCGCGAGGACGCGCTCGGGTAGATCTCCCTGATGCCGGAGGCCAACCCGATCGGGAACACGATCATGAGCAGTACCCAGCTGGGCAACAGGAAGCGGTCCCGGCGCAGGATGAGCCGGATGAGTTTTCCGGTACCGGTCAGCGTGCTCATGCCTCCGCCTTGGTGATGTCGTCGGAGTAGTGCCGCATGAACAGTTCCTCCAGGGTCGGCGGGGTACAGGTGAGACTGTCCACACCGGTCTGGGTGAGCTTCGCGAGCACCGAGTTGAGTTTGGCCGTGTCGACCTGGCAGCGCACGTGGGTCCCGTCCACGACCAGGTCGTGGACGCCCTCCAGGCTGGACAGTCCGTTGGGGGAGCTGATGAGCTCGGCGTGGATCGACGTGCGGGTCAGGTGGCGCAGTTCGGACAGCGTCCCGGACTCGACGATCTTCCCGTTGCGGATGATGCTGACCCGGTCGCACAGCGCCTCGACCTCGGACAGGATGTGGCTGGACAGCAGCACGGTGCGTCCGTCGCGACGTTCGTCGGTGATGCAGTCGCGGAAGACCTGTTCCATCAACGGGTCCAGCCCGGAGGTCGGTTCGTCCAGCAACAGCAGCTCCACATCGGAGGCGAGTGCCGCGATCAGGGCCACCTTCTGCCGGTTGCCCTTGGAGTAGGTGCGGCCCTTCTTACGCGGGTCGAGGTCGAAGCGTTCGAGCAGGTCCTTGCGGCGCTTGGGATCCAGGCCGCCCCGCAGTCGTCCCAGCAGGTCGATGACCTCGCCGCCGGACAGGTTGGGCCACAGGTTCACGTCACCGGGCACGTAGGCCAGCCGCCGGTGCAGTTTGGTGGCCTGACGCCAGGGGTCGCCGCCCAGCAGGCTCGCCGTCCCGCCGTCGGCCCGCAGCAGGCCGAGCAGGACGCGGATGGCGGTGGACTTCCCGGCGCCGTTGGGACCCAGGAAACCGTGGACTTCGCCGGTGCGAACCGACAGATCGAGCCCGTCGAGTGCGTGTACCTGGCCGAAGTGCTTGACCAGGCTTTCAGTGTGTATGGCGTTTTCCATGATTCAGAGGCTACACTAGCTTCACAAGTTTGTGAATACTCATTACCAAGTACACTTCGCGCCGTCCAGACGCGAACCGAGCAGTGGAGGTTGTCAGATGGCGGGTGATCCGAAGCATGAACGGGACGAAGACGCGATCCGGGCGTTCGTGGAGAACTTCTCGCTGATGTTGTCCGAACGCGGCGTCCCCCGAATGGCCGCACGGGTATCGACGGTCATGATGGTCGCCGAGGAGGACTCGCTCACCGCCGCCGACCTCGCCGAGCGCCTGGGAGTCAGCCCGGCGGCCGTGTCCGGCGCCCTCAAATACCTACTTCACGTGGGTCTGTTCGTCCGGGAGTCCATCCCCAACTCCCGCCGCGACCGCTACCGCTTCGGCGACGACAACTGGTACTCGGCGGCGATCCTCAAGACCGACTTCATGAACCGGGCCGCCGACGAGGTGGACAAACTCGTCGAGGCCGTCGGCGGACCCGGCACCCACGCCGGGCAGCGCATGACCGAGATGAGCGACTTCTACCGCTTCGTCACCGACGAACTCATGAACATGTACGAACGTTGGCAGCAGCACAAGCGCGAACGCGAGGCCGCCGCGTCCGCCCACTGACCGGCTTCGGCACTGGCGCTCGCCGACTAATCTGGCCGAAAACCCGTGCCGGAAGGCTCGAGGCCACCTTCGCCACCCGCGGTGGTGGCGAGGAGTGCCCGCGCGTCTACCAGAACCCGCCCCGCGAGCAGGCCCGCCAGTTCAGCAGCCTCGTCAGCCGCGCACCGGCCGCAGGAGCACCTCGGAACCGATCGGCGTGAACCCCACCGCCAAGAACGCCCGCAACGACCGCGCGTTACCCGGCGAAACCGCCGCGAACACCGGTTCCCCATCCGGTACCAAGCCCAACGCGTCCCGCAACAACCCCCGTCCCACCCCGGTACCGAAACCGCCGTCCAACTCGATGCTCAACTCGCGGCGCCCCGCAAGCCCGCTGGCCAACGTCACCAGCCCTCGCTCGTCTCCGTAGACCCGCACGTCTTTCCGCCACTGGCGCGCGTGCCGCACCCGAGGATGATCGACGTCCCCCAACTCCGGCAACCCCGGTGCCGCACGGTTTCCCCGCCCCACCAAGGTCGCGTCCAAGACCCCGATCTCCCCGTCGGGGCCCGCCAGCCACCGCAGGAAATCCGGTGCCATCGACTCCCCGAACCCGTCCGGTCCTTGGTCCGCCACCGCGTCCGGTGTCAACGCCGTCGCCACCACGGCGAAGCCGGTGAACGCCACCGAACACTCCAACCCACCCGACAGCGGGGGCACCACGACACACCGCCCATCCGCGCCCGGAAACTTGCCGTCGGCGGCGTCGAGGAAATACGAAAGCAGCGGATGATCCATCCCGCCACCCTACGAGCCGACTGCCCACCAACGACGTGTGGCCGATGCGAGCTCCACTCGCACCGGCCACACGATTCCACGTTCTAGTTGTCGTTCTCCCACCCATAAGTGGAGAACCGAGTCCCGGCGTCTCGACGATCGACGGGCTGTGGCGCTGCGGTCCCGCGAATGACGCCCCGAGTCACCTTGCCCTCGGTCCCGCCGAACAGCTCCGAAGCGGGCTCCAGCTTCGGCTCCTGCTTCGAAGCGTAGAACTGCTTCCGCCACTTCTTGCGGGCCTGCAACTTCGCCTCCGCGATCTCGTCGGGAGTCATCGGCCGCTTCTGGGCGTTGCGCGAAATCGCCATCGAGCCGGCCGGGGTCTCCACCGGCCGCTCCACCGGCATCCGTTGCCACGTATGCCGAGTGTCCTTTTTACTGCGCGCCGTCGTATCGGTCAGCGAACCGGACTGCAACTTGGGGCCACTGCGCCCCCGCTGTCCCTTGTTCTTCCGCTCCCCGATGACCTTCCCGGCCGAGGCGACCCGCGGCGGCATCCCGCCACTTCCCCGGCCACCGGGAGCCGACGAACCCGCGGTCTCGCTGCGAGCCCCGATGACCCCCGGAACCGTGCGCCCGGCCCGGGTACCTCGGTACATGCTCTCCTCGAACCCCTTGTTCGGAGCCCCGCGGACAACCCCACCACGCCCACCATTGGGGACAGCCGAAGGCCGAACCGCATTCGCCGAGGTAACCCCACGCGGGCCTCCGGTCCCGCCCCCACTCGTCGGCACCCGCCCAGCCCCGGTAACCGGAGTGCGCCCGGCGGCGGCCTGCCGCTGGTTCGGCAGCAACGAGTTCTTCGGGGCCGTGTTGGCCCCCTTCGCCGGGGCCCCGGCAGGCCCGGTCGGCTTGGCGCCCACACCCGGCCCGGTGGTCGGCTTGACCATCCCCGGTCCCGTGGTCGGCTTGACCATGCCCGGCGTCGGCTTGGCCCCACCCAGCGGCCCGGTAGTCGGTTTGGTGCCCGGCGGAATCACGGGCTTCCCGCCCACCGGCCCGGTCGGACCGCTCGTTCCGGGAACAACAGGCGGCGGCATCGTCACCGGCCCCCCACCCCCGAGGTTCGGCCCGGCACCCGGCACAGTCGGTCCTGGCCCCGGACCCGGAACCGAAGGCGCCGGGGTTCCCGGGTTCTGCAGTTCCGGCCCATCGCTCGGCCGGTCCCCGGGCACAACCGTCCCAGGCCGCTCCGTGCTCCCACCGTTCGGTCCGCCGGTCGCGCCGCCGTTGTTACCCGCGCCGTTGAAGGTCCCACCCTGCCCAGACGAGGGGTCGGGGTAGTAGGCGTGCTGGTAGTTCCCGTCCAACGGCGTTTCCGGACTCGGCCCCGTGTACACGGGGCCGCTGTACTTGGGCGGGGGATTCAGCGTGATCTGCTCCTGCGAGTACGTCGAGTTCGACTCGGAGAACGTCCGGCGGGCCTCGTACAGAGTGTCCTCAAGGGCCTGTGAATAGGCGTCCTTGCCGCCGTCGGCAGACATGGACTGCAACTCGTTGCGGTTTTCGTTGGCCAGCGCGCGATCCGCCACGATCTCTTCGATGAGCGGCCGGACCCGCTTGACTTCGGTGATGATCGAGTCGGTCGACTTGCGGTTGCTCTCGGCGACCTCGTGTTGGTCCTCAGTCGCCTTGACGACCTTCTCGAGCGCCTCCACGAACACATTGCCCGCCGCGGACTTGAAGTTGTCCCGCAGGTTCGGCAGCTCGGCCTCGATGTCGGCCTTCATGTCCGCCATCATGTCGCGGTAGTCGGACCAACCGTCCCGGCGAGTCTCCATTTCGGAGACTTTCTCGAAGTCGGTGCGGGACGCCTGGTCGATCTCGTTGATGTCCAGGTCGAAGACACTGTAGGTGGCGCTGTGCCCGGGCGGCGTTTCCTCAATCATGGATTCGTAGTCCTTTGTCTGTCTACAAGGATCGGCAAAGTCGAATGGGATTACTGCTGAGGCAGCGGGCCTTGCTGAGTGGCTACGCGTTCTTCTCCCGGCGTGAAGTCGCCCTGCAGGTCCGTCGCGTTCTCGCCGTCCTGACCGGAGTACTCCTCGGCCGCGTAAGCCGCGGCGTTCGCCATCCCTGCCCAGGCGCGCATGAACTGCTTCAGCACCTTTTCGCCCACCAGGGCATTGGTCACCTCGGTTTTGCCAACCTGAAGACCGTCGTACTCGACTCCGGAGGAGCCCATGCTGCCGCCGGAAGTCGAATAGGCGCGATCGTCACCCCCGCCACCCTCGCCACCTGCCAGTTTGGTGCTGATCGTTCTGGCGCGTTCCTCGTATTTCGTGGTCAGAAGGTGGTGCATGTACTCCGCGAAACCACGCACATTCGTAGTGTCAAAACGGATGTCCTGGTTGTCGTTCACGGTTGTCTCTCCTCAGTCAAGCTTGCGCAGGGCACACGGTCGGCCTGCCGATGTCCGCACAGTACAAACCCCGTGCAAGAACACAGTGGAACATCAAGCAGAGCCTGGCTTCGGTGCAGGAGAAACCCGGGCCACCACCCAGTTTGCCCACGTGATCGACGATCGTCAACGGACCGAAGCGGTATTGGCCCCAAGCGGCCAGGAGAAGCGTTCACGACAATCACCAGGGCTCAACTCTTGACTCGTGTCGGTAACATTGCGCACCGGCCGCATCAAGTCATTCGGCAATCGCCGCCGGTGAAGGCGAAGGGAACTCACCAGTCATGCGTCACCAGGTTCGGTTCGGTCTCGGGGCTGCCGCAGCGCTTCTTGTGGTCGCGGGGCTTCCCGTTCCCGCCCATGCGGATGAGGTCCGTGATGACCAGTGGATGTTGAACGCCTTGGGAATCGAACAGGCCCATAAGGAGACCAGAGGCGCTGGCGTGACGATTGGGATTGTGGACTCCGGTGTGGACGCCACACATCCTGACCTCAAAGGGAACGTTGAGGCGGGGCAGGCGTCTTGGGAGGGCGGCAAGGATGGCCTGAAGGACACCATGGGCCACGGGACCGCCATGGCCTCGATACTCGTCGGACATGGTCACGGCGACGGAGGTGAAGACGGTGTCCTGGGTATCGCACCCGAGGCCAAGGTGAAATCAGTATCGATCTATCCGAGCAGCGATCCTCGCGATGACCCACGCGGCTCACATGACCGCATGGTCGAAGGTATCCGGTGGCTGGCCGACGAAGGCGTGGACGTCATCTCCGTTTCCCAGGGCGGGGCTGGATCCGACGCATTGGAAGAAGCCGTCAAATATGCCGTTGAGGAGAAAGGTATCCCTCTCGTCGCCTCGGCTGGCAATACGGCAGGGGGGCCAACGGGCGACGTCGTGGTGCAGGCTCCGGCTGTGTACGACAATGTTTTCAGTGCCACCGGAACGACCAAGCAAGGCAAGTTCTGGGATGGCTCCGTAGAGGGGACTTCCCCTGACGACGTCACTGTCGCAGCACCTGCCGAGGATGTGGTGCACGCGTGGAACGACCGAGGTTATGACGACAATTCGGGAACCTCGGATTCCGCGGCGATCGTGGCGGGCACGATCGCGTTGATGAAGGCCCAGTGGCCCGACATGTCGCGCGAGACCATTGAATGGCGGCTGACCGAAACAGCTGACGAAAAAGGCAAGGACGGGCCGGACACGAAATATGGCTTCGGCATTGTCAATCCTGCCGAAGCGTTGACGGCACACGTTGACCCTCCCGATGGGGTTTCCGACGAGGAGATCAACCCGGAACCCAACCCGAAGGCGAGTGCCTCGCCCAGTCCCTCCAAGGATGACGGGGCGTTGACGGCCTCCGATTCCGGTGCGGGGCCGGTTGTCTGGATCGTTGTCGCCGTCGTCGCCATCCTGGCCGCCGCTGTCGTCAGCTTCATCCTCATCCGCCGCCGCAGACAACCGCCCGCTGCCTAGCGCGATGGCCTCTGGGCTAATCGAGTCGCTGGGGGTGTGGGGGTTGTGTAAAGCTGGGGCCGATGTCGAAGCGTAGTAGGAATGACGAACGCCCAGCCGCTCCGGAGGCTTTGCCCGTGGCGGTGCCGGACAACCACACTCACCTGGACATTGTCGTGGGTGAGCGGGCGCCGGAGGTGGGGCCGGGGGATGCCGCGGTGATCGCTGAGTTGGACGCCGCCAGTGCTGTGGGGATTGATCGGGTTGTTCAGGTGGGCATTGACGTGGCCACTTCGCGGTGGGCTGTCGGGTTGGCCGAGTTGGACAGTCGGGTGTTGGCCGCGGTGGCGTTGCATCCGAATGACGCGCCGCGGCAGGGGGATTTGGAGGGGGCTTTGGGGGAGATAGAGGCGTTGGTGAAGCATCCCCGGGTGGCCGCTTTGGGGGAGACCGGGATGGACTTCTTCCGGACCGGGGATGAGGGGCGGGCGGCGCAGGAGGCGTCCTTTCGGGCGCATATCGGGATGGCGAAGGCGCATGGGAAGGCTCTGATGATCCATGACCGGGAGGCGCACGAGGATGTGCTGCGGGTGCTGGACGAGGAGGGGGCGCCCGAGACCGTGGTGATGCACTGTTTCTCGGGGGACGCCGAGCATGCGCGGGAGTGTGCGCGGCGCGGTTATTACATGAGTTTCGCGGGGAACGTGACGTTCAAGAACGCGCCGAAGTTGCGCGAGGCCGCGTTGGCTTGTCCCCGGGAGTTGATGTTGGTGGAGACGGATGCGCCGTTCATGACTCCGATGCCGTTTCGGGGTCGGTGGAACGGGCCGTATCTGGTGCCGGTGACGGTGCGGTTCTTGGCCGAGTTGGTGGGGGAGGACCTGGAGCGGTTCTGTACCGATGTTTCGGCCAATACCGAGCGGGTTTATGGCAGCTGGTCAGTAGAAGTGTCGTAGGGACGGCCACAGGTCGGACCAGGGTCGGGTGGGGCCGGAGCAGGCGAGGATCGGGGTGCCTTGTTCCTCGTTGTCGACCTGGGCGCTGTCGACGCGGCCGACGCGGCGGCAGTCGGTGAAGAAGCGGGCCGGGAATTCGCCGACCGTCAGGACGGGACCGGTGGCGGAGTCGGGCGGTGGACCCCAGTCGGCGTAGCTCATGTGGCCCGAGAACGGCTGCGGGAGATCGTGGTCGGGGCCGTAGTGGGCGATCGCGGAGGCTTGGCCGTAGTTCTGGGTGAAGATGACCGCGTCTGTTGTGGAGGGCAGGTCGTTCCAGGCGGTGGCGACGGCGGCGGTGAGTTCGGGCCAGCCGACTTGTTCGCCCTGTTCCTTGTTGACGGCGTTGGGGATGTCGAGTTGGGTGGGTGGCAGGGTCGGCAGGGACATGACGGCGGTGGACGCGGCGGTGAGGGTAACCCCGGCGATGACCACGGCGGTGCGCCAGGTGGTGTGGCGGGCCCAGGTGACGACGGGGCCGCAGCCGGAGGCGGTGAGGACCAGGAGCAGCGGGAGGGTGTAGTAGCCCTTGCCGCCCAGGGCCAGGACCAGGGCACACAGGATCGGGTAGGTGAGGGCCAGCCAGCGGGTGGTGCGGTCGCGCCACAGGTGCCACCAGCCGGTCAGCCAGATGGGGACCAGCAGGGGTGAGACGTAGAGCAGTTGCTCGGGGATGAACATGATCCGGTTGTCGGTGCCGTCTTCGGCGCTGATGCCGCTGGCGACCGTGAGCTGGGGCCAGTCGTGGGTGGCCTGCCAGATGAGGTTGGGGGCGGCGATGGCGGCCGCTACGGCGACGCCGATCCAGGGCCATCGGCCTTTGAGGAGGGTTCGGGGGCCGGTGATGAGGATGGCGACCAGCATGACGGCGGCGAGCAGGACGATGAGGTGCTTGTTGAGCAGGCCGACGCCCGCGAGGGCTCCGGTGGCCAGCCACCAGCGGGGGTTGGCGGTGCGGTGGAGGTGCAGGACCGTCAAGATCAGGGCCAGCCAGATGAGGATGTCGAACGTGGTGGTGGAGACCATGTGGCCCACGGCGGGGACGAAGCTGCCGACGGCGGCGCAGCAGGCGGCGAGGAGCTGGCCGCCGCGTCGGGCGCCCAGTTCGCGGGCTATCGCGGCGGTGAGGATGACGATGGCGGCGAAGGCGAGGGTCGCGACGACGCGCAGGCCCGTGGGGGTGTCGCCGAAGACGGTGGTGGAGGCGCGGGCCAGCAGCGGGGTGAGGGGCGGTTGGTCGACGTAGCCCCAGGCGGGATGGTCGCCGGCGGCCATGAAGTAGAGCTCGTCGCGGTGGAAGCCGTAACGGCCCGACAGTGCGAACAGGACGGCGCTCGCCGCCAGGGCGAGCGCGAGTATCGAGCGGGTGGCGAACGGCGGCGACGGCCGCCGTTCGCCGAGGGCGAGGTTCATGGATTGATACTCGCCGATGCGGTGGTGGGCGGCAACCGTCGCAAAACGGTCAGCCGTCCTCGGTGACCTTCAGCGTCAGTTCGTTGTGGGTGTTGTAGTACGGCTGGATGTGGTGCCGCCCGTTGTCGTCGGTGACGGTCTTGCGGGAGAAGGCCTGGGTCTTCTTGCGCTTGGCGATGTCGTCGAAGAACCGAGCCAGCCGGACCGGGGCGTGTTCGCCGTTGTCGTCGGCCAGCCACAGGTCCCACAGGTCCTTGCGATCGACGCGGATGTCGGTGAGCCGGTCCACGTCGAGCCGGGCGAAGAAGGCGCCGGACGCGTCGATGTCGGCGGCCCAGCGTTGGGCCGGGCCCTCGGTTTCGCGCAGTCGGCCCCGGATGTGGATGGGCGTGTCGCCCCACAGTGGGCCGAGTACGTCGCCGTGCAGCAGGAGGTGACCGTCGTGCCATCGCACCGAGTTGAGTTCGGCGTAGGTTTCGCGACGCCAGACCCGAAGGGCCAGTTGGCCTCGGGAGGAATAGGGGACCACGACCGAACCCGGCAGGACCGAGGGCCGGTGCAGCAGGGCGCGCGAGTCGATGTGACCCGCCTCGACGAGGTCGCCGTCGCGGAACAGGCGCCACCGGCCCTCGGGCAGTCGGCTCAGGAACGGCGGGTCGAGCCGCAGCTCGGCGCCCAGCGGGACCTCGATGGGCGGGTGTTCGCTGGATTCGAGCGTGTAACGGCCGCTGAAACCCAGTTCGGCGGTCAGGGTCATGTCCTCGAAGGACTTGACCAGGCAGTCGACGGAGTGGTCGGCCAGTTCGTAGGTCGAGGACGCGGGTTTGTCGGGCAGGCCGTAGCCGCCGACCCCGGCGCCGACGGGGATGCGGGCCCCGTGCGGCGGGGTGCGGTCCTTCTGCGAGACCAGGCTGTCGAACAGCTGCTCGTAGCGGGCACCGATGTCGTCCGGGTGGTACTTGCGGGCCTTGCGGATCGCGTTGGAGGACATGCGTTTGCGCAGCCGTTCGTCCTCGATGAGACGGCACAGCGCCTCGGCGACGGCGTTCTCGTCCTTGACGGGCGTCAGCAGGCCGTCGACCTCGTGGTCGATGATCTCCGGCGGGCCGTAGTCGCAGGCCGTCGACACGACCGGCAGACCGCAGTTCATGGCCTCGACGAGGGTGAGGCCGAAGGACTCGTACTTGGAGGTGACCGCGGCGATGGAACCCTTGGCCCACTCGGTGTCCAGCGGGGTGGCGCGGCCCATGAGCGACACCGAGTCGCCCAGGTCCAGATCGGTGACGACGTCGCGGATCTCGTTGATGCGCTTGCCGCTGCCGTAGATGCGCAGCCGCCAGTCCGGGTGCCGCTTGTGGACCTTGGAGAAGACGCGCAGCAACATGTCGAAACGCTTGGGGCGTTCGATGCGTCCGGCCGCGACGATGATCTTGGAGTCCACGTCGGACGGCGGGATCGGGGTCGGCTGGATCGAGTTGGGGATGAACCAGACCTTGTCGGCCAGGTGCGGCATGTGGCGCCGGTAGTTGTCCGCGTCGGCCTGGCTGACGGTGACCACGGCGTCCAGCTGGCCGAAGTCGCGCGCCATGGCATCACGCAGCGGCTGCTTGTGGTGGTCGTAGAACAGGTGCTCCTGCGCGACCGTGACCGCCTTGGGCGGCGAGAACCGCGCCAGGTAGATGTTGAGACCGGGACGGGTACCGACGATGACGTCCGCCTCGCAGTCACGCAGGAACTCCTGCACCCGCTTGTCGGTGAGCCGGTTGAAACGCTTGGCCCGGGTGTCGCCCGACGGGTAGAACCTCGAGCTCATCCGCATCCGAAACCGGTCCGGGATGCCCGCCACCTTCGAGGTGAGCGACCGCGGCGCGGTCTTGTCGATGAGGCTGCGCATCGTCACCCGCGGATCGGCCGTGAACTGTGGAGCGTCGCGGTACTTGAAGACGTTGACGATGTCGACCTCGTGCCCCAGGTCGGTCAGTATCGACGCCGTGTTCAGTGTCGCGCGGATCGTGCCGCCGATCTGGTCAACCGAGTGCGTCAAGAAAGTGATCTTCATTGGTCGCCTTTGAGTTGTGGCCGTGACGCCACCCCGCTGCCCTGGCGGTCGGCGAGCGTCCGCGTATTGGTCTTGTCGCCGCGTCGCTGCCCTTAAGACGACGCGGACTGTTCCTCCGTGAGTACAGGTTAGGAAATGTCCTCACCTAAGAGACGCTCCCCGGACGAATTCCGGTTGCCCATCGCGTGAACAAATGGTCTCCCTGGCGTAAAGCCGCCACAGAGAATACGGCAAACCGGACAATCACTCGGGTGGCCCCGGTACCTCGTCCGGGCGCGTCACATGATCACCAGGCGAGCCGCGTGCGGCCGTAGGCCATGATGTTGCGGTGACCGAATTGCTGGGAGCCGCCGACATCCGCCGCATCGCCGAGGCACTGACGGTGCGTCCGGCCAAGGCCCTGGGCCAGAACTTCGTCATCGACGGCAACACCGTCCGACGTATCGCCGAGGCCGCGAAACTCAGCCCCGACGACATCGTCATCGAGGTGGGGCCGGGACTGGGGTCGCTGACCCTGGCGCTGCTGCCCAAGGCCAAACGGGTGCACGCGGTGGAGATCGACGCCCGGCTGGCCTCGGCGCTGACGGCCACGGTGAACTCCCGGGCCGGGGACGACGCGGCGAAGCTGCGGGTCCACCACGCCGACGCCATGACCGTCGCCGAGGACGGTTTCGACGAGCCGCCCACGGCGCTGGTGGCGAACCTGCCGTACAACGTCGCGGTGCCGGTGGTGCTGCACCTGTTGGCGAGCCTGCCCAGTCTGCGGCAGGGGCTGGTGATGGTCCAGTCCGAAGTGGCCGAACGGTTGACGGCCAAACCCGGAACCAAGATCTACGGCATCCCGAGCCTCAAACTCGCCTGGTACGCCAGCGCTCGCCGGGCCGGGACGGTGCCGCGTGGCGTGTTCTGGCCGGTGCCCAACGTGGACTCCGGCCTGGTGGCGTTCGAACGTCGCGAACCCCCGCCGGGGGACAGGCGCGAGGTGTTCGCGGCGGTGGACGCGGCCTTCGCGCAGCGCCGCAAGACGCTGCGCATCGCCCTGTCGGACTGGGCCGGTGGGCCCGACCGCGCCGAGGCGATCCTGCGCGCCGCCGACGTGGACCCGCGCACCCGCGGCGAGGCACTCGACATCACCACCTTCGCCCGCATCGCACGTGAGAGGACGGCGACGTGACCGGAGCACTGGCCTTCGACGACGGCAGCCAGGCCGTGCGGGTCCGGGTGCCCGCCAAGATCAACCTGCACCTGGGGGTCGGCGACCGGCGCGCGGACGGATACCACGACCTGACCACCGTCTACCAGGGCATCTCGCTGTACGACGAGGTCACCGTGATCGCCGGGCAGCAGCCCGGCGTGCGGGTGGAGGTCTTCGGCGACGACGCCGAGGCGGTTCCACTGGGGACCGACAACCTGGCCGTGAAGGCGGTGCTCGCGCTCGGCGAGGAGTTCGGCGTCGCACCGGCGGTGACGGTGCGGATCGCCAAGCGCATCCCGATCGCCGGGGGCCTGGCGGGCGGCAGTGCCGACGCCGCCGCCGCGCTGGTGGCGTGTTCGCGGCTGTGGGGGATGCCGTTCACCGACCGGCTGGTCAAGGTGGCCGCCGGGCTCGGCAGCGACGTCCCGTTCTGCCTGAGCGGGGGTACCGCGCTGGGCACCGGGCACGGCGAGCGCGTCGAGGAGGTCACCGCCAACGGCCGCTACCACTGGGTGGTGGCCACGGCGGACGGCCAGCTGTCGACGCCCGCCGTCTACGCGGAGGTGGACCGGCTGCGCGAGTCCGGCATCGGGTCCTACTCGTCGGCGGTCACCGAACTGCTGGAGGCGTTGCGCACCGGCCGGGCCGAGGAGCTGGCGCCCCAGCTGCGCAACGACATGACCGAGGCGGCGATGTCGCTGCGCCCGCAGCTGCGCGAGATCCTCACCGCCGGGGCCGACGACGGCGCTCTGGCGGCGCTGCTGTCGGGTTCCGGCCCCACGACGCTGTTCCTGGCCCGCGACGTCCACCACGCCACCGCGCTGGCGGGACGGCTGCGTATGCGACGGCTGGCCCGCGAGGTGCACTGTGTACACGCTCCGGCGTTCGTGAGCGTCGGCTTAAGCCCTGCTCAGCCCGGCTAAGCCTGAGCGGTCGCGGCGATGGTAGCGCTCACGAGCCAGCCGGTGCGCTTCCCGCAGCAGATCCTCGACGGTCGCTGTGGTCTCCGCGTCGGGGTTGACGACGCACAGCCAGCCCATCCGGCCGTAGACCGGGTGCGGCAGCACCGTGTCGGTCGCGGCGAAGTCGAGACCGTCGGTGTCGGTTTCCTTTGGGCTGCTGCCGATCCAGCTGATGTACGCGGGAGTTCCGGCGGCGATGTTGACGCGGAACGTGTCGGGCCGGTCCAGGTCGGACGCCTTGTCCTGTTGATAGTCCTTGGTGACGACGGTGGCGAACGGCTGCGTCCTGGGCACCACGCCGTCGGGCGCGTAGTAGAAGAACACGTCACCCCAGGCCACCTCGGGACTGCCGTCGCCGGGACCGGGTTTCAGGGTCAGTACGCCACCGAGGTTCTCGACGTGGCCGATAATCTTGTCGATGTCCATGGATCCAGCGTTTCATTCAAGTGCTTATGGAGACTTTTTCACCGATTACCAGCGGGGATGCCATGAAAAGTCGCAAGTCGGGGTTGCGGACGGTCGACGTGGCGCGCGGCGCGGGCTACTCGGTGCAGCAGGTGCGGATCCTGGAACGCGACGGCGTGCTGCCGCCGGTGGAGCGCACCGCGAGCGGCTACCGGATCTACGCCGAGGCCCACGTCCAAGCGGCGATCGCCTACCGCGAGCTCGCGGCCGGGCTCGGCCCGGTCGACGCGAAACAGCTGATGCGAACCGCGCTGAACCGGCCGACGGCCGAACTGCTGGCCAGCCTGGACGCCGAGCACGCGGATCTGCACGCCGAGCGTCGGCGGCTGCGACTCGCCAGGAAGGCCGCCGAGTCGATCACCGCCGAACCGCTCGACGACGTGCGGCCCTCGGACGTGATGAGCATCGGTGAACTCGCCGAGGCCCTCGGCGTGCGGGCCTCGACGTTGCGGCATTGGGAATACGAGGGGCTGGTCGCCCCGGATCGCACCGTCGGTCGGCGGGTCCGCAGCTATTCGCCCGCCGCGGTGCGCGACGCGAGGATCGCGCACCAGCTGCGGCTGGCCGGGTACCGCATCGACGCGTTGCGGACCCTGATTCCGCAGCTGAGCACCACCCGCGACCACGACGAGGTCCTCAAGGGACTGAGTGCTCGCGATTCCCGGCTCGACGAACGTTCCCGGGCGCTGCTGCACGGCACCGCCGCGCTCGTCGCCATGAACCTCGTGTGAGGCTGGCACGCCAGGGCCCGGCTCAGGTCGACGTCGCCACGAGCTCGACCTCGAACCCGTCCTGATCCTCCAGGTACGCGGCGAAGTGCTGTTCGCCGCCCGCGTACGGATGCCGGTCGGCGAACAGCAACGTCCAGCCGTGTCGCGCCGCTTCGGCGACCAGCCGCTCGACCTCGGCCTCACCGTCGACGTGAAAAGCCAGATGGTTGAGCCCCGGCGCGCGACGGTCGTGGGTGTCGCCGGTCAGGGCCGTCGACTGCTCCATGACCAGGTACGTGGGCCCGAGCCGCCAACTGCGTCCGCTCGGCCAGCTGTGGAACCGCTGGTAGCCCAACGACTCCAGCAGCCAGCCCAGCGAGGCGGCCGATCGTTCCAGGTCGGGTACCCACAGTTCGACATGGTGCAGCACGCCGGTGATGGATGTGTCCACAGTCGCCACGCTACCGGGTCGCCGTGGTCCCTATTCGACCGTCACCGACTTGGCCAGGTTGCGGGGCTGGTCGATGTCGTGGCCCTTGGCCGCCGCCAGCTCGCACGCGAAGACCTGCAACGGGACCGCCGCCAACAGCGGGGCCAGCAGGGTCGGCACCCGGGGGACGAAGACGGTGTGGTCGACGTGTGGCGCCACCACCACGTCGCCCTCCTCGGCCACCGCGATGACGCGGGCGCCGCGCGCCTTGACCTCCTGGATGTTCGACACCACCTTGTCGTGCAGGATGCTGCGCCCGCGCGGGGACGGCACGACGACCACGACCGGGGTTCCCGGCTCGATCAGTGAGATCGGGCCGTGTTTGAGTTCCCCGGCCGCGAAGCCCTCGGCGTGCATATAGGCCAGTTCCTTGAGTTTCAGCGCGCCCTCCAGCGCCACCGGGTAGCCGACGTGGCGTCCGATGAACAGCGCCCGGTCGGCGTCGACCATGTCGCGGGCCAAGGCGCGCACCGGTTCCATCGCCGCCAGCACCTGTTCGATCTTGTCGGGGGTGGCCGACAGCTCGGCGACGACCGCGGCGACCTCGTCGGCGTACTTGACGCCCCGCACGCCCGCCAGGTGCAGCCCGACGAGGTAGCAGGCCGCCAGCTGGGTCAACAGGGCCTTTGTGGACGCCACCGCGACCTCGATGCCCGCCCGGGTGTACAGCACCGCGTCGGACTCGCGGGGGATCGTGGAGCCGACGGTGTTGGAGATGGCCAGCACCCGCGCCTTCTGGGTCTTGGCGTGCCGCAGTGCCATCAGCGTGTCCATCGTCTCGCCGGACTGCGAGATCGCGATGACCAGTGTGGAGCGGTCCAGTACCGGGTCGCGGTAACGGAACTCGCTGGCCAGTTCCACCTCGACGGGCAGTCGGGTCCAGTGTTCGATGGCGTACTTGGCGACCATTCCCGCGTGGTAGGAGGTGCCGCAGGCGACGATGAAGACCTTGTCGACATCGCGGAAGTCCTGATCGGACATGCGGACCTCGTCGAGGGTGATCTCGCCGGTGGTGCCGGTGCGGCCCCGCAGCGTGTCGGCGACCGCGCGCGGCTGCTCGGCGATCTCCTTGAGCATGAAGTACTCGTAGCCGTCCTTCTCGGCCGCCGAGGCATCCCAGTCGACGTTGAACGGCTTGCCCGCCATGGCGACACCGTCGAAGTCGGTGATGGTGATGCCGGACGCGTCGATCGTGACGACCTGGTCCTGGCCCAGTTCGACGGCCTCGCGGGTGTGCGCGATGAACGCGGCCACGTCGGAGGCCAGGAAGTACTCGCCCTCGCCGATCCCGGCCACCAGCGGGGAGTTGCGGCGGGCACCCACCACGGTGCCGGGGTGGTCGGCGTTGACGGCCAGCAACGTGAAGGCGCCCTCGAGACGTCGGCACACCCGCCGCATCGCCTCGGACAGGTCGCGGCCCTCGGCCAGTTGCGCCGACAGCAGGTGCACGACGGTCTCGGAGTCGGTGTCGGAGGCGAACTCGATGCCCGCCGACTCCAGTTCGGTGCGCAGCTGCGCGAAGTTCTCGATGATGCCATTGTGGATGATCGCGGTGCGGCCGTCGGCCGACACGTGCGGGTGCGCGTTGCGGTCGGTGGGGGCGCCGTGGGTGGCCCAGCGGGTGTGGCCGATGCCGGTGCGCGGGTCGGTCATGCCGCCGCGTTCGTCGACGGCCGCGGTCAGGTTGGCCAGTTTCCCGGCGCGTTTCTCCACCGACAGCGTCTCGGCGTCGACCAGCGCGACCCCGGCCGAGTCGTAGCCGCGGTATTCGAGGCGCCGCAGGCCCTCGCTGACAATCTCGATCGCCGGTTTCGGTCCGACGTAGCCCACGATTCCACACATGGCCGCCAGCCTACCCGAGCTTCGATCAAGGGCGGTGAGCGAAAGGCGGGTTTTCGCGCAACGTCTCTGTTCATAATGTTGAACGCCTGGTCGCATACCGGATACCTCAGCCGCAAGTACAGTTGCGGGTGATGATTGTGGCAGTCGGTATCGATGTGGTTCTCGTGGAACGTTTCGCCAAGGCAGTGCAACGGACGCCGTTGCTGGCCAGCCGCCTGTTCACGGAATCCGAACAGTTGACCGCGGCCGGCAACCCGCGCTCGTACGAGTCGCTGGCGGCCCGGTTCGCCGCCAAGGAGGCGGTCGCCAAGGCGCTGGGCGCGCCCGGTGGCCTGCACTGGCACGACTGCGAGATCGTGGCCGACCCCGACGGCAGGCCCTGGCTGACCGTCAGCGGTTCGGTGGCCGAGGCCGCCACCGAACGCGGCGTGGAGCGCTGGCACCTGTCGCTGTCGCACGACGGCGGCATCGCCTCGGCGATAGTCGTGGCGGAGAACTGACATGCGCGGCGACGACACGACGACCCCGAGCTGGCGGGCCGATGCGGCGACGACGGCTGGGACCGTTGGCTTCCGGGCGGCCGAAACGGGGGAGAACTGACATGCGCGGAGTGTGGAAGGTCGACCAGGTCCGAACGGCCGAGGCCGAGCTGATGAAGCGACTGCCCGAGGGCGCGCTGATGAAGCGCGCGGCGGCGGGCCTGGCGGCGCGGTGCGCGCGGCTGCTGCACGGCATCGGCCTGTACGGCTCGGCCGTGACGGTGCTGGCCGGCAGCGGCGACAACGGCGGCGACGCCCTGTACGCGGGCGCGCTGTTGGCCCGGCGCGGCGCGGCGGTCACCGCCGTGGAGATCTTCCCGGGCCGCACCCACGCCGCCGCGCTGGCGGAGTTCCGTGCGGCTGGCGGCCGGGTCACCGACACCACTCCCGAGCACCACGATCTCGTCATCGACGGGATCCTGGGCATCGGCGGCCGTCCCGGGCTGCCCGACAACGCCGCGATCATGCTGTCGCGGATGGGCCGGGTGCTGACCGTCGCCGTCGACGTCCCCAGTGGCGTCGACGTGGACACCGGCGCCGCGGTCGCGCAGGCGGTGCGCGCCGACGTCACCGTCACCTTCGGCTGCCTCAAACCCGCGCTCGCGGTGGGTGCGGCGGCGGCGCTGGCCGGGATCGTCGACTGTGTCGACATCGGACTGGGTCCGTTCCTGCCCGAGCCCTACGCCAAGGTCCCCGAACTGTCCGACGTGCGGTCGTGGTGGCCGCACGCCCGCCCCCACGACGACAAGTACACCCGCGGCGTGCTGGGAGTGTGCGCCGGTTCGTTCCGCTACCCCGGCGCCGGGGAACTGGCCACCGCCGGGGCACTGGCGGGCCCGGCCGGTTACATCCGTTACGCGGGAACGGCTTCCCGCCACATCCGCTACAGCTACCCCGAAGTGGTCACCAAGGACCGGGTCGCCGACGCCGGACGGGTGCAGGCCTGGACGGTGGGGCCCGGCATGGGCACCGACTCGCAGGCCGCCTCCCAGCTGGCCTCGGCCATGGCCGCCCCGGTTCCCATGTGCATCGACGCCGACGCGCTCACCCTGATCTCCGACGAACCCGAGGCACTGTACGAGCGGCAGTCGCCCAGCGTCATCACCCCGCACGACCGCGAGTTCTCCCGCCTGAGTGGACGGACCCCGGGCGACGACCGGGCCGCCGACGCCCTCGACCTGGCGCAGCGGCTGGACTGCATCGTGCTGCTGAAGGGCTACCGCACCATCATCGCCAACTCCAACGGCGACCTGTACTTCAACCCGACTGGCGACCCGAGCCTGGCCACCGCCGGTTCCGGGGACGTGCTGGCGGGACTGCTCGGCGCGATGCTGGCCGCCGGGGTGCCGCCGGAGCGCGCGGCGATGTCGGCGGCGTTCCTGCACGGCCTGGCCGGACGCGAGGCCGCCAACCACGGCCCCGTCACCGCCTCGGGCATAGCCAAGGCCCTGCCGACAGCGATCAGCAGGGCCCTGGGTACAGCCGTCACATAGGCGTCGGCGTCAGTCGGCGACCTCGTTCCAGCCCGGAACGGTCTCGGGCTTGCGCGGGCCGGGACCGACGTAGGTGGCGGCCGGGCGCACCAGACGGCCCAGCTTCTTCTGCTCCATGACGTGGGCGCTCCAGCCCGCGACCCGGGCGCAGGTGAACATCGACGTGAACATGTCGGCGGGCACCTGCGCGAAGTCCAGCACCACCGCGGACCAGAACTCCACATTGGTGGCCAGCACCCGGTCGGGCTTGCGTTCCTTCAGTTCCGCCAGCGCCGCCTTCTCCAGCGCCTCGGCGACCTCGTAACGCTCCGAACCCAGTTCCTTGGCGGTGCGGCGCAGCACCCGCGCCCGCGGATCCTCGGCCCGGTAGACCCGGTGCCCGAAGCCCATCAGCCGCTCGCCGCGGTCCAGCACGCCCTTGACGTAGGTCTTGGCGTCGCCGGTGCGCTCGACCTCCTCGAGCATGTGCAGGACCCGGGAGGGCGCGCCGCCGTGCAGCGGGCCGGACAGGGCGCCGATGCCGGAGGAGATGCAGGCGGCCACGTCGGCGCCGGTGGAGGCGACGACGCGGGCGGTGAAGGTGGAGGCGTTCATGCCGTGCTCGGCGGCGGAGATGAAGTACGCGTCGACGGCCTTGACATGCCGGGGGTCAGGCTCGCCGCGCCAGCGGCGCATGAAGCGTTCCACGATGGTGTCGGATTTGTCGATCTCCTTCTGCGGCACCGCGGGCCGACCCACCCCGCGCGCCGACTGCGCCACATAGGACAGCGCGGTCACCGATACCCGCGCCAGGTCCTCGCGGGCCTGCTCGTCGCTGATGTCCAGCAGCTGGCCCAGGCCCCAGTAGGGGGCCAGCATGGCCACGGCCGACTGGACGTCGACGCGGATGTCCCCGGTGTGCACCGGAACCGGGAACGGCTCGGCCGGGGGCAGGCCCGGCCCGAAGGCGCCGTCCACGAGAAGGCCCCACACGTGGCCGTAGGAGGCGTGGCCGATGAGATCCTCGATGTCGACACCGCGATATCGCAGCGAGCCGCCCTGCTTGTCGGGTTCGGCGATCTCCGTCTCGAAGGCGACTACGCCTTCGAGACCTGGCTTGAATTCAGCCATGGTGGTGTTCTCCTCAAAAGGTTGGCGGATAGTCTCGCCGTCGCAAAACACCCGGGGTGCGGCCCCGGCGGGCGGAGGCGTCGCGGCGGCGATCTTGCGTAAGGACCCCATTTTGCACCGAACGCACGAGCACTCCTGCACGCAGGGTTCGTGATTCGCGGCAACACCGCGCAACATCGCGCACGGTTATCGGCGGGTTTGATGGGATACGCCCGGAATTTTCCGCCATATTCGCCTGCTCCCCCAAGGACCGTGTGCCAAACTTAACGGTTTGGCCACACCGTCCGGCCGTGATTCCCGCGTAACCGCCAGCTGTCTTCCGTGTCGTCCCACAATTTGACTGTCCCCTTCGCCCTAAGGATGAGGGGTCACACCCCTCACGGGGTGAGTTTCCTGATTCGCCGCCGATCGCGGAAGGGCGGGCCCTTGCCGTCTGATATCAGCTCCACAGGCATCGCTACGGCTTTCGGCCGCAGCTACGGCAAGACCTGCCGCAAGGATGTTCTTGGCCGCATTGTGATCCCGATCGTGGCGGGCGCGGCAGGAGGGGCACGTCCATGCCCGGGTACCCAGGTTCAGTTTTGCTAGCAAATGCCCACAGGCGTTGCATGTCTTGGAAGAGGGGTAGTGGCGATCGATTACCACCAGACGGCGTCCGGCACGTTGACATTTGTACTCCAGCTGCCGCCGGAATTCGCTCCAACCTGCATCGGAGATAGCACGCGCCAAGCGCCGGTTGCGCACCATGTTTCGTACGCCGAGATCTTCGACGACGACAATGTCGGCTTTGCGGACCAGGTTTGCCGATGTGCGATGTAGGAAGTCTTGACGAGCGTTGCGAACCTTGCGGTGGGTACGAGCGACTTTCGCCTTCGCCTTACGCCGATTCATACTGCCGCGTTGGCAACGAGCCATTCTGCGCTGATAGCGGGCAAGGTTGCGAGATTTGCGTTCCAAGTGACATGGGTTGCGAATTCGCTCGCCGTCGCTGGTTACGGCAAAGTTCTTTATCCCCACATCGATGCCAACAGCGTGCTTCGTCTCCTCCAAGGGAGCTGGCGCATCGATGTCGACTGCGAACGCGACGTACCAGCGGCCGTCCGGTTCCCGCGAGATGATTACCGTCGTCGGCTTGAGCGCGACCAAGTCGATATTGTCCCAGCTCCAGACGAATCGCAGCGGCGCGGATGCCTTCGCCAGCCACAGCTGACCATCCCGCATGCGAAACGCTGCCCGGGTGTAGTGGGCCGATTGGCGCCAGTTTCGGTTCTTGAATCTCGGATACTTGGCTCCTCCGGCAAAGAAGTTCGCGAAGGCGGCGTGCTGGTGACGGAGTGTCTGCTGCAACGGCACCGACGACACTTCGGAAAGGAATGCTAGCTCGCGCGTCTTCTTCCATGCTGTCAGCGTGGCGTCCGTTTCCCGGTACGAAGTGCGTCTTCCCTCAGAGTGATATCTGTGATGACGTTCAGCGAGGGTCTTGTTCCATACCAGACGCACACATCCGAATGTACGGCTCAACATGGCCGCCTGTTCGGAATCGGGATAGGCCCGGCACTTGTACGCCGTTCGCATGCCGCAGACCTTACACAATGTTAGGGTGCGTGTAAGGAATTCGGATATGTCGCGAGCCTTTCCTTCTGGTCAATGAGGCACATATCCACGGAGGTTTAGGTGAAGCGAACCGTGAATGCCGAGGATCTTTCGCGCCTGCGCCGCGAGTACGACGAACCCGACGAACTGGACCTCGAAACCGACCCGTTCGGGTGGTTTCGGCGCTGGTTCGACGAGGCCGCCACAGTCGAGCCCGAACCCAACGCCATGGTGCTGGCGACAGTGGACGACCAGGGGTTTCCGAGGCAGCGCACCGTCCTGCTCAAGAGCTTCGACACCTCCGGTTTCACGTTCTTCACGAACTACACATCGGACAAGGGCGTCCAGCTCACCGCCAACCCCAAGGTGAACCTGCTGTTCGGCTGGTACCGGCTGCACCGGCAGGTCATCGTGTCGGGGACCGCCAAGCGGGTACCTCCCGAGGAGTCGGCGCGGTACTTCGCGACCCGCCCCCGGGGCGCGCAACTGGCGGCCTGGGCCTCGCCGCAGTCGCGGCCCATCCCCGGCCGTACCGACCTGGAGTCGGCGTTCGCCCAGGCCGAGGCCCGCTTTCCCGACGAGGTTCCCGTCCCGCCGCACTGGGGCGGTTTCCTGGTGGAGCCGCGGTTGATCGAGTTCTGGCAGGGCCGACGCAACCGGATGCACGACCGGGTGCGTTATCACCGAGAGTCGTCGGCTTGGGTGCCCGTACGGCTGGCGCCGTGAGCCAATAAGCTTTCCCTGTTGTTGCCCGCCCCCGGCAGGGTTGGGGCTGCCCCACACACTCCCTTCGTAAACGGAGCTTCAAAATGGCGTTGTCTGGTGAACAGTGGACTATTGGTTATTCGGGCCGGGAAGCCGTCATCGCTTCGGTGGGCGGTGGCCTGCGGAGTTTCAGCGTCGACGGAAGGTCCTATGTCGACGCGTACGAGGACGACGAGCTGGCCCCCGGCTGGGCCGGGCACGTCCTGGCGCCGTGGCCGGGCCGCCTGGCCGACGGCGAGTACAGCTTCGACGACGAACGGCACAAACTACCGTGGAACGAGCCGGCCAACCGGGTGGCGCTGCACGGCCTGGTGGGCTGGCTGCGCTGGCGGGCCGTGGACGTCAGCGACTCCTCGGTGACCGTGGAATGCGACCTGTCGCCGCAGCCGGGTTACCCGTTCCAGCTGGTGCTGCGCACCCGCTGGTCGGTGGGGCCCTACGGCTTGCGGGCGGTACACACCGCCAGCAACGTCGGCACCCGTTCCTGCCCGCTGGGGCTGGGCGTGCACCCGTACCTGATGCTGCCGAACTCGCCGCTGGACAAGTGGCGGCTGCGGGTCCCGGCCAAGAAGCAGCTGCTCACCGACGAGCGCAAGCTCCCCAGCGGTGAGACGCAGGCGGCCTTCACCGAGGCCACCGCGATCGGCGACACCGTCCTGGACACCACCTTCGGTGACCTGGAGCGCGACTCCGACGGCATCGCCCGACTCGAACTGTCGAATGAGGACGATTCCGAGTCGGTGGTGGTGTGGGTCGACGACTCGTTCGGCTGGCTGCACCTGTACACCGGGGACCAGCTCGACGGTGAGCGCCGTCGCCGGTCGCTGGCGGTGGAGCCGATGAGCTGCCCGCCCGACGCCCTGCGCAGCGGCACCGGCCTGGTGACGTTGTCGCCGTTCGACGCCTGGTCGGGCACCTGGGGCATCACGCCACGCCACGGTTAACGGGAATTGAGGCATACTGGTAGGCCCCTGACGCCGCGCGGCGGTCTAACTCGAAACCCGGGTTTCCGCCGCGTTGACCATGAAACAGGTCACACTCGACCTCCGGGCAGGGTCGGCAAGGCGTCTTAATCGACAAGAGAAGAAGCCAATGACCTGGGGGCATTGATGATCTTTAAAGAGGTGCGGGACGGCCGCCCCTATCCCGACCACGGGCTGAGCCTGCGGGAGTGGGCACAGGTGCCACCTCGTTCGGTGCGGCTGGACCAGCTCGTCACCACCAAACGCGAACTCGCCCTCGACAAGCTGCTCGCCGAGGACTCCACCTTCTACGGGGACCTGTTCCCGCACGTGGTGGCCTGGCAGGGCAACCTCTACCTGGAGGACGGCCTGCACCGGGCACTGCGCGCCGCGCTGCAACAGCGCGGCGCGATCCACGTGCGGGTGTACGAGTTCTCTACTGCTGCGGTGGCTGCTGCTGTTGCCAGGTCGTCGGCTGCTCCCCAGTCTGCTGCTGGATCGCCTGAGTAGCCTGGTACTGCTGCTGCGCCGCGGCCTGCTGGGCGGCAGCCTGCTGCTGAGCGGCCTGCTGCGCCTGCGCCGCCTGCATGGCGGCCAGCTGCTGCGGGTTGGCGGCGACCGGCTCGGCCATCGTGAAGGTCGAGGCGGTGAACAGACCCAGCGCGGCGACGAACAACAGGCGGCCGATGACCACGGCGCCGTCGGCGTTGGACAGTTCCCCGTCACCGATGAGCGCGCCCACCGTCGAACCCAGCGCCACGATCGCCAGGCCGAGCGTGATCAGCCGGTAGGCGTTGCGGTACTTGGGACCGGTGGTGATGGCGATGGCGGTGGCCACCATGAGCGCCACTGAGGCCCCCAGGACACTGCTGTTGACGTCCAGGATGCTGTCGGACTTGGATCCGGCGATGAGCAGTCCGATGAACAGCACGACCGCGCCGCCCGCCGCCAGACCGAAGGTCACGATGTTCATCGGCAGCTTGTCGAACACGTTGGGGGCGGGCTGGGCGTATGCCTGCTGGGCGTAGGCCTGTTGCTGCTGTTGGGCGGCGTAGGCCGCGGCCTGCTGTTGCTGCGCGGCGCTGTAGCCGGGCTGTTGTGGGGACTCAGTCATGTCCATATGATGCCCTGCCGTCGCTGGCGATGGTGCGGGCAGGGCTGTCTATCTATACGTCCTTTTTCGGAGGTTTGTATATGGACAGTGACGGTGGATCGTCGTGCACCTCCACGGCCCGGTCGGCGTCGGTGGGGGCCGCGGCGGGCGCGGGCGCGGCGGCGGTCGGCGGCGCCTGGAAGCGCTGCGGCGGCACCTGGTTGACCTGCGGGTAGGCGGGCGGGTGTTGTGGGGCGACGTGCGGCGGCGTGACGAATCCGGGCCGGTTCGCGGGACGGATCACCATGACCGCCGCGACCAGCAGCGCGGCACCGGCGATGAACAGCCACAGTCCGACACCGAAGTCGACGTTCACGTCCTCCAGGGCCTTCTTGGAGAAGCCGAAGCCCTCATCGATGTCGTCGAACGAGCCGAGCCGGTCGATCGAGTCCTGCAGGTCGGTCTTCCACAGGTAGGCGCGGCCGAACTCGGAGGCGATGACGAGGATTCCCAGCCCGGCCGAGGCCAGGCGGCCGAAGGTCAGCCACCGGCGGGACGCGGCCAGCGCGATCGCGGCGGCGACCGTGAACGGCAACGCGGCGATCGCGGGTTGTTCGCCGACGCTGAGCGACACCCGTCGGGTGAGCTCGCCGCCGTACAGCGAGAACTCGCTCATCGGGTCGGACCCGGCCTTGCCGCCCCAGGTGTACTCACCCAGCGGCAGGAAGAACGCCAGGCCGAGCAGCAGCAACCCGACCCCGGCGAGGATGACCGGCAACGGACTGGACAGCTGACCCGACAGCGCCCGCAACATCGGTGGTCCGGACGGCGCGGGCGCGGCCGGTAGCTGCCGCGCGGTGGGCGGATACAGGTCCGGCGGCGGGGTGGTGGCCAGCGGCGACGGGATCGGCCGCTCCTGCTGCGGCGCCGACATCGGCGACAGCTGCGGTGAGGGCCCGGGCGGCGCCGAGGGGACTCGCGGATAGGTCTGCGGCAGCGGCTGCTGACCGTTGCCTGACGGGGGCTGGTAGGTCACGGTTTCAGTCTGCCGTATCGGCGCCAGCCATCGAAGTCCGTGAGCCGTCGCGAACGGTCAATCCGTCATGCCGCGTCCGGGTTCCCGGCTCCGGAGCCAGGAACCGGTTCCGTCCAGTGTGCACCGCTAGCCGACGGTCAGGGCGGCCAGGGCCGCCAGCGTCAGCACACCCACGCTGGCCAGCGCGGGCCACGGTGGCCGCATCGCGCCGGGCCGGGCCCGCGCCAGCGTCCGGATCCGCAGTTGCGCCCCGGCCACCAGGCCCACCCAGGCCAGTGCGATGACGGCGGCCAGCAGGACCGCGCGCGGCGTCGGGCCCGGCGACAGGGCCTGTCTGACGCACAGGATCGTCACGACGGTGGCGGTCAGGATGGTGCGCCGCCAGGCCAGCCGGGTGCGTTCGGGTTGCGCGCCGCGATCCCTCACGGCGCGAACCGTCCGGTCAACACGGCCAGGATCAGACCCAGCGCGCCCAGCGTCACCAGCAGCACCAACACCGCCGGGAACCGGGACGCGGGCAGGTCCTGCTTGCGGCGCATGGCACGTTCACAGGCCGCCCAGTGCGCGACGGCCCGCAGCGCGCAGACCGCGCCCAACACCAGCAGCACCACCGCGATGGCCTTCCGGGCGCCGATGTCCAGGAACTGGGCCACGGCGATACCGCCGCCGATGAGCGCCAACGCGGTGCGCAGCCACGCCAGGAAGGTGCGCTCGTTGGCAAGGGAGAAGCGGTAATCGGGAGTGGTGCCGGTCTCGCGCAGGCTGCGCGGGTTCAATGTGGCCTTCAAAATTCCCGGGCTCGGCTTCTCGTGATCAGTCACGCCGACCAGTATCGCGCCTTCACAATGATCGGGCCGGTGGATGCGGGCTGACCAGCGGCGGTAATCTCACCTCAGCCCCGAAATCAGGCGCCCCCACGCTGGCACACTTTGGGGATTTCACCTTTCCGACGCACTGCGTATTGTCGTCGGCAGGACAGGGAAACAAGTAAAAAATCACTAATGGGAGAAGCACAGACATGAACGACTACGACGACCCGACCGCCACCGAAGAAGAAGACACCACCACGGAAGAGGACACCTCGACCGAGGACGACGCGGCCGCCGACGACAGCGGCCTGGTGGACATCAACGGTGACGGCGTCTACGACGAGGGCATGGAGACCGACGACGGCACCGCCTACGACACCAACAACGACGGTGTCGCCGACGCGCTGGTGACCGATGACGGCTCGCTGCTGATGGACTCCGACGGCAATGGCATCTACGACACCCAGATGACTGATGCCGACGGTAACGGCGTCTACGACACCGCCGAGATGGACCTGAACGAGGACGGCGTGGTTGACCAGGTCGCCACCGACGCGGACGGTGACGGCGACAACGCGATCGACACGGTCCAGACCGACACCGACGGTGACGGCACCATGGACACCACCGTTCAGGACACGAACCTGGACGGCGTGGCTGACACCACGACCATCGACGCTGACGCTGACGGCACCCCGGAGTCGACCTTCACCGACTCCAACGCCGACGGTGTGGCCGACGACGTGACCTACGAAGACAAGGAAGTCGACGCGGGTCCGGGTCTGGGCGGACAGTCCAGCTAATCGCGACATTGACGCGACAACTCCCGCGACGGGCAACCGTCGCGGGAGTTTTTCGTGTCATCCGACAGCATATTCCTCAATGGAGCGTTCGTCGAGTATGTGTAGGCTGTCGTCATGTGCGTGAGGCTTGGACGGGGGATGCTGCCCGGCGTCCGAATTTCTACTGAAAGTAGAATATCGCTGTGCCCCCGATAGATCCGAAACTGCTGCGGCGGGTGCCGACCCTGCGCCGGGGCCTGACGGCCACCGGGATCTTCGCCGTGGCCAGCGCCGCGGCCATCGTGGCCCAGGCGGTCGCGCTGTCCTTCGTGCTGGTGTCGGGCGTGGCTGGCGAACTCGACACCACCGCGCTCGCGTTCACCGCCGCCGCCTTCGCGGCCCGGGCCCTGTTGGCCTGGGGTCAACAGGTCACCTCCGCCCGCGCCGCCGCCGCGGTCAAGGAACAGCTGCGGTCCGACGTGCTCGGCGCCACCGGACGCCGTCGACCACTGTGGAACAACCGTGCGGGCGAGGCCGTCACCCTCATCACGCGCGGCGTCGACGGCCTCGACGCCTACATCACCGGCTACCTGCCGCAACTGTGCCTGGCGGCGACCGTCCCGGTGACCATCCTGATCGTGCTGGCCTTCAACGACTGGGCCTCGCTCATCGTCATCGCGATAACGCTGCCGCTCATCCCCATCTTCGGGGTGCTGATCGGCTGGCACACCAAGTCCAAGACCGAGAAACAGTGGCGAACCCTGTCGCGACTGGGCGGGCATTTCCTCGACACCGTCTCGGGACTGTCGACGCTGCGGATCTTCGGCCGCGCGGGTTCGGCGGCCAAATCCGTCGCTGACACCGCCGACCGCTACCGCCGCGCCACGATGGAGACCCTGCGGGTGGCGTTCCTGTCGGCGCTGGTGCTGGAACTGGTGGCGACGGTCTCGGTGGCGCTGGTGGCGGTACCGATCGGCCTGCGCCTGCTCGAGGGCGGGATGGACTTGCGCACGGCGTTCCTGGTGTTGTTGCTGGCTCCGGAGGTGTACCTGCCGCTGCGCGCGGTGGGCACCCAGTTCCACGCCGCTGCCGAGGGAATGGAAGCGACCAAGGAAGCCCTGTCGCTGGTGGACGAGGCGGCGGCGGAGGATTCGCCCGCCGCCGAGGGCGTCGCTACGGAGACTTCTTCCGACCTCAAGGCCGCCACGGCAAAGGATTCTCCCGTCCCCGAAGGCGTCGCTGCGGAAGGCCGTTCCTCCCAAGCCGCGAAGTATCCACAGGCTGCGGTTTGTCCACAGGAAATGTCAGTAACGCTCGACAGCTCAAGCGTGGGGCCGACTACCGTCAAAAGTGGGGAGGAGGATGGTGGACCCCTTGGCCTGGGCTGGCTTGAACTGGCGGGGTTGACCGTTTGCTACCCCGGCCGGGATGTTCCCGCACTCGACGGCGTCAGCGCGCGGGCAATCGCGGGGGAGACTGTCGCCTTGGTCGGGCCCAGCGGCGCGGGCAAGACGACGCTGCTGAACGTGCTGCTTGGCTTCGTGGTGCCCAGCACCGGAGGGGTGCGGTGGGCCGGAACGAAGCCCTTGAGTGCGAACGAAACGGCAGCCAGCAGCGGCGAGACGGCCCGCTGGGGAACGGCTGATACTAATGCCGAACGTGGCGGCGGTGAGATTGCCCGGGGTGCGGTCGCCAACCGCGGCGGCGTGGGCGAAGACCGGGTTGACGGCGACGCGGCGGGCGGCGTTGAGCTGGCGACGGCTGACATTGACGCTTGGCGACGGCGCATCGCGTGGGTGCCCCAGCGGCCGCACCTGTTCGCCGCCAGCCTCGCCGACAACATCCGGCTCGGCCAGCCGGACGCGAGTCTCGCGGAGGTGGTCGCCGCCGCTGAGGCCGCCCACGCCACCGAGTTCATCGACGAACTGCCGGACGGATACGACACGATGTTGGGGCAGGACGGTTTCGGGTTGTCGGCCGGGCAGGCTCGGCGGGTCGCTCTGGCGCGCGCGTTCCTGAGGATCCGGCGGCTCGACTGCCCGCTGGTGCTGCTCGACGAGCCCACCGCCAGCCTCGACTCGATCAGTGAAGCGCTCGTGGCTGAGGCCACCACCGCGTTGTTGCGCGGCCGGACCGCTCTTGTGGTCGCGCATCGTCCGGCTCTTGTGGATGGCGCGGATCGGGTGTGGCGCATCGAATCCGGGCGGCTCGTCAGTGACGGGCAGCGGGTGCGGGAGGTGACCTCGTGAGTGTGTTGCGGGTTCTGGGACTGGTCCGGGGACAGTTGCCCCGGTTGGGGTTGGCCGCGCTCATCGCCGCCGCCGCTGAGCTGAGCGGCATCGCGCTCATCGCGACCGCGACGTGGTTGCTGGCCACCGCCGCTGAGCAGCCGCCGCTGACGGCGTTGACCGTCGCGATCGTGTCGGTACGGACGTTCGCCATCGGACGGGGTGTCCTGCGCTACCTGGATCGGCTGCTGGGGCACGACGCTGTGCTGCGGGCGTTGGCGCGGTTGCGTGGCACGGTGTTCCGGGCGCTGACGCCGCTGGCTCCCATGGGGGCCCGGCTTTTCCGGGGCGGGGACCTGCTGACCCGGTTCGTGTCCGACGTGGACGCCGTGCAGGATCTGCTGCTGCGGGTGCTCGTTCCCATGTGGACGGCTCTGGTCGTCGTGGTGGCCGCGATCGGGTTCACCGCCGTGTTCTCACCGGCCGCGGCGTTGCTGCTGGCCGCTTGCATGCTCGTGTCGGGCGTGTTGTTGCCGTTGGCCGCGGCGCTGTTGGCCCAGCGCACCGCGCGCCGCACCGTCACCCGCCGGGCCGCGCTGGCCGCGTCGACAATGGACCTCATTCACGGTTCGGCCGACCTGGCCGCCTACGGCGCCACCGACGCCGCGGTGAGGCGCGGTGCGGCCGACACCGCCGCGCTGGCCGGAGCCGAGCGCACCGGTTCGGGTGTGGTCGCGGCCGTGACCGCCGCTCACGCGCTGGTCGCCGGGACCGGCGTCATCGGGGTGCTGCTGCTGGCCGACGGACTCGGCGTCATGACCGCCGTGCTGACCCTGACCGCGTTGGTCAGCTTCGAGGCGTTGGCGCCGCTGCCGCAGGCCGCCCGGCGCCTGGCCGAGACCCGTTCGGCCACCGACCGGATCGTGGCCATCATGGACGCCGAACCGCCGGTGCCGGACCCGAAGCACCCCGAACCGCTGCCCGACGGCGACGCGCGACTGGTCCTGACCGACGCCGTCCCGGCGCTCCCACGGCGAGCGTCGGCGTCGGACGCGACCGATCCCACGCCGCAAGCCGTCGGCGGCCACGCCTCGCGCGGCGTCAGCCTCGACCTGCCGCCGGGCAAACGCGTCGCGATCGTCGGCGCCAGCGGCGCCGGCAAGACCATGCTGCTGTCCATGCTGGTGCGCTTCACCGGCATCGCCCGCGGCGAGGTCACCCTCGGCGGTGTCAGTCTGGAATCGCTGCGCGGCGAGGACGTGCGCACCCGCATCGGCGGCATGTTCTCCGACGCGCACCTGTTCAACACCGACGTCCGCGACAACCTGTGCGTCGCCGACCCCGACGCCTCCGACGACACGCTGCGCGCCGCCCTGACCCGCGCCGGGCTGCCCGATCTGGACCTGGGGATCGCGGTCGGCGAGGACGGCCGCGCACTGTCGGGCGGGCAGCGGCAGCGGCTGCTGCTGGCCCGGGCGCTGCTGGGCGGTCACGCGGTGCTGCTGCTGGACGAACCCACCGAGCACCTCGATCCCGACACCGCCGCGGCCGTCATGGCCGACCTGGTCTCGGCGACCGACGGCCGTTCGCTGGTGTGCGTCACCCACCACCTGGCTCACCTGGACGTGTTCGACGAGATCCTGGTGGTCGAGTCCGGGTCGGTCGTGGAGCGCGGCGGTTACGCCGCACTGATCGAACGTGACGGACCGTTCCGCCAGCTCGCGGGAACTTTCGCGACCACGGCGGCGACTACCTGACCGTGAGAATCCTGCGAATCCTGTCGGGCGCGCTGCTGGGCGCCGCCCTGCTGATCCCCGTGACCGCCACTCCCGCCTCCGCCCACGTGGCGCTGGTCTCGTCCGACCCCAAGGACGGGGCGAAGCTCGACGAGGCCCCCGAGACGGTGGAACTGACCTTCTCCGAGGTGCTCGACGCGCCGTCGACGAAGGTGGCCGTGATCAAACCGGACGGCGAGAACCTCGACGTGGCCAAGCCGAGCATCGAGGACAAGACCATCACGCAGGCGCTGAAGCTGCCGGTGAAGGGCGAGTACACGGTGTCGTACCGGATCGTGTCCGAGGACGGACACCCGGTGGAGGACAGCATCAGCTTCTCGGTCGCCTCGGTGCCGAAGGAGAACCAGGAGCCCAGTTCGGCCGCCGAGTCCGCCGACGAGGAGACCAAGGACACCGACGAGGCCGCCACGACCGACTCGGGGCTCGGCTGGGGGCCGGTGGCGCTGGTCGCGGCCGGGGTCGTCGTCGTGGTCGTCGTGGTGGTGCTGCTGGTGCGCCGACGCTCCCGTGACTCGTGAATTAATGCCACGACCCGGCACAGCGCTGGGAGATGGCACCTTGATCCCTTAGAGTTCGAGAGGCACGAATCAATCCCTCGAAGCCTCGAACGAAGGTGTGACGTTGACATACCCACCGCAAGGTGGCTATCCGGACGACCCCATCAACAACGGGCCGGACCCTCAGAGTCCATTCGGGTACCCGGATCAGCCCGCCTCTCCGCCGAGTTCGGCGGCGCCTTACACGCCGCCGCCACCCAACAGTGGCTGGCCGGACTCGCCGCCGACCCAGTACGGGCCGATGTCGCAGCCCGGTCCCGCCCAGTACGGGCCGCCGCCGGGAGGCATGGGCGCCGCGCCCCAGCAGGGGGGTTTCGCGCCGCAGCCGCCCCCGTCGTCGGGTAACGCGACGATCGGCTGGGTCATCGGCGGTATCGCGGCGGTGCTGGTCATCGTCGCGGGCATCGCGGGTGTGATCTTCTTCGCGAACGCCGGCAATTCGGAGGACTCCGGAACCGACGGCGGTTCCTCCAGTGCGTCCGACTCCTCGGCGGGGCCGAGCCAGACGCCCACCGACGTCGTCAACGACTACTACGACGCCGTGCGTGCCCACGATGTGGACGGCGCGTACAAGACTTTGTGCTCGTCCATGCAGGGATCCGAGTCGGATTTCTTCGGTTCCTACGACGAGGACGAGTTCTGGAAGACCGTCGACGCCTCCACCTACACCGTGGGGGAGGAGACGATCAAGGACGATTCCAACGCGAATGTCAAGGTCAAGCAGGAGGTCCAGGGCGAGACCTACGATTTCTCCGCCGATCTACAGATCGAAAGCGGCGAATGGAAGATCTGTTACTGGAACACGCCGACCTAGGACGCGCGACGTAATCGGTCCATTACGGACATTGGCGGTGGCGGGCTTGACCTGCTACCGTCTTTTCCATGCGCTCGCCCTTCCTCACCAAGCGACGCGCGATCGACTTCTGCTTGATCGCCGCCAGCCTGTGTCGCCGCTGACCTGCGGCCGCAGCGTGCGCTGAGGTTAGGTACAAGCAGAAGCCATCTTCCGCTCAGTCCGCCTTCATCGGCATGCGTCATATCTTCTGTCGCGGTTTCCATCGTGAGTTCTCACACCACGGTGTACGCGTTCTCGGCCGTGTTTCCCGTCCGTAGATTTCCCATCCAACAGGAGCATTTCTCATGAGCCGTGCCGAAACCCTGGTCTCCGCCGACTGGGCCGAGCAGAATCTCAACACCGACAAGACCGTCTTCGTCGAGGTCGACGAGGACACCACCGCCTACGACAACTCGCACATTCCCGGTGCCGTCAAACTGGACTGGAAGACCGACCTGCAGGACCAGGTCCGACGCGACTTCGTCGACCGGCAGCAGTTCTCGGATCTGCTGTCGCAACGCGGCATCGCCAACGACGACACCGTGATCCTCTACGGCGGCAACAACAACTGGTTCGCCGCCTACGCGTACTGGTACTTCAAGCTGTACGGCCACGACTCGGTCAAGCTTTTGGACGGCGGCCGCAAGAAGTGGGAGCTGGACGCCCGTCCACTCAGCTCGGACCCGGTCAACCGTCCGGCCACCAGCTACGTGGCCGCCGAACAGGACCGCTCGATCCGGGCACTGCGCGACGACGTGCTGGGCGCCCTGGGCTCCTCCAACCTGGTCGACGTGCGTTCTCCCGACGAGTACGCGGGCCGACTGCTGGCCCCGGCGCACCTGCCGCAGGAGCAGTCGCAGCGCGCCGGACACATCCCGACGGCGCTGAGCGTGCCGTGGAGCAAGGCGGCCAATGAGGACGGAACGTTCAAGTCCGATAAGGAGCTTTCCGAACTGTATTCCGAGGCAGGAGTGGACTCCTCCAAACCGACCATAGCCTATTGCCGGATCGGCGAACGTTCCTCGCACACCTGGTTCGTGTTGCGGGAATTGTTGGGGCACAACGATGTTCGTAACTACGATGGTTCGTGGACAGAATACGGCTCGCTTGTGGGCGTGCCGATCGCTTTGGGCGACGAGCCCGGAAAGGCGCTGTAAGTCATGGGGACCAACACGTCTAACACTCTGACCGCCGCTGGTTGCGGCGCACCCGACCAGTCCGCGGCACTGCCGGCCGCGATCAACCTCGAAACCGAGACCGTCATCACCGGAAGCGTCAAGTCCGCCACCGGTGACGCCGTCGAGGGCGCCTACGTGCGACTCCTGGACGGCGACGGCGAGTTCACCGCCGAGGTCGTCACCGGCGACGGTGGCGCGTTCCGGTTCTTCGCCGCCGACGGCGAGTGGACGCTGCGCGCCCTCTCCCGCGAAGGGGACGGCGAGACGGCGGTACAGGCGAGCCGGGGCCTCAACGAGGTCACCGTTTCGGTCAAGCGCTGACCGTCGCGATCGGACGCTTGCCGCCCCGGTTCCAGGCGACTGGAACCGGGGCAGCACTATTGATGCCGTGCCTTCCACCAGTTCACCGTCGCGGTCGCCCGTTGCCGTGCTCAAGCGGCACAAGGTCGCCGCTGGCGTGGCCGCGTGGGCGCTGCTGATCGCGGTGTTCGCGCTGTTCACCCCGTCGGTGACGGTGCGGGAGCAGACCCGGCCCGCCGACGCGCTGCCCCGGCTGGACGCCGCCGTCGGCGACGCGGCCGGACTGCTGACCGGCAAACCCTACGGCTACTCGCTGACGGCACTGACCTTTGAGGGCGCCTGCGACATCACCCCGGTGCGCTCGGGAGTGGAGTACTCCCGCACCGTCACCGTCTACACCGGCAAGAAGAACGCCCGCGCCGCCGCCGAAGAGCTGTACAAGGGACTGAAAAAGCGGTACGACCTGGAGCCGACCTCGTTCAGCAAACGCCCGTCCTACAGCGGCACCAGCGCCGACTACGTGGACTTCGAGCTGCGGCAGGACCCGGAGCTCGTGGTGTGGCGGGCCACGACCGGCTGCCGCCCCGCCGCCGACGCGGTGGGGGAGCTGGCGCCCGCCTTCGCCCCCGGCGCCCAGTCGGCGATGCTGCTGAAGCGACTCGACGTCGACGACCCGGACTGGAGCTCGGCCACGGCGGCCTGCGGCGACCTGGGCGGTCCCGGCGGCACCGCCAGCACCGCCACGGCCACCGGCGAACTGGCCAAGGACACCAAGGCGGACCTGGCCAAGCTGGCCGACGACCTGCCCGAGGACACCGAGGTCACGGTGGCCTCGAAGAAACTGCTGTCCTACCGGCTGGAGGGCGTCACCCACGCCGTCAGCCTCGACGGCCGCGCCGTCACGGTCACGGCCACCGAAGGCTGCGACGGCAAATCCGGCGACTGACGCGCCCGCGGGCTAGCCGTCGTCGGAGTGCAGGGCCCGGTAGATGTCGTCGGCGCTCAACCCGCCCAGCGAATGGCCGGACTCGGTGACCGACACGAAACCGGTCTCGCCGTCCAAAAGCCGCGACAACGCCTCGCGCAGGTTCGCCGCCGACGTCACCGTCGGGTGCTCACCGGGTGGCAGTTCCCGCAGCTGTGCCTGGGCCAGGCCGGTCACCGACAGGCTCTTCACGCCCCGGTCGGCCCCGACGAACTCCGACACGAACGAGGTCTTGGGGCGGCGCAGGATCTCGGCGGGGGTGCCGTACTGCTCCAGCTTCGCCTCATTGGACAACACGGCGATCTTGTCGCCCAACCGGATCGCCTCGTCGACGTCGTGGGTGACGAACACGATGGTCTTGCCCACGTCGGCCTGCAACCGCAGGAACTCCTCCTGCAGCCGCCCCCGGGCGATCGGGTCGACGGCCGAGAACGGTTCGTCCATCAGCAGCACCACGGGGTCGGCGGCCAGTGCCCTGGCCACCCCGACGCGCTGCCGCTGCCCGCCCGACAACTGGTGCGGGTAGCGCTTGCCGTGGATGCCGACGTCGAGGCCGACCAGGTCCAGCAGCTCCT
Organism: Stackebrandtia nassauensis DSM 44728; assembly: GCF_000024545.1. Classification (GTDB taxonomy): domain Bacteria; phylum Actinomycetota; class Actinomycetes; order Mycobacteriales; family Micromonosporaceae; genus Stackebrandtia; species Stackebrandtia nassauensis. The sequence continues at coordinate 1,094,706 of NC_013947.1, forward strand.
CCACCCGCTCGGTGGCCTTGTCGCGGTCCCAGCCCAGCAGCCTGGGCACGGTGGCCACATTGGCGGCGACGGTCTGGTGCGGGAAAAGTCCTATGTGCTGAATGCAGTAGCCGATGCGGCGCCTCAGCTCCACCGGGTCGGAGGACGTGACGTCCTCACCGTCCACGTAGATGGACCCCGAGGTGGGCTCGATGAGCCGGTTGATCATGCGAAGTACTGTGGATTTGCCGCATCCGGACGGTCCGACGAGTGCGACGAGTTCGCCCGCGGCGATGTCGAGACTCAGGTCGGCGACCGCGGTTCCACCCCCGTCGTAGATTTTCTCGACACCGTCCAGCCTTATCGGCGCGGCGGTCGCGGAAGACATAGGCCAGACCCTACAGGGAGCCACCGACGTTGACCAGTCACGCGCGTTTCCCGGTACGGTGGGCGCGTGTCTTTGTCGATCGGCCTCGACGACCCACGCAACCCGTGGTTCTCCTGGTCATATATTGAGGACAATGCCGCGACGCTGGGCAGTGCCCTCCTGGAACATCTGGAACTGACCGTGGTGTCGGTCGTGGTGGCCGCCGTGATCTCGATCCCGTTGGGCATCCTGTCGGCCCGCTCCCGGCTGGCCGCCACGGTGATCCTGTCGGGTTCGGGTGTGCTGTACACGATCCCGTCGCTGGCGGTGTTCGCGCTGTTGGCCCCGTTTTTGGGGCAGTCGCTGATCACCGTCGAGGTGGGGCTGGTCATGTACGCGATGCTGATCATCGTGCGCGCCACGCTGACCGGGCTGCGGCAGGTGCCGCCCGACGTCATCGACGCCGCGGGCGGCATGGGTTACAGCCGGGTGCACCTGCTGACGCGGGTGGAGCTGCCGCTGGCGGTGCCCAGCATCATGACCGGGCTGCGCATCGCCACCGTGTCGACCGTGGCGATGGTGACCATCGGCGCGGTCGTGGGTCACGGTGGCCTCGGCGGCCTCATCCTCACCGGCTTCCGCAACAACCTCTACAAGCCGCAGATCCTCACCGCCACCATCCTGTGCATCGCGCTGGCGCTGGCCTTCGAGGTGCTGCTGTCCCTGGTGACCCGGCTGATGACGCCCTGGACGAGGGGACGGACGAGTTGAACATCTTCTCCGAGGCGCTGACCTGGCTCAACGACCCGCTCAACTGGACCAACCCCGACGGGGTGTTCGCGCTGTTGGGCCAGCACCTGGCGCTGTCGGGCGCGGCGCTGTTGCTCGCGCTCGTCGTGGCCTGGCCGCTGGGGGTGTGGCTGGGGGCCACCGGACGCGGCGGCACCATCACCGTCGTCGTGTCCAATGTGACGCGCGCGGTGCCCACTATGGCGCTGTTGAGTCTGCTTCCCTTGACGGCCCTGGGTTTCGGTCCACAGTCGGTGGTCCCGGCGCTGGCGTTGTTCGGGGTGCCGCCGCTGCTGGCCACCGCCTACACCGGCATGCGCGAGGTCGACCCCGACGCCCGCGACGCCGCCCACGGCATGGGCTTCTCACGATCCGGGATGCTGTTCAAGGTCGAGCTGCCGCTGGCGGTGCCGCAGCTGGCCAGTGGTTTTCGCACCGCGGCGGTGCAGATCGTGGCCACCACGACGCTGGCGGCACTGTTCAACGGCGGCGGGCTCGGAGAGATCATCAGCCGGGGTTTCGGCTTGGGGCTGGCCAAGGGCGGCGGCGAGATCCTCGCCGGTGGCATCCTGGTGGCGGGCCTGGCGCTGATCGTCGAGGGCGTGCTGGCGGTGGGCGAGAAATACGTCACGCCGATCGCGCTTCGCGACCTCTCGCGCACCAAGGCGAGGGTGTCAATGTCCGTCTGAACCCGTAAGGTCAAGTCCATGTCCCCCCACAAGATCACCAGAATCGTCGCTCTTCCCGCCGCGGTGGCCGTGCTGGCGCTCGGCCTGGCGGCCTGTGGTTCCCCGGGTTCCTCGGGCACCAAGGACGCCGACAAGGTGTCCGGCAAGGGCTGTGAACCCGTCGCCGGTGACAGCCTGGTCGCCCTCGAAGACGACAAGAAACTGCAGGCCTCGGAGAACATCCTGGCCGCCTTCAACGACAAGGCCGCCGACGAGCAGGCCATCGCCGCCGTCAACGCGGTCTCGGCGAAGCTGACCACCGACGACCTCATCGAGCTGAACAAGTCCGTCGACGTCGACCGCAAGTCCGCGGCCAAGACCGCCAAGGCCTTCGCCGAGAAGAACAAGCTCACCAAGGGCCTCGACAAGGGCTCGGGCTCGCTGGTGGTCGGTCACGCCAACTACACCGAGTCCGAGATCGTCGCCAACCTGTACGCGATCGCGCTGGAGGGCGCCGGGTACACCACCGAGCTGAAGGACGTCGGCAACCGCGAGACCTACCTGCCCGCGCTGGAGGACAACGACTTCCAGGTCATCCCGGAGTACGCCGCCTCGCTGACCGAGACGCTCAACCCGGACCCCGACGCCGACTCGGCCAAGAACCCGATCGCCGACAACGACATCGACAAGACCCTGGACACGCTGAAGCCCTTCGCCAAGGACGCCGGACTGGCGCTGAGCGAACCCGCCGAGGCGGCCTCGCAGAACGCCTACGTCGTGACCAAGGCCTTCGCCAAGGAGCACGGCGTCAAGACGCTGTCGGACTTCGCCGACAAGTGCAGCGGCAAGGCCTCGTCGCTGGCCGGTCCGCCCGAGTGCCCCAAGCGCCTCTACTGCGAGGTGGGTCTCAAGGAGACCTACGGAATCCAGTTCGGAACCTTCAACTCACTGGACCTCGGCACCGGCACCAAGCAGTCGGTCGCCAGTGGAGACTCCACCGTCGGTACTGTGACCACAACGGACAGTGCACTCGCGGATGGTGTGACCGTCAAGGGCTAGTGACCTGCCGAAAAAACCTGTTCCTTAATGATATTTAAGTCTCTGGATCTTTGACTTGAGGCGTCGGACACCATAGTGTGTATATAAGCCATTTGGTTCGACGACCAGTGGCCTACCCCTCTGGTCGGACCGGCCGGGCTCATGCCCCTGTGTGCCCGTGCGGTCCGCAAGTAGCAAGGAACGGAGCAACGGATGAAGCTCAACAAGACGACGGGAGCCGCTCTCGCCATCGGCGTAGCGGCTGCCGCGGCAGCCTTGGTGGTCGGTGTATCCCCGGCACACGCCGACGCCAAGATCATCGGAGCCGACAGCAAGAACGCGGTCTCCGGTCAGTACATCGTCGCCTATGAAGACGGCGTCAAGATGTCCGACGGCAAGAGCATGGCGTCCGACGTCGGAGCCAAGGTCCGCAAGACCTTCGACTCCATCAACGCCGTTTCGGTCTCGGCTTCGGAAGAAGAGGCCAAGGAGCTCGCGGGTGACTCGGACGTGAAGTACGTCCAGGCCAACCTGAAGCACACGGTCTCGGGCACCCAGGACAACCCCCCGTCCTGGGGACAGGACCGGGTCGACCAGGAAGCCGCCGAGGGCGACAGCAAGTACAACTACCCGGACTCGGCCGGTGAGGGCGTCACGTCCTACACCATCGACACCGGTGTGGCCTACGACCACCCGGACTTCGAGGGTCGCACCGCCGAGGGCTTCGACGCCGTCGACGGCGACACCGACCCGGCTGACGGCCACGGTCACGGCACCCACGTGACCGGCACCATCGCGGGCACCGAGTTCGGTCTGGCCAAGAAGGCCACCATCGTCGGCGTCCGCGTCCTCGACGACCAGGGCTCGGGCACCACCGAGCAGGTCGCCGGCGGCATCGACTGGGTGACCGAGAACCACGCCGAGAACTCCGTGGCCAACATGAGCCTCGGTGGTCCGGAGGACCAGGTCCTCGACGACGCCACCACCAAGTCCATTGAGTCTGGTGTCACCTACGCGGTGGCGGCGGGCAACGAATCCTCCGATGCCTGCGGCGTGTCCCCGGCTCGCGTGCCGGAGGCCATCACCGCTGGAGCCACGGACAACACCGACGCTCAGGCCGACTTCTCCAACTTCGGCAAGTGCGTTGACGTCTACGCCCCCGGCGTGGACATCGTGTCCGCTGCTCCCGGCGGTGGTGAGGCGACCATGTCCGGCACCTCGATGGCGTCCCCGCACGTCGCGGGCGCCGCGGCGCTGTACGTGGGTGCCAACCCGGGTGCGGCTCCCGCCGATGTCGCCAAGGCGCTGACCGAGAACGCGCTGAAGGACGTCGTGCAGAACCCGGGCGAGGGTTCGCCGAACCTGCTGCTGAACACGCAGTTCCTGCAAGGATAAGAAAGTAGAGCCTGCAGGGATAGGACGACACGGGCTCAACGGTTGATTTTTCCAACCGCCCGCCGCCCCGGCTCCGTTTTACGGAGCCGGGGCGGTCCGTCGTTAGGCGGGCAGTCGTCCGTTTTTCACTCGGGACGGTTGCGGCACAGGCAGAACGGGTGCCCGGCCGGGTCGATGTAGACCTGCCAGCCGTAACCCGACTCGCCGATGTTGTTCTTCTGCAACGTGGCGCCCAGCTTGATCGCCCGACGCTGCTCGGGCTCGAACTCGTCCACTTCGAAGTCGATGTGGAACTGCTGCGGGTGCTCCTGACTGGGCCACTTGGGACGCTGGTAGTTCTCGACCCTCTGGAACGCGAGCGTGAACCCATCACAGTGGATGTTCGCCCACGCGTCGGTGCTGTCGTCGGCGAGTTCCAGGCCCAGAAGCTCCGCGTAGAAACCGCCCAGTTTCATGGGGTCGGGGCAGTCGATGATGAAATCGGTGAACCTCAGCATCCGGTCATCGTAAGTCGGCCCCGCCGCACTCACGCCCGGGCGGTGCTGGCCCGGGGGATCAGCTCGGGTTCGATCGTGACGGTCTGCTCCTCCTCGCCGTCCAGCGCCAGCCGCAGCGCCTGCGCGCCCATGCCCGACAGCGGCAGCCGCACCGTGGTCAGCGCCGGGTACAGGTCGGCGGCCACCGGGACGTCGTCGAAGCCCGCCACCGAGACGTCCTCGGGGATGGACAGCCCGGACTCCCGCAGCGCCGCGTAGAAGCCCGAGGCCATCACGTCACTGGTGACGAAGACGGCGCTGGCCCGGTTCGACATGGCCGCGAACCGCATCCCGGCGTCGTGGCCGCCGTCGCGGCTGAACGGGGCGTCGATGATCTCCACCCCGGCCTCGACCGGCAGGCCGTCGACGAAACCCTCGCGGCGTTCGGCGACCACCCGCAGACTGGCCGGTCCGGTGACCAGCGCGAACCGCCGGTGTCCCAGCCCGGCCAGGTGGGTGGCCAGTTCCTTCGCGCCCTCGCGGTTGAGCGGGTGCACGCACGAGCCCGGCAGCGACGGCTGTCCGACGTTGACCACGGCGGTTCCGATGGCGCGCAAGTCCTCCAGGGCCCGCGACAGCCGCTGCTCGGCGTCGGTCTCGGTGGTGCGGGAGCCGACCATGATGGCCGCTCGGGGCCGCAGGCTTCCCAGCGAGGCCAGCTGGTCGCGTTCGTTGTCGGGGTCGATGCCGGTCTCGGCGATGACGACGCACACGTCGCGTTCGGCGGCCTCGGCAAGGACGCCCTGCGCGATCTGCCCGAAATACGGGTCGGTGATGTCGTGCAGCAGCAACGCGACCACGCGGGAAGTGCTGCGCGCCAAGCCCTGTGCCTGCGCGTTGGGGGCGTAGCGCAGTTCGTCGGCGATGGCGCGCACCTTGGCGGCCAGACCGGCGGAGACCTTGTGCGGCGAGCCGTTGAGCACGCGTGAGGCCGTCGCCACGGAGACTCCGGCACGTTTGGCGACGTCGGCAAGAGTGGTGGGGCGGGTGTGATCCACGGCGCCAATACTATGGCCTGATGCGTTCGTTTGGTTTCTCCACTCTCGGTTGCCCGGGCCTGGACGTCGACACCGTGCTGGCGATGGCGCGTCGACACGGCGCCGACCTGGTACAGCTGCGCTGCGCCCCCGACGAACCGGTCAACACCGGACTGTCGGGTGCGGGCCGCGCGGACGTGGTGGCCGCCTTCGCCACGGCCGGAGTGGGATTCGGGGCGCTGGCGACCTACGTCAAACTGTCCGATCCGGACATGCTGCGGCCCCTGGACGAGCACATCGCGCTGGCCGTCGACCTCGGCGCGCCCGCCCTGCGGCTGTTCCCCGGCGACGTGGCCGTCGAGACCGGCACCGAACGGCTGCACCGGGCCGAGGAACTGGCCGCGGGAACCGGCGTGGTGCTGACCGTGGAGACCCACGACGAGTACCTGCGCGGCGCCCAGATCGCCCAACTGCTGGCCGAGACCGAGGCCGTCAAGGCCGTGTGGGACGTCCTGCACACCTGGCGCGCCGGAGAGACCGTCGCCAATTCCCTTGCCGCCCTGGGGCCCTACCTCGCCGAACTCCAGATCAAGGACGTGCCCTCCGCCGAGGACCGCCGTCCGCTGGCGCCCGGCACCGGGGTGCTGCCGCTGCGCGAGGCGCTGGAGGCCGTGGCCGCCGCGGGCATCGAGGTGCCGGTGATCTTCGAACACGAGGCCAAGTGGCGCGCCGACGCCGACCCCTTCGAGGAGTCGCTGGCCGCGGCGGTGCGACTCGCCAAGGCTTCTGGCTGAAATACCCGACAACGCCGTTACTTGGCGTTACTGTCCACGATGTGTTGAATCCGACGCGTCGATTGTGGTGTGCCGCGCTGGCCTGCGTCACCGCGGCCGGGCTGCTGGGGGGCTGCGGCAGCGAGGCCAGCGCGCGGGTCGTCAACCTCTACAATGCCCCGCAACAGAACCTGTCCAAGATCGTCGAACGCTGCAACCGGCTCGCCGACGGTGACTACAAGATCGTCCTCAACACCCTGCCGCGCGACGCCGACGGGCAGCGCGAGCAGATGGTGCGGCGGCTGGCCGCCGAGGACACCGGCATGGACGTGCTGGGCATCGACATCACCTGGACCGCCGAGATGGCCAGCGCCAAGTGGATCCTGCCGTGGAAGGGCGAGCACGCGGCCCAGGCCAAGGCCGGGGTCGCCAAGGCGCCGTTGAAGACCGCCATGTTCGAGGACCGGATGTACGCCGCGCCGTCCAACACGAACGTGCAGCTGCTGTGGTACCGCTCCGACCTGATGCCCGAACCGGCGCAGACCTGGGAGCAGCTGATCGGCGTCGCCAAGAAGCTGAAGCAGGAGGACAAGGCGCACTACCTGGAGGTCACCGGCGCCCAGTACGAGGGCCTGGTGGTGTGGTTCAACTCGATGGTGGCCGCCGCGGGCGGCAGCATCCTCAACGCCGACGGCGACAAGGTGGAACTGGGCGAACCGGCCGTGAAGGCGCTCAAGACGATGCGGACCTTCGCCCGGTCGGACGCCGCCGACCCGTCGCTGTCCAACACCCAGGAGGACACCGCCCGGCTGGCGGTGGAGAGCGGCTCGGGATTCGCGGAACTGAACTGGCCGTTCGTGTACGCGGCCATGCAGGCCAGCGGCAAGGACTTCGCGAAGGACTTCAGGTGGGCGCCGTATCCGGGCATCGACGGGCCCGGCAACGCGCCGCTGGGCGGCTCCAACTTCGCCATCAGCAAGTACTCCACCAACCGCTCCGAGGCCTTCGACGCGGCGCTGTGCCTGCGCGACAAGGAATCCCAGCGCATGTCGGCGGTACTGGACGGACTGCCGCCCACGATCGAGTCGGTGTACGACGCCAAGGGCATGGCCAAGGCTTACCCGATGCGGGGCGAGATCCTCAAGGCGCTGGAAACCGCGGTGCCGCGTCCGGTCACCCCGGTGTACCAGAACGTGTCCACGGTGACGTCGAAGTACCTGTCGCCGCCGTCCTCGATCCAACCGGTGGAGACCGAACGCAAACTGCGCGAACAGCTCGTCAAGGCCCTCAACTCCGAAGGAGTGCTGCCGTGACCACGGACGTCAAGGCCGCGGAGCGGCGGCTGGGCCTGTGGCTGTGCGCCCCGGCGGCGGCCTTCATGCTGCTGGTGGCGGGCTGGCCGATCCTGTACTCGGTCATCCTGTCGTTCAAGCGCTACGACCTGCGGTTCCCCGACGATCAGGCGTGGGTCGGGTTCTCCAACTACGCCACCGTCCTGACCAACGAGTTCTGGTGGACCTCGTTCGGGGTCACGATGATCATCACCGTGGTGTCGGTGGCCTTCGAACTGGTGCTGGGCATGGCCCTGGCCCAGGTCATGTACCGCACCCTGGTCGCCAAGGGGCTGCTGCGCACCGTCGTGTTGATCCCCTATGGAATCGTCACGGTCGTGGCGGCCTTCGGCTGGTTCTACGCCTGGACGCCCGGCACCGGCTGGCTGGCGGCGATGCTGCCCGACGGCGAGGCGCCGCTGACCGAGTTCTGGCCCGCGATCGGCATCATCATCCTGGCCGAGGTGTGGAAGACGACCCCGTTCATGGCGCTGCTGCTGCTGGCGGGACTGGCGATCGTCCCGGAGGAACTGCACCGGGCCGCGGCCATGGACGGCGCCGGACGCTGGCAGCGGTTCGTCAGGATCACGCTGCCGCTGATGCGCCCGGCCATCGCGGTGGCGCTGCTGTTTCGGATCCTGGACGCGTTTCGCATCTACGACAACATCTACGTCCTCACCAAGGGTTCGCAGAGCACCGGTTCGGTGTCGATCCTGACCTACCGCAACCTGGTCAGCGGGCTCAACCTCGGCATCGGCTCCACCATGTCGGTGCTGATCTTCATCACGGTCGCGATCATCGCGTTCTTCTTCGTCACAGTGCTCAAGACCGGTACGCCGGGCCAGGGGGGACGCTAGATGTTCGCCAAGAAAGCGCAGTGGACGGTGCTGGACCTCGTCGTCATCGCGTTCGCGTTGATCCCGGTGGCCTGGCTGACCAGTCTGTCGCTGAAGGACCCCTCGACGATCGCCGACGGCGGTTTCCTCCCCAGTAAGTGGACCTTCGACAACTACGTCAACGTCTTCACCGACGGCGGGTTCCTGCAACCGCTGGTCAACTCGATCGGGATCGCGTTGATCTCGACGTTCGTCGCGATCCTTCTGGGCACCTTCGCCGCCTACGCCATCGCCCGGCTGGAGTTCCCGGGCCGCAACATCATGCTGGGCGCCGCGCTCTTGGTCGCGATGTTCCCGCAGGTGTCGCTGGTGACGCCGCTGTTCAACATCGAACGCAACCTGGGCCTGTTCAACACCTGGCCGGGGCTGATCCTGCCGTACGTGACCTTCGCGCTGCCGCTGACGATCTACACGATGTCGACGTTCTTCCGGGAGATCCCCTGGGAACTGGAGAAGGCCGCCAAAATGGACGGTGCCTCGGGTTTCCAGGCGTTCCGCAAGGTGATCGTGCCGCTGGCGACACCGGGCGTCGTCACCGCCGCGGTGCTGGCTTTCATCCAGAGCTGGAACGACTTCCTGTTCGCGATCTCGCTGACCTCCACCGAACGCGCCCGGACCGCCCCGGCCGCGATCTCGTTCTTCACCGGTGCCTCCCAGTTCGAGGACCCCACCGGTTCGGTCTCCGCGGCAGCGGTGATCGTCACGATTCCCATCGTGATCTTCGTTCTGATTTTCCAACGACGCATCGTCAGCGGCCTGACCGCCGGCGCGGTGAAAGGGTAGAACTCGTGGCCGAGATCGTCCTCGACAAGATCGCCAAGCGCTATCGCGGGGGCACCGACGTGATCCGCGAACTGAGCCTCACCATCGCCGACGAGGAGTTCCTGATCCTGGTGGGGCCGTCGGGTTGCGGCAAGTCGACGGTGCTGAACATGATCGCGGGCCTGGAGGACATCACGAGCGGCGAGCTGCGCATCGGCGGCGAGCGCATGAACGAACGCGCACCCCAGGACCGCAACATCGCGATGGTGTTCCAGTCTTACGCCCTGTACCCCCACATGTCGGTGCGGGAGAACATCGCGTTCCCGCTGGCGATCGCGAAGCTGCCGAAGAACCAGATCGCCGAGAAGGTCGACAAGGCCGCCGAGATGCTGGAACTGGGCGGTTTCCTGGACCGTCGCCCCGGCGAGCTGTCCGGCGGGCAGCGGCAGCGCGTCGCGATGGGACGGGCCATCGTCCGCTCACCGCAGGCGTTCCTCATGGACGAACCGCTGTCCAACCTGGACGCGAAACTGCGCGCGCAGATGCGCACCTCCATCTCCCGGTTGCAGAAGTCGCTGGCCACCACGACCGTGTACGTCACCCACGACCAGACCGAGGCCATGACGCTCGGGGACCGGATCGTGGTGCTGCGCGACGGCATCGCCCAGCAGATCGGGTCCCCCGCCGACCTGTACGAACGTCCGTCGAACCTGTTCGTGGCCGGGTTCATCGGTTCCCCGACCATGAACTTCCTGCCCGGCAGCATCAGCGACGGCAAGGTCGCCACCGCGATCGGACAACTGCCGTTGACCGACGCGGCCCGCTCCGACCTCAGCGACAACAACGCCGGTCGCGACGTCATCGTCGGGCTGCGGCCCGAGGCGTTCGAGGACGACTCCTACACCGGCGGTGAGGGCCGGTTCCACTTCGACGACACGGTGGACATCGTGGAGTCGCTGGGTTCGTCCAAACTGGTGTACTTCAACCTGGAGCGGCCCGCCGACTCGCCGGAACTGGTCGAGATCGCGAAACTGATGGGCGCCAAGGACCGTTTCGGTTCGGCCCAGGTCGTGTGCCAGATCGACGCCCGCTCCACCGCCCGGGAGGGCCAGAACCTGCGGGTCAGTTTCGATCCGCGCGACACGTTGCTGTTCGATCCCCACAATGGACGGCGCATCGGGCACGGCTGAGGTGCCGATGACATGGGAAAGCCGGGGCCGCGTCGCGCGGCCCCGGCTTTCGTTGGGGAGGGATGTCAGTCGATGGGGTCGTCGGGCATTGCCAGCGCCATTCCCTGCAGGTCCTCGAAACTCAGGTTGTCGCTGACGTTGCCGCCCCGGTCGGTGTTCGACATGGCCCGCACCGCGACGGCCGAGCCGTCGGCGCGGTACACGATCGCGGAGCGTTCGAAGGTGTGGACGGTGCCGTCGACGTCGTCGGGGGTACTGCCCGCGACGTACTGGATGTCCTCACCGTCGGGGCCGGTGACCGTTTCGATGTCGTGGGTGACGTCCTCACCGAGGAAGGCCGGATCCATGGCGTCCTCGGTGCCCTTGGTGAAGGACCCCTTCGGGTAGACCTGGATGTCGAAGTTGTCGACCTTGTCCTTCTCGTCATCACCGTCGCGGAACCGCAGGGTGCCGCCGCAGCAGCTGCTCCAGCCGTTCGAGCCGCCCTTGTCCGGGGCGAAGTCCTCGAAGAGGGTCAGGACGGTCCGCTCCCGTACCGGCTTCCCGGAGGCGGCCTGCGGCATGTCCCACTCCTCGCCCTCGTACAGGGCGAAGTCGGCGGCGAGCAGGAACGAGTAGTCGGCGAAGTCCTTCGTGACGGATTCCTCCTCGGCGTTCTCGCCGCTCACCGTGAGGGAGACCTCCGGGTGCTCTTTCGCGACGTACTTCCAGAACGCCTCGGTGTACGCCTTCGACGCGTCGGTGGCCTTCTCGGATTCGGGTCCCCACCAGAAGTAGTTCTCGTCCGGGTCGATCACCGGATCGTCGGCGGTGATCGTGGAGTCGTCCGAATTCCGGTCCTCGGGTGCCAGCGTCATCACCGACAGCACCAACGCCACGACGGCCACGATGGACGCGACCGCCGCGCCGCCGCCCACCAGCCGCCGCTTCATCCGCGCGTTCCTGTTGCCGCGCATGACCGCCTCGACGTCCAGCTTCACCGGCGCCGTACCCGGTGGCAGCTCGGTGTCGATGATCTCCTTGATCTCGTTGCTCACGGTTGTGCTCCTTCGACCTGCGTCGGAATGGGTTTACCGAGCAGGCCGCGCAGCGTCTGCAGTCCACGCGCGGTCTGACTCTTGACGGTTCCGGTGGAGCAGTTCATGATCTCCGCGGTCTGCTCCACCGACAGGTCCTCCCAGAACCGGAGGACGACAACCAGACGCTGCCGCTTGGGCAGTCGCGCCAATGACTCCAACATGGCCAGTTTCGAGGCCGAGGACTCGGCGTGGTCGGGTTGGACCACGTCGGGCAGCTCGTCCCTGGAGTGTTCGCGTTTGAACCAGAACCGGCGCCGCTCCTCGTACAGCGTGTTCACGATGATGCGGCGAACATAGGCGTGCGGGGAGGAGGAGCGGATCCGGTTCCAGTGCAGGTACAACTTCGTCAGCGACTTCTGCACCGCGTCCTCGGCGCGCTGCCAGTCATGGCAGATGAGGTACGCGAAGCGGCAGAGTCGGTCGAGGTTGGACGTCACGAAGTCCCGGTACTCGATCTCGGCTTGGGAAGCCATGGGCACTCTTTTCTCCAGCTGTCACCATCAACAATGTGCTGGGACCCCGTTCGGGTTGCATCGGGGAACCGAAATGCTTCAAACTCCTTGGATGTCGACCCACACGCCCGCGCGCTTGAGCCGCGCCCGCATGGCGGTCACGGCCGCGTTCATCGTGCACGGACTCGTCTTCTCGTCCTGGCTGCCCCACATCCCCGCCATCAAGGACGACCTGCGGTTGTCGGAGGGCACGCTCGGCCTGGTGCTGCTGGCGCCGCCGTTGGGCGCGATCGTCGCGATGTCGCTGACCGGCGCCGCCTGTGCCCGCTGGGGCTCCGCCGCGGTCACCAGGGTCACCCTGGTGGTCTACGCGCTGGGCATCACCGCGATCGGCGTCGGGGCCGGGACCACGTGGGGTCTGTCGCTGGCGCTGCTGTGGGCCGGGGCGCTGGTGGGGTCCTTCGACGTGGCCATGAACGCCCAGGGCGCCACGGTCGAGAAGGCGATGGGCAAGTCCATCATGGGGTCCTTCCACGCCGCCTGGAGTCTGGCGGCGGCCGCCGGGGCCGGGATCGGCGGCTGGGTGGCCGCCGTGGACGAAGACCTGTTCACGACGCAGCTGTTCGCGGTGGGCATGATCGCGCTGCTGGCGGCGCTGCCGTTCTTCACCTCCTTCATCCCCGACGCGCCACCCGAAGCCCACGCGAAGGGTCGCAAGTGGAGGTTCGAGCGCGGCCTGGTGCTGCTGTCCATGGTGGCCTTCGCGGGGCTGCTGGCCGAGGGCGCGGTCGCCGACTGGAGCGCGGTGTTCCTGTCCCAGGAACGCGGCGCCTCACCGATGGTCGCGGGCTGGGCCTACGCGGTGTTCTCGGTGGCGATGCTGATCGGACGGCTGGCCGGGGACAGGCTTGTCGGCCGGTTCGGACGGTCCCGCAGCGTCGCCGTGGCGGCCCTGACCGGTGGCGGCGGGATGGCGGTGGGCCTGGTGGTCTCGCAGCTGGCCGGGGACAGTGGGCTCGGCCAGGCCTCGTTCATCGCGGGGCTTTTCATTCTGGGCCTGGGCATCGCGGTGATCGTGCCGGTGGCGTTCTCCTCGGCCGGGGACGGGCCGGGCATCGCGACGGTGTCGACCGGCGGCTACACCGGCTGGCTGCTGGGACCGGCCGTCATCGGCGGCCTGGGGGAGCTGATGGGGCTGTCGGCGGCGATCTGGGTCGTGGCGGTGCTGGCCGTGTTCGCGGGACTGGTCGCGCCCCTGGGCATCGGGGCGCTGCGCGGCGCGTCCGACAAGGAGAAGGCAGCCGCGGCGCCGTGACGGCGCGGGGCCGCCGCCGGACGCGGCGTGCCCCGGCTCGCTCGACTACTCGTCGCCGCCCCAGTTGTTCTGCATCGCCAGGTACTGCTCGTGCCAGCCGTCGGCCATGGCCTGCAGTTCGTACATGGTCTTGCCGTCGATGAACTCCCGGATGATGTCCGCGTGACCCGCGTGCCGGGCGATCTCCTCGATCAGGTGCGCCAGCACCCAGCGCACCGACCAGTTCTCGACGTCCTTGGGGAACCAGGGCGCGTCGGGAACCGGCACCGGGTGGTCCATGTCGAGGTCGGCCAGCGCCCGCTCGGTCTCCTCGCCCGCCTTGGCCAGGTCGGCCAGCAGCCCCTCCAGGGTCTCGTCGGCCAGCATGGTGAAGCCGTTGACGTAGTCGACCTGGTACTCGGTCTGGGTCACCGTCGCCACCCAGCTGCGTTCCATCTGGGCGATGTGTTTGATCAGCCCGCCGATGCTCAGGGTTCCGGCGGTGGGCTGCATGCGGGCCTGCTCGTCGGTGAGCCCGTGGGCCACGTAGCGGAAGGTGTCGCGCTGCTGGGCGACGTACTTGATCAGGTTGTCACGCTCGTCGACGGTGGGAGGAACGCTGCTGGTCATCGTCTTGGTCCTTTTCGTTATGGCTTGTCTTCCCTGACAACAGAAGCTTCGCAGGCATTGCGGACAAGTACCGCCCTCAATGGGAATCATTCTCGGCCGGTTAGGGTCCTTCTTGACAGGAAATTGACGAGGAGCGATTCATGACGGACAACGAGACCGACAAGGACAAGACCTACGACCTCAACGGGGACGGGGTTCCCGACGAGGCCACCAAGATCGGCGACACCACCTACCTGGACTGGGACCGGGACGGGAAATGGGACGCCATGGTGACCCCCGAGGGCGACATCTACGCCGACCTGGACGGCAGCTACCGCTTCCGCACCAAGGCGCTGGACACCGACGGGGACGGCAAGATCGACACCCTGGAAACCGACCTGGACGGTGACGGCGTCGCCGACGTCATCGAGAAGGACATCGACGGGGACGGCAAGTTCGACGAGATCTCAGGCACGGACGGCAAGTAGCCGAACAAAGCAACACGCACTAGAGTGTCGGCTTATGTTGGGAACTGATGACTTTCTGCGGGCCGACCGCATCGTCGTGTCCGGAGCCGTCCACTACGCCCGGGTGCTGCCCCAGCAGTGGCCGCACCGGCTGCGGATGCTGCGGGCGCTGGGCGCCACCTGCGTGGAGACCTACGTGCCGTGGAACCTGCACGAGCGGCGGCGCGGCGAGTTCGACTTCTCCGGGATCGCCGACCTGGAGCGGTTCCTGACCGACGCGGCCGAGGCGGGGCTGGCGGCGATCGTGCGTCCGGGGCCTTATATCTGTGCCGAGTGGGAGAACGGCGGCCTGCCGGTGTGGTTGCGCGCCAACGACCGGCACGCCCCGTTGCGGTGCAGCGAGCCGCGGTTCCTCACCGCCGTCGACGAGTGGTATTCGGTCCTGGTCCCCAAGATCGCCGCCCACCAGGTCGACCGGGGCGGCAATGTCATCGCGGTCCAGATCGAGAACGAGTACGGCTCCTACGGCAGCGACCCGGTGTACCTGCGGCACCTGGCCGACACGCTGACGAAGCACGGCATCACCGTCCCGCTGTTCACGTCGGACGGACCGGCGAAGTGGTACCTGGTCGGGGGCACCATCGAGGGGGCGCTGGCCACCGCCAACTTCGGTTCCCGGCCCGCCGAGGCGTTCGCCGAACTGGAGCAGCACCGGCCCGGCGAGGCCAAGTGGTGCATGGAGTACTGGAACGGCTGGTTCGACCACTGGGGCGAGCGGCACCACGTCCGCGACGCGGCCGACGCCGCGGCCACCCTCGACGCGATGCTGGCCTCGGGCGCCTCGGTGAACCTGTACATGGCCCACGGCGGCACCAACTTCGGCACCTGGGCCGGGGCCAACCAGGAGGACGGTTTCCAGCCGACCATCACCTCCTACGACTACGACGCGCCCATCAGCGAGAGCGGCGCGGCCACGCCGAAGTACCACGCGATGCGCGAGGTGATCGCGAAGTACCTGCCGGTTCCCGACGACATCCCCGCCCCGGCACCGATCCTGGCCCCGGCGACGGTGGAGCTGACCGAACGGCTGCCGCTGCTGTCCACCATCGACTACGAGAACGGCGTCACCACGCCGATCCCGTCCACCTTCGAGGAACTGGGGCTCGACAACGGCCTGGTCCTGTACCGGCACCACCTCAACGGACCCCGCGACACCCAGCCGCTGACCGCTGAGGGACTGGCCGACCGGGCGCAGGTCTTCGTGGACGGACACGAGGCGGCCACCTGGTGGCGCAACGACGACAACTCCCTCGACCTGGCCACCGGCCCCGACGGCGTCCAGCTGGACCTGCTGGTGGAGTCGATGGGACGGGTCAACTTCGGCCGCCACGTCGGCGAACCCAAGGGCCTCACCGAAGGCGTCAACCACAACCGGCAGTTCCTGCACGGCTGGACGGCCTACCCGATCGGCCTGGACGACATCGCGAACCTGCCGTGGGGCCGCGAAGCCGAGGCCGAGGGCCCCGCCTTCTACCGGGGGCGGCTGACGGTGCCCGAGCCGGCTGACGGCTTCGTGGCCCTGCCCGGCTGGACCAAGGGCTACGTGTGGGTCAACGGCTTCTGCCTCGGGCGCTACTGGAACATCGGTCCACAGGAGACGCTGTATCTGCCGTGGCCGCTGCTCAACGCGGGCGACAACGAGATCGTCGTCCTGGAACTGCATCCCGGCGACGCGAACACGATCGAGGTCCGGGACCGGCCCACGCTCGGCGAGCCGGGCGGCTGGCGCCCCGAATAAGCGAACGCGGCCGGATCGCGCGGCGCAGCCGTCGCGATCCAGCCGCAGCGGGCCGAGGCGCCGCGAGCTTCCCGACAAAGACCGCGGCCCGGTGCGGGCGCCCGAAGGCGCCGCGCCGGGCCGCGGTCGGGTGCTGCTACGCCTTGGCCAGCCCCATCTGGTCCAGCATCCAGGCCAGGCTGAACGCCTCTTCCTTCCAGGCGTCGTAGCGGCCGCTGCGGCCGCCGTGGCCCGCCTCCATCTCGGTCTTGAGCAGGAACGGCCCGCCCTTGGCCTCGTGGCGCAGCCGGGCGATCCACTTGGCGGGCTCGTGGAAGCCGACCCGGGTGTCGTTGAGGCTCGTGACCGCCAGGATCGGCGGGTACTCGGTGTTCGCGATGTTCTCGTAGGGCGAGTACGACTTCATGTACTCGTAGACGTCCGCGTTGTGCAGCGGGTCGCCCCACTCGTCCCACTCGATGACCGTCAGCGGCATCGTCGGGTCGAGGATCGTGTTGAGGGCGTCGACGAACGGGACCTCGGCGCACACCCCCGCGAACCGGTGCGGCGCCAGGTTCAGCATCGCGCCCATGAGCAGGCCGCCCGCCGAACCGCCCCGGGCCACCAGCCGGTCGGGAGCCGACCACTTGGCCTCGACCAGGTGTTCGGCGCAGTCCACGAAGTCGGTGAACGAGTTCTTCTTGGACAGCATCTTGCCGTTGTCGTACCAGGCGCGGCCCATCTCGCCGCCGCCGCGCACGTGCGCCAGCGCGAACACCACGCCCCGGTCGACCAGCGACAGCCGGGCGATCGAGAAGTACGGGTCGATCGAGTGCTCGTAGCTGCCGTAGCCGTACAGCAGGCACGGGGCGTTGCCGTCGCGTTCGACACCCTTGCGGTGGACGATCGAGATCGGGACCCGGGTGCCGTCGGCGGCCGTGGCCCAGTCGCGGTGCTGGACGTAGTCGTCGGGGGAGTAGTCGCCCAACACGTCCTTGCGCTTGCGCAGGTGCAGCTCGCCGGTGGCGGTGTCGTAGTCGTACACCGATTCCGGGGTCACCATGGACTGATAGGACAGTCGCAGCATCGACGTGTCGTACTCCGGGTTGGAGTCCGGGTGGACACTGTAGATCGGTTCGTCGAAGGCGACGTCGCGGGCCTCGCCGTCGGTGGGCAGGATCCGCAGCCCCGACAGGCCGTCGCGGCGCAGCCCCACCACGAGGTGGTCGGCGAAGGCCGACACCGACTCCAGCCGGGTGTCGGCGCGGTGCTCCAGCAGCACGTTGAACTGGGAGGTGTCGGCGACCGGGGTCCAGCCGAGGGTGAAGTTCTCGGCGCCGTGGTTGTGCAGCACCACGAACCGGTCGCCCTGGTGGTCGGCGCTGACCTCGACGCCCTGCCGCCGCCCCGGGCCCATGACCTGGAACTCGCCGGTCGGGTCGTCGGCGCGCAGGAACCGGATCTCCGAGGTCACCTTGGAGTGCGACTCGCAGAACAGGTACTCCTGCGAGCGCGACAGTTCGATGCCGGTGCCGAAGCGCTCGTCGGTCTCCTCGTAGACCAGGACGCCGTCCTCGCCGGAACCCAGCTGGTGCCGCCACACCTTGTGGGGGCGCCACGCGTCGTCGACGGTCGTGTAGAAGAAGTAGTCTCCCGACGCGGCCCAGGCACCGCCGTAGAACACGCCCTCGACCACATCGGACAGATCCTCGCCGGTGGTGAGGTCCTTGAACCGCAACGTGAACCGCTCGTTGCCCGCGTAGTCGGTCGCGTAGGCCAGCAGATTGCCGTCGCAGGAGATGTCGAAGACGCCGATGGAGAAGAAGTCGTGCCCCTCGGCCAGCGCGTTGCCGTCCAGGAGCACCTGTTCGCCCGGCAGCGCCGAGGAGTCCTGCGGCAGTTCCGGCGGGGTGTCACCGTTGGCGGCGACCCGGCAGTGGATGCGGTACTGCTTGCCCTCCTCGGTGCGGGAGTAGTACCACCAGCCGTCCTTGCGGGTCGGCACCGACAGGTCGGTCTCCTTGGTGCGGTCCTTGATCTCGGTGAACAGTCGTTCCCGCAGTCCCGCCAGGTGTTCGGTCCGTTCCTGGGTGTAGGCGTTCTCCGCCTCCAGGTACGCGACGGTCTCGGGGTCCTGCGGGTCCTTCAGCCACGCGTACGGGTCGTTGACGGTGTCGCCGTGGTGCTCGCGTGTGGAATCGATCCGCTTGGCTGTCGGTGGTGTCTGCATTCGTGAATGCTAACCGCCGGACAGCGGCGCCTCGTTTGCCAGTACCAGGACGGCCATGTCGTCGCGGGGGTCCTCATCGGAGTAGTTGATGACGGCGCTGCGCAGCTTGGCGGCGATGACATTGGCCGGGTATCCGGCCAGCGGACGCAGGGACCGGCAGATGTTGGCGTGGCCGAACAGCTTGGAGCCGTCGCGGCGTTCGGTGACGCCGTCGGTGTAGAACACCAGGGCGTCGCCGGGCAGCAGCGTGCACTTGACCGGATTGACCGCGAGCTTGGGCAGCAGCCCGACGGCGGTGCCCAGCGCGCCGACGTACTCGCACTTGCCCTCGCGGTGCAACAGCAGCGGGCGTTCGTGTCCGGACAGGACCAGCTCGATGTCGAGGTTGGCGTCGTCTCGGGTCACCGTCGCGGTGGCCAGGGTCGCGTATCGGCCCTCTGTGGACTGTTCCAGCAGCGTCTGGTTGAGCAGTTCCAGGGTGCGCGGCAGCGGCCGGTGGTCGCGGGTCATGACCCGCAGGACGTCGCGCACCAGCCCGGTGACGGCTCCGGCCCGGGCGCCCTTGCCGCACACGTCGCCGATGGACACGAAGTAGCCGCCGCCCTCCAGTTCCAGGACGTCGTAGAAGTCGCCGTCGACCTCGGTGCCGGTGGCGGCCGGGATGTACTCGGCGGCGAAGGCCAGGCCCTTGGCCTTCGGCAGCGCCGAGGGCAGCAGCGACTGCTGGAAGTCGCGGGCGATCTCGGCGCGTTCGGAGTGGATGCGGGCGTTGTCGATGGCCAGGGCGGCGCGGCGGGCCGCGTCCTCCAGGATCGTGATGTCGTCGCGGGAGTGGGTGCGACCGACGGGACGGCCCACCGCCAGCACGCCCAGGACGGTGCCGCGCGCGACCAGCGGGATGACGACGCCCTCGGCGGGCGGCGGCAGCGGCACCGCGCCCGCGTGCACGTCGACGCCGCGGATCCGGGCCGCCAGTTCGGGCTCGGCCAGGCGTTGCCGCAGCCTCGGCAGCGAGGACTCCGAGGCGTGGACGGCGGCGGCCAGTTCGGTGTTGCCCCACTCGTCGACGGTGTGGACGGCGCACCACTCGCCCAGCCGGGGGACCATGATCTGCGGTACCAGCGCCAGGGTGAGGTTGACGTCCAGCGACTGCGCCAGCAGTTCCCCGGCCTCGGCCAGGAAGGTCAGCCAGCCGCGACGGCGGCGGTCGGAGCCGGTGACCCGGTCGGTCTCGATGGCCAGCGCCATCCGGTCGGCCGACAGCGCCGCCAGTGAAGTCCAGTATGGAGGCGGGTCGGAGTCGGGGAACAGCTCGACCCGTCCGGAATAGGGCCGGTGCACCGGAAGCGCGACCGAGACCATGGTGTCGCCGGAGGTGATGTTGCCGTGTTTGGCGACCACGGCCGGGCCGGAGCCGTCGGCGGTGTCGAGGTAGACCACGCCGCCGGGCGCCCCGATCACCTCGCACAGCCGCAGCAGCATCTCCGAGATCAGCTGCGGCAGGGTCAGCTTGGTCCGCAGTTCGTCTCCGATGTGGATCAGCCACGAGACCCGCTCGGCGGTGCGGGCGATGGCCGCGACGTCGTCCTCGGGCACCTCGGTGACCACGGCGGGCGCGTCGCCGCGTTTCTCGCCGGTCAGGGCCCGGGCCGCGGTGGAGGGCACCTCCAGCCGGAACCAGACGCCCTTGCCGTCGGGATCGTGGCTGATGCCCCACGAGGAGGCGAACTGGTCGACCAGCAGCAGGCCGCGACCGTGCTCGGCGCCCTCGTCGGGCGGAACCGGCGTGGCGGGACCTATCGGACCGGACCGGAAGTCGGTTACGGTTACGGTGACCCCGCGGTCATCCGCCGCGACGTTGACGTCGAGATCGGTCCCGGCATGAATGACACCGTTGGTGGCCAACTCGGTGGTGAGTAGCAGGGCCTCGTCCATGAGGTCGGTGAGGCCGACTTCGGCGAGCACCTCGCGCACCACCGCGCGAGCCGCCGCTGGCGACCGGTGGCTGGCAGGAAGGCGAAGTTGCCTGTGTGCGCGTACAGACACCACAGGAGTCTCTCTCACCGCCACCACGCCCTTGCGCGGGGTACCACCGAAACCCGTCGAGCTCTAGGGTCTGCGTATGGACCCCTGGGCGCCCGGCACTCCACCGGCCGAGCGCGACGCGAGCCCGAGAACGAAGTGAGGTAGTCGATGACATCCACCCGAGCCGTCTCCGATCACGATTTCCTGGAGATCCTGGCCGAAGCCCTGGGTCGCATGGAGATCGGTGATTTCACGGTGAGGCTGCCACGGGGTGACGGTCTGGCCGGGGAGGTCGCCGACCGCTTCAACGCGGTCGCCGAGCGTTCCGACCGCCGTACCCGGGAGTTGCAGCTGATCAGCCGGGTGGTCGGCCGCGAGGGCCGCCTCACCGAACGACTGGACGCCGAACGCCTGGACGGGTCTTGGCGCGAGGGTGCCGAGGCGGTCAACCGGCTCGTCGACGACGTGGTGCGCCCGACCTCGGAGATCGCGCGGGTGCTCAACGCGGTGGCCGCCGGCGACCTGAAGCAGCGCGCCCAGCTGGAGATCGAGGGACGGCCGCTGCGCGGCGAGTTCCGCTCCATCGCCGAGACCGTCAACACGATGGTCGAGCTGTTGGCGGCGTTCGCCGACGAGGTCACCCGCGTCGCCCGCGAGGTCGGCACCGACGGCAAACTCGGCGGCCAGGCGCAGGTGGAGGGGGTCTCGGGCCGGTGGCGGCAGCTGACCGACTCGGTCAACACGATGGCCTCCAACCTGACCAACCAGGTGCGTTCGATCGCGTCGGTCACCACCGCCATCGCCGCCGGTGACCTGAGCCAGACGGTGGACGTGGACGCCAAGGGCGAGGTCGCCGAACTCGCCGAGACCGTCAATTCGCTGACCAACACGCTCCAGGTCTTCGCCGGTGAGGTGACCCGGGTGGCCCGCGAGGTGGGCACCGACGGGAAGCTGGGCGGCCAGGCCGACGTGCCCGGTGTCGCGGGCACCTGGAAGGACCTGACCGACAACGTCAACGGCATGGCCTTCAACCTGACCGAACAGGTGCGAGGAATTTCCACGGTGGCCACGGCGGTGGCCTCGGGTGACCTGACCCAGAAGATCACCGTGACGGCGCAGGGCGAGATCCTGGAGCTGAAGAACACCGTCAACACGATGGTCGACCAGCTGTCGTCCTTCGCCGACGAGGTGACGCGAGTCGCCCGCGAGGTCGGCACCGAGGGCCGGCTCGGCGGTCAGGCGCAGGTGTACGGGGTCGCCGGAACCTGGCGGCAGCTCACCGAGAACGTCAACCAGCTGGCCCGCAACCTCACCGACCAGGTGCGCGGCATCGCGACCGTCACCAAGGCCGTGCAGGCCGGTGACCTGTCGCAGAAGATCACGGTCGACGCGCAGGGCGAGGTCGCGGCGTTGAAGGACACCATCAACACGATGGTCGACCAGCTGTCGCGGTTCGCCGACGAGGTCAACCGGGTCGCGCGTGAGGTCGGGACCCAGGGCCGCCTGGGCGGCCAGGCCAACGTGCGCGGTGTGTCCGGGGTCTGGAAGGACCTCACCGACAACGTGAACCTCATGGCCTTCAACCTGACCGAGCAGGTCCGCAACATCTCCACCGTCGCCACGGCGGTGCAGGCGGGCGACCTGTCGCAGAAGATCACCGTGGACGCGTCGGGCGAGATGCTGGAGCTCAAGCAGGTCCTCAACACCATGGTGGAGCAGCTGTCCCGCTTCGCCGACGAGGTGACGCGGGTGGCCCGCGAAGTCGGTACCGACGGCAAGCTCGCCGGTCAGGCCAACGTCCGGGACATCTCGGGCGTGTGGAAGGAACTGACCGACAACGTCAACCAGATGGCCTCGAACCTGACCGAGCAGGTCCGCAACATCGCCACGGTCGCCACCGCCGTGCAGGCCGGTGACCTGTCGCAGAAGATCACCGTCGACGCGCAGGGCGAGATGCTGCAACTGAAGACCACCGTGAACACGATGGTCGACCAGCTGTCCTCGTTCGCGGACGAGGTCACGCGTGTGGCCCGTGAAGTGGGCACCGAGGGCCGCCTGGGTGGCCAGGCCCGGGTGCGCGGTGTCTCCGGCATCTGGAAGGAACTGACCGACAACGTCAACCAGATGGCGTCCAACCTGACCGAGCAGGTCCGCAACATCGCCACCGTCACCAAGGCCGTCGCCGACGGCGACCTCACCCAGAAGATCACGGTCGACGCCGAGGGCGAGATCCTGGACGTGAAGACGACCGTCAACACCATGGTCGACCAGCTGTCGTCCTTCGCCGACGAGGTCACCCGAGTCGCCCGCGAGGTGGGCTCGGAGGGCAAGCTCGGCGGCCAGGCACAGGTCGACGACGTGTCGGGAACCTGGCGGGCGCTGACCAACAACGTGAACTCGCTGGCCGCGACCCTGACCAACCAGCTGCGGTCCATCGCCTCGGTCGCCGAGTCGGTGGCCCGGGGCGACCTGACCCAGTCGGTGGACGTCGAGGCCGCCGGTGAGGTCGCCGAACTGCGTGAGTCCATCAACGAGATGATCGTGGCGCTGCGCGAGACCACCGCCAAGAACGCCGACCAGGACTGGCTGAACTCCAACCTGGCCCGGGTCTCGGGTCTGTTGCAGGGGCAGCGCGACCTCACCGAGGTCTGCCGGATGATCATGACCGAGGTGACGCCCCTTGTGGACGCCCAGACCGGCACCTTCTTCACCAAGGAGATGCGCGACGACGGCATCGAACGGTTCGTCCTGAAGGGATACTACGGCTACATCCCGCCGGAGCGCGAGGTCGTGTACGCGCCCGGCGAGGGCCTGGTCGGACAGGCCGCCGCGTCCCGGCGCCCGATCCGCATCTCCGACATCCCCGACGGCTACCTGACCATCCGCTCCGGGCTCGGCGAGGCCACCCCGGTGGACCTGGTGATCATGCCGGTGCAGTTCGAGGGCCAGCAGCTGGGCGTGATGGAGTTCGCGTCGTTCCGGCCGTTCTCGCCGCTGCACGTGTCGTTTCTGGAGAGCCTGGTCGCCAACATCGGCACCGCGCTCAACAACATCGTCGCCAACGGCCGCACCGAGGTGCTGCTGACCGAGTCGCGACGGCTGACCACCGAGCTGACCCAGCAGTCCAACGAACTCCAGCGCGCCAACGACGAGCTGGAGGAACAGGCGCGGCAGCTGGAGAACCGCAACCGCGAGATCGAGATCAAGAACCGCGACGTCGAGAACGCCCGGCTCGGCCTGGAGGAGAAGGCCGAACAGCTGGCGCAGGCGTCGCGCTACAAGAGCCAGTTCCTGGCCAACATCAGCCACGAGCTGCGCACGCCGCTCAACTCGCTGCTGTTGCTGGCGCGGCTGCTGGCCGAGAACACCGAGCAGAACCTGTCGCCGAAGCAGATCGACTTCGCCCGCACCATCCACAGTGCTGGGTCCGACCTGTTGACGCTCATCGACGACATCCTCGACCTGTCCAAGATCGAGGCCGGTCGCATGGACGTCGACCCGCACGAGGTCTCGTTCACCGAACTGTGCGGCCGGGCCGAGGCGACGTTCCGTCCGCAGGCCGAGGACAAGAACCTCCAGTTCAGCGTGGAACTGGAGGACGGACTGCCGGACGTGTTCGTCACCGATTCGCAGAAGCTGCAACAAGTGCTGCGCAACTTCCTGTCCAACGCGGTGAAGTTCACCGACTCCGGTTCGGTGACGCTGAAGGTGGGGCGCACCGACCCCAGCTACTCCTTCGGTATCTCCAGTCTGGACGGTTCCGACGCCTCGTACTACTTCACCGTCGCCGACACCGGAATCGGCATCTCCGACGACAAGATGCAGATGATCTTCGAGCCGTTCCAGCAGGCCGACGGCGGCACCAGCCGCAAGTACGGCGGCACCGGCCTGGGACTGTCGATCTCCAAGTCCTACGCGGACCTGCTGGGCGGCGCCATCGTCGTGGACACCAGTCCCGGACGGGGCAGCACCTTCACCCTGTACGTCCCGGACGCGTTGAACCCGAAGGAACCCAGCCTTCCCACCTACACGCCGCTGCCGAGCGAGCACACCGACACCGACTCCTCCGCGTATCCGGAGGGACCGATCCTGTCCAGTGACTCCATCAAGGACGACGGTCCGGTGCGGGCGCTGGACGGCTCGACGGTGCTCATCGTCGACGACGACGTCCGCAACGTCTTCGCGCTCACCGCGGCCCTGGAGATGCACGGGATCTCGGTGGTGTACGCGGAGAACGGCGCCGACGGCATCGCCAAGCTCACCGAGCGCGAGGACATCGACATCGTCCTGATGGACGCGATGATGCCCGATATGGACGGTAACGAGACGACGGTGGCGATCCGCCGGATCCCGCGGTTCGCGGATCTTCCCATCATCTTCCTCACAGCCCGGGCGATGCAGAACGACCGGGACGCGAGCCTGGAAGCCGGTGCTTCCTCGTACATCACCAAACCCGTGGACCTGGATGAGCTGCTGGGCTTGATGGCGTACTGGGTGACCGGCGGGGATAATGCAGAGGACAACGATGGCGGTGGACAGGAGTAGGGATGGCCGTGGCGCGGCAGGCGAGAATCCTCATGGTGGACGACCGCCGGGAGAATCTGACGGCCCTGCAGGCCATTCTCCAGGGACTGGCGGTGTCCACCGAGGCGGTGACCTCGGGTGAGGGCGCGCTGAAGAAGTTGCTCACCGGCGAGTTCGCGGTGATCCTGCTGGACGCCCAGATGCCGGGCATGGACGGCTTCGAGACCGCCCGCCACATCAAACAGCGCGAACGCACCCGGCACACCCCGATCATCTTCCTGACCGCCGCCGACCGCGACTCCCACATGGCCTTCCGCGGCTACGCCGCCGGAGCGGTCGACTACATCACCAAACCCTTCGACCCGTGGGCGCTGCGCGCCAAGGTGGGGGTTTTCGTGGACCTGTGGGACCGCAAGGAGAAGCTCAAGGCCGAGGCCGCCCGGCTGCGGATCGCGGAGACCGAGCGGGACCGGCTGCGTTCGATCATCGAGGACGCCGCCCGCACCCTGCGTGAGGGCAACGGCGACCGGCCACCGGAGAACGTGGCCAAGGCCCTGAAGACGCTGGCCCAGGCCGAGGTCGACGGGTAGCGGCCGGGAGAAGAATCCCACAACATCGCAACCGGCACCGGGGTGAAATCGTTGCGAACGTCCGTCCGTTACTCTTGGCGGTGTGACACGCCCGGAGCTAGAGATTTCGGTGCGTCACGAAGCGGATAAGGCCGTCGTGACGTTGGCCGGTGAGATCGACATCGGCACCGCACCGCGCCTGACGGCGGCGGTGGAGGGAGCGCTGGAATCCAACCCGGTGCGGGTGGAACTCGACATGTCCGGTGTCACCTTCTGCGATTCCCAGGGCCTCGGCACGCTCGTGGTGCTCAACCGCGCCGCCACCCGCTCCCGCAGCGTGCTGGTGCTGGCCGAGCTGACCGACTTCCTGGACCGGCTGCTGCACGTCACCGGACTGCACCAGGCCTTCACGATTCAAAACGACGACGCCGCCGATGCCGATGGCACCGGCGACGCCGCCACGTCGTAACCGTCTGGGGCTAACCCACCAGCTTGCCGGTGGGTTTCTTGAAGTTCTCGACCGGCTCGCCCTCCAGGGCCGCCTTCATCGTGTGTGACACCGCCTCGTGCGGCAGATTGTGGTAACTCTGCGGCAGCGACTTGGAGCGGACGTCCGGGTCGGCGATGAACCCGGCCGACACGATGTTGGGGGTCATGCCGACGAACCAGGACGCCTGGTTGCTCTGCGTGGTACCGGTCTTGCCCGCCATGGGACGGCCGACGATCTTGTGTCCGTCGCGGAAGGTGCCGTCCTGGCACTTGCCTGACTGGGCCTGGTCGCCGACCGGACACCTGGCGGCGTCGGCGGCGGCCCGGGCCACGTCGGATGAGATCACCCTCTCGCACTCGGGTTTGGCGTCGACCTTGTTGCCCTTGGAGTCCGTCATCGATTTCACCGGCAGTGGATCGCAGTGGATGCCGTCGTTGGCCACTGTCCCGTACGCCTCGGCGACGTCCATCACCGTCGTGTCGGACACCCCCAGGGTGAAGGAACCCCACAGGTGCTTCTTGCGGGGGTTCTCGTCGTTCTCCTGGTCGCCCTTGCCGCGCAGGTCGATTCCCAGCGACTTGGCCATGTCCACGGCGTTCTCGGCACCCACGTCCTCCAACAGCTGGACGAAATAGGTGTTGACCGAGCGTCCGAAGCCCCGGTACATGTCGGCCTTGCCCGCCATCCACTTGGGATTGTCGTTGCCGGGACACCAGGCGTACTGGCCGTCGGCGTTGCGTTTGCCGCACGAGGACTCCGTCGGGTTGTAGCCGACCCCGTAGATCTTGGACGGATAGTCGCCCTTGGGATTGTCGTAGGTCGTCTTCAGCGACTTGCCCTGTTTGAGGGCGGCCAGCATCGTGAACATCTTGAACGTCGAACCGGCCTGGAAACCGGCGCCCGCCTTGCCCGAACCGCCCGACAGCAACGGCACCGTCGTGGCCGGATAGGTGCCCTTGCCCGAACCGCCCGAGTTGGGGCCGTTCTTGGAGATGTCGAGACTGAAGTCGCGGTTGATCGCCATCGACTTGACACTGCCGGTCTTGGGATCCAGGGTCACGTCGCCCAGCGCCCAGGACGAGTCCTTCTTCTGGCGCTTGGTGACCTCCTTCTGCGCCTTCTCCTGCAGATCCGGGTCCAGCGTGGTCTTGATGACGTAGCCGCCGGTCTTGAGGTTGTTCAGGCGTTCGTCCTTGGTGGACCCGAACTGGGGGTTGTTCATCCACCAGTCCTTGAAGAAGTCACAGAAGAAACCCCAGTCCTTGCGGTCCTGCGGCACCGCGGTGCAGTCCGAGGGCTGGTTGCTCGGCTTGAGGTCCAGGTCGGTCTTCTTGGCCTTGTCGGCCTGCTTCTTGCTGATGGCCTTGGTCTTGACCATCCGGTCCAGCACGTAGTTGCGGCGCTCCTTGGCCTTCTTGTTCTCCTTCTCGCCCAGCGACGGGTCGATGGTGCCCGGCGCCTTGGGCAGCGCGGCCAGCATCGCCGCCTCTTGGAGCTCCAGCTCCGACGGATCCTTGCTGAAGTACGCCTGGGAGGCCGCGTAGACCCCGTACGACTGGTTCCCGAGGAACACCAGGTTCAGGTACCGCTCGAGGATCTCCTTCTTGGAGTACTGCTTCTCCACCGCGGCGGCGTAGCGCATCTCGCGGAGTTTGCGTTGCGGCGTGTCTTCGGTGGCCTCCAACACATCCTGATTAGTTTTCGCGTTGTACGTCAGAGCCTGTCGGACGTATTGCATGGTCAGAGTCGATGCGCCCTGGGAAACCTCGCCGCCGCCCTGATTTGCCACGCCCGCACGAATAACCCCAACCAGGTCTACGCCGTTGTGTTCATAGAAGCGGTTGTCTTCGGCGGCGATTATCGCCTTCTGCATCACAGGTGCGATGTCGTCGAGGTCGACCTCTTTACGGCTCTCGTCGTAAAAGGAAGTGATCAAGGTTTCCCCGTCATTGGCGTACAGCCAGCTCGTCTGCGGCGCCGGAGGGTCCTGCAATTCGGTAGGCAACCCTTCGAAGCCGTCGGAACTTGCCTTGGCGGTCAAACCCACGACCGCGAGAGAGGGAAATGCCGAGGCGGCGACCACCACCCCGGCGAAGAGGCCACACATCAACAAAGCCGACACGTTTGACGAAATGCTTCTGTCCCGGTTCAACCACTGCACTCCATCAGCGTACGTCGATAACGCTATGTGTTCGCGTGCGCTTTTCCTGTGCGGATTGAGGAAGAACCCCACCGGGTATAAGCAGGGAAAACGACCAGGTGAATGTGGGTGTTTGGGGCTTGCCAGTGACGGCAAGTAGACATATAGTGACGAAGCGTGCACTGTCCGGTGTCGACGCCTAGCGAGGCAGGCGAGCGTCGACATCGAGTCACCAGTACAGAAAGGGACAACAGGGGGTTGGCAAGTATGACGATGATGGTGGATTGGACGTCCGCGGCAGCATGTCGGGAGGGGGACCCCGACGCGCTGTTCGTACAGGGCGCCGAGCAGAACGTCGCCAAGAAGGTCTGCAAGGGCTGTCGCGTGAGGATGGAGTGCCTCGCCGACGCGCTGGACAATCAGGTGGAGTTCGGGGTCTGGGGAGGCATGACCGAGCGCGAGCGGCGCGCGCTGCTGCGCAAGCACCCGGACGTGACCAGCTGGCGCAAGGTCTTCGAGGCGGCACTGGAGAAGGAAGCGGCCGACCGTATCGGCCGGGTGCTAGAACCGACCGGCTGACCGGCAGGAGATTACGGGCGCGCCTCGGCTTTCCGGTGCGCGCCCGTACTACGTGTTGGTCATCGCGGTGCCGACGGCGCGCAGGTCGTCCAGGTCGTGGACGTCGGCGGGGAACGCGGGCACCCGGGTGCGCGGCACCGACGGGCAGGCGGTGGTGTAGCGGGCCGCGATCCGGGTCTCGGTGGCCACTGTGGTCACCAGACGGGCGTGAACCCGCAGCGTGTCGGCGGTCGCGGAGTCCACCCCGTCCGCCTCCAGCCCCTCGGCGGCCCCCAGCGCCCGCTCCGCCGACAGCCCTTCCGCGGTCACCGCGTGCGAACGGTTGAGGACCAGGCCCGCCAACGGCATCCGCTCCTCGGTGAGCCGCCGGGTGAAGTAGATCGCCTCCCGGATCGCGTCCGGTTCACACGCCGCGACCACCAGGAACGCCGTCTGCGGATCCTGCAACGCCCGGTAGGTGGCCTCGGCCCGGGTGCGGAAACCCCCGAAGGTCGAGTCCAGCGAGGCCGCGAAGGTGGCGATGTCGGTGAGCATCCGGCCGCCCAGGATCTTGTTGATGGTCCGGGTGAAGAACGACATCGACGAGGTCATCAGCGAGAAGACACTGTGGCCGCCGCGCGAGGACGCGGTCAGGATCCGCAGCATCCGGCCGTCCAGGAACCGGGCCAGCCGGGCGGGTGCGTCCAGGAAGTCCAGCGCCGAACGCGACGGGGGAGTGTCCACGACGATGAGATCCCACTGGTCCTTGGCCCGCAACTGCGCCAGCTTCTCCATCGCCATGTACTCCTGCGTACCGGCGAAGGTGCCGCTCATGGCCTGGTAGAAGGGATTGCCGAAGATCTCGGCCGCCTGCTCGGGCGTCGTGTGCGCCAGCACCACCTCGTCGAAGGTGCGCTTCATGTCGAGCATCATCGCGTCCAGGCCGCCGCCGGTGACCTTCTCGACCTTGCGCGGCGTGTTGTCCAACTCCGCCAACCCCAGCGACTGCGCCAACCGGCGGGCCGGGTCGATCGTCAGCACCACCGTCTGACGGCCGTGCACCTCCGCGGCCCGCAGCGCCAGCGCCGCCGCCGTGGTGGTCTTGCCGACGCCGCCGGACCCGCAGCACACCACGACCTTGGTGTCCGGATTGGCGATCAACGCGTCGGCGTCAAGCTCCGGTGGTTCCATCACGCTGCCGCCTCAAAACTCGAAAGACGATGGCGCTCTACGCAGCCATCGCGCTCGGCGTACGCGCTCAGGGCCATGCTCTGCTTTCTGGTTCGCTCGCTGCGCTCGCTCACGTTTCACTCCTCAACAGCTCGGCGAGGGTGTACAGGCCCGACAGGTCGATGCCGTCGGCCTGCAACGGCAGCTCCACCACCGGGTGGTCCAGCGCGGTCAGCTCGCCGCGCAGCTCCGACTGCACTGCCAACCGCCGCTGGTGGTCGCGGGCCTCGGCGACCAGCCCGTCGACGGTGCCCGCGTCGTGTGGCAGCCCCGCCGTGACCAGATCGCGTTTCAGGCCCGCCTTGGTGACCCGCACGCCCTGCAGCAGCGGCGGACTGACCGCGTTGACCAGGATGTGCCCGACCGGCAGCTTCAGCGCCGTCAGCTCGGCGACCGCGTCGAGGGTCTCCTGAACCGGCATCTCCTCCAGCCGGGTCACCACGTGCACGGCGGTCTTCTTCGGCGAGTGCAGCAGTTTCGCGACGCCGTCGCTGTGATTGCGGATCGGCCCCACCTTCGCCAGCTTCGAGGCCTCGACGGTGACGTTGAGGAACCGCGAGATCCGTCCGGTCGGCGGCGCGTCCAGCACCACCGCGTCGTAGACCCGGCGGCCCCGGTCGGTACGGGTCGCGGCCTCCTTGACCTTGCCGGTCAACAGGATGTCGCGCAGCCCCGGCGCGATCGTGGTGGCGAAGTCGATGGCTCCGATCTTGCGCAGCGCCCGGCCCGCCCGACCCAGTTTGTAGAACATGGACAGATAGTCGTACAGCGCGTCCTCGGCGTCGACGGCCAGCGCGAACACCTCGCCGCCGCCGGGAGCCGTGGCCACGTGCCGCTCCGCGTAGGGCAGCGGTGCCGTGTCGAACAGCGGCGCGATCGACTGGCGGCCCTCCACCTCGACCAGCAGCGTGCGGCCGCCCGGCGGCGCCAGCGCCATGGCCAGGGCGGCGGCGACGGTCGTCTTCCCGACCCCGCCCTTGCCGGTCACGACGTGGACATGGGGACTCGTCCGGCGCTCGGCTGCGGGTTCGGGCGGCATGGACCTCACTCTACGACTTGGATTTGTCGTCCGTGATCACGCCGCAGACCCGCCAGGCGTCGTCGGGGTCACCGGTGACCAGTGCGAAAGTCCACACTGCAGACTCACCGGAGACGTCATGTGTGACTTTCGCCGTCACAACGGCACTGGATCCGTCGGTCTCGACGGTCGTGACCTTCGACCAGGAGAACTGGGCGGCGGCCGCGGCGTCGTCGAGTTCGTCCACGACCTTGCCCAGGTCACCCGACTGCGAGGCGCAGGTGTACGACGCGGCGTCCTTCGCGTCGTGCTCGGTGAACAGGGCGGTCAGGAAACCGTCGACGGACTCGGCCGGATCGTCGGCCGAGGGGCCGTCCCACTGGCCGGTCAGCCACAGGCCACCGAACACGACCGCGCCCCCGAACAGGGCGGCGACGGCGAGGATGGTGGCGGCGACCAGCTTGGTGCGGGCCGGCGGATTGGTGTTCTCGTCGGTCTCGTCGGCGGGAGGACCCGCCTCGGCATGGGGCTCGGTGTTGTTCGACATGGCACCTGGGTTCCTTCTCTCGATGGGGTTAACGGCCCAACCCGCCCTCAGGTTGTGGCCGCGGGGTCCTATGCTCCACTGCATGCAGAAATGGGAGTACGCGACGGTGCCGCTTCTGGTGCACGCCACCAAGCAGATCCTCGACACCTGGGGTGAGGACGGCTGGGAGCTGGTGGCCGTGGTGCCCGGCCCCAACGCCGAGAACACCGTCGCCTACCTGAAGCGTCCCAAGGAGCAGGCGTGAGCGATCACCTCGCCCGGCTGACCGAGCTCGGCCTGACCCTGCCGCCCGTGGTGCCGCCGGTCGCGGCCTACCAGCCCGCGATCCGTTCCGGCGCCCACGTCTACGTCTCCGGCCAGGTGCCCATGGTGGACGGCAAGCTGCCCGAGGTCGGGCCGGTGGACACGCTCGAACTCGAACGGGCCCAGGAGCTGGCGCGCATCTGCGCCCTCAACGGCCTGGCCGCCATCGACGCGCTCGTCGGCCTCAACGCGGTGGTCCGGATCGTCAAGGTCACCGGTTACGTGGCCGCCTCCGACGTCTACACCGACCACCCGAAGGTCATCAACGGCGCCAGCGAACTGCTGGGCGAGGTCTTCGGCGAGGCCGGGCGGCACGCCCGCGCCGCCGTCGGGGTGTCCTCGCTGCCGATGGGCGCGCCCGTCGAGGTGGACATGATCGCCGAGGTTTCCTAAGCGGCCATCGGCACCTGATCGCTTACCGGCGGCTGCCGGTTGCAGTAGCACGAGAAGGCTCACAACGGCGAAAACCCTCAGCCATTTGTCAGCCCGGCGAAGTACTCTCGCTCACGTGACTGGCATTACGGGTTTGGACACCGGCTCACCGCCGTGGGTGAGCCTCTTTCGTGCCCCCAACCCCGGTCCAATGACCTTGGACGGGACGAACACCTGGTTGATCGCCGCGAACGCCGGGCACGACGCGCTCGTCGTCGACCCCGGTCCGGCCATCGAGGAACACCTCGCCGCCGTGGCCGCGTCCGGACCGATCCGTGGTGTGCTGCTTACCCACCACCACCCCGACCACGCCGAGGGACTCGAACGATTCCGTGAATTGACCGGCGCCGGGGTCGTCAACCCGGGGCCCGGACAGCGGCTCGTCCACGGCGACCTGACCATCACCACGATCGCCACCCCCGGGCACACCGCCGACTCGGTCTCGTTCCACGTCGGCGGCGCCAGCCCGGCGGTCTTCACCGGCGACACGATCCTGGGCCACGGCTCCACCGCGGTGCTGTGGCCGGACGGCAACCTGGGCCACTACCTGGACAGCCTCAAGCGGCTGCGCGGGCTGGGCCCGATCCCGGTGCTTCCCGGGCACGGCCCGGTGCGCCGCGACGCCGCTGCCGCCGCCACCGAATACGAGACCCACCGGCAGGCCCGGCTGGACCAGGTGCGCGCCGCGTTGGCCGCCGGTGCCGCCAGCCCCCGCGAGGTGGTCGAGGTCGTCTACGCCGACGTCGACAAGTCGCTGTGGCCTGCCGCCGAGGCCACCGTCCGGGCCCAGCTGGCTTATCTGGAAGAACGTGACGCGGAACATATTCGGCCCGGCGGAAGTTAGGTCGTATCGTGAGCGAGCGAAGCGAGCGAGCCAGGAAGCAGAGCAGCCCCGCGAACGCGGCCACCGAGCGCAGCGAGGTGGGCGTTGTGAGCGAGCGAAGCGAGCGAGCCAGAAGGCACAGCAGCTTGACGAACGGCCCCACCGAGCGCAGCGAGGTGGGTTAGTGAGCTGTCCCTTCTGCGGTATCGCCGCCGTTGTCCCCGGCGCGCGTTACTGCCACAACTGCGGGGGCCCGCTGTCACCCGTGGCCTCACTTCCGGTCACCGAGCGGCGGGTCGTCACGGTGCTGTTCTGCGACCTGTCCGACTTCACCGCCTGGTCGGAGGGGCAGGACCCCGAGCGCGTCGGC
The DNA here is from genome assembly GCF_000024545.1 of Stackebrandtia nassauensis DSM 44728. GTDB lineage: Bacteria > Actinomycetota > Actinomycetes > Mycobacteriales > Micromonosporaceae > Stackebrandtia > Stackebrandtia nassauensis. Next base: position 1,128,344 of record NC_013947.1, read on the forward strand.
GCCGTCACCGACCGGGTGCTGGCCGAGTGCGCCCAAGCCGTCACCGAGTACGGCGGCCACGTCGACAAGCTCACCGGCGACGGCCTGATGGCGGTCTTCGGCGCCCCCGTCGCGCACGACGACGACGCCGAACGCGCCGTGCGGGCCGCGCAGCGGATGCGGCGCGCGGTGCGCAAACTCCTCAAGACCGAGTCCGGCGGCGGCGTCCCGATGGGCCTGCGCGTCGGTCTGCGCACCGGACTGGTGGTCGCGGGCGTCCAGGCCTCGGTGGAGTACACCGTCGTGGGCGACACCGTCAACACCGCCGCCCGGCTGGCCGACGTCGCCGAGGTCGGCACCGTGTACGCCAGCGTCGAGACCGTCCGCGCCACCAAGCACGTCGCCGCCTGGCGGCACCTCAACCCGGTGCGGCTGAAGGGAAAGCGCGACCCCGTCGAGGTCTACGAACTGCTGGGCCTGCACGACGAACCCGGCATCCGGGCCGGTCTGGGCGACCGGGCCCCGTTCGTGGGCCGGGCCCCCGAGATGGGCCGGGTCGCCGGACGCCTGGACGCCGCCATCAACCGAGGCGAACCGATCTCGCTGGTCATGACCGGCGAACCCGGCATCGGCAAGACCCGGATGGCGCTGGAGTCGGCGCGGCTGGCCACCTCCCGGGGTGCCCGGGTGCTGTCCGTGCGGGCCGCCGCCTACGGCCAGGGCTACCGGCTGGGCCCGCTGGCCGACCTGATCCGCAAGGCCATCGGTCTTTCCATCGGCGACGACCGCGCCACCGCCGAACGGCAGCTGCGCAAGATCGTCGAACGGCACAACGCCTCCGACCACCACGACTCCTGCGTCCTCAACGTGGACCTGCTGCTGGCGGTGCTCGGCTACGGCCCGGCACCGCGCACCCAGGGCCGCCCCGGGGCCGAGGAGACCGCCCCCGGCTCCGACGCGATCTCGGCGGCCGCCGCCGACCTGTTCAACCTGCTGGCCCGCGAGACGCCACTGGTCCTGATCCTCGACGACCTGCACGCCGCCACCGTCCAGGCGCTGGACTTCCTGGGCGCCACCGTCGCGGCGCTGTCCGGCCCGATCCTGGTGATCATGTTCGGCCGCCCCAGCCTGGTGCGCACCGCCGGCGTGCTGACCCGGGTTTCCGAGGCCGAGGCGTACACGCTGACCCCGCTGCGCGGTTCCGACGCGGCCCGGCTGCTGTCGGCGTTCTGCGACAACGGCAAGGTCGATCCCGAGGACGAGTCGCGGCTTTTGGCCACGGCCCAGGGCAACCCGTACTACCTGTCGGAACTGGTCACGCTGCTGACCGAGCACGGCATGCTCACCGAGCACAACGGCGTCTGGGAGCTGGCGCCCGGTTCGCTGACCGGCAGGCTGCTGTCGGCGGATCTGGCCAAGGTCCTGACCGCCCGCATCGACGCGCTGCCGCCGGAGTCCCGGCAGCTGCTGCGTGAGGCCTCGGTCATCGGTGACGTCATCCCGGCCGCCGCGCTGGAGGTGCTCGACTCCGAGACCACCGGCGACCTGGACAAGGCGCTGGAGGCGTTGCTGTCGCGGCGGATGCTGCGCCGCCGCACCCACGGCGGCTACCGTTTCGTCACCCCGCTGATGCGCGAGGCGGCCTACGCGGGTCTCGGCAAGGCCGACCTGGCCGGTCGCCACGCCCGACTGGCCCGCTGGGCCTCGGAGACCACGGCCCTGGACGGCGGACAGGCCGACCAGTTCGCCATCACCCACGCGCGCCGCTCGGTGGCGCTGTCCCAGGCCATGACGCTGTCGGCCAGTCCCGACGTCGTCGACATCGGCGTCGCGGCCTGCGGCCGGGCCGCGGGACGGGCCATGGACGCCGCCGAACCCGAGAACGCGCTGTCGCTGCTGGAGCAGTCGGCCGACCTGAAACCGCTGTCGCCCGCCGACCAGCTGGTGCGCGCGCGGGCGCTGTTGCGGCTGGGCCGCACCGACGACACCCTCGACGCCCTCACCGACGTGGCCACCCAGGTGGGCCTGGCGGTCCCGCTGGACGCCATCCCCTGCGACGACCCCGTCGCGGCCCTGACCGGCCCGCTGGCCGACGTCGGGGCCGCGACCGCCGACACGACCGCCGCCGAGCGCTCGCTGGCCGCCGCCGAGGCCCAAGCCGTCGGGCAGCCGTCCGCCGAAGCGGCCGACCGCCCGCTGGCCGAGGCCGCGCGGTCCGGCTCGCTCGGCACCGAACGCTCGCTGGCCGATGCCGTCGGGCAGCCGTCCGCGGAAGCCAGGGCCGCCGCCCAGCTGTCGGTCGCCGAGGGCGGCGACCCGACCGGGCAGTCCGACACCGCGGTCAAGTTCCCCGTCGAGGCCGCCCGCACGCTGCTGGTCGCCGGACGGGCGTACCGGGCCGAGGGGGAGCCCGACAAGGCCGCCCGGGTCTGGTCGCGGGCGTTCACCGTCGCGCGCTCGGCCGGGCTGAGCACCGAGCAGTGCGACGCGCTGTGCCGCCTGGGCATGTTCGACTACCTCGGCGGCCGGATGCGGCGCGCCGAGGAACGGTTCACCACCGCGCTGCGGGTCGCCACCGAGGGCGGCGACCGGCGGGCGCAGGCGTGGGCGTTGCAGCACCTCGCGTGGGTGCTGACCAGCGTCGGCGACTTCACCGCCGCCGACGACGCCCTGGGCCGGGCACTGCGGCTGTTCGCGCTGCAGAAGGACCGGCTGGGCCGCGCCTGGGTGCGCTCCTCGGCCGCGTTCACGCGCCTGTTGGCCGGGCGGCTGCGCGAGGCGCAGCGGCTGGCCGAGGCGTTCCGACCATTTGGCGAGAAGGTCGGCGACGCCTGGGCCGTGGGCCTGCTGCGCGGCATCAGCGCCTACGCCGCCGCCGACCTGGGCGAGCTGGCCGAGGCCGACACCTTGGCGCGCAAGGCGTTTCGCGAGTTCGACCGGATCGCCGACGACTGGGGCCGGGGCTTCACGCTCGTGGTGCGCGGCGCGATCGCCCGCGACCTGGGCGAGCTCGAACACGCCATGGAACTCGTCGACGAGGCCGAGCTGTACGCGACCAAGGCCGCGCACCCGCTGCTGACCGGCATGGCCCGGGTGCTGCGCGGCTACTGCCTGCTGGGCCTGGGCGACTTCGCCGCCGCCGAGGCCTGCGCCCGGGAGTCGCTGTCGCTGGCGCGGCCCCACGACGTCCTGGAACCGGTGAAGGTGGGCCCGCTGGCGCTGCTGGCCGAATCCCGGGCCGCACAGGGCGACACGGACGGCGCGTTGCGTTGGTTGGCCGAGATCGCCGCCCACGCCGACGATCCAGCGCTACTGTATTCGCGGCGGCGCGCCGTGGCCCGGTACGCGCAATTGCTGTGGCGGGCCGGTCGTGCCGAGGAGGCGCGGCACTGGGCCCTGCGGGCCCAGGACGCGCCGGGCGAGGATGCCAACTCTGAAAGGCTTGTCCGGCAAGTGATCGACGAGACTGGCGCCTCGCAGGGCAGCTCCGAGACGACGCTCGCGGTCTCCACGTAGGGGACGGCGAGTGACAACCCAACGGTTCGTGTCCGAAAATGGTCCAGACGGTTGATGGTTTTCGGCCAAACGGTATACACGGGCCTCGCGGCCGTGCTCTAACTTAGCGAGCGTGAGCATGATGGCACCACATGGGCAGACCTGGCCCTCGGAGACCGATTTTCCGGACCTCGCTGAGGTCTCGGTGATCGCGAGAGGCGCCCACGCCACCGTCTACGGCGCCTTCCAGATCTCGGCGGGCCGTGAGGTCGCGCTGAAGATCGACAACCGGGTACTGGCGCCCGACAGCGATGAGCGCCGCCGCTTCCAACAGGAGGCCCGCGCGGTCGGCAGACTGTCGGAGCATCCGGGCATCATCGACACCTACATCGCCGGGTTCACCTCGCAGGGCCACCCGTACATGGTCACCGAGCTGTGCCAGGGTTCGTACGCGGACAAGCTCGCCAAGGACGGCGCGCTGACACCCGAGGAGGTGCAGCGCATCGGGGTCCGGATCGCCGACGCGCTCGCCGAGGCGCACGAGCACCGGGTGCTGCACCGCGACATCAAACCGGCGAATCTGCTCATCGACCGTTCGGGGAACCCGGTACTCGCCGACTTCGGAGTGGCTTCGCTGATGGACTCGCGGGTCGGACAGCCGGTGGTGCGCGCCGCCATGACCCCCGCCTACGCGCCGCTGGAGACCTTCCACCTGCGGCCCTCCGGCGAGCCCGGCGACGTGTACTCGCTGGCGGCGACGCTGTACGCGCTGCTGAGCGGCCGTCCGCCCCGGTTCCCCGCCGACGACCGCGACTTCACCATCGACGACGTCATCGGGCTGTTCACCGAACCGATCGGCGACGTCCCCGGGGTCTCGCAGACGCTGTTGGGCATGCTGCGGGCCGCGATGACCAACAACCCCGAGGGCCGTCCCTCGGCGATGCAGTTCCGGGACATGCTCGACAGCGTCCCGATCGCGGCGGCCACCGCCGCCATCCCGGTCGCCACCCGTACCGCGCCAGTGCATCCGGCTCTCGCCGCGCCGCCGGCGCCGCGCCGCCCGGAGTGGACCGAACCGGTGACGGCCAACGTCGAGGCGATCCAGGACCGGCGGCCCAGCCCCAGCCCCACGCCGAGCCCGAGCCCGAGCCCGATGCCGCCCCCCAGTCCGGGCCCCCGGCCCCGGCCCGCCTGGGGCATCGACCGCAAACCGCCCGCCGGACCGCAGGGCCCGCCCGGCCCGCCGGGACCGCCGAACAACCTGCCGGTGCCCGCCTCGCGCGGCAAGGAACTCGAACTGTCCACCCGCCGGGAACGCCGGATCGCGGCGCGCGGCGGCAAGGAGACCTCGGGCATCGGCCAGCTGATCCTGGTGGGCGCGATCGCCGTGACCATCATCGTGGCCGGGGCCGTGTTCGCGGTGTGGGCCTTCACCGGCGGTGAGGAGTCCTCCGGCGACGACACCACCGCCGACGCGGTCAACTGCGACGTCGAGAAGTTCAACCTCAGCTGCGTCGAACCGGCGCTGTGCTTCAACGGCGCTCTCAACGACTCCAAGGACTTCGCGGCGGCCGAGGAGATCAGCTGCAAGAAGGAACACCAGTGGGAGGCCTACGCCAAGGGCGAACTGCCCAAGGACGTCGAGACCCCCACCATCGCTGCGGTCTCGGAGCAGAAGATCGTCAAGGACACCTGCCTCAACGAGGGTTCCAAGGGTCCGTTGACGAGCATCAAGGGCGTCGGTGCGTCCAAATGGGACTCGAAGGTGCTGCCGCCGACGAAGAAGGACTTCGACGCCGGTTCCACGACCTTCTACTGTGTCGTGCAACCCAAGGACGGCAAACCCACCACCGGCAGCGCATTCAGCGAATAGCCGGACACGCGTTAAGGCCCGGATGCCTGTGCATCCGGGCCACGCTGTGCGCTTGGAGTTAGCCCGCCGTCGCCGGGGTCCGTCAGACCCGGGCCCGGCGCGCCAGGCGCTCGGGGTCCAGGATGATGACGCTCTTGCCGTCCAGCCGCAGCCAGCCGCGACCGGCGAAGTCGGCCAGTGCCTTGTTGACGGTCTCGCGGGAGGCACCGACCAGCTGGGCCAGTTCCTCCTGGGTCAGGTCGTGGGTGACGCGCAGGACGCCGCCGTCGCGGGTGCCGAAGCGGCTGGCCATCTGCAGCAGCGACTTGGCGACCCGGCCGGGTACGTCGGTGAAGATCAGGTCCGCCAGCGCGTCATTGGTGCGCCGCAACCGGCGCGCGATGACCCGCAGCAGTTGTTCGGCGATCTCGGGCCGGTCGGTGAGCCAGGGGCGCAGCGCGCCCTTGCCGAGCTTGGCCAGTTTCAGATCGGTCAGCGCGGTAGCCGTCGCCGTCCGGGGTCCGGGGTCGAAAAGGGACAACTCACCGAGCATGTCGGACGGTCCCATCACCGCGATCAGGTTCTGGCGTCCGTCGGCGGAGCGACGGCCCAGTTTGACCTTTCCGGACAGCACGATGTAGAGACTGTCACCGGGTTCGCTCTCGGTGAAGATCGTGTTGCCCTTCTTGACGTCGACGTATTCGAGCGCCTTGGACAGCGCCTCGACCGCCTCGGGGTCGACGCCCTGGAACAGTCCGGCGCGAGCCAGTGTCTCATCCATCCCTGTACACCTCCCTATAAGCGCACCGCGCGCAGAAGTGAGTGTATGCCCATCTGGGCGATTTTGGGAGCGGGCCCGTGAACATTCGTCAGGTCACGTGTGGACGCTCCCATAGGGCCTGTTCACGTAAAACATTATGTGCGTTGACAAGTGGGTATACAGGCGTTCATGAAACAATGTGGGCCCCTGACACCGACGTGTCAGGAGACACAGGATGGCGAGCGGTTAGGGCGGGAATATGACGTATCCGCAAGACCCACAGCAGCAGCCGGAGCAGCAGGGTGGTTACCCGCAGGGGCATACCGAGCAACCCAGCGGCCACTACCAGCAACAGCCCGACCCGAGTCACTACCCGCCGCCCACCGGTGCCTATCAGTCGCAGCCGATCGGCGGCACCGGCAAGAACTTCTTCGCCTCGCTGTTCGACTTCAGTTTCCGCAGCTTCGTCACGCCGCAGGTCATCCAGATCTACTACGTCGTCGCCCTGGTGGTGTTGGGCATCGGCGTGGTCTTCGGGCTGATCTCGGCGGTCATCACGATCGCCGAGTTCGACGCGTTCCTGGGTCTGGTGCAGCTGATCCTGGTGCCCATCTTCGGTTTCGTGTACCTGCTGCTGGTGCGCATGGGCCTGGAACTGGTGTCGAACTTCTTCCGGATCGGCGAGGACGTCAAGGCCATGCGGGAGAAGTCGGACCGCACCGTCTAGGTACAACCCTTGGTGCTCACCGATTCGGTGGTGGTCTGGCCTTCCTCCATGATCGGCCGGGCCTCGTCCATCGTGACGGCGTAACCGGTGTCGGGGTCGTCGACGGCGGCGGCGAAGATGACGCCGTAGACGTCGCCGTCGGCCGAGATCAGCGGACCGCCGGAGTTGCCGCTGCGCACCTGGGACCGCAGCGAGTACACCTCGCGGGTGACCTCGCCGGAGTCGTAGATGTCGGGGCCGGTGACCTCGCGGTGTTCCCGGACCCGGGAGGCGGTGGCGGTGTAGGGACCGCCCTGCGGGTAACCCAGCACAATGGTGTCGGCGCCGGACTCGGCGGCCTCGTCCAGGGTGTCCAGTTCCGGGGCGTTGAGGCCGGGCGCGTACAGCACCGCCAGGTCGCGCCGGTCGTCGAAGACCACCACCCGCGCCTCGACGTCGCCGTCGGCGCCGGCGACGCTCACCGACTCGGTGCCCGCCACCACGTGTGCGTTGGTCAGCACCAGATCCCGGTCGGCGTCGTAGACGAAGCTCGATCCCTCGATGTGCCGGTCGCACTGCGGCGCGTCGCCCGACACCCGCAGCACCGACGCCTCGGCGTCGCGGACCACCTTCGAGTTGGCCAGTTCGGGATCTGGTGGGTCCACAGGGGGCGAATCGCTGGGGTCGAGTCCGGAGAACACCTCCGGGAAACCGTTGGTGTTGACCGCCGAGCGCAGCGCGTTGTAGACGTTCTGCGCCGGGCCGGGCATGTTCTCGTCGATGGTGCGCACGATCGCGCTGTTGCGCACCGCCGCGGCGAGGCCCGGCATCCCGGACGAGGCCAGCGGCGCGGCGACCACCCAGGCCACCAGCAGCACCGCCACCATCGACACCAGGGCGCCGCCGAACTCGTCGAAGCGTTTGGCGTTGTCGTTCTTGACCCGCTTGCGCAGCCGCACCCCCAGCGCGGATCCACCCCACTGGCCCAGCATCGCGATGCCGAACACGACCAGCAGCGCGATCAGGACCCGGGCGGCGGGAGCCTCGGAGACCTCCACCAGCAGCGGGGCGATCTGGACGCCGATCAGCGCGCCGCCGAAGAACCCGGCGAAGCCGAGCGCCCCGATGATGAACCCCTGCCGGTAACCGTTGATCGCGAACAACAACGCGAGCAGCACGATGACGATGTCAACCAGAATGCCGCCCTGCACGTCGCCTCCGCCTCACATAGGGGGTTGTGGAGCTGTAAGTTTCGCGAAGCTAGCCTACGTCGTCAACCGGCCCGGCTCCCAGGGTCGTTCCCAGCCCGCGAGCCGCAGGACCGCCGACAGCACGCCCGCGGTGAAGCCCCACACGAGCATGCCGTCGATCTCGAAGGCCGGTCCCACGTAGCCCGAGGAGTGCCGGTAGCGCACCCGGTTGGCGGGGTCGACGAGGTCGCGGACCGGCAGTTTCGAGATCGAGGCGACCTCGGCGGGGTCGACCACCGCGATCGGGTGCGGCGCGTGCCACCACGCCAGTACCGGGGTGACCCGGTGGTCGGTGACGTTGAGCCACAGTTCCGGCAGGGTCGTCACGACGGTGACCGAGTCGGGGTCCAGGCCGATCTCCTCGTTGGCCTCGCGCAGCGCGGTGTCGACGATCGAGGCGTCCTCGGGGTCGGCGACGCCGCCGGGGAAGCTGGGCTGTCCGGCGTGCTGCCGCAGGGTCGCGGCGCGCTGGGTGAGGATGACGTTGGGGCCGTTCTCGTCGGCGCCCAGCAGGATGAGGATGCCCGCGGGTCGGCCCTGGCCCTCGGTGGGCAGGTAGCGGGTGATGTCGCGGCCGTCGACGCTGGCGGCCTTCTCCGCGAGCGGGTGCCACCAGTCGGGCAGCTCGACGTCGGTGAGGGGGCGGGGTGTGGTCATGACCGCTCCACCTCGAAGTGCTTCAGTGCCGCCTTCTCCAGCTTCTCGAAGGTCAGGCCGGGGTCGTTGTAGGTCGCGACGGTCGTTCCCTTTTCGTCGATGAGGAAGGTCGCGGGCAGCGCGGTGATGCCCCGGGCGCGCATGACCGAGCCCTTGGGGTCGCTGACCGACGGGAACCGCCAGCCCGCGTCGGCGGCGAAGGCCAGCCCTGACGAACGATCGTCCTGTGTGTCCACACCGATGAGGTTCACCTGGTCGCCGTACTCCTCGTGGAACTTCCTGAACTCCGGGGCCTCCTTGCGGCAGGGCCCGCACCAGGTGGCCCACAGCGTGATCACCGTGGGGCGCTCGTCGAGTACGCCCAGCGCGTGGTCCTTGCCGTTGGACAGACACTCCAAAGTGAAGTCCTTGAAGTCCTCGGCGGCCGTGCCGATGTCGGACTCGTCGCAGGGGACGTCCCAGTCGACGTCCTGCGACGCGTCGGCGGTCTGGCCGCCGGACGAGCACGAGGCGGTCAACGCCGCCACGGTGAATCCGAGGAGCAGGGTGCGAAGTCTCATGTGTTGACACGCTCCGCGGCGGCGGCCAGCTCGGCCACCCGGGGTCCCTTCAGGAGTTTCGCGGCCGCGTCGGGGTCGACCGGCCCGCTGCCGTAGCTGGGGCACAGCTTCGCCAGCCCGCAGGCGCCGCACGCCGGTTTGCGGGCGAAGCACACCCGACGGCCGTGAAAGATGATCCGGTGCGAGAACATCGTCCAGTCGTTCTTGGGGATCAACTCGCCGACGGCGTGTTCGATCTTGACCGGGTCGGTGGCCGTGGTCCAGCCGAAGCGGTGCACCAGCCGGGCCAGGTGGGTGTCGACGGTGATGCCCGGAACACCGAAGGCGTTGCCGAGGATGACGTTGGCGGTCTTGCGTCCGATACCGGGCAGTTTCACCAGTTCGGCCATCGTGCCGGGCACCTCGCCGCCGTGGTCGGACAGCAGCGCCGCCGACAGGCCCAACAGCGAGTTGGTCTTGTTGCGGAAGAAGCCGGTGGGCCGGATCAGCTCCTCCAGTTCGCCGCGGTCGGCGGCGGCCATGGCGGCCGGGTCCGGGTATCGGGCGAACAGCGCCGGGGTGGTGAGGTTGACGCGCACGTCGGTGCACTGGGCCGACAGGATCGTGGCGACCGCCAACTGGAACGGATCGGCGTAATCGAGCTCACAGTGCGCGTCGGGGTGCAGTTCGGCCAGCATGCGCGCCATCCGGCGCGCCCGGCGCTTGCGGCCCAGGGGAGTTTCGGCGGCGGTCACGAATACAGAGTAGTTCGGCCCAGGCCTTGCGCCGGGTGGCCAGGTTTATCCATACTGTTATCTACTCCGATCCGCCTATGCGTCAGAGACGAGTTCGCGTTACGGTGTCGAGGTTGAAACCGTGTGGGAGACCGCACTGCCAGGAGAGAGCGTGACGTCGATGTGGGTGCCGGCCAACGACATCGAACAGCATATGCGTGAGGCGCTGCGAGCCGGTAACCAGGAAGAATACTTCCGGCTGCTGGCCCGCACAGACTTGCTGCTGCCGTTCGCCGAGGATACGTCTCCCAGTTCCAACGGAACCGGGAGCTGGGCCACTTGGGCGACCGAGGACCGCACACACGTGCTGGTCTTCACATCGCCCGAGGCCATGCGCGCGTGCCTGCACGCGCACGCCGGTGCCTTCCGCACCGTCAGCTTCACCGCGCTGGCCGACGCGTGGCCCGACAGCGACTGGTGGCTGGCCGTCGACCCGGGTACCCCCATCGAGGGATATCTGCCCGCCTGGTTCGTGCGGCAGGTCGCCAGCGGCGACACCCATCTGCCCGACGACCAGGCCCCGCACTCGCAGCCGCCGATGTACGCGGCCAACGACTATCCGCCGCCGCGCACCGACTACCCGCAGTCCGCGCCGCCGTCGCAGTTCGGCCAGTTCGAGGCGGCCCCGCCGCCACCCCAGTTCGGGCAGTTCGAGGCCTCGCCGTTCCAGCAGGCCCCGCCGCCCGACCCCGGACCGCGCTACGGCGAGACGGCTCCGTCCGCCCCGAGTGCCGGACCCGGGGGACTGCCGCGCCGGGAACCGGCCGCCGCCAGTCCCGCGCCCGAACCGTTCTCGCAGCAGCCCGCCGACCCCTACGACGCGGGGCTGCCGCAGCGCGACGCCTACGGCCAGCCCTCCGAGGCCTTCAACTCCGGACTGCCGCAGCGCGACTCGTATCCGCCCGCCGAAGCGCCGCCCGTCCAGGACCCGCCCTCGGGTACCTACGACTCGCCGATGAGCTCGGCGATGCCGCGCCGCGAGCCCATGGACTCCGGCTTCGGCCAGCAGCCCGAACCCGAGCAGCCCGCCTGGGAACCGGCGCCGAGGCCCGAGGAACCCGCCTGGCAGGCCCAGCAGACCCAGCAGCCCGCCTCCGACGGCTACTCGGCCGCCTCGCGGCTGCCGGTCCCGGTGTCGACCGCGCTGCCGGAGTGGCCCAGCGAGGACGCCGTGGAGGACGAGCTGGCGCTGGCCGCGTCCACCGGCGACACCAAGGCCTACCTGAGCGTGCTGCTGCGCGCCTGGGCGTACCTGCCGGTCGCCGAGGACTGCCCGCCGTCCGCGCGTCCCGGTGACCCGGAGTTCCGCTGGCACACCGACCTCATCGACGGCGCCTACACGATCACCGCGTTCACGTCGCTGTCGCGGCTGATCGCCCGCTACGGCGACCGTCCCCACATCAACACCACCTTCGGCCGTCTGACGGCGCAGTGGCCGGGCCTGGAGTACTCGCTGTACGTCAACCCGTCCACCGAGGTGGGCGCGAACGTACCGGGCCCGCAGGTGACCACCCTGGTGACCTGGGCCCGCACCCAGGGTCTGTTGCAGCCCGCGCTGGACATGGACGCGCTGGGCGCGCCCCGCAGTCCGGCGTCCAACCACGGCTCGGCGCAGACGCAGGCCCCGCCGCCACCGCAGGCCCAGGCCCCCGAGCCCGCGGCGGCCACCCCGGCCCCGACGGCTCCGGAGCTGATGCAGAAGGTGCTGCCGCACCAGCAGGTCGCGATGACCCTGGAACGCGGCTACGACCGGGTGGCGGGCTTCGTGCACCGCTACAACGAGGTCGCCGACCTCAACACACCCGAGCAGCTCTACAACGCACTGGGCCTGCTGCGCGACGGCGTCGACTTCTCGCCGACCGACGAGTCGGTGCACGTGATCCGCTGGGTCGGGCACCGCGGCGACCTGTACCGGATCGCCTACGGCGGCAACGATCCCGCCACCGCCGAACGCAACGGCGGCTGGATCGTGGAACCGCCGCCGTTCTCCGGCGACGGCTACGCGCCCAGCGTCGAGGGCCGCCGGATCGTGGAGTACAAGGTGGACAGTGTGCGGCTTCCGCACGGCGCCACCATGACCCGCGTCAGCGCCGACGGCCGCAGCGAGGACATCGCCGTGTACGACTCCGACCGCCGGGAATGGATCCGCGCGGACATCGAGGCGGCGGCCTCGTCCTGGGACATCAGCCCGGCTGGCGACTTCAGGCAGGAGCAGCAGCATGCGTGACGGATACGTGGCCCGCTGGCGCGGCATCGACTACGACGCCAGCCCGGACGGGGCCCACGTCCGGCTGTACTCGCCGCAACCCGGCGACGGCTTCGTCGAGGTCGCCGACGGCCGGTTCAGGCGCGGCGTGCTCATCAACGAGATCGAGGACTTCCACTACGTCCGGACGCTGTGCACCTGGCGCGGCGAACCGTTCATCGTGCTGGGCGAGTTCGGGGCCTGGCTGCGGCTCGAGTACTGCGGCGGCAACGCCGAAGTGGCCCGGCACCTGGGGCTGGAGACCTACGACGTCGGCGTGTACCAGATCTGGGTGCCGCGCGGCGAGGCCGAGGACGTCCGCGAAGTGCGGGTCTGACGCTCGCGCCGGTTGGCCTGAATTGGTGATTCTCGGCCGCTTGGCCGCCCCTAGCCTGGGTAATCGATTACCCAAGGAGAGCCCATGAAGCGCGGCCACACGTTGCTGACCATCGCCGTCGCCACCGCCGTGGTGGCGGCCGTGCCGGTCTACGCCCTCGCCGAGGACGCCGACCCGAAGCCAAAACCCGAGGCCGAGGCGGCCGAGACCTACGCCGACTACTCGCTCATGAATCAGAAGCACGCCGGTTCCGTCGTCGGCGTCGACACCGGCGACGTCGTCACCCAGTGGGCCTGGAAACCGCTGGCCGACGGCTCCGAGATCCAGTGGGGCGACCCGAAGGACGGCTGGCCGCCGAAGGGCGGCGAGCACTTCGAGAAGGACGGCGACTGGGTCCACATGACCGGCTACTACGACCACGAGAACGACGGGTTCAACAAGCAGGAGGTCACCGAGGAGTCCATCGGCGACGCGAACTGCGAGAACATGAAGCCGCTGGAGACCGACGGTCGGCAGCGCTACGCGAAATGGGAGATCCCGTCCGAGGGCTACTGCCTGCGCGCCAAGGGAACCATCACCGTGGAGGCCAACGGCGCGGTGGTGAACTTCGAGCACGAGCAGCGCTGGTCGCCGCCGCGTCCCTGCGAGAACCGGCACCTCGGCCAGCAGACCTGCATCGTGCAGCACGAGACCTGGTGGGACGACAACCAGCACGACTTCGAAAAAGTCCTGGAGCGGGATCAGTTCATCGCCAGGGGACTGGGCATGGCCTTCCGCATCGACGCGACCTTCCCGAAGGACTGGCACGCCGAGATGAAGGACCACAGGGCCTACACCTAGTCGTCCCAGGTGACCGGCAGGCTCCGCAGACCGACGATCGAACCGTCGGTCTTCACCGGCACGTCGTCGGGGTCGACCGCCAGCCGCAGCGACGGGAACCGGTGCAGCAGCGCCGGAAACGCCACCCGCATCTCCACCCGGGCCAGCTGCTGGCCCAGGCACTGGTGGACGCCGTGCCCGAAGGCGAGGTGTCCGCCGGTCTTGCGTCGCAGGTCCAGCGTGTCCGGGTCGTCGAAGCGGGCGGCGTCCCGGTTGCCGGTGGTGATCGAGACCGTGACCGACTCGCCCTGGCGGATGAGCTGCCCTTCGAGTTCGACGTCCTCCAGGGCGGCGCGGATCGTCCCCGGAGCGATGCTCAGGTACCGCAGCAGTTCCTCGACGGCGTTGTCGGTCATGCCGGGGTCGGCGCGCCAGTCGGCCAGCTGTTCGGGGTGGCGCAGCAGGCAGAGGGTGCCCAGCGACAGCATGTTGGCGGTGGTCTCGAACCCGGCGCCCAGCAGCAGGAAGCCGATGTTGCCCAGTTCCTCGTCGCTGAGCTCGTCACTGGCGGCAAGGCCGCTGAACACGTCGTCGGTGGGGTGGGATCGTTTGGCGGCGACCAGTTCACCCATGTACGCCGCCGTGGCCAGGTAACCGGCCTGGAGTCGCTCGGGATCGGTCTCGGACATCATCGCCGTGATCCGATGCTGGAACTGTTGCTGTTCCTCGGGTCGCACGCCGAGCAGTTCGCTGATGACCAGCGCGGGGATTGGGTACGCGAACGCGGTCACCAGATCGGCGCCGGGGCCGTCGGCCGCCATCGCGTCGAGGTGCTCGGCGGTGACGCGCTCGATGAGTGCGTTGAGCAGCCGCATCCGGCGGACGGTGAACTCGCCGGTCAGCAGGTGCCGGTAGCGGGTGTGCTCGGGCGGATCGCTCTGGATGAACATGCCCGGCGGCGTCGGCTGGGGTTCGTAGTCGGGACCGGCCGACGCGGAGATGTTGACCAGGTCGGCGCGGGCGCTGAAGCGCGGGTCCGCCAGCACCGCCCGGGTCGCCGCGTGCCCGGTGACCAGCCAGCCGTCGGCTCCGTCGGCGTACGTCACCCGGGTGACGGGACCGGCGGCGGCCAGCCGGGTGATGCCGGTGCCCGGGGCGAAGGGGCGACCGGGGTCGCGCTCGATGAACAGGTCCTTGTCGAGGATGGGTGAGTCGGACATGACACGTCCTTCCATGAGTTTCCCTACGAGGAAAGCTACGTTGCGTTTCGTATCTGGTCAACGTAGATGCTTGCTATTTCTGGTGAAATACAAGGGTAATAGCCATAATTGCAATGACTGACACCGTGAATTCAACGGATCCGTCACCGGGGAATATTGCAATGAGCCGCGCGTGAAACTAGACTTCCGCCCATGCCCGGAGGCCGCCTGACCCCCACCGATCGACGCCTGATCGCCGACGGCCTCGCCGAGGGGCTGGGCTATGCCGAGATCGCCCGGCGGCTGGACCGCCCCACCTCGACCATCAGCCGCGAGGTGGCCCGCAACGGCGGCCGGGACGGCTACCGGGCCGAGCTGGCGCAGCACGACACCGGACGCCGGGCGCACCGCGCCGCGCCGGTGCCGTCCTCGCCTCGGCCGCGCGACGACGGCGACTACCGACGCGACCCGGCGGCGGTGCGGGACTTCCGGAAGCGGTACACCGCGATGATGGCCGACATGGGCTTGCCGCCGATCACCGCCGGAGTGCTGGTCAGCGTCCTGATCACCGACGAGCCGTACCTGACCTCGGCGGACCTGGTCGACCAACTCGGCATCAGCGCGGCGTCGGTGTCCAAGGCCGTCGCCTACCTGGAACCCCTCGGGCTGCTGCGACGCGAGCGCGTCCCCGGGGAACGCCGCGAGCGCTATCTCGTCGACGAGAGCTGGTTCCAGGGCTGGTCGCGCACCGTCGAACTGCACACCCGCTGGGCCTCGGCGGCCGGGGAGGGCGCCGAGATCTTCGGGCCGCGCACCCCGGCGGGGGCCAGGCTGGCCGAGATGGCCGAGTTCACCCGGTTCCTGCGCGACGCGCTGGCCCGGGAACTGGTGCGGTGGCAGGAAATGCGGCGTCGCGACCGCTCACGGGACTGAGGCCGGAGATCGCGGGCCTCGACGTGGTCGCGGCGTGATGCTAAGCTCACTGGCAAACGTTTGCCATGCTTGCCACGCCCCTTGGAGCCCCCTCATGACCTCTCGGATCGACATCGGCATCGCCGTCAACGGCGTCACCGGACGCATGGGATACCGGCAGCACCTGGTGCGTTCGCTGCTGGCGATCCGGGAACAGGGCGGTCTGCCCCGGCCCGACGGCTCGGTGATCTGGCCCGAGCTGACCCTGGTGGGCCGCAACGCCGCCAAACTCGCCGAAGTCGCCGAGCGGCACGGCATCGAGCGGTACTCCACCGACCTGCCCGAGGTGCTGACCGATCCGTCGGTCTCGGTGTACTTCGACGCCCTCACCACCCAGCACCGGCTCGCCGCGGTCAGCTCCGCCATCAAGGCGGGCAAGCACGTCTACTGCGAGAAACCCATCGCCACCAGCCTCGACGAGTCCCTGGACCTGGTCCGGCTGGCCCGCGAACACGGCGTCAAGAACGGCGCCGTCGCCGACAAGCTCTATCTGCCCGGCCTGCTCAAACTCAAGCGGCTCATCGACTCCGGCTTCTTCGGCCGGATCCTGTCGGTGCGCGGCGAGTTCGGGTACTGGGTGTTCGAGGGCGACTGGCAGGCCGCGCAGCGCCCATCCTGGAACTACCGCAGTGAGGACGGCGGCGGCATGGCGCTGGACATGTTCCCGCACTGGAGCTACGTCTTCGAGAACCTGATCGCCCCGGTCAAGTCGGTGACCGCGCACGTGTCCACCCACGTGCCGCGCCGCTTCGACGAATCCGGCAAGGGCTACCCCGCCACCGCCGACGACGCCGCCTACGCGATCTTCGAGCTGGAGGGTGGCGTCGTGGCCCAGATGAACTCCTCCTGGACCACCCGGGTCTTCCGGGACGAGCTGGTGGAGTTCCAGGTGGACGGCACCGAGGGCAGCGCGGTGGCGGGACTGCGCCGCTGCCGGGCCCAGCACCGTTCGGTCACCCCGAAACCGGTGTGGAACCCCGACATCGACCAGACCGTCGACTTCCGGTCACAGTGGAGCGAAGTGCCCGACAACGCCGAGTTCGACAACGGCTTCAAGACCCAGTGGGAGGAGTTCCTGCGCCACGTCGTGGACGACGCGCCCTGGCACCACGACTTCCTGGCCGCCAGCCGGGGTGTGCAGCTGGCCGAGGCCGGGTACCTTTCCTCGACCGAGGGCCGCCGCGTCGAACTGCCGCAGTTGACGCTGTGACCACCGAAACCGTCCCCGAACCGCTGGAGCCATCGCAGTGACCACGATCGACCTACCCGGACACGGGCGCTACGAACTGCGTCAGCCGACGGTCTTCCCGGCCGTCGAGTCCTTTCCCTCCCGCACCATCTACGCCGCCGCGCACGTCGTGGCCGATCCGCTGGCGGACAACGGTCCCGGCCGTCCGGCCACCCTCGACTGGGACGCCACCATGGCGTTTCGGCGGCACCTGTGGTCGCAGGGACTCGGCGTCGCCGAGGCCATGGACACCGCGCAGCGCGGCATGGGCCTGGACTGGAAGGCGACCCGGGAACTGATCTGGCGCACGGTGTCCGAGGCCGACGGCGCTCCACTGGCCTGCGGTGTCGGCACCGACCAGCTCGTCGGCCCGGCCAGCATGTCCGAAGTGGCCGAAGCCTATATCGAGCAGCTCCTCACCGTCGGCGTCACCGGCGCCACCCCGATCCTGATGTGCTCCCGGGCGCTGGCCGCCGTGGCCAAGACCCCCGAGGACTACCGTTCGGTCTACCGGCAGCTGCTGGAACGCGTGGAGCGCCCGGTGATCCTGCACTGGCTGGGCTCCATGTTCGACCCGGCGCTGACCGGCTACTGGGGTTCGACCGACCTGAAACTGGCCGCCGAATCGCTGCTGAACCTGATCGCCGAGTACCCCGAACGCATCGACGGCGTCAAGATCTCGCTGCTGGACGCCGAGGCCGAGATCGCGTTCCGGCGCGCGCTTCCCGACTCCGTGGTCTGTTACACCGGTGACGACTTCAACTACCCGTGGCTGATCGAGGGCGACGAACACGGCCACAGCCACGCCCTGCTGGGCATCTTCGACCCGTTGGCCCGCTTCGCCTCGGCCGCCGCCGCCCGCCTCGACGCGGGCGATGCCGCGGGCTTCCGCGCCATTCTCGACCCCACGGTCCCGTTGGCCCGCAAGGTCTTCGAAACCCCCACCTTCAACTACAAGACCGGCGTGGTCTTCCTGGCCTGGCTGAGCGGCCACCAGGACCACTTCCGCATGGTCGGCGGTCTGGAGTCGGCCCGCTCCATCACCCACCTGACCGAGGTCTTCACGCTGGCCGACCGCATCGGACTGTTCCCGGACCCCGAACTGGCCGCCGACCGGATGCGGTCGCTGCTGACGGTGGCGGGCCAGTGAACCGCTTCTCGCTCAACCACGCCACCACCAAGCACTGGGACGTCTTCGAAGCCGTCGAAGCCTGCGCCCGTGCCGAGATCGGCATCGGCCTGTGGCGGGAACCGGTGGCCGACAAGGGTCTGGAAGCCACCGCCGCCAGGGTCCGCGACAGCGGCGTCACCGTCACCAGCCTGTGCCGGGGCGGTTTCCTCACCACCGGCACCCGCGAAGCCCTGGACGACAACCGTCGTGCCATCGACGAGGCCGCCACCCTGGGCACCTCGGAACTGGTCATGGTCTGCGGCGGCCTGCCATCCGGCTCCCGCGACCTCGACGCGGCCCGCGAAACCGTCGCCGAGGCCATCGCCGAACTGGCCCCGCACGCGGCGGCTTCCGGTGTCCGGCTGGCCATCGAGCCGCTGCACCCCATGTTCGCCTCGGACCGTTGCGTCATCTCCACACTCGACCAGGCCCTCGACCTGGCCGAGCGCTTCCCCGCGACCACCGTCGGCGTCGTCGTCGACACGTACCACATCTGGTGGGACCCAACGGTGTGGTCGGCGATCGAACGCGCCCGGGGCCGGATCTCCTCGTTCCAGGTCGCCGACTGGTCGACCCCGCTGCCCGCCGGAGTCCTCACCGGCCGCGCCCAGCTCGGCGACGGCGTCATCGACCTGCGTCGCTTCCGCCACGCCGCCGACGCGGCGGGCTACGACGGCCTGGTCGAAGTCGAGATCTTCAACGACGCGCTGTGGGCCCGCCCGGGTGCGGAGGTACTGGCCGAAACCCTCAAGCGGTACGCCGAACACGTCGCCTGACCCGCCGTCGTCGGGACCCGGGCGGTGTCAGGTGCCTAGGTGTTCGCGCAGCAGTTCGGCCCGTCGCTGGCGGCGGTGGGCCAGCAGGTCGCGGTAGGCGCCGGACAGTTCCCGGAGGAACTGTTCGGGTGACGTGCGGGGGAGGTCGTCGCGGTCGATGGTGACCCGGTAGCCGGACAGGTCGAAGCCGGACTGCAGGAGCAGGAGTCCGTCCTCGGAGTAGCCTTCGAGTTCCAATGTGGCCAGAGCTGCTTCGAAGCGGCGGTGGGCGGCGTCCCAGTGGGTGCCGTTGACGGCGGCGGGTTCACGGCCGTCGGCGGCGTAGGCCCGTTTGATGCCCAGTTCGCGTCCGGAGTTCATGGTGGTGAGCAGCGCCTTGACCTGTGTGGACAGTGTTGGTGCGTCGTAGCGCTCGAAGCGCGTCTCGTCGCGGAGGTGGAACCGGGCACGGCGTTCGGCGTCGACGGTGGCGCAGAGGTTTCCGTCGGGGGAGGTCAGGTTGAGCGTCATGCGTTGCAGGCGGTCGACGACTGTGGACATTCGGGTCTCCTACTGGGGCTCGCCGGGGACGTTTCCCGGGTCGGTCACATAGGTCGTCTCGCCGTTCTCGTCCTCGACGACCGGTATCGGCTCGTGGGTACTGCCGGTCGACCGCGGTTCGCTGTCCGCGTAGATGTTCGACGCGTTGACCGCCTCCGCGTTGTCCGCGTCGACCACGCCGGTCTCGACGGCGAAGTCGTACAGGAACTGGCCCGCGAACTCGAGTTTGCCGCCGTTGGTGGCGGTCAGGTCCTGCAGCAGGTCCCGCAGCGCTGTCCAGGCGGGGTGCGCCGCCGTGGTGCCGGAGCCGGTCTCGGCGGCGAAGGCGGCGGACTCGCCCCCGTGGGAGGCCGCCAGGTCCGCGTTGGCGCCCAGCACCCGCTGGGTCGCCCGGGGGAAGTGGACCGTCGCGGCTTCCTTGAGTTCGTCGTCGGACACCGAGACCTCGCGGTCTCCCATGTCGTCCATGGACGTGCCCTCTTCGAAGGTGATCTCGAACGTCGACCGGGCACCTGCGCTGCTGGTCACCGCGTTGTAGGCGTCGTAAAGCGTGTCGCGGAGGGTGTCCTCGTGCTCGGCGGCGGTCAGGATGATCTTGTCGAAGGCGCTGGCCATGCAGTCCAGGATCTCCGCGGGGGTGGCACCGGTGATGGCGTGTTCCTGACTGCCGGGCGCGCCGGTGACGACGTCGCCGCTGTCGCTCTGCGCCTGGTTCACCAGTTCGGTGGTGATCGCGAACGCCGCCGCGGTGATGGCTCCGGCCAGCGGGAACGAGACCAGCGCGACGCTGGCCACCGCGCCGAAGATGGTCAGGAACGTGGAGGCGTCGCCGCCGCCCTCGTTGACGTCCCACAGCGCCTCGATGGTGTTGGAGCAGGTCCGGATGACGCTCTCGCGGGTGGTGGTATTGACGGCCAGCTGGGCCTCCAGACCGGCGAGCAGGTGTTCGGCGAGGTAGTAGTTCTGCTCGGCGATGCCCTCCCACGCGCCGCCGTTGGAGCCGAAGGTGGTCGTGAAGGCGCCCGCGGTGGCGCCGCGCCAGTCGCTGAGCACGTCCATGGCGTCGGTCAGCAGCACCTGTTCCACGGTCGCGTCGTCGTGGCCGTATCGCTCGGTCAGGGCCTGCCGGGTCTCGAACTGGTGCATGCCGCCCAGGTCGCCGTCGTTGCGCCAGGTGCTGCGGCCGAGCAAGGTCGTGGGGACCGCCTGCACGGCCGTGATCAGGGATTCCAATGCGGACGGTTGGGATTTCCCGAATTCCATGATCCGGGTGTGCACCCAGTCGAACTCGGCGTGGACGTGGTTCCAGACCTCGCCTTCGTACGGCGCGTAGTAGCCCCCGTTGTCACGGAAGTCCGCGGTCGCGTACGGATCCAGGTACGTCGACAGGGGGAGTTCGGTGCCGCCGGGATCTCCGCCGCCGTCGTACCAGACCTCGCACCCGTAGCCCTTGCGTTCGATCTCGCGCCGGGTCGCCCAGCGGCGAATCCGTTTCGAGTAGCTCTCCAGCTTCGTCGTGAACCCATCCGTCATACCCGGATCCTCGGCCGCCGCTTCACGGGAAATGCACGAGTTCCGCCACCGCACTCGTCAACCGCATCGCCTCGGTGAGCTGGTCGGGGGTCAGGCCCGCGAAGCCGAGCACCAGGCCGGACGGGCCGGTCGCGGTGACCCGGAACTCGGTGATGCCGCGGACGCCCACGTCCAGGTCGCGGGCGCGGCGGACCAGTTCCGCCTCGTCGATGCCGGGCAGTTCGATGTGGATGTGTTGTCCCGCCGAGATTCCGGCGATGCGGGCGGTTGGCAGGTACGTGCCGATGGCCGCGACCAGAGCGTCGCGGCGTTCCCGGTACAGCAGCCGCATCGCGCGGACGTGGCGGTCGAAGGCGCCCGAGGTGATGAGCCGGGCCACGATGTACTGGTCGAGGACGGGGGAGCCCAGGTCGGTCTTGGCGCGCAGGTCGGCCACGGCGGCGGCGATGCGGGGCGGGGCCAGGATCCAGCCGAGCCGCAGGCCGGGTGCCAGGGACTTGCTGACCGATCCCATCAGGACGCCCCGGTCGGGCAGCAGGCCCTGGAGGCAGCCGATGGGTTCGCGGTCGTAGCGGAACTCGGCGTCGTAGTCGTCCTCGATGACCAGGGCGTCGCGGGCGGCGGCCCAGTCGCGCAGCCGGGCCCGGCGGGCGGGGGACAGGACCACACCGGTGGGGTACTGGTGGGCCGGGGTGAGCATGACGGCGTCGGCGTCGGTGCGTTCCAGGGCGGCGATGTCCATGCCCTCGCCGTCGACCGGGACCGGGATGAGTTCGGCTCCGGCGGAACGCAACAGCGGCAGCTGGAACGGGGACGTGGGGTCCTCTATGGCCAGTTTGACGGGGCCGAGGGCGCGGGTCAGCAGCGTGATGGCGTCGGCGACGCCGCCGACGGTGACGATGTGCTCGGGGCGGGCGAGCGCGGCGCGGGTACGGCCCAGGTAGTCGGCCAGCGCGGAGCGAAACGCCGGGACTCCGGCGGTGTCGGGGTAGCCGAAGGCCTCGTTGGGCAGGTCGGCCAGTACCTGGCGGCTGGCCGACAGCCATTCGCGGCGGGGGAACCGGGACAGGTTGGGGGTGCCCAGTCGCAGGTCGTAGCGGGGCGCCGGGGGCGGAGTGGCCGCCGGCGGGGTGGCGGGCTCGGACGGGCGGGCGATGGCGGCGACGCGGGTGCCCGAACCCTGCCGGGAGATGAGGAAGCCCTCGGCGATGAGTTGTTCGTAGGCCTCGACGACGACGCCGCGCGACACCGACAGGTCGGCGGCGAGTTCGCGGCTGGACGGCAGCCGGGTGCCCGCCGCCAGGCGGCCGGAGCGGATCGCGGCGCGCAGTTGGGCGGCGATGTCGCGGGCCAGTCCGTCGGCGCCGGGGGTGACGGTCAAGGGCAGCTCGGTCACAAGTGGTCCATGGTTTCTCGTCGGGAATGGTCTGGCAACGTGATCCACTTGATTCTAGCCTCGAAACCGTGAACAAGTCTCGGCTCCGGGGAGCGATTCAGGCGACCGTGGGAATGCTGCTGGTCGGCTCACTCGTGGCGGTCAACGCGTCCATCAACGACTATCCGATCTACACCGCCCACGCGATCCGCTACGCGCTGGCGGCGGTGGCGCTGTGCGCGATCCTCGCGGTCCGCAAACCCGAACCGGTCAGGCTGAACCGCCGCGAGGTGGTGCTGCTGCTGGCCCTGGCGATCGGCGGGCTGGCCGTTTTCAACGTCGCCATCGCCGAGGCCACCCACTTCGCCAGCTCGGCGCTGGTGGGCACCATCGTCGGCTCCGGGCCGATCGTGATGGCCATCCTCGGTCCGCTGGTGGCCCGCAGCGGACGGCCGAGCGGGCAGGTGCTGGTCGCGGCCGTCGCGGTGACCGTCGGGACCGCCGTGGCCACCGGCCTGGGCGGCGGCGATCCGCTGGGCGCGCTGCTGGCCGCGGTGGCGCTGGCGGGCGAGGTGTCGTTCTCGCTGTTGGCGGTGCCGCTGCTGCCGAAACTGGGCGCGCTGCGAGTGTCGGCCTACACGGCGGTCATCTCGGTGCCGCTGCTGCTGGCGGCGGGCTGGCTCATCGACGGTCCGGCGATGCTGCGCGTCCCGGACCTCGGCGAGCTGTCCGCGATCGTCTACCTCGGACTTGTCGTCACCACCGCGGGCTTCCTGCTGTGGTACGACAGCCTGCCCCGGCTGGGCCCCGACCGCGCGGGCCTGTTCGCGGGCATCATGCCGATCGGCGCGATCACCACCATGATGCTGCTGGGCCAGGGGCTGCCCAGCCCGGCCGAGGCCCTCGGGGCGGCGCTGGTCGTCGGCGGCATCCTGTACGGCGTGCGACGGACGGCCGCCCGGGTCGGCCCCGTGGTCGCGTCGCAGAACGCGTGACGCAGCGGCGGCACCTGAGCCGAAGCGGCCGAACGCGGCGCCGCCGGTTGGCCGTCGTCGGACGATGCCGCGGCGGCGGGTCGCCGGCGGGGGCCGCGCCGAACGGTCTCGGTTCGGCCAGCCGATGGGACGGCCGTCACGCGGCTGCCGAAACCCGTACCGCGCCACCGCACCCGGGTGGTTGACTCGACACCGTGACCGACACACCCGCCGACCAACCGCATCCCGGCGAGCCGCACCACGAACGGCTCGGCGACAAGCTCAACTGGCTGCGCGCCGGGGTCCTGGGCGCCAACGACGGCATCGTCTCCACCGCCGGAATCGTCGTCGGTGTCGCCGGGGCCAGCACCTCGCGACTGGCGATCTTCACCGCCGGACTCGCCGCGCTGGTCGCGGGCGCGCTGTCGATGGCGGGCGGCGAGTACGTCTCGGTGTCGAGCCAGCGCGACACCGAACGCGCCATGATCCGCAAGGAGAAGCGCGAGCTCAAGACCATGCCCGAGGCGGAGGAACGCGAACTCGCCGGGCTGTATGAACAACGTGGACTGTCGCCGGAGCTGGCCGCCGAGGTGGCCCGGGAACTGACCAAGAAGGACGCTCTGGCCGCGCACGCCGAAGTCGAGCTCGGCATCGACCCCGATGCCCCGGCCAACCCGTGGACCGCCGCCTTCGCCTCGTTCGTGTCGTTCTCGATCGGCGCACTGCTGCCGCTGGTCGCGATCCTGCTGCCGTCGGTGTCGCTGCGCGTGGGCGCCTGCGCGGCCGCGGTCGTCCTGGCGCTCGTACTGACCGGCCTCATCAGCGCCCGGCTCGGCCAGGCGGGGCCCGGCCCCGCGATCGCCCGCAACGTCGGCATCGGCGTGGTGACGATGGCCGTCACCTACGTCGTCGGCCACCTGTTCGGGGTGGCCACGGGCTGACACAGCAGCACGACGTGCTTGCCCGCCAGCCGCGTCACCACCAGGGTCGCCTCGCCGTCCCCGGACGGCCGCAACTGGGTCCGCAGCTGCTCGGGCACCACGTCGGCGCCGCGCTTCTTGATCGTCAGCCGTCCGATTCCCCGCTGTCGCAACGCTTCCCGAAGCCTTTTCACGTGAAACGGCAGCACATCCCCGATACGGTAGGCCGTCGCGAACGGCGTGGTCACGAGCTTGTCGGCGTACAGGTAGGCGATGCCCTCGTGCCCCAACCGCGCTTCCAGACCGTCCGCCAGCTCGGCCACCAGGTGCGCGCGGATCACCGCCCCGTCCGGTTCGTACAGGTACTCGCCGACGTCTCCGACCTCGGCTTCGCGCTCACCGTCGCCGGTCAGTTCGGCGACGCGCGGCCCATCGGCCGCCTGCCCGGTGCCGATCACCGTCGCCCGCCGCCTCACCGCGTCGCCGAAGCCGCTCCACAATGCCGCTTCCACGACCGATCCGTCCACACTGACCCATTCGGCCTCGGCGCCGTCGGGGATCGCCGCGTGGTCGATGCCGGGCCCCACCTTGCCCACCTTCAGCGGCACGGCCGCGGCCGCCTCCCACAACGCGGGCAGCGGCGGAACGTACCGCGCCGGATCGAAGATCCGACGGCCGTTGACCCGCCGCGCCGGGTCGGCGAACACCGCGTCCATCCCCGACAGGTCGGTCGCCAGCGCGTCGGCGCACCGCACCTCGATCCGGTCGCCCAGTCCCAGTTCCCGCGCCGAGGCCGCCGCGACGGCCGCCGTCGCCGGATCGCTGTCCACCGCCAGCACCCGTAGCCCCTGCCGCACCAACGCGAACGCGTCCGATCCGATGCCGCAGCACAGGTCGGCCACCCGCGCCGCCCCGGCCGCCGCCACCCGCCGGGCCCGCCGGTCCGACACGACCGCGCGGCTGGCCTGCTCCAGGCCGTCGCGGGTGAAGAACATCCGCGCCGCGTCCGCCCCGAACTTCGCCACCGCCGAACGCCGCGACTCGGCCTGCGTCAACGCCGCCGAGGCCAGCGCGGCGTCGTCGGTCTCACGCCGCAACGCCACCGCCGCCCGCCGCGGATCGGCCGCCAGCAGCGCGTCCGCCCGCGCCAACAGCGCCCGCCCGGTCTGAGTGTTCAAGCGCTCGATGTCCACAGCGTTATTCTGGCCGCCGGGCCCAGACGGTCCCGGAGTGAGGCCCCACCCTGCGTCTACGCCGGATTCTGGCACTCGGGCCCTGAGATTGCTAACCGTCGGAGGGCCGTTGGCACTCTCACGTCGAGGGTGCTAATTTGGTGGGCGGAAGCGAGCCCTTCGTTCCCCGCGACGGCGCAGGGCGAGCCCGTTGAAACCAAGACCATCCGTGTACGTAAAGGGGTATCCCAACATGGGCGTTGCCATCAAGCCGCTCGAAGACCGCATCGTGGTTCAGACGAACGAGGCCGAGACCACCACCGCCTCGGGCATCGTCATTCCCGACACCGCCAAGGAGAAGCCGCAGGAGGGCACCGTCCTGGCCGTCGGCCCCGGCCGTGTCGACGACAAGGGCAACCGGGTCCCGATCGACGTCAAGACCGGCGACGTCGTCCTGTACTCGAAGTACGGCGGCACCGAGGTCAAGTACAACGGCGAGGACTACCTCGTGCTGTCGGCCCGCGACGTGCTCGCGGTCATCGAGAAGTAACGATCTTCGTAGCCGCCCCAGGACTCGCGTCCTGGGGCGGTCCTATCAGGAGGAATTAGAGATGCCGAAGATCCTCAAGTTTTCCGATGACGCCCGCCAGAACCTGGAGCACGGTGTCAACCACCTGGCCGACACCGTCAAGGTGACCCTGGGTCCCAAGGGCCGCAACGTGGTCCTCGACCAGTCGTTCGGCGCCCCCACGATCACCAACGACGGCGTCACCATCGCCAAGGAGATCGAACTCGACGACCCGTACGCCAACCTCGGCGCGCAGCTCGTCAAGGAGGTCGCCACCAAGACCAACGACGTCGCCGGAGACGGCACCACGACCGCCACGGTCCTGGCGCAGTCGCTGGTGCACGGCGGCCTGAAGAACGTGGCCTCGGGCGCCAGCCCGATCGCGCTCAAGCGCGGCATGGACGCCGCGGCCGCCGCCGTCAACGAGGCGCTGCTGGCCCGCGCCGACCAGATCTCCAGCAAGGAGGACATCGCCAAGGTGGCGACGGTCTCCGCGCAGGACGCCGGGATCGGTGACCTGCTGGCCGAGGCCTTCCAGTCCGTGGGCGCCGACGGCGTCATCACGGTCGAGGAGGGTTCGACCCTGGCGACCGAGCTGGACATCACCGAGGGGATGCAGTTCGACAAGGGCTACATCTCGCCGTACTTCGTCACCGACCACGAGGAGCAGGAGGCCGTCCTCGAAGACGCCCTCATCCTCATCACCAACTCCAAGATCGGTTCGATCGAGGAGCTGCTGCCGGTGCTGGAGAAGGTGCAGCCCACCGGCAAGCCGCTGCTGATCATCGCCGAGGACGTCGAGGGCCAGGCCCTGGCGACCCTGGTGGTCAACGCCGCGCGCGGCACCTTCCGCGCCTGCGCGGTCAAGGCCCCGGCCTTCGGCGACCGCCGCAAGGCCATGCTCGAGGACATCGCGGTGCTGACCGGCGGACAGCTGGTCAGTGACGAGATCGGCCTCAAGCTGGACCAGGTCGGCGTCGACCAGCTGGGCAACGCCCGGCGCGTCGTCGTCGAGAAGGACACCACCACCATCGTGGACGGTGCTGGCGAGAAGGCCGCCGTCGACGCCCGGGTCGCGCAGATCAAGACCCAGGCCGAGCAGACCGACTCCAGCTGGGACCGCGAGAAGCTGGAGGAGCGGCTGGCCAAGCTGTCCGGCGGCGTCGCCGTCATCCGGGTCGGCGCGGCCACCGAGGTCGAACTCAAGGAGCGCAAGCACCGCATCGAGGACGCCGTCTCGGCGACCCGCGCGGCCCTTGAGGAAGGCGTCGTCCCCGGCGGCGGCACCGCCCTGGTGGGTGTGCGCGAGGCGCTGGACAAGCTCGACGTGATCGGTGAGGAGCAGGTCGGCGTCGACCTGGTCCGCAAGTCGCTGGCGTCCCCGCTGCACTGCATCGCGGCCAACGCCGGTGTCTCCGGTGACGTCGTGGTGTCCAAGGTCGAGGAGGCCGGTTGGGGTCACGGCTACAACGCGGCCACCGGCACCTACGGTGACCTCGCCGCCGACGGCATCGTCGACCCGGTCAAGGTGACCCGCAACGCCGTCAACAACGCGGTCTCGATCGCCGGTCTGATCCTGACCACCGACGTGCTGGTCGTGGACAAGCCGGAGGAGCCCGCCGACGACGACAGTCACGGGCACAGCCACGGCCACAGCCACCCGCACTAGGACCTAGGTCACATTCGCGAGAATTCTTCGCCTTATCGTGGGGCGCCGCTCGAGTCGAGCGGCGCCCCACGACGCTTTTGACCAGGCGAAACATTGCCATAACTGTGTGTAATCTCACCGCCACTCCACAAATGCGAAAACTTTCTGCATATTCACGTCATGGGGGCAAAGGTCCTCACTCTCACTATCGAGGGACATCCTCAACCGGAGTGAAAGGTGAGGTCACGTGAGAACCGTTCTGGTCTGTGTCAAGACCCCGGAATCGGCCCAGCGAATCACCGCCAGTGCCATCCGCATGGGCCTGGCTCAGGCGGTACGCACGGTGCTGACCACCGACGAAGTCCACATGCGCATGGCGACCACGCCCGCCGACGTCGTTCTGGTCGACGTCGGACTGGCCCGGCCCGACCCGGTCCAGTTCACCCGTACCGTCCTGGCCCGCGCACCACGGGCCGGAGTGGTCCTGGTGGGGGCCGTGGATCCCCGGGTCGCGGCGATGACGGTCGCCGCCGGCGCGCGGGGGGTCGTGCGGGGCGGGGGAGAAGAGGGTGAGGACCTGGTCGTCGCGTTGACCCAGGCCATCATGCTGATCTGCCCGCGCGCGGCGGGGCTCAACGGGGGACAGCGCAGGGTACCGACCCAACGCGGCGGCCCGGTGGGGCTGACCGAGCGGGAGATGCAGGTGCTGCGGGGAATGAGCGAGGGGAAGAGCAACGCCGAGATCGGACGCGACCTGTTCGTCTCGGAGGACACCATCAAGACGCACGCGCGCCGTCTGTTCCGCAAGCTCGGCGCCCGCGACCGGGCGCACGCGGTCGCCGAAGGCTTCCGGGGAGGAATAGTCACCTGAACGTTGTCAAGCCCCAATCACATGGAGGGGAGGGACGCCGACCGCACGGAGGTCGGCGTCCCCTTTGACGTCAGCTCACGTCGGTGGTGAGGCGGATGTCCGCCACTGATCGTCCGATGTGGATCTTGTAGGGGACTTGGCGGGTGTGCCAGTCGTGGGTGTCGGTGTCCCAGACCTGCGCGGCGCGGCGCGGGATCGGGATGACGGCCTCGACGGTTTCGCCAGCCTCGGCGGTCACCGAGGCGAAACCGGCCAGCCAGCGCGCCGGGCGGTCGGCCTCGGGTTCGGCGGGGCCCAGGTAGACCTGGACGACCTCGCGGCCGGTGCGGGCGCCGGTGTTGCTCAGCCGCACCGTGACCCGGCCGAGTTCGTCCTCGTCGGCGGCGGGGGTGAGGCTCGCGTCCCGGTAGTCCCAGGTTGTGTAGCCGTGCCCGTGTCCGAACCACAGCGCCGGTTCGGCCTGGGACCGGTGCCAGCCTCGGTAGCCGATGAACACGCCCTCGTCGTAGCGCAGGGCGCCGTTCGTGGGCACGACCGTCGTCACGGGCGCGTCGGCGAGGCGTTTCGGCCAGGTGGTGGGCAGGCGTCCGCCGGGTTCGCTGACCCCGGTGAGCACGTCGGCCAGGGCGGCGCCGAACTCCTGGCCGCCGAACCAGGTCAACAGGACCGCGCGGGCCTCGTCGAGCCACGGCATCTCGACCGGTGCCCCGGCGGTGACCACGACGATGGTGTTCGGGTTGGCCGCGGCGACCCGGGAGACCAGTTCGTCCTGGCGGCCCGGCAGCTTCAGGTCGTGACGGTCGAAGCCCTCGGACTCGACCGCCTCGGTGGTGGCCGCGAACACGATCGCGACCTCGGCGGCGGTGGCCGCCGCGACGGCCTGCTCGATGCCGGTGTCGGGATCGGGGAGCGGATCGCCGTGGCCCAGCCGGAAGGTGAGGCCCTCCAACGGTGAGTCCGCCACGTTCTCGGCGCGCACCGACAGGGCGATCGCGACGGGGACGTCGGCGACCAGGTCGACCGAGACCCGACGTTCCGGCGGGTCGACGAACGCGGAGAACGGGTGGGCGCCTTCGGGAAGGTCGAGGCGGCCGCTGAACCGGACCTCGCCCAGCACCGACAACTCGAAGTCGCCGACGCCGCCGACGGCGAACTCGTGCCGGCCGGTCTCGGTCGGGGTGAACTCGCCCGACAACTCCACCGACGCCAGCGTCGCGAGGTCGAGGCTGGCGGGCAGGTCGCCCAGCCAGTTGACCACCCCTTCGGCGGCGGGCTCGCGGTACAGCTCGCCGCCAGCGGCGTCGCGGGCCACGATGCGCAGGTCGAAGCCCTCGCGCACCGGGGGCAGCTTGGCGCGGGCGTCCATGGCGGGCACGAAGGTCAGCCGGTCCGGGTCGTCCAGCGCCGCGCGCAGCCCGTCCAGTGGAGACACGATGTGCGGCGGGAACACCTGGGCGCTGCCGCCGCCCATGATGCGCGCCTCCTTGGCGGGCAGGCCGATGAGTGCGATGGATTCGTTGCCCGCCAACGGAAGCAGGTCACCGTCGTTCTTGGCCAGCACGAAGGAGCGGGCGGCGGCCTCGCGGGCGTGCGCGCCGCCGTCCACGGCCGCCGGGAGTGAGTCCACACTGCCGGGTGCCTCGGCCAGCGCGCCGACGCGGGCCGCCAGCCGCAGCACCGCCCGCACCCGCTCGTCCACAACGGACTCGCTGATGTCTCCGGCGCGCACCGCCGCCGCCAGCGGTTCGCCGTAGACCGTGACCGGACCGGGCATGGCCACGTCGGTGCCGCCGGTCGCCGAACCGACGGTGTCGCGCGAGGCGGTCCAGTCGGACACGATGAAGCCGTCGAAGCCCCACTCCCCGCGCAGCACCCCGTTCTGCAGCGCCGCGTTCTCGGTCATGGTGGGGCCGTTGACCCGGTTGTACGCCGACATGACGCCCCAGGAGCCGCCGTCCTTCACCACCGTCTCGAACGGAGCCAGGTACAACTCCCGCAACACGCGTTCGTCGATGAGGTTGTCGACGGTCATCCGGTCGGTCTCGGCGTCGTTGGCCACGAAGTGCTTGACGGTGCAGGCGACCCCGCCCTCCTGGACGCCGCGCACGAAGGCGGCGGCCATGGCGCCGGTCAGCAGCGGGTCCTCGGAGAACGCCTCGAAGTGCCTGCCGCCCAAGGGGGAGCGGTGCAGGTTGATGGTCGGTGCCAGCAGCACGTGCACGCCCTTGCGGCGGGCCTCGGCGGCCAGCACGTGTCCGCTGCGGCGAGCCAGGTCGACGTCCCAGCTGGCGGCCTGCGCGGTCGGGCTGGGTAGCGCCAGCGCCGCATCGCCGGTCCACACCAGACCCCGCACGCCGATCGGGCCGTCCGACATGACGACCGCCGACAGTCCGATCTCGGGAACCGCCGGCAGCGACCACAGGTCGGCACCGCCGAGTACGCGGGCCTTGGTGTCCAGGTCGAGTGCCGCCAGTGCCTTGTCGACGGCGGCCTCCTGGCGCGCCCTCACATCCGATGTGGATTCCATTGTTGACGCACTCCTTGGCTCGCACGGTGAAAACCTCGGGTCTGTAAGTCGAGGTCGTCGCGAGCCTAAGGCCTGGTGTCCTCGTCGGTGCCGCCGCCGTAGATGTCCTGCCAGCAGTCGGTGTAGCCGCGGGCGTAGTCCCAGGTCACGTAGTCCTCGGGATTGGGGTCGAAGGCGGGCTCGTGCACCCGGGGGGAGTTGTCGCCCAGCACGTGGGTGAGGTTGTTCTTGAGCAGTCCCCAGTCGAAGTAGTGCGGTTCCCGGCAGTCGGGGCACTCGACGACCAGGCCGCGAACCCCGGTGGGCTCCAGGATCTCCTGAAAGCTCTCCAGGTCGCCGAGGTCGTCCATCAGCTCGGCGCGCTCGTTCTCGGTCAGTGGCGTCTGCGGGTCCATACCGCCGGGCCAGTGTTCGCCGGGTTCGTCCTCGAACGGGTCCTTGGGTTCGTTGGTCACGAAGACACCACCACCTGACGGACCTCGTGCCGTCTGGCGACGCGGATGGCCGACATGACGCGACGAGGTTCGTATGTCCGATCGAAGGCGTGGGTCTGCACCCAATCAGCCTATCGTTTGACGGCAAGATCCCGCAGCGCCATTGCCATGGCGGCCCGAGGGTGGCCGAGGTCACCTCACTATGATTCTGCAATGGCGTTTACAGGGGATTTTGACACCACAGCGGCCGGAGCCTCCCACCCCATGGGAGCCAGCGTCGGCATTCCACTCGGCCTCACCTTCGACGACGTCCTCTTGCTGCCCGGCGAGTCCGACGTCGTCCCTTCTGATGTAGACACTTCCACGAAGCTGACCCGCAACATCACGTTGCGGATGCCGCTGTTGTCGGCGGCCATGGACACCGTCACCGAGGCCCGGATGGCCATCGCGATGGCCCGGCAGGGGGGCCTGGGCGTCATCCACCGCAACCTCAGTGCCGAGCACCAGGCGCAGCAGGTCGACCTGGTGAAGCGCTCCGAGTCCGGCATGGTCGCCGACCCGGTGACCTGCGCGCCGTACCAGACCCTGGCCGAGGTGGACGCCCTGTGCGCCCGCTACCGCATCTCCGGCGTCCCGGTCGTCGACGAGAGCGGCAAACTGGTGGGGATTGTCACCAACCGGGACATGCGCTTCGAGACCGACATGACCGTGCGTGTCAGTGACGTCATGACCACCGAGTCGCTCATCACCGCCAAGGTCGGCGTCTCCACCGAGGCGGCGCTGGACCTGTTGAAGCGCAACAAGGTCGAAAAACTGCCCATCGTGGACGACGACGGGCAGCTGCGCGGCCTCATCACCGTCAAGGACTTCACCAAACGCGAGCAGTACCCGCACGCCACAAAGGACGACAGTGGCCGGTTGCGGGTCGCCGCGGCCGTCGGCGTCGGTGAGGAGCAGTACGCCCGCGCCGGTCAACTGGTCGACGCCGGGGTCGACGCGCTGGTCGTCGACTCCTCGCACGGCCACAGCCGCGGCGTGCTGGAGATGATCACCCGGATCTCCAAGGACTTCGGCGACCGCATCGACATCATCGGCGGCAACATCGCCACCTTCGAGGGCGCCACCGCGCTCATCGAGGCCGGTTCCGACGCCGTCAAGGTCGGGGTCGGTCCCGGCGCCATCTGCACCACCCGGGTGGTCTCGGGTGTCGGCGCGCCGCAGATCAGCTCGATCATGGACGCCGCCCGCGCGGCCAAGCCGCACGGCGTCCCGGTCATCGGCGACGGCGGCATCCAGTACTCCGGCGACATCTCCAAGGCGATCGTGGCCGGTGCCGACTGCATCATGCTCGGCCAGCTGTTCGCCGGTTGCGACGAGAGCCCCGGCGAACTGGTCTTCATCAACGGCAAGCAGTTCAAGTCCTACCGGGGCATGGGCTCGCTGGGCGCGATGCAGTCGCGCGGCGACAGCAAGTCCTACTCCAAGGACCGCTACTTCCAGCAGGACTCCAAGGACGACAAGCTCGTCCCCGAGGGCGTCGAAGGCCAGGTGCCCTACCGGGGCAGCCTGGCGCAGGTGATGCACCAGCTCGTGGGAGGCCTGCGCATCGCGATGGGCTACGCGGGCGCGGGTACCATCGACGCGCTGCACGAGCGCGGCCGTCTGGTGCGGATCACCGCGGCGGGGCTGAAGGAAAGCCACCCGCACGACATCCAGATGACCGTCGAGGCGCCCAATTATCACTCCAGGTAGGACACTCCTGCCCGGACGAGCGAAGGTGGTGTAGGAGATCAGCAAGGTTGATATCGGGGGCGGCAAGACCGCCACTCGCTCCTTTGATCTGTCCGATGTGTCACTGGTACCCAGCCGCCGGACCCGGGACGTCGACGACGTCTCCACCGACTGGCAGCTGGACGCCTACCGCTTCGGCATCCCGTGCGTGGCCCACCCCTCCGACGCGACGATGAGCCCGGCCAGCGCGGTCGCGCTGGGCAAGGGCGGCGGCCTGGGCGTCCTCAACGCCGAGGGCCTGTGGTGCCGCTACGAGGACCCGACCCCGCTGCTGGAGGAGCTGTCCGGCCTGAACGAGGCCGACGCGACCCGGCGGCTGCAGGAGGTCTACTCCGAGCCGATCAAGCCCGAGCTGATCGCGGCGCGGGTCAAGGAGATGCGCGACGGCGGCGCCACCGTGGCGCTGCGGGTCTCGCCGCAGCACTGCATCGCGCTGTCACCGGTCATCCTGGACGCCGGTGTCGACGTGCTGGTCATCCAGGGCACCATCGTCTCCGCCGAGCACGTGTCCAGTCAGGATGAACCCCTCAACCTCAAGGAGTTCATCGCCGACCTCGACCTGCCGGTCGTGGTGGGCGGCTGCACCAACTACACCACCGCGCTGCACCTGATGCGCACCGGCGCCGCCGGTGTCATCGTCGGCATCGGCGCCGACGTGTGGTCCACCACCGACGACGTGCTGGGCATCGCGGTGCCGCTGGCCTCGGCCATCGCCGACGCGGCCGCGGCCCGTCGCGACTACCTCGACGAGACCGGTGGCCGCTACGTCCACCTCATCGCCGACGGGGAGATCGAGTCCTCCGGCGAGATCGCCAAGGCCATCGCCTGCGGCGCCGACTCGGTGATGCTGGGCCGCGCCCTGGCCGCCGCGACCGAGGCACCGGCCAAGGGCGCCTGGTGGCACCCCGCCGCCAGCCACCCGAAGCTGCCCCGTGGCCTGTACTGCCCGCCCAACACCGAGATGGGCGACCCGGTGCCGATGAACGAACTGCTGCACGGCCCCGCCTCCGAGCCGTTGGGCACCCGCAACCTCTTCGGGGGTCTGCGCCGCTCCATGGCCAAGTGCGGTTATTCGAACGTCAAGGAGTTCCAGAAAGTGGAGCTCATCCTCTCTTAACCGAAAGGCACCGCCATGGGCCGCAACGTCATTCCGCTGTCACCCGAACTGCGCGACTACATCGTCGCGCACGGAACCCCGCCCGACGAGATCCTGCGCGACCTCGCCGAAGAGACCTACGCGGCCCTGCCCGGCGCGGCCGGAATGCAGATCGGCCCGGACCAGACCTCGTTCATGTGGCTGCTGACCAAGATCATCGGCGTGCGCAACGCCGTCGAGGTGGGCACCTTCACCGGCATGTCCTCGCTGGCGGTGGCCCGTGGCATGGAACCCGGCGGCAAGCTGATCTGCTTCGACGTGTCCGAGGAGTACACGGCGATCGCGAAACGCTACTGGGAGCGCGCGGGTCTGGCCGACAACATCGAACTGCGCATCGGCGACGCCCGCGAGGGCCTCAAACAGCTGCCGTCCGAGCCCCACCTCGACCTGGTGTTCATCGACGCCGACAAGGAGGGCTACGAGACCTACTGGGGCGAGCTGGTCCCGCGCATGCGCCCCGGCGGCGTCCTGTTGATGGACAACACGTTGTGGAGCGGCCGGGTCGTGGAGGAGAACCCGGAAGAGGAGTCGACCCGGGCGCTGAAGCGCTTCAACGACGTGGCCGCCGCCGACGACCGCGTCGACGTGGTGATGCTGCCGATCGGCGACGGCGTCACCGTCGCCCGCAAACGCTGAAGCTTCGCAAACGCTGAAGCTCCGCAAACGCTGAAGCTCCGCAAACGCTGAAGCGAGGCTCAGCTGGCTTTAGCCTCGCTTCAGCGTTTGCCGTCTACCGTCGAAATTGGGGAGGAGGATGGCGGACTCCTGGCAGCGGCTCAGTCGCAGTACGCGTCGGCGAACACCTCAGTGAGGCGCTGCTGGGACGGCGTCTTCGCCCCCGGGGTGTAGCTGAGTGTCGCTTCGGCGCTGGCGTACGTGGTGTAGCCGAGCAACTGTCCGGAGTGGCCGTACATCGCTTCGCCGCACGGCAGGTCGAAGCGTTGCAGGCCCAGACCGTATTCGAAGAACGTGCCCGTCTCGACGGTGTCGCGCATCGCTTTCAGCGACGCGTCGCTGGTCAGGTCGCCGTCCAGCAGAGCCGAGAAGTATCGGGTGAGGTCGCGGGTGGTGGAGATCATCTCCCCGGCGGCCCAGTCCAGCGACGGGTCCTGTTCGGTCGCGTCCACCGTCTCACCATCCACTTCGGTGTACCCGTGGGCGTGCGGTTCGGGAATGGACGGATCGGTGCCGGGGAGGCTGGTGTGCCGCAGCCGCAACGGTTTCAGAATGCGGCTCTCGATCTCGTCGGCGTAGCTGTTGCTGGTCACCCGCTCGATCAGCAGGCCCGCCACGATGTAGTTGGTGTTGGAGTAACGCCAGTCCGTGCCGGGTTCGAAATGCGGATCGTGCGCGAACGCCACGTCCAACAGCTGGCTCGGACGGTAGCTGTCGAAGCGGTCCTCGCCGCGCCAGCGGTTGGTGGAATAGCCCGGCTCGCTCATGTAGTCGTACAGCCCGGAGGTGTGGTTGAGGAGCTGCCGCACCGTGATGTCGTCCCCATTGGGCACCGTTCCGGGCAGATGCTCGTCGATCGGATCGTCGAGGCGCAGCTTCTTCTCGTCCACCAGTTGCAGCACGACCGTGGCCACGAAGGACTTGGTGGCGCTGCCGATCCGGAAGTGACCGCGAGGATCGGCGGGACGTTGCGTGGACAGGTCGGCGATTCCGGCGCCGTGGTGCCGACCGTCATACAGCAGTGCGGCGGTGGCCTCGTCCTCGGCGACCATCGTCTCGATCGGATCGGCCTCGTTCGTCGAGGCCACGGCCGTCGCCGTCGCGCCGGTCAACAGCGCGGCGGCGGCGATGAGGATCATCTTCTTCTTCATGCCGCCCAAGGTTCGCCGGACGGGAGGCGAGCCGCATTGCTGAGCCACGCACGATGACACTGCGGAAAACCACAGTTTCCCGGAAGCGCTAGGCGCGTTGCCACTCCTTGACGATCAGGTCGGCGTCCGACAGTGCCTCCACGAGGATGTCGGACTCCCAGTCGAGCAGCCGCCGTCGGCGGATGGTGGCCGGGGTTCCCTTGTCCAGGGCGGCGTCCAGGGACTCCAGCGCCGCGCGCAGGTCGACCGGCCGTGGCTGTCTGCCGCGGACCCGGTCGGCCAGGCAGTCGTAGGCGCGCTGCACCGAGTCGCGGAACTCGTCGACCCCGAACAGCTGGGCCGCGTCGTGGTGCCGTACCGCTCCCTCCAGGACGATGAGGGCGCGCGCCGCCCGTGACAGGGCCACCTCGACGTCCTGGACGTCGCCGCTGTGCGGTTTGCCGCCGACGGGTTCGGCGGCGGCCTGGTCGACGGCCGCCGCCAGTGCGGCGCGGCGCAGTCGCACCTCGTCGACGGCGTCGCGCAGTCGCCGGGGGTCGCGTTCGGCGGGGCGGGCCTGCATGTCGAGCACCAGATCGGCGTAGCCCCGGTAGGCGTCGATGAGTTCGGCCAGCAGTTCCGGGAGTCGGCGGGTCTGCCAGGTCGGCCACAGCGTGTACAACAGCAGCGCCAGCAGACCGCCCACGACGGTGGTGATGCCGCGTTCCCAGGCCGCCTCGATCGCCGACTGCCCGGCCAGGTCGATCTGGAACACCGAGAAACCCGCCACCGCGACGCTGTAGACCACGTTGGACACCGGCAGGGTCAGGTAGCCCAGCAGCGCGTAGCCGGCGACGATCGGGGCCGCCGCCGACGGGTACGACAGCACCGCGATCGACAGCAGCGAGGCCAGGAACACCCCGGCGGCGGTGCCGAGGATCCGGGCCAGGCCCCGGCCGACGGTGGCGGCGAAGTCGGGTTTGAGGACGATCCAGGCCGTCAGCGTCACCCAGTAGCCGTGGGTGCCGGGCCAGTACCGGCCCACGGCGGTGGCGATCGCGATGACGACGCAGGCGCGCACGGCGTGCCGGGCGGCGGGGGAGCGCCAGGTCAGCTGGGAACGCAGCGACTGCCAGTCCTCGGCGGCGCGGCTGCGGATCCGGATGCGGCGCGACACGACGCTGGTGGCGGGTTCGTCCTCGATGATGCGTTCGCTCAGCCGGGCCACCTTGTGGACGGCCCGGTGGAGTCGGCGCACCTCGCGCCCGGCCATCGAGTGGCGGGCGGTGGCGCCGTGGTTGGTCTGGTCGACGGGGGCGGCGTCCACGGCGGCGGCCAGCCGGTCCTCCCAGTCCTCCGACAGCGACTCCAGGTTCTCGACCGCGTCGGCCAGGATGTCCATGGCGCTGGCGGTGTCGCGCAGGACGGCGGCGGTGTGCCGGGCAGCGGTGGGGTCGGTGTCCAGCAGCCGGGCCCGGGCGGCGGCCACCGACACGATCGCGGCGCGCAGCTCGTACAGGGCGGCGATGCTCTCGCGCATCACCTCGGGCAGCTTGCGGCGGCCGCCGATCTCGGAGCTGGCCTGCACCAGATCGTCCGTCGACAGTGGTGTGTTCATGGCGTCGGCGAGGGCGCGGGCGTCGTCGGCCAGCGACCGGTACGCCTCGGCGATGAGGGAGCGTTCGGTGCGGAACCGTTGCCACGGCGGCAGCAGCGACGTCAGCGACTGCACCAGGCCACCGGCCAGCGCCGCGGCCCCGGCGGCGACGTAGTTGTCGCCGGACACCAGGTTGGGGCCCAGCACCAGCGCGACACCGCACACCGTCGTCACCACGCCCAGGGCGCTGGACAGCGAACCCAGGAATGCCATCACCAGGGCCCAACCGGCCGACAGCACCAGTACCGCGACCGGGTTCGGTTCGGCCAGCCCGCCCAGGGTGACGGCGACGCCGATGGCCAGCCCGGCCAGGGCGGGCAGCGCGGGCTGCGGCCGGACTCCGGCGGCCAGCAACGGGATCCCGGCGCACCAGGTGCCCAGTACCGCGGCCCCGGTCCAGTCCGGCGAGCCCAGTGCGATCGCGATCGACAGCGTCACCGCGACGCCGAGCCCGGCCTTGAGGGCACGGGCGGGCTGAGCCGCACTGGGGTCCCAGGCCAAAAGGGACTTACCCGCGCGCTTGGCGGGCTCGGCGATGATCACCCGATGAGCTTATTCGCTGCGCCACGTTCGGCGTGCCTGTTGTCGGGCGAGTGTGGCCTGGCACTTAAGCTGTGGCCATGACTATGCCTCGCCCGGTTCTGGTTGTGGACTACGGTGCCCAGTACGCGCAGCTCATCGCCAGGCGGGTGCGCGAAGCGCACGTGTATTCGGAGATCGTGCCGTCCTCGATCTCCACTGAGGAGCTTCTGGCCAAACGGCCGCTCGCGGTGATCCTGTCAGGCGGTCCCTCCAGTGTGTACGCCGACGGGACGCCGAATCCGGACCCGCAGCTGTTCGAGTCGGGCGTGCCGGTCATGGGCATCTGCTACGGCTTCCAGGCCATGGCCGTGGCACTGGGCGGAACCGTCGAGGCCACCGGCCAGCGCGAGTTCGGCGGCACCAGCCTCACCGTCACGGGCCAGGGCGCCGTGTTCAGCGGGCTGCCGGAGCGGCAGTCGGTGTGGATGAGCCACACCGACCGGGTCTCGGCCGCGCCCGAGGGCTTCACCGTCACCGCCAGCACCGACGTCACCCCCGTCGCGGCGTTCGAGAACGTGGAGCGGCGGATGGCGGGCGTCCAGTTCCACCCGGAGGTGGCGCACACGCCGCACGGGCAGGCGGTGCTGCGGCACTTCCTGTACGACATCGCCGGTATCGAACCCAACTGGACGATGAGCAGCGTCATCGACGAGCAGGTCGAGGCGATCCGCGCCCAGGTCGGCGACAAGCGGGTGCTGTGCGGGCTGTCGGGCGGCGTCGACTCCTCGGTGGCCGCCGCACTGGTGCACCGCGCCGTCGGGGACCAGCTGACCTGCGTCTTCGTCGACCACGGGCTGCTGCGTTCGGGTGAGGCCGAGCAGGTCGAGAAGGACTACGTCGCCGTCACCGGCATCAACCTCAAGGTCGTCGACGCCCAGGAGACCTTCCTCAAGGAACTGTCCGGTGTGGTTGATCCGGAGTCGAAGCGCAAGATCATCGGCCGCGAGTTCATCCGCGCCTTCGAGAACGCCGCCCGCGAGATCGACGCCGAGGGACCCATCGAGTACCTGGTCCAGGGCACCCTCTACCCGGACGTGGTGGAGTCCGGCGGCGGCACCGGCACCGCCAACATCAAGTCGCACCACAACGTCGGCGGCCTGCCCGAGGACCTCAAGTTCACCCTCGTGGAACCGCTGCGCACCCTGTTCAAGGACGAGGTCCGCGCCATCGGCACCGAACTCGGACTGCCCGAGTCCATGGTGTGGCGCCACCCCTTCCCGGGCCCCGGCCTGGGCATCCGCATCATCGGCGAGGTCACCGCCGAGCGGCTGGAGATCCTGCGCGCCGCCGACGCCGTGGCCCGCGCCGAACTGACCGCCGCCGGCCTCGACCGCTCGGTCTGGCAGTTCCCGGTGGTCCTGCTGGCCGACGTCCGCTCCGTCGGCGTCGCCGGTGACGGCCGCACCTACGGCCACCCGATCGTGTTGCGTCCGGTCTCCAGCGAGGACGCGATGACCGCCGACTGGTCCCGCCTGCCCTACGAGGTCCTCGCCCGCATCTCCACCCGCATCACCAACGAGGTCCCCGAGGTCAACCGCGTCACCCTCGACATCACCAGCAAACCCCCGGGCACCATCGAGTGGGAGTGACGTCACACTCCGCTGGCATTTCGCGTTGGTGTGACTCACGTTCGAATCGGTCGACGGCGTTTGCGCTGGGCGTACGCTTGCTCAATGCAACCACCGTTGGGCGAGCTTGCGAGCCCAACCAGAAAGCATGGCCCGTTCACGGAATTTTGGCGGTGACCGCGCACGGGGCTGGCATTTCGCGTTGGTGTGACTCACGTTCGAATCGGTCGACGGCGTTTGCGCTGGGCGTACGCTTGCTCAATGCAACCAAAATTCCGTATCGCGGCATATGGGGTGGTGTGGGACGACGAGGGACGCATCCTGTTGGCGCGAGGCTCGGCCAAGGCGGAGGACCCGGGTTGGTGGTTTCTTCCCGGTGGCGGAGTCGAGCACGGCGAGCACCCGCGTGACGCGGTCGTCCGCGAGTTCGCCGAGGAGACCGGCCTGACCATCGAAGTCGACAAACCGCTGGACACGATGTCGGCGGTGAGCACCAAGGGTGTTCACAACAACGCCGTCATCTTCAACGTCCAGATCACCGGGGGCACGCTGCGCCCCGAGGCCGACGGCACCACCGACCACTGCGAGTGGGTTAGGCCCGAGGACGTCAAGGGGCAGGCGATGACCCCGTTCGTCGCCGCCGTCCTGGGCTTCGGCACCCCGCGGCCGGAACAGCAGTACAAGAAGACCGAACAGCACCCCAGGCCGACGCCGCCCAGGCGGGCGAAGCGGGGGCGCAAGCGCAGGGGCCAGCGCTTCGGCGCCTACGGCCTCACCACGGACGACCGGGGCCGGGTCCTGTTGGCGCGGATCTCGGACGGCTACCCGGGCGCGGGCTGCTGGCATCTGCCCGGTGGCGGCGTCGACTACGGCGAGCAGCCGCGCGAGGCGCTGCTGCGCGAGATCGCCGAGGAGACCGGCCAGTCGGCCGAGGTCGTCGAACTGCTGGACGTCACCTCGTTTCGGCACCGTCGTGCCATCGGGCCGGAGGGGTATCCGCTGGACTGGCACGGGGTGCGGGCCATCTACCGGGCCCGGGTGCCCGAACCCAGCAAGGCGCGGGTGGTGGAGACCGCGGGCGGATCCACCTCGGAGTCGCGCTGGTGGGACCGGGACAAGGTCGCCGGACTGAAGGTCTCGGCCGCGCTGGGCGACGCGCTGCGGATCGCGGGCCTGTGACAGCACCGCGTGTGCGGCATTTTACGATGCGCTACCGTTTATATGTCGGGTTTGTTGGGATTGCTCCGGAGTTGACGAGTTTTAACGGCGACGGGAGTAGCGCGACACGGTCCCGATGTGCCATGGTGTACTTCGCGCTTCAACAATCGCGGCGCATCGTGGCAAGGATGCCACGAGGCGCTTTCGCCGCGATTGACGACAGATCGCGGCGAACCCGCCCAACCAGCGGGACGGTGAGACCCCTCGCCGAAGCCGCACGAGGAGGACTAAGTGCGCACGACCCCTTGGCGGCGTCGACGCATGAGCGACAGCCCGCGGCCCGCAGGCCGGGGGCTCGGCAGGTGGCGGCGCAGCGGTTCGCTGGCCCGCCGGCTTGTCGCCATCCGCCCCATCCACCCCTTGCGGACCTTCCGCCGCCGCCGTAACAGCGGCGACGACGTCCGGGTGTTGGAGACCATGGAGATGGACCTGGCGCTCGCGCCGGTCAGTCCCGCTCCGGTCGGCGAGGCGCTCGTCGACACGGACACCGACCCCGACGCCCCTCCGGCACCGATCGCACTGCTCCCCGGTGACCGGACCCCGCGGCGCCGGTTCTTTTTCGCCCTCGCCAACGCCTGTACGGTCATCAGCATCCTGCTGGGAATGTCGGCCATCATGCTGTCGCTGACGGGAGAGGTCCGCATCGCCGCGGCCGTCCTGCTCGGCTGCATCATCGCTGACGCCCTCGACGGCCCGCTGGCCCGCAAGTTCGGTGTCGCCAGCCCGTTCGGCGCCCAGATGGACTCGCTGGCCGACATGTGCTCCTTCGGCATCGCCACCCCGGTCGTGGTGTTCCAGTGGCTGTCGGGCGACATGCCCGACTGGGCCATCGGCGGCGCCTGCGGCCTGGTCGCGGTGTGCGCGGCGATCCGGCTGGCGCGCTTCAACGTCTCGCCCAAGGACGGCCGCTACTTCTCTGGCGTCCCCACCACCCTGGCCGCCACCGTGCTGGCGCTGAGCATCCTGCTGCTGTCGGTCACCCACGTGGCGATGGCCGCCGGTATCGCGGTGCTGGCGCTGACGATGGTGCTGGGCTTCCCGTACGCGAAACTCGGCCAGCTGCGCCGGGTGCCGCCGTGGCTGTGGATCCTGCCGATGGTCGGGCTGTACCTCAACCTCGAGGTGACGTTCCTGGCCCTGGTGTGCGCCTACCTGCTCAGCGGCCCGGTCCTGTGGGCCGTGCATCACCGCCGTCGTTCGGTGATCGTCTGACGTCCGACCTTTGTGACATGCTTTCGGGCATGCGACTGTTGAGTACTTCGTTGTGCCTCGTGCTGAGCGCCGGGGTGGCCGCGGGTTGCTCCGGCGGGGACGAGGAGACCGTCACCGTGTTGGCGGCGGCGTCGCTGACCGACGTCTTCGACGACCTCACGTCCGTCTACGAGGACGAACATCCCGGTACCACGGTGAAGTTGTCCTACGGCGGCAGCCCGGAGCTGGTGCAGCAGGTCGTCGAGGGTTCGCCCGCCGACGTGCTGGCGACCGCCAGCCCCACCACCATGGACACGGTGACGAAGGAGGGCCTCACCGACGGCGAACCCGAGGTGTTCGCCACGAACAGTCCGGTGATCGTGGTGCCGAAGGACAACCCTGGCAAGGTGTCGCGACTGTCCGACCTGGCCAAGGACGATCTCACGATCGCGCTGTGCGCTCCGGAGGTGCCGTGCGGCGCCGTCGCCCAGGAGAGCGCGAATCGCGCGGACCTTAAACTGGCGCCCGACACCGAGGAGAACAACGTCCGCTCGGTGCTGGCGAAGGTGGCCGCGGGGGAGGCCGACGCCGGGATCGTCTACGTCACCGACGTCACCGACGAGGTCAAGTCGATCGACATCCCCGACCCGGCGATCACCGAGTACCCGATCGCGGTTCTGAAGAAAGCCAGTCCGGGAGCCAAGGACTGGGTCGACCTCGTCACCGGCGACAAGGGACAGAGGGCGTTGAAGGACGCGGGATTCGGTGCGACATAGGCGGGCGCCGCTCGGTTTGGGTCTGCCCGCGCTCATCGCGCTGGCATTCCTGACGCTGCCGCTGCTCGCACTGCTGGCGAAGGTGCCGTGGCGGCGGTTCGGGGACATCCTCGTCGAGTCGGCCACGGTCGAGGTACTGGTGCTGTCGGTGGGCAGCGCTGCGGTCTCGACCCTGCTGTGCCTCCTGCTCGGCGCCCCGCTGGCCTGGGTACTGGCCCACGCCCGTCCGGCGACCCGCCGAATACTGCGCACCCTGGTGACCCTGCCGATGATCGTGCCGCCGGTGGTCGGCGGTGTCGCGCTGCTGGCGGCCTACGGCCGCCGGGGCGTGGCCGGAGCGCCGGTCTACGAACTGTTCGGCGTCTCGCTGCCGTTCACGACGGCCGCCGTCGTCGTGGCCCAAACCTTTGTGGCCCTGCCGTTCTGCGTACTCGCCATCGAGGGGGCCCTGCGCGGCATCGACCCCGAGTACGCCGACTCGGCGGCGGTACAGGGCGCGGGCCGCTTCCAGGTCTTCCGCTACATCACCCTCCCGCTGGCGGCCCCCGGCGTCGTCGCGGGCGCCACCCTGGGCTTCGCCCGCGCGCTGGGCGAGTTCGGCGCCACCCTCACCTTCGCGGGCTCGTTCCCGGGCGTCACCCGCACCGCACCCCTCGCGATCTACCAGGCCCTCGACTCCGACCCCGCGCTCGCCTACGGCCTGTCGGCCATCCTGCTGCTGGTCTCCGCGGCGGTCCTGCTGTCGCTGCGCGACAGCTGGTGGCCCCGCTAGCCATCCGAATGGACGACAAGATGATCGATATCGAAGAGATGCCGCAGCGCGTTGTCGGGGATGGTGTCACCGCCGTTTGCTGGATCGAGGACGCCGCGCTGTCCGACGAGGACGAGCTCGCGCTGCGTCGGTTCGTCGGGCGGTTTCCGTCGTTGCGGTTCGCGCGGGACACCCCGGCCGTGCTGGATCGCCACGAGACGGTCGACCAGGTCACGCTGCCAGCCTGGTTTCGCGTGGCGCGAACGATTCTGGCCGGTCTCGAACCCGCGGGACGCGTGCGTCTCGACGCGTTCGCCATCGACGGTTCACCGCGCGAGACACCGAGGGAGTACTACGAGATCAGTCCCGGATACATAAACGAGGAGATCCGGGGACTCCTGTTCGACAAGGCGGGCGTCTACCTGATCGGGCAGGAGTTCGGCGACGACGAGTCCTGCCTGGCCATCGACCTCGAGAACCCGCGGGA
This sequence comes from Stackebrandtia nassauensis DSM 44728, assembly GCF_000024545.1. GTDB lineage: Bacteria > Actinomycetota > Actinomycetes > Mycobacteriales > Micromonosporaceae > Stackebrandtia > Stackebrandtia nassauensis. Next base: position 1,172,667 of record NC_013947.1, read on the forward strand.
CCGGCGGATCTTCGAGTTCGCGATGGAGGACCTGCTCGACGACGACATCGCCGATCGTCCATTGCGGAAGTCGCTGACTCCGGTGTTCTCCTCGTATGCGGACTTGCTCGGGCACATCGTGGCGGCGCGGATGCCGGACGGGGAGATCGTCATCGCGGCGGACCAGGGCCGGTGGGGCGATGTCCGATGGCGCGCTTAAGGTTTCCGGCATGAACGCGGTACTGGCATCGGTTATGGGGCACTGGTTTGCCGAGAACGGGCGTGAGCTGCCGTGGCGTACTCCCGAGACCACCGCCTGGGGTGTGCTGGTCAGCGAGGTCATGTCGCAGCAGACGCCGGTCGCCCGGGTTGCTCCGATTTGGACGGAGTGGATGGGGCGGTGGCCGACTCCGGCCGATTTCGCCGACGCTCCCGCCGCCGATGTGTTGCGGGCTTGGGGGCGGTTGGGTTATCCGCGGCGGGCGTTGCGGTTGCACGAGTGCGCCAAGGCGGTCGTGGAACGGCACGGCGGGGTCATTCCGGACGATGTGGACGCGCTGTTGGCCCTGCCGGGCATCGGCACCTATACGGCGCGGGCCGTGGCCGTGTTCGCTTACCGGCAGCGGCATCCGGTCGTGGACACCAATGTTCGCCGGGTCGTCGCGCGGTGGGCGCACGCCAAACCGGACGCCGGGCACGCCACCACCACGGCGGACCTGCGGGACGCCGAGGCTTTGTTGCCGTCCGAGCCGGAGGAGGCCGCGCGGTTGTCGGTCGCGCTCATGGAACTGGGGGCTTTGGTGTGCACGGCGCGGTCTCCGCGTTGCGGGGACTGCCCGATCGCTCGCGATTGCGGGTTCCTCGCTTCGGGGGAGAGTCTGCCGGAGGGGCCCAGCCGGAAACCGCAGCGTTATCACGGTACGACTCGCTATGTGCGGGGGCAGATCATGGCGTTGCTGCGCGAGGCCGAGCATCCGGTGGCCCGGGTGGCCATCGACGGTGTCTGGCATGAGACGGCTCGCCGCGAAGAGGCGCTGTCGGGCTTGATCAGCGACGGCCTGGTCGACGCGCTGCCGGGGGATCGGTTCGCGTTGCCCAGTTGAGTCGCGGCTGACATGTCAATGCCGGCAAGGGAACCGGACGTCGCAGCCGGACGTCGCAGTGGGTATGGAGTCGAACCCGAGCCGCTGGTTCTCGTACGGTGCGATGGTGATCGCGGTGCTGTCGCTGGCGGCCTGCGGCGGTGAGCCCGACGTGTCGAAAAAGCCCGCCGATGAGTCGCCCGAGGCGGTCGTGTGTGAGGTCGGTGGCGATTTCTCGGGCAGCGTGACGGCCGAAGCCACGTCCGGTGCGGCGGAGGAGGACTGGGAGGGTGAGGACTTCGGTCCCATGAACCTGGTGGTGGTCTACCTGGAGTCGCCGACCGAGTCGGACGCCGTGACCGTCGTGGTGCGTGACGGGGACGGTGAGGAGTTGACGCGCAACCTGTACCAGATCGACACGCCGCTGGACGAGATCGAGTTCGAGGGCGGGCACGGTTTCACCGGGCTCCATTACGTGAACCACGACGACGCTCAGCTTCAGTACTGGTGCGCGCCAAAGAAATGAGCCCGGCGGTCACCGCTCCTGGGAGGCGGCGGCTTTGAGTCCGGCGAGCAGGCTGCGCAGCGCGGGCTGGGCCAGCGCGGTCTCGCGTATCGCGGCGTAGATGGCCCGGGACGGTTCCGGGTTGCGGATCCGGCGCACCACGACATCGGGGTGGCGGCTGCCCAGGCCCATCAACGGGACCAGGCTGATGCCCAGCCCGGCGGCGACGAAGCCCTGCGCGGTGGCGTAGTCGTCGCTCTCGACGGTGAAGTTGGGCGTGAATCCGGCCGCCGAGCAGGCTTCGAGGACCGAGTCGAGGCAGGGCCCGGCCGGTTCGCTGCCGATCAGCGGCTCCTCGGCGAGGTCGGTCAGGTCGAGCACGCGTTTGGACGCGAGCCGGTGGCTCTTGGGCACCACGGCGCGGTATCGGTCGTCCAGCAGGTGCACCAGCCGGACGCCGTCGCGGGCCGGTTGCGGTGGCCGCACGACGATGGCCAGGTCGGCGCGGCCATGTTCCACCTCCGGCAGCGGGTCGTGCGGGTCGATCAGTTTCAGGTCGACGCGCACGCCGGGGTGTTTGCCGCGTAGCCGGGCCAGCGCGGGCGGCACCAGGGCGGCCCCGGCGGTGGCGAAGTAGCGCACCACCAGCTGGCCGGTGCGTCCGGCTCGCAGGTCGGCCAGCGCGGTCTCGGCTTCGGCGACGTGTTTGCCGATGACGGCGGCGTGCTCGGTGAGCAGCCGCCCGGCGGCCGTGGGGCGGACGCCACGGCCGACGCGTTCCAGCAGTTCCATGCCGGCTTCGCGTTCGAGCGCCGCCACCTGCTGGCTGATGGCGGAGGGCGTGTAGCCGAGGTTGGTGGCGGCGGCGGTCACCGAACCGCTGGAGACCACCGCCCGCAGCACCTGCATGCGTCGCACGTCAAGCATGTAGCAAAGCTTAACGGTTCATGCAGAACCTTTCGCTTGTCCTTCCGAGTCAGGTGCGGCACGGTGAAGTCCGGACCACCGAACCGGGAGTTGAATCGTGATGGGCAGTGGCATGGCGGCGGTACGCGTGGGCGTGCTCGCCCTGTTGTGGGGATCGACGTACCTGTGGATCAAGCTGGCGTTGACCGGACTGACACCCACCCAGGTCACCTTCGCCCGCTGCCTGCTGGGAGCGGCCGTGCTGGTCGTCCTGTGCGCCGCCGGACGGCAGCGGCTGCCGCGCGATCGCGGAACCTGGCTGCGGATCCTCGTGGCCGCGTTCTTCTGCAACGCGTTGCCGTACGCGCTGTTCAGCATCGGCCAGCAGACCGTCGACTCTGGGGTCGCCGGGGTCCTCAACGCGACGACTCCGTTGTGGACATTGGTTGTCGGCATCGCCATCGGTGCCGAGCGCCGTCCGCATCCGGTCCGGGTGGGCGGCCTGCTGCTGGGTTTCGCGGGGGTGCTGCTGATCTTCGCCCCGTGGCACGAGGCTGGACTCACCGGCTGGGGAGCGTTGGCCATTCTCGGTGCGGCGGTGAGCTACGCGCTGTCGTTCACCTACATGGGACGGAAGCTGGTCGGCAAGGGGCACGCCACCATCTCGCTGTCGGCCTCGCAGCTGATCGTGGCGACGGGGCTGACGGCCGCGGCGTTGCCGTTCGGCGGACCGGTCGCGATGCCGGTGGCTCCGGTGGTGCTGGTCGCGGTCGTTGCGCTGGGCGTCCTGTGCACCGCGTTCACGTTCCACCTCACCTACCGGCTCATCGCCGACGAGGGCGCCACCAACGCGGCCACCGTCGGGTACCTGCTGCCGGTGGTGTCGGTGCTGCTGGGCGCGGTCTTCCTGGGCGAGCCGCTCAGTCTGCGGATCATCGCGGGCATGGCCGTGGTGCTGCTCGGCGTCGGGATGTCGCGGTGGCGCAGGCGAACTCCGGTTCAGCCGGAGCCCGAGGTGGCGCTGGCGACCGGCCGTGGCTTACCCGGGTGCGCTTTCAACCGGCCATCGTCGCTGACTTCGGCATCGCCCACTCAGGCCGTTCGTCCTCCTCGGGCGGGGAGTTGAAGTGCAGCAAGGTCTGTGAGGTCTTGTCATCGACGAACGCGACCCGCACCTCGTCGGGGGCGTCGCGCAGCAACGGAACCGCGAACACCGCCGTGGCCCGGCGTCCGTCGACCATCGCTCCATAGCAGACGATCCGCCAGTCGTCCTCGTCCCAGGTCTCGCGGACGTCGCTGCGCAGCAGTTTCGCGACGTGGCGAAAGACGTCGGAGCGTTGCATCCGCTCGACGGTCGCGTCCAGCGGCACCTCGCCGGTGTCGCCGCCCAGCGGCCGGGACCAGCGGGCTCGCCACCGCCGCAACGGAACCAGCCAGGCGCCGTCGAACTCGGCCGACACCGTCAGGAACAGCGCGGCCTCGACGGCGACGACGCCGAGCGACGACGCGGGGTGCTGGGCGAGCGCCGTCGGCCACGCCATGTCCGTCCACAGTATCGTGACGGACGCGGCCAGCATGCCGCCGCTGCGGGCGAAGGCGCGCCACGAGATCGCAGCACCCTTGCCGCCCAGGCAACCGCAGGACGATTCGGGCGCGGCGACGCGCGCGTAGGCGAGGTACCCGCAGAATCCCGCCGACAGCGCGATGGCCGCCACGGTGGCCGGGGCCCAAAGGATCGGGACCAGCAGCGCCAGTCCCACGACCGCCTCGGCGGCGCCGAGGATCCGGTACGCCGCGGGCGCCCGCTTCTCGCCGACCAGCCGCGCCAGCGCCGCGTCCCGGGCGGCGATCGCGCCGCGTCGGCTGAACAGCTTCACGTTGGCGGCCCACAACAGGACCGCTCCCACCAGCAGCGGTTGTACCGCGATGATCGACACTGCGTACCTCCCGATCGAAGGGGTGGTGCCGTCGGCGAGGGGCAGATCGCCGACGGCACCGAGGGGTTGGGCATCTTGTGGTCACGCCGAGGTCATGCCGGGCATCTGTCAGCGCGCCGCGTACACGGTCGCGATGTCCACCTCGTTCGTTCCCGGGCGCCAGGCGCCGAGCACCTGGACATGGCTGTCCACTGTGATTCCCGACAGATCGGAGACGGCCGACCTGCCGTTGTAGACGGCCGCCGACGTGCCGTCCACCATGTGGGCGACAATGCGTTCGCCCTTGTGATCCAGTCTGAGTTGCCTGCCCTTGACGGACACGACATGGGCTTTTATGTTCACGATGTTGACCCACACGGAGTCGGCCGCGATCGTGCCGTCGTCCATCAGGACGCCGCGGGCGTACATGCCGTCGCCGACCTCGATCTTCTCGAAGCGGGACGGCTTGAGCTTCCAGACGCTGGTGGAGTCGGTGACCCGGACCCTCCACAAGGTGGTGTCCGAGCCGGTGGCCTGGAAGGTGTTTCCGTTGATCGACTTGATGAGCCCCTCGGCGAACTCGGGGTCGGGCGCCCCGGGCTCGATCTTCAGGGTCTCGGCGGCGAACGCGTCCTCGGGCGCGAGACCGCCCAGCGCCGAGGCGCCGACGATCGCGGTCCCCAGGACGGCACCGGTCAGGAGTTTTCGTCTATCCATGGTGCACGCCTCCTAGGTGATCGTGCACGGCCGCAGGCCGCTCGACAGGTCGGCGATCCGGCTGTACGCGGCGGGCGTGAGGTCCATGATCCGGTTGGATCCACAGGTACTGCCGCAGCACGACTGTTCGCCGCAGAACAGGTCGGTCTGCGGTCCACAGTCGGCGATCGACGTGGTGACCGCCTGGCCGGTGCACCGGTTCGTGGTGGTGTGCCGGTGCCCGCAGGTCCGCCGGGCCAGGCTGACCCCGCACCGGTCGGGTCGGGTGATGGCGAAACAGGCGTCCGACGCGTTGGGCCACGCGTGTTGCAGGTTTCCGGAATGACAGGTACCGCAGGCGCCGGTGCCCGCCGTACCACAAGGCCCCCAGGCATTGCCGCAGCAAAACCAGGAGAACTCGCCAGTGAGAACCATAGTATGGCTCCTATCGCTTGTAGACTATTGACAGTCGACTTAGACCATCGCTACTGAGCAACAGACTGGCGAACCCCATCGAGGCAGTCAAGTCCATCGATGGAATGAACATACATTCGGTCCACAGTACCGAGTATTCGGATACTGGCGGACAGTAACGCCGAAACCGTTGGCCGCCACTGACATCCGGCGCAGGTCAGCCCACGTGGATGCCCGGTCGCCGCGCCTTCTCGGGTTCGCTGGTGCGCAGCACCTCTCGCACCATCGGCGGCACGTCGCCCTGTCCCAGCATCAGGAACCGCAGCAGGTGCCCCACCGGGCTGCCCTCCGACCACTCGAAGTAGCAGTGCGGCTTGACGCCGGTCGCGTCGCGCAGCGCCAGCAGGATCGCGGCGATCGCGTTGGGCACCGCCGGGCTCTGCACCCGCAGGATGCGGTGGCCGTCCTTCTCGACGCCGCACACCCGCAGCACGTCGCTGAAGCTCGACGGGTCGATGACCTCGACCTCCAGGAAGAGGACGTCGGCGGCACCGGGCACCGGGTTGAGACCCCGCTGCTCGGCCTCCTTCTCGGCGTACTCGTTCAGATCCCCGGCCTGGCGCTTGTTCGCGATGATGTTGATCGCGCCGTCGTGGGCGAGCGTGTCGGTGATGAAGGTACGGGCGGTCTCGTCGAACTCGATGTGGTCGGCGCGCAGTTCGGTGGTGCGGGTGACCCGCGAGATCAGCGAGACCACGATGATGCCGCCGATGAACGCCGCCGAGATCGCGATGCCGTCCGGCTTCTCGATGATGTTCTCCACCAGCGCGTACAACAGCACCAGCGTCAGCACCGCGAAACCGATGCCCGCGTACAGCTGTCGGCCCTTGGCCGCCGAGATGGTCACGGCCACCGCGCCGGAGGCCATCATCGCCAGGATCCCGGTCGCGTACGCCCCGGCCTGCGCGTTGACGTCGGCGCCGAAGGCGATCGTGATGCCGATGCTGATCACGGTGTACACCAACACGACCGGACGCACCGCCTGTCCCCACTGCGGTGACATGCCGTACTTGGGCAGGTAGCGGGGCACGATGTTGATCAGGCCCGCCATCGCCGAGGCGCCCGCGAACCACAGGATCAGCACGCTGGAGATGTCGTAGGCGGTGCCGACGAACTCGCCCAGTTCCTGGTGCGCCAGGTATGCCAGCGCCCGGCCGCTGGCCTTGCCGCCCTCCTCGAACTCCTTCTTCGGGATCAGGACGGTGGTGATGAAGCTCGTCGCCAGCAGGTACACCGACATGATGAGCGCCGCAGTGGTCAACAGCTTGCGGGTGTTGCGGATGCGCGACTCCAGCCGCCGCTCGTGCGTCTCGCCCTCGGCTTTGACCAACGGCATCATCGACACCCCGGTCTCGAAGCCGGACATGCCCAGCACCAGCAGCGGGAACGCCAGCACCGCGGGCCCGGCGATGTCGAGGAAACCGGTGCCGTGCGTGGTGAGTGCCTCCACCCAGCGGGACATGGACTCGGGGTGGCTTAGCACGTCGAACAGCCCGGCGGCCACGACGGCGGCGTTGAGCAGCAGGAACACCGCCACCAGCGGGATCGCCACGCCGACGGCCTCGTTGAAGCCGAGCAGGAAGATGCCGCCCAGGACCAAGAGCAGCACCACGGTCAGCAGCACCGCCTGGCCGTGCAGGAACTCGGGCGCGTACGGGTTCTCCAGCACGTGCACCGTCGCGTCGGCCGACGACAGAGTGATGGTGACGATCCACGACGTCGCGACGAAACCCAACAGCGCCAACACGAACATCTTGCCGCGCCAGAACGGCAGCAGGTTTTCCAGCATCGCCACCGAGCCCTGGCCGTGCGGGCTCTCCCGGGCGACGCGGCGGTACATCGGCAGCATGCCCAGCAGCGTCAGCGCGACGATCAACAGTGTGGCCAGCGGCGACAGCGCACCGGCGGCCAGCACCGCGATTCCGGGCAGATACGACAGCGTGGAGAAGTAGTCGACGCCGGTGAGGCACATGACCTTCCACCACGACTGCGGCTTGTGGCCGTCGGTCTTGTCGCTGACCGGCCCGGCGGGGTGGACCTGGTGCTTGAGCAGCCATTTGCCCAGCCCCTTGGGGGGCGGCCGGTGGGGCAGCGGGGCCGCCACGGTGGCGGGTATCGCGTACTCGGGTTCCGGCGTCGTGTTCAAGGGGCCAGAATATCCGAACTTTAGGACGGTCGGCGGCGGTCTGGGCGCCGGCTGGTGGGTTCCGGGCCAGAACGCCGCCGACCTGTACCCCATCGTCTCGCGGTTCCCATGCCTACGCCAGCGCAATAAGGCCGTTATCTGAAACCGGTTTAGACGCATCGATGCATCTAGATGACAAATGGCCGCTGAACACTACAAAATCTCCACAGCACGGTCACTTGGCAGTTCCAGCAATGGTCTCGTCACGCTAATCTCATTCGCATCTGGACGCCCGAATCCCGGTTAAGCGCGTGCCAGCCCACGAAAGAGCGGTGGCCATGGTCTCCTACAGTCAGCTACTCAACATGGACACTGCGAAGCTCACCGGAGCGGCCGAGGCGGCTGGCGGACTGTCGAGCACCCTGTCGACCCGCGCCGGGGAGGTCCAGTCCGCCGCCGACATCCCCGGTGGCATGTGGACGGGCATCGACTCCTCGGCGGCCTCGAGTCTGATCGGCGCGCAACCGTCCCCTCTGTACGACGCCTCGGACGCGTTCAGACGGGGCCGGGCCGCGCTGGAGGACCTGGTCACCGGCGTCGAGGCGGCCAAGGACCGGCTGGGCGACGCGCAGGATCTCGTCGGCGGAACCGGCATCACGATCGGCGGCGACGGCACCGTCACCACCCCGGTCGTGGACAACCCCACCACCGCCGCGAACAACGACCGCATCGCGCAGCAGGCCCGCCAGATCATCGACGCCGCGCTGAAGATGGCCGAGGAGGCGGACCAGACCGCGACCGCGGCGGTGCAGGCCGTCGGCATGGACGTCAGCGAGAGCGCCATCCCCGACGGGAAGGGCGACACTCCACAAGAGGTGAAGGAGTGGTGGGACTCGCTCAGCGACACCGAGAAGCAGGCCTTCATCGCCCAGCATCCCGAGCAGATCGGCAACCTGGACGGCATTCCGGCCGAGGCCCGGCACCAGGCGAACATGAACCACCTGGCGTCCGAGATCGCCAGCGGCGATGCCGAGAACGGCTCGCAGCAGCTGCTCGACCGGATCCAGAACTCCTGGAAGGGACCGGAATCCGACCGGATCTACCTGCTGGGCTTCGACCCCAACGGCGACTCCGACGCGAAGGTGATCGCCGCGATCGGCAACCCCGACACCGCCGACCGCACCGCCGTCTTCGTTCCCGGCACCGGCAACGACATCAGCAAGATGGGCGGCAACCTCGACAGCATGAACCGGTTGCAGGACGCCACCGGCGGCAACACCTCCGCGATCGTGTGGCTGGGCTACGACGCCCCGGACCACATACCGGCCGCCGTCCTGGACGGCTACGCCAAGGACGGCGCCCCCGACCTGCGCGAGTTCACCCGGGGTCTGGACGCCACCAACAGCCCGACCGGAACCACCACCGTCATCGGCCACTCCTACGGTTCCACAGTGGTGGGAACCGCCGACGCGCTCGGCAAGCAGGGAAGTAACGACGGTCTGGTCGCCCGCGACATCATCGCGGTGGGCAGCCCCGGCATGGGCTACGAGTCCCCGGACCGGCAGGGCTTCATCGACTCGCCGCGCGTCGACAACACCAGTGACATGCACATGGACTCCGACCACATCTGGGCCGGTGCCGCCAGCAACGACGTCGTCACCTACACCGAGGTGCACGGCAACGCGCCGCACGACTGGAGTTTCGGCGGCGAACGCTTCACCACCGACGGCTCCAGTGGCCACTCGGAGTACTTCGAGCAGGGCGGTGCCTCGCTGCGCAACATGGCCCACATCGTCAACGGCGAATACGACGAAGTGGACCACGTCGGACGTCGCCCCGGCTAGAAGTACGTCGGCGAGCCGGAATCCACCCGCTCCCGAAACGCCCACCAGCTCCAGCCCTGGTACAGCAGGATCACCGGCACGACGACGATCCCGAAGGCCGACAACAGTTTCAGCGTCTCCACGTCGGCGGCCGCGTGCGACACCGTCACCGAGTACCGCTCCGACACCGTCGACACCAGCAACCGGGGATAGTGCGCCACTCCCGGCAACAACGCGGGCACCAGCGCCGCCACTCCCGTCGCCGTCACGGCGGTCTTCGCCCAGCCCCGCCGCGATGCCACCATCGCGGCGACGACCGCGATCGGCAGCAGCGCGCCCACGGCGACGGCCGCCGCCGGAGCCGCGAACCCGTCATCCACAGCGGACGCTACCCCGATGCCACCTGCCCCGAGACTCGCCACCACCGTCACCACCCCCAACCGAGGCAGCAGCGCCCGCGCCGCCCCCGCCGCCGCGCCCCGCACCCGCGCGGCCAAAAACGCCGCCCCGTGCGTGACGAACAACGCCGTCGACGCCGCACCGCACGCCAGCACGAACGGCTCGCCCAACTGCGCGCCGGTCAACGTGAAATGCCCGTCCGCGCCGATGGGAACACCCCGCAGCAGCAACGCCACCAGCATCCCCCAGCTCCACGCCGGAACCAGGCCACCGGCGAACGCGAGCACATCCCACACCCGCCGCCCCCGCACCGTGTCGGCGCGGCCCCGCAACTGCACGGCGGTCTTGCCGACGACGAGTCCGATGAGGATCGCCAGGAACAGCGGGTACATCCCCGACAGCAGCTTCCCCTCCAGGAACGGGAACGCCCCGAACAGGACCCCGGCGAAGCCCACCAGCCACACCTCGTTGCCGAAGAAGAACGGCCCCAAGGCCCCCAAAGTAGAGCGACGCGCGGACTCGTCGCCACCGAGCCACAACCGCAGCACCTGCGCCCCGTAGTCGAGTCCACCGAGGACGAAATACCCGCCCAGCAGCACTCCCAACAGCGCCAGCCACAAGCTTTCCAGGATCATGAAGAACTCCCAACGGTCTCGAGAACGGGTACCTCGTCGCGCGCGACCCCCAACTGCGACGCCGCCGGACCCCGGCGCGCGAACCGGGCGATCAGCGTCCAGTTCGTGACCGCCAGCGCGCCGAGCACACCCACGAAGATCACCAAGGACGTCAACATGTGCCCGAAACTCACCGGCGACACGGCATCGGACACCTTCAGCTCGCCGTAGACGATCCACGGCTGCCGTCCCACCTCCCGAAACAACCAGCCACCCACCGACGCGACGAACGGCAGCGGTATCGCCACGACCAGCAGCCACCCGAGGCCACGCCACCGCCGGATCCGACCCCCGAACCCGAGCACCACGGCGGCCAGCGCGATACAGGCGGGCATGATGATCTCGTTGTACGGCCCGGGAGTGTCGAACAGATAACTGCCCAGGTACAGGCCGAACAACCCCCCGACGGCCAGCACCATGACGATCGCCAACAGCCGGGAACGGGTGAACCGGGCCCGAAACAGCACCAACAGCGCGCACAACGCCAAAGTAGACACCAGATACCCGATGTTGGCCATGGTGTGCAGCCACGTCTCGATCCATTCCGGCGGCACGTAGTCACCGGGCCCGTGCCGCTCGACCATGTCCTTCTGCAACTCCGAGGTCCCCTCACCGGCGAGTAGCGCCAACTTCATCGGCTGGCTGTCGGCGAGCACGGCGAACTGCGCCGCGCCCAGCATGTACACCGGAAACGTCGAGGCCGCCGCCGCGATCACCCCGGTACGCAACCCCGTCCGAAAGAACTCCCGCTCCCTCGTACGCCGCAACAGATGAAAGGCACTGACCCCCGCCACGAACAACCCACCGGTCAGCAAAGCCGCCGTCAGAATATGTCCGAACGCGACAGTGGCATTCGGGTTCGTCAACTGCGCCGCGAAATCGGTCAGGTACGCCCTCCCCTCCCGCACCTCGTACCCCACCGGACTCTGCATGAACCCGTTCGCGACCAGAATCCAGAACGCCGACGCGTACGCCGTCAGGCACACCAACCAGATCAGCACCGCCTGCGTCCCCAACCGCAACCTGTCCCAGCCAAAGATCCACATGCCCAGAAACGTCGATTCGGCGAAGAACGCGATCATGGTCTCCAACGCCAACGGCGCGCCGAACACATTGCCCGCGAACTCGCTCAACCCGCTCCACGACAACCCGAACTGGAACTCCATCACCAACCCGGTGACGATCCCCAACGCGTAGTTGATGACATACAGCTGCCCCCAGAACTTCGCGAGCCGCACCAACCCCTCCCGCTTGTCGGCATCGCGCGTGAAAACCGCCCGGGTGTTCACGATCGCCACCAACGGCACCAGCCCCAACGTGAGCATCACGAAAAGCCAGTGGATTCCGGTGGTGGTGGCGAACTGCAACCGCGCCAGCTCCAAAGTGTCCATCGTCGAATCTCCCGGTGAGTCGGTATCGAAGCCGACCGTACGGCGAATTCGTTATGCTTTCCAAGACCAATTTCGCCATATACTCATGCCTCGCCGGTAATAAGGAGAAGCGGTGGAACTACTAGCCCTGCGCTACTTCCAAACGGTGGCGCGCACCGAGAACATCAGCCGCGCCGCCGAACGACTCCGCATCGCCCAACCCTCCCTGAGCCGCACCATCGCCCGCCTGGAATCCGAACTCAAGGTGCCCCTGTTCGACCGCCGCGGCCGCAACATCTCCCTCAACCGCTTCGGCGTCGCCTTCCTCCACCGCGTCGACAAAGCCCTGGCCGAACTGGACGACGCCCGCCGCGAACTCACCGAATCGGCCGGACTCGAACGCGGCGGCTTCGCGATAGCCTCCGAAACCCTGCTCACCGTGACGGACACGATGTCGGAATTCCTGACGGAGTACCCCGATGTCGAGGTCCGGCTGTACCAAGCCACAGGGGACGAGATGCGCCAGTTGCTCCAGTCCCGCCAGGTCGACATGTGCCTCGCCTCCCAACAGCTCACCGACCCCTCCTTCACCGGCGTGGAGGTGATCCGCGAGGAAGTCCTACTAGCCGTCCCACCCCACCACCGGCTCGCGAACCAAACCCGGGTCACCCTCGCCGACATCGCCGACGAACCCTTCATCACCACCCGCCCCGGCTACTGGCTGCGCACCCTTTTGGACCGTCTGTTCGCCGACGCCGGCCTGCGCCCGGTGATCCGCTGCGAGGGCGACGAACCGGGAGTGATTCAGACCATGATTTCCACCGGACTGGGCATCGGTCTCAACCCGTCACAGGCCCGCTATTCCGATATCAGAACCGACGTGGCGTGGCTGCACCTCGACGCCCCCGACTGCCACCGCGTCCTGCGGTTGTACTGGAACACCGACGCCTTCGTCTCCCAGGCCGCCCGCCGATTCCGCGACTTCACCATCGAACGGCTGCGACAGCAACTGTCCACCCCACCAGCCTTAGCCGTCGCACGGACGCGCCGAAGGCCGTGGCACTGTTAAGGGATGGTCGGTGTCAGCGAGGCGTCCCCAGAGGACGACCTCAAGTCTCTCGCGCTGGGTGCTCTGGGTTCGAAACTCGAGGAGTTCGCCACCCACATCGGATTGAGCGGTGTGTCCGCGTCGGCTCCGGTGATGCACGAGTACCGGGGGTTGTTCGACGAGGTCCTGGATCAGGTGTTGTCGGTGACCACCGAGCCCGAGGCGTTGCGCAAGGGGGTCGCGGTCATCGGGGAGTCGGTGGCGAACCTGGCGGGGATGCCGTGGCTGGCCGCCAGGGCTTTCGGTTGTGTGGCCGGGGAACTGGTGAAGCCCGGGGCCCGGCAGGTTCAGTGGACGCCCGATCTCATCGGGGCGGCGGCGACCGAGGCGTTCCTGATCGTCGACAGTGCCATGTGCGCGCGGAACGGGGTGCTGGCGGTTTGTCCGTCGGTGGAGATCCTCATTGGGGTGTTCGGTGATTCGGTGGTCGCAGCCAAACTGGACTCGATCATGGAGTCGCTGACGATCTCGGGGCGCCAGTTCACTCCACAGAGTAGTCAGTTGGCGTCCAATGTGCGTAAACGGTCGACGACGCGGGTGCCGTGGACGCCGTTCGCGCCCGTGGCCGGGGACCCGGATTTCGATCCGGCCGCCGCTGCGGTGGCCGTGGTGCGGCGGACGGGGCGGCGGGAGGATCGCAGTGGGTTGGCCGGGATTCCGGCGGGGTTCGTCCGGCAGCTCACCGATCTGCTGGACGCGGGGGAGTGGCCCGATGATCGCAAGCGGGATCGGGCGCGGGTGATCAGCGGGTATCTGCGGCATCAGCTGGACAGTGGGCGCAAGCGCGCCAGCGCTTAGGCGGGGCGGTTTGGGGTTGGATCGGATCGGCTAATACCCGTGGGAGACGTCCACGACCATGGGGAGTGAGTGGCGATGACCTTGGAGTACGCGACGATCCGGCGCCTGGTGGGGTTGACCGATCCGCTCGGGGTGCTGTCGATATACGTCACGGTCGATCCGGCCGAGGAGGCTTCGCGGCGGCCGTCGTGGTGGTTGCGGATCCGGAATCGGATGGACGAGTTGCGCGCCAGTGCGAGACGGGACGGGTCGCGGGAGTACGAGCGGGCGCTGTTCGGCACGCTGGACCGGATCGGCGGTGACCTGGATCGACTCGGCGACGCCGGGACCTCCGGTTTGGGGCGGGCGTTGTTCGCGCCGTTGAGCGGCGACGAGGTGTATGAGGTCACGCTGCAACAGCCGTTGGGGGAGGACCTGGTGGTGTGTGATCGGCGCGCGCACGTGAAGCCGTTGCTGGCGGCGGGGATCGCCGTGGCCGGGGGCGACAGTCTGCGCGTCGTCGACCATCGCTTCGGGCGGGCCGTGGAGCTGGAGACCATCGAGTTCTCCGAGCCCGTTTCCGAATGGCGCGAGATGAAGGGGCCGCCCAACACCAACCCGGCGCACCCGCAGCAGCCCGGTTCGCAGCGCGATCTGTTCGAGCACCGGTATCTGGAGCATCAGCGCCAGTTCCTGGCGGCCAAACACCACACTGTGGAGCAACACGCGCGCGACCAGGGTTGGGAGTTCCTCGTCGTCGCGGGTGAGCCGCAGTTGCGGGACGCGCTGTTCGACAATCTGGCCGACCTGCCCGGCTGCGAGAGGATCCGGTCCGGGCGGACCATCGGGCCCGCCACCCCGGCCCGGATCGCCGACATCGTCGCGCCCGACCTGGATGAGGCACGGCGGCAGCGCGACACATCGTTGGTGCGCCAGGCGGAGGAGCGCAAGAAGGTCGCCTGGGGACTCGACGAGACCTTGCAGGCCGTGCAGCAGGGACAGGCCGAGACGCTGCTGATGCGGCGCGACGGCCAATGGCGGGCCAGCGCCACCGGGGACGGGCAGGTGGTGCCGTCCGGGACGCTGCCGCCGGGAACCGAACCCGGCGAGCTGACCGAGGAACCCGATGCCGCCGAACGGCTCATCGAACTGGCCTTCGGCAACGGGGCCCGGGTCGCGCTGCTGCCGCCCGACGCGTCGGCGTCCTTGGACGAGGCCGACGGACTGGCGGCGCTGCTGCGCTGGTTACCTGGGGTTTTGGCTTCCCGGCGGGCGGGTATCCCGCTGGGAACGGAGGTGATTTCAGTGGAACGAGGCGACACCCGGCATGGCAGGGCACTGGATGACGACATGGCGGCCGAGACCGATCTGCGACCCGGCACCTCATCGCGCGGCGACCCGGAGTCCCCGCTGGAGGACGAGCCCGGTGGCAACGACCGCGACCCGCAGCGCGGCAGCGCACCGGCGGGTATGACGATCGCGGACGTGGAGGGCCGGTTCCAGCTGGCCAGATACGTTGACACCGGCCGGTTCCCGGCTAGCGCCGAGGAGATCCGCACGATGGCCGTCGCCGCCAACGCCCCCGACCTGTTGCTGACCGAGCTGACCCGGCTGCCGGAAGGCGAGTACGACACGGTCACCGAAGCCTGGCGGGCCCTGGGACACGGGGTGGAGACGCCGCGCACCGAGCTGGGGGACGAGGACTGACCGTCCCCGGGACGACTCCCGGGAACGGCCGGCCGATCGTGGTCGTGGTCTCGTCGGCGGGCTTACGCGAAACCGAACACCGGCGGGAACACGAGCACGACGATCCACGCCCACACCGCGTACACGGCGACGTAACCGGTCTGCCAGCGCTCCAGGCGCGGGAACGGCGTCCGGCCCTTGGCGATCCCCAGGAACAGCCAGGCCGAGACGGCCAGGTTGGCGAACAGGATGACGTTCTCGCCCAGGGCCGCGCTCTTGTTGGGCGTGAAACCGAACTCGGTGATGCGGCCGGTGATCGCCAGCAACACCAGGACGTCCACGACGAGCGCACTGCCCACAAGGGCCAGTTGGAGCCAGTCGAAGACCCCGGCCGGCGCATGTGGATCCCGCGCCGAGATCGAGTACAGCAGCAGCCCCAGCACGACGACCAGCAGCAGGTTGAACAGGATCAGCACCTCCCGATCCACGTCGATGCCGCTGTTGGTCCACACGATCGCGGCCAGAACGGCCACAATGGTCGCCGCGAACAGCGGCGTGAACACGCGGGTGAGCACCGGCGCCATGTTCTCGATGACGCTCTGCTTGGCCTCCACCAGCCACGCGGCCACGACGACCGCGGCCATCCCGCCACACGGCACCAGCCATGACGCGATGAAGTTCGAGGCGTCGAGCCCGATCGCGGCGAAGGTCCCCGCCGTGAACGCGGCCAGCACTCCGCCGCCGAGTCCGATCAGGACGAAGTAGATGAACCACTCGCCGGTGAACCGGATGAAGTCCATCCGCCTGCTGTCCGAACGCCAGTCCCCGCCCGCGTAGGCGACAGCGACCACGAGCCACAGCGCCAGCGGCAGGTGGATCGCCGTCAGCACGATGCTCTGATCCTCCTCGGCCAACGGATACGCGTTCGCCCCCACGGCGCCCAGGACGAACAGTCCCGCCAGCACCGCGATCACGCCCCACCCGGCCCGGCGCCGCCACACGAAGTACGCGGCCAGCGGCGGCAAAGCGAACAGGCTCATGTTGCGCGCGTAGAAGTCCGCGTCCGCGTCGAAGTCCAGCCCGAACACGGACGGCACCTTGATCGCGATCGCCCCGAGCAGCGCGCACGCGATCATGGCCAACAGCTCGCGCCGTCCGCCCCCCTTCTCGGCCTCGGGCTCCCCGGCCAGCACCAGCTGCTTCCACAACCGATCCGAATGCTCGCGGGCGAACTCCCGCGACAACTCGTTGAGGCTGCCCATCCGCTTCACGGCGATGAGAAACGCCTCGTCGGGTCGCAGCCCCGTCTCACTCAGATCGGTGATCCGCCCCCGCAGATGGTCCTCCAGTTCGTCCACATCGGTGTCATGGATCGCCCGGCGCCGCAACATGTACGCCCGCCACTCAGCGATCTGGGCCTCCACGTCGGCACCATTCTCAGCGGTCATCGTCACCCCTCCAACGCCGGTATCGTGCCCGGATCGAAAGACCGGGAGGCGTTCCAGATGTCCTTCAGCGCGTCCACGACAGCGGCCCACTGCCGCTGCTGCTCGGCCAGCTCGGCCCGCCCCCGCTCGGTGATGCTGTAGTACTTCCGCCGCCGCCCCCCGTCCGGAGTACGCCAGGCCGAAGCCACATAACCCAACCGCTCCAACCGATGCAACAGCGGATACAACAGCCCCTCGGTCCACTCCAACTGCCCGCCGGACCGCTGACTGACCTGCTTGAGAATCGCGTACCCGTAACTCTCCTCCTCGGCCAGGATCCCCAGCACCAACGGCGTGGCCGAGGCGGCCACCAAATCCTTGGCGATGCGCATTCCCTGCGCCTCCTTACCCTAGAACATCTAGGCATAGCACTTCTAGGCATAGTACTTCTAGGGTTCCGCCATCGTCAACTCGCGGATTCGGTGGCCCCCGGGCCCGCCGCCCGGCTTCGGTTTCCAGAGAGTGGGGTATGTCACTATTTGCATCGGTAAACCTGTTGTGGTCCCGATCGGGTATACCCGACTCCGGTGCTGAAACGGTGAGGATGGTCGATGGATCATGACAGGGCGGATTCCGAGTTCCGCGACTTCGTGGCGTCCCGACTCGACCGGCTGCGACGGTTGGCGTTCTTGATGTGCGGTGACATGCACCGCGCCGAGGACGCCGTCCAACTCGCGCTGGCGAAGCTGTACGCCGTGTGGTTTCGGGTCGAACCCGACAGCCTCGACGCCTACGTGCGTCGCATCGTCATCAACACCGTCAAGACCCAGTACTCGCGGCTGTGGACCAAACGGGAGCACTGCACCAGTGCCACCCCCGAGCGGGCCGCCGGGGACAGCAACGCTCGCACCGCGGATCGGGTGGCGATCCTGGAGGCGTTGGCGCGGCTGCCCCGTCGGCAGCGCGCGGTGGTGGTGCTGCGGTTTTGGGAGGACCGGTCGGTGGCCGAGACCGCCGAGATCATGCGCTGCTCGCAGGGAGCCGTGAAGAGTCACACGTCGCGGGGGCTGGGAAAGCTGCGGGATCTGCTGTCCGATACGTACTCGTTGGAGGGGATGGTCGTGCCATGCCGGACCTGAGAGAACTGCTCGACCGGGCGCTGCCGGACGCGTGGGAGGCCGCCGGATCGTCCGTTGACGCGGCGATGGCGCGTGGCTCCCGTATCCGGCGCCGCCGTCGGATCGCGTCCACGGCGGCGATAGTCGGGTCGTTCCTCGCTGTGGTGCTGGTCGCGTCCAGTGTGGTGGGTATGTGGCGCGGGGACGAGTCGCCTCCGGCTGACTCTCTGAAGGGCTCTCCCGCCTTCGAACTTCCCGCGCTGGACTCCGGCGAGCTCTACTACTGGGACGCTTACCCGGAGTCCTCCGACGAGGAATCCGAGCTGCTCGAACCGTACGACAAGGCGCTCGACGACTTCCTGATCGCCGGCGATTCCGTACTGCTCGATCCGGGCGAATCGGTGAACTTCAGTCGCGAGGGCCGGAAACTGATGCGGGACAACGGTGGCGACTACTACACGAGCACCGTCGGGGACAAGATCGTCCACAAGCAGCCCGTCTACTACACCACGTTCGACTCCCCGGACGGCGAATCCGTGTACGTCGACGTCATTCCCCGCGGGGGATTCACGGCTGGTTCGACAAGGGATGCCGACTGGGAAACCGAGGGCGACTACATGGGCGGAGGCGACGACGCCACCTACCTCATCGCCTGCGGCGAACACCTCGAAGGCGACGGGAAGGCAACCTACGACGAGGTCACCGCCGAATGCGAGGAGGTCACCGACTCGACCGGGCAGGAGGTCGTGCGCGGGCTCGAGACCCGTGTGTCGAAGGACGACGGCGACACCTACTACTACGGCAGGATCGTGCTGTACCGCGATGACGGCACCGCCGTTCGGGTGCGTATCAACAGTGAGCAGAAGAAGGCCGGGATTCCGACGCTGATGGACGTGATGACCGAGCTGGCCACCGCGCTGCCGTCGGATCCGGTTCGATAGCGCGCGGAAATCAGGGCTCTGGCTGTCCTGATACGGCTCTACCGTCGCGGTCATGACACAGATCGAACCGTTCACCATCGACATCGCCCAGTCCGAACTCGACGAACTGACCGCTCGGCTCGAGCACACCCGTTGGCCTGACGAGCTTCCCGGCGTCGGCTGGTCCTACGGCACCGCGCTGGGCTACGTCCGCGACCTGGCCGGCCATTGGCGCGACGGTTTCGACTGGCGTGCTCAGGAGGCTCGTCTCAACGAGCTGCCCCAGTTCACCACGAGGATCGACGGGCAGACGATCCACTTCGTACACGTAAGGTCGCCGGAGCCGGACGCGTTGCCGCTGATCCTCACCCACGGCTGGCCCAGCACCTTCGCGGACTTCGCCGCGATGGTGGGACCGTTGACGAATCCCCGGGCTCACGGGGGTGACCCCGCCGACGCCTTCGACGTGGTGATCCCGTCGGTGCCGGGGTTCGCGTTCTCCGGGCCGACCACCGAGACCGGCTGGGACTGCCAGCGGGTGGCGGCGGCCTGGGCGGAGTTGATGCGCAGGTTGGGGTATGACCGCTATGGCGTGCAGGGCAGCGATTTCGGGGCCCTGGTGACGCCGAGGCTGGCCCGGTCGCAGCCGGATCGGGTGGTGGGGATGCACCTCAACGCGGTGCCCACCATGCCGCAGGTGGATCCGTCCGAAATGGATGACCTGAGTGCCGAGGAGCGGGAGTACTTCGCCGGGATGGATCAGTGGGAGGAGGTGTCGGGATACGCGGTCGTGCAGAGCACCCGTCCGCAGACGCTGGCCTACGCGTTGAGCGATTCGCCGGTGGGGCAGTTGGCCTGGTACGGCGACTGGTACGCCGCGCACGGCACCAAGGTCGGCGACCTGTCGCCGGACCGGATCCTCACCAACGTCTCGCTGTTCTGGTTCACCCGCACCGGAGGTTCGGCGATCCGGTTGTACAAGGAGAGCGCGGCGGCCTGGGCCGAGCAGCCCGAACGGTCGGAGGTGCCGACCGGTCTGACGTTCTTCAAGGGCGAGAACGGGGTCCGCCGTTTCGCGGAGCGGGAGTACCGCGTCACGCACTGGACCCACCACGACGCGGGCGGGCACTTCGCCGCCCTCGAAGTGCCCGAACTGCTGGCGGGCGACATCCGGACCTTCTTCCGAGAAGTTCGATGAGCGCGTGAGGTCTGGCCCGTCACCGGCGTTTCAGGCTCCGGTACCGGCGTTCGTCGACCATCCGTCAACTCGGGGCGCCTGAATAAGGCCATGCCCATCGAATCAAGCGGTACCGCGACCGCGACGCGGCGGTACATCGTGCGAACCTCTCGCAATCCCGACGAGATCATTGACGCCCAACGACTTCGCTACCAGGTCTTCGCCACCGAAGGCGGTGCTTTCCTGCCGCAGGCCCGCGACGGCCGCGACATCGACGACTTCGATTTCCACTGTGATCACCTGATCGTCACCGAGGAGGCCACCGGGGAAACCGTCGGCACCTATCGGCTGCTGCCGCCGGGCCGCCGCCGGACGCTGTACTCCGACACCGAGTTCGACCTGTCGGCGCTGGATCCGCTGCGGCCGGCCATGATCGAGGCCGGACGCGCCTGCGTGCACCCCGACCACCGCGACGGGGCCGCGATCGGCACGCTGTGGTCCGGCATCGCCGACTACCTGCGTCGGACCGGCCACCGGTACCTCATCGGCTGCTGTTCACTGTCGCTGGACGAGGACGGCGCGCAGGCCGCCGCCGTGTGGGACCGGGTGCGGGACAAGCACTTGGCGCCCGAGGACCTGCGGGTCACGCCGAAACTGCCCTGGGACAACCGCGACGTCCCGCGTGCCGCCAAGGTGCGGATTCCGCCGCTGCTGCGCGGGTACCTGCGGCTGGGGGCGGTGGCCTGTGGACCGGCCGCCTACGACCCGGACTTCGGGACGGCGGACCTGTTGATGCTGTTGGACCTGGAGCGGCTCAACCTCCGCTATGCCCGGTACTTCGGACTGGACGTCCGCCGGTGAACGGCTGGTTTCCGTCCGCGCCCTGCCAACCGCACTCCTGTGTGGATGAACCTGGGCGCCGGGCGGCCTGGCCGCGTCGGTTGCTGCGCTGGGGCGCGGTGGCCGCGGTGCTGGCGGCCGGGATCCTCGTGCCGCGCCCTCGGCTGGCCCGGGCGCTGCTGCGGGCGGCCGGGGTGCGGGTGGTGGTGCGTGGCAAGGCTCCCCGGACCGGGCTGGTGGTCGGCAACCACGTGTCCTGGTTGGACGTGGTGGTGTTCGTCGGCTGGTTCGGCTGCCGGATGCTGGCCAAGACCGAGGTGCGGCGATGGCCGGTGATCGGCGTCGCGGCCCGGCGGTTGCGGGTGCTGTTCATCGATCGCGACAGCCTGCGCCGACTGCCCGAAACCGTCGACAGTGTCGCCGAAGCGCTGCGCGACGGCGACCTGATCGGGGCGTTCCCCGAAGGCACGACCTGGTGCGGCCGGGCCATGGGACGGTTCCGCCCGGCGGTGTTCCAGGCCGCGGCCGATTCCGGCGCGCCGGTAACGCCCGTCGCGTTGGAGTTCACCGTGGATGGACGGCGGTCGAGTGTGGCGGCGTTCGTGGGCCAGGACACCGTCGTGGCGTCGCTGAGCCGCGTGATCGCCGCTCGCGGCGTGCGGGTGGAGGCGCAGCTGCTGCCGCCGCGCACCGGATCCGACCGTCGCGTGCTGGCCAGCGCCGCCCACGAGGACGTGTCCCGGGCTCGCGGTTACGGCGTCGGGCACGTGGTGGTGCGAGCTCCATGAGGGACGAAAAAACCGCTGGCCTGGTTTTCCAGGCCAGCGGCGATGTCGCTTCGCTTAACGAGTGGAGCTGAGGGGACTTGAACCCCTGACCCCAACACTGCCAGTGTTGTGCGCTACCAGCTGCGCCACAGCCCCGAGGGCGACGCGACCGGATTAGTGTACATGTGGTTTTCCGGGGGCGTAAACGGGGTTTGCGGGGTGGGGACGTAGCGTGGGCGGGTGCTTGATCTTGACCGCGAGGTGTCCGATCGTCTGCTGCTGCGTACCGTGCCCGGGGCGGTGGACTACCTGGTGGAGGAGTTGCGGGGCCTCGCCGGGGTGGAGTTGGTGGAGCGGCGGCGGGACGGGGTCGTGGTCGCGGTGGCGGGGAGCCTGCGGGCGTTGGCGGGGGTGAGGTATTTCTCGTCGGCGGCCGTCGTGCTGGCGGACGAGGTGGCGGCGGGGCTGCGGGAGTCGGCGAGCCGGGGGGTGGTGTCGGCGG
This sequence comes from Stackebrandtia nassauensis DSM 44728, assembly GCF_000024545.1. GTDB lineage: Bacteria > Actinomycetota > Actinomycetes > Mycobacteriales > Micromonosporaceae > Stackebrandtia > Stackebrandtia nassauensis. Next base: position 1,194,938 of record NC_013947.1, read on the forward strand.
TCGCGGGGCCGGTGCGGTTCCGGGTGGGGGAGATCGGCCAGCGGTGGGGGGTGCGGGATGAGTTGGCGGCCATGGGGTGGCGCAACGAGCCCGGGGACTGGGATGTGAACCTCGAGGACGTCGCCGGGACGGTGGCGGAGGTCGGCGGGCTGTACTGGACGAAGCGGTTCGGGAAGCTGGTGCGGGCCCCGGCCTCGACGAACCCCGTCGTGGCTTCGGTGATGGTGCGGCTGGCGAAGATCGAGCCGGGGCAGCGGGTGCTGGATCCGGTGTGCGGGGCGGGGACGCTGCTGGTGACGGCGGGTCAGATGGCGCCAGGGGCGCGGGTCGTCGGCGCGGACCACGATCGGCGGTGGGTGCTGGCGGCGCGCGAGAACGCGCCGACGGCGGGGCTGTGGCGGGGGGACGCGCGGCGGTTGCCGGTGCCGGACGGGGCGGTGGAGCGGGTGGTGGCGAACCTGCCGTTCGGCAAGCGGGTCGGGTCGCACATCGGGAACCAGCGGCTGTACCCGGCGGTGCTGGGGGAGATCGCGCGGGTGCTGGCGCCGAAGGGGCGGGCGGTGCTGCTGACCGAGGACAAGCGGTTGTTCACGCAGACGGTGCAGCGGACGCGGGGGGTGCGGGTCATCAAGGAGATCGTGTTCGAGACCGGCGGGGCGCATCCCAGCGCGTACGTGGTGACGACGCGGCGGACCCGGTAACGGGGCTTCGGCGAGCGGGTCGGTCAGCAGGGCCTCGAAGGCCATCTCGGCGGCGCCGATGAGGGCGGCGTCGTCGCCGAGCTCGGGGGTGCGCAGCCGCAGCTGCTCGCGGCAGGCGGGCAGGGCGGTCTTGTTGAGGCGGGACCGGACGGTGGCCGCGGCGGCGAGGTAGACGTCGCGCAGGGTGCCGCCGAACAGGACGACCTCGGGGTTGAAGATGTTGACGAGGTTGGCCACGCCGAAGCCGAGCCAGTCGCCGACCTGCCGCACGGCGCGGTCGGCGGCGGAGTCGCCGCGGCGGGCGGCGTCGATGACGGACAGGACCGCGTCGCGGCCCACCCGCTCGGTGCGACCGGCGGTGTCCAGGAGCGCGCGTTCACCGATCTCGGTCTCCCAGCAGCCGCGCGAACCGCAGCCGCACTCGCGGCCGCCGGGATGGACCACCATGTGGCCGACCTCGCCGCCGTAGCCCGCGTGACCGGCGAGGCGGTGGCCGCCGGTGATGATGCCCGCGCCGATGCCGACGTCGCCATAGAGGTAGATGACATTGGACAGTCCGCGCGCGGCCCCCCGCGTGTGCTCGGCGAGAGCGGAGGCGTCGGCGACGTTGCCGACGGTGATGGGCCGATCGAGCGGAGCAGCGGCCCGCGAGCGATCGGCGGGCGACGCGCCTCGCGAGCCGTTCGAGTCGTCAACGGCGGCGCCGGAGTGGGAGCTGTCGGCGCCGGACGTGGCGCGTGAGCCGTCAGCGGCGGCGGACGCGGCGCGCGAGCTGCCCGAGCCGCTGCGCGTCGCGCGCCGTGCGGCGTCTGCCGTGTCGGCGCGGTCGCCGGGCGACGCGGAGCCGTCGTCGGCCGTGCTGGTTTCGCGGTCTCGCGACGCGTCGGCGGAGCCGCCGGTGGGTGGGGTGTCGAGGGCCAGGGCGGGGCGCAGGGCTTCGGCGAAGGGTTCGTCGACCCAGCCGGTGTTGGGGGACAGCCGGACCATGCCGTCGGCGCGGCGCACCATGCCGCACACCACGACGCCGCAGCCGATGTAGATCGCGTCGGACGGGGCGGTGGCGTGCATGTCGTGGACGAGCGCGGCGGCCGGTTCCGCCGTGTCGGGGGCCTCGCGGTCGCGGGAGCGGGGGGCTTCGCGGCGGTCGAGGATCTCGCCGCCCAGGCCGACCCGGGCCGCGCGGATGCGGTCCACCTCGATGCTGAGCGCGTAGGTGTAGAAGCGGTGCGACTCCGGTTTGACCACGAGGGAGGGCCGCCCGGCCCGGCTGCGGCCGGACTCGCGCGGCACCTCCTCGGTGACGAGTCCGGCCGCGGCCAGATCGGTGGTCAGCGCCCCGATGGTGGAGCGGTTGAGCCCCAGGTCGGTGGTGAGCTGGGCGCGGGTGGTGGCGCCGTTGCGGTGGACGTGCCGCAACAGCGCCGCCAGGTTCTGACGCCGGATCTCCTCGGGACTGGGGCTGGAGCGGCGGTTGGCGCTCACAGGCTGCCTGTCGCGGCTGCCCGCCTGCGCGACAGCACGTCCACTCCGGCGGCGAGCAGCAAGACCGAACCGGTGACCACATACTTGATGCTGGCGCCGAGGTCCAAGAGTCCCATACCGTTGATGATTACAGCGACCACTGTGCCGCCCAGCAGCGCGTCCTGGATTCGGCCCTTGCCACCGAACAGGCTGGCGCCGCCGATGACCGCCGAACCCACCGCCAGCAACAGCACGTTGCTGCCGCCGGTGGTGGCGTCGACCGAGGTGGCCTTGGACGCGGCCAGGATCCCGCCGACCGCGGCGAGGCTGGAACAGATGACGAACGCCAGGATCCGGGTCCGGTCGACGGTGATACCGGCCCGGCGGGCGGCCTCGCGGTTGCCGCCGACCGCGTACAGGTGACGTCCGAAGACGGTGCGGTGCAACAGGAACGTCCCGGCGATGAGGATGACCGCGATCACCGGCACCACGATGGGCACCCCCTTCAGGGAGGTGATGGCGACGTTGCGGCTGCGTTCCAGGTTCAGGACGAACACCGAGACACCCAGCAGCGCGGCGAGCCCACCGACCTTGACCAGGACGGTCGCCAGCGGTTCGGCCCGCAGTCCGCGCCGCAGCCTGCCCTGGCGGCGGGTCAGCTGGACCGCCGCGAACCCGGCCACCGCCACGACGGCCAGCGTCCAGCCCAGCCACGGCGGCAGGTTCGCGTTGTTGATCGCGACGATGACCTCGTTGCGGACCGAGATGTTGGTGCCCTCCTCGACCAGCAGCAGGACCACGCCCTGGAAGGCCAGGAACGCCGCCAGTGTGACCACGAAGGACGGTATGCCGACCTTGGCCACGAACAGCCCCAGGACCAGGCCGAGCAGTGATCCGGTCGCGATCGCGGCCGCCGCGGCCACGAACCACGGCAGCCCGAAGTTGGTGAGGCTGATGGCCAGCACCGCCGCGCACACGCCGCTGGCGAATCCGGCCGACAGATCGATCTCCCCGATGAGCAGCACGAACACCAGACCCATGGCGATGACCGACACCGCCGCTCCCTGCGGGATGAGGTTGGCGAAGTTGCCGGGGGTGAAGAACGAGGGGCGCAGTATCGAGAACACGACACACAGGACGACCAGTCCGGTGACGGCGGGCAGCGCGCCGATGTCGCCGCCGCGAATCTTGTCGACATAGGAGCGCAGCATGCCCGGGGACGTGGTGCCGGTGTCGGGGGCCGACTTGGGGCGATTGGCGGTCGTCGTCACAGCTGGGCTCCGTTCAGTCCGTATTCGGTGGAGGAGTCGGCGCGGGGCAGACCCAGATCGCCGCTTGAGCCGGAGGTGATCAGCTCCACGACCTGGGTGTTGGTGACCTCGGCGGTCTCCATCTCGGCGACCATCTGTCCCAGGTAGAGCGCGGCGATGCGGTCGGAGACGGCGAAGACGTCGTTGAGGTTGTGGGAGATCAGCACCACGGCCAGTCCGTTGTCGGCGAGCCGGCGCACCAGTTCCAGCACCTGCGCGGTCTGGGCGACGCCCAGCGCGGCGGTCGGCTCGTCCAGTATCACCACTTTGGAGTTCCACAGCACCGCCTTGGCGATGGCCACGGTCTGCCGCTGGCCACCCGACAGGCTGGACACATGCTGCCGCAACGACTTCACCGTCCTGACCGCCAGGGTTTCCAGGGTCTCGGCCGCGAGTTGCTCCATGGTGGGCTCATCCAGGACGAGTCCGGAGCGTTTCTCGCGTCCCAGGAACATGTTCTGGACGATGTCCAGGTTGTCGCACAGCGCCAGGTCCTGGTAGACCACTTCGATGCCGAGGTTGGCGGCGTCGCGCGGGGAGGCGATCCGGACCTGTTCCTCATCGAAGTGGATGGTTCCGGAGTCGATGCCGTGGATGCCGCTGACGCATTTGATGAGTGTCGACTTCCCGGCGCCGTTGTCGCCGACCAGGGCGGTGACCTGACCGGCGTGGACGGACAGGTGGACGTCGTGCAGTACCTGTACCGGGCCGAAACTCTTGTTGAGCCCGGATACTTCGAGGATGGGTGTTGAGGACACCGGGGCCTCCCTTGTCGTGAGGCTTCGGTGCCTCGTCGCCTCCGTGCGACGACGAGACACCGAAGCGACGATTAACTGATGCCTGCCTTCTCGCATTCGGCGGCGATGTCCTTGCACAGTTTCTCGGCGGTCACGTAGCCGTCGTCGACGACGTCCTGGACGTTCTCGGCCGTGATGATCTGGGCTTTCAGGAACACCGACGGGGTCTTGTGACCGGTCTCGGGGTCGGTGAGGGTGTCGTCCAGCTTCTCCTTCTTGCCCTCGGCCAGGCTGATCGCCAGTTCCGCTGCGGCGTCGGCCTCCTGCTTCACCGGCTTGTACACGGTCAGGCACTGATCGCCGGTGAGGACGTTCTGGAGGCCCTGGGTCGAGGCGTCCATGCCGCTGACCGGAACCTCCCCGCCGAGCTTGTTCTTCTTCAGCACCGAGATGGCGGCGTGGGCGAGGGTGTCGTTGGCCGCCAAGACGCCGTCGATCTTGTTCTTCTTCTCGGTCATCATCTGCTCGAAGATGGTGCCCGCCTGGGTACCGTCCCATTCGGGCACCGACTCGTCCGGGCCCTTGACGAACTCACCGGAGTCGTACAGCGGGTCCAGCACCGAGTCGTAGCCCTCCTTGAACAGGGTGGCGTTGTTGTCGGTGGGTGCGCCGTTGAGCTCGGCGATCACCGGTTTCTTGACTTTCTTCTCCTTGAGGCACTCGACGAGTCCCTCGGCGTTCTGCTTGCCGACGGCGACGTTGTCGAAGCTGACGTAGTAGTCGGCCTTGCCCTCGATGGTGTAGCGGTCGTAGTCGATGGTGGCCACGCCCTGGGCGCGGGCCTTCTTCAGCACGGCCTTGCCGGTGCCGGAGTCCAGGTTGACGATCATGAGGACGGTGGCGCCGTTGGTGATCATCTGGTCGGCGATGGTCTGGAAGTCGGTCTTGTCGCCCTGGGCGTTTTGGATGTCGTAGTCGACGTCGGCCTTCTTGAAGGCCGCCTCCAGGTATTTGCGGTCGGCGGTCTCCCAGCGGGGCGAGGACTTCGAATCGGGAAGGATGACGCCGATCTTGGCCTCTCCCGTGCCGGAGTCGTCGCCGCAGGCGGACATTCCGGCGACACCCAACGCGGCGGCACAGGTCAGGGCGAGGAGTCGGAAGCCTTTTGCCGCAGCAGGTCTGGCGGACGAGCGCATGGCGAAGGTCCTTTCGAGTTGATCGAGTTGACGGGGGGTGTGGAAGGGCCCTTCACACGGTTCGGTTGTCGATCGACCGAGATTTGTTGTTTGCAGCAACTTATCGAAATCCGCGTGTGTCGCGCAAGCCATCCAGCGATTTCAATTTGTTGTTCGAGATAACAATTCGGCAACGCGGCGTACACACCCCGGACACGCGAAAGAGCCGGTGCCCCCCAACGGCACCGGCTCTCGCGCGATCCTTGTCAGTGCTTCACGGCCCCCACGCCGATGGTCGCGATCGCGGGTTTCGGGTGGTTCACCGGCGTGTTCATGGCGGCCACCGCCGACGACGGCCGGTCGGCGCCCGGATTCGGGGCCACCACCGGGACGTGCGGACGCGGCGGCCGGTTCCCGTTGGTGCCCAACCCCATCGGCCCGCCCAGCGCCGTGGTGGGACGGCGCAGCTCGGACTCCTCGTAGCGGGTGATGCCCCGGTGCCAGTTGAGGATCGCGGCCATCCAGTCCTTGAGTTCGTCCACGTATTTGCCGACGGCGGCGCGGGCCTCTTCCGCCAGACCGAACTCCTCGAACACGATCGGCAGCTCGTTGGCCTCGATGTTCTGGAACTGCCGCATCCGGGCGGTCATCAGGTCGTTGACGATCGCCATGGCCTCGGGCACCGAGCAGCCCAGGAACTCCTGCACCACAAGGACACCGTTGATGACCTCGCCCTCGAACTCGATCTCCTTCTGGTAGGAGAACAGGTCGTTGAGCAGGCACGCGTAGTCGACGGCCGAGTTCTCCAGCTCCCGGATCGGCCGGGAGTCGTAGACCGCGCGCGGCACCTGCCGTCCGTTGCGCAACCGGGCCAGGCTCATCGTCATGTCGGCGCCGAAGGTCTCGCGGCGCATCTCGATGTAGTCGATCGGGTCGGGGATCCGGTTCTGGATCTGGTGGTGCAGTTCCCACAGCCAGCTGTCCAGCATCACCGTCACGGCGGCCCGGAACTCGCGCCGCCCCGCGTCGTCCAGCGGCTGCACCGTCCGCCGCCACAGATCCGCCAGGCCCCGCTCCAGCGCGTTGACCGCCTGCGGCGCCTCCTCACCCTCGACGGGCATGAACCGCACCAGCCGCTGGTTCTGCGCGTACGCGCCCGCCAGGTCCTTGGCACGGCCGTAGACCGTGGGGTACAGGTCATCCCCGTAGGTGCCCCAGGCCAGCCAGTCCGCCGACAGTTCGAGTTCCTCGGGGGTGCCGTCGGGGTCGATGCCCGCCGCGCACAGCGCCAGGTCGAAGACCCGGATCTGGCGCTCGTTCCACACACCCGGACCCGGAACCCCGGGGATCGGCGACAGGAAACCCATCTCGCGCGACCACTCCACATTGTGCTCCCGGGCCGCGTCAAGCGCCGGGTTCAGCTGCACCTGGAACGGCATGTACATGTCGGGCAGCCGCTGCTTGCCGACCTTCTGGAACGGCACTCTGCTGTGGTTGCCCAGGCCCGACACCCCGGCCCGCAGACTGTCAGCCCCCAAACCCATGGGCCCCAACGGCACCGCGCGGGCCGACTCGTTCATGTACCGGCTGGAGCGCATATGCCACTCGTGCCCGCCCGACTGCCAGTCCTGCAAGCCCTTCACGTAGGCGGCCACCGCGGCCTGCTGGTCCGGTGTGACCCCCTTGGCGGCCACCAGTAGCGGCATCTCGGTCAGCGCCGTCGACTCGAACTGGTGCAGCCGCGAGGTCAACAGCTCGTTGACCAGATCCGCTGACTCCTGAGTGGACCGTCCCAGGAACTTCTCGAACACCAGGACGGCGTTGGCGTTCTCGCCCTCGTCCTGCACCTCCCGCTGGTACGAGAACAGGTCGTTGCGCAGGTGCACCGCGTCGGAGAAGGTGTCCCGCAGTACCCGCAACGGCCGGGTGGGCGCCAGTCGCGCTGGCACCTCGGCGTTCACGGCGTGCTCGATGAGGTTCGCCGACCACGGCGCCCCGCCGACCTTGCGCCGCATCTCCACGTACTCGATCGGGTTCGCCACCCGGCCGGTGGTGATATTGGACAGTTCCCACAGCGACTCCATCAGCAGGTTGCGGGTGCTGACGGAGAACCGCTGCTTCCAGTCCTCGGACCGATGCGGCGCGGTGCGCTGCCACAGGTCCGCCAGTCCCTTCTCGACCGGGTTGGTCGGCTCCGGCAGCTCCTGGCCCGACACGGGCATGAACAGGTGCAGCCGGTCCAGGTACTCCTTGGCGCCCACGGTGTCGCGGGTGCGCTTGAACTGCTCCAGGAAGTGGTCGTCGAAGAAGAACACCCACACGTACCAGTCGGTGATCAGATCCAGCATCGCCTGATCGCAGTCGGGATGCGTGTAGGCGCACAACAGTCCATAGTCGTGCCGCGCCAGTTCGGCCTCGTCCCATATCAACCCGCCACCGGCGGACGGGGAGTCGAGCATCCCCATGTCCTTGGCCCACGCCATCGTGTGACCGCGGGCGCCGGCAAGGTTCGGGTTCAACCGTGCCGGGTAGGGCATGTAGAAGTTGGGCAGTGTGAACGGCTGCTCAGAAGTCATGTCACTCCTCGGGATACGCGCCAGGGTCGCGCGTCACCCTAAGCGAGGGGTGGGCCACTTTCCTTCAACGCCATGCCAAGACGCCGCACTAATCCTCCAGAAGAGCGACGAGTCTCTTTGGGGCGACGTGACGATAGGCATCGGTGACGATCTCGGCGATCTCGTCCCAATCCACGCCGTCGACGTCGAGGTAGACCCCCAGCCACCCCCGATGTCCCACATACGGCGGGATGAAGAACCGCCGCGGATCCCCGGCGACCAAAGCGGCGGCCTCCCCGGGCGCTGCGGCGCACCAGAAACCGAGCCGATCGTCGTGGTGATGCTGGGCGGCCATGACGAACAGCTTCTTGTCCCGGACGAACCACGCGGGCTCCCCGTGGCTGGGCCGCTCGGTGGCCTCCGGCAACGCGAGACACAGTGGACGCAGTCGCTCGATCGGGTCGTCGGTCATGCGGTGATTGTCGCGCGCACCTGGGACACGTGTCCCATGAAACCGGCTTATGCGTCGTTTATGGGCTTGGCCCCTTGAATTGCGGGAAACAGAAGGTTCTTGCGTTGATAGCGCAAGAACTTTCGTAAGCGCCTAGCCCCGGAGGACGTCATGTCCGCGAAACCGCGCCTGATAACAACTCTGGCCGCCTGTCTGGTCACCGCCGCCGGGTTGCTGGTCGCCTCCAGTGCCCAGGCCGAGGCCGCTCCGCCGCTGGGCGCGCACTATGACGATTCGGGGCAGAACATCACCTTCGCCGTGCACTCGGCGGCGGCCACCCGGATGGACGTGTACCTGTACGCCAAAGCCGAAGGCGCGGACGAGAACCTGAAGGTCTCCCTGACCGAGGCGTCCGACGTGTACTCCGGTTCGGTGTCGGTCGCCGACCTCAACGAGGCGGGTATCACCGGGGACGTCTACTACGGCTACCGCGCCTGGGGTCCGAACTGGACGTTCGACGAGTCGTGGAAACCCGGCAGCGAGGCGGGTTTCGGCAGCGACGTCGACGCCGACGGCAATCGCTTCAACCCGAACAAGCTGCTGCTCGACCCGTATACGACCGAGGTGAGTCATGATCCGTTGCGGGACGGCATGACCGACGAGGGCGTCTACGCGTCCGGGCCGGAACATCGGGTCAAGGACAGCGGGAAGGTCGCTCCGAAGGGGATCGTGCTGGCCGACGCCGGTGGTGACACCGGTTCGGCGCCGACGCGCCCGCTGAAGGACGACGTCGTCTACGAGGTTCACCTGCGCGGCTTGACGAAGAACGATCCCGACGTCCCGGAAGGTGAGCGCGGGACCTACGCCGGGGCGGCCCGCAAGGCCGCCGAGCTGGCCGAACTGGGGGTCACGGCGGTGGAGTTCCTGCCGTTGGCCGAGGGACCCAACGACCAGAACGACGCCACAGCCGACAGCACCGAGGGCGACAACTACTGGGGCTACCAGAGTCTCAACTTCTTCGCCCCGGATCGCCGCTACGCCAGTAACAAGAGCCCCGGCGGCCCGACGGCGGAGTTCAAGCGGATGGTGAAGGCGTTCCACGACGCGGGCCTGAAGGTGTTCGTCGACGTCGTCTACAACCACACCGGCGAGGGATACGCGTGGGAAAGCGGCGACAAGAACACCTACAACCTGTTGTCCTACCGGGGACTGGACAACCCGAGCTACTACTCGCTGACCGCTGACAAGCAGGGCTCGTGGGACAACACCGGCGTGGGCGGGAACTTCAACACCTTCAACCCGGCGGCCAAGGGCGTCATCGTGGACTCCCTGAGGTACTGGCGCGAAACCCTTGGCGTGGACGGCTTCCGGCACGACCTCGCGTCGGTGCTGGGCAACACCTGCCAGCACGGCTGCTTCAAGTACGAGCGCGACAACCCCGACACCGCGCTCAACGCGATCACCGACGCCATGCCCGCCCGTCCGGCCGACGGCGGGGCGGGGACCGACTGGATCGCCGAGCCCTGGGCCATTGGCGACGGTACCTACCAGGTCGGGAACTTCCCGAAGGGCTGGTCGGAGTGGAACGACAAGTACCGCGACACCTGGCGCGCCGACCAGAACAAGCTCGGCGTCGAGAAGGTGACGCCGGGCCAGCTGGCGACCCGGATCGCGGGATCGTCTGACCTGTACGGCGACGACGGCCGCAAACCCTCGGCGTCGGTGAACTTCACCGTCGCCCACGACGGGTTCACGCTGAAGGACCTGTATTCCTGTAACGACAAGGACAACGGACAGTCCTGGCCCTACGGCCCCTCCGACGGCGGCAGTGACAACAACCTGTCGTGGGACCACGGCGGCGATGCCGCCGCCCAGCGCCAGGCCGCGCGCACCGGCATGGCGTCGCTGCTGACCTCGGCGGGAACCCCGATGATGACCGGCGGCGACGAACACCTGCGTTCGGTGCGGTGCAACAACAACCCGTACAACCTGGACTCCGAGGCCAACTGGCTCAACCATTCCCCGGACGCGGACCAAAGCGCGTTCGGGGACTTCACGGCCGGGATGCTGGACTTCCGTTCGGCTCACCCCGCACTGCGTCCGGATGACTTCTATTCCGGGTCGGACGGCAACGGCAACGGCATGGCCGACCTGGACTGGTTCACCCCGGCCGGTGCGAAGCCGGACGCCGGGTACTTCGACAGCGCCGACAACCACGCGCTGGGCTGGCGGCTGGACGGGACCGAGTTCGGCGACCCGTACGACGCGATCTACATCGGATACAACGGCTGGTCCGGCAAGGTCGACTTCACGCTGCCCGACCCACCGCAGGGCAAGACCTGGCACCGGGTCACCGACACCGCGTCCTTCGCCGAGGGCCCGGGACAGGTGGCCAAGCCGGGCAGCGAGGAGAAGCTGGACGGCGCCACCTACGGCGTCAACGGCCGCAGCATGGTGGTCCTGATCGCGAAGTAGCCCTCAGCGCCAGGTGGTGAGGGCGGCGAAGCGTTCGTCGACCGTCTTGCGCAGGTGGGTTTCGAGGGCTTCGGCCATGGCCGTGGGCCAGTCGGCGCCGGTCTTCTCGTGGAGACGGTGGGCCGTGGGCAGGAACAGGCGCGCGCAGGCCAGGTGGGCGTCGATGAGGGACGCCGGTTCGGCTTCGACGGCGGGGATCTCTTCCAGGCGTTGGTAGACGTCCTCGGGGATGAGGTGTTTGAGGCTCAGCACGCCGCCGGGGTCGACGACGCGGGCGGTGAGGCGGAGAGCCTGGACCAGCATGCCGTGCAGGAGGCCGAATCCGGCCACGCCGAGGGCGTGTTCGCCGCGGCCCAGGACGACGGGGAGCAGGCCCAGGACGCGCAGGAACTCGCGGGTCATCGCCTCGACCGTGGCCGCGTCGGGTTCCACCGGGACCGGCGTGCCGGTGATCGTTTCGGTGAGCGAGGTGCGGTCGAACAGGACGGTGAGATTCTCGGGAGCGCGGAGCATGAGCTCGGCGGGGCTGGCGACGGAGATGTCGAAGCGCAGCCAGCCAGCGGCGATGTAGGTGAAGACCGGGAGGGTGCCGACGCGTTGCGAGTGGACGGTCTCGGTGGCCTCGGCGACCAGCTGTGGCATGTCGTCGCACAGTCCAGTGTGGTGCTCGGGTTCGGCGCACAGGAGCAGGTCGACGTCGCTGTGGTCGTCGGCGGTGCCGCGACCGCGGCTGCCGATGAGGAAAACACCCAGAACCCTTGGCTCGGCGCTGAAAGCGGCGGTGAGGCGGTCGATCAGGGCGGGGTACTTCATTGGGGGAGGGTACGCGATCAACTTGAGCGAATATGGGGGGATTATGGGTAAGATTCGCATCCTTCTATATGTAGCCCGGTCGCGACAATGCGTGTCGGGCGCGGCCGAGAGGCGGGCCCGATGAGCAGACTTACTTCGCGGCAGGGGCGATCGGTGGGCGCGGTGGTCGCGCTGGTCGCCGTGATGATCGTCGGGACGTTCGCGGTGGCGACTCCGGCCAGCGCGGCGGGGCCCCGGTTGAAGTTGTCGGTGCTGTCGTCTCGGGCCGACGTGGTATCCGGGGGTGACGCCCTGATCCGGGTCACCGTCAAGGGTGTAGAGCCGCGACAGGTTCGGGTGGACGTGGACGGGGAGGACATCACCGGGAAGCTGCGGGAGGGTGACCGGCCGAATCGGCTGGAGGCGCTGGTGACGGGTCTGCCCGAAGGGGACAGCACGATCACCGCCGAGGCCGCCGACGACAGCGGCAGGCCGGACCGGCTGGTGGTGACGAACCATCCCGCCGTGGGGCCGATCTTCTCGGGGCCGCACCAGAAGCCGTTCATCTGTGACACCGCGCATTTCAAGCTCGCCGTCGGCGGCACCCTGGGGGAGCCGATCGATGCGGACTGCTCGGTCAAGACCAGAGTGGACTACGTGTATCGCAACGTGCACGGGGAGTTCCGGGCGCTGCCGCCGGACGTGACTCGGCCCAAGGACCTGGCGTACACGACGACCAGCACCGGCGAGAACGTGCCGTACATCGTCCGGGTCGAGACCGGGACCCGGGACCGGGGCATCTACGAGACCTCGATCCTGCACGATCCACAAACGCCCGAGCCGGATCCGTGGACCCGGCCGGACGGGTGGAACGAGCGCCTGGTGTACAAGTTCGGCGGCGGTTGCCCGCGTGGGTGGTACATCCAGGGACGGGCCACGGCCGGGGTCGTCGACCATGGCCTGCTGTCGCGGGGGTACGCGGTGGCGTCGTCGACGTTGAACGTCTTCGGCAACAGCTGCAACGATCTGCTGGCCGCCGAGTCGATGTCGATGGTCAAGGAGCGGTTCGTCGAGAGCTACGGTCGTCCGGCGTTCACCCTGGGGCACGGGGCTTCGGGTGGCGCGTACCAGTCGCACCAGATCGGCGACAACTATCCGGGCCTTGTGGACGGGATCCTGGTCGGGGCCAGTTTCCCGGAGGTGGGTTTCGCTACCATCCACACCATCACCGACGCGTGGCTGCTGCACCGGTACTTCACGGAGACCGCGCCGGGGCGGTTCACCGAGGAGCAGCAGAAGGCCATCTCGGGTTTCGGGGTGTGGAAGACACTGCCGAACCTGGCCTCGGCGGGGCGTCGTATCGATCCAAGGGTGTTCTGTCCCGCGCAGCTTCCGGTGGAGTTGCGGTACCACCCGCAGGACAACCCGGACGGGGCCCGCTGTGACGTGTACTCCCACACCGTCAACGTGTACGGCTGGGACGAGTCCGGCAACGCTCCCCGGCGGCCGTTGGACAACGTCGGGATTCCCTACGGCCTCAGGGCATTGACGCGCGGCGACATCTCGGTGGACGACTTCCTCGATCTCAACGACCGCATCGGCGGCTTCGACGCCGACGCGAACCTGATTCCCGAGCGCACCGAGGCCGACCTGGAGGCCACCGCGATCGCCTATCGCACCGGGCGGCTGCTCAACGGGGGCGGCGGCCTGTCGCGAATACCCATCGTGGACTACCGCGACTACCAGGACGACGCCTCCGGCGGCGACATCCATCTGCGGGTCCACGGCTTCGCCACCCGGGAGCGGTTGCGGGAGGCCAACGGGCGCACCGACAACCACGTGATGTTGACCGAGGAACGCGGCCACGGCGGCTTCAACACCGATCCGGCGACCGTGGCCGGGCGGGCGCTGTCGGAGCTGGACGCGTGGGTGACCGCCACGGCCGCCGACTCCGACCCCGCCGATTCGCGGCTGGACCGGATCGCGCGCAACCGGCCGCAGTGGCTTTCCGATTCGTGCTGGACCAAAGGCGATGCGCCGCAACGTATCTGGGAGAAGCAGCGTCCGGACACCAGCGGTTCCCGTTGTGCCGAGCTGTATCCGGTGTGGCCAACTCCACGTTTGGTCGCCGGCGGGCCGCTGGCCAATGACATCGTCAAATGCCAGGTCGTCGATCTGGGCGATACGAAAGTGGGGGCGAGACTGACCGCCCGGCAACGCGACCGCGCCGAACGGGTCTTCCCGCACGGTGTCTGCGACTGGTCCCGTCCCGGTGTCGAGCAGCAGCCCCTGGAGGGCACCTGGCTGAAGTTCTGAGCAACGAGCGAATCCCCTGGTAGTGACGTCGCGTAATCAGTACAGGGAGTATTGTTGTCGATTCGTGATCACCATCTTGTCCGCGTGGCGCATACCCGCTATCGTGGCCTGGAATCGTCGCCCCATTGTCGCGCCGCGAAACGGCGGACACGACGGTTCACCGCCGAGTCACCCGAGGCCGGGTGAGCCGGGGACCCAACCGCCTCGCCGCCAGCGAGGAATGGGGTGAATCCGCGCCAACCATGCGGTAGGGCAGTCTTGCGCCCGAACCCGACAGCTAACCCGGTAGGCGGACGAGACGAAAGAATTTGGAATCTTGACGAGACGTTCTGTCCGCAGCGCGCTGATAGTCGCGATCGCCGCGGCGGTCTCGCTTCTTCTCGTGCCGATGTCGTCGCCCGCGTATGCCGAGGACGAGGTCCACAAGCTGGAGAAGAAGCTCGAGAAAGCCGCCGAGGCGTACAAGGACGCCAAGAAGGACCTCAAGGACGCCGAGAAGAAGCAGAAGAAGCTGAAGAAGGACATCAAGGACGGCGAGAAGAAGGTCGAGGAGCTCACCGACGAGATCAACGACTTCGCTCAGGCCGCCTACCTCAGCGGTGGGCTGCCGACCGCCACGGCCATCCTGACGTCCGGCTCCCCGCAGGAAGCCGTGCGCAGCCTCTCCACCATGAGCTTCCTGGGTGAGGACGCCGCCGACGAGCTCGAGGACTTCCTCGCCGCGGCGGAGGAACTCGAGGCCGACAAGGACGCCCTCGACGACGAGATCGAAAAGGCCAAGAAGGCCGTCAAGAAAAAGAAGAAGGCACAGGACAGCCTCAAGGACCAGATCGACGAGATCAACGGCGGTCCGTCCAACGGCAGCGGCGGCGCGGCTGGGCAGGGCCCCGGCGGTGGCGGCAGCTGTTCCGAGACCGACCCCACCGGCACCGGCGGCTGTGTCACCCCGACGCTGCTGCACGCCTACAACGAGGCCCAGGACGCCGGATACACCCGTTACACGAAGTGCTTCCGCAACCAGGACTCCGGCGAACACGGCAAGGGACGCGCCTGCGACTTCGCCGCGTCCGAGGGCGGCTTCGGCTCCGACGCCACCGGCGGCGACCAGACCTACGGCGACAACCTCGCCGGATGGTTCGTCAACAACGCCGACGCACTGGGCGTCTACTACGTCATCTGGGACAATCAGATCTGGATGGAGGGCACCGGCTGGGGTAACTACTCCAGTGGTCACACCGGTAATCCGTCCCAGGATCACACCGACCACGTCCATCTTTCGGTGAACTTATGACTCTGTAGGCGGACTACCAAGAAAGAACAACCGTGACCAACCCTTCCGTGCGTCGCCGAATACTGTCGCTGGTGATGGTCGGGCTATGCGCTCTGGTGTTGAGCGTCTTCGTCGCCCCCGCTGAGGCGGTGGCGAAGGAGGGCAACGTCAACAAGAAGCTCGACAAGGCCATCGACGAGTATCAGGAAGCCAAACAGGACCTCGCCAAGTCCAAGGGCCGCAAGAAGACCATCAAGAAGGACATCGCCGACACCAAGAAGGACGTCAAGCGTCTGAAGGTCGAGGTCAACGAGTTCGCGGCCGCCGCCTACAAGAGCGGCGGCCTGCCACCGGCGGTGGAGATCCTGTCGGCGGGTGACCCCGACACGGCCGTCGACACCATCGCGATGACCAGTTACCTGGGCGAACAGTCGGGTCGCAAACTCAGCCAGCTCGTCAACGCCAAGGAGGACCTCGCCGCCGAGGAGGAATCACTCGACGACGAGATCGACAAGGGCGAGAAGGCCGAGAAGAAGATGAAGGACCTGCGTGACAAGGCGGCCCGGGACGTGGCCGCCGGAGGCGGGGACGCCGTCACCGGGCCCGCCGCCAGCAGCGCTCCACCGGCCGAAGCGGCGCCGCGCAACTCCGACGGCTCCTGGCCGGACGAGGGCTGTACCCAGGACGATCCGACCACCGGCGGCTGCATCTCGCCGCGGATGGAACACGCCCTGGAGCAGGCGGTCATCGTGGGCTACAACAAGAAGACCTCGTGCTATCGCCCCTATGAGGACGGTGGTGACCACAACGAGGGCAAGGCCTGCGACTTCACGGTCGGCTCCAACGGGGCCGCCGCCAGCGGGGACGCCAAGACCTACGGCGACCACACCGCCGACTGGTTCGTCCAGAACGCCGACGCCCTGGGTGTCCGGGTCGTCATCTGGTACAACATGATCTGGAATCCGCTGCGGGGCGGCTGGCACGCCTACGACGGCGGCGGTACCGGAGATCCCAACTCCGACCACACCAACCACGTACACGTGTCGATCTTGTTAGCCGGGCTCGGCCGCGCCGATGGCGCGGCCGAGCTTCTCACGGCTCCAGCGGGATTCAGTCGAAGTCCACCATGGAGTAGTTGCGCAGCTTCTCCAGCCGGTGGAACGAGTCGATGACCCGCGTCGTCCCGGACTTGGACCGCATCACGATGGACTGCGTGTAGGCGCCGCCGCGCTGGTAGCGCACCCCGCGCAGCAGGTCGCCGGAGGTGACGCCGGTGGCGCAGAAGAACATGTTCTCGCCGGTCACCAGGTCGCCCAGTTCCAGCACCCGGCCCAGGTCGTGACCGGCGTCGGTCGCCTTGACCCGTTCGGCGTCGTCCTTGGGCCACAGCCGGGCCTGCATGGCGCCGCCCAGACAGTGCAGCGCCACCGCGGTGATGATGCCCTCGGGGGTGCCGCCGATGCCCATCAGGACGTCGACGTCGCTGGCCTCGCGGGCCGCGGAGATGGCACCGGCGACGTCGCCGTCGGAGATGAACCGGATCCGGGCGCCGGTCTCGCGGATCTCCCGCACCAGGGTCTCGTGGCGGGGCCGGTCCAGGACGCACACGGTCACGTCCGAGACCGCCGAATGCTTGGCCTTGGCGATGCGGCGCAGGTTCTCATGCGTGGGGGCGGTGATGTCGATGACGTCGGCGCATTCGGGGCCGACGGCCAGTTTCTCCATGTAGAACACCGCCGAGGGGTCGAACATGGCGCCGCGTTCGGCCACGGCCAGCACCGCCAGCGCGTTGGGCATGCCCTTGGCCATCAGGGTGGTGCCGTCGATCGGGTCGACGGCGACGTCGACGCCCGCGCCGGTGCCGTCGCCCACCGACTCTCCGTTGTAGAGCATCGGGGCGTTGTCCTTCTCGCCCTCGCCGATGACGACGGTGCCGCGCATCGGCACCGAGTTGATGAGCTGACGCATCGCGTCCACGGCGGCCCCGTCGCCGCCCTCCTTGTCGCCGCGCCCCACCCAGCGTCCGGCGGCCATCGCGGCGGCCTCGGTGACCCGCACCAGATCCAGGCCGAGGTTGCGGTCGAGTTCTTCGGTTTTGCGGACGGACATACGTACCACTGCCTTTCAGGAAGCACTGCCTGACCGTTCGTGTGTGCTTCGCGCATCTTGGCAAACACCGGTGTCGTCACCATGAACAGGGTCGGTGGGCTGTGTTACGCGTCCATCGGCGAAAATCGGAGCATGAGCACCGAAGCAGGACCCGCGCCCAAACGCGGTCGCCTCACCGCGCGACGCCCCCGGGACATGATCATCTCGCTGGCGATCCTGCTGGTGCCGATCGGACTGATCTTCGTCGGCTGGCGGTTCCTCATGGGCGATCAGGACGTCAATCCGGTGGACTTCAGCGAGACCGTCGGCGAGGCCGAACGGGCCGGGCTGCCGGTCGTCGAGCCGGACGGACTGTCCGGCGACTGGGTGCCGATCAGCCACAGCGTCGACGAGGAGAAGGGCGCCGTGACGTTGCGGATCGGGTACCTGACCCCGGACGAGGCGGGCTTGCAGCTGGTGGAGAGCGACGCGAAACCCGACGCGGTCATCGACGCGGCGCTGGGGGAGGAGAGCCCGACCAAGACCGGTTCGACCGAGGTCGCCGGACGGGAGTGGCAGACCTACACGACCGCCGACGGACACAGCGCCTTCGTGTCCACTGACGACGACATGACCATCGCGGTGGTCGGGGACGCCGCGTCGCGGGAGCTGAAGGAGTTCACCGCCGCGCTCGACTGAGCGCCAATCTCGCAGCAATACGCAGGTCGCTTGCGGCGAATGCGCGATCGGTGATCACAACCGTTGACTTTTGTTTGAAGGCTTGGCTACGTTGGCGAAAATGTCTGCCCCCAGGCATTCGAACGCTTATCCCTAAGGAGCCAACGGTGAGGCCACCTGCCCGCCGATGGTGGATGACGGCGCTTGCCGGACTGTCCACCGTCGCACTGACCTTCCCGGCCGCCCCGGCGCAGGCCGCGGACGCCCCGACCATCGCATCCGACACCCTGACCGTGGAAGTGGACGGCGACTTCCCGCAGGTCGTCTCCTATACCGACAAGGCCAGCGGCGCCCGACTGGGCGGCAACGACGAGACCCTGGAAACGGTGCTGCTCAACGGAAAAGAACACAAACCAACGGTCACCAGCGAACCCGCCGCGAACGGTGTCGACTACACCCTGGAGTTCCCCGACGCGGGCGGCACGGTCGTGACGACCCGGCTCAGCGTCGAGGAGTCCGTGGTGACCTTCGCGGTCACCGACATCGCCGAAGCGGCCGGGTTCACCCTCAACACCATCGCGATCCCCGGCCACCGACTGGTCACCGTCACCGAATCCGACAAGGACAACCAGATCGCGGCGGCCCGGCTGGAGGTGGACGCGTCCAAGGTGGACGACAAGATCTACTCGGTCGCGGCCGACACCCCCGCCGACGAGAAACCGCTGGGCTCCAACTACACCTTCGCCGCCGCCAACGGTCTGGCCGCGGCCATCGAGACCAACGCCGTCACCGACGAGCCCGGCAAGGACAAGGACTCCGCCGAGAACGGCCGGGTGCTGCGCCAGGCGCGCTCCGGTGACGACGGCATGGAGGTCGGCCTGTGGAGCGGTGAGTGGACCTACCGCGGCAAGGGCGCCGGGGCCGGTGACACCGAGCCGCTGCCCAAGACGTCGATCGTCATCACGACGGACCGCAACGCCGACGACAAGACCGACTGGCAGGACGCCGGTATCGCGGTGCGGGAACTGATGCCGACCCCGGTCGGCGCCGAGGAGACCCCGTACCGGGTGGTGCCGAGGATCCCGTTCAACATCGCCTCGCTGGCGACGCACCCGTTCACCAAGACCCTCGACGACACCAAACGGATCGCGCAGGCCACCGACGGTCTGGGCCAGTTCGTACTGCTGAAGGGCTACGGCTCCGAGGGCCACGACGCCGCGCACTCCGACTACGGCGGCAACTACAACCGCCGCGCCGGGGGCCTGGACGACCTCAACAAGCTGCTGTCCGCCGGGGACGAGTACAACGCCGAGTTCGGCGTGCACGTCAACGCCACCGAGTCCTATCCGGAGGCCAACTCGTTCTCCGACGACTTCGTGGACGCCTCCAAGAAGGGCTGGGCCTGGATGGACCAGTCGTACTACATCAACCAGCGTCCCGACCTGACCTCCGGCGCCATCATGGACCGGTTCGGTCAGCTCGACGAGGAGACCCGGGGCATGCTGGACTTCGTCTACATCGACGTGTACTACAGCCGGGGCTGGCTGGCCGACAGCCTGTCCCGCCGCCTCAACGAGCAGGGGCTGGCGGTGGCCAGCGAATGGTCGCACCGGTTGCCGTCGAACCAGATCTGGTCGCACTGGGCCAACGACCCCGACTACGGTCCCGACACCAGCCGTGGCATCAACTCGCACATCCTGCGGTTCGTGGGCAACCACACCAAGGACGTCTACGTGCCGCACGACCTTTTGGGCGGTTCCAAGATGTCCGACTTCGAGGGGTGGACCGGCGAGACCGACTACCCGAAGTTCCTCAACAACATCTTCGAGTTCAACCTGCCGACGAAGTTCCTGCAGCGCGCCCCGATCACCAACTGGGGCACCGAATCCATCACCCTGGCCGACGGCACGAAGGTCAGCGGATCGGAAGAGTCGCGCACCATCGCCACCGACTACGGCACCGTCTATTCCGACGGCGCCTACCTGCTGCCGTGGCCCGGCCAGGAGGACGAGGCCAAGGCGTACCACTTCAACGCGAAGGGCGGCAAGTCCACCTTCGCGCTGGACCCGGCGATCGCGGACTCCGGTGAGGTCGACGTGTACGAGCTGACCGACGCCGGGCGCGAGAAGGCCGACTCGGTGAAGGTCGTCGACGGCCAGGTGACCATCGACGCGAAGAAGGGCGTGCCCTACGTCGTCGACGCCGGGGACTCCGCCGGATTCGCCGACGCCGAGTACGGCGAGGGCACCGCGCTGTCGGACCCGGGGTTCAACTCCGGCGACTTCGACCGCAACTGGGACGTCACCGGCAAGGCCTCGGTGAAGCGCAACGACCTGGGCCAGTACGAGGCCATCGTGGACGGAAAGGACGCCGCCTCGATCTCGCAGGAGACCCGCGAGCTGGAACCGGGCACCTACGCGGCCTCGGCCAACGTCGAGGTCACCGACGGCGCCAGCCGCACCTCGGGGTTGAGCGTCGAGGTCGACGGCCAGACCGAGTCGGCCACCATCGACCGCTCCACCCTGGTCAACACCAACAACTCCGACGAGAAGCACGGCACGAAGTCGCAGCGGCTGCGCACCTTCTTCACCGTGACAGAAGGAAGCCGAGCAAAGCTGTCGCTCGACGCCGAGGCCGGGGACGGCGAGGTGGTGTTCGACGATGTCCGCATCGCCGAGGCCGAACGGCCGGTGGACGACGACGGCAACGTGTTCTGGGACTTCGAGAGCGTGGACGCGGGCTGGGGCCCGTTCCTGCGGGGGCAGGACGCCAACGCCAGTGACGCCAACTCGCACCTGTCGCAAAAGCACGCGCCGTACACACAGAAGGGCTGGAACGGAAAGGTCATCGACGACGTCATCGACGGCGACTGGAGCATGAAGGCCTTCGAGTACAAGGCGCAGACGGCATACCGGACCTCGGCGGCCACGGTGGAGTTCAAGCCGGGCCACAAGTACCGGGTGAGTTTCGACTACGAGTCCGAGACGGCCGACAGTTACGGCTGGCTGTTGGGCGCCGACACCGCCGAGGGCGTCAAGGAACTGGAGGTCACCACGATGGACAAGAAGACCGATCCGACGGCCTTCGTCCAGGAGTTCACGGTGGGTGACGAGGGCGATTACTTCGTCGGTCTCAAGCGCTTGCCGGGCAACGACGACCAGCTGGAGTTCGTGCTCGACAACTTCACCGTCGAGGATCTCGGCGAGGCCTGAGGCAACACACAAATGGCCTGCGCGAATTGATTGGAATCGCGCAGGCCATTTGTTCATAATGATCATCACGGCGTCGATTCGCGTCCGATGCCGGATTTTGGTTGCGGGGAATCCATAAAGCGGCGCATAAACTATTAAGGAACTTAGATGTTCGCATGTCCGGATTTAAGTGAGGAATTGTTAACTGGCAAGGAAAGTCGAGCTGAACGGCAGTTGGTCGTTGCTGATTCGTGATGTTCGGCCCCTTCTAAAGCCCTTTACCTTCTTGTATGTTCATGGCCACGAGACCCAGGTCACCGAACGCCCCCGGGAGAGGTGGGATGACCCAGACAAAGATCAAACAGCCGCCACGGGCCCGACCGCCCAGACTGGACGGATTCCGCCGAACCCCCGTGGGAAGACTGCTGTTCAGGCTGCGTGACAGCTACGTACTGCGTCGCATCGGCCGCGCCGTCTTCACCGTCTGGGTGGTCGTGACCGGAGTGTTCTTCATGGTCCGGCTGCTGCCGGGAAACCCGGTCAGCACCTATATATCGAAGCTCACCGCCGAGGGCATGGACTATGAGACGGCCGCCGCCGCTGCCGCCAGCCTCTACACCTTCGATCCCAATACCCCCATATGGCAGCAGTATCTCGATTACCTGTGGGGAGTATGCCGATTGGATTTCGGCACCACCCTGTCACAGATACCGGTCACCGAGAAAATAGCCGACCATCTACCCTGGACATTGTTTAGCGTCGGTTTGGCGCTGCTGCTCGCGGTCATCGCCGGATTGCTACTCGGCATGGCAATGGCATACCGTCGCGGCGGAATCCTGGACCACACCGCCTCGGCACTGGGATCGACGATGCACGCCATCCCCAACTATCTGGTCGCGCTCATCATCGTCACCGTCGGCGCCACCCAGCTGGGCCTGTTCGACTACGCCGACATGCGCGGCACCGTCACCCCCGGTGTGGAGCCCTCCTTCAGTCCCGAGTTCCTCGGCGACGCCCTGTACCACGCGATCCTGCCGGTCTTCACCTACTTCATCACCACCGCCGGAACCTGGGCGCTGCTGATGAAGGCCTCCACCACCCAGGTGCTCGGCGAGGACTACGTCATGGTCGCCCGGGCCCGCGGTCTCGGCGGCCGTCGCATCGGATCCAGCTACGTGGGCCGCAACGCGGTACTGCCGGTGGTCGCGCAGATCGCCACCAAGGCCGGGTTCGTCGTCGGCGGCGCGATCTTCGTCGAGCTGATCTTCGACTACGAAGGCGTCGGCATCACCCTCTACAACGCCATCAACACCCGCGACTACGCGCTGACCCAGGGCATCCTGCTGATCATCACCATGACGGTGATCTTCTCCAACCTGGTCGCCGACCTCACCTACGGAGTGCTTGATCCCCGCATCCGTACGTCCGGAAAGGAGGTCGAGCGTTGACCGCGTTGACTCCCAAACCCGCGGTGGCCAGCCAGGGCATGCTGTACCGGCTGACCCGCAACAAGGTCGGCGTCGCCGGGTTCGTCATCGTCGGCTTCATCGTGTTCATCGCCGTGTTCGGCCCGATGTTCGTCGGCAAGATCTCCCAGGACGCCCAGAACACCTGGGCCGGACCCAGCGCCGAACACTGGCTGGGCACCGACTACGCGGGTAAGGACGTCTTCGACCAGCTGCTGTCCGGCGGTGGCACGGTCGTGTACGTCGGCTTCCTGGCCGCGGCCATCTCCACCACCATCGCCGTGGTGCTGGGGGCGCTCGCCGCCTACCTGCGCGGCCGGGTCGACCGGATCCTGTTGCAGGCCACCGACATCGTCATGACGGTGCCGCAGATCGTGCTGCTGGCGGTGCTGGGCGCGTTCTTCCAGCTGTCCTCGCCGACGGTGGTGGCGATCCTCATCGGAACGCTGTCGTGGCCGATCCTGATGCGCTCGATCCGGGCCCAGGTGCTGACACTCAAGGAACGCGAGTTCGTCGAGGCCGCGAAACTGCTCGACCTGGGCACCGCCCGGATCGTGTTCTCCGAGATCGTGCCCAACATGGCCGGATTCGTGCTCATCAACTTCATTATCGCCGTCACCGACGCCGTCTACGCCCTGGTCGGTCTCTACGTCCTCGGTCTGGCACCACTCTCTGGCGCCAACTGGGGAATCATGATCAACAAGGCCTGGGTCTTCGACGCGTTCTCCCTGACCGAGGGCGTGATGTTCATGATGGGGCCGGTGGCGCTGATCGCGCTGCTGCAACTGGGCCTGATCATGCTGACCCGCTCCCTCGAGGAGGTTTTCAACCCGAGGCTTTCGGAAGGGTAGGGCTGAAATGAACGACGAAGACACCGCCAAGCCGCTGCTGTCGGTCCGCGACCTGCGCATCGACTACCGCACCGGCGCCGGGCGCACCGTCAACGCCATCCGGGGCGTCGACTTCGACCTGTACCCGCACCAGTCGCTGGCGCTGGTCGGCGAGTCCGGCTGCGGCAAGTCCACACTGGCGCTCGGGCTGATGCGGCTGCTTCCCAAACTGGGACGCATCCCCAGCGGCTCGGTGACCTACCGCGACCCGAACGGCAAGACCTACGACGTCCTGGACCTGAGCACCGACCGGCTGCGGCAGTGGCGCTGGAGCGAGGTCGCGATGGTCTTCCAGGGCGCCATGAACGCCTTCAACCCGGTGCTGAAGATCGTCGACCAGTTCGCCGACACCATGAAGGCCCACGCCCCCAAGGGAAAGAAGTTCTCCAAGAACGAGATCTACGACCGGGCCGCGGCCACCCTGGAATCGGTGCGGCTGGAACCCAAACGGGTGCTGCCGTCCTACCCGCACGAACTGTCGGGCGGCATGCGTCAGCGCGTCCTCATCGCGCTGAGCCTGCTGCTGAAACCGCAGGTGCTGGTGCTCGACGAACCCACCACCGCGCTCGACCTGCTCACCCAGCGGGCCATCGTGGACATGCTGCACGAACTGCGCGCCGAACTGGGCTTCGCGATGATCTTCGTGTCCCACGACCTGCCGCTGGCCTCCGAACTGGCCGACCGGGTCGCGACCATGTACGCCGGCCGCATCATCGAGTCCGGGACCACCCGCGACACCTTCATGACCCCGCGCCACCCCTACACCCGCGGGCTCATCAAGGCGGTGCCGCCGGTACGGGCCGCGGCACTGGAACCGACCTCGATCCCCGGCAGCCCACCGGACCTGGCTGCCCTGCCCACCGGCTGCACCTTCCGTGCCCGGTGCGAGTACGCCATCGACGAGTGCGAGACCACCGACCCCGGCCTGGAACTGATCGCCGAACGCGACCGGGGCGTCAACCACGAGGCCGCCTGCATCCGCTGGCAGACGGTGCACCTGGAACCCGAGGAGGCGAAACGGTGACCGACACCCCCCTGATGGCGCTGCGCGGCGTGTCCCAGGTGTTCCACACCAAGGGCGGCGACGTGCCCGCGGTGCGCGACGTGTCGCTGGAGGTCGGCGCCGGTGAGGTGCTGTGCCTGGTCGGCGAGTCCGGCTGCGGCAAGACCACCACGGCCCGCATCGCCGCCGGACTGGCCAGACCCAGCGACGGCTTCGTCGAGTACAACGGCCAGGACACCCGGGCGATGAGCGCCGACCGGCAGAAGGACTTCCGCAAGGCGGTCCAGTTCGTACACCAGGACCCGTACGCGTCCCTCAACCCGATCCGCTCCATCTTCGGGGCACTGTCGGCGCCGCTGCGGCGGCACGGCCTCGCCAAGTCCAAGAAGGACGCCTGGGAGCAGGCCGGGCGGCTGCTGGAACAGGTCGACCTGACCCCGGCCGAGAACTTCCTGCCCAAGTTCCCGCACCAGCTGTCGGGCGGGCAGCGGCAGCGCGTCGCCGTGGCCCGGTCGCTGGCCCTCAACCCGAAACTCATCATCGCCGACGAGGCGACCTCCATGTTGGACGTCTCGATCCGGGTCGGGGTGCTGCGCACCCTGACCAAGCTGCGCACCGAACTCGACGTCGGCTTCATCTTCATCACCCACGACCTCGCCATCGCCCGCTACTTCGGCACCGGCGGCAAGATCGCGGTCATGTACCTGGGCCGGGTCGTCGAGTACGGCGACACCGCCGAGGTCATCGAGAACCCGCAGCACCCCTACACGAAGGCGCTTCTGGCCGCCGTCCCCGAAATCGATCCCGAACACCGGGAGAGCCACGAACACGGCCTGCGCAGTGTGGACATCCCGAGCCTCACGGCGCTGCCGTCCGGCTGCACCTTCCACCCGCGCTGTCCGCTGTACCGGCAAGGCGACTGCGACACCATCGAACCGCGGCTGATCGACATGGACGACCGCGAGGTGGCCTGTCACGTCGTCGCCCCCGATCCCGACCTCACGGTCGAAACGGAGGAGGCGAAGTCGTGAACCTCGTGGGACGGGCGATGTTGCAGCTGTCGATGTTCATCGTCGTCGGTTCGCTGCTCATGCTCGTCATCACGGACTCCGGCTCCGCCGCCCGAATCATCTCCGTAATCGCCCTCGCCGTCGGCCTGCTGGCCGCGGTGATTTCCATGATCCTGTCCCGGCTCGGCAGCCGACAGGACGACTCCCCACAGGAGGAACCATGAC
Organism: Stackebrandtia nassauensis DSM 44728; assembly: GCF_000024545.1. Lineage (GTDB taxonomy): Bacteria > Actinomycetota > Actinomycetes > Mycobacteriales > Micromonosporaceae > Stackebrandtia > Stackebrandtia nassauensis. The sequence goes on from NC_013947.1 coordinate 1,220,732, forward strand.
CGACTCAAGTTTCACGGTGGCGTCGACGAGCGTGTCCCGTCGCCGGCTGTTCCAGGCGGCGGGTCTCGGCGCCGCGGGTGCGGCCGGACTGGGAACCATGACCGCCTGCAAGGCCGACCCGGGTATCCAGGGCAAAGGCGAGTTCCACGGCGGCTACCCCTACGAGACCCCGCCGGACGGCCACTTCAACACCGCCGGAGCCCCGTACGCGGTGGTGCCGCACGTGTTCGTCGAGGGCATGTACCTGGACCTGACCTGTATGCCCGGCGGTTACTACTGGTGGGACAAGCAGGAATGGGAGTACTTCCTGGCCGAGAGCTTCGAGCTCGACGACAAGGAGAACACCTTCACCCTCAAGGTGCGTGACGGTCTGAAGTGGAGCGACGGGGAGCCGCTGACCGCCAAGGACTTCGAGACCACCTACTGGTTGTGCTGGATCCGCAGCAACCCGATGTGGAAGTCGCTCGACAGCCTCAAGGCCACCGACGACATGACCATCGAGGGCAAGCTGAGCAACCCGTCCTCGGTCATCGAGCGCTACATGCTCAAGACCAACGTGGCGCCCAGCCACAACAAGGACTCCAAGATGGGCAAGACCTACCGGGACTTCGCCGAGGCGGCGATGAAACTGCACGAGGACGGCAAGGACCAGACCTCCAAGGAGGGCGAGAAGCTCGGCGCCGACCTGGCCAAGTTCCGGCCGGAGAACCTGCTGACCTCGGGTCCGTTCAAACTGGAGAAGAAGGACTTCACCAAGACCCAGATGGTGTTGACCAAGAACAAGAACGGCTTCAACGCCGACAAGGTCAAGTTCGACAAGGTCGTCGTCTACGAGGGCGAACTGCCGCAGATCACGCCGCTGGTCAAGGACAAGTCCGTCGACTACGCCTCCCACGGTTTCGCGCCCAACCAGGAGAAGAAGTTCAAGCGCGACGGTCACAAGATCGTCCGGCCGCCGGTGTACTCCGGGCCGTCGCTGTACATCAACTTCAAGGAGGTGCCCGAGTTCAAGGACGTGCTGACCCGGCGCGCCATCGCGCACGCCATCAACCGCGCCGACGCGGGCAGTATCGCCCTGGGCGACTCCGGTCCGGCCGTGAAGTACATGGCGGGCTTCTCCGACATCATGGTCCCCGACTGGATCTCCAAGGAGGACCAGGACGCCTTCGACACCTACGAGCACGACCTCGACAAGGCCGCCGAGCTCATGGAGAAGGCGGGCTGGAAGAAGGACGGTGACGTGTGGGCCAGGGGCGACAAGAAGATGGACTACGAGATCAAGTGGCCCTCCACCTACGCCGACTGGTCGGCCTGCGGTGACGCCATCGTGGACCAGCTGACCGACTTCGGCATCAAGCTGACCGCGCAGCCCGTCGACGAGGAGCAGTACCTCGAGGAGATCGACAAGGGCGAGTTCCAGATGGCCATCAACGTCTGGGGCTCCTCGCAGCACCCGCACCCGCACTTCGCGTTCGTCGCCGACCTGTTCACCCACAACACCCCGATCGCCAAGAACAACGGCGGCGACGGCATCGCCTTCGACCTGAAGGTGAAGTCCAAGAAGCACGGCGAGGTGGACCTGGAGGAACTGGTCCTCAAGGCCGGGCAGGGACTGGACGAGAAGGAGCAGAAGGCCAACGTCACCAAGGTGGCGCAGGTGTTCAACGAACTGCTGCCGATCATCCCGATCTGCGAGCGGTACTCCAACAGCCCGATCCTGGAGGGCGAGGGCAACCGGGTCAAGGACTTCCCCGACGAGGACGACCCGATCTACAAGAACTCGCCCTACGCCGACAACCCGATCACCCTGGGAATCGTGACCGGCAAGATCACTCCCAACGACTAACGGTCCGAGGCCATACCGGTGGAGCCCGCCATCGCGGGTTCCACCGGTATCGGTGTGTCCGCGGCGATCGGTTCCCTCGCCCGCTGCCGGGCGGCCTTGCGTTCGTCCAGCCACTTGATGAACCGGCGCCCCGCCGCCGCCGAGGGCAGCTCGACGAAGCGGTACAGGCCGTCGGCGAACACGATGGTCACCCCGGCGATGATGAGCGCGGTCTTGATGCTGCCCGAACCCCAGGCCGGGGCGGCCGACAGCACCGCGGCACCGGCCAGCCCGTGCACCAGGTACATCGAATAGCCGCGTTCACCGACGAACAGGAAGAACCGGCGCATCAGTATCCATTGGACGACCCCGGTGTTGAGGATCGAGATGATCAGGACGAACACGCCGATCGCGTACCAGGCCAGCACCGGGTCGTGCGGGAACTTCACCTGGGTGCCCACCCACACGTGCAGCACCAGGAAACCCGCCGCCACGAACAGCGCCGCCACCGGGTGCGTCAGCGGCCGGATGAAGCGGTAGGTGCGCTCCTCGTACAGCAGCAGCCCCAGGACACAGCCGAGGATCAGCGCGAAGTACTGCACCCACCGGGCGCCGAACACCGGGATCACGGCCAGACAGGAGCCGGCGATGAGGGCCGTGACCGGCAGCCGCCAGCGCGGCGCCCAGATGGACAGCGCCATGAAGATCAACGGCCACACCAGATAGAACTTCTGCTCGTACGACAGCGTCCACGAGTGCACGAAGGTGATGACGTCGGCGGTGCCGGGCCCCCACTCGTGGGTGAAGGTGGCGTAGTAGGGCAGCATCGCGGCCATCTCGGGCCAGCTGCCGTCGTTCTGGCCGGTGTCGGGCACGTTGAACCGGGCAACGGCGGCCACCGCCAGCACCGTGAAGTACGCGGGCAGCAACCGGAACTGGCGCCGGACGTAGAAGTTGCGCAGCCGGACCTTGCCGTACTTGTCCTCGTCGCGCAACAGCAGCAGCGTGATGACGAAGCCGGACAGTACGAAGAAGACGGTGATCTTGCCCTTGCCGATGAGCCACTGCAGCGCCCCGAAGTCGAAGTGCATGCCCACCAGGCTCAGTACGGTGACCGCCCGCAGGCCGTCGAGGGCCTGAAACCGGGACGAGGAACGGTACTCGGAATGACTGAGGCTCTTCACTACGCCGCCTCCGCCGGTTGCGGGGCCGGGGCCTCACCGGCGTGCTGACGCGGCATCGGCGCGTTGGCGCGGGCGGCCTTGCGCTGGTCGAGCCAGGCGTTGAAGCGGCGTCCCATGTCGGCGAAGGGCAGTTCGACCAGCCGGTGCGCGACCTCGGCGAACACCACCGTCACCAGACAGATCAACAGCCAGCGCACCGGACTGCCGCCCCACTGCGGGGCCAGGCCCATGACGGCGGCACCGGCGATGCCGTGGAACAAGTACATGGCGTACCCCCGTTCTCCTATGAACAGCAGTGGTGGGCGGGTCAGCACCCAGCGTCCGACTCCACTGTTGACGATCGCGACGATCAGGACGGCGACGCCGAGCGCGTAGAACACGAACGCGTAGCGTTCGCTGCCCAGGTTTCGCGCGATGGTCGGCAGCCACAGGTGCAGGGCCGCGAAGCCGCACAGCACCGCGAACGAGGCGACCGGGTGGGTCAGCGGCCGCACGAGTCTGTAGGTGCCCTCGGTGTGCATGAACATCGCCAGCGCGCAGCCCAGGAACAGCGAGAAGTAGTGCACCGGGGTGCCGTCGGTGACGGGCATCAGCGCCAGGCAGGCCCCCGCGAGGCCGAGCGTCCACCACGGCCGGGACTTCGGGGCCAACCGGGACAGCGCGATGAAGATCAACGGCCACACCAGATAGAACTTCTGCTCGTAACCCAGCGTCCAGGAATGCCAGAAGGACGTGATGTCCGGATCGGTGGGGGAGTACTCGTTCAGGAAGACCAGATAATAGGGAAGGGCCTCGCGCAGCCGGTCCCATTCGTCGCCGACGCTGAACCGGGCGACGCAGTAGACCGCCAGCGCCGTGTAGTACAGCGGCAGCAGCCGGAACTGGCGGCGCAGATAGAAGCCGCGCAGTTTGATCGAACCGCTCTTGTCCTCGGTGCGCAGCAGCAACAGCGTGATGACGAAGCCGGACAGCACGAAGAAGACGGTGATCTTCCCGATCCCGATGAGCGGCTGGAGTTTCCCGGCCTGGAAGTGGTGAGCGATGAGGCCCAGAACGGTGACCGCGCGCAACCCGTCGAGCGCTGCGAAGCGGCGGGTGTCACGATAATCTCTATAGGACAGACTCTGCATTCTGGCTCACGGAAGTCGGTATGGGGTGGCGGGCATCGGCGACTGTACTGGCGATTCGGGCCCAAATTCACCGACGCAACGCAGAGTTCACGCACTGGCCGCCATGATTTCGACTGCCGGTCGCGCGGTCTCCGCCCACCGGCCGCCGGGTGGCCTTGGACCGGGGTGAACCGGTTGCCGGGACGATCCCGGCGGTCCGATTTCCGACTTCGACGTGGCCCAGGACACGGTCGCGGCATATCGAGTAGGTATGTCCTACCTTTATGGACCACTTTTGCAAGATCAATTCGCGCTTAACCTGCGATTCCTTGGGTGTTAACTTGTGAAAGTCCCATTCCGCAATTCATGATCACCATTCGTGGCACGGACAGGGAGTGCGACACAGAGGCGTGTGGCCCGAATTTCCGGGAAGAATTCCCCGTTGGCGGTATTTTTTTGCAAGCTGCATATGCAAGACTGTCTTGTCGTCTCAACTAGGTGGCTGATACCGTGTGGCCCGTGCGGATCGCGACAGAGCCAGCGGATCCTACCGTCCTAATTGGCGACGCCCGCGAACTAAGAGCTATTCAAACTGCCGACCCGGTCCATGTCCTTAAGGACGCAGATGTCTCAACTCCCCCCAACTACCGCGCGTAACGTTCCACCGGACGACTCCAGACGGACCGGTTACGGTGTCAGTGGGGCATCCATTGACGACAAACTCCGTTCACGTCTCATGTGGAATGCCGTGCTGCCGCCGCTGGTGATCACCCTGGCCGCGGCCGGCGCGTTCTGGTATCTGCTGTCGGCCCCTGCGCCCGTTACCACTTCGACACGGGTCTTGGTGCTGTGCGTCGCCGGGGTCATCGCCCTGATCGCGATCCTGTGGTCGGTGGCCCGAGCCTCCTCGGTCTCGTTCGAGGCCCACGGCGACCTGACCGAGATCCGCGCCATGATCCCGCGCGGTCCCGAGGACCTGCAGGCCGCCGTCGAACGCTGGCAGCGCGGCGAGCGGCCGCACCTGCCCGACCCGCCCTCCCACGACGCCGGTGAACTGCCGCTGTTGGCCTACGAGCTGGACCGGTTCCGCACCGAGGCCGTGGACGCGGTCGTGCGGGCCACCACCACCTCGGCGGTGAACGGGGCGCCCCCCGGCGGCGTCGACGTGCGCGTCGGCGTGTTCGTCAACCTGGCGCGGCGGCTCCAGTCCCTGGTGCACCGCGAGATCCAGCTCCTGGACGACCTGGAGGCCCAGGTCGAGGACCCCGACCTCCTCAAGGGACTGTTCGCGGTCGACCACCTCGCCACCCGGATCCGGCGCCACGCCGAGAACCTGGCCGTCCTGGGCGGCGCGGTCTCCAGCCGCCAGTGGAGCAAGCCGGTCAACATGTACGTCGTGCTGCGTTCGGCGGTCGCCGAGGTCGAGCAGTACGCCCGCGTCAAGCTGGTCCGCCCCATCGAGGGCACCCTCAAGGGCCACGCGGTCGCCGACGTCATCCACCTGGTCGCCGAGCTGGTCGAGAACGCCACCAGCTTCTCCAACCCCAACACCCAGGTCCTGCTGCGGGCCCAGCGCGTCACCGCGGGCATCGCCCTGGAGGTCGAGGACCGCGGGCTGGGCATGCCGCGCGAGGACCAGCACCGGCTCAACAGCATGCTGTCCTCCCCGGACCAGGTCGACGTCGCCGAACTGCTCAACGACGGCCGCATCGGCCTGTTCGTCGTGTCCACCCTGGCCCGGCGCCACGGCGTCGCGGTGCAGTTGCAGACCAATATCTACGGCGGTATCCAGGCGGTCATCGTGCTGCCGCACGACATGCTCGGCGATGCCGGGCAGCCGAAGCTGGAGCAGCAGCCCGCCCAGCAGCCGCAGCCGGAACCGCCCGCGCAGCTGGAACAGCGACAGGTGTCGGCACCGCCGATGCCGCCGCGCATCCCCGAGGAGGTCCCCAGCGCTCCGGCAGCCGCCCCGGCCCCGGCCGCGCCCACGGCCCCCTCGCCCGCCCCGGCTCCCACACCCGCTTCGACACCTCCGGTCGCGCCGACGAGCCCCGCCCCGGTTCCGAGCCTGTCGACCGAGCCGCCCCGCCCCACCCGCCGGCCGCTGCCCTACGCGGGCCGCAACACCGGCGCGGGTGGCGCGGCGAGCGTCTCGCCCGACCCGCGACCGACCTCCGAACGTCCGCCGTCACCGGCCATGACCTCCGCGACCGAGCCGGTGTCCCCGGCCGCCCTCGCCGAGTCGCCGGTGCGGCAGCGGCCGCCGTCCTCGCTGGACGATCCGTCGGCCGGATCAGGATTCGTGTCGGTTGGTGGGCCGCCACGGTTGTTCGAACCAGGCAATCCCAACGAAACCACCGGGGTGATTCACATGGGACCGATTCCGCCCGAGGAGGAGTCCACGCCGGACTCCGCCGGTGCGGCGCCCGACGCCGACCGCAAACCGGACGACCGGCCCCGACTGCCACAGCGACGCCGGCAGACTCACCTGGTACCAGAACTTCGCGAGGTCGCCGCGCCACGCAACGAGCAACTATCCGAGCACGACCCGGGCCTGATGATGGCCTTCCAGAAGGGCGTCAATCGCGCCGCACCCGAGGCAGAGGACGCCGACGGCCGCTTCGACGGCGCTAGTTAACCGAGCATTTCGATGAAGGAGAGTTCATCCACGATGTTGAATAATGCGCCCGCCGGGCAGCCTTCTGACCTGACCTGGCTATTGACCAGCCTGATCGAACGGGTGCCGCACACCAACAGCGCCCTGTTGCTGTCGTCCGACGGCCTCAAGAAGGCCTTCCACGGTTTGAGCGCCGACCAGGCCGACCACCTGGCGGCCATCGCCTCGGGGCTGTTCTCGCTGGCCCGCAGTGCCGGCAGCCGGTTCGGCGACAGTGGATCGGTGCGGCAGGTGGTCGCCGAACTCGACCAGACCCTGTTGTTCGTCTCGGCCGCGGGATCCGGCGCCGTCCTGGCGGTGCTGGCCTCGCGCGACGCCGACGCCGGTGTGCTCGGCTACGAGATGGTGCAACTGGTCAAGAGTGTCCGGCCCTACCTCGCCACCCCGGCCCGGCACGCGGTGGCGACCCCGGGTGACGCGGTGCGGTGACGACCATGGCCGTGATTCCCGAGGGACCGCTACTCGACGATGCCGCGGGTCGACTGGTTCGCCCGTACACCGTCAGCGGCGGGCGAACTCGGCCAACCTCGAAACTGGACCTGTTGTCCATGGTGAAGTCCACCGGCCGGGTCAAGCACACCCAGCTCGGCATCGACCACGCCGAAGCCCTGGGACTGTGCAGCGATCCGATCTCCGTCGCCGAGGTGTCCGCCCACCTGCGGCTGCCCGCGACGGTGACCAAGGTTCTGTTGTCCGACCTCGTCGACTGCGGAGCCGTTACCGCCGGGGAACCCGGACCTGCCGCCGACCCGAATGACGTACCCCTACTGGAGGCAGTGCTCAATGGCCTACAACGACGACTCTGAGGCGCAATTCCCCGCCGCGATCAAATTCCTGATCGCGGGCGGATTCGGAGTTGGCAAGACAACCTTTGTCGGTGCGGTGAGCGAGATCGAACCGCTCAGCACCGAGGAGCTCATCACCTCGGCGAGTATCGGCACCGACAGCCTCGACGGCGTTGACGCGAAGTCCACCACCACGGTGGCCATGGACTTCGGACGCATCACACTGGACCCCGAACGGGTGCTGTACCTGTTCGGAACTCCGGGCCAGGACCGGTTCTGGTTCATGTGGGACGAGCTTTCCGACGGCGCCCTCGGCGCGGTCGTCCTGGCCGACACCCGTCGGCTGGAGGACTGTTTCCCCGCCGTCGACTTCTTCGAACGCCGCGACATCAACTTCATCGTCGCGGTCAACGAGTTCGACGGTGCCTACCGCTACGACACCGACGAGGTCCGTACCGCCCTGGATCTCAAGCCGCACATCCCGGTCGTCCACTGTGATGCGAGGGATTCCCATTCCGCGACTTCGGTTCTGGTGGCGTTCCTGCGACACCTGCTGCTCACGGCGACCTCCCGCCCCGGTAGCATCGTTCCCTCATAAGGAGACTTTCCGTGACCCTCATGGCTTTCGAAGCGACGAGTCGCCTGATAACGGCGCCTCCAGACCCCCACGGACGCGAACGCGCCATGCGCCTGCGTCAGCTCGGTGTTGGCTTGGGCCAACGGGAAGACCCGCGATTCGACGAGTTCGCCCGTCGGCTCGCCCAGATCGCGGGCGCCCCGATCGGCGGTGTGAACTTCATCGACGAGACCCAGCAGTACTTCGCGGGCATGTACGCGCCCACCGGCGATCCGGACAACGCGGCCGCCGCGCCGCTGCGGCCCGAGGACCCCAGCCGCATCATGGACCGCGAACAGGGCTACTGCCCGCACGTGGTGGTGCGCGGCAAGGCCCTGGTGCTGGAGGACGTGTGTGACTACCCCCGGTTCGCCGGTGACCCCTCGGTCGACGACATGGGTGTCCGCTCGTACATGGCCGCGCCGCTGATCGACCGCACCGGAACGGTTCTGGGCACCGTGTGCGCCGCCGACGTGGACATCCACCCGTGGGGACGCCGCGGCCTGGAGATCATCAAGACGATGGCCGCCGAGGTCGTCGACTACGTGCATCGCCGCGAGGGCCTGGTCCGCTGACCCGTCCGTGATCCTCACTGGACGGTCAGCAGTTCGTACAGTCGCGGGGTGAGCAGTGCGCTCGGCCCCGCGATACCGGCCACCATGTCGAAGTAGATCGAGGTCAGTTCGGGGTCGGACTGCACCGCGCGCAGCACGGCGAGCCGTTCGGCGTGCGGTGGTTCCAGTCTCGCGACGGTCAAAGTGGACTCGTATCCCGGGGTGAGGGCGCCGTCGCGTTCCCGCGCGTATCGTCTGAGCGCCTTGTCCAGCAGGTCGGGATCCTCCGTCAGCGGTTCGGCGATGTTGCGCACCAGAGCCTCGGCCTGGAAGAACGCGTCGCTGATGCCGCGCGCGGTGATGGAGTCCTTGTGGTGTCCGGCGTCGCCGACCAGCGCCCAGCCCGGCCCGGTGGCCTGCCGGATGAAGTTGCGCTGGTCCCCGGTGCCGCGCAGTCGTTCCAGTCTCTTCTTGCCCCGCAGGCGTTCGAACAGTTGCGGTGCGGTGTCCTTGACCCGGTCCAGGTGGGCGCGGCTCGCGTCGGCCCGCACCTGCCGGAAACACTGCTGCGGGAAGTACGTCAACACCAGGGTCGCGTCGTGGGTGGGCACGGCGGCCACCCAGCTACCGGGCTGCTCGTACAGCTCCAGATCGGCGGGAACGTCGGCCCAGTACGAGTAGTAGGCGCAGGTCAGTTTGGGATCGGTGGCCGTGTACGGGGCCTTGATGAGCCGGGCGACCGACGAGCGCATGCCGTCGGCGCCGATCACCAGCCGGGCCCGCTCGGTGAACCGGCGGCCCTGGTGCACGCCCGACACCCCGGTGACCCGGCCGTCCTCGTCGCGCAGCAGCCCGGTGATCCGGCAGTTCTGCCGCAGCTCGGCCCCGGCCGCGACCGCGGCGTCCACCAGGATCGCGTCGAGGATGTGGCGCCGGGGCGAGTACGCGGCCCGGTGGCCGTCGACGCCCCGGGAACAGCCCTCCAGCCGGACGTCGGCCACCTCGTACACCGCCTTCTCCAGGGGCGGGCAACCGGTGTCGCGCAGCTTGTCCAGCAGACCCCAGCGGTCCAGGGCCGCCACCCCCGGCTGGTGGATGAGATGGGTCGACAGGGTGTCGGACGGGAACGCGGCCCGGTCCAGCAACAGCACCCGGTGACCGGCGCGCGCCAGCAACATGGCGGTGGGGGAGCCGGCACACCGAGCACCGACCACAATGGCGTCAAACACGGCAATGCCTCACTACTGGAAAACGGATTGAGCGGCGAGGCCGCCGGTCAGGTGGCGTACCCGAGCTGGTCGAGCAGCGCACGCCGGTCAATCTTTCCGTTGGTGTTGAGCGGCAGCTGATCCAACGCGGCGATCCGGCGCGGCAGCATGTACGCCGGCAGCCGGTCCCGGAGCGTGTTGTACAGCTCCTCCGGGACGCAGTCGCTGCCGCACACCGCGGCGGTCAGCTCCGGATCGCCACCGCTGGAGGGAACCGCCAGCACGGTGGCGTCGCGGACGCCGGGCAGCCGCCGCAGCTCCGCCTCGATCTCGCCGGGTTCGATCCGGTGGCCGTGGATCTTGACCTGGTGGTCCGACCGTCCCAGGTAGACCAGGTACCCGTCCTGCTGGGCGACCCGGTCGCCGGTGCGGTACCAGTCGGCCTCACCGCCGCCGCCGGGCAGGAAGGCGCCCGCGTCGTCGCCGGGATCCAGGTAGCCGCCGAACCGTTGCGGCCCACGCACACACAGCTCGCCGGTGTCGGCCGTCGCGCCGCTCTCGTCCACCACCCGCAGCTCCAGTCTCGGCAACCGGGAGCCGATCGGGGCGATGCCGTTGGAGGTGACGGGCCAGTCGACGGGGTCGGCCGGCAACCGGAAGGCGGTGCTGGCGATGGTCAGCTCGGTCGGTCCGTACAGGACCTCCAGCCTGCTGTTGGGCGCGGCCTGCCGCCACTGTCTGGCAGCGGCCAGCGGAACCGCCTCGCCGCCGAACAGGCTCCACCGCAGCGTCGGCATGCAGCCCGGCGTCAGCGTCTCCAGCTTCGCGGCGAAGGAGATCAGCGACGGGACCGAGAACCAGTGTGTGAGTTCGAGATTGTTGACCGCCATCACCGGCGACAGCAGTTGGCTGCGGCTGGGCACCACCAGGGTGCCGCCCCGCGACCAGGTGACGAACAGGTCGTGCACCGAACCGTCGAAGGTCAACTCGAAGTTCCCCGACACCCGGCTGCCCGGCCCGATCTCGTAGCGTGCCGCGATCTGCTCCAGATAGGAGCTGATGTTGCGGTGGCTGATCGGCACGCCCTTGGCGGCCCCGGTCGATCCGGAGGTGAAGATGATGTACGCGACGTCCTCCGGATCGGGCTCCCGATACGGTGGCGCGGCGGCGGAGTCGACGTCCTCGGCCGAGACCACCGGCACCCCGGGGTCGGTACCGGCGCCCCCGGGATCGGTGACCACCAGGTCGAGTTCGGCGGCCTTGGCGATGTCACGCACCCGAGCGTTCGGGTGGTCCGGGCTCAACGGCACCACGGCCGCGCCCGTCCACAGGATGCCCAGGTACCCGGCGTAGGTGCCCAGCGAACGGCTCGCCAGCAGTCCGACCCGGCGCGGCGCTCGGCCGTCGTTGGCCGCGATCAGCCGCGCCGCGAGTCGTCGCGCCCGTTCGCGCAGTTGTCGATAGGTCAACCGCATGCCGCCCACCTCGAGGGCGGGACTGTCGCCGAAGGTCTCGGCGGAGCGGTCGAACCAGGCGTACATGGTTCGAGGCTCATTCATGACGGGCGGCCGCCTCCAGCTCCCGGGTCCACTGGCGCAGTTCGCCCACGGTGTGCACCTTGTCGAGCTTCTCGGGGTCGACGTCGAGGCCGGTCTTCTTCTGCAGCTCGACCATCAGCTTCAGCTTCGCCAGCGAGTCGATGCCGATGTCGGCCAGTCGGGACTCCGACTGGAACTCGGTGCGCGCGTGCTGGTGCAGGATCTGGTCGGTCAGTTCCGCGTCGGCGGCGGCCTCGTCCTCGGCGCGGCCGGGCCAGTAACCGCGGGTCTGCCACCGATAGGTCGGCAGCGGGACGTAGCGGCACTCGTCGCCGAACACCACGTCCCAGTTGACCCGCTGTCCATTGCGGAACCGGTTGGCGATCACGGCCAGCGCCGGGTTGGCGGCCGGGGTGTCGGGGTCCTCGAGGGCCGTCACCAGTTCCTCGTGCGTGCCGCCCATGACGACCAGCCGGTGTTCCAGGTGCTGGCGGCGGGTGGCGGCGCTGTAGCAGATGTCGCGTGCCGTGTGCTCGCCGCCGGGACCGTCGGGACCCAGGTATTCGAGGTACGCCAGCCGCAGTGCCTCAAGGGCTTCGGGGGATCGCGCCGACAGCACCAGCAGGTACTGGGCGCCGTCGTCCTCGGCGGGTTGCTGGGCGCGGCCGGGGAAGTGGCGCAGCATCCGGCTCAGCCCGGTCGGCTGTCGCCCGGACACCGGGTCGGCCTGCCGCAGCACCACGTGCGCGTTGAGCGCCGAGGCGCCCTGTCCCGAGACTCCCGCCAACAGTGGACGGTCGATGTCGGGCAGGTCGCGAAGCTTGTCGGGGATCTCGATGGGGAGTTCGTCCCAGTCGAGGTCGCGGCGCGGGGTGTCGGCATGCAGACTGGCCGGCACCTGCGCGTGCTCGAGTGACAGCACCGTCTTGACCAGGCCGACGAGTCCGCCCGCCGCCTCGGCATGGCCCACATTGGATTTGACCGACCCGACCAGCAGTCGCCGGTCCGGGCTGCGGCCCTCGCCCAGGACCTGGGCCAGTGCGGTCAGCTCCAGCGGATCCAGCTGCGGCGAACCGCTGCCGTGCGCCTCGATGAAGTCTACTTCGGACGGCTTGACTCCGGCATCCTCGTAGGCCCAGCGCAGGATGTCCAGCTGCCCCTCCAGCGACGGGTTGAGGATCGTGTCGCTGGTGTGGCCGTCGTTGCCGACCGCGCTTCCCGCGATGACCGCGCGGATCCGGTCGCCGTCGGCCACGGCGGCGGCCAGCGGTTTGAGGGCCACCACGACCACGGCGTCGCTGGGCGCGTGCCCGTCGGCGGCGGCGTCGCCGAACTTGCTGCGGCCGTCGGCCGACAGCGTCCCCACCTGCGACATCAGGACGCCCTCGTCGGGGCGCAGCGTCAGGTTGACCCCGGCGGCCAGCGCGAACGGGCACTCGCCCGCCCGTAGGCTCAGCACCGCTTGGTGCACGGCCACCAGGGAGGAGGAGCAGGCGGTGTCCACCAGCATGCTTGGTCCGCGCAGGTCGAAGTAGTGCGACAGTCGCGCGGGGATGACGGAGCGGACGTTGTTGAACTGTCCGGCGGTCACCGCGTCCAGGCCCTGTCGGAACACACTCTCCAGGAAGTCGGCGCGGCCGTTGCCCACGAACACTCCGGTTCGACTGCCCGCCAGCTGATCCGGGGGTTGCCCGGCGTCCTCGAGCGCCTCCCATGCCGTCATCATCAGCAACCGCTGCTGTGGGTCCAGCTCCGCCGCCTCGGAGGTGGACATGCCGAAGAACTTCGCGTCGAAGGCGGTCATGTCCGTCAGGTAACCGGCGCGACGGGAGACCAGCTTGCCGGGCGCCGGCTCCTCGGAGTAGACCGCGTCCACGTCGTAGCGGTCCGGTGGGGTCTCGCCGGTGGCGTCGACCTCGTCGCAGAGCAGTGTCCACAACTCATCAGGTGTGGCGGCTCCGGGGACCCGGCAGGACATCCCCACGACTGCCACCGGCTGCTGCGGACCTGTTGTCCACTTGCTCATCACATCACTCTCCCAGGGCGTACGTCGAGACGACCGGTTCATCAGTCGTCCATGTCGTGCTCGTCCATGCGCTGCCGGACCCCTCGGGTCGTCCGGCGCCCCCAATGAACCGCGCCCACTGCGGTGTGAAGTCGAACTCTGCTGTTGTCGTCAATTGATCATTGCGACGGTTCACCCCTATGACCCTGGCCTTCTGGGTGCCATTGGATCGAGAGACGACGACAGAATGGTGAATGTCCATCCGGTAGCCTCCTCGCGAAATCGCGTGGTACCCAAGGTCAATGCGGTGAATGGACGGCCAGCATTACCGTCCCGAATGGTTTGGGCATGACAATAAAAGACCTACAGCCGAAGAAAGCATGATCACTTTCCGCGCCTGTCCCACCTGTTAGACATGCCAATCCATTCAATTCATGCTGACTCTAGCAAGTGCAAACTGAATGTGCAAGGTGCTCTATGCAGAGTAGATAAACCGGTTTTCCAAGCATATCGGGTATTTCAAGATCGTTTTTCATCAACGCAAAGTAATATCATTATGGACAATGTCTGTACTAAAAGGATGGAAACTGAACCGGTTGACTCCCGCCGTCACCGGCCGAAATACCGTTTGAACGTCAAAGTGACGCAAAATGGGGCAGGTAACGCTGCGTGATCGCCATGGCCGTCCTGGGACAGCCCGTGCTCCACCGCCCACAGTGCGGCCTCGGTGCGCGACCCGGTTCCGGTCTTGCGCAACAGGTTGGACACGTGCACCGTCACCGTCCGCACCGAGATGCCCAGCGACTTGGCCACCTGCCGGTTGGACATCCCGGCGGCCAGGCAGGACAACACCTCTTTCTCCCGGGCCGTCAGCTCGGTGATGGTCTTGAGGGTCGCGGCCAGTCCGGCCGCCGCCTCGCCCTCGGCCCGCCGGGCCGCCGAGGCCGCGGATTCGATGCGGCCCAGGTGCAGCAGCGACCGGGCCAGTACCAGCCGCACGTCGTCGTCGCCGGGATCGTCGTGGCCGCCGAGACATGCGTCGACCAGTCGCCGCGCGGCCGCGGCATCACCGTCGGCCAGCAACCGGGCCGCACCCCGCAGCGCCGCCGGGGCCGCCTCGGTGGTCAGGCCGAGCGCGTGCGCGTACCGGGCCCACGCCGCCTCGCCCGGCGGAACGTCCGCATCGGACAACGGCTCCACGGTGATCAGCTGCGACCGCCCGGTCTCACTCAGTCCCTTGAGGAGTTTCGCGGCGGCCTTGGGGAAGCGCTCGGCGTCGGCGGGACGGCTGAGGACCAGCAGCAGTACCGGCTGCTCGCCCCGCGACAGTTCCGCGATCAGCGCCAGGCTGGCCGGGTCGAGGGCGTGCACGTCCTCGACGACCACGACCCCGGGATCGTCGCCCAGCAGGTGCCGCACCACCGCGACCGCCACCTTCAACAGCGCGGTCGGCTCCAGCCGCAGCCGGGGCGCGTCGGAACTCTGGGTCAGCCACGCCAGCGCCTCCCGGGACGCGGGCAACCCGGACAGCGGACGACCCGCCAGCGCCGTGGCCAGCCAGTCGTACGGGGACGGGGCACCCGCGCGGGCGTGCCCGAGGATCACCGCCCCGGGCACGGGATCCAACAGCCCGAGGGCCTCGGCGGCCAGTCGGCTCTTGCCGGCCCCGGCCGGACCGGTCAGCACCACGGTCCGGGGCGCGCCGTCGAGTTTGGCCCAGGCGCCCGTGATCGCGTCCAGCTGGGCGGCCCGGGCCGGGAACGTGCTCATGGGTCGCTCCTTCCGCTCGACACGTACGCACAAGTACGTATGGACATCGGCCGCCGCCGGGCGGCATGCTTGGACATTATGGTCACCTTGCGTCACGCCGCCGCCAGTCATATCGGCCTCGTCTATGACCACAACGAGGACTCCTACGTCGACTCCGCCCGGTTGCTGGCCGTCGCCGACGGGGTCGGTGGCGCGGCGGCCGGGGAGGTCGCCAGCGCCCTGGTGGCCGAGGCCCTGCGCAAGCTGAGCAAGTCCAAGCCCACGGCCGAGCCCGGCGAGGCCCTGCGCCGTGCCGTCGACGAGGCCAACAACAATATCGGCGTGGCCGCCGACGAGAACTCCGACTATCGGGGCATGGCCACCACGGTGACCGCGCTGCTGTTCACCGAGACCCGGCTTGACCTCGCGCACGCGGGGGACTCGCGCGCCTACCGGCTGCGCGGCTCCGAGCTGACCCGGCTGACCCGCGACGACAGCTATATCCAGGGGCTGCTGGACGAGGGCGCGTTGACGCCCGAGGAGGCCGCGGTCCATCCGTACCGCTCGGTGGTGACGAAGGTGTTGCAGGGCTTCCCGACCGAACCGGACTGCCAGACGCTGGAGGCGGAGCTGGGGGATAGGTACCTGGTGTGCAGCGACGGCCTGTCCGATGTGGTCAGCGAGGCGGACATCGCCGCGACCCTGGGGCAGGCGGACAGTCCGGGGGCGGCGGCGGACAAGCTGGTGGAGCAGGCGCTGGCGGCGGGCGGGCCCGACAACGTGACCGTCGTCGTGGGTCAGGTCGTGGAGTCCTCGGGCTTCCGCGACAAGCTCAGCGGCGCGGTGTCGTCGGTCTTCGGCTGAGACTTCTTCGAACCCCGGTCCGTTCGCGGGCCGGGGTTCTCGTGTGCCCGGATTCACTGGTGCGGCGGCGTCGGTCGGTGCTATAAATAAACCGACCGACGGTTTGTTAATGACGAAGGGAGGCGACCATGGCCCGCACCGTTGACGAGACCGCGCACGGACTCAAACGCGACGCCTACCTGGACGCCATGGAACGGCTGCTGCAGAGCAAGGGATTCACCGCCGTCACCATCGCCGACATCCTTAAGGAGACCGGCTCCTCCAAGGGCGCCTTCTACCACTACTTCGACTCCAAGACCGCGCTGCTGGAAGGCGTGCAGCTGCGGCTGCTGGACCGGGTGGCGGCCATCGTCGACCCCGTCATCGCCGCCGAAGCCTCCGCGCTGGAGAAGCTGGCGAACTTCAGCGCGGTCGTGGTGCGGTGGAAGAACGCCAACCGCAAGCTGCTGCTGGAGTCCGCCCGCGCCTGGTACGGCCCCGACAACGCCCTGCCCCGGGAGCGCATGCGCGGCCTGGGCCGGGACTGGCTCGCGGGTCAGCTCGCCCAGGTCATCCGGCAGGGCAACGCCGAGGGCGTCTTCGACTCGCCGCGGCCCGACGTCGACGCCCGGCTGGCGGTGGTGACCCTGCAGGACCTCCAGGAAACCCTGGTGGGCTGGATCATCGGCCGCCACCCCGACGCGGCCGAGCGGGCCGCCATCCACGACACCATCGACGGCTACCACCACGCCCTGGAGCGACTGCTCGGCGCCGCGCCCGGATCCATCCACATAGTCCCCAAAGGCGTCGTCGACGACTGGTTCCAGGACTGACGACAGCCGACACCGATCAACAACGACTAGACCGAAGAAGAAGGTCGATCTCCATGTCCGAGAAGCTGTGGCTCGCATTCGACGCCCCCGAAGCCGTGCTGGCCACGGTCGGCGGCAAGGGCGAATCGCTGGCGAAACTGGCCCGCGCCGGTCTGCCGGTGCCCGGCGGTTTCCACCTCGCCACCGCCGCCTACCGGCGTTTCGTCGCCGAGACCGGTGCGGCCGAACAGATCGCCGAGGCGCTGGCCGAGTCGACGCCCGGCGATCCGGCGTCGCTGCGCCGGGCCGCGAAGCGGATCCAGCCGCTGTTCACCGACGGTGAGCTGCCCGGCGAGGTGCGCGCGGCGATCATCGAGGCCTACGGGCGGCTCGGCGCGCCGGAGCCGGACGCGGGCGCCGCCGAGCCGGGCCGCGTGTCCGAGGGCCGGGCCGCGCGGGTCGCGGTGCGTTCCTCGGCCACCGCCGAGGACCTGCCGGACGCGTCCTTCGCCGGGCAGATGGAGTCCTACCTCAACGTGTCCGGCACCGAGGCCGTCGTCGACGCGGTGCGCCGCTGTTGGGCTTCACTGTGGACGGACCGGGCCATCGAGTACCGGTCCCGGATCGGCATTCCCGCATCCGACGTCGCGCTGGCCGTCGTCGTGCAGCGCATGGTCGACGCCGAGGCCGCGGGCGTCATGTTCACCGCGAACCCGCTGACCGGCGCCCGCGACCAGATCGTCGTCAACGCCGCCTGGGGGCTGGGCGAATCGCTGGTCAGCGGCGATGTCACCCCCGACTCCTACACCGTCGCCAACGGCGCGGTCGTCGACAGGACCATCGGCGACAAGGCGGTCGAGACGCTGCGCACCGACACCGGGGTGCGCACCGAGAAGGTGGCGCCCGAACGGCGGCAGGCCGCCGTCCTGTCCGACGCCCAGGTGCGGGAACTGGCCGACATCGGCGCGAAGGTCGAGCGACTCTACGGCCGCCCCATGGACATCGAGTGGGCGATCGACGACGGCTTCCGGCTGGTGCAGGCCCGTCCCATCACGAACCTGCCCGAACCCCAGGCCGAACGCGAGACCTGGAACGACAGCGTCAACGGCGACTACCTGTGGACCTCGGCCAACCTCGGTGAGGCCATCCCCAGCGTCATGACCCCCATCACCTGGTCGTTCACCGAGATCTTCGTGTCCGAGGCGATGGCCGCCGCGACGATCGGCGAGCATCGGCTGTCGGGCAACATCGGCGGCCGGTTCTACCTGAACCTGAGCATGGTCGAGGCGCTGGGCCACGCCTTCGGGATCACCAAGCTGATGAACGACGCCATGGAACAGGCCTTCGGCCGCAAACCCGAGGGCATCACCGCCCCGGCGCTGCCGATGTCGCGGTGGGCCGTCATCCGCGCGACCCTGAAGGCCACCGCCGGATTCGTCAAGGCCGTCAACACCGTCAAGAAGGACTTCACCGAGCGGATCGCGGCGTTCCCGGGACGCTGCGACACCGCCCGCGCCCGGATCAACGCCGCCACCGACGCCGTCGAGCTGCGGGCCCTGTGGGACAGCGACGCCGGGAAACTGCTGTACGAGGGCGGGAAACTGCTGGCGTCCGGGGCCCGGCTCAAGGGCGCCCAGGCCGCCCGGATCCGGCCCTGGCTGCGCAAGTACGCCGACGAGGCCGACACCAACGCGCTGGTCACCGGACTGAACGCCGACGGCGATGGCCTGGCCAGTCTCGGCCCGCTGCTGGGGCTGAGCCAGCTGGCCGCCGGTGAGATCGACGGCGAGACCTTCGTGGCCCGCTGGGGACACCGCTGCCCGGACGAGTTCGAGGTCTCGGTTCCCCGGCCCGCCGAAGATCCCCAGTGGATCGAACGGCGGCTGGCCGGACTGACCGACACCACCTCGGTGGCGCAGCTGCTCACCCGGCAGGACTCCACCCGGGAAGCGGCGCTGGAACGGTTCGCGCAACGGCATCCCCGGCAGGTCAAGGAACTGCGCCGACGGCTCACCGACGCCGGGATCGCCGCCCGGGGCCGGGAAGCGGGCCGCTCCGAGGGCGTCCGGTCGTTCTGGGTGCTGCGGGCATTCGTGCTGCGCGCCGGGGAACTGACCGGCATCGGTGATGACGTGTTCTTCCTGCACCTGCCCGAACTGTTGCGGCTGCTGGAGGGTGACACCGCGGTGCTGGACGTGGTCGCGCGCCGCCGCGCCACCTACGAGCACTACCGGTCGCTGCCGGTGTACCCGACCTACATCCGGGGCCGCTTCGAACCGGAGACCTGGGCCGCCGACCCGAACCGCCGCACCGACGCCTTCGACGCCGACGGCGCGGCCGCACCGGTCGGCGACGCGGTGGTGGGCGCGGCCGGATCGGCGGGCGTCGCCGAGGGGATCGCCGTCGTGCTCGACGATCCCGAGGACGGCGACCGGCTGGGCGTCGGCGACATCCTGATCACCAAGGTCACCAACATCGGCTGGACCCCGATCTTCCCGCGCGCCGCCGCCGTGGTCACCGACGTGGGCGCGGTGCTGTCGCACGCGGCGATCGTGGCCCGCGAACTCGGCATCCCGGCCGTCGTCGGCTGCGGCACCGCCACCACGAAGATCCACAGTGGTGACAGGGTGCGGGTGAACGGCGACACCGGAACCGTCGAGATCCTGCAGCGCGCCGAAATTTAAGGAACGAGCGGGGGCAAGAGGACCAGATACCCGATATGCTCAGGGAACCACTCGAGCCCATCGAGACGTCTATATAGCTAAAGCCCTCCTGCCCCCGCCCCGAGGAGCGTCCCATGCGACGCGCACTAGCCCTATTGGCGACCACCGCCCTTTCGGTCGCCTTCCTCAGTCTGCCCGCGGCCGCCAGCGAAGTCCCCGAGGAGTTCGGCTCCGACTGGGACGATCCCCGCACCGCCGTCAAACCCGTCGACAAACCCAAGACGGAGTCCTGCGAAGTGGAACTCGTCGACCACTCATTCGACGACTCCGAGCCGGTCAAGGGCGAGTTCAAGCCCCCGACCGGTTGTGGACAGGAATGGTCGAAGATCGTGCTTCGGCTGGAGGGCAAGGTGAAGGGCCGCCAGTACGACCGGCTCGGCCAGCTGACCATCGGCGGCGTGCCGGTGTTCAAGACCTCGACGCCCGAACCCTCGCCCGAGGGCATCGCCTGGACCCAGGAGAAGGACCTGTCCGGCTACGCCGCACTGCTGAGCTCCGGGCACGACACCGAGATGACGCTCGGCAACGTCGTCGACGACACCTACACCGGGGTGCTGGACGTGCGGGTCAGCCTGACCTTCTACGCCACCGACGCGCAGCACCCGCGCGCCTCCGCCGCCGACACCGTGCTTCCGTTGCGCGACACCGGAACCGACGGTGCGGACCTGACCGGGAAACTGCGCACCCCCCGCAACACCGAGCGGCTGTTGGCCGACGTGTACGCCACCGGTTCCGGCGGCGGCTGCGAGGAGTTCTGGTACCTGGCCGCGCCCACCGACTCCGGCTACGACTGCGAGAGCGGCTCGGGCCCGTACCGGGAGGTGCAGGTCCTCATCGACGGCCAGCTGGCCGGAGTGGCCGCGCCCTACCCGCATGTCTACACCGGAGGGTGGTCGAACCCGTTCCTGTGGTACACGCTGCCCGCGCCGCGCACCTTCGACCTGCGTCCCATCACCTACGACCTGACCCCGTACCTGGGCGCGCTCAACGACGGTGACAGCCACGAGATCCGCGTCCACGTCGCCGGGGTCGACCCCGACTCCAAGGGCTGGTCGACACCGGTGGCTCTGCGCGGCTGGCAGGACGAGGGCAGCCGCGTCGTCAAGGGCGGCCTGATGGACGACGACACCACCCGGCCCGTCAACGACGTCCACCGCTCCAACGACGACGGCGCCGAGTCGGTGCGCGTCGAGGCCGAGCACTCCCACACCGCCACCGGCTGGCTGGCCACCTCGCACGGCGCCGTCATGACCACGGTGAAACGCACCGTCGGCATGAGCTCCACCCATTCCTGGGGCCCCGGCCAGCACCCCGACGAACTGTCCGCGTCGCTGACCGACACCCAGACCCGCTCGGTGCTGGCCGGCGACGGCGTCGCCAGCGAACGCACCGTCCAGCGCGAGTTCGGCCTCGACGGCCGCGTCGACGTCGACGCCGACAACCGGCTGTCGACCAAGATCGAGATGTCCGACGCCAAGAAGGTGACCACCGCGGGCGCCAGCGGCGACCGGGAGCGCTACCGCGTCCGGGACACCTACAGCGGCGAGGCCTCCTTCTATCTGGACGTTCCCCGTGGGGACCGGCACGCCAAGGGCGTCTCGAAACACCGGTACCGGGTCTCGGGCGACGCCCCCTGCTACGACCGCACCATCGCCACCCAGAACGGTTACGTGGTCCGCGAAACCGAGCGCTGCCGCACGGCGGTCGGCTGAGAGACCGTTCACGGCCCGGTGACCCCGGCGACGAACCGCTGCGACCCGGCGGCGATGATCGTCGGGTGACACCCGCGCCGGGGAGGACTCGTTGACTACCGCTGAAGAACACTCGCAGTACCTCGCGGTCTCCGCGGCCCTGGAGGCCCGCGGATTCTCGCGGATGAACTTCGACATGAACCGCATCAAGGCGCTGCTGGAAGTGATGGGCGACCCGCAGAAGTCGTTTCGCGCCATCCACATCACCGGCACCAACGGCAAGACCTCCACGGCCCGCATCGTCGAGTCGCTGCTGCGGGCCCACGGCCTGCGCACCGGGCGCTACACCAGCCCGCACCTGGACTCGGTGCGTGAACGCATCAGCGTCGACGGGGAACCGGTGTCGGAGGAGCGGTTCACCGCGCTGTACCGGGAACTGGCGCCGCTGGCCGAACTCGTCGACGCGCGCTTCGACGAGTCGATGACGTACTTCGAGATGACCACGGCGCTGGCCTTCGCCGCGTTCGCCGACGCTCCCGTGGACGTCGCGGTGGTCGAGGTGGGCCTGGGCGGCGAGGAGGACGCCACCAACGTCCTGGGTGCCGAGGTCGCGGTGGTGACGCCGATCGGCGTCGACCACACCCGCTGGCTGGGGGAGACGCTCACCGACATCGCCACCGCCAAGGCCGGGATCATCCACCCCGGTTCGAACCTGGTGACCGCGACGCAGGAACCCGAGGCCATGATCCCGCTGGTGGAGCGCTGCCACGCGGTCAAGGCCGGGCTGATCGCGCAGGGCCGCTCCTTCGACGTCGCCGACCGCAAGGTCGCCCTCGGCGGTCAGCAGCTGGCGCTCCAGGGCCCGTCGGGTTCGGTGTACGACGGGGTGTTCCTGCCGCTGCACGGCAAACACCAGGCGCAGAACGCCGCCGTGGCGCTGGCCGCCACCGAGGTGCTGCTGGGTGCCGGGACCCCCAAGACCCTGGACGGCGAGGTCGTCGCCGAAGGGCTGGCCGAGGTCACCTCGCCGGGACGGCTGGAGCGGGTCCGCACCGCGCCGGTGGTGCTTTTGGACGGTGCCCACAACCCGGCCGGGATGGCCGCCACCGTCGCCGCCGTCGAGGAGGAGTTCTCGCTGCGGCGGCTGATCGTGGTGCTGGGCGTGTTCGGCGACAAGAACGCGGTGGAGATGCTGCGGCTGCTGCAACCGGTCTGCGACCACCTGGTGGTGACCCAGTCGACCTCCGAGCGCGCCAAACCGGTCGCCGCGCTGGCCCGCGAGGCCGCCGAGGTCTTCGACGACGAGCAGATCACCGTGATGCCCTACCTGCCCGACGCGATCGAGTCGGCGGTGACGCTGGCCGAGGAGGGCGAGGCCGCCTACGGCGGCGCCGGTGTGCTCATCACCGGCTCGGTGCACATGGTCGGCGACGCCCGCAAACTGCTGGTGAGGACATGATGGACGATCACAAGGTCGAGGCCGAGCCGGACGACTCCCAACGTTCGGGACTGCGCGATCCGTTGCGGGCCATCGCCGGTCTGGGCGCGATCGTCCTGATCCTGGAAGCCCTGGTGCTGCTGCTGACCATTGTGCCCATGCGGATGATGCGCGTCGACAACCTGAGCTGGGCCATCACCGTGATCCTGGTGCTGACGGTGGCGTGCGTGGTGTGCGCGGCGCGGGCCCGCAAGGCCTGGGCCTGGCACGGCGGCACTGTGATCCAGGCGGCACTGCTGGTATGCGGGCCGGTCTTCCATTGGTCGCTCGCCGGGGTGGGTCTCATCTTCGGAATCACTTGGTGGTTCGCCTTGTCCGTTCGTACCAAGCTTTCCCGGCCCCCTGTACGCGGCTGAGGTCCACACGGTACTGTTGATGGTTCGACGAGACCCGTCGGCGACCGCTGGAATCTTGTAGTAAAAAATGAGACTTTGTCCTATTCCTGATAGCCGTCAGAAGTTCACGCCGATTGAATGGCAGGGACACCAAGCCGTATCGTCGTGGCTATCTGGTTCGTTCACCACGTTGACGGGCTGAAGCGGCAGCGGTCGGCCCCACGTCTGACCACGGACCAACCGCCGACCTTGGAGCGAAGATATGTCGGGTTCTACATCTCAACGGGCCCTGAATGACGCGTACGAGTGGGACCGGTTCAACCCGGAGTCGTACCAGCAGCACAACTACCGGGATCTGCGCAGTGACGACCGCGAGATCCTCGAGATCATCAGGGACCACTTCACCGCGACCGCACCGGACGCACCGGTCACCGGAATCGACGTGGGCGCCGGGCCGAACCTGTACCCGACCCTGTCCATGCTGCCGTTCTGCGACGACATCGAGCTCTACGAATACTCGAACTCCAATGTGGAGTGGTTGCGGGAGCAGATCAAGGCGTACGACCACTCCTGGGACAAGTTCTGGGGGGTGCTGGAGCAGAGCCCCGAGTACTCGAAGATCACCGACCCCCGGCAGCGGCTGGCGTCGATCGCGCGGGTGACGCAGGGCAGCATCTTCGACCTGCCGCGACGCCGCTGGGGCATGGGGACCATGTTCTTCGTCGCCGAGTCGCTGACCCAGGACATGGACGAGTTCCGACTCGCGGTCGCGAAGTTCGCCGGTGCCCTGCTGCCAGGGGCTCCGTTCGCGGCGGCCTTCATGAAGGAGTCACACGGGTACCGTGTGGACGACACGGCCTTTCCGGCGGTTGCGATCAACAGTTCGCATGTGGCACAGTGTTTCCAGGGCATCACTTCCGAGGTGCTGACCACTGAGGTTACTTTCGAACATCCGCTGCGGGACGGCTATGACGGCATGATCGTCGCAACCGGACTGATCTCGGCGGCGAGTGATTTATGGCGGGACGATGAAGATTCAGCCCAGACAGCAACTGCTCGATGTTTGGCGCGCTCTCGTTAACAACTCCTTCAGAGACGGGGAATGGCACTGGGCCGGCGGGAAGGAACCCGACTCGGTCATCAACGCGCAGCAGATGCTGTGCCTCATGTCCCCGGTCATGGAGATCAACACGCTGCGCTTCAGCCGTCCCAACGAGACCTACGACGACGTGGCCCAGTCGCTGCGCGGGCTCGGCGACGCGGTCGAGGCGCCCCGGACGCTGATCCAGATCCTGACCGAGTACTACGAGATGCACCAGGTCGACGGGATCCCGCTGTTCAACGGCGCCAACCACTTCACCCGCTACGAGGGGGACAAACCGCCGGAGGACGCGCGTCGGCTCGACATCGTGGAGGGCTTCGCGCTGTCGGTCACGCTGTCCCTGTCGGTCATCGACTTCGCCCGGTCGTTCCGGGTGATGCTCACCCGCGAGTCGCTCATCGACGACGCGACCAACCTGGAACGACTGGCCAGCCAGCGGCTGACGGCCGCCATGACCGGACTGCTGCGCAGCTTCACGGTCAACACCTTTGACTACGACTCGCTGCCCGGCGAGATCATGCTGGCCACCGCCAACCAGACCTCCGAATCGCCCGGCAAGGCGCTGGACCGGCTGCGCGCCGACCTCCAGGACGTCACCGCCGGTCTGCGCGACCTGCGACTGGGATCCGGTGACCCGGGCGAGTTGTCGGCGTCGACCCGGCTCTACGAGGTCGGCTGGTCCTGGGGCGTCATCAAGGGCGCGCCGAAGATCGAGTTCCTGCCCAATCCCGAGACACAGCGCGACGGCGTCGCCCTGGACGCGCCCTACCTGTACTTCACGGTCGTCGCCCTGGACGCGGTCTCGGACCTGTTCAGCGAGCGCACCCGGCTGCTGGCCCTTTTGGACGAAGAGCAACAGCGGCTGGCGCAGGCGATCCAGCTGCGCTACGACCTGACCCAGCGGTACTGGTCCATTCTGGCCACGTTCAGCCAGGGCCGGTGGCCGCTGGAGGACCTGCCCTGGCGCACCACCGACGGCGAGGCCGAGGACTACTTCAGTCTCCTGATCACCTCGATCTCGATCCGCGAGTTCGACGCCCGCAACGTGCCCGACCGGGACGTGTGGCGCCTGGGCGAGGTCCTGCGGGAACTGTCCAACCGGGGCCGGATCACCCGGCGTCCGCTGCGCGAGGACCCGGCGATCCCGATGCACGCGGTCGGCATGGACACCGAACTGTCGGGCATCGAGTCCACCGGTTCGGATCTGCTGGGCTGGAAGATGCTGGACTACGCGGCGCTGGTGTTCAAGCGCATCGTCGGTCTGACCCGGCTGCTGGAGGACAACCAGCTGCGGGCCCGGATGTCCAGTCTCATCGACGACGTCTGGGAGCACATCCGGGGACGGCAGAGCGAGGAACCGGCGGCTCGGGGGCTGTGGGACGCGCCGTCCAATGTGTTCGACGGCGTCAAGGACCGGCCGGACCCGACCTGGCAGATCACCCTGCGTGTGGTGGAGGGACTGGTCTACGCCTCCGACCTGGCCTCGGCCGAGCCACTGCGCAGCGAGCGGCTGATCAGTTTCGCCGACGAGCTGCTGTCCGAGGCGAAACAGCTGTACGACAAGGAGTTGCAGCGCGGCGGTGTCCGGATGGCGAAGCCGATCCAGGAGGCACTGCGCGAGGCCGACGCCCGCCTGGTGCGGGCCCAGCGGATCATCGAGTCGCGGCCGGGAAGTTCGGTGGCGATCCTGCTGGAGACGCTGCGGGACCTGGACAAACTGGACGCGGCCCGACGCGGCAGTGACTGGAGCGACTGACGATGCTGGTATTCGCCACCTCCGACAAGGGCGGTACCGGCCGCTCGGTGACCAGCTGCAACCTGGCCTATCGCAGCGCGCTGCGCGGCAAGAACGTCTGCTATGTGGACTATGACTTCGGTTCGCCGACGGCCGGGGCGGTCTTCGGCATCGAGGTCGTCGCGCGCGGTACCGACGCCGGTGGTCTGCACGAATACCTGCTGGGGCACACCCCCGACCCGCATCGCGTCAACGTGTGGGACAAGTCCGAACGCAACAGCATCCGCCGTCGCCCCGACACCTCCGGCGACCTGGTGCTGATGCCCGGCGACCGGGGTGGCGGCGAGTTCGCCTCCTCGCCGGAGATCGTGGAGCGTTGCACCGATCTGTTCCTGCGCCTGGAGGAGCAGTTCGACATCTCCATCGTGGACCTGTCCGCCGGACGGTCCTACGCCGCCGAGATCGTGCTGGGCGCGCTGGCCGCCCCCGACATGGAGGGCGTGGTGGCCCGCTGGCTGATCCACCACCGATGGACCCGGCAGCACATCCTGGCCGCCGCCGGACTGCTGGACGGCGAACGCGGCATCCTGGACATCGGTGTCCAGTTGGGACACGACAAGCGGAGGCTGCGGGAGTCGGTGCGCTACGTGCGCACCGCCGTCGTCGACCCGGACGCCGACGACCTGGCCGGGCTGCGGGCCCCGCAGGTGGCCTGGCTGCACGACTGCAACGACAGCCTCAACAAGCTCGCCAGCCGGGAGGCCATCGGGCGCGCCAACACCCTCGGCGACGTGCCACTGGACCCGGTACTGCAGTGGCGCGAGCAGATCCTCACCGAGTCCGACACCCACACCCGCGAGATCGCCAACGTCGCGACGGTGCGGGCCTTCGAGGACCTCGCCGACCGGCTCACCGACGACGTCGCCTGGGAGGCGCTGTGACCGGCGAGGAGCCGGACCACGCGGAGGCCGAGTTCCTGGAGGAGACCGCGGCGTCGCGTGTCGAGTCGGTGCCGTTGTCGCACCTGTCGATCGAACTGGGTCACCTGTACAGCGAGGACTACGAGGCCGACGACGACTCCCTGGTGGAGTTCTTCCGCCAGATCGGCGGCTGGGTGCGCGCGGCCGAGACCCGCGCCGCCGAGTTCACCGGCACCCGGCCCCGCGTCAGCACCTGCTTCATGGTCGACGACTACTTCGGACACTTCGGCGGGCCGCGCGAGGTGGTGCCGCGCATCGAGAAGCTGGCACACCGTGCCGGGGTGCGCATCGACTACCTGGCCCGCGAGTCGGCCTGCGCCGCCCACGGCGAGGTGCGACCGGCCCGGCTGGTGGAGGCCCGCATCGTCGCCGAACCCATCCCCGGCGACAACGGCAACCGGCCCCCGACCTCGGTCAGCGGCTGGCTGTCCAACGGCGAACGCTCCGGCGAACGCCACACCCCCGGCACCGGTTACGCCATGGGCCACCGCACCGACTGGCAGCCGCCCAAGGAGACCGCGGCCAACCGGCACTCGGTGTTCGTCGACGTGGAACTGTGGAGCGAGGAGGCCGACGAACGGGTCTGGTCCTGCGCCTACCTGGCCTCGGTCTGGCAGCTGCTGCGGCTGGGACTGTTGCGCGACAACGGCGACGCCGTCGGTGTCCCGGCCGCCCGCCCCGAGGCGCTGCCCTCGTCCTGGGACGAGATGCCCGCGGTGACCCGGCTGGAGGAGGGCGCCGACCCCTTCAACGCCTACCGGACACTATCTATCATGGACAGCCGGTTCCTGCGGGTCGAGGACGCCGTGCGGGTGATCCTGAACCAGATCGCGGTGGAGTCCGAGGTCGACGCCGAGGTGCTGCGGCGCGCGAAGGCCGAACGGATGCGGCTGCCCTCCGAGCCGGTCGACCGGCTCGAGTACGTCTTCACCGGCCGCTGAGATCGCCAGAGCCTCAGTGCCCCGGTCCCAGTTGGCCGATCCACGGCGGATCCGCGCCGGGGACCTCACAGCAGCGGGCCGCGACCAGGGCGGCCAGTTCCAGCGCGTCGGTGAGGGTCGCCAGGTCGAGCCGGTCGAGCCGTCCGCCGTGGTGCCCCCGCACCGTCAGCCGGTGCAGCAGTCCGGCGGTGAAGGCGTCACCGGCGCCGATGGTGTCGGCGACGTGGACGCGGCGGGCCGCCACCTTGACCCATTCGCCGTCCAATGAGGCCACCGCTCCATGGGCGCCGCGGGTGATGACGATGAGGCGGCAGCCGAGGGTGTGCCAGCGTTCGCACAGCCGGCGCGCGTCGGTGTCGGGGTGGGTGAAGTCGAGGTCGTCCTGACTGAGTTTGAGGATGTCGGCCAGGCTGGCCCAGGCGTCCAGGCCGCGCCGATACCGTTCGGCCGAGGCGATCGCGGGACGCACGTTGGGGTCGATGGAGACGGTGGCGCGCGGCCGGGCCTTGCGCAGTGTCGCCGTGATGGCCTCGGCGCCCGGCGACAGCACCAGCGCCAGGGATCCGGTGTGGACGACCGACGAGGTGGCCGCGGCGGCCAGTTCGTCCTCGTTCCACTGCCAGTCGGCGGTGCCGTCGATGTAGAAGTCGTAGGCCGCGCCGCCGCTGTCGTCGATCGCGGCGATGGCCAGCGTCGCCTCCCGCCGCTCGGTCACCGAACCCGACAGGTCCACCATGGATTTCTCCAGGTGGGTGCGCAGCAGCTGCCCCAGGACGCCGCCCGACAACCGGCCGAAGAACCGGGTCGGGCTGCCCAGCCGGGCCAGCGCCACCGCGGTGTTGGCGGGTCCGCCGCCGGGGCGCACCTCCAGTCGCAGCGCCCCGTCGGTGGCGCTCGGTTCCGCCACGGCGTCGGCCACCGCCTCGCCGATGACGGCGATCGATTTCGTCACCCCTACGTTTTAGCAGCGACGGCGACCCGATTCCCGGTCAGTCCCGGTCCGGCGGCATGTCGGCCGGTTTCTCGGCCTGGTCCCACAGCAGGGTGAAGAAGTTCGCGGCGTCCTTGACCGCGGTCTCGTTGACGGTGATCTTGGTGGTCAGGGTCCGGGGGGTGTCCTTGGGGTCGCGGCGCGCGGCGGCGGTGGTCTCGTAGACCAGCTGGTCGTCGAAGACGATGAAGTCGTGCAGTTTGGACGCCGCGGTGCCCCGGATCCGCTCCGGGTGCAGCACCCGCACCTCGATGCCCAGGTCGCGTTGCGGGATCACGATTCCCGACAGCAGCGACTTCGAGGAGTCGTCGGGCAGGTCGGACACGAAGATGCGCTGCACCCGCACCTTCCGCTCCAGGATCGCCATCTCCTGTAGGTCGAGGTAGCGGATTCCCAGATCGGAGCGCCACAGGCCGCCGTCGACGAAGTTGTGCCCACCGGCGTCCACAGTAGCCAGGCTGATGGCCTTGATCGACTCGCGCGACTTGTCGGCGAGGGTGAGCAGCCAGTCGCGGTCCTCGCCCTGGTAGGCGGCGGTCTTCTGGTACCGCAGCTCCCGCATGAAGGCCCCCAGCCGCACCATCTCGGCCTTGGCCAGCGACGCGGCCAGTTCCGGGTGGTTGGCGTCCACCTCGATGGCGTCGCGCACCAGGCCGTCGGCGTTGTCGACCGGCAGCCGCGACTTGGCCAGCAACTGCACCAGGTGGGCCCCGTGCCCGAGGTCGTCGATGTTGCTGTTGAGTTTCAGCTCGACGTTGTCCAGATGCGAGTCCATCGTCTCGCCGAGGTTCGTCATCCGCGAGTCGACGTCGTACAGGAACTGCGCCACGAAGATCACCCCGGCCATGAACACCGAGGTCATGATCGCCATGGGTTTGTTGTCGCCGAGCAGTTCCTCGGTGATGAAGTAGGTCAGCGCACCGACGACGAGCGACGCCACGATCTTTATCGTCAGCCGACGGGAGGAAGGGGATTTGGGATCGGTCGTACTGGCCACGAGAGTCCTCGCAATCTCTATGGGGGCGCGTGCATCGCCGAAGTGACCGCGGCGACGGTGAACTGATCGCGGATGCGCTGCACGAGGTTCTCCCACTGCCGGGTGAAGCCGGGGTTCTTCTCGAGCGCGGGCCACACCCCGCGCAGCGAGGGCTCCACCCGCACCGACGGCATCCACAGTGGCAGCAGGTGGTCGATGGTGGGGAAGAGCCGGGCGATCACCTCGGGGCGGTCGCGGCTGCCGATCCCGGTGCGGTCCAGGATCTCCGACAGGGTCGTCACCAGCCAGTCGTGGACGGCGATGTCCTCGCACAGGGTCGCCAGCGCGCGCGGGGCGGTCTCGCGGGAGCGCAGGATCAGGATGCGCTGCGGCGAGTCCTTGATGGTGAACGAGACGGTGGCGGTGTCGTCCGGGCGGGAGGCGAACTCGCCGGGCGTGTAGGCGATCCAGCGCAGCCGGGTGCTCCGGGCCCGAAACGGGGCCCGGCGGTCGAGGCCGGGGCGGCGTCGCAGCAGGTCGAGGGTCCGCTGACTGACGGCGGCCAGGTTGAGGGCGTCGCGGGCCAGGGTTTCGGCGCCGACGTCGGTGACCATTTTCGACAGATCACACTTGCCGATCGTCTCCAGCACACCGGGCCGGGCCAGGTAGTGCGACCACGGCAGCCGGTAGGGCCGGTCGCCGCGCCGCAGTTCGGTGAAGGTGGAGCCCTGCACGATCCGGCCGCCGACGGCCACGGCGCGCCCGATGGCGGTGCCCACGGCGCGGGTCGTCCTGCCGTGCACGGGAAGTCGGCAGTCCAGTCCGGTCAGGAACTCCGGCGATCGCGCGTATGCCAACGGCCGGGCCGAAACCCGGACCCGCTCGCCCGGGGCGATGGCCAGCAGTTCGGTGGTGCCGCGGATCGAGAGCGCGTGGGAATGCTGGATGAGACCTGTGTGAATCTCTCCGTACACCACCACGTGAAACTCACGCCCTTTCGTGAGAACGCATGCCCCTCAACGTAATCGTATAGGCAACTATGCATTTATGACTGTCAAATTAGTGACACCGGCACGCAGTGCCATTGCGTAGTATGGCCTGATGACCGGACCACAGGGTTATGACGCGCTGGTGGTCGGTGCGGGAGTCTCCGGGCTGACCACCGCGGTGGTGTTGGCCGAGGCCGGACTGGCGGTCCGGGTCATGACGAGCGATCCACCACTGCGGACGGTCTCGGCGATGGCCGGAGCGAGCTGGGGACCGTTTCTGGCCGGGCACGAGGCGGTGCCGCGCTGGAGCGCGGTGAGCCGGGCGGTGTTCGTCCAGCTGGCCGCCGAGTACGGCAGCGGGGTGCACCTGTCGAGCGGGGTCGAGGCCTACCAGAACATGGACGCCGCCCCCCGCTGGGCCACCGAGGTGCCCGACTTCCGCGACTGCGAACTGGGGGAGTACCCCACCGGCTACAAGGGAGCGTGGCGGTACACCATCCCGCTGGTCGACATGCCCAGCTACCTCAGCTACCTGAGCCAGCGGCTGAGCTACTGCGGTGGCGGCATCGACGTCATCGCGCCGTTGACCTCGCTGTCGGTCCCGCTGAGCGTCGCCCCGGTCGTCGTCAACTGCACCGGCCTGGGGGCCAGGGAACTGCTCGACGACGTCGACGTGGTGCCGTGCCGGGGCCAGCTGACCGTGGTGGAGAACCCCGGCATCACCGACTTCTTCCAGGACAACATCGACGGCGACGACCTGACCTGCATCTTCCCGCACGGCGACAAGGTGGTCCTTGGCGGCACGACCGAGACCAACGTGGACGCGATGACCTACGACCCGAACCAGGAACGCCAGATCCTGGACCGCTGCGCCCGCATCGACCCCCGGCTCGCCGGGGCCCGGGTGGTGGAACGCCGTGTCGGACTGCGCCCGCAGCGCTCCCGCATCCGGGTGGAACGCGACCCCAACCTCGACGGCCTCATCCACAACTACGGCCACGGCGGTTCCGGCGTGACGCTGTCGTGGGGCTGCGCCATGGACGTCCTGAAGCTGGTCCGGCAGCGCTGACGCGCGCCGAATAGGCCGATGGACATGTCTGCGTTGTTTCTGGATTGTTACCTGGGTCGCTATTCCCCAAACGTGCGGCGGTTCGCTAACCTGCTTTGATCGGACGAATTTTATTACTCCCCAGTATTCTCGTCCACCTTGGAGGACTTGTGGCCAGACGGTCCGGCCCCACGACGTTCGGGTCGGGGCTGAAGCTTGGCGTCTTCGCGGTGATCACCTCGTTGGCGCTGGTGCTGTTGACCGACGCGCTGGGAGGTGTGAGCCTGCCCGGAGCGGCGGGATACACCGCCATGTTCGAAGACGCCACCGGCCTGCTGCCCGGTGACGAGGTGCGCATCGCCGGCGCCAAGGTCGGCGAGGTCGACGACGTCGAACTGGAGCAGGGCAACAAACCGCTGGCGAAGGTGACCTTCGACCTGGACGAGGACCGCGACATCCCCGAGAGCGTCCACGCCACCATCCGGTACCGCAACATGGTGGGACAGAGATATATAGCCCTGACCCAGGCCGCCGACGGGGAGTCGCCCAGCGCGAAGAACCTGGAACCCGGCGACGTCATCGGGGTGCGCCAGACCTCCCCGGCACTGGATCTGACGGTGCTGCTCAACGGGTTCAAGCCGCTGTTCGCGGCACTGAGCCCCGACGAGGTGAACTCGCTGTCCTACGAGATCATCCAGACGCTGCAGGGCGAGGGTTCGACGGTGGAGAGCCTGCTGTCCCACACCGCGTCCCTGACCTCCACACTGGCCGAGAACGACGAGACCATCGGCAAGGTCATCACGAACCTCAACGACATCCTGTCCACCGTCGCCGACCGCGACGAGGAGCTCGACACCTCGATCGGCCGGTTGCAGGAGTTCGTGTCCGGGCTGTCGGAGGACCGCGAGGCCCTGGGCGAGGCGGTCTCCTCGATCGGCACCCTCACCACCCAGACCAGCCAGCTGGTCACCGACGCCCGACCCGCCCTCGACGCCGACATCTCGGCGCTGGACGAGCTGTCGACGACGCTTTTGGACAACTCCGCCACCATCGAGGACGCCCTGCACGACCTGCCCAACACGTACCAGGAACTGACCACGACCGCCTCCTACGGCTCCTGGTTCAACTTCTTCCTGTGCGACTTCGACGGGGAACTGGGCGTCACCGACGAGGTCACCATCAACCCGGTCGCGATCCACTCCCCGCAGCCGCGTTGCGACGCCACGGGAGGTGGTTCCTGATGGCGGACGAGAAGAAGAAGGCCCGGCGCGCGCTGGGCCTGAAGAAGATCCGGGGCCGCAAGAAGGCCGCCAAACCCCGCAACGTCAAACGCACCGGCGCGATCACGCTGGTCATCGCGATCATGGCGGTACTGGGCGCCTTCCAGATGGACGACCTGGTGCTGCTGGCCTCCGGCAGCAGCTACACCGCGCAGCTGCGCGACGCGGCCGGGCTGACCCCCGGCACCGAGGTGCGGGTCGCCGGTGTCAAGGTCGGCAAGATAACCAGCGTCGACCTGGCCGGTCTCGGTACCCAGAAACCGCACGTCGACGTGGACTTCCGCATCGACGGCGACGTCACGATGGGGGACCGGACCGCCGCCTCGGTACGGCTCAAGACCGTCCTGGGTCAGCGCTACCTGGCCATCGAGCCCAAGGGCGACGGCGAACTGAAGAACGACACCATCCCGACCTCGCGCACCGCCACCCCGCTGGACGTCGTCGACGCCGTCAACAACCTGGCCGACACCGTCGGCGAGATCGACACCGACCAGCTGGGCACCGCGCTGGAGGTCCTGTCGGACACCTTCGCCGACACCAATGACGAAGTCGACGAATCGCTGAAGGGCATCAGCGAACTGTCCAAGACCATCTCGTCCCGCAACGAGGAACTGGGCGACCTGCTGGAGAGCGCCCGCTCGGTGACGAAGGTGCTGGCCGAACGCGACGAGGAGTTCAAGAAACTCGTCTCCGACGGCAACAAGCTGCTCGGCGAGGTCAAGAACCGCAAGGAGGCCATCCACGACCTGCTGGCCTCGACGGTCACGTTGTCGGAGGAGTTGCAGGGCCTCGTCGACGACCAGGAGAAGGACCTCGCCCCCGCGCTGACCAAACTGGACGGTGTCGTGGACCTGCTGAAGGACAACCAGGAGAACCTGGAGAAGACCCTGACCAACATGGGTCCGTTCCTCAAGGCCTTCTCCAACGTCACCTCCAACGGCCGCTGGTTCGACTCCTATATCGAGGGACTCCTCCAGCCCTACGAAGTCGAGGTGGGCTGATGCGACGCTTCATGCGCAACCCGGTGACGGTGCTGTTCGTCGTCGTCGTCCTGGCCGCCACCGCCTTCTTCACCTGGCAGGCGCTGTCCAACAACGGCCGCCACGTCACCGCCGAGTTCACCCGCGCCGTCGGCGTGTACGAGGGCTCGGACGTGCGGGTGCTGGGCGTCAAGGTCGGTGAGATCACCTCGGTGCAGCCCAAGGGGAAGATCGTCAAGGTCGGGCTGCGCATCGACGAGGACTACCCGATCCCCGACGACGCCAAGGCCATCGTGATCCCGCCCAGCATCGTCGCCGACCGCTACGTCCAGCTGGCCCCCGCCTACACCGGCGGCGCCCGGCTGGAGGGCGGCACGACACTGGGCCCCGACCGCACCGTGGTCCCGCTGGAACTCGACGAGGTCTACGAGTCGCTGGACGAGTTCGCCGGAGCCCTCGGTGAGGACGAGTCGCTGGGCGAGGCCATCGCGACCGCCAAGAAGAACCTCAAGGGCAACGGCAAGGACCTCGGCGAGACGCTCGACAACCTGGGCGAGGTCTCCGAGGTCCTCAACGAGCACTCCGACGACATCTGGGGCACCGTCGACAACCTGGCCGAGTTCACCAAGATGCTGGCCGAGTCCGACGCCGAGGTCGAGGTGTTCAACGAACAGCTCGCCGAGGTCTCCACCCAGCTGTCCGACGAACGCGGCACCCTGTCCAAGGCGCTGCGCGAGTTGTCGGTGGCGCTGGCCGACATCGGCAGGTTCGTCGACAAGAACGCCGACAAGCTCACCAAGTCGGTGGAGAAGCTGTCCGACCTGTCGGGTGTCTTCGCCCGGCAGCAGGAGTCGCTGATCAACATCCTCGACTACGCGCCGGTCGCGCTGACCAACCTCGACCTGGCCTACAACTCCCGCTCGGGAACCATGGACACCCGCGACGACCTGCTGGGCCCCTACGACCCGGCCGGGTTCCTGTGCGCGAACATCGCCACCGCGGTGGCACTGGAGGACGTCCCGGCCGCCTGCTTCGACCTGGCCGACTCGCTGGCGGAGGGCGGAGCCGAGATGCCCAAGGAGCTCAAGTCGCTGGTCGGCAAGGGCGAGTCCATCCTGGGGGACACATGAGACGCGCCAACGTCGCCAAGCTGACCGCCGTGATCGCCGCGGCGGCGCTGGCGGGCTGCTCCTCGGCACCGCTGCCCGGCGGCGAGGGCGGCGACGGCTACCAGGTGGCGATCGAGTTCGCCGACGTCACCGACCTGGTCCCGTACTCGACGGTCAAGGTCGACGACGTGACCGTCGGACAGGTCGAGGAGATCACGGTCTCCGAGAAGTGGACCGCCAAGGTCAAGATCCGCGTCAACGACGACGTCGAACTGCCCCGCAACGCGATCGCCGCACTGCGACAGACCAGCCTGCTGGGCGAGAAGTTCGTCGAACTGGCGCCGCCCACCGAGTCCAAACCGGCGGGCAGCCTCAGCGAGGGCGACTCGATCCCGTTGTCGCGCACCGACAAGGGCGCCGAGGTCGAGGAAGTGCTCGGCGCGGTGGCCCTGGTGTTGCAGGGCGGCGGCCTGGAACAGCTGCGCACCATCAACACCGAGCTGTCCGACATGATGCAGGGCCGCGAGGGCGAGATCAAGGACAGCCTCGGCGAACTCGACACCTTCATGACCAGCCTCGACGACCAGCGCGAGGACATCGTCACCGCGCTGGAGGCGCTGGAGAAGCTGTCGGGGGACCTGGCCGACCAGAAGGAGACCATCGGCGAGGCCCTGGACGCCATCGCTCCGGGCGTCACCACGCTGGCCAAGCAGAAGGGCATGATCACCGAGGCCATCACGGCGCTGGGTGAGCTCGGCGAGGTCGGCTCGGACGTGATCGAGCAGAGCGGCGACGAGACCGTCGCGATCCTGCAGGACCTGCAACCGGTGCTGGAGAACCTGGTCAAGGCCGGGGACCACTTCCCGCAGGGCCTGGAGCTGGCCGGGTCGTACCCGTTCCCGCCCAACGTCTCCGAGACCATCGAGGACGACTTCGTCAACCTGTACATCACCCTCGACGGCAGCCTGGAGAACGTCCTGGGCAACACGCTGGGGGAGAAGCCGATCAAGCAGGCCGACCCGGACAACCCCGAGTCCACCCCGGGCGGCACCGAGGGCGGCGGCATCGACCCCATCACCGGCGGCATCGACGACCTGCTCGGCGGCGGCATCACCGGCGACGAGGACGAGGACGAGGAGGAGGCACCGTGATCTCCCGGAAGCTGCGGCTCCAGATCGGCGTCTTCGCCCTGATCTCGCTGCTGGGCATCGCGTTCGTCGGGGTGCGCTACCTCGGCTGGTTCGACTCGTCCTATGTGGTCTACGTGGACGCCAAGGAGACCGGCGGCGCCTACGAGCACGCCGCCGTGGCCTACCGCGGCGTGCCGATCGGCCGGGTCGGCGAGGTCAAGCTGCACGGCAAGGGCGCCCGGATGGAACTGCGGATCGACTCCGAGACCAAGGTGCCCAAGGACGTCAAGGCCGTGGTCGCGCAGCGCTCGGCCGTCGGCGAACAGTACGTGGACCTGCGCCCCAACACCGCCGAGGGCCCGTACCTGGGCGAGGGCGACGTCGTGGACGACGTGGCCACCCCGCTGCCGATGGAGCAGCTGCTGGCGAATCTGGACGGCCTGCTGGAAAGCGTCGACCCCGACGACCTGAAGGTCGTCATCGACGAACTGGGCGCCGCCTTCGAGGGCAACGAGGAATCGCTGGACAAGATGCTCGACGCCACCCAGACCCTCATCGACGACGCCGCCGAGCACCTGCCCGAGACCGTCGACCTGCTCAAGGACGGCAAGACCGTCCTGGAGACCCAGGACGACTCGGCCTCGGCGATCCGCACCTGGGCCGACAAGCTGTCGGAACTGACCACGACGGTCAAGAAGTCGGACAAGGACATCCGCAAGCTGCTCGACGTCGGCCCCGAGGCCGCCGACGAGGTCTCCGGGCTGATCCACGACCTGGACCCGAACCTGGGCACCCTGCTGGGCAACATGATCTCGGTCAACGGCGTGGCCGTGCAGCGGCTGCCCAACATCGAGGAGGTGCTGGTCACCTACCCGATGGTGATCTCCGGCGGCTCCACCGTGACCCCCGGCGACGGCACCGCGCACTTCGGGCTGGTCCTCAACTTCGACAACCCGCCGCCGTGCGTCTACGGCGAGGGCAACGACGGCTACGAGTGCACCGCGGGCGAACAGGGCGAGGGTTCGGCCGTGCGCGGCTGGCAGCACGCCCCCGGCGCCACCGGCCCGGCCATCGAGCCGGTGCCGCTGCCCGAGAGCGGCGCGTCCAAGGACGGCGACTCCGACGACGACGGCGAGGGCACCGCGCAAGGTGGCGACGCCGATACCGAGTCGAGTCGATACGGTTACGACCCCTTGACCGGATTGTTGGTCGACAGTGACGGTATGCCGATACAGTTCGGCAGCACCGGTGGCCAGTACGAACTGGCCGGCGAGGAGTCGTGGAAATCCCTGCTGTTGACCGGAGTGATGTCTTGAAATCGAAACAAGGGAAACTGCTCGGCGCGAAGAGCACCTGGCAGGCCCTGAACGTCATCCTGCTCGTGATCACCCTGGGCGGGTTGGCCGGAGGCGTGTGGTTCGGGTTCAAATGGTTCGACGGCGCCCGGGTGGGCAGCTCCCAGACCGACCCGGTCGACGCGGCCCGCGAGGTCGTCACCAAGATCCTGACGGTGTCGCCCGGGACCGTGGACGAGAACCTGGCCGACGTCGAGGAGCTCGCGACCGGCGACTTCGCCGACGAGTGGATCGAGGGCGAGAAGACCGTCAAGAAGTCGGTGCAGGAGTCGGGCGCGACCCGCAAGCCCGACATCCTCAAGGCCGGTTACCTCAAGGGCGACTCGGACTCGGCGACCGTGATCCTGGCCGCCGACACCCGCACCACCTTCAAGAACAAGATCGACGACTCCAAGGACAAGGGCAAGAAGAAGGACGACAAGAAGAAACAGGACGGCGACAAGGACGGCGACGGCATCCCCGACCCGCGCACCGACCACTTCCGGATCAAGGTCAACATGGCCCTCGTCGACGGCACCTGGAAGATCGCGAAGATGGAGATGGCGCAATGAGCGGATACGTCCCCCGCAAACTGCGGGATCGCTCCGGCGTGACCCGCTCCAAGACCTCCCGGGAACGCGCGGTCACGGTCGAGAAGGACGAGGCGCCCAAGAAGTCGTCCAAGACCACCCCCAAGTCCGGCGCCAAGCGCCGTCCCTCACCGCGCGGCGGCTCCGCCCCGCGCCGTCCCTCGCCGAAGTCCCGCTCCTCGCTGGCCGGCTACAAGCGCGAGCCCTGGTCGATCGGTGAGTGGCGGCACATGACCAAGCTGCTGTCGCTGATCGCGCTGGCGGCGGTGCTGCTGGCGGGCGTCACCTGGGTGGGCTCGGGCAATTCGGGGCTGCAACTGGCCGGGCTGTTCGGCCGCTCCACCGGTGAGCTTGCCGACGCCAAGAAGGACGCCCGCACCGCGGCGGCGGCCATGTTCTCCTACGACTACCGCAACTTCGGCGACTCGGTGAAGAACGGTCAGGCGCACACGACCGGCTACTTCAGCGAGGAGTACGCCAAGACCACCAAGAAGCTGAAGAAGACCGTGGTCAAGGAGGAGGCGACCGTCGAGTCGGAGGTCGTGGACGTGGCGACCGTCGAGGCCGACGCGACCTGCTCGCCCAAGAAGGGCCCCAGCTACGACGGCGGCATCGAGTTCCTGGCCTTCGTCAACCAGACCACCAAGAACAAGAACATCGAGGGCTCCCGGATCGACAAGAGCCGGGTCGTGATGTGCATGGTCTACACCGAATCGGGCTGGAAGACCGCCGACGCGAAGGCGATCTGAGCCGAGGAGGCTCCGGCGTGTCGCACGCCTGTCCAGGTCGTCACCTGGCGTGATGTCCGGTTTGTGACTCCTGGTGTGCCTAGTTTCGCCGGAAGTCTTGACGATGTGACTTCCTCTCAGGCATCCTGTTTGGCAGGCGGCACAACGGATCGTCACCGGTTTTCGCGCATACCGGAAGGGTCCGACAAAAAATTCAGGGGCGGGTTGACGCAGCATGGGCCTTCGGCTACACTGCTAGTTTGCGCTGCCTTCTCGCGCCCTCTTCAGCATGACCGCAGTCTGTGACGGGGTTGTCTGTCCTCACGCAGGGCTTTAGCCTCCACTCAGATGGTATCGATCATGCGTTCGGGTGGTGAAGACCGGCGCGGGTTTCACCAAATCGGCCGTCGCAACACAGGTCCTCGGAAGGACGAATCTTGGCAGCTTCCCGCCCTGCGAAGACCAGCAACCAGAGCGCGCTCGCTCCCAACCGAATCTCGTTCGGGCGCATCACCGAACATCTTGAGGTTCCCAACCTGCTTGCCCTGCAGACCGACTCCTTCGACTGGCTGGTGGGCAACGATGCCTACCGTGCCCGTACCGAAGCGGGGGCGACCTGTGGGCTGGACGACATTCTCGAAGAGATCAGCCCGATCGAGGACTTTTCGGGAACCATGTCCCTTTCCTTCTCCAACCCTCGCTTCGACGAGGTGAAGGCTCCCATCGAGGAGTGCAAGGAGAAGGACCTCACCTACTGCGCTCCGTTGTTCGTGACCGCGGAGTTCATCAACCACAACACCGGCGAGATCAAGTCGCAGACGGTGTTCATGGGCGACTTCCCGATGATGACGCCCAAGGGCACCTTCATCATCAACGGCACCGAGCGGGTCGTCGTCTCGCAGCTGGTGCGTTCGCCGGGCGTCTACTTCGACAAGCAGCCCGACAAGACCAGTGACCGCGACCTGTCCAGCGTCAAGGTCATCCCCGGCCGGGGCGCCTGGCTGGAGTTCGACATCGACAAGCGCGAGACCGCGGGCGTGCGCATCGACCGCAAGCGCCGCCAGGCCGTCACCGTGCTGTTGAAGGCCATCGGCTGGACCAACGACCAGATCCGGGAACGCTTCGGCTGGTCCGAGATCATGATGGCCACGCTGGAGAAGGACCACGTCGGCAGCCAGGACGAGGCGCTGCTCGACATCTACCGCAAACTGCGTCCCGGCGAGCCCCCCACGAAGGAGAACGCCGAGACCCTGCTGGACAACCTGTTCTTCAACCCGAAGCGCTACGACCTGGCCAAGGTGGGGCGCTACCAGGTCAACAAGAAGTTCGGGCTGTCGACGCCGATCAGCACCGGCGTGCTCACCGAGGCCGACCTGGTCTCGATCATCGAGTACCTGTGCCGGCTGCAGAACGGC
Source organism: Stackebrandtia nassauensis DSM 44728 (assembly GCF_000024545.1). Lineage (GTDB taxonomy): Bacteria > Actinomycetota > Actinomycetes > Mycobacteriales > Micromonosporaceae > Stackebrandtia > Stackebrandtia nassauensis. Next base: position 1,261,212 of record NC_013947.1, read on the forward strand.
GAGGACGGTTACGACCGCGACGACATCGACCACTTCGGCAACCGGCGCATCCGCACCGTGGGCGAACTGATCCAGAACCAGGTTCGGGTCGGTCTGTCCCGTATGGAGCGTGTGGTCCGGGAGCGGATGACGACCCAGGACGTCGAGGCGATCACGCCGCAGACCCTGATCAACATCCGTCCCGTCGTGGCCGCGATCCGGGAGTTCTTCGGCACCTCGCAGCTGTCGCAGTTCATGGACCAGGTCAACCCGATCGCGGGTCTGACCCACCGCCGCCGCCTGAACGCTCTGGGCCCGGGTGGTCTGTCCCGCGACCGCGCCGCCATGGAAGTCCGAGACGTCCACCCGTCGCACTACGGCCGGATGTGTCCGATCGAGACGCCGGAAGGCCCGAACATCGGCCTCATCGGCGCCCTGGCGGCATTCGCCCGGGTCAACCCCTTCGGTTTCATCGAGACCCCGTACCGCAGGATCGACAACGGCCGGGTCACCGACGACGTGAAGTACCTGACCGCTGACGAGGAGGACCGCTGCGTCATCGCGCAGGCGAACACGAAGCTCAACGATGACGGCACCTTCGCCGAGGAGCGGATCCTGGTGCGTCGCAAGGGCGGCGAGATGGAACTCGTCGGGCACGACGCCGTCGACTACATGGACGTCTCGCCGCGCCAGATGACCTCCGTGGCCACCGCCATGGTGCCGTTCCTGGAGCACGACGACGCCAACCGCGCCCTGATGGGCGCCAACATGCAGCGTCAGGCCGTCCCGCTGATCAAGACCCAGTCGCCGTTCGTCGGCACCGGCATGGAGTACCGTGCCGCCGTCGACGCCGGTGACGTGGTGGTCAACGAGGTCGCCGGTGTCGCCGAGGACGTGTGCGCCGACTACATCACCGTGCACCAGGACGACGGCTTCCGCCGCACCTACCTGCTGCACAAGTTCCACCGCTCCAACGCGGGCACCTGCGTCAACCAGATCCCCGTCATCAACGAGGGCGACCGGGTCGAGGCCGGACAGGTCATGGCCGACGGGCCGTGCACCGACAAGGGCGAGATGGCGCTGGGCAAGAACCTGCTGGTGGCGTTCATGCCGTGGGAGGGCCAGAACTACGAGGACGCGATCATCCTGTCCTCGCGGCTGGTCCAGGAGGACGTCCTGACGTCCATCCACATCGACGAGCACGAGGTCGACGCCCGCGACACCAAGCTGGGTCCGGAGGAGATCACCCGGGAGATCCCGAACGTCTCCGAGGAGATGCTGTCCGACCTCGACGAGCGCGGCATCATCCGCATCGGCGCCGAGGTCCGCGACGGCGACATCCTGGTCGGCAAGGTCACCCCCAAGGGTGAGACCGAGCTGACCCCGGAGGAGCGGCTGCTGCGCGCCATCTTCGGTGAGAAGGCCCGCGAGGTCCGCGACACCTCCCTGAAGGTGCCGCACGGCGAGAGCGGAACCGTCATCGGTGTGCGCACCTTCAGCCGCGACGACGGCGACGAACTGTCGCCCGGCGTCAACGAGCTGGTGCGGGTGTACATCGCCCAGAAGCGCAAGATCTCCGACGGTGACAAGCTGGCCGGTCGTCACGGCAACAAGGGCGTGATCTCCAAGATCGTGCCCGCCGAGGACATGCCGTTCCTGCCGGACGGCACCCCCGTCGACGTCGTCCTCAACCCGCTGGGTGTGCCCGGCCGAATGAACATCGGTCAGGTACTGGAACTGCACCTGGGCTGGATCGCCAAGTCCGGGTGGCAGCTGGCGGGCGACGCCGAGGGCTGGCAGAAATCACTGAAGGCCATCGGCGCCGAGGAGGCTCCGCCGGACTCGACGGTGGCCACCCCGGTGTTCGACGGCGTCCACCTCGAAGAGATCACCGGGCTGCTGGAGTCGGCCCGTCCCAACCGGGACGGCGACCGCATGGTCGGCACCGACGGCAAGGCCAAGCTGTTCGACGGCCGCACCGGCGAGCCGTTCCCGGGCCCGATCTCGGTGGGCTACATGTACATCCTGAAACTGAACCACCTGGTCGACGACAAGATCCACGCCCGTTCGACCGGCCCGTACTCGATGATCACCCAGCAGCCGCTCGGTGGTAAGGCGCAGTTCGGTGGACAGCGGTTCGGCGAGATGGAGTGCTGGGCCATGCAGGCCTACGGCGCGTCCTACGCGTTGCAGGAGTTGCTGACCATCAAGTCCGACGACATCCTCGGCCGCGTCAAGGTGTACGAAGCCGTCGTCAAGGGCGAGAACATTCCCGAGCCGGGGATCCCGGAGTCGTTCAAGGTGCTGCTCAAGGAACTGCAGTCGCTGTGCCTCAACGTGGAGGTGCTGTCGAGTGACGGTACCGCCGTCGAGCTGCGCGACAGTGACGACGAGGTGTTCCGCGCCGCCGAAGAACTCGGCATCGACCTGTCCCGGCACGAGCCGAGCAGCGTCGATCTCGAAGGAGCGTAAGGCACGGCTCCCGCGGTTTCACCGCTGCGGGAGCCCACATCCACAAAGGCATCAATGGGAATCCCTACATCGAGTTCACTGCAAGGGGAAAAGTTAAGTGCTTGACGTCAACTTCTTCGACGAACTGCGCATCGGCCTGGCGACCGCCGAGGACATCCGCCAGTGGTCCCACGGCGAGGTCAAGAAGCCCGAGACCATCAACTACCGGACCCTGAAGCCGGAAAAGGACGGCCTGTTCTGCGAGAAGATCTTCGGGCCGACCCGCGACTGGGAGTGCTACTGCGGCAAGTACAAGCGCATCCGGTTCAAGGGCATCATCTGTGAGCGCTGCGGCGTCGAGGTGACCCGTTCCAAGGTGCGTCGTGAGCGCATGGGCCACATCGAGCTGGCCGCCGCGGTCACCCACATCTGGTACTTCAAGGGCGTTCCCTCCCGGCTGGGCTACCTGCTGGACATCGCGCCCAAGGACCTCGAGAAGATCATCTACTTCGCCGCCTACGTGATCACGTCGGTGGACTCCGAGGCCCGGCACCGCGACCTGGCGACCCTGGAGAACGAGATCGCCGCCGAGAAGCGGCAGATGGAGAACGGCCGCGACGCCGAAGTCGAGAAGCGCGCCGCCAAGCTGGAGGCCGACCTGGCCGAGCTGGAGGCCGAAGGCGCCAAGGCCGACGTCCGCCGCAAGGTCAAGGACGGCGGCGAGCGCGAGATGCGCCAGATCCGTGACAAGGCGCAGCGTGAGATCGACCGCCTGGAAGAGGTCATCGACACCTTCCGCAAGCTGGAGCCCAAGCAGCTCATCGGTGACGAGATGCTGTTCCGCGAGCTGCACGACCGGTTCGGGGAGTACTTCACCGGTTCCATGGGCGCCGAGGCCGTCAAGGAACTGCTGGCCAACCTCGACCTCACCGCCGAGCTGGAGAACCTGCGCGACATCATCGCCAACGGCAAGGGTCAGAAGAAGATCCGCGCCCTGAAGCGACTGAAGGTCGTGGCCCCGTTCGCGACCAGCGGCTCCAACCCGATGGGCATGGTCCTGGACTGCGTCCCGGTGATCCCGCCGGAGCTGCGCCCGATGGTGCAGCTGGACGGTGGCCGCTTCGCCACCTCCGACCTCAACGACCTGTACCGCCGGGTCATCAACCGCAACAACCGGCTCAAGCGACTGATCGACCTGGGCGCGCCCGAGATCATCGTCGCCAACGAGAAGCGGATGCTGCAGGAGTCGGTGGACGCCCTGTTCGACAACGGCCGTCGCGGCCGCCCGGTCACCGGACCGGGTAACCGCCCGCTGAAGTCGCTGTCCGACATGCTGAAGGGCAAGCAGGGCCGGTTCCGTCAGAACCTGCTGGGCAAGCGCGTCGACTACTCCGGCCGTTCGGTCATCGTGGTCGGCCCGCAGCTGAAGCTGCACCAGTGCGGCCTGCCCAAGCAGATGGCGCTGGAGCTGTTCAAGCCCTTCGTCATGAAGCGGCTGGTCGACCTCAACCACGCCCAGAACATCAAGTCCGCCAAGCGGATGGTGGAGCGGGCCCGCCCCGCGGTGTGGGACGTCCTGGAAGAGGTCATCACCGAGCACCCGGTGCTGCTGAACCGCGCGCCGACCCTGCACCGGCTGGGCATCCAGGCCTTCGAACCGCAACTGGTCGAGGGCAAGGCCATCCAGATCCACCCGCTGGTGTGCACCGCGTTCAACGCCGACTTCGACGGTGACCAGATGGCGGTCCACGTGCCGCTGTCCACCGAGTCGCAGGCCGAGGCGCGGATCCTGATGCTGTCGGCCAACAACATCCTCAAGCCGTCCGACGGCCGTCCGGTCACCATGCCCACGCAGGACATGATCATCGGTCTGTACCACCTGACCCACCGTCGCGAGGGACTGCCGGGCGAAGGCCGGGCGTTCTCCTCGGTGTCGGAGGCGATGATGGCCTACGACCGCGGCGAACTGCACCTGCAGGCGCCGGTGGCGATCCGGGTCGAGGGCGTTCCGTCCATCGACACCGGCAACGGCCCCGAGCCGGTCGAGGACGCCGAGTCGACCGCCGCGCTCACCGTGCAGACGACCCTGGGACGGGTCATCTTCAACGAGGCGCTGCCGACCGACTACCGCTTCGTCAACTACGAGGTCCGCAAGGGCCAGCTGTCGGAGATCGTCAACGACCTGGCCGAGCGCTACACCAAGGTGCAGCTGGGCGCGTCCCTGGACGCGTTGAAGGCGGCCGGTTTCCACTGGGCCACCTGGTCGGGCATCACGATCGGCTACGCCGACGTCGTCGGGCCCAAGGCCAAGGCGGCCATCCTGGAGCGGCACGAGAAGGACGCCGACCGGATCGAGAAGCAGTACCAGCGCGGTCTGATGACCGCCGAGGAACGCCGCGGCGAGCTGATCGAGATCTGGACCAAGGCGACCAACGAGATCGCCAAGGAGATGGACACCGACCTGCCGCAGGAGAACCCGCTGTGGCAGATGATCAACTCCGGCGCGCGAGGCAACATGCTGCAGCTGCGGCAGATCGCCGCGATCCGTGGCCTGGTGGCCAACCCGAAGGGTGAGATCATCCCGCGCCCCATCAAGTCCTCCTACCGCGAGGGCCTGACGGTGCTGGAGTACTTCATCTCCACCCACGGTTCCCGAAAGGGTCTGGCCGACACGGCGCTGCGTACCGCGGACTCCGGTTACCTGACCCGTCGTCTGGTGGACGTCTCGCAGGACGTCATCGTCCGCGAGGAGGACTGCGAGACCGAACGCGCCGTTCGGATCCCGCTGGCCACCGAGGTGGACGGGCAGTGGGTCGCGCACGAGAACGCCGAGACCTCGGTGTACGCGCGCACGCTGGCCGAGGACCTCAAGGACGCCAAGGGCAAGCTGCTGGCGGCCGAGGGCGTCGACCTGACCCAGCCGATCGTCGACATCCTGGTGGCGGCCGGTGTCAAGGAGGTGCGGGTCCGCAGCGTCCTGACCTGTGAGTCGCAGCTGGGCGTCTGTGCCGCCTGCTACGGCCGCTCGATGCCGACCGGTCAGAAGGTCGACATGGGCGAGGCCGTCGGCATCATCGCGGCCCAGTCCATCGGTGAGCCCGGTACCCAGCTGACGATGCGTACCTTCCACACCGGTGGTGTGGCCGGGGACGACATCACGCAGGGTCTGCCGCGTGTCCAGGAGATCTTCGAAGCGCGTATCCCCAAGGGGAAGGCGCCGATCGCCGAGGCGGCCGGCACCGTGCGCATCGAGGACGCCGACAAGTCCCGCAAGATCATCATCACGCCGGACGACGGCACCGACGAGATCGTGCTGGACAAGCTGTCCCGCCGGACCCGGCTGCGGGCCCACGACGGCGACCACATCGGCGTCGGCGAGAAGCTCACCGAGGGCACCATCGACCCGCACGAGCTGTTGCGGGTGCTGGGTCCGCGTCAGGTGCAGTCGCACCTGGTGGACCAGGTGCAGGACGTGTACCGCTCGCAGGGCGTGCTCATCCACGACAAGCACATCGAGATCATCGTCCGCCAGATGCTCAAGCGGGTCACGATCATCGACTCGGGCACGACGGAGTTCCTGCCCGGCTCGCTGGTCGACCGGGTGGTCTTCGAGGGCGAGAACCGTCGCATCGTGGCCGAGGGCGGCGAGCCGGCCTCCGGCCGTCCGCAGCTGATGGGTATCACCAAGGCGTCGCTGGCCACCGACTCGTGGCTGAGCGCGGCCTCCTTCCAGGAGACCACCAAGGTGCTGACCGACGCGGCGATCAACGCCAAGTCGGACTCCCTCATCGGTCTGAAGGAGAACGTCATCATCGGAAAGCTCATCCCGGCGGGTACCGGCATCAGCAAGTACCGCAACGTCCGGGTCGAGCCCACCGAGGAGGCGAAGTCCCGCGTGTACTCCATGGGTGGCTACGAGGACCCGGTGCCCGCGTTCGGCTTCGGCGCCCCGTCGTCCAACGCCGTCCCGCTGGACGACTTCGACATCGGACAGTTCTAGGAGCCTGATCAGCCCACTGGGCTTATCCGGGCGTGACCAACCGCTGGGGCCGCGAGTGCGAACTCGCGGCCCCACGTCGTACCCACTTCGGGGCGGACATAATGGCGTACATGAGCTTGTCGCAGACCGACGCCGCCGCGCGCTCGGCCCGGCACCCGCGCGACCCGGAGCCGGTGCCGTCCACCAAGGCGGCCGCCGCCTACGCCCTGAGCGTGCTGGCGCTGGCCACGGCCCCGTTTTTGGGCGGCGTCATCCCCGCGATCATCACCCTGCGGCTGAGCGCCCAGGCCGACGCGGACATCGCCGCCTCCGAGGGCTTCCTGCTCGGCGCGGCCCGCAACCGCCGCGCCCGCAAGAACGCCTTCCTCGCCTTCGGCATCACCGGCCTGGCGATCCTGACCCTCTTCACCTGGTGGGTATTCCGCGAGACCGTCCAGAGCGTGAGCTGACGAGGAACGATGACGACACAGCAACCCGACGACCGCACCCCCACCTCCCCGGCCCGGCCCGACCCGGCCGCTCCCGGCCAGCCTTCGGCTTCCGAGCCGACATCGGCTCCCGGATCGACGCCGCCGCCGCAGGACCGGCCCGCGCCCGAGTCGCCGGTGGCGCGGCCGTCGCTTCAGGCCACCGAGCCGACGCCCGCCGACGACCTGCCGCAGGCTCCGGCAGCACCGGCCGCCGACGTGACACCGCCGCCCGAGACCGCCCCGGCGGTGGCCGAGCCGACGGCCGAGGGTGAGTCGGAGGTGGCGTCGGACGACGTGCCGCATGCCGCTGCCGAGCCGGTCGCCGAACCGACCTCCGACGTGACGCCGCAGCCCGCCGAGGCCCCGGCCGTGTCCGACGCCGGGGACGCGCCCGCCGACGCCGAGCCCCCGGTGGAGATGACGCCGCCGGGGGAGTCCCCGTCCGGGGCCGCCGACGCGGCGGCCGCCGAGGAGGCCGCGAAGGCCGAGGCCGACTCGCCCGTCGACGCCCCGGTGACCGGCGGTTCGATGCCGATTCCCATGCCGCCGGTGTCGCGCCCGCCCGCCGGTTCGGCCTACGGGTATCCCACTCGCTATGCCGAGGCCCCCGGCAGTGGGCACTTCCAGCTGGCGCTGCCGCAGTTGGGGACCATTGTGGCTGGTCCGGCCGCGGGGAGCATGATCGCCGGGATCGCCGCGATCCTGGTGGCGTTCTCCGTCGGCTGCACCGGGATGTTCGGCAGTGTCATGGTGCCCGTGGCCGCCACGGTGCTGGCCGTGTTCTTCATCAGCACCGCCGGGCTGTTGGCCGCGGTGGCGTTGCGGCAGATCAGGCGGGGTGGCGGCGAGTACCGGGGCAAGGGCATGGCCATCGCCGGGCTCGCCTGCGGTGGTGCCGCGATCCTGGTGCTGTTGTTCATGTTGTTGCTGGTCACCGTGGCGTTGAGCGGCTGACCTGCCGACGACCGCGCCGGGGCACCGGTGTAAGGTGTTCGGCGGTGTACCTGCCCGTGTGCGCACGTTGGCCAGGCGAGGACACCGGTGTCGAGGGGTCAGGCCGAATCACCGTCGGTGAGTTCGGGCACTACTCGAAATACCGGTGGGAATCGCGTTGACTACTGCGGCTATGGTGGGTAAGCTTTCCCCTTGTGCCTGGGCTCCGGCCTGGGCCGGTGTGTTGCCCGCAGTGACGATCCTTGATAATCGTCACCGGCGTTGCCCTCGCGGGTTCGCCGCCACGGGGAGGCGCGCCGAAAAAGCTAGAAGTCCCCATCCACCCGATCGCGGATTCTTCCGCGAAAAGGTCGCGCTCTGGCCGACACGCCCGAGCGCGGGGGGCGGAGAAACACGTGTGGCGTCACGCCGGTGAAGCCATCGACCATACAAGACGAATCGGGCGGCGGAGTCCGTCCGAAAAGGGAGTAATAACCCGGTGCCAACGATCCAACAGCTGGTCCGCAAGGGCCGCAAGGACAAGGTCAGTAAGAACAAGACACCCGCGCTGAAGGGCAGTCCCCAGCGCCGTGGTGTGTGCACCCGCGTGTACACCACCACCCCGAAGAAGCCGAACTCCGCGCTGCGCAAGGTCGCGCGTGTCCGGCTCATGAGCGGCTTCGAGGTCACCGCCTACATCCCCGGTGTCGGCCACAACCTGCAGGAGCACTCGATCGTGCTCGTGCGTGGCGGCCGGGTGAAGGACCTCCCCGGTGTCCGTTACAAGATCGTCCGTGGATCGCTGGACACCCAGGGTGTCCGGGACCGCAAGCAGGCCCGCAGCAAGTACGGCGCGAAGAAGGAGAAGAAGTAATGCCACGTAAAGGCCCCGCTCCGCGCCGCCAGCTGACCGCCGACCCGGTCTACAACTCCATGCTGGTCACCCAGCTCATCAACAAGGTGCTGGTGCGCGGCAAGCGCCAGCTCGCCGAGCGCATTGTCTACAGTGCCCTCGAAGGCACCCGCGCCAAGACCGAGACCGACCCGGTGGTCACCCTCAAGCGCGCGCTCGACAACGTCAAGCCGACCCTCGAGGTCCGCAGCCGCCGTGTCGGTGGCGCGACCTACCAGGTCCCGGTGGACGTGCGGCCCAGCCGCGCCACCACGCTGGGACTGCGCTGGCTGGTCGACTACAGCCGCGCCCGCCGCGAGAAGACCATGATCGAGCGGCTCATGAACGAGATCCTGGACGCCAGCAACGGCCTGGGTGCCGCGGTCAAGCGCCGCGAGGACACCCACAAGATGGCTGAAGCCAACCGCGCCTTTGCGCACTACCGCTGGTAAACGGACCCAGCGACCAAGCAACGAGAGAATCAGGAAAAGACCGTGGCCAAGGCCAACAACGCCCTCGCGAAGCTGCGCAACATCGGCATCATGGCGCACATCGATGCCGGTAAGACGACGACGACCGAGCGCATCCTGTTCTACACCGGTATCACGTACAAGATCGGTGAGGTCCACGACGGCGCCGCCACGATGGACTGGATGGAGCAGGAGCAGGAACGCGGCATCACCATCACCTCGGCGGCGACCAAGTGTGAGTGGGACGGCCACACCATCCAGATCATCGACACCCCCGGGCACGTCGACTTCACCGTCGAGGTGGAGCGCAGCCTGCGGGTGCTCGACGGATCGGTGGCCGTCTACGACGGTGTCGCCGGCGTCGAGCCGCAGACCGAGAACGTGTGGCGGCAGGCGGACAAGTACAAGGTCCCGCGGATGTGCTTCGTCAACAAGCTCGACCGCACCGGTGCCAACTTCTTCCGCTGTGTCGACATGATGCAGGAGCGGCTGGGTTCCAACACGGCCGTCATCCAGCTGCCGATCGGCAACGAGTCCGACTTCATCGGCGTCGTCGACCTGGTGGAGATGAACGCCAAGGTGTGGCGCGGCGAGACGAAACTGGGTGAGGAGTACTCCACCGAGGAGATCCCCGCCGAGATGGCCGACCAGGCCGCCGAGTACCGCGAGAAGCTGCTGGAGACCCTGGCCGACATCGACGACGACTTCGCCGAGAAGTTCCTCGAGGGTGAGGAACTGACGGTCGAGGAGATCAAGGCCGCCATCCGCAAGGGCACGATCGACAACTCGATCAACCCGGTGCTGTGTGGTACCGCGTTCAAGAACAAGGGTGTTCAGCCCCTGCTCGACGCGGTGGTCGACTACATGCCGTCGCCGCTGGACGTCCCGCCGATCCAGGGCACCAAGATGGACGGTGAGACTCCGGACGAGCGTCCGGCCGACCCGACCGCGCCGTTCAGCGCGCTGGCGTTCAAGATCCAGACGGACAAGCACCTGGGCAAGCTCACCTATGCCCGGATCTACTCCGGACGGATCGAGACCGGCAACCAGGTCATCAACTCGACCAAGGACCGCAAGGAGCGCATCGGCAAGATCTACCAGCTGCACGCGAACAAGCGCGAGGAGCGCACCTTCGCCGAGGCCGGTGACATCATCGCCGTGCAGGGTCTGAAGCAGACCACCACCGGTGACACGCTGTGTGACTCGAGCAAGCCGGTGATCCTGGAGTCCATGGTCTTCCCGGAGCCGGTCATCGACATGGCCATCGAGCCGAAGTCGAAGGCCGACCAGGACAAGCTCTCGACCGCGATCCAGCGGCTGGCCGAAGAGGACCCGACGTTCCGCGTCCACACCGACGAGGACACCGCTCAGACGGTGATCTCGGGTATGGGCGAGCTCCACCTGGACATCCTGGTGGACCGCATGAAGCGGGAGTTCAACGTCGAGGCCAACATCGGCAAGCCGCAGGTGTCGTACCGCGAGACCATCACCAAGCGGGTCGAGAAGGTCGAGTACCTGCACAAGAAGCAGACCGGTGGGTCCGGGCAGTTCGCGCGGGTCATCGTCAGCGTCGAGCCCATCCCGATGGGCGCCGACAACCCGACCTACGAGTTCGTCAACAAGATCACGGGTGGACGCATCCCGAAGGAGTACATCCCTTCGGTGGACGCCGGTGCGCAGGACTCCATGCAGTACGGAGTGCTGGCCGGTTACCCGATGGTCGGTGTGAAGTTGGAACTCACGGACGGTCAGTACCACGAGGTCGACTCTTCGGAGATGGCCTTCAAGATCGCCGGTTCCATGGTGATGAAGGAGGCCTGTAAGAAGGCCGGCCCGACTCTCCTCGAACCGATGATGGCCGTCGAGGTCACCACCCCGGAGGACTCCATGGGTGATGTCATCGGCGACATCAACTCTCGCCGTGGTCTGGTGCAGGAGATGGGTGAGCGGGGAACCGCTCGCGTCGTCAACGCACTGGTTCCGCTCAGCGAAATGTTCGGCTACGTCGGCGACCTGCGGTCGAAGACCCAGGGCCGGGCGAGCTACTCCATGCAGTTCGACTCGTACGCCGAAGTTCCGGCAAACGTGGCCAAGGAGATCATCGCCAAGGCCACCGGCGAGTAGTACCGCATACCCGCAGCCCCTCCGAGGCTTCGCCGCCTCGGAAGGGTCTGTACCTAGGAAATCGACGTACGAACCAACAGTCCACAGGAGGACGAAAAAGTGGCGAAGGAGAAGTTCGAGCGGACCAAGCCACACGTCAACATCGGCACCATTGGTCACATCGACCACGGGAAGACGACGCTGACGGCGGCTATCACCAAGGTCCTGCACGACAAGTTCCCCGACCTCAACCCGTACAAGCCGTTCGACGAGATCGACAACGCGCCGGAAGAGAAGCAGCGCGGTATCACGATCTCGATCTCGCACGTTGAGTACCAGACTGAGACGCGGCACTACGCACACGTCGACTGCCCGGGGCACGCCGACTACATCAAGAACATGATCACCGGTGCCGCCCAGATGGACGGTGCGATCCTGGTCGTGTCGGCGACTGACGGCCCCATGCCGCAGACCCGTGAGCACGTGCTGCTGGCCCGCCAGGTCGGTGTTCCGTACATCGTTGTCGCCCTGAACAAGGCCGACATGGTGGACGACGAGGAGATCATGGAACTGGTCGAGATGGAAGTTCGTGAACTTCTGTCCGACAACTCGTTCCCGGGTGACGACCTGCCGGTCGTCAAGGTCTCCGCACTCAAGGCCCTCGAGGGCGACGAGCAGTGGGGCAACGCGGTCGCCGAGCTCATGAACGCCGTCGACGAGGCGATCCCGGAGCCGGAGCGTCAGACCGACAAGCCGTTCCTGATGCCCGTCGAGGACGTCTTCACGATCACCGGCCGCGGTACCGTGGTCACCGGTCGTGTGGAGCGCGGTGTGCTGCTGCCGAACGAGGAAGTCGACATCGTCGGCATCAAGGAAACCAAGATCTCCACCAAGGTCACCGCCATCGAGATGTTCCGCAAGGTGCTCGATGACGCGCGTGCGGGTGAGAACGTCGGCCTGCTGCTGCGCGGTACCAAGCGTGACGAGGTCGAGCGCGGCATGGTCGTCATCAAGCCGGGCACCACGACCCCGCACACCGAGTTCGAGGGCCAGGTCTACGTCCTGTCCAAGGACGAGGGTGGACGGCACAAGCCGTTCTTCTCGAACTACCGTCCGCAGTTCTACTTCCGGACCACCGACGTGACCGGCGTCGTCACCCTCCCCGAGGGCACCGAGATGGTCATGCCCGGCGACAACACCACCATGACGGTTGAGCTGATCCAGCCCATCGCCATGGAGGAGGGCCTGCTGTTCGCCATCCGCGAGGGTGGTCGTACCGTCGGTTCCGGCCGGGTCACCAAGATCCTGAAGTAACCAGCACCATCGGTAACGAGGTTCACGTGCCGGATACCCACCCCCGACTTGGGGAGTGAAAATCCGTCCGGCATAATGAACAGGTTGCGTACGTGGGGGTCGGTCTGTGCTGTGCTCACGCACGGTTAGGACCGCCCCCCACCCACGCCCGGCCTTGGCGCCAAAGCCCAATCCCGATCAGTTTTCGTGGGATGAGGCTGGCCGCAGGCCGCGACACGCCCGACAGCGGGGCACGGCTCAACCAGCCGTCCGACCCGGCAAATCAGTGGGATTGAGAGTAGAAGGAAACATGGCGGGACAGAAGATCCGCATTCGGCTTAAGGCCTACGACCACGATGTCGTGGACTCCTCGGCCCGCAAGATCGTCGAGACGGTGACCCGTACCGGCGCCAACATCGCAGGCCCTGTGCCGCTGCCGACCGAACTCAACCGCTTCTGCGTGATCCGGTCGCCGCACAAGTACAAGGACTCGCGCGAGCACTTTGAGATGCGCACACACAAGCGCCTCATAGACATCCTCGACCCGACGCCCAAGACGGTTGACTCGCTGATGCGGCTCGACCTCCCGGCCGGTGTCGACATCGAGATCAAGCTGTAGGGATTCCACGAAATGGACAGGCAAGTCAACGGGATCCTGGGTACCAAACTCGGTATGACCCAGGTCTGGGACGAAAACAACCGCGTCGTCCCGGTGACCGTGGTACAGGCCGGACCTTGCGTCGTCACGCAGGTCCGCACCCCGGACACCGACGGATACTCCGCGGTCCAGCTCGCGTTCGGCCAGATCGACCCGCGCAAGGTCAACAAGCCGCTCAGCGGCCACTTCGCGAAGGCCGAGGTGGCTCCGCGCCGCCACGTCGTCGAACTGCGCACCACGGACGCGACCGAATACTCGGCCGGTGACGAGATCACCGTCGACCGCTTCGAGACCGGCGGGCTGGTCGACGTGACCGGCAAGACCAAGGGCAAGGGCTACGCCGGTGTCATGAAGCGGCACGGCTTCGGTGGTCTGGGCGCCGGACACGGCGTGCAGCGCAAGCACCGTTCGCCGGGCTCCATCGGTGGCTGCGCCACCCCGGGCCGGGTGTTCAAGGGCATGCGGATGGCCGGCCGGATGGGCGGCGTGCGGCACACCGTGCAGAACCTGAAGATCCACGCTGTGGACGCCGACAACAACCTGCTGCTGATCAAGGGCGCGCTGCCCGGACCGACCGGCGGTCTGGTCCTCGTGCGCGGCGCCGTCAAGGTCGCGGCCAAAGGTGGTGCGAAATGAGCCTCGAGGTCAACGTCACCGACGCGACCGGTAAGAAGACCGGCACCGTCACGCTCCCGGCCGAGCTGTTCGAGCGCGAGGTGAACATCCACCTGATGCACCAGGTGGTCACCGCGCAGCTCGCGGCCAAGCGCCAGGGCACCCACGCCACCAAGACCCGCGGTGCGGTCTCCGGCGGCGGCGCCAAGCCGTACCGCCAGAAGGGCACCGGCCGCGCCCGTCAGGGTTCGACCCGGGCGCCGCAGTTCGCCGGCGGTGGCACCGTCCACGGCCCGCAGCCGCGTGACTACTCGCAGCGCACGCCCAAGAAGATGAAGGCCGCCGCCCTGGCGAGCGCGCTTTCGGACCGGGCGGCCAGCGAGGTCGTGCACGTGGTCACCGGGCTGCTCGACGGCGACACTCCCAAGACCAAGGACGCTCTGAAGGCGCTGCGCGCGACGACGGAGGCCAAGAAGGTCCTGATGGTGCTCGACCGCGAGGACGAGCTCACCTGGAAGAGCCTGCGCAACGACCCGAACGTGCACCTGCTGTTCCACGACCAGCTGAACACCTACGACGTGCTCGTCAACGACGCGCTGGTGTTCTCCAAGGCCGCCTTCGATGACTTCGTCGCGGCCCGGACCGGCGAGAAGCAGGAGGCCGCGGCATGAGTACGGTCAGCATTCCCGACCCGCGCGATGTGATCATCAAGCCGGTCATCTCCGAGAAGAGCTACGGCCTTCTCGAGCTGAACAAGTACACCTTCGAGGTCCGCAAGGACGCGAACAAATCGCACATCAAGCTCGCCGTGCAGGAAATCTTCGGCGTCAAGGTGACCAGCGTGAACACGCTGAACCGTGACGGCAAGCGCCGCCGCACCCGTCAGGGCTGGGGCAAGCGCAAGGACGTCAAGCACGCGATCGTGACTGTCGACGGCGACGCCGCCCGGCTGAGCGAGATCTTCGGCGGCTCGGTCTCTTAGCGGTAGACGGGATTAGGAACTAATGGGTATTCGCAAACACAAGCCGACGACGCCTGGACGTCGCGGTTCCAGCGGCGCCGACTTCGCCGAGGTCACTCGCAACACCCCGGAGAAGTCGCTGCTTCGCCCGCTGACCAAGTCCGGCGGCCGTAACTCGCGCGGCAAGATCACCACGCGGCACCGCGGCGGTGGCCACAAGCGCGCCTACCGGCTGATCGACTTCCGTCGCCACGACAAGGACGGCATCCCCGCCAAGGTCGCGCACATCGAGTACGACCCGAACCGGACCGCGCGGATCGCGCTGCTGCACTTCGCCGACGGCGAGAAGCGGTACATCCTGTGCCCCAAGGACCTGGTCCAGGGCGCCCGGATCGAGAACGGGCCGCACGCCGACATCAAGCCCGGCAACAACCTGCCGCTGCGCAACATCCCGGTGGGCACCATCGTGCACGCCGTGGAGCTGCGTCCCGGCGGCGGCGCCAAACTGGCCCGCTCGGCCGGTTCCGGTATCCAGCTGCTGGCCCGGGAAGGCAAGTACGCGCACCTGCGTATGCCCTCCGGCGAGATCCGGCTGGTCGAGGTCCGTTGCCGCGCCACGGTTGGCGAGGTCGGCAACGCCGAGCAGTCGAACATCAACTGGGGCAAGGCCGGCCGCATGCGCTGGAAGGGACGTCGTCCCACGGTGCGTGGTGTGGTCATGAACCCGGTCGACCACCCGCACGGTGGTGGTGAGGGTAAGACCTCCGGTGGCCGTCACCCGGTTAACCCGCAGGGTAAGCCGGAGGGCCGGACACGCAGCAAGGGCAAGGCCAGCGATCGGCTGATCGTCCGGCGCCGTTACGCCAACCGGAAGCGGAGTTAATCGATATGCCACGCAGTTTGAAAAAGGGTCCGTTCGTCGACGACCACCTTCTGAAGAAGGTCGAGAAGGCCGTCGAGTCGAAGAGCCGCAACGTCATCAAGACCTGGTCGCGGCGATCCACCATCACTCCGGAGATGATCGGCCTCACGATCGCGGTGCACGACGGACGCAAGCACGTCCCGGTGTTCATCTCCGAGAACATGGTCGGCCACAAGCTGGGCGAGTTCGCGCTCACCCGGACCTTCCGCAGCCATGACAAAGACGACCGTAAGAGCCGTAGGCGTTAAGCCGCGGGTAACGAGATAGGACAAACGATGGCAAGCAACGAGGCCACTCTGGCCCCGAGTGCCCGGGCGGTGGCGCGGTACGTGCGCGTCTCGCCCATGAAGGCACGCCGCGTCGTCAACCTGGTTCGTGGCCTGCCCGCGGACGAGGCGCTGACGGTGCTCCAGTTCGCCCCGCAGGCGGCAAGCGAACCGGTGTACAAGGTGATCGCCTCCGCGATCGCCAACGCCGAGAACAACGAGAAGCTCGACCGCGAGTCGCTGCTGGTCTCCGAGGCCTTCGTGGACGAGGGACCGACGATGAAGCGGTACCGGCCGCGCGCCCACGGGCGGGCCTACCGGATCCGCAAGCGCACCAGCCACATCACCGTGGTCCTGGAGAGCGTGCAGGCGTCCGAGCAGCCCTCGGGCACGATCCGTCGCCCGAAGCGCAGTGCCTCCAAGAGCACCAAGCCCGCTGCGGCTGAGCCCACGTCCACCGACACCGCCGAGAAGGAGACCGAGTAATGGGTCAAAAGATTCACCCACACGGGTACCGGCTCGGCATCAGCTCCGGCTGGACGTCGCGCTGGTACGCGGACAAGAGCTACGCCGAGTACGTCGGTGAGGACGTGAAGATCCGCAAACTCATGTCGCAGGGCATGGAGCGCGCGGGCATCGCCGAGGTCGACATCGAGCGCACCCGTGACCGGGTCCGCGTCGACATCCACACCGCCCGCCCGGGCATCGTCATCGGCCGCAAGGGCGCCGAGGCGGACCGGCTGCGTACCCGGCTGGAGAAACTGACCGGCAAGCAGGTCCAGTTCAACATCATCGAGGTGAAGAACCCCGAGTCCAACGCTCAGCTGGTGGCCCAGGCCATCGCCGAGCAGCTGGCCAGCCGGGTGAACTTCCGTCGCGCGATGCGCAAGTCGATCCAGTCGGCGCTGCGCAACCCGACCGTCAAGGGCATCAAGGTCGCCTGCTCGGGCCGCCTCGGTGGCGCCGAGATGTCGCGCTCCGAGTTCTACCTCGAAGGTCAGGTCCCGCTGCACACGCTGCGCGCCAACATCGACTACGGCCTGTTCGAGGCCCGCACGTCGTTCGGCCGCATCGGTGTGAAGGTGTGGATCTACCGCGACGAGGAACGGGCCCAGGCCCGGTCGTCGCAGGACAACGTGCAGCGCCGTCGCGATGACCGCGGCGGCCGCGGTGAGCGTCGTGGCCGGGTGCGCTCGGGCGCCTCGGGCACCATCGGCACCGGTACCGAAGCAGGGCGTGCGGCCTCGACTAACGCCGCCGCGAACACTGGTCAGGAGGGCTGAGCAGAATGCTTATGCCACGTAAGCCCCCGAAGGGCTTCCGTAAACCGCACCACCCCAAGCGGCGTGGGCGGGCCAAGGGCGGCACCCGCGTGACGTTCGGCGAGTTCGGTATCCAGGCTCTGGAACCGGCCTACGTCACCAACCGGCAGATCGAGTCGGCGCGTATCGCCATGACCCGTCACATCAAGCGTGGCGGCAAGGTGTGGATCAACATCTTCCCCGACCAGGCGCTGACGAAGAAGCCCGCCGAGACCCGGATGGGTTCCGGTAAGGGTTCCCCCGAGTGGTGGGTGGCCAACGTGAAGCCCGGCCGCGTGATGTTCGAGCTGTCGTTTCCCAACGAGACGATCGCGCGGGAAGCGATGCGCCGCGCCATCCACAAGCTCCCGATGAAGTGCCGCATCGTCACACGTGAAGTGGGTGAGGTCTGATGGCCGCCGGTATCGAAGCCGCCGAGCTGCGTGAGCTCTCCGACGACGAGCTGCGCACCCGGTTGCGGGACAGCAAGGAAGAACTTTTCAACCTGCGGGTGCAGTCCGCGACGGGGCAGCTGGACAACAACCGGCACTTGAAGACCGTCCGTCGTGACATCGCCCGGATCTACACGATCATGCGTGAGCGCGAACTGGGTCTGTCCGCCGCGCCGACGACGGAGGTGGCCTCATTATGAGCACTCAAGAGCGCGCGACGAGCCGCAAGGTCCGCGAGGGCCTTGTCGTCAGCGACAAGATGAACAAGACCGCGGTGGTCGAGGTCGAGGACCGGGTCAAGCACCCGCTCTACGGCAAGGTCCTGCGTCGTACGAAGAAGTACAAGGCGCACGACGAAGAGAACGAGTGCGGCATCGGGGACCGGGTGCAGATCATGGAGACCCGGCCGCTGTCCAAGACGAAGCGCTGGCGGATCGTCGAGATCCTCGAGAAGGCCAAGTAAGGAGATCGCGACGTGATTCAGCAAGAGTCGCGGCTGCGGGTCGCCGACAACACGGGTGCGCGCGAAGTGCTGTGCATCCGGGTTCTCGGTGGTTCGGGCCGTCGTTACGCGGGTATCGGCGACCTGTTCGTCGGTACCGTCAAGGACGCGATCCCCGGTGCCGGTGTGAAGAAGGGTGACGTCGTTCGCGCCGTCGTCGTTCGTTCCGCCAAGGAGCGCCGCCGTCCCGACGGGTCGTACATCAAGTTCGACGAGAACGCCGCCGTCCTGATCAAGGATGACGGGGAACCGCGCGGGACCCGCATCTTCGGCCCGGTCGGCCGGGAGCTGCGTGACAAGCGCTTCATGAAGATCATCTCGCTCGCGCCAGAGGTGCTGTAAGCCAATGAAGATCAAGAAGAATGACCGCGTGCGCGTCGTCGCGGGCAAGGACAAGGGCTCGGAGGGCAAGGTCATCGAGACCTACCCGACCCGGGACGCGGTGCTCGTCGAAGGTGTCAACCGGATCACGAAGCACACCAAGGTCGGCCAGAGCAACCGTGGGTCCAAGACCGGCGGCATCGTCACCCAGGAGGCGCCGATCCATGTCTCCAACGTGATGGTCCTCGACGCCGACAACCAGCCCACCAAGGTGGGGTACAAGATCGACGACGATGGTCGTAAGGTGCGCGTCTCTCGGCGCACGGGTAAGGAACTGTGATGGCGACTGCTACTGACACGAAGGTGACGCCCCGTCTCAAGGAGCGTTACAAGGCCGAGATCGCGACCGCGCTGAACGAGCAGTTCGGCTACGGCAACGTGATGCAGATTCCGACCGTGCAGAAGGTCGTCGTCAACATGGGTGTCGGCGACGCCGCCCGGGACTCCAAGCTGATCAACGGCGCCATGACGGACCTGGCCACCATCACCGGCCAGAAGCCGCAGATGCGTCGGGCCACCAAGTCGATCGCGCAGTTCAAGCTGCGCGAGGGCATGCCGATCGGTGCCAAGGCCACCCTGCGGGGCGACCGGATGTGGGAGTTCCTGGACCGGCTGCTGTCGATCGCGCTGCCGCGTATCCGTGACTTCCGGGGCCTGTCGGACAAGCAGTTCGACGGCAACGGCAACTACACCTTCGGGCTCACCGAGCAGTCGGTGTTCCACGAGATCGACCAGGACAAGATCGACCGGGTGCGCGGTATGGACATCACCGTCGTGACGACCGCGAAGACCAATGATGAAGGCCGTGCTCTCCTCAAGCTGCTCGGCTTCCCGTTCAAGACTGCGGAGAACCACTGACATGGCCAAGAAAGCACTGATCCACAAGGCGCAGCAGAAGCCGAAGTTCTCGTCGCGTGCCTACACCCGTTGCCAGAAGTGCGGGCGTCCCAAGGCGGTCTACCGCAAGTTCGGCCTGTGCCGGGTCTGCATCCGCTCGATGGCGCACCGCGGCGAACTGCCCGGCGTCACCAAGGCTTCCTGGTAACAACTCACTGCTGTTCGCCACAGGCCCGCGCACAGCGCGGGAACCGGGGCGAGAAGGGTTAATGAACAAGCATGACAATGACAGATCCCATCGCGGACATGCTGACACGGCTGCGTAACGCCAACCGCGCGTTCCACGACGTCGTCGCGATGCCGCACTCGAAGCTGAAGGCGAACGTCGCCGAGGTCCTCAAGCAAGAGGGTTACCTCGCCGACTGGCACGTCGAGGAGCCGGGTGAGGACGAGGTCAGCAAGAAGCTGGTCCTCGACCTGAAGTTCGGCGAGAACCGGCAGCGCAGCCTGGCGGGTATCCGCCGGGTCTCCAAGCCGGGTCTGCGCGTGTACGCCAAGTCGACCGAGCTGCCACGGGTGCTCGGCGGTCTGGGCGTGGCCATCATTTCCACATCCCAGGGTTTGCTGACCGACCGTCAGGCCCGTAAGCGCGGAGTGGGTGGGGAAGTCCTCGCCTACGTCTGGTAAGGGGAGGTAAGCGAGACATGTCCCGTATCGGACGTCAGAGCATCCCGGTTCCCGGTGGTGTCGAAGTCACCATCGACGGAACCGACGTGAAGGTCAAGGGCCCCAAGGGCGAGCTGTCGCGGACCCTGGTCGAGCCGATCACGATCGAGAAGAACGAGGATGGTTCGCTGCAGCTGAACCGCCCCGACGACGACCGTCGTTCCCGCGCGATGCACGGCCTGTGCCGTTCGCTCGTGAACAACATGGTCATCGGCGTCTCCGAGGGCTACAAGAAGAGCCTGGAGATCAACGGCACCGGTTACCGCGTGCAGCAGAAGGGCAGCAACCTGGAGTTCGCGCTCGGCTTCTCGCACCCGGTGGTCATCGAGCCGCCGGACGGCGTGAAGTTCTCGGTCGAGAAGCCGACCCTGTTCCACGTCGAGGGAATCGACAAGCAGGTCGTCGGTGAGATCGCGGCGAACATCCGCAAGATTCGCCCGCCGGAGCCCTACAAGGGCAAGGGCGTGAAGTACGTGGGCGAACACATCCGTCGCAAGGCGGGGAAGGCAGGTAAGTAAATGTCGGCCACGCTTTCCAAGCGCCGCAAGTCGG
The DNA here is from genome assembly GCF_000024545.1 of Stackebrandtia nassauensis DSM 44728. Lineage (GTDB taxonomy): Bacteria > Actinomycetota > Actinomycetes > Mycobacteriales > Micromonosporaceae > Stackebrandtia > Stackebrandtia nassauensis. The sequence continues at coordinate 1,281,976 of NC_013947.1, forward strand.
CCAACAGCTCGCAGGCCCGCCGGGTCGCCCGCGCGCGTCGCCACTTCCGCGTCCGCAAGGACGTGTCGGGCACCGCTGAGCGTCCGCGCCTGGTCGTGACCCGCTCGCTGAAGCACATCGTGGTTCAGCTGGTGGACGACACCAAGGGCCACACCGTCGCCTCCGCCTCGTCGATGGACTCGTCCATCCGGGGCATGGAGGGCGACAAGACCGCCGTCGCCAAGGCGGTCGGCAAGCTCATCGCCGAACGCGGCAAGGCCGCGGGCGTCGAGACGGTCGTCTTCGACCGGGGCGGAAACGCCTACCACGGACGGATCGCGGCCCTGGCCGACGCCGCCCGTGAGGGAGGCCTGGCCTTCTAGGCCAAGCCTTCTGCGAGTCGGCACACCCGTGTCGGCGTTATAGCTCACGAAGACAGAGAGAGGTAACACCTGATGGCAGCTGAAAGGCGCCAGAGCGGTACCGGCGAAGGCGGTGGCCGCGAAGGCGGTCGCGGTCGCCGGGACCGTCGTGAGGGTGGCCGTGGCGGTAAGGACGCCGCGGACAAGTCCCCGCACATCGAGAAGGTCGTATCGATCAACCGTGTCGCCAAGGTCGTCAAGGGCGGTCGCCGGTTCAGCTTCACCGCGCTGGTCGTGGTGGGCGACGGCAACGGCCAGGTCGGCGTCGGCTACGGCAAGGCCAAAGAGGTTCCCGCGGCGATCGCCAAGGGTGTCGAAGAGGCCAAGAAGAACTACTTCACCGTGCCGCGCATCGGCGGGACCATCCCGCACCCGATCATCGGTCGTGACGCCGCCGGCGAGGTGCTGCTGAAGCCCGCCAGCGCCGGTACCGGTGTCATCGCCGGTGGTTCGGTGCGCGCCGTGCTGGAGTGCGCCGGTATCCACGACGTGCTCTCCAAGAGCCTCGGCTCGGACAACGCGATCAACATCGTCCACGCGACGGTGAAGGCGCTCAAGACCCTCGAGGGTCCCGAGACCGTCGCGGCCCGTCGCGGTCTGCCCATCGAAGACGTCGCCCCCGCCGCCATGCTGCGGGCCCGCGCCGGACTTCAGGCATAGGGGGTCGGTGACATGGGACGAGTGAAGGTAACCCAGAAGCGTTCGACGATCGGCACCAAGCCCAACCAGCGTGCGACGCTGCGTACCTTGGGGCTCAAGAAGATCAACGACGTGACGATCAAAGACGACCGCCCGGAGATCCGCGGCATGATCCACACCGTGAGGCACCTGGTCGCGGTTGAGGAGGTGGAGTAGTCGATGACGATCAAGATTCACCACCTGCGTCCGGCACCCGGCTCGAACACCGCCAAGACCCGTGTGGGTCGCGGTGAGGGTTCGAAGGGTAAGACCGCAGGCCGCGGAACCAAGGGCACCAAGGCCCGCAAGAACGTTCCCGCCTTCCTGGAGGGCGGCGGCGTGCCGCTGCACATGCGGCTGCCGAAGCTCAAGGGCTTCAAGAACCGGTTCAAGGTGACCTACCAGGTCGTCAACCTGGACAAGCTCGCCGAGCTGTTCCCGCAGGGTGGCACCGTCGGTCCCGACGAGCTGGCCAAGGCCGGCGCCGTCCGCAAGGGCCAGCCCGTCAAGGTGCTGGGCTCGGGCGACCTGACCGGTATCAAGCTGGACATCACCGCGCACGCGTTCTCCAAGACCGCGAAGGACGAGATCCTCGCGGCGGGCGGCAACGCCGTCGTGCTCGGTAAGAAGAAGTAGCCACAATGTGTTTCGTGGGCCGGTTGTCCGAGTGGCAGTCGGCCCACGAACATTTGGAGGGGCCTAACACCCAGCGTGAACGGTATACGCGGTACCGGGTCCCCCTTTAACAACAAGCGGACTGTTAGAGTCCACCACGCGGCTCGTATGTGCGGGCGCGCACCATACGACGCCCAACGCCACTGACACCCCGGTGGCGGCAGTTGCTGGAGGAACCTGAGTTGCTCACCGCATTCTTCAGCGCATTTCGGACGCCCGATCTGCGCAAGAAGATCCTCTTCACTCTGTTCATCCTCGTGCTGTACCGCATGGGCGCCGCAATCCCCTCGCCCGGCGTCGACTACAGCAAGGTCGACGCTTGTATCCAGCGCACCGAGGACTCGAGCGTATTCACGCTGCTCAACCTGTTCTCCGGTGGAGCGCTGCTGAAGCTTTCGGTGCTGGCGCTGGGCATCATGCCCTACATCACCGCCAGCATCATCCTGCAGCTGCTGACCGTCGTGATCCCGCGGCTGGAGCAGCTGAAGAAGGAAGGCCCGGCCGGTCAGGCCAAGATCACCCAGTACACCCGGTACCTCACCCTGGGACTGGCGATCCTGCAGGCCTCCGGTTACATCGCGCTGGCGCGTTCGGGTCAGCTGTTCAACCCGGGCGGTGGCGGCAACACCCCGGCCGCCTGTCGCGAGATCATCGCCGACACCAGTACCAAGGACGTCGGCATCCCGATGTGGCTGACGCTGATCATCATCGTGGCGGTCATGACCGCCGGTACCGCGATGATCATGTGGTTCGGCGAGATGATCACCGACCGCGGCATCGGCAACGGCATGTCCGTGCTGATCTTCGCCTCGATCGCCGCGCAGCTGCCGGGCCAGTTCCTCAGCCTCAAGAACTCCGAGCCCGGCCAGAAGGGCTGGTTCCTGCTCGGCGGGGTCATCATCGTCGGCATCGCGATCATCGCGGCCGTGGTGTTCATCGAACAGTCGCAGCGCCGGATCCCGGTCCAGTACGCCAAGCGGATGGTCGGACGGCGCATGTACGGCGGCTCGTCCACCTACATCCCGATGAAGGTGAACCAGGCCGGCGTCATCCCCGTGATCTTCGGTTCCTCGCTGCTGTACATCCCGACGCTGATCACGCAGTTCTACCAGCAGCCGGGCCAGAAGGTGCCGGGCTGGGTGGACTTCATCAACACGTACTTCGTGGACCAGGGCAAGTGGTCGTACACGCTGCTGTACTTCGCGCTGATCATCTTCTTCACGTACTTCTACGTGTCGATCAGCTTCAACCCCAACGAGGTCGCCGAGAACATGAAGAAGTTCGGCGGGTTCATCCCGGGCGTGCGTCCGGGCAAGCCCACCGCGCGCTTCCTGGACCACGTGCAGCACCGCCTGACGCCTCCGGGCGCCATCTACCTGGGTCTCATCGCGATCCTGCCGAACCTGGCGATCCTGGCCTTCGGTGGCTCGCAGGCGTTCCAGAACTTCCCGTTCGGTGGCACCTCGGTGCTGATCATGGTCGGCGTGGGTCTGGAGAGCGTCAAGCAGATCGAGAGTCAGCTGATGCAGCGGAACTACGAAGGTTTCCTTCGGTAAGGGAGGCTTTCGTATGAGGCTGGTATTGGTCGGCCCTCCCGGAGCGGGGAAGGGCACGCAGGCGGAGTACATCGCGACGCAGCTGTCGGTCCCGAAGATCTCCACAGGGGACATCTTCCGGGCCAACGTCACCGGCGGCACCCCGCTGGGTGTCGAGGCCAAGCGGTACATGGACGCCGGGGAACTGGTGCCGGACAAGGTGACCATCGACATGGTGCGCGACCGGCTCGCCGAGCCCGACGCCGTCGACGGTTTCCTGCTGGACGGTTTCCCGCGCACGGTGCCGCAGGCGCAGGCGCTGGACAAGCTGCTGGCCGACATGGGCACCGGTCTGGACCTGGTGCTGGAACTGGTCGTCGACGACGACGAGGTGATCCGGCGGCTGTCCGGCCGTCGCACCTGCCACGGCTGCGGCAAGATCTGGCACGTCGAGTTCGACCGCACCGAGGTCGAGGGCGTGTGCGACCGCTGCGGCGGCGAGCTGTACCAGCGCGACGACGACAAGGCCGAGACCATCGCGACCCGGCTGGAGGTCTACAACCGCGAGACCGCGCCGCTGATCGGCTTCTACGGCAACACCGGCAAGCTGGTGGGCATCGACGCCACCGGCCCCGTCGAGGACGTCACCGCCCGGGCCCTGGACGCGCTGTCGTCCTACGAGGCGTGATGTTCGGGGGCGGCGAGGTCATCCAGTACAAGACCCCGGAACAGTTCCGCGTCATGCGGCGGGCCGGTCTGGTGGTCGCCGCGGTGCACGACGCGATGCGCAAGGCCGTCAAACCCGGGGTCACCACCAAGGAACTCGACACGATCGCCGCCGACGTGATCCGTTCGGCGGGCGCGACCCCGTCGTTCCTGGGTTACGACATCGGGCTGGGCCCGTACCCGGCAGTGATCTGCTCCTCGGTCAACGACCAGGTCGTGCACGCGATCCCGTCCGACGACCAGGTGCTCGCCGAGGGCGACCTGATCAGCATCGACGTCGGCGCCATCGTGGACGGCTGGCACGGCGACGCGGCGATCACGCTGCCGGTCGGCGAGGTCGACGCGAAACTGCTGGAGCTGACCCGGGTGTGCGAGGAGGCGATGTGGGCGGGCATCACCGCCGCGGCCACCGCCAAACGCCTGGGCGACATCTCCAACGCCATCCAGAAGACGATCCTGCGCGAGGGCCACTACGGCATCGTGACCGGTTTCGGCGGGCACGGCATCGGCACCGAGATGCACCAGGACCCGCACGTCCTCAACTACGGCCGCCGCGGCAAGGGCACCCGGATCAAACCCGGGATGGCGCTGGCGCTGGAGCCGATGATCACACTGGGCACCTCCGAGACCGTCGACGACGAGGACGGCTGGACCGTCGTGACCGCCGACGGCTCGATGGCCGCGCACGTCGAGCACTCGATCGCGCTGTGCGAGGACGGCATCTGGGTGCTGACCGCACCCGACGGCGGCGTGGAACGGCTGGGGGATCTGGCTTCGGCCATGGCAACCGGCTGAACGTCTATCGACGTGACGTCATATTGGTGGCAAGATGGTTCCATGCCCAGCCAGGAACCGTCGATTCCCGCTGTCCCCGAACGCGACAAGCGCGCCGGCGATACCGACCGGCAGCGTGTCGCCGACCGGCTGCGGGCCGCCCTCGACGAGGGACGCCTGGAACTGTCGGAGTACGACGAGCGGTTGCAGCAGACCTACGCGGCCAAGACCTACGCCGACCTGGACACGCTGCTGGCCGACATCCCGGGCGTCGCGCCGGTGTCGGCCTCGCAGGTGGAGCCGGTGGCCGACAAGAACCCGCACCGCTACGACGACCGCGAGCACCGGCGTCGCAAGCGCCGCAACCGGGACAAGTCCATCAAGCAGACCTGGTCGGGTGTCGGGGGCGCGACGATCTTCTTCACCGGACTGTGGGCGATCCAGTGGATCGCCACCGGCGGGAGCGCCCCGTACTTCTGGCCGATCTGGATCTTCGGTTTCTGGGCGCTGGGTGCTGCGTGTGCCACCTGGGCCAAGCTCATGAAAGACTAGGCGACATTCCGTCCCTTCCTGGAAACCCTCCGGAGAACCTCGTGAACGACAAAGACAAGCTGCGCATCGGCGATTCCGATCGCGAACTGGTGTCGCGACTGCTGAAGCAGGCGGTCGACGAGGGACGCTTGACGCTGCCCGAGTACGACCTCCGGTTGCAGCAGGTCTACGAGGCCAAGACGGTGGGGGACCTGGACCCGATCACGGGCGATCTGATGGGCTCGAACCAGGGCGTGCTGGCGGTGACGGAGTCGGGGAACCTGTCGACGGTCCACGACGCGCCGCCGCGCCGCACGCGGCCCCGCCGCGACAAGACCCCGGCGTGGGTCAAGTGGATGTGGTTCGGCTGGCTGGTGCCCGTCACCGTGTGCACCACGATCTGGGGCATCGGCCTGGTCACCGGCGGCACCGGCTACATGTGGCCGCTGTGGGTGGCCGGAACGATCGGTGCCCCGATGGCCTGCGTGACGTTCATGGAGCGGTTCATGATCCGTCCGGCCCTGATCGAACGCGACCAGCAGCGGCTGGTCGGCGAATGAGCCGCGGCGCGTTCTGTCGACGGCCGCCGGATCGAGACGGGTCCCCGCTACCGAGCGCGTTCGGGTAACTTCTTCCGGAATGACTCACGAACCAGGCACCCCCAAGCCTCCCAGCTACCTGCGTGACGTCGGGGTGTTCTTCCGGCACTGGCTCAAGGCTCCCGGCAAGACCGGGGCCGTGTGGCCGTCCTCGCGTTTCCTGGCCCGCAGCCTGGCCAGCGCGCTCGACGGCTACTCGCAGCCCGCGGTGGCCGAACTGGGGCCGGGCACCGGTCCCGCGACCGCCCAGATCCAGGCCCGGCTGGCCGGGGCCGGGACCCACGTGGCCGTCGACCTCAACCCGCAGTTCGCCTCGATGCTGGCGGCGAGGTTCCCGGACGTGGACGTCGTGTGCGATTCGGCGGACCGGCTGCCCGCGATCCTCGCCGAGCGGGACATCACGGTTGTGGACGCCGTCGTCAGCGGGCTGCCGTTCGCGGCGTTCCCGGCGGGGTTGCAGCGTGACATCCTGGACGCGGTCGTGGCGAGCCTGCACCCCGGGCACGGGGTGTTCACGACCTTCAACTACGTGGGGGCGTTCTCACTGCCGCCAGCCCGACGGTTCCGGGGGCTGTTGGCGGAACGGTTCGAGGAGATCAGCATCTCCGGGCCGGTGCTGCGCAATATCCCCCCAGCTTACGTCCTCACCGCCCGCAAACCCCGGGCGTGACACGCCCGACTGCGGGGCGGGTGGTTGACCGGTAAATCAGGCGAGTACACTCAACCGTTGGCGCTGAGCGTCTGGTCCGTTATGCCCGTGCGCGCTTCCTCGGGTAGACGGCCGCGGCTGACGACAAGTCAGTGCCGAACAGTTATCCAGATCCGACAAGTCAACGGTAGCGGAGTACATGCCGAAAAAAGACGGTGCGATTGAGATCGAGGGCCGGGTCATCGAGCCCCTCCCGAACGCCATGTTCCGGGTGGAGCTGACCAACGGCCACAAGGTCTTGGCGCACATCAGTGGCAAGATGCGACAGCACTACATTCGCATCCTGCCCGAAGACCGGGTCGTGGTGGAGTTGTCTCCCTACGACCTTTCGCGCGGACGAATTGTCTACCGCTACCGCTGACGCGACTCTTGACAAGTAGGGCTGCTCGTGAAGGTTAAGCCGAGCGTCAAGAAGATCTGCAAGAACTGCCGAACCATTCGCCGCAACGGCCGGGTCAGGGTGATCTGCTCCTCCGACCCGCGCCACAAGCAGCGTCAGGGCTAGTTCAAACCGGATTCTTCTCGCCGCAAAAAGTTACGAAACATCGACAACACTGCCCGCGCGTGGACTTTCGAGTCCGCGTCACCCCCGGCCCGTCAGGCCGGGGCCCCGCCGCCGGAACAGCGGGGGCTAAGCGAGTGGTGCAGACCTGACGAAATACACAAGGAGAATTAGTCCGGATATGGCACGTCTCGTTGGTGTCGATCTTCCGCGCGAAAAGCGCCTGGAGATCGCCCTTACGTACATCTTCGGTGTCGGCCGCACCCGCTCGGTCGAGACCTGCGCCGCGACGGGCATCGACCCGTCCAAGCGCGTCCACGAACTGACCGACGCCGAGCTGGTTCAGCTGCGCGATCACATCGAGGGCAACTACCAAGTCGAAGGTGACCTGCGCCGCGAGGTCGCCGCTGACATCCGCCGCAAGGTGGAAATCGGGTGCTACCAGGGAATCCGGCACCGCCGGGGTCTGCCGGTGCACGGACAGCGGACCCGGACCAACGCGCGTACCCGCAAGGGCCCCAAGCGCACGGTCGCTGGCAAGAAGAAGCCGGGCAAGAAGTAGCTTTAGGACTATAGGAGCGCATGAGTTAATGGCTGGGCCAAAGCGCGGTGGAACCAAACTCCGCCGCAAGGAAAAGAAGAACGTCGCGGCGGGTCACGCCCACATCAAGAGCACGTTCAACAACACGATCGTTTCCATCACCGACCCCGCGGGAGCCGTGATCTCCTGGTCGTCCTCCGGACAGGTGGGCTTCAAGGGTTCGCGTAAGTCGACTCCGTACGCCGCGCAGATGGCCGCCGAGGCCGCCGCCCGTCGCGCCATGGAGCACGGGATGCGCAAGGTGGACGTGTTCGTCAAGGGTCCCGGTTCGGGACGTGAGACCGCGATCCGTTCGCTCCAGGCCGCCGGCCTCGAGGTCGGTTCGATTTCCGATGTCACGCCGCAGCCGCACAACGGCTGCCGTCCGCCCAAGCGGCGCCGAGTCTGAGGTTGGGGGAGTAGAAGAAAATGGCTCGTTATACCGGACCCGACTGCCGTCGCTGCCGTCGCGAGAAGATGAAACTGTTCCTCAAGGGTGCCAAGTGCGAGAGCGCCAAGTGCCCGCTGGAATCGCGTCCCTTCCCTCCCGGCCAGCACGGTCGCGGTCGCCCCAAGGAGACCGAGTACCTGCTGCAGCTGCGTGAGAAGCAGAAGGCCAAGCGCACCTACGGCGTGCTGGAGAAGCAGTTCTCCAACTACTACAAAGAGGCCAACCGCCGCTCCGGCAAGACCGGTGAGGAACTGCTGAAGATCCTCGAGTCGCGGCTGGACAACGTCGTGTACCGCGCCGGGTTCGCCAAGTCCCGTGACATGGCGCGCCAGCTGGTGCTGCACGGCCACTTCATCGTCAACGGCCGCAAGGTCAACATCCCGTCCTACCGCGTCACCGCCAAGGACATCGTCGAGGTCCGGCCCAAGTCGGTCGAGATGACCCCGTTCGTGGTGGCCCGCGCCGAGGCCGGCGAGAAGAAGACCCCGGCCTGGCTGGAGTCGATCCCGTCGAAGATGAAGATCCTCGTTCACAACCTGCCCGAGCGCCAGTCGATCGACACCCAGGTGCAGGAGCAGCTCATCGTCGAGCTCTACTCCAAGTAGTAGCGGTTCGCATCTCCCGCCGCGCGTCCTCGCGGCGCGCGGCGGGACTCTCCATTGTTTGCGACGTCATATAGCGGGCGTCCGGCGAAAGGGAAAACAGAAAGTGCTCATCACTCAGCGTCCGACTCTCAGCGAAGAGTCGCTCTCGGACACACGGTCCCGGTTCTCCATCGAGCCGCTGGAGCCGGGTTTCGGTTACACGCTCGGCAACTCGCTGCGGCGTACCCTGCTGTCGTCCATTCCGGGCGCGGCGGTCACCTCGATCAAGATCGACGGTGTCCTGCACGAGTTCACCACCATCCCCGGCGCCAAAGAGGACGTCGTGGAGCTGGTGCTCAACGTCAAGCAGCTGTGCGTCAGCTCCGAGCTGGACGAGCCGGTCACCATGTACCTGCGCAAGCAGGGCCCCGGCGACGTCACCGCGGGCGACATTCAGCCGCCGTCGGGCGTCACCGTCCACAACCCGGAACTGAAGCTGGCCACGCTCAACGGCAAGGGCCGCCTCGACATGGAGCTCATCGTCGAGCGGGGCCGCGGTTACGTCTCGGCCGCCCAGAACAAGCAGGCCGGTGCCGGTATCGGCCGGATCCCGGTCGACTCGATCTACTCGCCCGTGGTGAAGGTCAGCTACCGGGTCGAGGCCACCCGTGTCGAGCAGCGCACCGACTTCGACAAGCTCATCATCGACGTGGAGACCAAGCCGTCCACCGGCCCGCGCACCGCGCTGGCCTCGGCCGGTTCCACCCTGGTGGAACTGTTCGGTCTGTACCGCGAGCTGGACTCCGCCGCCGAGGGCATCGACGTGGGTCCGTCCCCGGCCGACGCGCAGCTGGCCGCCGATCTGGCGCTGCCGATCGAGGAGCTGGAGCTGACCGTCCGGTCGTACAACTGCCTCAAGCGCGAGGGCGTCGACCAGGTCGGCGAGCTCATCAACCGCACCGAGGCCGACCTGCTGGACATCCGCAACTTCGGTCAGAAGTCCATCGACGAGGTCAAGATGAAGCTGGCCGGTCTGGGCCTGGCGCTGAAGGACTCCCCGGGCACCTTCGACCCGGCCGAGGCCGCTGCCGCCTACGACGACGGTGAGTACGACGAATTCGACGACGACGGAGAAGAGCTCCGCGAAACCGAACAGCTGTAGCGGCTGTAGTCATTCAAAAGGAGTAAGGAAATGCCACAGCCGACCAAGGGCGCCCGCCTGGGTGGTTCTCCGGCGCACCAGCGGCTCATGCTGGCGAACCTGGCGACCTCGCTGTTCAAGCACGGCAAGATCACCACGACCGAGGCCAAGGCGCGCAAGCTGCGTCCGTACGCCGAGCGGCTGGTCACCTTCGCCAAGCGCGGTGACCTCGCCTCCCGTCGCCGGGCCATCGCGAAGATGACCGAGAAGGACGTCACGCACGAGCTGTTCGACTCGATCGCGTCGCGCTACACCAACCGCGACGGCGGGTACACCCGCATCGTGAAGATCGGTCCCCGCAAGGGCGACAACGCTCCGATGGCCGTCATCGAGCTGGTCGAGGAACTCGCCGAGGCCCCCAAGCCGAAGCGCAAGCCCGCCACCCGCAAGGCCGCCAAGGCCGAAGCGGTGGAGGCGCTGGCCGGTGGCGACGACGAGGCCACCGACGAGCCGAAGGCTGCCGAAGCCAAGGCCGACGACAGCAAGAAGTCGGACGACGAGTAAGTCCCCGACGTGAACGACGACGTCCGTGGACGCCCCGGTGACGAGCCGGGCGCGTCCACGGACGTTTCGCTTGTCCGGCTGCGGCTGGACATCTGTTACGACGGCACCGATTTCGCGGGCTGGGCGTTCCAGCCGGGGCAGCGCACCGTGGCCGGGGAGGTCTTCACGGCGCTGTCGGCGCTGTTCGGCCAGCCCGAGGGCCTGACCGTCGCGGGCCGCACCGACGCGGGCGTCCACGCCACCGGTCAGGTCGCGCACGTGGACGTTCCCGCCGCCGCCTGGGCCCGCTACCGCGACCGGCCGCTGTGGCGGCTGCGGGGCATCCTGCCGCCCGACGTGCGCATCACGGCGATCACCGAGGTGTCGTCGGAGTTCAACGCCCGGTTCTCGGCCCTGTCGCGCCGGTACGTGTACCGGGTCGCGGACACGGTGTGGGGCGTGAACCCGTTGCGGCGCCTGGACACCGTGGCGTGGCCGCGTCCGGTGGACCTGGACGTGATGAACGCCGCCGCGACGGTCCTGGTGGGGGAGCACGACTTCGCGGCCTTCTGCAAACGCCGCGAGGGCGCCACGACGGTGCGGGCGCTGCGGACGGTCCGCTGGGACCGCGACGCCGACGGCATCGCGCGCGCCACGGTCGTGGCCGACGCGTTCTGCCACTCGATGGTGCGCAGCCTGGTCGGGGCGATGCTGGCCGTCGGCGAGGGCCGCCGTGACGCGGCCTGGCTGGCGGCGCTGTTGACCCGTGGCGAACGGTCCGGCGAGGTGCTGGTGGCGCCCGCCAACGGCCTCACGCTGGTCGAGGTCGAGTTCCCCGCCGATCCGTCGGCGTGGGCCGAGCGGCAGCTGGAGACCCGCCGGATGCGGACCCTGAACGGCTCGACGGCCGCGGGCCAGCAGCCCACGGCTTGAGCTGGCCCGGCCGATCGGCCGGGCCGGTCGAGGCGGCTCCTATGCGTCGCGGCGGGGTTTGAGCGTCTCGACGAGGTAGTTGTCGACCAGGTCGGCGACGATGACCGACACGTCCTCGTCCCGCCGGGACGGGGATTCGCCGTCGGCGCGTCCGATGACCGCGTACAGCAGGTAGTGGCCAAAGGTGTTGAAGCCCAGGACGGTCGGGTTGAGACCGAGTTCGGAGCTGACACCGCTGGCGCGCAACGCGTTGAAGGCACCGCCGCTCCCGTCCTCTATGTTCTCCCGCAGTCGCGTCGCGGCCTCGTCGTCGGCGAGGTTGACGACGCCCACGGTGGCCGCGTGCGTCTGGGACGCGTCGGTGACGGTCGCGCGCACCACCTGGTCGCAGTCGCTGCTCTTCAGGTGCGGGCCCATGGTGTCGGTGGCCGCGCTCGCGCAGTCGCCGAGGACCTCGGTCTTGAGGACCGTGTACTGGCTCTTGCCCGCGGTGAGTTCCTTGGCACCGAACAGTTCCCCAGCCGTGAGCGGGTCCGGGTCGGTGTCGCGGGAGGCGAGTTTGTCGGGCTCGGCCTTCGTCTTGCCGGTGCTGGGATCGAAGGTGTGCTCCTGTTCGGGCGCGGTGGTGTTGCTCGCGTTGTCCCGCAACAGGAACCACGACGCCGCGCCGCAGGCCGCCAGCGTGATCACGACGATGACCGAGATCAGCGTGACCACCCAGCCCTGCCGGGTGCGGGTGGCGCGCCGGGCGGCGCGTTGCAGCGGGATCGACTCGACCGCGGGACGCGGAGCCGCTGGCGCCGGGTCGCGGCGGGCCGACTCGCGTTCGCGGGCGATCGCGGCGATGCGCGCCGGATCGATGTTCTGCCGGAGGTTGTCCGACGTCGAGAAGCCCACCGGGGGGTCATCTACCTCGGGAACCGGTGGGGGAGTACCAAAGGGTGACTGGCCGTTTACCACGCCGACCGACATTAGGGCACCGGAGTGCTCGGGTTGGGGACTTCGGTGAAGTTCCGTCAAACGGTTGGCAGACAATGGCCGAGTGACGGAAGCAGAGCACTATTTCACGCAAGCGCCCGCCTCGGAGCACCGGGAACGCACGATCGAGTTCTCGGCCGCCGGAAGGGATTTCGCGTTGACGACCTCGCAGGGCGTCTTCTCGTCCTCGCGGCTCGACCCGGGAACCGCGGTACTGCTGCGCAAGGCGCCGCTGCCGGGGCGTCCGGGCGCCTACCTGGACCTGGGCTGCGGCTACGGGCCGGTGACGATGGCGCTGGCCGAGTCCTCCGGCGGCGAGGTCACGGCGGTGGACGTCAACGAGCGGGCCCGGCAGCTGACGGCCGACAACGCGCACCGGCTCGGCTTCGGCGACCGGGTGCGGGTGTACGCGCCCGAGGAGGTGCCGCCGGGACAGCGTTTCGACGAGATCTGGTCCAATCCGCCGATCCGGGTCGGCAAGGAAGCGCTGCACGAGCTGCTGCTGGAGTGGCTGCCCCGACTGAAGCCGGACGGGGTCGCCTGGCTGGTCGTCGCGCGGCACAAGGGCGGGGACTCGCTGGCGGGCTGGCTGGCCGGGCAGGGTTTCCCGGCCGAGAAGCACGCCAGTCAGAAGGGCTACCGGGTGCTGCGGGTGGTGTGTGCCTGATCGCGGTGGCGTGGTGTTGGTTCCCGGGCCAGTTTCCAGTACGCTTGTACTGTTAGCGTTGGACGGGATGGACCGACCTGCGCCGCGTCGCGATCCGTGAAACAAGGAGAATGCTTGGCATGGCCAAAATCAAGGTAGAGAACCCCGTCGTCGAGCTCGACGGCGACGAGATGACCCGGATCATCTGGCAGCAGATCAAGGACAAGTTGATCCACCCGTATCTCGACGTCGACCTGAAGTACTTCGACCTGTCGGTGCAGAAGCGCGACGAGACCGACGACCAGATCACGGTGGACGCCGCCAACGCGATCAAGGAGCACTCGGTCGGCGTCAAGTGCGCCACCATCACCCCCGACGAGGCGCGGGTCGAGGAGTTCGGCCTCAAGAAGATGTGGCGCTCGCCCAACGGGACGATCCGCAACATCCTCGGCGGCGTGGTGTTCCGCGAGCCCATCATCATGAGCAACGTGCCGCGGCTCGTCCCCGGCTGGACCAAGCCGATCATCATCGGCCGTCACGCGCACGGCGACCAGTACAAGGCCACCGACTTCAAGGTCCCCGGCCCCGGCACGCTGACCGTGACCTTCCAGCCCGCCGACGGCTCCGAGCCGATGGAGTTCGAGGTCGCGCAGTACCCCGAGGGCGGCGGCGTGGCCATGGCCATGTACAACTACCGCAAGTCCATTGAGGACTTCGCGCGCGCGTCCTTCCGCTACGGCCTGGCCCGCGACTACCCGGTCTACATGTCCACCAAGAACACCATCCTCAAGGCCTACGACGGCATGTTCAAGGACGTGTTCCAGGAGATCTTCGACAACGAGTTCAAGACCGAGTTCGACGCCAAGGGCCTGACCTACGAGCACCGGCTCATCGACGACATGGTCGCCGCCGCCATGAAGTGGGAGGGCGGCTACGTCTGGGCCTGCAAGAACTACGACGGTGACGTGCAGTCCGACACCGTGGCGCAGGGCTTCGGCTCGCTGGGCCTGATGACCTCGGTACTGATGACCCCCGACGGCAAGACCGTCGAGGCCGAGGCCGCGCACGGCACCGTGACCCGGCACTACCGCCAGTACCAGCAGGGCAAGGCCACCTCGACCAACCCGATCGCGTCCATCTTCGCGTGGACCCGGGGCCTGGCCCACCGGGGCAAGATCGACAACACCCCCGCGGTCACCGACTTCGCCGAGAAGCTGGAGCAGGTCTGCGTCGAGACCGTCGAGAGCGGACAGATGACCAAGGACCTGGCGCTCCTGGTCGGCGGCGACGCCAAGTTCCTGACCACCGACGAGTTCATGAACGCGCTGGACGAGAACCTGCGCAAGAAGATCGGCTGACTCGGACATACGGGCATCAGTCAGAAATTTCCGGTTTTGCCCGTTACCTGGGTTCGACCGGTGGCGTTACATACGGTGTAACGCCCGTGTGCCCAACGCAGCACGCGGGTTCCTCTGAACTGGTGAGAGCCTGCCGTCCCTTCCCAGTAGCGGCCCCGGGGTGAAACACCCCCGGGGCCTCTGCCTTTTGGTGATCGGTGCGTGGCCTTCCCAGTAGCGGGCCATGCGGTGGGAAACAACCCCGGGGCCACTGCCTTTCATCGCCCCTACCCGGTAGCGTGTCGCGGATAAGTATCGTTCGCATGCGATGGTGGAGGCGACGATGAGTGAACGGCGCGTCAAGGTGGCCTGTGACGGCGGACTGAACGACGGCAACGCGGTAAAGCTGGTGCAGCTCGCCGCCCGGGCCGAGGCCCCCGTGACCATCTCGCGGGACGATGCCGAGCCGGTCGCCGCCAACCACGCGGTCTCGGTGCTGGCCTTGGAGATCGGTGAGGGCGAGGAGGTCATCCTCGCCAGCGAGGACGAGGCGGCTCTGGACAAGCTGACCGAGTTGATCAGCTGCTTAGCTGTGGTGGCAGCGGTTTGGTGTGCACGACCGTGAGGCGGGAGACCGCGCGGGTCAGCACCACGTAGAGACGGCGCAGCCCCAACGGTTCTGCGGCCACGATGTCGGCGGGCTCGGCGACGATGACGTGGTCGAACTCAAGCCCCTTGGCCAGCGTCGCCGGGACCAGTTCGACGCGGTCGTTGTCACCCAGACGGGCCCGGAGCTTCTCGATGGCGGCGTCGGCGGCGATCACGCCGATCGAACCCTCCCAGGACAGCGCTCGGTCGACGGCCGCGGCGACGTCGGTTTCCAGGTCGCTGGACTCGTCGATCTCCAGCAGGCCGTCGGAGCGCAGTGAGCGGGCCTCGGGGACGTCGACGTCAAGGCTGGGCAGCAGCCGGTTGGCCAGCTCCAGCACGTCGGCCGGTACCCGGAATCCGGTGGTCAGCGCGACGATCTCGCCCTCGGGTTTGCCCAGGTGGGCAAGGGATTGCGCCCAGTCGGCGGCGGTCCACGGCGAGGTGCCCTGGGCCAGGTCGCCCAGGACGGTGATGGAGCCGTGGGTGCTGCGGCGGGCGATGGCGCGGCACTGCATGGCCGACAGGTCCTGGGCCTCGTCGACGACGACGTGGCCGAAGCCGCCGGGGCGTTCCAGCAGGCCCGCGATCTCGTCGATGAGGACGGCGTCGGCGCGGCTGTAGCGGGGGTTCTTGGTGCGGCTGGCCAGCAGGTCCTGTTCGTCCTGCGACAGTATTCCCTCGCAGACTCTTGCGCGATAGTCGGCGTCGGTCAGCATCCGGGCCAGCAGCCGTTTGGGGTCCAGCTCGGGCCAGATCTCGTCCAGGAACGCCGTGACGGGTTTGTGGCGCCCCATCCGGCGGGTCCAGGCTTCGCCGGGGGAGTCGCCGCTGCGCAGTTCGACCTGGCGCCGCAGTCCCGCGACGATCTGGGCGCGCACCCGTTCCCGGCCGGTCAGGTACGGGATGTCGTCGGCGAGGGCTTCGGACACCGCGCGGCGCAGGTACTCGGTGCCCAGCCGCCAGCGCCAGCTGCCCTCGGCGATCATGAGCGAGTCCTCGGGGACGGTCACGTGGCCCCACACGGCGCGGCGCAGTACCTCGGCCATCCGGACGTCGTGTTTGAGCCGCGCGACCTCGATCGGGTCCTCGCCGCGCACCGCGACGGTGTCGGTGAGTTCGTCGACGGCCAGCTGGGTGACGTCCACTTCGCCCAGTGTCGGCAGCACGTTGTCGATATAGGACATGAAGGCGGTGTTGGGGCCGACGATGAGCACGCCGGAGCGTTTCAGCTGTTCCCGGAACGCGTACAGCAGGAACGCGGCCCGGTGCAGTCCGACGGCGGTCTTGCCGGTGCCGGGCGCTCCCTGGACGCAGATCGTGGTGGCCAGGTCGGCGCGCACCAGGTCGTCCTGTTCGGGCTGGATGGTGGCGACGATGTCGCGCATCGGGCCCACGCGCGGGCGTTCGATCTCGGTGGCGAGGATCTGGGAGGACTCGCCCTTCTCGTCACCGGCGTCGAGGTGTTCGTCCTCGAAACTGGTCAGGTCGCCGCCGTCGAAACCGAAGCGGCGGCGCAGTCTGACGTCCATGGGGTTGCGGACGCTGGCCTGGTAGAAGGTGCGCGACAGCGGCGCCCGCCAGTCCAGCACCATCGGGTTGCCGCCGCCGTCGACGACGTGGCGGCGTCCGATGTGGTAGTCCTCGGCGCTCCAACGCAGCCGCCCGAAGAACAGCGGCGTGTCGGGGCGGTCGGCCAGGTCGGCCAGTCGCTGGCGGCGCAGCCTTCCCAACGCGAAGGCGGTGAGTTCGTCGCCGGCGTTGTCGCCGATGGCCTCGGTGCGCTGGCGCATGTGGCCCAGGGCCACGCGGGATTTGTCGAGGTGCTCGCGTTCGGCGAGCAGGGTCGGGTCAAGGGCGTCGTTCATGAGTGAGAGCTTTCGGTCGCGGGTGGCATGCCTTCTGGTCTGGCTCGCAAGCTCGCCAAACTCGAATGCCCCCTGGCCCGGCCACGAGTGGGATCCGGCGCGCGGCGACGCGGCGGGGTTCCGAAGGTTTGAGTCGTGTCCGGCTTCGCCCGGCGGGACGGGCCGCGCTCGAGGCGCGGACCGACCAGAGTACGGCACCGTGGCGGCGGGTCAAGCGATTTTCGGGCCCCGCGGGGGCTGACCGGGAACCGGGCGGACCGGGCGTGTTTTGCTTTACGGATGACCGAGGCGACCCACGACAAGCCGCACTTCTCCGATCCGGAGCTGATGCGGGTGTTGGCCCACCCGGCGCGACTGGACCTCATCGACCACCTCCACACCGTTGAGGACGCGACCGCGACCGAGTGCGCCGAAGTGGTGGGCCTGTCGCCGTCGGCGCTGAGCTACCACCTGCGGGCACTGGCGAAGGTCGGTCTGGTCGAGGCGGCTCCGGGCCGGGGCGACGGCCGGGAACGGGTGTGGCGGTTGAAGGCCCGCAGTTTCTCCATCGGCGCCGACTACCGGGCGCCGGAGTCGGCGAAGCTGGCGCAGCGGACCATGATCGACTCGATGCGGCGGCGCGGCGACGAGAAGTTCGCGCGCTGGATGGACAAGGCGCACGACGAACCCAAGGAGTGGTACGACGCCGCCATGTCCAGCGAGTGGGCGCTGCTGATGACCGCCGAGGAACTGGCCGAGTTCAATCGGCGGCTGGCGGACCTGACGCGGCCGTACCGGGTGCGGCAACGCAAGGCCAGCGGCGAGGTCCCCGACGGCGCCCGCCGGGTGGCGTTCCAGCTGCGTTTCTTCCCCGAGGTGTGACGGGCGTGACCGCGAAAGTGTGAAAATTCCCTTTCGCATCTAACTGTGAAAGAGTATTTTCACATCATGGCCCTCCTCGCTGACCCGCCCCAGACCGTCGCCACCTCCCGCTGGCGCGACGTCTACCTCGACGCCGGTGCCCGCCTGTTGGCCCAGACCGGCATGTTCGGCGCCGTCACCGCGCTGCTGCTGCTGATGCAGAGCAGCGGCGCCGGTGGCCTGGCCGTCTCCGCCCTCACCATCGCCACCATGCTTCCCATGGTGGTGCTGGCACCGGTCACCGGCCGACTCGCCGACCGGGTCGACAGTCGGCTGCTGCTGATCGCCGCCGGACTCATCCGGGCCGTCGCCAGCCTCGCGCTCGCCTTCACCGCCGACACCGTGACCATCATCGGCCTGGTCGTCGTCCTGTCGATCGGCACCGCGCTCCTGCAACCCACACTGGGCGCCCTGATCCCCGCGATGGTCACCCGCGACGACCTGCCCAAGGCCAGCGCCATCAGCCAGACCGCCGGAACCATCGGCATCATGGCCGGGCCCGCCCTCGCCGGACTGCTGGTCGGCGGCTTCGGCACCGACGCGGCGATGTTCCTCAACGCGGGCTGCGCTCTGGCCACCGTCGCCGCCGCCTTCGCCATCAAGACCCGCCGCGGCGGCGTCCACACCGTCCCATCCCCGGACTCCACCACGCCCGGCACCCGAAGGGTGTGGCGCATGGCCGACGACGGCGTCGTACGGATGCTGATCCTCGGCATCGCCCTGGTCATCGGCCTCGTCTCGGCGGTCAACGTCGTCGAGGTGTTCTTCGTCCGCGAATCCTTCGGCGCCACCGAAACCCAGTTCGGCATCATCTCCGGCGCCTGGGCCCTGGGCATGGCGGGCGGCGCCTGGCTCATCGCCGGACCCCTGCGCCGCAACAACAACGACGGCGTCGTCCTCATCTGGATGTTCGCCTCCCTCGCCCTCACCTGCGTCGTCATCGGCGGCATGTCCGGCATCTACGGCTCCGCGTGGTGGCTGGTCCCGGCCTTCATCGTCGGGGGTTCCCTCAACGGCGCCGAGAACACCATCAACGGCGTCCTCATGGGCCGCCGCGTCCCCGCCGAGACCCGAGGCCAGGCCCAGGCCACCTTCCAGGGCTGGGTACAGGGCCTCGCCCTCGTCGGGTACGTCGCCGGCGGCGTCGGCGTCGAATTCCTGTCGCCACGCCTGATGGTGCTGCTGTGCGGCGCGGCCGGCCTCGTCGTGGTGCTCGCCCTGCTGCCCCAGGTTCTGCGGGTGGCGCGCGGCGTCACTACCGCGCGCACAACCCGCACACCCGCCACCGAGGTGGCGTAGCCTCGGCGAACATGAGCGGTCTTCGGCGTCCCCGGGTCGGACACATCGAGTTCCTTAACTGTCTGCCCATCTACTGGGGCTTGATGCGGTCCGGGGCCCTGATCGATGTCGACCTGACCCGCGACACCCCGGTCGCGCTCAACGACCGGCTGGTCGCCGGAGAGCTCGACATCGCGCCGATCAGCCTCGTGGAGTACCTGCGGCACGCCGACGACCTGCTGCTGTTGCCCGGACCGGCGGTCGGCAGCGACGGCCCGGTCCTGTCGGTCAACATCGTCCACGAACGCCCACTGACCGAACTGGACGGTGCCCGGGTCGCGCTCGGTTCGGCGTCGCGCACCGGCGTCCTGCTGGCCCGGATGCTGCTGGCCGACCACTACGGCATCGACGCCACCTACTTCTCCTGCGCCCCCGACGTTCCCCAGATGCTCCGCAAGGCCGACGCCGCCGTCGTCATCGGCGACGTCGCCCTGCGCGCCCTCTACGAAGCCCCGGAACAGGGCCTCACCGTCACCGACCTGGGCGAACAATGGAAAGCCTGGACCGGCCTGCCGATGGTCTTCGCGGTCTGGGCGGTGCGCCGCGAGTTCGCCGCCGCCCACCCTGGCCAGGTCAAGGACGTCCACGACGCCCTCACCCGCTCGGTGTCGCTGTGCCTGGACGAACTCGACATCGTCGCCGCTTCTGCCGCCCGCTGGGAGCCCTTCGACGCGGCCACCCTCGCCGGTTACTTCCGTACTCTCGACTTCTCGCTGGGCGAGCGTCAGCTGACCGGCCTGCGCGAGTTCGCCGCCCGCGCCGCCGCCCTCGGCGAGGCCCCGCCGCTGGCCGTCGGCGGCCCGCTCCTGTTCGAGGGCTAACCAGCCCGGTATCGGCGGCACTGTCCGGTCATTCGGCGTCGGACTGCTGAAACACGGATTCGGCACCAGGTTGCTGTTTGAGCGCCCGGTCGAAAGCCTGCGCCCACTCGAAGGCGCCCATCTTCAGGTCGCCGGCGCGTTCGTTCGCCTCCCGAAGCAAGTCCAGCAGTTCGTAGCTGTGGAGTTGCCGACGGGCGTTCATCTCTTTGATCACGTCCGCGAATTCCTCGTCCGTCAATGCGGCGGCGTGCGCGATCAGCGGTTCGTCCTTGATGTTGCCGAGCAGATCGGACCAACGTCGCGACAATGTGTCGACGAGATCGGCGCGCCGCATGTTGTTCGTGTGCTCGCCGTCGAGTTGAAGGCGTCGCAAGTGATTGGGCCGCAAAGTCTGCCGGACGTCCGGATCGATGTTCACGCGCACATGCGGCAGACACTGGATACGTCCTCGTCGAGAAGTGAACGTGCCCGCACTGCTGCGGAACTCTCGAGTCAAAGCCGCCTCCAGCGCCTCTGATTGTTCGGCATGGAAGCGGTGACCCATTTCGAGGACCCGGTATTCGATGTCTTCGATGGCACGTTCTTCACATTTTGGTATCTCGATGCGCAGCCGACGCGCCGTGTAGTCCCGCGATTTCCACACCAGCGTGCAATCAACCGTGAAGTCGAAGACGCCACCGATTGCGGCAACGTACAACGGTACGGGTAGTTCGGTTCGTTCCGTTGCTGTCTTTCGGACGTCGGAACTGTCGAACTCGATCCGCATCCGGGACGACAGTTTCTTAAGGTATTTGGGAAACAGACGCATGAGTCTGGCCTTTCGCGATGGCGTCGAGCCTGGAAATCACGGAACTCTCGGGAATGGCGATCCGCCACATCCGCTGAAGGTGGAATTCGAGCCGCCGCTGGAACACCGAATCACGACAGATCTGACTGATCAGGATGACGACCGGATCGGCAATGCCGTCATCAAAGCTCGCCTGACTGACCCACCCGCCAAGCACCCACCAGGCACGGTGCGCGGTATCCGGCAGGAGCAATGCGTGACGCCACAGGACCGCGAGAATTTCGTGGCGCTGCGGGTCGTTGCCCATCCAGCTCAGCAGGAGTTGCCGACGGCTGGCGCCGTCAGACGGATAGGCATCAGCCAGTTCGGTCAACGCGCGTGCGGCATGTGTCCACAGTCGAACACTTCGTCCTGTTGTCCACTCTCGCAACATGGTGACGATGGGGCCGATGGGATGGACGGCGGCCAGGGCCGTCAGGGCCAATGGCACGCTCGGACTTTCGGCCTGAGCATCGCGTTCCGCGATGATTCGCATGTGGCGCAACGCCTGTTCAAGGTGGATGTGGGAACCAATGCCGCTGAGATATGCGCGAGCGACCGTGTCGAGCCGACGGTCATTGTGGTGACTTACCCAGTTCTGCAAGTGCCGCCGTAGGCTTGGTTCGACTCTCGGATCGTCGATCACTGAAGCACACGTCAGCGCGGCTGCCTGCCGACTGTTGGCGAGGCGGTTGCCAGCCCATACGTCGATCAGTTCCGCCAGCACCGATTCGGGGGCCAACCCAGCGAAGAACCCCGCGGTGTGGGCAGCCCTTGCCCTTACGTGAGCTCGCCGGTCGGTGACGAGCAAATCGAGCCAGTTCAGCAAGTGTTGTTGGCTGTCGGGGTACTCGTTCCACATGACTTCGAGAAACGCTCGCACCATAGCCTCGTCCTTGAACTGAGCTTGGTCGCCTGGACCGATACTGCCCTCCGGACGAAGCTCCTCAGGCACAAGACTGCTGAACGTGGTCCCGAACCCAGTGCTCGTTCCCGAACCGTTGATGTCGCGCAACTTTCCGGCCGCATAAGACACCAACGTCAGCGATTCTCCGTGAAAGGCGGCGTACGCGACCAAATAGGCCTGACGTTGGCCGGCGCGATCACGTTCCGTCGGGTCAGGGGTGCCCGGAATCGCCAGATGCCTACGGGCCAATTCCAGTTTGTATCGAAACCGGTCCCCGAGGATCCTGTCGAGTTCTTCATGACTGTTCGGCCGAACTTTGGCAATCTCATCGGCGAGGTCGAACGCCTGCCGGGGCGAGGCCAGCTGATCCAAGGCTGCGGCGAGGCCATCGCTCTCCTCGCACAAACTTCGTACGTCCAGATAGCACCTGGAACCGCATCGAGAAGCGGAGTTCAGGCATTCCACATCGCAACGACTCTGCCTGGCCGCCTGATCACCCAAGTGTTTACGAAACACTTCGGCGAGGTCTGGCATCTCGTGTTCGACCGTGAAGTTACTAGGGGTCCGTTTTGCTTCGGTGACTATCACTATGCTCGCGCGCTTGTTCTTCGCGATGGCCGCTAGGGGACCGAAATCATTCAATCGGAACGACCGCTCCGGCGCTGCGAGCAGATATCCACATTCGGCGGTGATGGTTTCCTCGGTGATCTCATTTAGTTCCACCGTGAGGTCGATGTCGATTCGCCTGACTTGACCGGTGCCGTGCCGATTCGCCAACGCCACCAGCGCGGTGGTCTTTCGGCCGGTGTTCGGTTCACCTTTGAGACACACCAAGCCTTCACGGTCTAGCAGTCGAGCCAGCGTCGCATCGATTGTCGTCGGTTCATAGCATTCGATGAGCGAGCGGATGGTTCCGGTGTCGACGATGTGAGTCCAGATGTTGCTCTTCGTGCTCTCCACATTGATCGTCACGGCTTGCGCGTTTGGTCCGAATGCCGCCGAACCGCTGGTGAAAACGCGGTCGAACTCGAAATGGGCGCCCCCTGCTCGCAGAAAGTCCGGTGGGGGAGTTCGTTCGGCTTGGTCAGGCACCACGTCGTATTCATCGGCCTGCGGTGGTTTGGCCGTACTGGCTGGCGTCGGTTTATCCGCCGTCTCGGGTTTAGCGTCGGACGCTGGTTTTTCTTCCGCCGCTTCGGGTTTGGCATCCGCTGGGTTGGCGGCTTCAACTGGTTTCGCCGCTTCAAGGGGAGTTTGCGGCTTCGGGTTTTTGGGGCCTTCGTCTTCAGCGGTCATGTCCGGCTCCGTATTGGTGCGCCGATGCGTTGGGACCGAAGGCGGTCGCACCGGTGGCGTGTATGTCGCCGAAGTTCCAGGTACCGTCCTTCGGCGTCACGGCCGTCGGCGGAGGAGCCTGAGGGCCGCTCGGTTCCGGATCGGCTGTGGGCTCGGGCGGCTCAACTTGATTGATGTCCTCATTGAGGACACAGATCCAGGCGTTCATCGCCACACCGTGCTTGGTGGGGACCCGTACCTCGCGGAACCGATCCCTTCGGATGCCTTGATACTGATGGGCGATGACATCGTGGTAGATGCGTTCGGAGACCAGCAAGGCGAGCCCGGCATCCGGAAAGGCGCTCAACGCGTCTCGCAACGCGCGGCTGTCGCACAGGTGGCTGACGGTGTTAACGGCCTGACTGACGAAACCGTTGTCGCCGACGTGAACGACACCCTCATGAACAGCCATGCGGATACGTACCTTCGCGGCTTCTGCGCGGTGGCGGTTGTAGGCACGCAGCGAATTGTCGAGATGGTGAGCGAAGGTTCCCACCACCGCTGTCTCGCTGGTGTCGGCCGGAAGTATCGCCAGACGGCCGTCGCCGGAACTCTGAGAGATCCAGTCGGCGTCGGACAGCCCAGCTTCGGTAGCGGCCTCGGTGAGGGCGTGGCTGAACTGCTGTTGGGCCTCGTACTGGGCGACGTGGTCCTTGGCGCTGTAGGTCTGCATGTCGGCGCTGAACATCAATCGGCGCATCATGGTGTCGAGTGGGCGCATGGCGAGAACCTTCCATTCGTGGTGTTGCCAGATCTCTGGTGTACTCAGCGCGGCGGCTCAAGACCACGTCAAATGACGGATTCACCGGGAACCCGTCAATTGACGTGGTGACAACCGGTGACAACCGGTGTCATGGCCATATGAATGGACTGTCACCCGTCGAGCAGCTATCCGTCACATTGACCACGGTGTCGTCGTTTCAGGACACAATCCGACACGCGGACACCAAGGCGACAATCCTGCTGACGCTGCAGGGTTCCCTGGCTGCGTCGATCGTCGCGAACTGGAATCCGCACGCGAGTCCACCGGTGATGATCTGTGCCGCGATGTTCGTGTGCTTCGCCACGGTCTCCTGTGTCCGGTTCGCGGTAGCTCTGCGGCCGCGAACCGATGGCCTGGTGGTGGCGAACCGTTTCGGGTTCGTCTCCGTCTCGGCGTACCCCGCCACATGTGATGGCATGGACGCGCGGCGACTTCAACAGGATGCCTGGCAACTGGCGGTACTGCTCGCTGAAATCGCGAAGATCAAGCACCGGCATGTTCTGGCCGGAATGCCCTGGCTGGGCGCGTCGGCCATCGCCGCCCTCACCGTGGTCTCGAAGTGGCCGGACCTATTGCAATGAGCGCGTAACTGAATATATACATATCTAATGCGTGATTCGAGATTGGACGGAACAATCTGGCCGCACGGTACGTTACTGCGGCGACTATCGTCGGACGATCGGGAAGACTTGCTGGACTTGGGAACGAGACGGCGAGTGGACGCCGGGACCGTCTTGCTGCGAGTGGGGGAGCGTGGGCACAACGCCATCCTCATTCTTCGCTCGTTCATCAAGATCGCGGTGCCCACGGTGTCGGGACGGGAGACGTTGCTGTCCATCAGATTGCCCGGGGACATGATCGGCGAGGCGTCGGTTCTGAATGACCGCCCCCGGACAGCGACGGCGACGGCTTGCGGACCGGGACTCGTTTCCGTGATCGGGCGCTCCACATTGCGGGACTTCCTGTCCACCCGTCCCGCCGTTACGATGCAGCTGGCGGGGATCGTCGCCGATCGGCTTCGCTGGGCGAATGATCGCCGTGTCGACGCGGCGACCTATCCGGTTGCCAGCAGGCTGGCGCGGATTCTGTCCGAAATGGCGATGGCGTACGGGGTGCGCAGCCGGGAGGGCATTGAGATCGGTGTGGAGCTCACCCAAACTGAAATGTCCACCCTCATCGGAGTTTCGGACGTCACACTGCAGCGTGCTCTGCGCAGGTTGAGGGACGCGGGACTGGTGTCCACCGGCTATCGCCGCACCATCGTGACCGACGCAGAGGGTTTGCGGACCTTTGGGGAACGTTTGGACGCCGAATAATCCGTAGAGTCCATCTTCTTAGTATCTATTATGGAATTGGGATATCGAGGCGTGGCTTGGCGCGGGTGACGTCGTCGTACTGTCCGGTGATGACCCTGGCCTGGTTGTTGAGGCTCTCGGATGGTTTGGCGTTCGAGGTTCCGCTCGTATTGCCGTTCTCGTCCTCCCAGTAGCCGCTGTGTCCCGAGGTGTCGGTGCCCAGGCGTTGGGCACCGAAGCCCTCGTCGGCGGGGTCGTCGCCGTGGAACTCCAGATAGGAGACCTCGTCGTCGGGTGCCGCCATCGCCCAGACGTGTCCACCGTTGATCTGCAGATCGGAGACGTCGTCGATGGTGTCGGAGAAGGCGTAGTCGAACATTGGGTTGATGTCGCCCGGGGTTCCCGATTCGGGGCCGAGACCCGGACTGCCGATCAGCACCATGTCGTCCACCGCGAGCCCGTCGTCCTGGACATCGGCCTGGGCGACGACGGTGCTGCCGTAGGAGTGGCCGAGAGCGGTGACGTGGGACGGGGAATCGCCGTGGGAGGCGTTGATGCCGTTGACGAAGTTGTCCAGCCGTTCGCCGCCGTTAGACGCCATCTCGTCGAGACTGGCCCCCCCGAAGTCGTTCGGCGTGTTGTAGTCGAGCCACATGATGGTGGCGACCTTCTGGTTCGGTCCGGCCATGTCGGACGCTGCTGACCACAGTGCACCGGTGCGGTCCAGTTCGCGGCCGGGTACGGCGGACATATTGGTTCCGGTGCCGGGAACGTAGATCCCGGTGTGGTCGGCCTCGTCGGGGTTGCCGATGGACACCGCGACCCGGGCGTCCTCGACCGAACCGTCGCGCGGGTTGTCGTACACCAGCAGGTATCGCGGCCCTGGTTCCTTGCCCAGCGCGTCCTTCAGGTCCTGGGCTTCCTTGGTGTTGTTGCCGGAGTCGATGTCGTCCTGCAGGGAGTGCCGGTTGGCGGCGTCCCTGGCCTCGACGGGAAGACCGTCCACATTGCCGATGCGGCGGTACTCGTGGTCGATGTACCACTGCTGGGCCTCGGGCGACAGCCCGCTCCACCAGGCGGCGCTGCGCTCGGGGTCGGTGCCGAGGTCGTCGGGTATCGCCGCGCGGCGGGCGGCGTCGATGTCGGAGTCCGCGTCGCCGTTGAAGCTGACGTCGGCGGCCTGGTCGGCGGAGTCGCGCAGTTCCGCGACCAGCCGCAGCCGCATGACGAAGTCGGCGTCGCAGGCGCTCGCCTGTCGCACGAGTTCCTGGATGTCGCCCGCCAGCTGCTCGCCCAGTGCCTGTTTCGCCTTGGCGAGTTCGTCGTCGACCGCCTCGGCCTCGTCCTGGCTCGCCGGTCCGTCGTTGGGCACCGTCGGACGGTGGTAGACGACGGTTCCGGTCGCCGTCAGCTCCAGGTTGCCCGCTTCGGCGACGGCCTTGGCGACGTTGCGCAGCTGGCGCTGGATCGACTCGATGTTGTCGGCGAAGTCCTTCGCCGCGTCGCGGAGGTCCTCGGCCTCCCGGCTGCCCGCCGAGAGGTGTTCGCGGAACTGTCCGGCTCGTGTCGTCGCGGCGTCTATCGAATGCCCCTGGAGGGCCCGGTCGTCGAGACCGGCGACGAGCTCGCGGTTGACCCGGTCGTCCGCGTCGGTGAGCACGGTGCTCACACCGTCCCAGCCGCGGGCGTACGTGCGCATCGACTCGGGATCGAAGCGCATCACATCCTCGTAGAACACCATGGTTCAGCGGCCTCCGGGCATCGGGGTGCCGTGGGTCAGCCGGTGCATCACGTCCGGTGGCGCGCTGGGCGTGTACTCGTCGCCGAATTCGGCGTACACGCCCGCGTCGGTCTCCAGGCCGGTGGCGTTCTTCTTGTCCGTCGCGGTCACGTCGGCGACGAACTGTCGCAGTGAGCCCGCGAACTCGCCGATTCCGTCCGCGCCGATCGTCAGGGCCTCGACCTTGCCGCGCCATTGGATCGCGACGCTGTTGATGTAGGCGGCGCATTCCCAACCGGGCACGGCGGCCGAGGCGTTGTCGGCGGACGTCTTCACCGTCGCGGTGGTCCCGCTGACCATTCCGGAGATCTCGTCGGCCGAGCCCGCCACCGTCTCGATCTGGGTCTTGCTGATGTCCAGTGTGGCTCCCCCCGGTGCCGTGGGTTCTCCCATGTCTCACCCTCTGTGTCCAGTTGGTCTGGTCGGCCGTGGTTACGACCAGGACGATCGTGGCACCATCGTGTCCGGCAGACCTTGAACAAACCTTGAATCCGCAGGTCAGCGGGGCTTGCGGGCGGTGACGGCGAAGACGACCGGTGTCGGTTCGGCGCCTTCGCCGAAGCTCTCGAACCGCAGGCCCGCCGCCAGGAACGCTTGCAGCAGTTCGGGAAGCGGCAGGTGGGTGGCGCCGACCTTGTCGCGCACACCCTGGTCGGTCCACGACGTCTTGGTCCAACTGCCGTCGAGGTATCCGGGGCGGATCACCACCGCCTCGGGGTCGGTGCGGTCGGCGAAGCCGCCGCAGAAGCGCTCCTGTCGGCTGGGCCGGGTTGGTGTGACGAGCCTATAGCCGGGGGCTTGGACTGTCGGCCAGTCGGATTGGCCGATCGGCAGTACCGGGTGGGAGTGGGGGACGGACAGGCTGGACGAAACCGCCACTGAGGAGACACGATCGTCGTGACAGTTTCGTCCAGCCCAGCGCCCGGACCGTTTCGGAACGCCACCAAGCCGTCCCAGCGGCGGCTCAGCCCGGACCTGGCGCGCGGATTCATGTTGTTGCTGATCGCGATGGCCTACGCGCCGATGCACCTGGAGCACAAGAACGTCGGCGGGTATGGGCAGAAGCCCGGCGGTGGGGTCGCGGATCAGGTGATGAGTTTCCTGGCGACGCTGTTCTTGGAGAACCGGGCGTTTCCGTTGTTCGGGATCATGTTCGGGGCCGGGCTGGTGATGTTGGTGTCGCGGCAGTTGAAGGCCGGGACGCCCGAACGGGATGTGCGGCGGTTGTTGCGGCGTCGGAGCCTGTGGTTGCTGCTGTTCGGGTTCGTGCACGCCACCCTGGTGTTCTCCGGGGAGATCCTGGCCGCTTACGGGGTTGGGGGACTGGTGTTGGCCTGGTTGCTGTTTCGGGGGATGACGGCGGTGCGGGTCGCCGCGATCGTCCTATGTGTTTATTACGGGGTCGTCGTGACGCTTGCCGCCGGTGCGATCGTGACCGGGGCGGCGGCCAGTGCGGAGAAGGCCTCGGGGCTGCCGGGTTACACCTCGGTGCAGGACTGGATCGAGCGGTTGGCCGCGGCGCCGTTCGCGCCGCTGTTGAACACGCTGCTGTTTCCGATGTTCCTGTTGGTGGTGTTGGGGATCTGGTTCGGGAAGCGCGGGTTGCTGGACGATCCCGCCGCGCACCGGCGGACGCTGAGGTGGCTGGCGGGGTGTGGGATCTCGGTGTCGGTGCTGGGTGCGCTGCCGTTGGCCCTGGTCGGGGCCGGGGTGCTGGACGTCTCGGGTTCGACGCACGGCTTGCTGTTCGCGGCGCAGATCCTGACCGGGGTGGCCGGGGGCGTGGGGTACGCGGCGGCGTTCGGATTGTTGGGGGCGCGGTTGCAGCGGCGGCCCGGGCCGGTGACCCGGACGCTGGCGGCGGCCGGGCAGCGGTCGTTGAGCGTGTACCTGTTCGCGTCGGTGGGGGTCGCGGTGATCCTGCACCCGGCGCTGTTGAACCTGGGCGCGCACACCCATCGGGCCGGGGCCATGGCGGTGGCCTTCGGCGTGTGGCTGGTGGCCGTGCTGTTGGCCGGACGGCTCGCCGCGGCGGGGAGGCCGGGACCGGCCGACGCGTTGTTGCGCGGGCTCGTCTATCGGGGGTCGCGGCGTTAGCGGTACCGGCGGCCGCTGAGCTTGGCGATCAGCCGCTTGAGCTTGTGCTGGTTGTGCGGCTTGGCCAGTTCGCGCTTGACCCTGTGGACGGCCTTCTGGCCTTGCGGACTGCGCAGGAAGTGTTGCAGTTTCCGGCCCAGTGACATGGGGTGCTCCTTCCAGGCGACACCTTCATGGTGACGGGTGTGCGGCGAATTCACAAACCGACGCGCGTGAACTGTGAGCGACACCGGTTCGGTGTGACACCAAATGGTCAAAGTGTCGGGCATCTGTAACACTGTTGGTGTGAACACCGAACTACCGCCGCGGCAGCCCGGCGCCCGGACCTTGCTCGACGAGGTCAGCGACGCCGAGACCGCGCTGGCCGAGGCCGCTCGTCGTGACGCTGAAGAGTCGGAGTTCGAGGCGATCATCGCCGCGGACAAGAAGATCGAGCCGCGCGACGCCATGCCCGAGGCGTACCGCAAGACGCTGATCCGGCAGATGGCCCAGCACGCGCACTCGGAGATCATCGGCATGCAGCCGGAGGGGAACTGGATCTCCCGGGCGCCGAGCCTGTCCCGCAAGGCGATCCTGCTGGCCAAGGTGCAGGACGAAGCCGGGCACGGACTGTACCTGTACGCGGCCGCCGAGACGCTCGGCGTCGACCGGGACGAGCTGTACGAGCAGCTGCTCAACGGCAGGCAGAAGTACTCGTCGATCTTCAACTACCCGACGCTGACCTGGGCGGACGTCGGCGCGATCGGCTGGCTCGTCGACGGTGCCGCGATCGTCAACCAGGTGCCGCTGTGCCGGTGCTCGTACGGCCCGTACGCGCGCGCGATGATCCGGGTCTGCAAGGAGGAGTCGTTCCACCAGCGGCAGGGCTTCCAGTCGCTGTACGTGCTGGCGCGCGGTACCGCCGCGCAGCGGGAGATGGCGCAGGACGCGGTGAACCGTTGGTGGTACCCGAGTCTGGCCATGTTCGGCCCGCCGGACGCGGACTCGACGCATTCGCAGCAGTCGATGGAGTGGAAGATCAAGCGCTACTCCAACGACGAGCTGCGGCAGCGCTTCGTCGACATGACGGTGCAGCAGGCCGGGGTGCTGGGCCTGGAGCTGCCCGATCCGGAGCTGCGCTGGAACGCCGAGCGCGGCCACTACGACTACACCCAGCCCGACTACGACGAGCTCATGCGGGTCGTCAAGGGCGACGGGCCCTGCAACCGGCAGCGGATGGCCAACCGCACCGCCGCGGTGCGCGACGGCGAGTGGGTCCGCAAGGCCGCGGCGGCCTACGCGCGCAAACAACAGGAGGTGGCGGCATGAGTGATAATCCACTGTGGGAAGTGTTCGTCCGGCCGCGACGGGGGTTGTCGCACGGCCACGTCGGTTCGCTGCACGCGCCGGACGCGGACATGGCGCTGCGCAACGCCCGCGAGCTGTACACCCGGCGCGAGGAGGGCGTGTCGATCTGGGTGGTGCCGTCGTCGGCGATCACCGCTTCCTCGCCGGAGGAGAAGGACGCGTTCTTCGCGCCCGCCGCCGACAAGATCTACCGGCACCCGACCTTCTACGAGATGCCCGAAGGGGCTGAACACATTTGAGCGACTTCGACACGGTGCTGGGGCTGGGCGACGACGTCCTGATCGCGGCGCAGCGGCTGGCGGAGTGGACCTCGCGGGCGCACGACCTCGAGGAGGACATCGCACTGTCCAACATCGCCCTGGACCTGCTGGGACAGGCGCGGGCACTGCTGACCCACGCGGGACACCTGGAGGGCGCCGGACGCGACGAGGACGCGCTGGCGTTCCTGCGCGACGACCGGCAGTTCCGCAACGTGCTGCTGGTGGAGCTGCCGCGCGGCGACTTCGCCACCACGATCGTGCGGCTGCTGTTCCTGTCGGCGCGGCTTTGGGAGCGGTACACGCGGCTGAGCCAGGGGGAGGACGCGACGCTGGCGGCGATCGCGGCGAAGGCCGTCAAGGAGACCGCCTACCACCTCGACCATGCAGCACAGTGGACGATCCGGCTCGGTGACGGCACCGAGGAGTCGCACGCGCGGGCACAGCGGGCCGTCGACGAGCAGTGGCCCTACACCTTCGAGCTGACCGGCGAGTCCGGACGCCAGGCGTGGCTGGACCGCGTCGTCCCGGTGCTGGACAAGGCGACGCTGACCCGTCCCGACCCGGATCCGGCTTTCCGGCCCGGCGGCGGCCGCGATGGTCTGCACAGCGAACACCTGGGTTATCTGCTGGCCGAGATGCAGCACCTGCATCGCTCACACCCGGGGGCGACGTGGTGAACGTCCGTGACATCGCCGGTGGCGTCCTGGACCCGGAGCTGCCGCAGCTGACCATCGACGAGCTGGGCATCCTGCGCGACGCCCACGCCGAGGGGCAGCGCGCCGTCGTCACGATCACGCCCACCTACACCGCCTGCCCGGCGCTGGAGACCATCCGCGCCGACATCGCGACGGCGCTGCGCGACGAGGGCTGGGCCGAGATCGACATCCACACCGTCTTCGCCCCCGCCTGGTCCAGCGACTGGATCACCGACTCGGGGCGCGAGAAACTCGAAAGGGCGGGCATCGCGCCGCCGGGCGCGATGCCCGAGACCGGCGTGCGGAACCTGCCGTTGCTGCCGCCACCCGCGCCGCGCTGTCCCCGTTGCGAGTCAACGGATGTGGAACAGCTGAGCCGGTTCGGGCCCACCGCCTGCCTGGCGCTGTGGCGGTGCCGGGGCTGCGCGGAGCCCTTCGAATACTTCAAGTCCCATTTAAGTTGTGGTTGAAAACATGGTGCCCTGGAAGCATTTTCAGCACCGTGAAGGTGTTAGATCGACTAGGCATACCGGCGAGAAGATCCAGGAGCGCGCATGAGCGTGGTGTTGTCACGGCCCAAGCGACGACGGCCACAGTGGCACAAGCTGCGGGTCGCCGACGTGGAACGGCTGACCGACGAGGCCGTGACCGTCGCCTTCGAGGTCCCCGAGGACCTGCGCGAGACCTTCGACTTCACCCCGGGCCAGCACCTGACGCTGCGTCGTTTCGACGACGGCGAGGAGGTGCGCCGCTCCTACTCGATCTGCTCCACCCCCAGTCACCTGCGCTCGTCCGGCGTCGTCCGGGTCGGCATCAAGAAGATCGCCAAGGGCTCGTTCTCCGGCTACGCGACCACCAGCATGCGCCCCGGCGACGTGGTGGAACTGCTGCCGCCGTTGGGCACCTTCACCACCCAGCTCGACCCCGCCCGGTCCCGCCACTACGCCGGGATCGTCGCGGGCAGCGGCATCACCCCGGTCATGTCGATCGCGGCGTCCGCGCTGGAGACCGAGCCGGAAAGCCGGGTCACGCTCGTGTACGGCAACCGTTCGGCGGCCACCGTCATGTTCGCCGACGCCATCGCCGACCTCAAGGACCGATTCCCGGACCGGTTCCAGCTCATCCACGTGCTGTCGCGGGAACCGCAGGCCGCCGAACTGCTGTCCGGACGCCTCGACGAGGACCGGCTGGGCCGCATCTTCGCCAGCCTGTTGCCCATCGACACCGTGGACGACTGGTTCCTGTGCGGCCCGTACGGCATGGTCATCGGCGCCCAGAAGGTGCTGTCCGAGGCCGGGGTCACCGACGACCACATCCACCACGAACTGTTCTACGCCGAGGAGATCCCCGACGAACCCGAGCAGGCCCCCGTCGAGGGCGAGACCGCCCTCACCGTGACGCTCGACGGCCGCGCCTCGACGGTCACGATGCGCCGCGACGAACGGGTGCTGGACGCGGCGCTGCGGGTGCGGCCCGAACTCCCGTACGCGTGCAAGGGCGGCGTGTGCGCGACCTGCCGGGCCAAGCTGCTGGACGGCGACGTCCACATGGCCCGCAACTACGCCCTGGAGCAGTCCGACGTGGACAACGGCTATGTGCTGACCTGTCAGTCCACACCCACCACCGACGAGGTCGCCGTCGACTACGACGCCTGAGCCGCGACGATCGTCCACAAGCGCCGCCAGGGGCGGGTACCGGTTCCGGTACCCGCCACTGGCCATGTCGGCGTCAGGCCACCTCGGCCAGTTCCGTGTCGGGGTCCGTTTCGGTCTCGTCGGCCGCCTCGGCGGGTTCGCCCCGCCGCAGCACCGTCACGGCGACGACCGCGCCGATGACCGTCAGCACCGCGGCCACCAGTGCCGCCAGGTTCAGCCCCTCGGTGAACGCCGTCTTCGCGGCGTCGACCAGCGTGCCGCCGACCTCGTCGGGCAGCTTCTGTGCCGCGTCCAGCGCCCCCGGCAGGGTTTCGGCGGACTCGGCGGCGGCCTCGCCGGGAACCTCGACGGTGTCCATATGGGACCGGTATGCCGTCGTGCCGACGCTGCCCAGGATCGCCACGCCCAACGCGACACCCAGGTCGCTGATCGTGCCCTCGACCGCCGAGGCCGCACCGGCCTTCTCCGGCGGGGCCGAGCTGATGACCAGGTCCGGGATCAGCGCCATCGCCGGGGCGATTCCCGGGTACAGGATGTAGAACCCGGTGATGAGCAGCGGCAGTCCGGCGGTGCTGTCCACCTGCGTCAGCACGACGTAGCCGATCGCCGAGGCGAGCAGCCCGGCCGCGATGAGGTACGCCGGACGCACCCGACGGGCCAGGATCGGGGCCACGATCGACACCACCACCAGCGCGATGGCCGCGGGCAGGATCCACAGTCCCGCCGCCAGCGGCGACTGGTCGGCCACCAGTTGCAGGTACTGCGTGAACAGCAGGTACACCCCGCCGAGGGCCACGGTCGCGAACATGTAGACGGCCAGCGCGCCACCGAAGGTGCGGTTGCGGAACAGCCGCATGTCGATCAGCGGTTCCGGCAGCCGCAGCTGACGGCGGACGAACACCGCGCCCAAACCGATACCGGCCACCAGCGTCACCGCCGTGATCGCGTCGAGGCCGGTCTCGGCCAGCGCCTTGACGCCGTAGACGAACGGCAGCAGCGCCGCCAGCGACAGCACGACGCTCAACGGGTCGAGCCGCCCGGCGTTGGGGGCCTTGTACTCCGGGATCAACAGCGGCACCGTCACCAGCACCAGCGCCATGACCGGCACCCCGATCAGCAGCGAGGCGCCCCACCACAGCGACTCCAGCAGCAGCCCGCCCACCAGCGGCCCGATCGCCACCCCGGCCGAGACCGACGCGGCCCACAGCCCGATGGCGACAGACCGCTGCCGCGCGTTGGTGAAGGTGTTGGTGATCAACGCGAGCGTGGCCGGAACCAGCGCGGCGGCACCCAGTCCCATGAGGGCGCGCCCGACGATGAGCACGTCCGGGTTGGGGGCGTAGGCCGACAGGATCGAGGCGGCACCGAACAGCGCCGCTCCGGACAACAGGATCCGGCGACGGCCGAACTTGTCGCCGAGCGTCCCCATGGTGACGAGGAACCCGGCCATGATGAAGCCGTAGATGTCGTTTATCCACAGCACCTGTGGACCGCTGGGTTTCAGGTCGGCGGTGATGTACGGCGTCGCCAGGAACAGCACCGTCATCGCCAGGAACAACAGCATCGTCGGCAGCAACAGCACCGACAGTCCGAGCCACTGTCTCGGGCTCGCCTTCTCGTTGGCGGACATGGCACAACCTTTCGATTTATGTCTCAAGTGGGGGATGGGGACGGTTCAGGCGATGCCCTGCGCGAACCCGCCGTCCACGGCCAGCTCGGCCGCGGTGGTGTAGGTGGCGTCGAAACCCAGGAACAGCGCCGCCGCGGCGACCTCCTCGATCGAGCCGAGCCGCCCCAGCGGGGTCTGGTCGCCCTCGGCCTCGAAGGCCGCGCGTTCGGCGTCGGACAGCCCGGGCACGCCCATGGACGGAGTCTTGATGTAGCCGGGAGCCACCGAGTTCACCCGGATCCGCCGGGGCAGGAACTCGGCGGCCAGCACCTTCGCGATCGCGTGCAGCGCCTCCTTGGAACCGGAGTAGCCGCTCAGACCGGGGAAGATCCGGTCGTTGGCGACGGTCGTGAACGTGACCGAGCCGCCGTCGCGCAGCAGCGGCGCCAGCCGCTTCACGGTGAACACCGCGCCCTTGGTGTTGACGGCGAACTGCTTGTCGAAGGAGTCGGCGGTCAGCTCGCCGAGGGTCTGGAACTCGGCGACACCGTGGTTGACGAACACGGCGTCGACGCGCCCGAGGGTCTCGGCGACGAAGCCGCCCAGCGCGTCGATGTCGGCGGCACTGGTCGCGTCGGAGCGGACCACGTGGACGCCCGGGATGTTCAGCTGGTCGCGGGCCTGCTCGACCTTGCGTTCGTCGCGGCCGGTCAGCACCACCTCGGCGCCGCCCGCGGCCAGCGCCCGGACGATGCCCAGCCCCATGCCGTGGGTCCCGCCGGTGACGACGGCCTTCTTGCCTGTGAACCTGCTCATGGTGTTCCTCCCGGATCGGTGGTCGATGGGGCAACGCTGCGGGCGGGCACTTGCGATGGGCTGGAGCTTTGCTTGCGGTCCACATGCGGTCATGGCCGCGACGGAGGCGGGGCCGTGGCTACCCTTGCGCCATGCGATTCGGTGTACTGGGGCCCGTGGCTGTGTGGACAGCGGACGGCGAACCGGTCACCGTTCCCGAGCTGAAGGTCCGCGCGCTGCTGGCGGCGCTGCTCACCGACCCCGGCCGCGTCGTCTCCGCCGATCGGCTCGTCGACTTCCTGTGGGACGAACAGCCGCCCGCCAACCCCTCGGGAGCGATCCAGACTCGGGTGTCGCGGCTGCGCAAGGTACTGACGGCAGCGGGCGGGGCCGAGCTCGTCGAACATCGACCGCCCGGCTACCGGCTGGCCGTCGAGCCCGCGGACGTGGACGCGGGGCGGTTCACGGCTCTGGTCGGTGCGGCCCGCGACGCCGTCGATGCCCGGGGCCGTCGGGAACTGCTCGCCGAGGCTCTCGACCTGTGGCGGGGGGAGCCGTTCGCGGACTTCGCCGACTCGCTGTTCGTGCGGCCCGCGATCGTGCGGCTGACGGAACAGCGGTTGCTGGCGGTGGAGGACCTGGCGCTGGCCCGGTTGGAGCTGGGCGAGCCCGGCGATGTGGTGGCGGAGCTGGGGGACCTGGTGGGGCGGCATCCGCGTCGCGAACGCTTGCGTGCCGTCCATATGCGAGCGTTGTATCTGGCGGGGCGGCAGGCCGAGGCGCTGGACAGCTTTCACGAGCTGCGGCGGCATCTGGGCGAGGAGCTTGGCTTGGATCCGGCGCCTGAGCTGGTGGAGCTGTACGGCCGGATCCTGCGGCAGGAACCGGCGACCCGGTTCACGAGCGGCGACGAGGGATCGCGGCGGCTCGGCCCGAGCGAGCCGACGACGTCCGAGCTAGCCTCGGCTGGAGCTGGAGCTGGAGCTGGAGCTGGAGCTGGAGCTGGAGCTGGAGCTGGAGCTGGAGCTGGAGCTGGAGCTGGAGCTGGACGGGGGAACTTGCCGCGACCGGTGACCGCGCTGATCGGCCGGAGCACCGAACTGTCCGAACTGGATCAGCTGCTGCGGGACCATCGGCTGGTCACCCTGACCGGCATGGGCGGCGTCGGCAAGACCAGCCTCGCGCTGGAGGCCGCCCGCCGGTCCGCCGAGTCTACTGCGGACGGTACCTGGCTGGTCGAGCTCGCCGGGCAGCCGGAGACGTCCACCGCCGCCCAGCTCGCCGAGGTCGTCGCCGAGACGCTGGGGATCCGCGAGGACCAGTTCGCACCCCTCGGCGACCCGATCGCGACAGTGGCTGAAGCCTTGCGCCCCAAGCGGTCACGGCTGCTGCTGGACAACTGCGAGCACCTCGTCGGGGCGGCCTCGGCGCTCGCGGAGGCGCTGTTGCGCGCCGCCCCGGACCTGTCGATCCTGGCCACCAGCCAGGAACCGCTCGGGATCGCGGGGGAGCAGCAGGTGCCGGTCAGTCCATTGCGGCCACACGACGCTGTCGAGCTGTTCACCGCCCGCGCCCGGGGAGCCGTTCCCGGTTTCACGGTGACCGACGCCGCGACCCTGGCGGCCATCTGCGAACGGCTGGACGGCATCCCGCTGGCCCTCGAACTGGCGGCCAACCGGATCCGGGTACTCGGCCTCGACGAGCTGGCCCAACGACTGGCGGACCGGTTCGGGCTGCTCACCAGCGGTCGCCGCGACGCTCCAGCCCGCCAACGGACCCTGCGAGCCATGCTGGACTGGAGCTGGGAGCTGCTGACCGCCGCGGAGCGGATCGTGTTGCGGCGCTTGGCGGTTCACGCCGATGGCTGCACGCTCGCGGCCGCCGAAGCCACGTGCGCCGCCGAGGGCGTGCGGCCGGACGAGGTGCTGGATCTGTTGGCGCGACTGGTGGACCGCTCACTGGTGAACGTCTCGTACGGCGGTGACGGCCCGCGCTACCGGCTGCTGGAGTCGGTCGCGGCGTACTGCGTCGAACGCTCGCGGGCCGCCGACGACCACGCCGCCGCTCGCAGGGCCCACGCGCACTATTACATCGGCTTGGCCGAGCGCGTCGACCCGCTGCTGCGTGGGCCCGAACAGGAGCGGGCACTGCGGACTTTGGACGGTGAGTCGGCCAACATTCGCGTCGCGTTCGACACCGCCATCGAAGCCGCCGAGCAGCCCGGCCCGTCGGCGGCGGGGTCGTCGCTGGTGGACGCCTCGCCCGGTACCGAGCAGCCCGGCTCGGCAGCAGCAAGCCCGTCGCAAGCCGGCGCCGCGCCCGCCGCCGAGCGGCACGCGGGCGGCACGGGCCGCGATGGCGCCACCGCCACCGAGCAGCACGCGGTCAGCTCCGGCCACGACGGTGCCGCCGCCGAGCCCGTCTCGGCTTTGCGGCTCGTCAACGCGATGAGCTGGTACTGGTTCCTGCGCGGCCGACTCGCCGAGCCCAAGCGGATGCTGGCCAGCGTCTTGGCCCAGCCCGATCCCGGCGGGCCGCGCTACGCGCAGGCCGCCGTGTCGCGGTTCGCGATCCGGTTGTTCGCCGGGGACACCGACGTCGTCGACCCCGAGTTCACCGCCGATGTGGAGCGGATGCTGGACCGTGTCACCGATCCCGGACAGCGGGCCCGGGCGCAGTGGTTCCTGTCGCTCGCGCTCGCCTACTTCGGGGACTGGAACATGTGCGAACGCCTCCTCGGCCAGGCCACCGCCGCTTTCGAGAGCCTCGACGACTGCTGGGGCCACGCCGCCGTCACCTACAGCTGGGCCGAGTTCCGTTACGACCGTGGCGAACTGGCCGCCGCCCGCCAGCTCGGCCTGCGAGGGCTGGACCTGTTCGTCGAGGCCGGTGACAGCTGGGGCCGCACCCAGGTCGAGACCCTGCTGGGCCGACTGGCCGAGGTGGACGGTGACTACGTCCAGGCCGCCGAACGACACCGCGCCGCTCTCGTCCTGGCCGAGCGACTGGGATTGTGGTCGGCGGTGTCCATAGGCAACAGCGAGCTGGGCCGGATCGCGCTGCTCACCGACGATCTCGCGCAGGCTGAGCGGCACCACGAGCAGGCTCGGCGGATCGCCATCGAGCACGCCGACGCTCCGGGACGCGAGTACGCGGAGATCGGGTTGGCGCTCGGTGCCCGGCGACAGGGCGCACTGGACGACGCTGAGAGTTACCTGCGACGGTGGTTGGACTGGAACCGGGAACTGGAGACGGACTACGGGCTGGCCCTCCTCCTGGCCGAACTGGGTTTCATCGCCGAGCTGCGCGGCGACGCCGACGCGGCGTTGGAGTGGCAGCGCGACGGCCTCACAGCCGCCCGGCAGACCGGCAACCCGCGCGCGGTGGCGTTGGCGTTGGAAGGGCTCGCCGGTGCCCGCTCCGTCGGCGGCCAGCCCGAGGTCGCCGCCCGGCTGCTCGGTGCCGCCGCCGCGCTGCGGGAGTCGCTGGCCGCGCCGCTGCCCTCCGCCGAGCGCCGCGATGTCGATCGTGTCACCGAGCGGCTGCGGGAAGCGTTGGGGGACAGTCGGTTCAAGGAACTGCTCGCCGAGGGCGCCGTTCTCGACGTGGACGGTGTCGAGGCCGGTTAGGCGTTGACGACGGTGAACCCGGCCCCGTTGGGGTCGACGACGAACGCGTTGCGGCCCACGCCGGGCAGGTCCATCGGGCCGACCGGGACCGTGCAGCCCAGCTCCATGGCCTTGGTGGCGAAGCCGTCCACGTCCTCGGACTTGAAGACCGCCAGCCACGACGGCCGCACGCCCTCGGGCCTTTCCTCGCCGAACACGTGCATGTTGCCGAAGGGTTCGTCGGCCCCGGCGGCGGTGAGGGAGGAGCCCATGGTGGACTCACCCGCGCGCCAGCCGAAGACCGTCTCGTAGAAGTCGAAGGCGTCGTCGGATTCGGCCAGCAGTGTCACCCCGGCCGGGGCTCCCGCCACACCCCAGGTCTCGGCTCCCTTGTGCTCCTTGGGTCGCGAGATCCCGAATGCCGCGCCGTCGGGTGCCTGGCATACCGCGATGGTGCACTGGTCGAAGACGTCCATCGGTGGCATGAGGACGGCGCCCCCGGCGGATTCGACGGCCTTGGCGACGCGGTGCGGGTCCGACACCTTGAAGTACACGTTCCACCAGGGGTGCGCGTCCTGCGCGCAAGGGGCGATCGCCGCGATCTGACGGCCCGCCAGCGACGCCATCGTGTAGTGACCGGACGACTCGCCCAGGTCCTGAGTGGTCCAACCGAACAGGCGCTGGTAGAACTTGGCCGTCACCGGTACGTCCGGTGTGGTCACCTCCACCCAGTAGGGCTCGCCGTCGGCGAATGTGGCGCTCATCGGTTCTCCTTCGCGCTTCGTGGTTCTGTTTTCGTACCACCGACCGCGACGGATATGGCGGTCGGGTACGACGCCGTCACCGCAAGGCTCTCAAAGCGCCGCACCCGAAGGACCGGTTTCGTCAAATAGCGGCGTTCACGTGCACCGCCAGTACGCCGTTGGCCGGAACCGTCGCCGTCAGCTTGCCGCCCGACACGGTGTACGCCGGACCGTCGCAGGCGCCGTCGGTGTGGTCGCCGTTGGCCACGTCGCAGTACTCGCCGTCGGGCAGGGCGGTGGCGAACTCGGTGGTGAGTGCGGAACCCGAGGCGTTGAAGGCCGCGAAGGCCCGGTCACCGCGTCCGAAGGCGATCTGGTCGGAACCGTTGGACCACCAGTCGGTCACCGCCGCGTCGCCCGCGGCGGTGCGGAACGCGCCCAGGTTGAGCACGGCGCGCTGCCGGTGCGAGCACTCCCAGCCGGACGCGCAGGCGCCGTCGTCGGCCACGGCCTGCTTGGTGGTTCCGTCCGATTCGGCCGGTGGCCCGGCGTCGGCGTTGTCGAACGCGAAGCCCGACAGGATGTGCGGGGAGCCGTAGCCGTGCGCCAGCGCGAACGCCTCGGCCATGTAGTAGCGGGCGCCGTTCTTGTAGGTGAGCTGAGCGCGGCCGCTGCGCTGGGTGTCGTGGTTGTCGATGAAGGTGGTGGCGGCGGACGAGTCGAGCAGCATCTGGCTTTGGAAGTCCTTCAGCGCCGACAGCTGCCCGTCCTTGAACCGGGCGCCGACCTGGTCGCCGTAGCGGAACTCGGTGACGCGTCCCAGTCCCTTGTACTCGTTCGGGCTGATCTCGCCGTTGCCGCCCTCGATGACCTCCTGGAAGATCTTCGGGTCGCCGGTCAGTCCACCGTAGATGGCCTCCAGGTCGGCGACCGGGACGTGTTTGGCGGCGTCGATGCGGAAGCCGTCGACACCCAGGTCGATGAGGTCCTGCATGTAGCCGGTGAGTTGCTTTCGGACGTGTTCGGTCTCGGTGGCCAGGTCGGACAGGTCGAGCAGTTCGCAGTTGCGGACTTCCCACTGGTCCTGCCAGTTCTGGATGTCGTCGTTGCCGTTGCGGCCGCAGTGGTGGAAGTCGTTGTTGCCGTAGGGGACCGCGGGGTAGTCGTACTGGGAGTACTCGCTGCCGCCGCTGCCGGTCCCGGTGGAGGCGCCACCGGCCATGTGGTTGACGATCGTGTCCACATAGACCTCCACGCCCGCGTCGTCGCAGGCGGACACCATGTCGGCGAAGTCCTTGGCCGAACCGCGCCGCGATTCGAGCTGGTAGCTGACCGGCTGGTAGTCCTGCCACCACGGGTACTGCTTGTCG
Source organism: Stackebrandtia nassauensis DSM 44728 (assembly GCF_000024545.1). GTDB lineage: Bacteria > Actinomycetota > Actinomycetes > Mycobacteriales > Micromonosporaceae > Stackebrandtia > Stackebrandtia nassauensis. The sequence continues at coordinate 1,322,959 of NC_013947.1, forward strand.
GGCAGCACGACGTGTTCCTGAGGCGCGGACACCTCGACGGCCGGGAACTTCGCCGGACCGAGCACATTGGTGCACTCGGACGCCACCGACTTCCACGGCCACTGGAACAGGTGCAGGATCGCCTCGTCGCCCGCGATGGGGGCGGTGGCCTCGACGGTGGACGGTTGACCGGGTTCGGACTGGGCGACTCCGGCGGTGAATCCCGTGGCCAGCACGGTGATCACCACCATGGGAGGTATGAGGTTCTTGGTACGCATGGGAATCCTCGCTGTGGGGGTAGACCCGGCGCCGGGACAGGTCTGAAATTTCTTGCGCAAGGTTTCCCGAAGGCTATCGACGTGTTTCGATAGCGTCAACGGGGCACAGTGGGGTGACCTCGGCCGATGCGGCCGTTTCTTTCAACGGCGCCCTCGCTGGAACGTGGTCTACCAATGACGTTTCGTCATTTGTCGAGGTAGGAGTGGATTGGCTCGTCGGCCCGTTTCTGCAAGATCTTTCACGGCGTCCCGCGAAATTGGCACACGACGGCCGGTCCGTCAGCCGCCGATCGGCTCGGCCATGAACTCGCTCGCGCCCCGCAGCCGGGTGCGCAGCAGCGACCGCGCCCGGGAGATGTCCAGCCGGACGTCCAGCGCCAGCGCCGGACGCGGATCCATGTCGACTGCTCGCTTCGCGGGTATCGCGGCCGGGTCCAGGCCGTCGCGGCGCGCCACCAGCACGCCGAGCTCGTAGCGGGTGATCGCCTCGCTCCCGGCGACATTGAGGACACCGCTGAAATCGTTGCCCGCCAGCTCCAGCAGCGCGTCGGCGAGATCGTCCACATGAACCGGAGTGCGGACCATGTCGGTGAACAGGAACCCCTCGCGCTGCCCGTGGACCAGCTCGTAGGTGAGCCGCTCGAAATAGCCGTCGCCGTCGCCGCCGATGAGACCGGTGCGCACGATCGCGGCCTCCGGCGCGATCGCCTTGACCGCGGTCTCGGCGGCGGCCTTGGCGGCCCCGTACCGGTTCACCGGGTCCGGCAGCGCGGACTCGTCGTAGGAGCCGTCACCACGGTGCACGGCGTCGGTGGACACGTGCACCAGCCGCACCCCCAGCCGCGCCGCCGCGGCGGCGACATTGGCGGCACCGTCGGCGGTGGTGGCCCAGTCCTCGCGTTCCCGCCCGGTCGCGGTGTGGACGACGACGGCGGGCCGGACCTTGTCGAGGACCTCGCGCACCTGAACCGGATCCCGGACGTCGAGCCGCACGTCGGTGACGTCAGAGGGTGAGCTGAACGAGGTGCCGACGGTGTTCCATCCCGCCCGGGCGGCCCGCCGGTAGACGACACTGCCCAGCGACCCCGTGGCGCCGGTGATGAGAATCCGTTCGGACATCCACGCGACGCTACGGGATTGAGCTGAGAGGACGCTGGGTACCAATCCGGGGCATCATGGCCGAAGCGACGAGAGGAGCCGACGATGGTGCGCTGGCTGCGGGCGTGTGCGGGGCGTCCGGAAACCCGATGGGAGACCACAGTCGACTTCTGGTCGCGGGTCACCGGCACGCTGCCCGAGTGGCGCAGTCCCGGCGACGTCTGGCTGGAACCCGTCTCCGGCGACGGGATGCTCGCCCTGACCAACCGCGCCGCCGCGGCGGCCACCCGGGTGGACCTGGTCGTCGACGACGCCGAAGCCGTGGTGCGCCGGGCCTTCGAGCTGGGGGCCACGGCCAGCAACGACGACGGCGAGCACGTCACCGGCCGCTCCCCGGGCGGGCTGACCTTCCACATCGCCGCCGCGCCGGACTCCGAACTCGCCGAACCACCGGTCCTGGAACACCCCAACGGTTCCCTCAGCGGCCTCGACCAGATCTGCGTCGACATCGGACCATCCGATTGGGACACCGAGCTCGCGTTCTGGTCGGACCTGACCGGCCACAAGGCCCGCACCGGCGCCCGCCCGGAGTACGCCTGGATCAAGGGCCCCAACGGCCGCACGTCCCGGCTGCTGTTGCAGCGCCTGGACGAGGACCGACCCACCAGCGCCCATCTCGACTTCGCCTGCTCCGACGTCGCGGCGGTGTGCGAGGCCCACGTCGCCGCCGGAGCCCGCAGCGGCGACGTGTTCCCGTGGTGGACGGTCATGTACGACCCGTCCGGCGCCGTCTACTGCCTGACCGCCCGCGACCCCGTGACCGGGGCGCTGCCGTAGCGCCGAGGTCCGCCGTCGTGGTTGAGCAGCGGCTTCGTGGGGTAACCCGGTAGCCGACGACTATGAGAGGAGTCGGCCATGGTGCGCTGGCTGCGAACCTGCCTGGGCCGTCCGAGCGAAGTCTGGCGTGACTCGGTGGACTTCTGGGCCCGGGTCACCGAGACCACCGCCGCGCCGCCGGACGCGGACGAGGTGCTGCTGGAACCCGACACCGGGGACGCCTGGCTGGGACTGACCCGCCGGGCGACGGCACCGCCGACCCGCGTCGACCTCGTCGCCGACGACGCCGAGGCCATGGTGGCGAAGGCCTACGAGCTGGGTGTCACGGCGATCTACGACGACAACGAGCGCTTCACCGGCCGGTCGCCGGGCGGGCTGATGTTCCGCGTCGAGAACGGGGACCGCGCCTTCACCGAACCGGCGATCGTGAAGCACGCCAACGGTTCCACCAGCAGCGCCAACCAGCTGTGCATCGACGTCGGTCGCGACGACTGGGACAGCGAGGTGCGGTTCTGGGAGAACCTGACCGGCTGGAGCGCCCGCACGACGTCCTTCCCCGAGTTCAGCACGCTCACCCCCGAGGACCGCTCCACGTGCCTGGTGCTGTTGCAGCGCTTGGACGAGGACCGTCCCACCGGGGCGCATGTCGACTTCTCGACTTCGGATGTCGCGGCGGTTCGCGAGGTCCACCTGGCCGCCGGTGCTCGCGGCGGGGAGGTGTTCAAGCACTGGACGGTGATGTACGACCCGTCCGGCGCCGTCTACTGCCTCACCGCCGTCGATCCGGCGACCGGGGAGTCCACCGGGTGAGCCGCGGGCGGCTTCAGTTCTCCTCGCCGCAGCCCGGGCCGTTTCCGTCGTAGTAGTAGGTGACCTTGGTCTTGTAGCCGACGACGGCGTCGGGGTTGGGGGACTGGTCGTAGATGACGCAGTAGCCGTGTTCACCGGTCGCCTTGCCGACGGAGTCGTGGTTCTTGAACCCGGCCCCCTCCAGCATTCCCGGCGCCTGGAACGTGTTCTGGCCGATCAGGTTGGGAACCTTGCCCTTCTCGACGTCGTCGTTGTCGTTTCCGTCGGCGTTGTCGCCGCCGTTGTCGTCGCCCGAGGAGACGGCGTCGCCGCCACTCGCGGACTCGGGCGTGTTCTCCGAACTTTTATCCTTTGAGGACTTGGTCTTGTCGCTCTCGTGGTCGTCGGCGGAGCTCGCGTCGCTCTTCCCGGCCGCCACCGGTCCCGTGGTGGCCTCGTCGGTACCGGGAATCCCCAGCCCCCATGGGTTCCACGACGCTGTCGCGGTGGCGAGCACCAGCGCCACGACCAGGATCACCATCGAATACCGCGCGACGCGGCGCCGGTGCCGGTCGGGCCGCAGCAGGCCCTTGGCCTTCACCGGCCCGGTTGGTCCGGTCGGACCGGCCGGGCGAGGGGACCGGGGAGGCGACGGCGGCGCGGCCCGGCGGACCGGGGTTCCGCCCGGTGAGGTGTGACCGACGGCCACCATCCCGGTCGTGGGCGTCGAGACCGGTTCGGAGGTGGTCTCGACCCGGTGAACCGGCGTTTGTTCGGGGTCGTCGGCGACCTCGGGCTCCCATTGCGACGGCGCAGGCGACATGTGGCCGCCCAGCAGCGCGGGGCGCTCCTCCTGGGTGACCCGAACGGATCTCGCGGGCCGCGAGGCGGTGCGCTCGACCAGGTCCCAGCACGCCTGCCCGAAGTCCGCTATGGAGTCAAACCGGTCGACGGGGTTCTTGCGCAGCGCCGTCGCGACCACCTGCCGTACCGGCTCGGGGATGTCGTCCGGCAGTGGCGGCGGCTTCCGGTTCACGTGACCATCCATGATGGCCACCGGATTCTCGGACATGAACGGCGGCTGCCCGGCCAGGCACTCGTAGGCGACGACGCCGAGCGAGTAGATGTCGACGGACGGGGTCGGGTCCTGGTCGGCGATCTGCTCCGGCGAGGTGTAGCGCATGGTGCCGATGACGACCCCGGTCTCGGTGAGACCCGCCGTTCCCAACGCCCGCGCGATGCCGAAGTCGACCACCTTGATCGCGCCGTCGTCGGCGACGATGATGTTGCCCGGCTTGACATCGCGGTGGATGATCCCGGCCCGGTGCGCCGCCTCCAGTCCGTCGGCGGCCTCGGCGATGATCCGCATCGTGCGCTGCACCGGCAGCCGGACGCGTTCCTGGAGCAGGTCCGCCAGGGTCCTGCCCTCCACCAGTTCCATCACCAGGTAGGAACGGGTGCCGTCGACGGTTTCGTCCTCGCCGTAGTCGTGCAGCACGGCGATGGCGGGTGACTTCAGTGAGGCCACCAGCCGGGCCTCGGACTCGAACCGCGCCTTGAAATGCGGGTTGCGGGAGTAGTTGAGATGGAGGAGCTTGACCGCGACGGCCCGGCCCAGCCGCGTGTCGGTGGCACGCCACACCTCGCCCATACCGCCGTCGGCGATCCGGCTGTCCAGGCGGTACCGGCCGCCGCCGACACCGCTGCCGGGCACGGACCGCTGCGCAAGCTCCCCGTTCACTCGATTCCTCTCAATCGCCCCGGGAGTTCATGAAACCTGTGTACAGCAACAAGTTCGGAGATCCCTCTCCCGGGTCGGTCACCACGTCGGGGGTGGAGTTGTTCGTCAGCTCCGCGCTCACCGTAGCCGGGCCGGCCTCGGGGTTGTCGGCGAGGAACAGCGCGGCGGCACCGGCGACATGCGCGGCCGCCGCGGCGGTGCCCGCGAACGGCACCGAGGCCGAGTCGTCGGAGTGCGAGGCCGAGGTGATGCCGGTGGACGGCGCGAACAGATCGAGGCATTTGCCGGTGTTGCTGCGCTCGGAGCGGGCGTCGGTGTCGGTCACGGTGCCGCCGACGGTCAGCGCCTCGGCGGTGCGGCCGGGACTGAACCGGCAGGCGTCCGAACCCGAGCCGCCCGCCGGCAGCGCGTAGCTGATCCCGGCGCCGATCGAGGCCGCGACGGCCTTGTCGAGCGCGTCGTTAGCCGGGCCGCCCAGACCCAGCGTCGCCACCGCCGGTGTGCCCGCGGCGTCCTCGGTGACCCAGTCGATGCCCGCCAGGAGATCGTCGGTGGTGCCGCCGCCGTCGCAGTCGAGCACCCGCACACCCACCACGTCGGCCTTCTTGGCGACGCCGTGTTCGGCTCCGGCCGCGATACCGGCCAGCGCGGTGCCGTTGCCCTGGCAGTCCTCGGCGGTGTCGTCATCGTCGACGAAGTCCGGCCCGGAGCTGGCGCGGCCCTCGAAGTCCTTGTGGCTGAAGCGAACCCCGGTGTCGATGACGTAGACCTTCGTGCCGTCACCGGCCGAGTCGGGGTGGGTGTACTGGCCGTCCAGCGGCAGTTCGCGCTGGTCGATGCGGTCCAGGCCGAGGTTGGCCGGTGCCTTGGCCGCCGCCGGGGCCAGCTGGACCCGTTGTACGGCGCGCACCTCGTCGACGGCCGGATCGGCGGCCAGCTGTTCGGCCTCGTCGCGCGACATCGCCGCCGAGAAACCGGTCAGGACGGAGCGGTAGGTGTTGGTGACGACGCCGCCGTACCGGGAGGCGAGATCGTCGGCTTTGACATCCTCGTCGAGGACGACGATGTAGCGGCCGTCGACGGCGTCGGGCGCGTCAGCGCCCCGGATGGTGCCGTCGTCGGTGGCGTAGGCGATGCCGGTACCGGCCACGAGGGCCAGCGCGGCGCCGACCGCCAGCGGCGCGGCTCGGCGGGGGAGGGAGCGGGACATCGAAGTAGACCTGTCTGCCGGGGGTCGGCGCCCGTGTCGAGCGCAGTCGAATCGACACTAGTCGATTCCATTGTGTTGTGGGACGGCCGATCCCCGGCGGCGGCGTCAGTCGGCGACGGTGGTGTCCATTCCCAAGGCGTTCAACAGGAATCGGGCCTCCTGACGGAACATGTTCACGGAGATGTCCGCGTCGAGCGGTATGTGGGTGGTGTTGGGCAGCGCCAGCAGCGTGTGCTCGCGGCCGGCCCGTTGCAGCGCGGCGGACAGCTTGAACACGTGCGCGGGGTGGACGTTGTCGTCCACGAGTCCGTGGATGAGCAGCAGCGGCCGGGTCAGGTTCGGTGCGTCGTCCAGAAGGGACGCGTCGGCGTAGGCGCCGGGGTGTTCGTCGGGGTGGCCCAGATACCGCTCCTGGTAGTAGGTGCCGTACAGCCTGGCGTCGCTGGGCGCGGCCCCGGCAACGGCGGCGTGGAAGACGTCGGGACGGCGCAGCACCGCCAGCGCGGCCAGGAAACCGCCGTAGGACCAGCCGCGGATCGCCACCCGGGACAGGTCCAGGTCGGGGTGGGTCTCGGCGGCGGCGCGCAGCGCGGTGATCTGGTCGTCCAGGACCGGCATGGCCTTGTCGAGGTAGATGGTGCGGTCCCAGGCGGGGCCGCGACCCGGGGTGCCGCGTCCGTCGGCGACGACGACCGCGAAACCCAGCTCGGCGAACCACTGCGACACCCGGTAACCGTGCTGGGTGGCCAGCACCCGCTGTCCGGCCGGGCCGCCGTAGGGATCCAGCAGCACCGGCAGCGGCTTCGAGCCCGGTTCGTGATCGGTGGGGAACAGCACCGCGGTGCGCAGCTTGGCGGATCCGGCCCGCAGCAGCGTGACCCGGGGCGTGAGCGACGCGGCCTCGGCGTGCGAGGCGATCGTGACCGGCTCCCGGTCGTCGCGCCAGGCGGTGACCGCGAAACCGGAATCCCAGGTGGCCGTGTGCGCCACGACGGTGCCGCCGCCGATGGCGGCCTCGTACACCACCCCGGAACCGGCCTTCTCGTGCCGCCCTGGGGAAGCCAGCGTGGCGACCCCGGAGCGGCCGGGCGCCAGCTGCACCAGGCCGGACGCGCGCGACCACGCCCACAGGTCGATCTCGGTGGGTTCGTCGGAGGCGCTGAACAGCACCACATCGCCGTCGACGCCGTGGACCTCGCGCAGTTGCAGCCCGTCGGGGGTCACCGCCTCGCCGTCGACCAGCAGCCGGTAGCTGCCGTCCACATTGGCGCCCCAGACGAGTTCGCCGCCGTCGGTGTAGGCCGGGACGCCGCGAAACGGCGTCACCCAGGCCGGGTCACTCTCGGCGCGCAGCGTCGTCAGCGCGCCGGTGTCGGGATCGAGGCGCCGCACCAGCAGCGAGGAGTGGTCGCGGCTCTGCACCGACACGACAGCGCCGCCCCGGCTCCAGTGCGCCGCGATCAGGTATTCATGGGCCTCGTTGTCCCAGTCGACGTCCACCGTGGAGCCGTCCAGGCCGCGGACACTGAGCGTCACCTCGGCGTTGGCGGTCCCGGCCGCCGGGTAGCGGATGGTCGTCGGCGCGGCCAGCGGATCGCCGGGATCGGCCAGGTGCCAGATCGGCACCCGCCGGTTGTCCACCTTGGCCACCAGCAGCCGGTCCCCGTCCGGGGACCACCAGAATCCGCGCAGCCGATGCATGTCCTCGGCGGCGGCGTACTCGGCCAGACCGTAGGAGACATCGGCGTCGTCGGGGATCGCCAGCGCCCGGTCGCCGCCGCCGTCGGCGCCGATGACCCGCAGCGCGCCCGAGGCCACGTACGCGATGTGCTCACCCGACGGGCTCGGCCGGGGATCGATCACCGGCCCGGTCGCGGGCAACGCGGTCAGCTCACCCGACAGCAGGTCCACCGTCCACAGTCGCCCGGCCAGCCCGATGGCCGCGACCCGCAGCCCCGCGTCGGTGGCGTAGTCGGTGACGCCCGCGGCCAGGTCCCGGCTGCGTTCCTGAAGCCGCCGCACCTCCTCGGGCACGTCCTCGCCGCCCGCCAGTTTCGCCGGATCGACCAGCAGTCGCTCCTCGCCGCTGTCCACGTCCACCGACCACAGTGACCTGGTCGCGTCGGTACCGCTGGCGGAACGGACGAACACCACCCGCTGCCCGTCCGGCGAGACCCGGACGTGCCGTGGGACACCGAGCGTGAACCGTCGGGTGCGGGCGAGCTGGCGCAGGAAGTCACTGTGGATCATGAGGGTCTCCCATCTCGAGGGTGCGTCATGCTACCCGCGAGGCGTCGTCACTCTACGGCACAGTCTTCGGCGGTACCGCTGTAGTAGAACGTGACCGTGGTCTTGTAGCTGGTGACGGTCCCCGGATTGGGCGACTGGTCGTAGATCTCGCAGAATCGCTGGGGGGAGTCCGACACGCCGACGGGTTTGTGGTTGTCGAAACCCTCAGACCTCAGGGTGTTGTCGCCCAGCAGGACATGCTTCCCGATCAGGTTGGGAACCTCGCCCTTCGGGGCGTCGTCATCGCTGGCGCCGCCACTGGTCGTGCCGGCGTCGTCGGGCTTGCTCATGGGATCGTTCTTCGGTCCCTTGTCGTCGCTGGCACCGGACGATGTGTCGTCGACGGAACTCTTGTCCCCGGTGGGGGTTCCGGTCCCGTCGTCCGCGACCGTCGACTGTGGCTTGCCGCCGTCGCCGAGCGAGGAAACGTCGACGGCCCACGGATTCCACGGTGCGGTGGCCACGGTCAGCAGCAGTCCGGCAACCAGTGTCACCAGGCCGGACGCGATGAGCGCGCGGCGATGCCGACCGGGCCGCAGCAGGCCCCGAATCCGCGCGTACCGGCCGGGACCGGGCGCGGCCGGTCGCTGCCGCGACGGCCTGATCGTCGGCACCCCGTCGCCGACGGTCGCCGCCTTCTGCCGGGGCCGTGGGATGGCGGCGGTGCCCAGTTCCCCGGGATCGTGCTCGCGGGTGAGCCGCACCGACTTGGCCGGTCGCGGAGTGTTCGGCTCCACCGCCGCCCAGCACGCCTGACCGAAAGCGGCGACGGATTCCCAACGGTCTTCGGGCTGCTTGCGCAGCGCCGTCATCACGGCCTCGCGAACCGGCGCGGGAATGTCGGCGGGCAGCGGCGGCGGTTCGTGGTTCATGTGACCGTTCATGATGGCGACCGGGTTGGTGGAGTGGAACGGCGGATTCCCGGTCAGGCATTCGTAGGCCACCACGCCCAGCGAGTAGATGTCGGCGGCCGGGGTGGGCTCCGCGTCGGCGATCTGCTCGGGTGAGGTGTGGGTGATGGTGCCCAGGACGATCCCGGATTCGGTGAGTCCCGCCTCGCCCAGCGCCCGCGCGATACCGAAGTCGATCAGCTTCACGCCACCGTCGTCGGCGATGAGAATGTTGCCGGGCTTGACATCGCGGTGAACGACGCCCGCCCGGTGCGCCGCGTCCAGTCCCTCGGCGGCCTCGGCGATGATGCGCATGGTTCGCGCCACCGGCAGCCGGTCGCGGTCGGCGAGTATGTCCGCCAGTGACGCCCCCCGTACCAGCTCCATCACCAGATAGGACCGTGGGCCTGAGGGGGTGACGTCCTCGTCGTAGTCGTGCAGCGTGGCGATACCGGGGGAGTTGAGCGCCGCCACCAGGGTGGCCTCGGCCCGGAACCGGGCTCGGAACCGCGCGTTGCGGGAGAACGCGGGGTGGAGCAGCTTGACCGCCACGGCACGACCGAGCCGGGTGTCGGTACCGCGCCAGACCTCGCCCATCCCGCCCTCGCCGATGGGGTGGTCGAGGCGGTACCGTCCCCCGATCAGGTCCTGGCCGGGGGACGGATGAGGTGCTCTCGCCGATTCCATCCGTGTGATTCCTCGTCAGTCGTTGAGGAAACTTGTGTACCGCAACAAGGTCGGTGAGCCCTCACCCGGGTCGGTCAAAAACGGGGCGAGGACGACAAGCGTCCTCGCCCCTGAGTGCCGCGATCACAGGGTGATGGTCTTACTGATGGACCCGGTGGCGCCCTTGTCATCGGTGACCGTGAGGGTCACCGTGTAGGTGCCGGGCCCGGGGTACGCGTGGGACGCGAACGACCCGGTGCCGGTGCTGCCGTCGCCGTACTCCCAGCTGTACTCCTCGACGGTGCCGTCGGAGTCACTGGAGGCGTTGGCGTCGAAGAAGCAGAAGCTCCACCACTGGCCGAAGCAGATCTCGGTGAACGAGGCGACCGGCTTCTTGTTGTCGCCGCCGTCATCGCCGACCGTCAGCGAGAACCCGGCCGTGCGGGTCGCGTCGGCCCCGGTACCGGTGATCGTCACCGAGTAGGTACCGGCGGGCGTGCTCGCCGAGGTGCTGATCGTCAACGTCGACGACTCACCCGAGTTGATGCTGGCCGGGTCGAAGCTGGCCTCGGCGCCGGACGGCAGTCCCTTGGCCGACAGCGTCACGGCCTGGGCCTGTCCCTTGGTGACCGTGGTGCTGACCTTCGTCGTGGTCGACTGTCCCGGGTCGACGGTCGCCTCGCCGGGGTCGGCGGCGATGTCGAAGTCGTTGTCCGCGGGCGGGTCACCGGTGATGAACCCGGTGTACAGCAACACGTTCGGGGAACCCGAACCCGGGCTGGTCACCTTGTCCTTGGTGCCGTTGTCGACGATCGCGTCGCGAACCTGCTGCGGCGTCGCCGTGGGGTTCTCGGCCAGGTACAGCGCCATCGCCCCGGCCACGTGCGGCGCCGCCATCGAGGTTCCGCTCATCGACTGCGAGGCGGTGTCGCCGTTGTTGGACGAGGAAGTGATCCCGGAACCGGGCGCGAACAGGTCCAGACAGGACCCGTAGTTGCTGTACGCCGTGTCACGCGAGTCGGTGCGGGTGGTGGCGCCGACCGTGACCGCGGCGGGCAGCCGCGCCGGGGTGGTGTTGCAGGCGTTGCCGTTGTTGTTCCCGGCCGCCAGCGAGTACTGGATTCCGGCGTCGATGGAGCGCTGCACGGCGTTCTCCATGGTCGCGTCGGAACCCGAGCCTCCCAGGCTCATGTTGGCCACCGACGGGCCGGACGCGTTGGCCGTCACCCAGTCGATGCCCTTGGCGATCTGGTCGCTGGTGCCGCTGCCGGAGCAGTTGAGCACCCGCACCGCCACCACGTTGGCCTTCTTGGCCACACCGTATTCGCTTCCGGCCGTGGTCCCGGCGACGTGGGTGCCGTGGCCGTGACAGTCGGAGGCGTCGGCGTCGTTGTCGATGAAGTCGTAACCCGACTTCGCCCGGCCGCCGAAGGTCGAGTGGGTCAGCCTGGTGCCGGTGTCCAGGATGTAGATCGTGGTGCCCTGACCGGCGCTGGCCGGGTAGGAGTACTTCTGGTCCAGCGGCAGGGCGTTCTGGTCCACACGGTCCAGACCCCAGCTGGGCGGGTTCATCTGGTCGTCGCTGACCGACACCTTGTGCACGGCCTCGACGTAGTCGACGTCCGGCTCGGCGGCCAGCCGCTTCGCGTCGGCCTCGTCCATGGTGGTGGCGAAACCGCGGATGGTGGCGTGGTAGGTGTGGTCGACGGTGCCGCCGTAGGCATCGGCGAGGTCACCGGCCTTGGACTTCACCGACTTGGCCTTGGCGGACACGTCGGAGTCGTTGAACACGACGATGTAGCGGCCGTCGACGACGTGGTCGCCGGTGGCGTTGAGGATCGTGGACTCATCGGCGTGCGCCGCCGACGATCCGGCGAGCAACACCGTGGTCGTCGTCAGCGCGATCGCGCCTGCCGCCGCTAGAAAACGGCGCGCGGAAAGGGGTCTCATGTGGGCGTTCCTCTCAGAATCGCGACCGGGCGAGTCGGGATTCTCAAAACGGGCGGTGCCTGACCGTCACCGGTCGGACTCAATAGTGATATCTAAATCTACTGATATCCATCCCCATTGGCAACACGCAATAACCCTTGCATTACACAGCGAATATCCCGCAGGTCAACGCCTAATTCGCTGATTCCCCAGTAGGCGCTCGACGCTAGTCAACTAGGACGGTCGCCTCGGCATTCTCGCCGTCGGGCCCGTATTCGACTTTCACCGGAAACCCGCCGGATTTCAGCTCCACTGTGCAGCCCTTCTTGGTCGCCAGACACTTCGACGCCTTCGTCTCGGAAGTCTCGGCCCCCACCTCGCTCAGCCACCGCGCGACCGCCTCGGCGTCGGCGGGCCCGGTCAGACTCGCCTCGGCTCGCCACGGCGTCGAGGACGCGTCCGTCGTCGACCAGCCGTCCGGCTCGCCAAGGCCGGTGACGACGTCATCCAGGTTCGACATCCGCATCCACCCCAGCGACCCGCCCGCGAACACCCCGCCCACACAACACATACACGCCAGGAAACCGCAGGTCAACAGCACGAAAGCCGTCGGCCGCCCCTTCGTGGGGACCTCAGTGACCGCTTCACCGGAATCCGCTTCGTCGGCGGCGCCGCCTTCGGCTTCAGAGGACGTGTCACTGGTCTTCATTTAGGGGCAGCCCATCCTTCCAGTGGATCGAGATAGCGATCATGAATTTGTGCCGTGGCTATTGTCGTACCTCGTGGGTAGGTTGCCGGACGTGCCTACGCCACTCAACTGTTCCGCACACGTCCGGTTCACATACCGGCTGCGGCTCTCGCGTGCGGCACGACATGCCGTGGCGAGTGAGTGGGATCGTTGTCGGTGGGTGTGGAACAAATGCGTTGACCGGTTGGCGATCCGAAAATCCATGGCTGAGCCAGGGGCGGAGCGTGCCTCAGCAACAGACGATCCGGGACTTCGCGAAGTCCCGGACCAAGGCTTTGATGGATATCAAGAGACGCCTACCAGCACAGCAGCGGGCTGGGATGCCGCGCTTCAAGAAAAAGCTTCTTGCCGCGCCCACCTTGAATTACACAAAGCGCGGCTTCCAGGTCAAGGATGGGAAACTGTGCCTGAGCGGTGGAATCGTCATCAATGTCGTGTGGTCACGCGAGCTACCTGGTGAAGCGAGTTCGGTGCGGGTCTATCGCGACCGCCTCGGGCACTGGTACGCCTCGTTTGTCGTACTTTCCAAACCTCACCCACTGCCTCCCACCGGCAAGGTGATCGGGATCGACCGGGGTGTGCGAGAGATCGCGACTACGACGAGCGACGATCATGACCTTCCGCATCCAGAGCACGGTAAGAACGCGGCGATTCGGCTCTGGCGAAAAAGGCGGACGATGCCGCCATCGGTGTGACCAAGACCGCGCTAATCCATATGGCCAAGAAGCACCTCCGAATTCTCCACTTGGTGAATCCGGCGTACACGACGACAGATTGCGGACTGTGCCAGGCAAGAACCACGCACGCACTTCCGCTGTCGCAACGCACTTATACCTGTACGAACTGCGGAAACGTTGCGCCTCGCGACAAGAATTCCGCGCGTGTGATCCTCAACCGGGCTGGTCTCAACCCGGCTGGTGTCGATCGCGTAAGACCCACTCGACCGTTGGTTTAGCGGGCAGCGTGAGCCAGAAATCCCCCTTCTTCATCGAAGGAAGGGGAGGAGTCAAGGAGGTGACTCTAATTGCGGCGTCAAGGCGTCGTAGTCTCGAAGGCGTGTCGACCGAGATCGCCGAAATCCTGCAGCGAGGCGCCGACGGCGGGCGCATCACCACCGAAGAGGCGCTGCTGTTGTACACCGAGGCGCCCTTCCACGAGCTGGGTGAGGCCGCCGACGCGGTGCGGCGACGCCGCTACCCCGAGGGGATCGTCACCTACCTGATCGACCGCAACATCAACTACACCAACGTGTGCGTCACCGCGTGCAAGTTCTGCGCCTTCTACCGGGCGCCGAAGCACAAGGAGGGTTGGAGCCACGACCTCGACGAGATCCTGCGTCGCTGTGCCGAGGCGATCGACCTGGGTGCCACCCAGGTGATGTTGCAGGGCGGTCACCACCCCGAGTTCGGGGTCGAGTACTACGAGGAACTGTTCGGCGCGGTCAAGCGCGAGTTCCCGCAGCTGGCGATCCACTCCATCGGGCCGTCCGAGATCGGTCACATGGCGAAGGTGTCGGAGGTCTCGATCGAGGAGGCCATCAAGCGCATCAAGGCCGCCGGGCTGGACTCGATCGCCGGGGCCGGGGCCGAGATGCTGCCCGAGCGTCCCCGCAAGGCGCTGGCGCCGTTGAAGGAGTCGGGTGAGCGCTGGTGCGAGATCATGGAGGTCGCGCATGGTCTGGGCCTGGAGTCCACCGCGACGATGATGATGGGCACCGGCGAGACCAACGCCGAACGCATCGAGCATCTGCGGATGATCCGCGACGTCCACGACAAGACCGGCGGTTTCCGGGCCTTCATCCCGTGGACCTACCAGCCGGAGAACAACCACCTCAAGGGACGCACCCAGGCCACCACTGTGGAGTACCTGCGGATGCTGGCCACCGCGAGGCTGTACTTCAACGAGATCGCGCACCTGCAGTCGTCCTGGCTGACCACCGGCAAGGCGGCCGGGCAGGTCTCGCTGCACATGGGAGTGGACGACCTCGGCTCGATCATGCTGGAGGAGAACGTCATCTCCTCGGCCGGTGCCCGGCACCGCTCGAACCTGCACGGGCTCATCGACATGATCCGCAGCGCCGGACGCGTTCCCGCGCACCGCAACACGCTGTACGAGCACCTGTCGGTGCACTGGACGCCGGAGGACGACCCGACCGACGAGCGGGTGCGTTCGCACGTGTCGTCCATCGCGTTGCCGTTGGTGGAGTCCACGTAGCGGCCACGGTGCTTTCGGGACGCCTCTTTAAGAACGCCTGAGTACCCTGTCGGCAGCGCGAAGCCGCCGCCAACCCCTCGTCGGCTTCATTGAGGAGACGACGAATGCTGAGGCGACGACTGCTCGAGATCATCGCGGTGGCGGCCGCGCTGCTCATCGGCGTGGTGGTGTGGGTGGTGAGGATTTCAGGTCCTGACTCCCCCGGCGACACCGACGCCGAACCCACCAACGTGGGTTCCGCCGTCGAGATCCCCGCCAAGGACATCCACGATGTCTCGATCGACATCGACCTGGAGGACATCTCGCTGGCGCTCGGTGACGACGTGGACGTGGCGGTCCACAACGAATCCGGGAAAGCACTCGCCAACGTCCAGTTCGACCTGAAGATCGAGGACCCGGGCGGCGACTTCCCCTACGTCGGGGTCACCGGTGGCGACGAGAACTGCGACTGGGACGAGGACGCCCAGAAGCGACGCCCCAAGGCCGAACGACGCGTGTGCGAGAAGCGTTGGGCCGCTGGGAAAGAATGGTGCAAACCGAAGATCGAGTTCCCGGAACCCTCGACGCGGCATTCATGGTGCTGGGGGACGCTCGACCCCGGAACCAATCTCTATCTGTACGACATGGGCCTTTCCACCGCCGAGGCTCGGGTCGACGAGGTCGCGCCCGAACAGGTCGAGGGCTACCCGGATCTGACCGTCACCGCCGAACTGAGTGTCGACGGCGAAGTCTTCGCCGACTTCAAAGGCACGATCACCGGCGACAAAGTACAACCCTGATACGGCGATTCCCGACCGAACCTAGTCGCGCACCACCGCGTTCAGGAAGAACTCCAGGTGCGCGTCGGCCCGGCGCCTGCCCTCGGCGCGGGACTCGTCGGTCCCGTGCAGGTAGACCAGCCGGACGAAACCCAAGGGCGCCAACAGTTCCCACATCAGCGACTCGCCGGTGACGGTGCCCGCGTCCAGTCGTTGTCGCACCCGGTCGGGCAGGTGTCCCGCCTTGGCCCACTCCGTGACCACCGGCCCCAGGGCGGCGGCGCCCTTGTCGATCATCGCGGTGACCAGGTCGCCGTTGCCGGGGATCTCCTCGCGCAGCAACAGCAGGCTGAAGTCGCGGGCGGCGGGGGTCTCGAAGTAGTCGAGGATCCGGCCCACCAGTTGGGTGAGGAAGGTCTCGGGATCCTGCGGCGGTGTCCCGGCCTCGGGCAGCAGTTCGGCGACCATGCCGTCCACGACGCCGGGACCGGCGCTGGCCAGCAGTTCGTCGTAGACGGCCTGTTTGCTGGGGAAGTGGGCGTACAGGCCGCCGTCGGACAGTCCGGCGGCGCGGGCGATCATGCGCACCGAGGTCGCGGCGAAACCCTTGGCCACGAACAGTTTCAGCGCGGCGTCCAGCAGTACCGTCCGGGTGTCGGTGGCCTCTTCCTTGCGGGGGCGTCCGGCCTTGCGGGGCTTCGTCGCGGTCATACCGACGATTCTAAGCGATCGATCGATTAAGTCGGTCGGCCTGTTTGACGAGGTGGTCGCGTTCGGCGGTGTCGCGGGCCCGCTCGGCCGCGCGGCGGTAGTGCTCGACGGCGGCGTCGAGGTTCCCGGCCCGTTCGTGCAGCCAGGCCCGCACCGCGTCGAGCCGGTGATGGTCGCCCAGCCGGGATTCGAGTTCCGCCACCGCTTTCAACCCGGCCTGCGGTCCGTCGACCTCGCCGACGGCGATCGCGCGGCTCAGCCCGGCCAGTGGGTTGTCGGCGATGGCGAGCAGTGCGTCGTACCACTGCAGGATCTGGGGCCAGTCGGTCTCGGCCGGGGTGCGGGCGTCGTCGTGCAGCGCGGCGATGGCGGCCTGGATCTGGTACTCACCGTGCCGGTCGTGGGCCAGTGCCGACTGCAGGATCCGCACCCCCTCGGCGATCTCGGTCTCGTTCCACAGTGTTCGATCCTGCTGGTCGAGCGGCACCAGCACCCCGTCGGCGTCGGTGCGCGCGAACCGACGCGCGTGGTGCAGCAGCATCAACGCCAGCAGTCCCGCCACCTCCGGTTCGTCGCAGGCCAGCAACAGCTGCCGGGTGAGCCGGATCGCCTCGGCCGCCAGGTCGACGCTGCCGGAGAAACCCTCGTTGAAGATCAGATACAGCACCCGCAGCACGACCGCGACGTCGCCGGGCTGCCGCAACGACTGTTGCCCGACGGTGCGTTTCGCACGGCTGATGCGTTGCGCCATCGTCGACTCGGGCACCAGGAACGCGTCGGCGATCTGTTTGGTCGTCAACCCTCCGACGGCCCGCAGCGTCAGCGCGATCGCCGAGGCCGGGCTCAGTTCCGGGTGGCAGCACAGGAACAGCAGCAACAGCGTGTCGTCGGCCTGCTCGGCCCGGCCCGGTTCCGGCTCGTGGTCCAGGGCCTCCTCGCGACGCCGCCGCGCCGCCTCCGACCGCCGCGCGTCGATCAGCTTGCGGCCCGCGACGGTCAAAAGCCAGCCCTTCGGATCGTCGGGAGGCGTCTCGCCCCAGGTGCGGTGCGCCTGCAACAGCGCCTCCTGGACGGCGTCCTCGGCGGTGGCGAAGTCGTTGCCGCGCCTGACGAGGATGCCCAGCACCTGCGGCGCCAGGACCCGGACGATGTCGGAGTTCACTCCTCGGCCTCGGATCCGTCGCCCATGATCGGCCGCACCTCGATCCACTCGTGCGAGGGTTTCCCGTTCGCGCTCGGCGCCGAGGAGATCATGGCCGCGATCTCGTGCGCCCTGGCCTCGTTGTCGACGTCGACGATGCACCAACCCGCGACCAGTTCCTTCGTCTCGGGGAACGGCCCGTCGGTCACCGGCGGCCTGCCGGGCCCGTCGTAGCGGACGTAGGTCCCCTCCCGCGCCAGCGCCTTGTGGTCGACCAGTTCACCCCGCTCGCGCAGCATGTCGAGCACCTGGTTCTGGAACGCCATGTGGGCGGCGAACGCGTCGGAGTTCCAGTCCTCGAACTGCGAGTAGTCCGGGTGCCGTTCCGGGCCGCCGGTGTAGTTCTTGAGCAGTAGGTACTTCGGCATCGTCGCTCCTTAGGTCCGTGGCAGCCATTGTGCCGCGTCAGTCGACCTCGCCGCCCATCGCCAGCTGGTACAGCGTCGCCAGCGCGGTGTCGATGGCGTGCGGTCGCGGCCTGCCCGCCTCGTCGAGTGCGTTCCACCGCTGCAGGTTCACCGCGACGGACAACTGCCGCCGACCGTCGGCGCGGATCATCGACAGCGTCCCGGCACCCCACACGGTGCCGCCGTGTCCCCAGTAGACGCCACTGCCGGGAACCTCCATCGGGTGCAGGCCCAGGCCGTAGTCGATGAGCTTGCGCTCCTGCGAGATGACCGGGACGGTGCGCCGCATCTGCTCCAGCGACGCGGGGTCGACGATCTGTCCGGCAAACAGCAGTGCGAAGAACCGGTTGAGATCCGCGACGGTCGATATCAGTGACGCCGACGGCCCCACCCACGACATGTCGTAGACGCTGTAGTCGCGCGGCGGGTCGATCATCCCGAACCACGACTCGTACATACGGGAGTGCGGCCCGTCGACGTGGGTTCCGGACGCGAGCACGGTATCGGCCAGACCGGCGCGCTCGATGACGTCGCGGGTGATGCACTTCTCGGCCATGGCACCGGTGACGTGCTCCAGCAGTTCACACAGCAGCAGGTAGTTGGTGTTGGAGTAGGTCCCCGGCGTCGCGCCCGGTTCACTGGCGGCCGGGGCGTTGACGCCCATCGCGATCAGCTCGACGGAATCGAAGCGGGTGAACCGGAGGTCGTCGAAACTGTCGGGTGTGGTTGCCGCGATCACCGGATACGCCTTCAACGACGGATACGCGTAGGGCAGGTATTCCGGGAAACCGCTGGTGTGGTTGAGGAGCATCCGCACGGTGATCGCCGCACCGCGCGCTCCCGGGACCAGTCGCGGCAGGTAGTGCCCGATCGGCATGTCGAGCCCGATCTGACCACTGTCGACCAGTCGCAGCACGGCGGCGGCGGTGAAGGTCTTGGTGACGCTGCCGACCCGGTGTCGCATGTCGACGGTGATGGGGCGGCCGGTGGCCAGGTCGGCGACGCCGGCCGCTCCGCGCCAGACCTCGTCGCCGTCGCGCACCTCGGCGAACAGGCCCGGCATCCCGGCGCGGTGGACGTTTTCCAGGGCGGTTCGCAGTGCCGCCGGGTCGAGGGGTGTGTTCACGACAGGGGTCCTTTCACGCGGATGATTTCGCTACCTCAGGTATCGATACCTAAGGTAGCATAACCCGTGCGCAATAATGTCGCATGCCGTCATCGCTGGTCCTGGACGAGATCGACCACCATCTGCTCGATCTGCTGCAACACGACGCCGACCGCACCCTGCGCGAGTTCGGCGACGACGTCGGTCTGACCCCCAGCGCCGTGCAGCGCCGCATCGCCCGCTATCGCAAGGCGGGCCTGATCTCCCGGCAGGTGGCGATCCTGGACCCGCACCAGCTGGGGCCGACGGTGCTGGCCAGCGTGATGATCACGCTCGTGCACGAATCCCTGGAGCACCACAAGCAGTTCACCGACCGGATGCGCGCCACCCCCGAGGTGCAGCAGTGCTACCTGATCGCCGGGCCGTGCGACTATCTGGTCCTGTTGGCCGCCAACAGTCCCCGCCATTGCAGCCAACTGGGCAACCGACTGTTCAAAAGCGACGACAACATCAAACGCTACGAGACGTCGATGGTGTTCGACACCATCAAGGCCGGGCTGACGATCCCGCTCACCGACCGCTCGGGGTGAGGTTCAGCGACCGCAGCGTCGCGGCGAGTTCGTCGCGGTAGAGCTTCGCGGGTCGCGCGGTCTGGTACCGCAGGTGCCCGTAGATCTCCAGCGACACCAGTCCCTGGAACCGTCCCCACAGCCGCAGCGCGAGTGCCAGCACGCCGGGCGGCTGGTCGGGGAACGCCTCGCGAACCTTGCCCACCAGACCCTTGTCGAAGTCCGACCAGCGATAGCTACTCGCGTCCTTGTCGTGGACCCGCGGCCAGGCGCCGACGGCGAGCCCCACGAGTCCCAGGCAGGCGCGATGCTGCGCTTCGGGAGCGGCGCCGCCCTCGGGGGGCTGGTAGTCGCGCACCGGGTCGCCGTAGATGAGCCGGAAACCCTCCGGGTTGGCCAGCGACCAGGACCGGAAACTCTCGCCCCACGCCTGGATGCGCCCGGCGGGATCGTCGGCGGGATGGGCGTCGCGGGCCGTCTCGACGGCGTCCACCAGCGAGGTGTAGAGCTCGTCGATGAGCGTCGTTATCAGGTCGTCGCGGGTGGCGAAGTAGCCGTAGATCGCGTTGGGTGTCATGCCCATCCGGCGCGCGATGGCGCGCAGCGTGATGGCGTCGGGGCCGCCGGAGGACATCAGTGACAACGCCGTGTCCTTGATCTCGGCGGTCGTCTGCTCCCGCAGTCGCTGTCGTCGGCTCGGCTCGCTGGTTCCCACGGGATCACTGTACAGCGTCGCCGAACGATACAACACTCAAAAACTTCACGGTGTATAGTTTTCGCACACCGCACACCCACCCCTCGGGAAAGGCACCCGCGACATGCACATCGGAATCATCGGAGCCACCGGCAACATCGGTCAGCGACTCGTCGTCGAAGCCCTGGATCGGGGCCACCGCGTGACGGCCTTCAGTCGCGACGCCTCCGGCATCGCCGACGACCGCGACGGCGTGACCTGGCGAAGCCTCGACGTACTCGACACCGACGCGGTGGCCAAGGCCATCGGCGGACTCGACGTCCTCATCAGCGGCTTCCAGCCGGGCAACGCGGCCAAGGACCTCGACGACACCCTGAAGCGATCCATCGCCGATCCCGGCATCTACGCGGAGGTCGCGCGATCCCTGGTGACGGCGCTGGCCGCGCACCCCCGGGTTCGGCTGATCGTGATCGGCGGCGCCGGAAGCCTGGAGACCTCGCCGGGCGTGGTCGGCGCGGACGACACCGCCAAACTGGAGGACGTGCTGGAACAGCTGGGTCTGCCGCGCGAGTACGCCGTGTCGGTGCGCGGCGCCCGCGACTCCCTCAACGTCTACCGCACCTCGAATCGACTGTGGACCTACTTCAGTCCGGCCGACGACATCCGGGCCGGTCAGCGCACCGGTCGGTTCCGGCTGGGCGGCGACCAGGTCCTCACCGACGCCGACGGCCTGAGCCGCATCTCCTTCGAGGACGCGGCGGTCGCCCTGATCGACGAGGCCGAACTGCCCCAGCACGTACAGCGCCGCTTCACCGCCGCCTACTAGCGGACGGACCGGCCGGACGGGACTAAGCGCCGTTCGGCCGGTTCCCGAACCGGGCCAGGTAGTGCCACACCCGTTTGACCGCCTGCGGATCGAACCGGCCCGAACGCGCCGCGTCCCCGATGATCCCCGGATCGAGCACCCCGTCGATGGCGATCCGCTCGCCGAGCTCGACGAACTGTGGCCCCCGGTACTCGGGATATCGGCGCAGTTCCGCGACGGTGAGCCGAAACCCGCTGTGCCACTCCACCGCACACCCCAGCCGCGTCGCCGAAGCCTCGACCTCCGTGCCCCGGTAACACGGATCCAGCACCAGTGCCTCCACATGCGAGCGCAACAGCACCGGGCCGTGCACCTGCGCCTCGACGTAGTCGTCCAGGTCGTCCTGACGATCCGCCAGCGCGATCGCGATGAGCCCCATCCGGTCGGCGACCCCGAAATCCGAGGGCTCGAAGACGCTGTCGGGATAACAGAACGTGGTCCGCGCCAGTGTGTCGGCCGTCAGTCTGAAGTGGGCGGACCCGAACCGGGGCGCCGCACCGACCGGCTTGCCCCGGAAGTTCAACGCGCCGTAGACCGGCCGCTCATCGGCGGGAGCCTCGTCGTAGGCGCGGTCGAATATCCGGCTCTCCCAGCGCCACCGGTCACCGCCGGGAAACGCGGTCAGCCCACCATTGCTGGTCCCGGTGACGAACTGTGAACAGTAGACACCGTCGTCGGCCAGCACGTCCAGTATCGGTTTGTCGCGCAGCATCCGGTCCGGGTGGAAGTTGAGACTGACCCGCAGCGCCGGGTCGATGGCGGGCCCGGATGCCAGTGCCGCGACGTGATCCAGCGCCCGCTGCCGGGCCGACGGGGAACCTTCGGCACTCATCCAGGAAGTGTCGCCCACCGCGACCGAAATCAACCAGAAGTTTTCGGCGCCGGAATGTCGAGAACCCCGTCGCGGCTTCGTTCCTGAAGTGAACCCGGCCGACCCCGGCCGCACCCCACCGAGGAGAACACCATGGCCGACAACGGCACCCGCGCCGCCACGATCCTGAACCGCCCGATCCAGCTGGGCGAACTGTCACTGCGCAACCGGATCGCGATGGCACCCATGACCCGGCAGTTCTCGCCCGGCGGGGTCCCCGACGCCGACGTGGCCGCCTACTACGCGCGCCGGGCCGCCGGTGGCGTCGGCCTGATCGTCACCGAGGGCACCTACATCGGACACGAATCCGCCGGTTCCAGCGACCGCGTGCCCCGCTTCCACGGCGAGGACGCACTCGCGGGCTGGGCCGCGGTCGCCGACGCGGTGCACGCCGCCGGGGGTCGCGTCTTCCCGCAGCTGTGGCACGTCGGCATGGACCGCGCCGCCGGAACTCCGCCGGTGGCCGAGGCCCCGCCGATGGGTCCGTCGGGCATCCCGCTGGACGACCGCCCCGCGGGCAAGACCATGACCCCGACCGACCTCGACGAGGTCATCGAAGCCTTCGCCACCGCCGCGGCCGCCGCCCAGGCCGCGGGCTTCGACGGCGTCGAACTGCACGGCGCCCACGGCTACCTCATCGACCAGTTCCTGTGGGAGCACACCAATCGCCGCACCGACAGCTACGGCGGCGACATTGCCGGACGCACCCGCTTCGCCGCCGAGATCGTGTCGGCCTGCCGCGCGGCGGTGACACCGGGCTTCCCCATCAGCTTCCGGATGTCACAGTGGAAGATGGGCGCCTACCAGGCGAAGCTGGCCGAGTCTCCACAAGAGCTCGACGCGGTCCTCGCCCCGCTGGCCCGCGCCGGTGTCGACGCTTTCCACTGCTCGACCCGCCGCTACTGGCTGCCGGAGTTCGACGGCTGCGACCTGAACCTGGCGGGCTGGGTCAAGAAACTGACCGGCAAACCCACGATCACGGTCGGCGCGGTCGGTCTGGCCAACGAGTTCCTCCAATCCCTGCAAGGCGACCAGACCGACGCCACGTCGATCGACGGCCTGCTCGACCGCCTGGAAGCCGACGAGTTCGACATGGTCGCGGTGGGCCGGGCCCTGCTGGCCGACCCCGCATGGGCCGCCAAGACCCTGGCCGGACGCCACGACCAGGTGACGCCGTTCGAGCCGTCGATGCTGGGCCGGCTGCACTGACGCCCGAGGGTAAGCGGTCGATCGATTAATCGGGTCACAGTTCTTGTAAATAATCGATCGATCGATTAGTGTGAGCGAGGCAGGAAGGAGAACGGACATGTCGAAACATGTACTGCCGCACGAGATCCAGGAACATCCCACCGGCTACTCCGGGCCGAACCTGACACCGGTCGGGTTGGAGTTGCTGCCGCGCGAACTGGGGGAGGGTGTGGTCGCCCTGATGGCCAACGTCCCGCCCAAGGACAACAACGGCGTCGTGTTCGGCGAACGGGCCGCGCTGGTCGTCGACGCCGGGATCACCCCGACGGTAGGGCGGCGGATTCGCGGCCACGCACGGGAACTGAGCCCCGTGGCGCCGAAGTTCCTGGTCAACACGACCTACCACGGCGACCACACCTTCGGGAACCTCGCATTCGACGACCTCACGATCGTCACCTCGCGCGCCAACCGCGAGTTCATGGACGATCTGGACCGCGAGAAGCGCGACCGGACCGACAACATGTACGGCGACGAGCACCTCTTCGAGGCGTTCGACGCCTGGCGCGGCCCCGACGTCGTCTTCGACTCCCACACCGAGATCGACCTGGGTGGACGGACCGTCGAGCTGCACCACTTCGGAGCGGGCAACGGCCCCGGGGACACCATCGTGTACGTCCCGTCGGCGCGCACCGCCTGGACCGGGAACTACCTGTGTGGAGCGGGAAGCCCGCACATGTTGCTGCAGGCCGGACCGACGCCGTACCTGGAGTCGCTGCGCGGGATGCGGGAAGCGTTGCCGGAACTGGAGACCATCGTTCCCGGGCACGGCCCGATCGGCGACGGTCCCCGCGCCGTCGCGGCCCTCATCGAGTACCTGGAGCGGCTTCGCGACGAGGTCACCGCCGCCTTCGACGCGGGCTACGACGTCGAGGAGACCTACCGACGCTGCACCGACCCGTGGGCCGACGGCCTCGACGCCGAGATCGCCGCCGCGCTGGCTGAGTACGAGGCACCGACCCAAGCCGTCCACAGCGGATTCCAGAGACTGGCCCGGGATCTGCACCGCCTCAACATCCTCACCACCTATCGGGTGTGCGAGCAGCTCGCCGCCTAGACCCACAAAGGAGCAACAATGTCGTACATCCTGATCCGGCAGAAGTTCACCGACTACACCCAATGGCGGGCCTCGTTCGACGCCATGGCCGACGAACGCCAACGGCACGGACTGCGCAACGTCGTCGTCACCCGCAACCGCGACGACCAGGACGAAGTGGTGGTGCTGTTCGAGATCACCGACCCCGCCGCGGTGCGCGAGTACCTGCACGGCGGTGACCTCAAGGCGGCCTGGAAACGCGGAACCGTCATCCCCGAGACCAACCAGGTGACGTTCCTCGACGACGCGGCACCGCTGTAGCCACGGACCGCGGGCTGGCGGAATTGCGTCAGCCCGCAGCTTCCGGCACGCTTGGCGCGTCGTATGTGTAGGCGGTCACGGCAACCGCCGAAGGGAGCTCGGTATGGCGAAGCGACTGTGGGCCACGATCACGGCTGTGGTGGTGTTGGCGGCCGGGGGAGTGCTGTCGCTGACGGGTTGCGGCGCCGGTGGCGGCGAGCCGCGCATCGACCTCAATCTGCCCACTTTCGACGACCCCGAGAACGGCGCACAGTGGAAGCCGAAGGTCCGCAACGATTCCGGGGACACGCTCACCGATGTGGAGTTCACCGCGACCATCGAGGTAGCGGGCGATGACGAACCGCCGGTCGCGTTGCCCGACCGGCTGGCGGGTGTGGAGGACATGTGCATGGACACTCCCGACAGTGAACCGTCGGCCGACTGCCTCAGTTCGAAGAAGGAGCTGGAGCGCGATGCCTGCGAGGTTCCGCACCGGGACGAGCGCGTCGAGAGCGGCTTGTCGATGTCGTGCGACAACGATCTCAAACCCGGCGTGAACTCGTACGACGCGATGTTCGTGATCGCCGACATACGTCTGCCCATGGAACACGAGAAGCTGCGAGACCATCCGGACGTGACGATTCACGCGGAGTTGAGCGTTGGCGGAAAGGTCGTCGACACCGCCGAGGACGAACTGTCCATTGAGGTCCCGGCCGAGTACGAGCGCGTGACACTCGACGGTCTGCCGCGGGACATGTCGATCGACGACCCCGCCTCCAAGACCCACGACTGGTCGGTCACCGTCGCCAACGACACCGGCGAGGACATCACCGGAGCCGGAATCGACCTGGAGATGGTCAGCAACATCGACCTGTTCGAGATCGACCCCGCCGACGGCGACTGCGAGAACGTGTCCAGCTCCATCAAAGAGGCGGTCGGGTGCGCCGACGTGGACATTCCGGCGGGCGAATCGGTGACCGTCAAGCTGCGGCTGAACGTCGCCGACGGCGCCGCGGAACGGTACGAGGAGCGCTGCTATCCCGATCGGCCCTCGCTCGAGGAATGCCGCGACGAGGTGAGCGGGGCGGACCTGAGGATCGCGGTCAAGACGGGTTCCGAGTTGTTCGCCGAATCCGGCGCGGTGTGCCGGGTGCGAGTCGACGACTGAGCCAAGCGCCGGCAAGGGGGTTGACGTCGTGTGCGAGGCTCTAGTTCGTGACTAGAGCTTCTCTGGACAAGGACCCGGCCGAGGTCGCCGCCATGTTCGACGGGGTGGCCAAACGCTACGACCGGATGAACACGCTGATGTCGCTGGGGATGGACAAGCGCTGGCGGACCGCCGTGCGCGAGGCCCTGGAGCTGGAGCCGGAGCACAAGTGCCTCGACCTGGGAGCCGGGTCGGGGGTGTCCACCCAGGAGCTGGGGCGCTCGGGGGCGTTCGTCGTCGGTGGCGA
This sequence comes from Stackebrandtia nassauensis DSM 44728, assembly GCF_000024545.1. GTDB lineage: Bacteria > Actinomycetota > Actinomycetes > Mycobacteriales > Micromonosporaceae > Stackebrandtia > Stackebrandtia nassauensis. Next base: position 1,348,843 of record NC_013947.1, read on the forward strand.
CATCTCGCTGGGGATGCTCGCGGTCGGCAAGGACCGGGGCGTGAACCTCGTGGGGGCCAACGCGCTGGCGCTGCCGTTCGCCGACGAGGCCTTCGACGCGGTGACGATCGCGTTCGCGATCCGCAACGTGCCCGACGTCGATGTGGCGCTGAAGGAGATGCGGCGGGTGCTGAAGCCGGGCGGGCGGCTGGTGGTGTGCGAGTTCTCGACACCGACGTGGCGACCGTTCCGGACCGTTTACATGGAGTACGTGATGCGCGGGTTCCCGTTGCTGGCCAAACGGTTGTCGTCCAATCCGGAGGCCTATGTGTACCTCGCGGAATCGGTGCGCGCCTGGCCGAAGCAGGAGGAGTTCGCCGCCCGCATCCGCAGCAACGGCTACGGACGGGTCGCGTGGCGCAACTTCGCCGGCGGCGCGGTGGCACTGCACCGGGCGACGAGGGTGTAACCGTGCGAATCGGACACCAAGTTAGGTTGCCCTAATTAACAAAGGGCAGGAGGCGAAGTCCTAGACTGCACTCCGGACAACCCTTGTGAATGCATTCACAAGCCTTGATCCAGCCGCTGAGCAGCCCAAATGCCACGGCCGAACTGAAAACCGACAATCGCACCGCGAGGATCACCGTGCCCAGCAGTAATCCAGCCCCCAACGACGCCGACGTCATAGTCGTCGGCGCGGGACCGGCTGGCTCGGCGAGCGCGTACTACCTGGCCAGTCACGGCCTCGACGTCCTGTTGTTGGAGAAGACCAGTTTCCCCAGGGAGAAGGTCTGCGGCGACGGTCTGACCCCCAAGTCGGTCAAGGCCCTCATCCGCATGGGCATCGACACCAGCCCCGAAGCGGGCTGGACCCACAACAAGGGCCTGCGGGTCGTCGCCGGGGACACGCAGCTGAGCCTCGACTGGCCGAAACTCGACGACTACCCCGCCTACGGGCTCACCCGCACCCGGCTCGACTTCGACGAGCTGCTGGCCGACCGCGCCGTGTCCGCCGGGGCCCGGCTGCTGACCGAGGTCAACGTCACCACCCCGATCTTCGACCGCGCCGGACGCGTGTGCGGCGTCGAAGCCGTCGTCGGCGCCGAGAAGCGGCCCGCCACCTACACCGCACCGATCGTGGTGTCGGCCGACGGCGTCTCGGCCCGGATGGCCCTGGCACTGGGCATCGCCAAACGCGACGACCGTCCACTGGGGGTCGCGGTACGGCGCTACTACAAGAGCCCCGCCAAACACGACGACGAGTACCTCGAGTCGTGGCTGCAACTGCGCAGCGCCGCCAACCCCAACGTGCTGCTGCCCGGCTACGGCTGGATCTTCGGGCTGGGCGACGGCCGCGTCAACGTCGGCCTCGGCGTCCTGAACTCCTCCACCGCGTTCGGCAAGACCAACTACCGCAAGCTGTTGACCGACTGGCTGTCGTCCACCCCCGAGGAATGGGGCATGCGGGACGAGTCGCAGGCCGACGGACCGATCCGCGGCGCCGGGCTTCCGATGGGCTTCAACCGGGTACCGCACTACAGCCGGGGGCTGGTGCTGGTGGGCGACTCCGGCGGCATGGTCAACCCGTTCAACGGCGAGGGCATCGCCTACGCGATGGAGTCCGGCGAGATCGCCGCCCGCTTCGTCGCCGACGCGCTGGCCAAACCCGCGGGGCCGCGCCGCGAGGCCGTCCTGCGGCAGTACCCGGTCGAACTGAAACGCGAGTTCGGCGGCTACTACCGGATGGGCGACATCTTCGTGAAGCTGATCGGCAACCCGACGGTGATGCGGCTGTGCACCGAGCACGGCCTGCACCATCCGCTGCTGATGCGCTTCGTTTTGAAGCTACTGGCGAACCTCACCGACGCGCGCGGTGGCGACGCCATGGACAAACTGATCAACGGACTGTCGAAGGTGGCGCCTGCCGCATGAACCCCCACCGACCACTTAAGGTGACCAAGATGTGCACTGTAGGTAGGCGATAGCAATGGAATTGTACGTACCAATCGTCGTGCTCTTCGCGATCGCCGCCGCGTTCGCGGTGTTCTCCGTGGCGGCCGCGCCACTCATCGGCCCGCGCCGCAAGAACAAGGCCAAGGCCGCCGCCTACGAGTGCGGCATCGAGCCGACCCCCAAGGGAAGCGGCGGCGGCAAGTTCCCGATCAAGTTCTACCTGACGGCGATGATCTTCATCGTCTTCGACATCGAGATCATCTTCCTGTACCCGTGGGCGGTCGCCTTCGACTCGCTGAAGATGTTCGGCTTCGTGGAGATGGTGCTGTTCATCGTCACCGTCTTCGTCGCGTACGCCTATGTGTGGCGGCGCGGCGGATTGGATTGGGATTAGACATGGGACTCGAGGAAAAACTCCCCAGCGGCATTCTTCTGACCTCTGTGGAGAAACTTGTCAACTGGACCCGCAAGGCGTCGTTCTGGCCCGCCACCTTCGGTCTGGCCTGTTGCGCCATCGAGATGATGGCCACCGGCGCGGCCCGTTACGACACCGCCCGGTTCGGCATGGAGGTGTTCCGCGCCTCCCCGCGTCAGGCCGACCTGATGATCGTGGCCGGACGGGTCAGCCAGAAGATGGCGCCGGTGCTGCGGCAGATCTACGACCAGATGTCGGAACCCAAGTGGGTGCTGTCGATGGGCGTGTGCGCCTCGTCGGGCGGCATGTTCAACAACTACGCGATCGTCCAGGGCGTCGACCACGTCGTCCCCGTCGACATCTACCTCCCCGGCTGCCCGCCCCGCCCCGAGATGCTGCTCGACGCGATCTTGAAGCTGCACGACAAGATCCTGCACGAGCCGCTGGGTGAGAAGCGCCGCCAGCAACTGGAGGAGGCCGAGGAGCAGCTGGTCAAGCCCGGCTCGATGCCCTCCAGCTACTTCTACAACAAGAAGAAGGCCGCGCAGTGGCGGGAGGCCGCCAAGACCGGCACCACCGAACAACTGCGCATCAAGAACTGGATGGCCGAGCGCGGAGTGAAGGTCGACTGATGAACGACGAAGAAAAAGGTCTGTTCGGCGTCAGCGGCACCGGTGACACCTCCGGCTTCGGCGGACTGGTGCGCGCGGTTCCCACCGCGGGAGTCGTCGGCTCAGAACCGCCCTACGGGGAGTACTTCGACGAACTCGTCGACTCACTGTCGTCCGAAGTCGACACCGACGCGATCCAGGCCGTCGTCGTCGACCGGGGCGAGCTGACCATCCACGTCGCGCCCAACCGCGTCAAGGCCGTGTGCCAGGCGCTGCGCGACAGCGAGAACCTGCGCTTCGAACTGTGCAACAGCGTGTCGGGTGTGGACTATCCGGAGCAGACGAACCGGCTGCACGTGACCTACCACCTGACGTCCATGACCTTCCGGCGCCGGGTGCGCGTCGAGACCGCGGTGTCGATCGAGGACCCGCACGTGGACAGCGTCACCGAGGTCTACCCGACCGCGGACTGGCAGGAGCGCGAGACCTACGACATGTTCGGCGTCGTCTTCGACGGCCACCCGAACCTGACCCGCATCCTCATGCCGGACGACTGGCAGGGCCACCCGCAGCGCAAGGACTACCCCCTGGGCGGGATTCCGGTGGAGTACAAGAACGACGCCGAGATCGCGCCGCCGGACGAACGGAGGTCCTACAAGTGACCACGAAAGAAGAGACCACCGACGCCTACGCCGACGCCCGCGACACCACCGAGGGCAAGGTCTTCACCGTCACCGGCGGCGACTGGGACAGCGTCATCGGCGGCCACGACCCGGTCAGCGACGAACGCCTCGTCGTCAACATGGGCCCGCAGCACCCCTCGACCCACGGCGTTTTGCGCCTCGTGGTCGAGATGGAGGGTGAGACGGTCCGGGAACTGCGCCCGGTCATCGGCTACCTGCACACCGGTATCGAGAAGAACACCGAGTACCGAACCTGGACCCAGGGCACCACCTTCGTCACCCGCGCCGACTACCTGGCCCCGATCTTCAACGAGACCGCCTACTGTCTCGCGGTCGAGAAGCTGTTGGGCATCGAGCCGCCGCAGCGCGCCACCACGATCCGCGTGATCATGATGGAGCTCAACCGGATCGCCTCCCACCTCGTGGGTCTGGCCACCACCGGTATGGAGCTCGGCGCACTGTCCATGATGATCTACGGCTTCCGCGAGCGGGAGTACATCCTGGACATCTTCGAGGCCGTTTCGGGTCTGCGCATGAACATGGCCTACGTCCGCCCCGGCGGCGTCGCCCAGGACATGCCCGACGAGGCGGTCACCAAGATCCGCGACTTCCTCAAGTACATGCCCGGCTGCATCAACGACTACGAGAAACTGCTGTCGGGCAACCCGATCTGGCAGGAACGCACCCAGGACATCGCCTACCTGGACGTGTCGGGCTGCCTGGCCATGGGCGTCACCGGACCCGTGCTGCGGGCCGCCGGACTGCCGTGGGACCTGCGCAAGACCATGCCGTACTGCGGCTACGAGGACTACGACTTCGAGGTCGCCACCCACACCGGCGCCGACGTGTGGGGCCGCTACCTGGTGCGGCTGGAGGAGATGCGGCAAAGCCTGCGCATCGTCGAGCAGGCCCTGGAGCGGCTCGAACCCGGCCCCGTCATGGTGGAGGACAAGAAGATCGCCTGGCCCGCGCAGCTGTCGCTGGGCGGCGACGGCATGGGCAACTCGCTGGCCCACGTCCGCAAGATCATGGGCCAGTCGATGGAGTCGCTGATCCACCACTTCAAGCTCGTCACCGAGGGTTTCCGGGTTCCGCCCGGCCAGGTGTACGTCCCGATCGAGGCGCCGCGCGGCGAACTGGGCATCCACCTGGTCTCCGACGGCGGCACCCGCCCCTATCGGATGCACATGCGCGAACCCAGTTTCGTGAACCTGCAAGCCGTCCCGGCCCTGGCCGAAGGCGGCCTTCTGGCCGACGTCATCGCGGGCGGGGCCTCACTCGACCCGGTTATGGGAGGTTGCGACCGGTAATGGCCTACACAGAGGAATTCCGGGCCCAGGCGCGCGAGATCATGGAGCGCTACCCCGAGGGCAAGCAGCGTTCGGCGCTGCTGCCGATGCTGCACCTGGTGCAGAGCCAGGACGGCTACATCACCCAGGACGGGATCGCGTTCTGCGCCGAGATGATCGGCATCACCAAGGCCCAGGTGGCCGCGGTGTCCACTTTCTACACCATGTACAAGCGGGAACCCACCGGCGACTACCTGGTCAGCGTGTGCACCAACACCCTGTGCGACGTCATGGGCGGCCAGAAGGTCTTCGACGCGCTGCGCGAGTACCTGGGCGTCGACCACGACGAGACCACCGGCGACGGCAAGATCACCCTGGAACACGCCGAATGCCTGGCCGCGTGCGACTACGCGCCCGTCATGACCGTCAACTACGAGTTCTTCGACAAGACGAACCCGGACGAGGCCGTGCAGCTGGCCAAGAACCTGCGCAACGGCGAACGCCCCACCCCCACCCGCGGCGCCCCGCTGTGCACGCTCAAGGAGATGTCGCGGCAGCTGGCCGGTTGGGCCGAGGACCGCGAGGCGGGTCTGGCCGGCAACGCCGCCGCCGACCCGACCCTGGCCGGTGCCCGGCTGGCCGCCGACGCCGGAATCACCGCCCCACCAGTCGACCCGGAAGTGTCGCTCGTCAAGAAGGAGGACGCTTCATGAGCGGGCCCTCGCAGGAGGTGCTGGCGAAACTCACGCCGGTCCTGACCAAGCGCTGGCTGACCCCCGACGCCTGGAAGCTCGACGTCTACGAGCGGCTCGACGGCTACGCCGCGCTACGCAAGGCCTTCAAGTACACCCCCGACGACCTGATCGCCTTCATGAAGGAATCCGGTCACCGCGGTCGTGGCGGCGCGGGCTTCCCCGTCGGCATGAAGTGGGCCTTCATCCCGCAAAACGACGGCAAACCGCACTACCTGGTGGTCAACGCCGACGAGGGCGAACCGGGTACCTGCAAGGACCTGCCGCTGATGATGAACGACCCGCACTCGCTCATCGAGGGCATCATCATCGCGTGTTACGCGGTGCGGGCCTCGCGCGCGTTCATCTACATCCGGGGCGAGGCCGTGCACGCCGCCCGCCGACTGCGGCACGCCGTCGAGGAGGCCAAGGCCGCCGGATACCTCGGCGACAACATCCTCGACTCCGGTCTCGACCTGGAGATCGTCGTCCACTCCGGAGCCGGTGCCTACATCTGTGGCGAGGAGACCGCGCTGTTGGACTCGCTGGAGGGCTTCCGGGGACAGCCGCGCTTGCGGCCGCCGTTCCCGGCCACCCACGGCCTGTACGCCTCGCCGACGGTCATCAACAACGTCGGCTCGATCGCCTCGGTCCCGCACATCGTCTTGGGCGGCGCCGAATGGTGGAAGTCGCTGGGCAGCGAGAACGCCGCCGGGACCATGATCTACTCGCTGTCGGGCCGCGTCGCCAACCCGGGACAGTACGAGTGCCGCCTGGGCACCACACTGGACGAACTGCTGGAGCTGGCCGGTGGCATGGCCAAGGGCCACAACCTGAAGTTCTGGACGCCGGGTGGTTCCTCGACGCCGATGCTGGCCGCCAAGCACTCCGACGTGCCACTGGACTTCGACAACATCGCCAAGGCCGGGTCCATCCTGGGCACGACCGCGATGATGATCTACTCCGACGCGGACTGCCCGGTCTACTGCACCTACCGCTGGTTGCAGTTCTACGCCCACGAATCCTGCGGCAAGTGCACCCCGTGTCGCGAGGGCAACTACTGGATGACGCGCATCTACCGGCGCATCCTGTCGGGCAACGGCACCCACGAGGACCTGGACACGCTGCTGGACGCCTGCGACAACCTGCTGGGTCGCTCGTTCTGCGGCCTGGGCGACGGCGCCACCTCGCCGGTCACGTCCTCGCTCAAACACTTCAAACAGGACTACATCGACTACATCGAGGGCCATCGCCGTCCGCTGCTGGACGCCTCGGATCTGGTGGGAGCGCACTAAATGACCGAAACCGTCACGCTCACCATCGACGGACTCGAAGTGACCGTTCCCAAGGGGACGCTGGTCATCCGGGCCGCCGAACAGCTGGGCATCGAGATTCCCCGCTTCTGCGACCACCCGCTGCTGGAGCCCGCCGGTGCCTGTCGGCAGTGCCTCGTCGACGTCGAGGGACAGCGCAAGCCGCTGGCCTCGTGCACCGCGACCTGCACCGACGGCATGGTCGTCAAGACCCAGCTGACCTCCCCTGTGGCCAAGAAGGCCCAGGAGGGGATCATGGAGTTCCTGCTCATCAACCACCCGCTCGACTGTCCGATGTGCGACAAGGGCGGCGAGTGCCCACTCCAGAACCAGGCGATGAGCACCGGCCGCACCGAGTCCCGCTTCACCGAACAGAAGCGGACCTTCAAGAAGGCCAAGCCGATCTCCTCGCAGGTGCTGCTGGACCGGGAACGCTGCGTCCTGTGTCAGCGCTGCACCCGCTTCAGCGACGAGATCGCCGGTGACCCGTTCATCGACCTGATGGAACGCTCCTCGCAGGAGCAGATCGGCACCGCCGAGGGCGAGGACTTCGAGTCCTACTTCTCCGGCAACACCGTCCAGATCTGCCCGGTGGGCGCCCTGACCGGTACCCAGTACCGGTTCCAGGCCCGGCCCTTCGACCTGGTCTCCAGCCCCAGCGTGTGCGAACACTGCTCGGCCGGTTGCGCGCAGCGCACCGACCACCGGCGCGGCAAGGTGCTGCGGCGGCTGGCCGGCGACGACGCCGAGGTCAACGCCGAGTGGAACTGCGACAAGGGCCGCTGGGCCTTTGACTACGTCAACACCGACAACCGGATCCTCACCCCGCTGGTGCGCGGTGACGACGGCGAACTGCACGAGGCCTCCTGGCCCGACGCGCTGCGCGCCGCCGCCGCCGGACTCAAGCGCGCCAAGGGCGCCGGTGGCGTCGGCGTCCTGACCGGTGGCCGCCTGACCGTCGAGGACGCCTACGCGTACTCGAAGTTCGCGCGCCTCGCGTTGGACACCAACGACATCGACTTCCGGGCCCGCCCGCACTCCGACGAGGAGGCGACGTTCCTGGGCAACGCCGTGGCCGGTATCCACCCGGCCTCCGGCGCCGTCACGTACTCCGAAGTGGACAAGGCTCCGGCCGTCCTCATCGCCGGTCTGGAGACCGAAGAGGAATGCCCGATCCTGTTCCTGCGGCTGCGCAAGGCCAACCGCGACACCGGCCTGAAGCCGTACGTCGTGGCGCCGTTCGCCACCCGCGGCACCGAGAAGTTCGGCGGCGAGCTCATACCCACCGTCCCCGGTGGTGAGGCCGCGCTGCTGTCCGGTTACGCCGACGGCGGCGACATGTCCGACACGCTGCGGGCACCCGGCAGCCTCATCCTGGTCGGCGAACGCCTCGCCACCGTCCCCGGCGCCCTGACCGCCGCGGCCCGGCTGGCCAAGGCCACCGGCGCCAAACTGGCCTGGGTGCCGCGCCGCGCCGGCGACCGGGGCGCCGTCGACACCGGTCTGCTGCCCACCCTGCTGCCCGGCGGCGGCGAGGTCGACAACGACGCCGCCCGCGACGCGCTGGCGTCCTACTGGGACGTCGAGGCGCTGCCGGGCCAGCCCGGCCGCGACACCAACGCGATCCTGGCCGCCGCCGCCGACCGGGAACTGGGCGGTCTGCTGATCGCCGGGGTCGACCCCTTCGACCTGCCCGACCCGTCCGCGGCCGAAGCCGCCCTGTACACCGCGAACTTCATCGTCTCGGTCGAACAGCGGCACACCGCCGTCACCCGCCGGGCCGCCGTGGTCCTGCCCATCGCCACCGTCCCCGAGAAGGACGGCGCCTACCTCAACTGGGAAGGACGGCTGCGCACCTTCGAAGCCGCCATCGACTCCTCCCTGATGAGCGACTACCAGGTCCTGGACGCGCTGGGCGCGGCCATGGGCGTGGAGTTGGGCTTCGAATCGCTGGCCAAGGTCCGCGGCGAACTGGCCGGGGTCCCCGAGCCGGCCGCCCGCGCCGCCGCCCCGCTGGTGTCGGCCGAAGCCGTGGTCACCCCCGCCGAGGGCAACGCCGTCCTGGCGACCTGGCACCACCTGCTGGACTCGGGAACGTTGCAGGACAACAACACCCACCTCGCCGGCACCGCCGCCACCCCGGTGGTGAGGCTGTCGCACGGGACCGCGGCGTCCATCGGCGCCGCCGAGGGCCAGCCGGTGACGGTCGCCAGCTCCTCGGGCGGCATCACGCTGCCGCTGGCCGTCACCCGCATGCCCGACGGCGTGGTGTGGCTGCCCACCAACTCGCCCGGATCGGGTGTCTACCGAGGACTCGGCGTCGCCGCTGGCGACATCGTGTCGATCGCCACCTACAACGGAGGCAACCGTGACTAACGTGTACGCGCTCATGGCCGAAGGGCCGGACGACACGCTGGCGATGTTCGGCAACGATCCATGGTGGATGATCCTCATCAAGGCCGTGGTCGTCTTCGCCGGACTCGTCGTGCTGACCCTTTTGACGATCTGGTTCGAGCGCAAGGCCGTCGCCTGGATGCAGGTGCGTCCCGGCCCCAACCGCCACGGCCCCTTCGGTCTGCTGCAGAGCCTCGCCGACGGCCTCAAACTGGCGTTCAAAGAGGACCTGGTCCCGGCCGGAGCCGACAAGATCGTGTTCATCCTGGCGCCGGTCATCTCCACCGTGTGCGCCATCACCGCGTTCTCCATCATCCCGCTGGGCCCCGAGGTCAGCATCTTCGGCGTCGTCACGCCGCTGCAACTGACCGACCTGCCCGTCGGGGTGCTGCTGGTGCTGGCCTGCTCGGCCCTGGGCGTCTACGGCATCGTGCTGGGCGGCTGGGCCTCCGGCTCCACCTACTCGCTGCTGGGATCACTGCGCGCCGCCGCCCAGGTCATCTCCTACGAGATCGCCATGGGCCTGTCCATCGTGGCGGTGTTCCTGACCTCGGGAACCCTGTCCACCTCCGGCATCGTCGCCGCCCAGCAAGAAGGACAGACCATGACCTTCGGGTCGGTGTCCTTCGAGATCCCCGGCTGGTACGCGCTGCTGCTTCTGCCCAGCTTCATCATCTTCTGCATCTCGGTCGTCGGCGAGACCAACCGCGCCCCCTTCGACCTCCCCGAAGCCGAGTCCGAACTGGTCGGTGGTTTCCACACCGAGTACTCGTCACTGAAGTTCGCGCTGTTCTTCCTGGCCGAGTACATCAACATGGTGACGGTCTCCGCGATGGCCACCACCCTGTTCCTGGGCGGCTGGCAGGCCCCGTTCCCGGCCAGCTGGTGGCCGGGCGCCAACGAGGGCTGGTTCCCGCTGATCTGGTTCTTCGGCAAGGTCATCGTGCTGCTGTTCGGCTTCGTGTGGCTGCGCGGTACGCTCCCCAGGTTCCGCTACGACCAGTTCATGCGACTGGGCTGGAAGGTGCTGGTGCCGGTCAACCTCGTGTGGATCGTCGCCCTGGCCGGTTTCTACGCCGGCCGCGAATCCGAGTCGCTGGCCACCCGGGTCTCGGTGATCGGCGGGGTCGGACTGCTGGTGCTGCTGGCACTCATGTTCTGGCCCACCCGCACCGAGTACAAGCCACCGTCCGAACCGGACAAGGGCCTCGGGGGCTTCCCGGTGCCACCGCTGGACCTGGAAATACCACCGTCCCCGAGCACCAAACAGCTCGAAGCCAAGCGAGAGCCCGTCTCCGCGAAGGAAGGAGGGCAGTAACCCATGTTCGGAACCGCCAAGAGCTTCGGCGTCACCTTCGCGCACATGTTCAAGAAACAGGTGACCGAGAAGTACCCCGAAGTGCGTACGCCCACCGCGCCGCGTTACCACGGCCGCCACATCCTCAACCGTCACCCCGACGGCCTGGAGAAGTGCGTCGGCTGCGAACTGTGCGCCTGGGCCTGCCCCGCCGACGCGATCTTCGTCGAGGGCGGCGACAACACCGACAAGACCCGGTACTCGCCCGGTGAGCGCTACGCCGTCGACTACCAGATCAACTACGCCCGCTGCATCTTCTGTGGACTGTGCATCGAGGCCTGTCCGACCCGCTCGCTCACCATGAGCAACGAGTACGAGCTGGCCGCCGACAACCGCCGCGACCTCATCTTCACCAAGGAACAGCTGCTGGCTCCGCTGCTGGAGGGCATGGAGCAGCCGCCGCACCCGATGCGGCTGGGCAACTCCGAGAAGGACTACTACGTCAAGGCCCTCGACAACCCCGGCACCAGCGTCGGGGCCGAGAAGTCGCAGGCCGAAGCCCGGCAGGAGGCCGCGGAATGACGCACACACTCCTGGCCGCAGGTGGCGCCGTCACGACCGGTGAGGCCATCACCTTCTGGATCCTGGCGCCGATCATCCTCGGCGGCGCCATCGGCATGGTCCTGGCCCGCTCCGCCGTCCACTCGGCACTGCTGCTGGCCTGCACCATGCTGGGCCTGGGCGTGATCTACATGCTCCAGTCGGGGCCGTTCATCGGCTTCGTCCAGATCATCGTCTACACCGGCGCCATCATGATGCTGTTCCTGTTCGTCATCATGCTGGTGGGCCGCGACTCCAAGGACTCGCTGCTGGAAACCCTGCGCGGCCAACGCATCGCCGCCATCGGATTGGGCATCGGCATGGCCCTTTTGCTGTGCACCGGCCTGGCCCGCGGCGTGGGCGCCGTGTCCGCCGTCGGCCTCGACGAGGCCAACGCCAACGGCAACGTCAAGGGCATCGCCGCCGAACTGTTCACCAAGTACGTCTTCGCCTTCGAGGTCACCTCCGCCCTGCTCATCACCGCCGCCGTCGGCGCGATGGTCCTGGCACACGTCGAGAAGGCCAAAGAGGACAAACTCGGGCAGAAGAAGTCCTCCCGACTGCGGTTCGCCAAGGGCAACTACCCCGGACCCAAGGCCGGACCCGGCGTCTTCGCCACCTCCGACTCGGTGGCCACCCCGGCGCTGCTGCCCGACGGCACCGAAAGCGAACGCTCCATCTCGCCGGTCGTGCCGCCCCGCGAACTCGAACCCGCCGAAGCCGCACCCAAGCCAACGGAGGGCCGCTGACGATGACACCAACCTTCTACCTCGTCCTGGCCGCGGCCCTGTTCACCATCGGCGCCGTTGGTGTCCTGGTGCGCCGCAACGCCATCGTCGTGTTCATGTGCGTCGAGCTGATGCTCAACGCCGCGAACCTGACCCTGGTGACCTTCTCGCGCATCAACGGCTCGCTGGAGGGACAGATCATGTCGTTCTACGTCATGGTCGTGGCCGCCGCCGAAGTCGTCGTCGGACTGGCCATCATCATGTCGATCTTTAGATCCCGCCGCTCGGCCTCGGTCGACGACGCCAACCTGCTGAAGTACTAAGAGGACGAAACCGACGTGGAGAAGATCGAATACGCCACCGCCACCGGTGCGCTTTCCACCGTGTGGCTGCTGATAGCGCTGCCGCTGGCCTCAGCGGCGATCCTGTTCCTGCTGGGCCGCCGCGCCGACAAGTGGGGCCACTGGCTGGGCGTCGCCTCCATCGGCGCCGCCTTCGCCCTGGGACTGACCTACTTCCTGCAACTGTCAGACCTCAGCAACAAGAGCGTGTCGCTGGACCTGTTCACGTTCATCGACACCGGGAACCTCAAGATCTCGGCCGGACTGCTGTTCGACCCGCTGTCAGCGGTGTTCGTACTGCTCATCACCGGCGTCGGATTCCTCATCCACGTCTACGCCGTCGGCTACATGTCCCACGACGAGGGCCGCCGACGCTTCTTCGCGTTCTTCAACCTGTTCGCCGCCGCCATGCTGCTCTTGGTGCTCGGCAACAACTACGTGATGACCTTCGTCGGCTGGGAAGGCGTCGGTCTGGCCTCGTACCTGCTGATCTCCTTCTGGTACACCAAGCCGTCCGCGGCCACCGCCGGCAAGAAGGCGTTCATCATGAACCGCGTCGGCGACGCCGGGTTCCTGCTGGCGATCTTCGCCATGTTCGCCACCATCGGCTCCACCGACTTCGACACCGTCTTCAACGGCGTCTCCGGAATGTCCACCGGCATCACCCTCGCCATCGGACTGTTCCTGCTCCTGGGCGCCTGCGGCAAGTCCGGCCAGTTCCCACTCCAGGCCTGGCTCCCCGACGCCATGGAAGGCCCCACCCCGGTCTCGGCACTGATCCACGCCGCCACCATGGTCACCGCGGGCGTCTACCTGATCGCCCGCTCCAACCCGATCTTCAACGCCAACGCCACCGCCGAACTCGTCGTGGTGTCCATCGGCGCCCTGACCCTCCTCATCGGATGCGTCATCGGCTGCGCCAAGGACGACATCAAACGGGTCCTTGCCTACTCCACCGTCTCCCAGATCGGCTACATGTTCCTGGCCGTGGGACTCGGCGGCGGCGCCTACGCGCTGGGCATCATCCACCTGCTCGCCCACGGCTTCTTCAAGGCCGGACTGTTCCTGGGCGCCGGATCCGTCATGCACGGCATGAACGACCAGGTCGACATCCGCCGCTTCGGCGGACTGTGGAAACACATGAAGATCACCTGGGTCACCTTCGGCCTCGGCTACCTGGCCATCATCGGCCTGCCGCCGCTGTCGGGCTTCTTCACCAAGGACCCGATCATCCTGGCCGCGTTCAACCGCGAAGGCTGGCAGGGCTGGCTGTTCGGCTCCGCCGCGCTGCTGGGCGCCGGACTGACCGCCTTCTACATGACCCGGCTGTTCGTCCTCACCTTCCACGGCAAGAAACGCTGGACCGAGGACATCAAGCACCCGCACGAGTCGCCACCCATCATGTGGATACCACTGGTGCTGCTGGCATTCGGCTCCATCGCCGCCGGTTTCCTCATGAAGACCAGCGTCGTCGAATGGCTGACCCCCATCTTCGGTGAACACGAGGAAGCCCACGGCAAACTCGGGCACGGCGCCGTCACCGGCCTGACCATGGCCGTCGTCGCCGTCGGCGTCGCCGTCGCGATCCTGCTGTTCGGCCGCGGCACCGCACTACAGGAACAACCGGCCCGCACCCAGATCGTGCGCGCCGCCCGCGCCAACCTGTACGCCGACCGCTTCAACGAGCTGGTCTTCGAACTACCCGGACGACTCCTCACCCGCGCACTGGTGTGGGTCGACAACCGCGGCGTCGACGGCATCGTCAACGGCCTCGCCGCCGCGATCGGGGGCGGCTCAGCCCGACTGCGCCGCACCCAGACCGGATTCGTCCGCAGCTACGCCTTGTCCATATTGTCCGGTGCCGTCGTCGTCGTGGCGGCCTTGTTGGTGGTGACATTCGGGTGAACTCGTTCCCATACCTGTCGGCCGTGATCGTGGTGCCGCTCATCGGCGCCCTCATCACCGCCTCCGTGCCCAAGGGCAAACCGAAGCAAGCCAAGGCCATCGCGCTCGGTTTCTCGCTGGCGGTCGCCGCCATCACCGTCGGCGCCTGGGCGTCGTACGACACCGGCGACACCGGGATGCAGCTGACCGAGCACTACTCCTGGGTACCCGCCTGGGGCCTCAACCTCAGCTTCGGCATGGACGGCATCGCCCTGGTCATGCTCGCCCTGACCGCGCTGCTCACCCCCATCGTCATCCTCGCCAGCTGGAACGACGCCCACAAGCGCAACCAGCCCACGTTCTTCGCCCTCATCCTGGCCCTCCAGGCCACCATGATCGGCACCTTCATCTCCACGAACGTGCTGCTGTTCTACATCTTCTTCGAAGTGATGCTGGTGCCGATGTACTTCCTCATCGGCTCCTACGGCGGCAAACGCCGCCAGTACGCCGCGGTGAAGTTCTTCCTCTACTCACTGCTGGGCGGCATGGTGCTGCTGGCCGCCATCATCGGCCTGTGGGTCACCACCGGCGGCGTCTTCGACTTCGCCACCCTCACCGACGGCAAACACTCCATCGCCGAAGGCACCCTCCAGAACTGGCTGTTCCTCGGCTTCTTCATCGCCTTCGCCATCAAGGCGCCGTTCTTCCCGTTCCACACCTGGCTTCCCGACGCCGGTGGCGCCGCCCCCGCCGGGATCGCCGCGCTGCTCGTCGGCGTCATGGACAAGATCGGCACCTTCGCGATCCTGCGCTACTGCCTGCCGCTGTTCCCCGACGCCAGCCAGCTGTTCGCACCACTGGCCATCGCACTGGCCCTGGTCGGCGTCATCTACGGCGCCCTGGTCGCCATCGGACAAAAGGACCTGCGGCGCCTCGTCGCCTACACGTCCATCGCCCACTTCGGATTCATCGGCGTCGGCATCTTCGCCTTCACCACCGAATCCGCCTCCGGCGCCGTCCTCTACATGGTCAACCACGGCCTGGCCACCGGCCTGCTGTTCATCGTCGTGGGCATGCTCGCCACCCGCCGCGGCTCCAGCGACATCGCCGACTTCGGCGGCGCCGGAAAGACGCTGCCCCTGCTGGCCGGCACCTTCTTCATCGCCGGACTCGCCTCGCTGGCACTGCCCGGCACCGCGCCGTTCGTGTCCGAGTTCCTGATCCTCCTGGGCACCTACAGCGCCAACAAACCCGTCGCCGTCATCGCCACCCTCGGCGTCATCCTGGCCGCCGCCTACGTCCTGTGGATGTACCAGCGGACCATGCAGGGCACCGTCAACGTCAAACTCGACGGCGTCCCGGCCATGAAACGCGACCTCAACCTCCGCGAGAAACTCGTCGTGGCTCCCCTGATCGTCGGGATCCTCGCCCTCGGCGTATACCCGCAACCCGTCCTCGACGTCATCAACCCCGCCGTCGAACACACCCTTGACAGCGTCGGCGTCACCGGTTCCGCAGACCAGGCCGCAACGGGAGAGAACAAGTGAACGACATCCAACTGCCCAACATCGACTACGCGGCCCTGTCACCGCTGCTCATCGTCTTGGGCGCGGCCTGCGTCGGCATCCTCGTCGAGGCCATCGCCCCCCGCAGGCTCCGGTACCCCATCCAGGTGCCACTCACCCTGCTCACCCTCGTGGCGGGCCTGATCGCGGTCATCGCCAACATCGGCAAGAACGCCCCCGTCTTCACCACGAAGGACGGCGCCCGCGTCGACGCCGTCGTCATCGACGGACCCGGCCTGTTCCTGTCCGGCACCATCCTCGTGCTCGGCATCGTCTCCACCCTGCTGATCGCCGAACGCCGCATCGCACCCGGCGGCGCATTCGTCGCCCACGCCGCCGTCACCGCCGACTCCAAGGCCGACGCCCAACAGTCCCGCGAACCCGGCGCCTCCGAGGTCTTCCCGCTGACGCTGTTCTCCATCGGCGGCATGATGCTGTTCTGCACCGCCGGGGACCTGCTCACCATGTTCGTGGCCCTGGAAGTCTTCTCACTCCCGCTGTACCTGCTGTGCGGCCTGGCCCGCCGCCGCCGACTCCTGTCCCAGGAATCGGCCATGAAGTACTTCCTGCTCGGCGCGTTCGCGTCCGCGTTCTTCGTCTACGGCGTCGCCCTCCTCTACGGCTACGCCGAAAGCGTCCAGCTGACCGACATCAACGCCGCCATCCTCGACTCCGACAACGCCGAAGTCCTGCTGCTGGCCGGACTCGCGATGCTCACCGTCGGCCTGCTCTTCAAGGCCGCCGCCGTCCCGTTCCACGTGTGGACCCCCGACGTCTACACCGGAGCACCCACACCCATCACCGCCCTCATGGCCGCCTGCACCAAGGTCGCGGCCTTCGGCGGCCTGCTGCGCGTCTTCAACGTCGCCTTCGGCAACGCCGGCGACCCCAACCGCACCAGCCTGCTGTGGGAATGGGAACCCCTGCTGACCGCCGTGGCCATCGCCACCATGGTCGTGGGCGCCATCCTGGCCGTCACCCAGACCGACATCAAACGACTGCTGGCCTACTCGTCCATCGCCAACGCCGGCTACCTCCTCGTCGGCGTCATCGCCCTCGACCAGGCCACCGGCGCCACCATGTTCTACCTGGCCGCCTACGGCTTCACCGTCCTGGCCGCGTTCGCCATCGTCACCCTGGTCCGCGACGCCGACGGCGAGGCCACCCACCTGTCCCGCTGGGCCGGACTCGCGAAACGCTCACCCCGCTTCGCCGTCATCTTCACCGTCCTCATGCTCGCCTTCGCCGGAATCCCACTCACATCGGGATTCGCGGCCAAGTTCGAAGTGTTCTCCTCCGCGCTGTCGGCCGGGAACACCGGGCTGGTCATCGTCGGTGTGCTGTCCAGCGTCATCCTCGCCTTCCCGTACCTGAAGGTCGTGGTCCTGCTGTGGCTCAACGAACCCGTCGAGGACGCACCAGCGGTGTCCATCCCCAGCTTCGCGACCGGAGCCGCCGTGACCGTCGGCGTCGTCGCGACGATCCTGCTGGGCGTCGCGCCGCAGCTGCTCATCAACGTCGTCGAGAGCGCCGGACCGTTCCTGGCTAAATAGGACAACCGGACATCGGACCGGGGTCGCACATCGTGTGCGGCCCCGGTTTTCGCGTCGTCACGCAATGTCGTACCTACTGGGTAGGTTCGAGCGCGGGTGAAGGGAGGACACCAACGCACAAGGGGAAGACATGCAGTACCAGGACCCACGCGCTGCCGAAGCACGGAGGCTTCGCACTGAGGAGGGATTGTCGAGGCAACAGATTCGCGACAAGCTGCGAGTCGGCAACAACAACTTGGACGCCTGGCTTAAGAACGTTCCACCGCCAGAGTGGACTAAGCGTCCCAATGCGAAAGATCGCTTGCGGGACATGGCGCGGCAGATGCGCGCTGAAGGCCGTACTTACGACGAGATCGTTGAGGCGCTGAAAGTCTCTAAGAGCTCGGTCTCGCTATGGACACGTGACGTGTCGACCGACAATGTTCCGGCTCCTGGCTGGTCTCCTCGCGCCCGTGCCATTCGGTCTGAAGTCGCCGCCCGAAGGCAAGAGGCTCGACGAGCAGCGTGCAAGAAACAGCAAGCGCAATTGAGCGCTGAGGTAGGGCCGTTCGATGCAAAGGTCACTCTTGTCAGTGGCGCAATCGCGTACTGGTGTGAAGGGGCGAAGGTAAAGCCATGGCGTTCAACCACGCCCAACGTTACCTTCACGAACACGGATCCCAGACTTCTCCGTCTGTTTCTTCGATTCCTTGAGATCGTTCCGATCTCATATGGAAGCCTGGCGTTTCGTATCGATATTCACGAGTCCGCCGATGACGAGAAGGCCAAAGCATTCTGGTGTCGTGAACTCCGGATCAGCATTGACGACTTCATGCCGACACTGTGGAAGAAGCACAATCCGAAAACGGTGCGCAAGAACGTCGGCTCCAACTATCACGGTTGTCTCGTGATCAGAGTTCGCAAGTCCGCAGATCTTTACTGGTATATCGAGAATCTGGCGATAGCCGCGATGGCGGGTATGTCGGATGCGAGCGCCGATTGGGGGACGGTAGCCTAGGCAACGCTTGGGTTCGAGTCTTTGGCGAAATGTCGGGTTCGTGCCCAATAATCCCGGGTAGTGTAACGGCAGCACGGCATCCTTTGGAGATGTTCGGTGAGGGTTCGAATCCTTCCCCGGGAGCTTTACGGCTCTGACCAGCGCAAACGCGCCGAACCAGACATTCCTCTCAATCCACTCTCTGGGTTCGAGTCCTGCATCCTGGCTTCGAATCATTCGGCGAACCGCTGCTAGCCCTTCCTTAAGCGCCTCTCGTTACGATGACCCACACCGTGTAGTCGTACCCAAGGGAGTCCCATCGTGAGTGCTCAGCGTTCGGTCATCGTTCTGGCAGCCGGTGAGGGTAAGCGCATGAAGTCGGCGCTGCCGAAGTGTGTGATGCCGATGCTGGGGCGTTCGCTGGTGGGGCATGTGTTGCACGCCGCTGGGGTTTTGGGGGCGCAGCGGACGTTCGTGGTGGTGGGGCACAAGGCCGATGAGGTTTCGGCTCATGTGGCTCATGTGGCGCCGGGGGCGGAGTCGGTGTTGCAGGCGGAGCAGTTGGGGACGGGGCACGCGGTGCGCACGGCCATGGACGCGGCGGGGGAGTTGGAGGGCACCGTCGTGGTCTTGTACGGGGATACGCCGTTGTTGACGTCGGAGACGTTGTCGGCGTTCATGGAGGCGCATGAGGCGTCGGGGAACGCGGCTTCGGTGTTGACGGCGGTGGTGGATGATCCGGCGGCTTTGGGGCGGATCGTGCGGGGTTCGGATGGGGAGTTCGAGGCGATTGTGGAGTTTCGCGACGCTACGGAGGAGCAGCGGGCGATCAGTGAGATCAATTCGGGGATTTACGCGTTCGAGGCTTCGGCGTTGCGGGAGAAGTTGGGGCTTTTGAAGGGGGACAACGATCAGGGGGAGGAGTATTTGACGGACGTGTTGGGGATGCTGCGCGCCGACGGGAGTCGGGTGGGTACTCACACGGCCGCGGACGTGGATGACACGTTGGGGGCGAATGACCGGGCGCAGTTGGCGCAGTTGCAGGCGATCATGCGGGATCGGATCAATGTGGCGGTCATGCGTTCGGGGGTGACTTTGGACGATCCGGCGTCGACGTTGATCGATGCGACGGTGTCGATCGAGCCGGATGTGACGATCCGGCCGGGGGTGCAGTTGCGGGGTGCGACGTCGGTGGGTTCGGGGGCGGAGATCGGCCCGGATTCGACGATTGTGGACACCGAGGTGGGGCAGCGTGCTTCGCTGGTGCGGACGCACTGTGTGGGTGCCCGGGTCGGTGCGGGTGTGAGTGTGGGGCCGTTCGCGTATCTGCGGCCGGGGGCGCGGTTGGAGAACGCGTCGAAGGTGGGGACGTTCGTGGAGGTGAAGCAGTCGACGGTGGGTCCGGGTGCGAAGGTGCCGCATCTGTCGTATGTGGGGGATGCCTCGATCGGGGCGGACGCGAATCTGGGTGCGGGCACGATCGTGGCGAACTACGACGGGGTGGCCAAGCACCACACCGAGGTGGGGGAGGCGGTGTTCGTGGGGTCGAATTCGGTTCTGGTGGCGCCGGTGACGGTGTCGGACGGTTCCTATGTGGCGGCGGGCAGTGCGGTGACGAAGTCGGTGCCGCCGGGGTCGTTGGGCGTGGCTCGGGGGCGGCAGCACAACTCTGACGGTTGGGTGGCGAAGCGTCGGGCGGGGACGAAGACGGACAAGGCCGCACAAAAGCACCAGTCCGGTGACTAGTTCGGAGATCAATTCCACATCCGGCGGGGCGTCTGGCTCCGTCGCCGTGGGTTTTGGGCAAGACTGAGGACGTCTCCTGTTGGGTCGCGATTTCAAAGGTGTGCGCGTCATGGCCAGCATTTCGGCTGCGAATCCGAAGAGTCTGATGTTGTTCTCCGGTCGGGCTTTTCCCGAGCTGGCGGAGGAGATCGGTGAGCATCTGGGGGTGGCTCCGACCCCCACTGACGCGTACGCGTTCGCCAATGGCGAGCTGTTCGTGCGGTATCGGGAGTCGGTGCGTGGTTGCGACGCCTTCGTGGTGCAGTCGATGTCGGCGCCGATCAACCGGTGGTTGATGGAGACGCTGATCATGGTGGACGCGTTGAAGCGCGGGTCGGCGAAGCGGATCACGGTGGTGTTGCCGTTCTATCCGTACGCGCGGCAGGACAAGAAGCACCGGGGGCGGGAGCCGATCTCGGCGCGGCTGGTGGCCGATCTGCTCAAGACGGCGGGTGCGGACCGGATTCTGACGGTTGATCTGCACACGGCTCAGATCCAGGGTTTCTTCGACGGACCGGTTGATCACTTGTTCGCGATGGAGACCCTGGCTTCGTATATGGAGCAGAAGTACGCGGGGCGGCCGTTGGCGGTCGTGGCTCCGGACGCGGGTCGGGTGCGGGTGGCCGAGCGGTGGGCCGACCGGATGGGCGGGGTGCCGTTGGCGTTCGTCCACAAGTCGCGGGACCCGTTGCGGCCCAATGAGGTTGTCGCCAACCGGGTCGTGGGTGACATCGAGGGGCGGGTGTGTCTGCTGGTGGACGACATGATCGACACCGGTGGCACGATCTGTCGGGCGGCGGAGCTTTTGGATTCGGCGGGTGCCGCCGACGTGGTGATCGGGGCGACGCACCCGATCTTCTCGGAGCCGGCGTTGGAGCGCCTGGACAAGGCTCCGGCCAGCGAGGTGGTGGTGACGAACACGCTGCCGTTGCCGCCGGGGGCGTCGTTGGAGAAGTTGACGGTGTTGTCGATCGCGCCGTTGGTGGCCAAGGCGATCTCCGAGGTGTTCGTGGACGGCTCGGTGACGACTCTGTTCGGTGGTCTGTCCTAGGACCGGTTGGGCCGAACGTCTAACGACCGTGTAAACTACTGCGGTTGCCACGGCGAGGGCGCGCATGCGCGCCGTTATCGACGCAGGTTCTCCGGTTGCCGGCCATTCCGGCGCCACGCCGCCTCGCGTTGAGCGCCAGACATCTTTTCCGCGAACGAAACAATTGGAGTTTTTCTGTGTCCGAGGTCCGTATTAGCGCCGAGCCCCGTACTGAGTTCGGCAAGGGTGGCGCGCGCCGTACGCGCCGGGCGGGCAAGATTCCTGCCGTTTTGTACGGTCACGGTGAGAAGCCGAAGCACCTGTCGTTGCCGGCGCGTGAGTTCGCCGCGGTCATCCGTCGTGGTGGCCTGAACCAGCTGGTGTCGGTGGAGATCACGGACGGCACGACCGAACTGGCGCTGCCGAAGGCCCTGCAGCGCGATCCCATCAAGGACACCATCGAGCACGTCGACCTGCTGCTGGTCCGCAAGGGCGAGAAGGTCACCGTCGAGGTTCGCATCGACTTCACCGGTGAGCCCGAGAAGGGCGGCCTGATCGTGCACAACCTGGACACCCTGACCGTGGAGGCCGACGCGACCGCGATCCCCGAGAGTGTCGAGTTGTCGATCGAGGGTATGGAGGTCGGCTCGAACATCACCGCCGCCGCCGTGAACCTGCCTTCGGGGACCACCCTGGTCTCCGACCCCGAGACCGTGCTGGTGACCCACACCCAGCCGCGCGCCGAGGCTGAGCCGGAGGGCGAGTCCGAGGGTGAGGACGCCGCCGAGGCGGCCGAAGGCGAGAAGAGCGAGTAGTTCTCGTGGCCGATTCTCCGTATCTGATCGTGGGCCTGGGCAACCCGGGGCCCAAGTACGCGGGGAACCGGCACAATGTTGGATTCATGGTCGCCGACCTGCTCGCGGAGCGGGTCGGCGGTTCCATGAAGCGGGCCGCCAAGGTGCGGGCCGAGGTGTGCCAGGGGCGGCTGTCTATCGGTGGGCCGCAGGTGATCCTGGTCAAGCCGTTGACGTACATGAACGTGTCGGGGCAGGCTGTGGCGCCGTTGGCGGTGTTCTTCAAGGTTCCGGCCGAGCGGATCATCGTGGTCCATGACGAGCTGGATCTGCCGTACGGGGTGGTGCGGTTGAAGGCCGGGGGCGGCGAGAACGGCCACAATGGCTTGAAGTCCACGTCGCAGGCTTTGGGGGACAAGGGGTATGTGCGGGCCCGGTTCGGGATCGGGCGGCCGCCGGGCCGGATTGATCCGGCCGCGTTCGTGTTGCGGGACTTCTCCCCGGCCGAGAAGAAGGAACTGCCGCTGTTCGTCGACCTGACCGCCGACGCGGTGTCCGAAGTGGTGGAGTCCGGGCTTGTCAAGGCGCAGAACAAGTTCCACGCACTGTCCTTATATTTCCTTATATTTCGTGGTATCCCCGTTACGTTGGGTCGCTTTCGCCGTTAAGTCTGGTGACAGGTGGGTGACTTGGCAGGGGATGGCAATGGTCGCAGGGGTTGACGAAAGACGGGTATCGGCGCCGCCGCGGCACCATGGTGGACCGCCGGGGTGGCAGCGGCGGTATGTGACCGGTTTGGTGTGCGGGGACGTGTTGGCCGGTGTCGTGGGTGCGGGGGCCGCGTTCGCGGCGCGGTTCGGTGAGGTCTCGCAGTACAACCTGGTCTATCTGGCGATGGTGGCGGTGCTGCCCGCGCTGTGGTTGACGGCGGTGGCGATGAGCGGTGCCTTCGAGGCCCGGTTCCTGTTCGTGGGCACCGACGAGTACCAGCGGGTGGTGCGCGCGGGGATCACGGTCACGGCCCTGGTCGCGGTGGTGTCGTACGGGCTGGAGTTGCCGACCTCGCGGGCGTACGTGCTGATCGCGTTGCCGGTGGCGGTGGTGGGTTCGATGGTGTCGCGGTTTTTGTGGCGGCAGTGGCTGCACGCGGTGCGCACCCGGGGCCGGTGCGTCCGGCGGGTGGTCCTGATCGGACACGAGGCGCCGGTGGCGGCGCTGGCGCGGCAGTTGCGGCGCGAGCACTTCCACGGCCTGAACGTGGTGGGCGCCTGCCTGCCCGAGGGCCGGGCCGCCGGTCCGTTCCTGGACTGCGACGCGAAGGTGTACGGCGACTTCGACGCCGTCGGGCACGCGGTCGCGGCCGGACGTGCCGACACCGTGATCGTGTTGTCGTGTCCCGAACTGGACGGTGCCCGGTTGCGGAAACTGGCGTGGAACCTGGAACGCGGCGACACCGACCTGATCGTCGCCAGCGCCCTTGTGGACGTCGCGGGGGCGCGCACCACGGTGCGGCCCGTGGACGGTCTGCCGATGCTGCATGTGGAGCACGCCCGGTTGACCGGCGGCAGCCGGATCGTCAAGGAGGTCTTCGACCGGGTGGGCGCGCTGGCGCTGCTGGGTCTGTTCGCGCCGCTGCTGGGCGCGGTGGCGTTGGCGGTGCGGCTGTCGAGCCCGGGGCCGGTGCTGTTCCGGCAGCAGCGCATCGGCCGGGACGGCTACGCGTTCCCGATCCTGAAGTTCCGCACCATGTACACCGACGCCGAGGCGCGGCTGGCGCAACTGGCGCACCTCAACGAATCCGACGCGGTGCTGTTCAAGATGCGCGAGGATCCCCGGGTGACCCGGGTGGGTCGGGTGTTGCGGCGTTATTCGCTGGATGAGTTGCCGCAGTTGTGGAATGTGGTCCGGGGCGAAATGTCTCTTGTGGGGCCAAGGCCCCCATTGGAGAGCGAAGTGGAGCGTTACCCGGAGGAAATGCGTCGACGACTGGCCGTTAAGCCAGGCTTGACCGGCCTTTGGCAGATATCGGGTAGGTCCGATCTTCCATGGGAGGAAGCCGTACGGCTGGACTTGCGGTACGTCGAGCACTGGTCGCTGTCCTTGGACTTGGTGATCCTGGCCCGGACGTGCACGGCCGTCCTCCGTTCGTCCGGTGCGTATTAGATTCAGCACAGGCTAGATTTGTCCTCGATGCTGGACCAATCGGATGCCGCGCTAGCGCGGAGCCTCGCTCAGCAGGCGGGGCAGGAATTGTTGCTGCTGCGGGACAAACTCGGATTCGGTGACGCCACCGTGCTGCGCCGCGAGGGAGACCAACGCGCCCATGAGTTCCTGATGTCCGCGCTGGCCGAATTCCGGCCCGGCGACGCGATACTCAGCGAAGAGGGCAAGGGGGAGCAAGGACGCACCGGCGCGTCCCGGCTCAACGCCGAACGGGTATGGATCGTCGATCCGCTCGACGGCACCCGTGAGTACGCCGAGGCCGGTCGCGACGACTGGGCGGTACACGTGGCGCTGTGGGAACGCGGCACGCTGTCCGCCGGAGCCGTCGCGCTGCCCGCCCAGGACACCGTTCTGGGCGCCGACGCGCCACCGACACCGCTGCCGCCGCAAGGGCGGATCCGGATGGTGGTGAGCCGGTCGCGTCCGGCGGCATTCCTGACCGCACTGGCCGAGGTGATCGACGCCGAACTGGTGCCGATGGGTTCGGCCGGAGCCAAGACCGCGGCGGTCATCACCGGCAAGGTCGACGCGTACGTACACGCCGGGGGGCAGTACGAGTGGGATTCCGCGGCACCGGTGGCGGTGGCGCGGGCCGCGGGACTGCACACCTCCCGCATTGACGGAACCGACTTGACTTACAACAACTCGGACCCAAAACTGTCGGATCTGGTGGTATGTCGCCCTGAATTGTCAGCGTTGATCCTCAAGGGCATCGCCGCAGTCCGGTTACACCCGTTACCCACTCAAGGCTCGATCAACCAATTCATCAAAGGAGGGGCCGATGAGCGATTGCGACTATCGCGTCAGTCATCTTGACGCATTGGAAGCCGAAAGTATCTACATTTTCCGCGAGGTGGTGGCCACCTGCGAGCGTCCCGTGCTGCTGTTCTCCGGCGGCAAGGACTCGGTCGTCATGCTGCACCTGGCGGCCAAGGCGTTCGCGCCAGCACCGATCCCGTTCCCGGTCATGCACGTCGACACCGGGCACAACTTCGCCGAGGTTCTCGAATACCGGGACAACCGGGTCCGGGACCTGGAGATCGAACTGCTGGTGGCGTCGGTGCCGGACGCCATCGCCGCCGGGAAGGTCGTGGAACCACCCGACGGTATGCGCAACCGGATCCAGACGCCGGTACTGCTGGACGCCGTCGAGAAGTACCGTTTCAACGCGCTGTTCGGAGGAGCGCGTCGGGACGAGGAGAAGGCCCGCGCCAAGGAACGGGTGTTCTCGTTCCGCGACGAGTTCGGCCAGTGGGACCCGAAGAACCAGCGCCCGGAGCTGTGGTCGCTGTACAACGGTCGTACCCACCCGGGCGAGTCGATCCGGGTGTTCCCGCTGTCGAACTGGACCGAACTGGACATCTGGCACTACATCGACGAGCAGGACATCCCGCTGCCGTCGATCTACTACGCGCACGACCGCGAGGTCGTGGAGCGCGACGGGATGCTTTACGCGGTCAACGAGTTCATCCAGCCCAAGGAGACCGAGACCACGGTCGTCAAACGGGTCCGGTACCGCACCGTCGGCGACGCCTCGTGCACCGCCGCGGTCGAATCCGACGCCGCCAACGCCGCCGACGTCATCGCCGAGGTCGCCGCCACCCGCATCACCGAGCGCGGCGCCACCCGTGGCGACGACCGGGTCAGCGAGGCGGCCATGGAAGACCGCAAACGGGAAGGGTATTTCTAGAGATGAACGAAACCACCGAAATGCTGCGGTTCGCGACCGCCGGCAGCGTCGACGACGGAAAGTCCACGTTGATCGGACGGCTGCTGTACGACACCAAGACCATCTTCGAGGACCAGCTGGAGGCGGTGGAGTCGGTCTCGAAGGCCCGCGGCGACGACTACACCGACCTGGCGCTCTTGACCGACGGCCTGCGTTCCGAACGGGAACAGGGCATCACCATCGACGTGGCCTACCGGTACTTCGCGACCCCGCGGCGCAAGTTCATCATCGCCGACACCCCCGGACACACCCAGTACACCCGCAACATGGTCACCGGTGCTTCCACCGCCGACCTGGCGCTGATCCTCGTCGACGCCCGCAAGGGCCTGGTCGAGCAGTCGCGGCGGCACGCGTTCCTGTGCTCGCTGCTGCGGGTGCCGCACCTGGTGTTGTGCGTCAACAAGATGGACCTGGTGGACTACTCGCAGGAGGTCTTCGAGAAGATCGCCTCCGAGTTCACCGCGTTCGCCACCAAACTCGACATCCCCGACCTGACGATCATCCCGGTGTCGGCCCTGGCGGGCGACAACGTGGTGTCGCGCTCGGACAAGATGCCGTGGTTCGAGGGCACGTCGCTGCTGCACCACCTGGAGAGCGTCCACATCGCGTCCGACCGCAACCTGGTGGACGCCAGGTTCCCGGTGCAGCACGTGATCCGGCCGCACTCCAACTCCAACCACGACTACCGCGGCTACGCCGGTCAGGTCGCCTCGGGCGTCCTGAAACCCGGTGACGAGGTGATGGTGCTGCCCTCGGGCTTCACCACCACGATCGCCGGTATCGACACCGCCGACGGGCCTGTCGAGCAGGCGTTCCCGCCGATGTCGGTGACGGTGCGGCTGGCCGACGAGTTGGACGTGTCGCGCGGCGACCTGATCTGCCGTCCGAACAACGCGCCGAGGGTGGCGCAGGACGTCGAGGCGATGATCTGCTGGATGGACGAGAAGCAGCCGTTGCAGCCGGGACGCAAGTACGCCATCGCGCACACCACGAGGGCGGCGCGCGGGCTCGTCAAGGACCTGCACTACCGGCTGGACGTCAACACCCTGCACCGCGACGAGTCGGCCGACGGCCTGACCCTCAACGAGATCGGCCGGGTCACGCTGCGCACCACGGTGCCGCTGCTGTGCGACCCGTACCGCCGCAACCGCGCCACCGGCGGGTTCATCGTCATCGACGAGGGCACCAACCGCACCGTCGGCGCCGGGATGATCGTCGAGGCCGCGTAACGGTCTCAGCGTAGGACGGGCAGTTCGCCGCGACGGGCTTCGTCGAGGTGGACTGCCCGTACCGGTGTCGTGGCCGCGAACCAGCACAGCGCGTTGTAGCGTTCGGCGGCCACCGTGGGAACCCAGTGGTCGTCGTCGGTGTCGTCGTGGACGACGCCGATGGCGCGCTGGTCGCGTTTCTCGCGCGCCCACTCGTGTTCGTCTACAAAGATCAGACCGCGTTCGGTGCCGCTGTCGGCCAGCAGCGCCTCCAGTGAACCGGGGCGCGGCGGCGGCACCGGCATGACGCGCATCGGCTCACCCCGCACCGGGACCGCGATGACCTCGCCCTGGCCACCGGCGAAGCCGACGGTGAACACGTCGGTGACGCCGTGCCGGTCCTTCATGAACTCGCCCAGGTTGTGTTCGCCGCGTTCGGCCATGGCGGTGGCGCGGGCGTCGCCGACGTGGGTGTTGTGCGCCCACACCACGGCGCGCGCGTTGGGCCCGTGGTGGTCGGCCAGGTCCTCAAGGACCGCGACCATGTGGGCGACCCGGGTGTTCCAGCCGAAGCTGCCGCCGGTCAGCATCGCGTTGTAGTAGCCCTCGGCCCCGGCCCGCAGTTTGGCGTCCTGGGCGGCGTATTCGTCGTCGGGGGCGTCGGCCTCGTGCACGCGGGTCAGCAGTTCGGTGACCGATTCCAGGTGTTCGGCGGGGACCAGCGGCTTGCCGCGGCCGTGCACGCCCAGCGCGGTGTCCACATAGTCGGGAGCGTTGTCGCGCAGGTAGTCCACGACCGTGCGGATGGAGGCGTGCAGCGGGTGTGCGTCCAGGCCGTACCAGCCGACCCGCTGCCGGTGCGGCAGTTCGGCGTTGTGTTGGCGCAGCCAGCGGCAGAACTCGATCGTCTCCTCGTTGGCCCACAGCCAGCTGGGCCAGCCGCGCTGGCCCTCCAGGACGTCGCCGGGGTCGGCCGCCGAGTCGGAGCGCACGCTGGCGTCCACGCGACGGCAGTCGGGGCCGTCGCCCTCGACGGCCACAAAGGAGAATCCGTGCTCGGCGATGAGGCGCCGGGTGATGGCCGCCCGCCAGGCGTAGTACTCGTGGCCGCCGTGGCTGGCCTCTCCGATGAGGACGAACCGGGCGCTGCGCGCCCGTCGCAGCAACGGATCCAGGTCGTCGGTGCCGTCCAGGCTCAACATGGAGTCGCGGACGTCGGCGGCGGTAGGCATGCCGAGACCATACCCGCCGGTCGTGAACCGCAGTCGTGGTCGCGAAGCCGCCCGACGCCTGTGTATCATAGTGATATCACTTCAATATCCCAAGGAGAAAGTCATGGAACGACGGGCGTTTCGGGTCCAGGGGTTCGTCGCCCTGGCCGCATTCGTGGTCTATCTGCTCGTCGGGGCCGCCGCCATCGTCTACCAGGTACCCGACGTCAGCGGCGCGCTGATCACGCTCGTGGCCGTCGTCGGCGTGCTGCTGCTCCTGTTGCTGACGGGGCTGGTCATCGTCAACCCCAACGAGGCCAAGGTCGTGCAGTTCTTCGGCCGCTACCTGGGCACCATCGAGACGCCGGGACTGTGGCTGACCATCCCGCTGTCGGACCGCCAGACCGTCAGCAAACGGGTGCGCAACTTCGAGACCGACAACGCCAAGGTCAACGACGCCGACGGCAATCCGGTCGAGATCGCGGCGGTCATCGTGTGGAAGGTCACCGACGCCGCCAAGGCCGTGTTCGCGGTCGACAGCTACCTTTCCTATGTGGCCATACAGGCGGAGTCGGCGGTGCGGCACCTGGCCACCTGCTATCCCTACGACAACCACGACACCGACCGGATGAGCCTGCGCGACGGTTACCAGGTCGCCGAGGAACTGACCCAGGAACTGCGCGAACGCGTCGACACCGCCGGGCTGGAGATCATCGAGACCCGCATCACCCACCTGGCCTACGCGCCCGAGATCGCCCAGGCGATGCTGCGCCGCCAGCAGGCCAACGCCGTGGTCTCGGCCCGCAAACGCATCGTGGAGGGAGCCGTCGGCATGGTCGACCTGGCACTGGACGGCATCGCCGAACGCGGCCTGGTCAGCCTCGACGAGGAACGCAAGGCCGCCATGGTGTCCAATCTGCTCGTCGTGCTGTGTTCCGACCACCAGACCCAGCCCGTCGTCAACACCGGCTCGCTGTACTCCTGATGGCGGAGCGGAAGCACGTTCTCGTCCGGCTCGATCCGGCGGTCCACGACGCCCTGGCGAAGTGGGCCGCCGACGAGCTGCGCAGCGTCAACGCCCAGATCGAGTACGCGCTGCGCCTGGCCCTCAAACAGGCCGGACGCGAACCCAGGCCAAAGGACGACAAGTAAGGTGACCGCGTGTCGAAATACAGCCGCGACCCGGTCACCGTGCGGGTGCCCGCCACCTCGGCCAACCTGGGCCCCGGCTTCGACAGCCTCGGACTGTCACTGTCCATATACGACGAGGTGACCGCCCGGGTCGTCGACGCCAGACCCGGCCGCACGAGGGTGACCGTCGAGGGCGAGGGCGCCGACACGCTACCGTCCACTGAAGATCATCTGGTGGCGCACAGTCTGCGCGTCGCCGCCGAGGCGCTGGGCGGCCACCCGCCGTCGGTCGAACTCCACTGCCGCAACGCGATACCGCAGGCCCGCGGGCTCGGATCGTCCTCGGCGGCCATTGTGGCGGGAGTGTCGCTCGCGGCACACCTCATGACGCAAATCACGCCCGATCCGGCGAGGCTTTTGGCCATCGCCTCCCGGATCGAGGGCCACCCCGACAATGTGGCCCCGTGTCTGCTCGGTGGCTTCACGGTCGCGTGGAGTGACGGCGACGCCGCCAGGGCCGTCAGCCGCGAAGTCGTTTCCGGACTGTCGCCGGTGGTGTATGTCCCTGATGGACACGGGTTCACCGTCATAGCACGAAAAGCCCTGCCCAAGAGCGTTTCACACGCCGACGCGGCCTTCAATGTTTCGCGGGCGGCACTGGCTGTTTGTGCCTTCACGACGGACGCGTCGCTGTTGCTGGAGGCCACCGACGATCGTCTCCATCAGACTTACCGGGCCGCGTCCATGCCCCACACCGCGGCGTTGGTGACGCAACTGCGCGACGAGGGCATCCCCGCGATGATCTCCGGCGCCGGTCCCAGCGTGCTCGCGTTCACGCCCGATCCACCGGTATATCCGGGGTTTGAGCTGCGAAAACTCACCGTCGGACAAGGGGCCCGCCGGATTGATCCGCGACTCGCCCCCCAGGTGTTGCCGTCCGGTTGATCATTGACTATGCTGTGAGCAATACAGCCGCGGCACAACCAGTGCGCGTCTGATCTTCTCCGGGGTAAGTGCAGCTCCGATCCGATTTTCATGCTGACAGGAATGGTCGTCAGAGTCTTTCACGGCAGGTTTATGACCGGTGCGGTGTAAGCCAACACAGTGGCCAGCCTTCCTTTCGCAAGGCGTGGAATCGGAACACTGTTCTTCTTCATCATGATCACACGTGCCGCACGCAGCTAAACCCGAAGCCGCGCAAAGGTTTTCGCGGCAGTTCGAGGGAAGGAATCCATTGAGCGACACTACCGGCACGACGCCGGAAACCGAACCGGGAGCCAGCACGAGCACCGGCACCCGGCGGCGACGCGGCGGCAGCGGAATGGCATCGATGTTGATGCCCGAATTGCAGCAACTGGCCAACAGCCTGGGAATCCCCAGCATTGGACGGATGCGGAAGAGTGAGCTGATCACCGCCATTCAGGACCGGCAGAACAGCAACTCCGCCCAGCCGAGCCTGCCCGACGTCGACGTCGCCGAAGACAAGGCGCCCGCCGCGACTGAGTCCAAGTCGCGCCGCGCCACCCGTTCGGCGGGCCCACCCCAGCCCCGGCGCTCCGTTGTGGCCGCCGAAGCCGAGCCCACCGCCCAGGCCACGGCCACCGTCGCCGTCACCGAGGAAACGCAGGAGTCCCGTGAGGACGCCGCCGCCTCCACCGAGCGTCGGCAGCGCCGCGAGCGGCAGCGCCCGTTCGAGACCACCGCCGAGACCGAGACGGGCGGCAAGTCCGAATCGGGGGGCAAGTCCGAGTCCAGCGCCAAGGCCGACACCGGCGAACAGCGCGGCGACCGGCAGAACAACCGGTCCAAGAACAACTCGCCACGCGGCGACAACGAGGACGAGGGACGGCGCCGCAACCGTCGTCACCGCGACCGTGACCGCGGCGACCGTGGCGATCGCGGCGACCGCAACCAGGGGCGGGCCCGGGGGCGCGACCGCAACGAGCCGCAGGTCAACGAGGACGACGTCCTCGTCCCGGTGGCCGGAATCGTCGACATCCTCGACAACTACGCCTTCCTGCGCACCACCGGCTACCTGGCCGGGCCCACCGACGTGTACGTGTCGATGTCGCAGGTGCGCAAGTACGGGCTGCGACGCGGCGACGCCGTCACCGGCATGGTCAAGGCACCGCGCGAGGACGACGGCGGCAACAACAACAACGGGGGCAAGCGCCGCGAGAAGTACAACCCGCTGATGCGTTTGGACACCGTCAACGGCACCGAGCCGGAGCAGGCCCGCAAACGGCCCGACTTCTACAAGCTCACGCCGCTGTACCCGCAGCAGCGACTGCGCCTGGAGACCGAGGCGCACCTGATGACCACCCGGATCATCGACCTGGTCACGCCGATCGGCAAGGGCCAGCGCGCCCTGATCGTGTCGCCGCCCAAGGCCGGTAAGACGATGGTGCTGCAGGCGATCGCCAACGCGATCACCGCCAACAACCCCGAGTGCCACCTGATGGTGGTGCTGGTGGACGAGCGGCCCGAAGAGGTCACCGACATGCAGCGCTCGGTCAAGGGCGAGGTCATCTCCTCGACCTTCGACCGGCACCCGTCCGACCACACCACGGTCGCCGAACTGTCCATCGAGCGCGCCAAGCGCCTGGTGGAACTCGGTCACGACGTCGTCGTCCTGCTCGACTCGATCACCCGGCTGGGCCGCGCGTACAACAACGCCACGCCCGCCTCGGGCCGGATCCTGTCGGGCGGTATCGACTCCACCGCGCTGTACCCGCCCAAGAAGTTCCTGGGAGCGGCCCGCAACATCGAGAACGGCGGCTCGCTGACCATCATCGCCACCGCGCTGGTCGAGACCGGCTCCATGGGCGACACGGTCATCTACGAGGAGTTCAAGGGCACGGGTAACTCCGAGCTGCACCTCGACCGCAAGATCGCCGAGAAGCGCATCTACCCGGCCGTGGACGTCGACCGCTCCTCGACCCGCAAGGACGACCTCATGATGGGCCCCGACGAGGCGGCCATCATGGTCAAGCTGCGGCGGGTGCTGTCCTCGCTGGAGTCGCAGCAGGGCATCGAGCTCCTGCTGGACCGGCTCAAGAAGTCCAGCACCAACGCGGAGTTCCTGATGAACATCGCCAAGAGCACGCCCGGTAACAGCGACTAGTCGCCGATACCGGTCAAGGGGGTGGCTTCGGCCGCCCCCTTTTCGCGTGCCGTGACCGGCTGGCCGTCGGCGGTGTCGAGCCTGAACAATGGCGGCCATGGATCTGGCCGCGATCGGCGCTGTCGCCTGGCTGTCCGCCGCCCCGCGCCGTGTGACGTTGAGCGGGGCGGGCGACAGCGGCGTGGTGCGGCTGCGGGCGCACTCGGCGGCGGGCTTCGCGGCGCCGCTCGCGCTGGCCGACGTCGCGATCGAAGCCGAACCGCCGCGCGCCGCTGCCGCTGTGGGAGCTGCTGCCGAGCTCGGGACCAGCGGCGAGCATCGCGTGGTTGACGTGTCGGCTGAGCCGGACGGTATCCGAGTGACCGCCCGCGCCGACAGCGGCGCGGTCCGGCTCGTCGCGCGGCTCGGCGGCCAATCCGTCGCTGTCGCCGTCACGATCGGCGCCCGAACCGAGCCGCTCACCGACGCCGCCACCAGCTGGCGGCTGCGCACGGCACGAGCGACCGGCCAGCTCATCAGCGGCTCCCGAACGTTCGTCGCGGACGATGAGCCGCGCGGCCAAGGCCACGAACGGCCGAACCGCCAGCTGGGTCGCGAGGCTGACGCGCAGCCGCACGCCGACCTCGGGATCGGCTACGACTTCACCGCGTCGACCGCCACCCGCGCCGTCTACGCCGACCTCGCCGAGCCCGTGGCCGTCGTCGGCCAGCCGACGAGTTTCGCCGCGTGGGTCGACGCTGACGACAACGGGGCGCTGCCGAGCCTGGACTTCCGCGACGCCGAAGGCACCCGCATCGTGCTGCGCGGCGAGCGGCTGACGTGGCGCGGCGGCCGGTGGTGCCACATGCCCGTCCCGCCCGGGGTGGTGTTTCCCCTGGTCCTGCGCGGGTTCTATCTCGCCGAGACCCGACCCGGGTGCCAGTATCGCGGCCGCATCGGTCTCGGCCGCATCACCGCCGAGGTCCCGCCCGAGGTCGACATCCCGGACGGTCCGGCCGACGGTCCGCTGTTCGGTTTTCCGTCGCCGAGTGACACCGGTGGGGCTGAAGTCGACAGTCCACTCTTCACCAATAGCGTCACCGACCGCGCCTGGCGGTTCGCCGTCCTGTCCGACACCCAGTTCGTCGCCGCCCGTCCCGACGACGGGCTCGTCGCCGCCGCTCGCGCCATGCTGCGCGACATCAAGACCCACCACCCCGACCTGGTGCTCGTCAACGGGGATTTCGTCGACGAAGGTTCGCCCGCCGATCTCGCGCTGGCCCGGCGCATCCTGGACGAGGAGCTGGCCGAGGGCCCGCCGTGGGTGTATCTGCCCGGGAACCACGAGATCGCCGGGGGTGACATCGCGACGTTCCGGGCCGAGTTCGGGGAGGTTCGCCGCGGGTTCGAGCATCGGGGCGTCCGATTCGTCACGCTCGACACGTCCAGTCTGTTCATTGGGGACGAACAGCTGGGCTGGCTGCGCGACGAACTCGACCGGGCCGCCGCCGACGATCGGGTTCGGGCGGTGGTGGTCGCCGGGCACGTCCCGCCCCACGATCCGACCGGCCACCAGGCCAGCCAGCTGCTCGACCGCGCCGAGGCCGCCGCGCTCGAAGCCGCGCTGGCCGGGTTCGTCGCGGCGTCCGGCAAGGACTGCGCCTACGTGGCCGGGCACGCGGGCGTGTTCGCCGCCTGGCTGCGCGACGGGGTCGCCTACGTCGTCAACGGCAACTCCGGCAAGGACCCCGCCGCTCCACCCCGGCGAGGCGGGGTGCTGGGATGGAGTGAGTGCGGCGTCGATGTGGAGCGGCGGCCCCGCGACCGGGTACGGCACGCGCCGGAATGGCTGGCCGTGCGGGTGCGGCGGCCGGGGGTCGCCGAGGTCACGTAGGTCCCAGCGCCGATGGAATAGCGCGGCGGGCTAAGATGTTTCGTCGGCCGCAAGGGCCAAACCCATACACGATCCGGTACCGGTTCACGCTGCGCGTGCGCGGCGACCCGGCGACCGAGGACAAGAGGATGACATGAAACCCGATATTCACCCGGCGTACGTGACCACCGAGGTCACCTGCTCCTGTGGCAACACCTTCACCACCCGCTCGACGGTGGAGGGCGGCAAGATCCACGCCGAGACCTGCAACGTCTGCCACCCGTTCTACACCGGTAAGCAGCGCATCCTCGACTCCGGCGGACGTGTCGCCCGCTTCCAGAAGAAGTACGCCAAGGCTCAGGCGGCCAAGAAGGACAAATAGCTTCGCTCACGGCGCCCAACCCACCTGTACGACAGGTCGGGGTGGGCGCCGTCTTCGTTGCCGGACCTCCACCATCCAACCTCCATCCGAAACGAGTCCGAACGACATGAGCCAAGCAACCGATTCCAACCGACTGGCCGTGCTGCTCGCCGAACATTCCGAGCTGGAGAAACAGCTGGCCGACCCGTCCATCCACGCCGACGCCGCGCTCGCGCGCCGGGTCGGGCGGCGATACGCGGAACTGTCGCCCATCGCCGCGTGCAACGCCGAGCTCGACACCGTCAAGGAGGACCTGGCCGCCGCCGAGGAACTCGCCGGTGACGACCCGGAGTTCGCCGCCGAGGCCACCGCGCTGCGGGAGCGGATCCCGCAGCTGGAGGAGAAGCTCGCCGAGCTGCTGCTGCCGCGCGACCCGGACGACTCCCGCGACGTCATCATCGAGATCAAGGCCGGTGAGGGCGGTGCCGAGTCGGCGCTGTTCGCCGCCGACCTGCTGCGCATGTACCTGCGTTACGCCGAGAAGCACGGCTGGGTCGCCGAGATCATGGACTCGCAGGAGTCCGAGATGGGCGGCGTCAAGGACGTGTCGGTCGCGGTCAAGACCAAGGGCAACCCCGAGGGTGGGCACGGGGTGTGGTCGCGGATGAAGTTCGAGGGCGGCGTGCACCGGGTGCAGCGGGTGCCGGTCACCGAGTCGCAGGGCCGCATCCACACCTCGGCGGCGGGCGTGCTGGTCATGCCCGAGGCCGAGGAGGTCGACGTCGAGATCAACATGCACGAACTGCGCATCGACGTCTACCGGTCCTCGGGACCGGGCGGGCAGTCGGTCAACACCACCGACTCGGCGGTGCGCATCACCCACATCCCCACCGGGGTGGTCGCGTCGTGCCAGAACGAGAAGTCGCAGCTGCAGAACAAGGAGGCCGCGATGCGGATCCTGCGGGCCCGGCTGCTCGCGGCCAAGCAGGAGGAGGCCGAGGCCGCCGCCGGTGCCGCCCGCAAGTCGCAGGTGCGCACCGTCGACCGTTCCGAGCGGGTGCGTACCTACAACTTCCCGCAGAACCGGGTCACCGACCACCGCATCGGCTACACCTCGCACAACCTCGACCAGGTGATGCAGGGCGACATGGACGGAGTCCTCGACGCGCTGGCCACCGCCGAGCGCGCGGCCCGGCTGGAAGGCAGCGACGAGGGCCTGAGCCGCTCCTAGGGTTCAGGTCAGCTGGCTGGACTGCCGGGCGCGTTTGGCCTTGGTGACCGCGACGTCGGCGATCGAGAGGTTCTGCGGATCGCGCTCGGGGTTGCGCTGAATGTCGAGTGTGGTCCAGCCGATGTTGACGCGCGGCTGGTAGCCGGGGACCAGGGACTCCCAGTCCTCGTCGTCCAGCGCGTTGGTGATGCGGCGGGAGATGTCGCCGGTCTGGTCGATCGGGGTGCCCTGCAGGACCAGCGCGAACTCGTCGGCACCGTAGCGGGCCACGAAGTCGCCGCGGCGCATCACCCGCATCAGGGCGCCCGCGGTGCGTTGCAGGATGGTGTCGCCCGACAGCCGGCCGTGGGTGGTGTTGACCTGCCGGAATCCGTCCAGGTCCAGCACGCCCAGCACCCCGGCCTGGCCGCTGGCGTTCTGGTCGTCCACGTACTCCTGCAGGTGGCGACGGTTGGGCAGGCCGGTGAGCGGGTCGGTCAGGGCCCGGTCGCCGTAGGAGGCGACGGTGCGGCGCAGGTCCTCGTGGTCGAGGCGGGTGGCGACCCCGTCGACGAACAGCCGCCGCAGTTGGTCGTCGATGCGGGCGTGGATGGCGAAGGCTTCCCGGTCGGCGCGCCAGGCGGCCTGGTAGTCGCCGTCGTTGACGTAGCTGAGCGCCTTGAGCCGGGCGGCCTCGGCCGCGCCCAGGACGGCGGCGGTCGAGGTGGCGCGGGTGAGGCGCTGCCGGGCCTTGTCGGTCTCGCCGGCGGCGATGTTGAGGCAGACGCGGCCGTAGTGGCGCAGGTCGGCCGACCAGGCGTCGTTGTAGCCGGCGGCCAGACAGCGGCGCGCCTCGATGGGGGTCTCGTGGCCGAGCGCGTTGAGCCGGGCGGCGGCGAAACCCAGCCACGGCAGGTCCATCGGGGCGATCCCGGGCAGGCCGTCGGGGCCCTGGGGGATATAGGTGGCGTTGGTCAGCAGGGTTCGCAGTACCCGCACGCAGCCGTCGGTGTCGCCGCGGTGGTCGAGCGAGAGTCCTTGCCGCACCGGCACTTCCAGGGTGGGCAGCTGCCAGTTCAGTTCGGCTTCGGCGGCCAGTTCCCGGGCCCGGGCGGCGGCCTGGGCGGCGTGTTCGTGGAAACCGATGTAGGAGTAGACGACGGCGAGGTTGTGCCAGGCGACGGCGGTGCTGCGGCTGGCGATGTCGACACTGGACAGGGCGCGGGTGCTGCGGACCAGATGGGTCACGCAGCGTTCGATGGAGCCGTCGGCGTGCGAGGTGTAGGCGGCCAGCGCGTGGAAGAAACCACTGGCGACGGTGTCGCCGTGACGGCGCACCGCGGCGTAAGCACGGTCCACTGTAGAGGTGTATTCTGTGGTCCGTTCAAGCGCGACGACAGCGGTGAGGCGCAGCAGCAGCGCCCAGACCCGCTCTTCGGCGTCGGAGGTGTCGGCGATGATCTCGTCGGCGGCATCGATGGCCTTGGCGGGGTCGCCGTCGACCATCAGTTGGCGAGCACGACGGAGCCGTTCGGTCGTGGCGTCGGTGGACACGCGCTCACCTCGCTGTTTTATGTTGTGGCCGTTTCTGGCAGTCTTGCTTGGCGGCACACCCGGTGTTGCGTTGGGGGCCACTTTAGTTAAAGCATGCCTTACGGGTGCATGTCCGTGCCAACCCGGTATGGCTAATCGACGGGAGTGAATTCGTGGGAACCGGTTGGCGCGCACTGCTGGACGAGGCGACCCGACGGCTCACGGAGTCGGGAGTGGACTCTCCGCGGGTGGACGCGGAGTTCCTCGCCGCCCACGTCGCCGGTGTGTCCCGGGGTGGACTGTTCGCCGCCGCGGCTCCCACATCGGCGCAGGCCAAGAAGTTTCGCTCCCTGGTGGAGCGCCGAGCCGCCCGCGAGCCGTTGCAGCACGTCCTGGGCACCGCCCCGTTCCGGTACGCGGAACTGGCGGTGGGGCCGGGGGTGTTCGTGCCGCGGCCCGAGACCGAGCAGCTGGCCGAGTGGGCGCTGGCCCGGCTGGCCACCGTCGCGGCGCCGTTGGTGGTGGACCTGTGCGCCGGCTCCGGGGCCATCGGGCACGCGATCGTCTCGGAGCGGCCCGACGCCGTGGTCGTCCTGGTCGAGAAGTACCCCGAGGCGGCGAACTGGTTGCGGCGCAATCTGGACGGTGTGGCCGCGCGGGTCGTCGAGGCCGACGCCGTATCGCCCGAGACCCTGTCCGACCTGGATGGACAATGCGACGCCGTTTTGTCCAATCCGCCCTATGTGCCCACTTCCACGGCGGTGTCCCCTGAGGTCGCCGCCGACCCCGCCACCGCCGTGTTCGGCGGCTCGTGCGGCCTCGACGTGATCCGCCCGCTGATCCCACGGGCGGCGCGACTGTTGCGCCCCGGCGGCGTCGTCGCCATCGAACACGACGACTCCCACGGCGCGGTGGTGCCGGAACTGCTGACGGCCGCCGGGTTCGCCGACGCCACCGACCACGACGACCTGACCGGACGGCCCCGCTTCGCGACCGCCACTTTGCCGCCACGGGGGTTAGCTAGGCTGGCGGGCTGTGAGGCTTTATGACTGCCGCAAGGCCAGCGAACGCGACTCCGCCATCAAGGCGGCGGTGTCGGCCGTGGAATCCGGGGACCTGGTCGTCATGCCGACCGACACCGTCTATGGCCTGGGCGCCGACGCCTTCAAGTCCTACGCCGTCGACGCGCTGCTGCGCACCAAGAAGCGCGGCCGCGACATGGTCCCGCCGGTCCTGGTCGGTTCCCGCAAGGCGCTGGACGGGCTGACGATCTCGGTGCCGTCGATGATCAAGGACCTGGTGGCCGCGTTCTGGCCCGGCCCGCTGACCGTCGTCATGCACTATTCGCCCACTCTGGCCTGGGACCTGGGTGACGACGACGGGACCGTGGCGGTGCGGATGCCGCTGCACCCGGTCGCGCTTGAGGTGCTGGCCGAGACCGGGCCGATGGCGGTGTCCTCGGCCAACAAGACCGGCCAGCCGCCCGCCGCCACCGCCACCGACGCCAAGGAACAGCTGGGATACGCGGTGCAGGTGTACCTGGAGGCCGGGCCCTCGCCCGACACGAAGCCCAGCACCATCGTGGACTGCACCGGCGACGTGCCCAAGGTGCTGCGGCAGGGAGCGCTGTCGCTGGAGCGGCTGCGTGAGGTCAACGCCGACACCCTCGGCGTGGAGGACCGGGACTGATGCCGCCGTTCACCGTCCTGCACGTGTGCATGGGCAACATCTGCCGCTCGCCGATGGCCGAGCGGCTGCTGACGTTGCGGGTCAACCAGATCGCCGGGGACGAGGACCTGGTGTACAGCCATTCCTGCGGCATCGGACTGTGGCATGTCGGCGAGCGGATGAACCCGCCCGCCGCCCGGGAACTGCGGTCCCGGGGCGGCACCGACGCCGGGTTCAAGGCCCAGCACATCGCCCGTGACCTCGTCGAGGCGTCCGACGTGATCCTCACCGCGACCGACGAGCAGTACGAGTACATCGCCGAGACCTTCCCCGACGCCCTGCCCCGCACCTTCCTGTTGCGGCACTTCGGGCGGCTCGCCGCCGGGATCGACCCGAACGAGCTGCCGGTCAGCGACGGCTCGGCCGCAGCCGTGCACGCCAGGGGAGTGGCGCTGGTGGCCGCGGCCGACCGGCGCCGCGACAGCCAGGACGCCGAGAACCTGGACGACCCGTGGGGAGAGTCACCCGCGATCTTCCGCCGGATCGGCGACGAGATCGACGAGGCGCTGAAGCCGGTGGTCGCCGCCCTGCTGAGCTAGCCACCCTGTCACCATGGGCGGCGTGAAGAATTGGCGCTTGCATCAGCTGTGGCTGCCCCTGTACTGCTCCACGGCGCTGCTCGTGATCGCCACCGTCGTGGGCTGGCAGATTCAGGGCCTGGACGGCGCGGCCGGAGCGTTCGCGGGCGTCGGCGTGGTGATGGCCAGCTACTCGATGACGATGCTGGTGCTCGCCTGGGCGGACTCGGTGAAGACCAGCTGGGTGCTGCCGCTGGGCGTACTGACCTATATGGTCAAGTTCACCGTCATCGGCGTCGTGCTGGCCGGGGTGGCCGCGTCGGGGTGGAAGGGTTTGCCCGCGATGGGATTCGGTGTCATGGCGGGGATCGTCGTGTGGATAACCGCGCAGATCATCGCCCTCAACCGCTACAACCGGAAGTCCTCAGAAGATACGTCCGAAGCGGGGATCACAAGCGCCACGAAACAGGAGTAATGTGTGTCGCTGGACATGCGACCCCCCGGCCGCACGGTGAACTCTGCCCAGGGGGCCGTCCGATGATCCCTGTCTTCTACTGATATCGTTCGCAGCGTCATGGACGAAGATCAGCCACCCCGCCCTCCTGACGACTCCGACAAGACCCCCTCCGGGGCCGACCAGGGCTGGACGGCGGTTGCTTACCTCATAACCGGAATTGTGTTCTGGGGTGGCGTCGGCTGGTTGATCGACGGATGGCTCGACCTCGATGGCATCGCTATCGGGATCGGTTCAGTTGTCGGCGCTGCCTGCGGTGTTTATCTCATCGTCCGCAGGCTTGCTCCATAGTAGAGAGAGGGAACCGGTGCTCGGACAGGCCAAAGTGCTCGCGAGCGGAGACCTTCCGTTTCCGCCCACGGTGGACGATTTCTTCCTGCCCGATTTCGTCACAGGACGCACCGACACGTTCTGGGCCACCAAGATCACGTCGCTGGTGGTGCTGGCGGTCATCGCGGTCATCGCGTTCTACGTCCTGTCCTACCGCAAGCCCCAGCTGGTGCCGACCAAGAAGCAGTGGATCGCCGAATCCGCCTACGGGTTCATCCGCAACAACGTCGTCGGCAGCATGCTCGGCGAGAAGGACACCGTCCGCTTCGCGCCCTACATGGCGACGCTGTTCAGCTTCATCGCGGTGATGAACATCATGGGCATCATCCCGGGCATCCAGATGTCGCCCAGCTCCCACATCGCCTTCCCGACGATTCTCGCCGTGGTCAGCTACGTGATGTTCAACTACGTGGGCATCAAGAAGTTCGGCTTCGTCAAGTACATGAAGCACACCCTGATCCCACCGGCGCCGATCTTCGTGATGCCGCTGCTGATCCCGATCGAATTCTTCTCCAACCTGATCATCCGCCCGGTCACGCTGGCGCTGCGACTCTTCGCCAACCTGTTCGCCGGACACATCATCCTGCTGGTGTTCACCCTCGGTGGTTTCGCGATGATCAACGCCAACGGTCTGCTGTTCCCGGTGTCCATCGTGTCCTGGGCCATGACCGTGGCGCTGACCTTCCTGGAGGCGTTCATCGCGATCCTCCAGGCCTACATGTTCGTGGTCTTGAGCACCAGCTACATCCAAGGCGCACTCGCCGAGGAACACTAAACCGCCCACGGATACGTCAATCGTTCCGCGTGGAGGTCACGCGGGCACAACCAGGAGGAAAAACACACAATGTTGATGGACATTGCCGCCACCGAAATCGACCTGTCCGGCAGCCTCAGCGCCATCGGTTACGGTCTGGCCGCGATCGGCCCGGGCATCGGCGTGGGAATCATCTTCTCCGCCTACATCCAGGCCACCGCCCGTCAGCCCGAGTCGGCCAAGCTGACCCAGCCGTTCATGTGGATCGGCTTCGCCGTGGTCGAGGCGCTGGCGCTGCTGGGTATCGCCTTCGGTTACGCGTTCCAGCCCTAAGGCCTAGTCATGAAGACAGCCACTCAAATTCTCGCCGAAAGCGACCACAACCCGATCGTGCCGATCTGGCAGGAGCTCGTGGTTGGGACCGTCGCCTTCGCGATCCTGTGCTTCGTGCTGATGAAGTTCGTCTTCCCGAAGATGGAGCAGACCTTCCGCGCGAGGGTCGACGCCATCGAAGGCGGCATCAAGCGCGCCGAGGAGACGCAGGCCAAGGCCAACGAGCTGCTGGAGCAGTACAAGCAGCAGCTGGCCGAAGCCCGCACCGAGGCCGCGAGCATCCGCGACGAGGCCCGGGCCGAAGCGATCGCCGCCAAAGAGGAGATCGTCACCGAGGCCCGCACCGAAGCCGAGCGCATCATCAACGCGGGCAAGGAGTCGCTGGCCGCCTCGCGGCAGCAGCTGCTCACCGAGCTCCGTGGTGAAGTGGGCGAAATCGCCGTCGAACTCGCCGGCCGCATCGTCGGTGAGTCGCTGGCCGACGAGGCCCGTCGCTCCGGAACCGTGGAACGGTTCCTGTCTGAACTGGACGCCGATTCGGCGGGAGCACGCTGATGTCGATCACCGGACAACAGTCGGTCCAGGCGGGTTACGAGGCGCTGGAGGCGTACGCCAAACGCGTCAAGCCCGAGACCCTGGACAAGGTCGCCAGCGAGCTGCTCGCCGTCAAGGACCTGTTCGCCAACGAGCCCCGGCTGCGCCGGGCGCTGACCGACCCCGGCCGCACCGCGGCCGAGCGGAGCGGTCTGGCCGAGCAGGTGCTGTCGGGCAAGGTGTCGGCCGGGACCCTGAAGGTGCTGACCGCCCTGATCGGACAGCGCTGGTCGACCCCGGGTGAGCTGCTCACCGCGGTGGAGTCGATCGGCGTGGACGCGATCCTGCGGGTCGGCGCGGCACAGGACGTGCTCGCCGAGGTCGAGGACGAACTGTTCCGCTTCGCCCGGCTCGTCGACGGCGACAACGACCTGTCGCGGGCGCTCTCCGACGGCTCCGCCCCGGCTTCGGCCCGGACGGAACTGGTGCGCACGCTGTTGTCCGGCAAGGCGAACGCCGTCTCCGTGCGGCTCGCCGAGGTCGCCGCCGCCGGCTTCGGCGGTCGTCGCGGCTTTGACACGGCGGCCACCAAGCTGCTCGAGCTGGTTTCGGCCAAGCGTGAGCAGCGGCTCGCCTACATCACCGTGGCCGCACCGCTGCCGCAAGACCAGGAGGCCCGGCTGACGCGCAAGCTGTCGGAGATCTACGGTCACACCATTTCCGCGAAGATCACGGTCGACCCACAGGTTGTGGGCGGCATTCGCGTCCAGATCGGACATGACCTGTACGACGGCACCGTTGCCCGTCGCCTCACCGAAGCCCGAAAAGCGTTGGCGGCGCGGCACTAGCCCGCTCACCAAGCGTCTGATTCTAGAGAAACCGAGGGACTGACTACAGATGGCAGAGTTGACCATCTCCTCCGACGAGATTCGCAGCGCGCTCGACGCGTACGTCTCGTCGTACCGGCCGGAGATCTCCCGCGAGGAGGTCGGCACCGTCACGACGTGCGGTGACGGTATCGCCATTGTCGAGGGCCTGCCCTCCACAATGTTCAACGAGATTCTGGAGTTCGCCGACGGCACGATCGGCATCGCCCAGAACCTGAACCTCCGCGACATCGGTGTGGTCGTCCTGGGTGACTACGCCGGAATCGAAGAGGGCCAGCAGGTCAAGCGGACCGGCAAGGTGTTGTCGGTGCCGGTGGGCGACAAGTTCCTGGGCCGCGTCGTCGACGCCCTGGGCAACCCGATCGACGAACTGGGCGACATCGAGGCCGAGGCCACCCGTGAGCTGGAGCTCCAGGCCCCCAACGTCATGGCGCGTCAGAGCGTCTTCGAGCCGGTCGAGACCGGCATCAAGGCCATCGACTCGATGACCGCGATCGGCCGTGGCCAGCGTCAGCTGATCATCGGCGACCGCAAGACCGGCAAGACCCAGGTCTGCATCGACACGATCATCAACCAGAAGAAGAACTGGGA
This sequence comes from Stackebrandtia nassauensis DSM 44728, assembly GCF_000024545.1. Taxonomy (GTDB): domain Bacteria; phylum Actinomycetota; class Actinomycetes; order Mycobacteriales; family Micromonosporaceae; genus Stackebrandtia; species Stackebrandtia nassauensis. The sequence continues at coordinate 1,392,535 of NC_013947.1, forward strand.
GTCGGGCGACCCGAAGAAGCAGCTGCGCTGCATCTACGTCGCCATCGGCCAGAAGGCCTCCACCATCGCCAGCGTCAAGGGCATGCTCGAGGCCCACGGTGCGATGGAGTACACCACCATCGTCGCCTCGCCCGCCTCCGACCCGGCCGGTCTGAAGTACCTGGCGCCCTACACCGGCTCGTCCATCGGACAGCACTGGATGTACGGCGGCAAGCACGTCCTGATCGTCTTCGACGACCTGTCCAAGCAGGCCGAGGCCTACCGCGCGATCTCGCTGCTGCTGCGTCGCCCGCCGGGACGTGAAGCCTTCCCCGGTGACGTGTTCTACCTGCACTCCCGCCTGCTGGAGCGCTGCGCGAAGCTGTCGGACGAGATGGGCGGCGGCTCGATGACCGGTCTGCCGATCATCGAGACCAAGGCCGGCGACATCTCGCAGTTCATCCCGACCAACGTCATCTCGATCACCGACGGGCAGGTGTTCCTCGAGGAGGGCCTGTTCAACTCCGGTGTCCGTCCGGCCATCAACGTCGGTACCTCGGTGTCGCGTGTCGGTGGTGCCGCGCAGCCCAAGGCGATGCGCAAGGTCGCCGGTTCGCTGCGGCTGGACCTGGCGCAGTACCGCGAGCTGGAGGCCTTCGCGGCCTTCGCCTCCGACCTCGACGACGCCTCGCTGGCGCAGCTGGGTCGCGGTCAGCGACTGGTCGAGCTGCTGAAGCAGGGTGTGGCGCAGCCTTACCCGATGGAGGAGGAGATCGCGTCCATCTGGGCCGGTACCTCCGGTCAGCTCGACGACGTCCCCGTCGGCCAGGTCCGGCAGTTCGAGGACGAGTTCCTCGGCTACCTGCGGCACAACCACCGCGAGACGCTGGACACCATCGCCAACACGGGCAAGCTCGATGACGACGCGGTGGAGACCCTGAAGTCGGCGGTCACCCGGTTCAAGCAGATGTTCCTGTCCAAGGACGACTCGCCGAACATCAACGAGGCTCCGGCCGACGCGCTGGAGGGCGACGTCGCGACCGAGTCCGTCAAGCGCGTCGTGCCGAAGAAGGGCTGATCTATGGGAGCGCAGCTACGTGTGCTGCGGCAGCGGATCAAGACCACCCAGTCCATCAAGAAGATCACCAAGGCGATGGAGCTGGTGGCGACCAGCCGCGTCGGTAAGGCACAGGCGCGGGTGGCGGCTTCGCTGCCCTACGCCCGGGCCATCACGGACGTGATGACCGCGCTGGCCTCCAGTGCGAACATCGACCATCCGCTGCTGAAGCCGCGCGATGTCGTCCGCCGTTCCGGCGTGCTGGTCCTGACCGGCGACAAGGGAATGTGTGGCGGCTACAACATCAACGCGGTGCGCACCGCCGAACAGTTGATCTCTCGGCTCGCCGAAGAGGGCAAGAACCCGGTGCTGTACGTCGTGGGTCGCTCCGGAGTGGACTACTACCAGTTCCGCAAGCGTGAGATCCAGAAGTCCTGGGCCGGTTTCACCGATTCGCCGACCGTCGCCGACGCCGCCGAGATCACCAAGACACTGTTGACGGCCTTCGTCAACGGTGCCGACGACGACGGCGACAACCCGGGTGCGGACGGCGTGCTGGGTGTCGACGAGCTCCACATCGTCCACACCAAGTTCGTGTCGCTGCTGACGCAGAATCCGGACGCGAAACAGCTGGCGCCCATGGAGGTCGAGGAGGTCGAGGCCGACGATTCGGACCCGAACCTGATCCTCCCGGCGTACGAGTTCGAACCGGACCCGGAAGAGCTGCTGGACGCGCTGCTGCCGAAGTACCTGACGACCCGCGTGTACGCCGCTCTCATCGAGGCGGCGGCCAGCGAGTCGGCGGCGCGGCGTCGCGCCATGAAGGCGGCGACGGACAACGCCGAAGAACTGCTCAAGACCCTGACGCGGGAGCGAAACGCCGCGCGGCAGGCGGAGATCACTCAAGAGATCAGCGAAATCGTCGGCGGCGCGAGCGCGCTGGCCGCGACGGGAAGTGAGTAAGGAATGACCCAGGAAAGCACAGGAACGGGACGTGTCGTCCGGGTCATCGGCCCGGTTGTCGACGTCGAGTTCCCGCGTAACGCGCTTCCGGAGATCTACTACGCCCTCAAGGTGGACGTGGAGCTCTCGGAGGGCACCAAGACCCTGACCATGGAGGTCGCCCAGCACCTGGGTGACAACACCGTCCGGGCCATCTGCATGCAGCCCACCGACGGTCTCGTCCGTGGCACCGAGGTGCGCGACACCGGCCGCGAGATCGCCGTGCCCGTCGGCGACGGCGTCAAGGGCCACGTGTTCAACACCATCGGCGAGTGCCTCAACCTGGAACCGGGTGAGGAGATCGAGGCCGAGGACTACTGGACCATCCACCGCAAGCCGCCGCCGTTCGCGGCCCTGGAGCCCAAGACCGAGATGCTGGAGACCGGCATCAAGGTGCTGGACCTCCTGGCGCCCTACGTGAAGGGTGGAAAGATCGGTCTGTTCGGTGGTGCCGGTGTCGGTAAGACCGTTCTGATCCAGGAAATGGTCATCCGTGTCGCCCAGAACTTCGGTGGTTCCTCCGTGTTCGCGGGTGTCGGCGAGCGTACCCGTGAGGGTAACGACATGATCGCCGAAATGAAGGAGTCCGGCGTTCTGGAGCAGACCGCCCTGGTCTACGGCCAGATGGACGAGCCGCCGGGAACCCGTCTGCGGGTGGCCCTGTCGGCGCTGACCATGGCCGAGTACTTCCGGGACGTCAAGAACCAGGAGGTGCTGCTCTTCGTCGACAACATCTTCCGGTTCACCCAGGCGGGTTCCGAGGTGTCCACCCTGCTGGGCCGGATGCCGTCCGCGGTGGGTTACCAGCCGACCCTGGCCGACGAGATGGGCGAGCTGCAGGAGCGGATCACCTCGCTGCGCGGCAAGGCGATCACCTCGATGCAGGCCATCTACGTGCCCGCCGACGACTACACCGACCCGGCGCCGCACACCGCGTTCACCCACCTCGACGCCACCACGAACCTGGAGCGGAAGGTGTCCGACAAGGGCATCTACCCGGCGGTGGACCCGCTGGCCTCCTCCTCCCGGATCCTGGAGCCCGAGGTCGTCGGCGACGAGCACTACCGCGTCGCCGCCGAGGTCAAGCGGATCCTGCAGAAGTACAACGAGCTGCAGGACATCATCGCGATCCTCGGTATGGACGAGCTGTCCGAAGAGGACAAGCTGGTCGTGGGCCGGGCCCGCCGCATCGAGCGGTTCCTGTCCCAGAACACCTACGCGGCCAAGCAGTTCACCGGCGTCGACGGCTCGTTCGTCCCGGTGAAGGAGACCGTCGAGGCCTTCAAGAAGATCGCCGAGGGCGAGTACGACCACTTCCCCGAGCAGGCGTTCTTCATGTGCGGTGGTCTGGAAGACCTGCACAAGAAGGAAGAGGAACTCCGCAAGGCGGCGCACTAACACGCCGAAGCGTCAATCGGCCCCACACCGTCACACGGTGTGGGGCCGATTCGGTTTTCCTGGCAAGATGTTCATATGCGTCGATCAATGCGGATACGCGCGATCGTCGCGGGGGGCTCGATAGTGGCCGCCGCGGCGGCCGGGGTGTTGACCAGCTTCGTGACAACCTCCCCTGGCTGGGGAGTCGGCATCGGCCTGGGAGTCGCGGTACTGGCCAACGCCGTGTGCGCGGGCTGGCTCGCCATCGCCGAACCCCCGGCGGAACCGTCGGGCCCGACGGTGACGGCTACGGGCACCGGCGCGGTGGCGATCGGCGAGGTCCACGGGGACGTCACGACCCACACCGACGGCCGATGATCCGGCGAAAACCGCCGATCCAGGCCACCGGCGACGGCGCGGTCGCGATCGGCGAGGTCCATGGCGACGTCACCGTCCACGTCGGCGCGACGGACGAACCGAAGCTCAACACGGACCTGGTGCTGCGCGGCCCGATCGCCCACCTGGGACTCGCGGAGACGTTGCGGGAGGTGGAAACCACGGAACCGTCCCGGGCTGCCGCGTTGTACGGCGAGATCGTGGCGAAGTTGCGCGACAGTGGTTACGCGGCCTTGGCCCCGAGCCTGCGGGACCGGCAGCTGACGGCGTTGGTCGCGGCGGGGAAGTTGGAGAACGCCGCGAAGCTGGGGCTAGAGCTGGCGTGGGAGTCGGTGCTGGCGAGCCACGCGTTCGACGAGGCGGAACAGCTGCGGCACACGCTGTTCGACGTCGAGCTTCCGGAGCCGTACGCGTCGGCCGTGGCGATGTTCGACGCGGTGCGGGTGGCGGTGGACGAGGACGGCACGACTCGGACCGAGGAACTGTGGCGGGCTTGGGAAGCCGGGGCGGCGCGAGCTGACGGACCGACGGGCGGCGAGCCTTCGGCCGGGCCCTCGCCGTTCGCCGGGCACGCCGCCGTGGTGCTGGCCGAGCACGCACTGGCCATGCGCGACACCGCGATCTTGACCCGGCACCGCGAACTGCTGGAACGTGTCGCCGCCCAAGCCCCCTCGCCCGAGCTCGCGCTGCGCATCCGGCTGTGCCTGGCCGACGCGTCCGGCGACTGGACCCCGCTCACCAGCGGCATGCGAACCGGTCTGCCGCCGCAGCACCAACTGTGGGTGCTGGCCCGCCGAGCCAGGTACCTCGCGCTGTCCGGAGACGCGTCCTGTGTCGACGTCTACGCCGACGCCATCGCGACCGCCGCGCAACAGAAACTGTGGAGCGAGGTGCGAGAGCTGCTTGTCGCCCACCAGCGGGCCGTCTACTGGTACCAAGGCGCCATCCGAGCCGGTGAGACCATCATGGAGCGACGGTCGCTGGTGCGGGGTCTCACCGACAACCTCACCACCGGGATTCTCCCTGCGGCCGGGGACAGACAACGCAATGCCGCTATGGAAGCGTTGCGCGCCAAGCGACATCGCGTCGCCTGGCACGCCGCCCGCGCGTGGCTGCGGGCCGCCGTGGCCTCGGGTTTCGTCGCGGAGGAACAGTCGGCGAGTGCGGCGCTCGCCGACGTTTACCTCGAATCCGGCGAGCACCTCGCCGCGCTGAGCTGGTACATACGCGGCGACGAAGCCGAGCGGGCGACGGAAGTCGCGTCCGCGTTGCCGGACGAACCCCTGGACCTGTTCCCCGACGACGTGTACGGAACCGACGTGACGGTCCGCGAAACCGCCTACACGGCGCTGTTGCCGGTCGCGGATCTGTTGACCGACAAGGCTGCTCGTGCCTGGCTGGTCGCCGCCGTCGCCGACCTGGACGGAACACCGGTCGAACCCAGCACGCTCAAGGTCGTCACGCCACAGTGGTCGCTGCTGACGGAACTCGTCGCGGTGGCTGACAGCGCACCATCGGCACGCACCGAAGCCCGCCAACGCGACAAGGCCATCGACGCGAAACAGCTGCTGGACATAGTCGACGCCGAGATCCGCTGGGATCGCGAACCGGGCACCGGCTACGTGAACGATGCCATGCTCGTCGCGACGCTCGTCAACCTCGGCTTCGAGCACCCGGATCTGACCGTTCCGGTCGTGGAACGACTGTGCCGCCTGCTGCCCCTGCTCGACCGCGACAGCGCCTCGACGTTTCGCCGCCACGCCATCGAACTGCTGGCCGACCACAGCGAACACGTCACCGAACTGCTGTCTTCCCACGTACAAGCGGGCAATACCGAAGTGAGCCTGACACTGCTGTACCTCGGCGAGACCAGCCCCGAGCTACGCGACTTCGCCCGCGCCGAACTAGCCGCGGCCGAGAACCGCGGCCAAGGCGGCACCCACTTCGGCCCCCTGGTCGCCGCAACCCCCGCACTCGACCCACCCGACCGACAACGCATGACCCGCTTCATCACGGGCGTCGCCCGCGACAACTGCGAAACCGCCGCCACCCGCGTCCTCGCCCTGGAAGTCGGCGAAGCCGTCGCCACGAAACTCCCCGACGACGCCCGAACCGAACTGTTCGCCCTCGGCATCGCCTTCGCCGAGGGCCGAGCCGGTGCCAGCCGAGGCGACGACGTCATCAACGCCAACCGCGGCAAACTCGGCGCTCTCACGCTGTCGGGCTTCAACGTGGACCTACGCCGCCAGGGCCTACGCACCGCCGCCGCATCCGCCCACACCCCCCAGCAACGCGAGGCGATCGTCTCCAGAGCCTTCTCATTGCTGCACAACCCCGACGCGGTCGCCGACATCGCCCAAGCCCTGCGCCTCATCCCCAACCTCGCCGACTTCATCGAACTCGACCAACTCGCCCACGACCCCCGCTCCGACCTGCGAGCCGTAGCGGCCGTCCACGGCCTCGACTCACTCGCCACCCCGACCCTGAACCGCCTGGCCCGCGACCCGAGCCCCCACGTCCGCTACTCCCTACTGTCGCAACTAGACAGCGAGCAGCAAGCCCACGAACCGCTGCTGCGCATCCTCGCCGACGACCCCCGCCGAGCCATCCGCTCCACCGCTCGCACCCGCCTGGCGTGAACCCGACGCGTGGCCCAACAATCGTTGGGCCACCGCGACGTTCGAGTCAGTGACGGTTACTTCAGCTTGACCGATACCCCGTCCGAGCCGAAGTTCCCGGCCAGCTTGATGCTGTCCAGTTTGACCTTGTCGGGAACGTCGAAGACGAGCTGTACCTTGGCGTCGTTGCCGGGGTTGATGTTGTCCAACAGGGCCTGGTTGTCTTCGATGTAGACCCCGGCTTCGGAGTCGGCGTCGTATTCCTTGCCGTCGACGTCGATGATCTTCTGTTCGGTGTCGCTGAACAGGTCCGCTTTCTCGCCGACGTTCTTGACGGTGACGTGGACGATCACGAACTGGCCCGAGGCCTCCTTCTCCAGGTATTGGTCGCCGACCTTGTCCACCCCGTCTTCGACCTTGGTGACGGTGAACTCGAAGTCGCCGTCCTTGACCGTGTCTCCGATCTTCGCGGACTTCTCCTTTTTGGAGTCGTCCTTCGCGTCGCTGCCCGCATCCGAGTCCGAGTCTGAGTTCTCGGATCCGGACGCGGACGGTTTGTCGTCGTTGAGGGCGAACACGGCGGCACTTATGCCACAACAGGCCAACAGGACCACGGCGCCGATGGCCCCGATAATGATCCACGCCGTCTTGTTGGATTTCTTTGGTGCGGGAGGCGGTGTATGGACTGGAAACTGGGGTTGTGGGGCATCTGTATTCATCTTCCGGACGTTATGTCGTAACCAAGACGTCACCAACCACACAAAGTCCCACACCGTGATGGTCATGCGACTCTTCGGTTTTGGACGGAAGGTGCGGCTAGCCAGCCGTTCCGTGGAGCAGCGCCCGCACCGAGGATTCGTCGTGGGCGACGGCCGCGGCTTTTTCGAACGCGTCGTCCAGCGCCGCGACGAAGGCTTCGGCTCCGCCGATGGCGGCGATGGTTTCCGGGGGCAGGAACTTGATCAGCAGCGCTGAGGTGCCCGGCGGCAACCCGGCGAAGTGGACGGTGAGGAAACCGTGGTCCCGCAGCAGGCACATGGCCACGGCGGCGGTGGCTTCGATGGGGGCCAGGGCGATGGGGTTGGGGTTGCGGCGGGCGAGTTCGGTGAGGATCGCTTCGCCGGGCAGGCGGGTGATGAACGGGGTTTCCTCGACCCAGTCGCCGAAGTGGGAGCGGAGGGCGGCGCCGACGTGGTGGGTGGAGGCGACCAGGTCGACGACGCGTTGGGGGCGGTATTCGGACAGGCAGTTGGCGACGGCGGGGTAGAGGACGGGGCGGCATTCGCTGCCGAGTTCGAACGCGCGGGCGCGGGCTCGGGCGACCAGGTCGGTCCTGCCGCCCAGCAGTCCGACGCGGGGGCCGGTGACGCCGTATTTGTCGAGGCCGGTGGCGCCCAGGTCGGCGCCGAGTTCGAGGGTGCGGGGCTGGCCCAGGATCGCGGGGCCGACGCGGGCGCCGCCCGCGTCGTCGACGATGACCAGGGCGCCCCGGGAGTGGGCCAGGTCGGTGATGCGGCGCAGGTCTTCGGTGGGGAGGGCGTCGTAGGTGACCGCCAGGCGGGTCATGACGACGACCGACGGACAGGGGTGGGCGTGGAGGGTGGACGCGAAGGCTTCGGCGCCAACGGTTTCGATGAGTTCGCCGCCCGCGTCGCGGACCGCGCGGATGACGGCGGGGTGGCTGTGGGAGGGGGAGACGGCGATGACCGTGGAGCCGGGGGTGACGGTGACCTGCATGGCGGCGTACAGGGCGGCGGTGAGGCGGTTGGTGACCACGATGTCGTGTCGGTGCGGGTCGCCGCCGAGGTGGGTCAGGCCCAGGTCGCGGACCTGTTCGGAGTAGAGGGCGCCGGACCATTCGTCGTCGAGCAGCCAGGGATCGGTGTCGGCGGGCATGGGCAGGCCGCGTTCCAGGCCGCTGAGGTTGTGGAGGGGCTGGCCGGACGAGCGGCGGTCGCGGATGTGGCGCCAGGCTTGGGACAGTTTGGACAGATGGGCCTGGGTGTCGGTGAGGATGGTGCCCGCCGCGTAGGGCAGGCCGTCGGTTGCGGTCATGGGGACAGTAGAACGCGGCAAAGGTGTGCGGACAAGCTCAACTTTTACGCCTTGATTGTTCGATATGGTGCACCAATGTTGTCGGTTCCCGCGCTGCGGTTGTTGCACGTTCTTCGGTTGCGGGGAACGGTGACCGCCGCCGCTGAGCAGTTGCGGCTGAGCCGGTCCGCGGCCAGTCACCAGTTGGCGAGTTTGCAGCGCTCGCTGGGGGTTCCGTTGACCGAGCGGGTCGGGCGCGGGTTGCGGTTGACCGAGGCGGGCTTGCGGTTGGCCGAGCATGCCGGGCGGGTGCTGGCCGAGCTGGAGGAGGCCGAGTCGGCCGTGGAGCGGTTGCGCGGGGCTCCGGCCGGGACGGTGCGGATCGGGGCGGTGCAGGTGCTGGCGGTGAACCTGTTGCCGGGGCTGTTGAGCCGGGTGCGGGATTCGCATGCCGCGTTGCGGATCGAGGCGCGGAGCATCACCACCGAGGACGCCATGACGGCGGTCTCGTCGGGGATGCTGGATGTCGCGGTGGTGCCGTCGTACGACCTGACGCCGTTGACGCTCGAGGGTGGACTGACCGAGGTGCGACTGTTCCGGGATCCGGTGCGGTTGGCGCTGCCCAGTGGGCATCGGTTGGCGGGGCGGGAGTCGGTGGCGGTGGCGGAGTTGGCGGGGGAGCAGTGGATCGGCGGGGACGAGGACAGCTACTTCGGACGGTTGGTGCCGACGCTGTGCCGGCGGGCGGGGTTCGCGCCGGATGTGGTGCACCACAGTGGGGATTACGCGGTGGTCGCGTCCTTTGTGGCTGCCGGGCACGGGGTGGCGGTGATTCCGGCTTCGGCGGATCTGAGTACCTGGCCGGGGGTGACGGTGACGGTGTTGGACGCGGACGACGCCGGGCGCGACATCGTGGCGTTGTTGCGGACGGGTAGCCGGGATCGTCCGGCGGTGCGGGCCGTGGTGCGGGAGTTGCGGCGGCAGGCGGTTGCCGAAAGCTTACAAAGAAGTGTTTGCACATGAGCCTTTGCAAGCGTATGTTTGCTCGCATGAACGACCCAGAGGAACTTGAGACCGTCCATCTCGACGCCACGAACCTGCGCGGTGTCGCCCATCCCGTGCGGGTCAAGATGCTCGGCATGCTGCGCTCCGACGGGCCCGCCACCGCGACGAGCCTGGCGCAGCGGTTGGGCATGAACACCGGTGCCACCAGCTATCACCTGCGGCAGTTGGCCGAGTACGGATTCGTGGTGGAGGACCCGGAGCGCGGCGTCGGCCGGGAGCGCTGGTGGAAGGCCGCGCACTACTCGTCCAACTACAGCAGCGAGGACCACCGCGTCGAGCCCGAGGACGCCGAGACCTACGTGCGGGCCGTCGCGCAGACGACCGCCGAGCAGGTGCTGCGGTCCGTCGACGAACGCGCGACGCTGCCGCAGGAGTGGCGGGCGGCGGGCACGTTGAGCAGCTACATGCTGAAGCTGACGCCCGCGGAGCTGCGCGAGCTCAACGAGCAGGTCGAGGCCGTCATCCGCAGTTTCCGTGCGGCGCTTCCGGAACCGGTCGACGCCCCCGAGGGCAGCGCCCGGGTGACCGTTCAGTACCAGGCGTTCCCGCACACGGCGGACCTGGACTTCGAAACGGACGAGCAGTGACCGCTGTCGAACCGCGCTCGCGGCGGGGCCTGGTGGCGGTGCTGACGGCGCTGGCGGCCGGTTGGACCGGCACCCGGTTGCTGAACATCGCGATGCCGTGGTTCGTGTTGACCAGTACCGGAAGCGCCACCGCCACCGGCCTGGTCGTGTTCGCGCAGATGGGTCCATACGTGCTGTGCCAGGTGCTGGCCGGGCCGCTCATCGACCGGATCGGGCCCAAGCGGATCAGCGTCTGGGGCGATGTGACCGCGGCGGTGTTCCTGGCGGCGATTCCGTTGGCGTACCAGCTGGACGTGCTGTCGCTGCCGGTGTTGATGGTCCTGATCGCGTTGAGCGGTGCGGCCGAGGGCCCGGCGAACATCGCCAAGAGCGTGTTCATCCCCGCCGCCGCCACGGCCGCCGGGATGCGGTTGGAGCGCGCCACGGGTATCTCGGGCGCGATCGAGCGGACCGCGTCCACCGTGGGCCCGGCGGTCGCGGGAGTCATGGTGGGAGCCTTCGGTGGGCCGTCCGTGCTGTGGGGCACCGCGGCGCTGACTGCGTTGTCGGGGTTGATCATCGCGGTGGGCACCGTCGATCCGCGGCGAGAGCCGGACGAGGACGAGGACGCCGACGCGGGGTACCTGACCCGGCTGCGCGGCGGTGTCGAGTTCCTGCGGCGCGAGAAACTGCTGCTGATGATCTCGGGCATGATCACCGTGACGAACCTGCTGGACCAGGGCTGGAGCGCGGTGATGCTTCCGCTGTGGGCCAAGGAATCCGGTTATGGTCCCGAGACCGTCGGACTGCTGTTCAGCGTGATGTCGGGGGCTTCGGTCGCGGCCAGTCTCATCGCGGCGGCCTGGGGACACCGGCTGCCCCGGCGCACGGTGTTCCTGCTCGGGTTCATCATCGGCGGCGTGCCGAGGTTCATCCTGATGGCCTTCGGCGCTCCCTTGTGGCTGATCATCGGGGTGTTCGTGATCGGCGGCCTGGGTTCGGGCTTCCTCAACCCGATCATCGGCGCGGTGCAGTACGAACGGATTCCGGCGGCGAAGCTGGGACGGGTGACGACGTTGACGCGTTCGATGGCGTGGGCGGGCATCCCGTTCGGCGGCCTGGTCGCGAGCGGGTTCGTCGCCCTGGCGGGCCTGTCGGGCGCGATGCTGGTCGTCGGCGGGCTCTACCTGGCGGCGATCCTGCTGCCGGGGCTGCGTCCGGAGTGGAAGCAGATGAAGCAGGCTCCGGTGCCGAAGCAGCGGGAACCCGAACGCGAGAAGGAGTGCGTCGGTTCCGGTGGCGGATAGGCGAACCGGACGCGGGCGGGAGCGGCGAGGCGCCGCTCCCGCCCGGTCAGCGTCGGCGCAGGTGAACCCGGTCGCGGATCGCGGCGTCCAGTTCGCCGTCGCGGACGAAGGTGCCCGGCACCATGAACCACGGCTGTTCGTCGTCCAACAGCTCCGAGTACACCGGGACGTATCCCCTGTCCCGCAACGCGACCGCGAAGTCGCTGGACAGTTTGGCGCGCGCGTCCACCGCGGCGGTGCCGTGCCACGGCAGCACCCCGGCGCCACCCAGGTAGGTGAACCCCAGCGCGCCCGGACGCGGGTTCGGGGTGAGCCGCACCCGGCCCGGGAACAGGCTGGCGTCGTCGTATCCCAGCAGACTGTCCACCGTGAGCACGGCCAGGTACCGGACGGTGCGGCGCCAGGTCTCGGCCAGCATCTCGGCGCGGTCGGCGCGCAGCGCGGCGTCCAGGCCGGGATCGAAGAGGTTGAACGCGTCGGCGTACACCCGCCGCGCCCATTCCGCCCGGCGCGTTCCCGGCGGCGGCGACAGCGGCACGACGTACATCAGCGACCGGAACAGGTCGGCGAAGACCGGCATCGAGGTGCCGTCGCCGCGCCGGTGACCGGGGTCGGCGTAGCGGCGGGAGGCCTGAGCCAGCATCGGCACCGGCCCCAAGCGGACGTCCAGTCCGGACAGCAGCGCGTCGATGGCGGCGATGTTGTCGTCGATCAGTGCCTCGCGTTTGGCGATCGCCTCGGTGCCGAGCCGCCGGGCCGCGACTTCCTCCACATCGGCCAGTTCCAGGTAGGCGTCGCCGCCGACGAGCCGGTGGTACTCGGCGAGTTTGTCGTGGTAGGCGCGCAGCCGCTCGGGCGGACGGGGCTGGAAGTGGTTGCCGTCGGTCAGGACGGTGACGCGGGCCCCGGGCGGATAGACGGCGCTGATCGCGCCCTGTAGTTCCCGCAGCCGCATCAGGGCGCCGAGCTCGGCCAGGTCGGGCCGGATCCCGGAGGTCTTGAGCGAGTTGTAGTGGAGCTTCACCGGGAAGCCGAAGGTCACGACCGGGATCGGCTCGCCCGCCGCCACGATCGGTCCCAGATCGCGCCGGGCGACGTCGAGCGAGTAGTTGCCGCGCGGTCCCTTGAGGAATCGTTCGCGGGTCACGACGTGGTGGACCAGCGTCACCGGGTCGGCGTCGCCGAGGGCGGCGGTCGTCGACGCGCCGATGCGGGCGGCGGTCGCGTCGGTGTGTGCGGTCAGCCTGGCCACCAGGTCGCGGGAGGCGGCCGCGTCGAGGTGGGCCGCGTGCGCGTCACAGGCGGCGCGGTTGTCGCCCAGGTGCGCCAGGTCCAGTTCGGCCAGCGACCTGGTGTCCGACAGTGACAGCGCCTGGGACGCGGGAAGGGTGAGTCCGGTGCGCGGCACCGTCTCGAAACTGTGGACGGTCAGGGTGCCGGGATCGCCGGGTTCGTTGGCGTAGCCGGGCAAAGCGACGTCCACCATGGTGGCTCCGGGCAGTCGCCCGGCCAGAGCGCGGCGGTTGCCGGGCAGGTCGTCGAAGACGGCGACGATGTCGACGTCGTCGAAGGCGCGCAGGTTCTCGGACTTGTGCTCGCGCACCGGCCGGGTCCGGTCGTCGGGGGCCATCACCATGCGCGGTGAGACGACCCCGGCGGCGCGCAGTGCCGCCTCGGTGTGGCGACGCACCCGTTCCCGGCGCCCGGTGTTGAAGACGACCTCGCCGCCGCAGTCCTGGACCTCCCAGACGAAACGGGCCAGGCCCGGCACGGGTTCGTCCAGTTCCATGCGCTCCCACGGGTTGAAGAACTCGTCCCAGAACAGCGTGAACACCCCGTCGGGGTCCGGGTGCCGGTCCAACAGCCCGGTCGCCTCGCACCAGCGCCGCCACGCGGGCCGGTGGTACGTGGGCAGTCGGCCCAGGGCTTCGGGGTCGGCGAACTCGGCGATGTCGAAGCGTTCGGCGACGGCGCGCAGCGCGATGTGGCTGCGGCGACGCGGATCCAGCGCGCACAGGTCGACGTCGAGCATCACCGCCGGGCGGTTGGCGGCTCCCCGCCGCCACCGGCGGGTGTGCTCGGCGACCTCGGCGATGACCGTGGTCAAAATGGAGTGCTGGCGCTGGTCGACGGTGTGGGCCAGACCGGGATCGACGGTGGCCACCAGCGCGGCGGCGTCGGGGCCGAGGAACCGCCAGTGCGGACGGAACCCGCCATCCATGATGGTCCCGGCCTCGGCTTCGCCGCCCTTGGACAGCCGGCGCGCCAACCCGCCGATCGCCGCGAACACTTCACCCAAAGCCTTGGCGGCGCGGGAATCCGAGACCGGGACGAACTCGATATCGGCCAGCACCACCCGGGTCGGGGTGTCCGGTGCCGGGGGCTGGATCCGCAGCCGGTCCACCGCCGGAACCAGTCCGTGGCGGTCCACCAGAATCCGGGTCACGATCGCCAGTGGCGCGATCACGTCCTCGGCGCGGGTGACCGTGGTGGCCGAGGGGTCGGGGAACTCGGTGACGGTTCGCGACGCAGGGGTTTCGCTGAAACTACAGTGGATCCGCAGTAGCGGGTCCCGGCCGATGATCTCCGATGGGGACTGGATGGTCACAGCGGCACGGTACTTCTGGAAAGCGCTTTCGGTAAGGGTTCATGGCTTTAATCACAAAGGTCGGTCGAGTGCGAGAATCGTGGCTAAGCTGTGCCACTCAAGGGCATCGAGCGAATATTGTTGCTTTAGGACAGACGTGTGTGGACTGTTTGACGGACCGCCGTCGACGGAGGTTGGGATTCTGTGACCGAGGGCGCCACGACGACGCGATCACCACTGCCGAGCGGTGGGATGCTGTTGACCCACCTGGACTCCGAGACCGAACCCGCCGGTGGCGAACCGGGCCGGGTGGTGTCGGTGGCCAGACGCCTGCGCGCGCACCACGACGAGCAGTGGCAGGCCGAGGACCTGTCCCGCGACGCCGCCGACGATGACGCCGTGGTCGCCAAGGTCAAGCGCCGCATCGACGGCATGAACGTGGAACGCAGCCGCATGTTCGACGAACTCGACGCCTGGCTGTCGGGCGAGCTGGTCCAGAACCCGGACGCCGCGCCGCACACCGAGACGATCGGCTCGGTCGTGGACCGGATCTGCATCGCCTGGGTGCGCGCCGATCGCCTGTCCCGCAAGCCGAACGCCGAGGCCATGGCGGTCGCGGCACGTCGCCAGCTGACCGAACTGGCCGCCGCCTACGACCAGCTGGTGTCCGAGGTGCTCACCGGACGGCGCCGGGTGCCCGACTGGCGGGCCCTGAAGTCGTACGGCGCCGGGGACGACCGGGGATGAGCTTCGAGGGCTGGCGGATCCGGCCGGTGGCGACCTGGCGCGGCGGGCCGCCGCGGCTGCCGCACGACCAGCTCCCCATCGGACGGACGCTGCCCTACCGGCGCGCCGCCGGTGCCGGACCGTCTGGGCCGACCGAGCTGTACACCCACGTCATCGAGTGCGGTTGGCGCGCCGAGTTCCTGGTCCGCTCGAAGATCCCGGCGGGACCGCCCACCGAACCGGCCCGGCTGGGGGACCTGCTGCTGTCGATGGCGACGGTGCGGGCCCTGACCGAGGCGTTCCCCGACGAACGTCCCGTCTATCGCGGGGACCGGGGCGCGCTGATGAGCCGCTGCGAACTCGACCTGGACATCGGCGAGACCGCCGACGGCTCCACGGTGTCCACCGACGGCGGTGCCGTGCAACGTCTTGAGGTGCGCCCGGTGCGTCCGCCCCGGTGGGTCGGCTGGCCCGAAGCCCCCGACCGCATGACCACGGTGATGCCGATCTGGCTCGACGACACCGGCAACGGCGTCGACGTGCACGCCGCCATGCCGTCGCGCTACTACCTCCAGATCGAACAGGACCTCGGCATCCGGCTGCCCGCCGACGCCGGACCGGTGGCGCCGCGTTACCGGTCGACGGTGGGCTCAGCCGAACCGGGCCACACGGTGTTCGTTGCCACCACGTCCAGCCCGGACGGCAAGGACTTCGGCATCGACGGTTTCGCCGCCGTGGCAAGAGAACTGGCCGCGCTGTCGCCACGGGCGTCGCGGTTCACGTTGCTCAGCAACGAACTGGACAACGGCACCCGCGTCGGCGACGGCGGCCTGATCGAGATCGTCAACGGCATGGACGCCGCCGAGTGCGTCGACCTGTTCGCCTCGGCCGAACTGGTCGTCGGCAACGACACCGGACTGACCCACCTGGCCGCGCTGTCGCTGCGCCCGGACGGCACCGGCCCCGAGGTCATCAGCCTGTACAACATCTTCAGTCCGCTGGCCTGGACCACGGCCTCGCCGCGTCACCACGCGGTGGCCACCCGGCTGTCGCAGCAGTTCGCGCTGTCGGACGTCAACATCTACCTCAACCAGTCCGGCGAGTTCGTCGACCCGGCGGCCTGGGCCGACGCGGGCTCGATGCGGACGGTTCCCGCCGAGGTCGTGGCCCGCTTCGCCGCCGAGTGCGCGGGCTGGCGGTGACATGATCCTGTCCCGGGACCTGCGCGGTCTCACCATCACCCTGGCGCTGCGCGGTTTCGCGCTCGGCCTCGTCAACGTCTTCGTGCCGCTGCTGATGATCAAGCAGGGCGCGGCACTGTGGAACATCTGTCTGTTCTATGTGATCTATTCGCTGTGCAAGATGGCGGTCAACTACCCGAGCATCGTGCTGATCGAACGCCTCAACCCGGCCTTCGGGCTCAACGCCGCGCTGGTCGCCTCCGCTGCGTACCTGGTGCTGCTCAACGTCTACGTCGGCGGCGGCGCCTGGGCGGTGTGGGTGGCTCCGGCGGCGCTGGCGCTGATGAACGCGTTCCTGTGGAACTCGCAGCACGTCCACATCGCCCGCGCCCTGGACGGCCTCCGGCGCGGCCGCGACATGGCCGCGCTCAACGTCGTGGTGCAGGCCGCCACCATCGCGGCCCCGCCGATCGGCGCGGGCATCGTCGTCCTGTGGGGACAGCAGGCACTGCTGTACGCGGCCCTGGCGGTGGTGCTGGCCGCCGTCGCCCCGGCCCGCGCGGCCCGCCGACTCCCGAACCGGGAGGTGCCCTCGGTGACCACCCGGATCCGGCCGCCCCACCGCGATCTGGCCGCCAACTTCGCCTTCAACGTCGGTGCCCTGAGCCATTTCGTGGTGTGGCCGGTCTACCTGGCCATCGTGTTCACCGACTTCGCCGCGATCGGCGTGGTCAGCGCCATCGGCGAGGTGCTGGGCCTGCTGCTGTTGTTCGTCGCCGGACGGCGCGGCGACCGGGGCGGCACCCGCCGGGTGCTCACCGAGGGCACCGTGGCGGTCGCGGTCACCCATCTGCTGCGGCTGTTGGCGCTCAACCCGATCACGATCACCCTGACCGGCGGCTTCGCCCGCGCCGCCCTCGACCATCAGAAGGTGCCATGGGTCAGCACCTACTACACCCACGCCAAACGCTACGGGGCCCGGTACGTGTGGCGGATGGAGTTGATGGGCGACATCGCCTACCTGTGCGTGTGGACGGCGCTGCTGGCCGGTGCGCTCACCATCGACTCGCCCCGGGCGTTCTTCGCGGTCGCGTTCGTGGGCGCGGCGGTGGTGTCGCTGGGGTGCCTGGCCATCAACCCCGACGCGAAGGCCCGCGACCGCGCCGTCGAGGCGACCGCGTCGGCGCGGTTACGCCACCGCGATCGCCTGTCATGCGAGGCACGGTGTCCGGCATCGGTGACTTCGCCAACCGGTCAACGTGGCGGGTTGCCGGAACCGTCCAGTTCGGCCAGTTCCGCCGCGCTGAGGATCACCGTCGAGGCGGCGGCCGAGTCGCGGATCGTCTCGGGACGGCTGGCCCCCGGGATCGGGATGACGACCGGCGAGGTGGCCAGCAGCCAGGCCAGGCAGACGCGCTGCGGGCTGACGCCGTGGGCGGCGGCGATCCGGTGGAACGCGGCGTACCTGTCGTCGCTTCGCTGCCCCGAGGGACCGTCCAGACTGCTGCGTGAGATCCCGCCCAGCGGACTCCACGGCAGGAACGCCAGACCCAGTTCCTCGCACAGCCGCAACTCGGCGCGAACGTCGGCGGCCGAACCGATCGACGCGTCGAACAGCACTTCGGGTGAGTAGCGGTTCTGCACCGACGCCAACCGGTCGCCGAGCAGTTCGTGGGCCCGCGAGATCTGAGTCGCATCGACATTGGACAGACCGATGCGCTGGATCTTGCCCTCGGTGTGCAGGGCGTCCAGGACACCCAGGGTCTCGTCCCAGTCGGCGCCCAGCGGCGGTTTGTGCAGCTGGTAGAGCGCGATCGACTCGACGCCCAGCCGCGCCAGCGAATCCTCACACGCGCGCTTCAACGCGGCCGGGGAGTCGAGGACCAGCCAGGAGCCGTCGGCGCCCCGGGCCCGGCCGCCCTTGGTGGTGACGTGAACGGAGTCGCGCGAACCGGCGTACCCGGCCAGCGCCCGGGCGATGAGCAGTTCGTTGTGCCCGGGTTCCTCGCCGGGGCGGTAGTACGAGTCGGCGGTGTCGATGAGCGTCACCCCGGCGTCGAGGGCGGCGTGGATCGTGGCGATCGCCCGAGCCTCGTCCGGTCTGCCCTCTATGGACAACGGCATCGCGCCGAGCCCGATCTCGCCGACGGCGAGGGTTCCGATGTTCCTGTCGCGCATGCCGATCACCTTTCGTGTGTGAGTTCGCCGATGGCGTCGGGCAGCCAGTCGGTGAGCCGGGAGAACCGGAAACCGAGCCGTTCGGCGCGGGAATTGTCCATCGCGTAGTACGTCGGGAACGAGTACGGCGAAGCCGTCGTGTCCGGTGCCACGGTGCGAAACCGCGGCGGGGCCTCGGACGGAATGGATTCGGTGAGCTGCCGCGCGGTCAGTTCCCCGTGCGAGGCCGCGTTGACGGGACCGGTGAAGTCGGCGAAAGCCGCCCACGCCAGGAACTCCGCGATCTCGTCCACGTTGATGAACGTGGCCGCGAACTCCGGCGCGTGGACGTCGACCGGTTCACCGGCGCGTACCCGGTCCACATAGTGCGCCAGTCGTCCGGTGAAGTCCTCGGCGCCGCCGCCCAGCACGTGCGCGCTGCGGACCGACGCGAAGTCGAACGGCGCCTTCGCGGTGAACACCGCCTCGGCCTGCTGCTTGGCCTCGCCGTAGTGGGCCTCCAGGTAGTCCTCGTCGTCCCAGGGAGCCGCGAAGTCCATAATGCTGGGATCCAGTGAGACGGACGACTCGGACAGCGCCGCGCCCGCGCCCGGTCGCGCGATCCCCGCGTACACCTCGACCGTCGAGGTCATGACGTACCTGGCCGTGCGGTCGGCGAAGACCGACGCGGCCACGGCCGCCTGCGTCGGCGTGTAACACACCTGGTCGACGACCACGTCGAACGTCCGGTCGCCGAGCGCGGCCAGCAGTCGCCCCTCGTCGGAACGATCGGCGACCAGCCGGGTCGCGCCCGCCGGTGCGGGCGCCGAACCCCGGTTGACGACCGTGACCCGCGCGTCGGCCGCCAGCAGCCGCTCGATCAGCCGTTTCCCGAAGTACCGGCTGCCGCCGATGACGCAGACGTCCATGTGCCCTCCTGTCGATCCGGCGGCCGACCGCCGCCCCGACCCACAAGTGTTATGGTCGATCCGGGAAATCGGAAGGGACAATCATGGGTGTTTCCGCGATATCACCAGGAAAACAACGGGGTTCTCGTCAGGTCGCCAGGAATTCCGAGGCGATGTTCGACGACGTCGATGTGAAGCTGCTGGAACTGCTCCAGACCGACGGCCGCCTCAGCCTCAGCGAGCTGGGACGGCGGGTCAACCTGAGCGCCGCGGCCGTCACCGAACGCGTCAAACGACTGGAGGCCGAGGGCACCATCACCGGCTACACCGCGACGGTCTCGGCGGCACGGCTCGGCTACCGGATGGCGGCCTTCGTGCGGATCAGCCCGCACGCCGGAATCGACTTCAAGCACCCCAAGGTCCGCGCGGTGCTGTCCGGCCCGGAGATCCGCGAGGCCCACCACGTCATCGGCGACGACTGCTGGATCCTCAAGGTCGCCGTCGCCGACGTGGAGCACCTGGAGCGGCTGCTGGAGCAGCTGTCGGGCCTGGGCCGCACCACAACGTCCATTGTGATGTCTACGCCGATTCGGGCGGGGGTGCTGACCCCGTTGGATCACGCTCGATAGTGTGGCCGGTATGGACATGGACGCGGTCACCGAGATTCTCAACGAGGCGGTGCGGACCGAGGTCCTGCCGCGGTTCCAGTCGCTCACCGCGGACGAGGTGTCGGAGAAGAACCCCGGTGACCTCGTCACGGTGGCCGACAAGCGTTCCGAGGAACTGATCACCCGGCTGCTGCGCGACATCGAGGACGTGCCGGTCGTGGGGGAGGAGGCCACCGCCGCCGACCCCGGCCTGGTGGCGGCGCTCAACGAGGCCCCGGCCGCGTGGCTGGTCGACCCGGTGGACGGCACCTCCAACTTCGTCGCCGGGAGCAAACGCTTCGCGGTGATGGCCGCGTTCGTGCGCGGCGGCGAGACCGTCGCGTCGTGGATCGTGCAGCCGCTGTTGGGGCACACCTACGTGGCCGAGAAGGGCTCGGGCGCGTTCCGGGACGGGAAACGGCTGCTGCGGGAACCGGCCAGCCCCGATCCGGCCCGGCTGCGCGGCGACGCCCTGACCCGGTTCCTGTCGCCCGACGTCAAGGCGCACGTCGAGGCGGCGATCCCCCGGTTCGCCGAGGTCGGCCAGGCCACCAAGTGCGCCGGGGTCGACTACCCCCGGCTGGCGACCGGCGAGCGCGACTTCATCCTGTTCCACCGCATACTGCCCTGGGACCACGCGCCCGGCAGCCTGCTGCTGACCGAGGCCGGTGGCTACGTCCGCCGCCCGGACGGCACCGAGTACCGGCCGGGCGACGGCGGGTTCGGCCTGCTGTCGGCCGCCGACGAGACCACCTGGAAGACCGCCCGGGAACTGTTGCTGCCCTAGGGCTGGCTCGCCGGACGGTCGTCGGCCGCCGAAGTGGTCGGCCGCGGCGGCGACATGCCTTTGCCGAGCGGGATCTCGTGCCGCGAGTGGTCGCGACAGTAGCGGCGCGTGACGCCGTTGGTGCGGTCGATGAACGTCGCGACGCAGCCCGGCCGCGAGCACTGTTTCACCCGGCGCCAGCCGTCGGCGGCGACCAGGTTGGCCAGCCCGCTGGCCGTGGCGGCCAGGTCCCCGGCTCCGGCCGCGGCGCTCAGCGTCACGATCCGCCAGCCCGCCGCGTGCCGTCGCAGCCGGGGCGTGGCGCCGCTGTCGGCCAGCACCGCGTTGAGGAACCGGGCCGCCGCCGCCTCGTCGGGCAGCGCCGAACGGACCCCCGCCAGCGCCCCGCCGTCGGCCAGCGCCGCCTCGGCCCGGGCCAGCTCGGGGTCGAGCTCACCGAAATCGGGAACCGTCATGTCGACCCCGCTCAGGTCGGGGCGATCGTGACGCCCATGGACCTGGCGGTGCCCGCGATCATGCGCATCGCCGCCTCGACGTCGGAGGTGTTGAGGTCGGGGAGTTTGCGCTGCGCGATCTCCCGCAGCCGCCGCTGATCGAGCTCACCGGCGGCCTCGTGGCCGGGGCGGTCCGACCCCTTGCGGCCCAACGCCTTGCGGATCAAGAACGCCGTGGGCGGCGTCTTGTACCGCAGCCGGTAGGACCGGTCGGGCTCGACCGTGACCACCACCGGCACGATGTCGCCGCGCTGTGAGGCCGTGGCCTCGTCGTAGGCGCGTTTGACCTCCCGGATGTTGAGCCCGACCTGGCCGAGCATCTTGCCGAGCTCGGCCACCGAGGCGTTGCCCGCCTCCAGTTCCAAGGTCATCCGCACCGTGTCCTTGCCGGACATCGTCGTTGCCACCTTCCCTGGACGACTGTCGTCCAACGAAGGCCAGCCTCAGCCCTACAGTCGCTGGAGAGTCAACCGCGAAAACCAGTGACTTGGGTAACAGTGCCGGACTAGGGCAGCTCGCGCAGCGCGTCCTGAATTCCCCTGTGGAACGTCGGGTAGGCGTAGATCATGTGCTTCAACCGTCCGATCGGGACCTCGCCGTGCACCGCCACCGTCAGGGCTCCCAGCACCTCGCCGCCGTTGGGTCCCGCCGAGGTGGCGCCGACCAGCACCTCGCGCTCGGTGTCGACGACCAGCTTGATGAAGCCCTCGTTGCCCGCCTTGTGGATCCAGCCGCGGGCGGTGGACGGGATCTGGGCGGAGGCGGTCGCGACCTCCAGGCCCTGTTCGCGGGCCTGCGACTCGGTGAGACCGACGGCGCCGATCTCGGGATCGGTGAAGGTGACGCGTGGCAGCGCCCGGTAGTCGGCGCCGGGCGTGGACCGGCCCAGGATGTCGGCCACCGCGATGTCGGCCTGGTAGGTGGCGACGTGGGTGAAGGCGCCGTGGCCGGTGACGTCGCCGACGGCCCACAGCTTCTCGCCCGCCCGCATGAACTCGTCGACGGTGAGGTTGCGGGCCTTGGGATCCAGCCCGAGGGTGTCGACGCCCAGCGTGGACAGATCGACGCGACGGCCCACCGCGACCAGCAGCTTCTCGGCGGTCAGCGACTTGCCGT
The DNA here is from genome assembly GCF_000024545.1 of Stackebrandtia nassauensis DSM 44728. GTDB lineage: Bacteria > Actinomycetota > Actinomycetes > Mycobacteriales > Micromonosporaceae > Stackebrandtia > Stackebrandtia nassauensis. Next base: position 1,414,539 of record NC_013947.1, read on the forward strand.
CGGCGGTGGCGACGGTGAAGGTGTGGCCGTCGTGCTCGACCCGCTCGGCGCGGCTGCCGGTGTGGACGGTGATGCCGTCGGCCTCCAGGGCCTGCCGCGCCAGCGCGGAGGACTCGGGTTCCTCGGGCGGTAGCAGCCGGTCGGCGGCCTCCACGACCGTGACGTTGGCGCCGAAGCGCGAGAACGCCTGCGCCAGTTCGAGTCCGATGGCGCCACCCCCGAGCACGATCATCGAGTCGGGGACCGTCGTGGTCTCCACGGCGTCGCGGTTGGTCCAGTAGGGAGTGTCGGCGAGCCCGTCGATGGGCGGGATGACCGGCGTGGTCCCGGTGCCGATGACGACGCCCTTGTCGGCCTCGAAGGCCTGTCCGTCCACTTCCACCTGTCCGGGGCCGGTGAGTTTCGCCCAGCCGCGCACGAACTCGCCGCCAGCGTCGGTGAAGCGTTTCACCGCGATCGCGTCGTCCCAGTTGGTGGTGGCCTCGTCGCGGATCCGGATGGCGACCGGGCTCCAGTCCGGGGTGACGGTCGCGGTTCCCGCGATGCCGTCGACCCGGCGGGTCTCGGCGATCAGATCGGCGGCCCGGATCATCATCTTGCTGGGAATGCAGCCCCAGTACGGGCATTCGCCGCCGACGAGCCTGCCCTCGATCCCCACGACGGACAGCCCCTCCCCGGCGAGCGACTCGGCGACGGCCTCGCCGCCGACCCCCATACCGATGACGATGACATCGACCTGCTTGACCATGGTGTGCGCTCCTGTCGGCGTTTGTCGGATGCGTCTTGGTGTGTATACCCGTCCCAAACGTTACGGCGGGCGCGGTTTCGGATGATTCACGGCACACCGGGGCGCGCCTCAGTCGCCCAGTTCGGCCAGGAACGAGTCGATGACGGTGCGGGTCAACGGTTCCCGTTGATCGTCCGGCAGCATCAGCGCCTGCACGGTGACGCCGTCGATCAGGGCCAGCAGCCGGGCGGCGGTGGCGGCCGGATCGACGGTGGCCCGCACGGTGCCGGTCATGACCAGCCCCCGCAGCTCGGCGGCGAACCAGTCGCGCAGCTCGGCGTCCAGTCCGGCGGCCTCGGCGGCCAGCTCGGGACTGACGGCGGCGGCGGCGCTGTAGGCCAGCCAGACCCGGGCCCGCTTCTCGCGGGCGGCGTCCAGCGGCAGCCACAGCGTGACGATGGCGCGCAGCCGTTCCACCGACGGCTCCTCGGCGCGAATGGCCGACAGCGTGGCCAGGAACAGCCGTCCGGCGTGGTCGAAACCGGCGCGGATGAGGTCGTCCTTGGACTTGAAGTAGTACTGCACCTGCGCCAGCGACACGCCTGCCCGGGCGGCGACGGTGCGCATGCTCACCGCCGCGAACCCGTCCTCGGCGATGACCGACAGCACGGCGTCCAACAGGTGCGCGCCCCGCACGTCCTCCTCGCCCGTCACGACGCGCCGTCCTTGTCGCGAGTGGACGGGAACATGATCATGCCCAGCGACAGCACCGCCTCGGCGCCGCCCAGGACGGCCAGCACGATGCCGGTCTGGCGCAGGCCGATCACCGGGGTTTCCACGTGGCCGAAGCCCAGCCACAGCACCAGGCCGACGACGGCCAGCACGATGCCGATGCCGAGGGACACCAGGTGTCTTCGCATGAGGGGATCCTTCCTATACGGACGTACCATACGACTGTACAGGACGGTCGGCTTCGCCGTCGGGAACCCGCGACCTCAGTCGTCGAGCGCGTCCAGGAACGCGATCACCCGCCGGGTCAGCAGACTGGTGGCCTCGGCGTCGAAGCTCAGCAGCGTCTCGTCCGCGAACAGGTGCTTGTCACCCGGGTACAGGAACAGTTCGGCCTCGGCGTTGCCCTCGACGAGCTCGCGGGCGGCGTCGACATCGCCTTCCCCGGCGAAGAACTCGTCGGCGTCCATCCCGTGGATCTGCACCGGGAGCCCCTTCGGCCAGCCGCCGAACTCCGAGGCGGGGACGCAGGCCTCGAACAGCAGCGCCCCCTTCGCGCCCGCCCGGGTCTGCGCCAGTTGCTGCGCGGGCATCACCCCCAGCGAGAACCCGGCGTAGACCACCCCGGCGGGCAGCCCCGCCGCGAAGTCGACGCCGCGCTGCCGAAAGCCGGTCTCGTTGGCGTAGCCGACACCCGCCTCGATCGAGTCGAAGATCCTGCCGTCGAACAGATCGGGGGTGTGGACGGTGTGCCCGGCCGACCGCAGCTCGGCGGCCAACGCGCGCACCCCGGTGGTCAGGCCCTGCGAGTGATGGAACAGCACTACCTCGGTCATGGCGGCAATCTATCCGGTGGCGGTGACGGCTGCCGCGCCGTGTCGGGGGGCCGACCTACTCGTCGGTGACCTCGGCCAGCAACGGGTCCAGCTTCAGGTTCGGGTCGTTGCCCTTGACGGTCTGCAGCCGCCACTTGTTCGGGAACGCCGCCAGGATCGCGCCGTCGCGGGCCCGAGTGAACACCTCGACGCCCGGCGCGGTCCTCAGCGCCTGCGCCCCGGGAGCGTCGGTGCGGCGCGCCAGCGAGTACGGCAGGTTGTCCACGGAGACCGGAACGTTGAACTCGCCCGACAGCCGGGCGCTGGCCACCTCGAACTGCATCGGCCCCACCGCGGCCAGCACCGGCGCCGCGTCGCCGCGCGCGTCGGAGTACAGCACCTGCACCACACCCTCGGCGTCCAGCTGCGCGATCCCGCGCCTAAACCGTTTGGCCTTGGAGGTGTCGTCACAGCGCACCTGCGCGAAGTGCTCGGGCGCGTAGGACGGCAGCGCCGGGAACTCCACCTTCTTGTCCACGAACAGCGAATCGCCCATGCCGAGGTTGGTGGCGTTGACCAAGCCGATGACGTCGCCGGGGAAGGCCTCGTCGATGGTGTCGCGCGCCGAACCGAACATCGACTGCGCGTACTTCGTCGTGAACGGTCGCCCGGAGGGTTCGTGCGTGACCACCATGCCGCGCTCGAACCGGCCCGAGCACACCCGCACGAACGCGACCTGGTCGCGGTGCGCCGGGTTCATGTTGGCCTGGATCTTGAACACGAAGCCCGAGAACGGCGCCTCCACCGGCCGGGGGTTGCCGGAGGTGTCGGGCCGCGGCTCCGGCGCCGGGGCGTGATCGATGAGGACGTCCAACAGCTGCCGCACCCCGATGTTGGCCACCGCGGCTCCGAAGAGGACCGGCGTGGTCACCGCGTTGAGGAACAGCTTCTGATCGTGGGTGGCGTCGGAGGCCTCCAGCAGCTCGATCTCCTCCAGCGCCTGGGTGTAGTCCTCGCCGTAACGGGCTTTGGCCTCCTCGGCGTCCACCAGTTCCTCGGTCGCGGCCCGCGCCCCGCCGGGCGCGCGTTCGAAGTGGATCATCGAACCGTCGCGGCGGTCGATGACACCGTGCATGTCCCCGGCGATACCCACCGGCCAGGTCAACGGTGTGGGTTTGATGTCGATGCGCGACTCGATCTCGTCCATCAACTCCAGCGCCTCCATGCCGGGGCGGTCCCACTTGTTGATGAACGTGACCACCGGGATCCGGCGGTGGCGGCACACCTCGAACAGCTTCAGCGTCTGCGGTTCCAGGCCCTTGGCGGCGTCCAGCAGCATCACCGCGCAGTCCACGGCGGTCAGGACCCGGTAGGTGTCCTCGGAGAAGTCGGCGTGCCCTGGGGTGTCGAGCAGGTTGACGACACTGTCGCGATAGGAGAACTGCAGCACCGCCGAGGTGATGGAGATGCCGCGCTGCTGTTCCATCGCCATCCAGTCGGACACGACGCCCTTGCGGCCGCCCTTGCCGTGCACGGCCCCGGCCTCACCGATGACCTGCGCGTGCAGGGCCAGCGCCTCGGTGATCGTCGACTTACCCGCGTCGGGGTGGCTGATCACCGCGAAGGTGCGCCGTCGCGCCGCCTCGGCCTTTACCTGCGACATCTACTACAACTCCTTGGGCGGACAACGAGGCAACAGGGTACCCGTACCGCTGGCGCTGCCCAATTTCGGCGTTCCCAGTGACACCGATCACAGCGCCGAATTGAGGACCGAAAAGGTCCTCAATTGCTCATAACTTTTCTCCCGACAGCCAATAACCAAGGAGAAAACCAATGACCTTCCTCGTCACCGGAGCCACCGGAAACGTCGGCCGCCACATCGTCGAGCAGCTCGTCGCCGCCGGAGCCCCCACCCGCGCGCTGACCCGCAACCCGGCCAAGGCGAACCTGCCCGCCGAAGCCGAGGTCATCGCCGGCGACCTCACCCGCACCGACACCCTCGCGGCGGCCTTCGAGGGCGTCACCGCCGCCCACTTCATCAACTTCGGCGGCGACAACTACGAACTCCTCTCCAACGGCCAGGAGATCGTCGACCTCGCCCTCAAGGCCGGTGTCAAGCGAGTGACCCTGCTCGGCGCCTGGGACAACGGATCCCTCGAGGACGCCGTCGACGCCAGCACACTCCAGTGGACCCGCGTCGGCCCCGGCGAGTTCATGTCCAACGCACTGGGCTGGGCCGAGGCGATCCGCACCACCGGAGTCGTCGAGGAACCCTTCCCCGACGGCCACAGCCCGATGTCCCACGAGGCCGACATCGCCGCGGTCGCGGTCAAGGCCCTGCTGGAGGAAGGCCACCACGGCAAGACGATCCAGGTGGCCGGACCGTCCGCTGTCTCCCTGCGCGACAAGATCCGCATCATCGGCGAGGCGATCGGCAAGGACATCAAGCTCGTGGAACTCACCCCGGAACAGACCCGCGAACGCGAAGCGGCCAACGGGATCTCCCAGGAGCTGATCGACTTCAAGATCAACGTCTTCGGCAGCCTCCCCACCGAGCCCTACCCGCTGGAGGGCGCCGCGGAGTTCGAGAAGTTCACCGGCAAGAAGCCGCGCGACTTCAAGCAGTGGGCCGCCGAGAACGCCGACGCCTTCCGGTAGTCAGCCCTCGATCTCCAGCCAGCCCTCGTGGTCGGACGCGATGTCGTCCAGTGCCGCGAGGGTTTCGGCGTTCCAACCTTGCGACGGGGCCTCGACGACGGCGAGCCACTGGGCGTCCTCGGCGTCGTCCTCGCCCGCGAGGGCTTCGCGGACGACGCGGGGTGGGGCCGGGGCGAGGCCCGCGTCGGTGATCGCCTCGGCGGCGGATTCGGCGCTGTCGCGGTCGGGGGTGACCAGGAGGCGGGGAGTGGTGTCGGCTCGCACGAGGGGACTTTACTCAAGGGTGGCGGGGGGCTTTCACGGAAATGTGCCCCTTCGCAACTTATTGTCATGTATGCGAATGGGTCGATATTCTCGGGTGGCCCGAATCGTCCCGTGCCGGCAACGTGGACGAACTTCTCTCGACCGGTGGCTCGCCCGGCCGACCGGCTCAATCACAGGGAGACATTCCCATGCCCATAATGTCCCGTATCCGAAAGACCCTCGTCGTCTTCACGGCCTTCGCCATCGCGATGCTCGGCTTCCAGTTCTTCACCGCCTCCCCGGCGGCCGCCGACGCCGACGTGCAGGCCCGCACCGTGTACTACACCGCGTACGCGTACTCCTCCCAGTCGGCTCAGGCCGCCCAGATCTGGAACAGCCGGGTACCCAACCTCAACATGGTCTCCCGCTCCAACGGCACCATCCGGATCTACGCCACCACCGGCGGCGGTTCGCGCGCCTACCCCTGTGGACTCGGTTGCGCGACCATCTACATCGACAGCCGGGACATCGCGGCCGGTCACAACACGCTGCGCATCATCTCGCACGAGATCGGGCACGGTCACCGGTTGCCCGACACCTACAACGGCATCTGCAGCTACCTGATGTCCGGCGGCAGTGCCGGAACCTCGTGCACCAACCCGTATCCCAACTCCGGTGAGGCCAGCAGGGTCAACAGTTACTACGCGGGCTTCGCCCTCAAGGGTCCCGCTCCGGTCAGCGGCGGCGTCTACGCGCCGACCTACCCCTCGACCAGCTGACGCAACCGGACCGGGCGGGGAGCGGGCCCGCGGCTTCTAGGATGAGGCCATGACCAACCCGCCCCCGCCCGGTGATCCGAACCAATGGGGAACCCCGCCCCCGCCGATGCCACCGCCTGTGCCCGTGCCCGCCCCGGCGAAGAACCAGCATATGTGGCTGTACGTCGTGTTCGGCACCGTCGCGGCGCTGCTCATCGCCGGGGGCGTGTGGGTGGGGGTGGTCCTGATCGGCGAGTCCCGCGACAAGGACGACAAGTCCACCGCCGCCGAACCGCAGGCGGAGGTAGCCGACGGCGGGATCGTCGTGGGGGACGGCGAACCCACGGTCGACATCTACCTGGACTTCGGCTGCCCGGCCTGTAAGAAGTTCCAGGAGACGAACGACAGCGCCCTCGAAAGCGCTATCGAGGACAAGAAGGCCACGATTCGCTTCCACCCGTTGAACTTCCTGAAGTCGATGTTCACCGACGAGTACCCCGGCCGGGCCGCGTCGGCCTCGGTGTGCGCCGCCGACGAGGACAAGTTCTACGACTACTACCAGGTGCTGATGGACAACCAGCCGCCCGAGGGCGGCGCGGGCCTGGACGACGACAAGCTCGTCGAACTGGGTGCCGACGTCGGCCTGGGCGAGAAGTTCGCCGACTGCGTCGGCGAGGGCAGCTACCGCGACTGGGTCGACCGCGAGACGGACAAGGCCAGCGACATCGCCGCGACACCGACGGTTTTCATCGACGGTGACGAGGTGCAGTCCGAGGATTTCGCGGCCGAATTCGACAAGAAGACCTCGTAGTCCGCGCGTCCAGCGGACCCGGACTGGGTGTGCATATGTCGATACACTTGCGCCGGTTCCGCCACTCAGAGGAGTAGGACATGGACGAGTACGACGACAGTCTGGACGACACCTCCCACGACGCGGAACTCGAGGACGACAGCGCCGCGTACTCAGAGGACGTCTCCTACGACGAGTCGTCCTGGGGCGACGAGGACGAGGGTTCCTCCTTCGACCCGCCGGAAACGCCCCCAACCCGGCCAAGCTGGGTGGCGGCCAGTAGCGATGCGCACCGGTGTCGGGGGACCACGCCGGTGACCGTCTGACATGGAGTTTCGGGTACTGGGGGCCATGCGGGTCCGCGACGGCGACCGCACGGTCGACCTCGGGGCGGACGCGCGAAGGCCGTGCTGGCCTGTCTTCACCGAATACCAGTCCCTCATGGACTGTGTCGGGGCGGCGGTGGCGTACGGTTTCGACGAGCACGCCGTCGACCTAACCCTGGTTCGGGCAGATGGCGGCCTGGCGTTGTCTCGGCGAGCCCGCCGCCGCGGCCCGGATCGCGCCCCGCGTGGCGGTCCTCATCGAACCGAGCCACGATCCGGAGCTCAAGGCCAACGCACTGCTTGAGATCGGACTGTCCGAACTGGCCGACGGGGATCGCCAGACCGCGTTGGACCGGTTGGAGCAGGCCCGTTCGGCGGCGGAGCGGATGGCGCCGCAGCTGGTGCACTGCCGCATCGAGTCCGCGTTGGCCGACGCGGCCACGGCCACCGGCGACGTCGAGCAGGCCGAGATGCACCGCGACCAGGCCCGGCGGCTGGCGGCCCGGCTGGGCATCACCGAGCCCGCGAGCCCGAGCCTGGGAACCGGCTGACCGGTGCGAGTGCGGCTGGCTTGGCGACGGCTAGTGGGGCGGCGGGACGGGGGCTCGGCGCATCGTGACGACCTTCGTGGTCGCGTTGCGCAGCCGGGCCAGGGCCGCGTGCTGGGCCGAGGCCGGTTCCTCCTGGTACAGCAGGTGACGGGCGAACTCGGCGACCGCGTCGTGGAAACGGTAGCGGCCCGCGTGGCGGCGCAACAGCAGGTGCCGGTTGAACAGTTCGGCCAGGGCCTGCTCGGCCTCGGCATGCTCGATGTCGGACAGGATCGCGGTCTCGTGGACGGTGAAGTCGTCGCGCGGCAACAACGCCAGCAACCGAAACGCCCGACGGGCGTCGGGTGACAGGCCCTGGCACGAACCCGCCAGCGCCGGGCGCTGCACCTGGTCGCGCGGGAAACGCTGCAACCGGGCGGCGTGGTCGGACAGCGTCCAGGTCGACTCGGCCGGGTCGGCGAGCTGGCCGCCCAACGCGACCAGGTCCAGCGGCAGCCCGGAGCACAACCGGTCCACCAGCAGGCCCGCCGCCTCGGGTTCGGCGTCGACGCGGTCGCCGACATCGAAGCGCCGCAACAGTGTCATGCCCTCGTCGACCGACAGCGGCTGTAGCGCCAGCTGGGCGGCCAGGCCGGGCCAGCCGTCGCGGTTGCGGCTGGTCACCAGGACCAGGGTCGAGGCCAGCCCGGGCAGCAGCGGCGCCAGCGACTCGGGTCCGGGAACGTTGTCCACGATCAGCAGCGTCGCCTTGCCGGTGAGCAGGTGCCGGAACCGCGCGGCTTTCTGCTCCACGCTCGGCAGCGTCGCGATGTCGGCGCTGGTGCGGCCCAACAGCCGCAGGAACCCCGACAGGACGGCGTCGGCGGAGCAGGCCGGGCGCTGCGCGTCGAAACCGTGCAGGTCGGCGAACAGCTGCACGTCCGCGCAGTAGCCCTCGCGGATGACGTGGTGTGCCAGTTGCAGCGCCAGCTCGGTCTTGCCGACCCCGGCCGGGCCGTGGATGATCGCCACCCCGGGCCGCTGTGAGCGCACCGCCTCCTGCAACCCGTCCAGGATCAACTGGCCCTCGTTCTTGCGGCCGGTGAACTCCGGGCGTCCGGTGGGGATGGAATCCCGCACGTCGGCCACATCGGACTGTTCGATGCGGGCGGTGATGAGGCGGCACACCTGTTCCAGCCGGGTCACCCCCGCCTGGCTGAGCCCCAGGGCCCGTCCGATGTCGATGACCAGGTCCCAGTTGAGCCGCCGCCGTCCGGTCTTGAAGCAGTCGTTGACCGTCGCCAGTTTCGCCGGTTCCGGGATGCGCGACTTCTTGCGGTGTTCGTTGATGCGCTTGGTGATCTCGCGAAACGACATGTCCCGCGCCCACACCTTCAGGCCCGCCAGGTACGCGACGACGTCGTCGATGCTGCGGCAGTCGATCGGATCGGGTTCGGCGGTCGGGGCGGTCATCGGCATCCTCGCGGGCGGGTTCAGGCGGGCACGCGGAACTGCTGCGTGTTGGCTTCGACGCACTGTCCCAGGATCATCGGCACGCTCTCCTCGGACTTGCCCTGGTTGTCCATGCACAGGTCGGCGGCCTCGTTGCGGATCAGCCAGTAGTAGTCCCAGCCGTTCTTGGTGTCGGAGTGGGTGCGCTGCCACACCTGTTCGCCGTCGGAGTCGCGGCACTCCTGCTGCACGATCTCGGCTCCGGCGGCGTTTCCGTTGGAGGCCAGGCACATGCCGGAGTTCTGGTTGACGATCTTGAAGGAGCCGCGGTCCTTTCCGTAACCGCCCACCCAGGACCACTGCTCGTTGCCCTGGTCGCAGTCGGTCTCCCAGGACAGTCCCCACTGGATGATCTTCGCTCCCTCGGTCTTGGCCTCGCTCGCGACTCCGATACACATTCCACTGTAGGCGCTGGCGAGGGGGCTGAAGTCGCCCGGTGCCGGATCGGCCTCGCCGCCGTCCTTGGCAGGCTTGCCGGACTCCGACTTCTTGCCTTCCTTGGGATCGTCGGGTTTCTTCGACGACTTCGACGCCGAACTGGCCGCCCCGGACTCGGAGCGGGACTGCGACGTTTCGGGGTCGTCGGCCGACGCCGAGCCGGTGTCGTCGCTCAGCAGCGGCAGCACGAACACGATGCCGCCCGCGACCAGCAGTATCGCCACGGCCGCGGCCACCACCGCGAGCCGCCGCGAGATCCGCCAGTCGCGCGGCAGGCTGCCGGGTTCGCGGCACGCCTGCGCCAGCGCGGCGGCGGAGGTGAAGCGTTCGCCGGGTTCGCGGGCCAGGCACCGGGTCACGACCCGGGCGACCTCGGACGGCGCGGTGCCCTGCGGCAGCGTCGGCGGCTGCGGGTCCAGGTGCCCGGCGATGACCTTGCCGGTGGTGCCCGAGTAGGGCAGCCGTCCGGCGAGGCACTGGTACGCCACGATTCCCAGGCTGTACACATCGGAGGCCGGGGTGAGTTCGCCGCCGGTCAGGTATTCGGGGCTGATGTAGGACGGCGTGCCCACCACCTCGCCCGCCTCGGTGAGCGGGTCCTGCGTCGGCGAGTACGCGATCCCGAAGTCCACCAGCGTGACCCGGCCCGCCGAACCGATGATGATGTTGCCGGGCTTGACATCCCGGTGCACGATCCCGGCGGTGTGCGCGGCGTGCAGGGCCTCGGCGGTCTGCCGGACGATGTCCATGGTGGTGTCGACGTCCAGGCGCACCCGCTCCTCCAGCAGCGCCGCCAGCGACTGGCCCTCGACGAAGTCGATGACGATGTAGCACCGGGTGCGGCCCTCGGCGTCGGTCTCCTCGCACCAGTCGTGGATCCGCACGATGCCGGGCACGTCCAGCGCCGCCAGCGTGCGCGCCTCGCGCAGGAACCGGTGCCGGTACTCGGCGTCCTCGGCCAGGTCGGGACGCAGCACCTTGATGGCGACGGTGCGGCCCAGCTGGGTGTCGGCGGCCCGCCACACCGAGCCCATGCCGCCGAAGCCGAGCCGGTCGCCGAGCCGATACCGATCGCCGAGCAGTTGACCCGATTTCATGCATGCGCTCCCAAGACCCTGATTCGGGGTCATTCTATGGCGCGGCGGCCGGTGGCGTCGCGGGCGCGTCCGGAGTCGTCCGGGGCCGGGCGCGGGCGTGTGCGCGGCGCCGACACTGGAAGCGAATGGAGGTACTCATGAACATCGATGTCCCGTCCCGGTGTCCGCATGACGTGGACTCCGACCCCGTCGCGCCACCGCCCGAGTCGCGGCAGTGGGACGTCAGCTTCGCGGCCACCGCCGGTCTCGGCGGCGCGATCGCCGACCCCGCGACCCCACCCGAACCCGAGGCGGACTGATGCCCGTCCGGTCACGTTTTGGCCAAGGTTTCACCGTTTCGTAAACCCCGTCCCACCGGCGAAGCGTCTTCCCTAGGAGACTTCCGCGAAATCCGTCCGGTGGAGGGGAAACCGCATGCGAAGAGTGCGAACCGCGATAGCGGCCACGGTGGTGACCGCCGCGGCGATCCTGCCCACCGTCATGGCCTCGGGGGACGAGAACAGCGCCGACGCGTCGGGCCAGAACTGGTGGACGTCAGGCGATTCCCGGGCGGGATCGGCGAACTTCCAGTCGGATGGGGACCTGTTCACCGTTTGTGACGAGATTTCCGACGGTTCGGATGTTGTGGGGAAGGTCCGGGACGGGCAGGATGTTGTTTACACCATCGTTGCCGACGGCGGCAGCGGTGATTGTGAACGCCGGAATTCCGGTGACGGCAACAAGTTCGACCTCCGCGAGGGAGCGAGATATACCTTCGAAGTATGCCTGTCCTTTATGGATCGGTGTCAGGTCAGGACTCTGACCGCGTGAGGACGAGAGCCTTCGTCCCTTCACGACACGGTGGGGATGACGTGAGGGGACGAAGGCCGTTGCGGGCCCTCACGGGCCCGAAACCGACCCAGCCCGCTTGCCCGGCACGGATTTTGCTGCCTTAACGTCTTTGCCCATGACGACCACCGAGGGCGTGCTGGGACAGATCACCGACTGGGCCACCAGTTTGATGGAAACCATGGGCGGACCCGGGGCCGGTCTGGCCATCGCGCTGGAGAACCTGTTCCCGCCGATCCCCAGCGAGGTGATCCTGCCGCTGGCCGGGTTCACCGCCGGACAGGGCAAGATGAACCTGTTCTCGGCGATCATCTGGACCACCGCCGGCTCGCTGGTCGGAGCCGTCGCGCTGTACTACATCGGCATGGTCATGGGTCGCGACCGGATCGTGCGGCTGGCGGTCAAACTGCCACTGATCAAGCTGTCCGACATCGAGAAGACCGAGGCGTGGTTCGGCAAACACGGCGGCAAGGCGGTCTTCTTCGGGCGGTTCATCCCGATCTTCCGCAGCTTCATCTCCATCCCCGCCGGGCTGGAGAAGATGGCGATGCCGAAGTTCCTGCTGTACACCGCCGGTGGCAGCCTGATCTGGAACTCGATCTTCATCCTGCTGGGTTACAAGCTCGGCGAGCACTGGGAGGTCGTCGAGGAGTACGTCGGCGCCTACTCCAAGGGCGTGATCGCGGTGGTGCTGATCGCCGTGGTCGTGTTCGTGGTGCTGCGGATCCGTTCGATGCGCCGCGACCGGGGCGAGGAGGAAGGCCCCGGCGACGGCGGTGGCGACGACGCGACCGGCGGCCCGCAGCCGCAGGGCGGCGGCGTGTACCGCTCCCGCAACGTCTAACGCAGGTGGGCCGGGGGACGGCGTCCCGGCAGCAGCGCCAGGGCGGCCAGACCGATGACACCCAGCGAGATCCCGGCCTGGGCGGCGACCGGGATACCGGCCGCGGCCTCCTCGGCGGGCGGCGGTTTCTTGCCGTTCTCGCCGTCATTCCCCGATGGACCGTCTGAAGGCGAGGGTGACTCGCCCGACGGTGACGGGGTGTACGGCGGGTCCGAGGAGGAGCCGTCGCCCCCGCCGTCGTCGACGAGCCGCATCGGCGGTGCCGCGTCGTCGTCCATCGTGACCGGTACGGCCAGAACCAGGATTGCGAAGGCGCCCACCACAAACCGCGCCGTGGCCACAACACGCGACGCGAAACGCGACGCCCGGCCCGGCGAGTTCGAGAACTTGCGCGCCATCCCCCTCACAACCATGATGTTAGCCATCGAAGATCGTCGAGGTCGACCGTATAGGCGATCGGTTTGACAATTCACGTATTCGACATCGCGTAGAAGCTTCTGGCATACTGCTCGCCATGGAACTTTTGCGCCACGCCCTTTTGTACATTCACCTACTCGGTTTCGCGATGCTGTTCGGAGGTTGGCTGACAGCTTTCCTCAGTGACCGCCTCAAAATCAACCCCGTGATGCTGTGGGGTTCGGTCATCCAGCTCGCCACCGGCATTTTCCTGTCGGCCCCCTTTCCTAAGGATTATGAACCGAACTATGCCAAGATCGGCGTCAAGGCCGTTCTGGCGGTTTTGATCGCCGTCATGGTGTGGATCCCGCACCTGAAAAAGCGCGAGTCGACCGCCAAAGGACATTTCATCGCGATCGGCGCGATGGTCGTGGTAACAGCAGGTGTGGCCGTATTCTGGCAGTGATTACGTCTCGGTAACGACGCGCACCAACTTGGCATCGGATCTTGAGGCGGGGATGGAATAGTAATAACCTGCCTTCTCGACGAGGCGTACCGCGTTTGTCCGGTGCCCGAAATTTAAGGAGAATTTCTTGCGAAAGTGGCGTGGACCCAGGAAGTTCGCCGCCCTCGTGGTGGCAAGCGGTGTGGCCCTGACCGGTCTGGCCGCTTGTGGCGAGGCCAGCGACGCCGGGTTTGTGGTCTGTATGGTCTCCGACGAAGGCGGATTCGACGACAAGTCGTTCAACGAGTCGGCCTGGGCGGGTATGGAAAAGGCCAAGAAGGAGAATTCCGAGATCACGCTGAAGAAGCGTGAGTCGAAGGACAAGAGCGATTACTCCAAGAACCTGACCAGCTGTGTCAAGGACGACAAGGCCGATCTGACGATCGCCGTGGGTGGATTGATCACCGGGGACACCGAGCAGGTCGCCGAGGAGAACAAGGACAAGCGGTTCGCGATTGTGGACTCGAACCTGTCCGGGGCGAAGAACAAGAACGTCTTCTCGATGGAGTTCAACACCGCGCAGTCGTCGTTCCTGGCCGGTTACCTGGCCGCCGGAACCAGCAAGACCGGCAAGGTGGGCACCTTCGGCGGCGCCAACATCCCGCCGGTGACCATCTTCATGGACGGCTACGCCGAGGGCGTGGAGTACTACAACAAGCAGAACAAGAAGGACGTCCAGGTCAAGGGCTGGAAGCCGAACTTCGAGGACGGCAAGGGCGACGGCCTGTTCGTCGACAACTTCGAGGACGCCAAGGTCGGCAAGCAGCACGCGAACAACCTGATGTCGCAGGGCGCCGACGTGATCTTCCCGGTCGCGGGTCCGGCCGGACTCGGTGGTCCCGAGGCCACCCAGTCCAAGGACGACGTCTACTCCATCTGGGTCGACTCCGACGGCTGCGAGGCCGCCGCCAAGTACTGCGACGAGTTCCTGACCTCCTCGATGAAGGGCATCGCCGACGCGGTCGCCGAGTCCATCAAGACCGCCGTCGACGACGGCGCCAAGGACGGCCGTTACGTCGGCACCCTGGAGAACGAGGGCGTGGGCCTCGCCGACCTGAACAAGGTCGTCGACGAGAAGCTCGCCAAGGAGATCGAGACCGTCAAGAAGGACATCATCGACGGCAAGATCGAGATCAAGTCCAAGAACCAGCCGAAGCCGGAATAAGCCGAGGCTGAACAGACGACCGTCGATCTGCCCGCGACCGGTCGACTGACGGACACTACGCTGCGTCGGCGGCGGTCTTCACTGACCGCCGCCGACGCAAGCGATCGCAGTGCGAAGGAGCACGACGCTGAGACTCGAACTGAGTGGTCTGACCAAACGCTTCGGCGACCTGGTGGCGAACGACCACATTGACCTGACAGTGGAGGCGGGTGAGATTCACGCCCTGCTGGGCGAGAACGGCGCCGGCAAATCCACCCTGATGAACATGCTCTACGGGCTGCTGACGCCCAACGAGGGGCACATAATCATCGATGGCCGCAAGGTCGCCATCACCTCCCCGGGCAACGCCATCAAGGCGGGCATCGGCATGGTGCACCAGCACTTCATGCTGGTCCCGGTGTTCACCGTCGCCGAGAACGTCATGCTCGGCCGCGAGATGACCGACGGCCTCGGCGTCCTCAGCCGTCGCAAGGCCGCCCGGGCGGTGCGCGAGATCTCCGAGCGCTACGGGCTCGACGTCGATCCCGACGCGCTGGTCGAGGACCTGCCGGTGGGCGTGCAGCAGCGCGTCGAGATCATCAAGGCGCTGCTCAACGACTGTGACCTGCTGATCCTGGACGAGCCCACCGCGGTGCTCACCCCGCAGGAGATCGACGAGCTGCTCGACATCATGCGCGGGCTGCGCGCCGACGGCAAGTCGATCGTCTTCATCAGCCACAAGCTCAAGGAAGTCAAGGCCATCGCCGACAAGATCACCGTCATCCGCCGCGGCGCGGTGGTCGGTGAGGCGGCGCCGACCGACTCCGAGACCGAACTGGCGTCCATGATGGTCGGACGTTCGGTGAAGCTGACCGTCGACAAGGATCCGGCCCAGCCGGGGAACCCGGCGCTGGTCATCGATAACCTGACCGTCGCCGACTCGCGCGGCCACCACGCCGTCGACGGCCTGTCGCTGACCGTCAACCACGGCGAGATCGTCGGCATCGCCGGTGTGCAGGGCAACGGCCAGAGCGAACTGGCCGAAGCCGTCATGGGCCTGATGCCCAAGCTCGGCGGCACCGTCCACATCGCCGACGTGCACCGCACCCACGCCTCCACCAGCGCCATCATCGAGTCCGGGGTCGGCTACATCCCCGAGGACCGGCTGGTCGACGGCCTGGTCACGGACTTCACCATCGCGGAGAACCTGATCCTCAACCGCTACAACCGGGAGCCCTACGCGGGCCGGGGCGTGCTCAAGGACGCGGTGATCCGGGACAAGGCCAAGGAGTACGTCGAGACCTTCGACGTCCGCACCCCCTCGATCGACGCCCACGCCGGGAACCTGTCGGGCGGCAACCAGCAGAAGGTGATCGTGGCGCGGGAACTGTCCCGGCCGCTGAAGCTGCTCATCGCCGCCCAGCCCACCCGCGGCGTCGACGTCGGCGCGATGGAGTTCATCCACAAGCGCATCGTCGACGAACGCGACGCCGGGGCCGGGGTGCTGCTGATCTCGTCCGAACTGGACGAAGTGCTGTCCCTCGCCGACCGGGTAGCCGTGATCCACAACGGACACATCATCGCCGAGGTGTCCCCGGACACGCCGCGCGACAAGATCGGCCAGCTCATGGCCGGAGTTCAGACCGAGGACGACCCCCAGGAGAACGACGGTGAACGATAAGACCACCGAAACGACTCCGAAGGAGGACGAGTCGGCCCCGGAGAAGAAGTCGGGCTTCGGCACCACCTTCTTCGGCTACGTCAAGACCGCCAACGCGGTCATGGTCACGATCTACTCGATCCTGCTGGCACTGCTGATCGCCGGAATCCTGGTCTTCACCACCACGGACTCCGACGACCCCTTCGGCACCGTCCTGTCCATGTACAGCGGCCTGTTCACCTCCAGCATCATCGACCCGGTCACGGTCAACGACTTCTTCCTGGGCGCGGTCCCCATCGAGGACGTGCTGCGCTCGCCGTCCGACACCCTGTTCGCGACCGCGCCGCTGGTCCTGAGCGGCCTCGCGGTGGGACTGGCCTTCCGCACCGGCCTGTTCAACATCGGCGCTCAGGGCCAGGTCATCATGGGCGCCATCGGCGCCACCATCATCGGCTTCGTCCTGAACGTGCCGTGGTTCCTGCACCTGCCGCTGGCGCTGGCCGCCGGCCTGCTCGCCGGAGCGATCTACGGCGGCGTCCCCGGACTGCTCAAGGCCCGCACCGGCGCCCACGAGGTCATCACCTCGATCATGCTCAACTACGTCGCCTCGCTGTTCCTGGTGTGGGTCATCGGCACCAGGTTCATGGACGACCCGGACCGCAACGACGCGATCTCGCAGCCCGTCAACGACTCGGCCTGGCTGCCGTTCCTGGGCGAACTGTTCGAGCAGAAGTCGATCGTGCGCGTCAACGCGGGCATCATCGTGGCCCTGCTGGCGGCCTGGTTCGTCGCCTGGCTGCTCAACCGCTCCACCCTCGGCTTCCGGCTGCGGTCGGTCGGCCTCAACCCCGAGGCCTCCCGCACCGCCGGCATGTCCGTCACCCGCACCTACCCGACCTCCATGGCGCTGGCCGGAGGCCTGGCCGGACTGGCCGGAGCCGTCCTGGCCCTGGGCGGCACCACCGCGCCCGCGCTGTCGTCCAGCGTCATCGGCGAGGTCGGCTTCGACGGCATCACCGTGGCCCTGCTGGGACGCGGCAAACCCTGGGGCATCGTCGGCGCCGCCCTGCTGTTCGGCGCGCTGCGCAACGGCGGCTCCAACCTGCAGACCTACGGCATCCCCGTCGACCTGGCGATCATCGTGCAAGCCCTCATCGTCTTGTTCATCGCGGCACCCGCCCTGGTCAAGACCATGCTGCGACTGCGCACGCCCGCCGGTGGGCTGGCCACCACGACGGCGAAAGGCTGGTAGAACCCATGACCACAGTCAGTGTTGCCGAAACCGCCGAATCCCGGGAACTGCACGGATTCTGGACCCGCTCCCGCAAGGTGGGCGTCGTCCTGATCGTGCTCGGCCTCGCCACCGTCCTGGGCGCCTTCGCCACCGTCGGTTCGGGCACCACCGCCGAGATGATGCTCGACAAGACCGCCGACACCTTCGGCTGGGACGCCACCTGGGCGGTCCCCGCCCGGCTCGCGATCGTGCTGCTGGCCGTCGTCGCCACCGGCGCCGGGATCTTCCTGGCCACCGGAGCGCCGCGCTACTTCACCACCGCGACCGTGATCGGCTTCGCCGCCTTCGTCCTGGCCCTGCTCGTGTGGGCGGTGTCCAGCGCCAAGGGCGACGACCCGCTCAAGATCGAGTTCGTCCTGGCCGGAGCCCTGTTCGCGGCACTGCCGCTGATCTTCGGCGCCCTCGCCGGCGTCCTGTGCGAACGCTCCGGCGTCATCAACGTCGGCATCGAGGGCCAACTGCTCGCCGGTGCCTTCTGCGGCGCCCTGTTCGCCACCATGACCGGCAACGTGTGGGTCGGCCTGGTTACCGCCGCGGTCGCCGGTTCCCTGGTCACCACCCTGCTGGGCGCCCTGGCCGTCCGGTTCCAGGTCGACCAGGTCGTCCTGGGCGTCATCCTCAACCTGCTGGTCCTCGGCGTCACCGGCTACCTGTTCGACCAGGTGATGAAGGAGGACGCCAGCACCTTCAACGACCCACCCGACGCACCCGAGTGGGCCGTCCCGCTGCTGTCCAAGATCCCGGTCATCGGCCCGATGCTGTTCGACCAGTCGATCTTCGGCTACGTCGCGATCATCCTGGTCTTCGCGATCTGGTTCCTGCTGTTCATGACCCCCTGGGGCCTGCGCACCCGCGCGGTCGGCGAACACCCGCAGGCCGCCGACACCCTCGGCGTCAAGGTCAACCTGCTGCGCTTCCGCAACGTCGCGATGGCGGGTCTGGTCGCGGGCTTCGGCGGCGCCGTGTTCACCATCGGCGACGGCCTCGGCTTCGCCAAGAACATGACCGTCGGCAAGGGCTTCATCGCGCTGGCCGTCCTCATCGTCGGCCGCTGGCACCCCCTGGGCGCCCTACTCGGCGCGCTCCTGTTCGGCTTCGCCGACCAGATCGGCCAGTTCCTGCGCGTCATCGGCTCCCCGGTCCCGTCCAGCTTCCTGAGCATGCTGCCCTACCTGGTGACCATCGTCGCTGTGGCCGGGCTCATCGGAAAGGTACGCGCTCCCGCCGCGGACGGTAAACCCTACATAAGATCGTAGGTACGGCCGCCTAGGTGGGAGGAGCGCGCCATGGACATCGACGACGCGATGTGGGAACGGCTGCGCGAGGCCGCCGTCGACGCCGCCAAGAACGCCTACGTGCCGTACTCGCACTATCCGGTGGGTGCCGCCGCGCTGGTGGACGACGGGCGGATCGTGGCGGGCTGCAACGTGGAGAACGCCTCGTTTGGGTTGACGTTGTGCGCGGAGTGCGGGTTGGTCTCGCGGTTGTTCGCCACCGGTGGTGGGCGATTGCGGGCCATGGCGTGCGTGGACGGCAAGGGTGAGGCGCTGACTCCGTGTGGGCGGTGCCGTCAGTTGTTGCACGAGCATGGTGGGCCCGATTGTCTGATCGACGCCAGCCCGGCTCCGGTCCGGTTGGGTGAACTGTTGCCGGGTGCCTTCGGGCCCGGTCACCTCGAAAGTTAGGAATCTCGTTGTTCAGTGCCGTTGACGTCATCCGTGCCAAGCGCGATGGCGGGGAGTTGACCACCGCCCAGATCGACTGGGTCATCGACGCCTACACCAAGGGTGTGGTCGCCGATGAGCAGATGTCGGCGCTGGCGATGGCGATCCTGCTCAATGGGGCGAACGATCGTGAGATCGCGGACTGGACCGCGGCGATGATCGCGTCGGGGGAGCGGTTGGACCTGTCCGGGGTGGGTAAGCCTACTGTGGATAAACACTCGACCGGGGGCGTGGGGGACAAGATCACGTTGCCGTTGGCGCCGCTGGTGGCGGCGTTCGGGGTGGCGGTGCCGCAGTTGTCGGGGCGGGGGCTCGGTCACACCGGGGGCACTTTGGACAAGCTGGAGTCGATTCCGGGGTGGCGCGCCAATCTGTCCAATGCGGAGTTCATCGCGCGGTTGAGTGATCCGGGCGCGGTGGTGTGTGCCGCCGGGGACGATCTGGCGCCCGCCGACCGTCGGCTGTACGCGTTGCGCGATGTCACCGGGACCGTCGAGTCGATTCCGTTGATCGCCTCGTCGATCATGAGCAAGAAGATCGCCGAGGGCACCGATGCCCTGGTCCTGGACGTGAAGGTCGGTTCGGGCGCGTTCATGAAGGACGCCGAGCAGGCCCGCAGGCTCGCCGAGACCATGGTGCGGCTGGGTGACGCGCACGGGGTGCGGTGCACCGCGCTGTTGACCGACATGGACACTCCGCTGGGCCGGACCGCCGGCAACGCGCTCGAGGTCACCGAGTCGCTGGAGGTGCTGGCCGGGGGTGGACCGGCCGATGTGGTGGAGCTGACCGTGGCCCTGGCCCGGGAGATGCTGGCGCTGGCGGGTAAGCCGGACGCCGATCCGGCCGCGGCGCTGGCCGACGGTCGCGCCATGGACGCCTGGCGGGCCATGATCTCCGCGCAGGGCGGCGATGTCGACGCCAAGTTGCCGGTGGCGCCGGAGTCGGAGGAGGTGCGGGCCGAGTCCGACGGTGTCGTCGCCCGCATGGACGCCTACGCCGTGGGTGTGGCGGCGTGGCGGTTGGGTGCCGGACGGGCGCGCAAGTCCGACCCGGTGTCGGCCGGAGCCGGAGTCGAGATCCTGAAGACCGTCGGCGAGACGGTGTCGGCCGGGGAACCGTTGCTGCGCTTGCATACTGAGGATGTATCGACGTTCGCGGCGGCTCGCACCACCTTGGACGGAGCTATCGACATCGGAGGGTCGACGGCGAAACGCCAGCTGATCATGGCTCGTATCGGTGGGTAATCACTAGCAAGATCACTTGGTGGGTAACGATTCCACTATTCCGCTACAATCTGGCGCCAAGATCTAGACTTTTATATGTGATGGCCATTACGTTCGTGTAGTAGGCGCAGGGTACAGTGCCCCAAAGCCACGCGAGACGTTAGGCGAGGCCCTTCGGTGACTTCTTTGCTATTTGATCCTCGGCACATCCGTACCCGTACCTGTGACGATCTGGCTCAACTCGGCGTCAAGGTGCACCCCGACTACCTACCGCTCATCTTCGCCCCCGGCGAGGACATCTCGCTGCGTTCGCTCAGAGACATCGAGGCCCGGTCCGCGATCCTGAATGTGGTGCAGGCCAGGGTTTTCGACATGCCGCCCCAGTTGGCGATGCGCTGGTTGCTCGACGCCCACGTGCTGGAGGAGCTGACGCCCGACGAGTGGCAGTTCATCGCGACCGGCAAAGGCACTCCGCAGCGCTATTCCGAGCAGCTGGAGTGCCTTTTCGCGCTGGCCTGGACGCTGGGTCTGGTGCCGCACCTGGATCCCAGCGAGTACTGCTCGGACGCCCTGCCCTCGCTCATGCCCGACCTGCGCACCAGTGAGTCGTTCACGACCTGGAAGGCCCGCACCCTGCCCGCGTGCCGCGACGCCGTCGAGATCGCCGAGATGCTGGACCTGTACTCGTGCCTGGACTGGCTGTACAGCGACGCCCGCAGTCGCCGCGCCGCCCCGCCGGGGCCGTTGGACGAATCGCTGTTGTGGCATCGGCGCTGGGCGCTGGAGTGGGTCGTGGTGCTGACCGGCCGGGGCCGCTCGGGCGGTTCGACCTGGGACAAGGTCTCGCTCTAAGTCCTCGGTGAGTTCCTCGGTGGCCACTTTCCCGGCATGGGTGACGTCGCGCAGGAAACCGTTGACCAGTTCCAGTTCCGCCGTGGTGTAGCCCGAACAGAGTTCGTCCATTTTAGAGTTCATGCCGGAGAAGAGCTGATACAGCTCACCGACGCGGTCCTTGCGCGCCGACACGACGACGGCCCGCCGGTCGCTGGACGCGGCGTCGCGATCGCGGTCGATCCAGCCGCCCCGCTGTAGCCGGTCCAGGACGCCGGTCAGGGTCGCCGGGTGCAGTCCGGCGTGCCGGGCCAGCGCGCTGGGGCTCAGCGGTCCGAGCCGCTGGATGAGTTCCAGGCAGTCCCAGTCGATGTCCTTCAACGCGGTGCGGGCGCCGAATCGCCGGTTCAACAACGACAGCTGACTGTTGAGCTCGCGCAGGGATTCCTTGACCTGGTTGGTGAGTCGCCGCTGTCCGGTCGCCTGTGGTTTGTCTCTCATATTGTATGACTTTCAAAATATAGTGATATGGTTTCCAAAGTATATGGCACACGAAGTACTTGAGAGGACGATGTCATGATCCTGGTAACCGGAGCCACCGGCCTGGTGGGAACACCCCTGACCGAACTGCTCGCGCGGCGCGGCGCGAAGGTGCGCGCCGTCAGTCGCGACCCCAAAGCCGTTGTGCCGCAAGGTGTGGCGCTCGTGACCGGCGACCCCGCCAAACCCGACACCATCGCCGAGGCGCTCGACGGGGTCACCGCGCTGTTCCTGCACCCGCGCGCCGTCGGCGACGCCGCCGACGCACTGGCCGCGCTGGCCCGGCGGCGCGGCGTGTCGCGCATCGTGGCGCTGTCGGCGACCAACGTGGACGATCCGCTCGACGAGCAGCCCTCGCGGGTGCGCGGCGACCGCAACCGGGAGGCCGAGGACGCCGCCGTCGCCCACGGTCGGGAGTGGACCAGCATCAGGGTCGGGTACTTCGCGCTCAACGCGCTGACCTCCTGGGGCGGCCAGATCCACAACTCCGACGTGGTGCGCGGACCCTACGCCGACTTCGCGGTGGCGCCGATCCACGAGCGCGACATCGCCGCCGTGGCCGCGCACGCGCTGCTGACCCCGGATCTGGTGGGGCGCAAGGTGAACCTCAGCGGCCCGGCGATCCTGCGTCACGCCGACATGGTCGCGACCATCGGCACCGTCCTGAACCGGCCGCTGCGGTACCAGGAGATCCCGCCCGAGGCGGCGGCGCGGGCCCTGACGGGCGCCGGACTTCCCGAGTCGCTGGCCAACGCGTTCGTCGCCAACTACACCCGCGACTGGGGACTCGGCGCGATGGCCACCGGCGAGGTCGAGCGGATCCTCGGTCGCGGCGGCCTCACCTTCGCCGACTGGGTCGCCGACCACGCCGACGCCTTCGCCGCCCCGACGGCTGCCCGATGAACGCCGCGTACCTCACCCTCACGCTGATCACCGCCGCCGCCAACCTGTTCTCCGGCGGCCTCGCCCTAGCCGGGTTCGCCCCGATCTACCCGGCCATGGCGAAGGCGGGGGTACCCGCGTCGTGGGTGCGGTTCCCGATCGGCACCCTCAAGACGGCCGGGGCGCTGGGACTGCTGGCCGGTCTGTGGCTGCCGATGCTCGGCACCGCCGCCGCGATCGGGCTGGTGCTGTTCTTCGTGTGCGCGATCCACACCCACCTGCTGGCGCGCGACCGTTCGCCGCAGCTGGCGCTGGCCGTAGCCTTCCTCACGCTGGCCGTGGCCACCCTGACTTCGGGTATCGCGACCGGTAACGTATCGGAATGTCACTGAGCATCGAAGAAATCCGGCAGGCACCCAAGGCCCTGCTGCACGATCACCTCGACGGCGGCCTGCGTCCGGCCACCGTCATCGAGCTGGCCGAGGGCATCGGCCACGAACTGCCCACAACGGACGTGACCGCGCTGGGGCAGTGGTTCGTCGACGCGGCCAACTCCGGTTCCCTGGAGCGGTATCTGGAGACCTTCGCCCACACCGTCGCGGTCATGCAGACCGCCGAATCGCTGCACCGGGTCGCCTATGAGTGCGCCCGCGACCTGGCCGACGACGGGGTCGTCTACGCCGAGGTGCGGTTCGCGCCCGAGCTGCACACCGAGGCCGAACTGGGCCTCGACGAGGTCGTCGAGTCGGTGCTGGCCGGATTCGCCGCCGGATGCGCCGACGCCGCCCGGGAGGGACACCAGATCCGGGTCGGCGCGCTGCTGACCGCGATGCGGCACGCCGCCCGGTCGATGGAGATCGCCGAGCTGGCGGTGCGCTACCGCGACTCCGGTGTCGTCGGCTTCGACATCGCCGGGGCCGAGGCCGGATTCCCTCCCACCCGTCACCTGGACGCCTTCGAGTACCTGCAACGCGAGAACTCCCGGTTCACGATCCACGCGGGCGAGGGCTTCGGGCTGCCGTCCATCTGGCAGGCCCTGCAATGGTGCGGCGCGCACCGGCTCGGCCACGGAGTGCGCATTGTGGACGACATCAGCTTCGGCGACGACGCCACGCCCACACTGGGACGGCTGGCCCACTACGTCCGCGACACCCGGGTGCCGCTGGAGCTGTGTCCCTCGTCCAACCTGCAGACCGGCGCCGCCGACTCGATCACCGAGCACCCGATCGGGCTGTTGACCAAGCTGCGGTTCCGCGTCACCGTCAACACCGACAACCGGCTGATGAGCGGCACCAGCCTGTCGCGCGAGATGGCGCTGCTGTCGGACGCCTTCGGTTACGGCTGGCCGGAACTGCGCTGGTTCACCATCAACGCCATGAAGAGTTCCTTCATCCGTTTCGACGAGCGGCTGGCCATCATCGACGACGTCATCAAGCCCGCGTACACCAAACTCATCGGCGGCTGACGGGCCTCTCGACCGATTCGTCCCGAATGTGGATGAATAGTGGACGGTCCGGCCAATCTTGGGGCGGGAGCGACGCCCGCGCTCCCGTAGCCCGAGTCATTGGAGTCCGTCATGGATACCCCATACCCTAAATATCGAAGTATGCGCACGTTTACAACGTTGTTGCTCAGTCTGGTGCTCGCCGCGACCCTGCTGGCGTTCGGCGCGGGCCCGGCGCAGGCCGACCCGGAAGTCAAGGCCAACCCGGAGGGGATCGACGTCTCCCACTACCAGGGAGCCATCAACTGGGGAGCGGTGCGCTCCGCCGGCATCGAGTTCGCCTGGATCAAGTCCACCGAGGGAACCAGTTACAAGGACCCGCGGTTCAACACCAACTACCCGGCCGCCCACGCCGCCGGGGTCATCCGGGGCGCGTACCACTTCGCGCGGCCCGGCAGCTCCTCCGGCGCCACCCAGGCCAACTACTTCGCCTCCTCCGGCGGCGCCTGGTCCGCCGACAACCTGACCCTGCCCGGAGCCCTGGACCTGGAAGCGGGCTGCCACGGCCTGTCCCAGACCGCCATGCGCAACTGGATCCTGGACTTCTACAACACCTACAAGTCGCGCACCGGTCGCGACGTCGTCATCTACACCACCCGCAGCTGGTGGACCAGCTGCACCGGCAACTGGACCGGAATGGGAACCCGCAGCCCGCTGTGGGTCGCCCACTGGGGAGTGTCCTCTCCGGCCATTCCGGTCGGGTTCCCGACCTGGACCGCCTGGCAGTTCACCGACAACGGCCGCGTCAACGGCATCTCCGGAGCCGTGGACCGCAACCACTTCAACGGTTCCCGTGATCGGTTGCTGGCGCTCGCCAACAACACGTAACCCCCGATACGCCGGGTAGGCAGCGACATGCCTACCCGGCGTGTTGCGCACCGGTCGTTCCCGGGACTAACCTGAGGCTCCGGATCACGGATGGAGACGGCTCATGCCCCGCCCTCGCCTGTTCACCACACTCGCCCTCACCGCCGTACTGGCTCTCACCGGATGCGCCCCCACCGCCTCCGACGACGACGGCGACACGAAGGTCGACGCCAGCGCCAAGGCCCGTGACTGGGCCGAACGCCAACTCAAGTCGCTCAGTCTTGAGGAGAAGGTCGGCCAGATGTTCACCCACTACGCCTACGGCCAGACCGCCGACACCACCGAGTCGGCCGATGTCAAACGCAACCAGAAACTTCACGGCGTCGACAACGCCAAGCAGCTGATCGAGAAGTACCACCTCGGCGGAATCATCTACTTCGGATGGTCGAACAACCTCGCCAACCCCGGCCAGGTCGCCGGACTGTCCAACGGGATGCAGAAGACCGCGATGTCCCAGGGCGGCGAGATACCGCTGCTGGTGTCCACCGACCAGGAGACCGGCACCGTGGTGCGGCTGGGCCCACCGGCCACCGAATGGCCCGGCAACATGGCGCTGGGCGCCGGACGCGACCGCGGCGACGCCCGCGACACGGCGGCCATCGCCGGGGTCGAGCTGCGCGCCGTGGGCATCAACCAGAACTTCGCGCCCTCGGGCGACGTCAACGTCAACCCGCAGAACCCGGTCATCGGGGTGCGCTCGTACAGCTCCGACCCGAAACTGGTCGCCAAGTTCACCGGCGAACAGGTCAAGGGCTACCAGGGCCGCCACGGCACCAGCGCCACCGTGAAGCACTTCCCGGGCCACGGCGACACCCACGAGGACAGCCACACCGACCTGCCGCGCATCGAGCACACCAAGGAACAGTGGAAGAAGCTGGACGCGCCGCCGTTCAAGGCCGCCATCAAGTCCGGTGTCGACACCGTGATGTCGGCGCACATCCAGTTCCCGGCGCTGGACGCGTCCGAGAAACCCGCCACCCTGTCCAAGCCGATCCTGACCGGACTGCTGCGTGAGGAACTGGGCTTCGACGGCGTGATCGTCACCGACTCGCTGGGGATGCAGGGCGTGCGCGAGCTGTACACCGACGCCGAGATCCCCGTCATGGCCATCAAGGCCGGGGTCGACCAGCTGCTGATGCCCGCCGACCTGAAGGTCGCCTACGAAGCGGTGCTGGCCGCCGTCAAGAGCGGTGAGATCACCGAGAAGCGCATCGACAAGTCGGTGAAGCGACTGCTGACGCTGAAGTACCTGCGCGGCGTCGTCAAGAACCCCTATGTGGACCCCGACAAGGTCGACGACACCGTCGGCACCGAGGATCACCTGGCCACCGCCCAGGCGATCACCGACAAGACCACGACACTGGTCAAGAACGACGGCGACGCGCTGCCGCTGTCGAAGGACACCGGCAAGGTCTTCGTGGCCGGGGACGGCGCCAACACCACGTCCATCCTGGCCAAACAGATCGGCAAGCTGGGTCCGGCCACCGAGGCGCTCAACACCGGCGCCGACCCCAACGCCGCCACCATCTCCGGGGCGGTCGAGAAGGCCAAACAGGCCGACGTCGCGGTGGTGGCCACCAACACCGTCCGCGCCCACCCGGCCCAGGCCGACCTGGTGAAAGCCTTGCGCGACAGTGGAACCAAGGTGGTCGTCGTCGGGGTCAAGGAACCCTACGACATCAACCGGTTCCCGGAGGTCGACTCCTATGTGGCCTCCTACGGTTACAACACGCCGGTGCTGACCGCCGTCGCCAAGGTGCTGTTCGGCGAGGTGGACCCGCGCGGCAAGCTGCCCGTCACGATTCCCAAGGCCGACGACCCCGACGCGACGTTGTACGAGTTCGGGCACGGCCTCTCCTACGAGTAAGGACATCTTCCGTGCGTCGACGCAACGTTCTGGCCGCCTCGGCGGCCGTGACCACCGCCGGGTTGCTCGCCGGTTCCGCCCCCGCCGCCCACGCCCGCAACGGACGCAGGGTGCGCACCGGCTTCGCCAACCTCGCCGCCTCCGGGTACCGGGAGCTGCGGGGACAGCGGGTCGGGATCATCTCCAACCCGACCGGCATCACCTCCGACCTCAGCCACGAGGTCGACGTGATGCACTTCGACAGCGACGTCGACCTGCGGGCGGTCTTCGGGCCGGAGCACGGTTTCCGGGGCACCTCGCAGGCCGGTCAGGGCGAGGACTTCTTCGAGGACCCCAAGACCGGGCTGCCGGTGTACAACGCCTACAACGACCCGCAGAAGATGAAGGACTACTTCGCCGAGCGGGAGCTCGAGACCGTCGTGTTCGACATCCAGGACGTCGGATCCCGGTTCTACACCTACATCTGGACCATGTACCTGGCCATGGACGCCGCGGCCCAGGCCGGGTGCCGGTTCGTGGTCCTCGACCGCCCCAACCCGACCACCGCCAGCAACGCCTACGGGCCGATCCTGCACGAGAAGTTCGCGACCTTCGTCGGGCTCAAACCGATCTCGCAGCGGCACGGCATGACGGTCGGCGAACTCGCCGAGTTGTTCAACGGCGAGTTCCTCGACAACGCCGTCGACCTGACCGTGGTGGAGATGTCGGGCTGGCGGCGCCGGATGTCCTTCGACGAGACCGGACTACCGTGGGTGCCGCCGTCGCCGAACATGCCCCAGATCGGCACCGCCCGGCTGTACCCGGGCACCTGCCTGTTCGAGGCCAGCGCCCTGTCGGAGGGGCGCGGCACCACGCTGCCGTTCCAGCTGATCGGCGCCCCCGACATCGACCACAGGTGGGAGGAGGCGCTCAACAAGCAGAAGATCCCGGGGGTGCGGTTCCGGGAGGCGTACTTCGTGCCCACGTTCTCCAAGTGGTCGGGCAAGACCTGCGGCGGCGTCGAAGTCCAGGTCACCGACTACGACCGCTTCGACCCGATCCGCACCGCGCTGGCCATGATCATCACCCAGCGCGAGGTGTTCCCGAAATACGGCTGGCGCACCGAATCCGACCCCAACGCGCACCCGTGGATCGACAAGCTCACCGGCTCCGCCCAGGTCCGCAAGGCCATCGAGGCGGGAGCCGACGTCGACGAGGTCATGGAGGGCTGGAAGTCCGAACTGGACGACTTCCGCGACGTCCGCGCCGAGTACCTGCGATACCGATGAAACGCCGTCCACGCGGCTGAACCCGGCCGCGCGGACCATCGGGGCCGTCTGGCCGAAGCTGGTCGAGCGGCCCCACCGCCGGTTCCGCCCGGTCCCGGCGCTGCCCGTCCGCCACCCGGAGGTTCCCATGAAACGTCGAAGCCTGTTCAGCGGTGCCGCGCTGGTCGCGGGCTCGCCGATACTGTTGGGCATGCCCCAAGCCGCCGCCGCCTTCGACCCCTCCGGTTTTGAAGGCACTGCCGGGCCGCCGACGATCACGCCGGAGGACCTGCGGTTCCGGCCCCGCAGGTTGCGGCCGGGCAGCGCGCATTCCGCCGGGCTGCTCAAGGAGTACGTCGACAGGATCGTCCCCGACACCGCCGCCTTCATGAAGCCCGGCGGTCCCGAGCGGCCCCGGCCCTCGCACCCCGGTTTCGTGGTGCTGGCCGCCCGCGACGGGGTGATCGTCACCCATGAGGCGGGCGGGCACGCGCTGCGGTACGCGTCCTACGACGGTGCCACCGACACCGCCGTGGAACTGCCGGACGCCGACAAGGTGGCGATGACCAAGGACACCATCTTCGACGTCGCCTCGATGTCCAAACTTTTCACCTCGATGGTCGCCACCCAGTTGGCCGCATCCGGGGACCTCGACCTGGACGCCACGGTCGCCGGTTACCTGCCCGAGTTCGCCGCCGTCGACCCGGCCAAGGCCCCGATCACGGTCAAGCAGCTGCTGACCCACATCTCGGGGATGCGCTCGTGGCTGCCGCTGTACGCCGAGCCCGACAACCCGTCGCGGCTGCGCGCCATCTACAAGTCGCCGCTGCGGCGCGAACCCGGTTCCGGGTACGAGTACTCGGATCTCAACCTCATCACGCTGTCGGCCATCATCGAGTCCATCACCGGATCCACTCTGGACGTCGAGGTGGCCGAGCGGATCACCAAGCCGCTTGGCCTGTCCGACACGGGATACAACCCGGCCGCGTCCGAGGTGCACCGGATCGCGGCGACCGAGTTCCAACCCGGCCTGGGCCGGGGCATGATCCGGGGCCGCGTCCACGACGAGAACGCCTGGTCCTTCGGCGGCGTCGCCGGACACGCGGGGGTGTTCTCCACCGCGCGCGACATCGCGATCTTCGCCCAGACGATCCTCAACGGCGGCAGCTACGGGAGTACCCGGCTGCTGTCCCGCGACTGGGTGCGGGCGCTGTTGACCAACTACAACACCTCCTTCCCGCCCGAGGCCGGTCGCGGCCTCGGCTGGCAGATCGATCAGCGGTTCTACATGGACGGTCTGTCGTCCCCGGTCAGCGCGGGGCACACCGGATTCACCGGTACCTGCGTCGTCATCGATCCCATCGCGGGTTCGCTGTATGTGCTGCTCACCAACCGCGTCCACCCCACCCGCAACTGGGGCACCGACAGCGTCTACCGCCGCGCCGGAGCCCGCGATCTGGCCCGCGCCGTGGCGGTCCGCCCGCGACACCGCGAAGCCTGGTATGCCCCCGCGGTGCCCGCCAGCCTCAGTCTCGGCTTCGACGAACCGCTCGACGCGACCACCGCCAGTTTCGCACTGTGGTACGACACCGACCCCACAGCGCTGGTGGAGCTGCAATCCAGCACCGACGGCGAACAGTGGACCAAGGTCGAGCTCAAGCTGTCGGCCGACGGCCACGACTGGGTCTCCGACAGCCTGTCGGGCTTCGAGGGCCGCCAATGGCTCTCGGTACGGGCGAAACTCCCGTCGGGAACGACGGGCCTGCGCTGGCACCACAACGGCGGCGACGGCTCCCGGCGAGGCCGCGGGGTCTACGTCGACAAGGTCCGCCTACGCCGCGACGGCGACACGATCTTCGACAGCGAGCGCCCCTCCGACGCGGCCCGCTTCCAACCCGAAGGCTGGACCCTCTCCCGCGACTAGCCGCGAGCGGCGGGCCGCAACGGCTCGGCCCCGTCCCGCGCCCCGCCGCGAGCCTGCGGCCGCGGCTTCGCTTCGAGCTTGGGCGTGAGCCTTGGCTGAGCTCGCAACGGGTGGGCTCAGCTCGGGTCTGGGATGGCGCGCTCGGATACCCGGCCGGCGAGGATCGGTTGGCCGTCGCCGGCCAGCTCGCTGGCGACGCCGGGGCGTCCCGCCAGCGTCATGAGCAGCGCCTCGCCCGGCCCGCGTACTTCTGGACCCGTGCCGGTGACGAAGTCGCAGTCGGTGGCGACCAGCCGCAGCCCCTTGGCCCGCTGGCGCGCCTTGATCGGCGGGGCTCCCAGGGCGAGCCGCAGCACCACGGCCAGCCGTTCCGGCGGGATCCGGCGGGGCATGCCCAGCGGGCGGCGGATGTCCTGGTGGTGGATCGTCCCGTCGACGAGCGCGACCATGCCGCCGAACGCCGTGGTCAGCCCCCGTGGGGTGAGGTGCGCGTTGAGCGCGTCGAGCAGTTGTCGTGGCGTGTGTGACTCGTAGTGGGCCAAGCCGATGGTGTTGCCCCGCTTGAGGCTGAACCCCGCTCGCAGGAGTCGCCTGGCGGTGGCCCAGCGGCTGAGTTCGTCGTAGCTGATCACGTGGGCCACCACGTCCCGCACCCGCCAGCCCTCGCACAGGCTCGGCGCCTGCCACTGCTCGTCCGACAGTTCGGCGAGGAATCCGGCGAGCTCGGTGCGTTCCCGGCGTGCCAGTTCCATTCGCGACGCAGTGGCCGCGTCGGTGGGTTCGGGGGACATGGACGAAGCCTATGTTCACCGGGTGACATTCGCCTGTCGCTAGGATCGGGCGTGTGATCCTCGCCGTCGACAACACCTCGCCGGTACCGCCGTACGAGCAGGTTCGCTCGGAACTGGCCCGACAGATCAACGACCACGTGCTGCCCGTGGGAACCCGGCTGCCCACCGTGCGCAAACTCGCCGACGACCTGGGCCTGGCCCCCAACACCGTGGCCCGGTCGTACCGGGAGCTGGAGGAGGCCGGACTGATCGAGACGCGCGGACGGGCCGGAAGCTTCGTCAGCGCCGCGGGTGACGTGTCCCGGCAGCGCGTGAACGCCGCCGCCGAGCAGTACGCCGAGGCGGTGCGGCGGCTCGGCATCGACCGGGCCGAGGCCCTGGACATCGTCGCCGCCGCGCTCGATCGGCTGTGACCACGGCCGGTGCGGGGTGTCACCGAGCCCTCATCTCGCACTCCGGTGCGGACGATCTGGTAATGACGCTCTAGACTCGTCCGGGGTGGCTCATGAATGTCTGGTCGGCGCTGCCGCGCCGTCTGCTCGCCACGAAGCCATCAACCAAAAGCAATGAAAACGCACTGAGGAGAACGTCTGTGAAAAGCACCGTCGAAACCCTGAGCCCCACCAGGGTGCGGCTGTCGGTCGAGGTGCCGTTTGAGGAGCTCGCCACGCACGTGACACAGGCGTATAAGAAGGTCGGTCAGCAGGTGAAGGTCCCGGGTTTCCGTCCGGGGAAGGCCCCGCGCGCCGTCATCGACCAGCGCGTCGGCAAGGATGCCATCTACGCGCAGGCCACCGACGAGGCACTGCCCAGCCAGCTGTACGCCGCGATCCGTGAGAACGAGGTCCGCATTCTGGGGCGGCCCAGCGTCACCGAGATGGAGCCGATCGTCGAGGGCAAGCCGTTCACCTTCACCGCCGAGGTCGACGTCGCCCCCGAGTTCGAGCTGCCGGACCTGGCCTCGCTGGAGGTCACCGTCGACTCCACCGAGGTCACCGACGAGCAGATCGACGCGGAGATCGAGAACCTGCGACTGCGCTTCGGCACCCTCAAGTCGGTCGACCGTCCCGCGGCCACCGGTGACTTCGTCACCATGGACCTGCGCGCCACCATCGACGGCGAGGAGGTCGAGGGCGGCAGCACCACCGGTATGTCGCACGAGGTCGGCGCCGGGGACCTGCTCGACGGTCTCGACGACACCCTGGTCGGCATGAAGGCCGACGACACCAAGACCTTCACCACCGCGCTGGCCGGTGGCGACCGCGCCGGTGAGGACGCCGAGGTCGAGGTCAAGGTGGGCAGCGTCAAGGAACGCGAGCTGCCCCCGCTGGACGACGACTTCGCCCAGCTGGCCTCCGAACACGACACCATGGACGAACTGCGCGCCTCCACCCGCGAGACGCTGGCCAAGCGCGCCGAGGCCAACCAGGGCCGCCAGGTCCGGGAGAACACCATCGACGCGCTCGTCGAGGCCATCGAACTGCCGGTGCCGGACTCCGCGATCGAGGAGGAGGTCAGCCACCGCGTCGACCACCTGCGCAACCAGCTGTCGGAGATGAACCTCGACCTGGACACGTACCTGTCCTCGCAGGGCCAGACCCTGGAGGAGTACACCGACGACCAGAAGGAGACCGCCACGGTCGGCCTGCGTCGTCAGCTCGTCCTGGACAAGGCCGCCGAGGCCAAGGAGGTTCAGGTCTCGGCCGAGCAGCTGACCGAGGAGATCCGGGCCCGTGCCTTCCAGCAGGGCGTCCCGGCCGAGCAGCACCAGGCCTTCGCCAACGAGCTGCAGAAGCGCGGCCTGCTGCCGGGCCTGACCTCGGAGCTGCGCCGGGCGCTGGCGCTGGACGAGATCGTCCGCGAGGTCACCGTCAAGGACTCCGACGGGAACGAACTCAGCAACGAGGTGCTGTTCCCGCAGGACGTCGAGGACGACGACGCCGACGAGGGCGACGAGAAGTCCGAATAGACATGGACGCGAAACGCGGCGGTCCCCGATGACGGGGCCGCCGCGTTTCGCGTTCGTTCGTGGCGATTGTTCGCTGACAGCGTAGGTCTCCGCCGTCGGCGAACAAGTGGCCCCAGCTACCCGGAAACGTACGGGGTGGGGGCTAAGGTCGCAGGTGCGTAAAGCCGGGAGCCGTGCGAAATGGTGAGGGATCGCCAGCCGACGGCTCCGAAGATCTACATAGGAGAAGGAGAGGGGCTCATGACGCACCCGTTTCTGCCTGTCGCCCGCGGTGGGGATGACCCCGCCAACGGCTTCGACGACATGGTGTTCAACCGCCTGCTCAAGGAGCGCATCGTCTTCATGGGCACCGAGGTGAACAGCCAGGTGGCCAACCGCGTCAGCGCCCAGTTGCTGCTGCTGGCGGCCGACGACCCCGAGCGCGACATCAACCTCTACATCAACTCGCCCGGTGGCTCGGTCTACGACGGCATGGCCATCTACGACACGATGCAGTTCATCAGCAACGACGTCGCCACCATCGCGATGGGTATGGCCGCCTCCATGGGCCAGCTGTTGCTGTGTGCCGGAACCCCCGGTAAGCGCTACGCGCTTCCCCACGCGCGCATCATGATGCACCAGCCCTCCGGTGGTATCGGCGGAACGGCCTCCGATGTGGCCATTCTCGCCGAACAGATGGCCTACACCAAGAAGATGTTCCAGGAGCGGGTCTCCACCCACACGGGACGGACGCTTGACGAGATCGAGAGGGACTCCGACCGGGACCGTTGGTTCACCGCCGAGGAGGCCAAGGAATACGGGTTCATTGACCAGGTGATCACCGGGGCCGGACAGGTCCCCACCGGCGCCGGTACCCGGAACTAAGTGGATTGTGAGGCGTAGACCAATGAACTTCGATTTCAACGCGCGGTACATCGTCCCGTCGTACACCGAGAAGACCTCGTACGGCGTCAAGGAGATGAACCCGTACAACAAGCTGTTCGAGAACCGGACGATCTTCCTCGGGTCCCCTGTGGACGACACTTCGGCGAACGACATCATGTCGCAGCTGCTGGTGCTGGAAGGCGACGACCCCGAGCGCGACATCGAGATGTACATCAACTCCCCGGGCGGTTCGCTCACGGCGCTGATGGCCATCTACGACACCATGCAGTACGTGCGGCCCGACATCCGCACCGTGTGCATGGGCCAGGCGGCCTCGGCGGCGGCGATCCTTTTGGCGGCCGGTGCCAAGGGCAAGCGGCTGGCGCTGCCGAACTCGCGGGTGATCATCCACCAGCCCGCCACCGAGGGCACCTACGGCCAGGCGTCCGACATGGAGATCCAGGCCCGCGAGATCATGCGGATGCGTGACCAGATGGAGAAGGTCCTGGCCCGCCACACCGGACAGGAACTGGACAAGGTCCGCCGCGACATCGAGCGCGACAAGATCCTCAACGCCGACGAGGCCAAGGAGTACGGCATCGTCGACACCGTCATGGAGTACCGCAAGAAGAACCAGCTGCCGCAGGCAGTGTGAACGTCCGGGGGCCTTCCGCCGAAAACTATCTGGCGGGAGGTCCCCCGAACGGGTAAGGTCGACGTGGCGTGACGACGCCCGACCCGAGGCGTGTTGTCACACCGGACACCGGCGATTGATTGTTCAGCGGCTCGGGTGGGCGAACCGTTAAGCGACTACCGAGACCCGGCACGAGGCCCGGGCGCGACGTTAGCAGGGAGTGGGCAGGCGTGGCACCACGACTGGGCGACAGTGACATATTGAAGTGTTCCTTCTGCGGTAAGACGCAGCGTCAGGTCAAGAAGCTCATCGCCGGACACGGTGTCTACATCTGCGATGAATGCGTCGACCTGTGCAACGAGATCATCGAGGAGGAGCTGGCCGAGACCGCCGCCTCCGCGTGGCGGGAGCTGCCGCGTCCCAAGGAGATCTGCGAGTTCCTGGACGAGTACGTGGTGGGGCAGGAGGACGCCAAGCGCGCGCTGGCCGTCGCCGTCTACAACCACTACAAGCGGGTACAGGTGGAGGCCGTGGCGGGCAAACCGCGTCCGGCGTCCGAACCGGTCGAGCTGTCCAAATCGAACATCCTCATGATCGGCCCCACCGGCTCCGGCAAGACCCACCTGGCCCAGACGCTGGCGCGGATGCTCAACGTCCCGTTCGCCATCGCCGACGCCACCGCGCTGACCGAGGCGGGCTACGTGGGCGAGGACGTCGAGAACATCCTGCTCAAGCTCATCGTCGCCGCCGACTACGACATCAAACGCGCCGAGACCGGCATCATCTACATCGACGAGATCGACAAGGCCGGACGCAAGTCCGAGTCCCGCTCCATCACCCGTGACGTCTCCGGGGAGGGCGTGCAGCAGGCGCTGCTGAAGATCCTGGAGGGAACGGTCGCCTCGGTGCCGCCGCAGGGCGGCCGCAAACACCCGCACCAGGACTTCCTCCAGATCGACACCACCAACATCCTGTTCATCTGCGGCGGTTCCTTCTCCGGACTGGAGGAGATCGTGGAACGCCGCAAGGGCGCCAACGGCGTCGGCTTCACCGCCAAGCTGCGGATCCGCGGCGAGGAGAACCCCGAGGACAATCTCGCCGACGCCATGCCCGAGGACCTGCTGGAGTTCGGGCTCATTCCCGAGTTCATCGGCCGGGTGCCGATCATGACCGCGGTGCGCCAGCTGGACCGGGAGGCGCTCATCAAGATCCTCACCGAACCCCGCAACGCGCTCATCAAGCAGTACCAGCGGCTGCTGGAACTCGACGGCGTCGAACTGGTCTTCGAGGACGACGCCCTGGAGCCGATCGTCGACCTGGCCCTGTTGCGCGGCACCGGAGCCCGGGGCCTGCGGGCCATCATGGAGGAAGTGCTGCAACCGGTGATGTACGAGATCCCCAGCCACGCCGACAAGGTGGCCCGGGTCGTGATCACCGGCGACGTGGTCCGCAAGAACGTCAACCCGACCCTGGTACCGCGCACCGCCACCACCCGCCAGACCCGCTCGCTGCGGCGCAAGAAGTCGGCCTTAGCGGCCCGCGCCCGACGCCACCGGTCATCGCGGACCAGTCACGTGACAGATGCCGCCACCAGGCGTTCCTTCGTAGTGTCGAGTCCTCACCCAAGGAACCGACACGGCGGAGGAAACCATGAACCGGCAAGTCACCGACGAGACCATCACGCGACAGTGGATCGCCGACACCGCGCGACCCCTGACCTCACCGGACTCGCTCACGGCGCTGGACGAGGTCGTCGGGGACGCTGTCGTCACCGGCTTCGGCGAGTCCACCCGCGCCAGCAGCGAGATCCTGGGCCTGGGCCTCGACGTCTTGCGCTACCTGGTGCGGGACAAGGGTTACCGGGCGCTGGCGCTGTCCGACGACGCGTCGGTCATCGCCGAACTCGACGCGTACGTCCGCACCGGAACCGGTGACGTGAAGGCGATCCTGGCCAACGCGTTCATCGCGGTGCGCGTCACCGAGATGGTCGACATCGTCGAGTGGATCCGCTCCCACAACCGCGACCACGCCGACGATCCGGTCCGGCTGTTCGGGCTGGAACCGGCCGCGGTGCGGCTGAGCGACTACGACGACGTGATCGAGCAGGTCCGGTTGGCGGCCCCGGCGCTGGCCGACGCGGTCGCCACCCGCTACGAGGTGATCCGTACCGCGCACCGCACCCCCGAGCACGTCCAGATCGCCCGGGGCATGCACCCGGGCACCCCGTTCGCCGAACTCGGCCGCGCCGCCTACGACCTCATCGCCGCCCTGGACGGGTTCCCGGCGCTGGACACGGCCCGCCGCATCGCCGAACACCACGAGCACACCGTCGCGGCCGGGTTCGACTTCGACGAACAGTTCCGGCGCGTGGCCCAGGGCATCATCGACTGGCATCAGTCCACCGGCCACAAGATCCTGTTCTGGGAGGGTCTGGCCCACGTCGCCAACGCCGAGGCCATGGGCTTCAAGGGTTTCAGCGACCAGTCCGGTTTCACGCACACCACCGGCTACCGGCTGCGCAAGCACTTCGGCGACGGCTACGTCACGCTGACGGTCGGCTTCGACCACGGCACCATCCACGCGGGCACCCAGGTCCCGATGCCGCCGAGCGACTTCGTCGACGCCGTCCTGGGCAGCGCCGAACCCGAGCGGTACCTGCTCGACCTGCGCGCCCCCCGCCCGGAGGCGGTCACCCGCTGGCTGAGTGGTCCGCACAAGCTGCGCATCATCGCCGGGATCTACAAGCCCGAGGAGGACGCCGACAACTACGTCAGTGGCGGTCCGCTGGACGAATGGTTCGACGCCGTCATCCGGATCCGCGAGATCTCGCCGACGACGTTCTTCTGAGCCGCGGCGCGGCTCAGGTCGGGTACTCGAAGCCGTAGTTGACCGAGTCCTCAACCGGGCGGTACCCGATCCTGCGGTAGATGTTGTTGCTGACCGGGTTGGACAGGTCGGTGTACAAAGTGCACGCCCGGACCCCGGGCCGGGCCAGCACGTCGGAGCTGATCCGCGCGACCAGCGCGCTCGCGTATCCGTTGCTGCGGTGCATGTCCGGGGTGTACACCGCCTGCAACCGCACCACCCCCGCCGACGGCGGTGACTCCATCGCGAACGACACGGCCTCGCCGTCGACCTCCCAGATCCACTGTGGCTGGCCGGCGGTGAGCCGGGCCTCGTAGGTGGCGACCAGGTGTCGCAGGCCCGGGGCCTCGCTGGCGGCGCTGCCGTCGGCGGCCCAGGCCAACAGCCAGGCCGCCACGGTGTCCCGGTCGGCGAGGGTCGCGGCTCTTCGCCGCCCCACCACGTTCGCGGGCGGGCGGACGTCGGTCACCTGGTACATCCGCGACGAGAAGATCGCCGTCGCGGTGCATCCGGTGCGCACCGACCACAGTGCTGCGAAGTGGTCCGAGACCCGCTTGGGCCCGTTCGCCGCCGGTACCTGGGGCCGCACCCGCGATATCGCGTCCACGACCGCGGCGACCGCGTCGGTGTCCATCGCCGTCAACAGCAGGCCCCGGGGCGGAGTCTGAATCACGACCCCGGCGACCTCGCCACCGCGCATCACCTTGAGCCACAAGCCGTCCGGCTCGGTGGCGACGGTGCCGTCGGCGCGCTGCGCCACCAGGGTCGCGGTGACGTTGTTGCTCAGCGGCCCCTCGGCCAGCCAGTCGCGCGTGTCGGCCGCGAATGCGGTGATGTCGGAGACGAGCTCGCAGTCATAAGGGGCGTTCATGCCTCCATCTTGACCGAACTTCGCCCTGTGTGCACGAGCGTTTCCGGTGCGCCAGCATCACACCGCTACTTCGAC
Source organism: Stackebrandtia nassauensis DSM 44728 (assembly GCF_000024545.1). Lineage (GTDB taxonomy): Bacteria > Actinomycetota > Actinomycetes > Mycobacteriales > Micromonosporaceae > Stackebrandtia > Stackebrandtia nassauensis. Next base: position 1,452,511 of record NC_013947.1, read on the forward strand.
TGCTTCATCGTGACGGTGGCGTCACTGGTAGTGAGGATGAGCTTCTCGCCGTCCAGTTTCCACTCCGGCTCCGACTCGACGAACTCGCTGGCCCAGTCCTCCTGCTCGGTCCTGGTCTCCTCGCAACCCATCAGGGTTCCGGCGAGTTTGTCGGTCTTGATGGTGTCGCCGGAGATCTCGACCGAGCCGAACCGCTGGTTGCAGTCGGTGTCGAGCTTGATCTCGCCGTCGTCGGTGAACTTGATGGTGAGCTTGGAGTCCTTCATCAGCTTCTCGCCGCGAGTCTCGCCCTCGACGGACTCGATGGCGAAGGTGTGCCCCTTCAGGTCCTCCGGTCCGGGTTTGTCGGCGCCGTCGCCGTTGTCGGCGGTGCCGGTACCGCACGCGGCCAGCGCGAGTACGCCCAGGGTGCTCAGCGTGATTCGTGTGCTCTTCATGTGGATGGGACGCGGGGATAACCAGTATGGTTCCGTCTGGCGTTCGGCGATCTCGGTGGCGATGTCCCCGGCGATCCGGATCGCGGCCCGCGCCAACGGCGAATGGGTGCGTCCGGCCTGCCAGTACAGGTAGATCTGACGTGCCGGGGGCGCGGGTTCCAGCTGGTGGACCCGCAGCCGGTCGTCGGACCAGGCGTCGGTCCCGTCGAGCGCGAGCCACGGCAGCAACGCCGGACCCATCCCGGCCCGCACCATCGACAGCAGCGCCTCGTTGCCCGCGGTGCGGAACACGATCTGCGGCCGGACGCCGTGGGAGGCCAGCGCCTCCTCCATCCGGGACTGATCGCAGATGTCGGGCCACGCCACCATCGGCATGCCGTCGAGCCGCTCCAACGCCACCGGTCCCTCGTCGAAGGTGCCGTTGCGGGACACCAGCAGGTACGGGTCATCGATGAGTTTGAGGTGCTCGACGTCGCCGTCGAGCGGCCGGTCGTAGAACAGCAGGTCGAGGTCGCCGATCCGCGGGTTCTCCGGTTCGTCCTCCGAAAGCCTGATGTCGCAGCCGGGATGCCGGTCCCGCAGTCGGCGCACCAACCTGGGAAGAATCACAATGGACACACTTTGGAAGGTGCCGATGTCGATCCTGCCCTCACCGGCCTTGAACCGGTCGACGGCGTCGGTCAACGCCTCGGCCTGCGCCAGCAGTTCCTGCCCCTGGGCCAGCACCACCGACCCCAACGGCGTCAGCCGAACCGGTTTGGGGCCGCCCGGCCGTTCGAAGACCGCGCCGCCGATGGTCTTCTCCAGCGCGGCGATCTGTTGGCTCACCGTCGATTGGGTGTATCGCAACCGGGAAGCGGCCCGCCCGAACGAGCCTTCCTCGGCCACGGCGGCCATGGTCGCCAGGTGACGCAGTTCGACGGAGGACATGCCGCCAACTCTATCGGGTAAAGCGATCGCAATGATCGACAACTATCGCTTTTCACGATGAGCTTTTGGCTCTAACGTCATGGTCATGTCCACAACATCGCGCGGCACCGAGCGGTCCGTATCGTCCGGCGGGATCTTCCTCGTCGTGGCGCTCGGCATCGTCTACATCGTCTGGGGCTCAACCTATCTGGCCATCCGGATCATGGTCGAGGACATGCCGCCGCTGCTGTCGGCGGGAGCCCGGTTCATGCTCGCCGGTGCCGTGCTCGCCGCGATCCTGGCCGCGCGCGGCGGCCTGGCCCGGCTCGCCGTCACCCGGGCCGAACTGCTGTCGTGCGCCGCGCTGGCGATGCTGCTGCCGGTCCTCGGGCAGGGCTCGGTCACCGTCGCCGAAAACGGCGGCGCCCCGTCCGGCCTGACCGCGCTGCTGGTCGCGGTCGTACCACTGTGGGTACTGCTGTACCGGACGCTGTCGGGACAACGCCCCGCGCGGCTCACCGTCTACGGCGTCCTGCTGGGATTCGCCGGCCTCGTCCTGCTGCTGGTGTCCAACGGCGTCGACGCGGACTTCCCCTTCTGGACGATGATCCTCGTGGTGCTGGCGACCATGTCGTGGGCGTTCGGCTCCTGGTACCAGCCGCGCCTGAAACTGCCGCGCGACCCGTTCGTGCTCACCGTCTACGAGATGCTGATCGGCGGAGCCGTGCTGATGGTGGCGGGGTTCGGCGGCGGCGAAACGATCGACCTGGGCGCGTACTCGTCGCGCTCGTGGATGGCGTGGGTCTACCTGGTGGTATTCGGCTCCCTGATCGCGTTCTCGGCGTACGTTTGGTTGTTGCACTCCGCGCCGGTCTCGCTGGTCGCGACCTACGCCTACGTCAACCCCGTGGTGGCGGTCGCGCTGGGCTGGCTGGTGCTGTCCGAGGACGTGACGACGCCCATAGTGGTCGGTGGAATCGTCGTCGTCCTCGCCGTGGCGGTGGTCGCGGGTGCCGAACGTCCACGCCGAACTCCGCGACCCAATCCCGAGCCCACCCCCGAAGCCACGACCTGCCGCTGAACGCGGCCCCCAAAGGAGAACCAGACATGACCGAGCGAATGATCGACGTCGACGGAACCACCCTGTGCACCGAGTCGTTCGGCGACCCGGCCAACCCGCCGCTCCTGCTGATCGCGGGCACCGGCTCATCGATGCTGTGGTGGGAAGCCGAACTGTGCTCCACACTGGCCGACGAAGGCCGGTTCGTGATCCGCTACGACCACCGCGACACCGGCCGTTCGACCACCTCGCCACCGGGGCACCCCGACTACACCGGCGACGACATGATCACCGACGCGGTGGGAGTCCTGACGGCGTACGACATCCCCGCCGCCCACGTCGTCGGCGTCTCGGCTGGCGGCGGCATCGCCCAACTGCTCACACTGGACCACCCCGAGCGGGTGCTGTCGCTGACCCTCATCAGCACCACCTCGGCGCTGTCGTCGACCCACGCACTGCCGGGCCCCAGCGAGGAGTTCATCCGGTTCGTCAGCACCGCCACGGTCGACTGGGCCGACTCGGCGTCCGTCGTCGAATACCTGGTCGACTACTGCCGGGTGCTCGCGGGCGAAACCCGCCCCTTCGACGAGACACCATGGCGGAACCTCGTCCAGGGCGACGTCGACCGCGCGCACGACATCGCGGCCATCCAGAACCACGACATCCTGCAACAGAAGTCCCGGGCCGACCAGTCGCTGTCCTCGATCACCGCGCCGACCCTCGTCCTCCACGGCACCGCCGACCCCATGTTCCCGTTCCCGCACGGCGAAGCACTGCGAGCCGCGATCCCCGGAGCGGAACTGGTGGCCCTTCGCGGCGCCGGCCACGGCGTCGATCGAGCCGACTGGGAGACGATCACCCACACCGTCATCAAACACTCCGCCTAGGGCTTCGCCGCTTTTCCCGCCCGCCTGAGGCGGCCGTGTCAGCGTTTGACGCTGGCCAGGAAGCCGTTGAAGTCAGTGTTGGTGAGGTTCAGAATCGGGCTGTCGTCGCCGAGGACGCTGTCGCGTACCTGGAAGCGGGGGCCGTAGACGCGGGCCTCGACGCAATTGCTCGAGTCGCCTCCACTATGGCTTGACTTTTTCCACTGTCCTTCCATGGATCAAAGCCTCCGATCGGGACAGACAAGGGGACTACGTTTGCGAAGCTATCCCGCCGAATGGTCAGTCGTTCAGGGATCATTGGTCCCGTTTTTTCGGTGAGTCAGCAGCTGCCAGCGGGTTTGGTGGGTTTGCCTTCGGGCCAGGAGACCGCTTTGACGGGGTTCTTGGTGCTGGAACCGGCTTGCAGGATCGGGACCGCCTTGTTGGTGGCGTCGCCGTCCTGCATGAATTCGATGAGACCGCTGAGGCCGTTGACCGCGGAGCAGTCGCGGACCTGCTGGAGGCCGGAGGCCACCGCGGCGGCCGAGGGGGACAGGCCGCGTTCGGTGGTGACGCGGACGATGACGTTCATGGCGTCGAAGGCCATGATCGCGTGGCCGTCGGCCAGACCTTCGCTGACCGGACCGGAGAAGGTCTCGTCGTGTCGTTTCACGAATGCCGACATCGGTCCGCTGTGGATGCCCGAGACGGCGCTGTCGATGCTCCACTGGCTCGCGTGGACCAGGGCGGCGTACTCGATCACCACCCGGCCGTCGCGCAGGAGTGCGCCGACGCGGTCCTTGTTGCGGATGAGGGAGGCGTCGTCGCCGGTGACGATGCGGGGTTCGTAGCCTTCGGAGGCGCAGTTGCTGCTGCCCAGGGCTTCGACGAGTAGTTCCAGGTGCTCGCGGCCGCGTCCGGCGTACAGGAGGACGTCGGGGCGGTAGTAGCAGACGTTGTTGCTGATGTCGGCGAACTGGGCCTTGAGTCCGGGCTTGGAGGGGTCGAAGGACTGGTTGTGCTTCAGTTTGCGGCCCTTGGCCTCGAAGCCGTTGAAGGCCCGCGAGAGGGTGGCGCTGTAGGTGTCGTCGGCGTCCAGGCTGGAGATCTTCATGCCCACCTTGACGTCGGGGTCGGAGTGGAGATAGGCGGTGGCCGCGAAGCCCTCGTCCGAGTTGGACGGTGCCACGCGGTAGGCGTAGGGCTGTTTGTCCACGATGTTGTCGGCGGTCATGACCGAGCCGATCATCGGGATCTCGGCGGCGTCGAGACAGTTGATGGCCTTCTCGGTGGTGCGGTAGCTGGAGCCCAGGCCGGTGACGGCGACGAGGTTGTCCGTGGTCTTTCGGCGTTCCAGGTCGGCGCACATGGCTTCCCAGTGCTGGTTTCCGGTGCCGCCGTTGGCGACCAGGAGCTTGATCGGCGGGTCGGGTTCCAGGTTGGCGCTCTGTTGGGCCAGCAGGGTGCCTTCGAGTTGGTGGCGGACCTCGTCGGTGTCGTTGGGGGCGTTGGCTTCGGTGGGGTGGGGGATCCACACGGCGATGGTGGCGTACTGGCGTTCCGGGTTGACCTCGCGGACGCGGTCGGCTTCGCGGTTCTGTTCGGCGATCATTCCCAGGACCTCGTCGTAGGCGTCGTCGAAGACGTAGCGGCCATCGCTGGCGCCGATGCACTCGCCGTCGGACATGCGCTGGATGCCCAGGTCGGTGTCGCAGTAGTGGTCGAGGATGTCCCAGGTGGTGACCGCCTGCCAGCCGACGAGGACCACGACGGCGGTGATCGCGGTGGCGGTCATGACCCGCCAGAACTGCTGGGCCCGCGACAGAGGGGGGCGGTAGACGCCGTGGGGGTGTTTGGCCGTCGGGGGTTGGTAGAAGTCGTGGGTGGTGTCAGCCATCGGTGGACCCCGGGTCGTTGCGGCGGGACAGTTCGGCGTGGACGGATTCGTGGATGTCGGACGGGAGTTCGCGGCACAGCCAGGCGATGGAGCGCCGGGACGGTTGGGAGGAGAGGATTTCGGCGCGGGTGGGTTCGTCGAGTTTCTCCAGGGCCGCGATCAGCTCCTGGATCACGTAGGGACGGGAGGTGTGGAATTCGAGCAGCCACCGCACTGCCGCGTCGCTGAGGCTGGGGGGAGTGGGGTTGAGGAGCTTGACGTCCTCGGCGGTCAGGGGTGGCAGGTAGGTGTGGCAGTACCAGGACTTGGGGAGGGCTTGGTTGCCGGGGAACCATTGCTGCCAGGCGGTCAGGGCGTGGGAGACGGCCGCCATCGGAGGTTCGTTCTGGCGGAGGTTCGAGCGGGACTGGCCATTGAGCTTCTCGGTCACGGCCACTATGGTCAGTGCGGCGTGGCCGGGAAGGCGTTTGCGAGGCTGGGCGGCCAGCGGGTTCGGGCCGCCGTAACCGGCCGCGGCGGTTCGTGGACTGAGGTGCGATTCGGGATTGGCTCGCAGTGCGGTGATGTAGCGCAACAGCCGGGTGGCGGGGTGCTTGGTGTCGGTGTTCAGGGGATTGGGGATGTGATCCAACAGGACCAGGCAGCTGGTTCGGCGGGGGTGCCAGCGGTGGAAGTTGCCCAGGTCGGCCAGGAAGGCTTCGCACAGTGCCTTCTCGCCCTGTTTGAAGTCGGTGCTGCGTTTGGATTTGAACCAGTTCCACAGGGTGATCAGGCATTGGGTGGCGTCGTTGCCGGTGGTGAAAGTGGACATGTCGCGGAATGAACGGTGAAGTTGCCAGGCCCTGATCCACCATAGTGGCCATTTGATGAGGCTGACGACCCAGACCATTCCGGCCAGCAGCCCGGGTGGTCGGGTGGACGCGACGGTCGCGAACTTGTCGACGGCGTCGAGGGTCTCGGGGCTGGGCTGCGGTATCCGGCCGAAGATCCGCTGCCGGACCCGGCCGCGGACGGTGGTGACGGCTTCGGGGTCGGTGTTCAGGTCGATGTTGGCGGTCAGGATGTCGTAGCACAGTTGGAACCGCAGGAACGGGATGGAACCGAAACGCGGGTAGCGTCGGCGCAGCTTGCTGACCATGACCGCCAGCAGATGCAGCAGTTCCATCGGGTCTGGCGAGTCCGAAGCGTTCGACGTGGTGTCCTTTTTGAACGTGACCAGGACGTTGGGCGTGTGACGAGCGCACTGCTGCGCCGTCTCCAGGGCCTTGGTGTGGCCGCTGCCGCTGGGCCCTGACAGCAGGACGACCGGGTGGTCCGCGTCGGGATCACCGGCGAGCGCGAGCAAGCGCGGAACGAGATCGCATACGAACGTCGACTGGGTTGACAGCAGGTCCCTGGGCACACTTCCGTGGCTCATAACGCGTCCCTTATGGCAGTTTGGGGGAGTTGTCGAATAACGTGTGAGCGGGGGGTGTCCAAAGTCTATACGCGTATGCGTATTTATGCGCACCGCTCATACGTTCGGGTGTCATTCCCGTGTCCTATGCTTCGGCGCTGTGGAAATCGAGGGAAAGACGATCGTACTTACCGGCAGCTTCCTGGCGATGCCGAGAAGTGAAGCGGGGCAACGGCTCTCCGAGCTCGGCGCCATCGTGAAGGGTACGGTCTCGTCCAAGACGGACCTGGTGTTCGCCGGTGACAAGGCCGGAGGCAAAGCCGACAAGGCGCTGGCTCTGGGTGTCCCGGTGCACGGTGAGGCGGCGCTGATGGCGGTGCTGTCGGGGGAGGCGGCGACCGCTGAGGGCACGACCGTCGAGGACGCTTCGGGCTTTCCCGCTCTGGCGGACGATGTGAGCGCAGTGGACGCCGAGGCAATACTGGGCGCGGCCGACTGGTCCAGTCTCGATGTCGAGCGGGATCTGCTGCCATTGCGGGAAGCGCTGCGCGGCTTGGAAGAGCGGGACGGTGTCACGGAAGCGCACCGGCTGGCCACCCGCGAACTGCGGACGGGCGGAGCGTTGCTGCGGCATCCGGACGGGCACCAAAGCGACGAGTTGTCGTGTCATGCTTTGAGCCCGGACGGCCGCCACATCGCGGTCGGCAGCTGGATCGGCGACGACTATGAGCGCGGCGGCACCATCCAGATCTGGGAGCTGGCAACGGGTCGCTGCGTGAACGTCCTGGATGGAGTCTTCGGTGGCGTCGGCTGGCCGGAGTTCGCCCGCAACATCCAGTGGTCGGCCGACGGTCGGGTGCTGGCCAACGAGTTCAACACCAGCATGGTCGGCAAGTGGGACCCGTTCGGGGACCGGGTGCACCCGCCGCTGGCCGACGTGGGGGTGGCGGGACGGAACGGGGCTTCGCGTCCGGTGGGTTTCGCGTTGGCACCCGACGCGACCCGCGTCTTCATCCACCACGGCGAGTGGGACCAAAGCCCCGAGACCGGGGTGTGGGCTTGCCTGGCCCCGTTGCGGCGCAGCAATTTCGATCCGAGTTTCCGTGACCCCGAGCCCTTGTGGATGAAGAAGCCGTCGGCGAAGCTTGTCAAGGACTTGGACAAGGCCGCGATCTCGCCGGACCACTCGGTGTTCTCGGCGGACGGCACCCGGGTGTGGGCGTTCGGGGAGTGGTGGTGGGAGGACGACGCCGGTATCCCGCGCCAGGCCGGGGCCGTGTGTATCGACGTCGTCAAGCGCCAGCTCAGCTGGTTCGTCGACACGCCGTTCCACAGCCTCAGGGACTTCAACCGGATGGCGATCAGTCCCGATGAGACGATCATGGCCCTCGACCACGGCAAGACCCTGGCGTTCATCGACGCCGCTACGGGACGGCAGCTCGCCGAGACCGACTCGCCGTTCTCAGCTGCCCGGATGCGTTGGGGCATGCGCGAAGGCACGCCCCGGTTGGCGGTCGTGGACGAAGAGAAGGAGGGCGGTGTCCGCGTATACGACGGCACCGAACACCGCTACGACCTGCCGTTGACGCCGAAACCGTCGCGCTGGGACCTCGCTGACGGCTGCACCTGGGCGTGGTCGCCCGACGGTACGCGGGCCGCCTGCCTGAACTCCGACAACCACGTCGTGATCGTGGCCCTGGACGACGAACCCGGGAACCTGGAGACCTTCGAGGCTCCCGCCGACGCGCTCGGCCTGTGGTGGGGCGCCGGGGACGTCCTGGTCGTCGGCGGCAAACAGAGTCTGGTGTTCCGGGACCTCGGTACCGGCGAGACGCTCGGCGACTTCCGGTTCGCGCATGAGGTTCCCGCCGAGCGTCCGCTGTGGAACGACACCGAGGACCTGGGGCAGCGGTTCCACCCCAACCCGACCTTCGCGCTCGACGAGGAGTACTGGGCGGCGGCCTTCACCGAGGGCGTCGTGATCGCCCCGTCGGATGCCGCCGCCGTCCTGGACGAGAAACTCGCCTGGTCGGTCGGCCGTCGGTACGCCTGGCCGTTCCGCTGGGGTGAGGCAACGGTGGCCAAGGACGTCGCGTCGTGCTTTCGCCTGCTCGCCAAGGACTCCAAGGACATCCTGGCGCCGGTACAGAACAGGACGGCGCCCGCAGCGGTCGCGGAGTGGCCGCCGCCCAACACCGCCAGCGTCGACGACCTGTACGACCTGGTCGCCGAGTCGGTGCGCGGTTTCGGGCAGGGCTGGACCTCGCACGTGGCCGACACCCTGCGGCTGGCCGCACGGCAGCGCGCCCGCGCGGGACAGGCCGAGGCGGCGGAGTCGCTGATCGCGTTGATACCGCCGGACGAACGAGGCGGCCACACCCGGGCGCAGGCCGAGATCGCGCTCATCCTGGCCGCCAACGGGAACGCGACGTTCGCCCGGCGGTTGCACCGTGAGGCCGTCGCGAGCGCGTCGTCCGGAGTGGACGACCACGAGCTGCCGTCCGTCGGTTCGGCGATCGGCGCCGGTTTCGCCGCCCTGGGTGAACCCGACGCGGCCGAGGCGTGGATCGCCCGCGCGATCGAGGCCATCAACCCGTACCCGAACCCTTGGCAGCACCGGCTTTCGGTGTGCTGGGCGCTGCTGGAGGCGGGCCTTGAGGACCGGGCCCGCGCGGTGTGGAATGTCGACGAACCCGGCTCCCCGTTCCACCAGGACAGCTGGCTGGCGCACCTGGTGCGGATCGGCCGCGACGACCTGGTGCGCGAGTTCCTGTACGGCGCCCGCAAGTCCATGTACGACGTCATCGACGCCTTCAGCGTGTTCGTCCCCATGGGACGATCCGACCTGCTGCGTGAGTACTTCGAGTACGACGAGCGCGGTGACCACGACAGCGACCGGGAGAGCCTGGCCGAGGCGGACCGCAACGCCGAGCCCGACCGACCCACCGCAGCCGACCTGGCCGAGCTGCGCGCCGCCCACGAGGAACTGCTGCGCACCCCGCTGGCGCGCCGCCGCGAGGACACCAAGCGACTGGCCTGGCGGGCCGCCGCCTGCGGCCACTACAGCGCGGTGCTGGACCTGCTGCGGCTGGTTCCCGACGACGACTTCAACCACCGCGCCGGTGCGGCGACGCGGGCGCTGTGGATCGCCACCTCGGGCTTCGACGGACAGCCGTGGTGAGCCCTGGCGTCGCGGCGGGAACTCTGGCATAGTCCTTACTCATGAGTAAGGTGCGTTCCGGGTCCGCGACGCACTACGACGTCGTCGTGATCGGCTCGGGTTTCGGCGGCAGCGTCGCGGCGCTGCGGTTGACCGAGAAGGGTTACCGCGTCGGGGTGCTGGAGACCGGCGCGCGGTTCGACGACCCCGGCCAGCCCGACCCCCGGCGGCGGCACGCCGCGCTACCGCGCAACTCCTGGCGGCTGCGCAAGTTCCTGTGGGCGCCCAGGCTGGGGCTGCGCGGTATCCAGCGGGTTCACCTGATCCGGGGCCGCAAGGGCTCGCGGGTGCTGGTGCTCGCGGGCGCCGGAGTGGGCGGCGGGTCGCTGGTGTACGCGAACACGCTGTACCGGCCGGGCGGCGAGTTCTTCACCGATCCACAGTGGGCCGGGATCGCGGACTGGGAAAGCGAACTGACGCCCGCCTACGACCAGGCGTCGCGGATGCTCGGCGTCGTCGACAACCCCGTGCACACGCCCGCCGACGCCGCGATGAAGACGGTGGCGAAACGGCTCGGTGTCGCCGACAGCTTCCACTACACCCGCGTCGGCGTGCACTTCGGCGACGGGCCCGAGCCGGTCGCCGACCCCTACTTCGGCGGCGCCGGGCCCGAGCGTTCCGGCTGCGTCGCCTGCGGTTCCTGCATGACCGGTTGCCGCCAGGGCGCCAAGAACATGCTCACCGAGAACTACCTGTACCTGGCCGAACGCGCCGGAGCCGTCATCCATCCACTCACGACCGTCACCCGGCTGCGGCCCCGCGAGGAGGGCGGATACCGCGTCGACACCGTCCGCACCGGACCGTGGGGACGCGGCCGCCGCTGTTTCACCGCCGATCAGGTGATCGTCGCCGCCGGGACCTACGGCACCCAGACGCTGCTGCATCGCATGCGCGACAACGGGGACCTGCCGGGGCTGTCCAAGCGGCTGGGCTGGCTGACCCGCACCAACTCCGAGGCGATCCTGGGCGCGATGCGGTTCGGCAGGAAGGGCGAGGACCACAGCAAGGGCCTGGCCATCACCTCGTCGATCCACCCCGACGCCAACACCCACATCGAGCCGGTGCGCTACGGGCCCGGCTCCAACGCGATGGGCGCGCTGTCGACGATCCTCATCGACAAGGACCAGTCGCACCGGTGGCGTGCCCTGCTCGCCTACGCGCTCAAACACCCCGCCGACGCGCTGCGGCTGCCGTACCTGCGGCACTGGTCGCGGCGCACCGTCGTCGCGCTGGTGATGCAGAACCGCGACAACTCGATCCGGGTCAGCCTCAAACGCGGCAGGCTGCGCGCCGAACCCGGGCACGGCGAACCCAATCCGACGTGGATCCCGGTGGGGCACAAGGCGACCCGGTACCTGGCCGAGGAGATCGGCGGCCTGCCCGGCGGCACCTGGCTGGAGATGTGGGACATCCCGACCACCGCGCACTTCCTGGGCGGCTGCGTCATCGGCGCCGACCCCGACTCCGGGGTCGTCGACGCGTACCACCGGGTGTTCGGGCAGCCGGGCCTGCACGTCGTCGACGGCTCGGCGGTGTCGGCGAACCCGGGCGTCAACCCGTCGCTGACCATCACCGCCCAGGCCGAGCGCGCCATGTCGCTGTGGCCCAACAAGGGTGAGGCCGATCCGCGTCCCGCGCCCGGCCAGCCCTACCGGCGGGTGGAGCCGGTCGCGCCCCGACAGCCCGCGGTCCCCGCCGACGCGCCGGGAGCGCTGCGATACTTAGCGGTGAATTCACTTAATCACGCGTAACGCGTCCTCATCGGATTGACAACGAAAGCGCAACGACCGTGCCCGCGCGTGACAAGTGTGACGATGCTGGGGCATTGGGACGGTAAGGGACGAGGGCGATGCGGACTATGACGTTGTTGCACGTGGTATTGCGGGGGATCCGTTATCGTCCCGGGCGTTCCGTCGTCGTGCTGGCGCTGGCCGCCGTCGCGACCGCGGCCGCCGTCATGACCCCGGCCTACACCTCCGCGGCGCACCAGTCGCTGTTGACCGACGAGCTCACCGACCTGCCGCCCGGCTTCGACCGGGCCCGCGTCGCCGCCGAAGGTCACCGCGCCAAGCCCGACGCCGAACACTTCGACGACATCTATGAATCCATCGACGCGAAGGTGTCGGGTTCGCAAGAGCTGTCGCCGTTGGTCGACCCGGTGCGGTACGTGTCGACCAACGTCTCGGTGTCGAAGGTCGACTGGCCCGCCTTCTCACAGGTGATCTACCGCGAGGGCCTGTGCGAGCGACTGCGGATGGTCGAGGGGAAGTGCACCACCGGCAAAGGCGAGGTGCTGATCTCCAAGCGCTCGGCCGCGTTCGAGGACGCCGAGGTCGGCGACACCATCGAACTGGGGACCCGGCGGGTCGCCGAGGCCGGGACCGCCGAGGTCACCATCGCCGGGATCTACACACCGCGCGACGCCTCCTCGGACTACTGGGGACTGGTCAATCCGTTCGCCCACGCGATCGGCCCGGACGACTACAACCTCGACGCCCTGTTCATGACCGACCCGGAATCGACGACCGCCGTCGGACGTCCGGTGGAGGTCGGGGTGGAGTACACCCTCGACATTCCTGCGATCCGGCTGGCCAACGTCGGACAGCTGAAGGCGGAACTCGCCACGATCGACAAGAGCGGCAGTTTCGCGGGCCGGACGGCGACGACCGAATCCCGGATATCGGGTGTGCTCAAGGACGTCGCGCAATACGAGGCGTCGGTCGCGGCCTCGGTGCCGCTGGTGACGATTCCGCTGCTGGTGCTGTCGTGGTTCGTGCTGTACCTGGTGGTGGCCCGGCTCAGCGAGGAGCGGGGCCCGCAGATCGCGCTGGCCAAACTGCGCGGGCACCGGTTCACGGCCGTCACCGGGTTCGGCACCGGCGAGGCCATGGTGCTCATCGTGGCGGGGGCGCCGGTGGGCGCGCTGCTGGGCTGGCTGCTGGTGCAGACGGTGGCCTGGCAGGCGCTGGCCAAGGACGCAGCACCCACCCTCACCGTCGACATCGTCGTGTACGTCGCGGTCTCGCTGCTGGGTGCCTGGGCCGCGGCGCTGGCGGCGGCGCGACCGGTGCTCAACCGCCCGGTGCTGACCCTGCTGCGCCGGGTCCCGGCGCGGGGGAACTGGCGGGCCGGGCTGCTGGAGGGCGCGCTGGTGGCGCTGGCCGCCGTCGCGGTGTGGCAGGTGCTGTCGGCTTCCGACGCGGGCGCCATCGGCCTGCTGGCGACGCCGCTGGTCGCGGTCGTGGTGGGAGTGGCCGTCGCGCGGCTGCTGGAACAGCTGGCCCGGCGACGACTGCCGGTCGCGCTGCGCAAGGCGAAACTGGCCCGGATGCTGGCGCTGGCGCAGGTTTCCCGGCGACCGGAGACCCGCCGGATGGTCGTGCTGGTGACCGTGGCCGCGGCGGTGGTGACCTTCGGCGTGTGCGCCTGGGACGTCTCCGAACACAACCGGGAACTGACCGCCTCGGACGAGATCGGCGCCGACAGGGTGTACACCCTGTCCGCCGGTGACCCGCAGACCGTCATGGACACGGTGGAGAAGCTCGACCCCGAGGGCGACGAGCTGATGGCCGCGATGCGCCGCGTCGACCGCTATGACAACCAGGACTTCTCCACCATCGCGGTGCAGTCCGACCGGCTGTCCAAGGTGGCCAGCTGGCGGGACATGTCGCCCGCGCGGCTGGGCGATCTGGCCGGTCAGCTGCATCCCAGGCGTCCGGAACCGTTGCGGGTCAAGGAGGAGATCTCCGTCAAGGCCGACGTCGACGACTTCGACGCCGCGCGGAAACCGTCGCTGGTCGCCAAGGTCGTACCCGACGGCGCGGACCCGGTGCTGCTGCGGCTGGGCAACCTGTCGAAGGGCTCGGACACCTACGAGGTGTCGGCCCCCGAATGCGATGACGGCTGCCGCCTCATCGGTGTCGGCGTCTCCCCGCACCCCGCGGACTTCGAGGGGCTGTCGGCGAAACTGACGGTCTCCGAGATCTCCGACGCCGACGGCGAAGTCGACGCCTCACTGTCCGAATGCGACAACTGGCAGCCCATCGGTGACCTGCCCGCCGACACGCCGCTGGAACTCGACTGCTCCGAGGGCTTGCGCATCTCGGTCGACAGCGACGACTCGCACGACTTCCTGGCCGAGTACGCCAGCAACCCCTTGGTGCTCCCGGCGGCGGTGGCCGGAAGCATCCCGGCCGCCGAAGTGGACGGAGACGAGTTCGCGAGCATGGGCCCGCAGCGGGATCTGCAACGCTACCAACGCGTCCAGGCCGTCACCGTGGTCCCGCGCGGCGGCGTCCGCGCGATGATGGTGGACCTGGAGTACACCAACCTGGCCGCGCAGAACTACACCGCGATCAAGGACCAGGAGGAGGTCACCTTCGAGGTCTGGGCCAACGCCGCCGCCGACCCGGATCTGGCCGCCCGCCTCGCCGAGGAGGGCCTGGTGGTCAAGGCGTCCGAGAGCCGCGACACGCTGCTGGAGCGGATGTCGCGCTCGGGGCCCGCGCTGTCGCTGCGGCTGTACCTGGTGGCCGCGATCCTGGCTCTGCTGCTGGTCATCGGCGCGGTGCTGCTGTCGTCCACCGTGGGCGCGGCGGTGCGCGGCTACGACAACGCCGCCCTGGCCGTGTCCGGTGTGACGCGACGGCAGCTGCGAGCCGCGTCCATCAGGGAGCATCTCTATTGGATCGTCTTCCCCGCGGCGGCCGGGATCGGTGCCGGGTTCGCCGGTCTGGCGCTGGTGCTGCCCAGCGTGCCGCTGGTGAGCGACGAGGCGCCCGAGGTGGCGATGGCCTACGAGCTGCGGCCGCTGCTGCCCGGCGGCGCGCTGGCGTTGATGGCCTGCGCCTTCGCCGCCCTGGTGTGGCTGGCGGTCCGGCTGGGACGGCGCCGAGGCTCGGCACGACGACTTCGCGACAGCGTGAGCTAGGGGAGACCTGATGAGCGGTACCGTGACCCCGGCGGACAAGGCCCTGGGCATCACCTGCCGGGGGTTGGTCTACATCTACCATCTGGACGGCTACGACGTCGTCGCGTTGTCCGGAGTGGACATCGACATCGCGGCGGGCGAATCGGTGGCCCTGGTGGGTCCGTCCGGCTCCGGGAAATCCACACTGGTGGCTTTGACGGCGGGCCTGCTGCGCCCCGCCGCCGGGCGGCTGCACGTCGGTGGTCACGACCTCGTCAAGGCCGACGACGACGAGCTGCAACGGTTGCGGGCCGGGGAGATCGGGATGATCCTGCAGGGCAGCGACCGCAACCTGATCCCGTACCTGTCGGCCGTCGACAACATCCGGTTCGCGCAACGCGGCATCCGGCGCCGCGACCGCGCCGACCTGGCATCACCGCGCGAACTGCTGGCCCTGGTCGGCATCGACTCCGAGGCCGACGCCAACGCCCGGATCTCCCAGCTCACCCTCGGCCAACGACAGCGGCTCGCGGTGGCCGTGGGCATCGCCGGAGGCGCGGGCCTGCTGTTGGCCGACGAACCCACGGCGCAGCTCGACGCCGAGGCCCGCGACGAAGTGGTCCAAGCGCTGCTGGCGGTGCACGCCGCCGGGCACACCGTCGTTGTGGTGACCCACGACCCCGAAGTCGGTGCCCACATGGGACGCACCGTCACCATCCGAGGCGGCCGGGTCGGCTCCGAGGGCCGACGCGGCGAGGACTTCCTGGTCATGGGGGCCGGGGGAACCGTCCATCTGCCACCGGAGGTCACCGCGCGCTTCCCGGCGGGCAGCCTGCTGCGGGTCGCGCAGGACGAGGACGGCGTGGTGCGGCTGTGGGCCGCTGACAGTGGACTTGAGACGAAGGACGAGTCATGAATACGAGCCTTCAGGTGGAGGCGGTAGCCGTCCAATACGGTCATCGGCACGCGCTGTCCGATGTGAACATCACCGTGCCGCCGGGTTCGGTGCTCGCGGTGACCGGCGCCTCCGGATCCGGCAAGACCACACTGCTGTGGGTCATGGCCGGGCTGCTGGCACCCACCTCGGGCACTGTTCGCCTGGGCGGCAAGGACATCCAGGTCCGCGAGGACGCCGTCACCGAAGGCGTCCACCTGATCCCGCAGGGCAACGGCCTGGCCTCGGTGCTGACCGCGCACGAGAACGTCGCCGTGGCCATGCTCGCCGCCGGGGTCGACGCCGCCGAGGCCACCCGGCGCGCCGACGCCGCCCTGGACCAGCTGGGCGTCACCGCCCAGGCCGCCCAGCTCGCCGAGGAACTGTCCGGCGGTCAGCGGCAGCGCGTCGCGATCGCCCGCGGCCTGGCACTGCGCGCGCCGGTGCTGCTGGCCGACGAGATCACCTCCGACCTGGACGTCGAGAACCGCGACCTGGTGCTGGACCTGTTGCGGCAGGAGGCGAAGCGCGGTGCCTGCGTCGTGTTCGCCACCAACGACACCGAGGCCGCGGCGACCTGCGACATCGTCGTCCACCTGGCCGACGGTCGCGTCGAGGCGACGCCGTCGGGCTGACCGGAGTCCATATTGCGAAACCGGGCCGCACGTGCCACAGTCATTCAGTGAGAAAACGCACAGTAACCCACGCCGCCGTCGCCCTGGCCGTGGCCGGTGTCGTGGCCATCGCCGGAACCGTTGTCGCCCATGCCCAGGAGCCCGACGACGATCTCGCCAAGGCCCTTGACACCATCCTGGAGGACAAGCGCCTCGACGACTCCCAGATCGGTGTCGTCGTCGCCGAGGCCGAGGGCAACAAGACCATCTACGACCACAATGGCAATATGCGGGCGATTCCCGCGTCCAACAACAAGATCCTGACCTCCGCCGCCGCGATGGACGCGCTGGGCGGCGACTACCGCTTCGACACCGACCTCGCGTCCAAGGCCAAGCCCCACAACGGAAGCCTGCGCGGCGACCTCTACCTGCGCGGCACCGGTGACCCCACGATGCTCGCCGCCGACTACGAGAAGCTCGCCGCCAAGCTGGCCAAGGCCGGGGTCAAGAAGGTCCGCGGTGACCTGGTCGCCGACGACACCGCCTACGACGACGTCCGGTTGGGTACCGAATGGGGCTGGGAGGACGAGCCGTACTACTACGCCGCCCAGACCTCGGCCCTGACCGTCGCCCCCGACGAGGACTACGACGCCGGAAGCGTCATCGTCAACGTCGATCCCGGTGCCGCCGAAGGAGACAAGGCCAAGGTCACCCTGACCCCGCCCACCGGTTATGTCGAAGTGGACAACACCGCCAAGACCGGCGGCGAGACCGACCTGACCGTCGACCGCAAGCACGGCACCAACATCATCACCGTGTCGGGGACCATCGCCGTCGGCGACGAGACCACCAGCGAGTACATGTCGGTCAACGAACCCACCGGCTACGCCGCCGACATCTTCGCCCGCGCCCTCAAGGCCAAGGGCATCAAGCTCACCGGCGACATCCGGCTGGGCGAGACCACCCCCAGCGGCGCCAAGACCCTGGCCGAACGCCAGTCGATGCCGCTGTCGGAGCTGCTGATCCCGTTCATGAAGCTGTCCAACAACATGCACGCCGAAACCCTCGTCAAGGCCATGGGCCGCGAGAAGACCGGCGAACAGGGCAGCTGGGACAACGGCCTGCCGGTGGTGAAGTCCTTCCTGGACAAACAGGGCCTCAGTACGTCTCGGCTGCGGCAGGCCGACGGCTCCGGCATGTCCCGCTGGAACCTCATCCCGCCGGACCAGTTCACCACGCTGCTGTCCAAACTGCGCGACGCGAAGTGGTTCGACACCTGGTACAAGTCGATGCCCATCGCCTGCGAACCCGACCGGCTCGTCGGCGGCACGCTGCGCAGCCGCATGTGCGACACGCCCGCCGAGAAGAACGTCTACGCCAAGACCGGCTCGCTGACGTCCGTGACCGCGCTGTCGGGCTACGTCACCGACGCCGACGGCCGTGAGCTGGTGTTCAGCATCGTCACCAACGACTATTTGACCGGCGTGAAGGACATCGAGGACAAGATCGCCGTGACCCTGGCGTCCTACTCGCAGGGCGAATCCCTCGACAAGGACGGAGTCAAGGTGCCACAACCGGAGAAAGAGGCACCTTCCGGCCTTGAATGCTCGTGGGTCAAGCCAATCGCCTGCTAACGAGCGCCAAACGTATGTCGGTGCGGTGGCGTATGCCGGATAAGCTGCCTGTTGTGGTCAGGCGTCGTTTCGGATACGCCACCGCGTCACTGGTGTTGATAACTGTAAGGAGTCCGAATGTCGATGACGATCCTGCCGGTCGGAAAGCCGCTCGGCGCTTGTTTCCCCCCGGCGGACCCCCCAGCCGAGCAACCGGACTTCTACGAGGTCCACGTCGCCAACGACGTGGAACAGCTCACCGAACTGGAATGGCAGGTGTACTACGCGGCTTACGGCGAGCCCGACCAGCACGCCGAACACCGCGTGGACCGCGACTGGGTCATCAAATCGCTGAGCAACGACCTGTCGACCTCCAAGGTCTCGGCCACCGTCGACGACCTGGTCGGACGCGGCCTGCTCGTCGAGGCCAACCTGCACGGCAACTCCGCCATGGACGTCCTCACCGGCTACCGCCTGATACCCACCGCCGTGGGCATCAGCAACGCGCCCGAGGACCCCAACCTGCGCTGGATCGGCCAGCACGGCGAGGGCATGCTCGGCATCCCGCAGTTGTCGTTCCTCATCTGGTCCTTCTCCTACCGCACCGCCTCCATGTGGGACTGCTGCGCGATGTTCGCCGAGAACCCGGACTCGGTGGACGGGGCCACCGCCCAGGACATCGGGGCCCAGATCGCCGACTCGCTGCCGTCGATCGTGTCCATGGAACTGGGTTATCTGGAGCCGTCTGATCAGTAGACCCCGTTTCGGGGTAATGCCATGCTGTGACCATGAACGTCGCCGACGACTGGCGTGAACGCGCCGCCCGGCTCGCCGACTACCTCGCCAGCGAGGGCCTGGACCCGGCCTGGACCGCTGTCTTCGCTCGCGTGCCACGGCACGAATTCGTCAACGGGGGCCACGCCGTCGACACCGACGGGGTGGCCCCCGACGCCGCCGACTGGAACCGGGAAGAACTGCTGCGGGAGGCCTACGCCGACCAGGTCGTGGTCACCCGCTACGAGACCGCCGGCGGCGAACCGGTCGCGACCTCCTCGGCCTCGCAACCGCTGATCGTCGCGATCATGCTGCGACTGCTGAACGTGCGCGACGACTCCCGGGTCCTGGAGATCGGCACCGGGCCCGGCTACAACGCCTGCCTCCTGTGCACCCGGCTGGGCGAGCAGCGGGTCACCAGCGTCGAGATCCAGTCCGATGTGGTCGCCGATGCCCGCGACAACCTGGCCCGCGTCGGCTTCCACCCCCACCTGGAGGTGACCGACGGAACGCTGGGCTGCCCGTCCCGCGCCCCCTACGACCGGGTCATCGCCACCTGTGGACTGTCCCGGATCCCCGAAGCCTGGCTGGACCAGCTCGCCCCGCACGCCCGGGTCGTGGCCCCGATGAACTTCGGCGGCGCCCTGGCGGTACTGGACCGCCGCCCCGACGGCAGCCTCAGCGGCCGGTTCCCGCGCGAGGCGGGGTTCTTCATGGAACTGCGGCACCCCGGCGATTCGTGGGAGCCGAAACCACCGGGCTACCTGGCCGTCCCACCCCGGGTCATCAAGACCGACATCGACGTGGACGTGTTGGGGGACATGGAGTTCCGGCTGTGGCTGGAACTGGCGGCCCCGGACGTGCAGGTCCACCCCAGCCGCGTCGCCGACGGACGGCTGGTGGAAGTCCGGATATCGACCCCCGACACCCGCATCGACATCGAAGTGGACGGAGCCATCCGAGCAGTCGAATACGGGAAGTCGTTGTGGCGCACCGTCGAAGGACTGGCCGCCGACTGGGAGGCCCACGGACGCCCGGACCGCGGCCGCATGGGGATGACGGTCACCCCCGAGCGCCAGTGGGTGTGGCTCGACGCGGAGGACTCCGACGTGTTGTGGGAGCTGTGATCCGGCGAGCCACGACCCGCGACTAGTCGAACTGGTTCAGACCCTCGGAGATCTGGTGATAGTCATCCAGCGCGGTGCCGACCAGATCGGGCATCTTCGGAACCAACATCGAGTTCTCGGTGGTGTCACCCACGAGCTCCAGGGTCTCATCGCAGCCCCGCAGGATCGTGTCGATGAGCTCGGCTTCCTTCGTGAGGATGTCATCCTCCAGTTTGCTCAGCGCGTCGTAGATGTTCACCAGCACATCCTCGGCGGAACTCCCGGCCAGCGGGATCTCCTCCGGCTCCGGAGCCTGATCCGAGGCCACGGCGAGCCCACCGGCGACCGCCGCCCCGGCGACCCCGGCCGCCGTCGCGATACCGGGCACCGCGGCGAGCCCCGCGAAGCCGAGCCCGAACGCGGCGGCCAACACCGTCAGCGCCGTCACCACGGCGGCCCCGTCGACGTCGTCGGCCTGCTCCATAGCGGACAGACCATCCTCACCGATCTTCTTCAGACTCTTGCGCCCCTCGGCGTAGATGTCGCGCATCGCCTGAAAATTGTCGTGCAACAGGGCCAGCACCCTGCCGTGGTTGGGGATGATCCCCTCGTACAGGGGATCCAGGTACCCCTTGCGGAAGGAAATGCTCAACGCGCCCTCCCACTCGCCCATGTTGTCCATCGCGTCGTGGACATGCCCGCTGATCTCGCCGGTGTTGAAATCACCCGCCTGGGTGTCGAGCTTCCTGGTGAGCTCGTCGATGAGGTCCAACTTCGCGGTGAACTCGCCCGGCCCCGGGGTGTAGAACTCCTTGAACTTCTCCGGCAGCTCCTCGACCTGGCTTCGCAGCCCTTCTCGGTACTCGTCCGGGTAGGGGCGGGTCTCCGGGTCGAGCGTCTGGTAGATCTTCATCCCCTGGCTGACGAACTCGTCCGCGATCTTGTCGGCCAGTCCGTCCAGTTCCTCCATGCTGGGGACTTCGATCTCGTTGCCGCCCTCGTCATTCCCGCCTTTGTTGTTCTGGTTGCCGTTCTCACCCCCGCCCCCTCGGGTGTCGCCGTCTCCGCCTTTACCGCCGCGGCTCATGTCATGTCGTCCTTTCGCCTGTCTGGAGTTGTCTGACCGTGCCTATTCGTCGTTGCCGAGTGGTGCCACCGGATCGCCCTCCGGTTCGACCACGTACTCCGGCGGCGTCTGGTTCTCGTCACCCACCGCCTCCAGGAACTCCTTACCCGCGTCGGTGATCCCGTTCGCGGCATCTCCATCCACAAAGGTGAACTCCGAGACCGCGAGGTCCAGCGCCAGCCGCGTGGCCCGGGCCGACACCGCGGTCCGGAACAGTGCCAGCTGAACGATCTCCCGGTAGATGTTCCAGGAGTCGAACGCCTTTCCGTACTTGCCTTCGTCTCCTTCGGCCACGTCACCGTCGAGCTGTTCGGTCAGCTTGATGTAGGCGTCCTCCACGGCCGAGATGTCCATATGGGCGGTCATCCAGAGCTTGTGGATGTCGCCGCCGGTGACCTGGTTGTCTCCCATTGCGATTCCTTTCGAGAGCTGGTTGTCAGTGCGGGAAATGCTTGGCGCGCAACAGTCGCAGCTTCCGCCGCCAGTCGAGCACCATGGCGGCGTAGCCGCTTCCCACCTCGGCGGCGAACGCCGTCTCATCCACGCTGGACAGCGAACCGTCGCGGATGACGACGTTCCAGCGCCGCAGCCCGGTGGTACTGACGAAGACGCGATGGCCGGTGGACATCCCCTCGGCGACGGTCTCCTCGCGCTCGGCCTCGTAGCGGCGGCCGTTGGCCCGCCACGGTTTGAACGGCTCGGCGGGGCGTCCGGTGGCTTCGGCGACGGCAGCGAACCGGGCCTGCCGGTAGTCCGTCCACAGCCGAGCGAGGAGGTTGGAGAGCTGGCGTTCCAGCCCGCGTTCGTTGTAGTGGCGGACGCTGCCGTCCCGGAACTCGAACGACACGTCGTCGAGCGAGCGGAGGACACCGGTCACCAGGCCGTCTGGTGTGGATAGTTCGATGCGCGTGCTGGCGAGTCGATCGGCCACGATTCCCATGGGGCTCCTTTGCGCATGACGAGGCACCGGCTGTGGGGCCGGGTTGAGCCTCTGGTGTTTGTTTGTTCCCGGACGTGTTGGGATTGGGACCTTTTTAGCCCAGGTTTGTGGTTCTAGCAAGGGTCAAACACAGAAGCGGGCATGGGCGGGAAGGCGGATGTGGGGCGTGACCTGGGGGATCGGGGTGGAAAATTCGTTGAGATTTTTTCCCGAGCGGTGTGGCTGACAGGGTGATTTAGCTGGGAAAACTGTGCCGTAGGGGCATAGTTTGGCGGCGTGGGAGAACTCGGATGTGGTTGCGGAGGTTTAGCTGAGGCGCCGCACCCTTACGCCTGGCCCGACGTTGCAGACCTCATGAAACTTGGAAACGCCGATGGTGATGTCGCGGTCGGCGAACGGCGCGAGATCGATGACCGTCGAATCCTCAGGCGAATCCCGCAGGTACAGGTACTTGAGCTGCGGAACTTTGGCGAGAACCGCCAGATTGGGCAGCGTCTTGAATCCGTCGAGTTGCAAGGATCGAAGACTCGTGAAGTCGATGAGCGCTTCCAGGTTGGATATCGAACATTCGTAAAGGCCAAGGCCCGTCAAGGCGGGCAACGCGGAGATCGCCGCGAGATCGTCCTCGAGGTCCATATGGAACAGCGTGAGATTCCGAAGCTGGGGAGCCCACATCGGAAGCGAGGCGATACTTCTCGGAGCGGACGAGCGCTCACCGCCTGGCGGTCCACCCAGCGACAGCGCACGAAGGCTGCTGAATGTGGACAATCTACTGAGGTCGGTGTTGGGGGAGATGCTCCACAGGCCGAGTTGCGTGAGTTTGGTGAGCGACCATATGGGCGAGAGATCGGTATCACCATCAGCCTGAACGAACAGGGTGAGCAGCGACTCGCAGTCGGCGAGGAAACTGAGATCCATGTGGACGGTGGACGTCAGTGCCAGGTCGCGCAGCTTGGGCAGCCGCGTCAGCGGAGTGGGGTCAAAGACGGCGGTGGTACGGATCCGCACACTCTCCAGGCCGCCGTGCTGCTCCAAGGGTGCGACATCGTCGAAGCCGCCCCGGACGTCGACCGAGGTCAGACAGGGAACCGCGTTCAGGATCGAGATGTCGTCGACGCTGTCGAGCGCCACGTGGGTGGCCCGCAAGCGCTGTAGGTAGCTCAACACCGGAATCACGTCCTGTGAATTGACGGTGATGGCGCCGTCGACCAGGAGAGCGTTCGCCAGTACCTCTCGCGCGTACTCCTTCGGGTTGAAGTACGACCACGCGTCGATGAGAGCCTCCTGCACCTGCCGCCTGGAATCGGCGGCGAAATCGCGCAGCACGTTCACGGCCTTGGGGCCGTTCACCAAAGCCGCCGTCAGGATCGTCGAGCTGGCGGCCGCCTCGGACAACCGCTCGGGAATCCGAGGCAGGTAACGCAGCAGGGGAGGACCGATACGGGCAAGTGAGATCGCCTCGGACCTGTTGCGCGGCGGTAGCAGACTGGCCAGCGCTCGTTCCATGCGCGGGCCGAGACCGGGATCCAGGTCAGGCATGGTTTCCAAGCAGGACGCGGCCAGGATGTGCAGGCGCCGGGCGTATCGCTGGTCCGTGTCGGCGCGGTTGAGTACACCGGTGATGAGCTCCGAACGTTGCGGGGCGTTGGCCAGCCCCGCGGCAAGGGTGACGATCTCGTGCCATTCATCGCGGTGGGCGTTCTCCACGAGTAGCCCCATGTCGCCATTGTCGGCAGCCTGGTCGGCGGCCAGGAACTCCTGGAACGTGCGGTGAATGAAGTCGACGCGTCCTGACTGCGGCTCCCGGATCACGCCACTGCGTTCCAGGAGGTACTCGAAAATCGCCTCGGCATTCTGATCGACGCTGGGCATCGATCGCAGTTTCTTCGCGATACGGGCCGTCGCCGCGTCTCGGGGAAGTTCGGTCCGATTGTTGAGGGACAGCCGCCAGGCCAGGTCACGCAGTAGCGTGCGCTTTTCCGTCTGACCCAGATGGGGAATCGTGATGGGGATCTGGCGCTCGGCGTCGCGACGATCGATGAGCATCACCATCGCGGCCCGGTACAGCTCTACGCGGTCGGTGGGCAGATGGCGACGTCGGTCGAGGTTGAGCGCGCACAGCATGGCGCACAGTAGCGGCGTGGTCGCCAGCGCCCGCAGGTCGGCGTTGGCTTTCATCTTGATGCGGATGTCCCGCTCGTAGTCGGGAAGGTCGCTTGAGCGACACGGCAGTTTTCTGGAGTCGCGGATCGCCAGGTGCCAGTGCCGGATCAGTTGTCGAACATCCGAAGACGACATGGGGGCGAGCATCGCTTCCCCGAAGCCTTCTGTGTGGAGGCTGAAGTCGTCCGTCGCCGTGCGGCGTGAGGTCACCACCCAGCGAGATTTCGGGAAGCTCTTCACCAGTTGGGAAAGCCAATTCCGAACTCCCGCACGCTCCCCATTGGGCAGTTCGTCCACGCCGTCGATGAGCAGCAACGCCCGGCCGGACTCGAGTGCTCTGTGGACGAAGCCCTCCGGCATCAAGCCGCGCAGGTGTGGGGCCGTGTCGGCGAGAAAGTGTTCGGGCGCCGGGAGCTTCTCGCCTTCCCAACTGCGCAGCTTGATGAGGAACGGAACCATTCCGTTGAGGTCGGCCAGGTCGGCATCGAAGCTGGACCGTGCCGCGTTGACCGCCAGCCAGCGCAGCAGGGTTGATTTGCCGGAACCGGCTTCTCCTCTGATCAGGATGCGTTCGGAGAGGCCGAGCACACGTTCGACCCTGACGGTTTGATGGCCTTGCCGATAGTCGAATTCTGGCTGTGAATAGACGACGCCGCGAGGGGCGTGGTCATCTGTGGGCCGCAATTGCCGCGTGCGCACCGACAGTCCGATGTACGCGACGGACAGGGTGGTGCGGGCGTTGTAGCGCCGCAGGTCAACTCCGAAAAGGTCCAGGACGTCGAGGTTGTTCTTGACGGCGTGCAGGTACTTGGCGCGAAATTCTTCGTCCCCATCAGCACCCTGCGGCGCGACGGGGTTGGTAAACGACACCCGCTCCAGGGCCGTGGTCAGTGTCTCTTCGATCTGAGAGATTCGCTCCAGCAACTCGGTCAACACGCGCGGCTGGTATTCGGGAAGATTGATGACCAGCTGAACCAGACACTCGCAGGTGTTGTGGACCAGCAACCGGTAGAACTGCTCGCCAGCCTCGCTGAGATCGGTACCGTCACGTCCACCGGCTTCCGACTCCAGCAGCCGGTTCGCCAGCGCCTCGGACTGCAGGGCGACGGCGAACAGTCCCTTGTCGGACATATCGGCCGCCTCAAACGCGGTAATGGCCCGCAGAGTGGCCGCAGTCTGTTCACCGGAGTCGAGATTGGTGAACTCGTTGCGGTACAACTCCTGCAGTCGCTGCGCAACGGAGTCGGTGATCGTTTGCAGGTGCCGTTTGAAGCTCCTGCGGACGAAGAAGCTGGTCCTGGGTTCAACCAGTTCCGAAAGGGACGTTTCGCCGCGAAGATCACTGTGCCGCTTGGTGAGTACACGTTTGAAAGCTGCGCTTACGACAGTTCCCGCTAGTCTGAGCAGCAGTTGCTCCATAGCGGCCGATGCTACGCCTCAGTTGTGGCGCAACACATACCGGCAGCCATGATCACTTGTGGCTCGTCAACGGTAAAGAATGTGGACATAGACCGATCCCAAACCATCACGTTCGTGGTCTCGAACCCCGGCTGAGGATAACCGCCACTCCCAACCAGTGCATCTCGTCACACCCCCAGCTCAGCCCCCTCCGCCCTAACTCCCGTTAAGGTCCGCGACCTAAGATGGCACCAGCACACAATGCTGACCCGAAGGGACGTGCGCGCACGTGGACGCCAACGACATCTCCGCAGGCCGCAAGCGCTGGCAGGAACGCTACGACGCCGCTCGCAAGCGGGACGCTGACTTCACCACGCTGTCCGGGCTGGAAGTCGAGCCCGCCTATGGGCCCGCCGAGGGCTCGACCGACCCGCGGTTGGGGCGGATCGGGTGGCCCGGCGAGTTTCCGTTCACCCGGGGGCTGTACCCGACCGGGTATCGGGGGCGGGCGTGGACGATTCGCCAGTTCGCGGGGTTCGGCAACGCTGTTCAGACCAACGAGCGGTACAAGATGCTGCTCAAGTCGGGTGGTGGCGGGTTGTCGGTCGCCTTCGACATGCCGACGCTGATGGGCCGGGACTCCGACGACCCCCAGTCGCTGGGGGAGGTCGGGCACTGTGGGGTGGCGATCGACTCCGCCGCCGACATGGACGTCCTGTTCGGCGGTATTCCGCTGGCCGACGTGACGACGTCGATGACGATCTCGGGTCCGGCCGTGCCGGTGTTCTGCATGTACCTGGCCTCGGCCGAGCGGCAGGGCGCCGACATCTCGAAGCTCGACGGCACGCTGCAGACCGACATCTTCAAGGAGTACATCGCGCAGAAGGAGTGGCTGTTCCCGCCGGAACCCCACCTGCGCCTGATCGGCGACCTGATGGCCTACACCAACGCCGAGATCCCGCGCTACAAGCCGCTGTCGGTGTCCGGCTACCACATCCGTGAGGCCGGTTCGACCGCCGCTCAGGAGCTCGCGTTCACCATCGCCGACGGGTTCGGTTACGTCGAGCTGGGCCTGTCGCGCGGTCTCGACGTCAACACCTTCGCGCCCGGACTGTCGTTCTTCTTCGACTCGCACATCGACTTCTTCG
The DNA here is from genome assembly GCF_000024545.1 of Stackebrandtia nassauensis DSM 44728. Classification (GTDB taxonomy): domain Bacteria; phylum Actinomycetota; class Actinomycetes; order Mycobacteriales; family Micromonosporaceae; genus Stackebrandtia; species Stackebrandtia nassauensis. The sequence goes on from NC_013947.1 coordinate 1,479,021, forward strand.
AGGAGATCGCCAAGTTCCGCGCCGCCCGCCGCATCTGGGCGCGCTGGATGCGCGACGTCTACGGCGCCACCAGTGAACGGGCGCAGTGGATGCGTTTCCACACCCAGACCGCGGGTGTGTCGCTGACGGCTCAGCAGCCCACCAACAACGTGGTCCGCACCGCCGTCGAAGCGCTCGCGGCCGTCCTGGGCGGCACCAACTCGTTGCACACCAACGCTTTGGACGAGACCCTGGCCCTGCCGACCGACGAGACCGCCGAGATCGCGCTGCGCACCCAGACCGTCCTGATGGAGGAAACCGGCATCACCAACGTGGCCGACCCGCTGGGCGGCTCCTGGTACGTCGAAGCCCTCACCGACCGCATCGAGGCTGAGGCCGAGGCGATCTTCACCCAGATCCTCGCCCTGGGCGGCGAATCCGACGGCTCGACGGCGGGCCAGACCGCCCGCGAGGCCATGGGCACCGGCCGCCACGAGATCGGCCCGGTCACCTCGGGCATCCTGCGCGGCATCGAGGAGGGCTGGTTCACGGCGGGAATCGCCGAGGCCGCCTTCACCTACCAGCAGCAACTCGAACGCGGCGAGAAGAAGATCGTCGGCGTCAACTGCCACACCGAGACCGTGGCCAAGGAGCTGGAGATCCTGCGCATCTCCGGCGACGTGGAACGCGAACAGGTCGCGGCACTGGCCGACCGCCGCTCCAACCGCGACAAGGACACCGTCGACGCGGCCCTCAACCGGATGGTCCAGGTCTCCCGCACCGACGACAACATCATCCCCGCGATGATGGACGCCGTCCGCGTCGAGGCCACCCTCGGCGAGATCTGCGACGCCCTGCGCGCCGAGTGGGGCGAGTACCGCGAACCCGCGCGGTTCTAGCGGCGGCTAGGAGACCGGCGCGGTGGCGGGTTGCCACCACGGGACGATGCGCAGGACCGCGATCGCGAGCAGGCCGATGCCCGCGGTGGCCGTGATGGCGCCCGCGACGTCGAGGAGCCAGTGCTCGGCGAGCACCACGCGGCTGGCCGATACGGCCAGTACCGCGACGGCGCCGGTGCTGGCAGCCAGTCGGCCCCAGCGGGGGTCGGCGAGCCAGAACAGTACGGCCGCGGTGAACAGGGCGGCGGTGGCGATCGTGGCGTGGCCGCTGGGGTAGGTGGAGGCTTCCGGTTGCATCGGTGGGCCCGGGCGCATCACGAGCTGTTGGATGGCCAGGACGGAACCGCAGATCGGGATCAGCAGCAGTCCGCGCGCCAGGAGGCTGAGATGCGGCTTGCCCTGGGCGCGGCGGCGGATCAGCAGCGTGATCGCGGCGGCGGGTACCGCGGCCAGCGCCAGGAGGGTGCCCACGCCGCTGGTGGCGGTGGCGATGGTGGTGATGAGGCTGTCGGGGGCGGCGTACCAGTGGTCGATGATCCACGCGTCGGCTGGCGGGACGACGTCGCGGAGCAACAGTCCGATGAGGATGGATGTGGTCACGGCGGCCAGGCCAGTGGCGGCCAGCCGTCGGTGGTGGGTCTTCGGTTCCGTTGTCATGCCGACAATCTAGCGACGTCGAGGCCGGGTTGGCATGGATGAAAACCCTGAGCTTGACCCTGAACCGGTCAGCGGAGGTTGGTGATGAGGCGGAAGCGTTCGAGGACGACGATGGTGGAGTCGTCCACTGTGAAGTTGGGGTCGCCCATGGCTTCGCGCATCGCGTCGCTGTGCCAGAAGCTCTCGTGGTCGGCGCGCCAGTCGGCGACGGAGGTGTTGCCCTCTCCCTCGTCGATCACGTGGGCCAGGTCGACGTCGGACAGTGGGGCGGTCTTGACCTCGGTGACCTCGATGATGCCCACGGGTTGGTCGGCGGAGTCGACCAGGACGCTGTGCTCGCCGGGTTGGGGCAGCGGGTCGCCGGACAGTTCGTAGTCGGCGAGGATGCCGGTCGTGGAGGTCTTGGAGCCGTCGAGGATCGCGGCCACGAGCTTGTCGCGCAGTGGGCCGGGGAAGGCGAACTCGGCTTTGGGCAGGTGCGAGTAGTCAGCGCTGGTCACGTGGGAACTGTAACCGGAAGAGCGCGACGGGGGCCGGGATTATTCGGCGCCGGGGCTGGCCCGCGGGGTAGAGGTCGCGGGCCAGCCCCGACGGGGGCGGTGAGGGGATCAGTAGTGCACTCGGGCGCGAACGGCGCGGTGGTCGGAGTAGCGGCGGTCGGCGCGGTCGGTGCCGGTCACCTGGCGGTCGGCGGCGTCGCCCTCGTCGAAGCCGATCGTGTGGGTGGCGGTCACCTTGGGGACGCCGCCGGGTTTGGCGGCGAAGAGGAAGTCGATCCGGCTGGTGCCGCTGCCGTTGGTTGAGTTGGCGCGCAGGCACTTGGCGAGTTCGCCTGACTTCTCGCACTTGTCGAAGACGACGTCGCGCAGGCCCAGTTTGCCGCCCAGGTCGGCGTTGATCGACTTGTACCAGCCGCGGTAGTCGGTTCCGCCCGAGGTCGCGGTGTAGTTGAAGTCGCCGCCGACGACGCGCAGGTCACCGCCGTATCCCTTGGCGGACAGTTCTTCGGCGATCTCGCGGGCGTTGCTGGCCGCGCACGGGGGTCCGCCGGAGCGTTTGGTGGCCCAGTGGACTGAGGCCGCGGTGACGTGCTTTCCGGACAGCCTGTCCTTCAGCAGTACCTTGACGGCCTGGGTGCGGGCCTGGTTGCTGTTGACGCACTCGCCTTTGGAGTTGAGCGCCTGGGCTCGCCAGGTGTTGTTGTCGGCGTTGGCGACGGAGAAGCGTTCGGTGCTGTAGATGACGGCGTTGGTCTGGTATTGCTTCGGGGCGCCGCAGGGGGACTTCATCTTCTTGGGCGTGGGGTCGGCGATCTTGGCGGCGTACTGTTCGCCGAACATCTTCTCCATTTTGGAGACGAGCTTGTCGAGCTGGCGTTTGCCGCTGATCTGGTGGACCAGGTAGATGTCGGGATTGTGGTCCTGGACCTTCATGTAGTACAGCAGGTCGGTCCAGTCGCCGTGGCACTCCAGGTTGGCGGTGGGCAGGTTCTCGACGTTCTCGTTGTAGACCTGGATGTGGCGGGGGTCGTCGGCGGCGCGGGCGGGGTCGGCCAGCGCCAGTGGGCTTATCGCCACCGCGGCGGTGACGGTGACGGCCGCGATGAGCGCGGCCTTCCAAGTGGGTTTTCGCACCGGGGCAACATATCGACATTCGTGCCTGGTGAGGCTGTTGTCGCGGGACGAGTTCGCTGTGGTGTGGACGAACGGTGGAGGTGTGGTGGCTGAGCGGTGGATATCAATGTGGGCACCGATTCCAGCCCGAGGAGTGGCGCCCGATCCTGGCAGGCGCGGCTGCCGAGGATCGAGAAGGTGGTCAAGGCGGAGCAGCCGACGATCCTGGGCACCCAGGAGGGGCGCGGCAACCAGATCCGGGACTTGAAGGACCGGCTGCCCGGGTACTGGTGGGCGTGGCGGGGCCGCGAGAAGGACGGCAGCGGCGAGACCTGCGCGGCCTTCTACCGCAAGGACCGGCTGGAGAAACTGGACGAGGGGCACCGGTGGCTGTCGACGACGCCGACGGTGCCCGGCTCGATCAGTTGGGGCGCCAAGACCATGATCGACGGGAGCTTCCACGACTCCTGGAACCACAAGGCCGCGCGGGTCACGCCGACCTACGGCACCGCCAACGGGTGGCGGCCCCGGCCGAAGCCCGACGGCCGCCGCATCGACTGGATCATCGCGACCGAACGGTTCGCCGTCCACAAGGCGGGCATCAACACCTGGGTGACCCGGCACGACAACCTCTGTTCCGACCACTGGGCGGTGCAGGCGGTCGTGTCGCTGGCGGCGTGACGCGGAGCCGGAACCGGGAGGAGAAGGGCCGCACCGGTTCCGGTCCGCACACTCAGGAGTCGCCGGGTTCGAACGCCTCGGACATCGCCTGGTCGTCGAAGGCCTGCGCGTTGAGTTCGTTGAGGCTGTACCAGTTTCCCGAGTTGTCGCGGAACACCGCCTCGACGCCGTAGGGCCGGTCCTGCGGTTCCTGGAGGAACTCGACGCCGCGCGCCGAGTACTCCTTGAACGTGGCCCGGCAGTCGTCGGTGTTCCAGGCGCCCGCGCTCAACGCGCCCTTGGCCAGCAGCGTCCGCAGCATCGCGGCGGTCTCCTCGTCGTGGCTGGGCGGGCCGGGCACCGTCAACGACAGCTGGAACTGTGGACTGTCGGGCGGGTAGACCGTCAGCCAGCGGTAGCCGTTCTCCATCTTCAGGTCGGCGCGCAGTTTGAAGCCGAGTTTGGTGGTGAAGAATTCCAGCGCCTCGTCGTAGTCGTTGACGTAGACGCTGGCCACCCCGAGTCTGGTGATCATGTTGCTCTCCTTGTTGTCGGTTCGGGTTCGACGCTAAGGGGTGGCGGACGGGGAAGGCTTCTCCTGAATTGCGCTCTTCGCGGCGTCGGCGGGCATGGGTCCGGCGGACATCAGCAGGAAGCAGCCGGGGATCGGGGGCGGGCCCGCGCGGTGGGCGCGGCGCTGGAACTCCGAGGGGCTGACGCCGACCAGTTCGGTGAACCGGGAACTGAAGGAGCCGAGGCTGGCGAAACCCACCAGGTAACAGACCTCGGTGACGGTGAGGTTCGCGACCCGCAGCAGTTCCTGGGCCCGTTCGACGCGGCGACGGCTCAGGTAGCGGCTGGGAGTGGTGCCGTAGGCGGCGCGAAACGCCCGCACGAAGTAGAACCGGCTGTATCCGGCGGCAGCGGCCATCGCGTCCAGGTCGAGCGGCCGGGAGTAGTGGCCGTCGATGAGGTCGCGGGCGCGACGCATCGCCACCAGGGTCTCGATCGCCGCGGTGCCCGGATAGCCGCGTCCTGTCGCCACTCGACCTCCATGAACGGGGTTGTGTCCGCTGCGACCATACGTTGCCGCTCGGACGAAAACCGGGCTACTTCAGCAGCCGCGACATCCGACGGTCGGCGAGTTTCCTGCCGCCGGTCTGGCAGGTCGGGCAGTACTGCAGCGCCGAGTCGGCGAACGAGACCTCGGCGATGGTGTCGCCGCACACCGGGCACGGCTGCCCGGCGCGGCCGTGGACGCGCAGGCTGTCGTGCTTGTGCGCCTTGAGATCCTTGGCCGCCGAACCCGACGACGCCGCCACCGCGGTCCGCAGCGTGTCGACCATCGCTTCATAGAGGACGGACACGTCGGTGTCGGTGAGCGAGTCGGCGAGCTTGAACGGCGACATCCGGGCGGCGTGCAGGATCTCGTCGGAGTAGGCGTTGCCGATGCCCGCGATCAGTTTCTGGTCCCGCAGCAGGCCCTTGATCTGGGTGCGGCGGCCCGACAGCACCGCCGCGAACGCCGCCTCGGTGAACGACTCGGCCAGCGGATCGGGCCCGAGACCGGCGATGCCGGGGACCTGCGCGGGGTCGGACACGACGTACACGGCCAGCCGTTTCTTCGTTCCGGCCTCGGACAGGTCGAACCCGGAACCGTCGTCGAGGGCCAGCCGCAGCGCCAGCGGGTGTTTGCCGGGCCGCAGCGGCGTGGCCGCGAGCTTGTCGTTCCAGCGCAGCCAACCGGCGCGGGCCAGGTGGAAGATCAGGTGGGTGCCGTCGGCGTCCAGGTCGAGGAACTTGCCGTGCCGGTCCACGGCGGTGATCCGGCGGCCGTGCAGCGCCGTCGGGGGCGGGTCGAAGGTCTTCAGCGCGGTGATCGAGGCGACGTCGACGCGTTTGACCTCGTGCGACACCGCCCGGCGGCGCAGGAAGTCCGCGAGCGCCTCCACCTCGGGTAGCTCCGGCATGTATCCAGTGTCGCAAGCTCGGCGACCGGATGCGAAAACTTTCGTCCGCACCGATGAGTCCCGGCCGCGATTACCGTCTACCCACAGAACCCTATGACAGGAGTACCCCATGTCCATCGACCTGACCGCCTCCACCCAGCACGTCGCCGCGCTGTTGAGCGGGGTGCGCGACGAGCACCTGACCGCGCCGACCCCGTGCGGCGAGTACACGGTGGCCGCGCTGCTGGACCACATCATGGGCTTTTCCTCGGCTTTCACGTGGATAGCGCGCAAGCAGGACGAGGGGTTGTCCGACGACCCGCCGCACGCGCGCGCCGAGGACCTGGATCCGCGGTGGCGGGAGCTGTTGCCGGGGCGGCTGACGGAACTCGGCGAAGCCTGGCGCGACCCCGCCGCCGACGAGGGGCAGGCGCGGGCCGCGGGTGTGGAACTGCCGCGGTCGGTGTGGCGCCTGGTGGCGCTCAACGAGCTGCTCGTCCACGGTTGGGACCTGGCCACGGCGACCGGTCAGCCGTACCGGACGGATCCGGCGGCGGTGGCCGTGACGGTCGAGTTCATGGGACAGGACGCCGACGACCCCGCTTCGCGCGAGAACAACCCCGCGTTCGGGCCGATCGTGACGGTGCCGGACGACGCCCCGGCCATCGACCGGGCCGTGGGCCTGTCGGGACGCGACCCGGGCTGGAAGCCGTAGTCGTAGCTCCCCGTGAGCCCGAGCCGTCAGGTCAGGTTGTCCGCCTCGGCACCGATGGTGGTGTCGGGGCCGTGTCCGGTGTGGACGACCGTTTCGGGCGGCAGTTCCATCAGCTTGGCCTTGATGGACGCCACCAGCGTGTCCCGGTCGCTGTGGGAACGTCCGGTGGCGCCCGGGCCGCCCTCGAACAGCGTGTCGCCGGTGAACACCGCCCCCAGCTGCGGCGCGTACAGGCACACCGCGCCGGGAGCGTGCCCCGGCGTGTGCAGCACCTCCAAGCGCAGCCCGCCGATGGTGAGGGTCTGACCGTCGCTGAGGTCGGCGTCAGGGGCGCGGTCGGGGTGGGTCTGGTCCCACAGCACCCGGTCGTCGGGGTGCAGCAGGATCGGGACCTCGCCCGACAGCGCCCGGGCCAGCTTGGGGGCCGCGTTGACGTGGTCGTTGTGGGCGTGGGTGCACACGATCGCGCTCACCCGCCGGTCGCCGACCGCCTTGGCGATCGCGCGCGAGTCGTGCGCGGCGTCGATGACCAGCACCTCGGTGTCGGTGCCGATCAGCCAGACGTTGTTGTCGACGTCCCAACTGCCTCCGTCCAGTGTGAACACCCCGGACGTGATGACCTTCTCGACCGTGATCCTCACAGCTCCACCACCGATCGCAGCACCTCGCCGCGGCCCATGCGCGTGAAGGCCGCCTCCACGTCGTCCAGGCCGATCGTCTCGGACACGAACACGTCCAGGTCGAGCCGTCCCTGCCGGTACAGGTCGATCAGCATCGGGAAGTCCCGCGACGGCAGGCAGTCGCCGTACCAGGAGGACTTCAGGGCGCCGCCGCGCGCGAACACGTCCAGCAGCGGCAACTCCAGCCGCATGTCGGGCGTCGGCACTCCGACCAGCACCACCGTGCCCGCCAGGTCGCGCGCGTAGAACGCCTGCTCGTAGGTCTCGGGGCGGCCGACGGCCTCGATGACGACGTCGGCGCCGTTGCCGTCGGTCAGCTCCCGCACCGCCTCGACCACGTCGACACCGTAGGCGTCCACGGTGTGGGTGGCGCCCAGCTGCTTGGCCCAGTCGAGTTTGCGCCGGTCGACGTCGATGGCGATGATGCGGCTCGCGCCCGCCAGCCGGGAACCCGCGACAGCCGCGCTGCCGACGCCGCCGCAGCCGATGACCGCCACCGAGTCGCCGCGGCCGACGTTGCCGGTGTTGACGGCGGCGCCGATTCCGGCCATGACGCCGCAGCCCAGCAGTCCGGCGACCGCCGGGGACGCTTCCGGGTCGACCTTGGTGCACTGTCCCGCGGCGACCAGGGTCTTCTCCGCGAAGGCCCCGATGCCCAGTGCCGGGCTCAGCTCGGTGCCGTCCACAAGGGTCATCTTCTGGGTGGCGTTGTGGGTGTTGAAGCAGTACTGGGACCGGCCCCGGCGGCAGGCCCGGCAGTCGCCGCACACCGCCCGCCAGTTGAGGATCACGAAGTCGCCGGGCGCGACGTCGGTGACGTCCGGCCCGACGGCCTCCACGACGCCGGAAGCCTCGTGGCCCAACAGGAACGGGTATTCGTCGTTGATGCCGCCGTCGCGGTAGTGCACGTCGGTGTGGCACACCCCGCACGCCCGCACCCTCACCAGCGCCTCACCGGGACCGGGATCGGGCACCACAATGGTCTCGATACTCACCTCGGCGTTCTTGGCCGCGGCGATCACTCCGCGCACCTGCTGGGACATGGCACTCACCTCGGGAATTCTCAGGACGGATTTCCGCCCAGCATACGGATCCGGTGCCACCGACGCGATAGTCCGAAGTTGACGAATTGGCGGAAGCGGGGGCGCGGCGGGCAATATGATCGCGACCATGCGAACACGTAACGTCATTTCCGCTGTTGGAGCCGCCGCCCTGTCCGTCGTCCTGCTGGGGGCCTGCGGCGACGGCGACGACGATGCCGGCGACAACGACAAGGACGACTCCACCTCGGCCTCCGCCTCCGGAGACGACGGGGCGGCGTCGCCGGACCCCAATGTGGGCAGTGGCGCCAAGATCGCGGTCGCCGCGATGGACACCGCGGCCGCCGACGTCAAGGGCGGCAAGGTCCTCGACCTGGACCGTGACGACGACAGCGGCGGTCAGCAGTGGGAGACTACCGTCGCGGAGGGCACCAAGGCCGAGTACGAACTGCGGGTCTCGGCCGACGGCACCAAGGTGGAGTCCAACAACAAGGACAACGACCTCGACGAGGACCTCGCGCAGCTCGCCGACGCCAAACTGTCCGCACAGGACGCCGCCAAACGGGCCGCCAAGGACCACCCCGGTGACGTCACCGGGGTCGACTTCGACGTCCCCGACGGCGGCGGCGACCCGACCTGGCAGGTGACCCTGAACGACAACGGCTCGGCCACCGAGTACACGCTCGACGCCGACAGCGGCAAGACGCTCAACTCCGAAGCCGACGACTGAGTCCACGCCGTACCGGCCGGTCCCGCGCGATGCGCGGGACCGACCGTTGTCGCGTCCGGGCCGCGACCTTGCCCGGTTCGGGCCCGCACCCGGCCCGTCGGCGGCATGATGAGCGGCGGGGAGGGACCGCCATGACCGTGCTGACCGAGGCCGTCACCTTGACCGCTCTGCAACTGCGCGACGACGCCGAGGTACTCGACGCGCTGTCGGGCTCCGTGGCCGCCGCCGAGGCCCGCGCACTGCACGGCTACGCCCGGCAGTGCCGCCGCGCCGCCTGCGATCTCGGCCGGGCCGCCTACGCGATGGAGGCCTGCCAGGGCAACCGTCCGGCGGCCCACCGCATCAGCATGCGGCCCCGGCCGGTCACCGAGATCGCCGAGGAACCCGCGGCGGTGATCGCGCGGGTCGCGCACGGCATCCGGCGGGCCTCGCTGCGGCTGACCTCGGTGTTGACCCACCCCGACCTGGCCCGGCAGCTGTGGCGCTCGCCCCGGCGGGCGGTGCACGCGTGGGCGCGGCTGCTGGCGGCGCTCACCGACCCCGGCGGGCTGGGCTATTCGGTGTCGGCGGTGCGCCGCGACGAGCGGCTGCCGCACCGTCCCACCCGGCTGGCCGGCGCCTACAAGACCCCGATGCGGGTCCTGGCCGGGCTGGCCGCCTACGCGGGCACGGTCACCGGACAGGAGAGCCTGGCCGCGCGGGTCGCGGTACTGGCGATGCGGCTGCGGATGGCCGACATCGTCGAAGACCACCCCGAGATGACCGAGTACGAGCCACTGCGGCGGCTCATCGACGCCCTGTTCGACGACCGACAACTGGACGCGGTGCGGGCGTTCCGCCAGATCCAGCGGGACCGGGGCACCGAGACCGCGATCGCGCTGCTGGCACCGGCCTTCACCGAACTGGGCGCCACCCTGGCACTGCTGGACGAGAACCCGTTCAACGACCGCTTCGGCTGGAACGTGCTGGTGGGGGAGCGCGTCACCGTCGAACCGCTGGCGGGCGTCAACCTGGACCGGGTCGCCGGTTTCGACACCGGCGCGGGCCGCGCCGAACTCATGGCCGCCCCACCGGAACTGTCGATCGGCGCGGGCATCGCCGACTACATGGACGCCATCGCCGACCTGGGCACCCGGGGCCTGATCGCGATCCGCGAGACCCGCGGCCCCGACGGCCTCACCCGCTACCTGCTGCTGGCGCCGGGCATGGCGGTCGGCGCCCCGCGTCAGGAGTCACCGCAGGACCTGGTGGGCGCCATCAACAACGTGCTGCGTCCCGACTCGCCCTACACCCGCGCCATCATGAAGGCGCTGCTGCACGCGGGCGTACCCGGCGGCGTCGACCTGGCCCTCGTGGGCCACAGCGAGGGCGGCGCGGCGGCCATGAACCTGGCGGGCAACGCGGGATTCTGCGCCCGCCACACCGTCACCCACGTGATCGCCATCGGCGCGCCCATCGACGCCAAACGCGCGATCGACCGGCGCACCAAGGTGGCGTCCATCGTCAACTCCCACGACTTCGTGCCCACACTGGACGGACTGAACATCCGCTCGATGGGTGGCGAACCGCGCGGCTGGTACATGCGCGAGTACACCGACGACACCCACGAGTTCCCGGCCTGCCACTCGGCCCGCGCCTACGCGAAGAACCTGCGCGTGGACGTCCCGGACGCGGCCACCCACATCGACGCCATGCTCGCCGCCCACCGGGGCGAGCCGGTGCGCACGCTGGTGTACTGCCTCAGCGACGACTGAATCCGGGCTGTCAGTTCGCGATCGCCAGCACCGTGGTGCGGGAGTCCTCCAGCCAGTGCGGTCCCGCCGGGGCGGGGAACCGGGCCGTCTCGCCGCGCACCAGTCGGCGTCGTCCCGAGTAGTCGCTGAGGATCGCGCCGTCGGCGGCCACCGCGACCAGTTCGTCCTCGACGCGCAGCAGCGCCGGGCCGTCGATGTCGGCCGCGATCGCGACCGTGCCGGTTCGCAGGGCCTCCAGGACCGCCGCCACCGTCGGCTCGCCGTCGGGGACCAGGACCCAGGTGGTGGGTTGGCCGAGCGGGCGGTCGCGGCCGGGTTCGTGGAAGTCGGAGCCGCCGATCGCGGTGGTGGCCGTGCCGTTGGCCAGCCACCACGCCAGTGGGCCGCTCCAGGTGCGGTCGCGCCAGGTGCAGTGCCACACCTCGGCCAGCGGGGCGGGGCGGGACAGGTGCTGGCGCCAGGCGCAGTCGACCGCGATGGGGTGGTTGACCGACAGCAGGCCACCGGCGGCCTCGGTGGTCTCGAGCCAGTGTTGGGCCGGACGGCGGAAGTCGATCCACGGCAGCGGCCCGAAGGCGTTGGCGTGCCCGCGTTCGGTGGTCACCTCCTGGCCGGGCAGCAGCAGGACGCCGTGCCGGTCACCGGCGGCGGCCAGGTGCGGGTGGTGGCTGACGGTGTTGTGGTCGGTGACCGCCAGGAAGTCCAGCCCGGCGGACGCCGCCGACGCGGCGAGCGCGTCGAGGCTGAGCGTCCCGTCGGAGTGCTCGGAGTGGGAGTGCAGATCGCCCGCCGCCCAACGCATCCCGGTGGGAGCGGGCAGGTCGCGGCGGGGACGGCGCTCGGTGGCGACCGGCACCCGTTCCTCGACGCGGGTCACCGGATCGGCCGAGGTCGCGATCGTGACGGTGTACTCCAGCGGTTGCGGCACCCGGTGCAGACCGAGCACCACATTCCACTGTCCGGTTTCGAGTTCGCCCGGCAGGTAGCCGGGGGTCGCGGCCGACTCGCCGATCTCACAGCGGTCGCGGGCGCCGCCCGACCAGCCCCGAAAGCCTTCCGCGCCAAAGCAACCCAGGTCCAGCACGCCGCCCGCGCGCGGGTACTCCAGCCGCACCCGCACCGCGTTCGTCCCGGTGGGCACCTCGAACGGCAGGTACCGGTAGAAGCCCTCGGCCCGATCGCCGGGCGTCCAGACACCGGTCAGTGTGGTCTCGGCCGCCATCGCAGTTCCCCGTTTCCTGGCCGTCAGCCGCCGTTGATGAGGGTGCCGTCGCCGTCGCGGTAGACCAGCAGCCGTCCCGGGACCGGTTTCAGGTGCACCCTCTGGCCCGGTGTGGGTTCGTCCTCTTCGGGCACCGTCGCGCCGACGTTCAGTTCGCCGCAGGCCACCGTCACCAGTGTCGAGGTCCCCAGGTTCTCCAGGATGGACACTTCGCCGGTCAGCCCGGGGCCCTCGCCCACGGTCAGCTCCAGGTACTCCGGCCGCACGCCGACGACGACCTTGTCGCCCTCGCCGACCTGCGGCGCCACCGGTTCCGGCAGCGCCAGCCTGTCGTCGCCAATCACCAGTTCGCCGTCGGTGACGGTGCCCGGCAACAGGTTCATCGGGGTCGAGCCGATGAAGTTGGCCACGAAGGTGTCGGCCGGGCGCGAGAACACCTCGCGCGGGGTGCCCAGCTGCCGGATCTGGCCCGCGTCCATGACCGCGATCCGATCCGCCAACGCCAGCGCCTCGGCCTGGTCGTGGGTGACGAAGACCGTGGTGACGCCGAGCTCGCGCTGGAGCTTCTTCAGGAACGTGCGCGCCTCCAGCCGCAGCCGGGCGTCCAGGTTCGACAGTGGCTCGTCGAACAGGAACACCTGCGGGTGGCAGGCCACCGCCCGCGCCAGCGCGACCCGCTGCTGCTGCCCGCCCGACAGCGCGCCGGGCTTGCGGTCCAGCAGTTTCGCCAGCCCCAGCTGACCGGAGACCTCGTCGACCTTGGCGTAGCGTTCGGCCTTGGGACGGCCCTTGATCTTGAGCGGGTAGGCGATGTTGTCGGCCACCGACATGTGCGGGAACAGCGCGTAGTCCTGGAACACCATCGCCACCTCGCGGGAGCCGGGCGGCTTGCGGGTCACGTCGCGCTCCCCGATGGACAGTGTCCCCTTGGTGGCGTCCTCCAGGCCCGCGATGGTGCGCAGCAGCGTGGTCTTGCCGCAGCCGGACGGGCCCAAGAGCGCGAAGAACTCGCCGTCGGCGATGGACAGGTTCAGGTCGTCCAGGGCCTTCACCCCACCGGGGTACACCTTGGTCACGGCCGTCAGATCGATACCGGACATCAGCTCTTGATACCTCCGTGGAAGCGGAAACCGTAGCGGCGTGCGACGAACAGGTACAGCACCACGACCGGCAGCGAGTACACCAGCGAGAACGCGCCCAAAAGCGCCAGGTTGGGTTGACCGGCCTCGGTGTACATGGTCTGCATGAGCACCGCGCCGGGTTGTTTCTCAGGGTCGCGCAACAGGATGAACGGGACGAGGAAGTTGCCCCACACGTTGACCACCGACCACACGGTGATGGTGGCCAGGCCGGGCGCGATGAGCGGCGCGACGACGTCCTTGAGGGTGCGCAGCGGCGAGGCGCCGAACACCCGGGCCGACTCCTCATAGGACTTCGGGATGGTGTCGATGAAGTCCTTGAGCATGAAGATCGCCGCGGGCAGCAGTCCGCCCGCCATCACCAGCATCACCGCGAACCGCGAGTCGATGCCCAGCGACGGGTGCACCCCGGCGCCGATCTCGGAGATCAGCAGGTACAGCGGCACCATCGCCGCCGTCCCGGTGACCACACTCGACAACAGCAGCAGGATGTACAGCAGCGCGTCCCGCCCCGGTATCCGCACCCGCGACAGCGCGTAGGACGCCAGCGCCGCGCCGACGACCACGAAGACCGTGGTCCCGGCCGCCAGCAGGATCGAGTTCACCAGCGACGACATGGCGTAGCGGTTGTTGGCCAGGGTGGCGAAGTTGGACAGCGTGAACTCCGGGAAGCCCACGGCGAAGCCGGGACTGGAGTCGAAGGGCGCCGAGATCAGCCACAGCAGCGGCAGCGCGAAGAACACCGCGATCAGACAGCTGGCGACGTAGAAGCCGATGCGGGCGGCGACCTTGCGGGCCACCTGCCGCGCCTCGTCGTGACCGGCGGCGGGTTTGGTCGTCATTTCGGGTTCCTCCGCCGCAGCATCCGCAGGTACACCAGCGCCAGCACCACGTTGGCCAACAGGATCAACAGCGAGATCGCACCGCTGTAACCCAGCTGGCCGTCCAGAAGGCCGGTCTTGTACACGTACACCGCCGCGATCTCGGTGTCGTCACCCGGACCGCCCGCCGTCAACAGGAACGGCGTGAAGTCGTTGAACGTCCACAGTGTGATCAGCAGCGTGTTGGTGAGGATGTGGCCGCGGATGTGCGGGAACACCACGTCCCGCAGCGTCTGCGCGTTGGAGGCACCGGCCAGCCGCGCGGTCTCCACATGCGAGGGCGGGACCGCCGACAGCGCCGCGCCGTACAGCATCATCGAGAACGCCGTGCCGCGCCAGATATTGAAGATCACAATGGACGCCAGCGGGTACTCCACCAGCCAGGCCAGCCCCGGCGTGTTCAGCACCGCGTTGACGGTGCCGCCGTCGCGGTCCAGCATCGCGATCCACAGGAACGCCACCACCGAACTGGGCAGGATCCACGCCAGCAGCACCAGCGTCTCCACGGTGCGCCGCAGCCAGCCGGAGACGTTGCGCAGCGACCAGGCCAGCGCGAAACCGAGCCCGTTCTGCCCCAGCACCGCCGACAGGCCCACGAACAGCAGCGTCAGCCACAGCGAGTGGTAGAACGCCGGATCACCGAGCACCTTGGTGACGTTGTCGATCCCGACGAAGTCGGGACTGACGTGGTTCTCGCCGCTGCGCTCGTAGTTCGTCGCCCCGATGTAGAGCGTCCACAATGCGGGGAACAGCAGGAACACGCCGATGAGCAGCAGCGCCGGAGCCACGAACCCGATGGCCCGCAACCGCCCCAGCCCGACCACGTCGGTGTCGGCCTTGGCCTTGGGGGTGCCGACCGCCGAGACACCCGCGTGGCTGGGCGCCTCGACGGCCGGACCGTCAGCTTCCGGAGACTTTGTCTGCACCGACGATGTCCTCAAGAGCCTTCTGGTATTCCTTGGCCGCCTCGGCCGCGGACTTGCCCTCGACGACCGCGTAGGTCGCCTTCTGCAACGCCTCCGAGACCTTCACGTACTTGCCGTCGGAGGGACGGAACCGGGTCACCGGCACCACGTCCTCGGCGATGAAGGACAACAGCGGGTCGTCGGCCAGGATGTCGGAGTTGACGTCCTCGCGCTGGGTGATGCGCGGCGTGTCGCCGACCTCTTCCTTCACGGCCTTGGCCGAGCCCATGAACTGCATCAGTTCCCACGCCTGCTGCGGGTACTTGGTGTTGGGGTTGATCACCTGGGTGCCGCCGCCGGACATCGACACGAAGTCCTGACCGTCCACACCCGAACCGGGTTTCATCGACGGGATCTTGGCGAACCCGACATCGGAGTCGCGGTTCTTCATCGGGGCGACGCTGGAACCGGGCGAGACGACGTCACGCCAGAAGTAGTCGCCCTCCATCATGATCCCGACCTTGTCCTTGGAGAACCGCTCCTGGGCCTTCTGCCGACCCTGCGCCTCCTTCTGCAGCGTCGCGTCGCCCAGGCCGCCCTGGTAGGTGTCCTCGTAGACGCCCAGGACGTCGCGGATGGCGTCGGTGTCGCCCTGCCACTTGCCGTCCTGGAAGATCTCGTTGCCGGTGCCCGCCAGCAGCGGCAGGAACGCCTCCATCGTGGTGGACTCGCCCATCGCGGTGCCCGCGTTGATCTGCAACGGGGTCACGCCCTTGGCCTTCTTCTTGATCTTCTCGGCCGCGTCGATGATGTCGGCCCAGCTCTTCGGCTGCCAGTCACCCGGCAGTCCCGCCTTCTTGAACACGTTCTTGTTGTAGAACACGACCCGTCCGTCGGTGCCCTTCGGCACGCCGTACTTGTCGCCCTTGTAGGTGCCGTTGGCCTCGACGTTGTCGGGGATCTGCTTCCAGCCGTCCCACTTCTCCATGCTGTCGGCGCCGACGACCTTCTCCAGCGGCAGGATGTACTCCGACTCGGCGAACTCGCCCACCCAGATGCCGTCGATGTCGATGACGTCGGCGCCCTTGCCCGAGTCCAGGTCGAGCCCGATCTTGGACTTGTACTTGGCGTCGTCGACGCCCTGCGGCTCGAACTTCACCTTCGCGGTGATGCCCTTCTTCTTCTGGGCCTTCTCGAACTGCGGGATTACCCACTCCTCGATCCACTTGGCGCCGATCGCGTTCTTGCCGTCGGCGATGGCGTTGGAGGTGATCGTGAGCGTGTACTCCTTGGCGTCGGCGTTCTTGTTCGGGTCGGTCGCGGCGTCGTTTCCGCCGCCCAGACACCCGGCGGCCAGCACGCCGACCAGGCCGAAGCTGGTGGCGGCCGAGACCGCGCGAGCAACCGGTTGCCGATAGCCGGACGCGGGCTTCTTGTGTCGCATGGGAGATCCTTCAATCACGAGAAGTGCGCGCACGGCGGCGGGGAGCGTGTGGTGCGCGATCTTGAGAACCCAGACATTATTCACGGCGGGCGATACCGCGTCAACAGCTCGACGTCGCGCTCGGGGGGATTGAAACGAGCCGGCGTGGAGCGACAGCCGCAGCCTGTGTTGGGCAGGCCGGGCGCTCTACCGTGTTGGGTGTGTCATGCACGGGAGCGCACTCCACGCCGGCTCGGTATTGGGTTGCCAGGGTGTTGAAAAGATGTCGAACTAACAGCATGCCCCGGACTTCCCGTGGGCGCAAGCGATTTGTCCGGGCAAACACGTTGTGGCACATAACATCTTGATCTCACACTAGCCGTCGATGAGGATGGTGGCCATGGGACACGTCTATGAGGAGATAAACGAGCGGCTGGCCGCGTTCATCGACGAGCAGCCGATGTTCTTCGTGGGCACCGCTCCCAGCGGCGACTCCGGCCACGTCAACGTCTCGCCCAAGGGCATGGCGGGCACCTTCAAGATCCTCGGACCGCACCGGGTCGCCTACCTCGACTGGGGCGGCAGCGGCGTCGAGGGCACCGCCCACATGCGCCAGAACGGCCGGGTGTGCGTGATGTTCTGCTCCTTCGGACGCAGCCCCAAGATCCTGCGGCTGCACGGCACCGGCACCCCGGTGCTGCGCGGCGAGCCCCGGTTCGCCGAACTGCTGGCCCGTTTCGACGCCGCGCCGGACGTCCACGGGGTGCGCGGCGTCATCGAGGTGGACGTGACCCGGGTGTCGGACTCCTGCGGCTACGGCGTCCCGTACATGGAGCTCAAGGGCGACCGGACCATGCTCGTCGACGTCAACGAACGCCGCAGCGACGCCGACATCGCCAAACGACGGCTGGAGACCAACACGCTCAGCCTCGACGGCCTGCCGGGCGTGGCGGGCACCGCCGCCGAGGCCCGTTACCGCCGCAAGCTGGAGGCCGACCACTAGGTGCCGCCGCGGTATGGACGGCGGCGGATAAGCTCGATTCCATGACTGTTCGCGCTGCCCTGAAACCGGGTGTCCAAACTCCGCGTCGCGAGGTACCGGCGCACATCGTCAAGCCCGAGTACGTCGGCAAACCCAAACCGCAGCCGTTCACCGGCTCGCACGTCAAGGACGCCGACACCATCGAGCGGATGCGCATCGCGGGCAGGCTGGCGGCCGATTCGCTGGTCGAGGTCGGCAAGCAGATCAAGCCGGGCGTCACCACCGACGAGCTGGACAAGTTCGTGCACGAGTACCTGTGCGACCACGGCGCCTACCCGTCCACCCTGGGCTACAAGGGCTTCTGGAAGTCCTGCTGCACCTCGCTCAACGAGGTGATCTGCCACGGCATCCCCGACTCGACCGTCGTCGAGGACGGCGACATCGTCAACGTCGACATCACCGCCTACATCAACGGCGTGCACGGCGACAACAACGCCACCTTCCTGGTCGGCGACGTCGACGAAGAGGTCCGCACCCTTGTGGAGCGGACCTACGAGGCGACGATGCGCGGCATCAAGGCCGTCGCGCCCGGGCGTGAGATCAATGTGATCGGACGCGTCATCGAGGCCTACGCCAAGCGTTTCGACTACGGCGTCGTGCGTGACTTCACCGGCCACGGCATCGGCGAGTCGTTCCACTCCGGACTCCACATTCTGCACTACGACAACCCCAAGCAGAAGACCATCATGGAGCCCGGCATGACCTTCACGATCGAGCCGATGATCAACCTGGGCACCTACCGGCACGACATGTGGGCCGACGGCTGGACGGCCGTCACCAAGGACCGCAAGTGGTCGGCCCAGTTCGAGCACATGATCGTGGTGACCGAGACCGGCCACGAGATCCTCACCATGCCGACCTCGGGCCCCTCGGCGGGCACTCCCGAGAAGTACCGCTAGCCAACCCGAACGTGAAGAAAGCCCCGCGCCGCGGCTGACCCCTCGCGACGCGGGGCTTTCGCTTGTTTCCGTGTCATTCCCGTCGTTCGCTGGGCAGCCGGGATCGGGTCAGCAGTCCGGCGCCGAGCATCGCGATGGCCGGTACGGCCACCAGCGCGATCAGGATGTGGTTCCAGGGTGGCATCGGGGAGAACAGGTGCTCGCGCGGGTAGACGTCGTCGAGCTGCGCGTTGAGCGCCGACATCACCACCCAGCAGGCACCGACCCCGGCGGCCACGCCCAGGACGGTGCCCAGGATCGAGATGACCCCGGCCTGGCACAGGCTGAGTTTGCGGCGGATCGACGGGGAGGCCCCGATCGCCCCCAGGGTGGTCAGGTCGGCGCGGGCCTCGGCGGCGGTCAGCGCGGTGGCCACGGCGGTGGCCGCCAGCGCCAGCGCCGAGCTGAGGATCGCCAGCAGCGTCAGGATCAGCCGCATCATCTGCGGCGGGGCGGGTTCCTTGACGACGTTGGCCAGCACCAGCGGTTGCCCGTCCTCGGCCGAGGAGCCCGCGGTCTCGCCGTTGATGCCCTTGTCGGACAGCGCCTGGATGAACGCCTCCTCCTCGGCGACGGTCGGCATCCGGTCGGTGGCGCCGAAGACCTCCATGGTGTCGCCCTCGATCAGGTTCAGCTTTTTGGCCGCCTGCGGGCTGACCAGCAGCTGCTCCCGGTTGTGGCTGCCGGTGTCGAGGGCGTGGGCGGGCAGGTCCATCGCGTCGACGGGCTTGACCTCGCGGCCGCCGTTGAGGCGGCGCAGTTCGACGGTGGCCTTGCCGTCCTGGACGAGGTCGGGGTCGTTGACGACGACGCCCCCGGCCTCGAGGACCTCGGTGGCCGCGGCGACGTCGGCGGGGTCGGCCCCGGTCAGCGCACCCACCTGTCCGCCGTCGACGACGAAGGTCCCGTAGGTCAACAGCGAACTGACCGCGCCGTCGGCCCGCGCCTTGCAGTTGGGGTTCGCGGCGGCCTCGGCCTGCTTGGCCTCGGGCAGGACGGTGCCGTCACTGACGTCGAACGGGCAGGTCTTGTGCTTCGGGTAGGTGACCTTGACCTGGCAGAAGTCGGCGAGCTTGTCGGCTCGGCAGGTCATGGACGGCAACTGGTGCACCTGGGTGACCGGCAGGTGCTCGCGCATCGCCGCGGCGGTGTCGTTGGCGGCCTGTTCCAGCGCCTTGCGGGCCTTGTCCGTCCCCTTGGGATGGTCGGGGTCGTCGTAGGAGACCTGGACGTCGGCGGTGACCGAACCGATGGGAGCGATGCGTCCGGCGCCGTCGGTGACCCGCTCGGTGTCGCCGACCAGGAACATCGTCGCCGCCACGCCCGCGGCCACCACCGCCATGATCGCCGAGATCGCCGGGGCGGCGGAGGAGCGGTTGCGGCCGGCGTCGCGCAGCGCCAGCCGCGGCGACAGCGGCAGGTGGCGGCCCAGTCGCGAGATCAGGCCCACCAGCGCCGGGGTGCACAGCACCAGCCCCAACTCGGCGATGACGACCCCGGCGGGCAGCAGCGCGCCCAGCGTCTCCACCCCGACCAGCGCGCACACCACACCCGCGCCCACCAGGCTCAGCCCGGTGATCAGCCAGAGTTTGCGGGACCGGGTGTCGCCGCGTCGCCCGGACAGTGCCGCCACGACGCTCTGCCGGGCCACGGTGAAGGCGGGCACCAGCGCCGCCAGCAGTCCGGTGAGGATCGCCAGCAGCGCGGCCGGGATCGTCAGGGCGGGCCAGAACCGCAGCCCCGCCATCCGGGCGCCGACGATGTCCTCGGCGAACGGTGTGACCGCGAAGGTGGTGGCCACCCCCAGCGCGATGCCGATGACGGCGGCCAGGCCGCCCAGCAGGATCCCGGCGGCCAGCACGGTGTGCCGCACCTGTCCCGGGGTGGCGCCGTTGGCCGACAGCAGCCCGAACTCGCGGGTGCGGCGTTTGGCGCTGATGGCGAAGGCCGGACCGGCCAGCAGCACCACCTCCAGGCCGATCATGACGATGAGGAAACCGATCATGATCAGCGTCTGGGTCCGGGGCTCGGGTTCGACGGTGAACTGCGGTGGCGGCGCGGGCGGGTCGGCGGCCACGGCGTGCGAGTACACGGCCATGCCGTCGGCGTTGTACTCGCGCACCTGGTCCCAGCCGATGTCGCCGGGGGTGTCGGCGAGCCAGCGTTCGTGGTTGCCGTCGACGGTGCCCGGCGGGGCGACGGCGAACTCGACGTCGATGGCGGCCGGGTCCTCCACGATCCCCACTACCGGGAAGCGTCCGGCCGGTTCCCGCAGCCGCATCGTGTCGCCGATGTCGAGGCCGAGGTGGTCGGCCGCCGCCCGCGACAGCGCCACCTGGTTCTTGCCGGGCGCCCTACCGTCCACGACGGACAG
Organism: Stackebrandtia nassauensis DSM 44728; assembly: GCF_000024545.1. Taxonomy (GTDB): domain Bacteria; phylum Actinomycetota; class Actinomycetes; order Mycobacteriales; family Micromonosporaceae; genus Stackebrandtia; species Stackebrandtia nassauensis. The sequence continues at coordinate 1,499,621 of NC_013947.1, forward strand.
GATTCCTTCGGTCAGCTTGTCCCGCAACGGGATGCCCCGGAACACGAGCTTCGTCTGCCCGGACGGGGTCTGCGCGGTGACGTCGCGTTCGGTGATCTGGACCAGGCGGCTGCCCTCGGGCAGTTTCGCCAGGATCTCGGCCTTGGAGTGTTCGGCGGTCTTGGCGTCGCCGCCGTCGGGTTTGACCCCGGCCTCGCGTTCGGTGGGGGCCTGCACGATCGGCGAGTCGTACTCCCAGTCCACGATGGCGTCGGCCTCGCCCATGTCCCGGGTGGCCTTCTCGGTCGGGGTCGGCTCGAAGCTGTCGAGCAGGCTCGCCCCCACGGTGACGGCGAAGACCGGCAGCGCCAGCAGAACCACCACGAGCACCGAGCGTCCCAGCGTGTGGCGGGCGTCCCGGCGCGCGATGCGAAATGCCACCCGCAGGGACGACAGGCTCACGTGGTGCCCTCCAGCAGCGAATCGACGCTGGGCAGCGGTCCGGCGGCGTCCACGACCCGCCCGTCGCGCAGGAAGACCACCCGGTCGGCCCAGGCGGCGTGCCGGGCGTCGTGGGTGACGAGCACCCCGCCGGCGCCGGAGTCGCAGCGGGCGCGCAGCAGCCGCAGCACCGACTCCCCGGTACGGGAGTCCAGCGCGCCGGTGGGTTCGTCGGCCAGGACGAGGCGCCGCTCGCCCACCACGGCGCGCGCTATCGCGACCCGCTGCTGTTGACCGCCCGACATGTCGTCGGGAAACCGTTCCGCCAGGTCACCCACCCCGACGTCGGCGAGCGACCCGGCCGCGGCCGCGCGGGCCTTGCGTACCGGGACGCCGTCCAGTTCCAGGGGCAGCGCGACGTTCTCGATCGCGGTGAGACTGGGAACCAGGTTGAAGTTCTGGAAGACGTAGCCGATGGACCGTCGGCGCAGTCGTGACAGGGCCCGCTTGGGCAGCGAGGCCAGTGGGGTGTCGTCGACGCTGACCTCGCCGGAGGTGGGCATGTCGAGGCCTCCGGCGATATTCAGCAAAGTGGACTTTCCCGACCCTGACGGTCCCATGACGGCGACCAGTTCTCCGGGGCCCACGCTCATGTCCACGCCGCGCAGGGCACGCACGGCGGTTTCTCCTCGACCATGAGTGCGGTGTACACCGGACAGGGTCAGCAACGTCACGGCCGGGATGCCTCCCGATGCTCGGTGACCACGCCGTCGACGACCGGCGCGTCGTGGGTCGGGGCCTTGACCGTCTCGCGCACCAGGCTGGCCTCGCAGTGGTCAAGCCACCGGGTCTCGGCCTCGGCACGGAAGATCATGGAGTCAAGGATGAGGGTCCAGGCCGTGTCGTGTTCACCGGCCTGCTTCTTCAGCTGTGTGTACTCCTGCAGTGACCGGATCGTGGCCACCCTCTGCGTCTGTACCACCGCCGGAACGTCGACTCCCGGGGTCGTCAGCGCCAGGGCCAGCTTGATGGCCAGCTCGTCGCGGGGACGGTCGGTGCTGGCGACCGGGGTCGAGAACCACACCGCCAGCGCTGCCCGGCCGGTGTCGGTGATGGCATAGGGGCGCTGCCCCTGCGAGTTCTCCGGCAGCGCGCGCACCAGGTGGTCGCGTTCGAGCCTGGTGAGGGTCGTGTAGACCTGCCCGATGTTCAGCGGCCAGGTGGCGCCGGTCGACTCCTCAAAGGAGGAACGGAGTTGGTACCCGTACGCGGGGCCACGTTCCAGGAGGGCGAGTAGCCCGTGTTTGATGCTCAACGCTTCACCTCTGTATGTCTGAATTCGCCGTCTTCATAGAATGCGACAAATTGCCTACTCGGTAGGTTCGCATTCGCGAGACCACTGGTGACACCGGCCAAACGGTTGAATTCTGGAAGCGCCGTCAACCTGGGAAACATAACGGCCGTCCCGGAAACGCGGTCGTGGACGGCGATTCGCCCAACGCGCGTTTCCAGCGGGCCATCGTCACCGCGCTGGAGGAGTAGGCCTTGGCGGCGGCCTTGCGGTCGCCACCGGTGGTATCGGCGAGCACGCTGCGCCACATGCTGGTGGTCCGCAGCTCGATCTCGGACAGCAGCGCCTTGGCGCTCTTCTCGTCGGTGACCTCGCCGGGCAGCTGGTACGCGGCCTCCTCGGCCGGTGGCTCGTCCCCGGCCTTGGTCATGCGCACCATGATGTCGTCACGGCGGTCGCGGTGGACCTTCTCGTTGGACTGGGCGGCCTCCAGGGCCTTGCCGGTCAGCTGCGCCCCGGCCAGCGAATAGGCGTAGACGGCCTCGTACTCGGTCCGCAGGCCCAGTTTCAGTCCCTTATCCGCCATCACAACACCTTAAGTACATCGTGGTGCGTTGCGCGGCAGGCCGCGATCTCGCCGAGCAGAACGGCGAATTCGTCCGGGGCCCCGGCGCAGGCCTCCACGGCCGCCTTCGACGCCTTCGACTCGGCCTGCCGCAGCGAATCCAGCGACCCGTCGCCGGCTTCCGCCGGTTCGCCGTCTTCGTCGCCCAGAATCCTCGCCAGCGCCTTGGCGTGCTCGGAATGGTTGTCCCGCAGGACTTCCAGCGTCTTACCCAGTTGCGGATGGTCCTTCGCGGCGGCCTCGTAGGCGGCGGCCAGTTCGCGGGAGGTCTTCAGCACCGGCCGCAGCACCTTGCCGCTGTCCAGCGAGCCCGGTTCACCGGATACGGCGGTGCAGGCCGAGGTGGACAGGACGGCGGCCAGCCCGGCCAGCAGAAATTCGCGCCTGCGGTAACCGCAGGACCCGTTGACAGACACGGCATAAGTGTGACAGGCCCTCACGGACCGACGCGGCGTGCCGGTGGGCGCGGCCCTGCGCCGTCCGGCGGTTTCGGCTACGCTCGCGGGCGAGAAACTCATTCAAATAGGGGGTGCGCGTGGCCGACGTGACACGGAAGCGGATCTTGGCGGTACTGGAACCCGTGCTCGCCGAAGCCGGTTACGACCTTGAGGAACTCAAGGTGTCGCAGGCGGGACGGCGCACCCTGGTACGGGTGCTTGTGGACCGGGACGCGGGCGTCGACCTCGACGCGATCGCCTCGGTCTCGCGTGTGCTCTCCAAGGCGCTGGACAAATCCGAGGCCGATGATGGTCCCTTTGCGACGAACTCCTACACTTTGGAGGTTTCGTCGCCGGGGGTCGATCGTCCGTTGACACTGCCGAGGCACTGGCGCCGCAACGTCGGCCGACTGGTGAGCGTCCGGCTGTCCGATGCCACTGTCACCGCCCGTATCCACGCCGCCGACGACGAGAATGTCGAGCTGGAACTGTCCGATGGCACCCGCAGGGTGGCGTACGGTGATCTTGGTCCCGGGCGAGTGCAGCTGGAGTTCTCCCGATCGGCGAGCAAAGAAAGACAGGAGTAGGCGGTGCATATCGATCTGGTGGCTCTGCGGTCCCTGGAACACGAGCGAGACATCCCGTTCCACACGATCATCGATGCCATTGAAAGCGCCCTGTTGACCGCCTACCGGCACACACCGGACGCGCAGTCCCACGCGCGCGTGGAGGTCAACCGTGAGACCGGCACCGTCACGGTGCGGGCCCGGGAGGTCGACGCCGAGGGCAACGTCGTCCGGGAATGGGACGACACCCCCGACGACTTCGGGCGCATCGCGGCCATGACCGCCAAGCAGGTGATCATGCAGCGGCTGCGCGAGGCCACCGACGACGTCAACTTCGGCGAGTTCGCCAGCCTGGAGGGCGATGTCGTCACCGGCGTGATCCAGGCCCACGAGGGTGCCTCCGAGAAGGGCACCGTCATGGTCGACCTCGGCAAGATCGAGGCGATGCTGCCGCACGTCGAGCAGGTCCCCGGCGAGAACTACTCGCACGGGCGGCGGTTGCGGGCGGCGGTCGTGCAGGTCTCGCGGGGCCCGCGCGGCCCGCAGATCACGGTGTCGCGCTCGCACCCCAACCTGGTGAAGAAGCTGTTCGCCGCCGAGGTCCCCGAGATCGCCGACGGCCTGGTGGAGATCGCCGCGGTGGCCCGCGAGGCCGGGCACCGCACCAAGATCGCGGTGCGCGCCACCGTCGCCGACCTCAACGCCAAGGGCGCCTGCATCGGCCCGATGGGCTCGCGGGTGCGCGCGGTGATGAGCGAACTGGACGGCGAGAAGATCGACATCATCGACTACTCCGAGGACCCGGCCACCTTCGTCGGCAACGCCCTGTCGCCGTCCAAAGTGGTCAGCGTCGAGGTGCTGGACCCGGACGACAAGGTCGCGCGGGTCGTCGTGCCCGACTTCCAGCTGTCGCTGGCGATCGGCCGCGAGGGCCAGAACGCCCGGCTGGCGGCCCGGCTGACCGGCTGGCGCATCGACATCAAGTCCGACGCCGCACCGGATCCGTCGAAAGTGTCACCTGAGTCACCACCCGAAACCGAGGTGGGAGCGGGCGGCTCCGGCGCGTAGAGGTAGTATTTCCAATGGTCCGTCGCGCAGACGTTATTCGCACGTGTGTGGGTTGCCGAAATCGCGCGTCGGCCAGCGAGTTGTTGCGTGTCGTCGCCAATCCCGAAACTCCCGCTACGGGGGTCCGGCTGGTGCCCGACCCCGCACGGAAGCTGCCCGGCCGGGGAGCACACGTTCATCCGGCCCCGGAGTGCCTCGAACAGGCAAGACGGCGGCGTGCTTTCAAGCGGGCGCTTCGACTGTCATCCGAACCGGATCTGACGGCCGTGGCGGACTTTTTGGCGTAACTCGCTCGACAACGACTCGACACATCGATGGCGGACGACTCGTTCCGCCCGCGACAGCAAGGTAGGTAGACCGGACATGAGCACACGATGAAGTCGTCAAAATGACCAGGCATCAAGTGCGAAATTGAGGTCGGCGGGCCCGCGCCCGCACGACCTTGAATGATGAGGAGTGCAGTGGCAGCAGGCAAGGCCCGCGTACACGAGCTTGCGAAAGAGCTCGGCGTGACAAGTAAGATCGTGCTCGGCAAGCTCAGTGACATGGGCGAATTCGTCAAATCGGCGTCGAGCACGGTGGAGGCCCCCGTGGCCCGGCGATTGCGACAGGAGTTCGCCAACGCCGCGGCCGCCCAGGACGTCAAACCCGACAAACCCGCCAAGAAGGCGGCGGCGGAACCGGTGGAGGCCAAGGCCGCCCCCGAGACCAAGTCGCCGTCGGCGGCCAAACCCGGCCCCCGCCCCAAGGCGCCGGTTCCGGGTGGTCCCGCCAAGAAGGCGGCGAAGAAGGCCACCCCCAAGAAGAAGCCGACTCCGGCCCCCGCGGCACCCGAGACCGTGGACGTGGCCAAACCGGCCAGCGCCCACGACATCGAGGTCGCCGCGACCCAGGCCCGGGCCGAAGCGCTGATGAAGCAGCAGGAGGCCGCGGCCAAGGCCGCCCAGGACGCGCAGAAGCGTCGCGAGTCCGGTCAGGACGAGGGCGGCGCCGACGCCGAGGTCACCGACCGCAAGCCCGGCCCGCGTCCGGGTCCCGGCCCCAAGCCGGGACCGAAGCCGGGACCACGTCCCGGCGGCAACAACCCGTTCGGCATCACGCCCGGCCCCAAGGCCCGCCCCGGCGGTGCCAAGCCCGGCAAGCCGGGACCGCGTCCCGGTGGCGGCGGAGGCGGCGAGCGGGGCGGTGACCGTCCCGGCGGCCCGCGTCCCAGCCCGTCCAACATGCCGCCGAGGCCCAGCCCCTCGATGATGCCGTCCAACCGCCCCGGTGGTGGTGGCGGCGCTGGAGGCGGCGGCGGCCGAGGCGGACGCGGCCGTGGTCGCGGTGCCGGTGGTGGCGCTGGCGGCGGCGGTGGCAACTACCGCGGCGGTCCGGCCGGACCCGGTGGCGCTCCCGGTGGAGCTCCCGCCGGTGGCGGCGGTTTCCGTGGCGGCGGTCGTCCCGGTGGCGGCGCGCGCAGCCGTGGCGGCAGCGCGGCGGGTGCCTTCGGGCGTCCCGGAGGTCGTCCGGCGCGGGGTCGCAAGTCCAAGCGGCAGCGCAGAGCCGAGTTCGACAACCTCTCGGCCCCGACCATGGGTTCGGGTGCGCCGCGCGGTAACGGTCAGACGATCCGGCTGCCCCGGGGTGCGTCCCTCGCGGACTTCGCCGACAAGATCAACGCCATCCCCGGTTCGCTGGTGCAGGAACTGTTCGGGCTCGGCGAGATGGTGACCGCGACCCAGTCGGTCTCCGAAGAGACGATGCAGCTGCTCGGGGAACACCTGAACTTCGACATCCAGCTCGTCAGTCCCGAGGAAGAGGACCGCGAGCTGCTGGCGCAGTTCGGCATCGACCTGGAGGACGACACCGATCAGGGCGACGCGATCGCGCGGCCGCCGGTGGTGACCGTCATGGGTCACGTCGACCACGGTAAGACGAAACTGCTGGACGCGATCCGCAAGACGAACAAGATCGACACCGAGGCCGGTGGCATCACCCAGCACATCGGCGCCTACCAGGCCCACGTCGAGCACGAGGGCAAGGACCGGGCGATCACGTTCATCGACACCCCGGGCCACGAGGCGTTCACCGCCATGCGTGCCCGTGGTGCCAACGTCACCGACATCGTCGTCCTGGTCGTCGCGGCCGACGACGGCGTGATGCCGCAGACGATCGAGGCCCTCAACCACGCCAAGGCCGCCGAGGCCCCGGTCGTGGTGGCGGTCAACAAGATCGACAAGGAGGGGGCCAACCCCGACAAGGTGCGGCAGCAGCTGACCGAATACGGACTGGTCGCCGAGGAATACGGCGGCGAGACCATGTTCGTGGACGTGGCGGCCAAGCCCGGTATCGGCATCGAGCAGCTGCTGGAGGCGATCCTGCTGACCGCGGACGCCTCGCTGGAGCTGACCGCCCCGGTCGACGGCCACGCGCAGGGCATCGCCATCGAGGCGCACCTGGACAAGGGCCGCGGCCCGGTGTCCAGCGTCCTGGTCCAGAAGGGAACGCTGCGGGTCGGCGACTCGATCGTCGCCGGTGGCGCCTTCGGCCGCGTCCGCGCGATGCTCGACGAGTTCGGCAAGCGGGTCAAGGAGGCCACGCCCTCGCGTCCGGTGCAGGTGCAGGGTCTGACCTCGGTGCCCGGCGCCGGGGACACGTTCCTGGCCGCCGACGACGACCGCACCGTCCGGCAGATCGCCGAGCAGCGTCAGGCCCGTCGCCGGGCCGCGATGCAGGCCAGCCGGGTCGGCCGGGCCACCCTCGAGACGCTCATGGAGCGGATCGCGGAGGGTCAGAAGACGACCCTGTCGCTCATCATCAAGGGTGACGGTTCCGGTTCGGTGGAGGCCCTGGAGGACGCTCTGGTCAACCTGGACATTCCCGAGGAGGTCCAACTGCGGATCATCCACCGGGGTGTCGGTGCGATCACCGAGAACGACGTCAACCTGGCGTCCGCCTCCTCGGACTCGACGGCCACGATCATCGGGTTCAACGTCCGCGCGGAGGGCCGGGTCAAGGAGATGGCCGCCCGCGAGAACGTCGACATCCGGTACTACACGGTCATCTACCAGGCGATCGAGGAGATCGAGGCGGCCCTGAAGGGCATGCTGAAGCCGGAGTACGAGCAGGTCGACCTGGGTTCGGCGGAGATCCGCGAGGTCTACCGTTCCTCCCGGTTCGGCAACATCGCCGGTTCGATCGTCCGCGACGGGCTCATCAAGCGCAACGCCAAGGCACGGCTGCTGCGCGACGGTGCCGTGGTGGCCGACAACCTGGAGATCTCGTCGCTGCGGCGGTTCAAGGACGACGCCACCGAGGTCCGCGAGGGCTACGAGTGCGGTATCACCTTGAAGAACTACAACGACATCAACGTCGGAGACGTCATCGAGACCTGGGAGATGCGCGAGAAGAAGCGCGACTGACCCAGGAGTACTGACGAGGGCCGGGCTCATTTCGAGCCCGGCCCTTCGTTATTCGTTGCTCGCCGACGACTCGCGGGCCGCGCAGTCCAAGATGGAACCGTTGCCGGATCCACTGTACGACGTGTCGGACAACGCGGGCAAGAGCAAGGCCATTCTGGAGCAGCTGGCCGAGGCCCTGAAGCGCAGGTACCTGACCCGGACCGGAAAGCTCCTCGACACCGAAGCCAAGCTCACGAAGCTCGGAAAGGTCGCCGGTCCCGTCACCTCCGCGATCGGCGGTGGTGCGGCGGGCTACGAGCAGTGGGAGAAGGACTCGGATCTGGGCACCGCCGAGCGGGCCACCCCGGCGACGGTTTCACCCTGCCGCTGCCGTCCGTGTGGCGGCGGATGATCAACCCGCGACCCGGTGTCGCGCTGGTGGCGGTGGAGCCGTCCGGCGAGCTCTACTTCAGCGCCAACATCGTGGTCACCACCGACGCACTGCCCACCGCGACGGAGCTCGAACGGTGGCAGGACGACAGCGACGGCGAGCTGGAACTGAGGCTCCCCGACTACGTGCTCCTCGACCGCGAGACGACCGCCGACGGTCGGGTGCGGCGACTGGCGCACTACGAGCAGCCCGACTGCGGACCGGTCACCATGGAGCAGTGGGCGTGGCTATACGACGGGATCGGCTACACGATCACCGCCTCGGTCGCCACCCCCGCCTACGATGGTCTCGCCGACGTCTTCGCGCGCGTCGCCGAGGGCTTCACACCGGGAGAGGTGCGGGCATGACGATGCGATTCGACACCGAGACGGGCGTGCTGCGCCTGGACCAGGCCAGCTTCGACAGCCTGGTGACCTGGTACGGCGACGGCATGCCGGACGGGCCCGACCTGGCCGAGCTGCACGAGGCGGGGGCCAGCACCGCCGGGCACCCGCACCCGGACGTCGCGAACGGACTGGAGGCGGTGACCGGCTACCGCAGTCGGCTGCGCCTGGACTGCGTCGACCACACCGGCGAGGAGCTCACCGGCGACGGCTGGGCGGGTCTCGCCGACGCGGCGCTGCTGCTGGATTCCGAGGAAGGGCTGCGCGACTTCCTCGCGCTGCGGCCGGAGCTGATCCCGGTCATGGTGGCGCGGATCGTGCACCTGGGCCCGCGCCCACGCGTCGACGCCGAGGCCGTCCGGTTGCCCCGGGACGTCTTCGAGGGCCTGCTGGGCGCTACCGAGCCGGAACGGGCAGCCGCCGCCGAGCGATGCGGCGGCGAACCCACCAACGTCATCGGTGCCCTTGTGGATGGACCCTGGCTGTACTGGACGGTCACGTCGAGCTGGTACACGCCCGAGGGCGAGCCCGCCTCCCGCGCGGTACGGGTCGTCGACACCGTCGCGGGACTGTGGTCGATCCACATGGACGGCATGAGCGTGTCCATGACGCCGACGAACGCCACGGCGATCTGGCGGGGGCTGTCGGGGCTGATCCCGGCCGAGACCGAGGAACCCGAAGCGGCCTAGAGACCCTCGGCGATCGCGGTGGCCTCGTCGACGTCGGGGCCCGGCTGCGGCACGAACACGGCGCGCCGGTAGTACTCCAGCTCCCGGATGCTCTCCTTGATGTCGGCCAGCGCCCGGTGCGCCATGCACTTGGGCGGCTGGGCGAAGTACACCCTCGGGTACCAGCGCCGGGTCAGCTCCTTGACCGAGGAGACGTCGATCATCCGGTAGTGCAGGTGGTTGTTGAGGGCGGGCATGTCGCGGGCCAGGAAGCCGCGGTCGGTGGCGATGGAGTTGCCGCACAGCGGCGCCGTCCCCGGCTGCGGCACGTGGCCGCGCACGTACTCCAGCACCCGCTTCTCCGCCTCGGCGACGGTCGTGGTCGCGGCGGCCACCTCCTGGGTCAGCCCGGAGGAGCCGTGCATCTCCTTGACGACGTCCACCATCCCGTCCAGGACGGACTGTTCGGTGTGGATGACGATGTCGAGCCCCTCGTCCAGCACCCTCAGTTCGGCATCGGTGACGAGCACCGCGATCTCGATCAGCGCGTCCCGCTGAAGATCCAGCCCGGTCATTTCACAGTCGATCCACACCAAACGTTCACTCACACGCCTCACCCTACGGAAAGCGAGATAGGGTGGTGAGTCGAGGCGCGCGACCGTTACCCATTCCTCCAGCGACGGTTGCCGACAGTGACCCCCGCGTGCGTGGGTACGTGATTGACGCCCTATTGATATCGCCTCTCAACCTTTCACCGGTATGACGCGTGTACCTCTATGTAGAAAGGGTCCGCAACGCAGCGGGCCCACCCGAGTTCGTGATCTCGGTCGCAGTGACTGTCATATCCACCCCCGTGACCCGTCTCAATGACGGAACGGCACAAAATCGGGAGTTGATCCCGGCTCCGGGTTGGTATTGATAAGTAATGCGACACCAATCGCGGAATCAACGCGCCGGTTCGGCTGTTATGTCAGTCGAACCGCCGGTGCGGTGGGGGACGAGAAGGCTGGAGGAGACCTTGAGCGTAGAAACAACGACTGCGATTCGCACTGATGAGGTCGCTGAGGAACGTGACCTGGTCGGCGTGTACCTGCACGAGATTTCGAAGACGCCGCTGCTTGACGCCGCGGCCGAAGTCGATCTCGCCAAGGCCGTCGAGGCAGGCCTGTACGCACAGCGGCTCATCGGTGACGACCAGCAGCCCGAAGGGGTGACCGAGGCCGAGCTGGGGCGGCTGGTACTCGACGGGCAAAAAGCCAAGGAACAGTTCATCAAGGCCAACCTCCGGTTGGTCGTTTCGATCGCGCGACGTTACGTCCGCAGCGGCATGCCGATGCTGGACCTGATCCAGGAGGGCAACACCGGCCTGGTCAGGGCCGTGGAGAAGTTCGACTACCAGCGTGGTTTCAAGTTCTCCACCTATGCGACCTGGTGGATCCGCCAGGCCATCAGCCGCGCCATCGCCCAGCAGGAACGTACCGTCCGACTGCCCGTGCACCTGGTCGAGGACGTCAACCGGATGCGCAACACCGCCCGCCAGCTCACCAGGGAACTGGGCGCCGACCCCGAGCCCGAGCAGATCGCCAACGCGCTCGGCGTCACCGTGGAACGTGTCAACGAGCTGATCCGCTGGTCCCAGGACACCGTCTCCCTCGACACCCCCATCGGTGACGACGGCGACACCAACCTCGGTGACCTGGTGGCCGACTCCGACGAACCCACCCCGGAAGACGTGGTCATCGCCGGTATGGAGCGGGAGCGCATCGACATGATGCTCGGACACCTGGACGAGCGCTCGGCGGGCATCGTCAAGGCTCGCTACGGGCTCGAGGACGGCCGGGAGCACTCGCTGACAGAGGTGGCCCACCGCTTCGCCCTGTCACGTGAGCGCATCCGGCAGCTGGAGATCCAGGCGCTGGCCCGGTTGAAGGAACTGGCCGGGGATGGCGGTTTCGCCAACGAGAGCCGCCTGGGAGCGGCAGCTTTAATCCACCGTAGAAAACACGCCTGAAGCCGAACCCGGCCCCTCCGCATCGGAGGGGCCGGGTTTTTTCGGGTCAGGCTACGACGGGGTGGTGTAGCCGTCGATCGGCATCATGTCGATCGGGGAGTACTTGACGGTCTCGCCCTCCTGCGGGGCGTGGATGACCTTGCCGCCGCCGACGTACATCGCGACGTGGCCCTGCGAGTTGTAGAACACCAGGTCGCCGGGGCTCAGGTCGGCGCGGTCGATGTGGGTCATGTTGTCCCACTGCGCGTAGGTGTCGCGGCCGATGCTCTTGCCAGCGGCCGACCACGCGGCCTGGGTCAGGCTGGAGCAGTCCCAGGTGTCGGGGCCGGTGGACCCGAACACGTAGGCGTCGCCCAGCTGGGCCTTGGCGAAGGCCACCGCGCCGGCGCCGTCGGACGACACCGAGGGGGAGTCGTCGCCGGACTTGCCGGAACCGGACTCGGAGGCGGCCTCGGCGAGCTTGTTCTTCAGCTTGTCGCGCTTGTCGGTGAGGTCGTCGACCTTGTCCTCCAGGTCGTCGATGTCGCCGGACAGCCGCTTGGTCTGCTCGGCGGCCTCGGCGCGGTCGCCGACGGCCTCGGCCAGTTCGGCGGTCTGAGAGCTGCCGTAACCGGACAGGACGCTGAGCCGGTCGATGGGGGAGGTGGCGTCGTCGACGGCCGCCACGGCTTCCGTGACGGCCTCGGGGGCCTCGTCCAGTTTCGCCTGGGCGGTCCTGGCCTCGCCCTTGACGTCGGAGCGGCGTTCCTTCAGGTCGGCCAGATCCGATTTGGCGTCCTTGAGTTCGGACGAGACGGTCTTGAGTTTGTCCTCCAGGCTCGGCTTGGCCGCGGCCTGGTCGGGGAGTGCGACGGCGATGGCGATGACCGCTGCGGTCAGGCCGGTGCCGACGAGGGAACGGATGAGTTTCCGGGAGGAGGGGGAATCGCCGTTGGATTCCGGGTATACGGCGGGCATGCAGGCCTTTCTTCCGATGACCGCCTACCGGGTTAGCTGACGGGTTCGGGCGGGAAGATCGCCCTACCGTGCGTGAGCACGGATTCACCCCGGGGCCCTGTTCAGGAATACCCAATTGGGTCCCCGGCTCGCCTTGCGGCGACTCGGCGGTACTCGCGCGAGTGGTGCCCATGGTGGACACTCGGGGTGCTCGGCGAGCGCGCCTGAAACTACGTGGGGAAACGTCGGCTGCCAATGGTTGCGGGGAATATCCCACAACCCATAGCGGGCAAGTCCGACACTTGTTCACTGGCGCAACGTGAGAAAGTGGTCGCCATGTTCAAAGGTTTCCGAGATTTCCTGTTGCGCGGCAACGTCGTCGACCTGGCCGTGGCGGTCGTCATGGGTGCCGCCATGACCGCCCTGGTGGGGGCGTTCACCGCGGCCTTCCTGGATCCGTTGATAAAACTGGTGACCGGCGGTCAGGACGTCGGCGGCAAGTTCTACGTCAACGGGGTGGCGTTCGATTACGGAGCGTTCATCACCGCTGTCATCACCTTCGCGTTGACGGCGGCCGTCATCTACTTCTTCGTCGTGGTCCCGGTACGCAAGGCGGTGGAGCGGTTGAAGCGCGCCGAGGACGCGGCGACTCCGGCCGAGGCCGAGGAGATCGCGCTGCTGCGCGAGATCCGCGACGAGTTGCGGTCCCGTCGCTAACCGTTGCCGAACAGTCCGTCGGGCGGTGGCGGCGACGGGGTCGCGGTGGCGTCCGTTGTGGCCGGTGTCCCCAGGTGGTAGTTGAGGTATTCCTTGCCGTGCAACACCCGGTACGGGAAGTTCGCGCCCGCGGCGCGGCGCCGGATCCCCGGGATCGGCAGCTTCGTGTTGCTGCCGAACAGGAGCACGTTGCCGAACCGGCGTCCATTCAGGATTCCGGGTTCCAGCAGGACCGCCCGGTCGTCGAAGACCTCGGCGACCGCGGCGGCCACTCCCCGGCTGAACACGGGGTTCTTGCCGTCGCAGATGTTGGCCGCGAAGTGTCCTGAGGGGCGCAGCACCCGCGCCACCTCGCGCAGGAACTCCACTGTGGTCAAATGCGCGGGGACGTGTGCCCCGGAGAAGACGTCGACGATGATGATGTCGTAGCAGTCGCCGGGTGCGGCCCGCAGCTGGTCGCGGGCGTCGCCGATGCGGATCTTCACCTTGACGCCCTTGGGAAGCGGCGCCTGGGCGCGCACCTTCGCGACGAGGTCGGGGTCGATGTCCACGGCCTGCTGGTAGGAACCCGGCCGGGTCGCGGCCACGTAGCGGGCCAGCGCCAGGCCACCGGCACCCAGGTGCAGCACCCGCAGCGGCTGCCGGGGCGGCGCCGCCTCGTCCACGAGGCTGGACAGGTGCTTGGTGTAGTCGTCGACGAGATGCGTCGGGTCATCCATGTCGATGCTCGACTGCACCGTGCGGCCGACGCACACCGACAGGATGCCGGGGTCGTGTTCGCTGGGGGCGACGAAACTGTCCATTCAGGCTCGATTCAGCTGGCGGCGAGGGTCTTCTTGGAGGCGCTCTCGTGGACGATGACACGCATCGCGTTGAACACCGCACCGCCGATAAAGGTACCCACGACCGCGGCCTCCACCACCGCGTCGATGTCGCCGCGTTCGGCGACCCAGGCGACCTCCCGGGTGGCCATCGTGTTGGCGTGCTGGGCGTAGAGCTCGACCATCGACTCGACGTCGTGCTGTTGCAGCCGGTACATCACCGCCAGCGCCGACACCAGCGCCTCCACGTTCTTGGAGTCGGACCCCACCAGCCAGCCGTGCCGTTCGATGAGGTCGGCGGCGGTGCGGCGGGCGGTCTCGGTGTACTCCGACTCCTCTTCGGCGGTGCGGGCCGGCAGCGTCGCCGCGAAGGCCGAGCCCAGCGCCTCGTGCAGGTCGGCGCCCTGGGCGTCCACGGACTCCAGCACCTCCTTGACCGCGGCGACCGACAGCCCGCCCACCTCGATGAGCGCCCGGATCAGCCGGAGCCGGTGCACGTGACTGTCGCCGTAGTCGGCCTGGTTGGGCGCGGTGCGCTCGCCCGGCGGCAGCAGTCCCGCCCGCAGGTAGTACTTGATGCTGGGCACCGGTACCCCCGACGTGCGGCTCAGTTCGGCGACGCGCATTGGCCCTCCTCGTTTCCGGTCGCTGTTCGGTCAGCATAACGCTATCGGATAGCGAAACTATCCAAAAAGTGGTCCATCGGACTTGCGGAACCCGAACCGATCATGGATAGTTGGACTATGGATAACGGAAAGCGACACTATCTAAGTTACGCGATGAAACTGCACCGGCCACTGATGCTGCTCACCGCCCTGATGGCGGTCACCACCCTGGTCTCACTGATCGGTCTGGTCGTCGACGACCGGCTCATCACCGGCGCCCCCGCCTGGATGAAACCGCTGAAGTTCTCACTGTCGATCCTGTTCTACGCCGTCACGCTCGCCGTGATGGGTTCCCTGGTACGCAAGGGAAAGCGCGTCGTGTGGTGGATGGGGACCGTCGCGGCGGTGTGCGCCACCCTCGAGATGGTCGCCATCATCGGCCAGGTGGTGCGCGACCGGGCGAGCCACTTCAACATCGCCACCGCCCTGGACGCCGCGATCTTCTCCCTCATGGGCACCACCATCGTGGTGCTGTGGATCGCCACCGCGGTCGCCACCGTGTGGCTGTGGCGGGCCGAGCTCGGCGACCGGGCGCTGACCTGGTCGATCCGACTGGGTCTGCTGCTGTCGTTGGCCGGTATGGCGCTGGCTTTCCTGATGACCCGGCCCAAGCCCGGCCAGCTCGGCGAGGACGCGCCCGACACCATCGGCGGGCACAGCGTCGGCGTCGTCGACGGCGGCCCCAGCCTGCCGCTGGTCGGCTGGAGCACCACCGGCGGCGACCTGCGGGTCGGGCACTTCATCGGACTGCACGCCCTGCAACTGTTGCCGCTGTTGGCCCTCGGCCTGGCCCGGCTGGGCCGCCGCCGTGGCGGGCGACTGGCCGCCGAGAAAGCCCGCACCCGGTTCGTCCTGGTCGCCTCCGGCGGCTACGCGGGACTGCTGGCGCTTGTCACCTGGCAGGCGCTGCGCGGCGAACCGCTGATCTACCCGGGCGCGGCCACCGTGGTGACGGGCCTCGGCCTCGCGGCCGTCGTCGGGCTCGGGTTCGGCTGGGCCCTGCGGACGCCCCGTCCGTCGGCCGTCGCCGAGCCGGAGCCCGAGAACCCGGTGTCGGTGCGGTAATCGCGATCGACGGGGGAGCGCGGCGGCCAGGCCGAGACCGATCACCATGGCCGCCGCGGCCACCAGGACCGCGACGAAGCCGCCGCGTTGCGCGCCGTCCACGGCACCCGCCACGGCCACCAGCGCGCCGATGCCGAGGGCGTTGCCGACGTTGAGGGTCGTGGTGGCGAGGCCGTTGGCGACTCCGGCCCGGGCGGGGTCGACGCCGGTGGAGGCCGCGGCGAACATCGCGGTCCACACGATGCCCTGGCCGAGGCCGGAGACCACCAGACCCGGTGCGGCGGCGAGGAACCCGGCGTCGGCGACGAACGCGACGGCCAGGGCCACGGTGCCCACGACGCCGATCCCGAAACCGGTCAGCAGCGCGGCGCGGGCTCCGAAACGGACGGTGAGACTCGCGCCGAGCTGGGTTCCGGCGAAGATGGCCGCCGAGGGCAGCAGGAACGCCAGTCCCGTCGCCAGCGCCGAGTAGTCGTACTTGGTGGCGAACAGGACGGTCGTCAGGAAGTAGGGCAGCGCGCCGAAGGTGCCCATGAAGACGAAGGTGATGGCCGCGGCGCCGCTGAGGTTTCGGTTGCGCAGCAACCGCAGTGGCAACAGCGGGTCGGCGGTGCGGGCCTCGGTCGCGACGAACGCGGCCAGCAGCGCGACGCCCAGCACGGCGGCGGCCAGCACCGACGGGGAGGTCCAGCCCGCTTCGGGGCCCTGCACGAGGGTGAAGACCAGCGCGGTCGAGCCGACGGTGGCCGTCAGCGCGCCGGGCAGGTCGAAGTTCCCGCTGGCGCGCGGGCCGTCGGCGGGGATGACCAATAGCGCGCCGAGGACGACGGCCGCCGCGAGCGGGACGTTCACGAAGAAGACGGCGGGCCAGCCGAACGCCTGGGTGAGGACGCCGCCGAGCAGCGCGCCGACGGTCAGGCCGCTGGCGCCGAAGCCGCCCCACACCGCGAGCGCCCGGGTGCGCGGGCGGCCCTCGGCGAACAGGTTGTTGATGATCGCGAGGGTCGAGGGGAGCAGCAGCGCGCCGCCGATGCCTTGCACCGCACGGGAAACGATGATGAGTCCGGGGTCGGTGGCCAGCCCGCCGGCCAGTGAGGCGGCCGCGTAGAGGCTCAGTGCGGTGACGAAGGTGCGGCGTCGGCCCAGCAGGTCGGCCAGCCTGCCGCCGAGCAGCAGGAAACCACCGGCGAAGACGGTGTAGGCGCTGACCACCCACTGCTGGGTCTGGCCGGGGAAGCCGAGTTCGGCGCCGATCTCGGGCAGCGCCACGAACACGATGTTGAGGTCGAGGGAGAAGATGAGCTGGGCGGTGGCCAGCAGGGCCAGGGCGGCGCCGAGCCGGATGCGGGGTGGCGCGGCGGGGCGTGCGAGCGCGGTGGTCATGGGGAACCTTTCATTGGTACGAGGATTTACGTACCAACGGACCGTACGAGAATATGCGTACGATCGCCAAGGAAACGTGGCCCAGCAGACAACCGTTCGTATATCTACGTACCGTTGGTTAGGCTTGCGCTATGGCTACCACCGAAGGCCCACCCCGCGACGCGATCGACATCGTCGACGTCATGGCCGCCCTGGGAAACCGGCGCCGCCTGGAGATCGTGGCGGCGCTGGCGGACGGACAGGAGCGCACCTGCGGCGTGCTGCGTGGCCAGACCCCGAAGTCGACGATGACCCACCACTGGCGGACGCTGCGCGACGCGGGCGTCATCTGGCAGCGCCCGCACGGGCGTGAGCACATGCTCCGGTTGCGTCGCGAGGACCTCGAGGCCCGGTTCCCCGGACTGCTCGACGCCGTCCTCTAGGGACGCAGCAGCGCGTCGAAACTCCCACGGCCGGTGTAGAAGTCCGCGACCGACAACGACGCGATCGGGACAGCGCCGTCGACCGAGACCGGCGGCAGGTCCTCGTGACCCGGCCCCGCCGACCGCAACGCGGTCAGCATGGTCTCGCGGTCGCGACCGCGCAGCACCCCCAGCAGGTATGGGTCGTCGTCGAAGTTGACCGCGAAGGCGTGCTGGAGCGCGATCACGTGGACGCACACCTTGGTCTTGTCCCGGCACGGGCAGCTGGTGTCGATCTCGTCGTCACCGGGGAACAGGGTCAGACCGTGTGGCTCCAGCTGCCGGTCGATGCCGGTGGGCAGCCGGTCGTCCAGCAGGTCGGCCAGGTTGCCCAGCCGGGAGGCCACGACGGTGTCGAAGGTGCGCCACTGCTCCTCGGTGAACGGCTCGACGCTGACGACCACGCCGAAGGACTTGCGCGGGGCGTCCACCCAGGCCGACAGTTCGCCGGTCTCGACGTTCATGAGGTCGACGGCGTCCTTGCTGGCCAGGGTGCGGCCGGTGGCCATCCGGCTGTCCGGATAGGTCAGTCCGAGCTGTTCGAGGGTGCGCAGCCAGCGCTTGCCCCACCAGGTGACTCCGAAACGGCTCATTCGGTCACCGCCACGTCGGACAGCTCGATCAGCTGCCGCAGCTGCTTGTCGTCCATGTTGGTGATCCAGTCCTCCCCGGTGCCGACGATCGACTCGGCCAGGGAACGCTTGCGCTCCAACAGGTCCGAGATGCGCTCCTCGAGCGTGCCGCCGGTGACGAGCTTGTAGACGGTTACGGGCTTGGTCTGTCCGATGCGGTGCGCCCGGTCGGTGGCCTGGTCCTCCACGGCCGGGTTCCACCACCGGTCGTAGTGCAGGACGTGGGTGGCGGCGGTGAGGTTGAGACCGGTGCCGCCCGCCTTGAGACTGACGATGAGGATGGGCGGCGGATCGTCGCCCGACTGGAACTCGGCCACCATCGCGTCCCGGCCGGGCTGCGAGACCCCGCCGTGCAGGAACGGCACTTTCTCCAGCCCCAGCTCGGCGGCCAGGTGCGTGGCCAACAGCTCGCCCATCACCCGGTACTGCGTGAACACCAGCGACTGGGCGCCCTCGGCGACGGCCTCGGCGAGCATCTCGGTGGCGCGGGCGAGCTTTCCGGAGCGACCGGTCAGCGGGTGCTCCTGACGCAGGAACTGCGCCGGATGGTTGCAGATCTGCTTGAGTTCGGTCAGCAGTTTGAGGACCCGGCCGTGCCGCTCGAAACCGGAACCCAGGCCGTCGTTCATGGCTCGCTCCACGGCGGCCGAATACAGTTTGGCCTGTTCGGACGTCAGCGTGCACGCGACAGTGGACTCCTGCTTGGCGGGCAGATCCGCGGCCACCTCGCTTTTGAGGCGGCGCAACAGGAACGGCTGCACGATGCCGCGCAGTCGTTCGGTGACGCGGGCGTCGGCGCGCGATTCGATCGGGCTGGCGAATCGTTTCTGGAACCGTGAATATGAGCCGAGAATGCCGGGATTCACGAAATCCATAATTGACCACAGTTCACCCAGCCGGTTTTCCACCGGGGTACCGGTCAATGCGACGCGAGCCTGGGCGGGCAGAATTCGGGCGGCTTTGGCGGTCTGGGATGCCTGATTCTTGATCTGCTGGGCCTCATCGAGAACAACCACATCCCAATCAAGTATGGACAAAAGGTCGATATCGCGCAGCAGGAGATTATAGCTGGTGACAACGACCGCACCATCGGGAAAACGGGCCACTTCGCGACGCGACGGTCCATGGTGGAGCACAACCGGGAGGTCCGGCGCGAACCGGGCGATCTCACGGGTCCAGTTGCCGACCACCGACGTGGGGCACACCACCAGATGTGGACGGTTGGAGGTCCGTTCCGCCAACAGCGCGATGGTCTGCAGCGTCTTGCCCAGACCCATGTCGTCGGCCAGCAGCGCGCCGCGGTGGTGGGCCGCGACGGCGCGCAGCCAGGCCAGCCCGCGCCGCTGGTAGGGACGCAGCGTGGCCTCCACCCGGGCGTCGGGGGCCAGCTCCTCCTGGGCGTCGCGCAGCTCCCGCGCGGTGTCCTTCTCGGACATATAGGTCGCCCGGGTGGCATGGGCGAAGGCGCTGACGAGGGTGTCGGCGGGCCACAGACTCGCCTCGTCCCGGCACAGGGCGTGGGCGGCGGCGGGCATCATCTCCGCCAGTTCGGCCAGCTTGCCCGGGTCCGGTTGCGACAGTGCCAGGATCGCGGCGGCCCGCCAGGCGCGCAGTGAGTCACTGGTGTGCTTGTCGACACGCAGCGCCGCCAGCGCGGGAGCGGCCTGCGTCAACGGGACCAGCCGCACCGGGAACCTGTCGACGGTGAAACCGTCACCGTCCTGTGTGGGGACCGCCAGTCGGAGTCTGCCGGGAGCGCCGTCGGGGAGTCCGTGTTTGCGGACGGCTTCGACGAGATCGGAGCCCCCGCCCCACCAAACCATCAATCCATGAGCCGGGGTATCGATATCCGGACGATAAGTCGCTTGCAGCTGGGCAGGCGGCAACTGAAGTCCCTTTCGATTGCGTTCGGAGGCGACACGATAACGCGCTCCGCGCTCTATGTGCAAATTATGGGCGGTTGCCTTTTTAATGGTCTCGTCAGCCACATACTTGTAAATCGCCTCCCCTTCATCACATCTATGTATCAAGGATCACCTATGAGGAAACACATGTCGCGACGGGCAGTTCTGACCGCAGCGGGCGTTGCCGCGACCGCGACGGTCGTCGCTTCCCGCCTCGCCCTGGCGAATGAGACAACCGGGAAGGCGAAAGCAGGGGCGGAGGCGAATGTGGAATTCCACGGATGGCGGTCGGCCGAACAATGGGGTCAGGGGGAGGCCCAGGGTGTGATCGTGAAGACCGACGGCCGCGTCGGCATCGTCATCGACGAGGCCGCCGACGTCGTCGAGTACGCCGATCCGCACACCGGCGAGACCTCCGAATGGGAGATCGCCACCTGGACCTCGCCGGTCCGGGAACTGGAGTTCGGCGCCAGCCAGCTGATCGCGTCCTGGAACGTCGACACCCCGGCGGGCTCGTTCCTCAAGGTCGAGATGAAGGGCCGCTACCAGGACGGCGAGGAGACCCCTTGGTACGTCATGGGTGTGTGGGCGCTGGGCGAGGACGACATCACCCGCACCTCCGTCAACGACCAGTCCGACAGCCGCAGCGCCATCGAGGCCGACACCTTCGTCATCGGCAAGCCGGACAAGTACCAGCTGAAGTCCTACCAGCTGCGGCTCACCCTGCACCGCAAGCCCGGAACCGACATCACCCCGACGGTGTGGCGCACCGGCGCGATGAGCTCCTTCGTCCCCGACCGCTTCGAGGTCCCGGCCACCGAGCCCGGCGTCGCGGCCGGTGTCGAGCTGGACGTGCCGCGCTACTCGCAGATGATCCACGAGGGACAGTACCCGGAGTACGGTGGCGGCGGTGAGGCCTGGTGCTCGCCGACCTCCTCGCAGATGATCATCGAATCCTTCGGCCGCAAGCTTTCCCCCGAGGACCTGGCCTGGGTCGACCCCGACTTCGACGACCCGCAGATCTGCCACGCGGCCCGGTACACCTTCGACAAGGCCTACGACGGCTGCGGCAACTGGCCCTTCAACGCCGCCTACGCCGCGTCCTTCGAGGAGATGGACGCCATCGTGACCCGGCTGAACTCGCTGGCCGACGCCGAGACCCTCATCAAGGCGGGCTTCCCCGTCATCACCTCGCAGTCGTTCATCGAGGAGGAACTCGACGGCGCCGGCTACGGCACCGCGGGCCACCTCATGACCGTCATCGGCTTCACCGCCGAGGGCGACGTCATCGCCAACGACCCGGCCTCCAAGGACAACGACGCCGTCCGCCGCGTGTACAAGCGACGCCAGTTCGAGAACATCTGGCTGCGCACCAAACGCAAGGACGCCAACGGCAAGGAGCTGTCCGGCTCCGGCGGTGTGTGCTACCTGTACAAGCCGACCGACAAGGAATGGCCCGACCTGCCCGGCATCGGCGACTGAGGGCGCCCCGCGGCCCGGCTGTCGTGTATGGCCACGAACCCTCCTCTTGCGAGTCGCGTTGCATAGGATCGTAGGGCTTCTATTGCCTCCCAAAGGAAACTGCCATGAAGACCCTGGTACGCGCTAGCATCGTGGCGGGCATCGCCGCCGCCTCCATCGGGTTCGCGACCGCCCCCGCCCACGCTTCGACCCCCGCCGTCGTCGGTTGTTCCTTCGCCGGGGTCTACGACTCCTTCGACGGCTCCGGCGTCGGTCTGCAGGGCTACGCCAAACGCGACGACGACCTGACCGTCAACGGTGGCAACGGCGACGCCTACCTCGTCCACGTGGAGGAGGGCTTCATGAAGGGCCGCGACGGCTGGATCGAAGCCGCCTGCGTCCAGTTCATCGCCTAACGGTTTGTAGCGGTACCCCATCCCCGGCTCGGTCAGCAGATGCGCTGGCCGGGCCGGGTCGCGTTCCAGCTTGCGACGCAGCTGCGCCAGGTACTGCCGCAGGTAGTTGGTCTCGCGGTCGTAGGACGGGCCCCACACCTCGTGCAGCAGCTGGCGTTGGCTGACGAGCTTGCCGGGGTTGCGCAGCAACACTTCCAGCAGTTGCCACTCGGTGGGGGTCAGCCGGACCTCCTCATCGCCGCGTTTGACGGTGTGGGCGGTGAGGTCGATCTCCGCGTCGCCGATGGTGATCGCGGGTTGCGACTCGCCCGCGCCGCGGCGGCGGGTCACCGCACGGACCCGGGCCAGCAGTTCGCCGATGTCGAAGGGTTTGGTGACGTAGTCGTCGGCGCCCGCGTCCAGGGCCGCGATCTTGTCGGCGCTGTTGGCGCGGCCCGACAGGATCAGGATCGGGATCGAGGTCCAGCCGCGCAAGCCCTCCACGACCGAGACACCGTCGATGTCGGGCAGACCCAGGTCGAGGATGACCAGGTCGGGTTTGACGCTGGCCGCCGCGCGCAGCGCCGCCGCCCCGTCGGCGGCGACGCTGACGTCGTAGCCATGGGCGCGCAGGTTGATGCGCAGCGCCCGCAGGATCTGCGGTTCGTCGTCGACGACCAGGACCTTGATCATGACTCCTCCTGCCGGGGGTTGGATTCCATGTCGATGTTGACGCCCGCCTGTGGCAGGCTCAGGACCATCGTCAGGCCGCCGCCGGGGGTGTTCTCGGCCGTCAGCGTGCCCGACATCGCCTCGGCCAGCCCCCGCGACAGCGCCAGCCCGAGGCCGACGCCGCTGGCGTTGTCGCGGTCGCCCAGCCGCTGGAACGGGGTGAACAGCTGTTCTTGGTCCACATCGGGCACTCCGGGACCGTGGTCGATGACGCGCAGTTCCACGATGTCGTCGTGGGCTCCCGCCTTGACCAGCGGCGGGGTGCCGGGCGGGCTGTGCCGCAACGCGTTGCCGACGACGTTGACGATGATCCGCTCCAGCAGCCCCGGGTCGGCGGCGACCTCGGGCAGGTCACCGGCGACGTCGAGCCGCACCTCGCGTCCGGCCTCGCCCAGTTCGTCGAGCGCCGTGGGCACCACCTCCTCCAGTCCGATGGGGATGGTGTGCGCTCCCAGCGCCCCGGCCTGCAACCGGCTCATGTCCAGCAGGTTCGACACCAGCCGGTCGAGCCGGTCCAGCGATTCGTCGGCGGTGAGCAGCAGCTCGTCGCGGTCGGCGGCGGAGAACATGTCGCCGTTGCCGCGCAGGCCCGCCACCGCCGCCTTCGCCGAGGCCAGCGGGGTGCGCAGGTCGTGCGACACCGCCGCCAACAGCGCGGTGCGCATCTTGTCGGCGGCGGCCAGCGGCCGGGCGGTGGCCGCCTCGGCGGCCAGCCGTTCCTGCTTGAGCGCCACGGCGGCCTGCATCGCGAACGCCTCCACGATGCGGCGGTCGGCGGCGTCCAGGGTGCGGCCCTTGAGGGCCAGCGACAGTTTGTCGTCGATGGGGATGTCGGTCTCGGCCTCGCCGGGACTGGCGCACGGGGTGCCCGCGCAGGCCACCATCGTCCAGTCGGCCGGGTCGTGGCGCTCGTCGGGGCCGACGCCGTCGCGGCGTCGCTCCAGCAGCGTCACCGAGGTCAGGCCGAAGGTGTCGAGCATCTGGTTCATCAGGGCGGGCAGCGCGTCCTCGCCCCGCAGCACGCTTCCGGCCAGTATGGACAGTGTCTGGGCCTCGGCGCTGGCGCGGCCCGCCTGCCGGGTGCGGGCGGCCAGGATGTTGACGACCGTCGCGCCGACGAAACCGACGAACACGAAGACGCACAACGCGAGCAGGTGTTCCTGGTCGCCGATGGCGAAGGTGTACAGCGGCGGCAGGAAGAAGAAGTTGACCAGCAGGAAACCGCCGACCGCCGCCAGCACGGCGGGCCACATGCCGCCGGTCAGCGCGATGCCCATGACCGCGGTCAGCATGATCAGCATGATGCTGGTGGCGTTGAGGTCGTCGCGCAACGGCAGCAGGGCCGCGACCAGCGCCGGAAGCCCGAGGATCGTGGCGGTGAAACCGGTGATCCGCCGCTGGCGGCTCAACGGCGCCGGGGACGTCGGCCGTTTCACCTTGGCGACCCGGTCGTGGGTGACGAGGTGGACGTCGATGGAACCCGACTTCGCGGTCGTGGTGACCCCGACGCCGGTCGACAGGATCTGCGCGAACCGGCCCCGGCGGGAGGCGCCCAGCACCAGCTGGGTGGCGTTGACGCCGCGCGCGAAGTCCAACAGCGCCGTCGGGATGTCGTCCCCGATGACCTGGTGGAAGGTGCCGCCCATGCTCTCCACCAGCAGCCGCTGCCGGGCCAGGTTCTTCGCGTTGCGGGCCCCGGCCAGCCCGTCGCCGCTGGCGACGTACACCGCGCGCAGGTCGGCGCCGCCACTGCGCGCCGCGATGCGTTTGGCGCGGCGGATCAGCGTGTCGCCCTCGGCGTCACCCGACAGCGCCACCACCACCCGCTCCTTGGACTCCCAGGTGTCCTTGATGTCCTTGTCGCTGCGGTACTTCGACAACTGGTCCTCGACCTTGTCGGCCAGCCACAGCAGCGCCAGCTCCCGCAGCGCGGTCAGGTTGCCGACCCGGAAGTAGTTCGACAACGCCGCGTCGATCTTCTCCGGCGGGTAGACGTTGCCATGGGTCATCCGCCGCCGCAGCGCCTCCGGCGTCAGGTCGGCCAGCTCCACCTGTTCGGCGCGGCGCACCACCTCGTCGGGCACGGTCTCCTGCTGCGGCACCCCGGTGATCTTCGTGACCACGTCGTTGAGCGACTCCAGGTGCTGGATGTTGACGGTGGAGATGACGTTGATCCCGGCGTCGAGCAGTTCGTCGATGTCCTGCCAGCGTTTCTGGTTGCGGGAACCGGGAACGTTGGTGTGCGCCAGTTCGTCCACCACCGCCACCTCGGGACGCCGCCGCAGCACCGCGTCCACGTCGAACTCCTCGAACGCGGTGCCCCGGTAGCCCACCGAGTGGCGGGGGAGGACCTCCAGGCCGTCCAGCAGCGCCGCGGTGGAGCGGCGGCCGTGGGTCTCCACGAAACCGACGACGACGTCGGTGCCGCGCGCGACCCGGCGCCGCGCCTCCTCCAGTGCCGCGTAGGTCTTGCCCACACCGGGGGCGGCCCCGAGATAGATGCGAAGGTGCCCGCGTTTCATGGCTACAGCATCTCCCATCCGCTCGGGGCCACCACCTGGATGTCTACTTCTTCGGGTACTTCTGGTCGAGAGCGACGTTCAGCTCGACGACGTTGACGCCCGCCTCACCCATGAAGCCGAGGGCCCGGCCGGTGGTGTGCTCGTCGACGAGTGAGCGCACCTCGTCCTCGGTGACGCCGCGCTGCTCGGCGACCCGCTCGACCTGTAGTTCCGCGTACTCGGGACTGATGTTCGGGTCCAGCCCCGAGGCGCTTCCGGCCACGGCGTCGGGCGGGATCGGACTGTCGGCCGACGCGTCACCCCGGATCGGGGTGATGATGCCCTTGGCGTAGTCGTCACCGTATTTCGCGCACTCGACCGTGACGCCCTTGTAGCCGCTCACGAACGGCTCGTCGACGGTGCCGCACTCCTCGTTGACGCTGACGACCCTGGTGATGTCGCCCTTGAGTCCCTTGGAGTAGAACACTTTCAGCACCGCGCCGACCGCCGAGTCGCCGCTGTCGGCGCAGTACGGGCGGGACCCGTCGACGCCTTCCAGCTTCCCGATCGCGTAGCTGCGTTCGCACACCTGGGTCAGCAGCGACTTCGTCGCGTTGTCGTCGCCGTCCCAGCCCTTGTCCGGGTCGGGCAGCGTGTCGACGACGTCCTCGGGTCCCAGGTTGGACGCCGAGGTGGTCAGCGGGTCGTAGGGCTGCCCGGTCTCGGCGTTGACGGCCGCCGACGGACGCGACTGGAAGTACTCCGGTATCGCGTCGCCGTCGGAGTCCGTGAAGGACTGTCCGATGAGGCTGGACCCGATGACGCGTCCGTTCTCGTCGGTGATGAGTGAACCCTGGGCGTTGTCCCGCAGGCCGGGCAGCTGTGCCACCGCGACCATGCCGAGTGGGTACAGAAGTCCCAAAAGGACGGTGAACACCAGTAGTGCCCGCAGCGCGGCCAGGTGGGAGGAAATCCAGTTGGGCAGACGAGTCATGACGCGATCCCCGGAATGAACGAGATGATGATGTCGATGAGTTTGATGCCGATGAACGGGGCGACGATGCCGCCGGGTCCATAGACGAACAGGTTGCGCCGCAGCATCGCCGAAGCGCCGCCCGGCTTGTACTTGACGCCCTTGAGCGCCAACGGAACCAGTGCCACGATGATGATCGCGTTGAAGATCACCGCCGAGATGATCGCCGACTCCGGACTGGACAGCCGCATCACGTTGAGCGCGTCCAGGCTCGGGTACACCGCCGCGAAGATCGCCGGGATGATGGCGAAGTACTTGGCGATGTCGTTGGCGATCGAGAAGGTCGTCAACGCGCCCCGGGTCATCAGCAGTTGCTTGCCGATGGCCACGATCTCGATGAGCTTGGTCGGGTCGGAGTCGAGGTCGACCATGTTCCCGGCTTCTTTGGCCGCCGAGGTGCCGGTGTTCATGGCGACACCCACGTCGGCCTGGGCCAGCGCCGGGGCGTCGTTGGTGCCGTCCCCGGTCATGGCGACCAGCCGTCCGCCGTCCTGCTCCTTCCTGATCAGCGCCATCTTGTCCTCGGGCCGGGCCTCGGCCAGGAAGTCGTCGACCCCGGCCTCGGCGGCGATCGCCTTGGCCGTCAACGGGTTGTCGCCGGTGACCATGACGGTGCGGATGCCCATCTGGCGCAGCTTCGCGAACCGTTCGACCATGCCCTCCTTGACGACGTCCTTGAGGTGGATGACCCCCAGCACCCGCGCCTGGCGGCCCGGCTTGCGCTCGGCCACCAGCAGCGGCGTGCCGCCCTCCTGGCTGATCTGGTCGACCAGTTCGGAGGCGTTGCCGGGCGTGCCGCCGTTGTCCTTGACCCAGTCCAGGACGGCCGCCGCGGCGCCTTTTCGGATGTGGTGGGTGCCGCCGTCCTCGTCGAGGTCGACGCCGCTCATCCGGGTCTGGGCGGTGAACTCCACCCAGGTCGCGTGGGACAGTTCCCCGGCGTCGCGTTCCCGCAGCCCGTACGCCTCCTTGGCGAAGACCACGATGGAGCGTCCCTCCGGGGTCTCGTCGGCCAGACTGGACAGTTGCGCGGCGTCGGCGAGGTGGTTGCCGCCGATGCCCGGCACCGGCAGGAAGGCCCCGGCGCGCCGGTTCCCGTACGTGATGGTGCCGGTCTTGTCCAGCAGCAGCGTGTTGACGTCCCCGGCGGCCTCGACGGCGCGCCCGGACATGGCCATGACGTTGCGCTGGATCAGCCGGTCCATGCCCGCGATGCCGATGGCGCTCAGCAGCGCCCCGATCGTCGTCGGGATGAGACACACCAAAAGCGACACCATGACGATGCCGGTGACCCCGTTGCCGTCGATGACGGCGGAGTCGGGGGCGGCGGCCATGTAGTCCTTGGAGTAGATCGCCACCGGCTGCATGGTGACCACGGCCATCAGGAAGATGATCGTCATCGCCGCCAGCAGGATGTTCAGCGCGATCTCGTTGGGGGTCTTGCGGCGTTCGGAGCCCTCGACCAGCGCGATCATGCGGTCCAGGAAGCTCTTGCCGGGCTCGGCGGTGATCCGCACGACGATCCAGTCACTGAGCACCTTGGTGCCGCCCATGACCGCGCAGCGGTCACCGCCGGACTCCCGGATCACCGGCGCCGACTCGCCGGTGATGGCGGATTCGTCCACACTGGCGATACCGGTGACGACGTCGCCGTCGCCGGGGATGACCTGTCCGGCCTTGACCAGCACGAGGTCACCACGCACCAGCCGCGGCGCGGCCAGCTCGGTCGTGTCGACGTCGGGGGAGGCGATCTCGGCGTCCTGTGTGACCAGTCGGTGCGCGATGGTGTCGGTCTTGGCCTTGCGCAGGCTGTCGGCCTGCGCCTTGCCGCGTCCCTCGGCGATGGCCTCGGCGGCGTTGGCGAACAGGACCGTCAGCCACAGCCACACGGTGATGATCCACGCGAACGTCGACGGATCGACGATCGCCAGCAGGGTCGTGCCGAGCGCGCCGATCTCCACGATGAACATCACCGGGTTGCGCCACAGCGTCTTCGGGTTGAGTTTGCGGAACGCGTCCGGAACGGACTTGATCCACTGTTTGGGGTCGAGAAGGCCGTTTCTGGTCTTCGGTGCGACCGTTGCCATGTTTGACATGTGGTGAGCGGCCTTCCTACATCAGGCCCTCGGCCAGCGGGCCGAGTGCCAGGACGGGCAGGAACGTCAGCGCGACGAGGATGACCGTCACGCCGATGACCATGCCGACGAACAGGGGTTTGTGGGTGGGAAGCGTCCCGGCCGATTCCGGCACCGGCTTCTGCTTCGCGAGCGAACCGGCCAGCGCCAGCACCAGGATGATCGGCAGGAACCGTCCGAACAGCATGCACAGCCCGAGCGCGGTGTTGAACCAGTCGGTGGCGGCGCCGAATCCGGCGAAGGCCGAACCGTTGTTGTTGGACGCCGAGGCGAAGGCGTACAGCATCTCGGACATGCCGTGCGGCCCGGCGTCCTGCATGGACTCCAGGTTGGACGGCACCGCGATCGAGGCCGCCAGTCCGATGAGGACCAGCGCCGGGGTGACCAGGAAGTACAGGCTGGCCAGTTTGATCTCGCGGGCGCCGATCTTCTTGCCCAGGTACTCGGGGGTGCGTCCGACCATCAGCCCGGCGACGAACACCGTGATGACGGCCAGCACCAGCATCCCGTACAGGCCCGCGCCGACCCCGCCGGGCGCGACCTCGCCCAGCAGCATGTTCAGCGTCAGGACCCCGCCGCCCAGCCCGGAATAGGAGTCGTGGAACGAGTCCACCGCGCCGGTCGAGGTCAGGGTGGTGGCCGCGGCGAACACCGAGGAGTTCCCGGTGCCGAACCGCACCTCGCGTCCCTCCATGGCCGCGCCGATGGCGGAGGTGACGGTGCCGTTGCCGACCGCCTCGAAACCGAACACCAGGAAGGTGCTGGCCAGCGCCATGATGCCCATGATCGCGGTGATCGCGTAGCCCTGCCGCTTGTCGCCGACCAGGCGCCCGAAGGTGCGCGGCAGCGAGAACGGGATGCACAGGATCAGGAAGATCTCGATGAAGTTGGTCCAGCTGGTGGGGTTCTCGAAGGGGTGGGCGGAGTTGACGTTGTAGAAGCCGCCGCCGTTGGTGCCCAGTTCCTTGATGGCCTCCTGGCTGGCCACCGGCCCGCCGGTGAGGAGCTGGACCGTCCCGTTGAGACCGTGCGCCTCGATGGACGCGTGCAGGTTCTGCACCGCGCCACCGGCGATCAGGACGATCGCGGCGATGATGCTGATGGGCAGCAGCACCCAGATGGTGATGCGGGTCAGGTCGACCCAGAAGTTGCCGAGTTTGTCGGTCAACTTCCGCGCGAAGCCGCGCACCAGCACGATCGCCACCGCGATGCCCACCGCCGCCGACACGAAGTTCTGCACCGCCAGACCGGCCATCTGCACCAGGTGGCCCATCGTGGACTCACCCGAGTAGGACTGCCAGTTGGTGTTGGTGACGAAGGAGACCGCCGTGTTGAACGCGGTCGCCGGTTCCACCGCGGCCATGTCGTTGCTCCACGGCAGCAACGGTTGCAGCCGCTGGAAGCCGTACAGGAAGAACACGCCGACCGCCGAGAACGCCAGCACGCTGCGGGCGTAGCCGCCCCAGGTCTGCTCCACGTCGGACTTGACGCCGACGAGCCGGTAGACGCCGCGCTCCACCTTGCGGTCGCGCTTGCGCGTCACGACCCGGTACACGTAGTCGCCCAGTGGCCTGTGGACGATCGCCAGTGCGACGACCATGGCCACCACGAAGAGAATTCCCGCCGTCGAGTCGCTCATCAGAACTTCTCCGGGAACAACAGGGCCGCCACACAGAAGGCGACCAGGCCGACGGCGAGGAGCCCGCCGATGACGTTGACCGCATTCACAGTCTCTCCACCGCCTTGACGACCAACGCGAGGATGACGAATCCCGCGAGGGTCACGAGCAGGAAGGCCAGATCGGGCATTACCTCTCCTTGAAGGGTTCACGGTCCGGCCGCTGCGACCGAACCAGCCGATCCAACGCCGGTTTTCGCCCAGGTGACAGGGGGCATGACGGCTTCACTACGCGCCCCTACGGTTTCTTGACGCGTCCTTGACGCGACAAGATCGCAAAGATAATTTTGCAAAATTACCTTTGCGATGCTAGGTTCGACGGGTGACCGAGAAGAAGACGCGACACGTCACCGACGCCGAGACCCTCAAGGCCGTGACCCACCCGCTGCGGGTCAAGCTGCTGGGCACGCTGCGGGTGCTCGGACCGGCCACCGCCAGCGAACTGGGCCGCCGCTTCGGCGAGAGCTCCGGCTCCACCAGTTACCACCTGCGCATCCTGGCCAAGTACGGCTTCATCGAGGAGGATCCCGAACAGCCCAACGCCCGCGACAAACGCTGGCGGTCCGTCCACTGGGGCACGTCGTGGAGCAACGCCGAACTCCAGCAGGACCCCGCCGGTGCCGAGGCCGCCCGCGCGATGCGCCGCCGCCAGCTCGAACTCCTCATCGAGTCCAGCGAGCGCTACGAAGCCGACATCGACTCGTGGGGACCGGTCTGGCAGGAGGCCGCCGGACTGTCCGACCACTTCGCCCGCATGAAGGCCACCACCGTCAACGAACTGCGGGAACGCGTTCACGCGCTGGTCCGCGAGTACGCCGAGCGCGACCGCGACACCAAGGGCACCGAGATGGTGCAGGTGTACCTGGGCACGTTCCCGCTCGACGAGTCCCAGATCCAATAACGACATCCCCCGCGGACGCGCACCGGCGAGGTGCGCGCGGTCCCGGCTGCCCCGAGAAAGGCACACCGATGCACACCCTGGACGCGACAGCGCTGCGGCGCCGCTACTTCCTCATCACCCTGCTGACCTGGCTGCCGCTGGGAATGGGCGCCGCCGGACTGGTCCTGCTGGTCACCGAACGCGGCTTCGACCTGGCCACCGTCGGCGTGCTGTTCCTGGTGCAGGGACTGGTCGTCAGCGGCCTGGAACTGCCGACCGGGGGCCTGGCCGACGTGATCGGCCGCCGCGGTGTCCTCATCGCCTCGGCGGTGGTCGGCCTGGTCGCCATGCTGTGGACGGCGGTGGCCACCGGCTGGTGGGAGCTGGTGCTCGTCGCGGTGCTGCGCGGCGTCTCGCGGGCACTGTCGTCGGGCCCCGCCGAAGCCTGGTACGTCGACAGTGTCCACGCCCTCAGTCCTGACGCCGACATCCGGCGCGGCCTGGGACTCGGCAACACCGCCACGTCGATCGGCCTGGCCGTCGGCACCCTCGCGGGCGGGTTCATCCCGCTGGCGGTCCCGCTGCCCGACGACGGCCTCGTCATTCCACTGTCGATCCCGATGTTCATCGGGGCGGCGCTGTTCGCGCTGCTGCTCCTCGTCGTCGGATTCGGCATGCCCGAACCGGCCCGCACCGGCGCCCGGCCCCGGCTCGGTGAGGTGCTGCGCGGCGTCCCGGCCACCGTCACCGGCGGCATCCGGCTCGGCCTGCGCGACCGCGGCCTGCTGCGGCTGCTGTCGCTGGCGGTCTTCGCGGGCATGGCCCTCAACGCCGTCGAACTGCTGACCCCCGGACGCATGGAGACCCTCGCCGGGAGCGCCGAGGCGGGCGCGAGCGTCTACGGCGTGGTGGCCATGATCGGCTTCGCCGCCTCCGGCCTGGGCTCGTCGCTGTCCCATACGCTCACCCGGCTCGTCGGGGGCCGGGTGCGGCTGGCGGCGGTCATCGGCGTGCTGGTCTCGGTGCTGGGTCTGGTGGTGCTGTTCGGCACCGGCGCCTGGAGCGGGACGGTCGGGATCGTCGGCGCCTGCGCCGGATACGCCGTGATGTACGTCGGCATCGGCCTGCGGATGCCGGTCACCTCCGAGCTCATCCACCGTCGCGTCGCCTCCGGCGAACGGGCCACAGTGGTGTCGATCCAGTCGCTGCTGTTGCAGGGCGGCGGCAGCCTGGCGACGCTCGGACTGCCGGTGCTGGCCGCCGTGTGGTCGGTTCCCGGCGCCTGGCTGGTCTCCGGTGCGCTGCTGGCGGTCTCGGCGCTGCTGTACCGCCGCACCCGCGCCGATCGCGCCGCCGAGGACCCGGCCCGGCTGTCCCCGGCCGGGATGACGACCGGGGCCTGAACAGCGCGACGGCCGTGGCCCCAGGAGCAAGACCACGGCCGCCGCGTGCGCGGACGTCAGACGCCGCAGTTGGGTGCCGACCAGTAGATCCGGTTGAGGCCGTCGAGGTGCACGTGATCGCCGTGGCCGTCGTACCCGGGACCGAGAATGGTGCCGAAGCCGTGGTACCGGGCCTGTTTGGCCAGTGTGCACAGACTGTGGCTGCCCACCAGGTCGGCGGCCGAGCCGGTCATGTGCTGGCTGTTGGACGCACCTCCCACCGCGTCGTTGCAGGCCTTGCTGCGGAAGCCGCTTGAGACGCTGATCGACTTGTCGCCCAGGGCGTGCCGCATCGCCTCCAGCTTCCACATGGTGATCAGCGCCCGGTACTTCGCGGTCGTGGACGAGACCGTCCCACCGGCCCAGCTGCTGTTGCAGCCGTTCAGTTCGGCGTAGGAGAAGTGCTTCGGGGTGTTGTCACCGTCCTGAAGCGAGTAGATCTTGCGGAAGGTTCGCGAACCGGCGACACCGTCGGCGGCCAGGCCGTAGGCCTTCTGGAAGCGTTTGACGGCGGACTCGGTGCGGGCGCCGAACTCACCGTCGAGGGAGAGGATGTTTCCGTAGCCGGGGTAACCGGCGACCCGGATCTGCAGTTGCTTGACGTCGTTGCCTTTCATGCCCTTCTTCAGTTTGCGGTCCCACGAGTAGGCGGCGTGGGCGGTGCCGCTGGTCATCGCGATGACCGCCGCCGAGGTCGGCACCATGACGGCGGCGGACAACAGGGCGCGGCGAGTTGCGTCGGACATTGAAACTCCAATGTGTAGTTGGCTACTACGGGCGGATGTTCGGGACATACTCGCGAGTAGTGCCACCGCGCGCCAATGACCGTTCGGTCATACATGAAGAAATCGTCGACCGCCGCGAAGCCCGCGCAGCCGCCGGACGCATGAACATCGCCCGCCAGCTGGCCTTCCCGCCCCGAAACGGCTCCACCGAAACCCGGTCCGGCTACAGCGTCATGAACCCGAACCGCGCCGCGACCTCGGCCTGAGCCTGGTCGCGGGTCGCGAAGCCGCAGGTCTCGCCGTCCGCCAATTCGATGACCGTCAAGGCCGCGCACGCGACATGCCAAGCGTCCATTGCTCTGAGCCCGTCGCCCTTGACGATCTCGAGGGCGTGGCGTTCGATGTCACGTTGGCGAGCGGTGAGGAGGGTGATGGCGCCGTCGGGGCCGATGTCGGTTTCCCAGGCGGCTACGAGCTTCTGGGGCTGTCCACGGTGGGCACGTGCGGCGCGCACCAGCGCACCGGTGACCTCGACCCGCGTCCAGGTTCCCGACACGACGACGAGTTCGGGGTCCTCCAGCAGCGAACGCGCCTTGTCGTGCCCGGCCTCGTCGGGCAGGTAGGCGCGAACCAGGACGGAGGAGTCGGCGTACACGATCACAGGCGCTCCCGGTCCTCGTCGAGGATGTCGTCGATGATCTGCCCCCAGCCGCGGGCGCCGTCGATCGCCTGCCGGTATTGCTTCAGGCTCAACGGCGGTGACAACGGCGCGGGCGGGATGACCGACAGCATGCCCATGGCGGCGGCACGGGAGCGGATCCGGTCCCGTGCGGACTCCCGGTCGACCTGCGAGGCGATCAGGACGAGCTCGTTGAGCAGCGCGTTCACGGAGCGGCCCTCGTCCTTGGCGCGTTGCCGCAAGCGCGCGTGCACCTCGTCGTCGACTCTGATCAGCAGTTGCTTCATAGAGTGATGATATCACTTTTCGGATATGATATCAGTCGGTCGTCCGCATATCCCAGCGCACATGTGGCGGCATAACCTGGACATATCGAATCGGCTGGGCGAAAGGACCGCGATGTCGGCGACGAAGTTGCTGGTGCTGGGAGTGGTGCGGATCTTCGGGACCGCGCACGGCTATCTGGTGCACAACGAGCTGACGACCTGGGGCGCCCACGAATGGGCCAACGTCAAGTGGGGTTCGATCTACCACGCGTTGCGCCAGATGCAGTCCAAGGGACTGCTGGAGTCGACGATCACCGACGACCATCTCGGCCGGGTCGACTACACCATGACCGAGGCGGGCGACGCCGAGTTCTTCCGGCTGCTGCGCCAGGCCCTGCGGACCCCGGAGTCGCGGCCCGACTCGCTGGCCGCCGGGCTGGCCTTCCTGACGGCGCTGCCGCGCGACGAGGTGATCTCGCTGCTGAAGGAGCGGGTCGCCGCGCTGGAGGAGGGCCGGGCCGAGCTGACGCCGCTGCTGACCGACGAGGCCAAGTGCAACTGGGACGCCGAGGGTGCCGGGCACGTGCCGGAGCTGTTCGGTTTCTGGGCCCACACCGCCGACACGGCGATCGCCTGGGCCAACGGGCTGATCTCGCGGCTGGAGGCCGGGGACTACGTGATGGCGGGGGAGTCGGACACCGCCTTCGGCACGCCGGGCATCGCCAAACCCTCGCCGCGCGCGGCCACTGACTGCGACTGAGTCGCCGCCGAAATTACCCACTATTAAAACTTGCATAGTTCGCCGCGGGTGAGCTACTGTCAATCGGCACTCAAGTTTGAGTATCGGAGGCATGTAGTGATACACACCCGCGGGCTCGCCCGCAGTTTCAAGGCCAAGAAAACGACCGTCGAGGCCGTCAAGGGAGTCGACATCGACGTCAACGAGGGGGAACTGGTGGCGTTCCTCGGCCCCAACGGCGCCGGGAAGTCCACCACCCTGCGCATGCTCACCACGTTGCTGCGCCCCACGCGCGGCAGTGCCCGGGTCGCCGGGCACGACGTGCTCACCGATCCGCTCAAGGTCCGGCAGAACATCGGCTACATCGGACAGGGCAACAGCGCCGGTCACGCCCACCGGGTTCTGGACGAACTCGTCAGCCAGGGCAGCTTCTACGGGATGCCGCGCGCCAAGGCCCGCGTCCGGGGCACCGAACTGCTGGCGGCGCTGGATCTGTCCGATCTGGCCAAACGCGCCGGGATGACCCTGTCGGGCGGACAACGGCGCCGCGTCGACATCGCCCTGGGCATGATGCACCACCCCCGGCTGCTGTTCCTGGACGAGCCCTCGACCGGACTCGACCCGCAGAACCGCGCCAACCTCGCCGACGAGATCCGTCGGCTGCGCTCCGAGTTCGGCATGACCATCTTCCTGACCACCCACTACCTGGAGGAGGCCGACCAGCTCGCCGAACGGGTCCTGATCATCGACCACGGCGCGGTGATCGCCTCGGGAACCCCGTCCGAACTCAAGGCCACCCTCGCCGGGGACCGGATCGACCTGGGCTTCGCCGAAGCCGACACCGCCGCGACCGCCGCCGCGCGCTGCGAGGGATTCGCGGGGGTCAAGGAGGTCACCCTCACCGGCACCCGGCTGAACCTGGCCGTCGGGGAGGGCGAGTCGACGCTGCCGAGGCTGCTGCGGCATCTGGACGCCGACGGGATCACCGTCACCACCGCCAATGTCCACATTCCCACCCTCGACGACGTGTTCCTGGCCCTGACCGGCCGGACGCTGCGCGACGAGGACGAAGGCTGAGAGGACGCCACCATGAAATTCTTCTCCGACACCGGCAAGGTGTTCATCCGCGAGATCAAACCCACCCTGTACGACCCGATCAGTCCACTGTTCAGCCTGGCGCAGCCGATCATCTTCCTGGCGCTGTTGGGACCGCTGGTGGCGAACATGCCCTCGGCGGGCGGCGACACCTCCTGGCAGTGGTTCGTCCCCGGCATCCTCGTGATGGTGGTGCTGTTCGGCACCTCGATGACCGGCTCGAACCTGGGCTGGGAGATGCAGACCGGATCCCACGAACGCGTCATGGTGACACCGCTGAGCCGCTCGGCGATGCTGGTCGGCAAGTCGCTCAAGGAGATCGCGCCGCTGGCGGTGCAGACCGTCCTCATCGTCGTCATCATGCTGCCGTTCGGATTCAAGCTCTACTTCGGACCCGCGTTGCTGGGGCTCGTGATCCTCGCGGTGATGGCCGTCGGGCTCGGCGCGCTGTCCTACGCGCTGGCCATCGCGGCCCGCAAGAAGGACTGGCTGTTCTGGGCGATCCAGCAGACGGCGTTGTTCCCGCTGCTCATCCTGTCGGGCATGATGATGCCGCTCGACTACGGTCCGCAGTGGATGCGAAACGTGTCCACATACAACCCGGTCACCTACATCGTCGACGCCGAACGCGCCCTGTTCTCGGGCGAACTGGCCACCAACACCGTCATGTACGGCGCCCTCGCGGCGCTGGGCTTCGCCGTCGTCGGCCTGCTGGTCGGCACCACCACCATCCGCCGCGCCACCGTCTGAACCCCTTTTCCCACAACCGAAGGAGTATTGAATGACCATTCTCGTCACCGGTGCCACCGGGAATGTCGGACGCGTTCTCGTCGAGCAGCTGGTCGCGGCGGGCGAGTCCGTCCGCGGCCTCACCCGTGACCCCTCCCGGGCCGCGCTTCCCGACGGCGCCGAGGCGGTGGCGGGCGACTTCGGCGACCCCGACAGCGTCACCGCCGCGCTCGAGGGCGTCGAGGCGGTGTTCCTGCTGGCGATGCTGGCCCTGGAGACCCCCAAGGTCGCCGAGCTGTTCCCGGCCGCGGGCGTGCGGCGGGTCGTCACCATGACCACCGACGCCATCGACGAGGACATCGACCTGGGCCAGTTCCGGGCCGTCGAGGCCGCCGTCGAGGCGACCGGACTCGAGTGGACCCACGTGCGGCCCGGCGAGTTCGCGCTCAACAAGCGCGACTTCTGGGGCCCGACCATCAAGGCCGACGGCGTGGTGTGCAGCGCCTACCCCGACGCCATCGGGGCCCCGGTCCACGAGGCCGACATCGCCGCCGTCGCCGCGACAGCGCTGACCGCCGAGGGCCACAACGGCAGGATCTACCGGCTGCGGGGCCCGCAGAGCAGCCACCGGCAGCAGGCCGCGGCCATCGCGGCGGCCACCGGCCGCGAGATCCGGGTCGAGCGGGTCACCCACAACGCCGAACGCGCCCAGATGATCGCGCAGGGCGTACCGGCCTGGGCGGCCGACCACGTGCTGTCCTACCCGGTGCGCTGGGCCGACGAACCCTGCGAGACCACGGCCGACGTCGAACTGGTGACCGGGGCCCCGGCCCGGGACTTCGGTCAGTGGGCCGCCGACCACGCCGCCGACTTCAGCTGACGGCACCAGGGCGGGACGCGTGGTGACGCGCGCCCCGCCCTGGGTAATCGGACTTTCCATTTCGCCCTGTCCGGGCGTACTCTTTAGCGGTGTTCACGGGTACTGCCGTCTTCGACATCCTGTTGCCGGGCGATTCGCGCTCTCTCAAAGCCAAAAGGTCTTATGTGAGGCCTATTGTCGCGTCCCTGCGCAGGTTGGAGGTGTCGGCGGCGGAGGTCGGAGCCACCGATCTGCACGGCCGCACCGAGGTGGGCGTCGCCGTTGTGGCGGGTGAACACGCGCATGTCCAGGACGTGCTGGACAAATGCGAAAAACTGGTGGTGGGTCGTCCGGAAGCCGAACTACTGAGCGTCCGGCGCCGGATCTTCGGCCCCGAAGAGTAGAAAGGTGGCCTCGCGATGAGTGAATCGGCGAAGGCGCGCAAGATGGCCGAACGTGTCAAGGAATTGACCGCGACGGCGATTCGCGCCCATGTCAAAGATCCTCGGCTGGGCATGGTGACGATTACCGACGCCCGTCTGACTCCGGACTTCCGGGAGGCCACGCTCTACTACACCGTCTTCGGCGACGACGACTCGCACGCCGCCAGCGCCGCGGCCCTCGACAGCGCCAAGGGCCTGCTGCGCTCCAACGTCGGCAAGGCACTGGGCCTGCGGCACTCCCCGTCGCTGACCTTCGTCGCCGACCGGCTGCCCGAGGACGTCAACCGCATCGACGACCTGCTCGCCAAGGCCGCCGACGCCGACGCGAAGGTGCACCAGATGGCGGCCAAAGCCTCCTACGCGGGCGACCCGCACCCGTACAAGGTGGAGGACGAGGACGACGACCTGCGGTGATCGAACGTGACGGGCACCCGGAAGCCCCGGGTGCCCGTTTTTCGTGCCCACCCTCACAGGCCGGTAAGGTTTATTGGCTCTATGACTCATTACATTTCTGTGGCAGGATGAAGGAGTGACCATCGCAGCGGATGCCCCCGCCGCCAACCCCGCGAGCCTGCGCCGCATCACCGCCCTGGCGCTGCCCGCGCTGGTCGTGTTGGCCGCCGAACCCCTGTACATCCTGGTAGACACCGCCGTCGTCGGCCACCTCGGCCGGGTGCCGCTGGCCGCCCTGGCCCTGGGCGGCGGCGTCATGAGCGTCGCGGCCTGGATCGGCAACGTCCTCGCCTACGGCACCACCGGCCGGGTCGCCCGCCGCTTCGGCGCCGGACAGCGCGCCGAGGCCGTCGCCGAGGGTGTCCAGGGTTCCTGGCTGGCCGTGATCGGCGGCCTGCTCATGATCGCCGTCGTCGAGATCTTCGCCGGACCGCTGTCACGGGCACTGGCCGGTGGCCCCGGGGCCGTGGCCACCGCCGCCGAACAGTGGCTGCGCATCGGCGTGCTCGGCGCCCCGTTCCTGCTTTTGGCCATGGCCGGACAGGGCTGGATGCGCGGCGTCCAGGACACCCGCCGCCCCATGTACATCGTGCTGGCCGCCAGCGTCGGCTCGGCCATCCTGGCCCCGATCCTGGTCTACCCCGCCGGAATGGGCCTGGTCGGTTCGGCCGTGGCCAACGTCGCCGCCCAACTGGTCTCAGGTTCGCTGTTCATCCGCGCCCTGGTCTCCGAGGGCGTCAGCCTGCGTCCGCAGTGGTCGGTGATCCGGCGCCAGCTCGGCCTGTCCCGCGACCTGATCATCCGCGGCGGCACCTTCCAGCTGTGCTTCATCTCGGCCGCCGCCGTCGCCGCCCGCTTCGGGGCCGCGAGCCTCGCCGCCCACCAGATCGGCCTGCAACTGTGGTTCTTCGCCGCCCTGGCCCTGGACGCGGTCGCCATCGCCGCCCAGGCCCTCATCGGCGCCGAACTCGGCGGCGGCAGCGCCCAGCGCGCCCGCGACACCGCCCGCCGCATCGGCTGGATCGGCCTGGGCTACGGCACCGCCTTCGCCGTGGCGGTGCTGGCCGGTGCCCCGTTTCTGCCGGGACTGTTCTCTTCGGACGCCACCGTCCACGAACAGGCTGCCGTCCTGTGGCCCTGGTTCATCGGCCTGCTGCCCATCGCGGGCCTGGTCTTCGCCCTCGACGGCGTCTTCATCGGCGCCGGTGACACCGCCTTCATGCGCAACATGACCATCGTGGCCGCGCTGTTCGGTTTCCTGCCGCTGATCTGGCTGACCTACGGCTTCGGCTGGGGACTGGGTGGCATCTGGGCGGGCCTGTCGGCCTTCATGCTGCTGCGCCTCGTCGCGCTGCTGCTGCGGCAACGCGGCGGCAAGTGGGCCGTCGTCGGCGCCGAACGCTGACGACGACCCACCGGCCCTAGTGCCCCCGGCCCGGCAGCCAGGCCAGCCAGCGCGGCAACGTCCACGCCCGCTCACCCAGTACCGCCATCGCGGCGGGCAACAACACGCCCCGCACCACGGTGGCGTCGATGAGGATCGCCGCGGCCATGCCGACACCGAGCATCTTGTTCTCGATCGCCGTCAACGCGATGAACACCGTGAACACCGCCGTCATGATGAACGCGGCGCTCGACACGACCCCGGCGCTGGCGCCGATCCCGCCCACGATCGCGTCCCGGGTGCCGACACCGTCGAGCCAGCGCTCGCGGACCCGGCTGAGGATGAAGATGTGATAGTCCATGCTCAGTCCGAACAGGATGACGAACATGACCAGCGGCAGCCAGCTCACCACCGCGCCGTAGGACTGGAAACCAAGCAGCGCTTCGAGATTGCCGTACTGGAAGATCCAGGTCACCAGCCCGTAGGACGCGCCCACCGACAACAGGTTGAGGGCGATGGACACGATCGGCACGGCCAGCGAACGAAACGACACCACCAGCAGCACGAACGCCAGCACCAGCACGAAGACGAACACCGGCAGTGTGTGGCCGCGCAACCGCTCGTTGAAGTCGTGGGCGAAGGCGGTCTTTCCCATCACCGCGAAACCGACACCGTCGACCTGTCCGACGGTGTCGGGCAACACCTTGTCGCGCAACCGTTCCAGCGCCGCGGTGGATCGCGGGTCGGTGCCCGAACCGGCCAGCGCGACCCGCAGCACCGTCACCGACTCCACGGTGGCCACCGACACCGGGTCGGCCAGTCCGTCGTCGCCGTCGGCGACCTCGTGCCGCAACGCCGTCATCGCCGCGTCCAGCTGTGCGTCGTCGACGTCGCCGGTCTCCCACAGCACCACCTTCGCCGGTGACGCGGCACCGGGAAACGACTCCTGCATCCGCACCGCCGCGTCCACAGTGGGAATACTGCGGGGGAGGCTGTTCGTCTGGGCGGCGTCCTGGGTGCGCATGTCGAGCATCGGCAGCGCCAGCACCAGCAGCGCCAGCGTCGCCACCCCGCCCCACAGCCAGGGACGGCGGGTGACCGCACCGGCCACCGCCGACCAGCCGGGCGAGGTGCGCGCCCGCGCCCGCCGTCGCCCCAGCCACGGGATCCGGCCCCGGTCGATCCGGTCGCCCAGCCCCGCCAGCAGTGCGGGCAACACCGTCACCGAACCCAGGATGGCGACGCTGACGATCACGATGGTCCCGACCGTCAGGCCGTTGAAGTTGTCCAAACCGGTGAACAGCAACCCGACCAGGCACAACATCACGGTCAGACCGGAGATCACCACCACCCGCCCGGAGGTGCGGGCCGTGACGCGCAACGCCTCGGCGGTGTCGCGTCCGGCAGCGCGTTCCTCGCGTTGCCTGCGCACGTAGAACAGCGTGTAGTCGACGGACACCGCCATTCCGATGAGCAGCACCATCGACGAGGTCGCGCTGTTCATGGGGATCCACTGGCCGAGCAGTTGCAGCAGCCCGAAGGCGGTGGCCACCGTGGTGACGGCCAGGATCAGCGGGATCGAGGCGGCCACCAAGGCCCCGAAGACCACCAGCAGGATCAGCAGCGTCGCCGGAAGCGAGATGAACTCGGCACGCCCGAAGTCGTCCTTGATGGTCTCGTCGACGGCGGAGGCCAGACTGATGTCACCGGCCTGCGCCAGTCGCACGTCCGGGTGCTGGTCGGCGACCTTCCCGATCGCGGCGACGGCTTCGTCGTAGTGGGCCCGGAATTCCTCCGGTGGCCCGGCGACGGTGAAGGTGACCAGGCCCGACCGGCCGTCCTCGGAGACCAGCGCCTCGCCGTCGGCATCGGTGGGGGAGCGGACCTCGTCCGTCGCCGACGACAGGTCCCGCAGCGCGGCGGTCAGGTCCGTGATCGCGGCTTCGAGTTCGGGATCGTCGGCCAGTTTCCGGTCGTCGTCTTTCGACTGGACCAGCACGTTCTCCAGTGGCGGCGCCTCGGCGCCGTTGGCGTCCATGACCTGGCTGGCCGTGCCGGACTGGCCGGGATCCACGGCGCGGGCGTCCTCGCCGGTGATCAGGAAGTTGGAACCCACCGCGATGACGACCAGGCCCAGCCAGCCCAGGATGGCGGCCAGCCGGTGGTTCGCCGACCAGGCGGCGATGCGTTCGACGAGGGCGCCGCGCGACGGCGGCGCGACGGTGGGAGGGGGGTTTTCGGGCAGCATCGAGTACTGTCCTTTCTCGGAAGGAGCGCGTATCCAAGCCCTCGTCCTGCGTGGACGAGGGGTGCTTCTGACGCGGGGCGCCGAGTTGCCGCTCGGCGTCCCGGTTCCTGTTCGGTCAGTCCACCTCCTTGAGGATCCGCTCAAGATTGGCCATTCTGGACTGAATATCGCCGACGCTGTCCTTCAGCTCCGACAACTGCTCACGGGTCTCGGCGTGGGCCTTGAACGAGGTCTCGGCCAGCGCCCGGTGCTCCTCGGCCTGCTTCAGGACCGCCTTGGTGCGCGCGGTCGCGCCGATCTGCCAGATCGTCACGGTGACCACCAGGATGAGCAGGGCGAACATGCCGATGACCCCGATGACCTCCTGCCATTCGTACGCCGTCATGAATCCTCTTCCCTCTCGCCGTCCGCGCGGCTCGTGTCCGCTGTGGTCAATGTTTCGGCCGCTGTCGCGATCGACTGTGGAGTGATGTCGAAGGCGAACGGTGTCACCTCGTAGAACTTCATCGACTTGCCGTCCTCGGAGAATTCCAGGGTGGACGTCACCAGTCCGGCGGCGATGAGCTTCTTCAGGTGCACCTGCAACAGCGCCCGGCTGATACCCAGTTGCCGGGCCAGCTGGCTGACGTAGTTGCGTTCCCGCACCAAGGCCGCGACCACCCGCATCCGGTGCGGATTGGCCAGGGTGGCCATCGCCCGCAGCAGGTCATCGCCACTCGGCGTCGTGAAGTTCTCAACTGAGTCTTGCATATGCCAAAAAATGTTAGCACCTGCCAGTCCGACCCACCGGTGCCCTTGCCCACAACAAACGGATCGCGCTAACCCAGCGACCGAATGGCCTCGTCAACCACCGTCAAAGCCAGCAACCGGACGGTGTCCACGTCTGCCTCAACCATCCCCGTCGCCGCCGCGATGAACGCGTCCCCGTCGAACCGCGTATGCGGCGGCACGATCGCGCGCGACAACCCGTCGTGTGCGCCCTGGCACACCAACAGACAACCGACCTTGTCCAACCGCGCGTTGGTCACCACAGCCCCGATCGTGGTGTTCCCCAGCCCCGCCCCGCCCTCGGACTCGTCGAACAGCGGCCCCGGCCGCGGCTCCCCATGCCGCCGCGCCAACCGCAGTGCCGCCGAACCGTCGACGTCGATCTCCCCGAACGCGTTCACCGCCACCACACACGCCACCAAGAGCTCACCCGCCCGCCTGGCGTTGGCCACCAACCCACCCGGCCGCATCCCGTTGGGCCCGTTGATCTTCCCGACCGTCGCCCCCGCCCCGGCCCCCACCGCGCCGATCACGTCCACCCCACCGTCCCCACTGCCCGCCGTGGCCTCGGCCGCCGCGACACAAGCCGCATACCCCTCCGCCGCCCCCGGCCGCACACTCGCGTCCCCCACGGCCAGATCGAACAACCCCAACGCCGGAACGATCGGCACCCGCCCCGCCGGAGTCGCCACCCCACGCCCCGACTCCTCGCAGTACCGCATCACCCCATCGGCACTGGCCAACCCGAACGCCGACCCACCGGTCAACACGATCGCGTCCACCTGCGCCACGGTCCGTTCCGGGGCCAACAACTCCAGCTCCCTACTCGCCGGAGCCCCACCCCGCACCTCAGCCGAACCCGTCGCCCCCTCCGGCAACAACAACACGGTGCACCCCGTCCGCGCCGCCCCATCGGTCCAGTGCCCCATCCGTACGCCTAGCTCAGCCAGCATGTACGCCTCCTGATCCAATCCGAGTCCCGCATTTTGAGAAAACCAGTGCAATATACGGGAAGATAGTTATCTTGGTCTGTAATGCGCTTCGTAGTTATTCTTCCCAGCCGCGGCGGGACCTGA
The DNA here is from genome assembly GCF_000024545.1 of Stackebrandtia nassauensis DSM 44728. Lineage (GTDB taxonomy): Bacteria > Actinomycetota > Actinomycetes > Mycobacteriales > Micromonosporaceae > Stackebrandtia > Stackebrandtia nassauensis. The sequence goes on from NC_013947.1 coordinate 1,543,228, forward strand.
CCAACAGGCCGACTCCCCGCCGCGGAGGCGACGCGTCGGTCCACCGTTTTTCACACGGTGCGGGGAGATCGAATGACGATACGGACAACGCCTTCGGCTCTCCGCCAACAACTTCCACAGACATCAGGAGAGCACCATGCGTAAGCGTCACAGTCAATCCACAAGCGAGGAAGAGCGCGAGGAAGCTCGCCGGGCCCTGCAGGAGTCCATGAACCGCCGCGAATAGATACCCCTTTGCGGCCCTCGAACCCGGTCCGGTACAGTTTGCTCTCGGCGCGCAAGCCACCCTTGGGGTATGGGGTAATTGGCAGCCCGACTGGTTCTGGCCCAGTTAGTCTAGGTTCGAGTCCTGGTACCCCAGCCAATTCGTTGGCTTTCAAACCCTCGGCACCCGGTACGGGTGCCGAGGGTTTTGTGTTGCCCAGATCTCCGCGGCGGTGGTTGGGTTTTCAAGCACATCGAGTTTCTGCCCGAGGTCTACTCGCTCAAGGCCGAAGAACTCGAGGACACCACGGCGCTGATGTTCGGTCGCCGCAGCAATTAGGCGTTCCGCCAGTGTGGCGCGAATCGGAGGATCACGTCGCCTCCAAGGAGCTGCCCAAGTACGTGGTCTCTACGACACTGTCCGAGGCGGATCTCGTCGACGGTTTGGGGTCCGACGACGAACCTGTGATCGACCGAGGACATCGCCGAGTTCGCCCGGACACTGTCGGACGTGGGAATGATCGACCGGTGCAACCTGCTCGTCTGGCCAGTGCTACTCGGATCGGGAAAGAGCCTATTCGGCAGTCCCGACGGGGACAAGCAGATGTTGAACCTGCGGAAGTCCGAGGCGTGCGGCATCGTCAAGTTGGTCTAACAGGTCGACGGCGATCCGCCGGCGCGTTGGCCGAGTTGTCGCGCGGTGCGACTGACGTAGCGGCGCAACGCCCGGGTTAGGTGCGGCTCGTCGAAGTACCCGAGCTTGGCGACGACGTCGGCGACGGGGATCACGGACCACAGTCTCGGAGCGGACCAACCGGTCGACCAAGACTCCGTGTACGACTGGCCGCTCGTGCTCCCAGAGCACTAGGCCCCAGTGCACCGTCGCGACGGAGGTCATCTGCGCGACCTGCTCGCTGGTGCAAGTCCAAACGACGTCGACTTATGGTGAGCCGGACGCGCGCGTCTCGAACCGTAGCCTCACGGGCGAAGCCTACGTGCCGCACCGGCCAACCAGGGTGGTTGAGCACTTGATGGCTGGTCAACGTTTAGGACCGTTGTTACCGTTCTGACTTTTCGCCTGAGCTGCCTTGGCCTGCGCGTACTTCTCTTCCACGGAAATATCGGGGTCGACTTCGGCAAGACCTTCAACTGCGGCATCCCACCTTTCAGAGGTGAATGCGTTATCGAGATTGCTGCTAACCTTTGCTAGAGATACCCCAGCTTTCACAGGGGAGTATGCGAACCATTCTGACCCGTTGACGTAGTAGCCGGATTTATCCCTCGGGGCTCCTTCACCCTCGATGGTATCTATGAACTTATCGAGGGCCCGCTTGGCGAAGCCACGGTGACTGTGATCCGATGTTTCCTGGGTTACGGGAGTTTCAATTGAAGCCATTGGCAAACTCTCTTCTTGGATACTCAAATGGTTATATTTTGAGAATATACTCAACTGTCTTGTGTTGCACCTCCATCAGGGCTTTTGCGTGTAGAAAGGTATATAAACTCGTGTGTCTTAACTAGGCAGGTCAGAGAAGTGCCAACGGCATTGAATATGGCAAGCAAGACGAGGCCGCCCCACAGCCAGTTACTGATGCCAAGGACATCTCCACCAGATGGTATATCCCAATGAACAGCCCCTCCTTGGAATACTATAAACAACCCACTCGAAAGGATGGAAATGAGTGCTGTGAATATCAGCGAAAGTCGCGATACCATGGTGCCTTCGAGGAGGCGGCGACTTGGCCGGTCGAATCCAAGCCAACCAGCCGCTGCAGCTGGAAACACCAGAAGAATCGCTGGCCCGTTCGTGCTGATCTCGACTCCCCTTCGATCTGCCCATACCGTGACGAAACCGATAAGCCATATCAAGGCTGCGGCTGCAATTGCAGTTATCGATGCTCGGAATATCGTCCCAGGCGGTACTTCGTAGAATTTGAACTTAACTACGAGAGGGAATTCAAGAGGCTTGGGCTTGGGATCGGCAGGTTGTGACCGCCGCGCGTTTTCTCTAGGCTGGGGAAAGTACCTGGTGTAGAAATGGGCATATGATTGTCCAAGTCGAGATCGGAATCGGTAATATGGCGGTGCCATTGTATCTGGCCGAGGATTCTCTAGGTACGATTCTATATACGGCGCCAAATCGGGAGAATCCTGACTGCCGAGATAAAGGCCCTCTTCACTATGGACAATCATGTGATAGCTTTGCGCTGTGCATGCATGTTCTATCGGAAGTGATATGGCTACAGGGCGAGCGCCGAGGAGGATACGTCCCCGGCCCGCTATTCTTCCTCGAAACCCCTTGGCGCCACCCTGCAAATCGAGCGTCGGTATAATCGTGCGCTCATATCCAATCGTGAATCGACCATCGGCCTGAACCTGGGCTGGAATAACAATTGCATAGTGTGAGGTTAGCAAATAGACAACCTCGGCTATGAGGTTCCGGAGCCAGATCTTGTCGTCCTTTACCTTCAATTGTTCTATATCGTGGGCAGCGGAGTTTACGTATGACGACGGTTGAGATTTTCGTTGGCTTATTTCCGTAAGTGCTGCAATTTCAGCTCTCGCTGCATCTGGATCTACTTTCCAAAGGTCCTTCTCGGATGCATCGAGTGCGTGCAACATCAGTATACGGAGTACTAGTGCTATCAGACCGATGTACTCACTGTAGGAGAGGTCAGTTGTTTCTTTCTCTGATGCTCCCAGCGGCTTGAAGTTGTCGAGCAGCTCGCCCTTTTTTGGAAACAAAACGGGGAAGAGCACGGTCACGTCGCCGTTCTTTGTGGACTTCTCTTTGCGTAGATCTCGAATTTGGCTGCTCGGGATCTTTACGTTCACCGTCACGGTCTTGCGAACGCCTCGCTGGCCAGTCTCGTATCGTTCGCATATCCGCTGACGTGATTCGGCAGGATTGACAACAGAGAATGCAAATATTTTTGCTTGCGAGAGACTTACGGTAGTTGGACCATTGGATTGTGCGGATATTCCCGCGGTACGTTGGATGCGCATTGCTATATTGGCTGGCAGAGGCGGAACTTCTTTTTTCGGAGGTGGTGCCTTGAGCGGTCTAGTGTGCCGCATATATGTATATAGAACTAGAAGTCCAGCACCAATGATGGCCGCCGCACCACGGAATACCAGGCGAGCAATCTCGTTAAGGGATTCAAAATTGATGTCGGTAGCTGCGTAGGTCACCCCGATGCCGGAGGCAGTTAGCAGTAGTAGAGATTTCCATGGAGCGAATTTATGGGGCTGCTTGTCATTGGTCATGGCATGATCCTCAGTGAGGTGAGCACTACACTTAAGCGTAGCTGATTTCCGCACCTTAATTTGAGTCCACGCTGCGTGATTGATTGGTATAGCTATTGTGATCATTTAGATTGACTCGAATTTCTGGACAAGGGAGCACATATCGGTCGCCGAAAGTGACCAGTTGGTTAACCAGATCTGACCTAAAATCAATGATCCCAGGTGCTAAGCCTTAACAGGTTGGGACTTTGTGCCCTAACTTGATGTCAGTCTTTGCGATATGCAAGGCTGGCGTTGTCTGAGGTGGCGGGTTAGGACGTCTCGACGCTTGCGGCATTGCGCCTCGGCAAGCTATGGCTTGAAATGTAGCTACGTAGGGCAGTCACACTTCGGGTGCTAGCCCTTGGATGCCGTAAGGCAACCGAGAGCTTTTGTCCTTGTGCGCAAACCGGGCATGGATCGTTGCCTAACTTAGTCTTTTTGAGTTCAGGCTGAGAGTTCTGTCCAGAAAAGTCACCTCTGGTGCGGTCACGGCCGCCATTCCCGCCAGTGACAAAGTGTTTCGAATCGCGATGGATTCAACGGCGGACAGTAGGAAACCAACGATCGATCGCCGCTGGTTTGTCCGCCGGACACTGTCTCGCTCATACGGTCCCGGTTTCGGCTGCGGCCACCATGACTCGCCGTTGCAGGAGTGGTTCTCGTCCGCCACGCATTGTGACCTAGTACATGGAGTGAAAGGATCACTTGGCTTGGGACGCGATGAAGAGTTCGATGCCGTCCAGGAGGCGTTGCAGGCCGAACTCGGAGTTGACCGTGGTGAACAGGGTCGGGTCGACGGCCATGACGTTGGCGATGTTGGGGAAGCGCTCGAACAGGGGACGGGAGCCCACGAATTCGTCGCGGGCTTCTTTGGTGCCGGGCGCGGGTTGGCGGGCGGCGGCGTGGGCTTCGCGGGCGGTGCCGCGGACGTAGACGTCGACCGCGTTGACCACGGCCATCTTGTCCGCGGCGCTCAGTGTGGTGGGTGCCAGGACCTGTAGGGCCGATTCCATCCAGTTCATCATGTTGGGGCCGGGGACGATGGGGGCGGTGGTCGCTAGTTCGATGATCCAGGGGTGTTGTCGGTAGTCCTCCCAGTCCTCGCGAGCCCAGGCCTCGAACTGTTGGCGCCAGTCCCCGGGCAGTTCGTGGGGGAGGGTCGACCAGCCGACGGCGGTGTCGAGCATGGCGGCCAACAGGGCCGGTTTGCCGGGGACGTAGGTGTAGAGGGAGCCGACGGCTACGTCCAGTTGGTCTGCGACGCGTTGCATGGAGATGCCCGCCAGGCCGTCGGTGTCGGCGATGTCGATGGCGGTTCGCACGATCTGGTCGAGCTCGAGTTTGGGTTTGGGGCCGCGTTTGGAGGGCGGGCGGTCCGGGGAGTCCCACAGCAGTCGCAGGATCCGGGTGGTCGCCGCGTGCGGGTCGGCGGGCTCGTCATGATCGTTCATTTGCCGACAGCATATATCTCCGAGTAGCATTCGGGATTAAATTACTGAACCACGTTCAGAGATAATCCCCGAAAGGCTCGACCCATGACCACCCAAGCCACCCCCGTCACGCTCAGAGGGCCGACGGCGCTGTCGGAACGTGCCTTCGCTCCCGATTTCGCGCGCGGGATGTTGTTGCTGTTCATCGTTTTGTCCAATACCGGACTGCACCTGTACGGGGCCGGACTCGTCTCCGACTCCACCGTGGACTCCGTGACCCGGTTCCTGATGCCGGTGTTCGTGGACGTCCGCTCGTATCCGCTGTTCGCGTTCCTGTTCGGGTACGGCATCACGCAGCTGGCCACCCGGCAGCGTGGGGCCGGGGTTGAGGAGTCCCGGGTGCGGCGGTTGCTGCGGCGGCGGGGGTGGTGGCTGTTCGGGTTCGGGTTCGTGCACGCGGCGCTGTTGCTGGGGTCGGAGGTGCTGGCCGCTTACGGGCTGATCGGGCTGGTCCTGGTGGGGCTGTTCCTGAAGCGGAGCGATCGCACGTTGCTGGTGTGGGCGGGGATCGGCGGGTTCATCCTCGCGGTTCTGTTCGCGTCGTCGGCGGTGGCGCTGGTGACGACCGAGCCGCCGAGCGGTTCGTCGGGTGGGGCGGACGCGCCCGAGAGCATGTTCGGGGTCGACAACGGCAGCTGGCTGGTCGCGGGCGCCGGACGGTTGATCAGCTGGCTGTTCCTGTTGGGCGTCAACGGTTTCGGTGTCGTGATGCCGACCGCGATCCTGTTGGGGATGCTGGCGGCCCGGCGCCGGGTGCTGGAGGAACCGGGACGGCACCTGCGGTTGTTGTACGCGATGGCGATCGGCGGGATCGGTTTCGGGCTGTGCGGTTCGCTGCCGGTCGCGTTGTCCGGTTACACCGCCAGCGATATCCATCAGTCCGGTTACGGGCTGCTGCTGTTCGGTCTGCAGTGGAGCTCCGGCCTGGCCGGGGGCCTGGGATACGTGGGCCTGTTCGGGTTGCTGGCGCACTGGCTGTCGTCGCGGGCCGCTCGCGGCGGGCCGGTCCTGGCGATCACCGCGCTGGGGAAGCGTTCGCTGTCGGGCTATCTGACGCACTCGGTGCTGATGGCGCCGCTGCTGGCCGCGTGGGGTTTCGGCCTGGGCGGTGAGCTGTCGCGGGCCGGTATGGCGGCGTTCGGCATCGGGCTGTGGCTGGTCACCGTCGTGGCGGCCTACCTCTTCGAGAGGGCCGGGCGACGCGGCCCGGCCGAGGTGCTGTTGCGCGGGCTCGTGTACGGCAGGCGTTAGGACGAACACGCGGGGAAGCGCGCGCCACACGCGGTAGGCCTACCGCGTGTGGCGCGTCGCGCTCGTATACCGTCGTGACCTGTGCCGACAGTGCGGCATCCACACCAGACAGGAGCCGGGTCATCGACCGTCGTGACGTCAACGAGATCGCCACCCAGGTGGCGCGCGCCGTCGACCTCGCTGAAGGGGCCTGGGGTGTGGTGGACGTGCTGCGGGCGATCGCCAGGCACGAGCCGGTGGCCGTGCGGGAGCTGAGCCGTCATGTGGAACTGCCGGTCCCGATCGTGGCCGCCATCGGCAACGAGTTGCGCAAACGCGGCATCGTCGACACGCAGCGGCCGGTGCGGCTGACCGAGGTGGGGCGCATGGTGATGGGGACGGAGACCTGGCTGGACTCCGGCGACTGCCCCACCTGTGCCGGACGCGGGATCACGGTGCCCGCCGAACTGGACGAGCTCGCCGACGAGCTCTCGGGGGTGGCCGAGCGGATGCCGGGCGCCCGGATGGAACTCGACCAGGCCCACTGCACTGTGGACACAAAGTTGCGTCGGGTGATGCTGCTGTCGAAGCTGGGTGTGCTGGCCAAACCCATGATCTTCATCGGCGACGACGACCTGACCAGCCTCGCCGTGGCCATGGTCGCGAAGTCCGTCGGACTGCCGATCGGCCCGATGACCGTCGTCGACGTCGACGAGGCGCTGCTGGACTACATCGCCGCCCAGGCCCGCGAACTGGGCACCGACCTGACCGCCGTCCATCACGACGCGACCCGGCCGCTGCCCGAGGCGCTGCGCGAGGGTTTCGCGGTGGCGCTGACCGACCCGCCCTACACGCTGGCGGGCGCCGAACTGTTCCTGTCGCGCGCGGTGTCCGCTTTGGAGCCCCGTCCGGGACAGCACCTGCTGTTCTCCTTCGGCGGCAGGCGCCCCGCCGAGACCGTCGCGGTGCAGGCGCTGATCGCCGGGATGGGCCTGGCGGTGCGCAGCCTCGTCCCCAACTTCAACGAGTACCTCGGCGCCGGGATCCTCGGCGGCACCAGCCACCTCTATCACCTTCGGACGGTCGACGGTGCCGCCCCCAGCATCGACGGCGACTTCGACGGTCCGCTGTACACCGCCGACAACCGCACCGAGTCGGTTCGCGGTTTCCGTTGCGCCGCTTGTAAAACCGTCCAGCCTGTCGGACCCGGACAGCGCTTCGCCCGCATCGCCGAGCTCAAGGCCGCCGGCTGCCCCGAATGCGGTGCCACCACGTTTCGCCCGCTGCCGTTGACGCCACGATGAAAGGATGGTCATGTCCCAGGTGATCCGCGAAGCGGAGGAATCCGACCTGCCGGGCATAGTCGGGTTCGAGATCGACATCGCACGCATCTCCTTCGGAGACGAGGCGATCACCGACCCGGCCGTGCACGAGAAACGGGTCCGCTCCTCGCTGGGCAAGGCCGGGGAGATCACGCTGGTGGCCGGGCAACCGGGAACCGAGCCGCTGGGTTGGGCCTGGCTGTCGCGGCGCACCAACTCGCTGACCGGCGCCCGCTACGGCAACTTCCGCTCGCTGGCGGTGGCCGAGCATCCCGAGCGCGCCGAGACCGGCGAACGGCTTTTGGACGAGGTGATCGCCCGCTGCCGGGCCGACGGCATCGACGAGCTGGTCGGCAAGGTCCACGCCGACAACCTCGCCATGCGGGCGCTGTACCGCAAGTTCGACTTCGAGGCCGTCCACCTGACCATGCGGAAGCGGCTCGCGCCGTGATGATCAAATGCGTGGTGTGGGACCTCGACCGGACCCTTGTGGACGGAGTGTTCCTGGAGTCCGACGACCTGCGGCCCCGGGACGGCGTCCTGGCCGTGCTGCGCACCCTGCACGGGCGCGGCATCGTCAACTCGATCGCCAGCCGCAACCCGCCCGGTTCGGCCAGCACCGTCCTGGACGGACTCGGACTCGGCGTGTCCTTCGTGTACCCGCAGTTCGGCTGGGGGGTCAAGTCCGACTCGATCCGCCGCATCGCCGACAAGCTGCGCATCGGGCTGGACACCTTCGCGTTCGTCGACGACGACCCCTACGAGCGCACCGAGGTCGCCGCCGCGCTGCCCGAGGTGCTGGTGCTGTCGCCCGACGACATCGCGGGTGCCCTCGACTGGCCCGAGTTCAGCCCCGCCACCGTCACCCCCGAGGCCCGGCGGCGCGCCGAGAGTTACCAGGAGGCCCAGGAACGCGAACGGGTCTCGCGCGAGTTCACCGGCAGCAAGGAGGCGTTCCAGCGCTACTGCCGCACCGAGATCACGATCCGTCCGGCGACGACCGCCGACGTTCCCCGGCTCGCCGAACTGTCGCGGCGCACCAGCCGCTTCAACTCGCGCACCACTGCGCTGTCGGAGACCGAGTTCGCCGATCGCCTCAACTCCTCCGAGCACACCGTGGTGTGCGTGAACCTGCGCGACCGCTTCGGCGACGACGGCATCATCGGCGGCGTGGTGGTGGCGCGCGGCTCGGCCTGGGAGGCTGAACTGGTGATGATGTCCTGCCGGGCCATGGGACGCGGCGTCATCGAGGCCGTGCTGTCGTGGCTGGGCGGCGCGACCCGGGCCGCGGATGCCCGGTTCGTGTGGGTTCCGTTGCGGGTGAACGAACGCAACCTGCCGCTGCGGCTGGCCCTCATCGCGGCCGGTTACCGGGCCGAGGCCACCCGCGAGGGCGACGCGATCTTCACGCACGAGGTGTCCGAAGCGGACGGAGAGCTGGCCGCATGGGTGAAAGTAGACACGGGAACATGATCGCCGAGGAGATCCGCTCGCTGCTCGTCGAGGTCACCGGCCGCGATGAGTTGCGCGACATACCGTTCGACGTGCCGCTGCTGCACGAGCCGGTGGCGCTGGACTCGATCAGCGGCGTCCGGTTGCTGCGGGCCGTCCACGACCGGTACGGCGTCGACGTCGCCGCCGAGGACCTGAACCTGGACTCGCTGGCCAGTGTGGACGCGCTGGCGGCGTTCATCGCCGAGCGCACCGACCAGGTCGACGGCGAGTTCGCCCGGCTGCGCAAGCTGGAGGCGTACACCCCCAAGAAGCTGTACCTTGTGGACGCGACCTACGGCGACAGTCCGGTGCTGGGCGACGCCGCCGCCCTGGAGTCGGTGGCCCGCTCGGCGGTGGAGGCCGCCGGGGGCCACGTCCTCAAAGACAGCCACGTCGTGTTTCCCAACGGCGCCATCACCTTGGTGCTGATCCTGGCCGAGTCGCACCTGAGCCTGCACACCTGGCCGGAGGAGAACCTGGTCGCGATCGACCTGTTCAGCTGTGGCGCCATCGAGGGCCGCATCGTCATCGACCGGCTCACCGAGTCCTTCGGGCTGGGTGAGGTTCCGGTGCGGGAGATCGACCGGGGCTGATCAGCTCGCCTTGTCCCGCAGCCGCTTGTGGGTCTCGGCCACCAGGCTGGGGACGACGCCGTTGTGGGTGGGTTGCAGCTTCTGCCACTTGACCGCCATCTCGGGGCGCTTGAACTTGACGATCGTGGCCAGTTGCGCCTGCCCGTCGGTGATCCGATAGACGAGGTTGCCGTGAAAGCGGTGGCCGTCGGACTCCAGCCGGATCCAGTCGGGGCCCTGACCGTCGATCCGCCAGCCGCAGATGGTGCCGGAGGACTTCCACCACCGCAGCTTCATCCGCAGCATGAAGCGCCACATCAGCCAGGCCTTGAATCCGGCGATCTCGTTGAAGCAGACGCGGGCCCATTCCTCGGGCGTCCAGTCGGACGCGTCGGCGGCCTCGTGGGTGTAGGTGTCGGTGTAGTCGGGGTCGGGGATGGAGCTGATGGCCCGGATCGATTCCGGGGCTTCGGGAAGAGTGGTGGTCTCCATATCGGCGAAACTAACATACATACGTGTCTGTATGTTAGTTATGATGGCGAGGATGACACCACCAACCGACGACACCCGACCGACCCAGGCCGAACGCCGCGCCCGCACCCGCGACGCACTGCTGGAGGCGGCGGCGCGCGGCCTGTCCGAGTACGGCTACGGCAGCCTGTCGCTGGCGAAGGTCGCCGCCGAGGCGGGTTACACCCGGGGCGCCCTGTACCACCAGTTCGCCAACAAGGAGGAACTGGCGCTGGCCGTGGTCGCCTGGGTCGACCAGACCTGGACGGCCGAAGTGGAGGAACCCGCGAAGCGGCTGTCCGCCCCGGCCGAGATCCTGCTGGCCATCGCGCGGGGACACGCGATCTACTGCCGCCGCAACGTGGCCCGGGTCATGATGACGCTGCGCATCGAGTTCGCGGGCCGCGAGCACCCGGTGGGGCGCGCGATCATGGACCTGGCGGGGGAGTTCCTGGACAACTGTGCCCAGTGGATCGTCGAGGGCCGCGCCGACGGCTCGATCCCGCCAGGCCCGCCGCCGCAGGCGACGGCCACGGCGTACCTGGGCGCGCTGGAGGGCCTGATGGTACTGCTGGCGGGCCAGGAGCCCCACGACGTCGAACTGGCCGAACGCATGGCGCGCGGCGTCCTGGGCCTACCGCCGCTGGCTTCTGACACCGCTGGCTTAGGACGTCATCAGGCCAGTTAAGCCTGGACTCAGCCCCTGGCGTCTACGGTCAAAGTAGGGGAGGAGGATGGTGGACCCCGCGAGGCTCCAGCCAGATCGCGACGCCGTCCAGCACCCGCTCCAGACCGAACGCGAACCACTCATCCAGGTCGATGCCCTGGCCGATGTCGTCGGCGGCCAGGGCCGTCAGCCACGGGTACCGGCCCGAGTCGATGGCCGCCGCCATCCGCCGCTGCTGCTGTTGCCACCATGCCCGCTGGCCCATCCCGGTGTCGCGCACCGACTCCGCCTCGGTGATCAACAGCTGCGCGGCACCCTGCACGAACCCGTCGACCACCAGGTACACGGCCATGGCGGTGCGGTGGTCGACGTCCAGCGCGTACAGCGCCGCCATCGAACGGTCGATGGCCGCCAGCAGCTCGCCCTCCAGCGGCGGCCGGGCCGTGGCCAGCATCGGCAGCATCCACGGGTACCGCCGGTACATCTCCCACTCCTGCCGCGCCTCATGGCGCAGCCGCGATCGCCAGTCCGGCGGCGGTGCCGCGGGCGGCTGGTACTGGCCCAGCACCCGCGTCATCATCATCGACACGAGCGCGTCCTTACTGGACACCAGCCGGTACAGTGTCACGATCGCGATGTCCAGCCGGGCTGCCAGCCGCCGCATCGACACCGCCGACAGCCCCTCCGCGTCGGCCAGCGCGATCGCCGCCGACACCGCCGCCTCCCGGTCCACCCGGCCGCTGACCACTCGGCCGGTGCCGCCCGGCGCACGCGCGACGGTCCGAGCGGTGCCGTCCCGTCGGGCCCGGTAGGCCCGCGCCTGGCACGACCGGCCGCAGTAGCGGCGCGGCCGTCCCCGCACTCCGCGCTCCACCGGACGATCGCAGTGCGCGCAACGCATCGCTCCTCCTTTTCGTCACGGCCAATCGTGTGACGAAATTCCTGTCAGCCTGGCTGTCACCACGTCAACATTCGCTATGACACCCAAAGATACGGACCGAAGGGGAGAAACGGCGATGCGAACGGAACAGCGTTATGGAACCAAAGCCGAGAAGAAGCGGATCATCGCGGCGCAACGGGAGGCGTTCGCCGACGAGGCGGTGGTGCGCTGGGTGACCTCCGATCCCGCGCGACGGGAGAAGCTCGACGCCACCTACGTCGAGTACATGGTCACCGATGCCCTCAAACACGACGAGGTGCTGCTGGCCGTGACCGACGAGGGCCGCATCGTCGGCGTGTCGATCTGGCAGACCTTCGACTCGGCCAAGCGTCCGGCCGAACTGGCCGCCGAGGTCGCCGCGTTGAGCGCCAGCGTCCCCGGCCTGGACCGGGTGGCCACCGTGACCAGGCTGATCGCCGAGCACCACCCCGACAAGCCGCACCTCTACCTCTCCTCGATGGGCGTCGTCCCCGACCATCGGGGCAAGGGCGTCGGTTCGGCGCTGCTGCGGCACCGGCTGGCCGCCGCCGACGCCGCTGGTCAGGCGGCGTACCTGGAGGCCAGCACGCCCAGCAGCCGCGACCTGTACGCCCGGCACGGTTTCGTCCAGCGCGAGCCGGACATCGCGCTGCCCGACGACGGCCCCCGGCTGCACCCGATGTGGCGCGAGCCGGGCACCGGCGACTGAGCCGTCCACACGGCCGTGGCCGCCGTCCGGTATTCCGGACGGCGGCCACGCCGCGCGCGTCGGTCAGTTGTAGTTCTTGCCCCACTCGCCCTCGGAGATCGCGGCGAAGATGCCGCCCGCGATGCCCAGGACCAGCAACAGGATGAACGCGATGATCGAGATCCATCCCAGGATGATCGAGGCCTTGGCGAGACCCTCACCGCTGTTGTTGCGTTCCCGGATCTGTCCACGAGCGACATAGCCCATGATCAGCCCAAGAATCCCCAGTGGACTGCACAATCCCACCATGGCGACCGAGAACGATGCCACCGCGAGCCCGTTCATTTCCCGGGCAGGGGTGGGCGTCGTGCTCATTGGGTCGGTGCGTGGTTCTGTCATATCTCCCCCCGAAACTATTCCGTGGGGAAATTTAACTACACCGGACGGTGCGAAGTGGTGCTTTTCGCGGTCAGGCTGTGGTACGGACGGTGGTCAGAAACCCGGTCCAGTCCTCGCGGTCCACTGTGAGGACCGGGAAACCAACGGTGGCGGCGAGTTTGGAATCCCGAATCGCTACCACTGTGGATATGCTCGCGGCTTCGACACAATTGCCGTTACCGCTTGAGGAGCTGCGGATACTTTTGCGCCACGCCGCCTGGTCGAGCGTGAGGAGGCGGCGCGCGATGTTGTGGCTGGTCATGGCGACAGTTCCTTAAGCAATGCGTTGATGCGCTTGACCGTTCTGGTCGAATCGAGCGCGTCTTTAGTCCACAGCGCATCATATGTCCTAGTAAAGCCATCGATGTCCGGGGATTCGAGATAAAGAGTGCCCGCCATGGTCTCGGTACACGCTACGTCGGGATATGGCTCCGGCAGTTCGAAGATGGTGAATCCGCCCCAGGCTCCCGCGGCCGTGTGTCCCCAGGCTTCGAGTGGAATGATCCGCAATTCGATCAGGCTCGCGTTGAGCTGGTCGCGCAGTTTCTGCAATTGGGCCGCCATGATGGCGTGCTCGCCGACCCGCTGGTGCAGGGCCGATTCGTGGACCAGGAAGCGCACCCGGGGCGCCTTGTTGCCGGTGAGGATCCGGCTGCGGATCAGCCGGGCTTCGATGAGCCGTTTGCTGTCGAGCTCTTCCTGTTGCGGGCCATGGGTTATCAGCGCGCTGGCGTAGTCCGCCGTCTGCAGTAGACCGGGGACGGCGTTGATGTCGAGCACGTGGATGGTGTGGGCCCGGTTCTCCAGCCAGACGTAGTCGGCGAAGTTGTTGTTGAGATGCGGTTTGTAGCCGTCCCACCAGCCCCGCTGGGCCACCTCTTCGGACAGTTGCACCAGTTCGGCGCGCTGGTTGATGTCGGAGACCGCGTACAGGTCGAGTAGTTGCAGTACATCCGAAGTCGGAATGGGATAGACGCCGCTCTCGAACCGTCCAAAGGTGCCGGGGTGTCGTTGCAGGAACTCGGCGGCGTCGGTGGTCTTGACCTTCTTGGCTTCCCGCAGTTCGCGGAGCCTGGCGCCCAGCCACTGGGCTCTCAGCGTGGGTCCGTTCTTCTGCGCCATGGCGTTGGTTCCTTCCGGAGGATCCAATCTCACGCTTCCGTGTGAATGGATAAATTCTTCTCGCCTGCGTTGAATTTATCCTACTCTACGTGTTGACGTTGTGTGAGATACGTGCCATAGTTCAGTAACGCCACATCAAGCACAACGCTTCAGAGGGGAGCTAGGTGATGGCTAATAGGGAAACTTCCTCACCAATCGCACAGGAGTGTCCGTCCGCTACGGACGAAGACCCGTGGATGTGGGTGGCGACCGCCGCCTACCGGGTCGCGAGGGCTTCGAGCTACGGGCCGTGCCCGGACGCGGACCTCCGCCAGCTTCAGGTCGCGGTGCGAGCCGCCCGCGGCGTGGGTGATCCCGCGCCACGGCAGAACACCGGCCACCTGGTGCCCGGGCTGACCGGCACGGTCACCCAGAAGAACGGGGCGGTCATACCGGTGGCACGGGGGTACGGCCACACCATGACCGACCAGCCCGCACGGGGTTACGGACGCACGCTCACCACCCAGCCGGGGGCGGAACCACGCGGGATCGGGCCGCGTACCTCGGCCTACTACCGGGGCGACCAGCTGCCGAGCATCAACGGGAAGCAGCTGACGGTGCGGGAGTACCAGATCCTCAACTGCGCGGCCCAGGGGAAGTCCAACGAGCACATCGGCCGCGAGCTGTTCGTCAGCGAACACACGATCAAGACTCACCTGCGTCGACTCTTCGACAAGATCGGCGCCGCCAACCGCGCTCACGCGGTGGCCATCGCCTTCCGGCAGGGAGCCCTGTCCTAAGCGGAGTGACGGGGCCGCCCACACCTGGCAGGTCGCGCGGACGGCCCCGCTTCGCTCAGCCGATCGCGGCGTCCTGCCGCGCGGGGCCGACCCGCGGGTCGGCGCGTCGTCCCGGCAGCATCGCGACCAGGACCGCCGCCAGCACCAGTACCGCCGTGATCAGACACAGTGGCCGAAACGGCAGGTTCATGAGCGGGTACCACGGTGGCTGGACGATGTCGGTCGGTGCCGCCTGGAGGCTCAGCCCCGAGGCCGCGACGGCGATCAGGAGTATCCCGAAGCCGAACGGCATCGACGTGAACAACAGACCCATCGCCAGGGTGCGTCGTCTCGGCGTGACCACCGTCCACTGCCAGGCGATCCGGACGCCGAACAGCCAACCGGCGAGCAGACCCAGCCCGGCACCGACGACCAGTCCCGCCGACTGACCGGCCGGGACGGTGTGGACGACCGTCACCTCGATCCACGGGCCGACGTCCGGCCAGTCATCGGCTCCGTCGACGGTCACCACCTGGCCGTCGCGAACCGCCGTCACCGTACCGAAATCCGTGTCGCCGTCGGTGCGGTCCTCGTACGTGACCCGCCAGCCCGCCGCCTCAAGGTTGGCGGTGACCCGCGCGGTCATCGCCGCCCACTCCTCCCCGGACAGCGACTTCTCGTAGCTGGCGACCTGGTGGGCGCGTCGGTACGAGTCGCCGCCGAACACCGCCAGCTCCGTCCACTGTCCAAAGTCGCTCTTGGTCAGCGTCGCGTACTCCATGCCGTGGGCGAACGGCGCGTCGTCGCCGTGGACCTCGTCGGGTTTCCGGCCGTCGAAGGCCTCGGCGGCGACGGCGGTCGCCTCGGCGGCGCTGGGCGGATCGGGTGCCCCGACCCAGCCCAGCCGGGCGCCGATCCAGGAACCGGCAACGGCGGCCATGAGCGCGAGGAAGACGGCCAGGACCACACCGGCCTTGCCACCGCGCACCCGCAACCGGCACGCGAGTCCACTGCGGAGGATGTCGCGACGCTGCCGCCGAGAGGGACGGTCCTGGTCTTCGCCGCAGGCGTCCAGCAGCGTGCCCAGCAGTTCCTCGCCCCGGTGGCGGCGGTACCAGTACGGATAGGCCCGCAGCAGCCGCCGGAACCGGCGCTCCAGTTCGGATGGTGTCTCGGTCTCGGTCTCGGTTTCCGTTGTCGCGTCGGGATTCTCGGTCATGACGCCACCTGTGGTCGGGCCGTTCCGGGTCGGCGCAGCCGGGCCTCGGCGGCCTCGGCGTCGGCGCGCATCCTGGCGATCTCGGTCCGCAGCGCCGCGCCACCGGTGTCGCTGAGCTGGTAGTAGCGGCGCAGGCGGCCCCGCACCACCTCTTCGCGGTCGGCGTGGATGAGCCCCTCGTCGGTGAGGCGATCGAGGGCGGCGTACAGGGTGCCCGCCTGTAGGCTCACCCGTCCGTTGGACAAAGTAGACACCTCTTGGATGATGTCGTACCCGTACCGCGGCTGGTCGGCCAGCGCGGTGAGGATGTGGAAGGTCGGCTCACGCATCCGGCAAGTATAGATCATCTTTATATAGTGGCAAATCGTCTATACATTCCCTGTTCAAGACCTATGTAGCAAAACTAAGAAGACCTATGTAGGATTCCGGGTATGAGTCAGAAAGTGAAGGTGACCGCCGCGGTGGCAACGGTGCTGGGTTCCCTTATGGAATCCCCGGACGCCGACCACTATGGCCTCGAACTGATGAAGTCCACCGGACTGCCGTCCGGCACGCTCTACCCGATCCTGGTGCGGCTGCAACGCGCCGAGTGGCTGGAGGCGTGCTGGGAGGACGTCGACGCCAGCCAGGCCGGTCGCCCGGCCCGCAAGTACTACCGGCTCACACCCGACGGAACCGTCGCGGCCCGCCGGGAACTGACCGCCATGTACCAACGGCTGTCACGACTGCCGGGCATAGCGCAGGAGGGGAGCCCGGCATGAGTGTCATCGATGTGGTCTCGCAACGGTTCCTGAAGATCGCCGCCGCGCGGTGGCCCGCCGACATCCGCGACGACCAGGCACGCGAGTGGGCGGGAGAGCTGTACGCCATTCGCCACGACGACGAACGCGGTCGGCTGCACCGCCGGTGGGCGCAGCTGCGGTACGCGCTCAGC
Source organism: Stackebrandtia nassauensis DSM 44728 (assembly GCF_000024545.1). Lineage (GTDB taxonomy): Bacteria > Actinomycetota > Actinomycetes > Mycobacteriales > Micromonosporaceae > Stackebrandtia > Stackebrandtia nassauensis. Next base: position 1,560,083 of record NC_013947.1, read on the forward strand.
CTCGCGGCATCGCCGCCGGTGGAAGACCCCAACAGAATCCCCAAAGGATGGAGTGAACTCTTGCCGAACCTCGGAAGCACGATACGACGAGTGCTCATGCTCGTCGCCGTCGGAGCCGTGTGCGGACTGGCCTCGACTCTGACAAGCGTCATGACCAGCGAGACGGGTGTCCCCGAACTGCGCGGTGTCGCCGTCGTCGTCTTCGCACTGGTCCTGTGCGAGATCGGACGCCACTTCGGACGGATCGCCCCGACCTCGTTGCGGCACGACGGTCGTGGCAACGCGATCGTCACGGCGGCCACGGTACTGCTGGTGGTGGGCACCATGGTGCTGCTGGTCGGCGACAAGGTGGGGCCGTCCTGGAGTCTTTACGAGGCGCTGCCGTACCTGGTGTGGGTGCTGGGTTTCGGGACGCTGGCGGCCCTCGTCTTCCGGCTCGCCAAGCGCGGGCGGGGCACGGCGGCGTGGCTGCTGGGGCTCGGCGGCGCGGCCGTCCTGTTCGAAGGACTCACCGTGCTGATCGGCATGTCCTACGCCTTCATCGGAGCCACCACGGACGACGCCAGCTCGATATTCGGCTACAACATCACCCCCGACTTCGGGAACCTGGGGCAGCTCGACTTCTCGCAGGCCCTGCTGTGGTTCCCGCACACCCTGCGAGGTGACCTGTACACGGGGGCCGGTCAGGCCGGGGTCGTCGACGCCTCGCTGCCCGGCGCGGTGCTGGGCGCCACGACGCTCATCATGCCGGGACTGCTCGCCGCCAGCGGTTTCGCCGTCGGCTACCTGATCAGCTCGGGACGCTTCGCCACCGCGGTCGCGGGCCGTGCGACCGCGCCCGCCAAGGCGGCCGCCGAGTCCACCCCGGAAACGGCCGAACCCGTCGCCGCCGTCGCGTTTCGCCGCTACCTCGGGCTCGCGTTCGTGGTCGTCGGCATTCTCACCTGGGCCTTCGTCCTCAGTGCACTGCCGCCCGTGTTGTCGGACGACACGATGGTGGACCTGCGCGAGGCTGGTCACTGGGCGATCGTGCTGGCGGCACTCGGTCTGGCACTGGCCCGGTCGAACCGTCCCTGGATGGTGGTGCCGAGCCTGGGATTCGGAGCCAGCCTCGCCGTTGTCGGCGTGGTCGTCGACCGGATCGAGTTCACCGGTGTCGGTGCCTTCCTGATCGCCGCGGGGATCGCGGGAGCCCTGGCCGTCGCGGCCTGGCTGCTCCCGGCACCGCGCGGCTCGCGCGGGTTCTCGTCCACCCGTGAGCGGCGCGCGTTGATCGCGGTGACCGTGTTCGCCGCCTACAGCGCGCCCGCCGTCCTGACCCAGGCCCGGATACCCGGGGGCTACGACACGGGTTCGAGTCGGTCCGCGACCTGGCTGCCGTCGGTGTGGTGGGTGTTGAGCCTGAGTCTCATCGCCCTGGCCGTCGGCGCGGTGTGGGCGGCGCGCCGCCCCCGGCTCTCGGTGGCCCACGCGTCGGCGCTGTTCGCACCGCCGATCGTCATCATGGCCGTGATCGACTGGCTGGCGCAGTCCGGCACGGTCCTGGCCGTCAACCTGCCCGTCAGCGCGCTGGCCCTGGGCCCGCTGTCGGTGTACCTGGTCGCGGTGATCCAGTGGGGCCGCCGGGACGGCGGCCTCAGCGAGGCCGCGAAATGGAGCGGCAGGGTCGCCGCCACCGCGGTGCTGGCGGTGCCGTTGTACTTCCCGCAGGCGTTCGTCGGCATCATGATCGGTGACCCGCTGATCCGGCTCAGCGTCCCCGAAACGGAACATGTCTCCGGTATCCCGTTCGTCCCCGGCATACTGCTGGGAGCCACGGTGCTGGCCACGTTCTTCGGCTGGTGGACAAGCCGCGAACCCCGGCCGCGCCTCGCGCCGGAGCCGCACGAGGGCCCCGTCACCGGCGAGGTCGCCCCGGCATAGGCCGACTAAGGTGGTGCCGCAGTGACCACTGCGGCACCACCACGCCGAGGAGCACCGATGGACCTGAACGACTACGTGACCGCGGTCGAAGACTTCCCCATAACCGGAGTGTCCTTCAAGGACATCACGCCGATGCTGGCCGCGCCGGCGGCGTTCGACCACTCCGTCGAGCTGTTGTGCCAGACGGCCCGGACCCTGGGCGGGGACAAGATCGCCGCCTTCGACGCCCGCGGCTTCCTGTGGGCCGCGCCGATGGCGGTGCGACTGCGGCTGCCGCTGGTGCCCATCCGCAAGAAGGGCAAACTGCCGCGCGCCACCTCGTCCACGTCCTATAAGGGCGAATACGGCACCGAGACCGTCGAGATGCACACCGACGCGATCGCGTCCGGCGAACGGATCCTGTTGGTGGACGACGTCATCGCCACCGGCGAGTCGATGCGCGCCGGAGCCAAACTCGTCGAAGAGCTCGGCGGCACCGTCACCGCCTGCCTGGCCGTCATCGAACTGACCTACCTGGGCGCGCAGGACCTGCTGAAGGACCTGCGGGTCGACTCGCTGCTGCGGTACTGAACATGCCACGGGCACGCGACCTCGGGCTCGCGCCGGGCGACGGGGACACCGGGGAACACAACGCCATCACCGACGTTCCGGGAATCCGGGTCGGGCACACCACCATCCGCCGACCACCCGACGTCCACACCGGAGTGACGGCGATCGACGCGGGGGCGACCCCGCTGCGGCCGTTGCCCGCCGGTTTCTTCAGCGGCAACGGGTACGGCAAGTTCATCGGGTCCACACAGGTCGCCGAGCTCGGTGTCGTCGAATCGCCGATCGTGCTGACCTCGACACTGTCGGCGTTTCGGGCCGCCGACGCGCTGGTCGACTGGATGCTCGCCCGCCCCGACTGCGCCGGGGTCCGGTCCTTCAACCCGGTCGTGGGCGAATGCAACGACGGGTACCTGTCGGACATCCGCGCCCGCCCGGTCCAGCGGGAGGACGTGCTGTCCGCGATCGCGACCGCCGCGACCGGGCCGGTGCCCGAAGGCTGCGTGGGCGCCGGAACCGGCATGGCCGCGCTGGGTTTCAAAGCCGGGATCGGCACCTCCTCGCGGCTGGTGGACCTCGGTGGCACCCGGGTCAGCGTCGGCGCGCTGGTGTTGGCGAACTTCGGTGGCCGACTGCGGATCGGCGGCCGGGTCATCGACGCGCCCCGCGCCGAGGCGGACGGCTCCTGTGTCGTCGTGATCGGTTGCGACGCGAGGCTCGACGCCCGGCAGCTGAACCGGCTGGCCCGACGCGGCGTCTACGCGCTGGGACGCGTCGGCGCGTCCTACAGCAACGGCAGCGGGGACTACGGACTGGCACTGTCCACAAGCATCGAGGGCGAGACGGTGGACGACGCGCGGCTGAGCCCGCTGTTCGAGTCCACACTCGATTGCGTGGAGGAGGCGGTGCTCAACTCGCTGTTCACCGCCACCTCCACCGTCGGCGTCGACGGCCATGTGGCGCAGGCCGTCACGCTCGACTAGCGGCAGCCGCCGCAGTTGTAGTACAGGACATCCCAGTGGTTGCCCTCTTTGTAGTAGATGTTGCCGCTACCGGACTTCCACTTGCTGCCACCAATGTAGGTGAACCGCTGGATGTAGTTGTTCAGGCAGGTCGACAGGGCGAAGTCGACCTTGTAACCGTTCCAGTGGCTGTAGGTGCCGGACGCGTGTCCGGTCTCGGTGCCGCCGGTGAGGCGGATCGCGCAACCGCTGGCACTCTTGAGCGTGATGACACCCGCGACGGTCTCCGAGCGGATCTGCTCGAAGGACGTGCAGGTGGGGTTGTTGCGGTCGGAGCAGTTGCCGCTGGAACTCCAGGTGATCCCGGCGTCGCGGAACTTCGCGGTCGCCTGGGAGTGCGAGAGTTTGGCGCGCGGCTCGACTTCGTTGGCCGAAGCCACGGACGGGATCGCCACCACGATCGCCGTGGCCAGGCCGATGCCGAGGATCGCTTTGGCGGCGATCCTGAGGATCTTCATGGGCTGAAACCTTTCTGCGGGCAGAACAGACGCATCCCATGGTCATCGTGTCGTCAATAGTTGGTCCATAGAGCACGGCGCCATGCTGCCACGGTCACGACACCGCGGCGAGCAGGACGCGTCCGTCTACATGGGTCATCGTTGGCGGGTCCGTGGTCTCGACGGCGATCGCGGCCGAGTGCTCGGCGTCGACGCTCAGATCGGCCAGGCGCAGCCGCAACGTGGGACGGCCGTCGAAGCGCAGCAACGCGGCGGGGGAGTGCGGGGCGCTGACCTCGATCGCGGTCATGGGGACGCGCAGTCCGTCGCCGGTGGCCTTGAGGACGGCTTCCTTACGGGTCCAGTACCGAAAGAAACCCGCGACCCGTTCGGTTTTGGGCAGCGCCGAGAACCCGGCCTGTTCGGTCTCGGTCAGCACGGCCTCGGCGAGGTCGACCGACTGTGGCTTGTGCTGCTCGATGTCGACGCCGAGGGGAGCGGCACGGGTCACGGCGACCACCACGTGCTCACCCGAATGCGAGACCGACACGTGCGCGCTGTCGTCGGCCAGCCGGGGGCGTCCGTGCGGCTGTCCACAGTCGGCGCAGTCGCGCAGCAGCGGGACATCGCCGGGCGGCAGCGACAACAGTTCACCCAGTGCGAGACGGCTCAGCGCGCAGCCCACGACGAACCGCGCGGTGTCGATCGCGCGCCGGTACGCGGTGGCGCGCGCCAGCTCGGCGCCGGTGAACATCCGCCGATGTTCCGGCCGGGCGTCACCCGGCCGGGCCCAGTAGACCGAGCACTCGATTGGCATCGGGCCACCATATGCGGCCCAGGCTAGATGCCGCGGCCCCGGGCGTGCAGCATGCTCAGCACCGTCGGAACCTTGACCAGGCCCAGCGCCGCCGCCGCGCCGATGACGGCGCGCGGTTCGCTCCACTGGGCGCGGGTGGCACGGCCCGCCCAGTGCAGGGCCGCCGCACGGTCGCCCACGGCGGCGTGCCAGCACGACAGCTGGCCGTAGACGCGGGCGGCCCCGGCCGGGATGCCGTGCAGTTCCGGGTGGCGTTGCAGCATCCACCGCAACGAGGAGATCTTGGTGTCGTAACGGGTCTCGAAGTGCGAGTCTCCCCAGTGGATCTTGGCGTAGGGGCTGTCGACGTGGACGATCGGTCCGCGCCTGGCCGCCCGCAGCAACAGGTCCCAGTCCTCGTTCTGGCTGCCGGGCGCGTCCTCGGCGACCATGCCCAGGCCGCCCAGCAGCGCCGAGCGTCGCAACAGGAACGTGGACGAGTGCAGCATCATCATGCGCGACCGCAGCAGATCGGCCTGGTACACCTTGGCCGCCCCTGCCAGCCGGGCCGTGGTCCGGCCCCGGTAGGCGACGTTGATCGCGCAGGTCGCCATCTCGGTGGCCGGTTCCATCGCGCCGACCTGGGCGGTGAGCTTGCCGGGCAGCCACACGTCGTCGTCGTCGCAGAAGGCCACCAGATCGGTGTCCAGCGCGGCGATGCCGGTGTTGCGCGCCCCCGCCAGACCCGGGGTGCGGCTGTTCTTCAGCACCCGCACCGGCCGGTCGCCGTCCTGTTCCAGCGTGGTGTCCGGCTTGGCGCGGTCGAACACGACGATCGCGCCAAGCCGCCCGGGATAACGTTGCGCCAGTACCGAAGTCAGGGCCGCCCGCATCAGGTCGGGCCGGTTGTGGGTCGGGATCACGACCCCTATGGACGGCCATTCAGTCATTGCCCACTCCGGTGGTGACGGCCTCGTCGGCGTTGTGGTCGGTGGTCGTGTCCGGGGTCGGTGGCGGGGTGTCCTGTCGCGGGGCGCGTTGCGCGGCCACCGTGACCTCCGCGGTCTCGGGTTTGGGAACCGCACCGGTGTAGCCGTACTTGCTCAGCAGCGGCCGGGTCAGTGTGGACACGATCCGGCGCCGCACCGGCGACAGCTGGTGGGTCCACGCGTCGTCGTAGCTCAACGGCACCCGCCCGACGGTGAACCGCATCGGGTTGCCCGCCGCCGAGTGGCTGGGCCCCAGGTCGGCGTAGTCGGGGCCGATGTAGCGCAGCTGCGATTCGTCGACCGGGATCTCGGCCCATTTCGCCAGCCGCGCCACCACGCCGCGCGGGTCGGTCATGAGCTTCTCGTACCGCACCCGCCGCACCGGGATGTCGCGCCGTTTCAGCAGACTGAACGCCGCGTTCTGGGCGTTCCACAGCAGCGCCGCCCTCGTCGTCGAGTACCGGGTCATCTGGTCGCCAGTGGACGATTCCGGACGGGTCACCGCCTTGGCCCACGAGTACGCGACTCCCCGCGCGTCGCGTACCACGTGCAGGACCCGCAGGTCGATGTCCTCGCACCAGCGCAGGCAGTACGCCAGCGAGGCGTGCTTGGACGAGTCGATGATGACCTTGGCCTTGGAGTCGGCCGCCGCGGCGGCGTAGATCCGCTGGTAGTAGGAGACGTATTCGGACACGAGCGTGTGCTGCGGCGTCTTGAGTCTGCGCGACGCGAGCGCCGGGATGTGCCGGGTCCGGTCCACTGTGTCGCGCAGCGCCGCGATCCGGTCGAGGTCGACGGCGTCCCAGCCGCCGAAGGCCGCGGTCCCCACCCGCTGCCAGAACTCGCAGGCCGAGAACGCCGAGCCGCACGCGCACGACTCGTCGTCCCGCACGTCCCGCTCCCACACGTGCGCCACTTCGCCCAGCGGCAGCGCGCCGGGCAACTGACCCAGCAGTCGCTCCAGCAGAGTCGTGCCGCTGCGGCCCAGTCCGCCGATGAACAACACCTTGGTTCGTCGCGCGTCCGTCATCTAATTAACTGCCCCCTGTTGTCGTTACCTGTTTAACCGCCTGAGGTAGGTGTTTGGAAACGCCCTGTGACCATGAGAGTTGAAAAAACTTTGTTCCCATGCGAGTTTCGGCGTTTCCGCACCGCCGCCAGGCTCGTTGTACCGGTGTGCTGAAGGGGTCACGGCGGGTGGATGTGGGCGGGATCCGGTTCGACGCGTTGACGTCCGGCGAGGTCATCGACCTCGTGGGCGAGGCGTGGCTTGCCGGACGGGGCGGACGCATCGTCACCCCCAACGTCGATATCGTCCGGCAGACGCGCCGGGTGCCCGAGGCCCGCGCCCACGTGCGCGGCGCCGACCTGGTGGTCGCGGACGGGGCGCCGCTGATCTGGGCGTCGCGTCTGAGTGGACGACCGCTGCCGGAACGGGTCGCGGGCAGCGATCTGGTGTGGAGCCTGTCGCAGGCGGCGGCTGGCCACGGCCGCCGGGTGTTCCTGCTGGGCGGCGATCCGGTCCGCGACACCGCTGGCCAGGCTGCGGCGCGACTGCGGGAGCGTTACCCGGACCTGACGGTGGCGGGCGCGTGCAGCCCGCCAATGGGTTTCGACCGCGACGAGGCCGCGATGCGGTCGCTGGTGGCCGAACTGTGCGAGGCCAAACCCGACATCGTGTTCGTGGGACTGGGTTTCCCGAAACAGGAGCGGCTCATCGCCCGGTTGGCGCCGTATCTGCCCGCGGCCTGGTTCCTGGGCTGCGGCGCCGGGATCGACTTCGTCGCGGGAGCTAAACGCCGGGCCCCGCACTGGATGCGGCGCAGCGGCCTGGAGTGGCTGCACCGGCTGGGCAGCGAGCCACGGCGACTGTTCGTCCGCTATGTACTGCACGACATCCCGGCCGCGTGCGGGCTGCTGCTGCGCAGCGGCGCGACCCGGCTGCGGCGCTGAGGCGCGACAGCCGGGTCACTGGCGACGGTTCTACAGTCGTTTGCCGAGGTTGTGCGGGGTGACGTAGTGCCCGGGATCGTATTCGGCGCGGGTGGTCTCGACGCGGGCGCCGTGAATCACCGGCGGCACCGTGGCCGACACCGGCCAGTCGCCGTTGACAGTGGGTGCGCCGGTCACGTCGCGCGGTGCGGCGACCGACCAGTGACCGTCGCGCTCGGCGGCCACTCCACGCGGCTCGGGTGTCGGCGTGGGGGTCGGGGTCGCCGACAGTGGACGCGAATTGCGCAGCGCGGCCCCGTCGCGGTTGTCGTTGCCGCCGTGCGGCAGCCGGGGTTCGCGGCTGAACTCGGCGCGGCGCACCGTGAACTCCGGTGTGGACGTCGGATTGGAGCGAAGCACCCGGCCGTCGGCGGTGTGGGGTCGCGTCGGTGTCGTTCGCACGCCGGGCCGATCGGCTCGGGTGTCACCGATCACGCGCCCGTCGGCGGTGCGGGCCGGTGACGTCAGTGCCCGGTCACCGCGAGCCCCGCCGAACACGCGTCCGTCGGCCGCCGCTGTGCGCGGTGCCAACGACCGGGCAGGGCCGGTGGTGCGCGGATCGGCCGTGATCGTGCGGGGTGGCACGGTTCGGCCGCTCAACCGGTCGGTGCGGGGCGCGCCGATTGTCCGCGCGTCGCCGGGCCGCACCACGGGCTGCTGCGGACGGCCGAAGGCGTTGAGACTCTTACCGGGGCGTTCGCCGATGACCGGCCGCACCAGGCCGGAGGTGTTGGGACGCAACACCGGCCGGGTTGGGCCGAACTTCGGCGTCGTGCGGCTGCCGTACACCGGCCGGGTGACCGACTGGTTGGGGACGAAGTGGCCGCCGGACGTGACCGGGCCGAACACCGAGCTGGAGGCCGGTGTGGACGGTGGCGGGCCGGAGATGGTGGTGACCGGCGCGGTGGTGACGGGATTGGCCGGGCCGGTCAGTTCCGGTCCGGTGCTGCCGGAACGAAAGCCGTTGTAGTCCACACTGGTCGAAACGGTCGAGGTCGTCGGCACGTCCCGGCGCAGATCCGGACCGGGGGAGCTGTGCCCACCGGACCCGATGCTCCCGCCGGAGACGGAGAAGTCGCCCTGGCCGAGCAGCCGGTCACCCGGGGTCGGAACCCTGGGCCCCTCATAAGCCTGCGGTGCCTCCAGCTTGGACGCCTGGTCGTAGTAGCCCTTGACGCTGAGCTGCATCTTGTCGCGGGCCTGCTTGTCGTACTCCATGTTGACGGCGTGGCGGACGGTCTGCGGATCCATGCCGGGGGTCACGCCCGGGACTTTCAGCAGGTCCGGGCTGGCCGGATCGGCGGCCACCAGGTCGAGGTACCGCTGCCGGTCCTCGGCCAGCGCGGCCATCTCGGTGTCGGTCTGGCGCACCTGTCCGGCCAGCTCCTTGAGCGTGCTCGGCTGCGCGGCGATGCGCAGCGCGCCCGCCTTGCTGCGTTCGCCGAGCTTGATGAGCTGGGTGATGGCGGCGCGCGCCGACTTCCCCTGGAACACCATCATCATGCCGGGCTCGACCTGACCGTCCCTGACGGCCTGGTCACCGGCGGCCATGAGTTCGTCGGTGGCCCGCAACAGGGTGGGCTGGTTGACCTTCCCGAAACCGTCGCCCAGACCCGTGATGGCGTCGTCGACCGCTTTGATCAGCGCGTCCGCGGCGTCGGCCTGCTCGTCGATGCCGTAGGCGTGGTCGCGGTCGGCTTCGGCGATCTGGCGGATCTGGTCGAAGACCAGCCCGCCGAACTCGGCCGACGCGTCGAAGTCGATGGGGTTCTTCATATCCGGTTCACGCTCCTTCGGTGTCCGAGTCGGACGGTCGGCCGCGGCGACGCATCGGCGGCAGGAAGTCGTTGCCGATGCGGGCCAGTTCGGTGGCGGCGATGGAATCCTCGGCGCCCAGCTCGGTCAGCACCCGATCGACGAAGTCACCCATCGCCTGGGTGCCCTCCTCGACACTTTGGACGAACTCCAGGGTCTCGGCGATCCGGTCGGCGATGATCTCACCGGCGAGGCGACCCGAGTGCGCGTAGTTGACCGAACCGAGGGTCATCTTGACGCCGTTGCGATACGCAGCGGTCGGGTTGCCGTCGGCCTGGGCGTATCCGGTGGCCTGCGCCTGGCGGATCTGTCGCATCTCGCGGGCGGTGGCGTGCATCAGGTCGACGAACTCGCGCAGCTCGTCCTTGTCGAGACTTATGTCTGTCATTCTCTTCGGGCTCCTTGCCAGGCTGAGGGAGGGAATCAAGTACGGTCGCCAATGGACCACGGGGTGGTCCAGTCGCCGCCGTCCTGAGGGGTCGACGCGACGGCCACGGGGGGATGCTCACCGTTGTCGAGCAGCGATTGGGCGGCCTGACCGGCTCGGTCGACGCTGCCGCGGAAGGCGTTGGACAGGTACCAGACCCGCTTGTAGAGCACCTGGACCACGGTGTCCACATCGGCGCCGGAGTACCAGCCCCAGGCGCTGGCCCCGTCCGGGCTGAGGGCGTGCGCCTGGGCGTCGTCGAGCAGGTCGACGGCCTGCCGGATCCGGCCGATCCGGGAATCCTGGACCGCCTCCACGACCAGTTCGGCGTCGTCGGCCACGTCGCACAGCAGACCGTCCACGATGCGCCACAACCGCTCGCCCTGGTCCCGCAGCCAACCCAGTTCGGTGCCCACCGCCCGGGTGTACCCGGCCGTGGCCTCGGCGTGCCCGGCGAACGCGACCGACGCTTCGCCGCCGCGCCAGGTCTCGCTCAGCTGGCGGGTCTGCCGCTCCGCCGCCGCGGTGGACTGCGCGACCGTGCTGGCCGCGATCGCCACCAGCTCCGCCCGGGTCCGCAGCGCGCCCGGGCGCACCTTCTCCAACTCGTTCAGGTACTCGGTGGGGCGCTTGAAATCCAGCCGCCGCGCCCCCGACAGCAACTCCTCGGCCCGCGTCAGCGTCGACAGGTGCTCGGCGCGCAGCGCCCGCAACCGGGGCCGTCCGGGGGTGTCGGTCTCGAAATTGGGATCCAATGTGGTCGGTACTTCCCCTTCGGTGTGAACCGCCGCGAAGTCCAGCCGGGGACCGGCCTCGTCCGGCCCGGTCGCCATCACCACCCGCCCCGCGAACCGGCTGTTCAACAGCGGCCGCAGGTCGTCGTCGCAGACCGTCCGGGCCAGCTCGACGGCGGCGGCGATATCGGCCCGCTCGAAATCGGCGGCGGCCTTGAACAGGCCGGACGCGGTGTGGCCCAGCCGATCCCGGACCCCCGCCAACTCGGCGACCCGGTTGTCGACGGCGGTGTCCCACCGCTGCCGCACCTGTGCTCCGAACGGCAGCGCGTCGATGACGCCCTCCGGAAGCCTCATGTCGGCGATCCAGCCGCGCAGCGCCTCGGCGGTGATCGCCTCGCCCGCCCTTCCCCTCGCGTAGTCCACGAGGGATTCGGCGTGCAGTGAAAGTTCTTGGTTCATGTCAACTCCTCCCACTGCCATCGTTGGTCTGTTCGGCGGCCTGCCGCCGGAAGTCCGCGGTCACCGCCGCGACGGCGGCGAGCACCTCGACGCGAAGCTCCTGCGCACTGTGCAGGTCGAGACAACCCTTGCGCACGTGGACGTCCATGAAATCGCCCGGCGTCAGCCGCGCGGTCACCAGACCCCGTCTCGACCGCCCCAACGCGGTGATCTGCTCCAGCGCCGTCTCCATGAGTTCCCGATGCGAGACCACCGGGTCCCGCGCCGCCCCACCGCCGCTGAAGGTCTCGTCCTCGTCGACGTCGATCTCGGCGACCAGATCGCGCAACATCCGCGCCATGTCCCGCTTCCGCCGCCGCAGCGTCTGGGTGAACACATGCGACAGCTGCCTCGACAGCGAGGCCTCGTTGTGCCGCTCCAGCGAGCCCTGCGAGAACTCCACGTGCATCTGACCGCCGCCGGTGAAGGCGACCCGGACGGTTTCGTCCGGCGACACGACCTTCACCGACATGGTGTTGAGGCGATCAGCGAGTGTCCCCATGGGCTCTTTTCCTGTTGGGTGCTTCGAACGAGGAACTGACAGAACGGTATTGAGCAATCGGGGGCCGGACCTCACCCGAATGGCCAATTCGGTTTTTTCGCCCCCCGAGCTGCGGCTTTGAGCGAGTTGGCCGTTCGGGGGAGGTCGAGGCGATCGCGGCGTCGCACGATCGAAGCCGCAGCCGCGACCGCGGCGGAGAGGAAGTCCAATGGAGACTCATACGGGCTCGGCCGACCGGATCGCCGTCACGGCCGTGTCGCCGGACGGCAGCGTCAAGGCACAGCTGGCCGACGGTGACGTCACGATGAACCTGAACAGACGGATGCTGCCGAGGCACGACGATTTCTCGTTGGCGCGACAGTGCGGGCTCGCGGCGTCGGGAGCACTCGCCGGTGGCGAGCGAGCGCTGGCGATGCGCGCGGCACGCGACAGCGACGACGCCACATCCGACCCGGAGTACGGGCGGATGGCCGAACGATTCGAAGACGAGCTCAGCCACATAGTCACGTCCGGCCGAAGTGGACCGGTGACCGTGACACTGCGGGGCCGCACCAACGCCGAGTTCGCGCTGCGCCCCCGCACCGCCAACTACCTGGGCGCGGAGCAGCTGGCCCGGCATCTCGCCGCGGCGCTGGCCGAGGCACGCCAAGCGCAGGTGTCTCCCGTGATCGACATATGCACACGGGTCTTCGATTAGCCGACCCGATCCACAGTGAAAGGACAGCTAGATGGGAAAGAACAGCGACAATCTGGGCGCGGACCTCCACCAGCTTCAGATCGCGGGACGCGCGATGCTCCCCGACGTGGGCCGTAGCTACTCGCAGGCCAGCCGCGACCTGCACAACGTCGGTGCCGGTTACGACCCGCGACAACCGGCCATGGGACTCATATTGTCCTTCCGCGACCAGATCCAGGATTATTTCGTGGCAACACATCACGCCATGATCAACAACGGCGCCGCCCTGGTGACGATCGCGAAAGAGTACGCCAAGACCGACTGGGGAGCCGCTCAGAAGATGCGGGAGGACTGGGAGAACCGAATGGCCAGTCCCATACTGAACGAACCGCGACCTCCCATGCCGGAGCCGAAAACGTCGGCCGACGAAACCTACGAGACCACCAGGGAAGTCATGTTCGAACCAGATCCGAACAGTCCCAGCGGGGTGGTCGAAGTGACGAAGTGGGTGCCGAAGCGATGACCGACATCCCACCGCCGCCGATGCCGGTGTCCACCGAAGCGGTTCGCGCCAAGGCACAGGAAGTGGTCGACGCCGCCCGCGACGCGATGAAGCGGCAATTCGCTGGAATGGCCAAAGAGGTGGAAAAGCGTCAACCAGAACTGCTCGGCGACATACCGCTGCGGTTCGACGCCTTCAACTACGGTCTGCCCGAGAGCATGGACACCATGATCACCAGCGTCGAGTACGCGACCGTGGAACTGAATCAGGACAACCTGGGCATGGAGCAGGTCAAGGGCGCGGTCGAGGAATGGCAGGGCAACGCCGCCGACGCGTTCTTCGAGAAGTTCACCATGCCGTTCCCGCAGATCGCCGCCAACCATCTCAACTCCCTGATCGCGCTCAGCACTGCCATCAGGTCGTCCCAGGGCATCATCTACTCCGCTCGGCAAAGCGTCATCAACATCGGCGATCAGACCATCACCGCGCTGAACGCGATCAAACAGAAGAAGAAGACCAGTTGGCAGGAGAAGCTGCTCATCGTCGCCGGAGTGGTCGCCGCGGTCGCCGCCGCGGTCATGCCGGTGTACGGGGCGGCGGCCCTCACCGCCGCCAAGCTCGCCAAGGAGGCCGAAAACGTGCACAAGCTGGCGAAGGCGGCGCTCGTGTTCTCTTTGGGCAGTCAGGCCACGACTCTGTTGCGGGTCGGGACCGAGCAGCCTGTCATCGAAGGAGGCTCGGTTTTCAAGATTCTCGAGTCGATGGACCGGGCGATCGACAAGACCTGGGACGAGGTCTCGGCGGAATCGACACACCTCGAAAACCTCGTCAAAGGTGACATGTCCAAACTCAACCCCGAGGCCATGCTGCCGGGATGCGCCACGGTCCTGGCGGAGGCGATCGACGCCGACGACCTCGAAGTGAGCTTCGCCCAGCCCCCGAAAGACGACTGACCGCCCCTCAGACCATCATCAGTGGTCGCCGGTCCCCGTAGCGCCAGATACGGGGACCGGCTTGTGCACCCACGTATGCGCCCCCGTATGCGCGCGCTTCCTACCCTGGCGCCATGACAGCCGTGGACCCACGTGACCCGAACCGAAAACTCGCGATCAACCTGACCCCGGTCGAGCGCACCGCCGGGTTGCTGGGCGAACAGGCCGAGGCGATCGCGGAACGCACCCGCCTGCTCGTGGTCGACGAGAGCCTCGGCAACTCCTTCGGCAGCCGCGACGTCGACGCCGCCGGGTCCTATCGCAACACCGCCGAGGTGTTCGGCGACGTCGCGAAACTTCTGCGCGACGAACTGAACCGCGGCAAGCGAATCCTCACGACCGTCACCGGCGACTACCGCGCCACCGACGCCGACAACGCGGCCGCGATCGCGCGGGTGACCGATACCGCCGAAGGCGGTCCACGATGAACAGTGCCGGAATCGTCGCGGGCGGCTGCTATCCCGACGATCCACTCGGCACCAAGTTCCCGCAGCCCGTCGACGTCGAGGTCGACTGCGGTGTCTGGGATCTGCGGGCCAGCCCCGAACTGCTGACCCGGGCGGCGAGGTCCTGGCGCGAACACGGCGACTCCACCTCCGGTGCCGCCGAGGAGATCCACCGCTCCTGCCGGGAACTGCTGGACTCCGAACACCTCAAGGGCGAACTGGCCGAACGCTTCGACACCTTCCAGTCCGAACTGATCGCCAAACTGGACCAGTACGAGGGCGTCGCGGAGCGGGTCGCCGAGCAGCTCGACGACGCGTCGGCCAGACTGCGCACCCACCAGGAAACCCTCGACGGTCTGCGGGCCGACATCCTGGCCAAGGTGCCCGGCCACGAGACCAACCGCGGCGACTCACCCCCGGGACCGCGCCCGCCCGTCATGAGCAGCGGACCCGTGGCGCCTCAGGTCACCGGTTGCGTCGCCCCGCCGCCGACCCACATCGTGTTCCAGGCTTCGTCCTTCGAGGACCTGCGCGCGATCGAGGACGCCAAGGCTGAGGCCAAACAGGTGCGCGCCGAGGTCGACCGCGTCAACGACGAGGTCCACAAGAAACTCGACGAGATCGCCCGCGACCTCGGCATGATGGGCCGCGACCTGGTGCCCCAGTATGGTTGCGGCACCGCCGAGGTCAACAACCGCGACCGTCGCCTGCCCGGCGGCTTCACAGCCGGTTGAGCCACTCGCCCTCACCGAGCTGGGCCAGCCGTGCGGCCAGCCGCTCGCGGGCGGCACGGTCCTTAGTGACCACAGCGTTGTAAAGCTCCAGATACGTGGTGGTGTCGCGGGTCGGGGTGTCGACCTCGTCCACTGGCGGCACCGTGACCGTGGGCCGGTTGCGTCCCTTGAGCCGCAGCCGCACCGACAGCCGCCGGTTGTACCTGGTCCGCGCCAGGATCGCCTTGCGCAGCAGCAGTCTCGCCTCGGCGTGTTCCTCCTCCAGCATCGCCGCCCGCGCCACCACGGCCATCGGGACGCTGCGGTTGCGGCACACGCCCGGACTGTCCAGCCACAGCTGCCGCAGCCGCTGGTAGTCGGCGGGATCGTGCGGCAGCGAGACGAACTCCAGCCACAGCGCGTTGCGGCGCCAATTTCCGTCGCGAAGCTCGGCCTCCAGCCGCTTCGCGGCGGCCACCTGGTCCTCGGAGGGTGGGGTGATAATCGCCTCGGTCATCGGTTTCGTCCAATCAGGTCAGCCAGGTCGCTTTGCTCCGCCCGGCGCAGATCACCGGCGGCGGACCGCCGGTCGTGCGCGATCATCGCCTTGAAGGCCCGCCGCATGAAGTGCAGCCGGTGATACTCCGGCCAGTGCACCGTGCAGTTGGGCGCCTCCTCGGTGAACGAGTCGAACTCCGGGTTCGGCGTCCGCCAGTCCGCGTAGTTCTCGGTGAGGTACAGGTCCGGGTTACTCGGCAGCGGGATCGACAGCCCCTGGAACTCCCGCCGCTCGATCTTGAACGGCGTGTTCCACCACCGCACGAAAACCCCGTCGTGCCAAACGTACTCGCCCTCGTCGTAGTACCGGAAGAAGTCCACCGGACACCCGCCCCGGTGTCGCATGTGCACCTTCTTCGACAGCGGATGGGGATCCACCACGAACCGCGGATGCGCGGCCACCAACGCGGTCAACCGCTCGGGATCGAAGTCCTCGGCCCGGATCCCCACGTCAATGTCCCCGTCATCCGACAACGGCCGCCCCACCCGCTCGAACCCCAACGCGGTCCCGGCGGCGAAGAAGAACGGCACCCCCGCGTCGTCCAGCAGCTGCCGAATATCAGCGATCGCGTTCCAAGCCCCCCGCCCGGCCAACTTCGTCGAGTTGTGCACCGGCGCGGCGTCCCCCTCGTGCAGCTGCGTGATCGCGCGCCTGAACAACGCGATCCCCTCCTCCACCCGATGCCCCCTGGCAGCGGCGGTCGCCAACTGCCGCACCGACAACAACAACGCCTCCCGCTCATCCCGCCCGGCGATCCCCTCCCGCCAAGCGCGATACAACTGATCGAACTGAGCCCCCGAGATACAAGCCTTGGCAGCGGCCCACAACACCGAATTGGCCACGGGGAACCGCCGCACCATCTCCACGGCATTGCGATCAGCGGCATCATGATCCAAAGCGTGATACCCGTACTTCACCGTCTGAGCTGCCGACCCAGCAGCGGGCGGATCCAGCAACCGGGCATGCCGAGCCGCGGTCAACGCCTCCCCATAGCGATTGTGATAGGCGTGAAACTCGGCCCGCAGCTTCGCGGCATCAGCAGATTCCGGAAACCGCCGCTCCAACCGCTCCAACAGCGACTCGGCCTGCTCATCCAACCCGGTCCTAAAAGCGGCCCGTGCGGCCACAATGGCGGTCGAATGGTAGCGAACCGGAATTGCACCCAGTTTTCGCATAACGGCGGCAATATCATCCTGAGTGGAGTGGTCGCCGTGGTATTTCAGAACCGCGTAGGTCTTCAACGCACTCGGCGGAAGTACCCGGTGGACGGGGTATCGCGCGATCGTACGGGCGGCGATGGCCCTCGGTCTCACCTGCACAACGGTCTCCTGTTTTCAGTTGGCTGACGTGGGTACCCGAGTTAACTTAGCGCGTCAAATTGGGAGACCGTCGGATTTGCGGACGGTTGACGCAAACGCGCCATAGCCAGTAGGCAATATGGACGGATGAGTTCTCGGCGTGTTTGTGGACGCAGTGTGACCGAAGTCCGTATTTCCCCCTCCCTTGAGGACGGTAAGAGCCCTGAAAACAGCCGTTGATATGACAACCCAATACCGGATCGGCGCGAGCTCCCACCCGATAAGCCGAAACGGCAGGGCCATAGGTCACGGAAAAGTCAGGCTGCCTGGCGAGCGGGAAACGTCCCGGCGAGCGGGCTGCGAGCGGCCTCAGGAGGCGAACCTTCGCGGGGCGCGCTCGTTCGGGTCAGGGATGCGTGGGGAGGGCGGCGAGCTTGGCGCGGAGCTTGGGGGCTTCGGGGACGTCGAGGTCGGTGAAGATGGCGAGGGCTTCGGTCCAGCAGTCGCGGGCGGCGGCGGGGTCGTTGTTGCCTTGGTGGGCTTCGCCCAGGGCGTCCAGGGAGCGGGCTAGGCGGAGTGGATCTTGGTTGCTCGTGCGAAAGATCTGGCAAGCCAGTTCACCGTGCGCCCTTGCTTGCTCGAATTCCCTAGCTGCGCAGTGAACTCGACAAAGGATTCGTGCTTGAGTTCCGTTCAAAGCGTTACTTGACCGATTCGAGTCAATGAGTGTGTTGGTCATAGCCAGATGCTTTCTTGCCCTGGGTACGTCACCTATATCGAGCTGCAATTCTGCAACTTTCTGCAGTGCATCAATTTGCATTCCCACCCGATGTTCGTCACGGAAGATTTGTAGCGCGCTTCCCAAGTAGCTCAACGCTTCCTGAGGCTTACATTTTACGTGAAGTGCTTGGCCAATGAACAGCATCGCCATGGCTTCGATTCTTGTTGCTCCAATTTCGCGCGAGATGGCCAGAGATTGGTGCGAAACGGCAAGGACGTCATCGTATTTACCAGCGTCGCAATATAGATTCCCTAGTGACATGAGTATGGATGCCAAGAGGTTCGGTTTTTGGTTCTTTGTGGCAATGTGACGTGCATGAAGCAAATGACTTTCAGCTTCATCATACCTTCCCATTCCTCGGCAGGCTCTTCCCAAGTTGGAGGCACGGATCATCATTCGCTGTTGATCATTGTTCTTCTCGGCAATTTGAAGCGCTTGTCGCAGGTATTGTTCGGCTTCAAAGTATTCACCATAGCCATAGAGAAGCCTGCCAAGGTTACCGAGGATCTGGCCATGAAGATCTTCGTCTTCCGTTTGGGATAGTAGAGATGCTGCGGTTCTGGAAGTCTCAAGCGCGGCCGTAGTGTCTCCCCCCGCATCGTATATTCCTGCAAGGGAGTTAAGTATGCTTAGCTTGGCCACTATGTTGCGATCTTGTTCTTCAGTTTGAAGAGCGCTTTCCGCGATCTGGCGAGCTATGTCTGTATTGGCTCCTTCGTTCGCAAAACGCGCAAGCTCTCTCACTAGAATCCACAGTTCGCCATGGTGTTGAAAAGCCGCGCACGCCGCGACGACATTGTTAAACTCGTGAAAGCGAGGTTTGGATGAGTCGCCGTACCAATTGACAAGTCGGCCTACGGCGTCGTTGCGAGCTTGCTCCGGAAGTCTCACGGATGCAAGAGTCTGTGTGTATTCGCGCACGAGGTCGTGAAATCGGAAACGACCTGCTTGAGGTTGTTCAAGCAAATGAGCTGACTGTAGTTCTTGGAATGCAGACTGGACCGTGGTTTCTGAGGTCTTCGTAATTGCCGCGGCGAGGGAGGATGTGAAGTCGTCTCCAGGAATAACGCCCAAGTATTGGAAGACGCTTTGCGAGGCATCACTTAGCGCGCTATACGAAAGATTGAAGACGGCGGTGAGATTTGTGGTGTTGTCGCCTTCAATACTTAGCTGCGATAGCCGCGAACCACCTTCAAGCTCGTTTGCAAGCTGTGCGAGTGACTTATTCGGATATTGAATGAGGTTTGCGGCCACCACCCTCAGCGCCAACGGTAGTTGCCCACATAGTGCACACACGCGACGAGTCGACTCGATGTCCTCCAGCGCACGTGGGCCGAGAATGTTCGTGAACAAGTCAAGAGATTCGTTGGGGCTCAGAGTATCCAGATTCACGTGCTCTGCGCCGTGAGTGGTGGCGAGGCTGGCTAGTCGGTTTCTGCTGGTAACAAGCGCCAGGCTTCCGGACCCTTCGGGCAACAACTGCCCGACCTGTTCGGGCGAGCGTGCGTTGTCCAACACCACCAGCATGCGTTTGTCAGCCAACAACGACCGGTAAAGACCAGCGGCTTCCTCCAGATCGGAAGGAATGGTGTTGGCGGGTTGTCCCAATGTTCGCAGCAACCGAGAAATCGCCTCATGCGGAGTCAAGGGTTTGCGTTCATCGAATCCCCGCAGGTTGATGTACAACTGCCCGTCCGGAAAGTTCTCCCGCCTCGCATGGCCCCAGTGAACGGCCAGCGCGGTCTTGCCTACTCCGCCGATTCCTGTGATCGCAGTGACGATCCCCGTACGCACCCCACTGTCCCGCAAGCGGTCAAGAGCTGCCAGATGCGCATTACGACCGGTGAACGTCGCGACGTCCGTAGGCAACTGAGCGGGAACAGGGCTCTGAGGCTTGGCTGCGGACACGGCGGTGCCTTGCCGCGAAGCACTGTCCAGCAAGGAATTGGAGGATGCTGGCTGAGGGAGAAGCACTGGGTCGTCCTGCACTATCCGGACGTGTAGATTCATGAGCTCGGTTCCAGGGTCGAGTCCCAGCTCATCGGCGTAAGCTTTACGGAATCCATCGAAAAGGCGCAATGCTTCCGGGGTGCGATGCGCTTGGTGAAGGGCATGCATCAACCGAGCAGTAAGCCGCTGTCGTAGAGGGTGCTCGCCAACAAGTTTCTGAAGTTTGGGGATGACGCGTTCGGGTTCACCGAGTACCAACGCAGCTTGGGCGTATTCCTCGTAGGTGGACAGATACATGTCATTCAGGCGAGCGGCGGCAGAGTCCACAACCTGGCCCTTGAATCCGCTCAGTGCTGGGCCGCGCCATAGCGCCAAGGCGGTACGAAAGCCATCGAAGCCTTCTTGCCACCTGCCGGTTTCTATAAGTTGCCGAGCTTTTCGCGTTGCCGATTCGAATCGGCGCAGGTCGAGATTTTCTTCAGCGATGTTGATGCGGTACTCCTGGCCAACCTGCTGAACGAGGCCGGGGTGAAAGACCTCCAGTTGTCGTCGCAGTGCCGCTACGGCGTTTTGTACCTGCCGTCGTGCTGTCACTGGGGGATCGTCGTTCCAAAGCAGGTCTACCAGCCACGGCAACGACACTGTTCGTCCAGTGCTCAACAGCAAGCCGGCAAGGATCTTTGGATGCAATCGACCTGTGATCTTGATTCGCTCGGAACCGTTCCAAACCTCAAGCGCGCCAAGAATCCGAAAGTCCACGGCGTAACTCTGTCACCTACCGGGCGACACCAATAGGACAGCTCATCCCGTTCGGTCCGTGATTGCAGTATCCATTCGGATTCTTGTCGAGGTACTGCTGGTGGTAATCCTCCGCGAGGAAGTAGTTCGGCAGCGGCTGGATCTCAGTCGTGATCGGCCCTAGCCCAGCGGCCGTCACCACCGGCTGAAACGCTTCCCGCGATTCCTCCGCCGTCTTCAACTGCTGCTCGGAAGTCGTGTAGATCACCGACCGGTACTGAGTTCCGATGTCGTTGCCCTGCCGGTTCCCCTGTGTTGGGTCGTGGTTCTCCCAGAACGTCTTCAGCAGCGTTTCGTAACTGACCTTCGCCGGGTCGTAAACCACCTGCACTACCTCGGCGTGCCCCGTCGTCCCGGTACAAACCATCTCGTAACTCGGCGGACTGTCGCTGCCCCCGCTGTAACCCACTGAAGTCGTATAGACCCCGTCCAAACGCCAGAACAATCGCTCCGCACCCCAGAAACAGCCCATTCCGAAGACGGCAACTTCGTGCCCAGCGGGCACCGGCCCGTCGATTGCGGTGTTCAACACGGTGTGGACGTTGTCACTCATGCCCTCCAGTATGCGTCGGACACAAAAGTGGCGGGCCCGGATTCAATCCGGGCCCGCCTAGCCGCGAGCGATGCCCAACGCTCCGGCGTGTTAATCAAGCTGAACTAGATGGCACCCTGTTCGTCGATGGTGCCGTCGTAGTTGGTGTCGCTCATCGCCGAGTCCTGTTCACCGTCTCCGTCGGAGTCGTACTGGACGTGGTCGTAGACACCGTCGTCGTTCTGGTCGAAGCCCGAGACGTCGTTGCCGCCGTCCGTGTTCAGGTCGACGTCAACCTGGTCGTAAACACCATCGTTGTTGTCGTCGTAACCGTAAGCGGTGTCGTCCTCAACGCCGTCGCCGTCGAAGTCTCCGGTGGCAATGTCCGGTTCAGTCATTTCTGTGATCCTCTACCCAGTTGTTGTTGTGTCTTTAGGTTGTTTAACCCCTTGAACGCTTACGACCATACGAGGCCGCGGCGGGTCATTGAATCACAGATTCGTGCCACCGTCACCCCCTAGGACCTGCGGTAACTCCGAGTGCACCCTCGGTGGCCGCTATCCACGCCAGTCGTCCTTAAGCGTCAGTTAGCGTATGCCCATGACCAAGGACTTTCCGGGCTTTTCCACGCGCGCCATTCACGCCGGACAGGAGGCCGACCCCCGCACGGGCGCGGTCGTGCCCCCGATCTACGCCACCTCCACCTACAAGCAGGACGGCGTGGGCGGCATGCGCGAGGGC
The DNA here is from genome assembly GCF_000024545.1 of Stackebrandtia nassauensis DSM 44728. Taxonomy (GTDB): domain Bacteria; phylum Actinomycetota; class Actinomycetes; order Mycobacteriales; family Micromonosporaceae; genus Stackebrandtia; species Stackebrandtia nassauensis. Next base: position 1,581,755 of record NC_013947.1, read on the forward strand.
TACGAATACAGCCGCACCAAGAACCCGACCAGGCGAGCTCTCGAGGAATGCCTTGCGGCACTTGAGGAAGGGCGTCACGGCTTCGCCTTCGCCTCCGGTATGGCCGCCGAGGACACCCTGTTGCGTACCGTGTGCCAGCCCGGCGATCACGTCGTGATCCCTGGCGATGCGTATGGCGGGACGTTCCGGCTGTTCGACAAGGTCGCGACCCGTTGGGGGCTGAACTACACGCCCGCGAAGTCCTCGGACGTCGATGGGGTGCTGGCCGCGATCACGCCGAACACGAAGATCGTGTGGGTCGAGACGCCGACCAACCCGCTGCTCAACATCACCGACATCGCCGCTGTGGCCGCTGTCGCGCATCAGGCGGGGGCGATTTTGGTTGTGGACAACACTTTCGCGTCGCCGTATTTGCAGCAGCCGTTGGTGCTTGGGGCGGATGTGGTGGTTCATTCGACGACGAAGTACGTGGGCGGGCATTCGGATGTGGTGGGGGGCGCGTTGGTGGTCAACGACGATGTGTTGGCCGAGGGTTTGGCGTTCCACTCGAACTCGATGGGGGCGATTTCGGGGCCGTTCGACGCCTGGTTGACGTTGCGCGGGGCGAAGACCTTGGGGGTTCGGATGGATCGGCACTGTGACAATGCCGAGAAGATCGTGGGGTGGCTGGGCCAGCGGGAGGAGGTCGCGGAGATCTTCTACCCGGGGTTGGAGACGCATCCCGGGCATGACATCGCGGTGAAGCAGATGCGGCGGTTCGGCGGGATGGTGAGTTTCCGGATGGCGGACGGTGAGGATGCCGCGCTGCGGGTGTGCAACAGCGCTGAGTTGTTCACGTTGGGGGAGTCGTTGGGTGGGGTGGAGTCGCTCATCGAGCATCCCGGGCGGATGACGCATGCCTCGGCGGCGGGTTCGCCGTTGGAGGTGCCGTCGGATCTGGTGCGGTTGTCGGTGGGGATCGAGGATGTCGAGGACCTCATCGCTGATTTGGCGCGGGCGTTCGGGTGAGCTGGCCACGGGCTACGGCTCGGCAGATAGCGCACGCGGTGAGACGGGGGGACGCGACGGCGGCGACTGTTGTGGCCGAGCACATCGCTGAGGGGGAGGCCAGGGCCGCCATCTCTGGGGCGTTCACCGCGGCGAGGGGGCGCAGTGCGCTCGCCGAGGCCAAGACGGTGGACGAGTTGCCGGACTTGGCGAGTTTGTCGTTGGCCGGGGTGCCGGTGGCGGTTTGTGAGCGGTTTTCGGTCGCCGGGCAGCACACTCGGCATGGGTCGAACGCCGCTGTGCTGCCCGTGGCGTCGAGGGACCATGAGGTGGTGCGGCGGTTGCGGGGCGCCGGGGCCGTGGTGATCGGGTCGACGCGCTCGAGTGAGTTGGGGTTGTGGGCTTCCACCGATGACGGGCAGGGGCCGTTGGCGAATCCGTGGCGGGCCGATCGGGGGGTGGCCGGGCCTTCGGGTGGGGCCGCTGTGGTGGTCGCCGATGGGACGGTGCCGTTGGCCGTGGGTAGTGACGGGCCGGGGACTGCCGGGGGTGTGCGGACCACCGCGGCGGCCTGTGGGCTGATCGGGGTGAGTGCCGAGCATGATCCCGCCGAGTACCGGGAGAACACCGCGGGGTGGCTGTCGGGGGCGGCGGGGGTGCTGGCCACGACCGTGGGGGACGCGGCGGAGGCGCACGCGGTGTTGACGCGGACCCGGCCGTCGGTGATCAGTGAGCCGCACCGGTTGCGGATCGCGGCCACCGATCGGCCGCCCATCGGTGGGGTGGGGCAGATGCGGGGGCCGATCAATCCGGACGCCGAGACGGTGGAGTCGCTGTTGGAGGTCGTGCGGACGTTGACCGATCTGGGGCACGACACCCGCAGGTTCGCCCCGAACCTGGGGACGCGGGCTTCGGGGGCCTCGTTCACGGCGTGGGCCGCGGCGGCGGGGCAGCGGGCGGCGCGGTTCGAGCGGGCCCGGTTGCAGCGGCGGACCCGGCGGCTGGCCGCCGTGGGGGATCGGACGCTGCGGGGTGGGTTGTCGGTGCTGTTCGGGGACGGGGCCCGGACGCGGGCGCACGTCGTGGAGTGGTTCACCGACCATGGGATCGACGTGCTGGTGACCCCGGCGTTGGCAGCCCCGGCGGCGCCGGGGGAGAACTGGTCGCGGATGGGCCTGCGGGAGAACCTGCGCGCCAGTGCCCGGGCGGCCGCGTTCACCGCCGTGTGGGGGCTGATCGGGTTGCCCGCGTTGGTGTTGCCCGTCGGGACGCGTGCCGACGGGCTGCCGTCGACTATTCAGTTGATCGCGCCGCCCGGTGGTGGGGCGGTCCTGTTCGACCTGGCATCGCAGCTGGTCGATGTGTGTAAGCCCCGTCGCTATCCCCCGGCGGTTATTGCGGACGGGGCCTGACTGCGCATAGCGTGTGGCAATGGGTATCGAGGAGAAACTGGAACGCGCGGCGCGTAGGGCGCAGGCCAAGGGCCGGGTGCCCGCGCTGTCGGTGGCGTTGCGTCGCGATGACCGGCCGTTGTGGACCTTTCAGGTCGGGGACGCCGGGCCGGGCAAGACCCTGGACGACAACACCCAGTTCCGGTTGGGCTCGATCACGAAGACCTTCACGATGGTGCTGGTGATGCAGTGCCGCGACGCCGGACTGCTCGATCTGGACGACCCGATCGGGGAACACTTGGAGGGCAGCGGGACCCGGACGATCCGGGACCTGCTCAGCCATCGGTCCGGTATCCGCCGGGAACCGGCCAACTACGACTGGGAGTCCACCGAGGCGCCCAGTGTGGACAAGATCCTCGGTGAGCTGACCGCCGCCGAGCAGGTGCTGCCGCCGCAGCGTCGGTTCCACTACTCGAACCTGGCCTTCGCGGCGTTGGGGCACCTGGCGGCGCGCAAACGCGGCGGGTCCTGGGAGGAGGTCCTGGACGAGTACATCCTGCGTCCGTTCGGGCTCAAGGACACCACCGTCGAGGCGCGCGACACCGCCGCGACCGGTTACCTCGTCGACTACTACACCGACCACGCCCGCGCCGAACTCGGCGAGCCCATGGGCGGCGCGGCCCCGGCCGGACAGTTGTGGAGCACGCCCGCCGACGCCTCGCGCTGGGCGGCGTTTTTGGCCCACCCCGACAGCCTCGACCCGGACGGCAAGATCCTGGCCGCCGCGACCCTCGCCGAGGCCCGGCACCCGCACATCGTCCGCGACGAGGCGAAGTGGAACAGCGCGATGGGCCTGGGCCTGATGCTGGAGAACCAGGGCGATCGCGTCTACAACGTGGGACACAACGGGGCCATGTTCGGCTATCTGGCCGCGGCCTTCGGACGCGTCGGACCGGACGTCCCCAAGGGACTGGGCGTGGCGACCATGGGTTCCTCGGGCACCGGCGGGGAGGCCATCGATCTGGCCGCGGAGCTGCTGCGGCTGTCCGCCGAGGAGGACCCCGCCGATATTCCGGTGTGGACGATCGGGGAACCGGCTCCGGCCGAGTACGCCAGCATTCTGGGCCGTTGGTGGAGCGAGGGTTTCGGGTTCGACTTCCATTGGCGCGACGGCGCTCTGCTCGCGCGCGCCGACGGCGCGCCCGCCGACCTGCCGCCGTCGGTGTTCGCCCCCGACGGTCCCGACCGGATGCGCACCGTCTCCGGCCGCGAGGCCGGGGAACTGCTGGAGCTCGTCCGCGACGACGACGGCCGGGTCGTGAAGATGTACTGGGCCACCTACCCCGTGCTGCGGGAACGGCACACGCCGCTGCTGGGTGGCTGACTCCGGCGAATAACCCCGTGCCCGCGACGGCCGTTTGGGCGAGGATGGCGGGATGCGTTGGATCGACGAACTTCCCGACCGGGCCCGCGAACTGCTGCCGCCGCCGGTGACCGAGTACTTCGGCCAGGGCGCGGCGGCGGGGATGTCCACCGCCGAGGCCGCAGCAGCCTGGGACGCGCTTCGGTTGCGGCCCAGAGTGTTGCGGGACGTGTCCACCGTGTCCACGGCCACGACGGTGCTGGGGCAGCCGGTCGACACCCCGGTACTGGTGGCGCCGACGACCTTGCAGCGGCTGGCCCACGACGAGGGTGAGTCGGCCACGGCTCGCGGCGCCGCGAGCGCCGGTTCGCTGCTGGAGGTGTCCACCAACGCGGGCACCCGGTTCGAGGTGCTGGGGCGGCAGGGCGCGCCGTGGTGGGTGCAGGCGTACATCGTCCGCGACCGGGGCTTCAGCGTCGAGGTCCTGAAGCGGGCCAAGGCCGCCGGTGCCGGGGCGGTGGTGCTGACCGTCGACACTCCCGAGGTGGGGCACAAGCTCCAGGCCGGGGACAGCGTGTGGGACCTGGTGACCGGCGATCAGTTGCAGGCCAACCTGGACACCGACGGGCTGCCCGACGGCGCCCTCGACAAGGCCCGCGATCTGACCTTCGCCGACATCGGCTGGCTGCGCGAGACCGTGGGACTTCCCGTGGTGGTCAAGGGAGTGCTGCGCGGCGACGACGCCCGCGAATGCGTGGCCGCCGGGGCGGCGGCGGTACAGGTGTCCAACCACGGTGGCCGCCAGCTCGACGGGGCCGTGTCCACCGCCCGCGCGCTGCCGGAGATCGTCCGGGCCCTGGACGGCACCGGCGCCGAGGTGTACGTCGACGGCGGACTGCGGCGCGGCTCGCACATCCTGGCGGCCCTGGCACTGGGCGCCACGGCGGTGTTCGTCGGCAGGCCGGTGCTGTGGGCGCTGACGGTGGACGGCGCGGACGGGGTGCGGCGGCTGTTGGCCGACCTGACCGGCGAACTGCGGCACGCGATGACGTTGGCGGGCGCCGCCAGCCTCGACGACCTGGCCCCCGACCTGGTGGCCTGACAGCGGCCGTCGGGCCGGAGCGCGCGATGGCGCCGGTGAGCGCGATGGCTTGAGGGCGGCTGTCGGGCCGAGCACGTGGTGGCGAGCGCGAGGGCCTGACCGGCGTCAACACGCCGTAGCGATCGCCGGGGAGCGCGTCGCGAAGGCGTCAGGAACCCTGTCGCCGCACGCGGAACCGCAGCACCGTGGAGTGGTGACCACACCCCTCAAGCTCCATCCCGCCCCCGAGCACGACGAACCCGAGCCCCGGCGAAAGTACAGCCCACCCGCCGGGGCGGCCGCGCGCGACGACAAGCACCGGCTGACCGTCTGCGGCGGGCTGGCCGCGCTGTCGTTGGACGCCATGGCATCCGTCGCCTACGGTCCCGAGGCGATCGTGCTGGTGCTGGCCGCCGCCGGGGCCTACGGACTCGGGTTCACGCTGCCGGTGACGATCGCCATCGCCGTCCTGCTGGCCGTGCTGGTGTTCTCCTACCGGCAGGTCATCGCCGCGTTCCCCGGCGGCGGGGGCGCCTACGGGGTGGCCAAGGCCCGGCTGGGCAAGCACGCCGGTCTGACCGCCGCCGCCTCGCTGGTCCTCGACTACGTCCTCAACGTCGCCGTGTCCGTGGCCGCGGGCGTGGCGGCGCTGACCGCGGCCGTCCCGCAGCTGGCGCCGTACCCGGTGCAGCTGAGCCTGGGCGTGCTGGCGGTCATCACCGTCATCAACCTGCGCGGCGTCGCGCAAAGCGCGCGGGCGTTCATGCTGCCCACCGTCGTCTACGTGCTGGCGATCGGGACGGTCATCGCGGTGGGCCTGTTCCGCGACGGCCCGGCCGCCGCGCCGCTGCCGTCGTCCGGCGCGGTCGAGACCGTCGGGATCCTGTTGCTGCTCAAGGCATTCGCCAACGGCTGCGCCGCCCTGACCGGCGTGGAGGCGATCGCCAACGCGGTGCCGTCGTTCCGGCAGCCCCGCGCCAGACGCGCCCAGCGCACCGAACTGGCGCTGGGCGGGCTTCTGGGCGTCATGCTCATCGGTATCGCCGTGCTGATCGAGAAGTTCTCCATCCACCCGCAGGACGGCACCACGGTGCTGGCGCAGGTCACCAATGCCGCGCTGGGACACGGGATCGCGTTCTACGTCGTCCAGTTCGCCACCATGATCCTGCTGGCGCTGGCCGCCAACACCTCGTTCGGCGGGCTGCCGGTGCTGGCCCGGCTGCTGGCCGCCGACAACTACCTGCCGCACGTGTTCGCGCTGCGCGCCGACCGGCAGGTGTACCGCTACGGGGTCGGCGTGCTGGCCGGGATCGCGGCGGTGATCCTGGTCGTCTCCGGCGGTGACATGAACACGCTGGTGCCGCTGTTCGCCATCGGCGTCTTCGTCGGCTTCACGCTCGCCCAGACCGGCATGGTCGTGCACTGGTGGACGCACCGGGAGTCCGGCTGGCGGTGGCGGTTGGCGCTCAACGGTTTCGGCGCCGTGCTCACCGCCGTGGCCACAGTGGTCACCACGGCGACCAAGTTCACCGAGGGCGGCTGGCTGATCGTGGTGGCGTTGCCGCTGCTGGTCTTCGGGTTCCTGCGGGTCTGCGGGGCGTACGAGTCGATCGGGGAACGGCTGCGGCTCGGCGAGATCCCGCAGTCCCCGGCGACGCACCAGCCGGTGGTCATCGTCCCGGTCCACAGTGTTTCGTCGCTGAGCCGGGAGGCGCTGTCGGCGGCGATGTCGCTGGGCGAGGAGGTGATGGCGGTGCGGGTCGTGTTCCCCGACGAACCGCGCGACAGGCAGCGGTTCCTGAAGGAGTGGGAAGCCTGGCACCCCAACGTGTCGCTGGCCCTGGTCTACGCGCCGCACCGCGACCTGGGCAAGCCGGTCGCGGAGTTCGTCAACCGCAACTACCGGGGCCGACGGGTGTTCGTCGTCATCGCCGAGATCGAGCCGGAACGGTTGTGGCAGCGACTGTTGCGCAACAACCGGGGCAAGGTCCTCGACCGCGCGGTGCGCAAGCACACCAGTGCGGTCAGCTGCCGGGTCCGGTACAAACTGGCGGGACCGCGCCTCAGGTGAACATGCGCGCGACCTCGTCGGCGGTGACGTCGGCGAGGCCGTCGTGCCGCCAGCGGGGGTTGTCGTCGCGGTCGACCAGCACCGCGCGCACCCCCTCCACGAAGTCGGGTTCGGTGACGAAGTGGCGGCCCAGCCTGCGGTCCTGGTCCAGGACCTCGGCGAGGGACATCGTCGCGGCCTTTCGGATCGCGGCCAGCGTCACCGCCACCGACAGCGGACTGCGCGACGCGATGACCTCGGCGGCGCGGCGGGCGGCCGGTTCGGGGCGACCGCGCAACGCCGCGACGATCGCGACGGCGTCCTCACCGCGATAGCAGGCGTCGATCCAGTCCCGCTCGGCTTCGAGTTCGGCCGGCGGCGGGACGGGCAGGGCGAGCTCGGCCGGTGGCGTTCCGGCGGCGAGAGCGTCGATGATGGACTCGATGTCGGCGGGTTCGACGACGGTGTCGGCCAGCCCGCACAGCACCGCGTCGGCCCCGGTCATCGGCAGGCCCGTCAGCGCCGCGTGCGTGCCCAGCTCGCCCGGGGCGCGGGACATCGGATGCAGGCCGCCGACGTCGGGGAAGAACCCGATCGCGGTCTCGGGCATCGCGACCTTGGAACGGGGAGTCGTCAGGCGCAGCGAGCCGTACGCGGAGATGCCGACGCCGCCGCCCATCACCACACCGTCCATGATGGCCACGAAGGGTTTGGGGTAGTCGGCGATGGCCGCGTTGAGCCGGTACTCGTCGTCCCAGAAGCTCTCGGGGTCACCGACCTCGTGCAGGATCGCCTCCCGCAGCTGCCGGACATCGCCGCCCGCGCACAGTCCCCGCTCACCCTCGCCGTCGATCACCACCGCGCGCACCGACGCGTCGCTCGCCCAGTCGTCCAGCTGCGCCAGCATCGCGGCGATCATCGCGTGCGTGAGCGCGTTGATGGCCTTGGGCCGATGCAACCGGATCCGCCCCAGGACGCCGTGCCGCGCGAAACCCACCTCGTCGGTGGCGATCCGGCCCGGATGAAACTCCATGGTCACCTCTCCTGCTCGGGTCGTACCAGTATCGACGGTGGCGGAGGTCACCCGAGCGCGGCGAGGCGCGCTCAACCGGTGATGCGGAAATCCCGGGCACCGACCGGGTTCTCGGACGAGGCTGCGACCTCGTCCACTCGCGCGGCGGGCGGGCCGACGCGCAACTCGCGCTCGAACGCGGCGACCGCGGCGTCGGGGCCCTCGACGTACGCCTCGACCCGGCCGTCGGCCAGGTTGCGCACCGTCCCGGTCAGCCCCTCCCGCAGCGCCACGTCGCGGGTGAACGCCCGGAAGAACACGCCCTGGACCCTGCCCGACACGAGGAAACGTTTGGCGATGGCCATGGCGTCATTGTCCCGTCCACGGGGCGGGACGCCGAGGTGCCCGGCCGGCGTGGTGATGTGATCCACGCCCCTGGGCACGTTCGCCCCGGCCGGCGGCGATCGTCGTGGTGCTTTGATGCCGTACCACCCGAGCAGAACCTGGAGGCAGCGGTGACCAGCGTCGACAGCTACTTCGTCCGGCTCGACGACCGGCGGTTCCGGCCGACCCGGCTGACCGGTGGTGCCTGGACCACCAGCGAACAGCACATCAGCCCGATGATCGGCCTGATCACCCACGCGGTGGAACGGTTCTGCGCCGACCGCGGCCCCGATCGGCTGGAGATCAGCCGCATCAGCGTCGACATCCTCGGCGTGCTCACCCTGGACGAGTTCAGCGTCGACGTCGAGGTCACCCGGCCCGGCCGCACCATCGAACTGCTCGAAGCGGTCGTGGTCTCCGGCGAGAGGCCAGCGGTACGGGCCCGGATCTGGCGCTCGATCACCCAGGACACGGCGGGCATCACCGGCGGCGAGGACGAAACGCTGCCCGCGCCCGAGACGGTGGAGCCGATCGACCTGACCGGCGTGTGGCCCGGCGGCTACATCGAATCGCTGGCGGCCCGTCCGGTCGGGGCGGTCAAACCCGGCCGCGCGACCGTGTGGATCGCGACCCGGGCGGTGCCGGTGCCGGGAGAACCCGTCAGCGACTTCGCCCGGCTGATGGGCCTGGTCGACACCGCCAACGGCCTGTCGGTGCGGGAAAGCCCGGACAGCTGGCTGTACCCGAACCTCGACCTGACGATCCACCTGTTCCGGCGGCCCAGCGGAGGCTGGCTGGGGCTGGACACCACCGTCGTGTTCGGCGCGGCGGGCCACGGCGTGACCAGCAGCCACCTGCACGACACCACCGGCCACTTCGGATACGCGCAGCAGAGCTTGACCATCCGCCGCCGCACCGCCTGACCACCCGACGCCTCGGTCAACCCGCGCACCGCGCGCGCCTGCCTCGGTCGCCCCGCGCACCGCACCGGCTGAGCCCACGCGCCAGCATCGGCTAGGTCGCGCGCCGCATCGGCCGAGCCCACGTGCTCGGCCCACCGTCGCGAGCGATCTGGCGTGGCATCGATGAGTTTCGCGACCGGACGCGGTCTCAACTCTTGACCAGGCAACGACAGTGCCACGACGGCATCCCACCGAAAGGGGAAGCGTTTTGCGAACCCTCGCGATCACGCAGAACATCACGCTTGACGGTTCGATCGAATTCCTGACCGACTGGTTCGACCCTCGGGACCAAGGTGAAGTCGACAACTCCGATCTGCTGGCTGAGTCGCATCGTCAGGACGAACGATGCGACGCGTTCCTGGCGGGCCGCAAGACCTTCGAGGACATGCGCGGATTCTGGCCCCACCAGACCGACGACAAGACCGGTATCACCGCCTGGTTCGACCAGGTGAACAAGTACGTCGTCTCGGCCACGATGACCGACCCGCAGTGGCAGAAGTCCACGGTGCTGACCGGCGACCCGGTCGAGGCGGTGCGGAACCTGAAGGAACAACCGGGCAAGGACATCGTCGTCACCGGCAGCATCACGTTGTGCCACACCCTCATCGAGGCCGGTCTCGTCGACGAATACCGGCTGTTCACCTACCCGGCGGTGCAGGGACGGGGCCGACGGCTGTTTCCGGACGGGTACGAGGTGCCGTGGCTGAAACGCCTGGACGCCAAGTCCTTCCGGGGCGGCATCACCTACGCCAGCTACGCACCCGCCTGAGCTTTGCTCCTGCCGGAACCGACGTGGTCGACCGCGAGCCAACGCCACGCGAACGGGTGGGCCCGCCGATCCGGGCCACAGGGCGCGGATCGGCGGGGTGGGATCGGTGTCGGAGGTGTCAGACGGGCACCTCCTCGCGGGCCGGGGACGCCGATGGCTTGCGCGCCAAGCGCCCCGGCCACCAGGTGTGGCGGCCCAGGTCCAGGGCGAGGGTCGGGACCAGGAGGGAGCGGACCACGACGGTGTCCAGCAGGACCCCGATCGCGACCAGCACTCCGATCTGGACCATGAAGACCAGCGGCAGCACCGTCAGGACCGCGAAGGTCGCCGCCAGCACGATTCCGGCGCTGGTGATGACGCCGCCGGTCAGGGTCAGGGAGCGGCGGATTCCCTCGGCGTGGCCGTGGAGCGCGGTCTCCTCGCGGGCGCGGTTCATCAGGAAGATGGTGTAGTCGATGCCCAGTGCCACCAGGAACAGGAAGCCGTAGAGGACAAAGGTGCCGTCGGTCTTGGTGTAGCCCAACGCGTCCAGGACCAGACCGGCGGCTCCCACCGCGGCCGCGAAGGACAGCACCACGCTGGCCAGCAGCAACAGCGGTGCGACCAGGGCTCGCAGCAGCACGATCAGGACGATGAGGACCACCGCGAGGATCAGCGGTATGAGTACCCGCAGGTCGCGGTCCATGGCGGCGTTGACGTCGACCGTGGTGGCCGTGTTGCCGCCGACCAGGGCTCGCGGTTCCACATCGGTCAGTGCGGCGCGGATGCGGTCGATGGTGGCCTCCGCCCGGGGGCCGACGGGGTCGTCGGTCAGCACCACCCGTTGCAGGGTCCAGTCGCCGTTGGTGGATTCCCGTTCGTCCAGGGGGTTCTTGACGCCGGGGACGTCGGCGAGCGTCGCGGCGACCTCGGTGGCGCTGGCCGTGGGGGTGTAGATCTCGACCGGGGCGGTGCGTCCCGCGTCGTAGTGCTCGGCCATGAGTTTCTGGCCCCGGACCGCGCCCGGCGTGTCGGTGAAACTGTCGGCGAGGGTGAGGCCGCTGGACAGGGTGGCGGCGCCGAGGGTGGCGGCCAGCAGGGCCAGCACCGTGACCGTCCACACTGCCCGGGGGCGGCGGGTGACGACGGTGGTGATGCGGTGCCACAACCGGTGCCGTCCTTCGGCGGTGTCGGCCGCGTCGGGGTCGAAGCGGGGGATGGCGGGCCAGAAGACGGCGCGGCCGAAGATGGCCAGCAGTGCCGGCAGCAGCGTGACCATGGTCAGCAGGGCGCAGCCGATGCCCACGGCGGCGACGGGACCGAGGGCGGCGGTGGTACCCAGGTCGGCGAACAGCAGGATCAGCATGGCCAGGGCGGTGGTGATCGCGGTGGCCAGCAGGGTCGTGAAGGTCGACGGCAGGGCCGCGCGCATGGCGGCGAAGCGGTCCTCGCGGCGCCGCAGTTCCTCGCGGTAGCGGGCGATCAGCAGCAGCGCGTAGTCGGTGCCGACGCCGAACACCAGGACGGTGAGGATGCCGGTGGCCTGGTTGTCGACGGTCATGGACGCGTGCTTGGCCAGCAGGAACACCGCGGCGTTGGTGAGGATGTTGGCGACACCCACGCAGGCCAGCGGCAGGAGCAGCAGCAGCGGGCTGCGGTAGATCAACAGCAGCAACAGCGCCACGATCCCGGCGGTGACCAGCAGCAGTTTCGTGTCCAGGCCCTCGAACACGGCGTCCAGGTCGTACTCGGCGGCGACCGGGCCGGTGGGCACCACCTCCAGCCCGGACGGCTTGTCGGCGTCCAGGATCTCGTCGACCTGGGGCATGGTGGCTTCCAGGGCATCGTCGGTGATGGCCTCGGGTGGCAGCGCGGCGACCACGACGATCGCCTCGCCGTCCTCGGACAGCAGTGGGTCGGGGGTGGTGGCGCCGGGCATGGCCAGTTCGTCCTGGAGGGCTTCGTGGTCGGCCTGGGCCGCGGCGGTGTCGGCGTCGGTGATGCCGCCGGGACGGTGGTATACGACGAACAGCGGTTCGTGGCCGTCGTCTTCGAACTTGTCCTCGGCCAGTTCCAGCGCTTGCGCGGAAGGGGCGTCGGCGGGTAGCCGCGCCTCGGTGGAGTTGTCCTTGAGCTGGTCGAGATCTCCGGTGACGGCGGTGGCGGCCAGGGCCAGCAGTATCCAGACGGACACCACCGGCCAGCGGCCGAGCTTGCCACCGGCGAAGCCGACCAGCCGTTTCCAGGTGGACATGTGGGGCCTTTCGGGTCGGGGATGGACCTTGCCCCACCACATTCGCGCTGATCGGCGTCTCCGTCGTCAGCGTGACGACGGTGATCGGTGTACGAGAAATCGCGTACTACTCGGGTATGTCTATGTCGGAGCGATAGGCGATGACGACGAGCTGGGCGCGGTCGCGGGCCCGCAGTTTCATCATGGCCCGGCCGACATGGGTGCGCACGGTGGCGGGGCTGACGACCAGGCGTTCGGCGATCTCGTCGTTGGACAGGCCGGTGGCGACCCAGCCGAGGATCTCGGTCTCCCTGGCGGTCAGGGAGTCCAGCCCCGGGTGCGGTTCGCCGGTCCGGGCGTGACGGCCCCGGGTGAACCGGTCGATGACCCTGCGGGTCACGCCCGGCGACAGCAGCGACTCGCCCGCCGCCACCACCCGCACCGCGTGCAGGATGAACTCCGGATCGGTGTCCTTGGTGAGGAAGCCCGCGGCCCCGTGTTCCAGCGACTCGAAGACGTACTGGTCGATGTCGAAGGTGGTCATCATGATCACCCGTACGGTCGCGTCGGGGTCGGTCTCGATGTGGCGCAACACTTCCAGGCCACCCATGATCGGCATCCGGATGTCGAGCAGCAGTACGTCGGGGCTGTGGTCCCGGATCGCCGTCAGCGCGGCCTTGCCGTCGGCGGCCTCGGCCACCAGCTCGATGTCCGGTTCGCCGGCGGCCAGAGTGGACAGTGCCATCCGGATGAGCTTCTGGTCGTCGGCGACCACCAGCCGGATCGGGTTCATCGTTTGACCGTCGCGTAGGGCAGTTCGGCCTTCACGGCGTACCCGCCTCCGTCGCGGGGGCCCGCGGTGAAGCTGCCACCCAGCGCGGTGGCGCGTTCGGCCATGCCCGCCAGGCCGTGACCCTCGGCTCGTGAGTCCGGGGCGCCGTGGCCGTTGTCGACGACCTCGATGGTGACCAGGCCGGGGGCGTAGGCGATGTCGACGGCGACCCGCGACGCCCCGGCGTGTTTGACCACATTGGTCAACGACTCCTGGACGATGCGGTACCCGGCCGAGTCCACCACCGACGGGATGGCCTCGCGCTGTCCGTCCACGGTGACGTCGATGGCGAGTTCGTCGCTGGTCAGCGCCGCCGTCACCGCCGCCTCGACGTCCTCCAGCGTCAGCACCGGACGCTCGGTCTCGGCGGCCGCCAGCGGCGCCAGGGTCGCCCGCAGTTCGTCCAGCGCCGCCGAACCCGAATCCCGGATGGCGGTGAGGCTCTCGGTGACCTCGGCGGGCACCGCGACCCCGTCGCGGTGCAGCACGTGCAGCGCGACCCCGGCGTGCAGGCGGATCGCGGTGAGACTGTGCCCGACGACGTCGTGCACCTCGCGGGCGATGTGCAGCCGCTCCTCGCTGAGGTACCGGCGGCGTTCCTCCAGCTTCGCCCGGTCGCGGGCCTCGCGGGCCTGTTTGAACGCCATGCCCGACACCGTGGACACCACCAGCCAGGTGACGCTGATGGCGATGTTGATCAGCGGCGAGTCGTCGTCGGAGTCGGCCAGGATCGAATACGGCAGGTGCGCCACGATCATCACCGCGCAGGTGATGACGGCGACCCGGGTGGAGTGGTGGGCGGCGACGCTACCCATCGCCACGGCCATCAGCAGGAAGATCGGCCCGTACGGGTAGCCCAGCAGCGTGTAGGCCGTGGTCCCGGCGAACACCGCGACCAGGCTCGACAGCGGCCACACCCGCCGGAAGCTCAGGCTCAGCGCCGTCAGCGCGATCGCGGCGAAGCCACCAGCGTCGATGAGCTGCTCACCGGGTTCACCGTCGACCGACGGGATCGTGGTGATCGCGGTGGCCGCGCCCAGCACCAGGGCGATCACCGTGTCGATGAACAGGGTGCGGGTAGGCAGGCGCGGCATTGTGCCAGCGTACGGTGATCGTGCCCAACCAGGCATCGGCGAAGCGACGTATCCGGACTACGCAAGGTGATGTACACGGGGACACCGAGGTCGCCTGTGAGACGTCGGGCACAATCGACCTTCGTGCGTCCATCATTGCGGCATCCGGCCCGGCTGGTTCCCCTGGCGTTCCTCGGCGTGGCCGCCGTCGGGACGGGTCTGCTGTCGCTGCCGATCTCCCGCGAGGGCTCCGACGCCGCCGAACCGATCACCGCCCTGTTCACCGCCGTGTCCGCGGTCTGTGTCACCGGGCTGGTCACCGTGGACACCGGCACCTACTGGTCGGGTTTCGGCGAGGTCGTCATCGCCGCGCTCATGCAGGTCGGCGGTTTCGGCATCATGACGATGGCCTCGCTGCTGGGGCTGATCGTGTCGGGGCGGATGCGGCTGTCCGACAAACTCGTCACCGCCACCGAGACCAAGATGCTGGGCCTGGGGGACGTCCGCAAGGTCGTGGTGCGGGTCGCGCTGGTCGCCATCTGCGTCGAGACCGTCGTGGCCGTCATCCTCGGCCTGCAGTTTCGCTTCAGCTACGACTACGCCCCCGCCAAGGCGGCCTGGTACGGGATCTTCCACGCGGTGGCCGCGTTCAACTCCGGCGGTTTCGCGCTGTACTCCGACAGTCTGGAAAGCTTCGTCACCGACCCGGTGGTGATCCTGCCGGTCACCATCGCCAGCCTCGTCGGCGGCATCGGTTTCCCGGTGGTCGTGGAGCTGATCCGGCGCACCTTCAAACCGTCCAAATGGAGCATCCACACCAAGATCACGGTGCTGGGAACCGGCGTGCTGCTGGCGGCCGGTTTCGTGTTCTACCTGGCCATCGAGTGGAACAACGCCAAGACGCTGGGGCCGCTGGACATCCAGCACAAGATCCAGGCGGCGTTCTTCTCCGCCGCGATGCCGCGTTCGGCGGGCTTCAACGCCGTCCCCACCGGCGACCTGCGGCCCGAGACCTGGGCGGTCACCGACATCCTGATGTTCATCGGCGGCGGCTCGGCCGGAACGGCCGGTGGCATCAAGGTGGCGACGTTCTTCCTGCTGGCCTTCGTCATCTGGGCCGAGGTGCGCGGCGAACCCGACGTGTCGGTGTTCGGCAGGCGCATCCCGCACAGCACCCAGCGCCAGGCCCTGACCGTTGCGCTGATGGGTGTCGCCGCGGTCGCCTGCGGCACCATCGCGCTGCTGTTCGCCTCCGACGCCCCGTTCGACCAGCTGCTGTTCGAGGTCACCTCCGCGTTCGGCACGGCGGGACTGTCGACGGGCCTGACCGGTGACCTCAACAACGCCGGGCAGATCGTGATCATCGTGCTGATGTTCGCCGGACGCGTCGGCACCGTCGCCGTGGCCACCGCGCTGGCGTTGCGGGTGCGGCACCGCCGGTTCCGCTTCCCGGAGGAACGTCCCATTGTCGGCTGAGCGTTGATCCCCTATGGCCATACGAAGTGGAGTATCTTCGTCGCTCGTGCTTCCCAAACTGCGACATCCGGCGCGACTGGTGCCGTTGTCGTTCCTGGCCGTGATCCTCGTCGGGACCGTGCTGCTGGCGCTGCCGGTCTCCCGGCAGGGCGCCGACGCCGCCCCGCTGCTGACGGCGGCGTTCACCGCCGTGTCCGCCGTGTGCGTGACCGGCCTGGTCACCGTGGACACCGGCACCTACTGGTCCGGGTTCGGGGAAGTCGTCATCACCGTGCTGATCCAGGTGGGCGGTTTCGGCATCATGACGATGGCCTCGCTGCTGGGCCTGCTCGTCGCCGGGCGACTGCGGCTGCGCCGCAAACTGGTGGCACAGGCCGAGACCAAGAGCCTCGGCCTCGGTGACGTCCGCAAGGTCGTGGTGCGGGTCGCCCTCATCACCCTCAGCGTCGAGACGGTCGTGGCCGTCATCCTGGCCGCCCGCTACCACTTCGGCTACGGCTACGAACTCGGCCGGGCCGCCTGGCACGGCGTCTTCCATTCGGTGGCGGCGTTCAACAACGCCGGATTCGGGCTGGAACGCGACAACCTGGAGAGCTTCGTCGCCGACCCGGTCATCACGATCCCGATCGCCGTGGCCGTCATCATCGGCGGTCTCGGCTTCCCGGTCGTCGTCGAGCTGATCCGCAAGACCTACCGGCCCGCCAGCTGGTCCACCCACACGAAACTGACGGTGCTGGCCACCGTCGTGCTGCTGCTGGCCGGTTTCGTCGCCTACCTGGCCATCGAATGGAACAACGCCAAGACGCTGGGGCCACTCGGGCTGGGGGACAAGCTGCTGGCCGCGTTCTTCTCCGGCGTCCAACCGCGCACCGCCGGGTTCAACTCGCTGCCGATGGCCGACCTGCGCCCCGAGACCTGGGCCGTCACCGACATCCTCATGTTCATCGGCGGCGGCTCGGCCGGAACCGCGGGCGGCGTCAAGGTGACAACCTTCTTCCTGCTGGCCTTCGTCATCTGGGCCGAGGTGCGCGGCGAACCCGACGTGTCGGTCTTCGGACGCACCATCCCGCATAGCACCCAACGCCAGGCCCTGACCGTCGCGCTGCTGGGAGTCGGTGCCGTCGGCCTCGGGACGCTGCTGATACTCATGACCGACGGTCATCCGCTCGACCAGCTGGTCTTCGAGGCGATCTCGGCGTTCGGCACCGTCGGCCTGTCCACCGGGATCACCGCCGATCTGTCCGCGACGGCACAGATCATCATTATGTTCCTGATGTACACCGGACGCGTCGGCACCGTCGCCGTGGCCACCGCCCTGGCACTGCGGGTACGGCACCGCCGGTTCCGTTACCCCGAAGAACGTCCCATCGTCGGATAGCAACATTCCACAGAGGAGAAAAACGCGTGGCATCCAAACGCAAGACGACCGACGGCGACAGCGTCGCGGTGATCGGACTGGGACGCTTCGGCGGCGCGGTCGCCGAATCGCTGGTGCGGCTCGGCCACGAGGTGCTGGCCATCGACGAGCGCCCCGAGGTCGTGCAGCGCTGGTCCGACACCCTCACCCACGTCGTGCAGGCCGACTCCACCGACGCCACCGTGCTGGAACAGCTGGGCATCGGCGAGTTCAACCGGGTCGTGGTCGGCATCGGCACCGACATCGAGGCCAGCGTCCTGACCGTGCTGGCCGTCGAGGAGGCCGGGGTCGGCGAGATCTGGGCCAAGGCGATCACCGCCAAACACGGCCGCATCCTGCACCGGGTGGGCGCCCACCACGTCGTCTACCCCGAGGCCGCGATGGGGGAGCGGGTCGCGCACCTGGTCACCGGCAAGATGATCGACTTCATGGAGTTCGACGAGTCCTTCGCCATCGTCAAGACCCGGGCGCCCGGCGAGGCCGTCGGCAAGACCCTCGGCGAGGTCGGCCTGCGCACCAAACACGGCGTCACCGTGGTGGGCGTCAAGCACCTGGACGGCGAGATCGAGTTCGCCCACCCCGGCACCGAGGTTCACGAGGGAGACCTACTCATCGTCTCCGGCCCGACACTTAAGGTGGAGCAGTTCGCGTCCTTGACGTGAAACCCTTGGCCCTGAACGATGATGAAGGAGACGAACCCCTAGCCGACGGTTTCAATTCCGTCACATATAGAGAAAATTGCCCCCCGGGCTCGACTCAGGCCCCTCCGACAGGTCAGGATGTCTCGACAGGCTGTTGGAGTTCGGCCAACGGCCACCTACGCGTTGTCGAGCGCATTTAAGTATGTGAAAGGCTCACCCCACCATGGCAAAAGGTGAGGCACCCAAGCGCCGGGTCGACTCAGTGCGTCAGCGCCGAGCGGTCTCGGTGCGGTTGCGACTGATGCTGCCCATCGTCATCGCGATCGCCGGCATGCTGACCTTGGGCACGATACAGGTGGTTCAGGCGCTGCGAGCCGACGCCGACGCGGGGCGTGCCCAGGCCCTGTCCGACATGGCCAGTATTTCCGCGAAACTGCTGCACCGCGGCCAGGACGAGGTCGCCGCCACCATCGCCAGCCACGAGACCGACGGGGCCTCCTTCGACAGCGAGTACGCCGCCCGGGTCAGGGACACCGACAAGTTCATCGAGCAGTTCCGCAAACAGGCCGACGTGATCCGCGAGTTGGTGCCGGAGCTTCGGGCCACCCTGTTCACCGCCGAAGGCGCCATCGACCAGGTCAAGGGCCTCGACCCCGACAAGACCGACGGTGCCCGCGAGTACCTCAAGGCCTTCGCCAAGGACAAGGACGTCAAGCTCAACGCGCCCGACACCGACACCGGCCTGCAGCTGTACCGTTCCATCGCCGACCGCATCCTCGACGTCGCCGACGCGCTGCACCGCCACATCGACGACAAGGACCTCGCCGCCCAGTCCCGGGCCGTGGCCGCGTTGGCCGGGGCCAAACAGGCCGCCGGAAACCAGCGGTTCCTGGTCCACAACGCGCTGGTCACCGCCGAGGAGAAGACCGGCCGCACCGACGGCACCGTCAAGATCAGCGACGAGGACACCGCCCAGCTGGCCCTGGACCTCGGTGTCGAGACGCAGCGACTGGGTGAGTTCTACCGGGCCGCCGGAGCCGTGGCCAAGGGCCAGTACGCCAAGGAACTCATCGGCTGGCCCTCGATCCAGAAGGTCGAACGGGCCACCACCAACCTTCTCAACGGCGACGAGGCCGGTATCTCGTCCAGCGAATGGGACGGCGCGCAGAACGACCGGTTCGCGCAGCTGCACAAGGTCGAGACCGCGCTGAGCGACCACCTGCAGAAGTCCGCCCAGGCACTGGCGAACGACTCGTGGGTCTCGGCGCTGGTCACCGGTGGCGCGGTGCTGGCGCTGTCGGTGCTGACCTTCATCGCGGCCATGACGCTGGCGATCCGGATCAGCCGCCGCTTGCGTCGCCTGCGCCGCGACGCCCTTGCCGTCGCCGAGGACACGCTGCCCTCGGCGGTGTCGGAGATGACCCAGGCCCGCAGCGAACGGCAGGTCAACGACGCGGTCACCTCGGCCGAGCTCACGGTGAAAGAGGACAACCGCGGTCCCAACGACGAGGTCGGCGCCGTGTCGCAGGCCTTCAGCGTCGTCCACGAACAGGCGCTGCGACTGGCCGCCGACCAGGCGATGCTGCGGCTCGACGTGGCCGCCATGATGATCGCGCTGTCGCGGCGCGGTCAGTCGCTGGTGCAGCGGCAGCTGCACATGCTCGACGAGTTCTCCAGTGTGGAGCGTGACCCGGACGGCATCCACCGGCTGCGCGCCCTCAACCACCTGGCCTCCCGGATGCGCCGCAACGAGGAGAACCTGCTGCTGTTGGCCGGGGGCGACCCGGGCCGCCGCCACAACTCCGCCACCCCGGTGGCCACCGTCGTCAACGAGGCTGCCGCCGAGATCGAGGACTCCGCGCGCGTCGTGGTGGAGGACGCCGCCCGCGCCTCCATCGTGGCCGGAGCCGTCGGCGACGTGGTGCACCTGCTGGCCGAGCTGCTGGAGAACGCGGCACTGTTCTCCCCGCCCAACACCAAGGTGCGGGTCGCGACCCGGCGCAACGTCCGCGAGGTCGTCATCAGCGTCAACGACGAGGGCATCGGCCTGGAGGACGCGCAGGTCGCCGAGATCAACGCGCGACTGGCCGAACCCTCGGGCCTGACCTCGTCACTGGCCGGGACCATGGGTCTGCTCGTGGTCGCCCGGCTGGCGTCGCGGCACGGCATCGACGTGCAGCTGCACTCCACCGCGGGCAAGGGAACCCTCGCCGTGGTCCGGCTGCCGGAGAGCCTGATCGCCGCGGGCTCCGGCGGGAACGACCGGAGCGACAGCGGCCGTTCGGTCTTCGACTTCAGCACCCCCTCGATCGCGGCACCCGGCGCGGCACCGGTGGGCGCGCGGCCCGAACCGCTGCAGATCTCCAACCGGCCCGCGCAACTGCCCGTCACCGGAACCGGCGACCACTCGGCGCTGTCCGACACCGGTGACATCATCGTGCCGCGCCCGCGCAAACCCACCCAGCACATTCCGGCGGCACCGGTCTCGGCCGCGCCCGTCTCGGCCACCCCGATCACCCCGGCCCAGATGTCGGCACCGCCGATGCAGGCCGCCTGGTTCCGGCCCGCCACCGGATCCGGAGACTTCCCGACCCTCGCGCCCGGCTCGCTGAAATGGCAGGCCGGAGCGGGAGACGTCGCGTACGACCAAGCCCGCCAAGCGATAGAGGCGGCACCAAAACCGGCACCATCAATCGACGGCGCGCTACCGCGCCGCAGCCCGGGAGCCGGTCTGCTCCCGGGTTCCGTGGATGTTCCGACCCCGGCACCGGCACCCACCAGCCAGGCGGATGCGGACGGCATCGACCCGGATGAGATCCGTACCCGTTTGTCAGGCTTCGCAGGCGGCATCGCGGCCGCCAGCGACACGTCTTCGACAACGGATATTCGCCGCCCGTCTGGCGACAGCTGATTCCTTGCGAGCTGACCCACGAGAAATGAGGATCGCGCCGATGACCACAACTCAGCAGACCGGCCATATCGGAGAACTGGACTGGTTGTTGACTTCGTTCGTCCAAAAGACCCCGGACGTCGCCCACGCCCTGACGGTCTCCGTTGACGGCCTGGCCCTGGCCGTGTCGGCGGGACTGCCCACCGATCGCGCCGACCAGCTCGCCGCCATCACCAGCGGACTCGCCTCCCTCACCACGGGAGCCGCCAAGGTGCTGACGGCCGGGCGGGTGCGCCAGTCCGTCGTCGACATGGACGAAGGTGTGCTTCTGCTCATGGCCGTCGGTGACCGTGCCCAGGTCGCCGTGCTGGCCAAGGCCGGATGCGACCTCGGTCTGGTCGGCTATGAGACCGCGCTGCTGGTCAAACGGGTGGCCGCGGCACTGGAACCCGCCGCGCGGGGGGCCAAGGGGGGCCGCTGAACGTTATTCCCGCCACGCCTGCGTGATCGCGGTGCGTCGCTGCCACACCGTCGCCGAACCGTCCTGCCGCCGCGCCCCGAACTGCCGCATGGCACGGCATTTGCCCAGCATCGCGGCCTGACGGCGCGGCCACGGCGGCATCGGCGCACCGTAACCGTGGTACAGGTGCGGCAACGCGTCCACACAGTCGGCGTGATGGCTGCGCACGATCCACTCGCACCACGCCAGGTCCTCAAGGGGCTGCCCGATATGGGCCCACTCCCAGTCCAGGACGGCCGCCACCGTCAGCGTCTCCTTGTCGAACAGCATGTTCTGCGGCCCGAAGTCGCCGTGGATCAGGACACCCGCCGGGTGCGGTTCGGCCTGCACCGCCGCGACCGGGACGGCGTGGATCGTGGCCAGCACCCGGCCGCACTCGGCCAGCAGCCGCGCGGCGGTGTCGGGCCCGATGAGGTCCTGGCCGTGGACCCCGGGCACGAACTCGCAGGTGATCTCGGCGTCCGAGGCCGCCTTGACCTGCGGCACCGGCACGGTCGGAAACGCCGCCCGCAGGGCACGGACCTCAGTGGATGCTCGGGCGGCGGCGTCGGGGCCGGTGAACCGTTTGATCACCGCGTCGTCGTGGTGAACGGTGTCGTTGCAGTATCCATGCGGCATTCGTTGGGGCTGTTCGCTAGCGTCCACGCCGTACATGCCAAGGCATCCTGCCACACCCCGATAACGCCCACCCACACGCAGTTATCCGCTGAACCCGACAGATTGTCGAAGTTTGTGCAACGCTATTCTGCCAGCGCCGGACGTAACGTGGCCGCCCTCAATGGTGTCCATATCGCCCAATCAGTATCTGGCCAGGGAAGACACAGGAGGCCCGCAGGTGACAGCGGTTGAGCCGAAGCCGATCGTCGCGCGCCCGTGGCCGGTACGCCGGGAACCCAAGGGTTCGTGGCTTGCCCGCACACTGCGCACGACAGACGCCAAGCAGATCGGCTTGATGTACTTCGTGACGTCATTCGCGTTCTTCGGTATCGGCGGCATCATGGCCCTGCTGATGCGCGCCGAGCTGGCGCGTCCGGGAATGCAGTTCCTGTCGGTGGACCAGTTCAACCAGCTGTTCACCATGCACGGCACCATCATGCTGCTGATGTTCGCGACGCCGATCCTGTTCGCGTTCGCCAACTACATCGTGCCGCTGCAGATCGGCGCGCCGGACGTGTCGTTCCCGCGCCTCAACGCCTTCGCGTACTGGCTGTACCTGTTCGGCTCCACCCTGGTGGTCGCGGGATTCCTGACCCCCGGTGGCGCCGCCGACTTCGGCTGGTTCGCCTACCAGCCGCTGTCCGATGTGGTGAACTCCCCGGGTGTGGGCGCCGACATGTGGTTCGTCGGCCTGACCATCTCGGGTCTGGGCACCATCCTGGGCGCGGTCAACATGATCACCACCATCCTGACGCTGCGGGCGCCGGGCATGACCATGTTCCGGATGCCGATCTTCACCTGGAACATCCTCATCACCTCGCTGCTGGTGCTGATGGTCTTCCCGATCCTGGCCGCCGCGCTGTTGGGCGTCATGGCCGACCGCACCCTCGGCGCGCACGTCTTCGACTCCGAGACCGGTGGCGCCATGCTGTGGCAGCACCTGTTCTGGTTCTTCGGCCACCCCGAGGTGTACATCGTCGCGTTGCCGTTCTTCGGCATCGTGTCCGAGGTCATCCCGGTGTTCAGCCGCAAACCGATCTTCGGCTACAAGACCCTGGTCGGCGCGACCCTGTCGATCGCCGCGCTGTCGATGGCCGTGTGGGCGCACCACATGTTCGCCACCGGGCAGGTCCTGCTGCCGTTCTTCTCGTTCATGACCTTCCTCATCGCCGTCCCGACCGGTATCAAGTTCTTCGACTGGATCGGCACCATGTGGCGGGGCCAATTGACGTTCGAGTCGCCGATGCTGTTCTCGATCGGCTTCCTCACCACGTTCCTGTTCGGCGGACTGTCGGGTGTGCTGCTGGCCAGCCCGCCCATCGACTTCCACGTGTCCGACACGTACTTCGTGGTCGCGCACTTCCACTACGTCCTGTTCGGAACGATCGTGTTCGCCGTGTACGCCGGGGTTTACTTCTGGTTCCCGAAGGTGACCGGGCGAATGTACGACGAACGACTGGGCAAGCTGCATTTCTGGTTGACGTTCATCGGCTTCCACACGACGTTCCTGGTGCAGCACTGGCTCGGCAACGAGGGCTTCCCGCGCCGTTACGCCGACTACCAGGTCGGCGACGGGTTCACGACGCTCAACACGATCTCCACGATCGGCGCGTTCATCCTGGGCCTGTCGACGCTGCCGTTCCTGTGGAACCTGTTCAAGTCCTACAAGGCCGGACGGGTCGTCAAGACCGAGGACCCGTGGGGCTACGGCGCCTCGCTGGAGTGGGCCACCAGCTGCCCGCCGCCGCTGCGCAACTTCGACCGGCTGCCGCGCATCCGCAGTGAGCGCCCGGCCTTCGACGCGAAGTTCGGCGACATCCTCAAGGAGCGCGAGATGGTGTCGGCCGGTGCCGCGCCGTCGTCCGACAAGGCCGTCGAGTCCGGCAAGGACGACTGACACAAGCGAACAGACGAAAGGGGGGACGGCCAGCGGCCGTCCCCCCTTTCGCGTGCGGTTCAGGGCCGGGACAGCCCCATGAACTCCAGCTCCTCGTCGACGTCGATGTCGGACTCCTCGGCCAGCTCGAACAGTTCGGCGGCGCGTTTGGTGTCGACCGGCAGCCCGGCGTCCCCGATCAGGCACATCACCCCGGCCTTGAACGCGGCCGTCTCGTGCCCGGCCTCGGCGGCCTTGACGTACCAGTCCAGTGCGGCGCGGCCGTCGAGTGCGACGCCGGAAGCGGTGGCGTACATCGAACCCAGGTTGGCCATGGCGCGGGCGCTGCCCAACTCGGCGGCGCGGTGGGTCCAGCGGCGGGCCTCGGTCTCGTCGACGGGCAGGCCGTCGCCGGTGGTGTGCAGGACGCTCAGTTCGAAGGCGGCGGCGGCGTTGCCGAGGTCGGCGGCCTTACGATGCCACGCGGCTCCGGCGGCGGGGTCGTGCTCGTACCCGTAACCCTGGTGCGTCAGGTAACCCTTGAACAGCAACACTTCGCCGTCGTCGGGCACCTCGGCGACCAGCCGGTCCAGCCGGGCGGCGGCTGCCTGGGCCCGCTCGGCGTCGCGGGTGAAGTACGCGACCCGGATCCAGCCGAGGGCGCCGTCCCGGGAACCGGCGGCGTCGGCGCGTCGAAAGGCGTCGATCGCGGCGTCGATGTCGCGCGGCGGATAGGGAGCGTGCGGGGCGGCGCCGTAGACGAGCAGCCGTCCCAGCTCCACCCACGCTTCGACCTCGCCGCCGTCCCCGGCCCGCTCCAGCGCGGCGACCAGGGTGTCGGAGGCGTCGCCGGGCAGCAGCCCGATGAGGTGGTCGCCGCGGACGAACGCGTCCCGCAGGTCCCGTGCCGCCGCCAACAGCTCGGCGGCGGTGCTGTCGGGAGCGGCCAGCAAGGCGGCCGCGTGATCATGGGTGGGGGCTGTCATAGCAGCAGGGTACGGGTGCACGGTCTAGGCTGAAACCATGGCACGCGCGCTCATCATCGTCGATGTCCAAAACGACTTCTGTGAAGGCGGGTCGCTGGCGGTGGCCGGGGGCGCGAGCGTCGCCGCCGACATCTCCGCCATGGTGGCCGCCGAACCCGGCCGCTGGGACCGGATCGTGGCCACCCGCGACCGGCACATCGACCCGGGACGGCACTTCTCGACCGAACCCGACTTCGTCGACTCCTGGCCGCCGCACTGCGTGGTGGGCACCGATGGCGCCGACTTCCATCCCGACCTGACCGTCTCACCGGAGGCGATCTTCGACAAGGGCGCCTACTCGGCGGCCTACTCCGGTTTCGAGGGCAGCGCGGGGGAGGACGACCTGGCGGGCTGGCTGCGCGGCCACGAGACCACCGCGGTCGACATCGTCGGCATCGCCACCGACCACTGTGTCCGGGCCACCGCCCTGGACGCGGCCCGCGAGGGCTTCGACACCACCGTCCTGCTCGACCTGACCGCCGGGGTCGCCGCCGACACCGTCGAGACGGCGCTGACCGAACTGCGCGCCGCCGGAGTGACCCTCGCCGGTACCCCGCGCGTGGGCTAGCTCAGCATCACGACCGGAACACTGGGGTCACCGGGCGACAGCTTCAGGCCCTCCCACGGAATCGCGATCAGCCCCTGCCGCAACAGTTCCCGGGAGTCGTCGAGCCCCGGCAGATCGGCGACCAGCTCCCCACCGCGCACCAGCGCCCGCTGTAGCGGCCGATCACCCGGCTGCGGTTCGGGGGTCCCCTGGGACACCACGACCTCCTCCACGACCGTCCCGGTGGGCTTGTGCCGCCGCACGGCGGTCTTGCGGCCACCGACGGTCGCCTTGTTCTCGGACCGCTTCACCACCGGCGAACCGTCCACTTCGACCAGCTTGTACACGAGGTTCGCGGTCGGCGCCCCCGAACCGGTCACCACCGCCGTCCCCGCCCCGTAGATGTCCACCGGGGCCGCGGCCAGCGCCGCGATCGCGTACTCGTCCAGATCACCCGACACCACGATCTTGGTATCGGTGGCGCCCAACGAGTCCAGCAACTGCCGGGAATGGTGGGCCATCACGTCCAGGTCCCCGGAGTCGATGCGAATCGCCCACAACCGGGTCCCGGCGGCGGCCACCGCGTTGCGGATGCCCTGGGTGATGTCATAGGTGTCGACCAACAGCGTCGTGTCCACACCCAACTTCGCCACCTGCGACGCGAACGCGGCCTGCTCGTCGTTGTGCAGCAACGTGAACGCGTGCGCCGAAGTACCCGCGGTCGGAATCCCGTACCGCCTTCCCGCCGCCAGGTTCGACGTCGTGGTGAACCCCGCCAAGTACGCGGCCCGCGCCGAAGCCATCGCGGCGTCCTCATGAGTACGCCGCGAACCCATCTCGATCAACGGCCGCCCCCGCGCCGCCGTCACCATCCGAGCCGCCCCCGCCGCGATCGCGCAATCGTGGTTGAGCACCGACAGGATCAGCGTCTCCAACAGCACGCACTCGGCGAAGGTCCCCGACACCGTCAAGATCGGCGACCCGGGAAAGAACAGCTCCCCCTCGTTGTAACAGTCAATGTCGCCCCCGAACCGATAGTCGGCCAACCACCGCGCCGTCGCCTCGTCGACCACCCCGTTCGACCGCAGGAACTCCACGTCGGCCTCACTGAACCGGAACCCCGGCAACAACTCGGCCAACCGCCCGATCCCGGCCACCACCCCATACCGCCGCCCGGTGGGCAACCGACGGGCGAACACCTCGAACACACAGGGCCGCTCAGCGGTACCGTCGCTCAGGGCCGCCGAGACCATGGTGAACTCGTAGTGATCCGTCATGAGCGAGACGGGCTGAGACGACTGGGCACTGTTCGGCATGGCCGTGAGCCTACTGTGGCCGAAACAGCCGGGTTAACGAACGTTGCTGTCGCATCGCGGGGCTGCTCCTGATGCCAGTCCGCTCGCCGACGGACTTTCTCCGGATCAACAATCCGGAACCTTCTCCGCTGTTAGCGTGTGCGAAATCTTGTCGGATCGGGCAGTGGGGGCGGAATGGATACCACGGCATCGATGTCGCGTGGGCGGTATGGGTTCGAACGTCGTGGCTGGTGGGCGGCGGTTGGCGTGCTGGTTGTGGTCGTGCTGCTGTGGCTCGTCCCGGCGGTCGCCGACGATGCGATGGCTCAGCCGGCGGCCTCGCCGGTCGATCCGGAGGCGACCTACCGGCTCATCGGCGACAGTGGCCCGGAGGCGACGGTGACACCGGATGCGTCCTGGCTGTCCTCGACCGGGACGTCGGGGCCTCAATTGATCTTCCAGACCGGCGATGTCGCGATCGTGGCGCAGATCTTCGCGGATGTGGAGAACATCGATCGGTTGTGGGACCGGCAGGCTCGGCTCGCGACGGCGGCCAACCCTCCGGTGTGGGCACAGCGACAGGGCGTCTACACGACCGCGAAGGGCCTGAGTGGTCCGACCGGCACCCTCACCGGCAACCGGTCGCAGGGCGAGCGGTTCCTGCTGGCGTCGAGCCGGGACCCGCGTACTGTCCTCGGTTTCGACATCGCCGGGCCGCCCGGCTCGCTGGACGACGCGGCCGAAACGTTCGAGCGGTTCCTCGACAGTGCGGAGGTGAGGGCATGACCGGTCAGGTGTTGGCGGGCCGCGGTTCGGGGCGGGTGTTCACGCAGCCGCAGCGTCCGATGTACTGGGTGTACGTCGGGCTGTTCGCCTTCGGTGCGTTCAAGATGGGCACCGAGTTGTCCCGGTTCGCCGAACTGACGCCGACGGCGCTGCTGATCTCGGTGCTGGCCAACGGCGTGCTGGCCTTCGTGGTCATCAAGCTCATCAACTGGCTGGACCTGTTCGGACGACTGTCGGTCCCGCTGATGGCGGCGGCATTCGGTTGGGGCGCGGTCGTGGCGACCACGGTGGCGGCCCATGCCAACGACCTGCTCACCAACGTGTTGGCCACCCTCGGCGTGACCGACTGGGGAATCGCCCTGGCGGCGGCGACCAATGAGGAGACGCTGAAGCTGCTGGGTGTGGTGGCGGTCGCGGTGATCGGCCGCCGCCATATCCGCCGCCCCATGGACGGTCTGGTGCTGGGGATGATGTGCGGTCTGGGTTTCGAGGTCGTGGAGAACCTGCTGTACGGCGTTCAGACGGCCATCACCGACGTGAACAGCGACATTTCGGCCGCCATCGTCACCAACGGGGCCAGGTTGGTGTTGGGCGTCGGCGGGCATGTCATGTACACCGGGATCGCCGGTTTGGGCGTCGGCTATTTCCTGACCCGCCAGGACCGACCGGCGGCGACGCGGTTCGCGGTCGCCGTGGGCACCTTCGCGCTGGCGTGGGTGCTGCACTTCCTGTGGGACGCGCCGATCGGCGACGGCGTGAGTCTGGGCGCGCTCGTCAAGTACCTCGTACAGCTCGTCGCGTTCTTCCTGCTGTACCGCTTCGCGGCCCGGTGGGACTGGGCCTCGTTCACCGCGACCATGTCCGAACAACCATCCACAGTGATCACCAGTGACGAGTTGGCGTCGATGCGGACGCTCACCCGCCGCCGCAGGGCACGGTCGCGAGCCCGCAAGGAAGCGGGCCGGGCTGCCGGGAAACGGCTGCGGCGGCTGCAGGAATTCCAGCTGGGATATGCGATCGCGCTGAACCACAGCAGCGAGCCGCAACATGATCCGGCCGTTCGGACCCGGTGGGAGGACATCAACGAGATCCGCGCCGAAGACCATCACCAGCGCGTGTGACCGACGGCCGAGCTGTGGAGCCGGGTCATGCGACCAGTCGCAGCCAGGCGGTGGCGAGGGCGGCGTGACCGGCCGGGGTCGGGTGTACGCCGTCGGCGGCCCAGTACTCGGGTCCGGTGGTGGCGGTGAGTTCGGTGAACATGCTGTCGGCGGTGAGCAGGTGCGCGTCGTATCGGCGGGCGAGGTCGCGTACGACCTGGATCTTGGGGTCCAGGTCGGTGCGCCACTTTTCGCGGTCGGTTTCGTCGAGTCGCACGGGGCCGACCTCGATGACGCCGCGGATCGGGAGCAGGAACGGTTCGATGAGGATCAGGTCGGCGCCGGACTCGGCCAGGGGTGCGAGCAGACGGTCGTAGCCCGCCGCGAAGTCCTCGACGGGGATCACGTGGCCGTTCGGGTCGTAGGAGTGCCAGCCGACGTCGTTGATGCCGACCAGGATCGACACGACGTCGGGGCGCGCGTCGAGAACGTCTGAGCGCCATCGGGTTTCGAGGTCCATCACCTTGTGACCCCCGGAGGCGGTGTTGAGCCAGGTGACGGGGCGGTCAGGGTGGCGCAGGGCCCATGCGCCCGCGACGCGCAGCGGGTAGCCGAACCCGAGGCCGTCCTCGCTGTCGTGTCGTCGGCAGTCGGTGATCGAGTCTCCGGTGAACATCACGGTGCTGCCCGGTCGCAGGGTGATCGTCATGCGTGCTCCTGACTGCCGTCAGCCGGGATTGGCCGCGTCCGGCAGCAGATCGGCGGGGGCGCGGCGCAGCGGGCTGATCGCCGGTTCGTCGCGGTGTATGCGCACTCCCGTGATCGGGCAGCCCAGGGTGCCCTCGGCGCTGAGGCGGCGCGGCGGGCGGCGCATGCCCACGAGGGTCACCGCCCCGGCGAGCACGGCCAGGCCGCCCATCACCACCACGGCGGTGCGGAACGCGTCCAGGGACGCGTCGCGCAGCAGCGGCTCGACCGCGTCGCGCTGGGCGTCGGTCGCGTCGGCGGGGAGGCTGCCCGCCAGCGGTTGTTCGGCGGCCGCTGCCACGGCGGTCTTCAGTTCCGGGCCCGGGTCGAGGCGCGCGAGCTGTTCGTCCACGTTGGTGGAGAACTGGGCCGAGATCAGCAGGCCGACGACGGCGATCGCCAGCATGCTGCCGATCCGGGCCACCGCGTTGTTGACGCCCGAGGCCGCGCCGGTGCGTTCCTCGTCCACCGAGGACATGACGCCCGCGGTCAGGGGTGCGACCAGCATGGACAGTCCGATGCCGTGCACCAGCGTTGACGGGATCACGACCGTGTACAGGTCGGCCTCGGAGCCGACCAGCAGCAGGATGAGGATCCCCAGGCCGGCCACGATCGCGCCGCCGCCGATGAACAGCCGGGCGCCGTAGCGGTCGGCCAGCGCGCCGAAGCGGCTGGACGACGCGAACAGCACGATGATGGGGATGGCACTCACCAGTCCGGCCACCGCCGGTGGGTAGCCGCGGAAGTCCTGCAGGAACAGGACCGTGTACGTGCCGCACGAGATCAGTCCTCCATAGAGGATGAACGTGACGATGTTGATGACGGTGAAGTCGCGGATCCGGAACAGCGTCAACGGCAGCAGCGGATCGGTGGTGCGCCGTTCCCACCACAGGAACACGACGCCGCACCCGATCCCGGCGCCCAGGGCCGCCAGCGCTCCCGGGCTGGACCAGCCCAGCGAGGCGCCCTGGATCAGGTAGAAGGCCACGCCGCCGATGGCGGGCACCGCCAGCAGTGCGCCGACGAGGTCCACCCGGCCCCGGCCGCGATCGTCGGTCCTGGGGTCGGCCTTGACGATCAACGCCAGCACTGAAAGGGCGAGCGGTACTTCCAGCCAGTAGACGCCCGGCCAGGACACCAGCGAGATCACCAGGCCGCCGACGGGTGGTCCGGCGATCACCGACAGGCCGCTCCAGGCCGACCAGCTGCCGATGGCCTTGGAGCGGGCTTCGCCGGAGAACATCGACGTCAACACGGCCAGCACGTTGGGCAGCAGCAGCGCGGCCGCCGCGCCCTGGACCATCCGTCCGGCGATCAGCGTCGGCGCGTTGGGTGCCAGGGCGCAGATCGCGGCGGCCAGGCCGAACGCGGCGGTGCCCCAGCGGAACACCCGCCAGCGTCCGTACACGTCGCCCAGGGCCCCGCCGACCAGCAGCAGGCTGCCCAGGGTGACCAGGAAGGCGGCCAGGACCCACTGTTGCGCCGACATGCCGACGTCGAGGGTCTCGGCGATGGACGACAGCGCGACGGTCGTCATGAGACTGTCCATGCCCACAAGGGAGGACGCGAGGATGCATGCCAGTAGTGCCAGTCGGGCTTGGGCGGGGCGGGGGGTGGTCATGCTGAGATCTTGTCAGTCCTGGCGCTCCGCGTCAGGGTGGACCGCGTCACGTATGACGCGCAGACCCGCGACCAGTGCGTCGAGTTGTTCGGGGCTGAGCAGTCCGGTGAACCAGCGTTCGATGGCGGCCAGGTAGTCGGGCAGCACCTGCTCGATGCGTTGGCTTCCGGCGTCGGTGAGCACCGCGTAGGTGGTGCGGCGGTCGCCGGGGAAGGACTCCCGACGGGCCAGGCCCAGGCGTTCCAGCCGGTCGACGAGCCGCGTGACGCCACTGGTGGACAGTTTGGTCTGGGCGGCCAGGTCGCTCATGCGCAGCCGCTGTCCGGTGGAGCGGCTCAGTCGCAGCAGCGCGTTGAGGTCCAGTCCGGACAGTCCTCCCTTGCTCCAGGTGGGCTGGAGTTTGGCGACCAGTCCCTCGTGGGCCTCGAACAGCAGGCCCATGGTGGTCAGTCGGGGGTCGGCGAGCAGTTCGGTGGCTTTCATCCGGTGAGCCTACCCGAATTATTTGTCGCGCGGATAGTTGACGCGAGGAATAACTTGGGCTATTACTTGCTTAAGCAATATTCCGCACCGCAACTAAATGGAGATTCCCATGACCCGCATGTACGCGATCACCCAAGACGGCTTCGGCGGCCCGGAAGTGCTGCACCGCACCGAGACCGACCGCCCCACCCCCGGCCCGGACGACGTCCTGGTCAAGGTCCACGCCGCCGGGGTGAACCCGGTGGACACCGCCGTGCGCGCCGGCTACTTCCCGCTGATCACCGAACCGCCGTTCGCGCTCGGCTGGGACGTGGCCGGAGTCGTCGAAGCCGTCGGCGCCAACGTGACCCGCTTCAGCGTCGGCGACGCCGTGTTCGGCATGCCGCTGTTCCCCGAGGCCGCCGGTGCCTACGCGCAGTACCTGACGGCACCCGCTGGGCAGCTGGTTCCCAAGCCCGACAGCCTGTCCATGGCCGAGGCGGGCGCGCTGCCACTGGCCGGACTCACCGCGTGGCAGGCCGTCGTCGACATCGCCGAGGTCGCCGCGGGCCAGCGGGTGCTCATCCACGCCGCCGCCGGGGGAGTGGGGCACCTGGCCGTCCAGATCGCGAAATCCCGTGGCGCCCATGTCATCGCCACCGCCCGCGCCGCCAACCACGAGCTCGTGAAGTCGCTGGGCGCCGACGAGGTCATCGACTACACCGCCGTCGACTTCACCACCGCGATCGAACCGGTGGACGTCGTGGTGGACCTCGTCGGCGGCGACTACGCGCCCCGCTCGGCCCGCGTGCTGCGGCCCGGCGGGCTGCTGGTCACCACCGTGGGCCACAACCCCGGCATCACCGAAGTCGAGGCCGAACAGGCGGGCATCCGGTACGCCACGGTGTTCGTCATGCCCTCGGCGAAGAACCTGGCGGGGCTCAGCGCCCTGTCCGAGGCCGGTGAGCTGCGCGTCCACGTGGCCGAGCGGCTGCCTCTGGCCGAGGCCGCCAAGGCCCACGAACTGGCCGAGAGTGGCGGCGCCGTCGGCAAGACCGTCCTGATTCCCTAACGCGGGCCGCCCGGCCTGATCGAGTCGCTTCGCCGCCGACTCGATCAGGCCGGTGACGTGTTCGGGCCGGGTGAGGCTGACCAGGTGCCCCGCGCGCGGCACGACGGTGAGATCGCCGTCGCGGCAGGCCGCCAGGAACCGGTCCTCGTCGCCGCGCAGGTGATCGCGCTGACCGTTGACCAGCCACACCCGACCCGGGTAACTGGCCAGTGCGGTGAGCACGTCGAGTCCGACCAGCGCGTCGAGGACCTCGGGGACGACGTGGGTGAACAGCCCGCCCTCGCAGGCCATGTCGGCGGCCTGGCGGCCGAGCACCAGTCGCAATGCCTGCCGCTGCCACCATTGCCCGCGCTCGCCGCCGATACTGGCCAGTGCCCGGTACGGCCGGACCAGCCGGGGCGTCGGCACGGTGGTGCACCCGATCGCCATCAGCCCGGCGACCCGCTCGGGATGGCGGGCGGCCGTGGCGATGCCGACGTACCCGCCCAGCGATATCCCCGCGACCAGCGCCCGGGGGTGGGGGTCGATGGCCTCGGCGACGGCGTCGGCGGCGGCCTCGATGCTGAAGCGTTGCCCGGCACGGGTTCCGTGGCCGGGCAGATCGACCGCGACCACCGGACGTGTGGCGGCCAGGTGCTCGGCGTGGGAACGCCACATGCTGCCGCTCAGCCGGATGCCGTGGACGAGGACGACGGGGGTGGGGCTCACGACTGCTCCTTCGGCTCGAAAAACAACGCAACGGTGCGTTGCGTTTTACACTAGCCCTCGCCCAAACGAAACGCAACGTCGCGTAGCATTTCTGCGGTGACCTCCCACACCCGCCGCCCCGGAACCGGCCCGCGGCAAGCTGAGCGGCTGTACCGCGTCGTCCTGGAACTGTTGCGCGAACACGGTTTCGACGAGCTGGCCATCGAGACCGTCGCGCAGCGGGCCGGGGTCAACAAGACCACGATCTACCGCTGGTGGCCGTCCAAGGACGCCCTGGTCGCCGACGCGCTGATCCACTCCGAACTGCTCGACCTGGACGTTCCCGACACCGGCAGCCTGCGCGGCGACCTGACGGCCCTGGTGCGGCAGGTGCGGCTGCTGCTGTCGGGGGCCGACACCGCGCCCATCGCGACCTCGGTGTTCGCCGCGGCGGCCTCCCGACCCGAACTGGCGGGGCTGACGCGCGACTTCTTCGCCGACCGGCTCAGCCGCGAGCGCGTCGTCTTCGAGCGCGCCATCGCCCGAGGCGACATCCATCCCGACACCGACGTGACGTTGGCCGTCGACCTGGCGCTGGGAGCGGTGTGGACCCGTGTCGTGCTGCGCCAGCAGGACGTCGGCGAAGCCTTCGACGCCGAGGTCACCGATCTGCTGCTGGCTGGACTGACGCCGCGAACCTAACCGCCGCTCCGCGCCGCCGCCGAGCGCGCGATCGCGTCCCGCCCGGTCAATGTCCCGGTTTCGAGCGCGCCGCGTACGGGCGTCGGCGATGCTGCTGGCATGGCGATCGTGCTGGCGCTGGCCGCGTTCGGGTCCACCCTCCTGGGTGGCCTGGTCGCGCTGCGAGCCCGCAACGCCCAGAACCTCGTCCTGGGCCTGGCCGCCGGAGTCATGCTCGGCGTGGTCGCCTTCGACCTGATGCCCGAAGCCCTCGACCAGGCACCCGCCGAGCTGTTCGGAGTGCCCGGACCGATGCTCACCGCCGCGGGCGGATTCCTCACCATCCACGTCATCGAACGCTCCCTGGCCATCCACCGTGGACACGAAGCCGAGTTCGGGGCCCACCAACACGGTCTGGAGTCCGTGGGCCTACTCGCCGGTTCCGGCCTGGTCGTCCACAGTGCCCTGGACGGCGTCGGCATCGGCCTGGCGTTCCAGGTCGACGCCTCGGTCGGCATCACCGTCGCCGTGGCCGTCATCGCCCACGACTTCGCCGACGGCTTCAACACCTTCACCATCACCACGCTGTACGGCAACGCCCGCAAACGCGCCCTGCTCCTGCTGTTCCTGGACGCGGTGGCCCCCGTCGCCGGAGCCCTGCTGGCCAGTCTGTTCACCGTCTCGCCCGCCGCGATCGGGCTCTACCTGGGCTACTTCGCCGGTTTCCTGCTGTACCTGGCCACATCGGACATACTCCCCGAGGCGCACGCCAAACGCCCCTCCCACCTGACGCTGCTGTGCACCGTCGCCGGGGTCGCGTTCATGTGGCTGGTCGTGGGACTCAGCCACTGATCCCTCCCGGCGGTGTGCGTAGAGTCAACGCCCACACGGACAGGATGGTGCGGTGCGGGCCCGATTCGAAGAACTCGACTGGCGAGAGACCCCGATGGGGGAGCTGAGTCTGCGGCGGCGCGTCGAACCGTCGCTGAAGGTCGACGTGTACGAGGTCAAGCTCGGCGACGAGTTCCTGATGTCGAGCCTGTTCACCGTCGCCGAGATCGAACTGGCGCGACTGGGTCTGGCCGCCGCTACCGGCACCGGCCTCGACGTCGTCGTGGGCGGGCTGGGCCTGGGCTACACCGCCCGGGCGGCCCTGGCCGACGAGCGGGTGGACCGGCTGCTGGTGGTCGAGGCGCTGGACGCCGTCATCGACTGGCACCAGCGCGAGCTGCTGCCGCACGCCGACGAACTCACCGGCGACGGCCGCACCGGCTTCGTCAACGGCGACTTCTTCGCGCTGGCCGCCGATCCGCGCGGTTTCGACCCCGCGACCCCCGGCCGCCGGTTCGACGCGGTCCTGCTCGACGTCGACCATTCGCCCCGACACGTCCTGCACCCCTCCCACGCCGCCTTCTACACCCCCGACGGCCTGCGGGCCCTGGCCGCGCACCTGCACCCGGGCGGCGTGTTCGCGTTGTGGTCCAACGACCCGCCCGACGAACAGTTCACCGCCGTCCTGGGCGAGGTCTTCACCGATGTCGCCGCCCACGTCGTCAGTTTCCCCAACCACCTCCAGGACCGGGATTCGTCCAACACCGTCTACACCGCACGGACCCGCTGATCCACTGTCACCAGTGCTGTGGCGCCCGTCATAACGGCGACCGCAACCGGGACGAGAACACCGGGGTTCTTACCGGATGAGAACGCGAACCACGCGAACTCACCGATGAGACCCCTACGTTCTAAGGAATTCAGCATGGATCTGCGACTGTCGGACCGCGTCGCCGTCGTCACCGGAGCCTCCAAGGGCATGGGCCTGGCCATCACGGCCACCTTGTTGTCCGAGGGCGCCAAGGTGATCGCCGTGTCGCGCAAGTCCAGTCCGGAACTGGACGCGCTGGCCGGGCCGCGACTGGTCCACGTGTCGGCCGACCTGACCAACCCCGAGGCGCCCGCTTCGGCCATCGCCAGCGCCGTGGAGGTGTTCGGCGGCGTCGACATTCTGGTCAACAACGCCGGTGGCCCGCCCCCGGGCACCAGCCTGCCCCGGTTCGGTTTCCTGACTCCCGACGACGCCGACTGGCGCGACATGTTCGAGTTCAACCTGTTCTCGGCCGTGCGCGCGATCCGCGCCGCGATCCCGGTGATGCTGGGCCGCGGCGGCGGCGCGATCGTCAACGTCTCCTCGACGCTGGCCCGGCAGCCCGGCGCGATGAACGTCGACTACTCGGCCGCCAAGGCCGGGCTCAACGCCGTCACCAAGTCGCTGTCGGAGGAGTTCGGCCCGCAGGGCATCCGCGTCAACACCGTGTCCCCGGGCCCGGTGCGCACCGACTGGTGGACGAAGGACGGTGGCGCGGCCGACATCATCGCCGCCTCGGCGGGCATCGACCGTGACGCGGTGATGGACTCCGCCGCCCCGGAGATGATGCGGCTGACCACCGGACGCCTCATCGACCCGCAGGAGGTCGCCGACGCGGTGGCCCTGCTGGTCTCGCCGCGCTCGGGCAGCACCACCGGCGCCGAGTACATCGTCGACGCCGGCGCTCTCAAAGAGCTGTAACAGCCATCGTGGGCGGCGGCCGATTTCCACCCGCCGCCCACACGAAGCGAAAGTTCAGGAATCGTGGACGACATGACCGATCCGGTGGCCGAAGCCCTCGCCAAGGACCTCGACCACGGCTACCAGACCCTCTACGGCGAATACCGGGGCGTGGTGTTCTCGACCGCGCTGCGACTGGCGGGACGCTGGGCCGACGCCGAGGACATCGCCGCCGAGGCGTTCCTGCGGGCCTACCGGGCGCTTTTGGGCTACGACACCGACCGGCGCGCGTCCCTGCGCACCCGCGCCTGGCTGTTGACCATCGTGATGAACGTGTGGCGCAACCGGGTCCGTACGCTGGCCCGCAAGCCCCCGCCCGGCCCGATCGAGGACGCCCCCGAACCGGTGGACCCGTCCGAGACCGTCGAGGAAACCGCCGAACGCCACGACACCGGCGCCCAGCTGGCGCGACTGCTGACCGTACTGCCGCACCGGCAGCGGGAGGCCGTGGTGCTGCGGCACGTCGTCGATCTGCCGATCGACGAGATAGCCGAGATACTTGACATCCCACAGGGGACGGTCAAGTCCCATATCTCGCGCGGCCTGTCCCGGCTGCGCGCCGAAGTGACAACCACAGCGATCTCCGAAGGAGGCCAGTCATGACCACACCTGACAAAGACCCACTGTTGGACGGCCTCGCCACGCTGGGCGTCGACGCTCCCGACACCCTGCTGGACCGGTTCGCCGCCCGCTGGACCAGTCTCGCCACCCCGATCGGCGAGCTCCGGGCCGCGTTCACCGACCACGGCATCGCGTTCGTCCGCCAGGCCACCGACGACTTCGGCGAGCAGTTCCGGCAGCGTTTCGCCCGGCCGTTGCTGCCCGCCCTGTCGGTCCCCGACGGCCTGGAGGCGGCCCTGGTCACCGGCGACGCGCGCGGCATTTCCGTCGACCTGCGCGAGCTGGGGGAGTTCCAGGAGTCGGTGTTGCTGGCGGCCCGCACCATCCCGCCCGGCCAGGTGCGGCCCTACGCGTGGATCGCCGCCGAGATCGGCCGCCCCAAAGCGGTCCGGGCGGTGGGAACGGCACTGGCCAAGAACCCGGTCCCGCTGGTGATCCCGTGCCACCGCGTGGTGCGCACCGACGGCGGCGTCGGCCAGTACATCTTCGGCGCCGAAGCCAAGCAGCGGCTGCTGCGCTTCGAACACGCCGACATCTAACAGCCACACGGCTTGAGCTCGCGTTCAGTGGGCTCAAGCCGTGTTCCCACGCGCTACAGCGGGGCGGGTTGGGCGGTCGACTCGCGGACCAGCTCGTCCAGCGAGACGCCCAGCACCTCGGCGATCGCGGCCACCGTGAACAGCGCCGGGGTCGGGATGCGGCCGGTCTCGATCTTGCGCAGCGTCTCCACCGAGATCCCGGCGGCCGTGGCCACCTCCACCATGCTGCGGTCGCCGCGGCGTCGCCGCAGCAGCGCGCCCAGCCGGTTTCCTCGTTCGCGTTGGGTCGGGCCCAGGGGTTCACGCACCATACCTGTGATAGTAATACCGGTATAGTTATTGGTTGACCTCTTGGAGAACGACGTGATCGAACTGAAGACCCCCGACGAGATCGACGCGATGGCCGAAGCCGGTGCCGTGGTGGCGCGAGCGCTGGCGGCGGCGCGCGAGCACGCGGCCATCGGGGTGTCGCTGAAGGAACTGGACCAGGTCGCCGCCGAGGTCATCACGAGCAGCGGCGCCACCTCGCCGTTCCTGAACTACCACCCCAGTTGGGCGCCCACCCCGTTTCCCGGCGTCATCTGCGCGTCGGTCAACGACGCCATCGTCCACGGCGTCCCCGGCGACTACCGACTGGCCGACGGCGACCTGGTCAGCATCGACTGCGGCGCGAAGCTCAACGGCTGGTGCGGCGACTCGGCGATCAGCTTCACCGTCGGCACCGCCCGCGAGGCCGACGTGAAGCTCAGCCGCGACACCCGGGCCGCGATGGCCGCCGGGATCGCCGCCGCCCGCCCCGGCAACCGGATCGGCGACATCGGCGCCGCCATCGCCGCCATCGGCCGGGGTAACGGCTACGGCATGAC
The DNA here is from genome assembly GCF_000024545.1 of Stackebrandtia nassauensis DSM 44728. Taxonomy (GTDB): domain Bacteria; phylum Actinomycetota; class Actinomycetes; order Mycobacteriales; family Micromonosporaceae; genus Stackebrandtia; species Stackebrandtia nassauensis. Next base: position 1,619,999 of record NC_013947.1, read on the forward strand.
CGAGGGCTGGGGCGGCCACGGCGTCGGCCACGACATGCACGAGCCCCCGCACGTGCCCAACGAGAACCGCACCGGATACGGGCCACGGCTGAAACCGGGACTGGTCATCGCGATCGAGCCGATGTTCACCGCCGGTGGCGACGACGGCTTCGCCACCGACCCCGACGGCTGGACCCTGCGCACCACCGACGGAACCCGGGCCGCGCACTGGGAACATACGATCGCCATCACACCCGAGGGACCGCGTCTGCTGACCGTGGACATAGCCGCCGGTGACGACCCCTTCGATCTGTCCACTGTATGAGGATTTTCCGTCCGGCCTCAAGGGATTGGCGTTAATGAGACCGGTTGTAGCCCTTGTTGTTTGGCGAATCCCGAGCTAGGGTGGGCACAACGCAACTGTGCGTGGTCTTTCGTGTGTTGCCTCTCCCATTTCACACGAACTGGCGGCGCCTTCGACGCTACCCCCTCCGGGTCGAAGGCGCCGCCGTTCCGTTTCCGCGCCATGGATACAAGCCGCGAAAGCGACGAATCGGCACATAGTATGACGTCGCCAATCCGCCAGCCATCGCCCGTCGCACCGCTGATCATTGGCCCATGAACGTGGACACCCCCGACGACGACGCGACCATCCGCTTCTACGACAGCGACTACCCTTCCGCCACCGGCAATCCCTACCCGGACAACATGGACGAGGTCACGATCTTCCAGGGAGTCCGCCACGACGCCGACCGCCACGTCGAGCTGGCCCGCACCCTGGCCACCGACGGCGACGTCCTCGAGTTGTGCTGCGGCAGCGGCCGGATCGCCCTGCCGCTGGCCCGCGACGGCCACCGCGTGACCGCCGTCGACGTGTCCGCGGGGATCCTGCGGCTCTTCGAGGCCAAACTCGACCGCGAACCCGCCGCCGTCCGCAACCGGGTCACCCTGATCGAACAGGACATCGCCGAACTCGACCTGGGGCGCCGGGACTTCGCCCTGGCCGTGTGCGGGTTCAACAGCCTGCTGGTCGTCGGCGACTTCGACCGGCAACGCCGCGCGCTGCGAGCCGCCGCGAACCACCTGCGCCCGGGCGGCACGCTCGTGCTGGACCTGGTGAATCCGTTGCAGCTCAACCTTCGCGGCAATCCGGTGCCGACGCCGTTCTTCACCCGGCGCCGGGTCGACACCGGCGGCCGCTACACCCGGTTCGCGATGAGCGATCCGTTGGGCGAGGGCCAGCGGCAGCGGCTGCACGGCTGGTACGACGAGGTCGACGCCGCCGGGGTCGTCGTCCGCACCCCGTACGAGGTGTGGTGGCGGCCGATCTTCCGCTACGAGATCGAGCTGATGCTCGGCGAGGCCGGGTTCGCGATCACCGCCGTCGAGGGCGGGCACCGCGGCGAGCCGTTCACCGCCGACAGTCCGCACATGCTGATCCAGGCGGTCAGGCGGGACCCCGACCGGACGCCGTTACCGTCGTTCGCGGCCCGAGTCTTCGCGCGGCTGTTAAGGTCGCGGCACCATCGCCGTCTACACGAGGAGCACGAACGTGGCCCTGGAACGCCCGATCATCGAGAAGGAAGACCGTCACCCGCCGCAGTACCTGGAGATCGACGACATCGTCGTCGGCGAGGGTGCCGAGGCCCGCAAGGGCGCCGACATCGACGTCCACTACGTCGGGGTGTCGCTGTCGACGGGCCAGGAGTTCGACGCCAGCTGGAACCGGGGACAGGCCTTCACGATCCCGCTGGGCGCCGGACGCGTCATCCCCGGCTGGGACCAGGGCCTGGTCGGCATGAAGGTCGGCGGCCGCCGCAAGCTCACCATCCCGCCGCACCTGGCCTACGGCAACCAGAGCCCCACCCCGGCCATCAAGCCGGGCGAGACCCTGGTGTTCGTCGTCGATCTCATCGACGTCCGCTGACCAAAAGACGCGCCACGAGCGTCCGTATAGGACGCTCCGTCGGCGCGTGAAAGCGGTTACCCGCGCGTGCGATAATCGGCACTTCCCCACCCCCCAATGGAAGGACCGCTGTGCCACCGGCTGAGCACACGACGGGTGCCAACCCTGGGCCCGCGACCGGTCGAACCCTGGGCGACCTGTTGCGGGAACACGGAACGGTGGCCCCGGCCGAGACCATGCGGATTCTCGCCGAGGCCGCCGACGCGCTGGACTTCGCCCACTCCAAGGGACTCGCCCACCGCGCACTGACCGCCGACAGCATCCGCGTCGAGACCAACGGCACGGTACGACTCACCGGGCTGGCCGTCGGCGACGGCGGTGCCAACGCCGAGACCGCCGTCATCGACGCCGATGCCGAGTTCAGCCAGGCCGACGCCGATGCTGACGTGCTCGCGCTCGCCGCGATCGGCTACCGGTGCCTGACCGGACGCATGCTGGATCGCGCTGCGCCGCAACCGTTCCCGCCGCAGGTCCCGCCCGTGGTGGCGCATCCGCTGTGGCTGTCGCTGGGTGTCCAGCCCGACACCCGCACCCCCAGCGCCACCAAGTTCGCGCAGCTGTGCCGCGGCGCCATCGCCGGGCTCGGCATCACCACCCCGATGCGGCCCGCCGCCATGTCCGCGCCGACGCCAGCCGGACCACCGCCGACCGCCGCGCTGGCCGCGCCGAAGCGACAGCGGCAGGGGATCCTGGTCGCCGGAGTGATCGCCGCGGTCGTGCTGTTGCTCGCCGGAGGACTGCTGGTGGTGTTGCAGCCGTGGGCAAGCGGCAACGAGGCCTTCGCCGGTGGTTCGAAGGACGACGGCGGCGACGCGCACTCCACGAGTTCGGCCGACCCCAAGAACTCCGCCTCACGCGACGACACCGACAAGAGCAAATCCTCCAAACCCAGTCCGTCCGATGCGGACAAGGACTCCGGTGACGGAAACGGCGGCGGCGGGGACAACGGCGGCGGTGGCGACAACGGTGGTGGCGGCGGAGACGACGGCGGTGGCGGCGGCGAGGACGACATCTACTCGGGGCCGATGCCCGACGTGGTGGGCATGACCGTCAAGCAGGCGTATGAGGCGATCGTCACCGAGGCCTACGTCCAAACCGACGTGAACTACTCCAGTTCGGACCCGACGTGCATCGTCCACACCCAGTACCCCTCGCCGGGAACCCATCTCGACGAGAACTCCGAACCCAGCATCACCGCCGACGGCAGCGCCGGCGACTGCGGCTTCTGACGCGGAGCTCATCACACCGCACGACGCCTCCAGGCGTGGTCACCGACCCCATCGCCCGTGTAGCCTTGTCGCCGTGCTGAGGATTGATCACGCGTTGGTGGCGGCGATGGTCGCCCATGCCCGCGCGGATCACCCCGACGAGGCCTGCGGCGTCATCGCCGGGCCCGAGACCACCGGCGTTCCCACGCGTCACATCGCGATGCTCAACGCCGAACGCAGCCCCACCTTCTACCGCTTCGACGCGGCCGAACAACTGCGCGTGTGGCGGGAGATGGACGACGCCGACGAGATCCCGGTCGTCATCTACCACTCCCACACCGCCACCGAGGCGTACCCGTCGCGCACCGACGTCAAGTACGCCGGCGAGCCCGACGCCCACTACGTGCTGGTGTCCACTCGCGACGACAAGATCGCCGACGTCCGCTCCTTCCGCATCGTCGACGGACAGATCACCGAAGAACCCATCGAGGCCTCGGGAGACCCGGACGCCGTCCAGTCGTACAAATTCGGGCACAGCCCCGACGTTCTCGTCTACGACTGTTAGCGCCGCGCCCGGATGCGGGCGCGCGAAGGTCCATCTGTTCACAACACGGTTAAGGAAGACCATGTCCATAGAAGTGCGTATCCCCACCATCCTGCGTCAGCACACCGGCGGCCAGAAGGTCGTGTCCGGTTCCGGCGACACCATCGACGAACTGTTCACCAACCTCGACGCCGAGCACACCGGGCTGCGCAAGCGGGTCGTGACCGACGAGGGCAAGCTGCAGAAGTTCGTCAACGTCTACGTCAACGACGAGGACGTCCGCTTCATCGACGGCCTCACCACGAAGCTGTCCGACGGCGACTCGGTGACGATCCTCCCGGCCGTGGCGGGCGGCTAGTAGCCATGGCCCGCTACGACAGTCTCGCCGAGACCGTCGGCGACACGCCACTGGTGGGCTTGCCGAAGCTGTCACCCTCGCCCGAGGTGCGGCTGTGGGCCAAGCTGGAGGACCGCAACCCGACCGGAAGCGTCAAGGACCGGGTCGCGAAGTACCTGATCGAGGAGGCCGTCAAGTCCGGCGACCTCGTCGAGGGGTCCACCATCCTCGAACCCACCAGCGGCAACACCGGTATCGCCCTGGCGATGGCCGCCAAGCAGCGCGGATTCAAGTTGATCTGCGTCATGCCCGAGAACACCTCGGACGAACGCAAACAGCTGCTGGCGGCCTTCGGCGCCGAGGTGGTGTACTCCCCGGCGGCCGGCGGCTCCAACACCGCGGTCGCCCAGGCCCGCGCCATGGCCGCCGAACACCCCGAATGGGTGATGCTCAACCAGTACGCCAACGCCGCCAACGCCCGCGCCCACTTCGAGACCACCGGACCCGAGATCGCCCGCGACCTGCCGGAAGTGACACATTTCGTCGCCGGGCTGGGCACCACCGGCACCCTCATGGGCACCGGCCGCTACCTGCGCGAGCACAACCCGGACGTCGAGATCGTGGCCGCCGAACCCCGTTACGGCGACCTGGTCTACGGGCTGCGCAACCTCGACGAGGGCTTCGTGCCCGAGCTGTACGACGAGAAGGTCCTGACCCGCCGGTTCTCGGTCGGTTCGGCCGACTCGCTGCGCCGCACCCGCGAACTGCTCACCGTCGAGGGCCTGTTCGCGGGCCTGTCCTCGGGAGCCGTCGTGCACGCGGCCCTGGGCGTGGCCAACGAGGCGCTGCGGGCCGGACGCCGCGCCGACGTCGTGCTGCTACTGGCCGACGCAGGCTGGAAGTACCTGTCCACCGGCGCCTACACCGGCGAGTTCGACTCCACCGCGCAGTCCCTCGACGGCCAGCTGTGGGCGTGACCGTTCACCGTTTCACCGGTGCGGATTCGCGGTGTGTCGTTCTCAGACTCGGTTGGTAGAGTCTGCCGACGTGGATACCGTGCCGAACCGGCAAGCACAACAGGAGTCCGTCATGGTGGCCGATCAACCCTCCCAGCCCACCCAGCCGCCGCTGCTGGAGGCCACCTCCCCGGCCATCGCGGGACTGAAGACCGTCCCCGACCTGCGCCAGCGGCGGCTCATCGGCGTCAGCGCCTGGGCACTGGCGCTGGGCGCCTGTGGCTTCGTGCTGGGCTTCGTGGCGATGATCCGGATGATCGGCGAAGTGCCGGTCTGGTTCAAGCCCGCCTTCATCACCTCGGGCGTGCTCGGGCTGGCGCTGATCATCGGGGCCTTCGTCACAGTCCAGTACCACCGGCTGCCGTGGCTGCTCCTTGGTGCCAGCACCGCACTGTTGCTCGTCGGAGTGATTCTGCTGGGTAGCGTGTGAGCGGCCACTATTTGGCCATAGACATATAACTATGTGTTTAGTGACACCATGTCGGGTTCCCGACATATCCTCGGTTATCGCGCCTGCCGGCGCCCCGGGGCCGCGTAGTCTGGCCTGTCATGACGGAAGCCCCCATTGGGATCTTCGACTCGGGCGTCGGCGGTTTGACCGTCGCCCGTGCGATCCGCGACCTGCTGCCCGCCGAACGTCTCCTCTACGTCGGCGACACCGCCCGCGCCCCCTACGGCCCGCGCTCCATCGCCCAGATCCGCCAGTACACCCTCGACGCCTGTGACTACCTGGTCGGACAGGGCGTCAAGGCACTCGTCATCGCCTGCAACACCGCCAGTTCCGCCAGCCTCGCCGACCTGCGCGAGCGCTTCGACGTCCCGGTCCTGGAGGTCATCCGTCCCGCCGCCCGCCGCGCGGTCACCGTCACCCGCAACGGCCGCGTCGGTGTGATCGGCACCATCGCCACCGTCACCAGCGGCGCGTACGGTGATGCCTTTCACTCGGCCCCTTCCGTCACGCTCACCAGCGTCGCCTGTCCCGCTTTCGTGGACTTCGTGGAGCGCGGAGTGACAACTGGACGACAGTTGCTGGGTCTGGCACAGGGCTACCTTGAGCCGCTACAGCGCAGCCAGGTGGACACTTTGGTGCTGGGCTGTACGCATTACCCGCTACTGGCCGGGCTCATCGGCTTGGTCATGGGAGACGAGGTGACGCTGGTATCCAGTTCCGAGGAAGCCGCCCGCGACGTCTACAAGGTCCTCAACGAACGCGACCTGCTGCGCGACAACACACTGCCCGCGCCGGCACACCGCTTCGGGGCCACCGGAGACACCGGCGCGTTCGCTCGGCTGGCACAGCGAGTCCTCGGACTGCCGATCGGCGATCTGCCGGTGGAGGCACTCCCCAGCCGATGGCGTGGACTCATGAAGGTGGACACATGAGACAACCCGAACGACACCGACACCCGAACCGACGAGCCAGAAAGGAGACAAGCCAGTGAAGCTCACCGTCATCGGTTGCGCCGGAAGCTTCCCCGGCCCCGACTCCCCATGCTCGTCCTATCTGGTCGAAGCCGACGGATACACCCTGCTGCTCGACTTCGGCTCCGGATCGCTTGGCGCACTGCAACGCCACACCGACCCGTACAAGCTGGACGCGATCCTGCTGACCCACCTGCACGCCGACCACATCATGGACGCCTGTCCATACGTTGTCATGCGCCGCTACGCGCCCGGCGCCCCGTTCCCGCAGGTCCCGCTGTACGGCCCCGAGGGCACCGAACGCCGCCTCGCCGCCGCCTACGGCGGCGCCGGAGAGGCCGCCTGCCCGTCACTGTCCGACGTGTACGACGTTCACACGCTGCAACCCAGCACCTTCAACATGGGTCCGCTGAAGGTCACCGTCGACAAGGTGTGCCACCCCATCGAGACCTACGGGGTCCGCATCGAACACGACGGCCGCACCCTGGTCTACTCCTCCGACACCGGCCAGTGCGAAGTCCTCGAACGCCTCGCCAAGAAGGGCGACGTCTTCCTGTGCGAAGCCTCCTACCTGGAGGGACGCCCCAACCCGCCGGGCGTCCACCTCACCGGACGCGAAGCCGGTGAGTGCGCCACCAAGGCCGACGTGGGACGACTGCTGCTGACCCACCTGGTGCGGCGCTGGGGAAGTGAGGAACAGACCCTCGCCGAGGCCCGCTCCGCGTACTCCGGGCCGGTCGAGGTCGTCCACTCCGGCGCGACCTTCGACATCTGAGCCGCCCCAGGCCTGACCTCGGTCCCCGTTTCGTCGCTTGGCGCCCTGCAACAGCTTCGCCAGCTGGCGCGCTACAACAGTTTCGCCAGCTGGCGAAAAGCCTTCCCCCGATGGCTGATCGCGTCCTTCTCCACGGCCGACAACTGCGCCGTCGTCACCGCGAACCCGTCCGGCACGAAAATCGGGTCATAACCAAAACCATTGTCCCCCAACGGTTCCCGAATAATCCGGCCCCGCACCTCACCGTGCACGACCTCCTCGGACCCGTCCGGACGCACCAACGCCGCCGCACACACGAACGCGGCACCCCGCTCCTCGTCGGGCACATCACCCAACTGCCCCAACAACAGCTCCAGGTTCGCCTCATCGTCGCCATGCCGCCCCGCCCAACGCGCCGAGAACACCCCCGGCATCCCGTTCAAAGCGTCCACGGCGATCCCCGAATCATCGGCCACACACGTCAACCCCGTGTGCCGCACGGCATCCCGAGCCTTCGCCAACGCATTGCCCGCGAACGTCAACGCCGTCTCCGGTGCCTCGGGATACTCCTCCACATCGCCCAACCCCACCAGCTCGACCGCACTGTGCTCAGCCAGAATCCGCTCCAGCTCGGTCAGCTTCTTACGGTTGCGGGTCGCCAACAACAACCTCACGTCAGCAGCGCCCTCACCTGCGCGCCCGTCAGTTCCTTGCAGCCCTTGGTCGCCAGGTCCAACAGCGCGTCCAGGGTCGACCGATCGAACACGGCCTCCTCCCCGGTGCCCTGAACCTCCACGAAGTCCCCATCCCCAGTGCACACGACATTCATGTCCACATCAGCCGACGAGTCCTCCACATAATTGAGATCCAACACCGGAGTCCCCCCGACAACCCCCACGCTCACCGCGGCCACCGACCGGGTCAGGATCTTGTCCGGCTTACGCGCCATCTTCTTGTCCGTCAACCACGTCACCGCGTCCTGAAGCGCCACATACGAACCAGTAATAGCGGCGGTCCGCGTCCCCCCATCGGCCTGCAACACATCACAGTCGATGGTGATCGTGTTCTCGCCCAGCGCCTTCAAATCCAGGCACGACCGCAGCGCCCGCCCGATCAGACGGCTGATCTCATGCGTCCGCCCCCCGATCTTGCCCTTCACGGCCTCCCGATCCCCCCGAGTATTCGTCGCCCGGGGCAACATCGAGTACTCAGCAGTCACCCACCCCGACCCCGAACCCCGCCGCCACCGTGGCACCCCGGTGTCCACAGAGGCGGTACACAACACCCGGGTATCACCGAACTCGACCAGCACCGACCCCTCCGGATGCTTGGTCCAGCCGCGCTGGAACTTGACGGGACGAAGCGCGTCGGGCGCGCGATTATCGGGTCGGCTCACCCGGCCAAGGGTATACGGGGGTGGGGCTGACGAGGCACGCGGTGATGTCGTAGGCGAGTTGTAGCTTTCCGTGAATGAAGTACACGCGGGAGATTTTGCAGGAAGCCGTAGGCAATTCGACGAGCATGGCGGGGGTCATGCGATGTCTCGGAGTACGGCAGTCGGGTGGCATGCATGCTCACTTGCGGCGACGTATCAACGAGTTTGGAATAGACATCGGTCATTTCAGGCGCGCTGATAACACCGGCAGGCCGTCGTCTCGCCGCATGAGCCCATCCGAACTCCTGGTCCGGCGTCCAGATGGTGCGAAGCGTCTGGACGCCGAGCGTCTGCGACGTGCTTTGATCGAGCTTGGTACGGCATATGAGTGTGTGGCCTGTGGAACTGGTCGTGAGTGGATGGGACGGCCGCTTACTTTGCATGTCGATCACATCAATGGGGAGTTTCTGGACTGTCGTCGCGAGAACCTTCGATTCCTGTGCCCTAACTGTCACAGCCAGACGGACACGTATGCGGGTCGCAATCGGCGTAGATACGGTGGTTCATCGTTGCCCCACGTCAAGCGAACCAAAGACGCCGCTTGGGTGACAACAGAAAGCGACCTCGCTGAGGTTTTCAAGCGAGTCGACTCAGGTGAAATATCGGTAGTACGCGCTGTCGAGCAGATCGGCTGTTCGCGCGGCCACTATTACCGGCTTCGAGAGCGAGTGGCGGAATCCCGATCTGCAGCAATGCGCAAGCAGGTGAGGAATGCGGCCAGGGAAGTACGTGACGTGGCGATTATCGAGTTCGCGCTAGACCATCCCGAACTGGGGCCTAAACCCATAGCGGCAAGGTTGTCGAAAGCAACGGATGGAGAGTTGCGAGTCGCGCATGGCACGGTCGCCAATGTGTTGCGAAAGGCGGGACTGCAATACCGCGCCAACCGTGAAAAGGCCGCGAAGTCTCGGCGTGAAATCGAAGGGTTAGACTTCGTGACGGCCTAGCGCGAACGGCGGATGGTTTTAAGGCCGCCAAGGCGTCTAAATTAGACAGTGAAGCGCTGGATCCCTTGCGGGGGTGGCGTAACAGGCAGCCGCGCAAGATTTAGGTTCTTGTGCCCGAAAGGGCGTGGGGGTTCGAGTCCCCCCTCCCGCACCGCCCGGGGCCGCCGACGAAGGCGGCCCCGTTGGTTCATCTCCAGCCGTGTGGTCACGGAGCGCCATCGCAGGCTCGGTAATATACGAAGTACACCGAAAATCGAGCGTCAAGGGTGCTGGAGGGGCGAAGTGGCGGAGGCCCAGGTTGCGCGGCAGCCATTGGCGGATCAGATGTACGAGGTTCTCCTCGACCGCTTCATGAACGGCGTCCACGCCGCCGGTGAACCCCTCAACATCGGTGCCTTGTCTCGCGAGCTCAACGTCAGTCAGACCCCGCTTCGCGAGGCCCTGGCCCGGTTGGAGCACACCGGTTTGGTCCGTCGGGAGGCGATGAAGGGTTATCGGGTCTCGCCGTCGATGACCAAGAGCGAGATCGGCAAGCTGATGGACGCGCGGGTGGTGTTGGAGTCGGCGATGACGTACGAGACGGCTCTGCGTACGACGCCGGAGTTTCTGGATGAGTTGCGGCAGACGGTTGAGGATCTGGCGCAGTCGGCTGAGCGCGCCGATACCGAGACGGAGTACTTCCGGCGGTATTGGAGTTCGGATGATCGGTTTCACGCTTTGATCGCTGAGCGTTGCGATAACCCGTTTTTGGAGGCGGCTTATCGGGCGTTGGGTGGGCAGATTCAGCGGTTTCGGTTGTTCTCGAAGTTGGGTCACACGGGGGCGCAGTTCGCGGCGCGGGAGCATCGGGCCGTGTATGAGGCCCTGGCGGATCGGGATCCGGAGCGGGCGGCGGAGCTGATGCGTGAGCACATCGAGAGTGCGAAGAACCGGAATTTGAGTCACTGAGTTCGTCGGGTCGCTGAGGCGACGGGTTTCTTGCTGGTGTGTGGGGGATACGTGGGCCTGTTGATGTGACTGTGTGTTCGTGGGTGGCTTCTGTTCGTGGTTGTTGATCTTGGGTCTTGTAGTGGTGGGTGAAATAATATATTGTCTCGCGAAATAGTATTTGATCCTTAGGGTCATTGCCCCGCCCGGTTTCAATGAGGAGGCCCCCATGACGGCCATCTACGCTCTGGCGGCCTTCATCGCCGTCATCATCGTGTGGAACAGCGTCTTCAAACGCAATATCGCCGAGGCCATGGTCGTCGGTTTCATGGCGTGTTGCGCCTTCGCTGGGACGGGTTTCCTGCCGCTGTTGGTCGACAGCTTGTGGGCTGGGATGCAGAACGAGGTCACCTTCGCGGCGCTGGCGTTCGTGATCGTGGCCGACATTCTCACTCGAGCAGGGATCGTCCAGCGCATTGTGGACATCTTCGGTTCGCTGTTGGGGCGGCGTCGGGGTGGTTCGCTGTACGCGGCGACGGTGGGGTCGGGTGTGTTCGGGGCGGTGGCCCACAATGGTGCCGCCACGGCCGCGACGATTGGTGCCATCACGATTCCGTGGATCAAGCGCTCCAAGGCCAGCGGGGAGACCGCCGCGATCGTGTTGGGCGGCAATGCCGGTGTGGGAGCGGTGTTTCCGTTCAGTGGTGCGTATTTCCTGCTGCTGGCGGCGCCGACGGTGATGGGGAAGCTGGACGCCGAGGGCATGGTGCTCACGATGTTCGTCGCGGCATTGTGGATGGTGGCGATCCGGATCGTGATCGCGGCGGTGATGATCCGCAGGCGTGATGTGGGCGCCATGGATCCTGAGGACGTCAAGCCCTTGCGTGACACGTTTTCCCGGGGTTGGTCGTCGCTGTTGGTGCTGGCGGCTGTCGCGATTCCGATCGTGGCGACTTCGGGCACCCTGGTGACTTCGATCGTGGGTGCTGAGGCCGCCGACGCGGTGCCGGTGTTGGTGTGGCTGCCGGTCGCGCTGCTGTTGCCGGGGCTGGTTGTCGGGCGCAAATCGTTGCCGCGTACCGGTCGCGCGTGGTGGTCGTTGTTGGGCGATTCCAGTCCCAAGCTGGGCGTGGTTGGCGTGACGATGGTGGCGGCGTTCTCGGCTTCCGAGGCGGTGTCGAGCCTGGGTTTGAGCGAGCAGCTGACGCCGCTGCTTCAGGGTTTGGGTCATCTGCCCGCGTGGCTGGTGGCGGTCATCGTCGGTGTCGTGGTCATCGTGGTGGCCGGGCCGTTGAGCACGACGGCCACCATCGCGGCGGTGGGCGGGGTCGCGTTCGCGGCGCTGACCGCCGTGGGGGTACCGGAGTACGCGGCGTTCGCGGCGCTGTTGGTGTGGGGCGCTTCGGAAAGCGCCTCGCCGCCCGGCGCGGCGCCGCTGTATGTGGCCGCTGGCATCGCCAACGTCGATCCGGTGAGGACGTTCATGCCCGTCATCGGGTACTACCTGATCCCGACGTTCCTGCTGGGGGTGCTGATGGCGGTCGGGGTGGCGTGGGTGCCATGACAAGCCGAGACACGAGTTGTTGTTCGTCCTTGAAGGAGGGTCTGTTGTGAGTGCTTTCTTGTCGCACGCGTCGCGGGTGTGCATCGTGTTGCTGTTGGTGGGCGGAGTCGTGGTCACCTTCGGGCAGGTCGTGGGTATTGCCATCGCTGACGCCGAGCTGGTGACCGTCCTGGGTACCACGGGCGTGAGCGCGATTTCGGTGATCGCGGGTTTGGCGGCGATCTTCGCGTTCGTGCGTTCCTATGGCCGCCAAGGCAAAGCGGATCAGGCGAAGGCGGTCACCGATGACTGAGCCCCCGTTGGTCGGGGCGATCGCCGACGACGTCACCGGCGCGACCGACGTCGCGGTCGCGTTCCGCCGCAACGGATTGCGGACGTTCCTGTCGTTCGGGGTGTCTCCCGGGCTCGACGTCGGTGCCGAGACCGTGGTGGTCGCGTTGAAGACGCGGATGATCGAACCGGATGCGGCGGTGGCGCAGTCCCGAGCGGCGTGGGACTGGCTGCGGCGGTTGGGTGCGCGACGGGTCTACTTCAAGTACTGCTCCACGTTCGACTCGACGTCGCGAGGCAATATCGGCCCCGTTCTGGATGCTCTGGCGGATGCGACCGGGGCGGCGACGGTGGTGACCACGCCGTCGTCACCCGAGCATGGCCGCACCCAGTACGAGGGGCATCTGTTCGTCGGCGATGTCCTGTTGGCCGAGTCGCATATGCGCGACCATCCGGTGACCCCGATGCGCGACTCGAACTTGCCTAGGCTGCTGCGAGCCCAGACTCGTGAAACCGTTGGGCTGCTTGGCTACCGTGACGTCCTCGACGGCGAGGCGGCTATCGCGCGGCGACTGGCGGCGGCGCGCGCTGACGGGGTGAGGTATCTGCTCGCCGACGCCGTGACCGACGCCGATCTGCGGCGGCTTGGTCGTGTCGTGGCGAACGAGCCGCTGATGGCTGGTGCCGCGGGGCTGGCGGGTGGAATCGCGGCGGCGCTGGCCGAAAAGCGCGGCGAAGCCGCCGCGCCGCTGGCTGCACGCAGCCCCGGCGAAACTGCCGCGCCGCTGGCCGATCGTCGCGACGAACCTGCGGCAGAGCTGGCCGCAGGCGGCCCCCGCGAAGCGATAAGTGCCGCTCCTCTTGAGCACCAAGCGCCCCCGCCCCCAACCGGACCAGCCGTGGTGCTGTCGGGCAGCTGCTCGAAGCGCACCCTCGAACAAATCGCATACCTGCGACAGCACGACCGGCCCGCGTTCTTCCTCGACGTGTCCGCCACCCCCGACGCCGCAGCCCTCGCCGACACCGCGCTCGCCTGGTACGACACGCTGCCCGCCGACGCCGCCCCGCTCATCTACTCCTCGGTCGAACCCGAACGGCTGCACCACATCCAACAGCGGATCGGCGTCGAACGCGCGGCCGCGATCCTCGAGGACGCGACCGGCCGCATCGCCCACGGACTGGCCGCACGGGGCGTCCGGCGGTTCATCGCCGCCGGAGGCGAGACCTCCGGTGCCGTCGTCGCCGCGTTGCGAGTCGACGGTGGACTCATCGGCACCGAAGCGGCCCGAGGCGTCCCCTGGATCCACAGCCCGACGGGCGATCTGAGCCTGCTGCTGAAGTCCGGCAACTTCGGCGAACCGGACCTTCTGGCCCGCGCCTCGGCCTCGGGAGGCGACGATGTCCCCGCACGATGAACTGGTGGCCGTGGCACGGTCCATCTTCGACCGCGGCCTCACCCACGCCCGCACCGGCAACGTCTCGATCCGTCACGGCGGCGACATCCTGGTGACCCCCACCGGCGTCAGCCTCGGCGCTGTCACCGCCGACAGTCTGTCCCTGATCGACGCGCGTGGACGGCACCTTGACGGCCCGAAACCGACCAAGGAGGCGTTCCTGCACGCCGCGCTGCTGCGCGCCCGACCCGACGCGGGCGCGGTCGTCCACACCCACTCCACCCACGCCGCCGCCGTGTCCTGCCTGGACGGACTCGACTCCGCAGACGCGTTGCCGCCGCTGACCGCCTACTTCGCGATGCGGGTCGGCCGACTGCCGCTGCTGCCGTACTTCGCGCCCGGCGACACCGGCCTGGAACCGGCCGCCGAGACCGCCGCCCGCGACCACGCGGCACTGCTGCTGCGCAACCACGGACCGAACGTCGCGGGAAAAGACCCCGCGACCACTCTGGACGCGCTGGAAGAGCTGGAGGAGACGGCGAAGCTGTTCCTGCTGCTACGCGGCTCTCGAACGCGTCCACTCACGCCACAACAGCGTGACGCCCTGACTTCCCCCTGAAGAACTCACACCCATCAGTACAGATAGGACTCACACCATGACAGTGAAACTCTTCAGCGCCCTGGCGGTGAAGAAAGCCTTCGACGACGTCATCTTCGAAGCCTTCACCTCCCGAACCGGCATCGAGGTCGAACCCGTCTTCGATCCGACCGTGCAACTGTTGCGGCGCATCGACAACGGCGAGACCTTCGACGTCATGATCGGCGTCAGCGCATCGTTCGACAAGCTCACCGACATCGTCGACCTCGCCACCCGCGTCCCGATCGCCCGCACCGGTGTCGGCCTGGCCGTGCCGCCCGGCGCCACCCACCCCGACATCTCCACAAAGGATGCTTTCGTCGCGGCCCTGTTGAACGCCCGCTCGGTCGCCTACTCCAAGACCGGTGCGAGCGGCATCTACTTCGCCGACCTCATCGACCGTCTCGGGATCGCCGACCAGATCAACGAAAGCGCGACCATCCCCGAGAAGGGCTTCATCGCCCAAACCGTCATCGACGGTCGCGCCGACATCGCCATCCAACAGCTCAGCGAACTACTGTTCGTGCCCGAGGCGGAGATCGTCGGCCCGTTCCCCGACGAGGTGCAGCACTACACGGAGTTCTCGGCCACCCTCAGCGGCTCCGCGACCGGGAACGCCGAGGCGCGCCAGTTCCTGGACTTCCTCACCGGTCCGATCGCGGCCGACGCCTATCAACAGACCCGCCTGGAAATCCCGTGACTTTCTCCCACCCGGGTCGGTAGCGTGTGCGGCCTCAGGTTTCAAGGGAGGCACGATGCGGGTGGCACACAAACGGCGTGCGGTGAAAGCGGCCAAGTCGGTCGGGGCTTCGCTCGGCTTGGCCGCCGACGAGGCGGTCGTGCTTCATCGCTCGAACAAGCTCACACTGCGGTTGCTGCCTGGCGACGTCGTGGCTCGGGTGGCGCCCGCGGCACACGGCGTCGCACAGTTCGAACTCGACCTGGCCGTGAGCCTCGCCCAGGCGGGGTGCCCGGTGGCGACGCCCGATCGCCGGGTGAAACCGCGGGTCCATTCACACGACGGCTTCGACATCACCTTGTGGACCCACTATGAACCGGTTGCGCCGCAGGAGATCCCGCCGGACGAGTACGCCCAGGCGCTGGCGCGGCTCCACGCGGGGATGCGGGAAGTCGCGATGCCCACGCCGCATTTCACCGACCGCGTCGCCTCGGCGCAGCAACTCGTGGCCGACCGCGACCGCACCCCCGAACTCGTCGACGCGGATCGCGAACTCCTCGCCGACACGTTGCGGGACATGCGAAGCGCGGTGACCGGACGCGGCGCCGAGCAGCTGCTGCACGGCGAGCCGCACCCGGGCAACCTCCTGGCCACCAAGGACGGGCCGGTGTTCATCGACTTCGAGACCTGCTGCCGAGGACCGATCGAGTTCGACCTCGCCCACGCACCCGACCCCGTCGGTGACCACTACCCGGGCGCCGACGCCGAGCTGCTGCGCCAGTGCCGCATCCTCGTGCTGGCCATGATCACGACCTGGCGCTGGGACCGCGACGACCAGCTCCCGGACGGGCACCGCCTCGCCCAGGAATGGCTCACCCAGATCCGCGCGGCGCTCTGAGCCAAGCGCTCAGGCCCCGGAAAGCCGCTCCCGCAACGCCACCGCCGCGCACGCGGGACCCGTCACCACCGGTACCCCGGCGGACGCCGCCACCCGTTCGGCGGCCGGAGCCAGTGAGTACTGCGCGAAGAACACCGCCTCGGCGTCGGTGCCGCGCACCGCGTGCGACAGGCACACCGCCAGCCGCTCGTAGTCGCCGTCCTTGGCCGCGTCGAACGCCCCGTCCGCGACCACACCCGACACCGGCGCCGCCGCGTCGCGTCCGGTCAGGAACTCGGTCAGCCGACGCATCGAGTCCCGCAGCGCCGTGTCGAAGGACGCGACCACCAGGATCGACCCGTAACCGCGGTCGACGAGTGCGTCGAAGGCCGACTCGTCCGGCGCCAGCACCGGGATCGGCGCCTGGGTCGCCTGCGCGACCGGGCCGTACAGCGAGCACGTCAGCAGCACCCCGTCGGCGTCGGCGACGGCGTGGTCGATCAGCCGCCGCATGCGTTGCCGCAGTTCGGAGGTGAGACCACCGGCCGCGTCGGCGTCGCCCAGCAGCTTGTCGTCCATGAGGTTCCACGGTTCGGCCGTCGGGAAGTCCGCCGCCAGTGCCGTCACGGCGGGGGTGATCGAGGCGGGGGTCGCGTGGATCAGGGCGATCCGGGGATTCGCGGTCATGACGTGTACTCCTTCATCCAGCCCAGTCCGGCAACCGTAGTGGTCGCGGGCGCGTATTCGCAGCCGATCCAGCCGTCGTAGCCGGTCGCGGCCAGGTGCGCGAAGATCGCTGGCCACCCGATCTCGCCGGTACCGGGTTCGTGGCGCGACGGCGGGTCGGCGATCTGCAGGTGACTTACCCACGGCCGCACCCGATCCAGGGTGGTGATGAGGTCGCCCTCGTCGATCTGGGCGTGGTAGAAGTCGAACAGCACCCCGACCGTTTCGGCGCCGACGGCTTCGGCGACCGCCGCCGCCTGTTCCTGGGTGTCCAGGATGAACCGTGGCGCGTCGCGTTTGTTCTGCGCCTCCAGAAGCAGCCTCACTCCGGCGGAGCGGGCGCGTTCGGCGGCCCAGCCGATGTTGGCGACGTACCGCGCGAACGCCCGGTCCCGGGAGACGCCTTCGGGACGCAGACCGCCGACGACGTGCAGGAACGCGGCGTTCAAAGCGGTGGCGTATTCGAGGCCGCGTTCGACGCCGTCGCGAAACTCCGCCACCGCGTCGGGCAGGCAGGCCAGCCCGGAACGGGTCGCCGAGCCGGGCGGGCCCATCGGGGTGTTGATGAGCACCTGGGTGAGCCCGGCGTCGGTGAGCAGTTTGGACAGCACCGCCGGTTCGTGGTCATAGGGGGACGCGTATTCGACGCCCTCGAAACCGGCGGCGGCCGCCGCGTCGAAACGCTCCTCGAACGGCAGCTCCGTGAACAGCCACTTCAGGTTCGCGTCGAAACGGAAAGCGGGCTCGGTCATCGCCGGGCCTCCGGGTTGACGACGTGTTCGGGGGTGCGTCCGTCGAGGACGTCGATGACGGCCTGGGCGGCCATCCGTCCTGATCGGGCCCGCGACTCCACCGTGGCCGCTCCGATGTGGGCGGTGATGATCAGGTTGTCGAGACCGCGAAGCGGACTGTCGGGCGGCAGCGGTTCGGTCTCCAGGACGTCCAGGCCCGCGCCGGACAGTCTGCCCTCGCGCAGCGCCGCCGCCAGTGCCGTCTCGTCGACGACACCGCCCCGGGAGGTGTTGACGAGGTAGGCGCCCGGCTTCATCGTCGCGATGGCCTCGGCGTCGATCAGGTGCCGGGTCGCATCGTCGAGGAAGATGTGCAGGCTCACGAAGTCCGCGGTCGCCAGCAGTTCGTCCAGCGACGCACGCTCCACACCGGACGCGGCGACGGCTTCGGCGTCCAGGTAGGGATCGTGGGCGATCACCCGCATGCCGAAGCCCAGTGCGATGCGCGCCACGGCCTTGCCGATCGCGCCCAGCCCGATCAGACCCAGGGTGGCGCCCGACAGTTCCCGGCCGCTGACCTGCGGCCAGTCGCCCGCCGCCACCGCGGTGACATTGCCGGGCACGCCCCTGGCCACCGACAGCAGCAGCGCGAAGGTGTGCTCGGCCACCGACTGCCGGTTGACGCCGGGGGTCGGGCACACCGCGATGCCGCGCTCGGTGGCGGCGGCGACGTCGATGTTGTCGTAGCCGACCCCGGTGCGGCCGAACACTTTCAGCCGGTCGGCGGCGGCGATGACCTCGGCGGAGAACCGGTCGGTTCCGGCGACGATCCCGTCGAAGCCGGTCACGAGCGCGGCCAGTGTCGCGGGGGATGAGTCGCGGTCGTTGAAGGAACTGTGGACGACGTCGCAACCGGCGTCGGTGAGCAGCCGGTGCACCTCGTCGCCGGGGGACAGCCACGCGGTGGTGACCAGTACGCGCTTGTTTGCCATAGGGGTTCCTCTGCCGGGGACTGACTCGGTAAATAAAATAGTATAGCGACAGAGGGAATGATATAGCGATGTGGCGAGGACGACACCCCGGATCACGCACGAAAATTGGGGCCGCCATCGGATGGCGGCCCCAACTCGAACTCGTCGTTCGGTTGTTTCCCTAGGGGATCAGGCGTTCAGACCCCAGCTGTTGAGCGTCCCGGAATCACCGGCGTAGGCGTCGGTGACGCGCAGCGTCCAGGTTCCGGACGCGGCGCCCGAGCCGGTCACCGAGAAGGTCTCCTTGACGTTCTCGGCGTTGTCGAAGGCGTCGTTCTCCTTCAGGACATGGGTGTTCCCGGCCGGGTCGACCAGCTCGATGAGCAGGTCACCCCGGTAGGTGTGGGTGATGTCGACGTTGACCGACACGGCGGTGGCTTCGCCGTCGCAGTTGACCGACACCGGCGACTCGACCGTCGCGCCGTCCTCGATGGACACGCTCTCGGCCGAGGCGGCCCTGCACTCGCCCGGCTCACCCGGGTCGCCGCCGCCACCGTTGAGGTACTCGGTGTTGAGCAGCAGGTTCGGGCTGCCGGTTCCGGGGTCGGTGACCTTGTCCTTCAGCGCGTTGCCGGTGATCGCCTCGCCGACCTGGGCCGGAGTGGCGTCCGGGGTCTCGCCCAGGTGCAGGGCGGCGACGCCGGCGACGTGCGGGGTGGCCATCGAAGTACCGGAGATGGTGTTGGTGCCGCCGTCCAGCCACGCCGAGGTGATGTCCACGCCCGGGGCGAAGACGTCGACGCAGCTGCCGATGTTGGAGAAGTCGGCACGGGCGTCACCGGAGTCGGTGGCACCGACCGTCAGCGCCGCCTCGGTCGAACCCGGCGAACCGTCGCACGCGTCGGCACCGCTGTCGTTGCCGGCGGCCACCGCGAAGGTGACACCGGCGTCGATCGCGGCGGTGACGGCGTCGTTGAGCGCCTGGTCCACGCCGCCGCCGAGGCTCATGTTCGCCACGGCGGGTTTCTGGGCGTTCTTGGCGACCCAGTCGATACCGGCGATGACACCGGCGGTGGTCCCGGAACCGTTGCAGTCCAGCACTCGCACGGCGACCAGGTTGGCCTTCTTGGCCACCCCGTAGGTGTCGCCGCCGACGGTGCCGGCCACGTGGGTGCCGTGACCCTGGCAGTCGCTGGCGTCGTCATCGTTGTCCACCGCGTCGAAACCGCTGCTCATCCGGCCCCCGAAGTCGGGGTGGTCCAGATCGGCGCCGGTGTCCACGATGTACGCCGTCACGCCCGAACCGGCGCTGTCGGGGTAGGTGTAGGAACCGTCCCCGGCAGTCTCGGTCTGGTCGATCCGGTCCAGTCCCCAGGTGGCGTCGGTCTGGGTGCCCGACATGGACACCTTCGCGTCCTGTGCCACGTAGTCGATCGCGGGGTTCGCCGCCAGCTGTTTGGCGTCGGCCTCCGACATGGAGACCGCGAATCCCTCGATGCTGCTGAAACTGTCATCGATGGACGCGTCGTGCTCGGCGAGCAGGTCGGTCGCGCCCGCCTTGGACAGGTCCTCGTCGAGGGTCACGATGTACTTGCCGTCGATGGCGCCCGGGGCGTCGGCCCCCAGGATGTCGCCCTCGGCGTGTGCCGGGGTGCTTCCCAGTGCCGCGGCGGCGATCGCGGCGGTGGCCGCGACACCGATCGCCGCGGCGATCCGGTGGTGTCTTCTCGTCATACGTTCTCTTTCGGGTCAGGGTGCCACTGACCGTCACCGGTGTTGTGTGCACAGGGGAATGACGGTGGGGCACAGGGGCTTCAGCGGCCCGGGGTGAGGCCGCGACTCGCGGGCACGAGTTGCGCGGAGCTTAAGGCCACCCGCGAGCGCCTGTAAAGGCATGCGAATGTTTCGCTGCCTTGGTCGACGCGGTGCCGCCCGACGGCCGCGAAAGTGGAAACCCTTACGCCCCAACAACTACAAAACGTTTTGTGCTACTGGCGAGTAGCGCCCGTGCGCACCGCGAATTCAACTGTTCGGTCAGCCGCCCCC
The DNA here is from genome assembly GCF_000024545.1 of Stackebrandtia nassauensis DSM 44728. GTDB lineage: Bacteria > Actinomycetota > Actinomycetes > Mycobacteriales > Micromonosporaceae > Stackebrandtia > Stackebrandtia nassauensis. The sequence goes on from NC_013947.1 coordinate 1,640,429, forward strand.
GCGCGAACGGCCAGCCTGCGGAACCCGACCCCGAAACCACCGGACCCGGAGCGGTTGTCGCAACCGGTGCGTAGATTCCGGCCTCGCGGGGCGTTCTCGGATGCGAGGATGACGACATCACCATCAAGGAGTCAGATCATGACGTCTTTGCTCAATCCGTACATCAGCTTCGACGGCGACGCCGCCGACGCCATGAAGTTCTATCAATCGGTGTTCGGCGGTGACCTGGCCGTCAACACCTTCGGTGAGACCGGCTACGACGATCCGGCCTTCGCGGACAAGGTCATGCACGCCAAGCTGGAGACCGGCAACGGCTTCCACCTCATGGCGGCCGACACACCACCGGGCGGTGAACACAAGCCCGGCAACAACATCTCCATCAGCCTCAGCGGCGACGACGGCGACACCCTGCGCGGTTACTGGAACAAGCTCTCCGAGAGCGGCACCGTGATGATGCCGCTGGAGAAGCAGGTGTGGGGCGACGAGTTCGGCATGTGCGCCGACCGCTTCGGCATCGCCTGGATGGTCAACATCAGCCAGCCACAGGCGTCCTAGACCCAGTCCCTGATCCTGGCGAGACCGGCCGCGCGGCCGGTCTCGCCAGGATTGGTCTTTCCCCGCTTTTGAGCGAGTGCTTAAATATCGCATACCTGCCGCGCGGAACCGGTGAGCCACAACGGTTCCGGTACGCCTTCGGCCTGGGGCCCGGCCTGGAACTGACCGGCGTCGGCAGCTCGACCGGCGACCGGCACCTGCCCGACGGCACCGCCGTGTCGGCGCTGCGGTTTCGCGCCGACCAGCGGCTGTCACGGCGGCTGCGGCTGTGGCTGGAGACCGGCCGCTCACCGGCCCGGCTGCTGTGGCGAGCTGTGGGCGAGCTGGCGACGCGCTGCGCCGTCGCGGGCCTCGCCGTGTGACTCGTTCGGTCGCGAAACCGTGACGTTCGTTCGCGGCTTCACCTTTCCCGACGGCGTCCACTGCTTCGACGCCACCCTCGTCTTCGATCAGGCCCGCCAGATCATCGTCGACTACCTGGGCACCCACCAGCATCTGGCCGCCGAGCTGCACCTGAGGGTGGACGACGAGGGCGCGCTGTCGATCCGCTCGGGACGGCAACTGTTCCTGGAGGGACCGGTCGACATCCGGCTGCCCGGGATCCTGACCGGCACCGCCCGGGTACGGGAGTCCTTCGACGACCGCACCGGACGGTTCGGCATCGAGGTCCGGGTGGCCAACCCCGTGCTGGGCCCGCTGTTCGCATACCGGGGCTCCTTCACCACCGAATACGTCCGTCTCGACGAGCACCCGGTTCCGGCTAGGGTGAAACCGCGTCGCGAGGAGTCGCGCGGCACCGGGTGAAGGGACGACATGGGCGACACGCGCACCAAACTGCTGGACGGAACCGTGGAAGTGTTGCGCACCAAGGGACTCGCGGGAGTCTCGGCCCGCGCCGTCGCCACCGCCGCCGGAGCCAACCAGGCGCTGGTGTTCTACCACTTCGACAGCGTCGACAACCTGCTCGCCGAGGCTTGTGAGCGTGCCGCCGCCCAACGGGTGGAACGGTTCCGGGCCGGGTTCGCGCGGGTGGCGTCGTTGACGGACCTGTTGCGACTGGGCCGGTCCATTCACGAGCAGGAGCGCCGGGCCGGGAACGTCGACGTGCTGGCGCAGCTGTTGGCCGCGGGGCAGGCCGATTCGTTGGCGGCCAAGGCCGCGGCGGCGGGGCTGGCGTTGTGGGTCGACGAGGTGGAGGCCGTGCTGCGCCGGGTGCTCGACCCCACGCCGGTGGCCGACTTCATCGAACCGCGCGCCCTGGCCAAGGCCGTCTCGGCCGCGTTCATCGGCATCGAACTGTACGAGGGCGTCGACTCCGAGGGCGCCGACGCGGCGTTCACGGCCCTGGAACAGTTGGGCGCGCTGGCGGCGATCCTGGAGGACGCCGGTCCGCTGACCCGGGCCGCGCTGCGGCACAAACTGCGCCGCCCCGGCTAGCCGTGGGTCAGTCCAGCCCCAGGTCGCGCCGCAGTTTGGCGACGTGGCCGGTGGCGCGGACGTTGTACTGGGCCACTTCGATCTTGCCGTCGGCGTCGATCACGAAGGTGGAGCGGATGACGCCCTCGTAGACGCGGCCGTAGTTCTTCTTCTCGCCGTAGGCGCCGTAGGCGTTGAGCACCTCTTTGTCCCCATCGGACACCAACGGGAAGGTCAGCGCGTCGCGCTCGACGAACTTGGCCAGTTTGGCGGGCTTGTCGGGGGAGATGCCGACCACCCGGTACCCGGCGGCCTGAAGCGAGGCGAGACTGTCGCGGAAGTCGCAGGCCTGCTTGGTGCAGCCGGGCGTCATGGCCGCGGGGTAGGCGTACAGGATGACCTTGTGGCCCTTCAGTGAGTCGAGGCTGAGGCGGCCGCCGTCGTGAGTGGGCAGGTCGAAGGCGGGCGCGGTGTCGCCGGGCGCGAGTCGTGTGGTCATGGGGGAGAGGTTAGCGGCCCTGTCCGACGTTCGGGCACATGACGTCGGACAGGGCCTGTGAGGGGGACTGGCTTCGCGACGAAGACTTTACGGGCGCGTCAGTCCGAATTGGTAGGTACCGGAGCCGGAGTAGGCGTAGACCCGCCACACGTAGCGACCGGCCGTGCCGTTGTAGTTGATCTCCTCTGTGGAGTCGGCGCTTTCGGAACGGGCGACCGTGGTCCACGAGCTGCCGTTCCACTTGCGCAGGTACAGGTCGAAGTCGGTGCCGCTGGGACCGACGAGGCAGCCCACCTGGGCGCCGGCGCCCGACTCGTAGTAGGTGCCGTTGGGCTCGAGGTTCTCATCGCCGGTGCCGGTCAGGCTGTTGGTGAACTGCTCTTCGGAGCGGTCGCAGCCCTCGGGCGGCTGGGTGCCCCCGGTCTTGAGGGTCAGTCCCGGGTAGGCGTTGAAGATCGGGGTCAACGGGAAGAAGTAGGTGGTTCCGCCGGAGGAGCAGTTACCGCTGCCGCCGGAGGTGACACCCTGGGCGCTGGAACCCGACAGCCAGGAGCCGCCGGAGTCGCCGGGCTCGGCACACACGTTGGTGCGGGTCATGCCGCGCACGGTGCCCTGCGGGTAGTTCACGGTCTGGTTCTTGGGACCGATGGTGCCGCAGTGCAGACCGGTGGTCGAACCGGAACGGCACACCGAGGCGCCGGTGGCGGCTTCGGTGCGGTCGGAGACGCTGAGGTCGGCCTGGCCGTAACCGTTGACCTTGGCGACCGAGGTCCAGTTGCTGTTGGCCGAGACCCAGGCGTAGTCGCTGCCCGGGAAGACCGAGCCCTCGAAACGTCCCAGGTCGACGCGGTTGTAACCCTGGACGGCGGTGCCGCGGGTACCGCAGTGTCCGGCGGTGACCATGCCGCTGCCACCGGAGTGGGTGACGGCGAAGCCGACCGAGCAGCGGCCGCCCATGTAGTAGGCGTCGCCGCCGCGGATGTCGTACAGCGGCTTGGGTTGTTCGGCGGAGTGCTGGTAACGCGTGTCTGCGGCGTCGACCTTGGCCTTGCGGACGAGTTTGTCGGCGACCTTCTGGTTGGACGCGGTGATGGTGACGGCGTTGGTCTTGACGTCGGCGTAGTAGGAGTGGACGCCGTCGGGCGAGTCGACCTTGTCCAGCTGGGCTTGGACGTCCTGGAGTTCGACCAGGGTCTTGTCGACGATCTTGGCGGTGGCGCCGAGGGCTTCGACGTCGTCGGCGAGGGCGGAGTCGGTGACGGCCACGACGGTCTGGGTGCCGTCCTTGGCGATCCAGGTGCCACCGTAGGCACCGAAGAAGTCGACCGACGCGATGGACTCGATGTCACTGGCCACCTTGGACGCGGCGAGCCGGTCATAGGCGGCGTCGGCGCTGATTCCGAAGTCGCGCTTCATGGCGTCGATGATGTCGGGATCAACGGTGCCTTTCAGCTCGGCCTTGGCGGCTTCGGCGGTGATGGGCTGGGCGGAGGCGGTCGCGGGGTTGGCGACCAGAATCGTTGCGAGCAGCAGCGTGGACGCGGTAGCGGCCACGAGGGTGCGTCTGGACACGATTGGGCCTTTCGTGTGGGCGGCGTTACTGTTTGCCGCCGCGTTGGGAGCAGCCTAGCGATGGCCCAAAGAAATAGAAAGATAGAAATATTCAGCTGAATTCTGTGGATGCGATACCGCGAATTCATGGTATTCAACAAATACCTTGTGGACGAATAATACCAATCCCGAACAGGCGGGAATTGTTTCGGGCACGAAGAAGCCCCGTCCGGCGGGGGCTGGAATCCGAGCCGGACGGGGCGGAGTGCCGGGTACGCGAAGTTATCCGACGGTCAACTCGGTTCCGGTCGCCGACAGGGCGTCCGTCACCGGGAAGAAATAGGTCTGGCCGCCGCTGGAGCAGTCGCCGGAACCACCCGACGTCATGCCCTGCGCGCTGGCGCCGGAGATGAAGGAACCGCCGGAGTCGCCGGGCTCGGCGCACGCGTCGGTGCCGGTCATGCCGTCAACCGTGCCCTGCGGGTAGGTGACGCTGGCGTCCTTCTCCTGGATGCTGCCGCACTGCCAACCGGTGGTGCGACCCGAGCGGCACACCTCGGCGCCGATCTCGGCCTCGGTGGAGTCGGCGACGGCCTGGTCGGAGCCCTCGACGTTGGGGGAGACGGTCCAGCCGTCACCCGCGTCCACATAGGCGTAGTCGGAGCCGGGGAAGACCGAGTCCTTGAAGGAGCCGCCCTGTCCGGTGCCGCTGGTGACCGAGGCGCCGGTGCTGCCGCAGTGGCCCGCGGTCAGGAAGCCGTCGCCGTCGGGGCCGGTCACCGAGAAGCCGACCGAGCACAGTGACTGGTTGTCGATGCCGTATTCGGTGCCGCCGACGATGTCCTCCAGCGGTTTCACCTCTTCGGCCTTCTCGTCGATGATCGCCTTGACACCGGCGTCCTCGATGAAGGACTTCGCGGCCTCGGGGTCACCGGCGACCTTCAGCGAGTTCTCCATGACGTCGATCGACCAGGAGTACACGCCCTCGGGTACGTCGACACTGTCGAGCTTGTTCTTGGCCTTCTCCAGCTCGTCCATCGTGGAGTCCACGACCTCGGCCTTGGCTCCCAGCTCCTCGACGTCCTCGACCAGTGCCGGGTCGGTGATGGCGACGATGGTGCCGGTGCCCTGCGGGTTGGTCCAGGTCCCGCCGTACTTGCCGGCGAAGTCCTCGGACGCGATCTTCTCGATGTCGCCGGTGACCTTGTCGACGGCGAGTCGTTCGTAGACCCCGTCGGCGGTGGTGCCCAGGTGGTCCTTCATGGCCTCGAGCTGGCCGTCGCTGACGGTTCCCTTGAGCGTCGACTTCAGGTCGTCTATGGATCGGATCTCATCGGCGGAGGCGTTGCCAGTGCTCAGGAAGAGCGCGGTGCCTCCTGCTATGGCCGCGGCACCGATGACCGCGGCGATTTTGCGTTTGTTCACGATTGGAGACCTTTCGTGTCCGTTCGCGGTGTCAGGGGCGCCACCGCGGGGACAGACTATCGATCGATGTCCAGCATCGAAAGGTCCAAATAATTAAGTGAATAGTTAGTTTCTTCCTGCTTATCGGCCAAGTACGGGGTATACGCACCCGCCACGAACTCAAATATTGGCACATTTATCTCCGCCGTGGGGCTCCGGCTGTCGGGCGGCTCATCCGCCGAACTGTCTGGTTTGTCGAACTGGCTCCGTCAAAGAGTCAACAACGACTTCGCGAGCAGAGAACCATGAACACCGCCCTGTGGATCGTCACCGGCATTCTGGCCGCGGCATTCGCGTTCGCCGGTTCCACCAAACTGTTCATCCCCCGGGAGAAACTGATGAAGGCCCCCGGTGCCGGGTGGGTCGAGGACTTCAGCGCCGGTTTCATCAAGCTGCTGGCGGTCGTCGAGATCCTCGGCGCCCTCGGTCTGATCCTGCCCGCCGTCACCGGAATCGCGCCGATCCTGGTGCCGCTGGCCGCCGTCGGGCTGGGCCTGATCATGGTCGGCGCGGCGGTCGTGGAGACCCGGCGCCAGGAGGTCAAACACGCCCTGGTGAACCTGGTCTACCTCGCCCTGCTCGCCTTCGTGGCCTGGGGTCGCTTCGGACCCGAGTCCTTCACCGGCTGACGTGTGTCCGTGCCCACGAGCCCATTCCCGACGTGGGACGGCCACCTCGATCCTTACCGGAAAGTGGGTACCTTACGAAAAAGTAGGTACTTGCGGCACGTGTAGTACGTGCCTAGCTTGGACACCGCCTTCGACAATCCAAATGCGAATGGAGTATCGCGATGTCCGCCGACAAGACGCCCGTGACCGTAGTGGGTCTGGGCAACATGGGAACCGCGCTGGCGCAAGCCTTCCTGGACGCCGGACACCCCACCACGGTGTGGAACCGCAGTCCGGGCAGGGCCGCGCCACTGGCCGAAGCCGGTGCCGTCCACATCGCATCCATCGCCGAGGCGGTCGCCGACAGCCCGCTCGTCGTCGCCTGCCTGACCACCTATGAGGCCACGATCGAGGCGCTGGAACCCGCCGCCGCGGCGTTGTCCGGACGGGTGCTGGTGACGCTGAACTCGGGCACGCCCAAGGGCGTCAACGCCTTGGCGGCGTGGGCTTCGGCGCACGGGATCCGGTTGCTGGACGGCGCGGTCAAGAACGTGCCCGACGCCGTGGGCAAGCCGGAGACGCTGTTGTACTACGGCGGCGACCCGGAACTGTTCGCCGAGCACGAGGCGACCCTGCGGGTGCTGGGCGGCGACACCGTCCACCTCGGTGACGACGTGGACCTGGCCAAGCTCTACGAACAGGCGGTGGGCGGGACGCTGTTGCCCGCGCTGCTGGGGTTCTTCCAGGGGGCCGCGATGGTGACCAAACGCGGCAAGTCCGCGCGGTCGCTGGTGCCCTACACCGTCAAGTGGCTGGAGATGATCGGTCAGGTCCTGACGCCGATGGCCGAGGAGATCGACAAGCGTGACTACAGCAAGCCGTTCTCGTCGCTGGGGCTGTTCCACGAGGGCATCCCCTACGACGCCGAGATCGGCGCCGACGGGGACATCGACGTCTCGTGGCACGAACCGATGCACGAACTGCTGCGGCGCGGCGTCGAGGCCGGCTACCGGGACCAGAGCATCTCGGCGTTGTACGAGGTGATCACCAGGCCGCGGCGGTAGCCGCTGCGGGCAGTGTCCGTTACGCGACGAAACGTGGGCCCGGGGCGGTGGGGGCGGTAGCATCTGGTTATTGCAAGATACTTGCAATAAGTACCTCATGCCCCCTTGGAGGAACTCGTGGAACCTGTGGCGATGCACATCGCCGACGGCATCATCAACGGCCCCACCGCCACGGCCTGCGCCGTGCTCGCGGTGGCGCTGCTGGGTCTGTGCGTGGTCAAGGCCCGCTCCGACCTCGATGATCGCCTGGTGCCGATGGCGGGACTGACCGCGGCGTTCATCTTCGCCGTCCAGATGCTGAACTTCCCGGTGCTGCTGGGCGTCAGCGGGCACCTCCTGGGAGGGGCGCTGGCCGCCGCGCTGGTGGGGCCGTGGGTCGGCGCGCTGTGCGTCGCGATCGTCCTGATCGTACAGTCGCTGCTGTTCGCCGACGGCGGGATCACCGCGCTGGGGCTCAACATCGTCAACATGGCGCTGATCGGAGCGTTCGTCACCTACGGGGTGCTGCGACTGCTGCTCAAAGCGTTGCCGCGCACCGCGACCGGCGTCAGCGTCGCCGTGTTCATAACCGCCGTGGTCAGTGTCGCGGCCGGGGCCTCGGGCTTCGTGGTCGAGTACGCCATCGGCGGCACCACGAACATGCCGCTGCCCACCGTCACCGGCACCATGCTGGGGCTGCATCTGCTCATCGGACTCGGGGAGGGGCTCATCACCGCCGCCACCGTGGCGACGGTCGCCAAGACCCGGCCCGACCTGGTGTACGCCCTCAAGGGACGGACACCGGCTCCGCTGGCGGCCACCGTGAAGGGAGCGGCGTGATGCGCGTCAAGACAGGCGGATTCATCCTGGCCGGGCTGCTGCTGGCCCTGCTGCTGGCCGGAGTGGTGTCCAACTTCGCCTCCGGCTCGCCCGACGGCCTCGACTCGGCCACCCTGGAAGGCTGCACCACCAACGCCGAAGGCGAGATCACCGGCGGCGAGTGCATGGCACAGAAAGCCGCTGACCACGACCTGAGCGGCGGCCCGTTCGCCGACTACGCCACCGCCGGGATCGGCAACGACTTCCTGTCCACGGCGATCTCGGGCGTGCTGGGCGTCATCGTCGTGTTCGCCATCGGCGCCGGGATCTTCTGGCTGGTGAAGCGGCGCGACCTGGCCACGGACGACAAGTAATGGGCGCCGGGCACGCGCTGTACCGGCCCGGCACGACGCCGGTGCACCGGCTGCCCGGCGAAGTCAAGATCGCCGCCTCGGTCACCTTCACCATCGCGGTCGTGGCCACGCCCCGGCAGGCGGTGTGGGCCTTCGGTTGCTACGCGCTGCTGCTTTTGGCCGTCATGGCCGTGGCCCGGATCACTCCACTGTGGCTGGCGAAGCGGAGTCTCATCGAGGTGCCGTTCGTGGCGCTGGCGGTGCTGCTGCCGTTCATGGAGGGCGGGCCGTACACGACCTGGCTGGGCCTGGAAGTGTCGGTGCCCGGCAGCTGGGGCGCCTGGAACATCCTGGCCAAAGCGACGCTGGGCGTGTGGGCGTCGCTGACCCTGGCCGCCACCACCGACGTCACCGCGCTGCTGGCCGGACTCAACCGGCTGCGCTGCCCGGCGGTCATCACCCAGCTGGCCACCTTCATGGTCCGCTACACCCACGTGCTGGCCTCCGAGGCGCGACGGATGCGGGTCGCCCGGATCTCGCGCGGCGACAACCCGCGGTTCCTGTGGCAGCTCAAGGGTTTCGCCACCGGCGTCGGGGTGCTGTTCCTGCGTTCCTTCGAACGCGGCGAACGCGTCTACGTCGCCATGCTGTCGCGCGGCTACAACGGCCAGATGCCGCTGGGTTCGGAGCTGCGCGCCGCCGCCGTCACCGACTGGGCGCGGGCGGCGTTGCTGCCGGTGGCGGCCGGTGCCATCGCGGCGACGGCGATAATGCTGTGATGTTGCGGGTAGAGGAAGTCCAGTTCGCGTATCCGGACGGCCGGGTCGCGCTGTCGGGCGTGAACCTGGACGTCGCCGAGGGCGAACGGGTGGCGCTGCTGGGACCCAACGGGGCCGGGAAGACCACCTTCATCCTGCAGCTCAACGGCATCCTCACCGGCACCGGCAGCATCCACGTCGACGGCCTGCCGGTGTCCAAACCCCACCTGGCCGAGATCCGCCGCCGGGTGGGCATCGTGTTCCAGGACCCTGACGACCAGCTGTTCATGCCGACGGTCGCCGAGGACGTCGGCTTCGGCCCGGCCAACCTGGGGCTGCGCGGCGCCGAACTGTCGGCCCGCGTCGACGAAGCGCTGGCGGCGGTCGGCATGGCCGAGCACCGCGACCGCGCCCCGCACCACCTGTCCTTCGGCCAGCGACGCCGGGTGGCGGTGGCCACGGTACTGGCGATGCGCCCGGCGATCCTGGTCATGGACGAACCGTCCTCGAACCTGGACCCGGCCGCCCGCCGCGAACTGGCCGACATCCTGCTGGGGCTGGACGTCACGCTGCTCATGGTGACCCACGACCTGCCCTACGCGTACCAGCTGTGCCAGCGCTCCGTCATCCTCGACAATGGACGCATTGTGGCCGACGCGCCGACCGCCGAGATCCTCGCCGACGAAGGCCTGCTGGCCGCGCACCGGCTGGAGCTGCCCTACGGGTTCTCGGTGGCCAACGCGGGCTGAGCCGCGGCCGGACGCGGCAGTTCCACCACCGGTTTCGGCCTGCGGGCAGCGATCGCGATCCCGACCGCGGACACCACCAGCCCGGTCCAGATGAACGCGTCCGGGACCTGGCCCAGCAGCGGCCAGGCCACCACCGCCGTCAGCGGTGGCACCACCAGCATCATCCGGGTGGTGTCGGCGGCCTTGCGGTGCCGCAGCAGGAAGAACATCAAACCCAGCGCCAGCACCGAGTTGCCGATCGCCAGCCAGCTCAGCGTCGCCATGGTCGCGGGCGTGACCGGCATCGCCAGTCCACCGTGGAAGAACGCCACCGGCGCGGTGACGAGCGCGGCGGCACTCAGCTGCACCGCCGCCCCGGTGCGCAGGTCCGTCTTGGCGCCGACCTTGCGCTGGATCAGGGTTCCGGCCGCGAAACCCGCAGTGCCCAGCAGCGCGAAGGCCGCGCCGACGCCGATGTGGGCGCCGTCCAGCTCGCCGCTGACGGCGATGGCGATGCCCGCGAAACCCAGCGCGGTGCCCAGCCACTGCACCAGCGACAGCTTCTCCCGCAGCACGAAGGTCCCGGCCACGGCGATGATCACCGGCGCGGAACCGTTGATGAGCGCGGCGAGTCCGGCCGACACGCCCAGCGACAGTCCGATGTAGGCGCCGCTGAACATGGCCGCCTGCATCAGGACGCCGGTGGTGACCAGTTGCAGCCAGGCCGCCCGGGTCCTGGGCCACGGCGCCCGGGTCACCAGGCTCACCAGCACCATGACGGTGGCGGCCATGACGAACCGCCAGAACGTCAGCGCCAGCGGCGGCGCGAGACTGACGCCGATCGGGCCGACGATGAAGCCGCTGGTCCACATGAGTATGAACACGCCCGACAGCAACGGCCCCAACAGGAACCGGCGCCACAGCGACGGCGTGGACGCGGCTTCGGGCATCGCGGGCTCCTCGGGACAGTAAGGGCCGATCTGGGTACCGGCACCTGTCATCCCTATCTCGCGAACCGGCGGGGCGGCAGCGAATATGACGCAATTCGCAAGCGACGTCAGCCGGTGTCGCGGGAGCGCGCCACCTGGGCCTCGATGCCGTCCAGCAGCCGGTCGGTGCCATAGCGCAGGTCCTCGGGCACCACGCCGGGGCGGTACCAGCCGGGCTCGGTCTCGGGCGGCGGCTGGCTGTACACGGAGGTCAACAGCGGGAAGTTCACCGGGTCGACATACTTGGCGATCATGCTGTCGGAGGCCGCGTCGGCGGCCCGGGCGTCGGCGGCGGAGCCGTGCAGATCGCGCATGTCCAGGGTCAGCTTCGCCATGCCGCGCACCGCCGCCAGCAGGAACAGGCCCACCGACGGGTACTCCGGCAGCGACAGTCCAGTTTTGTCGAGTATGGACAACAGCCGTTCGAACCAGCGCAGCTGCCCCGGTCCGGTGGGTGGTCCGACGACCTGGACGTGCAGCACCCACGGGTGGCGCTCGAACATCTTCCACATGTCGGCGACGTAGGCGTGCATCTCGGTGCGCCAGTCGTCGAACTCGCGCGGTTCGGGCAGGCGGCTTCCGGCGACGACGTCCAGCATCGCCTCCAGCAGCAGCTCCTTGTTGGGGACGTAGGTGTACAGCGACATCGGCGTGTAGCCCAGGTCGGCGGCGACCCGCTGCATCGACACGGCGGCCAGGCCGTCGGCGTCGGCGATCGCGATGGCGGCCCGCGCGATCTTGTCGAGGCTGAGCCGGGGTTTCGGCCCGCGCTTGCCCGGTTGTCCGGTGCCCCACAACAGTTCGGTGGTGCGCGCGATGCGCTGCGCCGGTTCTTCCTCGTTCATCTTCCCGCCAATCCTCGACTGGGCTCCATCCTAAACTCTGTATGTCATATAGATAATGCTGTACGCTATACAGAGTTTTGAGACGCGCCGCGTCCACCCACCGAACCCGGAAACGGAAGACACCCCATGACCACCACGACCAACACCCCCGCCGCCGTCGCCAAGCCACCGAGGATCCGCTGGTGGAAACGACCCTGGGTGGTGCCGCTGTTCTTCATCGCCACCGTTTTCCTCGCGTTCTCGGTGCCGCGATACCTCACCTTCGACCCGGCCAATTCGTTCATCGACATCCCCGACTGGTTCCCGCCGTACTACGCACTGCTGGTGACCCACGTTGTTTTCGCGGCCGTGGCGATGGTCACCTGCTGCATGCAGATCTGGCCATGGCTGCGAGCCCGCAAACCGAAGTGGCACCGCATCAGTGGCCGCGTCTACGTCTTCGTTGGAGTGCTGCCTGCCGGACTCTCGGCCCTGGTCATCGGCGCGATCACCCCGTTCGGCCCGGTGGCGGCGGCCAGCTCGCTGATCATGGCGCCGTTGTGGCTCGTCTTCACCTTCACCGGTTACCGGATGGCCCGGCAGCGCCGCTTCGTCGAACACCGCCGCTGGATGATCCGCAGCTTCGCGCTGACCATGTCGATCGTCCTGAACCGGTTCCTCGGGGCCGCCGCGACCATCACCCTGTTGCGGTACAAGGACTCCGACTTCCACGGCGACGACAAGATCGTCACCTACCTGGCGGCGGGCATGACCACCTGGCTGGGCTGGACGATCTGCCTGCTCATCGCCGAATGGTGGCTGGAACGCGGCACCGCCGCCCAGCGCCGAGCCCGCAAAGCCAAGCGCGCCAACCAAACCCAGCCGCCGCGGCACCAGGCCACGCGCCCGGCCGCCGAGCCGCAACCGGGCCCCGCCCCCACGGCGCCGCTGACCGAAGCCCCGCCGCGGGTACCGCCACCCCAGGCCGCGCCGCTGCCACCCGCCGCCGAGCCGCCGCGGGTGCCGCCACCACCGGCAGCACCCGCGCCGTACGGGTCGGGGCCCACGCGTTAGAGCTCCTCGGCCAGCACCTTCGCCACCAGGCTCCACGCGTGCCGGGTGTAGTCGGCGTCGTAGCTCTCCCGCTCGTCGCACGCGAAACCGTGCGGCGCCCACGGGTAGACGACCAGGTCGTGCCGGGTGCCCGCGAACCGCGCGGCGATGCGATCGCGCTGCTCGGCGTCGATGAGATGGTCGCCCTCGCCCAGCACCAACAGGACGCGGCCCGAGATGTCGTCGGTCAGCTCCAACGTCGGCTCGGGAGTACTCAGTGGAATATCGCCTCCGGTGAGCCACCCGGGATAGAACGCCGCCAACGCCTTGAGCTTCAGGTGCGCGGCGGCGACGAACCCGATGTGCCCTCCGAGACTGAAGCCCACCATCGCCTCGGCACCGGTCGCCTCGGGCCGCCGCTCCAGATACTCCCGGGTCGCGTCCAGATCCTCGGCGACCGACGCACGCGTCAGCCGCCGCGTCAACTCCAACCCCCGCGAACGCCCCTCCGCGTCGGCGGTCAGCTCGACGCCGGGGGCGTCGCGGTGGTGGAAGTCCGGCGCGATCGCCAGGTACCCCAGCGAGGCGACCCGATCGGCCATGCGACGTATATAAGGTGTGACCCCGAAGATCTCGAACCCGATCAGGACCCCCGGGTACGTCCCCGGCCGGTCCGGGCGCGCGACATACGCGCCCATCCCGGACGTCCCGACGTTCACCCGCTCGCCGACCGTCGCCACCGCCTCGGTGGGTCCGGTCACCGCTGGTTCCCGGTTCCGCCGGGCAGCCGCTCCAGCACCTCGACGACGGCCGCGGCCGTCATCGGCGCCGAGGCCGGGTTCTGGCCGGTCACCAGCCGGTCGTCGACGACGGTGTTCGCCGTGAAGTCAGCCATCCCGGTGTGGTGCGCGCCCCGCTCCACCAGTGTGGACTCAAGCGCGAACGGCACGATGTCCATCGCCTTGACGGCGCGTTCCTCGCTGTCGGTGAACGAGGTGAGGCTCTTGCCGTCCACAAGGTAGCTGCCGTCGCTCAACTTGACGTTGACCAGCCCCGCCGGTCCGTGGCAGATCGCCGCGACCACGCCACCGGCCTCGTAGATGTCGCGGGCCAGCCCCGACAGCGCGGTGTCGTTGGGGAAGTCCCACATGGTGCCGTGGCCGCCGACGTAGAAGATCGCCTTGTACCCGGCGGCGTCGATGTCCAAGGGCCGCTTCGGATCGGCGAGCTGCTCCAGCACCCCGGCGTCGTCCAGGAAGTCCCGCTGCGTCGGGTCGGAGCGATCCGCGCTGTCCGGCGTCGGGGTCCCGGTGCCGGAAGTGGCGAAGTCCACCCGGTAACCGGCCTCGGTGAACGCCTTCCACGGATACGCCGCCTCGGCGACGTGGAAACCGGTGACCCGGCCGGTCTCACCCAGTTCGCTGTGCCCGGTCAGGACCATGAGAATCGCGTTGCTGTCAGTCATCGTTGCTCCTTGGTTCGGCGGATTCGGCCTCGACGCTACGTCCGTATCCATCGACTGCCCAATAGAAAATCCGGTAGTATCCATCAGGTTTCCGATGGGAGTCGGCCGTGGACCTCGCCCTGCTGCGTACCTTTCTCGCCGTCTACCGCGCCGGTTCGCTCACCAGGGCAGTACCCCTGTTGGGGTTGTCGCAACCGACGATCACCGCGCAGCTGAAGACGCTGGAGTCCGCGCTGGACAAGAAACTCTTCGAGCGACTGCCCCGGGGAGTGGCGCCGACACCGGTCGCCGAGGAACTCGCCCGCCGGGTCGCACCGCACATCGACGCGCTGACGGCGATCGGCGATCGCGGCGTCGACGCCCACGACCCGTTCAGCACCCCGGTGCACCTGGCCGGGCCCGGCGAACTCATCACCACCCGGGTGCTGCCGAGCCTGGCCGACCTCGTCGGCGCCGGACTGCGGCTGCGCGTCAGCCTCGGCCTGTCCGACGACCTGCTGTCGGGACTGGCCGCCGGAACCTACGACCTGGTGATCTCGACGATCCGCCCGCGCGCCCGCGCCATCACCGCCACCCCGCTGACCGACGAGGAGTTCGTCCTGGTCGCCGCCCCTGGCTGGGCCGAGCGGATCGACGCGGACCTGCTGTCGACCGATCCGCTGGCGGCGTTGCGAAACGTCCCGCTGGTGTCCTACGCGGAGGATCTGCCGGTGATCCGTCGCTACTGGCGCACCAGCTTCGGCGTCCGCCCCAAGGGCAGCGCCGTCGTCGTGGTGCCCGACCTGCGCGGCGTGCTGGCCGCGACGGTCTCCGGCTGCGGGATCACGGTCCTGCCGCGCTACCTGTGCGTGGGGGAGCTGGCCGAGGGACGGCTGGTCCCGTTGCTGGAACCCGAGATCCCGCCCATCAACACTCTGTATCTCGCGGCACGGACCGGCACCGTCGACCGCCCGCACATATCGGCCGTCCACAGTACTCTTTTGAGCATGGCTCGGCTATGGTAGCCCGATGGAATCGCTCGGCCGCAAAGAATTCGACATGGAGGCCCACATCAAGCTCGCCCGCGAGGGCCCATGCTTCGTGTGCTCGATCATCGAAGGCGCACCCGGATACGACGACCATGTGGTCTTCTACGACGACGGCGACAACATCGCCTTCTTCAACAAGTTCCCGTCGCTGCTCGGGTACAGCCTCGTGTGCCCCAAGCGGCATGCCGAGGACTTGACGACGGACCTGTCCGAGGCCGAGTACCTGGGCACCCAATCCGTGGTGCGCAAGGTGGCGCGGGCCCTGAAACGGGTGGTGCCCACCGAACGCGTCTACGTGATGTCGCTGGGCAGCATGACCGGCAACGCGCACGTCCACTGGCACGTCGCGCCGCTGCCGCCAGGGGTTCCCTACGAGAAGCAGCAGTACAACGCACTCCGAAACGAGGCCGCCGGTGTCCTCGACATTGACGCCGAAACGTTCGCCGAACTAGGGGAGCGGCTGCGCGCCGAACTGTCCTGACAGCCGCGAAGCCGCGGCGCGAAGGCGACCCGGTCGCGCGACTGTCGCGGCGATTCGCCTCAGCTGAACCGAATCGGCGGCACCGACAGCGAACGCGCCACCGGATCCACGTGCCGCACCGGCGCCCCGACTGGCTCGGGAGCCGCCACGATCTCGGCCGCATCCTCACCGGCGGCTGCCAGCCGCGCCAACAACCGCGACCGCAGCTCATCACACACCCCACGGTGCGACGGATACCCGGCCAGGTTGTTCAACTGGTGCGGATCGTGCTCCAGGTCGTACAACTCGGTCTCGACGTAACGGGAACTGGCCGCGTCGTCCCAGCCATCCGCGTCGGGATCCGACACGTAGTACAGCCACCGCTTCGTCCGGATCGCGCGCCCGCACTGGGCCTCGCTGACCTGGATGAACGCCTCGTCGGGGAACTCGGCCCCCGGATCGCGCACCAGCGGCAGGAACGACGTCCCCTGCATCGCCTCCGGCACCGCGATCCCGGCGGCGTCCAGCAGCGTCGGCGGCAGGTCCACAGTGCTGACCGGCCGGTCGATGCGGCTCCCGCCGGTAAAACCCGGCCCCGAGATCGCCAGCGGCACCCGGATCGAGGCGTCGTGCGCCGACCGCTTGTACTCGGAGTTGCGGGTCTTGAAGTGACAACCGTGATCCGAGGTGTACGCGACGATCGTGTCCTCGGCCAGCCCCAGACTGCGCAACGCGTCGTGCAACCGCCCCAGACCCTCGTCGACACGGGCGATCTGACCCAGATACCCGCCCATGTGCCGGTGCGCGGTGCCGCCGTTCGCCGACAGCGCCGCTAGATCCGGTGGCATCCAACGCCCCTGGTACCGCTGCTCGTACCCGTCGGGCGCCGGATAGTCGTCCACCTCGTTTTGGTGGTGCGGCTCCAACAGCGACAAGAAAAGGTAGAACGGACGATCGTGGTGGTCGGTGACGAACCGGATCGCGGCGTCGAAACACGCGTCGGAGCGATATCCCGGCAGCAGCACCGGCTCGCCGTCCTGCCCGTACACAATGGTCCGATACGCGTCGGAGGTGAACTCGAGCGTGTTGGCCGCCAGCCATTCCCCGTAGCCGCCGCGCTGCGACTCCGGCACCGGATCGGCGTCGGCCAGGTGCCATTTGCCCACGTAACCGGTGTCGTACCCGGCGTCGGCGAAGTGGTGCGCCAGCGTGCGCTCCGACTCCGGCAGCGGAATCGCGTTGCGGTAGCACCCGTTGGCCGTCGGATACCGGCCGGTCTGCAACGCCGCCCGCGCCGGGCCGCACACCGGATTGGGGGTCACCGCCAGCCGCGCGTGGGTGCCGGTGTCGGCCATTCGGTCGAAGTTCGGCGTCAGTCCCAGCGGATTTCCCTGCGCCCCCGTGGTGTCCCAGCGCTGCTGGTCGGTGAAGACCACGATGACGTTCGGCCGAGCGGACACGGTGCCTCCTGAAGATCGATTCGGGCCAGTCTAAGTACCCCACCCGTGATGACCAGGCCGAACGGTCTACCCGGGTGACGCGGGCGGCATTCGCCGCCCCACCTCGGCCCGCAGCTCGGCCACCTCGTCGCGCAGCTGGCGCACCTCCCGCAGCAGCAGATCCACATTGTCATGGGTGTCGTCGGCGACCTTGTCGGCTTTGGACAGTTTCTCCACCACCCAGCTGGTGACCGACGCCGTGATGAACCCGATCAGCCCCACGCCGCCGAACATCAGCGTCATCGCGACCAGCCGACCCTCCACGGTGACCGGAAAGTAGTCGCCATAGCCGACGGTCGACACCGTCACGATCGCCCACCACAGTGCGTCCCCGAAGGACTGGATCTGCGCGTCGGGGTTGCCGCGCTCGGCGTCCAGGGCCGCCAGCGCGGACAGGAACAGCAGGATCACCGCCGTGGTACCCACCAGAATGGCCATCTTGCGCCGGGGATGCGCCCGCGTCCGGCGATCCACCACACTGAACAGCAGTGCTGCCGACCTGACCAGCCGCAGTGGACGCAGCGGCGGCAACACCACCACCGCCAGGTCCAGCAGGTGGGTCCGCACGAAGTACCACTTCTCCTCGGCGATGACCAGCCTGCGGACATAGTCGACGGTGAACAGTGCCCAGACGGCGAGATCCACATAGTCCAGGATGGTGTGCCATCGCCGCGGGATGTCCGGGAAGATGATCGGGATCGCGTAGGCCAGCAGGAACACGATTGCCAGAATCGTCAGCGGGAGATCGCTGACGCGCTCCCACGCGCTGACCCGTGGCAGTCGCTCGTCCCGAGCCGTCGAATTCTTCGTGAACATGCCACAAGGGTGTCACTACTCGGCAACCCGCGAAGTGCCAGGTAGATCAGTACATACCGGATAGTGGTCCGAGAAAGTTCGCGGACGATTCACTCTGGCGTCATCACGACAGTTGTCAGAGGGACACTTTCGGCTCCGAAATTGGTACAACTAAAGAGCCCCGGTTCCCTCACACAGAGCGAGATCGATATGCCCCTATCTAGACGTTCCCTTGTCATCACAGGAGTGAGCGGTGGCGCACTCATAGCCATTCCGGGTATGGCGTACACCGACTTCCGCAGCCACGCGGAACTGCCCACCGATCCGTTCACGCTCGGCGTCGCGTCCGGGGACCCGACCCCCGACGGTTTCGTGTTGTGGACCCGGCTGGCTCCCGACCCCCTCGTCGACGAAGGCACCGGCGGCATGCCCGCGCGTGACTTCAAGGTCAAATGGCAAGTGTCCACAGACGAGAAGTTCTCCGACATCGTGGCCTCCGGCGCCGCCAACGCCACCCCCAAGTGGGGTCACTCGATACACATCGAAGTGGACGGACTGGACTCGGCCACCGAGTACTACTACCGCTTCCGCACCGGCAAGTGGGTCTCCCCTGTGGGACGCACCCGCACCACGCCCACCAAGAACGCCAAGGTCGACTCCCTGACCATGGCGTTCGTGTCGTGCAACATGTACGAGCACGGCTACTTCAACGGCTACCGCTACCTGGCCGAGGAAGCCCCGGAGCTGATCCTGCACCTGGGCGACTACACCTACGAGTACGGCCCCAACGAGTACGTCGCCGCGGGCGGAAACGTCCGGCAGCACATTGGAGAACAGACCTTCTCGCTGGCCAGCTACCGTCGCCGCCAAGCCCAGTACAAGATGGACGCCGACCTGCAGGCGGCACACCACGCCGCTCCCTGGGTCGTCGTGTGGGACGACCACGAGGTCGACAACAACTGGGCCGACGAGTTCTACGAGAAGCCCGAGATCCCGCAGCCCGACTTCCTGGAACGGCGCGAGAACGCGTTCCGCGCCTACTACGAGAACATGCCGCTGCGCCGCACCTCGGTCCCGCGCGGCATCGACATGCAGCTGTACCGCAGGTTCTCCTGGGGACGGCTGGCCAACTTCCACATGACCGACACCCGCCAGTACCGCGACGACCAGGCCTGCGGCGACGGCTGGAAGGCGTGCCGGGAGGCCTACAACCCCGAACGCTCCATCACCGGCCAGGAGCAGGAGGACTGGCTGATCCGGGGCTTCCACAAGTCCAGCGCCCGTTGGGACTTCCTGGGCAACCAGGTGTTCTTCTGCCAGCGCGACGCGGACCGCGGCCCGCTCAAGACCGGCGCCATGGACGTGTGGGACGGCTACGTGGCCTCTCGCAACCGCATCCAGCAGGGCTGGACCGACGCCGGAGTACGCAACGCGATCGTCCTCACCGGCGACGTCCACTCCGCCTGGGCCGCAGAGCTCAAGGAGGACTACGACAACCCCGACTCCAAGAACGTCGGTGTCGAACTGGTCGCCTCCTCGGTCTCCTCGGCGGGCAACGGCGCCGACTCGATCCCCGAGGACAACCCCTTCCTCAAGATCAACCCGCACGTGAAGTTCTACAACGGCCAGCGCGGCTACGTGACCACCCGCATCACCGAGGAGAAGATGGACGTCAAGTTCAAGGTGACGCCCAACGTCCGCACCGCCGAAACCGTCATCTACACAAGGCAGTCCTACGAGATCGCCGACGGCGAACACAAACTCCACGAGACCTACCGTCGCGAGGTCGACAAGTCGAAGAAGCTCGAGAAGTTCGACGCCGACGACCCGACCAAGGGCCTGGAAGAGGACGCCGACGACCTGGTCGGCTAACCCTCCCCACCTCCCGTTCTCCCACTCCCCGCGATCTCCGGATCGCGGGGAGTTCTGTGATCACGGTCACCCAAAAACGATGTATCTGGATGTCCCGAAGTCCCTCTATAAGGACAGGAGGCAACGCCACCCGGGCCGGGAGGTTTTCACCTGCCAGAGACTTCCCGGCCATCCGCGCCACATGGGGAGGCGCACCCGCGGAACCTGCCAGTCCGCGGTATCGGGGGTTTGGGGCCGCGGCGGACACTGTGGGGAGTGTCCGCCGCATCCCTTCACCGCTCTCCATGCGACGTCTTAAGCGGGACGCGTTACCCTCCGACGCCGAACACCATAAAAGAATAGTTAAATACATTAACCCTCCAGCTCACGGAAGCGGACAATGAAGTTCTTTTTCACCGGCGAAACGCCCCGACTGCCCGAACCCAACCCTCGACGTGACCGCACCGCGGGGGTTCCCAACCTGCCCGCCCACATTCTTGACCGCCACCGGGCCCGGGTTCTGCGTCCGGGAGACGCACCACTGGCACCGGGGGCGAGCACTCCGGGGAGCACCATCTACCGCTACAACCGGCTGATGATGTGCCACAAGCTGCTGGAGAACGACGCGCAGCTTTCGGAACTGGACGCTGCGCTTGCTGTTCAGGGGATGCGGATCGACCGGGAGCACCTCGCGGGGAAGGAGCGCTCGGCTCGGATGCACCGTGCGAAGGTGACACTGGGAGACCGGGTCACGCCCGCGCAGGTGGACGCGTGGACGGTCATGCAGACTTTGCGTGGGGCTGTGGACGGAGGGAAGTGCAGCCAGGAGCTCATCAGCCGGTTGCGGCTGGAGCACCTGTTGGTAGGGGCCGCGTGGACCGCGGTGGGCGATGGTCATGGGTCGCCGAGCGGTGGACCTTATGGTGGTGAGCGCCTGGCGGAGCTTACTTATCCCGGGCGTACCCCGGTCGACTTGGTGCTGCCCTTGCCGCAGCGCCGCCCGGTGCACGCGCTGCCCGGAAAGCGCCGCCCGGTCATCGCGGTGCTGGATACCGGAATCGCTCCCCACCCGGAGCTGCCGGTCAGCGACCGACAAGAAGACCGCGACACCTTTGTCACGGTCGACAACGCACTTCAGGAAGCGATCTCGTCGGACTGTGATGCTGAAGGGCCCAGTATTGATGGTCCCTGGGACAACAGGTTCAGCGACGATTCACTGCTGGGACGGGTAGCGGCTTACTACGGTCACGGCACCTTCATCGCCGGAATCATCCGGCAGCTCGCCCCCGACGCTGAGGTGCGCTCGATTCGCATCATGCACAACGACGGCATCGCGCACGAGAATGAATGTCTTGCCGCGCTCACCGCTCTCGCCGAGGAGGCCGAGCGGGCACGAGCCGGTGACGAAACCGCCAGGCCGGTGGACATCGTCTCGCTGTCCTGGGGCTATGTGGACGAAGATATCCCCGCTGAGGTTCCGGCACATGCGCACAGCGCGTTGCGCGCGCTGATCGAGCGGCTCAATGGTTTGGGCATCGCGGTGGTCGCCGCCGCCGGCAACTTCGCCTCTGCCCGGCCGTTCTACCCGGCTGCCTTCGCCGCTGGTCCTCGGTCCAGCGAGGCCGCTCCCACCATCAGTGTGGGTGCCCTCAACCCGAATGGCACAGTGGCCATGTTCTCCAATGACGGACCGTGGCTGTCCGCCTTCGCCACCGGAGCGGCGATGGTCAGCACCTACCCGTTCCTTGTGGAGGGCTCGGAAGAGACCGAACAGAACTTCAGACAAGGCCGGAAGCGCGAGAGTCTGGACCCCGACGACTTCGAGTCTGGCTACGCGTTGTGGAGCGGTACGTCCTTCGCTGGTCCGGTGATCGCCGCCAAGCTCGCCGCGGCCATGCTCAGTGAGTCTCCAGTGGACATGGCTGCGCAGGACGCCCAGTCTGTGGCGCTTCGCGTGCAGTCCGCGCTGAAGGCAATAGGCGGATAGCGTCGAGTCATGACAGTTCCAACGGACCACCCCGACTCTCCCGAGGCCAAGCGCTACGCGGACGCGTTGCGCGGGGCCCGGGAGGGCTCACCACACGCCCTCGATGACGTAATAGCCGAACTGTCACCAATGTTGTGGCGAGTCGCCCGGGCCTGCGGCCTTGACCGGCAACTCGCCGAGGACGTGGTGCAGACGACCTGGCTGGCACTGATCAAATCGGTGTCGACCATTGAGAAACCCGCCGCGTTGCCGGGCTGGCTCGCCAGCACTGCCAAACGCGAATCATGGAAGGTTGGTCGCGGTCAGAAGCGTGAGAACGCTGTTGATCAGGAGTGGGATGGCCTGATCGCCGACCAGCTCGATCTGGATGAGGATGTCGCGGACCGTATGGGTCTGGCACCTCGCTACAACTTGTTGTGGCGGTCGATCGGCCAACTTTCGGATGTTTGCCGGGCTTTGATTCAGGTCATCGCCTACATGGATCGGCCGAACTACGACCAGCTCGCCACCGCGCTGGGGATACCTCGCGGGTCCATCGGACCCAAGCGAGGCCGTTGCCTGGCGGAGCTGCGTAAACGCCTCCACTCGGATCCAGAGTGGAAATATTGAGGGGAGTAATTCGATATGAGCAACCCGGACGGCGGAGTCATTGACCCTGATGCCCCGATGGATGAGACGGATATGGCGAACTTGACCGCGGTACGTGAAATGTACGACCAGATTGACCCGATGCCAGTGGGGCTGGTCGACCGGCTGAGATTCGCCGTCGCCTTGGAGCACATGGACGCAGAGGTCGCGAGATTGGTTGAACAGGACGCGTTGGCCGGGGTGCGTGCGTCGGTGGGGCTGGCCGAGGAGGCTCGCACGATCATTTTCGAGTCCAAGACGGTGACCGTCATGGTTAGCGTTACCCCCGCGGGGGACGATGTCGTGCGGGTGGACGGGTGGCTCACACCCGAGGGACCATATAATGTGGAGGTTCGTACTCCGGACACCCAGTTTCGTACCGATGCTGATGTCACCGGCAGGTTCGTGGTCGCCGAGCTGCCCCGGGGGGTCTTTCGCATGGTCATCCGGCCTACGCCTGAGCAACTGGAAAAGGGTGCGTCACCCGTGGTGATCACGCCGTCGGTTGTTTTGGACTGAACCACCCTGGCGCATGGTGGTATGCGTATACCAGAATGTGCGGGTGTCCAACCCCGAGTCCGAGACGATAGCCGAAGCCTGGCGGCTGCAACGCGAAGGCATTGACACACTCAATGCTGGTCGACCCGCGGATGGTGCGGCAATCCTGCGTCGTGGGCTCGAGTTGGTGGGTTGGGCGGAGGGGCGGAGGTTCACCGCCGCTGATGCCATGCGACATGTGGCAGCTCGGTTGCTCGGTTGTATCGCACTTGCCGAGGCTGAACTTGGTCGAGGACCTCATGGGCTTGAGCTGCTAGACACAGCCGACACGTTGGTGTCGGGGGAAGACCGGGGGATACTGGTCTTTCAGCGAGGTGTGATCTTGCGTCATTGCGGCAGAACCATCGACGCGTTGCGCACCTTTGATGATGCCGAGTTGTTGCTGGTGCGGAACGGTCAGGATGGTTACTTGACCCGGTTGCTTCTGAACCGTGGCTCCGCGAACAACGACCTTGGGCGGTACCGCCAGGCTCGGGAAGATCTACGGCGATGTGAAGCGCTTGCCTCCCAACACGACTTGCAGGATTGGTTGGCCAAGTCATTTCACGCACGTGGAATCGCGGAAGACGGGCTTGGTGATATTCCCTCGGCCCTGGCCTCAT
The DNA here is from genome assembly GCF_000024545.1 of Stackebrandtia nassauensis DSM 44728. Lineage (GTDB taxonomy): Bacteria > Actinomycetota > Actinomycetes > Mycobacteriales > Micromonosporaceae > Stackebrandtia > Stackebrandtia nassauensis. The sequence continues at coordinate 1,663,961 of NC_013947.1, forward strand.
ATTCGCAAGCCGAACAGTTGTACCTCTCGACAGCCCCGGATTTGATTCCGCAACTGGCCCTAACCCGCGCGGCTACGCTTCGGGACGCGGGCCTGAGGCGAGATGCCGCTCTGTATCTCGACACGGCGATTAGAGAACTTGAACAGCGTCAGCGAGACGTGGAACTGTTGCGTAGCGAGGTGATGCGTGCCAAGCTCGCCGTTGAGATGGGGGACCTGGAACTCGCGGTCAGTCTCGCCTCTAGGGCGCGACAGCGAGCTGAAGCCCAGCAGTCAGCGGCGTTCGGCGCTTGGGCCGAGTTCACACTGTGTCACGCGGAATACCTGGGCGGCCGGACCTCGCTCGCGTTCGCCGCTGAAACGCTCGAGGTCGCTCATCGACTTCGGGCAGTAAGCCGATTCCACTTCGCGGAGCTAGCGGAGTTGCTGGCCGCTCGTGTGTTCACCGTGAACGGGATGTTCGACCGTGCGGCTGAGATCGTCGGCGAACGGCCCCGTAGGTCAGGATATGAACTGCTGACCGCCAACGCGACCCGCTACCTGGCTCGCGCTGAACTTGCCGTGGCGATCGGTGACCGTCCCACCGCGCTGAGGCACCTGCGTACCGGGCTCGCGGGGCTGCACAGACATCGTGAGAGTTTCGGCAGTCTGGAGCTCCAGGCCGGAGTCTCCTCAATCGGTACCCAACTGGCCGAACTGGGTCTTGGGTTGGCCTTGGAATCGAAACGTTCGTCCACTGTGTTTGAATGGGCCGAGCGGTCGCGGGGCCAGGCGTTCCGCTTGCCTTCAGTGCGGCCTGCGGACGATCCCGGGGTCGCGGACATGCTCGCCAAGGTGCGAGATCTACGCGCGTTCATAAGCCGGGCCAAGCAAGAAGGCGTCTCCGCGGAAACCGAGAAGTCCGAATGTGACGCGCTGGAAGCGGAACTGCGGCAACGCGACTGGCAGACGACTGGCCCCGGTAAGAGTGCTCCGGAAGTCAAGCCCCGTCAGATACACCAAGCGCTCGCCGAGACCGATCGGGCATTGGTCAGCTTCATCCATCACGACGGTCGGCTGCACGCTCTCACCATGGTCAGCGGTCGCAACAGACTGCACGACCTCGGCTCCATGACCGACATCGAGGAGAGCTTGCGACGCTTGATGGCTGACCTGAACGCCATCACCGGTCGCCGTCTCCCGGTCCCGATGGCCACCGCCGTTCGTTCCTCGATAGCGCGACAGTCCGAAGCCCTCGATTCCCGGTTGCTGGCGCCATTCCGGCGACGGCTGGGCGACCGGGAACTTGTCATCATCCCCACCCAGCGGCTGTATGACATGCCCTGGGGCCTGCTGCCGAGCTTGCGTTCCCATCCAGTCACAGTCTCACCCTCGGCGGCCGTTTGGCTCGCGGCTTTGAAGCACAGCCCCGACAATCACGGCCAGCCGCTGCTGGCATCCGGCCCGGATCTGTCACTCGCTGAGGCCGAACTCGACACGATCTCCGAGCACTACTACGACCCGATCCTGTTGCGCGACACTGAAGCCACCCCCACAGCGATCCTGTCCAAGCTCGACGGTGCCCCCATCGCGCACCTCGCCGCCCACGGCCACCACGAACCCGACAACGTCCTCTTCTCCAGCCTGGATCTGTCAGGTGGTCCACTCATGGCCTACGACATCGCACGCTTGCGTACCCCGCCCGCCCACGTCACCCTCTCCGCCTGCGACGTCGGACAGTCCAAAGTCTCCGTCGGCGACGAAACCCTCGGCTTCACCGCAGCGCTCCTGTACGCGGGCACCCGCACCGTGGTCTCCAGCGTCGCCAAGGTCGAACACGAAGCCGCCGCCGACATCATGACCGCCTACCACGCTCACCTCGTCGAAGGCCTTCCCCCAGCCCACGCTCTCGCGGAAGCCTCCCAGCTCCACCCCTTCAGCCCCTTTGTCTGCTATGGCGCCTCCTGATTTCGGCCCCGTCCGAAAGGTTCCGACAACCGACCACACCCGCGTTACCGTTGATCCTCGATCGCCAACCACGGAGGGTGCCGCACGATGACCACCCCCACCAAGCGCTGGCTGGCTCTCGCCACCGCCTGCTTCGCCCTGACCCTGCTCGGCTGGGCGGTCTCCTCCGCCGAATGGTCCGCCCACAATGCCCCGATCCCGAGGCTCAAAGTCGACGACGACGAAAGCGGCGACTCCGTCAGCCTGCCCACCGGCATGTCGCAGTCCCCGGGCGGGGATCGGGTGTGGTTGCCCAAGATGCCGACCTGGCTCGTCGACGTGCTCGTCGCCGTAATGTACCTGCTCATCGCCGCCGTGGTCCTCGCCGTCGTCGTCCACTTCGTCCGCCGCTTCCTCACCACTCGGCCCTCCGGCTGGGATCGGGTCGAGGACCGGGCCGCCTCCCAACCCGACGCCGGGGAGCTGCGGGACGCGTTGCGCGCCGGTCTGTCCGATATCGACGCCGGTGGTGACCCCCGTAAGGCCGTCATCGCGTGCTGGCTGCGACTGGAGCGTGCCGCCGCCGATGTCGGGGTGGCCCGGCTGGAGTCCGAGACACCGTCGGATCTGGTGGGACGGGTCCTGTCGGCCAGCCGGGTCGACGACGGTGCGTTGAGTGCGCTCGTCGCGGCTTACCACCGGGCTCGGTATGCGCCGCATGACGTCGACGCCCGGGAACGCGAAGCCGCCCGCGAGGCTTTGTCGCGTGTGGATGCTCAGTTGGCGGCCGCGACGGTGGCGGAGTCGGCATGAGCGCGGTGACCCGGTTCAAACCCACACCCATGCAGCTGGTGGCGCTGGCTTTCGGGCCGGTCGCGTTGGCGCTGGGCGTTTACGGGGTGTTCCGGCTGGTCGGGGTGGCGGTGGCGATCTGGCAGCTGTGGTTGCTGTTCTTCGCGATCTTCGCCGCGTTCGTGGTCACCGCGTCGCTGCGCGGTGGGGATGATCGCCTGCCTCGCTCCAGAGTGGTGAAGCCGCAGGTCGCCGATCGCAGGCCGTTCGCGGCGGCGGTTCGCTGGGAGGACCGGTTGGGGTGGAGTGACACCGACGCCGAGCGGTTCAACAACACGGTGAGGAAGCGCATCGTTCCCGTTGTGGCCGAGCGGTTGTGGCTCGCGCATCGGGTGGACTTCCACGCCGATCCCGACCGAGCGCGGGCGTTGTTGCCCGAGCAGCTGTTCGGGTTGGTGACGGCGCCGGTGTCGGCTCCGCTGACTGAGTCCGAAATGGATGTCATTGTCAGCCAGATCGAGGCAATCTAGTTGTGAGGATCGTGTGAATGACGCAGCAAACCGAGCCCCTGTCCCTGTCCGAGGTCGCCAAGCACGCCGCCGACGTCCTCGACGCGGTCAACACCGTCATCGTCGGCAAGCGGGAACCGCTTGAGCTGGTGCTGGCGGGCATCCTCGCCAAGGGGCACGTGCTGTTCGAGGACTATCCGGGACTGGGCAAGACGCTGACCGCCCGGTGCTTCGCGCAGAGTCTCGGGCTGGAGTTCAACCGGCTCCAGTTCACGCCGGACCTGTTGCCCGCCGACGTGACGGGTTCGTTCATGTACAACCAGAAGAGCGGCGACTTCGACTTCCGGCCCGGCCCGGTGTTCACCAACCTGCTGCTGGCCGACGAGATCAACCGCACCCCGCCCAAGACCCAGGCCGCGCTGCTGGAGGCGATGCAGGAACAGCAGGTCAGCGTCGAGGGTTCGACGCGCCGACTCGAACCGCCGTTCTGCGTGCTGGCCACCGCCAACCCGATCGAGTATGAGGGCACCTATCCGCTGCCGGAGGCGCAGCTGGACCGGTTCCTGGCCCGGGTCTCGTTCGGGTACCCGAACGAGGACGAGGAGTGGACGGTCCTCAAGCGACGCATGGCCAGGCAGCAGGAGGAGTCCTTCCTGGACCCGGTCGTGGACGCATCGACCCTGGTGCGGATGCAGCGGGCACTGGAGACGGTCTCGGTGGAGGACTCCATCGGACAGTACATAGTGCGCATCGTCGCGGCCACCCGCGACCACGACGACATCCAGGTCGGTGCCTCGCCGCGCGGTTCGCTGGCGCTGCTGCTGTTGGGGCGGGCCCGCGCCGTCATGGCCGGACGCGACTACGTCATCCCCGAGGACGTCAAGACCGTCGCGCCCGCCGCGCTGTCGCACCGGGTGTCGCTGCGTCCGGAACTGTGGCTGCGGCACGCCAGCCCGGAACGGATCATCGCCGAGATCTGCGAGTCGACGCCGGTACCGGCCTCGGAGAAGCTGCCGACCTACAGCGCCACCGAAGCGGTGGACCGCTACCGCGGCGGACGCTGATGGCCGCCCGGCAGTGGCGACCCACCGGCGCGCTGCGCCGGTCGGTGACGATCGTGGCCGTCGCGTTGCTGGCGGCGGTGGGAATGGGCCGGGTCGACCTGGTCGTCCTGGCGACACCGCTGGCCCTGGGGGTGCTGGCCAGCATCTGGGTGCGTCCCCGGGTCGCGCCGAGCGCCGAGATCGTCGTGGCCGAGGACCGGGTGCCCGAGACCGACGAGTTCAACGCCTGGGTGCGGGTGGCCAACCCCGACCCGGTGCCGACGGTCAGCGTCGTGGCCACCCGGGAACCGGCCTGGCTGCGACTGCGGCACGGCGTGGGCTTCTACGTCCGCGCCGTGGCGGCGAACGGCGAGGCCACGGTGTCGCTGCGGGGCGTGGCCCGGCGCTGGGGCAGGCACGAGATCGGGCCCGCCCTGGTGCGGTCCTACGCGTGCGACGGCCTGCTGCGCACCGCCGACCTGATGCTCCCGGCCCGGGGAATCCGGGTCTACCCCACCGCCGACGTGTTCGACTCCCGGCAGGAGCTGCCCCGCGCGGCCGGGATGACCGGCATCCACCGCACCCGCCGTCACGGCGACGGGGGAGAACTGGCCGAGGTGCGGCCGTTCCAGCCCGGCGACCGGCTGCGCCGCATCGACTGGCGGGTCAGCCTGCGCCGCCGCGAACCCTACGTCAACTCGACACTGTCCGAACGCGACGCCGAGGTGGTGATCGTGATCGACGTGCTTCATGAGGCCGGAAACCCCGGCGAGACAAGCATTCTGGACGTCACGGTGCGCGCCGCGGCGGCCATCGCCGAGCACTACACCCGACAGGGCGACCGGGTGTCGGTCGTCGAGTTCGGCTCCGGACTGCGGCGGCTGCGACCCGGCACTGGCAGACGGCAGTTCCGCGCCGTCCTGGAGTGGCTGACCGACACCCGCGTGACCCTGGGGCCGTACGCGGGCGCGGAGCGGCTGGCGTCCGGCGGCTACCTGCCGTTCGGTTCGGTCGTGATCATGCTGACCCCGCTCATCGACGAACAGTCCACCGAACTGCTGGCCCGGCTGACCCGCTCCGGCCGCACACTGGTGACAGTGGACACACTGCCCGACGCGCTGCGGCCGCCGCACCGCAGCCCCTGGTCGGGCATCGCGGCCCGGCTGTGGCGCCAGGAACGCCGCAACACCGTCGACCGGCTGCGCGAACTGGGCGTCCCGGTGGAGCGGTGGCGCGGGCCCGGCAGCCTCGACCTGATGCTCGGCGACATCGCCAGGCTCGGCCGCGCCCCCAAGGTGACGCGGCGATGAGCGAATACCGCACCGTCCTCGGCGAACGCGTCGCCCTGGCCAGGGCCCGGGTCCGGGGCTGGCTGCGCCGGGTCACCGCCCTGGGCCTGACACTGCGGGCGACGATCCTGGTCTCGGGCGTGGCCGCGATCCTGGCCTCGGCGCCGGATCCCCGGCTCGGACTGAGCCTGGCCGTCGTGCTGCCCGTGGTCGCCATGGCCCGGCCGTTCGGCGCCTGGGTGTGGGCGGTGGAACTGGCGGCGGTGTTCGGCTGGATCGTCGGCAACCTCACCGTCGACGACCCGTCGCTGGTGCTCGCCTTCGGCATCGGCGCGGCCGTCTACGTGCACCACGCCGCGGCCACCCTCGCCACCGTGACCCGCGTCGACGCCGCCGTCGAGGCGGCCGTGGTGCGCGGCTGGGCGCTGCGCCAGGCGGTGGTGCTGGCGGCCGCCGCGATCGCCGCCGCCATGACCATCATCCTGTCCGGGCAACCGATGCCGGTGCCGCCGCAGGCGCTGGTCGTGATCGGTGTCCTTGGAGCGCTTGGCATTCCCGTGGCCGTGGTGGCCTCCCTAAGCAGACGCTGAGACACCCTGAGACGATCCTGACAATCAAGACACACGGACTCCTCCGCGAGAGAGGATGAAGATGTGAAACGGATATTGATAGTCGGAGCAGGTCACGTCGGGTTCTATGTGGCCGATCGTCTCTCGCACAAGCTCCGCGGCGACATACGCCGCGGGGACGTCGAGGTCATGGTCGTCGACCCGCAACAGCACATGACCTATCAGCCCTTCCTGCCCGAAGCAGCCGCCGGACACATCTCGCCCCGCCACGGCGTCATCCCGCTGCGGCGCGCCCTCAAGCGCTGCCGCATCGTCGCCGGGGCCGTAACCCGCATCACCCACGCCGACAAGACCGTCACGGTCCAGCCCATCGTCGGCCCACCCCGCGACATCACCTACGACCACATCGTGGTGGCCCCCGGCTCGGTGTCGCGCACGCTGCCCATCCCCGGTCTGGCCGAGTGCGCCGTCGGCTTCAAGACCATGGGTGAGGCCATCTTCCTGCGCAACCACGTCCTGCAGCGGCTCGACGTCGCCGCGGCCACCACCGACGAGGAGGTGCGCCGCAAGGCACTGTCGTTCGTCTTCATCGGCGGCGGCTTCGCCGGGGTGGAGGCCATGGCCGAACTGGAGGACATGTGCCGCGACGTCATCGAGGACTACGAGGAACTGTCACCCGACCAGCTGCGCTGGACCCTGGTGGAGGCGTCGCAGAAGATCCTGCCCGAGGTCGGGCCCGAGATGGGCGTCTACGCCGTCGAACGGCTCATCAAACGCGGCCTCGACATCCGACTCAACACGCTCCTGAAGTCCTGCGTGGACGGACACATCGTCCTGTCCGACGGTGAGGAGTTCGACGCCGACACGATCGTGTGGACCGCGGGCGTCAAACCGCACCCGATGCTCACCGCGACCGACCTGCCGCTGGGCCCCAAGGGCCACCTGCTGTGCGACCCCACCCTGCGGGTCCACGACGACAACGGCATTCTGCAAGGCGCCTGGGGCGCGGGCGACTCCGCCCAGGTCCCGGACCTGTCGGGCTTCACCGAGTACTGCGCGCCCAACGCGCAGCACGCGGTGCGGCAGGCCGCGACGCTGGCCGACAACATCCGCGCCGAGCTCTACGGCCGCGAACCCAAGCAGTACAAGCACAAGTACGTCGGCTCGGTCGCCAGCCTCGGGCTCCACAAGGGTGTGGCCCACGTGTACGGCATCAAGGGCAAGGGCCTGTTCGCCTGGTTCATGCACCGCTCGTACCACCTGCTGCGGGTCCCCGGCCTGGGCCGCAAGACCCGGGTGGTGGCCGACTGGACGCTGGCGCTGTTCACCAAACGCGAGACCGTCCAGCTCGGCGAACTTCACGACCCGCGCAAACCCTTCGAGGAGATCGCCTCCGGCAAGAGCCTCGACGGCGACGTCGGCTAGCCCGCCGTCTCCCGCCGGCCGTCCGCGACAACGAAGTCGCCGGACGGCCCGAGGCCGCTAGAACAGCGTCGGCTGCGAGTCGTCCACGGTGCCGCGCAGGGTGTCGTAGTCCACCGTCACGCACCGGATGCCGCGATCCTCGGCCAGCACCCGCGCCTGCGGCTTGATCACCTGAGCGCAGAACACCCCCTGCACGGGAGCCAACAACGGATCCCGGTTCAGCAGCTCCAGATACCTGGTCAACTGCTCCACACCGTCGATCTCGCCGCGCCGCTTGATCTCCACGGCCACACTGACGCCCTCGGAATCCCGGCACATCAGATCGACCGGCCCGATCGCGGTCGGGAACTCCCGCCGCACCAGCGAATACCCCTCGCCGATCGGCGTCGGGTCGGCGGCCAGCAGCTCCTGCAGGTGCGCCTCCACCCCGTCCTTCTGCAAGCCCGGGTCCACACCCAGCTCGTGGGTCGTGTCGTGCAGGATCTCCTCGATCGTGATCCGCAGCGTGTCACCGGACTTGTTGTTCGTCACCGTCCACAAGCCATCCTCCTCTTTGAGCGAGCACGGCGGTGTCATCCAGTTCAGGGGCTTGTACGAACCCCCGTCGGCGTGTACGAGGATGCTGCCGTCCGCCTTGAGCATCAGCAGCCGGGGAGCCATGGGCAGGTGTGCGGACAGCCGTCCGGTGTAGTCCACCGAACAGCGCGCGATGACGAGACGCATGCGCGACAGCGTAGCCAGCGCCAAACCCAGCCCGAGCATCCCCCTTGCCTGGTGGGTTCACGGGTGGTTGCAGCTGGATTCACTGCTGATTGAGCGGCAAGGGTATGGACGCTAGTGACTTCTACCATTAGTTTGCGTCGAATGTTAGAGCTGAAAGTCTCAATCTCGTTGTGAGTTAACCACGTCAACATTCAGTTAAAAGGGCAATCGATCTATGCCCATATATTTATTATATTTGCTTTTATGTATGCCGCGCAGACGCCGTAAAGCGACGATAGTGCGGCACCAGATCTGAAATCGAGGGGCTGGTGGGCGATGCGTAAGCGGAAACTGATTGAGGTCGCACTACCCCTAGAAGCAATAAACCGTGAGTCGGCACGGGAGAAGTCGATTCGGCATGGACATCCGTCGACGTTGCATCTCTGGTGGGCTCGTCGCCCACTTGCGGCGGCTCGGGCAGTGCTGTTCGCGCAGCTTGTCGATGATCCATCCTCTCGGCCCGAGGAATTCCCAACTGAGGAGCTGCAACGTAAAGAGCGCGAGCGGCTGCACAAACTTATCGAGCGGCTTGTCGTATGGGAAAATGCTCGGGACGAGAAACTGTTCGCTGAGGCATATGCTGAGATCCTAAATTCCACAAACGACTACCCGCCACCGATTCTAGATCCATTCGCTGGCGGTGGTTCTATACCGCTTGAAGCAAAACGTCTTGGCCTGGAAGCATATGCCTCTGATCTCAATCCGGTTGCAGTTCTTATCAACAAAGCCCTAATTGAGCTCCCGCCAAAATTCCATGGCCAGCTGCCTGTCTTTCCTGGGCTGGCAGACTCTGAGTTTCGGGTTTGGAAGGGGACACAGGGACTTGCTGCAGATGTTCGTGCCTATGGTGCCTGGATGGGCGAGGAGGCTGAGGATCGGATTGGCCACCTCTACCCAAAGGCCCATCTTCCCGATGGTTCAAAAGCTACAGTCATCGCTTGGATCTGGGCCCGTAGTGTAACCTGCCCCAACCCTGCCTGTCGCATTGAGATGCCACTGGTCCGGTCATGGTGGTTGGGCAAGAAGAAAGGGAAGGAAGCGTACGTGGTTCCTTCCGTGGTCGCCGACCCTAGTCATACTTCGGGATATCGGGTGAAGTTCGAGATTGGTCACGATACGGCCGGTATGCCAACCAAGGAAAGCGACGGCACAATGTCAGGGCGTAAGGGCGGCAGTTGCATTGCCTGTGGCTCGCTAGTGAGCAAGGATCACATCAAATCTGAAGGCATGGCTGGACGAATGGGCGCGACACTTATGGCTGTTGTTACAGAAGGCAAACGTCAACGGATCTACATTTCTCCGACAGAAGAGCATGTCACAGCTGCGCAAGTCGAGCGACCGAACGATGTGCCAGAACAGGAACTTGGCTACGACCCACGCAATATCTGGACACCACAGTATGGCTTGACGAAATTTTCAGATCTTTTCACTAATCGTCAACTTGTCGCGCTTACGACTTTCAGCGACCTCATCTCTGAGGCTCGTGATCGTGTCCTCGCTGATGGAGGCAAGACTGAGTATGCCGACGCCGTTTCGACCTACCTTGGACTTGTAGTCAGCAAGATGACAGATCGGAATTCTACTCTTGTCAATTGGTATGTTTCGCGTGAGTCAACCAGCTCAACATTCGCTCGCCAAGCACTTCCTATGGTATGGGATTTCGCAGAGGTCGAGCCGCTTGGCGCGAACACGGGTTCTTTCAGTAATTCGCTTCTTTGGACGGCTGAGGCAATTGAAGGACTTTGTAGTAAAGGAGGAACATCGATAAGTCAGAGCGATGCTGCTTCGCGTCGTTATAATGGAGTACCACTTAGTACAGACCCACCATACTACGACAATATCAGTTATTCAGATCTTTCCGACTACTTCTATGTGTGGCTTCGGCGATCACTATGGTCAATTTATCCCGATCTGTTTGCAACGGTGCTTGTGCCGAAAGAGCAGGAACTTGTCGCTAACCCGTATCGCCATGGAGGCAAGGCGAAGGCAAGGAAATTCTTTGAAGACGGTTTTCGAAAGGTCTTTACTCTTGCTCGTAACGCTGACCGTATGGGCTTGCCCATAACTGTTTACTATGCATTCAAGCAGAACAGCATTGATGAAACGGGCAAAGCTTCAACGGGTTGGGAAACCTTCCTGGAAAGCATGATCCATGCTGGCTGGGAGATAACGTCTACATGGCCGTTGCGCAGCGAGCTTTCGAACCGAATGTTGGCAAGCGGAACGAATTCGCTCGCCTCCTCAATAGTACTGTCCCTTCGACCGTGTCCTAAGAATGCTTCTACGACGGATCGACGAGGGTTTATTAGAGCTCTGGAAGCCGAACTTCCCGAAGCGCTACGCAAAATGCAGCATGGTCAGATTTCCCCTGTCGACTTGCCGCAAGCCGCGATCGGTCCCGGAATGGCGGTGTTCAGTCGTTACGCTGCGGTAATCGAGAACGATGGTTCAAAGATGTCCGTCAGATCAGCACTGGCTCGGATCAATGAGGTTCTCGACCAAGTACTGTCCGAACAAGAGGGTGACTTCGACGAGACCACTCGCTTCGCCGTCACGTGGTACCGCCAGCACGGATATGGGGCGGGAGAGTTCGGCAACGCGGACAGTCTCGCCCGGGCTCGAAACACCAGTGTCGACACGATGAGTGGTGCCGGGATTCTTACGAGCCGAGCAAGCAAGGTTCAACTCATCAGACCGTTGGACCTGCCGAAGAAGTACCACGTACTCCAAGACGGTGTCACCAGCAATTGGGAAGCGCTGCATCACCTAGTCAAAATCGTGGAACGCAATGGGATCCCGCGAGCTGGCGAATTTCTTCACACCGCGTTGAGCCGCTCGGAGGAAGAGATCAACGCAGACATCATCAAAGAACTTGGCCACCTGTTGTTCCGTATCTCCGAAAACCACGGTTGGGCCCATGACGCGCTTAGCTTCAACAACCTAGTTACAAGCTGGCCCGAGATCCTCGAGGCGGCGCGATCCGCAGAAGAGCCTGGATACATGCAGCCCTCACTGAACCTTCCCGACGAGGACAACTGACATGGCCACCAGCAACCGCGACCGCATAGGCCAGATGTTCGACCTCCTAGCCCCCCAACTAGACGGCTTCCTCTCCCGAATCCTCAACCGCCAACTCGGCGCCGGGCGCACCTGGGTCGACATCGTCACCGCCGCCGAAGCTAACAACGGCCGCGAAGTGCACCACGGCGACATCTCAATCCAGCTAAAGCTCATCACCCAGAACTACACCAACCGCTTCCGATCTGGCTGGAATCCCCTTCGCTCGCATCTCAACCGCACCCACGAGGCCTACGCCTCCGAGCTCCTGCAAGTCCGTCACACCTGGGCCCACGGTAAAGCTTTCACCGACGACGACGCCTACCGAGCCCTCGACACCGCCCAGCGCCTCGCCACCGCAATCGGAGCCGCCGGTACCAGCGACGACATCGCCCAGATCCGACTCAACCTTCGCCGCGTCACGGCCGACAAAGACGACAAGAAAGCTCTCAAAGCCGCAGTCGACAATCCCGAAGCCTCTGGCTTGAAACCCTGGCGCGAAGTACTTCCGCCCCACGATGACGTAGCGACCGGCAACTTCCACGCATCCGAATTCGCCGCCGACCTCTACAAAGTCTCCACCGGCGGTGAGTTGGACACCGACTACTCTGACCCCGTCGAATTCTTCAATCGCACTTACCTCACCGAAGGTCTGCGTGACCTCATCACCCGAGCCGTACGCCGCCTCTCCGGTGACGACAACGCTTCCCCGGTCATCAATCTCCAAACGAACTTTGGAGGCGGAAAAACACACTCGATGCTGTCCCTATGGCACATCGCCGCCGGACTCCCCATCGGCGAATTCTCCCAGGACACCCAAGAACTGCTAACCGCAAGTGGCTACAACGGCGAGAAGATCAACCGAGTCGCGATCGTCGGCAACCACCTCAGCCCCACAGGATCCACAAAAAACGACGGCATGCAGGTCAACACGATCTGGGGCGAACTCGCATGGCAACTTGGCGGCGCCGAAGCCTTCGAACTCGTCGCCGCCGCCGACAGAGATCGCACGCATCCCGGAGACGCCCTGCACGACCTACTGGCCCTGTACTCCCCAGCCGTGATCCTGATCGACGAATGGGTTGCCTACGCTCGGTCCTTGGTTGGCCGCGACGACCTCGCCGGCGGCACCTTCGACGACCAGTTCACATTTGCTCAGTCTCTCACCGAGACCGCAAAGGGCACCTCCGGAATCCTGCTAGCCATCTCCATCCCCGCATCCGAGCGCGGTGAGAACGCCGAACCCGTCGCAGGCACCGCCGAAGAGGTCGGCGGAACCAACGGGCTTGAGGCTCTGGAACGACTTCAGAACGTCGTGCGGCGAGTAGCTGACCAGTGGCGTCCCGCCTCATCTGACGAGGCTTACCACATCGTGAAGCAGCGGCTGTTCAAACAGGTCGACGCCGCCGCGCTCGCCGCGATCAGCGCCACTGCTCGCGCCTATGTGGACATGTATCGCAAGTACACCGATGACTTCCCTCGCGAAGCAAGAAACTCTGCGTACGAGAATCGAATCAAGCGAACGTACCCGATCCACCCAGAACTGTTCGACACTCTCTACGAAGAGTGGTCGTCACTGGAACGCTTCCAGCGCACCCGTGGCGTGCTCCGTCTGATGAGTATGGTTATCCACGCATTGTGGACTGGCGAGGATGCCGCGCCGCTGATCATGCCGTCGTCGATCCCGCTGGCAGCAGGGAAGGTGAACTCTGAACTAACTCAGTACCTTCAAGATTCCTGGAAAGCGATCATCGATGCCGATGTGGATGGGCCAAACTCAGAACCCGCCAGGATCGATGCGGAGAAACCGCTCTACGGCCAACGGTCGCTGACCAAGCGCCTCGCGCGGACGGTGTTCTTCGGCGCAGCACCGACCATCGCGCCCAAATCGATTCATAAGGGTGTCAGCGCCAAGCGAGTCTTCCTAGGCACCGCCGTTCCTGGTGATGTCCCAGGGAACTTCCACTCCGCGCTAACACGGCTCTGTGACCGGGCGACGTACTTCTATTCCGGTTCCGGAAAGTACTGGTACGACCTCCAACCCAACATCACGCGTACCGCGAAGGACCAAGCCGAGAGGTTGCACAAAGAGGATGTGTGGGCCGACATCGTCCGTCGACTCAAACATCAGACCAACACGCGCGGCGACTTCACCGGACTGCACATCTGCCCCGAAACCAACGCCGACATCCCTGACACCGACGAAGCCCGTTTGGCAATCCTTCACCCCAAGGTCGCGCACAAGCGCGCTATCGAGTCGGTGGCGAAGGATTTCGCCAAGAGGGCCACCGAACAGCGGGGAAGCGCCAACCGCACTCACCGCAACATGCTCGTCTACCTCGCGGCCGATGAAGACCGGTTGGAAGAGCTTGAGGCAGCTATTCGCGACTACCTAGGCTGGAAACATGTCCTCGACAACGAGGTGGATCTCGATCTGACCCAGAATCAGAAGAAGCAGGCAGAGCAGCGCCAGGAACAGGCCGATCAAACGGTGACTACGCGCCTGCTGCAAACCTTCGTCTGGGCGCTCATCCCCGCGCAGCCCGATCCGAGCGCGCCGTTCGTCGTGCGGGAAATCAAGGTTGAAGGACAGTCCGATGCGCTCGCAGAGCGGGTTTCGCGACGCCTCAGCAACGATGGTGACCTGTCCACTCGTCAAGCGGCCGCGACGATCCGACTGGCTATCAACAAAGTGCCGCAGATCTGGAACGACGGTCACGTCTCCCTTGGAACTCTGTGGGGCCTCTGCAGCCAATATCCCTACATGCCGCGCCTGCGTGACCGCCGTGTCCTCAATGAGGGCATAGTCGACATTCCGTTGATCTGGCAGACCGACGCTTTCGCGCTCGCAGAAGGCTACGAGGAATCAGACGGCCACTACGTCAACCTTTGGATCCCGGACGACAACCGGCCACCTCCACCGGCTACCGATTCTCTCCTGGTCGTCCGCCCTGATGTTGCCACCGCACAGAGGAACACCGAAGAAGCCACTGCGGAACCAATCGTTGGACCCATCGGACTGGACACTGAGAACCCCATCAAGCCAGATCCCCAACACCCCAGCCCTCAGCACCTCCACGTCAAGACTCGCTTCTTCGGTGTCAAGACCCTCAACAGCGAAAAAATGGCGCTGGGATTCAAGAACATCGCTGAGGAAGTCATCGCTCATCTGCGCGCGGACACGAGCACCGTCACCGTGCGGATCGAGATTGAAGCGACTGACGAGTCCGGCTTTGACGAGAACCGTGTGCGTACGGTCTCCGAGAACGCACGCACCCTCAAGTTCGACCAGTCCGGCTTCGAGGAAAGCTGAAAATCTCTGCCGCACAGGACTTCCGCCTCGACGATTCCAGTTGCCCAAGGCGAACATGGAGACCAATTAGAAGGGTGGCGCACCCTTCTTCCAGTTACGTGGCCAGTCGGCGCTGATACCCATGGCATCGAAATCGCCCAGCTCGATTGTGGCGAAAGGGTCATCGAGGTAACGAACTTCATCATGCTCCGGGCCCTGCGGATCAACCCTGACCAGCGCAAGCCGATACCGCGGCACGGCGTTCTTGCCAGTCAGGACCTCGTTGTGGGTGACAAAGAAATTCTTCGCACCATCAATCCGTGCTTTGACCTCAATTCGGAAAGTTTCACCGTTCGGAGCTGTGGACAGAATGTCGAAACCCTTGTTGTTGAATGGCTGTTCAACAGGTCGCCGTCCAAGTCCCTGTTCGCTTGCCATCACCAGGTCGACGCCCCGCCGTTCGACCTCCTTGGTCTCTTTGGCGTGTATGGGTGCGTTAGGCGGCAGATCTCCGTCAAACACGTCGACCGGCAGAATGAGTGCGGCGGTGACTATGAGCGGCGGCTTCGTCGACATCGAGAGCTGCTGGTCGAACAGTTCCAGTCGACGGCGAAGCCGCACGTCGAGTTCCATGGCCTTGCGGTTGAGGCTTTCGGACGACTCTTTTGGCTTCTCGCTCTTGTGTTCGTTTTCCGACGCGATCGCGGCATCGTAAAGAAGGCGCTCACTTTCCGCGCGGAGCCTTTGGATGACCAGGTGGCGTGTCTTGGAGAGTTCGGTAGTGCGCGAGGACTGAACCTCGGCAAGGTAGTCCGGTAGCCGGTTGGTGATGATCCAGCTGATCGCCTTGTCCTCCGCGTCCGCAAGCCACGATTGAGCGCGAACCCCCGCGACGGTGGGCGTCTCAGGAGCGGCGACACAGTCGAGGTAAGGCGCCGGTCCAGCAGGTTTGACCACACCGGAACTGTCGACGAACGCATACCCGAAACGGCGCGCCACGCTGGCTCCGGTCGCGTCCACGACCTCCTCGATGACGCCCACGAGCAAGTGGATCTCGTCGAGGGTCGCGGACACCAGCACAGTGCCGGAATTGAGAACGCTGTTGAACTTCTTGATGGAGTCAGTCATCACAGCGTCGTGCAGCGGATGTCCGGGCGCTAGAAGATCTGCCCGAGGTTGGCCAGCAGCACCAGTGGCATGATCAAGATCGAAGGTAACCCGCTCGTAGCGTGTCGCGATGGGCCAGCCCTGACCGGTCCTGAGATGCGCCGGCACGTTGGTGATCTCGTAACGCCCGCGTTCTCGTCTTGCGATACGACCGCCGAGCCGGGTGAACGCCGCTTTGAAGGCGAGCTCGATGTAGTGCGGTTGTAGGCGTCGGGCACGTGCTTCGTCCATTGCGGCACGTAGTTCCGCGAGATCCGCTTCAGCGAGGTGCTCGACTGCGAGAGCCCGTTCGTTCAGCAGTTCTTTGACGCCGTCCCCGACGCTGGCATCGATGATCTGGTGCATCTTCGCTCGGATATCGGGGCGTTCGCCGTACTGGATCGCGTCCAACAGCAGGTTTCGCAGTGGGGTCTCGGTGAACGCCTCACCGAGGACGTCGAACACCTTTCCCCCATACGCTCTGCCCATCTCGCTGATCTTCTCCAGCAAGCGCGTGAAAACCTCACCCTCGCGTGTGTTGGAAGCGACGATGTTCCACAGCCGACAGACCTCTTCCTGGCCGATGCGGTGGATCCGGCCGAAACGTTGTTCGATCCGGTTCGGATTCCATGGCAGGTCATAGTTCACCATCAGGTGAGCGGCTTGCAGGTTCAAGCCCTCACCGGCGGCGTCGGTGGCGATGAGGATTTGGCAGTCACTGTTCTGTGTGAACTCCTCGGTGATCTGACGTCGCTCACCGCGGCGTACGCCACCGTGGATGGCTCGGACAGCGTCTGGGCGGCCCAGGAGAGAGGTGATACGCCCCCGGAGGTACTCGAGGGTGTCGCGATGTTCGGTGAAGATGATGAACTTCCGCGGGGAGCCGCTCTTGTCTGTGATCAGTGCGTTGTCTTGGAGGATTGTCGACAATTCAGTCCATTTGCGGTCCTTTCCTGAGTCACGGACCTGCTTGGAGAGTGTCGTCAACGTGGTCAGATCGTCCAGCTCTTTTTCGAGTTCTGTCACAGTCTGGGCCGCGGTCGCGGAGTCGAGGAGTTCCTCCTCGAGGGTTTCGATCTCTTCGGCGTTGTAATCATCGAAGTCGAGTCCACGAAGATCGATGGAGGGTTCGATCTCCTGATTCGTGCCGTCAAGGATCTCGCGCTTCTTGCGCTCCAGACGCCGTGACCGCCGAACCAGACTCTGATAGATCGCTTCCGGGCTGGAGGCGAGTCGACGCTGCAGCACCGTCAGCGCGAACCCGACGGTGTTCCTTCGTTTGCCACCAAGCTTCTCCGCTCGGTTCATTCCGGTGCGCACGTATTCGGTAACCCGCTCATACAAGTGGCATTCATCGGCGGTGAGCTCATATGGA
This sequence comes from Stackebrandtia nassauensis DSM 44728, assembly GCF_000024545.1. GTDB lineage: Bacteria > Actinomycetota > Actinomycetes > Mycobacteriales > Micromonosporaceae > Stackebrandtia > Stackebrandtia nassauensis. The sequence continues at coordinate 1,681,145 of NC_013947.1, forward strand.
ACAGTCTCGGCGATCCGCTCGGGAAACAGTTTCCTGCCGTCGAAAGTGAGGAGGTCCTCTTTGATCATTCGTCTCATGATGCCGCCAGTGTCGACGGCGGACTTGGAGCGGCCCTCGAACCGGTCCCGGTCCAACAGCGTGAGGAAAAGTTGGAAGTCTTCTTCCTTGCCCGAATGAGGGGTCGCCGTCATCAGCAGGAAATGGCGGGTGATCTGGCCGAGTAGCTCACCGAGCTGGAAGCGCTTGGTCTTCTCCAGCTTGCCGCCGAAGTAGTGTGCTCCCATCCGATGCGCTTCGTCCACGATGATCAGATCCCATTCGGTCTCCTTCAACTGTGCTCGCAACTCATCGTTTCGGGAGAGTTGATCCATGCGCGCGATCAACAGCGGGCTGGATTCGAAGACGTTCAGATTGACGCTCGCCTCGATGAGCTGGTTCGTGAGCAGGTCGAAACGCAGTCCGAACTTGAAGAACAGTTCGTCCTGCCACTGTTCGACCAATCCGCCCGGTGCCACTACGAGACAACGCTGCACGTCGTCGCGCAGGATCAGTTCCTTGATGTAAAGCCCCGCCATGATCGTCTTGCCTGCGCCCGGGTCGTCCGCGAGCAGGAATCGCATCGGTGTACGTGGAAGTAGTTCGCCGTAGACGGCGTGAATCTGGTGCGGCAACGGCCGGACGTCGCTGGTCGCGACCGCGAGCATCGGATCGAACAGACCAGCCAGTGTGATCCGCTGTGCTTCGGCGACGAGCTTGAAGTCATTCGCGGGGGCGTCGAAGGCACGACTCCCGGTACGGGCTGTCGAAAGCGAGTGTTCGTCCTTTCGAAACACCACTCGCTGCGCGAGTCCTCCCGCAGCAGTCTTGTAGGTCAGTTCCAATGCGTCGGTGCCATGCCACTGTGCCGCGATGACGGTGACAACCTCAGCGGGAATGACCCCTGCCAGCCGTGATCCGGGGGTAATTTCATCGAGCAGCATGGGTGCCCCTCACCAGCTCCCGGTGTCTGACCGAGAGGCTCAGCATCCTTGTTTCGGCCCCCGTTTGCATCGATGCTCATCGCACAAACGACACACATTGAGGGTAGCTGTTCGTGTTGGTTCCTCACCACATCTGGTGTAGGTACTAAAGCCCTATCCCCCTTGTGGGGGAGGGGGTCAACCCGTCGGGGTCAGGCGGTGGGACGGACGCGCGAACAGCATGGACCCATGACCGCGACGACGACGAACCCGACCCGGTATCGGGCGCTGACCTGGGCACCGGTGGCGGTGCTGGCCTGGACGCTGACCTATGGCGCGATCCGCGTCTACTGGGCGGCCGGGCACATGCCGACTTTCGCGCCGATGCCCGAGGACCTGGTGATCTTCCCCGGTTGGGGTGCGGTGGGGTTGTGTGTGGCGGCGGGGCTGGCCGCCGTGGGGTTGCGGTTGAGCAGCCGGTCGCGGCTGGTGCTGGCCGGGGCCTGGGCGACGGTGGCCGCGATCGTGGTCGCCTCGCCGATGTTCCTGTTGGACGTCGTCGGGGGAATCCTTGCGGGGCTTGGCATTCCGGTGAGTCTCGTGTCGGTCGCCAGTCGGGGCGGGATGCTGTTGGGAGCGGGGCTGCTGGCGGTGGCCGCGGTGGCGTACCAGCGGCGGCTGCGCGGGGCGTGCTCGCGGTGCGGGCGCCTCGGACGGGCCTCGGACGGGCCCGCTGACGCGCGAGAGCGGTCGGCGCCCGCGTGGGCGGTATGGGCCGCGTACGTCGCGGTGGCCGGTTGCCTGGTGCGCATCGCCGCCCAGCTGGCGTGGGGCTTCGAGGGCTTCTTGTACGACGGCGGCGCGGCCCTGCTCGTCTTCGAGGTCGGTTTCGTGCTGGCCGGGGTGCTGTTGCCCACCGCGCTGGTGCACCGGTTCGGGCTGGTGTGGCCGCGGTGGGTGCTGCCGCTGGCCGGACGGCGGGTGCCGCGCTGGCTGGTGCTGGGCCCGGCGTTCTTCGTCGGCCTCGGGCTGACCGTCTACTTCGGTATGGGCTTGGCGCAGCTGGTCGTCGATACGGTGTCGGGGGCCGCGTTCGTCGACGACGGTTCCGGTTACGGGGCCGGTTTCATGTGGATCGCGGTCCCGTCCTACTTCGTGTGGGGCGTCGGGGTGGGCGTGGCCGCACTGGCCCGATTCCGGCAGACCCGACCGCGATGTCGCCACTGCGGACAGTTACACCGCGCGCCTGTCAACCCCCACCTCACGCGTAAAAACTGTCGGGAATGCGACAAATCAGGCGCGATTGGTGTCGCGCGCCGGACGCTTTTCGGTCCGGGGTTCGGTAAGAATGAAAATCGTGTCCAATATAAGTGTCGAGGAACTCAAGGCCGCCATCACCGCCGCGATGCAGCAGGTGAAGGACGGTCAGGCCGCCATCACCGCCGCCATGGAGCGCCTTGAGGCCGCGCAGCAGGCCCTCGGCGCGATCCTGAAGGGCAGCGCCCACGCCTCGGTCACCGGGGCCCAGGCGGCGCTGGCGCAGGCGAACCAGGAACTGGAACAGTCCATGGCGGCCACCGTCGCGGCCGCCGAACAGGCCGAAGCCTACGCGGCAACGCTGTTATGTCCGATATCGAGACCCTGGGGGCCCGCGTCCGTGGCATCGCGGCCGAGCTTCCGGTGCCCGACACCCAAAAGGCCGAACAGCGGCTGGCCGAGGCCCACGCCGGGTTGTCGAGCGCGCTGCGGGAATCGGTGGAACCGGCGGGCATCCCGCAGCTGGCGCGGGCCCGCGAGCACGTCAGCAAGGCGATGGCGGTGCTGTCCACGGCCTCGGACAACCTGGACGAGTATCTGATCTCTATCGGCCTCAACACGGCCGGTAATATCAATGAATCGACATCACCCGATGAAACGGTTCCGGTGGAGGTGGCCCCGGGAAGCGCCGACTGGTGGCGGGAACGCGTCAACACGATCTCCGAAGGCGACGCGAAGACCGAACCCGGAGAGGTGACAGTGACCAGACTGTTCTCGGAACTGGTAGAACGAGCCCGGCGCGGCGACCGCGACGGCTACCGCGACCGGCTGCTCGTCGCGGGCGCCGGCAACGGATCCAAACTGCCGGGCCTGTCGTGGCCGCTGATCCGCAACCTCACCGCCGACATCCTCGGCCACGCGCCCACCCCCAAGGACGACGACCGGCTGCGCGGCCTGGTGCGGGACCCGGTGCGCCGGCTGCTGCCGAAACTCCCCGAGGACGTCACACTGTCCCAACTGCACGGAGCCTGCAGCCTTCCCCACGTGGCCAAGGACTCCGAGGGCCGCGAGACCGACGAGAAACCGCACCCCGCCGACACCGCCGCCACCGGCCCGGCGATCGTCGCGGCGCTGCTTTCGGCCCGCGAGAAGGTGAAGGGGGACCGCTGATGTCCGCGACCGAAGGACCCGGTCGACGATCCACGGCCGTGATGCTCCGCCATCGCGGCCCACACAGCCGCCCGTCGTCTATCCCCGGGGCCGCCCACGCCATCATCGACACGACAGCCGTTCGCGGCTGGCACGACCTCCCGGCACGGACCCCACTCGTACCCTTCACCACTGCGAAAAGGAGGGATCGCTGATGGCCGGATGGCGTTCCCGATTGGCCAGTCACGTCGCCGCCGAACTGTCGACGGCTCGCGGCGCGGTGCGGCAGCTCGCGCAGCGCGCCGACCGCCGGGCGACCGAGGCCAAACGCGCTGCCTCGCGCGCGATGGACACCGCGCGCGAGAAACAGGCCGCGCTGACCTCGACCCACCGCGCCGAGGTCGACCGCATCACGGCCAAGGCGGAGTCCGATATCGACAACGCCGTCGCCGAGCTGACCGAGGTCACGGCGCGACTGTCGGCCCCGTGCGCCGACGCCGAATGGTCGCGCTGGACCCCCGCGCCGGTCGACCGGTCGCTGGCCGCGCCGCTGCTGCGGGTCGGCAGTCTCGCGATCGGCTCGGCCGACGCCGAGACCCAGCGCCCGCCCGCGCTGGTCGGTTTGATGGACCACTCGCACCTGCGCATCGCCGGGGCCGCCGAGGCGGCGCTTCCCAGCGTCCTGTTGCGCGCCATCGGTTGCGCCGAGCCGGGCGCCTGCCGCCTGACCGTCTACGACCCCGAGCGCCTCGGCGGCAGCCTGGCGGGTTTCGCGCCGCTGGCCCCGGCGGGCCTGCTGAGTTTCGTCGGGCCGCACGGTCTGTCGGACATGCTTGACGAACACGTCGAGCACATCCGCCGCATCAACGCCACCGTCCTGGCCGGAGACCACGCTTCCCTGCGGGAACTGGCCGAGACCACCGGACGCCGCCCCGAACCGTGGCGGCTGTTGGTGTTGCTGGGCGCCGAGATGGACGACTGGACCAAGGACCAGCGCGCTCAGCTGACCCGCATCCGCCGCACCGGTGTCGCCTGCGGCGTCCACCTCATCGTCGTGGGCACCGACGCCGCCGACGACGCCAACACGCTCAGCCTCGACACCACCAGCACCACACTGGCCGGTCAGGCCCCGGTGCGGCTCGACCCGGCGCCGCCCTCGGCGCTCATCACCGGAACCTGCCGCCGCATCGCCGAGGTCTACGCCGCCGGTCCACAGCCGACCCGGCTGTCCGACCTCATCCCCGAGACACTGTGGACCAAGAGCTCGGCCTGCGAGCTGTCGGTCCCGCTGGGGGAGGGCAGCGACGGCAGGCTCGCCGACATCGTCCTGGGCGACAACCCGCCGCACGCCCTCATCGGCGGGCCCAGCGGTTCGGGTAAGACCAACCTCATCTACTCGTGGCTGGGCGCCCTGACGGCGCGCTACCACCCCGACGAGCTGGCACTGTACATGCTGGACTTCAAGGAGGGCGTGTCCTTCGCGCGCTTCGCCGGTGGCCGCCGCGACCCCAGCTGGCTGCCGCACGTGCGGCTGGTCGGTGTCAACATCAACGACGACCGCGAGTTCGGTCTGGCGCTGCTGCGGTACCTGCGTCAGGAACTGCGCCGCCGCGCCGAGGCCGCCAAACGCCACGAGGCCACCAAACTGGAGGAACTGCGCGCCGTCGACCCGCAGGGCCGGTGGCCGCGCATCATGGCCGTCATCGACGAGTTCCAGGTGTTGTTGGACGGACGCGACTCGGTGGCCGCCGAGGCCGTCGCGCTGCTGGAGGACCTGGCCCGCCGGGGCCGCTCCCAGGGCATCCACCTGGTGCTGGCCAGCCAGGACGTCGCGGGCATCGAGGCACTGTGGGGCCGTCCCTCGCTGATCGCCCAGTTCACGCTGCGCATCGCGCTGCCCAAGGCCCGCAGGCTGCTGGCCGAGGCCAACAACCTCGCCGAGGAGATCCCGCGCTACCACGCCGTGGTCAACTCCGATTCCGGTGTCACCCAGGCGAACCGGGTGGTGCGGCTCCCCAACGCCAGCGACCGCGCGGTGTGGGATCCGTTGCAGGAGAAGCTGTGGAGGCAACGCCCGGCTGACAACGACTCGCCGCTGCTGTTCGACGGTGACCACGTCCCGGTGCTGCCCGAACGCATCGAACTGCCCACCACCGACCCGACGCCGGTGGCGGTGCTGGGCAAGGCCATCGACGTGTCCTCGCGGGCCGCGACGCTGCGGCTGACCCGCACGCCGGGCCGCAACCTGGCCATCCTGGGCACCCGCACCACCGAGGCCTGCGACGTGCTGGCCGGTGCCGCGCTGTCGGTGGCCCGCACCACCGACGTGCGGGTCACGATCTGCTGCCTGGACCCGGACGCCGCCGCGCACGCCTACCGGCTGGCCTGGGCCTGCGAGGCCGCCGGCTCGACCGTCGACTGGCAGGACAAACTGGACGAGGTCGTGACCGCGTGGGAGGAACAGCCCACCGACCGTCCACATCTGGTGCTGCTGTACGCGGTGGACGCGGCGGGTTCCTCGCTGACCACCGCGGGCCGCAACGCCTTGCGCAGCATGCTGTTGACGGGTCCGGAGCGCCGGGTCCACACCTTCGGCTGGTGGCGTTCGGTGCCCCGGCTGCGCGAGGACCTGGGCGGCTACGCGGCCCGCTTCGACGCCATCGACGCCTGGGTGGCCCTGGACGTCCAGGGCCCCGAACTGGCGCCGCTGTCGCCGCAGCCGGGCGGCCCGGCCTGGTATCCGCGCACCCGCCGCGGCCTGTTCTTCGACCGCGCGGTGCACCGGCAGGCCGAGGTGCTGATTCCGTACGACACCGAATCCGTGTTGCCGACAGTGGACAACATGCTGACCGGGAGCCCCGCCGATGAGCACTGACAACCTGATGGAGACCTACCGGCTGGCCTGCGAGCGGTACACCAAGGCCGTGGTCTCGGCGACCCGCACCCGCGACGAGGCCGCCGACCGGTACCGCCGGGAGGCCGCCGAGGTCAAGGAGACCGCGCAGCAGGCGGTGGCCGAACGGGACACGGCGATGCGGGATGCCGTGGCGGCCAAGAAACTCGTCACCGAGGTCGACGACACCTGCGCCGACATCTGGCGCCGCCTGGGCTCCTACATCGGTCCCAAGTACACCGTCATCACGCCGCCGCCGGGCACCGCCGAGGACGTCTCCGGGGTCACCGACGTCAAGGCGATGGTGGAACGCACCCGCCGCACCATCGCCCTGGTACAGCGCGGCGAGGTCCCGTTCGAGCCGCCCAAACGCGCCGTGCCGGTCGCGGCGGTCATCGGAGTCGTCATCGGGGTGCTGGCCGCCATCGGCGCCGGGATGCTGCTGTCGGACTCCAAGGACGGCCACACCCAGGCCCTCAGCCAGGCGGGCGCGCTGGTCGTGGTGTTCATCGGCGCCTTCGCGGGGATCCCGGTGCTGTCGGGCTGGCTGGCCACCCGGCACCGCATCGGCCCGCGTCCGATCCACATCGGAGCGTGCATCGTGGGCGCGGTGGTGGCGATGTGCGCGATGGCGCCGTTCACCTTCGTCGGCTGAGCCCCCGGCTTGAGACGAATTGCCGTTTCGGTTGATACGGCGCCTCTACCAGGCTTGTAGCTTTTGGCCGCATGAAGTCTGAGAACACGCCGCTGCCACGGCGGTTTATGTCCGCATTGGACCGCAGGACCCGGATCCTGCTCGGCGTCGGGATCGGCGTCGTCGTACTGATGGTCGCGGCCTTCGGGGGTGTGCGGCTGTTGACCGGCGCCACGGTCGACAACGCCGTCGCGAAGTTCCAGCCCCGTTACGACTCACTGCGCGACAAGCTGACCGAGGTACCGGGACTGCTGGCGAAGTCCGAACTGGACAAGAATTCCTGTTCCGAGTCGCGTCCGAAGTTCCACTATGTCGCCGCCGACGCGGGCTCCGACACCAAGCCCGACGGCAACGCCGAGATCCTGATGGAGCCCCAGACCGAGCACCCCGACGCGCTGATCGACTACCGCGAACACTTCGGATTCGGCGGATCGACGCTGCTGGAAGGCCTGCGGCTCACCGGCCCGAAGGGCTACGGCGGAACCGGACAGTTCACGCTGCCCTCCAACGCGCACCCCAACGGGCTGGCGGCCCGGCTCAAGAACGGCGCCGACACCCGCTACCTGGTCGTACTGCGCGAAACCGGATACACCCCGCCCGAGACCGGAATCGACGGCGACGGCGGAGTGAGCATCTCCGCCGGGTTCTCCGGATCGGTGGAACTGGACGGATACGTGGTCGACCTGAAGGCCATGACGGTGGACTGCCGCGTCACGGTCGACACGCCCACCCCGGGCGGCTCGCTGAAATACGCCAAGGGCCAGAACCCCGACGAAGTCCTCTTCGAACGCATCCAGGAGGACACCGGCGACACGCTCGCGCGCGAACTGGAACGGGTGACCGACGGTGCCGCCGCGACGCCGCCGACCCGCGGATCGACGTGCGGCGACGCTGACGGTGACGTCGTCACGGCCATGTGCCTGTGACGGCCGCGCCGGTCACTCGCGACGGTTCACGAACGCAGCAGACCGAAGACCCCGTCGGGGTAGCCGCAGCCCAGCTTCATCGCGGTGTCGATATCGGACTCGCTGGCGTAGCCGGAGTCGGCCATCTCCTGGGCCTCACCGATGTGCGGCAGGATCAGCTCCCGCTGCAACTCGGCGACCCGGTCCGCGGCCACCTCGGCCTCGGCGACCGACTGCGAGTGGTCGTAGAAACCCGCGCCGGACTTGCGGCCCAGTTTGCCGTCCGCGACCAGGGAACGCAGCGACCCGGCCGCCTCGTGGCGGGGCGAGCCGCTGTCGGCGTGGATGACGTCCAGGATCTCCACCAGGGTGTCCAGGCCGACGACGTCCATGAGCATGAACGGCCCCATGGGAAGCCCGGCCGCCTTGATCGCGGCGTCGACCTCGTCGCGTCCGGCGCTCTGGGAGTCCAGCAGCTTCGCCGCCTGGTTGAGGTAGCCCACCAGCAACCGGTTGACCACGAAGCCGGGACGGTCGGCCACCGTCACCGGCGTCTTGCCCAGGCGCCGCGACAGCTCCTCGACGTAGGCGACCACCTCGGGGTCGGTGTCGGCCCCGCGCACCACCTCGACGAGCTTCATGATCGGCGCCGGGTTGAAGAAGTGCATCCCGATGACCTTCGCCGGACGCGAGGTGAACCCGGCGATCTCGGCGATCGACAGCGAGGACGTGTTCGTGGCCAGGATCGTGTCCGCCCCGCAGTGCTGGTCCAGTCGCGTGAACGTCGCGCGTTTGATGTCGAGCAGCTCGGGCACCGCCTCCACGACCAGGCGCGTGGTGGCCAGGCCCTCGAAGTCGGTGGTCAGGGTGAGCCGGGTGTCGATCGCGGTGCGGGTGTCGGCGTCCAGCCGTCCCTTCGCGACCTGCCGGTCCAGCGACTTGGCCAGGTGGCCGCGACCGCGCTCCACCGCCGCGTCGTCGATATCGACCCCGATGACGTGCAGGCCCGCCTTGGCGAAGACCTCGGCGATACCGGCCCCCATCGTGCCCAGCCCGATGACACCCACTGTTTCCATCACGTCTCACCCTTCACACGGCAGCATCAACGCCACAGAGTGTGCCATGCCGCCCCGGGAGGTTACTCGTAAGTATTGTTTTGAGCCGGATACATCTCTAGGCTCGAGGGCATGAGCACCGCGGCCCCCCAGATCTCCGACGGCTATCTGATCTCCACGCATCCCGGCAACGGTTCCGAGGTCGGGCGGTTCGCCGTCGACGACGCCGAATCCGTGGCCAAGGCGGTCGCGCGGGCCCGGGACGCCCAGACCTGGTGGGCGAACCTCGGCTTCACCCAGCGCCGCAAACTGCTGCTGGAGTGCCGCGCCGAGATGGCCCGCCGGATCAAGGACCTGGTGCGGCTGATCCGCGCCGAGACCGGCAAGAGCGTCAACGACGCCTTCACCGAGGTCGCCGGGTGCTTCGAGAACCTCGCCTGGGCGCCCAAGAACGCCCGCCGGGTGCTGGGGCCGCGCCGCCGACGCGGCTCACTGTCCATGATCGACCACTCCGCGTACGTCGAGTACCGGCCCTACGGCGTGGTGGCGGTCATCGGACCCTGGAACTATCCCATGTACACGGTCATGGGCTCGGTCGTGTACGCGCTGGCGGCGGGCAACACCGTCGTCCTCAAACCCAGCGAGTACACCCCGGCCGTCGGACAGTGGCTGGCCGACGTCATCGACGAGGTCGTCGGACGCCCGATCGTCACCGTCGTGCACGGCCTGGGCGAGACCGGCGCCGCGCTGTGCGAGTCCGAGGTGGACAAGATCGCGTTCACCGGTTCGGTGCCCACCGCCCGCAAGGTCGCCATGGCGGCGGCCAAACGGCTCATCCCGGTGCTCATCGAGGGCGGCGGCAAGGACGCCGCGATCGTCGACGTCGACGCCGATCTCGACAAGACCGCCGAACAGCTGCTGTGGGGCGCCTTCACCAACGCGGGTCAGACCTGCATCGGCTACGAACGCGCCTACGTTCCCGAGTCCATCGCGACCGAGCTGATCGACAAACTCGTCAAGCAGGCCACCGGGATCAAGGTCGGCGACGGCGAGGACGCCCAGATCGGGCCGATCACCATGCCCCGTCAGATCGACGTCATCGCCGCCCACATCGACGACGCCCTCAACCGAGGCGCCACCGCCGTGGTGGGCGGTCGCGAGGCCGTTCAGCCGCCCTACGTCCACCCCACGATCCTCGTGGACGTACCGGAGGACTCCAGGGCCGTCACCGAGGAGACCTTCGGGCCGGTGCTGGTCGTCAACACCGTCGCCGACGCCGAGGAGGGGCTCCGGCGCGCCAACGCCACCGAGTACGGCCTGGGTGGAGCGGTCTTCGGCAAACGCAACGCAATGAGCCTGGCCCGCCGGATGCGCTCGGGGATGACGTCCATCAACTCCGGCTTCGCGTTCGCGGGTCTGCCGAGCCTGCCCTTCGGCGGCGTCGGCTCCAGCGGCTACGGCCGCGCCCACGGCGACGACGGGCTGCGCGAGTTCGCGGTCGTCAAGTCGATCGCCAAGCGCCGCGCACCCGGAGTGATCCCGGTGTTCTCGTTGAACCGCAAGGCATCCCACAACAAGCTCATCGAGCGGATCATCACCTTCGGCTCCGGGAAGCCACGACCGCGCCGGTAGTTATTCAGGGATCTAAATATTTACCCAGCGTGCGGGGTCGCTCCCGCGGGCGGCCTGGCTACGAGGTATTGCCAGCAAATCGGGCATTGACCACCATGAGTGTCGACCCACTCGACCAACCTCCCCAAGCCCGAAAAGAGCAGGTGGTCACCATGTCCATGTTCAAACGCCTACTGCTGGTGCTCGTCACGATCACGCTGACGACGTTCTCCATGACCGCTGTGGCCCAAGCGGACCAGCGCCTGGCCCCGCCCGACATCCCCGGCGCCAACTCGATGGCCCACGCCAACCAGCTACAGTCCATCGCCACCGCCAACGGCGGCAACCGCGCCCACGGCACCAGCGGCTACCGGGCCTCCGCCGACTTCATCCAGTCGACCCTCAGCCGCGCCGGCTTCACGGTCACCCGGCAGCAGTTCACCTACAACGGCGCGCTCGGCTGGAACGTCATCGCCGAGTGGCCGGTGGGCAACCCCAACGACGTCGTGTTCCTCGGCGCCCACCTGGACGGCGTCCGCGCCGGAGCCGGTATCAACGACAACGGCTCCGGCTCCAGTGCCGTGCTGGAGACCGCGCTGGCCGTGGCCCGCGACAACGCCCAGCCCACCAAGCGACTGCGGTTCGGCTGGTGGGGCGCCGAGGAGAACGGCCTCATCGGTTCGGCGTACTACACCCGCAACCTGCCCTCGTCCGAACGCGCCAAGATCGACGCCTACCTCAACTTCGACATGGTCGGCCAGCGCGACACCACCCGGTGGGGCATCTATGTGGACTCACCCACGCTGGGCGCCACCTTCAAGCAGTACTTCGACTCCAAGGGCATCGCCACCCGCTCCATCGACATCAGCGGCCGCTCCGACCACGCGTCCTTCGCCCGCTACGGCATCCCGGTCAGCGGCATCTCCAGCGGCAGCGACCCCTGCTACCACTCCCGCTGCGACACCATCGCCAACATCGGCGAACGCGTGATGGGCCACAGCACCAACGCCGCCGCCTACGCCGCCTGGCGACTGGCGGGAATCCCGTAACCCCAACCCGGCCGGGGCCCCCGAGCCCCGGCCACCTCACCGGCGGCTGGGACGACATCCTCGCACCCCCGAAGGCGTCGTTAACCTGGTCGCGTGAGTCCACGCCGCCACCGCCGCGCTCCCGAGCCGTCCGCCGTCGAGACCGACCGGGTGCTCGCGGGTGTCCAGGCGGTCGAGGACGGCCCCGACGGCCGCTGGCACGTGCGCAACCTCCCCGGCGGCGGCTCGGCCAAGACCTACCGGTGCCCCGGCTGCGACCAGGAGATCCCGCCGGGCGTGCCGCACCTGGTGGCCTGGCCCGCCGACGGCTCGACCGAGGAACGCCGCCACTGGCACCGGCCGTGTTGGCGGGCACGGTATCGACGTGGCCCGAGCAACTCCCGTCGGCGATGAGGGACACTAGGGCCTATGTGTGAATCCCGTTTCCTGCTGCGCGCCCACCAGGCGGCGCCTGGCGGCGTTGTCGGCACTCCGACATCCAACACCGGGATGCCGGAGCACCTCCGCCTTGCCAGCCACTCACCTGGAGGCCGCTCGCGACGGAAGAGGATCCACACAGAGGCCCTGGCGCCGTGACCGCGATACGAGCCAACTCGATACTCCCCGCGCGCCGGGAGGCGCTCACGCTGCACACCGCCGACGGGCTGGAGCTCGTGGGGGAGCTGGCGGTCCCCGAGACCGCCGAACCCAAGGCCACCCTGGTGTGCGTGCACCCGCTGCCCACCCACGGCGGCATGATGGACAGTCACGTCTTCCGCAAGGCCGCCTGGCGACTGCCCGCGCTGGCCGACGTCGCCGTGCTGCGCTTCAACACCCGCGGCACCTCCAGCGTCCAGGGCACCAGCCAGGGCAGCTTCGACAACGCGGTGGGGGAGCGCTTCGACGTCGCCGCGGCCATCGAGTACGCCGAGTTCGCCGAACTGCCCAACCTGTGGCTGCTGGGCTGGTCCTTCGGCACCGACCTGGTGCTCAAGTACGGACTGGAGCCCGGCGTCACCGCCGCGATCCTGCTGTCGCCACCGCTGCGCTACTCCACCGACACCGACCTGGCGGCCTGGGCCAAGGACGGACGGCCGCTCACCGCGCTGGTCCCCGAACACGACCAGTACCTGCGACCACCCGAGGCCCGGCAGCGCTTCGCCGCCATCCCGCAGGCCGAGGTGATCGGCGTCGAGGGCGCCAAACACCTGTGGGTGGGGCACGCCGAACTGCTGCTCGACGAGATCACCCGCCGCCTCAACCCGGACGCCGTCCCGCTTCCGTCCACCTGGGACGGACCGATGGAGTTCGGCGACTCCAGCGCCTACGCCGACCGCACCGTCGCCGCGTTCGCCGACGTCGAGGTGCCCGGCCCGCCGCAGAACGAGGCCGGACGGTAGCCGCTCAGCACTTCACGTAGTCGCGGATCGTCTCCGGGATGGTGTCGCTGGAGCACGGGTCGCCGATCACGGTCCACACGCCGTCGGACATCCGCAGCGCGACATACTCGACCACCGAGTCGGCCGCGCGCGACTCCGGCGACTTCGACTCCTTGGCGACCTTGGCCGTCACCGCGACGTAGCCGTCCTGGCCACACAGTTTGTCGGTGATGGAGCTCTCGCCGTACACCTCGGTCACCGCGTCGGTCAGCACCGAGTCGCTGGGGCACGGTTCGGCCGGGTCGGCGTGCGTCACCGCGAAGGTCGCCAGCCCCGCCCCGGCCGTGGCCAGGAACGCCGCCGTGAACGCCACGACCACCTTCACCGACCGGGGAAGCCGGAATCGCCTGGGGGAGCGGCGTTTGGACTGCACCGCGATGTCGGCGCCACCCGGCAGCGGCGCCGGACGCGGTCCCGAGCGGGGGACCAGTGCCGGGCACACCGTCGTGGGCTGCCGTCCGGCCGCCAGCGGCCGCGAAGTGTCGACATTGGCCAACAGGTCGCGCAGTCCGGCGGCGCTGGGACGTTTGCGGGGGTCGACGTTCATGGCCGCGCCCAGCACGTCGGTCAGCGCGATGCTGACGCCGGGGATGTCGGGGATGGGCGCCGCCCGCAGCAGCGGATCGGTGGTGTCCTTGCCCGACACGGTGACCCACGGCAGCCGCCCGCCGAGCGACGCGTACAGCAACGTGGCGAGATTGTGGACGTCGGCGGCCGGGCTGGCGTGCATCGAACCGGCCTTGGCCGCGTCCAGGTGCTCCGGCGCGGTGTAGGCGCTGGGCGGCAGACAGTGCGCCAGCACCGGTGCGGTGGCGTCGAACCCGGCGACCAGCAGTTTGCGTCCGGTACTGGACAGGATCGTCGCCGGTTGCAGGGCACCGTGAATCAGGCCGGTGCCGTGGATCGTGGCCAGCGTGTCGGCCAGCGCGACCCCGAAGGCCCGCACCTGCCCGGCCGGGGGCGGCCCGGCCTCACGCAGATTGTCGGCGAGGGTCGCGCGGGTGGCGCGCACCGCGATGTACGGGCATGCGTCCTGGGTGAGACCCACCGCGGACACCGGCGCGATGTGCGGGTGCGCGGACAGGTGCGTCAGCTTGGAGCCCCAGTCCAGGAACACTTCCCGTGCCGACCCGTCGACGCGCTGATGGGCCAGGGTGACGACGACGGGTGTCCGTGCTTCGCCCAAGGTGCCGGTGTAAACCCCGGCGGCGGCATCACGGTGCAGTAAACGCGTCAGTTTGACCGCTCCGGCAGTCGAAACCGCAGGCATGCACACCTCCACTCCAAAATCCGGCTGCCCCACGCCGAACCCTAATGCACGATTGGGCGGCAGCGCCAGTCCCACTCGAAGGAAACCCGGCAGGTAGGGTCGCGGCTACGCGGCATCCTGTCGTGGAATGTAGACCTCGCGGACGATGAGCTGGATCGCCGCCACCGCCGGTACCGCGAGCAATGCCCCGACCACTCCCATCAGTCCCGCCCCGATGAGGATTCCGAGAATCGCCGCGAGGTCCGAGACCTTCACTGAACGACGCATGATTGTCGGATATATGACCCAATTCTCGAGCTGCTGGTAAATGATGAAGAAGATCGCGCAGGCGAGGGCGACCCAGACGCTCACCGTCAGTCCCACGAGCGTGACGACGACGGCGCCCAGCGTCGCGCCGATCTGCGGTATCAGGTCGAGGATCGCCACCACGAACGCCAACGCGATCGCGTAGGGCACCCCGGCGAAGAACATGAACACGTACGAGCACACCCCGGCGGTGGCCCCGATCCCCAGCGCCCCAACGGTGTAGGCGCCCACCTTCGCCAGGATCACGTCACCCAGCGCCTGGGCGCGCTGCCGACGGGGAGCGGGCAGCAGCTTGTAGAAGCCGCCCTTGAGCCGGTCGAAGGACACCAGGAAGTAGATGGTCAACAGCGAGATCATGACGCCGTCGAAGACCGACCCGACCACACCGCCGACCACACCGGCCAGTCCGCCCGCGGCCTCCAGGACCGTGCTGGGCTTGATGCCCTTCAGCGCCTCCTGCGCCTGGTCGAGCAGGTGGTACTTCTTGTCGAGGTTCTTCAGCCACTCCTGCTCGCTGTAATGCTGCACCAGCCCCGGAATCGCCTCGACGAACTTCGTCACCTCGGTGATGATGGCGGGCACAATGGACATGAGCCCGCCGCACACGATCAGCAGCACCCCCAGGCACACCGTCGCCACCGCCAGCCCGCGCGGCATTCCCCAGCCCTGGATCCGGGTCACGAGCGGATTGAGTCCGATGGCGAGGAAACCCGCCACCAGGATCACGATCAACAGCGAGAGCGTGACCTCGACGGCCAGGTACAGCGCGTAGGCCAACAGCAGCCCGACGCCCATGTAGAAGCCATGGTGGAACGACGTCTTGGCGAACGGCGAACCCGCCGGACCCAGTTGCGGCCCCGCGGGGGCCTCGTCGGCTCCGGCCTTGTCACCGGTCTTCTTGCGCCGCTTGCGCATGGCCACTCCCGTGTCAGGGGTTGAGGACTATGCGCGGCTTCTTGATCAAGCCGTGCGGGTACCAGTGTGCACGGTCTCACTCTCGGATGCTTGCCCGGACTCACCTGTGGAGGACGAGTTCTTGGACTTGGCGTTGCCACCCCGGTTGCCCTTGGTGTTCTTGGCGCCCTTCTTGCCGCCGTTGTCGTCGCCGGAATCGTCCTTAGCGGAGGATTCGTCCTTCGACGCCTTGTCGGCCAGCGCCGCGTCCACCTCGGCTTTGCTGATCTCGATGGTCTGGTCGCTGGGAGCCGCCGGAGCCTTGTTCTGCTTGGCGTCGGCGACGAGCTTCTTGGCCTGAGCCCGGGCGGTGCCCAGGATGGCCTCAGCGTCGCGCCTGGCGGTCTGCGCCGCCGACCGGGCGCCGTCGTCGGCGCGCTTGCGGATGCCCTCGGCCTTCTTCTCCGCGTCCGCCACCAACTTCGCGGCCTTGTCCTCGGCCTCGGCGATCGCGGCCTGGCTGCGCTGCTTGGCGTCGGCGGTCAGCTCGGCGATGCGCTTGTCGGCCTCGGCGGTGACGCCGTTGGCGTACTCCTCGGCGTCGGCGGCCAGCTTGCTGGCGGCGGCCTCGGCCTGCGAGGTCAGCTGCTCGGCGTCGGTCTTGGCCTTGGACGTCAGCTGCTCGGCCTCCGCCTTGGCCTCACTGAGGACCCGCTCGGCTTCCGCGGTGGAGTCGGAGCGCAGCTTCTCGGCCCGCTGTGTCGACTCGGTGGTGAGCTTCTCCGCGGCGGCCTTGGCCTCACTGAGAACCCGCTCGGCTTCCGCGGTGGAGTCGGAGCGCAGCTTCTCAGCGCGCTGCGTCGAGTCCGTCGTGAGCTTCTCGGCCGCGGCCTTGGCCTCACTGAGAACCCGCTCGGCTTCCGCGGTGGAGTCGGAGCGCAGCTTCTCAGCGCGCTGCGTCGACTCGGCGGTGAGCTTCTCCGCGGCCTCGCGGGCCTCGCGGGTGACCTTCTCTGCCTGGGCCTTGGCGGTCGCGGTGAGCTCACTGGCCTCAGCCTCGGCCTTGGCGAGGATCTCGGCCGACAACTTCTCCGCCTCTGCCCGCGCCTTGGCGGAGACGGTCTTGGCGTCCTCCAGCTCCTTGGCGGCCTGCTCGTGCTTGCCGGTGGCCTCGGCCCGCAGCTGCTCGGTCTGGCTCTCAGCCTCCGACCGCAGCCGGGTCGCCTCGGTCTCGGCCTCGGAGCGCACGGTCAGCGCGACGGCCTCGACCTCCTTCTTGAACTTGTCCGCCGCGGTCTGGGCGTCGGTGCGGATCTTGTCGGCCTCGGCGACGGCGTCGGAGCGCAGCCGCTCGGCCTCGGCGTTGGCCTTGCTCAGGGTGTCGGAGGCCTGCTGGGCGGCGGCCTGCCGCACCTGCTCGGCCTCCACTTCGGATTCCTGCTTCTTGGCCTGGGCCTCGGTGCGCAGCCGGTCCACCTGGGCGGCCAGTTTGTTGGCCTGCTCGTCGGCGGCCTTGCGGATCCGCTCGGCGGCCTGCTCGGCCTCGGCCTGGATCTGGGCCGCCTTCTCGGTGGCCTCGTTGACCATGTTCTGGGCCTGCTGGGCCCGCTTGTTCATCTCGGCGTCGACGATGTGGCGCCGGTCGGCCTCGGCCTTCTCGGCGGCGGCCCGGCGCGCGGCCAGCGCGGTCTCGAAGTCGTGGCGGGCCTTCTCGGTCTCGGCCTCGACGTCGCGACGCAGCTTCTCGATCGCGGCGCGCTCGGCGGCGAACTCGTCCACCGACCGCTGCTTGATCGCCTCGGCCTCCTCCTCGGCCAGCGTCAGGATGTGCTCGACCCGGGCCCCGAGGTGTTTGAAGGAGACCTTCTCACCGACGGCGGCGCGACGGCGGATGTCCTGGATCTGGGCCTGAAGCTGCTGCACCTGCATGACGAGCCGGTCGACCTGGGCCATCGCCTCGGCCTTCTCCGCGGCGAGCGAGGCCAGCTCCGTATCCATACTCGACAGATACTTGTCGACCTGTTTCTTGTCATATCCACGCAGGGACTGCTCGAACCCACGATCCGTGCTGCCGGACTCGCCCAGGCTGCTGAAGAAGTCTGCGCCACCGCCGTGCGACATAAGCCCCATCCTCACACGTGAGCGGTCCCGTCACAGCGAATCCGACGGGACGGCTCACGATTTAACTCGACACCGTCTGAACTAACCTTCCGGTTAAGCACCTGCCGCATAGACGGTAGCGCGAAAACCTCGGCGCGAGGCAATCACCCCGTGACGAATAGCGGCGATCACATGCGGTGACGTCATCGCCGTCGAAGGTCCTACCCAGTGGATGCGGGCTCACAAAGCCTGCGGCCGTGGGGATGCCCCTCCCACAGGAGACATCCCCACGACACGGTGAGGCTTTTCTCAGGACGCCGAGACCTCGGAGTCCTTCTTCTCTTCCGCGGCGGCGGCGTCGCCGCCGGCACTCAGGCCGATGCCCTGCAGGTTGGCCATCATGTTGCGCAGCGTCGACTGGACACTGTCGCGTTCGCGGGTGAGCTTGTCGACCTCCTTGCGGGCCTTGGTCGTGGTCCGCTCGGCCTCGGCCTTGGCGTCGGCCACCAGACGGGTGGCTTCGGCCTTGGCCTCCGACAGCGCCTTGTCGGCGGCGTTCTTGGCCTTCTCGGTGGTCTGCTGCGCGTACTTCTCCGACTCGACCTTGCGGGTCTCGGCGGCGGTCTCGATCTCCTTGGCGCGCTCCTCGGCGGTGCGGGCCCGGGACTCGGCCTCGGAGACCAGCTTCTGGGTCGCGGCGATCGCCTCGGCGTGCCGCTGCGACTCCTCGCGCTCGGCCTTCTCGCGACGCTCGGCGATCTCCAGGTCCAGCGCCTGGAGTTCCTTGTCGCGCTTCTCCTTGGCGTCGGCGAACAGTTTCGCGGCCTCGGCGCGCTTCTCCTCGGCGTCCTTGGCGGCCTTGGCGCGCAGCTGGGTGATCTCGCGGTCGGCGGTGGCCCGCAGGCTCGCGACCTCGCGCTCCACACTGGCCTTCAGCTCGGCGACCTCGTGGCCGGTGGAGGTGCGCAGTTGCTTGGTGTCGCGCTCGGCGTCGGCGCGCAGGGTCTCGGCCTCGCGGCGGGCCTGCACCCGCAGCTCGGCGGCCTCGCGCTCGGCGGCGGTGCGGACGTTTCCGGCCTCACGTTCGGCGGCCTGCTTGAGGCCGTTGGCCTCCTCGCGGGCGGCGTCGGTGATCTCGCGGGCCTCGAGGCGCGCGGAGGACAGGATGCCCTCGGTCTCGCGCTTGGCCTCAGCCCGGTGCTCGTTGGCCTGCTCCTCGGCCAACCGCAGGATCTGCTCGACGCGCGTTCCCAGGCCCGACAACGTGGGACGGCTGTTCTCCTCGAGCTGCTGGGCCTGTTCGGCCAGCTTCTGCTCGAGGCCGGTGACCCGCTGTTCGGCCTGACGCAACCGGCGCTGAGCGTCGGTCATGCGTGCCTCGGCCTCGCCGCGAGCGTTGTCGATTTGGCTCAGGGCCGCATTGACGCGCTGTACGAAGTCGTCAACCTGGTTGCGGTCGTAGCCGCGCAACACGTTGGCGAATTCCGGTTGAGTCGTTGACTTGTCGAAGAAGGAATTGGAGGGCTGCTGGGACATTGGCCCATCATCACAGATCGCCCCTGGGTGTACGCAACCCCGGTAGCCGTTTTCCCCCAAAAAAATCGAGAAATTACTACTTCTCGGCGTCCGGATGACTCCGAAACGCCGTTTTTGTCGGAATTATGTTCGAAAATAACGAGTTTCGCTCACGTTGGTGACGGGAGATTCTTGTCGGATACCCGACAGACGCATTGCCTCCCATGGGCATGGTGTGAGCGGACGGTCGCGCCGGCCATCGCGAAACCGGCCCGGAATCCCCTGCGGCGCAGTCTGGACATACCCGGTACGGCTCCCCTACTATAAAGACTCCTTTATATATGTCGATCCATGAAAGGATTCGTCATGCCTGCCCCCCGTACCGTCCGCGTCGGTATCTCGGTACTCGCCGGGACCGCCGCCGCGGTCATGCTCAGCGTGCTGGGCGCCTCCCCGGCCTCGGCGCACGGATACACCACCTCACCCACCAGCCGGGCGGCGTTCTGCGCCGACGGCACCGTCACCGACTGCGGCCAGATCCAGTGGGAGCCGCAAAGCGTCGAAGGACCCAAGGGCTTCCCGGCCGCGGGTCCGCAGGACGGTTCCATCTGCGCCGGCGGAAACGGCCAGTTCGCCGAACTGGACGACCCCCGGGGCGGCCAGTGGCCCGCCACCGACGTGCAGCCCGGAGGTTCGATGAACTTCCAGTGGAAACTGACCGCAGCACACTCCACGACGGACTTCCAGTACTTCATCACGAAGGACGGCTGGGACTCCTCGAAGCCGCTGACCCGGGCCGACCTGGACGCGACGCCGTTCCTGACCGTCCCGTTCAGCGGACAGCCACCGTCCGATGTGTCCCACTCGGGGACGCTGCCGAACAAGTCCGGCAAGCATCTCATCCTCGGCGTGTGGACCATCGCCGACACCGCCAACGCCTTCTACCAATGCTCGGACGTCAACTTCGGTTAACCCACCGGCCCCGGCACCCCGACGGGCGGTGAACCCTCGCGGTTCACCGCCCGTCGGTCGTACCGAGGGGGAGCACGCCGCCGACTGGGTGAAGAGGAGAGAGGAACGCGACGGCGTGCTCGATCGGGGCAGGAGATCCACGGCCCGTCCTCTCGTCACGGCCGTGCCGACGAAGGTATAGCGGACGCGCAAATCGAGACTGTTCGGAAACGTCCGGAGGAGTGTGGCGGGTGGGGCGGGCGACTAGGATATTCGCGTGAGCGAATACCACATTGACCCTCCAGTGACCGGCGGTGGCGGCGGCCAGCCCTCCCCGCAGCCCCAGATGCCCGGTTACGGCTACGGCGGATACCAGCCGCAGCCCATGCCGCCACAGGGCGAGCAAGTCGTACTGACCATCGGCGACATCGCGGTGACCCCGAATTCGATCATCGTCCCGCAGGGACAGTTCCCGCTGCGGGGGACGACGTGGACGGTCCAGGATTCGACACAGACCACCCAGGGCATACCCACCTGGGCGATCATCATGACGATCATCGGGGTGTGGTTCTGCCTCATCGGGCTGCTGTTCCTGCTGGCCAAGGAGACCAGGCACACCGGCTTCGTGTCGGTCTCGGTCTCGGGCCCGGGTCTGTACCACACCGTGCAGCTGCCACCCGGACCCATGCGAGTCGCCCAGGTGACCGCCCAGGTCAACCAGGCCCGCAGCATGGCCGCCGTCGCGCAGTAGCGTCCGCTAGCGCGTCAACGGCACCGGACCCTGCGCGTGGGCGTACGCCTCGCGCAGGTCCGCTTCCAGATCCCCGGTATAACCCTCGGCCGTCGCCCGGCGGCCCACGAACACCACATAGGCCACGAAACTCCCGAACGCCAGCACCCCGATCGGGATCGCGGCGAAGGCGGGCAGGTTCGGCGTCACGAATCCCTCGATCAACCCCGCGACCGCCAGCACCGCCACCAGGCCCAGCGCCACCACGATCCCCGAGCGCCCCGCCTCGGCCAGCGACTGCCCCCGGGTCTTGCCCGCGCCGGGATTGATCCACGACCAACCGATCCGCAGGCCCACCGCGCAGGCCAACAGGAACGCCGACATCTCCAGCAACCCGTGCGGCATGATCAGACCGAAGAACAGGTCCCCCCGGTCGTTGCCGACCATGATCCCGCCGGTCAGCCCCACGTTGAGAGCGTTCTGCCAGAACACCCACAGCGGCGGGATGATCAGCGCACCGCCCACCAGCGCCATCCCGGCCAGCCGGGCGTTGTTCGTCCACACCTTCAGCGCGAAGTTCTGGTTCTGGTACTCCGAGTAGTAGTTCTCGAAACTGTTGTTCACCAGATCGTCGATGACCGGCTGCGGGTACACCTGCGTCTGCACCTCGGGATGGGAGGCCACATAGGTGATGATCCCGCCCATGATCGCCAGGAACAGCACCCCCGCCACCGCCCACCAGTGCCGGGCCCGATAACAGGCGGCCGGGAACAGGTGCGTGAAGAACCGCAGGAACATCCGCCACCCCATCGCCCGGCTGCCGGTGATGGCGCTGCGCGCCATGAGAACCAGCCGCGACAGCCGCGCCACCAACAGCGCGTCCGGGATCCGGCTGCGCACCATGGACAGCTGCGTCGACGCACGCTGATACAACATCAGCATCTCGTCGACGTGCTCGGGCCGCAGCCGCCCGGTCCGCGACAGCTGCTCCAGCCGCCGCCACTCTCCGTCGTGCTCGGCGATGTACGCGTCCAGATCCACCCGCCGAGCTTATGGCAACCTCGCCAATCCCGCACGTCGCGCATCGGCCGAACCCCCCGACGTGAACGGGTACGGCACACTGGGGGCATGAGTGACATCTCCGCCGATCCCGGCCTCTCCGGACGGCTGGTCTCGGGCGAGGCGGTCGAACTCGACGTCCGAGTAGCCCGACTCGGCTCCCGAGTACTCGCGTTCGGCATCGACTTCACCATCAGCGTCATCGCCGCGGCCATCTTCTACGTGGTGTCCATGCTGCTGCTCTACACCCTCGCCGCCTCCACCTCCCTGGTCGACGAGGCCCTGCTGGTCGCCATCATCACCATCGACATGGTGCTGGCCTTCGTCGGCGTCCCCGCCACCATCGAAACGCTCTCCAAAGGACGATCCCTGGGCAAACTCGCGGTCGGCCTCCGAGTGGTCCGCGACGACGGCGGCCCCATCCGCTTCCGCCACGCCCTCATCCGCGCCCTCTCCGCCTTCGCGGTCGAGTTCCCCGGCCTCCTCCTCCCCGGCATCTCCTGGTTCGCGGCCCTGGGCGTCATGCTCATCCACCCGTCCGGCAAACGCTTCGGCGACCTCTCGGCGGGCACCATCGTCATCCACGAACGCACCCCCCACGCCCGCATCTGGGTCCCCATCATGCCCCCGGGCCTCGCCGGCTGGGCCGCCGTCACCGACCTGACCGCCCTGGACGACAACCTCGCCCTCTCCATCCGCCACTTCCTGGCCCGCAACCACGAAATAGCCGAACCGGCCCGCACCAAACTCGGCCTCGCCCTAGCGGCCGAACTCAACTCCTTCGTGGTCCCCCCACCCCCACCGGGAACCCCGGGCTGGGCCTTCCTGGCCGCGGTCCTCTCCGAACGCTACCGCCGAGCCTCCTCCCGCCTAGCGGCCAGCCGCGCGGTCACCGCCCAAGTCTGGGACACCCTCTACGGCCCCCACCAAGGCCAAGCAATGTGGACACACGCCCCACCCCCGGTCTGGACCGCCCCACCCACCACACTTCCGCAGGTCCCAGCCGCGCCAGCCCACCCCGCCACCCCCGGAGCCTGGTAAGTAGCACGAACGTAAACCCAACACAACCACTCTGTCGCAGATACGACAATTTCCGGAACTCTCGCCCCATACACCCCATATGCCGGTTTTCCGCAGTGTCGTGAACCACTGAACACGGCTACCGTGGCTCTCATCCCCCCGGCCCAGGTGGTGGAAAGGGAGACACGACTGCCTTAAAAGCAGTTGCCGGATTACGGCGTGCGAGTTCGAGTCTCGTCCTGGGCACCAAGCAAACGCTTACGCCTGCGGCCTCGATGCCGTGTGAGGGCGGGCGCCAGCTACACCTTCAGTGGCTGGCTGATGTGGGGCTGGGGACGTCGCCCGCGACGTGACGTCGTAGATGTGGTTGTCTCTAATTTCCAGACAGGTTGCCTGAATCAGCTTCTGGGTGCGCGGCCCGGGCACCTCGGCCAGGTCGATTGTTGTTGTGGACCGTACGTCAAGAAGTTCCTGATCGGGAATCAGGACGTGCTGTTCTTTCTCGCAGGCTTGCGCGAAGCGTTGCTTCAGTGTGCTCGAAGGGCCATCACAACAGGCCACCTTGTGCGTCTGCGGCAGTTAGTCGAGGTGATCTGGGAGTTCGGCCCGAGTTGATTTGAGTTTCAAATGGCGAAAAACCTTGCTGTCGGAATCGTCACGCGACCTCTAGAATATGTTCGTGTCATTTCGAAAGAATCCGGGTATCCCCAACCCAGAGCGATTCAACCCGCTCGACCCAACACAGATTGGGAAGCTCTTGCGCGAAAAGTTGGAAGAGCAGAGCCCACACCCCTTCCCACCCGGACGTTTCCTTGGCGCGGGTTTGTACGCGATCTACTGGGTCGGTGACTTTCCGCTGTACGCGCCATTGCGTGATTCCAACGTTCCAGTCTATGTGGGGAAGGCCGAAGCTGGCAGTAGTAGCTATGGTTATGAACCAGACTACGGAACCGACAAGCTTTGGGAACGCATAGACAAACACGCGAGAAGCGTCAGCGAAGTTGAGATGTCGAGCGACGCAACGATATCGCGAGCGGATTTTCGGGTCCGGTTCCTTTCGCTCGAAGACGCTTGGATCGTCTTGGGAGAACGAGCGCTCTTTCGGGAGTATCGTCCTGTGCTATGGAATGCGATCATGAACGGATTCGGTTCCAATCCCCCAGGCGGAGCAAGGAAGAACGCGCGTTCCGTTTGGGACACAATCCACCCTGGTAGAGCAAGGGCAGGCGAATGGCCCAATCGAAGCTTCACCAAGGACGAGATGTTGAGTTTCGTTGAGCGGGGGATCGAGATCAGTCTGATGCATGAAAGCGCGCGACGTGAGGCGGCATTGTCCGTGCTGCGCGAGAATCGTCCACCAGTCATATGGGCTCCAGCTAAGAAAAGCGATCCCGACAAGAGAAACCGCATATTCGATGAGGGGCGTTTCTTCTCCGAGGTCGAACGGATGGGTCTCACGATTGACCCCTCGGACTATAGAGTCGAGCAGCCAAATTCATTCGACCAGACGCTCGAATTCGACGTCTGATATCCGCTGGGCCTCAGGACGCACATCGCGCACGTACGGCCTCGGAAACCGCGATAGCCGCTTGATCGAGATCGTCGTGTTCCCAAAAACGGAGGACAGTCCACCCCGCCTCAGCAAGACGACGGTTGGTGTCGGCGTCACGAGCACGATTCGCGGCGATCTTCGTGGACCAGAATTCGGCATTCCGTTGGGCCGGACGATGGTGGTCGGGGCAACCATGCCAGTAGCAACCGTCCACGAACACCGCTACGCGTGCCTTGGGAAAGACGATGTCGCTGGTGCGCCTAAGATTGGGGATCGGTCGAATTGAGACGCGGTATCTCAAGCCCATTCGATGCAACTTGGACCGTAGTCGTAGTTCGGGAGCGGTGTCGCGGGACTTGTTGGCACGCATGATCACTCGGGTCGCCACAGTGCTTGCCCACGAGAAATCTGGAAGTGGTCGTTCTCCGGCTAGCCCAGCGGAGTGGGCGAGACCCCATGCCAAGTTCAGATTTTGGGCGCGCGTCACGCCGTCGACTTCACCGATGTATCGCTCTCGCGTTCTACCTCCTTCCGACCAGCGGAGGTAAGCGCGGATTCGTCTGGTCCGTCGGTAAAGGCGCAACGCCACCGAGGCGCGAGCACACCCCCCATCGGAGGTCTCGACCGTTCGATGGGATCGGCCACCTGCCGCCCGGTCTTGTTCGGCCGCGCGGGACTTCGCCGTCGTCCCGACCCTAGGCTTCCACGCTCGGTTCGGAGGAATCCGCTCCTTCCACCTAGTTTCTCGCTGTTCGGCCATTTGAACTCCACTCACGCGCATCCGCGGCATCCAAGGCACGGGCGACGGCTTTGGCGAAGACGTGACCGAGCCGGACCGGTACTGCGTTGCCGAGCTGGCGCATCTTCTCCCCTCGAGGTCCCGCGAGCGTCCAATCGTCGGGGAATGTCATGACTCGGGCGGTCTCGCGCACCGTCATGTACCTATATCCCTTGCCGTCGTATTCGGGGTCATCCAGTTCCATGACGGACTCACCTCCCGGTACCCCGTGTACTCCAGCCTTTACTGTCTTGGCGGGACGATCGAGCAGGTTGGGAGTGTGTCCGGTGTACTTTCGTGCGTCAGGCCACCCTATGTGTTCGGTGAAGCCGCCATGGTGGTACTCGGTCCTGTCCAGCGACTTCGCCGGGATCGACGGCAACGGCTTGCCAGTGTTGTCGTCGATGCCCTGAATAGCGTCGCGCAACGTTCGCCACGGCTTCAGGCCGTCCTCGACGAGTGGAGCGTCGGGCAATTCACGCATCACGCGACGCCGTACACGGGACGGTACCTTGTGTCGATCCCAATAGGAGCCATCTCGCATCGACGCCCACAGCGCTTCCCCCGAGTACCGAGGCCTCGGGCGAAAACTATCCCAATCGACCCGAAGGTCGGAGCGAAAGGCGACGATGATGACACGTTGTCGGATCTGCGGGACGCCAAAGTCAGCGGCGTTGACCGGGGTCAAATAGACGTCGTAGCGTTCATCCGCCACCGAGCGAGAACCCGCGACCGCCCGTTTGAGAATCGCGTCATGCTGGTCCCACGACGCGTCCTCCGCGCGTTCCAGGAACGGCAACTCGAGTTCGCGAAGGATGTAGTCGAAGTAGGGTTTGAACGAAGGCCGCAGAAGTCCTCTCACGTTCTCACAGATGACGGCCTTGGGCCGCATCTCACGGATCGCGCGGAACATCTGTGGGAACATGTTCCGTTCGTCCTCCACCCCCTTATGCGCCCCGCCGAGACTGAACGGCTGACAAGGCGGCCCACCAGCCAAGACATCGACCCCCGCCTCCGCGAGATACTCGAACTTGACCTGACGCACATCCCCCTCAACTAGCGGCCACGGACCGCCAGGATCGGGAACACTCAGATCATCGCCACGATCGACCGCCCCGTTCGCGCGCAAGGTCTCACAAGCACGCTTGGCGAACTCATTGACCAGTAGGGGGCGAAAACCCGCAGCGTGCACGGACATCGCCAACCCACCCGCCCCGGCGAACAGTTCGACACACGTCCGGGCCTTGGATCGGGGGGAGTCGATAGGTGACATGCGCGAATCGTACCGCGGAGCTGTGACACTTCTGTGCGCTCTGCCGTGTGTCACCGTGGTATTGCCCGGCAAGGCGACGGCTTTCAAAGAGCATGCCACCATGGCGTGGAAGAACCCCCGAACACACAAGGATCCCCTCACCCAAGTCCGCTACAAGACGCGCCCACGTGGCTGCCTAGTCCGCACAAGAACGACAGAGGAAGGACACGTCATGTCGCGCGTGTCCCGACGCGACAGGAAGGCTCATCAAAGGGGGCCAACCCCCAAGTCGTGACGCACCGCGCCCGCAGCGGTCACCGCGACTCCCACATACAGCGTGTCCGATGGGCGCTGCCGCGATCTCTACCTACCAAAGGCTCAGTTTGCGATCGTTAGCGAATTGAGGTGTTCTTTGAATCCCGAATTACAATATGGATGCGTCAACTGCGCGTTACGTGGTTCACCCAAGCCACCATCTTCTTTCCTAAGAATGTGATCGACAGAACTTAGCTTGAGGGGCAGTCGGCTTCCACATATGCCGCATAGCGAAGCTTTGTCAAGGATTTCTTGAAGCCGGATCATAACTTTTGTTTCTCGAGTAAATTCGCGCTTATGCTCATAATCGACGGCCGTCCGTACCTTTATCGGACGCAAAACGGCCAATCCGCTGAACGCCTCGATGATCTCCCCGTCTGTAATTCCGGTTGCGATGTTCTCTAGGATAACCTGAAACATGACAAGAATTGCATCGATCGACCGTGGGATACCGCCATGTTGGCGCACAAGTTGATTCATGAAGTATTTATATTGCACAAGGAACTCTTCGAACTTGCTTCTAACTTTTGTGAATTCGATTAGTCGGTTCCGTTGTGTGAGTTCCAAGACAAATCGAATCGTGGCCAGGAATGCCGATGGTTGGAACTGCCCGGTCGCGCTGTAGAAGTACACCGCTGGGTGTAGCGCAAGCGAGCTTGGGTGATTCCCAGCGATTCTCAAAGCCGCACGTCTGACCCTCTTCATGAAGGCTAGTGTCTGGGCGCCATCAACATCATTCTCGAGTTGTGAGGTACTCGTTGCCGCCTTCCCGCGCCTTGGAGCAGCATGAGAATTCTCCAACCACATCTCATCCTTTATATTGTTTACGTAGTTCACGAGCTCGAGAATCATCTTGAGGCTGTCTGCCGAGTACCCCTTGCCGGCCACGGGAAGATCAGTGTTCCTGATTGACTGATCTAGTGAAGGTTTGAACAATAGGTCGTATACTTCAACCGCGATCGATTCGATTTCTTCCTGTATTTCAGGATTGAACGCAGACCAATACTTGTGGCCGGTACCTGCTCGAAGGAGCGCTCTTGCTGCCACAGCATTTGGCTTGCGTCGAGATTTGATTATTGCGAGTTCTGTCTTGTCTATTGGTGTCGCTTGTTGATTTATCTTGAAGAAGGAGCTCTCTGCTTTATCGTGTTCGCCACGTACCCATTGTAGAGTTAGGGCGTAGGCACTAAGATTTCTAGCCAGACGCACTCGTTCTTCATCCGCTGTATCCGGGTTCCTAGAAGCTTGCCGCAAGTCCTCAAAAGAGCCGACTGACTTGCTTATGAGATCTCTGGTCTCCTTAGCCGCTCGTTTCTGCTCGTCAGGGATGTTCTTGTCGAAGAAGCGTGTAGAGGTGTGGCTATCTCCGTAGTCATCGTGCACCCACGCGATAAGCGCACTAAGGCGATGAGCACCATCGATGACAAAGATGTTGCCGCTGTGGGATGACCGCCACAAGATCACTGACGGGATCAAGTCACCTTCGAGGAAGCTCTTCACCAATTCAGCAACCTTGTCAGGATCCCAGTTTGCGGTCTCGCGCTGGAAATCGGGTTTCCGCAAGGTGTGGTAAGTGAACGAATCTCGCTCGAGATCGGTGACTTTCATGCTGCTTGCGAAGTCCGCTGGCGGAATCGCCTCAGTCGCCGATACTAGAAAGTCGTCCCGAGGAATCAACGCGTCCAAGTTCACGAGCCGCTTTTTCGCCAAAGGGGCCTCCAGGTATTCCGGGCTTGGGAGGTAACGATCGACGTACAGTCTACGTCGCACTTCCCGAAGCGCTTTCGTCCACAGCCAACAAGAGAGAGCGCCAAACCAGGTTCGGCTGTTCGAAGCGATCGGATGCTTGTCGCCGTCGCCCTTAGGCAATGTTCTTCGAGAGTCAACCGTAAGAACTATGGCCACCAAGGATGCGTTTGGGGTCGCCATCAGTTTGGGTTCATGTCGCAAGGCCACGTGAGTCCCCCTGACACGACTTGACGTCACCGACCATCGGTCGCCGGCTCTGGGCACTAGCCAGCAGCGGGCCCCAAGCCGTCGATGGGCACGTCGGTCATGATTGCCTTCCAACGTCGATTTCCCATCACCGCAAGAGGACTACCTAATGGGGTGGTGTTAGCGGTGGCTCGTCGCGGCGAGATAGTACGGACAAAACACAGCAGTCGTCTCAGCTTCCGTGTGGCGGTGTGTCGACGGCTACCGGCAGCTACGGTGTCGAGGGCGACCTGAAAGCTAGACGAATAGGGTGGTGGAGGGCGATTCGCGGGCGGTGGCGCGGATTTTTGGGGTGTTGCAGAGTTTGGCCGGGTTGTTGGCGTTGGTGCTCGCCTTGGGGTGGGGGTGGTTGGCGGATCGGGCTGGGTATGGGCGGTTGGTGCCGGTGGTTTTCGTCGGGAGTGGGGTGTTGTTGGGTGTGCTCGCGGGGATGGGGAGTGTGGCGACGGTCGCGACGGTCTATTTGATGTACGCGGCGGTGCAGTGTGAGGTGATGACTTTGGTGGTCATGTACCTGGTGGCTGTTGTGCCAGAGGGGGTTCGGGGTGCCGCTTTGGGGTTGCAGAATTCGGCGCAGCAGTTGGGGAACGCGGTGGGGCCCGTGGTGGGGGGTGCGGTGGCGATGGGGGCGGGGGTTCGGTTCTCGTTGTGGGTCAGTGGGGTGTTGTTGGGGGTTTGCTGGTTGGGGTTTGTGGGGGCGCGGTGGTGGGGGAGGGGCGCGTCGACGGGGGTGCGGGTGGTTTGAGGGGTTATTGGTGGGTGGTGCGGGCGGCTCCGGCCAGTTCGACGTGGTCGATCATGACGCGCTCGGCTCGGGTGGCGTCGCGGGCGGTGAGGGCTTCGAGGAGGTCGCGGTGGGCTTCCAGGAAGCGGGCGGCGTCGGTGGGGTCGTGCCACAGGGAGTTCTCGGTGGGGACCGGGTGGTTCTTCCAGATGGAGCTGAGGTGGTCGGCCAGGAAGGCGGGGCCGCCGGCGCGGGCGATCAGGTCGTGGAACTGGCGGCTGTGGTCGGCCAGGTTCTCGACGGAGCCGTTGGCTTGTTCGGTGAGCATGAGGTCGTGGATTCGGTGGAGTTCGGCGAGTTCGGCGTCGGTGATGCGGTCGGCGGCCAGGCGGGCGCAGAGGCCCTCGATGGCGCCGCGCAGGAGGTAGAGCTCGTGGGCGGCGTCTTGGCTGAGCTCGGAGACCGTGGCGCCACGGTGGGGGCGGTAGGAGATGAGGCCTTCGCTCTCGAGGCGGCGGAGGGCTTCTCGGACCGGGGTGATGGAGACGCCGAGGCGGCGGGCGATCTCGTCCTGGGGGACGGCGGCGCCCGCGGTGAGTTGGCCGCTCATGATCTCGTTGCGCAGTACCTCGTGCACGTACTCGGCCTTGCTGCCGGGCGGACGTGGGTGGACTGTGCCTGGAGCGGCCACGCTGGGGTCCCTTCGCTGTGGTGGTGACACGTGTGGGTCAACAGTAGTTGAGGGTCCATTTCCTGGGATTTACGAACGCGAGAACTTGACATTGCGCATGATGCATCTTATAAGATGCATTGTTGTGGAGGCTCTTAGTGGAATCAAGGTCGTGGATATCTCGACGCTGTTCGCCGGTCCGACCGCGGCGATGTTGCTGGGTGACTTCGGCGCGGACGTGGTGAAGGTGGAACATCCCCGGCGGGGGGATCCGTCGCGTGGGCATGGGCACGCCAAGGACGGGGTGGGGTTGTGGTGGAAGGTGTTGTCGCGCAACAAACGCACCGTCGCGATCGATTTGTCTAGTGAGGACGGGCAGGGGGTGTTGCGGGCGCTGTTGGCCGAGGCCGACGTGCTCGTGGAGAACTTTCGGCCGGGGACCTTGGAGCGCTGGAACCTGGCGCCGGAGTCGTTGCTGGAGGCGAACCCGCGGTTGGTGATCTCGCGGGTGACAGGGTTCGGGCAGATCGGGCCGATGGCGGGCGAGCCCGGGTTCGGGACGCTGGCCGAGGCGATGAGTGGGTTCGCGTCGATGACCGGGGAGCCGGACGGGCCGCCGACCCTGCCGCCGTTGGCGTTGGCGGACGGTATCGCGGCGTTGGCCTGCGCTTACGCGATCATGGTCGCGCTGCGGGCGCGGGAGAACACCGGTCGGGGGCAGGTGGTGGATCTGGCGATCATCGAGCCGATCCTGACGGTGCTGGGGCCGCAGATCACCGCGTTCCAGGCGTTGGGCGTGATCCCGCAGCGGACCGGCAATCGGTCGTCGAACAATTCGCCGCGCAATACGTATCGCAGTCGGGACGGGCGGTGGCTGGCGGTTTCCACCAGCGCGCAGTCGATCGCGGAGCGGGTCATGCACCTGGTGGGGCGGCCGGAACTGGTGGACGAGCCGTGGTTCTCGTCGGGGCGCACTCGGGCTGAGCACGCGGAGGAGCTGGACGCGGCGGTCGGGGGCTGGATCGCGGAGCGTGACGCCGAGGAGGTGATCGCGGCGTTCAGCGAGGCCCAGGCGGCGATCGCGCCGGTGTATGACGTGTCCGATGTGGTCGACGATCCGCAGTTTCGGGCACTGGGGACGGTGCTGGAGGTGCCCGACGAGGAGCTTGGCTCCGTGGCGATGCAGAACGTCATGTTCCGGATGTCCGACACGCCCGGGGAAGTGCGGTGGGCGGGGCCGCGGCTGGGGGAGCACACCGACGAGGTGCTGGCCGAGGCCGGACTGGACGCCGAGCAGATCGCGGCGTTGCGGGACAAGGGAGTGGTGGGCTGATGGACACGCCGATCGTGACCGCGCTGTACGCACCGGCCAGCAGACCGGAACTGTTGCCCAAGGCCATGGCGAGCGGGGCCGACGCGGTGATCGTGGACCTGGAGGACGCGGTGCTGGCCGGGCGCAAGGAGGAGGCGCGCGCGAACGTGCTGGCGTTCCTGGACGGCTTGGCCGAGGCCGACGCGGGTCCGAGCGGCTCGGCTGAGCTTGGCGAACGGGGCACGTCGGCTGACGGCAGCCCAAGCGGCTCGGCCGAGCCGAGCGAGCGGAGCTCGTCGGCGGGGGAGCGGGGCGAGGGCCCGGCGGAGTCCGCTGTGGAGCGGGTGCCGACGATTCCGGTGCAGCGCGGGCGATCGGGCGGTTCGCGCGAGCGTGGAGCCGAGGCCGGGGCGCGGCGGTCGGGGCCGCACTGTCGGCCGGTGGTTCAGGTCCGGGTCAACCATCCGCGCGGTGAGTTCGGCCCGCGTGACCTGGCCGCGTTGGGGGCGCATCCCGTGGTGCGGGCCGGGCGGGTCGCGGTGCGGTTGCCGAAGGTCGCCGGGCCGCAGGACGTCGATCTGGCGCTCGACATGCTTAATGTGGACGCGCCGCTGGCGGTCCACTGCCTGCTAGAGTCCGCGATCGGTGTTGAGTACGCGCGTGACATCGCCGCCCACCCGGCCGTGGCCGGGCTCGCGCTCGGGGAGGCCGACCTGGCCGCCGAGCTGGGTCTGCGCGGCGAGGAGTCCTTCGGCTGGATCCGCAGCCGCATCGTCATCGCCGCCGTCGCCGCGGGCCTACCGGCCCCCGCGATGGCGGTCTACACCGATCTGGCCGACCCACGGGGTCTGGCCGAGTCGTGTGCGCGGGGCCGGGCGCTCGGCATGTTCGGTCGCACCGCCCTGCACCCCAAACAGCTGTCGACGATCACCGCCGCGTTCGCCCCCGACGGGGTCGAACTGCGTCGCGCCCACGAGGTGGTGACCGCGGCAGCTGGTGCCGAGGCCGACGGGAGCGGCGCGATCGCCCTGCCCGACGGACGGTTCATCGACGCACCCATGGTCGAGTCCGCCAAACGCACCATCCAGCTCGCGGAACGGCTCGGTTGATGGGCCGCGTCCGCCACCTTCCCCTACAACGGAGTGGATACCTGTCATGCTCGGCATCTGGGCGCTGGTCGCCTACATCGTCGTCATCATCGCGTGGAACGGACTGCTGAAACGCAACATCGGTGAGGCGATGATCATCGGTTTCGTCGCGGTCGCCGCGTTCGGCGGCGGCTCGATACTCGAGGTCGGCTGGGCGGGAATCAAAGCCGCCGCCACCGAGGAGATCGTGTTCGCGGCGTTGACGTTCGTCTTCATGGGATTCGTCCTGTCCAAGACCGGCGTCGTCGACCAGCTGATCGCGATGCTCAACTCACTGCTCGGCAAACGCCGGGGCGGTGCCGGTTACGTGTCGACGATCGCCGCGGCGATGTTCGGAGCCGTGTCCGGTTCCGGCTCCGGAAACGCCGCCGCCGTCGGCTCGGTGACCATCCCGTGGATGGCCAAGTCGAACTTCAGCCCCAAGCTGTCGGCGACCGTCGTTGCCGGGAACGCCGGGCTCGGCATCGCCATCCCGCCCAGTTCCTCGCTGTTCATCCTCACCGGTTCGGCCGCCGTGGCCAGCTATGTCACCGCCGACCAGCTGTTCCTGGCGCTGTTCGCCGGTGGCGCCTGGACGCTGCTGTACCGGCTGGTGCTGATGTTCTACTTCGTCCGCCGCGACAAGATCGGCGCGGTCGACCCGTCGATGATCGAACCGTTCGGACGCACCTTCGCCGCGGGCTGGTCGAGCCTGCTGGTCTTCGTCGGCATCATCGTGCCGGTGCTGCTGACCTCCGACCTCACCAGCGACGCGGTGATCTCCTGGATCGGCGAGGCCCCCGCCGACGCGATCTCGATCATCACCTGGATCCCGGTCCTGGTGACGATCATCGGGTTGATCCTGGGCCGCCGGGCCCTGCCCCGTCGGGGCACCGACTGGTGGAAGCTCTTGGGCGAGGTCGGGCCGCGCTACGCCGTCATCGGCGCGACGCTGTTCTTCGCGTTCGCCGCCGCGGCCACCCTGACCGAGCTCGGGCTGGCCGAACAGCTGGCCAAATTGCTGGGCGAGTTGGACGCGCCCGCCTTCATCGTGTCGATGGTCGTCGGGCTGCTGGTGGTCGGTGTCGCCGCGCCGTTGACCGGCACCGCCACGATCGCCGCGATCGGCCCGGTCGCGTTCACCACCCTCATGTCCGCGGGTGTCTCGCCGATCCCCGCCGCGGTCGCGATCCTGATCTTCGCCTCCACCGAGGGCGCCTCGCCACCCGGCGCGGCACCGATCTACATCGCCAGCGGCATCTCCGGCGTGAACCCGGCGCGCACCTTCGTCCCGCTGGTGGTCTGGTACGTGCTGCCGATCCTGGTCATCGGCTCGCTGGTCGCCATCGGCGCGCTGCCGGTCTAGAAACCCTCGACAGACTGATAAGGAGTCCACGATGATCACGCGAATACTGGACGGCGCGTTTCGGACGAGCCTGCTGCTGTTCCTGCTCGGCGGCGCGATCGTGGTCGCCACCCAGGCCGTCGGCCTGGTCGGCGGCAACGGCCCGCTGGTGGAGGGCGCGGTGACCTGGGTCGGCACCCCGACGTACGTGCTGGCCGGGCTCGCCGGACTGCTGGGGTTCGTCCTGTCCTACCTGAAGGGCTGGGATACCTCGGACTGAGGACCTCACATCTCGCGCGGCCGTCTCGTCGGATGGGTAACCGAGAAACCCGGTCCGAGGAGGACGACATGACGACAACCAGTGCGGCGCACAACAAGGAGACCTACCGGCGGTTCCACGACGCCCTCAACGGCGCCGCCGACGCGCCGCTGATCCAGAAGCTGATCGACGACTTCGTCGATCCGGACCTGAAACTGCACACGCCGCTGCCGTTGAAGTCGACGGGCGCCGACTCCATCAAGGAGGTCTTCCAGACGCTGCGCCGCGCCTACCCCGACCTGCACGTCGCGATCGAGGACCTGATCGCGGAGGACGACAAGGTGGTCAGCCGCAACACCGTCACCGGCACCCATCTGGGCGAGTACCTGGGCATGGCCCCCACCGGCAACACCGTCACGTACAAGGAGATCTTCGTCTTCCGGTTCGCCGACGGCCGGATCACCGAGGCCTGGGGCGTCGTCGACGTGCTGTCGCAGCTGCGACAGCTGGGCGCCATGCCCGGCGGGATCCCCGGCGGCTCCTGAGGACCGCGACGTCCGGACCCCGATGACCGACACGGGGTCCGCCGTTCGGCCCCACTTCGCGAACGCGGGGAATCGACGGCGGGCCGTCGACGCCGTTCGCGGCTAGGCTGACCTCGGCGACCGAGGAGGTCGACGCCGAGCCCGACCCCCGAACCCGCTCCCCGGCGGAGACATCGGTTTCACCGGTTGCCAAGGGCCAGTACGAATCCCGGCTTCGATCGCGTGTGGGGAGAGGTCTGGATGAGAAGTCGCCTGAGCGTGGGCCTGTGTGGAGTGCTGGTCGCCGCCGGTGTCGTGGTGGCGGGCTGTTCGGGCGGGCCGGAGGAGTCCCCGATCCGGTTCGAGAATCCGCCGCTGTGGACACACAAGGACGTGAACCTCGACAGCGTCGAGGGCGCGGCGCTGCGGGGCGACGCGGCGATCTTGATCGGAGAGTGGGGAAACGACGCCCGTCTGGTGGTCGCCGACGTCGCCACCGGTGACACGCGCTGGTCGATCGCGGGAGAACAGGAACTGCCGGGCGGTGACGGTCTGCTGATCACCGATGCCGTTCCCAGCCCGTTCGGGGGCGTCGACAAGGCCCCGGTGATCATCGACGACGGCGGGGACTGGGCGGTCGTCGTCGCCTACAACAAGTTCGACGAGGACAACGAGGATCACCGGCCCGACGAGCAGGGTGTCGCGGCCCTGTCCGGCGCGGACGGCTCGATGCTGTGGTCGGCACCGCTGCTGAAGCGCGGCGACACGGACGAGGCCGAGACACCGCGGGTGTATCCGATCACGGCCGACGGGGACACCGTGTTGGCGGCGACCAGCGGCGGAGCCCAGGCGTTCGCCCTGGACGCCGCCACCGGAGACAAGCGGTGGCAACAGGACAAGGTGTGGCCGCACGCGGTGACCGACGGCGTCGTGGTCGGCCAGGAGTCGCTCGACCGGGAGTACCCGCCGTGGCACGGCGACAGCCCCAGAGGCGGTGACGTTCGAGCCTGGGACATCGAGTCCGGCGAACAGAAATGGAAGGTCAAGGACAAGGACAAGGGCGACGGACTCGGCCACGCGATGGTGGCCAACGCGTCGATGACGCTGGTCTCCATGACCGACTCCGACGTCGACACCGACGATCACGTCGAGGTCCGTGACACCAGGACCGGAAAGAAGCTCGCCACACTCGACGACGGGAGCCCCGACTGTGCCTTCGACTCCGCGAAGACGACGCGGTTCGTCTGCGCCACGAGCAGAGCGGCGAGGTTCACGACAGTCAGCCGATCCGGTGGTGAGGCGACCGTGACCACGATTCAGGTCACCGAGGAAACCGACGACTTCAAGATCATGTCCATGTACGACGGTCACATCTTCGTCGACACCGTCGCCTCCAACCGCATCTACAAGGACCGGTACATCCTCGACGCCGAGGCCCAGATCGTCGCGAAGGACCTGCCCGGCCGTCCGATGGCGATGACGAAGAAGTACGCCGTGTTCCAGACGGAGGACGAAGAAACCGACGAATACCGCAAGGCCGGAATCTACAAGGTGGTGGGCAAGTGAACCCAGTGGCACGCAAGCGAAACGGCATCAGCCGGATGGCGATCGCCGTCGCGGCGGCGGTGGCCCTGCTGTCGACGAGCTGTTCGTCCGAGTCCGACACCGAGGTGCCCTCGGCGCTGACCAGCGCGGAATCCGAAGGCGAGAAGGAGAAGAGCCGGACCGACCCCATCGAGTTCAGCGAAAAACCATTGTGGAGTAAAAAGCCGCTCGATGAGGACGGATCCGACTCGTTGCGGTTCAGCGGCACCAGCGTCCTCGGTGACAAGGTCGCCTTCGTCCGCAGGGACAATGAGTCCGCGGAGCATCTCACCGTCGCCAAGGCGAAGTCCGGGAAGACCGTCTGGGAACTCACCGACGGCGACACCATCAAGGGCAGCGACGGTCTGCGCGCCGACCATCCCGAGGTCGATCCGTTGGGCGGCGCCGACGCCGAGGCGCTCCTTGTCGCATACGTCAAACCCACCACCCTGGCGGACGGGTCGTCCGGCGAGGAGAACGGCATCGCGGCACTGTCCCTCAAGGATGGCAGCATGTTGTGGAGCGTTCCCGTCGTTACGGGGCCGCAGCACGGCTACTTCATGTTCCTCGCGGCTACGAGTGACTCGCATGTGGCCGTCGACCTCAGTGACCATTCGGGCGAGGAAGACGTCAGCAAGCTGGTCATGGTGGACTACAAGAAGCGCGAGGTCGTCTGGCAGAAGGAATGGCTGGAAGCGGCGGCCATCATCGACGACACCGTCATCGTCGACAAGTTCAAACCCGACGGCGACAACCTCGACCATGTCACCGCCATGGGGTTGAAGGTGTCCAGTGGCAAGACGCGCTGGGAACTGGATCACGACAAGGACCCCGACGTGCTGACGGCCACCAACGACGCCGCCGTCGTCGACTCCGGCGGTTCCGTCCTCATACTCGATCCGAAGTCCGGCGATCAACGGGCGAAACTGGCGATCGCCGCGACGGAATGCTACTTCGACGGTGAGTCCACACTGGCCTGTCAATCGTCGAAGGACACGGACAGTGCGCCAGCGTCGGTGATCAGCATCATCGAGGTCACCGATTCCACCGCGAAGGCCTCCCAGGTCAGCGGCACGGACCGGGACGAGCTCAGTGGAATCTACAAGGGACGAATCTTCGTCGAGCGCCTCGTCGATCAGCGGAACGAGCTCACCGTGCTCGACACCTCGGGCAAGACCATCGCCGAACAGCTGCCCGGAAGCCTGGCCGACATCACCGACGACTACGCCGCCTTCGTCCGCATCGCCGAAAACTTCGCCGAAACCGACATCATGTCCGTCCACAAAGTAGAAATCTGAGTCGTGGCGACCGTTGATCGCCGCGACTCAGCCGCCGTGGATCGCTACTAGGGAACGGTGTGCCCGGCGGTGCGGAACAGCCGGTACCACTCCTCGCGGGTGAGCGGGATGTCCGAGCCCGCCGCGGAGTCGGCGACCCGGGTCGGGTTGGTGGTGCCCAGGACCACCTGCATGTTCGCCGGGTGACGGGTGATCCAGGCGACGGCGATGCCGGTCGGGGTCACCTCGTACTTCGCGGCCAGCTCGTCGATGGCGTCGTTGAGGTCGGCGTAGTTCTCGCGGTCGCCGAGGAAGACGCCGTCGAAGAATCCCTTCTGGAACGGCGACCACGCCTGCAGCGTCATGCCGTGCAGTCGCGAGTAGTCGAGGATGCCGTTGTCGCGGTCGATGGACTGGTCCAGTCCGGACATGTTGGCGGCAATGCCCGAGGCGATCATCGGCGCGTGGGTGATGCTCAGCTGCACCTGGTTGGCGATGAGCGGCTGCCGCACCGCGGTCTTGAGCAGCTCGATCTGGCCGGGCGTGTGGTTGGAGACGCCGAAGTCGCGCACCTTGCCCGCCTGGTGGAGCTGGTCGAAGGCGGCGGCGACCTCGTCGGGTTCGACGAGCGTGTCGGGACGGTGCAGCAGCAGAACGTCGAGGTAGTCGGTGCGCAGCGCCGCCAGGGTCTCGTCGACCGAGCGCAGGATGTGCTCGGTCGAGAAGTCGAAGTAACCCTCGCGGATGCCGACCTTGCTCTGGATGATCATCGATTCGCGCTCGGTCGCGGTGAGGGCCATCGCCTCGCCGAACCGGGCCTCGCACTGATGGCGTTCGGAACCGTAGATGTCGGCGTGGTCGAACACGGTGATGCCGGTGTCCCGGGCGGTGCCGACGAGGGCGCGGATCGCCTCGTCGGTCAGCGTGCCGATCCGCATCAGTCCCAGGACGATGTTGGAGGCGGGTACCTTGCTGTTGGGAAAGGACAACGTTTTCATGGTCCCATCCTGCGGCAACCGGCACCCGCCGTCGTCGTGAGGGTCGGGGACTACGGCGCGGGCGGCGCCTGCGGGGGCTGGCCGCCGTGCGGCTGCTGTGGCGGTACGGGCTGGCCGGGGGCCACCGGCTGTCCCGCCGCGACGGGCTGAGCCTTGGCGTTGGCGGTGCGCCAGTTCGGGTCGCGCTTGCGTTTGATCGCGGTGAAGGCGCCGTAGACGATCATGATCCCGCCCACGATGGGCAGGCCGATCCGGATCTGCTTGTTCTGTTGGGCCTTGGCCTCGTCGTAGGTCTGCTTCTCGCCGGTGGACTCGTTGACGCAGACCTCGCCGGGGCTCATGGTCGGTGCGCCCCGACCCGAGCCGCAGGTCGGATCCGATACGCCGAAGGTGAACGCGCCCACGATGAGGAAGATGCCGAGCGCCATCAGGATGAAGGGTTTCTTACCCAAGGTCGTTTCCTAAGGAGAGGGATATTGGGCGGCGAAGAATATCAGTCTCGGTGCAGGATAGGGGCATGACTTCAATGGTCTTTCTGCTCAGCCGTGCCGAACAGCACGACATCTTCGGCGACTTCCTGCCGCACTCCTACCTCGACGAGGCCGAGGCGAAGTGGGGCGACACCGCCTCGTGGGCCGAGACCGCCGAGCGGGTGCTGGAGTACGGGATCGTCGAGTGGCAGGAGATCCGCGCCGAGCAGGAGGACTGGGAGGTGCGGTGCGTCCGGGTCATCACCAGCGGGGCCGCGCCGGACGGTGCCGAGGCCATGGACCTGATGGAGGAACAGCGGCTCATGGTGGAGAAGTGGTTCCACCCGTGCTCGCACGCGCATCACGTCATGCTGGTGACGACCCTGTTGGACGACGCGAGTTTCAGGGCTCGCTACGAGGGGCTGACCCATACGATGCCGGGCTTCCTGCGCGACGCCGTCAAGGCCAATGCCGCGCGCGCCGAGAGAGAGTAGCGATGACCCGTATTCTTCGCGTTTGTGTCGCCGCGCTCGGTCTCGCCGCGGTGCTGGGTGCCACGGCCTGCGACGACAAGCCGGACGACAAGGCCTCGGAGTCGGCGAGCGCTTCGGCTTCGGAGAGTCCGTCGGACAAGGAGGAGAAGACCACCGAGTCCGCGCCCGAACCCGACAGCAAGGAGGCGGGGATCGCCCGCTTCGAGGAGTACATGCACTCGGTGGGTTCGGGGGACGCCAAGGGGGCCTGCGAGATGGCCGCGAAGATGTTCGCCAGCCAGAAGGAATGCGTCTCCGCGTACGGGTTCATGTTCGCGCAGATGCCCGACAACGAGGCCAAGGCACTCACCAAGGCTACTGTGGACGCTTCGCAGGTGGAGGAGTCGAAGCCCGGCGAGCTGTTCATCCCGGAGTCGGCGATCGAGCTG
This sequence comes from Stackebrandtia nassauensis DSM 44728, assembly GCF_000024545.1. Lineage (GTDB taxonomy): Bacteria > Actinomycetota > Actinomycetes > Mycobacteriales > Micromonosporaceae > Stackebrandtia > Stackebrandtia nassauensis. The sequence goes on from NC_013947.1 coordinate 1,721,084, forward strand.
GGGATCACGTTCTCCGAGCCCTTCGGTGACTACCCGTTGTACTTTGAGGACGGTTCCTGGTACATCCGCGACAATGAGTGACCGTGATGTGAAGGAGGGGTGGACGGCATCGCCGTCCACCCCTCCTTTTCTTGTGGCTCAGGCGTTCGCGGCGCCGGTGAGCATGTCGGCCCAGCCGCCCTGGATCATCGTCTGGAACCGCCAGGTTCCGTCTTTGCGGGTCAGGATGTCGGCGTAGCGCAGCCGGTGGGTCTGGCCCGCGGCCGTCATCGTCGAGTCGGTGAAGACGATGACGAGGCTGCCGGTCAGGAAGTACGGCACTCGGGTGGACTCGAAGGTCAGGTCGCCGGAGCCGTCGCCCACCTGCTGGGCGGTGGCCGCCAGGAACTCCTCGCGGTTCCACGAGCCGGTCCAGGCGTTGCCGTCGCTGCCGTCGGTGACCAGGTTGATGGGGAAGTCGGCCATGTCGGCCATGTGCTCCACCTCGCCCTTGGCGCCGTGGGTGTCGTAGCGCTGGAACCAGTCGCGGACTTCGGCCAGTTCGGCGTCGGTGGGGGTGTAGCCGGTGACGGAGGGGTCTGCGGTCAGGAACGTGGTGGCCATGGGGGAACTCCTTCGTCGCGGGATCGCTCTCACCCGTACATTGTACCGTACAACGTACGGGTAAGCCGATTTTGGGGGTCGGATATGGTCAGGGACACAATGAGAGGCAAGAACGAGAAGACCGAACCCACGGATCCGGCGCGGCGGCTGGGGCTGCTGTGGGGCGACCGGACGCATTCGGCGCGGCGCGGGAAACACGAGCTGAACCTGGCCAAGATCGTGGCGGCGGGGATGGCGCTGGCGGACGAGTCCGGAGTGGCGGCCCTGTCGATGCGCAAGGTGGCGGAGCGGCTGGGCGTGGGCACCATGTCGCTGTACACCTACGTGCCCGGCAAGGACGATCTGATCGAGGTCATGGTCGACACCGTCTACGCGGAGATAGCCGAAGCCGGACTGGCCGACAATACTGCTGGAGCTGGAGCTGGAGCTGGAGCTGGAGCTGGAGCTGGAGCTGGAGCTGGAGCTGGAGCTGGAGCTGGAGCTGGAGCTGGAGCTGGAGCTGGAGCTGGAGCTGGAGCTGGAGCTGGAGCTGGAGCTGGAGCGGCCGACGGGGTTGAGCCGGGGTGGCGGCGGCGGTTGGGGGCGGTGGCTCGGGACTCGTTTCAGGCTCACGTGGCGCACGCGTGGTTGCTGCGGTTGCCGACCGGGCGGGCGGTGCTGGGGCCGGGCGCGGCTGCCAAGTACGAGCGCGAGTTGGCCGCCATCGACGGGTCGGGGCTGTCGGACGTCGAGATGGACGAAGTGGTCGCGCTGATCGGCGGGCACGTCGTGTCGTCGGCGGGACGGGTCGTGGAGGCCGCCGAGTCGTTGCGCGACAGCGGTATGACCGAGGAGCAGTGGTGGCGGGCCCACGCGCCGCTGCTGGCCGCGTTCGCGGATCGGGAGCGGTTTCCGACCGCTGCCCGGGTGGGGGCCGCCGCGGGGCGGGACCACGGGGCGGCCTACGCGCCCGACGGGGGCTTCGCCTTCGGGCTCGCCCGGATCCTCGACGGGGTCGCGCTGCTGATCGACGCGCGCGGCGCCGGTGACTGAGACGCGCTGACATCGCCCGCCCGCGCCGTGTCAGCCGCGCGTGGGCCGGATATCAGCGGTCGCGGGCAACGTATCGGACGTAACCGAAACGCCCGATAGGAGTTCCCGCGATGACAACCAAGAACCCGCGCCGATGGTGGATCCTCGGCGCCCTGTGCCTGAGCCTGCTCGTGCTGACCATCGACAACATGATCCTGACGCTCGCGATCCCGGCCCTGATGAGTGATCTGGGGGCCAGCCCCGCGTCGGTCCAGTGGATCCTCGACGCCTACATCCTGGTGTTCGCCGGTGCCCTGCTGACCGCCGGAAGCATGTCCGACCGCTTCGGCAGGCGAAGGTTCCTCAACATCGGGTTGAGCATCCTGGGGGTGGCGTCACTGTTGGCGGCCTTCGCCGAGGAACCGTGGCAGGTCGTGGCCTGCCGCGCCGTGATGGGTCTCGGCGCCGCGATCGCGATGCCCAGCACCCTGTCGATCCTGATCAACGTCTTCGAAGACGACGAACGCCGCAAGGCCATGTCGATCTGGGGCATGGTCTCCATGCTCGGCATCGTGCTCGGCCCGGCCGCGGGCGGTTTGCTGCTGGAGCACTTCGGCTGGGCCTCGGCCTTCCTCATCAACGTGCCGCTGGCCATCATCGGCATCATCTCCGCCGTGATCCTGATCCCCGAGTCCAAGGGCCCGGCCCGCCCGTCCGACCCGGTCGGCGCGGTGCTGTCGGTGGCCGGCATGGCCGCGCTGGTGTTCGCGCTCATCCAGATCCCGCACGAGGGCTGGTCGAACCGCGTCGTGGCCGCCGCCGTCGCCGCCGTGGTCATCCTGGCCGTCTTCGTCGTGTGGGAACTGAAGCGCGAGTACCCGATGCTGCCGCTGGGGATCTTCCGCAGCCGCGACTTCACCGGCGCCAGCCTGGCCTGCGTGCTGATCGTGTTCACCAACGGCGCAGTGATGCTGGCGCTGACGCAGTACCTGCAACTGGTGCTGGGCTTCAGCCCGATGACCTCGGCGCTGGCCTTCGCGCCGATGGCCGTGGTCGTGGGCATCGTCAACCCGTTGGCCGCCACCGTCGGCAAGCACATCAGCAACAAGACCCTGACCGTGGTCGGGCTGCTGGTGATCGCCGGATCCTTCGTGATCCTGTCGATGACCGGGCCCGAGGACGGTTACGGCTGGCTGATCCTGGGCCTGGTCACGGTCGGTGTCGGCACCGGTCTGACCACCCCGGCGGTGTACGCCACCCTCACCAGCGCCATCCCGCCGGAGCACGCCGGGGTCGGCTCGGCCGTCAACGACACCATCCAGCAGGGCGGCATGGCCCTGGGCGTCGCGGCGCTGGGCAGCGTGCTGTCCTCGGCCTACACCGACGCGCTGCCGTCCGATGTGCCCGAAGCCGCCCGGGGTTCGCTGACCGACGCGCTGGCACTGGCCGAGCGGACCGGCGCGACCGACCTGGTCCGCGTCGCCCGGGACGCGTTCCTGGAAAGCCAGTCCACCGTGTTCACCGTCGCGGCCGCGATGTCGGTCCTGGGTGCGGTGTTCGCGCTGATCGTGTTGCGCCGCAAGACTTCCGGTCCCGTGGAGGAGGCAAGCGCCGAAGCGGAACTGGAGACCTCACAGGTGTGAGGTGCCGGCGGGGGATCGTGTCCCCCCGTCAAGGAGCGGTCGCGTGTGGAACATCCACACGCGACCGTTTCGCGTCTCAGCCCGCCGCCTCGGTCAGCCTCGTGAAGGCCTCGGCGCGGGGCGTGGCCGAGGCCTCGTCGAAGGCGCTCTGGAACGCGTTGTCGCCCAGACGATCCCGCAGCCGATCGGTCAGGCTCGCCAGCTCGGGGTTGCCCCGGTCGAACGCGCCCCGGATCGCCTGGCTCCAGCCCAGCGCCCGGGCCGCCGCCAGCGGTGCGTCCTCGGCGGCCAGCAGCCGGGCCAGCAACTCGGCGGCCGACGGGAGTTCGAGCATCCCGGTGGCCGCCGCCAGGGCCCCGGGGAACAGCCGCCGGGCCCCGCGGGTGTCACCCGCGCTGAGCCGGATCGACATCCGGGGCAACGCGCCGAGGGCCTCGGCCGACTCGTCCGGAAGGGACAGCCGCTTCGTCAGCGCGGCCAGTTCCGCCATCGTGTTGTCGGCCCGTCCGAAGTCGCGGTTGTGCCGGTGCAGGTCCGCGTAGCCCACCAGGATCGGGATCTCGGCCTGCCGGTGGCCGCCCAGTCGGGCGCGGCGCAGTGCCTCGTCGAGTTCGAGTCCTGCGGCCTCGGCGTCGCCGCCGCGCAGCAGCTCGGCGGCCAGCATGGTCCGGTGGTAGATCTCGGTGTCCCAGGCGAGCTCGACGTCGACCGCGATGGCGCGCTCGTACAGGTCGAGGGCCTCGGCGTGCCTGCCCTCGATGGCGGCGGCCTGGGCGGTGCTGACCAGCAACATGGACTGACCGAGCCAGTCGCCCACGTCGGAGAAACCTCGCAGCGCGACGTCTCTGGCGCGCGACGCCGCGGCCCAGTCGCCGCGGTCGGCGCGGATGAACGTCTCCACCCAGGCCGCCCCGGCCCGCACCCACGTGTCGGGATGCCGAGCCCCCCGGGCCAGTTCGCTCTCCCACAGGTCGTCGTAGCCACGAAACGACGCCACCGGCAGCGCGATCAGCATCAGCAGCGGATAGCGGCGCAACGCGTCGGTGCGGACGCATTCGTCGAGGGTCTGCCGCATCCGGTCGCCCTCGACCGCCCGGATGGTTTCCACAGTGGTCTCGGCGTCCTCGTTGAGTAGCCGCAGCAGGCTGAACGCCGCCCGGGCGTCGGCGGGCAGTTCGTCGCCGAAGCCGAGCACCTGGTCGGTGAAGTCGTACAGTCGCGCCACCTTGCCGAAGACGGTCCAGTGGTAGATCACCGCCGACAGCAACCGCTGCGCCGTGTCGGCGTCGGACGCGTCGATGGCCGACCGCAGCGCCGCCACCAGGTTGTCGTACTCGGTGTCGAAGACGGCCACCGCCGCGAGCTGCTCGCGGCCGTGCAGCCGGGGGCCGGTCTCCTCGGCCAGCGTGAGGAAGTAGCGCCGGAAGCGTTCGGCGACGGCGGCGCGTTCCCCGGCCGCGTCCAGCCGCTCGGCGGCGAAGCTGCGCACGCTCTCCAGCATCCGGTAGCGGGGCTCGTCCCCGCCGATCGCTTCCACTATGGATTTCTCGATCAGGGAACCGACGACGTAGACCGGATCCCCGGCCTGGTCGTTGCCGCACACCGCCTCCAGCCCGGCCAGACCGGCGCCGCCCGCGAACAGCGACAGCCGCCGGGCCAGGGTCTGCTCGGCGTCGGACAGCAGATCCCAGCTCCACTCGATGACGGCCTGCAGGGTGCGTTGCCGGGGCAGCGCGGTGCGGCTGCCGGAGGTCAGCAGCCGGAACCGGTCGTCGAGGCGCTTGGCGATCTGTTCCAGGCTCAGGGCGCGCAGCCGGGCGGCGGCCAGTTCCACCGCCAGCGGCAGGCCGTCGAGGCGACGGCAGATCTCGACGATCAGCTCCAGATTGGACGCCGTGGCGGCGAAGCCGGGGCGCACCGCGGCGGCCCGGTCGGTGAACAGCCGTACCGCGGCGGTGTCGGCGGCGTCGAGACCGGTCGCGTCGTCCGGCGTCTCCAGTGGACCAAGCGGGCACAGTGCTTCCCCGGTGATGCCGAGCGGTTCCCGGCTGGTGGCCAGGATCGTCAAGCGTGGCAACCGGTCCAGCAGCCGATGCGCGAACACGGCACACGCGGCCACCAGGTGCTCGCAGTTGTCGAGGACCAGCAGCGCCTCGTCACCGGCCAGCAGGTCGACGATCCGGTCGAGCGGGTCGGCCGAGCGGCCCGGCCGCAGCGCCGACGCCGGGTCGGCGCCCCGAGCGTCCAGATTGCCCAGTACCGAGTCGGCGACGTCCTCGCCCGAGCCGACCCCCGCCAGCGGCGCGAACCACACCCGCCCGGTCTCGTGGAGCCGGTGGCGGCTCACGGCCTCGACGGCGAGTCTGGTCTTGCCACAACCGCCCGGGCCCACGACGGTGACCAGCCGCGAGGTCGACAGCTGCTCGGCGAGCCGTTTGAGTTCGTCGTCGCGGCCGACGAAACTGGTCAGCCGCAACGGAAGCCGACCCGACACCGGCTCGGGCGGCCGGGGCCGGTCGGTCTCGCCGCGCAACACCGCCAGGTGAGCCTGCCGCAGCACCTCGTCCGGGTCGACGCCCAGCCGTTCGGCCAGTTCGCCGCGGATCGACTCGTAGACCGCCAGGGCCTCGGCCTGCCGTCCGGCGGCGTGCAGCGCCCGCATGCGCAAGGCCGCCAAGCGTTCCCGCAGCGGATGCTCGGTGGTGGCGGTCTCCAGGTCGGCCAGCACCTCGGCGTGCCGTCCCAGCCGCAGCATCGCCTCGGCGTGATCCTCCACGGCGGCGGCCCGCAGCTCGTCCAGCCGCACCACCACGGGCCGCGCGAACGGGGCGTCGCGCACGTCGGCCAGTGCCTCGCCGCGCCACAGCTCCAGCGCGGCCGACAGCACGGCGGCGGCCTGTCCGGCCCGTCCGTCCGCCAGCTCCCGCCGCCCCCGGACGGCCAGCTCCTCGAACCGGTGCGTGTCGACGTCCGGCTCGGTGGCCGACAGCCGGTACCCGCTGGCGACCGAGGCCACCGAGCCGACGTCCCCGAACGCCTTGCGCAGCCGCGAGACCAACGCCTGCAACGCGTTGCCCGCCTGCGCGGGGGCGTCGGCGCCCCACAGCTCGTCGATGAGCGTCGAGGCGGTGACGGTGCTGCCGGGCACCAGCGCGAGCCGCGCCAGCAGCATCCGCAGCCGGAGGCCGCCCAGCGGTACCGGGGTGTCGTCCTGTGTATACGCCCGGACCGGACCGAGCAGTTCTATCCGCACCGCCCCAGCCTCTCACCGTCCGGGGACGGACGCTCGCCGGTCAGCCCGCGAGCGTCCGTCCCCACAGCTAGCCGACGGCGGTCAGACGCGCGCGGGCGGTGCGGGTGCCGCGCGGGTTGTTCCAGCCGATCGCGGCGGTGACCGTGTCGCCGGTCTCGGCCAGCGCGACGAAGCGGCCGTCATCGACGGCGCCGTCGATGACGCGGATGTGCGAGTGCGGTGTCACGGTGCCGTACAGCTGGATCCTGGTGTCGTACTGATCGCTCCAGAAGTACGGAACCGGTGTGGGGCAACGGTTGCCTCCCAGGATGTTGGTGGCGACGGTCATCGCCTGTTCGCTGGCGTTGGTGCGGGTCTCGATGCGCGACGAGACGCCGGTGACGGGGTGCCGCCAGCGGGCGACGTCGCCCACCGCGTAGACGCCGGGCGCGGCGCGACCGTACTCGTCGCACTCGACGCCGTCGACCAGGCCCAGCCCGCTGTTGGCCAGCCAGCCGGTGGCCGGGACGGATCCGGCCGTGACCACCGCCAGCTCGGCGGCGAGCACCGAACCGTCCGACAGTTCGACGCCGCTGAGGCGCTCGGTGCCGAGGAAGGCGGTGACGTTGACGCCGGTGCGCAGCTTCACGCCCCGGTCGCGGTGCATGGCCGCGACATGGCCGCCGACGCGGAGTCCGAGCTGCCGTTCCATCGGCACCGGACCGGGTTCGACGAGCGTGACCTCGTGGCCCAGTTCGCGGGCCGCGGCGGCGATCTCGCAGCCGAGCACCCCCGCCCCGACGATGACGACCCGCCGTGCGGCGGGCGGGCCGGTGGCGGCTTGCCGCGCAGCCGTTGTGCCGGTCGCGGCCCGCTGCGCGGCGGGCGTGGCGGTGGCGGTGGGCCGCGCGACTGCCGAGCCGAAGCCGCTGTGCGCCGACGGCCACGCCTCGACCGGGGCCGAAACGCCGTCGCCTGCCCCGGCCGCGTCCGGGTTGCCGCTGCCCGCCGCGGCCGCGTGCGGATCGCTGCCGCCCGCATCGGTTTGAGCCGTCGCGGGCGACGCGTCCGGGTTGCCGCCTCCCGCCCCGGTCGAGGCCGGACCGCCGCCGCCCGCAACGGTTTGAGCCGTCGCGGGCGACGCGCCCGGTTCCGGGCCCGCCAGTTCGCGGCGCAGCGCCATCGCGTCGTCGAGCGTGCGGAAAGTGGACACCCCGGCCAACTCGCGCTGGCAGCCGAGCCGACGCGGCGTCACCCCGGTCGCTATCACCAGCGAGCCGAAGCCCAGCGTTCGTCCATCGTCGAGCTTGACGGTGCGCTCGGTGAGGTCGAGGTGCCGGGCGTGACGCCCCAGGATGAACTCGGCGCCCAGAGCGTCCAGCCGCTCGTCGTCGCGCAGCAGCGCGCGCTCGGGCCCCCAGGCTCCGGTCAGTATCTCTTTGGACAGCGGTGGCCGGTCGTAGGGCGGATGTACCTCCGCCCCGACCAGCCGAATCCGTCCGTCGAAGCCCTTGCGCCGCAGCACTTCCGCGACGGTGAGGCCGCCCGCCGACGCCCCGACGATGACGACGTCGCCGGTCATTCCTCCTCCCGCAGCGTGATGGCCGCGGCCGGGCAGACCGTGACCGCGTCCTCGACCTCGGCGCGCAGCCGCTCCGGCGGCGACTCGTCCAACAGGACCACGATGCCGTCCTCGTCGCGCTGGTCGAACACCTCGGCGGCCGCCAGTACACAGGTTCCCGCCGCCACGCAGCGCTCGGTGTCCACAGAGATCCGCATCGCTCAGCCCTCCCACGCGACCGGCAGTCGCTCAACGCCGTACACGTTCTCGTCCACGAACGGCAGCCCCGCCGGATCGGCGTCCAGCCGCAGCGTCGGGAACCGCTCCAGCAGCGCCGGGAAGCCGATGCGCATCTCGACGCGGGCCAGCTGCTGCCCCAGGCACTGGTGCATGCCGTGACTGAATCCGATGTGTCCGCTCGCGTCGCGGCGCAGGTCGAGCGCCTCGGGGTTGTCGGGGAACTTCGCCGGGTCGCGGTTGGCGGCGAGGTAGGAGATGGTGACGCTCTTGCCCGTCTTGATGACGTGGCCGTCGACTTCGACGTCCTCGACCGCGGCCCGGACGTCGGTGTGCGTGAGGGTCAGATAGCGCATCAGTTCCTCGACGGCACCGTCGGTGAGCCCGGGGTCGGCGCGCCACGCCGCGAGCTGCTCGGGGTTCTGCAGCAGCGCCATCGTTCCCGTGGCCAGCATCTTCGCCGTGGTCTCCAGCCCCGCGCCCAGGACGAAGCTGGCGACGCCCGTCAGCTCCTCGTCGTTGAGGTCGCTTGTGGTCAGTTCGCTGAGCACGTCGTCGGTGGGGTTGCGCTTCTTCTCCTGAACCAGTGTGGACATGTACTCGTTCATCTCGCCGAACGCGGCGTAGCGTTCCTCCAGCGTCGTCTCCGGTGCCGACACGGCGGCGGCGAGGCGCTTGAAGTGCGCGCGGTCGCTGTAGGGGACGCCCAGCAGTTCGCAGATCGTGTGCGCGGGAATCGGCCACGCGTACGCCTCCACCAGGTCCACCGGGGAACCCGCGTGTTCCATCGCGTCCAGGCGTTCGGTGGCGAACTGGCGGATCTGGTCGGCCAGCAGGTTCATCCGCCGGACGGTGAACTTGCCCGCCAGCGGTTTGCGGAACCGGGCGTGTTCGGGGTCGTCCACGAGATGGAACGCGCCCAGCGGCGCCTTGTTCTCCGGCGACGGACCGATCGGGTGCTCGAAATGGTGGAGCAGCTCGAACCTGGTGCTGATCTTGGGATTCGCCAGCAGGGCGCGCGCCTGGTGGTAGCCGGTGACCAGCCAGCCCAGATGCCCGTCCGGATAGTTCATCCGCGCCACCGGGGTGCGCTCGCGGATCTCGGCGAGTTCGGTGGGCGGATCGAGGGGACGTCCCTGCGGACGTCGACCGGGGAATCGCGGGATGACGGTCGGGGAGTGCGTCATGACAAAGCCTTTCACCTCGTCGTTTCCTTGCACCCCGGACGGTGTCGCGTTCCGCTGACATCCCGCGCACAGAACGCTGGCACCGTGCCGCCCGCGCCGTCAGGCTCGCCGGGCCTGGTTAGCCTTGGCGACCGACTTCGGTGAGCGAGAGGCACGCGATGAACAGCTTCGACGAGCGGATGCGCCACAACTACGCGGGACGGGCGGAGATCTTCGAGCGGACCTTCGGCAAGCTGTGCGCGTACCCGGTGCCCACCGTCCTGGACGCGGTGGGCGTGGCGGCGGGGACGCGACTGCTGGACGTCGGCTGCGGCACCGGCAGTGTGGCGGCAGCGGCCCGGGACCGGGGCGCGGCGGTCACGGCCGTCGACCCCGAACAGTCCATGGTGGAAATCGCGAGCCGCCGGGTGCCGGAGGCGACGGTGCTGGCCGGTGAGCTGCCGCGACTGCCTTTCGAGGACGACGCGTTCGACGCGGTGGTGGCCAACTTCGTCCTCAACCATGTCGGCGATCCGTTGGCGGCACTGGGGGAGCTGCGCCGGGTGCTGCGCCCGCACGGGCGTCTCGGCCTGACGATCTGGCCGCAGCCGCCGACGCCGCTGCACGGCCTGTGGCCCCGGGTCTTCGAGGCCGCCGGGGTCGACGCGAACGCCAACGTCGCCCGGCTGGCCGCCGACAAGGACTTCGAACGCACCGAGGCGGGACTGGCGGGGCTGTTGGCGGACGCGAAGTTCGTCGAGGTCGAAACCCGTACGGTGCCGTGGAAACACCGGGTCGATCCCGAGCTGTGGTGGTCGGGACCGGCGGCCGGGCTGGCCAGCTTCGGGCAGGTCCTGGCGGCCCAGACGCCGGAGACCGTCGCGCGGATCAAACGGGAGTACGACCGGTTGTCGGCCGAATTCCGCGTCGCCACCGGCGAACTGGCGTTGCCGACCGCCGCCCTGCTGGCCGTCGCCGTCGCACCGTGATTTGCGAGGATGGGGACGTGGCAGCTCGCGCGGTGATCTTCGACCTCTTCGACACCCTGGTGGACGGCGGCACCACGCGACGCCGCGAGATGATCGCGCGCATGGGCGTCGATCTCGGCATCGACCCCGAGGTGTTCAAGGCCGCGTTTCGGGACAGTTATCGCGAACGCTTCGCCGGGACGCTGGGCGACATGGAACAGACGATCACGACGCTGATCCGCCGCTGCGGCGCCGAACCGGACCCGGAAGCCGTCGCGGTGGCGGCGCGGCACCGCGTCGACTACACCCGCCGGTTGCTGACGCCGTTCCCGGGTGTCCTCGAAGTACTGTCTACGTTGGTGTCCGACGGGCTGCGGGTCGGGCTGATCACCAACTGCTCGGTGGAGACCCCGCAGGTGTGGTCGGAAACCCAACTGGCGCAGTACATCCAGGACCCGGTGTTCTCGTGCCGGGTCGGGGTGTGCAAACCGGATCCGGCGATCTACCGGCTGGCCCTCGACGCCCTGGGTGTGAGCGCTGCGGAGAGTGTCTACGTCGCCGACGGCGCCGGGGGAGAACTGGTGGGGGCCCGCGACCTCGGCATGACGACGATCCGGGTCCGGGCCGAGGGAGTCGATCACGCGACCTTCGGCGCGATCGGCGATTGGGACGGGCCGGTCATTGAGGACTTGACCGAATTGCCGGGTCGATTGCCGGAACTGATGGCATCATAGGTCGCGGTGCGTGGCGGGTCGCGCCCTGTTTGTAGTCTGTGGACGAGATTCTGGGTAAGATCCACCGAGGTCTGACAGGAGGAACGCCATGGCCAAGGACAAGAAGACCGAGGAAATTGAATCGTCCTCTTCGGAGAGTTCGTCGTCGTCCTCGTCTAGTTCGAGTTACGGCAGCGGGGAAGAAGAGACCGAAACTGCGCATGGGAGTGAGCGGGAAATGGCTCTGAACGAGGGTAAGACAGTGACAGCGAAGGTCAAGAAGGCGACCAAGGGCGCCAAGAAGACCGCGAAGAAGACAACCAGGACGACGAAGAAGGCGACCAAGAAGGCCGCGACGTCGACCAAGAAGACCACGGCCAAGGCGGCCGCCACGGCGAAGAAGACCGCCAAGAAGGCGGTCAAGGCGACGAAGAAGGCCGTCAAGAAGGCGACCAAGTCGACGCCGGTCAAGGCCACCAAGAAGGCCAGCACGACGGCCAAGAAGACCGCGGCGAAGAAGACCACCGCGACCAAGAAGACGGCCAAGGCCGCCAAGAAGACCACCGCGGCGAAGGCGACCAAAGCCACCAAGGCGGTCAAGAAGTCGACGCCGGTCAAGAAGACGGCCAAGGCCGCCAAAGCGGTGAAGAAGACCGCGAAGAAGACCACGGCCAAGGCGTCTCCGGCGAAGAAGGCCACGAAGAAGTCGACCCCGGCGGCGAAGAAGACCACCGCCAAGGCGACCAAGAAGACGGCGACCACGAAGAAGGCCGCCCCCAAGAAGACGGCGGCGAAGAAGACGGCCGCCAAGAAGACCACCAAGAAGGCCGCGCCGAAACGCAAGGGCGGCAAGTAAATCCATATCGGATAGTAACGGTTCAGTGGCGGTCGACGACGGGCACGTGGATGGCGTTGGCACCGTAGTCGGTGACGTCCTGGACGGTTACACGATCACCCACCGCTTCCGGGTGCGCGGCTGTACGGCCGTGTACCAGGCGGCGCGGGGCGATCGGACCGTGGCGCTGAAGACCTTGTGCCGCGGCGCGATCGCGCGGGCTCAGTTGAGGATGGACAACGAGATCGCATCGTTGCGCGTCCTCGGTGAGTCGGCGCCCGCGCCGCGGCTGCTGCGGCTCGGCATCGCCGGGCCGCAGCGCTATTTCGCGATGAGCTGGCAGCCCGGCGGATCGCTGCGCCGCCAAACCGAGGCTCGGGACCTCGACGGCTTCGCCGAGATCGCGGTCCCGGTCTGCGAGGCCTACGCGGCGCTGCACCGCGCGGGGGTGGCCCACGGGGACGTCTCTCGGCACAACATCCTCATCGACGGGCACGACGTCGGACTGGTCGACTTCGAGAGCTCGGCGCGAACCTCCGAAGCGGACGACGACGGACTGCGGCGCCGGTTCACGTGGGCCTACGCGGCCCCGGAGTTCGCCGACCGGCAACAGCCCAGCCCCGCGTCCGACCAGTACGCGGTGGCGGCGGTCCTGTACCGCCAGCTCACCGGCCGCTACCCCCGCCGCCAGATCGACGGCGTGAAGCCGGATTCCCGGCGAGCACTGACCGCGCGGGCCCGGCTGCTGACCGGGGCGCCCCACCGGCGCTGGCCAGGGCTGCGCGACGTGTTCACCACCGCGCTGAGCCGCGAGCCCGCCGACCGCTTCGGCGACATGGGCGAGCTGGCCCGCGCGCTGGCGGCGGCGATCGGCTGAGTGCGCGGAGGCCGCCGCTCGCGGCGGCTTGGGCGCCGACGCGGCGCAGCGGCTTGAGAGCCTGCGGCCCGGGTCGAGGGCCGGGCCGCGATGCGGCGGCTTGGCCCGTTCGCGGTTGGTCAGCTGCGGGCCAGGAGCAGGACCTCGTTGGGGACCAGGACGCCGCTGGCTCGGTCTTCCAGGACTGTCAGGCCCGCGAGCACTGTGGACAGCTCTTCCAGGATGGGCCCGGGACTGGGGTGCGCTGTGACGACCGCCGCGACCGCCGTCACCGCGATGCGGGCGCAGGAGACGTCGTCGACCGTGTAGGACGTGTTGTGCGACAGCGAGTTGCTCAGCCGGTCGGTGACGCGGGCCAGGGTGGTCGCCGCCAGGTCGAGCCACACCGAGTCGCCCGTGTCGGGGGCCAGCAGGTGGTTGGCCTCGCCCAGGGCGGTCAGCAGGCGTTCGGGGGGAACCGTGCGGGCCCGGCGTTCGCCCGCGTCGATGATGCCCCGAGCCAGGTACTCGTCGAAAAGGGACAGTGTCGCCCCGTATTTGACCTTGACCGGCGGGGTCGGGGAGGAGAACCACAGGGTGGTCACCGCGCTCGACAGCAGGTGCCGCTGGTCGCCGGTGAGCCGGTCGAGGTAGGTGAACGGGAGGTTGGCGCGCTCGGAGGCGTCGCGGTCGCCCCGGAAGTCCAGCGCCTTGGCCGACAGTTCGGCCAGCAGGTCGATGACGTGGTCCAGGTGCGGCCGGGCCTCGGCCTCGGTGTCGGCCGGGGTGAGCGAGGTGTGTTTCAGGTAGCGGCGGCAGTCGGCCAGCGCGGTGTCCTTCTTCAGCTCGCGCGGCAGCTCGAAGGCGCGGGCGCGGTCGAGGTTCATCTCACCGGCCATGTCCCGCGACAGTTGCCGGGCCTTGTTGCCCAGCACCATCGCCAGCAGGTACAGCGACAGTGTCACCCGGCGCCGGTCCTCCCAGGCGACGCGCTGCCACCAGTTCCTGTCTACTGTGTAGGGATCGCGGGTGTCGCCGAAGTGCGCCAGCCGGGGTTCCGCGCCGCCCGCCACCCAGACGCTGCGGCCCTCGATGCGGGGACGGCACTGGGGGGCCAGCAGTTCGGATTCGGTCGGGAGCCGGAACCGGGTGTCGTCGGCCCGGGGCAGACCGTTGATCCAGCCCAGGAACCGGGTGGCCTCGCTGGGCCAGATGCCCACGGCCGCGGACTGTTCGGAGGCGTCGGGCGGCGGTCGTCCGGCGGGGAACTCGGCCTCCAGGAACGAGGAGTAGAGGCTGTTGCTGACCGGACGGACCGCGAGTCGTCCGCCGCCGAACAGCGGTGCCATGTCGGACAGCTCCCGCGACACCTTGACCGCGCCGACCATCCGGTTCTCGTCGGGGGTCTTGGTGGCCAGGGTCAGCAGTTCCCGCAGTTCGGCGAGGGTCTCGGGTTCGAGTTCGCCCGCCGCCTCGGCCGCGTCGAAGGCCAGCGCGAGCGCGGCGATGCTGCCCGAGCGCAGGCAGGTGTCGATGACGCGGGTGACGTTCGCGCGCGCCGCCCACAGCAGGATCGCGTCGCGCCACCACGGATCGTCGGTGCGGGACAGGATCTCGGCCTCGGGCAGGTCGCGCCCGGCCAGGAACTGTTGCAGGCTCAGGTGGGTGAAGGCGAAACCGCCCGCGGCGGTGCGCACCAGCCAGCCGGAGCGGGTGCCCGCGTCCAGCAGCGCCCCGGCGTCGGCTTCGGGGTCGACGGCGTGGACGTCGGTGGCGTCGAGGTGCCTCGACCGTGTGGCCATGCCCTGCCGGGCGAGCGCGTGGACCAGCTCGGCGTTCGTGCGGACCAGCAGGTTGACCGCGTCGGTGTACAGGGCCGCGCGGTCGTGCGGCAGCATGCCGCAATGCCGGTGCACCAGGGCGATCAGGGTCAGCGGCAGCGGGTGTGCGCACAGGTCGTGCATGGCCGGTTGGGAGCGCAGCCGCGACAGCAGCACGCCCGCCTCGGCGGCGCCGCCGTCGCGCACCCACTGCCGGGTGTGGCCGCTCTTGCGGGATTCGACGGCCTCGCACCAGTCGTGCAGGAACGCCGCGATCTGGCTGTCGGTGAGGTGACGCAGCTGCCAGTACCGGGAGTGCGGCAGCGGGTCGGGGGTCAGGCCGTTGGGCCGGGTCGTGACGAGGAAGGTGTTGCGGGAATGGCGTTTGTGCTCGCGGGCGATCCAGTCGGCGACCGCGCGGCGCTGCGACTGGGACGCGGTCTCGTCGAGGCCGTCGAGCATCACCACGCACCGTCCCGCCGACAGCTGGCGCGCGAACCAGCGGGCGGGGGAGTGCCGCAGCCAGCCGGATTCGGCGGCCAGCTGGGCCAGGTTCGGGGCGTTGTCCCCGGCGAGTCTGGCGGCGTGGGTGCCCAGTTCGATCAGCACCGGGATGCGGCGTTTGCCGCGCCGCAGTTTCGCCAGCTCCACAGCGGAGCGATGCAGGACGGTGGTCTTACCGGAGCCGGGTTCGCCCAGGATGACGATGGGCCCGCGGTGCCGTCGCCGCAGTGCCGACAGCAGCGGGGTGCGCCGGTCGGCGTGCCGGTCGGTGCCCACGAACGGACGTTCGGCAGCCTGTGGACCGTCGGCGGGCTTCACGCCGATGTCAATGTAGACATCGGTCAGCCGAAGCCCGGCGGCTCCCGCCAGCGGCACCCGGTTGGCGTAGCCGGTGAGTTGCCGCAGGTAATAGCGCCGTCGGATGCGCGAGACGATGATCCGGCCGAGGCCGAGCAGTGCCAAAGTCGCCGGGATGATCCACAGCGGATGGACATCGGCCCTGGTCAGGATGATGGCACCGCTGGATATTCCGGTAAGGAGCAGTAGCCCCATGCCCGTCGGTGCTCGCCAGAATATTGATGTGGGGGAGTGTTCTGACATGTCGACCGCTTTCGCCGGACTGGGACGTCTTTGAACCATTATGCTCCGATCCGCGCTTCAATGGGACACCTCAATGTGGACTGTCTATATGGGACTTCACAGCTGACGTACAGATTCCGTCAAGGTGAGCCGCCACTCGGCGGTCATCGCCGTTCGGATCGGCGGTCGTTACATCGCCGGACACGGCCATTTCGGGTCCCGGATCGGCGGAGTCGGGCGATCCGACATCCCGGTCATACAGGGAATTATTCGCGTTTCGCCCATCGTCGGGTCTCGGTAATCTCATTGCCACATAGCGAGACATGCCCATATCGCTATGTCAGTGAGGAGCCCGAAATGAGATCGAAGAAAATCAAGGTCAGCCTGCTGGCCGTAACCGCCCTGACACTGTCAGGCCTCACCGCGTCCCCCGCCGCCGCCGACGGTGCCTCCGAGCCGCTCATCTGGGAGGTGCCGGACGTGTCGGTGTCCCAGGCGATCAAGCTCACCGACGCCGGATTCGACGTCATCGACTACGAGGACGACGGCGAACTGACCGTCGTCGGCGACCGCAGGGTCGCCAAGAAGCTGCGCGACCGCGGCTTCGAGCCCCGCTACGTCGACACCGTCTACAAGGACGTCGAACCCTCCGCGAAGGCCGACGCCTTCGGCACCTACTACGGCGGCTACAAGACCCCCGACCTGCACCTCAAGCACCTCGACGACGTCGCCGCCGCCAAACCGAACCTCGCGCAGGTCTACGACATCGGCAACTCCTGGCGCAAGACCGTCGGCCAGGGCGGACACGACATCAAGGCGATCTGCCTGACCAACCGGCAGCCCGGCGACTGCCAGCTGTCACCCAACTCGACCAAGCCCCGGATCTCGATCATCTCCCAGATCCACGCCCGCGAGATAGCCACCGGAGAGATCACCTGGCGCTGGATCGACTACCTGGCCAACGGCTACGGCTCCAACGCCAAGGTCACCCAGCTGCTCAACTCCACCGAGGTGTGGGTGGTGCCGATCGTCAACCCCGACGGCGTCGACATCGTCGCCTCCGGCGGCAACTCGCCGAGGCTGCAACGCAAGAACGCCAACAACACCTACGGCAGCTGCTCCGGCACCCAGCGCGGCGTCGACCTCAACCGCAACCACACCCACAAGTGGGGCGGCGCCTCCAGCCAGCCCTGCGCCGAGACCTACCAGGGCCCGCGGCGCGGCTCCGAACCGGAGATCGCCGCCATTGAGGGCTTCTTCGCCAAGATCCACCCCGACCAGCGCGGCCCCGGCGACACCGACCCCGCGCCCGCCAACACCCGCGACGTGATGATCTCGCTGCACAGCTACGGCAACTACATCATCGTCCCGTGGGGCTACACCACCACCCGCCCGCCCAACGACTCCGCGCTGCGTTCGCTGGGACAGCGGATGGCCGCCTCCAACGGTTACCGGGTCGGCAACGCCGCCGGGACCGTCGGCTACCTGGCCAGCGGCACCACCGACGACTTCACCTACGGCGCCTTCGGGATCGCCAGCTTCACCTACGAGGTCGGCGGCGGCTCGGGACAGTGCGGCGGCTTCCTGCCCGCCTACTCCTGCCTCGACAGCTCGCTGTGGCCCATCAACCGGGACGCGATCATGACCGGCGCGCTGGACGCCGCGTCCCCCTACTCATAGGCCGCGCGTACGCCCTTGCCGCGACCCCCGCCAGGGGCCGCGGCAAGTACGCGTCCGTCCGTCACGCCACCGTGATGCGGGGATCGTCGAAGGCCCAGTAGAAGTTGTTGGCGGCGTCGTACATCCGCCAGCCGACCCGCACCTTCTCGACCCCGGCCGGGATCCGCGCCGAGAACGACTCCGACTTGCTGATGTCGAAGGCGTCGCCGCTGGAGGACTTGCGGCTCCACAGCACCGACTTGGTGCCGTCGTCGAAGCGCAGCACCAGCTGCGCCTTCTGCGGATCGGCGTCCCGGTCGACCTGCCGGTAGTGGCTCAGGTAGCTGACCTTGATGGACATTCCTGGTTGGACGTTCTGCCAGGGCGACAGCAGCGTCGAGTCCAGCCGTTTGCCGTCGGAGACCGGATCGCCCTTGTCGTTCCACTCATCGGCGTCGGCCACGGCGATGACGTCACGACCCCGGAAGAACGACTCCCGGCCCTGGTCCGACTGCGAGGTGGCCCAGAACTGCCCGGTCATCAACGACCAGCCCCGGTATTCGGTGACCCCGACCGCCGGGGTCTTCTCCTCCACCGACCAGCCCGAGGGCATGTACTTGGTGAAGCCGAGCAGGTTGTCCGGCTTGGCGGGTTCGTCGACCGCCTTGCGCAGACTGCTCTTCAGCGTGTCGAAGGGATCGCGCGAGGCGGTGCCGATCGGGACGCCGTCCCAGCCCCAGGACGGGTTCGGCGTGATCCCCAGGTGCTTGAACACCGTCGGCGGGATGTCGACCTGCCGCCACTGCCGGGTCGCGGTCCTGGTGACGGGGATGTCGCCGCCTGCGGCCAGCGTCCAGACCTCGCGGGTGCGGTGCCGGTTGGTGCCGTGCTCGTCGTAGCTGAAGCCGTGATCGGTGGTGGCCAGGAACAGCCAGTCCTCCTCGGGGTAACTGTCGCGGGCCTTGACCGCGTCGACGATGCGGCCGATCTGCGCGTCGACGTGCTCGATGGCCGACAGGTACTCCGGGGAACTGGAGCCGACGTCGTGGCCCATCTCGTCGGGTTCGTGGAAGTACACGTAACCCACGTCGGGGTTGTGCCGCGACAGCGCCTCCACGACCGTGTCCGTCGAGCGGCGGTCCGAGGCGCGGGCGCCGCCCTCGGTGGACTGCCGCATCTTCGCGTCCGGGGAGCCGATGATGTTCTCGTTGATGGGCTGCCAGTCCAGGATGGAGAACGTCGACAGCTCCGGTTTGGCCGTCTCCAACCGGGACAGCACATCGGGGTAGGAGTCCAGGTTGTTGCCGGAGAAGGAGTTGTCCTTCACCCTGTGCTTGTCGGGCCAGGTACCGGTGAGGATGTTGGAGTGTCCGGGGCCGGAGTCGGTGCGGGCGACGTCGGTACCGTGGATATAGGACGGACCGATCTGCCCCGCCGACGCGAGCGCGTCGATGTTGGGGGTGTCGACCTGCTTGAGCTTGTCCCAACGGACCCCGTCGATGTCGATGAGCATGACCTTGCGGGCGCTGGTTCCCTCGGGGATGTCGCCGATGTCCGCGTTGGCGGCCGAGGCGTAGGCGGGGGACGGAAGGGCGATGGTAAGGATGGCGAAGCCGGTCGCCACCTTGCGTCGGGCTCTCATGTCTCCTCCACAGTGGTTAGGCGCTGTGTGGAGTCAATGGTGGGTTACCAGGCAAAACGCATTGATTTACTTCGATTGCGTGCGCGTGAACAACTATGTAACTAATCGGACACCAAGGGAGATAACGACTTCGAAGACAATCGAGGGCGAACGATGCGTTAATACACCGCTACGGCAGGCCCCCACGGTTCCCATGCGCTGGCGCGACGGTGAGGCGCTTCCCGACCCGTACGGCAAGAACGCGGCATTCCCGGTGGACGTGGCGTGTGGCCGCGGCATGGCCACTATCGATAGACGACACCCTCACTATTCGCGACTTTCGTGCGGTTTTGATGGCGAAGATAACGCTGGCGCCCCTTGGCAACCGCCCGAATAGTAAGGCATGGTTACCCTAATCGTCCCTGACGTGATCGTGAAAGGCGGTGTTCAGCATGGACGGACGAATCGAACAGCGCATCGAGCGCGAGATTCGCCAGGCCACCGAGCGCGGTGACTTCGAGAACCTGCCCGGAGCGGGCAAGCCGCTGCCGGGCGCGGGCGAGCACCTGCCCGAGGACTGGTGGCTGCGCGAGAAGATGCGCCGCGAGAGCGCCGGCGCGTCGGTGCTGCCCACGACGCTGCGGCTGCGCAAGGAAGCCCAGGGTATCGGCGAGACGGTCGCGAAACTGCGCACCGAGGCCGAGGTGCGGCAGGCGGTCGCCGAACTCAACGACCAGATCCGCAAGGCCCAGCTGGGTCCGGTCGACGGCCCCCCGGTGCCACTGCGCACGGTCGACGTCGGCGCGGTCCTGCGCGACTGGCACTCCAAACGGGGCTAGGCGATCCGGGTGGCCTCGGCCTTGTAGCCACCGCCGGGCCACTCCCAGCCGGACGTCATGGTCTGGCCGTCGGGGCTGACGGTGATCTTGCAGAACGTCGGCGAGCCCTTGGCCCCGGCCCAGACCGTCACGACCTCACCGTCCACCTCGTACACGTAGTCGAGCGTGTCGCCGAGGTCGGTATAGGCCCGGGACTTGATCTGACTGCCGGGTTCCTTGGCACCCCAGGGCTTCTCACGGCCGATGATCTCCAGGACCTTGAACTCCCTGCCGTCCCGGGACAGTTCGCCCTCCTGGATCAGGAACCGGCCGCCCTCCATCCACCGGAAGCTCGTCGTGCCCTCGGCCCCGCCGGAGATCCGCCAGATCCCCACCAGTCGGTCCAGCGCGTGCAGCTCCGCGTCCGGCGGCGGGATGGTCTGCTCGTTCATGTCCAGCTCCTTCTTCGGTTGTCACTGGACTAGACGGATCGGGCTCGCCGAACTCATCGCGGCTCAGGAAAGTATTTTTGCCACGGCCACCCGCACCGTCTCGGCGTCCCCGATCGCGTAACTCGCCTCGTACGCGGCTTCTCCCGCCGCCACATACGAATCCGGATCGAAGGCCGACTCGAAACCGGCGGCGGCCCGCGCCTTGGCGAACGCCCGCTGGTACTCGGCGGTGTCGGTCTCCTGTACCGCCCACGCCTGCTCGTCCCACTCGATCGCGAGCTTCACCACCGCTTCCCGCTCCGGGCAGTCCCCGACCGTCCCGCCCGCCAGCGCCTCCCGCGCGACATCGACCCGCGAATCGTCCAGTTTGGTGCGATGCGCCGCCAGCGAACAGATCGCCAGCGCGGCGGCCCGCCGCTGCTCGTCCGTCGCCTTGCGCAACAGCGCGGCCAGCTGCTTGTCCAGCGTCTCGATCCGGGAGTTCTCGTCGCCCATTCCTGCCTCGTTATGTCGGATGCGGTTGCCGCGAGTGTCCGTCACACTCACGCCCATGTCAAACCCGCGCGAGTTCTACGACGACTTCGCCGAAGCCTATGACGGCATGTTCGCCGACTGGGACGCCTCGATAGCCCGGCAGGCACGAGTCTTCGCGGCGCTGCTGGGCGAGGCTGGACAGACGATACTGGACTGTTCGTGCGGCATCGGCACCCAGGCGCTCGGCCTGGCCGCCCTCGGCTTTCACGTCACCGGCACCGATATCAGTCCGGCCTCGGTGGCCCGGGCCCGGCGGGAGGCCGCCGCCCGTGGCGTGGCGCTGCCGACCGCCGCCGCCGACATGCGGGCGCTGCCGTTCCTGGACGACAGCTTCGACGCGGTGCTGTGTGTCGACAACGCACTGTGCCATGTGCTCGATGCCGACGGGGTCGTCACCGCGTTGCGGGAGACGCGGCGGGTGCTGCGCGGCGGCGGCAGGCTGATCCTGAGCGTCCGCGACTACGACGAGGCGCGGCGGAGTCGGCCGCGGCGGACGCCGCCGCAGCTGTCGCGGCGGGACGGGCAGTGGTGCGTCACGTTCCAGCTGTGGCACTGGGACCGCCATGGTGATCGCTACGACTTCGAGCACTTCCAGCTTCGCGGCTCGCGAGGGGAGTGGCGGATGCGGCGGCGGGTCTCGCGGTTGTGGGCGTTGACGCGGGAGGAGCTCGGTGAGCTGGCCTCGCGGGCCGGGTTCAGCCGGTTGGAGTGGCTGGCGCCTGCCGACAGTGGGTTCTATCAGCCGGTGTTGGTGGCCGGGTGAGGCGGTGGGCGTCACACTGGACGGCGAAACTGGATAGGGGTACTATCCGATAGTAGAGAGTTCCACTATCTGTAATTCTAGGAGTGCCCGATGCTAGACGCCCTGCTTGGTGAGACCACCCTGTTCGTTCTCCTCGTCGCCCTGTTGGTCTTTCGGGGGCTGGGGGTCGTGGGGGTCAGACGGTTCGCGTCGTGGCCGGTCAGTGCCGCGCACGCCATGGCCGTCATGTTGCTGATGACCGCCTCGGCCCACTTCATGCCCGACAGTGTCGAGGCCATGCCGGGGTTCTCGGACATGGTCGCGATGATTCCGCCGTTCGTGCCGTTTCCCGAGGTGATGGTGATCGTCACCGGCGTGCTGGAGCTGGCCGCCGCCGTCGGGCTGGTGCTGGGCCGGACCCGCTGGCTGGCCGGGATGGCGCTGATCCTGTTGTTCGTGGTGATGACCCCGGCCAACATCCATGCCGCGCTCAACGACGTGTCGCTCAACGGCGATCCCGCCACGCCGCTGTTGATCCGGATCCCCGAACAGGTGCTGTACATCGCCGTCGCCTGGTGGGCCACCCGTGGGGCTTCCCGTGAGTGGCCCGGGTTCCTGGCGCGGGCGGCGGCGTAACTCGGCCGCCGTGGTGGTGGCGCGGGCCAGCATGACCCCGCCGACGATCAGCGCGAGTGAGGCCACCCGTGCCCAGGTCATCGGGTCCTTGTGGACGATGACGCCGAGGACGATGGCGCCCACCGCGCCGATCGCGGTGAAGACCGCGTAGGAGGTGCCCACCGGGATGGTCTCCATCGCCAGCGACAGCAGGTAGATGGAGGCCGCCCCGAGCGCGAAGCACAGCAGCGTCGGCAGCGGTCTGCTGAAGTTGTTCGTCGGTTTGATGCTCTGCGAGAAGGCGACCTCGACGACGCCCGCGGCGATGAGCAGCAGCCAGCCCATGTCAGTACTTCCCTCCGAGTTCGGCGGCCGTCGCGATCGCGTCCGCGTAGGACGATTCGTGGGTGGTGCGGTGGTCGGCCAGCAGCGGGTCGACGCGGGCGTTGGCCAGCTCGGCGTTGACGAAGCGGGCGTCGTCCACGGCGAAGTGACCGGCGAAGAAGTCGCGCAGATACCGTTCCTGGTAGTCGAACTTCGCCTTCGGGGCGCCGGGGGAGTAGGCCCCGCCGCGAGCGGTGGCGACCACGAAACGCTTGCCCGCCAGCGACATGCGTGGG
The DNA here is from genome assembly GCF_000024545.1 of Stackebrandtia nassauensis DSM 44728. GTDB lineage: Bacteria > Actinomycetota > Actinomycetes > Mycobacteriales > Micromonosporaceae > Stackebrandtia > Stackebrandtia nassauensis. The sequence goes on from NC_013947.1 coordinate 1,743,873, forward strand.
AAGGTCACCTGGTCCAGCCAGGCTTTCAGCACCGCCGGGATCGAGAAGTTGTGCATGGGCGTGGTGATCAGCACGACGTCGGCGGCCCGCAGCTCGGTCAGCAGCGGTTCCACAATGGCCCAGGCGCGCTTCTGGTCCGGGGTGCGGGCGGCCTCGGACAGCCGGTCCAGATCGGTGATGCGGTGGGCCAGCAGGTGGTCGCAGATCTCGGTCCAGGCCGCGTCGATGAACGGCACCGGGACGCGGGCCAGGTCGCGGGTGAGCACGCGGCCGTCGGGGTGGGCGGCTCGCCAGGTGCGCTCGAACGCGTCGCCGAGCGCGCGGCTGATCGAGTTGTCGCGGGGGCTGGAGTCGACGCGAAGCAGGGTGGTCATCGAGGGTTCCTTTGCGTAAGTGGACAGTGTGTCCGTTTGATGGCTGCTACGCTAGCGCCAAGCGGACGCAGTGTCCACTTACGGGAGGAGTGATGCATGCGACAGCGCCCCGAGCTCCAGGTCGGCGCCGAGAACCCGCCCCGCGAGCGGGCTGACGCCGCTCGCAACCGCGCCAAGATCCTGGCCGCCGCCGCCGAGCTGTTCGCCGCCGCCGACGCCCGGGGCATCACCATGGACGAGATCGCCAAGGCCGCCGGGGTGGGGCGGGGCACGCTGTATCGCCGTTATCCCGATGTGGCCTCGATCGCGGTGGCGCTGCTCGACGAACACGAGTCGCGACTGCAGGGCGAGCTGATCAGCGGGCCGCCGCCGCTGGGGCCGGGGGCGGAGCCGGTCGAGCGCTTGGCGGCGTTCTACGCGGCGATGGTGGAGCTGTTGGAGCGGCACGGGCATCTGGTGCTGGGGGCCGAGACCGGCGCGGCGCGGTTCGCGACCGGTGCCTACGGTTTCTGGCGCGCTCACGTCATGTCGCTGGCGCGGGAGGCCGAAGTGGACGATCCCGAGGCGCTGACCGACACGCTGCTGGCGCCGCTGGCTCCCGACGTCTATCGGCACCAGCGCGATCAGGGGCTGAGCGTCGAGCGGATCCGCACCGCGCTACGGCAGCTGGCGGGGCTGCTGCGATAGGACGGTGACGACGCGGCGCGGCCGAGCTTGCACGGCGGTGGCGATGCGGCCGCCGCGACGTCGCGCGTGCCGCGTCCGACGCGGCGACGCCCGCGCCACGACGTCGGTGCCGAGCTAGTCCGCCAGCTGCTGTGCTTGTCGCGTAACGAAAGCCGCGTCCACGATCGCGCCGTGTCCCGGGATGACCGGGCCCTCGATCATCGGCGCCAGCCGCTCCAGCACCCGCGACCAGTGGGCCGCGTCCGCGTCGCTGCCCACACTGGGCGGTGCGCCCTCCTCGACGAGGTCGCCCGCGATCGTCACCGAGCCCGCGAAGGCGATCAGGTCCCCGTGCGAGTGCGCGCGGCCCGGGTGCCACAGCCGTACCGACCGTCCACCCAGGTCGATCGTCGCCTCGTCGGTCACCGGACGGTTCGGGGTCAGCAGTTCGAGGTCGCCGACCTCGTCGGCGATCTCGGGCGCCAGCTTCACGCAGGCGCGCCGGGCGGCGGCACGGGACTCGGCGTGGTCGGCGTCCACCGCGATGGCCGACTCGTGCGCCCAGAAGTCAACGGCCCCAAGCTGTTCCGCGATCGTGTGGTTGCCGAACCAGTGGTCGAAGTGGTCGTGCGTGTTGACCACGACCACCGGCGACGACGTCAGGCGCCGCACCGCCGCCGCCAGCTCCCGCGCCTGCCCGGCGGTCGACAGCGTGTCCACCAGCAGCGCCCGGTCCCTGCCCAGGACCAGCACGCAGTTGACGTCCAGCACCGGATACCGCAGCACGTGCACGTCGTCGGCGACCCGCTGGAAATCGACCACGGACGAATTATGGACCGCCCCGATATCCATGAATGCCCCCGCCTGAGGAGCCCGTCATGCGCCGTGCCGTCACACGCCTCGCCGCCGTCGCCACCGTCCTGGTCACCGTGCCGCTGGCGGTGCTGTGGGCCAGCACCACGGCCAGCTCCGAGACCACTCGCGGCGCGCCCGCCTACGAGTACCCGGTGACCCGGCACGCCGACACCTCCAAACCGATCCCCGGCGTCAGCGTCGACATCTCCGCCGACAAGGGGCAGGCGGTGTACCTGTGGGCCCGCGACCTGGCCGCCGAGAACGTCACCCCGCTGGGCTCCGGTGACAACATCGGCACCACGTTCTCGCTGGAGTGCCGTCACCGCGACGGAACCGCGCTGGATGGCGAACGCGGCACCTACTGGGCCGCCAACCTGGTGCCGCCCGGGGAGAAGAAGCTGACCGCCACGCTGCGGTGGACCTTCGTCGCCCCCGCCGCCGGTGACTACACCTGCGAAGTGCTGGTCACCAGCTATTCCACCATCATCGTGGACGGACGCGAGGTGACGATGCGGGTCCCGGCGGGCGCGAGCCTGGCCCACCGGGTCTACCCCGCCAGCCAGCGCTGGACGCTCCCGGCCGAGAGCGAACGCACCGTCAAGGCGGGCCAGTCCGTCACCACGCTCGGGTTCACCTACCGCCCAACGACTTCCGAACCCAAGCTCGCGGTCGTGCAGGACACCAACCTCACCACCTGCAAGGCCGGTTCGTCGATCTGCGACGGCGGCTCGCCGGGCAACAGTGGCAGCAAGGTGACCACCCAGGTGGTCGCGAAACTCCTCAACGAGGACGGCACCGCCTGCGGCGCCGACCTGAAGAGCCCCGCCAAGAACGGCTACATCTCCACCGCCAAACACCACTGGACGTCCACGAACACGCTCTACATCGAGAAATCCCAGCTCGGGAACTGCCCGCGGCTTCGGCTGTCGCTGTCGCTGCGCGTCACCGAGGGCAACCCGGTCGTCATCCACGCCGGGTTCTCGGTGTACCGGGCCCGCACGCACGGGACCGCGTTCGAGTACTCCTGAGCTAGATTTGCCGACATGTCTCCACAGGTGATACTCGTCGGCGCCAACCCGTTCGTGCGGCTCTTCGACGACGGGGAGGTCACCGTCGCCGCCTCGGTGTGGATTGTGGACTGGTCGCTGCGGGGACGCGGCAACGTCCTGGTGCTGTGGCACGCCGGACGGGTGCGGGTGATCGGCGAGAACCCCGAACTGGCCGCGTGGGTGTCCGACGACTTCACCCGGCACTTCCCCGAAGCCGAGGGGCTCGACTGGAACCGCGGTGAGGTGGAGAACGCGGCCGTGACCATCGACATCGACCTGGCCAGCGGCATGAGCGTCTCGGCGGCGGACGTGACCATCGAAGCCTCCGGGGTGCTGGACGTGCGCGGTTTCGCCACCGACTCCTTCGACCTCGGCGGCCGTCCCCACGGCCTGTCGCTCGTGCTGGCCCCGGTCGCCGAAGCCCAGGTCCACATAGGCGGGAAACCCGTGCCCGGGACGGTGCGGCGCGAGGGCACCCCCGAGCGGCCGTCGGCCTCGGCGTTCCTGACCGCCGCCGAGGTGTGGACCGGCCCCGGGACCGCACCGGCCTGAATCGCGGTGCGAGGATCAGGGCCATGGAGTATGTGAATCTCGGCCGCACCGGCCTCAAGGTGTCCCCACTGTGTCTGGGCACGATGAACTTCGGTCCCATCACCAGCGAGGCGGACAGTCACACCATCATGGACGCCGCGCTGGAGCGCGGCCTCAACTTCTTCGACACCGCCGACGTCTACGGCTGGCAGCGCGGCGAGGGCATCACCGAGAAGGTGCTGGGCACCTGGTTCGCCAAGGGTGAGGGCCGTCGCGACGCCGTGGTGCTGGCTACCAAGGCATACGGCCCGATGGGCGACGGCCCCAACGACCGCGGCCTGTCCGCCCGGCACCTCATCGCGGCCTGCGAGGCGTCGCTCAAGCGCATGCAGACCGACTACATCGATCTGTACCAGATGCACCACGTCGAGCGCTCCACGCCGTGGGAGGAGATCTGGCAGGCCATGGACCTGCTGGTGTCACAGGGAAAGATCCGCTACGTCGGATCGTCCAATTTCGCCGGTTGGCACCTGGTCGCCGCGCAGGAGGCCGCCAACCGCCGCAACAGCCTCGGTCTGGTCAGCGAACAGGGCCTGTACAACCTGATGGCGCGCACCGTCGAACTGGAGGTGCTGCCCGCCGCCGAGGCCTACGGCATCGGTTTCCTGCCCTGGTCGCCGCTCAACGGCGGCGCCCTGTCCGGCGCGCTGCGCAAGATCGCCGAGGGCAAGGCCGGACGCAGTGCCACCGGGCCCGGAAACGAACGGGTGGAGGAGAACCGGGAGCAGCTGGCGGCGTGGGAGAAGTTCTGCGAGGAGTTCGGCCACGACCCGGCCGACGTCGGTCTGGCCTGGCTGCTGACCCGTCCGGCGGTCACCGCGCCGATCGTCGGCCCGCGCACCATCGAGCAGCTCGACAGCACCCTGGGCTGCCTCGACGTCCAGCTCGACGACGAGCAACTGGACAAACTGGATGAACTCTTCCCGCCGGTCGGCAAGGGCGGCCCGGGTCCGGAGGCGTGGGCCTGGTAGCCCGACACAGTGATCAAGCCTGTCCTCGGGGCCGCGAGGGCGGCGGTGTTTAATGGCGTCAACGGCGAGCTCATCGACGGGTGTAGCTGTGTCGTTCTATGTCACGGGCTGAAAACCCCCGGTCCTTTGTCCATGGAGGTCGCTGATGCCGGAGGACACCCCACTGCATGTGGTGTTCGTCCACGGACTGTTCTCCTCCGACGCGGTGTGGGAGTCGTTCGCCTCCCGCATCGCCGACGACCCCGAGGTACCCGGCCACGTCCGGGTGCACCGGTTCTCGTACTACTCGCCGCTGCGACGCAAGGTGTACAAGGAGATCCCGAGCCTGAACAACCTGGCCGACCGCCTGGGCACGTTCCTGCTGTACGAGCTGAGTGACGCGCCGACCGTGGTCGTCACCCACAGCATGGGCGGGCTCATCACGCAGCGGTTCCTGGCCCGGATGCTCAAGGACGACCGGGGAGAAGAGCTGCGGCAGATCGAGCGCATCGTCATGTACGCGTGCCCCAACTTCGGTTCCGACTACCAGCGGACCATGCGCGACCTGGTGCGCACCCTGGGATGGCGCAACCCGCAGGAGGCGGAACTGCTGCCGCTCACCGAGAACGGCATGGAGGTGCAGGAGGCCGTCCTGGACCGGGTGGTCAGGGCGACCGAACACGACAAGGACCACTGTCCGATCAAGATCATCGCGTGTGCCGGTGTCGAGGACCGGGTCGTCAAGGCCCACATCGCCCACGGCCTGTTCCCGGCCGAGAACCGCCGCACCGTCGACGGCGACCACAGCTCGATCATCCAGGTCAGCGACGACAAACTGTCGGCGTACCGCATCTTCCGCAAGGAACTCGACGAGGTGCTGGCCCCGCGCCGCAACTCCAGTGTGGCCCGTCCGGTGGTCGTCGAACCGGCACCGGCGGAACAGGAACTGACGCTGCCGCCGTTCGGGCGCCGCAACACCCAGCTGGTCGGCCGCGACCAACTGCTGTCGGAGGTGTTCGCCGACCAGTCCAGCCACCGGGTGCGGGTGCTGGCCGGACCCGGCGGGATCGGCAAGTCCCGCATCGCCCTGGAGGGAGCGCACCGGGCCCGGGAGCTTGGCGCCAAGGTCTGGTGGGTATCCATGGACCGCATCAATTCCCGAATGCGGGAGGTGGCCGAGCACCTTGACATGCCGCAACTGGAGATCGCCCGGGCCTGGGGAGGGCAGCGCAGCGCTCCCGACCTGGTGTGGGAGTACCTCAACCAGCGGGCCGAACCGTGGCTGCTGGTGTTCGACAACGCCGACGACCCCCGCAAGCTCGGCACCGACGAACGTCCGGTGCCCGACGGGACCGGCTGGCTGCGCGAACCCGTCACGGGCACCGGCATGGTGATCGTGACCAGCCGGGTGGCGGACCCGGCGATGTGGGAACGCTGGAACAGCCTGCTGGTGGTACCACCGCTGTCCGACACCGATGGGGCGCGGATGCTGGTCAACATGGTCGGCGAGGACGGCGGCAGCTTCGACGGCGCCGCCCGGCTGTCGCGGCAGCTGGGCGGTAACCCCGAGCTGATCTTCCAGACGGCGAAATACCTGAAATCCGTACGGAGCGACGGGCGAGGCCAAAGTGGAATCATTGATTTCGACGGTTACCTCCGGGAACTGAACCGGCGCTCACCACCGCCGTCAGGAGACGACCATGACTGACGTGAGCGGCCCGCTGGGGCCGGATCGCACCAGCAGCGTCCTGTCGATGTCGCTGGACCTGCTGCGGGACCGGGGAATGGGCAACGCGGCGCCGCTTCTGAAACTGTTCGCCTGCTTCAGCACCGCGCCGATTCCCTACGTGGTGCTGCTGAACACCAACCAGTACAAGGCCTCGGCGCTGTTCACCGAGGACCGGGGCGGTTCCTGGTCGGCGGCCGTGGAGGGACTGGAACAACTGGGCCTCGTGGACATCCACAGCGGACGCGGTGTCGGCGCGGAGGAACTGTCACACGTGCTGTCCATGCACCCGTTGATCTACGCGACGCTGCGTGAGGATCCCGAGCTCAAGCGCCACCACGACGACTACTACGAGCTCGCGCTGTCGATGCTGCTGACGGCGGTCGCGGGCGCCAATCCCGACGACCCCGACAGCTGGCCGATCTGGCGGGTGGTCACACCGCACGCCCTGGAGATCGTCCGCACGGTGCTGTCCCGGCCCGACACCGGCCCGCGGCTGCTCACGCCGGTGCTGCAACTGGCCCGCAAGACCGGCAGATACCTGATCGCGACCGGACTGCTCAAACCCGCGGCCGAACTCCTCAACCCGATCGTGGACGCCTGCGAGTCCTTCGGCATCGGTGTCGACGACGAGCGGATCCTCGCCATCCGGCACGAGGTGGGGCGGGTGGCCCTGGAACGCGGTGACCTGCGCGTCGCCGAAACCGAACTGTGGCAGGTGGTCGAGGCACGCGCCGCACTGCACGGCATGGACCACCCCGAGACCCTCGCCAGTAGACACAAGCACGCGCGCGCCATCCTGGAACAGCACCGCTGGGTCGAGGCCGAGCCGCTGCTGCGGGACGTCACCGACGCCGAGATCCGTGCCTGGGGACCGGAACACTCCGACACGATGGTGGTCCGGCACAGTCTGGCGCGGGTGAAGCTGCATCTGGGCTGGGTGGCCGAGGCCGAGGCGATGCTGCGCGAGATCCTCGTGATCCGCTACCGGCGTTGGCCCCGCACCACGCCCGAGACCCTGTTCGTGGTGCGCAGTCTCGCGCAGAGCCTGGTGGAGCAGGACAAACTGGACGAAGCCGAGTCCGTGCTGCGCGAGGCGCTCGCCGACGCGGGCGACCGCGCCGACGCCCCGGAGTTCCAGCGGCTGTCGCTGGCGCTGGAGCGCATTGTCCAAGTGCGCCAAGGGGCCTAGGGTGTTCGGTTTGGCCGGAATGTCCGCGGGGACGGAAATCGTTTGTGTGACAGGGGTATGACACAGAATCGTCGGATAGTGCTGTATCGTTTGTCACACCCGAGAAATGGCTACCGCATTTTGAAGGAGCGCACCATGAGTGCCGCCCACGAGGAGTCGGATATCCGACAATACTGGGATTCCATGTCCGTCAGTGAAGCCGAGTGTCGCACCGAGCGTCGGCGGCGGGACGCCCTTGAGGCGTTGCGGGCCGATTACCTAGCTCTGGAAACGGATGCCAAGTACGTGTTCAAGGCCCACGGCGGGAACTAGTCCCGGCCGTTCATTCGCTTCAATACCCGTCCGCGAGTACATAATGGATCGATGACGCTCAGTTACCTGCGTGTTAGCCTGGTGGCCCGGCTATTCACACGGTAAGCAGGTGACCGATGAGTAACGTCAACAGTCACGATCCGTTCTTCACACCCGTTACCGCCGAAGCGTTCCGGCGTGAGGACATCGCCGCGCTGGCCGCGGGTCGCCACGCCGCGATCCGGGTCCCCGAGTTCTTAAGTCAATCCACATGCGACGAGATTCTCCAGGCGCTGCTGGCCGTGGAGTTCGAGTCCTACGGTTCGGCGCGCGTCTACCCGCAGGTGATGCGCTTCGGCGTCGGTGTCAGTGACCACCGGCTCGACGGCGGCGTCGACGACTCCTATTGGGACGCCATCGAGACCGACCGCAAGAACTGGCTCGACCTGGGTCTGAACTTCGACCCGTTCCACCTGTGCCGCGCTAATCTCGGCACCGACTGGCCCAAGGCGGTGCGGGTCGGCACCCGCGACGGCAAGCCCATGGGGCCCGGTGTCGCCCGGGAACCCAACCAGGGCTTCCAGGTCCACTTCGACGATTCCCGGCGCGAGTACTCCGACGGTCTGCTGGACGCCAACCTGATCGCCCAGTTCGCGTTCAACCTGTACCTGACGATGCCCGAGGAGGGCGGCGAGACCGTGATGTGGCGGCACCGCTGGCAGCCGCAGGACGAGAACTACCGGCTGCCGGATTCCTACGGCTATCACGAATCCGTCGTGGGTGACGTCGAGTCCTTCGAGATCAAACCCCGGGCGGCCGAGGCGATCCTGCTCGACCCCGGCTACTTCCACGCGGTGCGGCCCAGCAGGTCGGCCCGCCGGATAGCGCTGGGTTTCGCCGTCGGACTCACCGACACCGGCGAACTGCTCACCTGGGGCTGAGTTCGACGGTCAGCTCGATCTCGACCGGCGAGTTCAGCGGCAGGCACGGCACCCCGACCGGCATACACGGCGAGGAGTCCCCGAACAGGTCGTCGAGCAGGTCGCCGACCCCGGCGACCACGCCGGGGGTGTCGATGAAGCCCGGGGCGCAGGCGACGTAGCCGATCGCGCGGACCACCCGGGCCACCTCGTCCAGGTCGGCGACCTCGTCGATGGCCGCCAGTGCGGCCAGTCCGCACTGGCGGGCCAGGTCCGCCGCCAGTTCCGGGCTGATCTCGGCGCCGACCTTCCCGGCCGCGACGAGTCTGCCGTCGGTCAACGGCACCTGCCCGGCGACATACACCATGTTTCCACTGCGGACGGCCGGAACATAGGAGCCCTTGGGCGGACTTACGTGGGGCAACGACAGCCCGAGCTCCGCCAGCCGGGCTCGGGGGCTATCGCTGGCGAGCGCTCCTCGGCGAAGTGATGTCATGACTGCATGTTACCGGTTCACGTGCAGGCGTGCTATTCCCGCGAACGGTGAGGTGAGGCCGACACCCCCGGAACCGCTGTTCGGGAACCCGGGTCGATTAATGTCTAAGCATGGAAATTCTGCGTTATACGGCGTTCAGCACCGACCCGGCCGGTGGCAACCGTGCCGGGGTGGTCCTGGACGCGACGGGTGCCGACGACGCCGCGATGCTGGCCACCGCCGCCGAGATCGGCTACTCCGAGACGGCCTTCGTCTTCCCGCGTCCCGACGGGGAACTGGACGTGAAGTACTTCAGCCCGCTCGCCGAGGTGCCGTTCTGCGGGCACGCCACGATCGCCACGGCGGTCGCCTACGCCGAACGGCACGGGGTGGGGGAGCTGACGCTGCACACCAGGGCCGGGGTCATCACCGTGTCCACCGACCGGGACACCGACGGCTCGATCGTGGCCACACTGGTCAGTGCCCCGCCGTCGAGTGAGGAACTGCCGTCCGACAACCTGGACCAGATCCTGTCGGCTTTGGGTTGGGACGCTTCGGATCTGGACCCGCAGCTGCCGCCGCGGGTGGCCTACGCCGGCGCCCGGCACCCGATCATCGCCGCCGCGACCCGACAGCGACTGTCCGACCTGGACTACGACTTCGAAGCGCTGTCGAAGCTGATGGAGCGCGAGGACTGGACCACCGTCGACCTGGTGTGGCGCGAGTCGGACACGGTCTTCCACGCCCGCAACCCGTTCCCGCCCGGCGGCATCGTCGAGGACCCGGTCACCGGCGCCGCCGCGGCAGCCTTCGGCGGCTATCTGCGGGAGCTGAAGCTCGTCGACACCCCGGCCAGCCTCACCGTCTACCAGGGCCAGGACCTGGGCCGTCCGGGCACGATCACGGTCACGGTGCCCGCCGAGCCAGACACCGGCATCGGCGTCACCGGTACCGCCGTGGCGATCTAGCCGCTCGGCGGCCGCGAAGCGACCTAGGTCCCGACGAGCTCGCGGCAGGCGGCCAGCGCGTCGGCGACACTGCCGCCCGCGTCCGGGATGGGGTACAGCACCTCGCGGATCCGGCGGTCGGCGTCGACGATGAGCGTCAGCCGCTTGATCCGCCGGACTCCGGCCGCCCGGAACGTCGGCAGCCGCAGCGCGGTGGCCAACCGCAGCTCGGCGTCGGAGAACAGCGGGAACTGGATCCGGTTGGTCCGGGCGAAGGCGGCCTGTTCCTCGGGGCGCTGGGTGCTGACACCGTGGACGGTGGCGCCCAGCGCCGTGAACGCGTCGAGCCGGTCCCGGTACGTGCACGACTCCACAGTGCAGCCGGGCCCGCCGGGAATGCTGGCGGCGTGGGGAAGTCCGGTGGCGGGGTAGAAGTACAGGACCGTGAGCCCGGTGGCGGCGATCGGGTCGATACCGTCCACTTCGGGCACAGCTGTGCCTTTGAGGGCGTGCATCCGCGCGGCCTCGGCCGAGCCGGGCTCAGCGGTCGCGGTGAGGCTGCCGTCGCCCAGCAGCCAGCGGTCGCCGAAGTCCTGCAACGCGGCCAGTACCGGCAGCAGTCCGTGTCCCAGTTCGGTGAGCCGGTACTCGTGTCGGGGCGGATGTTCGCTATAGCGGTCGCGCCTCAGCACGCCGTTGTCGACCAGCGTCGCCAGCCGTTCGGTGAGGACCTTGCGCGAGATGCCCAACTCCGCCCGCAGTTCCTCGAAGCGGTGCCGTCCCCGGGCCACGTCGCGGACGACCAGCAGTGTCCACCATTCGCCGACCACGTCCAGCGACTGGGCGATGGCGCAGTCGCCGTCGGATAGTCGGGTGCGTCGCGGCATGACTGAAGCATAGAGTAAGTTCCCAAAAGAGACTTACTCGGAGACGTCATGCCCCCCACCCCGACCGCTGACCCACCCCGAACCCCGACCCCCGCTGCCGAGCCGCCCCCGCGATCGGGCTGGAGCCGGGTGCCGCGCACCGTGTGGGTGCTGGCCGCCGCCCGGTTCGTGTCCGGCACCGCCACCTTCGTCGCGGTCTACCTGTTCCTGTACCTGACCGGCCCGCGCGGGCTGTCGCTGACGGCCGCCGGGCTGATCAGCGGTGCCGTCGGGGCCGGGATGCTGGCCGGTACCTTCACCGGCGGCTGGTTCTCGGATCGGTTCGGGCACCGGCGGACCATGCTGGTGGCCAGCACGATCGGCGGTCTGTCGCTGCTGGCCGTGCCGTGGCTGCCGATCGGCGTGCTGGCGGTGACCATGCCGCTGGGCTCCTACGCCACCGGCACCGCCGACGTGGCGCAGTCGGCGCTGGTCGCCGAGGCCGTCCCCGCCGGGGACCGGCGCACCGCCATCGCCATCACCCGGGCGGCCTCCAACGCGGGTTTCGTCATCGGGCCGCCGCTGGGTGCCCTGCTGGCGTCGGTGTCGTACACGTGGTTGTTCGTCGTGCAGGCGCTGGTGATGCTGACCGTGCGGCAGGTGGCCGCGCGGCTGCTGCCCGCCGCCCCCACCCGCAAGGCCGCCGCGCCGAGTGACGGCGGGCTGTGGGCCAGCCTGCGGGCCGGACGGACGCTGTTGCTGTTCCTGCCCGCCGTCCTGCTGGCCGACCTGGTGTACCGGCAGCTGTACTCGACGCTGCCGGTCTACCTGCGCGACAGTGGACACGGCGTCGGGCTGTACGCGACCCTCATCGCCGTCGGCTCGGGAGTCATTCTGTGCCTGGAGATCCCGGTGACCCTGGCGCTGCGGCGACTGCCGTCGCTGCGCATCATCGCCACCGGCTACCTGTTGGTGGGCGCGGGCTTCGGACTGCTGGGGGTGAGCACGTCGACATGGGTGCTGGTGATCGCGATGCTCGTGGTCACCGCCGGGGAGATCCTCTACAAGACGACGGCCACCGCCCACGTCGTCGACGCGGCGCCGCCGCAACTGCTGGCCCGCTACCAGGGCCTGTACACCGGCGCGTCCATCAGCGGAGTCGTGCTGGCGCCGCCGATCGGCGCGTTCACGTACGCGATCTCGCCCGCCTCGGTGTGGCCACTGTGTACGGCTGTCGCGGTGATCGCGGCCGGCCTGGCGCTGTGGTCGGGCCGCTCGCGCGGACCGGGGCGCCGCTGGCAGGCAGCGGCGCCCCGGTCCTCCGGTGTGCGCGGTTCTCAGGACGCGACCGGATAGGGGTTGTGTCCATGGGGGAGGTCTTGCGGGGTGTTGGCGGTCGCCGCCCGTGAGTCCGAGTCCGGGCGGGGGTCGCGCCCCATGATCCGGGACGTCAGTGTGCCCAGCCCGATGGCGGCCAGGATCACCCCCGGCATCACCGAGACGCCGTCGGCCGGATATCCGGCTCCCTGGAGCGTCATCAGTGGACCGGTCACCATCGTCGACCCCATGACACCGACCACGATGACGACCACGGTCCCCGGCACGGCCGCCACCGCGATGCCGGTCCACGCCATCCCGGCCCTGCCCGGGTTCCGCACCCGGTCCCACCAGATCGTCGCCAGCACCCATACCGTGTAGGGCAGCCCCAGCAGTGCTCCGAGCATCACGATGCTGCCGAATCCCGGGAGGCCGGCCTGGCCCGACGCGACGCCGAGACCACCGAACACCAGGACCGGCAATCCGATGAGCGCCACCGAGACCGGTGTCGACACTGGACGCTGTCGCGCCGCGACGGCACTGACACCGGCGACCGCCGTCAGCAGCACCAGGACCACAGTGGCCACCGCCGGGAACACCACCGGGGTCGGGACTTCCGGTGCGCCCTCGGACGCGGTCTCCGGCCAGGTCGACTGCGTCAGGATGAACGGCGCGCACATCGCCGCGGTCACGGCGATGCCGATGTGGCCGCGGCGCACCATGGCCGCGCTCGGCGGCGCGAGCAGCATGGTCCGTCCCAGCCACCAGGCCGCGACGAGGACCACCACCCCGAAGCCCACCGCACCGGCCAGGCCCGTGATGCCGGTCCTGTCGAACGCGTCCAGAACCGTGTCGGAGACCAGCAAGCCGCTCGCCGTCACGAAGAGGGTGAGGATCGGTCGGCCGCGGCCGACCATCGCCAGGCCCATCGCCACACAGATGAGGACAATGGACGTGATGCGCAGTTCGGATGCCCACATCATGAACTGGGAGTCGCCAAGATCGGCCATCGCGATCCCCGCCGGGGTGGCGTAGGCGAGGCCGGCCGCCCAGACGGCCAGGCCGATGGCGGCCGTGGCCAGCGCGAAGCCGGTCCGGGGCCGGGAGACGATCAGCGACGCGGAACCGGCGAACTTCGGTGCCGGTCGCGGCGCCGTCACCCGCACCCGGCTGGCCGCGATCGCGTACCACAGGGTGAATCCCGAGGCGACGACCAGCATCGGCATCACCTGTGAGACGCCCGTGTGGGTCAGGTGCTCATCCGCCAGGGGGCCGCCCACGAGCGACATCGGGAACCACAACGCGACCGCCGGTGAGGCGGGCAGCCTGAATCCGATCGAGGCCGCTCCCAGATAGGCGAGCGGAACGGCGAGTACCTCGAGCGCGAACAGGCTCATCGCGATGCCGAGGGCGCGGCCGACGCCCGAGCGGCCACTCCTGGCCAGCGCCACCGCGACCAGTGCGACCACCGCGAACATGGCCATCCACAGGAGCGGACCGTACAGCCAGGTCTGCGCGCTGATCGCGCCCGAGCCGGTGAGCTCCAGCATCTGACCGGCGTCGATCACGATGAGCCCCAAGCCCACCGCCACCGGGGCGCCGACCACCGACACCACTCGCGCGGCGCGGCCGCGGGGGTCGGGCAGCAGCGGCATGCGTCGTCCTATCACGACACCCAGCCACGCGGTCAGGACGATGATGCCGAGCAGGGCCAGCGCGGACGCGACGGTGATGATCGCCGGTCGCTCACCACTGGGGTCGGTGTGGGTTCCCGTCACCGCCCCGAGGACCCCCGGCACCATGCCCCGCGCCGTACCCGCCAGCAGCGAACAGACCACGCCCATCCCGAACAGCACCGCCCAGGGCCGCAGCCGCTGTCCGAGCTGCGGCGCCATCTCGCGCCAGCCGCGCGGCACCCGGTTCTCGTCCGGTGCCGGTGGGGAGGCGGCGAGGCTGAAGGCGTACCGCAGCTGTTCCCAGGCGCGCCGACCTCCCGATGTGGACGCGTCGCTTCTGATCTCGTGCATCTCGGCCGTCCATTCTCGATACCGTTCGTCCCGCATGTCGGCGGGCCACCGTCGCGCCGCGACCTTCAGGCAGCGCTCGGTGAAACTGTCGATCACCGTCATGTCGTCCTCGGCTTTCCGATCGGTCCCAGCGCCCGGGTCAGCTGGTCGCGCAGGGCGGCCAGTTCGTCGCGGGCGGCGACCACGCCGTCGGGGGTCAGCCGGTAGAAGCGCCGTGCCGGGCGGCCCTCCGTCTCGGGGTCGATGTCCTCCCAGGAGGCCGACAGCCATTCGGCGCGTTCCAGCCGCGCCAGGATCGGATACAGCGTGCCGCTGGGCAGGCCGGTCTCCTTGATCATGTCCCGTCCGTACCGTTCGGCGCCGATATCGGACAGGAAGCAGGACAACACCTGGGCCACCGTGTTCGTGACCTTGATCTTCGCAACCATGGTCGTCACTCTACCTAGGTCTTGGTATTTCGTCTACCTAGGGGTCCACCTGCGCTGTCGCGAGGCGCCGTCCGGCGGACCGCAAGTCGCCGACCGGCCAGTCCTGCGGCGGAAATCCTCGCCGGTCGGCCAGCCACACCTGCCGTTCGGACGCCCCGAACCGGCTCGTGCGCGCCTACGGTCGGGGGCATGTGGCGACGTTTCGGACCCGTGATCGGGTTGTTCCTGTTGGCGCCGTTCTTCGGCGAGTTCGTGCTCGGCAACCTCACCCTGAGCGAACTGCCGCTCGGGGTGCTCCTGGCACCGATGTACGGCTGTGGCGCGCTTCTGGTGCGCGAACTGGGACGCCGCTTCGGCGGCGGCTGGCCCACCATGGCGCTGCTGGCGGTCGCCTACGCGCTGGCCGAGGAGGGCCCCATAGACCAGCTACTGTGGAACGACTCCTACGCTGGCCACGACTACATCAGCGGTCCGTCCTATGTGCCCGTGCTGGGAACCAGCGTGGCGGCGATCCAGGTCGTCATCGCGCTGCACGCCGTGTGGAGCATCTGCGTCCCGATCGCCATCGCCGAGGCATTCACCCGCGACCGCCGCACCACCCCGTGGCTGCGACTGCCGGGCCTGACGGTCGTGGGCGTGCTGTGGGTGGCGGGCTCGTTGTTGGTCTTCTACGGCAACTACGTCGAAGAGCGCTTCATGGCCTCACCCGCGCAGTTCATCACGGCGGGCGTCGTCATCGGCGCGCTGATCGTCGCCGCCTTCGCCATCCGGGGACGGCGGCTGGCGCCGATGGCCGGGCCCGCCCCCGCGCCCTGGCTCGTCGGCGGTTTCGGCCTGGTCGCGACCAGCCTCTACTGGGCCCCGAACAACCTCGTCACCGACACCCTGTCCTTCGAGTGGATCGGCGTCGCGATCTGGTTCCTGGTGGTGGCGGTCGGCGTGTTCGCGGTGTCGCGCTGGTCCCGCCGGGACGGCTGGGACCACCGGCACCGCTACGCCCTCGGCGCCGGGGCGGCGCTGACCTACGTGTGGATGTCGTTCCCGGTGCGACCGGAGACGGGCGGCTCGGTCACCGTCGATCTGGTCAGCAACGTCGTCATCGGGACGCTGGCGGTGCTGATCCTGTGGCTGGCATGGCGACGAGTACACAACGGACCGTCCGCGACGTCCACGGTAAACGGTTTCCAATCGGCTCCCTGACCTGGTACGTCACCGCCAGATCACAATTACATGTACATATCGAGATTTATGGAAGTGTTGTATTCCGGGTATACATGCTCACTTGATCGGATGCCCCCGTCCGTGCCCCTGAGAAAGGCAAGTGAGACAACCATGCCCAAGACGATCATGACCCGACGCAACGTCCTGCTCGCGGGAATCACCGGCCTGGTGGCCGCCCCGCTGGTGGGCGGTATCGCGATGGCGGACGCCGCCGCGAAGGTTTATATCGACCCCGGCCACGGCGGCTCCGACTCCGGCGCCGTCGGCCACGGTCTCCAGGAGAAGGCCCTCACGCTCGACATCTCGCTGCGACTGCGGGACCTGTTGAACGCCAACGGCAACGTCGAAGTACGCATGTCCCGTGACACCGACATCGACCGCAGCCTCAGCTACCGCACCTCCGACGCCAACTCCTGGGGCGCCGGGTTCTTCATCAGCGTGCACATCAACTCCGGCGGCGGCACCGGCTTCGAGTCCTACCGCTACACCGGCACCACCGGCGACACCCAGCGCGCCCAGGAGACCATCCACCCGGCGGTCTACGGCGCCATGACCGGCGTCGGCCAGACCCCCGACCGGGGCATCAAGACCGCCAACTTCCATGTGCTGCGTGAGACCGCGATGCCCGCCGTCCTGACCGAGAACCTGTTCATCGACCGGGCCGAGGACGCCGCGCTGCTGGGCAACGCGGACTTCATCGCCGCGGTCGCGCAGGGGCACGCCAACGGAATCCTGTCCTACCTCGGCGTGTGATCAGTAGGTGCGACGGTCGGCGTCGAACCCGGCATGAGCCGTCTGGGACGGCTTCGGCGCTGAACCGTCGCTCCCGCTCAACCCTCGGCGGCCTCGACGGAGACCGCGACCCCGTCGAGGATGCGCTCCAGGCCGTACGCGAAGTCGGTGTCCTCGGCCGGATCGTCCGATGTGGGCTGATCGGAGGGCGTGAACGTCGCCGAGGCCATCAACCGGGCCGTCTCCGGAAACCGTTCCGCGTCGATCAACCGCGCCACGTGCGTCGCCCACGCGGCCTCGGCCTGCGCCTGCTCCATCCCGGAGATCTCGCGACGCCGCCGTGAGCTCTCCATCTGCAGTACGAAGGTCCGCACGTACCCGCTCACCAGCATGATGGTGCCGACCTTCTGCGGCCAGTCCAGTCCCGTCTCCCGCAGCGCCCGCAACCCCAGTTCCAGCCAGGCGATCTGGTTCGGCCCCGAGGGCGGGCCGGTGATCGGAACATGATGGATCCACGGGTGTCGATGCGCCTGCCGCAGCTGGGCCGCCGCCCACGAGCGCAGGCTCGTTCGCCAGTCGTCGGGGAAGTACTCGACTTCTGAGGTGTCGGAGGCGGCGGCGTCGACCATGAGCTCCAGCAGCTCGTCCATCGAGCCCATGTACCGGTACAGCGACATGGGGGAGTAGCCCAGGTGCTTGGCGAGCTTCGCCAGCGTGACCCCAGTCAGTCCCTCGCGGTCGGCCAGCTCGACGGCGGCGGCCACGACCCTGCCCCCGTCGAGTTCGGCGGGACGGCCGCGTTTGGCGGGCGCCGACAGGCCCCACAGCCTGCGCAGTTGGGCCGGTACTTCGTCCTCAGTGGTCATGGTCTCCTCGGTTCCGAAGGGCGCTGCCGAAAGTATCCCAGGCTTTCTCAGGGTTCTCACCGATGTCGGCCCCAATTAGTGTGTGTTAAATACTAATAATAAGTGTTCGATGAATACTAATTCGTTTCGGAGAGGAAACCCCGATGTCCCAGACACTTCCGCCACCGGCCGCCCACGCCGCCCGCGGCCCGGTGCGAGCCCGCGAACGCGCACTGGCGCCCGACCTGGCCCGCGGCTTCATGCTGCTGTTCATCGCGCTCGCCAATGCCGGTGGCGTGGTCTTCGCGGCCACCGAACCCGCCATCGAACCGACACCGCACGGCTTCGAGAGCGTCGTCAACTTCGGCATGATGATGTTCGTCAGCGGGCACGCGTACCCGATGTTCGCCGTCATGTTCGGCTACGGCTTGGTCCAGATGTCCCGCCGCCAGCGGGAAGCGGGCGCCAGCACCGCCGCGGCACGCGACACCCTGGTGCGCCGCAACGCCTGGCTCATCGCCTTCGGTGCGGTGCACGCCGTGCTGCTGTACTTCGGCGACTTCCTCGCCGCCTACGGGCTGGTCGGCATCATCGCCGCCTGCCTGCTGCTCAACCGTGGCGACAAGTTCCACCGCGTCATCGTGTGGCTGTGGGGCCTGGTTCTCGTCGAGGCCGCCGTCTTCATGGCCCTGGTGTACCCGAGTCTGAGCACCGACTTCGGCGCGACCCCGAAGCCCGCCCGCGTCGACTCGCTGGCGGCCACCAGCTACGGGGAGTCCCTTGTCGACCGGCTCGCCGAGTGGCCGCTGCACACCGCGTCCGTCCTGGGCTTCATCTTCATCGTGTGGCTGGGCATGTGGGCGGCCCGCCGCCGCGTGCTGGAGGAACCGGCCCGCCACCGTCCGCTCCTCATCGGTGCCACCGTCGTGGGGCTTGGCGTCGGCTTCCTCGGTTCGCTGCCGCAGGCGCTGGTCAGTGCCGGAGCACTGTCGACGGACAACGCCGACCTGACGCTGCTGTTGCACAACCTCGGCGGCATGTACTCCGGACCCGGCTACGTCGCGGCCTTCGGCCTTATCGCGCTGTGGCTGACGAAGAACCGCGCCGCCCCCACCGACACCCTCATCACCGGATCGCTGGTGGCGCTGGGCCGCCGCTCGCTGTCGGGGTACCTGTTCCAGTCGGTGTCGTGGTTCGTCCTGCTGCTGCCGTTCACGTTCGCGATGCCGCAGTGGTTCGGCAACAAGACGCTGCTGTACCTGCTCGTCGCCACCGCGACCTGGCTGGCCACAGTGGTGACAGCGGCGGCGCTGCAACGCCGCGGCCACCCCGGCCCGGCTGAGGCCCTGCTGCGCCGCCTCGCCTACGGCCCCCGCCGCTGACACCCGCCCGCCTCGCGCCCCGAGCAAAGCTCGGGGCGAGGGGCGGGGCGGCTGGCCCGCTCAGGGTTCGAGCGGCTGACGGCTGGCGAGCTTGGTGCGTGGGCGGCTAACCGCTGTGGGGCTCAGTCGAAGGGCGGGCCCGTGAAGTTGTAGGTCACCGCGATGCTCGCGAACGTCAACGCCGCCAACGACAACAGCGAGTACGACACCCGCCCGCTCACCCGCCACCAGCCGCGCAGCCACGACACCACCGAAGCGACCGCCATGCCCGCGGCCCCCAGCACCACCACGCTGGCCGCCGTCATGATCGCGTACACCAGCGGCGAACCCAGCCACAGCATCTGAATCCCGACGTCCCGATTGGACAGCAACAGGTACAGCCCGACGACCACCGCGACCGCCAGCGCCGACGTCAGCCAGCCCAACAGCCGCGAGAACTTGCCAGGCCCAGACTGTCCCCGGCGTCGCAGCGCCACGATCGGCAGCACGATCACACCCGCGAGCATGGCCACGAGAGCCGCCGCTGTCAGATACAGATGCAGCACGGGGGACTCGTACCAGGCTTGCTTGAGATAGACCTGGTTCTGCCCCGTCGATCCGGTGAGCACACCGTCCTCGAACGCGATGGTCCCCCGGCCGTCCACCTCCCGGAAGAACCCGGGCTTGGTCTGCACCCACTTCTGGCTGTCGGCGTCGGCGTGTGTCGACAGTGTCTTGTCACTGGTGGTCAGCGTCCCGTCGGCGTTGGCCGTGACGATGACCCGCGACTGTCCGACGACCCGCAGCTTCGCGATGCTGTGCCGCGAGACCCGCGAACCCTGGTACACGCCTTCGTACTCCGACACGTCGCTGTCGTCGACGGCCGTGGGTTTGCCCACGTCGTCGCCGGGGTAGTAAGTGTCAGTGACGGCCTCGCCAATCGCGGCCAGGTCGAGGCCGTCACCACCGTCGCCGTTGACGGCGAAGAAGATCCCCAGATCGTGCTCGGGCAGCAGGATCATGTCATTGTGGAATCCCATGCCGTCGCCGTCCTTGGCCAGGACGCGCTGGCCGTTGCGGGGCTGCTCCTCGTAGACATAGCCGATCCCCGGCATCCCCGCGTGCGACGTGTGGTGCTGTTTCATCATGTTCTCCGGGATGCCCTCGCCCAGTAGGGAATCGTTCGACAGCTGGTCGATCATGAAGCGGGACATGTCGGCGGCCGTGACCACATGACCCGGACCGGTCGGGGTCCAAGGGTCGAAGTTGGGCGGCGTCGTGACCTGCTTGTCGCCGTCGAGACGGTAGCCGGTCGCGAGGTTCTTCGCGATCGTGTCCGGGTGCGGCTGGGTGGCCGTGGATCCGG
Source organism: Stackebrandtia nassauensis DSM 44728 (assembly GCF_000024545.1). Classification (GTDB taxonomy): domain Bacteria; phylum Actinomycetota; class Actinomycetes; order Mycobacteriales; family Micromonosporaceae; genus Stackebrandtia; species Stackebrandtia nassauensis. Next base: position 1,764,072 of record NC_013947.1, read on the forward strand.
TCATCCCCAGCGGCTTGTGGACGTTCTCGCGGATGTACTCGTCGTAGGGGGTCTCGGACACTCGCTCCACTATGTATCCCGCGAGTGTGACCCCGTAGTTGTCATAGGCGAGAACGGTTCCCGGCGGCTCCACCCGCTCGGGCAGATAGTCGACAACACTGTCCCGCAGCGACATCAGCTCCTCGGCGTCGGTGACGGACTTGCCGAGCATCCCGTAGTCGGGGTCGAACCCCGAGGTGTGGGTCAGCAAATGCTCCACAGTGATGGGTTCGCCGGGATGGGTGTCGGGGATGTCGAAGTCCAGGTACTCGTTGACATCGGCGTCGAGGTCGAGCTTTCCCTTGGCCTCCAACTGAAGCACCGCTGCCGCGGTGAACAGCTTCGCGGTGGACGCGGCGTAGAACCCGGTCGTGTCGGGGTCGACCGGGGTCTTGTCGTCGATGTCGGCGTAGCCGTAACCCTGGGAGTAGATCTCCTCCCCACCGGACACGATCGACACCGCCGCGCCGGGAACCTCGCCCTCCTCCAGCTGTTCCTTCGCGACTTTGTCGACGAGTGAGCCGACGTCGGACAGGTCGGGCTCCTTGTCGGGCTTGGCGTGCGCCGGAACCGCCACGGTGACGGCCGCCAGCGCGACGACGGCGGCGAGACCCGCCGCACGGGTAAACATTGTGGACACGTATTCCTCCCATTGTGTCGGGCGACGTGTCAACAATGTCGACGAAAGTAACCTCCGGCATCGGGGATGACCCGGTAAACCGGCTCCGGGTTTCTACTGGGAACGATCGCGGGGCAGACCCAGGTCCTCCGCCGACAGATCCTCACCGTCGGTGTGGAACGCCTGGTAGACAAGACTTGCCGGTTCCGGCACACCCCACACGTCGCGCAGCGCCGTCACGCACCGCTCCGCCAGCTGGCCGCATGCCTCGGCGGTCGCCGGATGGATCTCCGACACCCAGTTGCCCTTGCGGTCGGCCGCGCCGGGCCTGCTCCAGCCCGCCCGCGTCAGCGTGTCGACGGACTCGTCGGACAACCGCAGGTCCTTGGGCAGGTACCTCTTGGCGCTGGACACCTCGGCGTAGATACCGCCGGGGTTGACGACGAACTGGACATACGCCAGCGGCTGGGCGGACTGCGACAGGATCAAGGTCGCGTCCAATTGCGAGTCCCCGGCGAGCCGGGCCAGCACGGTGCCCAGCCGCTGCGCGAAATCAGGCCATTGCATCAACCCACGATAGCGGCCGGGCACTCTGGGTGAAACCACATCGGTGCCGCGGCTTCAGATTCGAAGCCACACCTTGCCGGTGGTGCGGCGCTCGCGCATGTCGGTCAGGGCCCGCTTCACCTCGTCGAACGGGTATTCGGCTGACACCAGTGGGTTCAGGGCCCCGGATGTGATGAGCCCGAACATGTCCGCGACCGGACCGGCGAAGATCTCGGGGCGGTTGAGTACCGGGCCGATCCAGAAACCGCCGACGGCGGCGTTGCGCTCGGCGAGTTTTTCGGGGTCGACGAGGCCGCGGCCCTCGTTTCCGGCGTCGCCGTAGGAGTAGACGCGGCCGAACGGGGCCAGGACCTCCACGGCCGCCGCCAGGATCGGACCCGCGTTGGCGTCCAGGACCACGTCGGCGCCCGCGCCGCCGGTGGCCGCCAGGACGCGGTCGACGTAGGTGTCGGGGTCGGCGTCGATGGCGACGTCGGCGCCCAGTTTCAGGGCCAGTTCCCGTTTCTCAGGCGTCGAGGCCACGGCGATGACGCGTCCGGCGCCGAAGTGGCGGGCCAGCTGGACCAGCAGTGACCCGACGCCACCGGCGGCCGCGTGCACCACCACCGTCTCGCCCTCGGTCAGGCGGGCGGCGCTGCGCAGCAGGTGCCAGGCCGTCAAGCCCTGCACCAGGACCGCGAGCGCCTGGCCGTCGTCGATCGGGTCGGGGACCTCGACGGCGTGGTGGGCTTCGACGGCCGCGCGGGTGGCGTAACCGCCGCCGCCACGGGTCAGGCCCGCGATGCGGCGGCCGTCGGCGGTGCGGCCGACGACCTCGCCGCCCAGGATGTGCGGCAGTACCTTCGGGGGGTCGTAGACGCCCGCGACGCGTTCGATGTCGGCGTAGTTGACGCCCGAGGCGGTGACGTTGATCAACAGTTGGTCGCCGGTGGGGACGGGGTCGGCGACCTCGTCGACGGTCAGGACCTCGGGTCCGCCGGGTTGGTGGAACCTGATGGCGCGCATGGGATCTCCTCAATGTGGATCGGTCGCGCAAGCCTAGGTACGCGCTGGTCTCGTCGGACAGGTGCGCGCGTCGATGGATGGGAGCGTTCCATGAGCGTTGTTCATGGAAGCGGCTACAGTTCCGCTGTGACCGACGATCTCCAGTTCGCCGAGCTGCGGGTCCTGGACGCGGTGGACCGCGAGGGCAGCTTCTCGGCGGCAGCGATCCGGCTGGGGCTGACCCAGTCGGCGGTGTCGCACGCCGTGCGCACCGCCGAACGCAAGATCGGCGCGGTCCTGTTCGACCGGGGCCGGCACGGTGCCCGTCCCACCGCCGCCGGGCAGCGGGCCGTGGTGCACGCGCGCGGGATCCTGCGGCTGTCGCACGTGTTGAGTGTGGACGCCCGGCTGGCGGCGGGGACGCAGGTGGAGACGACGGTGCGGATCTCGGCGTTCCGGTCGGCGGCGGCGCATATCCTGCCCACCGCGTTGGCGCGCCTGAAGAACAGCTGTCGCGAGGTGGCCGCCGAGGTCAGCATCGTGCGCGACCTCGGCGAGGGGCCGGCCGGTGAGGTGGCGGCCGGGCGCAGCGACGTCGCGATCGTCAACCTGCCGCACCACCTGAACGGCGAACCCGAGCTGGTCACCGGGGAGTTGTTCACGGAGCGGTTCGTCCTCATCCACCCCAAGGGGCGCGAGGAGCTGGACCGGTTGGCGCTCATCAACTGGGACGAGAACTGCGACGCCGTCACCGGTAAGTGGTTTCGTTCCCAGGACTGGCTTCCCGAGCCGTCGATCCAGGTCGCCGACGACAGTGTGCTGCTGTCGATGGTCGCCCACGGTATGGGTATGGCGGTGGTGCCCCGGCTGGTGACGCTCAGCGCCCCCGACTCCGTCGCGGTGCGCGAACTCGGCCCCGAAGGTCCACAGCAGACTATCGGATATGTGACAACCCCGGAGCTGGCGCGGGGGATCGTCGTGCGCACCCTGATCCGGGAGTTGCGCACGGTCAGATATATCGGAATCTTATGTGCCGCAACGGTTCCAATCAGTTACTGGATATGGGATGGTGGTATCAATGCTCCCCGTGTTCATCCTGATGCACAGTCCATCGGTTGGTCCGGCCACCTGGGGACCAACCGCGGAGATACTGCGCTCACGGAACATCGACACCTGCGTGCCGTCGTTCGTGGAGATCGCCGGCGCCGGGCCACCCTATTGGCCCAGAGTCATGGCCGCCGTCAGCGACTGCATGTCCTCCAAGGACGCCAGCCGGGAAGTGGTGCTGGTGGCCCATAGCAACGCTGGCTTGTTCGTCCCCGCCGTCATGGCCAGCCTCTCCCACCGGGTGCGGGCCGCCGTCTTCGTCGACGCCGCGTTGCCCGCGCACGCGGAGGAATCCCCCATGGCATCGGCCGAGGTACTGGAACAACTCGCTGATCTGGCCGACGAGGACGATCTTCTGCCGCCGTGGACGGACTGGTTCCCCAAGTCCGAGATGGCCGCGCTGTTCCCCGACGAGCGAACCCGCCGTCGGGTCTGCGCCGAGCAGCCGCGGCTTCCACTGTCCTATTTCAAGGAGAGCGTGCCGGTGTCACTGGGCTGGGACACCGGCCGCTGCGGCTATATCGCGTTCAGTCCGGCCTATGAGCGGCTCGCCGCCGAGGCGGTCGAACACGGCTGGCTGGTCCGGTGGCTGCCCGGCGGCCACCTGCACCAGCTCGTCGATCCGGTGGCGGTCACCGAGGCCATCGTCGAGGTCAGCACCTGGACGCTGGACGTCATTCAGTCGAGCGTCCCGCCGCCGACTCGCGGATCGCGGGCCTCGTCGGCACCGTTATCCGCCGCAGGTACTCGCTCACCTGCCTCGCGTCGCGGCAGGTCAGTCCGATGTAGCCGTCCGGGCGCACCAGCGTGAATGCGTCGCCGGTCGGGGAGGCCCGCACCCGGTGAACCCGCACCCCCGGGTCCAGCTCCGCGGGTGGTTCGGCCGCCGCCAGCAGCGTCCAGTGCGGCCCGCGATACAGGTCGAACAGCCGCAGCCGCTCACCGTCCACGGAGGTGACGACGCCGTCGGCGGCGCGGTCCCCGGCGCGCTCGCCCACCGACAGCGGCGAGTACCGGTAGTGGATCCCCAGCTGGTCGGTGTCGGCGCCGCGCTTGAACGCCTTGGTCACCGAGGTCGCGGCGGTGTCGTGCAGCCGGGTGCTCAGTCCCAGCACCACCGCGGCGACCGGAAGCCGTTCGGCCTCATAGGTTTCCAGCAGTTCCTCGTCGGCGCCCGCCAGCACGGCGGCCAGCTTCCAGCCCAGGTTGTAGGCGTCCTGCACGCCGGTGTTGAGCCCTTGGCCACCGGCCGGGGAGTGGACGTGGGCGGCGTCGCCCGCGATCAGCGCCCGGCCGTCGCGGTAGCGGCGCGCCATCCGGATGTTGGCCCGCCACACCGAGGACCACGCCACCTCGGCCACCCGGGCCGAGCGCGCGCCCGCGTCGGCCAGCCGTCGCTGGATCGCCTCGCGGGTCAGTTCGGGGGTCTCACCCGGCCGCAGCGGCGCGATCAGCTGGAACAGTTCGGTTCCCGGCAGCGGTGCCATCGCCAGCATGAACCGCCGCCGCAGCGGCTTGACGTAGGCGCGCCACACGTCCCGGTCGACGCCCGACAGCCGCACGTCGGCGACGATCATCCGCTCGGCCTCGCGGGTCTGGCCCTCGAACGGGATGCCCAGCCGCTTGCGGACCACGCTGTGCGCGCCGTCGGCGCCCACCAGGTACCGCACCCGCGTGGTCTCGTCGCCCAGCCGCGCGGTCACGCCCTCGGCGTCCTGGGTGAAGTCGGTGAGCGCGACGCCGAACTCGACCTCGACGCCCAGCCCGGTCAGCCGGTCCCGCAGCACCCGTTCGGTGTGGTTCTGCGGGATCATCAGCAGGTTCGGGTACGGGGTCTGGGCGGTCGGTGCGGTGATCTTCCCGATCCGGGCCCGCCACACCGGCACCCGTCCGGCGTAGACCCGGATCGGCAGGTACGGCCCGCCAAGCGCCAGCACCTCCTCAACGACCCCCAGGTCGTCGAAGACCTCCAGCGTGCGCGGTTGCAGGCCCTTGCCCCGGGAACCGTGGAACGGCTGCGGGCTCTTGTCGATGACGCGCACCGCGACGCCGCGCCGGGCCAGTTCGATCGCCGCCACCAGGCCGGTCGGTCCGGCTCCGGCGATGAGTACCTCGGTCATGAATCCTCCTGAACACTGTTCATTGAACACCGTTAAGTGTGCCTGAACAGTGTTAAGCTGTCAACCGTGTCGCTGAGCAGGGAAAAACTGGTGTCCGTCGGACTGGAGCTGCTGGACGAGCACGGCCTGGAGGGCCTGTCGTTGCGCAAACTGGCCACCGAGCTCGACGTCCAGGCCTCGGCCATCTACTGGCACTTCAAGAACAAGCAGGAACTGCTGGACGAGATGGCCACCGCCATGTTCCGGCGGTTGTTGACCGACACGGAATGGCCGCAACCGCGCGACTGGCGCGACGGCCTGGAACGCCTGGGCGTGGAACTGCGCGCCATGCTGCTGTCACGCCGCGACGGCGCCAAGATGGCCGCCGGAACCTACCTCACCGACGACTCGCTGCTGAGCTCCATGGAGATCCCGCTGCGGTTCCTCACCGAGGCGGGTTTCCCACTGCGCGACGCGGTGCGGGCGTTCATCACCGTCTACAGCTTCACCGTGGGCTTCACGATCGAGGAACAGGCCGTCGCGGGCGACCCGCGCTACGCCGACACCGCCCGCCGAAGCCGCATCGACGCCGAGAAGTACCCGCTTTCCGCCTCGGCGGGGCCGGAGATCTTCGGCACCCCCGACGAACGCTTCGAACACGGCCTGCGGGTGATCATCGCAGGGGTCGGCGCCTACGCCTCCGAACCGAGGTAGTCGGCCACGGTGCGCACCTCGCCGAAACGCGGGAACACCTTGCCCACCGCGAACTTGTGCTCGTCCTTGGCCAGCCCCGACATCGCGTCGGCGACGAACTCCACCTCGTAGCCGTGGTCGGACGCGGCCCGGGCGGTGGACTCGACGCCCATGTTCGTCACCAGGCCCGCCATCACCACGGTGTCCACGTCGCGGCGCCGCAGCTCGGCGTCCAGCTCGGTGTTGTGGAAGGCGCCGATCGTCCGCTTCACGATCGTGACGTCACCGGGAACCGTGACCCCGGTGGCGAAACCGCTGCCCGGCGGCTGTTCATCCACATTGGGCCGATCGACCCGCACCGCGACCACCGGCTCCCCGGTGGCCCGGAACGACTCCGCCAGCCGCAGGCAGTTGCGCAGCACCGCGTCCCCGGAATAGGGCGCCAGCGGCAGCGCGATGATGCGCGGCATCAGATCGATGAGAATCAGAGCTCTGGTCACAAACCCCGAGCCTAGCCTCAGCGCCAGACGGTGCCCCGGCGGTCGTGCTCCAGGTCCTGCTCGACCCTGGCGGCCAACCGGGGATCGCCCAGCTCCCGCTCCAGCAGGTACAGCGGCAGGTCGAAGGCGGCGAGGGGCCCGCCGCCCGCCGTGATGACATCGCCGACGTCGACGATGCGGGCGTCGACCACCTCGGCGTATTTGGCCAGCGGTTCGAACGCCGGGTGGTGACTGGTCGCCGGGCGTCCGTTGAGAAGTCCCGCCGCGCCGACGATCACCGCCCCGGCGGAGACACCGCCGACGACCAGCTTCGTTCCCACCCGGGCCCGCGCCTCGGCGATGCGGCGAGGCAGGGTCCCCTCGGCGATCACGTCGTGGATCCAGCCCCCGCTGACCAGCAGCGCGTCGGTCTCGGCCGGGCGCCAGTGCGGCAACGCGCGGTAGACCGTGCCGTCGGTCCCGGTGATCGTGGTCTCGCCGGAGGCGACGACAAGCTCCGCCTCGACGTCGGCGCCCATCCGCTCGGCGGTCTTCAGGGCGTGCAGCGCCATGACGGCGGTGACCTCGCACATGCCGTCGTACATCAGAATCTCCACCCGCATCGTCGTGTCCTTTCACTGGGGGGCGGTGGCAAGCCTCGCCGCCATCCCCGGGATCGTCCGCTGGCGTTTTTGACCATCTTCGTAAGATTCTCGCCATGCGCACCATCGCGGTCCTGGCCTTCGACACCGTGGTCGGCTTCGAGCTGGCCATGCCCGGTCAGATCTTCGGCTCCGCCCGCTCGGCGGACGGCGAGGCGCTGTACCGGGTCCGGATCTGCGCCCCGAGTCCCGACATCCAGGTCAACGCCGCCGGTGGCCCGTCCCACCGGATGCTGGCCCCGTTCGGGCTCGACGGTCTGGACGGCGCGGGCACCGTCATCGTCCCGGCACACGAAACCGACGACATACCGCCGGTCATCCTGGACGCGTTGCGCCGCAAGCACTCCGACGGCGCCCGCGTCGCCTCCATCTGCACCGGCGCCGAGGTCCTGGCCGCCGCCGGGCTGTTGGACGACCGTCCGGCCGCCACCCACTGGCGGCACGCCGACCGCATCGCGCGCCGGTTTCCCCGGGTGCGGTTCGACGCCTCGGTGCTGTACGTCGACGACGGCCGCGTGCTCACCGGTGCCGGGGTCAGCGCCGGCATCGACCTGTGCCTGCACCTGATCCGCCGCGACCACGGCGCCGCCGTCGCCGCCGAGGTCGCGCGGCGCATCGTCATGGCCCCCGAACGCGGCGGCGGCCAGGCCCAGTTCATCCCGTGGGACAACGATCCCGGCGACGACCGGCAGCTGGCCGACACCATGACCTGGGCCCGCGCGCGGCTGCACGCGCCGCTGACCCTCGACGAGCTCGCCGCGCACGCCCGCGTCAGCGTCCGCACCCTGATCCGCCGGTTCCGGGAACAGACCTCGCAGACCCCGTTGCAGTGGCTGATCGGGCAGCGGGTGCAGCGGGCCCGGGAACTGCTGGAAACCACCAATCTGGACATGGAGGACATCGCCCGGCGCTGCGGTTTCGGCGTCGCCACCGCGCTGCGGCACCAGTTCCGTCGGCGCCTGGCGACCACCCCCACCGCCTACCGCCAGGCATTTCGGAGTGAGCACCCTGCGTGACCTGCACCACCGCCTATGAGTCGCCCGACACTTGCCGGTAACCTGGCTCGTCTACGTCCCCCCAACATCCCCCAAAGGGAGGCCACGTGGCAGGTCGTCGGCGTTCCAGCACCGCCAAACGCGGGAACAAGGCCCCGCTGTGGGCGAAGTTCATGGTCGGCATCGGTGCGATTTTGCTCGTCACCTCGATCGGCGGTGTCACCTTCGGCATCGACATGATCAGCCGCATCAACAGCATCGGGAGCGCCGACACCGGTATCGCGCAGGACGAGGACGGCAAGATCACCGAGGGGCCGCTGAACATCCTGCTGGTCGGCGCCGACCTGCGCGTGAAGAAGAACAACACGCCGCTGGCCGACACGATCATGATCATGCACATCAACAAGTCGCTCACCAAGGCCAACATCGTGTCGATCCCACGGGACCTGAAGGTGCCCATGGAGGGTGGCGGCAACTGCACCACCGGCGAGTGCATGGACAAGATCAACTCGTCCTACACCCTGGGCTTCAACAAGAGGAACAAGCCCGAGGACGGGCTCACCAACCTGCGCAAGGTCCTCACCGACTACACCGGCATCAAGTTCCAGGCCAACGGTCTGGTGAACTTCGAGGGCTTCCTCGACGTGGTCAAGACCTTCGGCGGCATCGAACTGTGCCTCGACCATGACCTCGACACCGCGCACGGCGGCTTCTACAAGAAGGGCTGTCGCCAATACAAACCCGACGACGCGCTGGCGATCGTGCGGGAGCGCTATGCCTGGCCCGACGGCGACTACGGCCGTCAGCGGATGCAGCAGCACTTCGTCAAGCAGCTGCTCAAGGAGGCCATGAAGCGCGGCTACGCCAAGAATCCCGGCAAGCTCGGCGACCTGATCGACCAGATCGGCTCCCAGATGCGGATGGACCTCGGCGGTGTCAAGCCGGTGGACTACGCGATCGCGCTGCGCGGCATCAAGGCCGACAAGATGAAGACGGTGAAGCTGCCGTCGGGGACCAGCGAGGAGATCGTCAACGGCACCAAGATCTCCTATGTGGTCGTCGGTGAGGATCAGCAGCAGGACGCCCAGGGGCTGTTCGAGGCGATCAAGGGCGACACCCTCGACGACTGGATCGAATCCAACCCCGACTATCTGAACCAGGATCCCAAGGACGGCGCCTGAGTCCGCGTTTCCCTTCCGTTCTCTTACTGCTCACTGGACAGTCCACTGGCGTCCGCATGCTGTCACTTTGTGGACGGTCAGTGACGTTCCAGTGTGATCACCTATAGCTACTCATCCATTCGTCGATCCCCACCTCATACTTTCGTCCGGTGGCGTTTTTATGGCTCGCAATGCGAGTCTGGCGAGAAGGCATCGAAACATCGATGCGCGTAGCGGCGGCGTCACCCCCAGGCGCCGCCATGGGAAAGGAATGGATGCCAATGCGCCGGACTCGCACACTGGCAGCGCTCGCCGGGGCGGCAGTAGGGGCTACAGCCCTTATTCTCGTCCCGCTGGCCACAGCCCAGGGTCATGACGCCTACGAACCCCCGGACGGCTATTACGACGCCGTCGAAGGCATGACGGGAGAAGAACTCAAAGCCGGTCTCAACGACATCATCAGCAACAACGAGCAGTTGTCCTATGATGAGGCCCGAGACGCTCTCAAGGAGACAGACGCCGACCCGGCCGACCCCAGCAAGGTCGTGCTGATCTACAATGGCACTTCGGTCCCCGCCGACGACTACGACCAATGGAACCGCGAACACGTGTGGGCCAAGAGTCACGGAGACTTCGGTACTGACATCGGCCCCGGCACCGATGTTCATCACCTTCGTCCCGCCAACGCGGTCGTCAACTCCACCCGCAACAACCTCGACTTCGACATGGGTGGTGAGGAAGTAGCGGATGCCCCCGGCAACTTCTACGACTCCGACTCCTTCGAGCCCCGTGACGAGGACAAGGGCGACGTCGCCCGCATGATCCTCTACATGGCGGTTCGCTACGAGGGCGAGGACAGCTACCCCGACCTGGAGCCCAACGACGAGGTCGAGAACAACGAGAAGCCGCTCCACGGCCGCCTGTCGGTCCTGAAGCAGTGGAACGAGCAGGACCCGCCGAGCGACTTCGAGAAGAACCGCAACGAGGTCATCTTCGAGAAGTTCCAGAAGAACCGGAACCCGTTTATCGACCACCCCGAGTGGGTAGGCGAGGTTTGGGCCTAATCCAGTAATGGATGAGGGGCGGCGGACTTCACGTCCGCCGCCCCTTCGCCGTGGGTGGGATCAGTGCCGGAACCCGCTGGCCGCAGGGGTTCGCTCGACGGCCGCCAGCGGTGCCGGCGCGGTGTCGAAGTCACCCACCGGCCGCTTGCGCGACAGCTTGGACGGCCACCAGTTGGCCCGGCCCAGCAGCGCCATGATCGACGGCAGCAACAGGATCCGCACCACGGTCGCGTCGATGAGGATGGCCGCGGCCAGGCCGATGCCCATCTCCTTCATCTCGACCATCCGCAGCAGCGCGAACACCGCGAACACGAACACCATCACGATCGCGGCCGAGGACACCACCCCGGCGGTGCGGGACAGCCCGTACTCGATGGCCTGCTTGGTGCCCATGCCGCCCGCCACCGCCTCGCGGATCCGGCTGACCACGAACACGTGGTAGTCCATCGACAGTCCGAACAGGATCACGAACAGGAACAGCGGGATCCAGCTGATGATGGCGCCGCTGGACTTGAAGTCCAGCAACTCGGTGGCCCAGGTCTTCTGGAACACCAGCACCAGCAAACCGAAGGCCGCCAAGGCCGACAGCGTGTTGAGCAGCGCCGCGACCACCGCCACCACGACGGAGCGGAACGCGACGGCCATCATGACCATCGTCAGCAGCATGACGAACCCGATGACCAGCGGCATCTTGTCCCACTGGTGGTCGACGTAGTCATAGCTCTGCGCCACCGCGCCGCCGACGACGGCCTTCGCGCCGGAGACGTCGGCCAGCGCATCGGGCACCAGCTTGTCCCGCAACAGGTCCAGCGATTCCTTGGCCTCGGGATCGGAGTCGCTGTAGGGGATGGCCAGGTTCATCTTGGTGACGGTGTCGTCGTCGGAGGTGCTCGGCGGCACCACGTTCTCGGCGGAGAACAGGTCGTCATCGCGCACGTCGGCGGCCAGCTCGGTGAGCGCGTCACGAACCGCCCCGGCGTCGTCGGCGTCGGCCCGCACGACGATCTGGTGACTGTTGCCCTGTTCGGGGAACGCGTCCACGACCCGGTCGTAGGTCTTGGCGACCACGGTGTCGTCGGGGAAGTCGTCCAGACTGGAGTTCTTCAGTTCCAGATCCATCGCGGGCCAGGCCAAAGCGGCCATCGCCACCAGCGTCAACAGCAGCGTCGTCTTGGGGAACCGCAGCGCCGGGCGCAGCAGCCTCGGCCACACCTTCGGGGAACCACCACTGTTGGAAAGCCGCCACAGCAACGGAACCCGGGGCCGGTCCACGGCGCGGCCCAGCTTCGTCAACACGGCGGGCAGCACCGTGATCGAACCCAGCACGGCCACGGCCACGACCAGCACCGAAGCGGTCGCCAACGCGTTGAAGATCGCGTCCCCGGCCAGGTACAGCCCGGCCATGGACACCAACACCGCGAAACCCGACACCAACACGGCACGCCCGGACGTGGCCGAGGCGATGGCCACCGCGTCGACGTGCGAGGCACCGTTCTGCCGTTCCTCGCGCTCCCGCTTCAAATAGAACAGTGAATAGTCGACACCCACGGCCAACCCGATCAACAGGATCAAGTGCTGCGCCGAACCGTTGTCGGGAATCACCTGCGAGGCCACGGCCCACAACCCGGTCGCGGAACCGACGGCGGTCAACGCCAACAGCAACGGCACACCCGCGGCCATGAACGCGCCGAAGGCCAACAGCAGAATCCCCAGCGTCAGCGGGATCGACACCATCCCGGCGACACCCAGGTCCTCATTGACCATGTCCATGATGTCGGCAGTGAGACTGAACTCCCCGGCGGTCTCCAACCGCAACTGCGGATAGTCCTTCGCGACGGCGTCCACTTCGGCGCGCAGCGCGTCGAGTTTCTCGTCGGCGACGTCGGAGTCACCGCTCAACGTGATGGGCAGCAACAGCGCGTCGGTCTCGGTGGATCCGATGGCGGGGAGGACTTCCTTGACCTCGTCGAGGTCATCCAGTCGTTCGGTCACCTCCTTGGCGGCCTGCGCGGCATCCTCGTCGTCCCAGGCGGAGTCGGCGGTGATCAGGACGATCTCGGCGGGCGGTTCCTCGAAGTCGGCCTGCTCCAGCAGTTCGATGGCCTCGCGGGACTCGCCCACGGCTATCTCCTTGGGCTCGGCCTGCTGCACCTGGAACATGCCGCCGCCCACCGAGGCGGCGACGACGAAGGCCAGCCACAGTCCCATCGCCCACCATGGATGGCGGATGCTCCACCGGGCGACACCGGTGGCCTTTACTCGGTTACCGGACATGGTTGAAGTCCTTTACGGAATGGGGGCTTTCATTGACAAGCCAACAATTCCGGGAAGTCACCTAGGGTGCAGTGGAGAACTACCCCCAATCACTGCGGGAGTTTTCTCTACCGCATACAGGGTTTCCGTTACCCCTGGTGCAGGTGCCGGGTCTCGGCGGGTTGCCTGCTGATCCACACCAGCCGTTCGTAGTCGACGGCGACGCCGCGCAGCAGCTGGTCGACCAGCTTGCCCACGTCGAGCGACTCCGTGTCGCCGAGCAGCGCGCGTTGGTACACCGTGGACGCCAGGATGTCGACCAGCAGGTCGGCGTCGACGTCCGGCAGCAGGTCGCCGCGGTCGACGGCCCGGCGCACCGCGGTGGTCGCCGCGTCCCGGCTGGGGCGCAGCAGGACGTCGACCAGTCGCTGGCGCAGTTCCGGGGTTCGGGAGCAGTCGGCGATCAGGGGGGCCAGGACGCCGTCGGGGAGTCGTTCGTGCAGTGCCGTGGCCAGCAGTTTGGCGGTTTGCATGAGATCGCAACGGGTGCAGTTGTTGTCGGGGACCGGGGGAGTGACCAGGACGGTGGTGAGCGCGTCGATGATCAGGTTCTGGCGCACCGGCCAGCGGCGTCGGATCGACGCCTTGGTGGTGCCCGCCCGGGCCGCGACCTGTTCCAGTGCGAAACCGAAGTAGCCGGTCTCGCGCAGGACCTCCAGGGTCGCGGCCAGGACGGCGGCGTCGATGGCCGGGTCGCGGGGGCGCCCGGCGCCGGTGCGGGTCATGAGTTCGCCTCGTCGGGGTCGGTCACGACTTGTCCTGCGGGTACCAACGCAACTCGACGGTGTTGCCCTCCGGGTCGCGCACGTAGATGGACGTGGCGCTGCCGCGCGCGCCCCAGCGCGGGACCGGGCCCTCCAGAACGGTGAACTCGCCGGAGTCGATGACCTCCTGCCAGTCCAGCGGTTCCACGACCAGGCAGATGTGGTCGACATTGGATTCACCGCGCGGGCGGTCCATCAGGTCGATGACGGTGTCCTCGGTGACGCGCACGGACGGGAACCCTACCTTCCCGGCCCGCCATTCCTCGACGCGCTCGCCCTGGAGACCCAGTGGGCCGCAGTAGAACTCGAGGGCGCGTTCGATGTCGCTGACGTTGAGGACCAGGTGGTCGAAGCCTTTGATCTTCATGGGGGTCGCTCCTTCTTATTTGAATTCGAACCGGTGCGGATCATATTAGGGGACGAGAAGACCCCGGCTGTGCCGGGGTCCGGGGATCAGGCGTTCTTGCTGGCCAGCAGGTACGCGCGCGGGATCTGTTCGGTCAGCATGGGCTCGCGGCGGACGCGGGCGTGGACGTGGAAACCCGCCTGTGTGAGCAGTTCGGCCACCGGCTCGGGCTGCCGCAGCCAGTAGTCCAGCGCGATGGTGTGTCCGTACGCCTCGGTGCGCAGGACGTGTCCGTCGCCGATCAGGAAGGCCAGCATCAGCTGTCCGCCGGGTGCCAGCGCCCGGTGGAAACCGGTGAACACCTGCGGCAGTTGCGGTTCCGGGATGTGGATCGTCGAGTAGGACGCGACCAGCCCGGCCAGCTCGCCGTCGCCGATGTCCAGTGCCGTCATCGAGCCCTCCTCGAAGCGCAGCTTCGGGTAGTCGGCACGGGCCCGGGCGAGCATGTTCGGTGACAGATCGATGCCGAAGGCGTTGAGGCCCAGGTCGTTCAGCCGTGCGGTGAGGTATCCGTGTCCACAGCCGACATCGGCCACCGGACCGGCGTCGGGGCCGACGAGTTCGGCGAACGTGGCCAGCAGGTTGCGCTCCAGTGGGCGGCGCGCGTACTCGTCGCGGGCGTGCTCGGCGTAACCGTCGACGATGGTGTCGTAAGCGGTTTTGGTGGGGGTGAGAAAATCTGTCACGGTCGGGCACTGTACGCCGCGCGGATCGAAATACGCTTCGCCGCCTCCCCGATTAAGTAGACTGTTCCTATCGATTTGGTAGGAAACTCGGAATCGAAAGGTGGGATCGGTGGCGGCCAACCGAACGGTCGTGGTCATCGGCGGCGGATTCGCCGGTGTGGTGACCGCGCGGGAACTGTTGCGGGACCGGCGAACCCGGGTGGTGCTCGCCGAGCCCTCACCCCGCGTCGGCAGGGGAGTGGCCTACGGCGCCAGCGAACCCTGGCACCTGCTCAACTCGCCCGCCGGGGCGATGAGCGCCGACTCCCAGCACCCCGGCGAGTTCCTCGACTGGCTGAGCGACCGGGGCCTGCCCGACGGGGCGGGCG
This sequence comes from Stackebrandtia nassauensis DSM 44728, assembly GCF_000024545.1. Taxonomy (GTDB): domain Bacteria; phylum Actinomycetota; class Actinomycetes; order Mycobacteriales; family Micromonosporaceae; genus Stackebrandtia; species Stackebrandtia nassauensis. The sequence continues at coordinate 1,779,077 of NC_013947.1, forward strand.
AGTTCCTGCCGCGCGGTACCTACGGCGACTACCTGCGCGACACCTGGGACGCGACGCTCAAGGCGGCCGGGGACCTGGTGACGGTGCGCTCCGACACCGCGGTCCGGTTGCGGCCGTGGGACGGCGGCGTCGAGGTCGGCTTCGCGTCGGGGGTCGTGGAGTACGCCGACGACGTGGTGCTCGCGGTGGGGAACCCCAAGTCCAGCGGCCCGATCCGGCGCGGCGCGCCGGGGTACGTGGCCAACCCGTGGCGGCTGGGGGCCTTCGACCGGCTGGGAGCCGACGCGCCGGTGCTGCTGGTCGGCACCGGACTGACCGCCGTGGACGTGATGCTGAGCCTGTCGCGGCGCGGCCATCGGGCGCCGGTGCTGGCGGTGTCCCGGCACAGCCTGGTGCCCCGGTCGCACCGCACCCGCCCGGCTGGACCGGCCGACGCTCACGCGGGCGAGCTGCGGTTCCGGGCGGAGACGCTTTCCGGGTTGCTGCACCAGGTGCGCGAGGCCGCCCGGCCCGACTGGCGGGCGGTGGTGGACGGCATGCGCGGCGACCTCAACACGATGTGGCGCGGCCTGTCCGAGGGCCAGCAGCGAGGGTTCCTGACCCATCTGGCCCGCTACTGGGAGGTGCACCGGCACCGGATGGCGCCGAAGGTGGCCGCCGAGATCGCCGAGCTGACCGCGTCGGGTGCCTGGGTGGTGCAGGCCGACGCCATCGTCAGCAGCCGCCCACTGGGGAGCGACGGCATCGAGGTGTCGTTCGCGTCCGGAGTGGCCCGTCGCTTCGCCACCGTGGTCAACTGCACCGGACCGGCCCGGCTCCCGTTGGGCGCCAACGATCTCGTCCGGCGGCTAATCGACGAGGGTCACGCCCGTCCGGGTCCGCACCGGCTGGGCCTCGACGTGGACGTCGAGGGCCGTATCGTCGACGGCGGCGGCACCGTCAACGATCGGGTGTGGACGATCGGCGCGTTGCGGCGCGGCGCGCTGTGGGAGACCACGGCGGTTCCCGAGATCCGCGAGCAGGCCGCGCGGCTGGCCGTCCGGCTCACCGGGACGGTGCGCCCCCGAGTGGTGCTTTAGTCGACCCCGACCCGGCGTCGGGGCAGCTGACGCCACCATAAAGTCTAGTTTTATAGTAGGAAAACTAGGGTATGTTTCACTGGATGACAACCACCGAGACTGGAGGACGCATGACCAGCAACAGCCGGGGCGACTTTCTCGACATCGCCCGCAGCTGGGCCGAGGACCCGAGCGCGTGGACGGCACGACCGCGATTCGATCCCCAGCAACGCTGGTATCACCGCATGCACGTAGGCGACGGCTACGAGGTGTGGCTGTTGACCTGGCTGCCGGGCCAGGAAACCGAACTGCACGACCACGGTGGCTCCGCGGGCGCCTTCACCGTGGTGTCCGGTGAACTCACCGAGTTCACCCCCTCGGCAACGTCGGCGGGACTCAGCACCTGGACGCTGCGCTCGGGCCAGGGCCACCGCTTCGGGGCCAGGTTCATCCACAAGGTCACCAACCGCGGCACCGAACCGGCGATCAGCGTCCACGCCTACGGACCGGCGCTGACCATCATGCGCCGCTACGAGCTCACCGAGTCCGGACTGCGGATGGCCAACGTCGAGATGGCTGGTGCGCAGTGGTGACCCCCGACGCGGCTCCGCCCGGCTCGCAGAGCATCGACGACATCCTGGCCGCCGCCCGGGCCCGGCTCCACCGCCTCGACCCGGCCGAGACCCACGCCGCCGTGCGCGACGGCGCGGTCCTCGTCGACATCCGCCCGGCCGCCCAGCGCGCCGCCAACGGCGAGATCCCCGACGCGGTCATCGTCGAACGCAACGTCCTGGAATGGCGGTTCGACCCCCGCAGCGACGCCCGGCTGCGGGTCGCGGGCCGCTACGACCTGCGGGTGATCGTGTTCTGCCAGGAGGGCTACACGTCCTCGCTGGCGGCGGCGAGTCTGCACGACCTGGGGCTGCACCGGGCCACCGACCTCGACGGCGGCTTCGCCGCCTGGCGGGCGGCGGGACTGCCGACTTCGGACGGTCCCTCGGCGGCGGTGGGCTGAAGGACGGCAACGGTTTCGGCAGCTCGGGCGGTGTTTCGGCACCGGGTTCAAAAAAGTTTCGGCCACAGCGATGAGTTCGGCGCGGGTGTCTCGTCTACACCAACAACAACGAACCACAACCGATTGAGGAACCGAAACCATGACCACCAACACCGCCCCCGCCACCACCGCCCGCCCCTCCCGCGCCCTGAACATCACCTTGTGGACGGTGCAGTCGGTGCTCGCCGCGTTCTACGCCTTCGCCGCCACCCCCAAGCTGCTGGGTGACCCCACCACCGCCGACATGATGGCCCAGATCGGTTTCGCCAACTGGGTCGGCTACTTCATCGGCGCCGCCGAACTGGCCGGAGCCATCGGCCTGCTGATCCCGCGACTGACGTCGCTGGCCGCCACCGGGCTGGCCCTGCTGATGGTCGGCGCCACCGTCACCAACACCTTCACCATGGGCGCCGGAGCCGCCGCCATGACCCTGGTCCTGGCCGCCGTGTTCGCCACCGTCGCCTACGCCCGCCGCTCCTGGATCACCCGGCCCGGCAAGCGATAGCACCCACGAACCTCGCGCGAGCGGGCCACCGGAGTTCCGGTGGCCCGCTAATCGCTGTGTGTGGCCGAGCGAAACACTGTTGGCGCAGGTCGACGCAGCGGGTAGCGTCTCGACCGGCGGCCGCCAGTGCCGCCACCGCATCCCTCGAAGGAGAACATGAGCACCGAACCGTTCCGGATCGACGTCGCCGAGACGACGCTGTCCGACCTGCGTTCCCGGGTGGCCAACAGCCGCTTCACCTTTGCCACCGCTCCCGGCTGGACCAAGGGCGCCGACCCCGCATACCTGCGCGACCTGACCGCGTACTGGGCCAAGGACTTCGACTGGCGCGCCGCCGAGGCCCGCCTCAACGACCATCCGCAGTTCCTCGCCGACGTCGACGGCACCCGGATCCACTTCGTCCACGTCAAGGCCCCGCGCCGCGACGGCGCCCCCGAACCGCTGCCCCTGATCCTGTCGCACGGCTGGCCGTCCAGCTTCGTGGAGATGCTGCCGCTGGTGCCGCTGCTGAGTGACCGCTTCGACCTGGTGATCCCGTCGCTGCCCGGCTTCGGGTACTCGCGGCTGCCCGACGGGGCCCTGACCCGCGAACGCATCGCCGACCTGTGGCACACCCTCATGACCGACGTGCTCGGCTACTCCCGGTTCGGCGCCTTCGGCGGCGACATCGGCGGCGGCGCCTCGCAGTGGCTGGCCGCCAAGTACCCCGACTCGGTCGTGGGCCTGCACGTCATCCACCCACCCGCCGGTGGCGCCGGATCGACCCCGTCCGACGGTGGCCCGGAACCGTACACCGAAGCCGAGCAGGCGTTCATCGACGCCGAGGCCGCCTACGACATCGAGGACCAGGGCTACAGCGAGATCATGTGGACCCGCCCCGACACCATCGGCGCCGCGCTCGCCGACTCGCCGGTCGGACTGGCCGCCTGGATCATCGACAAGTACCGCGACTGGAGCGACTGCGGCGGCGACGTCGAGTCGCGATGGGACCGCGACACACTGCTGACCGTCATCACGCTGTACTGGGTCACCGAGAGCATCGGCAGCTCGTTTCGGCAGTACGCCGACTACCCGCACAACCGGCCCCGCCCGACGATCACCGTCCCGGTCGGGGTGACGCTCAGCCACGAACCGGTGATGGCCAGCTTCCCGCGCTCGCTGACCGAACGCGCCTGCACCGACCTCCGGCACTGGAGCGAACCCGGACGTGGCGGCCACTTCCTCGCCTTCGAGGAACCCGAACTCATGGCCGCCGAACTGCGGACCTTCTTCGCGACGCTGACCGACTGACATGTCCACAGTGCCGGAAATCGCGAGGGTCCGCGCCGGTGACCTCACCGTCGCCTACCGGACCTGGGGACCCGAGTCCGCGCCCCCGTTGATACTCCTGCATGGACTCACGAGCTCGGGCGCCGCCTGGGAGGCGGTGGCCCGGGCCCTGGCGTCCGACTGGCGCGTCTACGCCCCCGACGCGCGCGGCCACGGCCGCACCGACTGGCCGGGGGAGTACTCCTTCGCGTCAATGGCCGCCGACGTCGGGAACTTCGCCGCCGCGCTGCGCCTGCGTCGTCCCGTCCTGATCGGACATTCCATGGGCGGTATCGCCGCGTACCGGCACGCCCGTGCCGTCGGCGACGGTCTGGCCGCCCTCGTCCTGTCCGAGACCCCGCCGCCGACGCCGATCCAGCGTCCGCTGCCGCCGCGCCCGGACGGGCCGCAGTCCTACGACTACGACGCCCGGGTCGCCGTGGTGCGTCAGCTCGCCGAGCCCGACCCCGGCTGGTGGGACGGACTGGCCGACATCGCGGTCCCGACCCTGGTCATCGGCGGTGGCGACACCAGTCCCTTCGACCAGGACCTGATGGCGGCGATGGCCGAGCGGATCCCGAACGGCCGCTTCGCATCCCTGCCCGGTGGCCACCGCATCCCGGCCACCGCCCCGGCCGAACTGGCCGCCGCCGTCACCGAGTTTCTATCGACAACTATTGATCTCGGGCAGAACAAAACGTAGGCTGCCCGACAACAAACTTAAACGTTGCCCCACGTTTCGAGGTTCGTCCGTGTTCAGACGCCTGCTCCCCCTGGCGGTGGCCACCTTCGCCGTCACCACCGACAGCCTGGTCATCGCCGGACTGCTGCGCCCCATCGCCGACACCCTCGACGTGTCGGTGTCGACGGCGGGCCAACTGGTGTCGGTCTTCTCCCTCACCTTCGCCATCGCGGCCCCGGTCCTGGGCGCCGCCACCGCCAACCTTGACCGTCGCACCGTCCTGTTGCTGGCGATCGGCGTCTTCGTCCTCGGCAACGTCGTGGCCGCCGTGGGCACCGAGTTCGCGATCGTGATGGCCGCCCGCGTCATCAGCGCCCTGGGGGCGGCCCTGATCTCCTCGATCGCGATGGCCACCGCCAGTGCCCTGGCGCCACCGGACAAGCAGGGCCGGGCCCTGGCACTGGTCACGGCGGGAATGACCGTGGCCACCACCATGGGTGTTCCATTGGGGACTCTCATCGGCGGTGCCGACTGGCGCATCACCCTGTGGGCGGTCGCCGGACTGGGAACCCTCGCCGGAGCCGGAATCTGGCTCGGTCTGCCCAAGGTGGAACTCCCGGTGGCACCCTTGCGCGATCGCCTCAAACCGCTGGGCGACCCCGGGATCCTGGCCATCCTCGCCGTCACGCTGATGATCCTCACCAGCGGCTACACCCTCTACACCTACATCGGTGTGGCCACCGACGCGGCCACCGGCGGCACCGCCAGCGGCCTGATGGCGGTCCTCATCGCCTACGGTGTCGGCTCGATCCTCGGCAACGTGATCTCCGGCTTCCTGACCGACCGCTACCGCCCGGTCCGCGTCCTGCTCGTCGGCCTGGTCATGCTCACGGCGATCCTCGCCATCACCCCGCTGGTCAGCGCCGCCGGACTCTTCCTCACCATGGCCTGGGCGACGACCTGGGGCATCTCCGGCTGGCTGACCGGTCTGCCCCAGCAACACCGCCTGGTCACCAAGGCACCGGAATCCTCGGCGATCCTGCTGGGCCTCAACGCGTCCACACTCCACCTGGGCATCGCGATCGGCGGCGGCATCGGCGGCCTCATCCTGAACTGGGGCAACACAGTCCTGTTGGGACTGATGTCGGCGGCCATCGTCGCGATCGGTCTGGCCATCACCCTCGTGAGCACCCGGGGCCGGGTCACCGAACCCGAACCGGTACCCGCCAGCGCCGACTAGGGCCGCGCCCGGGACGCGATGAGCTCCGCGACCCCGTCGAGGATCCGCTCCAACCCGAACACGAAGTCGGCCTGTTCGGCGGCGGTGGTCTCGGGGCGGGGCGCGAGAAAGGTGTCCGAGTCCAGCAGTGCCGCCATGTCAGGGAACCGGTCGGGTTCGACGAGGTGGGCGAGGCTGCGGCTCCAGGCGCGTTCGGCGGCGCCCTGGTCGACGCTGGCCTCGCGTCCGGCGGCCAGGTCGTGGGACAACTGGGCGGCGTGGCGGGCCCAGCCGGTCAGCAGCATCAGGACGCCGACTTTCTGCGGCCACTCCAAACCGGTGGGCCGCAACAGTCGCAGGCCGCCGTCCATGAACGCGACCTGGTGCGGCCCGGTCGGGGGCGCCAGGATCGGCATCCGCACCAGCCAGGGGCGACGGTCGTAGAGGTCGCGCTGCTGGGCGGTCCAGGTGTGGAGACCGAGCCGCCACTGGCCGGGTTCGGTGGCCGGTTCGGGGAAGTCGGCGAAGGCCGCGTCGAACATGAGGGTGAGCAGTTCCTCTTTGGAACCGACGTGCCGGTACAGCGACATCGTCGTGAAGCCCAGGGTCTTGGCGATCTTGGGCAGTGAGACGCCGTCGAGGCCGTGGCGGTCGGCGAGATCGACGGCGGTCCTCACCACGCGCTCGACGTCGAGTTCGGCGGTACGGCCCAGGTTGGTGTCGGCGGGGATGCGCCACAGGCGGCGCAGTTCGACGGGGATGTCCACATCGGTCAAGGTGTCGTCCTCCCGTCGGTTGGTGTGCTCGCGGGCTACATCATGACAGGCATACTTAGTTTAAGTGTTATAGTTTATGTATTCAACTAATGATGGGAGAGATTCTTGCCTACCCCCACTCGTCGCACCGTGCTGCGCGGCCTGGTCCTCGCCGGTGGAGCCGCGATGGCCGCCACCGCCACCGGAGTCGCGCTCGCCGACGACAAGCGACCCAAGACCTACGTGTTCGTGCACGGCACCAACTCGTACTCCGGGTTCTGGACGCCCTACGCCCGAGAACTGCAGTACCGGGGCCACCGCTGCATCGCCGTCGACCAGCCGTACCACGGCGCCGGGGCGTACATCCCCGAGTCGTACCAGTCGCAGGACCTCGAAGCGCTCGCCACCGAACCCACCCCGCTGGGGGAGATCGGGCTGGACGACTTCGCCGCCCACGTCGAGAAGTCCGTGCGCCGCGCGGCGAAGTGGGGACCGGTCGTGCTGGTGGGACACAGCATGGGCGGCGCGTCGCTCAGCCGCGTCGGCGACGCCGTTCCCGAACTGATCGCGCACCTGTGTTACATGGCGGCGTACTGCTGTAGTACGGCCCTGCCGACCATCGAGGAGTGCATGACCGCGCCGGAGTCCGAAACGGCCATCCTGCCCGAGGGCGTGGTCATCGGCGACCCGGAAGTGTTGGGCGTCAACCGGTACAACTTCCTGGGGGCCAGCGCCGAAGACCTCCGCATGCTCAAGGAGATGGCCTGGGGCGACAACTCCGACGCGTCGTTCCGGGCCGGGCTGTTGAGCATGCAACCCGACGAGTCGGCGCTCGTCCCGGCGCAGCGGGCCGTCGGCGGCGCCGAGGGCTGGGGCGGTATCCGGCGCACCTACCTGCGTTTCGGTGCCGACCGGCTCATCACGCCGGAGTTGCAGGACCGCATGATCGCCGAGGCCGACGACCTCACCCCCGACAACCGGTTCCGGGTGCACGACTTCGACGCCCCGCACTTCGGCCCCGAGGACGTGTCCGACATCGTCGACGTGCTGGCGGGCCTGGAATAACCGGCGGCGCAGCGTCTTCCCCCGCGATTCCAGGGCCTCGGACAGGATCCGCACCGCCTTGGGGCCGACGCCGTGCAGCGCCAGCAGTTCCGCCTCGGTGCGGGTCGCGACCTGGTCCAGTGTGGTCAGGCCCGCGAGCCGCAGCGCCCCGGTGGCGGGTCCGCCGATCGAGGTGGGCAGGTCGCTGTCGGACAGGTCGGTTTCGCTGGCGGCGACCAGTCGTTTCGGGGCCCGGAACTTCCAGGCGGCGTGGACCAGGATGTTGAGGACCATCCCGTTGAGGTCGGCCAACGGGATCCGCACCCCGATCGGTTTGCCGGAGCGGATGAGCCGTTCGCCGGTGGGGTGATCGGCCAGTGTGGACTCCTGGGTGGCCTCGGGCAGCCGCAGCTGGACCCAGCCGTCGTTCGTCAGCGACGCGAAACCCTTGCCGCGCACCGAGAACGCGAGCATGCCGAAGTGTGTCCCCTCCTCGGCTTCGGGGAGCGCGAGCGCGGCCTTGCGGAACTGTGCCTTGGTTGTCACGTGTGGACCTCCTAGTTGGCGTTGCCGGTGACGTCGGCCAGTGCCCGGCGGCCGGTCACGACCAGCATGAGGTCGCGGGCGGGCAGTCGCAGCTCTTCGCCGATGCCGACCGAGCAGTCGGCGTCGTCGGCGACCAGGCGCCTGCCCGCCAGGTCGACCCCGAAGTAGGCCAGGTTGCGCGGCCCCGCCGAACCCAGCGCCAGCGCGATGCGGTCAGGCGGCGGCGCGGGCAGTCGCAACGGTTCGGTGATGTCGAGGCCGTGGATGATCTCGTGGCCCAGCGCGCCCGCCTGGCCGCCGCCCGGCGGTCGCCAGGGATGGCGGATGTTGGCGCGGTAGAGATCGACGAGTTCCGCGTCGCTCGTCGCGTCGGCGGTCGCGCGGGCGTCGCGGTCGGCGAAGCGGTTGAAGTTGAACCGGGCCCGCACCATGCCGCCGAGGAAACCCAGCCCGGACAGCCGAAACGGCATCGTCATGTGGGCGAGGACCTCGCGGTTGCGCCAGCCATGGCACAGGGAGGGCGCGCTCCACTGGACCGGGCCAAGATCGGCGAACAGGTGCGCGAGCCGCTCGCGCTCGGCGTGGGTCGCCTCGACGAGGCGGGGATCGGTGCTGCCCATGGATCGTTGTCCTTCCGGATGCGGTCGGGTGTCGCTTGTTGTACGACCGATCCGGACAGAACTCATCGTTCCAGGACCTCGGGCAGCCCGAATTCGCCGAACCGGGCCGCCGAACCCAGGAACGTCACCAATTGGGCGATGCGGCCGCCGCACGGTTCGGCCAGGATGATCGCGAACGGACGCAGCACCCCCGCCTCGTCGGGGCGGTACTGCCCGAACCCCGGGGAACCGTTGACCGCCGTGACCAGCAGCCGGTCCTCGGCGCACACGTCGCTGAAGGCCATCAGCGCGGCGATCCGCTCGCCGCCCCGCAGCCACCAGGTGAACGGCGGCATCGACGTGATCGCGTCCTCGCGCAGCAGCGCGGTCATCGCGGCGACGTCGTGCGACTCGAAGGCGGCGACATAGCGCGCCAACAGTTCCCGCTGCTCGGGGCCCTCGGGGTCGAGGACGTCGGCGGGCCGCGGCCGGTCGGCGGCCAGCGACGCCCGGGCCCGCTGCAACGCGCTGTTGGCGGCGGCGACGGTGGAGTCGAGGATCTCGGCGGTCTCGCGGGCCGAGAACTTCAAAATGTCGCGCAGCACCAGGATGGCGCGCTCGCGCGGGGACAGCCGTTGCAGCAGCGCGATGAACGCCAGCCGGACCGTCTCGCGCTCGGCGACGATGTCGCCGGGATCGGCCGTGCCGAACAGCCGCCGGTCCGGCATCGGTTCCACCCAGCGCTCAGGCGGCAATGGGATACCGAGCTCGCCGGTCTCGGTCGCCGGACCCAGGTCCATCGCCAGCGCGCGGCGCTTCGCTCCCCGCAGCATGTCGATACAGATGTTGGTGGCGATCCGGTGCACCCAGGTGGTCAGCCGAGCCCGGGACGGGTCGTAGCGGCCGACGTTGCGGGCGGCCCGGATCAGGGTCTCCTGCACGGCGTCGTCGGTGTCGGCGGCCGAACCCAGCAGGCGGTAGCAGTACCGGGTCAACGGCGCGCGCAGCGTCTCGAGCTCGTCGGTCAGGCCCGCGATCGTCGTCGCGGGACGCGGTTCTGCCATGTCAGCGCACCTCCGCGGCTATTGTGCCCGGTGGCGTGCGCGAGTGACAGTCGAACATGGATTCCGCCGCCCAGAATCCCTTCCATACAAACGAGGGACGGCATCCGAGCCCGTTCACTCTAGAATCGGCGCATGGCGTACGTGTCGTACTGGGGTAGAGAAAACGAACGGACACAACGAGACGAGAACCAGGCTCAAGCGGCACCGGCACATCGGGAACACAGTCTCGCCGCCGACAGATACCTCACGGCATTGCGCGACTGGCTGTTCGAACTGGAATCGGGTACCGGCCGAATACTTGATCCCCGGGCATTGGCATGGGCCAAGCAGATCACCGTCGCGACCGGCACCGGAGACGACGGCGATGACGCGCGGTTGCTGCTGGGGAAGTACTGGTGGTACCGCTCCAAGCAGACACGGGAAACGGACGAGCGTGCCATCGCATTGGGTCACTTCAAGGCGTACTGCCGAACCGGCGACATCGAGGACATCCCCGAATCCGCGTGGAAGCCGCTGTTGAAGACGGCCGTTCCGGAGGCACTGGAACAGCACGAACGGTGCCTGGCGGATCCGACGCCGTCTGAACTCGACGTCGTGGTTCACCTGTGGCGCAACCTGGTGACCGCGATGGAATCGAAGCAGACGGCGTATGCGGTGGGTCTGTCGAATCTCGGCTCGGCATTGCTATGCCGTCATTCCGTGCGGGGACTGGAGGGTGATCTCGACGAGTCGATCATCCTGCTCCGCAGCGCGAACGAGGCCGCCGGCGCCGATCATCCCGACATGGGTGCGTGTTCACTGAACCTTGGTGCCGCCCTTTTCGAACGGTTCGAACGTCGCTTCGACGCCGTTGACCTTGACGAGGCGATCGACCTGTTCCATGCCGCGAAGTCGAGGTTTCCGGCGGGAGACCGTGACCACACCGCGTGCCTGTCCAATCTCGGACGCTCGCTTCGGCAGAGGTTCCTCCACTGCGGTTCGAATCAGGACCTGGACGAGTCGGTGGGCATGCTTCGCCAGGCTGTCGCGGACAGCAAACGCGACCGGCTGGCGAACTCGGGCCATCTCGCCGACCTGGGACGGACCCTGCACACCCGCTTCCTGCGCGACGAACGCCGGGAGGACGCGGACGATGCGGTGACGGCCTTGCGCCAATCCGCCACCGGACTGGTGGCCGAGAACCATGATGCCGACAGTCCCCGGGCCGAGAGCCCCGATCTGGCGGAATTCGATGTCGAGAGCCTCGATGTCGAGGATTCGCAGCTTGCCCACATCCTCGCGCAGCTTGGGGAAGTGCTGCGCACCCGCTCCCGTATCGTCGGCGCCCCAAGGGATCTGGACGACGCAATCGCGGCGTACCGGCAGGCGGCGACGGTGGTGCCGGCCGGAGCCGGTAGCGGGCCTCCCGGTCCACCGCCTGATCCGCCCGGCGAGGCGTTGTACTTGACACTGCTGGGCATGGCGCTGTTGGATCGACATCGCACCAACGGGGGGCAGGCTGATCTCCACGAAGCCGTCCGGGTCCTGCGTATCGCGGTCGACGCCGCACCGCGGCATCATCCGGTCCGGGCCGAATGCCTGTCTAATCTGTCCGCGGGACTGTGCGTCCAGGCCAGGCGGACCGGTAACCGTCTGACCATGGACGACGCCGTCCGAGTCGCACGCGACGCGGTGGCGCTCACTTCCCACCGCCATGTCGACCGCGCCCTGCGACTGGCGCGGGTGGCCGACGCACTGTGGACGCGATACGAGCGCACCCGGATGAAACCGGACTGGCGCGAGCTCGTCGTCGCCGTGCTTGCGGCCGCCAACAACGGGACGGCGGCCGCCCGGGTACGACTGTCCATCGCGACCTCGTGGGGGTATCGCTGGGCGGACACCAACCCGACCATCGCCGGCGGTCTGCTGCGAAACGCCGTGGCGGCACTGCCCTTCGTGGTCTCACGGCACATGCCGCAGCGCAGACGCCGCGAGATCCTCGCGGGCCATCCGCGGTTGGCCGCGGACGCGGCCGCGCTGACGATCGAGGCGACTTCGAGGGGCGATGATCCCGCATGGGACGCGTTGCGGGCCTTGGAATCGGGACGTGCGGTGCTGCTGGGTCAGATCATGGACACGCGGGAGGATCTGTCGGCATTGGCGGAAACCGATCCCAGTTTGGCGCGACGGTTCCAGGAGCTGTGCCGGGCGGTCGACTTCAACGAAAGCGCCGACGCGCGTGGCATGGCGTTCATCGAACGCGGCGCGACAGACCGGCGGCAGCACTTGGCCAGCCAGCTGCATGATGTCATCGACGAGATCCGTCGGCTGCCGGGACACGGCAGCTTTCCCGCCCCCGATCTCGACGAACTGGCAACTGTGGATGGTGGCGCCATCGTCACCCTGAACGCCAGCGCGTTCGGCTGTCACGCGTTGATCCTGCGCGGCGGCACCGTGTCGGCGCTGCGGCTGGACACTGACCTGGATGCCGTCGTGGCCAGGGCCCGGACGTTCCGGGAATGCCTCGGTCGGTTCGCCGACGCCATCGACGCCACGCGGGCACAGCGCGAAGAAGCCGCTCATGGAACCCGGGAAATCCTTACCTGGTTGTGGAATGAGGTCACCTCACCGGTGCTGGCGCGACTGGAGTACGCCCCTCACGATGGTGGGGTCCGGGAGGACATGCCGAGACTGTGGTGGGCACCCGGAGGTGCCTTCCGCGCTTTCCCGCTGCACGCCACCGGCGACTACGGCTCCGCCACCGAACCGGTGACCTCCATGATGGACTACGTGGTGTCGTCGTACACCCCGACGATTCGGCAGCTGTGCTACGCGCGCGACCGCGCTGTGAGCGAACCTGTCGGCCCGCTACGTGTCGTGTCCGTCGCCATGAGCCACACCCCGGCGTTCGGTCCGGAAGAACCGGCGGCCGGGCCGATGCCCGCGCTTCATCACGCACACGCCGAGATCGCCGGACTTCGCGAAAGGTTCCGCGATGTCGGCGCCTCACACATCCCCCTGCTCGATGAGGACGCGACACTGAGCGCGGTCGAATGGGTGCTACCACAGTGCACGGCGGCTCACTTCGCATGCCACGGAATACACGACTCCCTCGACCCGTCGCGCAGCCGCATCCTGCTGAACGACCACGTCACGTCACCACTGACCGTTTCCCTGCTGTCGACGCTACGCATCGAGACCGCGCAGCTGGGCTACCTGTCCTCCTGCCATACCGCCGCGACGAGCGGCACCGACACCGCGGGCATGGAGGGTCTGGTCGACGAATCGCTCCACCTTGCCGCTGTATGCCAGGTCGCCGGGTTCGCGCGGGTGGTCGGCAGCCTGTGGCCGATACGCGATGATCTCGCTGCCAGCGTCGCCGCTGACTTCTACGGCGGGATCGTGTCCGCGTCCGAGGGCAAGGTCGCCTTCGACCGCACCGCCGCGGCGCTCCATGCCGCCGTCACCGGGGTTCGTGATCGTGTCGGAGCCGGGAAACCGCACCTGTGGGGAGCGTGGATCCATGTCGGAGCCTGACTGGCCCGAGAACGCCTATCAACTGCGCTACCTGTGTCTCAACGACGCCGTGCGGTGCCTGCGGCAAGCGGGACTCGAGGATCACGCCACCCGGCTGTTCACTTTGCCGGTCGACGGCGAATCCCCGTTGAATGACATCCTCGACGCTCTGGGGTGGCGGCAGGACTATGAGGAATGGCGGGCCGACATGAACCTGCGAGGTTGCTTCACCGCGTATCCGGGCCGCAAGGCCCGGCTTCGTCCCGTCTACGGTTGCCCGCTCGACGCCGAACTTCGGTGCGGTCGAGAACTTCAGGGTGACTCGACGCCGCCGCCGTGCGGGATCACATCCGGACCGATGAGGCACGACCGCGATGAATTTGCTGGCTGAGCTGACGGGACGACTGTCCGACCAGTGGCTGCGATGGCAAGGGCTGCCCGGACTCATGTTCGTGTGCGTCGTTCTGGTCGGCAACCACCTCGGGTACGCCCACGCCATCGACGTGGGCGAGGCCGGTCGGTTCCTGAACCGGCAGTCATCATGGCTGGCCACACTGACGACCATTCAGGTCATCGCCGTGGTTATCGCGCTGGTGATCACGTCCGCGGTCGCGGGTCTGACGGCCACTTTGGCCGGTGTCGGTGTCGAAGCGGTCGTACTCGGTGGAAAACGGCCCGCGCGCTTGACCGGCGAATTGACCGCCATGGAAGAACACTTCCGGAACATCTATCTCCTGGATGTGGCGACGGCATGGCCACACCTGTGGCTGCGGTTTCCCGCCGAACACCGCGAACAGGTGACCGGAAACCGGGCTGGTATCCGTCATGCCGCCACCCTTGTCGGCTGGGGCATCCTGACGAGCGCGGTGAGCGTGATCTGGCCGATCGCCTGGATCGCGGTGCTGGGACTCGTCCTTGTCGGCATCCACCTGATGCGACAGTCCATATCGGCATACAGCCAAACCGTCGCCGTACTGATGATGCATCATGCCCCTGAGCTCGCCTCGCAACTGGGTTTCGAGAACTCTGGCCGCCTTGATCGTGCTGTGGGGAGCAAACTCCAGTACTACCTACAAGGCGACGAGCCGCCCGCTCCGAAGGCTTGAGTGCCGATCGGGCGGGGTCGGCACTGAGACGCAGCACTCATGTCGCGATGCCGAAATTCGGTATACCATTTCGCGGTGCCCAGGGGACTGACGACCGAGGACCCGCCCCAGCCGTCCGCCACCGGACCGTCGCGCGCCATCGTGTCGCTGCGGGCCAGCCCGCGGTTTCGGTTTTTGTGGGTGTCGAACATCTTCTTCTTCGGCGGCACCTGGATCCAGACGCTGATCCTGGGCTGGCTGGTCTTCGAGACCACCGACTCCGAGCTGCTGCTGGCGATCTTCACCGCCGTGCGGTTGACCCCGATGCTGCTGGGGCCGATCGCGGGGGTCTTGTCCGACCGCTACGACCGGGTTCGGCTGCTGACGGGCGCGTGTCTGCTGGCGCTGGGAACCGTTGTGGCACTGGCGACGTTGACGTCGCTGGGGATGGCCCCGTACTGGGTGGTGCTGTTGGGTGGGCTGATCATCGGGTTGGCGCACTCGCCGTCGCAGCCGGCTCGTTCGTCCCTTGTGGCTGAGCTGGTGGGGCCGGAGAACCTCAGCAACGCCAACGCGCTCAACTCGATGGCCATGAGCCTGCCCCAGGTGGTGGGCCCCGCGATCGGGGGTGCGCTCATCAGCGCGTTGGGCGCGTCGTGGGCACTATGGATCTCGACACTGTGGTACGTCGTGTCGCTGCTGATGCTGCTTCCGTTGCGGGGCAGTGGAAGGGCGGCAGCGGTCGCTCACGACGGGGTGTTGGCGATGCTGACCGGCGGTGTGCGCAGCATCCTGCGCAACCGTCTCGCGGCGACCGTCCTGGGGATCACCGTGGTGGCCAACATTCTGTTGTGGCCGATCTACCAGTCCTTCATGCCGGTGTTCGCCAAGTCCACGCTCGGCCTGGACGCGGCGGGCCTGGGCTGGTTGTTGACCTGCAACGGTGTCGGCGGACTGGTCGGGTCGATCGTCATCGCGGCGATGGGCGACTTCCGGTTCAAGGGCGGCGTGTTCGTGTTCGGCACCGCGCTGTGGGGCGGGCTGTGGTCGCTGTTCGCGTTGTCGGCCAACGTACCGCTGTCGTTCGCGCTGCTGGCCGGGATCGGGGTGGCCAGCTCGTTCTTCGGGGTGCTGCAGACGACCCTGCTGCTGTTGACCACCGAACCGGCGGTGCAGGGCCGGGCGCTGGGGATCCAGGAGCTGGCCATCGGCGTGATGCCGATCGCGGCGCTGGGCCTGGGCGCGATCGCCGAGGTCGCCGGGATCGGCGCGACCACCTTCGTCAGTGCGCTGCTGCTGGTCGCGGTCATGCTCGTGGTGGCGGTGCGGGTGCCGCTGTTGTTGCGGTTCAGCGGAACCCGGGCTGTCAGATCCTGAGCTCGCCGTCGGCGGCGACCACCCGGCCACCGGCCACGACCAGCCGACGGCGCGGGCAGCGCACCAGCGCGTCGGGCACGTTCTGCGCGTCCAGCAGGACGATGTCGGCGCGCGCCCCGGCGACCAGGTCGTGGACGTCGCGGTGCACGAAACCCGCCGCGCGCCGGGTCGCCAGTTCCACCGCGTAGGTCAGGTCCGCGTCGGTGCGCAGGCCGTGCAGCCGCGCGAAGTCCAGCGCCACCCGCAGGATGTCGCCGTCGCCGAACGGGGACCACAGGTCGCGGATGCCGTCGGTGCCCAGGCCCAGCGGCACCTCGCCGTCGCGCAGCTCGCGCCACGGCAGCGGCGCCGAACGGGGTGGAGCCACTGTCGCCCAAGAGATCCCCGCGTCGGCCAGCTCCGCCACCAGGGCGGTCTGGCGGGCCGGGTCGAGCTCGCCGAGCGCGAAGCCGTGCGACACCGTCACCCGGTGCTGGCGGCCGTGGCGGCGGGTGCGTTCGATGATGAGCTCGAACTGGAACGCGCCCAGCTCGCCCCGGTCGTGCAGGTGGATGTCGAGACCGACGTCGCGACGCACCGCGATGTCGAACAGACCGTCCAGTTGCGCCACCGGGTCGCGGTCGATCGAGGCCGGGTCGATGCCGCCGACGCTCGTCGCCCCGGCCACGGCTGCCTCGTCCAGCAGCTTCAGCACGCCCTCGCGCCGCATCACGCCGTCCTGCGGGAACGCCACGATCGCGATCGCCACGGCACCGCCCAGGGCGGCGGACGCCTCGGCCAGCACCTCGATGCCGCGCAGCCCCACACCCAGGTCGACGTCGACGTGACCGCGCGCCGCCGTGGTGCCGTGCCGCAGGTACTCGCGCAGCACCGCGGTGGCCGAGTCGACGCTGGGGATGCCGAGCGCGTCGCGGTACTCGCGCTCGTGCGCGATCCGGCCCTGCGTGGTCGCCTTGCCGCCGTAGGAGACCCACGGCTTGCCCCACCAGCTCTTGTCGGGGTGTGCGTGCGCGTTGACGAAGCCCGGCAGCGCCACCGCCCCGGCGCCGTCGAGCCGTTCACCGGTGGGTTCGGCCCGCCCCGTCGGGTGGATCGCGGTGATGCGGTCCCCGTCGACGTGGATGTCGGCGGCTTCGCCGCCCCACGGGCGGACGTTCGTCAGTGTCAGGCTCGGCATGCGGCGAATGGTATACCAAACGGTGCTATTGTTCGCACATGTCAGTGGGAAGCCTCACCGAAACCGACCGCCAGCACCTGCGCCGCTGCGTCGACCTCGCCCGCGAGGCCCTCGACGCCGGGGACGATCCCTTCGGCTCGCTGCTCGTCGACGGCGCCGGTGTCGTCCGCCGCGAGGAACGCAACCGGGAACGCAGCGTCGACGCGACCTGCCACCCCGAGTTCGCGCTCGCCAAATGGGCCGGGGCCAACCTGAGCCCGGACGAGCGACGCGACAGCGTCGTCTACACCTCCGGCGAGCACTGTCCGATGTGCAGCGCCGCCCACGCGTGGGTCGGACTGGGCCGTATCGTCTACGTCGCCAGCTCCGCCCAGCTGACGGCCTGGCGCCGCGAGCAGGGGTTCGGGCCCGGTCCGGTCGCGTCGCTGTCGATCCGGGACGTCGCCCCGGCGATACCGGTCGCCGGACCGGAACCGTCGCTTCAGGAGGAGATCTTCGCGTTGCACCGCCGGGCCGCCGCCCGCGCCTGAGGCCGTCCACGCCCCGAAAACCCCGCGCGCGATCGCCGCGACTGCCGGATGATCACGGCATGGAATCTGGACACCTCGCCCGCATCGAACGGGCCGCCGGGGTCGACGGACTCACCGACATCCTGTCCGACCGTCTGTCCCCCAGCGACCTGCGCTCGCTGCTTTTGGAAGTGCACCGCCGCCGGGCCGCCGCCGTCACCCCCGCCCAGCTGCTGCGGCAGTACCAGCGCGACCGCTTCAGCGAACCCAGCGACCTCAGCCTCGACGACCTGCACGCCCTCGACGCGCTCGTGCTGCCGCGGCTGGCGGCGTCGGGATACGAGGCCGTCGCGCTGTCGCCGGTGTGCCCGCTGGGAACCAACTCCGTGGTGTCCACTGTGCCGCAGAACAACGTCGTCACCACCGGCCGCGGCACCGAGGTCATCGCCGACGCCACCAACGTGCTGGCGCTGGAATGCGCCACCCGCCGCCAGTCCGCGGCCGGCAGCACCGACGTCGTCCGGCTGGCCGCCTCACAACGCGTGGTTCGGGGACAACCCATACAGGGCAGGGGACTCAGTCCGCACTTCAAGCTGCTGGCCCTGTGCACGGCGGGCCGCGACACCGGCGGCTTCGGCTTCGAGACCACCGCGCTGACCGAGCAGCTGACCATTCAGCTGCGGCTGCTGGAATCCATGGCCCGCGACGGATACCACCTCAACGACGTCGAGGTGTCGCTCACCGACCTGAACGGCGGAACCCGCAAGCCCGTACTGGACTCGCGGGTGTTCGCGCCGTTGGCCGAGGCGTTTCCCGAGGTCCGGTTCGGCTACGACGACGACCGGACCTCGGGGACCAACTACTACACCGACGTCAGCCTGGCCGTGTCCGCCCGCGACGCCCGGGGAGAGCGGATCACGTTCTCCGACGGCGGTTTCACCACCTGGACCCGGCAGCTGCTCGGCAACGCCAAGGAGCGGCTGCTGATCGGCGGCCTCGGCCTGGAACTGACGCACCGGCTGTTTCGGGACGGCTGAGGTCGGGATCGCTCAGCCAGCGACCTGGGCGACCCGCCGTCGTTTGGCCTTCGGTGCGAGGCCGAGCAGGAAGCCGAGGATCACGAAACCCAAGCCGCCCATCGTCACCACCGCCATGGGGCCCCAGATGAACCCGGACCACACCGGCACGCGATCGTCCGGATTGGCCAGTGACGTGTAGACGAGGTACAGGCAGATGGCGGTGGGAAAGGACAGGATGAACCCGCCGAAGGCGAGTGGGCCGGTCATGGCCGCGCGCCGGTTGATCGACCAGGGGCGGACGCGCCGGGCCAGCCAGCTGGTCAGCATCCAACCGGCGACGGCTCCGACGATCAGCCCGACCACGGTCAGCACCGGCACCAGGTTCGGGGTGGCGCGGGAGATGTCCACCTCGGTGTACCAGGGATAGTCCGGGAATTCCGCGGTGCGCACCTCCATGACGAGTCCGTCGCGGGTCGCGCTGAACGACTTCTCCATGTCGCTCGACTTCACCGCACCGACGTCCCAACCCGCCCCGGGCAGCCGGTCGCGCGCTTCGTCGAGACGGGCGTAGCCGTCCTTCTTGTGCTCCACCTCGTACGCCAGCCGGCCAGCGTGGTAGCCGTCCCCGTCGGCGATCGCGAACAGCGAGTCGATCGGCTCGCCCTCCATGTTTATCCAGCCGAACAGGTCCCGGTGCCGGTAGTCGTAGACGTCGGTGCCCATCTCCGGCACCGCCTGCCGGGCGAGTTGATCCGCCGCCGCTCCGTCGGGCAGGTCCACCGCGGTGTTCCACGCGGCGATCGAGCCCCCGATCGCCCCCAGCGTCGCGACGAACACCGCCACGAACACCCCGACCACGGCGGCCGGGATGCTGCCCGCTGACAGGTGTTTACGCAGCCCGCCGAACACCACGTCGGCGCGCTGGCCCGCGGTGGGACGGTCGCGTCCGTCAGAAGCGTCCATAAGGGTCGTCAGCATCTCCTCGCCGCGCTGCTTCCGGTACCAGGCCGGGTAAGCGCGCAGCAGTCGCCGGAATCGTTCTTCCACAGCCTTGTCCACGCTCGGGTTCTCCTCGGCATAGGTCATGACGGCGACCACCCCAGCTCGCCGGTGCCCAGGCGCCGCAACGCCGTCTCGGCATGGCCGCGTTGTTGCTCGGCGGCGGTGGCCAGCTGGGCGCGGCCGTGGTCGGTGAGCCGGTAGTACCGCCGCAGCCGCCCCGAGGTGATCTCCTCCCGGTCGACCTCGATCAGTTCGTCTTCCGACAGCCGGTCGAGGGCGGCGTACAGGGTGCTGGTGCGCAGCTTCACCTGGCCGTTGGACAGTTTCTCGACGTCGCGCATGATGCCGTACCCGTGAGCGGGTGCCTCGGCCAGCGCGGTGAGGATCATGAACACAGAATCTCGCATGAGATGGAATATACCCGTTAATGGAATATTCCCGCAACCGCCCACCGCTACCGGGGTCGCCGCCACCGGTCATTGGCCGCGTGCCGCACCGCGAGCTCCTCGGCCCGGGCCGCGTCCCGCTGTGCCACCGCCGCGTACAACTCCTCGTGCTCGTTCGCGACCCCGAGCAGGTCATCGTGCTGCCCCAGCAACCACCGCATCCGGCTGCGCAGGGTCTGCTCCAACTCACTGAGCAACTCGTTGGCGGCCAACGAGACCACGGTCTGATGAAAATCGGCGGCGGCCCGCCGCGCCGCCACGGCGTCCCCGTCGCGCGCGGCGGCCAACTCGGCGTCCAGGTCCGCCCGCAACCGGTCCAGCCCCGCCTTGCTCCGCCGCTCGGCGGCCAACCGAAACGCCAGCACCTCCAGGGCCGACCGCACCTCACCCAGATCCGCGATGTCCGACGGCGTGAACTCCCGCACCACCGCCCAGGTACGCGGCCGCTGAACCACCAGCCCCTCACCCACGAGCGTCTTGAGCGCGTCCCGGATCGGCAACCGGCTCACCCCCAACTCGGCCCCGAGCTCCCGCTCGACCAGCCGACTGCCGGGCGCGCGAACACCGTCGAGAATGTCGTCCCGCAACTGACGCGTGACACGCTCCGATTCGGGCTCGAAGCCCTCAGACCCTGGCATGGACGACATTGTCGCATCGCGTGACGCCTGGGACGCGGTGGCGACGACTACCGTCACAGGGGTAGCTCTTCCAAGGGTGGACGCGTCATGAGTGACAGAGACAAGGCCTTGCGGGTGTGGGAGAAGTTCGCGCCCCGGTACGACCGGACCATGCGGTTCTTCGAGCGGTGGCAGTTCGGTGGCGGGCGGGAGTGGGTGTGTTCGCGGACCCGGGGCGAGGTACTGGAGGTCGCGATCGGGACGGGGCTGAACCTGCCGCACTATCCCGACGGGGTGCGACTGACCGGTGTGGACTTCAGCCCCGCGATGTTGGCGCGGGCACGGGTGCGCGCTGGGGAATTGGGTGTGGCGGTGGAGTTGCGGGAGGCCGACGCCCAGGCGCTGCCGTTCGAGGACGGTTCGTTCGACACTGTGCTGTGCGCGTTGTCGTTGTGCGGTATCCCGGACAACGAGGCGGCGATCGGGGAGATGTACCGGGTGCTGCGGCCCGGTGGGCGGTTGTTGTTGCTGGACCACATCGGGTCCTCGTGGCCGCCGATCTGGTTGGTGCAGCGGTTGTTGGAGTTCGTGACCGTTCGCGGGGCGGGGGAGTATCAGACGCGGCGTCAGTTGCCGTTGGTGGTGCGGGCGGGGTTCACTGTGGAGGAGAGCGAGCGGTTGAAGGCCGGGTCGGTGGAACGGGTGGCGGCCACTAAGCCGGGGTCGTGAGCCGGTTGGTGAGGTGGTGGACGGCGCGGCGGCTGAAGGCGGAGTCGATGGTGGCGTCGAGGCGTTGGCAGTGCTGGGCCAGGTCGGCGGCCTGGTCGGTGTCGCCGGTGTCGAGGTAGGTGTGGGCCAGCCAGGTGGTGTACAGGGTGTGTTCGCGGACGTGGTGGGGGTCGCATTGGGACAGTGAGGTGCGCAGCCGCCGTTGGGCCGCTTCGGGTTGGTGGGTGGCGGCTTCGAAGCGGCCGACGATGATGTCCATCTCGGAGGCTGACAGCCAGTAGAGCCAGCCGGGGTCGGGGCGGGTGTCGTCGCGGGCGGCGAAGTGGTCCTGGGCCCGGTTCATGGCGTCGAGGGCCGATCGGGTTTCGCCAGCGGCGTTGAGGGCCCAGGCCAGTCGCGCGTGGACCATGGCGAGCATGCGGGGCGTGGGCGCGTCGAGCCGTCGCAGACCGGCCAGCGCGGAGCGGGCCACCAGGACGGCTTCGGCGGCGTCGCCGTTGGTCTCGGTGAGGTGGTAGGCGAGCGCGGAGGTGAGCTCGGCGCCGAGTTCGGGCAGGTCGGCGGCGTGGGCGGCGGCGATGCCGCTGAGGTAGTAGCCGGTGGCGCGAGCCGGGTCTGCGGCGTCGGCCGTGGACCATCCACACAGCTGACTCAGTTCCGCGAGGGCAGCGAGCAGCTGGCGTCCGATGTGGTCGGTGTATCGGGTGGTGGACAGCAGCTCGGCGGTGACGGCCAGTTCGCGCTGGATCGTGTGGTGCAGGTCGCCTCCGGCGACGATGTCGTCGGCCGTGCGCAGGTAGTCGGTGCGGGCCCGGATCCGGGCGATGGTCGCGGAGCCGATGGCGGGGCGGTGGTGGTCGCGGATCCGGGTGGCCAGCCAGCTCCACTCCGCAGGCGGCGGCGTGACGAGCCAGGCGTGGGCGGCGTGGCCGGGGGTGTCGGTGGCCGGTTGCGCGCCGCGCAGGCCGGTCGCGAGCGCTTCCAGGCGGCGACGGTTCCAGGACGGTGGCACGGATTCGGACGGGGCGGCGGGTTCGGGGTCGGCGGCGGGGGTGAGCAGGGCGGTGAGTTCCTCGACGGGCAGGCCCAGTTCCTCGGCCAGGGCCCGGCGGACGTGCGGGTACGGGATGGCCAGGCCGCGTTCCCAACGGGCGACGCTGGAGACGTTGACGCCGAGCCGCTGGGCGAGGGTCTCCTGCGTGTGGCCCCGGGCGCGCCGCCGCGCCGCCAGTTCACCGCGTCTCACAGTCTCACCTGCCGTTCCTCGCCGCCCAGCCTAACCGGGCGGATGACGGGTAGTTGACGGGTGAACGCCCTGGTGGCGGTGGCACGGGCGGGATTGACTGGCGGGCATGGCAATCACGCATGTCGTGTGGGACTGGAACGGAACCCTGTTCGACGACGCCCGCGCGCTGATCGACACCACCATCGAGGTCTTCGCCGAGCTCGGCCTGCCCGCGGTGACCGTGGAGCGGTATCAGGCGGTGCACACCCAGCCGATCGACGAGTTCTATCGCAGGTTGCTGGGCGGGCTCGTGGACGGGGAGCTGCTGCGGCGGATCCACGCGCGGTTCGAGGTGGCATACGCCCGGCGCCGTCCGGGGCTGGCCCTGACCGCCGACACGGTCGCGGCGCTGGAGTCGGTCGAGGCCAGCGGCCTGTCGCAGTCGGTGTTGTCGATGCACCCGCACGACCGGCTCACCGCGCTGGTGGAGCGGTTCGGTATCGCTGGGCGATTCGTCCGCGTCGACGGGCAGCGCGGCGCCGACGCCGGGTTCAAGGCCGCGCACCTGGCCGGACATCTGGAGCGGCTCGGGTTGAGTGGCGAACGGGTGCTGGTCGTCGGGGACAGTGTGGACGATGCCGCCGCTTCCGAGGACGTGGGCGCGCGGTGCGTGCTGTACCGCAGCGGCCTGCACAGCGTCGAGGCGTTGCGGCGAGCAGATGTTCCGATCGCCGACACCCTGCGCGAGGCACTGACGCTGGGGCTGCGGAAGGCCGGGGCGGTATGACGACGCGAACCGCCTCGCCCGTCGGCGAGATCCTGCGGTCCCGGCATGTGCTGCGGCTGTTGAGCTCGTGTCTGGTCGGCAGGCTCCCGACCGGCATGGCGGCGCTGGCGATCATCCTGTGGGTACGGTCGCACGGCGGCGACTACCGGCTGGCCGGACTGCTGGCCGCGCTGTACGCCGTCAGTGTCGCGGTGTGCGGGCCGATCATGGGTCGGCTCATCGACCGGACCCGGCAGGCGCCGTTCCTGGTGGGCGGGGCGGTGGTCGCCGGTGCGGCCTTCGTCGCCCTGTCCATGGTGGACCCGGTTACGGCGCCCGCGACCGCCGGCTTCGTCGCCGTGGTCGCCGGAGCCGCCACGCCACAACTGGAACCGTGCCTGCGGGTGCTGTGGGAGGACGTGACCTCCGGCGAACGGCAGGTGCGCGCGGCCTACGCCCTGGACGCCGCCACGCAGGAGCTGATCTTCGTGTGCGGGCCGGTCGTGGTGCTCGCGGCGGTGGGGCTGGCCGGGACGTCGGCGGGACTGATCGCCGCGGCGGTCGTCGGCCTGGCGGGCACGCTGTGGTTCGCCAGCGCGGCACCGGCTCGGGCGTGGCGGGGCAGCCCGGTCGCGCGGCACTGGGCCGGGCCGCTGCGGTCCGGGAACCTGGTGCGGTTGTTCGTCGCGTTGGTGTGCATGGGTTGTGCCGTGGGCGCGTTCACCGTGGGTGTCACCGCCCGCGCCGACGGGCTCGGGACACCGGGGGCGGCGGGCTGGCTGCTGGCTCTCAACGCGGTGGGGGCGTTGGCGAGTGGACTGGCTTACACCAATGTGGGCGTCGCGCGGCGAGACGACCGGCGGCTGGCGCTGGCCATGGTCGTGATGGCGCTGGCGTACCTGCCGCTGCTGTTCGCCGACGGCCTGGTGCCGCTCGCGGTGCTGGCGTTCGTATGCGGCGCTCCGCTGCCGGTGGCGCTGACCTCGTCGTTCGCGCTGGTCGCGCGGATCGCGCCGCCGGGGACGCTGACCGAGTCGCACGCGTGGATGATCACCTCGTTCGGGGTCGGCTACGCCGCGGGGACCGGCCTGGCGGGGACGGTCGTGGACGCGATCGACACGCCGACGGCGTTCCTGCTGGCCACGGTGGCGGCGGCGGTCAGTGCCCTGTGGACGGTTCCCCGGCTGCTGCCGAGGCGGGCCGACTAGTTCTCGATCGTGGTCAGCCAGCGCGCGAACGGATCGGCGGGGTCCTCGTCGTCCATTTCGGTGGGAGTGGCGATGTCGAGTCCGGTGCGCGGGACGGTGACGCCGTACTCGGTGACCAGCCAGCGGCGGTAGGACGAGTCGGCGCTCACCGGGTGGCCGTCCTCGTCGGACGGTGGCTCGTCCCAATCCTCAGACCAGCACAGTTCGTCGTAGCCGATGGCCAACAGCCGCAGGAAGTCGAGCGGCTCGCGGCCCAGCAGGCACACCGTCGTCGACCCCGAACCCGAACCCATGTGGACGATGCGCTGGCCGCCGTCGTCGTCGAGCCAGAACGCCGCCATCGAGCCCTCGGCGCCGGTGATCGCGAAGACGCACAGCCGCTGGATCACGGCCCGGTCCTCGGTGCCCAGCCAGTGTTCGAGGAGTTCGGTGCCGTCGGCCCGGAACTCGATGCCGGTGGTCGCGGCCTGCTCGCCCGGCATGGCCAGCCAGCCGGAGGTCCGGCCGTTGTGGAGGCTGGTGTTGCCGTTGGCGGTGATCCAGTCGTAGAGGTGCTGGAACTCGGCGGGGATGCTCATGCCGGGACACAGGACGTCGGTCAGTTCCCGGATCAGGCTGTTCACATGGTTTCCTTCGCGGTCAACTACAGCTCCAGTGGAAGTCGACATCGTCGAACCTGCGGGCCGCCAGGTCCTCGCGGGTGATCGTCCACAGTGATGTGCCGACGTCGCCCCAGCCGATCCCGGCGGCGGAGTCGGTGTCGATCTGGGCCAGCAGCAGCGGCAGGGTGGTGTCGGTGCGGGGGCCGTCGGGTCCGGGAACCTCGACGGGGGTCGAACTGGGGGCGAAGTCGGCGGCGTACTGGATGTCGCGGCCGTAGCCGCCGACCCGGTGACTGGGGATCGGGGTCTTGTCGACCAGGTCCCAGAACGCGTCGTTGTCGAGCACGCCGGTGTCATCGTCGCCGAGGTCGGCTTCGATGGCGTGCAGGTAGGAATGGTCGTAGTCGGGCGAGGTCAGTTCGATCACGGAGGTCAACGCGACCCGCGTGAACGGCTGCTCGGTCCCGGCCGGGGCCGCGCGGGGCACCGCCGCCGACGCGGCCGGGAAGTACCGGACCCGGCCCAGCGAGCCGGACGGCCCGTCGCAGAAGAACTCCAGCAGCCCGTCGCCGGGCAGGTCGAAGTCGATGCGCAGCAGGATGGCCAGGTCCAGGCTCATCAGATGGTGCAGCGGCGCGCCCGCCGCGTCGGTGGGCCACGGTTCGTCGGGCGGCAGCGCCGGGTCGCCGCCCAACCAGCCGACGACGGGGTCGGCGCCGGTGGCGTGTTTGAGGCGGATCCCCGGGCGCAGCAGGGACAGCCAGCGGTCGGCGATGGGGGCGGGCAACAGGCTGCGGCCGATGTCGACCAGGTTGTCGGTCATGACGGGGGCTTTCGGGGGCGGTTCAGCGGGGATCGGTGAGTCGTTCGAGGAGCCGGTTCAGTGACTTGGCGCGGGTTTCGGGAGTACGGGTCTTCAACAGCGGCAGGACGAGCAGGTACTGGTCGGACTTGCCGAGCTCGCCGAAGGCGGCCGCCGCCGTCGGGTTTCCCGCCAGAGCGGTGGCCACATCGGACGGCACGGTGAACTCGCTCTGCTTCACGTACGCGGCGTCCCAGCGGCCGTCGGCCTTGGCGGCCTCGATCTCGGCGAACCCGGCCGGGCGCATCCGGCCGGCCGCGATCAGGGACTCGGCCTTGGCGACGTTGACCTGCGACCAGGAGCTGCGGCGGCGCCGCTTCGAATAGCGCTGCAGGAACGACGCCTCGTCCAGGCCCTTGCGCTGCCCGTCGATCCAGCCGAAGCACAGCGCCCCGTCGAGGGCGTCGCCGATGGCGAGCGTCGTCAGCGGCGAGTTCTTCTTCGCGATGCGCAGCCACGCCTCGGTGTGCTCGCCGTGGTTTCGCTCCAGCCACGCTTCCCACGCGGCCACGTCGGGAAAGTCGAGTATGTCCATGCGTTGTCCTTCCCGCCTATGTGCCTGCGACGACAGTAGCCGAACACGCACAGTCAAGGCCCCCTCTCGCCATTGACGAGAGAGGGCGATCCGTGCCCACTAAAGTGGCTTTCAGGCGCTAGGGCACCATCTTCTTGACGTCGGTCTTGCTCTTGCCGCGCAGGAACAATCCGAGGCCGACCATCCCCACTCCGAGGAGCAGGTGCAGCCAGTTGTCGGCGGCGTTGAGGGGCACGAAGTTGGCCGTGGAGTCGGGGTCGAGCAGCATTCCGTAGACCCACAGCACCACATAGATCGCGCCGCCCGCCACCAGGAACCAGTAGGAGCTGCCGACGTTGGTCGTGGCCACGGCCAGACCGACGACGCCGAACAGCAGATGGACGACGTTGTGCAGAATCGAGACCTGGAACAGGCCGAGCAGCAGGGCGTGCGACTCGTGGCCCGCGGTCTCCAGATTGTGGTATTCGGTAGTCAGACCCGGAACGAAACCGGCGATGCCGGCCAACAGGAACACCGCGCCGACGATCGCCGCGGCCCACTGAATCGGGGTCAGGGTCTTCTTTGTTGTCGTGGTGGCCATGAGAACCTCCAAGGGTCTTTTGCGGACACCTATGACTCATCCTTCTCCTTACCCACCTGAATAGAACCCAACCAAAGACCCCAAAACGGGTGTGCAAAGGACACTGTGAGGAGCGTGGCCGCGCCCGAGTATTGATCGGGGCCCAGGTGGACCGTAAGCTGCCGCCCATGGGTGAACGTAAGTGGCGTATCGCGGTTGGTGGCATACACATCGAGAGCTCGACATTCTCGCCGAACCTGGCCGGGCCGAGCGACTTCGCCGTGACCCGCGGTGATGACCTGCTGAACCGCTACGACAGCCTGCCGGAGTCGGCGCGCTGGCTGCCGCTGGTGCACGCCCGCGCCATGCCCGGCGGTGCCGTCGAGGCCGCCTTTTACGACGACATCGCCACCGAGTTCCTGGACCGGCTGCGGCGGGCCCACGAGGCCGAGCCGCTGGACGGGGTCTATCTCGACATCCACGGCGCCATGAGTGTGGACGGACGCCGCGACGCCGAGGGGCGGCTGGCGGCCGAGGTGCGGCGCGTCGTCGGCCCCGACGTGCTCGTCTCGGCCTCGATGGACCCGCACGGCAACGTGTCACGCGCCCTTGTGGACAACGTGGATCTGTTGACCTCGCACCGGATGTCGCCGCACGAGGACTGGAAGCTGACGATGGCGCGGGCACAGTCCAAACTCGTCGAATGTCTGGACGCGGGCGTGCGGCCGCGCCGCGCCTGGGTGACCGTGCCGGTGCTGCTGCCGGGCGAGAAGGCATGCACGCGTGACGATCCCGCCAAGCGGCTGTACGGGATGCTCCCGGCGATCGAGGCGTGCGACGGGGTCGTGGACGCCGCGATCTGGATCGGCTACGCGTGGGCGGACGAGCCGCGCTGCCAGGCCGCCGTGGTGGTCAGCGGCACCGACACCGACCTGATCCAGGCCAAGGCGGCCGAACTGGCGCGCGCCTGGTGGGACGCGCGGGCCGAGTTCGACTTCTCCACCCGCGCCACCGACGCCGACACCGCGATCGCCGAGGCGCTGGCCTCGCCGAAGCGGCCGTTCTTCGTGTCCGACTCCGGCGACAACCCGACCGCCGGTGGCTCCGACGACGTCCCGTACTTCCTGGGCAGGCTGCTGGCCACCCCCGAGCTGGCCACCGGCGAGGCTTCGGCGATCTGGGTGAGCGTCGTGGCCCCCGACGCCGTGGTCGCCTGCGCCGAGGCCGGGATCGACGGCGAGGTGGAGTGCGCCGTGGGCGGGGCGCTGGGCTGGGGCGACACGCTGTCGCTGAAGGGCCGGGTGGTCAACCTGGTCGACGACGCCGACGGCGGCACCATCGCCGTGGTCGTCAGCGGGGGAGTGTCGGCGGTGCTCACCAGCCGCCGCAAGGCCTTCCACTACATCGAGGACTTCACCGCCCTGGGACTGGATCCCGCGAAGGTGGACCTGACGGTCGTCAAGATCGGCTATCTGGTGCCGGACCTGTTCGACGCCGCCGCCGGCTGGGTGCTGGCGTTGAGTCCCGGCGGCGTCGACCAGCACATCGTGCGGCTCGGCCACCGGCACGTCGACCGTCCGATGTATCCGCTGGATCCCGATATGTCCGACCCGGACCTCACCCCGGTACTCATCTGAGTGGTCACGGCCCGGTGAGTCGTCAAGGGACCTATGGCCCCGGCGGCCGAGTCGCCGACCCCCTAGAGTTCCCGCCATGCCACCACAGCCTTCCGAGGTCGACAGCGACGACACCGCCACCGAACCGCAGTGGCACGACTACGTCGAACAGTCGCTGCTGCCGCACTGGCGCCGTCAGGCCGAGGCGGCCTACCGCGCCATCCGGCGGGTCACCCGGGCCGAAGAGGCCACACTGGACTCACTGTTGCGGGCGATCGGCGCCGAGGGCGGCGAGGCGGTCCGGTCCCGGCTGGAGCGGGCCCACTTCCCCGACGGCGGTTACGACGCCCTGATCCTGACCGCGGCCCTCGACAGTGGAGCCGTCCGGATCACCGCGGACTGGGACAGCGCGACGGTGCTCGAGACACCCGACGGGACCGGCTTCGACCCCGGCGTACTGGCCGGAGCGCTGGCCAAGGCCGACCGCGCCTCGGTGCCTGACGTGCTGGGCGGCCTGACCAAGGCGGGCATCGACCTGGAGCGGGCCAGCGGCGGCACCACCGTCGCCGACGCCGACACCGCCCGCGCCAAGGGGGCGCTGGCCAACATGAAACTGGACGGCCGACCGCACGACCTGGTGGTCACCGACGAGGGACTGCTGTTCCTGGGCTGCCCCAAGGCCACCGACGACGGCGAGAAGCGACTGCGACTGCTGCTCACCGCCGCCGACGGCGTCAAGGGACTGGCGTCCCGCCCCGACGCCCGCTGGCTGCCCTTCGAGGAGTTCAGCCGGGTCCGCATCCTGAAACACAGTCCGATCCGGGCCATGGTCACGCTGCACGACGGCACCGAGCACGACTTCGGCTGGAGCTGGGCCGGGGAGCAGATCGGCGCGTCCGACAATCTGCTGGACGAAGTACTGTCCGATATGGCCCAGCGGCTGCGCTGAGGTCCACTACGGAGTCGTCGCGGCCGAACCGCGCAGTAGCGCCGGATAGTCGGGCAGCTCGACGTTCTCGGCCTGCGAATCGGCGATCTTCAGCATCCACTTCATGAAGGCCGCCGAGTTGAACATCCGGTTGCGCAGCCAGGGACCGTACTTGCCGCGCGGCGCGAAGAACCGTCCGGCGCCCTCGCCGCCGCGCTGGCATTTGCGCACGTACTTGGCGAGACGCTCCTGGTAGGTGGCGAACGCGGCCTGGTGGTCGCCGCCGGACGTCGCCAGTTCCCCGGCGAGCGTGTAAGCGCCCACCATGGAGGTTCCGGCGCCCATGCCGCCGATCGTGGCGCCGTAGGCGGCGTCGCCCAGAAGCGCCGTCCGCCCCTTCGACCACTGTGGAGTGGTGACCTTGACGATGCCGTCGAAGTACAGGTCGGTGGCCTCCCGCAGTCCGGCCAGCAGCCGGGGCGCGTGCCAGCCGACACCGGTGAACTGCCGCGCCACGATGTCCTTCTGCTGCCGCGGGTCGTGGCGGTCGTACTCCAGCGGCGGCGAGGCGAAGAACACGGTCGCGTAGGCACGGGCAGGGTCGGCCGCGTCGGCGGCCACGCCGATGACCTTGCCGGGGACGTTGTACATGGTCGTGATCGGCGGGGCGTCGAAGTCGTTGCGCAGCGACCAGAACGCGACGTAGTAGTCGAACTGCTTGACGAACTTCGACTCCGGTCCCATCGTCAGCCGCCGCACGTTCGAGTGGACGCCGTCGGCGCCGATGACCAGGTCGAACCGGCGCCGCGTCCCGGAGGCGAACTCGACGGCCACACCGTCGGCGCGCTGTGTCAGCCGGGTGATCGAGTCGCCGAACAGGTACTCGGTCGAGGAGCGGGTGCGCTCGTACAACAGCCGGGACAGGTCGCCACGCCGGATCTCGACCTCGCCACCAGCGAACTCGCCCGGCAGCGCCGCCAGCTGCCGTCCGGTCTCGTCGACGAACGAGAACGGGCTGCCCCCGGTGTCGGTGGCCTGCAGGTCGTCCCAGATGCCCATGCGCGTGAGCACGGTGCGATGGGTCTCGCCACGGAAGTCGACCGGCTGGCCGCCGGTGCGCAGCTCGCGGGCGATCTCCACCACGGTCGGTGCGAAACCGTAGCGGGCCAGCCAGTAGGCCAGGGCGGGACCGCCGATTCCGGCGCCGGAGATCAGGACGGTGCGAGGGGTGGTCATATCGGTACTCCCAAGAAACTGTGTCTAGTGGAAACTAATACGTATACGATAGACACAGTTTTATGCTGGTGTCAAGTCCGAGACAGGAGCATGTGTGAGCGACAGCGAATCCACCGACGTGACCAGGCAGGCGCGGGCCATGGCGATGCTGTGGGGTGATGAGGCGCGGCCCAGCCGCGGCCCGAAGCCGAGCCTCAGCCGCGAGCGGATCCTCGCCAGCGCCATCGCGATCGCCGACGCCGAAGGACTGTCCTCAGTGTCCATGCAGCGGGTCGCGGCCGACCTGGGCGTGACGAAGATGGCGATGTACCGCTACGTGCCCGGCAAGGCCGAGCTGACGCAGCTCATGGTGGATCACGCGATGGGACCGCCGCCCGGCGGCGACGACGCGACCGGCGACTGGCGTGCCCGGCTCGACCGCTGGGGCAGGCTGCTGTGGGAGCGGTTCGCGGCCCATCCGTGGGTCCTGGGCGCCACCATCGGGCTGCGGCCCATCGGTCCGTCGGAACTGGGCTGGATGGACGCCGGTGTCGCCACGCTGGCCGATTCCGGGCTCTCGGGCGCCGAACGCCTCGACGCCATCGAACTGGTCTCCGGGCACCTGCGATCACTGGCGCAGCAGACTCTGTCGGTGGCGCCGACGATGACCGAAGCCGAGTTCCTCGGCCTGCTGGGCACCGCGATGGGCGACAACCCGGACCGGTTCCCGGCGCTGCGGGCGGCCATGATGGACGGCACCTGGCCGGACGGACGCGACAACGCGCTGGGCTTCGGGCTGGAGCGCATCCTCGACGGCATCGCCGTCCTCATCGAACGGCGCGCCGTCTTAGTTCAGGCCCCGAACTCGTCGGGGTCCATGCCCATGCGCCGCCCGGATTCGAGCGCGGCGACCGCGGCCATGTCCGCCTCGTCGAGGCTGAAGTCGAAGACGTCGATGTTCTCGACGATCCGCGACGGCGTCACCGACTTCGGGATGACGACGTTGCCCAGCTGGATGTGCCAGCGCAGCACCACCTGGGCGACGGACTTGCCGTGTTTGGCGGCGACCCGCATCAGGCCCGGCTCCACCAACAGCTCGCCGCCCTGCCCGATTGGACGCCAGGCTTCGGTGTGGATGCCGTGCGCCGCATGGTATCCACGCAGCTCGGCCTGCGGCAGGTACGGGTGCAGCTCGATCTGGTTCAGCGCCGGGACGATCTCGCACTCGGCGGCCAGTCGCTCCAGGTGCGACACGTGGAAGTTGGACACGCCGATGGCGCGGGCCCGCTTGTCGGCGTAGACGCGCTCCAGTGCCTTCCACGTCTCGACGTACAGGTCCTGGCCGGGAGCGGGCCAGTGGATCAGATACAGGTCCACATAGTCCATGCCGAGCCGGTCGAGGGACGCGTCGAAGGCCTTCAACGCCGCGTCGAAACCCTGGTCGTTGTTCCACAGTTTCGTGGTGATGAACAGGTCCCCACGGGGGACCCCCGACTCGGCGACCGCCCGCCCGACACCCTCTTCGTTCTTGTACAGCGACGCGGTGTCGATGCTGCGATAGCCGTTGTCGATGGCCACGACACAGGAACGCCGGGCCTCGTCGTCACTGGCGCGCCACACGCCCAGTCCGAGCTGCGGCATCTCGACGCCGTTGTTCAAGGTGATGTTCGGTGCGCTGGTCATCGCGTGCCCGGCCTTCCTGGTCGTCAAGTCACTGACGCCAGTAGTCTCGCATCGCGACGCGCCCGGCACGGCGGTTCCGGACGATGGAACCCGTCACACCGGTGCCGACCAGCGGCACGGCTAGCCGACCGGACTGTCCAAAAGCGCCGAAAGCTTGCGCAGGTTGTCGCGCAGCGGCCAGTAGTAGACCCAGGTTCCGCGACGTTCGCAGTCCACCAGCCCGGCGGTGCGCAGCACCTTGAGGTGATGCGAGATGGTGGCGCCGGTCAGGTCGAAGGCACCGGTGAGGTCGCAGACGCAGATCTCGTCGGGGGCCGAGGTGATCAGCGACAAGAGCCGCAGCCGCACCGGGTCGCCGAGCGCCTTGAACATCGCCGACAGTCCGACGGCGCGCTCGTCGTCGAGGGCGGTCTCGGCCAGCGGGGCGCAGCAGGAGACGGGGATCGGTGCGGTGAGCGTCGGATCGGCCATGCCGCTATTTTGACAGCTATCGAATCAGAGTGCTAGCCTCGCCTCAACAGCTGTTTAGACAACCATCTAGATAGTGTTTCGTCCGAGGAGAACACCATGACGACCATCGACAACACCAGCTGCTGTGGCCCGACCGCCATCCCCGAGCCCACCGATCCCGTCGCGCTGCGGGAGCGGGTGCGGGAAAGCTACGCCGCCGCGGCCCGCAAGGTCAACGAGGGCGGCGGAGGCTGCTGTGGCCCCGCCACCACCGACGACCTCGACTTCTTCGGCCCCGAGGCCTACGCCGCCGCCGACCGGGACTCACTGCCCGACGCGGCGGTGGCCGCCAGCCTCGGCTGCGGCAACCCGGTCGCGGTCGCCGACCTGGCCGAGGGCGAGACCGTGCTGGACCTGGGTTCCGGCGGCGGGATCGACGTACTGCTGTCGGCCAAACGCGTCGGCCCGACGGGCCGGGCCTACGGGCTCGACATGACCGACGACATGCTGGAGTTGGCCCGCGCCAACGCCAGCAAGGCGGGGGCGACCAACGTGGAGTTCCTCAGGGGCGAGATCGAGGAGGTTCCGCTGCCGGACGCCAGCGTCGACGTCATCATCTCCAACTGCGTCATCAACCTGTCGACCGACAAACCCGCGGTGTTCGCCGAGATGACGCGGGTGCTGCGTCCGGGCGGTCGCATCGGCCTCAGCGACGTCGTCGCCGCCGACACCCTGTCGCCGTCCGACCGTGCCGCGCGCGGCGGGCACGTCGGCTGCATCGCCGGGGCACTGTCCTTCGAGGAGTACCGGGAACAGTTGGCGGCGGCCGGTTTCGGCCAGATCAGCATCACGCCCACCCACGAGGTCACCGACGGCATGCACTCGGCGATTGTGCGAGCTCACAAACCGTCCTGAATCCGGACCAGCACCGTCAAAACGCCCCGTCCGAAGTACACGGTGTGACCGTCCATGTTCGAAATGGCCCAAAAATTAAGCGCGAGTTAAGAAGTCGTTCAGTGTACTCAGTATCGTGGTCCGCCGTGAGCCCGGAACAACCCGGGCTCCATGGCCGACCGCAGAGGACACGTCTATGCGCAATCGCAAGTGGAAGATCGCGGCCGGGATCGGTGCCGCCGCACTGATCGTCGGCGGAGTCGCGGGCGTGGCCGGATTGGCCAACGCCGACCCGACGGCGAAGTCCACGACCTTCGTGGACGGCTTCGGGAACATCAACGACGACTGGAGCGACAACCACCGCGAGGCCGGAGTCCTGTGCGACGGCTGCGACAACTCGCAGGGCACCGACCTCGTCCACCTGTGGCAGGCGATTCTGGCCGCCGACGGCTACCTCACCGACGAGCAGATCGACGGCTACTTCGGTCCCGCGACCGCCAAGGCCACCAAGCAGTGGAAGGCCGATCGCGGCCTGACCGCCAACGGCCGGGTCGGCAACGGTTCCTGGACCCTGGCCGACGACTACCTCGAGCCGGATCCCGAACTCGGCGATGAGTACCCGATCTACAACGGCGAGACCGACGGCAATGTCCAGTTCGGTCGCGCCACCGACGCCACCGGGGCGTACCGGATGAACGTCGTGGTCACCTCCGAGGGCTACGAGATGTTCAACAGTTCCTACGAACAGGGCGTCCAGCTGTTCGAGGAAACCGTCACCTGGACCACCGAATAACGATCCCTACGCAACTGTGCCGGCGTCACCGCCGGGACATTCCCAGAAAAACCCAACCCTAGGGGCAGAACAGAATGCGCAACCGCAAACGCAAGATCGCCATGGGCGTCGGCGCCGCCGCGCTGGTCGTCGGTGGTGTCGCGGGCGTGGCCGGAATCGCCTCGGCCGACCCCGGCACCAAGGCCGTCGAGTACGTGGACGGCTTCGGCAACGTGAACGACGACTTCAACGACCACCAGCGCGAAGCGGGCGTCCTTTGTGACGGCTGCGAGAACTCCAGCGACACCGACCTGGTGACGCTGTGGCAGTCGATCCTGGCCTCCGACGGCTACCTCGGTCTCGACGAGATCGACGGCGACTTCGGCGCCGCCACCGCCGACGCCACCGCCGCCTGGCAGGGCGACAACGAGCTCGACCCGACCGGTGAGGTCGACCAGGCCACCTGGGCCACCGCCGACGACTACCTGGAACTGGGCGACAACGGCTACGACGTCTTCTACCCCGGTGACGAGCAGGGCGGCGTCAACCTGGAACGCGACCCCGACGACGGCACCTACGACCTGCTCGACGTGACCGACCCCGCGGGCGCCACCTACGCCAACGCGAGCGGCGAAGGCTACATCTGGATCTTCGAAGAGAGCATCAAGCTCACCGCCGCCGAATAGGAGCGAATCACCCGTGCGCAATCGCAAGTGGAAAGTCGCCGTCGGCATCGGTGCCGCGGCGTTGATCGCCGGTGGTGTCGTGGGCGTGGCGGGTTTCGCCAACGCCGAGAACCCGGCGCGGGCGGCCAAGTTCGTCGACGGTTTCGGCAAGGTCACCGACGACTTCAGTGACCACGCCAAGGAGGTCGGCGCCCTGTGCGACGGCTGCGGCAACTCGCGCGGCACCGACCTGGTGCTGCTGTGGCAGTCGATCCTGGCCGCCGACGGCTACCTGCCCGGCTCCGAGATCGACGGCTACTTCGGTGACAGGACCGCCGAGGCCACCAAGGAGTGGCAGTCCGACCACGACCTCGACTCCGACGGTCGGGTCGGCAGCAAGACCTGGGCGGCCGCCGACGACAACATGAATGTGGACAGTGACGGTTCCGTCTACTACTTCGGTGGTGACGAGGAACTGGGCGGCTTCCTCACCTTCGCGCGTGACGAGGACAAGGGCAACTACGACCTCATCAGGGTGGGCGTGTACGACGACGCCTCCTGGGACGACACGAGCGGAAGCAAGTACCTCTACATGTCCAAGGCCAGCAACACTCTGGTCGAAGAGGACTGACGGTCAGACTCCTGTCTGGGGCCCGGCGATTTTTCGCCGGGCCCTTTTTCGCGTAAACCCTTTCCGGGTGTTCTGACGTCTTTATTGCTGAAGGACAACAACAACCCGAGGGGCACAACTGATGCGCAATCGCAAACTGAAGGTCGCCGTGGGAGTCGGTGCTGTGGCACTGATCGCCGGAGGTGTCGCGGGAATCGCCGGTATCGCCGGTGCCGACCCGACCAACAAGTCGGTCGAGTTCGTCGACGGTTTCGGGAACATCAACGACGACTGGAATGACCACGAGCGCGAGGCCGACGTCCTTTGTGAGGACTGCGACAACTCCTCTGGGACCGACCTGGTGGTGCTGTGGCAGTCGGTGCTGGTCGCCGACGGTTACCTGGCATCCGTCGCCGACATCGACGGCGAGTTCGGGGCTGACACCGCCGAGGCCACCGCCGAGTGGCAGGGCGACAACGAGCTCGACCCGACCGGTGAGGTCGACCAGGCCACCTGGGCCACCGCCGACGACTTCCTGGAGCCGGGCGACGACGGCGCGACCGTCTCCTACGTCGGCACCGACGAGGGTTCGGTCCTGTTCACCCGCACCGACGACCTGGACGGCGCCTACGCCCTTCAGTCGGTGACCAACGGCGACGGCGAAGAGGTCCAGCCCGAGAGCCAGGACGACCGCATCTGGTTGTTCGACAGCACCATCAGCTTCGAGTAGGAAGCGCGAACCACCGGGAGAACCTCGGGCCCCGCGGAACTCCGCGGGGCCCGTTTCGCTGCTCGGATTCAGTACAGACTGAATCCATCGACACTAGACAGGCGGCGGACCTACCGTTCCCGTCATGACCGCACCCCCACGCTCCCCGTCGCTGTTCCGCGACCGCCACTTCCGATTCGTCTTCGCCGCCGACAGCGTCAGCAAACTCGGCGTCCAGGTCAGCTACCTCGTCCTGCCCGTCCTCGCGCTGACCACCCTGGACGCCAGCGCCGCCGAGGTCGGCGTGCTCGGCGCGCTGGGACCGGCGGCCTTCCTCCTGATCGGACTGCCCGCCGGAGCCTGGCTGGACCGGATCCGGCGCCGCCGGGTCATGATCGCCGCCGACGTCGTGCGCGCCGTCCTGTTCGCCTCGATCCCGCTGGCCTGGGCCGCCGACGCCCTCACTCTCGCGCAGCTGTACCTGGTGGCGCTGGCGACCGGCATCGCCACCGTCTTCTTCGACATCGCCGCGATGAGCTACCTGCCACACCTGGTCGGCCGGGACCGGCTGCTGGCCGCCAACTCCACCCTCCACAGTGTCAACGCGGTCGCCGAGATCTCCGGCCGCGGCCTGGGTGGCCTGCTGCTGCAACTGGCCACCGCCCCGTTGGCCATCGCGGTCAACTCGCTGACGCTGCTGTGGTCGGCGGTGTTCATCGGCCTGATCCGGCGCCCCGAACCCCGCCCCGAACCGGTACGGCGACGCCACCTCGGCCGCGAGATGCGCGAGGGCCTGTCCCACGTGTTCGGCCACGGCCACCTGCGGGTCATCGCGATCGAGTCCGCGTGGGCGAACGTGTGCCTGCGCGTCATCGTCACGATGATCCCGATCCTGTTCATCGTCGAGCTGGGGCTGCCGGAAGCCTGGCTCGGCGGGTTCCTGGCGGTGGGCGGCATCGGCGTCTTCGCCGGTTCACTGGCGGCCCGGGGCCTGGGCGCCCGACTCGGCCACGGCCGGGCGCTGTGGATCGTCGGCGCCACCTGCACGCCCTTCGTGCTGCTGGTGCCGTTCATCGACCGGGGCGCGATGCTGTGGCTCGGCCTGGGCGGCTGGCTGGTGGCGACGTTCAAGGTCGGCGTCGACGGCGTCCTCAAGACCAGCATCCGGCAGCGCACCACCCCCGATCGCTTGCAGGGCCGCATGAACGGCACCTTCCGGACCCTCATCACCGGGGCGCTGGCCGTCGGGTCACTCGCGGCGGGGCTGCTGGCCGAGGCCAGCACCGTGCGGGCGGCGCTGTGGGTCGGCTCGGCCGGGCTGGCGCTGGGCTGGCTGCTGCTGTTCGCCTCACCGCTGCGGACGATGCGGGAACTGCCCACACTGGTCAAAGCCGCGTGACGGCGCTCAGCAGCAGCCGTCCTGGCAGGCCTGCTCCGCGCCGGGGGCGGCGCAGTCGTCGCAAGCCTCGCCCCGCCACGCCTGCACGCCCTCGCGGACGGCGACGGCGGCGATCACCAGGGCCGCGGCGGGATCCGCCCAGGACCAGCCGAGCACCGCGTTGAGCGTCAGTCCGATGAGGAGCACCGCGGACAGGTACGTGCACAACAGCGTCTGGGTCGAGTCGGCCTCCACACTGGCCGACCCCAGCTCGCGGCCGGTGCGGCGCTTGGCCCACACCAACAGCGGCATCACCACCACCGAGACCGCCGCCAACCCGATGCCCACCCCCGAGGGCTGGGCGGCCTCGCCCACCAGCAGCGAGCGGACCGAGTCGAAGCCGACCCAGGCCGCCAGCGCGAAGAACGACACCGCGATCAGCTTGAGCGCCAAGCGTTCCCGGGCCTCGGGCAGTGTGGAGCGGAACTGCCAGATCACCACGGTCGCCGAGGAGACCTCGATGCCGGAGTCGATGCCGAAACCGATCAGGGCCGTGGAGGACGCGACGGCGCCGGCGATGATGGCCACGACGCCCTCGGCGACGTTGTAGCCGACCGTGGCATAGGCCAGCCGCAGACTGCGCCGGTTCAGCCGCTCGCGTCGCGACGGGGTCAGCGGCGCGAGGGCCGTCACGGCGTCTCCACAGTGGCGTCCGTGGGGCACACCGCCACGGCGTGACCGGTCGCGGTCAGCACGCCCTCGGCGGCGATCAGGAGGTCCATCAGTTCCGGGCGGGTCAGCGAGTAGAACGACTGCCGTCCTTCGGCGCGGGAGTTCACCAGTCCGCAGTCCCGCAGGCAGGCCAGGTGTTTGGACACCGTGGACTGCGCCAGTCCCAGTCGCTCGGTCAGGTCGACCACGCGGGCCTCGCCGGTGGCGAGGTACTGCACGATCCGCAGCCGGGTCTCGTCGGACAGCGAGTGGAACAGGGCCGCCGCCGGAGGCACCCCGGCCTCGATCTCGGCGCTCATGCAGGGGACAGAATCAATCGCCATATGGCGATGATAACGCCTGACTGGAATCAGTTGCTGATGGCACACATGACGTCATTATTCTTGGGTCTGGCTTGGTGTTGCGTCATTATGATGTCATAGTGGCGGAAGTGAGTTTTCCGTCTCCTGGCAAAGGAACCGACATGCCTCCATCCCTTCCCGAGGTCTCCGCCCTGGCCGTGGCCCGTTCCGAAACGACGCCGTTCGATCCCTCCGAGGAGCTGGCCCGGCTGCATCGAGAACAACCCGTGACCCGGGTGGTCTATCCCGACGGCCACGTCGGCTGGCTGGTGACCGGACGCGCGGCGGCGCGGGCGGTGCTGGCCGACCCCCGGTTCTCCTCCCATATCGAGGTCATGCACCTGCCGGTCGACATGGGTGAGGTGCCGGAGGAGTACGTCTCCGCCGACGGCACCCTGGCGCCGCCGAAGGCGCCCGGCGAGTTCACCAACATCGACGGGCCCGAGCACGCCCGCTACCGGGGCCTTTTGACCGGCAAGTTCACCGTCCGCCGGATGCGGCAGCTGAGCGACCGCGTCGAGCAGTTCACTGAGGATTGTCTGGACGCCATGGAGTTCAAGGGATCCCCGGCCGACCTCGTGGAGGCGTTCGCCCGGCCGATCCCGGCGATGGTGATCTGCGACCTGCTCGGCGTCCCCTACGAGTCGCGGGAACAGTTCGAGCGCAAGGCCGAGATCGTCGTCGGCAACGAGGGCAGCCCGCAGGAGGTGTACGAGGCCTTCGGCGAACTACAGCGGTACCTGTCGGGACTGGTGCGGCAGAAGCGGATCGAGGCGACCGACGACCTGCTCAGCGATCTGACCACGACCGACCTCACCGACGAGGAGCTGACCAACATCGGCGTGGTGCTGTTGGGCGCGGGGCTCGACACCACCGCGAACATGCTGGCGCTGGGCACGTTCGCGCTGCTGCGCGAACCCGAACAGCTGGAGGCCTGGCGCTCGGAACCGGAGCTGACCGACTCGGCCGTGGAGGAACTGCTGCGGTACCTGAGCGTCATCCCGTACACCGTCCGCACCGCCACGACCGACGTCGCGGTGGCGGGGCAGCTGATCAAGGCTGGGGAGTCGGTGACACTGTCCATTCAGGCCGTCAACCGCGACCCGGAGCACTTTCCCGAACCCGACCGGCTCGACCTGCGCCGTTCGGCGCGCGGGCACCTGACCTTCGCGCACGGCATCCACCAGTGCCTCGGCCAGCAACTGGCCCGGGTGGAGCTGCGGGTGGCCTTCCCGGCGCTGCTGCGGCGGTTCCCCGACCTGCGGCTGGCGGTGCCGCCCGGCGACGTGCCACTGCGCGCCGGTGGCTCGATCTACGGTCTGCGACGGTTGCCGGTCACCTGGTGAGATGAAGCCAGACTCGTCGTGGGCTCGTGGGCTCGTGGGCTCGTGGGCTCGTGGGCTCGTGGGCTCGTGGGCTCGTGGGCTCGTGGGCTCGTGGGCTCGTGGGCTCGTGGGCTCGGCAGCGTGACGCGGCCGCGAGGGTGTCCTCGCGGCCGCGCCGATCGACTCGTCCGTCAGTCCCTTCCGCACACTCCACAGGCGAGCCTGCGGCGGCGGTGGTACGACAGCGCCGCTACGAACAGCGCCGCACCCCACACCGGCCACAGTGTCTCGGGCATGTTGGTCACCCACTTGTCCTCGACACCCATGACGAAGGCCATCCGGATGTACATGCTGCCCGCCGAGGTCACCAGCATCGCGACCACGGTCGCCGGGACCACCGCCAGCATCGGTGGGACCCGCTTGCCGCGCAGGCCGATCATCCACCGGGGGAAGACCTCGCCCCAGCGCTGGATCAGCCCCAGCGTCAGCACCGCGCCCAGCGCGCCCAGGCTCGCCAGCGCCGCGCCCGCGAGCCACAGTCCGTTCTCCTGCCCCTCGCGGTACCACTCGGCGTCGATGCCGAGCGTGAAGCCCAGCGCCCACAGCCACCGGGTGGTGCAGTAGATCAGCGGGGTCACCACGGCGACGACGACGGCGGGCTTGCCCCACTGCACCAGCCGCGAGCCGGTGCCGTGTCCGTCGCGACCGCAGTTGCCGCAGGCGTCGGCGGTGCGGCGTTTGTAGGCCAGCGCGGTCAGGATCCACGCGATGCCCAGCAGTTGCAGGATCAGCAGGTTGAGGCTGGGCCACTGGTACAGGTCGCCGAAGCCCACGCCCTCGGGCCAGCCGAACAACAGCTTCGACACGGTGAGTATCGGGGTGTAGGCCACCACGATCAGCGGCCGGTAGTCCTGGATGACGATGGTCAACGCGAAGGCGATGACGAGCGCGGCGGTGATGAACGCGATCCGGGCCGGACCGCGACCCACGCCGCGGGTCAGCAGCAGCGCCAGGATCGCGCCGAGCAGTCCCGCCACCGCGAACACCGCGCCCGTCGGTTCGGGGGTGGCGAAGCCGAGCAGGTTACCGGCGATGGCGTCCCTGCCCGACTCGACCATCGTGGGATCGCCGACACCGAACGGGAACCCGGCGCCGCCGAGACTCCAGTACAGGCCGAGCACGCCGTAGCCGAACGAGACCAGGGCGGTGAGGTATCCGATCCATTGGGGCCAGTTTCTTCTCATGCCCCAAGCCTCGGGCCCCACGGCCGGGACGGCCATATGCCGTCCGGGACAAAACCCGGCCGCTGACGTGGGGTGATGTGCCGATCGGCATATCGCGGTGGCGGCCGAAGCCGCATAGGCTCACGGTCATGCGAACCTGGCGGCCAGTGCTCGCGGGGGCCGGAACCCTCGCCTTGATCTTCGGGGTGCTGGTGCTGCCCGCCGATCCGTGGCTGTTCATGGTGGCGCCGACACTGGGGTGTCTGGTCACGGCGGCGCTTATGGCCAGCTGGCCGCTCAGCCGGGCCTGGGTGCCGCTGGCCTCGGGGCTGGTGGGCGCGGTGTCCCTGGGCGTCACCGCCGTGATGACGGCGCTGCGGCTCGGCGCCGGCGAACCGAGCCCGGTCGCGCCGACCAGCCTGTGGCTGATGCTGGAACCGGCGGTGCTGCTGATCTTCGTGTACCTGCCGGTGCGGTGGTCCCGGCCGTCGGCGGCGGTGTGGACCGGTGGCGCGGCGGGGCTGGGCGTGGCGTTGAACGTGCAGCGCTACATCACCGACACCAGCTTCGGGGAACGCGTCGCCGCCAGTGCCCTGTGGATGATCTTCGCGGTCGCCACCGGCACGGTCGCCTGGTACCTGCGCAGCCTTGCCGAGGCACGCGGCCGGGCCATCGCCGAGGCCCGGCAGACGCAGCGGCTGGAACTGGCCGCCGACCTGCACGACTTCGTCGCCCACGACGTCAGCGAGATCGTCGCCCAGGCGCAGGCGGGCCGGATGGTGCTGGCCCCCGACCCCCGGCTGGCCGAGGTCCTGGAACGCATCGAGGTCGCCGGGCTGCGAGCGCTGGCCTCCATGGACAGAACCGTCCACATGCTTCGCGAGACCGACGGCGCCACCGTCGCCGCCCCCGGCGTGCTGGCCGACCTCGACGAACTGGTGTCCCGCTTCGAATCCGCCGGGACCACCGCCGCCCGGCTGGACAACGGCTTCACCGGCTCCGCGCCCCGCGAGATCGCCGCCGTGGCCTACCGGGTCGTGGTGGAGGCGCTCACCAACGTCCGCCGCCACGCCGCCACCGCCACCCGGGTCACGGTGGCACTGGCCGAACGCGACGATCACCTCGTCGTCACGGTCACCGACGACGGCCGCGGCGAGACCACCGCGTCCGACCGGACCTCGGCGGGCACCGGCCTGGCCGGACTGTCCGAACGGGTCACCGCCCTGGGTGGCGACCTGACCACCGCGACCATCAGGCCGCATGGCTGGCGCCTCACCGCCCGGCTGCCGCTGACCGAAGGAACCTGAAGCCATGCCGATCCGCGTACTCATCGCCGACGACCAGGAGGGCATCCGCAGCGCCTTACGGTGGTGGCCGAGGCCGCCGACGGCAACAGCGCGCTGTCCCAGGCGCGGGCCCTCACACCCGACGTCGTGCTGGCCGACATCCGGATGCCCGGCATCGACGGCCTCGAACTCACCCGCCGGCTGGCCGGGCCCGAGGTCGCCGACAAGCTGCGCGTCGTCGTGGTCACCACCTTCGACCTCGACGAGTACGTCTACTCGGCGCTGCGCGACGGCGCCTGCGGCTACCTCCTCAAACGCTCCGGCCCGACGCTGCTGGTCGAGGCGATCCGGGCCGCGATGACCGGCGACACCCTCATCAGTCCGCAGATCACGGTGCGGCTGCTGCGCGAGATGATGCGTCCCGAACCGAAGTCCGCCGACACCTCGGTCCTCAGCGAGCGCGAACTCGAGGTCGTCGCGCTGGTGGCCCAGGGCCTCACCAACGCCGAGATCGCCGAGAAACTGTTCATCAGCGCCGGGACCGCCAAGAACCACCTGGCGAACGTGCAGGCCAAACTCGGGGTCGGCAATCGAGTCGGCATCGCCGCCTGGGCCTGGGAGACCGGGGTGCACCGTCCACATCGATAGAGTCCACAATGTTAATCGATCTCTCGAAAGGCTCACCAATGCGCAAGTTGTGCTACTTCGTCGGCATCACCGTCGACGGTTTCATCGCCGCCCCCGACGGGGACCTCGGCCATTACGACATCACCCCGCCGCTGGTGGAGTTCCTGAGCAGCCAGTACCCCGAGACGCTGCCGACGCCCGCGCGGGCCGCGATGGGCATCGACGCGCCGAACCGGCGCTTCGACACCGTCGTGATGGGACGCGGCACCTACGAGCCCGGCATCGCCCAGGGCGTGGCCAGCCCCTACGCCCACCTGCGGCAGTACGTCGCGTCGAGTTCACTGTCCAGTCCCGACCCGGCGGTCACGGTCGTGTCCGACCCGGTCGCGACGGTGCGGGAACTCAAGAACGAGGAGGGCCTGGACATCTGGCTGGCCGGTGGCGGCGGACTGGCCGCGACGCTGATCGACGAGATCGACGAACTCGTCGTCAAGGTCTACCCGGTCGTCGCCGGGGCCGGAATCCCGTTGCTGTCCAACGGTTTCAACCCGAAGGCCCTGCGGCTGGCCAACACCGTGGAACTGGAGAGCGGCCACCTCGTCCTCAGCTACGATCTGACAGCCCCGCGACAGTCCACGTAAGACCCGCCCACCGGGGACTCCGTCCCTCCGAGTCCCGTCTCCCCTCACCCCTTTGCCCACTTGATCCCGAACGGATACCCATGCGAATCCTCAGCACCATCACCCTGCTCCTTTCCACCCTCAGCGCCGGGCTCATGGCCGGTCTGTTCGCCGGTTTCGCCTACGCGGTGATGCCGGGTCTGCGCAACAGCGCCGACCGCACCCTCATCGAAGCCATGCAGCGCATCAACGTGGCCATCATCAACCCGGTGTTCATGACCGCGTTCATGGGCGGACTGCTGTTCACCGTGGGCGCGGTCGCCCTGCACT
This sequence comes from Stackebrandtia nassauensis DSM 44728, assembly GCF_000024545.1. Taxonomy (GTDB): domain Bacteria; phylum Actinomycetota; class Actinomycetes; order Mycobacteriales; family Micromonosporaceae; genus Stackebrandtia; species Stackebrandtia nassauensis. The sequence goes on from NC_013947.1 coordinate 1,823,528, forward strand.
GGCGCGGCGACCTGCGGCCGGTACTGCCGTGGGTGATCGCGGGCTGCGTCCTGTTCCTGGTCATGTTCGGCGTCACCAGCGCGGTGAACGTGCCGCTCAACGACGCCCTCGCGCGCGCCGGGGACCCCGACAAGATCGCCGACCTGGCGGCGGTGCGGGAGAGCTTCGAGGCCCGCTGGATCACCTGGAACATCGTGCGGGCGCTGGCGGCCACCGGTTCGTTCGCCTGCTTCTGCTGGGCGTTGATCGCCCACGGCCGCCACACCGTCTGACCCACCGGACGTCGGCGAGCCCGACGCCACCCGAATCGGACGCCACCCGGCCCGGACTCCACCCAGTTCGACGGACGTCGTGTGGGACCGGCGAAAGCCGATCCCACACGACGTCCGCGGCCCTCACGCCTCCCGGCGGCGAGTCACCAGATAACCGCCCAGCAGTGCCGTCGCCACCCAGGCCAGCAGGATGAACGCCGCGCCGGTGACGTTGTAGTCGACGCTGAAGATGGGGTCGTTGTCGGGGAACATCCGCATCAGCGACTGACCCACCTGGTCGGGCAGGTACTGCGCCAACTCCTTGACCTTCGGGATGTTGCCGAAACCCTGCGAGTTCAAAAACAGCAGCGGCATCAGGATGCCCAGCGCCCCGATGGAACTGCGCAGTGTCGCCGTCAGTCCCATCGCGAACAGGCCGATCATCGGCAGGTACAGGCAGGCACCCAGGATCGCCAGCCACAGGGTCTTGTCGTCCAGCGGCGGCGCGTAGTCGCCCAGCGTCAGTCGCGTCATGACCTGGCTGACCGCCACCGCCAACACCGCGACGCCGGTGAGGATCAGCCCGCCCGCGATGAACTTGGCGGTGAGGAACCGGACCCGGCCGGGAACCGCGATCAGCGAGGTGCGGATCGTGCCGGTGGAGAACTCGTTGCCCACCAACAGCACCGCGAACACGACCAGGCACATCTGGCTGAGGGTCAGCGGATAGAAGGCCGCGAACCGCATCGCGGTGTCGTCCTTGACCAGGTCGGAGTTGCGCCAGGCCGCGCCCAGCAGCGCCCCGAGCCCGCCGGTCAGGACGATGGTCAGCGGCAGCGTCCAGGCGGTGGCGCGGGTCGAGCGGGCCTTGACCAGCTCGGAACGGATCAGGGCGAGCATCAGGGGTTCCTTCCGGGGCGGGCGGCGAATTGCAGGGAGTCGCTGGTCAGTGCCATATAGGCGTCCTCGAGCGTGGTGCGGCGCGGTGCCACCTCGTGCAGGGCGATGCCCTTGCCGGCGGCCAGGTCGCCGATCGCGGCGACGTCGAGGCCGTTGACCAGCAGTGCGTCGGCCTCGCGGGCGACGGCGGCGCCCTCGGCCTCCAGCACCTGGGCCAGCTCGTCAGCGCGCGGGGAACGCACCGAGATGCCCCGCTGGAACCGTTCGGCCAGTTCGGATACCGAGGTGTCGGCGATCAGTTTGCCGCGCGCGATGATGATCAGCCGGTCGGCGGTCAGTTCCATCTCGCTCATCAGGTGGCTGGAGATCAGGATGGTGCGGCCCTCGTCGGCCAGACCCCGGGTCAGCTCCCGGATCCACCGCACCCCGTCAGGGTCGAGCCCGTTGACCGGTTCGTCCAGGATCAACACGTCCGGGTCACCCAACAGCGCCGCGGCGATGCCGAGCCGCTGCTTCATGCCCAGCGAGAACTTGCCGACCCGTTTGCGGGCCACCCCGGCCAGGCCCACCTGCTCCAGGACGGCCGAGACCCGCTCGTCGCCGATGCGGTTGGCGTAGGCGATGGCACGCAGGTGCGACAGGGCGCTGCGTCCAGGGTGGACGTCACCGGCGTCCAGCAGCGCGCCGACCGAGCGGGTCGGTTCGGACAACCGCGGGTACCGCTCGCCCTTGACGAGGGCTTCGCCCTCGGTGGCGGCGGCCAGGCCGAGCAGGATGCGCATGGTGGTGGTCTTCCCGGCGCCGTTGGGGCCGAGAAAACCGGTGACGGAGCCGGGTTCGACCGTGAACGACAGGTCGTCGACGGCGGTCGTGGCCCGGTAACGCTTGACGAGCCCGCGAATGTCGATCATGTGATGCCTCCGAGGCTGGGGAAATCCATGCCCACAAGCCTCACGATTTCTGGGACCGTCCGCATCGGAGCCGGGGCGGATTCCGTGCCTCGGACCGGGGGATGGCGGTGCGACGAAGAACCGCGAAACTCCGACCCGGGTATGACCGACCGAGGTCTGATGCCGCATTTGACCTGGAGAGTTACTGTCGTCCCATGCGCAATCCACCCGATGACGACGACGGCCCGGCGCCGCTGTTCTCCCGGCGGCTGAGCCGGGGCCAGCTCATCGCGCTGGACTGTGTGGCCGCCGTCGGCTACGTCCTGGCGCTGCTGCCGTTCAGCTCCCGCACCGGGGCGCCATCGTGGACGGTGCTGCTGTTCGCGGCGGCCACCGGCCTGCCGGTCGCGCTGCGGCGGCTGTGGCCGGTGCCGGTCTTCGCCGTGGTCCTTTCCGCGTCGGTGACGTCACTGTTCTTCGACGTCCCGCGCGACTCCTTCGTCGCCGCCGGGTTCGCGCTGTACCTGGTGGCGCTGACGGTGCGGTTCGACCACCGCTGGCTGACCAGCTTCATCGGGGTGGCCACCATCGTGTTCGGGCTGGTGCTGTCGGTGGCGGGCACCGTGTCCGCCCCGTACGAGGCCGTCGCCTCCGGCCTGCTGGGCTGCGTCGCCCTGGGTATCGCCTGGACGCTGGGCCGGGCGATCCGCGACCGCCGCGCCCAGGCCGACAAGGCCGCCCGGCGGCTGGCCGCCGAACTGGTCTCGCAGGAACGGCTGCACATCGCCCGGGAACTGCACGACGTGGTGGCGCATTCGATGAGCCTCATCGCGGTGAAGGCGGCGGTGGCCAACCACGTCGCCGCCAAGCACCCCGACGAGGCGCACAAGGCGCTGACCGTCATCGAGACCACCGCCAAGACCGCGCTGACGGAGATGCGGCGGCTGCTGGGGGTGCTGCGGTCCGAATCGGAGGAGGCCGCCGAACTGGCCCCGGCGCCCGGCCTGTCCGAACTGCCCGCGCTGGCCCGGCGGGCGGCGCTGGCCGGGGTGCGGGTCGACATCCGGGCCGACGCGACCGTCAGCGACCTGCCCACCGGCCTGGACCTGTCGGCCTACCGCATCGTCCAGGAAGCGGTGACCAATGTGGTCAAACACGCGGCACCCGCGAACTGCCACGTCGACGTCAGCCACGTCGACGACCAGCTGCGCATCCGCGTCACCGACGACGGCCCCGGCGGCCGGGTGCTGCCCGGCGACACGGCCGGACACGGCCTGGTCGGCATGGCCGAACGGGTGGCGATGTACGGCGGCGAGTTCGACGCCGCGCCCCGGCCCGGCGGCGGCTTCGCCGTCTCGGCGAAGATCCCCTACCCGGCCGAGGTGACCGCATGACCGAACCGATCTCGGTGCTCGTCGTCGACGACCAGTCGCTGCTGCGCGGCAGCTTCACCCTCCTCATCGACACCGAGGACGACCTGCGCGTCGTCGGCGAGGCCGGAACCGGGGTGGAGGCGGTGGACGCGGCCCGGCGGCTGCTGCCCGACGTCGTGCTCATGGACGTGCGGATGCCCGACATGAACGGCATCGAGGCCACCCGCCGCATCTGCGGCGACCCCGCGCTTTCCGGAGTGCGGGTCCTGATGCTCACCACCTTCGACCTCGACGAATACGTCTACTCCAGCTTGCGCGCCGGCGCCAGCGGCTTCCTGCTAAAGGACGTCCCGCCCACGCAACTGCTGCACGCCATCCGGGTGGTCGCCAACGGCGAGAGCCTGCTGGCGCCCAGCGTCACCCGGCGGCTGGTGGCCGAGTTCGTCGCCCGCCCACACGAGTCCACGGTGGCCAGCACCGACCTGGCCGCCGTGACCGAACGGGAGCGCGAGGTCCTGACCCTGGTCGCCAGGGGACTGTCCAATACCGAGATCGCCGAGCGGCTGCACCTGAGCCTGGCCACCGTCAAGACCCACATCGGGCACCTGCTGCGCAAACTGACGGCCCGGGACCGGGCGCAACTGGTGATCGCCGCCTACGAGTCCGGGCTGGTCACCGCGAGCGCCCCGCGCGGCTCGCGGTAACAACACATAGGACGATCCTCGGCGGCGGCGCGGCCCCCGGCATCGACGGAAATCGTTACGATGTCGCACGGACCGCCACCCGCCCGCGAAAGGACGGCCATGACCCACCCGTACACCTCCCAGCCAGAGGAGGAACGACCGCACGGCTTCTCCTACGAGCCCGGCAACGTGGCCCCGGTGACCGGTGCCCCGTATCCGGAGGGGATGGGGTTCTCGACGCCGGTTCAGAAGCCCCGCCGCCCCGGCACTGTCACCGCCGCGATCGTGCTGCTGTGGGTACTGGCCGGACTAACGATCCTGCTGGCGCTGCTGCTCGGCCTGCTGGTCCTGGTGAGCGCGGTGCAGCCGCCCGAATCCCCGGTGGGGGCGCCCAACCTCGTCACCGCCGTGTTCGCCGTCCTGCTGTTGGGCGGCTTCGCGGCACTGATGATGGTCGCGGCGATCCGGCTTCCCAAGAAGGCCGACTCGGCGCGGGTGATGGCGCTGACCCTGATGGGCTTCTTCGTCTTCAGCAACCTGAGCTACATCGTCCTGGCCATCGGCACCTTCACCAGCGGCAACTCGCTGGTGATCACCCGCAACGTCGTCGGCGTCTTCGTGTCGCTGCTGCTGGCTGCGATGCCCGCCACCGTGATCGTGTTGCTGTCACTGCGGAAATCCGTGGCCTGGTTCTATGACAGAAGCGAACCCGAAGGTCCCCGACAGCCGTAAGGACGAATCCGATGACCGACATGCGCGTGGTGACACAGGACGAGCTCGGCGGCCCCGAGGTGCTGCGGCTCGCGACCGCCCCGGTCCCCGAACCCGGCCCCACCGAGATCCTGGTCCGGGTCGAGGCCGCCGGACTCAACCCGGTCGACACGAAGATCCGCCGAGGCGGCGGTTTCATGGGCGAGCCCCCGTTCACGCTCGGCTGGGACGTGTCCGGCGTCGTCGAGGCGATCGGCCCCGGCGTGCGCCGCTTCGACGTCGGCGACGAGGTACTCGGCATGCCCGGCTTCCCGCGCAAGGGCCGCGATGGCGCCTACGCCGAATACGTCATCGGCGGCTCCCGCCAGTTCGCCCACAAACCCGAGGCCCTGACCCACGTCGAGGCCGCCGGACTGTCGCTGGCGGGCCTCACCGCCTGGCAGGCCCTTGTGGACCTCGGCGGCATCCGGAAGGGCCACACCGTCCTCATCCACGCGGCCGCCGGGGGAGTGGGACACCTCGCGGTCCAGATCGCCGCCGCCCACGGCGCCCACGTCATCGGCACCGCCAGCGCCCCCAAACACGACTTCGTCACGAGCCTCGGCGCCGCCGAGGTCATCGACTACACCGCCGTCGACTTCACCGAGGTCGTCTCCGATATGGACATCATCCTGGACACTGTCGGCGGCGAGTACGGGCCCCGCAGCCTCGACGTCCTCAAACCCGGCGGCGTCTTCGTCCCGCTGCCGTCTCCGCACGACCCCAAACTCACCGCACTGGCCGCCGAACGCGGCGTCGACGCCCGCCAACTGCTGGTCGAACCCGACCGCGCCGACCTGGAGGCCTTGACGGCCCTGGTGGTCGCGGGCAAACTGCGCGTCCACGTCGCCAGGAGCTTCCCGCTGGCCGACGTGGTGGAAGCGCACCGGGAACTGGAGACCGGCCGCACCAAGGGCAAACTCGTCCTGACCGTGTGAGGCGACGAAGGTGCCGTCCCTCGCGTCATGGGGGAACACGAAGGACGGCACGCGGTTCGCGCCCGGGGGAAAGGTGGCGTCTATTCTCCGCGCGAACCGCACACCGGGTAGAAAATGGTGTGCGCGGCACTGTAGCCGCCTCGCGCAAACGCCGCCGTTGTCACCGGCATCGGTTAGCGTGGCCGCCATGACGCCTGACGAACTGCGGGAACTGCTGCTGAGTTTCACCGCCTCGGTCGAGGGCCGCCCGTTCACCCGGCACCCCGAGATCACGACGTTCAAGGTCAGCGGCAAGGTGTTCGCGCTGGCCAGGCTGGACGACAAACCCATGACGGTCATGCTCAAGTGCGATCCGGAGGAGGCGATCCGGCTGCGGCAGGAACACGACGCGATCGTCGGCGGCTTCAACAAACGGCACTGGAACTACGTCACGATCGACGGCAGCCTGCCCGACGACCTGATCGAGGAGCTGATCACCGACTCCTACGATCTGGTGGTCGCCGGGCTGCCGAAGTCGAAACGGCCGCCGGGCTAGCCGACGTCGAGCTCGTCGTCCTTGGTCTCACGCAGGAAGAAGTACACCGGCAGCGACACCAACGTCAGAACCACGATGTACCAAGGGAACCAGGAACCGAGTTCGAGACTGGACAGATAGGTGCCCACATAGGGCGCGGTACCGCCGAACAGCGCGACGGTCAGGGAGTACGGGAAACCGATACCCGCCGCCCGCACCCGGGCCGGGAAGATCTCCACCATCACCGCCGCGGCGATCGCGGTGTACCCGCTGAGGAACACCATCGCCACCAGCGACACCGACAGCAGGCTGATGAAGCTGGTGTCCACCGCGTTCAACAGCGGAACCGTCAGGATCGCCAGCCCGGCCGAGAAGGTCAGCAACATCGGTTTGCGTCCGATCCGGTCGGACAGCATCCCGGCCAGCGGTTGCAGCACGATGAAGAACGCCAACGCGATCGTCGAGACCAGCAGCGCCTTGCTGGGGTCGTACTTCACCGAGGTCTCCGCGTAGGACGGCAGGTACACGGTCCAGGTGTAGTACGAGATCGTTCCCGCGACCGTGATCCCGATGATCAGCAGCGACTTGCCGGGGTACCGGGTCAGGAACGAGAACATGTGCGGCCGCTTGACGGTGCCCTCGCGCAGCGCCTGCGCGTCGGGGTGCGTCTCGTGGGCGCCCTTGCGGATCCACAGACCCACGATGCTGGCGACGGCGCCCACGAGGAACACCACCCGCCAACCCCAGGCCTCCATGTCGGCCTTCGACAGCTGCGAGGCCATCAGCGCGGCCAGCCCGGCCGCCGCCAACTGCCCGGTCGTCGTCGACACGTACTGGAAACTGGAGAACAGTCCCCGCCTGCCCGGCCCGGCCGACTCGACCAGGAACGTCGTCGACGCGGCGAACTCGCCGCCGACCGACAAGCCCTGGATCAACCGCGCCAACACCAACAGGATCGGCGCCAGCACACCCACCTGCGCGTACGTCGGGCTGACGGCCAGCAACAGGCCACCGGCACCCATGAGCGTGATCGTCAACGTCAGGGCCGAACGCCTGCCGAACCGGTCGGCGAACCAACCCAGCAGCAGACCGCCGACCGGCCGCATGAAGAACCCGACCGCGAAGATCGCGAACGTGTTCAGCAGCGGCACCAGCGGCCCACCGCCCTCGGGGAAGAACTGGCTGGAGAAGTAGACGGCCAAAAACGAGTAGGCGTACCAGTCGTACCACTCGACCAGGTTGCCGACCGAGGCGGCGGCCAGCTGGCGAGTACGGCTCATGGGGGCGCCCGCGGGCGCGGGCAGGGGTGGGGCGGTCATGGGAACCTGCTTTCGGGCGGGGCAAAGGTCATGAACCGCCACAACCCCACAGCATCGGACGTTATTTCACTCCTTACCGATGTCCCGCTGACTGAGATCACCGGTTGCGGCCTGCCGATACTCTCCCCGGGACGCGAGGAGAAGACAGGGACATGTTGATGTCTGGCGTGGATCTGGTGGAAGTTCAGCCACCGGGACCGGGAGATCTACTGGGGTGACGAGCTCGCGCCCCTGAAGGCTCCGCGTCACGAGCATCGTGGACGACGCGGTGGTGGTGGAGGGCCGTGCGGACTGGGGTGACGGGGTAAAACCGTCCTGAGTGCGGGTCCTCGACCTGTACACCGGTGAGGAGCGATTCCGGGCCGGAGCCAGGGTACCGCTGGGACAGGAAGTCAGTGGCAATGGGGTGCAGGCCGCCGAGACGGTGCCCCGCGCGGGTGAGAAGCGATACCTGTTCGAAGGCAGCGACGTTGACGATCGCTGGCTCAATGACCACGCACTGTCGCTCTTGGACGAGGATCTGCTGCTCGACGTCTACGCCTACGCCGCCGCCGGCGACGACGGCGAGGAGACAAAATGTCCGTAAACGTCCACACGCAACGTTACGCTTGGTAAGCGTTTTCTATCGAGTGTATGCGCGGTATATGCGCGTCACGTTCGTCGTGTACCTTACGGTTCTCGCTCCCCTATACCCGAAACGTTCATGAACCGCGGAGGTACATGTGACACCGAAGATGAAGCGCCGCGCCCTGCTGGGGGCCGGCGTTGGCTCGGTTGCCGTCATCGGCGCCGGGCTGGGCGTTCGGCAGGCGTTTGCCGACCCGAGCACCGAGGCGGCCTCGACACCCGCCGATGCCGCCAAGGCCATCAAGGAAAGCTTCGACTCCGAGACCAAGGCCGTCGGTGGCTGGTGGAACGGTTACATCAGCGTCGCCGACAAGGACGGCAAGCTGATCACCGCCGTCGACCAGAAGTCCGACGAGGTGCTGGAGGCGTGGAGCTGCAACAAGGTTCCGGTCGCCATCGCCGTGCTCGACAAGGTCGACCGGGGCGAGCTGAAGATCGACCAGCTCATTCAGGTCACCGCCGACATCATCGCCGAAGACGGTGACGGCATCTTCCGGCTAGACGACGCCTACCCCAGCCAGGTGACGATCGGTCACGTCCTGGCCAACCTGTTGACCATCTCCGACGACACCGCCGTGCGACTGTGCGGCACCGTCGTCCCGGGGCCGGAGATCAACGAGATCCTCAAGAAGAAGGGTTTCCCCAAGACCCAGGTCGAGCCGAAGCCGGACAACCCGAACCGGTTCTTCCTCGGCAAGACCACCCCCAAGGAGTCGCACGAGATCTGGCAGCAGCTCATCAAGGGCAAGCTGCTGTCCAAGGAGTCGACCGAGCGGATCCTCAACCTGACCCGCGCACCCGTCGCCTTCACCGACGGCATCCGCCGCAACATGTCCTCGGACGAGCGGCTGCGGATCGCCACCAAGGCGGGTTGGCTGAAGGACCAGCGCAACGAGGTCGGCGTCATCTACGACGCCGCGGGCGCCCCGGTCGTGACCTACACGATCTTCGGTGGCGGGCAGGGCAAGCCGGAGGACTTCGGCGCCACCCACCCGGCCGTTGAGGCGCGCGCCAAGCTGGGCCGCACCTGGCTGGACCTCATCGACAAGATCGAGGGCGCCAAGAAGCTGAAGACCGAGATCCCGGACTACGAGCCGCAGAACGGCTGAGCCGCGACGCGGTGAGCGGGACGTCCACTTGCGGACGTCCCGTTTTTTCGCGCGTCGCTGTCACAGGGTTCGGCTACCGTGCCGGGCATGAGCCTGAAGGTCATCAACGTCACCATTAACACCACCAACCCGGCCGAGCTCGCGCAGTGGTGGGTCACGGCGCTGGACGGGAAGGTCACCGCCGACTTCGGGGACTTCATCTTCACACAGGCCGGGGACATCGGGCTGGGCTTCCAGAAGGCCGAACCCAACCACCCCAACCGGGTTCACATGGACCTGGCCGCCGACGACCGGGAGGCCGAGGTGAACCGCTTGGTCGGCATGGGCGCCAAGCGGGTGGCCGACCACGAGGTGCCGGGGATCCAGTGGACGGTCATGAACGACCCGCACGGCAACGAGTTCTGTGTGAGCCAGGGGCACTGAGGCTTCGCGGCCGCCTGCTGCCACGAGCTTCAGCGGGACGGACGCTCGCGTCGGTGGCGCGACCGGGCCGGACGGCTGTTCGCATCCGGCCGGTTCGCGGTCGTTTCGGCCGGAACGAGTGGCGGTCGACGGTGGAATCCTGAGCTAGTTTGGGCGGCATGAATCCTCCCAGCTATGCCGCGCGGATCCGGCCGGTCATCGATCGGGTCTACACCGGTCTGCGGCGGGCCGCGATGCCCCGGCAGCGCGCGGTGTACGAGAAGTTCGGCGCCACGCCGGGCTTCGAATCGAGCTTCTACTTCGGACTTCTGGCCCGGCCGATGTCGGCGGCGGGCTTCGCCGCCGCCACGACCTACTCCGGAGCCGACATGACCGGCGAACGGGAACAGGGTGTGGCCACCGTGGATGACGACGGGAACTGGGGTCTCACCGAGCGGGGACGGGAGTTGGCGCTGGCCGTGCAGTGGGCGGTCGCCGACGGGGCCGAGGAGGCGTGGGGGCAGACCCCGATCGCGACCATGCCGGGCCTGAGCGTCGTGCCCCGGTTGGCCGAACTCGTCGGGCGGTTGCTGGACGCCGGGCGGGAATCGGGTGGGCCCGCGTTTCGGGCGCTGACACCGGTCTTCGAACCCGCCGACGCGACCCCGTCGCTGCTGCTGGCCAGCAGGTTGGGGGCGTTGCGGCACCATCGGGGCGACGCGCACCGGGCGGCCTGGCAGGGGCGGGGGCTCAGTCTCGACGAACTGCGCGAGCTGTCCGGGGGTGCCCAGCGGCAGGCCATCGAGGACGAGACCGATCGGCTCGACGCGCCGATCTACGCGGTTCTGACCGCCGACGAGCGGCTCGAGCTGCTCGCGGGTCTGGGCGCGCTGCCAGGGTAGGGGATGGTGGTGTCGCAGCCTCTGGAGCTACCGGCGGTGTTCCCGGCGCGGATGAACGGGCAGCAGTCGATGGTGATCGTGACCCGGGTGCAGATCAAGTGGCACCCGGCTCCGGCCGAGTTCTCCGCGAGCCGCATCGACGGCGGGGTCGTGGACATCGCGGCCATCACCGACGTCGGTACCCACGAGTTGGGTGCCAACAAGGTGTTGCGGTTGACCGCGGCCGGGGTCGTCACCCGGATGCACGCCGCCGCCGACCTCATCGACCGGGTACGGGACTACGTGTGGAAGCCCTCGGGCGACAGCGAGAGTCCATAGTGGTGCCGCCTTCCGGTCCCGAGGGGAACCGAAAGGCGGCACGCGGTCCGTCTCCTGCGTAGGCGGCCGGAAGGCATGGCCGTCTGGCGGACCGCGCACCGGACTGGCCCGGTGCGCGGGGCAGCGTAACCAGCCCGCGCAAATCGGTGCGACGGTTCAGGCGCCGTCGCGGCGCAGCGCGGCCACCGCCGCGTTCGGGGTCTCGATGACGATGGTGTGGTAACTGTCGATTCGCGACACGATCTCCTCCCGGGGACCCTCGCGCCACTCCCGGCTGGAGTAGAACGCGTCCTCCAGCCGGTCCCGCTCGGCCAGCGACGCGAACGCCCGCATCAGGTACGCCTCCTCGGCGCCGTCCTCGTCGAACAGCGAAGGTCCATGGTCGACGACGTCGATGCCGTACTCGGCGAGCATGGGAAGTGCGCGTTCGGCCATGATCCGGACGAAGTCCTCCCGCGTCCCCGGCTTCAATCGATAAGTGCGAATCTCCAGGATCATCGGACCACAGTAGTCACGAGGTCTGACATTCGTACAGCGCGAGCGTCCGGCGGACCGTGTCCGTCAGGCGCTGCCGCAGTTCCACCGGAGCCAGGACCTCGACCTCGGCACCGAGCTGCAACAGCTGCGTCTCCAACGCGCCCACCGACTCCATCGGGATGGTCGCCGTGACGCGGCCCTCGGCGTCGGCCGAACCGGCGGCGACCGCCTCGGCGGCGGCCTGACTGAGACAGTGCGGGACCTGTTCGGCGCCCCGCGCGCTCACCCGCACCACCGCCTCGTCGCGGTGCAACTGCGAGTGGAACTCCTCCAGCCGCTGCCGCCAGTACTGGGCCAGGTCGAAGTCGGACGGTCGCCGGAACCGCTCCTCGGTCAGGTCCAGCGACAGGATCTGTTTCACCCGGTACGTGCCGATCCGCGACGAGCCGCGCGCCACCGTGTACCAGCGGCCCGCCTTCAGCACGATCCCGTAAGGCTCCAACGTCCGCTCCACTTCGGTGGGTTCGCGCCAGCGGCTGTAGCGGACCCGGATGCGGCGCTGTTCCCACACCGCCTGGGCCACCGTCGACAGGAACGGGGAGGAGTCGGCCTCCCGGTACCACTGCGCCGCGTCCAGGTGGAACCGTTCCCGCAGTCGCACCGCCCGGTCGCGCAGTTCCTCCGGCAGCGCCGCCTGCAACTTCAGCTGCGCGGTCGCCATCGCCGCGCCGATGCCCAGTTCGGCGGCCGAGTCGCCGAGCCCCGCCAGCGACAGCGCCTCGGCCTCGGCGCCGGTCAGGCCGGTCAGCCGGGTGCGGTAGCCCCCCAGCAGCGTGTACCCGCCCGCGTGCCCGGCCTCGCCGTACAGCGGCACCCCGGCCTCGTGCAGCGCCTCGATGTCGCGGTAGACGGTGCGCACCGACACCTCCAGCTCCTCGGCGAGCTGGGCGGCGGTGAGACGACCGCGGTTCTGAAGCAACAGCAACAGCGAAAGAATCCGACTCGCTCGCATTCACTGACAATAGATGTCAGTGGTGCCCGGTTAGCCTTCGCCCGCGTTTCGACAATGTCCACGAACGGAAAGGCAACCGACGATGAGCAAGGACTTCGACTTCCTCCACGGCGAATGGGAGGTGGCGAACCGGCAGCTGACGAAGCACCTGGTCGGCAGCGACGACTGGCGGGAGTTCCCCGCGCGGTCCTCCTGCCGCGCCTTCTTCGACGGCAGCGGGAACGTCGACGAGATCACCTTCCCGACGCTGGGCTCGTCCGGTTTCACCATCAGCAGCTACGAGCCGAAGGCCGACCGGTGGTCGGTCTACTGGATCTCCAGCCGTGACGGGCTCATGGGCCCGCCGGTGAGCGGCGGCTTCAGCGACGGTGTGGGCACGCTCTACGGCGACGACGTCACCGGCGACGGCAAGCCGGTGCGCTGCCGGTTCCTGTGGACGCGGATCACCCCGACCTCGGCCCGGTGGGAGCAGGCCTACTCCGGCGACGGGGAACAGACCTGGGAGACCAACTGGATCATGGAGTTCACCCGGCGCTGATTTCGCCACGTCGCGAACTCAGATACGCCCGCTCGGTCGCGTTGGCCGAGCGGGCGATCGCCGCGTCGTAGGCGGCGCGGGCCTCGTCCCGTCTTCCCAAGCGCCGCAACAGGTCAGCGCGGATCGCGTGGTACAGGTGGTGCTTCTCCAGCGCCAGCCGCTCGACTTCGGACAGTGCCGCCTCGGCTCCGGCCACTTCGGCCAGCGCGACGGCCCGGTTGAGCGCGACCACCGGGCTGGGCGCGTGCACCGTCAACTGGTCGTACAGGGTCAGGATCTGCCGCCAGTCGGTGTCGGCGACACTGGACGCATCACTGTGGACGGCGTTGATGGCGGCCTGGATCTGGAACGGACCCGGCCGATCCCGCCGCAGGCACAACCGGACCAGCCCCTGCCCCTCGGCGACCAGCTCGCGGTCCCACAGCGACCGGTCCTGTTCGGACAGCGGTACCAGTGACCCGTCCGGGCCGGTGCGCGCGGCCCGCCGCGACCGCGACAGCAGCATCAACGCCAGCAGCCCCACCGCCTCGGGTTCGTCGGGCATGAGCTCCACCAGCAGCCGCCCCAGCCGGATCGCCTCGACGCACAGGTCGTCGCGGGTCAGGTCGGTGCCGGTCGCGGCGGCGTAACCCTCGTTGAAGATCAGGTACACCACGGTCAGCACCGACCGCAGCCGGTCGGGCAGGTCGGCGTCGTCGGGAATCCGGTACGGGATGCGGGCGTCGCGGATCTTTCCCTTGGCGCGCACCAGCCGCTGGGCCATCGTCGCCTCCGACACCAGGAAGGCACGGGCGATGTCGACGGTGGACAGTCCGCCCAGCAACCGCAGCGTCAACGCGATCCGCGCCGCCGGGGCCAGCGCCGGATGGCAGCAGGTGAAGATGAGGCGCAGCCGGTCGTCGCGCACGGGGCCCTCCGGGGGTGGGGTGTCGGGGGAGTGGACGAGCGCCGCCTGCGCGTGCTTCTCGTCCCGGACCGATTCGCGTCGCAGCCGGTCGATGGCCCGGTTGCGGGCGGTGGTGATGATCCACCCGGCCGGGCTGGGCGGCAGGCCCGTGTCGGGCCAGCGCCGCACCGCCTCGGTGAAGGCGTCGGCGACGGCCTCCTCGGCGATGTCGATGTCGCCGAAGACTCCGATGAGGACGGAAACGGCGCGGGCGTGCTCGCGTTGGAACACGCCCGCGACGTCCACGGGCGGCGTGGTCACTCGACCTCACCCTGGAACGGCCGCACCTCGATCGGCAGCCCGACGATGCGGGCCAGCTTGCGGCCCCATTCGAGGGCGGCGTCCAGGTCGGCGGCCCTGATGATGTCGAAGCCGCCGATGTACTCCTTGCCCTCGATGTAGGGGCCGTCGGTGGTGACCAGCTCGTCGTTCTTGTAGTGCAGGACGGTCGCGGTGCTCGGGTCGTGCAGGCCGTTGCCGAACACCCACGCCCCGGCGTCCCGCATCTCCTGGGCGAGTTCGCCCAGCTCGGCCATGATCGGGTCGAGCACCTCGGGCGGCGGGATCTCGCCCTGCGGCTGGTACATGGTGAGCAGGTAGTGCTTCATCTCAACCTCCTTGGTCACCCTCTACACGAACCACATGGTGCCGTATCGACACCGGCGGCGAGAAGTCTTCTACAGACCTCGCACACGCCGCTGCACCCGCAGCATGTACTCGTCCCGGTGGAGCGGATCGTTGTCGGTACGGGGCCGTGTCGGCACCTCACCGAGCACCCGCCGGTAGTGGTCGAAGGCACCGGCGAACATGCCCTCGCCGCTCGTCAGCGCGGGAAGCTGCTGCTCCAGTTCGTGCACCCGGGCCGCCGGGATCTCCCCGTCCAGGACGTAGGTGTCGCGGTGGGTGGTGGTCGTGTGGACGACCGCCCGCAGCCGCGACAGCACCGGCATCACCGCGCCGAAGGTGTCGGTCGGCAGCTCCAGGTCGAAGTGGTGCATCGGCTCGTACACCCGGGTGGTCGCGGCACGCAACGCGTCCATGAGCACCAGCGGCGTCAGGTTCCGGAAGTCACCGGCGGTGCTGGACAGCGACTTGTCGAACTTCTGGTGCGGCTTGCTCATCCGGGGGAAGTAGCCCGAGCGGTACAGCGTGACGACGCAGTCGGTCACCCGCCAGCCGTACAGGCCCTCGGCGAGGGTGGTGTACACGGTCTCCTCGATCGCCTTGATGAACGCCAGCGGCAGTCGCCCCAGCTGCTCGAAGCCCAGCCGGAACTCCACCCCGGAGTCCACCGGCGCCGGTTCCACCAGCAGGCCGATCCCGGCCAGGAACGGCTTGCCGTACTGGATGGCCTCGTACGCCCGCCCGGTGCCGACCGGCCGTTCGATGTGGATGGTGGACGACTCGCGGAAGTCGACCGCGACCCCGAACTCCTCGGCGAGCGTGGCCTCGATGACCTCCTTCTGCACCTCGCCGTACAGCGACACCGAGGTCTCGTCGCGGATGTCGTCACGGCGCAGGTTGATCAGCGGGTCCTGTTCGGACAGGATCGTCAGCGCGTCGTGCATCCGTCCCTTGTCGGACTCGGTCACGGGCACCACGACGGTCTCCAGGCTCGGCGGCGCGAAGTGGTGCTTCGCCCGCACACTCGGCGGGACACCGATCGCGTCACCGATGTTGACCTCGGCCAGTCCGGTCACCAGTGCGATGCGTCCGGCGCCGACCGATTCGGCGGCGGAGACCGTGCCGTCGGCGAACAGCCCGAGCCCGGTCACCTTGTCGGACTTGCCGGTGCCGTAACGCACCTTGTCGCGCACCCGCAGCTGTCCGGCGAAGATCCGCGCGTAGGCGAGCTTCTGGCCCGACGGTCCACGATCGACCTTGAACACGCTGGCCGACACCTCGCCGTCCACGGCGCCGACGGCCGGCGGCAGCAGCTCGGTGATGCCGCGGCTCAACGCCGCCACTCCCGAGCCGGTCATCGCCGACCCGAAGTACACCGGATGCACCAGCCCCGCCTGGGTCTGGGCGGCCAGCGACTTCCACACCCGCTCGGGTGCCGGTTCACCGTCTACAAAGGCGGCCAGCAGCTCGTCGTCGTTGACGGTGAGCACATCGGCCAGTGCCTCGGTGAAACCGTTGTCTCCCAGCTGAAACGGCGTGAACTCCGCGTCGCGGACACCCGGTGCCGACACCGTGCCCATCGCGATGCTCGCGTCGGTCAGCTTGCGGTGAATATTGTCCAGTGTGGCCTCATAGGCGGCGCCGGAACGGTCGATCTTGTTGACGAAGATCAGCGTCGGCACCCGCAGGCGGCGCAGCGTGCGCAGCAGCACCCGCGTCTGCGCCTGCACGCCCTCGACGGCAGACACCACCAACACCGCGCCGTCCAGCACACTCAGCACCCGCTCCACCTCGGCGATGAAGTCCGGGTGGCCGGGCGTGTCGATGAGATTGACGTCCACGCCGTTGAGCGCGAACGACACCACGGCGGATTTGATGGTGATGCCGCGCTGGCGTTCCAGCGCGAGTGAGTCGGTGTGGGTACTACCGTCGTCGACGCGTCCGACGGCGTCGATGACGCCCGCGTCGTACAGCAGCCGTTCGGTCAGGCTGGTCTTTCCGGCGTCAACATGGGCGACGATCCCCAGGTTCAGCGATGTCAAGCGTCAAGTCCTCTACGTGGGCGGCGATAAGCAGCTGGGTGAACTTGACAGCGGCTCGCATGTCGGCCTCCTCGTAGACGGATCTGACCTGGGCATTACAACACCGTGGGCGCCGCGCGGCAACCGAATTTCCGCGACGCCTTACCCGGCCTTACCCCGAGGGCCCCGGGTAAGGCCGGGTAAGGCGTCCTAAGGCCCACAGCCGAGGTGCTTGCCCGATGCACCCCGGGCGCCCTTAGGCCGAAAGTTGGTCTCACACCGAACGACGGTGGCAGGTCAACAAGGAGCACACAGTGAGTTACGACTACGAAATTGCCAACCAGCGCATCAACTCGATGATCGAGGACGCCAACGCCTTCCGGCTGGCCCGTCAGGCCCGGGAAACCAAGCCCGTGCGACGTGGTCTCAAGGCGCGGCTGTTCCGCTCGTCACGGGCGCACGGCTCACACCGACGTCTCGAGCGGCTTATCTGAGAGAGGCTGTGTCAGCATGGCGGACATGGCCCGACTTGGAACAGGAATCCCGCTGGTAGCCCGCCGGGCGGAGATGCGCATATTGAACACGGCATTGGAACGCGCCAGGTCGAAGCGGCCTGGCGCGTTGCTGCTGTCCGGAGACGCGGGCGTCGGCAAGTCCCGCGTCCTGTCGGAGCTGCTCGACAAGGCCCGCGAGGACGGCGACCTGGTGTTCGTCGGACGCTGCCTCGACACCGGCGAATCGGCGCTGCCCTACCTGCCGTTCGCCGAGATCAGCGACCAGATCTTCGAGTACGACCCCGAACTCGTCACCGGCAGCGACGCGCTGCTGCGCCTGATACCCGGCCGTGAACCCGGCGACGGCGGTCGCGGCGGCGAACGCGACCTCGGCCAGCTGCGGCTGTTCGACGCGCTGCGTTCCGTGATCGACCGGCTGGCCGCCGACAAGACCGTGGTACTGGCCTTCGAGGACCTGCACTGGGCCGACCGCTCCAGCCGGGAACTGCTCAGCTTCCTGCTGGCCCGACTGACCCAGCAGCGGCTGCTCATCATCGCCACCGTCCGCTCCGACGACCTGCACCGCCGCCACCCGCTGCGGCCGCTGCTGGCCGAACTGGTGCGGCTGCCGCACGTCGACCGGCTGCACCTGGAGCCCTTCGCCGCCACCGACATCGACGTGTTCGTCCGCTCGCTGTCCACCGTGGACGTGTCCGAGACCGTGATGCGCGCGATCGCCGAACGCAGCGAGGGCAACGCCTTCCTGGCCGAGGAACTGGTCTCGGCCGCCACCGCCGACGTCCCCCGGGAACTGGCCGAGGTGCTGCTGGCCCGCGTCGAACGACTCTCGGCCCCGGCACAGAAGGCGATCCGGTTGGCCTCGGTGATGGGCCGCGACTTCAAGCACCGGCGACTGTCCGCCGTCGCCGATCTGACGCCCGACGAACTCGACCTCGCGCTGCGCGAGGCCGTCGCCCACAACGTCCTGACCATCGACGAGGCCACCGAGTCCTACTCGTTCCGGCACGCGCTGCTGCACGAGGCCGTCTACCACGACCTGCTGCCCGGTGAACGCTCCCGGCTGCACGGCCGGGTCGCCGAGGCGATGAAGACCGAACCCGGCGCCCGGGCCGCCGAACTGGCCCGCCACAGCATGGAAAGCCACGACCTGCCCACCGCCCTGGCCGCGTCGGTCGCGGCGGCCGAACAGGCCGAGGAGATGGGAGCCCCCGCCGAGGTCCTCATCCACACCGAACGCGCCCTGCAACTGTGGAGCGCCGTCGCCGAACCCGAGAAGGTCAGCGGCAGCGACGAACTGGAACTGATGGTGTGGTCGGCGTGGGCCGCCGGAGCCTCGGGCGAACCCGACCGGGCCGTGGCCCACAGCCGCGCCGCCATCGACCTGGCCGACCGGCTCGGCGACGTCGTCCACGCGGCGGAGAAACGCCGTCGGCTCGCGGAGTTCCAGCTGGGTCTGGACGGGCAACAGGGCCAGGCCCTCGCCGTGGTGCGGGAAGCCTGGGATTCGATCGCCGACACCGCACCCAGCGCGGGTAAGGCCAGGCTGCACGCCACCATGGCCCGCGCCTACCGGGCCAACCGCTACCGGGACAAGGCCGCCGAACTGGCCGCGGCCGCCATCGAGACCGCCCAGGCCGCCGCCGCGCTGTCCGACGGCACCGACGACAAGGAGCGGTGTCGACTGCTGGCCGCCGAGGCCGACGCGCGCGTCACCCGGGTCATGGCCGCGGACCGCGACACCCACGACGTCGACACCGTCGTCGAGCGGATCAACGAGGCGGCGGAGCTGGCCCGCAGGGCCGGTTCCTCGGAGATGGAACTGCGGGCCCACTACATGTGCGGCCTGGTGCTGCTGGAGGCCGGACGGCTGACCGACGCGCTGGTCCCGATCGACCGGGGTGTGGAACGCGCCGCCGAACTCGGCGTCACCTGGGGCGGGCACGGACTGGAGCTGCGGGTCGTGCAGGGCATCACCCGCTACATGGCCGGGGACTGGGACGGGGCCGAGGTGGCGACCGAACTCGTCGGCGAGTCGGTGTCCGGCATGGTCGTCACCCGGGTCACGGCGGCGGGTCTGCTGGTCAGTGTCGGCCGGGGCCGCTTCGACATCGCCGACCGGCGGGTGGCACACCTGCGGGAGCGCTGGCACCTGGACTTGCAGGTGCTGACCCTGGTCGGACTCACCGGCACCGAACTGGCGGGACACCACGGCGATCCCGACCGGGCCGCCGCGTTCGCCGAGTGCGCCATCGAACAGCTGGGGCAGTTCCAGGAGAACCACTTCGCCACCGTTTCGCTGGCCGCGGTGGGCATCGCCGCGTATGCCGATGTCGCCGAGGAGGCCCGGAGCGCGAAGGACACCGCCGCCGCGTCCGCCGCCGTCGCGGCGGGGGAGCGGCTGGCCGCGGTCGGGCACCGGGTCTTCGACGCGGGCCAGGTCAACTCGGGCACCGTCGGACCCGAGGGCATCGCCTGGCTGCGGCAGATCGACGCCGAGACCGCCCGGCTGCGCGGCGCCTCCGACCCGGCGCTGTGGCGCGAAGCCGTGGCGGCCTTCGGTTACGGCGAGATCTACCGGCAGGCCATCGGCCGGTGGCGGCTGGCCGAGGCGCTGCTGGCGGGCGGCAACCGCGCCGACCGGGAGGAAGCCGCCACCCAGTTGGCGCTGGCCGCCAAGACCGCCGACAAGCTGGACGCCGCGCCGCTGCGCAAGGCCGTGGCCGCGCTGACCCGCCGGGCGAGGCTGCGCGGCGAAGCCTCGGCAGCCGCCCCGGCCAACGGTCTGCTCACCGACCGCGAACTGGCGGTACTGAAGCTGGTCGCGGTGGGCCACACCAACAAGCAGGTCGGCGCCGAACTGTTCATCAGCGACAAGACCGTCAGCGTCCACCTGTCGCGGGTGATGGCCAAACTCGGCGTCACCAGCCGCACCGAGGCCGTCAGCGCCGCCTACACGGCCGGGCTGCTGGACAGCTGAGACCGACGCGCTCCGGGGCCCGTCGGGCCCCGGAGGCGCGGGCCTAGACTCGCCTCGGGGCCCGCGCAGGATCTGCGCACCCGGGCATTCCGTTCGACACGACTTCCGAGGTCACCACATGCGATGGTCCACACTGTACGCTCCGACGCTGCGCGACTTTCCCGCCGAGGCCGAGGCGCCGAGCCACCAGCGTCTGGTGCGGGCCGGTTTCATCCGGCAGCTCGCGGCGGGGCACTATTCGCTGCTGCCGCTGGCCATCCGGGTGCGGGCCAAGATCATGGCGGTGATCCGCGAGGAACTGGACCGCATCGGGGCCCAGGAGTTCCTGTTGCCCGCGATGCATCCCGCCGAGATCTGGCACGCCAGCGGCCGGTGGGACGTGATGGGCTCGGAGATGTTCCGGCTGAAGGACCGCAAGGGCGCGCAGCTGGCACTGGGCATGACCCACGAGGAGATCTTCACCTCCATCGCCACCGAGCTGAACTCGTACAAGCAACTGCCGCAGATCTGGTACCAGTTCCAGACCAAGTTCCGCGACGAACCCCGGCCCAAGGGTGGGCTGTTGCGGGTGCGCGAGTTCACCATGAAGGACTCCTACAGCTTCGACCTGGACGCCGCCGGACTCGACGCCGCCTTCGACAAGCACCGCGGGGCCTACCTGCGGATCTTCGAGCGGCTCGGCATTCCCGCCATCCCGGT
This sequence comes from Stackebrandtia nassauensis DSM 44728, assembly GCF_000024545.1. Classification (GTDB taxonomy): domain Bacteria; phylum Actinomycetota; class Actinomycetes; order Mycobacteriales; family Micromonosporaceae; genus Stackebrandtia; species Stackebrandtia nassauensis. Next base: position 1,844,313 of record NC_013947.1, read on the forward strand.
CGACGCCTCCAGCGGCACCATGGGCGGCAGCGGCTCCACCGAGTTCATGAGCCCGGCACCGTCCGGTGAGGACCTCGTCATGCGTTGCGGCTGCGGTTACGCCGCCAACGTCGAGACCGCCACCTCCCGGCTGGCACCGGCGCCCGACGAGGACAGCGCCGAGGTGACCCCGTTCGACACCCCCGAGGTGCGCACCATCGCCGACCTGGCCGAGCGGCACGACGTGGCCGCCGATCGCCAGATCAAGACGCTGGTCTACGTCATCGACGAGACCGTGACCCTGGTACTGCTGCGCGGCGACCACGAGCTCGTGGAGCAGAAGCTCGTCGACGCCACCGGGGCGGTGAGCCTGCGTCCCGCCGAGCCCGGCGAGATCCACTCCCACCTGGGCGCGTCGGCCGGAAGCCTTGGCGCCGTTGCCGTCAGTGACCTGCCGATCCTCGCCGACGAGGCGCTGCGCGGCCGGGTCAACATGACCACGGGCGCCAACCGCGACGAGGTCCACCTGCGCGGTGTCGACGTCGACCGCGACATCACCGTCGGCCGGTGGCTGGACCTGCGCCGGGCCCAGCCGGGCGAGGCGTGCCCCGAATGCGGGCAGCCGCTGGAGGAGGTCCGCACGATCGAGGTCGGGCACATCTTCAAGCTGGGCACCAAGTACTCCGAGGTCCTGGACGCCAAGGTCTTGGATGCCAACGGCAAGGCGGTGCCGGTGGTCATGGGCAGCTACGGCATCGGCGTCGAGCGCGCCATCGCCGCCATCGTCGAGGCCCACCACGACGAGGCGGGCATCAAGTGGCCGGTCAACGTCGCGCCCTACACCGTCGCCGTGGTCATGATGAGCACAAAGGACGACGAGGTGCGTCAGGCCGCCGAGAACCTGTACCGGCAGCTGTCCGACACCGACGTCATCCTGGACGACCGCGACGCCCGTCCCGGTGCCAAGCTCACCGACGTCGAACTGGTCGGCATCCCGTTTAGGGTCACGGTCGGCGCCCGGGGACTGAAGACGGGCAGCGTCGAGATCACCTCGCGGGCCACCGGGGAGACCGAGACCGTGCCGGTGGCCGAGGCCGCCGCGCGGGTGCGCGACCTGTTGAAGAACTAGGCGCCCGGTTCACCCTCGTCGTCGGCGAGTACGTCCTCGTCCTCGGCGAGCAGTTCGTCCTCGGTGGAGCCCTCGAGCGTGTCCTCCGGTTCGTAGTCCTCGACCTCGTCGGTGTAGTCCATCGCGATGTTCCTCCGGAGTCTTGTGGGGCAAAGGTTTGAGCCGCGTGCGGCGACTCGAGGGGCGAGGGTCATCTTATAGGACGACGGCCACCTCGTCGGCGTTGAATTTTCACCTTCCGTTGGCTTTTTCGGTTTCCTTCACTTGACAGATCATGTAAAGTACTTGCTATGATCCGTCAAGTGAGTGTGGAGTTGACCGTCGACGGGCTGGCCGAGCACCTGGTGCGGCTGACCACCAACCGCCTGCTCGACCCGCTGGCGATCCTGCTGGAGTCCGACGACGCGGTGGCCAAACCCCGCGCCCAGGTCGAACGCGCGGCCCGGGGCTGGGCCGAGGTCATGCTCGGCGGCGACCACCAGGCCGCCGTCATGCTCGCGGTCCGCTTCAGCGCCATGCTGTTCCCGGCCGACGAACCCGTCGAACCCTCCCGGCAGTGGTGGGCCACCCCGTTGGGCCGCGTCGTGGCCTGGCGGGTGGGTCACCCGTCGCGGCGCCACGTCCCCTACGAGATCGCCGGAGCCATGCTCGGCATCACCCGCCAGGGCGTCGGCGACCTCGTCAACCGGAACAAACTCCGCCGCCACCCCGACGGCGGCGTCGACGTCGACTCCATCCGGGCCCGGCTGGCCGCACTCATGACCGACACCCCGAACCCTTGAGAGGCACAGCATGTCCGACATGACCATTCACTCCGGATCCGTCCCGATCGCCACCCGCGACCACGGCGGCGACGGCCCGCCCGTCCTGCTGCTGCACGGCGGCGGCGGAAACCTGCTGGGCTGGCGGGACTTCCCGAACCGGCTGACCCCCGCCCACCGGGTGGTGTCCTTCGACCTGCGCGGCCACGGCCACTCCGGCGACGGCGACTGGGACACCGCGTCCCTGCTCGCCGACATCCGCGCCGTGGCCGACCACTTCGGATTCGACGAGCCCGCGCTCGTGGGCCATTCGCTGGGCGGCATGCTGTCCGCGCTGTGGGCCCGGGACAACCCCGGCTGCCCGGCGGCGGTCAGCATCGACGGCCACCGCTCCGCCGCCACCCACGAGCACAACTACGACGGCCTCGACCCCGAGACGCTGCGCGCCGACCTGAAGGCCATCACCGAGGTCTTCGACGCCCAGACCGCCGCCCTGGAGCGGCCGGTGCCACCCGAACAGCTGGAAGCCATGCGCGCCATGCGATCCCCGGACGAAGGCGAGGCTGTTTTCGAAGCCCGGCTTCAGCGTGATCTCGTCGAGCGTGACGGTCAGACCTACAGCCGTCTCGGCGCCGACACCGCGCGGCTGCTGCGGGTGATGCCCGAGTTCGTCGACGCCGTCCCGGTGCTGAACGACGTGGCCGTCCCGTTCCTGATGTTGCTGGCCACTCGCGACTTCCCCGGGCTGCCGCCCCAGTTCGGGCCGCTGATGGCCGCCCACCGGGCCGGACTGCGCCGGGACCTGGCGACGGTGCGCCAGACCCGGCCCAACCTCGAAGTCACTGAAGTGGACGGCAGCCACGGCATGGTGAGCGAACGGCCGGACGAGGTCGCGGCCCTGGTGCTGGACTTCCTTGCGCGGGACCGAAACTAGCCGCACGGCTCGGCGGGGCCGCGCGACACATCGCGCGGCCCCGCCGTCTCGGTGTCCCTACCAGGGCACGACGCCGTCGTTGGTCAGCAGCCACGGCTCCTCGTCGGAGTGGAACCCACCGTTCGGGCTGTCGGCGCCCAAGAGCGCGACCTTCACCGCGATCGCCGCGCCCTGCTCGGCCGTCCGGTGTCCACTGTGATCGTTGAGGTCGGTCGCGCAGTACCCGGGGGTGACCACGTTGAACCGGATCGGGGAGTCCCAGAACTCCTTCGCGTAGGACACCGTGAGCCGGTTCAGCGCCGCCTTGGACGCCGCGTAGATTCCGCCCTGGATATGCCACAGTGGGCCGTTGCGGTGCAGCGCCACCGTGTTGGAACCGACCTCACTGGACACGTTCACCACCCGCGCCGCCGCGGAGCGGCGCAGCAACGGCAGCAGCGCGTTGGTCACCCCGAGAACGCCCAGGACGTTGACCTCCAGCACCCCGCGCGCCGCCGCCACGGTGAGTCCGCTGGTGCTCCAGACCGGTTCGCCCACCCGGGTGATCCCGGCGTTGTTGACCAGGACGTCGAGTCGACCATGTTCCGCGTCGATACGTTTCGCGGCGGCGGCGATGCTGTCGGCGTCGGTGACCTCCAGCTGGCAGAACCGCGCGTCGATGCCCTCGCCGCGCAGTGTCTCGGCGGCGGTCTCGCCCCGTTCGGTCGAACGGGCTCCGATCAGGACCGTCAGGCCCGCCGTGCCGAGACCGCGCGCGATCTCGAGACCGATTCCCTTGTTGGCGCCGGTGATGAGTGCGATGTTGTTCGTCATGCCCGCCACCTTGCGTCCGAATCCGGCCCGCGAACAGAGACCCCCTTAACCTGGTATCGCCGGTACCTGTCTGAGCCACCGACCTCGCGGCATGCTTGGCGTTGTGAACCGCGAAGAACTGGCCGCCTTCCTGAAGATCCGGCGCGGCAGGATCCAGCCCGGCAACGTCGGCCTGCCCGACGGCACCCGCCGACGCACCCCGGGCCTGCGCCGCCAAGAGGTCGCGCAGCTGGCGGGCATGTCGGTCGACTACTACATCCGGCTCGAACAGGCCCGCGGGCCGAGGCCGTCCCGGCAGGTCCTCAACGCGCTGGCCCGGGCGCTGATGCTCAACCTCGACGAACGCGCCCACCTGTTCCACCTGGTGGGGGAGACCCCGGAACCGTCGGCGGCGCCCAGCCGCGACGTCCCCGACGGCATCACCCACCTGCTGGCGGCCATGACCGAGGTCCCCGCCTACATCGTGGACGCCGGTTACACGGTGCTGGCCGCCAACGCGCTGGCGCGCGCCTTCATGGCCAACCTGCCCCGCGAGAAGTGCACGCGCGGCAACATCGTGCGGGTCATCTTCGCCCAGGAGAGCGCCGCCCAGCTGTCCGACCCCGACCACCTGCGGTTCGCCCGTTCCTGTGTGGCCGACCTGCGCGCGGCGGCGGCCCGCTACCCCGACGACGTCGCGCTGCGCACCCTCATCGACGACCTGCTGCGCACCAGTCCCGAGTTCGGCGAGATCTGGGCCGAACACGAGGTCGAGGTGCGCCGCAACATGTCCAAACGCATCGACCACCCGCTGGTGGGACCCATCGACGTGGAGTGCCAGGTGCTGCTGGTCCCCGAACGGGACCAGCGGTTGATCCTCTACGTCGCCGAACCCGGTTCACCATCCCAGCACGCGATCCAGGAGCTGGCCCGGTTGCATATATCGTTATCCGATGATCAACCCCGATACGGATGTTCCCCCGCCCAGGGGATTCACCGAGGAGAAGGCGACGCTGGTGGCCTGCCTGAACTACCTGCGGGATCGGGTGGTCGCCAAGCTTTCCGGGCTCAGCGACGAACAGGCCAGCGACCCCGGCGTCCCGTCCGGCACCAGCCCGATGGGACTGGTCAAACACCTGACCTCGGCGGAGCTCAACTGGTTCGTGTGGGCTTACACCGCCGAGGCCGAGGAACAGTGGGAACACTCGCCGCTGCCCGACGAGCTCGACTCCGTCGACAGTGTCATCGCCGAGTACCGCGCCGCCAACGAACGCTGCGACGCGATCATCGAGGCGTGCACCGATCTGGGCGCGCCCGGCAAGCAGATCGTCTGGGAGGGTGAGCCCTCGCCGTGTCTGCGCTGGATCCTGGTCCACACCATCGAGGACACCGCCCGGCACGCCGGACACCTCGACATCCTGCGCGAACGCATCGACGGTTCGATCGGCCGCTGAGGAGGATCAGCTGCCCGGGTTCGTCGGGAGCTGGAACTCCTTGCTGCCCGGGTCGTCGGCGATCTGGGGCCGGGCGGGCAGGATCTTGTCCATCTTCGCGTCGATGATGTCGGCGTCCTTGTGCAGAATCTTGGCGAGGATGTCCTCCTCCTGGGTCATGCCGGAGTCGAGCGAGCTGAGCTGGTCGTTCATCTGCTCCAAAATGGAGTTCGGGTCGGTGCCGGTGATCGGCCTGGTCCCGACCTCCGCCGCGGCGATCCCGGCGGCACCGGCCAACATCCCCATACCCAGCGCGAAGGCACCGACGCTGGTGCCCGCGGTGGGGATGGCGGCGGCGACCGCCAGGACGGCGCCGATGATCGTTAGCGCCCTGCCGTCGTCGTTCTTGTCCTCGATCTCCATGGCCCGGTTCAACGCGGCGATGGTGTTGTCGGCGATCGTGATGGCGTCCTTGCGGGACCGGTCCAGGATCTCCTTCGACGCCTGGATCGCCGCGTGCAGTTCGACGACGATCTCCACCTGGTTGGTGACGGTCTTGGGAAACGGCGTCAGGTAGTTGTCCACGAAGGCCTCGGCGGCGGTGCCCTGCCAGTCCCGCAGGTCGCCCTTGACGGTGTCCATCTTCTCGGTCACCGGGTCCTCCAGCTGCGACTTGACGCCCTCCAGGTCGGTCAGGATCGATTCCAGCGGCTTGGGGTCGCGCTCGTAGAACGGCTTGTACTGGCCGCCGATCCAGTCGAGCTCGCCGTAGTAGTCGTCGGGACTCTTGAAGATGCCCCAACCCATGTCGGCCCACAGCTCGGCGGCCATTTCCCGGATCTTCGCCGCCTTGGACTTGATGGTCGAGACGTCGTCTTCATAGGACATGTCGGCTCCTTGGGATCTCAGCGGAACGGTCGGGCGACGTCACTGTCGTCGGGCTTGTCGCCGTCGATCTGGCCCGGGGTCTTCGAGTCGTCGGGCATGGGCGGCTCCAACCGCCGCCCCGGCGGCTGGTCCAGTTCCTGACTGTCCAGATGCTTCTTGCGCAGCTCGTCCAGATCGGCGGCCGCACCGGCGTCCTTCTCGGCGAAGTTCTCGCTGACGGTCACCAGCGCCTCGCCGGTGTCGTAGAGGTTGGTGGCGCTCTTGGCCAGCACCGTGTTCAGGGTGTCGCGCAGCTCGGTCCAGATCGGATAGACGGTCCCGAGCGGGAACATGGTGTCCTTCATCTGTTCGGCGGGGTCGAAGACCCCGGCGTTGGAGGTGCGGTCGAAGGCCTGCTCGTCCTTGTCGCCCTCGCCGGTGGCGTGGGTGCCACCGGCCGCGGTCGCGTAGACCTCCGCGACCATCGGCAGGGACACCGCCCCGGCCTTCCACAGGTCGTACAGTTCCGCCGCTACGGGATCGGGCATGGGTCATCGCTCCTTCGAAGTTGGGTTGAGCTCGGCGAACTTCTGCTCGGCCGCCTTCAGGCGCTCGGCGAGGGTCGACACGATCACCGCGTTGACCTCGGTGGCGAGCCGTTCCTCGACCGGATCGAGGCGGCTGACGGAGCCGGGACGCAGCCGAAACTCGATCTGGTCGATGCCGCGCCACCGCATCTGCACCACCCGGCCCGGGGAGGTGGACTGGGCGCTGACCTCACCGGCCGCCTCGACGAACTCGCGGCGACGTTTCGCCGCCGGGCCGTCGGGCCGCAGTCGCGGGTTCTCGGCCGCCATCGGATCCGAGCCCATGATGCTGGTCAGACCCTTGCGGTAACCGTTGAAGGCACCACGTACGGCGGCGGTAATCTCGGCGGCCAGCGCCTCCTCGGAGTGCCCGGCGACGCCGTTGTCGGCGAACCGGACCCGGATGTTTCCCTGACCGTCGGCGGTCGCGGTCACGATGAGTTTCGGTGAGGTGGCGCTGACGGCGAGCCGCCGCGTCTTGTCCAGCAGGGTTTCCATGGGTGGACCTCGTGGGTGGCAAGGACGTTGAAGTGTCTGTACTATGCGTTCTCACCGCTGCTGGAAGGTTGTCGATATGTTGAATTCCGAGGTCAGCGCCCTCGTGCCGCGCACCGGACAGTAGCCATGGAGATCCGGCTGCTGGGCGCCGTCGAGGCCCGGCACGAGGGCGAACGCATCGACTTCGGACACTCACGGCAACGCGCCGTGTTGGCGTTGCTCGCGGTCAACCCCAACACGGCGGTCACCGCCGAGCGGCTGATCGACGGCCTGTGGGGCGACGCGCCGCCGCAGCGCGCCCGCCGTACCCTGCACAGCTACCTGTCCCGGGTCCGCAAGCTGCTGTCCGTTGCCGCCGACGTCGACATCGAACACCGCCACGGCGGCTACGTCCTGAGCATCCCGCCCGAGCGGATCGACCTGCATCGGTTCCGGCAGTTGGTGTCCGGCGCCGAGACGGTGGCGCAGTGGGACGAGGCCATGGCACTGTGGACCGGCGATCCCTTCGACGGTCTGGACTTCCCCGGCCTGGACGCGCTGTGCGGCGGCCTGGAGATCGAGTGGCTGACCGCCGAACTGGACCGCAACGACGTGCTGCTGCGCCACGGGCTGCACGCCCGCACGGTGCCCGACCTGCGCGTGCTGGCCGTCCGGTTCCCCTGGGACGAACGCATCGCCGCCCAGCTGATGCTGGCCCTGTACCGGGGCGGCCGCCAGACCGAGGCACTGGAGCACTACGAACGACTGCGACGGGAACTGGCCGAACGCCTCGGCAGCGACCCGGGCCCGCGACTGCGGGAACTGCACCGCCAGATCCTCACCGCCGAAGCCGACTCCGAACCCGCCGCAGCGCCGCCCTCGGCGACGGTGCCCCGGCAGTTGCCCGCCGCCCCCCGCCGCTTCGCCGGTCGCGCCGACGATCTGGAAACCCTCGACGCCACCGGCGATCCGATCGCGGTGGTCACCGGCCCCGGCGGCATCGGCAAGACCTGGCTGGTGCTGCGCTGGGCCCACGACAACCTGGACCGGTTCCCCGACGGCCAGCTCTACCTCGACCTGCGCGGCTTCGACCCCCACTCGGCGCCGCTGCCGCCCGGCGTCGCGATCCTCGGTCTGCTGCAGGGACTCGGTGTCAAGGACGACGCCATACCCTCCAACCTGGACGCGCAGATCGGCCTGTACCGCAGCCTGCTGGCCGACAAGCGAATGCTGATCGTCCTCGACAACGCCCGCGAGTCCAGCCAGCTCACCCCGCTGCTGCCCGGCGGCTCCACCTGCACCACCCTCATCACCAGCCGCCACGTCCTGCCCGCGCTGTCGGCCTCCCACGACGCCACCCGGGTCCGGCTCGACGTCATGAAACCCGACGACGCCCACGCCGCCCTGGCCGCCCACCTGGGAGCCAACCGGCTGGCCTGTGAACCCGCCGTGGCCGCCGAACTCGTCGACCACTGCGGCGGTCTGCCGCTGGCCCTGGGCATCATCGCCGCCCACGGCAACGCCCACCCCAACTTCCCACTGGAGACGGTCGCGGCCGAACTGCGCGAGGCCACCACCCGTCTGGACACACTGGACTCCGGTGAGCTGTCCTCCAACCTGCGCGCCGTCTTTGACACCTCCCGCGCCGCCCTCAGCCCCGAGGCCGCCGAGGTCTTCAACCACATCGGACTCATGTCGGCGGGTCGGCTGCGCCTGGAAGCCGTCGCCAGCGTCGCCGGGCAACCCGTGGACCGCTGCAAGGCCCTGCTGCGGGAACTGGAGGAAGCCCACCTCATCGAGCAGTTCAAGCCGCACCGCTACCGCATGCACGACCTCATCCACCTGTACGCCATGGAGGGCGCGCACGCCACCAATCCCGACAGCTCGGCGGCATACGCCCGGCTGGTGGACCACTACCTCTACAGTGCCCGGTCAGCCGTGGCGCCGCTGGTCACGGGATCCAGTCCCATCACCATGGCCGAACCCGAGCCCGGAGCCGTGGTGCTGTCGTTCACCGACCGGGACGCGGCCTTCGACTGGTTCGGCGAGGAACACCGCAACCTGCGCGACGCGCAACGCATCGCCGAAGGCCACGGCTGGAGCGACCGGGTCTGGCAGCTGCCGTGGATGATGCGGGTCCTGCACCACCTCAGCTTCCACGCCGAGGAGGAGATCGACATGTGGCGGCGCGCCGCGACGGCCACCGCCAACAATCCCGACACCACCGCGCGCGCCATCGTCCACTGCCAACTCGCCAAGGCACACGTGCTGCACGGCGACCTCGACGAGGTCGTCGGGCACGTCGACATCGCGCTGGCGGTCGCCACGGACGAGGCTCCCGTCGCCGTGTTCTCGGGCGTCGCCAACGCCCTGTCGGTGTACGCGCAGAAACAGGGCGACGCCAAGGCGGTCCTGCCGAAGCTGGCCGTCGCGGAGGCGGCGTTGCGGCGCCGCGGCGACGACTTCGCGTTGGCGGTCGCGTTGAACACCAAGTCAATGGTGCTCAGCGAGCTCGGTGACGTGGACGCCGCGGTCGCGACCTGCGAGACGGCCCTGGAGCTGATCCGCGGCTCCGAGGAGGACCAGCTGCGGGCGGCCATCCTGGACTCCATCGGGGTCGCGCACCAGGCGGCCGAACGCCACGACGTGGCGCTGGGGTACTTCCGCGAGTCGCTGGAGCTGTTCACGCGCGGTCCGTCGAAGGCCATCCGGAAGATGCCGCTGGAGAACCTTGTGGACACGTACCTGGCGCTGGGGGACCTGGACGGTGCCCGCGAGGCGGGGGAGGAGCTGGTCGCGATCTACCTGAAGGAGCGGCACACCGAGGCGGTGGATCGGGTCCGGCGAAAGCTGCGGGACCACGCGGTCTGAGCCGGGGTCGGCTCAACGCCGCTCGTCGACCTTGACGCCGTCCTCGACGTATTCCCGCACCCGGTCCATCAGGGGGCCTTTGATGTGCTCCTTGTCGATCTCGTCGAGACCGACATTCGTCGTCTCCGCCGCGAATGTGCTGGCCCCGAGGCCCAGGGTCGTGGAACCGATCAACACCCCCGCCCCGATCGACGCGCCCTTCTTCGCTCCGTCGAGAACGGCGTTCCTGTTCTCGGCGGCGGCGAAGGCGTCGTCCCGGCGATCAGTTCGCCGACCTCGGCGACGTGCCCGGCCACGGTGGCCACGCGGGCGCACACGGCGGCGCATACGCCAACGCACACGAAATCCGAAGTGGTCACCCCCCGGCGGTCGTGTCGGGACGGCCACGGCCGTGCCGTTGGTGGCGGCGGCGTGGTTGGATGGGGGAGTGGGAGAGTCATCGGGGTCGGGTGACACCGAGCCGGTAGTCAGTGAGCTCGGGCAGTGGATGCTGGACAGGCACCGCGCCGGGCGCACCGTCGAAGCGCTGTCCATGTTCCGCAAGGCCCGGCAGCGCGGGATTCCGTTGGAACCGCAGCTGACCGAGCTGCACCGACGCCTGCTGTGCGACGATCCGGCGCTGTCGGGGGACGACGAACCCACCTGGCCCGCGCCCCGGCAGCTGCCGCCCGCGCCGAGTGACTTCGTCGGCCGCGAGACCGAACTGGCCGAACTGGACGCTCGCGCGTCCGGGCCGGTCATCGGGGTGCACGGCCTGGCCGGGGTCGGCAAGACGACGCTGGTGCTGCGGTGGGCGCACGGCGTCGCCGCCGGGTTCCGCGACGGACAGTTGTTCGTGGACCTTCGCGGCGGACCGGTCGGGGAACCGTTGCGGCCCTCGCAGATCCTGGACCGGGCGCTGCGGGCGCTGGGCGTTCCCACCGACGAGATCCCCTCCGATCTGGACCGACGTTCCCGGCTGTACCTGAGCCTGCTGCGGCAGCGCCGCGTCCTGGTCGTACTGGACAACGCCCGCGACACCGAGCAGGTCGATCCACTGTTGCCGGTCACCGGTTCGAGCCTGGTCATCGTGACCAGCCGGGAACCGTTGCCGGACATCGATTCCCTGGAACTGGGCGTACCCGGCACCGACCAGGCCGTCGCGCTGCTGCCCTCGGGGCGGCGCAGTGCCGAACTCGCCGAACAGTGCGCCCGGCTGCCGCTGGCGCTGCGAATGGTCGCCGGGATCCCCGACGTGGCGCTGCGCCCGGCCACCGAACCGAAAGCGGCACTGGGGACGGTCCTGGAGGAGGTGTACCGGCGGCTGGGGCCGCGACAGCAGCGGCTGCTGCGGGTCGTGGGCGGTTTCCCGGCCGCCACCGCGGGCACCACCGACCTGGCCGTGATGGCGAACCTGCCCGTCGACGAGACCGCGCGACTGCTGGACGAACTGGCCGCGACCGGGCTCATCGAGACCGTCGGGCCCGGCGGCTGGCGCGGCCACGACCTGGTGCGCGCGTTCGCCCGCGAACAACCGGGGCACAACGATTCCCCGCGCGACGACCTGCGTCGGCTGCTGGACTGGTACGTGCCCGCCACCTCCCGCGCCAACGCCGTCGCCTTCGGCACCTCGGTCCGCGCCGAGACCGGCGAGGTACGGCCGCCGGAGTTCGCCGACGCCGCCGAGGCCCTGGAGTGGCTGGACTTCCGGTACCCGAGCCTGCTGGGCGCGATCCGGCAGGGAGCCGGGAACGGCAACCCGGGACCGGCCGCCCACCTGGCCTCCGACCTGTTCCGGTACTTCTCGGTGCACGGGTACATCGAGGAATGGATGGACGTCACGGCGGTGGCGCTGGACGCCGCCCGCAGCGCCGGCGACCGCAAGATCGAGGTCCGGCTGTCGCTGAACCTGGGCTACGCCTGCTGGGACGCCGCCAAAGTGGACGAGGCGCACCGGCACTTCCAGCACGCCCTGGCCGTGTCGCAGGAACTGCGCGACCGCGACAGCCAGGCCACCGTCCTGGGTGTCCTCACCGGCGTCAACATCACCGTCGGCCGGTACCTGCGGGCCTACGAGTACGCCAGCGTCGCCCTGACCATGAGCCAGAGCCTCAACAACCACGTCAGCGAGGCCATCGCCACCGAGAACCTCGGCATCGTGGATCTGTTGCGCGGCAACAACGCGCAGGCGATCCGGCTGCTGGAGCGGTCGCTGTCGCTGTACCGGCGGCACAAGGTGCGGCTCATCGAACCCGACGCCCACAGTGAACTCGCCCGGGCGCTGTTCCGCGACGGGGACCTGGAGAAGGCCGCCTCGCACGCCGAACGCTCGGTGGGCGAGTTCAGCGACATCGGCGACGACAGCGCCGCCGCCTGGGCCAAGACCCGGCTCGGCCTCATCAACGGCGTCCTCGGCGACCCGGCCGAGGCACTGGACCTGCACCGGCAGGCGCTGCCGGTGATGCTGCGCTCGCCCCGCAACGAGTACAAGTCCGAGGCCCTCAACAACGCCGGAATCACCTACACCGCCGCGGGCCGTCCCGACTGGGCGCTGGAGTTCCACCACGAGGCGCTGGTCAACGCGCAACGCATCAGCTGCCTGTACGAGAAGGCCCGGGCGCTGGACGGCATCGCCGCCGCGCACCGGGCCCAGGGCGAACGCGCCGACGAGTACGCCCACCGCGCCCACGAGCTGTACGTGCGACTGGGTGCCGCCGAAGCCCGACGCGGCTGACGGCGCTTCTCGTCAGGCCCGTCGGACCTCGTAGAGGAAGCAGCCGTACTCGACGGCCCGCACGTGCACCAGCGCCGTTGCCGGGTCGGCGAACTGCTTCGCCAGCGTATCCTCAATGGACGTCACCGTGGGGTTGTCGTCCTCGACGTACACGCCGCCGATGATGCGTCCCTCGGCGTTGTAGGCGCGGCACACCCGCCGCTGCCCCAGCATGCCGGTCGGCACGCCGGGCTCGGCCGGGCCGCCGCAGTCCTCGGCGTGGATGAACACCGGCCCGAACTCCAGGTACGGCCCGGGCTTGGCGCCGGTCTCGGCCGCCCAGTGCCGCAGCGGCGAGTAGGACACGAGGAACAACCGCTCGCCGTCGCGACTGCGCCGCAGGCAGCAGCGCAACGGCTGCTCGGGATCGACGTGTTCCTCCGGCGGGTTCCCGGCGTCGTCGAGTTCGCGCAGCCGCTCCAGGATGTGCGGCGCGATCGCCGCGATCGTGTAAGTCGAAGTCATACCCGCAACGCTACGACCGCGTCCGGCCCACGGCTGGCGGAAAAACGACATGAAGTTGGCCGGGGCCGTGGTGACAGCCCCGGCCGTGCCGAGCCCCGCCTAGAACGCCGGGATCGAGTTCGGGAACTTCTTCGCCAGGTACTTCTTGACCTCGTCGGAGTTCAACAGCTTGGCCAGTTTCTTGACCTGCTCGTCGTCCTTGTCCTCCTCGCGCACCACCAGGACGTTGGCGTACGGGTTGTCCTTGCCGTCCTCCAGGATCAGCGCGTCCTTCTTGGGCTTGAGGTCGGCCTCCAGCGCGAAGTTGCCGTTGATGACCGCGAAGTCCACATCGTCCAGCGAACGCGGCAGCTGCGCGGCCTCCAGCGGGACGATCTTCAGGTCCTTCGGGTTCTCGGCGATGTCCGACTCGGTGGCCTCCAGGCCCGCGCCCTTCTTGAGCTTCAGCAAACCGTTGGCCTCCAACAGGTGCAGCGCCCGGCCGCCGTTGGTGGCGTCGTTGGGGATGGACACCTCGGAACCGTCCTTCAGGTCCTTGACGTCCTTGATGGAGCTGGAGTACCCGCCCAGCGGCTCGGTGAACACCTCGGCTACCGACACCAGGTTCGCGTCCTCGGCGGAGTTGTAGTCCTCCAGGAACGGCACATGCTGGAAGAAGTTCGCGTTGATGTCGCCGTTGGCCAGCGCCGGGTTGGGCTGGCTGTAGTCGGTGAACTCCTTGACCTCGATCGACAGGCCCTCTTTGTCGGCGAGGTTGTCGTCGATGTACTCCAGCAGCTCACCGTGCGGGGTCGGGGAGGCGCCGACGACGAGCGTGTCGGAGCTGCCCGCGCAGGCGGTCAACGACGTCGCGGCCAGGGCCCCGGCTATCACCGTCGTGGCTATCGTGCGTTTCATTGTTCTCTCCTTATTCGATCGATTTAGTCAAATTAATGTCGGACGTCGCGGAAAGCGGCCGGGCCCCGTGGGGATCAGCGGTGGTCGAGGCGGCGGGCCGTCCGGTCGCCGATGAACTGGAAGATCTGCACCAGCACCACCAGCAGCACCACCGTGGCGATCATGTAGTCGGTGCGGTAACGCTGGTAGCCGTAGCGGATCGCCAGGTCACCCAGGCCACCGCCACCGATCGCCCCGGCCATCGCCGAGTACCCGGTCACAGCCACCAGGGTCACGGTCAACCCCCGGATCAGGCCCGGCATGGCCTCGGGGATCAGCACCCGGCGCACGATCCCGGAATGGGTGGCGCCCATGGAGTCCGCGGCCTCGATCAGGCCCGGGTCCACCGACACCAGCGCCGACTCCACCAGCCTGGCGAAGAACGGGATCGCGGCCACCGCCAGCGGCACGATCGCCGCCGCGCTGCCGATCGTCGTGCCCACCAGCAGCCGGGTGAACGGCGTGATCGCGACCATCAGGATCACGAACGGCGCCGACCGTCCGATGTTGACGATCACGCCCAGGACGCGGTGCGTCGCCGGCCGCGGCCGGGTGCCCTGCGGCCCACTGGCGTACAGCACCACTCCCAGTGGGAGTCCGAACAGGATGGTCCAGAAGATCGAGGCGCCGACCATCTGGACGGTCTCGATCGTGGCGACGATGAGATCCTCGGTCATATCCGACGCACCCCGTATCCCTGCTCGGAAAGCCAGGCGGCGGCTTTCTCGCTGGCTGCTGACTGGGGCAGCCGCAACCGCAGCCGCCCAACGGTTCCCTGCGCCACGGTGTGCACCGAGGCGTCGGTGATGGAAGCGTCCACATCGAAGTGCCGCACCAACGCGGCCAGCACCGGCTCGCCCACGGCCGAACCGGTGAACGTCACCTCGACGTTGATCCCGCCGCCCTCGCCCGGTGCGGCCAGCCGGAACGCCTGATCGGCCAGGTCCGAACCCGGTGTGGCCAGCAGCTCCGCCACTGGCCCGTGCTCGACGACCTTGCCGTCGCGCATCACCGAGGCCGAGTCGCAGATCCGCGTGATGACGTCCAGCTCATGCGTGATGAGCAGGATCGTCAACCCCAGCGTGTCGCGCAGCTTCACGAACAGGTCGAGGATCTCCACGGTCGTGCCCGGGTCCAGGGCACTGGTCGCCTCGTCCGACAACAACACGTCGGGACGCAGGGCCAGTGCCCGGGCGATGGCCACCCGCTGCCGCTGACCACCCGACAGCTGCGCCGGGAACTTGCGCGCCTGATCGGACAGGCCCACCAGCTCCAGCAACTCCGCGACCCGCCGCTGCCGCTCGCCCCGCTCGACGCGGTGCAGCTTCAGCGGCAGCTCCACGTTCGCGGCGACCGTCCGGTTGTGCAACAGGTGGAAGTGCTGGAACACCATCCCGATGCGGGCTCTCGCATCCCGCAGTCCGGCGGGCGTGAGCGTCCCCAGGTCTCGCCCGGCGACCGTCACGGTCCCCGAGTCGGGAGGCTCCAGCAGGTTCACCACCCGCAACAGCGTCGACTTCCCGGCACCGGAACGGCCGAGAACGCCGTGGATCGTGGCCGCGGGCACGTCAAGACTCACGTCATCGACAGCCCGCGTCGAACCGAAACGTTTAGATACTTTGGACAGAGATATCACAGTCGTGCCTCATCTTGCGATGGCATGAGGGAGCCGCTTCGGGGCGCGGCGAAGGAATGGTGGCCCTCAGCTGGCACACATTCGACAGCACGCGGGCATGCCCGGCATCGCGACGCGCATGGCGTCGCGGCAGGTCAGGGCACGCACTCGGGTGGTCACAACACGCAGGCTATCCAGCCCGGCGGACCGGTCGCAACCGATTGTGAACAAGGTCGCCAAGCCCCGGGGCCACCAACCTCCTCCCCACTTTTGACCGTAGACGGGGAGCGCTGAAGGCGGGCTTAACCTGGCTGAGGCCACGCTGAGCACGACTTAGCAGCCGAGATAGGGTTCGCTGCGTGACTTCTCCCCAGCAGGTGGACATTCGCGCCGCCGCGTTTCCCGTCGAACAGTATCGGCTGTCCAACGGACTGAGGGTGGTACTCAGCCCGGACCGGGGGGTCCCGGTGGTGGCCGTCGCCGTGGTCTACGACATCGGCATCAGACTGGAACCGCAGGGCCGCACCGGCTTCGCGCACCTCTTCGAGCACCTGATGTTCCAGGGCTCGGCGAACGTGGCGAAGATGGAGCACATGAGCTACGTGCAGGGCTCCGGCGGCACCCTCAACGGCTCCACCCACCTGGACTACACCGACTACTACGAGATGCTTCCCTCCAACGCCCTGGAACGGGCGCTGTTCCTGGAGGCCGACCGGATGCGCGGCCCGGCCATCACCGAGGAGAACCTCGCCAACCAGGTCGACGTGGTCAAGGAGGAGATCCGGGTCAACGTCCTCAACCGCCCCTACGGCGGTTTCCCGTGGCTGAAGCTGCCGCCGGTGATGTTCGATACCTTCCCCAACGCCCACGACGGCTACGGGTCGTTCGCCGATCTGGAGGCCGCGACCGTCGCCGACGCGCAGTCGTTCTTCGACACCTATTACACCGCGGGCAACGCCGTGCTGACCGTCGCCGGTGACTTCGACGTCGCCGAGGCCACCGCGATGATCGAGCGGCACTTCGCCGACGTGCCCGGCCGCCCCGCGCCCGCGCACCCCGGGATCGGGGAGCCGGACCTGACGTCCGAGCGCCGCCACGCCTACACCGACCCGCGGGCCCCGTTGCCCGCGATCGCCGCCGCCTGGCGGGTTCCCGATCCGGTGAAGGACACCAAGGGCTACCTGCCGTACGTGGTGCTCGCCGAGCTGTTGACCGACGGCGACGCGTCGCGGTTGGTGGAGCGCATGATCCAGAAGGACCGCACTGCCACGAGCCTGGGCGGGTACGTCGGGTTCATGGGGGAGCCGTTCGCGGTGCGCGACCCCACGGCGCTGCTGTTCCAGGCGCACCTGCCGCCCGGCGGCGAACCCGAACGGGTTCTGGCTACTGTGGACGAGGAGTTGCGGCGGCTGGCGTCCGACGGTCTCGCCGAGGGCGAGCTGGAGCGGGTCAAGGCCCGCATCGCCACCCACGTGCTGCGCGAGGACGACTCGGTCATGAACCGGGTGCTGCGGCTGGGCACCGCCGCCGCGCTGCACGGCGACGCCGACGTGGCCCGGCAGCTGCCCAGACTGCTCGGTGAGGTCACCGCCGCCGAGATCACCCAGGCCGCGTCCCTGCTCACGCCGCAGCGTCGCGCCGTCGTCGAAGTCATCGCAGGAGGGGCTCAGCAGTGACCGTCCACACAGTTCCCGATCTGGCTCCGGCCACCGAATTCACGCTGCCGGACTGTCACGAGCGCGTCCTGGACAACGGCCTGACGATCCTGGCGATCCGCAGGCCCTCGGTGCCGCTGGTGGAGGTGCGGCTGCGACTGCCGTTCGCCGAGGCCGACGTCGCCGTGTCCTCGGTGATGGCGCAGACCATCATGTCCGGCACCGCCGACAAGTCCATCGTCGACATCGCCGCCGAGTTGCAGTCGGTGGGCGGCGGGCTGTCGGCCTCGGTCGACCCCGACCGGTTCCTGTTGGCGGGCAACGCTCTCGTCGACGGACTGCCCAGGCTGCTGGCCACCATGTCGGAGGTGCTGCACGGCGCCACCTATCCCGAGGACCAGGTCGACGTCGAGCGCGAGCGGTTGGCCGACCACATCAACGTGGCCCGGCAGCAGCCCGGCCACCTGGTGCAGGTGGCGCTGCTGAAGCGCATGTACGGCGCGCACCCGTACGCGGTGCAGACCCCCGAGCCCGAGGACGTCGGCGCGATCACGCCGCAGCAGCTGCTGGACCTGCACGCCGGACGCATCCACCCGGCCGGGGCCACCCTGGTCATCGTCGGTGACCTGCCCGCCGAACAGGCGCTGGACGCCGGGGCGGCGGCGCTGGCCGACTGGAACGGGCACTCCGAGCCGCGCAGTCTGGAACCGGTGGCGCCGTTGACCGCCGGGCCGGTCACCTTTGTGGACCGTCCGGATTCGGTGCAGTCCTCGATCCGGGTGGCGCTGACCGCGTTGCCGCGCGTCCACGACGACAACGCCGCCCAGCAGCTGGCCAACCTGATCTACGGCGGGTACTTCTCGTCGCGGCTGGTGGCCAACGTCCGCGAGAACAAGGGCTACAGCTATTCGCCGCGTTCGGCCGTCGACCACGCGCTGGCCGGAAGCGCCGTGGTCATCTCCGCCGACGTCGCCACCGAGGTGACGGCCCCGGCGCTGTGGGAGGTCTGGTACGAGCTGGGCCGCATCGCCGCGACCCCGCCCACCGAGGACGAACTGGAGCAGGCCCGCCGCTACGCGCTGGGCACGCTGCGGCTGGGCACCGCCACCCAGTCGGGTCTGGCGTCGCTGGCCTCGTCGTTCGCGGGCTGGGACCTGCGTCCCGACTGGCTGCTGGAGCACGCCAACCGGCTGGCGAGTGTGACCATTGAGGACGTCCAGCGGGTCGCCGCCGACATCTTCGCCCCCGCCAAGGCCGTCACGGTCGTACTCGGCGACGCCGCGCACGTCAAGGCCCCACTGGAGGGACTGACCCACGTGGAGGGCGCCAGATGAGACCGCAGCTGTCGAGGGCGGTGCTTGATCGCGCCGCCCATCGACGCGCGGATCCGGCCTGGCTGGACGAGGCGTGGACGCGCGCCAAGGTACTGGTCGTCGACCCCGCGAGCGGCAATGTCGCGGTCACCGGCGAACCCCCGGAACTGGTCTACACCGAACCGGACGCGGCACCCGACGGGGACCGGCTGTACCTGGGCGGCGAGAAGCAGCCCTATTTCGCGGTGGCCGCGCCGGTCGAGGCGGGCATGGGCCTGCGCGAGGCCGGGCCACTGCTGTCCGATTTCGACGTCGGGGTGCTCACCGAGGCCGTCGCCCTGGTGCGCTGGCACGCCGACCACACCTTCCACGCCGCCACCGGTGAACTCACCGAAGTGGACGAAGGCGGCTGGTCGCGGCGCGCGGGGGACAAGGTCTCCTGGCCCCGCACCGATCCGGCCGTCATGGTCATCATCACCGACGGCGCCGACCGGGTGCTGCTGGCCAACGGCAAGGGCTGGCCCGCCGACCGGTTCTCGTGTGTGGCCGGTTTCGTGGAACCCGGCGAATCCGCTGAGGCCGCCTGCCACCGGGAGGTGGCCGAGGAGGTCGGCGTCGACATCGACGGCCTGACCTATGTGGCCAGCCAACCGTGGCCCTACCCCCGTTCGCTGATGCTGGCCTTCGAGGCCGTCGCCGACCCGGCCCAGGACATCGTCGTCGAACCCGCCGAGATCGCCGCGGCCCGCTGGTTCGACCGCGCCGAACTGCGCGCCGCCCTGTCGGGCGAGACCGCACCGTTGCGGGTGCCGCCGTCCATCTCGATCGCCCGCTTCCTCATGGAACGCTGGCTGACCGAGAGCTGAACCGCGCCCCAACCCCGCCGTTAGAACACACGCACTGTCACCGGTAGTCACCGGTTTTCGGTGAGCCGTAACCGAAAAGCCGATAATTGTTATCGCACATGCACATGTCTCCGCTGGTAGCCTGGCGACCTCAAGTGCCCCAATATCCCGGCAACCCCAGATTCCTCAATCCCAGGAGAATTGTGTTGTCCCCCAAATCCATGCTGCGTCGCCTTGTTCCGGTGGCGCTCGCCGTCGCGATCATCGGCGCCCCGAGTGCGGCCCAGGCGACCGAGGTGACGATTGACATCAATCCGGGCAATGTCCCCACCACGGCCGAAGGCCACGGCGACCACAGCTGCGATCAGGTACCCGACGACATCGCCGACGACCAGGACGGCTGGGTGTTCGTCCTTCCCTCCGACCACGGCGACAAGGGCAAGTTCGTCTTGGTGACGGCCACCTTCGAGGACACCGAGGGCGTCGAGCACACCTACAACACCGACGACAACGGTGGCATCGTCGAATCCGGAACCTCCAAGGCGTACATCATCACGCCCGCGGGCTGGACGCTGACCGGCGCCACCGCCGAGGTCACCGGTGTCGGCGAAGACGCCAAGTTCAACCTGACCCACACCTGCCCCGGCAAGGGCGGCGAGAACCCCAGCGAGTCACCGTCCCCCTCGGACAGTGGGTCGGCGACCCCCGGCGACGGCACCTCCAGCCCCGGCGGCGACGACGAACTGCCGGTGACCGGCTCCAGCCTCACCACACCGCTGATCGCGGGCGTCGTGCTCGCGCTGGCCGGTGTGATCGCGCTGGTGCTGGCGCAGCGGCGCCGGGTCATGGCCATGCGCGACAACAACTAGCGACACACGCACAAGCACCGCCCACATCGGCGAGTCCGCATCCAACGGACGCTCACCCGATGTGGGCGGCTTTTTCGCGCCCCAGCTTGAAAAGAAGTCTTTCGAAAGATATGCTTCGACACATGACGGAGGATTCCAGCACCCCATCGGCGGAGCACCCCGAGAACTGGCCGCAGCGCCAGCTCCGGGACGCGACCTCGCTGCGAGCGCTGGCCCACCCGCTGCGGCTGCGGTTGCTGGAACTGCTGGGAGTGCACGGTCCCGCCACCGCCACCGAACTGGCCGAGCGCGTCGGCCACAGCCCCGCCAACTGCTCCTGGCACCTGCGGCAGCTGGCGGCGGGCGGATTCATCGAGGAGGCCGAAGGTGGCACCGGACGACAGCGGATCTGGCGCTTCGTGCCCTCGGGAAGTTCCTACGGCTACAGCGATGACGCCCCCGAGGTCGCCGAGGCCGCCGCCACCGCCAGCGCGATCCAGCTGGAACACGAGGTCGACGAACTGCGCACCTGGCGCGCCACCCGCCACACCGACTCCGACCGCTGGCGCGACGTCGCCTTCACCACCCAGTCGATTCTGTGGCTCACCGCCGACGAACTCGAGGAACTCAGCGAGCAGGTCGCCGAGCTGTACCTGCGGCAGGTGCGGCGCCACTTCGAGCCCGAGACCCGCCCGACAGGCTCCCGTCCGGTCCGTCTTATCGCCTGGGGCATCCCCGCCAAGAACCTCGAGACCGAGGAATAGCCCACTAAGGACACCCCTCATGCTGACCGTCCTCAAGCGCCCCGACTACCGACTGCTGTTCATCGGCACCTCCGCCAGCATCATCGGCGACACCCTGCTGTTCCTCACCCTGGGTATCTGGGTCAAGGACCTCACCGGCTCCGACGGCGCCGCCGGGCTGACGATGTTCTTCCTGGGCGCTCCGATCCTGCTGGCGCCGTTGGCGGGCATGCTCGTCGACCGGGTGAAGTTCCGGCCGTTCCTGATCTGGGCCAACATCGGCAACGCCGTGGTGCTGCTGCCACTGGCCTTCGTGTCCGGCCCCGACACGGTGTGGCTGATCTACCTGGTGGCGGTGCTGCTCGGCCTCGGATCGATCCTCGACTCGCCCGCCCTCAACGGCCTGCTCAAACTGCTGTTGCCCGAGGACCTGTTCGTGGAGGCCAACGGCGCCACCCAGACCGTCAAACAGGGCCTGCGGCTCGTCGGCCCGATCGCGGGCGCCGGAATCTACCTGGCGCTGGGCGGATTCGCCGTCGCGCTCATCGACGCGGCCAGCTTCCTGGTCGCGGCGGGCGCCATCGCCCTGCTCAAGGTGCGACAGTCCACACGCGAACCGCGACGCTCGCACTGGATCACCGAGATGACCGCCGGATTCCGGTTCATCGCCGCCGAGGGCGCGCTGCGGCGGGCGATCACCGGTCTGTTCATCGCCGCGGCCGGACTGGGCGCCATCGAGGTCATCGGCTTCGCCCTCAACGACAAGGGCCTGGGCATGGAACCCGCGTTCATCTCGGTCATCGTCACCGTCATGGGCGTCGGCGGCCTGACCGGCGGCGTCTTCGCGGCCCGGTTCGTCAAGAAGGTCGGCGAACTGGCCGCCGAGGCCGTCGGCCTGTTTGGGCTGGCGGTGACCTTCGCGGTGTGGGCGGTGCCCACCCTGCCGGGCGTGCTGGCCGCCGCGGTGCTGGGCGGCTTGGCGATCCCGGTGGTGATGGTCGCCGACAACACCCTGATCCAGAAGCGTTCCCCGCACGAGCTGATCGGCAGGGTCTCGGCCGCCTGCGACCTGTGTTACGCGGTGCCGCAGCTGGCCTCTCTGGCCACCGGCGCGCTATTGGTAACCATAGTGGACTATCGGATCATCCTGGTGGTCATGGCCGTGCTGATGACGATCGCGGGTGCCTACATGTTCGGCGGCCGCAAGCTCACCAGTCCCGCCGCGCCTAAAGTGACCGTCGCCGAGGCGTGAACCGTCAGTCCCCGTCGTCGACGGCCGCCAGCCGGGCCAGCGCCCAGTGGTGCCGGGCGTCGCTGCGCGGCGTGTGCTCGCACAACGCCTCCAACAGCCCCAGATCCCCGTCACACGGCGGGAACCGGATGACACTCCACAACAGATCGACGTCCGGACGTGCCAGCACCGCGCCGCGCAGCGCGGCCAGCTGCTCCTCCCGGGCGGCGCGGATGGCGGGCGCCTCCGAGTACGGCAACAGCCCGCCCCGGAAGCTCGCCACCGCGGCGCCGACGTCACCGTGCCGCAGCGACCGGTCCACGGTCAGGAAGTCCACGTCCGCGTCGGCGGCCAGCCGGTACGGCTTGGTGACCAGCACCCGCTGCCCCAGATGCGCGCGCAGCCGGTGGATCTCGGTGCGCACCGTCACCGGGTTCCCGTCGTCGCCGTACAGGTGGAAGGCCAGCTGTCCCGCCGTCAGTCCGGCCGGGTGCATCGCCAGCACCGTCAGGATCTCGGCGTGCCGACGCGGCAGCGGCAGCACCCGCCCGGCCACCTCCACCGTCGGCTGCTCCTCACCCAGCACCCGCAGCCGCAACCGGGGTGAGGCCGCCGTCCGCGTCACCGGACCGTTCTCCAGCCGCAGCAGATAGCCCTCGTCCAGCGGCTCCACCCACACCCGGCGCCCACCCAGCCGGGACTCGCCGGGATCGACGCGCTCGGGCAGCCCGGTGGCGGTGGCCGCCAGCACCCGGCCGGTGGCCGTCAACAGCGCCCCGGGACGGTCGCCCAGCCGCGACTGGTGCCGCCGCGCGAACCGGCGGTCCCGCTCGTCGGCCAGTTCGGCCAGCCGGGACTCGGCCAGCCGCGCCGCCGCCGACACCAGCGCCACCGTCGCCGGGTGGATCGTGTGCAGCGGCCCCGAGATGTCCACGGCGCCAAGGATCTCGCCGGTGTCGGGGTCGTGCACCGGAGCCGCCGCGCAGGTCCAGTCGTGATACGTGCTGACCAGGTGCTCGGCCGAGTAGATCTGCACCGGCCGGTCGATGGCCAGCGTCGTGCCCATGGCGTTGGTGCCGATCGACGCCTCCGCCCACGAGGTGCCCGGGCTCAACCCCACCCGGTCGGCCCGCAACTGCACCGACGCGTGCCCCTCCCGCCACAGCATCGTCCCGTCCGCGTCGGTGACGATCATGACGTGCATCGCCTCCTCGGCGATGGACAGCAACGTGTGCCGCAGCAGCGGCAGACACGCCGCCAGCGGATGTTCCCGCCGGTAGTCGACGGCGCCGTCGGCGTACACCACCACCGGCCCGTCGGCGTCCGGATCGACCCGAGCGGTCAGGCTGCGCCGCCATGAGGCCGTGATCAGGTCCCGGGGCGCGTCACCCGAGACTGTCCCGGCGAGCATGTCGTCGCGCAGCCGCCGCATGCGCCGGGCGTAGGCCACGGGGTCGGGGACGAGGGTGTGGGCGAGGGGATCTCGGCTCATGGCGGCCTCCCGGTCGGTCCTGGTGCCGACGGCGCACGTCACGGCACCCACGCAGTTTGAGAATAGTCCGCTACGCGCGCAACGGTAATCGGAGTCGGACACCCGACGCAACGTCGATGCAACGTTCGTGGTCATACCGTGACGGCCTGAGCAGTCCGTTCCATCTCCAGGAGGGTGAGACATGACGACATACGCGGCACCCGGCACGAGTGGAAGCGCGGTGGCCTACGCGTCCCGGTACGACCACTTCATCGGCGGCGAGTACGTGCCGCCCGCCAACGGGGAGTACTTCGACAACCCGACCCCGGTGACCGGAGCGTCCTTCACCGAGATCGCCCGTGGCACCGCCGCCGACGTCGAACGGGCGCTGGACGCCGCGCACGGCGCGAGCGTCGCCTGGGGCAAGACCTCCGCAGCCGAACGCGCGGTGCTGCTCAACCGCGTCGCCGACCGGATCGAGCAGAACCTGGAAATGCTGGCGATCGCCGAGACCTGGGACAACGGCAAGCCGGTCCGCGAGACGCTGGCCGCCGACCTGCCGCTGGCCATCGACCACTGGCGCTACTTCGCGGGCGCGATCCGGGCCCAGGAGGGCGGCATCTCCGAGATCGACGCCGACACCGTCGCCTACCACTTCCATGAACCGCTGGGCGTCGTCGGCCAGATCATCCCGTGGAACTTCCCGCTGCTGATGGCCACCTGGAAACTGGCCCCCGCGCTGGCGGCGGGCAACGCGGTCGTCCTCAAACCCGCCGAACAGACCCCCGCGTCGATCCACCTGCTCATCGGACTGATCGCCGACCTGCTGCCGCCGGGCGTGGTCAACATCGTCAACGGTTTCGGCGTCGAGGCCGGCAAACCGCTGGCGTCCAGCCCCCGGGTCGCGAAGGTGGCCTTCACCGGTGAGACCACCACCGGACGGCTCATCATGCAGTACGCCAGCCAGCACCTGCGCCCGGTGACCCTGGAGCTGGGCGGCAAGAGCCCCAACATCTTCTTCACCGACGTCGCCGCCGCCCACGACGACTTCTATGACAAGGCCCTGGAGGGCTTCGCGATGTTCGCCCTCAACCAGGGCGAGGTGTGCACCTGCCCGTCGCGGGCGCTGATCCAGTCGCGGATCTACGACGGCTTCGTGTCCGACGCGGTGGAACGCACCTCGAGGATCACGCAGGGAAACCCGCTCGACACCGACACCATGATCGGCGCCCAGGCCAGCAACGACCAGTACGAGAAGATACTGTCCTATATCGACATCGGCCGCAAGGAGGGCGCCAGGGTCCTGTGCGGCGGCGAACCCAACGACCTCGGCGGCGAGCTGTCCCAGGGTTTCTACGTCCAGCCGACCATCTTCGAGGGCAACAACAAGATGCGCGTCTTCCAGGAGGAGATCTTCGGCCCCGTCGTGTCGGTGACCCGGTTCGACGACTACGACGACGCGATCAAGATCGCCAACGACACCCTCTACGGCCTCGGCGCCGGGGTGTGGTCGCGCGACATCGCCACCGCCTACCGTGCCGGACGCGACATCCAGGCCGGTCGGGTGTGGACGAACTGCTTCCACGCCTACCCGGCGCACGCCGCGTTCGGCGGCTACAAGCAGTCGGGCATCGGCCGCGAGAACCACAAGATGATGCTGGAGCACTACCAGCAGACCAAGAACCTGCTCGTCAACTATTCACCGAAGGCGCAGGGCTTCTTCTAGCCCGCGACAGGCGCGTCGGCGGTGCCCGCTCAACCCACCGGCGGGTGCCGCCGACGCTTATCGACCGGAGGAGCCATGACGCTTCGCCAAGTGGATCTGACCGAGGCGGCGGCGCGGCTGCTGCGCGAACTGACCGTCCGGCATGGACGGTTGATGTTCCACCAGTCCGGCGGCTGCTGCGACGGCAGCTCGCCGATGTGCTATCCGTTGGGGGAGTTGAACCTCGGCGACGCCGACCACCACCTGGGCGACCTTGACGTGCCCGGCCTCGACGAACCGGTGCCGGTGTGGATGACGGTCGCGCAGTACCAGTACTGGAGCCACACCCACCTCACCATCGACGTGGTGCCCGGCCGGGGCGCCGGTTTCTCGCTCGAAGCCCCCGAGGGGGTGCGGTTCCTCATCCGGTCCCGGCTGCTGACCGAGGACGAACTCGCCCAGCTGCGCGCCTGACGGTGTGAGCCGTCCCGCTGCCTCTCGCACCAGCTAGACCCCACGCCGCAACGCTGCTAGGTTGGCGGGCGCTCTCGTGAAAGGGACCGGCAGCCGTGGCCAACCAGATAGAGGAACTCGAGAAGTCCGTCAAGGGCACCTTCGCCGACGGTGACTTCCACTTCGACCACCCCAACAGCGTGCTGCGGATAAACAGCCTGTTCAGCCGGTGGTCCACCTCGGCCATGGCGCCGCTGGCCCTGGGTCTGCTCGGCCTGATCGCCACCGGCGTCACCGTGTTCGTCGCCTCCAGCACCGTCATGCTGACCGCCCTGGGCCTCAGCGTCCTCATGTTCGTCCTTTTCGGACTCACCTTCGCCAATCCCGGTTTCGTCATCGACTTCCGGCAGCGCCAGGTCCGCTACCGCAAACACCGCATACCCTTCGACCGGATCCGCCGGGAACAGTTCAGCTTCGACCACGGCGACTACGTGCGGCTGTCCTTCCACGGACCCGGCTTCAAGAAGCACATCGCCGAGTTCAAGACCTCCGAGACCCAGCAGGCGTACTACTTCCAGGAACACCTGCTGCGGCTGTTCGAGTCCCCGGACATGTGGAGCGTGTTCACCTACGGCTCGAAACTCACCCCGGTCCAGTGGTGGATCCAGGGCGTCAGCGCCGTCTTCACCGTCGACTGGGGAATGCCGCTGGGCGAACTGGGCGACTTCAGCGGCCCCTTCAAGAGCCTGGGCCGCACCGGCATCAGCCGGGCCCTGGAACGCGACTGGGGCATCCGCGACCGCGAGGGCATGGTCGCCCAGATCGAGTCACTGGCCCGCGACGGCCACCGCGAACAGTTCGCCCAAGCGGGGATCCCCGGCAAGTACCTCGCCTGGGACTACGCGCGGGCGCTGTGGATGCAGCGCATGGGTTTCATCCTCGGCTGGTTCGACGAGGAGTACTGCTGGGACACGATGCTGCCCCTGGCCCGCGACGTCCAGCGCCACTACAGCGGCTGGGCCGAGATGAACCACTGGTACCTGGAGGGCCGACGGCTGTGGTCGGCGGCGGTCTCGGACGGGAAACCCGACCCGGTCCAGGCGCAACGGGAACGCACCGCCGAAAGACTAGCGGCAGATCCCAAGTGCCCCTGGAACTTCCTGCCCTGGGATCTGCCCCTTCACCGCGACTGGTGAGAATCCGGCACTAAGCGGCCGTGTCGGCCACCGCCGCCAGCTTCTCGCGAACCTGGACGATGGTCGGGTTGGTCATCGCCGAACCGTCCGGGAAGGTCACCGTCGGAACCGTCTGGTTGCCGCCGTTGACGCTCATCACGTAGTCCGCCGCCTTGGGGTCGTCCTCGATGTCGACGACCTCGTATTCGATGCCCTCCCGGTCCATCTGGCTCTTGAGCCGTCGGCAGTATGTGCACCACTGGGTGGAGTACATGGTGACCACGAAGGTCTCCTCTCGAGTCTGGTTCACGATCGGCCCAACATACCCGTAGCCCGCCGCATTCCCGTCTGTGACGCCGCTTCTACAAACCGCGAACACGCTTGGTCCGAAAACCATAAGCTTTGCCCATGGCGGGGGCCGTTGCGGACGAGACGTGGCTGGGCGCGGTACTGGTGTTCGCCGCTGCGGTGATCGCGCCGCTCATCAGCGACAGGTTCAAGGACCGGTTCCCGATCCCGCTGCCGGTCATCGAGATGCTGTTCGGCATCATGCTGGGCCCGGCCGTGCTGAACCTGGTCATGGACAAGGGCATCGCGCAGGACCTGTCCGAACTGGGCCTGGCGATGCTGTTCTTCCTGGCCGGGTACGAGATCGAGTTCGCCGCGATCCAGGGCCGCCCGCTGCGGCTGGCGAGCCTGGGCTGGTTGATGTCGATCGGGCTGGGCGTCGGCGCGGCCTGGGCGGTCTCGCTGAACTTCTGGGTGGCGCTGCTGATCGGGGTGGCGGTGTCGACCACGGCGCTGGGCACCATCCTGCCGATGGTGCGCGACGCCGGGATGCTGGAGCGGCCGGTCGGCAAGTACCTGATGGCGGTCGGCGCGATCGGCGAGTTCGCCCCGATCGTGGCGATCGCGGTGCTGTACGGCGGCGGCAACCACGAGACCAACCCGGCGCTGCTGCTGGTGGGGCTGGTGGCGGTGGGGGTGGCGTTGCTGATGATGCGGCCCCGCTCGGGACGGGTGTCGCGACTGCTGTCGCACACTCTGGGCACCAGCGTCCAGTTCGCGATGCGGCTGTCGATGCTGGCGATCGTGTCGATGGTGTGGATCGCCGCCGAGATCGGCGTCGACATCGTCCTGGGCGCCTTCACCGCCGGTCTGGTCATCCGTTGGGTCATCTCCAGCATCAGCGACCAAGAGGCCGAAGTCGTCGCCTCCAAACTGGACGCGATCGGCTTCGGCATGCTGGTGCCGATCTTCTTCGTCATGACCGGCGTCCGCTTCGACGTGGTGGCGCTGTTCGGCAGCGTCACCGCGATGCTGCTGATCCCGGTGTTCCTGCTGCTGTTCCTGCTGTCGCGTGGTGTCGTCACCTGGGTGACGCACCGCAGGGTGGTGCCGCAGCGCCGCGAACGGGCCGGGCTGTCGCTGTTCGCCGCCACCCAGCTGCCGCTGGTCATCGTGGTCGCCGACATCGGCAAGGACTCGGGCGTCATCACCGACAGCATCGCCGCCGCCCTCCAGGGAGCGGCACTGCTGTCGGTGATGTTGTTCCCGCTGATCGCGCTGTGGCGCGGCAAACGCGACGCGCCGGACAAGAACCTGGCAGCCGTGTGACGGCCCCTCAGACACCGATCCGTTTCTCGATGTCCAGCCAGGCTTGGTACTGCTCGGCCGTCTTGTTCCACAGCAGCCGCACGTTGTCGGGACCCAGATCGTCGACGCTTATGGCCAGCCCTTTCAACGCCTCGGTGAAGTCCGCCAGGTCCTCCAGCACCCGTCGCGTCTTCCCGGCCGGGCCGGTGTCGGTCAGGACCCGGCTGCGCAACGCCAGCTCGTGTCCGTCGCGGTGATGCTGGGCCACCAGCACCTTGTGCATGACGGGCGTCGAATGACGGGCGTTCTCGGCGAACTCGGACAGCTCACGCGGCACGGTCCGGAAGTC
This sequence comes from Stackebrandtia nassauensis DSM 44728, assembly GCF_000024545.1. Taxonomy (GTDB): domain Bacteria; phylum Actinomycetota; class Actinomycetes; order Mycobacteriales; family Micromonosporaceae; genus Stackebrandtia; species Stackebrandtia nassauensis. The sequence goes on from NC_013947.1 coordinate 1,873,295, forward strand.
CCACGAACTCACCGAGCCCCCGGCATGGTGACGGGCGCGCCAGACGCCGTCGCTCAGCCGCTCCAGCCGATAGTCGAGTGTGCCCTGCCGATGCGTACCCTCGGTCAACGGCAACGGTTCCAGGAACGAGTCCCCGATACCGACATCGGCCAGCCAGCGTTTCCCGTCCACGTGGACCAAAAGCGCGATGTGGTTGCCCCAGACGTCCTCGCCGCGCTTTTCCCGCTGCACTCCCGACTCGACGATGTCCACGTCGAAACCCACCCCGCGCAGCAGCAGGGCCAGGGTGCCGTTCATCTGGAAACAGGTGCCGCCACGGCGCCGGATCCCGAACTTGTCCACAAGGAACTCTGAGTCCAGTGGTGTGTCGCGTCCCAGTTGCAGGTCGAAGTTCTCGTAGGGGACGTGGGTTCGCCAGGCGCGGTAGAGACCGCGCAGGGTCTTCAGGTCGGCGCGAGTCGGGAACGGCTGCTCCAGCCGGTCCAGGATGGGTGTGATGTTCATGTCGCCTCCAAAAGCGGAAGAAGTTCTTCCGTTAATAGTAGCGAAGCGGACGGTATGATTCCACATATGTGGTGGCGACGACAGGACGGTGACCGATGACAGGCCGGGGACCAGGCAAAACCCTCCGCGTTGACGCGCAACGCAACCACGAGCAGATCATGGCCACCGCCCTGCGGCTCCTGCCCGAACACGGCCCCGACATGCCCATGGAAGAGCTGGCCCGCGCCGCCGAGGTGGGCGTCGGAACCCTCTACCGGCGTTTCGGCGGCCGGGAACAGCTGATCGAGGCATGCGCGGCCGCCGCCTTCACGTCCGTGACGACCCACGCCCAACGCGCCGAAGCCGAAACCGACGGCTGGTCGGCGCTGTCGACCTTCATCCTCGACGCCGCCCCCGACCTGATGGTGGTCGGCTGTCTGTCCACCTGGTACCCCGACAGCTGGCGCAAGGTCAAGGCATCCCAGGCCGAACAACACCGCCGCTCCGAGATCATGGCCGTCCTGGACCGACTCGTGCGCCAGGCCCAGGAACAGGGTCGGATGCGCGACGACGTCGACGTCGACGACGTGGCGATGATGCTGGCACTGGTGCTGCGCCCGATCCCGGGCCGAACGGACACACTGGACGCGACCCGCCGCTATGTCAGTCTGATGCTGGACGGGCTGCGAACCCGACCATGAGAAGGCCGGACCCCCGTGGATGATCCTCCACAGGGGCCCGGCCGCTCGATGTCCTACGCGCGCGGGTCGAAGTCGATCCCGTCAGGCTTGGCCTTGTCGAGGTTGTCCTCGAAAGCACCGTCCTTGATGGCCAGACTCGCGGAACCGAAGTCGGCGTTCACCAGCGTGTCGCGGATACCGGACGGGAAGTTGTCCCAGCCGACCAGATCCGGGTACTGCCAGGCGCCGTAGTGGTTCTCGGGAGCCTCGTCGTCACCGCCCAGCCGGAAGCAGTGGGTGCTGCCGCCGTCCTTGTGGTAGACGACCTTGGGATGCGTTCCCTCCCAGGCGACCTTGTCGCTCGGGTCAGTGGTGTAGTCGCCGTGCTGCGACGTCGACACGTACTGGGCCTGGTCGTCCTTGACCCACACGACGATGTGTTCGAGGTCGTGCCGGTGCCCGAACGCGTCCGCGCCCGGAACCACCTGGTCCTTCTCGAAGTACAGGTCGTACAGGTAGGCGCACCAACCGCTGTCGTCGCACTTGGAGCGCGAGTACGCGTTGGTGTTGTCCAGATCGGACTGATCGCGGCAGTTGCCGTTGAGGTCACCGGAGTTGTTGAGCCCCGGGTTCAGTGTCCCGTCCGGCCCGATCGCCGGGGTCGAGTAGCAGCCGTCCTTGTCGTAGTCGAGCGCCGGTTGCCACTTGGCGTCGGCCTCGGGAGCGGACGCCGGTAGCGCCGCTGGCGGATCGGCGAACGCGGGAGTCGTCGGCAGTATCACCGCCACGAGCACCGCGAGCGCGCCGAGGGTCAACGCCCACAGGCGAATCCGCCGCTTCTTTCGGGGGTCGATGGATTTTGAGTGCACTGTGTACATTGGGGTGCCGGACCTTTCGTACTTACAGGCTTGTAAGTGTTCAGTATGGCCCGGCTCACTCGTCCTGGCAACCCCGTCTGACCGGCGCGACGGTATCCACCGCGCCATCGCCCCGGCCCCGGCGACGCTCAATCCCGCCATGACCAGGATCGCCGGACCCAGACTCGCCGCCGCGGTGACGCCGCCGATCACCGCCGGCCCCATCGCGAAACCCAGGTCGACGCACAACCGCCAGCCACCCAGGAACTCCGCCCGCCCGATCGCCGGAGCCGCGTCCGCGCCCAGCGTCATGACGATGCCGCTGCCGACCCCGTTGCCGATCCCCAGCAGGATCGACGCGGCCAGCAGCGTCGCGAACCCCGAGGTGAACGGCATCCACGCCAGCGCCACGGCCATGATCCCCAGGCACGGCAGCGCGATCGCCCGGCGCCCGAACCGGTCCATGATTGACCCCGCCGGGTAGAACAGCAGCATCTCCACGGCACCGGCGATGCCGAAGATCAGGCTGGTCGTGGTCGCGTCGAGCTCGATATGGGCGCCCCACAACGGAATCACGACGTTGTTGGCGGCCCGCACCGCGCCCAGGATCATGACGGCCACCCCCAGCGTCCGAAACACCGGCAGGTGCTCCCGCAGCGTCCGCGACGAACCCGAGGGCGCGACCGGCTCATCCGCCGGTTCGGCGGGCTGCGGGTCCCTCACGCACGCCACCGCGACGGCGGCGCCCACGGCCGCGACGACGTACACCCCGTAAGCCCCGTCGGTGTCCCACACCTGCATCGCGGCGGCCCCGATGAACGGCCCCAGGAACCGCCCCACCCGCTGCACACCGCCCAAGACGGACATGGCCCGGCCCCGCAACCGCAGCGGCACCACCTCGGTCAGGTACGAGTGCCGCGCCAGCATCCACACCGAGTTGCACATACCCACCACGGCGATGGCCACCGCTAGCACCGCCACCGACGGCGCCACCACACACCCCACCAGCGCGACCCCCACCAACACCGTCGCCCACAGCATCGCCCGCCGGTCCCCGACACGAGCGGCGAAGGCACCCGCGGGAACATCCCCGATCAACATCCCGACACCGCTCAACGCCCCGATGAACGCCGCCACCCCGGTCGAGGCCCCCAACTCCAACGCCGACAACACCACCACCGGCGCGATCGCCCCTTGCCCGACGCTGTAGATCGCGGCGGGCAGATAAACCGTCGGCACGACCGCACGCAAACTGGTCACCGTGGCGGGGGACTGCTCCATACCCCCCATTAAACAGTACGCACGTACTGTTAACCCCTCGGCCCATTCGGGTCACGAAGAAGAGCCCTGGCCGAAGCGAACTTCAGCCAGGGCCGGAATCCAGGTGAAACAGTGGCTCAGCTGCCCTGCGCGGTGTTGTACACGTTCTGGGCATCGGTTCCAAAGAATGGACCGAACATGGTGTTGGGCAGGAAGGTGTAGCCGAAGCTGTTGACCGAGCCCTGTAGGCCGGTGCCGTTGGCTTCGGAGAAGTTGAAGAACCACGGGCCGCCGCTGGAGCCGCCGGTCATGTTGCAGCGCATGCTGTGGTCGTTGCTGAGCAGGAAGTCGCGACCGGTCTTGGCGCTGCAGTAGATGAGCTTCTCGCCGTTGTAGGGGGAGGCGGCGGGGAAGCCGAAGGAGTACATGTTCTGGTTGTAGGCCCCGTTGAACTTGAGGCCCTGGCCGCCGACGACGTCGGTGAGGGACTGGGAGTTGAGCGGGTTGACCACGGCCGCGCCGACGTCGTAGTTGATGTCCTCGCTGGCTTGCCACTGTGGGGTCGTGAGGGTCTTCTTGGCCGTCCAGGTGCCGTAGGGGCGCTGGCCGTCGTGGTAGTTGGGTACGAAGACCCAGTTGGTGTGCCAGCTGCCCTGGTACTTGACGCAGTGACCAGCCGTGATCACTGTGGACTTGTTGGTGCTGGTGACCGCGTTGCCCGAGCAGGAGGCGTTGCGGCCGTCGAAGGTGAAGAAGACCCGGCCGGAGGTGGTGACGACCTTGCCGCCGCCGGTCCACTGTGCGCCGAGCTGGGGGAAGGCCATGGTCTCGGCGCCTGAGGGTTCGACGACCTTGGTCTTGCCGGTGGGCACGTCGGAGAGTTCGCCGACGTCGGACTTGTCGAGCTTGATGAGGTCGAGGGCCTCGGCGGCGCGCATGCGTTCGGGCGTCCAGTACTTGGTGACCTTGGACTGCTCGGCCTTGGAGTCGGCGGCGGCGTGGGCTACGGCGCCTTGGGTGGGTTCGGCCTGGGCGGCGGCCGGGACGGTGAGGGCGACCGCCACGGCGGCGGCGGTCAACAGGGCGATTCGGACACTTCTCATCTGAATGGGGCTCCTCGGAATCCTGGCGGTGACGACGATGTCACCGCATCGAGAGGTTCAGATATGACTATGGTTCATGTTATTGGCATTCGCCGTCCCCCGCTAGACCCAAAGTGTCGTAGAGCTGACAGATTCAATCCCTATGGGACGGTAATGCGAAGGCCGTCGTTTACACTCGCGGGATGTCGGAAGCGGCCGTTGCCTGATGGAAGCGCGTGAGGAAGCCCCGGACGTTCGGGTCTGGTGGGACGAGGGGCTGGTGGAGCGGTCGGCCCGGTGGCGGTCCGCCCGTGGCGCGCCGCCGCCCGGCAAGATCGTGGTCGCGGACTCATCCGTGCCCGTCGCCGTCGCCGTGCGCAACGCCTCCCAGGGCGTGGCCATGTTGTGGCACGGGCCGTTCGTCGAGGCCCGGCGGCTGCTGTCGCGGATGCGCAAACGCTGGGACCGCAAACCCGTGACGTCCAGCGGTGACGTCGCGATGGACTTCTACCGGCACCGGCAGGCCCGCAAGAACCGGGCCCGGGTGCTGGGCATGGTGCTGGTTGAACTGGACGCCGACCGGCTGGCCGAGCTAGGTGCCGACGACGGGCTCGCGGCGGCGATCCGGGACGCCTACGGCGATCTGGACGAGCCGGTCGTCGTGTCGGTGCGGGATCTGCTGGGCGTGCTGAGCGCGTACCAGTGGCAGCGTGAGGGCGTGTGGGTGGAGGCGCTGGGGGAGCGGATCCACCCCCGCTACGGGGTGTTCTCGCCGACCCGCGACGAGTACGTGGACCTGGTGGCCGCCGCGCCGCTGCCCGAGGGCGCGACGGTCTTCGACATCGGCACCGGCACCGGGGTGCTGGCCGCGCTGCTGGCCAAACGCGGCGCCCGCGTGGTGGCCACCGACATCGCGCCGCGGGCGGTGGAATGCGCCGCCGACAACATGACCCGGCTCGGCCTCGACGACCGGGTGGAGGTGGTCGAAGCCGACCTGTTCCCGCCCGGCCGCGCCGACGTGGTGCTGTGCAACCCGCCGTGGCTGCCGGGAACCCCGAACTCGACCCTGGACGCGGCCGTGTTCGACCATGGTGGACGGATGCTGTCCGGTTTCCTGGACGGGGTCGCGGCCCATCTGAACCCCGGCGGCGAGGCCTGGCTGGTGATCTCCGACCTCGCCGAGCGGCTGTACATCCGCGAACCCGGTGAACTGGAGCGGATGGTCGACGCCGCCGGACTGCGGGTGCTCGACCGCACCCACGTCCCGCCCCGGCACCCGGCATCCCGCGACGCCACCGACCCGCTCGCCGACGCCCGGGGCGCCGAACGGGTGTGGCTGTGGCGCCTGGCCGCGGGCGACTGACACGCGACGAGATCCGGCCCCGCCCGACACGAGGTCGGACGGGGCCGGAAACGGTTGTGCTGACTAAGCAGCGGCTGCCTTGTCGTACAGCGCTTTGGCGTCGTCGCCGAAGTACGGTCCGAACATGACATTCGGCAGGAACTTGTAGCCGAAGCTGTTCACCGAGGACTGCAGACCGGTGCCGGTCGCCTCGTCGAACTCACGGAACCACGGTCCACCACTGGAACCGCCGGTCATGTCGCACGGCAGGCTGTGGTCCTGCGTCAGCAGCACGTCCTTACTGGACGTTCCACCGCAGTAGATGAACTTCTCGCCGTCGTAGGGGTCGGCGGCGGGGAAGCCGAAGGCGTACATCTTCTGGTTGTACTCACCGTTGAAGGCGACACCCTGGCCGCCGACGGTGTCGGTGAGCGACTTGCCGCCCTGCGGCTCGACGACGGCGGCGCCGACGTCGTAGTTCATGTCCTCATCGGCTTCCCACTGTGGAGTGGTCAGCGTCTTGGACGCGGGCCACTCGCCAAAGGGGGCCTGGCCGTCGTGGTAACCGGGCACGAAGACCCAGTCGGTGTGCCAGGCGCCCTGGTACTTCACGCAGTGGCCCGCCGTGAGGACGGTGTTGCCGTTGTCGCTGGTGACCGCGTTGCCGGAGCAGGACGCGTCCTTGCCGTCGAACTTGAAGAACACCCGGCCCGCCGTGTTGACGACGTCGCCGCCGCCGGTCCACGGGTCGCCGGTCGAGTCGGCCAGCGTCGGGTCGATCTCCACTTCCGCACCGGCTTTGACGTCGTCGGTGAGGGTGCCGGGGTCGAGGTTGATGTCGAGCGACACGGCGTTCTCCATGCGGCTCGACGTCCAGTAGTCGGTGACACCGTCGCTTGTGGTGTCGTTGACGGCGGCGCCGTCGCCCGTGGCGGGGTCGGCCACGGCGGTCGCCGGACCGACGATGGCCACGGCCGCGCCGATGAGCGACAGCGCTGCTATGCGGGCTGCTCTCATAGGGGAACCTTTCTGAGAGGGGCACATGTCCTTGTGGGCGCATGTGTGTCTATGTATCGATGGGGAGTCTATAAGTGAATGACGGGTATGCGCTACCCCTGAGTAGCTTCGGGATTCCGTCGAGGATGGACGGCTGAGCCGGTGCGGGTATCGTGCTGTTGCGCGGCCGAGGCCGACCGCGCGACCCGGAGCAGGAGAAACACGTGAGCGACAACGCCGAACTCGTCGAGCGCAACCGACGGCAGCAGACTGAGCTGTACGGGCAACCGCTCGGCGACCTGCTGGGCGGGATCGCCCGGCAGCTGGGGCTCAACCAGGCCCGGCTGGCCGGGGTGCTCGGGCTGTCGGCGCCGATGCTGTCGCAGCTGATGAGCGGCCAGCGCGCCAAGATCGGCAACCCCGAAGCGGCCCAGCGGTTGCAGGCGCTGATCGACCTGTCGGGGGAGGTCGCCGCCGCCCGGCTGAGCCCCGACCAGGTCCCGGCCCGGCTGGCCGAGATCGGAGCCCAGGCCGGAGCCCTGTCGACCACGGGCAACACCGGGATGCGCCCCAACGCGGCCACCGCCGCGCGCACCGTCCAGAACCTGCTGCGCGCCATCGCCGGCGCCCAGGAGGTGCTGTCGGCGGCGGCGACCCTGGAACGCGAGCACCCGGAGCTGGCGGAGTTCCTGCGCGTGTACGGCGCCGGACGCACCGCCGACGCGGTCGCGCACTACGCGGCGCGCGAGCACCTGCTCTGAACCGTCGGGCAGGATGTCCCGGTATGGAGATCTTCGCCGGGAGGTACCACCTCGTCGATCCCATCGCCGACGGCGGCATGGGGTCGGTGTGGCGTGCCTGGGACGCCAAACGGGGCGGTTACGTCGCGGCGAAGCTGTTGCGTCCCTCCGACGCGGCGTCGCTGCTGCGGTTCGTGCGCGAGCAGGCGCTGCGGGTCAGCCACCCCAACGTGGTGGCGCCGCACGGCTGGGCCGCCGAGGACGAGCTGGTGCTGCTGACGATGGACCTGGTGGGCGGCGGCAGCGCGCACCAGCTGATCGGGGACTACGGGGCGATCCCGGTGCCGTACGCGGCGGTGCTGGTCGATCAGCTGTGGAGCGCGCTGACCGAGGTGCACGCGCACGGCATCGTGCACCGCGACGTGAAGCCGGCGAACCTGTTGCTGGAGGTGACCGGACGGGCGGCGCCGGTACTGCGGCTGGCGGACTTCGGGATCGCGGCGGTGACGGGACAGCCCCGGCTCACCGAGGCTAGCGTGATAGTTGGCACTCCAGGATATCTCGCCCCCGAGGCATTGCTGGACACCCAACCCCATCCCACCCACGACGTCTACGCCACCGGAGTGGTCGCCTGGCGCCTGCTGACCGGCCTGACCCCGCCCCCCGAGGGCCCCGCCGTCGACCCGCAACACCCGCCAACCAACGTCCCCGCCCCGGTGTGGCGAGCGGTCGCGACCTTCACCGAACCCGATCCGCAACAGCGTCCGTCCAGTGCCGCCGACGCCTGGCGGGCCTGGCGCGAGGCGTTGTCCGCAGCGGCCGTCCCGGCGGTCGACGCGAACCGGCCCGACGCTGTCGAGGTGTTCGACCAGCTCGGCCCGTTGCCCGACGGCTTCGCCCCCAGCGGCCCCGTCCGGCTCGCGCCCGCTCCGCCGCTGTCCCCGGCTTTCGGTGGGGCTCAAGCTGGAGCTGGAGAAGCTGAGGGCGTGCCGCCGAGCTCCGGAGCTGGGGCTGGGGCACAGCCGTCGCCGGGCTCTGGAGCTGGGGCAGAGGGCGCCCCGCCTGGCTCTGGAGCTGGAGCCGTGTCGTCTGCCTCCGGCCAAGGCCAAGCCGCGACGGGGCGCCCGACGCAGGCCGTGCGGCCGAGCTCCGGAGCTGGAGCCGGGCCGCAGCTGCCGCCCACCAAGTCGATGCGCGCCAGCGGGGGGCGCCGTGTGGTACTGGGCATCGCGCTGGGGTTGGCCGCGTTGGGGGCCGTCATCCTCGCCGTCTCGCTGGTGCTGTTGCTCGCATAGCGAACGGCCGGGCATCCACGATGGATGCCCGGCCTTAAGGGGAGAGAATCAAGCTGTTGGCCTGCGGCGCACCATCATCCAGGCCGTGCCGCCACCGCCGAGGACGAGCACCGCTCCCACGCCGATGCCGATCCACAGCAGCGTCGTGGAGCCCCCGGTCAGGGTCTTGTCCTTGCCGCCCTCGCTGGACAGTTGTTTGACCTCCAGCTGTTCGGCCGGGGTGCCCAGGTCGGCGGGGTCGTCGTACTTAGGCTCACCGCCGGTCTTGCCCTTGACGTCCACCTTGAGGGTGATCGGCAGTTCGAAGTACGGGTCCTCCACATCGGCCTGCATCCGCACCGAGATGTAGTAGTAGCCCGAGATCGACGTGTTGGACACTTCGATGTTGTCCGAGTTGCGGTTGCGGTAGCGCACCGGAGCCGTGGAACCATCCACTGTGTCAGGGTCGCCGGTGTAGTACGACATGTCCTGGTTGGCCGTCTGGGTGGCCTCCTCGCGCACCGGGTTGACGATCGTGGTGCTCACCGGGGTGCCGGTGCCCAGTCGCTTGTCGTTCTCCGCGTTGAGTTTCGGCAGGTCGATCTGGTAGGCGACCTGCTGTCCCCAGTCGACCGGCACCCGGTAGAAGACCTCCTCGCCGGGACGCAGCACGTCGGAGTACACACCGGACTCGGTGACCGGGGCGTCGCTCATGCCTCCGGCGCCGGTGATCTTGGTCGGCTTGCCGTCCACGTCCGGCTTCACGCCGGTCTCCGACTCCTCGGTGTAGGCCTCGGGCAGCTTGCCGGTGGCCTTGGCGGCGGGTTCCTGCACGTAGACCAGCTCCAGCGGCGCCTCGCCGGTGCGGTCGGTGGAGCCGTTGTTGTTGACCTCCACGACGTAGTCACCGGTCGCCCCGCACTGGCCCTTGTCGGCCTCGGGGTCGAAGGCCAGCACCGGCGTCGCGGTGGCGATGGCGCTGCCGCCGCCGTCGGGCTTGCTGTACCCGGAGTCGGACTCGCACAGCGAGCCGTCCTTGGTGGACACCTTGACGTACACGTCGTTCTTGGCATCGGTCTCCAGTGGAGTGCTCCACGGGATGGTGGCCGCGACGTACGCGTTGGACCCCTTTTCGAGCGTGAACGAGTAGTACTTGCTGGGTTCCTCGCCCTTGGCGTTGGGGCCCAACGAGTCCAGGTACTGGCCCGGCTTCAGCGACGGCGGGTTGAGCCCGTCGTCGGAGCCGTCGATCTGGGTGCCGGTGGTCTGGTATGGACGCAGCGCGCTCTCGCTGGCGCGCTTGAGGCGGCTGGCCAGCGCCGGTCCGTCCTGGGCGTCGTAGTAGGAGCCCTTGCCGGCCTTGGCGATCTCGGTCAGCTGTTTGCGGGTGGCGTCGTCGACCTGGAAGCCGATGACGTGGACCCGCAGGTCGACTCCCTGGGAGGCGATCTTCTCGGCGACCTTGACCGGGTCGCCGCCGCAGGTCTCCTCGCCGTCGGAGACCAGCAGGATCGTCTTGGGGCCCTTGGCTTCGGTGAAGTCGCCCGCGGCCTTTTCCAGCGAGTAGGCGATCGGGGTGTCGCCCTCGGGTTTGAGCTCGGTGGCCGCGGTGGTGATCGCGTCGGCGTCGATCTTGTCGATCGGCACCAGTTCCTTGCTGGCCTTGCAGCCGGAGCCGGTGGACGCCGGCCCATAGGCGCGCAGTCCCACCTTGGCGTGGCCGGGCATGGCCTCGGCGACGTCGATGACGGCGTCGCGGGCGGTCTCCATCTTGGTGTTCCCGGCGCCGTCGGATTCCTCCATGGAACCCGAGGCGTCCAGCGCCATGAGCAGCTCGCCGTCGTTGTCGGCCGCCGACGCCGGGGCGGCGGTGCCGACGACGGCGAAACCGCCGAGGATGACCGTCGTGGCCGCGAGCCTCAGGACGCGGCGGGTGTTGGGGGATCCCACTTCGTGCTCCTTCGATCGGGATGTTTGCTTCTGCGACCAAACTAGTTTGCGATTGCAAACATTTGCTACCGATTTCGTGCCAGGGTGACGGCAGGACGCTACGCGAACAGTGGACCGGAAACTACCCAAAGTGACCGATGTTTCAGCGGCAATTCGGCCCTGGCCGTGACGGTTTGAGGCAGAGTACTGCTTGTAAGTGCGCGGGAATCGCGCTTCCCGCGCGCCCGTGCGCGACTAACCGTGGGGTATCCGACACAGACCTTCTTTTCCGCCTGAGCCCTCGTTAACCTCACCGGCATCGCGCGCATCCGTAGCGCACCGCCGATGTTCGGAGGCTTGACTTGACAACTTACGTTTACGACTTCACTTTCGGCGACAAGGACAAAAAGGATCTGCTGGGCGGCAAGGGCGCCAACCTCGCGGAGATGACCCGACTGGGCCTTCCGGTCCCACCCGGCTTCACCATCACCACCGAGGCCTGTCGGGAATTCCTTGCCACCGGTTCCACCCCCAAGACGCTCTCGGCGCAGGTCGCCGAGCACCTCGAAGCCCTGGAGCAGGCCATGGGCCGCCGCCTGGGAGACGCGAACGACCCGCTGCTGGTGTCGGTGCGCTCCGGCGCCAAGTTCTCGATGCCGGGCATGATGGACACCGTCCTCAATGTCGGACTCACCGATGAGACCGTCACCGGGCTCGCCTCCCAGGCCGGGGACGAACGTTTCGCCTGGGACTCCTACCGGCGGCTGATCCAGATGTTCGGCAAGACCGTGTGGGGCATGGACGGTGACGCCTTCGAGGACGCCATCGAGTCCGCCCGCGAGTCCGCCAAGGCCGCCACCGACGTGGACCTCGGCGTCGACGACCTGCGACAGCTCGTCGACGTCTTCAAGGGACTCGTGCGCGAACACACCGGCTCGGACTTCCCGCAGGACCCGCGCGAACAGCTGTGGCAGACCATCGAGGCGGTCTTCAAGTCCTGGAACTCCGAGCGCGCCGTGCTGTACCGCCGCACCGAGCGCATCCCCGACGACCTGGGCACCGCCGTCAACGTCGTGGGCATGGTCTTCGGCAACCTGGGACCCGACTCCGGCACCGGGGTCGCCTTCACCCGCGACCCGGCCACCGGCGAGCGCGGCGCCTACGGCGACTACCTGGCCAACGCGCAGGGCGAGGACGTGGTGGCGGGCATCCGCAACACCGTGCCACTGTCCGAACTGGCCGACATCGACCGCGCCTCCTACGACGAGCTGCTGCGCACGATGGACACCCTGGAGAACCACTACCGCGACCTGTGTGACATCGAGTTCACCATCGAGCGCGGCAAACTGTGGATGCTGCAGACCCGGGTCGGCAAACGCACCGCCGCGGCCTCCTTCATCATCGCCGCCGCCCTGGCCAACGAGGGCACCATCGACCTCGACGAGGCGCTGGGCCGGGTGTCGGGGGAGCAGCTGTCCCGGTTGATGTTCCCCGCCTTCGACCTCGACGAGTCCACCGAACCCATCGCCAAGGGCATCCCGGCCGCTCCCGGTGCCGCCAGCGGCGTCGCCGTCTTCGACGCGCGGCGCGCCGTGCAACGCGCCGACAAGGGCGAGACGGTGATCCTGGTCCGCAAGGAGACCAACCCGGACGACCTGCCGGGCATGATCGCCGCCAACGGCATCCTCACCGCCCGCGGCGGCAAGACCTCCCACGCCGCCGTGGTCGCCCGCGGCATGGGCACCACCTGTGTGTGCGGCGCCGACAGCCTCACCGTCGCCGAGGACTCGTTCCGCACCGCCGACGGCCTCACCGTCTCAGAGGGCGACGTCATCTCCGTCGACGGCGAATCCGGGGCGGTCTACTCCGGTGAACTGCCCGTCAAACCCTCAAGCGTCGTGTCCTACTTCGAGACCGGCGAGGTACCCGAGGCCGACCGGCTGGTCGCCGCCGTCGACACGATCATGCGGCACGCCGACGCCGCCCGCAGGCTGGGCGTGCGCGCTAACGCCGACACCGGCGAGGACGCCGCCCGTGCCCGGCGCTTCGGCGCCACCGGCATCGGCCTGTGCCGCACCGAGCACATGTTCCTGGGCGAACGCCGCGAACTCGTGGAACGGTTGGTGCTGGCCGAAACCGAGGGCGAGCGGAAGGTGGTGCTGGCGGAGCTGTTGGCCATGCAGCGCGGCGACTTCGTCGAGATCCTGTCCGCCATGGACGGACTGCCGGTGACGATCCGGCTGCTGGACCCGCCGCTGCACGAGTTCCTCACCGACCTGGTGGAACTCGAAGTCCGCAACGCCACCGAGGACGTCGACCAGAACCTGCTGGCCGCGGTGCGGCGCATGCACGAGCAGAACCCGATGCTGGGCCTGCGGGGTGTACGGCTGGGTCTGACGATCCCCGGCCTGTACGACATGCAGGTCCGCGCCATCGCCGAGGCCGCCGCGCAGCTCAAGAGCGACGGCAAGGACCCGCGTCCGGAGATCATGGTCCCGCTGGTGGGCGAGGCCAAGGAACTGGCGCTGGTGCGCGAGTCGGCGCTGAAGATCCTCGAGGAGTCCGGTGTGGAGGCACTGGTCGGCACGATGATCGAGGTGCCGCGCGCGGCCATGACCGCCGCGGCCATCGCCGAACACGCCGAGTTCTTCTCCTTCGGCACCAACGACCTCACCCAGATGGGCTGGGGCTTCTCCCGCGACGACGTCGAGGGCTCCTTCTTCAGCCGCTACCTGGAACTGGGCATCTTCCCGGTGTCGCCGTTCCAGGTCCTCGACACCGACGGCATCGGGCGGCTGGTGGAGATCGCGGTGGCCGACGGCCGCGGCGCCCGACCCGGAATCCACCTGGGTGTGTGCGGCGAACACGGCGGCGACCCCGACTCGGTGAAGTTCTTCCACCACACTGGACTGGACTATGTGTCCTGTTCGCCGTTCCGGGTTCCGGTGGCCCGCTTGGCCGCCGGACAGGCCGCTACGGAGTACTCGGGCCAGTCGGATAGCCGATAGTAAACCGCTGTTGACCTCACCGTCGTTTTCCGGTAGTGATGAGGAAACCCGTTTCACGGTGAGTGGCGCGGGCTTACGGTGATCGTCCCCTGTCGCCGCGCGCGGCAGGGGACAACGCCCCCGACGTGAGGAGTCGCTCATGGCCAGTCGCTGGAATTCGACCGTGATCGACGCACGCGATCCGAAGAGACTGGCGCGCTGGTGGGCCGAAGTCCTCGACTACCGGGTGGTCTTCGAGACCACCGACATGACCTTCATCGCCGACCACACCTACCCCAAACTCATCGTCACCGACACCACCCGGGCCTTCGAGACCCCACCGGTCGGGCCGGGCCTGCTGTTCATCTCGGTCGGCGCCGAGAAACACGCCAAGAACCGGGTGCACCTGGACATCAACCCCGAAGACCAGGACGCCGAGGTGGAGCGCCTGGTCGACATGGGTGCCCGGCACGTGGACGTCGGCCACGGCGACCGGCACTGGGTGGTGCTGGCCGACCCCGAGGGCAACGAGTTCTGCGTCATGAAACCGATCGAGGTCCCCGGGGACTTAACGCAAGCGGCCTCACATGTTGTCGACGGTCGTGGTCACCACGAACGGCTTGCCCTTGGGTTCGTAGGCGCCGCCGTACTCGAAGGTCTCCTTCTTCAGGTTCAGTGACGAACCGTCGGCCATCCTGGCCTCGCCGTAGCGGAACGTGTGCAGCGCGCCGCCGCCGAAGTCGGTGATCGACACCGTGCGCGCCCGGGTCCCGGTGCCGTCGTCGGGGTCCAGGTCGGCGTTGTCGATCGCGCAGATCGGGTCGGTCAACCGCTTGTCGCGCAAGGTCATCGCCACCGAGGCTCCGGCCTTGGACGGTTTCAGCCAGCTCACCGAACGGTCGGTGCGGGAGGTGGCCAGCACCTGTTGGCCGTCCGAGGTGGGACTCAGGCAGGTCGCGGCGCCGTCGAGGGCCAGCGTGCCGGTCTGCTCCGGAGCGCCGGGACCGCCCTTGAACGTCGTCACCGTTCCCTTGCCGCCACCGGCGTACACGATGCCGTTCAGGTTCGTGATCGACAGCGGCGACTCCTTCAGCTTCGTCACCGCCGACACCTTCGGCGCGAAAGCCGTTTCCTTGTCGAAGGACGGCGGCCACTGTTCCGGTTTCTGTCCCGGCGACGCGTAGGTCTTGGGATCGTCCTTGAAATAGGCCTTGTGGAAACCCGACAGCAGCGGCTTCAGGTCGATCCACTCCAGCCGCTTCTCCGCCGAGGCCGCCACCACCGCGAAACCGGCCTTGGCGACCTTGGCGCCGAACGGCTCCCGCCCCGCCTCGGTGGAAAGGTCGGCGTTGATGCGTTCGACGTTCTCGCCGTCGAAGTCGGTTTTCACCGTGATCCCGGTCGGCGCCTTGGCGTCCTTCAGTTCCACGAAACCCAGCAGCTTCGAGAACCCGAAGTGGCCGGGATTGGGCAGACCCGGGTACGTGGCGGGCCAACTGGAACCGTAGGTCCCGGGCCGGTCGGCCAGCGCGATCACGGCCACCCGGCCGCGCACCTTCGCGGTGTCCCACACCGTGACCAGCGCGAACTCGTTGCCGGGCGTGACCGCCACCGAGG
This sequence comes from Stackebrandtia nassauensis DSM 44728, assembly GCF_000024545.1. GTDB lineage: Bacteria > Actinomycetota > Actinomycetes > Mycobacteriales > Micromonosporaceae > Stackebrandtia > Stackebrandtia nassauensis. The sequence continues at coordinate 1,888,542 of NC_013947.1, forward strand.
TCGGCGTCTGGCCGTCGGGCAGTGCCAGGCAGGTGCCCTTCTGGGCGCCGGAGATGCCGCTGGTGGCGATGACACCCGAGGAGAACGCCAGCACCGAGTGGGCGGCGTAACCGGCGCCGTGCGAGCGGTCGGCCGCCACCAGACGTCCCGGACCGTCCTTGCCCGCGCACTTCGACAGCGACTTGCCCGAAAGATCCGGATCCTCCGACTCGGCGGTGAACCGGCCACCGGCGCGGGGCGTGAACCCCAGCGTCGAGTCGGTGGTCTCCATCGTCGTGACGTGGTCGACGCTGGCCTTGGACTCGTCGGGCACATAACCCAACTGGCCCTGCACGTTGCGCGGATTCTCCGCCGACGATCCACTGCCGTGCTGATACGGCCGCTTGATATCGCTGCCGGGGATCCGCAACGTGTCGGTCTTGGGCTGCTTGGCCTCCGGCACATCCGAGGCGCCTTCGCCGGTGGGTCCGTACCGCCAGTCGATCCAGTCCTCGGTGCCGACCGCCTTGGCCAGCCGCGCGTACTGCTCCTTGTCCACCTCCCCGGAGTCGGACAGGAGCTTGTCGGCGGGCTTGTCGTCGTCGCCGACACCGGGCACCAGCCCGCCACCGGCCATGACCACGATGACCGCGATCAACCCGACCACGACCGCGCCGCCGAAACCGTAGATGGTCATGCGGACGCCGCGCCCGTGCGTGTCGGGCGCCGCGGGGACGGTCTTGGGTTGCGGCGGAGTCGCCACCGGCAACCGGTCGCTCAACCGCGGGTCGACACCCGGCTGCGGTTCGTCCGGAGCCCCCGCCTGCGACGGAACCGTCGGGGTCGGGGTGTCGGAGTCGGGGTGTACACCGGAGGCAGCGGCACGAAGCTCAGCCTCGGTGGCTTTGGGAGGGGTGGTGGGCTCGTCATACCCCGCCAGTGGTGGCCACTGCGGCGGAGACTCACGTTGCTCGGGCATCGGGTCCGGCATGGTTCGGCAGCCTATCGGATCAGTGTGAGTCTATGTCACGGGTGATTTGACCGGCACGGGCACGCCTCGTGATAACGCGCCGGACGCGCGGGGAGCGGGCGTGCGCGACGAGGGATGATGGTGAAACCGAACATGGAGGTAACAGGTGGCCGGACGGATACGTGGCGAGGATGTCGCACTGGTGCGCGAACGCACCGACATCGCCGAGGTGATCGGCGAACACGTCACGCTCAAACCGGCCGGGGGCGGCAACCTCAAGGGGCTGTGCCCGTTCCACGACGAACGCACCCCCAGCTTCAACGTCACCCCGTCCAAGGGTTTCTTCCACTGCTTCGGCTGCGGCGCCGGCGGCGACGCCATCAGCTTCCTCACCGAACTCGAACACCTCAGCTTCGCCGAGGCCGTCGAACGGCTCGCCTCCAAAGCCGGGGTGACCCTGCACTACGAGGACACCGACGGCCGCTCCTCGTCCCGCTCGCAACAGCCGGGCCGCAAACAGCGACTCCTGGCCGCCCACACCGAGGCCGCGAAGTTCTACAGTGAACAGCTCGCCTCGCCCGAGGCCCGCATCGCCCGCGACTTCCTGTCCGAACGCGGCTTCGACCGCGACGCCGCCGAAAGCTTCGGCTGCGGCTTCGCGCCACCCGGCTGGGACGCGCTCACCAAACACCTGCGCGGCCGCGGCTTCACCCCCGACGAACTCACCGAGGGCGGGCTGGCCAAACCGGCACGCTCCGGCTCCCTCATCGACCGGTTCCGGGGACGACTGGTGTGGCCGATCCACGACCTGACCGGCGGCATCATCGGCTTCGGCGCCCGCCGACTGTCCGAAGACGACAACGGCCCGAAATACCTCAACACCCCCGAGACGCCGCTGTACAAGAAATCGCAGGTCCTGTACGGCATCGACGCCGCCAAACGCGAGATCGCCAAACGGCGCCAGGTCGTGGTCGTGGAGGGCTACACCGACGTCATGGCCTGCCACCTCGCCGGAGTGCCCACCGCCGTGGCCACCTGCGGCACCGCCTTCGGCAGCGACCACATCAACGTGCTGCGGCGCCTGCTGATGGACTCCGACGAGTTCAAGGGCGAGGTCATCTTCACCTTCGACGGCGACGAGGCCGGACAGAAGGCCGCGCTGAAGGCCTTCGGCGACGAACAGCGCTTCGTCGCCCAGACCTACATCGCGGTGTCCCCCGGCGGCATGGACCCGTGCGAACTGCGCATGGCACAGGGCGACGAGGCGGTTCGTGAGCTCGTCGCCGGACGCGAACACCTCGTCGACTTCGCCATCGCCACCACCCTGGCCTCCTACGACCTCGACAGCGTCGAGGGCCGGGTGGCCGCGCTGCGCGCCACCGCGCCACTGGTGGCCCGCATCAAGGACAAGTCCCTGCACCCCGGGTACACGCAGCGGCTGGCCGGACGACTCGGCGAGGACGTCGACCTGGTGCGCCGCTGGGTGCACGCCGCCCGCAGCAAACAGGCCCCGCCGCAGGCGGGACCGGCCCGCCGCAAGGTCACCGGCCCCCGGCTGCTGTCCGAACGCGACGTGCTGAAACTGGCCGTCCAGCACCCCGAGATGGCCGGACCGTACTTCGACGAGGTCGACGAGACCTACTTCTCCGACCCGATGCACGTCGTGGTGCGCCGCGCCATCGCCAACGCCGGGGGCGCGGCAGCCGCCGCGTCCGGCCCCAACTGGGGTATGGCGATCTCCGACGCCTGCGGCGACCTGGCCGCCGCCGCCCTGGTCGCCGAACTGGCGGTCGAACCGCTGCGCATCGACGGCGAACCCGACACCCGCTACGTCGCCACCGCGCTGGCCGGGGTGCAGTGGCCGGTCGTGGAGGAACAGGTCGCCGAACTCAAGTCCAAGTTGCAGCGCATGAACCCCGAGACCGACTCCGAGGGCTACATGAAACTGTTCGGCGAGCTGATGGCGCTGGAACAGCGGCTGCGCGGACTCAAGGAACGCGCCGCCGGAGCCCTGTGAGCAGACACATATCGCCTTGCGAATGTCTCACCCGGGCATTAGCGTGCGCGTGTGTCCACCGCTCCGCACATCTCCGCGCACAAACTCGTGAAACGCTACGGCGACTCCAACGCCGTGGACGGCATCGACCTGTCCGTCGCGCCCGGCGAGGCCTTCGGCTTCCTGGGCCCCAACGGCGCCGGGAAGTCCACCACGATGCGCATGATCGGCTGCGTCTCCCGTCCCACCGGCGGGCAGCTGTCGGTACTGGGCATGGACACCGCCACCCAGGGCCCCGCGATCCGGGCCCGGCTGGGCGTCGTCCCGCAAGAGGACACACTGGACACCGAGATCACGTTGTTCGACAACCTGGTGATCTACGCCCGCTACTTCGGCATCAAGTACAAGGTCGCCAAACAGCGCGCCACCGAACTGCTGGAGTTCGTGCGGCTGGCCGACCGCGCCAAGATGAAGGTCGAGGAACTGTCCGGCGGCATGAAACGCCGCCTCACCATCGCCCGCGCCCTGGTCAACGAACCCGACATCATCATGCTGGACGAGCCGACCACCGGCCTGGACCCGCAGGCCCGGCACCTGGTGTGGGAGCGGCTGTTCCGGCTCAAGCAGCGCGGCATCACCATCATCCTGACCACGCACTACATGGACGAGGCCGAGCAGCTGTGCGACCGGCTGGTCATCATGGACGGCGGCCGGATCGCCGCCCAGGGCTCGCCCCGCGAACTCATCGACACCCACGTCACCCGTGAGGTCGTCGAACTGCGCTTCGAGGGCCAGCACACCGACGAGCTGTCCGACCTGGCCGACAAACTCGACGGCATCGACGCGCAGGTGGAGGCGCTGCCCGACCGGATCCTGCTGTACGCCGCCGACGGCGACGCCGCCGTGGCCGAGGTCCACGGCCGCGCCATCCAACCGTCCAGTGTACTGGCCCGCCGGGCCACCCTCGAAGACGTCTTCCTGCGCCTGACCGGCCGCAGCCTGGTCGAGTAGGGGGACACATGATCGGAACGCTGCACGCCCTCGAGTACTGGTGGATGAACTACCGCCGGGTCTGGTACGGCTCGGTGTTCTCCAGCTTCGTCATGCCGGTGCTGTTCCTGGTGAGCATCGGCTACGGCGTCGGCTCCTATGTGGGCTCCACCGAGTCGTTGGGCGGCGTCGACTACGCCGCCTTCGTCGCGCCCGGCCTGCTGGCCTCCACCGCGCTGCAGATGGTCGGCGGCGAGATGACCTGGCCGGTGTTCGCCGCGCTGCGCTGGGGCCAGCAGTACAAGGCCATGCAGACCTCGCCGCTGACGCCGCGCCAGATCCTGTCCGGGCACCTGCTGTACGGGCTGATCCGGGTCGCCGTCACCGCGATCGTGTTCGCCGTCGTCATGGCGGCCTTCGGCATCTTCTCGGCCACCGCGCCGCTGTCGGTCGTGGCCACCATCGGCGTCGGCTACGCCTTCATCGGCTGGGTCTACGCCTTCTCCGTGTCGGTCAAGAGCGAGACGACGCTGTCCATCATCCACCGGTTCGGGATCGTGCCGGTCAGCCTGTTCTCCGGGGTGTTCTTCCCGCTGTCACAGCTGCCGGCCTACCTGCAACCCCTCGCCTGGATCTCTCCACTGTGGCACGGCGCCGAGCTGTCCCGGTGGGCGGTCTCGGGCACGCCCACCCCGTGGCCCTGGTACCTGCACATCGCCTACCTGCTCGTTTTGGGCACGGTCGGCTGGTGGCTGGCCGGAGCCCAGCTGCGACGCCGCATGACGTCCTAGGAGCCTGACATGACTGTTCTCGCCGTCCAGCTGTTCCGGGTGCGGCTCGGCCGTTCCGGCGCCATGGTGGAGCGCAACTACACCGCGCACCGCCGCGCCTGGCTGCTCATCATCTCCGGCGTCTTCGAGCCGCTGTTCTACCTGTTCGGCCTCGGCATCGGCGTCGGTGCCCTGATCGGGACGATCCCGCTGCCCGACGGCCGCGAGATCGACTACGCCACCTTCGTGGCCCCGGCGATGCTGGCCAACGCCGCCATGATGGCCGCCATCGCCGAGACCACCTTCAACGTGTTCGGGAAACTGAAGTGGGCCAAGCTGTACGACGGCATCCTGGCCACCCCGATGCGCCCCATGGAGATCATGATGGGCGAGACCATGTGGGCCCTGATCCGCGGCGCCATCTACGTCATCGCGTTCATCGCCGTCATGGCCGCCATGGGCATGATCGCCTCGGCCTGGGCCATCCTGGCACTGCCCGCCGCCATCCTCATCGGACTGTCGTTCGTGGGCATCGGCCTCACCCTGTCGACGGTCTTCAAGAGCTGGACCGACTTCGACTGGCTGATCTCGATCATCTTCGTGATGTTCCTGTTCTCGGGCACCTTCACCCCGGTCGAGACCTACCCGGAGGCGCTGCGCTGGCTGGTGTACCTGTCGCCGCTGTACCACGGCATCGAACTCGTCCGCGGTCTCACGCTCGGCCTGCCGGAGTGGGGCCTGCTCGGCCACGCCGCCTTCCTGGCCGCCGTCGGCGGGGTCGGCATCGCCGTGGCCGCGCGCCGGATGGGCAGACTGCTGTACAAATAGCCCCGGTACCGTGAGGCCATGCGCAGTCTGAGGGTGTTCGCGGCCGTCGGGGCCGTTCTGGTGACGGTTCTGGCCACGCCACAACCCGCGTCCGCCGCCGCCGACGGACCGCGGGTGCTGGTGTTCACGAAGGTCTCCGACCCGAAACAGGCCCACCGCTCCACCCCCGAGGCGGTCAACCTGCTGGAGATGAACGGCCGCCGCTACGGCTACAACGTCGACGCCAGCGCCGACGCCGCCAAGTTCTCGGCGAAGTCGCTGGCGGACTACGACGTGGTCATGTTCCTCAACACCTACGGCGACGTCCTCGACGACGGCCAGCAGAAGGCCTTCCAGACCTGGATGAGCGACGGCGGCGGCTTCGTCGGCGTCCACGGCGCCGCCCGCACCGAACCCGACTGGGACTACTACCACGACCTGGTGGGCGCCTACGAATCCGAGGGCGAGGGCGGCCCGCTGGCCGAACACGACGTCACGGTCGACACCGAACTGCCCGCCGCCGAACACGCCCCGGCCGAGATGGACGACCACAATGACCAGTGGTACCAGTTCGACCGCGATCCCGGGAAGCTCAAGAAGATGGGGATCGTCGCCAACGCCCCGGTCGTGGGCGACGACCTGTCCCCGGTGACCTGGGCGCGCCCCTTCGAGGGCGGCCGGACCTGGTACACGTCGCTGGGCCACTCCGCCAAGGCATACGAGGACGGCAACTTCACCAAACTGCTGCGCAGCGGCATCTGGTGGACCGCGGGGGAGAAGAACGCACCCCTGGTGTCCGCCACCGACGCCGCCCCACCGTGGCAGTACGGGCTGTCGTTCCTGGCCTGGATCGCCGCGGTGGCGATCGGCGGCGGCGTCGCGGTCGTCAAACTCAACCGCCGCGAAGCCCTGCCCTAGGGCTCGCGGGGCTCGTTGCCGCCGACGTTGTCGCGCGCCGGGGTACTGACACCGACGGTCTCCCAGTAGCGGGGCTTGATGTCGTCCCCGACGGCGAACTCGTCCCGCTCACCGAAGAACCGCTCACCCAGACTCGTGGCCATCAACCGGTCCTTGCAGGCCCCGGCGGCCTGACCGGCCTGGTCCTGCAGCATCCCGGTCACGTTGCGAACCGTCGGATTGTCACGCACCCGCCGCGCCATCGCCGCGATCTGCTCGTACCGTTCACGTCCGGCACGCGCCCCCAACACATACCCAACGGCCACACCGGCGACGAAAACCCACTTGCGCATCTGCTGCCTCCCGTCTCGTCTTCTCGTCCTCTGCGGGCCCATTGTGCCTGCTTTGAACCCCTGGTGCTCGTGAAGTCGGTAAGCCGACAAACCCGGTTGCCGAGGGGCCCAAACCCTGCTGTACTCTGTTGCAGGTTCGCCACGGCGGCCCAATCCCCGATAGCTCAATTGGCAGAGCAGCCGGCTGTTAACCGGCAGGTTATTGGTTCGAGTCCAATTCGGGGAGCTTTTCTTTTGTAGCCCAGCCTATGAGCTGGGCTACGTCTTTTCTTACCCCTCGTCTCACCTCGGGAAACCCAAGCCAGGGTGTACCCATGGGCGTAATTCCGAACGATTCCACGACATCCGACGCGCGACTGGCCGTGGCCGCCGCGAGCGCCGGAGCCGAGGTGGTGCGCGCCCGATACGGCTCGCGGCTGGCCCGGTTCGACAAGGGAGCCGGGGACTTCGCGACCGACGCGGACCTCGCCGCCGAGCGGGCCATCCTGGCGGTGCTGCGGGCACAGCGGCCCGACGACGCCGTGACGGCCGAGGAGAGCGGGCACAGCGGCGCGACGGGCGCGTCACGCCGCTGGCTGGTCGATCCGTTGTGCGGCACCCTGAACTACGCCGTGGGCACCATGCTGGTCGCGGTGAACGTCGCGCTGTCGTCCGGCGGCGAGACGACCGCCGCCGCGTCGGCCGACCCGTTCTCCGGCGAGGTGTTCTTCACCGACGGCGAAACCGCGTACGTCCGAAGTGGCGGCACCGACGTCGTGCTGGCGCCGTCGCCGGACTCCCGGCTGGTGGACGTCAACCTGGACCCGCCGTTTCCCAACGCGCCCGGCTTCACGGCCACCGGCCTGCTCGCCGACCCCGGATTCGCGGCCCGGTTTAGGCCCCGGGTGGTGTCCACGACGTTGGCGGTGGCCTGGGTCGCCGCCGGTCGCCGCGCCGCCTACGTCACCGACGGCCACCTGGACGGCAGCGTGCACTTCGCCGCCGGGATCGCCCTGTGCCGGGCCGCCGGTTGCGTCGTGACCGGACTGCGCGGCCAGCCGCTCCACACCGGCGTGGGCGGCCTCGTCGCCGCCGCCGACGCCGAAACGCACGCCGCGTTGCTGGAACTCATCCGCGACCGCGTCGGTTAGACCACGGTGTCGGCAACGCCATATTGGGTTGTCGATTCCGGAAAAACCGAGATCATTGGCCCATGACTGTCATCCGCCCCCTCACCATGGACGACGCGCCCGCACTGGCCAAGCTCGTCGCCGGCAACCGCGACTTCCTGTCCCCGTGGGAACCGCTCCGCGACGAATCGTTCTTCACCCTGGACGGTCAGCGCGCCGCCGTCAAGGAGTCGCTGGCGCACCGGGACCAGGGGACGGTCATGCCGCACGTCATCGTCGACGACGACGGCCAGACCGTGGGACGCATCGGTCTGCACGGCATCGTCGCGGCGCCCTCGTTCCTGTCCTGTTCGGTGGGGTACTGGGTCGCCTCCGAGTACAACGGCCGCGGCCACGCCACCGCGGCGCTGCGTCAGGTGCTGCGGGTCGCGTTCACCGGACTGGGGCTGCACCGGGTCCAGGCCGAAACCCTTGTCCACAACGAGAAGTCGCAGCGCGTCCTGGAGAACGCCGGGTTCCTCCGCTACGGCGTGGCGCCGCGGTACCTCAGGATCGCCGGGACCTGGCAGGACTGCGTCATGTTCCAGATCCTCAACGACAGGGTCTAGGGCTTCGTGGCGGGTTCCTCGTCCCCGCCGTCGTCACATCCTTCGGCGTTGTCGGCCAGCTTCAGTTCTATGTCGACCGTGGTGCCCTTGACGACCGAGGTCCCGGCGTCGGGACTCTGGTCGAAGATCGGGCACTCGAAGTCGCCCTCGCCGGACTTGATGACGTTGTACTGCAGATCGGCGTCCTTGAGTTCGCTGATCGCGGCGGCCTTGTCATCGCCGACGACATTGGGGACCTTGACCTTCTGCGGCGGGTCGGGGGAGTCGTCGGAGGAACTGGACTTGGTCGGGCTGGGGGACGAGGGCTTGTCCGACGAGGACGAGCTGGTGCCGGTGAAGTCGTCGGAGGTGGGGTCGTCGCTCTTGCCCCGGTCGTGGTCCTCCTTGGACTCCGACGGCGACAGCGTCGTCGACTCCGTCGAGTCGTCCGTGCCGGGATCGTAGTCGTCGGCCGCCGAGGTGGCCGCGCTCTGCGGCAGCAGCGTCGTGACGGTGAGCGCGGTCGCGGCGACCACGGCCAGCGCCACCACCGCGAGCAGCACCAGCCGTTTGCGGCGCGGCTTGGCCTTGCGCGCGTGGGAATGCGACGGGACGGCGGACTCGCGCACCCGGGGCTTGGGATCGCGCAGCCGCGGATCCTCGTCGGGGTCGAGCAGCTCGGGTTCGGGATCGATCGGCCGCGGCTTGGGATCGCGCCACTCCATCGTGACGGTCACCGGCGGCGGCCCCGGTTCCGGTTCGACGTCCCACGGCCGCAGGCCCTCGGCGGCGACCAGCGGCTCGGGCTCCGGATCGGGCTCGACCACCGGCTCCGGCACGGCGGCGACCAGCGGCTCCGGATCGGGTTCGGGCGGCGGCTCGACGGCGCTGGCCAGCGCCGTCCGCTTGGGCAGCTTCGCGGTGGCGGCCAACGGTTCGGGCTTCGGCTCCGGTTCGACCACCGGTTCCGGCGCGGCGGCCTCGGACTCGGTCTCGGGCTCCGAGCGGGCCAACAGCGCGTCCAGCACGTCGCTGGTGTGCAGGATCTGTTCGCACTCGGTCGCCAGGATCGCGGCCGAACCGAACCGGTGCGCGGGGGTGGGCGACAGCGCCCGTCCGATGAACGCGGCGATCGCGGGGGCGGTGTCGTCGGGCAGCGTCGCGTCCGAGGTGGGCGGTCCGCCGGTGACGCACTCGTAGGCGATGGCGCCCAGGCTGTACACGTCGGCCGGTATCCCGGCGGACTCACCCCGGCGCTGTTCGGGCGCCGCGTACGGGTGGGTGGGCGCCGTGGGCAGATAGGCGAAGTCGGTGATGGTGACCGAGCCGTCGGGGGTGACGATCAGGTTGGTGGGCTTGAGGTTGAGGTGTCGGGCACCGGCCTCGTGGGCCTCGTTGAGCACCCAGGCCGCGGTGGCGACCAGCGACAGCGTGCCCTCGGTGCCGAGGGAACGCTCGTTCAGGATGCGGCTCAACGGTATGCCGTCGACACGTTCGGCGATCTGACACTCGAGGATCTGCTCGTCGTCAAAGTGCTCAACGCAGTCAAATACGTCGATAACACCGGGAACCTGGAGAGTGGTCACCTCCAGGGTGGACTGCCGAAACCGGGCACGGTTGGATTCCTCGGCGGACAGCGCGATGCCGAGAACCTTGATCCGAACCGGACGGTCGAGCACGGTGTCGTGTCCGGTCCAGACACTTCCACCGGTACTGGTGCCGATCAGATCCTCAAGGGTGTAGCGATCTCCCAGACTGAGGCCGGGGTACATGTAGTCCTACTTCCGGGGGGCGAAGCGAGGGGGCTCACAGCAGTCTGCCGTATGCGCGGGAAAAACTCCAATCCCCCTGCGTGACAATGCCGCCCCGATGCCCGGCATCGGGGCGGCCGCCCGACTACACCCGGGCCCTCTCACTCCGCAGCACAGCCACGGTCAACGCCACCAGCCATACCCAGGAAGCGGTGCGCGCCAAGGGATTGGCCAACTCCACCAGCGGAACCGCCAGTCCGGACCCGGCCGTGACGACCCCCAACCACCGCACGGTGAGCGACAACCGGGACCAGCACGCGAAGGTCAGCAACCCGGCATAGGCGCCCAGCACCGCCAGGTGCACATGACCGCCCATCAGGTAGTTCCACTCTCGAAACGCCAGCAGCGTCTCGGGAGCGGCGGTGTCCACGGTGGCGTTGGCGACGATGCTCAACGCGGGTGACACGGCCAGGCTCACCGCCGAGACCACCCCGACGACGGCGGTCGGCCACCGCAAAGCGTCCGGAGTGGATCGCAACCGGGGGGACGCGGCGAACCGCAGCGCCACGACGGCCAGCGCGGCGGCCGACAGCAACCGGATCGCGGCCCGCAGGTACACCGACACCCCCTGATTGGCCTGGTAGAACTCGACGACCTCGGCGGCACTGGACCCGGGCCGCGGAATCTGGCCGACCATCGTGGTGGCGTCGAACACGAAACTGACGGCGAACAACAACGGGAACGCGAACCCGGCCAACAGCCAGAGACGCCGGGGCGGGGTGGTGACGGGCGACTGTACGGACATGTGAATCCTGATCCTTACGGGGAGGTGACCGGCATCGACACCGATCGTCTGGATTCATGCTGCTGGCCGCACGCGAATTCGTCGTCGGACCAGAAGCGGCACCCCGCGTACTCCCGATGAGGTACCACGTTCGGTTGCCTCACCTGTCTTTCGTCGGTTAGGGTCGCCCAATGCCGAACCTTCCGTCGAACGACGAACTCGACGCCCTCGTCGAAGAGCTGTTCTCCACCCTCGGAAACGAGCGCACCGGAGACGATTTCCACTTCGACCCGGAAAGCCTCTCCGAGTCCACCCGCTTCTACTACGTGGACTTCCTCAAGTGGCTGGGCATCGACGACAGCGTCCTGGAAGCCGAGCGGATCTGCATCCACGCCGGACGCGAACAGCCCGCCAACCTGGACCGCCGCCGCATCAACGAGAGCGGCGTCGACGGCTACTCCCTCTTCATCGACAACAGCCTCTACCGCAGCCTGGACGCCGTCTACGCGGCCCTGGCCCACCAGTTCACCCATCTGCGCCTCATCATCGACGAGGACCAGACCCTCGCCGAGGCCCAGAAATGCCGCCCGATCGAACTGGACACCAAGGGCAAAAAAGACGACGACGATGACGATGATGACGACGACGAGAAGGACACCAAGCCCGCGGTGAACGCCGACCTCGAGATCCGCACCGAGGTCGCCTCCTTCGTCCTGGGCTTCGGCAAACTCGTCCTCAACGGCGCCGCCGAATGGGACGAACTGGACATCGACGACGACGAGGGTTTCGAGGACATCACCACCCTGCCGCTGTCGTCACTGGCCTACCTCTACAAGAAGGTCGCCAACCACGCCGACGTCGGCACCAAGGCGATGGAAGCCGGCCTCACCGACGAGGCCAAGGAAGCCCTCGGCAAGGTCAAGTCGAAGAAGTGACCTCACACCGGACGCCGCGTGGCGTCCGGTGACTCAGTCACCGTTCGCGGGCACCGTCGCGAGGGTCATCAGGTGTGGGGTCGCGCCCAGCAGGCTCGGCTCGGATTCCAGGCGGCGCAGGCCGTCGAGGATGGCCTGGCGGTTGGTCGGGTCGTCCAGGTCCGGGCCGATGTCGTTGATCAGCCACACCGGTCCCTCGATGAAGGACTGGCGAATGTGGAGCAGGCCCGCGTCGGTGGCCTCGGCGTGGATCTCCTCGGGACGGTGCATGAAGGCCGTGGTGAACACGCCCCGGTCCCACTCCTCGAGTTTTCCGGTGGTCAGTAGTTTCTCGTACATGGGGCCGTACCAGTCGCGGTTGGTGAGGCCGTGGTTTCGGGTCGTGTCCAGCCAGCCCGAGAACCGGCTGATGGTGGCGGCCGCGATCAGGCCGCCGGGTTTGGTGACCCGGCGGGCTTCGCGTAGGACGGCGACGCGTTCGGCGCGGTCGAGCAGGTGGTACAGCGGGCCCAGCAGCAGGGTGGCGTCGGTCGAGCCGTCGGTGGCGGTGAGTTCGCGGGCGTCGCCCAGGGCGGCCGTCACGCCGTCGAGGGTGGAGGCGATCTCCACATGGGAGGGAACCGGGTCGATCAGGTGGACCCGGTGGCCGTCGGTGGCGAGCCATTCGGCGTGGATTCCCTGGCCGCCACCGACATCGAGGATGTGGGAGGGGGCGGGGGGCAGGGCTCGGCGAAGGATGTCCTGGGTGCGCCAGTACTCCAGCTGTCCCGGTGCCGAATTCCGCAGCCTGGTGGCCTCGCCGCCACGTTCGTAGTACGCCAGTACTTCCGGAGCCAGTGTCGATTCGTCCATGGCTGTCATGATGAAGCGGCCGTGCGATCACGGTCAAAGAGTTTTGGGGCCCCGGCGGATCAGTTACAGGGGACGGTCAGCATTTCGGGGGCGGCGCTGGCCAGCAGTTTTCCGCGTTCGTCGCTGGTGACCACGGGCCAGCCGCGCAGTTCGGTCAGCGAGGCGACCAGGCCCAGAGCGGTGTCGCCGCAACAGGTTTCGGTGTGACGGCCCAAAAGGGAGGTGGGGACGTCGGCGTAGCGGGCGGGCATCCAGGGGCCGCGGGGGAGGTAGAGCTTGGTGAGGCGGTCGCGTTGGGGGGCGTGTTCCTGGCCGGCCCAGGCTTCGTCCAGGACCGGGAGCGGCACCAAGAGGGTCAGGCCGAGCCTGCGTGCGGTCTCCTCGATGGAGCCGGCGAAGTCGGTGGCCTGTGCGACTTCTATGAGCCCGGGGAGATCGACGATCCAGCCACTGACTTCGACAGTCGTGGTCACCGCTCCGGCAGGGGATAGAAGACCAGGGCCTGTTCGTCGGCGCGGACCATGGCGTCGGCCTGGTCGAGGAGCTGTTGTTCCGTCAGGATGTCCAGCTTGCGCAGTTCGATCGCGTAGTCTTCGGCCATCGGAAGCCGTCCGGTGGTGCGCCAGCGGTGGTGCAGGCGTTCGGCACGCTGCCAGTGCTCGAGGTCCTCCGGGTCCGGGTGCGCCGCGCAGATCGCGTTGGCGCGCGCCTCTATCTCCGCCAGCAGTGGACGGAAGGCGGAGTCCGGGTCGGGCGGCGTGATGTCGGCGACCTGTTCGTCGCCGCGCACCAGGCGGACCACGCTGCCCGCGGCGGCACGGCCGACCGCCTCGGCGACCGCGTGTGGGTCGTCGGCAGGCAGGGTATAAGCGTGCGATGCGGCCATGGCGCAAAGCCTACGCGGTCGCGGCTTCTTTGGCCAGTGCAGGAAAGCGGCCATAACCAAGGTAACGATGCGTAGATGATTCGGTTACGGCCCAAGGTGCGGCGGAACCGAAAGTGGACCCCATACGATGAATAACCGTGCAGCATTTGCGGATCATCAGTCCTGTCGACCGTACCGACGCGGTATGCGAGGCGCTAAGCGGCCACTGTGGGGTCACCAACCTGGTCGTCTTCCCCAATTCGGCCAGGAAACCCGCCGGTGACCTGGTGCAGTGCGACGTCGCGCGCGAGTCGGTCAACGAGGTGCTCGACGAGCTGGACGCGCTCGGTATCGACGACGACGGCTCCATCGCCATGGAGCGGGTGGACCTGTCGATCTCGCTGGCCGCCGACAACGCCAAGGACGCGGCTCCCGGTGACGGTGAGGACGCGGTGGTGTGGGACGAGCTGGCGCAGAAGGTCGACGAGTCCAGCCGCCTGACCTGGTCCTTTGTGGCGTTCCTGGCGATCGCGACCCAGATCGCGGCCATCGGTGTGCTGTTGGACTCACCGATCATGATCGTGGGCGCGATGGTGTTGGGGCCGGAGTTCGGGCCGGTGGCCGCGATCGGCTTCGGGATGCTGCGCCGCGAGTGGTGGCGCATCGGGGTGTCGGTGCGCACGCTGGTGTTCGGGTTCGCCGCCGCCATCGCCGTGACCTGGCTGTGCGCCTTCGTCTCGGTGCACCTGGGCTGGATCGAGCCCGTCATGCTGGACACGGGCAGCGAGACCAAGTTCATCGTGAAGCCCGACAAGTGGTCGTTCATCGTGGCGGTGCTGGCCGGGATCGCCGGGGTGCTGTCGCTGACCTCCGACAAGTCCTCGGCGCTGGTGGGCGTGTTCATCTCGGTCACGACGGTGCCCGCCGCCGGTTACATAGCCGTGGCGATCGCGCTGGCGCACTGGGCCGAGGTGACGCCCTCGATCATCCAGCTGGGCCTCAACCTGGGCGGCATGATCGTGTCGGGCCTGGCGACCCTGATCGTGCTGCGGCTGCTGTGGGGCCGGGCCGGACTGCGGGAACGCATCGGTACCTAGACCACGGCCTGGGCGTCGATCTCGACGAGCATCTCCTCGCGGGGCAGGCCGGTGAACACGGTGGTGCGGCACGGCAGCACCCCGTCGGTGACGTGCTCGGCGAGGAACTCGCCGTAGGCCTCGTTCATGGCCGCGAAGTCCTCGCGTTTGGTCAGGTACACCCGCAGCATGATGACGTCGTCGAAACTGGCACCCGAGGCGGTCACGATGGCGGCAACGTTGCGCAGCGTCCGGGTGGTCTGCGCCTTGACGTCGCCGGGGTACAGGTACTCGCCGCTGGCGGGGTCGACCGGGCCCTGGCCGGAGACCTGCAGTATGGGTCCTTTGCGGACCCCCTGTGAGAAGGTGTGCGCGGGAGCGGGGGCGGCATCGGTCGTCACGGCGGTCTTGTTCGACATACCGGTAACATACCTGGCTATTAACCTGAGGAGTCGTCGATGCTCGACCTGGAATCCCTGTACACCGAACGGCTCGACTGGCGGTTCAAGGCCGTGCCCGCGGCGGCGGAGGGCCTGCGGCTGCGTGACTGGCTGAGCCACCGCCCGCACGTCAGCAAGCTCGAGACTCCATTGATGACACTGGACGCGGACGCCGTGGCGCACAACATCTCCGCCATGGCGCACTGGTGCGACGCCAACCGGCTGGCGCACGCGCCGCACGGCAAGACCACCATGGCCCCGGCGCTGTGGGACCAGCAGTTGCGGGCCGGAGCCTGGGCGATCACACTGGCCAACGTGCCGCAGCTGCGGGTGGCGCGCGCCTTCGGGGTCCCGCGCGTCATCGTGGCCAACGAACTGGTGTCGCGCGGTTCGCTGCAGTGGCTGGCGGCCTGGGCCGCCGAGGGCGCGACGATCCTGTGCTTCGTCGACTCGGTGGCGGCGGTGTCCCTCATGGACGATGCGTTGCGGCACGGCGACGACAGCCTCGACGTGGTCGTCGAACTGGGTGGCTACGGCGGCCGGGCCGGGGCGCGCGACTTCGATTCGGCCCGCAAGGTCGCCGCCGCGGTGCGCTCGGCCCGGCGGCTGCGGCTGGCCGGAGTGGGCGGTTACGAGGGCGCCATCGCGCACACCGACTCCACCACGGACCTACAGCGGGTCGACGAGTTCCTGCGGGGGCTGCGGGATCTGCACGAGAGCCTGCGCTACGAGACCGACGAGCCGGTGGTGACCGTCGGCGGCAGCCAGTACTACGACCAGATCGCCGAGCACCTGAGCGACCTGTCGAGCGCCCGGGTGGTGCTGCGGGCGGGGTCCTATGTCACCCATGACGACGGCCTGTACTCGCGACTGGTGCCCGCCGCCCGGGGCCGCTCCGGTCCGGCGCTGCGCGCCGCGTTGCGCGCCTATGTCACCGTCCTGTCCAAACCGGAGCAGTCGTTGGCCATTCTGGACGCGGGCCGCCGCGACCTGTCCTTCGACGCCGGTTGGCCGGTGCCGTTGGGCATGCCCGGGGCCAAGGTCACCGAACTCAACGACCAGCACGGGTATCTGCGCGGTGATCTGTCCGGAGTGGAGGTCGGCGACATCCTGCGGCTGGGCATCTCGCACCCGTGCACCAGTTTCGACAAGTGGAATCTGATCCCGGTCCTGGACGCCGAGGGCTTCGTCGTGGACGCGGTCCGCACCTTCTTCTAGAGTTAGACGATTGTCTATATTCCCAGGTAGTATGGGACAACCGTGGAGGTGTTCCATATGAGCTCCGAATGGATCTGGGGAATCTGGTTGTTGATCGCGGCGCTGTCGTTCGGCGGGCTGGAAGCCTGGGCGATCCTCAGTAAGAACCGCGAACCTAAGACCCTCACCGAGGTGCTGCGCCGCTGGCTGGGCGTCGAACCCAAGCGCTGGTGGCGGGGAATCGCCTCGGCCGGGCTGCTGGCCGGGGTGTCCTGGGTGGTTTTGCACCTGCTTTTCGGGTTCTGACCACTTCGGTCGTCACTCGATTGGGGAGTAAACCCCACCGGTATTGCCGTGTTTGCCCCACTGCTCCGAGATCGTCTGCCGCCCAATAATTGCGGCGTCTCAACGATCTTTCGGAGGAACCATGAATCCATCCAGGTCAAAACTCTCCCGCCGTACCGTGCTGGGTGGCGCCGTGATCGGCGGTGCCGGGGCGGTGCTGGCGACCTCCGCCTTCGCCTCGGCCGATCCGGCCGTCGGCAATGGAGTCCAGGACGACATCGACGACGTCACCGCCGAACTCGAGTCCGGTCTGATCGCGCTGCGCCGCGACCTGCACGCCCACGCTGAACCCTCGGGGGAGGAGCGTCGCACCGCCGCCACGGTCGCGAAGCGGCTGCGTGCCGCCGGACTCACCGTCAAGACCGGCATCGGCGGCTTCGGCGTCGTCGGTGTCCTGAAGGGTGCCAAACCCGGTCGCACCGTGGCCTACCGCGCCGACATGGACGCGGTCTCGCCCGAGGATCAGGTCGGTGGTGGCACCAAGGTGGAGCACCTGTGCGGGCACGACATCCACACCACCGTGGGCGTCGGGGTCGCCGAAGTGCTGGCGCGGCTGCGGAAGCGGCTGCACGGCACCGTCGTGTTCGTGTTCCAGCCCGCCGAGGAGTCGCTGGCCGGTGCCAGGGCGATGCTCGACGACGGGGTGCTCAAGAAGTACCGTCCCAAGGAGATCCACGCGCTGCACTGTGGACCGATGTGGGCGGGGCAGTTCGGGGTGCTGCCGGGTACCGGCATGGCCGGTCAGGACCGGCCCAGGATCACACTGACCGGTCCGGACGCGGCGGCCCAGGCGGAACGTCTCGTCGGTGACCTGATGGGACTGTCCACGGTGGGTTTCCCGGAGAACCCCGCCGATCTGGAGCAGCTCGTCGAGGACATGCTCACCCCCGACGGTCCGTTGGAGCGGTTCGTCACGCTGTTCGCCCGGGCCTCCGAACCCGACGCCGACGGCAAAGTCACGGTCCAGGCCGGTTACCGCGCCTGGCCGGACGGCCGCAACCCCGAGATCCGCGAGCGGGTCGCCCAGATCGCCGCGTCCTACGACGGCGCCGAGGTGTCGTATCCGGAGCCGACCTACCCGGCGATGATCGTGCCGGAGAAGGACGGCCACGCGGTCAAGCGGCACCTGCGGCGGGTGTTCGGCGACGACGCGGTGCTGCGCGTCTACGCGCCGGTGCCGTTCAGCGGCGAGGACTTCGCGTACTTCCTCAACGAGATTCCGGGCACCTACAGCTACCTCGGCGTCGGGAAACCGGACGCCGGGATCGAAACCTCCTACCCGCATTTCGGCAGCTTCGACCCGGACGAGAAGGCCATCGCGGTGGGCGTGCGCGGTATGGCGGGCTGGTTGGCAAAGCGTTGCCGGGACTGACAAGCCGGCCGTAAATCCGCCGAAACTTTTCTGGGTATTCCTCTTGACGCGTGATCGTGTCGTAGCCACACTTGAGTTGCGCAGGGAACAACAGTTCCTTAATACGCAACACATCTGAAGCACCGCCATCACGTCGGGCCCCCTCGCCGGAGGGGGCCACAGGAGGCGTCTCATGTCCCAGACAATGAATCCCGCGGCAGCCCTCACGTCCAGCGCGGCTGTCCTCAATCCCGAGATCATGCTGTACACGCGACTGCGCAAGTCGCCCTACTTCTGGAAATCCCGCGAACACGGCGTGGCTATGTACAGTGTGTACAACCACACCTATCATCCCCGGCACTACGGTGACCCGGTCGGCGAGTACTGGTCGCTGCTCAACGGCGTCACCATCTGGGACGTCGGCGTCGAACGCCAGGTGGAGATCTCCGGCCCGGACGCCTTCGCGTTCACCAACATGCTGGTGCCGCGCGATCTGTCCAAATGCAAGGTCGGGCAGTGCAAGTACGTCTTCATCACCGCTCCCGACGGCGGCATCATCAACGACCCGGTGCTGCTTCGCCTTGAGGAGAACCGGTTCTGGCTGTCGCTGGCCGACAGCGACGTCGAACTGTGGGCACTGGGCCTTGCCCACGCGGGCGGCTGGAACGTCGAGATCAAGGAGATCGACGTGGCCCCGATCCAGATCCAGGGCCCGAAGTCGCGCGAGCTCATGATCGACCTGTTTGGTAAATCCATTCTGGACCTGCCGTACTACTATCTCAACCACTACACCTTGAACGGCATGGAGGTCGTCGTCAGCCGTACCGGCTACACGGCCGAGATCGGCTACGAGATCTACCTGTACAACGCCGACCACGACGCCGGGAAACTGTGGGACACGGTGTGGCAGGCCGGGGAACCGCACGGACTGCGCCCGGTCGGGCCCTGCCACATCCGGCGCATCGAGGCCGGGATGCTGGCCTACGGCTGCGACATCACCCGCGACACCAATCCCATGGAGGTCGGCTACGACTACAAGTGGATGGTCGACGTGGACCAGGAGTCCGACTTCATCGGCAAGGCCGCGCTCAAACGCATCCGCGACGAGGGCATCAGCCGGATCATGTGCGGCGTCGAGATCGACGGCGACCCGTTGGGCAGCTACAACGACGGCTCCATGATCGACAGGTTCGCCGTGTACTCCGGCGACGGCGGCAAGGTCGGTGAGGTCACCAGCGCCTGCTACTCGCCGCGCCTGGAACGCAATATCGGCCTGGCCATGCTCGACATCGGACACAGCGAACTGGGAACCAAGGTCGGCATCGTGACGCCCGGCGGTCCGCGCGGCGGCGTCGTGGTCCCCAAGCCGTTCATCGACCCGCGCAAGGA
Organism: Stackebrandtia nassauensis DSM 44728; assembly: GCF_000024545.1. Classification (GTDB taxonomy): domain Bacteria; phylum Actinomycetota; class Actinomycetes; order Mycobacteriales; family Micromonosporaceae; genus Stackebrandtia; species Stackebrandtia nassauensis. Next base: position 1,907,985 of record NC_013947.1, read on the forward strand.
AACCCCGAAGGGGTGAGGCGGGCGAGGAAGCGACGGGAGACCAGTCATGAGCATGAGCGCGGCTCTGTCCCGCGTCCGCATGAGACGGACGGCCAGCCGGCTGCTGGCTGAACCCCGCTTCGAGGTGCTGCCGCTGGAGAGGGTGGACCGGGAGGTGGCCGCGCTGCCGCGCGGCACCACGGTCACCATCACCGCCTCCCCCTCCCGCGGCACCATGGCCACCGTCGAGACCGCCGAGCGGTTCGCCGCCCTGGGTCTGCGGCCGGTGCCGCACCTGTCGGCGCGCGGCATGCGCGACGACGCCGAACTCGTGGAAGTGGTGCAGCGCCTGGACCACGCGGGCATCCGGGACGCCTTCGTGGTCGGGGGCGACGCCTCGTCGGCCTCGGCGGTGTTCCCCGACGGCCTGGCGCTGCTTCAGGCCATGGACGACATCGGCCACCGGCTCCACGACATCGGCATCCCGGCCTATCCCGAAGGCCATCCGTCCATAGACGACGACACCCTGTGGGCAGCGCTGGCGGCCAAACGCCGCTACGCCACCTACGCGGTGACGCAGCTGTGCTTCGACGCCGAGGCCATCTGCCGCTTCACCGTCCAGGCGCGACAACGCGGCTTCGACCTACCGATCCTGGCCGGGATCCCCGGAGCCGTCGACACCGCGAAACTGCTGCGGGTCGGGCTGCGCATCGGCATCGGCGACTCGCTGCGGTTCGTGCGCGGCAACCGGAGTGTGCTGCGCAAACTGCTGCGTCCCGGTGGTTACCGTCCCGACGGGCTGGTCCGGAAGCTGGACGGCCGCGTCCGCGACGGCCGCTGCGAACTGGCCGGGGCGCACATCTACACGTTCAACGACGTCGCCGCGACGGCGCGTTGGCTCAAGGGGAGGACAGCCGTATATGACCATGCCCAGTGACCTCGACATATCCCGCGAGACCGTGACCCTGCCGCTGTCGGACATCGCCGAGCGCTGCGGGATCCCGGCGTCGTTGACCGAACCCTACGGCCGCTTCGCCGCCAAGGTCTCGCTGGACGCCGTGGCGGCGCTGTCGCAGCGGCCGCGCGGCAAGTACGTGGTGGTCACCGCGATCACGCCCACCCCGCTGGGGGAGGGCAAGACCACCGTGACCGTCGGGCTGGGCCAGGGACTCAACCACATCGGCAAACGGGCGGCCATCGCGATCCGGCAGCCGTCCATGGGCCCGACCTTCGGCATCAAGGGCGGCGCGGCCGGTGGCGGCTACGCCCAGGTGGTGCCGATGGAGACCATCAACCTGCACCTGACCGGCGACATGCACGCCGTCACCGCCGCCCACAACCTGCTGGCGGCCATGATCGACAACCACCTCCACAAGGGAAACAGTCTGGGCATCGACCCGCACTCGGTGACCTGGCGGCGGGTGCTGGACGTCAACGACCGTGACCTGCGCGACATCGTCACCGGACTGGGGAGCCGCGCCGACGGCACCCCGCGCCAGACCGGTTTCGACATCACCGCCGCCAGCGAGGTCATGGCGATCCTGGCACTGTCCACTTCGCTGGCCGACCTGCGAAACCGCCTGGGGCGCATCGTCATCGGCTTCACCGCCGACGGCGCCGCCGTCACCGCCGAGGACCTCAAAGCGGCCGGGGCGATGTGCGTGATCCTGCGCGACGCCCTCAACCCCAACCTGATGCAGACCGTCGAGGGCACCCCCGCGTTCGTGCACTGCGGACCGTTCGGGAACATCGCGCACGGCAACTCGTCCATCGTGGCGGACCTGATCGGACTGCGCAGCGCCGACTACCTCGTCACCGAGGCCGGTTTCGGCGCCGACATGGGTGCCGAACGCTTCTTCAACATCAAGTGCCGCGCATCGGGTCTCACCCCGGACGCGGCGGTCCTGGTGGCGACAGTCCGGGGACTCAAAGCCCACAGTGGCCGGTACCGGATCGTCGCCGGACGGCCGCTGCCGCCCGAACTGCTGGCCGAGAACCCCGGCGACGTCGAGGCCGGTGCCGACAACCTGCGCCGCCAGATCGCCAACGTCCGCCGCCACGGCGTGTCCCCGGTGGTGGCCGTCAACGCCTTCGACACCGACCACGACAGCGAACACCGCGTCATCGCCGACATCGCCGCCGCCGAGGGCGCGCACGTCGCCATCAGCAGCCACTTCACCCGGGGCGGCAAGGGCGCCGCCGAACTGGCCGAGGCGGTGGTCGCCGCCTGCGACGAACCCGGCCGGTTCACGCCGCTGTACCCCGACGAGGCCTCGCTGACCGACAAGGTCGAGACCGTGGCGCGCGAGATCTACGGCGCCGACGGCGTCGACTTCGCGCCCGCCGCCGCCAAACGCCTGGCCGCCTACGAATCCGGCGGCTACGGACGGCTGCCGGTGTGCATCGCCAAGACGCACCTGTCGCTGTCGCACGACCCGGCGCTCAAGGGCGCGCCGACCGGCTGGCGGCTGCCGGTGCGGGAGGCGCGGCTGTCGGCGGGCGCGGGCTTCGTGTACCTGGTGTGCGGCGACATGCGCACCATGCCGGGCCTGTCCTCGGCCCCGGCCGCCGAACGCATAGACATCGACGAACAAGGACGGGTGGTGGGCTTGTCATGACCATGGAAATGGCCGACCTGTTCTCGCGCAGGCAGGGCGACCGGAGCGAGACCGTCGCCAGGATGGGGCGGCTGCTGGCCGCGCTGGGCCAACCGCAGTCGCACTTCGCGGCCATCCACGTCACCGGCACCAACGGCAAGACCACCACGGCCCGCATGATCGAGGCGCTGCTGCGCGAACACGGTGTCCACACCGGAGCGTTCATCTCGCCGCACCTGCAGGACGTGCGGGAGCGGGTCCTCGTCGACGGCGAACCGATCACCGAGGACGACCTGTACGAGTGGCTGTCCCATGTCGACATCAACGGTGCCGCCGTGGCCGGGCCGGGCGGTCACACGCCGTCCTTCTTCGAGACCATGACGGCACTGGCGTTCAGCCACTTCGCCCGCGAGAAGGTCGACGTCGCGGTCGTGGAGGCCGGACGGGGTGGACTGCGCGACGCCACCAACGTCCTGCACGCGCCGGTGGCGGTGCTGGGCCCGGTCGCGCTCGACCACCCCGACCTGGGCAGCACCACCGCCGAGATCGCCGCCGACAAGGCCGACATCATCGCGCCCGAAGGCACCGTCGTCATCGGACCGCAGGAGGACCAGGCCGCCGCGGCGATCGCGGCCGCCGCCCACAACCGCCGCGCCCGGTCGCTGCGGCACGGCGTCGACCTGGAGGTCCGCGACTGGCAGCCCACCACCACCGGACAGTGGTTTCGGGCCGTGCTGCCCGGCGGCGTGACCATCCCCGTCGACCTGCCGCTGGTGGGCCGCCACCACGCCGACAACGCGCTGCTGGCGCTGGCCGCCGTGCAGGCCTGGCGGGGCGAAGTGGACGACGAGGCCGCCTGGCGCTGCCTGTCGAAGTTCACCGCGCCGGGGCGGTGCGAGATCGTGCGCCGTCGCGGCAAGGCCGCGGTGTGGCTGGACGGCGCCCACAATCCCGCCGCCGCCAGCGCGCTGGCCACGGCGCTGGCCGAGATCCCCGGCACCGCCCGGGTGATCCTGGTCGCCGGGATCGCCGCCGACAAGGACACCGACGGCGTGCTGGCGGCGCTGGCACCGGTGACCCACCGCGCCGTGCTGGCCCCGGTGCCCAACGCCCGGGGCGGCGACCCGCAGCGGCACCGCCACACCCTTGCCGCCCATGGCATCCGTCCGTACCTGGCCGCCAATGCCGACGAGGCGCTCGACATGGCCGACCAACTGGCCCGGCAGCGGGACGTCGTCCTGGTGACCGGATCTCTGTACACAGTAGGCGCTGTGAGGGACCGTCTCGGTCTCGTCGCGCAGTGATCGACCCGAAAGAGGAGGAGAGCCAATGAGCACCGTCCCCGCGCAGGCCGACGTCGTCGTCATCGGAGCCGGGATCGTGGGTAACTCCCTGATCCATCACCTGGCCGAGCAGGGCGTGCGCGACATCGTCCAGATCGACAAGGGACCGCTGCCCGATCCGGGCGGCTCCACCGGGCACGCGTCCAACTTCATCTTCCCCGTCGATCACTCCAAGGAGATCACCGCGCTGACGCTGGACTCCATGCGGCAGTACGAGAAGTTCGGCACCCTCACCACCTGCGGCGGCATCGAGATCGCCCGCAACGACGACCGGGTCGCCGAGTTGCACCGCCGGATGTCCTCGGCCAAGGCCTGGGGCATCGAGTCCGAACTCATCTCGGCCGACCGGGTCGGTGAACTGGTCCCGTTCATCAACACCAAACTCGTCAAACTCGGCTTCCACACCCCCTCGGTGGCCGTCGTCGATCCACTGCGGACCGGAGCCCTGATGCGCGAGAACGCGCAGCGGCTCGGTGCGCTGACGATCTGCGCCAACACCGAGGTCGTCGGCCTCGACACCACCGGCGGCCGGATCACCGGCGTGCGCACCTCGCACGGCGACATCGCCTGCGGCACCGTCGTCATCGCCTGCGGCGTGTGGAGCCCCAGGATCGCCGCGATGGCCGGGGCCCGGATCCCGCTGACCCCGGCGGTGCACCAGATGATCGACGTCGGCCCGATCCCGGTGCTGGCCGAGACCCGCACCGAGATCGCCTTCCCGATCGTGCGGGACATGGACCCGCTGATGTACGAGCGGCAGAGCGGCGCCGACCTGGAGGTCGGTTCCTACGCGCACCGCGCGATCCTGCACGACCCCGACGACATACCGTCCATTGAGGCGTCCGCGTTGTCACCGACCCAGCTGCCGTTCACCGCCGAGGACTTCGATCCCCAGATGGAGGACGCGCTGGACCTGTTCGGCGAGGTGCTCGACGCCGAGGGCGCCGGAATCCGGCACGCCATCAACGGTCTGCTGTCGCTGACCCCCGACGGGCAGCCGCTGCTGGGCGAGACCCCCGAGGTCAAGGGACTGTGGTCGGCCGCGGCGGTGTGGATCAAGGAGGGACCCGGCGTCGGACGGATGCTGGCCCAGTGGATGACCGGCGGTCACACCGAGATCGACCTGCACGGCGCCGACATCTCCCGGTTCTACCCGCATCAGCGCACTAAGCATCACGTCAACGCCCGCACCACCGAGGGCTTCAACAAGACCTACGGCATCGTCCACCCCCGGGAACAGTGGACCTCCAACCGGCCGCAACGCCGATCCCCGTTCTACGAAAGGGAAGTGGCGCTGGGCGCCGAGTTCTTCGAGGTCGGCGGCTGGGAACGTCCGCAGTGGTACGAGTCCAACCTGTCGCTGGTCGCCGAGTACGCCGACCGGATCCCGGCCCGCCCCGACGAATGGGACGCCCGCTGGTGGTCGCCGATCATCAACGCCGAACACCTGGCGATGCGGGAACGGGTCGCCATGATCGACCTGTCGGCCTTCGCGCACTTCGACGTCACCGGTTCCGGTGCGGTGGAATACATCCAGCGCATGACGGTGGCGCAGATGGACCGTCCGGTGGGGAGGATCATGTACACCCCGGTGCTGAACCCGGCCGGGGGCTTCCGCAGCGACCTGACCGTGGTACGGCTGGGCGACAACCACTACCGGGTCATCGCCGGTGGCGCCGACGGCGCCCGCGACCTGAAGTGGTTCACCGACAACCTGCCGTCCGACGGCTCGGTGTCGCTGGCCGACCTGTCCTCGGCGACCGGCACCGTCGGGGTCTGGGGGCCCCGGGCCCGCGACCTGCTGTCCAGCATCAGCGACGACGACCTGTCCGACGCGGGCTTCGGTTTCGGCACCGCCCGGCACATCACGATCGACGGCGTCCCCGTCCTGGCGATGCGCATCTCCTATGTGGGCGAACTCGGCTGGGAACTGCACGCCCCCTTCGAACAGGGCGCCCGGCTGTGGGACGCCATCGCCGCCGCCGGTGAACCCTTCGGCTGCGTACCGGCGGGCATCGGCGTCTACGGCACCACCGGACGACTCGAGAAGGGCTACCGGCTGTTCGGGGCCGAACTCGACGGCGAGTACGACCCGGTCGAGGCCGGGCTGGCGCTGCCGAAGGTCAAGGCCGCCGAGTTCATCGGCAAGGACGCCTACCTGCGGGCCCGCCAGGGCGAACCGGTCGCCAAACTGTGCACCCTCACCGTCGACGACCACCACGACCCGCGCGGCACGTTGCGCTACCCACAGGGGACCGAGCCGATCCTCACCCCCGAGGGCAAACGCCTCGTCGACGCCAAAGGCCGCAGCTCCTATGTGACCAGTGCCGGTTCGGGGCCGTCCCTGGGCCGCTACCTGCTGATGGCGTACCTGCCGCTCGAACACGCCGTCGAGGGCACCGCGCTGGCCGTCGAGTACATGGGCAACACCTACCCGGTGACGGTGGCGCGAGTGGGCCGCAAGCCGCTGTTCGACCCCGAGGACGAGCGAATGAAGGCATGACGATGGACATACTGGTTTGCGTCAAACGGGTGCCCGGCACCGGATCCAGCGTGCCCATCACCGACGATGGCCTGTCCGTCGACACCCGGCACCTGGGGTTCACCATCGGCCCGCACGAGGAGTGCGCCGTCGAGGAGGCGATCCGGCTGACCGACACCCACGGCGGCGAGGTGACGGTGCTGACGGCCGGACCCGCCGAGGCCGCCGAACAGCTGCGCTACGCGCTGGCCATGGGCGCCCACCACGGCGTCCTGGCCGACACCGGCACCACCGACCTCGACCCGCAGGCCACCGCGACCGTCCTGGCCACCGCCTTGACCCAACTGCGCGCCGACGGCCGCGACTTCGACCTGATCCTGTTCGGCAACGAATCCGCCGACGCCGGGAACTACCAGGTCGGCATCCGGGTCGCCTGCGAACTGGGACTGTCCATAGTCGGCGGTATCAAGGGCATCGACGTCGACACCGACGCTCGCCGGGTGCGGCTGCGCCGCGACACACCCGAGGGAATAGAGGTGTACGAGGCGGCGCTGCCGACCGCCGTCGCCGTCAAGGAGGGCCTGAACCTGCCGCGCTACCCCAGCGTGCGCGGCCGGATCCGGTCCCGCAAGGCCCAGCTGCGGCCGGTCGAGGTGACCCCGCTGCCCGGCGGCCTGCGCAAACTCCGGCTGCGCCCGGCACCCGACAAGGGCGAGGCGACGGTGGTGCTGGGGCACGGCCCCGACGCCGCCATCGCGGTCGCCGACCTCTTCGACGAACTGGGGGTCACGCCATGATCCTCACGTTCGTGGAACACGACGGCCGCCGACCCACAGCCGCCAGCCTCACCGCGCTCACCGTCGCGCGCGGCCTCGGCGAACCCGCGGCGGTCTGCTTCACCGACCCGGCCGACGCGGCACCGCTGCTGGCCGAACTGGCCGCCTACGGCGCCGCGACGGTCCACCTCGTCGACGGCGCGGGGGAGTACTCCCCGGAACGCTGGGGTGCGGCGCTGTCACAGCTGATCGGCGACGTCCGTCCCGGCGTGGTGGTCGCGCCCGCCAGCGACCGCGGCAACGAGGTCGCGGCCCAGGCCGCCGCCCGGGCCCGGCTCCCGCTGGCCACCGGCTGCGTCGAGGTCGCCGCCGACGGCACCGTCACCCGGGTACGCGGCGGCGGCATCCTGCTGGAGGACGCCGCCGTGGACGCCGGAACCCGGATGGTCACCGTCCTGCCCACCGCCGCCGAAGCCCACCAGGCCCCGCGCCCGGGCGAAGCCGTACCGCACACCTTCGTCCCCGACCTGGACGGCATCGCCGCCACCCGGCTCGTCGACCGGGCCCCGCGCGGCGCGGGCGTCGCCCTGGCCACCGCGCCGGTGGTCGTGTCGGGCGGGCGCGGTGTCGGCAGCGCCGAGGGCTTCGCCCCGCTCGAGGAACTGGCCGCCCTCATCGGCGGCGCGGTCGGCTGCTCCCGGGTGGCCACCAACAACGGCTGGCGCCCGCACTCCGACCAGGTCGGCCAGACCGGCACCAAGGTCAACCCGCGCCTGTACATCGCCTGCGGCATCTCCGGCGCCACCCAGCACTGGGTGGGCTGCATGGACTCCAAGGCGATCCTGGCCATCAACACCGACCCCGACGCGCCCATGGTCACCCGCGCCTCCTACGCGGTGATCGGCGACGTCCACGAAGTACTCGACGCCGTCATCCAGGAGGTCCGCCGCCGGAAAGCACAGTGAACGTTCGGGATCCTTTACATGGCCGGTAGACTCAGAAGGCGTGGTCTCCGACGGCAATACCAGCGACCCCAATCACGTCCAGTCAGTGACGAGGGCGGTATCCATTCTGGAGTTTCTCGCGTCCAACGAATGGTCCGGTGTCACCGAGGTGGGGACCGAACTCGGCGTCCACAAGTCCACCGCCTCCCGGCTGCTCAACACCCTGGAAAGCCGCGGCCTGGTCGAACAGCACGTCGAAAGCGGCAAGTACCGGCTCGGCCTGGGCCTGGTCCACCTCGCCAACTCCGTCAGCCACGGTCCCGACATCACCCGGCAGGCGGCGGTCGGCTGCCAATGGCTGGCCCGCCGCACCGAGGAGACCGTCACCCTGGCGATCCTCGAGGGCGACGAGGCGGTCACCATCGACCAGATCCTGTCCACCTCCACCGTCGCCAGCCGCAGCTGGCTGGGCCGCCGCACCCCACTGCACTGCACCGCCCCGGGCAAGGTCTTCCTGGCCAACGCCAGCCAACCCTGGCGTGACCGCATCCTGCCGGGCCCCCACGAGCGCTACACCGACGCCACCATCGTCGACCCGGCCGAACTGCGCGCCGAACTGGAACGCGTCCGCGCCGAGGGCTACGCCACCACCAACGAGGAGTTCGAGGAAGGCCTGTCCGCCGCCGCCGCTCCCGTCTGCGCGGCCGACGGCGAGGTCGTCGCGGCCATCGGCATCTCCGGCCCCTCCTACCGCCTCGACGCCGCCGGTCTACGCGAACTGGCCCCGATCGTCCGCGAAGCCGGGGAACGCGCGTCCATCGGCCGCGGTTACACCCAGCGTGACGACGGCACCGAGACATGATGGCGCGGGTCACTGTCCCGCGTTGCCGTTGCCGAAGATCGGTACTCTTGGATCATTAACGAAAACCACAAGGAGGTTGCAGTCGTGAGAAGCAGCAACGGCGCTCTCAACAGATGGATCGAATCCGGGGCTGGCCGGGAGGAGATGGCGCCTGAGTACGGTCACTACGGCCAGCAGGTCACGCCCCCGCAGGTAAGGCCCATGACGCTGGACGACGTTGTCGTCCGCACCGTTGGGTTGCTGCTGCTGACGGGCATCACCGGGACGATCACGTGGATGCTCATCGGTGTGAATCCGGGCGCGGCCTATGTCCTGATGACGGTCGGACTGCTCGTGTCCCTGGGCGCGATGCTGGCGACAATGTTCGGCGGCTACCGCCTGTTCGCGAACCCGTGGGTACCGAGCATCTACGCCGGTGGCGTGGGCTTCGCACTGGGCGGCGTCAGCGCGGCCATGGAGGCCAGTTATCCGGGCATCGTCGTTCAGGCGGTGGCGGCGACCTTCGGCGTCTTCTTCGGTATGGCACTGCTGTTCAAGGCCAAGGTCGTACGCAACAGCCCCAAGTTCACCAAGTTCATCATCGGCGCCGGTTTCGGCATCGCCGCGATCATCCTGGTGAACCTGCTGCTGAGCGTTTTCGGCGTCGACTCCGGGCTGTTCTACAACGGCACCGGTGAGGTCTCCTGGTTGCAGTGGGCCGTGGCCATCGTGTTCGTGGTGTGGGGTGCGCTGTCGTTCATCCTGGACTTCGACATGGTCGAGCAGGGTGTGCGTTACGGCGCTCCCAAGAAGATGGCCTGGATGGCCGCTTTCGGCATGGTCGCCGGTCTGGTCTTCCTCTACCTGAGCATCCTGCGCCTGCTGAGCTACCTGCGTCAGTAGCGCATGACCGATCGCGAATCTCTCGGGCGGGAGATCCAGCGCGTCGCCTCCGGGGTGGCGTACTGGTCTCCCGCCCGCTGGCGTTCACCCGCGCCCGGTGGTGGGGACCGGGTCGGGGCCATGACCGCGTTGATCCAGACGCTCGCCGACGTCACCGCCGTCGCCGAGGACCGTCCACCTCGGCCGGTGCCCCGGCTGCCCCACGACACCGCGCTGCCCGACCAGCTCAAGGTCGTCGCCGCCGACCTGGTGGCCGTCGATCCCGGTCCCGAGGCCGTTTCCCAAGTCGAGGCCGCTTTGGCGCGGGCGCGGTCCGTCCTCTTCTGACTCTGTTGCCGTTCGTTGACCTTCCGGGATTGTCAAGACTTGATCTTTATGTGTAAGGTCCGCACATAAACGCCCACCATCCCCTCCGGGAGGACCAATGAGACGTGCACGTGCCCTCCTCGCCCCCGCGCTGATCGCCGCCCTTCTCGGTGGAATGACAGCCTGCGCCGGTGAAGAGAAGGACCCCGGTGAGATCGACGTATGGATCGGATTCGTCGACCACCGTCTGGACTGGATGAAGGACCGCGCCAAGGAGTTCGAGGACGAGCACCCCGGATACAAGGTCAACATAACCCCGTACAAGGACTACCCGACGCTGTGGGACAAACTGACCGCCGCGGCCGAGCAGGGTGAGCCGCCGACGATCGCGCAGAACTTCGAGGCCGCGACCCAGGAGTCGCGCGACGCCGTGAACAGCGAGGGGGAGCCGCTGTTCGCCTCGGTGGAGAAGGAGATCGACGGGCGCAAGGAGATCCTCGGTGAGAAGGTGGTGCTCGACGACGTCATCGACGCCACCCGCAACTACTACACTTTGGACGGCGAGTTCGCGTCGATGCCGTGGAACACCTCCACCCCGGTGTTCTACTCCAACACCGACATCCTGAAGAAGGCCAAGATCAAGGAGGCCCCCAAGACCTGGGAGGACCTCCAGGCCGCCTGCGACAAGATCGACAAGATGAAGGACGGCCCCAAGAACTGCATCACCTGGCCCAACCAGGCGTGGTTCCTGGAGCAGCCGCTGGCCGAGCAGGGCGGGCTGTTGGTCAACAAGGACAACGGCCGTTCCGGCCGGGCCACCAAGATCGACCTGACCAGTGACAAGTTCCTGGCCTGGGCGAAGGTGTGGGCCGACATGTCGAAGAAGAAGCAGTACTCGTACTCCGGCAAGCAGGAGGACTGGATCACCCCGACCAAGAACTTCACCGGTCAGGAGGTCGCGTTCATGATGACCTCCTCGGCGGAGGCCTCGGTGGTCGCCAAGCAGGCCAAGGAATCCGACTTCGGCTTCGAGGTCACCAAGATGCCGCTGAAGAAGGGAGCCCCTTACTCGGGCAACTTCATCGGCGGCGCGACACTGTGGATGACCGCGGGCCTGGAGAAGAAGACCTCCGACGGCGCGCTGGCCTTCATGCAGTACATCAACAACCCCGAGAACGCCGCCGACTGGCACAAGATCACCGGCTACGTCCCCGTGACCAAGAGCGCCGAGGAACTCCTGGAGAAGGAGAAGTGGTTCGACGACAACCCGCACCACAAGGTCGCCATCGAGCAGCTGGCCGCCACCGACGGCTCCCCGGCCGCCACCGGACCGATCGTCGGCAACTTCGTGGCCATCCGCAAGGAGATGCAACAGGCCATGGAGGACATCATGAACAACGGTGATGATCCGGCCGAACGGTTCAAGGAAGCCGAGAAGGCCTGCCAGAAGCTCCTGGACGACTACAACGAGCTCAGCGCGGGCTGACGGCTCGCACCGGAGTTCCACCATCGTTAAGGAGAAGCGTGGCGCTGTATCCCCTGATGTGGCCGCTGTTCGCGGTCACAACGCTGGCCGGTGCGCTCGTGGGCATGGCGGCCTGGCGGGCCGCCGGTCTGCGCGGGCGCACCGGGGCGTTGATCGTCGCCCCCGCCGGAGCGCTGGGCCCGCTGTTGACGATGGTGCCGTTGCAGTCGTGCACCTTCGAACCCGGACGCACCACGATGGACTTCGCGGTCGGCACCCTGGCCTTCGCCGGTGGTGCCGCCGTGACCATCGCCCTGGTGACCTGGGTGGGGCGGGCGCTCAGCCAGCCCGGCGGACTGTCCAACCTCGATGGTGGGGAGGAGGCCGGGGCGTGGCGCGGCAGACCGATCATCCCGTGGGTGCTGTTGTTGCCCAGCCTGGTGATCCTGGCGATCTTCCTGTACTGGCCGCTGCTGGAGACCTTCCGGCTGTCCACACTGCTCACCAAGCGCGGCGCCAGGCGCGAGGTCTTCAAATGCGTCGACAACTACACGGCGCTGCTGGGTCCCAGCCTGGAATGGTGGCTGGTGGTTCCGGTCGCCGCCCTGGTGGTCGTGTCCATCGCCTGGTTCACGGCGGCGCGGCTCGACCCGCAGGGCGTCGGTGACGCGACGGCGCGACTGCGGCGGCTGCGCGGCTGGCTGCTGGGCATCTCGGTCGTGGCCGCCGGTGCCGCCGTCTTCGGACCGCAGTACCGGATGGTCTACGTGACCACGATGATCCTCGCGGGCGGCACCGTCATCGTCGGACTGCTGGTGGGCCTTGGCATCGCGCTGCTGGTCTCGCAGCCCATCAAGGGCCGCGGCGTCTACCGGACGCTGCTGATCTGGCCGTTCGCGATCAGCCCGCCCATCGCGGGCATCCTGTTCTTCGTCATGTTCGACCCCTCCACCGGCATCATCGGCTACCTCTACGAGCTGCTGACGCCGTGGCAGATGCAGAACTTCGCCGAGGACGCCACCATGGCCCGGATCGTCATCATCGTGACCAGCGTCTGGAAGACCCTGGGCTTCACGATCCTGTTCTACATCGCCGGGCTTCAGAACGTCTCGACGTCCATGCTGGAGGCCGCCAAACTGGACGGCGCCAACGCCTGGCAACGGTTGCGGCACTTCATCATCCCCAGCCTCACCCCGATCACGTTCTTCCTGATCGTGACCAACGTGACCTACGCGTTCTTCCAGATCTTCGGAACCATCGACAACATGACCCGGGGCGGGCCCTCGGGTGCCACCCGCGACGCCCTCACCGACGTGATCCGCCAGGCCGAGGGCAACATCGGCGCCGGGGCCGCCGGTTCGCTGGTGCTGTTCGCGATGGTGCTGGCCGTGACCGCCTGGCAGTTCCGGGTCACCGGACGACGTGTCCACTACGGAGCCTGAGGACTGACGATGGCACTGACCCCGACAATCGCCGACAGCCCCGAGACCGAACCGCGTCCGGTCCGCCGACGGCGCGGCACCGTCCGGCTGCACGTGGCACTGATCGTCATCTGCTTCGTGCTGTGCGCCCCGGTGGTGTACGCGCTGCTGATCGCCACCCAGAACAACTCCGAGATGGCCAACGTGCAGCTGTGGCCCGGATCGTCGCTGGCCGACAACTTCGATGTGGTGTGGAACAAGCGAAACCTGGGCACCTTCATGCTCAACTCGGTGCTCATGGCCGTCATCATCTCGGGGGGCAAGGCCGTCACGGGTCTGCTCGCCGGTCTGGCCTTCGTGTACTTCCGGTTCCCGGGCCGGTGGCTGGTGTTCTTCGGCGTCCTGGTCACGTTGATGATGCCCACCGAGATCTCGATCCTGGCGCTGTTCGGCATCGTCGACGACCTGGGCATGTCGGGCAACCTGTCCGGTCTGACGATCCCGTTCCTGGCCTCGGCCACCGCCGCCTTCCTGTTCCGGCAGCATTTCGCCAACCTGCCGGCGAACCTGTCGGAGGCGGCGCAACTGGACGGCGCCAACCCGATGCAGTTCCTGTTCAAGGTGCTGATCCCGGTGTCGTGGAACGTGATCGGCGCGCTGACCGTCATCGAGTTCCTGTACGGCTGGAACATGTACCTGTGGCCACTGTTGACGGTCAACGACGAGTCGGACTGGGTGGTGCAGCAGGGGCTGGCCTCGTTGCAGCAGGCCGGTGAGGGCCTGGCCTACGGCCCGCTCATGATGGGCGCGCTGATCGCCTCGATACCACCGATCCTGGTGTTCCTGGCGTTGCAGCGGCCGTTCATGAAGGGCTTCGCCATGTCCCGGGACAAATAGCCCGAAGCGGGCACCCTCACGGCACCCAGGGTTACAGCCGGTCCACAACGCCCCATAACCGGACCACACGCACCGTCCTGACATGGGGATATACCCGGTACTCGCGCGTTGACGTGCACTTATATCCGCTATAGATTGACGCGCGTGATGCCCCCCACCCCGTGAGGACGCCCCGATGAAACGTCGCCACCTGATCGGTTCGCTGCTGGCGGTCGCCGTGGCCGCCGCGTTGACGTGGACGCTGGTCCCCGGTTCCGCCTCCGCGTACCCCAACGCCGCGTTCCACATGCAGAACCTCGGCAACCGGGGCGCCGACACCCTGTCGGTCCAGCACCTGCTCGCCCAGGCCGGACACCAGGTCGAGGCCACCGGCGCCTTCGACGCGGCCACCGAATCGGCCGTCAAGAAGTTCCAGGAGTCCAAGGGCCTGGACGCCGACGGCATCGTCGGCCCCAAGACCTGGGAGGCATTGGCGCCCAACCTGGAGACCGGCGCCAGTGGCGAGGCCGTCAAGGCGCTTCAGGTGCAGCTCAACGCCAAACAGCGACTGTCCCTTGAGGTCAACGGGACCTTCGACGACGCGCTCGCCGGTGAGGTGAGGAAGTTCCAGGAGCACGCCAAGATCTCCGCCACCGGCGCGGTCAACGTCGAGACCTGGCGCAACCTGGTGTGGCACTTCGACTATCCCGACTTCGAGGCCGGGACCCTGTGCGACCAGGACCCGGACGGCAACGGCAAGGCCGACTGGGGCACCGCCTCGGCCGTCGGACAGCTGGAGGCGGGCGCCAAGACCTTCGCCGAATCCGGCAACGGCCCGCTTCCAGTGGGCGACATCGGTTTCGAGCACGGCGGTGACATCCCCGGACACGGCAGCCACGAGGTCGGCCTCGACGTCGACGTGTGGCCGATCCGCGGCGACTCCAAGCAGTGCGAGGCCGACCGCATCACCTGGGAGTCGGCCGAATACGACCGCGACGCCACCCGGCAGCTGGTCAAGGACATCCGCGCCGCCGCCTCCGGACACGTCGTCTTCATCCTCTTCAATGACCCGAAGCTGATCGCCGAGGGTCTGACCAGCGAATACGCCAACCACGACAACCACCTCCACATCCGCTACTGCGAGGTCGGCGGCGGCTACGCCTGCTGAGACGTACCACTCGATCCCCAAAGGAGTAAACACATGAGACGATCACTGATCGCCGTGGCGGGCGTGGTGGCTCTCGCCGCGTCCCTGACCGGAGCCTGGGCCTTCGCCTCGGGCACCGACGACGGCGGCGGCAAGGCCGAAGGACCCACCGCCGACCAGCTGCGCGAGGCCGTCAACGGCTGCGACACCCAGCTGTCCAACGGTGAGTACGCCGAGGACGCCGACGGTTCCGGCAGCATCCCGGTGTGCAAGTCCGCCGGTGGCGCCGTCCACTGGAAGAGCGACTTCGACATCGACTGCGACGGCCAGCGCACCGACGAGTGCAACGAGAACACCGACCCGTCCTGGCAGAACGAGACCGCGTTCCCGCAGTCGGACGGTCAGCCGCTGAACTCGGCGACCCTGCCGCACATCGTCGTCCCGCTGCCCAGCGACAAGTGGGACTACAAGGGCGAGGGCATCGAGGGCGGCACCGTCGCCGCCGTCACCTACGAGGACAAGGTCGTCTACGCCGTCGTCGGCGACCTGGGACCCAAGCCGATCATCGGTGAGGGCTCCTACGCCCTGGCCGAGGCACTGGGCATCGACCCCGACCCGGCCACCGGCGGCGTCAGCGGCAAGGTCGTCGACTTCATCCTGTTCCCCGGCGTCAAGGCCACTCCGATCGAAGACCCGGCACAATCGGAGAGCCTCGGCAGCGAAGC
This sequence comes from Stackebrandtia nassauensis DSM 44728, assembly GCF_000024545.1. Classification (GTDB taxonomy): domain Bacteria; phylum Actinomycetota; class Actinomycetes; order Mycobacteriales; family Micromonosporaceae; genus Stackebrandtia; species Stackebrandtia nassauensis. The sequence continues at coordinate 1,923,790 of NC_013947.1, forward strand.
GGCCAACAAACTCGTCGGCGGCTGCGCCGGTTACGGATTCAAGGCCTACCCGGATCTGGCCACCGGCTCCAAGGGCTCCGAAGTTCGCGCGGCCCAGTGCCTGCTGGCCGACGCCGGTTTCCCCACCGGTGACAAGCCCTCGGGCAGCTTCGACGACAAGACCGTCACGGCCACCAAGGAGTTCCAGACCAAGGTCGGTCTGGAGGCCAGCGGCAAGGTCGACAAACACACCTGGACCGCGCTGCTGTCGATGGGGGAGACCCCGGAACTGAAGGAGGGCTCCTCCGGTGCCGACGTGTCCCGGGTGCAGCGTGCCCTGACCGCCGCCCTGGGCGCCGAGGTGTCCCAGGACGGCCAGTTCGGTCCCAAGACCAAGCAGGCCGTCACCGACTACCAGACCGCCGCCGGTGTCGAGGCCAACGGTGTCGTCAACGCCGAGACCTGGAAGGCACTGCAGGCCGGTAAGTGAACCGGCGATGATCAAGGCGGCGTCCGGATCGGGGTGTTCCGGGCGTCGCCTTTCCCTGCCTAAACCCGTTGACGTTCCGGCCGCCGCCCAGCAGGATCACTGCTCATGAGCGATGACAACCGGGTGAGTGTGCGCGGGCTCGGCCCCGAGGACTGGCGGATCAAACGCGAGCTGCGGCTGGCGGCGCTGAAGGCCGACGAACAGTGGTTCGGCGGCAACTACGCCGACTCGGCCGCGCGCACCGAACAGCAGTGGCGGGACTGGCCCGACGGCGCCGTCTTCGCCGCCTATCTGGACGAGGAGCCGGTGGGCCTGGTGGCGGGCGTACGTCCCGAACACCTCGACGGCCAGGCCGAGCTGATCTCCATGTGGGTCGGCTCCGCTGGACGCGGCCACGGCCTGGCCGGGCTGCTCGTCGACGCGGTCGCCGCCTGGGCACGCGAACAGGGTTGCACCGACCTCTACCTGGAGGTCATGCCGCACAACGAAAGTGCCTGCCGAGCCTATCGGCGCTCCGGATTCGCCGAGGTCGCGGCTCCGGTGCGCAATGCCGGGGACATCGCCATGCGATACCGGCTGTGAAACCTCTCCTCACGTCGGGTCCGAATCCTTGTAGTAGACGTTGGCCAGCCGGGAACCCGCGCAACCGGAGGCGAAACCCATGCACAGCCGCGGCTTGCCGTCCAGTTTGAGCAGTCCCAGGCCCTCCGGTTCCCGGAAGTTCAGCGAGAACCCGGCCTTGGTCAGATGGGTCTCGTGGTCGGAGGGGTCGTTGAAGTTGATCCGGCTGACCTTGGCGTTGCCGTCCAGCTCCCCGTCGGGGTGGGTGACGTCGCAGTGCTCCTCGGCGGTGCCCTCGTCGTAGTAGTAGGCGTTGCCCTGGAACAGGTACAGGTGCTGTCCATAGTGCTGATAGCCCTGTGGGGTGATCCCGGGCGGATGCACCTGGCCCAGGCTGATGTCCGTCAGCGGAGCGGAGAAGTCCCCGGCGGCGAACTTCGTGAAGTCGTAAAGGGACACGTGCATCGAGTCCAGGCCGTCCTTGATGTACCGCACCGCGATGGTGTTGTGGTCCAGGTCGAGCGAACACGAGGCGCTGCGCATGCCCTCGATCGGCGTGAACAGCTCCACGTCGTCCTGTGTGATCGGTGTGGTGGTGTTGCGGAACCTGAACCGGCACACCTTCGTGGCCCGGTCGCCGGGACCGATGACGGCCTCGGTCCACATGACCGGACCGCTGGACGTCGGCTGCACCCCGAAGGAGATCCCGTGTCCGAAACCCTTGAGGTACATGCGTCCCAGCTTCTTGCCGGTCAGATCCAGCTGGGTCATGGTGAGATTCCCCTGCGCGGGCGAGCTGCCCTGCGTCACCTGCAGGGTGTACAGGTGCCCCTTGGCGTTGTCGAAGCTGAAGCACTGCATCACCGTCACGTTGTGCAGCGGCTTCTTCCAGAACAGACGGTTGGACGGGGCGGTCAGGTCGAACTTGCCGGACGGCGGCACCGCCGTGTCGGCCGAGGCGGAAGCGGCACCGAGACCGAAGCTGGCACCAAGTCCAGCTAGGACAGTCGCGCCGCCGCCGGCGGCCAGCAGACCCCGTCGGCTGAACTTCGGCGACCGGGGCGTCGAAGGGGGCATGTTTCATTCCTCCGGGTGAGGGTTAAGGGAAATACCAAGCTATGACAGGCGTCGCATATTTGGCGCACACGATGGCCCGAACCGGCCATTCCCATCCACAAAGCGGCCATGAGACAGCCCCGAATGAAGACGGGGTCGCCAATTCGTGATCACGAGGTGGACGTTTCGGGTGATCTCGGCGTAGCGTGTTGATTCGACAAACGCCCGGCCGCAGGAAGGAAGGTACCCCTCGTGGATGCCGATTGTCCCGGGATTCAGCCGGATACCGCCGCGCGACTGGTGACGCTCCGAGAACGACTGCGGGGGTTTCGGGCGGAGCTGCAGGAGGGAAACGTCTCTCCCGAGCTGTGGTCGGGGGTGGTGGAATGCGGCGTCGAAGCCACGTCGCTGCGCGAAAGCGCCATGAACCAGCTGAACCGCGAACCCGACAGCGAGCACACCCGTCGTGGCGCCGGTTACGCCATCAGCATCGAAACCGACATCTGGTCGTTCGCCAACGCGATAGCCGGGCTGTGCCTGAAACAGGCCGAGGCCCGCCGCGACACCGACACCTGAGCGTCGCGGCACTCCAAGAGCTTCTGACCGGCCGGAATCCTCACGCGTACCGCGCGGTCACGCATTCAAATCAGTTAATGTGTGCGTGCCCGCGCCCCCGCGTTGAGAGGACTCCGACCACACATGCCCCAGCATCGCCTGCTGTACCTCGTGCGACACGGTGCCTACGAGCACGACCCCAACGGCTCGGTCGACGACGGCAGACTCACCGACCTGGGCCGCCAGCAGGCATCGCTGCTGGCCGACCGGCTCGCCGAGGTGCCCTTCGACGTGGTGCACCACTCCACGGCGCTGCGCGCCGTCCAGACCGCCGATGTCCTCGCCTTCCGGTTCTCCGGCATCCCCCGGCACGCCGACGAACTGTTGCGCGAGTGCATCCCCACCATCCCCGACGACGACGTCCTCACCAGCAGCCAGCAGGACTTCTTCGCGCAGCTGCCCGACGAGGTCCGCGCCGAAGGCCCGCTCCAGGCGAAATCCGCCGTCGACCGCTACACCACGGTGACCGACACCGACACCACGGAACTGGTCGTCAGCCACGGCAACCTGATCAACTACTTCGTGGCCAGCGCCATGGACGCACCCGCCCACGGCTGGCTGCGCCCCGTCGACTATCACTGTGGACTGACGGTGATCCGCTACAGCTCCGACTCCGGCCCCCGCGTCATCACCTACAACGACGTCGGCCACCTGCCTCCCGAGCTGCGCGGCATCGACTATCCCGACCCGCTGCGCGTGTAAGGGGGAGACCCGCAAGACAGCCGCGGTACCGCGCATTGGTGATGCGTGAAGATGCCGCTAAACTCGCAGGCACCGCCCGTGGAGATTCACGTAGTAATAAGAGGAGCATTGTGGCTAAGACGCTGACCGTCGAACTGGTTGCCGTGGAAGAGAAGGTGTGGACCGGTCAAGCCACGATGCTGATCGCCCGTACCACCGAAGGCGAACTGGGTGTCATGCCCGGTCACGCCCCGCTGCTTGGCCAGCTCGCCGACCCCGGCACCGTCCGCATCAAGACCGAATCCGGTGAGGAGATCGCCTACCAGGTCAACGGCGGCTTCCTCTCGGTCACCGGAACCGGTGCCACCGTGCTGGCGGAAACCTGCGAGCCAGCACAAACCACGGCTTCCTGACCGCGGCGACAACGGGTGAAGGTGGGTCGGTAGTTGATAGAGACGATTTCGGCCATCGCGGCGATCCCCGTGCTCGCCGGACTCGCCCTCGCCCTGCTGTTCGTGCGCCGCTCCTTCCTCACCAAGGGCGGCGCCATCGCGATGGCCGTGCGCATCTACCAGCGCGTCCCCGGACGCGGCTGGGCGCCCGGCTTCGCGAAGTTCAACTCCGGCCGGCTGTCGTGGTACCGGATGTTCAGCTACGCCGTCCGCCCCCGACTCACCCTGGACCGCGCCGACCTCAAGGTCGAGCAGCGCCGGGAACCAGTGGGGGCGGAGCGGCAGGTATTCCCGTCCAGTGTCGTCATCCTGTGTTGCAAAGCGCCGGACGAGCAAGTCGAGATCGCCATGACCCGCTCGGCGCTCAACGGATTCCTATCGTGGCTGGAGGCCGCCCCACCGGGGGCGGCCTCCGACTTCTTTGACAACGATTAGCTTGTGAGCGTGGCTGGAGGCCGGCCGCGTCCCCGGGACCAGGGGCGGCCTCCGACTTTTTCGACAATGACTGAGTCCGGCGTCAGCCGGTGACCGGCTAGCGGCTGGCGGCGCGGCGGTAGGCGCGGATCGACAGCGGCACGAAGATCACCAGGATCGCCACGATCGTCAGCAGCGAGTACAGCCCCGGACGTTCCACCGGGAAGCCCGAACCGGTCGGCTCGACCCCCGGGTTGCCCCACAGCTGCCGCAGTGCCAGCACGATCGCCGAGACCGGGTTCCAGTCGGCGATGGTCCGCAGCACCGTGGGCATCCCCTCGGTGGGCACGAACGCGTTGGACAGGAACGTCAGCGGGAACATCCAGATGAACCCGGCCGACTGCGCCACCTCCACGCTCTTGACCGACAGGCCGATCGTGGCCGAGATCCAGCTCATCGCGTACCCGAACAGGAACAGCAGCCCGAAACCGGCCACCACGTCGAGGACGTTGGTGTGGGTGCGCCAGCCGACCAGAAGGCCGCAGGCGACCATGACCGCCACGACCAGCACGTTGTTGAGCAGGTCGGAGGTGGTACGTCCGATCAGGACCGCGGCCCGCGACATCGGCAGCGACCGGAACCGGTCGATGATTCCCTTGGTCATGTCCTCGGCCAGCCCCATGCCGGTCAGCGAGGAACCGAAGGCGACGGTCTGGGTGAAGATGCCCGCCATCAGGAACTCCCGGTACGCGGCCGGGTCGTTGGTGCCGGGCACCTTGATGGCGCTGCCGAACACGTAGGCGAACAGCAGCACGAACATGATCGGCTGGATGGTGGAGAAGATCAGCAGGTCCGGGACGCGCTTGATCTTGATGAGGTTGCGCTTGGCGACGACCCAGCCGTCTACGAGTGCGGTCATCGTGCGTCCTCGCTTCGCTCGTCGGCACGAAGACCGGCGGTGCTGTGCTCATTCATTCGCTCGCTGCGCTCCCTCATGCCTTGGTCTCCTCGTCCTCGGACTCTTCGGCGGCGTGGCCGGTCAGTCGCATGAACACGTCGTCGAGCGTGGGTCGGTGGATGCCGATGTCGGCGGGCTTCACCGACGCCTCGTCCAACCGCCGCACCGCCTCGAACAGCGCCTCGGTGCCGTCGGTGACCGGGATCGAGATCTTGTGGGTCTCGTCGTCGACGGTGTAACCCGACATGCCCAGCGCGTCGACGGTCTGCACCACCGCCGAGGCGTCGGCCTTGGAGTGCAGCGTGATCTCCAGCCGCTCCCCGCCGATCTGGCGCTTCAGCTGGTCCGGAGTGCCGTGCGCGATGGCCTTGCCGTGGTCGATGACGATGATGTCCTCGGCCAGCTCGTCGGCCTCCTCCAGGTACTGGGTGGTCAGCAGCAGCGTGGTGCCCTCGGCCACCAGCTCGTTGATGACGTCCCACATGCCGACCCGGCTGCGCGGGTCCAGCCCCGTGGTCGGCTCGTCCAGGAACAGCACCGGGGGAGCGGCGACCAGGGCACCGGCCAGGTCGAGCCGCCGCCGCATACCGCCCGAGTACGTCTTGGACGGACGGTTGGCCGCCTCGGTCAGGTCGAAACGCTCCAGCAGTTCGTGGGCCCGTTTGCGGGCCTTGGCCTTGCCCAGGTGGTAGAGCCGCCCCACCATCTCCAGGTTCTCGTAACCGGTGAGGTTCTCGTCGACGGCGGCATACTGCCCCGACACCCCGATGATCTCGCGGACCTTGTTGGGTTTGGCCACCACGTCGATGCCCTTGATGGTTATCTCGCCCTCATTGGGCGCGATGAGCGTGGTGAGCATGCGCACCGTGGTGGTCTTCCCGGCACCGTTGGGCCCCAGGAGCCCCATGACGGTCCCCTCGGGAACCACCACATCCAGATCGTCGACGGCCTTGACCGACCCGTAGGTCTTCACGAGGCCGCGAGCGATGATCGCGTCTGTCATGCCCGCCAGATTATGTGGCCGGTATGACACAAGCGACCGAATTAGCCCAAGTCACACCCCGATCAGGCGTGTTTGGCGGGCTTCCACAGCACGTCGTCGCCGTCGTTGCAGGTGCGGGCCAGCACGAACAGCAGATCGGACAGTCGGTTGAGGTAGGTCGCCGGCAGCGCGTGGGTCGACTCGGGCTCGGCCGACAGCAGCGCCCAGGTGCTGCGCTCGGCGCGTCGGGCGATCACGCAGGCCTGGTGCAACAGGGCCGCCGCCGGGGTGCCGCCGCGCAGGATGAACGACTCCAGGTTGGGCAGCTGCTCGTTGTAGAGGTCGCACCACTCCTCAAGCCGGGCCACATAGGAGTCGGTGATCCGCAGCGGCGGATACTTCGGGTCCTCGCCCACCGGAGTGGAAAGGTCAGCGCCCACATCGAACAGATCATTCTGGACGGCGACGACGACCTCCCGGATCTCCGCCGGGTACTCGGCCAGCGCCAGCGCGACCCCGAGCGCGGCGTTGGTCTCGTCGACGTCGGCGTAGGCGGTGATGCGCGGGTGGGTCTTGGGGACCCTGCTGAAGTCCGACAGTCCGGTGGTGCCCTGGTCACCGGTCTTCGTGTAGATCTTGGTAAGGCGCACGGTCATGGGCCGACCCTACCGCCAGCTGAGTGGCCGCTAAGGTCGACGGTGCTACTCACAGGTAATAGGAGGACGGTATGGCAGGTCAGGTAGCGATCATCGGTGCGGGCCTCATGGGCTCGGGCATCGCACAGGTCGCGGCGGTCTCGGGCTGGACGGTCACGTTGCGTGACCTCACCGACGAGGCGACGGCGCGGGGCGTGGCCAACATCCGCGGCTCCCTGGAGAAGTTCGCCGCCAAGGACAAGATCAGCACCGCCGACGCCGAGGCAGCGCTGGGCCGCATCACCACCACCACCGACCTGGACGCCGCCGCCGAGGCCGACATCGTCGTGGAGGCCGTCTTCGAGCGCCTCGACGTCAAACAGGACATCTTCACCGAGCTCGACAAGATCTGTCGTGATTCGACGGTGTTGGCCACCAACACCTCGGCCATCCCGATCACCCAGATCGCCGCGGTCACCTCGCGCCCGGAATCCGTTGTGGGAACCCACTTCTTCTCGCCGGTCCCGATGATGAAGCTGTGCGAACTGGTGCGGGGCCTCAAGACCAGCGACGCCACCCTGGCCACCGCCCGCTCCTTCGCGGAGGAGATCGGCAAGACCTGCGTCGTGGTCAACCGCGACGTCGCCGGTTTCGCGACCACCCGGCTCATCTGCGCCCTCGTCATGGAGGCAGTGTCGCTTGTGGAGAACGGCGTCATCTCCGCCGAGGACCTGGACGTCGCCTGCAAACTCGGTTTCGGCCACGCGATGGGGCCGCTGGCCACCACCGACCTGACCGGACTGGACGTGTTGCGCCACGCGACCGAGAACATCTACAACGACACCGGCGACTCCAAGTTCTTCCCGCCGGAGCTGCTGTCGCGCATGGTCGCCGCGGGCGACCACGGCCGCAAGACCGGCAAGGGCTTCTACGACTACAGCTGAGAGCCGCCTGAGAATTCGCGGATTCTCCAAGTTTCGCGACATATGTTGGCGCACAGGCGAACGAAGTTCGCCAGCATATGTCGCGATTGGAGTGTCCAGATGACAGACACCGCCTCGACCCCCCGAAACGCATTCCCGATGGCGCGTTCGTGCCCGTACGACCCTCCCGACGGTTACGCCGCACTGCGCGCCGCCCCCACCATCTCCCAGGTGACGCTGCCCTCCGGGCGCTCCGCGTGGCTGGTGGCCTCGCACGCCGACGCCCGCGCGCTGCTGGCCGATCCCCGGCTGTCCATCAGCCGCGAGAACCCGGGTTTCCCGTCGATCGTGGAGATGCGTGAGGCACCCGACCTGAAGGTGACGCCCTCGCTGATCGGGCTCGATCCGCCCGAGCACACCGCCTTGCGCCGCCCCGTCATCACCGAGTTCACCGTCAAACGCATCCGGGGCATGGGTCCGGGCATCCAGCGGATCGTCGACGAGCACATCGACGCGATGCTGGCAGCCGAGAAACCGGTGGACCTGGTCGCGTCACTGGCGATGCCGGTGCCGTCGCTGGTGATCTGCGACCTGCTCGGCGTCCCGTACTCCGACCACGGTTTCTTCCAGGAACGGTCCGGCGCCATGCTCAACCTGACGCTGCGACCGGAGCAGCGGCACGCCGCGCTGTCAGACCTGTCGAACTATATGGACAAACTCGTGACCCGGGCCGAGGCCGCACCCGGCGACGACCTGATCGGCAGGCTCATCGTCAAGACCCGGGAGACCGGCGAATACGACCACGACCAGACCCGCGACCTGGCCCGGCTGCTGCTGTTGGCGGGCCACGAGACCACCGCCAACATGATCTCGCTGGGGACCGTCGCGCTGCTCAACAACCCCGAGCAGCTCGACGAACTCAAGGCCGACAGTTCACTGTGGCCGAACGCCGTCGAGGAACTGTTGCGGTACTTCACGATCGCCGATTTCGTCCCCGCCCGCACCGCGCTGGCCGACATCGAGGTCGGCGGTGTCACCATCCGTGAGGGCGAGGGCGTCATCCTGCTGACCGCCTCGGCCGACCGCGACGAGGCCGCCTTCGAGGACCCGGACGCCCTGGACATCCACCGCGCCGCCCGGCACCACCTGGCCTTCGGATACGGGGTGCACCAGTGCCTCGGCCAGAACCTGGCCCGGCTGGAACTGGAGATCGTCTACCGCACGCTGTTCGACCGGATCCCCGACCTACGGGTGGCCGTGCCGGAGGAGGAGCTGCCGTTCAAGCACGACTCCTTCATCTACGGCATGCACGCTCTGCCGGTCACCTGGTGACAGCGTTCCGGTTACAGGCCGCCGGTCGTCTTGAGCATCAAGTACTTGTCGACGACGGCCGGGGCGAACTGGTCGGCGGGAGCGTCGATGACCTCGACGTCGTGGCGCGCCAGCGCGGCGGCGACCTTGCGACGCTCCACCAGCGACTGTTCGGCCGCGGCGGCCCGGTAGATGTCGAGCATCTCCGAACGGCTGGACCGCAACCTGGCCACCTCGGGGTCGGCGACCGTCGCCACGATGATCTTGTGCCGGGCAGCCAGCTGCGGCAGCGCTGGCAGCAGCGATTCGGTGATGGCGCCGGGTTCCAGCGAGGTGAACAGGACGACGAGGGCCCGTTTGGACTCGCGGCGCAGCACCTCGCTGACCACGAGGCCGAAGTCGGTCTCCACCAGGGCCGGTTGCAGCGGTGCCATGGCCCGGATCAGGCGCGGCATCACGGTCTTGCCGGAGCCGGACTCCACCGCGGCGCGCACCTCGGTGTCCACGGCCAGCGCGTCGACCCGGTCCCCGGCGTAGGAGGCTACTGTGGACAGTAGCAGGCAGGCCTCGATCTGGGCGTCCAGCCGGGGTTCGTCGCCGACCCGCACCGCCGAGGTGCGGCCGGTGTCGATGACCGACAGCACCCGCCGGTCCCGCTCCACCCGCCAGGTCTTGACGACTATGGACTGTCGCCGGGCCGTTGCCCGCCAGTCGATGGAGCGCACGTCGTCACCGGCGACGTATTCGCGCAGCGCGTCGAACTCGGTGCCCTGGCCCCGGCCGCGCACCGCGACCGCGCCCTCGATGACCCGCAGCCGCGCCAGTTTCTCCGACAGGTGTTTGCGGGCGTGGAACGGCGGCAGCACCCGGATCTTCCACTGTGGCGTCGCCAGCCGGGCGGCCTTGTGCGGGGTCTGCCGGTAGGCGAAACCCAAGGGCCCGTAGGAACGGATCGTGACCCGGGCGCTGGGCCGGTCGCCGCGCCGGGTGGGGGTGAGCGTCGTGGCCAGCTTGGCGGTGGCGCCGGGCGGCAGCGTCAGCGCGTACTCCTCGCCGTGGGCTCCCGCCGACGGGGTCCAGGCGTCGCGGACCCGGCCGGTGATGGCCTGGCCGCCGTCGTTGCGGACGTGCAGGGTCACCGTGACGGTGCCGCCCAGCCGGGTCACCGAGTCGCCGGTGCGCCACATGGTGACGTTGCCGGGGCTGGCGGCCAGCACCGCGTCGGTCACCGAGATGCCCACCGTGATGACGAGCATGACCAGCAGTCCCACGTACGGCCACGGCCACAACGGGAGGGTCAGCAGGCACGCCGCGAACAGCGCGACGGGACGCCAGGTGATCATCGCGGCGTCGGGACGGTCGCCAGCAGCGAGTTGAGCACGTTGTCGGCCGTGACGCCCTCCAGTTCGGCCTCCGGCCGCACCTGGATGCGGTGCCGCAGGGTCGCGTGGGTGAGCGCCTTGACGTCGTCGGGCGTGACGTACTCGCGTCCGGCCAGCCAGGCCCAGGCCTTGCTGACGGCCAGCATCGCGGTGGCCGCGCGCGGCGAGGCGCCCAGCGACAGCGACGGCGACTGCCGGGTGGCCTGGCAGATGTCCACGATGTACGCCAGCACGCCGTCGGCGACCTGCACGGCGTCCACGGCCTGCTGGGCGGCCTTGAGCTCGGCGGCCCCGGCCACCGGCTTGACCCCGGCGGCGGCCAGGTCGTGCGGGTCGAAGCCCGCGTTGTGCTGCCGCAGGATCGTCACCTCGTCCTCGCGGCTGGGAGTGTGGACGGTCAGCTTCAACAGGAACCGGTCCAGCTGCGCCTCGGGCAGCGGATAGGTGCCCTCGTGCTCGACCGGGTTCTGGGTCGCGGCCACGCACAGCGGCTCGGGCACCGGACGCGGCAGCCCCTCCACCGTCACCTGCCGTTCCTCCATGACCTCCAGCAGCGCCGCCTGGGTCTTGGGCGGGGTGCGGTTGATCTCGTCGGCCAGCAGCAGGTTGGTGAACACCGGGCCCTGCCGGAACTCGAACCGGCTGGTCTGCGAGTCGTAGATCAGTGAACCGGTGACGTCGCCGGGCATCAGGTCGGGCGTGAACTGAAGCCGTTTGGTGTCAAGGGAGAGCGCCTGAGCCATCGCGCGCACCAGCAGGGTCTTGGCCACTCCCGGCACGCCCTCCAGCAGGACGTGTCCCCGGCACAGCAGCGTGACGACCAAGCCCGAGATGGTGGCGTCCTGTCCGATGACGACCTTGCTCACCTCGCTGCGCAAGAGGCCGAGCGCCTCCCGTGCCTCGCGCGGGTTCGGCAGTGGCATCGATATGTCATTCACTCAGTTACTCCCTTGTGGGCTCGCGTTTTCCACGGCCGACACCAGCGCGTCGATCGCCTGGGTCGCGTTGTAGAGCTCGTCTTCGTTGGTCGGTTGCGTACTGTAGAGCGTCGCGGTGATGTGCTCGCGCGGCCAGCCGGTGCGCGTCGCCACCGCCTCGACGACCTCGGCGTCACCGGCCTGTGAGGACAGGCCCAGTACCGGCCGGATCCGGTGCAGCGCACCGGCACGAAGCGCCCGCAGCGTCTCGGTGTAGGCGTGGGCGCGCCGGTACAGCCGGGCCCGGCCGTGGACGGTCTCGGCGGCCGGGACCGTCACCGGCAGCGGTTCGGTGACCGGCGGCCCCAGCCGTCGGCCCTTCCACAGCGCCATCAGGACGCCCAGCACCAGCGCCCCGAGCAGCATCGCCCACATCCACGCGGGCATGGCGTCGTAGATCGGGTTGGTCTGCCCCTGGTTGGGGTATTCGATCGGGTCGCGGCTGGGGTCCGGCGGCGGGGTGTAGTCGCCGTCGGGCGTGGGCAGGGTCTCGCTGGGCGGCGGTTCCTTGGTCAGCGAATGCTTGTCCAGCCACACCACCTTGCGGTGCTGTCCCAAAAGCCCGGTGGCCAGCTCCGCGTTCCCGGCCTCGCCGAAGTACTCGTCGGTGAACGGATCCGCGGCCCCGGCGACCACGAACGACATGCTGCCGGTCCCGGTCCAGGCCAGTCCGTCGTCGTAACAGAATCGCCAGTTCAGGTCGAGTTCGAGCCCGCCGCTGGACTTGGCCTCGGCGTAGGCCTGCCGCAGCATGCCCGCGTCCCCGGCCTTGGCGGCCTCGGGCAGGTCACAGCCATCGGACGGAGCCACGACCTTGGGGGCGATGCGCGGCGCGCCCGCCTCGCTCAAACCCAGTGAGCCCAACAGGTCCCGGGACGGGTCGACGAACACCACCCGGGTGTTCTCGGCGATGGCCGCTTCCTGCAACCGCGAGATCTCGGAGGAGTTGAGGTAGTCGGGGGCCGGGATGAACACGGTAGTGTCGCCGCTGGAGGCGGCGTCGAAGAAGGAGTCACCGGCGTCGGTGAACCGGTCCACCGTGACGTCCTTCTCCTCGAGGCTCTTGGCCAGTTGCGAGGATCCGTTGCCGCCGGCGGCGCGCGGCGACAGGAAGCTGTCGGAGCCGGGGCTCGGCGACTCGACGAACGCGGCGACGATGGTGAACACGATCAGCGCCGCGGCGGCGGCCAGCGGGATCAGCAGGTGACGGCGACGCAGCGGCGGCCGCTTGCGCGGCGCTTCGGGCTGCGGCTGCCGGACCTCGGTGTCGACGACGGCGGTCATGGCGCCTCCATGGTGACGGTGGCGACCGGCGGGTTGGCCGAGACGGTGGCGGTGATGGTCATGTGCAGGTCCCGCATCCGGGTGGCGGCCTCCAGGTTCGCCTCGTAACCGCCGTACCAGATGTCGGAGAAGACCCGCGCCGCCTCGTCCAGCGAGGCCGCGATCGGCGGCAGCGCCTGCCCGGCGGCCCGCGCCAGCTCGGTGACCGTCCAACCGGGACGGTGTTCGATGACGGCGCGTTCCACCAGGTCCCGCACCGCCACCCGCAGCCATTCCCGCACCGCGTTGCGGTAGTCGCCGGTGGCCATGAACTGCTGGGCCCGGGCCAACAGCGCGTCGGAGGGCAGCTCCGGCAGCGCCTCGTCGGCGACCGGTTCGGCCACGACGATGTCGGTGGCGTCCTTCGGTTTGTCCTTTTTGGCGAAACGGTGGCTGAAACGGTACAGCCCGAACGGTTGCAGCAGCAGTCCGATGGCCAGGCCGATCAGCAGCACCGTCAGGCCGAGGCCGTACAGCCCGCCGGGAAACCAGTCGCCGATGTCGGCGACCGGGTGCGTCCACCAGTTCATCGCGCCTCCGGAGCCGAGATGTCGACCGGCTGGCCACGGGCCCGCATCCGCGACACCACCACGTCGAGGCCCTCGGTGCGCACCCGGGTCTCGATGTGCAGCACCGCGTCCACGCAGGCCAGCATCGCATAACCGGCGGTGTTGACGGCGAGGTAACACACGCCCAGGAACACCAGGAAGTAGTCGAACAGGACGGTGGTGAAGTCGATGAGACCCGACTCCAGCAGCACCACCGCGCCGCAGGTGATCACCAGCCGGATGATCAGCCACGTGAAATAGGCCATCAGCCGCACCCCGGCGGTGCGGCCGCTGGAACGTTTGAACAGCTTGGGGGACCGCCAGAACGCCTTGTCCGGTGGCAGCCCGTCGGCGACCAGCGCCGGAATCGACAGTCCGAACAGGGCGAAGACCATGAACCACGGCAGGACGCACAGCACCGCCGCCACCAGCCCCGCCACGCCGATGATCATCGAGAACAGCAGCACCGGACCCCACTGCCGGGAGTCCAGGACGGTCGGGGGCAGGGTGGCCGGGTCCTCGTCGCGCACCGCCGCCACCGCGACCCGGGTGGCCGGGCCCGACAACAGCGAGATGCAGATGAGCTCGGTGGTCAGCCCCAGCATGATCCACAGCCAGGCCAGCAGCTCGTTGTCCACGATCTGGTCGGTGTACTTGGGCTTGACCTCGTCGACGGTCAGCAGCCGCAGCGTCGTCATGCCGATCTGCTCGACCAGCGCCAGCGCGAAGGCCATCCCCAACAGCGACCGCCAGCGGCTGCGCAGTACCGCCGCCGCGGCGTCCAGGAGTTCACCGATCGTCAACGGCCGCAGCGGCAGCACCGGTGATCCGGTCATGACTTCCCTTCGCAGACGTGGACGAACGCACGAAGGTTTAGTGTGACATGCGTCGGCAATACCGGCCTCCAACGGCCGTGAGCCGGGGTGAGGTCGTCGTCGAGGCTCTACCGTGGCCGTATCCTGTAGAGCACGCGTTTAATGTCTACGGTTGTATAACCACTGCGTAGCGGATGGAAATGGGTGTATGAGAGCAAGGGTCTTGGTCGTCGACGACGACCCCGCGCTGGCGGAGATGCTGGGGATAGTCCTGCGCACCGAGGGGTTCACCCCGGTGTTCGTCACCGACGGGGAACAGGCGCTCGAGGCGTTCCACGAACACCGTCCGGACGTGGTGTTGCTGGACCTGATGCTGCCGGGCATGAGCGGCATCGACGTGTGCAAGCAGATCCGGCTGGAGTCGGGCGTGCCGATCGTGATGCTGACCGCCAAGTCCGACACCGTCGACGTGGTGCTCGGCCTGGAGTCGGGTGCCGACGACTACGTGATCAAGCCGTTCAAGCCCAAGGAACTGGTGGCCCGGGTGCGGGCCCGGCTGCGGCGCGGTGACGACGTCGCCCCCGAGCGGCTCCAGATCGGACGGCCCGGCCTGCAGGTGTCCATCGACGTCCCCGCGCACTCGGCGACCCTCAACGGCGTCGAGGTGAAACTGACGCCGCTGGAGTTCGACCTGCTGGTGGCGCTGGCCCGCAAACCCCGGCAGGTGTTCACCCGCGAGGTGCTGCTGGAACAGGTGTGGGGTTACCGGCACGCGGCCGACACCCGGCTGGTCAACGTCCACGTGCAGCGGCTGCGCGCCAAGATCGAACCCGATCCGGAGAACCCGCAGCTCATCCAGACCGTGCGCGGGGTCGGTTATAAGGCGGGGACGGCCTGATTGAAGGCGTGGAACGGTGACGTCGGCGGCTGGACGCGCGCGGCCGTGCGTCGGGCCCGGCGGCTGATCCGGTTCCTGCTGGCCCGGGGCCGACGGTTCGCGGCGCCGGTGGTGCGCGCCTACCGCTCCTCGCTGCAACTGCGGGTGGTGACCGCGACCCTGATCGTCTCGGCGCTGCTGGTGGCGGTGTTCGGGATCGTGGTGGCCACCACGATCACCGGCGGCATGGTGGAGAAACGCCTCAACGCCGCCGAACAGCAGGTCACACAGGCCGGGGAGCAGATCGCGCAGGACCTGGCCACCGTCCCGTCCGCCGACGACCCGGCGCTGGAGAACAAGCTCGCCGGGCTGGCCGCCGAGCACTCCGGCGACGGCGACGGCACCCAGCAGGCCACCGTGCTGTTGCGCACCGTCAACGCCAACACCATGGAGTCGCGCCCCAAGGAACCCGAGTTCGTCGAGCCGATGATCCCCACCGACCTCGAACACGACGTCAGCGAGGGATACCTGGCGTTCCAGTACGCCAACATCAACCCCGACGGCAAGGAGGAGCGGCCGTTCCTGGTGATGGGCACCCCGGTGTACACCGACAAGGTCGCCTACCAGCTGTACTTCCTGTTCCCGCTGGACACCGAGGAGGAGGCCGCGGCGCTGGTGCGCAACGCGCTCATCGTGTCCGGAATCGCACTGGTGCTGATGCTGGGCGTCATCGCGGGCCTGGTCACCCGGATGGTGGTGATCCCGGTGCGGCTGGCGGCCCGCACGGCGCAGCGGCTGTCGGCCGGGCTGCTGCACGAGCGCATGACGGTGCGCGGCTCCGACGACCTGGCCAGGCTCGCCGGTTCGTTCAACCTGATGGCCGAGAACCTGCACCAGCAGATCGTGCGGCTGGAGGACATGTCACGGTTGCAGCGCCGGTTCACCTCCGACGTGTCCCACGAATTGCGCACCCCGTTGACGACGGTGCGCATGGCCGCCGACCTGCTGTACGACTCCAAACACGACTTCCCGCCCACGGCGGCGCGCAGCACCGAGCTGCTGCACGACGAGCTCAACCGCTTCGAGGAACTGCTGGGCGACCTGCTGGAGATCAGCCGCTTCGACGCGGGTTTCGCGAAGCTGGACACCGAGGCGGTGGAGCTGGGCCCGATCATCGAGAGCGTCATCAAGTCCTTCGACCAGCTGGCGCGGCGCTGCGGCGTCGAGGTGCGGCGGCATTTCCCCGACACCCCGGTCATCGCCGAGGTCGACGCCCGCCGGGTGCAGCGCATCGTGCGCAACCTGGTCGGCAACGCCATCGAGCACGCCGAGTCGAAACCGGTGTGCGTTCGACTGGACGCCTCGGCCACGGCGGTGGCTATCGTGGTGCGAGATCGGGGTATCGGTCTCAAACCCGGAGAGGAGAAACTGGTGTTCAACCGGTTCTGGCGTGCCGACCCCTCCCGGGCCCGGCAGACCGGCGGCACCGGTCTGGGGCTGTCGATCAGCACCGAGGACGCCAAGCTGCATAACGGAACGCTTACGGCCGTCGGCGAACGCGGCCGGGGCGCGGTGTTCCGGCTGAGCCTGCCACTGCGGGCCGGGGACCGGGTGCTGGTCCCGCCGCTGCCGCTGGACTTCTCGGCCGACCCCTGCGATGGAGCTGACGATGAACCGGCGTCGTGACCCGCTGCTGCTCGCCGTGATCGCGCTGTTGGGCCTGAGCGGCTGCGGGGTCCCGTCCTCGGGGCCCTCCACCCAGGTGGACAAGGTGGAGCAGGACAGCGGCAACGGCGACTCCTCCGACGTCGAGACCCTGGAGCCGTCCACCAAGGAGATCACCACGGTCCGCAACTTCCTGGGCGCCGCCGCCGGTGACGTCAACGGCCGCGACAAACGGCTGGGCCGGTTCCTCAAGACCGACGGCAAGCAGAAGTGGTCGGAGCCGTCGGAGGGCATCCAGCTGGTCCGCATCCCCAGCGACGGCGTCAAACGCGCCTCCGACGGGGACTCCTACAGCGCCAAGGTGACCGCGAAGGGCACCATCGTCGGCGTCTACGGCCAGAACGGCCAGGTCAAACCCTGGTCGGGCGACGACGAGTTCAAGCAGACCTTCGAGCTGGAGCGGGAACGTTCCACCGACGTGTGGCACCTGACCGAGGCGCCGCGGCAGGTGTACCTCAGCGACGACTTCTTCGCCAAGGGGTACCGGATGTCGCCGCTGTACTTCTCGGCGGCGTCGAGTCACGACGACACCCTGGTGCCCGACGCCCGCTGGCTGCCCAAGGAACTGATGGACTCCGAGGCCCGGTACCCGCAGCTGACCGACTGGCTGCTGGGCGGGCCCTCCGACTGGATCAGCTCCACGGTGACCAGTGCGTTCCCGGAGGGGACCTCGCGGGAGAAGGCGGTGACGGTCTCCAAGAGCGGCGAGCGGGTCACCGTCGACATCTCGGTGGACTCGGCCTCGCAACCGGCCAAGGACCGCGAGACCATGAGCGCGCAACTGGCCTGGACCATGGGATTGAGCTCCGACCAGACCCTCAGCCTGTACGTGGACGGCCAGGAACGGCTCACCCGCGAGGTCTCGGCCTGGTCGGACCGCGAGCACACCCCTGAGGAACGCGACTCCGCCGAGGGACTGGCCTACTTCATCAGCGACGGCGAGGTCGCCGCCAACGAACCCGACGCCGAATACGTGGGCACCAAGGCTTCCGGGCTCAGCGAGGCGGTCATCAACCGGGAGGGCAACCGCATCGCCGTGGTGGCCGGCAAGTCCGGGCGGCAGCGGCTGCTGGTCGGCCCGGCCGGTGACCTGGAGAAGGTGGAGAAGTTCAGCTCCCCGCACCTCGAAGATCCACAGTGGCTTGACGATGACACCCTGCTGGTGCTCGACAACGGCGCCCCGGTCACCGTGAACATCAACTCCGGCAAGCGACAGGAACTGTCCATCGACGAGGAGCAGGGCGAGGTCTCCGAACTCGCGCTGTCTCCTGACGCCCGCCGGGTCGCCTACGTCGCCGAGGGCCGCGCCTGGCTGTCGACGGTGCTGCCCGACGAGGACTCCAAACCCAAGCTCGGCGACCCGGTCGCGGTGACCGAGGCCGTCACCGACGTCGGTGACCTGGCCTGGAGCCGCGAGACCCACCTGCTGTTGATCGGCGCGGTGTCCGGCGAGGACGCCTGGCTGTGGGAGGCGTCGATCGACGGCGCCTACCTGCAACCCCGCGCCGGTACCACCGGCGACACCGCCCGCGCCGACGCGCTGGCGGTGCGCTGCAAACCCGCCACCGACCGCGGCACCAGTGACCTGGCCGGTGACCCGGTGCTGTTGCAGATCAACGGCATCATCCACCGCCTGTACACCGACGTCTCCCCGGTGCAGGTCGGCAAGGAGGACGCCGCGGGCATGGCCCCGTTCACGGCGCCTTAACCCCTGCTGAAACCCGGTGGCGGCTGGGTCGTCCTCGTGTTGACCTGGACCCATGCCGATTCACGCGACACCCGCTTTGGAGGCCCTGCACCGGTTGCGGGATCTGGTGGCGCCCCGGGACTGCGGCGGCTGCGGCGCGGTCGTGGTCCCGGGCCGGTCGCTGTGTCCCGGCTGCCTGCGACTGCTGGACTCGCTGGCGCCGGTCGCCGCCGAGCCCGGTTCCGGGGGACCGCCGGTGACCGCGGCGGGGGAGTACACCGGCGTGCTGCGGCGGTGCCTGCTGGCCTTCAAGGAACACCGGCGCCGGGACCTGGCCGTCCCGCTGTCGCGGCTGCTGGCCCGGGCATTGTCGGCCGTCGGCGCCGCCACCGCGCCGCTGTTGCTGGTTCCGGTACCGCCCACCCGGCGGGCGCTGCGGCACCGCGGCTTCGACCACGTGGGGCTGCTGGGACGCGAGCTGACCCGGCTGCTGCCCGACGTGCGGCTGGCCCGGGTGCTGGCCTGCCGATCCCGGCCCGATTCGGCGGACCTGGGCCGGGCCGAGCGGGCTCAGGTGGCACAGCGGTCACTGCGGGCACTCGCGACCCGGGTCCGGGCGCTGCGCGCGGTCACCGCCCGCCGACCCTCGGTCCGGGTGATCCTCATCGACGACATCGTCACGAGTGGGGCCACGCTCACAGCCGCCGAAACGGCGTTGCAGCGCAGCGGCGTACCAACCCGCGGCGCGGTGACCGTAGCGGCGACATCACGGCATTTCCCCAGAAAAACAGGGTCCTCCCCCCGATGACATTTGTGCCCGGAAGCGCTACTGTCTAGAGATCTCAGGAAGATTACGCGCAAGGCGCGATCGGGTGAAGGGAGAGAGTATTCTTCCCGTTATCCCGCCTCCGAGCAGGGTCGCGAACCGTCAGGCGGCACGCGGGAAGTCCGGTTCATGGAAACTCCAGGTTAGACACGTGGTGATCGTGTGGGAGGTATTGGCGTGGAAATCGTCGTTACGGGCCGAAATGTCGAGGTTCCGGATCATTACCGGCAACTCGTAGAGGACAAGCTTCGGAAGAAGGTCGACAAGTTCGATCACAAGGTGATTCGGATCGATGTCGAGCTACACCACGAGAAGAACCGGCGACAGCACGAGCAGTGCCAGCGGGTGGAGATCACCTGCCGTTCCCGGGGGCCGGTCATCCGTGCCGAGGCATGCAACAAGGACTTCACGGCCGCCTTCGAGGCCGCCGCGGCGAAGCTGGGTGAGCGGCTGCGCCGCTCGGCAGACCGGCGCCGGGTCCACCACGGTCGTCGCACCCCCGTCTCGGTGGGACAGGCCACCGCCATGATCGCCGGCAACGGAAACGGCAACAAGGCTCGCCCGGTCATCAGTGAGGACGTGGACCCCTACGAGGGTCTGGTCGAAGACCACCTTCCCGGACGGATCGTCCGCGAGAAGGAACACCGCGGTGAACCCATGACCGTCGACGACGCGCTGTTCCACATGGAACTCGTCGGACACGACTTCTACCTGTTCCACGACAAGGAGACGGGGCGTCCCAGCGTCGTGTACCGCCGCAAGGGCTTCGACTACGGCATCCTGCGACTGCAGATGTGACGTGAGTCGAGGCGTTGCCTCTAGTTCTTGGGCCCCAAGCGTTGACGCGCTTGGGGCCTTCGCCGTGTCAGGCCAGCCGGCACCACACCGCGGTGGCGTCGTCGAAGCGTTTGCCCCGCGACGCGGGCGCGGTCGCGTCGGCGGCGCGCACCTCGTTGAGCAGCGTCTGCGGGCCGGACTTCTCGGCGGTCACCAGCAGGTCCGGCCAGTCGCGGCCGTAGCGGTCGGCCAGCCGGGAGGCGCCGTCGGTCAACAGCAGTGCCCGGGTGACCTCGCCGCGCGGCAGGCTGCCGGTCAGCGCGTGCCCGGCCGCGCCCACGTCGGTGCTGGCCACCCAGAACCCCTCGGGGCTGTTGCGCAGCCGCGCCACCGCCTCGTAGGTGTAGCTGGGCAGGTGCTCGACCCGATCGTCGACAATGGCCTGAACCGTGTCGCCGGGTCCGCGCAGCACCAGTGGGGAGTCGCCCAGCACCAGGTAGTCGACCGTGTTGGGTCCCTCGCGCAGCACCGTGACGGTACTGGACGGCGAGTCCGGATTGGACAGATCGCAGGTGTCGCCGTGGTCGGCGCGGGTGCGTTCGATCGTCGCGGCCAGCAGCCGCGGCAGCGGCGTCTGGTCTTCGTGGGTCAACAGCGCCGCCAGGTGCCCCGACAGCCGGGCCACCAGCCACGGGACGTCGTGGACGCAGCCGCTGTCGCGGTCCTTCGGCGCGGTGGCTCCGTCCAGGACCGCCGCGAAACCCTGACCCGCGATGTAGGTGTCGTCGTTGGGGCTGCCGGGGGAGGCGAGCGTCGCCGCCGCGATCTCCATCTACAGCTCTTCCGGCAGCAGCGACCAGCAGACGTTGTCCACCCGGGTGCCGTTGATGCCCGGCAGCAGCGCCCGCTGCACACCCTCGCGGGTGAAACCGGCCCGCTCCAGCACCTTCTGCGAGGCCACGTTGTCGGCGGCCGTCCCGGCCATCACCCGCCGGGCACCCAGTTCCGCGATCGCCCAGGCGCTGGCCAGCCGTACCGCGCGGGTGGCGAAGCCCCGGCCCCGCACCTGGCGGCCCAGCGCGTAGCTGAGCATCACCTCACCGGGCGGGCCCATCTGGACGTGCACGCCGAAGTCACCGGCGTAGGCGTCGGTCTGCGCGTCCCTGATGGACATGAAGGCGTTCGCGCCGTGCAGCCACTGCTCGGCGGCGCCGAACTCGCAGATCTGTTCGGTGAAGCGGCGATCCGGCTCCACCGGCGGCACGCTGCGCCCCCACACCTCGGCGAGGCTGCGGTGCGCGAAGTGGTCCTCGACGTCCTCGGGGCCCAGCCGACGCAAGGTGACGACGCCGTCGGTCAGCCGCCCGTCGGGCAGGTCCGGGATCGCGCGCGCGACCGGACCCGGCGGATCGCCGGGAACCCGGGAGAACACCCACTTGTCGGCCTGCGTGCCCTCCCGGGTGGGGATGGCCTGCCGATGCTTCCCGTCCACAGTGAACCCGGCCTTGAACGCGGCCCGCTGACTGGCGACGTTGCCGACCATGATGTGCAGTTCGATGCGGGCGACGCCGTGCCGGAACAGGAACTCGGCCACCTCGGCGGTGGCCCGGGAGGCGATGTTGCGGCCCCGCGCCCACGGCGCCACCACGTAACCGATCTCGGCCGAGTTGAAGGCGGGCTGGATCCGCGGCACCCCGATCCCGCCGAGGACCCGGTCGGTCTTGGCGTCGGCGATCGCCCACTGTGCCCGCCCGGAGGTCCAGGCACCGGCGGCGACGTCGCGGATGTACTCCAGCGCGTCCTCGGTGGTGTAGGGATCCGGCAGCCGCAACAGGTACTTCCGCGCCAGCGGATCCCGGCCCGCCGCGGCGACGTCGTCGGCGTCCGACTCCCGGTACAGCCGCAGTCTCAGGTCGTCGAAGTCCCACTCGGTGACGGGGAACCTCTCGTCGGTCAGGTTGTTCACCGGTCTCCTCTCAGCAACGCTGCCACCCAGCTGTCCACGCGCTCGCCGCGTGCCAGCACGTCCGAACGCAGGGTTCCCTCCATGGTGAACCCGGCCTTCTCGGCGACCCGGCGCGAGGCCACGTTGCCGACGAAAGCCTTCCACTCGACGCGTTCCAGGTCGAGGGAATCGAAACCGAAGTCACACACCGCCCGCAGCGCCGCGGTCATATAGCCCCGGCCCCGCGACCAGGGCGCGCTCGAGAACCCCACCTCGCCGACCCGCTTGTCGGCCGAGTTCAGCCGCAGGTCGATCCCGCCGCAGAACCGGTCCTCGGCGTCGGCGAGCGCGAAGATGACCGCGATGCCCTGCCGCCAGCTCCCGGCACCGACCTGGTCCACGAAGTACTCGGCGTGCTGGCGCTCGTAAGGCTGCGGGACGGTCGTCCACCGCGCCGTCTCGGGATCCTGGCACGCCTCGACGATCAGCTCGATGTCGTCGGCGTGCAGCGGCCGCAACCGCAGCCCCTCCACCGCGGTGTCCAGACTCGGCTGGCCGCCGCAGAACAGCAGCGCCCGCTTGCGGTCGACGTCGTAGTCCGGCGGCGGGTCGTCCAGCTCCCGCAGTTCACCAGGCAGCAGCGAACCGATCCACTGGTCCACCCGGGTGCCGCGCTGGTCGGCCATGGCCCGGGCCACCCCCTCCAACTGGAACCCCAACCGGATCGCGATCAGCCGCGACAGGTGATTGCCGACGATCGCGTTCCACTCCAGCCGCCGCGCCGACAGCGTTGCGAACCCGAACCGCACCGCCGCGTGCACCGCCCGCAGCGCCACCTGCCGCCGCCGGGCCCACGGCGCGGTGTGGAACACGACCTCCCAGGTCTGGCGCGGGTGCCGCCGCAGCGCCACCGTGCCCAGAACCTTCGACCCGTCGGCGTCGCAGATCAGCCACCGCGGCGAATCACGGTTCCAGTCACGCCTCGCGATCTCCAGGAAGGTCTTCGCGTGCGCCTCGGTGAACGGCTTGGGCACCAGCGACCACTGGGACGTCTGGGGATCGTTGAACAATTCCGCCACGGCCGTCACATCGGCCGGGCCCGGCGGTCGCAGCAGCAGCGGCGGCAGGTTGTCGCCCTGGCCCTCGATCGCTATATTCACAGGTTCCATCGCCACAGCATGCCGCAGTGCCACGATGCGTCCAAGAGAATTTCCAACGCCGCCTCCGACCGGGCGGCGCGACGCCCGGCACGTACGATGGGACGCCAGGACGTCCCACTAGGAGCACAATTACCGTGTCAATGTTCGAGAAGCTGCTTCGTGCCGGAGAAGGTCGCGAGCTCAAAAGGTTGAAGGCCATCACCAAGGAAGTCAATCGCCTTGATGACGAGTACTCCGAGTACACCGATGCCGAACTGCGCGAGGAGACCGACGAGCTCAAGCAGCGATACGCGAACGGGGAGAGCCTCGACGAACTGCTGCCCTCGGCCTTCGCGACGGTGCGCGAGGCCGCCCACCGGGTGCGCGGCATGCGGCACTTCGACGTCCAGATCATGGGTGGGGCCGCCCTGCACCGCGGCAACATCGCCGAGATGAAGACCGGTGAGGGCAAGACCCTGGTGGCCACGCTGCCGGCGTACCTCAACGCGCTCACCGGCCAGGGCGTCCACATTGTCACGACCAACGACTACCTGGCACAGCGCGACGCCGAGTGGATGGGGGAGATCCACCGGTTCCTGGGCCTGTCGGTGGGCGTGGTGCTGTCCGGCCAGAACTCGGCCAAGCACCGCGAAGCCTACGAATGCGACATCACCTACGGGACCAACAACGAGTTCGGCTTCGACTACCTGCGCGACAACATGGCCCGGACCAGGGACGGCCGGGTGCAGCGCGGACACTTCTTCGCCATCGTCGACGAGGTCGACTCGATCCTCATCGACGAGGCCCGGACCCCGCTGATCATCTCCGGCCCCGCCGCGCAGTCGCAGCGCTGGTACGGGCAGTTCGCGAAGCTGGCCGCCCGGATGCGCCGCGACGACCACTACGAAGTGGACGAAGCCAAGAACACCATCTCGGTCACCGAGAAGGGCGTCGCGCTGGTCGAGGACCAGCTGGGAGTCGAGAACCTCTACGAGCCGGAGAACACCCCGCTCGTGGGTTACCTCAACAACTCCATCAAGTCCAAGGAACTGTTCAAGAAGGACAAGGACTACATCGTCTCCGACGACGGCGAGGTCCTCATCGTCGACCAGTTCACCGGCCGCGTCCTGCACGGTCGCCGCTACAACGAGGGCATGCACCAGGCCATCGAGGCCAAAGAGGGCGTGGCGATCAAGCAGGAGAACCAGACGCTGGCGACCACGACGCTGCAGAACTACTTCCGGCAGTACGACAAGCTGGCCGGTATGACCGGTACCGCCCACACCGAGGCGGGCGAGTTCCACAAGGTGTACGGCGTGGACGTCGTGGCCATCCCGACCCACCGCGAGATGGTCCGCAGCGACGAGAACGACGTCATCTACAAGACCGAGGAAGCCAAGTTCCAGGCCGTCGTCGACGACATCGTGGAGCGTCACGAGACCGGCCAGCCGGTGCTGGTGGGTACCGTCAGCGTCGACAACAGCGAACTGCTGGCGCGGGAACTGAAGAAGCGCGGTGTGGAGCACTCGGTGCTCAACGCGAAGTTCCACGCCAAGGAGGCCGAGATCATCGCCCAGGCCGGGCGCAAGGGCGCGGTCACCGTGTCCACCAACATGGCCGGCCGAGGCACCGACATCCTGCTGGGCGGCAACCCCGAGTACCTGGCCACCGCCGAGCTGCGTCGTCGCGGCATCGACGAGGCCGACGAGGAGAAGTACGCCAAGGAGTGGGACAAGGCCCTCGAGAAGTGGGAAGCCGCCTGCGAGGAGGAGGGCGACGAGGTCCGCGACGCCGGTGGCCTCTACGTCCTGGGCACCGAACGCCACGAGTCGCGCCGTATCGACAACCAGCTGCGTGGTCGTGCCGGACGTCAGGGCGACCCGGGCGAGTCCCGGTTCTACCTGTCGCTGCGCGACGACCTGATGCGCAAGTTCAACGCGGCCGCCGTCGAGGCGCTCATGAACTCGCTGAAGATGCCCGAGAACATGCCCATCGAACACAAGATGGTCACCCGCATGATCCGCAGCGCCCAGGCCCAGATCGAGGGCCAGAACGCCGAGGCGCGCAAGAACGTCCTGGAGTACGACGAGGTCCTCAACAACCAGCGTGAGGTCATCTACGGCGAGCGCCGCAAGGTGCTCGACGGCCAGGACGTCAGCCAGCAGATCAAGCACATGATGGACGACGTCATCGTCGCCTACGTCAACGGCGCCACCGAGGACGGCTACACCGAGGACTGGGACCTGGACGAACTGTGGAGCGGCTTCAAGCAGCTCTACCCGATCGGCATCACGGTCGCCGAACTCGAGGACTCGGTGGGCGGCCGCGAGAAGCTGGAGCCCGCGTCCATCGCTGAGGCCGTCCAGGACGACATCCACAAGGCCTACGAGACCCGCGAGGAGGAACTCGGCGGCCCGGAGATCATGCGCAACCTGGAACGCGACGTCCTGCTCCAGGTCATCGACACCAAGTGGCGCGAGCACCTGTACGAGATGGACTACCTGAAGGAAGGTATCCGGCTGCGGGCCTACGCGCAGCGCGACCCGGTCGTGGAGTACAAGCGCGAGGGTTTCGACATGTTCAACGTGATGCTCGACGGCATCAAGGAGGACACCGTCCGGTACCTGTTCAGCCTTTCGGTGCAGGTCAAGGAATCCGAGGAAGCCGAAGCCGCTCCGGAACCGGCGGCGCGACCGGGTAGGCGCAAGCCCAAGCCGCGTCCCAGCTCCTCGGCGATGACCACCGTCACCGCCCGAGGCGGCCTGGCGGGAGCCGCCGAACCCGAGGAACAGCTGCAGTACAGCGCTCCGAGTGTCGACGGCGACCCCAGCGACGACGAGGCCCCGTCGGCGCTGCGCAAGGGCGGCCGCAAGGCGGGTCCCTCGTCGAAGGCGGCCAGCGGCGCCAAGCAGGCCAACCCGAACCAGCGCGTCGGCTCGACGCCCGGCCGCAACGAGGACTGCCCCTGCGGCTCCGGCAAGAAGTACAAGCGCTGCCACGGCGCTCCCGGAGCCAAGAACTAGCGAGCACATCGTCCGGCCGCCCGGCCCACACCCGTCCGCGGGGTGGCCGGGCGGCCGTTCGCCGTCCCCGCCCTTGACACGGCGCTCCACACTGTCGTGTGACGACAGGGGGAGTCACATGACCGAACGCCAAACCGATGACCAGACTGGACGGCTGAGCTCCAAGCTGCGGCTGATACCGCTCACGTCCGTCATGCCGATACTCGCGGCGCGCCCACCGGCACGACCCACCGAACTCCAGCGACGAGCGCCCGAACCCACGGTGTCCGCTCGCGACCTGCGCCGCGCCGCCGAGAGCCTGGTGGAACTGTGCGCTCAAGTCCTCAGAGGACGGCACCCGCTCTCGGCGATCCGCCGGGTGGCCGACCCGCGAGCCTTCGCCCAGTTCACAACCCTGTTCCGCCGCACCCGCCCGCTCCGCCCCAACGCGGAGCCGGTCTCACTACGCCTGAGCCACACCGCCACCGACCCCTCGGGAGCCCTCACGATGGTGGCCCTGATGCGAGCGGGCGACCGAGTGCGAGCGGTCTCGCTGTGCGCCCGCCCCCGCTCCCCGCGAGGCTGGCAACTGACCCTGTGCCAACTGATCGAGAACCGCTGACCGGCCAGTCCGACGGCGGCGGCCGCGCTGTCCCGCGCCGCTGTGATCCGCCGTCGGCGTGCCCGGGTTGAGCGGCAGCCGACGGCGGGTGGGGCGTTGGGGCGATACTGAACCAATGACACGGATCTACCTGCCCGCCACCATCGCGGTGTTGCGCGAGCTGCGGGACGCCGGCAAGTACCGCGCCGAGCGGGCGCACGCGGTCACTCCCGGGCTGCGCGAGTGGTACACCGAGGGCGACCTGGAGGACCTCGAGTACGTGGCCTTCACCCGCGCCGCCCAGGATTCGCTGTGGCTGCTGCGGGCCGACACCGCCGCTCCCCGGCGGCGCGCGGTCGTGTCCGCCGATGTCGCCGACACCGAGGTGTCGACGACGGGTGGCGAGTTGGGCGCCAGCGATGTGTCGCTGCTGGCGCCCGTGTCGCTGTCGGCCGTGGCCGCGATCCACGTCGACGGGGCCGAGGCCGAAACCGACGTCACCGTCGCCGTGGGCGCGCTGTCGGCCGCCAGCGACGGGGACGCCGACCTGCAGTTCATCGTCGAGTCGGTCGAGGACCACGAGCTGGAGTGGTACGACCCCACCGAGCTGGACCAGCTGCTCGGCTGAGTCGTTCGTGGCTAGCGCTTGGCCTTGGACTTCGTGTTGGTCGCCTTGGTCTGCGACGGGACGCTGGCCTTGCCCCCGCGTCCGGTCTTCTTGTTGCCGCCCTTGGACATGAGCGTGCCGAAGGCCAGCACCGCGGTGGTGCCCCCGGTGAACAGGGCCGCGAGGCTGCCGTTGAGCTGCGCCTCCAGGATCAGCTCCATGCCGAGGTTGCTGATCGGGTCGGGCTCGATGCCCTTGGCCACCAGCAGACCCGCCGCGACCCGGGTCGCGACCTCGCTGACGAGCCACAGGGCACCCGGAGCCGCGCCCGCGGCCAGGTAACCGGACAAAGTGGTCCGTGGCGCCCGCAGTCGCAGCACCAGCACCGCGGCGATGCCCACGAGCATGCCCAGCGCGACGCCGAAGGCGATGCCGACCCACTGGTAGGAACCGGGCGTCATCATCGAGTTGATCTCGGCGGCGAACCAGCCGCGCGCGAACATGACGACGAGGACGACGACGGTGCCGCACAGGCCCGCGAACACCGCGTCGGTGTTGCGGGGCGCGGCCAGGCAGCCGCCGACGATGGCGGCGATACCGGTGACCCCGGCGACGATGGTCGCCACGGCCGGGGTGCCGCTGAAGGTGTAGTAGGCGAGGCCCGCCGCGGCCACGCCGACGAGGACGCCGGCGGCGGCGCCGGTGACCAGTCGGGGCAGCCGGGTTAGGAAACCCAGCCGGGAGATCCGGGCCAGGTGCCCGGCGCAGGTCCCGCCGAACACCGCACCCATGACAGCCCCCGACATGGAGGTGATCAGGGTCGCGATGGCGCGGGAGTCGGCTTTGACGACCTCGGCGACCAGGACTCGCAGACTGAGGAAGGACACGATGAGCCAGGCGGCGGCGATCGCCAGCAGTACGAGGCTCACGATTCCGGCCGGTCGTGAGCGCCGGTCGGTTGTAGTGGCATTCACGCGGGTCAGCGTACGGGGTGTCACCTTCCCCGCGTCCGTGGCATGCGCACCTTTTCGACGTGACAGCATGACTGTCGAGACTGCCTACAGGTAAAGGAGCTTGAGATGGACGCCCTGCTGACGGTGCCACAACCCGGCAACGAACCAGTTCGCCAGTACGCGCCGGACACCGCCGAACGCGCCAGCCTGACCGCCAAGGTCGCCGAGCTGGCGGGCATCCAGCACGAACTGCCCATGACCATCGGCGGCGCGACCCACAGCGGCGCCGGTGAGGAACTCAAGGTCGTGCAGCCACACAAGCACGCGCACGTCCTGGGTGTCACCCGCAACGCGTCCAAGGCCGACGCCCGCGCCGCGATCACCGCCGCGAAGGAGGCTGCCCCCGCCTGGCGCGCCATGTCCTATCACGAGCGTGCCGCGATCTTCCTGCGCGTCGCCGACCTGCTGGCGGGGCCGTGGCGCGACACGATCAACGCCGCCACCATGCTCGGCCAGTCCAAGACGGTGATCCAGGCCGAGATCGACGCCGCCTGCGAGCTCATCGACTTCCTGCGTTTCAACGTCCACTTCGGCGAGCAGCTGCTGGGTCAGCAGCCGAACTCGGCGGCCGGGATGTGGAACACCGCCGACCACCGGCCGCTGGAGGGTTTCGTCACCGCCATCACCCCGTTCAACTTCACCGCGATCGCGGGCAACCTGCCCACCGCGCCCGCGCTGATGGGCAACACCGTGGTGTGGAAGCCGACCGTCACCCAGCAGCTGTCGGCGCACTACCTGATGAAGCTGTTCGAGGCCGCCGGTCTGCCCGACGGCGTCATCAACATGGTCACCGGCGACGGCACCGCGGTGTCGGCCGAGGCGCTGACCGACCCGGACTTCGCGGGCCTGCACTTCACCGGCTCCACCCCGACGTTCCAGCTGCTGTGGCGCACCATCGGCGAGAACATCGCCAACTACCGCTCCTACCCGCGCATCGTCGGTGAGACCGGCGGCAAGGACTTCATCATCGCCCACCCCAGCGCCCAGGCTGACGCGCTGGTGACGGCGATGGTGCGCGGCGCCTACGAGTACCAGGGCCAGAAGTGCTCGGCCGCCTCGCGCGCCTACGTGCCCGCGTCACTGTGGAACAACGGCGTGCGCGACGACCTGGTCGCCACCACCGAGACGATCACGTACGGCGACGTCGCCGACCTGTCGAACTTCGGCGGCGCCGTCATCGACCGTCGCGCCTTCGACAAGCACGCGGCGCTGTTCGAGCGGGTCGCCAAGGACGACTCCTGCAAGATCCTCACCGGCGGCACCGTCGACGACAGCGTCGGCTTCTTCGTGGCCCCGACGGTCATCGAGTGCTCCGACCCGGAGCACGAGCTGTTCAACACCGAGTACTTCGGACCGATCCTGGCGGTGCACGTCTACGACGACGCCGACTTCGACGCGGTCGTCGCGCAGGCCGCCGACGCGTCCCCGTACGCGCTGACCGGCGCCGTGTGGGCCACCGACCGGGCCGCCGTCAACCGGGCGTCGGAGACGCTGCGGTTCTCGGCGGGCAACTTCTACATCAACGACAAGCCCACCGGTTCGGTGGTCAGCCAGCAGCCCTTCGGCGGCGCCCGCGGTTCGGGCACCAACGACAAGGCCGGTTCCTGGCAGAACCTGGTGCGCTGGATCTCGCCGCGCATCATCAAGGAGACCTTCGTGCCGCCGACCGACCACCGTTACCCGCACATGGGCTGACGACTGTCGTGGGGTGGTCCCGAGCCGATCGGGATCACCCCATGTCGCGTCCTTTACGACCGTCACACAAACGCGGTACGTTGACGGGGTGGCTAACGATCTTGATCCGCGCTTCGGCGAGCAGGGCGGCAAACTCACCTACGGTTCGTACCTGCGCATCCCCGAACTGCTGGCGCAGCAACATCCCGCCTCTAACCCCGAGGCCCACGACGAGCTGCTGTTCATCACCATCCACCAGGTCTACGAGCTGTGGTTCAAGCTGCTCCTGCACGAGCTGGACGACGCCCGCGACCGGATGCTCGACGGCGAGAGCTACCGCCCCCGGGTGCGGCTGGACCGCTGCCACACCATCCTGAAGGTCCTCATCGAACAGGTCGACGTCATCGACACGATGACCCCGCAGGACTTCCTCGAGTTCCGCAACCGGCTGGCCCCCGCCTCGGGCTTCCAGTCGGTGCAGTTCCGGGAACTGGAATTCCTGTCCGGACTCAAGGACCCCGGATATCTGGAGCGCTTCCGCGGCCTGTCGGAGGACGAGAGCCAGCGACTGCGCCGCCGCCTGACCGAACCGAGCCTGTGGGACGGCTACCTGGCCGCCGTCCGCCACGCCGGTTTCGCCACCGAGACCCGCGACGAACGCGTCGCGGCGCTGCGCGAGATCGCCGCCGACCGGCAGTCCTACGGGCAGCTGTGGGACCTTGCCGAGAGCCTCGTCGACCACGACCAGGCGCTGAGCCTGTGGCGCGCCCGCCACGTCCTGATGGCCGAGCGCCAGATCGGCACCAAACCCGGCACCGGCGGCAGCGCGGGCGGCACCTATCTGAGGTCCCGTGTGGAGCTCCGCTGCTTCCCCGAACTCTGGGAACTGCGCAGCTTGATGTAGGGGTCTCCCGGTTTCGTGCCAAGGCCGGTGCGATGGCTTGGTGGCCCTGGGTGGCTTCCATAGGGTTGTTCCCAGAACCTTCATTGGGAGCCCACCATGAACCAAGTACTCGCCGACCGCTATCGGATCGACACCGAGCTGGCGCGCGGAGCCGCCGGTGTCGTCCACCGCGCCCACGACCGGATCACCGGTGAGGACGTCGCGATCAAGATCCTGCACGCCGACGCCGCCTCCGAGCCCGCCGTGGCGACGGCCTTTTTGGACGAAGCCGAGGTGCTGACCGAACTCAACCACCCCGGCATCGTGCGTCCCCGTGACCTCATCGTCAACGGAACCCTGATGGCCCTGGTGATGGACCTGGTGGACGGTGTGGACCTGCGGCGCGTGGTCATCGACGGCGGCCCGCTGCCGTCCCGGCGCGCGGCCGTGGTGGTCTCCGAGGTCGCCGAGGCGCTGGCCGCCGTGCACGCCAAGGGAATCATCCACGGCGACGTCAAGCCCGGCAACATCCTGATCCCCTCCGACGGCGGCTCGGTGCGGCTGGTCGACTTCGGTGTCGCCCGGCGGATCGCCTCCCCCGACGCCCCGACCCACGCCACCCCCGACTACACCGCCCCCGAGATCGTCGACGGCGGCCACTCCACCGACAAGTCCGATGTGTATGGGCTGGGTCTGGTTCTGTACGAGGCACTGTGCGGCGTCAGCCCCTACCGGGGCGGCAGCATCGACGACGTGCTGGACCGGCACCGCGCCATGATCCCGCTGCGCCCTGAAACAGTCGTGGCGGAACTGTGGAGCATCATCGAGTCGTGCCTGGCGCTGGACCCCGCCGATCGCCCTGGGGCGCAAGCGATCCCGTCCATGCTGCGGGCCACGATGCCGCTGCTGTCCGACGAGGCCGCCGACGCGGTCACACCCCGGCTGGCCCCGCGTCCGCCGGTGACCCCGCCGGAGCCGATGCCGTTCCTCGCGCCCACGCCGGTCACCCCCGCCGCCGGTGACGCGCCACCGACCAGTGTGGTCCCCGCATCCCCGGTAGCCATTCTCGGCGAGTCTTCAGAAACCAAGGGCCGCAACAAATCCAAGCTCCTCATCGCCGCCGCTGCCGGTATCGTGGTCATTGCCGCCGCCGGAGTGCTGGGCTTCGCATGGCTAGCTGGCGCAACGGTTGACGACTCCAAGCCCTACGAGCCGCAGGCCGACGAACAGACCTCCGAGGATCCCGACTCCAAGGACACCAAGGACAAGAAGAACAATGACGACTCCACTCCTTCGGAAGAGCCGTCATCCACTGACGAGCCAAGCTCCTCTCCCACTGGGGAATCAGGCGGAGAAAATGGTACCGGTGGGGACAGTGGGGAAGAAAATGGCAACGGAGGGTCCGAAGGAGACTTTCCCGGGGAAGGTCCAATTGGTTCAACTTTTCCTGACAAACCTGGTGGTAGGTGACCGTTTTAGGGCCGAATGGTTCTTAGAGAGGAAAGCATTTCGACTCCGCTAATTCGAACGTTCTTCTGAGACTGTGGTCTGTGGAGCGAATTGGAACACAATAGAGCCCCCCGACTTGCGTCCTAAATCAATGCATGGCATCCTGTGTACATGGCAGGAAAAGAACTGAACGCAACCGCAGCCGCCCTTCTGGGCCTGCTGCACGAAGGATCGATGACAGGCGGACAGCTGATGTCCGAGGCGACC
This sequence comes from Stackebrandtia nassauensis DSM 44728, assembly GCF_000024545.1. Lineage (GTDB taxonomy): Bacteria > Actinomycetota > Actinomycetes > Mycobacteriales > Micromonosporaceae > Stackebrandtia > Stackebrandtia nassauensis. Next base: position 1,956,364 of record NC_013947.1, read on the forward strand.
AGGCGGCTCGGACCGTTCTGGACGATGACCCGCAGCCAGGTGTACCGGGAACTCCCGGCACTGGCCGAAGTGGGCTACGTCCGGGTCGGTAAGCCGGGCCCGCGCGCGAGCGTCCCGTACACCATCAGCGCGTCCGGAAAGCGCGCCTTCGCGAAGTGGATCAATGAGGAGAGCGGCATCGGCCAGCTGCGCGACCCCGTCGCGCTGCGCACCGCGTTCGCCCACCACATGACCCCGTCGGCGCTGTCCGATATGTACAAGGACGCCATCGAGTACCACAACGAGGCGCTCAACGACGTCAAGAACCGTGCCAAGGACCTGGCCGCCGACGACGCCGGTGCCGCCACGGCGATGGACTTCGCCATCGGCTACCACAAGGCCGCCATCACCTGGCTGAAGTCGCGCCAGAAGTAAGACCAGCACCGCGGCACCCAAGTGCTGCGACACAACGTCCATCGGGCGCAGCGGGCAGGCCGCTGCGCCCTTCTTCGTGTCCGCGCGACCCCCAAGATCGAGACCGTGTCATTCGCGCCGAGCCGCGCGCGTAAGCTGGAGTGTCGTGACCGGTAACGACTTCTCGGCTGAACTACGCAGCCTCAACTCGACTCTTGAGTCCGTGACCGCGGTGCTGGACCTCGACGCCCTGAGCGTCGAGAAATCCGAGCTCGAGGCCGCCGCCGCCTCCCCGGACCTGTGGGACGACACCACCCACGCCCAGAAGGTCACCTCCCGACTGTCCTATGTCCAAAGCGAGCTAAATCGGATCGAGGACTTGCGCCGTCGCCTCGACGACGCCGAGGTGCTGTGGGACCTGGCCCAGTCCGAGGAGGACCCCGCCGCCGTCGAGGAGGCCAGCAAGGAGCTGGCGGCGCTCAGCAAGGCCATAGAGGAGCTGGAGGTCCGCACGCTGCTGTCGGGGGAGTACGACTCCCGCGAGGCGCTGATCTCGATCCGCTCGGGCGCCGGCGGTGCCGACTCGGCCGACTTCGCCGAACAGCTGATGCGGATGTACCTGCGCTGGGCGGAGCGGCACGGCTATCCCACCGAGGTCTACGACGTGTCCTATGCCGAGGAGGCGGGCATCAAGTCGGCCACCTTCGCCGTCAAGGCGCCCTACGCGTACGGCACGCTGTCGGTCGAGCAGGGCACCCATCGCGTCGTGCGGATCAGCAAGTACGACAACCAGGGCCGCCGCCAGACCGCCTTCGCGGCGGTGGAGGTGGTGCCGGTGGTGGAGCAGACCGACGACATCGACATCCCCGACGACGAGATCCGCGTGGACGTGTACCGCTCCTCGGGGCCGGGCGGCCAGGGCGTCAACACCACCGACTCGGCGGTGCGCATCACGCACCTGGAGACCGGCATCGTCGTGTCCTGTCAGAACGAGCGCAGTCAGCTGCAGAACCGGGCCACCGCCATGGCGGTGCTGAAGGCGAAGCTGCTGGCGCGGCGGCGCGAGGAGGAGAACGCCAAGATCGACGAACTGCGCGGCTCGGTGCAGGCGTCGTGGGGCGAGCAGATGCGCAGTTACGTCCAGCACCCGTACCAGATGGTCAAGGACCTTCGCACCGGCTGGGAGACGGCCAACGTGATGGCCGTGTACGACGGTGAGATCGACGGACTGATCGAGGCCGGGATCCGGTGGCGGAAACAGCAGGAGAACCAGAAGGCCACCGAGAGTCAGAAATAGCCCGCGTACCCACGCGGAATTCACCGGTTCGGCCGATGGGCCGTTCGCATGATCGAGCGATTATCGCGCGAGACGAAACCCCTTCGGGCGTGGAGAAGGAGGGGGTGTGGCAGGCGCCGCATTGACCGCGCGTAGACTCTCGCAGCGTGATTCGGCTCGAGCAGGTTTCGAAGCATTACGCGCGATCGAACCGCCCCTCCATTGAAGACATCAACGTCTCGATCGAGAAGGGTGAGTTTGTCTTCTTCATCGGCCCCACCGGGGCCGGTAAGTCGACGATCATCAAGTTGCTGCTGCGCGAAGTAATACCTGACAAGGGCAAAGTCTGGGTGAATGACAAAGAGGTCACCAAGATGAGCCGCTGGAAGGTACCGGCGTTCCGGCGATCCCTGGGCTGTGTGTTCCAGGACTTCCGGTTGCTGCCGCACCGCACGGCGGCCGAGAACGTCGCCTTCGCCCTGGAGGTGATCGGCAAACCCAAGACCGTCGCCCGTCGCGTCGTCCCCGAGGTCATGGACCTGGTGGGGCTGGGCGGCAAGGAACACCGCTACCCCCACGAGCTGTCCGGTGGTGAGCAACAGCGCGTCGCCATCGCGAGGGCCTTCGTCAACCGGCCGCTCATCCTGCTGGCGGACGAGCCCACCGGAAACCTCGACCCCGACACGTCCATCGAGATCATGCGTCTGTTGGACCGCATCAACCGGACCGGAACGACCATCGTGATGGTCACCCACGACTCCAACATCGTCAACCAGATGCGGCGACGCGTCATCGAGATCGAGAACGGTCACATGGTTCGTGACCAGGCTCGCGGCGTGTACGGCTAACGGGAAGGCTTAACTAGATCCATGCGTGCGAAGTACGTACTTTCCGAGGTCGCGGTCGGCCTGTGGCGCAACATCAGCATGACCATCGCCATGATCATCACCATGTCGGTGTCGCTGACCATGCTCGGCGCCGGTGTCCTCATGTACCTCCAAACCCAGTCCATGGAGGAGGAGTACGAGGGAAACATCGAGATCATGCTGTACCTGAAGCAGGATCTCGACAAGGGCTCCCCCGAGACCGAGCAGATCAAGCAGCAGCTGGAGGAGGACAAGGACAGCGGTCTGGTCGAGGACTACAAGTTCAAGTCCAAGGCCGAGGCCTACTCGGAGTTCAAGGAGCTGTTCAAGTCCGCTCCCGACCTGATCGAGAACGTCGACCCGGAGCGGCTTCCGGCCAACTTCGGCGTGAAGCTCGTCGACATGGGCAAGGCCTCCGAGTTCAAGGACAAGTACGACAAGGCCAAGGGCGTCGAACGGGTCTTCAACCAGCGCGACTCGCTGGAGAAGGTCTTCGAACTGCTCACCGGCGTGCAGAACCTGGCGCTCATCGTCGCGCTGGTGCAGGGCATCGCCGCGCTGCTGCTGGTCGCGAACACGATCCAGGTGGCCGCGTACTCGAAGCGGCGCGAAGTGTCCATCATGAAGCTGGTCGGCGCGTCCAACTGGTTCGTGCAGGCGCCGTTCGTCCTGGAGGCGGTCTTCGCCGGTCTGCTCGGCTCGATCGTGGCCTTCCTGGCGCTCGTCGGGGGTAAGGCGTTCCTTGTGGACGGCACCTTCAAGAACCTGTTCTCGATCCTGACACCGATGCCATGGTCGAGAGTCATCCTCATGCTGCCCATCCTGGCGGGTATCGCCAGCGTGATCAGCGCGGTCACCGGCTGGGTCACCCTCCGCTTCCAGGTGAAGGTGTAGCGACCCGCCACAGTGAATTTGGTGCGAAACGACCACTTCGGGCGGTCACTCGGAGTACTTTACGCACCATGAGGACCATGCTTTGGAGTGCGGCGGTGTTCACCGCCGCACTCCTTCTCACAGGCACGGCCATCGCGAACCCCGGTAGCGAACCCAGTAAGGCCGAGCGCGAACTGGCCGAAGCCGAGGCGACCCTCGAAGGCGCCACAGAGGACGCCCGCGAGGCGGGCCGCGAACTCGCCGAGGCCGAGAACCGGCTCCCCGGTGCCCGCGACCGTGTCGACGAGGCGCGGGGCGCGGTGGCCGCCGCCGAGGTGCTCGCCGAGGAGGCCGCGCGCGACGCCGAGGACGCCCGTCAGGAGCACCACGAGGCCGAGGGTGACTTCGACACCGCCCAGTCCGGTGTAGAGGAGTCCAGGGACGATCTGGGCGACATGGCGGCCCAGATCTATCAGCGCGACGGCCTGGTCGCCTTCAACGAGGCCCTCAAGTCCAAGGACCTGTTCGACGCGGTCGACCGGATGTCCTTCGCCAACGAGTTCGTCCGCCGCCAGAACAACGCGGTCGAGGAGGTCGTCAAGGCCCGCCAGGACGCCCGCGTCGCCGAGAACGAGGCCGAACAGGCCCGCGACGACGCCGAGGCCGCCGAGGCCGCGGCAGCCGAGGCCCTCGACGAGGCCGAGGCCGAAGCCGAACGCGCCGAGGACGCCGAGGCCGAACTCGACGGTCTCATCGACACCAAGTCCGAGGCGCTGCGCGTCGCCAAACGCGAGAAGGACGCCAGCCTCGACCAGTACGAGGAGGCCAAGGCCGCCAGCGAACGCGTCGCCGACAAACTGCGCGACACCGGTTCTGGCGACTCCTCACCCCCGTCGTCGTCCTCGGGAGGCGGTGGTGGCGGCTTCCTGATGCCTGTCAACGGCTGGAAGTCCAGTGACTTCGGCAACCGCTACGACCCGTACTACAAGGTCTGGCAGCTCCACGCGGGCACCGACTTCGCGGCCCCCGGCGGGGCACCCATCTACGCCGTGGACTCCGGCTCGGTCGTCCAGGCGGGCTGGAATGGCGGCTACGGCAACTACACCTGCGTCTACCACGGCGACAACGTGTCCACCTGCTACGGTCACCAATCCTCCATAGGGGTGTCTCCAGGCCAGCACGTCTCGCGCGGCCAGCGCATCGGCAGCGTCGGCACCACCGGCGCCTCCACGGGCAACCACCTCCACTTCGAGGTCCGCGTCAACGGTTCACCCGTCCAGCCGCTGGGCTGGCTGCCGTCCTGTCTGTGCTGACGAATCTCACTCGCGGCGGCCCACACCGCCCCGATAAGCTGTGCCGATGGTCAAGGAGAAGGGGCACAAACTCATCACTTCCAACCGGAAGGCACGGCACGACTACACCATCCTCGACACCTACGAGGCGGGCATCGTGCTGACCGGCACCGAAGTGAAATCACTGCGCAACGGCCGCGCCTCCCTCGCCGACGCCTACGCCGACCTCCACAACGGCGAACTGCGCATCCACGGCATCCACATCGCCGAGTACGACAACGGCTCCTGGACCAACCACCCGCCGCGCCGGATCCGCAAACTCCTGCTCCACCGCGCCGAGATCGACAAACTCGTCGGCAAGCTCACCGAGTCCGGCCTCACCCTCGTCCCGCTGTCCCTCTACTTCCGCGACGGCTGGGCCAAGGTCGAGATCGGTCTCGCCCGAGGCAAGAAGTCCTACGACAAACGCCAGGACCTGGCAAAACGCGATTCCGACCGCGAGATCGAACGCGCCCTCCACCGCCGCGCCAAGGGCCTGCCCGACTGACCGGCGATATCGGAATGCGAGCCCCCACCGTTGGCGTTACACTCTTGCGAGCACAACTCAATAGGGGCCGATCGGTTTCGACTCCGTACGCTGATGTAAGGGAAGCGGGTCGAGGAAGCCAGCGTCGTCTCGTTAATCGTCGCTGGAAAACACAAATGCGAAGACTGAATCTCGCAGTTCCTTCGCTCTCGCTGCCTAAGCGATAGCAGAAGGATTGTCGGTCCGGGAGCGCGTCCGTCCCGGTCACCGGCATTATTTAGGACGCTTGGCGCTGAGTGGGGCCACCGGGCTCAGCGCGACACCAACGGTGGATGGAGCCCGTCACTTCGACTTGTTCGCGTGATCGAAGGGGCTTGAGGAAAGGCACAGCGAACTGCACCCGGAGAAGCCTTACTGAACCGGCGGAGGACCTGGGTTCGATTCCCAGCGGCTCCACGAAACCACAGAATTGCCCCCGCCATCCTTGGGAAGGCGGGGGCAATTCGTGTTTGTGGCTTTCGTCGTCGCATCAGTTGTCGGTGGAGCCGGTGAGGGAATCGATGAGGGTTTCCTGGAGGCCGCTCAGCCACAGGTAGACCATCGCGCTGGGTTTGCGGGGGTCGGAGTCGGGGAGTTGCAGGAATGCCTCGCTGTCGTGGTCGCCGGTGATGTCGAGGCGGGTGCCGAGGGCGAGGCGCAGATCGTTGAGGGCGCCCAGCCATTGGCGGCACTCGTCCTCGTTCAATCGCAGTTCGGTGCCGTCGGGTTCGGAGGGGGTCAGGGTCTCCAGGCAGCGGATGAGGGTGAGGATGTCGCCGCGTTTGCGGGCGCGCATGTCGGATTCGGTGTAGCGGCGGAACTCGGCGGACGCCGCGCGGGTCTCGTCGTCGGGGGGACGGTCGGGGTCGTCGTAGGCGTCGGGGAAGAGGCGGGCCAGTACCGGGTCGGTGGGTGGTTCGTCGGGTTGGTCGGTGAAGACGGAGGCCAGCAGGGCCTCGGCGTCACCGTGGGCCGGTTCCTGGCCGGGGCCGAGCAGGTCGAGGAGCTGGGTGGCGTAGCCGTGCAGGACGGAGATCTCGACCTGGCCCAGCAGGATGGTGGCGCCGCCGCCGGACAACGGCTCGAAGTAACCCGCCATCAGCGGTCCTGCCGCATGCTCGCCCACAGCCCGTACCCGTGCATGGCCTGCACATCACGCTCCATCTCCTCGCGGTTGCCGGACGAGACCACCGCCAGGCCCTTGTTGTGGACGTCGAGCATGAGCTCCTCGGCTTTGGGGCGGGTGTAGCCGAAGTAGGACTGGAAGACGTAGGACACGTAGCTCATCAGGTTCACGGGGTCGTTGCGGACGATCGTGACCCAGGGGGCGTCGGCTTCGGGGGTCTCGGCGGCGTCGGTGACCGTTTCAGGACGCGCGACCTTGGCCGAGACGCCCAGGACGCATCGGGGGAGTCGGCGAGTGAACGTGGGTGATGGCTGTGCGCTCACCTGCCCCATGCTGCCACCAGCACGGAGAGTCCACAAACGGCCCTCGGATTGGAACCGACCGGGACACGGGCCAATGGGTATCGCCGAAGTCGGGACCAACGACCCGCATTGACCAGCCGAAACATCGATTTGGGGTGGATGGCGGGCGCTTAGCATGGAGGCTCGGGCACCGGCAGCCCAAGAGCCGCTGTTGAGGATGATGCCCCATGACTGACGAGACGATCAACACCGAACAACCCGAGCTCAGGAAATCGAGGTTCGGTTACCGTGCCCGGTTCGTCGCCATTGTCGTGTTGTTGTCGATCACCTTGCTGGGTGGTGTCGCACTGGCCTTGGTGTTGGCTGAGGACAAGCCGAAACCGAGATCCGTTGAGGATCAGGCGATCGACATGTGTCAGGACGCGGTGTTGCAGTCACTGAAGGCGCCGTCCACCGCGGATTTCGTGGGCGAGCCCATCGCGTTCAGTGATGGGGGTGAGGTCGCGCCTGTTTACACGGTTACCGGTGAGGTCGATGCCGAGAACTCGTTCGGTGCGATGCTTCGCAACTTGTACACGTGTGACATCCAGACCAGTAACGACAGGGATTCGTGGACCGTGGAGGCCGTCGACATCGTCTTATGCGCCGCTGAAACGGGTCGAGGTCAGTCGTGGGTGACGGGGAGGGGGCGGGGTGGGACGGGGGTGGACTGGATGATCGAGGTGGTCGTCTGTCCGTAGAGGAGGAACTGGTCGAGGGTTTCGTCGAGGCGGGCGATGGAGGGGACGTGGACCTTGACGAACAGGCAGTCCTCGCCGGTGATGCGGTGGCATTCGGTTACCTGGGGCATCTTCTGGACGGCTTCGATGAGTTTGGGGAGTTGCGCGGGGCCGGGTTTGATGCGGACCAGGGCGGTGACGGGCATGCCCAGGGCGGCGGGGTCGACGTCCATGTGGAAGCCGACGATGATGCCGGTGCGTTGCATGCGCTGGACGCGTTCGGTGACCGCCGGGGCGGACATGGAGACCTGTTTGGCCAGTTGGGTCATGGAGATGCGGGGGTCCGCGTGCAGGGCCGCCAGCAGGCGCAGATTGACGGGGTCCAGGAGGGCATCGCGTTCACCGAAGGTGTTGTTGAGTTTTTTCTTTGATATTCCAGGCAATTTGAGTCAACGCCCTTCGATTGGCTATTTGGTTTGGTGGCTCTTGCTTGGAAGATACCCGCATGGGACTAGGTGTTGAGGCGGCGACGCGAAACTGGACCGATCGGGTGCCGGTGCCCGCGTTCTTGGGGGCCAGCGCGTTCTTTCACTATTTTGGGCCGTCCATAGCGGTGCTGTTGTTCGCCTTTGTGGATGTCATGGGGGTGGCGTGGCTGCGGATCGCCAGTGCGGCCGTGGTTTTGGCGGTGTGGCGGCGGCCTTGGCGGTTGGTGCGGGTGTTGGGTGCCCGGCAGTGGGTGGGGCTGGTCGGGTTGGGGGTCGTGTTGGCCGCTATGAATTCGACGTTCTATCTGGCGATTGAGCGATTGCCGTTGTCGACGGTGGGGGCGATTGAGTTCCTGGGGGTCATCGGTGTGGCGGCGTTTGGGGTACGGGATCGGCGCAATCTGGCGGCGTTGGTGTTGGCCGTCGGGGGTGTGGCCGCTTTGGTGGAGGTGCGGGTTGTGGACGCGCCGTTGGGGTTTGGGTTCGCGTTCGCCAATTGTGTGTTGTTCGTGGGGTATGTGGTTGTGGGGCATCGGGTGGCGAACGCGGGTGGGATCGGGGTGGCGGATCGCTTGGCGGTCGCGATGGTGGTGGCGGCCGTGGTGGCCACTCCGTTCGGGGTGGGGGAGGCGGTTCCGGCGTTGCTGGATCCGGGGTTGTTGGGTGCGGGGGTGGCGGCGGGGGTGTGTTCGTCGGTGATCCCGTATCTGTGCGATCAGGTCGTGATGGCCCGGGTGAGTCGGCCGAGTTTCGCGACGATGTTGTGCCTGCTTCCGGCCAGCGCCACGGTGGTGGGGCTTGTGGTCTTGGTGCAGTGGCCGAGTGTGGTGGAACTGTTGGGGGTCGGGTTGGTGGTCGTGGGGGTCGCGTTGCATCGTCCGGGGTCGTGACGGGCGCGGCGGTGGCAGTAATATGCGGTCCCACCTTGCCGGAGAGATAGTCGGGAGCCGATGGAGTTTCGAGTCCTGGGTGCCGTCGAGGCGGTCGCCGACGGGGTGACCGTCGATATTGGACCTGCTTCTCGGCGTGCGGTGTTGGCGATTCTGCTGGTCGAGGTGGGCCGGGTGGTTTCGGTGGAGCAGCTGATCGACCGGCTGTGGCGGGACGCGCCGCCCCGCGGGGCCCGGGACAGTCTGTACAGCTACCTGTCGCGGTTGCGGTCCGGCTTGGGGGACGGGCTGATCCGGCGGCGCTCGGGCGGGTATGTGGTGACGGTCGATCCGGTGAGCGTGGACCTGCATCGGTTTCGGAAACTGGTGGGGGAGGCTCGACGGTCTACTGGGGATGATGAATCGGCGGAGCTGTTCGAAGCGGCCTTGCGACTGTGGCGCGGGGAGGCGTTCGAAGGGCTGGACGTGCCGTGGCTGCATCGGGTCGCCGACGGGCTCGCCGCGGAGCGGTTCGCGGCGGAGCTGGATCGCAATGACGTGCAGTTGCGGCGCGGATGGCACGGGAGTCTGTTGCCGCAGCTGGAGGAGCGGGTGGCGTCGCATCCGTTGGACGAGCGGCTGGCGGGGCAGCTCATGCTGGCGCGGTACCGGTCGGGGCGGCAGGCCGAGGCGTTGGAGTACTTCCACGCGTTGCGGCATCGCTTGGTGCGGGAACTGGGCAGTGAGCCCGGGCCCGAGCTGGAGCGGTTGCATCAGCGGATCCTGAAATCCGAGTCGAGTCTGGACGTTCGGCGGGACGGTGACGGGGCGAGTGTCGCGGTGCCGCGGCAGCTGCCCGCGCCGCGTCGGGGTTTCGTGGGGCGAACGGCGGAGATGGCGGCGCTGGACAGGGCCAGCGACGACGGCCAGACCTTGTGGGTGGTGGCGGGACCCGGCGGGATCGGGAAGACCTGGCTGGCCGTCCAATGGGGGCACGAGCGGCGGGAACGGTTTCCGGACGGCCAGTTGCACGTGAACCTGCGTGGGTTCGATCCGGCCGAGGCGCCGTTGGATCCGGAGTTGGCGATTCGGGGCTTGCTGGTCGCGCTGGGGGTGGAGTCGCAGGCGATGCCGCCGGGCTTGGAGGCCAAGTCGGCGTTGTACCGGAGTTTGCTGGCGGGCAAGCGGATGCTCGTCGTCCTGGACAACGCCCGGGACACGCAGCAGGTGCTGCCGCTGTTGCCCGGCGGGACCTCGGGTACGACGATCGTGACAAGCCGGGCGGACCTGCCCGCTTTGGTGACGACGCATGAGGCGCTGCACGTGGGATTGCGGCCGTTGGACGATCCGGACGCGTACCGGACCTTGGCCAAGCGGATGGGGACGGAGCGGATCGACGCTGAGCCGGAGGCGGTGGCGGAGCTTGTCGCGCATTGTGCGGGGTTGCCGTTGGCGTTGGGGATCCTGGGGGTTCGCGCGGCGATCGATCCGGAGTTGTCATTGGCGGTGTTGGCCAGGCAGCTGCGGGAGGCGCGACTGGATACTTTGGATTCGGGGGAGTTGTCGGCCAGTGTGCGGGTGGTTTTCGACAGCTCGATGAGCGTGCTGAGTTCGGATGCGGGGGTGTTGTTGTGTTTGCTGGGGATCGCGCCGGGGGATGATGTCGCGGTGGCCGCTGCGGCGAGCTTGGCGGGTATCGGGCTGTCGCGGGCCGGGGAACTGTTGCGGGAGCTGGAGATCGCGCATTTGGTCGACGAGACTGTTCCGGGGCGGTTTCGGTTGCATGATCTGACTAAGACGTATGCGGGTGAGCGGGCGGCGGAGCTGGTGCCGGAAGCCGATCGTGTTGAGGCGTTGGGGCGGTTGGTGGACCACTACCTGCACGCCGCGTTCGCGAGCGAGCGGCTGCTCAACCCGGGACGGCCCGTCCTGGAACTCGATGAGATGCGCGGCGGGGCTGTCGTGACGGACCCGGAAACCGCTTCGGAGGCGCGGGGCTGGTTCGACGACGAACTGTCCAATGTGATCGCGATTCAGCGGTACGCGGCCGACAGCGGCTGGGACGTCCCGGGATGGAAACTCGCCTGGACGATGGACACCTATCTGTACTCACGCGGGTTGGGACAGCTGTGGTCGCAGAGCTGGCGCGTCGCGCTGGAATGCGCGGAGCACAGCGGCGATGCGGCGGTGACGATCGTGTGCCATCGTCGGCTTGGCAGTGTGTACTCCTTCGAGCGACGTGACGCCGACTCGATCCACCATCTTCGGCAAGCTTTGGTCCTGGGGGAGTCGAGCGGGGATCTGATCGAGCAAGGTCACGCCCACAACAACCTGGCCCTCACCTACAGCCGATTGTCCGAATTCGCCAAGGTGGTCGAGCACGCCGAACGCGCGGTCGTGCTGTACCGCGAGGCCGAATACCCGGCGTCGGAGATCTCCGCGCTGAACATCCTGGGCTGGGCCCTGTTGAAGCTCAACGACTTCGGCCGCGCCAGGGCTTACGTGGAAACGGCGCTGGAGACCTGTCACCGGAGCGGTGAACGCATGTTGCTGGGACGCGTCCACTCGACCCTCGCGGAGGTCTCGCAAGCGGAAGGCGACCTCGAAGCTGCGCTGCGGCAATGCCGTCTGGCGATTTCGCTCTACGCCGACAAGGACAATGCCGAGCTGATCGAGGTTCTCGAATTCACGGGTGACGTGTTGCGTGACCTGGGACAGCTTCGCGAAGCGCGGGAAGAGTGGCTTCGGGCCCGTGACCTGGCTAGCTCGCTGGGCCAGGACAGTCAGGCCGAATCCATCGAAGCCAAACTGGCCTCACTCCCCACCGCGACTACCACCCCGGGCTAACGCCACCACGTCTGACAAGGTTTCGACAAGATCGCCGTGGAACTCTTCACCCCGTCGGCTCATTGACGGTGGAGGAGAGGCGCCCATGATGACCGCTGAGGTCGATCTGCCGGACCCGGACGAGTCGCTTGACTCAGCGGAACGGTTGCGGCGCAGGATCGCCGCGGAGTTCGAGGAGTGGCCCGGCGAACTCGCGTGGCAGTACTTCGTCGCGCGGGTTGAGGAACCCGAGGACGATCTGGTTGCGGAGTGGGACCGGCACGTCGAGCTGTACGAGAAGCACCGCAAGTACGCCCTTGTTGATTGGCAGGAGGCGTCCTGGGAACTCGACCGGCGGTTGGCGACGTTGAGCTATCAGGACGTTTCGCGATCCGTTGAGCAGGAAGCGGAGCAGTGGCTGCCCGCGACCGCCGCCCGCGACGAGTTCTCGGCGCGCTATCCGGACCTGAACTGGGTGGAGGCCGAGGTGCGTCGGGATGCCGCCCGGGTGGCCGCTGAGGATCGGGACTATCGCGTCTGGGCGGAGGCGGTGTGGCCGGAAGCCGAGCGGGCCCGGGATCGGGAGGTGGCGCTGGCGCGGGTGGATGACAGCCGAGGCGAGGTCGCGGCCCGGTTCGGGCGCGAGTGGGGGATGGAACTGCCCGAGTCGATCTTCCGGTTCCAGGCGTTTCTGCACAGCCTGCCGTCGGTGGGGCACGACGCGCTGGAACAGCTGGAGCTGATGCCGTACGGGATCATGAGCCTCGTCGAGGATCCCGCGTGGCAGCCGAAGGACGGCGGTGATCCCCGGATGTACCTGCGGGCGTATCGGGATCCGCCGGAGTTCGTGCCGTTCATGCACGGCGGCAGCGATGGACTCCATTTCGGACTGTGGTTCGACGATGGTGTCCACTGCGATGGGACGGGCGCGTACTACAACAACGACGGTGGTGGGGTGGGGTTGCCGTGGGGAACGCCGTTGCTTCAGGTTCGCGGAATCCTGGAGTCGCGGTGGCGGCTTCTCGACAGCCGCCTGATGCGGTCGGACTGGCCTGATCCGGCTCTGCTCGAAAGGCGGCATCGGTTGCGGCTGTTGCGGGAGGCGGTCCTGGCGTTCGAGACGGCCGAGTATCCGCAAGAAGGCGAGGATTACTTCGACGCCAGCAAGGAGTCCGATCTGTTCGAGGGCCGCCCCGAGCGGGTCGAGACGCTGGATGAAGCCGGTGTTCGCGTCGAGGTCGATACCGCGATCGTGCGGGGACGGCAGAAACCCGGGTCGGACTATGAGTGGGCCACATCGCTCCACAATGAGCTGACCGGGGATCCCGCGGCCCGCGATGCCCATGTCGCGCTCGCTCGGCAGCGGTGCGAGGCCGGGAATCCGGGCGACGCCTTGGCGTTGGGGCGGGATCTGCACTGGTGCAGCGGTGGGGACGCCGCACTGGAGGATCTGGCGGTCGAGTTGTTGACCATGGCGTATCGGGCGTTGGGACGCGACAATCTGGCCGAGATCGCCGCCGCCCATCACGAGTGGCGGGTCGGGTTGCGGGACGGTGGGTGAACGGGGTGGTCAGCCGGTGGTTTCGCGCACCGCCGCGAGCAGGTGCCGGATCGCCGGGGTGGCGGGGCCGGGCCTGGTGACGAGGTTGACGTCGGTGGTCACATCGGACAGTCGGTGCAGTGTCACGCCGGGGACCGCCGGTGGTTTGTCCAGCGGGTAGAAGACCGTCCAGGACGGTTCGCCGCCCGCGATGTCGTGCAGCGTCTCCAGCAGTGTCGTGAACGCCGGGCCCGGGACGGGGTCGAAGCCGCCGCGTCGGCAGGCGTCGAGGATCAGGTCGTGGAAGGCGGGGTTGTTCTGTCTGGGCGCCATGCGAAGCGGCAGCGCGGACAGATCGGTCAGCCGGACGGAGTCGCGTGTGGGAGGTATGACGTCGGTGGGAGCCGCGACGTAGAGCGGGTCGGTCCACAGCGGGGTGAACTCCAGCCCGGGGGCGCTGTCCTGTACCCGCACGACGGCGGCGTCGAGGGTGCCTTCGCGCACCCCGGACAGCCGTTCGTCGAGTGTGGTGCGGTGGGTCTCGACGCGCGGTCCGGACCCGGCGGAGGTCGCGGCGGCAACGACCCGGTAGGTCCCGGCGTCGTAGGCGCGGCCGATGCCCAGCCGCAGCAGGCCGCTGTCACCGGCGGCCAGGTCGGCGGCCAGACGGCGGGTGCGTTCGACGGCCGCCAGTACCGCGCGGGCCTCGGGTAGGAGCCGTCGACCGGCGTCGGTGAGGCGGACGTGCCGGGTGGAGCGGTCGAACAGCCGGACGCCGAGTTCGCGCTCCAGCCTGCGGATCTGCTGGCTCACCGCCGCTTGGACGATGTGGAGGCTGGTCGCGGCCCGGCCGAAGCCGCCGGTGTCGGCCACGGCGGTGAAGTACTCGAGTTGCCGGATTTCCACGCCCGCTCCATTCATCACGATTCGTGATCACTGTGGGAGTGAACCGCTTCTTGGCGGGCGGTTGTTCCCGGGCTGAGATGGGTGGCGTCAGAACGAAACGCATCGAAGGAGGACGTCATGTCGAGGAAACCAGTGGTCGTGAACATCGCCGACGCCGAGGTGCTGGAAGGGGGCAACCCCATGAACCTGCTGGCCGACGCCGACGTCAGCGACGGTGCCTTCAGCATCAGTTCCGGCACCATCACGGCGGGCGCCGACAACGCCCGGCCGCACTTTCACCGGCGCTCCTGGGAGGTGTTCTGCGTCGTGGACGGGACGCTGGAGCTGCTGCTGGACGACGAGATAGTGAGGGTGGAGGCGGGTGGGATCGCGGCGGTGCCGCCCGGCGTGACGCACGCTTTCGGGGCCACGCCACAGGCGGACGTGTCGGCGCTGGTGTTCATCACGCCGGGCGTGCGGCGGTTCGACTACTTCCGGCTGCTGCCCGCGATCCTGCGCGGCGAGATCCCGAAGGCCGAGCTCGATGACATGCATCACCGTTTCGATGTTCACTTCGTCGACAGCACGCTGTGGGATGCTCATCGCGGACGGTGATCGGTGTGGTCTCGAGAACCTAGTCTTGACTGATTCCAGAAAAGGTGGTTTATTGGGGTTGTGGACTCAGAGCAACTACTCCGTCAGAACGGGCTGCGAGTCACCAGACAGCGGTTGGCGGTGCTTGCGGTGCTCGGCGAGGGGGGACACCCCACCGTCGACGAGATCGTGCAGCGCGCCCGGAAACGGGTCGGCTCTTTGTCCACTCAGGCGGTTTACAACGTGTTGACCATGCTTGACGACGCCGGGCTGGCGCGACGTATCGAACCGGCCGGCAGCAACGCCCGCTTCGAGGCACGCGTGGGTGACAACCACCATCACCTCGTGTGCCGCGACTGCGGGCAGGTCGAGGACGTCGACTGTGCGGTCGGTGAGGTGCCCTGTCTGGCCGCCGCCGACTCACACGGGTTCGTCATTGACGAGGCCGAGGTCATCTACTGGGGTCGGTGCCCCAGATGCGCGGCCGCGCTTAGTTCCTGAATCAGTACGAATGTTTCCCTACCACTGGAGATAGACATGTCTGAAAATGCGGTACCCCAGGACGCGAGTACGGAGAGCGGCGGTTGCCCCGTGGCTCACGGCCGTGCTCCGCTTCCGGCCCAGGGTGGCGGGAACCAGGGTTGGTGGCCGAACCGGCTCAACCTGAAGATCCTCGCCAAACACAACCCGGTGGCCAACCCGATGGGGGATGACTTCGACTACGCCGAGGCGTTCAACTCGCTCGACCTGCCGGCCGTGAAGCGGGACATCGCCGAAGTGCTGACGACCTCGCAGGACTGGTGGCCTGCCGACTTCGGGCACTATGGACCGCTCATGATCCGGATGGCCTGGCACAGTGCCGGTACCTATCGTGTCAGCGACGGCCGTGGTGGCGCCGGAGCGGGCCAGCAGCGGTTCGCGCCGCTGAACAGCTGGCCGGACAACGTCAGTCTTGACAAGGCCCGGCGGCTGCTGTGGCCGGTCAAGAAGAAGTACGGGAAGAACATCTCCTGGGCCGACCTGATGATCCTCACCGGGAACGTGGCGCTGGAGACGATGGGCTTCAAGACCTTCGGCTTCGCCGGTGGCCGCGCGGACGTGTGGGAACCCGACGAGGACGTGTACTGGGGCCCCGAGACCGTCTGGCTCGACGACAAGCGTTACTCCGGCGAGCGGGACCTCGAGAAGCCGCTGGCGGCGGTGCAGATGGGCCTCATCTACGTCAACCCGGAGGGCCCCAACGGCAACCCGGACCCGATCGCCGCGGCCCGCGACATCCGCGAGACCTTCGGCCGGATGGCGATGAACGACGAGGAGACCGTGGCGCTGATCGCCGGTGGTCACAGCTTCGGCAAGACCCACGGCGCCCACAAGGACGACAAGCTGGGACCGGACCCGGAGGCGGCTCCGCTGGAGGCGCAGGGCCTGGGCTGGAAGAACGGCTACGGCACCGGTGTCGGCGCCGACGCCGTCACCAGTGGACTGGAGGTTACCTGGACCACCACGCCAACGAAGTGGTCGACGAACTTCCTGTGGAACCTGTTCAGCTTCGAGTGGGAGCTGACCGAGAGCCCGGCCGGCGCCAAGCAGTGGAAGCCCAAGGGCGGCGCGGGCGAGGGCACGGTGCCGCACGCCCACGACGCGTCGAAGCGGATCGCGCCGAACATGCTCACCACCGACCTGGCGCTGCGCTTCGACCCGATCTACGAGCCGATCGCGCGTCGTTTCATGGAGAACCCGGACCAGTTCGCCGACGCGTTCGCGCGCGCCTGGTACAAGCTGACCCACCGCGACATGGGGCCGATCCAGCGTTACCTCGGCCCGGAGGTCCCGGACGAGGTGCTGTCGTGGCAGGACCCGGTTCCGGCCGTAGACCACGAACTGGTCGACGACGCCGACGTCGCGGACCTCAAGCGGCAGGTGCTGGACTCGGGTCTGTCGGTGTCGCAACTGGTCTCGACGGCGTGGGCCTCGGCCTCGACGTTCCGGGGCAGCGACAAGCGCGGCGGCGCCAACGGCGGTCGCATCCGCCTGCAGCCGCAGAGCGGTTGGGAGGTCAACGAACCCGACCGGCTGGCGAGTGTGCTGAGCACCCTGGAGGGCATCCGGGACTCGTTCAACGCGGCCCAGTCCGGCGGCAAGAAGATCTCGCTGGCCGACCTGATCGTGCTGGCCGGAGCCGCCGGTGTCGAGCAGGCCGCCAAGGCCGCCGGGCACGAGGTCACGGTTCCGTTCACACCGGGCCGCACCGACGCCTCGCAGGAGCAGACCGACGTGGAGTCGTTCTCGCACCTGGAGCCCAGTGCGGACGGCTTCCGCAACTACCTCGGCAAGGCCAGCAGCCCGCTGCCCGCCGAGGTGCTGCTCCTGGACCGGGCGAACCTGCTCACGCTGAGCGCGCCGGAGATGACGGTGCTGGTCGGCGGCCTGCGGGTGCTGGGCGCCAACCACGGCCAGACCTCGCTGGGTGTCCTCACCGACAACCCGGGCGCGCTGAGCAACGACTTCTTCGTCAACCTGCTCGAACTGGGCACGACCTGGAAGGCGACCGACGAGGACTCGCAGACCTTCGAGGTCCGCGACGCGGAGACCGGCGACGTCAAGTGGACCGGCAGCCGCGTCGACCTGCTGTTCGGGGCGAACTCCGAACTGCGCGCGGTCGCCGAGGTCTACGCCAGCGACGACGCCGGTGAGAAGTTCGTCAAGGACTTCGTGGCGGCGTGGGACAAGGTCATGATGCTCGACAGGTACGACCTGAGCTGATAGCCCACCTCGGGGGCGGCCGGACTCCGGCCGCCCCCGACGTGTGCCCGCGATTGCCCACAACCGTTTGCGGGTAACGCCATTGGCGAGGTACGCCAGTGGATGGAGGGGACTGCCATGACGGAACCCAACGGGCGGTTGGTGAAGCGCGTTCTCCGCGATCGTGACGGCATCTGGCGGCAGATCGCCGAGGACCGGGGGCTGCGGACCCTGTCGGGGCGGATGCTGTTCAGTTCGACCGTCTCCTTTGTCGCCTACGGTGCCGTTCTGGGCGCCTCGAACGGTGTGCCGCAGGCGATCTCCTCGGCGGTGAAGCTGCCGCTGCTGTTCCTGGGGACGATGTTCATCTGCCTGCCGACGCTGTACCTGTTCAACCTGATCCGGGGTGTGCGGCTGTCGTTCCGGCAGGCACAGGCGCTGGTGATCACCGCCATCACGGCGATCGCGATGCTGTCGCTGGCGTTCCTGCCGATCGTGCTGTTCTTCCTCGTCGTGGCCCCGGACTACGAGTTCTACAAGATGCTCAACGTGATCATCCTGACCGTCGCCACCCTCGTGGGACTGCGATTCCTGGTCAGCGGCATGCGAAAGCTGAACATGATCGCCAAGGAGCGGGCGGCGGAAGCGGCGACGGTGGGCGCAAGCTCGGTCGCCGAGTCGGGTATGGACGCTGACGGGACCGAGATCGCGCCGGTACGGGGCAGTCCGGTGTACCTGCGCGGCAAACCCGCGCCCCGCACCGGGAGTGTCAGCTTGCTGTACGCGTGGATCGTCGTGTTCGCTTTCGTCGGCACCCAGCTGGCCTGGACGCTGCGGCCGTTCATCGGCAATCCGGCCGAGCCGTTCCAGGTGTTCCGGACCTACGAGGGGAACATCTATGTGGACATCTTCCGAACCATCGGGCAACTGTTCGGTTGAGGCACGTGGGTAATCGCTCGCCCACTACCACTGTGGCCAAACGCGCCAGCGAAATACTTCCCTCCATCAATATCCAGTAGGTAGATTCTCCGGTTCACGCCACGGCGCGTGAGACGAAACCGGCTACTGATGGAGTGAAAGCACATGGCTGAACCCAAAGGCCTGCTGATCATCGAACGCATTCTTCGTGACCGTGACGGGGTCTGGCGGCAGATCGCCGACGACCACCGGCTCAAATCCCTGTCGGGACAGATGCTCGGCGCCTCGGCGCTGGCACTGGCCTGCTACGGCGCGGTCCTGGGCGCCTCGAACGGCTGGCTGCAGGCGCTGTCCTCGGCGGTGAAACTGCCGCTGCTGTTCCTGGTGACCATGCTGATCTGCCTGCCGACCCTGTACCTGTTCAACCTGGTGTTCGGCGCCAGGCTGTCGATCCGGCAGGCACTGGCGCTGGTGTCCACAGCGATCACCGTGATCGCGATGCTGTCGCTGGCCTTCGCGCCGATCTCGCTGTTCTTCCTGATCACCGCGCCGCACTACAACTTCTACAAGGTGCTCAACGTGACCATCCTGGCGCTGACCGGACTGGTGGGCCTGCGATTCCTCATCGGCGGCATGCGATCGCTCAACCGCTTCACGCAGGCTCAGGCCCTGGCGGCGCCACCGGCGGCTCCGACTCCGGCCGCCGAGACCGAACCGGCCACAACGGACGAATCGGCGGAGCAGCCCGAGCACTCGTACTACACCCGCCCCCAGCCCACCGCCCGCTCGGCGAACATCGGGCTGCTGTACGTGTGGGTGATCGTGTTCGGCTTCGTCGGCACCCAGATGGCCTGGACACTGCGACCTTTCCTGGGAAGCCCGGAGGAACCCTTCGAGATCTTCCGGACCATCGAGGGCAACTTCTACGTGGACGTCGTCAAGACGATCGGGCGACTGCTCGGCGCAGGCTGACCCGAACCGGTGGCACTCAACCCGATTCCGCGTCGCGGACCAGCAGGGCCAACTGGACCCGGTTGCTCAGTCCCAGTTTCGTCAGCGAACGACTGACGTGGGCCTTGACGGTGGTCTCGGTCATGCCGAGCCTGCCCGCGATCTGGGAGTTGGACAGGCCGAGCGCCACCGCGGCGATCACGTCGCGTTCCCGGGGGGTGAGCGCCGCGAGGCGCTGCCGGGCCTCCCGTCCCACCACCGGCGGCTGGCCCGAGTAGGCGTCGATGAGGCGCCGGGTCACCGACGGCGCCAGCATCGCGTGGCCCTCGGCGACGGTGCGCACCGCCGCGGCCAGATCGCGCGGCGGGGTGTCCTTGAGCAGGAACCCCGCCGCCCCGGCGTGCAGCGCCCCGTGGACGTACTCGTCCATGTCGAATGTGGTCAGCATGATGACCTGGGGCGGTGCCGGTCGGCGCAGCGTCTCGCGCAGCGCCGTCAGGCCGTCCATGCCGGGCATCCGGACGTCCATCAGCACCACGTCGGGACGGTCGCGGTCGATGGCCGCCAGCGCTTCGGCGCCGTCGGCGGCCTCGGCGACGACCTCGATGTCGTCGACCGGGGCCAGAATCATCCGGATCCCGGCCCGCACCAGGGCCTCGTCGTCGACGATCAGGACGGTGATCATGCCGCGGCCGTCTCGGTGCGCAGCGGAATGCTGGCGGTCAACCGGAATCCGCCGTCCGGTTCGGCGCGAGTGGACAGTTCGCCGCCCAGCAGCGTCAGCCGTTCGCGCAGCCCGATCAGCCCGGTACCGCTGCCGGGCAGTCGCGGTGGGCGGCGCGGCGGGTCGTTGCGGACGGTGACCAGCAGCCGCTCGGGCTGGTGGTCGAGGGTGACGACGCATGCCACCGCACCGGCGTGCTTGTGGACGTTGGTGAGGGATTCGCGGATCACCCGGTAGGCGGTCTGATCGACCAGTGTCGACAGTGGTTGGGCCTCGCCGGTGGAGGTCGCGGTCGCGTCCACCCCGGCGCGCCGCGACTCCGCCAGCAGCGTGTCCAGGTCGGCCAGTGTCGGCTGCGGCGTGGTGCGGGCCGTCTCGCCGTACCGCAGCACCCCGAGGACGTCGCGCAGCTGGGCCAGCGCCTCGGAACCGGTGGCTCGGATGAGTTCGGCGGACTCGGCGACCGCCGCGTCGGGGGCGTTGACCTCCAGCGCCCCGGCGTGCATCACCATCAGCGAGACCCGGTGCGCCACCACGTCGTGCATCTCGTGGGCGATGCGGCCGCGTTCCTCCGCGCGGGCCCTCGCGGCCACAGCCGCCTGTTCGCGTTCCAGTCGGGAAGCTTTGTCCCGCAACGATTCCAGCGTGACGCGTCGGGTGCGGACCCACAGGCCCACGGTCAGCGGCAGCCACACGAACAGCGCCGTGCCGCCCAGCCATCCCATCAGGTCGTCGACGCTGGGGGCCGAGGCCAGGGTGGGAATCAGCGGCGCGCACAGCACGGCGACCAGACTGAGCACCAGTTCGACGACGCCGCGGTAGCCGGTGGCGATCACATAGGACGCCACGATCAGGCAGGTCCCCGCGATCAGGGTGTCGAACGGGGAGACCACCACCGCCAGGGCCACCATCGGCCAGCGGCGCGGCAGCAGCCAGGCCGCCGCCAGTGCCAGCGCGGCCGGTATCGCCGCGCGCCACACCGTGGGCAGTGCGAGCCAGTCGGGGGTGCGCTCGTCGTTGACCGGTATCAGCCCGACGACGAACACGACGGCGGCGAACACGAACGGACGCGCCCGGCCCCACCAACGTGTCGCGGTCTCCCAGGTCATCACCCCTCGACCGTACCCAGGTCAGGGCGGTTGTTCAGCTGGCGAAAGTCAGTCGGCACCACCTACTAAAGAGACATCTCGGGGTCGCGTTGGAACGATGTGGGTCGCGGCCGTGGCACCGAGGCTTGCGGCATGACGAATGAGACCGCCGCGGTCACCGCGGCCCGACTGACCAAGACCTTCGACTCCGGCGACACCCTGGTGCGGGCGCTCGACGGCGTCAGCGTGGAATTCCGGCCCCGGCGTTTCAGCGCCATCATGGGGCCGTCGGGTTCGGGCAAGTCCACGCTGATGCACTGCCTGGCCGGACTCGACCGGCCCGGCGACGGCGAGGTGATGCTCGGCGGGACATCACTGTGGACGCTCGACGACGACGCCCTGACCGAGGTGCGGCGGGACCGCATCGGCTTCATCTTCCAGGGCTTCAACCTGCTGCCCACCCTCACCGCCTACGAGAACATCACGCTTCCGTTCGTGCTGGCGGGAAAGCGCGGCGATCCGGACATCGTGGACGCCGTCGTCGACGCGCTCGGACTGGGCGAGCGGCTGCACCACCGTCCCAGCCAGCTGTCGGGCGGCCAGCAGCAGCGGGTCGCGTGCGCCAGGGCGCTGGTGACCGAACCGGACGTGGTGTTCGCCGACGAACCCACCGGCGCGCTGGACTCGCGGTCCTCGCGGGAACTGCTGGCCTTCCTGCGCCACGGCGTGGACGCGCTGGGGCGCACCGTCGTCATGGTCACCCACGACCCGGTCGCGGCCGGGTACGCCGACGAGGTGCTGTTCCTGGCCGACGGCCGCATCGTGGACACGATGAGCGACCCGACCGCCGAGACGGTGCTCGACCACATGAAGGCGCTCGAGGAGGTGGCGGTCTGATGCGCAAGGCGATGCTGCGGGACCTGGCCGCCCACAAGGCGCGGGTCGCGATGACCCTGGTGGCCATCGCTTTGGGGGTGGCGGCGGTGGTGGCCAGTTGGATCGCGTCGGAGTCGATCCCGTCCGGCCTGGTCACCTCGCAGGTCAACTCCCGTGTGGACGTGTCGGTGCGCGGGGAGCTGTCCACCGCCCAGGTCGAGGCGTTGCGACAGCTGCCCGGTGAGGCGACGGTGGTGAGCACGTTCCGGGCCGGGGTGGTCGCCGAAGACGGCAAACTCGTCGACGCGACGACCGTGTTCGACCACGCCGGAACCGGTTTCGACGACTCCGGACGGTTCGACCTGAAGGCGGGCAAGGCGCCCAGCGGTGGCGACGAGATCGCGCTGCGGGCCGCCGAGGCGAAGTCGGCCGGGCTGCGGGTCGGCGATGCCGCCTCGATCCTGTTGGCCGACGGGGAACGGGTGGAGCTCAAACTCACCGGCGTGTACGACTACCGGCCGCTGTGGACGGATGACAAGGACCCGGCGCCGGTGGTGGCCTTCGGCGACGCGTCCGGCGTGGATGCCACGGTGGCGCGGGTCGACCTGACCGGCGGTGCGGGACTGGAATCGACCGCCGTGGACGCGGTGCGCGAGAACGCTTCGGACTCGATCGGCCGACGTGTCGAGGTCGCCGACGCGCGCGAACTGGCCGAGGCCACCCGCGCCGAACTCGCCTCCGACCTGTTCGACCTGCGCATGATGCTGCTGCCGTTCGCGGGCCTGGCGCTGCTGGTGGGGATGTTCATCATCGCCAACACCTTCGCCATGCTCGTCAGTCAGCGGACCCGGCAGCTGGCGCTGCTGCGCGCGGTCGGCGCCAAACGCGGCCAAGTGCGGCGGACGGTACGGCTGGAGGCACTGGTGCTGGCGGTGGTCGGCGGAACGATCGGGACGCTGGCCGGGATCGCCGCGGCTCCCGCTCTCATCGGGATGAACTCCAGCGAGCAGGTGCCGCTTGTGGTGTCGCCCTGGGGAATCGCGGTGGGGCTGGGTTGTGCCGTCGCGGTCACGGTTCTGGCCTCGGCCGGTGCCGCCCGCAAGGCCGCGTCGGTGGCGCCGATGGCGGCGCTGCGGGTCGCGGCCCGGACCGCCACCCAGACCCGTGGGCGTCGTGTCTATATCGGACTCGGGCTGTTGTTGGCCTCGGTGGTGACGGTCGGGGTCACGGCCGATCCCACGGCGGGAACGACGAAGCGGGTCATCGCGATGTGCGCGGCGGGACTGGGCGCGGTGGCCGTGCTGGTGCTGGCCCCGAGTCTGCTCAACCTGGTGCAGCGGCCACTGCGGGCGCTGGCGGGACGCTCGGGACCGGCCGCGCGGTTGGCGATGCGTTCGGCCGCAGCCGATCCGCGCCGCACCGCCGGGACATCCGGGGCCATCACGATCGGGCTGATCCTGGTGTGCGCCTTCGCGACCCTGAACGCGACGCTCGGCGACCTGATCGCGTCGACCGTTCGCGACGGCGTGCCGACCTCGACGACGGTGCTGGAGGCGGCGGGCGGTCAGGGCGCGACCCTGACCCGCGACGAGGTCGACAAGGCCAAGGCCGTCGCGGGCGTGTCCATGGTGGAACCCGTCAGTCAGGCGATAGCCACACTGGAGTACCCGGGCGGTTCGGCGCGTCGCAACGTCTCGGCCGTCGATCCCGAGGCGCTGGGGACGGTACTGACTCCGAGGATCACCGAGGGCAGCGACGACCTGCGCGAGGGCTTCGTCATCGCGCAGAACCAGGCCACCACGCTCGGCCTGGCGGTGGGGGACCGGCTGACGGTTCGGCTGGAACTCGGCGGCGAGATCACGGCTCGCGTCGCCGGGGTCTACGAGGCCACCGAGTACTCCGCCAGTGTCTATGTGGATGCCGACCGGGTGCCGGAGAAGGCGCGGGAGGGCATCACCGGCGTCTATGTCACCGGAGCCGATCCGGCGGCGGTGAAGTCGGCGCTGCGCGACACCTTCGCCGAACGTCCGGACGTTCGGGTCTCGGACCAGCGCTCGCTGGTGGCCGAGGCTGTCGAGCGGCAGCGGATGGCGTTCGTGGCCTTCTACGCGATGTTCGGGCTGGCGCTGCTGATCGCGTTGTTCGGCGTGGTCAACACGCTGACGTTGTCGGTGATGGAGCGGATCCGTGAGCTGGGGGTGCTACGGGCGATCGGCGCGAACGCGAAGCTGGTGCGGCGGATGGTGCGGGTCGAGAGCCTGGTGATCGCGCTGTTCGGTTCGGTGCTGGGCATCGTGGCCGGAGTGGGCGTGGGCGCGGTGATGCAGCAAGCGATGTTGGGCCAAGCACTGTGGACGTTCACGGTGCCGTGGGATGCCGTCGGGCTCAGCCTCGTGGGGACCGTGGTCGCGGCGGTGCTGGCGGCGATCTGGCCCGCGCGTCGTGCCGCCCGAGCCGATCCACTGGCGGCGATCGCCGCCGAGTGACAGCGGCGGCTCTGCCTAGCCCCGTGGCCGAGCGTCGGTAGTCCGACGCCCGGCCACGGGCCACGGGCGCCGCGCCTTCGGCCTCGGCTCAGTCGTCCTCGCTGGCTTGGCCTGGTGGCCGCTGGAGCGGGAAGACGATCGGGCTCAGCATGTGGAGGCCGCGCTCGGGCGTGGGTTCGTTGCGGCTCAACGGTTCTATCAGCTCTACGAACTTGTCCACCAGGTCGTGCAGCTCCTCGCGGCTGAGCCACAGCGGTAGCTGCTGGTAGCCCACGTAGTCCTCGACCGGCACGGCGTCGTCGCGATCCAGGTAGGCGTTGAACTCCGCCAGCAACGCCGCGAGCGCGGCGGCGAAACCCTGGCGATGGTCCTCCGTGGACATCGACCTGGCGGCCTCGGGGCCGATGGTGGTCCGGTCCCGGCGCAGCCGGTAGTGCCGTTCCACGGCGCCATGTACGCGCTTCTCGTCGACCACCTCCAGCATCCCGGCCTCGGTCAGCAGCGACACGTGGCGGTACACGGAGGTCTTGGGCACGTCGGCC
The DNA here is from genome assembly GCF_000024545.1 of Stackebrandtia nassauensis DSM 44728. Taxonomy (GTDB): domain Bacteria; phylum Actinomycetota; class Actinomycetes; order Mycobacteriales; family Micromonosporaceae; genus Stackebrandtia; species Stackebrandtia nassauensis. The sequence goes on from NC_013947.1 coordinate 1,981,305, forward strand.
AGGTGGGCGCACAGGTCGGAGGTGGTGTGGGACTGGCCGCCGTACATGGCGTGCAGGATGCGCAGCCGCACCGGGTGGAGTACCAGGTCGAGGATCTTCACGAGGATACGATCTCACATCTGGTACCGTTCTCAAAGTTGGGAATGCAACGAGACGACAGGAACCCCCATGGAAACGATCCCGCTGAACACGCTCGACCCTGCGGCGCCGCTGGACGACCTTGACTGGCTCGACGGCGTGGTCGGCGACGCCCGCGTCGTGGCCATCGGGGAGAGCTCGCACTACAACCGCGAGTTCTTCCAGCTGCGCACCCGGCTGCTGCGCCACCTGGTGGAGCGGCACGGGTTCACCGCCCTCGCGATCGAGTCGGGCTTCACCGAGGGCTGGCGCACCGACGCGTGGGTGCGCGGCGCGGGCGAGGACGCCGAGATCGGCGAGGTGCTGGCGACCGGCGTGACCTCGATGTTCGGGCTGTGGACCGAGGCGCGCGAACAGCTGGAATGGCTGCGGGAGCACAATCGTCGCGCCGATCGCGGCGTGGGGTTCTACGGCATCGACCTGCCCGGTTCCCAGGCCTCGATGCTGCCCGGCCTGGACGCCGTGACCGAGTACCTCGTCACCGCCGACCCGAAGTACACCGTCGACCCGGCCATCCGCGACACGGTCACCGAGTACGCGGCGTCGTCCGCCTTCGGTGTGCCACAGGCGATCCAGACGTACCTCAGCCTTGGCGCCGAACGCCGGGACGCGATCACCGCGGGCCTGGCCGACCTCGTCGGGCGGATGCGGGCGCTGCGCGCCGAGTACGTCGACCGCACCGACGCTGAATCCTTCGAACGCGCCCTGCGCACCCTGCTCAACACCGTCGCCCTGGACGCGATGGTGCGCGAGGTGGCCCGGGGCAATCCCGAGGGCATCCACTCCAGCCTGCGGGACAGCGCGATCGCCGACACCGTCAAGCTGATCCTCGACCGGGAGGAGCGTGTCGTCATCGGCGCCCACAACGCCCACGTGCAGCGCTCGGCGTTCACCTTTCCCAGCATGGGCACCTCGGCGACGATGGGCATGCACCTGGCCGAACACCTCGACGAGGACTACGTGACCATCGGCACCACCTTCGCCGACGGCGAGATCCTGGCCACCGGCGAGGGCTTCTACGCCGGGGAACTGTTCTCGGAGGCGGAAAAGCCGCAGCCCGGAAGTCTCGACGCGCTCATGGCGGCCAGCGGTGACGGCGCCTTCGCGGTGGACCTGCGACAACTGTCGAAACAGGACGCCGACCTGCTCGCCGGAACCATGGCGCACCGGATCAGCTCGTTTTACATCGACGTGAACCCGTCGACGGCCTTCGACGCCATCGTCCACATTCCACAGGTCACTGCGGCGACGCCCGACCCCGACGCCCTGGCCCACTCACCGGCCCCGGTGCGCGAGACCTTCGCCAAGTACCGCCCGGAGTGACACCTCAGCCGAGCTTGGCGGCGATGGCCTCGGCGCATTCGCGGGCCGACAGGTGGGTCGAGTCGACCTCCAGGTCGTAGGTGACGCCGCGATGCACCAGCTCCGCCTGCTGCTCGGCCATACCGGTGGTCCGGTCGCCGCGCGCGCTTTCCCGCCGCGCGGCCTCCGCGCCGTCGCACCGCACCCCGACCCACAGCACGTCGAGCCCGTCGAGGGCCTCGCGCCACCGTCGCTGCGAGTCCGCGCCGCCGAGGAACACGTCGTCCATGACCACGGGCGCGCCCTCGCGCACCATCGTCGCGACGCCCGCCATCCACGCGACCTCCAGCTTCCGGAACTGGTCGCCGACGTTGACCGCGCCGTCGTCGGCGAACTCGATGCCCTCGTCGGAGGAGCGCATCGCCTCCGGCAGCGCGTCGACGAAGTCGTCGACGCTGAGGGCAAGCCACGGTCGCGGCAGGATGTCCTGCAGGCACCGCGCGATCGAGGACTTACCGGAACTGGAGCCGCCGTTGAGCAGGATCATGTGGGTCACCGCGTGATCGTAGAGTCCGCCGACCGGTGTGCGGTATCGAATATCGGCGACTGTGCGGTGGGACGGCACCGGAGGCTGTGACAGGATTTGGTGGTTCCTCACCTTCTCGGGAGCGTTGATGGCTCAAATCGTGCTCGGTCCGATGCTGCGTCGGGTCGACGAATCCACCGCCGCGGTGTGGGTGGAGACCGACTCTCCCTGCCGCGTGGGGGTTCTGGACGCCAGCGCGGCCACCTTCACCGTGCACGGCCACCACTACGCGCTGGTGGAGGTCTCCGGCCTGGCGCCCGGCAGCGTCACGCCCTACACCGTGACCCTGGACGGCCGCACGGCCTGGCCCGAAGCCGACAGCGAATTCCCGCCCCCCGTCATCCGCACCGTCAACCCCGACGGCGACCACCGGCTGGTGCTGGGTTCGTGCCGGGTCAGCGCCGACGAGCAGTACGGGGACGCCAGGTTCGGCGTCGACATGCTGGCGGCCTTCGCCCACCAGCTCGCCGCCGACGGTGACGGCACCCGGCCGGACGCGCTGTTGATGCTCGGCGACCAGGTCTACGCCGACATTCCCCCCGAAGAGGTGCGTCAGTTCATCCGGGACCGCCGCGACGTGAGTGTCCCGCCGGGCGAGGAGATCGCCGACTTCGAGGAGTACGCCGAGCTGTACCGGCAGTCCTGGGCCCAACCGGCCGTGCGCTGGTTGCTGTCGACGGTGCCGATGCTGGCCATCTTCGACGACCACGACCTGCGCGACGACTGGAACACCTCGATGGCGTGGCGCGACACCATGCTGAAGCAGCCCTGGTGGAAGCGCCGGGTGATCGCGGGGCTGGGGAGCTACTGGATCTACCAGCACCTGGGCAACATGTCGCCGAAGGACCGGGCCGAGGACCCGTTGTTCGCGGCGCTGCGCGAGTCGGACGGGGACGGCGCCGCGGCGCTGGACGAGTTCGCCTGGCGGGCCTGGGAGGACTCGACCTCGGTGCGGTGGAGTTTCCAGCAGGAGTTCGGCGGTACCCGGCTGATCATGCTGGACTCGCGGTGCGCCCGGGACCTGACGCCGCGCAAACGCCGCATCGTGGACGAACCGGAGTGGGACTGGTTCCGGGAACAGGCCACCGCCGAGTGCGACCAGCTGCTGATCGCGTCGTCGGTGCCGGTGCTGCTGCCCACCGGACTGCACTATGTGGAGTCGTGGAACGAGGCGGTGTGCGACGGCGTGTGGGGCAAGACCTTCGCCAAACTGGCCGAGAAGATCCGCCAGACCATCGACCTGGAGCACTGGGGCGCGTTTCGGGAGAGCTTCCAGCGGATGTCGTTCCTGATCATGGAACGGGTGCGCGGCAACTGGGGCAAGGCACCGGCGGCGGTGGTCTTCCTGTCGGGCGACGTGCACTACTCCTATCTCGCCAAGGCGCGCATCAGGAGTGCCCGGGGCATGGTGCACCAGGTGACCTGCTCGGCGATCCGGCACCCGCTGCCCCGGCTGCTGCGGTGGGCCAATGTGGTGGGTTCGGTGCGGGTGGCCGGGATCTTCGGTTACCTGCTGGCCCGGCTGGCGCGGGTGCACCGCACACCGTTCAGCTGGCGGATGAACCGGGGGCCGTGGTTCGACAACGCCCTGGCCACCGTGGACCTGTCCGGCCGCAAGACGAGGGCCCGCTGGCACACCGCCAGCGTCGCGGAGCCGAAGCGGCTGCGGGAACTGGGCAGCGCCGAACTGAGCTGACCGCGCGAGCGGGCCGCGGACTCTTACCGACGCCGACGATTCGGCGACATCGGAAGTTATGGGCAATTCATGTAAATGAATGATTGTGTTGGCTGATCCTCAACGCCCCCAGGAGGAAAAATGCCCGGCACTGCCCGCCTGCCCCGAAGAATCCTCATTGGATTTATGGTGTCCGTGTTCGTCTTCGCCGCTTTGGCCATCGCCTGGCCCTCGCCCGCCGCGGCGATTCCCGCGAACATCCCGTCCAAATCCGTCATCCAGTCCGAGCTCAACGGCCTCTCCGTCGCCAGCGAGGGCTCCATGACCGGATACTCGCGCGACAAGTTCCCACATTGGGTGACCATCTCGGGCAGTTGCAATGCCCGCGAGACGATCCTCAAACGCGACGCCGACTACGTGACCGTCGGTTCGGACTGCTACCCGACCTCGGGCAAGTGGTACAGCCAGTGGGACGGCGTCGTCAAGACCGTCGCCTCGGAGGTCTCCATCGACCACCAGGTCCCGTTGGCCGAGGCGTGGCGTTCGGGAGCCAGCTCCTGGACCACCGCCAAGCGGCAGGACTTCGCCAACGACGTCGTCGGCACCGAGCTCATCGCCGTCACCGCGACCGTGAACAGTTCCAAAGGGGACAAGGACCCCTCCGCGTGGAAACCGCCGCGCACCGGCGCCTACTGCCTGTACGCCAAGATGTGGATCCACGCGAAGCACAAATGGGGACTGAAGCTCCAGTCCGCGGAGAAGACCGCGCTGCAGTCGATGCTCAACACCTGCTCCTACTGAGCCCCGCAACGAGAGGCCGTGGGCGGCGTGCCCCAAACACGCCGCCCACGACCGTGGTGAGGGTTTAATGATGGTGCCCGTGCCCGCCCTTGTGGACGACAGGCTCACAGCTGCCGGGCGTCACGTCGAAGCGGCACAACAGGATGATGCGCTCCGCCTTGCCCAGCGACTCCGGTAGCCGGAAGACACCCAGGTCGTGGCTCTCGGAACCGGTGATCGCCGCCAGGTCGACACCCTCCACGACGCCGTGGAACATGTTCGGCCAGTCGTCGCTCGCGACACAGTGGACCTCCGTGCGGTCGCACTCGTCGACCTCCTCGCCGCACACGATCGGCGCGAACGTGGCCAGGTGGTGGTCGCTGGGAGTCTCGGGACCGCAGGTCTCGACGAACATGTCGACCCGGGAGACGTTGACCTGTTTGCCGCCGGTGAGGAACGGGAACATGCTGCGCGACAACCGCAACGGCAGCTGCTGGTCGGCGTCCAGCCGGTGCCACAGCTGCGGCATGTCGTGCGCGACGTCGAAGTAGCGCACTCCCGCGCACGGCAGCTGGGCCTGCGCGACCTCCGCCGCGGCCCGGCGCAGGTTGTCGCCGCCCTCGCGGGCCGTGTAACCCAGGTGCAGCACCACGTCGGAGACCGTCTCGATGTCGAACTGGTTGTTCTGCTGCGGCAGCTCGATCCGCCAGCGGCTGACCGCCCCGGCGAACTCGAACGGCAGGTACCGCTCGTCGCGGAAGTTCAGCTCGAACAGGCCGGAGTCGTTGCGCCCGGTGGACGTCGCGATGGCCTCGGTCGCCGCGTACTGCCGCACCACCCGCGGATCGTCGTGCCGCAGCGGGTAACCGTTGTGGCCACCGCACTCGCACTCGCCCGACTCCTCGTCGCAGCAGCGCGGCGGCGCGTCCGACAGCACCGGCGACACCCGGGTGGCGCTGGACAACAGCGTCAGTCGGGAGTGGACCCCGGTGTAGGGACCGGCGACGCACGGGATCGTCATGGTGACGTTCTTGACGCGCCGCATGTACTGCCCCGGATAGTCCACGTCGAACATCCACTCGGGGATGTCGATGTCACAGGTGCCGGTGGCCTGCAACCGCAGGAACTCCGCCGGGAAGTGCAGCCGCAGCGACAGGTGCTTGGTGAGTTCGTACTCGCGCAGGTTCTCGTCCAGATAGGTGTGTTCCATCTGGCGCAGCGACAGCTGCATCCGTTCTCCGGACAACAGGTTCTCGCGCAGGTCGTCCCACGCCTCGTCCAGCAGGAACGCCCTGGCGGTGTGCCCGGACTCGTAGTTGAACGCCCGCTGGGCCTGCCGGGCCACGTGCAGCGCCAGCTCGTAGGTCTGGCGATGCAGCGCCGCGGTCTCGGCCTGCAGGAACAGATACAGGTCGTGACTGGAGAACTTGTCGCGCAGGAAGTCCTGCACCTCGGCCGACTGCTCGATCTGACGCTGATGGATGTTCAGTTCCCGCAGCGCCACGTCGCGGCGGCGTTCGGCGGCCAGGATCTGGCGTTCGATCTGGTCGATCTCGATGTCCAGCACCTCGACCTGGTGCCGCCACTCCTCCTCGCGCCGGTCCCAACCCGCCTGGGTCAACCGCAGACCGCCGGTGGTGGAGGCGATGTCGGCCACGCCGTGCGAGATCCGCGCGATGGTGGAGAACACCCCGGCCAGCTTGGTGCCCAACGGGACCTGGACGAAGTTGAGCGGGGTACCGGCGATACCGGCGACACCGACCCACATGTCCGGGACGATCGCCATGCCCTGCGCGATGGCCTCGGAGACGTTGGCGGCCACCTTGGCGCCGATCGCCACGCCGGTCAGCGCGACGTACTCGGTCTCGCCGCTGTTGAGCCCGTTGGCCAGCAGCGTGGCGTAGTAGCGGCGCCGGGTCTGCGCGATCTCCTTGGTCTTGCGCAGCGCCTGCACCTGCCAGTCGGCCTCGCGCCACTGGTTCTGCCGGTTGGCCAGCGCCAGGTTCACCAGCTGCCGCTCGTGGGTGCTGCGCAGTGAGGCCAGGTACTCCGCGTCGCCCTTCTCGTAGGCCGCGAGCAGCCCGGCGCCCAGCGCCTTGAGTTCGGCGGCCACCTCGTTGGCCTTCTGCACCAGGTACGTGAACCGGTACGGGCTGGCCGGGGCGCACCAGTCGCCGTCGTCCAGACAGGTCTGGGTGTCCGACTGCCAGCCGTCGCGCAGTTCGGTGTCACCGAAGTACGGCATGTCCACATTGGGCCGCGCTTTTGAAGTGGCACTGCCATTGTGGTGACGACGGTCGTTGACGCACGCGTGGATCAGCGCCAGCCGGTCCCGGACCTGGTCGTACAGGCTCATCAGCCTCGGGTTGACCGGTTCCCCGATCGCCACGAAGTTCGACACCTTCGGCGGTTGTTCGAACGGGACGGTCGCGTTGATGGTGCGGGGCCGTTCACCCAGCAGCCGCGCCGCGGTGTCGAAGATCAGCCGGGCCCGCGCGAACGACTCCGGCGAGTGGCGCCGCATCACCGCGTCACCCCACTGCAGCAGGGTTTCCAGGTAGTGCAGGGTGATCGACTTCTTCTCGGAGTCCGACGACCAGTGGCCGGACTTGCCGCGCGGTATCGGCTCGTGCTCGTTGTCGCTGCCGCCGTCGTCCGAATAGCACCAGCTGGAGTCGTCGTGCAACGGGTCGAAGACCAGCTCGTACCACTTCAACGCCGCCTCGTACTGGCAGTGGGTGCGCAGACTGGCCGCCACCACCAGCGCCGGGGCGAACGGCGAGTCCGGGGTCACCGGCGCGCCGGGACTGAAGTACCCGAAGTACGGGTACGAGGTCAGCTCGCCGGGGAAGGTCGGCGGCGTGGCGCTGGAGGGCGCCACCAACGGCAGCGTCACCGCCGAGTCGGTGACCAGGTCGTAGCGGAAGCCCGGCGCCGTCGTGGCGTCGTGCCCGACCGGCGCGAGTCCACCCTCGACCTCGAAGGTCAGCGAATCGGCGGTACGACCCCGGAACAGCAGCTTCGGGGTGCCGTCCAGCATCACGCCCTCGGACGAACGCCTCGGCTGCATGAACTGGCCGTTGTGGACCCGGGTCCAGGCCAGATGCACCATCGACTCGGACTCCCAGTGCAGCAGCTTGGGCAGCATGTCCGGCTCGTGCCAGCTCCAGCCCGCGTCCTGCTCGCGCTCGGTGTAGTGCCCGGAGTTGATCGGCCAGAAGTAGTACTCGTCGACGCCCGGCTTGTGCACCTCACCGCATTCGGTGCAGCAGGCGGGTTCGTCCTGCGGATGGTTCGGCTTGAACTCGGCGCTGGCCGGGGGTTCGGCTGCCGCGGCGACCCGGACGAACTGGACGCCCAGCCGGATCGCGGCCTTGACCCACAGCGGCACGTTGTCACTGTGGACTCCGTTGCCGTTGCCGTTGCCGTGTTCGCGGTTCGCGACCTCGCGCCGGGGCGGCGGTGGGTCGTTGGGCCGCGGCGGCGGGTCGTCGGTGGGTGGCGGGTCCTCGCCGCCGTCGTCGTCGCGACCGCGGTACAGCCCGACGGTGGCCAGCCACGAGTTGCGGGCCGCCCGTTCGGGAGTGCCCAGCAGGTCCCAGCCGTGGTGCTCGGGGTCGATGCCCTCGATCTGTGCCGGTTCCCGCGACTGCAACGGGATCAGTCCGGGGTGGACCGGCGGCCGGTGGCCCTTCCAGTACTCCATGCCGCCCGGCTTGGGAACCGTCAGGGTGACGCGCCGCAGCTCGTCCTCCAGGAACGTGAACGCCTCACTGCGGCGAGCCTGTTCCAGTGCGTCCCAGTCGATCCAGTTCTCCGGGTAGTACTCGCGCCGCGCGCAGGCCTCCCAGACCCGGAAGGTCGCGAAGCGACGGTCCCACAGCAGCTTGAAGCCCTCGGGCAACTCCAGCGCCGGTTCCAGACCCAGCCGGGCCCGCTGCACCAGCGTCTGCACCGCCGTGACGGCCTCCTCGATCCGGCTGGCCTTCTCGCACAGACCCGCCTCGACGTCGATGAGCAGCAGCTCCGACAGGTCCCTGGGCACCCGGGCGAAACCGCCCCACGGCAGCGAGACCCGGTCCATGCCGCACAGGTACGCCAGCAGCGCCGCCCGGGCGCGTTCCCGCAGCCCGTCGTTGAGCCGCTTGACATCGGCGAACCGGATCGGCTGTCCGTTGTGGAAGCAACCGTCGTGGACGAAGGTGGTGAGGTTCTGGTTGCCGGTGACGGTCTCGCCCGCCTCCAGCGCCCCCGGGTCGTTCCCGGCCCACAGGTCGGGTCGGGCGTCGCGGATGTCCTTGACCAGGAAGTGCTCGCGCACCGCCCGGACCCAGTTCTCGGCGTGCCAGACGCGCACCGCCCAGCGCTCGTCCTCCAGATCCTCACTGGACACCTGGTAGCCCTCGTAGTACCGCAGCAGCAGCCGGGTGTGCAACAGGTCGACACCCATGTGACGCAACAGGTGCGCGGGATCGTCGGGGTGGTTCTCGGCGGCCTCGTGGAACAGGAACCACAGTGGCCGTTCGGTGGCGGTGTAGGCGTCGCGCCGCACCACCGTGTAGTCGAACAGCCGCTCCCACCAGTCGAACAGCGCCTGCTGCCGTTTGGCGGTCGGTTTCACCCGGCGGTCCTGCGCCGGGGTCGGCGAGAAGTAGTTGTCCTTCAGCGGCAGGAAGTTCGGGTCGAACCAGGCGCGGTGCACCTCGAAGCCGCCGCCCTGCCGGTAGTAGCTGGTACCGGTGAAGTCCTGCGCGTGCGCCAGCAGATAGTCGATCTCGGACTGGCCGTCGTCGGCGGCCGGGACCGCCGACAGGCTGAACCGGTGCGCGAACAGCAGCGCCTTGAAGGCGCGCTGGTACGTGCGGCGGATGTCGCGGACGGTACTGGTGTAGTGCAGCTCCAGGAAGTCCTTGGCCGCGTTGCTCAACGGCCGGATGTTCTCGTCCAGCGGCTTGGTCTTGCGGTCGCGGAACAACCGGTGGTGCGGCACCGTGGCGATGACGTCATCGGTGTCGGGGCCGCGGTACTTGACCTGGAACCCGCCCGGGACCGGGCAGACGTCCTCGGGTCCGTCGTACTCCGGTTGCGGGAACTGGAACTCCACGACCAGCTGGTACGTGCCCCGGCGCAGCGGCAGCGGCGTCGAACACGCCGACGGCGCCGACTCGTCCGGCCAGTGATGGCTCAGCACCACCCAGCTGCGCTGGCCGCGCCGGATCTGCACCCGCCAGCGCATGTCGGTGTCGGGGTCGAACTCGGGCGCCTCACCCTCGGGTGAGGGCATCCCGGCGTGGAACTCGTAGTCGCCCTCGCCGTCGACCAGCAGCAGACCGCTCCACTGTGCTGTGAAGCCCTGGGCGCCGCCCAGCAGTTCGCCGTCGGCGTTGGCCAGCGTGAAACCGTTGCGGGAACTGGCGTACAGCTGCTGCGAATGCGTGAGACTCAGGTCCAGGCCCGGCAGCACCGTCGGGATCTGGACGTTGGCGGCGTTCTCCTCCGGCCCGAAGACGTCCATGGGGCCGCGCACCTCCCGCCACGCCAGCGGCTGGTCCTGCGGGGTGAACTCGCCCAGCAGACCGGTTCCGGTCAGGCCCAGCAGCGCCGCGAAGGCACCCGCGCTGGGCTGGTCCGGCCAGGTCACCTCGGGTGGTTCGCCCGAGTCGTCCTCCCAGCTGGTGACGGCCCGGTTCTCGTCGGCGAACAGCTTGCGCAGCAAGGTCCACGCCAGCGCGTAGCCCTCACTGGACTCGCGGGTGCTGGCCTTGTCGACGTGCGCGGCCAGGTGCTCGGCGATGACGACGCAGCGGGCGTGGCAGCGCGCGAACTCGCGCTGGAAGTAACGCCAGCGCGCCTGTTCGTCGGCCTCCTGGATCAGCGCCTCCTCGGCCTGGGTGAAGTTGTCGAAGACGAACGCGAACGGCGCCAGATCGGCGCGGGGCCGGAAGTACAGCTCGTTGACGGCCACCCGCTCGGGGCCCTTCAGCTGCCGGATCCGCGACAGTTTGGCGATGACGGCCTCGTCGGTCAGCGGCAGCTGCGTCCACAGTTCCTGGGCGCCGATGTCGTAGCGGTACGGCCCGCCCGCGGGCGTGTTCCACATCAGCGGCGCGGTTCCGGCCAGCGGCAGCCCGGTGCGGTACTGCCGGTGCGACACCGGAACCGGGTAACCCTCGGCCTCCAGAATGGACGGGAAGTAGTGCTCGCCGAGTGTGATCAGCGGGTCGGTGCCGCCCTGCGGGGCGAAACCGAACTCGCCGCGCAGTGTCGTGGAGATGTTCGACCAGCTCCAGGCATCGACGTCCTCATCGGACACCTCGACGGCCAGCAGCTTGTCCCGCAGCTCCCACAGCGAGTACGGGGTCTCGTCGTCGGGCAGCCCCAACGGCGAGTCCTGCGCCTCGTTGTGCGGTTGCAGCGGGAACGGGTCGTCGCCGTCGACGTGGTCGTCGCTGGAGAACAGGAACAGCACCTCGCCGATGCCGAAGTCGGAGGCGTAGATCTTGCCGAGGATCTCGGCGAACCGCAGCGTGTGGGTCGGACGCGCGTGCCAGGTGTCGGCCGTCTGCCCGGGATCGAAACCGGCCAGTATCGACAGTGGATCGAGGTTCTCGGCCAGCAGCTTCAGGAACTCCGGTTCCCGGCAGCCGCAGCCGTGCCGCACCTGCGCGTGCACCTGCACCTGGTCGAGCAGTTCGTCGATCGCCCAGGGCCAGTGCGTCGCCGAGGGGCCCACCCACAGCGACAGGATGTGGGTCCGCTTGGCGCCGGTGGCTCCCGGCGCGGCGGTACTGCCGTCGGTCAGCGCCAGCGAGAAGTCGTCGCGCAGCATCTGGAACGCCGCCAGCTGCCGGATGAAGTCCGGGTTGATGTGACCGCCGGAGTCGAACAGCCGCAACACCTCGCAGATGTCCCGCAGCGTCGCGAAGTCGTAGCCGCCGCCGGGCAGCTCACGCAGCTTGCGCCACAACCGGATGAACACGATCAGCCGCCGCAGCGCGTCGGCGGCGTCCTTGGGGTTGACGAACTCGATGCGGTAGTCGTCCAGTTCGCACGGTTCACAATCGTCGAAGGTGAGCTCGCGATCCCGGCGACCGGCGCGTTTGAAGACCACGAACTCCGAGCGCCACAACTGCAGGAACTCGCAGTAGTCCAGGCCGGTGCGCTCCAGGAACTCCGACAGCCACACCACGGTGTTGGTCCACGACACGTCGCGGATCACCTCGTCGGTGAAGCCGTACAGCTCCCAGGTCGCGGTCAGGTCCTCGGCGTAGAGGTTCTCGTACTCCTCGGCGGTGATGCCCAGGTACTCCATCGCGATGTCGAACCGCACCGGGTAGCGCCACAGGTGCCGCTGGAACTGCGCCGGTTCCTTGGCCGGGTCGAGCACCAGCTCGGTGATGTCGCGCCGGAACCGGCGCATGGTGTCGAACCTGCTGGTGCGCAGGTGTTTGAGGTAGGTCCGGTTGATGTCCAGCCCCTGGTGGTACGGCAGCGGCGGCGCCGAGAAGTCGGCGCGCAGCTTGTCGTAGCCGCTCGGTTCGGCCACCGGGGTCGCCGGGGTCGAGTGCTCCGGCACCGCCTCCAGCAGCGTCTCGGTGTGCTCGCCGGTCTGGTAGACCGCGCCGACGGCGGCGGGCAGCCCGGCCGCGACGTTCTCCAGGCACTCGTTGACGAGGTCCACAAGCGGCAGTGGGACGCCGAGGTTGGCGGCGCTGGCCAGCAGGTCGCCCAGTGGTCCCCGGCGCTGCGCCAGCAGGGCACCCAGGCTCAGCGAGTCGGTGCCGTGGCCGAGATCGTCGCAGGTGGAGAACCTGGTGAGCCGCAACAGTTCGTGCAGATACCGCACCGGGCCCAGCGCCGAGAGGTGGTCGGGCGGCAGGCAGTTGACCAGGCAGCCGTCGTCGTTGACGGGAACGAACTCGTCCTCGCGGCCGTCGCCGTTCCCGTTCCCGTCACCGTTTCCCAGCGACTGGCCGTAGATCGCGTCGGCGTGTTCGTAGGCGATGGTGCCGATCAACGCGGTCGTGAACTCGTCCTCCGACAGCTGCCCCACCTGCGAACGGGACGTGAACCCGCGCGCGTACAGGGCCTCCATGACCGAGAACGCCACCTCGTCCGGCACGTCCTTGGCCAGCCAGGTCAGCTCCTCGATCGTCTCCACCAGCTGTTGCAGCCAGGCCGCGGCCTCGGGGTCGGAACCGAAGACCTCGTGGACGGCGGCGGCCACCCGCGCGGTGTCCCAGGCGGTGCCGAACTCGAAGAACGGTGCCCCGCCGGAGTTGTAGGCCTGCACGAACAGCGACAGCGGGTCGGCGCCGAGCTTGTGAAAGGACGGCGGGCCACCGGGATCGGGGTCGGCAGGGTCGGTGACCTCGGTGGCCACGACGAAGAACTTCTGCACGTGCCGGATGAACGCGTTGAGCCGTTCGGCCGCGGAGCCGGGCTTGGTGAACGGCGGCAGCAGGGCCACGTTGATGGGTTCACCGAACAGTGCCCGCCATTCGGCCTCGGGCCGGTTGCGCAGCTGCGCCGCGCTGGTGGCGGTCGGCCGGATGACGTCGATCAGTGCCTTGTGGTCGCCGGTGAGCGCCCGCAGCACCAGCTCCAGGTGCCCGGCGTTGTCGGACACTGGAAGCGCGTCCCAGAAGGCGTTGATGTCCTCGCCGGTGAACGCCAGCCAGTCGGTGACCAGTGTGGCCACCGTGCTGCCCGCCGTCACCGGGTGGGTCGGGTCGGCACCGCCGGTGTCGCCCAGCGCCCGCAGTCGCCGCACCGCCTGGTTGATCTTGACCGCGCCCTCGGTGATGACGCCGTTGTCGACGGCCTCGCGCAACTGTCGGCGGGACCGCTCCTCCACGGCCAGCAGCGCCAACTGGTACCGCTGGTCCGCGGTGACCTGGAACGACAGTGACGCCCCCAGGACGTAGAAGTAGTTGGCCGGGACGCTGAAGGCGGGCGCCACCGGGCCGCCGGGCGGGTTGGGCGCGGTCAGGAACACCCGCGCCGACCGGAACCGTTCCCCGGTCTCGGTCGCCCCGGGCACCACCGGGAACCGGAAGCCGACCTTGGTGGCGGCATTGCTGAGCGCCTCGGAACGCACCGCTGTGGACAGTGCGAAGACGTATCCGGCCAACCGTTCGGCCTCGGCCTCACCGGTGGGGTAGTAGGACGCCAGCTCGCCCTCGAACTTCTTGCGCGCCTGCTCCTCGGCCTGCGCCTGCTCGGAGCTCTCCCCGGGCGTCACGGTGTAGAGGTTCTCCAGGACGTTGGTCCCCAGTGGCGGCCGGGGCCGGAACTTGGCGTTCCACACGATCTCGGAGGCGATGTGCCGCGCCTGCTGCGGGGTCAGGTCGCTCAGCGCGACCGAACCGTCCTTGGGGTCGTTGCCCAGCACCTTCTCCACCGCCGACTTCAGCTCGGCGAAGCCCGGCGGCTGTCCGTTGGCGGGAAGGTCCACATAGGCGTCGTCGGGGTTCTTCTCCAGGCCCGGCGACACGATGGGCAGGTACAGGCTCGTCGGTTCCAGGTTCGGGAAGGCCAGGCTGGCGGGCAGCGGCCCGGCGTTGACCGGCACGTTGAAGTACAGCTGCTTGTGGATGATGGTCCCGGTGCCCCGGGTGATCTCCAGTCGCAGGTCGCTGGTGGAGTGCTCGGGATGCGAGGCCAGCGACGGAACCTCGATGACGGCGGTGGCCACCGCCAGCGGCTGCGGCGGCTTCGGCGGCGGTCCGACGTCCGGCGGCGAGTAGTGCTGCACGATCCGCGAGGTCGGCGCCGGGAGCCACGGCTTGCTGTTGTCCGGCGGCGCCACGTACTCGGCGGTGCCGATCTCGGTGCCGCCCGGCAGCACCTTGGTGCGCAGGTCGAAGACCTTGATCTTCAGTCCGGTCAATGAGGACGTGAAGGCCGATCCACTGGTTGGTGCTACCGGGTGTATCCGGATGACGATCAACGCGGCCATGGTTTCTCTCCTTAGTAGACCAATCGTTGTGATGCGGTGGTGGCCAGGAGGGTCACCAGTACTTGCTGATCAGGTAGCCGGCGTATCCGGCCGCGGCGCCCACCGCGGCTCCGGCGGCGGTCCCCACTCCGGGGACCACCGAGCCGACCAGTGCCCCCACCCCGGCTCCGGCCAGGGTGGCGCTGCCCGCGCCGACCGCCTCGGCGACGGGTTGCGAGGCGCCCAGGGAGGTGGCCCCGGACTCGGCGAGGTTGCCCACCACCGCGCCGGTGGCCAGGCTGGCGCCCACGACGGGGGTGTAGGCGGCGGCGGTGGTCAGTCCGGCACTGGTGGCGGCCAGCGCCGTGGACGTGGTGCCGGTGGTCGCGGCGGCGGCCGACGCGGTGTAGTAGGCCCCGGCGGAGAAGGCCAGCTCGGCTTCGACGACACCCGGGACCACGCCGCGGGTGATCGCCAGCGCGCCGTTGCCGGCGGCGGCGCCGAAACCACCCGGCGCGGGCAGCGAGGCACCCGAGGACCGGGGCGAGGGCGTCGGCGGTCGGGGCGTGTAGTCCATCTCCACCTGTGCCGAGGGCGTGCTCGGCGGCGAGGGCGGCCTGGGGGTGCTCTGCGGCGCGGCGGTGCTGACGGGCAACTGCGGCCGGGTGGGCTGTCCCTTGGAGTCGAACAGCTCGAACTGCGCCGGCGGTTCGGGGAAGGCGAAGGACTGCTGGGCGGGACCCAGCGGCGTCGACACCGGGGCGGACGTGGTGGCGGGCAACGTGACCAGCGGCGTCTGCGGGCCCGGCGGCGTCCAGGACTGGAATCCCGGCGTCAGGAAGTTCGGGTTGGTGGGCGGCTGACCGTACTTGGTGCCGGGCACCGCGCCGGGGTCGGCACCGCCGACCCGGGCGAACAGTCCGGCGGCCTTGGCGGCCTGCGAATCGGCGCGTTCCTGGACCGACTGCAGGGCGTTGGACAGCGCGTTCTGCGCGTACACGGGCGACACCGTCCCCGCCGGCTGTGACCAGAATGGATGGTCTTCGAGGTGGCCGGCGGCGATCGGCCCGTCCAGGCCCCACATCTGGGCCACCTTTTGCAGGTTGGCGCGGGTGGCGTCGGAGATGCCCCGGCCCTTGGCGGTGGCGGTCACCTGTTGCCAGAACGCCGGTGACTGCGCGAAGTTCAGTTGCTCGGGTTCGTCGCCCTCCAAACCGCTCGGGTCGGTGCGCCGCAGCGGATTGTTGCCCACATAGGCGTACGGGCAAGCGCCGTCGCGGGGGCCGGCCGGGTCGGCCGAGGTCCAGCGCCCCAACCAGGGCGCGTAGTACCGGGCGCCCTGGTAGTACAGGCCGGACTCGGTGTCGCGTTCCTTGCCGGTGAAGCGGTAGCGCTTGGGGGTCTCGGTATGTTCGCGGGTCGACTGGAACGAGGTGCCGCCGAACGGGTAGTACTCCTCGAAACTGATCACCTGCGCCTGGTCGTCGAGCTCCAATCCGGACGAACCCAGGTGGTCGGCGAGCTGGTACCTGGTCAGGGACTCCGCGCCGGGGTCCTCGCCGGCGACGCGGCGGTCCACGATGGCCACCCGCTTCTTGTCGTCCATGACGTGGAAGCTCTGCCGCTCCACGTCCAGGTCGCCGCCGGTGTAGGTCCGCGTGATCTCGAAGCCGCCCAGATAGACGCGTTCGGAGCGCAGCTGTCCACCGTGCTCGGTGACCTTGCGCATCCGCTCGCCGGTGTTGTCGTACACGTAGTAGGTGGTCTCGGCGTCGCCGTCGTCGACGGACTGTCGTGAGCTGTGGCTGAGCTGGTCCTTGAAGTTCCAGGCCATCACCGGCAGTTCCGGCATCGCGGTGACGTTGCCGTGCGCGTCGTAGGCGAAGGACGCGTCACCCACGTCGGTGAGCCGGTTGCCGATGTCGGCCGGATCGATGAGGCTGGCCTCGGCGTAGTGGTACCGGCGCGTCCAGCCACCGTGCCGCGGATCCGAGCCGCGGTGCCTGACCGACAGCAGGTTCCCGACGGCGTCGTAGTCGTAGCGCTCCACGTATCGCGCCATCGCCTTGCCGTCGTTGGGATGCGGCAGGCCGAGCCGCCGCTCGTCGTCCTGGCCGGTCGGCAGCTGCCCCAGGTGTTCACGGCCGTGGGCTTCGATGAGCCTGCCGGTGGAGTCGTAGGTGTAGGAGTTACCGGCCTCGACGCGCTGGTTGCGGAAGAACACCGCCTGTTTGGTGCGGTCGGTGATCCTGGTCAGGTTCCCCGACGGATCATAGACATAGGACAGATCCTGCACGGACTCCTTGCCGCGCACGGTGTGCAGCCGGGTCAGCCGGAACGTCAGCGGATGGTACTCGTAGGTCGTGACGGTGCCGTTGCCGTAGTCGACGCGGGTCCGCCTGCCCTGCGCGTCGTAGCCGACGTCGGAGACGAACTCGGTGGCGTCCTCGACGCCGCCCACTCTGACCTCCAGGTGGTCCAGCAGCCCGGACTCGTTGAAGCGCGGATGACTGACGGTGCCGTCCGGAGCGACCGTCCGCACCGGACGGTTGAGCGCGTCGTAGCCGGTGCGGGAGTCGTGGACCGCCGCCTCCAACGGCACGTCGGTCGACCAGTCCGGGGAACGCCGGTACTCGGTGGCCAGCTGCCGGGTGGCCCGCACCGGATTGCCCTTGAAGTCGAAGTCCCGGTTGACCGCGACCCCGGCCGCGTCGAAGCGACGGTGGACTTTCAACCGCAGGTTGCGTTTCGACGCGTCCGTGACGGTCTCGCCGTACTCGATGCGTTCGTGCTGGATCTCGCCGTCCAGGTCACCGCCGGACACGAAGTATCCGGTGGCGCGGCGCAGGACGTCGTACTCGTTGCGGTAGTCGAAACCGTTGTCGTGCCAAGCGCGCACCGGCAGCGCGTCGATGCTGTCCAGCAGCAGTCGGCGCCCGGAGTCCATACCGGACTGGGAAACCCGCTGACCGAGCATGTCGTACTCGCAGGCCGTCATCACCCGGCCCAGGGCGTCGGTCACCCGCAGCTCGTTGCCCTCGATGTCCAGTTCGGTCAGTATCCGTTGCCGCTCGTCGACGGTGGCCCCGTCGCGGACGAACCGGTTGCGGGCCAGGCTCAGGAAGGTACGCCCCTGCGAGTCGAACCAGCTGGTGGCGAAGGTCCCCGCGTGCGGTTCGGTCGCGCGGGCCGCCTCCCGTTCGGCCTGACCCAGCTCACCGCCGACCCGCTGTTCGTACCAGCTGGTCCAGTCCGGAACCGAGTCGAAATAGGACTGCACGAAGCCGCCGATGTCGCCGTCCTTGCGGGGATCGGTCAGCAGCGTGTCGCTGGCGTCCCAGAAGTCCTGCCGCCACGGGTCGAAGACGGTCTTCTCCCAGGTGTCGTCGGGGTTGAGCACCGCCACCACCCGGGTGAGCGGGTCGTAGAACATCACCGGACTGACGCCGAAGGGACTGTCGGGCTGGTAGCGGTGCGTGTCCGAATAGAACGGTTCGTATTGGCGGACCGGCTTTCCCTTGTTGTTGAACACGGTCCAGCCGCTGACGATCCAGCGGGGATCGGCGGTCCCGCCGCCGGGAACCGGCCCCGGCTCGGCTATCGCCTTGCGCTGGATCTCGCGGCCGAAACCGTCCGAATACGACAGTCGGTGCTGGAGCCGCGCCTCGGCGCCGACATCGAGGTCCGACACGTGGGTCTCACGCGCGATGGTGGCACTGGCGACCGGCGACGGACGCTCCTCGTCGCGGGTCCGCAGATAGGCCAGCCGGTCGTGGAGGACCCGGTTGGACGCGGTGCCCAACAGCCGGGCCGCCGACTCCCGGGGATCGTCGACATAGGCCGCGATGTCGGCCTCGGACAGGTCGATCGTGAAGTCGTCGAGGCTGTCGCCGAGGTCCTGGCCGTCCTTGGCCATGACCGCGGTGCCCGCCACCTCGCCCAGCGCGTCGTAGGCGATCCGGTTGCGGTTGCCGTTGGGATCGGTGATCTGCCACGGCAACAGCACCCGGTAGTCGTTGTCGGCGCGCACCTCGTTGCCGAGCGGGTCGCGGGTGACGACGACGGCGAGATCGTGCTCGTCGTACTCGGCCACCGACGTGGCGCCGAAGGCGTCGCGGACGCGGCGGACACCGAAGAAGTGCGACCGGGCGTGCGCCAGTTCCTCGGCCGCCGAGTCCTCCGGGGCCGGGGACAGGAAACCCCGCCCCGACGGCGCCCACAGCGCGCCGTCGAAGCCGACGTAACCGGCTTCGGCGAGCACGGCCTCGTCCACCCGGTCCCCGTACAGTTCGTCGAGCATGTCGGGGGTGAACGCCTGCCGGTAGCTTTCGAACGGGAGCCCCTGCGCCTCGAGGACACCGAACGGCAGCGGCCCGTCCAGATCGTCACGGCGGTACCGGACCCGCACCTGTTCCACCAGTCGCCGCCCGACACCGGTCTGTGTGTCGCGGTACGGGATATCGGCGGTCGTGTCCGCCAGCCCGGCTTCCAGTTCGGTGAAGTCGAAGACGTTGAACCCCTTGCCGTCACCCGACACGGGCGCCAGCCCCCGGATCTCGAAGGCCCGGTTGCCACTGGGCTGCGGCAGCCGGTAGTCGTCGGCGTCGTCCACGGTGTTGGTGTAGTCGAACTCGGTGTACAAGACCTGCGTCAGGCGTTGCAGCGCGTCCTCACCGGACAGTTCCGGATCGCCGAAGCGACGGGGATAGTTGACGGCGGCGCTGGCCAGCGTGTTGCCGAACTCGTCGACGCGCAGCACCACCTCGTGGGCCAGCCGGGGATCGGCGAACGGCTGTCCGGCCAGTGTGTACAGTGTGCGTTCGTAGTCGGCGGTGATGGTCTCGCGGCCGTGGACCTGGAACACCGCGAAGCCGTCGGGACCCGCTTCCCGCAGCCGCCGCACCCCGTAGTTCTGTTCCACCACCGTGTAGGGGATCTCGGAGGTCACGCCCCCGTCGAGCGCGAACACCTCCTTGCGCAACAGCTTGCCCCGCAGGGCCCGCAGCGCCTGTCGCTCCTCCTCGGGGCTGAGTCCGTCCGGCAGCACCGTGTCGGGCAGCAGCAGTTCGGCGTCGCCCTCGGGCCGGTAGTACTCGCCCGCCAGCTGCCGCGAGATCCGCTCGGTGCCCAGGTGCGCCCCGGTGTGGAACCAGGTCTTCATCAGCACCGGCGGCAGCTGCGTCACGGCGTCCACGTTCGACGCGGCGAGCGCGGGGAAGGTCTCGGTGTCGAGCTGTTCGACCATCGCGAAGCCCCGGAACTCGCGCTCGACGCCGTCGAAGTAGCCGTGGTGGTACGTGTAGGTGGTGGCGAAGCGGTGCCCGGAGATCCGGTCGACGATCTCCACACGGGACACCACGTGCACCGGGAACGGCAACCTGGTGATCCAGTCCCGGCCGTCGCGCTGGTCGTCCAGGTAGAAGCGGGTCGAGGGCGTGTACTCGATGCGCGTCTCGGCACCCATGTTGTTGACAATGGACGTCAGCAGGTGCGGTTTGGTGCTGCCCATGAGGTCCAGGTACCGCACCCGGGTCCCGGTCTCGGCCAGCAGCGGCGACGACCACACCAGGCAGGCGGTGCCGTTGCCCAGCAGGTCCACGGTCGACACCCGCGCGAGCCAGTCAGCGCGCGGAAACGCCACCCCCAGACCCTGGGGTGCCTCCCAGGCGTTGCCGCAACGGTTGCGGTACACCCGCGCCTCAGTGCGGTGCAGGTAGATCAGGTCGACGGTCCCAGAACCGTCGATGTCGGCCAGCCGAATCCGTCGCGGATCGAACTGGTCGGGCTCGTCCAGCCACGGCGAGTCGTCCATGGTGACGCGGGCACCGAAGACCCCGTAGCCGAGGTTCGGCCAGTAGCAGACCTCCCCGTTACGGACACGCACCATATCGGACAGTCCGTCACCGGACATGTCGGCCAGGTACACCGCGTCCTCGCCGTGGGCGAACACCAACCGGGGCCCGTCGGCCTCGTCCAGCGGCGGGTAGGTGCGCATCGCCGCGCCGTAGCCGTCCTCGCTGAGCGACGGGTGCCAGGTGAACACGTCGTCCTCGGTGATGAGGATGTCGGCCAAGCCGTCCCCGGTCAGGTCGACCATCCGCAGGTTCGGGTTGGCGGCGTCCAGGTTGGGCGGCGAGGCGAACGTACGGAAGCTCCGCCATTCGCCGTCGTCGCCCCGCTCGAAGAAACCCGACGCCGCGAAGTTGAGGTCCACCAGGTCCAGTGAGCCGTCCCCGGCCAGATCGACCAGCCGCTGTCCGGGGCCGTCGATGTCGGCCAGCGACGGTTGCGAGGACACCTGGCGGATCGGTCCGAAGTGGCCGTCGCCGAGATTGGGTTTGTAGAAAAGGCCGGTAGCCTGCTGGCTCAACACACCCGACAGGCCCTCGCCGTCCAGGTCCACCCACTGGTAACCCGGCCCCTCCACCCCGACCGGAAGGTTCTCCATCGCGGATTCGTCCAGCTGCCGGGGCCGGGTGTCGATCTCCACCCGGGTGTAGTCGTATTCGAGCGGCGGCAGCGCGGCGGTGACGTATCCGGCGCCGTCGCGCCGGTAGCCGGTACGGCGCACTGTGGACATGAAGCTGCCCACCGGGTCGTCACGGTACTCGAAGCCGGTGGCGTTGACGAGCGTGTCGGGCGGCAGTTCCGGGAAGTGGTGGAACATCAGCACACGCTGGCAGCGGCGGTAGCTTCGCACCTCGAAGCCGGAACGGTAGCTGGAGAACGGATCGACGCGCACGTCCCAGTCGCGGTTCTCGGCGGGGGAGTCGGTGTCGTGTTCGCCGTAGTCGAAGACCACCTCGAACAGCCAGCCGGTGCCGGACAGGTCGGGCTCCAGCAGCCGCGAGACGGTGTTGCCGTACCTGATCCGTTTGAGATACCGCTGGGCGGTGCGGTCGGCGTCGGTGCGGGTGGCCTCGTGTGGCGCCGCGACGTCGACCCCGGCGGCGTCCTCGGTCTTGTACTCGTAGAGCATCGCGTTGCCGCGGCTGTCGACGGATTCGCACAGCAGCCAGGTGAAGATCCGCCGGGGATCGCGCGGGTCGGCGATACGGCTTTCGGCGGTGGTCCCGTAGCGGTTGGTCAGGTTGTCGCCGGTGATGACCCGCCAGTGCGACTCGCCGCTGGCGTCGTGCGTCCACTGCTCGATCCGGGAGTGTCCCGACTCGACACGTGGCTGGTACCGCCGGACCGTGAAACCTTTGCCCTCGTGCAATCGGTGCTGGATACCGGGTATGGGCACAAGGTCCTCGGTGTCGGACAGGATGTACGTGTCGGGCGAGCTGTCGTCGTAACGCGGAAGTCCTTTGTCAGTCTTCCGGGTGACGTTCGCGAGCGAGAGCCGCCAACCGATCCCAAAAGGACCATTCCCGTTTCCCGAGTCGTAACCAAGACTCAACGAAGGACCGAACCCCGCGCGGCCGGGACTGGTTGCTATGGGGACAGAGGTGGACCCAGTCCCGGTCGCGGGGTTGGCGGCGAATTTCTCGCCGATGCCGCGGACCGCGCCACCCCCTGTGGGCAGCGAAATCTCCGGCAAGCTGGGCCCGGTGGGGGTTGTCGACGCCTCACTGTCGTCTGGCCGTGGCTGTGCGGTTTCCATGTGATGTGGCACCTCCGTAGACCCGGCACGAGCGTGTGAGTGTCCGTAGTGGAGGCCGTTGTTTCCGTTGTGGCCACTGCCCTCCCCGGATATCCCAAACCGAACCTATTTCACGACCTCACGGGGTGTCCATGACCGATCACGCATTTCCGGGGGGCATTTGGTCCCGGTTCGTCCGCCGATGGACCCTGTGGGGCCAATCAGGGTCAAAGGGCCCGCGGCGCCGGGCAATCGGGCACTGAACACCCGGCATTTGCTGAAATAGCTTCGCCTGAGGAGGTTTCCGAACATGGTGGAAAGCGGACCCCCCAACACTTCTCGGGGAACAGAAGCACGGGACGACGAAAATCCACAACAGACTATGGTGCCGAGGGCACCCGCGATCTCACTGCCGACCGGGGGCGGCGCCATCCGGGGAATCGGCGAGAAGTTCGCGGCCAACCCGGTCACCGGCACCGGAACCGGCAGCGTGCCGATACCGACCAGCCCCGGACGATCCGGCTTCGGCCCCGAACTGGTCCTGGCCTACGACTCCGGCAACGGCAACGGTCCATTCGGGATCGGATGGAAACTGTCGGTACCAGCCATAACCCGCAGGACCGACAAGGGTCTGCCGCGCTATCAGGACACGATGGACGACGGCGACGTCTTCGTGCTGTCGGGCTCGGAGGACCTTGTCCCCGAACCCGGTCACGACCGCACCCGCCAGCTGGGGGAGCGGCGGTTCGCCGTCCGGCGCTACCGTCCCCGGATCGAGGGACCGTTCGCGCGCGTCGAACACTGGCGGGACCTCGCGGACGGCCAGACACACTGGCGAGCCATCTCCCGCGAGAA
Organism: Stackebrandtia nassauensis DSM 44728; assembly: GCF_000024545.1. Classification (GTDB taxonomy): domain Bacteria; phylum Actinomycetota; class Actinomycetes; order Mycobacteriales; family Micromonosporaceae; genus Stackebrandtia; species Stackebrandtia nassauensis. The sequence continues at coordinate 2,004,166 of NC_013947.1, forward strand.
CATCACCACTGTGTACGGTTCCACCGCGCAAAGCCGCATCGCCGACCCGGCCGCCCCGAACCGGGTCTTCAGCTGGCTGGTGTGCGAGTCCTTCGACGCGCTGGGCAACGCGATGCAATACGAGTACAAGCCGGAGGACTCGCGCGGCGTCGACACGTCGGTTGTCCACGAGGCCACTCGCACCGACGCGGACCGCACCGCCCAGCGATACCTGAAACGGATCAAGTACGGCAACCGGCGATCCCGCCTGACCGCGCCGAATCTATCCACAGCGGACTACATGTTCGAGGTGGTCTTCGACTACGGGGAGCACGACACCGGCACTCCCGCCGAGGAGCGCGACTGGGACGTGCGCGTCGATCCGTTCTCCAGCTACCGTTCCGGCTTCGAGGTGCGCAGCTACCGGCTGTGCCGCCGGGTCCTGATGTTCCACCACTTCCCCGACGAGACCGACGTCGGCGCCGACTGCCTGGTACGCGCCACCGAGTTCGACTACCGCACCGAGACCATCGGCGCCTTCATCGCGTCGGTGACGCAGCGCGGATACCGCCGCCAGGGCGACGAACAGATCAGCCGGGCACTGCCGCGAGTGGACTTCGACTACAGCCGCGCGGTCATCGACGAGACACCGCGAACCCTTCCGGCTGACAGTCTGGCGAACCTGCCGCAAGGCGTGGAGGGTCCGGGCTACCAGTGGGTGGACCTGGACGGCGAAGGCTTGTCCGGTGTACTGAGCCAGCAGGGCACCGGCCTGTTCTACAAACCCAACCTCGGCGACGGCCACTTCGGACCCGTCCGGCAGCTGCCGTCGCAGCCGTCCACCGGTGTCTACGATTCCCCGCGACTGCTCGACCTCGCCGGTGACGGCTCACTCGACGTGGTCGATCTCGCCTCCTCGACACCGGGCTTCTACGAACGCACCGAGGACGGCGGCTGGCGAACGTTTCGGCCGTTCGCGTCGATGCCGAACCTCGACCCGAACGATCCGAACCTGCGCTTCGTGGACCTGACCGGCGACGGTTTCGCCGACGTCCTGATCACCGAGGACGACGTGTTCACGTGGCATCCGTCCCTGGGTGAGGACGGCTACGGCACCGCGGAACGCACCTATCCGCCGCTGGACGAGTCGGCCGGGCCTCGACTGGTGTTCGCCCACGGCGAGGACGGAATCCATCTGGCCGACATGTCCGGTGACGGACTGTCCGATATGGTGCGCGTGCGCAACGGGGAGGTCTGCTACTGGCCGAACCTCGGCTACGGACGTTTCGGTGCCCGGGTCACCATGGACGACTCACCCTGGCTGGACGAACCCGAGTCCTTCGACCAGCAACGTGTGCGCCTCGCCGACATCGACGGCTCCGGATGCGTCGACCTGATCTACCTGCACCGCACCGAGACCCGCGTCTACCGCAACCGTTGCGGCAACACCTGGGAGCCACCGCAGGGCCTCGGCGTCGCGTTCCCGCGCACCGACCAGGTCGCGCAGGTCTCGGCGACCGATCTGCTGGGCAACGGCACCGCCTGTCTAGTGTGGTCGTCCCCGCTGCCCACGGAACTGGGATTCCACGTCCGGTACCTCGACCTGATGGGCAGCGTAAAACCGCACCTGCTGACGTCCGTCGTCAACAACATGGGCGCCGAAACCCGCGTCGCCTACGCGCCGTCGACCCGCTTCTACCTGGACGACCAACGCGACGGCCACCCCTGGATCACCAGGCTGCCGTTCCCGGTGCACGTGGTCGAACGGGTGGAGACCATCGACCACATCAGCCACAACAGGTTCGTGTCCCGCTTCGCGTACCACCACGGCTTCTTCGACGGCGTCGAACGCGAGTTCCACGGCTTCGCGATGGTCGAACAGTGGGACACCGAAAGTCTCGCCGCGCTCGGCCAAGCCCCCAATGTGGACGAGGTCACGTACCTGCCGCCGGTTCACACCAAGACCTGGTTCCACACCGGAGCCGATCTGCCCGACGGTGACGTCTCCGCGAAGCTGGCCACCGAGTACTTCCCGGACGAGACCATCCGGCTACCGGAATCCACACTGCCCACCGAGTCCCTGACACCCGACGAACGGCGGCAAGCCCTCCGGGCCCTGAAAGGCACCACGCTGCGGCGCGAAACCTACGCCGACGACGCATCCCCTGCGGCATCCCGCCCGTACCTGACAGCCAGCCAGAACTACACGGTCAAGCTGCACCAGGCCGTCACCGGGCCGCTCGGCTACGCGGTGTTCTCCATCCACGATCGGGAACAACTGACCGCCCAGTACGAGCGTTCGCTCGCCGATCCGCGCGTGTCACACGAGGTGGTGCTCGCGGTCGACGACTTCGGCAACGTGCTGCGCTCGGTCGCCATCGGATACGGCCGCCTCACCCGCGATCCGTCGCTGTCCACGGCGGACCAGGATCGGCAGTCCCGCTCCCACGTGGTCTACACCGAGACTGGCTACACCAACCTGGTCGACACCGACAACGACTACCGCGTCCCACTTAGCTTTGAGTCGAGTAGCTTCGAGCTAAACGAAATAGACCCAACCCAAGCGTTCGATGTCGACTCGCTGAAAACGGCGGTGAGCACGGCCGACAGGAAGCTGCTGCGGCACTCCCGCAACCGGTACCGACGCGACGACCTCAGCGGGCCGCTTCCGCTGGGGGTACTGGAATCGCGAGCCTTGCCCCAGGTCGGCCACCAGAAGATCTTCACCGAGCGGCAGCTGACCGAAACCTACGGCGATCGCGTGGACGAGGCGGCAATGACGCGGGCTGGATACGAGCGCCTCGACGGCGACGACGGCTGGTGGAGTCCGTCGTCGACGGTCTTCTATTCGGTGTCGGATGATCCGGTCGTCGAACGCTACGACGCCATCGCGCACTTCTTCCAGCCCCGCCGGTTCCGTGACCCCTTCGGTGGCGAGTCCACCGTCGACTACGACGCCTACGATCTGCTGGTCACCGGCACCCGGGACCAGCTCGCCAACGAGACCAGCGCCGTCAACGACTATCGCGTGCTTTCCGCGCGGCTGTCCACTGACGCCAACGGCAACCGCTCCGCCGTCGCGTTCGACGCCCTGGGCATGGTCGTGGGAACCGCCGTGATGGGCAAGGACGGTGAGGGCGTTGGCGACAGTCTCGCCGGTTTCACGCCGGACCTGACCGACGCGGAGATCGACGGCTACTTCCGCGACCCGCTCGCCGATCCGCATGCGCTGCTCGGCGATGCCACCACCCGCATGGTCTACGACCAGTTCGCGTACTTCCGCACTCGCCACGACTCCCAACCCCGGCCGCCGGTCGTGGCCACCCTGTCGCGCGAAACCCACGCCGCCGACCTCGCCGACGGCGAATCCTCACGACTCCAACACTCGTTGTCCTATTCGGATGGATTCACCCGTGAAATTCAACAGAAGGCCCAAGCTGAACCCGGACCCGACGGCCGACCACGGTGGACCGGAACCGGTTGGACCGTCTTCAACAACAAGGGCAAACCGGTCCGCAAGTACGAGCCGTTCTTCTCCGCCACCCACGACTTCGAGTTCGCGGTGCTCAGTGGCGTTAGTTCGGTGCAGTTCTACGACCCACTGGGCCGGACCGTGGCGACCATCCATCCCAACGACACCTGGGAGAAGCTGACCTTCGACGCCTGGTACCAGGCGACCTGGGACGTCAACGACACCGTTCTGATCGATCCCTGCACCGATGCCGACATCGGCGGCTATGTGCGTGGATTCCTCGCCGCCCAACCCGACTGGCGAACCTGGTACGAGCAACGTGTCAACGGCGAGCTGGGGGAGTACGAGCAAGCCGCCGCCCGCAAGACCGAGACGCACGCCGCGACTCCCGGCCGCGCCTGGCTCGATGGCTTGGGGCGCGCCATTTTCAGCCTGTCCGATAATCGGGACGAGATCTTCGCGACTCGCACGACCCTCGACATCGAGGGCAGCATCCTTGAGGTGGGCGACGCGTTGGATCGGGTCGTGGTGCGCTACGACTATGACCTGGTGGGTGTCCAGATCGGACAGGACAGCATGGACACTGGGCGGCGGTTGCTGCTCAACGACGTCGTTGGGCAGCCGGTGTTGGCGTGGAACAGCCGGGGGTTGCGCTTCCGGACTGAGTACGACGCGTTGCGGCGGCCGTTGCGGATGTTTGTGGCGGAGGGTGAGGACGCCGAGGTCCTGTTCGAGCGGTACGAGTACGGGGAGGCGCATCCGGAAGCGGCGCAGCGGAACTTGCGCACCCGGTTGTATCGGCACTACGACACGGCGGGTGTCGCCGGGACGCCGAGGTTCGACTTCAAGGGGAATGCGCTGACGACGTCGCGGCAGCTGGCGGTGGGCTATCGCGAGGACCCGGACTGGGCGGGGGATGTGCCGCTTCAGGAGGCCGTCTACGCCAGCCACACCGCGTTTGACGCGCTCAACCGAGCGACCCGGTTGACGGCACCCGACGGTAGCGAAATTGTGCCGGGCTACAACGAGGCCAACCTGTTGGAACGGCTCGATGCCACGCTCGCTGGGGCTGGGGCTGGGGCTGGGGCTGGGGCTGGGGCTGGGGCTGGAGCTGGAGCGGCCACCGCGTTCGTCACCGGTATCGACTACAACGCTCGTGGCCAGCGCCGGTCGATCGAATACGCCAACGGCGTGCGCACCGAGTACGGCTACGACGACGAGACCTTCCGGCTCACCACCTTGCGAACCGTCCGAGGATTGACCGCGCTGCAAGACCTCACCCACACCTACGACCCGATCGGCAACATCACCCACATCGCCGACGCCGCGCAGTCGACGGTGTTCAACGGCAACCAGCGCGTCGAATCGAGCGCCGACTACACGTTTGACGCGACCTATCGGCTCGTCGAAGCCACTGGCCGCGAACAGATCGGCGCGGCCGACGACGGCGAGGCGCTGGGCCGGTACCTGCGGCGCTTCGGCTACGACCAGGTCGGGAACCTGCTGTCCATGACGCATTGGGCCACCGATCCGGCGAAGTCAGGCTGGACCCGCCGCTACCGGTACGACGAGGCGAGCCTGCTCGAACCCGGCGTTCCCGGGAACCGGCTCAGTGCCATCACCGACAATGGACCGACCACGCCGCAGCGCTTCAGCTATGACGAGCACGGCAACACGACCGCGATGCCCGAGCTGCCGTCACTGCGATGGGACTTCAAGGACCGGTTGCGGTCCACCGCTCGACGCGATGACAACGATCTGGCCACGACGTTCTACGTGTACGACGCCAACGGCAACCGGGTCCGCAAAGTCACCGAGCACCACGGTTCCCGGCTCTCCGAGCGGGTCTACCTGGGGCCGTTCGAGATCCACCGCCGCCACCGCGCCAACGGCGAGCTGACGCTCGAACGCCAAACCCTGCACATTCTCGACGGTGAACAGCGCATCGCGCTCGTCGAGCGTCGCACGGAAGGCGATGACGAAGGTCTGGAGCGACTGACACGGTTCCAGCTCGCCGACCAGATCGGCTCGTCCACTCTGGAGTTGGACGACAGTGCGCGGATCATCTCCCATGAGGAGTACTACCCCTACGGCGGCACCGCCGTCGAATCCGTCCGCAGCCGTACCGAGACCCCGAAACGCTACCGCTTCACCGGCAAGGAACGCGACGAGGAGTCCGGGCTGTACTACCACGGCGCCCGCTACTACGCGCCCGGACTGGGGCGCTGGACCAGCGGCGATCCGAAGGGAATCGCCGAGGGGCCGAACCCGTACGTCTACACCAGAAACAACCCGATCGTCTTCGCCGACCCCGACGGCCGGGAGGCCCGGCTCATCATCAATCCGGTCAAGCACACCGTCACCGTGCGGACCACCGTGCACCTGTACGCCGCCACCGACGCCGAACGCACGGCGTTGCGGGAAGTGGCCAAGAAGGCCGAGGCGTACTGGGCGAATCCAACGGTGGCCACCGAGAGCGAAGTCAACACCGCCGTGGCGGCCAAGACGTCGATACCCAACCGGGGAACCGGTGCCACCATAAACAATCAACAGTGGACGCTCAACTACGACATCAAGTACCAGGTTCACGATTCCCCGACCGCGCCCATCAAGATCGACAAGTCCGGCTTCGTGGTGGACGAGAAACAGGCCGCCGCCGACAAGTTCGAAGTGGGCGACAACGTCCTGACGCTTCGCGCGCCCAAGAAGGGCGAGGGCATCGGCGGGCGGGTCGAACATCTGGCGACCAACTACCAGAGCCGACGGGAACCCGACGGTGCGCTCGTCCAGCGCAACATCAACAGCCACATGGTCGGCGAGGTCATAGCCAACAGCAAGACCGAGTCCGACAAGGGTGCGCTGCTGCGCCGCCTCATCCACGAAACCGGTCACACGATCGGGATGGACGAACGCTACTACCTGTTCCAGGGCGGCTATCCCGGTTTCGCCAACGACGTGATGGCGGCCGACGACGGCTACTCCACCCGCGTCATCGATCCCAGGCACATCACCGAATACCTGAACTTCGCGGTGGCGCTCATGACCCGAGCCTCGCCGGGAGCCACCGGACCGCACACCTTCCTGCTGAGTACGTTCATCGATGACACTCAACGAGGACGGCTGAATCCGAGCGATTCCGGTTACGCGGCAGCTCAGACCGCCGCGCAGGCCGCCGCGGTGACCGAGACTTTGTGGACCACCGTCTTGTGGCTGCGTTCGCAGACGGCCGGTGGCAAGGCGATCGCCGATCTGCTGCCGCACATCCCCTCGGGGTTCGTCAACGCGAAACCGCAACCCCAGCTCCAGGGTGTCGGGGAGGGACTAATCCCGCGATGATCGCGATGGCCGTGGTACCCGCGGGGATCTGCTTCGTCTCGACGAGCCGGAAGGTTCCGCACATCATCTTGGCGGTGTAGATCCGGTCGAGCTCGATACCGTGCCGGGCCCGGAAATCGTCGATGAACGCCAGCAGCTCCGGCGTGCGCTTCGCGTACCCTCCGAAATGGAAATCGGCGTTGATGGACCAGTTGTCGCCGACGTTCCCGTACGCCTCGCGCTGCAACCGCCGCACCTCCTCGCTGAGGAAGTCGCCACCCTTCAGCACCTGAAACCCCAAGGCCCGCTTGCCGTCCGGCAACCCGGCCGCGATACCCGCCAGCGTCCCGCCGGTACCGGACGCACAGCACACGAGGTCGTAATCGACGTCGATCTCACCCGGCAACTCAGCGCACCCCTTGACGGCCAACGCATTACTGCCACCCTCGGGAATCAGATAGAACTCCCCGAACCGCTCCCGCAAACCCGCGACCACATCGGCGTCGGTCTTACGCCGATACGTCGTCCGGTCCATATAGGTCAACCGCATCCCCTGCCGCACCGCGAACTCCAGCGACGGATTCAACGGCAACCGCTCCTCACCACGAATCACCCCGACCGTGGCGAAACCCAGCGCCCGCCCGGCCGCCGCCACCGCCCGGACATGATTCGAGTACGCCCCACCGAACGTCAACAGCGTCGCGAACCCACGCTCCCGAGCCACTTCCAGGTTGTACTTCAGCTTCCGCCACTTGTTGCCCGGCACGTCGGGATGAATCAGATCGTCGCGCTTGACCAGCACCCGCACCCCGTGCCGCTCCAGCCGCTCGTCGCGCAGCTCCACGACCGGCGAAGGCAGGACGGGTTCCAGCCCCCGCGTGACGTCCGGATTCACCGGCCCATCCTGGCACGCAGCCGCATCAGCCGCCAAGCGCCTCCGCGATCGCCGCCTCCAGAATGTCCACACCCGAGTGAAGCTCCGCCTCGCCGATCGTCAACGGCGGCGCGATGCGAAAGATCCCGCCCATCCCCGGCAACTGGACGATGTTCATGTGCAGCCCCCGTTCCAGGCACGCCGCCGTCACCGCCTTACCCAGCTCGTCCGCGGGCGCCTTGGACTTCTTGTCCCGCACCAGTTCCAGGCCCTGCAACAGACCCCGCCCCCGGACATCCCCGACCACCTCGAAGCGTTCCCGAAGCGCCAGCAACCTGTCGGTGAGCTGAGCGCCCAGCCGCGCCGCCCTGGCCACCAGCCCCTCGCGCTCGATCACGTCCAGCACCGTCACCGCGACCGCCGCCGCCAGCGGATCCGACACGTGCGTCGTATAGAACAGGAAACCCCGCTCGTGACACACCCGCTCGATCGCATCGCTCGTCACGACCGCCGCCACCGGCAACCCAGCACCCAGCGTCTTCGACAGCGTCAGCAGATCGGGGACGACCCCGTCGCGTTCGAACGCGTACATGGCCCCGGTGCGGCCCAAGCCGGTCTGCGCCTCGTCGAGGATGAGCAGCATCCCGCGCTCGTGGCACAACTCCCGCAGCCGACGCAGGTACCCCGGCGGCGGGTCGATGATGCCGCCCGAGGACAGGATCGGCTCGACGAGGCACGCGGCCAGGCTCCCGGCCGACTGCTGATCCACCAGCGCGAAACCGTAGTCGAGTTCGCCCTCCCAGTCGTAGGACCCGTCCGGGTTGCGAAACGGGGAGCGGTAGCCGTTGGGCGTCGGCAGCACCAGGTTCCCCGGCGTCGGCGGGCCGTAGCCGCGCCGCCCCGCCGAGAACGTCGCCGAGGCCGCGCCCTGCGTCATGCCGTGCCAGGACCGGTCGAAGGACACGATCTCGTAGCGGCCGGTCGCCAGCTTCGCCATCTTCAGCGCCGCCTCGTTCGCCTCCGCGCCCGTGGTCAGCAGCAGCGTCTTGCCCAACGGCGCGGGCAGGGCCGCGTCGAGCTTCTCGGCCAGCTGGAGCACCGGCGGGCTGAGCATGCCGCTGTACAGGTGATCCAGGGACGCCACCGCGCGCGACACCGTCGCGACGATGTCGGGGTGCCCGTGGCCGAGGATCGCGCTCATCTGCCCCGAGGTGAAGTCGAGGATCGCGGTGCCGTCGCTGTCGAAGACGTGCGACCCGGCGGCGCGTTCGATGAGCCGCGGCGTGAAGCCGACCCCGTAACGGATCAGGAGCCGGTCCGCCGCGTCCCGCGATGTCGTGTCCATAGTGGTTACCTCCTGGATGCTGCCGCTTGGATGTCATCCTCGCCGCCGGGCACCCATCGGCACAAGCAAACAAAACCAGGTGACCGTTCGGTGGTGCCTTATGGTTGCGGCATGCTCAACCCACGACGCCTGCTGGTCCTGCGCGAAGTCCTGGCCGCCGGATCCATCAACGCCGCCGCCCGGAACCTCAACTACTCGCCCGCGACCATCAGCCAGCACATGACGGCGCTGGCCCGCGAGACCGGACTGGTCCTGTTCGAGAAACAGGGACGCGGCATCGTCGCCACCGACGCCGCCCGGCAGCTCGCCGACCAGGCCGCCGCGCTGTTGGCCGACTTCGGGCGCCTGGAACGGGTCGTGGCGGACCTGCGCGGCGGCGACGCCGAACACCTGGCGATAGCCTGTTTCGCCTCGGCCTCGGAGAGCTGGCTGCCCGAGGTGGTGCGGACGGTGCGGCGCCACCGGCCCAACCTCACCGTCGAGATCAGCCTCAACGAACCCGTCAACGGACGCGGACGGCGGCAACCCGACCTCGACATCCGCACCGAACCCGCCGACGGCGTCGAACTGCGTCTCGACGGCTACCGGCGCCACGAGCTCACCGTCGAGGAACTGCTCGCCGTGGTCCCGGCCGGGCACCGGCTCGCCGGGGCCGAGCAGATCGCGCTGCGGGACCTGGAAGCCGAACCCTGGGTGGACCACGACATCTACGACAGCCCGATCGGACGGATCATGCTCAGCGCCTGCCGGGCCGCCGGATTCACGCCCCGCTACGCGGCCCGGCTCGACGACCATCGGGCGGCGCTGCGGCTGGTGGCGGCCGGAATCGGCGTCACCGTCCTGCCGCGACTGGCCGTCGCGGAACTGCCGGACGGGCTGGTCGCCAAACCCTTGGTCAACCCGACCGTGTCGCGGCGCATCGTCGTCCACGCCCGCCGGGACCGACGTCGCGGCGACCTCATCGCCCGCGCGGTGGCGCGACTTCGCGCGAGCGCCCACGACACCGACTGATTGCGCCAGTATGGAAGTCATGGCTGACACCGAACTCACCGGCGTGAAGCGGACCCTCGCGGTGGTGTTGCAGACCAAGGCCGTCGACAACCTGCTGCCCGAGCCGATCCTGGGCGACGCATACGCCGAGCGGGCGATGCGGGGCCTGGACCCCGACTACGACAAACGTAAACGCGGGACCAGCCAGATGGGCGCGATGGCGGTCGTGCGGGCCAAGGCCCACGACGACTGGGCGCGTGCGTTCCTGGCCGAACACCCCGACGCGGTGGTGCTGCACCTGGGCTGCGGCCTGGACGCCCGGGTGTACCGCGTCGACCCGCCCGCCGGGGTCGACTGGTACGACCTGGACTTCCCCGACGTCATCGCACTGCGGGAACAGCTACTGCCGCGAAGGGAGCACTACACCCTCATCGGTTCCAGCGTCATCGAGCTCGCCTGGCTGGACCGGGTGCCCCACGACCGTCCGGTGCTGATGATCGCCGAAGGGCTGCTGCCGTACCTGGAGGCGGCCGACGTCGAACGCATCGTCACCTCCATCGTGGACGGATTCCCGTCCGGGCAACTGCAGTGCGATCTCGTGCCGCCGTGGGTGTCGCGAACCTCGAAGTACGACCCCAACCTGCGAAAGTACGGCGTCACCTTCAAGTCGGGCTTCAAGCCGCGGGTGCTGGCCGACTGGCACCCGCGGCTCGAATACCTCGACGAGGCACCGATCCTCAACTCACCGGACCTGGCGCGACTGCCCGCGTCGGTGCGGTTCACGTACTGGCTGATGAACGTGACGCCGGGCCTGCGCACCTCGTACCGGGTGGAGCGTTACCGCTTCGGTTAGGCGTCGCGAAACCGTAGCGACAGCGTGCCGCCCACGAGCGCGGCGACCGCCCACGCGGCCAGTACCCCCAGGCCCGCCAACGGCGCGATCATCAGATCGGCCAGCCCGGTCGTAGCCTGAATGGACAGACCAGCGTTCATGGGGGACATGCGATACAGAACCCGGACCAACGATTCGTTGGTGACCGTCGCGGCCAGCAGCGGGAACAGGTACAACAGCCCCAGAGTGATGCCGATGGCGGCGGTGGCGTTGCGGGCCACCAGCGCGATGCCGATACTCAGCACTCCGATGAGGAGCAGGTAGGCGATCGAGCCCAGCACCGCGCGCTGGGTGTCGAAATCCGACAGCGCGATCTCGTGACCCTGCCGGGCCAGGCCCGCGCGACCGGCCAGCAGCGCCGCCGGTACCGCCGCCACCGCCACCACGGCGATCACGGCGAGCGTCGTGACGACCTTGGCGGCCACGACGGTGAGCCGTCGGGGGACGGCGGTCAGGGTCGTGTGGATCATTCCGTTGCCGTACTCACCGCCGATGGCGGCGATGGCGAACACCGCGACGAACGACTGCCCGATTTGGACTCCGGTGAGGCTGTGCTTGACGGCGTCGAGCTCGCAGACGCCGGAGACGCAGGAGGTGCCGGTACCGGCCAGCGCGCTGACCGCGACGGTCGCGATCAGGATCGCCAGCAGCAGCCCGCCGGTGCCCGGCGCGGTGCGCAGTTTGGTGAACTCGGCGTGCAGGGCGAGCCTCATGTGTCCCTCCGCGACAGTCGTCGGACCGCCAGCCACAGCGTCGCGGCGGCGAAGGCCGTCAGGACGAGCAGCCCGGCCCACGGCGGCAGCGGGTAGTACCCGTTCGCCGGGCTGTAGTCCGCGTAGACGTGCGGGTATTCAGGGATGCCCTGTGTGATCGCGAAACCCGCCGCCGGGGTGACCCGAAGCAGCCACTGTGGAACCGAGTGCGGCAGCACCGCGGTGAAGGTGACCAGGAACGGCAGGATCATCACGGTGATCGCGGTGACGGTGCCGGTCAGGCCGCGCCGGAACAGCGCACCGATGGCCAGCGACAGGACGGCGGTCAGGGCCAACACCGCGGCGGTGCCGACAATGACCCGGATCTCGGTGCTCACCGGCACCGGCAGGATGAAGTTGCCGCCACCGCGCAGCAGCGGCTTTCCAACCGTGACGGTGAACGCGATGGCGACGAGCGCCAGCACGAAGGTGACCGAACCCAGCACCGTCGCCTTGGCCAGCAGCACGCGGCCTCGGCGGGGACTGGCCAGCAGCGAGGTGCGGATCATGCCGCGCCGGTATTCCACGGTCACGAACCCGACGGCGACCACCACCAGGGCGATCAGTCCGATCCAGACACCCGGGAGGGTGGCCTCGGGGTGGTGTCCTTCGGTGTACGGGGCGATGTCACCGCTGCCGGAGACGGTGAACACGCCGTCGTCGACGGTGTGCCCGCTGGTGAGGTGCGGCGGGCCTTCTGCCGCCTCGGTGGCGCCGATGTCGGCCGCGTCCCAGTCGTCACCCGGCGCGGTGACCTCGTCGAACACGCCGGTCGCAGGGGCCATCTGTCCGGACTGAACGGAACCGCCGAACTGGGCGGGTCCGATGTTGAGCGAACCGGGCGAGGCGGCGAACATGCCGATGTGGACGGTTTCGGGCAGTCCTGCCAGCCGCACCTTATCCACTGTGGTCCAGGTTTTTCCGTCGCGGGATTCGGAGCCGGTGATGGTGTCGCCGTCGCGATCCAGCCGCAGCCACCGAGGTTCGTCCGGGGACGGGCGGCCGGGTTTCCCCGCGGTGTCGTACTTGTAGTCGTGCTGCATCCGCACGCCGTGGTCGGCGGTGGCCATGACCGCGGCGTAGGACGAGCCCTGCTTCAGGTTCTCCTTGATCATGATCCCGGCCTTGGCCCAGGGCGCCGTGCCGGAGTCGATGTTGTCGGACATCTCGGTGACCCGGACGGTGATGTCGCCGTCCCCGGTCAGCGGCTGGTTGACGAAGTAGAACTTGTCGGTCACCGCGTCGCCCTCGGGACCCAGCGGCGGCTTCGGGCACGTGACCTCCTTGTTGCCCTCCATGCACGAGGAGGTGCTGCCCCAGGCGATGAACGTCCCCAGGCCCACAATGGTCACGGCCATCATCGCCAGGCCCGCGATCCAGCCGTACACGCTGCGCAGTTTGGTCCACTCGGCGCGGACGAGTTGCCCGAAGCCGTCTCGGCCCTTGGGCAGCGGGGAGCGGTATCCGGTCATCGCTTGGCCTCCGTCGGCTCGGCGTGGAACTCGACCGCCTCGCGGGTCAGCTCCATATAGGCGGTTTCGAGTCCGGCGCGGTAGGTGGCCACCTCCGAGAAGGGGATCGCGGCGGCGTTGAGCAGTTCGGTGATCCGGGCGGCGGCCAGACCCGTGACGGTGACGACGTCGGTCCCGGTGACGGCGACGGTGGCGCCGTCACCGGCCAGGATCTCCATGACGGCCTCGCGTTCGGTGGTGCGCACCAGGATCCGGCCCCGGGAGGCGGCGGTGATCAGCGCCGACACCGGAGTGTCGGCCAGTACCCGGCCCCGGCCCACGACGAGCAGATGGTCGGCGGCGTCCTCCAGCTCGCTCATCAGGTGACTGGACACCAGGACCGCGCGGCCCTCGGCGGCCAGGCCCCGCAGCAGACCGCGAATCCACACGATCCCCTCGGGGTCCAGCCCGTTGAACGGCTCGTCCAGCATCAGCACCGGCGGATCGCACAGCAGCGCGGCGGCGATGCCCAGCCGCTGCCGCATCCCCAGCGAGAAGCCGCCCGCCCGGCGCCGCCCCACCTGCGACAGCCCCACCTGCTCCAGCATCGCGTCGACGCGTTTGGCGCCGTGGCCCTGGGAATGGGCCAGCCACAGCAGATGGTTGCGGGCCGAACGCCCGGGTTGCAGCGCCGAGGCGTCCAGCAGCGCGCCGACCTGGCTGAGCGGGTGCCGCAGCCGCCGGTACGGTTCGCCGTTGACCAGCGCCCGGCCGCGTTGCGGCGTGTCGAGGCCGAGGATGACCCGCATGGTGGTGGACTTGCCCGCCCCGTTGGGGCCGACGAAACCGGTGACCCGCCCCGGCTTGACGGTGAAGGTCATGCCGTCCAGGGCCGTCACCGCCCCATAGCGTTTATGCACTTCAGATACTTCGATACCTGTTTCCATGGCGGCCAGGCTAAGCGACCGTTGCCGTTCGCCGCGTCCCGAAACGGAGCCGTCTTCGGCTCCCTCGCGGCGGCGAGCCGTCACCGGGCGTCCCACCCGTGGGGGAGGAGACGGTGGCGCGACGGAGGGACGCGGTGCGACCGAAACCGGTGGACAATGGCCGTTGTGACAGGTGGGAGCGGTGCCGGACGAGACGGCTCGACGCGTGCCCGCTTCCGGTCCGGGACGCTGGCGAACCGGCTGTCCGAGCACGGCTTCGCGGTGGGCGCGGCGCTGCTGGGCGCGATCGCCACCGCCGAGTCCTGGATCCACGCCGCCCGCGCCGTCGCCCCCGAACCCAACCGGCCGCTGCTGATCGCGATCATCGTGCTGCTGGGCCTGGCCTCGACCGTGCCGGTGGCGCTGGCGGACACCCGGCCCGCGCTGGCGGCGGGGCTGGTCACCGGGGCCCTGCTGGTATCCATGGTGGCCACCGAGACGTTGACCTTCGCCGGAGCCGCGGCGCAACTGGTGACCGGGTACCAGCTGGGGATTCGCGGCCCGGGCCCGCCGTCGCTCGATCCGGCCGCCACCGCCGTCGGCCGTCCTCCGACCGGACTCGGCGCACGCCTGTCCCGGCTGTCGGCCCTGCTGTTCGCCGCGCCGTTCCCACTGCTGGCGCTGATCGCGCTGTCGGGCTCGGTGTCGCAGACCCAGCCGGGTGGGGCCGCCTCGACCGTCACCGTCGAGTCGCCGGTGGACGTTCGCGGTTTCGTGGTGCGGCTGGCGCTGCTGGCCGTGCTGGCGCCGATCGCGGCGCTGGCGGGGATAGCCCGCCGCTCGGCCCGCGAGGCGGCGGCCGGGCGCGCCGCCGCCCGGACCTTCGCCGACACGCTGCTGGAACACACCGCGCGCGGCGAACGCGCCCGCATCGCCCGGGAACTGCACGACGTCGTCGCCCACCACATCTCGATGGTCGCGGTCCAGGCCGAGACCGCCCGGCTCACCACCCCCGGGATGCCCGAGGCGGGCGCGCAACGGCTGCGCGCCATCGGCGACACCGCCCGCGCCGCGCTCACCGAGATGCGACGGCTGCTGGGGGTGCTGCGCGAGGACACCGGCACCGAACCCGCCCGGCTGCAACCACAGCCGGGACTGCGACTGCGGGAACTCAACGCGCTGCTGGACGAGACCCGCGACGCCTCCGGCGCCGGAATCCGACTGGTCCTCAAGGGACAGTATGCTGAACTGGATCCCGGTGTCGAACTGGCCGCCTACCGCATCATCCAGGAAGCCCTCACCAACGCCCGCCGTCACGCCCCCGGCGCCGCCGTCGACGTGACCCTCCACTACACACAGGACGAACTGCTGATGACCATCCGCGACAACGGACCCGGACCATCCACCACCGCACCCGTCGGCGGCCACGGCCTGTCCGGCATGCGCGAACGCGCCGCCGCCGTCGGCGGCCAGCTCACGACCACAGCCGCCTCCGGCGGCGGCTTCCGCGTCGACGTCCGGCTGCCCACCACCGACGAGGCCGCCGCATGAGCCAACCCATCCGCGTCCTGGTCGCCGACGACCACCTCGTGGTGCGCACCGGCTTCGCCGAACTGCTTGGCACCCAACCGGACTTCAGCGTCGTCGGCATCGCCTCCGACGGCGCCGAGGCCGTGATGGCCTGCCGCACCGCCACCCCCGACGTCGTCCTCATGGACGTCCGGATGCCCAACATGGACGGCATCGAGGCCACCCGCCGCATCGCCGCCACCTCCGAGGCGACGCCGCGCGTCATCATCCTGACCACTTTCGACCTGGACGAGTACGTCTACGACGCGCTGCGAGCCGGGGCCAGCGGCTTCCTGCTCAAGGACGTCACCGCCGAGCGGCTGTTCGACGCCGTACGGGTCGTGGCGGCGGGGGAGGCGCTGCTGGCGCCCACCGTCACCCGCCGCCTCATCGGCGAGTTCGTCCAGTCCAAGCAGCCGCGCCCGGTCGCCGACGCGAGGCTGGCGTCGCTGACGCCGCGCGAGACCGAGGTGCTGCGGCTGGTCGCCGAAGGACTGTCCAATCCGGAACTGGCCGCCCGGCTGACCGTCTCGGAGGAGACGGTTAAGACCCACGTCAGCCGGGTACTGCACAAACTCGGGCTGCGCGACCGCACCCAGGCGGTGGTGGCCGCCTACGAATCCGGCCTCGTCGTCCCCGGCGGCCGTCCGGCCTAGGGGATCACCTCGCCGGCCTTGGGCCGGTAGACGTTCAGCTGGATCCCGGTCTTGCCGGTGGTGGTCGAGACCAGCTCCAGCGGTCGCTTCATGCCGTCGGCCGGGAAGATCGACTTGCCGCCGCCCAGGGTCACCGGCTCGATCATCAACCGCAGCTCGTCCACCAGGCCCTCGGCCAGCAGCTCCCGCACCAGCCCCGGGCTGCCCTGCAACATCAGCCCCCGGCCCTCGGCCTCACGCAACTGACGCACCTTCGCCACGGCCTCACCACCGGGCACGAGCGTGGTGTTCCACTTCATGTCGGCCTCGGTCAGCGTCGACGACACCACGTACTTGGGCAGCGCGTTGATCCGGTCGGAGAACTCGTCCCCGGTCTGCTGCGGCCAGGCCGCCGCCATGTTCTCCCAGGTGCGACGCCCGAACAGCAGCGCGTCGGCCTCGGCGATCGTCTCGGTCGCGAACGGCATGATCGATTCCTCGTCGAAGAACTCCATCGACCAGCCACCGTGGGCGAAACCGCCGTCGGTGTCCTCGTCGGCCCCGCCCGGGGCCTGGACCACACCGTCCAGGCTGATGAATTCACTGACCACTACGCGCATGGGTTCACCTTTACCGCCTTGGCCGCCGGTCGCCGTATCGAATGGGGTCCCCATGCTATCGACAGTCCAGCCGGGCACCCCGACGCGAGGCGTCACTCCAGCGTGAGCACGATCTTCCCGGCCGAGATGCCCGCCTCGCCGCAGCGGTGCGCGGCTTCGGCCTCGGCTAGCGGGAAGGTGCGGCCGACCCGCACCACATAGCCGTCGCCGCGCGCCAGCTCGGCGACCTTGGCCAGCGCGTCGAAGGCGCTGGGCACCGAGGTGACATGCACGTCGTGTTCGCCGGAGAAGTCGGCGACGGTGACCACCTTGCCGGGCGTGCCGGTCAGCTCGATCAGCTCGGCGACCCCGCCGTGCCCGACGGTGTCGAACCCGGCGTCCACGTGCGCGGTCATGGCCCTGACCCGGTCGGCCAGACCGGGCCCGTAGCGGACCGGCCGGGCACCGAGCGACGAAACGAACTCCTCATTGGAGGATCCGCAGGTGCCGATGACGGTGGCGCCGTCGGCGACGGCCAGCTGCACCGCCGCGCTGCCCACCGAACCGGAGGCGCCGTCCACGACGAGGGTCTGGCCCGCGGCCAGTTCCACCAGCCGCAGTGACCGCAGCGCCGTCTCGGCGGCCAGCGCGGTGCCCGCGGCCTGGTGCCAGTCGAAACCGGCGGGCTTGGGCGCGACGTGGTTGAGCAGCGCGTACTGCGCGTAGGTTCCCGAACCGAGGCCGAACACCTCGTCACCGACCTCGACGCCCGTGACGCCCTCGCCGACCTCGTCGACGACCCCGGCCGCCTCGCCGCCGGGGATGAACGGGAACGTCACCGGCGCGATCTCGCGCATCATCCCGGACCGCAGTTTCCAGTCGTACGGGTTGACCGCGGCGGCCCGCACCTCGATGCGCACCTGCCCGGGCCCCGGGGACGGTTTCGGGTGTTCGCCGTAGCGCAACACCGACGCGTCCCCGTACTCGTCAAAGCCGACCGCGTACATGCCCTGCCTCCTCGATCGCCGAACTGTCTACTGTGGGTCCTGATCGCGGCTCTGCCAGGTGCAGACACACGCCTCGTTGCCCTCCGGGTCGGCCAGCACCCAAAACGCCGGAGCCTCGGCGTCGCTGAGCAATCGGCCGCCCGCCGCCACGGCGGCGTCGATGCGGGCCTGGGCCGCGTCGTGCGGCACCCACACGTCGAGGTGGATCCGGTTGCGTTGCGGGCGCGGCTCGTCCATCTGCTGGAACCACACCGGCGCGCCCAGACCGCGCGGGTCGACCAGGCCGACCTCGTCGTCGTCGGCGTAGCCCAAGAGCTCACGCCAGAACGGTTTCACGGCCGGAATGTCCATCGCGTCGATGCCGATCTCGGTCAGCTGCGGCGCCGCGTCGTCCACTGCGATGCCCAGGTTCTCGGCGAGCTCGGAGATCTGCCGGGCCAGGTTGACGTCGCGCGAACTCATGCCGCCGATGTCGTGACTGTAGATCTCCACGGCCACCGACGGATAGCGCAGGTGGACGTCCGGATGGTGGTCGGCTTCGTCGGCCAGCAGCGCGATCTCGGCGACGAACCGGGCCCCGGTGTTGAAGTCGCCGGTGCGGAAGGTGGCGTAGACGCGGTTGAACAGCACCCGCCAGTTCGGCAGCTGCGGCTGGACCTGCCAGCCGTGCAGTCGTTCACTCATACCGGCCGACCCTACTGTCTGGCGCCGACACGCGTGTCACTCCCGGCCCATCAGCGCGGCCGACAACAGCAGCCGCAACCGGGGATCATCCAGATCGGACCGCGACCGCAGCTTCACGTGCCGGTGCAGCTTTCCCTTGCCCTGCAACAGTCCGTCCGGGTCGGGCAGCACCGCGCCGTTGGCGATGCCGATCGTCACGTGTTCGCGGTGCGGCGACAACGTGAACATCAGTCCCTTGTACCCGGACGTGCTGCCGAAGCCGATGTCGCCGCCGTCGACGGTCACGACGGCGTCCGGATACAGCTCCAGCAGCAGCGCGTAGGCGGCCCGCCCCAGATCAGCCATCTCCGGCTTGGCGGCCAGCACT
Source organism: Stackebrandtia nassauensis DSM 44728 (assembly GCF_000024545.1). Taxonomy (GTDB): domain Bacteria; phylum Actinomycetota; class Actinomycetes; order Mycobacteriales; family Micromonosporaceae; genus Stackebrandtia; species Stackebrandtia nassauensis. The sequence goes on from NC_013947.1 coordinate 2,023,023, forward strand.
CGTTCGACGGCGTCGTCGTCCATGTCGACGACCGTATCCGCTAAGCCGGGCCGGGTGCCGACGGCGTCGCGGATCTGCGAGCCGGTGTCGGCGTCGGAGGACCGGGCACAGTGTCCGCAGCAGAAGAACCGTCCCGACGCCTCGACGCCGTGGCCCGCGATCTTGCAGCCACAGTGTTCGCAGGTCGGCGCCAGCTTGTGGATCGCGCACTCGAACGAGTCGAAGGTGTGCGTCTCGCCGGTGATGGTCCGGACCTCGAAGCTCAGCCAGTAGTCATTGCCGCAGGTATCGCAGATGGCCATGATCTTCCTCCTCGATTGGCACCCTCACGCATGATGCGACATGGGTTCCTTACCCGGAGCAAAATCGCCAAAACGCCGCGGTCAACTCGCCAGCGCGGGTTCGCGTTCGGCCAGGTGGCGGCGCAGTTCCCGCACCGCGGCCCGTCCGGCCCGGTTGGCGCCGATGGTGCTGGCCGAGGGCCCGTAGCCGACCAGGTGGATCCGCGGGTCGGCGACCACGCGGGTGCCCTCCATCCTGATGCCGCCGCCGGGCTCGCGCAGCCGCAGCGGCGCCAGGTGGTCCAGCGCGGCCCGGAAGCCGGTGGCCCACAGGACGACGTCGGCGGCCACCGTCGACCCGTCCTCCCAGGCCACGCCCTCGGGGGTGAGCCGCTCGAACATGGGCCGCCGGTGGAGGATCCCGGCCTCGCGGGCCGCCTTGATCTCGGGCGTCAGCTGGTAGCCGGTGGCTTTCACGACGCTCTCGGGCGGCAGGCCCCGCCGCACCCGGTCCTCGACCCTGGCGATCACCTCGCGTCCCCAGTGGATGTCGAAGGGCCGTTCGGTGAACTCCGGGTCCCGTCGGGTCACCCAGGTCGTGTCGGCGACCCTCGCGATCTCCAGCAGGTGCTGGATCGCCGAGGCACCGCCGCCGACGATCACGACCCGCTTGCCCGCGAACTCGTCCGGCCCTCGGTAGTCCGCGGTGTGCAGCTGCCGCCCCCGGAACAGGTCCGCGCCCGGATACCGGGGCCAGAACGGCTTCTCCCAGGTGCCGGTGGCGTTGATGACACCGCGCGCGATCCAGTCGCCCTCGCTGGTGGCCAGGTCCAGCCTGCCGTCGGCGCGCGGGCTCACCCGGTGCACGTCCACCGGCCGGTGCACCCGCAGGTCGAAGCGGTTCTCGTACTCGCGGAAGTAGTCGGACACCGCCGGGGCCACCGGCGCGCTCGCGTCCTGCGGCGCCATCTCCATGCCCGGCAGCCGGTAGATGCCGTGCACCGTGGTGAAGGTCAGCGTCGGCCACCGGAACTGCCAGGCCCCGCCGGGAGCGGGGGCGTGGTCGAACACGACGAAACCCGAACCCGGTTCCAGTCCGGCCCGGCGCGCGAAATAGCCGCTCGACAGGCCCGCCTGTCCGGCCCCGATGACCGCGATGTCGACTTCGCCATTCATGTCCGGCACAACCCGCGCCGGTAACGACCGATTCCTGTTACGGGTGTGACCTTCGACGGCCGGGGGTCAGTGCCGCTGCGGCGCCGCCGGTTTGTCGGTCGGCCACGGGCAGACCTCCTCGGCCAGTTTCGCCACGGCCAGCACCAGGTCGTCGGAGTGACGCGGCCCGACGATCTGCAGCCCGACGGGCAGTCCCTGCGAGGTGAACCCGGCCGGGACGCTGATCGCCGGTTGCTGGGTCATGTTGAACGGGTAGCTGAACCCGGCCCAGCGCTGCCAGCTGGACAGGTCGCTGCCCGGCGGGATGTCGTGACCCGCCTTGAACGGCGGGATCGCCACGGTCGGGGTGATCAGCACGTCGTGCTGGGTGTGGAACTCACCCATGCGGATGCCGATCGCCGAACGCACCGCCAGCGCGTCGAGGTATTCGCTGGCCGAGTACGTCAGCCCCTTGTCCCACAGCTTGCGAAGCCCACGGTCGACGAGGTCGGCCGAGCCCTCGGGGAAGCTGTCCAGCCACTTGGCGGCACCGGCGGCCCACATGACCTCGTGGGCCTCGACCGGATCGGCGAAACCGGGGTCGGCCTGCTCGACGTTGAGTCCCGCGTCGTTCAGCTTCGCCACCGCGGCGGCGACGATCTGGGCGACCTCGGGATCCACCGACAGGTAGCCGAGGTTCGGCGAGTACGCGGCGTTGAGGCCGCGCACGTCCCGGCGGACGGCCTCGCGGTAGGCGGCCATCGGCGGGTACAGGGAGGTCGGGTCGCGGTAGTCGGGAAGCGCGAGCACGTCCAACAGCAGCGCGACGTCGTCGACCGAGCGGGCCATCGGACCGGCGTGCGCCAGCGGCCCGAACGGGCTGGCCGGGTACAGCGGAATCTGGCTGCCGGTCGGCTTGAATCCGACGATGCCGCAGAACGACGCGGGAATCCGCACCGAACCGCCGCCGTCGGTGCCCACCGACAACTCGCCCATTCCGGCCGCGACCGCGACCCCGCTGCCGCCGCTGGAACCACCGGCGGTGAGCTCGGGGTTCCACGGGTTGCGGGTGATGCCCTCCAGCGGGCTGTCGGTGACGGCCTTCCAGCCCAGCTCCGGCGTGGTGGTCTTGCCCAGCAGCACCAGTCCGTGCTCGCGCAGCCGCGCGGTCACCGGGCTGTCGACGTTCCAGTCCTGGTCACGGTCGATGCAGCGTGAACCCCGCAGGGTCGGCCAACCCTCGCTGAGGAACATGTCCTTGATGGACGCGGGTACGCCGTCCAGCCAGCCGATGGGGTTGCCCTCCAGCCAGCGCTCCTCCGAGCTCCTGGCGGTGGCGAGCGCCGCGTCCGGGTCGACCAGACAGTAGGCGTTGTACTCGCCGTCGCGCTCCTCGATCGCGTCCAGTGCCGCCTGGGTGGCCTCGACCGGCGAGATCTCCCGCATCGCGTAGGCCGCGACGAGTTCGCTCGCCGTCAGCAGGGTCCTGGTGTTCGCTGGCATTTCTCTCCTCAGACCGCTGGGGACGGAACGTAGCCCAATTGCTTGTCCACGACGTTGTGTAGCGGCTGTCGCGTTCGCCATCGTTCAAAGTTCTCGATGAATCGTTCGACCAGGATGTTACGCCAGCCGATCACGTCGCCCGACATGTGCGCTGAGACGAGGACATTCTGCATCATCCACAGCGGACTGTCCGATGGCAGCGGTTCGACGTCGAAGACGTCGAGCGCCGCGCCCGCGATCTGTTGCGAGCGTAGGGCCGCGATCAGGTCCTTCGTGATCACCAGCTCGCCCCGGCCGACGTTGACGAACCGGGCGGTCGGTTTCATCGCGGCGAAGGCACGCGCGTCGAAGGCGCCCTTGGTCTGCTCGGTCAGCGGCGCCACCGCCACCACGTAGTCGGCTTCGGGCAGATGCTCGACCAGTTCGGTCGAGGGGTGCACGACGCCGAAGTCCGGGTCGTTCTCGCGCCGGGTGCGGCCCACGCCGCTGACGCGCATCCCCACCGCCCGCAACATCCGGGCGATGGCCCGGCCGATCGGACCGGTGCCCATCACCATCACGTGCTGACCCGCGACGCGCTCGGTCTCCCGGTGCTGCCACCGGGCCGCCTCCTGCAACCGCAGCGAACGGGCGAAGTCCTTGGCGAAGGCGAGTATGACTCCGAGCACATATTCGGCGATCGCGTCGTCGAAGACGCCACGCGAGTTCGTCAGCGTGACATCGCTGTCCCGCAGGCCGGGAAACAACACCGGATCGACGCCGGCGCTGGCAATGTGTACCCAGCTCAACCGGTCCGCCGCGTGCCACGCGCCGGGAAGTGCGGTAGACAGGAAGTCATAGACGAACAACGCGTCGGCGCCCGGCAGGGCCTGGGTCAGACCTGTTTCGTCGGTGTAACGAATTGTCGCGTACTTTTCGATCCTCTCCAGGTCGGGAGGCTGGTCAACGCTGTGTAGCACTGTCAATACCGGGGAATCCTCGCCGAGCATATTGACACAGTAGGAGGTAGTCGTATGATTGTCAACAATCCGAGGACTACCCCGGAGGTCACTTCCGCTAAACATCACCGGAGGCTGTGCCTTGGATTTGAGCGCACTTGACTTTCTCGACGTAGAAGGCCCGCTGGCCCAGCGTGGCATCGGCGTCATCGCCCCCTTCGACCTCGCCCTGGAGCGGGAACTGTGGCGCTGGGTGCCCATGGAGGTCTCCCTCCACCTGGCGCGCACTCCCTACGAACCGGTCCCGGTCAGCATGGAGATGGCCCAGCTGGTCAGCGACTCGCGGCACATCGCCACCGCCACCCGGGACGTGCTGCACGTGGAACCCGAGGTGGTGGCGTACCTGTGCACCTCGGGCAGCTTCGTCAACGGCGTCGACTACGAACGCTCGCTGTGCAAGGCGATCTGCGACGCCGGTGCCCCCGACGCCGTGACCACCTCGGGCGCCCTCGCCGAGGTGCTGCACCAGCTCGACGTCCGCAAGATCTCGGTGCTGACCCCCTACGACGCCGACCTGACCGGCAGGCTGCACGACTTCCTGGCCGAACTGGGCGTGGAGACCCTGTCCAGCGACCACCTCGGCCTGGGCGGCGGCATCTGGAAGGTCAGCTACCGCACCATCGCCGAGCGGATCATCGCGGCCAACCATCCCGACGCCGAGGCCGTCTTCATCTCTTGCACGAACCTGCCCACCTACGATTTGATAGAACCTCTCGAGGCCGCGCTCGGCAAACCGGTGCTCACGGCCAACCAGCTCACCATGTGGGCCTGTCTGCGGCGGATGAACCTGCCCAAGGTCGGCCCTGGTGACTGGCTGCGCGAGGTGTCCTGAGATCTGCTTGTAAGATTGTCGACAATCCAACTGGAGGATCTTATGACGACCATCGGATTCGTCTACCCCGACCACGCCGCCGAGGACGACTACCCGCTCGCGGAAAAGCTGCTCGGCTCCGGCGTCCGGCTGCCGGTCGCGCACATCTACGGCACCGACCTGCACGCCATCCCGGAACTGCTCGACCTGGGCGCCCCGCACCGGCTCGCCGAGGGGGCGCGGCTGTTGGCCGAGCACCGACCCGACGCCGTCGTGTGGGCGTGCACCAGCGGCAGCTTCGTCTACGGCACCCAGGGCGCCCGCGAACAGGTCGCCGGGCTCTCGGAGGCGGCGGGCGGCATCCCGGCGTCCAGCACCTCCTTCGCCTTCACCAACGCCGCGCGGGCGATGGGACTGGGCAAGGTCGCGGTGGCCGCGAGCTATCCCGAGGACGTCGCCACGATGTTCGCCGACTTCCTGGGCGACGCCGGAATCGAGGTCGTGGCGATGTCCAACCATGACATCGCCACCGCCGCCGAGGTCGGCAGGATGACCCCCGAAGCCGTCGCCGACCTCATCAGCTCACAGGACCAGCCGGACGCCGAGGCATTGCTGATTCCCGATACGGCGATGCGTACTCTTGCACTGGTGAACACACTGGAGGATCGCCTCGGAAAGCCTGTGCTGACCGCGAACCAGGTGACGATCTGGGAAGGCCTTCGGCTTACCGGCGCCACCTCGACCTCGGAGACTGTGGGCAGTCTCTTCCGCATCCCGCCCGCCGAAGCCAAGGTGGGAGGCGAATGACCATGACCTTCGCCGACCTCGAACCGATCGACCGGGAGTCGACGGCGGGCATCATCGCCCGCCGACTGCGACAGGCGATCATGGACGGCTCCATGCCACCGGGAACCCAGCTCGGCGAGACCGAGCTGGCCGGACGCTTCAACGTCTCGCGCGGACCACTGCGCGAGGCGATGCAGCGCTTGGTGTCCGAGGGCCTGTTGCGCAGCGAACGGCACCGCGGCCTGTTCGTCATCGACCTCGAACCCGGCGACGTCCGCGACGTCTACACCGCGCGCTGGGCGATCGAACGCGCCGCCGTCATCGAGATCATGGCGGGCGACCGCGAGGCCACCGCCGCGCTGCTCGACGAGACGGTCGCGGCCATGGCCATGGCCGCCGACCACAACAACCCGACGGCACTGTCCGACGCGGACCTGCGCTTCCACGAGGTCCTCATCGGAGCCTCGGGATGCAAACGGCTGGTTCGAATGGCACGCACCCTGCTCATCGAGACCCGGATGTGCCTGACGCTGTTGCAGACCACCTACCGGCGCGTGGACGAACGCGTCGACGAGCACAACCAGATCATCAAGGCCATCCGGCGCGGCGACACCCCCACCGTGCTGAAACTGCTGGAGAACCACATGGAGGACGCCGTCCAGCGCCTGGCGCCGGGTACCACCCTGCACCCCTGACGACGCCCTCCACGTGGACGTTCAGCCGAGCGCGGCCGCGATCTCCGAACCCAGTTCGGACGTGGTCGCCGAACCCCCGAGGTCGGGGGTGACCACGGCCCGCTCGGCCAACACGTCGGAAACCGCCGTCTCCACCGTGCGCGCCGCGTCGCGCTCGCCGAGGTGTTCGAGCATCATCGCCCCGGCCAGCACCTGGGCCACCGGATTGGCGATGCCCTTGCCCGCGATGTCGGGCGCGCTGCCGTGCACCGCCTCGAACATGGACGGATACTCGCCGGGCGGGTTGATGTTGCCCGAGGGCGCCATCCCCAGACCGCCGGTCACCGCGGCGGCCAGGTCGGAGAGTATGTCGCCGAACAGGTTCGAGCCGACCACCACGTCGAGGCGGTCGGGCTGCTGCACCATCCGGGCCGCCAGAGCATCCACATGGCACTGTTCGCTGTGGATGTCGGGGTACTCGGCGGCGACCTCGGCGAAGATCTCGTCCCAGTAGGGCATCGAGTGGACCAGACCGTTCGACTTCGTCGCCGAACACACCCGGCCCGAGCGGGAACCGGCCACCTGGAACGCATAGCGGATGATCCGCTCCACACCGACCCGCGTGAACACCGACTCCTGCAACACGAACTCGTCGGGACGGCCGGTGTTGTGGCGACCGCCGATAGTGGAGTACTCGCCCTCGGAGTTCTCCCGCACGATCACCATCTCCAGCTCCTCGGCGGAGCGGCCGGCCAGCGCGCTGGTCACGCCCGGCAGCAGTCGCACCGGCCGCAGGTTCACGTACTGCGAGAACGCCCGCCGCACCGGGATCAGAAGGCCCCACAGCGAAACGTGGTCGGGCACGCCGGGGAACCCGACCGCGCCCAGGAAGATGCCGTCGAAGGCCGACAGCCGCTCGACGCCGTCTTCGGGCATCATCGCGCCGGTGCGGGCGTAGCGCTCGCAGCTCCAGTCGAACTCGGTCCACTCCAGAGTGAACCCGTGCCGCTGTCCGGCCCGGTCCAGTACCTTGCGGGCCTCGACGGTGACGTCGACGCCGATCCCGTCGCCGGGGATGCTCGCGATCCTGTGCGTCCTCACAGGGCTACCGCGATGTACTTGGTCTCCAGGAACTCCTCGATGCCGACGGTGCCGCCCTCGCGGCCCAGCCCCGACTGCTTGACGCCGCCGAAGGGCGCGGCCGGGTTGGACACGATGCCCTGGTTCAGGCCGATCATCCCGGCCTCCAGCCGCTCCGCGACCCGCAGCGCCCGCTTGACGTCGCTGGTGTAGAGGTAGCTGACGAGGCCGTACTCGGTGTCGTTGGCGAGTTCGAGCGCCTCGTCCTCGGTGTCGAACACCGAGATCGGGGCCACCGGGCCGAAGATCTCCTCGTTGGCCATCCGGGCGTCGGTGGGCACGTCGGCCAGCACCGTCGGCTGGTAGAAGTTGCCGGGGCCCTCCACGACGGAACCGCCGGTCAGCACCCGGGCGCCGCGCTGCTTGGCGTCGTCGACCAGGCCGCTGACCTTCGTCACGGCCGCCTCGTCGATCAGCGGGCCGACGATGACGCCGTCCTCGGTGCCGCGCCCGATCGGTTGCGCGGCCATGCGTTCGGTCATGCGGCGGGCGAACTCCTCGGCCACGCCGCGCTGCACGTAGAACCGGTTGGCCGCGGTGCACGCCTCGCCGATGTTGCGCATCTTGGCCTGCATCGCGCCGTCGACGGCCGCGTCGAGGTCGGCGTCTTCGAAGACCAGGAACGGGGCGTTGCCGCCCAGCTCCATCGAGGTGTTGACCACCTTCTCGGCGCACTGTTCCAGCAGTTTGCGTCCCACGGCGGTGGAGCCGGTGAACGACAGCTTCCGGGCCCGGCCGTCGCGGATCAGCGGTTCCATGACGCCGCCGGAGTTGGTCGTGGTGAGCACGTTGAGGACGCCTTCGGGCAGTCCGGCGTCGGCGAGGATCTGGGCCAGCGCGAGCATGGACAGCGGGGTCTGCGCGGCGGGTTTGATCACCATGGTGCAGCCGGCGGCCACGGCGGGGCCGATCTTGCGGGTGCCCATGGCCATGGGGAAGTTCCACGGGGTGATCAGCAGCGCGGGGCCGACGGGCTGCTTGGCGACCAGGAACCGGCCGGTGCCGTTGGGGGCGGTGGCGTAGCCGCCGTCGATGCGCACGGCCTCCTCGGCGAACCAACGGAAGAACTCGGCGGCGTAGGCGATCTCGCCGCGCGCCTCGGCCAGCGGCTTGCCCATCTCCAGGGTCATCAGCAGCGCGAGCTCGTCGACCCGGGCCATCAGCTGTTCATAGGCGCGGCGCAGGATCTCGCCGCGTTCCCGGGGCGGGTGGTTCGCCCAGGACTTCTGGGCGGCGACCGCCGCGTCCAGGGCCGCGACACCGTCGGCGGGGGAGGCGTCGGCGACCTGACACAGCACCTCGCCGGTGGCGGGGTCGCGCACCTCGAAGGTCTTGCCGCCGGTGGCGCCGGTCCACTTGCCGCCGATGAACAGCTCCTTGGCGACGGACGCGACGACGCTGGTTTCACTTGGCATCGGATCTCACTCCTTGATCGCTTGCGGTCAGCGTGCCACGGTTGCCTCGTGGCCCGGCTGCGTAGTATTGTCAACAATCTACAATCCGAGCCTACCTGGCTCATATTCGTACGAAGTCCCGGCATCAGTTAGGAGCACACCACCATGGCTCAGCTCTCCCCACTGCTCAAACAGGCAACTCCGGTCGTCGTCGATCACGGCGAGGGCGTGTACCTCTTCGACTCCGACGGGCGCCGCTACCTGGACTTCACCGCGGGGATCGGTGTGACCAGCACCGGCCACTGCCACCCCAAGGTAGTGCAGGCGGCGCAGGAACAGGTCGGCAAGCTGATCCACGGCCAGTACACCACGGTCATGCACCAGCCGATGCTCGAACTGACCAGGCGTCTGGGCGAGGTGCTCCCGCCCGGACTCGACTCGCTGTTCTACTCCAACTCCGGCAGCGAGGCCGTCGAGGCCGCGCTGCGACTGAGCCGCCAGGCCACCGGCAGGCCCAACGTCGTGGTCTTCCATGGCGGCTTCCACGGCCGCACCGTCGCGGCCTCGACCATGACCACCTCGGGCACCCGGTTCAGCGCGGGCTTCTCGCCGCTGATGTCGGGCGTGCACGTCGCGCCGTTCCCCAACGCCTACCGCTACGGCTGGGACGAGCGCACCGCCACCGAGTTCGCGCTGCGGGAACTGGACTACCTGTTCGCCACGCTCAGCGCGCCCAACGAGACCGCCGCGTTCTTCATCGAGCCGGTGCTGGGCGAGGGCGGCTACGTCCCGGCCAACACCGCGTTCCTGCAGGGCCTGCGCGAACGCGCCGACGAGCACGGCATCCTGCTGGTGATCGACGAGATCCAGACCGGCTTCGGCCGCACCGGCAAGTTCTGGGGCCACGACCACTTCGACGTCCGCCCCGACATCGTCCTGATCGCCAAGGGCCTGGCCTCCGGCTTCCCGATCTCGGGCATCGCCGCGTCCAAGGAACTCATGTCCAAGGCGTGGCCGGGTTCGCAGGGCGGCACCTACGGCGGCAACGCGGTGGCCTGCGCCGCCGCCCTGGCCACTTTGGAGGTCATCCAGGAGGAGGGTCTGGTCGACAACGCCGCCGCCCGCGGGCTCCAGCTGCTGGAGGGCGCCCGCCAGATCGGCGACAAGACCCCGGCCATCGGCGACGTGCGCGGGCTGGGCCTGCTGGTCGGCTCGGAGTTCACCACCCCCGACGGCAAGCCGGACACCGCCACCGCCCAGGCCGCGCAGAAGGAGGCCGCCGCGCGCGGCCTGCTGATGCTCACCTGCGGCGCCCACATGAACGTCGTGCGTATGATCCCGGCGCTGGTCGTCAACTCCGAACAGATCGACGAGGCGCTGGGCATCTGGGCCGACGTCGTCGCCGACGTCGCCAAATAGGAAGGCTCCACCATGGCTCGTTACATCACCATCAGCCTGGACAAGCGGGGTGTCTCCTGCCGGGCCGTACTGCTGGACGCCGAGGCGCCCCGCACCTGCAAGGCGGTGTGGAACGCGTTGCCGCAGAGCGGCTCGGCGTACCACGCCAAGTACGCCCGCAACGAGGTCTACACGCTGGTGCCGCCGTTCGCCGAGCCCAAGCCGGGCCGGGAGAACCCGACGGTGACCCCGATCCCCGGCGACGTGTGCTACTTCGGCTTCGAGGCGTGGGAGATCGGCAACCCCGCCTACGGCTACGACGACGACAGCGAGGCGCACAGCGACCAGGGCGCCACCGACCTGGCGATCTTCTACGGCCGCAACAACCTGCTGATCAACGGCGACGCGGGCTGGGTGCCCGGCAACGTGTTCGCCACCATCGTGGAGGGCCTGCCGGAGATGGCCGCCGCCGCCCAGGATCTGTGGCTGCGGGGCGTCGAGGGCGAGACGCTGTCCTTCTCCCGATCGGAGTGACCGAAGCGACGCGAGCCGTCCGTCTCCCACCCGGGGGCGGACGGCTCGCCGTCCATTCGCGAGTGTCGTCGGGCCGTTCCGGGTATTGTTCGGCCCAATATGGAGTATCTATAACGCGGCTTCAACGTGGGTTGACGGTGGCGTGTGACGGGGACTACGATCCTCAAATTCGTGCACTTCGTTAAACATTCGTGACCGAATACCACCCCTCAGCAGTATGGTCGTGCCTACAAGTCCACTGGTGAGTGGTGGCCAAAACTGCCCAAATTTCAATGTGGAAAGTAGGCGGAAATGTCCGACTATATTGCCGAGGTCATCGGCACCATGATCCTGATCCTGCTGGGGAACGGGGTCGTGGCTGGGGTCGTGCTCACCAAGTCCAAGGCCAAGGACGCCGGCTGGGTCGTCATCACCTTCGCCTGGGGTCTGGCGGTCGCCATGGCGGTCTACGCCGTGGGCCGCATCAGCGGCGCGCACCTCAACCCCGCGGTCACGATCGCCATGGCGGCCGGTGGCGACGCGAAGTTCGGATGGGAACTGGTGCCCGGCTACATCGCCGCGCAGATGATCGGCGCGATCATCGGCCAGACCCTGGTGTTCCTGGCCTACTACAAGCACTGGGGCGCCACCGACGACGCGGGCGCGAAGCTCGCCGCGCACAGCACCTCACCAGCCATCCCCAGCAAGGTCTGGAACTCCGTCACCGAGGTCATCGGCACCTTCATGCTGGTCTTCGGCATCCTGGCCATCGGCGCCAACGGCAAGGCGCTGGGAAGCAACGTCGACCTCCAGACCGCCTTCGGCACCGGCTTCGCGCCGCTGCTGGTCGGTCTGCTGGTGGTCGTCATCGGCATGTCCCTGGGCGGCCCCACCGGCTACGCCATCAACCCCGCCCGCGACCTCGGCCCCCGTATCGCCCACCAGATCCTGCCCATCGCGGGCAAGGGAAGTTCGGAGTGGTCGTACGCCTGGGTGCCGGTGGCCGCCCCGATCGTCGGCGGTCTGCTCGCCACCGGGCTGTGGACGCTGCTGGGCAACCTCAAGGAATTCACTCCGTAACCGTCCGCATTGGCGCCGTCCACCCCACCGGCGGCGCCAATGCGCCACACTGACACCGCATTCGTTGAAGAAAGCTGGAGATTCAACATGACAGAGCAATACATCGCCGCGATCGACCAGGGAACCACGTCAAGTCGCTGTATCGTCTTCGACCACTCTGGATCCATTGTGTCCATGGACCAGAAGGAACACGAGCAGATCTTCCCCAAGCCGGGATGGGTGGAGCACGACGCCGCCGAGATCTGGACCAACGTCCAGGAGGTCGTCAAGGGCGCCATCGAGAAGGGCAACCTCTCCAAGGACCAGATCAAGGCCATCGGCATCACCAACCAGCGTGAGACCACCCTGGTGTGGGACAAGGAGACCGGCGAGCCGGTCCACAACGCCATCGTGTGGCAGGACACCCGCACCGACAAACTGTGCCAGGAGCTGGGCTCCAACGTCGGCCAGGAACGGTTCCGCGAGAAGGTCGGTCTGCCGCTGGCCACCTACTTCGCCGGACCCAAGATCCGCTGGCTGCTCGACAACGTCGAGGGACTGCGCGAACGCGCCGAGCGCGGCGAGGTCCTGTTCGGAACCATGGACAGCTGGGTGATCTGGAACCTCACCGGTGGCACCCACGTCATCGACGTCACCAACGCCAGCCGCACCATGCTGATGAACCTGCGCACCCTCGCCTGGGACGAGTCCATCCTGGACGCCATGAAGATCCCGGCCGCGATGCTGCCCGAGATCCGCTCCTCCGCCGAGGTCTATGGCAACGCCGTCGGCTACCTGGAGGGCGTACCGGTCGCCTCGGCGCTGGGCGACCAGCAGGCGGCCCTGTTCGGACAGACCTGCTTCAACGTCGGCGAGGCCAAGTCCACCTACGGCACCGGCACCTTCCTGCTGCTCAACACCGGCACCGAGCCGGTGGTGTCCAAGAAGGGCCTGCTGACCACCGTCGGCTACAAGATCGGTGACCAGCCCGCCGCCTACGCGCTGGAGGGCTCCATCGCCGTCACCGGTTCGCTGGTGCAGTGGCTGCGCGACAACCTGGGCCTCATCAAGGCCGCCCCGGAGGTCGAGGACCTGGCCAACACCGTCGACGACAACGGCGGCTGCTACGTCGTCCCGGCGTTCTCCGGCCTGTTCGCCCCGCACTGGCGCAGCGACGCCCGCGGCGTGATCGCCGGTCTGACCCGGTACATCAACAAGGGACACATCGCCCGCGCCACGCTGGAGGCCACCTCGTGGCAGACCCGCGAGGTCGTCGACGCGATGGACTCCGACTCCGGCGTCCCGCTGACCGAACTGAAGGTCGACGGCGGCATGACCGCCAACAACATGCTCATGCAGCACCTGTCCGACGTGCTCAACGTGCCGGTGGTGCGTCCGGTGGTCGCCGAGACCACCTGCCTGGGCGCCGCCTACGCGGCCGGCCTGGCCACCGGCTACTGGTCGGACATCCCGTCCCTGCGGGCCAACTGGCAGAAGGACGCCGAGTGGACCCCGGACATGGACTCCGAGCTGCGCGACCGTGAGTACGCGGGCTGGAACAAGGCCGTCCAGCGCACGCTGGGCTGGGTCGACCAGGACTAGCCACCGCTTCCCACCGGCCCCCGCGAACCGTCCGATCCATATGGACGAACCGCGGGGGCCGGTGCCGTGTCCCAGCTCCGTGCCACTCGGGATCACGGCACTGGCACCTACCCGGTAAGCCCTTTACGCTTCGATCATGATTCCCCGAATCCGCTTCTGGGCCGGACTCGTCTGCGCCATGGCCGCCGCGATCTGGTGGGCCCTCGGCATCACCGTCATCCAGCCGATGATCGAACCCCTCCAAACCGCCGAGAACAACACCTACTGGCTGCGCGACGTCCGCTGGCTGGCGCTGCTGGTGATCGTGCTGGCCTTCGTGTGGAGCTTCCGGGGCGACAAACGGTTGTCCGCCATGGCCGCGGGAGCCCTGGTGGTCGGCATCGCCGTCGACATCCTGCTGGACCGCTTCGACGACGACTTCATGACGCGGAACTTCGACTTCGTCGAGTCCAGCAGCATCAGGTGGGGCGCCTACCTCGTCGTCATCCTGGTACCCGGAGCGTGGATCCGGGCCAAGTTCCAGCCGAACCGGCCCAGCCCGCGAGTGTCCATGATGGCTGCCATGGTGGCCGCGGTCGCCGCCGGATTCGCGTCGGCACTGGAGTCACCCACCGACCGGGAGTGGTACCTGGCCGCCTCCGCGCTGGTACTCGTCGCCCTGTTGACCGCCATCGGGGTCGGCGCCGCCCACTCGGCCGCGAATCGTTGGGGCCGTTACGAATGGGGGCTCGCGGGTCTGGCGGCGCTGGCGATCGTGGGCCTGACCGTGATCGGCCGCCTCGGTGACCCACCAGCCGCCACGGCGCTGTTCTCCACACTGGCCTTGCTCGGCACGGCGGCGGGCGCGATGGCACTGCTGGCCACCGCCGGGCGCTGGCAGCTGGCGCCGCGACTGGTCATAGCGGTCTGCCTGGGCGCCCTTGCCGTGCTGGTCAGCGTCGTGGCAATGATCGTCATGGTCGCGACGGGAGTCGCCTCGGTGTTCACCGCGCTGGCCGGGAACCCCGCCGTCAACGCCGCCGACTGGGACACGGTGATGACCCTGCCCGCCGTGGCCGCTGGCCTGTTTTTGGGCTGGGGCCTGGTGTCCTACGACCGCAAGGCGATGACGGCCCCGGGACCGCCCTGAAACCGGTCCCCGAGCCCACGGCCACCGCCGACTAGACCCCGGACGACAACGCTGGTGCCCGCCCGCGAATCCGCGAGCGGGCACCAGCGTCCCGGCAAAGGGGGAGGTCAGGCCGTCGGAATCGCGGCGGCCTCAGGCTTCTCGTCACCGGGCGGGGGCTTCTCCTCGTCGCCCTCGTCCACGTAGTAGTCCAGCGGCTTGGTGCCGTCCTTGCCGTCGGCCACCTTCATCGCCTTCAGGATCGGCGTCAGCAACACGACCACCAGCAGGTTGAGCGCGATGGCCAACAGTCCCGCGTAGACGGTGATCTTGGTGTCGAAGCCGAGCTTCTCCAACGGGAAGGCACTGCCGCCGAAGTGCGGCCGCTTGCCGTCGGCCGACGGGCAGAAGTACAGCATCAGCATGCCGCCACCCATACCCGCGAACCAGCCCCCGATGAGCGCACCCTTGTGGAACCAACGGGTGAACACGCCCAGCGCCAGGCTCGGCAGCGTCTGCAGGATGATGACCCCACCGATGAGCTGCAGATCGATGGCGAACTGGAGCGGCAGCACGATGATGCACACCACCGCGCCCACCTTGACCACAAGGGAGACCAGTTTGGACACCTTGGTCTCCTGCGCCGGAGTGGCGTCCTTGCGGATGTACTCGCGGTAGATGTTGCGGGTGAACAGGTTCGCCGCCGCGATCGACATGATCGCCGCCGGAACCAGCGCGCCGATACCCACCGCCGCGAACGCGACCCCGGTGAACCAGTCCGAGAACTGGTCGTTGAACAACTCCGGGACGATGGTGCTGGTGTCAGGATTCCCGTTGGGCAACAGCAGCGGTTTGGTCCCGGCCGCCAGCGCCATGAAACCCAGCAGCGCGATCAGGCCCAGCAGGAACGAGTACGCGGGCAGCGCGGACATGTTGCGCTTGATGGTGTTGCGGCTGCGGCTGGACAGCACCCCGGTCACCGAGTGCGGGTACAGGAACAGCGCCAGCGCCGAACCCAGTGCCAGCGAGATGTACTGCAACTGGTTGTTCTCGTTGAGCAGCAGCCCACCCTTACCGCTCTCGGTGAAGGCGGTGTCGGCCTTGTCGAAGATCGCGTCCCAGCCACCCAGCTGCGTCGGGATGTAGATGACGGCCACCAGGATGACGACGTAGATGAGGATGTCCTTGACGAACGCGATCAGCGCGGGAGCCCGCAGGCCGGACTGGTAGGTGTAGGCGGCCAGGATCGCGAAGGCGATGACGATCGGTAGGTGCCCGGCCAGTCCACTGCCGGTCAGGCCCATCGACTTGAGCACCGCCTCGATGCCCACCAGCTGCAGCGCGATGTAGGGCATCGTGGCCACCAGACCGGTGATCGCGACGAGCAGCGCCAGCAACGGCGACCCGAACCGGGCCCGCACGAAGTCGGCGGGGGTGACGAAACCGTGCTCTTTGGACACCGACCACAGTTTGATGAGGAACATGAACACGATCGGGTAGGCGATCACGGTGTAGGGCAACGCGAAGAACCCGGCCGCGCCCGCGCCGAACACCAGCGCCGGTACCGCCACGAACGTATAGGCGGTGTAGAGGTCACCACCGATGAGGAACCAGCTGATCCAGGTGCCGAAGTTGCGTCCGCCCAGCCCCCATTCGTTGAGGTGCTCCATGGTGGTGGGCCGCCGCCACCGGGCGGCGACGAATCCCATCGCCGAGACCCCGGCGAACAGGATGGTGAAGATGATCAGTTCGGTCCATTCGAGGTTCATTTGTCATCACCCTTCGCCTTGGTGATGCGGTAGACGAAGGTCGTGGTGGTCACGCCGAGGATGATGAACGCCAGCTGGATCCAGTAGAAGGCCGGGAATCCGAGCAGCCGGGGCTCGTCGAAGTTGAACAGGAACGGCATCAGCGGAACCGCTATGGGCAACAGCAGCAGCCAGTTCCAGGGGCTGAGGTCGGACTTACGCGTCCGTTCGGGACTAGTAGACACCTGAGGACTCCATATGTGTTACGTGGGGCACGTCACTTATGGCCGGGGACGTTACCAGTTTTTGCGGGATTTGCCTCACCCGTCGAGACGGGGAGGGCTCAGCGCAGGGAAATTCCCGCCTGGCCGGTAGTCACGAAAGATGTCATACCCGGTATGTAGGTTCGAGGTGTGCAGCTTCGTTACCAATACCGTGTGTACCCGTCGCCTGGTCAGCGTATGGCACTGGCCAAGGCGTTCGGGTGCGCTCGTCTGGTGTGGAACGATGCGCTGGCATTGCGGAAACGGGCATATCAGGATGGCGTGGCCATCTCGCCTGGTGATGTGGCCAAGCGGGTCACCACGGTCGCGAAGAAGACGCCGCAGCGGGCGTTTCTGTCGGAGGTCAGCGCGGTGGTGCTGCAACAGTCGTTGCGTGACCTTGATACGGCGTACAAGAATTTCTTTGAGTCTGTGTCTGGGAAACGCAAGGGGCCCAAGGCGGGGCCGCCTAGGTTCAAGAAGCGTGCGTCGCGGCAGTCAATCCGGGTAAACCGCAATGCGTTCAGCCTCACGCAGAAACGCAGGTTGTATGTGGCCAAGGTCGGCGACTTGAAGGTGAGGTGGTCTCGCGAGCTTCCGGCCGTCCCGTCGAGTGTGACCGTGATCAAGACGGCAGCCGGGAGGTATTTCGCGTCGTTCGTGATCGAGGTTGCTGCTCAGCCTTTGCCCGTGTTGTCTGAGGATCAGGACACTGGCATCGACCTAGGGTTGTCGAGTTTCGCGGTGCTGCGTGGTCGGGTGATCGCTTCGCCGAGGTTTCTGCGCCAAGCCGAAAGAAGGATCCGCAAGGCACAACGCGAACTGGCCAGGAAGAGGAACGGCTCCGCGAACAGGCGAAAAACTCGCGTGAAGCTCGCGAAGGCGCATGCCCGCGTCGCTAACAGGCGACGCGATTTCATCGAACAGGAAACCACCCGCATCGTTCGTGAAAACCAAGCGGTCTATGTGGAGGACTTGTACGTGAAGGGGATGGCCGTCAGGCGGGGGCGGCGCGGCAAGTCCGTCGGCGACCAGGCGTTGGGAGCGTTCACGCGAACACTGGAGGCGAAGTGTGCGCGGTTTGGGCGGGGCTTCGCAAAAGTGGGCCGGTGGTTTCCCTCGACGCAGTTGTGTTCGGCGTGCGGGACTGTGGAGGGGCCGAAAGGACTGGCCGGATTGAAGGCGCGCACATGGGTGTGCGGTTGTGGAGCCGTACATGACAGGGACGCCAACGCCGAACACAACATTCGCGCCGAAGGACGGCGCGTTCTCGCCGAGGGGCGCTCGGAGAGGCTAAACGCCCGTGGAGCGCAGGTAAGACCGGTCCCAGTACCGGCACCGCGTGTTGAAACAGGAACCCGCCGAGGCGTTGACCGCGCAAAGGCTGAAAGCCCAGCGCCAGACACGCGGAAGGAACCTGGCTTATGACGGCTGGGAGGACGTCAACACGCATTGTCGCAAAGTGGAGGAACGAAGTTCGGGATGTGGAACAGTGGGGGCCGGGGGATTGCCCGGTATTCCGTGTTTGGGAAACAGCGAAATACCTGATCACGTCATGGGTGATTTAAACATTGCTGTATATCTGAATATATCGATAGCCTCAGGGAATCCCGGGTATGCCCGGGATTCGTGGCCGCCCGGGCCACGACAGACGCCGAAAACCAACAGGAGTCCGGTGTGAACAAGACCCGAATCAGAACCATGCTCATCGGTGCGTCAGCGGTCGCCCTGGCGACCACCGGCGGACTGCTCGCCGCCGACTCGGCACAGGCGGACGAACAGACCCGCGCCACCACCGTCTACTACAGCGCCAGCGGTTACCAGTCCGAAGCCGCCCAGGCGGCCCAGATCTGGAACGACGCGGTGCCCAACCTCAACATGGTCGAGGGCGGCAACGCCACCATCACCATCGAGGCCACCACCGGCGGCGGCTCCCGCGCCTACCCGTGCGGCCTGGGCTGCGCGTCCATCTACATCGACAGCCAGGACGTCGCCGCGGGCCACAACCCGCTGCGCATCGTCTCGCACGAGATCGGGCACGGCCACACGCTGCCCGACAACTACAACGGCGACTGCTCGATCCTGATGTCGGGCGGCAGCGCCGGAACCTCGTGCACCAACCCGAACCCCAGTGCGGGCGAGGCCGACCGCGTCAACTCCGCCTACGGCGGCGGCAAGTCGGGCGGCGCGGACATCGATCCCGGTGTCTACGACCCCTCACTGAGCTGAGGCCGCCGAGAATCCCCGGGTGGGGGCCCGCGCGGCCCCCACCCACATTCGCGTGATCGTGATGCAAAACTTGTCCCCATGAACACGCCGGAACCCAGCCAAGCACCGCAACGCCTGCTCGCCGGAGCCGTCGACCTGTCCTCGCTCGCGGCCCCCCGGCCCGCCCCGCCGCGCCCCACCGACGGCGAAGCCCCGGCGGCCGCCAACGGAGCGGCCGTCATCGACGTCACCGAGGCGACCTTCCAGGCCGAGGTGCTGGAGCGTTCGCTGAGCGTCCCGGTCGTCATCGACTTCTGGGCCGACTGGTGCCAGCCCTGTAAACAACTCTCCCCGGTCCTGGAGAAGCTGGCCGTCGAGAGCGGCGGCGCCTGGACCCTGGCCAAGATCGACGTGGACGCCAACCCCCAGCTGCAGGCCGCCTTCCAGGTGCAGTCGATCCCCATGGTCATCGCCATGTGGCAGGGCCGCCCCGTCGACGGCTTCCAGGGCGTGCAACCCGAGACCACGCTGCGCCAGTGGATCGGACGGCTCATAGAGGCCACCGGCGGCGAAGCCCCCGAGGTCCCGGCCGACCCGCAACTGGTCGCCGCCGAATCCGCCCTCGACGCGGGTGACCTCACCGGCGCCGAGAACGCCTTCACCTCCTACCTCGACCTCCACCCGGGCGACGCCGCCGCCGAGTCCGGCCTGGCCCAGGTCCGCCTCCTCCGCCGTGTCGAAGCCGCCGGTCCCGCTGCCCAGGAAGCCGCGGTCACCAACCCGACCGACATCCCGCAGGCCCTCCTGGCGTCCGACATCCAGGTCATCAACGGCCAGGCCGAGAACGCCTACCGCCAGCTCATCGACCTGATCGCCCGCCTGAACGGCGAGGACCGCGACACCGTCCGCAAACACCTCCTCGACCTGTTCACCATCGCCGGCCCCGAGGATCCCGTTGTGGCTCAAGCCCGCCGAAAGTTGGCCGCTGTGCTTTTCTAGCTAGGTTGTGGTTACCTCTTAGGAGTGAGACGTCTCGCCGTGCTGGACGCGCCCTCGAACCTGGGGTTGCGTCCACCCACCCCCACCACGGTTCCCGGCTGCGCCAAGGCCCCCGGCGCGCTGCGCGACCAGGGGTTGGTCGCGCGGTTGGGGGCTCGGGATGCCGGTTGTCTGACCGCGCCCCGGTTCGACACGGGGGATTGGCAGCCGGGGGACGGGGTTTCGCAGGCTGTCGAGATCGCGGAGTACTCGCGGAAGTTGGCCGATCGGATCGACGGGATTCTCGATGAGGGGGAGTTTCCGTTGGTGTTGGGTGGGGACTGCTCGATTCTGTTGGGGGCGGGGGTGGCGATGCGGCGTCGGGCCAAGGCCCGGGGTGGCAAGTGCGGGTTGGTTTTCATGGACGGGCACTCGGATTTCCGGCATCCGGGGAACGCTCCTTATGTGGGGGCCGCGGCGGGGGAGGATTTGGCGTTGGTGACCGGGCGGGGGCAGCCGGATTTGACCGATATCGATGGGTTGCGGCCGTATTTTCCGCCCGCGAGTACGGCGGTGTTGGGGATTCGGGACGGGGACGCGCATCGGATGGAGTTGACCGCCACCGGTATCGCGCATCGGACGGTGCCGCAGTTGCGCAGTGCCGGGGCGATTCGCAGTGCCGAGTGGGCGATCGATCGGTTGGGGGATGTGGGTGGGTTCTGGCTGCACGTGGACGTCGACATCCTGGATTCCTCGGTGATGCCCGCCGTCGACAGTCCGGATTCGGGGGGTATCGCGCATGGGGAGTTGCAGCAGCTCATCGAGGTGTTCACGTCCTATGAGGAGTGCCTGGGGATGGAGTTGACGGTGTTCGATCCCGACTACGATCCCGACGGGGAGTACGCGGCGGCGATCGTCGACACGTTGGTTCGGGGCCTTACCAGTTAGTGGACCGCCGTGCGCGCGGTTGCGTGTGATTGCGGGGTTGTGCGCGATCCGGGGCGCAATGCAGCAAGCGTTATCAGGACTGGTGTCCGGTTTCGGACAGTGCGGTGGATCGGACGGATGAATCGGCTCGCGAAAGCGTCGGGAATGTCCGTTCCACCGGGCGGAGTGGGTGTCATCCGTATGGGTTGAGCCACCCTCCGCAAGGAGGGATCCGCCTTAGACATCGTGCGAGGCGGACGTAGGCTCGTGCTCAGTGCGACGCCCACATCGGCGTGGGCGCGAAACGAACCTGGGAGCTGGCAAACGGTGTTGGCAATGGCCGCGGACGACGATGACCGGAACATCGACGAGGAACTGCCCAATCGGGACACACTGATCACCGAAGCGGTGACGTTGGCGGGGAACGACGCCGATCTGGCCGAGCTGATCGCCATGTACTGGCGGTTCGTCCCCGACGAGGATCTGGCGGGGCGTACGGCGACCGACCTGTACGAGACCACTGTGGCGCATCGGGAGCTGGCCTGGCAGCGGCTGCCCGGTGAGGTGAAGCTGTCGGTCACGACGCCGCCGATGCCGGAGGAGAACGGCGAGGGTCCCATCGCGGTGTGCCACACCGAGATCGACATCGTCACCGACGACATGCCGTTCCTGGTCGACTCGATCACCGCCGCGTTGACCCGCCGGGACCTCGACATCCACGTGGTGGTGCACCCGCTGGTGTTCGCCCGGCGCGAGGTGATGGGCGCGCTGAGTAAGGCCCCGTGCGCCAAGGGTGAGGACGACATCGTCCGGGAAAGCTGGATGCACTTCGAGGTGGACCGGCTGCGCGACTCCCAGGCCGCCGAAGAGGTGCACAACGCCATCCTCAAGGTGCTCACCGACGTGCGCGAGTGCGTCGAGGACTGGCCGAAGATGCGCGACGCGGCGTTCGCTCTCGCCGAGGAGATCGACGCCGAGGGGCACCGGCTCCCGGTTCCCGAGCGGGACCTCAACGACGCCGTGGGGCTGCTGCGGTGGCTGGCGGACAACAACTTCACCTTCCTCGGTTACCGCGAGTACCGGCTCGCCGACACCCCCGAGGGGCAGGCGCTGGCGGCGGCGCCGGGCACCGGACTGGGTCTGTTGCGCGCCGACCAGACGGCTCCGAAACTGTTGAGCAGCATGACTCCCGAGGCCTATGAGCGGGTCATGGAGAAGCGGCTGCTCATCGTCACCAAGACCAACTCCAGGTCCACCGTCCACCGCAACTCCTATATGGACTACATCGGGTTCAAGATCTTCGACGACGAGGGCAACGTCGTCGGCGAACGCCGGTTCCTGGGCCTGTTCACCTCGACGGCGTACCTGTCGTCGGTCAAGGACCTGCCGCTGGTCAGCCGCAAGGCGGCCGAGGTCATGGAGCGCAGCGGCCTGGCGGCCAACAGCCACTCCGGCAAGGACCTGATGGCCATCCTGGAGACCTACCCCCGCGACGAGCTGTTCCAGATCCGCACCGACGACCTGTACCGCACCGTCACCGACGTGCTGCGGCTGGCCGGACGGCGGCGGCTGCGGTTCTTCGCCCGCCGCGACACCTACGGCCGGTTCTTCTCCTGCCTGATCTACCTGCCGCGCGACCGGTTCAACACCGACAACCGCCACAAGATCCAGAAGATCCTGATGAAGCGGCTCAACGGTGTCGGCATCGACTTCTCCACCCATGTGTCGGAGTCGGTGCTGGCCCGCATCCACATGACGGTGCGCGTCGACCCGGCCAACCAGCCCGGCGACATCGACGAGGCCGCGATCCAGGAGGAACTGGTCGAGGCCACCCGCTCCTGGGACGCCGACTTCTCGATGCTGCTGGACCGGCAGCTGGGCGACGAACAGTCCAAAGAGGTGTACTCGCGGTACGTCGACGCGTTCACCAACACCTACAAGGACAGCCACTCGCCCAAGGAGGCCGCCAAGGACATCGCCAAGTTCGAGCTCGTCGACGAGCCCGGCGAACTGGCGCTGCACCTGTACCGGCGCCGCAAGTCCGACACCGACGTGCGGTTCAAGGTGTTCCGCTTCGGCGAGCCGATGATGCTGTCGGCGGTACTGCCGGTGCTGCATTCGCTGGGCGTCCAGGTCAGCGACGAGCGTCCCTATGAGATCGCCCGCGAGGACGGCACGATCTTCCTGCACGACTTCGGTCTGGTGATGCCCGACGACCTGCCGGTGCAGGTGCCGCAGGTGCGCGCCATCGTCGAGAACGCCTTCTCCGCGTCGTGGCGCGACGAGGCCGAGACCGACGGCTTCAACGAGCTGGTGCTGCGCGCCGGGATGACCTGGCGGCAGGTGGTGATCCTGCGCGCCTACGCCAAGTACCTGCGTCAGGCCGGGACCGTCTACACCGCCGGGTTCATGGCCGCGACGCTGGCCGCCAACCCGAAGCTGTCGACGATGCTGGTGTCGCTGTTCGAGACCTACTTCGACCCGAGCCTGCAACTGACCACCCAGGGCCGCGACGAGGCCGCCGAGAAACTGACCGGCGAGTTCCTCACCGCGCTGGAGGACGTTCCCAGCCTCGGCGCCGACCGGATCCTGCGCTCCTACCTGGCGCTGATCCAGGCGACCCTGCGCACCTCGTACTACCAGAAGGGCTCCTCCGGCCGACCCAAGCCGTACGTGGCGTTCAAACTGGACCCGCAGGCGATCCCCGACCTCCCGGCGCCCCGTCCCCGCTTCGAGATCTTCGTGTACTCGCCCCGCTTCGAGGGCGTCCACCTGCGTTACGGCAAGGTGGCCCGCGGCGGTCTGCGCTGGTCGGACCGGCGCGAGGACTTCCGCACCGAGATCCTGGGTCTGGTCAAGGCGCAGATGGTCAAGAACGCCGTCATCGTGCCGGTCGGCTCCAAGGGCGGTTTCGTCCTGAAGCACCCGCCCGCCGAACGCGAGGCGCTCCAGACCGAGGGCGTCACCTGCTACAAGGCGTTCATCTCGGCGCTCTTGGACGTCACCGACAACATCGACAACACCTCCGGCAAGGTCGTGCCGCCGCCGGACGTGGTGCGCCGCGACGGCGACGACACCTACCTGGTGGTGGCCGCCGACAAGGGAACCGCGACCTTCTCCGACATCGCCAACGAGATCGCCGCCCGCTACGGCTTCTGGCTGGGCGACGCCTTCGCCTCGGGCGGTTCGGCCGGTTACGACCACAAGAAGATGGGCATCACCGCCCGCGGCGCCTGGGAGTCCGTCAAACGCCATTTCCGCACCATCGGCGTCGACACCCAGACCACCGACCACACCTGCGTCGGCATCGGCGACATGGGCGGCGACGTGTTCGGCAACGGCCTGCTGTGCTCCAAGCACACCCGGCTGGTGGCCGCGTTCAACCACATGCACATCTTCATCGACCCCGACCCGGACACCGCCCCGGCGTACGCCGAGCGGGAACGGCTGTTCAAGCTGCCCCGGTCCACCTGGGACGACTTCGACAAGTCGATCATCAGTGAGGGCGGCGGCGTGTGGTCGCGCTCGGCCAAGTCGATCCCGCTGACCCCGCAGGTGCGCACCCTGCTCGACCTGGACGACACGGTCACGGAGCTGGCGCCCAGCGAACTGATCAAGGCGATCCTTCGGGCCAAGGTCGACCTGCTGTGGAACGGCGGCATCGGCACCTATGTCAAGGCCGCCACCGAGACCCACGCCGAGGTGGGCGACAAGGGCAACGACGCGCTGCGCGTCGACGGCGCCGAACTGCGCTGCACCGTCGTGGGCGAGGGCGGCAACCTGGGCCTGACCCAGCGCGGCCGCATCGAGGCCGCCAAGAACGGCGTCCGGCTGTCGACCGACTTCATCGACAACTCCGCCGGTGTCGACACCTCCGACCACGAGGTCAACATCAAGGTGCTGCTGTCGCGGGCCATCAACGCCGGTCAGCTGCCCGGTGCCGACCGCGACCAGCTGCTGATGGACATGACCGACGAGGTCGCGCAGCTGGCGCTGGCCGACAACTACGCGCAGAACGCGGCCCTGGCCAGTGCCGACGCGCAGGCGGGCAAGCTGCTGAGCGTCCACATCCGGTTGATGAAGCACCTGTCCAAGACCGCCGGCCTGGACCGCAAACTGGAGGCGCTGCCCAACGACAAGGAGATCGCCGCCCGCGTGTCCGCCGGTGAGGGCCTCACCGAGCCGGAACTGGCGGTGCTGCTGTCCTATGTGAAGCTGGGCTTCTCGGACGAGATCATCGCCTCCGACCTGCCCGACGAGGAGTGGACCCGGCCGGTCCTCATCGACTACTTCCCGAAACCGCTGCGGGAACGCTTCGAGCGGCTCATGCCCGAGCACCCGCTGCGGCGCGAGATCGTCACGACGGTGCTCATCAACGAGGCCGTCAACCGGGGCGGCACCTCGTTCGTGTTCCGGGTCGCCGAGGAGACCAGCGCCCACGTCGCCGACGTGCTGCGCGCCTACGTGATCGTCCGGGATGTCTTCGGGCTCAAGGACATCTGGGCCGACATCGAGGCGCTGGACAACAAGGTGCCCGCCGAGGCGCAGACCGCCGCGATGCTGGTGATCCGTCGGCTGCTGGACCGGGGCGCGCGCTGGCTGGTGCAGAACCGGGCGGTGCCGCTGGACGTGTCGGGCGAGACCGCGCGGATGAGGCCGGGTGTCTCGCGGCTGTTGCCGCGCATCGGTGAGCTGCTGCGCGGCACCGAGCGGGAGGGCATGCGCGCCTACACCGCCAAGCTGGTGTCCAAGGGCGTGCCGCAGGACCTGGCCGACCGGGTCGTGGGCCTGATGTACGGCTTCGGGCTGGTGGACGTCGTGGAGGTCGCCGACTCGGTCGAGGCCGATGTGGACTCGGTCGCCGAGGCGTACTTCACGCTCACCGCGAGGTTCGGCGTCGACGACATCCTCACCCGGATCTCGGAGCTGCCGCGCGGCAACCGGTCGCAGACCCTGGCGCGCACCGCGTTGCGCTACGACCTGTACGCGGCCATGGCCGACCTGACCCGGCAGGCCCTGTCCACCACTTCGGAGGACCTGGGGTCGGCCGAACGGGTGGAGCAGTGGCAGACCGACAACAGTGCCACAGTGGAGCGGGTCACCGACGCGCGGGACGAATTCGTCACCGAAGGCGCAGATCTCGCCGCACTGTCCGTCCTGTTGCGACAGGTGCGGACACTCGCTCAGTCGTCGAGCACTCGCAAACAGTGACCATAATAGAGGTATATATTTCGAAACTCGGGCTTTCCCGGGGGGCGGGTGAGTGATAGGAATCATTGGTGGCCTTAAGGAGTCAATGTTCGAATCCGCCGAATGGCGATTTCGGACATTCTCCGGCGGCCACTGATTTCCAACCCCTACCCCCGGGAGTTCGAGTTCATGCCTTCTGTTCCCCAGGCGTCGCGCCGCAACGTCATCCGTGGCGCGCTCGTCGTCGGTGTCGCCGGTGCGGCCGGTGGCGGTGCCCTGTTGACCGCCAACCTCGCCCAGGCCGAGAACGACGCCAAGGCCAAGGCCCCAGAGATCTTCAGCTGCGAGGACTGGGGCGCCCGACCCGGCAGCGGGTCGCAGCTCAGCAACAAACCGACCAAGATCGTCATCCACCACACCGCCTCGGCGAACCAGTCCGACACGTCCAAGCAGGCAGCGTTCAAGCTGGCCAAGGACGTGCAGAGCTGGCACATGGACGGCAACGGCTGGTCCGACACCGGTAACAACTTCACCATCAGCCGCGGCGGCTTCATCATGGAAGGCCGCCACACCAGCCTCAAGCACCTGAACGACGGCAAGGGCTGGGTCCAGAGCGCTCACGCCCCGGGCGCCAACTCCGACGGTATCGGTATCGAGAACGAAGGAACCTACACCGACGGCCTGCCGCCCAAGGAGCTGTGGAACGCACTGGTGCAGTTCTGCGCGCACGCGTGCAAGCAGTTCGGCATCGCGCCCAAGGAGATCTACGGCCACCGCGACTTCTCGTCGACCGCCTGCCCCGGCGAGGCGTTCTACGCGAAGCTGCCCCAGCTGCGCAAGGACGTGGAAGCGGCCCTCAACGGTGACGGCGGCGGCGGTGGCGACGACGCCTGGACCGCGGTCGTCGACAACGGCGACAAGGACGTCAAGCGCGGCGAGGGCTGGAAGCTGTCGGCCTACTCCGCCGACAAGCACGGCAAGGACTACGCCTTCGCCGAGCCCGGCAACGGCGGTGGCCTGGTCGAGTTCACCGTGACCATCCCCAAGGACGGCACCTACACCGTGTCGACCTGGTACGCGGCCAACAAGGGCTACAACCCCAAGGCCCCATACACGGTCCACGCGGGCGGCACCGACAAGGCCGTCACCGTCGACCAGACCGCCAAGGGCGGCCAGTGGGTCTCGCTGGGCGACTACAAGCTCAAGAAGGGCAAGCAGAAGCTTGTCTCGGTCGGTCACAAGACCACCGGCAAGGGCTACGTCATCGCCGACGCGATTCAGGTGAAAGCCAAGAAATAGGAAATTCTTCCCTTGGGGCGCCGGAGTTCTCGAACTCCGGCGCCCTTTGCCACATTATGGAGGAATTGTTTCTGCGGGAACATAAGCCAGGCATAAATCCGGATTCACGGACTATCCATCCGGCGCGGAAAGTGATAGACCGTCATATGCGGATCTGTTTATACGGGTCCCACGAAACCGGCACTTTCGAGACCCCCTGGGAGTGACACCATGTCCCCGATACCCCCGACCTCGCGCCGCAACCTGCTTCGCGGAGCGATCGTGGTCGGCGCCGGCACTGCGGTGGGCGGCGCCGCGCTGCTGACCACCAGCGTGGCCCACGCCGACGCCAAGGCCCCCGAGATCACCAGCTGCGCGGACTGGGGAGCCCGCGAACCCAGCGGTGAACTGACCCAGCTGGACGCCAACCCGACCAAGATCGTCATCCACCACACCGCCAGCGGCAACTCCGGCGGCGAGGACCAGGAGTCGTCCAACGCCTTCGCCCGCGAGGTGCAGAGCTGGCACATGGACGGCAACGGCTGGTCCGACACCGGTCAGCACTTCACCGTCACCCGTGGCGGCTTCGCGCTGGAGGGTCGCCACACGTCGTTGCAGCACCTGACCGACGGCGCGGGCTTCGTCCAGGGTGCCCACTCCCCGGGCGCCAACACCGACGGCGTCGGCATCGAGAACCAGGGCACCTTCACCGACAGCCTGCCGCCGGAGGCGCTGTACAACAAGCTGGTCGAGCTGTGCGCCTACATCTGCACCCAGTGGGGCATCGACCCCAAGGAGATCTACGGGCACCGCGACTTCTACAACACCGAGTGCCCCGGCCAGGCGTTCTACGACCAGCTGCCGAAGCTGCGCGAAGACGTCGCCGCGGCTGTCGGAGGTTAGCCGATGCGCAAGCCACAGGCCTCCCGCCGCACCGTCCTGCGTGGAGCGGTCATGCTCGGCGTCGGCACGGCGGTGGGCGGCGGTGCCCTGTTCACCACCGGCATCGCGCACGCCGAGGTGCCGACCCCGGAGATCATGGACTGCGACGGCTGGGGCGCCAAGGAACCCTCGGGCGAGCTGAACCAGCTCACCGACAACCCGAACAAGATCCTGGTGCACCACACCCAGTCCGCCAACGTCGACGACACCTCGCAGCAGGCCGCGATCGACATCGCCCGCGAGATCCAGCACTGGCACATGGACGAGAACGGCTGGTCGGACTCCGGTCAGCACTTCACCATCAGCCGGGGCGGATACGTCCTGGAGGGTCGCCACACCAGTCTGAAGCACCTGACCGACGGATCCGGGATGGTCCAGGGCGCCCACGCCCCGGGCCAGAACACCTCCGCGATCGGCATCGAGAACCAGGGCACCTACTTCGAGGTCGAACCACCGGCCGAACTGTGGACCAGCCTGGTCAACTTCTGCGCCTACACCTGCCAGCAGTACGGCATCGCGGCGACCGAGATCTACGGTCACCGCGACTACGTGGACACCGACTGTCCCGGCGACGTGCTGTACAACAAGATCCCGCAACTGCGCGAAGAAGTCCAAAAGGTACTCGACGGCTCCTAGAACCTGTCCCCTCGAAAAGACTCCCGCCCCCGATCCCCACCGGGGGCGGGAGTCCTTTTCGGCTCACGAACCCAACAGCACCTCGACGGTGGCCTCGGCGTTGACCGCCGCCGCCCCGAACGAGGCGACGTAGGCCGCCACGCCCTCCGGCCGCCAGGCCGCGGGCCAGCCCATCTCGACGAGCACCACGTCGTGGCCGGAAGCCGCCAGTCCCTCGACGAAGCCCTTGGACGCCGGGCGCCGGTGGGTATCGCGGGCCACGACGATGACCGGGCGGTTGTCGGCCAGCGCGGAGATCTGGGCGACGCTGGCGTTCTCGGGGGTGACGTTGCGGATCTGGGCGTGCGGCAGGTGCTTGGCCAACAACGGCGTGACGCCCCACTGCGATTCGCCGACCGCGATGTTGGCGGTGGAGTCGATCTGGACGATGAGCGGGTTGCTCAGTGCCGGAACGGTTCCCTCCACGGTGATGGCGCGTCGGGCGGCGGCAAGCCCCAGGGCGTGCGGGGCTCGGGAACCCCGGTTCTCGCGCTGCCACTCCCGCAGCACGTCGCCACGACGCACGGCGTCGGCGAGTCGCTCGTAGGGCAGCCGACCGTCGATGACGGCGGTGGCGACCGCGTCGGCGACAGCGTTGACGACCTCGGTCATGGGACCGCGTTTCTGGAGTTCGCCGCCGGTGCAGATCAGGTCGCACCCGGCCGCGATCGCGCGGACCACGGCCTCGGGCATCCCGATGGCGCCACTGGCTCCGCGCATCTCCATCGCGTCGGTGACGATGGCGCCGTCGAAGCCCAGTTCGCCGCGCAGCAGGTCGTGCATGGCCGCGCGGGACATGGTGCCGGGCGCGTCGCCGGTGAGTTCGGGGACCCGGATGTGGCCGCTCATGATGAGTTCGATGCCCGAGTCGATGACGGCGCGGAACGGCACCAGTTCACGTTCCCGCAGCTCCGACAGCGGGATGTCCACCGTCGGCACCTCGAAGTGGGAGTCGACGACGGTGGCGCCGTGACCGGGGAAGTGTTTGGCGCAGGCGATGATCCCGGCCCGGTGCAGCCCGCGCACCGCCGCGACCGCGTGCCGGGCCACGCCCTGCGGGTCGCGTCCGAACGAGCGGGTGCCGATGACGGGGTTGTCGTCCTCCACATTGACGTCCACCGACGGCGCGAAGTCGACGGTGACTCCGGCGGCGGCCAACTCGGCCCCCATGGACTGGTGAACCGCGGCGGTCAACTCCGGATCGTCTACGGCCCCAAGGGCCGCGTTACCGGGGTAGTGGCTGCCACTGGCACTGTGAAGGCGCGTAACATCGCCTCCCTCCTCATCGATTGCTATCAGGACGTCCTTATTGGCCTGTCTGAGGCTTGAGTTCAGTTCGGAGAGTTGCTGTGGGTCGGCGACATTATGGGCGAAGAGGCAGTATCCGCCTAGCCCCTCGTCCAGGAGGTCAAGGGCCCACCGTGGCGCCGTAGTCCCGCTGAAACCGGGAATCAGGGTGCGCAGTGCGAGCTGGCGAAGTTCTTGGCGGTCTGGCATGGCATAGTCTCCGAACATTACTAATAACAAAACTATCGATTAGTCTATGTGCTTAGGAAATGAGCCCGCCGGTTGACTTGCTTAGCACAAAAACATGAGGAAAGATGCATCTAGTTCGCAAGATCAACGGAAGGCTCCCACTCGATGACCCGGAGACAAACACCCGGAGTTCCCCAACTCCTGCGCGTTCTCAATGACCGCGCGGCGCTGAATCTGCTGTTCACCAACGGACCGCAGACCCGCGCTCAACTGGCCCAGGCGACCTCACTGTCGAAGGTCACGGCCTCCCAGATGGTGGAACGACTGGAGTCGCGCGGCCTGATCAAGGCCGTCGGCACTCGGCCGGGTAACCGTGGTCCCAACGCACAGGTCTACGCGGTGGTGAGCACCTACGCCTACGTGGCGGGCGTCAACGTCGGCCCCCACTCGGTCACCGTCGACATCGCCGACCTGACCGGCGAGGTCGTCGGCCGCGTCGAACTGGAGACCCGCGACGCCGACGACCCGGTGGCCGTGGTCCACCGCGCCGTCACCGCCGCCTCCGCCAACGCCAAGATCCAGCTCGAGGACGTCGACCGCGTCGTCCTGGCCACCCCCGGCATCGTCAACCCCGACTCCAACGACATCGACTTCTCCTGGGACCTCCCCGCCTGGCACCGCGGCCTGCACGAAGCCCTCGAAAAGGACCTGCGCCGACCGGTCGTCATCGAGAACGACGTCAACCTCGCCGCGGTCGCCGAACACCGCGACGGCGCGGCCCGCGGCGTCGACGACTTCGTCTACGTCTGGTTCAGCCGCGGCCTCGGCGTCGGCGTCGTCCTGGGCGGCAAACTCCACCGCGGCGCCCGGGGCGGCGCGGGCGAGATCGGCTACCTGGCCGTACCCGGCGGCTCCCTCCCGGAGGAATCGGTGACCCGCCGCGCCAAGGGCTCGTTCCAGAAACTCGTCGGCGGCGACGCCGTCCAGGAACTGGGCACCGAACACGGCTTCACACAGGACACCCCCGAGGCGATGGTCGCCGCGGCCCTGTCCGCGGGCGACGCGGGCGAGAAGTTCCTCGACGAACTCGCCGACCGCATGGCCCTGGGCGTGGCGGGCGTGTGCTCGGTCCTCGACCCGGCCCTGGTCGTCCTGGGCGGCGAGGTCGGCTACGCGGGCGGAGCGGGCCTGGCCGACCGGGTCGGAGCCGCGATCCAGGACATCGCACCACTGTCCAGCCAGGTCGTCGCCGGAACCGTCAGCTCCGGCCCCATCCTGCGTGGAGCCCTGCGCGTCGGCCTCGACGCCGTCCGGGAGGGACTCTTCTCAGAAGAGTGAAACGCTGATATTTTTCGTGTCCGCAGTGGATCAGGGGCGGTTTTGTGTGACACTGACGGCCATGCGGGCACGGGTATTGGTAGGGGCGGCGGTACTTCTCATCGTCATGGGTCTGGGCGCGTCTCCCGCGTTCGCTCACGAAGAGGGCGGACGCGGGGACGACAAGGGCGACGCGGATCGTCCGGAGGAGGCGGGACCGGAGTCGACCGCGGTCGACTACCAGGGGGCCAGCTGGTTGGCGGCGCACAAGGCCAACTACACCAACGCCAGCAGACCGAAGTCGGACCCGATCAACAAGGTCGTCATCCACACCATGCAGGGCACGGCCTCGGGGACCAAGGCGTGGTTCCGCAATCCGAAGTCGGAGGTCACGACGCACTATCTGGTCAGTTCGAGCAAGGGCTCGGTGACCCAGATGGTGCACGAGTCGGACATCGCGTGGCACGCGGGCAACTGGGACTACAACAAGACGTCCATCGGGATCGAGCACGAGGGTTACGTTCAGGACCCGAAGAAGTGGTACACGACGAACATGTACGAGTCCTCGGCGCGGCTGGTCCGGTCGATCTGCGACCGCTACAACATTCCGATGGACCGCAAGCACATCATCGCGCACTCCGAGGTGCCCGGCGCGACCCACACCGACCCGGGCAAGGGCTGGAACTGGGACCGTTACATGGACCTGGTGCGCGAGTCCAAGACGCAGTCGTTCTCGATGGACAACGACAGCGCGGGCGTGAGCGCCTCGGACGCGTGGCAGCGCGCCAAGGTGCCGAACGGACGCGACTACGCGTACGCCTCGCCGGTGGCGAAGTCCGATCCACTGTGGTACACGGTGGACCTGCCCAGCACCGGCCGGTATCGGGTCGAGGTGCGGTATCCGGCCTCGCCCGACAACAACACCCAGACGCCGTATCTCGTGGCCACGTCGTCCGGGTTCGAGAGTGTCTATGTCGACCAGACGACCGGGGGCGACACCTGGAAGTCGATCGGGAGTTTCAATCTGAAGGCCGGTGAGAAGCCGACCGTCGGGGTCAGCCGTTGGACCGGCACGCAGGGCCGCGTCGTCGCCGACGGGGTGCGGTTGGTGAAGGTCTAGCCACAGTGTCCCGCGCGGTTGCTCCGGCGGGAATCGTCACACTGGCGGCATACACTGCCGCCCATGACGACAGTGGCGTTCGTCGATGAGTCGACGGCTGGGAAGCAAAGCGACGCCTGGCATCTGGAGATCTTCGAGGAGACACTCTCGCTGCGGGAGCTGATTCGCAGGCGGGTGTTCCAGGAAGTGGCCGAGCACAACGCGAAGAACACCCCGGTGTTCAACGGGCTGGTGCAGCCCGAGGACGCCGAGGTGACCCTGAACGGCTACCGACTGCGGAAAGCACGCACCATCGACGCCGGGAAACAGTTCGACAAGGCGGTGGAAGCGTTCGATCGCAACGGTTATGTCGTGCTCGTCGACGACCGGCAGGTCGAGGAACTGGACGCCGTCATCGACATCGCGCAGGGCACCACGGTCACGTTCCTCAAGCTCGTGCCGCTGGTGGGTGGCTGATGGACGGTTACGAACGCGTCGAACGCAGCAAGGCGAACGTGCGCTTCATGGAACGCCTGGTCCACCTGGCCAGAACCGGTGCGGCCGAAGAGTTCGCCGCCACGTTGCACGAAACCGCCGCTTCGTGGCGGGGCCGGTGGCCGTGGTGCGGGCGCATGCCGTCCTTCGCTGTGCGGCAGTTCGAAGCCGCGGCCGCCGAGACAGCACGGTCCGAACTGGAGTCCCGGCTGCGCCAGGCGGTGCCGGACGCGTCGGTGTCCGGCTACACGCTCGACAACCTGGTGTCCGTGTATCCGTTGCTGCTGACCGGTTCCGAGGCGCTGGGCCACGCCCGCGAGACGCTCGCGGTCGCGGGACGCAAGTGGGTCTGCGGTGCCGACACCGATGTGGTCGCGAGCGTGTTGTTGTTGCGGAGTCAGGGCGAGCCCATTCCCGTGAGCGTGGTGGCGACGCTGCGCCGGGAGACGTCCGTCGCGCGTTACTGGCCGGAGTTCGCCGATCTGGTGAGCGAACTGGAGGGACCATTGCTCAACCCCGGCGAACCCTGGGCCGACGAGGTGCTGGGCTGCCTGGAGAACCTCGATCCCCGGTGGCGCGAACTCATCGCGCATCTCGGCAAGGCGACGAGCGCGAAACCCTCGGCGCGCTGGCTCAAGACCGCTGCGGGCTTCGTCGAGGAACTGGGCGCCGAGACCGTGGGAAACCAGGTGATGGCCTGGCTGTGCCTGGTGGGGGAGGAGCGCACGATCCCGGTGGACGACACCGAGTACGCCACCCACTTCAACGAGCAGTTCGACCCGCACAATGTCGACTATCTGCGCGGTCTGGTCTGGACGCTCGGACTGGTGTCCCCGGACCGCGACGCGATCCGGTTGCTGGCCGATCTGGTCACCGTGTGCCAGCGCAAGATCCCCGGCGTCGGGGTGCGCAGTCAACTGATCACCAACGCCGCCATCCACGCGCTGTCCATGATCGATGACCTTGAGGCGGTCGGGCAGATCGCGAGGTTGGCCACCAGCGTCAAGGTCAAGCCGACGCTCAAGGCTCTCAACAAGGCGCTCGACGCGCGGGCCGCCGCCCTGGGCATCACCCGCGACGAGGTCGAGGAGATCTCCGTCCCCACCTATGAGCTGACTCGGCAGGGGCGTCGCTTCGGCAAACTCGGCGAGACCTTGTGGGAGATCGCCGTCGATTCTGACGGGGTGAAACTGTTGTGGCGCAACGACTCCGGCAAGTCGTTGAAGTCGCCTCCGGCCGCGGTGAAACGCGAGCATCCCGAGACGGTCAAGGACCTGAAGGCCACGGTCAAGGACATCGCCAAGATGGTCTCGGCCCAGTCGGAGCGGCTGGACCGGCAGTTCCTGGCCCGGCGGGAGTGGCCGTTCACCGACTGGTGGGAGCGCTACGCCTACCACCCGTTGGTCGGCACGGTGGCGCGGCGTCTCATCTGGATGGTCGATGACGTCGCCTGTTGTTTCGCCGACGGCGACCTGCGCACGGTGGACGGTGCGGTGTTGGAGCAGCGTCACGGTACGACGGTGAGGCTGTGGCACCCGATCGGTCGCTACATCGACGAGGTGCTGGCCTGGCGCGACTTCCTGGAGCGCCACGGCATCGTCCAGCCGTTCAAGCAGGCCCATCGTGAGGTGTACCTGTTGACGGCGGCCGAGGAGAACACCCGTGTCTACTCCAACCGGTTCGCGGCCCACATCCTCAAGCAGCACCAGTACAACTCGCTGGCCAAGGCGCGCGGCTGGGACAACCAGTTGCGGCTCATGGTCGACGACACCTACGAACCCACCACGAAGCTGCTGCCCCGGTGGGGGTTGCGGGCCGAGTTCTGGGTGGAGGGCATCGGCGACGACTACGGTGCCGACACCACCGAGGCGGGGACCTATCTGCGGCTGGCCAGCGATCAGGTGCGGTTCTACCGCGAGGACGCGCCCCGCAACCACGCCCACGCCACCGGCGGCAACTACGCCCAGTACGTCCACGACCGTGACGACTTCCGGGAACCGGTGCCGCTGAACGAGATCCCGCCGCTGGTGCTCAGCGAGGTGCTGCGCGATGTGGACCTGTTCGTGGGTGTCGCCAGCGTCGGCAACGATCCGGAGTGGTCGGACGGCGGCCCCGAGGGCCGGTTCCAGGAGTACTGGCACTCCTACAGCTTCGGCGAACTGGGCGCCACCGCGGTGACCCGGCGCGATCTGCTGGAGCGGCTGGTGCCCCGGCTGGCGATCGCCGACCGGGCCGAGATCGACGGGAAGTTCCTGCGGGTGCGCGGCGACCTGCGCACGTACAAGATCCACCTGGGTTCGGGCAACATCCTGATGGAGCCGAACAACGAGTACCTGTGCATCGTCCCGAAGCAGGCCGGAACCGGGGACGGCAAGGTGTTCCTGCCCTTCGACGGCGACCGGGTGCTGTCGTTGATCCTGTCCAAAGCGCTGTTGCTGGCCAAGGACACGACGATCACCGACCGCACGATCACCTCGCAGATCCGGCGGGGCTGAGTGGCTCCTCAGTGGAAGTACTTCAGGCCCACGACTCCGGCGACCACCAGCACCAGGCACAGGATCCGGGCCACGCTGGTGGATTCGCCGAGCCAGGTCATGCCCACCACGGCGGTGCCGACCGCGCCGATGCCGACCCACACCGCGTAGCCGGTGCCGACCGGGATCTCGCGCATCGCGTAACCCAGCCCGGCCATGCTCAGCAGTAGCGCCACCGCGAACACTGTGGTGGGCCACGGTTTGGTGAAGCCGTGCGATCGGTCCAGCGCGATCGCCCACACTGTTTCCAGGATCCCCGAGATCACCAGCACGATCCAAGCCATGGCTGCCACTGTAGGGCCGATTCGTGTCCGAAGTGGCGAAAGCGACGGCGAGCGGGCGAGGTGCTCGTGGCACCTCGCCCGCTCGCCGTCGGTGGAGTCAGGCGGCGGCCAGGGTCTTCGCCTTGGCGCGCACGGTCTTGAGGGCCTCGGCCCATTCGAGGGTCTCGGTCAGCACCAGTTCCAGGGCGGCGTGCGTCTCGTCGGTGGGGGTCCACACTCCCTGGTAGAACAGGTCGGCGTGGTCGTGCTTGCCGATGACGACCTGGTCGCGGACGGCGGCGATCTTCAGTTCGGCCAGGACCAGTCGCAGTTGCTCCACGGCGCGGATGCCGCCGCCGGGGCCGTAGCCGACGAAGCCCGCGGCCTTGTTGTTCCACTCGGCGTACAGGTAGTCCAGGGCGTTCTTCAGGGCGCCGGGGAAGGAGTGGTTGTACTCGGGGACCACGAACAGGAAGCCGTCGTAGGAGTCGATCGTGGCGGCCCACTCCTTGGTGTGGGTGTGCTCGTACTGGCCCATGATCGGGGGCATGGCCTCGTCCAGGAGCGGCAGATTGAGGTCGGCCAGGTCGATGAGGTCGACGGCGGCCTCGCCGGCGGCCACGGCGGGATGGCTGGCGGCGGCCTGCACCACCCAGTCCGCGACGAGGGCGCCCCGGCGGCCGGGGCGGGTGCTTCCGGTGATCACTGCGATGCGGGTTGTCATGGTGGTCTCTCCTTCGGGAATTTCGTCTCGGAGCCGCTAAACTACAACGGCCATGGCAAAAACTACAACGCTCATGGCAAAAAGTAAAACCGCGATTGTAATTTGTGATGGAGGCAACCCATGGCGACCGAAACCGCCCCTTCGAGCCGTCCGGTCGGCGGTCGCGCGGACAAACGCGAGTCGATCATCAGGGGAGCCATGGCCGTGTTCGCCGAGGAGGGGTACACCCGGGCCAGCATCGACGCGATCGCCAAACGGGCCGGGGTGTCGACCCGCACCATCTACAACCACTTCCGGGACAAGCCGGAACTGTTCCACGTCACCATCATGACCAGCACCAACGGCGTCGGCGACGCGATCTCGGCGCTCATCGAACGCCACTTCCACAAGGTCACCGACGTGGAGGCCGACCTCAACGCCTTCGGCTTTGACCTCGTGACCTCAAAGGGGGAGTTCTCCGCCCACTTCGCGATGATGCAGCAGGTCAAGACCGAGTGGGCCCATGTGCCCGCCGAGGCGGCCCGGTTGTGGCGCGAGGCCGGGCCCCGACGGGTGAACAACGAGCTCGCCGCCAAGCTCAGTGAGCTCGACGCGAAGGGACTGCTGCGGGTGGAGAATCCACAGCAGGCGGCGAAGCACCTGCAGACACTGGTGTGGGGGAGCCTGCCGATCGATTTCGACCTGGCGGCGACCCCCGAGTCCGAGATCGCCGCCCACGTGGCCTCCGGGGTGCGGGTGTTCCTCTACGGCTACGCGGCGCCCTCGGAGTTACCGGTGGCCAGCGGGTCGGCCAGCAGCTGACGGCGCACCGTCGCCAAGGCCGCGTCCAGGCCGCCCCGCAGCACCGCGTCCCCCTCGACCGCGGTGCGTTTGACGGGGGTGCCGAAGCCGAGTTTGGCCAGCGCGGCGCCGACCGCCTCGCCGAGCCTGCCCGAACCGGCCGCGCCGATCTCCCCGGCCAGCACGATCACCGCCGGGGCCAAGATGGTCACCACCGAGGCCAGTCCGATCGCGATGCGTCGCGCCACCACGTCGAAGAACTCCGCGTCGTCCGCGGTCTCGGCCACCTCGATCGCCGACCGCGCCGAGGACACCTCGCGGCCGTGCCGTTGCGACAGCCGGACGATCGCCGGGCCCGCCGCCAGTTCCTGCAGATCCGGCGGCGCCACCGCCGAGGGCGTTCCGATGGGGAGATACCCGATCTCACCGGCGGCGCCGCTGAAGCCGTGCAGCAGTCCGCCCCCGGCCTCGTCACCCAGGTCGATGCCCAGGCCGATACCGGCCTCGCCCAGCCACAGCAGCGCGAAGCCCTCGGTGCCGCCCACGCCGTGGTGGCGTTCGGCCAGCGCCGCCAGGTTCACGTCGTTGTCGATGCGCACCGGGGTGCCCAGCGCCTCGGCCAGCCGCTGCCGCAGCCCCGGCGTCTCCAGTCCCTCGATGTCGATGTTGCGGACCCGGTCGCCGCGGCCGTCGTAGGAACCCGGCACCGCCACCCAGACACTGCGCAGTCGATCACGGTCCACTTCGGCCATCGCGCACGCGTCGGCCACCGCCGCCACCACGGCCGCCTCGGGATCGTCGCCCAGCGGGCACTTCACCGTCCGACGGAGCTCGCCGCGCAGGTCCGCCACCGCCACGTCGAGCCGGTCGGGTTCGCGCAGCGACACCGCCGCCGAGTACGCCGCGTCCGCGTCGATCGCGTACACGTCGGCGCGCGGCCCCGGTCCGCCGCTGGTGCGACCGGCCACCGTCACCAGCCCCGCCGCCCGCAGCCGCTTGATCACCTCCGAAGCCGTCGGCTTGGAGAACCCGGTCAGCTCGACCAGTTCCGGGCGGGTCAGCCGGTCGCGCAGGAACAGGCAACCCAGTGCCGTGCGCTCGTTGATGAGACGCAGCAGACGCGACGAGCCACCGTGGCCCGCCGCGTCCGCGTGGGACGCGCTCATGCGCTTCCTCTGTTCACGTAGCTCGTATCTCCTCAAACCTGTTCGTAGGCGCGCATTCCGCGCATCAGCAGATGACAGTCCCGCAGCGAACCCGTGTCGTCCTCGAGGGAACGGTAGATGCCCCACTTGGGACGGATCCGGACCCCTTCGAGACTGGTTCCCAGTCCGTCCTTGCTGACGTCGACGATCGTCTGCGAACCATCCTTGACCACCCAGCGCACCGCGCCGTCGGGGGCGTCCCCGGCCAGGATCTCCAGCTCGATGTCGATCCAGCGCTCCTTCAGCGGCGCCAGCTCGGTGCGTTCGACCAGGATGTCCTGCGGGTGGTCCTTCAGTTCCATCGTCTCGACGCCGTCGACCCGCCGCAGCGAGATCATCATGGCCGGGCCGATCTTCGGGCTGTACAGCTGCGTGATGTGCGTGAAGGTCTTGGTGGCCAGCAGGGTCTCGGGGATGAACACCTGATAGTTGAGCCGCCAGGTCGAGCCCGGCTCGATCACCAGGAAGTCGCCGCCCGCGGGCGTGCGCATCCCCTTGACCTCCTGCCGCTGCCGGTCGGTGTGGCTGTCGACGTCCTCCATGTGCATGTTGAACCGGTAGGCGTCGTCCTCCACATAGATGTGTGGCTGCCCGTCGGGATGCGAGTCGGCGCGGTCGTCCTCGACGCCCTCGAAGGCGTCCAGGCCGTCGGAGCCGGGATCGGGGGCCCAGCGCTCCTGCCACTCCGCTTTGCCCACCGTGGACGCTTCCGCCGTGGTGTAGGCCAGTCCGGCCGCCGCCACGGTCACCCCGGTGGCCGCCAGCAGACTCCGGCGCGAGATCGAGGCGCTCACTGGCCACCCGCCAGCTGGCCGTGGATCCACTCACCGGCCGGTTTCAGGTTGGACGCGTCGAAGGGGCCGTCGGGGCAGGTGCCCTGTTCGAAGACGGCGCCGGAGCGCTGGTCGTCGGAGAAGTTCCAGTTGGTCCAGCTGATCTTCTTCTGCGCCATCAGATCCAGGTACCGCTGCGACATGTCGAAGTCGTTGCCGCCGTCGCCGGTGGCCTCCTGGGTGCCGAACTCGGTGACGAACATGGGCAGTTTGTCGGAGGCCCGGTCCAGGGTGTCGAGGTACTCGTCGCCGTGACTGGCCGCGTAGAAGTGGAAGGTGTACATGATGTTCTCGCCGTCGACCGGATCGTCGACGATCTCGGACTCGTCGGCGCCCTCGGAGACGCCCAGCGAGGACCAGGCCCGGGTTCCCAGCAGCACCAGGCTGTCGGGGTCCTTCTCGCGGATCACCGGCAGCACCTGCTCGTGGTAGCCCTTGATGTCGGACCAGCTCACGCCGTTGGGCTCGTTGGCGAGTTCGTAGATCACGTTGGTCTTGTCGGCGTGCTTCTCGGCCATCTTGGCGAAGAAGTCCTTGGCGATGTCGGTGTAGCGGTTGGGGTCGCCGGGGTCGAGCATGTGCCAGTCGACGATGACGTACAGGCCGCGCTCGGTGGCCTCGTCGATGATCTTGTTCATCAGCGCCGTGAACCGCTCGGGGTCGGTCTCGTAACCGTCCTCCTCCTTGGCGATGTACATGGAGGCGCGGATGACGTCGGCGTTCCAGTCCCCGGCCAGGGCGTCCATGGACGCGTCGTTGACGCACTGCTCGTACCACTGTAGACCGTGGGTGC
Organism: Stackebrandtia nassauensis DSM 44728; assembly: GCF_000024545.1. GTDB lineage: Bacteria > Actinomycetota > Actinomycetes > Mycobacteriales > Micromonosporaceae > Stackebrandtia > Stackebrandtia nassauensis. Next base: position 2,063,173 of record NC_013947.1, read on the forward strand.
TCATGCCGCGCAACTGCACGGGTTCCCGGGATTCGTTGCACAGCTGGGTTCCGCAGACCTCCAGCTGTCCATTGCGGGCGACGGACGACTCGGCCGGTACCGGGGATGCCGAGTCCTGGGCGTTGACGAAGCCCGCCGGGACGGCGAGTGTCGCCGCCACCGCCGCGGCGACCCAGACGCCCTTGCGTTTCCACCATCGTTTCTCCACGACGGTCTCCTCTCGATGCGACATGGGGGAATGTCGACGTGATGGTTAGTAAGACTGACTTACCAATTGCACGATAGCGAGACCTGACGAGAGAAGTCAACGAACGCGCGACGAATTTAAGGTTCGCGATTTCGGCGCCGCCGCAACGAATGCGGCGACGCCGAAGCTTGCTGCGAAACGACGCTAGGCCGGCGCCCGCGTCACCGTCACCTCCGGCACCTCACCGGTGACCGGCTCGATCTCCACCAGCGCGTGCTGCCCGATGCAGCCCTGCGACAGCCGCGAGGACGGCTCGTCGGGGGTCAGCACGTTGACGTTGCCGTGGCGGCAGAAGCTCGCGTCGGTCGGATCCGGGTCGTACCAGGCGCCGGTGGACAGCTGCACCACGCCGGGCCGGACGTTGTCGCTGACGCGCACCCCGACCAGGCAGGAACCCCGGTCGTTGAACACCCGCGCCAGCTCGCCGTCGGCGAGGCCGCGCGCGGCGGCGTCGTCGGGGTGGATGCGCAGCGGCTCGCGACCGTCGACCTTGGACGCCTGACTGTGGGCGCCGACGTCCAGCTGGCTGTGCAGCCGGGTCTTGGGCTGGTTGGCGATCAGGTGCAGCGGGAAGTGCTGCGCCCGTGGGCCCGCCAGCCACTCCGCGGGCTCCATCCACACCGGATGCCCCGGGCACTCCTCGTAGCCGAAGCTGTCGATCTTCTCCGAGAAGATCTCGATCTTTCCGCTGGGGGTGCGCAGCGGGTTGGCCTCCGGATCGGCCCGGAACTTGGAGTACAGCACCTGTCCCGGGTCGGGAATCGGGATCTCCACGTGCTCGGACTCCCAGAACTCCTCGAAGGACGGCATCGTGGTTCCCATGCGCTGCAAGCGTTCCCGCCAGTTGTCGTACAGGTGCCGCAGCCACTCGTTCGCGGTGCGGCCCTCGGTGAACGCCTCGCCCCGGCCCAGCCGGTGCGCCAGCGCGGCGAAGATGTCGTAGTCGTCGCGGGTCTGGCCGTGCGGTTTGGTGAGCGCCTTCATCGGCATGAACACCGAGTCGCCGGAACCGGCGCCGTAGTCGTCGCGTTCGATGGTCATCGTGGACGGCATCACGAAGTCGGCGTGCCGCGCCGACGACGTCCAGAAGGGATCGTGGACGACGACGGTGTCGGGCCGCTTGAACGCCTCGTGCAGCCGGGCCAGGTCCTGGTGGTGGTGGAACGGGTTGCCGCCGCACCAGTACACGAGCTTGATGTCGGGGTAGGTGTACCGGCCGCCGTCGTACTCGAACTCGCCGCCCGGGTTGAGCAGCATGTCGGAGATCCGGGCCACCGGGATGAAGGTCTTGACCTCGTTCTTGCCCTGCGGCAGCGCGGGCGCCGAGGTCTGCGCGTACGGCTTCCCGATGTCTCCTGTGGACCCGTAGCCGTGGCCGAAGCCGCCGCCGGGCAGCCCGATCTGACCCAGCATCGCCGAGAGCACCACGCCCAGCCACAGCGGCTGTTCGCCGTACTGGGTGCGTTGCAGCGACCACGACACCATGAGCAGGGTGCGCTTGGCGGCCATGTCCCGGGCGAGCGCGCGGATGTCGTCGGCGGGGATCTCGCTGAGTTCGGCCGCCCACTCGGGAGTCTTGGCCACCCCGTCGGACTCACCGCGCACATAGGAGATGAACTTGTCGTACCCGACGGTGAACCGGTCGAGGAAACCCTTGTCCGCCAAGTCCTCCGCGTCCAGCACGTGCGCCAGCGCCAGCATGATCGCGGCGTCGCTGCCCGGCCGGGGCGCCAGCCATTCCGCGCCCGCCTCGTCGGGGGTGTCGTCGCGCAACGGCGACACCGATACCACCCGGCAGCCGCGCGCCTTGGCCGCCGCCAGCGGCCGACGCAGCTCGTGCCTGGCGATGCCGCCCGAGTTGACCTGCGCGTTCTTCGGCGAGATGCCGCCGAAGGCCACGATCAGCTCGCTGTGCTCGGCCACGACGTCCCAAGCGGTCGCGCCGCCCAGTACCTCGTACAGACTGGACACGACGTGCGGCAGCAGAACCTCGGAAACGGTGAAGGAGTAGCTGTTGACCCGGCGCACGTAGCCGCCGAGCGTGTTGAGGAACCGGTGCACCTGCGACTGCGCGTGGTGGAACCGTCCGGCGCTGCCCCAGCCGTAGGAGCCGCCGTAGACCGCCTCGCCCCCGTACTCGCCGTAGACACGGCGCAGTTCACCGGCCAGCAGGTCCAGCGCGGTGTTCCAGTCGACGGGGACGAACTCGTCCTCGCCCCGGCCCGGCGCCCCCGGCCCGTTCTCCAGCCAGCCCTTGCGGACGTACGGCTGGCTGATCCGGGCCGGATGATGTTGCGCGGAGGCGACATTGTGGATGATGCCACTGGGCTCGGCGTCACCGTGCCACGGCTTCACCGAGGTGAGGCGCTCACCGTCGGTCTCGGCCTCGAAGGCACCCCAGTGCGTCAGGTGTGTTCTCACAGCGGACTCCTTACGACAGACAACGCGGCAACGGTACCGCGCTTCAGGCGCGAGTCGCCTTGACCGAGAACATCAGTGGCGCACGCCCCGTGCCCTCGTAGACGAAGGTGCCGTCGTCGCGACGGCGCAGCCCCGCGAACTGCTGGAACAGCGTGAAATCGTGCTCGCGCAGCCACTCGATCCGCAGCCCGGCCGCCGCCAGCGCGGTGATGATGTCGCCCAGCGTGTGATGGAACTCGACCGTCGTGCCGTTGGCGAGGTTCTCGCCCCCGTCGGTATAGGTGGGTGTCTCGTCGTACACCGACGGCTCGGTGTCGAAGTAGTCCTTGTCGACGTGGGTTCCGGTCTTGCCGTCCAGCGCGTCCACCACCGGATGGAACTCGGTCAGGTACAGGAAACCGCCCGGAACCAGCAGCCGCGCCACCGTCTCGGCCCACCGGGTCAGGTCGGGCAGCCAACACAGCGCTCCGATCCCGGTGTAGACGATGTCGAAGGTTCGCCCGCCAAGCGCCTCGGCGGCGTCGTAGACGTCGGCGGTGACGAAGCTGGCGTCGATGCCCAGTTCCGCGGCCAGTTCACGGGCGGCCTCGATCGCGAGCGCCGAGAAGTCGACCCCGGCGACCGTGGCGCCGTACTTCGCCCACGACAGGGTGTCGCGCCCGAAGTGGCACTGCAGGTGCACCAGCGACTTGCCGTCGACGTCGCCCATCTCGGCGCGTTCGTAGTCGTTGAGACTGTCGCGCCGTTGCCTGAACCCGTCCAGGTCGTAGAAGTCGCTGGCGAGGTGGATCGGTACCCGCTCGTCCCAGTTGGCGGCGTTGACGACCCGGTAGTCCGGCGTGGTGTCCATGCGGCCGAGGCTATGCGAAGCCGCTGTCGGCCGGAAGCGAATTTAACTCCGACGGGCTCAGCCGGTGTAGGCCGCCAAGCCCTTGTCCCCGGCGGTTCCGGCGACCCACGTCCGGGTCGAGCCGGGCGCGGACGCCACCGCCGTCAATCCGCCGCCCTCGCTGGTCGGCGCGGTCTCCTCGGTCACGGCGTCGCCGTCGTAGTGCAGCAGTACCGGCTTGTCGTCGAAGGACCGCCCGGCCAGGTACACGCCGCCGTCGCCGTCGGAACCGATGGCGCCGATGAACGCGTCCATGTCCGGGGTCTTGACCTCGGTCCAGGTCTCGCCGTCGCGGCACAGCAGGTACGGGCTGGGCTTCAGGTTCTCGTTCAGGGTGTAGCCCGAGGCGCACAGCTCGCCGGTCCGGTTGAGGTACGAGTCGGTGAGCGTCACCGACTCGGTGTCGTCCGGGGTCTTCTCGGTCGTCCACTCGTGACCGTTCCAGTGCAGGATCCACGCCTTCTTGTCCCAGGTGGTGCCGTAGACCCTGACGTTGTCCTCGGCGACGAAGTCGATGGAGAACACGCACGAGTTGTCAGCGCCGTCGGGGACCGGCAGTTCCATGACCGTCCACTTGTCACCGTCCCACTGCTGCGCGAACGCGGTGGATCCGCTGTCACCGTCGCCGCAGCCGCCCGCCCAGGCCTCGCCGGAGGCGATCATGTCGACGGTGTACAGCCCGGGGACCTGTCCGTCGGGCAGCTCCGGTTTCGGGCTCTCCATGTCCTGCCAGGCCCTGCCGTCCCAGTGCGCCGCGACGCTGCCGTCCGCGCCCCGGCCGACCGCCCACACGTCCGCGTTGGCGGCGGCCGAGACGTCCAGCAGGTCCCAGCCCTCGGGCGTCTTGGTGTGCGTCCATGCCGAACCGTCCCAGTGGGCGGCGACGGTTCCGGTGCCGCTGTTGGTCGCGGCGGTGCCGACCGCCCAGGCGTCCTCATCGGTCAGGACGTCCATGGCGTCGAAGGAGTACCCGGTGCCGATGTCCGGCGACTCGGTCACGGTCCACTCGACGGCGGCGAACGCCGTCGAGGCGGTCAGCGCCGAGACGGCACCGGCCGCGACGGCGCTCAACAGGACGTGACGTTTGCGGATCGTGAACATGGGGCCTCGCCTTCGCGTCTGGGGCTGTGACCGCCGCACTGGTCACAGCCCCAGAAGCTATTCGGTATTCAGTCACATATCAACACGCTGGGACGTGAATACATACGAAATATGGGATTAACATGGGAATTACGGGCTGTGGAACGAAACCTCGGGGAATTCCTGGCTCGGACCGTCCAAAATCGGGTCGTCCTCGTCGCGCAGCTGTGTGTCGACGAACGCCGACACGTACTCCCGCGCGATCTCGGTGCAGCGCTCACCGTCCAGCTCCTGTTGCGGCACACCGATCTTGGGCCCCAGGTATCCGACGTCGGTCATCGAACTGTGGCCGGTCTGTTTGACCGACAGCCAGCGTTTCCAGCCGGTCAGTTTGCCCCACCTGTCGGTCCAGCTCTTGTCGGCGCCGGGCTGGCCGTGCTTCTGCGCGCCCACCATCATGAACGGCCGGTTGAGCTTCCTGCCCTTCTCGGGGTGGAAGGTACCGTCCAGATTGAACCCGGCGTCGAAGCGCCGGTCGCCGACCATCGCCGTGTGGGCGCTGGCGCCGCCCATGGAGTGGCCGCCGACCGCGACCGCGTCGGTGTCGATCAGTTTCGATCCCTTCCACGGGGATTTCTTCCCGGTCAAGGTGTCCAGGACGAACGACAGGTCCTTCGCCCGGTTGTCGGCGACCTTCTCGCCGTCGTTGCCGCCGCTACAGGCCAGGCACGGGGTGGTGGTGCCGTCGAGCAAGGTGGTGGGTGCCTCGTAGTTGTGGCCGACGAGCGCGACGATGGTGCCGTGGCTGGCCAGCTCCTCGGCCAGGCCGGTGAGGGTGGCGCGGGGGAACCCGAATCCGGGCGACAGCATGACCAGCGGCCGGTCGTCGTCCTTTGTGTCGGGTTTGGCGTCGACCAGGGCGTGGGTGCGGACCTTGGCCAGCGCGTCGGGCGGTGCGTCGGGAGCCGGTTTCTCCAGGAACTGTTTCGACTCCTCGTAGGTCAGGTACGGCGCCGTTTCGCCGTCACCGCCGGGTTTGGCCGGGTAGTACAGCGACACCATGAGCCGCCGCTTCTCCTCCGGGGCCCAGATGTCGTCCCGTGTGGAGTCCTCCAGCTGCACCATCGTGGTCCCGACGGCGTGATCCCCGGTGGGTTCGATCAGCGCCAGCCCCTCGGCGTCGTTCTCCTGGGCGTGCCCGGTGACCGCGACGGCGGCCCCGGACACCGCCACCGCGGTCACGGCGGCGGCGAGCAACCACTTGCGTCTCATATGGATTCTCTCGTGTGAGTGCGAACGCCGGACGTCCTCCGGCGAATGGACACTCCACATCCTGTGCGGCGGCCGAAGCCGCGACAATGAACTTTGGTGGCCCCTGACCCCTACTTTTGTCAGGGCCGCGCCCCTGACAGCTTCGGGCCCGAACTGGACGTCGTCGTCTATGGTGGCCGGATGCCGACTCCGGACTTCATCCTCGAACTGCGCGAGAAGATCGGTCACGATCTACTGTGGCTACCCAGCGTCACCGCGGTGGTGCTCGACGACGCCGGACGGGTGCTGCTGGTGCGCCGCGCCGACAATCACAACTGGACCCTGGTGACCGGGTGCCTGGAGCCGGGCGAGCAGCCCGCCGTCGGCGCGGTGCGCGAGGTACTGGAGGAGACCGGCGTCGAGGCCGTCGCCGAACGGCTCATCGGAGTCCAGGCCACCCCGGAAGCCGTGTGCGCCAACGGGGACAAGGTGCAGTGGCTTGACGTCGCCTTCGTGTGCCGGGCGGTCGGCGGCGATGCCCGCGTCAACGACGACGAGTCGATCGACGTCGGCTGGTTCGCCCCCGACTTGCTGCCGCAGCCACTGGGCCCCCGACAGACTCGGCAACTGGCCGAAGCCCTCGGTGACGAACAGCGGGCCTATTTCCTCGACGAGGTCAGGCGGCCTTGATCGCGACCGGCAGCTGGAACCGCGCGAAGAACCGTTCCACCGCGCCCCGGTCGCCGTAGATCGTCATCTTTCCATCGTCAATGGCCGAATCCACCGGGCTCTTGCCCAGTGCCACGTGTTTGAGGGTTTCGGCGTCGGTCTCGACGGTGGCGTCGGCCTCGTCGAACTCGCCGCGTTCGATCTCGAAGCTCCCGGATTCGATGAGGGCCCGGAAGTGGTCGTGCCCGAACCACAGCTGGATCGCGGCGGTGGTCGCCTTGTCGGGCACGAACATGGTGCGCAGCGCGATGATCAGCGAGTCGGTCCCGATCTCGGTGGTGAACGGCATCGTGGGGGAGCGCACGCCCCAGCGGCCCAGGGCCGACAGGATCGGCTCCAACTCGGCGCCCCACTCGGTCAGTTCGTAGACCTGCGAGGCGGCCGGGGGCGGCAGCTTGCGCTTGCGCACCACGCCGCTGTGTTCGAGCTCACGCAGCCGTTGTGACAACACGTTCGGACTGGCCTTGGGAAGGCCGGTGCGAAGGTCGGTGAATCGCTTGGGGCCCAGGACGAGTTCGCGAACGACCAGCAGGGCCCAGCGCTCGCCGACGATGTCGAGCGCGTGCGCGGCGGCACAACCGTCTTGGTAACTGCGCATGGTGGCCATGTTCGAAGACCTTCCGTCGGGGGATTTTGTCGTACCCGGGCCGCATCCTTGTCGGCATAGTAAAGATTAGTTTTTAGGACCCACTGATCTTTTAACAGTAATAGCTAGTGTACCGCGACCACCCTGAGGAGAACCAGACATGAACACCACCGGCGAGACCCTACCCCCACCGAAGGCCACCAGCCGGGAGTGGATCGGCCTGGCCGTCCTGGCACTGCCGACCCTGTTGCTGTCATTGGACCTGAGCGTGCTGTACCTCGCCCTGCCGCAACTGAGCGCCGACCTGCGTCCGTCCAGTACCCAGACACTGTGGATCTTGGACAGTTACGGCTTCATGATCGCCGGTTTCCTCGTCACCATGGGGACACTGGGCGATCGCATCGGCCGACGCAAGCTGCTGCTGATCGGCGCCGCCGCCTTCGGTGTCGCCTCACTGGCGGCCGCCTACGCGACCTCGCCGGAGATGCTGATCGCCGCCCGGGTGCTGTTGGGAGTGGCCGGGGCGACCCAGATGCCGTCGCTGCTGGCGTTGATCGGCAACATGTTCAAGGACGCGAAACAGCGTTCCTTCGCCATCGCGACCTGGATGAGCTGCTTCATGGGCGGCATGGCCGTCGGCCCCGTCATCGGCGGCTTCCTGCTGGAGAACTTCTGGTGGGGCTCGGTGTTCCTCATCGGAGTGCCGGTCATGGTGGTGCTGCTGGTGGCCGGTCCGTTCCTGCTGCCGGAGTACAAGGACGGCTCGGCCGGACGCGTCGACCTGATCAGTGTCGCGCTGTCGCTGCTGGCGATCCTGCCGTTCATCTACGGGCTCAAGGAGATCGCCAAGACCGGCGTGCAGGTGTCGCATGTGGCCGCGATCGCCGTCGGGCTGGCGTTCGGCGCGGTGTTCGTCCGTCGGCAGCGCCGCCTGAAGGACCCGCTGCTCGACCTGCGGCTGTTCGGCAACCGGACCTTCACCGCGGCCCTGACCTCGATGAGCCTGGGCGCCGGCATCATGGGCGGCGTCATGTTCCTGTTCAACCAGTACCTCCAGATGGTCGCCGGACTGTCCCCACTGGAGGCAGGACTGTGGATGGTGCCGCCGTCGGTCTTCATGATCACCATCACCCAGATCACCCCGGCCATCGCCCGCGCCATGCGCCGCGACCACCTGATCGCCACCGGTTTCGCGCTGGCGGCGGTGGGCATCTTCATCCTGGCCCAGGTCGAGGCGGACTCCGGTCCGCTGATGCTGGTCGCCGGTATGACCGTCACCGCGATGGGCATGGCGCCGCTGGGCATGGTCTGCACCGACATCGTGATCGGCTCGGTCCCGCCGGAGAAGGCCGGTTCGGCGTCGTCCATGTCGGAGACCAGCGCCGAGTTCGGCATCGCCATGGGCGTGGCGGTCTTCGGCAGCCTCGCCACCGCCGTCTACCGGGGCGGTATCGACATCCCCGAGGGCACCCCGGACGCCGCTGCTGCCGCCGCCCGCGAGAGCCTGCCCGGCGCCGCAGAGGCCGCCAAGGATCTGCCCGGCCAGCTGGGCGCCGGACTGCTGGACACTGCCCGCGAGGCGTTCACGTCCGGTCTGGGCGTGGTGGCCACGGTGGGCGCGATCGTGATGGTCGGCCTGGCGGCGTTGGGCCTGGTCATGTTCCGGGAACGCAAGACCACGCCGGAACCGACCGCCGAACAGCAGGACCGGGAAACCGAACTCGTCAACGCGTAACCTCACACGAACCAGGGAGGATCCCATGTCCAACACCGACGTCGTCCGGGCCATGTTCGACAACTACCGCGCCCAGAACCGGGAGGCCACCGAGGCCCTGCTGGCCGAGGACTTCGAGTTCACCAGCCCGAACGACGACCACATCGACAAGGCCGCGTACCTGGAGCACTGCTTCCCGACCGCGCACCGCTTCGTCACCCAGGCACTGCTGGACGTCGTCGAGGCGAGCACCGACGGCGTGTTCGCCCGCTACGAATACGAACTCACCGACGGCGAACGGTACCGCAACACCGAACACTTCACCGTCCGCGACGGCAGGATACGAGCGGTGGAGGTCTACTTCGGAGGCAAGTTCCCCGCCTGACCCGCTCAGGCCGGTTCGGGCCCCCGCAAACCGAACCCGGTCGCCATGGCACGCAGACCGCGACGCAACGCGTCGCGGTCTTGTGCTGTCAAAGTGGACAACAACTCGGTCTCGAGCCCGGCGGCGACCTCGGCGCACCGGTCCAGCAGCGCCCGGCCGGACTCGGTCAGGGCCAGCACCTGGCGGCGACGGTCCCCGGCGTCGCGGACGCGTTCGATCGCGCCGTGCTCCTCCAGGTGATCGGCCAGCGCCACCAGCAGGCTCGGCGCCACCCCCATGAGCCGCGCCAATTCTAGCTGCGAGGTCGCCTGATACAGGCTCAGCGCGTTCAGCACCCCGACGTGTTTGGGCTTGAGATCGAGTTTCGTCATCTCGGCGGCGAATCGCTCGGTGATGATCGCGCCGAGCGTCCCCAGCTGAAAGGTCGCGGTGTCGCTGAGCGCGACTGACTTTGACTTCGCCACCTCGACATGTTACGTTCTCACAATGATTCAAGCTCTGAATGATTCTAACTCTGAACGAAAATGGTCGCGAACCATCCGCGTCGTCAACGCCGTCCTGGCCGCCGGAACCGCGGCCTTCGCCGTGGCCGCACTCATCCACCCGCCGCTGGCGGTGGCCGGAACCGTCACCGACAGCACCACCTTCTACGTCCAGATCTACGCCGCCCGTGCGATCCCGCTGGGCCTGGCCGTCGCGGTCCTGGCGTTGAGCCGAAACCGCCGCGCCCTGCCCGCGCTGCTGCTGGTCGCCGGTGTCGTCCAGCTGGCCGACGTGGTCATCGGTGTGTCGCAGGCCAACCCGGGCATGACCATCACGGCGGTCATCGCCGCAGCCGTGCCGCTGTGGTCGGCGTGGTATCTGAGGGCCGAGCGCGGATCGCGGCGCGCTCTCGGTGTGACATGACTGTCGAAAGCCGACAGACGGTCGTGGCCCGCGCGAAACAGCTCGCGGGCCACGACCGTCACGCTATGCGCGAACGGTGACCGGGTCCGTCGCACCACTGGCGCGGTCCGACGGTTCGGGCTGCTTCGACAACGCCGACGGCCACCAGCTCTTGCGGTCCAGCAAACTCAGCAGCGCGGGCAGGATGAGGATCCGCACCACCACCGCGTCCAGCAGCACTCCCAGCGCCAGCGTGAAGCCGAGCTGCTTCATCTCGATCCGGTCGATCAGCATGAAGGCCGCGAACACCGACACCATGATGATCGCCGCGCTGGACACCACCCCGGCCGAGGACAGGATGCCGTTGTAGGCCGCCTGCCGGGTGGACTCGCCGCGCAGCGCGTGTTCCCGGATCCGGCTGATCACGAAGATCTGGTAGTCCAGCGATAGTCCGAACAGGATCGTGAACACCATCAGCGGGGTGCGCGACCCGATGAAACCCGGCGAGTCGAAGCCCAGCAGTCCCTCGGCCCACTCGCCCTGGAACACCAGCACCAGCGAACCCCAGGCCGCCAGCACCGACAGCAGGTTGAGACCCAGACCGACGGCGGCCAGCACCACGGACCGGAACGCGATGAGCATCATGACGAAGGTCGCCACCAGGACGAACCCGACCACCCAGAACAGGTGCGTCGCCTGAAGTTCGGAGTAGTCGTGGGCGTAGGCGGGTTCACCCGAGACCGCGAACTCGGCGCCGTCGATCTTGGCGAACTCCTTCGGCACCAGGTCACCGCGCAGCAGTTCGAGCGAGCGCGCGGCCCGGTCGTCGCTGGTGGGGTAGGGGACCGGCAGTTCCAGGGCGGCGGTGCGCTCGTCCTTCGAGACCAGGAGCCGCGGCTCGGTGGTGGGGCTGAACAGTTCGTTGTCGGAGGTCTCCTCCCACAGTCGCCGCATCGTAGCCGCCAGTTCGTCGGTGTGCTCGGCGTCGACGCGCGCCACCACCTTGTGCAGCACGCCCTTGTCCGGGAACGCCTCGGTCATCTCGTCGTAGGTGGCCAGGGTCGGCAGCGACTTGGGGAAGGTCTCCTTGCCCTCGACGCTCAGCTTGATGCCCAGCGCGGGCGCGGCCAGCGCGACCAGCACCAACCCACCGATGAGGACACTGGCCACCGGGTGGTTCATCACCGGGCGCAGCATCGCGGGCCACAGCCGGGCGGGTTTACGGGCCCGGCGGCGGCGACCGTCGACGCGCTTGCCCATCTTGGCCAGCAGCGCCGGAAGTACGGTCAGCGAGCTGATCATCGCGACGGCCACCACGATGACGCAGGCCGTGGCGATCGAGTAGAAGATGACGTCGCCCGACAGGTACAGACCCGCCATGGACACCACGACCGCCACACCCGACACCAGGATGGCGTGCCCGGAGGTGCGGGCGGCCAGTTCGACCGCCGCGGCCTGACTGAGGCTGCCGTTGCGTTCCCGTTCCTCGCGGACCCGCTTGACGTAGAACAGCGAGTAGTCGACGCCCACGGCCATACCCATCATGACCAGGACGCTGGTGACCGCGCCGCCCGCGTCGGGGAAGAAGTGCGAGGCGATCGCGTAGATCCCCATCGAGGCCATGATGGACGAAATCGCCAGCAGCAGCGGCACTCCGGCCAGCAGCAGCGACCCGAACACGGCGAACAGGATGATCAGGGTGATCGGCATGGTGAACAGCTCGGCGCGTCCCAGGTCCGACCCCAGCTGGTTGTCGAGTTGGTGCGACACCGACTCGTCGCCAGTCTGGCGCACGTTCACGTCGGGGTGGTCGGCCTGGACGGCTTCGGTGGTCTCCAACAGCGGCTCGATGTGGTCGGGCGCCTCATGGGCGGGCATCGACATGGTGAGCGACACCAGTACCGATTCGCCGTCCTTGGAAGTCTCCGGGCCGGCGATGTCCGACACCTCGGTCAACGCGTCCATACGCTTTTCGACGTCGGCGGCGGCCTTGGCCGCGAGCTCGGGGTCCAGTTTCCCGTCCTTGGCGGTGATCAGGACCTTTTCCACAGCCGGGGCCGCGATGTCGGCGTCCTCGGCCATGGCCTCGGCCTCACCGGCCTCGCCGACCCAGAAGTCGGAGAACTCGGTCTGCTGGGTGCCCATCGCGGAGCCGACGCCGAAGACGACGGCCACGAAGCCGATCCAGACGAGTATCGCCCGCCACGGGTGTACGGCGCTCCAGGACGCCATCCGGACGGTGAACGTCCGTGGGGGAGAAGCGTTGGTGTGCATGGGTTTCCAATCCTTGTCAAAATGGGCAGGGGGTATCGCCACGCGGTGCCGGGGCACGCGTGTGGACAGTTGTGTGGGTATGGGGAACTAACCTTCGGTCGAAACCGAAGTCAAAACCGCTGTCGAAGCCGCTGTCAGCCTTCGTCGACGCTGCGCAAAAGCCGCTCCACTTCCGACAGTCGCAGCGTCAGGCTGTTCAGCTCGGCGCGCAGCGCGGCCTGCTGTTCGAGCGACTTCTCGGCGAACTTGCGGTACTCGTCCAGCGCCGGAGTACTCGCGCGGGTGCGCAACAGCTTGAAGTACGAGGTCAGCGACACTGTGAGACCGGTGATGAAGATCGCGATGATCACGATCGGTATCAGGGCGTCCCTCATCTATGTCTCCACTTCTGAATTGTCATTCCCGTCGCCTTGGTCGGCGGCGAGCGCGGCGCGGATCGTGTCCACTGTGATGGTCAGCTCGAAGTCGGTGAGTTCGAAGAACTTCATCGCCTTACCGTCCTCGGACAGTTCCAGTTCCCCGGAGACGATCCCGGCTTTCTCCAGGCGCTCCAGGTGCATGTACAGCAGCGGACGCGACAAACCCAGCCGCCGGGCCAGTTCACTGACGTGAACCCGGCCCCCGGCCAGTTCGGCGATGATCCGCAGCCGCTGGGTGTGACCGATGGCGGCGAGCGTGGCCAGCAGTTCCGCGCTGGTCAATCACACCTCCCCAAGGGTCGTGGTTTCACCTGTCAGTCAAAACTTACAGGTGGCCCGAGTCGTCGTCATGGGGGAAAACCCCCTATTTGGCCCCCGGCCTTCGCAGCCCGTCCAGCATGGCGGTCAGGGCGCGCATGGTCGCGGCGATGTCGTCCGGACCGGACGCGTGCGCCAGCCACAACGCCGCCTCGTTCATCGCCCCGGACAGCAAGTGCACCAACGGTTTCACCGGTTGCGTGGGCAGGACTTCCTCTTCGATGAGCTCCTCGATCATCTCGGTGAGGTGACGCTCGGAGGCCGAGGCGTCCAGGGCCTTCCACTCCCGCCAGCCCAGCACGGCGGGTCCGTCGATGAGCAGGATCCGCTGCGTCACCGGGTCGACGCTGGCGCGCAGGAAGGCGTCGCAGCCGTGCAGCAGCTGCTCCCACGGGTCCTCACTCGCCTCCGCCGCGGCCGCCACTCGCTCGCCCACCTCGTCGTGCACCTGCGCGATGACGGCCCGGAACAGGTCGGCCTTGCTGTCGAAGTGGTGGTAGAGCGCGCCCTTGGTGACCCCGGCATGCGCGACGATCTCGGTCAGTCCCACGTCGGCGTAACCCCGGCGCGCGAACAGGGATCGCGCCCGGCTCACCAGTCGGTCGCGGGTCTGGGCGGCGGCTTCGGCTTTGCCGGGGGCTGTCGGTTTGGCCACAGTGGCTCACTCTACCCTTGCCGATTTGACATACCGTCGGTATGTTGAACCTTGACATACCGACGGTATGTCAAATCTATGAGGAGCGGATCATGCGCCTGAACAGCTTTTACCCCGTGATCGGCACCGAGCGCATCGCCGAGTCGACCGCGTTCTACACCCAGCACTTCGGATTCGAGATCACCTTCCAGGCCGACTGGTACGTCAGCCTCAACCGGCCCGGGGATCGCTCCTACGAGCTGGCGCTGCTGGATCCGAGCCACGAGACCGTCCCGGCCGCCTACCGGCGTCCGGTGGCCGGGCTGTTGCTGAACTTCGAGGTCGACGACGTCGACGCCGAGTACGACCGGCTGGTGACCACAGCCGGACTGAAGCCCGAACTGGACATCCGCAGTGAGGACTTCGGACAGCGGCACTTCATCGTCGCCGACCCCAACGGGGTGCTCATCGACGTCATCACCAACATCGAACCGGTCGGGGAGTACGCCGAGCAGTACGTCTCCGGGTGACCCGAAACGCCGAACCGGCCCGCCCCGACGAACGGGGCGGGCCGAAAATCGTCGCGCGCGAACGCGTCCGCGCGGCTCAGGCCAGCGCCGCCTCGGCGTCCAGCGTGACCGCCACGGCGTGCACGACCCCCGCGATGCGCAGCGCGTCGTTCACGTTGTCCCGCGAGGCCCCCGAACCCGTCAGCGTCTTCTCGTGCGACTCCAGGCAGACCCCGCAGCCGGTCACGGCCGACACCGCCAGGCTCCACAGCTCGAAGTCGAGCTTCGCGACGCCGGGCGAGGCGATGATCTGCATCCGCAGCCGTGCCGGGATGGTCTGGTACGCCTCGTCACCGACCAGGTGCTTGGCCCGGTAGTACACATTGTTCATCGCCATGATGGACGCCGCCGCCTTGGCGGCCCGCAGCGCCTCTTCCGAGATGTTCTTGGCCGCCTCCTCGGTGATCTCGCGCAGCACCCGCGCGTTGCGAGACGCCACGGCGGTGGCCACCAGCGTCCCCCACAGCTGCTGCGGGGTCAGTGACGACGTCGTGGTCACCGAACCGAGGTTGAGCTTGGTGTCCCTGGCGTATTCCGGCAGTTCCTGTTTGAGGGTGTCGATGCCCATTACGCCGCCAGCAGCTTGGTGGCGTCCAGGGTGTCGCCGCCCTTGTTCCAGTTGCAGGGGCACAGCTCGTCGGTCTGCAGCGCGTCCAGGACCCGCAGCACCTCGGCGACGTTGCGGCCCACCGAACCGGCGGTGACCATGACGAACTGGATCACGTTGTCGGGGTCGACGATGAAGGTGGCGCGCTGGGCGACGCCGTCCTCACCGAGCACGCCTGCGGCCTCGGTCAGCTCGCGCCGGATGTCCGACAGCATCGGGAACGGCAGCTCCCGCAGGTCGGGGTGGTCCTTGCGCCACGCGTAGTGGACGAACTCGCTGTCGACCGACCAGCCGAGCACCTGGGCGTCGCGGTCGGCGAACTCGCCGGTCAGGCGGCCGAACTCGGCGATCTCTGTCGGACAGACAAACGTGAAGTCCTTGGGCCAGCTGAAGAGCACCCGCCATTGGCCCTCGTAGGTCTTGTGGTTGATCGTGTCGAAGGCGTTCTCGGGTTCGAGCGAGACGCAGGCGGTCAGCTCGTACTCGGGAAACTTCTCTCCAACGGTCAGCACGGATGATCTCCTCGTGTAAGTCGTTTGGGTGACGCGATCGTCGCGCCCCGTGTTTTCTGGAACCGTTCAAGAATGTACTCGACGGGTCCGACACCGTCGGGGCCCGCTGGCCCGGCGTGTGGGCAGCGTCTCGGCTTCCCAAGCGCCACAATGAGTGTTGTGACCCTCTCCATAGATGACGGCAACAAGATCCTTCGTGACAACTTCGCCCCGTGGGTGCAGGACCTCGGCCTGGAGGTCGTCGCGCTCGGCGACGCCAGCGCCACCCTACGGCTACCGCACTCACCCCGGCTCAACCGGGAAGGCGGCGCGCTGTGCGGTCAGGCCATGATGGCCGCCGCCGACACCGCCACCGTGATCGCGATCAGTTCCGCCAGCGGCGGCTTCCGTCCGATGACGACGGTGCAGCAGTCGACGACGTTCCGGCGACCGGTACTGGACGGCGACGTCACCGTCGTGGCCCGGATCGGCAAGCTCGGCCGCACGATGGCGTTCGTCGACATCGACATCCGCGACGAGGCCAGAACCGTTGTGGCGCAAGCCAGCACGGTCTACGCGATCCTGGGCTGAGCCTCAGCGGTCGGTCAGGCCCGCGTCGCGGGCCAGCAGCCCGGCCTGGGTTCGGTTGTCGCAGCCCAGTTTCAGCAGCAGCCGCGACACGTAGCCCTTGACCGTGGCCTCCGACAGGTACAGCCGCTTGCCGATCTCGGCGTTGGACAGGCCCTCGCCGAGCCGGGCCAGCACCTCGGTCTCGCGTTCGGTCAGCTCGCCCACGAGCGACCGCAGTTCGTCGCGTGTGGACTGCTCGTCGGCCGAGGCCGCGACCATCCGGCGCGCCGCCACCGGCGACAGCACCACGTGTCCGTCGGCCGCCACCCGCACCAGTCCGATCAGGTCCTCCGGCGGTGTCGACTTCACCAGGAACCCCATCGCCCCGGCCCGTAGCGCCCGCAGTACATAGTGGTCGGCGTCGAAGGTCGTCAGCGCCACCACCTTCGGCGGTTCGGGCAGTTTCGCGATCCGCTCGATCGCCGTCAGGCCGTCGACACCGGGCATCCGCAGGTCCATCAGCACCACGTCGGGCCGGTGCCGCACCACCGCCTCCACCCCGGCCGCGCCGTCCAGCGCGGTGTCGATCACCTCGATGTCGTTCGCCGAACCCAGGATGGTGCGCAGATGCGCGCACACCATCGGCTCGTCGTCGACGACGACCACCCGGATCACGGCCGTCCCGCCTCACCGGTGGGAACCCGCGGCAGCCTCGCCACCACGGTGAAACCACCGCCGTCCCCGGCATCGGCGGTCAGCGTCCCGCCCAGCAGCTCGACCCGCTGCCGCAACCCGTCCAGTCCGGTACCCGAACCGGTCGCCGCCAGCGCCGGGTCGCCCGGATGTCGCGGCGGCCCGTTGCCGACGCTCACCCGCAGCCACTCGTCGTCCCGTCCGACCCGCACCGCGGCCTCCGCCCCCGGAGCGTGTTTGCGCACATTGGTCAGTGCTTCCTGGACGACCCGGTAAACGGTGCGCCCCACGGCGGCCGTCACCGCCGCGTCCTCGACGTCGAGCTTCACCGGCACTCCCACCGTCCGCGACTCGTCCGCCAGTTCCCCCAGATCCGGCAGCTCCACCACCGTGGTGTCCAGATCGGCCGTCGCGTCCGGCGGCTCGGACCGCAGCACCCCGATCACGTCCCGCAGCTCCTCCAGCGCCTGACTGCCCGCCGACCGCAACTCCTCGGCGACGCCGCGGGTCGTCTCGTCGTCAGTGGTCATCCGCAACGCCCCGGCCTGCAACACCATCAGGCTCACCCGGTGCGACACCACGTCGTGCATATCGGACGCCAGCCGCAGCCGCTCCTCGACCCGCGCCTGCTCGGCCAGCAGCCACCGCTCCCGCTCGGCCCGCTCCGCGCGATCCGTCAGCGCGGCGATCAACCGCCGCCGTGCCGCCACGTACATGCCCAGCAGCGCCGGGACCAGTACGAACAGGGCACTGGTGGTGACGGTGAACCACGAAAGCCGCCACGGCTGTGCCACCAGCGCGGCCAGCACCCCCAACAGCGTCCAGGCCGCGATGCGGTGCCGCGCGTACACCACCGCGCTGTAGGCGGCGATCGGAATCGACACCGGCATCCACGGCTCCCCGTGCTCCCGGGCCGGTGACGCGATCGCCTCCACGACCGCCGCGACCACCGGAACCGCCGCCAGCACGGCGATGCCCAAGACCAGCAGCGGCCACCGCCGCCGAAACAGCAGGCTCACGTCGGAGGCCAGCTGCCCGACCCAGATCAGCACCGTCGCGGTCACCAGCCCGGTGCCGGCCGGCTGCGACAGCAACGCGGTGACGGTGAAGGCGACCTCCACCGCGACACACGTCAGCATCACGGCCGCGTCGAAGACGAACGACCGCGTGGGACGCCACGTCTTGGTCACGACCGACACGCTACCCAGGCCGGACGGCGATGGCACGGTGTCACGGCGCATCACCGACGAAAGTCGCATCCGCCGCGACCATCGTCGGCGCCGTTCCCCACGTTCTCCGCTATCGGCGATACCCCGTCGGCGGCTGCAATGGACTCCACAACGACGAGAGGACGCACCATGAACCGCCGCAAGCTGCTTCGCACCGCCGCCGTAGTGGGGGCGGGCGGCGCCGCCGTGGCCACCGCCGGAATCGCCACCGCCGCCGGACGCGAGGGCGCACCGACCTACGTCTTCGTCAACGGCGCCAACGGAACCGGCATGGGCTTCAACGCCCTGGGCCTGCGCGGCCACCGCTCGGTCGCGGTGGAGTTGCCCGGCCACACCGAGGGCCACTTCCCGATCGAGTACCAGGCCCCGCAGGACCTCATCACCTGGGCCAACATGGAATCGCCGATGCGGAACGTCGGCCTGGACGACTACGTGCAGGCCACCATCGACGTGGTCAAGACCGTCGCCGAGTACGGCCCCGTGATCCTGGTGGGACAGAGCATGGGCGGCGCCACCATCACCAAGGTCGGCAACGCGATCCCCGAGTACATCGACCACATGGTCTACGACACCGCCTACTGCTGCGTCGAACTGGAAACCATGTACGAGTACACCCAGACCGACGAGAACGAGGGCTCCCTCGGCGACTCGCTCGCCCCCTGGATCGTCGGCGACCCGCAGAAGATCGGCGCCATCCGCATGAACTGGCGCAGCGCCGACCCCGAGTTCGTCGCCGCCGCCAAGGCCGCCTACCTGGCCGACGGCACCGACGAGGCCATCCTGTCCCTGCTGGCGGCCCTGCAACCGGACGAGTCGATCGCGGCGATCACCGAGAACGCCCAGGTCGAGAAGGACACCTGGGGCACCATCCCGCGCACCTACATCCGCCACACCCGCGACAAGATGCTGCCGATCGCGTTGCAGAACCGGATGATCGACGAAGCCGACGCGCTGACACCCGACAACCCGTTCAACGTCCACTCCGTCAAGGCCAGCCACGTGGGCACCGCCAAGGCGCACAAGAAGATCCTCGAGATCCTCGTCGACCTGGCTTGATCCGGCCCGACCTCCGCACCAGCCCGGCCGAAAACCAGCGGCAGCCGTGACATCGGCCGGGCTAGGCTGCCGCCATGACCGATTGGCAGCGCGTCAAGGACGCCGACTTCGCCGTACCCGACGACAAGCCGCTGGCGGACCTCGTCGCCGAACTGACCGGGAACCTTCGCTCGCCCGATCCGGTGCTGCGGGACGAGCAGTCCTACTACGTGCTCGCCACCTGGGTCGAGAAGGGCGTCCTGGACGGCGATCTGGAACGGCTGGGCGACGAGATGGCCGCGCTGCTGGACGATCCCGAGGTCCAGGCCCGGACCTTCGCGACGCTGATCCTCGGCGAGATCGTCGACCGGGGCACGTACTTCCCGCGCTGGCTGGACGCCTTCGCGAACTGGTATCCGTCCGAAGTCGACCTTCGCGGTCACGACGAGAAGCTGGGCTGGCTGCACGCCGTGGCCCACGGCGCCGACACCCTCAAGGCCTTCGGCGGCCACACCGACGTCGACCCCGCCCGGATGCTTTCGATTGCCGCCCAACGACTCCTGGCACCCACCGAGTTCGTGTGGCGCGACCAGGAGGACGACCGGCTCGCCTTCGCCGTCGCGCACGTCCTGACCCGCCCCGAACTCACCGAGGCCGACTCCGTCGGCTGGCTGGCGGCCGTCGACACCGACTTCACGTCCGGCGAACCCGGACCGCCCCCGCCGCACGCCTCCAACACGATGCGCACCCTGCGGCTGCTGTACATCCTCGCCGACCGGGGCGTGCGCCCCAGCTGGCGCGGCGGTGACGTGACCCAGCTTCAGCACCGCGACGCGGTCAAGCAACGCCTCGCCGAGGTACTGGCGCGGGTCGCCCCGTTCACGGGCTGAGCCAGACCCAGCCCTCAGGTGAACAGCACGCTCAGGCTCTCGCGGTTGTGGATGCGGCGGATGGCCTCGGCGAACAGCGGCGCCACCGACACCGTCGACACCCGTGGCGACAGTTCGGCCGGGCGGTTCTCCACCGTGTCGGTGCACCACAGCGTCTCGATCGCCGAGGCGTCGAGGCGTGGCATCGCCTTCTCGGTGAACACGCCGTGGGTGACCGCCGCCCGCACCGAGCGGGCGCCCTTCTCGATCAGGGTGTCGGCGACCTCGGCCAGGGTCCCGGCCGTGATGGTGAAGTCGTCGACGATGACCGCGTTGCGGCCGTCGACGTCACCGATCAGGTCGGCGATCCTGGCGCTCTCGGTGTGGTCGATGCGTTCCTTGTCCGCGATCGCCAGCGGGGCGCCGAGCCGTTTGGCGTACTGCTTGGCCTTCTTGGCGAAGCCCGCGTCGGGGGAGACGATCACCAGGTCGTCCAGTTTCTCGGCCGCGATCGCGTCGGACAGCACCGGCTCTCCGTAGAGATCGTCGACCGGCACGCCGAAGAAGCCCTGGATCTGGGGCGCGTGCAGGTCGAGGGTCACCACGCGGTCGGCTCCGGCGGCCTCGATGGACTGGGCGCACACCCGGGCCCGGATCGAGACCCGGGGCTCGTCCTTCTTGTCGCCCTTGGCATAGCTGAAGTAGGGGATGATCACGGTCACCGAGGCGGCGGAGGCGCGCTTGAGCGCGTCCACCCAGAACAGCAGTTCCATGAAGTGGTCGTTGGCGGGGAACACCGTCGACTGCACCAGGTAGACGTGCCGTCCCCGGACGTTCTGCCCGATCTTGACGAACAGGTTGCCGTCCGAGAACTGATGCACCTCGCCTTCGCCTACGGGCACTTGGAGGATTCGGCAGATTTCCTTGGTCAGCAATGGCGAGGCTGAGCCTCCCAGGACCACCAGTTCGTCGTCGCGCATGATCTTCCCTAAACATTCGCGGGCGGCGTCTGAACGCTGACTTCAACCCGCCGGGGCGAGTCGCACAGCGGCTCGATCCTCTCATGCCGAAATTCAGGAAAGTTTCGCCTAGCTGACACTCTTTGGAGTGAGACTCGACTACTCGCGCAGGTCGTCACCGTGAGTAGCGTGAAGATTGTCGATTCCTTCGAGCAGTCGCTCCAGCCCGAAACCGAAGAAGTCCGACAACCCTTCGCCGGACTGGAACGCGGGCGCGTGGAACATCTCGTTGACGAGCGGGTAGCGGTGGTGGGTCTCGGGGTAGTCGACGAACCCGAACCGGGGACCCGGCGTGGCGCGCAACTCGGGCTGCACCGCGCCGCGCACGTAGCTGCTGATGGCCAACGCCACGTTCATCGTCACCACCGGGTCCAGTCGCAGCGGCGCCAGGGCTCGCAGTTCGGCTTCCAGCCAGGCCGTCTCGTTGGGGCCCGCGACCCGGTTGTGCAGCGCGATGTCGATCCACCATGGGTGTTCATGGCAGACCTCGCGCAGCGCCAGCGCCCAGGCGCGGCAGTTGCCTCGCCAATCGGGGCTGTCGGAAAGCCGCGGCGGCTGGCCCAGACAGGTGTCCATCATGAGCGCGACCAGCTCCTCCTTCCCGGGAAGGTAGCGGTACAGGGTCATCACTCCGCATCCCAGTTCCTCGGCGAGCCTGGGCATCGACAGTCCCGCAAGCCCTTCGGCGTCGGCCAGCGCTATGGCCACGGTGACGATCCCGTCCACGCTCAAGGACGGTTTGCGGCCCCGGCCGGGGGAGGGGCGCTTGCCCCAGAGCAGGGACTGGGCGTCGGGCGTGCTCACGGTGGGCTCCCTTCGGTCTGAAAGCAATCTCCCCTAAGGGGCGAGGGCAGCGAGATTCAGGGTCGGCCGCTGTTGCGTTGATTTATGCGTAAGGTTTACGCTTAAGGTTATGCGTAAACCTTACTCATATAATGGTCCCTGGTGGAAACGTCCGTGGATGATCCCGCTGTGGGTCGTGTGCGGCGCTTTCTTCGCGTGGCGCACTCCCGCCTATCTCGGCTTCACCCCCGAGGCGTCCTTCGTGGCGCTGCGCGACAACACCCACTACTTGATGCTGTCCGCCCACGTGGTGCTGGGAACCGTCACCCTGACCTGTTGCTGCCTGCAACTGTGGCCATGGCTGCGGCAGCACCACCCCAAGGTGCACCGGATCAGCGGACGGATCTACGTCACCGCCGTGATCCCGGCCAGCGTCCTGGCCTTCGTTTCGGCCGTGTGGCAGGACCTCCCGGTGCCCGGACGGATCAGCAACATGACCCTGTCGATCCTGTGGCTGCTCATGACGATCGCCGGTTTCCGGATGGCCCGCGCTCGCCGGTTCGCCGAACACCGGCGCTGGATGATCCGCAGCTTCGCGCTGTGCATTTCCATCATCGCCAACCGGGTCTGGACCGGCATCATGGTCGTCGCGCTCATGCCGTTCACCGACAGTGTCTACGGCGGTGACTGGGACGCCATGTTCATGGACGCCGCGCTCGCCGCGGTGTGGCTGAGCTGGATCGTGAACCTGCTCATCGCCGAGTGGTGGATCGAGCGCACCCGACGGCCGCGCCCGAAGCCGCCGACCGGACCGGTCACCGGCGACGGCACCCGTCCCGCGGCCGTGGCGGGCCACCGTGACACGCCGCCGGTTCCACTATCCGGGAGTTAATGGTCACTAAGTGGAAGCGGATGGCATACTTCGCGTCGTGACCTTCCAGCTGATTATTAGCTGCGGGCGCGCGGCGGCAGCGACGTAGCTGCCCATATTCCGCCGACGCGCCAGACCTTCCGTGCCCGCACGGGGGGTCTTTTTCATGGTCCTCTCGATCTCCAGGAGCCTTGCATGACCACCACGAATCCCGACGAGTTCCACGTTTTCGACACCACGCTGCGCGACGGGGCGCAGCGTGAGGGCATCAGCTACTCGGTGGCCGACAAACTCGCGGTCACCAAGCTGCTGGACGAACTGGGGGTGGGCTTCATCGAGGGTGGCTGGCCCGGGGCCCTGCCCTCCGACACCGAGTTCTTCGCCCGCGCCGCCGAGGAACTGACCCTCAAGCACGCCACGCTGGTGGCCTTCGGCGCCACCCGCAAGGCCGGACTCGCCGTCGAGGACGACCCGCAGGTGGCGGCGTTGCTCGACTCGCGCGCCTCGGCGTGGTGCCTGGTCGCCAAGTCCGACGTGCGGCACGTGAAGCGGGCACTGCGCACCAGCCCGGAGGAGAACCTGGCGATGGTGGCCGACACCGTCGCCTATGGAGTCTCGTGTGGACGGCGGGTGTTCCTCGACTGCGAGCACTTCTTCGACGGCTTCGCCACCGACCCCGACTACGCCACCGCCGTGGTGCGCACCGCGCTGGACGCCGGAGCCGACGTCGTGGTCCTGTGCGACACCAACGGCGGCATGCTGCCGTCGGGGATCTCGCGCACCATCACCGAACTGCGCGAACGCCTGGGCGGCAACCCCCGCCTGGGCATCCACTGCCAGGACGACACCGCCTGCGCCGTGGCCAACACCATCACCGCCGTCGAGGCCGGGGTCATGCAC
The DNA here is from genome assembly GCF_000024545.1 of Stackebrandtia nassauensis DSM 44728. GTDB lineage: Bacteria > Actinomycetota > Actinomycetes > Mycobacteriales > Micromonosporaceae > Stackebrandtia > Stackebrandtia nassauensis. The sequence goes on from NC_013947.1 coordinate 2,086,641, forward strand.
GTACAGGGCACCGCCAACGGCTACGGCGAGCGCCCCGGCAACGCCGACCTGTTCGCCGTCGTCGGCAACCTCGCCACCAAGATGGGCATGGACGTGCTTCCCGACGGCGGCCTGGCCAAGCTCACCCACGTGTCGCACGCGATCGCCGAACTGGCCAACCTCGCTCCCGACTCGCACCAGGCCTACGTCGGTCACGCCGCCTTCGCCCACAAGGCCGGACTGCACGCCAGCGCCATCAAAGTGGACCCACAGCTGTACAACCACATAGATCCGTCCGTTGTGGGCAACGACATGCGGATCCTGGTCACCGAGATGGCCGGACGGGCCAGCATCGAACTCAAGGCCAAGGAACTGGGCCTGGACCTGTCGGGCCACCCCGAGACCCTCAACCGGGTCACCAAACGGGTCAAGGACCTCGAGGCGCGCGGCTGGAGCTTCGAGGCCGCCGACGCGTCCTTCGAACTGCTGGTGCGCGACGAACTGGCCACCGGCCTGACCCGCCACTTCCGGCTGGACAGCTACCGGGTCATCGTCGAACACCGCGGCGACGGCGCGGTCGTCAGCGAGGCGACGGTCAAGGTGCGCAGCCGCGGCGAACGCGTCATCGCCACCGCCGAGGGCAACGGTCCCGTCAACGCCCTGGACTCGGCGCTGCGCAAGGCACTCGTCGCCCACTATCCACAGTTGAACGACGTTTCGCTGGCCGACTACAAGGTCCGGATCCTGGCCGGATCCAGCGGCACCGACGCCATCACCCGGGTGCTGGTGGGCACCACCGACGGCGAACGCGAGTGGACCACCGTCGGCGTCCACGACAACGTCGTCGAGGCCAGCTGGCACGCGCTTTCGGAGGCACTGGCGTATCGCCTGTCGCGGTTACCACGGCTACCGCGTGTGTCCCGATATCGTTGACGAGGTGAGCAACAGCTACGGTGCCGCGCGGGTGCGCGCGGTCGACATGCGGTCCAAGCACGAATACGCGCGGCAACGATTCCTCGCCGGAATCGTCACCGGCCTGGTCGGGCAGATGATTCTGGCGTTCCTGCTGGGTCTGTTGCTGCTCTCCGACTCCGGCCTGGGCGTGCGCATCGACGGTGCCCTCATCTCCAGCCTGATCGCCACCCCCGGTGCCCTGTCGGCCGGATTCGCGATCATGCTCAAGGACGACGCCCGCGCCTTCGGCGGCGGCATCGTCGCCGGGGCGGTGGGCGCGACGCTGTTGTGGCTGGTGCTCAGCTGGATCTTCTAGCGCCTTCCATCTCACAGCGGCCCGAGGGCCGTGGCTCGGGCACGTCGCCGCCTCGTTAGTCTCAAACCCGGATTTCGACAGTTGAGGGGATGACAGCGGTGCGTATCGCGAGAATTGCCCACGCCAGGGGCATGTCCTTTGCCACAGTGGAGGGTGAGGGGCCGGGTGCGACGGTGGCCGAGATCGACGGCCTCCCGTTCGGGGACCTGAGCCTGACCGGCCAGCGCTGGGCGCTGGAGGACGTCCGGCTGATGGCGCCGATCCTGCCCAGCAAGGTCGTGTGCGTCGGCCGCAACTACGCCGCGCACGCCGCCGAACAGTCCGCGCCGGTGCCCACCGAGCCGCTGCTGTTCCTCAAACCGTCCACCTCGGTGATCGGTCCCGGCGACGCGATCCGGCTGCCACCGCAGTCGCAGCAGGTCGACCACGAGGCCGAACTGGCCATCGTGATCGGGATACCGGGGGCGCGGCGGGTCACCACCCCGGCCGAGGCCGCCGCGGCGATCTTCGGCTACACCTGCGCCAACGACGTCACCGCCCGGGACCTGCAGAAGTCCGACAGCCAGTGGACCCGCGCCAAGGGCTTCGACTCGTTCTGTCCACTGGGGCCGTGGATCGAGACCGAACTGGACGTCTCCGACGTCGAGGTCCGTTGCGAGGTCAACGATTCGGTGCGGCAGTTGGGCCGCACCAAGGACATGACGTTCTCGCCCGCCACCATCGTGTCCTATGTGTCGCACGTGATGACGCTGCTGCCCGGCGACGTCATATTGACTGGAACGCCCGAAGGCATCGAGCCTATGGTGGCGGGAGATTCGGTAACCGTCTCGATCGAAGGCATCGGGACCTTGACAAATACGGTGGTCAACCTTGACTGAGGTACGCACTCGCTTCTGCCCGTCCCCGACCGGGGTCCCGCACGTCGGTCTGGTCCGCACCTACCTGTTCAGCTGGGCCTACGCCCGGCACCACGGTGGACAGTTCGTGTTCCGGATCGAGGACACCGACGCCGCCCGCGACAGCGAGGAGTCCTACCACCAGCTGGTCGACGCGCTGAGCTGGATGGGCCTGGACTGGGACGAGGGCGTCGAGAAGGGCGGCCCGCACGGGCCGTACCGGCAGAGCGAACGCACCGAGATCTACGCCGACGTCATGAAGCGCCTCCTGGACGGTGGCTATGTCTACGAGGCCTTCTCCACCCCCGACGAGGTCGAGGCCCGGCACCGCGCCGCCGGTCGCGACCCGAAACTCGGCTACGACAACTTCGACCGCACCCTCACCCAGGAGCAGAAGGACACCTACCGCGCCGAGGGCCGCAAACCGGTGCTGCGGCTGCGGATGCCCGACACCCCGATCACCTTCACCGACGGGGTGCGCGGCGAGATCACCTACGAACCGGGCAACATCCCCGACTTCGTCATCGCCCGCGCCGACGGTTCACCGCTGTACACGCTGACCAACCCGGTCGACGACGCGATGATGCGCATCACCCACATCATCCGGGGCGAGGACCTGCTGTCGTCCACGCCGCGCCAGATCGCCCTGTACCGGGCCCTTGTGGACCTCGGTGTCGCCGAGCGGGTCCCGCAGTTCGCCCACGCGCCGCTGGTGGTCGACGAGTCCCGCAAGAAGATGTCCAAACGCGACCCCCGCATGGACCTGCTCGCCTACCGCGACAAGGGTTACCTGCCCGAGGGAATCATCAACTACGTCGGCACGCTCGGGTGGTCCATCGCCGCCGACCGGGACGTGTTCACCCTCGACGAGATGGTCGCCGCCTTCGACCTGGCAGACGTCAACTCCAGCCCGGCCCGCTTCGACGAGAAGAAGCTCGACGCCATCAACGCCCACCACATCCGGCAGCTGGCGCCCGAGGACCTGGCCAAACGCCTCATCCCGGTGCTCCAGAAACTGAACCTGCTGCCCGACGAGCCCACCGCCGAACAGTTGCGGGTGCTCGCCGTGGCGACGCCGCTGGTGCAGGAGCGCACCGGCACCCTGGTGCAGGGCGCCGAGATGCTGCGGTTCCTCTACGCCGGTGAGGACTTCGCGCTCGACGAGGCCAGCGCCACCAAGACCCTCAAGGGTGACGCCGGTACCGTCCTGGACGCCTCGATCGAGGTGCTGTCGAAACTGGACGACTGGAGCACCGAAGCGATCGAGACCGCGCTGAAGACCAAGCTCATCGACGAGCTGGAGATCAAGCCCCGCAAGGCCTTCGCACCGGTACGGGTGGCGGCAACAGGCAAGACGGTGTCGCCGCCGCTGTACGAGTCGCTGGAACTGCTGGGCCGCGAGGTCAGCCTGGATCGCCTGCGCGCCGCCCGGGAACGCGTCGCGGAGAGCTGAATCCGTCCGACGGCACCCGAGACCACGGTCTCGGGTGCCGTTCGTGCAAGGTCATTGCAAGGTTTCGCCGCCCGCGCGCGGATACGTTTCCCGCATGAATGAGGGACCCGCGCAGACCGTCACCCCGATCGAGAGGATGTATCGGGCTGGCAAGGAGCTCATACCCGGGGTGGCGACGAAGGTGTCCGGTGCGGCGCAGTCGTTGCAGCTGGCGTGTCCGGCGATCGACGTCCAGACCGCACTCGCCGGTGACCCCAAGGGAATGCGTTCCATCCTGGAACTGTGCGAGGAACTGCATGACGCGCTGGGGCGGCTGACCGTGTCGCTGAACAACTGCGCCAGCGCCGTGGTGACGGCGGCCGACGACTTCGTGGCGACCGATGAGCGAGCGGCCAGGGATGTTCGCTCGGTCGACGCCGAGCTGCGGTCCGCCGTCCCGACCCCGGCCGTTGAGGTCAGCGAGATCGACGACCACTCCGCTCCCGGGGCGACGGTGGAGACGGTGCCATCCGACGAGAGCCCGAGCAAGACCCACGAAAAGCACATCGACTCAACGCCCGCTCCGGAAGACTTGCCCACGGCGGAGGAGAACCAGCGGGAGCGGGACGAACGGATCGACGACGTCGAACTGCCCGAAGGAGAGTGGCGATGACCACTTTCGACAAAGCCGCTTACGACGGCATCCTCGACGAGATCGAGAAGTACCTGGGTTACCTCAAGGGCAACGAGTTGGTCTTCGAGTACATGGAGGCCGTCCGGGAGAAGGTCGAAGCCACCGGCAGACCGCCCGTGACCCAGAAGAACTACACGACGCCCTGCGCCAATCCGGAGTTCACCTACCAGCCGCTCTACCACCTGCCCACCCTCGACGGCGGTGAAGTGCCGAGGGAGCTGGAGAAGAAGATCCACGCCAACGCCGACGCGTGCTGGCACAACGGGAAGACCTGGGCGGCCGGAATCGCCGGTCAGGCACGCGCGATCACCGAGCAGATCACCAGCCCCGACGTCGCCGAACTCGAAACCGCCCTCACCGCGTTGAAGGAGAAGGTGATGCAGCCCCTCGAACTGCTCATCGACTCCAACGCCGACCTCCCCGGGCCGTACCGGATTCCACTGCCCGACGGCGAGAACTCACTGGACGGGGACTGGGCGAACCTGAAGAACTTCACCAACACCTGGCACGGAACCGCCGCCGAAGAATTCCGAACCCTGCACGACAAGCTGAACTCCTACGTCGGCATGTACGCGTACTTCGCCGCGACGGCGGCACTGGAACTGGCGGCCGCGACCGACGTCATCGCCTCCGCCCAGCAGGGGCTGGTCATGTCCGTCAAGGACGTCCGCAAGACGCTTGTCGCCCAGCTCAAGGAGTGGCACGACACCGACAGCCCACCCGAGGACGAGGAGCTGTCGGTTTTCATGTTGATCGTCGAGCTCCTGCCGATCACGAAGGTGTACAAAGGCGCTCGTCTCATCGTCGAGGCCGTCGACGACCCGAAGGTGGTCATCGGTGTCCTGGCGGACATCAAGCGAACCATCGTGGGAAAGAGCTGGAAGGGCATCGAGAACGAGGGCAAGGAGCCGTTCGAGGCGGCGAACTCCGAAGTGGTGTTGAAGAGCCTGACCACGATGCTGCGACAGACCTACCTTCACGACTTCATGGAGGCGCTGAGCGAGCTGTCGGCGGCACCCGATGGTTCCCTGAACTTCGTCCGCTCGCTGCAGGACACCGGAATGTGGGCTCCCCCGACCGTGCCGCGGGGAAGTGTGCTGCGCGACGGCGACGCCTACCCGCCCGACGCGTGCCCTCCTTACGGTTCGACCGGCTCGCCGCGCTGACCGCGTCAAACCCCGCTCAGGTGGCGCGATCTGGTGATGAGCCGCCACGGTCCTTCCGCGTAGCGTGGTGCACGTCATACGCACCCGAGCGGAAGGAGCGGCGACGTGCTTGTCCGGCTCCTCGGTGGGGTGGAGGTCGCGGGCGCTGAGGGCCAGTGGCGGACGGTGCCCGGCAAACGCGCCGGTGTCCTGGCGGTCCTGGCCGTCGCGGCGGGCGAACCGGTGCCCGCCGACGAACTGGTGCACCGGGTCTGGGGCGCCTCGGCCGTCGCTCTGGCCGACGGCGCGGTCTACCCGCACATCACCCGGCTGCGGGCGACGCTGTCACCGGCCGGACTCACCATCTCCCGGGCTCGCGGCGGCTACGTCCTCGACCTCGACGCCGACCAGGTCGATCTACTGACCATACGGGCGCTGGCCGTGCGGGCCCGCGAGGCCGCCGAGACGGGGGAGGACGCGAAGGCGCTCACCGCCTGGCAACGGGCCACCGCGCTGTTGCGCGGCGAGGCGCTGGCCGGGGTCGATGGCGACTGGGCCGAGCGGTTCCGGCAGAGCTTCGGCGGCGAGGCGCGGTCGCTGCTGGCCGAACGCTACGGCTGGGAGCTGCGCTGGGGCCGCCACCACGCCGTCGTCGACGAACTGCTGGCCGCCATGGTCCGGTACCCGACCTGCGAGAGCCTGGCCGAGCACCTGATGCTGGCCCTGTACCGGTGCGGTCGGCAGGCCGAGGCACTGGCGGTCTTCGATCGCACCGCGCGGCTGCTGCGGGACCGGCTCGGCGTCGACCCTTCCGAGTCGCTGCGAAGGCTGCACCGCCGGATCCTCAACCAGGATGCCGGACTCGCCGCCCCCGAACCGATGGCGTTCAAGACAACCACGTCAGAAACAACCACAGTAGACGATGCCCCGGCAGACACCGTTGTTCCGGCGCAATTGCCCGCCCCACCACGCGCCTTCGTCGGACGCGAATCCGAACTGGCGGCCCTCAAACGCGACGCGGACCGCACCTCGGTCCTGATCCTGGACGGCATGCCCGGCGTCGGCAAGACCGCGACCGCGGTACGTCTCGCCACCGAACTGGCCCAGCGATACCCCGACGGACAGCTGTTCCTCGACCTGCACGGCTACTCCGGCGACGTCCCGGCGGTCGAACCCGCCGAGGCACTGGTGCGGCTGTTGCGCGGCCTCGGCGCCGAGGCGGACCAGATCCCGACCGGCCTTGACGAACGCTCAGCGGAGCTGCGCACCCGGCTGGCGGGCCGTCGGGTGCTGATCCTGCTCGACAACGCGGCCACCAGCGCCCAGGTCCGGCCGCTGCTGCCGGGCGGGACCGACTGCCTCACGATCATCACCAGCCGCCGCCGGTTGCCCGACCTTCTGGAGGCGGCACCGGCGTCGCTCGACGTCCTGGAACCGGAGGAGGCGGTGCGGCTGCTGGTCGCCGCGGTGGACGACCCGAAGCGGGTCGCCGAGGACTCCGCCGACACCGCCGCGATCGTCGAGGTCGCCGGTCGGCTGCCACTGGCGATCCGGCTGATCGCGGCCCGGCTGCGCAACCGCCGCAACTGGACCGCCGGGTTCATGCTGGGACGGTTGCGGGACGAGACGATCCTGAGTGAACTGTCCGCACAGGACGTCGCTGTGGCTTCGGCGTTCTCGATGTCCTATGCCGAACTGGACGATGGTCATCGCCGGATGTTCCGGCTGCTGGGCCTGTTTCCCGGGCAGGACTTCGATGCCACCTTCGCGGCGGCCTTGGCCGACGTCGCGCCGGAGGCGGCCGATCGGATGCTGGAGGACCTGGTCGACGCGCACCTGTTGCGCAGCGCCGAGCCGGGACGGTACCGGTTCCACGACCTGATGCGCCACTACGCGGCGACCATCGCGACCGAGACCGAGACGGCCGCCGAAGTCGAGGCCGCTCGGACGCGCTTGTACGACACCGCCGCGGTCATGCTGCGTCACGCTATTTCGCAGTACGACTCCTATGTGGGGTATTACCCAAGATTGATCGAAGCCGTCGACCCGCCCGAGTCCCCGTGGCGAACGCGGGCCGAGGCGTCCGCGTGGTTCGGCACCGAACTGCCCAACCTGAAGGCGATGCTGCGATCCGCCAACGAGCACCGGATGGACCGTCACTGCGCGGAGATGGCGGCGGCGATGTCGGCCTACTACAGCCACCATCATGCTGACCACGACCTGGACCGTATCGGGGAATGGGGTCTGGGCAGTGCCCGCCGGATCGGCGATCGGGAGTGTGAGGGCTACTTTCTCAACAAGCTCGCAGGGGCTTATCAGGCTTGGGGGGACGTCGGCATGGCCGAACGGCTCCACGAACAGGCGTTGGCCGTTCGGCGCGAGCTCGGCGACGCCCGCTATATCGTCTCCAGCCTGTCCAACCTCGCTCTCGTGCATGGGCACTCCGGCGAATATGACCGGGCTGTCGAGTTGCGCGGCGAGGCGCTCGCGCTGGCCGCCGACAATGGACTCGTCGAACTCGAACGGCTCATCTGCGTCTACATGGCCGGTTCACTGTGCGAGAGCGGCCGAATCGCCGAAGCCCGGCTTCAGTTGGAGCGGGCCGGGGAACTGCTGACCGGCTCCGATGACGCGTTCGCTCGGATGAGTCTCGACGCGCACTGGGGAAACGTGAAACGCGGTGAGGGCGATCCCGTCGAGGCCCAACGGCTTCATGAACGGGCGTTGGCCGCGTACGAGACCCACGGTCACTCGGTGGGACAGGTTCAGATGCACTCCGAGATCGCCAGCGACCTGATCGCGCGGGAACTGTGGGACGAGGCGTGGAAGTCCTGCGTCACGTCCATGGAATTGCTGGGCGACACCGAACGTCCCGAGCTGCGGGCGGAGAACCTGCTGACGATGGCAGAGGTGTGCCTGGCACGCGGTCACGACGAGGACGCGTTCGAACAGCTCAGCGCGGTGGCGGACCTCGCCGAGAGCCGCGATTCGGCCGTGCTGCGCGCCAAGGCCGACTGGGGCCTGGCCCGGGTCGCGTCCGCCAAGGGGGACAACGAAAACGCCGTCCAGCACGCCGAACGAGCCCTCGCCTACTACTCCCGCTTCGACACACCCCGCACCGAAGCCATCCGCCGCTTCCTGTCCCAGCCCTGACCCTCAGACACGCCGGACGGGCGTCCTCCACGATGGAGAACGCCCGTCCGCTGTCGTCCTAACGCTTCGACCCGCGCTTGGCCTGCAGTCGCTGGATCAGCTCCCGCTTGGCGGCCATCGGGTCGTGGCCGTGCTTGCCGCCGCCGAAACCCTTGCCGCGCAGATCGTTCTTCGACAGTTTGCGACGTTGTCCGCCAACGCCGAGCATGTCGTTTCCGCGTCCCTTGCTCATCTGATTCTCCTGAAAGTCGTGAATGTTCTGGGCGAGTGGGGATCTCAGGTCGTGTTGCGAATCAGCATTGCGGTCCTCCAAGGTTTCGAACTTCCAAGACGAGACGGTTCGTCTCGCTTGACTTGGACACTAACATACATGAGACGAAACGTCTCGTCTAGAATATTTCCTATGACGGAGGCCACCCGAAAACCCGACGCGTCCCGGCGCAGCCAGCGCTCCCGCGAAGCCATCCTCACCGCGGCCATGGAGCTGATGGCCGAGGTCGGCTACGCCAAACTCACCATCGAGGCGATCGCGGCCCGCGCCGGAGCCGGGAAACAGACCATCTACCGGTGGTGGCCCACCAAGAGCGCGGTGGTCCTGGACGCCTTCCGGCTCAACGCCGAGACCCAGGAGGACGAGGTCGACTTCCCCGACACCGGCGACCTGGACGCCGACCTCAGGATCGTCATGCGCGCCATCGCCGACGAGTGCAACAACCCCCGCTACGACGGCCCGGCCCGCGTCATGATCGCCGAGGCCCAGCACGACCCCGAGTTCGGTGCCGAGGCCCGCGAGGCGTTCCTGCTGCCCGCCATCACCGCCACCAAGGAGCGGCTGCGGTCAGGCCAGCGGGCCGGGCAGCTGCGCGCCGACGCCGACCTGGACGTGGTGGTGGAGCTGCTGTTCGGCCCGATCCACCACCGCTGGCTGCATTCGACCGCGCCGATCACGCACGCCTACGCCGACCAGATCGTCGACTACGTGCTGGCGGCCGTCAGGCCGTGACGGCTACGGCAGCCGCTTCTTCCAGTCCAAGCCGGTCACCGCGATGCGATGTTTGACCGAACCGTTCCATTCGGTGGTGAACCCGGCTTCGGTGAGGGCGGCGACGACCTCCCGCCCGACCGCCGCGCCGTGCTCCGGGTCGCGGGAGTAGGTGCCGTAAGCCAGCAACAGGTCTCCGTCGACGGCCCTCGCGGTGTCCTGCGAGTGGAAGAACACGTAGCCGTGATCGCCTTCGGCGGCTTCGCCACGGATCTCGCCGGGGCCGCAGGTCATGCAGCAGGAGAAGTTCATCCGAGCGGTGACGCCGCTCGCGTCCAGGCGATCGAACACGGCCGTCAGCCGGTCCACATCGGTCACCGCGGGCCAGGACTCTTGCTCCGCCAGTCGATCTCGCCACATCGGCTTCAGTAGCGCCGTCACCTGTGCCTCGGTGATCGGTTCCTCGTCCAACTCCTCGGCGTGCGGGAACTCATCCTCGACGCCTTCCCAGACGTCCTGCGTCAACTCGGCGAAGGTCGTGAAACCCTCGTCGATGATCTCCTGCGCGTATTGCCGTATGTACGCGGTCTTCTTGTCGTCCAGCGGTGGGACGTCTTCGGCTTCGGGGGAGTTCATCGCAGTCGCTTCTTCCAGTCCAGGCCGACGACGCGGATGCGTTGCCGGATCGATCCGTCCCATTCGGTGCTCAGCCCCGCCGCCTGCAGGGCCTTGACGACCTCCTGGCCGACGGCCTCGCCCTCGACGTCGTCACCCGCGTGTGAACCGTAGGCCAGGTACAGCTCGCCGCCGACGGCGTTCTCGGTGTCCTGGTAGTGGAAGAACACGTAGCCGTGGTCGCCCGCGGCCCGCTCGGCGGCGATCTCCCCGGTGCCGCAGTTCATGCAGCAGCTGAAGTGCATCCTGGCGGTGACGCCGGAGTCGTCGAGCTGCGCGAAGGCCGCCGCGATCCGGTCCACATCGGTGACGTCGGGCCAGGAGCGCTGCTGCTCCACCCGTTCGATCCACAGTGGTTCCAACAGGATCTCGGCCTGCTCGATGGTGACCGGCTCGTCGCGTTCGGCGCAGTCCGAGATCTCCTGCGCCATCGCCTCGAAGCTCAGGAACCCCTCGTCGAGGTAGCGCCGGGCCCGTTCGGTCGCCGACCGGGCCGCCGCCTCGCTCAACGGCGTCACCTCCACGTCCGGATGCAGATAGCTCGGTCGCCAGTCCACTCCGGACTTCCACTCCGGTTCCCGGCGGGCCCACACCGAGAAGACCAGCGCGACGTCCTCGGGATCGCTGATCTCGGTGTCGTACTGCTGCGCGCCACCGTCCCGGTACTCCACATTGAAGGGATTGTCCTCGTCCCGGTAGACCTGGATGAACTCCCGGGGCGCGTACGGAACCCGTTCCAGGACCAGGAAGTGGTCACCCTCCCCGCCGATCCGGCGGATCATCGCGGTCAGATCGGCGGCGCTGGGGCACAGGACCTCCGGTCCCGATTGCGGACGGACCCGGATGGGCATCTTGTCGCCGGAGGCCTGGGGTGGGGAAACCATGGCCGGATTATGGCACCCGAAGCCGGGAGGCTACCTGCGCCACGGCCGCCGCCGGTCCGCCAGGATCTGCCGAACCACGTTGCGGCCCGGGATCCCGGTGACGCCGCCACCGCCGTGGGTGGAGGATCCGGCCTGGTACAGGCCCTTCAGCGGGGTGCGCAGGTCGGCGAAACCGGCCGCCGGACGGGCGTGGAACAGCTGCCCGGGGGTGAGCTCGCCGTGGAAGATGTTGCCGCCCACCAGTCCGTACTCGGTCTCCATCTCGTGCGGGCCGATCACCTGGAAGTCGATGATGGAGTCGGTGAAGCCCGGCGCGATGGCCTCCATCCGGGCCACGGCCCGGTTGGCATAGTCGCTCAGGCCCTCGGCGTCCGGTTCGGACGCCCAGGTGTGCGGCACCCACTGCGTGAACATCGAGACCACGTGGTGCCCCTCGGGTGCCAGCGAGTCGTCGAAGACGCTGGGAATGCACACGTCGGCGAACGGGAACTCGGCGGGTTTGCCGGAAACCGCCTGCTGGTAGGCGTTCTCGATGTCGTCGAGCGACTCGGCCAGCACGATCGTTCCACCATGGACCCACGGGTCGAACTCGGGGTGACTGGTGAAGGTGGGCAGCTTGTCGACCGCGAGATTGATCTTCACGGTGCCGCTGCGGGTCTTCCAGCGGTTGATGTCGGCCAGGAAGTCGTCCGGCAGTTCCCCGGCGTCGATGAGGTCGGTGAAGGTGACGCGCGGGTGGGCGGTGGTGATGGTGGTGGCGGCGCGCAGCTCGTCGCCGTTGTCCAGGGTGACGCCGATGGCGCGTCCGTTGTCGACGTTGATGCGCGCGACCCGGGATGCCGTGCGGATCGTGGCCCCGAACTGCCGGGCCGAGCGCGCCAGCGCCTGCGTCACGCCGCCCATGCCGCCGCGCGGGAAGCCCCAGGCGCCGGTGTTGCCGTCGCCGATGTCGCCGATGTGGTGGTGCAGCATCACGTACGCGGTGCCCGCCGAGCGCGGGCCCGCCCAGGTGCCGATGCAGCCCGACACCGCCAGCAGGCCCCGCAGCGCCTCGGACTCGAAGCGTTCCTCGATGAGGTCGGCGATGCTGTCGGTCATGATCCGGGTGATGTCGACGGCCGCGCGGGTGTCGATGCCGCGCAACTGCTTCAGCAGCCCGGCCTGCCGCACCAGGTCCATCGGACGGCGCGAGCCCAGCTTGGGCGGGATGCGTTCCAGCAGCGGCCCCAGCAGTCCGCCCAGTTGCGACAGCCAGGCGTCCCATTCCTCGTAGGCGTCGGCGTCCCTGGCCGAGAACTCGGCGATCTTGGCGTGCCGCTCCTTCGGATCCTCGGGCAGGCTCAGGTAGCCGCCCTCCCGGCGGGGCGCGAAGTACGGCCCCTGTGGATAGACGTGGTAGCCATGCTCCTTGAGGTTGAGGTCGGTGACGAGGTCCTGCGGCAGCAGGCTGACCACGTAGGACAGGCTGGTGACGGTGTACTGGGGTCCGAAGGGGTGTTCGCTGACGGCCGCCCCGCCGACGACCTCGCGGGCCTCGCACACGCACACCTTCAGCCCGGCCTTGGCCAGATACGCCGCCGCGACCAGGCCGTTGTGCCCGCCACCGACCACGATCACGTCAAAGTCGCCGTCCACGTGGCCTCCTATTGACGAGGGCGATCAAAGTGTTCACGGGCGCAGATCCCGTAATCGTGTCAGGCATGACCCAGACGGTCAAGCGCGCGTGTGCTCGTATCCGAGGGTCGTCGTACCCTAACGGTAGGTTCGCGTGCGTGACCACTTTGGCAGCCCAAACCTCGCGTGTCCGGTATGCATATCGGCTGCGGGTGTCATCTAGCGCGCGGGCAGCGTTGTTGGGTGAGTGGGGGCGCTGTCGGTGGGTGTGGAACGAATCGGTGGCCCGGTCGAAGAAAGCTCACATCGAGGGTGAGGAATGTGGTCCGGCTCGATTGTCCAAAATGCTGACTACTGCCCGTGCAAGAGTGGCGTGGTTGCGTGAGGGTTCTAGCGTCGTGCAGCAGCAGGTCATTCGGGATTTCGCAAAGTCTCGTGCCAAGGCGCTAGCAGACATCAAGGCTCGTGTGCCGGTGTGGCAGCGGGCGGGGAAGCCTCGGTACAAGAAGAAATATGTGTCGCGGCCTAGCTTGAATTACACGCGGCATGGTTTCCGCATTAAGGACGGCCGCTTGTATTTGGCTGGTGGAATCGGTGTGGGCGTGGTGTGGTCGCGGGAACTCCCCGGCGAAGCGTCGAGTGTGCGCGTGTACCGGGACAGTGTCGGGCACTGGTACGCCTCCTTCGTTGTCACCACGGCCACCGAAGCCCTGCCCTCGACTGGGCGGGATATCGGTGTCGACTGGGGAGTCCGCGAGATCGCGACTACCACATCAGATGACCACGACCTTTCCCACGCGCAGTACGGCAAGACAGCAGCGGCGAAACTCGCTCGCTATCAGCGGATGATGGCTCGACGCAAACCGGAGCGGGGGCAGCCCGGGTCAAAGAGATACCGACATGCCAAACAGCTGGCGGCGAAGACGCATAAGAAGGTGGCCCGGCAGCGGCAGGACACGGCGCGCAAGTGGGCGAAAACCGTCGTGCGCGATCACGATCGGATCGCGGTTGAGGACTTCAAACCCAAGTTTCTAGCGAGATCGACGATGGCACGTAAAGCCGCTGATGCGGCGATCGGGGCCGCCAAACGCGAACTCGTCGTGATGGTGGCCAAACACGGCCGCCGACTAGTCCTTGTCCATCCCGCGCATACCACCATGGATTGCGGTCATTGCGGAGCAAGAACCAAGCACGCACTGCCACTGTCCCAGCGCACCTACACATGTATCGCGTGCGGAGCAGTATCCCCCAGGGATAAGAACTCCGCGCGCGTGATGCTTATCCGGGCTGGTTTCCTCCCGGCTGGTGTTGATCGCATAAGACCCGCCCAACCGTTGGTTGGCCAGGCAGCGTGAGCCAGAAATCCTCACCCTCCCGGGAGAGGAGGATTCAATACTGCATTATGCCGATACACTGGACGCTGCGTGGTAGCCCGAAATTCGGCGGCCTTCGCGGCCCGGCGCCGCTAGGGTCATGGCCATGCAGATTCCCGTCTATCCCGCCAAGCCCGAACCCGGTGACCGGGTCGCCGTCGTCTCGCCCGCCTCCGGTCTGCCGGGCATCCTGCCGCTGCCGTTCGAGCTCGGGCTGGAGCGGCTTCGCGACGTCTTCGGGCTGGTGCCGGTGGAGTACCCGACCACCCGCAAGATGGGTTCCAGCCCCGCCGAACGCGCGGCTGATCTGCACGCGGCCTTCGCCGACGAGTCCATCAAGGCGATCGTCACCAGCATCGGCGGCGACGACCAGATCACGGTGCTCAAACACCTGGACGCCGACGTGATCCGCGCCAACCCCAAGCCGTTCTTCGGCTACAGCGACAACACCAACCTGCACGCCTACCTGTCCAGCCTGGGCATCGTCAGCTACTACGGCGGCGCCGTCATGACCGAGTTCGGACGCGCGGGGGCGCTGCACCCGATAACGGAGGAGTCGCTGCGCGCCTCGCTGTTCGACTCGGCGGAGTTCACGCTGCGTCCCTCCCCGGACTTCACCGACGTCAACCGGCCCTGGGAGGACCCCGCGACCTTCGACTCCGAGCCGGAGATGTTCCCCTCGGAGGGCTGGATCTGGCGCAACGCCGATTCCGTCGTCAATGGACGAACCTGGGGCGGTTGCCTGGAGATCGTGGCCTGGCTGGCGATGGCCGACCTGGCGATGCCGCCGCTGGACTACCTCGACGGCTCGGTGCTGTTCTTCGAGACCACCGAGGAACTGCCACCCGACGAGGAGGTGTTCCGGATCCTGCGCAACCTCGGCGAACGCGGCATCCTGGGGCGCTGTTCCGCGCTGCTCATGGGCCGGGCCAAGGGCTGGTCCTTCGACAAACCCCACGACGACGAGCAGCGGCGCCAGTACGTCGACGCACAGCGGGAAGCGGTCATCAAGGCGATGGACGCCTACGCGCCCGGCGTCATGACCGTCTTCAACGTCGAATGCGGACACACTGACCCGATGTCGATCCTGCCCTACGGTGGACAGATCACCGTGGACGGTCCGGCCCGCGAGATCACCGTCCGATACTGAAACCGTGGTTCACGGCGGCGTCGGGAACGTCGCCGTGAGCCACGAGGGTTCCGCGTCAGGGCAGTAGCACGACCTTGCCGATGGTGTCGTGGTTCTCCAGCGCCGCATGGGCTTGCGCGGCCTGCTCCAGCGGGAAGGTCTGGGTGGCCGGGTCGAGCCGACCCTCGGCCAGCGCGGCCAGTGACTTTTCCTCCAGGCTTCGGATCCCGCCGGGCCGCTTCATCATGAACGGACCCAACGGCGAGTCGACACTGATGGACCGCTTCGCCAGCTCCTCCTTGGACGGCTGGTCGGCCTCGTCGAGCCCGCCGCCGTAGGTGACGACCCGGCCGCCGTCGGCCAGCAGCCCGAAGGAGTCCCGCGCGACCGAACCACCGCGCCCACCCAGCAACGCCACCGTGATCTCCTTGTCGCCCAAGGCTTCGCGAACCTTCTCGGTCCAGTCCTCCTCGGTGTAGTCGACGGCGACGTCGGCGCCGTTGTCCCGCACCCGCGCGGTCTTGTCCGGTCCACCGGCGGCACCAACGACCGTCGCGCCCAGACTGCGCGCGTACTGCACGATCAGCGTCCCGATGCCACCCGAGGCCCCGGTGACCAGAACGACGTCCTCGTCGGTCACCTTCGCCATCTCCATCACGCCCAACATCGTGCGGCCGGTGCCGATCATGGCCACCGCCTTGTCGAAACCGGTGTCCGGCGCCAGCCGGTGCACCGCGTCCACGTCGCGCACCGCCAGTTCGGCGTACCCGCCCGGAGCCATACCCAGGTGTGTCACCACCGGCGCTCCCAACCAGGACGTGTCAACTCCCTCGCCAAGCGCCTCGACGGTCCCGGCGACCTCGCGGCCGGGAATCGTCGGCAGCTGCGGCGGCTTCATCACCGCGCCGTCGTAGGTTCCGGCGCGCAGCACCGTGTCGATCAAGTGCACGCCCGCGGCCGCCACCCGGATCCGGACCTGGCCGGGGCCGGGCTCGGGATCGGGCACGGTCTCGTACCTGAGGTTCTCCGCCGGACCGAACTCGTACAGTCGAACAGCTTTCATCGAAGGACTCCGTCAGTTGTGATGGTGGGTACTCGCACAGTTTTGAACATCAAGTTAAGTTGAAGTCAATGGTCAGTGGGCTCCGCCACTCAACGGGTAACAACATTTCCGTCTAGTGGCAGAATTCGACCGTGACAGACACCTCTCCGGTATTCAGCCCGTCCCGCACCGCCACCGGGACCCTCGTCTTCATCTCCGGACAACTGCCCGTTGACGTCGACGGCACCGTACCCCCCGACATCGCCGCCCAGACCAAACTCGTCCTGGACAACATCGAGACCAAACTGGACGAACACGGCCTCGACTGGACCGCCGTGGTGAAACTGACCTACTTCCTGCGCGACATCGACGACCTGGAGGCGGTACGCGAGATCCTGCGCTCCGTCCTGCCGCAGCCGCGCCCGGCCGCGTCGCTGGTGGAGGTCAGCAACCTCGTCAACCCGCACTGCAAACTCGAGATCGACGCGATCGCGCAGGCGAACGCCGCCTAACGACCATGACCGAGATACGGCTCGACGACGAGCCGGACGAGGCCGCCGACGGCGGCGAGCGGTCGCCGGGATCGCCACGGTCGCGGTGGATCACCGCCTACGCCGTGGCGCTCGCGGTGCTGGCCGTCGCCGTCGTGTCGTTCGTCGAGGTCGTCGGCGGCGACCCCGACGACGTCGTGACCGACTACCTCGGCGCCCTCCGCGACGGCGACACCACCGAGGCCCTGGAACTGGCGACGGTGAAGCCGAAGCAGGGCGACCCGCGCGACTCCTTCCTGCGCGCCGACGCGTTGCGCGCCAACTGGCGGATCACCTCGGTCGAGACCCGCGTGCAGTCGAGCAAACGAGCCATTGTGGACGCGTCGATCGCCGGGCCGGACGGTCGCCGGGACGGGCTGTTCCGGCTGGAGTTGTCCCGGGCCGGGAAATGGCGGATCACCAACCCCTTCGTGCCGCTGTATCTGGCCCGGCCGCCGGTGCGCTCCGGCGACGACCGGGAAGCGGTCAGCCTGAGCCTCAACGGGGTCACGGTGACGATGCGTGACCACGAACCCGCCAGTGGCGTGACCGAGACCAGCGGAATCCAGTTGCGACTGTTCCCCGGCACCTACGCGTTCTTCGACGGCGACGAAATGGTGCGGGCCGTCGACGCCACCCGAACCTGGCTGCCGCCTGGCGACAGCAGTTCCTTCGTGCCGTACACGCCGTGGCTGGAACTGACCGACACCGGTGCCGAGCTGGCCGAGGACCGTGTCGGCGAGATCCTGTCGGAATGTGAGAACCGGACCGAGCGGCTTCCGGACGGTTGCCCGTTCGGCACCGACGCGAAGATCGAACTGGACGGTGACGAGCACGCGATCGACGGCGACGCGGTCACCTGGAAGCTCGACGACGACCTGGAGCTGTTCTACGCGGATTCGGGGCTGGGGTACTTCCAGCCCGTGGTGCGACGGCCGGTGGGCGTCGCACTGACCGCCACCGTGGACGGCGAGACCAAGAGCGTCGAGTGTGACTTCGACTGGGCGATGCTGGGGTTCCGGTTGTCGACCGAGGCGGCCCTGGTCTTCACGTATCCCTACGAAACCCCCGACACCTGCCCCTAGAAGCCGAACACCGTCCAGTCATACAGGACGTACACCTCGATGGCGTCCGGATCGGCGTCCTCGGGCCAGGTCTCGAGTGCGAAGTCGTGTCGAGAGGACCCCGGTGGCACCGTCGCGTTGAAGTCCGAGGAGAACAGTCGGGTGCCGCCGACCAGATTCCCCGCCTCGTCCCGGAACAGCGCCTGAAACGTCGGCGCCAGCAGCGTCATGTCATAGGACGATTCGAGGCCGACCCGCAGCGAGTCGTCGTCCTCGCGAACCCGGACGTCGACGGCCTCGACCTCGCCGATGTCCTCGCGGGCGGGGTACCAGTCCGAGACACCCGGACTCACCGAGACCTCCTCGGCGACCGGTTCGTCCAGGTGAATGGTCCCGGTGATACCGAGCCGGACTCCCGGCGGGATCACCTGATCGGTGACGCCGTCGTTGACGTCGTTGAGCTCGGCCGGTCGTCCGGCCTCGTCGCGCACGTCGAAGTCGAGCCGGGGGACGACCGCGTCGACGCGGCTGGTGTTCTCCACGACGACACTCACCGCGTAGCCGATCTTCCCGCGAACCTCCGGTTCGGACAGTCGCGCGAAACCCCACTCCCGCACCCGCACCGTACCGTCGTCGCGGGATTTGGCCCGCGCCTCCCACGGGTTGGCGGCATCGAGCCGCTCACCGACCCGGTCGACCTCGGCCTGCGAATCCGGTGCCCGGGGGTGGTTGCGGGCCGCGACGGCGAGTCCGGCGGCCAGCAGCAGGATCGCGACGACGCCCGCGACCCCGGCCCGAGCGGCGGGCCGGGCGGTGCGATACCGCTCCAACAGCCCGCCGAGTCCGGTCACCGCCGCTTCCACTCATCGGCCAGAATGGACCACACTTCGGCGTCGACGAAATCGCCCGCCGTGTTGACGTACGCCTGCCGCAGCGTCCCGTCCAGCCGCATCCCCAGCCGCTGAGCCACCGCCCGGCTGGCCACATTGGCCGGTTCGCAGCGCCACTCGACCCGGTTCATGCCGCGCTCGTGGACCGCCCAGTCGATCATGTGGACACAGGACTTGGTCATCAGCCCGCGCCCGGTCACCTCCGGCGACAGCCACGCCCCGATCTCGCACACCTTGTCGGCGGTGTCGAAGATCCGGAACACCACGCCGCCGACCAGCCGTTCACCCTGCCAGATGCCGTACATGTGAAAGGCGTCCTCGACGCGTTTGAAGGCCCGGTCGTACAGCCACTTCTTGGCCGCCTCCTCACCGGTGACGATCTTGGCCCAGGGCAGCCACGGCGAGATGAAATCGCGGGCCCGGTCGAGGAAGTCGGCGAACTCGCGATGGTGCCAGGGTTCCAGGCTGCGCAGTTCGAAACCGTCGCCGAGGGGGTGGGAGAGCATGGACATCCTCCGATTCACTGTGAGAGCCGCCGGTTCGCCTGCCGCCGGGTCTCGTCGGGAAGCTCTGGCGCGGTAAGGATCTCAGGCAGCAGCGACCTGTCGGTCATCAGTGCCCGAAACACCGTCGACACGGTGACGCCGTGCTCGGGGCGCGACTCGACGGTGATGTCGTCCCCGGCCCGGATCTCGCCCGGCTCCACAACCGACAGATAGGCGCCGGTACGGGCGGCGGCGGTGAAGGTCTTCAGCCAGCCCTTCTCGTCCATCCAGCCCCGAAACGTTCCACACGGGACTCGCGGGACGGTGACCTGCAATACGACGTCGGCGCCGATCCGCCAGCGTTCCCCGACCACGGCGTCGCTGACCACCAGTCCCTCGGTGGTGAGGTTCTCCCCGAACATGCCCGGCCGCAGCGTGCGTCCCAGCTCGGTCTCCCAGTACCCGTAATCCTCCTGGGAGTAGGCGTACACGGCCTGGATGTCACCGCCGTGGTGCTTGACGTCATAGACCCGATCGCCCGCCAGGCCCACCGCCCCGGTGCCCTTGGGCCCCGGGGCCGCGACCGCGACGGGTCCCTCGACCGGCCGCTTGTCGATACCGGTGCGATCGGCACCCGACTTCCACGGATTGTCGCGCACCTTGCCCACGTTCACCGAAATCAGCCTCACAGATGCCGAGGCTAACCGGCGATCGCGCCGTCCGCTAACTAAATCTGGTAGGTGCGCCGCACGCTGGAGCCGATCCGCGAGATGTCGGCGCCGTAGACGTGCAGCGAGATCGCCTTGTGGGCGGTGGCGTTCCGCACCTTGTGGATGTCGCCGGGCGGGGCGAACCCGCACACGGTCCCCTGGGGGTTGACGACGTCCGCCGTGGCGACGAGCCTGGCGGGGGAGCCGGGAACCAGCCGGTATCGTCGTTCACTCTCCTGTCCACGGTGGACGCCGGTGACACACCAGGAGACGTGGTCGTGTACGGGGGTCTGGTGCCCCGGCAGCCACACCAGCGCCAGGAGCGAGAAGCTGCCGTCGTGTTCGGCGTGCAGCAGGTGCTGCCGGTAACAGGACGGGTCGCCGACGCACTGCTCGTCGGTGAGCAGCCCCGGCGCCCCCATGTGCGGCGCCAGCCGATCGGCGACCAGCTCGGCGGTCTGCTGCGGCGGCAGTCCCCGCGAGACCGCCTCCCGGACGCGGCCGACGAGGTGTGCCAGCCGCGCGGTGACCTCGGGTGCGCGAAACGCTGTGGTGGTCGACATACCCGATATCCTGGCTCGCGACCGTCCACGTTGTCGACAACGGTTTCTTGGCGCCCACCCAAGCTTCGCTTATAGTCAGCAGCCGGTCCGGTTGGCCGCCGCGACCTTGAGCTCGTCGACGAGGAGCGACGTCGCCGGGATGTCCCGATGCTCGCGCAGCAGGTAGGCGAACACCTGCCGCCGCGACGCCGGTTCCAGCGCCCGCACCGCGATGCGGCGGTGCCGCAGGAAGTTGAACACCAGCCCCGGCATCATCGCGATGCCCAGCCCCCGGGCCACCAGGCTCTGCACCACCAGGTTGTCGTCGGTGGTGAACGCGATCCGCGGCGCGAACCCCTGCTCGGCGCACTCGTGCAGCAGGTTCGCCCGGCACCGCAGGCAGCCCGCGATCCACCGTTCCTGCGACAGTTCCGCCAGCTTCACCGTCTGCCGCCGCGCCAGCCGGTGCCCCACCGGCAGCACCACCGTGAGCTGGTCCTCCAGCAGCGGGATCTCGACCACCTCCTCGGGCACCGCCTCCCGCAGCCCCGGATAGGTGAACGCCAGCGTCACGTCGCATTCGCCGTGCACCAGGCGGTGCAGCGACTCGGGTGGTTCGTCCTCATGCAACTCGACGTGGACGCCCGGATGGCTGGCCGTGATCCGGGCCAGCGCGTCGGGCACCAGGGTCGCGCTGGCACTGGGGAACGCGCACAACCGCACCGTCCCGGCTCGCAGACGGCTGTAGGCGTCCATCTGCCCGTGGGCGTCGGCGAGGTTCTCCAGGATCACCTCGGCGTGTTTGGACAGCGCCTGCCCGGCCTCGGTCAGCCGCATCCGGCGACCCACCCTTGTGAACAGAACCGTTCCGGCTTCCCGTTCCAGCGCCCGCATCTGCTGTGTGATGGCGGGCTGGGTATAGCCCAGTCGACGCGCGGCGGCCGAGTACGAGCCGGTGCGAACCACCTCTCGAAAGGTCCTCAACTGTCGCGGGTCGAACACACTGTGAACTATAAGCGGAATCTATCGACCGGGGCTAATTCGTTGAGTCAGCTTGGGTTCGGCCGACCAGCCAGCATAGACTTCCCCGGTGACCGGGGAAGACTGGAAGAGCATCGTCGACAAATACGCGCTTGTGGACAACGACCAGGTACTGGCGTTGAACAAACCCACCGGCATCTCGGTGATGGGAGAACGCCACGACACCGACGTGGCCCGGCTGGCGGCCGAGGCGGGGGACAAGTTGCACCCGGTCCACCGCATCGACAAGGCCACCTCGGGCCTGGTCCTGTTCGCCCGCGACCTGAAATGCCACGGCGTACTGACCCGCCAGTTCAACAAGCGCACCGTCGACAAGACCTACCTGGCGGTCGTCAACTCCGCCGAGGTCCCCGCCGCCGCCCGCATCGACCTGCCACTGAGCGTCGGCCGCAAGAACCGGGTCCGGGTCGCGGCACCGCGCGAGGCCATCACCAACACCGGCACCGACTGGACCGTCCCCGAGACCGACGTGTTCACCCACGTCAAGACCTACCCCTCCGTCACCGAGTACGACACACTGTGGACGGGCGACGGCCTGTCGCTGCTCGCGGTGCGCCCCATCTCCGGGCGCCGCCACCAGATCCGGGTTCACTTGGCGTGGACCGGATTTGCCATCACCGGCGACTCCCTGTACGACAAGAACCCCGCCACCCGGATGCTGCTGCACTCCTGGCGGCTGGCCGTCGAAGCCCCGTGGCTCGGCGGCGAGCGCACCACGCTGGAGGCCGCCCCCGGACCGGACTTCTGGGAACCGCTGCCCGGCGTCGACGCCGCGACCGTCCTGCCGGGAGTCACACCCGATCAGCGGCGATGAGCAGGTACTGGAAACTGCCGCTGCGGTACGCGTCCAGGAAGGTCTGCTCGATCCCCGTCGCCACCGCGGACTTGGCCCGCAGCTCCCAGTAGGGGATGGTCGCGGCGGTGAGGTCCCGCACCGCCACCGGCACCAGCCGGTTGGCCGCCAGCTCCCGGAAATAGGTGCTGCGCGGGTGGATGTCGCAGATGTAGTGGGCGTTGATCTGGCTGACCGCGCGTGACGGCAGGCCGTAGACGTCGTTGTAGCAGCCGGTGACGCACACGTACCGGCCGCCGCGACGCAGCATCCGCGCGTACTCCGCGAACAGCAGGCTCAGGTCGACGTACATGGTGGACTCGTTGTTCCAGATCGCCGCGAACGCCGACGACTCGAAACCGGTGTCCAGCATGTTCTTCAGGTGGAACCGCACCCGGTCGTCCACGCCGCGCTCGTCGGCCTGCCGGTTGGCGAAGTCCACCTGGGACTCGGAGATGGAGACCCCGTCGACCCGGCAGCCGAACCGTTCGTTGGCGAGGAAACTGGAACCGCCGCGCCCCGAACCGGAGTCCAGCAACCGGTCCGTCGGCCTCACGGGCCCCAGGTGACTGAGCAGCAGCTCCGCCTGCGCGCCCTCCAAACGGTGCAACTCCCGGATGACGCGCTCCTCCCGGGTCTCGGCGGGACCGTCCAGAACCGACATGTCGGCTTCGCCGATGCCGTAGTGGTGATGGAAGACGTTGTCCACCTCGCCCAGCCGGAGGTTGACCGGGTTCTTCTCGGCGTTCCAGTAGTCGGCGACCGAGTTCTGGTATGGACTCAACGCTGTCGGGACACTCATGGGTTTCAACCTTTCACGCGGCGTCTGAGTTGTCGGACTCTTGCTTGTGGTACCGGCGGGAGGTGGCGTGCCATTCCTTGCCGCCGCCCATCCAGTTCCACACTCCAGTGAGGAATCGGGCCAGCATCGGCGTGTGGTTCGCGCTCAACAGCGCCGACTCCGACTCCACGAACCGGACCAGTTCGTCGTGCAGTTCGGCGGTGCGGTCCACCGCCTCCTGAAGCGTGCAGCC
Organism: Stackebrandtia nassauensis DSM 44728; assembly: GCF_000024545.1. Classification (GTDB taxonomy): domain Bacteria; phylum Actinomycetota; class Actinomycetes; order Mycobacteriales; family Micromonosporaceae; genus Stackebrandtia; species Stackebrandtia nassauensis. The sequence continues at coordinate 2,110,037 of NC_013947.1, forward strand.
GTCCTGCGCGACCAGCACTCCCGGAAGGCTGTAGTCGAAGCCGTTGATCTCCTTCTCCTTCTCCAGCGAGTACAGGTCGTTGACCAGCACGCTGGCGACCCCGGCGGTGGTGAACACCCGTCGCACCCGGGGATCGGCGTACTCGAAGACCGGCACCTCGTAGCCACCGACGACGTCGGTGAGCACCATGCAGGGGCAGAACGCGTTCTCCCACCGGTGCAGCAGGAACTCCCAGGTCGGCGGCACCCGCTCGGTGATGTGCCACTCGGCTTCCTGGTTGTAGGCGACGAACATGACGGCCAGCTCGTGGCGCAGCCGGAACACCTGGGTGTGGCTGGCGTAGCGGGCCAGGTTCTTCCACGCGGAATGGATCATCCGCAGACACAGGTCCTCGCGGATCCGTTCCTTGACCGGTTCCCGGTACGGCGGCGGCGGAACCCGCGCCGGGGCCATCGCCGCGTACGCCAACGCCAGCCGTGGGCCCAGCCGTTCGGGTTCCGGCTCGGCGGAGTCGCCGTCGAGGTACAGGTCGTCGACCGACCACTCCGCCACCGCGCACTTCGCGGCGGCCAGCAGCCGGTCGGGGTCGTCGCAGTCGGGGTGCGTGAGCATGATCAGCCGCCCGTACCCGCACTTGCCGAGCTTGTCGACGTGTTCGTCCGGCAGCCCGATCTCCTCGCGACCCCACACGGCCAGCCGCCGGTCCACCTCGGCGCCGAGCGCCGCGTCGTCGCGGACCGCGTCGGGACAGTACAGTTCCGGGACCGTGACCGATCCCTTCGGGGTCGGCGACGCCTTGCCCGCGCTCCCCGCCGCCTTCGGCGGCGGCACGCTGAACAGCCGGGCCAGGTCGGTGCCCAGACCGACCGGCCCCGTGGGCAGGACCCGCGCCTGCGTAGTCATGGTGTTCTCCTCCCGGACGAATGCGCTGCATCCCAACGGATCAAGACCTATCAGTCCGAAGGGGTCCGATTCGCGTGGTCGCGGGGGAGGAGTTGTCAAATTCGGGCCGGAGTTTTACCACCGTCTCGTCGGCGGGCCTTGGCAGACGCCACCGCCGGGGACTTGACTGATAGTGACGGCTCGACAGACGAACACGAAGATCGGTGGTGCTCACCCTCATGACCTCCGTTGACGACAACGCCAATGTGGAAGCGACCGAGTCCCCGCAGCTGAGTCTCAGCACCGCTGCGGCCCGCAACCTGGCGACGACGACCAAGACCGTGCCCCAGATGCAGGGCATCTCCTCGCGCTGGTTGCTGCGGCTGCTGCCCTGGGTGCAGACCAACGGCGGCACCTTCCGGGTGAACCGTCGGCTCAGCTACGCCGTGGGCACCGGACGGGTCCAGTTCTCCAACGTCGGGGACCGGGTCCAGGTCATCCCGCCGACGCTGTCGGAGTTGCCGCTGCTGCGTGGATTCGACGACGAACCCACCCTCGAGGCGATCGCCGGGGTGCTGGAACAGCGGGACTTCGAGGCCGGTCAGGTCATCGTGTCCGTCGGGGACACCATCGACACCGGATTCCTGATGGCGCACGGCAAAGCCAGCAAGATCGGCACCGGCAAGTACGGCGACGACACCAAACTGGGGATGCTGGCCGACGGCGACTACTTCGGCGAGGACATCCTGCGCCCCGAACCGGGACGCTGGCCGTACACCGTCAAGGCGGTGACGCCGTGCACCCTGCTGGTGATGCGGCGCGACGCGCTGCGGGGCTTGGTCGACAACTCCGAACCGCTCAACGAGCACATCAACCGGCTGCTGGCGCTGCCGGACCTGCCGCGCAACGACGACGACGAAGCGGCCATCGACCTGGCCGCCGGGCACGACGGCGAACCCGACCTGCCGGGGACCTTCGTCGACTATGAACTGTCCCCACGGGAGTACGAACTCAACGTCGCCCAGACCGTGCTGCGGGTGCACAGTCGCGTCGCCGACCTGTACAACGACCCGATGAACCAGGTCGAGCAGCAGCTGCGGCTGACCGTCGAGGCGCTGCGGGAACGGCAGGAGAACGAGATCGTCAACAACCCGAGCTTCGGGTTGCTGGACAACGCCGATCTCAAGCAGCGCATCAGCACCGACACCGGTCCGCCCACTCCCGACGACATGGACGACCTGCTGTCCATCGTGTGGAAGGAACCGGGTTTCTTCCTGGCCCACCCGCGCACCATCGCCGCCTTCGGGCAGGAGTGCAGCCGCCGCGGCATCTACCCCGACGCGGTCGAGGTCGCCGGGCACCGGCTGCCCGGCTGGCGGGGCGTGCCGATCTACCCGTGCAACAAGATCCCGGTGACCGAGGGCGACGTCAGCTCGATCCTGCTGATGCGCACCGGACAGGAGAACCAGGGCGTCGTCGGTCTGCACCAGATCGGCCTGCCCGACGAGTACGAGCCCGGGCTCTCGGTGCGGTTCATGGGCATCAACGAGAAGGGCATCATCTCCTACCTGGTCAGCACCTACTATTCGGCGGCCGTTCTGGTACCCGACGCCCTCGGCGTCCTCGAAAACGTCCAAATCGGACGACCGGCCGACTGACGACTCCACGAAGAACGGCGGTGAACCCGGTGTCTCCCATGTCCCGGCGACCGGAATCCCACGGCGCTGTCTCCAGCCTGACCACGGCGGCGGCCCGCAACCTGGCCACGACCACCAAGTCGGTCCCGTTCATGGCCGGGCGAACGCCCCGCTGGCTGTTGCGGGTGCTGCCGTGGAAACCCGTCTCCGGTGGCTTCTACCGGGTGAACCGGCGACTGAGCTACCCGGTCGGTGAAGGCCGGGTGGCGCTGGTGGGACCGGTAGACGGGCTCGGTGTGTTCCCGCCGAGCCTGACCGAGATTCCCGGCTTGCGCGGCTTCGGTGATCCGGACGTGCTGACCGAAGTGGCCCAACGGTTCCGGCGCCACGACGTCGCGTCCGGAACCGTGATAGCCGAGGCCGGGAGCCCACAGACCCGGCTGGTGGTCCTGGCACACGGAAAGGCCCACAAGTTGGGACGTGGCCGCTACGGCGACGCGACTTTGGTCGGAGTCGCTGCCGATGGCGACCACTTCGGCGGCCAGGTCCTCACCGGTGCGGCTGGGACCTGGCCGTTCACGCTCAAGGCGACCACGCCGTGCACGCTGCTGGAACTGTATCCCGCCACCGTGGCCGAAACCCTGTCCACCGTGCGGGAACGGCTCGCCGAGCGCCCCGACCGGCCCCGGCCGCCGCTCACCAAGCACGGCGAGGTCAGCCTCGACCTCGCCGCCGGACACGACGGCGAACCGGTGCTGCCGGGGACCTTCGTCGACTATGAACTGTCCCCTCGCGAATACGAGCTGGGCGTCGCCCAGACCGTGCTGCGGGTCCACACCCGGGTATCCGACCTGTTCAACGACCCGATGGACCAGCTGGAGCAACAGCTGCGGTTGACCGTCGAAGCGCTGCGGGAACGACAGGAACACGAGATCGTCAACAACCCCGACTTCGGGCTGCTGAACAACGTGGACAACCGGCAGCGGCTGTACACCCGCACCGGCCCGCCCACCCCCGACGACATGGACGCGCTGCTGTCCCGACGCCGCCGCACCGGCTACTTCCTGGCCCACCCGCGCACCATCGCCGCCTTCGGCCGCGAGTGCAACCGTCGCGGCGTCCACGCGCCCGCCACCCGGGTCGAGGAGCAGATCGCCCCGACCTGGCGCGGCGTCCCGATCCTGCCCTGCGACAAGATCCCGGCAAACGCCGACGGCAGCGGCTCCATCATCGCGATGCGGGTCGGCGAGGACCACGGCGGCGTCGTCGGCCTGTGCGCCGCCGACCTGGCCGACGAGTACGCCCCCGGCATCGCCGTCCGGTTCACCGGCGTCGACACCAAGGGCGTGGCCTCCTATCTGGTCACCGCCTACCACTCGGTGGCCTCACTCCTTCCCGACGCCTTCGGCGTCCTGGAGACCGTCTGAGTCCATCCCGCGCTGCTCGGCGATCTTGAGCGCCTCGTCCACAAGGGTCTCGACGATCCGGGAGTCCGGAACCGTCGCCACGATCTCGCCGCCCACGAAGATCTGCCCCTTGCCGTTGCCCGACGACACTCCCAGGTCCGCCTCCCGCGCCTCGCCCGGTCCATTGACGACACAGCCCATGACGGCCACCCGCAACGGAATCGGGAAACCCTCGAAGGCCGCCTGCACCTGTTCGGTCAGCTTGTACACGTCGACCTGCGCCCGCCCGCACGACGGACACGACACGATCTCCAACCGACGTTCCCGCAACCCCAACGACTCCAGGATCGCGGCGCCCACCTTGACCTCCTCCACCGGCGGCGCCGACAGCGACACCCGGATCGTGTCGCCGATGCCCTGGTGCAGCAGGATCGCGAAGGCCGCGGTGGACTTGACGGTGCCCTGGAACGCCGGCCCCGCCTCGGTGACGCCCAGGTGCAGCGGATAGTCGCACTGCCGCGACAGCTGTTGGTAGGCACGCACCATCACCAGTGGATCGTGGTGCTTGACCGAGATCTTCAGGTCGGTGAAGCCGTGCTCCTCGAACAGCGAGCACTCCCACAGCGCCGACTCCACCAGCGCCTCGGAGCACACGCCGCCGTACTTGGCCAGCAGCCTCGGATCCAGCGACCCGGCGTTGACACCGATCCGGATCGGCGTACCGGCGGCCTGCGCGGCGCGCGCGATCTCACCGACCCTGTCGTCGAACTTCCTGATGTTGCCGGGATTGACCCGCACCCCCGCGCACCCGGCGTTGATCGCGGCGAACACGTACCTGGGCTGGAAGTGGATGTCGGCGATCACCGGAATCGGCGACTTGCGGGCGATGGCGGGCAACGCTTCCGCGTCGTCCTGACTGGGCACCGCGACCCGCACGATCTGGCAACCGGCGGCGGTCAGCTCGGCGATCTGTCGCAAGGTGGCGTCCACGTCGGCGGTGACGGTCGTGGTCATCGACTGCACCGACACTGGCGCGCCACCCCCGACCGGCACGTCGCCGACGAGCACCCGCCGGGTGCGCTGCCGCGCGGACGGCGGTTCGAGCTGCCCGAGATTGATGGTGGACATGGAAGACCCCTTTCCATTATGGATGAACCGGTCTAGCGCGTCGCGACACCGACCGTCAGTGCCTCGCGGGTGTGTCGTGCGACGGACTCGCCGTCGAGCCCGTACGCGGCCAACAGTTCGCCGCGAACGCCGTGCTCCAGGAACCGCCGGGGCAGCCCGAGGTTGCGCACCGGCGTGGCCACCGCGGCGTCGGCGCACGCCTGCGCCAGCTGAACCCCCATGCCGCCGGTGCGGTTGCCGTCCTCGACGGTGACGACCAGCCGGTGCCGGGCCGCCAGGTGTGGCAGCGTCGGATGGACCGGTGCGATCCAGCGCGGATCCACGACCGTGACACCGATGCCCTCGGCCTCCAGCCGCCGCGCCGCGTCCAGGCACGGCCCCGCCATGACCCCGGCGGCGACCAGCAGAACGTCCAAACCGGACCGGCTGCCGCGATGCAGCACGTCGATGCCGTCCACCCGCGCCACCGCCGGGATGTCCTCGCCCGCTGAGGCTTTGGGGAACCGGATCGCGGTCGGCCCGTCGTCGACGTCGACGGCCTCGCGCAACAGTTCCCGCAGCCCGGCCGCGTCCCGGGGCGCGGCCACCCGCAACCCCGGCACGACCGGCAGCACCGCCGAGTCCCACATCCCGTGGTGGCTGGGCCCGTCGGGGCCGGTGACCCCGGCCCGGTCCAGGACGAACGTGACCGGCAGCCGGTGCAGCGCCACGTCCATGACGACCTGGTCGAAGGCTCGATTGAGGAACGTGGAGTAGACGCACACCACCGGATGCGCTCCCGCCGTGGCCATCCCGGCCGCCGAGCACACCGCGTGCTGTTCGGCGATACCGACATCGACGACCCGCTCGGGAAACCGGCTCGCGAAGGCCGCCAGCCCCACCGGGCGCAGCATCGCCGCCGTCAGGCACACCACGTCCTGGCGCGTCTCGCCGATGGCCGCGATCTCCTCGCCGAAGACATCGGTCCAGGTCGCCGCCGTGGGCTTGACCGGCCTGCCGGTGTCGGGATCCACTACCCCGACCGCGTGTAGACAGTCGGCTTCGTCGCGTTCGGACGGTTCGTGGCCGTGGCCCTTCGTGGTCACGACGTGGACCACCGTCGGCCGCCCCGCCCGCTTCGCCTTGGCCAGCGCCGCGTCGAGCGCCGCCAGATCGTGCCCGTCCACCGGCCCGAGATAGTCCAGCCCCAGCTGGCCGAACATCGAGCCGTCCGCGTCGCCGGATCGCAACCGCCGCAAGTGTTCGGCGAAGCCGCCCACCGTGGGGGAGTAGGAGCGGGCGTTGTCGTTGAGGACGATCACCAGCCGCTCGTGCCCGGCGGTGGCGATGTTGTTCATCGCCTCCCAGCACAGCCCGCCGGTCATCGCGCCGTCCCCCGCGACGGCCACCACGTACCGCTCGGATTGCCCGCGCAGCGCGAACACCCGGGCCAGACCGTCGGCATAGGACAGCGCGGTCGAGGCGTGTGAGTTCTCCACCAGATCGTGCGGCGACTCGGCGCGACTCGGGTAACCCGACAAACCGTCGCGCTGCCGCAGCCGCCCGAAATCTCGGGCGCGCCCGGTCAGGATCTTGTGGACATACGACTGGTGGCCGGTGTCGAACACGATCGCGTCGGTGGGGGAGTCGAAGCGCCGGTGCAGGGCGATCGTCAACTCCACCACCCCCAGGTTCGGGCCCAGGTGACCGCCGGTGCGGCACACCCGGTCGACGAGGAATGCGCGGATCTCGGCCGCCAGCGCGGGCAGCCGGTCGGCGGCCAGCGCCCGGACCGCACCGGGCTCGGCCAGCAGGGACAAGACGTCCGGGGTCATGGTCAACGTACCTCCCGGGGCAGCACGAAGGACTGGTCCTCGGCGGTGACCACCCGCTCGACGACGTCGATGGGCCCGAAACCCGCCAGTGTCTCGACCACCTCGTCCATGAGGATCTGCGGCGCCGAGGCCCCGGCGCTGAGCCCGACGGTGTCGGCTCCGGTCAGCCAGTCCAGCTCGATGTCCTCGGCGGAGTCGATGAGCCGCGCCATCCGGCCGTGCCGCTCGGCCAGCTCCACGAGCCGCCGTGAGTTGGAGGAGTTGGCCGAACCGACCACCAGCACCAGATCGCAGTCGTCCACGATGGCCGCAACGGCGTGCTGCCGGTTCGTGGTGGCGTAACAGATGTCGTCCGAACCCGGACCCCGCAGGGCCGGGAACCGGGCGCGCAGCGCGGCGATGATCTCCTCGGTCTCCTCCACCGCCAGCGTCGTCTGCGTCAGGTACGCCAACCGCCGCGGGTCGGGCACCCGCAGCCGCTCCACGTCCGCCACCGATTCGACCAACACCATCGATTCCGGGGCCTCGCCCATGGTCCCCTCGACCTCTTCGTGTCCATCGTGGCCGATGAGGACGACGGTGTCACCGCGATCGGCGAACCGGCGGGCCTCGGCGTGCACCTTCGTCACCAGTGGACACGTCGCGTCGATGGCGGCCAGCCCCCGGCTGTCGGCGTCGTCGCGCACCGCCGGTGACACCCCGTGGGCCGAGAAGATCACCGTCGCGCCGTCGGGCACCTGGTCCAGTTCGTCGACGAAGACCGCGCCGCGCTTCTCCAACTCCGCCACGACATGCGCGTTGTGAACGATCTGCTTGCGCACGTAGACCGGCTGGCCGTGCCGTTCCAGCGCCCGCTCGACGACCTCGATGGCGCGTTCCACCCCGGCGCAGTACGACCGCGGCGACGCCAGCAGCACCGTGCGGGGCCGCCAGGCCCGCCGCACCCGCTCCAGTACCCCGGTCGCGGCCTGGGTAGCGGCCCGGTCGCCGTACCGCACCACGAGCGACGCGATCGGCTGACCCTCGACGGTCACGGTCAGCATCGATACCTCGGTCTCGCCACCGCCGTATGAGCCGAGGTCGGACCCGCGGGCCGGAATCCCCTGCCGGGTCAGGGTTCCCCGCAACACCGGGGCGGCTCGCAGCACGGTCCGGCCGGGATCGACGATGCCGGTTCCCACGACGATCTCCCCGATCTGGGGGAGGGGACCGGCGACGGTCGTGGCGGGATGGTCGGTGATCAGCAGCTCGAACGGGGGGTGTGTGGACATGTCTACCTGCTTCGCATGACAAGGGAATCAACGGTTTCGAAATGTCAGGTGGTGCGCCAAGGCGCGCAACCGCCCGGCCGCCGGTTCCAGCGGCCCGGCCCGCTCCAACGCCGCGAGCCCGGCGTCCAGCTCCCGCCGGGCCGCCGCCACCGCCCACCGCCTGCCCCCGGCCCGCTCCACCCACCCGGTGACCTCCGCGATCTCGGCCGCCGTCGGCGCGTCGCTTCGACCCGTCTCGCTGGACGACGGCGGCCGTCCCACAGCGTCGGGCGTCGTCCCCGTGCCGCCGTCCCGGTACCACTCGCGCAGCCGCCCCGCGTACGGAGCCCGCCCCGCCAGCGCCGCCGTCACCGGCAGCGATCGCTTGCGGTTCACCAGATCCGAGCCCACCGGCTTACCGGTGACCTGGGCATCGCCCCAGATACCCAACAGGTCGTCCGCGGCCTGAAAGGCCAACCCCAGCGCGCCCCCGAAGTCAGCGAACCGCCCCGCCCGCTCACCGTCGGCCCCACCGGATTCCGCCCCGAGCCGACACGCGGCCGCCATCAGCGCCCCGGTCTTCCGAGCGGCCATGTCACGGCATTCGGCCAGCGACACGTCCACCCGGGTCTCCAGGTCCATGTCGCGCAACTGGCCGTCGTTGAGCCGGGTAACCGCCTCGGCCAGCACCCCGACCCCGGCCGGCCGCGACTCCGCCAACACCTCAAAAGCCAAGCTCAGCAGCGAATCCCCGGCCAAGATCGCGGTGGGACGACCGAACACGGCCCACACCGTCGCGCGGTGCCGACGGGTACGGTCGCCGTCGATGACATCGTCGTGCAACAGCGAGAAGTTGTGCACCAACTCCACCGCGACCGCCGCGGGCACCGCCTCGTCAGCCTGCCCCCCGGCCGCCTCGGCACACAACAACGTCAACGCCGGCCGCAAAGCCTTGCCTCCGTTGGCCTCCACGCGTCGCCCCGCCTCGTCAACCCATCCGAAGTGGTACTCGGCGGCCCGCCGCGCCGGTGCTTCCAGCTCGGCGACCGCCGCGCGCAACGCCGGGACGCACAACTCCCGCACCCGCCGCAACACCTCCTCGACCGGCCCCGCCCCGGCCGCCTCGCGGTGCTGAACCGTGTCCGTCTCCCGCATGACACACCACCTTTGACCCGGATTGACCGTTTGTGTCAGCTACCAGTCAACTCTGTTGACCCGGTGCGTGACAGGTTCGTAACTTGATCGAGGTGTCTAACTTGGCGGCGACTTTTACACGCCGTGCACGGCTGGGGAGGAGAGAGACGCATCAACATGAACCCATTGCGGACTGTCAACTTTAGATTGCAGGCATTCATGGACGAGGCCGGACTCAACGGCGACGGGCTAGCCCGAAGCATCCGCGCGGTAGGCGACCAGGTGGGGTTGTCGCTGCGCTGCGGGCGCGCCACCGTCGGCCAGTGGCTGCGCGGCAGAAACCCCCGTCCCCCGATCCCCACCCTGGCCGCCGAAGCCCTGTCCCGGGCCCTGGACCGCGACGTCTCCCCGGCCCACCTGGGCTTCGAGGCCGACAGCTCCGAAGACCTGGCCTTCTGGCACGAGCGCTCGGTTGCCGGCCAACTCCAGGTCCTCCACCAACTCGACAACGTGTCCGGCCCCTGCCAGAACCCCCGCGTCTACCGGGTCGCCGCACTACGCCCCCCAATCTGGGACGAACCCCCACCCGACCTCGCGCGACCATCCACCACCCGCCCCCTGGGCACCGGCAGACTGGGCCGCGCCGAAGTCGAGGACGCCGAAACCATGCTCCGCCTGTTCGGCCAGGCCGACTCCCGCGCCGGCGCCGGCCACGTCCGTCCGGCCCTGGCCCGCTACCTCGCCGACCAGATCCGGGTCTGGACAACAGCTCCGGCCCGCGACGACATCCGCCGCGAACTCCTCGCCATCGCGGCCCGGCTGGCCTACCTGTGCGGCTTCCTGTTCTTCGACGACGAACTACACGGCACCGCCCAGCGCTACTACCACGTCGCGGCCGAACTGGCCCGCGAAGCCGGCCGCCCGGGCCCACACGCGATGGCCCTCCGAGCGCTCAGCGTCCAAGCCCGCCTGCTCGGCCACCCCCGTCCGGCACTGGCCCTGGCCGAAGCCAGCCTCTCCGACGCCCCCACCGACTGCGACCCCCTCACCCGAGCCTTCCTCACCGGCCAACTAGCGGTCGCGCACGCCGCCGATGGCGACCGCTACCGGGCCCTGCGCCAACTGTCGGCCACCGAGCACTGGTTCGCCAAGGGCTGCGACCGCGTCGACGCCCCCATGGCCTACAACCACGCCTCCCTGGCCCACCAGAAAGCGGCAGTCCTAGCCCTCCTACACCAACGCCCCCAAGCAATCGCGGCCCTAGAACTATCGGTCCGCCAACGCCCCGCGCACGAACGCCGCTCCCGGGCCATCACCAAGGCCCGACTCGCCGAACTCCAGCTGTCCCACGGCCACCTGGAACAGGCCACCGCCACCTGGCACACCTTCCTCGACGACTACCGCTGCATCCTCAGCGGCCGAGCCCGCTCCGCACTCGCGATCATGCGAGCCAGTCTGCGTCCCTACAAGAACAACCGCCTCGCCGGTGAGGTACTACGACGAGCACTAGCGCTGCCCTACGTCGGTCTGGGCGGCGGTCAGTCCATGGTGCGGGTCTGAACCCGCAACTCCGACACCGCAACCGGCCCCAACCCGCCCAACGCCGTAAGCAATTCGCCCCGCAACCCCTCCGAAGCATCCCCACCAACCACCACCCCAACCGAACCCACGTCCACCAAATAGGACGGTTCAATGTCACCAAGCCCACCCACCGCCACCGCGTTCGACGCCGCGACGTCCAGCAACCGAACGGTCTCCGGCGACTCCGGAGGCCCCAACACAAACACCACATCCGCCGTCCCAGCCAACTCCCGCACGGTAGCCAACCGATCCTGCGTCTGATAACACCACTGATCCGGATGCTGCACCGGCAACTTAGGAAACCGCCGCCGCAACGCGGCCAACATCGGCACCACCGCCCCAATCGCCATGCTCGGAACCGGCACCGCCGACACACCGTCACCACCCCGCATCTGCTCGACGTCGGCTGTTGTCTCCACCACCAAGGTGGCGTCGGGAGCCTGCCCGCTCAACGCCTCGGTCGAGGCATGCCCCCGCTGCCCCACCAACACCACCGCATCCCCCCGCTCCGCATACCGACGCACCTGGGCCTTCCCCGACGCGATGTGCGGGCAAGTACCGTCCACAATCCGCACCCCCCGCTTCGCCGCCTTAACCCGCTGCTCCTCAGGAATCCCCGCCGCCCCCACCACCACCCGAGCCCCGTCGGGCACCTCATCAAGCGCGGTCACCGGCACCACCCCCCGCTCCCGCAACGCCACCCGCCGCTCCGGCGACGCGGCCAAATCACCGACCACATGCACCAGCTCCGCACCGTCGTCCAGTGTCGACTCAACCAACTCCACCACCCGCCGCCCACCCACACACCAAGGCTCGCCCCCGGCCAATAGCACCCGCCGGGTCCGCAACACCGACACCCAAGCCATCACCATCGACTCCACCATCGCCCGCAACCCGGCATCCTCACCCGGCACCGCAACAGCGAACCCTGCCGCGCCATGCGTTTCGTCCAAATACGACACACACAGCAGTGCGCTGTCGCCCTGCGCCCCGTCGCCGTACAGCGGCAGCTTCCCCCGCCGCACCCGCAACCCCCGCCGCCGCAACCACGCGGCGATCAACGCCCGGGCCGGACTCCGCACCCTGCCCCGCCGAGGGTGCCGGAACTCCTCCAGGACCACCACCTCACCCGTGCTAACACCCGAAGTGGTGAACCATTCGACCCATATGCTGCGTCCCATTGCCACCTTCTCAGCCCACGTGTCAAGGCACGCAATGCTCCCAACAGTCGCACTGCGAAGTTGTCAGGTAACTGACAGTTCCCAATCCGCACCGCCGATGCGCTGACATCGCGCGCGTATCGCAGGGCCGACTTATCGCCATCTGAAAACCTCAAGACCGCCGAGGCATTGTTTTGCGGGCTCGTCAAGGCGGCGTAGCCGTTAATGCTGCCCAAGGCCAAGGCCTCAACCGCCGCTGGCTGCGGCCAAGTCGTCGCCTCGCTTCGCTCGGCGGCCTCCTTTCTTTTCGGCCGCAGACAGACAATCGTTTAGCCCAAGCCCAAGCCCAAGCCCAAGCCCAAGCCCAAGCCCAAGCCCAAGCCCAAGCCCAAGCCCAAGCCCAAGCCCAAGCCCAAGCCCAAGCCCGGCGCAGCTGCGCTGTTGCGCGCGTGCGTCGGCGCGGCGTAGCCGCTTATGCTCGCCAAGTCCGAAGGCCAAGTCCGAAGGCCAAGTCCGAAGGCCAAGTCCGAAGGCCAAGTCCGAAGGCCAAGTCCGAAGGCCAAGTCCGAAGGCCAAGTCCGAAGGCCAAGTCCGAAGGCCAAGTCCGAAGGCCAAGTCCGAAGGCCAAGTCCGAAGGCCAAGTCCGAAGGCCAAGTCCGAAGGCCAAGTCCGGAAGCCAAGTCCGGAAGCCAAGTCCGGAAGCCAAGTCCGGAAGCCAAGTCCGGAAGCCAAGTCCGGAAGCCAAGTCCGGAAGCCAAGTCCGGAAGCCAAGCCTAAGAATGAGCCTCTAGCTCAAGGCCAAGGCGGCCATATTCGTCGTCGACTGGCTTATCCAGTTCGGCAGGGCTGCTCATACGGTTCGTCCCAGACCAGTCGGCTTCCGCGAGTGAAGGAGACGTGCCAACTGGGGTTCTCTTGATCGAACGGTGGCTGAAAGCCGCGCTCCCGGACGAGGTTCAGCAGTTCAGGGGTGCTCAGGCCATCGTCGGGGCTTGGCAAGTGCGGCGACTCCGGCAACAGCCACGACGGTCTTTCCTCTGCGGTCCAAACGAGCAGTGGCTTGTCCAGAGGATCGCCGTACTTCCACGAGATTTCCCAGGAATGGATGAGATCTGGAGGATCGATCTCCAATCGCGCGGCGGTGGCGGTGGCATCGAACGGAGCACCATCGGAGTCTTCCCACGCCCCGTCATCGATGGCGTCTTCGGCGGCTTCTACGTAGGAGTACAGGGCATTGATCTGTTCGGAAGTGCCCTGGACCGGGAAGTGACGGGCGAAGTATTCATAGGGATTCTGAACGGGTTCCAAACCCAGTTCGGCTGGCTTGATGTTCCACACCAATATGGACTCATTGGACAAGTCCTCTCCGGGTAGGAGCGTGGCGTAGAACCCGACGATCGAGCCATCCGGAACGTTTGGGGGTTGTATGCCGTGTCCCGCCAGGCGCTCCATGAACCTGTCGAAGCTGTCCATGTGATGCCAGGCGTCGAGCAGCAGGGCATTCAAACGTGGATCTGAGGTCACGGGATGGTGGCCGAAGCTAGGCGCCCTCCGTGAAAGCCTCTCCACTGCCTCGGAAGGTGTTGCCCCTCCACTCTCCTCGGTCATTTCTTGACCAGACATGAAGTACATAGCCTCTCGGTAGGAAGTGCTCAAGGGTGTACAGGCAACCCTTTCCGTGCTTACGGCACGGGCTCTCGTTGATGTATAGAACCATTTCCTGGTGGAAGGTGCTCCTCATCCACGCCGCTACGTTGCCTTCAAGATGACCACGAGCGGGGGAGAGGGATCGATATTCAGGTTTGATGATGTTCAGGTCGAATGCTGGTTCGCCGCGCGACGACTCCAGCGCCACATCGTTCCACCGCCTTCCGTCCGGGAAGAACAGATTCCCTCGGACGGGCTTGCCCTTCTGCCGAGGAGCCAAACCCTGATAGCACGCCGGGTTCTGCTTCTTCGGGTCGAAGTCGGGGATGGGGTCATCGGAGCGACCCTCAAGGCCCACAACGCCTTGCGCCTTCAGCCGTTCGAGAAGTGCACGAAAGTCGATCCTCCCGTCGCGTGCTCTCGGGGAGCTGGATCCGCCCGGCTGCTTGGGTTCGGGAGCTTTGGGGCCTGCCCTTGCTGGAGCGTTTCCGCCCGCAATCTCGGACAGATACGCGTCCATGGCGTCAAGGACGGCTGCTTCCACGTCCTCGGCTCGCTCCGTGGCCTGTATGGCTGCGGTGAGCGCCTCCAACATTGTGCGGAGCCGATAGCTTGTGGAACCTCTGGAAATCCCCGTTAGAGCCGCTGTGCCGTCGACGAGCGCTGCTCGGCTTTTGTCGGTTAACGTCTTGCCTTCTGCGATGGTCGACAGTGCGGCCCGAACTGCTGCCGTGAGTTCTTCAATGCTTCCCACAACTCCTCCTTCAGTTGGCCCCACCGCCGTGACCCATGCAAGCACCCGCCAATTGAGGCGTGCTCTAAGTACGGGCTTCGAAGTCCCTGCGGGCACGTGAATACAGTTTTGCCATCGGATCTGTTATCGCCCTGCACTGCGATGCTGCCGCCATCCCCAGGCGAGCATCAGCGCGGTCAGTGTCGATAGCTCACCGTTCGCCAAGTGGCGCCATCGGCGGCTGAACTCGGTTTGTGTTCGCGGCCAAGTTGTTTTTGGGGCCGCCGTGGCTGCCAGAGTGCGCATCCGCGTGTTGGCGTAGGTGTAGAAGGCGAAGTCGCCGCTCCAGTCAGCGATTGCGGTGGCCGCGACTTCCGAATCGACACCGGTGATGGTTTGCAGCGCGCTCACCAGGACCCCCGGAGATGATGCGTTCCAACTTTCGCTACATCGGGCGTAGACGTCGGCCGCGGCGATGAGTACGTCGGCGACCGCCCCAATGCCGCAGGATGCCAAGTGTGACGGTGAGAGCTCTACGATGATGTCCGGCGTTGGGAACATCAGGTAATACCCGCCCCGCGGCAGTGGTACCTGCTCGCCGTACATGAGGCAGAGGAAGTGATAGGCATGTGTGGGTACTGGGACATCTTGACGGAAACAGACGGCGGTTCCCAGTGCCTCCCAGAGGTTGGTGGTCCGGAAACGACCAACGGTCCCTTGAGAAGTCAGTGCTCTTGCTAGCTCGGAGGCGTCCTGACAGGTATCGGCTTGCAGGGTGTAGAGGTCGCAGACGAGGTTCGCTTCGCCTGGAAGTTGACGCTGCGCCTTGGCATGGCCGTCGGACACGATCACCATGATTCGTCCCGAGTCGATCAGGTCGAAGATCCGTACGTAACCGTCGCTGGTGGCTCGCCATGCCGGGTGCTCGGTCATCACCAGGTCGGCATGGCGGACGATCTCGTGACACTGTGCCGTCACGACAACAGTCCTATTTGAAATCCTACTGCCACTGCATGGGCGCGATCCCTGGCCCGCAGCTTGCGATACAGCCTGCGGGCATGAGTCTTCACGGTGTCCTCGGAGACGAACAGCGCCCGTCCGATTTCCGCATTGGACTGGCCTTGGCTTATGCCAAGCAGCACCTGAAGCTCTCGCTTGGTCAGTGGTGTCCTTGGCCGGTGCCCATCCGGCGGCAGCAGTTTCGTCGTGACCCCGAGCTTTTGTAGGGATACGAGGAGCGCAGTCACGGCGAGTCTGAGGTCGTTGCTGATTCGTTCATTGCGCGCTTCGCGCAGGATCCAACCCGCAGTGTTGCGAGTATTCCGCCAGGCGGCATCTTGTCCGGTGCCGGGTTCTGTGGTGCGCTGTGGGGCTGATGGTGGGGTCGGCCGGACTTTCCGGCGACCGAAGTTGGGGTTGATGCGACTCATTTGCTTTCCCCCTGCACGACCCATATCCGGGCGCCGGTCTCGTGCTCGACGTGATGCTTCATGGCCTCTTGAAGGCCCGGCAAACGGGCGAAGTGCCAGAGGGACGGCACGATGATGTCCCGTACTTCGCTCTCCTTGAGAGCGTCGAGCATCGCCGAAAAGCCCGACTCTGAGCAGGTGCTGTCTTCGGTGAAGACGTCGCAGAGACTGAATCCTTCGCGGTAGGCGTACTCGGAAAGTTCGCGTCTGATGCGTTCGGCTTCTTCGGGATCGCTAACGCGGGCCACTATCCGCATATAGCCGTAAATGGACGGTCGCATGTGGTTGCTCCAGACGGTAGGCCGCTAGGTGGATGCCCGCCCCGGTACCAAGTGGCCGGGGCAGAACACCCCCAGAAAACCTTCTTGAGCTGCAAAAACCTACAGCGAAACCGGCGCAGTACTGAGGCAAGAATGAGGCATTAGGCCGACTGGCCTGTACTTATGGCTACCGGCTGGCTATCCTGTGTACTTGCCTGGTTGGCCCCGTTTCCGAGGAAGGTGGCAGCGCGCGTGGCGAGCAAGCGATCCCGTCTTGCACAGCGCCGCAAGGCCGCAGGATTTAGCCAGGAGAAGCTGGCCGAACGCCTGGGTGTTGAGCGCTCTACCGTCGTGCGTTGGGAAACAGCAGAAACCGAACCGCAGCCGTGGCTCCGGCTGAAGCTCGCCCAGGCCCTCGGCATCACGACAGACGACCTGCACGTCTTGCTCGACGACGTCGAGTATGTGACTGCCGGGCCAAGCGATCGCATGGACTACGTCTTGGAGCATCCCGCCAGCGTTGATCTGGTGGCCGTGGCGTATCTGCATGAGCGCGTTCGCCAGCTCGATGAGTCGTATGACCGCTCCCCATCGACTGCGTTGTTGGGACCGGCCGGGCAGATCCACGGCCAAGTCGCCTTCTTGCGGGAACAAGCGAAGAACCCGCGTGTCCGGAAGTCGCTATTCGAAGTTGAAGCCGAGTCGGCAACCGTTATGGGGCAATTGGTGTGGGACGTCAGCCAGCGTCGTGACCACCTTGGACCGATCCGCTATCTGGACGAGGCTGTCAACGCCGCTCAACAGGTGCGGGATCCGTGCGTCGAGGCGTACGCGATCTTGCGCAAGAGCTACGTAGCGCTGTACGGCGAGAACGATCCGATCAAGGGCTTGATGGTGGCCCAGGAGGCTGCCGACGTCGCCGAACCGTGCAGTCCGGCACTCAATGGCCTGGCGATGCTACACGTGGCCGAAGGCTATGCCATGTCCGGCAACCTCAACGACTGCGAGCGAGCACTCAGAGCCGCAGAGGCCCAGTTCGACCGTGTCGACGACGCCGATGTGGCGGCCGAGTATTACTCCATCAACGAGTTCACCCGCCTCGCCGGGAGCTGCTACCTCTTCCTCGGACTGCCCGAGCGGGCTGAACCGATCTTGACGCAGACCGTCGACGCCTTGGCGGGTAAGAAGAAGAGCCAGGCGATCGCCCTGGCCAACCTCACGCTGTCTCTTATCCGCCAACGTAAGCTGGACGAGGCAGCCGATGCCATGCACCGGACGATCGATGCCGTCGAGTTGACTCGCGGTGGTGGTGGTTTGAATCTGGCGTTTGCGGCTGGTAGAGAGTTGTGGCAGTGGCGTGACCAGTCCTGGGTCGGTGACATCAACGATCGACTGCTTGCTTTGATGGCCACCATCTAATAGCGAGGTGACATGACGCCAGGGCCGATCGATCAGGAGAAACAGGCTGTCCGGGAACGAGTCTGGACACTGCTTGATGAAGCCAAAGCGGTGCCGCCGGATTCCTATGGCAAGATCCCCGGGTTCTTCGGCGCTGAGCAGACCGCGGAGCGGCTCGCAAAGTTGGATATTTGGAAGCGGGCCAGAACCATAAAGTCGAACCCCGACTACGCCCAGCTTCCCATTCGAGCCCGAGCGCTTGAAGACGGCAAACTGCTATACATGGCGGTCCCGAAGATCGCTGGTCTCAAACCGTTCTTCCGTATCGACCCAAGCGAGCTAGACGTCCCGGCCGTACAGGCCGCAGAGAAAGCTACGGCGTCAAAGAGTGCTAAGCGTGTTGGTATCGACGAGATGACACCGATCGACATGGTGATCTGCGGCAGCGTGGCGGTCAACCGTTCCGGCGCGCGCATCGGCAAGGGTGCAGGCTACTCCGACATCGAGGTCGCGCTACTGATCGCGGCCGGCTTGGTCACTGAGGAGACGACGATCGTGGCGACGGTGCACCAGCTCCAGGTGATCGAGGAGGGGATTCCCGAGACAACGCACGACTTCAGCGTGGATGTGATAGTGACTCCGGAAGAGGTCGTTGAGTGCGGTAACCGACGCAGGCCGGGTGGCATCGTTTGGGGTGAGATGCCGAAAGAGAAGATCCAGGCAATTCCAGTTCTCAAGGATCGTGAGGTGGGTTAGGCAATCACGCTATGTCTGATCGGCACATTGCCTCGGTTGTTCCGAGAATCTGGTACTTCTGTAGGATCTTATAACAGTAAATTCGGGCGTACCATTGGCTTCTGACTGATCCGATCCGGCGCGGGAGGTCTCGATCGATCACTTCATCGGTGCATGCGAACCTTTTGAATCGCGGCATCGTTGATCTTCTTTGGAGTCGGAGAATGACACTTGAACAGAAGCTGAGCGGATGGACCGCACCGTCAAGCGTTACCGAGAAAGAAAAACAAGACCGCACCGAACGACTCATCAAGCGAGCGATGGAAAAGCATGAGCCGTTGAGCGAAAGTAAATGGCGGGTCTTTGCCAAGGGATCTTACGCCAACAATACCAATGTCAAGTTGGACAGTGATGTTGACATTGCAGTGGAGTGCACCGACTGTTTTTACTCAGATGGTGACAGCGGCGAATCCGACGACACAGGTCCTTATTCAGGTATTTGGACTCCCAGTAAGTTTCGCACTGAAGTGCAGGCTGCTTTGGAAGCGGAGTTTGCTGGCCGAGTCGACTGTTCTGGGTCGACAGCCTTTCGGGTGAATCCCAATAGTTCCAGTGTTGACGCGGACGTCGTCCCATGTTTTAGCTACCGCTATTATTACTCTCCTGGAAATTTTAGGGAGGGCACAAAGGTCTTCAAGAAAGATGGGTCAAGTCTCGTTAACTATCCAAAACAACAATTGGATATCGGTAGAGATAAGAATAATCGTACTGGTCACGCATATAAGAAAGCCGTTCGTATTATGAAGCGCGTTGAAAACGCGATGGTTGAAGAAGATAAGTACAAGGAGGTCCCCTCCTATCTCGTGGAATGCCTTGTTTACAATTGTCCAGACGATGTGCTCCTCCGATCCACGTGGGTCGACACTATTCGCGGCGTCATCGCTCACATATACAATGAGCTTGGAGGCGAAGAACCGTTCGACGACTCTTTGCGATGGTGCGAGCCTAATGACATCAAGTACCTATTCCATCACTCTCAACCGTGGGGTCGCAACGACGGACGGAGGTTTGCTCGCGGTTTTGCTGATGCGGCTTGGGACTACCTTGGTTACGAGCCGTGAAACAGGCAATCTCCGTCCGTGTGACAGTCGGCATCGTGATTGCGATCTTTACGATCAACACATGGGCGAGAGATGGTAATCCCGACTTGAGCTTCATGAAACTTTTCTCTATCGGGGCACTCGCGGCAACAATTGCGCTGGCTCTCTGGGACAATATCCTTTGGCGTATCCCAATTGTTCAGCGGCTACCCAAGGTTCCCCGAAATGTCCGAGGTACATGGAAGGGGGAACTGGCTTCTATCTGGATAGACTCGTCGACAGGTTTGAATCTGGCCCCAAAAGAGGCTTACCTAGTCATCCGGCAAACCGCGACATTGGTGTCAGTCAGATTGCTGACAAACGAGTCAGTTTCAAAATCTTCGCTGGCTTCGGTGTCTTGTTTTGATGAGACGTTTGAACTTACATATGTGTACTTTAATCGCCCTCATCTAAAGTTTGATGATAAAAGCAAAATGCACCACGGGTCGACTGTGCTTAGCATATCTGGCGTTCCGGCCAGACGTCTAAGGGGTCATTACTGGACAGATCGCAACAGTAAAGGTGAGCTAGAAATGACTCATCGACGTAAGAAATTCGCGGAAGACTATGCGGAAGCTCAAGCGTTGTTTGATGGAAAAGTCTAAGCCGCTCCAAGGTCACATACGCGACCAGTCGCTCAGGCTAGCGGCTTGGCCCCACAGCGCTTGACCGTGCTAAGTATCAATTTGCATTTATCTTGATGCTACGTCAACCCGAATCCATCTGAGAGGTTTGACTGGATAGCAGTTGCCAAGGTCGGTTCAAAAACCTGAGGCTTCGTCGAACTTGTGCCCTGCTTGATGCCCTGCCGGAGAAGTAACTTCCGTACAACCGAGTCGCTTACTTTGAACTTGGTGGCGATCTCAGCCATTAGCCGGACCTGGTTGACGTAGAGTCGCTCAACCTCAGTTCCTTGACACTCAGTCAAGGCACGGATTGGTCGGAGGCCCAATGCGACTGCGTGATAGCGGGGGCGGGTGGGAGCCAGCCGAGTGCGGGGCAAGAGACGGGGGACGAGGGGCAGCGGTTTTAGTACTCGGGTCCCGCAGGGGTATGGGACGAGCTCGCTGGCTGCTACAGCCGAGCTGCCGCGACTGTGAACCAGCTGAGGGGTGGGTGGGAGCCCGGCTGAGAGTAGGTCCGGAGGCGGGGGGCGAGGGACAGCGGTCTTAGAACTCAGGCCCCGCAGGGGGACGGGGCTAGCTGATTTCGTGGGTTGGGCGGGCTGTTGTTGCGCGTCGGGGGCGGGAGTGGGGGTGGGTTACGGTGGAAAGCGTTTGCAGGGGTGTTTGTGGGAAGGGTTCGTGTGTACAGCTATATCGAGATCACCGAGGCCGCCGCCGAGGCCGGAGCGCCGCAGCCGGCCATCGGCCGGGATGAGCTGCGGGCGGCTGCCACACGGGGTGAGTTGGCTGGGCTTTTGGGGGAGTTGCGGGAGGATGCCCAGCGGTCTGACCCGTTGCCGGAGTTGCCTTATCGGTTGTTTCGGACGTACGTCAATGACGGGGATCGGTATCGGTATGAGAGCCGTTATTTTGAGCGGCGACGGCGGCTGAATTCTGCGGCGGTCGTTGCGTTGGTGGACGGGGGCGCGGAGAGTCTTGAGCGGTTGTCGGACATTCTGTGGACCATTTGTGATGAGTACACCTGGGCGGTTCCGGCTCACCTGCGGTTTAACACGATGTTGGGGCCGGATCCGGATCGGTGCGTTGATTTGTTCGCGGCTGAGACCGCTCATGCGTTGGCTGAGATCGTGACGATGTTGGGCGAGGAGTTGGAGGAGCCGGTTCGGTATCGGGTGCGGCGCGAGGTTCGGCGGCGGGTGCTGGATCCGTTTCTGGATGATCCGCGGTCGCGGTGGTGGGAGACGTCTACCAATAATTGGGCCGCTGTTTGTGCTGGGTCGATCGGTATGGCTGGTTTGGCTCTTGAGGCCGATCCGTTGCGGTTGGCCGCGTTGCTGGATCGGGTGCAGCGGTCGATGGCGTCGTTTCTGTCTGGCTTCGCCGCGGATGGTGGTTGTGCGGAGGGGATGGATTACTGGGTTTATGGCTACGGGTACTTCACCTACTATGCCGAGGCGCTGCGGGATCGTACTGGGCTGGATCTGTTGTCGGGTACAGGGAACATCGCGGGGTTCCCTGCTGCTGTCGACTTTGGCGGCGGTCGGTGCGTTAGTTTTTCGGACGGCAAGGATCATGTTGTTCCGCCTACCGGGCTGATGTCGCGGTTGTCGCAGCGTTTGGATGTGCCGCTGCCGCATATTCAGCGGTTGTCCTCATTCGATGATGACCACTGTTATCGCTGGGCTCATCTGACCCGCACCTTGGCGTGGACTGATACGTCGGTGATTGGCCGTCCGGCGCCGCGTGGCATCGCTTGGCTGCCCGACCTGGCGTGGGTCATCGACCGTTTCGATGTGGACGGTGTGGCTGTGACCGTCGCGGCTAAGGGCGGTCATAACGATGAACCGCACAATCATCTTGATCTGGGCACTTTCATTTTGGCGCTGGACGGGGAGCAGGTGTTGGCCGATATCGGTTCGGGTGTTTACGACGCCGATTACTTCGGGCCCAACCGGTACCGGGCGCTGCATCCTTCCGCTGAGGGGCACTCGATCCCCACCGTCGGCGGGGTTGACCAGACTCCGGGGCGGGACAGCGAGGCTACTGTGGAGGATTTTCTGGCTACGGACGCTCAGGTCCGCTTGGCCCTCGACTTGTCGGCTGCTTACGGCGGTACCGGCTTCCGGCGCGTGCTCGATTGGAACCGGCGCGGGACCCTGGTCGTGTCCGACTGCTTCACCGAATCGGGTGCCGAACTTTCCGAGCGTTTCATCAGTCGTGTCGAACCCGTCGTTGATGGCCGTACCGTCACGTGGACGGCCCGTGCTGGAACCGTTGAGTTGCGGCTTGACGCCGATTGGGCCGCCGAGGTTGACCGTATCGAGACTCTGGACCACCACGGTGAACCCGAGACCGTGTTTCGGCTGCGACTGACCGGAACCACTCATCCCCGACGCGGCTTCGAATTCACTGTCCAGATCGGTTAGCGTCGGGGGAGGAGGTGTCCCGGTGCCGAAGTGGTGGACTAAGCGGGTCCGTTTGACCGCCAGCGCGGCGGTGGTGGTGGCGACGATCAGCGCTGCCGTGATCACGCTCGTTGTGACCGGTGACGCGGACAGCGAGGCGGACGGTGTGAAGGTCATCCGTCCTGAAGGGGCGGCGTCGTGTGAGGTCGTGAAGCTGGACTCGCCCGATTCGGGGTCGCCCGTGCTGCCGGAGGGTGTTAGCCCGGAGGGGGAGTACATCATCGGTGATGCCACTGGGGCGTCCGGGCTGCCGGGCTTGTGGCGCGATGGGAAGCCGATCCGGTTCACGGGGTTGGACAAGAGTCTGTCGCATGAGGTCAGTGACGTGACCGATAGCGGGGCGGTCGTGGGTACCACGACGAGTGGTGGTGAGGACGAGTCGGTTCTCGGCTGGCGGTGGGAGGACGATCGGGTGCGGGAGTTGAGCGAGAACTGGGCGACCCCTACCGCGATCGATGAGGGCGGGACGATCATCGGTGAGCGGTCCGATGGGGAGCTTGTGAAGTGGGACGAGGCTAAGGGCAAGACTTCGACGATCACGCTTGAGGTGGATGACGACATGTACGCGACCCTCAACGATGTGTCGGAGGATGGCGTCATGGTGGGGCGGCAGGAGGACGGCGGCTCCGAGGGGGAGTTCGATCCGTATCAGCAGGCTCGGATCTGGGACGGCAAGGGCAAGGGGCGCAACGTTCCGCTCGATGGGAGTGTGCGGTCTCAGGTCGTCGACATCTCTGGTGATTGGGTGCTCATTCGGCACGATCAGGGCGAGTTTCGGTGGAACATCACCGGTGAGGATCGTCCTGAGAAGCTTGATGGGATTCTTGCTCAGGCCATTGACGGTTCGGGGAATGTCTACGGCACTCTTGAGCGGGGGAAGGATTCGTTGCCGGGGTTGTACGACGGGGAACTGCGGCCGTTGCCGGTGTTGGGTGGTGTCGACGAGCACGGACCGGCGTCCGACAGCGCTGTTTCGGCCGTGTCGGCGGATGGTTCGGTGCTGGCGGGCGATTGGAAGGGCAACCCCGTTATGTGGAGTTGTGGGTAGCGGGAGCTGTTGCGGCGCACTGGCCGGTTCGCCGGGTGGCGGCGCGCCGTCCCCACCCCGGCGCGCCGCCGCTTCGAGTTCGCCGTGTGCGACCGGCGGCCCCGTGCTCCGCCGGGCACTCACGGAGCCCTATCTCGGGATGACCACCCGGTCGATGCCGCGGGCCGCCAGGTAGGCGGTGTCGGCCCGTTCGCCCGGTGGGACGATCGCGACGGGTCCTTGTTGGCGTTGGCGGACCCAGTCGTCGTGGAACATGCTGCCCGGGGCGATCTCGTCGCGGCGTTCCGGCTGGGTACGGGGGTCGATCGGGCAGACGATCGCGGGGCGGTCGGTTACTGGACGGCGTTGTTGGGCGATGAAGCGTTCCAGTGCCCGGGCCGCGGGTTTGGGTTGGTGGTCGAGTGTGAACAGGCCCAGGTCGTATTCGTGCTCGGGGAAGTCCAGCAGGCGGCGGTCGAGGTCGTGGGAGCACCACCAGGTGACGCCCCACAGTGCGGGGTTGGAGTCGATGTGGGCCAGCGTTTGGGTTGTGAACTCGCCCGCGTCGGTGGCGGGGACGTGCGGTTGGGGTGCCCCGACTTCTTGGAGCCAGATCGGGCGGGCCGGGTCGGTGGCGGTGGCGGCGGCCAGTTCGATGAGGTAGTCGGCGTGTGAGACGGTGGCCGGGCCGAGGGGGCCGTCGATGGCCGCCGCGCCGCTGAAGACCCATGAGTGCACCGTGGTCAGTGAACCCAGGTCGGTGGAGTCGGCCGGGTCGAAGGGGTGGCCGGGGGTGTACCAGCTGGCGTCGTACACCGAGTACAGGTGCAGGACGTCGGGTGCCGCTTCGGCGACTACGTTCAGGAGGCCGCTTGCCCAGTCGCGGGTGGCTTCTGGGGTCGCGGAGTAGAACGGGACCAGGTTGTTGACCTCGTTGCCGAGCGTGATGGCGAAGACGTTGGGTTTGTCGGCGACGGCGCGGCTGAGTGTTGACATGTAGGACGCGATGCCGTCGCGGACGTCCGGGTCCTCGAAGATGCTGCGGTGGTGGTGGGTGAGCACCCATGAGGGGAGGAAGTCGAAGCTGGACATGTGGCCCTGCAGCAGGTCGACGGCGACGTCGAGGCCGCGTTCGGCGGCGATGTCGATGACGGTCAGCAGGTCCCGGATCGGTTTGGTCCGGATGTGGCCCCGGTTGGGTTGGATCCACGGCCACATCGGGAACACCCGGACGTGGTCGAGTCCGATCGAGGCCAGGTCGTCGAAGTCGCGCCGCACCGCGTCGGCCGAGAAGTCGAGCCAGCTGTAGAACCAGTTGGAGGACGGTACGTAGTTGGCGCCGTAGCGGGTGCCCAGGGCTGCGGTCATGGTTCCTCCGGTCGGCTTACTGCGGGAGGCGCAACCATAAACCGATTTAGCTGTTGTTGTCCAGCGGTCGCGCCGTGCTCTCCCGCACCGTGAGAGATGGGGTGGGCATCTTGTGTCCGACGGCCGCCGCCGGGTCGTCGATGACGGCCAGCAGGGTTTCGGCGACCTTCTCGCCGAAGGCGTAGGTGTCGCGGCTCAGCGAGGTGATCGCCGGGTGGGTCAGTTGGGTGAGCCGGGAGTCCTCGAACGACACTATCGACAGTTCACCCGGGACGGTCACTCCCATTTCGGTGGCCACGCCCAATCCCGCCACCGCCATGACGTCGTTGTCGTAGACGATCGCGCTGGGGCGGGCCCGGCCCGACAGCAGTCTGCGGGTGGCCGCGGCGCCCTCGGCGTCGCTGAAGTCGGTGGACAGCGAGTCGGCGCTGAGCAGTTTGTGCGAGGCCACGGTGTCCTTGAGTGCCTTGGCGCGGCGGCGGGTGTGCTGGAGTCCCGGCATCCCGGACACGTGTGCCAATCGCTTGTGCCCCAACGCCACCAGATAGTCCACTATTGACAGCATCGCGGCGCGGTCGTCGGCCCACACGCTGGCCAGCGTGCCGCTGCGGCCGTTGCCGCCCACCACGACCGCTGGTACCGACAGTGCCTCGACCGCGGCGATCCGGCGGTCGCGGGTTTGCGGGTCGACCAGTACCAGGCCGTCGACGCGGTGCTCGCCCGCCCAGCGTCGGTAGGTGGCGATCTCGGCCTCGGCGTCCTCGACGATCAGCAGTTGCAGCGCGATCGAGCGTTCCGACAGTTTCGCCTGGATGCCCGACAGCAGCTGGGTGAAGAACGGTTCGACGCCCAGGGTGCGGGCCGGGCGGGCCAGGGCCAGTCCGATGCTGTGTGAGCGGGAACCGCTAAGCGCCCGGGCGGCGCTGTGCGGCATCCAGTCCAGCTCCTCGGCTATCTTCAGCACCGCCGCGCGGGTCTCGTCGCTGACTCCCGGCCGTCCGTTGAGGGCGAAGGAGACCGCCGACTTGGACACCCCGGCCGCGGCGGCGATGTCGGCGATGGTGGGACGGCCCATGGGTCCGGCCTTTCGGTTGTGGCTGCAAACGGATATCGATACATGGCTATTGACAGCGCGTCGCTGATGAGCATAACCTCTCGACTAGACCGGTTTAGTAAACGCGCCCGGCCCCGACCTCCATATTCTCACGCGGTCGCGGCGCCCCGGTCGGGACGCGAGCTGAAGAGGAGACTTGCGATGCGCGCGAAGATCGCCACCCTGGCGGCACTGGTCATGTTGGCGGCCACCGGATGCGGACTCTCCGGCGAGGACTCCGGCGGCGACGTGGACGTGTCCGGCGAGGTCACCGGCAAGGTCTCCCTCCAGACCTGGGCTCTGAAACCCAAGCACACGAAGTACGTCGAGAAACTCATCGACGGTTTCGAGGACAAGTACCCCGGCACCAAGGTCAAGTGGCTGGACCAGCCGGGCGACGGCTACTCCGAGAAGGTCCTCAACCAGGCCGCCAACGACGAACTGCCCGATGTGGTCAACCTGCCGCCGGAGTTCGCGCTGCCGTTGGCGGACAAGGAACTGCTGCTCGACGTCGCCGATACCGACGACAAGCTGAAGAAGGACTACCTGTCCGGCGCCATCGACGCGTATCGCTTCCCCGGTGTCAAGGGCGCCTACGGCTACCCGTGGTACCTCAACACCGACGTCAACTACTGGAACGCCGACCTGATGAAGAAGTACGGCCTCGATCCCGACAAGCCGCCGACGTCGTTCGAGGACCTGGTGGCACAGGCAAAGACCATGAAGAAGAAGTCCGACGGCAAGATGTTCCTGATGAGCCGCAAGCCATCCTGGGAGGACCTCACCAACGCGGGCGTCGAGATCCTGTCGTCCGACGGCGAGAAGTTCACCTTCAACACCGACGCGGCCGCCGAACTCCTCGACGGCTACCGCGACGCCTACGCCGACGGCCTGCTACCCGACGACGTCCTCACCGACGCCTACCTCGGCAACAGCGAACTGTTCAAACAGAAGAAGGTCGCCTGGTCCACCGGCGGCGGCAACTTCATCAACGACGTCAAGGTCGACAACCCGAAGCTGGCCAAGGACATCGTCCCGTCCAAGGCCCTGGACACCCCGCCGCTGTACGTGCAGGGGCTCTCGGTGTCCAAGAAGAGCGACAACCTGCCCACCGCGGTCGCCCTGGCCCGCTGGGTGACCAACGCCGACAACCAGGCCGACTTCGCCGAACGGGTGCCCGGGATCTTCCCGTCCACCACGGCTTCGGCCGACGACGAGTCGTTCTCCGAAAGCGACGGCAGCGGCGCCGGTGACGCCAAGAAGCTCGCTTTCGAGTCGCTGGCCGAGGCCGAACTGCTCAAGCCGGTCGTCGTCGACGACGCCATCAACGACGTGTTCAACCAGCAGATCTCGCTGGCCGTCAGCGGCGAGACCAGCTCGAAGCAGGCCCTGGACAAGGCCGCCGAAGAGTGCACCAAGCTGCTGAACGACTGACATGAGACGACAACGCTGGTTCACGCCGTGGCTGCTGATCGCCCCGGCCGTGGTCTGGCTGCTGGTGTTCAACCTGTGGCCGTCCATCAACACGGTGGTGCTGGCGTTCACCGACGCCAAACCGCTGGGCGGCGGCCAGTTCACCGGCCTGGCCAACGCCGAGCGGATGCTCGACGACGAGCAGCTGTCCTACGCGCTGATCAACTGCATCGTGTACCTGCTGGTATGCCTTCCGCTGTTGACCCTGCTGCCGCTGTTGATCGCGGTGCTGGCCGAGAAGAACCTGCCCGGCATCACCTTCTTCCGCACCGCGTTCTACACCCCCGTCATCGCCTCGGCAGTGGTCGTGGCGCTGATCTGGAACTGGCTCTTGGACGATCGCGGCGCCATCAACGGCATCGCGCAGCAGCTGAGCCTGCTGCAGAAACCGCTGCCCTTCCTGACCGACCGCTGGCTGTTGTTGCTGTCGGCCATCAGTCTCACCGTCTGGAAGGGACTGGGCTACTACATGATCATCTACCTGTCCGCGCTGGGCAACGTCCGCCGCGAACTCCACGAGGCCGCCGCCATCGACGGCGCCGGAGCGGTGCGTCGGTTCGTGTCGGTGACGATCCCCGGCGTCCGCAACACCATGCTGCTGGTGACGGTGCTGATCACCGTCTCGGCGATGCGGATCTTCTCCGAGCTGTACGTCCTGGCCGGACCCACCGGTGGCCCCGGCGGGCGCGACATGTCGATGGTGATGCTGATCCAGCTGTACAGCCGCGGCTTCACCGGCAACCTCGGCTACGCCTCGGCACTGTCGGTGCTGCTGTTCCTGATCACGATCGGCCCGATGCTGCTGTTGCTGCGGTTCAACCGAAGGACGGCCGAATCGTGAAGCGCCGCCCGTCCGGATTCAACGTCATGTCGCCCCGCGAGAAGGCGGGCCGGTACCTGCTGTTGTGCCTGGTCCTGGTCATCACCGTCGGCCCGTTCCTGTGGCAGCTGTCCACATCGCTCAAGGGGCTGTCGGAGGACATCTACACCGACACCCCAAGCTTCCTGCCCACCGACCCGACGCTGGCCAACTACACCCGCGTCGGCGAACAGATCCCGGTGTGGGACTACGCCGTCAACTCGCTGATCGTGGCCGTCATCGTGGTGGCGGGCAACGCCTTCGGCGCCACCCTGGCCGGATTCGCGCTCGCCCGGCTGCGATTCCGGGGTGTGAAGCTCGTGTTCGCCCTGATCCTGGCCACCCTGGTGCTGCCCGGCGAGGTCACGATCATCTCCCAGTACGTGACCGTCCGCTCGCTCGGCTTCGCCGACACCCTCATCGGCGTCGCGCTGCCCGGCACCGTCGCGATGCTCAACATCCTGCTCATGCGCGCCGCCTTCCAGGCCATTCCCTCCGAAATGGACGACTCGGCGGTCGTGGACGGCGCCAACGCCTGGCAGCGCCTGATCCGGGTGGGACTGCCCAACGTCAAGGGCATGCTCAGCGTCGTCACGATCTTCGCGTTCATCGGCGCCTGGGACGACTTCCTGTGGCCGCTGATCGTCCTCAACGACCCCGACAACTACACGCTGACCGTCGGGCTGCAGTACCTCGACGGCACCTTCACCGCCAACCCCCGCGTCATCGCGGCCGGAACCATGATCGCGTTCATCCCGATTGTGATCGTGTTCGCCGTGTTGCAGCGTTTCTTCTTCCGTGGCGTCGCGTCCGGCGCCATCAAAGGATGAACAGTTAGGAGTAAGCACATGAGACTACGACGACGCACCATCGCGGTCGGCTCGGTAGTCGCCATCCTCGGCGCGGTCGGCCTGACCGCGGCCACCGCCCAAGCCGAACCGACCGAGTCCGCTGGTCAGCGGCTCGTGGTGTACTACCAGACCCAGTACCACGGCGACGCCCAGGAATACGTCTCCCCGATCCCGTTGGCCGACAACGGCGCCACCGACATCATGGTCGCGGCCATCCACCTCAACGACGCGAGCTCCCAGAATCCGGTCACCCTCAACGACCACGCCCCCGAGGACCCCCGGTACGACCGGATGTGGGAGGAACTCAAAACCGTCCAGGACAAGGGAAAGAACGTGCTGGGCATGGTCGGCGGCGCCGCCCCCGGCACCTTCCAGCGCCTCGACACCGACTTCGACACCTATTACCCACTGCTGCGCGACACGATCAAGAAGTACGGCCTCGACGGCGTCGACCTGGACGTGGAGGAGGACATGTCGCTGGCCGGGATCGAACGCGTCATCGACGCGCTCAAGGCCGACTTCGGCGCCGACTTCCTCATCACGCTGGCGCCGGTTGCCACCGCGCTGTCGGGCGGCGGCAACATCTCCGGCTTCAACTACGACGACCTGTACGCGTCGCGCGGCGAGGACATCGACTGGTTCAACGCCCAGTTCTACTGTGGCTGGGGTCTGCTGGACGACACCGGCGACTACGACGCCGTCATCGACCACGGCGTCGTTCCGGCGAACAAGGTCGTGGCGGGCACGATCACCAACCCCGCCAACTGCGGCTCGGGCTACGTCGAGCTGGACACCCTCAAGTCGACGATCGGCACGCTGAAACAGAAGTACCCCGACTTCGGCGGCATCATGGGCTGGGAGTACTTCAACTCGCTGCCGGGCGACACCGCCGAACCCTGGCTGTGGGCCAAGGAGGTCTCCGCGGCCCTGTCGGCCTGACGAACGCGGCCGGGCCGTCGTCCTGCGGCGGCCCACATCGCGCCTCGGCCGGGCGGAAGCCAAGCCGCTTCCGCTCCGGTCCCGCCCCGCGTGTCGTCACGGCGGCGGGTCAACCGTGCCCATCGGCACCGACCGGGTGCACCGCCGGATCCGCCGCAACGCCAGCCGCGACCCGTTGGCCAGCCCGTACGAGCGGATCGTCGCCGTCCCGTACCCGCTGCAACTGGGCACGTAACGGCACCTGGTCCTGGTTCGCGGCGAGACCCACCGCCGATACCCCCGAATCGCCGCCAACCCGCATCGTGCCGGGCGCGACACGCTCGCCCGCTTGCGCATCGGCCGCCGAGGCGTGAACCGGTCCACGGTCACCAACGGCAGCACCGACATGACCGAGACACCCGCCGACACGACACCCGTGCCCGAATCGCAACTGGGGCTGTCGCAACTCTGCGTCTCGCAGCTCGGTGAGTCACACGTCGGCCCGTCGCACGACAAGTCGTCGTCGCAACCGCTCGCGTCGACCTCCGACCCCCCGTCGGCCTCCTCGGCGTCGTTGTTCTCGGGCGTGTCGGGCTCGGCGGTACCTCCACCTCCGTCCGCGCCGTCCCCGAGATCGCGCGGCGGCTCACTCGTCTCCTGCGGCTGCGGCGGCTCCGTCCCCGGCCGCCAGATCAACCACAGCAGTCCCCCCACCAACCCCATCAGCAACACCACCCCACCGGAGGCGAGCGTGACGGTCAAAGCCAGCGGGGTCCTACGCTTCTCGGGCGTGTCATCGTCCATGAGGGTGGTGATCTTTCTTAGGGGCCGGGGGCGAACCATGATAGTGGATGGTGCGGCCCGATTGACCCCTTTCGACTCACGGTTGCTCTGGGGCACAAAGAAACTACGGTCACGAACCCACCACTCCGGCCACAACCGGCGGGTAACACGTCCGGGTGATCAACGAAACGCCGATTACTAACCAGTCGCTAATCGCCGGGACGAGACGCTACCCTCATACGGGCACTCATTACGATGTGTCGATGTCCGGCGCCCGTAGCTCAGCGGATAGAGCAGGGGACTTCTAATCCCAAGGTCGTAGGTTCGATTCCTACCGGGCGCGCCACGCTGCGCGAACGCGGAGCTGACTGACCGTGCTGGCGATCGGGTTGCCGGAGACACCGAACTGCCCGGGAGGGGTCCCGGGGACTCTTCAATAGCGTTGAAGAGTGAATCAGGAACAAGAGGGAGCCCAGCTCGGCGGTTCGGTGGAGAACCTCCGCGAGGTGGCCACGGTGTATCTGCCGCGCATGGCCAATGACTACACGGGTTTGACCAGTAGCCTGCGTCAGACCACGGGAACCGACGGGGCCTTCGACCGCTCGGGCGAGTTCGGGGCGCAGGAGTTCAAGGCCGCCTGGACGGCGCTGCGCGATCTCATATGGACCTCGTCGGATCAGACCAGCGACAATCTCTACGCCTTGGGCGTTGGTTTGAAGAGCGCCGTGGACGAGTTCTGCGCCAACGACGAAGCCGCCGCCGCGGCGATGGACGCCGAACGGGCGACCTTCGAGGGCAAGAACGGGCCGAGCGGTCTGGAATGGAACCAGCCTTACGGCAACGACGAGAACGCACCGCCACTGGTGGTGGGAAAGTGAACAAGCAGGAATTCATCGGCAAACTCGACACCGCCATCGACGGTCTCGCCGATGCGATCGCGAAGAAGGGCGTCCGGTTTCCGGAGGAGTTCAACGACATACCGGGCGCGAGCAAACTGGGTGTGCCGGAGCCGAAGCACGGCGCATCCCACTATCCCAAAGTAAAGCCCTACGAGCCGGCGATGCGCGGTTTCATCAAGGACGAATCCGTCCGGCTGTTCGCGCCATGGAAGAACATGCCCGATCCGGCGGGCTTCGACGCCGCGATTCAGCATGTCGTGAATGGTCGCGGGAAGATCGCCACCAAGGACGTCACCTCGGTCAGCGACATCAAGCAGATGGACCTGGGAACCCAGATGCCCGGTTACATGGTCGCGGTGCGGGAGAACCTGGCCGACTGGCGCGGCAAGACCATCGAGGCCGCCCACCTCAACTACATCAACCTCTTCGACGAGATGCTGTTCCTCCAGGCCAACACCCTGCGGGTGCTGGAGCTGACCCTGAAGGCCCACCAGAAGGGCATCTCGGACGCACAGGACGACACCGTCAAACTGGTCGACAGCGCCGCCGCGGCGGTGGACGCGATCGACTGCTGGGGCGGCGATTCCAACAAGAACGTCGCCTTCAACGTCGTCGCCGGAGTCATCGGGGTGCTGGGGGCCGCGACCCCGGGTGTCAACGCCGTCGTGGCACTGGCCGGGGCGGCCGGTGGGCTTGGCATCGCCAAGGACCTGATCTCCAGCAAGGACCCCGAGTCCGTTCCACTCGGTGCGAGCCGGATCGACGGTGTGTGGTCGAACCTGACCTCCGCCCTGGATCGTCACAAGGAGCTCTACAAGGAGGGCGAGTCGCTGCTGGCGACCACGATCACCAACTTCAACACCGTCCTGAACGGCAACTTCACCACCGGGCAGGGACCCGACGGCAAGACCGTCACCAAACCCGGAGTCGAACTGATCCGGCTCTCCACACCGATCGACCTCGGCAGCGTCCAAGCGCCACTGGCATAGGAGCGGAAATGGGAGTAGTGGGAGACCAGCTCGACGCCGTCGAGGTCCAGGCGATCTCGCCCGACGGCGAGATCACGGTCAAACTCGGCACCGGCGACGCCGTCGACGTCCAGTTCAAGAGCGATGAGTACTTCAAGTCGGTGCCGCACGAGACGCTCAGCCACCAGCTGGGACGGGCGCTGACCCTGCTGGCGGTGGGGCGGATCCGGAAGCGGCACCAGATTCTTGAGGCGGAGGGTTTCGAGGTCTACGGCGAGGACGATGCGCACTGGGACAAGCGGGTCCGCGTCTTTCGCGAGAAACGCGCCCAGGTCAAGGCGGCCGGGCGCTCGCCCAAACGGCACATCGCCATCGCCACCGTCGGACTGCGGGACTTCAAGGTCCGCTTCGAGCGCGATGTCACCCGACGGTTGTCGAGGTCCGAGTTCAGCGGGGAGTTCGGCGGCGCGGTCGCGGCGGTGATCAGCGAGTACAGCGCCCAGATGACCCAGCTGAAGACGGCGATGTTCACCTAGCGGAGGTCGTCGGGGAGGTTCTTCGACAGGGCTACCCGGACGCATCCGGCGACCAGGCGGGGGAAGTCCGCGGGTTTGACCAGCTTGGCGAGTTCGTTCGCGTCGGTGGGTAGGCCGAGCTTGTCGGCGCCCTTGGCGGTGCGCTCGTCGACGTAGGGGGCCAGGTCCGTCCACACTCCCTGGACCTCGCGGCAGAAGATGGACGCGCCGGTGGAGCCGATGCCGGGGAACTCGCGCAGGAGGCGAGTCACGTCGGAGAGGTCGTCGGCTTCGGTGTGGAGGCGGCGCAGGTCGCCCTTCCAGCGGTCGAGGGCCAGTTGGGCGCCGTCGCCCAGCATGGTGGAGGTCTTCTCGTCGTAGCGGCGGTAGTGGCCGCGGCCCAGGGCGTCGACGCGGTCCTGCCAGCTGGCCTCGCGCATCGCTTTGGGGGTGCGGTAGCCGCTGGTGAACAGTTCCTTCGCGGCGGCCACCGCGATGTCGGAGCCGATGCGGGCCGACAGGAGTGTGGACAGCATCAGCAGTTGGTAGAGCGGGGCCGGGGTGTCGCGCAGGTTGATCCCGGCCTGTTCGGCGTAGGTCGTTCCGTGGCGTTCGATGAGTCCGCGGACGACGTCTTTCGAAGCAGCCATGCCGCCAGGGTCTCACTTCGGTGGGGCCGGTTCAACCTCAACGGGTCAGGGCGGTCTCGTGTTCCACTCGGGACAGCTTTTCGGGGTTGCGGACGAAGTAGAGGCCGGTGATCAGGCCGTCTTCGACCCGCATCGCGATGACGTTCTCGATGTCGCCGTCCAGGCGCATGATCAGGCCCGGGTGGCCGTTGACGTGGACGGGTTCGATCGAGGGGGTGGCGTTGAGGTGGCGCCATTGGGTGGCCAGGCCGTGGGCGACCTTGTCGGCGCCGACGATCGGGCGCGGGGTGGCTCGTTTGACGCCGCCGCCGTCGCTGAGGGCCACGACGTCGGGGGCCAGGATGTCGACCAGGCTCTGCAGGTCGCCGGTTTCGATGGCGCGTTGGAAGGCGTCGGCGGCGGCTTTGGTTTGGGCCGAGGTGACGGCGCCCCGCGGGCGGCGGGCCGCCACGTGGGAGCGGGCTCGGCGGGCGATCTGGCGGACCGCCGCGGGTGTCTTGTCGACAGCTTCGGCGATCTCGTCGTAGTCGAGATCGAAGACCTCTCGTAGGACGAACACGGCGCGTTCGGTGGGGGTGAGGGTTTCCAAGACCAGCAGCATCGCCATCGAGACGCTGTCGGCCAGTTCGACGTCCTCGGCGACGTCGGGGGCGGTGACGAGCGGTTCGGGCAGCCACGGCCCGACGTAGAGCTCCTTGCGGCGGCTGAGGGTGCGCAGCCGGGTGAGAGCTTGGCGGGTGGCGATGCGGACGAGGTAGGCGCGGTGGTCGCGCACGGGGGCCAGGTCGACTCCGGCCCAGCGCAGCCAGGTCTCCTGGAGGACGTCCTCGGCGTCGGCGGCGGAGCCGAGCAGCTCGTAGGCCACGGTGAACAGCAGGTTGCGGTGCCGCACGAACGCCTCGGTGGCGGCGTCGGGGCGGGCGTCTTCGCTGCCTGCGGTCATCGGTGGCTCCTGTCGTTCGTCCTTCGACTGTGTCACCCACAAGACGCCGGTCGCCGTCGGTTTGTGACATGACGGCGGCCGGAACTGTCGTGCCGCTTGTCACTGTCACAGGAAGCGGGTCGGCGGCATCTTATGTCCGACCGGTCACCCAAACAGCAGTCAATCGACAAGGAGTCCGACATGGACGCTCGTTTGAATCTCTTCGCCAACCCGCTCGGCGGCAAGATGCTGAAGCACTTCGTCTCGGCGGGCAAGGTGGCCATGGACTCGACGGTCCCGCGCGCCACGATCGAGCTGGTGCAGTTGCGCGCCAGCCAGATCAACGGGTGTGGCCACTGCATCGACATCCACACCAAGGAGGCCGTCGCCGCCGGGGAGTCCCACGACCGGCTCCACCTGGTCGCGGCCTGGCGGGAGGCCACCGTGTTCACCGACGCCGAGCGCGCCGCGCTGGAGCTGGCCGAGCAGGGCACCCGCATCGCGGACGCGGCCGGTGGTGTCAGCGACAACGCGTGGGCCAACGCCCGCAAGCACTACGACGAGGACGAGCTCGCCGTGCTGGTGTTCGCCATCGCCGGTATCAACGCCTTCAACCGGCTCAACGTCATCGTCCAGAATCCGGGCGGGGACTATAGGGCGGGGCAGCTGCCGCTGTAGTCGACGGTTTCGGCCGGGACGCGCGCATCACCGCGGTCCCGGCCTCCAGGTCTACCGCCGTCGAGCCCGGCGGGGCGCCGTCGTTCTCGTCGTCGCGCAGCACCAGGGTGGACGCGCGGGTCTTGAGTTCCTCGTGTTTGCCGAGGGAGAAGGCCGCGTGCAGCTGCTCGAAGCCGGTGGACGCCACCTGACCCTGCCGGGCGCTGGTGCGCCACGGCAGCATTCCCGCCCGGCCCGCGCGCAGCAGCAGCTGGTCGACGATGGCCAATACCGTCAGCAGCAGGACCAGACCGGGCAGGGTCAGGAACAGGATGGTGGCCATGTCGCCAGTATCCGCCCGGGACGGTGCGTCCGCCAGTCGCCAAGGGGCGCACGGATTTCAGCAGCGCTCACAGCACCTGCGGCACCCAGTCGGCGTCGAAGCTGCCGTCCGACTGGCCGAGCTCGAGTAACTCCCGGCACAGTCGGCTCAGCGCGTCGGCCTGAACCCCGGTTCGCGCCGCGTCAGGGCAGGGCGACGAACTCGCCCCGCGCCACCGGTACGACCCGACCGCGCACCCGCACCTCGGTCGCGGCACCGTCCTTCGCGGTCACCTCACAGTGCAACCGGGACGGACGTCCTCGCTCCGCGCCTTGTTCGACCACATAGGAGTGCGTGCCGTCGTCGGGCATGAGGCCCTCGGCGACCAGGTAGACGCCCAGTCCCAGCGCGGCCGAGCCGGTAGCCGGGTCCTCGGCGACCCCGTGTCCCGGCGCGAACAGCCGCGAGTGCGAGACGCGGGTCGCCGCGTCGAACGCGAACAGGCACACCTCCGGCACGTCCTCGCGCGGATGGGACACCGCCCGCGTCACCGCCTCGTCCGTGACCGGCAGGTACGGGAACTCCAGTCCGGTGCCCGCGAAGCGGGCCGGGCCGGTCAGGTCGGAGTCGGCCAGCCCGGCCGCCGCCAGCAGCGCGGCGGTGTCCACCGGCCCGCCGCAGCTGGGCTCGCCGCCGGTCAGGGTCGCCTCGTCTTCCATCACCGTGATGGGCAGCAACCCGACGCCGCACTCCTGTATGGCCGCTCCGTGGCCGATGTCGCCGCGCCGGGCCAGCGTCACGGCCGTGCCGACGCTGGGGTGCCCGGCGTAGGGCAGTTCCCGCAGCGGGGTGAAGATCCGCACCCGGTAGGTGGCACCGTCCTGAGTGGTCGGCAGCACGAACGCGGTCTCGGACAGGTTGAACTCGGCGGCGATCGCCTGCATCCCCGCGTCGGTCAGCGTCTCGGCGCCGAACACCACCGCCAGCGGATTGCCCGCGAAGGCGCGGTCGGTGAACACGTCGACGATCTCGTAGCTGATCATGCGGCCACCTTAGGACGTGACTGTCACGGCCGTGAGCGCCGTGTCAGCGCCGTGTCCGCCGGATATCAGCGCCGCCGGGAAATCTGGGCGACACGACGGAGGAACCGTCGCCCCGACACCGAAGGACGAGACAATGCCGAGCTTCACCACTCCCGAACCGATCAGCCTCATCCTGGACGCCAGCGCCGGGAACATCGACATCATCGCCAGCGACCGCGCCGACACCGTCGTGGAGGTCGCGCCCGCCGACCCCGGCAAGCGCATCGACGTCGAGGCCGCCGCCAAGACCCGGGTCGAGTACGCCGACGGCGAACTGCGTGTCACCGTGCCCCGGCAGCCGGTGCTGGCCGCCAAGACCCGCACGGTCGCCATCACCGTCCAGCTGCCGACCGCCTCGACGGTGCGCGGACACGTCCACGTCGGAGAGTTCACCGTCAAGGGACGCGTCGGCGACTGCGAGTTCGCCTCCGAGGCCGGGAACCTGACCGTGGACGCCGCCGACAACGTCGACCTGCGCACCGGAGTCGGCGAGATCCTCGTCGGCCGGGCAGCCGGTTCGGCCTCGATGGAGGTCGCCAACGGCAACGTCCGCGCGATCGAGGTGGCCAGCGGAACCGTCAGGGCGAAGGTCTCCTACGGCCACATCGACATCGGCGTCAGCAAGGAATCCGCCGTCCAGCTGACCACCCGGACCCAGATGGGCCAGGTGACCAACGGCCTGGACGACGGCCTGGGCCAGCACGAGCGGACCCGCACCGTCGCGATCGACGCCGCCACCTCCTACGGCGACATCGCCGTGCACCGCTCCAGCGGCGACACCGCCGTGGTCAGGGGCTGATTCGGGCGCATCGGCCGGGGCCGCTCGGCCCCGGCGGGTAGCGTGAGGCCATGGAACAGCGAATCAGCCTGATCACCCTGGGCGTCGCCGATCTGGACCGCTCCCGTCGCTTCTACGAGGCCCTGGGCTGGCGGGGCCAGGAGGTCGAGGAGACGGTGTTCTTCCAGGCCGGGGGCCTGGGACTGGTGCTGTGGGCGCGGTACAAACTCGCCCGCGACTCCGGCGCCGAGGAAGGACCCGCGGTCGGCTTCGGCGGGATCGTGCTCGCGCACAACGTCCGCTCCCGCGCCGAGGTCGACGCGCTGCTGGCCGAGGCCGAACGCGCCGGCGGCCGGATCTCCAAGGCGGCGGCCGACTCCGAGCACGGCTTCTACACCGGCACCTTCGCCGACCCGGACGGCCACCACTGGGAGGTCGCGCACAACCCGAGCTTCCCGCTGGCCGAAGACGGCACGCTCACCCTGCCCGATTTCGGCACCAGCTGACGCCGATTCGGCCCCCGGCCACCGTCGCGTCTCTAAAGTCGACGGCATGGCCGAGGGGGCGCGGCGGCCGCGATCGCCGCTGTACGACCATCTGCGCGACAACTTCTGGTTCGCGCCGCTGGTCGCCCTGGCGGGCGCGGTGGTGGGTGCCCAGCTGGCGGTCAGACTGGACGAGTTCGTGATCGAGCTGGCCGACACCTGGCGCGACACCGAGCTGCTGTACCTGCTCCAGGCGGTCAACAAGTCGACTCGCGGCATCATCTCCTCGGTCACCGGCGCGATGCTGACCTTCGTCGGCGTGGTGTTCTCGATCTCGCTGGTGGCGTTGCAGATGGCCTCCAGCCAGTTCTCGCCGCGGGTGCTGCGGCTGTACATCCGCAGCCGGATCACCAAGGCCACGCTGTCGGTGGGTCTGGCGACCTTCCTGTTCTCGCTGCTGGTGCAGCTGGGTTTCGACGACTCCGACATCACCACCACCGCCTCGGTGCCGCTGTTCTCCAGCCTCGGCTCGGTGGCGCTGGTCGTCACCAGCCTGGTGCTGTTCGTCTTCTACGTCAACGCGACGCTGCGACTGCTGCGGGTCAACCACGTCCTGGCCGAACTGGCCACCGAGACGCTGCGGGTCATCGCCGCCCGGCGGTTCGAGCCCCGGGACCACGCCTTCGACGCCGAGGTCGCCGCGACGGTGCGGTTCACCGGAGGCCGCTCCGGCGTGCTGCGCGACGTCAACCTGCCCCGGCTGATCCGGTTGGCGCGCAAGCACGACACCGTGATCGAGGTGGTGCCGAAGGTGGGGGACTTCCTCACCACCGGCACCCCCGCGATCAAAGTCCACGGTGGCCGGACCCCGGAACTGTGGCGGGTGCGCGGCTGCCTGAGCGTCGGCAGCGAACGCAGTCCGCGCCAGGACGTCGGCTTCGGGGTGCGGCAGATCGCCGACATCGGGATCCGGGCGCTGTCCCCGGCCGTCAACGATCCGACCACGGCCGTGGCCGCGATCGACCGGTTGTTGCAGATCCTGGCCGGGCTGGTGTCCCGTCCGGACAGTCACTCCTGGTACCGCGACCGGGCCGGGCGGCTGCGGCTCATGGTCCCCGAACCGAGCGTGGCGGGCCTGTTGGACACGGCGTTCACCGAGTTCCGGGTCTACGGGGCCGGATCGCCGCAGGTCACCCGACGACTGTTGTCCGCTTTGGACGATCTGGCGGCCATCGCGATCGACGCGCACCGCCCCGCGATCCGGCGGCACCGGCGACTGCTGATGACCGCCGTCGCGGCCACCACGAGCCGCTCCGACGAACGCGAGTTCGCGCTGACCCCCGACCGGCAGGGCATCGGATAGCGCTGTGCCGCAAGGCGCGTCGCGACTAGGCTTGGATCGGTGAGCATTCTCGCCCAACCCCTCAACCCCGGGCCCTCGGCGGAGTTGTACTCCTCGCTGGCGGCGGTGCTGGCGGGTTTCGCCTTCACCGGGCTGATGCTGTTCCTCAACTATCAGTTCACAGGGGACGCCGAGCACAAGTACCAGCGGATCAAGCCCGCGACCGTCGTCATGACGCTGTTCAGCGCCATGTCCTCATTGACCATCTGCGCGTTCCTGTATGGCCGGGCGGCGGGGGAGACCGTCGCCACCGGCCGCACCTTCCTGATGCTGGCCCTGTACGGGGTGGTGCTGTCCCCGGCGGTGCTGTCACTGTTCTACGCGCTGAACCTCGTGATGGTGAGCCGCCCGGCGACCGCCAGGACCGCTGTGGACACCCGCTGGGTGGTGGCCGCGGTGGGGCCCGCCGTCGTGATGAGCCTGCTGGCCGACCTGCTGGCCACCGCCTGGGACCACGGCTGCGAGGGCGACTGCGCGGCCTGGCTGTCGCCCCGGCTGTGGGGCTTCCTCGTCTCGGTGTCGTTCCTGGTCTTCGGACTCATGACCAGTCTGCTGGCGGCGCGCAACCTGGCCCGCCGGTCCCGGCTGCGGCCGCTGAAGATCCTGGTGTGGCGGTTCCTCAACCTGCGCCCGGTGGCCGCCAGCGCCAAGTTCTTCCGCCGCAAGAAGTCCGCGCCCGCGTACATCACGCTCCTGCTCACCTTCGCCGTGTCGATCTTCTCGCTGTGGGCCCGGGGCATCCCCGACGGCTTCAACCCCCGCTACTGGACCCACGCGCTGCTCGGGTTCGCCGCTCTGGTCATGGGCGTGTTCGCCTTCGCGGCCGGAAGTGTCCTGGACGAACCGGTGCTCAAGACCCCCGAACCGCGCACGCCAGGCTGCCCGAGATCCCGGCCACAACGTCTTTCCCGCCGCGAGACGGCCGTCTAGGCTGTCGGGCATGCCGATGACTGTGCTCCCCCCTCCCGCCGCCTGACCGGCGGCCCACGCGACACCCGTACCTGAGTACGGGGAGTTGGTGGTGCCCGCGCACGCGCCCCCACCAACTCCTGTCGAAAGTGGAGCATCTTCGTGTCATCGCATCCCGATTCCCGCACGCCGGTCGCGCGCGGCCTTCTCTTCCTGTCCATCGCCGGTGTCGCCTGGGGCACCACCGGTGCCGCCGTCGACCTGATCTTCGGCTCATCCGACCTGGGCCCGCTGGCCATGTCGTTCTGGCGCTACGTCGGGGGTTTCCTCGTCCTGCTGGCCGTCCTGGCGGTGCGCCGGGCGCTCGGCCGCCGTCCCCGGGCCGGTAGCGGACGGCCGGGCCCCCGCATCTTCACCGGCCTGGCGCTGGCGGTGTTCCAGACCGCCTACTTCGTCGCGGTCGCCGAGACCGGCGTCGCCGTGGCCACCGTCGTCACCCTGGGCGCCGCCCCGGTCCTGACCGCGATCGGCGGCCGGTTCCTGCTGAAGGAACGGCTCGGCGGCGGCGGACTGCTCGCCGTGGCCGGGGCGATCGTTGGCCTGGCGGTGCTGGTGCTCGGCAACGACGCCACCACCGTCCGTCCACTGGGGGTGGTCTTCGCGCTGGCGTCGGCCGCGGCGTTCGCGGCCTGCAACGTGCTGGCCCGCCGCCACGGCGACGACCAGGACCCGTACACCATGACGGTGTGGGCCTTCGGCATCGGCGCGGTCGCCATGTTCCCGTTCGCGCTGGCCGAGGGCATGATCCCGACCATGACCGACCCTGTCCTGGTGTTCGCTCTGCTGGTCTACGTGGCGGTGGTGCCCACCGGCATGGCCTACCCGCTGTACTTCACCGGCGCGGGAGCGGTGCGCGCGGCCACCGGCTCGATCGTGATGCTGATCGAACCGGTCGCGGCGGCCGTCCTGGCCATCACCCTGCTGGGCGAACCGCTGACCCTGGCGACCTCGCTGGGAACGGTGGTGCTGCTGGCCTCGGTGGCCGGTCTGGCCCGCGCCGAGACCGTCCGCACCCCGGCCCCCGCCTGAGCCGAGGCTGAGGACGGGGCCTCGCGCTCCGTCCTCAGCGCCGGTCGACTGGCTACCATTCGAAACGGTAAGGAGGACGCCATGTTGGACCATCTGGTGCTGTCGACCCCCGACCTGGCCGCGACCGTCGCCGACGTCGCCAGGCTCACCGGCGTCGAACCCGCCCCCGGCGGCGCCCACCCGGGACTGGGAACCCGCAACTACCTGCTCGGCCTGGGCGGCGACTCCTACCTGGAGATCATCGGTCCCGACCCCGACCAGCCCGACCCGCCGGGCCCCCGGCCCTTCGACGTCGACACGGTGACCGAAGCCCGCGTGGTGACCTGGGCGGTGCGCACCGCCGACGTCGACGCGTCGGTGACGGCGGCGGGCAAGTCCGGCTACGACCCCGGTACACCCTGGACGATGGCCCGCGACACCGTCGACGGCCGCAAGCTGCAATGGCGACTGACCGTCGACCGCTCCGAAGGCCACCGGGGCCTGATCCCGTTCCTCATCGACTGGGGCGACACCCCGCACCCGGCCGCCGAACTGCCGAAGGTCTCACTGCGCGAGCTGTCCGCCGTACACCCCGACCCGACCGCGATCGCGCCCGCGCTGTCGGCACTGGGCGTCGACCTCGCGGTACGGCCGGGCGTGCGCGCCGGGCTGGTCGCCGTGGTCGACGGCGTCCACGGCCCGGTCACCATCTGGTGAAACGGTTCGCGACGGGGCTGACCCCGCCGCGAACCGTCCCCCGTGAACACACCCGCTATTTCAGTCCGTAGGTGTGGACGGTGCTGTGGGTGGCTTTGTTTCCGGCGTCGTCGGTGGCGGTGGCACGCACCGACACGAACTTCGCGTCCTTGGGGTGCTTGAGCTTCCCGGTCGCGGTGTCGCCCTTCACTTTGACCTTGACCTTCTTCCAGGTCTTGCCGTCGTCATAGGACACCTCGAAGGTCAGCTTCTTGAGTTTGGTGTCCTTGGCGCCTTCCTGTGCCTGGAAGTCCAAAGTGAAGTTCTGCTGCTTCTTGACATCGGCGTAGCCGCCCGAAACACCCTCGGCGTCGAAAGCCACCGCCGACACATTCAGCGGGGTGTCCTTGCTGGTCGGCTTCGACTTGAACGTCCACTTCACCTTGGTCTTCGTTGCCAGCGGCGTGTAGTCCTTCGAGTGGGACATCTCGGTCGACAGGGTGTAGGTCCCGGAGTCCTTTTTCGGCAGCGTGAACGTCGCGAACGGCGAGGTCAGTTTCTTGCGGCCGATCTCCTTGCCGTCGCGTTTCAGCACCGCGGTGCCCTTGATCGTGTGGAAGTCCTCGATGACCTCGGCGCGGTTCGCGTTGTCCATGAACGGCAGGTACATCGACATCTTGTCGCCCTTGCGGGTCAGGATCGGCTCCTCGTAGGTGCCGCCGACGTTGAACGACACCGGCGCCTTACCGGTGACGGCCTTGGCCGGGCCCGCCTCGAAGTGCGCGCTGCCTTCGATGCTGATGGACTCGTCGGACTGCGGGTCTCCGATGAGGGCGTTGGCGTACCAGGTCAGGTCCGCCCCGGGGGTGACGTACTCGGTGCGTTTCGTGCCCCACTTGACCTCCAGCAGTTCACAAGAGGCGAATTCGGCGCCACCCTCACGGATCACGTTGTTGCAGGCGATCGTGGGGTCCTTGGTGATCAGACCGTCGAAGGTCCGTTCCACCTGCGCCAGGTCCTCGTCGTGCGCGGTGAACGTGGGGTCGGCGGGGATGCCGTTCGTCTCGAAGAAGTTGAGGTCGTAGGTGTACGGGTCGGCGGGGTCGGTGCCGATCAGGTGTGGGGCGGCCTCGACACCGGTCTTGTGCTTGTCGTCCCCGTTGGGGATGAGGTAGCCGTTGAACTCGGAGCCGAAGGAGTTCAGGATGCCGTAGTTCGAGCCGTCCTTCCTGACGGAGAACGGCCGCAACCCGTGGTCG
Organism: Stackebrandtia nassauensis DSM 44728; assembly: GCF_000024545.1. GTDB lineage: Bacteria > Actinomycetota > Actinomycetes > Mycobacteriales > Micromonosporaceae > Stackebrandtia > Stackebrandtia nassauensis. Next base: position 2,153,485 of record NC_013947.1, read on the forward strand.
ATGACTTCGGCGGGCCGGTCCACGTTGAACTTGACCGGATTGGACTTGGTGCCGTCGGCGGTGGCCTTCACCGGCTTGTCCTTGACGGTCACCGAGGTGATGCCGAGGACGATGTTGTCGTTGTCGTCCACCGTGTCGGTGTGGAAGTCGTACTGTCCCGGCCGCAACTGGACGGTGGCCTGCCCGTTCTTGTCCAGTTCGATCTCGCCGTAGTCGTCGGTCTGCGGGTTGATGTAGACGGCGAAGCCGAACTGCGACGGTTTGCCGTCCCGGTCGGTGACGGTGATCGTGACGTCCTGGACGTCGACCGACTTCTTCTGGTGCCCCACCGGGAGGAATCGGCCGTATTTCTTGTGGCTCAGCGATTTGGCCTTCGCGGCATCGCGTTCGCCGGAACGCAGCAGTTCGGTGACGTTGTAGCGCCGGGGATCCTCTTCGCCTTTGGCGATCTCGTCCATCCGGTCGTACGGGATGGTGATGAGGTCCTTGGAACCATCGGCGGCCGGGGGAGTGATGTAGCCCTTGCCCTTGCGTCCCTCGCCCGGCTGCCAGGTGTGGTTGCCGTTTGGCGAAACCGAAACCTTGTCTCCCGTGGGCAATGTGACGGTCTTCGTCTTGGTGGTCGACGTGCCGGAACGGTCGTCGCCGGAATCGGCGAAGGCCACCGCCCCGCCCGCCGCCAACACCAACGCGGCACCGGCCGCGATCGCGAATCGTTTGCGCATAATGGAACCTCTCTGTAAGGATGACCACACCTACAGATGGGTCGAACCCGTCGCGAGGTTGCTTCGGCGTCGCAAAAGCGCCCTCCGCCAATGATTCAGCGTTCGTACCCGACCCGCGGCAGGGGCATTCCCGCCGCGGGCCGTCGTCGGTTCGCGCGCTATTTCAGTCCGTAGGAGTGCACGGTGCTGTGGGTGGCCTTGTTTCCGGCGTCGTCGGTAGCGGTGGCTCGCACCGAGACGAACTTGGCGTCGGCGGGGTGCTTGAGCTTGCCGGTCGCGGTGTCGCCCTTCACTTTGACCTTGACCTTCTTCCAGGTTTTGCCGTCGTCATAGGACACTTCGAAGGTCAGCTTCTTCAGTTTCGTGTCCTTGGCGCCTTTCTGTGGCAGATAGTCCAAAGTGAAGTTCTGTGGCTTCTTGACGTCGGCGTAGCCACCTTTGACACCGTCGGCGTCAAAGCTGACGGCCGAGACGTTCAGCGGAGTCTCCTTGGCGGTCGGCTTCGACTTGAACGTCCACTTCACCTTGGTCTTCGTCGCCAGCGGCGTGACCTTCTTGTCCCGCTTGAACTCGGCCGACAGCGTGTACTTGCCGGAGTCCTTCTTGGGCAGCGAGAACTCCGCGGACTGGCTGGTCAGCTTCTTGCGGACGATTTCCTCGCCGTCGCGAGTCAGTACCAGCTCTCCCTTGACGGGATGGAGGTCGTCGATACTCTCGTCGCGATTGGCGTTGTCCATAAACGGCAGAGCCAGGTTCAGCTTGTCGCCCTTGCGGGTCAGTACCGACGATTGACCACCGACGTTGAACGACACCGGCGCGGTTCCGGTGACGGCTTTGGCCGGGCCCGGCTCGAAGTGCGCGACGGACGTGACGTCGATGGAGTCGTCGGCCTCGGGGTCACCGATGAACGCGTACGCGTACCAGGTCATGTCGGGGCCGGGCGTGACGTACTCGGTGCGGGTGGTGCCCCACGTGACTTCGTTCGGCGTGCAGTTGCCGAAACCACTGCCATCCTTGCGGAAGCCGACATTGCAGGCGCCCGTGGGTGCGGTGGTGATGAGCCCGTCGAAGGTGCGCTCCACCTGCGCCAGTTCGGCGTCGTGCGCGGTGAATGTCGGATCGGCGGGTATGCCGTCCTCGGCGAGGAAGTTCAGGTCATAGGTGTACGGGTCGGCGGTGTCGGTGCCCAGCAACTGGGATGACACCTCCAGCTTGATGCCGTCGGCGTCGTTGGGAATGACATAGCCTGTATTGCCTTCCCCGGCGAACGCCCCGCTGCCGAAGGTCGAGCCGCCCTTCACGACGGTGTCCGTCGATATGGAGTGGTATTGCGTCTTCGCCGGCCGGTCGACCTGGTATTTCACCGGCACCGCCTTGGTGCCGTCGACCAGCGCCGACACCGGTTTGTCCTTGACGTTGACCGTGGTCACGCTTTGGATCATCTCGTTGCCCGAGAACGCCGAGGTGTGGAAGTCCCACCTGCCCGGGCCCAGGTCGACGGTCCCCTTGCCGTTCCCGTCGAGTTCCAGCTCGCCGGTCTTGCCGGTGGCGGGATTGACAAAGCCGACGACTGTCAGGTGGGACGGTGCGTCGCCGTCTCGGTCGGTGACCGACACCGTCACCTTCTGGTCGTTGGCGGCCTGCTTCGGCTCGGCGTCGATCGGCACGTACCGCCCGTAGCGTTTGCCGCTGAGCGTCTTGGCCCTCGCGGCGTCGCTCTGCCCGTGCCGCAGCAGCTCTGAGACGTTGTAACGCCGGGGATCCTCTGTCCCGGCGGCGATCTCGTCCAACCGGTCGGAGGGGATCGTGATCACGTCGTCGGAGCCGTCGTGAGCCGTCAGCGTGAGGTGGGGCTTGTCCTCCCGGCCTTCAGCCGGTTTCCAGATGGCGTTCCCGTCGCCCGTGAGCTTGACGACGTCCCCTGTGGGCAGTGTGACCGTCCGTGCGGCCGAGGTCTTGGCCACCGCCTGCCCCGGCTCACCGGGCTCGGCGAACGCGAACGTGCCGCCGGTGGCGAGCACCAGCGCGGCACCGGCCGCGACCAGATATCTTTTGCGCATTGTGGAACCTTTCGATGAGGGTGATCAGTTCACACACGCGCTGGATCGCCGGGGATGTTTACCCCGGCATGAGATTTACCGCCGCGCGACGGTTCAGCGTTCGTCCAGGACCCGCCGCGCCTTGCCCACCGAGCGCTCCAGGGTGCCGGGTTCGGCCAGCCGGGCGGTCACGGCGATACCGATGTTCTCCTTCACCGCCGCCGCGATCGCGTCCTCGGCGGCTTCGCGTTGCGCGGCATCGGTTCCGGTGCGGGCCTCGGCGATGACCTCGAGTTGGTCCAGTCGTCCGGCCAGACTCAGTCGCAGCTGGAAGTGCGGCGCCACGTGCTCGGTGCGCAGCAGGATTTCCTCGATCTGGGTCGGGAAGACGTTGACACCGCGCACGATCAGCATGTCGTCGCTCCTGCCGGTGATCTTCTCCATCCGACGGAACGCGGGCCGGGCGGTGCCGGGCAGCAGCCGGGTCAGGTCGCGGGTGCGGTACCGCACGATCGGCAGCGCCTCCTTGGTCAGCGACGTGAACACCAGCTCGCCCTCGGCGCCCTCGGGCAGCACCGCGCCGGTCTCGGGGTCGACGATCTCGGGGTAGAAGTGGTCCTCCCACACGTGTAGACCGTCCTTGGACTCCACGCACTCCTGGGCGACACCGGGTCCGATGACTTCGGACAGTCCATAGATGTCGACCGCGTGGATGTCAAGGCGCGCTTCGATCTCGGTGCGCATCGCCTCGGTCCACGGTTCGGCGCCGAACACGCCCACCCGCAGCGAGGTCGAGGCCGGGTCGATGCCCTGCCGCTCGAACTCGTCCACAATGGTGAGCATGTAGGACGGTGTGACCATGATGATCTCGGGCTGGAAGTCGCAGATCAGCCGCACCTGCCGGGCCGTCATGCCGCTGGAGACCGGGATGACGACGCAACCGGCGCGCTCTGCTCCGGCGTGCGCGCCGAGGCCTCCGGTGAACAGCCCGTACCCGTAGGCGACGTGCACCTTGTGTCCCGGACGGCCACCGGCGGCGCGGATGCTGCGCGCCATCACGTCGGCCCACATCGACAGGTCGGCCTCGGTGTAACCCACGACGGTCGGCTGCCCGGTGGTGCCACTGGACGCGTGCACCCGCCGCACCCGCTCCATCGGCACCGCGAACCTGCCGAACGGGTAGCCCGAACGCAGGTCCTCCTTGGTGGTGAACGGGAACAGCGCCAGGTCGTCGAGGCTGCGCAGGTCCTGCGGTGCGACCCCGGCCGCGTCCCAGGCGCGCCGGTATCCCTCCACATTGTCGTAGGCGTGACGCAGGCTGGCCCGCAGTCGCGTCAGCTGCGTCGCCCGCAGTTCGTCGAGACTCATCCGCTCGGCGGGGTCCAGCAGGTCCTTCGGTGGGCCGTCGCCCAGGCGCCGCGTGGTCATGCGTCCTCCGTCCTGACGGGATTCCGGCGCGAGCCTGCCAGTCGTTCGACCCGATGTCAACTCACGGCGCCGGTATACCGTCTGTTCGACCGGTGTCGATGGAACCGCTTGCCAGTAAAGTCGTTCGAACCCGCCCTCGGACCCCGAAGGTTCACCATGACTGGCGCGCATTCCCACCGCGATCGTGTCCCCGTGTGGCGCAGGCCCGTGGTCGTCGCCGGGACGGCACTGGTGGTGCTGGCCGCCGTGACGCTCACCGTCGTGTGGGCGGTGTCGGAGGACAAACCGGCTTCGGCCGCAGAGGACCCCGGCTCCGAGGACACCGAATCCAGCGCCGCGTCCTCTCCCGAGCCCGACCCGGACGCGATCACCGTCACCGCGGTCGGCGACACCATCATGGGCAACCTGCCCGACGGGCTTCCCGACGACGGCGCCGGGTACTTCGACAAGGTCGCCGAACATCTCAAGGGCGACATCGTCTTTGGCAACCTCGACGGTGCACTGTCCGAACACGACGACTACAAGAAGTGCAAGTCCAAGAAGAAGTGCTTCTACATCCGGATGCCGCCCGAGTACGCGTCGCTGCTGAAGGACGCGGGATTCACCGTGATGAACGGCTCGAACAACCACGCCTTCGACTCCGGGCCGGAAGGTTACGCCGACACCCAGGCCGCCCTGGACGGCGCCGGGATCGACTATCTGGGCGTCAAGGGCGAGATCGTCGAGACCGAGGTGCGCGGCGTCAAGACCGCGATGGTCGGATTCTCCACCTACGACCGCTATGACAGCCTGCTCGACCTGAACCTGGTGTCGCAGCTGGTGTCGGCCGCCGCCGAGCGCGCCGACGTGGTCGTGGTGAGCATGCACCTGGGTGCCGAGGGCGTCGACGCCCGCCACACCCCCGAGGGCCCGGAGACCTTCTACGGCGAGGACCGTGGCGACTCGCGCGCGGCCACCCACGCCGCCGTCGACGCCGGGGCCGACCTGGTGCTGGGGCACGGGCCGCACGTGCTGCGCGGCATGGAGTTCTACAAGGACCGGCTCATCGCCCACAGTCTCGGGAACTTCGCGGGCTACGGCGTTCTCAAGACCTCCGGCGCGCTGGGCCGGGGCGCCATCCTCACGGTGACTGTGGACAAGCAGGGCGAGTGGGTGTCCGGGAAGGTGATCCCGTCGATCATGGTCGACGGCGGATACCCGGCCGTCGACGAGGACAACGGCGCCCACGCCGACATCACCGAACTGTCGAAGGACGACTTCCCGGACTCAGGCGTCACTCTGGACGAAAAGGGGAAGATCTCCAAGCCGTGATGATCGGCAGATAGGCTACGCATCATGGAGGGATCGCTGCGACGCCGACAGCCACGCGGCAAGCTCGCCGACGCGGCGATCGTGCTGGTCGTCACCGCCATCGTCGTGATCATGACCCTCACCAGCAGCGACATTTCCGACTCACTGCTGCCGCTGTGGATCAGCTGGCCGGTGCAGCTGGCCGCCTGCGTGGCCCTGTACTGGCGCCGAGTCCGGCCGCAGACGGTCATGGCCGTCACCCTCGTCCTGATCGCGATCTACTATCCGCTCACCGGCGAGGGCAGCCCGGTCTTCGTCACCATCATGATCGCGCTGTACAGCGTCGCCGCGTCCGGGCAACTTCGCGCCTCCATGATCTGGGCGGGCGTGGTCATGGCCATCACCATCGGCGGCGAACTGGCCAGCCCGGTGCGCCACCTCGACAACATCGCGCTGGCCATGTTCACCGGCTGGTGCGTGGCCACCGTCGCCGTCGGCGTGACCGTGCACGACCGGATGGCGCTGCTGGCCGAGACCAAACGCCGCGCCGCCGAGACGGCACTGCGCGAGGCCGCCCAGGAACGGCTGCGCATCGCCCGCGACGTCCACGACGTCGTCGGCCACCACCTGTCCCTCATCAACGTGCAGGCCAGCGCCGCCCTGCACCGCATCGACAAGGACCCCGGCCAGGCCGAGACCGCGCTGGCCACCATCAAGACCACCAGCAGCCAGACCCTGGGCGAACTGCGCAAGACCCTCGACGTGCTGCGCCAGAGCGACGAGGAACCCCCGACCACGCCCACACCCGGACTGGCCGACATCGAAGCCCTGTTCGACGGCGTGCGTTCGGCGGGCATGACGGTCGACCACCACGTCGACGGCGAACCCCGCGAGCTGCCGGTCGAGGTCGACCTGGCGTGCTACCGCATCGTCCAGGAAGCACTGACCAATGTGGTCAAACACGCGAACGCCACCCGCGTCACCATCCGCCTGGCCTACCGCGACGACACCATCGACCTCGCCATCACCGACGACGGCGTCGCCGAGCCCCCGACCACCACGTCGGGACACGGCATCCGCGGCATGACCGAACGCGCCCAGGCCCTGGGCGGCGAACTGTCGGCCGAACCCACCCGAACCGGCTTCACCGTGCACGCCACCCTTCCCGCACCCACGAGGGAGTCCACATGATCCGCACCGTGCTCGCCGACGACCAGACCCTGGTCCGGGCCGGTTTCAAATCCATCCTGGACGACGAGGAGGACATCGAGGTCGTCGGCGAGGCCCCCGACGGACAACAGGCCCTGGAACTGGCCCAGCGCCTCAAACCCGACGTCGTCCTCATGGACATCCGCATGCCGGTCCTCGACGGCCTCGAAGCCACCCGCCGCATCGCCGCCGACGACCGACTGGCGGCGGTCCGCGTCATCATCCTGACCACATTCGACCTCGACGACTACGTCTACTCGGCCCTGCGAGCCGGAGCGGGCGGCTTCCTCGTCAAGGACACCGAACCGGCCGAACTGATCCACGCGGTCCGGGTCGTGGCCCGGGGCGACGCCCTCATCGCCCCCACCATCACCCGCCGACTCCTGGCCGACTTCGCCACCCAACACCGCGCCCCCCAACCCAACCCGCGCCTCAACGCCCTGACCGAACGCGAAACCGAGGTACTCGGCCTGATCGCGGCCGGTCTGTCCAACGACGAGATCGCCGCCAAACTGTTCCTCAGCCCGGCCACCTCCAAAACCCACGTCAGCCGGATCATGTCCAAACTGGGCGCCCGCGACCGAGCCCAGCTGGTGATCCTCGCCTACGAGTCCGGCATCGCCACCCCCGGCTGGCTACGCGACGACCCGACCTGACCTTGCGGCGCAACTTCGGTGGTACGTCCGCGGTCGGGGCCGCAACTTTCGTGGTACTCCGAATGACCGCTCCGGCATGATGCCGCCGGGCATTCCTCGCGCCGAACCTTGACGGCATGACGACAACACTGCCTCCACCCACCGAGTTGCCCGCCGCCCGGCAGGGGATGTTGGTGCGCTTGACCGACTGGTCCGCGCGCCACCGCGTCCTGTCCGTGCTGATCTGGGTGGCGCTGCTCGCGGGAGTCACCTTCGCGGCCGGGCGCGTCGGTTCCGACTACCACGACGACCATTCGCTGCCGGGCACCGAATCCCAGGAGATCGCCGATCTGTTGGAGGAGCGGGTGCCCAAGGAATCCGGGGACACGCTTCAGATCGTGTTGTCGGGTTCCAAGGCCGACATCGCCGACGCTCGTGCCGACGTCGAGTCCATGTTGGATGACGTGCGCGATCTCGATCATGTCGACGAGGTCGACGACCCGTTCAAGGCCGAGCACAACTGGTCCGAGGACGGGACCGTCGGCTTCGCCACCGTCACCCTGGACGGTAAGTCAGCCGACATCCCCGACGCGGACGTGCGCGACATCATCGATACCGCCAAGGAAGCCGAGACCGACGAGCTGCGGGTCGAGCTGGGTGGTGACCCGATCCGGGGGGCTGAGGAGAGCGCCGGTGGGGCCGCCGAGGGGGCCGGGATGCTTGCCGCACTGGTGATCCTGGTGTTCATGTTCGGGTCGCTGCTGGCCGCCGCTGTTCCATTGGGGACCGCGATCTTCGCGGTCGGGTCTACCTTGGGTGTCATCGCGTTGGCCTCGCAGGTGTTCACGTTGCCCAGTTACCTGCCGCCGTTGATGATGCTGGTCGGGTTGGGGGTCGGTGTCGACTACGCGCTGCTGATCTTCAGCCGCTACCGGTCCGAGATCCTCGCCGGGGCCGATCGGGCCACCGCCGCTCGGATTGCCGCTGATACCGCTGGGCGGTCGGTCTTGTTCGCGGGCTGCACCGTGATCGTGGCGCTGTTGGGCCTGTACGCGTTGGGCTTGGGATCGTTGCAGGGCGTCGCGTTGGGGGTCGCCTTGACCGTCGCGGTCACCATGTTGGCGTCCATCACGCTGTTGCCCGCGCTGCTGACCATGTTCGGTCGGCGGATTGCGGCCCGGATCTTGAAGCGCGCCAAACGATCCAAGCGGGAGCCCGGTCACGGGTGGCGGCGCTGGGGGGCGTTCATGCAGCGGCGTCCCGTGGTGCCGTTGCTGTTGGCTGTGGCGGCGTTGGCCGCGATGTGTGTCCCCGCGCTGGATCTGCGGTTGGGGTTCGCCGACGCGGGCACCGACACTCCGGGGTCGACCAGTCGGGCCGCCTATGACGTCATGACCGACGGGTTCGGCCCGGGCGCCAACGGTCCGATCCTGGTGCTCGTCGAGGGGAGCCTTGAGGACGCCCAGACCGCCGCCGACGCGTTGCGGGACACCGATGGTGTCGAGGACGCCACCCCGGCCTTCCCCATTGAGGACGAGCTGGCCATGGTGCAGGTGTTCCCCGACAGCGCGCCGCAGGACGACGCGACCGGTCGCCTCGTCACCGAACTGCGTGAGGACGTGCTGCCGCCGATCGCCGACGACACCGGCGCGACCTACCTGGTGGGCGGCTCCACCGCCGCGACCGTCGACTTCGCCGACGCGGTGTCGCAGCGGATGCCGCTGTTCCTGCTGCTGGTCATCGGACTGTCCTCGCTGTTGCTGATGGCGGTGTTCCGGTCGGTGCTGATCCCGGTCAAGGCCGCGATCCTGAACCTGCTGAGCATCGGCGCGTCGCTGGGCGTGGTGACGCTGGTGTACCAGTACGGCTGGTTCGGCGCCCAGCCCGGCCCGATCGAGGCGTTCGTGCCGACGATGATCTTCGCGATCGTGTTCGGGCTGTCCATGGACTACGAGGTGTTCCTGGTGTCGCGGATGCACGAGGAGTGGCGCCGCGGCGGCGACGCCGACCACGCGGTGCGCGAGGGCCTGGCCACCACCGGCGGCGTCATCACCGCCGCGGCCGCGATCATGATCGTCGTGTTCGGTGCCTTCGTCCTGTCGGCCGACCGGATGCTGCAACAGTTCGGGCTGGGCCTGGCGGTGGCCATCGCCGTGGACGCCCTGGTGATCCGCTGTCTGGTGGTGCCGACGGTGATGCGGCTGCTGGGCCCGCGCGCCTGGTGGCTGCCGCGCTGGCTGGACCGGATCCTGCCGAAGATCCGGCTGGAGAGCGAGGCGACGGTCAGTCGATGACCGTCGGGGACGGCCGGTGCCCCGGGGTGTCGGCCGTCCCCGTCACGTCCACGCGCACCTCGTCCAGGTCGCCCCGGAACTGGTCGTTGCGGGGCCCGGCGTGTTTGCCGCCGATCAGGACCGGGTCCATGTTGTCGACGTCGGCGTCGGCGTTCTTGGCCGTGTCGATCTTGACGCCGTCGATGTAAAGCCGCAGTTGGGAACCCTCACGGACGCAGGCCAGCGCGGTCCACCGGTCCCGCAGCACCCGCCCGGCCCGCACCTCGGCGGTGGTGTGGCCGCCCTTGCCGGTGGAGCCGGAGACCCGGCAGCTGGGAACCCCGGAGTCCACCTGAAGCTTCCACTGGCCGCGCGCCGAGTCGTAGCCGCCCTTTTGGACGATGTTGGCGCCCGCGTCGGCCCGGCCGGGAGGCAGCCGCACCAGCGCCGAGACCGTGAAGTCGGCCCGTCCCGGGTTGAGGGCGTCGTCATGGTCGACCTGGATCACCGCCGAGCCCTCGGCCGGGAACCGGATCGCCGTGCCGTCCTCGCGCGGCACCGCCCGCAGCACGCCCTTGCCGGTGGTGTGCAGACAGCCGAGCGTCTCGCCGGAGCGGAAGCAGCCCGAGGTCCAGGCCCCCGGCTTGCCCGCGGTGCCCGGACCGGTCTCGAAGTCGAAGGTCAGCTCGGTCGTCCCGGACTCGGCAGACCCGGACGCGGTGGCCAGCACCGCCGCGGCCACCGCGATCGCCGCCACGCACCATCGCCTCAACATGTCGCTGCCATCCCCGTACTGTCGGTAATCAGTGCCCACAGTGTAGCCAGCCGTGATTCCCGTCTCGGTCACGCTCACCGGGGCCCACCCGTTCGGGAACGTCACCCCCTGCGGGCAGAATGGGGAGGTGCCCGGTATGCAGCGCAAATTCTTTCGCGACGACGCGGTGGTGCTGCGCGTCCACAAACTCGGCGAGGCCGACCACATCGTGTCGATGCTGGGCCGCAACTCCGGCCGGATGCGCGCCGTCGCCAAGGGGGTGCGGCGCACCAGTTCCAAGTTCGGCGCCCGGCTGGCGCCGTTCGGGCACATCGACGTGCAGCTCATCGAGGGCCGCAACCTGCACACCGTCACCCAGGTCGTCGGCATCGACCTGTATGGACGGAACATCGTGCGGGACTACCAGTCCTACACCGCCGCCTGCGCGATCAGCGAGACCGCCGAACGCCTCACCCCCGAGGAACACGAACCCTCGCTGCGGATCTTCCAGCTCACCCTCGGCGCGCTGCGGGCGCTGTCGGACGCCGAGCACGCCGCGACGCTGGTGCTGGACGCCTACCTGTTGCGCACCATGGGGGTGTCGGGCTGGGCCCCGGCCCTGACCGAGTGCGCGCTGTGCGGCGCCGCCGGAGAGCACCGGGCCTTCTCGGTGGCCGCCGGCGGCTGCGTCTGCCGCTCCTGCCGCCCCGCGGGTTCGGCCCACCCGTCCCCGGCGGCGATCACGCTGATGCGAGCGCTGGCCAAGGGCGACTGGCGCAGCGCCGACGCCTCGGAATCCTCGGTGCGCAACGAGGCCAGTGGCCTGATTTCGGCGCACCTGCAGTGGCACCTGGAACACACGATGCGTACCCTGCCCTACGTCTCCCGATCGACGAGAATGGAGCAGCGTTGAGCCGTCGCCAATACAGTCCTCCGACACCGCATCCTTCCGGGGCCCGGCCACCGGCCATCCCCAAGGACCTGATCCCCAAGCACGTCGCGGTGACCATGGACGGCAACGGACGCTGGGCCAAGCAGCGCGGCCTGCCGCGCACCGACGGGCACGCCGCGGGGGAGGCGTCGCTGTTCGACACCATCGAGGGCGCCATCGAGTTGGGCATCTCGACGCTGTCGGCCTACGCGTTCTCCACCGAGAACTGGCGCCGCTCGCCCGACGAGGTGCGCTGGCTGATGGGCTTCAACCGCGACGTCATCCATCGGCGCCGCGACGAGCTCAACGCCATGGGGGTGCGGATCCGGTGGGCGGGGCGGCGTCCGAAGCTGTGGCGCAGCGTGATCAAGGAGCTGGAGATCGCGCAGGAGATGTCCAAGCACAACGACAAGATCACGCTGCAGTTCTGCGTCAACTACGGCGGCCGGGCCGAGATCTCCGACGCCGCCGCCGCGATCGCGCGCGACGCGGCGGCCGGGAAACTCAACCCCGACAAGGTCTCGGAGAAGACCGTCGCCAAGTACCTGTACAACCCCGATCTGCCCGATGTGGACCTTTTCCTGCGGCCCTCGGGGGAGCAGCGCACCTCCAACTTCCTGCCCTGGCAGGCCACCTACGCCGAACTGGTGTTCCAGGACGTGCTGTGGCCCGACTTCGACCGTCGTCACCTGTGGCACGCCTGCGAGGTGTACGCCTCCCGGGACCGCCGCTACGGTGGCGCGATCCCCAACCCGGTGGTCACCTGAGCCGAAAACTGTCGGGAAGTTGACCGTCGGCGACCAATCCTTGACACAGCGTCGTAGTCTCCTGGCCGACACCCGGAAAACCCGGGTGAGCGATACCAGGAGGTTTTCATGCTGCGACGAAAACTGCCCGCCGGTCTGGTGACCGGATTCGCCGCCGCGTCCCTCGTGTTGGCCTCGGCAGGGGTTGCCAGCGCCGACGAGGGCGACGGAGCGGTGTGCGAGACGCAGGAAGTGGTCGTCAAGGGCAGAAGCGTTCCGGTGATGCTGGAACCGTCGGTGGACGCTCCCAGGCTGTACACCGCTTCCAAGGGGGAGTTCCACAAGTGCAGTGCCGTCAAGGTCGGCGGCGAGCACAACGAGTGCGGGGCGAGCAAGAGCAATGTGTGGGTGATCCTCACCGACTACAAACGGTTCGACACCTACATTCCCAGCCACTGTGTGGCCGACGTGTTCCGTTAGCGACGCGCGGGGCGGGGTCCGCGACGGAGCCCGCCCCGCGAGCCCTCAGGTCCACTGGGTGGTGACGTAACGCGCCTTGTAGATCTCGGCGCCCTTGCGGGTCACCTTCTGGGTCTTGCCGTCCTTGTAGAAGTACACCGAGTCGCCCGCCCACGGACGCGGCCCGGCGTTGTCCTCCACGGTGTACATGGCCTCCCCGTTGGGAAGCCGGGTGTAGGACTTGATCTTGCGGGTCCGGGAGATGGTCTTGATCGCGCGGGTGGCGCGGTCGACGGTGTAGACGCCGTCGGAGTCGGTGACGGTGATCTGCGCCGGGTTCTGGAAGTTCGGCTGCACGTCGTGCCCGTTGTACGGCAGCTTCACGGTCTTGCCGACCTGCTTGAGTCGCAGGTTGTAGCCGGAACCGGTGACCTGATAGGACCGCAGCTCGTACGCGCCCGCCGCCCACAGCAGGTTGTGCTTGCGGTCCCACAGCACCTCGTGGGCCTTGGCGAACTTGATGTCCTGCACCTTCTTCAGCGTCGCCGGGTCGCTGTTCTTGGGGGCGAAGACGTGCAGACCGTATCGGGAACCGGTGGCCACGACGGCCAGCGAGTCGGGGATCCGTTCCACACTGTGCGGATAGGTGTCCACACGGGCCGACCAGATGACGTCGTCCAGATTGGCGTCGCGTTTCTTGGCCGGGTCGTACTTGACCATCGCGACCCGTCCGGCCTTCTTGCTGGCGCCGCTGGCGGTCAGCGCGACATCGCCGAAGCGTTTGGTGGCACGGAACCGGACCTCGTACAGATCGCCCCAGCCGTTGGCGCGTCCCGGGGTGAAGCTCCACTTGCGTTTGTTCTGGCCGAGGAGTTCCTCGCGGTTGAACACGAGGACCTGGTTGTTTGTCTGCTCGGTGATGGCGATCTGGATCGGGGCCGCGTCGGCCCACACCGATTGGGTGGCCCACAGGCCGGTGGGCACGACCACGGCCGCGCCCGCGATTCCACCTAGGAGAGTACGCCGCTTCATTTGTGGCCTTTCGGACATAAGGGTCTTTGGCAGTTTCTTAGTGCGCCAACAGATATAGGCGAACCGTCTACACTGACGCCATATTCGCCGCGAGAGGTTGACGTGGGATTCGCGCTGGTCAGGTCAGAAAACGGTGCGAAACGTCCCGAACCAGACGCTCATGGCGACGACTGTGACGCAGAACACCATCGTGGCGGCGATCAGGACCCAGTCCCGGGCCCGCACGGTCTGCGGACGCGCGCTGGTGCGCGGCGTCCCGGAGTCGAAGCCGCGGGCGTCCATGGCGGTGGCCAGCCGGATGCCGCGCCGGATCGCGGCCACCAGCAGCGCGAAGGTCGCCGAGGCGAACAGCCGCAGCCGTTTCCACGGGTTCCAGTTCGCGTCGACGCCCCGGGCCCGGCGGGCCATCGTGATCAGCCGCCACTCCTCGCCCAGCAGCGGCAGCAGTCGCAGCGCGGCCAGTGCCCCGATCGCGAACCGTGGCGACACCCGCAGCTGCTGCACCAGCGAGTCGGCCAAGTCGGTGGGGTCGGTGGCGGCCAGCGCCAGGATCCCGGGGATCGCGATGGCCAGCACCCGCAGGCCCAGCGCGAACCCGGTCTCGACGCTGGTCTCGGTCACGTGCACCGGCCCGACGTCGAGGTAGACCTCGCCGCCGGGCTTGGCGTACATGGCGTTGACGAGGACGACGGCGCCCGCCCCGAACAGCAGCAGCCGGGCCCGGCCGAGGAACCGTCCCACGTGGATTCCCGAGACGGTCAGCGCGGCCAGTTCGACGGCCAGCATCAGCGCCGGGGTGACGGGATCGGTCACCAGCACCAGCATCGCGGTGATGACGAGGACCGGCGCGAGTTTCGCGACCGGGTTGAACCGTGAGATCGCGGCGGTCGGGGGCGCCAGCGGCGCGGCGGTGATCACGTCAGCCGTCCCGCCGCGAGGTGCACGACGCGGTCGGCCGCGCAGGCCACGACGTGCGGATCGTGGGTGACGGCGACGATTCCGGCGCCCTCGTCGCGCTGTTCGACGAGCAGGTCGACCAGTTCGTCCCAGGTGCGGCGGTCCTGGCCGAAGGTGGGTTCGTCCATGATGAGCAGTCGGGGGGCGTTGGCCAGGGCCGTGGCCACCGACAGCCGCCGAGCCTCCCCGCCCGACAGCGTGAACGGGTTGGCCTGCGCCAGATGTTTGAGCCGCAACCGTTCCAGCAGTTCCTCGACCCGTGATCGCACGGCGGCCTCGGTCAGTTTCGCCGCCCGTGGCCCCATCGCGAGCTCGTCGAACACCGTCGAGGCGACGAACTGGTGCTCGGGGTTCTGGAACACCGAGCCGATCCGCCGCGACAGCACCTTGGCCCGCCACTTGTGCGGCGGCTTGGACGTGGGGCTGTCGCTTGTCAGCGCGTCCGTCGCCAGCACCCGGCCGGACGTCGGCGCCGTCAAGCCGCCCAGGGCCATCGCCAGTGTCGACTTCCCCGATCCGTTGTCGCCCAGCACCGCCGTGATCTGTCCCGCGTGGACGGCCAGGTCCACTCCGTCCACCGCCGGACGCACAGCGTCCGGGTACGCGATGCCCAGGCCCTCGGCCGCGATCAGCGCCTCGCCGACGTTCGCGGCCCTGGCTCGGGGCACGGGGGAGTACCCCGGCACCCAGATGCCTTGCGCGTCAAGGAAGTCGCCGTGCCGTCGGCACACCTCGTCCGGGGCGCCGTCGGCCAGCACCCCGCCACCGGCGGCCAGCACCACGATCCGGTCCACCAGCGGCAGCGCCTCGGTCACCCGGTGCTCGACCAGGATCATGGTCGCGTCGGTGGAATCCAGGGCGTCGCGCAGCGCCGAGCGCACCGATGCCGCGCCACCCGGGTCCAGGTTCGCGGTGGGTTCGTCCAGCAGCAGCAGTCCCGGCCGCGACGCCAGCGCCCCGGCCAGCGCGAGCCGCTGCTGCTCGCCGCCCGACAGCGCCGTGGTGTCGCGGTCGCGGCCGTAACCGAAACCGACGGTGGCCAGTGCCGCGTCCACCCGGGGCCAGATCTCGGAACGGGGCACGCCCCGGTTCTCCAGCCCGAAGGCGACGTCGTCACCGGCGCGCTGCATCACCAGCTGGGTCTCGGGATCCTGGAACACGATCCCGACCCGGTCGCGGGACTCGGCGGCCGGGGCGCCGTCGATGCGCACCTCGCCGAGCTGTTCGCCGGAGTCGAGCGGCAGCAGTCCCGCCAGCGCGGCCAGCAGGGTGCTCTTCCCGGCTCCCGAGGCGCCCAGCAGCAGCACCCGTTCGCCGTGCGCGATGTGAAGGTCCACATCGCGCACGGCGAACGACGCGCGTCCGGCGTGGCGCCACGAGAAGCCGGAAAGGGCCACCTCGGCCATCAGACGGTGGTGCGCTTGCGTCCGGAGGGGAAGGAGTCGAGCACGCCGGTACCGGCCAGGGCCTTGGTCAGCAGCACCGAGCCCAGTCCGGCGATGACGGCGCAGGACGCGGCACCGCAGCCGATGTACGACAGTTTCCAGGCCAGAGTCCACATGGGATACGACACGAACACGTCCCAGCCGGTGGCCGCCGCGCCACCCAGCGCTCCCGAGGCCAGCGCCATCAGCGCGCCGTACCGGCGCCAGGCACCGGCGGCGAACACGACCTCGGCCCCCAGGCCCTCGAAGGCACCCTGCGCGATACCCATGGCGCCGTAGGGCGAGCCCATCAGCACCGACACCGCGGCGGCCACGGTCTCGGTGAACAGTCCGGCTCCGGCCTTGCGGATGATCAGCGAGGCCAGCACGGCGGGCACCAGCCACAGTCCGTAGATGACGGCCAGCGCCGGGGGAAAGAACACGAACACCTTGCCGAGGACGTCCCACAGTCCGTTGGCGAGTTGGAACACGACGCCGAAGGCGACGGCGAGCACGGCGGCGACGAGAATATCGACGGTTCGCCATTTATAAGCGGATGGGGCGTTCATCAGGACCTCCCAGTCGTGAAGCGGGCACGCACACTGCGGGGAGGGAATCGACTTCCTACGCCGGTGCTAACCGGGTCAGGTTCGAGGGTCTGCGGTGTTCCGCACTCTCAGCCCATTCGGGCTCCCCTGCCGTTGTGCCTGTGACCCTAACACCGGGGCCGGTGTTTCGAGATGGTGACGTTCGTCGATTCATGCACTGTTGACAATGATTATCAATAGCGGGCACTGTTGTACACATGCGAAAGCCCCTCCCGCGTCTAGCCGTCCTCAGCGTGGCCACCGCCCTGACCACCGCCACGCTGTCGGCGTGCGGATCCGCAGGTGCCCAGGGCTCCGGCGTCAACGTGGTCGCGTCCTTCTACCCGTTGCAGTTCGTCTCCGAGCAGGTCGGCGGCGAGCACGTCACCGTCACCAACCTGACCGCCGCCGGTGCCGAACCTCACGATCTCGAACTCAAACCCCGGCAGGTGGCCGACATCACCGACGCCCAGCTGGTCGTCTTCCTGAAGGGCTTCCAGCCCGCCGTCGACGACGCGGTCAAGGAGCAGGCCCCCGACACCTCGCTCGACGTGGCCAAGACGACCGAACTGACCAAGCCCGAGGAAGGCCACGAGGAGCACGCCGAGGAAGGCGACCACGAGCACGACCACGGCGACCTCGACCCGCACGTGTGGCTCGACCCCACCAAACTCGCCGAGATCGCCGACGGCGTCGCCGACCGGCTGGCCAAGGCCGACCCCGACCACGCCGAGGACTTCAAGGCGAACGCGAAGTCGCTGGGCGAGAAGCTCACCGACCTGGACTCCGAATACGACGACGGCCTGGCGAAGTGCGACAGCCGCGACCTCGTCACCTCGCACGCCGCCTTCGGTTACCTCGCCGCCCGCTACGACCTGCACCAGGTGGCGATGTCCGGCCTGACCCCGGAATCCGAGCCGGGTTCGGGGGCCATGAAGCAGATCATGGACTACGTCGAGGAACACGGCGTCACCACGATCTACTACGAGACCCTGGTCAGCCCCGACGTCGCCGAGACCATCGCCGACAAGACCGGCGCCAAGACCGCCGTGCTCGACCCCATCGAGGGTCTTCAGAAGGGCAGCGAGGACGACTACTTCTCCATCATGGAGTCGAACCTGTCCGCGCTGCGAGAGGGACTGGGATGTCAATGAACATCGTAGAAGTCGACAAGGCCGTCGTCGGCTACGCCGATCGGCGGGTACTGCACGGCGTCGACGTGACGGTCCAACCCGGCCAAGCCGTGGCGCTGTTGGGCGCCAACGGATCCGGCAAATCAACCCTGGTGCGCACCGCACTGGGGTTGGTGCCGTTGTCGGCCGGGAAGGTCACGCTGTTCGGCACCCCGCTCAAGGCCTTCAAGCAGTGGCGCCGCATCGGCTACGTGCCGCAGCGGCTGGGCGCCGGGGGCGGCGTCCCGGCCACCGTCGGCGAGGTCGTGGCCGCCGGACGCCTGGCCCGGCGCCGGATCCCGTGGCCTGCCAACGCCACCGACCGTCGCGTGGTCGCCGAGGCCATCGAGGCCGTCGGCCTTTCCGACCGGGTCAAGGACTCGGTGTCCACACTGTCGGGAGGCCAGCAGCAGCGGGTCCTCATCGCCCGCGCCCTGGCCACCGAACCCGAACTGCTGGTCATGGACGAACCCACCTCCGGCGTCGACGCCGCCAACACCGAACTGCTGGCCGAGTTGCTGGGGCAGCGCCTCGACGCCGGTGCCGCGATCCTGTTGGTGGCACACGAACTGGGCCCGCTGGCCCCGTTGATCGACCGCGCCGTGGTGCTGGGCGGCGGCCGGGTCGTCCACGACGGACCCGTGCCCGCCAACGGCGACACCGCCGGGGAACACTGCGAGACCCCGGTGCACCAGAACCTGTGGAGCGTGGCCTGATGGAGATCTTCACCTACGGCTTCATGCTCCAGGCGCTGGCCGCTGCGATGATCGTCGGCGTCAGCGCCCCGACCGTCGGCATCTACCTGGTGCAGAAACGCATGGCGCTCATCGGCGACGGCCTCGGCCACGTCGCGCTGACCGGGGTGGCGCTCGGCTTCCTCACCAACACCCAGCCACTGTGGACGACGCTGCTGGTGACCGCGCTGGGCGCCGTCGCCGTGGAGGTCATCCGCACCCGGGGCCGCGCCAGCGGCGACGTGGCGCTGGCGCTGCTGTTCTACGGCGGCATCGCCGGGGGCGTCTTCATCACCTCGCTGGTGTCGGGCAAAACCAACGCCAACCTCAACGAGTACCTGTTCGGCGCGCTGCTGACCGTCTCGGACGCCGAGGTGTGGGCGATCGGCATCCTCGGCTGTGTGGTCACCTTCGTCATGGTGGTGCTGCGGCCGTGGCTGGCGGCGATCTGCCACGACGAGGAGCACGCCCGGGTCGCGGGTCTTCCGGTGGGCGCGCTGAACCTGTTGGTGGCCGTGACCACGGCCGTCACCGTGTCGGTGGCGATGCGCGTGGTGGGTCTGTTGCTCATCAGCGCGCTGCTGGTGGTCCCGGTTGTGACCGCGCAGCAGTTCACCAGGGGATTTGCGACTACAATGTACAGTGCCATGGGCTTGGGGCTGTTGGCCTCGGGTGCCGGTTTCGTCACCGCGGGCGTGCTGGAGGAGGTTCCGCCCGGTGCCGCGATCGTCCTGGTCGCCGTGGCGCTGTTCATCGTCGTGGCCGTCGGCCGCGCGATCTGGTTGGCGCTGCGACGGCGGGCTCTGGCACCGTCAGTGGCATCCATTCATTGAAATCGCACACTGTTGTGCGACACCGGGGGCCGGGAAGGATATTGACGGACGGTACTTTTATGCGGACAGCGGTAGAAGAAGAGGAAGCACCATTTCGTCACAACCGGATTACCACGCTGCCGGGGAGCTGTTGCGCGCCCTGGCGGCGCCAACGCGAATCGCCATCGTGACCGAACTGTCCAAAGGCCCGCAATGCGTCCATGAGATCGTGGACGCGCTCGACGCACCACAACCACTCATCTCGCAGCACCTGCGGGTACTGCGCGGAGCGGGGGTGGTGCGCGGTGAGCGACGGGGGCGTGAGATCGCCTACGCGTTGACCGACGAACACATAGCGCATATTGTCGCCGACGCCATCCACCACGCTGGGGAGGCTCACTCATGACCGACACCCGAACCATGGCCCGCAGCACTCGGCAGCGCACCGCTGTCATGTCGCTGCTGGCCGACATCGACGAGTTCCGCAGCGCGCAGGAACTGCACACCATGCTGCGGGAACGCGGTGCCAAGGTCGGACTGACCACTGTGTACCGCACTTTGCAGGCACTCGCCGACGCCGAGACCATCGACGTCATGCGCATGCCCTCGGGGGAACACCTGTACCGACGCTGCTCGTCGGGACACCACCATCACCTGGTGTGCCGCGACTGCGGCCGCGCCGTGGAGGTCGCCGGCCCGGCCGTGGAGAACTGGGCCGACTCGGTGGCCTCCCACCACGGCTTCACCGAGGTCTCCCACACGCTGGAGATCTTCGGTCGCTGTGGCGACTGCTCGTTAACGGCGTGGGGCTACAGCCCCACGACCAGCCGGATCGCGGCGGCGGTGGTGGCCGCCGCGATCACGACGACCACGAACGGCGCCTTGCGCCAGGCCAGCACACCGCCGACGACCACCCCGGCGGGCAGTGCCCAGTCGGCGAACTGTCCGCCCTCGTAGACCGCGGCGGTGGCGATCAGTCCCACCAGCAGCACGGTGGCGCCGCGTTTCATCCACTCCTCGGCGGCCTTGGAGACGGTGATCCGCTTGCGCAGCAGCGGCCCGGCGATCCGGAAGGCGTAGGTCCCGGCGGCCAGCACCAGAATCGTCGTCCAGGTCATGCCGCCGCCTCCCGTTTCGGTACCGGCAGTGCCGCGACCAGGCCCAGCAGTGCCAGCAGCACCGGAACCCCGCCGGGCAAGAACGGTGTGGTGGCCACCGCGATGACGGCGCCCAGCACGCTGGCCCGCAGTACCGGCGCCTCCTTCAGTCGCGGCAGCACCAGCGCCAGCAACGCCGCCGGGAAGGCCGCGTCCAGGCCGAACATCTTCGGGTCCGAGATCGCCTGTCCGGCGAAGGCCCCGGCCAGCGTGCCCAGGTTCCAGGTGACGAACAGGCTGACGCCGCTGGCCCAGTAGGCGGCCCGGGCCCGGTGCGGGTCCGGGGCGGCCAGGTAGAAGGCCGTCGACTCGTCGACGAGCAGGTGACTGCCGACCAGCCGCTTCAGCCAGCCGCCGTCCAGGGCGTCGCCGACCGCCAGCCCGAACGGCAGGTGCCGGGCGTTGAGGATCAGGCCCC
Source organism: Stackebrandtia nassauensis DSM 44728 (assembly GCF_000024545.1). Lineage (GTDB taxonomy): Bacteria > Actinomycetota > Actinomycetes > Mycobacteriales > Micromonosporaceae > Stackebrandtia > Stackebrandtia nassauensis. Next base: position 2,174,267 of record NC_013947.1, read on the forward strand.
CGGCCACGGCGGCGATGGCGCCACCACCGGCGGCGATCACGCCCACCACCAGGAACTGGGAGCCACCGGCGAAGACCAGCACCGACATGGCGCAGGCCATCCACAGCGGCAGTCCGGCGGCGACCGCGATGGCGCCGAAGGAGGCGCCGAGGATCGCGGCGCTGCCCGCCAGGGGTGCCACGTCGCGCAGCTGCTCGCGATAGTTCGTTCGCTCCATCAAACGCATGTATCTTGTATAGAACACTTACTCGCGTTTGACAAATCGAACGTACCGACTGATGGGACGAACACATGGGAGAGGGTCCGCGACCGCTCATCGAAGTCATCGCCCACGCGCTGCGCCGCGAACGCGACCGGGCCGGACTGTCACTCAGTGAGGTGGCCAAACGCGCCGGAATCGCCAAATCCACGCTGTCCCAGCTGGAAGCCGGTTCCGGAAATCCCGGCGTCGAGACACTGTGGGCACTCAGCGTCGCCCTGAACGTGCCGTTCGCCACCCTGGTCGAACCCTCCACGTCCCGGGTCCAGGTGATCCGCGCCGGACAGGGCCCCACCTTCGCCGCCGAACACGCCGACTACGTCGCCACCGTCCTGTCGGCCTCCCCGCCCCGGGCCCGCCGTGACCTGTACCTGGTCACCGGACAGCCCGGCAAGGCCCGCGACTCCGAGCCGCACATGTACGGGGTCGTCGAGCACGTCATCGTGTGCGCCGGACGCGCCCTCGTCGGCCCGATCGACGAACCGGTCGAGCTCACACCGGGGGACTACATCTCCTACCCCGGCGACGCCGCCCACACGTTCAAGGCCCTGGAACCCGACACCTTCGCGGTGCTGGTCTCAGAACACAATTAGGGGCTGTCCGGCGAATCATTTGGCAGGCTGCGCGGCGCCCAGACACGGCGCCTGGCGGCGTTGTCGGCCCGGCCGCATACAACACCGGTATGCGGCCGGGCCTCCGCCTTGCCATGCTTGGTCTGGACACCGCTCGCCGCACAAAGATCCACCGGAAAGCCCCTAAACGAAGAACTTCGCGATCCCCAGCACCGCCAGGACCGCGACCACCAGCACCCGCACCAGCCGGGTCGAGGTCGCGGTGTGGGCGGGCCAGGTCGCGTACAGCAGGAACGCCGCACCGGCGGCCAGCGCCGTCGTCAGGATCGCGCCGGTGAGGCCGGGCGTCCACAGGAAACCCACCGTGATCACCAGGACGCCGATGAAGATCGCCACCTTGGGCAGTCGCTCCAGCCAGCGCAGCAGCCGAGGCGGGGGAGCGTTGTCGGCGCCGATGGAGTCGTCAGTGGCCACGTGAAGGTTCTCCCGCGTGTAGGTGAGTACGGTTCCGGTACCGTCATCATATGGTTCGCGCGCAAGGAGCCGCCACGTGCTGGTGGTGAATCGTTTCCAGGTGACCGACGTCGAAGTGTTTCGCGCCGACGCCCGAGCGGCGCTGAAGGCCCTGTCGGCCCGTCCGGGTTTCGTGGCGGGTCACTGCGGTGGCAGCGTGGACGAGGAAGAGACCTGGGTGCTCGTCACCCGCTGGGACTCGGTGGGGTCGTACCGCCGCGCCCTGTCGGCCTACGACGTCAAGATGTACGCCACCCCGCTGCTGGCCCGGGCGCTTCCGGAGGCCTCGGCCTTCGAGGTGAACCTGGAGGCCGGTCCCGACGGCGATGTCGTCGAACACGACAGCGACCGCTCGGCGCAGCCGTGGCGCGGATCGACCGACGACGGAGCCGCCCGGCGATGACCTCCCATCCGCAGTCCCCGGCGCCGATGCCGGGCCAGCAGTCACCGGTTCAGGCGATGTCGCCGCGGTCCCCGGCCGGCCCGACCAGCACCGTCCCGGTGCCGCCGCGCGGCCCCGGCGTGGTGGTTCCGTTCGCCGCCCCGCCCCGCGATCCCGACAAGTCCCGGCTGGCGGTGGGCATCGTCGTCGGTGTCGTCGCGTTCGTGCTGGTGTGCGGTGGTGCCGTCGCCGGAGCCGTCGGGGTGCTGGTGTGGTCGAGCAACGAGCTGGCGGCGCAGTCGACCCAGACCGCCGAGCGGTTCCTGGACGACATCGTCGAAGAGGACTACCAGGGCGCCTACAAGTCGCTGTGCTCCTCGACCCGCAAGCAGATCTCGGTGGAGGAGTTCACCAAGGACTGGTCCTCGCTGGGCGTCGTGAACGCCGAGACCGTCGGCGCCAACACGTCCCAGCAACAGGATCTGGTCGTGGTCGCCGAACTGACCGTCGAGGACGGCAGCATGCAGGATATCGAGTTGACCGTGGCACTGGAACAGCAGAACATGAAGATGGCCGTGTGCGGTTGGGACACCGTCCAGTAGGGAATTCCTCCCGCCATGGTTTCGCTCCGTACATCAAAAGCACCCCTGTGTGGGCTGACGAAACCGGGAAGTAGGCTTGCTTCTCGGCGTAATGTCGTACCCACCTGGGGCGGAACGCCAGATACCGCCGTGCACGCACGGCGCCGACCACAACCGACCTCCAGCCGGATGGAAGTAACTCACCGTGTCTATCGACAACATCGACGCACTCATCAGTCTCAGCAAACGCCGCGGATTCGTATACCCGTCGAGCGAGATCTACGGCGGTACCCGTTCGGCCTGGGACTACGGTCCGCTGGGGGTGGAGCTCAAGGAGAACATCCGCCGCCAGTGGTGGAAGGCCATGGTGCAGCAGCGGGACGACGTCGTCGGTATCGACTCGGCCGTGGTGCTGAACCGGCAGGTGTGGGAGGCCACCGGCCACGTCCGTGAGTTCACCGACCTGCTGACCGAGTGTCAGTCCTGCCACAAGCGGTTCCGTGCCGACCACCTGCTGGAGGCCTACGCCGCCAAGCACGACGGCGCCGAGCCCGCCGACGGCGTCCGCTCGCTGGTGTGCGCCAACTGCGGCACCCGGGGCGCGTTCACCGAGCCGCGCATGTTCAACACCATGATGAAGACCTTCCTCGGCCCCATCGAGAGCGAGGACAACGCCCACTTCCTGCGGCCCGAGACCGCGCAGGGCATCTTCGTCAACTTCGCCAACGTGATGACCTCGGCGCGCAAGAAGCCGCCGTTCGGCATCGCGCAGGTCGGCAAGTCGTTCCGCAACGAGATCACGCCGGGAAACTTCATCTTCCGCACCCGCGAGTTCGAGCAGATGGAGATGGAGTTCTTCGTCGAGCCCGGCTCGGACGAGGAATGGCACGAGTTCTGGCTCAACGAGCGCTGGAACTGGTACACCGACCTGGGCATCAGCGAGGAGAACATCCGCCGCTACGAGCACCCGAAGGACAAGCTCGCCCACTACGCCAAGCGCACAGTGGACATCGAGTACCGCTTCGGCTTCGGCGGCAAGGAGTTCGACGAACTCGAGGGCATCGCCAACCGGACCGACTTCGACCTGTCGTGCCACACCACGGCCTCCGGCGTCGACCTGTCCTACTTCGACCAGGCCAAGGGCGAGCGGTGGACGCCGTACGTCATCGAACCGGCCGCCGGTCTGACCCGCTCGGTGCTGGCCTTCCTGATGGAGGCCTACGACGTCGACGAGGCCCCCAACACCAAGGGCGGCATCGACAAGCGCACCGTGCTGCGCTTCGACCCCCGGCTGGCGCCGGTCAAGGTCGCGGTGCTCCCGCTGTCGCGCAACGAGAAGCTGTCGCCCAAGGCGCGCGACCTTGCCAAGGACCTGCGCAAGCGCTGGGTGGTCGACTTCGACGACGCGGGTGCCATCGGCCGCCGCTACCGTCGCGCCGACGAGATCGGCACCCCGCTGTGCGTCACCGTCGACTTCGACACTTTGGACGATGACGCGGTGACCGTGCGGGACCGCGACACCATGAAGCAGGAGCGGGTGGCGCTGTCGCAGGTCGAGTCCTACCTGATCGAGCGACTGCCGGGCTGCTAGTCCTCAACATGTTAAAGATCCGCGTGCTGCCCCTCGGGGCGGTACGCGGATCTTTGCCTGTTCGGTTGTTCGTGCCCCGTGTGTCAGCGGTTGGCGTGCACCACGACCGCCGGCGCGACCCAGTCGCGCAGTTCGGCGGGGACACAGTCGACGCAGTCCACGGTTATCCGGGACTCGCTGACCGAAGTCCACAAGGTAGCGGGTGAGTCGGGAACGGCGATCGTGTCGAGCGGCAACTGCGGTGCCTGCTCCAGGACGGCCGTCCGTCCGCCAGATGTGGGTTCGGCCTCTTCGGTGCTGTGTGACTGTGACATTTTTAGGTGATTCTCCTTCCGCAATATCCAACGCGTGAGTTACGCGGTTAGTTGCGGACCTGTGTGACTTTCCATCGAATGTATTGCGTCCGCGCTACCGCCGCATCCCCGTTTCGTGCCGCCGCATCCCACCTCCGGTCGATGTCCGGTCATCCAAACTTTGTGGACTGTCTCATGGTGTCACACGCGTCGACAAACGGAACGCGAATCACGCTATACCGTCGGTGCCGGTCACGCCCGGGTGTGTAATGCTCGAAGGGTGTCCACATCCCTGACCCTCGGCGGTCACGTCGTCGACCCGCCCGTGGTGCTCGCGCCCATGGCCGGGATCACGAACGTGGCCTTCAGACGGCTGTGCGCCGAACAGGGCGCCGGGATCTACACCTGCGAGATGGTCATGACCCGGGCGCTGCTGGAGCGCAACCCCAAGACCACCCGCATGATCGCCTTCGGTCCCGGCGAACGGCCCCGCAGCCTCCAGCTCTACGGCGTCGACCCGGTGACGGTCCGCAAGGCCGTGGAGATGATCGTCGACGAGGACCTCGCCGACCACATCGACATGAACTTCGGTTGCAGCGTCCCCAAGGTCACCCGCAAGGGTGGCGGCTCGGCCATCCCGTACAAGCGCAACCTCTTCGGCCAGATCGTGCGCTCGGCCGTCGAGGCGGCCGGGGACATCCCGGTCACCGTCAAGATGCGCAAGGGCATCGACGACGAACTGCTGACCTTCGTCGACGCCGGACGGGTGGCCCAGGACGCGGGCGCCGCCTGGGTGGCCCTGCACGCCCGCACCGCCGCGCAGCGCTACTCCGGCACCGCCGACTGGGACGCGATCACCGAACTCAAACGCGCCCTCGACATCCCGGTGCTGGGCAACGGCGACATCTGGGAGGCCACCGACGCGCTGCGGATGGTCGAGGAGACCGGCTGCGACGGGGTCGTCGTCGGCCGGGGCTGCCTGGGACGTCCGTGGCTGTTCGCCGACCTGGCCGCGGCCTTCGCGGGCTCGTCGCACCGGGTCATGCCCAGCCTCGGCGAGGTGGCCGCGATCATGCGCCGCCACGCCGCGCTGCTGGTCGACTGGTACTCCTCGGCCGGGGCACCGGTCGAGGAGGGCAAGAGCCTGCGGCCCGAGAAGCGCCGCAAGATCAGCGCCGAGGAGCACGGCGTCACCGACTTCCGCAAGCACGTCGCCTGGTACCTCAAGGGCTTCAGCGTCGGCGGCGAACTGCGCCGCAGCCTGGCCATGTCGTCGAGCCTCGACGAACTGGCGGAGCTGCTGTCGCACCTGGACGCCGACCAGCCGTTCCCCGCCGAGGTGCTGGGACGGCCGAGGGGCCGCACCAACTCACCGGCGAAGGTGCAGCTGCCCGAGGGCTGGCTCGACGACCCCGACGACGGCACCGTGCCCACCGAGGCGGACGTGGAGCACTCCGGCGGCTGAGGCGTCAGCGACGGCGTCCGGCGAATTCTGTCTCGGACATGATGGGACGCAACAACTTCAGCGATTGGCGCAACAGACCCGGCGCCTGGGCGAGTGGGATACGCAATCGCCGTGCCATGACCGGCAACGGCTCGCCGCAGAAAACGTGGCCGATGACGAGGTCGGCGGCGCCCGGAAGGTGCGCGAGGGTCCGCCGGACACCCGTCACCAGATCGGCGTGGGTGACTGCTGATTTCCTGACATCGGTGCCGCGATGACCATGGCTGAGGCTCATCTGGAATTTCCTTAGCTAAGACGCGTGAGCGTCCGGTTGTCGCTTTGGCCAACGAGGTGTTCACGCTACGGAATCGGCCCGCGACCCAAGTAGGGCAATAGGTCTCTACGCACTGTGACTGGACGGGCAGGAGCGCGTCATGGGCAATTTGTCATGTTGAAGGCCCGACAAGCATCTCTACCGGTCACAGGCTCGCGATCGTAGGTTCGAGGGGTGTCCGAACGAACAAGCAAAGTGGAGAAGAACGTGATGAACACCGAGACCGTCACCGCGACGCCCGTGCCCGCCAACCGCCGTCGTGTGTGGATCCTGAGCATCGTGGCGGCGGTGTCGCTGCCGACGGCCCTGTGGACGATCGTCGACCCGCTGGCAGGCCACGAACTGGTCGCCGCCAGCGGCGGCCAGACCATGCACGTCACGCTGCCGTGGGTCATCGCCGGTGCGATGGCGCCCGGCATGATCGGCCTGGGCCTGTCGATGGTGCTGCGGCGACTGACGAAGCACTCGCGGATCGTGTGGCTGATCGTCTCGATCCTCGCGCTGGCGGGGTCGCTGGGCAGCCCGCTGGGCGGCACCACCACGACCACGGTGCTGGTGCTGATGACCATGCACCTGATGGTGGGCGCCGCGATCATCCCCGGCGGCCTGAAGCTGACCACCCGATGAGCTGGCAGTCCAACCGCAAGCGGCGGCTGTTGGCCGACCTGGCCGGAACCGTGCTGGAGATCGGGGCCGGACGGGGCGCCAACTTCGGTTACCTGCCGTCCGGTGTCCGATGGCTGGGCCTGGAACCGCACCGCCGCCGCCGGGCCAGCCTCATCGCGGCCGCCAGCCGCCATGGCCGTGGGGCCGAGGTGCTGGCGGCCCCGGCCGAGGCGATCCCGTTGCCGGACGCGTCCTGCGACGCGGTGGTGTCGACGATCGTGCTGTGCTCGGTGCGCGACCAGGACGCCGCGCTGGCCGAGGTGCGGCGGGTGCTGCGGCCGGGAGGTAGGTTCGTGTTCCTCGAACACGTGGCGGCCCCACGGGGCACCTGGACCCGGCGGCTGCAACGCTGCTGGGCCCCGGTGTCGCGCCGCGTCGACTCCGGCTGCGACCCGGCCCGCGACACCGCGGCGGCCATCGAGCGCTCCGGCTTCGCGTGGCGGGAACTGGAGCTCTTCGAGCAGCCGTTCGCGTTCGGGCTGTCCGTCCCGTTCATCGCGGGCCGGGCCTTCACGGCGAGCTGATGGAGACGGACGTGACGACACGACAGCAGTGCCCGCCGCGGCGGCGCCGCTTCGCGGCGGCCTGTCCGCTGCCCGCGTGGGGCGGCTACGGGCCCGGACCGTTCGCCATTCTGATGTGGACGCCGGTGCTGTTGATCGATCCGGTGTTGTCGTTGCCGCGCAACGGCCCGCTGTGGCTGGCCGCGTCGGGACTGGCCGCGATCGCCGCCGTCAACGTCGCGGCCGTCATCGTCGCCTACCGGGACCGGCCCTGGGCCGGTCGGGCGGTGCTGGCGCTGCTGGCCGCCCAGACGCTGCTCACGCTGGCCACCACCTCCTGGTACGGCGCCCACTGGGGCGTGCTGTTCACGCTGCTGGGCCTGGCCTACGGGGCGGTGGCTCCGCCGGGGTGGGCGCCGTTGGCCGTCCTGTGTCTCACCGCCGTCAGCGCGGTGGTGCCGTGGTGGCAGGGCGCGCCGTGGACCCAGGTGTGGGTGACGGCGCTGACCACGTTCCTGTGCGGCATGGCCACGTTCGGGTTCCACCGGCTGCTGACCGTCATCGCCGAACTGGACGCCACCCGGCAGCAGCTCGCCCTCGAAGCCGTCGACCGGGAGCGGTTGCGGTTCTCCCGCGACCTGCACGACCTGTTGGGCCACACGCTGTCGGTGATCGTCGTCAAGGCCGAGGCGATCCGCCGACTGCTGCCCGACGACACCGCCGCGGCCGCCGAACACGCGGGGGACATCGAGAACATCGGACGCGAGTCACTGGTCGAGGTGCGCCAGGCGGTGTCCGGCTACCGGGACACCGACCTGAGCCGCGAACTGGACCGGGCCAAGATCGCGCTGGACGCCGCCGGGATCAAGCTGCGGGCCGAGCCGCCCGCCGAACCACTGCCGTCCGAACTGGACACCCTGTTCGGCTGGGCGGTTCGCGAGGGGGTCACCAACGTGGTCCGCCACTCGGGGGCCGACAACTGCCGCATCGCGTTCGCGGACGAGGCGGCGACCGTCCGGCTCACCGTCACCGACGACGGCAGCGGTGGCGAGCCGTTGGAGGGCAGCGGCCTGCGGGGCCTGCGCGAACGGGCCGCGGCCGCCGACGGCGAGGTGACGGCCGCTCGCACGCGGCAAGGCTTCACGCTCACCGTCGAGGCCCCACACCGCTCCGCACCAGACGCGGGGCCAACAGATCTCCGTGCCCGGGCCGAACCCGGCTAAGCCCAGTAGCGCGGCGAGCAGCTCTCCGCGTCCGGCGACGCGGGTCTTGCGGTAGACCGACTTGAAGTGATCGTTGATGGTGTATGTGGACACATCCAGCCGACGGGCGATCTGCTTGGCCGTGAATCCCTTGAGGACTTTCGAAACGACGGCGGTTTCCCTTGGGGTGAGCCCATACCAGGCGGCGATGGCGGGCAACAGGGTCGCCGCCGTCGCGGGCTGAAGCGTCACCGCGACCTCGGCCCCGGAGGTTCCCAGCGTCTGGGCGACGAGACTGCACCAGCCGTTGGGCGTCGGGAGTCTACTGAGGGCACGTTCGGGAGCGTGCCGGGCGAGATAGCTGATGTTCCACAATAGACTGCCGAGGAGTGCGTCGTCGGCGGCGAAACAGGGGTTCAGCGTCCCCAGCCACTCCCGTCCCGCGCGGGTGGCGGTCTTGACCATGTCGTCCTCCCCGATGACGACCACGCCGACCGGCCGGGGACGACTGGGGGGCTTCAACTCCCGGGCCGCCACGAACCGCCGCACGGTGGCGCCGAAGGTCTCGGCGAGCCGGTCGACGTCGGCCGCCTCGTCGGGGGAGAACGGCCTGCTTCCCCGCGCCCGCAACAGGATCAGCCCACCCCATGAGATCCCGCTGTTGGTGAGCCGGATCCGCATCTCGCTGCCGATACCCGCGCTGGTGATCTCCCGCAACCGGACCCGCTGCCGAGGTTCGGGCAAACCCGCGGTCAGCACCGACACCCGGCCGGGATCGGTGAACGAACTGGCGAACGGATACGACACCCCGTCCAGGGCGTCGGCTCGTTCCAGCCGACGCATGGCCGTCATGTGATAGCCGTGACGGATCGAGCAGAAACACCCCGCCCCCGTCACGGGATCGAACCCAGTCAGTATGTAGCCATCATGTGGTGCCGCCACCCGAACCCGTTCCGAGATCAGTTCCCCAAGATCGTTCACGGTGACGGCGTCGTGGACTGCTGACAGAAAACCTTTAGGCCCCACCGCCGTGGTCATGTTCACAGTATGGCCACGCCCGATAGCGCACAGCAAGCCAATAACCCCTGACCTACCCCTAAGTTTCGGGATTGTAGCCGGGGCGCAGGCAATACAGACTTGCCTGGTGTCTCCGGCAAGCACAACGGAAACAGCCACGGCGATCATCACGCGCCACACACTCAGGGGAAAACTCAGTGGGGTCAAAGAAATCCGAAAAGTCCAACGTGGCCTCGGCCGCTCATGAAACCGGTGCCGCGTCCTCCGGCGGCGGCGGCACGCCGACTCCTCCGGTGCTGGAAAGCGCCACCCGCGAAATCGCCAAGGCGACGCTGGTGCCCATCCAGGAGAAGTCCGACGAGCCCGGCCGGGCACCCGTGAAGTTCGGCTTCCTGCGGCAGCTCGGCCTGAGTGCCGCCGAGGCCGACACGCTTCGCGACACCCGCCCGGATCTCGACGAACCGGCGCTGGACCACGCGGTGCGACTCGGCACCGAATCGCGAGGCCGGGCCGCCGAGCCGAAGCCGAGTGACCTCGCCGCGCTGTCGGTGTCCGCGTTGCGATCGCTTGGCGAGGCGACCATGGGCCTGCGGCGCGAACGCGCCGAATCCGCCGCGACCGGCGCGGTGGAGACCGCGAACGACGCGTGGGGTCGGGCCGCCACCGCGACCCAGGCCCTCGCCCTCAACACCGCGCAGGGCCCGCTGGGCATGCTCAACCTGGAGCGACTGGAGATGGCACCGGCCGGGATCGAACGCGGCGAACTCATCGCCACGGTTCCGTTGGCGCCGTTGGAGGAGACCGCTGTCGTTCAGAAGGAATGGTCGGTCCAGAGCAAGGAGTTCACCTCCATCGTGACCGATTCGCTGGAGGAGTACAGCGAAACCGGCGTCACCGACAACACCGAACTCGCGCAGTCGACGAGCTCGCAGACACAACACCAGAATCAGTTCAACGTCACCGGTACCGTCTCCGGCGGCATCCCGGTGATCTCGGGCTCCGCGTCCAGCGGCTTCACCATGCAGGACCAGAGCTCGCAGTCGGCCACCGACAGCCGCAAACACGCCAAGACCTTGACACAGAAAGCTTCCACTCGCTCGCAACAGGAGCACAAGGTCACCATCTCGACGTCCACGGTGACAGGTTCCGAGGTCGCCACGACCCGCAAGGTGCGCAACCCCTACGACGACCGTCCGATTCGGATCGACTACTTCAGCATGATGCGCAAGTGGCGGGTCCGGCTGTACCGCTACGGCCTGCGCCTGACCTACGACATCACGGTGCCGGAACCGGGAGCGACGCTGCGCAAGACCTTCCGGGACCTGAAACTGCTGCGCGCGCAGCTGAAGCCGTTCGAGTTCCCCGTCAAACGCGCGGACATCACCGAGTTCACCTATCTGGACCTGGCGGACCAGTACGACGCCCCGGTTCCGGACTATCCGGACGAGGGCCCGACGGTGGTGGCCAACGACCCGATTCCTGGTCTGGGAGAGGGCAACCGGGGCTTCCGGATGCCGATGCAGATCCCGGACGGCTACGAGATCGAGACGGTCACGATGGCCGGTCGCGTGACCGGGATCAAGGGCAAGGGCTTCGTCATCGGCATCGTCGGATCGGACTTCCACCGGGAGGGGGAGCAGGACAAGCAATACGATCCCTTCGTGGTGAAGGACCGCTCCGGCGGCATCTTCCTGAAGGGCCAGCGCGGCGGCCAGAGCATCACCATGTACTTCGCCGACGCCGTGACGGCCACACTGGAGTTCCGGGCCAAGACGAAACTCACCGACGACGCGGAGGAACGCTGGCGCACCGACGTGTGGGACGCCCTGTTCAACGCCGCCCAGACCCGCTACTACGCGCAGCAGCAGGACATCGCCGCGCAGATCGACGCTCTGGAGAACCAGCTCGCCAGTGTCGACACCCTGACGCTGCGCCGCGAGGAGAGCGACGAGCTCATGAAGGCGGTGATCCGCTTCATCGCCGGACAGAAGTACCAGTACATGTCCGACAAGGCCGGAACCGCGTTCTACAACGCCAGTGTGGACAACGAGGGATACGCTCAGGCGCAGTACGGCATCGGGTTCGTCGCCAACAATCTCAAGGAGAAACTCACCGAAGCCGAGTTCAAGGACGTTGTGGACCACGAGAACACGGTTCGCTTCATCAACCAGGCCATCGAATGGGAGAACGTCGTCAGCCTGCTGTACTCGTACTTCTGGGACACTCCGGACAGCTGGGACTTCGTCCGTCAGATCCAGCATCCGGACTCCACCCGGCAGGCGTTCCTGCGCGCGGGCAGCGCCCGCGTCATCCTGACCGTCCGCAAGGGATTCGAGGAGCAGTGGCTGCGGTTCGCCCAGAGCGGCTTCACCGACCCGAACCACAAGCCGGATGACTACTACCTGAACATCGCCCGCGAGATCGCCGCCTACGACAGCCGCAACTATCCCGGGATTCCGCCCGCGAATCCGGACCGCACCTCGGTGCGGTTGCAGGAGGCGGCGTACGCGGCGTCCAATATGGCGGTCGGCCCCAGTCCCGGTCCGGTGGTCATCAAGGTCGACTCCACGGCCGGATTCGTCGCCGGGGACGACGTCGTGATCGACTCGGTCGACAATCTCAACGCGAAGGGCGAGGCGATCCAGGAGGCGCAGAAACTCCTGTCGGTCAACGGGCCCAACCAGCTGACGGTCGCGAAACTCGTCCACGCCCACGACGGCACCAAGACCCCGTTCGGCGTCCTGCAACCGGGGGCCAAGGGCGCGATGATCGCCGAATGGTCGGAGTACACGCCGACCTCGGGCACCGACATCGCGGTGAGCTCGAACCTCGGCGGTATCGCGTAATGGCCGAGGAGCCGAAGGACTACCGGCGGTGGTTCGACACCGGAGACGGGATGCGTCCCGTCACCGCGAACAACCGGGCGTCGTTCTTCATCACCGGCGAACCGTTCTTCCGGGATCTCGGCGAGCGGTTGGTGAACGAGGCGGGCAAGGACGCCGTCGCGTACTTCCTCGGCTGGGCCTTCGACAACCCGGTGCTGCGCCCCGGCCGGAACCGGACCACCGTGCGGCAGATTCTGTCGCATTTCGACAGCCAGGGTGGTCTGGTGCGGTCCATGCTGTGGGACAACACGCTCAGGGGTAATCCGGGCACGACGGAGACGACGAAGTTCATCGCGGGGCTCTCCCATGGTGCGGCGATTCTCGACCGGCGGACTCCGCTGGCCGGAAGCCACCACCAGAAGGTGCAGATCGTCGTCTCCGGGCCGCGGGCCAAGGTACCCGGACAGGTGGTCGGCTACTGCGGCGGCATGGACGTCTACCACGACCGGATCGGCTCGAACGCCCTGCACGACGTGCAGTGCAAGGTATTGGGCGACGCCGGGAACGAACTGATCCAGGTGTTCACCGACCGCTGGTACGACCACCCGCAAGGGGGAAGCGTCCCACTGCCCCCGATCCGACCCCAGGACCCCAAGACCGGCACCGACCTGGTCCAGGTCTGCTGCACCTACCCGAGGTTCGAGAATCCGCCGCAGTATCGGTTCTTGCTGCAACGCTTCGGCAAGGTGCTCGACTACGTGCTCGCGGCAGCCAAGAAATCACCTCCCGGTGACATGAGCGACGGCGGCGAAGTGCGCTTCTACGACTTCTACGATCCCGAAAAGGGGGTGCAGCAGATAGGCCGCGCGGTGGCAAAGGCGATCAAAGAGGCCAAGCAGTACATCTACCTCGAAGACCAGTACCTGGTGCACGCGTGGATCGGCAAAGCATTGGCGGCGAAACTCGCCAGCGCCGACGAGAACTTCCGGATCGTGATCCTGGTTCCGCACCCGAATACCGCCGACATCGAGCAGGTCTGGCGACGTCGACGCGACGTCCTCAAACCGCTGCTGGTGGCCGATCCGCTCCAGAAACGCTGGCAGGTCCTCGTCCGCCGCACCGATCGTCCATTCTCCTACGTCCATTCCAAGACCTGGATCTTCGACGACGAACTGGTGATCACCGGCTCCGCCAACGCCGACCGTCGCGGCTACACCTACAACTCCGAGACCAACGTGGTCGTCGCCGGAGACCTCACCGGCGACCGCCGTTCGTCATTCGGCGCCAAGACGGTGGCCCAGGAACTGCGATGCCGCCTGTTCGCCAAACACCTCGGCGAAACCCCACGGCACTACCTGGACCCCCGACGGGCGCTGGCGCGCTGGTCCGTGCCATTCCATCAGTTCACCGGGCCACGCGGTCGCACCAATGTTGCCGTGTTCAACCAGTACGAGAAGGCGGACCGACCCGACGCCCTGGCCAAGGATTTGCGGGAGATAGCCGCGAAAGGGGACGCGGCGGGTAAGAAGGCCGCCGAGGTGTTGACATTCATCGAGTCGCAAGGCACCAGCCTCGAGAACTGGCTGTGGGACAACCTCGAAGATCCCGACGCGAAGGTTCCGAACCCGTGACAGCACCGGCCGGGCACGCCGCTGGGCGGGCCCGGCCGGTGGGCACGCTCGACCGCGCGCCCGCCCCCGGGGACGGCGAGTCCCCTCGGCCGATCCGCGACAGCGAGCCCCTGCCCCAGCCCCCGCGAACGTAGGCTGACCACGTGTCCGACGACAACGCGCCCGATCCGCAGCGCAAGGTCACCGTGCTCATCGCCGAGGACCAGGCGATGATGCGCGGCGCCCTGACCGTACTGCTCAACCTCGAACCCGACATCGAGGTCATCGCCGAGGTCGCCGAAGGCGACCGGATCCTCCCCGAGGCCGAGCGCGTCCGCCCCGACGTCGCGCTACTGGACATCGAGCTGCCCGGCATGAGTGGCATCGACGCGTGCGCGCTGTTGCGCCAGCGACTGCCCGACTGCCGGGTCATCATCGTGACCACCTTTGGCCGCCCCGGTTACCTGCGCCGCGCCCTGGACGCCGGGGCCAGCGGTTTTCTGGTGAAGGACGGCCCGGTGGACGGCCTGGCCCGCGCCATCCGGTCGGTCGTCAATGGACAGACCGTGATCGATCCGGACCTGGCGGCGGGGGCGATCCGGGCCGGGGAGTCGCCCCTGACCGATCGGGAGCGGGAGGTGCTGGCCGCCGCCGAGGACGGCGCGAGGGCCACCGACATCGCGAAGCGGCTGCACCTGTCCGACAGCACCGTCCGCAACTACCTGTCCTCGGCGATCTCCAAGACGGGTACCCGCAACCGCATCGAAGCGGTGAAGAAGGCCCGCGAGCTGGGCTGGCTGTAGCCACGATAAATCGATTGCCGGGCCCGGCGGGCCCGCGTATCCTCGCGCCAACCAGTGGAACCACCGAGTGAGGGAGACCGAGATGCGGCGACAGATGAGCGACACCCTCGGCCATCTGTTCCCGACCTCCAGGACCACTTCACTCAATGAGCTCACTGAACCTGGGCATCATCGCCCACGTCGACGCCGGAAAGACCAGTCTGACTGAACGGCTGCTGTTCAACGCGGGGGTCATCGCCGCCGCCGGTAGTGTCGACAAAGGAAACACCCAGACCGACACCAACGAACTGGAACGACGACGCGGCATCACGATCCAGTCCGCGGTCGTCACCTTCCCGCTGCCCGGACTGACGGTCAACCTGATCGACACTCCCGGGCACTCCGACTTCATCGCCGAGGTGGAGCGTGCGCTGCGGGTCCTGGACGGCGTGGTCCTGGTCGTGTCGGCCGTCGAGGGCGTGCAGGCCCAGACCCGGACGCTCATGCGCACGATCGCGGCGCTCGGCATCCCGACGCTGATCTTCGTCAACAAGATCGACCGGGTCGGGGCAGGCGACGCCGGGCTGCTCGCCGAGATCTCCGGGCAGCTGGGCGTGCGGGTGCTGGCGATGTCTACTGTGACCGACCTCGGGTCGCGGGCCGCCATCGCTCATGCCCGGGACCTGGCCGATGTCGACTTCGCCGCCGAGGCCGCCGAGGTGCTGGCCGACGGGGACGACGATTTCCTCGCGGCGTGGCTGGCGGCGGATACGAAGCTGGACGCCGAGACCGTCGAGACCGAGCTGCGCGAACAGGTCCGGCGGCGACTGGTGTGTCCGGTCTACTTCGGATCGGCGGTGACCGGGACGGGTGTGGAGGCGTTGGCCGAGGGCATCCGCGGCTACCTGCCCGCGGTCGATCCCGTGGACGGCGAACCGCACGGACAGGTGTTCAAGGTGGAGCGTGGCGCGGGCGGCGAGAAGATCGCGTACGTGCGCATGCGGTCGGGCGTGCTGCGGGCCCGCACTCGGCAGCCCGTCCACCGGCCGCACGCGTCCGACGATGCGGACGCACCGACGCAGAAGCTCACCGCGGTGCGGGTTTTCGACCGGGGTAACCGCACCAGCCCCGGCGAGGCGGGCAGCGGCAGTATCGCGAAGGTGTGGGGCCTCACCGACGTCCGCATCGGCGACACGATCGGGACCCCGGACCACCGTCCACTGCCGAGCCTGTTCGCGCGGCCGACGCTGGAGACCGTCGTGGTCCCGGTGGCCGCGCGGGATCGGCTGGCGTTGCAGTCGGCGCTGCGTGACCTGGCCGAGCGGGATCCGTTGGTGGAGCCGCATTTCGACGAGACCGGCCGCGACATCACGATCAACCTGTACGGCGAGGTGCAGAAGGAGGTCATCGCCGCGACCCTCGCCGAGGAGTTCGGTGTCGCGGTGGACTTCGACGCGACCAGGACGCTCCACATCGAACGGGTCACCGGTGTCGGGGAGGCCGTGGAGGTCATGGGCCCCGACGCCGCCACTCATTTCTACGCGACCATCGGTCTGCGCGTCGAACCCGCCGAACCCGGCAGCGGCATCACCTATCGGCTGGAGGTCGAACGCGGGAGCCTGTTGTCGGCCATGCACAACGCCGTCGAGGAGCAGACGCGAGCGACCCTGGGCCAGGGTCTGTATGGCTGGCCGGTGCTCGACGCCGTGGTCACCATGACCGTCTCCGGTTACGCGCCGCCGGTGAGCACTCCGAGCGAGTTCCGCAAGCTGACGCCGATCGTGCTGATGCGGGCCCTGGCCGAGGCGGGCACCGTGGTGTGCGAACCGGTCGAGCGGTTCGAGCTGGACGTTCCCGAGGACGTGGTGGCCGGGGTGCTGACGGCGCTGGCCAAGGCGGGAGCCGCTGTGGCCGAACAGATTCCGAAACCGTTCGGGTACCGGCTGGTCGGGACGCTGCCCACGGCGGCGGTGCGGGAGCTGGAGCTGCGGTTGCCGGAGCTGACTCACGGCCGGGGCGTGTTCGCCTCCACTCTCGACGGATATCGGCCGGTGACCGGGAACCCGCCGACCCGGGAGCGCGTGGACGGCGATCCCTTGGACGTCCACGGCTACCTGCGGTACCTCAACAACCGCTGATGACAGCTGGAGCTGCCGAGCCGTGGTACCGGCCCGGCTCGGCGGCTCACGGCTTCGCCGTGGCCGCGAAGGCCCACAGCACGTGCGCGGTGGCGTCGGCATTGTGGTTGAGCGCGTCGGTGTCGATGTTGTCGGGATACTCGTCGCAGGCAGCGTGGTAGCAGGGGTCGAACACCTCGCCAGCCTCGCCGTCCCAGCGTTTGGCCTGCGCGGAGGTCATCTCGACCTCGTCGCCGGTGTTAACGTACACCGTGGACACGTCATCGTCGGCGAAGGGTTGGTCGTCGGAGCAGTCGCAGTTGGCTTCGGCCGCCTCGGCTTTGACTCCCACCGAGTCCAGGTAGTCGGCGTACGCCTTGCCGTACTTGGTGTCCATATGGGTCACGAAGTAGCCGGTGTTGGTCGAGGCCACCATGTCCAGGTTGTAGTACACCGCCAGATCCGTGGTGTAAGTGTTGTCCACATAGTAGGCGGAGCCGATCATGCCCGCCTCCTCCTCGGCCCACCACGCGAACCGCACCGGCGCCGACATGTCCGGATCGGTGTCGGCGAGCCGCAGCGCCACCTCCAGCAGCACCGCCGACCCCGAACCGTTGTCGTTGATGCCGGGGCCCTCCGCGACGCTGTCCAGGTGCGCGCCGAACATGACCGTGTCGCCCTTGGCTTTTGATCCCCACTCGGCGATGACGTTGACGTCCTCCGGGTCGGTGCAGTCCTCGCACGCCTGCCGTTCGACGTCGAACCCCGCCTCCTCCAACTCGGTGGCGAGGTACTCGGCCGATTCCGCGTACCCGGAGGTACCCGCCGCGCGGTTGCCGTCGTTGTATTCGGCGATGTCGTCGAACCGCTCAAGGTGCTCGGCGACCCGCTTCACGTCGATGTCGGGCGGCCCCTCGGGCCTCGGCTCGGCCGTGGAACACGCGGCGACGAACCCGACGGCGAGTACGGCGACGAGCGGGAAGCGGGAGGCTCTCATCCGACGAGATCCTACCGCCGCCGTGAGCCGTGCGGGATCGGCTGGCAGCCACCGATCCCGCACGGAGTCTCAACGCAGCCTGCGGATCTCGCCGTAGGAGCGGTAGAAGCCACCGCGTTCGGATGCCCGCAGCCCGTCGACCACGTAGCGGGCGCCGGGCTGGCGGATGTCCTTGGGGAACTGGACGTTCCAGCTGGCCTCGAAACCGTCGCTGACGGCACGCACCCGCAGCTTCGCACCGTCCCGGAAGCACTCGACGATCACGCCGTCGCCGTCGTAGGTGACCGTCTCCAGCTCGACGCTGGGCGCGACGGCCGCGAGGGTCGGCGGCGCCTTCACGGTGGTGGCGGTGGGCAGCTGGCCCGCCTGCGCGGCCTCGATCGCGGCCGGGCTGGCGTCCAGACAGGCCAGTGCGCCGCTGGTGGTGACGATGTACAGCCGGTCACCGTGGAACTGCATCGAGAACGCCGAACCGCAGCCGGTACCCAGCTTCCACAGCCGTTCGCCGTTCTCGTCGAAGCAGTAGATGGACGATTCGTCGTCCCCGGCGAACACGAACCGGCCCTGCGGCGAGGTGGCGCAGGAGTACACGGCGCTGTCGCAGCGGTAGCGGGCCTCGACCGCTCCGTCCGCTTTGGCCAGCCGGTACACCTCGCCACGACCGGTTCCGGCGTAGACGCTGTCGCGTTCCTGCCATCCGAACAGGACGTTGCCGTTGACGTTGGACTCCCAGCGCGGGGTGCCGTCGCCGGTGTCGTAGCGGGCCACCCCGCGGGAGTGGCCGTGGTAGACGGCGTCGGCGTCGCAGCGCACCATCCAGGCGTCGTTGCCGGTGACGTCGCGGGCCCACTGGAACTCGTCCTCGTGGTCGATGGCGGTGATGCGGCCGTTGCGGTCGGACACGCCCAGCGTCGCGTCGTCCACGTCCAGCCAGAAGATGTCCACATCGGCGGAGATCTCGTAGGCGACCCGGGGAATCTTGCCGGACAGGTCGTACACCCGGCCGTCGTCACAGCCGGCGTACAGCCAGAAGTCGTCGGCGACAAGGCATTTCACGCCGTCGGGCAGGCTGAAGTGGCCGACGACCTCGCCGGAGTGCGTCACCTTGAAGATGTCGCCGCGCTGGTTGCCGACCATGCAGCGGTCGTCGTCGACGTAGATGCCGAAGGCGGCGGCTCCACTGTCGAACCGCCACAGCACCGGCGCCTGCTTGGCGGTGGAACGGGACGACACGATGGTGCGGCGGCTGACCGGCCGCGCCTGCCGCACACCGCGCTGCGCGGGGGCGTAACCCTTGCGCAGCTTCTCGTTGAGCTTCTTCTCGGCGGCGGCCCTGGCCTTCTCCAGGGTGGGGAAGGTGGAGACCCGTTCCTGTCCGGCGGTGCCGATGCGTCCATAGGAGATGGTCACCGTGGTGCCGGAGATCGTCACCTCGTAGTACTTGTGGGCGGTGCCGTTGTCCTCGGACAGCTCAAGGTAGGTGTGTTCTTCGGTCACGGAGTTCCAGCCTTCCGTCGTTCCTGGGGGATACCGAAAGTTTATGGCTGACCTGTGACAAAACCGCTAGTGTCGGACCGTCGAACGGGAGGCGGGAAGATGCGAATGTCCAGGCGGGACGGACTGCGCGCGGCGATGGCGGCCGCGGCGGGTGGCGCGTTGAGCGGCTGCGGAGGCGACGACGGCGGTCCCACCGAGAAGTGGCGCATGCCCGACGAGGCCCACCCGCACGAGCTGACCTACATGTCCTGGCCCACCGAGAAGATCTGGGGGCCGTACATCGACGACGTGCGCGACGACATCGCGGGCATCGCCCGGGCGATCGCCGAGTTCGAGCCGGTGGTGTTGCTGGCCAACGCATCGGACGTCAAAGCCGCGAGCAAGGCCTGCGGATCCGAAGTGGATGTCATTCCGATCCCGGTCGACGACCTGTGGACCCGCGACACCGGACCGAACCTCGTCCTCGGTAAGGGGGGCATCGCCGGGGTGGACCTCAACTTCAACGGCTGGGGCGACAAACAGTCCAACAAACGGGACCGCGAGGTCGCCCGCGAGATCCTCGCCGAGGCCGACATCGAACGGATCAAGGCGCCGATCGTCGGCGAGGGCGGCTCCATAGAGGTCGACGGCAAGGGCACCCTGCTGGCCACCGAGAGCTCACTGGTCAACGACAACCGCAACCCCGGCAAGTCCCGCGACGACATCGAGGCGGCGCTGAAGCGGCTGTTCGGTGTCACCACGGTGATCTGGGTGAAGGGCGTCAAGGGCGAGGACATCACCGACTACCACATCGACGCGCTGGCGCGGTTCAGCGAACCCGGGGTCGTCGTCATGAGCGTTCCCGACGAGGAGGCTCCCGAGGACGTGTGGACCCGCGCCTACGACCAGGCTCGCGCGGTGCTGGACGAGGCCGTCGACGCGCGGGGGAAGCGGCTGGAGATCGTCGAGCTGCCCGAACCGTTCGACATCGGTGACCGGGGCGAGAACTTCCTGGCCAGCTACGTCAACTACTACGTGGTCAACGACGGCGTCGTGATTCCCCGCTTCGGTGACAAGCGTGCCGACGCCGACGCCAAGTCCATCGTGGCCGATCTGTATCCGGGCCGTGAGGTCGTGCAGGTGTCCGTCGACGGCCTCGGCGAGGGCGGCGGCGGTATCCACTGTGCCACCCAGCAGCTGCCGAAGTCGGCGTAGCCGAAGCTGTCAGCCGTCGATGAAGTCCCGCAGCACCTTGAGGAACTTCTCGGGCGCGGCGTCGTGCACCAGGTGACCCACCTCGATGGTCGCGGCGCGGCCGTCGGGGACCTGTTCGGCCACCCCGACCACGTTGTGTTGCGGGAAGCCCGAATCCGCGCCGCCGCCGATCACCAGGGTCGGCACCGCGATGTCCGCCAACCGGTCCCATGATTGTGGATCCGCCGCGTTGATGAAGTCGCGCACGACCGCCTCGGTGTGGTTCCAGTCGTTGGTCGCCTCGTCGGGACGGGGGATGACCTCGCGCCGCATCCAGCCGGGCGTCGGTATCGGGGCCTCCTCCAGCACCAGCCGCGTCAGCCACGTCGGGCGCCGCTGGGCCAGCAGCGCCGCGGCGATCCCGCCCATCGAATGCCCGACCAGCGTCACCTGTGACAGCCCCAGCGTCTCGACGAACCGCTCGATGTCGGAGCCATACAGCTCGAAGGAGTACTCGCCGGGCCAGTCGCTGCCCTCGTGTCCGCGCAGCGTCGGCGCGTAGACACGGTGGTCGGCCTTCAGGTCGTCCATGACGACGTCCCAGTCGGCGCCGGAGCCGCCGTGCCCGTGCACCAGCAGCACGACCGGAGCCCCGATGGGGCCGTCGGCCTGGAAGGTCAGCGTGAGCCCGTTCACATTCACAGTGGATTGTTGCCGCATATCGGTGAACCTAGCGCGGTCTTGATGCGAAAACGACTGGGCCAAGCCGCCCGGGGCCGCGTATTCTGGCGCCTCGGTATGGCTACTGCGGCGAACATTTCGGTCTCCAGCCTGCGCACCAGGGTGCGTGGGCTGCTGTTGCGTGACCAGGGGCGGTTCCTGCGCCGGCTCGACTCGGTCAAGAAGAGCCCCGACCAGAGTTCGCTACTGGCGAAAATCGCCGCCGAGCTGGACGCCGCCGAGACCCGGGTGGAGCAGCGCCGCGCCAAGCTGCCGCGCATCGGCTACCCGGCCGAGCTGCCGGTCTCGCAGAAGAAGGACGACATCGCCGCCGCGATCCGCGACCACCAGGTCGTGATCGTCGCCGGTGAGACCGGTTCGGGCAAGACCACCCAGCTGCCGAAGATCTGCCTGGAGCTGGGGCGCGGCGTCCAGGGCATGATCGGGCACACGCAGCCGCGCCGCATCGCCGCCCGCACCGTGGCCGAGCGGATCGCCGAGGAGCTGGACTCGCCGCTGGGGGAGGCGGTGGGCTGGAAGATCCGCTTCACCGACAAGGTCGGTGAGAACACCTTCGTCAAGGTGATGACCGACGGGATCCTGCTGGCCGAGATCCAGCACGACCGGTTCCTGCGCCGCTACGACACCCTCATCATCGACGAGGCACACGAGCGCAGCCTCAACATCGACTTCCTGCTGGGCTATCTCAAACAGCTGCTGCCCCGGCGCCCCGACCTGAAGGTCATCATCACCTCGGCGACCATCGACCCCGAGCGGTTCTCGAAGCATTTCGGGGACGCGCCGATCGTGGAGGTCTCGGGCCGCACCTACCCCGTCGAGGTCCGGTACCGGCCCCTTGTGGACGACACCGACGAGGAGGCCGACGACGTCCGCGACCAGATCGAGGCCATCGTGGACGCCTCCCGAGAACTGATGGCCGAGGGCCCCGGCGACATCCTGGTGTTCCTGTCCGGGGAACGCGAGATCCGCGACACCGCCGAGGCGCTGTCCAAGGAGAAGTTCCGGCACACCGAGATCCTGCCGCTGTACGCGCGGCTGTCCTCGGCCGAGCAGCACCGGGTGTTCCAGCGACACACCGGACGCCGCATCGTGTTGGCCACCAACGTCGCCGAGACCTCGCTGACCGTCCCGGGCATCAAGTACGTCATCGATCCCGGCACCGCCCGCATCTCGCGGTACTCGCACCGCACCAAGGTGCAGCGGCTGCCGATCGAACCGATCTCGCAGGCCAGCGCCAACCAGCGCAAGGGCCGCTGCGGTCGCACCAGCGACGGCGTCTGCATCCGGCTGTACTCCGAAGCGGACTTCGAGGCCCGGCCGGAGTTCACCGACGCCGAGATCCTGCGCACCAACCTGGCCTCGGTGATCCTCCAGATGACCGCCGCCGGGCTGGGCAAGATCGAGGAGTTCCCGTTCATCGACCCGCCCGACCGCCGCAACATCCGCGACGGCGTGCTGCTGCTGACCGAACTGGGCGCCATCGACGACACCGTTTCGGATCCGCGTAAGCGGCTCACCAAACGCGGCCGCCAGCTGTCGCAGTTGCCGGTGGACCCCCGGCTGGGCCGGATGGTGTTGCAGGCGCACCAGGACGGCTGCCTGCACGAGGTCATGGTCATCGCCGCCGGTCTGTCGATTCAGGACCCGCGTGAGCGTCCGGCCGACAACCAGCAGGCCGCCGACGCCAAGCACTCCCGCTTCGCCGATCCGACCTCGGACTTCCTGGCCTACCTCAATCTCTGGAACTACCTCAAGGACGAACAGAAAGCGCGCTCATCGAGCGCGTTTCGTCGTATGTGCAAGTCCGAGTTCCTGCACTTCATGCGGATCCGGGAATGGCAGGACATCTACGGGCAGCTGCGGCAGACGCTGAAGAACCTCGGCCTGACGATGAACGCCGCGACCAACGAGGTCGACCCGCAGCGGGTGCACGTCGCGCTGCTGTCGGGGCTGCTGTCCCACATCGGACTCAAGGACCCCGAGACCCGCGACTACCTGGGCGCCAGGGGCGCGCGGTTCTCGATCTTCCCCGGCTCGTACCTGTTCAAGAAGCAGCCCAAGTGGATCATGAGCGCCGAGCTCGTCGAGACCTCCAAGCTGTGGGCCCGGGTCAACGGCAAGATCGAACCCGAGTGGATCGAACCGCTGGCCGGCCACCTCGTCAAACGCGACTACTCCGAACCCCACTGGGAGAAGAAGGCCGCCGCGGTCATGGCCATGGAGAAGGTGACCCTGTACGGCGTGCCGATCGTGACCGCCCGCAAGGTCAACTTCGGACGCATCGACCCGGAGATCTCCCGGGAACTGTTCATCCGGGGCGCGCTGGTCGAGGGCGACTGGGACACCCACCACAAGTTCTTCGCCGCCAACCGGGCGCTTTTGGACAGTGTTGAGGACCTGGAGAACCGGGCCCGGCGGCGCGACATCCTCGTCGACGAGGAGACCCTGTTCGACTTCTACGACCGCCGTATCCCCGCCGACGTGGTGTCGGGCAGGCATTTCGACAGCTGGTGGAAGAAGACCCGCCGTGAGCAGCCCGACCTGCTCGACTTCGAAGAGTCGATGCTCATCAACGACGAGGCCGAGGCCGTCAACGTCGTCGACTACCCCGACGTCTGGGACACCGAGGGCGTCAGCCTCCCGCTGACCTACCAGTTCGAGCCGGGCACCGCCGCCGACGGCCTCACCGTCCACATTCCGCTGCCGGTACTGGGCCGCCTGGACCCGGACGTGTTCACCTGGCAGGTTCCGGGACTGCGCGAGGAACTGGCCACCGCGCTGATCAAGTCGCTGCCCAAGGCGCTGCGCCGTCATTTCTCGCCCGCCCCCGACCACGCCCGCGCGGCCCTGCACACCATGACCCCCGAGGGCGGCGGCACCTTCACCGAGGCGCTGGCGGTTCAGTTGCACGCCATGCGAACCGTGACCATCCCCAACCACGCGTGGGACTACTCGCGGGTGCCCGGTTACCTGCTGCCGACCTTCCGCGTCACCGACGACGACGGCAAGAAGCTGGCCGAGGGCAAGGACCTGCCCGCGCTGCGCAAGAGCCTGGAACCCAAGGCCAAGGAGGTGCTCGCCGAGTCGGTGCCCGGCATCGAACGGTCCGGCATCACGTCCTGGGACTTCGGCGAGTTGCCCCGGGTGCAGGAACAGCAGCGGCGCGGCTACGCCGTCAAGGCCTTCCCCGCCCTTGTGGACGAAGGCAAGAGTGTCGCGATCCGCTTGCACGACAGCGAGGGCGCGCAGCAGCTGGCCATGTGGCACGGCACCCGGCGACTGCTGCGGCTGACCATCGCCTCGCCGATGAAACGGGTGCTGGCGGGACTGTCCAGTCAGACGAAACTCGCGTTGAGTGCCAACCCGTACGCCGATGTCCCGGCGCTGCTGGACGACTGCGTCAACACCTGTGTGGACAAGCTCATGATCGACGCGGGTGGCCCGGTGTGGGACGAGGCCGCGTTCGAGGGCCTTCGCGACGCGGTGCGCGCCGAGCTGGCCGACACGACGATCGCCGCCGTCACGACGGTCGCGAAGATCCTCACCACGGCCCGACGGGTCGACAAGCTGCTGTCGGGCAACTTCGCCTTCGCTCACCTGGCCTCGCTGTCCGACATGAAGCGGCAGCGCGAAGCGTTGGTGTTCAAGGGTTTCGTCAGTGCCTCGGGCTGGTGGCGGCTGGACGACCTGGTCCGCTACCTGGAGGGCATCGAACGGCGGGTCCAGAAGCTGCCGAAGAACGGCGACGCGGACGCGGCGTGGATGACCAAGGCGCAGGCGGTGGAGGCGGCGTATCACGAGCTCGTCGCGAGCCTGCCCGCCGCCGCGGCCTCGCCGCAGGGGCAGGAGGTGCGGTGGATGTGCGAAGAGCTGCGGGTCAGCTATTTCGCGCAGGAACTGGGAACCCGGTACCCGGTCAGCGACAAACGGGTCCTGAAGGCCATCAACACGTTGCGCTGAGCGCCCGCCGGCGGCCGCGCAGCTCGCTGTCCGGCGGCCAGCGGCCTGACGGCGCTGGCGCGTGCGCCCATGTCAGGCTATTGACATGAGCGAGCCGAGTGAGAGCCCGCAGCTGGAACAGCGGATGGGCTACGTCCTCAAGCAGGTCCAGGCCGCATTGCACGGCGCCATGGACGAGCGGCTGCGCGGCCACGGCCTGTCCGTCGCCCAGTACGCGTGTCTGGAGCTGCTGGCCGAAACGCCGGGACTGTCCAATGCCGAGCTGGCGCGCGGCGCCTTCGTGACCCGGCAGGCCATGAACACGGTGCTGCGCGGCCTGCTGGCGGCCGGACACGTCGACCGCCCCGCCGAGGCCGAGTACGGCCGCGCCCGTCCCGCGCGGCTCACCGACGCGGGCGAGGCGCTGCTCGCCGCCGCCCGCGCCGACGTCGTCGCGATCGAGGAACGCATGGTCACCGGCCTGCCGCGACGGCGACGCCGCGAGTTGTTGGCCGAGCTGGCGGCCATGGCGCGCAACCTGTCTGGCGACTCGGGCTGAGCTTCGGACAACGCACGGAGGGTTCATGTCGCGATCCGTATTCGGGTATTGACAAAATTTGGTGCGTTGTGGTCGGCTGTATCCGCCCGTGTCCGCACGCACGAGAGTCGAGCCCATGCCCCGGCAGCGATTGACCCGATGGATCACCGTCCTGGCCTGTTCCGCCCTCACCCTGGTCCTGATGCCCCCCGGCCGGGCCGCGGCGGCCGACGGCACCGACTTCGACACCTCCTTCGAGGACGGACAGTCGCTGCCCGACTGGGAGAACTCCGTCGAGAACGACCGGACCGGCGGCCTCGACGGCACCATGAAGAGCGCCCGCGATACGGGACCCGCCGAGTCGCCCACCGCCAAGGCCAAGGTCGGCTACACCGGCACCAGGTCGGCGTCGATCTCCGGCAACCACACCTCCGGTGACCGCGGCTTCTCGTACAACAAACTCCTGGACACCGACATCGAGGTCACCGAGACCAGCGAACTGTCCTATCTGATCTTCCCCAAGTTCGTCGAGAACGCCCCCGCCAACCCGAGCACCTTCGCCGCCGTCGATCTGGCCTTCACCGACGGGACCTACCTGTCGGAACTGGGTGCCGTCGACCAGCACGGCGCCAAGGTCGACCCGACCTCGCAGGGCAAGTCCGAGACGCTCTACACCGGTCAGTGGAACCGCAAGGCCGTGCCGCTGGGCGAGGTGGCCGCCGGTAAGACCATCGACCGGATCCTGTTGGCCTACGACAACCCCGACGGCCCGGCGACCTTCACCGACTACTTCGACGACATCCGCGTCGTGGGTGAACCCGAGGCCCCCGACGGCTCGCCCGCCGACTACGCGCTGACCACCAGGGGCACCCAGTCGTCCGGGGACTTCTCGCGCGGCAACAACTTCCCGGCCACCGCCGTTCCGCACGGCTTCAACTTCTACACCCCGGTCACCGACGCCGGTTCCACCAGCTGGCTGTACCAGCACCACCGCGCCAACAACGCCGCCAACCGTCCCGAGTTGCAGGCGTTCTCGGTCAGCCACGAACCCAGTCCGTGGATGGGGGACCGGCAGACCTTCCAGGTGATGCCCTCCACCGCCTTGGGCACCCCCGACGCGGACCGCAAGAAGCGGGCACTGCCGTTCGGGCACGACAAGGAGATCGCCAAACCGCACCACTACGGCGTCATGTTCGACAACGGCCTGAGCACCGACATCGCCCCGGCCAATCATTCGGGGCTGTTCCAGTTCAGCTTCCCCGACGAGAACGCGAACCTGATCTTCGACAACGTCAAGGGCGACGGCGGTCTGACCCTCAACGTTGACGACGGCGTCGTCACCGGGTACTCCGACGTCAAGAGTGGACTGTCCACGGGCGCCACCCGCATGTTCGTGTACGCCGAGTTCGACGACGCGGCCACCAAGGGCGACAAGCTCTCCGGCGGCGGTGGCGAGAAGGTCGCCGGTTACATGCGCTTCGACGCCGGTGACGACCGCACCGTCACGATGCGGCTGGGCACCTCGCTGTTGAGCGTCGAGCAGGCTCGCAAGAACATGGAGTCCGAGATCGGCGGCAAGACCTTCGACGAGGTCCGCGGCGAGGCCGAGGACCAGTGGAACGACAAGCTCGGCGTCATCGAGGTGGAGGGCGCCAGCCAGGACCAGTTGACCACTTTGTACTCCAACCTGTACCGGCTGTTCCTGTACCCCAACATCGGGCACGAGAACGTCGGCACGCCCGGCGAGCCGAAGTTCCGTTACGCCAGCCCGGTCCGGCCGCCCGCCGGGAACGACACCCCCACCGAGACGGGTGCGACCGTCGTGGACGGGGAGATGTTCGTCAACAACGGATTCTGGGACACCTATCGAACCACCTGGCCCGCGTACGCGTTGTTCGACTCCGACAACGCGGGCAACATGATGGACGGTTTCGTGCAGCAGTACCGCGACGGCGGCTGGATCTCGCGCTGGTCCTCGCCCGGTTACGCCGATCTCATGGTGGGCACCAGTTCCGACGTCGCCTTCGCCGACGCGTACCTGAAGGGCGTCGAGGACTTCGACGTCGAGTCGGCCTACGACGCGGCGGTCAAGAACGCGACCGTCGCGCCGCCGGAGAAGGGTGTGGGCCGCAAGGGACTGGAGACGTCCATCTTCGACGGTTACACCTCCACCGAGACCCGGGAGGGCATGTCCTGGGCGCTTGAGGGCTACGTCAACGACTTCGGCATCGCGAACATGTCGAAGAAGCTGTACGAGGCCGATCAGGACGGTCCCCGCGCCGAGGAGTACAAGACCAACTACGAGTACTTCCTCAACCGGGCGCAGAACTACGTCAACATGTTCGACGACCGCATCGGCTTCTTCCAGGGCAAGGACGCAAGCGGCGACTGGCGGGTGCAGGACCCGGGCGCGTTCAACCCGGCCGAATGGGGCCACGACTACACCGAGACCAACGCGTGGAACATGGCCTTCACCGTCCCGCAGGACGGCAGGGGACTGGCGAACCTGTACGGCGGCCGCGACAAACTCGCGTCCAAGCTGGACAAGTTCTTCACCACCCCGGAGATGGCCAAGTACCCCGGCTCCTACCCGGGCGTCATCCACGAGATGCGCGAGGCCCGCGACACCCGGATGGGCATGTACGGGCACAGTAACCAGCCCTCGCACCACATCCCGTGGATGTACGACTACGTCGGCCAGCCCTGGAAGACGCAGGCGCTGACCCGCGAGGCCACCTCCCGGCTGTACCTGGGCAGCGAGATCGGCCAGGGCTACCCCGGCGACGAGGACAACGGCGAGATGTCGGCCTGGTGGCTGTTCTCGGCGCTGGGCTTCTACCCGTTGCAGATGGGCTCGGAGAACTACGCGCTGGGCTCACCGCTGTTCACCAAGGCGACCGTCCACCTTGACAACGGCAAGGACATCGTCGTCAACGCGCCCGCCAACAACGCCAAGAACGTGTACGTGCAGGGCCTGAAGGTCAACGGCAAGGCACACAAGAAGGCGTACCTCGACAGCGACACGCTCACCGGCGGTGCGACCCTGGACTTCGCGATGGGCGCCAAGCCGTCGGACTGGGCGTCGAGCCCGAGCGCGGCGCCGCCGTCGATCACCAAGGACGACAAGATCCCCGACCCGTTGAAGGACGCGGCCAAGGGCGCCACGACCACCACACCGGAGGCGTTCGACGACTCCTCCAAGACGGCGGTTACCTCGGACGGTGGCGAGTTGACGGTCGAGGCGGCGCTGTCCAAGCCGACCGAGCCGCGCATGTACACGCTCACCTCGGCCAGCAAGGAGTCCGCGCCGACGGCGTGGCGGCTGGAGGGCTCGGCCGACGGCACCAACTGGGCGACCCTTGAGACCCGCGACGGCGAGAACTTCAAGTGGGACAAGCAGACCCGCTCGTTCCTGATGCCGCTGAACTCCGGCTTCAAGAAGCTGCGGATCGTGGTGACCGAGACCGCTGGTGACCCGGCGGCGCTGTCGGAGGTGGAGTTCCTGGTCTAGGCGGCCTCAGCCCGAGCCGGGCCGAGCCAGGGCGGCCTAGGCTGCGCCAGGCCGCATTGCGCCACAGCCGAGTAGGCCCGGGCTGCGCCGGGCCGCATGGCGCCCGAGCTGGGTCGGCCCAGGCTGCGCCGGGCCTCAGCCAGCTCCGGCGTAGCGGCAGTCGGTCAGGTCGTCGACGTACTGCACGTAGATGGTGATCTCGGTCGTGAGTTCGGCTTCCTGGTACGGCTCGGGAGCTTGACTGTCCACGCTGCACACCTTGGCGCCGTCGCCGTCGTACTCGGTCACGATGTTCTCGAAGCCCTCGCCGTTGAGCACCTGGATGGCCTCCTCCTCGGAAAGCCCGTCCACGGGAGGGATCTCCGCCGTCTCCGGCTCCGGCGACTCGGACTCGCTCGTCGGCTCCGCAGAGGAGGTCGTGGGTTCCGGCGAACTGGACGACTCCGACTCCGACGGCGACTCCTCCGAGGTCGCCTCCTCGACCGCGGACGTCTCCTCGCCCCCGGGCTGCGCGACGTTCGTCTGCACCCACGGCCTCAGGTACACCACGTACCCGCCGACGCCGAGCAACAGCAGCACCAGGATCACGATGATGCCGATGAGCAGCCCGTTGCGGCGCGGCTTCGGCTGCGGAACCGGCGTCAGCGGCCCGTCGTTCTGCCCCGGATGTTGCGGCGGCGCCGAACCCCGCATCGACGGCGGCGTGACGCTGTCGGCGTCCTGGGACGCGGCGTCGCCGGGCGGCGGGGGAGTCACGACGGTCGGCGCCTCGGCGGCCGACGCGGGCGTCACCATGGTCGCGGCGTCACCGGCGGGTGCCGGGGACACCGGCGCGTTGTCGGGCTTGCGGCAGGCGGCGGCGAAGTCGGCGGCGCTGGCCCAGCGGCCGTCCGGTTCCTTGGCCAGCGCGCGCAACACGATCGCCGCGACGGTCTCGGGAATCTCCTCCGGCAACGGCGGCGGCTCGTCGGACAGGGCGGTGGCGATGATGGTCGCGGGCACGTCGCTGTCGAAGGGCTTGCGGCCGGACAGGCACTGGTAGGCCACCACGCCGAGCGAGTAAATGTCGGCGGCCGGGGTGGGGTCGTCGCCGCGCAGCTGCTCGGGGGCGACGTAGGCGGCGGTGCCCATCACCATGCCGGTGTTGGTGAGCCCGGCGGCCCCGGCGGTGCGGGCGATCCCGAAGTCGACGATGCGCGGGGCGCCGTTCTTGCTGATGAGGATGTTGCCCGGCTTGATGTCGCGGTGGATGATCTGGGCCCGGTGCGCGACCTGCAACGCCTCGGCGGTACCGGCGATGACGCGCATCGTCTCGTCGACGTCGAGCTTGCCGCCCTCCTGGAGGATCTGTTGCAGGGACTTGCCGTCGACGTACTCCATCACCAGGTAGACGATCTGGCCGTCCTCACCGGTCTCGTCACCGAAGTCGTAGATGTTGACGACGCCCGGGTGCTGGAGCGCCGCGATGGCGCGCGCCTCGATGTGGAACCGGTGCTGGAACACGACATCGGACGCCAACGCGTGGTGCAGCACCTTGACCGCGACGATCCGGTTGAGCCGTTCGTCGTAGCCCTTCCAAACCTCGCCCATCCCCCCGGCGGCGACGCGTTCGTCCAGTCGATAGCGATCATTGAGTCGCTGGCCTTGCCGCATGGTGTGATTCCCCCAAGCAAAAATCGAAGCATGATTATGCCACGAAGCGATAATGGGTCTTCGATGGTTACGGGAGACGTTGCAGGTCAGACACAATCGGATAACAGTGTCGATTGTGGCGTTATGAACACATACAGTGAATAGGCCGTCGGGTCGATGACGCCGTTAACCGGTTCAGGTGAACGCGACAACATCGTGACATTGACGCGTGTCTCAATGTGGATTTCAGTGTCCGATTCTGCTGCTAGTGTTTCGCGCGTGAACGAGATGGACATGGACGTGCACGCCGCCGCGACCTCGCGATTGATCCGCGAGGCGTGGGGCCGGTGGGGGACCGTGGACGAGCATTTGATCGCGCATCTGGTCAACCCGGCCTTCATGGGCGGACCGGAGTGGCCGGGAATGCGGCAGGCGCACTCGGTGACCCGCCGGGGCCGGTCGGTCATGATCGCCAGCGACGGCCTGGCCGACCCCGCCGCCTGGGAGGATGCCCCGCCGTCCAACGGTTACGGCGTCGAGGTCTTCGGAATCTCGGCCGACCCGTTCGAGCAGACCGACACCGTCGGCCTGGCGACCTCGTGGCTGGGCGACATCGTCATGTCCACCTCCCGGCTGATCGCCCAGCACGGCTTCGGTTTCACCGACGCCCTGGAACGCAACTCGATGCTGACCGTCGCGTTTCCCGGCGCCCAGCTGCCGGGCCCCAACGCGGACAAGTTCATCGACGACAAGGGTTCGCTGACGGTGATCCTGGGGCTGACCGATTCGGTGATCCCCGAGCGGATCAACGGTCCGCTGTCGCCGATCCGGCTGGTCAACGTCAAACTGCTGACCGTCGCCGAGGCCAACTACTGCGTCAGCGCCGACGTCGGCAGCGCCGAGGCCCGCGAGGACCTGGCGCGGCGCTTCGCCGAGCAGGGCTGGAGCCTGTACTCCAGCCTCGACCGCCCCTCGGTGGTCGATGCTTCCGAGGAGTTCTTATTCGGGCTCCGGCGACGAGTCGGTCTCGCAGTCGGGGGTGTCGCCGTATTCGACGCCGAAGCTGAGCTCCTCGTCCAGCTCCTGGCTGGAGCCCGCGCTCGGGTTCTGCTCCACGACGGTGCACGCGTACTCGCCGGATCCGACCTCGTAGGCGGCCACGTTCGTGAAGCCCTTGGCCTCGGCCTTGGCGTACGCCTCGTCCTCGCTCAGGCCCATCAGGCTGGGCACCTTGCCCTCCTCGGGTTTCTCGCTGGGCGAGGACGTCGAGGGGGTCTCGGACGGCGAGTGCGAGCTGGACTGCGAACTCGGCTGCTCCTCCGAGGGCGACGGCGCCTTGTCGGAGTCGGTGGTAGCGGCGGTGGTCTCGTCGCGGTCGTCGGCGACGGTCGAACCCTTGCCCTCGGCCGGGCGCTTGCGCTCGTCGTCCCAGGGCCGGGCCGCCGCGATGCCCCCGGCCGCCAGCAGCGCCACGATCGCCGTGGTGACGACGAGGGTGCGGGGCCGCAACCCGGAGCGGCGGTGCGAGACCACCGCGCCGCGGTTGCGGCGGGCGCCCGACGTGGGGGTCACGGGGCGGGGACCGGCGGCGGCGCGCACCGTCGTCGGCTGGGGCGTCGGGATGACCGTGGTGGGCACCGCGTCGGCCGCGACGCGCACGGTGGCGTCCTCGCGGGGCGCGGCGGCGCCGATGAGTTCCCGGCACGCGGCGGCGAAGGCGGCGGCGTTCGGCCAGCGGTGCCGCGGTTCCTTGGCCAGCGCCCGCATGATCGCCTCGCGCACCCCGGCCGGAACGGTCTCGGGCAGCGGCGGCGGGGCCTTGTGGATCTGCTCGTGGATGACGGTGGCGGGGACGTCGCTGGCGAAGGGCTTGCGTCCGGTCAGCGCCTCGTAGGCCACCACCCCCAGTGAGTACACATCGGACGATCCGGAGGGCTCGTGTCCGTAGAGCTGTTCGGGGGACACGTAACACACGCTGCCCATCACCACGCCGGTCTCGGTGAGCGAGGACTGGCCCCGGGTGCGGGCGATGCCGAAGTCGACGATCTTGACCACGCCGGTCTCGGCGTCGATGAGGATGTTGCCGGGTTTGATGTCGCGGTGGATGATCCCGGCCTCGTGCGCGACGTCCAGGGCCTCGGCGGACTGCGCCACGATGTCGAGCACCTCGTCGACGCGCAGGCTGCCGCGCTCGGACAGCACGGTGCGCAGCGAACGGCCCGGCACGTACTCCATCACCAGGTACGACACCACTCCGGCGTCGGCCGAGGCGTCCTCGCCGTAGTCGAAGAGGTTGACCACGCCCGGGGCGCTCAGCGCCGCCACCGCGCGGGCCTCGCCGTGGAACCGTTCCCGGAACGCGGGGTCGCCGGACAGCCCGGCGTGCAGCACCTTGATGGCCACCGTCCGGTCCAGCCGGATGTCGCGGCCCCGCCACACGTCCCCCATGCCGCCGCCGTCGACCCGTTCGTCCAGCCGGTACCGGTTACCCAGGATCCTGATGTTGTCCATTGTGATGATTCCCCATAGAAAGTTCGATGAGTCAGTATGTTCCGGGCTGTCAATGTTTGAATCGCGAAAACGTGCCAGCCTGCTGCGGGTAGGCTCCGCGTCGTGGTCGAAGACCGAGACATCAAGGAACTGGTGCGGCGCGGTTACAACGCGGTGCCGTACCACCACGACGCCGAGGGTTCCGGCGCGTGGCAACAAACCCGAATGACCCGCAAGCTCCTGGAGCGACTGGCTCCGGCCTCGCGCCTGCTCGACCTGGGCTGCGGCAGCGGCCTACCGCTGGCCCGCGACGCGACGGTGGCGGGTCACCGGGTCACGGGCGTCGACATCAGCGAGGTCGCCATCGCGCGAGCCACCGAACTGGTGCCCGAAGCGACGTTCATCCGCGCCGACGCGGGCACGGCGACCTTCGAGCCGGAGTCCTTTGAGGCCATCGCGTGCCTGTACATGATCTTCCATCTGGAACCCGAGGAGCAGCGCCGGCTGCTGGCCACGGTCCGCGAATGGCTGGTCCCCGGCGGGCTGCTGCTGGTCATCGCGGGCAACACCCCGTCGGTGGGCATCACCGAGAACTGGCGCGACAGCGGCACCTCCATGTGGTGGAGCCACCCGGGCGCCGAGACCTACCGCGAGTGGGTCAAGGAGGCCGGGTTCACCCTCGTCGAGGACGAGTTCATCCCCGAGGGCAGCAAGGGCCACAGAGCCTACTGGTGCCGCCGCCCGGCCCCGAGCGCTTAGTTGCCTTGCCAGGAGCGCCACAGGGCGGCGTAGTGGCCGCCAGCGGCCACCAGCTCGTCGTGGGAGCCCAGCTCGGCGATGCGGCCGTCCTCGACGACCGCTATGCGGTCGGCGTCGTGCGCGGTGTGCAGCCGGTGCGCGATCGCCACCACGGTACGTCCTGACAGGACGGTCGCGAGGTGCCGCTCCAGATGGCGGGCCGCGCGGGGGTCCAGCAGGCTGGTGGCCTCGTCCAGGACCAGCACGTCCGGGTCGGCCAGCACCAGCCGGGCCAGCGCGATCTGTTGCGCCCGAGCCGGTTCGACCTTGAGCTCGGCCGAGCCCACGACGGTGTCCAGCCCGTGCGGCAGCGAGGCGAGCCACTCGTCGGCGTCCACAGCGGTCAGCGCCTCGGTGATCTGCTCGTCGGTCGCCGACGTGTTGGCCAGCGCCAGGTTGTCCCGCACCGTACCCAGGAACACGTGGTGTTCCTGGGTCACCAGCAGCACCTCACGACGCAGTTCCTCAAGCGTCGCGTCCCGCAGGTCGTGCCCCGCCACGGTCAGGGAACCCATGCCGGGGGAGTCGATGCCCGCGATCAGACGCCCCAGAGTGGACTTTCCCGCGCCCGAGGGCCCGACGACGGCCAGCCGCTCGCCGGGCGCGATGTCGAGGCTCACGCCGTGCAGGACGTCGTGCCCCTCGTTGTAGGCGTAGCGGACATCGCGCACCCGCACCGCCGCGCCGTGTTCCTGCGGGGCGGGCCGCTTCTCGTCCACCGTGGCCTGCTTGATCGGCCCCACGCCGATGATGCGCCCCAGCGAGGCGTCGCCGGTCTGGAGCTCGTCCAGCCAGGCCAGCAGCATGAACATCGGTTCCCCGGCCTGGTTGATGTACAGCACCGCCGCGGTCACCGCGCCCAGCGTCGTCAGGTCGGCGGCGTACATGAGCCCGCCGACCAGCAGCACCGCCGCCACCGGCAGCGTCACGCCGAAGTCCAGCGACGGGAACAGGACGCTGCGCAGGAACAGCGTCCGGCGCTCGGCCCCGTAGGACTTGCCGATCACGGCCTGTCCCTTGTCGATGCGGTCCCGCTGGATCCGCAGTGCCTCAACGGTCCTGGCACCCTCGACCGTGGCGGCCAGCCCCTCGGCGATCTCGCTGTAGGTGGCGTTCTCAGCCAGGTAGGCCTCGCGGGCCCGGCGCAGGTACCACCGGGCGGGCGCCCACAGCACCGGCACCGTCGTCACCAGCGCGACCAGCGCCAGCAGCGGGCTGGCCAGCGTCAGCGCCGCGAGGGTCAGCACGAGCGTCAGCACGCACACGAAGCTCTCGGGAGCGGCGCGACGCAGCACCTGGCCCAGCTGCGCGATGTCGCGCGAGGAGCGGGTCATCAGGTCCCCGGTACCCGCGCGCTCCACAGTGCTCAACGGCAGCGCCAGCGACCGGCGGACGAACTCCTCGCGCAGCCTCGCCATCACGGTCTCGCCGAACCGGCTGGACACGTAGTGCGAGATCCCGCTGAACAACGCCTGCGTCAACACGAAACCGGCCACCGCCATCGCGATGGCGTCCACGGTGGAGGTGTTGCCCGCGTCGAGGGAGTCGATGAGCTCACCCAGCAGCCACGGCGCGCCGAGCCCGGCCGCCGAGGCGATCGTGTACAGCACCACCGTCCAGAAGACCTGTCCCTTGTAGGCGGCGGCGATGCTGCCGACCTCGCGGGCGGTCTCTCGCGAGGTCGCGACCGGCAGTCCACTCACTGTCGTTCCTGCCCTTCGTCCTCGTCGTCTCTGGTGACGACGGCGCGGTACCGCGGCTCGCCGTCCATGAGTTCCCGGTGACTGCCGGTGGCCACGACCTTGCCGTCGTCCACGAAGCACACCGTGTCGGCGCGCTCCAGCATCAGCGGCGACGTCGTGGTGACCACGGTGGTCGCGCCCTCGCGGTGCTCGCGCAGCCGCTCGGCGATCAGCGCCTCGGTGTGCGCGTCCACCGCCGAGGTCGGTTCGACCAGCACCAGCACCGGCGCGTCGGTCAACAGCGCCCGCACCAGTCGCAGCCGCTGCCGCTGACCGCCGGACACGTTGCGCGCCTCGGCGTCGACGTGCCCGTCCAGGCCGCCGACGCTGTCGACGGCGTCACCGGCCACGGCCGTGCGCACCGCCCGCAGCACCGTCTCGTCGTCGGCTCCCGCCGCGACGTCCAACCCGGCGCGCAGCTTCCCCTCGAAGAACATCGAATCGTTGTCGGACACCAGAACCAGCTGCCGCAGCTCGTCCAGCCGGATGTCCCGCAGCAACAGACCGTCCACATGGGCGTCCGAGTCGCGGTAGCGGCCCAGCCGGTCGCCCAGCACCGCGGCCTGCTCCGGATCGGCGCAGGCGACGGCGGTCAGCTTCCCCGACTCCACCCGCAGTCCCGACTCCGGTTCCTCGAGGACGTCGAAGCTTCGCGGCGCGTCCTTGTCGCCCTCGTCGTCGACGCCCGGCTCCACCGCCAGGAACGCCACGATCCGTTTGGCCGCGGCGTGCGCGGTGGTGTACTTGCGCGCCGTCTCAAGGAAAGTCGACATCGGCATCAGCAGGAACGTCGTGTACCCGAACACGGCGATCAGCTGCCCCGGCGTGATCGAGCCCGAAACCGCGGCCCGGGCGCCGATCCAGGTCACGGCGACCAGCAGCAGGCCCGGCAGCAGCATCTGCAGGCCCTTCATGACGGCACCGGCGGCGGCGACCTTCATCCCGAACCGCCGCACCTCCTGCGACCGTTCGGTATAGCGGTGCGCGAACAGCTCCTCGCCGCCGATGCCGCGCAGCACCCGCAGTCCCGCGACGATGTCGTTGGCGCGCGACGTCAACAGCCCCTGCTGTTCCCGGTACGCGTGTTCGCGGCGCTGCAACGGTTTCAGCAGCGGCCCGATCACCAGCGCCTGCAACGGCAACCCCAGCAGGATCACCAGCCCGAGCGGTACCGAGATCGTCAACAGGATCACCGCCACGGCCACGAAGGTGACGACCGACCCCGTGGTGCGGCCCAGCACGTCCAGCGCCATCCCGATCGACGCCGGGTCGGCGCTGCCCACCGAGACCACCTCGCCGGTGGCGATACGGCGCGGCAGCGCGGCCCCCACCCGGGTGGCGTGTCGGGTGGTCAGCTGCACGGTCCGGTAGGCGCCCACCAGGAAGTTGAAGACCGCCAACCGATGTCGGATGATCCCCAGCACGGCCATCAGGGCGGCCAGCGTGACGATCACCCCGGCCCACAGCAGCAGCGCGGTGGTGTCCTTGGTCCGCACACCCTGATCGATCCCGTAACCGATCGCGCCGGGCAGCGCGCCGATGCACGCCATCCATCCGGTTCCGAACATTCCCGCGACCACGAGCGTCTTCCACTGCTTGCTCAGGATCCAAAGGAGATAACTAGCCGCCGACCGGGCGTCGGGTTCGCCGGGGTCGGGCATGGGCAGTGGTTTCAGCAGACGCATAACGCCATTGACGCTATTGAGGTCACACGACAATTGGCAACTCAATAAACGGTGACGACAATGACTGCGCAACAAACGGCGATGACAATGACTGCGTAACAAACGGCGATGACAATCACTGTCGTCCGTATCCGGTCATCGAAAACCGCTGGTTGCGATGGTTACCAACGATTACAGGAAAATGAAACCGTCACGCTTACTAGTTCACGTATAGACAGTCTTGCGAACACCGGCTAATATCGGCACTTCACCATGGTGTGACGGCTCGCCCGGGTCTTCCCGTGCCCCGGATGACGAGCCACCCGCGCGGACAGTTTTACAGTGACGCGATCCGCGCCCCCCGCCCCGGCCGTTCCCCCGTGCCGCCGGGGCGGGCCTAATTTTTTCCGTCCCCTGCTAGGTTCGCCGCATGCCGTTTTACGTTCACGCCAAGGACAAACCGGGCGTCGGAGCCGAACTGGACAAGCTGGTCGAGGAGCACTGGTCGTACATGGACCGCTTCGACGAGCGGCTCATCCTTCGCGGTCCCACGCTGTCCGACGACGGCGAGGAACACACCGGCAGTGTCCACATCGTCGATCTGGACGACCGCGCCGCCGCCGACCGCTTCGGCGACGAGGAACCGTTCTGGCAAGCCGGGCTCTACGAGGACATCACGACGGAACGCGCCGCCGTACTGCTCGACCGCGAACCATCGGCGGCCTCACGATCGGGAGAGGCCCCCAACGCCTTGCTCGTCGGCCGCTGGGAACCCAAGCCCCACAACGCCCCGACGCTCGGCGCCGACACCGACGCGCGGCTGGACTTCGTCGCGCTGCTCGTCGACGACGACCAGTCCCACACGATCGGCTTCGTCGCGGTGGTCACGGCGATGCCGGACGAAGCCGAGGCGATCGCCCGGCCGCTCGCGGACCGGTTCGCGGGCGAGGCCGTGCCGCTGGCCGTCACCCGCTGGTGCCGAGGCGGCCGTCGATGAGGAACCCGCGATGACGCTCACCGGCTCGCTGGCGGAGGCCGACTGGGAGTCGCATCGCTCGGCGGTCTTCGGGGCCGCCTACCGCATCCTCGGCACGGTGACCGATGCCGAGGACGTGACCCAGGAGGTGTGGCTGCGCGCCGACACCAGCGATCTGTCCGGGGTACGGGACCTGCGAGCCTGGCTCGTGACCGTTGCCGCCCGGACGTCGTACAACCTGCTGAAGTCGGCGCGCGTCCGACGGGAGTCCTATGTGGGCCCCTGGCTGCCTGAGCCGCTGCTGACCGGACCCGACGCCGCCGACCGGGTACTCCTGGACGAGTCGGTGAGCACCGCGATGCTGGTGGTCATGGAGAAGCTGTCGCCCGCCGAACGGGTCGCGCTGGTACTGCACGACGTCTTCGACTTCCCGTTCGGACGAATCGCCGAGGTGCTCGGCGGCAC
This sequence comes from Stackebrandtia nassauensis DSM 44728, assembly GCF_000024545.1. GTDB lineage: Bacteria > Actinomycetota > Actinomycetes > Mycobacteriales > Micromonosporaceae > Stackebrandtia > Stackebrandtia nassauensis. The sequence goes on from NC_013947.1 coordinate 2,213,121, forward strand.
GCCCGCCGCCAGCCGCAAGCTCGCCTCCCGCGCCCGGGCCCGGGTCGCCGAGGCCAAGGAACGGCCCCGGGCGTCCAAGGCCGAGACCGAACGCGTCCTGCGCGCCTTCAAGGCCGCCACCGACGCCGGTGACCTGACCGCCCTGGTCACACTGCTCGACCCCGACGCGGTCTATGTCGGCGACGGCGGCGACAAGGTCCGCGCCGCGCGCAGGCCGGTCGTGGGCGCCGAGGCGATCGCCCGGTTGACGATCCGCGTGGCCGGAATGATGCGCCCCGACGCGTTCCGGATCATCGAGGTCAACGGTCAGCCCGCCCTGGCCAGCTACCGGGACGACAGGCTGGTCTGGGTCGACACCGTCGAGACCTCCGACGGCCGCATCACCGCGTTCCGCCGACTCGCCAATCCTGAGAAGTTCGCGCATATCGGTCACAACTGAGGCCGCTGTCTTGTCTCCCTGCGGACCCTCCGACTTCCCGGAGGGCGAAGCTGAGAGAGGACGATTCCCATGGCACACGTTGTCATCATCGGAGGCGGTTTCGCGGGCGTGTGGAGCGCCGCCGGCGCGGCACTGGCGCGCGGCGACGCGGACCTGAGCATCACCTTGATCGCGCCGAACGAGCACCTGGTGCTGCGCCCGCGCCTGTACGAACCCGAGCCCGATCTCGCCAAGGTCGAACTGCGCCGCATCCTCGCCCCGATCGGCGTCGAACACCGGCGCGCCTGGGTGAGCTCCATCGACACCGACCGCCGCGTGGTGGTCGCCGACGGCACCGAGATCGGCTACGACCGGCTGGTGCTGGCGGCGGGCAGCAAACTCGTCACACCCGCGGGCCTGCCCGGCGCCGAACGACTCTTCGACATCGACACCCTCGACGGGGCCCGGCGCCTCACCGACCACCTGCGCGGCCGCGAGGACTTCACCGCCGTGGTCGTCGGCGCCGGGTTCGTCGGACTCGAAGCCGCGACCGAACTGGCCGCCCGGGGCCGGGTACTGCTGGTCGACCGCTCCGACGTCGTCGGTGACCAGCTCGGCCCCGGCCCGCGAGCCGAAATCGAAGCGGCACTGGACAAGCTGAACATCGAATGCCGTCTGTCCACGACGGTCACCGAGGTCGGCGACGGCTACACCGTCCTGTCCGACGGCAGCCGGGGCGAGACCGACGCGGTGGTCTGGTCGGTGGGGCTGCGGGCCAGCGAACTCACCCGCCACGTCTCGGACGACCTTGACCCGCTCGGCCGGGTACCGGTGGACCGGTGGCTGCGCGCGCTGCCCGAGGTGTTCGCCGCCGGGGACACGGCGGCGGCACGGGTCGAGGGCGACCACGTCGTCATGCAGTCCTGCCAGCACGCCACCCCGCTGGGAAAGGTCGCCGGGTACAACGCGGCGGCCGACCTGCTGGGACTGCCCCCGCGTGACTTCACACCCGCGCCCTACGTCACCTGCCTCGACCTGGGCGGCGCGGGCGGAGTCTTCACCCGAGGCTGGGACCGCAGGGTGATGGCCACGGGCGCCGACGGCGCGAGCATCAAGAAGAAGATCAACCAGTACATCCACCCGCCGGTCGACGACGCCACCAAGATCCTCGCGGCGGCCGACCGGATCCACACACCGCTGCCGTTCTTCCCCCGGGACGACGCGGAGCGCACTTAGACCGAGTGACCCACGACGCGGCGGTCCTCACAGGACCGCCGCGAGCGCCTCTCCGTGCTGGCCCGGCTAGTTCTGGTCCGAGTTCGCGTGCCGCCCGACCTTCACATCGCGCGAGCCGTGCAGCGCGGGGCCGCGCTTGGCACGCGGCACCTTTCCGTCCTTGCCCGCCGACCACGACGGCGGTGTGGGCCAGCGCAGCATGAGAGCGTTGCGCAGTTCCCGGCCGCGCACGTTGGCGATGCCCGTGCCCAGCAGCGCCGCGACGAACAACCCCACCGAGATGCCCATCGCGATGACCGCCTCAGTACGGAAGCCAGCGAACACGTCCTGCGACCCCAGGCCCCAACCCAGGCCGAGCAGGTAGGCAGCCGTACTGAACACCAACCCCGTCCCCGACATCGCCGCCGTGACGAGCGCCAGCGGGTGCATGCGCCGCCGCGCGTGATAGCCCAGCAGGTGCTCGGCCGGGCGAGGCGAGTGCGGGTTCTCCAGCATCGCGCGCAACTCGGCGCGCTCGCTTCGCCGCTGCTTCCAGTCCAGCAGCACTCCCGTCACCGCGAGGATCGCCGCCAACGGAAGCAGAACCACGAAGATCCAGAACCCCGCGGCGAGGATCTGCTCGATGAACGACGAGTACGTGATCTCCTCGCACTCGGTGTTCCCACGCCCCGGCACCTTCCCGCAGCGCATCACCAACGCCGCCTGCAACACGACGAAGCTCAGCAGCCACAGACCGGCCGCCGCGTAGATGAACCGCCCGGCGATCGAAGACCCGAACAGCGACTTCTTCCCCGAGCCCTTCTTGTTTGCTCGAAGCGCGGGACGCCAGGCCTTCCCCTCGTCCTCCACGCTCCAGTGCGCGGCGATGAGCTTGCGACGCCGTTCCTGCGCCGGATCCAGCCACATGCGACCGGCGAACGCCACCGCCGCCATGACCACGGCGTAGCTGAGCGAGTACCAGAAGATGGGCAGGCCCTCGGTCTCGTTGCCCTCGCCCACCACGACGATCAACCCGATCACCGCCACCAGGCCCGCGACGGCGGCGTTCACCCACCCGAAGAACGTCAGATGCTGCGCGGGCGCGCGCGTGACGGACTCGACCTGCTCCGGCGACGGCACGTCATATCGCGACGCACCCCGCGCGGCGGCCTTGACCAGCGCCCGGGACGTGGTCACCTCCCGCGCGAACCCCGCCACCGCCGACGCACCCCACGCCACCAGGGCGAACGCCATCAAAACACCCAGGCCCAAGCGGCTGAGGTGATCGATGGCCTCCTCAAGACCGGGATCGCCGAGCAGGTCCTCTTCGGCCAGAATCCCCACGCCCAGGATCATCACGAACGAACATCCCAGCCCGATCAAAAACGCGGCCAGGGCGCGAGCGCAAGCGCGCGCGGTCTCCCCGACCAACCCGACCTCGTGCTCGTACCAGTGCCAGGGGTTCGACCGATTGCCGTCGTCACTCACCAGTGGGCTCCTTCTCCTGCGGCAACGGATGCGGGTCGAACGCGATGAACAGCTGTGTCACCAGGTTCTCCCGCCAGCGGAGCGACAACTGTCCCATGCCGCCCGAATCCCACTTGAACCGAGCGATCAACCTGTCCCCGTCCCAGTCGTGGGACAGGACGGTCATGGTGTCGTCGGGCGGGTTCTCGGCGTACGCGCTGGCGATGGCGTCGCGCCCCAGGTAGGGACCGGCGGGCACGCCCGCGAACTTCATGACGGCGTCGGGGGCGAACGACGCCGTGAACGCGCTGAAGTCGCCGCTGGTCACGGCCTTGTTGAACAGCGCGATATGGGCATCCAGCGCCTTTGAATCGAAACTCATGGATGCATCTTAGAGACGTGGAACGACGATACGCAGGCTAAGCGCGCAGGATTCCGGTGCGGAATGCTTCGGCGACGGCGTGGGCTCGGTCGCGGGCGCCGAGTTTGCGGTACATGCGTCGGGCGTGGGTTTTGACGGTGTCTTCGGTGATGAACAGTTCGCGGCCGATCTCGGCGTTGGATTTGCCGCCCGCGATGCCCAGCAGGACTTGGGTTTCGCGTTGGGACAGGCCGCGTCGCAGGCTGGCGGGCACGGAGACGGTTTTGGGGACGTCGAGGTCGATGCCCAACGCGGTCACAGCGGTCAGCAGCATGCGCCCGTCGATGGTCAGTGGTTCCAGGCGTCGGCTGGCTCGGGCTTCGCGGACGATGTGGACCGCGGAGCGGGCGATGACTTCCCAGGCGATGACGGGATTGCGCAGGTCGGGTGTGGCGATTGTGGACATTGGTTGGCTCCTTGGGTGGAGGGCCGCCTCGCCCACGAAGCGGGGGTCTACGCAGGCGAGGCGGCGCGGGTGTACCCGGGAAAGTCCTACAGCCCGTTCTTGATCGAGTTGATCAGCGCGGCGTCGGCGGTCAGGATCGGTGTGGGGCCGTTATACAGACGGCCGTACTTGGAGTCCCCGAACTGCCACTGGTTGTGCTTGATCCGGGCGATCACGCAGGCTCCGGCGTGTCCGGAGTGCGAGCTCTTCGTCCAGCCGTCGGTGAGTTTGATTCCGGTTTTCATGGGTATCTCCTTTCAATCGCCCACGCTGTTCGATGGGCGTGGGTCGCATCGGTGGGGTGGGTGGTGGTTGGTGGGGGCCGTGTTTGAGGTAGACCTCGTTGGCGAGGCGGTAGAAGTAGCAGCCTTGGGGTCCGGGTTGCTCCAACCTGCCGTGGTAGGTGCGGCAGCCGGTGCAATAGCCCTCGGAGTCGACTCTGCTGTGACAGTCCATCGTGTACTCCGCATTGCGGGCCAGGACGTCGGATTCGGTGAGGCTCATGATTGCCTCATCTCGGTGGGGAGATTGCGAGATTCCAATATGCCTTGGAACGGGCGGGTGCAACCGTCGAGCTTGTTATCCCAATAGCGGCCGTGCGAAACGCATTCGTACCAGGCTTGGAGGTTGCACTTAATCAGTTTTTTGGAGCAACCCTTGACGAGCCGTTGTTTCTCGTCGACAGACAGCGTGGCCGCGAATTCGTGAATCTCTTGGTCCGTGTGCTTCTTGCTCATCGGGATCCCCACCTTTCTGACATCGAAGCTAAGCCAGAAATAGCGCTAAGTGAAGACCGACGCACATGTAGTGTTTGCCGAGGTAGAGGCTCTGGGAGCTGGGCTGTTGCCGATTTAGGGTGCCGGAAATCTACACCCCCAGATCGGCTCTCTTGGGCCGGTTACTGTCGGTGGTCATCTGCATAATGAGGCGATGAGTGATATACCGTTTCCACGCCGTCTTCTCGGCGACACGTTTAAGCAGCTTCGTGACAAGCGCGACTGGACGAAGAACCGTGCCGCGACCGAGCTGGGTGTCTCGCGAGACAAGCTCAACGCGATCGAGGAAAGCGCCACGCGACTGTCAATCATGGACATACGGGGTCTATGTAGCACGTACGGGGCGTCGCAGGAGTTGGAGCACGAACTCATCGCATTGGCGGACAGTCGACAGAAAGACGGCTGGCTGGAAACGTCCAGAGACGGCGTGCCGAAGTTCCCATTTAAGTTGCACAGCATGGAGCAACGCGCCAAGGAGTTGTTGATCTACGAATCTGAGTACATGACGGGCCTATTTCAGACCGCTGATTACCTAAGGGCTAACCAAGCTCAAGAGCGGCTACTGCTGGAGCAGCCGGAGTGGGGCGAGAAGGTGCTGGAGGAGCGACTTGCACGCTGGGAACGCATGAAGCAAAAAGAGATACCGCCCCGAGTACGCGTGATCTTGAATGAGCCTGTCCTCATGCGGGAGATTGGCTGCCCAGAAGTCATGGAAGCACAGATAGCCTATCTCCGGGAAGTAAACCAGCTTCCGTTCGTGGACATCTCCGTGCTGCCTCTGGCGGCAGGGCCGCATCCTTCGATGCCCGGGGCCTACATGGTCCTCGCCTTCGACAACACCGAGCCGGATGTCGTATTCCTGGAATCCCGCGATGGAGGTCGCTATGTCTCTAGCCCTATGGTGGTGGCGTTGTATCGAGGAGACTTCTTTGAGACCGATACCCTTACCAAACCACTTGAGGAGTTTGTCAAATGAGCAGATGGCGTAGATCCAGCCGCAGTGCCCCCGAACAGGGCAACTGTGTGGAAGCCCGGACCATGGCAAGCCGCTTCGAACTCCGTGACAGCAAACTTGGCGAGTCCTCCGAGATCCTTGACATGACCAAGGCCGACTGGCGGGGCTTCCTGAACCTGGTCCGCCGCTAACTCAACCAACACCCCAACGCCACTGCCCGGGGATGGTCTGACAAATAGCCTCAAGATCACCCCGGGTCCGCCCCCGGACGTGCAGCACACAGCCGACGCCAAGGCCGTCCTGCCGCAGCAGCTTCCCCGGAGCGGAGAACCACCGCACCGGATAGTCCTCAGCACCCGTCCACATCGGGTAATCAGGCAACGCGACCCGTCGAAAGCGTTCCCCCGCAACACCAACCAGGTCCGCCGACAGCTCAGACGCGTCACACAAACGCCCATCGCCGATCAGCGCCTCGCTCAACACCAGCTCCACGATCGCCACCGACAGCCGGTCCATGAACCGCACCCAACCGTGCCGCGCCTCGACGAACACCGGCGGATCGTCCAGATGCAGATCCTCAAGGCGCACACCCCAAAACGCGCAACCCTGGTTCTCACTGCGATACACCAGAACACCGCCGAGCCCGTCATGCACGAACACCTCGTCGGGCGTCAACAACGGATCCAGATTCGAGACCAGATCCAACCGCGCACCAAACAGCGCGTGCGCCTCACGAAGCGCCGCCGGAAACCGCAAGCCAAGCGCCGCCTCGGCTCGCGCCAGCTCCGCCGCCGGGGTCGCGTCGGCGTCGGAAAGCGGTGCGCCCCAAGCGGACGCGAAGTCGCGAACGAACGCCCAAGCCCGCTGCCGGTCCACGATCCCGCCGCCGACAGCCTCGGCCACGTCGAACCCGTCACTCATGCCGCGAACCGTACCGGAGGCGCACCCCTGGTTCAGTCGCCGCGCGGCGGTTGGGCGACCGGCAGCTCGACCCGCACCGTCGTGCCCTCGCCGGGTTCGCTCTCCAGCTGGACGATGCCGTGGTGTGAGGCCACGATCGACGCGACTATGGACAGTCCGAGGCCGGAGCCGCCGGTGGCCCGCGAGCGGGACGGGTCGATCCGGTAGAGCCGGTCGAAGACCCGATCCCGGTGCTCTGACGGGATCCCGGGCCCGTGGTCGGTGACCGAGAAGATCGCGGTGCCGTCCACGGCGGCCACCGTGACATCGATCGGGGTGCCCTCGGGCGTGTGTTGCCTCGCGTTGGCCAGCAGGTTGGTCGCGACCTGGCGCAGCCGGGACTCGTCGCCGAGCACCATCACCGCGTCACCCGCCTCGACGGTGATGGTCCGGTCGGGCGCGATCGCGCCCGAGTCGTCGACACAGTCGATCACCATGCGGCACAGGTCGAAGCGCTCGCGGGAGTCCACGGCGCGCTGGTCGAGCCGGGCCAGCAGCAGCAGGTCGTCGACCAGCCGCGCCATCCGCTGGTTCTCGGCGCGGATGCGGTGCATCGCGCGGTCCAGCGGCGGTCCGGGCGGGGTGCCGCCGGACTCGTACAGTTCGGCGTAACCGCCGACCGTCGCCAGTGGAGTCCGCAGCTCGTGCGAGGCGTCGGCGATGAACCGCCGCAGCCGGGCCTGCTCGGCCTCCCGGTCGCTGATCGCGTTGACCAGCTTGGAGACCATGGTGTTGAGCGATCGGGCCAGCCGCCCCAGTTCGGAGGACTTGCCGGTGTCCTTGGCGCGGCGTCTCAGGTTCCCGGCGGCGATCGCCTCGGCGGTGTCGGCCATGTCGTCCACGGGTTTGAGCCCGCGTCGGGTGATTCGCCAGCCCGCGACGAGCGCCAGGGTCAACACGACCGCGACCGTGATGATCATCGTGGTGACCAGCTGGTTCCGCACCGCGACCACCTCGGTCAACGGCGCGGCGGCCACGATGCGAAACACCTCAGGTTTCCCACCCTGGTACATCTCGAACCGTCCGGCGATGGTGATCCGGTAGTCGGTGGAACCGTCCTGAGAGGTGGCCGTCTCGATCTGGCCCGCGTCGGGCAGCGAGGACGGCAGCTTCGGCAAGGGCAGCGGATCGTCGCCGAACCCGGCCGGGTGGGAGCGGACCACGGTGCCCTTACTGTCCACGAACAACATCGCGACCGACTGGTAGAGCTGGAACCTGTCGTCGGACCGCTCGGCGGTGGCGGCGACCCCGGGCGGGGCGTCGGCCGGGCCGTCGGGCGGGGTCTGCTGCGGGTACTTGCGCAGTTGGGAGTCCACCCGGTCGGTCATGGTGGTGGTGACCGCCCCGATGGCCACCACACCGATGACCACGGTCGCCGAACCCAGCAGCGCCGCGGTCGCGACGAGCAACCGAGCCTTGATCGACATTCATCACTCCCTAGGTCGTCGCAACACGTACCCGACTCCGCGCACCGTGCGGATCAGCCGCGGTTCCCGGTTGTCCAGCTTCCGGCGCAGGTACGAGATATAAGTCTCTACAAGGGACGTGTCGCTGTCGAATTCCATGCCCCACACCTGCCGCAGCAGGTCCGCGCGGGACAGCACCTTGTCGACGTTGCGGATCAACTGCGTCAGCAGCCGAAACTCTGTGGCCGACAACTCGATCTCCTCGCCCGCCCGCCACACCTGGTGCGCCCGGGTCTCCAGCACCAGATCGCCGACCTCGAACCGCGTCGTCTCGGCATCACGACCGTCCAAAGTGCGCCGCAACACCGCCTCGATGCGCAGCCGCAGCTCCTCCAACCGGAACGGTTTGGTGAGGTAGTCGTCGCCCCCGGACAGGTACCCGCGCCGCAGGTCCTGCGCGGTGTCGCGGGCGGTCAGGAAGATGATCGGCGTCAGATCCGAAGCCGCCCGCAGCCTCGCCGCGACGGTGAACCCATCGAAATCGGGCATGTTCACGTCCAGCAGCACGATGTCGGGCCGCCGCTCCTCGACCGCGGCCATGGCCTGCACCCCGCTGCGGCACACGTGAACCTCGTACCCGGCGAACGACAGCGCGTCCAGCAGCATGTCGGCCAACAGCGATTCGTCCTCGACGACCAGCAGCCGGGCCGGGCTGCCGTCACCACGTCGCGCCACGCCCGGCTGGCCCGAAGCGTCGGCGGAGAAGGCGGGAAGAGCTCTCACGATCTCGAGCATGCACCGCGTAGTTGAGGGGTGGCTGGGCCGAAGGTGGGAGTTGGTTGGGAACCGGCTCCGAGAACTGTCAAACGGCGTTTCGAGGTGTTTGGGTGTAGGCACCGGCGCCGGTTGAACGTTTCATTCCATCTCGACAATCTTGAGGATTGTGCATGAGTGTTGCCATCCGGGGCGTCAAGAACGCCCTAAGAAACAAGATCAGGACCGCCGCGGTCTGTCTGGTCTTGGCAGTGGCCATCGGGCTGACACTGTCCATGTTGATCGCCAACCGGGCCGTGGACGCGAAACTGACCGCGTTGCGCGATGACATGGACACCACCATCACCGCCAACCCCGCTTTCGAACCCAAACCGGGCCAGCAGGACGACAAGTCCTCCGAGGAGGACTCCGCAGAGGACGAGTCGACCCTGCTGACCGAGGAACAACTGGAGGCGGTCCGCGACCTCGACCACGTCGACTCGGTCTCCGCGACCCTGACCGGCATGCTGGAAACCCCCACGGACGAGTCCGAGGAATCCGGCGGCAAGGGACCCATCACCCGGATGGGCGGCCCCGGCGGCGTCACCGGCGAGACCGACCTGGAATCCCCGATCGACGCCGACGACGTCGGCGCCCCCGAAGGCGCCAAGTTCCCGGTCCCACTCAACGGCGTAACCAACAATGTGGACGCGGACGGCAAACCCTTCACCCTCACCGACGGCGAACAACTCAGCGACGGCGACACCCGGGGCGCCCTCGTCAGCGACAAGGTGGCCGAGAAGAACGGCCTCGACGTGGGCGACACCTTCACCGCCTTCGACGAGGAGTTCACCGTCGTCGGCATCGCTAAAACCGGCGAGTACGACAGCATCGGCGTCACCATGCTCGCCGCAACCGTCCAAGAACTCTCCGAAGAGGACGGCTACTCCGGCTTCACCATAGAGGTCGACGACGCCGAGAACCTCGAAGCGGTCACCGAAGCGATCGGCGAGGAACTCGGCTCGACCGTCGAGGTCCGCTCCAGCTCCGACAGCGCCATGCAGGCCGTCTCGGGTCTGGAGTCCGTCAAACAGATCTCGTGGATCGGATTCCTGGTCTCCCTCATGTGCGCCGCGGTCATCGTCTTCTTCACCCTCACCATGACCGTCCGCGAACGCCGCAAGGAAGTCGGGGTACTCAAAGCCATCGGCGGCACCAACCGAGGCGTCATCGGCCAGTTCGTCACCGAAGCGGTAACCCTCGTGGTCCTGGGAACCGTCCTCGGCCTGGGCGTCGCGGCGGCCTCCTCGAACGTCATATCCGACGTCCTGGTCTCCTCCAACACCCCGTCCGAAGCCGAGTCCGACAAACTCACCAACGGCGGCCCCGGCATCGTCAAAGCGGGCCCGGGCGGCCCCGAATCCTCCCAAAGCGCCGCCGACCTCATCGGCGACGTAGCCGCCGGAATCGGCTGGGACACCCTGGGACTGGGTCTACTCGTCGCCCTGGGCATCGCCATCCTCGGCAGCGCCGTCCCCGCCTACCTGATCGCACGCGTCCGTCCGGCCGAAGTACTGCGAGGAGAATAGACATGTTGCAGGTCAACGACGTCACCAAACACTTCAAGTCCAGCGGCGGCACCGTGGCCGCGGTCGACGGCGTCAGCTTCGACATCCCCAACGGCCGCTTCGCCTCCATCGTCGGAAGCAGCGGCAGCGGCAAGAGCACCCTGCTGTCCCTCCTGGGAGCCCTCGACGCCCCCAGCGACGGCAGCATCCGCGTGGGCGACGTCGAGATCACCAAACTCTCGGCGCGCAAACAGGTCGCCTACCGCCGCAGCCGCATCGGCTTCGTGTTCCAGCAGTACTACCTGGTCCCCAACCTCACCGCACTCGAAAACGTCATGCTCCCACTCGAATTCGCGGGCCTACGAGCCAAAGCCCGCCGCCACCGAGCCGCCGAACTCCTCAAACAAGTCGGCATCACCGGCTCCAAACCCGGCAGACGCCCCGGCAAACTCTCCGGGGGCGAACAACAACGGGTGTCCATAGCCCGAGCACTAGCCAACTCCCCGGAACTCATCCTCGCGGACGAACCCACGGGCAACCTCGACAGCCGCAACGGCAGACGCATCGTCCGCCTCCTCAAAGAACTGTCGCGATCAGAGGGAACCACGGTAGTAGTCGTCACCCACGACCGCTCGGTAGCGGCGGACACCGACATGACCCTGTCCATGCAAGACGGCCGCATCGTCGACGGCGACCCCGACCCCGACGAGGAGGACTAACCGGCCGCGCACCGTCGCGGCATCAAGACAGGTGATCCCGCCGCCGGGGGAGGAGAGGGGCTCCCACTTCCCGGCGGCGGGATCACCCAACCGCAGCTCCACCGGTACCGCAATTTCTGACCGCTCTACCGCAATCTCAAGCATGGAAACCGCGCTCACCCGCGCCTAGTGTTCTGCCCATGACCTCGTCCAACTATGACGTCACCGCCACCACCACCGCCCCACCCGCAGTGGTGTGGCGGCTGCTGCTCGACGCCCGCACCTGGCCGCAATGGACACCCATCGACGAACTCGTCGTCGACCGCTCCACCGGCCTGGGCCCCGACAACGGCAGCACCCAAGTCGGCTCGGTAAGAGCCTTCCGCGTGGGCGAAGGCGTAACCGGCGAACGCGTCACCGAACTCGTCGACGAACGACGCTTCTCCTACGAGGACGCCTTCATCGACGTGATGAGCGACTACCAGGCCAGCATCGAACTGACCCCCACACCCACCGGCACCACAATCCGTTGGCACGGCACCTACACGCCCGCACCCGGCATGGAATCGGTCCTGCCCGACTACCTGCGCGACTTCATGCAACAGATGGCCGACGGCCTCGCCACCCACGCCGCCTCACTGACCAAGACCACCGACGGCTAACCGCCACCGATCCCCGCCAAAAGTCTCGCCCATGTCAGACGTCCCCACTACGATCCGGGCATGCGAGCTTCGGGAACCTTCATAGTCGCGGACTTCACCCCGTCCCCAGTACCGAGTCCCACGATCGAAACCGCGACCCCCGTCGGTCTCGCCACGATGGGCAAGCAGTTCGAAGGCGAAGTCACCGGCCGCGCCACCACCCTGTTCACAGCGGCGTTCGACCAGTCCACCGGCACGGGCACCTACGTCGCGATGGAATCCTTCGAGGGTTCGCTGCACGACCGCTCGGGCACGTTCAACTTCGCCCACTCGGCGACCACCACGGGCGAAGACCGCCAACACGAGCTGTTCGTCATCGTCCCGGGCAGCGGAACCGGTGACCTGGCGGGGATCACCGGTTCCGGCGGTATCGCGGTCGACCCGGATGGCACGCACCGCATCTGGTTCGACTACACCTGAAGCGCGGCCCGGGCCCAAGGACCAGTTCCTAGACGGGGCACTTCTTCCACGAGAAGTTGAAGATCGTGTTGATCGCCCCATCGGTGGAGTCCATCGCCACGAAGCTCTTCTTGGCCGGATCGTCGCCCGCCCCGACCCGCAACTCGGTGTTGATGTTGAAGTTCCGTTCCTCGCCACACGGCTTGTAAACGAGCTGATCGACGTCAGTCTCGTCGGTGTACTGCCAGTTGTCGCTGGCCGGAGCGCTCAGCTGGTGCTTGGAGGTGTGGGTCTCCGACATGCCCTGGAAGTAATACAGAGCCTGCTGCATGCCCGTCGCACCCGGTTCGAGGTGGGCGAACCCCCGATAGTCAGCGGTGGCGATGGCGTACGTAAAGCCTTGCGGCACATGAACTTCCAGGTTGAGCTGACAGTTCTTGCGGAAATCGGTCGGATCCGAGTTCCCACCCGCCTGAGCGAGGTACTCGCTGTAGGTGACGGTGAAAGCGGTGTTGTCGGGCGATACGGATACGGCGGCAGTGCCGGGTGCACAGCCGGAACCGTTGACGGTGGCGACCTTGATGGTGATCTGTTCGGTGGGCGGGTCATCGTCCTGGAAGGACGAAGCCTGAGCGGGGCTGGACAGCGCGGTCAACGCCAGTGCGGTGGCGGCGATCAGGCCGGTGAGCACGGGAATCCGTTTGCGGGCATACATGACGATCCTCTCGGAGAGGGAATTTGGGCATGTCGATCACTGGTGATTTCGGACTGTTCACAAGCGATCTACGGATCTATGTCTACCGATGTTCACAGTAAGTGTCAACTAATGCACTCTGAGTTTGTAGATCACTTATGGTCCTTAGGAAACAACACAGTGTTGCCATCGGCTGCTTCTCGCTGGGACCGGCACTGTCGTGAAGTGGCAGACTTGCGGCGCATGATCGATGAATTCGCGAAGGAATACCTGCACAACGACCTGCGGGGCATCCGCGAGCAGCTCCTGCGGAAGCTCGATGGGCTGTCTGAATACGACGTGCGTCGCCCATTGACCGCTACGGGGACCAACCTGCTCGGCCTGATCAAGCATCTGTCGCTATCGGAGTCCAGGTACTTCGGTGAGATCTTCGACCGACCATTCCCCGAACCGCTGCCCCGGTGGGATGATCTCGCGGCTCGCGGGTTCGACATGTGGGCGACTCAGGACGAGTCGCGGGAGGAGATCGTCAGGCGCTACCGGCGCGTGTGGGAGCACTCGGACGCCACGATCGAGGCTCTGGCCATCGACTCGGCTGGATATGTGCCGTGGTGGCCACGGCCCAATGTGAAGCTGTTCAACATCATGGTTCATGTGGTCAGTGAGACCAATCGGCATGCTGGACACGCCGACATCCTGCGCGAACAGCTGGACGGCTCGACGGGGGCACATGCCCAGCTGGCGGACTCGCAGTCGGAGGCGGAGTTCTGGGAGGCCCGATGCGCGGTGATCGAGGAGGCCGCTAGGGGAGCTGCTGGTGTCCATGATGGTGCGGAGAGCGGGCTTTAGGAGCTCGGGCGTTTGGGGTTGCGGGATCTTGGGTGGGGTGTGGACGATGGTGTGGTGACTGAGAAACGGTGGCCTTGGGTTGGGGCGATGGTGGGGATCGTGGTTGCTATCGCGGTTGCGGTCGGGGTGTCGTGGGTGTTGCTGAAGCCGGGGGATATTGAGGATGAGCGCGCTCGGATTGCTGCGGTGCAAGCGGTGGCGGCGATCGGGTTTGGGGTTGGCGGACTGGGCACGTTGCTGTTGTTCGTGCGGCGGCAGTGGCATCAGGAGCGGATCGCGGCTGATGATCGGAGGGAGGCGGATCGTCAGCATGAGCGGGAGTTGGCCAAGGCTGCTGATGACCGGCACGATGCGACTGAGCGGCGGATTACTGAGCTGTACATGACGGCTGCGGAGCAGTTGGGGCATGACAAGGCGCCGGTGCGGTTGGCGGCGTTGCATGCGCTGGACCGGCTGGGGCAGAACGAGGCTAATCATCGGCAAGTGATTGTGGACATTTGGTGTTCGTATTTGCGGCAGCCGTTTACGCCGCCGGCGCGATTTGTCGCGGCGGATGATGCTGAGCCCAAGGCGGCACCAGACGAGGATCACCCTGGCCTTTCACTCGAAACCGAGGCCGATCCTGCTGACCTTGAGTACGAAGTCCGCGCCACGGCTCAACGGCTTTTGATCAGCCATCTGAAAGACCCTCGGGATGACGATGACCGCACTGACGAGCCGCCGCCGGTCAAGCCTGACGGCTTCTGGAACCCGTCTCGTATCGACCTGACCGGAGCCACCCTCATCAACGCCAATTTCACCAGCTGCTGGCTCCCAACGACGACCTTTACCCGTACCCGTTTCCTCGGGCGCGCCTGGTTCAGTGGGGCGCGATTCTACGGGGCGCGGTTGTACGGGGGCGCCGTCTTCGAGGAGGCGCGGTTCGAAGGAGGCGCCTGGTTCAGCGGGGTGCGGTTCGACGGAGACGCCAACTTTGGTATGGCGCGGTTCGAGGGAAGAGCCTCCTTCTCCAGGGCACAGTTTGGGCAGCTCGCCTGGTTCGCCAGGGCGCAATTTGACGGGGACACCAGGTTCACCGACGCGCGATTTGATGGGGACACCAGGTTCACCAAGGCTCGGTTCGAGGGAAGCGTCTCTTTCTCCAGGGCACAGTTTGGGCAGAACGCCTGGTTCGACAAGACGCGGTTCGACGAGATAGCCGCCTTCGACCAGGCGTGGTTTGACGGGGACACCAGGTTCACCAAGGCTCGGTTCGCCGGTGATGCCGGGTTCATAAGGGTGCAGTTCACCGAGGACTCCCGGTTCGACGGGGTCATTGCGGTGTTGCCCTCAGCTGAAGGGCATACGCATGTGTGGCCAGCGGGTTGGGTGCTGGAACCGGATCCGGAAGGGCCGACGGATTGGGGACGCCTAGTGCAGGAACCGACGCCAACGGAGCCGGAACCTGACTCCCCAACGGCCGCTCCCTAAGGGAGCCCGAGGCTTAGGTCCGGACGGTGAGGGCCAAGCCCACACAGGCCAGCCAGGAAGGCCAGCCCACATTGGGCAGCCGGGAAGGCTGAGCCCGTGCTGGCCAGCCACGAAGGCTGAACCCGCACTGGATAGCGAGAGCGGAATGGGCTGCTCGGGCGACGGTGTCGGGTGATGCCGCGACGGGGTGGGCCAACGCCGCGAGCGGTGTGGGTCAGGACGGTCGCTACCTGACTCACACCGCTCGCGGTTGACCCGTTATCGCTGTTGGTTCAGTTGTGGGTGAGGGTTAGTCGTTGTCGCCATCGTTGTCGTTGGCGTCGTCGTCACCCTGGTCGTTGTCGTCGTCCTGGTCGGAGTCGTCGTCGTTCGCGTCGTCGGAGTCGTTGTCATCGTCGTCGGTGTAGACGTCGGTGGCCTTGCCCGTGACGGCGTCCACGGTGACGTCCTTGTGCTTGCCGTCGT
This sequence comes from Stackebrandtia nassauensis DSM 44728, assembly GCF_000024545.1. Classification (GTDB taxonomy): domain Bacteria; phylum Actinomycetota; class Actinomycetes; order Mycobacteriales; family Micromonosporaceae; genus Stackebrandtia; species Stackebrandtia nassauensis. The sequence continues at coordinate 2,228,781 of NC_013947.1, forward strand.
CGGTGGTGACGTCGACCTCCCACTGCGGGTTGTTGGCGTCGTCGTCTAGTTCGATGGAGGTGACGTTGCCCTTGCCCGCTTTGTCGAGGGCGGCGGTGGCGGCGTCTTCAGGGGTGGTCTTGACCTGGTCGTTGGCGGCCTTGGCCTCGGTCCAGTCTTCCTTGTCGCCGTCGTCGTCGGTTTCCTTGTTGTGGTCCGTGACGTCGCCCTTGGCGGCGTCGATGGTGACCTCGTGCTCGGTGCCGTCGGAGGTGATGAAGTCAACCCTCCAGAACGGGGCGTCGTTGGTGCCCTCCAGCTCGATCGAGGTCAGGATGCCTTTGCTCACCTCGTCGGAGGCGGTGGCCGTGGCGTCGGCCAGCGAGATCTTCGGCTTGGTGGACGGGGTGGCGTCGTCTCCGTCGTCGTCGGTGCCGTCGTCGTCGCCGTCGTTGTCATCGTCGTCGGCGACCTGGGCTCCGGTTTCGTTGGCGTCGCCGTCGTCGGCGAAGGCCGTGGTGGCCAGGGCGGCGCTTCCTCCGACCAGGAGGACTCCGGTGGCTCCGGCGATGATCCAGCGGTTGCGGCGGTTCAGCAGTTTCTCGCTCATGGCGGCGTCCTTTGCGTTTGGGATTTCGTTTTGACAAGGACGACAATGGCGCGGACTTCCTGAATGCAGGCTTAAGTTGGCTGAAGGGGGTTTAAGGGTGGATTCAGGAACCCTGTGTCACGCTTTCGGACATGCGACTTTTGATTGTTGAGGACGAGAAACGCCTGGCAGATGTGGTGGCCGCGGGGTTGACCGCTGAGGGGTATGGCGTGGATGTGGCGAACGACGGGACCACGGGGTTCTCGATGGCTCGTCAGAATCCTTATGACGTCATCATTTTGGACATCATGTTGCCGGGGATGAACGGGTATCAGGTTTGCCGGAAGTTGCGGGAGGCGGAGGTGCGCACTCCGATTCTGATGCTGACCGCCAAGGACGGGGAGCATGATGAGGCGGACGGGTTGGATTTGGGAGCGGACGACTATCTGACGAAGCCGTTCTCGTTCGTGGTGTTGCAGGCGCGGATTCGGGCTTTGTTGCGGCGGTCGGTGAGTACCGCTCCTACGGTGTGGGAGTTCGGGGATCTGGTGATCGATCCGGCGGCGAAGACGGTGCGGCGAGGGGAGGCGGACATCTCGTTGACCGCCAAGGAGTTCGCGGTGCTGGAGTACCTGGCCAGTCGGGCGGGGGAGGTGGTGTCCAAGACCGAGGTGCTGGAGCACGTGTGGGACTTCGCGTACGACGGGGATGTGAACATCGTGGAGGTGTACATCTCGTACCTGCGGCGCAAGTTGGACGCGCCGTTCGGGCGGCAGGCGATCACGACGCTGCGCGGGGCCGGGTATCGATTGGCGGCCGACGGTGGCTGAGCGGCGACGGAAGTTGTGGCCCGCGTCGGTGAGGGCCCGGACCACCATCGCGGCCGGGTTGGTCGTGGCGGTGGCCCTGGTGGCGGTGGGGTTCCTGGTGGTGACCCTGTTGCGGCACAACCTCGTCGGCAGTGCGGAGTTGAAGGCGGAGTTCCAGGCGCAGACGTTGGCTGACAAGTTGTCGACCGGCACGCCGCCCGCTGACCTGACGTTGCCCGACGACGATGACGAGCTGGTGCAGATCGTCGACGCCAACGGGAAGGTGGTCAAGGCCAGTGAGGAGTTGGAGGACCAGGTCGCGGTGGGGGACTTCGCGCCGCAGGTCTCGGTGCCCAAGGACTCGGAGACCGAGACCGATGACGGGGACGACGACGATGATGACGACGCGGACGACTACGACGACGACCGCGGCGACGACGAGCCCGGCAAGGTCAGTCCGGACATCGAGTACCAGACGCTGACGGTGCCGAGGGAGGACGGCCGGTTCCGGTTCGCGGCGGTCAGTGTGCTGACCCCGGACGAGAAGCCGCTGTCGGTGTACTCGGGGGTGTCGTTGTCTACTCAGGATGAGGCCGTCAACGACGTCTCCCGGATCATGCTGATGGCGTTGCCGGTTCTGTTGATCGTGGTGGCGGCCGTGACGTGGCTGGTCACCGGGCGGGCGTTGCGGCCGGTGTCGGCGATTCGCGCCGAGATGGCCGAGATCACCGCCGGGGACTTGTCGCGGCGGGTGCCGGAACCGGCCGGGCGGGACGAGATCTTCGCGTTGGCGCGCACCACCAACCAGACGCTGGAGGCGCTGGAGACCGCGGTGGCGCAGCAGCGGCGGTTCATCGCCGACGCCTCGCACGAGTTGCGCAGTCCGCTGGCGATCCTGCGGGCGCAGTTGGAGGTGGCCGGGTCGCATCCGGAGTTGCTCGACATCGACGCGACTCTCAACGACGTGGTGCGGTTGCAGAGTCTCGCCACCGACCTGTTGCTGCTGGCCCGGTTGGACGCGGGGGAGCGGCCCTCGCACGCCCGGCTGAACCTGACCGAGTTGGTGCGCGAGGAGGTGGCACGGCGGGCGGCCACCGACCGGGTGCCGGTGCACCTGAGCCTGGCCGAGGGCGTGGAGGTGCTGGGAGTGACCGGGCACCTGGTGCGGGTCCTGACCAACCTGCTGGACAACGCGCAGCGCCACACCGACGACGCGGTGGCGGTTTCGGTGCGATCCGAAGCGGGGCAGGCGATCCTGAGCGTCGAGGACGACGGTGACGGTATTCCGGAGGACAAGCGCGAGTCGGTGTTCGGGCGCTTCACCCGGCTGGACGACGCCCGCAGCCGCGACGCGGGTGGCGCCGGTCTGGGGTTGGCCATCGTGCGCGACGTCGTGACCGCCCACGGCGGCACCATCGCGGTGGCGCGGGCGGAATCCGGGGGAGCGCGGTTCGTAGTCCGGCTGCCGCTGGCCAAAAGCGACAGCCAATAGACTTCCGAGAATGCGTGGAAGTCTAGTGACGGTCGCCGTGGCCGTGTCCCTGCTGGCCGGCTGCACCTCGGCCGGTTCCCCCGACACCGAATCAGCGTCGAAATCGAAGAACGACGAGCCCACCACCTGGGTCTACCAGCTGGAGGGCTACCCCGACGGCACCCTCGACGAGATCGTCAAGGCGCCCCACGAGGCGGCCGTCATCGACCTGGCCCGCGACGGCGGCGACGACTACTTCTCCAAGAAGGAGATCACCGAGGTCAAGGACTCCGGTAAGACGACGCTGTCGTACTTCTCGATGGGCTCGATCGAGAAGTACCGCCCCGAGTACGACGACATTGCCGCAAGCGACCTGATGCTCAACCGCTGGGACGACTGGCCCGACGAGAACTTCGTCAAGTACTGGGAGGACGAGTGGTGGGACAAGGTGGTGCGTCCGCGTCTCGACCTGTCGATGGAGGCCGGGTTCGACGGCGCCTACCTCGACGTCCCCAACGCGTACGAGGACATCGACCTCGACCTGGTTCCCGGCGAGACCCGCGAAAGCCTGGGCCGCAAGATGACCGACCTGATCATCAAGATCAGCGAGTACACCAAGAAGCGCGAACCCGACTTCATGGTGCTGCCGCAGAACTCCCCGGAACTGCGCGAGTTCGACGGTTACATGGACGCGATCGACGGCCTGGGCGTCGAGGACCTGTTCTTCCTCGACTCCGACAAGCCCTGCACCGAGGAATGGTGCGAGGAGAACCTGAACAACGTGCGCGCGATCCGCGAGGCCGGGAAGCTCGTCCTGTCGGTCGACTACGCCAGCGAGGAATCCAATATCGAGAAAGCCTGCGAACACTACGCCGAGGAGGACTTCGCCGGGTACGTCAGTGTCGTGGAACTGGACCGGATCAAGCCTCCCTGCCCGTAACCCGCACGAACTACAGTGGCCTTAGTACCGCTCCCCGTACCCCCGCTAAGGATCCCCGGTGCCCGAGATCGAGCTGACCGAAACCGAACGCCGTATCGCGATGGCGATGAACACCGGACGGCTGGTGGATCTGCGCGAGACCGACGATCCGGTGCGGGCGGCGGTGCTTCAGAAGCTGCTGGACGAGGCGGGCGACGTGGCGGTGGCGCTGCGGGTGCGGGGCGCCCGCATTGTCGGGCACCTCAACCTGGGCGGGCGCCACATCCGCATCCCCGTCGACCTGCGCGAATGCCACTTCACCGGCAAGATCCTGCTGGCCAAGTCGCGGCTGCCGGAGCTGTCGCTGCGCGGCTCGCACTGCCCGCTCGGCCTGTCGGGCCGGGGCCTGCACATCGACGGCGCGCTCAACCTCGCCGACACGAGGATGGACGACACGCTCTACCTCAAGCGGCTGTGCGCCGAGATCGTGTTCCTGGACGGGGCGCACCTGCGCAGCACCAACTTCGCGTTGCAGTTGCGCGGCGCCGAGGTCAAGCAGGAGCTGTACTGCGGCCGCCGCTTCACCGCGCACGGCAAGGTCTTCATGTACGGCATCAAGATCGGCGGCCAGCTGGACATGAACGACGCCGTTCTGCACAACAGCGGCGAGAACTGCCTGGTGCTGAACAATTCCGAGGTCCGTCAGGACGTGCAGCTGCGCAACGCCCGCATCGCCGGGACGACCCGGTTCACCAAGGCGAAGATCGGCGGGAACCTGGAGCTGACCTCGATGGCGGCCTCGGCTCCCGGCGACAGCGCGGTGGTCGCCGACATGATCGAGGTCGAGCAGAACGTCCTGCTCAACAAGGGTTTCTCCGCGATCGGGGAGGTGGACTTCTTCCTGGCCCGCGTCGGCGGCCGTCTCGAAGTGGACGGCGCCTGGCTGAGCAATCCCGGCGGCGACGCGTTCTCGGCCTCGCGGGCCACCATCGGACAGTCGTTGCTGCTCAACGACCTCGCCACCCAGGGCGCCATCCGCCTCTACGGGTCCAAGATCACCGGACAGCTGTCGGTCAACGGGTCCACCATCATCAGTCCCGACCGGATCGCCCTGGACATGGGGCAGTGCGAGATCGTCCAGTCACTGTGGATCTGTCGGGGTTCCCGCATCGAGGGCACCGTCGACCTGACCAACGCTCGCATCGGCAACCGGTTCTCGCTGCGGGAGTCCACGGTGGCCTGTGTCATCGCCACCGACCTGTCCATGGACATCCTCGACGACGACCCCGAGTGCTGGCCCGCCGGTTCCCACATCGGCGGCATGACCTACCGCAACCTGCCCGAGGACGGCCGCGGCTACGTGCACAACCGGACGGACTGGCTGAAACGCATGGTGCCGCAGTACACCCCGCAGCCGTACACCCAGCTGATCTCGGTGTACCGGTCGCTGGGCAACAACGCCGCCGCCCGCGTCGTCGTCATCGAGCAGGAGGCCACCCACCGCCGTTCACATTGGAACTGGGCCTACCGCACCGTGTCGAGGGCCTGGGGCGGGATTCTACGATGGACGATCGGCTACGGTTACGCCCCTTGGCGAGTGGTGCCGTGGATGACCGGACTGTTCCTGGCGGCCTGGGCCGTGTTCTCCGTCAAGGGCGCCTTCTCCTCGGCGGAGGTCTTCTCGCAGTCCCGCAAGGGCGGCAACCACGAGGAGTTCCACGCGGCGCTGCACGCCCTGGACACCGTGCTGCCGGTGATCGCGCTGGAGAACGACAAACAGTGGATCGCCAACGGCGCCTTCGCCTGGTGGGAGGCGGGTTTCGCCAGTTTCGGCTGGTTCCTGAGCCTGTTGGCCGCCGCCGGGGTCGCCGGGGTCTTCAAGCGACAGTGACCCCGGCCCGCTTCCCGGGAAGCGGACCGGGGCCGTATGCGGTTAGTCCTGTGTGGGTTCCTCGTCCGCGTCGTCGGCGGCTTCGGGCTCGGGCTCGCCCTCGGCGAGGATCTGGTACAGCCCGCGCCGTCCGTCCTCGAGCAGCTTCCTGGCCTTGGCGCGACCGACCGGGCCCGCCGACTGGATCACCTGCATCAGCGCGGTTCCCGACTGCTGGGCCAGGTTCATCAGTTCGACGACGTCATCGTCGATCTGTGGGGTCATCGCCTCCCACGGGGCTTCCACCTCGTCGGCGTGCTCGGCGATGTAGGCCGTTCCGGCCTCGGTGAGCTCGAACAAGGTCTTGCGTCCCTCTCCGGTGGGCTGGACCAGTCCCTCGTCGGTGAGCTGTTGCAGCGCGGGGTAGACCGCGCCGGGGCTGGGGCGCCAGCCGCCCTGGCTGCGTTCGGCGATGGCCTGCATCACCTGGTAGCCGTTCATCGGGCCCTCGCCCAACAGCGACAGGATCGCCGCCCGGACGTCGCCCCGTCGGGCCTTGCGGCCTCGATGCCCGAAGCCGCGGCCGCCGCCGAAACCCGGCGGGAACGGTGGCATCGGGGGCATGGGCGGCATCCCGCCCCATGGACCGCCCATGCCGGGCGGTCCATAGCCGCGGTGATGTGAGTGGTGCCGGCCACGACCCCGGCCACGGCCTCGGCCGTGCGAGGAGTCGCCCTCGGCGTGGGAGCGGCGCATGCCGCGCAGGGTTTCGCGCATGTCGGCGCCCCAGGGGTTGTTCCACGAGTGTTCGCGAGACATTGTCATTCCTATCTTTGACCTATCGACGACTGTCGTCGATGCGTCAAAGATATATCGTTAGTGTTCCGACAGCAAACCCCTGGCAGAAAAAATCTCGAAAACTAAGAGCTGCACCCCGTGGGAGCGTCCTTGGACGCCGGGATCTTCTTGTCCACCGGCTTCGACAGCGCCTGCGCCAGCTGCCCCGGCTGCTCGTACTTGTTCGGAACCGTCAGTTCCACCGCCAGCTCGCGATCCACCGTGGTCCAGGTGGTGGTCTTCTTCGACTTGTCCGCGAACCAGCAGGTCGGGCCCAGCCGGTACACCTTCGCGTCCTTCGCCACCTTCACCGGCTCGACGCCACAGCGCAGCTTCGCGGCCGGATCGCCCCAGGCCCCGGCGATCTCCGGCGCTCCGTTGTCACCCGACACCACCCGGCGTTTGAGGTCCCCCAAGGGATCGGGCAGCTTCGTGATCAGCGCCCGGCAGTACTTGAAATCCTCATCGGACAGATCCGGCGCGGCGACCTCGACGGCCTCGTCGGGCACATCGGACGACTCCTCCTCGGCCCCGGCCATCGATCCCATGAACGAGATCGCTCCGAACAACGCCACCAGCGTGACCGGAATCGCCACCAACGTCGCGATCCGCGCGGCCCGGCGCCGCTCCTGCCGGGAGGCGGTGGCCTTCTCGTCCCGCGATTTCGCCGACACAGCCGGTTTCTCGTCCTCGGCCACCGCCGCGCTCCTTCTACAAATGGACGACTGAACACGTCAAGGTTCGGGTAATACCCGACACCTGCTGCACCTTACTGACCACCATCTTGCCCAGTTCGTCCACGGTGCGCGCCTGTGTGAGCACCACGACGTCGTAGGGACCGGTCACCGAGTCGACCTTGACCACACCTTCAATGTCGATAATCGACAAGGCCACGTCACGGGCCTTGCCGACCTCGGTCTGGATGAGTATGTACGCCTGGACCACGACACGTCTCCTTCTGCCAGATCCTCAAGTTGACACCATCCTGTCGCGCTGCGCAAGGAGTCTTTTCGGAATTGTCGGTTTCACCCCGTGGTGCCGCGCCTGACCGCGCGAGGGCATCGGCGACACTGTTTCGCGTGGGAAACGACGACAACACGCTGACACGGGTAGGGGAGTTCGGTCTCATCAAACGGGTCACGCAACGACTGCCCGTCCACGATGACTGCCTGCTGGGCCCCGGAGACGACGCGGCCGTGGTGGCCGCCTCCGACCGCCGGGTCGTCGCCTGCACCGACGTCCTCGTCGAGGGACGGCACTTCCGCCGCGACTGGTCCAGCGCCACCGACGTCGGCCACCGCGCCGCCGCGGCCAACCTCGCCGACATCGTGGCGATGGGGGCCCGCCCCACCGGGCTGCTGGTGGGCATGTGCCTGCCCGGGGACCTGCCGGTGGAGTGGGCCGAGGAGCTGGCCGACGGCCTGGCCGCCGAGGCCGACCTGGTGGGCGTGAGCGTCGTGGGCGGCGACACGGTGTCCTCGAAGGAGCTGACGATCGCCGTCACCGCACTGGGCGACCTACAGGGCCGGGCCCCGGTCACCCGCTCGGGAGCCAGGATCGGCGACATCGTGGCGGTGTCGGGACGGCTGGGCTGGTCGGCGGCGGGCTACACGATCCTGTCGCGCGGCTTCCGCTCCCCAGGAGCGCTGGTGGCCGCGCACCGGCGGCCCGAGGTTCCCTACGCGGCCGGACCGCTGGCCGCCGCCCTGGGCGCCACCGCCATGATCGACGTCTCCGACGGGCTGCTGTCGGATCTGGGGCACATCGCCGAGTCGTCCCACGTGTCCATCAACGTGGAGTCCAAGACACTGGAGATCACCGAGGCGATGGCCAACGCGGCCCAGGCCATGGGCGTCGACCCGCTGGCCTGGGTGCTGACCGGGGGAGAGGACCACGCCCTGGCGGCGACCTTCCCGCCCGACGTGCTGCTGGGCGGCGACTGGCGGATCATCGGCCGGGTCGGCGTCGGACGTGGCGTCACAGTGGACGGTTCGGCCTACGAGGGCTCGACCGGCTGGGACCACTTCCGCTAGGGAGCAAGAGCACAGCCGTTAGGTGGCCGCGAAAGCGGGCACACAAAACACCGCCGGGCACCAGCCCGGCGGTGGAAGCCTGTACGTCTTAGCGGGAGACCTTACCGGCCTTCAGGCAGGAGGTGCACACCTTGACCCGCTTCAGGTTGTCGCCCGAGCCAGTCGACGCGCGCACGCTCTGCAGGTTGGGGTTCCACCGACGGTTGGTCTTCTTCTTCGACCACGGGACGTTGTGGCCGAAGCCGGGGCCCTTGCCGCACACTTCGCACTTGCGGGACATGATGCTCGTACTCCTGAGTGATTGTCTGAGCGCTGTCGCGTCCGTACCGCGGACAGCCGGGCAAGCCTACCCGATGGCCGAAACCCAGCTGAACGGGCATTGGCGGTATGGGCCACCCGGTCAGAATCCGGCTCACGTCTTGGGATGCTTTGCCATGACACACTAGTCTTTGACCTGATTCGCGGCGTGACCCACCCCTTTGGAAAGTGACCTCCCTATGACGTACCCACCGCAGCAACCCCAGGACTGGGGAGGCCAGCAACCCTACGATCCCAACCAGCAGGGGTACGGCCAGCAGCCGCAGCCGGGGTTCGACCAGCAACTTCCCAGCTATGACCTCGAACCGCAGCCGGGTCAGTACCAGCAGGACCCGTACGCGCAGCCCCAGGTCGACCCGTACCAGCCGCCGCAGCCGTCCTACGACCCCGCGCAGTACTCGGCGCCGCCGGTCAGCGTCGCGCCCGCCAGCGGCCAGCCGTACGGCGGTGGCCCCATGCTGCCACCGGCCGCGCCCAAGAGCAGCGCTCCGGTGTGGATCTTCATCGTCGGCGGTGTGGTGTTGCTCGCACTGATCGGCGTGGGTGTGTTCTTCGCCATCAAGTCCACCGGCGGCAGTCCCGACGACGACAAGACGGACTCGGCCAACGAGAAGTCCGAGGAGCCCTCCGACGACCCGCCCTCGGCATCACAGTCGCCCAGCGGCGACATGATCGTCGACACCAACACCGGTCTGGGCTTCAAGAGCATGTCGGGCTGGCAGACCATGGACACCTCGGCGGGGATCCCGGTTCCGGGCTTCACGTCCTTCCAGGGGCAGCAGTACGAGGTGACCACCGACTGGGTGGCGATGCTGGGTGTCGGCGAGATCGACGCGTCCACCTTGGGCTACAAGGACTCCGGTGATCTGAAGGACACCGTCAAGGCCATCGCCAAGGAGTACGACAAGAACAACTTCGGCAAGGACCCCAAGGGTCTGGACCGCGACGTGAAGGCCGAGTACGACGACGCCGACCTCGCCGGGAAGAAGGCCATCACGATGGCCTACCACCTGACCTGGGACAAGGGTGAGAACCCCGACACCGGAGAACAGATCGTCATCGCCGTGATCGACGTCGGCGGCGGCAAGGCGGCCGGATTCCTGGGCAGCCTGCCCGACTCCACGCCGAAAGACCAGGTGGACGCGGCCGTGGAGGCCGCCGGAACCCTGGCCTTCAGCTAGTACGACGTCGCCCCCCGGCGGACCGGCCGAAACTCCCGAAGTATTCGGCCGGTCGTATGATCGTGCGCGCGTGGACGCCACCCTCCGCGACGGGTACGTTTTTGTCGAAGCTTTGCCACGCGCCAATTACCTTGTGGAAGTCGAGCCATGTCCTATCCCCCGCAGCAGCCGGAGAACGGCTGGTCGGACCAGCAAGAAGAGCCGGTCGACCCCTTCGCACAGGGCAATGCGGTCCACCAGCCCGCCGCGCCACAGCAGCCCGGTCAGGTCTACGGCCAGCCGATCCAGCAGCAGCCGGAGTACCCCCAGCAGCCCGAGCAGGGGCAACAGCCGCCGGTGTACCAGGCGCAGCCGCCGGTCTACTACCCCGAGCAGCAGCCGGGGTACCCGCCGTCCGACCAGACCCAGGCGCTGCCGCCGAGGGCCGCCCACGACGCTCCGCCCGCGCAGCCGTTCCCGGCCGCCCAGCCCTACCCGGCACAGGACGCGAACCCGCAGCCTCCGGCGGCGCAGCCCTACTACCAGCCCGCCGAGCCGAACACGGCCGAGCAGCAGGGCCATTTCCAGCAGTCCCCGCCCGCGCAGCCGTACTACCAGCCCGTCGACCCCAACGCGGGTCAGCAGCAGGGCTACCCGCAGGCGCAGCCGCTGCCCGACCCGTTCGCGACGCAGCAGCCCGAACAGCCGTTCTCGCAGGCCCCGGTCTCGGCCAGCCCGACCTCGGCGGAGCCGTACTCGGCCCAGCCGTATTCGGCGCAGCCCGCGTCCGGGCAGCCGTTCTCGGCGCAGCCCTACTCACCGTCCGCCGCCGGGGCCACCCCGCCGGGCGTGCCGGAGTCGCCGTTCGCGGCCGCGCCCACCCACAACCCGATGAACACGCCCGCCCCGGTCAGCGCCCAGCCCACCTCGGGCGGCCAGCCGTGGGGCGGCAGCCCGAGCACCCCGTACTTCACGCCCCGCAAACCGCGTCGCGGCCTGCCGCGCTGGTTCTATGTGGTCGGTGTGATCATCGTCGTGGCGGCGCTGGGCGCCGGAGGTTACGTGTGGCTGGGCCCGGGTCTGGGCGGCGAGGAGCCGAAGGACGAGGCCTCGGCGTCGGCCACCAAGGACGCGGACAAGTCGTCCGAGAAGCCCACCGAGGAGAAGTCCGAGGCCGAGAAGCAGCCGGATCTGGTGACCGACAAGGGTTCCGGGCTCGGGTTCGTTCAGTTGCCGAAGCCGTGGACCGAGGAGTCGGACACCAAGTTCCCCGGTTTCAAGGACACCACCGGCCAGGTGCTGACCAACAAGGGCAGCGTGCCCGGCTGGTTCGTCGCCGGTGAGGTCGACGCCAAGAAGATCAAGTACAAGGGCGTCGACCAGCTCGCCGACTCCGGCGCGCAGCTCGCCGGGTTCATCGACGACAAACACTGGACCGACGCCAAGGGCAAGCAGCTCAAGGGCGCCAAGCGCGAGACCAAGTTCAAGTACAACTACATCCGCATCGACGGCCACCGGGGCGTCTACCTGACCTATCGCATGGGCTGGAGCTCCGACAAGGTCAAGGACAAGAGCGCGGACGTGGTCGTCGGGCTGGTCGACGTCGGTGACGGCAAGGCCGCGGGCTTCTTCGCGGTGGTTCCGGAGTCTTTGTCGGACAAGCAGAAACCCGCGGTCGAGGACACCATCCTGTCACTTCGTTTCGAATAGTGATTATGCTCAGCAACTGTGCATGAACGGCGCGAGAACTCCAGTCCTGCCGAAAAGGCCATGGATGTCGTTCTCGTGCGACGGTGGTACCGCTCCAGCCTGGAGACGCTGACGCTGCACCGGCGCACCGTCGACGCCCTCAACGTGTTCCCCGTCCCCGACGGGGACACCGGCACCAACCTCGTGGCCACCCTGACGGCGGCCTGCGAGGCGCTGGACGAGCTGGGCGACAACGCCTCGCTCCCGGAGGTCACCCACCGCGCCGCCCGGGGCGCGCTGCTGGGGGCGCGCGGCAACTCCGGCGTCATCCTGGCCCAGATGCTGCGCGGCCTGGCCGACACCTGGGGAGTGGACACAGTCGACTCGCGGGGCCTGGCGGCGGGACTGCGGCAGGCCTGCCACGCGGCCAACGACGCGGTGGCGGCCCCGGCCGAGGGCACCATCCTCACCGTCGCGCGGGCCGCTGCCGAAGCCGCCGAGAACCACGCCAACACCCCGTTGCCGCAGGCCTGCGAGGCGATCAGCCGGGCCGCCGCGGCGGCCGTGTCGGCCACGGTCGACCAGCTGCCCGCCCTGGCCCGCGCGGGCGTCGTGGACGCGGGCGGCCTGGGCCTGGCGCTCATGCTCGACGTCCTGGTGGCGGTGACCGGCGGAACCACAACGGGAGCGGCGCTGCGAGCGGCCGACACGGCCTCCCGAACCGCCCGGCTGCGCACGGCGGTCCAAGTCCCACGCGAGTCCGGCTCCGAGGAGTACGCCTACGAGGTGCAGTACCTGCTCGACGCCGAGACCGACGCCGTCGACCGGCTGCGCACCATCCTGTCCGGTCTGGGCGACTCGCTGGTGATCGTCGGCGCCGCCAGCGCCGAACCGGGCTCCGGCTCGGCCGCGGCGGAGCTGCGCACCTGGAACGTCCACGTTCACGTCAACGACATCGGGGCCGCCATAGAGGCCGGGATCGAGTCGGGGCGGGTGTACCGGCTGTCGGTCACCCGGTTCGCCGACCAGGTCGCTGCCGGGGGAGAGGTGGCCGTCGAGTCGCCGTCGGGACAGCGCGGGGTCGTGGTCATCGCCGAGGGCTCCGGGCTGGCCCAGGTGCTGCGCGGCGAGGGCGCTCTGCCCGTCAGCGGCGGGCGACCGTCTACTCAGGAAGTGCTCGGCGCCTGTCGCTCCAGCGGCGGCTCCGACGTCATCGTGCTGGCCGACGAGTCCAGCCACGCCGTCGCCGAGAGCGCCGCCGCCCTGGCCCGCGCCGACGGTTTCCGGGTCGCGGTCATCCCGACCCGTTCGCCGGTGCAGGCTTTGGCCGCGCTGGCGGTGCGCGACCCCGGCCGCCGCTTCGACGACGACGTCATCGCCATGGCCGAGGCCGCGGGCGGTTGCCGACACGCCGAGGTGACCATCGCCGCCCGCGACGCGCTGACCAGCGTCGGCAAGTGCGAACGCGGCGACTTCCTGGGCCTTGCCGACGGCGACGTCGTCCTCATCGGCGCCGACCTGGAGAAACTGCTGATCGAACTGACCGGCCGGTTGTGCTCGGCGGGCGCCGAACTGCTCACCATTGTGGCCGGATCGGGCCTGGAGTCACAGGTCCTTGATAACGTCGCCGCGAATCTGACGCGACAATGGCCCCTTGTGGATGTTCAGTGTCTTGACGGGGGGCAGTCGCGCCACCTCGTCTTGATCGGAGCCGAATAGTGGCGACACTGGATACCAAACTCAGCGCCGTGGTGGGCGCCAAGACCGCCACCGCGCTGGCCAACCACCTCGACATGGCCGTCGTCGGTGACCTCATCCACCACTACCCGTTCCGCTACGCCCAGCGCGGCGAGCGCACCGACCTGGACTCGCTCGAGATCGGCGAACAGGCCACAGTGCTCGCCCAGGTCAGGGCCGTCACCAACAAACCCATGCGCTCGCGGCGCGGCAGCATGCTCGAGGTCGTCGTCTCCGACGACGACGGCCGCACCCTCACGCTCACCTTCTTCAACCAGCCCTGGCAGACCCGCTACCTCAAGGCCGGACGCTGGGGCCTGTTCTCCGGCAAGGTCACCGAGTTCCGGGGCCGCCGCCAGCTCAACGGACCGGACTTCCGGATGCTGGCCGACCCGGACGACGACGAGGCCGGGGAGATGATCGAGGAGTTCGCCGGGGCCCTGATCCCCGTGTACCGGGCCGCCGGGAAGGTACCCACCTGGACCATCGCCCGCTGCGTGCGGGTCGCCCTCGACGTCCTGGAACCGCCCGCCGACCCGCTGCCGGAAGACCTGCGGCACAAGCATTCCCTCATCGGCTTCAACGACGCGCTGCACGCCATCCACCGTCCGGAGTCGACGGAGCAGCTGTACGCCGCCAAGAAGCGTCTCAAGTGGCAGGAGGCGTTCTCGCTCCAGCTGACCCTGGTGCAGCGCAAGGCCCGCGCCGCCACCACCCCGGCCGTCCCCCGGCCGGGCCGCGACGACGGCCTGCTGGCCGCCTTCGACGCCAAGCTGCCCTTCGAACTCACCGACGGCCAACGCGAGGTCGGCGACGAGCTCGCCGCCGCGCTGTCGACCCCGCACCCGATGCACCGGCTGCTGCAAGGCGACGTCGGCGCCGGTAAGACCCTCGTGTCGGTGCGGGCGATGTTGCAGGTCGTGGACTCCGGTGCCCAGGCCGTGCTGCTCGCGCCCACCGAGGTGCTGGCCGCCCAGCACTACCGGACCATCCTCAAACAGCTGGGGGACCTGGGCCGCGGCGGAGAACTGGGCGCGCCGACCGAAGCCACCCGGGTCACGCTCGTGACCGGTTCCCTTGGCGCCAAGGCCAAACGGGAGGCACTGGCCAGCCTCGCCGACGGCAGCGCCGGCATCGTCGTGGGCACGCACGCGCTGCTGTACGAGGGCGTCGACTTCGCCGACCTGGGGCTCGTCGTCGTCGACGAACAGCACCGCTTCGGCGTCGAACAGCGCGACGCGCTGCGCGCCAAGGCTTCCGACCCGCCGCACGTGCTGGTGATGACGGCGACGCCGATTCCCCGCACCGTCGCCATGACCGTCTACGGCGACCTGGAGACCAGCAAGCTCGGCCAACTGCCGCAGGGACGCTCGCCCATCAAGACCCACGTCGTGCCCGGCACCGACGAACGCTGGGTGGCCCGGTCCTGGCAGCGGCTGCGCGAGGAGGTCGGCAAGGGACACCAGGCGTACGTGGTGTGCCCCCGGGTCGGCGACGACGACAAAGTGGACGACTCGGAACGCCGGGCCCCGCTGGCGGTGCTGGACGTCGGGCCCCGGCTCGCCGACGGCCCGCTGTCGGGACTGAAGCTGGGAATCCTGCACGGCCGGATGCCGCCCGACGAGAAGGACGCCGTGATGGGCCGGTTCTCGGCCGGGGAACTGGACGTCCTGGTGGCCACCACCGTCATCGAGGTGGGCGTCGACGTCCCCAACGCCACCATGATGGTGATCATGGACGCCGAACGCTTCGGGGTGTCGCAGCTGCACCAGCTGCGCGGCCGGGTGGGCCGGGGCAGCGCGCCCGGACTGTGCCTGCTGGTCACCGAGGCCAACGCCGCGTCCCCGTCCGGCGAGCGGCTGGAGGCCGTCGCCTCCACCACCGACGGATTCCGGCTGGCCGAACTGGACCTGGAGCAGCGGCGCGAGGGCGACGTCCTGGGCGACGCCCAGTCGGGCGCCAAGTCGCACGTGCGGCTGCTGTCGCTGCTGCGCGACGCCGAACTCATCGGGGAGGCGCGCGCCGAGGCCGTCGAGGTCATCGCCGCCGACCCCGAACTGGAACGCCATCCCCGGCTGGCCGCCGCCATCGCGGCGCTGGTCGACGACGACCGTGCCGAATACCTGGAGAAGAGTTGACACGCATCATCGGCGGCAGCCTCGGCGGACGCAGGCTGTCCACACCCGAGGGCGACAACACCCGGCCCACCTCGGACCGGGTGCGCGAGGCGCTGTTCGGGTCGCTGGAGGCCGCCGGGGTCCTCGACGGCGCGCACGTGCTCGACCTGTACGCCGGTTCCGGCGCCGTCGGACTGGAAGCACTGTCGCGGGGCGCGGCCAGCGCGCTGTTCGTCGAGTCGCACGCCGCCACCGCCCGGGTGCTGCGCCGCAACATCGCCGCGCTGGGCGTGGCCGCCGAGACCGACGTCAACACCGCGAAGCTGCCCGCCGCGCTCAAACAGGAACCGCCGCGCCGCTTCGACCTGGTCTTCGCCGACCCGCCCTACGCCCTGGACCCCACCGACCTGGCGATCGTCCTGTCGCACCTGGTGGAACTGGACTGGCTGTCCGAGGACGCCGACGTCGTCGTCGAAGGCCCCGCTCGCGGCGGCGAACCGTTCTGGCCCGAAGGGCTCACCCGCGACCGCAGTCGTCGCTACGGCGAAACAATTCTTTGGTACGGTCACCGCTCGTGGACCTGAATCAAGGCGCACCGAGCGACCAGACCCCCGCGAACCGGCGCGCACTCTGCCCCGGCTCCTTCGATCCGACCACCAACGGGCACCTCGACATCATCAACCGCACCGCGAAGCTGTACGACCACGTCTACGCCGCGGTGTTCGTCAACCCCTCCAAGCCCGGACTGTTCTCCATGGACGAGCGGATGGAGATGCTGCAGGAGGTCACCGGACACCTGCCCAACGTCTCGGTGGCGTCCTTCAAGGGACTGACCGTCGACTTCTGCCGCGAACACGACGTGGGCGTCATCGTCAAAGGCCAGCGCGCGGTCTCCGACTTCGACTATGAACAACAGATGGCACAGATGAACTACGGCCAGGCCGGAGTGGAAACCCTGTTCATGCCGACGAACCCGCTGTACTCGTTCCTCTCGTCCAGTCTCGTGAAGGACGTGGCGAAATGGGGCGGCGACGTCTCCTCGCACGTGCCAGCGCCCGTGGCCGCCAGACTAGTGACACGGTTCGGTAACGGGTAGCGCAGACTAGAGGCAGCGCGGGACGAAATGTCCCGCACGGAGTGGAATGGAGTACCGGGTGGGGCCCTTGGACCGCATCGAGGACATCGTTGCTTACGTGGAGGCCGCCAAGGCCATCCCGATGTCACGTAACTGCAAGGTGGACCGTGCCGAGATCATCGGAATGCTTGAGGAACTGCGCGGTGAGCTGCCCGGCGAACTGCGTCGGGCCGACGCCATGCTCGCCGAGCGCGACAAGATCATCGAGGCCGGGGAGAAAGAGGCCGAGCGGATCATCGCCGAGGCCGAGGACGAGCACGCCCGACTCGTGTCGGCGCACGAGGTCGTCGTCTCGGCCGAACGTGAGGGACACCGCATCGTCTCCGAGGCCCGCAACGAGGCGCAACGGCTGCGGGATGAGGTCGACGAGTACGTCGACACGACCCTGGCCAACTTCGAGCAGTTCCTGCAACGCGCGCTGGCGGGCGTGGAGCGGGGCCGCGACAAGATGCACGCGCTGCGGGAGATCGGCTCCTTCGCCGGGCCCAGCCAGCAGGCCGAGCCCGAGAAGCCGCTGCCCTCGATTTAGGGCCGGGCCCACACGCGCCACAACCCGGTTCGACACCAGGCGGGGTCGCCGGGTACTCTCTGACGTCGGCCTGTTCGGGCCGGAACTTCGAAGTGATGACGATGGATAAGACACCCGCACTAGACCCGAAGGCGCCGCTTGTCGCCGACACGCGAACGCTGCCACGGTCCCCGGGCTCGTCGAAAGACCTGTCCATAGACACGTCGTTTCCGGAGAAGCTCGGACTGGACATGATCGCCGTCGGCGCCGGAGAGAACATCCAACTGCGGATAACTCTCACCTCGGTGTCGGAGGGCATTCTCGTAACCGGAACGGTCAGCGCACCGATCACGGGGGAGTGCGCCCGCTGCCTGACGGAGATCGACGACACCTTGGACGCCTCGGTTTCGGAGTTGTACGCCTTCGAGGACTCAACGACCGCCGAGACGACCGACGAGGACGAGATCATGCGGTTGCAGGGCGACCTGCTCGACCTGGAACCGCTGGTGCGGGACGCATTGGTGTTCGCGATGCCGAACGCACCACTGTGTCGGCCCGACTGTGAGGGGTTGTGCCCCGAATGCGGGCAGCCTCGGGATACGCTGCCCGATGACCACAGCCACGAGGTTGTGGATCCGCGTTGGGCGGATTTGAAGAAACTGTTGTGAGTCAGCCCCACACCGGTGGCGCCGCGGTAACGCGCGGGCCGTCATCGGTGGTGAGAGTATCGGAGAAAGAACCGTGGCCGTACCGAAGCGCCGCATGTCCCGGTCCAACACGCGTAGCCGTCGTTCCAACTGGAAGGCCACGGCTCCGGCGTTGTCGACCTGTTCGCAGTGCCGGTCCCAGACGCTGCCGCACACCGCGTGCGGAGTCTGCGGTACGTACAAGGGCCGCCAGATCCTCGACGTTTAAGCGTCGAGTGGTCGTCGCCCCATGAGGGATGAATCCACTGTAGATGACGCCAGCGTCGAGCATTTCCGTGTCGTCTTCGGCGTGGCCCTGAGCCCGAAGATGCTGACCCTGGCGATGACGCACCGCTCGTACGCGTACGAGCGGGGCGGACTGCCGACCAACGAGCGGCTGGAGTTCCTGGGCGACGCGGTGCTCGGCCTTGTCGTCACCGCGACGCTGTACCGACAGTTCCCGGACCTGCCTGAGGGCCAACTGGCGCGACTGCGCGCCAGCGTCGTCAACATGCGGGCGCTGGCGGGGGTCGCCCGTGCGCTCGGCCCCGGCGGGGTGGGGCCGCATCTGTTGCTGGGCAAGGGAGAGGAATCTTCCGGTGGCCGCGACAAGAACTCCATCCTCGCCGACTCGGTCGAGGCACTACTGGGTGCGCTGTACCTCGAACACGGGATGGACGTCGCCGCCGGCGTCGTTCACAAACTGTTCGACCCGATGATCGAGGTGGCCGCGCGCCGGGGTGCCGCCCTGGACTGGAAGACCAGTCTCCAGGAGCTGACCTCGGGAGCGGGGCTCGGTGTTCCCGACTACCGCATCTCCGAGACCGGACCCGACCACGCCAAACGCTTCACCGCCTGGGCGGTCGTGGGTGGCGAGGAGTTCGGCGAGGGCACCGGCGGCAGTAAGAAAGAGGCTGAGCAGATCGCCGCGGAACGGGCTTGGAGAGAGATTTCCGAGCGCCAAAACGGGGACAATAAGTGACATCGCGGATACGATTCACCAAGCGTTTCACCGGGGTGGCTGCCAGGGCGTATTCTTCGTCTGGAAAGCTTGACGAAGGTACATGGGAGGCGGAAGATAGTCATTGTCGCGGGTTGACGAAGACAGTCCGCCTCGAGCAATTAGAGGCCCCGGGCACCTGGCTCGGTGTGGCGACAAACATACACAAACACATGCGAAGCCGCGAGGTACGCCTCCAGCGTTGCCTCGGCTACGCTCTCGCAAGGAGACACCATGGCGAAGGCCCTCTTTGGCCACGTTGGACAAGCACCGGACCGCCGGATGCTCGACGAGGTCACCAAACTGCGTGCCAAGGTAAGGAGCCTCGAGTTCGAGGTTACCCGGCTTCGGGCCGATAACGATCGGCTCATAACCGAGGTCGCTTCGACTGAGGAGATCAACCGGCTATCCGAGCCGGTCCTGACCTGACACCTTCCACGCACATAATCCGCGCGCCGACACTCGCAACAGTCGGCGCGCATCGTTGTATCAGGGGCCGTGACACAGGTGGACTTATGATCAACCGGTAGTCTGCACTGTTGTTGTCCGTCCAGTGACCAGACCTCAATCGGGGAGCGCGCGTGCATCTGAAGAGCCTGACGCTGAAAGGCTTCAAGTCCTTCGCCTCGGCGACTACGTTGCGTTTCGAGCCGGGTATCACGTGTGTGGTGGGGCCCAACGGTTCCGGCAAATCGAACGTGGTCGACGCGATCGCGTGGGTGCTGGGGGAGCAGGGCGCCAAGGCGCTGCGCGGCGGCAAGATGGAGGACGTCATCTTCGCCGGTACCTCCGGGCGGGCCCCGCTGGGACGCGCCGAGGTCACCCTGACGATCGACAACTCCGACGGCGCCATCCCGATCGACTACACCGAGGTGTCGATCACCCGGCGGATGTTCCGCTCCGGTGAGGGCGAGTATGAGATCAACGGCGACCGCTGCCGACTGCTGGACATCCAGGACCTGTTGTCCGACTCCGGTATCGGTCGCGAGATGCACGTCCTGGTGGGGCAGGGCAAGCTCGACTCCTACCTGCACGCCCGGCCCGAGGACCGCCGCGCCTTCATCGAGGAGGCCGCCGGCGTCCTCAAACACCGCAAGCGCAAGGAAAAGGCGCTGCGGAAGCTGGAGGCCATGGAGGCCAACCTCAACCGGCTCAACGACCTGACCTCCGAGCTGCGGCGGCAGCTGAAACCGCTGGGCCGCCAGGCCGAGCTGGCCCGCCGGGCCGCCGGTATCCAGGCCGACCTGCGCGACGCCCGGCAGCGGCTGCTGGCCGACGACCTGGCGCAGCTGCGCACCGGGCTGGCGCGTGACCTGGCCGACGAGAACTCGGTGCGCGCCAAACGCGAACGCGTCGAGGCCGCCTACAACGAGGTCGCCGAACAGCTCACCACCCTGGAGTCGGAGCTGGCCGCCGACGCCCCGGCGCTGACCCGGGCCCAGGAGACCTGGTACCGGCTGTCGGCCCTGCAGGAGCGGCTGCGCTCCACTGGACAGCTTGCCGCCGAACGGGTGCGCTATCTCAGCGAAGAGGCGCAGGAGGAACGCCCCGGACGCGACCCGGAGCAGCTGGAGGCCGAGGCCGTGCGGGTGCGCGAGCAGGAGACCGAACTGCGCGACGCCCTGGTCGCCGACCAGGAACGGCTCACCGAGGCCGTCGACGCCCGGCAGGAGACCGAACAGGCCCTGTCGGAAGCCGAGAAGAACCTGGTGGAGGCCGTCAAGGCCGTCGCCGCCCGCCGCGAGGGACTGGCCAAACTGACCGGACAGGTCGGCGCGCTGCGCAGCCGGTCCCAGGCCGCCGCCGACGAGATCGCCCGGATCGCCTCCTCACTGGCCCAGGCCCGCGACCGCGCCGAAGCGTGCAAGGACGCGCTGTCCGAGGCACAGTCGCAGTCGGACTTCGTCGACGCCGGGGACGTCGACCTGGAGGAGCGGCTGACCGCGGCACAGCGCGAGGTCGAACAGGCCAAGGCCCGCGTGAAGGAACTGGCGACCGCCGAACGCGCCGCCCACACCGACGCCACCCAGTGGAAGGCCCGCGAAGAGGCACTGGCGATGGGCCTGCGCCGCAAGGACGGCGCGGGCGCGCTGCTGGGCAAGGCCGAGCAGGTGCCCGGATTCCTGGGCAGCATCTCCGCGCTGTTGACCGTCGAACCCGGCTACGAGGCCGCCCTGGCGGCGTCGCTGGGCCGACTGGCCGACGCGGTCGCGGTCTCCGGCGGCGAGGGCGCCGTGTCGGCGCTCCAGCTGCTGAAGGCCGACGACGCCGGACAGGCCAGCCTGCTGCTGGCCTCCGGCGCTCCCGGCGCCGCCGAGACGACCCCGGCCGACATCACCGGACTCCCCGAGGGAGTGGTCCCGGCCGCGAACCTGGTCAAGGTGCCCGCCGAACTGTCGGCCGCCGTGGCGCGGACGCTGGCGGGCATGGTCATCGTCGACACCCTGGACCTGGCCCGGGATCTGGTCGCCTCGCGTCCGGAACTGACCGCCGTCACCCGCGACGGCGACGTGCTGGGCCGCGACTGGGCCGTGGGCGGTTCGGCCTCGGGCCAGAGCTTCATCGAGGTGCAGGCCGCCGTCGACGAGGCCCGCGACAAACGCGCCGAATCCGAAGCCCGCGCCGAATCCCTTGCCGCGCAACTGGAAGGCGCCCGCGAGGACGAGACGTCCCGGCAGACGGCCCTGGAGGCGATGAAGGCCAAACGCGCCGAGGCCGACAAGGAACGCAACGCCGTGGCCCGCAAGCTGGCCGAACTGGGCGCCGCCGCCAACTCCGCCGAGGGCGAGGTGCGGCGGCTGTCGGAGGCCAAGGAGGAGGCCGAGACCGCCCGCGACACCGACCTGGCGGGACTGGCCGAACTGGAGGAGCAGCTGCGCATCGCCGAGTCGGCGCCCGACGAGGAGGACCCCTCCACCGCCGAACGCGACCGGCTCGCCGTGACCCTGCAACAGTCCCGGCAGAACGAGATGGAGACCCGGCTGGCGGTGCGCACCGCCGAGGAGCGGGTCGCCGCACTGGCGGGCCGCGCCGACGGACTGGCGCGGCAGGCCGCCGCCGAGCGGCAGGCCCGGGAACGCGCCGCCGTCCGCAAGGCCGCCCGGCAGCGGGGCGCCGCGATCGCCGGAGCCGTCGCCCAGGGCGTGGAGGCCGCACTGGCCCGCATCGCCGAGTCGCTGGACCGCGCGGCCGCCGAACGCGACGCCGCCCAGCAGGCCAAGACCGCCCGCGAGGCCGCCGTCACCGAGGCCCGCAAACGGGTGCGCGAACACGGCGCCGAACTGGAGCGGCTCACCGACGCCGTCCACCGCGACGAGGTGGCTCGCACCGAGCAGCGGCTGCGCATCGAACAGCTGGAGGCCCGCGCGGGCGAGGAGTTCGGCATCGACGTCGACACCCTCATCGCCGAGTACGGCCCCGAGCAGCCGGTGCCGCCCTCGGCCGCCGAACTGGCCAAGGCCGAAGCCGACGGCAAACCCGAACCGATGGCGGTCCCGTTCGAGCGGGCCGTCCAGGAGAAGCGCGCCGCCCGTGGCGAACGGGAACTCAAACTGCTCGGCAAGGTCAACCCCTTGGCGCTGGAGGAGTTCGCGGCCCTCGAGGAGCGCTACAAGTTCCTGTCGGAGCAGCTGGACGACCTGACCAAGACCCGCAAGGACCTGCTCAGCGTCGTCAAGGAGGTCGACGACCGGATCCTGGACGTGTTCACCGAGGCGTACCACGACGTGGCCCGCGAGTTCGAGCACGTCTTCGCCACCGTGTTCCCCGGCGGCGACGGACGGCTGCTGCTGACCGACCCGGACAACATGCTCACCACCGGCATCGAGGTCGAGGCCCGCCCACCCGGCAAGAAGGTCAAGCGACTGTCGCTTTTGTCCGGTGGCGAGCGGTCGCTGACCGCGATCGCGTTGCTGTGCGCGATCTTCAAGGCCCGGCCCAGTCCGTTCTACCTGATGGACGAGGTCGAGGCCGCCCTCGACGACGTCAACCTGGGACGCCTCTTGACCCTGCTGACCCAGCTGCGGGAGTCCTCGCAGCTGCTGGTCATCACCCACCAGAAGCGCACCATGGAGGTCGCCGACGCCCTGTACGGCGTCACCATGCGCTCCGGTGTCACCCAGGTCATCTCGCAGCGTCTCAGCCAGTCCGAGGACTGAAGCACGTCCGAGGACTCAGCGTGACCTGCGTACAGTGGGGTCCCGGTTTACTTCAGAAGGATTTTTACGCATGGACATTGGGTACTGGATCGGCATCGGTGTCGCCGTCGTGGCGGCGATAGCGGTGGTCGTCTTCTTGGTGATGCGCGGCCGCAAGGCGGCACTGCCCGAGGAGGAACCGGCGCCCCCGGTGACCAAGACCCCCGCCGAGACCGAACCCAAGACGGAGCGCGAGACCAAACCGAAGGTCAAGCCCGTCGTCGAGGACCTCGACGTACCCGAACCCACCGCCGGACGGCTGGTCCGGTTGCGCGCCAGGCTCTCCAAGTCCAACAACTCGCTGGGCCGGGGCCTGTTGACGCTGCTGTCGCGCGACCGGCTCGACGACGACGCCTGGGAGGAGATCGAGGAGACCCTCCTGATGGCCGACGTCGGCCTGGAGTCCACCAACCGGATCGTGGAGCGGCTGCGCGAACGCGTCAAGGTGCTGGGCACCCGCACCGCCGAGGAACTGCGGGGCCTGCTGTCGGAGGAACTGACCGCCGCCCTGGACCCGAGCTTCGACCGCGCCCTCAACGCCACCGGCGACGGCGAGCGTCCGGCCGTGCTGCTGGTCGTGGGCGTCAACGGCGCCGGTAAGACCACCACCTGCGGCAAGATCGCCCGGGTGCTGATCGCCGACGGGCACTCGGTGGTGCTGGGCGCCGCCGACACCTTCCGGGCCGCCGCCGCCGACCAGCTGGAGACCTGGGGCAAGCGCGTCGGTTCCACCGTCGTGCGCGGTCCCGAGGGCGGCGACCCCGCCAGCGTCGCCTTCGACGCCGTCAAGACCGGTACCGAACAGGGTGCCGACTCGGTGCTCGTCGACACCGCGGGGCGGTTGCAGAACAAGACCGGGCTGATGGACGAGCTCGGCAAGGTCAAGCGGGTCATCGAGAAACAGGGCCCGGTGGCGGAGACGCTGCTCATCATCGACGCCACCACGGGCCAGAACGGGCTGGAGCAGGCACGCGTTTTCACCGAGGTCTGTCAGGTGACCGGAGTGGTCCTGACGAAACTCGACGGCACCGCGAAAGGCGGAATCGTCATCGCGGTCCAGCAGACCTTGGGAGTGCCGGTTAAGCTCATCGGATTGGGTGAGGGTCCCGACGACCTCGCCCCGTTTGACGTCCAACAGTTCGTCGACGCACTACTGGACGACTCGCGATCGGTCGGTGGCTTAAAGAGGCTGGCAGGTGACAGAGCAGGAGGTCCCGCTCCACGGCGGGAACACGAGCACGGTGGTACGGCTCGGCGATACCGTGCGCCGTAATACCGGGCCGTGGACGCCCGCCGTCCACGCGCTGCTGCGGCACCTGGACGCGGCCGGTTTCACCGGTTCCCCCAAGGCGCTGGGCATCGACGAGCACGGCCGGGAGGTGCTGTCGTACCTGGAGGGCGAGTGCGGAAAATACCCGCTTGAGCCACATTGGACTACCGATGAGGCGCTCAACACCGTCGCCACGATGCTGCGGATGTACCACGACTCCCAGTACGGCTTCCGCACCCCGCCGGGCGCCGTGTGGAGGTCCTTCGGCCCGCCGCCGCCCGACACCGAGGTGGTGTGCCACCACGACGCGGCCCCGCACAACGTCATCTGGCGTCCGGACGGGACGCTGGCGCTGATCGACTTCGACCTGGCCTCGCCGGGCGCGCGCATCTACGATGTCGCCTACGCCGCCTGGACCTGGGTGCCGCTGTTCTCCGACCGCGACTCGATAACCCTCGGCTGGAAGAACCCGGACCGGCCGCGCCGGTTGCGGCTGTTCGCCGACGCCTATGGACTGTCCGAACGGGACCGTTACCGGTTCATCCGGGTGATCCGCAAACGCATCGTCGACCACATCGAGGGCATCCGCCGGATGGCGAACCAGGGCGACCCGGCCTTCGTCCGCATCGTCCGCAAGGGACACCTGCGGCGCCCGATGCGGGACCTGAAGGTGCTCGACCACGAGCGCTACATCCTCGACCACGCGCTGAAGTAGCGCGAAGCCGCGCGGCGGCGGTCAGTGCGGTGGCGGCGTCCGAGTGCTCGCTGGAATCCGCGGCTTGGTTCCTAACGGGCACATGGAGATCACCGACGTCCCGGCACGCGGAGCTGTGGGTTATGTACTAATTGTGGGCCTATCTCTGGTGTGAATCCGCACTTACAGTTACCCTTTGGGTACAGGTACCATACTCGATATGGGGATGGTGAATACCCTTGGCGGACAATGATTTCCGACCCCCACCCCCGCTCGGGCATTCCCTCCCCTCCACCGAATCTCCTACGAGAACCTTGCGCCCCGATAGTTAGGACGACCAAGGCATGGGTGAACTCACCGTCATCGGAGCCTCCTTCGGCCGTACCGGAACCGCCTCGGTGCGGTTCGCGCTGGAACAGCTGGGCTTCGGCCCCTGCCACCACATCCGGCACCTGTTCGCCAGCGACCGGCACGCCCGCGACTGGCTGCGGGTGGCCGAGGGTGAACCCGCCGACTGGCACCGGCTGCTGTTCGGGTTCGCGGCCACCATCGCGTGGCCCGCGTCGTGTTACTGGCGCGAGCTGGCCGAGGCGAACCCGAGCGCGAAGGTGCTTCTGGTGCACCGCGACCCGTCCGACTGGTACGCCAGTGTCGCCCGCACCCTGTACCGCCGCCGACCCAAAAGGCCGGTGGCGGAACGGGACCGGGTGTTCGAGCGTCTGATCTGGAACGGTGTCTTCGACGGCAGGTTCACCGATCCGCGACATGCCATGGACGTATACCGCGACCACTACCGCGAGGTTCGCGCGACCATCCCGTCCGACCGGCTCATCGAGGTCGACGCCGCGAAGGGCTGGCCGCCGCTGTGCGAGGAACTCGGTGTCCCCGTACCCGACGAGACCTTCCCCCACGCCAACGCCACTGGCGAATACCCGAACCGCCCCCGTACGACGGGAGCTGTCCGCACCTGAAGGAGCAGAACATGACCCGCGCCGGATCCGACGCACCCGTCCGCATCCGACCCCCAGGGAGCCGACGCGGGTTGAACGGAGTTCCGCATCACGGCCCGGCCGAGCCGGGTTCCCCGCTTGACGACAACGGCACCCGGTCGCCAAGCGGGTTTGGCCCGCTGTTCGTCCGGTGCCCTGGTTTACCCAGTCGGGCGGGCGCCGGACCGGCACCCCCCGGAAAGGAGGTGCGTCATGCGGAACCTGTACTCACTCCAGCTGCCGCCGCCTGATGTCCCCATCAGGCCACGGCTCACAGCAGCGTACCCCCGCCGTTCCCGCTCCGGCCCGCGCCTCACCACCGACGCGAATGTTCTGAATGGAGCACCACCGATGTCCACTGAATCCCTCACCGCCAGGTGGGAGTCGGTACCCGCCGTCGCCGTCCTGGATCGCGACTACGACACCGAGATCCTCGCCAACGAGGTCCGGGCGCTGCGCGCCGGGCCCTGGAACACCCGCCGCGCCGACATCTCCACCGGACTGTCGACGATCCTGCCGTTGCGCAGCCCCGGCGGCGACCCGTCACGCACCGACCCCGGCGGCGCCGGTCCCGTCGACCACGCCGACACGCCGTTCCTGGCCCGCGCGCCGCGACTGGCCCGGCTGCTGCGCGGCCTCCCCACGACGCTGTTGGCCGCGCACCTGGTCGCCCTGGCCCCCAACATCGAGCTCAAGGAACACCGCGACGTCAAATGTGGACCGCCGTGGGGGTTGGTGCGGCTGCACATCCCGATCATCACCAACCCCGCCGCGGTCATGGTCATCGACGGGCACGAATACCACTGGGACGCCGGTCGACTGTGGTACGGCGACTTCAACCGCCCGCACCAGGCCCGCAACAGCGGCGACGACACCCGCATCCACCTCGTCCTGGACTGCCTGCTCAGTGCGGACCTGCTGAACCTGTTCCCGCCCGAGTTCCGCGAATCGTTGCCGCTGAACGACATCCTGCTGGCCCGGCCCGCCCGCGCGGCACCCTGGCCGCCCCGGCTGCGGTTTCGGATGCCCGCCGCCTTCGCCGAGTGGTCGCTGGAGGAGCCCGCCTCCCCGCCCGACGCGACCGTGCTGGCCGAGCTCACCCCCGGCCGCGACGGCCCGGTGCTGAGACTGGACGGTCAGCCCGCCTTCGGCCTGGTTCACCTGGGCGACAACGAGTACCGCTTCACCGGCTGGTCGGAGGAGCGCACCGTCAAACTGGAGTCGCGCCACGTCATCTGCCGGGTACGGCTGGGAACCTCGGTCCGCGAGACGATCTGCCTCGCCGAAAGACCGGGTGCGTCATGAACTGGCCCGGCTCCGGCGAAGGCACGACGTCGCGGCACGGCAGCTGGCGCCGCGCCAGCGAGCGGCGGTTCGCCCGACACCGCCCCGGCCCGCCGACCCGCACCAGCGTCCTCATCGTCGGCGGCGGCCTGGCCGGGCTGTCGACGGCGCTGTTCCTGTCCTGGCACGGCGTCAGCTGCGTCCTGGTCGAACAGCACACCGACGTCCCGATCCACCCACGGATGCGCGGCCTGCCACCGCCGCTGGTCGAGCTGTACCGCCCGCTCGGCCTGGAAACCCGACTTACCCGGGAAGCCGACGACTTCGCCCGCCGCGGCAGCTTCGACATGGTGCGCGCCGAAACCCTCGCCGCCGAACACACTCCGATGGGGATGAACCTGGATCCCACCCGCGCCACCAGTTCCAGCCCCTGCCGCAACATCCCCATCAGCCAGGACAAGACCGAACGCGTGCTGCGGCAGCGGGCGGTGGAACTGGGCGCCGACATCCGCTTCGGCGTCCGCCTGGAGGGCTTCAGCGACGACTCCACCGGCGTCTCGGCCCGACTGCGCGCCACCGACGAGTCCCTGTCGTCGGTGCGCGCCTCCTACCTGGTGGCCGCCGACGGCCCCGAAAGCGCCCTGCGGGAACGCATGGGCATCGGCATGGCCGGTCCCGGCGAGATCAGCCGGATGCTGTCCATCATGTTCGAGACCGACTCGCGACTGATCCTCGGCGACCGCACCGTCCACATGGCCTACCTGGAGCGGCCGTTCCCGGGAACCTTCCTGTTCTGCCTGGACGCCGAGGGACAGCGCTGGGTGCTGGGCTGCACCGACCCCGACGAGTGGGGCAAGACCAACGCCGACTGCGAGGCCCTGGTCCAGGTCGCCCTGGGACGCCGGGTCCCGATCCGTTTGCTGACACCGATTCCCGGCTCGAACCAACCCGCGCTGCGGTTCGCGTTGAGCGCGGCCGTCGCGGACCGGTTCAGCGACGGCCGGGTCTTCCTGGTCGGCGACGCCGCCCACCACATCCCGCCGCCGGGCGGGTTCGGCGGCTTCTGCGGCGTCGCGGACGCCTACAACCTGGCCTGGAAACTCGCGGCGGTACTGGAGGACCGGGCCGATCGAGCACTGTTGGACTCCTACGACACCGAACGCCGCCCGGCCGCCGAGTTCACGGTCCGCCAGGCGATGGCCCGCGCCGGTGAACGGCTCGGCGGCCACTGGAGCGAGGACAGCACCACCATCGTCGACAGGACCAGGGTCATGACCGGCTACCGCTACGGTCCCGGCCCGATCATCGGCGCCGCACCCGGCGCGGTCGGCACCCGGTTCCCGCACCTGTGGCTGGAACCGGGAAAGTCCACGATCGACCTGTTCGGCTCCGGCTTCGTCCTGCTCACCCCCACCGACGGCCACGCCTGGACCGTGGCCAGCCACGACGCCGTCACCATCCACCGACTCGACCGCAGCCTGCCCGGCGTCGAGTCGGACGGCGCCATCCTGGTGCGCCCCGACGGCTTCGTCGCCTGGCGCTCCCGCACCGCCGTGGCCGACCCGCACGCGACCCTCACCGACGTCGTCAACCGGATCCTCAACGGCCCCAGCCCCATCATGGCCTTCGCGCCCCCGGCGCTGACCTAGTCGGTGCCCTAGGGGCTGCCGGCGGCGACCACCACGAGCTGTTCAGCCGTGATCGGATAGCGTGACGGCAGTTACGTCACACCATGCCGAGGTATTCGATGAGCTGGAAGAAAGAGCTGGACGCCGCCACGGCGGAGTTCCGGCGGGCGGGGTTCCACCTGGAGCGGGCCGAGACGCTGGTGACGGCGCAGGCCAGTTCGATTCCGGCTCCTGACGCGGGCGCGCGGAAGCAGGCGAGCCTGGCCGCGAAGCTGAGCCAGAGCGCTCAGAAGTTGACGCCGGGATTCCTTGGGGAGGACCTGAACCAGCTGCCGCCGGATACGCCGCCGCGTGAGCAGGAGCCGCCCTCGCCGGTGCACATTCGGATCGGGACCGCCGAGGCCGTGCCGGGGGCGGAGTTTCCGGTGGTCGTGCCCTTGTTCGGTCGCGGGCATCTGGTGTTGGACGGTGATGCCGCCGACGCGAAGGTGGCCGGGTTGTTGCGCTCGGCGTTGGTGCGGTGCGTCGCGTCGATGCCGCGACTGAAAGTGTCGCTTGTGGATTGTGTGGCGTTGGGCAAGACCTTCACCGACGCGGCCACCCTCGTCAAGGCCGACATCATGGCGCCCACCGTCACCGACGCCCCCGGGTTGGAGCGGCTCGTCGGCGAGGCCGAGCACTATGTTCAGGAAGTGCTGGACGCCCGGCACCAGGGTGCCGCCGAGCTGCCGCACCACCTGATCGTGATCGCGGGTTTCCCGCCGTCGACGTCCTCGGCGCTGCGGGGCCGGATCGCCGCGCTCGCGCACGCGGGGCCGCACGGGCGGACGCACTTCATCCTCGCGGGGTGGCGGGCCGAGTCGGAGCACCAGCAGGTTCCCGCCATCGACCACGCGACCTATGTGAACGTGGGGGAGACCGTTGAGGTGCAGAACGTTCCCGCGCCGGTGACCCTCGACGCGCCGCCGTCGCCGACGCTGACGCATCACGTGTTCCACGCGTTGGCGGACAAGCATCGCAAGGACTCGCAACTGGACATGGGGGCGCTGCTGCCTCCGGACCGGTGGCGTTCGTCGAGTGTGGCCGGACTGTCGACCGTGGTGGGGCGGGACCCGCGGGGGGATGTGGAGCTGGCCTTCGACGACGTGACGCCGCACTGGCTGATCGGCGGGCGAAGCGGTGGCGGCAAGACCGTGTTCCTGCTGGACGTCCTGTATGGATTGGCGTCGCGGTATGGGCCGCGCGAGCTGGCGCTGTACCTGTTGGACTTCAAGGAGGGTGTGTCGTTCACGGAGTTCTCGCCGCAGCCGCGCGACAAGACGTGGATGCCGCACGTCAAGGCCGTCGGGGTCGAGTCCGATCGTGAGTACGGCAAGGCCGTGCTGGTGGAGCTGCGCAAGGAGCTGTCGCGGCGGGCCACCGCCATGAAACGGGCCGGGGTGACGAAGCTGGCCGACCTGCGGCAGGTGGAGCCGGACCGGCCGCTGCCCAGGATCCTGGCCGTCATCGACGAGTTCCAGGTGCTGTTCGCGGGCAACGACCGGCTGGCGCGCGAGGCGGCCGACCACCTGGAGGAACTGGCCCGCAAGGGACGTTCGTACGGCGTGCACCTGATCCTTGCCAGCCAGACGATCTCGGGTGTCGAGGCGCTGTACACCAAGAAGGACTCGATCTTCGGGCAGTTCCCGATGCGGGTGGCACTGCCCGGAGCCAGGAACGTGCTCGACGAGGTCAACAACACCGCCGCCGACGCGATCCGGCTGGGGCAGGCGGTCGTCAACAACGGCGGCGGCGTCAAGGGCTTCAACCGGCTGATCCACTTCCCGGACGCGACGGCGGCGACCGACGAGCTGACCGCGCTGCGGCACGAACTGTGGCAGCAGCGCGAGCCCGACGACCTGGGGCCGAGGGTGTTCCAGGGCTTCGCCGAGCAGCACCTCGCCGACGACCCGGTGTACAACGCCGTGGGCCCCGGCGGGCTCCGGCGCAAGGCGCTGGTGGGACGGGCCGTGGACGTCGACGTGTCCACCGTGGGCTTCGGGATGGAGCCGGTTCCGGGACGGAACCTGGCGGTGCTGGGCACCTCGACGGTCGGCGCGGACGTGTTGCAGGCGGCGGTGCTGAGCCTGGCCAAGCAGCACGAACCCGGCAGCGCGCGGTTCGAGCTGGTGGGACTGGCGGCGCAGGCCGACGTCGTGGTGACCGAGACGGCCGCGGCGCTTTCCGAGGCCGGGCACGAACACGAGGTCACCGGCGCGGCCGACCTGGACAAGATCCTGGTCGCGGCCGAGAACCACGACCACGCCGGGCAGGTGCGGTACGTCGTCGTGTTCGGCGGCGACGCGATCTCGCAGATCTGGAACATCTCGCAGCTGATGAAGTTCCGGGCGCTGCTGAAGTCCGGGCCCACCAAGGGTGTGCACCTCTTGGGCTGGTGGCGCGGCTTCAAACGGTTCAGCGACGACATCGGCGGCAGCGCGGGCAAGGAGGACGTCGCGTGCCTGGTGGCCCTCAACGTCCCCGGTGGCGACTTCGGGCCGTTCATCGGCGACCTGACCAGCGACTACGAGCCGCGTGAGAACCGGGCGCTGGTGTTCGACCGGCACGACAACACCCGGCGGCTGATCGTCCCGTTTGTACGTCCCGGGCGGGAGACCGAGGTGGGGTTCTAGGCGGGGGAACCGGTTAGTATCGCCACTGTGAGCGACTTCGGCTACGCGCAATCCCTCCACGAACTGCGCCAGCTCCGTGACGGGGACCTGGCCGCCAACACCACCGCACGCTCCCAGGTGGAGCAGGCCACCGCCAAGGTCGCCCGGCTGCGCGAGACCCTGGAACACACCCAGGCCCAGATCCTCGCCGCCGCCAACCGCTTCAAGACCACCGTCCCCGACCTGCGTCCCGAGTCCACGGACCCCGCCGCGACCCGCCCGGCGACCGACCTCAGCGCCGAGCTGGCGGCGGGTGCGGCCAAGGCGCAGCTCGCCGACAAGCACGTGCAGCGCTCCATCCGGGAGGGCCAGCTCGCGCCGCTGCTGCCCGGCGCGCCCGCCTTCGTGCGCAACCTCGTCGTCTACGGCGCCGCGATGATCGCCTGCTACCTCATCCAGTCGTTCCTGGCGCTGTTCGCGACGGACGAACTGGCGCTGTGGCTGGTCTTCATGCCGCCGGTGATCGCGCTGGTCGCCGGATACGTCGGCACCGGTCTGGCGGGCACCCCGCGACTGCCCATATACGACGATCGTGGCAACACGGTCGAGTTCGTCGTCAAGAAGAGCCCCCGGCTCGGCGCCGCGCTGGCCGTCATCACCATTGTCGCGTTCTTCTTCACCACCGCACCCTAGGTTCGCGTCACGAACACCCCCCTTCAGGAAGATCACGCCCATGCCCACCCCCGACGAGACCCCGATCGGCAGGGAACCGACCAGGGAATCGCTGCCACCCACCGCCATCGTCTCCGACCGCTACCGGCTCGACCACCGCATCGGCTCCGGCGGCATGGGCGAGGTCTGGAGCGGACTGGACACCCGGCTGGAACGGCCGGTCGCCGTCAAGCTGATGCACCACGAACTGTCGGGCAACAAGCGCTTCCGGGCCCGGTTCGCCTCCGAGGCGAAACTGGTGGCGGCACTGGACTCCCCGCACGTGGCGACGCTGTACGACTACGGCGAGGAGGCCACGCCCGGCGGCCCACGGTCCTATCTGGTCATGGAGATGGTCAGGGGCGGTTCGCTGGCCGACCTGCTGGACACCCGTGACACGCTGGCGCCCGGCGAGACGATGAAGATCATCGCCCAGGCCGCCGAGGGGCTCCAGGCCGCGCACGACGCGGGCATCATCCACCGCGATGTCAAGCCGGGCAACATTCTCGTCACCGGCGACCGGCACGTGAAGCTCATCGACTTCGGGATCGCCCGTGCCAAGGGCGAGGCCCGGCTGACCAAGAGCGGCGAGGCCGTCCTCGGGACACTGGCGTACACCTCGCCCGAGCAACTCAACGGCGACGAGCCCACGCCGTCCGTCGACGTGTACTCGCTGGGAGTCGTGGCGTACGAGTGCCTGGCCGGTCGGCCGCCCTTCGCCTCGGACAACCCGGGCGCGGTGCTCAAGGGCCACCTGTACCAGCAGCCGCCGCCGTTGCCGGACAACGTGCCCGCGCCGGTCGCCGAGGCCGTCATGCGGGCGCTGGACAAGGATCCCGAGCAGCGGTGGACGTCGACGGCCGCGTTCGCGCAGGCCTGCCGCGACGCCGTCGAGGCGCCGGAACCGTTGCCGGTCAAGGTGAGTGCGCCCGTCGGCGGGCCGGAATCCGAGGCGACGACGGTGCCGCTCGGGCCCACCGGACCGGTGCCGTCGTCCGGCACACGGCGGATCGGCTTCGGCCGGGTGGCGGCGGTACTGGCCGCGGTCGTCCTGCTCGTCGCGGTGGCGGTGCTGTGGCGGCCGTGGACCTATTTCGGCGAGGCGCCGGGCCACGACGGGAGCAAGGAGGCGGCGACCAAGGACGTCGCCGACAGCTCCGACGGCAAGAGCGACAAATCCTCCGAAAAGGACAAAACGAAGAACTCGGCGAGTTCGAAGTCCGAGGCCGCCGAGGGCGGCCAGTCCAGCGACTCCGGCGGCAACGACTCCAGCTCCGGCGGTGACGACGGCAACGGCAACGAGCGCGTGGAGGTGCCCGACCTGGAGGGGAGAACGCACACCGAGGCCCCCAACGTCCTGGAATCCCACGGCTTCGACAACTACAAGGGCGTCGCGCAGCCCTGGAACCCGGGCGATCAGGCCTGCGTGGTCACGTCCCAGGTTCCGGTGGCCGGGGCGAAGGTCGACCCCGACACGAAGATCAACTTCTACTTCAAGGGCGGGGAAGGCATTTGCCAGTGATCGCGGACGCGTCCGCGGTGATCCCATTAGGCTCGACGGGAGCCTGAGGTGAGGAGCCGTGATGCCGCGCAAGGTCGAGGACTACGCACTGCTGGGCGACACCCAGACCGCGGCGCTGGTGGGCCGGGACGGCTCCGTCGACTGGCTGTGCCTGCCGCGGTTCGACTCGCCCGCGTGTTTCGCGGCGCTGCTTGACGACGAGACCGCCGGATGCTGGCAGCTGGGCCCCGCCGACGGGGGCGACGCCGACCGGCGCCGGTACCGGGGCGACACCCTGATCCTGGAGTCCGAATGGGATACATCACAGGGGACGGTCCGCGTCATCGACTTCATGCCGCCGCGCGGCGAGGCCGCCGACGTGGTGCGCATCGTGGAGGGACTGTCGGGTTCGGTGCCGATGCGGATGACGCTGCGGCTGCGGTTCGACTACGGCAGCGTGGTCCCGTGGGTGCGGCACGACAGCGGTGACCTCGCCGCGGTCGCCGGGCCGGACGCGGTGTGGCTGAACACGCCGGTGTCGCTGCACGGGGCGAACATGGCCTCCACCGCCGAGTTCACGGTCGCGGAGGGACAGCGGATCCCGTTCGTGCTGACCTACCAGGACTCGCACAAACCGCGCCCGCGTCCGGTGGTGCCGGAGGTCGCGCTGGAGGAGACCGCCTCCTTCTGGGAGGAATGGCTGGACCAGATCGACTACCAGGGCAAGTGGCAACCGGAGGTGCGGCGCGCGCTCGTGCACCTCAAGGCGCTGACCTATCAGCCGACCGGCGGCATCATGGCCGCCGCGACGACCTCGCTGCCGGAACAACTCGGCGGGCCCCGCAACTGGGACTACCGGTTCTGCTGGCTGCGCGACGCCGCCTTCACCCTGCAGGCGTTGCTGGGCACCGGATACGTGGACGAGGCCGCGGCCTGGCGGGAATGGTTGCTGCGGGCCATCGCCGGCGGCCCATCGGACCTTCAGATCATGTACGCCCTCGACGGCACCCGCCGGATCCCGGAGTACACCCTGGACTGGCTGAGCGGCTACGAGGGCTCGACCCCGGTGCGGGTCGGCAACGCCGCCTCCGAACAGCTTCAGCTCGACGTGTGGGGCGAGGTGCTGGACTGCATGCACCAGGCCCGTGAGGCGGGGCTGGCCGCCACCGAGGCGGGCTGGGACCTGCAACGGGCGCTGCTGGAGTTCCTCGAGGACAACTGGCGCGAACCCGACAACGGGCTGTGGGAGATACGCGGCCCGCGTCGGCATTTCACGCACTCCAAGATCATGGCGTGGGCGGGCTTCGACCGCGCGGTCACCGCCGTGGAGAAGTTCGGACTGCCCGGCGAGGCCAAACGGTGGCGCGGCCTGTGCGACCGGATCCACGCCGAGGTCTGCGAACAGGGCTTCGACGCCGAGCGGGGCACGTTCACGCAGTTCTACGGATCCCGCGGCCTGGACGCGGCGCTGCTGCTGATCCCGCGGGTGGGGTTCCTGCCCTGGGACGACCCGAGGGTGGCCGGGACGGTCGAGGCCGTGCAGCGGGAACTGTGCGTCGACGGGCTGCTGCTGCGGTACCGGCCGCAGGAGGACGGCAACGTCGACGGGCTCCCCGGCGACGAGGGCGCCTTCCTGGCGTGCAGCTTCTGGCTGGTGGACGCCTTGCACGGCATGGGAAAGCGGGCCGAGGCCCACGAGCTGTTCGAGCGGTTGCTCGACCTGCGCAACGACGTCGGCATGCTCGCCGAGCAGTACGACACCCGGCTGGGCAGGCAGCTGGGGAACACGCCGCAGGCGTTCAGCCTGGTCGGCCTGGTCAACTCCGCGCGCCAGCTCAGTGGCAGCGCGACCCGCACCTCCGCGTCCGGAAGCCAGCAGGACACCGACTGAACCGGCGCGGGCCTCAGGCCGTCGTCGTGGTAGTGGGTCGCAGTGCCGGACGTGCCCGGCGGGCCCGTTCCCGCCGGTGCAGCAGCAGCGGTCCGCCGAAGGCGACGCACAGGCTCGCGTTGATGAGCACGAACGAGATCGCGTCGAACCGCAGCTCGGTGGCCACGACCGCCGCCAGATAGGTGAGGCTGGGCTGGATCGAGAAGATCAGCGCCAGGAACACCGGCTGGACGTGCTTCATGCTCAGTTGCAGCAGGAAGATCGGCAGCGCGACGCCGATCAGCGCGACGCACGCGATGAACGGCAGCCGCGGGCCGGTGATCGTGTCCATCGCGGCATGCGGTGTGGCCATGAGGATCGCGAAGGCCGCGATGTAGGTCAGGTGGTAGCGGTGCGCCAGGATCCGCACCGGTCCCACGCCCGTGGTGCCCAGCCGGTGGGACAGGATCGGGATGCAGGCGAACAGCGCCCCGGCGGCGATGGCGATGCCGAAGCCCAGCACGAACGCGCCGTCCAGCGCGACGGTTCCCAGCGAGATGGAGCGACTGGCCACCGCCAGGACCAGACCGAGCGAGACCGCGCCGACGACCAGTTCGCCGTTGGAGCGGCGGGAGCCGCCGGTCAGCCGGTCGATGAGCGACACCGACAGCGGCCCGATCGCGATCCCGGTCGCCGAGGCCAGCGGGGCCGGGAACATCGAGTAGGACCAGTACAGGCCGATGAAGGCCAGGGCGGTGGCGATGTTCATCAGCAGCAGCGGCACCCGGACGTTGCCGGGCGGCGGGGCCGCGGTGCTGGTGAGGCGGCGGCGCTGGTTGAGCAGACCGAAGATGATCGCCGAGGAACCGAAGGCGCAGAACGACAGCACGATGCTCTCGGAACCGTCGATGTTGCCGGTCAGCAGGCCGTTGCCGGTGGCCTGCAGGGCGGCCGCCGCGATGATGAGGAGGGCGTACTTCATGGGGCGGTGTCCATGACGAACAGTCGGGACTCCGCTTCGATCCGGTGGAGTTGTTCGACGTCGACGGCCACCGCGTCGGGGTCCTCGTCGATGAAACAGGCGACGCCGCCGTTGGCCAGGTTGAGCAGCCGGTTCTCGATGACGGAACCGACGGCGGGAAGTTTCGCGAGACTGTGGAAGGTGGGCAGGTCGCGGATGGCGTCCAGACCGGGCATGGCTCGGACGATACCGTCGGCCGGGGGGACCAGTGCCACGGTGGCCATGCAGCGTTTGGGCGCGTAGGGGCGGCCGAGACGGCCGGTGAAACTCTCGTTGTCGAGTATGGAGTCGGCGAGCAGGGTGGCGGGGCTGTACCCGAAGGCGCGGAAGAACAGGTCGGTGGGCAACGCCGGGCCGCCGAGCCGGGCGTTCACCTCCACCAGCCGGGGTCCGTTCGCGGTCAGCCGGACTTCGGCGTTCGAGGCGGAATCCGTGATGCCCAGGGCGTCCAGGCAGCGCAGCGTGTAGTCGACGATGCCGTGCTCGGCCGCGTCGAGCCGGGTCAGGCTGCGGCGACCGCGCCACAGCGGGAAACCATCCACGTCCTCGAACCGGTGGACGGTGACGGCGCACGGCAGATGACGGCCGTTCCGGGAGACGGAATCGATACTATACTGTGGACCGTCGAGGTACTCCTGCAACAGGACCGAGGTGTTCTGCTGGTCCATCAGGTTGCGGGTGTTGAGAAGGCCCGCGACGGCTTCGCGCAGCCGCGACTCCGAGCGGCAGACGGTGACCCCGTCGCTGGCGGCGCTGCCGACGGGTTTCACCACGATCGGCCACCGGCCGATGCGCCGCAGCGCCGGGCCCAGTTCGCCGAGGCCGCTGATCCGTTCGGTTCGCGCGACCGGGATGCCGTGTCGCCGCAGGGTTCGGGCCATGGCGAACTTGTCGCGTCGCGCCCGGGTCCGGGAGAGCTCGTTGTGGGGGAGGGCCAGGGCGGCGGCGAGTTCCTCCGAGAGGGTCACGCCCAGTTCCCCGCCCGCCAGCACCGCGTGGACCCGCAGTCGCTTGAGGGTCTGGGTGGTGTCGGTGAAGGACTCGTGCGGAATCTCGTCCTCGGCCGCGAACAGACCGGAGTCGCAGAAGTGCCGAAGCTCCGGCTGGTACACGTGAACCGTTGACACGCCTCGTTCTGCCAGGGCGTTCGCCAGGTGACGGCCGTTGGAAGTCAGATTTACCAAGGCGACACGCATAGTGAACCTCCATTTCGCCGATGGTCGATCCGCAGACGATGGGATCGAGAGGGGTGGATTTGCCGATCTCGAGTATGTACGCAGGTGTCGAGCGGCCGCGAATTCCTTGGCACGACTGTGAAACGTGCTCATGATTTAATGTTCCGATTGTTTCCGAAGCTTGCGATTTGGCCCGCAATGGGGTTAAATGCACAACAGAACAGTCATGTTCGGGCTTAAACAAAGATCTTGAACACCGATTCGGGCATCCGGGCGGGTGCCTAGGAGGAACAGACGAGCCCATGACCAACTCCATAGACATCAATATCGCGCAGGTTCAGGGCTACGCGGAACGACTGCGGATCGCGGCGGAGCAGCTGCGCGAGCAACGGCCACAGCTGCTGGCCCGGCTCGCCAACGGCGACGGAGTCAGCCCCGTGGTCAAGGTGAAGGACGACGTCAAGGTCGCCATCGGAATACCCCCGTTCGAGCATTCGGGGTCGCGGGCGGGCGAGACCATCGCCCAGAAGATCCGCTCCTGCGGTGACGCCTACGAGGCCGTCGAGGAGGGCCTGCGCGCCATGGCCATCGTCATGGCCAAGATGGCCGGATCCCTTGGCGACGGCGACGCCATCAACGCGGCGGACCTGAACAAGGCGGTCGAGGGGCTGCACAGTGTCGCGCTCGTCGTCAACGGTGAGGAGCCGGAGTCGGTGGACTGGTTCGGACTGGAGGGCGGGAAATGAACACCGAGTATGAGAGCTTGAACCTCGACGAGATCCTGAAGTTGGCGCGCAGCGACGCCGAGCACGCCGGTGACATGGCCGAGCAGGCACGGGTGCTGCGCGAGATGTCGGGGCAGTTGAAGGACAATGTGGACCTGATGCGCGAGTCGATGCGCATGCTGTTCGGTTCCGAGGCCGACCCGGCCAACCCGGACGCGCCCGTCGACACCGAATCCGCGCTGTGGAAGGGGGACTCGGCCGGAATGATGCGGGTGGAGCTGAACCGGCTGTTCACGACCGCCAGTTCGGCCCCCGAGGTCTTCGAGACCAACGCGACCTCGATGGACGACTTCTCGACCAAGGTGACCGAAACGCTCATCACCATCGACCAGCTGCACGTGAAGTCGAATGGGCAAAGCACCGAGGAGTCCGGCACCAAGGAGGCCCGGCAGATCCTGCAGACCGCGACCAGCGGCTATCTGACCTCGGCGAACGAGATGCCCGAGCCGGAGTTCTACAACGGACTGCGCAAGTCCGCCGACGACCAGCCGGACGGCGGCTGGACCGCCACCCACGGCGCCACCCCCACCTCCGCGCCCTCCGGCCACCCGGCATGGTCGGAGCCCGGTCAACAGCAGCAGCCGCAACAGGAACCGACGAACCCCGGCGGCGAGCCGACACCCGTCGGGCCGTTCCCGCACGACACGGTGCCCTCCCATGACGAGGGCCCGGTGCTGCAGAACCCACCGGCCCCGGTGGCCCCCGCGCCGACGCCGGTGGCCCCGGCCCCGACCCCGGTCGCGCCCCCGGTCACCGTGGTGCCGCCGATCGTGACCCCGCCGATCACGGGTGGCCCGGGTCCGCTGCTGCCGCCGACCCGGCCGACCGTGCCGCCGGTGATCGGGACACCCCGGCCACCGGTCACGCCCGTGCCAACCCGTCCGCTGCAACCGAACCCGAACGGGACGGTGCGTCCCGTCATCGGCACCCGGCCGACGATCACCCCGCCGGTGACGCGACCGTTGCCGCCCAACCCGACCGGGATCACGCGCCCGGTCATCGGTACCCGGCCCGGTCCGGGTCTGGTGCCGTCGGTCAACCGTCCGGTGCCGCCGAATCCGAACGGGACGGTGCGTCCGGTCATCGGTACCCGGCCCGGTCCGGGGGTCGTGCCGCCGGTGAGCCGTCCGATCGCGCCGTACCCCGGTGGCACCACCCCGGTGAACCGGCCGCCCGTCGGGTCGGGCCCCGGCGGGATCCGCAGTGGACCGGGCATGGTGCCGTCGGTCAACCGTCCGGTGACCCCGCCGGTCCCGGGCCAGTCGCCGCTGGGCACCCGCCCGGTCCCCGGCCAGTCCCCATTGGGCGCTCGCCCCGGCGCCGTCCACCCGTTCGGGGTGGGCCAGCGGCCGCTGCCGGGCGACACGGGCGCCGCCAAGCCGGTCTCGTTGCGTCCCAACGGCACCGCCAGCGCGTCGGAGTTCGTTTCCTCGCGGTACGCGAACGCCCGGCCCGCCGGTGGCCTGGCCTTCGGCAACGCCGCGGTTCCGCCCACGCAGCAGAGCAACGCCCCGGCCGCGCCGCGCAACCTCGCGTTCGGACAGACCGCCGAATCGCGGCGGGAGACCAGGTCCGGCACCACGAGCATGCCCGGCCAGCGCTACAAGAAGATCCCGAAGCAGGGCGGGCGTGCCGTGGAGAGCGCGATCAACCGCGGCACCCGACGTAAGGTCTCCCGTGGCCCCGGTCAGGAGGTGTTCGCCACATTCGATGCCGCCAAGACCCAGCCCGGGAACGCGCCCCAGCAACCCGATCCGGAGCCGGAGTGGGAGATCCGCCGGGTGACCGTCCCGGCCGTCATCACGACCCGAAAGGCGTCCTAAATGGGAATCATGGCCGACCGGCTGGCCAGCATGGTGGTGAAGGCCACTTCCCCGGACGGGCAGATCGAGGGTGAGCTGCGGGACCGCGACGCGGTGAGTGTCGCGTTCCGCGGTGACACCTACCGTCACTACACCGAGTACTCGCTGGGGACCCAGCTGTCCCGGCTGGCGCTTCGCATGTGGACCGGTTATCAGCGCGGCTACGACGAGGCGGTGGCCGAGGCGACGGGGCGACCGGTGAGCAGGTCGCAGGAGACCTGGGACGCCAACCGGCGCCGGTTTCGGCAGGAGCAGGCCGCGACCACCGTCACGGGAATGTCGACGGACGGTTGGATCTACATCCAGAACACCGGGATGACGTCCTGGCATGTCGTCATCCGCCAGGGAACGTTGTCCAAATTGGATGAAGATCAGTTCGTCGCGGAGCTGATGGACGCTTACAACACGATGATCACGGAATATCGATTCGCGACGGCGGACCTGCGCGCCAAGCACTACGGTGTCAGCTTCCAGCCGCGGAATCCCCCAGTCAAGGAGCTACGGGCATGAACGACATTCCCTCCGACGTCACGGCGGTGGAACTCAACGAGTTGTGGCGGGTGGCGAACATCCACTTCCCCAAGGTGGAGAACGTGTACTGGGAGCAGATCAAGGCGGTGCACGAGGTCAACGGCGATCCGAACGACGAGAAGTTCGGCCGCTGCCATCCATGGTGGACCGCGGTGGCGTGTGAACTGGAGCGGGCGCTGTTCAGCAGCGTCGGTTCGCTGGCCTCGGCGGCCTCGGCGCTGAACCGTGCCGTGGACGCCTACGCCCATGTGGACGGCAACAGCGGCAAGGAACTCACCGAGGTCGGCAAGGGCCTGGAGAACATCATCAAGAGTGAGGGAAGCGAGCCGGTGGACTGGACTCCGCCCAAGGACTACCAGGGTCCCAACTTCAACCAGCCCGATTCCTGGAGCGAGGAGCACGCGGATGACTAGCACCAGCAGACCACCCGCGCGGGGCTCCGAGAACAACGGCAGTGGCGGCAGCGACGGTTCGGGGAGCGGTGAGGACAAGGTCAAGGGCCCCACCGACAAGGAGCTCGAGGACGCGGTGAACAAGCTGGTCGAGGTCGCCAAGAAGAAGGCGCAGGAGGAGGCGGACCAGGCCAGGCGGAGCGTCGAGGGCAAGAAGTCCTTCGAGGGTGACGTGCTCGAGTACCCGTACACCCGGGAGGAGGTGACCAAGATGATCGAGGACGGCGCCAAGGAGATCAAGGAGCGGTTCGCGGCGGTCTACACCCCCAAACCGGACGACTTCGACACCATGATCAGCAGGATGCAGCAGGTGGAGGCCGTCCTGGGCGCCTACGAGCCGTCCAAGAACACCACCAAGGAGACGCCGGTGATCGGGGGCGGCGGGGATCTGGAACTGCTGCGAACCTCCGTCTCGGACATGTCCGACTGGCAGGGCAAGCTCAAGAACGCCTTCGTCGACAACTACCTGACGCCGTTCCCGCGCATCACGGTGACCCAGGGCGGCCTGGCGCGTTTCCTGCGGCACCAGGCGGAGTGGATGCAGGCGATCTACAAGCGCCGCCGCTACGACGCGAAGAAGACCGCCGACCAGGGGGTCGAGGCGATCGAGGCCATCGACGACAGCAAGGGCTCCGAGGCCGCGATCGCGCTGGCGGCGATCATCGGACTGGCCACATTGCTCGGTCCGATGGGTTCGTCGCTGGCGTTCGGGCTGGGTACCTCCGCGGTGGTCGCCGGGACGGGCATCGGCGCGGAGTTCATCGAGGAGGACAAGGAGGTCCCGCTGGGGGCCGACACCGTCCAGGGCGTCATCGACAACGTGTACAAGGCCCTGGAGGAGTCGGACAAGACCATGGTGGAGGAGGAGGGCAAGGTCCTCGACGCGCTGAAGCAGATCGAGGGCGTGGTCTACCCGCTGGTCATGGGGCCCGACATCGACAAGGGCACCGAGCTGACCCCCATGCGTCCCGCTATTGTGGACACAATGGATGTCGAGGAACTCAAGGACGGCATCACCGTGTACGACCGTCATCCCGGCGGCAGCTAGGGCGACGGTCGCGGTTGATACTCCGCGGGGATCTTGACATCGGGCAGAAACAGACGTAAATTCAAAATAATCAAAGAGAAACGGCGGTGAAACCACATCATGTATGCGGAGGAACGTCAGCAGGAGATCCTGCGGCGGGCGCGCGCGGCAGGCCGGGTGGACGTCGTCACCCTCGCCGAGGCTCTCGGCGTGACCGCCGAGACCGTGCGCCGGGACCTCACCGTCTTGGAACGCGCCGGGGTCGTCCGCCGAGTCCATGGTGGCGCCATCCCGATCGAGCGGATCGGTTTCGAGCGCGCGGTCGCCACCCGCGACACCGTGCTGACCGCCGAGAAGGAACGCATCGCCAAGGCCGCGGTGGCCGAGATCCCCGAGGACGGGGCCATCATCCTGGACGCGGGCACGACCACCGCGCGACTGGCGCAGCTGATCCCGACCGACCGTGAGCTGACCGTGGTGGTCAACTCGCCGGTGCTGGCCGC
The DNA here is from genome assembly GCF_000024545.1 of Stackebrandtia nassauensis DSM 44728. Lineage (GTDB taxonomy): Bacteria > Actinomycetota > Actinomycetes > Mycobacteriales > Micromonosporaceae > Stackebrandtia > Stackebrandtia nassauensis. The sequence goes on from NC_013947.1 coordinate 2,271,788, forward strand.
GACCCTGGGCCCCAACCCGAACCTGACCGTGCTGTTGCTCGGCGGCCGGGTGCGGGGCAAGACCCTGGCCACCGTCGACGACTGGGCGCTGCGTCCACTGGAGAACCTGCACGTGGACGTGGCCTTCATGGGCACCAACGGCTGCACCATCGACCGGGGTCTGACGACTCCGGACCAGGCCGAGGCCGCCGCGAAGCGGGCCATGATCGCCGCCGCACGGCGGGTCGTGGTGCTGGCCGACCACACCAAGGTCGGCACCGACCACTTCGCCCGGTTCGGAACCATGTCCGATGTGGACGTCATCATCACCGACACCGGTCTGGACCCCGAACTGGGAGCCGAACTGGACGAAGCCGGAATCCGTGTGGTGCAGGCATGATCGTCACGGTGACTCTCAACCCCAGTGTCGACCGGACACTGGAGATAGAGACCCTGACCCACGGCCGGGTCAACCGTGCCGCGCACACCCACCTGGACCCGGGCGGCAAGGGCGTCAACGTATCCCGGGCCCTGGTGGCCAACGGCGTCGACACCCGCGCCATCCTGCCCTGCGGCGGCGACGAGGGTGACCAGCTGGTGCGGCTGCTGCGTGGCGAGGGCGTCCGGCTGACCGCCGTGCCGATCGACGGCCGCACCAGGTCCAACGTGACGCTGGTGGAACCGGACGGCACCGTCACCAAGATCAACGAATCCGGACCCGAACTCGCCGAAACCGAACTCACGGTCGTGGCCGCCACCGTGCGCGCCGCCGCCGAGGACGCCGAGTGGGTCGTCGTCAGCGGCACCGTGCCGCCGGGCGTCACCCCCGAGGCCTTCACCGAGTTCTGCGGCGAACTGGTGTCCGGCGGCGCGAAGCTCGCGGTCGACACCAGCGGCGAACCGCTGCGGGCCGCCGCGCGGGCCGGAGCCGCTCTCGTCAAACCCAACCGGCACGAACTGTCCGATGTCACCGGTGTCGCCCTCGACTCCGTGACCGATGTGGTCAACGCGGCCGAGACACTGCGCCGCTGGGGCGCGGGATCCGTCCTGGCCAGCCTCGGCTCCAAGGGCGCGGTGCTGGTCGACGCCGACGGTGTCCTCATCGGCGAACCGCCGAGCGTCGTCACCCGCTCCGCCGTCGGCGCCGGAGACGCCATGCTGGCGGGCTTCCTGGCCGCCGGCGCCGCCGGTGCCAAGGCGCTGACCGAGGCGCTGGCCTGGGGGTCGGCCGCCGCGAGTCTGCCGGGCAGCAGGATGCCCTTCCCGGCCGACCTGAACCGGCACGGCGTCCGCATCAGCCCCGGCGACCTCACCCCTCTATCTCATATGGACTCATAAGTCACCGGTGCCGGGACAGCGATCGCGGCACCCGCCCCCTCGGAGTACCCCAATGTCGAACAAGATCCCCGCAGCGACGGACACCAGCATCAAAGCCAGAATCCAACGGGTCGGCGGCCATATGGCGGGAATGGTCATGCCGAACATCGGCGCCTTCATCGCCTGGGGCCTGATCACCGCCCTGTTCATCCCCAAGGGCTGGATCCCCAACGAGACCATGGCCGCACTCGTCGACCCGATGGTCAAGATGCTGCTGCCGCTGCTGATCGCCTACACCGGCGGCCGGATGGTGCACGGCCACCGCGGCGGCGTCATCGGCGCCGTGGCCACAGTGGGCATCGTCGTCGGTGCCGACGTGCCGATGTTCCTGGGCGCCATGATCATGGGCCCACTGGCCGCCTACCTGATGAAGCTGATCGACAAGCCGCTGGAGTCCCGGATCAAGCCCGGCTTCGAGATGCTGGTCAACAACTTCTCGGCCGGGATCCTCGGGGCGGGCCTGGCGATGCTCGGGTTGTGGGGCATCGGACCCGTCATCAGCAAGGTCACCGTGTTCCTGGGCGACCAGGTCAAATGGCTGGTGGAACACAACCTGCTGCCGCTGGCCTCGCTGATCGTGGAACCGGCCAAGGTCCTGTTCCTCAACAACGCCATCAACCACGGCGCGTTCACGCCGCTGGGCACCGTCGAGTCCAAGGAAACCGGACAGTCCATTCTGTTCATGATCGAGTCGAACCCCGGCCCGGGTCTCGGTCTGCTGCTGGCGTTCCTGTTCTTCGGCCCCCGCAAACTGCGCGGCAGCACCCCGGCCGCCATCGCCATCCAGTTCCTGGGCGGTATCCACGAGATCTACTTCCCGTACGTGCTCATGAAGCCGCGCCTGATCCTGGCCGTCATGGCCGGTGGCGTCACCGGCGTGGCCACCTTCATGATCACCGGCGTGGGCCTCACCTCGGCACCGGCGCCGGGCAGCATCTTCGCCTTCTGGCTGACCTCCCCGCCCGGAAACCTGGTCGGGATGATGACCGGAGTCGTGCTGGCCGCGGCGGCGTCCTTCGCGGTCGCCGGGCTGCTGCTGGGCTTCGGACGCAAGGCCGACCCCGCCGACGAGGCTGTTGCCGCCGTCGAGACGGCCCCCACCGCCGACACCGGTGCCGCGGTGGCGATCCCGGCCCCCGCCACCAGTCCCGAAACCGACGCCGACCGGACCGAGATCGCGGCGGAACTGCGGGTGGAGGACATCAGCAAGATCGTCGTCGCCTGCGACGCCGGAATGGGATCCAGCGTCATGCTGGCCAGCCAGCTGCGCAAACAACTGAAGGACCACGACGTCACCGTGGAACACACCCCGGTCGACGCGATCCCGGCCGACGCCGACGTGATCATCTGCCACGAGGGGCTGGCCGAACGGGCGCGATCCACGGCCCCCGGCAAACCGGTCATCCCGATCCAGGTGTTCCTCGGCGACCCGGCGGTGACCTCGCTGATCGCGACCATCAAGAAGGGCGGAGTCCTGAATGTCTGAGCTGCTGACCGAAAACGCCGTGCGGCTGACCGAGACCGCCGCCGACCGCGACACCGCGATCCGCCGCTGCGGCGAGGTCCTGGTCGAGATCGGCGCGGCGACACCGGACTACGTCGACGCGATGCTGGAGCGCGAGAAGTCCATCTCGACCTACGTGGGGGAGGGCGTGGCGATACCGCACGGCACCGTCGCGTCCAAGTCCGCGATCACCCGGGACGCGCTGGCGGTGCTGCGGTTCCCCGACGGCGTCGACTGGGGCGGGTCCGAGGTCAGGGTGTGCGTGGCGATCGCCGCGCGCGGCGAGGGACACGTCGAGCTGTTGTCGGCGCTGGCCGAGGTCCTGATGGACCCCGACTCGGCCGAGCGGCTGCGCGAGGCGACCGACGCCCAGACGGTGCTCAACCTGTTGGAATCCATAGGAAAGGACAGTGCGGTATGAAGGTGGTTCGGTTCCACGCGCCCGGCAATGTGGCCATTGAGGATGCCCCGGCGCCCTCGCCCGGCCCCGGCGAGGTACTGCTTCGGGTCGGCGCCTGCTCCACCTGCGGCACCGACGTCAAGATCTCCCGGTTCGGGCACCACCACATCGTCCCGCCCCGCGTCATGGGGCACGAGATCGCCGGTGAGATCGCCGAACTCGGCGACGGCGTCGCCGACTGGGCGGTCGGCGACCGGGTCCAGGTCATCGCCGCGATCCCGTGTGGACAGTGCGAGATCTGCAAGGCGGGCCGGATGACGGTGTGCCCCAACCAGGAGTCCATGGGATACCACTACGACGGCGGCTTCGCCAGCCACGTGGTGGTACCGGCCAAGGTGCTCGCCGTCGACGGCCTCAACCGGATCCCGGAGGAGCTGAGCTTCGCCGAGGCGTCGGTGGCCGAACCGCTCGCGTGTGTCCTCAACGGACAGGAACTGGCGCGGGTGGGTGTCGGCGACGATGTCCTGGTCATCGGCTCCGGCCCGATCGGTTGCCTGCACGTCCGGCTGGCCCGGGCGCGCGGCGCGTCGCGGGTGTTCCTGGCCGACCTGAGCCGCAAACGGCTCGACCTGGCCGCCGGGATCGTCTCCCCGGACGCCACCATCTGCAGCGGCGACACCGACCTGGTCGAGGCCGTCGCCGAACTGACCGGCGGACGCGGCATCGACGTCGCCATCGTCGCCGCCGCCTCGGGTGCCGCCCAGGAACAGGCGCTGCTGACCGCGGCCCGCGGCGGCCGGGTGAGCCTGTTCGGCGGCCTGCCCAAGGACAACCCGGTCATCTCGCTGGACGCCAACCTGGTCCACTACCGCGAGCTGACGGTCGTGGGCGCCAACGGATCCTCCCCGGCGCACAACGCGGAAGCCCTGCGGCTCATCGCCTCGGGCGCCGTCAACGTCGCCGACCTGATCACCCACCGGCTGCCACTGGACCGCGCGATCGAAGCCTTCGACATCGTCGCAGGTGGAGAAGCCATCAAGGTCACCATCGAACCCTAGAAGGAAACGCCATGGCCACCCGAACCGTCACCATTGGATCGTCCTCCGGTCTGCACGCGCGCCCGGCGAAGCTGTTCGTCGAAGCCGCGTCCGAACAGCCCGTCGAGGTCCGCATCAGCACGGCGGCCAAGGCCGCGGTACCGGCGCGCAGCCTGCTGGCCGTCATGGCGCTGGGCGCCCACCAGGGCACCGAGGTCACGTTGGAGGCCGACGACGGACCCGAGGCCGACTCCGCTTTGGACACCCTGGCCGCACTGCTGGCCCGGGACCTCGACGCGGAACCCGACAATGCCTGAACGGCCACCACCGGAACCGACGCGGGCCACTGGAGGGGAGGCGGCGAGCACCAGCACGCCGCCCCGGCCCCCGGTCCCGGAACCCCAGCCCGGCCCGGCGGAGCGGAAACCAGCACCGGCGTCCACTGTGGCAGTGGACGCCCCGCCAACCGCCGGGCCGCAGTCGCCACCGGAAACGGAGCCGGACATGTCAGAAACCCTGCGCGGCATCGGAGTCAGCCCCGGCCTGGCGGCCGGACCGGTCCGCAAACTCGCCCCGCCACCCCGACTGCCCGCACCGGCGCCGGTCACCGACACCGACGCCGAGAAGGCCCGCGCGGCCGAGGCCCTGGCGGCGGTGGCGCGAACCCTGCGCGCCCGCGCCGCCGCCACCACCGGCGCCGGAGCCGACATCCTCAACGCCGAGGCGATGATCGTCGAGGACCCCATGCTCGCCGAGGCCATCACCACCAACATCGGCAACGGAGCCGACGCGCCGCACGCCATCGACGCCGCCATCGCGGTCCACCGCGAGGCGTTCCAGGCGGCCGGTGGTTTCCTCGCCGAACGCGTCAGCGACCTGGACGACCTGCGCAACCGCGCCGTCGCGCACTGCCTCGGCCAACCCAGCCCCGGCATCCCCGATCCCGGTCACCCCTTCATCCTGGTCGCCGCCGACCTGGCCCCGGCCGACACGGCGGGCCTCGACACGTCCATGGTGCTGGCACTGGTCACCGAGACCGGCGGCCCCACCAGCCACACCGCCATCCTGGCCCGCGCCGCCGGACTACCGGCCGTCGTCGGCTGTCCGAACGTCCTCGACCTCGACGACGACACACTGATCAGTGTGGACGGAACCGAGGGCACCGTCACCACCGCCGTCGACGACGCGGAGGTGGCCCGGGTCGTCGCCGCCGAACAGTCCCGCCGCCAGGCCGAGGCCACCGCCACCGGCCCCGGCCGGACCTCCGACGGCCACCGGGTCGCGCTGCTGGCCAACATCGGCTCCGCCGCCGACCTGCCGTCCGACGGCGACTACGAGGGCGTCGGCCTGTTCCGCACCGAACTGCTCTACCTGGACCGCACCACCGCCCCCACCCTGACCGAGCAGAACACCGCCTACCGCGAGGTGTTCGAGGCGATGGGCGACCGCCCCATCGTCGTGCGCACATTGGACGCCGGTGCCGACAAGCCGCTGCCGTTCCTGTCCCAGACCGGCGAACCCAACCCCGCCCTGGGAGTCCGGGGTCTGCGGCTGGCCCGCCAGCAACCCAACATATTGGACACCCAGCTGTCGGCGATCGCCGAAGCCGCCTCCGACACCGGAGCCGACGTGCGCGTCATGGCCCCGATGGTGTCCACCGTCGCCGAAGCCTCCGACTTCGCCGCCCGGGCCCGCTGGGCCGGACTGGAGAAGGTCGGTGTCATGGTCGAGGTGCCCGCCATCGCCTTGCTCGCCGAAGACCTCGTCGAAGTCGTCGACTTCCTCAGCATCGGCTCCAACGACCTGAGCCAGTACCTGTTCGCCGCCGACCGGCAGTCCTCGGCCATGCCCGACCTGCTCGACCCCGCCCAACCGGCCCTGCTGCGGCTCATCGCCCGCTGTGCCGAAGCCGGGGCCGCCAGCGGCACCCCGGTCGGTGTCTGCGGCGAAGCCGCCGCCCGCCCCGACCTCGCCGTCGTGTTGACCGGCCTGGGGGTGACGAGCCTGTCGATGTCGGCTCGCGCGCTGGCGGCCGTCCGTCACGCCCTGTCTCGGCACACCATGGACGAATGCCGGGACCTGGCGGGAGCCGCGTTGAGCGGCGCCCTGGTCAAGGACTGACCCGACGCCTCAGGTGCCGCACTCGGACTCGGTGCCCGCGTAGGTGAGCGTGACGGTCGTGCTCCTCGGATGCTCACCCGACTCGGGATCCTGCGCGAACACCACGCACGCCTCACCGGCGCCGTTCGCGTCCGCGACGAGACGCACGTCGCTGAACTTGTCCTTGACCTCCCGGTAGGCCAGCTGCACCGGCATCCCGATGACCGTCGGGACGCGCTCGACCTCCGCGTCGTCCGTGGCTTTCCCGCTGTCCGAAGGACTCGGCTCCGGTTCCGACTCAGAGGTCTCAGGGCCCTTCGACGCCGACGTCGAGCCGCTGGGGGCCGGTTCGGGCCCGCCGCCGTCCCACGGGCTCCACAGCACCAGCACCGCGCCCACGACGGCGATCACCGCGACCACCGCCAGAATCAGCGGCGTCCTGCCGCTCCTGTCCGGCCGGTCCTCAGGTCGCGGTGTCACCTGGCTCATGGACGCGCCTCATCTCGTCAGCTGTCGACGTCGCAATCCGCCGCGGTGCCGATGAACGTCACCGTCACCACGGAATCCTGGGCGACCTCGGTTCCCGGTTCGGGATCGACAGAGGTGATCGAGCACGCCTGACCCTGTCCGGTCGGATCCTCGGTCATGCTGGGTCGCAGTCCGGCACTGGTCAGTTCGTCCTGGTACTGGCCCGCGAGCTTCCCGGTGCTGTCCGGCACCGCGACCAGCTCCGGCCCCGTCGTGGGCGTGTCACTGGTCGGCTCGTCCTCCGAGGTCGGCTCGTCCTCCGTGGTCTCGTCCTCGGTGGTCTCCTCGTCCGAGGTCGCGGTGTCCTTCTTCGCCGAGGTCGTGTTGTCGGCGTTCGGCTCCGGCTCGCCCCGGCTCCACGGGCTCCACAGCACCAGCAGTGCCGCCAGGACGGCCACGATCGCCAGCGTCGCCAGGATCGGCACCGCCTTGCCCTTCTTCTCCTCGGGCTCCGGATCGCGCGGCGGCGGCATCGGCGGTTCGGGGCGCCGGGGCGGCACCGCCCGGCCCATCTGGCCGGTGTTGCGGGGCATCACCTGGGTGTTCTGCGGCATGACCTGCGTGGCCGCGGCCGCGGAGGCCAGCAGCACCGTGGTGCCGCCGCCGGAACCCGCGTCGCGGCACGCCTGCGCGAACTCGGACGCCGAGGCCCACCGGTCGCGGGGGTCCTTGGCCAGCGCCTTGCGCACCACGTCGGCCACCGGCTTGGGGATGTCACCGGGCAGCGGGGGCGGCGGCTGGTTGAGCTGCGCCTGGATCGCGGCGGCGGGGGAGTCGGAGTGGAAGGGCTGACGGCCGCTGAGGCACTCGTGCGCCACGATGCCCAGCGAGTAGATGTCGGAGGAACCGGTGAGGTTGTTGTCGCACAACTGCTCCGGCGACGCGTAGGCCACCGTGCCCATCACCATGCCGGTCTCGGTCAGTCCCGCCTCGCCCTTGGCACGCGCGATACCGAAGTCCACGATCTTGGGGTGACCGTCGGAGGTGATGAGGATGTTGGCGGGCTTGATATCCCGGTGCACGAGACCGACCCGGTGCGCCGATTCCAGGGCGTCGGCGGTCTCGGCGACGATCCGCATCGCCTCGCGCGGGTCGAGCCGTCCGCGTTCCCGGATCAGGTTGGCCAGCGACGGACCGTTGACCAACTCCATGACCAGATAGGACGAGATTCCGTCCGCGGTCTGGTCCTCGCCGTAGTCGTACAAACCGACGATTCCGGGCGCCTGCAGCGCCGCCACCGCCTTGGCCTCCTGGTGGAAGCGAGTGCGGAAGCGCTCATTGCCAGAAAGCCCCGAGTGCAGTAGTTTGATCGCCACCGGACGTTCCAGCCGGGTGTCGAAGCCACGCCACACCTCGCCCTGACCGCCGCTAGCAATCCGGTCGTCCAGACGGTAGCGACCAGCCACCATTGAGCCGCGCACGATCAAGTTCCTCTCGTTGGCAGATGCTGGTGGCTGATTATGGCACTGGCGGGTGAACTTGGGAATGTCGCGTCGCCGTCGTTTCACGATTGTTACGCGGCCGCTTCACGGGCAGAATTGAATGTGGGCGCGACATGCCTGACGTGCTATAGTCGTCAGTTGGCGAAAAAATGGACAGTCAAAAATAGACTGTCGTACGGTGAATGCTATCAGACGAGGAGCGCATTTGTCAAATCGGGTGGATGCGACGCGAGCCGAGACTCTCGCCGAGGAGCAGCGGCACCTGGACGAGGTCTACGGACGGCTCGACGCGCTGCGGGAACGGGCCGAGACGCGGCGGGCGGAGGTGCTGTTGCAGTCGGAGGACACTCCGGTGGCACAGCGGTTCCGGGAGTCCGTCGCTACCAAGTACACACAGGACATGGTGAAGCTCACGGCGGTGGAGAACGACCTGTGTTTCGGGCGGCTCGACCTGACCGACGGCGAGGTGCGCCACATCGGCAGGATCGGGATCCTGGACGCCGAGCACAATCCGCTGCTCATCGACTGGCGGGCCGAGGCGGCGCGGCAGTTCTATCTGGCGACCGCCGCCCGTCCCGGTGACGTGCGGCGCAGGCGCCACATCAACACCAGGCAGCGCAAGGTGACCGGCGTTACCGACGAGGTGCTGGACCTGGGGGCGCCCCGGGATTCCTGGCACGAGGAGCTGACCGGGGAGGCCGCGCTCATGGCCGCCCTGGACGCCGAGCGCACCGGCAAGATGCGCGACATCGTGGCCACGATCCAGTCCGAACAGGACGCCATCATCCGGTCCGAACTGGACGGGATCCTGGTGGTGGCGGGCGGTCCGGGCACCGGCAAGACCGCCGTCGCGCTGCACCGGGCCGCGTACCTGCTGTACGAACACGCCGAGAAACTCGCGGGCCGGGGGGTGCTGCTCATCGGCCCGAACTCGACGTTCCTGGGCTACATCGGCGACGTGCTGCCGGGACTGGCCGAGACCGACGTCCTGCTGCGTACGATGTCCACTCTGTACCCGGGTGTCGAGGCGACCCGGGAGGAGGATCCCGGGGTCGCGGCCGTCAAGGGCGACATCGCGATGGTCGACGTCATCGCCGCGGCTGTCGCCGACCGGCAGCAGCTGCCCAAGACCGTCGTCGACGCCGAGACCGAGTACGGCAAACTCGTCCTGGACCGACAGACCTGCGAGCGGGCCCGCGCCAAGGCCCGCGCCAGCGGCAAGCGGCACAACCAGGCCCGCGAGGTACTGCGGGAGGCCGTCCTGGACGCGTTCACCGAGGCCGCCGCCCAGCGAGTCGGCGCCGACCCCCTGGGTGGCGACAACCTGTTGTCGGAAGCCGATCTGGCCGAGATCCGCCGCGAACTGTCCGGTGAGTCGGAGGTCCTGGCCGTCATGGACTGGCTGTGGCCCAACCTGACCCCGCAGCAGCTGCTGGCGGGCCTGTTCGGTTCCTCCAAACGCATGGCCGTCGCGATGCCGCACCTGAACGCTGAACAGCGCGCCCGGCTGGCCCGCGGCCCACACAGCGGCTGGGCCGCCTCGGACGTGCCGCTGCTGGACGAGGCCGCCGAACTGCTCGGCGACCTGGACGACTCCGAGGCGCGCGCCCGCCGGGCCCGTCGCGACAGCGCCCGCGCCGCCTACGCGCAGGGCGTGCTCGACATCGTGTTCGGTTCCCGCTCCATCGACCTGGAGGACGAGGCCGACCCCGACGCCGACCTCATCATGGCCACCGACGTCATCGACAAGACCCTGCTGGGCGAACGGCACGCCGAGGACGAGTATCTGTCCACAGCCGAGCGTGCCGCCGCCGATCGGGAATGGACCTTCGGGCACATCGTCGTGGACGAGGCCCAGGAACTGTCGGCGATGGCCTGGCGGATGATCATGCGCCGCAGCCCCAGCCGCTCCATGACCATCGTCGGCGACCTCGCCCAGGCCGGGGAGGAAGCCGGTGCGGCGTCCTGGAACCAGATCCTGGAACCCTACGTGCGGCGCTGGCGGCTGGAGGAACTGTCGGTCGGCTACCGCACCCCGGCCGAGATCATGGAACGCGCCGCCGTCGAACTGGCCCACATCGACCCCGACGCCCGGGTCCCCCGGGCGGTGCGCGCCACCGGTGTCCCGCCGTGGGAGGAGACCGTCGCCGACGTCGACCTCGACGTCGCGCTGCGCAAACGCGTCGGCGCCGAACTGGACGGCCTCGACAGCGGACGCCTGGGCGTCATCGGTCCCCGCCAGCGCATCGGCGAGATCAACGACGCCATCGGCAGCCCCGAGTCGGTCACGGTCCTCGCGGTCCGCGACGCCAAGGGACTGGAGTTCGACGCCGTCATCGTCGTCGACCCCGACGCCATCGTCGCCGAATCGGGCCGGGGTCACAGCGACCTGTACGTCGCCCTGACCCGCGCCACCCAGCGACTGGGCATCCTGCGGATCACCTGACGCCCAAGGGCTTCAGCGCGTCTGCCCCAGGGCGGCGCGCTGAAGCCGCAGGTGACCGATCTCGGCGACGTTCTTCATCAGCTCGGCGTTCAGCCACGCGAGCAGCCGGGCCACGGTGTGCTCGCCGTCGGGCCACGGAAACGGCGCCGGGGCACCGAGATCCGCCTCGGTCAACCCGTCCAGATACTTCGTCCACTCCGCCTTCAGCGACCGCAGCCAGTCCACGGTCGCGGCGGCATTTCCCGGCCAGGCGACCTCCCCGGGCGCATACGGGGCCTCCCCGGCCACGGCCCGCAGCGCCGAGGACCACCACCAGCCGATGTGCCAGGTCAACCAGCCCGCCGTCGTCGCCGGAGCCGGTTCGGGTTCGGTCTCGGAGAAGTCCGCGCGCCACACCCCGTCGTCACCCTTTCGCACCGTCCAGCACCGATCGGCGGGCTCCCACAGGCAGTCCGCGTCGGACAACGGCTCCAGGTGGATCTCGAACAGGGCCCAGGTCAGGTCGAACTGCCAACGCAGTACGGGAATCACGGTTTCCGGCATCGGGTGAGCCTGCCAGAGGACGTTTTGTCCTGACAAGCGGTTTTCGCACCCCCGCACGGTGGGGTAACGCAGACCCCGAGGGTGGGAGTTTCCCCATTGTGTCCGCTGTACCGCGTCGGAAGACTCGATGGTGCATTCGTTTCGGCACAACAGAACGCCACCTGGAGTCCACAGTGAACAATCTGCCCGCGGCGAGAACCCTCACCGAGACCGCCACCCCGACCCGCCGCATCCTCACCCCCGACCTGGCCCGCGGCTTCATGCTGCTGCTCATCGCCATGGCCTACGCCCCGATCTACGTGACCACGGGCTCGGTCGGCGGCTACGGCCATCGCCCCGGCGGCTCCGCCATCGACCACATCGTCAGCTTCCTGACCACCCTGCTGCTGGAGAACCGGGCGTTCCCCATGTTCGGGGTGTTGTTCGGCTACGGGTTGGTCATGCTGGTCAACGGCGCCAAACGAAAGGGACTCACCGACGCGGAGTCCAAGCGAATCCTGCGCCGCCGCAGCCTATGGCTGATCGTCTTCGGAACCGTCCACACGCTACTCGCGTACAGCGGCGAAGTACTGGCGGCGTACGGCGTCGCGGGACTGACGATCGGATGGCTGCTGTACCGCCCCACCCTCAAACTCGGCAAGGCGCTGGCGATCCTGACCCCGTTCTACGCGGTCACCGTGGCGCTCATGATGGTCAGCGCCGGTGCCACGGGCTCCAGCTCCGAACCGTTCATCCACCCCGGCTACACGACGATGGGGGACTGGCTCACCCGGATCGCGGCCATCGTGGCCGGACCACTGGGCAACACGTTCATCTTCCCGATGCTGCTGTTCGTGGTCATCGGCATCTGGGCCGCCCGCAAGGGACTGCTGGAACGCCCGCACGAACACCAGGTACTGCTGAAGCGCCTCGCCATCGTCGGCATCTCGGCCTCGGTCGCCGGAGCACTGCCGTCGGCGCTGGCCGGGGCTGGAGCATTCGACGTCAGCGACTACGGATTCGGTGTGCTGTCGACGATCCAGGTACTCACCGGCGTGTTCGCCGGTATCGGCTACACCGCGCTGTTCGGTCTGCTGGGCATGCGCATGGAGCGGCGCCAGACCACGATCACCAAAACACTGGCGGCGGCGGGACAGCGATCGATGAGCGTGTACCTGTTCATCTCGCTGAGCCTGGCACTCCTGATGAACTACGACCTCGTTGGTCTCGGCACGCAGGTGCACAAGGCCGGAGCCGTCGTCATCGCGTTCCTGGTGTGGCTCGTCGGCGTCTCGCTGGCGCGAACGCTGGCACTGAAGGGCATACCGGGCCCGGCCGAGACCCTGCTGCGATCGTTGATCCACCGGAACCGGTGACTCGTCATGATTTCGTAAGGGTCTTGCGCCCATAGGCGTCCTAATGTCCCCGATATGAGAACAATCCGTGGACTTGCCATCGTATTGACCGCCGTTGTCGCGTTCGCCCTTTCCGGATGCGGCAGCGGCGGCGATCCCGTCGCCGACGACAAGAAGGACACCGAAACCTCGACCGACAACGACAGCTCCGACAAGGGAACACCCGATTCGCTGTCCTTCAAGAGCAAGACGATCGACGGCAAATCCTTCGACGGCTCCAGCCTCACGGGCAAGCCGGTGGTGCTGTGGTTCTGGGCCCCGTGGTGTCCAGGGCGCATCCGACGAGGTCGCCAAGGCGGCCAAAGCCAACGACAACGTCAGCGTCGTCGGTGTCGCCGGGCTGGACGACAGCGTGGACAACATGACCACGTTCGTGGCCGACCACGGCATCGACGACATCACCAACCTGGCCGACCCCGACGGCAAGGTGTGGAAGAAGTTCGAGGTCACCAGCCAGCACACCTACGTACTCATCGACGGCGACGGCAAGGTGACCTTCACCGGCAGCATCGCCGACGCCGACCTCGGCGCCAAGATCGCCGACCTGGCGGGCTAACCGGTGTCCGACTTCCCCTTCGCCCTGGCCCTCGTGGCCGGGGCGCTCGCCGCCGTCAACCCATGCGGGTTCGCACTCCTGCCCGCCTACGCCACCTTCCTGATCACCGGAGACGAGGAACCCACCACCCGCCGTTGGTGGACGACGATCGCCCGAGCCCTGGCACTCACCGCGGCCATGACGCTGGGATTCGTGCTCGTGTTCGGACTGTTCGGTGTGGCCATAGCCCCGTTCGCACCCTGGCTCACCCAGCACCTGCCATGGCTGACGATCGTCATCGGACTGCTGCTGGTCGCGGCCGGAGTCTGGTTGGCCCTCGGCCGCGAGCTGCCGTCCATAGTGCCCAAACTGGGCGGACCGAAGGTCCGGCGTTCCTTCGTGTCGATGACGGTGTTCGGTGCCGCGTTCGCCATCGCCTCACTGGGTTGCACCATCGCGCCGTTCCTGGCCGTCGTGGTGTCGACGTTCCGCACCGAGTCCGTCGTGGCGGGCGTGGGTCTGTATCTGGCCTACGCGCTGGGCATGGGGCTGGTGATCGGCGTGGTGTCACTGGCGATCGCGCTGGCCAAGGACGGGCTGGTGAAGCGGGTGCGCCGGGCGCTTCCGCTCGTCAGCCGGATCGCCGGGGCGCTGCTGTTGGTCGCGGGTGCCTATGTCGCCTATTACGGGTGGTATGAGCTGAGAGTGGCCGCAGGTGGTGACACCGACGACCCGGTTGTCGCGGCGGCATCGGAGATCCAGGCTTGGTTGACGATGGTGGTCGAGGCGGTCTTCTGAGGCACCCCAGTGCGCGTGGTGGCAACGTTGGCCCCTGGAAGCCCGCCTCCGGTATTGACGCGCCGCGAGCGGCCGAGCTGATGATGGAGCACGCGTTTACCTTCCCGCGCTTGGCATCCTCGAACTCAACCCTCCGTCCTAAGTGCTACCCGAACGGCTGATCACTCAGAATAACTACGAAAGCACAGTCCTTCAGGGTACTTAGGCTCTCACTCTCCGCATGCTCGCGCGATTACCGTTCCCCGTAGCGTCGCGTGAGATAACCGGCACGAATCTGTCGCCGCGGTCGATAAGTCTGTTGTGTCCAGACGTACATGCCTGCGCTCAGAAATGGTGGTGCCGCGATGAGCACTGACTTGGGAATCACTCTATCCGGGAAAGATCCCGCCGAACTGGCTGTCAAACATCAAGTGCGGGTGGACCCCCTGACGGGGCGGGCTCTCATCAGTGTGCCCCTGGAGCTGACGCTCGGGAGGGGTGGGTTCGGTCCACAGTTGAGCCTTCGGTATGACTCGACCGGGACGCCGTCGCCGTTCGGGACGGGGTGGGCGCTGGACGGGCAGCTGGCCGTGTCCGTGGGGACCCGGGGGCGGTTGCCGAGTTATGACAGCTCGGAGGTGTACTCGTTCAGTCTGTCTGGGGAACTGGTTCCCACCAGTGAGACCTTCGGGGTCGACGGTTACACCGTGAAGCGCTGGCGGGCTCGGCGCGAGGACTCGCACATTCGGGTGGAACAGTGGACGAACGATGAGACCGGGCGGGTGCACTGGCGTACCCGGGACACCTCGAACACGCTGTCCATATACGGGCTGAACCCGGATGACTCGACGCGGATCTTCGATCCCGAGGAGCCGGGGCGGGTGTTCTCGTGGTTGGTGGAGCGGCAGTTCGACACCGCTGGGAACGCGGTGTTCTACGAGTACGACAAAGAGGACCGCTCGACCCTGGATGAGTGGGACCGCAACGAGCCGTTCGAGCGGGGGCGGGGTGGGGCGACGGCGCAGCGGTACCTCAGGAATGTCTACTATGGTAATTCGGAGCCGCTGGGTCCGGACGAGGCGGTGCCGGAGGGCAATACCTGGCGGTTGCGGGTGGAGTTGGAGTACACCGCCAGGCCCGACGCGTATTCGACGTACACCGCGGGTTTTGAGGTCCGTACCTATCGGTTGTGTGAGCGGATCGCTCAGTATCACGAGTTCGCGGCGTTGGGTGGGGAGGAACTCGTCGCCGCTTACGATCTGGACCACGTGTTGGACGAGTCGGGCAGTCGGCTGACCGCGGTGAACTACACGGGTTTCAGTGGGGAGGACGACAGGAGTGTGCCCCCGCTGTCGTTCACGTATACCGAGCCCGAAGTGGAGGGTTATTTCGGGGACGCGCCGGTCGAGGCGGCTCGGAACACGCCGGGGGGCATCACGGGGCGCAACCATTGGATGGACCTGTACGGGGACGGGCTGCCGGGGATTCTGACCGAGACGCCGCAGGCGTGGTTGTACAAGAGCAACGAGGGGAACGGGCGGTTCGGGCAGCAGACACTGGTGGGTGCCCGGCCCGCTTACGCGCTGGATCAGGTGGCGCTGGCGGATTTCGACGCCGACGGGAACCCGAACCTGGCGGTGCTGCACGGCCGCAGCGGTGGGTTCTACGCGTTCGACCGGGACACCGAGACGTGGCGGGGCTTCCGCAGCTTCGAGGAGTTGCCGCACCTGGAGTCGGCGCAGGGGCGGGCGCAGTGGCTGGACGTCAACGGGGATGGCCGGGCCGAGCTGGTGTTCGCCGACGCGGAGCGGTTCACCTGGTATCCGTCGCTGGGGGAGCGGGGGTTCGGGGATCCGGTGACGCATGAGCTTCCGGCGGCGGCCGACGCGCCGTTCGCCGAGGTGGGGCAGGTCGACTTCCGGTTCGCCGACATGTGCGGGCACGGTATGGCCGATCAGGTGCGGGTGCGCAACGGGCGGGTTGAGTACTGGCCGCAGCATGGACGGGGCCGGTTCGGGGAGCCGGTGTTGATGGCGGGGGCGCCGGTGTTCGCGCCCGACCACGAGTTCGACGTCAATCGGGTGCTGCTGGTGGATCTCGACGGCACTGGTACCGCCGACATCGTGTACCTGGGGGCCAACGAGGTCCGCTGGTGGTACAACGCGTCCGGGAACCGGTTGCTGCCCGGTGGCCGGATTCCGGTGAGTGTGGACAATCTGTCGACGGTTCGGGTGCTGGACTTCCTGGGCGACGGCACCCCGTGTCTGGTGTGGTCCTCGCCGTATCCCGACTCTGCCGACGACATCCGGTTCCTGCGGCTGACCAGTGGGATCAAGCCGCACCTGATCACGGAGCTCGACACCGGAACCGGGGCCCGGCACTCGCTGACCTACACGACCTCGGCGGAGCACTATCTGCGCGACCGGCGCGCGAATCGCAAGTGGAGCACGAAACTGCCGTCGCACACGACCGTCGTCAACTCGCATGAGACCCGGGACCTGGTGGGGGGAGCCCGGGCGCTGAGTCGGTTCGAGTACCACGATGGACGGTTCGACCACGAGGAGCGGCTGCTCATGTTCGGCGCCGTCGACCGTTGGGACACCGACGGCGACGCGGGGCCCGACACCGTGGGTTCGTGCGTGCGGCAATGGTTCCACCCCGGGACCAACCGGCCGCGGCTCATCGACGCCTGGAACGGCGACCCGGACGAGGCACCGCTGCCGTTCCACGTCGTGGACGACGCGGCGGCGCTGCTGCCCGGCGAGTACGAGCACGCCGTCGTGGGCCTGGCGGGGCGTCCGCTGCGCGAGGAGTGCTTCCCGGTGACACCGCTGGGAGAACGCGAGGCCGTGCCGCTGGCCGTGACTCGGTTGTCCTACGGCGCGCGGAAACTGGCCGAGGGCGTGACCGGGCACGACGTTTCCGTCGGCGCCTACCGGGCACAGCGGCTGGCCGCCGTCTACGAGGGAGTCGCCGACGATCCCCGTCTCACCCACGAGATGACCCTGGACGTCACCGCCGAGGGCATCGCCTCACTGCGGTGCAACGTCAGCTATCCCCGAAGAGGCACCGCCGACACTCCACAGCAGACCAAGTTGCGGATGGCCGCGTTCCGGCTGAACGCGCTCACCGTCGACGAGCCACAGCGCTGGGAACCGGGCATCGACGTCGCCAGCGACGAGTACGAACTCACCGGCTTCCTCCCCGGGGAGTCGGGGATCTTCGACTACCTCGCGCTGCGCCAGGAGATCGCCGACGCGGTCGACACCGCCATCGCCTTCGACGCGACCCCGTCGCCGTTCCCCACCGCGCGACTGATCGGGGCCCGGCGCGCGTACTTCTGGAACAACTCCGGCACCGCCGCGCTGCCGCACGGGCAGGTCGGCGCGGTGACGCGGCCCCACCACTCCGAGGAAGCCTGCCTGACCACCGGTTTCGCCAACACCGTCGGGGACGGCGAGATCACCGCCGGAATGCTGACCCAGGCCGGATACACGCTGCGCGAGGGCTACTGGTGGCGTTCGGGAGAGACCCTGCACTACGGGGAGCGGTTCAACCTGGTCGAACGCGCGGTCAGGCCCGACGGCGGCCGCACCGTGTACGGCTACGACGCGGCCGAGTTCGCGCCGGTGTCGGTCACCGATCCGCTGGACAACGTCGTCACCGCGTCCCTGGACTACCGCAGGCTCGCGGTCAACCGCACCGTCGACCCCAACGGCACCGTCACCGAGTCCATTCTCGACCCGCTCGGTGTGGCCTCGGTGGCCACCGTCCACGGCGATGTCGACGGCGTCGACTACGGGCAGGATCCGTTGGCGGACTACAACCCGCAGCCCGCGCCCACCGTGGCCGAGGTGCTGGACGACCCCGACGCGTACGTCCAGAACGCCGCGTCCTTCATGCACTACGAGCTGGGTGCCCCGAGCGTCGTGGTGCGACTGGTCCGGGAACAGCTGTCGCACGGCGGAGCACCGACCCCCGACCGCACCGGTGTCATCATCTCCTATGTGGATGGATTCGGTCGTCCGCTCCAGACCAAGAAGCTCGTCGATCCCGGCGACGCGGTGCGGCGCGACGAGGGCGGCGACCTGATCCTCGGCCCCGACGGCAACCCGGTCCTGGGGCCGGTGCCGCAGCGCTGGCTGGCCGACGGGCACGTCAGCTACAACCTCAAACAGGAGTCGGTGCGGCTGTACGAACCGTTCTACACCGGCACCCCCGCATACGAATCCGACACCGAGCTGGCGACCTTCGGCGCCGAGCACCGCTACCGCCACGACGCGCTGGGACGGCTGACGCGGCACGACTTCCCCAACCAGACCTTCGAGCGGATCGAACGCGGCCCCTGGTCGGTGACGGATTACGACGGCAACGACACCGTGCAGGACTCCGGCTACCGGCTGCTGCGCGAATCGCTGCCCGCCACCGAACCCGAACGCCGGGCCTACGACCAGACCGTCCCGCACGCCGACACCCCGACGATCTCCTACCTGGACACCGACGGCGGCGTCGTGGCCACATCGCAGGTGACCACGGCGGGACAGCCGCCAAGCGTCACCACCGTGGACCGTGACGTCCACGGCTCGGAGATCACCACGACCGACGCGCGCGGCATCGCCGCCCTGCGGCACTACCGCGACATGATGGATCGCTCGTGGCGCACCGACTCCGTCGACGCCGGCATCGAGTTCTGCGTCATCGACGTCTACGACCGCGAGACCCACAGCTGGACCCCCAACGGCGAGCACATCCGGCACCAGTACGACAGCCTCGACCGTCCGACGGCCGTCGAGGTCGGCGGACGCCGGGTGCAGGAGTTCACCTACGGCGAGGCGGTGCCCGACGGCGCCGACCGCAACGCCAGGGGACTGCTGGTGCGGCAACGCGACCAGGCCGGTACCGAGGAGTTCGACTCCTACAGTCCGTTCGGCGAGGTGCTGCGGGTGTCGCGGCGACTGGCCAGCGACTACACGACCGAACCCGACTGGTCGGGCCCGGTCGCCCTCGATCCCGAGACCCACACCAGTGCCTACGACTACGACGCCGTGTCCCGGGTGGCCCGGGCCCGGCTGGCCGACGACAGCGTGCGCACCATGACCTACGCGGCCGGCGGCGGACTGACCCGGGTGCGAGTGTCCACGACGGACGGCAAGGTCACCGACCTCGACGTGCTGGACGGCGTCGAGTACAACGCCAGGGGCGAGCGGGTGGCCGCCGCACTGGGCAACGGCGTCGACCTGTCCTATGTCTACGACCCCGAGACCTTCCGCACCGCGCTGCGCACCGCCACCCGGGGCACCACGGTCCTCAGCGACGTGGAGTACACCTACGACCCGGTGGGCAACGTGATCCGAGCCCGCGACAACGCGCAGCAACCCGGCGGCGGCCCGATCACGGGACTGACCGTCTCGCCGGAGTCCACATACACCTATGACGCCGCCTACCGGCTGATCAACGCCACCGGGCGGGTGCACCAGGCGCTGCTGGAACACGACTACATCCCCGGCGGGGCCGGAACGGTCAAGGGCACCCGGCATCTGAGCCTCAACAACGGCGCCGCCGTGGAACGCTACAGCCGCACCTACGAGTACGACGCGGTCGGCAACCGGCGATACATGCGGCACAACGGAACCAGCCGAACCTGGGTCAGCGACATGTGGATCTCGTCGATCTCCAACCGCAGCCTCCCGGCGCTGGAACCCTCCGGTGTGACCGTCCCCGACCCCGAGGACCGCTTCGACGACGCCGGAAACGTGATCCGGCTGGCGCACCTGCGCCGGATGGAGTGGAGCTACCGGGGCACGCTGTCGCGCGCGGTCGTCATCGAACGCGACGACGACCCCGACGACGCCGAGTACTACTGCTACGACGGCGCGGGCCAGCGCGTCCGCAAGGTCTTCACACGGCTGGTCTCCGGCCAGGTCGAGACCACCGAGAAGATCTATCTCGACGGTTGCGAGATCAAACGCATCCGCTCCAACGGATCCACGCTGCTGGAACGTCTGACCTCATTGGTCACCGACGAGAACCGCCGGGTCGCGCTGATCCACCGCTGGAACACCGACACCACCGGCCGCGAGACCGACGACGTCGACGACGTGCGGGTGCGGTACCCACTGGGCAACCACCTCGACTCGGCCGAGCTCGAACTCGACGAGGCCGGGGCCGTGGTCAGCTACGAGGAGTACTTCCCGTTCGGCGGCACCGCCTTCGTGGCCGGTGACTCGCTGCGCGAGGTGCGGATGCGCGACTATCGCTTCTCCGGCAAGGAGAACGACGACGCCACCGGTCTGTACTACTTCGGACACCGCTACTACGCGGCCTGGACCGGACGCTGGATCAGCGCCGACCCGATGGGGCCGGTCGACGGCACCAACCTGTACGTGTACGTCCGCAACAATCCGGTCACCTTCGCCGACCCGAACGGCCTCCAGACCACCACGACCGAGACCCAACAGGGCGAACACCACGTCGTGGAGATGCCGGAACTGCCGGAGGCGCTGCGCGGCGTCCGCCTGACACCCGCCCAGGTGCGATTGTGGAACCAGGGTGAGCTGGCGATCGTCCGGTTGCCGGGTTCGGACGCTCCGACCGTCATGAGCCGACGCGAGTACCTGGCGCTGCTGCGTCGGGTGCTGCGGCAGGGCGGCAACGCCACGACCGTGCGGGTGACCCCCAGGCGGCGGCGCGGCGGCAACAGCACGCCGAGCCACAGCGCCGACGCGGCCGCGACGGACGCCTCGATCGACGAGAGCTCCAGCACCGCCGAGGGTGGCGGTGCGGAAACCGGTGACGGCGGCGGTGCCGGTTCGACCACCTCGACCGGCCCGGGCGGCGGCGAAGCCTCCGCAGACGGCACCGGCACCGAATCGGGCACCGGCTCGGGCGAGAGCACCACAGGCCCGGACGGCAACGGCGCGGGCAGCACCGGCACCGGCACGGACGCCGGAACCGGCACCAACAGCGGCGACGGGTCCACGACCCCCGAAACCGGAACCGGCGGCGGTGAGGGAACCGGCACCGGGACCGGAGGCGGCGGCACCGGCACGACCGGGACCGGACCCGGCTCGGGTGCCACCGGCACCGGAACCGGAGGGGGCGGCACCGGAACCGCGCCGGGAGGCGGCACCGGCGCGGCCGGGGCCGGACCCGGCGGCGGTGCGACCGGAACCGGCAGCGGCTCCGGTTCCCGGCCGGGCGGCGGCACCGGGACGAACCCGGGTACCGGTGGCGGTTCGGGTGGTTCACCCACCGGCTCGGCTCAGGGCGCGCCCGGCGGCTCTCCCGACGGTTTCGAGGGCGGCGAGGCCGGTGGCGTGGCTGGCGGCGCGGTCGGCGGTCGGGTCGGCGGCGACCTCGAGCACGGAGTGCTCGGGGGGGGCGGCACCGGCGCGGGAAGCCAATCCGACGACGGCACCGACAGTCGCCACCTGGGTGGTTCGACCCCCGGCGGCGGCGACACCGGAGGCAGCGCGCCGGGCTCCGGCAGTGGCGGCTCCGACTCCCGTCCCGGACAGACCGGCACCGGTTCCGGCGGCAATCCGCGTCCCGACGGCGGCTCCGGCCGGGGCGGTCGCGGCGGACACGGCGGCGCGGGCAGCGGCCAAAGCGGCGGACAGTCCGGCGGCAGTCCCAACGGCGCCCCGGGCGGCAATCCGAACGGCAACCCCAACGGGACCCCCAGCGGTGCCGGTGGCGGTTCGGGAAGCACCGGCAACGGCGGCGGGTCACCCACCACGATGGACCGGGTAGCCCAGATCGCCGGGTACACCAACCTCGAGTTCGGCGGCGACGAAGGCGGACGCTCCGGCGGCATCCCCGGCGGTATGGGCTGGCTGCACGGCTCCGGCTGGCAGATGCTCTACACCGCACTGTCCGTCTTCTCGCTGGTCACCCTGTTCGCCAGCGTCGGCATCCGCAGCTTCTTCCGCGGCGTGCTGGAACTGGGACGGCGGCTGGCGCCGCTGTTCACCCGGGTGTTCTGGCGACGCCTGGCCACCAGTGCCTCGCGGATGCTCACCCGCCGGTTCTGGCGCCGCGCCTGGCGGAACTTCACCAGGTCCAGCTTCGCCCGGTTCTTCTGGGACAGCCGCAATTACGACTCCATCCGGCGGGCGTACTGGAACGCCCGGGGCGGCGCCAACGGCATGCAGCTGCACCACTGGTTCTTCGAACAGAACGGCGGCTTCGTCGGCCGGTTCATCCCCAACGGACTCAAGAACGCGGGCTGGAACCTGTTCGCGGTACCGGCGTTCACCAACAACTACGTCAGCCGCCAGTTCACGATCGGCAGTGCCCGTTGGTTCCTGTCGCGCGGTTGGGGCACCGCGATCCGGATCGCCATACCCGGCTCGCTCATCTCCGGCGGCTACTGGGGCGCCCGGCTCGGCGAATGGCTGTCGGACGACAGTCCGGCCCCACCACCGGCATCACAGTCCACACCAGAATCCTCCTCTCGTTAGTCAACCCGCATTCACGCCCTGGAGGGCCACATGTCGACAACAAACCCAAAGATGACCCCGGCGCAGCTGCTCGCGCTGGACAAGCTCTCCGAGGTCCCGCTCGCCGATGTGCGAACTCAGGATCCGAGGCTGTTCCCGATGCTGGACGCCAAGGCCGCCGGCGAGCGCAAGACCACCGTGACCGCGGCGCTGGCGGGAACCTCGGCGCAGCTGCAGGCCGCGCTGCCCAAGGTGGACTTCAAGATGGGCACCACCGCCGCGCGTCCGTTGACGCAGGTGGTGCTGGACTCGCTGAGCACGCAGAAGGTCCCCGCCGCGGTCGCCCAGGAGGCGATCGAGAAGCTCGGTGACCTGACCCGCTCGTCCTCGCTGACCGACCCGGCGGCCCCGGCCGTCAAGGTCGGCGAGCACCCGCTATTCCAGAACGAACTCCAGCAGGCGGGGGTGGTGAAGCTGGCGGTCGGCTCCGACATCTCGCTGGACAAGGCCGCGACCATTCTGGACCACTCCACCAGTCCGGGACAGCTGCGCGACGAGAACATCAACGAGATGCTCGGCAAGAACGTGGTCACCCCGGACCAGGCGACCTCCCTGGGTCTGACCGCCTCGCTGTACCACCTGTCCGACGACAACACCGACACCGCGGCGGCGCTGCGCAAAGGCCTGGCGGCCAACGGTGTCCGGGCCCGCGAGGACGACGGCGAGGACGCGACGGACGCCGAGCCCGAAGTGGACGTCGAGGGTGAGTCGGACGAGAAGAAGCGACCGCGCGGCACCGACGTCGGCAACGGCGTCCCGAGCGTCAAGCAACTGGTGTCGCTGGGCGTCGAAGGCTGGCTGAAGGTCATCGACCGCGGTGGCGCCACCCCACCCGGCGATCTGTCCAAGGAGGACTTCGCCGACCGGCTCGACCGGTCCATGACCGGCCTGTACCCGACCGACGCCCTGATGGTGCGGGTCCTGGACGAGAAGGACCCGCAACGATTGGCCGCCAAGATCGAACGCGTCGAACCGCAGCTGTCCGCGTTGCGAGAGAAGAGCAGTCGCCGCAACGGTTCGGTCGTCGACGTGATGCGACGCGCCACGGTGGACGACGACGATGCCCGCGAGGCTCGCGACGAACTCGTCGAGATGGTCAACCTGCACCCGGGCCTGAAACTGGACGAGGTGCTGGCCTCCGACGCCTCCGCCGCCGAGAAGGCCGAGGCGATGGCGCAGCGCGTCGACCTGGTCCGCACCGTCTACAAGCTCAATCCGACCGCCGAACTGCTGACCCGCGACTACACGCCGGACAGCGAGGAGAAGTCGGCGCTGAACTTCGGCGAGATGGACGAGAAGGAACAGAAGCTCGTCGTCTCCGACCTCAAGTCCTACCAGCGTGCCTTCGCGATCACCGACGACGTCGCCGACACCCACACTCTGCTCAAGACCGGATACCACACCGCGACGGCCATCGGCGCCGCCAGCCTGGACGCCTTCAAGGCCCGCACCCAGCTGGCCGACGACGTGGCCGCGCGCTACCACCAGAACGCGCGCACCTCGCTGTCCAAGACCACCAACAGCCTGGTGTCCATCGTAGACCTGCTTAAGGGCGGCTTCGGCGACATCTTCGTCGGTAACCTGCTTCCCTCCATTCAGGACTACCTGAAGAAGCTGGACGGTTATTCCGACCTGTTCGGTTCGCAGGACTACTGCTCGTGCTCGCACTGCCAGTCCATCCTCGGACCGGCCGCCTACTACGTCGACCTGATGTCCTTCATCGACGAACACGTGCGGGAACCCTACTTCTCCGGTGACGACGAGGACGATCCGCTGGACCTGCACAAACGGCGCCCCGACATGTGGACGCTCCCGCTTACCTGCGAGAACACCAACACGCTGGTGCGGTACCTGGACATCATCAACGAGATCCTGGAGAACTACCTGGCCAAACGCGGCGGCTACGGCGGCGACCTCGCCGACCGCGCCGCCGTCGAGGACTTCGTCTACCGGCTGAAGCTGATGGCCGTCGTCGACTCGTTCCGGCAGCCGTTCCACTTCCCGCTGGAGAAACTCAACGCCTACCTGTCCCACTTCGAACGCGACCGCGGCGACGTCGCCAACATCCTCACGGTCTCGTCCACGGTGCGAACCCAAGCCGCGCTTGGCATCTCGCAGCAGGAACGCGAACTCATCATCACGCCCAACACCGACATGGACTTCCTGCGCCGCGTGTACGGCGTGCCCTTCGTGGTGGGCCCGGGCGACATCATCAACCCCATCGCCAGCGGCGAGTTCATCCGCTTCACCGGCATCGACCGGGACAGGATGGGGGAGCTGACCGCCACCGCCTTCGTGACCGCCAACGGCGCCGAGCCGATCGAGTTCAAGACCTTCAAGAGCTCACCCGACAGCGTCCAGAACGACGTCGAACGCGTCAAGGGCCTCAAGGCCACCTCGCTGGACCGGTTGCACCGGCTGGCGCGGTTGCAGCGGCTGCTGCCGTGGTCGGTCGCCGAGACGGACCTGATCCTGTCGCAGCTGGCCGCCACCGGGGTGCCCGGCGGACTCAGCCAGGCCACACTGGAGGAAATGGTCAAGGTCCTGGCGGTGCACAAACGGTTCTCGATCTCGGCCGAACAGAACAGTTCACTGTGGGCGCCGCTGCCGGACACCGGCGTTGACGGCAAACCGTCCCTGTTCGACCGGCTGTTCAACACCCCGACCTTCGTGCGGCTCGACGGTGAACTGCCCATGGACACCGTCAGCTTCGTGCACCCGTCGCTGCGCACCGCCGGGGTGCCCTCGCCCGCCGACAACACTCTGCACCGGCTGCTGG
Organism: Stackebrandtia nassauensis DSM 44728; assembly: GCF_000024545.1. Taxonomy (GTDB): domain Bacteria; phylum Actinomycetota; class Actinomycetes; order Mycobacteriales; family Micromonosporaceae; genus Stackebrandtia; species Stackebrandtia nassauensis. Next base: position 2,297,130 of record NC_013947.1, read on the forward strand.
CCGGATTCGGTGTCAGCGACGAGGTCCTGGGCGTCCTGATCCGCAAACTGGCCGTGCCTCTGGGCGCCGACATCACCGCGCCCGACGAGGACGATCGCGGTTTCCTGCTGACGGCGGCCAACCTGACGCTGTTGTACCGGCACGCGCGGCTCAGTCAGCTGCTGCGGCTGTCGGGGGCGGACCTGTTCACCCTCATCGGCCTGGCGGCGCTGCCCGCCGGTCACGTGTCCCAGCTGGCCGAACTGGGTCAGCTGCTGGAGTTCCACGCCTGGTGGAAGACCAGCGGCTACAAACTGGACGATCTCACCGTCGTCACCGGTGGCACCCCGTCCCGTCCGGACAGCTACCCGAACCCGCAGACCGCCGCCGAGGCGATCGTCGCGCGCATCGCCGCCGACAAGTCGCTGGAGTTCGCCGACACCGTGTTCGCGTTCGTCCCCGGGATCACCGAGACCCAGTCCAAGGCCATCATCGCCGCCAACGCCGCCGCCTGCGAGCCGGTCCCCGGCGGCAGCGGCGCGCTGCGACTGGTCGCCGGATTCAACCCGGCGACGCCGCTGGCGATCCCGCCCGGCGTCACCGTCGCCGAACCCGAGCTCCGGGAGTTCCTGCTGCGGCACCACTCCTCGCGGATCCTGCCGTCGCGGCTGGCGTCCCAACTGGGCTTCGCGGCCGAACGCATCAGCGAACTCGTCGCGATGACCGGAACCTCACTGTCCTCACCGGCGCTGGTGGCCGCGCTGCACGGAGGCGCGGTCGCCCCGCTGGTCACGCTGGTCACCAAACTGGTGCCGCTGACGGTGCTGTTCAAGTCCAAAGTGTTCGACGCGGCCTCGCTGGTGTTCATCCGCACCCACGCCGGGCTGTTCGGCATCGCCGGTTTCTCCACCATCGACATCGCCGCGATCCGGAAACTGGCCGTGTACGCGCGCTTCGCGGCCCTGGCCGGTGAGAGCGCCTTCGCGCCGGAACTGCCGCCGGTCAGCGTCGACGACCTGCGCCACTGCCTGGCCACCTTCGACCCGGTGACCAAGTTCGGCGGCACCGACCAGGCGCGACTGGCCGCGACCCTGCGCACCGAGGAGGCGATGATCGCCACCCTGCTGCCGCACCTGTCGTTGCCGGACAACGCCCCCGACGCCCTGTACGTGCTCGGCAGGGCCGTCGAACTGGCGACCTACCTGGGCGTCGGCGGAGACACCCTCGGACTCATCGTCTCCGACGACTATGTGGAACTGAACCGGGCCGCCGAGGCGATGCTGGCCGCGTTCCGCGCCAAGTACCCCGACGAGAAGGAGTTCGCCCAGAAACTCGAACCCTTCGGGGACCGGATCGCCAACCGCCGGCGCGACGGGCTCACCGACTACCTGATCCGTTCGGTGCACCCGGAACTGGAGACCCTCAACGAGATCTACCAGTACTTCCTGGTCGATCCGCAGTTCGACGGCTGCGCGCGCACCTCGAAGCTGGTCGCGGCCATCTCCAGCGCCCAGCTGTACGTGCACCGGATCCTGATGAACCTGGAGCAGGACCGGCGCGCCCCCGACGACCCGCAGCGCACCGCCGTGCCGCCCGCCGCGATTCCCCGCGACGAGTGGGCCTGGCGGAAGAACTACCGGGTGTGGGAGGCCAACCGCAAGGTCTTCCTGTGGCCGGAGAACTACATCGAGCCGGAACTGCGCGACGACAAGACGCCGCTGTTCGAGGACCTCGAGTCGGTGCTGTTGCAGCAGGAGATCAACGAGCAGAACGTGCTCGACAGCTACAGCCAGTACATGAGCGGCTTCGACGAACTGTCCAAACTGTCCGTCGCCGGTGCCTACCACGACAAGCACTGGGCCAGCCGGACCGACATCCTGCACCTGTTCGGCGTCACCCCCGGTGACCCGCCGACCTTCTACTACCGTCGCGTCGAGAACGCCTACTTCGGCGAGACCGACGCGGGCAAGGGCGTGGAGTACGGGCCCTGGACGAAGGTCGAGGTGCAGATCCCGGTCCGCAAGGTCGCGCCGGTCGTGTACCGGGGCAGGCTGTACGTGTTCTGGACCGACGTCACCACCAACCCGAAGAACGCCGTCTCGGGCGGCGGCTCCAACTTCGTCGGCTACAAGCACAAGATGTCGCTGAAGTACACCACGCTGCGGCTGGACGGCCGATGGTCACCGCCGCAACAGGTCTCGCTGTCCGGCGGCCAGTTCCCGACCGGCGAGGGCATCATCGACGACCCGTTGGCCGAGGCGGCCGAACGCGAGGCGTTCAACTCGGCGATGGCCAACTGGCGGTTCAGCGACGCCATGGCGGCCTTCCAGAAGATGCTGACCCCGAAGTTCGACACCCAGATGCACCCCGAACCCGTCGACGGGTACTCATTGGGCGGAGCCGCCTTCGACCGGGTCTACCCGCAGGTGTACGGCGACGAGGTCCGCGTCACCGGCCGCAACTTCCAGATGCGCGCCGATGTGGACTTCTACCGCAAGGCCATCGACTCCCACGCCAGCGGCAACGTCCACGGCGCCGAGGCCAGCCCGCTGCTGGAGTCGCGGCCGGAGTTCGGCTGGCACCGGCTGTACGCCGCGCGTCCCTGGTTCTTCGCCATGGACGGCTACGCCAACGCCTCGCTGATCGCCGACAAACGGCGCGTCGACCGGCTCGCGCAGGTCAACGAGTCCTGGTGGCAGGCGTTCCTGCTGAACTTCAGCGTCTACTACCGGGAGCCGCTGGCGTACGTGTTCACCAACCCGGACATGACCACCGTCAACGGTTCGCTGTCGGACGGCATCATGGACCTCGACAGCGACCTGATCTACCTGCAGGGCGCCGCGCGGCCGGGCTCGCTGTACGTCGCCAAACGCTTCGGCACCACCCTGGGCGAGGAACTCAACCGGACCCTGTTCACCGGCGGCGTCGACCAGCTGCTGGCCACCGCCTCCCAGAAGGCGCTGGGTGAACGCTATCCGCAGGTGTGGTTCACCGGTTCGCAGGTCAGCAACCAGATCCGCTCGGGCAGGCTGGACTTCACCGGCGCGATGGGAACCTACTTCCGGGAGATCTTCTTCCACATCCCGTTCCTTGTCGCCAACCACCTCAATGGACAGCAGAAGTTCGAGGCGGCGCAACAGTGGTACAGCTACATCTTCGACCCGACCTCGGCCGAGGAGATCAACGTGCCCTGGTGGGTGCCGCCCGCCGAGGCGGCCCGGATGCGGCGCGACCGGGTGTGGCGGTACTCGGAGTTCCGCGGCCTCACCATGCCGAAGCTGCGTGAGGTCCTCACCGACCCGGCCGCCATCGAGGTGTACAAGAAGGACCCGTTCAACCCGCACGCGATCGCGCGGCTGCGGTTGTCGGCGTACCAGAAGTGCATCGTGATGCGCTATGTGGACAACCTGATCGACTGGGGCGACAGCCTGTTCAGTCAGTTCACGATGGAGTCCACCAACGAGGCCACCATGAAGTACGTCATGGCATCCGACATCCTCGGCCCGCGCCCGGCCAAGCTGGGCTCCTGCGGCGAGGGCGCCGTGGTGCCGCGCACCTACGAGAAGATCGGCCCGCTGGTGAAGAAGGGCTCGGACTTCCTGGTGGAGCTGGAGAACCTGCTGTGGGTGGCCGCGCCCTCCCGGTTCGTCTACGGGATCGACAAGCGGCCGTTGACCTTCGCGCTGGACCGCGACGTGACCCGGTTCTTCGTCAACGCCGCGGTCAAACGGCAGCCGGTCCGGCCGGACCCGGAACCGGAGAACGTCGCCGAACTGGTGAGCGTGGCCGCGCCGCGTTACACCGGCAACCCCGGTCCCAGCAAGGAGACCAGGACCAAACTGGAGATCACCGCCTCGGCCCTGGCCGACCAGGCGGTGGCCCCGCAGGTCTCCGACGCCGGGGTGGCACGCTTCGACCAGGTCAACCGCACCTACACGGCCTCCTGGTCGGGCACGCAGAAGACCGCCAAGGCCAGCGCCGCGATCAGCGACCGGGCCGGAACCATCGGCGACCTGATCGGCGCGGCCGGCAACGGCGGCGGCACCCGGGACGGGATCTCCTCGCGCGTCGTGGACCTCAACCGTCCACTGATCCGCGACTTCGAACGCGTCCCGATGTTCGGCTGGAGCATCATCCGCCAGCTGACCCCGGTGTTCTGCGTACCGGCCAACAAGGAACTGTCGGGTTACTGGGACCGGGTCGAGGACCGGCTCTACAAGCTGCGCAACTGCCTGGACATCCAGGGCGTCAAGCGGCAGCTGGCGCTGTTCGCCCCCGAGATCGACCCGAGGCTGCTGGTGCGCGCCCGCGCCGCCGGTCTGTCCATCGAGGACGTCCTCGGCGCCACCTCCGGCGACCTGCCGCCGTACCGCTTCTCCTATCTCATCGAGAAGGCCAAGCAGCACACCTCGGTGGTGCAGTCCTTCGGCAACGCGTTGCAGGGCGCCCTGGAACGCAAGGACGCCGAGGAACTGACCCGGTTGCGGGCCGTCCACCAGCAGAACCTGCTGAAGATGTCCACCCGGGTGCGCGAATGGGAGATCGACATCGCCGCCGACGCCGTGGAGACCCTCGACCAGCAGATCGCCGCGGTCACCTACAAACGCGACTACTTCGCCGGTCTCGTCGACGGCGGGCTCAACGCCTGGGAGCGGACCCAGCAGGTGGCCAAGCACACCGCCTCGGCGACCTTCATCGGCGGCGCCCTGTTGCAGGGGACTGCTGGCGTGCTGTCGCTGATCCCGCAACTGGGTTCACCGTTCGCCATGAAGTACGGCGGCGTGGAACTTGGTTCGAGCATCAAGGCCTGGGGCCAGATGCTGTCGGACACCGCCAAGGTCGCCGAGGTCGTGTCGGCCTCGGCCGGACTGGAGGCCGGGTTCACCCGCCGCGAGGAGGGCTGGCAGCACCAGAAGGAACTGGCCGACCACGAACTGGAGCAACTGGAGACCCAGCGCGAGATCGCCGAGCTGCGGCGCCGCATCGCCGAGCGCTCGCTGGAGATCCACGGCAAACAGATCGAGCAGGCCGAAGAGGTCTTCGAGCTGTACGGCGAACGCTTCAGCAACCTCGCGCTGTACACCTGGATGTCGTCCACGATGCAGCGACTGTTCCGCGAGGCCTACAACAGCGCCTACGCCTCGGCGCGGCTGGCCGAACAGGCCTACCGCTTCGAACGCGGCGACGAGACCTCGACGCTGCTGCGCGGCAACTACTACGACGGTGACCGGGCCGGGCTGCTGGCCGGCGAGAAGCTCATGGTGGACCTGGAAAACATGGAACGCCGGTTCATCGAGACCAACTACCGCACGCCGGAGATCGACCAGGCGTTCTCGCTGGGGCAGGTCTCGGCGCAGGCCCTGATGTCGTTGCGGCAGAACGGGGAGTGCGACTTCGAGATCCCCGAGGTCTTCTTCGACCTGTTCTACCCGGGCCAGTACAAGCGCCGGATCAAGTCGGTGCGGCTGACCATCCCCAGCGTCACCGGGCCCTACACCAATGTGGGCGCCTCGCTGACCCTGACCGGCAGCAAGATCCGACCCGAGCCGAAACTCGGCGACGCCAACCTGATGGCGGTGCCGCTGCGGCGCTCGGTGTCGATCGCGACCTCGACGGCCCAGAACGACTCGGGTGTCTTCGAGTTCAGTTTCCGCGACGAGCGGTACATGCCCTTCGAGGGCGCCGGTGCCGTCAGCGCGTGGCGACTGGAACTGCCCAAGTCGTTCCGTCCCTTCGACTACCAGACCATCACCGACGTGATCGTCCACATCAGCTACACCGCCGAGGCCGACGGTGTGCTGCGCGGCAAGGTCGAGGAGATGAACTCCGCCATCGACGGCACGATCGTCAACTACCTGTCCAGCAACGCGGTGGGACGGATCTACGGACTGCGCCAGGACTTCGGCGCCGCCCTGGACCGGCTGATCCACTCGCCGAGCGGCACCGCGGTCCCGATCGAGCTGACCGACCGGCACCTGCCGGTGTTCCTGCGGGGACGGGACCTGACGGTTTCGACGGCGAGGCTGCTGGTCCGTACCGCCGAGGGCCTGACGGCCGGTTCGTTCGCCGTGAACCTCAACGGATCCGCGTTCAGCGGCTTCAGCGCCGACCCGGAACTGGGGGACGTCTACAGCAAGGACGTCGCCACCGCCTTCGCCTCCGGAATGCTCGGCACGCACACGCTGCGTGTCACCGACGCCGGAGACCTGGGACCGGATTCCCCCGAACCCGGTGACGCCTCCGCACTGGACCCGTCGAAGGTCCTCGATGTGCTGCTGTACCTGGAGTTGCGATTGACCTGATACTCCCTGAAACCGCCGGGGGACGCCACGTGGCGTCCCCCGGCGCGTGTCCGCGGGTCGACGGCGCGGTGAACGGCACCTTCCATTAGGGTTCCCAGTCACGCGACAAACGACAACCCTGCGAGGAGAGGAAGGCCAACCGGCATGAGCCTTTCGGACGAACTGGCGAAACTCGTCGTCGAAGTGACCTCACCGGACGGGAACATCAAGGCCAAACTGGTCGCGGGGGAGCAGTTGACCGTGGCGTTCCGACCCGGAACCTATGCGCGCTATGACGAACGCGGCCTGGAGCATCAGCTGTCGCGACTGGCGATGCTGGCGTGGACCGGGTACCGGCGGGGCTTCTTCGAGGCGAAGGGCCGGGCCGAGGACATCTCGGCCAAGGACGCCGAGAAGGAGCACCTCAACCACTGGGACGCCAACACCCGGCGGTACAACGAGGAGATGGCGCAGATCGTCGCCCGGGGCAAGTCGAGCGGCAACGTGATCCGCGCCCAGGCCAAGGGACTGGCGTTCTGGAAGGTCGAGATCCGCGACGGCACCCTGGCCAGCATGGACGAGGCGACGTTCTGCGCCGAGTGCGTCAGCGTGCTGGCGGCGGTGCAGCGCGATTCCAAGAACCAGGAGATCCTGCTGAAGGACTTCTACTTCGGCCTCAACATCCCCAAGTCGTGGCGCAAGAAGAACCCGCTGCGCATCGAACGCGGTGTGATGGACTGACGAGGAACGGGTGGGCACCGACGTGAAGTCGGCGCCCACCCGTTTCCGGTGACCGCGGTGCGTTACTGCGGTCCTTCGGGCTTGAGACCCGAAGAGGGGTTCTTGGAGTCGGCGATGGTGGGCCGCATGGGTGAGATCGGAGTCGGCTTCTTGCTGGAGTTGCCCAGCTGCCGCAGTCCGGTCAGCATCTCGTAGTTCTTGCTGAGGACCTTGACGACCTTCTGCTCCTGCTCGCTCACCTCGGTGGAGATCCTGCTCATGCCGTCGGACATGCTCTTGATGACGTCGTTGACGGTCTTGCCGCCGATGTCACCGTCGCCGGGTTTGACCGTGGCGTTGGTGATGATGGTCGAGGAGCTGATGCTGGCCATCACGATGCCGGTGACGTAGACCGAGGTACCACCGGACGGCAGCGCCAGCGCGGCCGCGGCGACACCCATGAGACACGCCGCCACCGTCAGACCGAGCTTGGTGTTGTCGCCGTCGCGGGTACCGCACTTCTTCAACTGCTTGATCGTGTCGTCGGCGAGCTGCGAGATGTCCCGCTTCTGGCCGTTGTAGATGTTCTGAGTGCCCTTCATGGCCTCGGTCAGAACGTGCGCGATCTTGCCGTGATTGTCCTGAATGGTCGGAAGCGGCAGCAGCAGGTTGTTGTAGAGGTTCTCGGCGAAGACGCCCTTCCACTCCTCGATCTCGCTCTTGGCCTTCTCGGTCCAGGCGAGGTCGCCGTTCTTGGTGGAGGACTGGGAGCCGCCGAAGGTGCCCTCGACCTTGGCGAGGTCCTTGATGATGCCGTCGAAGTCATCCGGGTTGGGGTCGCCGTAGCCTTCGAACGCCGAGGGGATCCAGGAGAACGACTCGTCCAGGTACGCGGCGAACTCGGCCTCCTCCTGCGGGGTTATCGGATTCATTCCACGTATGTGCTCGGTGTTCTCCACACCCTTCGAACGGGCTTCCTGCTGCGCCTGAGCGTCCAGCGCCGCTCGATATGACTCCGCCTCCCGGCGGGTGGCTAGTTTGGCCTCCTTGACGATCTCGTCGCCCTTGGCCTTCAGTTCCGCTTTGTTGTACCAACCTCCCACGTCGATCACTTGTCCTTCATGCCGTTGAGGTCATCACGGGTCTGCTCGAGCTTGCGCGTGTGAGCGTCGATGTCGGTCTGGTCGATCTTGCCGTCGCCGTTGGAGTCCGGGACCTTCTGGTCGCCCTCGTTCGTGTAACCGTCGTAGGGCTGCTTCGGGACGGGTACCGGGTCGGCGATGTGGTCGCCGTTCTCGTCCTTCGGCGGGTTCATGTTGGGGTCGTTGGGGTCGTGGTACTGGGTCCCGCCGACCATCTTGCCCTCGAGGATCTTGTCCAGTTGGCGGCCCGACCGCGAGTCGGTCTCGGTGAAGTCCTCGATCGCCCGCTGAACCGCCGCCTGGCTGTCGATCAGGTTCCGGGCGGTATCGGCGAGTATGTGCTGAAATTCGTCACGTAGTTTGGCGAATTCTGGATAGATGGGGCTCATTATGGGCCCGTGATCGCCGCTGCCTGTCTGGAACGACCCGGACGTGCCCTGGGTGCCGTTCATGTCGCCGGACGCGGAGCTGTAGACCGCGGCCACGCGGGGGAGCGCTACGTTAGCGATCTTCCACAGGCTGTATAGGTTACCGCCGGTAATGTTCGTCACGACATCATTTTCCTCTCTGTGCGGGTTCATGCCAGGTTATCCACTGTTCCTCAAATCACAAAGCCGCAGAATGGACGGAAGTTTCGTGCCGTGGCGTGCGCTTTTGCCCGGAAACTTATGGAATCTATGTGGATTTCGTGTTCATCAGGGCGTCAAGGGCGGCCAGCACCCGCTCCTTGGCGGCATCGTGGCCGACGCCCAGCCCGCCCAGAATCTCGGCGGGGGTGCCCTCGGCGGCCAGCAGTCCCAGCAGCAGGTGTTCGGTGCCGACGTAGTTGTGGCCCATGCCCAGCGCCTCGCGCACCGTCAGCTTCAGCGTCTCGACGCTGTCGGGCGACAGCGGGATGTCGCCGGTGGCGTAGGCGCCCTGCCCGGGCGCGTCGAGCGCCTCGGACACCCTGTCGTGCAGCTGCTCGATCGTGACGCCCATGGATTCCAGCACCTTGGCCGCCAGCGTCGAGGGCTCCTCGGCGAGGCCGTGCAGCAGGTGGATCGGCTCTACGGGGGAGTGCTTGAGGTTGCGGGCCGTCAGGTGGCCCTTCTCCAGGACGATCTTGGTGCGTCCGGTGAAGCGCGACAGCTTGCCGTCGTCCGCGTCGCCGAGGCTGAAGTCCCCGGGGCCGGTGACGAAGCGCTTCTGCGCGGCCTGTTTGGACACCCCCATGTGCTGGCCGATGGCGCTCCAGGAGGCTCCGGAGCGGCGGGCCCGGTCGACGAAGTGGCCGATGAGGTGGTCGGCCTGCTCGTCGAGGACCATCGCGATCCGGCAGGCGTCCGACAGCTGCGCCAGCGCGTCCCCGTCGGGGTGGTTGGTGGTGATGTGGCCGATGAGGTCGTCCAGTCGGACGGGAAGTGAGTTCGTCATGCGTCAACCTTAGGTTGACGATCGTGATTCGTCAACCCTGAGTTGACGATTTGCGGGTCAGTCTTCGGACACCGGTCCGTGCCCGTCATGGCGGGTCGGCTGCAACGGCAGGATCGCGGTGATCCGCGATTCCTGTGGCGAGCCGTGCGTCTCCACCCGCAGCCCCGGCACGCAGTCCGGATAGTTGGCGACGATGAAGTCGATCAGCTTCTCCCGCACCTCGCACCGCAGGTCCCACAGCACCTCGCCGTCGTTGGCCGACACCAACGGCCGCAACCGCTTCAGCGGCCCGACGGACTCCGAGACCATCAGATTGCACTTGCGGCCGTCCCAGTTCGAGCTGGCCGACACGATCCGGGTCAGCTCCTCGCGTATCGGATCCACCGGCAGCCGCCAGTCCACGTCGATGTCCACCGTGCCCTGTACGTCGGCGGACTCCCGGCTCCAGTTGCGGAACGCGTGATCGTTGAAATAGGACGTCGGCAGCACCAGCCGCCGCTCGTCCCAGATCTTCACCACCACATACGACAGTGCGATGTCCTCTATGTGGCCCCACTCGCCCTCGATCTCGACGGCGTCGCCCAGCCGGATCGTGTCCCCGAAGGCCAGTCCCAGGCCCGCCAGGAAGTTCTTCAGCATCGTCTGGGCGGCGAAACCCACCACCACACCGGCCACCCCGGCCGAGGCCAGCAGACTGGTGCCGATGGCGCGCGCACCCGGCAGCGTCAGGAACATGATGCCCACCGCGATGATCCACACCAGCGCGCACGCGGTCCGGTAGAACACCATGATCTGGGTGCGGCGCTGCCGCCTGCGGGCACTGGAACCGTCGGCGCGGTTGTACACCCGGTCGACGGACATCCGCGCCACCCGCAGCAGCCGGTTGGCCAGCCAGGCGCCGCTGGCGAACATCGCCAGCAACAGGATGTGGGATGCCACCGCCCGCCACTGGAAGTCCTGTCCGACGTTGATGGCGGCCCGGGTCGCGCTGAGCACCACCATCGCCTGGGTGGGCCGGTAGATCTGCGTCAGCATCTCCACCGCGCGCGGCGACTTGCGCAGCAGCAGCTTGACGACAAGCCGCACGGCGCTGGCGATCAGCGCCACCGAGACCGCGACCGCCGGAATCAGGATTGCCGGGGCGATTTCGTTCACCTGTTCAGCGTATCGATGCCGCCGGGCCCATCGTCAACCCTGAGTGACACATCTAAAGTCGACGCCTCAGCGGTTTCCGTCCAGATTGAGGGTCATGGCCGGGTCGGGAGTGCGCTGGAAACCCATGGCCTGGTACATCGGCTCGGCCTCGGCCGAGGCGCGCAGCTCCACCCGGCGCAGGTCGTGCTCGCGGCACCACTCCACAATGGCGTCCATACAGGCCCGGGCGTAACCCCGGCGCCGGTAGTCCGGATCGGTGGCGACGCTGCCGATGTGGGCGCCGCGTCCGGTGGGGTTGCCGGGACCGGGCACCCGCCGGTGCAGGAACGCCACCGCGCACGAGGCCAGCCCCTCGGCGTCCGGCTTGTCCACGACGAACGCGCGGATGATGCCCTCGGGGTCGGCCAGTTCCGCGGCGAACGACTCCCGGGCGTTGACGCGCCACTCGGGGTCGGAGAAACCCGGGCGGTTGATCGAGCTGAACAGCAGAATCCGCAGTCGCAGCAGCTCATCGGCGTCAGCGGGAGTGGCAGGGCGGACTGTGACCATCGTCAGACCCTAACCGAGGAACTAATCCACGCCCGCTGGCGACTGTGGATACGGGCGCGTTCGAGCCCCACCGACCGAAAGAGAGTCCACAATGCCGGAAGAAGAGCCGACGACCTCCCCGGCGCTGCCGCGCCGCAAGGTGTTCACCTCGCTGGCGGCCACCGCCGCCGTGGCCGGTACCGCCGGGGTGTTCGCGGGCCAGGCCCTCGCCCAACCGGCGGTCGCGGGCCCGGAGCCGACGGTGCCGTTCCACGGCGAACACCAACCCGGAATCGCGATGCCGCAACAGAAACACGCCGTGTTCGTCGCGTTCCAGCTGCTGCCCAAGGACATGCGCACCGGCAAGGAACTCACCGAGAAACAGGTCGCCGCGAAACTGGCGGCCCTGCTGGAGGACTGGACCGCCACCGCCGAGGCGCTGATGCGCGGCGCCGACCCCCAACCCCTGGCCAGCCACACCAAGTCGCACTTCGCGACCGAGGCCATCGCCGAGGGCCTCAACCCGGCCCGGCTGACCATCACGCTGGGCATGGGGCCGTGGGCGTTTCGGATGGCGGGCCTGGCCGACCGCGCGCCCCGCCACCTGACCGAACTGCCCGACTTCCCCGGCGACCAGCTCAACCCCGGCTGGAGCGGCGGCGACCTGCTGTTGCAGATCTGCGGCGACGACCCGCAGGTCATCAGCGAGGCGTTCCTGTCGATGCGGGCCCGGGTCATGGGCACCTGCCAGCTGAAGTGGACCCAGCAGGGCTTCCTCAGCACTCCGAAGGGCGCCACACCCCGCAACCTCATGGGACACAAGGACGGCACCGCCAACCCCGGCTTCGACAGCCCCGAGTTCGCCGAGACCGTATGGTCCAAGAAGGACGAACCGGAGTGGTTTTCCGGCGGGAGCTACCTGATCTTCCGCAAGATCCGGATGCGGCTTCCCGAATGGAGCCTGGCCACCGCCGACAAACAGAACCGCTCCATCGGACGGCACCGCGACACCGGAGCCGGACTCGGCGCCGAGACCGAGACCGCCGAACTCGACCTGGACGCCAAGGACGGCAAGGGAAAGCCGGTCATCCCGATCGACGCCCACGTCCGCCGCGTCAAGGACGTCCCGATGTTCCGCCGCAGCTTCAACTACGACTACGGCTTCCTGACCCAGAAGGAACTGCAGCAGGACGACCACGCCACCGGCACCGACGGCCACAGCCACGACAAGCACCCCTACGACGCCGGACTGCTGTTCACCGCCTACGTCGCCGACCCGGCGAACTTCATCGAGGCGCAGGACAAGATGTCCGAATCCGACGCCCTCAACGAGTTCGTCATCAACACCGGCAGCGCCATCTTCGCCGTCCCGCCGGGAGTCTCCGAAGGCCAAAGCTGGGCGCGGGGACTGTTCGGGTGATCACGGGTGCATGCTCGCGCCCTTGACGATCCGGTCCACCGCGTTGCGGGGCCCGTACACCGCCAGCCCCACCAGGTCCAGTTGCGCCGTGCCGACCGCCCGCACCGCGGCCCGGTTGTCGCGGTCGTTGCCGGTGCCGAACAGGTCGGCGGTGAACACCGACATGGCCACTCCGCGTTTCAGGGCGCGGGCGTGCGCGGTGGCCAGGACCTCCTTGCCGCCCTGGAAAACCAGCACCGGCTGCCGGAACATCGGCAGGTAGTCGACGTCGTCGGCGTCGGCGTAGGGCTCGCCGATGACCTCGGGCTCCAGGGTGCCCAGGCCGCTGACCAGGAACGCCGTCACGTTCAGCCGCTGCCATCCGGCCAGGTCGTCGCGCAGCACCACCGCGACCTTGGTGTCGAAGGAGATGGGTGAGTTGTCTTCCATACCGGGAACTGTGCCCCGGTGAGGGCGGCTCGGTCTTGTACGTTCCTTGCATGGTGACCACCGAGCGCATCACGGCCTGGCGGCCGTCGGTGCCCGGCATCACCGAGGCGTTCCACGCCCGGTTCACCGACCACGTGTACCCGATGCACACCCACGAGGCGTGGACGCTGTTGATCGTCGACGCCGGGGCCGTCCGCTACGACCTCGACCACCACGAGCACGGCGCGCTGCGGGCCACCGTCACGCTGCTGCCCCCGCACGTACCCCACAACGGCGAGGCGGCCAGTAGCGGCGGCTTCCGCAAACGGGTGCTGTACCTGGACGCGGCGCAGCTGGGGCCGCGGCTGATCGGCCCGGCCGTGGACGCCCCCGACATCCGCGACGCCGCGATGCGCGACCAGATCGACCGGCTGCACCGCAGCCTGTGGCTGCCCGGCGACGAGCTGGAGGCCGAGAGCCGGTTCAGCCTGATCCGGGACCGGCTGCGGCGGCACCTGGAACACCGGCCGGTGCCCGTCGAGGCCGCCGACCCCGGCCTGGCGCACCGGCTGCGTGACCTGCTGGACGCTCGGGTCGTCGCGGGCCTCACGCTGGCCGAGGCGTCCAGGATCCTGCACGCCCACCCGGCGCACCTGGTGCGCAGCTTCAGCCGGGCCTTCGGGCTGGCGCCGCACCAGTTCCTGACCGGCCGCCGCGTCGACCTGGCACGGCGACTGCTGCTGGACGGCATGCCCCCGGCCCAGGCCGCGGTGGCGTCGGGCCACCACGACCAGTCGCACCTGACCCGCCACTTCAAACGCGTCGTGGGCACCACCCCCGGCCGCTTCGCGACCAGCCGCAAAACCAACGCGTTAACCCCCGCGCGGCTGCCGCTGGTCGCGGGCACGCTCCCAGCGGTAAGCCGAGCGACTGGCGTACCGCCGCCACCACCTCGTCGACCGAGGCCGCCGGTTCCGAGACCGTCACCACGACGCGGCGGGTCGCCGGGGCGGGGCGCTCCTCGCTGAAGGCTGCCCGCACCGCCGCCAGCGCCTGGTCCAGCTGTTCTTCCACTTTGCCCTCGCCGCCGCCGCGCAACCAGCGGCGCAGGACGTGGTTGTGGGCCGCGACCACCGCCGCCGCCGACACCTCCGCCAACAGCGGGGCCTCGGGTGAACCCGCCGCGGCGTTGGCCGGTTGCCGCAGCAGGTACTTGGTGAACAGTCGCTCGTAACGTGACACCACCGCGATCTCGCGTTCCCGCAGCGCCGGGACCTCGCGCAGCAGCCGATACCGGGCCACCGACGCCTGCGGGTCGGCCGCGTACATGCGGGCCACCTCGCGGATGCCCCGGCACACCACCAGCAGCGGATCGTCATCCGGCGCGGCCGACTCCAGCACCCGCGACACCTCGACCACCGTGGAGTCGTGATCCGGGAACACGGCGTCCTCTTTGGACGGGAAGTATCGGAAGAAGGTTCGCCTCGCGACCCCGGCGGCCTCGGCGATCTCGTCCACGGTGGTTGCCGCGTAACCCTGCTCGGCGAACAGCCGCAATGCCGCGGCCGACAACGACTGCCTGGTGCGGGCGCGTCCGGAAGCCTTGACCATGCCGACACGGTACCCGCCGCGAGCAGGCACGGGGCCCCGCAGCATCCGCATCGACGAACCTCGATCGCGTTCAGGCTCCGACGACGACGCGGTGACACCGTTCCGGCGCCCCGCCGTCCTCTTACGCCAGTGGTCGTCCGGCGGCCAATTGGACGTAAACCTGCGCTGACCTGGGTGTTTCAGGGTCGAATCGGGGACGGCTCAGGGTCGCGGGTTCAGGGCGCGAACCGGGTCGTTCCCGGATGGCAACGACCCCCCGATCGCCGAGGCTTTCTCTCAACACCTTAGGACGAGGAGTTGTCGCGATGACCACCCCAGCAGCACAGGCGAGACCGTGATCTGGCAGGTGGCCGTCGCCGTCGCCGGGGCCTGGTGCATCGCGATCGGCGCCGCCGCGCAGGAACGGCCCGCCACCACCGCCCCCGGCGGCGAGGTGGCCCGGGCCGCGAGCCTGCTGCGGCTGCTGCGCGACCCGCGCTGGCTCGCCGGTGGCGCGTTGACCATTGTGGGTGTCGCCGCGCACCTGGTGGCGCTGTCGGCCGCGCCGGTCACGCTGGTGCAGCCGCTGGGGGTCAGCGGTCTGCTGGTCGCGGTGTGGCTGGCCGCCCGCTGGCGCGGCCGGTACCTGTCCGGAGTGGAACTGCTGGGCATCGTCGCGGTGACCCTCGGGCTGGCCGGTCTGGTGGGGACGCTGCCGCACGGCGCGACCACCCCCACCCACCTGCCCGCCGCCTTCCTGGCGGGCCTGGCCTGCTTCGCCGTCGCCGCAGCGATCGTGATCCCACGGCTGGCCGCCCGGCTGTCGCCCCGCACGCGTGCCCTGCTGCTGGCGGCCACCGCCGGAGCCTGCTTCGGCTTCGGATCCGCACTGGCCCGGGTCGTCGCCGCCACCGTGTCCGCCGACGTCAGCGTCCTGTGGGGACCCACCACTCTCATCGCTCTCGCGCTGTTCGCCCTCGGCGGCCTGCAACTCCAGAACGCCTACCGCACCGGACACTTCGGACTCGCCTACGCGACCCTGCTGATCGCCGACCCCCTGATCGCGGCCGCCATCGGCCTGGCGGTGCTCGGCGAATCCCTGCCCACCACGGTCACCGCCCAGGTCATCGCCCTGGCCTCGGCCGTCGTCACGGTCATCGGCGTCATCGTCCTGGCCGGACCCGCCAAGCCACCCACCACAGAGGGAAACACCACCGGCTCCACAGCCGACAACCACGAGGAGAACAACACCGATGTCTACATTGATGCCGTCCCGCCCCGTTCGTGACAGCCACCTCAGCCACCACCCGACCGTCCCCTTCATGATCCCCGGGACCCGCCGGGTGCTCATCGCCTCCGACACCTACCCGCCGGACGTCAACGGCGCCGGGTACTTCACCCACCGGCTGGCCGCCGGGCTGGCCGCGCGCGGCAACGAGGTCCACGTCGTGTGCCCCTCACCGGACGGCCCCGCCGGTCGCGAGACCCGCGACGGCGTCACCGTGCACCGGCTGCGCTCGCACCCGCTGCTGCTGCACCCCACGATGCGCTTCGTCGTCCCCGCCGCCGTCAACAGGGCCATCCGCGAGGTCGTCACCGCCGTGGCCCCCGACGTTGTGCACGTCCAGGGCCATTTCCCGGTCGGCCGCGCCACCCTCAAGCACGCCGCGAGAGTCGGAATTCCGACAATAGCCACAAACCATTTCATGCCGGATAATTTGCTGCACCATGTGAAGGTGCCCACGCGACTGCGCAAGTGGGTCGCGTCCCGCGCCTGGCGCGACGCCGCGGCCGTGTTCGCGCGCGCCGACCACGTCACCACCCCCACCCGGCTGGCCGCCGAAGTGTTCCGCGACAACGGCTTCACCGGCCACATCGAACCCGTCTCCTGCGGCATCGACCTGTCCCGGTTTCATCCACGCTCCACCTCGGCCACCGCCGCCCGCGCCCGTCTCGACCTGCCCGACCGCAAGACCATCCTGTTCGTGGGCCGCCTCGACGAGGAGAAACGCGTCCACGAGCTCATCAGGGCGCTGCCCTCACTGCGCCGCCGCGTCGACGCCCAGCTCGTCATCGCCGGAACCGGACCACAGGGCCCGGCCCTGACCCGGCTGGCCGCCGACCTGGGAATCTCCGCCTACGTGCGGTTCCTGGGCTTCGTCCCCGACGCCGACCTGCCCGGCGTGTACCGCGCCGCCGACCTGTTCGCGATCGCCGGAGTCGCCGAACTCCAGTCCATCGTGACGCTGGAGGCCATGGCCTCGGGCCTGCCGGTCGTCGCCGCCGACGCCGTGGCGCTGCCGCACCTGGTTCGCAACGGACACAACGGGTTCCTTTTCACACCTGGCGATATCGATGGCATTTCCACCCGGTTGGAGGTCATACTGGAGTCTGCGGATGAGATAGCGGCAATGGGGGCTGCGAGCCGGGCCATGGCCGCCGAACACGACCACGCCCGTTCGCTGGCTCGCTTCGAGGAGATCTACACCCACCTGGCCGCACCAGCTCGGAGCCGGATATGACGAATCATCCAACGCTCGGACCGAGACCAACCTGGACGGCGCGCGGACCGGCACAGGCGCACCGTGATCCACAACTGCCCTGGTACGCGGGGCTCGCCCTTGTCGCGGGCATCCTCACCATGGCGATCCTGATCGCGATGCACGTGATCATGGCCGACCAGGTCCGCGTCAACATCGACCCGGTGAGTGTCTTCGCCATCAACCGCGAGGGCGTGCTGCTGTTCGACCTCGCCTGCCTGTCCATCGCCGTGGCCTGCGTCGCGGTGCTGTTCGGACCCTTGGGCAGCGAACGCGTGACCCGCCGGTGCCTGGCCGGATCGGCGGTGGCACTGCTGTTCGTGGTCGGATTCGACACCGACGCCGGAGCCACAGTGTCCAGTTTCAGCGGTTACGTGCACCGCTACGCGGCCGGAGCCGTGTTCGTCATGATCACGGTGGCGACCGCGCACCTGTGGCGCCGGGTGCCGGACCCCCGGCTGCGCCGCGCCTTCGCCGTCATGACGCTCATCAACCTCGTCTTGCTCATCCTCAACGTGTGGGGAACCTATCTGCCGGATCTGGCCTACGGCGGTCAGTGGCGCGGCATCCCACAACGGCTGTTGGTGGTGAGCCAGGTGGTGTCCATCGTCGCGATGGCCTTCGTGCCCAAAGCGAAGAGCCCGCGGTCGCGACGGACGCCGTCGCGGCACCGGTCCCAGCCCCGTGACTTCGACCCGTCCTGGGATCGCAAAGACTGGCTGACTGGACGTGGCACTACGGGCTGGGGAGCATTACCATCAGCGGATGGCCTCTGACCGCGCACTATATGTCGTCAGCGACGTGCATGGACACCTCGCCAAGCTGACGGCCGCACTGGAAACCGCCGGGCTCATCGACGCCGACCGGCAGTGGACGGGCGGCAACGCGCGGCTGTGGTTCCTGGGGGACCTGTTCGACCGTGGCACCGACGGGGCCGGTGTGGTGGAACTCATCATGCGACTGAGCACCGAGGCCGAAGCCGAGGGCGGCGTCGTCGACACGCTGTTGGGCAACCACGAGATCCTCATGCTGGGCGCGCAACGCTTCGGCAGCGAGGAACTGGCCGACGACGAGGGCAACGCCCGGAACTTTGACCTGTGGTGGAAGCTCAACGGCGGCCAGGACGACGACGTGGCCAACCTGACCGACAAGCAGCTGAACTGGCTGCGCAACCGTCCGGCGATCGTCTACGTCGAAGACCACCTGCTGGTCCACACCGACACCACCGAGTACGCCTCGTACGGCCGCAACATCAACGCCGTCAACCGCACGATCCGCAAGATCATCAAGTCCTCCGACGCCGCCAAGTGGTGGGCCCTGTTCCGCCGCATGACGATCCGGCACCGCTTCGAGGCCGAGGACGGCCCCGAGCAGGCCGCCGCGATGCTCGACTTCTTCGGCGGCTCCCAGCTCGTCCACGGCCACAGCACCATCCCCGACCGGCTCGGCATCCCCGGCGAAGAGGTCACCGGTGCCCGGCTGTACTGCGAGGACCTGGTGTTGTGTGTGGACGGCGGCATGTACCAGGGTGGACCGTGCCTCGTGGTCCCGCTGCCGGTGACCGAGGAGTCGCTGCACCGCTCGACCCCGGACGAGGAGGACGCGTCCGGCTACGACATCCCGACGGCGGCCACCGTCGCCGAGGCCGCCGACGCGATCGAGGCCGAACTGGCCGACGCCGATGTCGACGCGGATGATGCCGATGGCGACACGGACGCTGAGGCGGAGTCGGATACCCAAGCCGAAGCCGACGAACCCACGTCCGCAGCCGAGGAGACCGAAGTGGACTCCGACGAGCCGGAGGCCGAGACCGAAGTGGAATCGGACGGCCCCAAGGTCAAGGCCAAGCGCTTATTTCGGTTCGCTGATCTCGCAGATCTTCCAGTCTGATTCCTCTTTGACCAGGTTCACCTTGAAGGACGCCAGCTCGGTCTTGCCGCTGGACGACTTCGCCGAGGTCTCCACCGAGACGGTCGCCTTCTCACCGTCGATCTTCTCGTCGGTGGTCTTGAACTCCTCGTCGGCGCCGATCGGCTTGTACTTGTCGGCCGCGCCGTTCTTCTCCAGCTTGGTGACGAGCTTCTCGCACATGTAGCTCTTGGCCTGGTCCCAGTCCTTGGCGTGCCAGGCGTCGTCGACGACCTGCGAGGGCACTCCCTTGTCGGAGTCGGATTCCTCGCCCTTCTTGTCGTCGTCCTTGCCCTCATCCTTGCCCTCGTCCTTGGCGTCCTCGGACGAGTCGGCCTTGTCGGTGGTCCCCGTCGCCGGGGCCCACGGCCGCCAGATGGCCACGCCGATACCGCCGCCGATCAGCAGCACCACCACGATGGCCAGCACGACGTACAGTCCGCCCCGGGACTTCTTGGGGCCGTCGGGCAGGAAGTCGGCCTGCGGCGGCAGGAACACCGGCGGCTCGGACGACGGCCCGAACGGCTGCGCGGCCGCCTGCCCCGGTTCGAAGGTCAGCGGCGAGGGCTGCTGCGCCCCGGGATCGTACGGCGGCTGCTGCGGCGGCTGGTCGAAGGGCGCGGCGGGCTGCCCCTGCTGCGCCGGATCGAAGGGTGCGGAAGGCTGCCCCGGCTGCTGCGAGGGGTCGTACTGGAACGGCTGTGTCATCCTCTGTCACCTTCTGCTGTCTTCCGTGCCCGCCAATCATGCCTCATCGTTCGGGTCCGGCCACCTCCGCCGAACTGGCGGTTTTCGGCGTGTCAGCGCCGCCGCACGGTCGCGGGCACCGAGAACTCGCCGTCGGGCCCGGGCGGGAACGGGTGCACCGCCACCACGGCGTCCAGATTCAGCGGGCCGTACAGGTGCGGGAACTTCATACCGTCCGGGTCGTCGGGGTCGCCCGACTCCCACAGCAGTTCGGGGATCAGCCGGGTC
This sequence comes from Stackebrandtia nassauensis DSM 44728, assembly GCF_000024545.1. Lineage (GTDB taxonomy): Bacteria > Actinomycetota > Actinomycetes > Mycobacteriales > Micromonosporaceae > Stackebrandtia > Stackebrandtia nassauensis. Next base: position 2,317,192 of record NC_013947.1, read on the forward strand.
TCGTCGATCTCCAGCAGCACCTGGTCGGTGCGGCCCCGGATCAGGAAGTTGGCGGGCAGGTGCACCTGTTCGGCGGTGGAGCAGTGGATGAAGCCCTCACTGTCCAGCGTGTCGCCCCGGTAGTCACCCGAGCGCTTCGCGGCGTCCCAGGCGGCCTCGGAGCAGAAATGCAAGATCATCGACAATGTTTAACAGCTACGCGCTCTTTCTGCCAGGCAGCAGGAACGCCAGTATTCCGGTCAGCACCATCGCCCCCAGCGAGCAGGCCACCGCGATCATGGTGGCGTGGGTGTAGTCGCCCGGCGCGGTGCTGCCGTCCAGCGAGGTGAACAGCACCACGCCGATGGCCGCCACCCCCAGCGCCGTCCCCAGCCGCTGCGAGGTGCTCAACGTTCCCGAGGCGATTCCGGCGACGTTGTTGGGCACGTCGGACAGCACGATGTTGGCGTTGGGGCCGATGATCATGCCGCAGCCGATCCCGGCGACCAGGAACGGGCCCAGCAGCCACCCGGCGTTCGGCGGCACTGTCGCGAACCCGAGCACCGCCTCCAGTCCGCCGATCCCGACGCACACGATCGCGGTGCCCAGGTGCAGGACGCCGCGCCCCAGCCGGGGCGCGATCACGGTGTTGCCGAGGACCGAACCCAGGCCGGTGCCGATCGCGAACGGCATCATCGTCAAACCGGCTTCCAAAGTGGAGAATCCGATGCCGAGCTGCAGGTACAGCGACACCGCGAACATCAGCGCGATGAAACCGGCGAAGAACGCCATGATCAGCCCGACCCCGGCGGCGAAGGAGCGGCGCGCGAACAGCCGCACGTCCACCAGCGGGTCCCGGCCGCGCCGGATCAGGAACAGCTGCCAGCGCGTGAACACCAACAGCAGCACCGGTGCGGCGGCCAGCGTCACGAACGTCCACACCGGCCAGCCGATCTCGCGGCCCTGGGTGAGCGGGAAGGTCAGCGCGAACATGGCGGCGGTGACCAGCAGCAGCCCCGGCACGTCGAAGCGGCGGGCGGTGGTCTCGGTACGCGGGGCCAGCAGTGCCACGGCGGCGACCGCGGCGATGCCGACCGGCAGGTTGGCCAGGAAGATCGGCCGCCACGACAGGCCCGCCACGTCCCAGTCGATCAGCAGCCCACCCAGGATCGGGCCCAGCGAGGTGGCCGCGCCCGCGACGGTGCCGTACGCGGCGAAGGCCCGGCCGCGTTCGCTGTTGGAGTACAGCAACCGGATGAAGGCCAGAATGGACGGGTTCACGGCCCCGGCCGCCACCCCCTGTACCACCCGCCAGGCGATCAGCTCACCGGAACCGTTGGCGACCCCGCACAGCAGCGACGCGACGGTGAAGACCGACAGCCCCAGGATGAGCACGCTCTTGTGCCCGATCCGGTCACCGAGCCAACCCGCGGGCAACAGGAACAGCCCGTAGGCCAGCGCGTAGCCGGAGACGATCCACTGCAACGCCGACTCACCGGCGCCCAGATCGGCGGTGATGGGCGGCAGCGCCAGGTTGACGATCGTGGTGTCCAGCAGCAGCATGAACGTCCCCGACAGCAGCGCCGCCAGGACGAGCCGCCGCCGCAGCCCCGAGGTCGTCTCAGGCTTGTGGACGGTCGTACCTGTCATCGGTTCCTGTCACCATTCGAGGACGGTGCCGTCGACGGGGACGTCGGCTCCGGAGTGCCGCACCCGGCGGTACTCGGCCGAGTTCTTGTCCAGCACCGGGTTGGTGTTGTTGAGGTGAGTGTAGATCCAGTGCGAGCCGCGGTGCGCCCGCGCCCGCACCAGGCTGCCGTCCTCGCCGTCGATGGGCAGATGCCCCATCGCGGCCTGTTTGGCCGTGTCGACGCCCGAGGGCGCCATCTCGGCGGGGGAGTAGAAGGTTCCGTCCACAATGACGCAACCGGCGCTGTCCAGCCAGGTGTCGAAGCCGGGCGGCCACTGCGACAGGCAGGGCGCGTACACCAGGACACCGCCGGATTCGGCGTCGATGAACCGGTACGCCACCACCCAGTCGCCCTCGGCGAAGCTGCCGACCGCGTACTTGGGCCGCTTGCGTCCCAGCCCGAAGGTCTCCACGGTGAAGCCGCAGATGGTCGACTCCAGTTCCCGCCACTCCCACGCGTTGTACCGGTGGATCACGTCCTGGATCGGGAAGTCGTTCTGCAGCGCCGACAGCACCGTCGCCGGGGCCCACACCTTCAGACCGGCGTGTTCGCGCAGGGTCAGCAGCCCGAGCGTGTGGTCGAGTTCGCCGTCGGTCAGCAGTACCCCCTCGATGGGGGTCTCGCGGCGGCCCGGCCCGGGAGCCAGCGCCTTGGTGCGGGTGATCTGGTAGCGCAGGTCGGGAGAGGCGTTGACGAGCAGCCAGCGCTCGCCGTCGGTGCTGATGGCCAGTCCGTCCTGGGTGCGCGAGGGCACCCGCGGATCGCCCGAGCGGCACTTCACACACTGTGGACAGGCACAGTTCCATTGCGGGAATCCGCCACCGGCGGCGGTGCCCAGCAGGATCGCTTTCACGGCGCGGCCTTTCGCATCACGAACGCCGGTGCGACGGCGTCGGCTTCCAGTATCGCGTCAATGAGATGGCGGTCGGGGGACAGCCCGCACACCGGGTCGGTGCTGGTGGCGTCGCCGGTGAACAGGAACGCCTGGCAGCGGCAGCCGCCGAAGTCGATCTCGCGCCGGTCGCAACTGCGGCACGGCTCGCGCATCCACTCCTGTCCCCGGAAGGCGTTGAACGAGTCCGAGCGGTACCAGATGTCGGCCAGGGCGGTGGTGGTGACGTTGTCCATCCTCAGGTCGGTGATGGCGGTGGCGGCCGGGCACGGCAGCACGTCCCCGTCGGGCGCCACCGTGAACTGCCGCGAACCCCAGCCGTACATGCACGGCTTGGGACGGTCGGCGTAGTAGTCGGCCAGCACGTAGATGAGGTCCAGCCGCTCCGACAGCCGCTCGCTGGCCTCACGGACCACCAGCGCCGCCGCGTCCAGCTGGGCCCGGCTGGGCAGCAGGGCGTCGCGGTTGCGCAGCGCCCAGCCGTAGTACTGGGTGTTGGCCAGTTCCAGCCGCTGGGCACCCAGTTCCTCGGCGAAGTCGATGATCGCGCCGATCCGGTCGATGTTCCCCCGGTGCAGCACCACGTTGACGGTCAGCGGCAACCCGGCGGCGTTGACCAGGCGAGCGGCGGTGATCTTGTGCGCGTGCGCCCGGGTCCCGGCCAGCAGGTTCGCCGATTCCGGTTCGGCGTCCTGTACCGACAGCTGGACGTGGTTGAGCCCTCGTCCCGCCAGGTCGGACAGTCGTTCCTCGGTCAGGCCCAGCCCGCTGGTGACCAGGTTGACATATTGACCCAACCCGGAGGCGTGCGCGACCAGCTCGGGCAGATCCTTGCGCGCCAACGGTTCCCCGCCGGAGAAGTGCACCTGCAACACGCCGAGCTCCCGCGCCTGGTCCAGTACCGAGATCCACTGCTTCGTGGACAGTTCACTGTCGCGGCCCAACAGCTCCAAGGGATTGGAACAGTATGGACAGTGCAGCGGGCAGCGGTGCGTCAGTTCGGCCAACATCCCGAGCGGAGGGGCTGCGGCCCTCCCTGACGCTTCGCCTGGCGGCGTTGTCGTCGTCGGCCGTGCAGACCCGGCACGGCCTTCCTCCTCCGCCTTGCCATGCTCGGTCAGGAAGCGCCTCGCTGGGCCGGCTATATCCACTCCACGATCCTCCTGTCGGCGAACCGGTCGATGACGGCGGTGACCTCGCTGTCGCACACCCCGGCGAAGCGGTCGCGCAGCGCCTGGGTGATCTCGGAGACCGACGAGGCGCCGTCGCACAGCCGCAGGATCTCCACCGCGGTCTCGTTGGGCACGATGACGCCCTCGGGGAACAGCACCACGTGGCAGTCGCGGACCGGGTCGAAACTCAGCATCACGCCGTTGCGCAGTCGCGGTCGAGTGTGCTCGGACCTCATGGCCGCGCCCCCGCGGCGATGGCGTCCAGCATGGACCACAGCACGTCGCACTTGAACGACAGCGCCGACACCGCGGCGCGCTGCTGCTCGCGGGTGAGGCTGTGGCGCACCACGATGTCCAGGGCGGTCGCGCCCTCGTCGGACACCGCGCCGATGCGGTTGCTGAAGTACTCCAGGTCGGCGGGCCGGATCCACGGATAGGCCGCCAGCATGTCGTCGACGCGGCGGCGCATCAGGTGCCCGGAGAACATCTCGGTCAGCCCCGAGGCCACCGCCTCCAGCCAGGGCCGGTTCCGGGCGAAGTTCAGGTACGCGTCCACCGCGAACCGCACCCCCGGCAGCAGGTGCCGCAGGTCGACGACCTCGCCGCGGTCCAGCCCGATCGCCTCGCACAGCCGCAGCCACCGGTCGGCGCCGCCCTCGTCGCCGGGACGGCCGTCGTGGTAGACGATCCGGTCGACCCACAGCCGCCGCACCTCGCGGTCGGGACAGTTCGCGATGATCGCGGCGTCCTTCTGCGGCAGTATCGACTGGTAGTACCAGCGGTTGGCGGCCCACAGCCGCAACTCGTCCTTCGAGAGCTCCCCGCTGTGAAGTCTTATGTGGAACGGGTGGCTTCCCCAGTAACGATTGGACAGTCCGCGCAGCTCGGCGGTGAACTCGTCGGCGTCCAACGTGTCCCCGTGCATGTGGCACCTCCTGAAAGGCAACGGACCGCGTGCGTGCGGTCCGCTGCCGAACGTGAAATCAGTCTTCCTCGCGACCCGCGTAGGAGGTGACTTCCATGGGGGTTTCGTACTCCACAAAGTCCGGAGTGGTCCAGACTTCCAGCTGTGGGCTCTCTTCGGTCATGCCGGACTCCTAGGATGTCCACAGTGCTTGGAACGGCGCCGATAGCTCGCCGAACGCGTTGACACGGTCACCCTAGCGATGTGTGGCGACGCGAGTCAACATCAACGACCCGCTGACCTCGATACCGGAAAGTGACGCGGCGTTGGTTGGAACAACACCACGACAAGTCGTAATGTGGAGGGGCGCGGCATTCACAGACACGAGGCGACGGACGAGCATGACTTACGACCCTAAAAACCCGCACTACGACCCGTACACCGCTCCGCCGGTGTACGACAACCAGCCGGTGACCGGCGGGGGCTACCCCGACGGCGGCTACCCCGACTCGCCCCAGCAGCAGGGCGGCTACGACCAGTACGCCTACCAGCAGCAGCCTCCCGGCCCCGCCTACAACGCGGCCGGATACTCCCCGCCCCCGATGCAGATGTACCAGGCGCCGGAGAACGGCTCCGGCACCGCCGCCCTCGTTCTGGGAATCCTCGGCCTGGTCGGCTGCGGACTGTGCGCCATCCCGGCCGTCATCTGCGGCCACATGGGAATGAAGAAGGCCGACCAGGGACTCGCCGACAACCGCGGCCAGGCGCAGGCGGGCCTGATCATGGGCTACATCGGGGTGGCGTTCCTCGTGCTCGCGTTGTTGTACGTTGTCTTCATGCTCGTGATGTTCGGCGCGTTGGCGTCGTCGTCGACGACTTCGTACTGACGTCCGCGCCAAATCCGGTCGCGGCCCCATTACGGCGGCGACTAGGATCTCTGCCCATGGCAAGAGTGCTCACGCCTCAGAATGAGGATTTTCCCCGCTGGTACCAGGACATCGTCGCCAAGGCCGAACTGGCCGAGAACGGCCCGGTCAAGGGACAGCAGGTCATCCGACCGACGGGATTCGCGCTGTGGGAGCGCATGGTCGCCGAGATGGACGACCGCATCAAGGAGACCGGCGCCGAGAACGCCTCGTTCCCGCTGCTGATCCCGCAGAGCTACCTGTCCAAAGAGGCGCAGCACGTCGAGGGGTTCGCCCCCGAATGCTGGACCGTCACCCACGCCGGTGGCAAGGAACTCGAAGAACCCGTCGTCGTGCGTCCCACCTCCGAGACCGTCATCGGCGAGTCCATGTCCCGCTGGGTCAAGTCCTATCGCGACCTTCCGCTGCTGCTCAACCAGTGGTGCAACGTGATGCGCTACGAGATGCGCACCCGGCTGTTCCTGCGCTCCTCGGAGTTCCTGTGGCAGGAGGGCCACACCGCACACGCCACCTTCGAGGACGCCGCCGCCTACAATCGACGGATCCTGCACGAGGTCTACCAGGACTTCATGGAGAACGTCGTCGCGCTGCCGGTGTTCACCGGACTCAAGACCGCCGCCGAGCGCTTCGCCGGCGCCATCAACACCTTCACGTGTGAGGCGATGATGCGCGACGGCAAGGCGCTGCAGGCCGGGACCGCCCACGAACTGGGCCAGAACTTCGCCAAGGCCTTCGACATCCAGTACCTGGGCTCCGACGGCAAACAGCACCACGCCTGGACCACCTCGTGGGGCGTGTCCACCCGGATGGTCGGCGCCCTCATCATGGGCCACGGCGACGACTCCGGCCTGCGGGTGCCGCCCCGGCTGGCGCCGGTGCAGGCCTACGTCATGACCGTCAAGGACGGCGAGGGCGTCAGCGAGGCCGCCGCCAAGACCCACGCCGCGCTGCGAGCCGCCGGGGTGCGCTCCAAACTGAACGACCGCTCCGACGTCGCCTTCGGCCGCCGCGCCGTCGACGCCGAACTCAAGGGCTACCCGGTGCGGCTGGAGATCGGTCCCCGCGACGTCGCCGAGGGCAAGGCGATGCTGGTGCGCCGTATCGCCGGAACCAAGACCCAGGTGTCGCTGGACGGCGTCACCGAGGCCGTTGCCGACGCGCTGGCCGCCGACCAGGACGCGCTGTACGCCGAGGCGCTGAAGTTCCGCGAAGATCACACCTCCGACGTCACCACGCTCGACGAGGCCATCGAGGCGTCCGCCACCGGCTTCGCCCGGCTGCCGTGGGACGCCTGCGGCACCGAGGGCGAGACCAGGGCCGCCGCCAGCGCGGTCACCGTCCGCTGCCTGCAACGCGCCGACGGCAGTGTCCCCGACTCCGAGGACGAAGCCGGTCTGGTGGCGCTGCTCGGCCGGTCCTACTAACCGTCGATGAAGTGCCGAAACCCGTCCGTTAAGATTGGTCTTTGGTAATTGCCTCGCGCGGGCGGCGCCCTCTCAACGACGCTTTCGCGAAGGTGGTCCTTCGTATGGCCCAAGTCATAACCCCACGTGACAACCGGTCATGCACCCGTGCTAGCAAGCCAACAGGAGCTATTCAACAGTGGCAGTAAAGATCCGTTTGCTGCGGATGGGCAAGATCCGTCAGCCGCAGTACCGCATTGTCGTCGCCGACTCGCGCACCAAGCGCGATGGCCGTGCGATCGAATACGTGGGGATTTACCACCCCAAGGAGGAGCCCTCGCGCATCGAGGTCAAATCCGACCGGGTGCAGTACTGGCTGGGTGTGGGTGCCCAGCCCTCCGACCCGGTCCGGGCGATCCTGTCGAAGACGGGCGACTGGCAGAAGTTCAAGGGCCTGCCGGCTCCGGAACCGCTGAAGGTCGCCGCCCCGAAGCGCGACAAGAACGCGCTGTACGAGGCCGAGGCCAAGTCGATCGAGGTCGAGGAGACCAAGACCGAGACGCCGAAGAAGAAGTCCGGCGCCAAGAAGACCGAGACGGCCAAGTCGTCGAAGTCGGAAGCCAAGACCGAGACCAAGGCCGCCGAGGCCAAGGACGACAAGGTCGCGGAAGCCGAGACCACTACCGAGACCGCCAAGGAGTCCTGACGTGCTGCGGCCCGCACTGGAACATCTCGTCAAAGGCATCGTGACCCACCCCGACGATGTGCGCATCCGCATGATGAACGAACGCCGCGGCAAGCGGCTCGAGGTCCGGGTCAACCCCGAAGACCTCGGCACCGTCATCGGCCGCGGTGGCCGCACCGTCAAGGCCCTGCGCCAGGTGGTCGGTTCCATCGGCGGGCGCGGCATTCGCGTCGAGGTCCTCGACCACTAGATGAAGCTGGTGGTTGGGCGTATCGTCCGGTCTCACGGGGTCCGAGGCGACCTGATCGTCGAGGTCCGGACGGACGAACCCGAACAACGTTTCGCGGGCGGGTCGGTGTTGCACACCGACCCGCCCCGCTTTGGCCCCGTCACCGTGGAACGGGTGCGCTGGTACCAGGAGCGGCTGCTGTTGACCCTCGAGGGGGTCGCCGACCGGGACGCCGCCGAGGCGATGCGCGGCGTCGCGCTCACCGTGGACAGTGAGGACGTCGAGGTGCCCGAGGACCCGGACGAGTTCCGCGACCTCGACCTCGTCGGGCTGTCCGTTGTGGAGGAATCCGGCGCCGAGATCGGCACCGTCGTGCGGGTCGAGCACGCTCCCGCCCACGACCTGCTGGTCGTCGACCGTCCCGGCGCCAACCAGGCGCTGATCCCGTTCATCCAGGCCATGGTGCCCACCGTCGACGTGGCGGGCGGCCGGATCGTCGTGACCCTGCCCGAGGGTCTGCTGGACCTGTGAGCCGATGAAGATCGACGTCATCACGGTTTTCCCCGAATACCTGGCGCCGCTGGACCTGTCGCTGATCGGGCGGGCCCGCCGCGACGGGATCGTCTCGCTGGACGTCCACGACCTGCGCCGCTGGACCCACGACATCCACCGCACCGTCGACGACACCCCCGCCGGTGGCGGCGCGGGCATGATCATGCGCCCCGAACCCTGGGGCGAGGCCCTCGACGCACTGGTGCCCGGCCCCGAGGTGCCGCACCTGCTGGTGCCGTCCCCGGCGGGCGTCCCGTTCACCCAGGCCCAGGCGGTCCGGCTGGCCGCCGAACCGTGGCTGGCCTTCGCGTGCGGCCGCTACGAGGGCATCGACCAGCGGGTGCTGGACGCCGCCTCCGACCGGATGCCGGTCACCGAGGTCTCGCTGGGCGACTACGTGCTGTTCGGCGGCGAGGTGGCCGTGCTGGCGATCGTGGAGGCCGTCACCCGGCTGATCCCGGGCGTGCTGGGCAACGCCGCGTCGCTGGCCGAGGAATCCCACAACGACGGCCTGCTGGAGGCCCCCAGCTACACCAAACCCGCCAGCTGGGACGGCCGCGACGTCCCCGAGGTGCTGATGTCGGGGCATCACGCCCGCATCCAGCGGTGGCGACGCGACCAGGCGCTGTTGCGCACGGCACAACGACGTCCGGATCTGTTGGCGGCACTACCGAAGGAAGCCCTGGACCGGGCCGACCGGCGCTGCTTGGAGGGGGCCGGGTTCGCCATCGATGAGGGCGATGTGGCAGAGTAGTGAGGTTGCCGCGCGCGGGCACCTCATACAGCTGCCGTGATGCGCCAAGACCCACATGAACGACCGTCGCACACCGACGTGGTGTGCGCTTGAAGCTGCGAGGACTGACCGCAATGAACACGCTGGACGCTTTGGACGCCGTTTCCGTACGGGCGGACATCCCGGATTTCCGGGCCGGTGACACGATCAAAGTTCACGTCCGGGTTGTCGAGGGCAGCCGTTCGCGTATCCAGATCTTCCAGGGCGTCGTCATCCGTCGCCAGGGCTCGGGTCTGCGCGAGACCTTCACCGTCCGCAAGATGAGCTCCGGCATCGGCATCGAGCGGACCTTCCCGGTCAACAGCCCCGTGATCGACAAGATCGAGGTCGCCACCCGCGGTGACGTCCGCCGGGCGAAGCTGTACTACCTGCGCGAGCTGCGCGGCAAGGCCGCCAAGATCAAGGAAAAGCGCGACTAAGGCCGCCCGGGCGAGCAACTCGCCCGCAGGCTCCCTACCCGTACTGTCGATGCGCGCACTGTCCATTCGAGCGGTGCGCGTGTCGGCATCGGAACGCTAGGCTCTTCGAATGAGCGATACCGGCCGAATCTCCGGGCGCGCGTCCGTGCCCGTGTCGGTACCCGACTCCAAGACACCCGCCACCGTCACCCGATCGCGGGTGCGGCGGGTGTATTCGCATCGGCGTCGGCACCTGCCGCTGTGGGTCGAGCTGCCGCTGTTGCTGCTGGTCGCGTTCTGCGCCGCGGTACTGCTGCGCACCTTCGTGGTGCAGTCCTTCGACATCCCGTCCGGTTCGATGGAGAACACCCTCCAGATCGGCGACCGGGTGCTGGTCAACAAACTCGTGTACAACCTGCGGGAGCCGCAGCGCGGCGAGGTCGTCGTGTTCAAGGGCACCGAACGCTGGGCCTCGGAGCTGGACCAGAAACCCTCCGATGGCTTCCTGGCCGAGGCCGGACGGGCGGTGGGCAACCTGGTCGGCATCGCCTCCCCCAACGAGAAGGACCTCATCAAGCGCATCATCGGCATCCCGGGGGACAAGGTGAAGTGCTGCGACGCCAAGGGCCGCGTCACCGTCAACGGGGTGCCGCTCAACGAGTCCGACTACGTCTTCGAGAATCCGCCGGTGGCGAAGTACAACGCCGACTGCCAGGCCCGCGAGTTCCCGTCCCTGACCGTCCCCGAAGGTCACGTCTTCGTGATGGGGGACCATCGCGGCAACTCCAAGGACTCCCGCTGCCAGGGGTTCGTGCCGATCGAGAACTTCATCGGCCGGGCCGTCAACGTGGTGTGGCCCAAGTCGAGTTGGAGCGCGTTGCGCATCCCCGACACCTTCGCCAAGGTCCCCGAACCCGACGGCGACCCGCCGCAGGCCAGCACCACCGGCGGGGGCGGCGACGGTTCGGAAGTGCTGCCGCTGCTGCCGATGGCGCTGCTGTTGCGCCCGCGCGAGTCCCTCGTGGATGTGGTCACGAGACCATAACTGTGCGTACACTGCTTGCGTGATTGACGATGACTCGTCGACCCGCGCAGGCGCCGACGAACCCGAGGAGGACAAGAAGGGTTCGTTCTGGCGCGAGCTTCCCGTCCTGCTGGCCATCGCCGTGGTGGTGGCGCTGGTGGTGCGCACCTTCGCGTTGCAGTCGTTCTGGATCCCGTCCGGTTCGATGGAGAACACCCTGCAACGTGGCGACCGGGTGCTGGTCAACAAGCTGATCTACGACTTCCGGGAACCCGAACGCGGCGAGGTCATCGTGTTCAAGGCCCCGCAGTCGTGGCGCGGCGAGCCCGGCGACGAGGACTTCATCAAACGCGTCATCGCCGTGGGCGGTGACACCGTGTCCTATGACGCCGGTGACGGGCAGATCGCCGTCAACGGGGAGCCGCTCGACGAATCGTCCTATATCTACACCGACCCCACGACCGGTGAACAGGACCTGGCCAGCAAGGACGGCTACGAGTTCAGCGTGACCGTCCCCAAGGGCCGGTTGTGGGTGATGGGCGACCACCGCGGCTCCTCCGGGGATTCGCGCGAGAACTACATCCGCGGCGGCGAGGACGTCCAGCGCGCCACCATCCCGGTCGACTCGGTGGTGGGCAAGGCGTTCCTGCTGATGTGGCCGGTGGCGCACTGGAAATGGCTGTCGGTGCCCGACACCTACAGCGGCATCCCGCCGCCGAAGGCCAGCGAATTATCGGGGTCCTGCCAGGCTGGCCGCGTGAGGCACCCACGTAAGCTCTTTGCGTGATCGACGATGAGGAACGTGTGCCACCGGGGGCGGTGGCCGACGACGCCGAGGACAACGACAAGAAGCCGGCGTCGAAGACCAAGAAGAAGGGCTCGTTCTGGCGCGAGCTTCCGGTTCTGCTCGTCGTGGCGGTCGTGGTGGCACTGCTGGTGCGCACCTTCGTGTTGCAGTCGTTCTGGATCCCGTCGGGTTCCATGGAGAACACCCTGCAACTCAACGACTACGTCCTGGCGAACAAGCTGATCTACGATTTCCGGGATCCGGAACGCGGCGAGATCGTCGTGTTCAAGGCACCGCAGTCCTGGCAGGGGGCCCCGGGGGAAGAGGACTTCATCAAGCGGGTCATCGCGGTCGGGGGCGACACGGTGTCCTACAGCAAGAAGGACAAGCACATCCGCGTCAACGGCGAACCGCTCGACGAGGAGTCGTACCTGTACACCAACCCGGAGACCGGCAAGCAGCAGTCACCGAGCCTGGAGGACCAGGAGTTCAAGGTCAAGGTCCCCGAGGGCAGGTTGTGGGTCATGGGGGACCACCGCTGGGCCTCCGGCGACTCGCGGGAACGGTGGGAACGCACCGAGGACGAGATGGAGTCGACCATTGCGGTCGACTCGGTCATCGGTAAGGCGTTCGTGCTGATCTGGCCGGTCAACCGCTGGGACGGCCTGACCATCCCCGACACCTTCGACGGAGTACCCGAACCCAAGTGACACCCCGATGCGACCCGCGCTGAGCCCCCCACCCGCCCGCCTGAGACGCCGGGACGGGGACATGTACGTCCTGGAGAACGCGCTGCGCCGCCGGGGCTTCACGCTGGTCGCGGGAGCCGACGAGGCGGGGCGGGGAGCGTGCGCGGGCCCGCTGGTGGTGGCCGCGGCGATCCTGCCGGACGGCGCCCGGGGCCAGATAGCGGGACTCACCGATTCCAAGCTGTTGACCGAACGAGCCCGCGAGGACATCTACGCTCAGGTCGTGGACCGGGCCGTCGCGCACGCGATCGTCGTGATCTCCCCGGCCGAGGTGGACCGCCTCGGCGTGGGAGCCAGCAACCTGTCGGGAATGCGCCGGGCCCTGGCCCGGCTCGACCCGATGCCGGCCTACGCGTTGACCGACGGCTTCCCGGTCCCGGGTCTGCCGGTGCCCGGACTGGGCGTGTGGAAGGGGGACAGGGTGGCGGCCTGCGTCGCGGCGGCCAGCGTGTTGGCCAAGGTCACCAGGGACCGGATCATGACCGAACTGGAACAAAACCATCCCGGTTACGGTTTCGCCGAGCACAAGGGATACGGCACCGCGGCGCACACCCACGCGCTGCGGACGCTGGGGCCTTGCCCGCAGCACCGGCTCTCCTATGCGAATGTGGTGGAGGCCGTGAGCGGGAACCCGCGTGTCGCCCAGGCGGCGAATTGAGCACGCGATGATGGACAATTGTGCACGTGGCGGCGGAGGAGGATGACGTTGAGCGCTGAAGATCTCGAAAAGTACGAAACGGAGATGGAGCTTCAGCTCTACCGGGAGTACCGCGACATAGTGCGTCAGTTCTCCTATGTGGTGGAAACCGAGCGGCGGTTCTACCTGACGAACCACGTCGAGATGCACGTGCGCAACACCGACGGTGAGACCTTCTTCGAAGTCGAGATGTCCGACGCCTGGGTGTGGGACATGTACCGCCCGGCCAGGTTCGTCAAGAACGTCCGGGTCATGACCTTTAAGGACGTCAATGTGGAGGAACTCGACAAGCCCGACATCGAGCTGCCCACCGAGGGTGGCTTCGGCAACTGAGCCACCGCCCCGCCCGACCACCTGACTACGCATCCGCGTCACCCGCCAGCCGATAGCGGTCGCGCTCGTACGCCACCAGGCCGCGCATGGCCAGCTCGGGGAGCCGCCGCCGGGCCTCGACGACCGTCACGCCTGCCTGGGCCGCGATGTGTTCGGCGGAGGCGGCCCGCCGGGCCGGGACGGCGTCCACCAACCTGGCCGCCAGCGGATCCAGCGTGTCGCGCACCGCGTCGGGCGAGCACAGCGGCGGGGCCAGGTCCGCGCCGATCCGCCCCAGGTCCTCGATGACCTCCGCGGCCCGTGTGACCACGCGGACCTCGCCGGGTCCCCGGGCCAGCTGGTGCACCCCGGCCGAGTACTCCGAGGTCACCGGCCCCGGCACGATCATCAACGGCCGCTCCAGTTCCAGCGCCCGCCGCGCCGTGTGCCGGGCCCCCGAACGCAACGCCGCCTCCACCACGACCGTGCCGCGCGTCAGGGCCGCGATCACGCGATTGCGAACCAAAAACCGATACCGCTGCGGAATCGCGCCCGGGGGCCACTCGCTGACCAGCAGCCCGGTCTCGGCGATCCGCTCGAACAGCCCGGCGTTCGCGGCCGGATAGGGCCGGTCCACCCCGCAGGCCAGCACCGCGACGGTGACCCCGTCGGCCGACAGCGCCCCCTTGTGGGCCGCCGCGTCGATCCCGTAGGCGCCGCCCGACACCACCGTCCACTGTTTGCGCCCCAGGTCGTAGGCCAGCCGTGTGGCGATGTTGCGTCCGTACGGGGTGCAGCAGCGTGCCCCCACGATCGACACCGAACTCGCCGCCACCTCGGCCAGGTCCCGCGGACCCCGCAGCCACAGACACAACGGCGGCTTCGTGTTCGGATCCGCCTCGTCGAACAGTTCGGCGAGGTCATCGACGCCTTCGGGCCACTCCGCGTCGTAGCGGGTGACGATCCGCGCCCCGCACGCGTCCCCGGCGGCCACGAGCCCGGCTACCAGCCCCTCGACGTCCCGGCCCTGAGCCCGGGCGGCCACCATCTGGTGCAGCGGCGACGCGTCCGGCTCGGCCAGCAGCCTCGCCAGTACCGAGGCTGGACCGTCGGCGGCCAGCAGCTCGGCCAGTGCCGCGTTACCTGGTTCACAAAGGACGGACAGTGCGATGAGCGCCGTCCGGTCGTCCGTCACGGACATGATCGCCACCTTTCGTTCACGACGGCGGCAGCCAGCCGACCCGCAGGCCAGCCGCTTCCGCGATGTCACCGCTGTCGGGTCGGTCGCGACCGGCCAGATCGGCCAGGGTCCACGCCATCCGCAGCGTCCGGTCATAGCCCCGGCCGGTCAGCTGACCGGTCTCGACGAGCCAGTCGGCGGTCTTGGTCACCGAGGTGGGCAACCGCCACGGCTTGGCACGCAACCGTGGCCCCGGCACCTCGCTGTTGGTCCGCCACTCCTGCTCCGCGTCCGACCAGCGCTCCCGCGCCGCCCGCCGGGCCTCGGCCACCCGCGCGGCGATGACCTCGGACGACTCCGGTACCGCGTCGGCCGACAGCATCGCCGACATCGGCACCGGGGCCACCTCGATCCGGATGTCGACGCGATCCATCAACGGACCCGACAGCCGCGACAGGTAGCGGTGCCGCCGGGGAGCCGGACAGGTGCACGACTCGGTGCTGCTGGCGGCACACGGACACGGGTTCGCGGCCAGCACCAACTGAATCCGCGCCGGGAACCGGGCACTGGAACGGGCCCGCGAGATGAGGATCTCGCCGCGCTCCAGCGGCTGCCGCAACGCGTCCAACACGTCCCGGCGGGCCTCGGGACACTCGTCCAGGAACAGCACCCCGTTGTGGGCCATCGAGATGGCCCCGGGCCGCAGCGGGGTGCCGCCTCCCACCATCGCGGGCATTGTCACCGAGTGGTGCGGCGCCGAGTACGGCGGCCGCCGCAACAGCCGGGGATGGGTGCCCTTCAGCGTCCCCGCGATCGAGTGCAGCGCCGTAGTCTCCAGAGCGGCGGCCTCGTCCAGGGGCGGAAGGATCGACGGCAGCCGCTCGGCCAACATCGTCTTACCGGCACCCGGCGGGCCCAGCAGGAACAGGTGATGGCCACCGGCCGCCGCCACCTCCAGCCCCCGCCGGGCTGTCTCCTGCCCGACCACGTCGGCCATGTCGGGAAGCTCGGCCGCCGGTTCCTCGGGCACGACCGGAGCGGTGGCCGACAGCGACTCCTCACCCCGCAGGAAGGCCACCACTTCGGACAGATGGTTCGCGCCCAGACACTTCAGTCGCGAGACCAGACTCGCCTCGGCCAGGTTCCGCAGCGGCACGATCGCGGTGTCCGCCCCCGCCCGCTCCGCGGCCAACAGGCACGGCAGCACACCCCGCACCGGCTGCAACTGCCCGTCGAGCCCCAGCTCGCCGAGCAGCACGGTGCCCTCCAGCCGGTCCCGCGGCACCGTGTACCCGGCGGCGAGGATGGCCGCGGCGATCGCCAGATCACACACCGACCCGGACTTGCGCACCGAGGCCGGAAGCAGATTGACGACGGTGTACGTGTCCGGCCACTCCAGGCCCGAATTGGTGAACGCCGAGAATATCCGCACTTTGGACTGTTCCAGGGCGATGTCGGGCAGCCCGGTGACCACCAGCGCGGGCCGCCCCTTCGCTATGTGGGCCTCGACCGTCACCGGATGTCCCTGAAACCCGGTGAGGCACACGGTCTGACTGCGGCTGTAAGCCATCACAGGACTCCTCGCCGATGATCGATCGTCGCTGTCCCGTCGCCGCCCAGGACGACACCGACCACATCGAACCGCCGCCGCCACCGGCCACCGCGCCGCCAGGCCAGCACCGCCACAACCGTCCCCACCAACGCGACCCCACCCCGCAGCCAACCCGCTCCCGCTCCCAGCCCCGCAGCTGGTTCTGCCCGCGAGCTTGGGCGCGAGCGTTGCGGTGAGCCATCGCCGCGCCCGCCGCCGGCCGGGTCGTTGCCGTGCCGTCCGCGCTCGGGGCTGCCGCCGCGGCGCCCGCCATTCGGGGCGCGGCGGCGGGGCGGCAGGCCCAGCCACTCGGCCCACGGCGGTTTGTCGCGGTATCGGCGGTGCCAGCTGGCCGCCAGCCGTCGGATGCGCAGCGCCTTGGCCTCGTCGATGGCCTGCATCGGGGTGCCGAACCGTAGTGAGCGGCGGGTCTTGACCTCGCAGAACACGGTCACGCCGCGCTCGATGGCGATGATGTCGAGTTCGCCGTGTTCGCAGCGCCAGTTGCGCTGTAGGACGCGCATGCCGTCGCGGCGCAGGTGGGCCACGGCCAGGTTCTCGCCGAAGCAGCCCAGCCGCAGGTGTCGTCGGTCGTGGGGCATATGGACCTCCTAAGTGAACTGGATTTCCGCCTCCGGCCGGGTGGGGCCCTAGACTTGGGGCATGGCCCGGTCAGAAACGGAAGCCGCGGACGCCGATGACTCGCAGTACGAGGCACTTCCCGCGTCCTTTAAGGAAGTGCTCGGGCAGTTCGTTCACCATCTGACTCATGAGTGCGGACGGTCGGCGCACACCGTGCGCGGCTACCGGGCCGATGTGACCTCGCTGTTGGTGCACCTCGCCGCCACCGGGACCACCCGGCTGGCCGGTGTGGACATCGCCGGGTTGCGGTCGTGGCTGGCCAACCGGCGGGCCCAGGGCATCGCCCGGGCCTCGCTGGCCCGCAAGGTCTCGGCGGTGCGCGCCTTCACCGCGTGGGCCCACCGGCAGGGACACCTCGACGCCGACGCCGGAGCCCGGTTGTCGGGGCCGTCGGTGCCGCACAACCCGCCGGAGATCCTGCGCACCGACCAGGCCGAGACGCTGGCCGCCGCCACCGCCTCCGACGGATCGGCCACCGGGTTGCGGGACCGGGCCGTCGTCGAGTTGCTGTACGCCACCGGTATCCGGGTCAGTGAGCTGTGTGGCCTGGACGTGGCGTCGGTGGACCGTTCCCGCAACGTGCTGCGGGTCTTCGGCAAGGGCGCGAAGGAACGTACCGTCCCCTTCGGAATCCCGGCGGCGCGCGCGGTGGACGACTACCTCCAGCGGGCCCGGCCCGAACTGGCCGCCGACCACAGTGGCGACGCGCTGCTGCTGGGGGTGCGCGGTGGGCGGCTGCATCCCTCGACGGTGCGGCGGGTGCTGCGGGACTGGCTGTCCAGGACCGGTATGCCATCACTCACACCCCATGGACTTCGCCACAGCGCGGCGACACACTTGCTCGATGGTGGCGCCGACCTGCGCAGTGTCCAGGAACTCCTTGGCCACGCGTCGATCGACAGCACCCAGATCTACACCCACGTGAGCGCCGAGCGGCTGCGCGGTGCCTATCGCCAAGCGCACCCCCGCGCCTGATCCCCTGGAAGGCTGACGATGCCACAGTCGACACCGCCGGAGCCGTTCCCCGCCGCTCGGGCGCTCTTCACCCTCGACCCGGACCTGACCCACCTCAACCACGGTTCGCTGGGCGCGGTGCCGCTGCCGGTGCGCCGGGCTCACACCCGCATCACCGACGAACTCGAGGCCGACCCGCGCGGGTTCTTCAAGACCCGGGTGGAACGGGTCACCGCCACCCGCAACCGGCTGGCCGAGTTCGTCGGCGCCGACCCGCGGCGCACCGCGCTGGTCACCAACATCGTCACCGGTGTCTCGCAGGTGTTGCAGGCACTCGAACTCAAGGCCGGGGACGAGATCGTCACCACCGACCACGGCTACGGCGCGGTCGGTTACAACGTCGACGCCTACGGCCGTCACACCGGCGTGGTCCACAAGGTCGCCGCCGTGCCGCTGACGCCCACCGCCGACGAACTCGTCACCGCGATCGTGGACCAGCTCAGCCCACGGACCCGGCTGGTGATCTGCGACCACATCACCTCGGCCACCGCCCGGCTGTTCCCGGTGGCGAAGCTGGCCGCCGCGCTGCGCGAACACGACGTCCCGCTGCTGGTCGACGCCGCCCACGTGCCCGGCCACGTCGACGCCGACATCGACGGCATCGGTGCCGACTTCTGGATCGGCAACCTGCACAAGTGGAGCTTCGCGCCCCGTGGCACCGCGCTGCTCAGCGTCGCCGAGCACTGGGTGGGCCGGATGCGGCCGCTGATGGAGTCCTGGCAGCACGAAGCCGGGTTCCCGGTGGCCACCGAGTACAACGGCACCGACGACTTCACCGGGTGGCTCGCGGCTCCGGCCGGGGTCGCGCTGCTGACCGAACTGGGCATGGAACGGGTGCGGCGGCACAACAGTCAGCTCGCCCACTACGGACAGACGGTGCTGGCGCAGGCGCTGGGAACCACCGTCCCCGACGACGAACCCAGCCCGATGGCGATGCGGCTGGTGCCGCTGCCCGACGGCGTCGGCACCACCGACGCCGCCTCCGACGCGATCGAGGAGGCCGTCCGCGACGAACTGCGCACCGAACTGACCGTCAACACCTTCGGCGGTCAGGGCGTCATGCGCGTCGCGGCCCAGATCTACAACACTCCCGCCGACTACGAAACCCTCGCCGAGCGACTGCCCGGGCTGCTCAAACGACTGAGCGCCTGAGACCTCACGACCCGGTCGCGGCAGCAGCCGCACCCGGTGCCGCTCGAAACCCGACAGCGGATCGAGATACTCCTCGCCCCGCTTGAGCCCCCAGTGCAGGCAGGTCTCGTCACCACACGGTCGATGACCGGGGACCAGCCTGCCGATGCGCTGACCCCGCCGCACCCGGTCGCCCTCGGCGACCGCGGGCAGCACCGGTTCATAGGTCGTGCGCAGCCGTCCGTGGTCCACCGCCACCACGCCCCGGTCGACCACCCGGCCCGCCAGCCCCACCGTGCCGTTCGCGGCGGCCAGCACCGGCTGACCGTGGCCACCGGCCAGGTCCACACCCCGGTGCCCCGCCAGCCACTTCTCGGCGGGCGGGCGGAAGGTGTTCACGACGCGGGCCGGGCGCAGCGGCCAGCCGAACCCGCCGTCCACAACCGCTGGCGGGTCCGGATCCGCGCCGTCGGAGGCCGGATCGGCGGCGACCCGGGCGAGCGGCGAAAGAACGGAGACGAGGACAAGGCCCAGCAGGGCGGCCCACAGGCGTTGCGAGGTCATGGCGCCATGGTCCGGGGCCTGGAGCGGGTATCGCGAAAAGTCGATGGCCGCCCTGTGGATGAAATCGACGCTGTGGACAAAATCCGGGACCGCCACCGGCCGACGTCACGCCGGGCACACGCGTGATGCGGCCGTTCAGCTGACCTCGGGTCGACTGGCGGTACCGGGCCAGCCTCGCGTACCGTGCCCGGGGGTCAGGAGTGAACCGGCTTCCCAAAGGAGTTTTCTCGTGACAGACAATCAGCAGCACTATCCGGACAGCAGCGGCGCCCGCTGGGAGACGCCGGCCGAACGGCCCGCGTTCCTGGACCGGACCGAGCCGGTGAGCCGTCAGGAGCGCGAAGTCCGCGGTGGTGACTCCTCCCTCGACGACCTGATGGGCAACCGCAACCGCACCTCCCGGCTGCCCTCCCAGGAACGCGGCGAAGAACCCTCCGGCGTCCACGCCGTCCCGCGCGGTCCCGAATCCCCGCCGCAGCAGTGGTCGCACGACAACGCGCCCGCCCCGGCTCCACAGTGGTCGCCGGAGAACGCGCCCGCCTCGCCACCGCAGTGGTCGCCGGACAGCGCCCCCACCCCGCCGCCGCAGCTGGGCGAACCGGCCACCGGCGACCCCGAACTCGCCGCGGTGTCGCGAATGGACGCACCCCGGCAGGTCCCGCCGCCGATGCCGCCCCAGCTGGGCGACAACGCCCACCGCCCGCCCATGGCCCAGCCCTCGCCCCCGCCCGCCGACCTGAATGAGCCCACCCAGATGCACAACCCGGTCACCAGCGCCCCGCCCGCACAACAGCAGCGGGGGAGCACCTACCCGCCGCAAAGCGGCGGCGTCTACCAGAGCAACAAGTCCGGTCTCGGCTCGCTGGCCTGGGTCGCCGCGCTCATCATGGCGCTGCCGATCGCCTACGTCATGATCCGCAGCCTGGCCTCGGGCGCCGACGTCATCCTCAGCGGCGCGGTCGCCTCCGGCGTCTTCGCGCTCGCCGGACTCCCGTTGACGGCCTACGGACTGCAGGCCAGTCTCAACGCCAACACCGGCGAGACTCCCTCGCCGTTGCGGGCCCCCTACGTGTATCTGGTCATCGGTCTGGTGCTGCTGCTCGCCGCCGGAATGGCGGCCGGCTAGCCAGCGCGAGACCCAGCGACAACGCCGCGTACACTGGTCGCCGGCAGCCGTCACGAGGGCGGCTGACTATCGCGTGCCCATGCGCACCCCAAACGGTGCGGGCCCCGCGGCCCCGGTCCGAATCAGCTTCGGCCAGCGCGGCGGTCTCGTCACGGGCACCAGGCGCACAACCGTTTCTCGACGGTGTGCGAGCCAACCAGGGAAGTGCGAACCGAAGCCGATTCGGTTCGTGCGCTACGAAAGGAAAACCAGGCAGTGCCTGTTGTCAGCATGCGCCAGCTCCTCGAGAGCGGCGTCCACTTCGGCCACCAGACGCGTCGCTGGAACCCGAAGATGAAGCGTTTCATCCTCACCGAACGCAACGGCATCTACGTGATCGACTTGCGCCAGACCCTCGACTACATCGAGAAGGCGTACGGCTTCATCAAGAACACCGTCGCCGAAGGCGGCAGCATCATGTTCGTGGGCACCAAGAAGCAGGCCCAGGAAGCCATCGCCGAGCAGGCCCAGCGGGTCGGCATGCCCTACGTGAACTACCGCTGGCTCGGCGGCATGCTCACCAACTTCCAGACCATGTTCAAGCGGCTGCAGCGCCTCAAGGAGCTGGAGATCCTGGAACAGTCCGGCAACGCCAAGGAAGGCCGGACCAAGAAGGAACTGCTCCAGCTGATGCGCGAGAAGGACAAGCTGGCGCGCACCCTCGGCGGTCTGCGGGACATGACCAAGCTGCCGTCGGCCATCTGGGTCGTCGACACCAAGAAAGAGCACATCGCGGTTGACGAGGCCCGCAAGCTCGGCATCCCGGTCGTCGCGATCCTGGACACCAACTGCGACCCCGACGAGGTCAACTTCCCGGTCCCCGGCAACGACGACGCCATCCGTTCGGCCGCCCTGCTGACCCGGGTCGTCGCCGACGCCGTCGCCGACGGTCTGATCGCCCGCTCCAGCAAGTCCGACAAGGAAGAGGACAAGCCCGGTGCCGCCGGTGGCGACGCCGCCGAGCCGCTGGCCGAGTGGGAGCAGGAGCTGCTGAAGCCGACCGAGACCGGCGCCTCCGAAGGAGCGCACGCCGAGTCGGCCGCCGAGGCCAAGACCGAGGCCGACACCACCGTCGCCGAAGCCGAGGCTTCCGGCGAGGTCACTCCCTAGTTCGACCGTCCTTACACGTCACCAACTTCGAGTGGAAAGTAGAAATGGCCACAATCACCGCTGCTGACATCAAGCGGCTCCGGGAACTGACCGGCGCCGGAATGATGGACGTCAAGAAGGCCCTGACCGAGGCCGACGGGGACTTCGACGCCGCAGTCGAGGCTCTGCGCATCAAGGGCGCCAAGGACGTCGCCAAGCGCGCCGGACGCACCTCCGCCAACGGCCTGGTGGCGCAGTCCGGCAACGCGCTGCTGGAACTCAACTGCGAGACCGACTTCGTCGCCAAGAACGGCGCCTTCATCGAGCTGGCGCAGACGCTGGTCGAGCACGCCGCGGCCACCAAGCCCGGCAGTGTGGAGGAGTTCCTGGCCAGCGACCTCAAGGGCACCTCGGTCGCCGACATCGTCGCCGCCGAGTCGGCCAAGATCGGCGAGAAGCTGGTCGTCGGCAAGGTCGCGAACATCGAAGGCGACATCGCCGTCTACATGCACCGCAAGGACCCCGACCTGCCGCCGCAGGTAGGCGTCATCGTCGCCTTCACCGGTGACGCCGACGTCGCCCGCAGCGTCGGCATGCAGATCGCCGCGATGCGGCCGAAGTACCTGTCCAAGGACGAGGTGCCGGCCGAGACCATCGAGGCCGAGCGTCGCGTCGCCGAGCAGACCGCCCGCGAAGAGGGCAAGCCGGAGCGCGCGATCGAGAAGATCACCGAGGGCAAGGTCACCGCGTACTACAAGGACTTCGTCCTGCTGGAGCAGGGCTCGGTCTCCGACGACAAGAAGTCGGTGGCGAAGGTCCTGGAGGAAGCCGGTACCACCGTGACCGACTTCGCCCACTTCGAAGTGGGCCGGGAGTAGACGCCGAAGGCGTGAGGGGGCCATCGGATGGTTGACAGACCAGCCGACGGCCCCCATTTTTATGTACATCGCGATGATCACTTCAGGAGGAGCACATGGCTGATGCCGAGCGTCGACCGTACCGGCGCGTGGTACTGAAACTGTCGGGAGAGGTCTTCGGAGGCGGGGCGGTCGGTGTGGATCCCGACGTCGTCGCCGGTATCGCCGCACAGATCACCAAGGCCAGCAAATCCGGCGTACAGGTCGCGGTGGTCGTGGGTGGCGGCAACTTCTTCCGGGGCGCCGAACTGCAGCGCCGCGGCATGGAACGCAGCCGCGCCGACTACATGGGAATGCTCGGCACCGTCATGAACTGTCTGGCGCTCCAGGACTTCCTGGAGAAGGAGGACGTCGAGACCCGGGTGCAGACGGCCATCACGATGGCCCAGGTCGCCGAGGCGTACATCCCGCGCAAGGCCATGCGCCACCTGGAGAAGGGCCGCGTGGTCATCTTCGGCGCCGGTGCGGGCCTGCCCTACTTCACCACCGACACCGTCTCGGCGCAGCGCGCCCTGGAGATCAAGGCCGACGCCGTCCTGATGAGCAAGAGCGGCGTCGACGCGGTCTACACCGCCGACCCGCGCATCGACCCCAACGCCGAACGCCTGGAGACCATCACCTTCGACGAGGTGCTGCAACGCCGCCTGCAGGTGGCCGACCAGGCCGCCTTCAGCCTGTGCCAGGACAACGATCTGCCCATTGTGGTATTCGGCGCCGAGGTCGAGGACGGCATATCCAGGGCCTTGTGCGGCGAGCGGATCGGGACGCTCATAACCTCGGCCCGTCCCTAGAACCCCGCCGCGCGAGGCGGGGAGACACTCGTGCCGGTCCCGGCACGGGCATGACAACATGTCATCACAGCAGCGCGGCCAAGCCACGGCCATAACGCTTGAACCAGAGAATGTGAGTAGCGACCGTGATCGACGAGACTCTTTTCGATGCCGAGGAGAAAATGGACGGCTCAATCGAGCACGCCAAGGAGGAGTTCGCGGCCATTCGCACCGGCCGGGCCTCCGCGGCCATGTTCTCCAAGATCGTCGTGGATTACTACGGTTCACCGACCCCGTTGCCACAACTGGCCTCCATCGCCGTGCCCGAGCCGCGCATGGTCATCATCAAGCCGTACGACGTGTCGCAGACCGACGCGCTGGAACGCGCCATCCGCGACTCCGACCTGGGTGTCAACCCCAACAACGAGGGCAACCAACTGCGGCTGTTCGTGCCGCAGATGACCGAGGAACGCCGCCGCGAGATGATCAAGGTGGCGCGGCACAAGGCCGAGGAATCCAAGATCGCGGTGCGCAACGTGCGCCGCAAGGCCAAGGAGGAGCTGGAGCGTCTCGTCAGCGATGGCGAGGTCGGCGAGGACGAGGGTCACCGGGCCGAGAAGGACCTGGACGAACTGACCCAGCGGCACATCAAGCTCATCGACGAGCTGGTGGCGCACAAGGAAACCGAGCTCCTAGAGATCTGATGGGCCGTCACAACACGCCGCCGACGGGAATGCCACGTCCCGGACCGGGCGGTCACCACCAGCCTGCCCGCCCGCAGCCCGGGCCGGGCCCCGGCTTCCCGCCCGGACCACCGCCGCCCCCGCCCGGCTACGGCGACCACGACAACCCCGTCGCGGACCCGCAGCAGCCGTCTGAGGCCTGGCAGGACGCGTCCAAACCGCCGAGCCGGGCCGGACGCAACCTGCCGCTGGCCGTGGCCGCAGGCGTGATCCTGGGCGCCGTGGTGCTGGGGTCGCTGCTGATCTACCGCCAGATCTTCCTGGCCGTCATCGCGATCGCCATCGGCGTCGCGATCTGGGAGCTGTCGCAGGCGATGCGCACCGCCGGAATCCGGGTACCCACCTGGACGCTGTTGGCGTGCGGCCTGGGCATGCAGGGACTGACCTGGTTCGGCGGCCCCGAGATGCTGGCCCTGGGGCTCGGCGTCACCGTCGTGGTCCTGGTGGTGTGGCGGTTCGCCGACGGCGCCACCGGATACCACTCCGACATTCCCGCGGCGACCCTCGTGGGCGTCTTCGTGCCGTTCCTGGGCGGTTTCGCGGTGCTGCTGCTGGCGCCCCCCGACGGCGCCAAACGCGTGATCGCGACCCTGCTCGTGGTCGTGCTCAGCGACACCGGCGGATACATCGCCGGGGTCCTGGCCGGGCGTCACCCGATGGCGCCCACCATCAGCCCCAAGAAGTCCTGGGAGGGCATGGGCGGTTCCCTGGTGGCCTGCGCCATCGGCGGGGCGGTCACGCTTCAGCTGATGTTCGACGTGCCGTGGTGGCAGGGTGCGGTCTTCGGCGTCGCCCTGGCCATAACCGCCACTGTCGGGGATCTCACTGAGTCACTGATCAAGCGCGATCTGGGCGTCAAGGACATGAGCCGTCTGGTGCCTGGTCACGGCGGTCTCATGGACCGGCTGGACTCGATTCTGCTGGCCCTGCCCGTGGCCTACGCGCTGCTGACGTATCTGGCGCCGGTCGGCAGCCACTGATTGCGTCTGCGTGATTCTCTCCCTATCCTGCATGATCGCTTGAAGCGGCATGCAAGACTGGATTGGATATGACCACGCCTGTATTGACTTTGACGCCGCCGCGGGCTACGCGGTCCCTGCCGCCGCGCCACTTCGCCGACCTCACCATGGAGGAGCGGCGTGAGGCGGTCCGTGAGCTGGACGAGCCGGCCTTCCGGGCCAACCAGCTGTCCCGGCAGTACTACACCCGGCACGAGACCAGCGTGTCCCGGATGACGGACCTGCCGGTGGCGTCGCGCGACAAGATCGCCGAAGCGCTGTTCCCCGCGCTGCTGACGCCCATAAAGGACACCGAATGCGACGACGGTACCACCCGCAAGACGCTGTACCGGCTGCATGACGGCTCGCTGGTCGAGAGTGTCCTCATGGGATACCCGGATCGGGCGACGGTGTGTGTTTCTTCACAAGCGGGCTGCGGCATGGCCTGTCCCTTCTGCGCGACGGGCCAGGCGGGCCTGACGCGTAACATGTCGACCGCCGAAATCGTTGAACAGGTTGTCAACGCCGCACGGCTCGCTGAGCAGGCCAAACTCGGCCGGTTGTCTCATGTCGTGTTCATGGGAATGGGGGAACCTCTGGCCAACTACTCGCGGGTGGTGGCCGCGCTACGTCGGGTCACCGACCCGACTCCGGGTGGACTGGGCCTTTCGGCCCGGCACATCACGGTGTCAACCGTCGGATTGGTTCCGGCCATTCGGAGGTTGACGGATGAGGATATGTCGGTGACGCTTGCTGTATCGCTGCACGCTCCGGACGATGAGCTGCGGGACGAGCTCGTGCCAGTAAACAGCCGATGGAAGGTCGCCGAAGTGTTGGACGCCGCATGGAACTATGCGAGGCGTACTGGGCGACGTGTCTCCATCGAATACGCGATGATCCGGGATGTGAACGACCAGCCCTGGCGGGCTGATCTGCTTGGGCGCCTTCTCAAGGGGAAACTCGCCCACGTTAACCTCATCCCCCTGAACCCCACTCCCGGCAGCAAATGGGACGCCAGCCCCAAGCCGGTGGAACGTGAGTTCGTGGCACGGTTGAGAGCAGCGGGCGTACCAACGACGGTGCGAGACACCCGGGGCCGTGACATCGATGGCGCCTGTGGCCAGCTGGCCGCGTCACAACAGGACGTCGCGCAAGGCAGCGGGACTAAGAACACGGCCCACGATCAAAGGGGCGAATCGCGGAAGGTGGCTTTGTAGTGGCCGGGCAGGGTGATCGATTTAGACGACGGGCGCTGAGTCGCGGCTACAAAGTCGACGAGGTCGATGCCTTTCTGGATCGGGTCGAGGCGACGCTCGCCGGTGAACCCATGGGTGCCCCGGTGCCGTCGCAGGAAGTCGACGACGTGGTCTTCCGGGTCCGTTTCGGGGGCTACGACGAGTGGCAGGTTGACGTCTACCTGGACCGGATCGCCCGGCAGCTGGGCGAGCTCGAGGAACGTGGCGTGCTGGGCCGGGCCCCGTCGCCGGAGTTCGCCGGGGGACCGGCGGGCAACGCCGGTGGCCGCGACGCCGGGATGCCGATGCGTGACAGCGGCCCGGTGCCGATGCACGACGGCCCGCCGATGCGCGGTGACGGTCCGATGCGGGACGGCCCCATGCCGCCCCCGATGCACGACGGCCCGCCGATGCGGGGCGACGGCCCGATGCCGCCCCGCGACATGCCGATGCGCGACGGTCCGATGATGTCGCCGCCGCGGGAACCCATGGGACCGCGGGACTTCGGTCCGCCGCGAGACATGCCCATGCGCGACACCCCGCCACCGCCGGACATGACGATGCCGATGCGGGAGGCCCCGATGCCGCCGCGTGACATGCCGATGCGCGACACTCCGGGCCCGATGCGCGAACCCTCGCCTCCCCGTGACATGCCGATGCGGCAGCAGGCGCCGATGCACGGCGGCTCCGAGCCGACCATGATGATGAACCAGGCTTCGCCGCCCCGCGACCTGCCGCCGATGCGCGACGAACCCTCGACTCCGCCACCCATGAACCGCCGTCCGGGACCCCCGCCCCCGCCGCCCGGTGGACCGGGCCCGGGTCCGGGCTCCGCCGCCCCCATCGAGGACGACGGCGAGGGCTTCGGCCACCTGCGTCCCTCCGACGACGAGGGCTTCGGCCACCTGCGCGGTGGCGACGACTTCGACGACCCGTTCGCGGGTCACCGTGGCCGTCGCGGCGGCGCCCCCGCCGGTTTCGAGAGTGCCGCCCCCATGAGCGGCCCCCCGCACCCGCAGGACGATCGCTTCGGCGGTCCGCCGCCTCCTGACGATCGCTTTGGTGGGCCTCCGCCCCCCGACGATCGCTTCGGTGGGCCTCCGCCGCCTCCTGACGACCGTTTCGGTGGGCCGCCGCCCCCCGATGACCGTTTCGGTGGCCCGCCGCCGGACGACCGCTTCGGTCCGCCCTCGGGGCATTTCGACGCCGAGCCGCGGCCACCGCAGCCCGGCGGCATGATGCCTCCGCCTCCGCCACCCCCGCCGCCCGGCCAGTGGGGCGAGCCGGTGTCCCCGGCGGGCCCGCCCGGTTTCGACCGCAGGCCGCCGGAGCCGTTCGACCAGGACGCCGACATGACCCGTCCGCTGCGGCGCCCGATGGGCGATCCGCCGCCGACGCTGCCGGACTCCGAGCTGACCCAGCGGCTGCGCCGCGGCGGCGAGGACCGGTTCGGTGCCGCGCCACCGCCGCCTCCGCCACCCCCCGGGCCCGGACGAGGCGGCCCGCCGCCGCGCCGGGACATGGAACCGCCGACGCCGCCGCGCGGTGTCTCCGGCGACCCGGACATCCCGACCATGGCGCACCCGGTCATACAGAACCCGCCGGGTGGACGTCCGCCCTCGCCGTACGACGACCCGCAGGGTTACCGCGACGGACCGCCCGGCGGTCCCGGCGGACCCGACTCGGGCCGCCGCAACCCGTACGAGGGGCGTCCCTACGAGGGCCGGGGCGTGTTCGACGAACCCGGTCGCCACGGCCGCGACGAGATGACCACCGAGATGAACGCCGGTGACTCGCCGTTCCAGCCGGAGGACGTGCAGCGCGTCGAACAACTGCGCAGCTCGTTCAAGCCGCGCCGGTTCGGCAGCGGCTACGACCCGGTCCAGGTCACCCGGATCTTCGACGCCATGTCGTCCAATATGACCAAACGCTCACCGGTCGCGGTGACGGACAAGGAATTGGACACCAGGCAGTTCAGTCTGGTCCAACAGGGATACTTCGAGCCCGAAGTGGACGCGGCGCTGCGTGAGGTGCGTGACATCTTCGCCAAGCGCGGCATGATCCGCGACTGACACGACGAGAACGGCGGCCGGAAGACCCTTGGTCTTCCGGCCGCCGTTACGTTCTCGGGGGCTACTCGCGCAGCCCGTTGCGCACCATCAGCCAGTCGGCGGCCAGCCCGATGGCCAGGACACCGGCGGTGAACAACAGCCACAGGTCTTCGACGCGACCCTCGTGATTGCCGAACAGGTACGCGATCATGGTGATGATCCCCGCGATCGTGACGGTGTAGGCCACCTTGCGATTCGTGGGTTTGCGCTGGTCCGGTGAGGTCACAGGTTCGTTGTTGCCTGCCACTGCCGTTCCGCCTTCCGTGTGGATGTCGAGGTGGGCTTTCGTCCATAGTCTCGCACGTGTCGGGACAGGGTTTGTCCCCACCTGAACGACTGGGGTGGCCGGGTATGGTCGTACGTCGGATAGGCGCGAAAAACACTGAACGAAGAGGGTTGGACGACTAGTGCGTATCACCGGTACCGGACACGCGAGCATGCTGATTGAGACCGCGGCGGGCACGATCCTGACCGACCCGTGGGTGAACCCGGCGTACTTCGCCTCCTGGTTCCCGTTCCCGGACAACTCCCAGCTGGACTGGGACACCTTGGGCCGCTGCGATTTCCTGTATGTCTCGCACCTGCACCGCGACCACTTCGACGAGCAGAACCTGCGCGAGAAGATCTCCAAGGACACCACCGTCCTGTTGCCGGAGTACCCGACCAGCGAGCTCGAGGACGAGCTGCGGGCCCTGGGCTTCACGAAGTTCATCAAGACCGTCTCCGGTGAGGTGACCGAGATCGGCAACGGCGTCAAGGTGATGATCCAGGCGCTGACCTCGCCCACCGACGGCCCGATCGGGGACTCCTCGCTGTGGGTGGAGGACGCCGACGGCGTCCGGCTGCTGAACCAGAACGACGCCCGCCCCACCGACCTGTCGGCGTTCACCGCGCTGGGCGACGTCCACGCGCACCTGCTGCAGTTCTCCGGCGCGATCTGGTACCCGATGGTCTACGAACTGCCCGAGACCGCCAAGACCGCCTTCGGCAAGCAGAAGCGTGAGCGCCAGATGGACCGGTCGCTGCGCTACATCGACGACGTCAAGGCCGCGCACGTGTTCCCGATCGCGGGGCCGCCGTGCTTCCTGGACGACGCGCTGTGGAAGTTCAACGACATCTTCGGCGACGAGGGCAACATCTTCCCCGACCAGCAGGTCTACACCGACTACCTGGCGCAGAACGGTTACGACAACTCGGTGATCCTGCTGCCGGGCACGGTCGCGGAGGTCACGCAGACCGGTTGCACGACAACGCATCCCGTCGACGACGTGCGGGAGTTCTTCGACAACAAGGAAGAGCACCTCATCGCCTACCGGGACCGGCAGCGTCCGGTGATCGCGGCGGCCAAGAAGTCCTGGGAGCACCCCGAGATCGACGTGTTCGCCGAGGTGAAGGCCCGGTTCGAGCCGTTGATGGAGGAAGCCGAGTTCATCGCCGCGGGGATCAACGGCCCGGTGCGCTTCGACCTGCTCAAACCGGACTCCGACGAGGTCGCCGAGTCGGTGCTGTTCGACTTCACCAACCGCGAGGTCCGCCGCTACGACGGCGAGAAGTGCCGCTACCGGTTCAAGACCGAGCG
Organism: Stackebrandtia nassauensis DSM 44728; assembly: GCF_000024545.1. GTDB lineage: Bacteria > Actinomycetota > Actinomycetes > Mycobacteriales > Micromonosporaceae > Stackebrandtia > Stackebrandtia nassauensis. The sequence continues at coordinate 2,347,114 of NC_013947.1, forward strand.
GCGGCTGATCGAGCACCTGCTGCACATCGAGGAGATCGACTGGGTCAACTCGCTGTTCCTGTCGTGCCGGTTCTCGGCCGCCCGTATCGGCCAGTACAACGAGTTCGTCTACACGTTCTTCAAGTGCCTGTCGGAGGAGCGGCTCAACTACGCCGAGGGCTGGTACGCCGAGCAGAAGCCCGACGCCGAGGACATCAACCTGCAGGGCTGGACGGTGCAGCGCCGCTGTCCGCACCTGAAGGCGGACCTGTCGCGGTTCGGCAAGATCGAGGACGGCGTCCTGACCTGCCAGATGCACGGCTGGAAGTGGAACCTCGAGTCCGGCAAGTGCGTCACCAGCGTCGGGGGGCAGCCCATTCGTTCGTCGAAGGCTTCCTGAGACAGAAATAGGCCGACGCCGGGGGAAGAGGAAAACCCCGGCGCCGGCGCGTGTCCGGTCAGCCTTTCGTTAATACCCGAGAGGAGGGCACGGGCATAACTGCTTGCCCGGACCGCAAGGGAGACAGACGTACTGGGCCGCCATTCGGCGTTTGCTCGACGATCGTCCGCGAACGGTCGCGTCGTTTGGTCTCGCGGTAACGACGGGCGGCGTGCACCGCCTCGCCGATCTGGCCGTCCCAGCAGGCCCAGGAGTGGCAGGGCCAACCCTGGCCGCAGACGGCGCAGACGCGGGACTGGTCTTTGGGAGTATGGCGCAGCCACCACCGCACCTGTACTGGCCAAAGACTTGGGCATAGAACGCCGGCCGGGGGCTCACTCGGCGGCGGTTGATCCAATGTGTACGGACTTCTCATTTCCCCACCCTTTCGGGGTCCCACCAGTGTGTAGTTCTGTGGAGAATTGTCCACAAGGTTGCTGTATGTATCCGGGGTATGTACCTCGGGTAACCTCTGGGGTATAGACTTGCACATGCAGTTTGGCGCTGCAAGAGGTTCAACCAATTTGGGTGAAGAATTTTCGCGGAGCCCCGGAGCGTCGCACTGGGTGTGCGAGAAAGTGGAGGGTGGTTGTGGGAAAGTATCCCGCGAGTCCGAAGAAAGACGTGCGGCGGCACGTCGCTGAGGAGACAGGGAGTTCACCTGTGGCAGCCAAGGTCAGCCCCACAGTTCGGCGTCGGCGGCTTGGTACGGAACTGCGACGGTTGCGCAAGGAGAGCAACGTCAGTGTCGACGACGTGGCCGAGGCTTTCGGTGTCACCGCGTCGACCATCTACCGAATGGAGCTCGGCCGGGTCGGCGTCAAGACCCGGGACATCGATCTGTTCGTCAATGTCTATGGAATTACGGACGACAAACTGGCCGGTGAGCTCAAGCAGCTGGCCAAACAGGGCAGTAAACGCGGCTGGTGGGCGAAGTACTCGGAGTCCATCCTGCCGCCCTACGCCACCTATATCGGCCTGGAGGCCGACGCCACCAGACTCAGCGTCTACGACGGCCTGATCATCAACGGGCTGTTGCAGACCCGTGAGTACGCCGAGGCGACCTTCGACTTCGCCTCGGAGCGCAACAAGAAGTACATGGACAGCCGCATCAAACTGCGGATGGAACGTCAGCTGCGGGTCACCGAGAAGCGGGACCTCCAGGTCTGGAACGTCATCGACGAGGGCGCGATCCGGCGGGTCGTCGGCGGCAAGACCGTCATGAAGGCCCAGCTGAACCACCTGCTGGAGTTGGCTCAGCTGCCCAACGTCACGATTCAGGTGCTGCCCTTCGAGGGTGGCGCCTACCCGGGGATGCTCAGTTCGTTCGTGCTGATGGAGTACGGCGAGGCCGACGCCGAGGGCAAGGGCGCCGACGGCCAGACCGACGGTTCCGAGGACCCGGACCCGTCGTACCGGCACCCGGACGTCGTCTACATCGAGGGCCACACCGGGGACGTCTACGAAGAGGAATACGTCGAATCGTTCCGGGATGTCTTCGAGAACCTGCGCATCGCCGCGTTGAGCCCGACCTCCAGTCTTGAAACCATCACGCAAATGCGCGACAAACTCGGCTGAGTTCGTCGCGCATTCGTTAGCGGGGTCGGCGCTTGTCAGCGTCGGCCCTCACGCTTCGCGGCAGCGATTATTCCGGCCCATTCGCCCGAACCGGCGAAGAGGGTCGGCCCGTGGACGTCCTTGGAGTCCCGGACCTCGACCCCGTCCGTGCGCAGTCGTGCCTCCACGCACGCACCGGCATGGCCGGAGTGGCTACTCTTTGTCCATTGTGTGCCGAGCATTGTACCCACCTGATTTCGTGATGCGGCGACGAATCGCTTTGTTCTGTGGAAATGTGGGCGCATTTTGCATGTGCCCGATTTCAAGGTAATGGTTGGCGCGGATCATAGCCACATTTCCCACGCATTCGTGTAGAATGCATGGGTTTTGTCGCACAGGTTGTGCGGCTTTTGGGTCCGTGCGAAATTTGTAATCACTTGGGGGAGTTGGGTCGTTACACGACGTATGATCAGCCGCATGATCAGGGGGGCTGTAATGCGTAGAAGTTTCACGAGTGTCGGTGTGTTGGCGGCCGTGGCCGTTGTGCTGGGTGGTTGCTCCGTGGGCGACGGCGATGGCGAGGAGGACAGCGCGACCGGGACGGCTTCCTCGCTTGAGGAGGACTACCAGAAGACCGTCGAAAAGGTGCTGCCGTCGATCGTCCAGATCACCACCGAGGAAGACCTGGGATCGGGCATCGTCTACGACGACTCCGGCCACATCGTCACCAACGCCCACGTGGTGGGGGAGGCCAAGGAATTCGAGGTCACGCCCGCCGCCGGTGGCGACACCGTCAAGGCGAGCCTGGTGGCGTCCTATCCGCCCAACGACCTGGCCGTGATCAAGCTGGAGAAGTCGCTGGACCTGCCGGTGGCCAAGTTCGCCGACTCCGCCGACACCGCGGTGGGGGACATGGTGCTGGCGATGGGCAATCCCTTGGGGCTGTCGGGAAGCGTCTCGCAGGGGATCGTCTCGGCGACCGGCCGCACCGTCAAGGAACCGCGCTCCAAGACTGCGCCGGAGGGGGCCACCATCCCCGACATGATCCAGACGACGGCGGCGATCAACCCGGGCAACTCCGGCGGCGCGCTGGTCAATCTGTCCAATGAGGTCGTCGGCATTCCGACACTGGCGGCCACCGACCCCGACTCGGGTGACTCGGCGGCGCCGGGCATCGGCTTCGCGATCCCGTCCAGCGCCGTCACCCGGCTGGCCGACCAGATCATCAAGGACGGCGAGGTCACCGACTCCGGCCGTGCCGCGCTGAACATCGAGGCCCGCAACGTGGTGTCCTCCAGCCTCAAACCCGAGGGCGTCGGCGTCGTGGCGGTGAAGAAGGGCGGCGCGGCCGCGAAGGGCGGAGTCGAGGTCGACGACGTGATCGTCCAGATCGACGACACCGCGATCACGACGGTCAGCTCGCTCAACGAGTTCCTCGCGGGCAAGGCTCCCGGCGACAAGGTGAAGATCACAGTGGATCGTGGTGGTTCCGAAGAAAAGCTGACGGTCACGCTGGGTGAGCTATGATCCACGCGGGAATTCTCGATCAACGGGAACGGGGGAATCATTCATGAGCACACTGGTGGCGGTCGCCTATCCGGACGTGAGCACCGCGCAGACCGTGCTGGGCAAGCTGGGGGACATGCAGACCCGGCAACTGATCACATTGGAAGACGCGGTGGTCGTCGAGCATCGTGACAACGGCAAGGTCAAGCTGCACCAGACGATAAGCACGACCGGGACGGGCGCCGTCGGCGGAGCGCTGTGGGGCGGCCTGATCGGACTGCTGTTCCTGGCGCCACTGCTGGGCATGGCCGTGGGGGCCGGCGCCGGAGCCGCGGCGGGAGCCGCCACGGACGTCGGCGTCGACGACAACTTCATGAAGGACCTGGGCAACAACCTGCCCGCCGGTTCGGCGGCGCTGGTGCTGCTGGTCAACCAGGTCACCATCGACAAGGTGCTCGCCGAACTCGGCGGCCAGTACGGTGGCCGGATCCTGCAGACCTCGCTGTCGCAGGAGGAGGAGCAGCACCTGCGCGAGGCTGCGGCCTCAGCGGCGGCCAACGCCTGACCAAGCGAGAACAGGGGCACCCGGAGGACTCCGGGTGCCCCTGTCACGTCACCAGGACGGCTGCTCGCAGGCCTTGTCCGAGGCGGACGGTTCCACCTGCAGCGTCGCGTGTTTGATGTCGTAGTCGGTCTCCAGGCGCTGTCGGGCGGCGGCCAGCACCTCGCCGAGCACCGCGTCGGCGGAGATGGACAGGTGCGCCGAGGCCACGTCCATGCCGGAGGTCAGCGTCCACACGTGCAGGTCGTGCACGTCCTCGACACCGTCGACGTCGGCGAGGGAGCGCGTCACGGCCTTCAGGTCCAGGTGGGCCGGTGCGGTCTGCAGCAGGATGCGCAGCGCGTCGCGGCCCAGTTTGGCCGCCCGCGGCAGGATGAAGGCGGCCATGGCCATCGCGATGATCGGGTCGGCGTAGTACCAGCCGGTGGTGGCGATGACGATGGCGGCGGCGATGACGCCGATCGAGCCGAGCAGGTCGCCCATCACCTCGAAGTAGGCGCCGCGGACGTTGAGGCTCTCCTTGGCGCCGGATCGCAACAGCGACAACGAGACCAGGTTGGCGATCAACCCGAACGAGGCCACTATCAACAGTGGAATGGAGGCGACCTCGGGCGGCTCGGAGAACCGCTGGATCGACTCGTAGCCGACCCAGATCGCGACGCCGAACAACAGCACCGTGTTGGCCAGCGCCGCCAGCACCTCGAGCCGGTACAGCCCGAAGGTGCGCAAGGGGTGGGCCGCCGCCCGGCCCACCGCGATGATCGCCGCCAGCGCCATGCCGGTGCCCAGCGCGTCGGTGCCCATGTGGGCCGCGTCCGACAGCAGCGCCAGCGAGTTGGTCATCAGTCCGGCCACGATCTGTACCAGCATGTACGTCACGGTGATGGCCAGCGCGATCCACAGCCGGTACCGGTGCTTCTCGCCCAGGCTCTTGGCTCCGTGATCGTGTCCCGCGCCCATGATTGATCCGTCCTGTTCGTCGATTTCTCATAACACCCCGACGGGAGAGCCTCCGCCAGTCAGATGTTCATATGCGAATGTGAGCATATCAAGTCGGGGCCAAACCGTCGCTGAGGGTCGCGTCACAGGCGTGAATTTCGTCCACTAGGGATGAAAAAAGTTCCATAATGGTGTGTTCGCGGACTCATTGTCGAGGCTTGCCGTCGTCCACCGTTATGGATCTTTTAAACTCAATACCAGGAGAATCGGTGGTGTCGCGGGCGGTTGACTGGCAGAATTGACTACGACTCCGACAAATTGGGTGTGTTGAGTGGCGGAGGATGAAGATGGGACTGGGTATGGCGATAGCCGTGGGCGCCTGGTCGATGGTCGCTGTGATCGCGTTGGTCGCGGCAGCTGGCTTGTACATGGCGCTGATTACACGAAAGCAGAAGAACACTGACGCCCTGGAAGAGGCGCGAACCGACGCGAAGCGTTGGTACGACATGCTTAGCGGGCAGTTGGCGAGTTTGTCCTCAGGGGATGATCCGGTGGCCTCGCGGGCGTTGAGCGACGCCTCCGAGCGGCACACCGCGGCGGCGGGGCAGCTGGCGGAGGCGGTCACCATCGGGCACTACCGTCAGGTCAGGCGTACCGCGACCGAGGGGCTGCGTTACATCGGGGCCGCGCGCGCCCGGCTGGGACTGGTTGCCGGTCCACAAGGGCCGCCGCCGGTGGCGCCCGACGGACGTCCAATGTACGAAGAGGGCTACCGCGCGGTGATTCCGGACACCATGGACGAACCGGTGCGCGTCAGCGAGACGCGTGGCCCGGCCAAACCGACCGTGCGTGGCGTCGCGCGTCTGATGCGGCACCAATAGGCCGTCAGGCGTCGGATTTCTTCCCGCCGCCCGGCAGCACCAGACTCAGCACCCACGACACGATCGACATGACGATGGCGCCCCAGAACGCGGCCCAGAAGCCGTCGATGCGGAACGGCAGGTGCAGCAGTTCGGCGAACCATTCCGTCAGCAGGAACAGCAGCGCGTTGGCGACCAGCGCGAACAACCCGAGCGTCAGGATGTAGAGCGCGCAGCCGAGCATCTGCACGATCGGCTTGATGAACCCGTTGACCAGGCTGAATATCAACGCGACCAGCAGCAGCGTGCCCAGGTCACGCAGCTTGGTGACCGCGGTGATGTGAATGCCGGAGACGACGAGGCTGGTGACCCACAGGGCCACCGCGTAGATCAGGACTCGCAGAAGAAATTGCACGTCGCGATCGTGGCACTGTCAGGCCCCGGATACGCGAAGGCGCGCGCGGGAGACGGCCACCCGATTACCGTCCCCAGCGCGCGCCCGCTGTGGTTATCCGAAGCGACCGGTGATGTAGTCCTCGGTGCGCTGTTCGGAGGGGTTGGTGAAGATCTTCTGGGTGTCGTCGAACTCCACCAGGCGGCCGTGCCGCACGCCCGCGTCGTCCACCTCGGCGGTGAAGAACGAGGTGTAGTGGCTGACCCGCGCGGCCTGCTGCATGTTGTGGGTCACGATGACGATGGTGTAGTTCTCCGCCAGCCGGTACATCAGGTCCTCGACCTTGCTGGTGGCGATCGGGTCCAGGGCCGAGCAGGGCTCGTCCATGAGGATCACCTCGGGCTTGACCGCGATGGTCCGCGCGATGCACAGCCGCTGCTGCTGGCCGCCCGACAGCGCCAGACCCGAGGTCTTCAGCTTGTCCTTGACCTCGTCCCACAGCGCGGCGCCGGTCAGCGCCTCCTCCACGACCAGGTCCAGCTCGGCGCGCTTCTTGACGCCGTCGAGGCGGGGTCCGTAGGCGACGTTGTCGTAGATCGACTTCGGGAACGGGTTGGGCTTCTGGAACACCATGCCGATGTGGCGCCGCACCTGGATCGGGTCGACGTTCGCGCCGTAGATGTCCTGCTGGTGGTACGTGATGGACCCGGCCACCCGCGCCCCGGCGATCAGGTCGTTCATCCGGTTGAGCGAGCGCAGCACCGTGGACTTGCCACAGCCCGACGGGCCGATCATGGCGGTGATCTGGTTGTGGCGGATCGGCATGGTCACGCCGCGCACCGCCTCCACCTGGCCGTAGAAGACGCTGACGTCGGACAGGTCCATGACAGGGTGCGCGTTGCCGCCCTCGGCACTGACCGGCGCCCCGCTGCCCAGCCCCGCGGTGGGGGCGGTGATGCGGGGAGCGGAGGTCCTGCCGCCGGTCGCCGGGGTGCCCGCAGCGGGGCGCGCGGATGAGAGGTGTGACATGTCAGTGCTCCTTGATGGCGAATCGGCTGGCGATGGCGCGAGCCAGGATGGTGAAGACCAGGACGATGACGATGAGCGTCAGGGCCGCGCCCCAGGCCCGTTCCTGGGCGGCCGGGAAGGCCTGCGAGGCGTTCTTGAAGATCTGGGCCGCCAGCGTGGTGTTACCCCGGTTGAAGGCGTCCCAGTTGATGCGGGTGATGGTGCCCACCACGATGATGATCGGCGCGGTCTCACCCGCGGCCCGGGCGATGGCCAGCAGCGAACCGCTGGTGATGCCCGAGATCGCCGAGGGGATCACGACGGTGAGCGTGGTGCGCCACTTGCGGGCGCCCAGCGCGGCACTGGCCTGACGCAACTCGTCGGGCACCAGCCGCAGCATCTCCTCGCTGGAGCGGATGACGATCGGCAGCATCAGACAGGCCAGCGCCAGCGCGCCGGCGAAGGCCGTCAGCTCACCGGTCGCCAGCACCCACACGATGTAGATGAACAGACCCATCATCACCGAGGGGACGCCGGTCATGACGTCGGCCATGGTCCGCACGAACCGGGCCAGTGGCCGCTGCTTGCCGTACTCGTTGAGGTAGATGGCGCCCAGCACACCCAACGGGATGGCCATCAGCGCGGCGAGCCCGGTGGTGACGATCGTGCCGACCACCGCCGGTCCCATGCCCGGACCCGGCTCGCTGGGACGGCGCGGGATGTCGGCGGTCAGGAACTCGAGGTTCAGGATGGCGCCGCCCTTGATGATCACCTGGTACACCACGAGCCCGAGCGGCAGCACGGCCAGCAGCAGACACGCGGCGATCAGGATCGTCGCGGTGCGGTCCTTGAACCGGCGCTTGCCCGACAGCGCCCGCCGGCCCAGGTCCGGAGACGTGGTGCGCGGCAGCGAGTCGACGGGAGGGGTTTGAGTGGCGGTCATGAGGCCGCACCTCGCATTCGGACTTCGGCGCGACGGACGATCGCGCGGGCGGCGAAGTTGACCACGACGGTCATGATGAACAGCAGCACCCCGATACCGATCAGGGCGGAGGCGTGCAGCGGCCCTGCCTCACCCCACTGCTGAGCGATGACCGAGGCCATGGAGTTACCGGAGTCGAACAGGTTCGCGGTGATCTGGGTGGAGGACCCGATGACCAGCGACACGGCGATGGTCTCGCCCATCGCGCGGCCGAGACCAAGCATCGACCCACCGACGAGTCCGCCGAAGCTGTGCGGGAAGACAGCGCCCTTGATCATCTCCCAGCGGGTGGCGCCCAGAGCGTAGGCGGCCTGCTTGTCGGCGACCGGAACGGTGTCGAAGACCTCGCGGGAGATCGAGGTGATGATCGGGATGACCATCACGGCCAGGATGATCCCGGCGGTGAAGAAGTTACGGCCGCTGTTGGTGTCGCCGAACAGCGCTCCGATCACGGGGATGTCGCCGAACACGTTGTTGATGCCCTGGTAGACCGGCAGGATGCCCGGCGCGATGACGGCGATGCCGACCAGGCCGAACACGACCGACGGCACCGAGGCCAGCAGGTCGATGACGGTCACCGCGGGGGTGCGCAGCCACCGGGGCGCCAGCTCGGTCAGGAACAGCGCGATGCCCACCGAGATCGGGATGGCGATGATCAGCCCGATCACCGAGGAGATCACGGTTCCGTAGACGAAAGCGCCGACGCCGAAGACGTCCTTGTTGGGGGCCCAGCGGGTGGAGAGGATGAAGTCGAGGCCGCTGGTCTGAAGGGCGGGCAGCGACTGGCTCGTGGTGGTGATGAGCATGGCCAGCAGAATGGCCAGCACCAGCAGTCCCGCCACGAAGACCAGGACGCGGAAGCCGGTATCGAGGGTGCGCCCCTTGCCCGGTTCAGTGATACCGGGGGAGGTGGGGCGGTCGATGGTAGTCACAAAAGCTCCGTCGAGAGATGTGCCCCGGCCCCGGCCGACCAGAGGTCGACCGGGGCTGAGGCGAGGTCACTGTCTACTTCTTGGTCTTGACCTTGTCGAGCTGCTTGAGAGCCTTGTCGGCGAGCTCCTTCGGCAGCGGCGCGAAGTTGTTGTCCTCGGCGGCCTTCTGGCCGTCGGTCAGGACGTACTCGACGAAGCCCTTGACGAGCTTGCCCTTCTCGGCGTCGTCGTACTCGGCCTTCACCAGCAGGAACGTCGGCGCGGTGATCGGGTAGGCCTCGGCACCGGTGGCGTTGAGCGGGTTGTAGCTGAGGTCCTCGTTCACCTCAGCGCCCTCCAGGGCGGCGGTGGCCGCTTCCAGGGTCGGCTCGACGAACTCGCCGTCCTTGTTCTTGATCTGAGCCGGGGTCAGCTTCAGCTCGGTGGCGTCGGCCAGGTCGACGTAGCCGATCGCGCCCTCGGTCTTCTTGACGATGTCGGCGACACCGGTGTTCTTCTCGCCGGCCTTGGAGTTCTTGGGCCATTCGACGGTGTCACCGGCGCCCAGCTTCCACTTGTCGCTGGCGTCGTCGAGGTAGGTGGTGAAGTTGCTGGTCGTACCCGAGCCGTCCGAGCGGTGCGCGACCGTGATCTCGGTGGACGGCAGCTTCGCGTCCGGGTTGTCCTTGGCGATGGCCGGGTCGTTCCACTTGGTGATCTTGGCCTGGAAGATGTCGGCCAGCGTGTCCGGCGACAGCTTCAGTTCCTTGACGTCCTTGAGGTTGTAAGGAATCGTGATCGGCGCGGCGACCGTGGGGACGTAGTAGAAGGAGTCGGCTTCGATGCCGTCCTCGTCCGACACCAGGCTGTCGGTGCCGGCGAAGTCGACGAGGTCCTCGGAGAACTTCTCCTTACCGGTGCCCGAACCGGTCGGGTCGTACTCGATGTTGGCGTCCGGCGCCTCGTTGTCGAGGTACTTGCCGATGACGTCCTGGTAGAAGGCGTCGGGGAAGCTGGCGCCGGCAGCGGTGAGCTCACCGGTGAGACCCTCACCGGATCCGCCGCCGCTTCCGCAGGCGGCGACACCCAGGGCAAGGGCACCGACAGCCATGAGCGGCAGGATCTTGACTCGCGCTTTGGTAGTCACGTCTCGTCTCTACTCCGAGTTCGGCCGGTCGTTCGTACCGGCGGGTTTCGTGGGACTTCAATTCACCGCCCATGTAAATGCAGGTCGGTGTGCACGTAGAGACGCCTGGGTGAACGTTAAGTGAACTGGGTTAGGGATTGTGGACAGATCCTGCCTAAATCGCACTCGTTGTGCGACGAGTCACTGTGGCCGGTCGAGGTGAATCTCCCCGGTTACCAGATATACGACCTGATGTCCGATTCGCACGGCGTGATCACCGTAACGTTCATACGACCGCCCGATCATGGCCACGTCCACGGCGGCCTCGGCACCATGCGTCCACTGCGAGGACAGCTGACCGAGCAGTCGCGAATACAGCGCGTCCATCTCGTCGTCGTCGAGGTCGAGCTGGGTGGCGTCGAGCCGGTCCCGGGTCTCCAGCACCCGCGTGGTCTTGTCGGCGATCCGCGCCGCCGCGGTGGCCATGGCCTCGAAGATGGGCCGGGTCTGGGTCAGTGCCCCATCGGGATCGAGCCGCTGCGCGAGCTTGGCGACGTGCCTGGCCATGTCCCCCATCCGCTCCAGATCGGTGGCGATGCGAATGCTGGACAGGATGAACCGCAGATCGGTGGCCACGGCCTGCCGCTGGGTCATGATCTCGGTGACCCGATCATCCACGGTGTACTGCAACTCGTTGATGTCGGTGTCCCCGGCGATGACCTCCGACGCCCGGGCGGTGTCACTCTCGACGAGAACCCGGCTGGCCCCCCGCATCGCCTCGGCCACCGAACGGGACATCTCGATCAGCTGGTCGTTGAGGGTGTCGAGGTCGGCGTGAAAGGTGTCGCGCATGGTTAGTCGGCCCCTATCGGTGAGTGACGTAGATCTTTGAGTGTGCCTCATCGGCACATCGGCGCGCCTTGGGCCCGTTAACCTCGACGTCACCAAACCGTTCTGCCGGGCCCACACCACGGTCTGAGGCCGATCCCGGGTGCCGATCTTCGTCATGGCGCGACGATCTCCGCAGTGGACAGTCCATCGGCGAGCAGCCGGATGATCTCGGCCTCGCGGGCGGTGGGCCGCCGGATGATCTCGGCGTCGAAAATTCGACCCCCAGATACCCGCTCGCACCCCCGTTTGGCGCATGTTAAAGTTTCCCCGCGACACGCGCCGTTAGCTCAATTGGCAGAGCAGCTGGCTCTTAACCAGCGGGTTCGGGGTTCGAGTCCCTGACGGCGCACCAACGTGACAGCCCCTCATCTGGTGAGATTCCAGTGAGGGGTTGTTCAGTTCCCCTGGTTGTTCGTCCCGCTCTTGGGCGACGTTCCTGACGACGTCGGTTCGGTGTTCGTCTAAGGGCCAAGTGCCCTAGTGGAAATGACCCCTAACCTGCACGAATCGGTGAGGTGTCGCAGAACCACCCACACGTACGGTTCATCCCACAAAACACTCTGATCTCGGGAGTCATCTATGGGATGGATAAAGAACAACAAGGTCGCCATGATGCGCGGCGACGCGGGTAAAGCGCGAGCTGAGGGGCGAATGGTCTTTGCGTGCAAGCTCAACTACCCCGCGCTGAAACCCGATCTCTCCGGCGAGATCGTGGACTGGTCGATGATGATCGAAGCCGTCGAATCCGAAGGTTGGACCCTGGTCAATTTCGCGGGTGGTTCAGACAAACAAGGTCGGCCCGAGGCCCTGTGCCTGTTCCGGCCTAGTTAGTCCTTCAAGATCCGTAATCGACATCTGTGAACGAGGGACTATGAACAACTTCGCGGCGCCGGAGCCACATCAGTACAGCATCACCAAGACCCGCAAGCAGACCAACCACACGTTCCATCTCCTGATGACGATCCTCACTTGTTCGGCATGGGCGTTCTTCGTGTGGTTCCCAGTGATCCTGTGGAACAAACTCGGTCCGAAACCAAAGATCGTGACCAAGCATCAATGAGGCTGAGTTTGGCTATATAGGACCGCCGCCCGTCCGATGACGGGCGGCGGTTTTTTGTTCGCGGGGTTTGTGGTGGGTCACTCGGTGGCGCGGCGGGTCTTTTCCTTCACCTCGTCGGCGACCTGCTTGGCCTTGGCTTTGGCCTGTTCCGCTTCGCCCTCGGCTTCGAGGGACTTGTTGTTGGTCGCCTCGCCGAGCTTGTCCTTGGCCTTGCCCTTGAGCTCTTCGGCCTTGTGCTTGATCTTGTCGCCGGTCTCACGACTGGTCATGGTTTGTCATCCCTTCTTGTTGTCGCGGGCGCCGGGTTGAGGCGGCCCGCGGACAGTGGGTTGGTTACCCCGCTTGGGGGTGGGCGAACCGGGGTCTCGATTGTCAATCACAGTCAGTAGGGGATATGGAACCAGGGGTGGAGGGTAGTTCGTCTCTAGATGGTCGCTTCGCGGTGGCGGAGGCTTCGAGTGAGTGGGAACCGTTTGAGTCGCCGCTGATACATGGCACCCGAGTAGACGCACGTTTCTGGTGGTGCCGACACACATCTCCAGAAGCATCTTCGCGTGTGGACGTTCAGGAGGAGATGATGCGGAATGACACGTGAACAACACGGGACCGTCCCTCAACCGGGCACTCGAGTGGCGCGGGGTGAGGGTTTGCGGCTGTTCGCCGCGGCGATCATGATCATGATCGGGATGTTCCACCTGATCGCCGGATTCGCGGCGGTCTTGCGGGGTTCGTACTTTGTGGTCTCCGAGAACTATTTCCTCGTGATCGACGTCGCCGTGTGGGGATGGGGACATCTGGTTCTCGGGATCATCGTGGTGGCGACCGGGGCAGCGCTGTTCGCCGAGCGGCCTTGGGCCTACGTGAGTGGCATCGTGATCGTGGGCTTGAGTGCGTTGGGCAACTTCATGTTCCTGCCCTACCAGCCTTTGTGGGCCGTGCTCATCATCGCGGTTGACGTGGCGGTCGTCTGGGCGTTGGCCATGCGGCTGCGCGAGCTGTCGGTCGGCGACTAGTTGTTGAGCCGATGAACCTACAGGTGTTGCCCTTGGCGGTCACGATGATGGTCGGGCCGCAGATCATGGCCGCGACGGTGTTCGTGATGAATGCCAGGGCGATACGTGTTTCGGCCGCCTTTCTGGCGGGAGTCGCCCTGGCCACCACGGCTGGTGTCGTGGTGGCCAGGGGGCTGGCATCGGTGCTCGGGGGCGTGGTGCTGTCCGGTGGCGGGTCGTTGTCGGCGGGCTGGGTGGGTGTACTCGTCCAATTGGGACTTGTGGTGCTGTTGTTGGTGCTGGCCCTGGTCAGTTTTCTCGGGCGCGGGGACGCCAGGCCGCCCAGGTGGCTCGAAGCGTTGATGTCGGCGACTCCGTCCATGGCACTGAGGACCGGACTCATGGTCATCCTCACCATGCCCTCCGACATCGTCATCATGCTCACCGTGGGAGTGAACCTGGATCATCATGGAGAAACGGTGTTGGCGGCGGTGCCGTTCATCGTCGCCACCGTGCTCGTGGCGTCGCTGCCGTTGGGGTTCTATCTGGTTCTTCGCGATCGGGCGGAGCGGGTGATGCCCCGGGTTCGGGATTGGTTGAACGTCAACAGTTGGGTGGTGAACGTTGGTGTGTGCCTGTTCTTCGCGGCGCTCGTCGCCTTCTGAGCGGGGATCAGTTGGGGAGCAGGGTGGAGGAGAAGGTTCCGGCGGCCATCTCGTGGGCGGCTTGGCGGGCTTCGGGGATGGGGTCGCCCCGGGAGAGGAGGGGGCGGGTGGCGGTGCGGAGTAGGCGGAGTTGGGCGGTGGCGAGGGTGTGGGAGCCGGGGGGTTCGAAGGCGCCGAAGAGGTGCTTGGCCCAGCGGGGGAGGGTGGACAGGGCCAGGACGTTGGCGGCGGGGACTGCGAGTTTGAGGGCGGACAGGCGGGTGGGGAGTGGGGGGTTGAAGGAGGTGAGGAGGCCGCGGAGGGCTTCCGGGCAGGCGTAGAGGCTGGGGCGGACGGTGGTGAAGTACTCGTCCAGTTCGGAGCGGGAGGCGGGGACTTCGGTGGGGTTGAGGCCGATGAGGGCGGCGGCGCGGCGGTGTTCGTCGACGTAGCGGTCGGCTTCGGGGGCAGTGAGGATGCCCGAGCGGTGGGCTATGTCGACATAGGAGCTGATTTCGGCGCAGTGGACCCACAGCAGACCGTCGGGTTCGTCGAGGCGGAAGTGGCGGCCGGTGTCGGGATCGAAGGCGGTGAGCCGGGAGTGGATGGCGCGTACCCGGGCCGCGGCGGTCTCGGCTTCTTCGGTGGTGCCGTAGGTGCGGACGTGGACGAAGCGGACGGTGCGTACGAAGCGCGACCACGCCTTCTTCTTGTCGAACAGGGCGGAGTTCTGGTAGGTGCCGCGCATTACCTTGGGGTGCAGGGATTGCAGGTAGAGGGCGCGTAGTCCGGCGATCCACATGACGAACTCGATGTTGGTGGGCCATGTGACCGAGTCCGGGCCGAAGAGCCCTTCGTCTTGGCGCATGGTTTCAGCCTAGGAGGGCTGGGTGGGATCGGCGAGTGCCCGTGGCCGGGTTCATGGTCGTGAACCCGGCCGCGATCGGTTGGGGTTACAGCTTTTCCACGTAGGCGGTGCAGCTGTCGAGCAGCATGTTGGAGCCCTGCTCGGCCTGGTCGCGCTCTTCGGCGGTGCCGCATTCCTGGGACAGGGTGATGCGGGTCTTGCCGTCGAGGTCTTCCAGTTCGAGGTTCATCAGGGCGGGTTCGGCGCCGGGGATGTCCATCGCCATGACCAGCCGTTGGTTCTCGGCGACCTCGCGGTAGCTGCCGGTCAGGGGGAACTGGCCGCCGTCGGGGGCCTGCATCAGTGCCTTCCAGGCCCCGCCGACGCGGACGTCGAGTTCCACCGAGCCGGGGACCGCGTAGGCCCACTGTTCGTAGTCGGAGGGCTGGGTCCACACGCGCCACACGTTGGCGACGGGGGCGTCCAGTTCGCGGGTGAGGGAGTAGCCGTGGGTCTGGGTGCTCATTGTCTTGTCCTTGCGGTTTTGGTTTCGCTTACGGGGGTGTAGACGGGGCGGGGTGGGGAAACTGAGCGGTCCCCCTTGAAATTTCTTCGACGGGTATGGCATAGTTATTTCACTAGTTAACTAGTGAAATGGTGATACGTGATTCGATTCCGCATTGACCGGCGCGCCGGTGTGGCCTCGTACATGCAGCTGGTTCAGCAGGTCAAACACGCCATGCGTGTGGGACGGCTCGGGCCTGGCGACAAACTTCCCACGGCCAAGGAGGTCGTCGCCGACACCGCGATCAACCCGAACACCGTTTTCAAGGCGTATCGGGTGCTGGAGGGCGAGGGACTTGTGGAGGGGCGGCCCGGCGTGGGCACGTTCGTCCGGGAATCCCTGGCGCGACCCGAAACCCCGGACACCAGCAGGTTGCGGGATGAGTTGGCTCAGTGGACGGACCGTGCGCGTGCGGCCGGGCTGGGCCGAGAGGACATCGAGGCGGTCGTCAGGACCGTGCTCGACGACAGCTACCCGAAGGAAGACTGATGGAAGAGATCGCCCTGGAGGCGACCGGACTGTCCAAGCACTATCGACGGACCCGGGCTCTGGACAACTGCACCGTGCGGGTGCCCGTGGGACGGGTGTCGGCTCTGGTGGGGCCCAACGGGGCCGGGAAGACGACGTTGATGTCGCTGGCCTGTGGGCTGCGGACACCGACCGCGGGGGAGGTGAGTGTGCTGGGGCAGCGGCCGGACAACAAGGGCATGCCGGACGGCGTGGCGTTCCTGTCGCAGGATAAGCCGCTGTATCGAGGGTTCAATGTCTCCGAGATGCTGCACGCAGCGTCCAAATTGAACTCCGATTTCGACGAGGACCGCGCGCGGCGGCTCGTCGCCGACGCGGACGTCCCACTCAAGGCGAAGGTCAAGACGCTGTCAGGCGGGCAGCGCACCCGGGTCGCGCTGGCCATCGCCTTGGGCAGACGGCCGCGGCTGATCATTCTGGACGAACCACTGGCGGACCTGGATCCGTTGGCGCGCAAGCAGGTAATGCAGACCCTGATGAGCGACGTCGCCGAGTTCGGCACCACCGTCGTGATGTCGTCGCATGTGCTGGCCGACCTAGAGGAGGTCTGCGATCACCTGGTGTTGCTGGCTTCGGGGCACGTGCAGCTGTGCGACGAGGTGGAGAACCTGCTCGACAACCACCGGCTGGCCGTCGGTCCCGGCATCGAAGGCGAACCGCCGTTCCCGCGCGAGTCGATCGTGGAAGCGTCCCGCACGCGGCGGGAGACCACCCTGCTACTGCGACAGTCCACTGACGATGGACCGCCGGACTGGGACATCAGCTCCCCCAGCCTGGAGGAACTCGTGCTGGCGTACATGCGCACCAAGGAGGCGGCGAAATGATCTGGGTGGCCTGGAGACAACATCGCGCCGGAGTGCTCACGGCATTGGCTGTGCTCGCCACGGCGGCCACCGTCATGCTGGTGATGCGGCTCAGCATCGACGCAGCGTTCGCGAAAGCGAAGGCACCGGACTGTCTGACCAATCCCGGCAGTTGCACGGAAGACGCGTTCAACGCTGTGATGAACAGCTACGGGATGTACGTGACGATGGCGCCGACGGTGCTGTACCTCTTCCCGGTGCTGCTGGGCATCGTCGCCGGGGCGCCGGTGTTCGCCCGGGAACTGTCCCTGGGCACCCACATGTTCAGCCTCACCCAGTCGGTCTCACGGAAACGCTGGTGGGCGGTGAAACTGGGCGTCACCCTCCTGCCGATTGCGGTGGGGACCTGTTTGCTCGGCCTGTTGTCGGCGTGGGCGATCGGGCCACTCGTCAATATGTTGGGCGGCCGGATACAGCCGGGATTCTTCGAGGTTCAGGGCCTGGTCATGGCCGGATACATGGTGTTCGCGTTCGCGGTGGCCTCGACCTTCGGTCTGCTGACCCGGAACAACGTGGTTCCCATGGTCGTCACGGCAGGGGTGTTCATCGCCGTCGCGGTCACCGTGGCGGTGTTCGCACGACCGTCGTATCTCCCGGCGGAGCAGGCCACGGTCACGAACCCCAAGGGCCAAGACGAGTTCGCGGTGCAGACGCCCGAGCACTCGTGGCGGGTCGGCGAGATCTTTGTGGACAAGGACGACAACACCTACACGAGCTATGCCGAAGTCTGCAACCCGGAATCGTGCGTTGAGGACGACGTGGTCTCCTACACCGTCGAATACCACCCCGACTCCCGGTTCTGGACCTTCCAGGGCATCGAGACCGGTGCCTATCTCGTACTCGGCGCCGCGGCACTGGCCGTGGGAGCCCGTCGGTTGCGCGCCCTGCCATAATCGCGCCCGACTCCGGCGGCGCCCCCTCGCGGGGCGCCGCTTTCGCTTGCCGTCCGACTGTAGACATTGGTGTGAGAATGACGACAGTAACGGCGTCACTGCGGTGGATTAGGCTGCCCGGATGGCAAAGATCGATGACATCGCAGAGCGTTACATGGAGAAAGTGGTTGAGCTGAGCCCGATCCGGGCCACCTACATGGGGGTCAAGGGGCTCGACCACGAATATGACGACTTCACCGTGGAGGGGTTCGCCGAGAAGGGCGAGCTGGATCGCTCCACATTGGCGGCGGTCGAGGCCGCGCAGCCGGCCAGCGAAGCCGAGCGGGTCGCCAAGGAAGCGATGGTCGAACGGTTGCGGATCCTGGTGGAGCGGTATGAGGCCGGGGACCTGGCGAGCGGGTTGTCGGTGATCTTCTCGCCCATGCACAGTGTCCGCAGCTCGCTGGATCTGATGGGGACCGAGGGGACGGAGAACCTCGAGAACATCGCCGAGCGCATGTCCAAAGTGGGGGGCGCGTTGCGGGACTACGCGCAGACCCTGCGGGTCGAGGCCGCCCGGGGCAACATCTCCGCCCGACGTCAGATCACCGAGTGCGCCAAACACGCCGACAACTGGAACGGCGCCGCCGGGGACGACTTCTGGGAGGGCTTGCTGGGACGGTTGACCGTCGACGGCAGGCCGGTGTCGGGGGCGCTGGCCGAGAAGCTGACGGAGTCGGCGCGCTCGGCGCGGGCCGGCCTGGCGGAGTTCGGGAAGTTCCTGCGGCAGGAGTTGGCGCCGCTGGCTCCCGAGGCCGACGCCGTGGGGCGGGACAAGTACTCGCGCGGATCCCGGTTCTTCCTGGGCAGTGCCGTTGACCTCCAGGAGACCTACGAGTGGGGCTGGCAGGAACTGCACCGCATCGAGACCGAGATGGCGGCGGTGGCCAACGAGATCAAGCCGGGCGCGACCGTCGACGAGGCCATCGCGGTGCTGGACGCGCAGGAACACCGCAACCTGTCGTCCAAAGAGGCGTTCCGGGAGTGGATGCAGGAACTGGCCGACGCCACCATCGCCGACATGGCCGACCGGCACTTCGACATCCCGGAGCCGATCCGCCGGATCGAGTGCATGATCGCGCCGACCTCCGACGGCACCGTGTACTACACCGGGCCCAGTGAGGACTTCGAGCGTCCGGGGCGGATGTGGTGGTCGGTTCCGCCGTCGCAGCAGACCTTCTCGACCTGGCGGCAGGTCACGACGGTCTACCACGAGGGCGTGCCAGGGCATCACCTCCAGATCGGACAGACCGCGTACCGCACCGACATCCTCAACCGCTACCAGCGGCGCGGCATCCACTGTTCCGGGCACTCCGAGGGCTGGGCGCTGTACTCCGAACGGCTCATGGACGAACTGGGCTACCTGTCCGACCCGGGCGACAAGCTGGGCATGCTGGACGGTCAGGCGTTTCGGGCCACCCGAGTCGTCATCGACATCGGGATGCACCTCCAGTTGCGGATTCCCGAGGACAACCCCTTCGGCTTCCACCCCGGCCGGACCTGGACGCCCGAACTGGGCTGGGAGTTCCTGACCGACCACTGTCGCGAGAACCACGACTTCCTGCGGTTCGAGCTCAACCGTTATCTCGGCTGGCCCGGCCAGGCACCGTCTTATAAGGTCGGTGAGCGGCTGTGGCTGGCCGCGCGCGAGGAATACAAGCACCGCAAGGGAAGCGACTTCGACCTGAAGACCTTCCACACCGACGCGCTGAACCTCGGCACCATGGGCCTTGACCCGTTCGCGGCGGCGATGCGCAGACTGTGACGCGCTAGCCCGCCACCGAGTGGCGGCGCAGCTGCAGGTACAGCAGCAGCATCACCAGGAGCGTCAACACGACCATGATGGCCAGTACCCACAGCGCCAGGGCCGTGTTGGACGCCTGGTCGGATTCGGCGCGCAGGATGTTGTTCTTACCGAGTTCGAGGTTCCAGGTGACGGTCTGTCCGTCGAGGTCACCATTGTGGGCGATCACCGGTCCCGGGAAGGTGACCTTGACGGAGAACTCCGCCGAGTTGACGATCTCCTTGTCCAGGTCGGGGAAGGAGCCGCCGGTGTCGGCGCGCGGCAGGTCCCACTCGCCGTTGAGGATGTAGTGGCCCTCGTCGTGGGTGATGCTCAGCTGCGCGTCCTCGGCCTCGTCGGTCTCGCTGGCGTTGAACTTCGCCAGCGGGACGTCGGCGAAGTGGACGGTCTTGCCGACGAACTCGCCGTCGTTGTACGGCTCGGCGCGGGTGGCGCCGGGGATGTCGTCGGTGAGGGCCTTGACGAACTCGTCGGCCTCCTCGTCGCCGATCGCGTCGAGCGCCTCGATGTTGACCGCCGCCGTCAGCTCGCCGTCGACGGTGTCGTCCGGCTTGATGGTCGCGGCGAGATCGACCTTGATGCAACCGGTGAGCGCCACGACCGCGAACACCAATGTGGATGCGACGAGCGCTGCCCGGCGAAACGAGTTGGTCACGCGGACATATTAGGACATTTCGGAGACCGGGCCGGGTGCTTCGGTCAGGTCGACGTGCAGCCGCAGCTGCGGCACCTCGGTGCCGTCCATGTCCAGGGTGCGGCGGGTGCCCTCCGGGGCCCAGCCCGCCGACTTGTAGAAGTTCAGCGCGGCGGCGTCCCGCGGGAACACCCACGCGTACACCGTCGTCAGGTCGTGCTCGCGCAACTGCTCCACCATCGCCGACAGCAGGCGGCTGCCGTGGCCCCGGCGCGCGAACCTCGGCTCCACCAGCAGCTCGGTGACCGCGCCCGCCCCGGCCTCGTCGTCCTCGCCCGGACCCACCGCCGCGAAGCCCACGACGCGTTTCACCGACGCGTCGGACTCGACCTGTTCGATCGCCACGAACACCCGGTGCGCCGGGCTCGGCGGCGCCACGCACGCCTGCCGCCACTGTTCGGCGAGCCACGCCTCGTCCATGCCGGCCAGCACCTGGGACGGGACGATCTTGTCGTAGGCGGTGCGCCAGGTCGTCGACTGGATGCGCGCGATCTCCTCGGCGTCGGACTCCCGCGCCGGACGTACATACCCCAGGGCCATGGTCGGCAAGCCTACGACGGTGTCGCAGGCGATGACTAGGGTGCCCGTGTGAGTGTTCCCGAGAAGCTGAGCAACCCGCAGGCCCGCCGCATCGCGCTGGCGGCGCAGGGCTTCCACGCCCCCCGACCCTCCGGCAAACGCGACGCCCGGCACCTGCGCAAGGTTCTCTCCCACACCCAGCTGCTGCAGATCGACTCGATCTACGTCCTGGAACGCGCCCACTACGTGCCGGTGTTCTCCCGGCTCGGCGCCTACCCGCACGCGCTGGTCGACAAGGCCGCCTACCACGGACGCAAGCGCTCCCTGTTCGAATACTGGGGGCACGCCGCGTCGCTGCTGCCGGTCGAGCTGTTCCCGTTGCTGCGTTGGCGGATGGACGCCGCCGAGGAACACGCCTGGGGCGGGATGGTGCGCATCGCCCGCGACAACCCCGGCCTGGTGGACCGGCTGTACGAGGAGGTCCGGGCCCGCGGCCCGGTCTCGGCCCGGGAACTGGAGGAGGAGGCGCCCCGGACCCGCGACCAATGGGGCTGGAACTGGAGCGACACCAAGAGCGCGTTGGAGTGGCTGTTCCGGTGCGGCCGGGTCAGCGTCGCCGCCCGGCCCTCGTTCGAGCGCTACTACGACATCACCGAACGGGTCATCCCCGCCGAGGTGCTCAACACCCCGGCGCCCGACCGCGCCGAAGCCCACCGGCAGCTCATGGCCAAGTCGGCAGCCTCGCTGGGCGTGGCCACCGAGGTGGAACTGCGCGACTACTTCCGGCTGCCGGTCGCCGACGCCCGCGCCGCGCTGCGCGACCTCGTCGAGGACGGCACCGTGCACCAGGTGATCGTCGAGGGCTCGGACAAACCGGCCTACCTGCACCGCGACGCCCGCGCCCCGCGCCGCGTCAGGGCCCGGGCGCTGCTGAGCCCCTTCGACCCGCTGGTGTGGCACCGCGACCGCACCCTGCGGCTGTGGGACTTCTTCTACCGCATCGAGATCTACGTGCCCGAGGCCAAACGCGTGCACGGCTACTACGTGCTGCCGTTCCTGCTGGGGGAGCACCTGGTGGCCCGCGTCGACCTCAAGGCCGACCGGGCGGCGGGCGTCCTGCGGGTGCCCGCGGCCTGGCGGGAGGAACACGTCGACGGCGACACCGAACTGGTCGCGGGTGAGCTGGCCGCCGAGCTGCGGGAACTGGCCGACTGGCTGGGACTGGCCGAGATCGCGCCGCCGGTCAAGGGCGATCTGGCCGCCGCCCTGACGTCGGCGCTGCGCTCGGCTTAGCCGGTCGGCATCGACGCCACCGGCTACAGTGAAAGGCGCCGAAACGAAAGCGTCGAAGGGATGCGCTGATGAGTGACCCCTTGGGTTCCGCTCCCACGCAGGAGTTCCCGCGCATCCACGAGGACGCGAGCGAGACTCGGGAAATCCCGTACGTCACGCCCTCGGGGACCGGCACGGGCGACACCTCGCAGGCCACCCAGCAGCTTCCGTACGTCACGCCGCAGCCCGCCACCGCGGGCCCCGGCCACACGCCGCTGCCCAGCCAGGGCTGGACCCGTCCGGTGCGGCGCGGCAAAGCCGCCACGTTCTTCGCCAAGATCCGCAACGCCCCCGCGTGGGTGGCACCAGCGGCGCTGCTGACCTGCTTCGCCGGGGCCGCGGCCGTCGTGGTCACCACCGACCCCACCGACGACGTCGGCACCACCACCTGCGCCTTCAAACTCGTCACCGGCTTCGACTGCCCCGGCTGCGGCGGCACCCGGGCCTTCTTCTACCTGCTGAACGGCAACATCCCCGAGGCCGCCCGCAACCACGCGATCGCGCTGTTCGCGGCGCCGTTCCTGGTGTGGATGTACCTGACCTGGGCCGGACGCCGCATGTTCCCGAAACTGCGCGACAAACTGCCACAGTTCCGGATCACCGCCGCGCACGCCACCATGTTCCTCATCGCCTGGGCCGTGTTCTGGATGGTCCGCAACCTCCCCTTCGCGCCGTTCACCTCGCTCTATGTCTAGCGGATCCCGGCGCGTCGTCCACAAAGCTGCGACCGTCGTGCCCGATACTGGCCTCCGCCGCATTGGAGGTCGTCCCATGAAACACAGTGTTCTGAGCCGTCTCACCGCCGTGCTGGCGCTGGCCGTCATCGCGGTGTTCATGCCCGCGTGCGCCTTCGCCACCGACGGCGAGGACGAGACAATCCCGGTCGAGGAGGAGATCAACTACCTCGAGGCCGAGCAGGAGGAGTTCATCGCCGCCGCGGGCAAGAGCGCCCAGCCCAGCAAGGAGAAGTACGGCGTCCCGCCGTCGGTCACCGTGGCCCAGGCGATCCTGGAGTCCGGCTGGGGTAAGAGCAAACTGGCCGAGGAGGCCAACAACTACTTCGGTATGAAGTGCAAGGACGGCGTGTACGGCCCGTTCGCGGTCGACTGCGTCAAGGTCGCCACCCGCGAGTGCGACAAGAAGGGCAAGTGCTTCGACACCAAGGCGTGGTTCCGGGTCTACGACTCGCGCGCCGACTCGTTCAGCGACCACGGTTCGTGGCTGGCCAGCAATGCCCGCTACGCCCCGGCCTTCGACCACACCGACGACGCCGACGCGTTCATCCGCGAGGTCCACAAGGCCGGATACGCCACCGACCCGGACTACACCGACAAGATCGTCGGGATCATGAAGGAATGGGACCTGTACCGGTTCAACTAGGGTCGATGCACTGTTCGGGGCTGTTGACCCGGCGGACGTAGATCGTGACCGTGGTACCGGCGGGGACGTTCTCGCCGCCCACGGGGCTTTGATCGTGGACGCGGCATTCCCAGCGGCCGTTGCCGTCGTTGTTGACGATGACGGTGAAGCCCTTGCCGGACAGCTCGGTTTCGGCTGACTCCCTGCGCATGTCCACCACGTTGGGCACCTGCACCGTGTTCCCGTCGGGGCTGGAGGCGGACGGCGAGGGGGAGGAGGTCGTGGGCGCGGGCTCGGCGGAGTTGGGCGGCCGGTCCACGTCGGTGGCCGAGGAGGAGGACTCCGACGCCGAGGACTTCGAGCTCTCGGTCGTCGGATCGGGGCTGGCGGGGGAGCCGCTGGGCTGACTGGGAACCGCGAAGTGCATGACGGCCGCGGCGACGGTGAGCACGGCGATGAGCAGCCCGATGACCAGCGCCTGGGTGCGGAGGGACCGGCGGGGCTTGGCGGGTTCGTCGACCGGCTCGGGTGCGTCGTCGTCGGCGTCGGCCTCGTCGACGGGGGCGGCGGAGGCGACGACGGCTGTCGCCTTGACCGTGGCCGACTCCGGTTGCTCGGGCTCGGGCTCGGGCTCGGGCTCGGCTTCCGGCTCGGACGGCTCAGTGGCTTCGCCGCTGGCGGCGGGTTCCGGTTCGGGCTCGGATGGTGCGTCGTCGGCTTCGTCCGGTTCTTCGGACGGTTCCTCGGCCGTCGGCTCGGTGTCGTCGGGGGTGTCGCGGTCGGCGAGGTCCAGTTCGAGCACGAGCGCGGCCGCCGCCTCGGCGATCGGACCGGATCTGCTCGGCGGCCCGGCCTCTCCGTCCTCGCGACTGTCTCCGTGGGCCGGGTCGGTGTGCAGGCACGCGTCGGCGAACGCCACCACCGAGGCGTACCGGTGACTGGGCTGCGGCGACATCGCCTTCATGATCGGTGCCGCGTCGGCCGGGTACATGTCGCTCAGCAGCGGCGAGATGTCGCCGTCGGCCGTCGGCGGCTGGCCGGTCAGGCACTCGTACAGCACCGCGCCCAGCCCGTAGACGTCAGCGGCCGGGGAGTCGTCGTTGAGTTCGGGCGCCGTGTAGGGCGATGGGCTCGGCGGCAGGAACCCGAAGTCGACGATCGTGATCTTCCCGCCGTCGCCGATGATCAGGTTCTCGGGTTTGAGGTTGCCGTGGACGACGCCTTCGCGGTGGGCCGCGTGCAGCGCCAGCACGGCGTCGGACACCAGGTCCAGCGCTTCCGGGTACGGCAGCGTGCCGCCTTCGTCGAGGAGGTCGCGCAGTGACCGGCCCTCGACCCGTTCGGTGATGTGGCAGACCAGGAAACCGCCGTCAGGGTCGGGTTCCTCGAGGCAGTCGTAGACGTCGACGATTCCCCGCACCGCCAGGCCCGCCACCTTGAGGGCGACCCGGCGGAATCGTTCGCGGGTCGTGTCGTCCTCGGCCAGTTCGGGTTTGAGGACCTTGATGGTCACCGGCCGGTCGACGATGGTGTCGTGCCCGGTCCACACGCTGCCGCTGGCTCCGGCGCCGATCTGTTCGCCGAGGGTGTAGCGCTCTCCGAGGATGGTGCCGGACTGCATACTGCTCCTGGGGGTGGCGGGAATCATACCGCTTAATAGAAGTTTGGCCTAGATTCCGTCCGAACACCAGTACCCGCGGACGTCAGTCGGTGACAGCCGCGCGAATCCCCAGGCCGATCAGCAACAGCCCGCCGACGCGGGAGAACTGGCGCGCGATTCGCTTGAACAGGCCGGAGCGTTTGGCCGAGGCGATGGCCTGGGTCCACAGGCTCAGCCACGACACCATCATGACGGTGTGCACGACGGCGAGAAGGAAGGCCGCGGCCGCGATCGGAAAGTCCACCGCCACCACCTGCGCCGGAACCGTCAGGTAGATCAGCGCCGCCCGTGGATTGACGACGTTGCCGATCAGGGCGTGTCGGTACACCCGGGCCACCGGTGGCGCCACGGCCGGGCCGGTGGCCTGCCGCCGCTGCCGCGACGAGGTGACGAGCAGATAGATCCCCAGGCCCACCAGGTAGGCGGCGCCCGCATAGCGGACGATCGCGAACGCGGTGGCCGAGGCCATCACCACGGCCGACAGTCCGAGGGTGGCGAAACCGGCGTGCAGGAAATGGCCGGTGGCGGTCCCGGCCATCACGGCGGCGCCGTGCCGTCGCCCGCCGACGGACACGTACTGCGCCACCAGCGTCGCGCTGGTTCCGGGGGTGAGGATGATGGGCAGCAGCGCGAGTCCGAAGGTGACCAGGATGTGCCAGCTCATGCGGGGACGCCGTTCTTCCGGGGAGGGGCGGGCGCTCGACGATAGCGCGTCCGGCGGCCTCAGTTGCTGACGGCGGTGCGGATGCCCAGGGCGATGAGGAGCAGGCCGCCGAAGCGGGAGAACTGTTGCGCCAGCTTCTTGAACAGCCCGAAGCGTTTGGCCGAGGCGATGGCCTGTGTCCACAGCCCCAACCACAGCACGATCATGACGGCGTCGACGACCACGAGGGTGTAAGCGGCCTGCGTGATCGTGAAATCGGGGGTGACCACCTGGGCGGGGAGGGTCAGGACGATGAGCGCCGCCCGGGGGTTGAGGATGTTCGCGATCAGCGCGTGACGGTAGACCTTGGGCACCGAGGGCACGATCCGTGACTGTTGCGGGTCGTCGTGGCGCCGGGCCCCGGTGAACATCAGGTAGACGCCCAGCCCCACCAGGTAGGCCGCACCGGCGTACTTCACGATCGTGAACGCCGTGGCTGAGGCCATGATCAATGCGGACAGTCCCAGCGTCGCGAAGGTGGCGTGCGCGAACAGGCCGGTGATGCTGCCCGCCAGGACGGCCGCACCGTGCCGCCGCCCGCCGAGCGACACGTACTGCACCACCAGGGTCGCGGTGGTGCCCGGCGTCAGGGTGATGGGCAGCAGACCGAGTACGAAGGTGAGGATGACGTGCCAGCTCATGGAGGGCCTATCGACAAGGGACGGGGCAGGCGACCGACGATATCGCGGCTCCGCCACGACGGCCATGCGCGCGCGGTGGGAACGGCCGCCGCCAATCACCACACTGGACGGATGCGGCCCCGGCTGGCGATCCGGCCCAGGTCGACGCGCAGCGCGGTGACGCGCTCCTCGCCGAGGATCTCGGCCCACTTGCCGACGACCTCGGCGGCGGCGCGGTCGGCGGCGCGGGTGCATGCGCGGCCCTTGTCGGTGAGCACCAGCAGTTTGGCGCGGGCGTCGTCGGGGTGGGGGCGACGCTCCACATAGCCCTTGTCGACCAGTTCGCCGACCAGCAGGCTGGCGGCCTGTTTGGTCATGCTCAGGTGTTCGGCCACCTGGGTGACGGTGGCCCCGGAACCGGCGATGCGGACGAAGGCGTAGCCGTGGGCCGGACGCACGTCGGTGAAGCCGCGTTCGCGCATTCGGGAGTCGATGCCCTCCACCAGGTCGGTCGCCGCCGACAGCAGGGCGAAGGCCAGGGCGTTGTGCTCGGTCATGTCGCCATCGTCTCATAGTGGTCAAGTTGCTTGACTATGTGATACGGTCAAGTTGCTTGACTAAATATCGAAAGGAAGACCCCCATGCCAGTAATGCCAGCCTCTGAAGCCAAGGTCCACGAGTTCGACGGCAGCCGTTGGAAAGCCTTCGTCGCGCCCAGCAAGGGCAGCACCGAACTGTGCGCCTGGCGCGCCGAGATCCCCGCCGACGCCAAGACCTCGCCGCACCGGGTCAACAAGGAAGAGGTGCTGTTGGTCCTCAAGGGCCGCCTGCGGATGGTCCACGAGGGTTGCGACCTGATCGCTGAGTCGGGCGACGCCATCGTGGTGCCGCCCGACACGGATGTCCACATCACCAACGTCGGGGACGAAACGGCCGAAACCTGGGTGACGACCAGTGTCGGCTTCGCCGGGACCATGCCCGACGGAAGCGTGTTCACCCCGCCGTGGGTGCAGTAACTACAGACCGAAGGTGGTCAGCACGGCCGCGTGGTCGGAGGTCCACTCGTTGTCGGCGTGGTCGGGGACCGGTTGGGGTTCACCGACCACGAGGGCCTGCGAGTCCGTCACGGTCAGACCGCCCTTGTAGAGGATGTAGTCGATGCGGTCCTGCGGCTCATCGGCACCCGTCGAACCGTCGTGCTTGGGATACACCGGGGACCAGGTGTTCCCGGGCACGGCGGCCGGATCCGGGTTGGCCTCGCGGAACGAGTCGGTCAGTCCGGCCTCGGCGGGCTTGACCGAGGTCGGCCACGGGATGTCGGAGTAGCCGCAGTGGCTGTCGGCCGTGGCGGCAGTCCAGTCCAGGTGCGAGGGGGCGTTGAAGTCGCCGGTCAGCAGTACCGGGGTCTGATCGGCGTTGGCGAGGTCGTCCCGCATGTCCGCCAGGATGTCGGTGATCTGGCCGGTGCGGCCGGACTCGGCCTCGCGCTCCAGGATCTCATCCACCGACATGTTGTCGAAACACGCGTCATAGGGGCCGTAGGGGTCGTAGCCCAGGTGCGCGTTCCACACCGCGACCCGCTGGCCGGAGTCGAGCTCGATGTGGACGCCGAAGCCCGCGTTGGACGGCTGCTGGGTGTCGTCGACGATCTCGTAGCGGCTGATGATGCCGCGATCCGCGTCGGCCTGCAGGTAGTCCCAGTCCAGGGCCTTGGCCAGTTCCCTCGCGGAGGTCACCGAGCTCTCCTGCAGCGTGATGACGTCGGCGCCGGTGCTCTTGATGAACTCGACCTGCTTGGCGCGGTAGTCGTTGACCTGACTGCCGCCGTGCCACAGGTTGAAGCTCATGACCTTGAGCTCGGCCGCCTCGTCCTGCGCGTGGGCCGTGGACGCCGTGGCCAGGCCGGTGACCGCGACGGCCACCGCCGCCGTGGCCACGGCGACGCGTTTCAGCTTGGGGGACATGGGTTCTCCTCACAGAGTGTGCCGGGGTGTGTTTTTACACGTACGAAACACTACGAGACGAACCCGCAACACAGGTGAACCGACGGTGAAACAGCCGGGTACGAAGCTGTTGCCACGCACCCGCGGCATCGGCGCCGCGGAATCCACACCACCTGTTTCACACAGTGGAGGAACGGTATGTCGGTTGACACCGGAAACACCGCCTGGGTTCTCGTCTCGGCCGCGATGGTCCTGCTCATGACCCCCGGGCTCGCCCTGTTCTACGGCGGACTGACGCGCGCCAAGAGCGTCGTCAACATGATGATGAAAAGCCTGGCCGCGCTCGCGCTGGTCAGCGTGCTGTGGGTGCTGTACGGCTACAGCCTGGCCTTCTCCGAGGGCAACGCGCTCGTCGGCGGCCTGTCCGAAGTCGGCCTTTCCGGCATTCTGGACACCGTCGACAAGGAGACCGGTCTGCCCGACATGGCCTTCATCGGCTTCCAGCTGATGTTCGCGATCATCACCGTGGCCCTCATCAGCGGCGGCGTCGCCGACCGGATGCGGTTCCAGTCCTGGGTGATCTTCGCGGCCGTGTGGGCCACCGTCGTCTACTTCCCGGTCGCGCACTGGGTCTGGGGCGGCGGCTTCATCGGCGCCGACGGCATGGGCGCCCTCGACTTCGCCGGTGGCACCGCCGTGCACGTCAACGCCGGAGCCGCGGCCCTGGCCCTGGTTCTGGTGCTCGGCAAACGACTCGGCTGGCCCAACGGCAGCACCTTCGCGCCCCACAACCTGCCGCTGGTGATGCTCGGCACCGGACTGTTGTGGTTCGGCTGGTTCGGGTTCAACGCCGGTTCCGAACTGGCCGCCGACGGCATGGCCTCACTGGTGCTGGTCAACACCCAGGTCGCCACGGCCGCCGCCGTCCTCGGCTGGCTGCTGGTCGAACGCGTCCGGGGCACCAAACCCTCGGTGCTGGGCGCCTGCAGCGGCGCGGTCGCCGGACTGGTGGCCATTACGCCGGCCTGCGCCTACGTCTCGCCGATCGGCGCGATCGCCATCGGCGCCATCGCCGGAGCGCTGTGCGCGCTGGCGGTCTCCCTCAAACACAAGCTCGGCTACGACGACGCCCTGGACGTGGTGGGCATCCACCTCGTCGGCGGCGCCGTCGGATCGGTCCTTATCGGACTGTTCGCGCTGTCCTCGCTCACCGACGGCCCGGCAGGCCTGTTGTACGGCGGCGGCGTCGGACTGCTGGGCACCCAGGCGGCCGCGGTGGGAATCGTGGGCCTGTTCTCGTTCGCCGTGGCCGGAGTGATCGGACTGGCGTTGAAGTTCACCACCGGCATCCGGGTGGCCCCGGAGGCCGAGCTGGCGGGCATCGACACCATCGAACACGCCGAGGCCGCCTACGACCTGTCGGTCGGCGAGATCCTCGCCGACGACGAACCGTCCCCACTCTCCCGGGACGAGGAGGTCGAGGCGACCGACAAGGAACTGGCCCTGCGCGGATGAGCAGCCGGTGCCGCGTGTCCTCGGGCGGGGACACGCGGCACCGGTCCATCCTCGTCAGGGCTGCGTGTCGCTTCCCATGCGCAACAGCATCCGCATGATGAACAGCGCGGCCCGCCAGTTACCGCTCATCGTCTTCCCCCTTGCCGACGTGACGTAGCGTGGACAACCGCACGGTAATGCGTGAACCCGGGCCGGGGACCGAAACACCGATGCCCGGCGGCGGGCATGTGGCGGCTGTCGAAGCTGCCGTTAAGCTCGTAGGGCACCGTCCGTGCGTACACCGAGCTGCTATCCGAGGATGAATCCGAGTGTTTGACTCCCTATCCGAGCGCCTATCCGGCATTTTCAACAGCCTGCGTGGCAAGGGTCGCCTCTCGGAGGCCGACATCGACGCCACCGCGCGCGAGATCCGCATGGCGCTGCTGGAGGCCGACGTCGCGCTTCCGGTGGTGAAGTCGTTCATTCACAACGTCAAGGAACGGTGCCGGGGCGCGGAGGTCTCCAAGGCGCTCAACCCGGGCCAGCAGGTCATCAAGATCGTCAATGAGGAACTCATCACGATCCTGGGCGGCGAGGCCCGGCGGCTGAGCTTCGCCAAGAACCCGCCGACGGTGATCATGCTCGCCGGTCTGCAGGGTGCCGGTAAGACGACGCTGGCGGGCAAGCTCGCCAAATGGCTCAAGGACCAGAACCACCAGCCGATGCTGGTCGCCGCCGACCTCCAGCGGCCCAACGCGGTGCAGCAGCTGCAGGTGCTCGGTGAGCGCGCCGGTGTCGAGGTGTACGCCCCCGAGCCCGGCTCGGGTGTCGGTGACCCGGTCAAGGTCGCCAAGGAGTCGCTGGCCCACGCCACCCGCCACGCCCGCGACATCGTCATCATCGACACCGCCGGCCGCCTGGGCGTCGACGAGGAGATGATGGCGCAGGCCGCCGCGATCCGCGACGCCACCAACCCCGACGAGACCCTGTTCGTCATCGACGCGATGATCGGTCAGGACGCCGTGGCCACCGCCGAGGCGTTCCGCGACGGCGTCGGCATCTCCGGCGTCGTCCTGTCGAAACTGGACGGTGACGCCCGCGGTGGTGCGGCGCTGTCGGTGCGGCAGGTCACCGGCCAGCCGATCATGTTCGCGTCCATCGGCGAGAAGCTGGAGGACTTCGACGTCTTCTACCCCGAGCGGATGGCCTCGCGCATCCTCGGCATGGGAGACGTGCTGACGCTCATCGAGCAGGCCGAGACGGCCTTCGAGGACGAGCAGAAGCAGCGCATGACCAGCAAGCTGCTCGGCGGCGAGAGCTTCACCCTCGAGGACTTCCTGGAGCAACTGCAGGCGATCCGCAAGATGGGCCCGATCGGGAACCTGCTGGGCATGATGCCGGGCATGTCCCAGATGAAGGACCAGATCGCCGACATCGACGACAAGCACCTGGACAAGGTCGCCGCGGTGATCCGCTCCATGACGCCGCAGGAACGCGCCGAACCCAAGATCATCAAGGGCTCGCGCCGCATCCGCATCGCCAACGGTTCGGGCACCACCGTCAACGACGTCAACCAGATCCTGACCCGCTTCGGCGAAGCCCAGAAGATGATGAAGCAGATGGGCGGCATGATGGGTCTGCCCGGCGGCCGCCGCAAGGCCACCAAGTCGCCCAACATCAAACGCAAGGGCAAGAAGGGCAAAGTCACCAAGAAGAAGGCGCGCGGTGGCGGCGGCATGCCCGCGGGGATGCCGCAGGGTATGCCCGGCGGCGGAATGCCGGGGCAACTGCCGCAGGGCTTCGACCCGTCCGCGCTCGGTGGCGGCCAGGTCGACGTTCCCGAAGTGGACTTCGGCGCCCTGAAACCCAAGAAGGGCAAGAAGAAGTAGTCACCGCAGTGACCGACGTAACGCCGCGCCCCCGGGCGCGGCGTTCTACAGTATCGGCGTGACTGATTCCGGGCCCTGGCATTTGCGGGTGGTGTGGCTTCCCGACGACACCGAACGAGACGTCTACATCGACGGCGACCGGCTGGGTTTCGAGCCGATACCCGGCGCCACCACCATCGCCTCGTCGGGCTACGCGCTGCCGGGACTCGTCGACGCGCACTGCCACATCGGCATCAAACGCGGCGCCATCCCGATCGAGAGCCTGGACGAGGCCCGGGAGCTCGCGCTGACCGACCGGGACGCCGGGGTGCTGGCGATCCGCGACGCGGGCTCGCCGTTCCCGTACCCGGAGCTGGACAACGCCGTCGACCTGCCCCGGCTGGTGCGGGCCGGACGACACCTGGCGCCGCACCGCCGCTACCTGCGCGGCGTCGCCATCGAGTGCACCGCCGAAGAACTGCCGCAGCGCGCGGCCGAACAGGCCAAACTCGGCAACGGCTGGATCAAGCTCGTGGGGGACTGGATCGACCGGGACGCGGGCGACCTGGGGCCGACCTATGACGCCTCGGTGCTGGCGGCGGCCATCGACGCGGCCCACGCCGCCGGAGCGAAGGTCGCGGTGCACACCTTCAGCGAGGAGGCCGTGGAAGCGGTGGTCCGGGCCGGGGTGGACTCGGTGGAGCACGGGACGGGTCTGTCGACCGAGCTGATCGACCTGATGGCGCGCAACGGAACGGCGCTGGTGCCGACGATGATCAACATCGCGACCTTCGACTCGATCGCGGACCAGGCGCAGCCGAAGTTCCCGACCTACGCTGACCACATGCGACAGCTGAAGGCGGGGTTCCCGGACGTGGTGCGCCAGGCCCACGAGGCGGGGGTGCCGATCTATGTGGGCACTGACGCGGGCGGCGGCATCGACCACGGACTGGCGGCGGAGGAGATGCTGCTGTTGCACGAGCGGGCGGGGCTGGACGCGGGCGAGGTGCTGTCGGCGGCGAGCTGGGGTGCTCGGGAGTGGCTGGGTTTTGGCGGAGCCAAACTTGAGCATGGCGGGGAGGGGTTCGGGGACGTCGTGGTTTATGACGCCGACCCGCGAACCGACCTGCGAGTGGTCCGCGAGCCGAAGCGGATCGTGTTGCGCGGGAACATAATCCGTTGACCGCAGTGGCCCAGGGCCAAAGAGGGGCTGAGGTCAGCCCGCGACTTCGTCGGCGGGTTTGCGGTATTTCTTGCGCAGTATCCACGCCGCGGCGAGCCCGCCGATGAAGCCGAACAGGTGGCCCTGCCAGGAGATGAACGGGTCGCTGGGGAAGATTCCCCAGATGATCGAGCCGTAGAGGATGATGACGGCCACCGCGATTACGATGTCCCAGCCGCGGCGGCTGAGGATGCCCCGGCCGACCAGGTAACCGAAGTAGCCGAAGATCATGCCGCTGGCACCGACGGTGAGGACTCCGGGGCTGCTCAGGAGCCACACGCCCAGGCCGCCGATGAGGATGATGAGCGCGGTGGCGGTGAAGAAGTGCCGCAGGCCCCGCATCGCGGCCAGGAATCCCAGCACCATGACCGGCACGGTGTTGCCGATCAGGTGGTCGAAGTCGGCGTGCAGCACCGGCGCCATGATGAACCCGGGGAAGATCCCGGTGATGCTCCAGCTGCGGATTCCCCATTGGTCCAGGTCGATCGGAAGCGCGTAGTCGAGGGCCTCGAGCACCCAGATGAGGGCGACGAACAGCCCGGTCAAGATCGCGGCGACCTTGACGTTGAGCCATTTCGTCGAGACTTTCGGTGTCGACTGGGGTGTGGAAGTGAAACTCACGATTCAAAGCTAGCCCGCGTGGGCGGGAGCACATCGTCATTGTGTGCCACATCCGGTCGAAGCCGCCGCACGCGAGACGTCTCGCGTGCGGCGGCTTCGGGTGTTTCTCAGTCCTGCGCCGGGAGTGCCTGCGTCGGTGGCACCCGCAGCGCCCGCCGGGTCGGTGCCGCCGTCGCCAGCCAGGCGATGGCCGCGACCAGGATCGCCATCGCGGGTATCATCCACAGTGGTCCTTGCGGCCACGGCAGCCCGAGCAGTCCCAGACCGAGGATGCTCTGCGGCACCACTGAGAGCGCCAGTCCCGCGCCGACGGCCAGCACCGTCATCAGCAGCGCCTCCCGGCTCATCATGCCCCGGATCTGGGCCGGGGTGGCGCCAATGAGCCGCAGGGCCGCGAACTCCGAGCGTCGCCGGGTGGTGGCCGCGACGAGGCTGTTGCCCACGCCGAGCAGCACGTAACCCAACAGCGCCAACGACACCACGAGGTTCAGCCACCGGTCGGGGGAGGCCGTTCCCGCCGCCAGTCCCGCCGAGGCGGCGCCGGTGCCGACCTCGCGGCCCGGGTTGTCGGCCGCCCAGTCGGACAGTCGCGCCGAGGCTCCCGCCACGGCGATGGCGTCGTAGTGGCGGTTGGCGACGTGGCCGGTGACCAGGTCGGACGAACCGATCAGTTTGCCGAAACCGAAGCCGCGTGAGTAGGTGGCCACGATGGTCGGTTTGACCTTGCTGCCGTCGGCGAGGATCAGGTCGATGCGGTCGCCGACGTCGACGCCCTCGACCCACGCGGTCGCGGAGTCCAGTGCGATCGCGTCACCGGTCAGTTTGGACATGTCGCCGTCGACGACGTCCACATCGATCACCGATGTGGCGCCGGATCCGAAGGCCAGCATGGGGAGTTCGTCGGCGCGTTTGTTGTCGCCTTCGGTGAACGGCCACAGTGCTGTCGTGTGGATCAGTGGTACGGCCGCGTCGACGCCGGGCTGGTCGGCGATCTGTTCGACGTCGCGTTGCGTCAGACCGCCGATCGCGGGCGCGGTGACGGTCGCGTCGATCTTGGTGCCGGAGTTCAGGTCGTCGTCGGTGACCGCCTGCATGGAGGTCTGGCTGAACACCTGGGTGATGGCGAACCCGACCGCCAGCGCCAACACCGTGATCGCTCCGGCCATCCGCAGTGCGTAGCCGTGGCTGTTGCCGACCGCGAGCCAGGTGGTCG
Source organism: Stackebrandtia nassauensis DSM 44728 (assembly GCF_000024545.1). Classification (GTDB taxonomy): domain Bacteria; phylum Actinomycetota; class Actinomycetes; order Mycobacteriales; family Micromonosporaceae; genus Stackebrandtia; species Stackebrandtia nassauensis. The sequence goes on from NC_013947.1 coordinate 2,381,751, forward strand.
CGTTGCCGCCCACGGGCAGTCGCCGTTTGAGCCAGCCGGTCGTCGAGCGCACCAACGCCGGAGCCGCCAGTGCCAGACCGACCAGGGCGGGCATGATCGAGGAGGCGGCGCTGATGAACGCGGCCTCGCTGCGGGTGATGATCGGTGCCATGGCGCTGGCCAGGGCCAGTCCCATCAGCACGAAACCGAAGGCGGTGCGCCACGGCGCGGGCTCGCGGGGTTCGACGCGGGACTCGGCGACGGCCTCGACCGCCGACATCCGCGAGGTCCGCATCGACGCCGCCCGGGCCGCCAGTTGCACCACGAACAGCAGCAACAGGGTCGCCGCCAGGCCCGGCAGCGGACTCCAGCTCAGCGGCAGCGTCCCCGGCAGCATCCCCCAGGAGCGCATCAGGTCGGCGAACTGGCCCGCCATGGCGTATCCGGCCGCCACGCCGACGGCCGTCGCCACACCGGCGACCACTGTGGCCTGGGTGGCGATCAGCCGCCGCACCTGCCGGGGAGTGGCCCCCACGGCGCGCAGCAGCGCCAGGTCGCGGCGTTGACCGGCGACCGACACCGACAGGGCACCGGCGACGATGAACCCGACGATCATGACGATGGTGCCGCCCAGCGAGGTCGACAGTGCGATGAGCATGCCGGTGGACGCGCCCGAGGCGAGGTCCTCGACGTTGCCGCGCGCCGCCCCGGAGGTGACCTCCACGGCGGACTTCGCGGTGGCGGTTCGCACCGCCTCGGTCACGGAGTCGACCGAGGCGCCCTCGGCGACCTTGACGGCCACCAGGTCGATCTCGCCGTCCTTGTGACCGGACAGCTTCGCGGCGGTGCCGGAGTCGAAGTACAGGCCGGAACCGGGTGCGTCCACAATCCCCGACACCGTGTACCGCCGCTGCTCGCCGTTGACGAGCAGCGTCACCTCCTCGCCGGGCTCGGCCCGGGTGAGGTCGGCGTCGAGCACGACCTCGCGGTCGTCTCTCGGGGCCGTGCCCTTCACGTCGGAGGCGCCGAGTTCGGCGATCTCCCAGCCGTGTCCGGACACCGTGGGGTCGGTGGCGGGTTCGCCGTCGGCGCCGAGGATCACGGCCGGGAACGACACGTCCGCCGCCGCGGCCTCGACCCCCGACACCTTCGCGACGGTGTCGACCAGGTCGGACGACACCGGAACCCGCTCGGTGAGTGACACGTCGACGTCCTCGTCCTGGACGACGTACTGCCGCCCCGACACGGTCAGGTCGGCGGCGGCCAGCCGCTCGACCGGGGTGTGGGAGGCGATTCCGGACTCGGCCAGCACCCCGGTGGCGGTGGCCATCGCGGCCCCACCGGCGACGGCGCAGGCCACCGCGATCAGGCCCCCGAGCCGGGAACGCGCCATCGACACGGCCGGAGCGAACATGTTGGACACCGCCGTCACCGCCGTTCCAGTGTGGTCAGCAGCTGCGCCAGCTTCTCGGCCGACGGCGTCGCCACCACGTCGCGGATCCGGCCGTCGGCCATGACGACCGCCTCGTGGGCGCGAGCCGCCGCCCCCGGGTCGTGGGTGACCATGACGACGGTCTGGCCGAAGTCGTCGGCCAAGCGCCGCAGCAGGTCCAGCACCTCACCGGCGGTGTGCAGGTCGAGCGCGCCGGTGGGTTCGTCGGCGAACACCACGTCGGGCCGGGCCACCAGGGCCCGCGCCACGGCGGCGCGCTGCTGCTGGCCGCCGGACAGTTCGGCGGGACGACGGTTCAACAGCCCCTCCAGTCCGATGTGGGCGACCAGGGTCCGCAGCCAGTCGTGATCGGGGCGCGCCCCGGCCAGTCGTAGTGGCAGCGTGATGTTGTCGGAGACGCTCAACGAGGGCACCAGGTTGTACGCCTGGAACACGAAGCCGACGCGTTCGCGCCGCAGCATGGTGCGTTTCGTCTCCGACAGCCCCGAGATCTCGGTGTCACCGATGTGGACGGATCCGTCGGTGGGAACGTCCAGTCCCGCCGCGCAGTGCAGCAGGGTGCTCTTGCCGGAACCCGAGGGCCCCATGACCGCCAGGAAGGTGCCGCGCGGCACCGGCAGGCTGACGTGGTCCAGTGCGGTCACGCCGCCCCGGTACTTCTTGGTCACTTCGGTCAGCCGGACCGCCGTGGCGGCGCGGACGCTGGTCTGCGTGTTCATGCGCGCCGCCGCTTCAGGTGCCGGACCACCGCGATGACGACGAACAGCAGTCCGAGGCCACCGAACACCGCGCCGATCAGTTCCTGACCGGCGATGGACATCGCCGTGTTCAGTCCCGCGAAGATCGCCGCTATAGTCCACAACAGAATGGTCAGCGCCGATCCGGGCTTCCCCTCTCGCGGCCGGGGCGCGGCGGGCGCCGGATCGTCGATGCGATACGGGTCGGACATGGGGTGCTCCCTGAGGTTCGAGTGTGGATTTACCGTCGCCGCAAACGCTATGGGCGCCACGAGGCCCGGCCAATGCCGTCAACTACCGAACCGGGGTACAGCAGGCTGTACTGTCGGGCCGCGAGCTGGCCGATCGGCCCTTCGGCCACGTACAGTCCCACCGTCGACCCTTGAACGAGACGAGCCAGACCATGACCCGCGACACCTCAAAGCCCGGCCCGGTATGGGCCGTGCTTCGCCGCGCGCTGGTGGCGACCAAGTGGATGCTCGCGGGCATGGGGACCTCGATGCTGGCGGTGCTGGGCTGGGCGCTGGTGGTGCTGATCGCGGGGCTGAGCCTCCTCGGGGTCGGACTGTTGCTGCTGCGGCCCGCGCTGCTGGTGATCCGGCGCATCGCCGACCTGGAACGCGCCCGGCTCAACCGGATGGGCAAGCCGGTGACCGCGTCCTACGCCGAACTGCCGTACCCGCCGCTTCAGGTGCTGCGCGCCCTCGCCGAGGACCCGTCCAACCGCCGCGACCTGGCCTGGCTGGTGCTGCACGGCAGCTACGGCTTCCTGCTGGCCTCACTGGCGCTGCAAGCGCCGGTCAACGTGCTGCGCGAACTGTCCTTCCCACTGTGGTGGACGCTGGTCCCGCCGGAGGAATCCAACGCGCTCAACGGTTTCATCGACATCAGCACCTGGACCGGAGCCTGGCTGGTCTTCGCCACCGCTCCACTGTGGTTCATACTGTGGCTGGTGGTGACACCGCTGCTGACCGGACCGCAGGCCCTGCCGGGCGTCCGGCTGCTCAACCCGCACCCCGACATCGACCTGTCGGCCCGGCTCGCCCAGCTGACCGCCACCCGGGCCGCCGCCCTGGACGCCCACGCCGTCGAACTGCGCCGCATCGAACGCGCCCTGCACGACGGCGCCCAGAACCGGCTCGTCGGCGTCGCGGTCCTGGTGGGTGCCGCCCGGCAGGCGCTGCGCCGCGACCCCGACCACGCCGACGCCGTCCTGGAACGCGCCCAGAGCACCGCCGAGGACGCGCTGGCCGAACTGCGTTCGGTGGTGCGCAGCATCCTGCCGCCGGTGCTGGAGAACCGGGGCCTGTCCGGCGCCCTGTCGGCACTGGCCGCCGACAGCCCGGTGCCGTGCCACCTCCAGGTGGACGTGCCGGTGCGCTGCCCGGTCAGCGTCGAGGCCACCGCCTACTTCGCCGTCGCCGAAGCCCTCACCAACGCCGCCAAACACAGCCGCGCCACCCGCGTCGACATCACCGTCGTGCGCGTCGGTGACCGGCTCACCGCCACCGTCACCGACGACGGCACCGGCGGCGCCGAACCCGACACCGGCACCGGCCTGTCGGGAATCCGCCGCCGCGTCGCCGCCCACGACGGAACCACCACCATCACCAGCCCGCCCGGCGGGCCGACCGTCATAGAAGTGGAGCTGCCGTGCGGATCGTGATCGCCGAGGACGACGCCCTGCTGCGCGAGGGCCTGGTGCTGGTCCTGCGGGGCGAGGGTTTCGAGGTGGCCGCCGCCGTCGGCGACCCCACCGCCTTCGCCGCCGCCGTCACCGAACACCGCCCCGACATCGCGGTGCTGGACGTGCGGATGCCGCCCAGCCACACCGACGAGGGCATCCGCGCCGCCGTGGCCGCCCGCCGCGAACACCCCGACCTCGCCGTCCTGGTGCTGTCGGCCTATGTGGAACAGAGCTTCGCCACCGACCTGCTGGCCGACGGCGCGAAGAGCGTCGGCTACCTGCTCAAGGAACGCGTCGGCCGGGTCGACACCTTCGTGTCCGCGCTGCGCCGCGTCGCCGAGGGCGGCACCGCCATCGACCCCGAAGTGGTGGCGCAACTGTTCGCCCGGCAGCGCGCCGACGATCCACTGTCGCGCCTCAGCCCCCGGGAACGCGAGGTGCTCGCGGTCATGGCCGAGGGCCTCGGCAACGCGGCGATCGCCAAACGGCTGTTCATCACCGACAACGCCGTCCACAAGCACATCCGCAGCATCTTCGCGAAACTCGAACTGGCCCCCGACGACGAGACCGACCGCCGGGTCGCGGCGGTCCTGCGCTACCTGGACGGCACCCGTACCTAACCGCGGCGTGAAGTCGTCGTCGGCAAGGCCCAGCCGGTGTGCCAGTACCGCCGCCTGGATCCGGTTGCGGACGCCGAGCTTGTCGGTGATGACCGAGACGTGGGTCTTGACGGTCGTGACTCCAAGGTGGAGCGTCTTGGCGATCTCGGCGTTGGAACAGCCCGCGCCCACCAGGGCCAGCACCTCGCGTTCGCGGGCCGTCAGGTGGGACACGTCCGCGCCGGTATCCGTCGACTGTGCGGAGACGGCCCGGTCCACGACCCGCCGCAGTACCGACGGCGCCAGGGTGGGTTCGCCGGAGGCGGCGCGGCGCACCGCGTCGATCATCTGTTGTGGATCGTCGTCCTTGACGAGGAAACCGATGGCCCCGGCACGCAGTGCGGCATAGACGTTCTCGTCCTCAGCGAAGGTGGTCAGCATGACGATGCGGGCGTCGGGGCGCCACGCGAGGATGCGGCGGGTGGCCTCGATGCCGTCCAGCCTCGGCATTCGGATGTCCATCAGCACCACGTCGGGGGTGTGGCGTTGGGTGAGGCGGACCGCTTCGGAACCGTCGGCGGCCATGGCGACCACGTCGATGTCACCGGCGGCGTGCAGCAGCATCTCCACTCCGGCGCGGACCAGCTTCTGGTCGTCGGCGATCACGACTCGGATCAACGTTGGCTCCCATATGGAATCGAGGCGGACAGCCGCCAGCCCGCGGTGCCGGTGGGTCCGGCTTCGAGGTGTCCGTCCAGCATCGCGACCCGTTCCCGCATCCCCGACAGACCGTAGCCCGTGGACGGCAGCGGTCGCGGCCCGCTCGTTTCGGGGGCGTCGTTGACGACCTCGACGGTGAGCGTTCCGGTCGCGGCGGTGACCGTGACGCGGGTGTCGGTGCCAGGACCGGCGTGCTTGAGGACGTTGGTGAGGCCCTCCTGCACCAGTCGCGCCGCCGTGGCCCGCACGACCATGGGTGCCGTCGCGGCGGCCGGATCGATGTCGGCGGACAGGCGCAAGCCCGCTGCGGCGGAGCGTTCCACTGCCTCGGTCATCACGGCCTCGGGTTCGGACACCGACGGCGCGCCCTCGACGGCGGCGGGATCGCGCAGTACCGCCAGCAGACCCCGCAGGTCCTCCAGGACCTGGGTGCCGGTGGACCGGATGTCGCCCAGCGCTTCGGCGACCGGTGGCGGCGCGCCCGCGTACTGAGCGGCTCCGGCGCGCAGCACCATCGCCCCGACGTGGTGGGCCACGATGTCGTGCAGGTCGCGGGCGATGCGAGCCCGTTCGGCCAGCCGGGCGGCGGCGGCTTCGGCCTGTACGCGTTCGGCGGTCTCGCGGGCGCGGGCGCGGTTGAGGGCGGCGACCGCACGCAGGCCCGCCAGGTACCGTCCGAAAGCGATCGGCGCGGCCAGTACGACCAGCACCCCGGCGACCCGCCACCAGGTCAGCGAGACGCCCGAACCGGCGTCGACGAGGTTGACCGCCGTGGTGACCAGCGCGACGACGTAACACGCGATCGTGGTCGGCCAGCCGCAGGTGAACGCGACGTAGCCGAGCCCGAGCAGCAGCAGGAACTGCACCGGGTTGGCCGCGAAGGGGGAATAGTGGTCGGTGACCAGCAGCAGCACCGCCAGCACCCCGAGGACCGGCACCGGCAGCCTGCGGGCGAACGCCATCGCCAGCCCGGCGCCGATGACCGCTCCGGCGGACAGCCACCCGGGCGCGCCGTCGTGGCCCCATGACCGCCACGTGGTCACCACCCCGAAGCCGACCGCGAGCGTGGCCACCGCGACGTCGGGCGCGGTGCGGCGCCACACATCCGATCGCATGGCCCCGACACTACTGACCACCGGCTGAGCGCACGGTCCTTCCACTGGCCGCGGCGTCTCCTCCCACTGGCCGAAACCGCGGCCTGGACGCGGAGGTTTCCGGCGGGCGACGGCCATACCGTCGATCAGCGTGAGCGCCGAATCGACCGTCTTCCTTCGCGAGTTCCTGCGCACCCCGATGCGAACCGGGGCGCTGCTTCCCAGTTCGGCCCGGCTGGCCTCGGCCGTCGTGGCGCCGATCCCGCGGCGCGGCGACCCGGTGGTCGTCGAACTGGGCCCGGGCACCGGCGCCTTCACCGCCGCCATCCGGCAGCGGCTGGCGGGACGCGGCCACCAGCTGGCCGTCGAGCTGAACCCCCGGCTGGCCGAGTACACCGCCCGCCGCTTCACCGGCGTGGACGTCGTGACCGCCGACGCCGCGCGACTGCCCGCGATCCTGGCCGAACGCGGCCTGCCCGGCGCCGACGTCGTCGTCAGTGGACTGCCGTGGGCGTCGTTCCCCCGTCCGGTGCAGCAGTCCATCCTCGACGCGATTCGCGGCGGTCTGGCCGAGGGCGGCGCGTTCACCACCTTCGCGTACTCGCACGCCCGAGTGCTGTCGTCGGCACGTCGGTTCCGCCGATCCCTGGAGGCCGGATTCGAGGAAGTCCTGTGCGGACGGACGATCTGGCGGAACATACCCCCGGCGATGGTCTACGTCTCCCGCCGTCCGAAAGGAAACGCGTCATGAGGAACCCGTTCACGAAACGGATCAGCCTGGCCGCGACGGCTGTGGTCGTCGCCGCCGTGGCCGCCGTCTACTTCGTCTCCGGTGCCGAAGGGGCGAGCGTGTCCTCGCTCGACTGGAAACCCTGCCAGGACAACGACAAGGCCGACTGCGCCAGCGTCACGGTCCCCATCGACTGGTCGAAGCGACAGTCCGGCACAGTGGACGTCGCCGTCGCCCGCCGTGAGGCCACCGACCCGAAGCACCGCATCGGAACGCTGGTCTACGTACCGGCCGGACCGGGCAGCTCCGGCGTCGAGGCGATCACCGACGACGAGTTCTTCACAATGCTCATCACCTCACCGATCGCCGAACGGTTCGACGTGATCGGCCTCGACCCGCGCGGCGTCAAACGCAGCCACCCGGTGACCTGCGCCAAGGACCTCGTCGACAAGGTCGACGCCGTCGTGCCGCCGACCCGCGAGGGCTACGACGCCCGCCTGAAGGGCAACGCGGCGCTGATGGACGACTGCCGCGACCGCACCGGGCCGCTGTTCGACCACCTCGACAGCGTCAGTGTCGCCAAGGACATCGAGGCGCTGCGCTCCGCACTCGGCGAGGAGTCGGTCAACCTGTACGCACTGTCCTACGGCACCCTGCCCGCGCAGATGTACGCCGAACAGTTCCCCGACCGGTTGCGCGGCACGGTCCTGGACAGCAACATGGACCACAGTCTGAACACCAAGGACGTCATGGTGACCGGCGCCGAGGCCACACAGGACGCCTTCGATGACCTGGTGTCCTGGTGCCGGGACGACGAGGAATGTTCGCTGCATGGCAAGGACGTCCGCGCCATGCTCGCCGACCTGTACGCCAAGGCCGAAGCCGGGGACCTCACCGAACCCGGCGACGCGGACACCCCGGTCACCGTCGCGAACCTGATCAGCGGCATCGTCTCACCGCTCGCGGTGACTGACCGTGGCAAGGCCGCCGACCGGATCGCCGCGTTGACGACCGGCAAGGGCAAGGCCGCACCGACCGAGCAGGCCGACGGCGAGGTGATGCCGCTTCCCATCACCATGCAGTGCGCCGACTTCCCGCGCGGCATCGCCGACTACGACGCGTTCCGCGACGCCTGGGACGCGTCCGAGAAGGCCGCCCCCGACGTCCACTTCTCACCGTTGAACTGGTCGGTCCCGCAGAACTGCCTGAACTGGGACGCGGGCGCCGACAACCCGAGGCACCGGCTCGACGTGCGGGGCGCCGAACCCGTGCTGGTGTTGGGATCGCGCTTCGACACCCAGACGCCGTACTCCTGGAGCGCCAACGTGGCCTCCCAGATCGACGGCGCGGTCCTGGCCACCTATGAGGGCCCCGGACACGGTGTCTACCAGCGCACCGACTGCACCCGGCGGCTCGTCGAGCGCTACCTGATCCGGGGCGAGACGCCACGCGACGGGGTCAGCTGCCCCGCCGCGTAGCGTCCCCTGTGGCGGGTCAGGAGGCCGACCGGCCCTGTAGCCAGGCGCGTTCGGTGACCGTCCACGTTGTGGTCGCCAGCAGGTAGATGCCCGCCGCCAGCGGCACGATCGCTGCCACGATCAGGGTGCCGAACGACAGCAGCGGCATCACCCGCGCCACCGCCGCCGCCGGTCCCTCGGGCGGGTTGGGCGAGTCCGCCATGCCGCGGCGGGTACGCCGGTACGTCCACAGTGCCACCGCGGCCAGGGCCACGAGGAGCACACCGAACACCAGCGTCTGGACGCTGGCCAACCCGAACGCGGCCAGCGTCTCGGACAGGTGCTGTCCCAGTGGCGTTCCGGCCAGGGTGTCGTCCAGCAGCGGATTGGCGGCCCCGCTGATGGAGTCGGTGGTGAACAGCCGGTACATCACGAAGAACACCGGCAGCTGCAACAGCATCGGCAGGCAGCCAGTCAGCGGTGTCGAGCCTTCGGTGCGGTACAGCTCGCCGGTGGCGTCGACGAGTCGTTGGCGGTCGTCGCCGTGTCGCCGTTTCAGTTCCGCCATCTTCGGGGCGAGCCGCTGCCGGGTCTTCTCGCCGCGTACGGCGGCGCGGGACAGCGGATGCAACAACAGCCGGACGGCGATCGTGAACACGACGATCGCCGCCGCGGTGGCCGAGGCGGCGAACAGCGGCCGCAACGCGTCGGCGATGGTCAGTACGACGGACAGGAGGTAGTACACAGTGGATCCCCTTCGGGGTCGAGCCTTGACGGTGGACGGGAGTCACCGCTGACGCGAGGCGTCACCGGTGGACGCGCCACCCTGGGGCTCGAGGTCGCGGACGCCCGGCGGCGTCCGGATCACACTGTGGAACGAAGACGGTGCGATGGGATCGGTCGGCGACGGCGGGAAGGCTTGCCGCCAGCCGGGTCACGGCGCTGAGCCACACCGCGCCGCCACAGCCGACCAGTACCGCCGCGGCGGCCGCCACGGCCAGCGAGGCGGCGACCGAACCCAGGTCGGAGTGGTCGACGGCGAGGGTCAGCAGGAAGGTGAAGATGATGGCCAGCTGCCACCACACGGCGCGGAACGGGAACATCGCGCCTCCTTCACCATGACCGGGAGCGCCCAGTCTACGAGGTGGGGGTCGCCGAGCCGCGCGGGTCGGGGAAACCGACCCACCGCAACAGGACCATCCGGGCGTCGGCGGGCGCGTCGTCGCGGTCGCTGCCGAAGCGGCGCACCAGTTTCAGGTACTCCTCGTGGAACTCCTTGAGCTGCGCCTTGGTCATGAAGGTGCTGGCCCGCGAGCCCTGCTGCCAGTCGCCGTCCTCGTCGCGGTCGCGCGCGAAGGCCGACAGCAACCGCAGGTCCTCGGCGAGCCGGTCGTCGCCCAGCTGCTCGGCGAGGTCCTGTTCGGACTCGGTCAGCTGCTCCCGGGGCGGCATCCGTCGGTCGCCCTTGACGACGTCCCACCAGCGTTCCCGTCCCTTGGCGCGGTCGCGCAGCTCGGTGACGAAACCGGTGTCGGACAACATGCGCAGGTGGTAGCTGGTGGTCCCGGTGTTCTGGCCCATGGCCTTGGCCAGCGTGGTGGAGGTGGCCGGACCGTGGTTGGCGAGATGGCTGAGGATCTCGCGCCGCAGCGGACTGGCGAGCGCCCGCATCGCCGCCGGGGTGTGCATGACCGGTTCCGTTGACATACGCCCAGCTTAGTCATACCGAGAGAGTTATGCAGAAAAAATCATGCAGAGAAAAACTTGCAGAATAAATTCTGCAAAGCTAGGGTCGGCTCCATGACATGGAAACGAATCGCCGGCTGGTCCTTCGCCGCCGCACCCCCGCTGGTCCTCGTCGGCTGGGCACTGATGCGACTCAACGGCGCCGGTGGCCAGGAACCCGGCTGGACCCTGGCCCACATCGCCTGGGGCCTCAACGCCGTCATGCACGCCGTCATCTGCGTCGAGCTGTACCGGCGCGCCAAGGACACCACCGGCAAGGGCAGGGTCCTTGCCACCGGCTGCCTGATCGTCGGCGTCCTCGGCGCAGTTTGTCTGCTCGCCCAGATGGTCATCGACCTGGTGGTGGGCTTCGCCACCGACAACCGCACCGACATGCGGGCCATGAGCGGCCAGATCCACGACCTGTACGGGGTCCAGCTGGCCGTCTACGACGTCGGGCCGGTGCTGCTGTTCCTGGTGCTGATCACGCAGGCGATCCACGTCGCGGTGCTGAAGCGGGGGACCACCGCCTTCGCGGCCCTGGTGACCCTGGCGGTGGTCGTCAGCGGCACCGAACTGCTGCTGGAGATCCCGCTGCGGCTGGCGCAGGCCAGCTCGGCGCTGATCCTGTGGATCGCGTTCGTGCCGGTCGCGCGGGAACTGTCGCGCCGCGACACCTCCGACGTGACGCGCGCGACGCGCTGGCGAAGCCTCGCCGGGTGGTCACTCATCCTGGCCCCCGTGGGACAGGTCGGCGGCTGGACCCTGATGATGCTCGGCGGCAACGACGGCGACAGGCTACTGTCGACGGTCGCGCACACGGTGTGGCTCATCGGTTTTCTGATGCTGGGCGTGGTCTGCGTCGAGCTGTACCGACGAGTCCGCGGTCACGGGGCCGGGCAACTGTTCGCCCGGGTGAGCCTGGCGGTGGCGCTGATCAGCATCGCCGCGTCGGTCCTGGAAATGCTCGTCGACCTGTACACCCTGTTCGCCACCGTGAATCGCGCCCAGATGGAGGCACTGGACGAACAGATCCGCGGCATCCCCGGCGCCGAGCAGATCCTCTACGGATTCGGCACCCAGGCCGTCTACATCGGATTCCTCGCGCTGGTCATCCAGCTGGCGGTCCTGAAACGGATCAGCGCGACGACGCTGACGTTCGTCCTGGCCACCCTGGTCCTGTTCGTCGGCTATGAGCTGCTGGACAACGTGGTGGAGGGCCCCGTCCGACAGTCCATCATGCCGCTGGCGGTGCTGTGCATGTGGCTCGCACTGGCGCCCTTGGGATGGCGCCTCCTCAAACCGGTGACCACCACCGCCGGACCCCGCGTCGCCTGACGCCGGGGAGGTGAGGTCGGGGAGGTGAGGTCGGAGGGACGGAGCACCCTCCGACCTCACCCGGCGGTCAGCCGAGGATGGCCTGTCGTTCCCGTTCCAGCATCTCGGGAATGGGGGTGTACTCGTTCGGTCCGATGGGCCCGTAGTTGCACAGGATGACGCCGACCCAGTCGCGGTCGCGGTAGATGTTCCAGTGGGTGGCCTCCCCGGCGGCACCGCCACCGTGGCCGAACATCCGGCAACCCCCGATCACGCCCGCCGGTGCGCCGTACGCCTGGAACGCCTGCCGGACATCGGTCTCCGACGACCTGGAGCGTGGCGCCAGCGGGTACTTCCCGCTCCAGTAGACCTCGCGAAAGGCGGGGCCGAGCAGCGTCCCGTCGTCGAGCGCCTCGGCGAACCGGACCAGGTCAGGCGCGGTGGAGAATCCGTTGCCGCCACCGCCGCCGATGAACGAGCGCCCCGCGTTGGGGACCCCGCCCAGCACCGGATCCGAGGTCAGGGCGTCCCGGCGTTCACCCGATGCGTCCAGCCAGTACGGATGGGCGAACCGCGCACTCTTCATCCACTGTGGCCGGGTGTAGTACGCGGAGCGACGCATTCCGGCGGGCTCGAAGATGTGCTCCTTGACGTAGTCGCCGAAACTCTTGCCGGACACGGCTTCCACGACCGCGCCCAGTGTCGAGTACCCGGCGTTGCTGTACTGGTTCCGGGTTCCCGGCGTGAACGCCAGCGGATGCTTCTTGATGATCCGCATGGTCTCGGACATGACCTCGGCGGCGCTGTCCCACTTGTGGTGGTTCTCCAGGAACTCCTCGTCGTCGAGCGGGACATCCAGGCCGGAGGTGTGCAGCAGCAAGTGGTGGATGGTCACGGTCTTGGCGATGTCGTCGGCGAAACCGTCCAGATAGGTGCCCACGGTGTCGTGGAAGCTCAGCTTCCCCTGCTCGGCCAGCTGCACGATCGCCAGACCGGTGAACGGTTTGGACGCCGACGCCAGCGCGAAGATGGTGTTGGCGCGGTTGGGGACGGACTTCTCCCGATCGGCCAGCCCGTAGCTACGGCTCAGCACCTTCTCGCCACGGTAGGTCAGCAGGATTGTTCCGGAGAACTTGTCCGCCTCGGCGAGTTTTCTGACGAAACGGTCATAAGCGCCTCCGGGCAGGGTGTCGGGCGGAAGCTTCTCATTGCCCGCGGCAGTGGCCCGGGACGGCATCGCGACCGTCGCCAGGCCACTGGCGGCCAGTGCTCCTCCTCCCACGAGACCAAGCGCGGCGCGCCGAGACAGTGGAGCGGGGGAGGACGATGTGTTGCTCACGTGCGGGTTCTCCTCTCACAACCATCAGGTGTGCGAACAGAACCCAACACGATCGCGTGTTTCGTCAGCGTTTCCGAACCCCGGTCAGCCCTTGAGGTTCTTCACGGTGACGTCGATGTAGCGAGGGCGGTAGATGGTGGCGTCCTCGTACAGGTCGTCGGGCCGGAAGCTGTTGACGTTGTACGTCACCAGCAGCCGGTTCCCGCTGCTGAGGTTCGGGTGCGCCTTGGCGTTGTAGGTGAAGACGTTGCCGCTGGTCTCCGGAGTCTGGTACAAGACGGTCTTGCCGGTGTACGGCCCCTCGATGTCGGCGCCGCGGTACATCACGATCTTGGCGCTGAGCGCCTCGGTCGCGTCACCGGTGACGATGGTGAACTTCCCCTTGAAGCGGGACACGCTGAACTCGTTGGAGACGCCTTCGAGGATCCGGGTGGAACCTGTCGGGTCGTCGCCCCACTGGCCGTCGGCGAAGTACTCCCAGTCGTCGGTGGTGAGGGAGCCGGACGGCACCCGCGCCAGGTGGGCGTACTTCTGGGCCTGCTTGTCCTCGACACCGAAGACGTAGGTGTAGCCGTCCGAGCGGTCCTCGTATATCGCCGAACCCCAGTTGACGTCCGACTTCGGGAGGTTCGTGATCCCCGTCAGCGACATGTCGTCGGTGTCGAAGCTCGCCACGGCGTTGCCGACGAACTTGAAGTCGAAGACACCGCTGCCGGTCTTCACGAACTCCAGCAGCATCACGCGCAGCGAATCACCCTCGACGGTGCCGTCGCCGAACCAGTACCAGCGTTCCTTCTCGTCGGCACCGGCGACCTTCGCCAGCGACTCGGGTGCGGCGTTCGTGCCTCCGGTGTGGGTGGTCAGTTCGCCGTCGTCGTCCACGATGATCGAGTTGTGGACGAACGGCGAATCCTTGGGGCGGCCCAGGTTCTCGTCGACCTCGCCCAGGAACGTGTCGGAGTACAGCCACGCCGTCGAGCCGTTGGGAAGGTCGACACTGTAGGCGGAGTCGGCGCCGGTCCAGCGGCCCGCGTTCTCGGCGTAGCTGTTGAAGCGCTGGGTGAGTTCCTTGTTGACCGACGCCGACACGACCGGGGCACGTTCCGGCGCGGCCTGCGCGGCGATGGGTACCGCGACGACCGCGAGCCCTGTGACCAGGGCCGTGGTGAGCGATAGGGTACGGGTGATCATGTTCTGCTCCTTCGCAGGTTCCGGGGCGCGTCCTAGACAAGCGCCCCTGGGGGTTGAGCTGCCGGGGCTGTGAACTCGGTGAGGATCAGGTCGGCGAAGCGTTCGCCGATGAGGCGCTGGACGTCGGGGCCGGGGTGCAGGTTGTCGGGCAGCGGCATCACCGCGGCGTCGGAACCGCCGTACAGCGACAGGCCGTCCAGGTAGCGCAGCCGCTTGTCGCCGTCGGCGCGCCGACGCTCCACGATGGCGGCGTACTCGGCGCGGATCCCCCGCAGCGACAGCTTGCCGTCCTCGACGTCGGCCTCGCTGCCCTCCGCGATCGTCCACTGTTCGCCGCGATCCGGGTCCTGAATGGTGGGTCCGGCGGAGCTCTCGACCGGCTCGCACCAGATCGGGGAGACGACCACGATGGGCGTGTCCGGGTGGCCCTCGCGGATGGTGTCGAGGAAACCGTCGACGGCGGGACGGAACGCGCGCAACCGCATCGCGTCGCCGGAGATGATGTTGATGCCGATCTTCACGCTGATGAGGTCGGCGGGGGTGTCGCGGATCGTCCTGGCGGTGAACGGATCGAGCATGGCGTTGCCGCTGAACGACAGGTTCGTCAGATGCGCCCCGGCTTGCAGCGCCGCCACCACCGGCCAGGTACCGGTCGTGGAGTCGGCGCGGTAACCGTGGCTGATCGAGCTGCCGTGGTGGACCCAGCGCGGCGCCGCGTTCCAGGACCCGGCCGTGACCGGCGCGTCGGCGCGCAGCCCCAGCAGCTCGACGTGGTCGTGGTACGGCAGCCACAGTTCGAGGTCGCGTTCGACGCCGGTGGCCAGTCCCTCGAACCGCGCCGTCGCGTCCGGCCCGGGGACGATCTCGCCGCTGGGCTTCTCGAAGGTGAACACGTACCGGGTTCCGGCGGTCGCACCCGCCGACGCCACCGGCTTGCCGTTCTCGGTGAGTTCGTAGACGCTGGGCGGAAACGGCGTGTCGGCGGAGTCGGCGATCCGGCGGGCCTGCGTGTCCAGTTCGATGACGTCGGCGGCGGTGCGGATGGCCAGCCGCACCCCGGCGCTCTCGGCGCTGGTCTGGATCATGAACCGGTCCGGGATCTGCCGCCGAGCCCACGCGGGCAGCCGGTGCGGGACCAGACCCCTCGCGGTCTCGGTGATCTCGACGGCGCCGCGGATCATCGAGCGTTCGATTCTGAAGGACCGCAACGGTGTCATCGTCAGGCCGCGTCGGTCACGGTGCCGTCGGCACGCACGTCGACGATCCGGTCGCCGATCCGCAGACCGCGCAGCACCGCGTCGGGGTCGAGGTCGGCGACGCAGCCGCCCGACGCGTCCACCTCGTCGGAACCGACCCGGGGGTCGACGCCGAAGAACGACTCGATCACCAGGGCCGCATAGGCTCCGGCCGACGAACAGGCCCAGTCGATGATGTACGGCAGCTGCGGGGGCGCCTTGCGGGCGCCGCCGCTCACGGCGGGCATGGCCTCCTCGGTGAAGTGCGCCTGCCCGGGCGGGCCCTGGTTGGCGGAGCGGGCCAGGCCCGCGAGCCAGTCGATGGCCGTGGCCGGTGACCCCAGCGCCACCAGCGAGCGGGCCGCGTCGGCGGGCCACGCCGGATACGCGCCGTTCCACTGGTGGTCGGGGCGGACGCTGTAACTCGCGTCGGTGTCCCAAGGCGACAGTGACCGCAGCCAGACCTCGGTGCGCAGTTCGCGTTCGAAGAACGCCACCATCTCGCGGCGGGTCTCCGGGCTCAGGTCCCCGGCGATCGTGGTGCCCACGACGGAGAAGTCGTAGACGTGCCGCACCGGGACCCGGGTGCCGTCCGGCTGCCGCGCGGCGAAGTGACCGGTGCCGGGCAGGTAGAGGTCGGCGACCTCCTTGACCAGCCCGTCGGCCTCGGCCGACAGCGCCGCCGCGCCCTCGGCGTCGCCACGGGCGGCCAGCACCTCGGCGACCGTGCGCAGGTTCCACACGTTGGCGGCGTTGAGACTGGCGACCTCGTGGGTGTACGAACTGACGCACTCCAGCAGGTTGTCGATCTCGCCGTAGTCGGCCAGCGGCGAGGAACCACGCAGGCCGCGCCAGGCCAGCGCCCAGTCACGCAGGTGCTCGGTGACCGCCCGCCCGGCGTGCGTCTCGTCGAGCAGGGCGGTGTCGCCGGTGAACCGGACGTAGTCGTGCACCAGCCGGGTCATGGCGTAGTCGTTGACCGAGTACCACCGCCCCACCGGTCCGCCGGTGAGTGAGGAGGTGCCGAAGTGCGTGTGGATGTCGGAGGCGATCCAATGCCGCAGTTGACGTTTCATCGCGTCGGGGTCGAGCAGCGCGTGCGTGATGGAGCTGAGACTGAAGTCCCAGATGAACGTCGTGGTGCCCCAGTAGTTCGGCATCAGGGTGTCGTAGCTGCGGCCCAGGACGTTGCCCGCGAAGTCGCGACGGAACCAGATGACACCCAAAACGCCCCACCAGTACAGGCGCCGCAACGGTTCCGAGGTGGTCTCCAGTATGGGCAGATGCCCGGAGAACTCGCCGTTGCCGGGTTTGAACGCCGCGTCCAGCTGCCCGTTCCAGAACGCCTCGGCGGCCGCGACCGTACCCGGCACGTCCGCGGCGACACTGTCGAAGGCCGCGACGGCCGCCGCCTCGGAGTCACCCACGGCGTGGATATAGCCGAACCGCGCGGTCGCGCCGGGGGCGATATCCACCTCGACGGTCACCTCGCCGCCGCGCTCGATCCCGCCGATGCCGACCTCGTGCTCGCCCACGCCCGGGGCGATGCCCGACAGCCGCACCGTCGCGTCGGTGTCGACGCCCTGCACGCTGACGGCGGTGCCCGAAGCGTTGCGGAACAACAGCCGGGACGAATCCGTGGCGGCCCGGTTGCGTTCCTGCGGCGCCACCGCGTCCAGCCAGGCCGCGCCGGACCTGGTCGCGGTGGCGGCCAACGTCAACGTGACCGGAACCGTCCGATGTGTCCGGCCGGTGTTGGTGACGTGGACGTCGATGACGACCGCGGTGTCGTCCGGGGCGCACACCGTGACGGTGCTCAGGTCCAGGCCCGGCAGCGACACGCTGCGGCGCACCCGATCGGGGCGCCACTCGTGCGTGATCGGGGCACCGTAGGACTCCACCAGGCGTCCGTCCACGAAGCACACCGCCGTCTGGGTCAGTCCCTGCGACACCGGCGGGAACGTCACGGCGCTGATCGCGGTGAGGTCGTGGTCCACTCTGGCGGTGCCCAGGAAGTTCGTCAGACCGCTGGGCGCGATCATGTCGTCGTAGTGGTGCGTGACGGCGTCGGCGGCGAGATCGTCGACGGTGGGGACGAGGCGCATGTGGACTCCTAGTACTGCCCGAGCGCGAGGCCGCGGGCGAAGAACTTCTGCGTGAACAGGAACAGCACGACCGTCGGCAGCGAGACCAGCAGACCGCCCGCCAGCACGACCGACATCTGCGCGCCGCCGTAGGTGCTCTGCATGCCCGACAGGCTGGTCATGATCGGCCGCACCGAGTCGGACTGGCTCAGCACCAGGCCGAGCAGGAAGTCGTTCCAGATGAAGGTGGCCTGCAGGATGAAGACGGCCACCAGCGCACTCTTGGCCATCGGCAGGTACACCCGGGAGAAGATGCGCCAGGTCGACGCCCCGTCCAGGACGGCCGCCTCGAAGACGTTGTTTGCGATCCCGGTGAAGAAGTTGCGCATCACGAACGCCGAGAACGGGATCGAGATCGCCGTGTACACGATGATCATGCCCAGCTGGGTGTCGAACACCTCGATGCGCGTGTAACTGTCCATGAGCGGCAGTAGGATCATCTGCAGCGGGAACACGGTGCCGCCGAAGATCACCACGAACCAGGCGAAACCGTGCCGCAGCCGCAGCGCGACGATCGCGAAACCGGCGGCGGCGCCGACGAGCACCGCGAGCGCGGGTGAGACCACCGAGTACAGCAGCGTGCTGGCGGCGCTCTCGGCCATTCCGGACAGCCGCATCGCCTCGGAGATGTTGTCGAACAGCGCGAAGTCGGCGGGCAGCCAGGAGTCCTTGGAGGAGAACGCCTCCGGCGACTTCGAGGCGTTGACCACCAGCAGGTAGACCGGGATCAGCCAGAACAGGCCGAGTACTGACAGGACGGTGGTGCGGATGACTCGAGACATGTCAGCCCCCGTGCTTGCTGGACAGTTGCTGGCGCAGGTAGAGGATCGAGGCGACCAGCGTCACGACCGTGAGGAACACGGCGATCGCGGCGCCAAGGCCGTACTCGGTGTTCACGAAGGACTCCTTGTACATCGTCAGGGCCAGCGTCTCCGAGTCGCGTCCCGGACCGCCCTTCGTCATGCCCTGCACGATGTCGAAGGTCTTCAGACTCGCCACTATCGACAGTCCGACGACCACCGCGGTGAGCGGGCGCAGCATCGGCCACAGGATGCTGCGGAACAGCCGGAACCCGTTGGCACCGTCCATTCGCGCCGCCTCCAGCGGCTCCTTGGGTATCGACTGCAGGCCGATGGTGAACAGCAGCGCGTTGACGCCGACGCCCTGCCACGCGGTCGCGAGGATCATCACGACCGTGTTGAGCGGGGCGTCGACGAGCCAGCGCGGCGTGTCGGTGACGCCGAAGGCGGCCAGCGCCTGGTCGAGCGCCCCGTCACCGGACAGGACGAACGACCAGATGACACCGACACCGATCCCCGACAGGGCGTAGGGGATGAGGAACGGCAGCCGCAGCCAGCTGCCGCCCTTCAGGTTCCAGGTGAGCAGGGCGATGCCGAGGCCGATGCCGACCGGGACGAGGAGGGTGCCGAGGACCCACAGCAGCGTGTTGAACACGGAGCCGAGGAACTCGGGGTCGTCGAACATCTCCACGTAGTTGTCGAAGGCGATCCACTCGGGGTCACCGAGGCCGTTGTACTCGGTGAAGCTGAGGAACGTCGTCCACAGCAACGGCAGGTACAGCAGCACCGCCACCAGGAGCACTCCCGGTGCGATGAATCCCGCCGCCGAGCGGCGGTACGGGTCCCGCCGCCTGGCGGATTTCGCCGTCGGCGTCTTCTCGGACGTCATCCCTGGCTACTCCTGGTCTGCCCAGTACTTGTCGGCCTCTTCCTGGATCTTCTCCAGATACGGCTTCGGATCGCCCGGATTGGCGATGAACGCGCCGAACTGTTCCAAGGCGACGGTCAGGATCGGCGTCGGGGTCGCTTCGTAGTAGCGGTCGTAGGTCTCGTAGTCCTTGCCTCCGACGGTGTCGCCCAGCTCCTCCAGCATCGGGTCGGCGACCTTGGCCTTCGGGTTGAACGCGACGTCGCCGCGGGCCTTGTTCCACGCGGTCTGCGCGTCGGGGGACATCCACCACTTCGAGTACTCCAGGCCCAGGGTCTTCTGGGAGGAGTTCTCGGCCACGCACAGCGGCCCGGACTCGACCGCGACCGGGGTCTTCTTCAGGTCGGAGTTGACCGCGGGGATCACGAACATGTCGTAGTCCTCGCCGGACTTCATTCCGGCGCCGTCCAGCGAACCGTTGAAGAACGAACCGAAGTTGATCATCGCGAAGTCGCCGTCCTTGAGACCCACGGCCGGGTCGACCTTGCTGCCCGCGTCCGAGAACCAGCCGTCCTTCTGCTGGTCACGCCAGGTCTCCATGATCTCGACGATCTTGGGATCGGTGTACTTCACCTTGCCGGTCGCCAGACCCTCGTACAGCTCGGGGTCGGTACCGGCCACCAGCTGCTGGAACCACGGGAAGGTGAACAGGGTGCTGGTCTGGTAGTACGGGGTGACGCCCTCGTCGGACAGCTTCTTCGCGATCTCGTCCAGCTCGGCCCAGGTGGTGGGCTCGGACAGGTCGTGCTTCTCGAAGATGTTCTTGTTGTAGTACATGACCCAGTAGGCGATGTTCATCGGGACGCAGTACTGCTTGCCCTCGTAGGTGTAGGCGTCGCGCAGGCTCTTGTCGATCCAGCCCTCGTCGATGGCCTTGTCCCAGATGTCGGTGGTCTCGGCGACCAGGTCGTCGTCGACCAGTTCACCCAGCGACGGGCCGGTCTGCCAGGTGAACAGCCCCGGGCTCTTCTTGGTGCGGAACGACTGCTTGATGAACGCGTCGTACTGCTCGGCGTCGGAGTACCCGGTGGTGTTCAGCTTGATGTCGACGTCGCCCTTGCTCTGCGAGTTGAGCTCGTCGAAGTCGGGCTCCCACGCGGCCTTGTTCGTGTAGAAGTTGAGCGTGCCGGTCTTGGCACCGTCGTCCTTGCTGCCGCCGCACGAGGCGAGCGTGAGGACGGAAATCGCGGCCATGAAGCCTATGACGATCTTCCGAGGTCTCATTTCGAACTCCTTTGTTCCTGTCTTCTGGGGGATCGGTGCCGGTCCGTTGTGTGTCAGGCCTCGCCGGTACGGGTGCCGCGTATCGAGGCCTTCACGGTCCCGAACCGCTGGCCGCGCGAACGCGCCGTGCGCCTGATGATGTAAGGGCCCACAGCCGCTGGCACGATGAACGTCTCGGCGTAGTGGATCTGGTAGGGCTCGAACGCGCCCGTCGGGCTGACGACCTCGACCTCGTCGCCCTCCACGAGGTTGATCACGTTGACGGTGCCCTCGGTGTCGTGGACGGCCTCCTCGGAGAACCAGTGGCGACGCACCTCGATGAACTCCAGCTCGTGCAGGCCGGTGCGCTCCTCGACGACGTCGCCGTCGTTGGACAGCTCCTCGACCCGCCCGACCAGGTTCGCCTCGGTCCAGGCCCGGTCGCGGTCCCACTGCATGTTCTGCTCGGCGTGGTCCAGGTGCACCGGGCGCGGGATGCCGTCCAGCCCCAGACGGCCCCAGTCCCACATCTTGAAGGTGAAGATGAACGGGGTCGCCGAGATCTCCAGCACCATCGAGTTCGCGCCCGAACTGTGGATGGTCCCGGCCGGGATCAGGAAGTGGTCGTGCTTCTTGGCCGGGAACGCGTTGACGTACTTCTCGGCGTCGAAGGGGCGCTCGCCGGTGGCGGCGATACGCAGGTCCTCCAGCATCGCCTCTTTGTCGACGTCGTCCTTGGTACCCAGGTAGACCACGGCGTCGTCCCCGGCGTCGAGCAGGTAGTACGACTCGTCCTGGGTGTAGTGCATGCCGAAGGTCTGGTAGATGTAGTCGGTCAGCGGATGCACCTGGAGCGACAGGTTGCCGCCCTCCATGGTGTCGAGGAAGTCGGTCCGGATCGGGAACTCGGCGCCGAACCGCGCGAAGGTGCGCTCACCCAACAGCGCCTTGGGCTGCGTGAGAACCAGGTCCAGGGACGGGATCTCGACGAGTCCGCCGTCGGCGTCCTCCAGCAGCAGCGAGTTCTCCTCCGGCACACAGTCGAAGCACCACGCGTAGTTGGGCTGCCCGGGGTCGAGGTCGAGCTTGCGCTTCATCCACTGTCCACCCCAGACACCGGGGTCGAAGAACGGGACGACCCTAAACGGCCGGTGCGCGGCGTTCGCCACGGCGGCCCGGAAGGCGTCGCCGGTGATCATCCCGGCCGCGCGTCCGTCCGGTTCGTACGCGCCGACGGCGTTGGCGTCGAACACGAAGTCGAGCCGGTCGAACATGGTCCGCTTGTGGCGGTCGGCCATCCGCCACTCGACGAAGAACCCGCGCTTGTACTTGCGCAGCCGGTCCTCGTCGGGGTTGGCGGCCCGCCAGTTGGTGGCACCGGCGCGCTGGCGCAGCTGGATCTCCCAGCGCGCCATGTCGGCCAGGACGAGCACGTACGGGGCCTCGGCTTGTCGCGCGACGAGGTCGGCGCCCCATCCGATCAGGACGGTCGGACGGTCGTCGGCGGCCAGGTCGGCGGCGGTGGCGGCGAGCCGGTCCTCGTCGTAGAAGGCGTCGATGGTGGCGTGTGACATGACGCCGAACACCCGGTCGTCGGTGAGGTTGTCGGCGATGAACGCGTCGATCTCGGCGGTCGGCCGGGCGGCGGCCTCCTCGACGTCGACGATCCGCCACCGCGGCAACGCGTCGGCGATCGTCTTGGTGATCAGCGGCAGGTCCGCGCCCGGGTAGGCGTCGACGACGAGCAGCGGCGCGTGCCCGTCCGCCCGGTCGAGCGCCGTCTCGGCGGCCCGCGCCCATGCCGTCTCGCCGGTGAGCACGCGGGCATCGGCCGGAAGCGGTACGGTCGGCCGCTTCACATATTGTCCGATGGGGACGCTGGGGGACGGGCTGGGGGTGGACACTAACGCTCCTTTTGGGAATGGTCGTCGGCGGCGAGGACGGACAGTCCGCGCAGTACCGACAGGTCGGGTCGGTCGGGGATGACGAAGGCGGGCCGGTGCGAACTCGACCACAGGTGCTTGTGGACATAGGTCTGGATCGGTTCGCCGACGGCGGTTCCGGCGCGCATGATGCCGCCGGACAGGATCACGACCCGGGGGTCGTAGGCGTGGCACAGCGACACGACGCAGGCGCCCCAGGCGCGGATCGCCCGGTCGCGCAGCGCCACGGCGTCCGCGTCACCGGCTTCGGCGGCGGCGAACAGTTCCTTGACGTCGGTGACCGCGTCGCCTCGGGCCGCGAGTTCGCGCCGCAGCGCCCAGGCCCCGGCGATCGACTCGGCGCAGCCCACGTTGCCGCAGTTGCACAGCCCGCCGTCGAGGTCGACGGTCAGGTGGCCGCCGAGGATGCCCGCGTGGTCGTGGGCGCCGCGCAGTAGCACCCCGTCCATGACGGCGGCGGTGCCGATGCCGGTCCCGAGGGTGACGAGCACGGCGTCGGTCGCGCCGGGCGCCGAACCGGTGCTGATCTCGCCGACCAGCGCCGCCCTGGCGTCGTTCTCGACCACGGCGGGAAGCCCGAACGCGGCCTTCGCCCAGACGACCAGGTCGAGGTCGGCGAGCTCCTGTTGCTTGTCGTGGGCCTTGACGAGCCGTCCGGCGGCCCGGTCCACGACGCCGGGAACCGCGATGCCGACCGCCGTCGGCCGGGCGGGCGCGGCGGCGTCGATCAGGCGGGTGGCCGCGACCTTCGCCAGTGCGAGGTCGGCCTCGTCGACCGGGATGGCCGAGGTGCGGACGGGAGTTCCGCGATCGATGATCCCGAGCTTGAGTTCGGTGCCGCCGAAGTCGACGCACAGTTCCATCGCTGACCACCTCCTCGTCCATGGTCGGATCACCGGCGGTTCCATGTCGGTGATCTTGAGGTTGGTAACGTTACCAACGAGCGGCGGTTTTTGGCAACCCCTTACCCGAAGGGACCGAAAACTAGGGATATTCGATGGAAACCGGCAGCTCAACGGTCCGGGCGGGCACGGCGACGTCCTCGTCGAGCCGCGAGAACAGCAGCGTCGCCGCCTCCCGGCCCAGCAGCCGCGCGTCGTGGTCGATGACCGTGACCGGCACCGGCATGAGCTCCGACAGCTCGAAGTCGTCGAAGCTCACGATCGCCGGACGCGGCCCGGAGCGTCCCTCGCGGATCCGCCGTCCGATCTCGCGCAGCGCACCGATCGTGTTCCGGTTGTTGGCGCTGAAGATCGCCGTGGGGGGCTCGTCGCGATCGAGCATCGCCTTGGCGGCCAGGCTCGCGGCGGCCACGTCCTGCTGGTCCCGCGCGACGATCGCCGGATCGACCGGCACCCCGCGCTCCGTCATCGCCTGCTCGTAGCCCCGGAAGCGGCGTTCACCGGTGAACACCGAGCTGCGGTTGCCGAGGAACCCGATCCGGGTGTGCCCGGCGTCCAGCAGCGAGACCGTGCCGCGATACGCGCCGCCGACGTCGTCGAGCAGCACCGTGTCGACGTCCAGTCCCGGCACCCGCCGCGAGGCGAGCACCAGCGGAACCTCACCCAGGCGTTCGGGCTTCAGGTGCGCCGCGTCGCCGCTGACCGGCACCAGGATGAGCCCGTCGACCTGCCGTCCGATGAAGTCGCTGACCAGCTGCCGTTCGCGCGCGTCGTCCTCGCCGGTGTTGCCGAGGATGATGCGGCGACCGTGCTCGGCGGCGACCTCCTCGACGCCCAGCGCGAAGTTGCCGTAGTAGGGGTTGGCGAGGTTCGTGATCGCGATGCCGATCAGGCCGCTGGGCTGACCGGGGCGCAGACTGCGCGCGTTCTCGTTGCGGTAGTAACCGAGCTCGCGCACGGCGGCCAGCACCCGCTCCTGTAGGTCCGGCCGCACGTTCCGGCCGCCCGCGAGCGTGCGGGAGGCCGTCATCGGACTCACGCCCGCGAGGCGCGCGACCTCCTTGATGGTCGGCTGGCGCGCCCCTCGTGATGTCGACATGCCCGCCCTCCTTCGCCTGGTGCGCCGATCCTACCGTCCGTGACAAGGCCACCAAACACAAGGGACTGTCCTAGGGTCCAATGCCCCCAGTATTCGGGGAGTTCGCCAGGAAGACCTGGCATTTCGTCGCATTAGATTCGGCTCAGGGACGACTAACCAGTGTGGGGGAGGCGCCATGCCGACGGACGAGACACCACCACCGAACGGGAGGGACGCGGACGGCGGCCCGAGATCCGGGACGGACTCCCCGGAATCTCCGTCCACATTGCCGAAAGCCCCGGCCATCTCGGCGCCCACCGGCGGCGGGGCGATCCGGGGGATCGGCGAGAAGTTCGCCGCCAACCCGGTGACCGGCACCGCCACCACCACCGTCCCGATAGCCACCAGCCCCGGCCGCTCGGGCTTCGCTCCCAGCCTCACCCTCGGCTATGACTCCGGCGCCGGAAACGGCCCCTTCGGACTCGGCTGGCAGCTGCCGATTCCGACGATCACCCGCAAGACCGATCGGGGCCTGCCGCGATATCGTGCCGACGCTCCCGACACGTTCATCCTGTCCGGCAGCGAGGACCTGGTCCCGCACGCGGACGGGCCGTCGCAGCGCGAACTCGACGGCCGCGGCTACACCGTGCGGCGGTACCTGCCCCGGATCGAGGGCACGTTCGCGCGCATCGAGCAGTGGCACGACGATGCCGACGGCACCAGCCACTGGCAGGTCATCTCGCGTGACAACGTCACCTCCCGGTACGGCCGCACCCCGCACAGCCGGATCGCCGACCCCGACGATCCGTCCCGGATCTACAGCTGGCTGCTGTGCGACAGCTTCGATCCGGTCGGCAACGCGATCCATTATGAGTACAAGTCCGAGGACGCCGCCGGAGTCGATCTCGACAGTCCACATGAGGCCAATCGCTCGGCGGCGGCACGGCACACTCAGCGGTATCTCAAACGCATCCGTTACGGCAACACGGTTTCCCGGCTGCTCGATCCGGACCTGACCGAGACGTCCTGGCTGTTCGAGGTCGTCTTCGACTACGGCGAGCACGACGCCGAGGTCCCCACGCCCGCCGAAGCGCACCCGTGGCGATGCCGTCCCGACCCGTTCTCGCACTACCGCGCCGGTTTCGAGATCCGCGGTTACCGGCTGTGCCAGCGCATCCTGATGTTCCACCACTTCCCGGACGCCCCCGGCGTCGGCGCCGACTGCCTGGTGCGATCCACGGACCTGGAGTACCGCCACGACCCGGTCGGCAGCTTCGTCGAGCGGCTGCACCAGCGCGGCTACCGGCGCGACGGCGACGGCTACCGCGCCGGTTCGCTGCCACCGCTGGACTTCAGCTACAGCAGGCCGGTCATCGACGACACGCCCCGGCTGCTGCCCGAGGACAGTCTGCGCAACCTCCCCATCGGCGTCGACGGCCCGGGCTACCAGTGGGTGGACCTGGACGGCGAGGGGCTTCCGGGAATCCTGAGCTGGCACGGCGACTCGCTGTTCTACAAACCGAACCTCGGCAATGGGCGGTTCGGGCCGGTGCGCGGCCTGGCCTCCCAGCCGTCCACCGGACTGGCCAAGGACAAACAGCAGCTGCTCGACCTGGCCGGAGACGGACAGGTCGAACTGGTGGACTTCGGCGGCCCCACCCCCGGCTTCTACGAACGCGACACCGCCACAGCGCCCGGCTGGCGCAACTTCCGGGCCTTCGCGTCACTGCCCAACCTGGACCCCAGCAACCCGAACCTGCGGTTCGTCGACCTGACCGGCGACGGGCTGGCCGACGTGCTGATCACCGAGGACGAGGTGTTCACCTGGCACGAGTCGCTGGGGGAGAACGGTTTCGCGTCCGCGCGGCGCCACCACAGCGGTGCCGACGAACGCGTCGGCCCCAGTCTCGTCTTCGACGACGGCACCGACTCGATCCACCTGGCCGACATGTCCGGCGGCGGACTGTCGGACCTGGTCCGGATCCGCAACGGCGAGGTCTGCTACTGGCCGAGCCTCGGCTACGGCCGGTTCGGCGCCCGCGTCACCATGGACGACTCACCGTGGTTCGACGAGCCGGAGTTCTTCGACCAGAAACGGCTTCGGCTGGCCGACATCGACGGCACCGGCGCCACCGACCTGATCTACCTGCACCGCGACGAGACCCGGATCTACCGCAACCGCAGCGGAAACGGCTGGGAAGCACCGCAGGGCCTGGCGACGTCGTTCCCGCAGCCGCAGCACACCGCGCAGGTGACGGTCGCCGACCTGCTGGGCACCGGCACCGCGTGTCTGGTGTGGTCCTCGCCGCTGCCCGCCGACCAGGGGCGCCAGGTGTGGTACATCGACCTGCTGGCGCAGGGCAAACCGCACCTGCTGACCGGAATGGTCAACAACCTCGGCTCCGAGACGTACATCCACTATGCCCCGTCCACCAAGTTCTATCTGGACGATAACCAGGCTGGCCGACCGTGGATCACCCGGCTGCCGTTCCCGGTGCACGTGGTGGAACGGGTGGAGACCGTCGACCGCGTCAGCCACCACCGCTTCGTGTCCCGCTACGCCTACCACCACGGCTACTTCGACGGCGCCGAACGCGAGTTCCGGGGATTCGCGATGGTCGAGCAATGGGACACCGAAGCCTTCGCGGCCCTCAGCGGCCCCGACGCCGACATCACCAACGCGGACGAGTACGGCTACGTCCCGGCCACCCGCACCAAGACCTGGTTCCACACCGGATCGTTCGAGGAGGCCGGACGGATCTCCCGGCAGCTGGCCGGGGAGTACTACGGACGCGACGAACAGCTGCTGCTGCCCGACACGGTGCTGCCGGAACAGGAGCTGACCGACGAGGAACTGCGGCAGGCGCATCGCGCGCTCAAGGGCCTGACACTGCGGCAGGAGCTGTACGCCGAGGACGGCAACGCCGAAGCGGACCGTCCGTATCAGGTCTCCGAACAGAACTACACGCTCCACATGCGCCAGACCGCCGCCCGGGGGCAGTACGCGGTGTTCACCGTGAACCCACGCGAGACCATCACCGCCCACTATGAACGCGAATGCGACGAACCCAGGGTCGCGCACGAGATCGTGCTGGCCACCGACGACTTCGACAACATCCTCACCGCCGTGTCGATCGCCTACGGCCGTCGACAGGCCGACCCGGAACTGACCGAGGACGACGCGTGGCGGCAGCGCCATTCGCAACTGGCGCTGACCGTCAACCAGTACACCAACGCCGTCGCCGGGCCCCACGACTACCGCGCGCCGCTGCTGTGGCAGCGCCGCGTCTACGAACTTCTCGGCCTGGTTTCCTTGCCAGGCAACCGGTTCGCGTTCGACACGCTCGCCGCCGCCGTCGACGGGGGATCATCACGCCGCATGATCGCGCAGTCCCGCACCCGCTACCGACGCGACGACCTGTCCGGACCGCTGCCGTGGGGCGAACTGGAATCGTTGGCGCTGCCGCTGGACGACTACCGCAAGGCGTTCACGCCGGGGCTGCTGTCCGAACTGTACGGCGACCGTGTGGACGCGCAGCTGCTCACCGACAACCGGTACCTGCGACTGGACGAGGACGACGGCTGGTGGCTCGGCAACGGCAGGGTCCGGTATTCACCGGCCGGGCAGGACGAGCCCGCCCAGGAACTGGCCGCCGCGCGGGCGCACTTCTTCCTGCCGCGCCGATTCGCCGACCCGTTCGGCGCCGAGACCCTTGTGGACTACGATCCCGCCGACCTGGAACCCACCACCATCGTCGACGCCGTGGGCAACAGCACCACCGCCGAATACGACTTCCGGGTGCTGGAACCGATACTGGTCACCGACCCCAACGGCAACCGCACCGCCACCGTCCACGACGCACTCGGCCTGGTGACGGGCACCGCCCTGATGGGCAAGCAGGGCGAACAACTGGGCGACCTCCTGGACGGCTTCGACCCCGACCTGCCACCGGAACGCGTCGCCGCATACCTGGCCGACCCGCTCGCCGACCCACACGCGCTGCTGGGCAACGCCACCACCCGGCTGGTCTACGACCAGTTCGCCTATCTGCGGACTCAACAACTGCCGCAACCGCAGCCCGCCGTGGCCGCGACACTGGCCCGCGAGACCCACGCGTCGGCACTGGCCGAAGGCGAGGTCACCAGGCTGCAACTGTCGTTCACCTACACCGACGGCTTCCAGCGCGAGATCCAGCGAAAAGTACAGGCCGAACCGGGAAGCGACGGCGCGCCGCGCTGGGCGGGAACCGGATGGACGGTGTTCAACAACAAGGGAATGCCGATCCGCGAATACGAACCGTTCTTCGCGACGACCCACGCCTTCGAGTTCGCCCGCGCCGTCGGGGTCGGCACCGTCATGTTCTACGACCCCTTGGGCCGCAAGGTGGCCGTGCTGCACCCGGACGGGAGCTGGGAGAAGGTCGACTTCGACCCGTGGCGGCAGACCACATGGGACGTCAACGACACGGTGCTGCTCGACCCCCGCACCGACCCGCACGTCGGCGGCTATCTGACGCCCTACCTGGACACGCTTCCCGACTGGCGCACCTGGTACCGGCGGCGATCCGAGGGCGACCTCGGCCCGACCGAACAGGCCGCGGCATCGGCAGCGGCCGTCCACTCCGGAACCCCGGCGCGGATCTGGCTGGACTCCAGCGGCCGTCCCTTCCTGACCGAACTCCACAACCGGTTCGAACGCGACGGTGCCGTCGAGGAGGAGCGGTACCGCACCCGCAGCCTGCTGGACTTCCAGGGCAATGAGCGTGAGGTCGTGGACGCCTTGGGCCGCACCACCATGCGGTACTCCTACGACCTGATGGACAACCGGGTCGGTCAACAGAGCATGGAGGCGGGGGACCGGCTGGCCTTCAACGACGCCACCGGGAAACCGGTGCGGATGTGGAACAGCCGCGGCGCCCGGTTCCGGTTCGAGTACGACGAGCTGCGGCGACTGGTGCGGGTCCACGTCCGCGACCGGGAAGACGGACCGGAGTCGCTTCAGGAACGCCTCGAATACGGCGAAGACCAACCCGACCCCGCCGAGCGAAACCTCCGCGACCGGGTTTTCCGGCACTTCGACGCCGCCGGAATCGCGACCAGCGACGCCTATGACTTCAAGGGCAACCTGTTGTCCGCGACCCGGCAGCTGACCGACCAGTACCGCGGCGACCCCGACTGGTCGGCGGACGTGCCGCTGTCAGAACCGTTGTACACCAACGCAACCCAGTTCGACGCCTTGAACCGTCCCACCGCGATGACCGCTCCCGACCACAGTGTCATCAGCCTCGAGTACAACGAGGCGAACCTGCCGGACTCCATGTCGGCCCGGCTGAGCGGCGGCCAGACCGTCACCCCGCTGGTCACCGGCATCGACTACGACGCCCGGGGACACCGCACGTCGATCCGCTACGGCAACGGCTCCCGCACCGAATACACCTACGACCCGGAGAACTTCCGGCTCAGGCGGTTGCGCACGACGCGCGGCGACACCGCGCTGCAAGACCTGCGCTACACCTACGACCCGAGCGGAAACATCACTCACATCGCCGACGAGGCCCAGCAGGCGGTGTTCTTCCGCAACCAGCGGGTGTCGGCCAGCAGCGACTACCGCTACGACGCGATGTACCGGCTCATCGAAGCCACCGGCCGGGAACACCTGGGCCAGAACGGAAAACCGTCCGACCCCCACGACACGTCACGGTCGCGACTGGCCCACCCCAACGACGGCCAGGCCATGGGCCGCTACCGGCAGCGGTACCGCTACGACGCCGTGGGCAACCTCCTGTCGATGGCGCACAACGGCTCCGGTTCCGCCGACTGGACCCGCCGCTACGTATACCTGGAACCGAGCCTGCTGCAACCCGAGCGGTCGAGCAATCGAC
This sequence comes from Stackebrandtia nassauensis DSM 44728, assembly GCF_000024545.1. Classification (GTDB taxonomy): domain Bacteria; phylum Actinomycetota; class Actinomycetes; order Mycobacteriales; family Micromonosporaceae; genus Stackebrandtia; species Stackebrandtia nassauensis. The sequence continues at coordinate 2,411,894 of NC_013947.1, forward strand.
TGTCCGGCACCACCGACGCGTCGGACGCGCCGCTGCACCGGTTCGGCTACGACGGCCACGGCAACATCACCGGCATGCCCGAGCTGCCGTTCATGGACTGGGACGCCAGCGACCGGTTGTCGGCCGTGTCCCGGCAGCCCGACCCGGCACCCGACACCGCCGAACTCACCTACTACCGCTACGACGCCACCGGTGGACGGGTACGAAAAGTCACCCGCCGAGGCGGCCGGACCGTCGCCGAACGCATCTACATCGGAGTATTCGAGGTGTACCGGGAGTTCGGCGACGACGGACAGCGAACCCTCGAACGCCAGACCCTGCACCTGCTCGACGGCGACCAGCGCGTGGCGCTGGCCGAGACCCGCACCGAGGGCACCGACGACGCCCCCGAGCGGCTGCTGCGGTTCCCGCTGGCCAACCACCTCAACTCCGCCACCCTGGAGCTCGACGACGCGGCCCGGATCATCTCCTATGAGGAGTACTACCCCTACGGCGGCACCTCGTTCCAGTCGGTGCGCAGCCAAGCCGAAACCCCCAAGCGGTACCGCTTCAGCGGCAAGGAACGCGACACCGAGACCGGCTTCTACTACTTCGGAGCCCGCTACTACGCGCCGTGGCTGGCCCGGTGGATCAGCTGCGACCCGCAGATCGCCGACTTCGCCGCCATCACCGGCAGCGCCGACGAATCCCAGACCGACGCGGACCCCAGTCCTCCCGTGACCGGCGGCGCGGTGAGCCTGTACGAGGCCATGGGCGGAAACCCGGTCGTCATGACCGACCCGGACGGCCGTCAGATCACCGCGTACGAACGCTATCTCGACAAGCAGTTCTCCACCGTCGAAGGCGCGGAGAGCTTCTTCAAAGCCTGGGGCATCGGGAACACCCTGCCCGCCCAGGCACCGAAGACGTCCGGCTCGGCAACCTCCGCGGCCCCCGCCAAACCCACCGACACCCGGTACCGCATCGAACTGCTCATCGGCGGTCCGTACAAGAAGGACGGCAAGGACCACCCCTACGGCCATGCCGCGGTACGCGTCGTGACCCCGGACGCCGACACCACGTACGACTTCGGTCGCTACGGCAAGACCTGGGGAACCGGAGGCTCCGAAGGGGAGGGAATGCTCAACGTGTGGACGAACTTCGCCGCCTACATCGCCAGCGAGAACTCCTACGGCCGTGAGACCACCGGCTTCAGCTTCGTCGTGACCCCGGAACAGGCCGCCGCCGTCACCAGCTTCTTCTCGGCCCTGACCAAGGGCCTCAAACCGAAACTCACCGAGAAGAACATGACCCGGTTCCGGCTCAGCTCCGACTACCACGCGCTGACCTGCAACTGCACCACGATCTCGCTGGACGCGCTGGAGAAGGCGTTCCCCGGCTTCCAGTCCAAGGCGTCGTCGTTCAACACCGGTCGCGGCCTCGACGGCACCGACAAGCTCGCCGTCAACTTCGCCGGTTGGCCCAAGCACCTGTTCATGCCCGCCGACGCGAAGGCGTACCTGCAGAGCACCGAGTTCAGCGCCCTGCTGGCCCAATGGGGTCTCGCCGACCCGACGGTCAACAGCTACAAGACCGGGAAGGAACTGCCCGCCACGGCGCTGCCACCGGCCAAGGCACCCGCCACCAGCACCGCCAAACCACCCTCGACACCACCCAAGACGCCACGCAAACAGCCGCAGTCGCCCAGCCGACCCTCGCAGGGCCCCAGCAAACCGCTGCGCATACCCAAGTGGCTGCGCAAACTGGCCCGTTGAGGTCGCGGCCTAGACCTCGCGTCCCAGCCAGGCCGCCAGCCGGTCGGCCGGGGAGGCGTTGGCGGGAGCCGGTTTCACGGTGTCGATGATCGACGGCGTGCGCGCCGGTTCCCCGAACTCGGCGAAGGCCGTCTTCCAGCTGCGGGTGGCGGCCTCGGCCAGGTCCGGCACCAGGTCGGTGGACTCGCCCAGGGCACGGGCGAGATCCCAGCTGTGGGCGATGAGTTCGTTGAGGACGTGCTGTATCACCACCGCGCCGGGCTGTTCGCCGATCGGCGTCGGCATGACCTCGGTGAGGAAACCCGGCCGCCGGAACGCGGCCCGGGCCCGCGCCGACCACTTCACGAACGCCGCCGACGAATCCGGATAGGTCCGCTGCTCGAACGGCGGAACTGTCTCGCGCTCGGCGACGATGGCGTAGCGCTCGTTGATGAAAGCGAAGTGGCACAACAGTTGCCCGACGTTCCACTCCCGGCACGGGGTCGGGTTGTCATATCTGCCGCCCGCCGCCCGGAACAGTCCCCTGTCCATGGTGATGACACGGTCGTAGGCGCTGAGCAGGTCGGGGACGGTCACGAATCGGTCCACGAAATCCGGCTTCGTCATGCGGACCACCCTGGCACAACCCCCGGCCCGCTGTCAGTGCGACGTCGGTGAAGATCGCATCCGGGCCCGATCTCGTCGGACACACCGGCAACCCCGCCGTCCGATCCTGCGTCTTGATTACCAGTTCTGAAACCCCGGAGACCTCACTTGGAGCATTTTGTGGAAGGAAGCGCGATGACCGAACCGCTGCTCGCCTCGCGCGACGCGGATCCACCCTCGGCTTCGGTCGCGGCGCGGGCCCAGGAGTTCGAGTCGTTCGTCCGCGACCGCAGCACCGCGCTGCTGCGGACGGCGTACCTGCTCACCGGTGACCCGCACCTGGCCGAAGACCTGGTGCAGTCCGCCCTGGCCCGGACCCACGGCGCCTGGAAGCGACTGCACGAGACGGGCAACGCCGAGGCGTACACCCGCAAGGTCATGTACCACCTGCAGGTCAGCTGGTGGCGCAAACGCAGGGTCGCCGAATCGCTGTCGGAGGTGGTGCCCGACCAGTTCGTCGCCGACGACACCAACTCGCTGACGGCGTTGCGCCTGACCCTGCACCAGGCGCTGCTGCGGCTGACCGCCAAGCAGCGCGCCGTGATCGTGCTGCGGTTCTTCGAGGACCGGACCGTCTCCGAGACGGCCGACATCCTCAACTGTGCGATCGGGACGGTCAAGAGCCAGACGGCCAAGGGGCTGGCCCGGCTTCGCACCATCGCACCCGACCTGAACGTTCTGTACACAGAGGAGGGAGAGCTGCGATGAACAACGAGTTTCGCGAGCACCTCACCGAACTCGCCAACAAGATGAACGGAATCGACATGTACGACAACGTGCTGACGGCGTCCCGCAAACGCACGATCCGGCGAACCGTCCTGGCCGCCGGTGCGGCCGTGGTGATGGTCGGCGGGCTCGTCGGCGTCGGACTCACGGTACTGCCGAGCGCGGACGCCGAGCCGCCGCCGGGCGACGACAAGAAGGGCGAACAGTCGCAAGGCATCCCGGGGCAGCTGTACTACCCCGACGACGACGGGAACTACACGATCGTGGAAGACGGCGAGAACGTCGGCAACCCCTGGGCGAAGGACTCCACGATCTCCCACGACGGCAAGATGGCGGCCTGGCTGGAGGAGTCCAGCGGCTTCCTCATCGCGGACGACGCGGAAGGCACCGTCTACGGCCAGTTCCCGCCCGGCAAGAAGGATCTGGGGGTCGACAACCCGTGCGTCCGGCCCACCTGGTCGCCGATCGACGACCAGCTGCTGTACGCCGTCGAGATCGACGGCGACGCGACCAAGCTCCAGATCCAGATCCGGGACGTCTCCACCAGTGAACTGACGGCCAGCTTCCCCGCCGACGGCGCCTGCAACTTCAGGTGGGCCGCGGACGGCACCGGGCTGGTGGCGCAGAAGGGCTACCAGGGCGACATGGTCGCGATGGACGTCGACGGCTCGGGACGGAACGAGTTCAGCGTCGAGAGCCAGGGCGCGGAGGTCTCGCTGTTCAGCGTCTCGGCGGGCACCAAGGAGATCTGTGTGGCACAGGGTTTCCAGCACAGCGACGACGAACCGTACTCGCGAACCTGCAACACCACGGTCGATCCCGAGACCGGGCAGGTCGGCGGCTCCGTCTCCGGCGGCGGAGGTGTCGACGCGGTGCACTACACCGCCGACGGAAACACCCTGATCCGCAAGAGCACCGAGAACGGCATGAGCGTCACCCTCTACGACGCGAAGCGCGGAGTGCTCGCCGAGTACAAGGAACCCGAGGAGTACGCCGACTACCGGCTGGCGCAGTACCTGCCGTAACCGCGACCGACCATTGACGACAATTGGCCCGGGCCGATATGGCCCGGGCCAACCGTTTGTCGCTACCTACAGGTCTTCCAGGTCCACGGCCTCGGCCATCGCCTGATACCCCGCGTCGCTGGGGTGCAGGTGATCCCCGCTGTCGTAGGCCGGGTCGAACACGTCCTCGTCCGTCGCGGAACGCACCGCCTTGTCGAAGTCGGCGACGGCGTCGAACTCGCCCGACTCGCGGATCCACTCGTTGACGGCGTCGCGCACGGCCTCGCCGCGTTCGCTGTAGTGGGCGTGGCCCTTCATCGGCGACAGGGTCCCGCCGATGACCCGCAGCCCGGCCTTGTGCGCGCTGTCGATGATCGCGGAGTACTCGGCGATGATCTGTTCGGCGGTGACCTCGGGGTTCGGCTGGAACACCGGCTCGTCCCGCTCGGGGAACCCGATGTCGTTGATGCCCTCGGCCATGATGAGGGTGCCGATGCCCTTCTTGTCGAGGACGTCGCGGTCGAAACGGGCCGTGGCGTGGTCGCCGAAGTTGTCCGAGTCGGTCACCACCCGGTTCCCGCTGATCCCGGCGTTGAGCACCGCGCGCGGGTCACCGGAGTCGGCCAGCCGCTCGGCGAGCTGATCCGGATACCGGTTGTCGGCGTCCACGGTCGAATCCACCCCGTCGGTGATGGAGTCCCCGAGCGTGATGACGCCATCCTTCTTCTTGTCCGCCACCACTTCCAGGTCCGACAGGTAATACCAGGAGTCATCGGTCTCGGTGAAGGCGGCGCCGTCGGCGTCACCGGCGTGATCCCCGGCGGCCCGGTACGACGTCGCGAGACTCTCGTCATGGAACGTCGCCGGACCCGTCGCCTCGGCGAAGTACAGCGTCACGGTCACCGACTCCAGCGCCGACACCTCGAACCGCACGGCGTCACTGGTGAGCTCCTCACCGGCAGGAACGGCCGCGCTCTTACCGCCGTCGAAAGTGAGCGCCCGCAACGAATCCGCGTCCACGGCGGCACCATCCCCACTGGACGCGACGGTCGCCGCGGTCACCCGCAACGGCCGGTCACCATAGAGATTGGACAGTGTCACGCGGGCCTTGTCGCCACTGTCGGTGGGCCGCACCACCTGCCGCACCGTGTGATCGGCGAACCCGTCTTTCGACCAGTTCGGTTTGAAGTTCGCACCGGGCTTTTGCTGCGACGTCGTCCACGCGCCGCTCCAGCCGCGATCCGCTTCGTGCCTTTCCGCCTGTGCCGGGCCGGTGAAAAGCGCCAGGGAACCGGTCGCGAACGTCGCCGCCACGATCGTGGCGGCGAGTCGTTTCTTCCATGGGGTCATGAGTTCTCCTTATTCTGTCCCGCTTGTCGTTACACCGCAGCGAACCCATAGTCAAGAGACATCGCACCGTGACACCTGGACATCGGGGTGAACACGATCCGGCCCCGGCCTTACACACGCGACAACAGCTGACGCCCCCGTCCGACCCGGACGGGGGCGCCCAACGCGTGCGTCAGTCGACTCAGCCGTGCAGCGTCGGCCGGTAGACGAGCTCCTGAATGTGCCCGTCGAGCGTGCGGCTGTCGATCAGCTCCAGGTCGAAGTCGGCCGCGCCCTTGAAGATCGGGTTGGCGCCGGTCTGTCCGGTGATCACGGGGAACAACGTCACCTGAACCCGGTCGACCAGACCGGCGCCCAGCAGCGCCCGGTTCAGCGACAGGCTGCCGTGCGAACGCAACGGCACCGTGGACTCCGCCTTGAGCCGCCGGACGATCTCGACGGCGTCGCCGCTGGCGACCTCCGCGTCCGGCCAGTCCAGCGGACCCGTCAACGTCGACGACACCACCGTCGCGGGCAGGTGCCGCATCCGCGTGACCCACGGGTCGCGCACGTCGGAGTCCTCGGTGCTCTCGGCCAGCATCTGTGCGAAGTCCCGATACGTGTTGGCCCCGAAGACCATCCGCTGCTCCTCGTTGTAAACCGCGAGCCGGTGCTCCAACAGCTCGGGCCCCTGCTTGCCCCAGTAGCCGGTCCAATCGCCTCCGGCGGTACCGAAACCGTCGAGGCTGCAGAAGAAATCGAAGGTGTAGGTGGCGCTCATGGTGTTCTCCTCGAACAAGATTCGTCGGGTTTGTCAGTACAGACGACGCGCCCCGGCGAAACTCATCGGCACGCGGGAGGTTTTCCACCGGCCTCGTCGACCGCCGCCCTGATGTCGTCGATCTGGGCACCGACGCTGGCGTAGACACCCGGCTCGGGGGTCTCGTAGCAGTCGGACCCCCAGCTGACGATCCCCGCCAGCACGGTTCGTCCGTCCACCTCGGCCATGAGCGGTCCGCCCGAGTCGACCGGGCAGGCGTTGACCTCCTCGCCCTCCAGCTCTCCCGCGCACAGCTGGGTCTTCGGGAAGAACTCGCTGTCCTCGTTCAGCGCGCCGCATTCCGTGTCGTCGATGTACGGGACCTCGGCCCAGCGCAGGTCCGGGGACGGAGCGGTATGTCCCGTGACGCCCCAGCCAGCGATCTCGAACGTCGACCAGTCCTCGTCGTCCGTCGCCGCCAGCGGCAGCGGCTCGGCATCGGCGACAGGTTCGGCGAGTTTCACTACCGCCCAGTCGTATTGGAGGTCGTGGTCGTAGCCCTCGGCGACGACCACGTCGGCGATCGCGTACCTGTCGGCCTTCGCCAAGGTGACGTCGCCATGCCGGACGACGAGCTCGGCGGGGGAGAGGTCGTCGAAGCAGTGACCGGCGGTCAGGACGACATCGTCGGCGATCAACGTGCCGCCGCAGTAGCCCACGTCGGGCTCCTCGGCCGTCGTGATCGCGGCCATCCACGGAAACCGGCCGTCCTCGGCGAGCTGTCCTCCGGCGATCTTCGACTCGACGTCACGCGCCTCCTCGGCGGAGACGTCCGTGGCGGCCCATACGACCGCCACCGCGCTGGTCACGACCGCCACGCCCGCGACCAGACGGCTCACGGTCCTTCGCTGCTTGTCCACGAAACAAAAGACGCGAATCGGACGCGCCACGGTTGACAGGGCACCGCGTCGACCGTGCCAAAATCACACCGACGAAGGGAGCACGCCAATGGCGGAGTCATCGATCCACGTGCCGGTGCCGACGTTGATCTCGCAAAGCGTCCTGATCGAGCCGGACGCGGTGCGCATCCTCGACCGGCGGGTGTTCCCGTTCGAGCGGACCTGGGTGTCGTGCGCGACCTACCAGGAGGTGGCCCAGGCGATCGAGGACATGGTCACCCAAAGCAACGGTCCACTGTTCGCGGCGGCCGGGGGCATGACCCTGGCGGCGCGCGCGGCCGACGCGCTCCCTGGTGAGAACCGCCGCGCGTACCTGACCGAGGCCGCGGACCGGCTGCGGGCGACCCGGCCGACCCACAATGGGATCCGGGAGGTCGTCGACGCGATCCTGCGGGCCGCTGAGCCGTCGCTGGCCGCGCGTGAACCCGTCGCCGAGGTGGTCGAGCAAGCCGCCGTCGCCGCCGGTGACCGCCACTTCGCCCGCTGCCGACAGCTCGGGGAGGCTGCCGCCGAACTGCTCGACGACGGCGACACCGTGCTGACGCACTGCTGGGGCGAGTCGTACGTGACCGAGCCCGTCGCGGCCGCGCTGCGAGCGGGCAAGCGGCTGCGGATGGTGTGCACCGAGACCCGGCCGTACCTGCAGGGCGCCCGGCTCACCGCGGAGTCACTGGCGGAGATGGGCGTGGAGACCGTGGTGGTCACCGACGCGATGCCCGCCGAACTGATGAGCCGCGGCGAGATCGACAAGGTCATCACCGGCGCCGACCGGGTCACCATGGACGGCCACGTGATCAACAAGGTCGGCACGCTGCAGATCGCGATCGCCGCGCACGCCTTCGGCGTGCCGTACGTGGCCGTGGTGACCGCCCCCGACGCGCAGGCCCCCACCCCCGAGGCGGTGCCGCTGGAGTACCGCGACGGCAACGAGGTCCTGCACGCCCTGGGACACCGCACCGCGTCGACCCGGGCCACCGGCATCTACCCCGCCTTCGACGTCACCCCGCCCCGCTACGTCAGCACCGTCGCCACCGACCGGGGCCGGTTCTCGCCCAACGACCTCGCGTCCTACTACAACACCGACGCCCCGGACTGAACCCGGCCGCGCGCGACACCGACACCATCGCGTCACGATTTGGCATCCGCGTTCCTCGACCGGGCCGAACCCGTGGCACGCTTGGGCCACTATGTGGCCCGACATCGATCACCTCCTCGCCTCACCCTGGGTGTACCTGGTGGTGATGGCGTTGATCATGTGCGATGTCTACCTGCCGGTCCTGCCCAGCGGCACCAGCCTGATCGTGGCCACCGTCTACGCCCACACCGGAGCCACCAACGAGCTGGCGCTGCTGGGGTGCGCCGCGCTGGCCTCCACCACCGGCGACTGGCTGGCCTTCCGGCTGGCCTCGCGCGGATCGGGCCGCCTGCGGGCCCGGCTGGCGCGCCGACCGAGCCTGGCCCGTGCCGACGACCGGCTGCGGTCGATGCTGCGGCACCACACCGGACGCAGCGTGGTGTTCGCCCGGTTCGTCCCGGCGGGCCGGTGCGTGGTCACCTTCGCCTGCGGCAGCGATCCCGACATCTCCGCGCGACGGTTCCAACCCTGGTCGGCGGTGGCGGCGATCTGCTGGGCCACGTACACCGTCGGACTGGGTTACCTCAACGCACTGTTGTTCCACACCACCTGGATCAGCGCGGTGGTCGCGGTGGTGGCACTGTTCACCGTCGGCATGCTGCTGGCCCGTACCCGCCCCGCCACCGAACTGGTCAAGAGCTCCTGACCGCGGCGGTCACCATCGCACCCAGCACGGCGAGCACCAGAACGTACGTCATCACGTAGGCCGCGAAGAACAGGAACGCCAGCGCCAGTACGGCGATCGCCAGCACACCCACCACGATGACCACGCAGGTGCCGACGACCAGACTGACCACAGAGGTCACCGCGGCGCCGGTGGTGGCCGAGGCCAGGTTCACCACGCCTCGCGCGCCGCCCGACACACCACGGGGCGCGGGCAAGACCAAACACAGTAGACCCAACGCCGCGAACCCGACGATGCCGGGAACCGTACTCAACAGCTTGGCCAGTTCCCACAGGATCGCCACGGGCTCATGCAGAGTCCACACCTCGAGCGCGTGCTGAAGCCACTGCGGCCCCCGCCCGAACGGCCCCGCCGCCACCTCGGGCACGGCCTCGTAGAGCGCGCGCCAACCGACGAGGATCGCCGTGACCACGACGATGAGGACACTCCACACGCCGCGACGAGCCGCTGGCGTCCACGACGTCGCGTCGCTGGAAGGCCGGTACGTCGACACGACGACCCCGACGATGCCGCAGACGGCCGCCGCGACACCCACCGGACCCACCATGAGAACCAGCGTGTACAGCGGCGTCGTCACCATCCACACGACGTAGTTCTGCCCGGCCGACTCGGGCAGGGCGTAACCGAGCCACAGGTAGAACCACAGGCCGGATGCGGCCACGCCGAGCAGAACCGTGACCACCCCACGGAAGTCCGGTCCGTCCTCAGTGGCAGCACCGATCGTCGTGCTTCGTCGCCTCGACACGAAATCGACGACCACACTCAACGTCATCCACGTCAGCACGACGCCGCCGATGTTGAGCGCCACCGCGAGCACCAACGCTAAGCCGAACCCACTGTCGGCCTGCTCCACCCATGCGCATTCGGATTCCCCGACGCAACGGAAAAGCTCCATCAGGTTGCGCCAGGCCGAGATCTCAGGTTCCATTGCCACCCCAACGAACTGTCCAAAAGATACGCGGGCTAGCCGGTGGCGCCGCAGGATCGACGGTATCCGTCGGTTCAGCGGCTACGCAGGGGATTTGGTCCCGTCATCGGTGTCGATGGTGATGCCAGTAGTCGTGAAGCAGGGCGAACGCCTCGCGCACCGGCATCGGGGTGCCGTCCGTCGGTCGCGGGTAGGAGCCGTTGGGGTGCGCCCGAAAGCGCGGCTGGATCAGGATCAGTTCCCCGATCGGGATCTCGACGCCGGGGCGGCGGTGGTACACAGTGGTGGGTCCGGTTTCGGTGCGGGCCTGGATCAGCCATTGCCCCCAGGCGTGTTCCAGCTCCAGGCCGTGGATCCGCGACCACGGCAGCCGCTGGCGACTGAACCCCAAGCTACGGACGAGGGTGATGCCCCGCGAGGTGACGATGGTGCCCTCCCGCGTGCGCGCCACGAAGTACGCCACCATGATCGCCGTGAACACGGCGACCAGGCTGAGGAACCAGGTCCACGTGATCGGGGAATCGCGACGACTCCACTTGATCACCATGTAGACGGGGAACAGCAGCACCATTCCCGTGGTCCACAACGCCACTTCGGACACGAAGCGGCGGTCGCGAAGCAGACGCCGCTCCACGGGCGGGCTCGCCGAAACCGGCAGCGGCGCCTGGGCGTCCACTGTCGGCGAAGCGGGCTGTCGCGCCGTGATTCGCGCGTGCGGGCCGACGTGGCCGCGCCAGTGGTGTTCGATCACGGCACACGCCGAGCGGAACGGCGGCGCCGCCCAGTCCGGCAACACCGCGGAGTCGACACTGCCACTCGAACCCAGGATCGGGCCGTCGTCGCCGTAACCGCGCAGCTGGTATGTGAAGAGCACCAGTTCGCCACCCGCGACGTCGGCCCACAGCACCCACCGGCCGTCGTCCTGTCCCATTGCCAGACCGCGGATCTCCGTCCAGCCGACGCGTTGTGACGACCACGCCCGCACGACCTTCACACCGCGTTCGTCCACGATGGTTCGCCGACGGATATAGGCCACGCACGCGACCGTGCCCGCCAGCGACACCACCGCCGCGCCCGCCAGCACGAGTCGCCACGGCTGCTCCAGTTCCAGTCCGTGCAGTCCGGCCACGCTCAAGACCACCGCCGCCAGCAGCAGACCGCCGCCGACCCGCAACGCCATCCACAGGTGACCGGGGTTGCCGAACCAGTAACGTCCGAAACGCTTCCGCATTGCCATCCCTTGTCGACTCCGTGTTGCTCCCGTCCGTGTGAGTCTCACACCGCGACCGCAACGCCACCTCGCAATTCCGTGCCACGATTCGGGACGCGGGCGGACGACCGTCAGCTGGCTTGTCGGGGAATGGTGGCCGTCGCGGCGACACCGGCGGCAGCCGCCAGCACCGCCATGGCGATGAACAGGGCCTGATAGCCGCCCAAGGCGTTGACCAGCAGCGCCCCGGCCCACGGAGCGGCGGCCATGGCGATGGTCGACGGGGCGCTGTAAGCGCCGTACAGGACACCGAAGTTCCTTGTGCCCCAACGATCGGACACGGCCGTGGCCTCCAGCAGCGTGAAGATCCCCCTTGTCGCTCCGAAAGCGATCGCGGCGGCGATGAGAGCCGCGGCCTGGTGGGCGGTGACGGCCGTGAGGACGATCGTGACGGCCGCGGCGACCAGCACGGCGACGGTGCGGAACCGAATGCTGGTGCGGGCGGTGAGACGGGCGTATCCGATGCGGCCCAACAGTTGTCCGGCACCGCACAAACCCAGCGTCCAGGCGGCGAAGCTGGTGGAGGCACCTCGGTCGGTGAGCATGGGGACCAGGTTGACGGTGGCCGCGAACAGCGCGAAGGTCGCCGTCGTCATGACGAGCACCAGGGTCAGGAACGCCGGTGAGCGCATGATCGCCCGGTTACCAGTGGTCCGCGAACCGGGCTGGTCGTGCTGCGGATTCCAGGGCACCTTGAGGAAGCGGGCGTGGACGGGAATGGTGACGACGGCCAGAAACGCCCCGAGGATCAGGTAGGTGGTGCGCCAGTCGACCCGGTCGACCAGGAACGCGGCGACGGGCGCGAAGACCGTACTGGACAGCCCTGCCACCAGGGTGACCGTGGTGAGCGCCTTGACGCGATCGGGCCCGTACCAACCGGTGATGGCGGCGAAGGCGGGCTTGTAGAACACGCAGGCCTGCGCCAGCCCTGAAACCGCCCACGCGGCGGTGAACCACCACGGGTTCGGGGCCAGCGCGATCCCCGCGATCGCAACGACACCGACAACCGATCCGACGGTCATGACCGGACGCGGCCCGTACCGGTCCAGGAGCCGACCGACCGGGATCCCGGCCAGCGCCGACACCCCCAGTCCGACCGAGAACGCCCCCATGACGACGGTCGTCGACCAGCCGGTGTCGGCGGTGATCGCGACCAGCAGCACCGGGAACGCGTAATAGAGGATGCCCCAGCTGGTGATCTCGGTGACGCACAACGCGACCAGACCGCGCCGCCGTCCCGCGATCGCCTGAGCGGTCGGGACGGCGGCGCTGGTTTCGGTGGCGCTCATACGGTGGCGGGTTCGCCGCCGCAACAGCCGCCCGCCGGCGCGGCCTCCTGGACGACCGGAAGCGTCGCGCCCTCACCGGAGTAGCCGTGCAGTACACCGGTGGTCAGTCCACGCGGCGCCGCAGCCGTGCCGCACGACGACCCCTCGTCGCCGGTCCCGCAGCCGCCGGACGCCTCGGCGAAGGTGACGTTGCCGTCGGCGTCCTCGACGGTGGGACTGGAGGAACACACCCCGGTCTCGGGCAGTTCAAGGTGGACCTCATCGGCGGCCTCGCGGTCCCCGGCGATGGCCGCGACTATCGAACGCACCTGCTCGTACCCGGTGGCCATCAGGAACGTCGGGGCCCGGCCATAACTCTTCATCCCGGCGACGTAGAAACCCTCGTCGGGATGGGCCAGCACCCGCTCGCCGTGCGGCGGAACGGTTCCGCAGGAATGGAAGTTCGGGTCGATCAACGGCGCCAACTGACTCGGTGCCTCCACCGCCGGATCCAGGTCGAGCCGGACCTCGCGCAACATGTCCACATCGGGCCGGAACCCGGTCGCGGCGACCACGACGTCGACGTCGAGTTTGACCGGCTCGTCACCGGACCGCCCCACCACCGCCAGCGGGCCGTCCGTGGCCGGTTCGAAGCGGTCGATGGTGAAGTTCTTGATGAGGGTGAGCCTGCCGTCGGCGACCAGCTGCTTGACCCGGGTACCCAGCTTGCCGCGCTCCGGCAGCGCGTCGGCGTCGCCGCCGCCGTACAACCGCGCCGCCGACCTCCCGCGCACCACCCACGTGATCCGGGTGCCCGGCGCGACCTCGGCCAGATCCGCCAGGGCGAGCAGCGCGTTGGCCGCCGAATGTCCCATGCCGACCACGAGCGCGTGCCTACCGGCGAACCGCTCGCGATCGGCGCCCAGGATGTCCGGAAGCGCACCCGCCATATAGGACGAGGCCTCGGCCTCACCCGGAGCGGGCAGACCGTGCGCCCCCAAGGGATTCGACTTCCCCCACGTGCCCGACGCGTCGATGACCGCCCTGGCCACCACGTCGCGGTACTCACCGGCACCGGTACGGGTACGCACCAGATACGGCCGTCCGTCCCGGCCGACGGTGCGGGTCTTGTCAATCCCGTGCCGCGCCACCGCCACCACCCGGGTGTCGAAGTGGACATGCGGCGCCAACCGAGGCAGTTCCGCCAACGGCTTCAGATAGTCGTCCACCAGTTCGTCGCCGGTCGGCAGGTGCGCCGCGTTGGGCGCGCTCCAACCCTCGGCCTCCAGCAACCGACGCGCGGCGGCGTCGATGTTGAACCGCCACGGCGAGAACACCCGCACATGCCCCCACTCACGGATCGCGGCGCCGGGACCGAAACCGGCTTCCAGGACCACCGGGGTGATGCCGCGCTCCACCAGGTGCGCGGCCGCCGCCAACCCGACCGGCCCGGCGCCGATGACCACCACCGGCTCGGCGGAACTCTGCTCGTACTCAGACATGACGTCCTCCACGGACTCGGGGAATGAAGCCAACTGACTTCAACAAACGCAATTAATACCAGTAGATCCTGTTGATGACAAACTTCGTGCCATAATGGGTTCATGTCCCCGACGCTGCAGGCACAACCCGACGCCGCGATCACCGCCAAGGCCCGCACGCTGGCACCTCAGCTGAAGGCACTGGGGGATGAGACCCGGCTGACCCTGCTGTTGCTGCTGGCCGAGCGCCCCCGCAGTGTGCGCGAACTCACCGACGCCACCGGCCTGTCGCAGACCCTGGTCTCGCACCACCTCACCCCGTTGCGCGAGCAGGGCCTCATCACCGCCACCCCCAAGGGCCGCAGCAACATCTACTCGGTGTGCTGCGACGAGATCGCCGTCCCGGTCCAGATGCTCGCCGGTCTCGCCGACACCGCTCGCGGCTGCGAGACCGGCTGCGCCTAGCTCGGACACCGCGCGACCTCCGATCGCGAATTGACGGACTCTCCTTCATCTATTATCGTCGATTATCGATGAAGGAAAATCAAGAGCCGGCCATCGACCAATCCCTGGCCGACGAATACGCCAAGTGGTTCAAGGCTTTGGCCGACGGCACCCGCATCCGCATCGTGTCCCTGCTGGCCCGACAGTCGGCCCCCATGAAGGTGGGCGACATCGTGAAAGCCGTCGACATCAGCCAGTCGACCGTCTCGCACCACCTGAAGATCCTGGCCCAGGTCGGATTCCTCATCGCCGAACCCCGCGCCACAGCGGTGTACTACCGCATCAACTCCGCCTGCGTGACCGCGTTCCCCACCGCGGCCGACGTCATCATGGCCCGCCCGCCGACAACCCCAGCGGGCGGGACCACGGATGCCTGCTAGCCGGCGGCCTTGATCCTCCGCCAGCCACCGTTGCGATTGTTGGCGATGATCTGCCGGAACATCGCGACGAGCGCCTTCTCGTTGATCGGTTCACCCTCCCGGATGGCGATCTGGCGAGCCGTCTTGTTGTCGTGCCCGTGGGTGATGATCCCCTCGGGATCGGGAACGATGGCGCCGTCGTACAGGAAGACGTTCACGTGGTCCTTCGCGGCCAGCAGCGCACAGACATTGCCCTGCAACACGAAATACGGGCGGACCTTGAACTTGACGGTCTCTTCGACCTCGGGGTCGGCGGCGTGCACGAGCTCGCGCACCTTGCGGCAGATGTCCTGCTTCCACTGCGGCAGACCGTTGATGTAGTCGTCGACACGGGTATCTGTCTCATAAGTCATGACGCGTCCTTCGATGGTTTGGAGTCGCTACCGCCACAGCCCGACGATCAGCGTGACGGCCAACAGCTTGATCAACCAGTCCCCGGCGTGAATGGCCGCGAGCTTTGCCGGGACCTTCTCATGGAAGACCGAACCGGTCAGGATCATGACCGGGAAACCGATCCACACCGCTCCGGCCAGCAACACCGCGTCGGTCCAACCACCGATGTCCACGAACATCGTCAACCCGGCCACCACCAAGGCCAGCACGAGATTGCGCACGATCTCCACGACGGCTGTCACAGCGGGCGACCGTCCCTCCCCGGTGTAAGCCGGACTCAACCGGGCCAGCTGCTTGCCGAACCCGGCATACCAAGCGCCGCTGAGCACAAAGGCCGCCACGGCGGCCACCAGTACGGCCCAGAAATTCATGTCGTTCACGGTGTCTCCTCGAATATTGGGATGACCCGACCCGGCGGCAACCGGGTCGGGACTGGCAGCCGTCGAACGGCTCCCGGTACTAAAGACGCCGCGAGAACACGAAACTCATCGGTGATCCGGATCCCGGTCTCAGTCGACGCGTCGCAGCTCCACAGTGGGAAAGTCAACCGGAACCGCGAGCGCGATGTTGACGTAATTGGTGAACAGGTTCAGCGCGACCTGAGCGATGACCTCGACGATCTGCTCGTCACCCCAGCCGTGACCCCGAAGGGCCTGGACGTCGTCGGGCGTCACCTGACCGCGCTCGCGCACCAGCTTGACGGCGAATCCGAGCAGGGCGGCCACACGGGGATCGTCGGACTCGCCGTCCTGCGCCGCCGCGAGCGCCGCCCGCGTCACCCCGGCCTTGCGCCCGAGCGCGGTGTGCGCCGCCAGGCAGTACTCGCACGAGTTGCGGTTCGCGACGGCGACGGCGATCTGTTCACTGAGCGCCGAGCCGAGAGCGCCGTCGGCGAAAGCGCCGAACGACCCCCACATGCTCGCCAGCGCCGCGGGCGAGTTGGCCACGGCCTTGAACATCGCCGGCACGGTGCCGAACGCGGCCTGTATCTGATCGAGCTGTTCCTTGACGGCGCCGCTCGCGGACTCGAGCTCGACGAGGGGAACGTTGGACATGAGATACTCCTTCGCTTGTGGACAGACGGCGTCGCCCGCGATGTCGGTGCGGGTGACGTGTTACCAGGCTGCCCGGCAAGTCCGGACTAATCGCAACAGATCATCTCGATTTCTTACCAATTCGTCTGGCATGCTTGCCCCATGGCCCCCGTCGACCGTCTAACGCCCCTACTCGAACGCTTCCGGGTACGAACCCGCCTGTTCCACACGGGTCCGCTGTGCGGAGTCACCACCTTCGCCGCACGACCAGGGCGAGGCTTCCTCCACGTGCTCCGCCACGGCGAGATGGACGTGACCTACCAGGGCACCGGCGGCCGGTTGGAGCGAACCCGAATAGACCGCCCCAGCCTGCTCTTCTACCCACGCCCCCTGGAACACGCCTTCCACAACGCGCCCACGGCGGACTCCGACTTCGCCTGCGCGACGCTCGACTTCGACGGTGGACAGACCCACCCGCTCGTACGCACGCTTCCTCCCGTGATCGTGCTGCCGCTGCACGTCGTCGACTCCTTGGGACCGGCGCTCGACCTGCTCTTCGCCGAGATCGACAACGTCCGCTGCGGCAACCCCGTACTGGCCGACCGCCTGTTCGAAGTCGTCCTCATCCAGCTGTTCCGCTGGATCCTCGACCACACCACCGAACTCGCACTGCCCGCTGGGCTGCTGAGGGGCCTGTCCGACGACCGTCTGGCCCGCACCCTCGTGGCCATCCACGAATCCCCGGGGCGGCCCTGGACACTGACCACAATGGCCCGTGAAGCGAATCTGTCTCGCAGCACGTTCGCCGCGCGCTTCAAAGCGACAGTGGGCCAGCCGCCCGCCGACTACCTCACCGCATGGCGACTCACCGTGGCTCAGGACCGACTCCGCCACGGCGCCACCGTCTCCGCCACCGCCGCCGAACTCGGCTACGCCAACTCCTCGGCCTTCTCCAGGGTCTTCACCCAGCGACTGGGACGCTCACCCCGCGCATGGCGAGCCACCGCCGACCGATAACCGCCCCTGGGCCGAGCCGATCACGGTACGGGGATCGGCCGCCCCCGCGAACTGCCCGGAATCGTCCATCTCGATCACATGGGCATGCCCGAAACCGGTCGGCACCCGGTTCACCAAGTGCCCCTTCGCCTCCAACCGATCCCAAGCATCCGGTGCCGCCTCCTCCAACTCGATGGGAGCCCGCTCGCCGTCGCGCCAAGTGTCGAAACCATTGGAATTACCGATCCGCCAACGGGCCGCCCCCACCGCCTCGGCGGGGGACTGACCGTGCCGCAGCAACCGGGTGATCACCTGCAACAGGATCTGGGGCTGGGTGTCCCCGCCCATGGTCCCCACCAGCGCACGCGTCGAACCATCCCGCCGGGTGACCAGCGCCGGGGCGAGCGTGTGCGGAGGCCGCCGCCCGGGCCGATACTCGGCCGGATGCCCGGGAAGCAACGAGAACCCCAACCCCCGATTGTGCAGCCCGATACCAGTGCCGGGCTCGAAAATCCTTGACCCGAACCCCGAGGCGTTCGACTGGATCAACGACACCGCGAGCCCGCCATGCTCGGCGGCACACAGATAAGTCGTGTCACCCGCCGCTGCCGAATCCGGCATCCCGGCGGCCTGCCCCGGATCGATCAGGCCACGCCGCCGCCCCACCTCCTCGGGTGACAACACCACCCCGGCATCGAACCCCTCATGCAACAACTCCGGACGATCACACCCGGCCCGCCGCGCCGCCTCGATCAACAAATGCGCCCACAAAGGATCATCCGGATCGTCGGGCAACGGAAGCCCGTCCGCGATCGCCAACCCCAATCCCACCAAATAACCCTGACTGTTGGGCGGCGTCACCCACACCCGATGCCCCACCGCGTCCACCCCGATCGGACTCACCCAGTCCGCACTGCCCCGCCGCAAATCCTCGACACTGAAGAGCCCATCCGCCAGCCGCACCAACCCGCGCCCGAACTCACCACAATAGAACCCGTCCCGCCCCTCCGCAGCGACCGCCCGCAACGCCCGCGCCACCCCACCCCGCCGCACCACGGCACCGGCCCACGTAGCCTCCGCCAACTCCTCGGCCCCCGCCTTACCGCGCAACACCGGCACCGCCGACGCCAACAGGGGAGAAGCCCCGAAACCGTCCTCGGCGAACCCGACGGCCGCCGCGAAAACCTCGGCCAGCGCCAGCCTCCCGAACCTCTCATGCAACGCCACCCACCCGTCAACACACCCGGGCACGGTCACCGACCGCACATCATCGAACAACGGCATCACCCCATACCCAGCCGCCCGCAACCCCTCGGGATCAGCCCCACTACCCGCCCGCCCGGAAGCGTTCAACGCCACCGGAGCCGAATCCCCGTCCTGCACCACAGCGAACAGATCCCCACCCATACCGCACAAATGCGGCGCCGTCACCGCGAGCACCGCGTTGGCGGCGATCGCGGCATCCACAGCGGTGCCCCCACCCCGCAAAACCTCCACCCCCGCCGCCGAGGCGCGCTCATCGGCGGAAACCACCATGCCGGTCGGCGAGAAAACGGTAGCCGTCATGAACTGGACGCTACCCGCCCGACAGCGAGGGCTTGACGGTTACCGCCGTTGGACGGCCTCGATGCGGTTGCCGTTGCTGTCGAAGAAGTGCAGCAGGTCGGTGTGAACCTCGATCGACATCGCCTGTCCGGGGCGGCATCGTGAATATGGGGCCAGTCTGACCGTCACGTCGGAGATCTGTTTGTTGTGCCGTCCGGATTCCGGCTGCTGGGAGTGTGCGTCGTGGTCAACCGGTACGGCCCCGATCCTGAGATGGACGAGGGACTCGTGTCCGTGGTGTTCCATGAACTGGATCAATCCGTTGAGGACATTGGGCCGGTCGTGGGACACCGGCCGTACCGCCTCGGCGCGAATGCCCACGACGATCTGTTCACCGTGATATTTGGACACTCCGCGGCTTTGCAGGTCGCTCCAGGGCAACCGGATGCTCTGCGATCCCAGATGCAGGGTCACGTACCGGTCGAGGTGTACCTCGACGTAGGCCCGCACCAGGTTCATGCGGGGGTTGCCCAGGAACGCCGCCACGTACATGGTGGCGGGTTTGTCGTAGACCTGGTCAGGGGAGCCGACGTCCTGCAACCGTCCCCGTCTCAGTACCGCCACTCGGTCGGCCATGGTCAGCGCCTCGGTCTGGTCGTGGGTGACGTAGACGGTGGTGATGTTCAGGCGGTGGGCCATTTCGACGATCTCGGTGCGCAGCTGCGAGCGAAGTCCGATGTCCAGGTTGGACAAGGGTTCGTCCATGAGCAGGAACCGGGGATGGCGGATCAGCGCCCGGCCCATGGCGACCCGTTGGCGCTGACCTCCCGACAGCTGGTGCGGTTTGCGGTCGAGCAGGTCCTCGATTCCCAACGACGCGGCCATCGCGACGGTGCGCTCCTTGATGGTGGCGGCATCGACTCCCGCGATGCGCAGCGGAAAGCCGATGTTGTCGGCGACCCGGAAATGCGGGTACAGGGCGAAGTTCTGAAACACCATGGCGACCCCACGTTCTCGTGGTGTCAGGTGGTTGGCGAACTCCCCATTGAGGAGGATGTCCCCGTCGAGGGTGTCCTCAAGGCCCGCGAGCATGCGCAGGATCGTCGACTTTCCGCAACCTGAGGGGCCCAGCAGGACCATGAACTCACCGTTGTTCACCGATAGGTTCAGGTCATCCACCGCGACGATGTCGGGAGCGAAGACCTTCGAGACGTTCTTGAGCTCAACGGTGGTCACGTCTCCTCCGAGACTGAGAGCTGGGACACACTGGCCGTGGTCGGGTATGAGTGTGCCAAAGACCGGCTTGGCCGTA
This sequence comes from Stackebrandtia nassauensis DSM 44728, assembly GCF_000024545.1. Classification (GTDB taxonomy): domain Bacteria; phylum Actinomycetota; class Actinomycetes; order Mycobacteriales; family Micromonosporaceae; genus Stackebrandtia; species Stackebrandtia nassauensis. The sequence goes on from NC_013947.1 coordinate 2,432,041, forward strand.
CTTCAGGTGAACGTCCAGTGTCCAGCTGGCTGCATGGGTAGCAACGCGCATGTCGCGGCGGGGGTCGCTCGCGTCGGCAAGTGAAAGATCTGCATATTGACAGGGTCTGATATCGTTCTTGTAATCGTTCTCAAGAACGTTTACAACGTATGATACGCAGGGAAAACGCATGGCAGAGACAAAGAAGTCGAACCTCGCGCTGGTCGCCGCCCGAGCCGGAGTGTCGGTCGCGTCGGTGTCCCGGGTGTTGAACGGAGGCTCGGCCTCCGAGGAGCTGACCCGGCGGGTGCGGGAGGCGGCGGACGAACTCGGGTACGTGCCCGATGCCAGCGCGCGCACCCTGCGAACCGGCCGCACCGACCAGATCGCGCTCGCGGTCGCCGATGTCGGGAACCCCGTCTATGTGCAGATGATGCGGGCGGTCACCCGTATCGTCGCCAAGGCCGACTACCGGCTCGTGGTGTCGTCCACCGGCAGTGACCCGCAGGCGCAGATCGATCTGCTCACCAGTCTCAACCGTGGCTACGCCGACGGTCTTCTGTTGAGCCCGTTGCGGATCACCCCCGACCTCATCGACGCCATGCGCGCGAGTCGGCTGCCGATCGTGGTCATCGGTTCGCTGCCTCCCGACGTGGAGCTCGACAACGTTCGCGCCGACTCGGCGACCGGCATCGGGCTCGCCATCGAGCACCTGGTCGAGCAGGGGCGCCGTCGCATCGCGCTCGTGAACGGCCCGGTCGACACCGTCCCCGGCGCCGCCCGGCTCGCCGGGTATCTCGACGCGGTGAAGCGCTTCGGGTTGCCCGACAGTCCGGAACTGCAGGTGACCGCCGATGCCTTCACCTATCGGGCCGGACGCGAGGCGACCGCCGACCTGTTGCGGCAGTCCAGCCCCGACGCGGTCGTGGGCGCCAACGATCTGCTGGCCGTGGCCGCGCTGAAGGAACTCAACGCCGCCGGAGCCCGGGTGCCCGACGATGTCGCCGTCGTCGGCATGGACGACACCGATGCGGCCGAGCTGGCCACGCCGTCGCTCACCAGCGTCGACCTCGGATCGGCCGAGCGCGCCAAGGCCGCGGCCGAACTCCTCATCAGACGGATCAGGAACCCGGAGTCGAAGGTCCGCAGGATCGTCATCACCCCCTCCCTGTCGGTCCGCGAATCGAGCCGCACCGAGGCCCAGAAGCCGGACGGTGCCTCATGACGGCGATGACGCAGTCGGTCGGCAACCCTCAGCCCCGCGCTCGACGCCGACGCCGTCGACTCGGTTCGAGTGGCCGGGACGCGTGGCCGTTCGTACTCCCGGCGCTGCTTCCGGTGATGCTGTTCAGCGTCTATCCGTTGGTGTACGGCGTTTTCCTCGGCTTCACCGACGCCGAGGCCGGACTGAACGTGGAGACGAACTTCAACGGCGTCGACAACTACATCAAGCTCGGCGGCAACGAACTGTTCTGGAGTTCGTTCAAGATCGGACTGATCTGGGCGTTCAGCGTCACGATTCTGCAGTTCCTGGCCTCGCTCGGCTTGGCGCTGCTGCTGAACCTCGATCTGCGGCTGCGCTGGCTGGCGCGCACCCTCGCGCTCGTGCCCTGGGCGATGCCGCCGGTGATCATCGCGATCATGTGGCAGCTCATGCTCAACCCCGACTACGGGCCCGTCAACCGCAGCCTGGAAGCACTCGGGCTGCCCGGCGGCGTCAACTGGCTGGGTGACGGCTCCACCGCTCTGGCGGTCGTCATCATCGTCGGTGTCTGGGCCGGGATGCCCCAGACGACGATCACGCTGCTGGCCGGGTTGCAGGCCGTCCCCGTCGAGCTGCACGAAGCCGCCGCGATCGACGGTGCCAACACCCGGCGCCGGTTCTGGCACGTCACGCTGCCCGCGATCCGGCCGGTGGTCGTCGCGATCACCACACTCGACCTGATCTGGAACTTCAACTCCTTCGCGCTCGTGTTCGTGCTGACCGCGGGCGGGCCGGGCGGTACCACGATGCTGCCGAGCCTGTTCGCCTACAACGAGGCGTTCCGCTACGGCAACTTCGGTTACGCGGCCGCGATGGGCAACGTCATGGTCATCGTGATCGGCGCGATCCTCTTCTTCTACCTGCGCGGCCAGATGCGAAGGCGGCTCCAATGACGACACTCCCCAGAACATCCACTGTAGGCCGAAGCGCGGTCGCCCGGCCGCTGCAATACCTGGCGCTCCTCGCCTACATGTGCTTCCTGGCGTTCCCGCTGCTGTTCCTGCTGAGCACCGCGTTCAAGACGCCACGGGAGCTGAAGTCCCCGGACGCCGGACTGCTGCCCGAACACTTCGACCTCGGCAACTTCTCCTCGGCGATCACGAAGGCCGACCTGTTCACCGCGGCGGGAAACAGCCTGCTCGTCTCCGCGACCACCACCGTCCTGGTCACGCTCGTGGCGCTGCCCGCCGCCTACGCCCTCGTCCGGTTCCGGACCAAGCTGCGGGGCCTGGCGACCGGCTGGATCCTGCTCAGCCAGGTCTTCCCCTTCATCCTCATCATCATCCCGCTGTTCCTGCTGCTCAAGAACATCGGACTGGTCGACACCCTGCTGGGCCTGGTGCTCGTCTACGCCGTGTGGGCGCTGCCGTTCTCACTGTGGATGCTCCAGGGATACGTGTCCGCGATCCCGGTCGAGCTGGAGGAGGCCAGCGCCGTCGACGGCGCCGGACGACTGACGACGCTCACCAGGATCGTCCTGCCGCTGCTCGCGCCCGGTTTGGTCGCCACCAGCCTGTTCACGTTCATCAACTCCTGGAACGAGTTCTTCTTCGCGCTGGTCCTCATCCAGGACCCCGACATGCAGACCCTGCCGCTCGCGCTGGCGCGCTTCGTCGGCGTCGAGGGGCAGGTCCAGCTCGGCCAGCTCGCCGCGGCCGCACTCCTGGCCTGTGTCCCGAGCCTGGCGTTCTTCATGTTCATCCAGAAGCGGCTCACCGCCGGACTTCTCAGCGGCGCGGTCAAGGGCTGATCGCCGCGAATCGTGCCTTCCCTCAACACCCCCATGAAAGAGAGAGAACCATGCGAACCAGCACCAGAGCCCGAGCGGGCGCCGCGCTCGCCGCGCTGTCCCTCGCCCTGACCGGATGTTCCGCGTTCGGCGTCGGCGACGAGGACGGCGACACCCTCACCTTCCAGTCGCTGGCGTTCCAGGACACCACGATCAAGGCGACGAAGGACATCGTGGACGCCTGGAACAAGAAGAACCCCGACACCCCGGTGAAGATCGTGAAGGGCAGCTGGGACAACGTCCACGACCAGCTCGTCACCCAGTTCAAGGGCGGCACCGCCCCTGACATCATCCACGACGAGTCCGCCGACATCATGGGCTTCGCCGAGCAGGGCTACCTGGCCGACCTAGGGCCGCATCTGAGCGACAAGGTGAAGTCCGCGGTCTCCGACGAGGTCTGGAAGTCGGTGACCACCGAGGACGACAAGGTGGTCGCGGCCCCGACGCTGCTGCAGTCGTACGTCGTGTTCGCCAACACCGACGCGTTCGCCGACGCCGACGTCAAGGTCCCCACCGGTGAGGCCCTGGACTGGGACGACCTGCAAAAGCTCGCGAAGAAGCTCACCGCCGACGGTGACTACGGCGTCGGCTGGGGCATGAAGGACCCCACCGCCACGGTCATGAACCTGGCCCTCAACTTCGACGGCACCTTCTTCTCCGGGAAGGGCGACAAGGCGTCCATCGACGTGGGGGACAACGAACTCGAAGTGCCCGAACGCATCCACTCCATGGCCTTCAAGGACAAGTCACTCGACCCGAAGTCGCTCACCCAGAGCGGATCCGACGTCCTGCCGGGATTCTTCGACGGCAAGTACTCCATGTACGTCGCGGGCAACTACGTCGCCCAGCAGATCGTCGAGTCCGCGCCGAAGGACTTCAAGTGGGAGGTGCTGCCGCCACTGGCCGGAACCGCCGGTGCCAGCCAGGCCGCCAACCCGCAGACGATGTCCGTGTCCGCCGAGAGCGACCACGTCGACGAGTCCGCCAAGTTCATCGACTTCTTCATGCGGGCCGACCACCAGGCCGCCCTGGCCGAAGGTGACTGGCTGATCCCGTCCTCGAAGGACGCGCGCAAGACCGTCGCCACCAACACCAAGGGCGCCAACGGCTGGGAGAGCGTCCTCGCCTCGGGGGACACCCTGACCGCCGCCCCGTTCCAGTCGGCGAGCAAATACCCACAGTGGAAAGACCAGTTCGCCACACCCGCGCTCCAGGACTACCTGGCGGACAAGATCACCGCCAAGGAACTGAAGCGGAAGCTCGTCGACGGCTGGTCCGAACTGGACTGACGACACCGGCAGCAGCCACGTCCAGCTCCGGCGGCACCGCCGGAGCTGGACACCTGACGAGAAGCGAGGAGACACATGGACACACTGGTTGACAAGGCGACGGGAGCGCTGACGGGATCAGCCGTGGGCGACGCGCTCGGGGGGGCCGCCGAGGGCAATCCGCCCGAGGCGATCCAGGAACGCTACGGCGGCTTCATCGAGGGGATCGTGCCCCCGTTCCTGGCCGACTGGCGCAACGCCCGTCCGATCGCCCCGTACCACAAGGGCGACGGCCACATCACCGACGACACCCTCATGACCTCGGCACTCGTCGACGTCTACGACACCGTGCGGGACCATCTCGACGCCCACGCGATCGCCGAACACCTGGTGCCGCTGCTGATCGGCGACAAACGCTGGATCCCCGAACTCGAAACCGAGGCGCTGCTGCTGCACCGGGTGTTCCTCGCGGAGAAGTGGCTCGTCGCGCGCCTCCACTACGGACACATCGACCCGCGTGAGGCGGGCGTCGGCAACATCGTCAACTGTGGAGCGACCATGTACGTGGCCCCGATCGGCATCGTCAACGCCGGATCCCCCGAGGCCGCCTACGCGGAGGCCATCGACGTCGCCGGAGCCCACCAGTCGAGCTACGGCCGCGAGGCCGCCGGAGTCTTCGCTGCGGCCGTCGCCGAGGCGATGCGCCCCGGCGCCACCGTCGAAACCGTGATCGACCGCGCCCTGAGCCTCGCGAAGGACGGCACCAAGTCCGCCATCGACGCTGTCGCGCAGGCCGCCTCGGGAGTCGACGACTGGCGAACCGGCCTGGCCGAGCTGCGGCGTGCCGTCGAACCCTTCGACACCGTCGGCCCGCACTACCGCCAACCCGCGATGGACGCCCGGATCCCCAGCCGCACCAAGTCCATCGAGGAACTGCCGATCGCCCTGGGCATGCTCATCGCCGCCGACGGCGACTACCGCGAAGCCGTACTGGGCGCCGTCAACTACGGCCGTGACTCCGACTCGATCGCCGTCATGGCCGGATCCCTGGCGGGCGCCCTGCACGGCATCGACGCCGTCCCCCGCGAGTGGATCGACGGCGTGAGCGAGGGCAGCCGGATGGACATCACCGCCACCGGCCCCGTCATCGCCGCCGTCGCCCGCGACGTGTGGGCGGCCGACGCCCAACGCGCCGAACAAGCCGCGAAAACCCGCGCCGCCCTCACCGCCACCGAGGCCGCGCGATGATGCGGCTCAGCTGGACCCAACCCGAGGACCTCGTCCCGCACGCGCTGGTCGCCGCCGAACTCGACGGCCGCGACACCACCGAGATCCGGCAGCGCTGGCGCGATGGGGGAGGTGCGGCCGAACCCGCGGTCAGCGGCGCCACCCCCGATCCGGCCCCGGAACACGTCCGCACCCTCGCGCGCGAACTGCTGTCCGAAATAGACAAGCTCCCGGATCCCGAGGTGTTGCGCACCAACGAACCCGACGACATCGACGACATCCTCGCCACAACCTCGTCCTCGGACCCGCCCAAGCCCGGCCCCGACTTCGACGACCGGGTGCTCGGTGCGTGGCTGGGCCGCGCCAGCGGCTGCCTGCTGGGCAAACCGGTGGAGAAGCTCCCGCTCGCGGGCATCCGCGCCATCGGCCGCGCCACCGGAAACTGGCCGCTGCGCTCCTACTTCACCGAGGTCGGACTCGACGCCACCACCGCCGCCAAGTACCCGTGGAACCGCCGCAGCCGCCCGACCAGCCTCGTCGAGAACATCGACGGCATGCCTGAGGACGACGACCTCAACTTCCCGCTGATCGCGCTGGATCTCTTGGAGCGCACCGGCTTCGGCTTCAGCACCGAAGACGTCGCCCAGTCCTGGCTGTCCCACCTGCCCGGCGGGCGCGTCTTCACCGCCGAACGCATCACCTACCGCAACCTCCTCGACGGCTACGAACCCGACGTCGCCGGTCGGGTGCGCAACCCCTTCCGCGACTGGATCGGCGCCCAGATCCGCACCGACGTATACGGCTGGACCAACCCGGGCCAGCCACAGCGCGCCGCCCGGCTCGCCTGGACCGACGCGCGGCTGAGTCACGGCCGCAACGGCGTCTACGGCGCGATGTTCGCGGCCGCTGCCAGCGCCGCGGCCGTCACCGCCGTCCCCGTCACCGAAGTACTGGAAACGGGTCTGTCGGTCGTACCGCCCGCGAGCCGCTACGCCGCCGCGGTGCGACGCGGCACCCAACTCGGTCTGGGCGATCTGCCCGACGACGCCGCCATCGACGTCCTCCACGAGGAATACGGCCACCTGCACTGGGTCCATGTGCTCAACAACGCCGCGCTGCTCGCGTTCGCCCTGGCCCGCGGCGACGGCGACTTCGCCCGCACGATCACCCTCGCGGTCTCGGGCGGCTGGGACACCGACTCGGTCGGCGCGACGGCGGGAGCCATCACCGGCGCCCTCACCGGGGCGAAGAATCTGCCGCCCCGGTGGATCGATCCGCTGGACGACCGGCTCGCCACCACTGTCCCCGGCTTCGCCGGCGCCCGGTTCTCCAACCTCGCCGCACGCACGGTGGCGATAGCCCGATGAGCGTCGTCGTCCTGGGCAGCGCCAACCTCGACCTCGTATACGACGTCGACCGCATCCCCGCGCCCGGCGAAACCGTCCTGTCCCGAAGCTTCGAGTCCTTCCCCGGCGGCAAGGGCCTCAACCAGGCCATCGCCGCCGCCCGCAGTGGGGCCGAGGTCCATTTCCTTGTCGCCCTTGGCAAAGACGCCGCCGGTGACCGCCTCGCCGCCGAAGCCCGCGACGCCGGGATCGACCTGCGCGACCGCCGCGTCGACGCTCCCACCGGAACCGCCGTGATCTACGTCGACCGCGACGGCGAGAACTCGATCGTCGTCAACTCCGGCGCCAACGCCACCCTCGTGGACCTCACCGAGGCCGAAGTCGCCGCCATCGCCGCAGCGAATCTGCTGGTGCTGCAAATGGAGACGCCGCCCACGACGGTGCGGGCGGCGGCGCGAGTCGCGAAAGCGAACGGCACCACCGTCATCCTCAACGCCGCCCCGAGCGGCTCGGTCCCCGCCGCGCTGCTCGGCGAGGTCGACATCCTCATCGTCAACGAACACGAGGCCGCCGACCTGGCGGGCCAGACCGCCGACGCCCCCGACCAATCACTGTCGGCGCTCACCACACACGGCTGTGCCGTCATCGTCACGCTGGGAGCAGCGGGCTCCCTCGTCGGCGCCCCCGGCCAACCCACGGCCAAGATCCCGGCCATCACAGTCACCCCCATCGACACCACCGGCGCGGGCGACGCGTTCGTAGGCGCGTTCGCCGCAGCACTCGACAACAGCGGCCGGGCAACCAACCCCGACCTGCGCACTCTCATCGGCGCGACCGAGTTCGCCACGACCGCCGCCGGAATCGCGGTACAACGCAAGGGCGCGGTTCCCTCGATACCCACCCTGGAGGAGGTGCGGCTCCACAGTGCCCAAAGCTGACCCTGACGAGGCGAACACCAACGAGTTCGACCCGCTGGTGCCCCGGCCCATCGACCGGCCCACGGTCCTGCCACCCGGCGGCAACATTGACGCCGCCACCGGCGATGTCGCCAAGATCTTCGCGGCCCCCGACGACCCCGCTGACTGGCCGTCCTGGCGCGCCGACCTCGCCGCCTGGCGCGACGAGTCCCGAACCCGCCTCGCCTACAGCGGCAAGGCGTACGAGAACGCGGCGACCCGCTGGGCGAGCCGCGCCTACGCCGTGGCCCAAGTCTGGCTGTGGGACGAGCGCCTGTTCGACCACACCGGACAGAAGTTCACCGTCGACGCCTTCCTCAACTCAATCGCCGACCAGGGTGGCCTCGACGGTCTGGTCCTGTGGCACGCCTACCCGATCATCGGCATCGACGACCGCAACCAGTTCGACTTCTACCGCGACGTACCCGGCCTGAAAGACCTCGTCCACCAGTTCCACGAACGCGGACTGCGCGTCTTCGTCGACTACAACCCCTGGGACACCGGCACCCGCCGCGCCAAGCGCGACGACGCCGAAGAACTGGCCGCACTCGTCTCGGAACTCGGCGCCGACGGAGTCTTCCTCGACACGCTCAAGGAAGGCGACGCGCGCCTCACCTCGGCCCTCACCACCGCCACCCCGCCGCAGGTCCTGGAGGGCGAATCCCGGGTCCCCAACCAACGCGTCGAAGACCACCTGCTGAGCTGGGCGCAGTGGTTCGCCGACTCCCAGGCCCCCGGCGTGATGCGCGCTCACTGGTACGAGCGCCGCCACATGATGCACTCCATCCGCCGCTGGAACCGCGACCACAGCGGCGAACTCCAGTCGGCATGGATGAACGGCACCGGGATCCTGGTGTGGGACGCGGTATTCGGCGTCTGGGTCGGCTGGAACCGTCGCGACGAAGCGACCCTGCGACGCATGCTCCGGGTACAGCGAGCGGCCAGCGACGTCTTGATCGACGGCGACTGGTCGCCGCTGGAAGGCGCCACAACCGAGGCGATCTCCGCCGGAATGTACGTGTCCCGATGGACCAAGGACGGGACAACACTGTGGACGATAGTCAATCGCCGCGACCATGACTGGACCGGTGATCCACTGGCAGCGCCGCTGCCCCAGGGAGCCCGCCGATTCGACGTCACAGCGGGAACAACAGCCCCGATCACCGTCACCGTGCCCGCCCGGGGCATAACCGGCATCCTCGAACTCGCCCCAGGCGCCGACGAACCCGAATGGCTGGCTCGACTGCTGAACGAAGCGTCGAAGGACCCCGGCTCGTCCGACGCGACATTCCCCGCGCGCCAAGCGATCCGCGTCGTCCCCCCACCCTCGCGATCCACAGCACCCGCAACCGAAACCATCCGCGTCGACCCCGGCTCACACCAACTCGCAGTGACCTACCGACGTCGCGAAACCGGCTTCTACCAGGGCGCCCCCTACGTCGAGGAGTGGAAGCCGCTGCCGCCCCGCCTGCACGACGACCGACGCGAAACGCTCGATGTCACGATCCCCGGGCCCGTCGCCGTCGCCACCAGGGAAGTCTCGGTGGCCCAGTTCCGGTCATTCCTCGAAACGACCGGATACGAGCCGCCGGTATCCGCCCGATTCCTCCAAGGCCGCGACGACATCTCCGACGACGCTCCCGTGACAGGCGTGTCGCTTTCGGACGCGCGAGCATACGCGTCCTGGGCGGGCGCCCGCCTCCCCAACGAGTTCGAATGGCAGCTCGCCGCCGCCCAGTCCCACTTCCAACGGCGCTCTCCCGTCGTCTGGAACTGGACTGAGAGCGAACACAGCGACGGCATCACCCGCTTCGCCATGCTCAAGGGCGGCAGCGACCACCAAAGCACCGGCTCCGACTGGTACACCGACGGCGGCCTCCGTGATGAGACCTTCACCCTGAAACTGCTGCTCGCCGGGCTCGGCGTGGAACGCTCCCCGAGCATCGGTTTCCGGATCGCCTGGGACCTACCCACCTGAGAACCTGGGCGGACACGTTATGGTGAGCCGCACCGGCGCGGTTTCACGTTGTCGATCCGTTCGGACCATTCGATGGTGCGTGGACTCTGACTAGACTCGCCGGAATCGCTCCTCTACCAGCTGAAAGTGTCCCGTGCTCGACCGCGAAGCCGCGAAGAATCGGATATGGGTTGCCCTGCGCGGCATAGACCTGCGCTCGCCCGATTGGTGGCGCAAGAATGCGCGTTATGTGGCGATCGGCGCGATCGTCGTCGTACTACTGGGGATCGGCGGCGTCGTGTGGACAGACTCGGATGACGATCCGGAAACCGTGGTCACGCAGTTCTTCGACGCCATCGAGGACAAGAACGTCGACCGGGCGCTCAGCTTCGTCTCGCCCGACGGATACGGGGTGCCCGCTGGCGACGAGGCGGTGTTCCTCGACGAGGACGCCATCAGCGACGACTGGCGACTCCTGGTGGTCAAGCAGCGATCCGCGGTCAAGTCCGACGGTTCCGCCGTCGTGGATGTGGTTCTCGGCGACGGGAAGTCGACCAAAGCCGGAGTCATCAACGTAGACGATAAGTACGGACAGTGGCAGGTGGTCGATCCGTTCATCAAGGTGCGCTTCGAATCGGCTTCGCTGTCGTACCTGAAGGTCAACGACAAGACCGTGGTCAGGCAGGAACTGTACGCCCACGACGTCACGAACCGGGAGGTCCGGGAATACCGGTTGTTCCCGGGGATGAACGCATTCTTCGGGAACCTGAAGGGCACCACCGGCGCGACCGCTCCCGGCAAACTACTGCTGCCGACCGAGAACAGTGGCGACAAGGCATTGCGGGTCTCACCACCGAAACTCAAATTCACAGACACCGCGCGCAAGTCGGTCCAAGACGGGGTGGAGGCGATCGTGGACGACTGCGTCAGATTCGCCATGCCGCAACCGTCGCGGTGCCCGTTCGGTGTCGACAGCCCGCACACCGACGAGTTCGGGGTCGCCTACGGCGATTTCGACGACGTCACATGGAAGCTAAAGAAGTATCCGAAGGTGCGCTTGAAGGATCCCGGCGACGACGGCGACGACACCGGCGGAATGCCCATCAAGGTCGACGATCCCGGATCCATCTCCCTGACCGCCGCCGCCGTGACCCAGGACGCGGCCTCCAAGGCGGTCACGCTGACCGCCGACTGCCGGTTCACCGCCGAACCGCTGCGCGCGGTGCTGGGCCCGGACGGCAAGGCACGAGTCATTCCGCTGGGCCAGAGCGGATCAGAGCTTGCATCGATATCCTTCGATCTCGACACTTGTGGCTCCGACTCGTCTGGGGGTGGATCGTGATGATGCGCAGCGTATTGGACATGGCATCCGAACGCGCCAGTGCCGACGCGAAAGCCGAGCCGTCCAAGACACCGTGGTGGAAGAAGCGCCGCAACCTGAAGATCCTCGCGGTGGCCCTGGTCGCGGTGGTCGCGGTGAGCAACCTCGGCTACCAGTTGACGCGTCCCGGTCCCGAAGCGGTCGTCAGCGACTACCTGTCGGCGATACAAGACGGTGACGTCGACGTCGCGCTCGACTACGTCGACGGCATCTGGGAGTTCGACGAGGTCTCCGACGACCTGCTGGTCTCGGGCGCCATGACCACGGACTGGAAGGTCACCAACGTCGCCCGCCGCCCCGGGGTCGACCCGCTGGTGGCCAACATCGACTTCACGATCACGGCCGCCGACAAGACAACCCGCACCGGCCGGTTCGAGCTGCTCGACAACGGCAGCGACTGGCAGATCCTCAACCCGCTCGCCAAGATCGACGTCGTCGCGATGCCGGTCGGGTTCGCCGAGTTCAACCGCGTCGTGGGTTATCCCTCCACGACCACGAAGACCGACGACTCGCGGACCCTGGTGCAGAAACCAGCGCGCCAACTGTGGATGTTCCCCGGTGCCTACGACCCCTATGTTGACAGTGACGAGCTGGTGAAACCCCGGATGTCCAGCTACATCGCCATACCGTCGAAGTACCTGAGGGGCGAGGCGGTCATGCTGTCCTCGCAGACCTTCGCACCCGAACTGGTCCCGGGCAAGAAGTTCGTCAAGGAGGTCAACCGCCAGTTCACCGACTGGCTCGACAAGTGCGCGGCCTCCAGCCGGATCGCCCCTAAGAACTGCCCGTTCGCGGCCGGTGCCGGGGCACGCAGGGGCGCTGTCTCGCTGGAACCCGACCAGGAGTACCTCACCGAAAAAGCGGACTGGAAGGTCACGGCCCACCCCGAGATCGAACTGATCCAGGCCAACGGAAAGTTCATCGTCCGTGAGGTGAAACCCGGCACGGTCGCGATCAGCGGCGAGGGCGAACCCGCCGACCAACGCGACGGGTTCCCCGTCCCGTTCAGCGGCGAGTGCACCATCGACATGGCGAGCCTCAGCGTGACCCTGGCCAAACCCGGAGACTTCGCGTTCAAGGCCCAGCGGCCCGCCTCGAACTGTGCCCCGACGGACGTGTAAAGCCGTCTTCCCGCCAACGATCGGGCACGAACCGGTCATACGGAACGTGAACTTTTCGCAGGTTGGCACATATGGGGGATGCCGGAAACTACTGTGCGTCATTAGCGTGAACGCATGGCCGAGCCTGAAATCAATGTGGACCGTCGGTGGTGGCGGTTGGATGCTGACACTTCCAAGATCACTGCGGCGTCCACGGGGTGGAAGAACCTGGGCACCGCCGTGGACAAGGCCGGTGACGACGTGTTCAAGAAGGCCAAGGTCGTGTACGACGACGGCTGGGAGGGCAAGGGCCGCACCGCTTATGAGGGGCATCAGCAGAAGATCAGCAAGGCGCTGGTGGATTTGAAGGCTAAGGCCGACGCGGTGGACACCGCGTTGGACAACATCGCCAATACGATCACGGCCAAGCAGGGGCAGTTGACCACGGCCGAGGGCGCGATCACTGGCGCGGTGCCGTGTGTCGTCGGCGACGACAAGATCAACTTCAAACCCGCCAACCCTGAGCAGTCCAAAGCTGTCATCGAGGCGGTGCGGGCCGCCAAGGGGATCCGCGCGGACCTGGACAAGCAGTTGGGCACCGAGGCGGGCAACCTCAAGACCGCGGCTTCCGATTTCGCGGACGTGACGATCAAGTGGGGTTCGGTGGCGGAAGGCTTTAAGGAGCCGTTCGATCTGCCGCCGGAGTCCACGAGGGTTCCGCGCACGATCACGCTGCCGGACGGCCGGGTCATCATGAACACGGGGACGGGCAATGATGACGTCAAGGTCACCACGGATGACAAGGGCAATGTCATCGTGGAGTCCAACGGCACCAAACACACCTATCCACCGGGCACCAACATCACCGTCCGGGGCGGCCAAGGCGACGACACCATCAAGGTGGACGCCAAGGGCGTTCAGGTCACCAGCCTGGGTGGCGCGGGCAAGGACACCATCGCTGCGGGCAACCCGTTGTTCCCGTTCGGTGGCGAAGACGGAAACAACACGATCATCTCCGGCACCGGTGACGACACGGTGTCGACGTCCGGTGGCGACAACCGCGTCTCCACCGGAGCCGGCAAGGACACCGTCATGACCGGTGACGGCAACGACAACGTGTCCACTTACAGCGGTGACGATGGGGTCTTGGACACTGGTGGCAAGAACGACATCTCCACCGGCGAGGGTGATGACGGCGTCAGTGCCTCGGGGGACAACCACGTCTACTCCGGCGACGGTAGCGACAAGGTCAACACCGGTGGCGGCAAGGACGTGATCGTCTCCGGGGATGACGATGACCGGGTGCAGGCCGGGGCTGGCGACGACCGGGTGTTCAGCGGTGAGGGCAGGGATTACGTCGACGGACAGGACGGTAACGACCACCTGGAGGCCGGGACCGGGGGCCAACGGACCGATAGTCAGGGCAACCCGTACCACGAGGGCGACACGATCTACGGCGGCGATGGCGATGACACTCTCGCCGGTGGTGACGCCAACGACTACCTGGATGGCGGCACTGGCAACGACAAGGTCTCCGGTGGCGGTGGCAACGACGTGTTGTCGGGTGGCAAGGGTGATGACACTTTGGATGCCGGGGAGGGCAAGGATGTCATGTATTCCGGCTTCGGCAAGGACTCGGTGACCGGGGACGCCCAGGACACCGCGTACGTCCAGGACGGTGAGGACAAGGTGGACGGTGTCGGTACCAAGCACCATGTTCAGCCGATCGACGCCGACCAGTTGGTGAAGGACGGTGTCATCGAGATCGAGGGCTCGGAGGAGTTCAAGGACCGGATGCTGGCGGATCTCAACACCTTCGGATCGTCGCCGACCGGCAAGGAGATGCTGAACCTCTACAAAGACCACATGAGCGACACCTTCAACGGCGACTCCTTCAAGATCAAGGAGCTCCAGTACGACTCGGGCAACCCGGACCGGGATGAGGAAAGCGACATCGAAAACGGGTACATGAGGGACACAGGGGACTTCAGTGACGACATCGAAGTCGAGATCAACCCGGCGTTCCACATTGACGAACTCGGCGACGGGCTCGGCGGCGCCAACCAGGGTGACGGACCCGGTGGCCGTCCGTCTGTAATCCTGTACCACGAGATGGCACATGGCGCCAGCAGTCTCGAAGACGTCTTCGACGACGACAAGGTCGGCGGCAACGGTCCCGACGCCAACATCACCAAGGCCGAGCGGCTGGCCGCCGGACTTCCCACCGACGGCCGCGCCTACGACCCGAACAACCCGCAGGCCAACCTGGGCCAGAAGTACGAGTACACCGAAAACGGCCTGCGCGACGAAATGGGACTGCCCGCCCGAGAGACCTACTCTTCGGACGGGCGGTAGCAGTGCGGGAGAGAGCCATGACGGGCGGCATCATGAGCGAAACAGCCGGATGCGCCGTCCGCGACGGTGGGGTGTCGATTCCCGGGCTTCCCGGGCCAGCCGGTAGGCCTTGGCGTCTTCGATCATCGAGTTGACTCGCTGGTTGGCGACGTCGTAGTCGAAACTCATCGTGTGCTCCTTGGTTGTTGTCACCGCTTTTCGGTGTGAAACCAACAATCGACGTAAGGGCACCGGGAGCGCATTGGGCAAACGACTCGCGTCCACGCCTGGGGGGCCTTACTCGGCCTTACCTACGTAAGGCCGAGTAAGGCCGAGGTCAGGTGTCCTCGTGGATTGGCAGATGCATAAAGCATTTATATAAAACTGCTATGCTTCGGGTGTGAGTCGCCGAGACGCCGCGCGTGGCACTTCCGATGCCATCGGGTCAGTCCTCTACGGTCTGGCCACCAGGGCCGTGAGACGCCTGCCCCGCGACATGAGCCTTACCTCCGCCGCCACCTTGGCCACCCTGGACAAGACCGGCCCGCGACGGATCACCGATCTGGCGGTGGCCGAGGGCGTCACCCAGCCCGCGATGACCGTCCTGGTCCGGGTGATGGAGGAATCCGGGCTGGTCGAGCGGACGACCGATCCGTCCGACAAGCGGGTCACGCTGGTATGCCTGACCGAAGCCGGCGCGTCGTACGTCCGGACGCGACGCCAGGCGGGCGTCGACGCGTACGCGCGGTTGATCGACGAACTCACCGGTGACGAGGTCAAGACCCTGGAAGCGGCCCTTCCGGCGCTGCTGCGTCTGGCGGAGCTCGAAAGCCCCACCCGAGATGAGCCAGAGCGGTGACAGCGGACCAGGCTCATGACCAGCCCATGAGCGCCGCCCTGACACGTTCCCCGGCACGCCTGCTGGTCCCCGCCCTGGTGTTCATCGCCCTGGTCGTGGCGGCGGTCGCCAGCCTCGGGATGCCGCTGATCACCAGCGTGGCGACCACGTTCCACGTCTCCCTCGACAGCGCTCAGTGGACGCTGACCATCACCCTGCTCAGCGGCGCCGTCGCCACACCCGTCCTGGGTCGGCTCGGCACCGGTCGGCACCGGCGAGCCACGATTCTGGCCACACTGGCGATCGTCGTCGTCGGCAGCGCGCTCACCGTGCTGCCACTGCCGTTCGCCTGGCTGCTGGTCGGCAGAGCGGCCCAAGGCATCGGACTGGGTCTCACGGCGCTGATGATGGGCGTGGCCCGCGACCATCTTCCCGAGAAGCGCGGCGCGGCCACGATCGCCCTGATCTCGGTGGTCTCGATCATCGGGGCCGGCGTCGGCTACCCGCTGGCCGCGCTGCTCGCCGAGTTCGGCGGACTGCGGGCCGCCTACGGCCTCGGCCTGCTCGTCACCGCTATCGCACTCCTGACCGCGTGGCGTTCCATACCCGCGGCACCCGAAGGCCGCTTCGCTCACGTGAACGTGGCCGGTGCGCTCGTCCTGGCGGGTGGACTGTTCCTCGTCCTGTTCCTGGCCGGTGAGCGGAGCCTGTGGGGCCGACACCTCGCCGTCGCGGTGTCCCTCGCCGTCGCTGCCGTACTCCTGCTGTGCCTCTGGACCGCCTCCGAACTGCGCAGCACCACACCGCTGGTCGACGTCCGGGCGGTAAGGCACCCGGCGGTCGCCGGGGCGAACATCGCCATGTTCGTCGGCGGGAGCGGCATGTACCTCCTGCTCACGCTCATCACCCGCTACGCGCAGACACCACACAGCGCTGGCTACGGCTTCGGACTGTCCACTTTCGTGGCGGGGTTGGTCCTCATCCCGTTCTCCGTGCTGGGGTTCGTCGCCGGCAAGCTCACCCAGCGGGTCCGCGAACGGATCGACGGCCCCCTGCTCCTGGCGGGCAGCGCCGCCATCGTCGGCGGCGGGTTCGTCCTGTTCGCGGTGGCCCGGTCGAACCTGGCCGAACTTCTCGTGGCCATGGGCCTGCTGGGCTTCGGCGTCGGCGGCTTCTCGGCCGCCATGCCCGGCGTCATCCTGGCCGTCACGCCCAAGAGCGAGACGTCGAGCGCGATGAGCTTCAACTACGTCGTCCGCAGCGTCGGCTACTCCCTGGGCAGCGCCATCGGGGGATTGGTGCTGGCCGTCGGCACCGGCCGCCTTTTCCCGAACGAGGCCGCCTACACCACCGCGGCACTGCTCGGCGTCGCCGCGATGGCGATCACAACGATGACCAGCCTCGCCCTAGCCCGACGACGCTCGCGACCAAGGATCTGAACATCAATTCCGAACACAGGAGGTACACCGTGGCCAAGGGTTACTGGGTCAGCGTCTACCGCACCATTTCCGACCCCGAGAAGCTGGCTGCCTACAACGAGCTGGCCGGTCTGGCCGTCCACCCCGCGGGCGGGCGGACGCTCGCCCGTGACGGCCGGATCGTCGCACACGAGGCCGGAACCACGCAACGCGTCGTTCTGGTCGAGTTCGACAGCTTCGAACAGGCCGTCGCGGCATACGAGAGCGAGGCTTACCAGAAGGCGCTGGCCGCACTCGCCGACGGCGTCGAGCGCGACTTCCGCATCATCGAAGGTCTCGACTAGCGATCGAGGCCGCGGTGGGGCGAGTCGGGGTCCAACCGACGACCGGCGGGTTATGAGTCCCATGAAGACAGTGATGGCCCGGATTAGTAGGTGTCGATGCCGACTTAAGGCTACATAGGGCCTGAAGTGGGGTTTTGCGCTGGAAGGTATCTGTCGCGGGAAGGATCGAAAATCTATCGCGGCCGGGGTAGACATTCGAAAATCGGGGTGGTAGCCTTCTTCGTGTCAAGAAGAGAGAAAGTCTAAGGACCGGGTGGCAGCGACTAGTCACCCACCAGATAGGCAGGCAGTGCGAGCGTGCCGAGGCCGAGATCGTTCAGGGCTTCGGGGCGGCGACACTGCCAGCGGCCCACAAGGCCGCAGTAGTAGATAGGCAGTAAAAGACACCACTAGTTACAACCAGTTAACCGAGAAACAGATCAGAAAGGAAGGAGTTTCGACACCAACGCCGACCGCCGTGCGAGCCAGGACGTTTGCCGCACGGACACCGCAGTCCTGTTGGTATGACTGCGGCGGTCACATCCATGAGATCACGCGCAACTGCTACACCAGGAGTTGCCGCGAAAGAAAAATCCGGTTCTTCCGGTACATGGTGTTGAACGACTTCGGGCCCCGGCGATGCAACGCCGGGGCCCTTTTTGAATGGATTACATGGAAAACGCACAAACACCGTCCCGCAACACCAACGACAAATTCGACGACGAGGACTACCCGGCCTACACCATGGGCCGGGCCGCCGAACTCATCGGAGTGACACCAGCGTTTCTGCGCCAACTAGACCAAGCCGGTCTCATCACACCGCAACGATCCAGCGGTGGGCATCGCAGTTTCTCCCGCAAGCAACTTCGTATCGCCGAACGCGCCCGCGAACTCGTTGACCAAGGCACTCCCATGGAGGCGGCCTGCCGCATCATCGACCTCGAAAACCAACTCGCCGAAAGCCGCAACACCAACGACACCACCTAGACTGCGCCTGACAGTCTGCAGGGGGCACACACGGCATACCGTCACGGGCGACGACGATGAGGGAAAGCGGGAACTGATGTCCGCGATGTTCAGACTCAAGCTGCTCCTCGCGATCGTGGTGATCGGCGTAGTGGTGCTCGTGATCCAGGGCGTCATCGTCTCCGTGAGCTTGTTGACGTCCGCACCGAGCCCATCATCCAAGGCGGACGAAGTCAACGAGGACATAGTCAAGGAATTCGATCCGCAGTCGGCCGAGTTTCATCTGACCCGTGGTGACGGCACCCCCGGCAAACGCGTCAAACTCACCGACGGCCGATACAAATCGATGAGCGTCGTCACTGAGGAAAAGCCCGCGTATGCCGATGTGGACTCCGACGGGGATCTGGACGCGGCGATGCTCCTGGAACACTCCGGCAAGGACACCGACGACAGCGACGGAGCCTGGCGCGGCATGTACCTGTGGCTATGGCAGGACGGACAGATCGAACCGGTCAAGTGGCGAGCCGGTTGGGAGTGGACGTGTTCGTCGGCGGTCGACGGCAAGGAGCTCACTCTCGACGGTGGTCCGTCGATCGGAGCCGAACTGCCCGCCATGTGGGCGCTGGAATTCGTCGAATGCACCGACCACACCGTTGAGGACCCCGATGGAGACGGTGACAACGATGTGATCAGGTTCCCGCACTTCACGGCCGTGGAGGACGGCATTCCCGTGCGGCACTTCAGTGACCTCACCGGGTCGAACACGTTGTGCACCCTCGAAGACGGCAAGGACGTCACGATCAAAGCGGACGCAGACCCGCGGATCGTGCCCGACAAGAAGTCTCCGAAGGTCAGCGCCGGACACTCCAAGATCGCGGTGGCCGATCCCGACCGGATGGCGGAACTGTTCCCGCCCGACGATAACAACGGGTACGTTCCGGCCAAAGTCACCTGGCCTGACGGAGAGGGCGGCGAAATCCAAAACTGCGGCTGGATCGAATGGGCTCAGGTCCCCTGACTGATGTGACCGTGGTGATCAATGCGGAGACCACCTGAGTGACGTGCGAGAGTCACCGCTCCCGATAACGGATTCGACTACGGAAAAGTTAACCGCGGCGGTGCGGGTTGTGATGTGGCTGTTGGTGTTCCAGGGTTTCGATCACGGGCCGGCCCAGCGCCAACTTGAACCAGCATCGTTTCGATCGCCACCAGCACACCTGCTGCCACTACAAGTACACCTGATCCCCGTCCAATCGGGGTGCCGCAGCCCCCGGGTATTCGTGCCGCCTATACACCTACGTAGCCTCGTGCGATGGAACTC
Source organism: Stackebrandtia nassauensis DSM 44728 (assembly GCF_000024545.1). Taxonomy (GTDB): domain Bacteria; phylum Actinomycetota; class Actinomycetes; order Mycobacteriales; family Micromonosporaceae; genus Stackebrandtia; species Stackebrandtia nassauensis. The sequence goes on from NC_013947.1 coordinate 2,451,508, forward strand.
GTCTATCCGCCGGTCATCCTCGCTGCAAAGGCGATGTTCAAAACTCTAGGGCTCAGGATCAATGTGCAGGGAGCTGAGCACATTCCTGACCGAGGTGGTGCGGTCATAGCTTGCACCCATCACAGTTATCTCGACTTCATCTTCTGCGGTTTCGGCGCGCAGCCAGCAAAGCGGCTCGTGCGGTTCATGGCGAAGAAACAGGTGTTCGACCATCGCGTCTCCGGCCCGCTGATGCGCGGCATGCGCCACATTCCGGTCGACCGCAGCGCGGGTAAGGCTGCCTACGAGGAGGCGGTGCGACAGCTGCGGCGAGGTGAGGTCGTCGGGGTGTTCCCCGAAGCCACCATCAGCCGCTCCTTCACGGTGAAAGAGCTGAAGTCGGGCACGGTGCGGATGGCCGCCGAAGCCGGCGTGCCAATTTTGCCCATGGCGGTCTGGGGCACTCACCGACTGTGGACCAAGGGCCGACCCAGGAACCTCACCAAACGGGGCATTGCGATATCGATTCGGGTTGGTTCCCCCTTCGCAGCGGACGAGGACGCCTCGCTCGATACATCGACCAAACAACTGCGCGGCCGTATGCAGCAGTTGTTGGACGGCATCCAAGCCGACTACCCGAGCAAGCCTGCAGACGGTGAGGACCCGTGGTGGGTTCCCGGCCACCTGGGCGGCACCGCTCCCACACCCGAAGAGGCGGCAGAACTCGACAATAGACATCGAGAAGACGACTAGGGCGCGTCCCAGGCAGTCAAAACCGGCATGTAGCACTGTCCTTTTTGTACCAACAATGCGACTGTAGTGGTGCACCAATATAGGTCAGGTCAGCCAGATCATGATGGCGGCGATATCGGGTTGTCACCGGCCTGACCCGGCGTGATGAGAGTGGACAGCGGCCTGCCGCAGCCGTCGACGGCCAGGTGCATCTTGGTGGACAAGCCGCCCCTTGGGGACGAATCTTGCTCAGAAAAGTGCCCGTGCCGGGCACCACGCAAACCGTCACCGCAGGATGCGCGACACGGCACGCTAATGTGGTTATTCGTCAGAATTGTATGGGCGTGCCAACACCAGTATCGACTCGCCGTTGTCGGTGCGGACCTTCTTGAGTTCGATGTACTCGGGTGAGCTGTACCAGCGTTGCGCTGCCTCGGCACTGTCGAAGCGCATGACCACGCCGTTGGTTGCTGGGAAGGCTCCTTCCATAACCTGTTCGATCGCAGCCTCCAGAACGAACTGACCGCCGTGGTTCTCCACCATCGGCCGGACGCGCTCGACATAGTCCTTCATTGCCGCCGGGTTGGCGGTGTTGGTCATTCCGATCAGGTAGTACGACATTTGGACTCCTTAGCTTGTTCAGAACCGGACGGCGAGTTTGCCGCGGGTGTGTTTACCGGCCAGATCGGCCAAGGCCCGATCGGCTTCGGCGAACGGGTAGACGGTGCTGACCGGGACGGTCAGGCTGCCGGTGTCGGCCAGCTCGAGAAGCTCACCCAGCCGCCCCGGCATCGGTTGCATGTCGCTGCGGACCACGGTGATGCCACGTGTGTTGTGGCCAGTGCGCTCTTCGCCGACGAGGCTGACGAGGCGTCCGCCGTCAGCGATCGCGGGGATGGTGTCGGCCAGGTTGGCACTGACCAGGTCGATGGCGATATCCACGCCTCCGGGCGCGATCGCCCGGGCCTGCGATGCGGTGACCTGGTTGGAGTAGTCGATGGCGTGCCGGGCGCCGAGAGCGCGAATCTGGTCCGCGTCCTCAGTCCGCGCGGTGGCCAATACCCGGGCACCAGCCTGCGTGGCGAGTTGGACGGCGAACGACCCGACACCGCCGGTGGCGCCAACGATCAGCACGGTTTGGCCGGGGCGGGGTTGAGCGAGGTCGAGCATGGTGGCGGCGGTCATCGCGGCCGCGGGCAGGGCCGCCGCCTGGACCACGTCGAGCCGCCCCGGACGGCGGGCGAGGCAGGGCCCGGCCGTGGCGAGCGTGTATTCGGCGAGGGCGCCGAACAGCGGCACGGTGAACGCGGCGACGTCGTCACCGGGCGCGTAGCCAGTGACGTCGGGTCCCACCGACTCCACCACTCCCGCCACGTCCAATCCTGGCGTGAACGGATGGGTCACCGGGAAGACCTCCTGTACCAGGCCGGTGATGATCTTTATGTCCAGTGGGTTGAGTGCCGCTGCGTGGGTCCGGATGAGGACCTGGCCCGTTCCCGGTGTGGGAACTGGCCGCTCGGCGAACTCAAGCTTGTCGAGCGGACCGTACGTGGGGGCAACAAGGGCCTTCACATCTGCTCCTTAACGGACGAGAACCCCGCCAATCGGGGCGCCACCACCATGTTGGCGGCAGACCCGCCGGAGGCCACCTGGTGATTGGAGTTGTTCGACCTACCCGAACTGACGGGTGGCGGCGGCAAGGCGGTTGCATGTCAGCGAGCACACGGTGAAGTTCCACGTCACCAACATCCTCGGCAAACTGTCGGTGAGCTCCGGCGGCGAAGCCGCCGCAATCGCCCGCGAAGCGGGCCTCCAATACCAACGACGTCATCGCGCTGCACATACGCAAGCAACCCGAACGCCGGGCGCTGCTCGGGGCAGGTTGGGTGGACTCCGGGCGGCTGTTCACCACCCCCACGCCCTCACTTGCGGACGATACGGACAGGCTAATGGGGATCGTCATCAATGAAATCCCTGGTCAATCCCGGTGGGGCGAGTCGGGCTCGAACCGACGACCGGCGGGTTATGAGTCCGCTGCTCTAACCAACTGAGCTATCGCCCCTTCGACGGGACATCGTACCGGGCGGGTTCGAGGGGTCCCATTGTGTATCCGGAGATGGGTTGGGCCGCTCCGGGTGGTCGGTTCCGGAGCGGCCCAGTTCGGTTGGGTGGTTAGTTCTTGTCGTAGATCTTGGACTTTTTGTCGCTGACCGCTTCCGCTTGGGAGGCGGCTTCGTCGAGGTCGTCGGAGATCATCTTGGTGACGGAGTCACTGGGTGGTGTGTCCTCGCCGCACAGGGCGGAGGTGAGGGCCTTGGACATCTCTTCGGCCGGGTTGGTCAGACCGGTGGAGCTGGTGTTGACGCCGATGAAGATGGAGCGGCCGTCGCCGGTGGTGAAGGAGTAGCTGACGTAGCCGATGACGTGGCCCGTGTGGCCCCAGGCGGCGCCGCAGGGGAGTTCGGCTTCCTGGAGGCCGAGGCCGTAGTGGGCGTCGGGGAAGGACTCCTTCATTTGTTCGAGGCTGGGGTCGGTGAGGAGGTCGCCGTTGAGGAGGGCGTCAAGGAAGGTGGTGAGGTCGGAGCCGGACGAGACCAGCGCGCCAGCGGCGGCCCAGATGCCGGGTTCGTGGCCGGAGACCTCGAAGAGGGCGGGTGGGACGCCCAGGTAGCCCCGGAAGTGGGGGCCTTTCATTTCCTTGTCGCCCGCGTAGGCGTAGCTGGTTTCCTTGAGGTCCAGGGGTTTGACGATGCGTTCGTCGATCGCTTCGCCGACGCGCTGGCCGGTGAGCTTTTCGATGAGGATGCCCAGGATCGTGTAGCCCGTGTTGGAGTAGCTGAACTTGGCGCCCGGTTCGGATTTGGAACCGTGACGCAGGCCGAGCTTGACCATGTCCTCGGGGGTGGGTGGGTTCCACTGGAGACGGGGGTCGGCGATGACGTCGGCCGTGAGGTTGTCGGCCAGACCGCTGGTGTGTTGCAGCAGATGGCGGACGGTGATTTTGGTTTCGTCGATGCCTTCGCCCTTGACCAGACCGGGAAGGTAGTCGCCGATGGGGGCGTCGAGGTCGAGCTTGTCCTCTTCGGCCAGTTGCAGTAGGACGGTGGAGACGAACATCTTGGTGTTGCTGGCGACCCGGAACTGGTCGTCGGCGTCGGGGACGTCGTCCTTGCCGAAGGTGGTGGTGCCGCTGCCGTAGTGCTTCACCGATTCGCCGTCGTCGACGACGACGACGGTGCCGGTCGATTTGGCGGCGTCGCGGATGGCGTCGGCCTGCGCTTGGCCGTCGGTCTTGGTGGGGTCCGCGACCGCGTTAGCGGTGACGATCGCGACCGCCAGGCCGGTGATTCCTAGTAGAGCGCCGATCTGGTAGCGCCTACGGGGCATTCGCATGACTTGTTGCTCCTAGGGGTTCCACAGTGTGCCGGTTGAGGGAGACATGTCAATCTGGCACGGACTACGTGGGGAGGCAATACGACCGATGTGGCGCACGTGGGACACGCCCAGACCGGACACGCGAGGATGGGTGGCGTCAGCCGGATTCGGTGTGCCTGGCCCAGTTGACGAGCAGTTCGAAGATGGGGCGGCGGCGTCGCATGACTTCCTCGGTGCCGCTGTCGGGGTCGTAGCTGTGTGAGCCGGGGGAGGTGCCTTCGGTGAGGCGGGTGAGCATCATGGGGGCCAGCCAGGTGTATTTGGCGACGGCGGTCAGGGCTATGGCGCGGTGGATGTCGGCTTCGGGCAGGTCGCCACCGGCGCGGCGGAAACCGTTGGTGTAGGCGGTGGTGAGGGTTTCGCGGATCTCGTCCAGTGAGTCGACGTCCAGCAGGCCGTCGAGGACGGTGTCGGGGATGAGGTTGCCGATGTCCTCGCCGATCGCGCCTTCGCCGGTGAAGGCCCAGTCGATGAGGATGGACTCGTCGCCGCGCGCGAACAGGTTCTTGGGCCACACGTCCAGATGGCAGACCGTTTGCGGGAGGCGTTCGGCGGCGTCGAACAGGGTCCATCGCCGCTCCCACAGGCGGCGCAGGCCGTCGAGGAGGTCGGGGGGCCAGAATCGTTGTGCGGTGGGGTGACTCCAGTCGATCGTGGGGTAGTCGAAGCGACCCGCGTAGTGGCGCAAGAATCGGCGGGAGAGCCATTGTGGACGCGGTTGGTGGCGCCAGCGGGCCTGGGCCGCGCCGAGTTGGGTGGCGAAGGTTCCCAGTCGTTCGATGGTCCACTGTTCACCGGGGGTGCCGGACACGTCTTCCAGCCACAGTTCGACGGCGCCGTCGGTGCGATCGACACTCGCCAGTAGCCGGGGTGCGGACAGTCCGGTGTCGCGGCAGTAGTCGGCGATGAAGCCGTCGCGGTAGGCGAGCGGTTCGCGTTGCCAGTGGTCCCAGGCGGTCGTGTTGTCCCCGTTGGGGGTGGCGATCTTGAGGATGGCTTCGCCTTGGGCGCCGGTTACCCGCCAGACGCCGCCGGTGGCGGTGTTGCCCGTGTTGTGGGTCAGCGCCCTGAGGGCGCTGACCGTTCCGACGGGGGAGTTGTCGCCTTGTCGCAGCATCAGGTGATTCTCCGGTGCGGTGGATCAGGACTCGCGCCAGGCCGCGACGGTGGCCTTGAGGGCTTCGTCCATATCGGTGGGTGCGACGCCGAAGGTGGTCTCGAAGGCGGAGGAGTCGACGACGAAGGGGCGGATGAACTGGTAGCGCACGTGTCGCAGTTCCCGGATCATCGGCGAGAACAGGCCGCCGACGCTCAGCAGCAGACCGGGGATGGCCTTGACGCCGGGGTTGGGGATGCCTTCGAGGCGGCAGACGTCGGCGGCGAGTTCGCGGGCCGTGCGGGGTGGGGCGGTGGGCACGTGCCAGGCCTTGCCCCAGGCGCGTTCGTCCTCGGCGGCGGTGATGAGCGCCTGGACGACGTCGGGGACGTAGGTCCAGCTGTGCGGCTGGCTGGGGTCGCCGGCGAACTGGACGGTCTTGCCCGCCAGCAGCAGCGGCATGAAGCGCTCGCCAAGGTGGGACTGGTCCTTGCAGCTGGGGCCGTAGTAGTCGCTGGCGCGCACCTCGGTGGCCCGGATGCGTCCGGCCTCGTGGGCGGCGAGGGCGTCGCGCCACATCTGTGCCCGCACTTCGGCCTTGGCGCTGGTGGGTGCCAGCGGGTCGGTCTCGCGCATCGGGGCGGTGGGCTCGGCGTAGACGTACAGGTTGCCGAGCATGACGTAGACGGCGCCGCTGCGTTCGGCGGCGGCCAGCATCCCGGCGGCCATGGGCGGCCAGTCGGTGAGCCAGCGGTGGTAGGCGGGGTTGACGCAGTTGTAGAGCGCGACGGCGCCTTCGCACAGCTCGGCGAGCCGGTCGGCGTCGGCGACGTCGGCGGCCACCCGCGTCACGGTCTCGGGACCGGAACCGGAGCGGCTGACGAGGATGACTTCGTGGCCGCGTTCGGCCAGTGCGAGCGCCAGTTGCGAACCGACCTGTCCGGCTCCGGCGATGACGTGCTTTGCCATGGTCTTGACCTACTTCCAGTACAGCCGCAGCGCGGCGTTGATGATGAAGAGAACCGCGAAGATCACGGCCAGAGTCGTGCGTCCCGCCAGTGCCAGTGCCGTGGCACCGCCGCCGAACCAGCCGATCTCCAGTGCCGCGCGCCAGATGCCCTCAGCAGGGTAGGTGGCGTCGGCGGCGGCGCCGAACAGCGCCCAGACGGTGACGAAGACGGCGATGCCGCCGACGGCGACGAGGATGCGCAGCCACAGTGAGGTGGCCAGGGTGAGGCCCCAGTAGCCGACGGCGGCCAGGACGCCCAGTTCGAGCAGGAACATCAGCAGCGAGTTGGCGTTCTCGAGGGCTCTCATGACGACTCCGATTTAAGATCAGTGCTTCGCTTTGAGAGCAATGCTCTCTCAGGAATCCGGCATTGTCAAGAGCGGTGCTCACTTTTTTGTGCACTGCTCTGTTATCGTGGTCTCATGGCAGCCATACCCACGGCTCGCGAACGCGCCCGAGCCGCACTGACCGCGGACATCGTCACCGCGGCCCGCGCCCAGCTGGCCGACACCGGGGCCGCCGGACTGTCGTTGCGGGCGGTCGCCCGCGAACTCGGCATGGTCTCCTCGGCGATCCACCGGTACTTCCCGACGAAGGACGATCTGCTCACCGCGCTGATCATCGACGGCTACAACGCCGTCGGCCAGGCGGTCGAGGACGCCGACGCCGCGTGTGAACGCACCGACTACTTCGGACGCTGGCGGGCGGTGTGCCGCGCGGTGCGGACCTGGGCGCTGGAACACCCGCAGGAGTACGCGCTGCTGTACGGTTCCCCGGTTCCCGGCTACGAGGCCCCCATGGACACCGTCCCCGCCGCCGTGCGCGACACCGCCGTGTTCGGGACGATAGTGTCCGAAGCGGACAAAGCCGGGGCGCTGGCCCCGACGGGCCCGGAGCTGAAACCGCCCGCGTCCTTCGCCGCCGACGCTCAGCAGGTCCGGGAGGTCATCCCCGACGTGTCCGACGCGACGATCGCCCGCGCCGTCTCGGCGTGGACCGGCCTGTACGGCTGGGTCAACTTCGAGCTCTTCGGACAGTTCAACAACGTCCTCGAAGACCGCGACGTGGCCTTCGATCTCCAGATCGACTGCCTGGCGGGGATTCTGGGACTGTCCGCGAGCGACTGACGCGGGCAGACCTGACCCCGCCCGATGACCGAAGGCCCAATATCCGGTTACCGGGCGGGGCGGATGTGGTGTTAACCGATGCGTTCCCACAGGGCCGGGGTGTTGGGCGGTTCCCAGCCGGGGTAGGAGGTGTGGGCGATCCGGCACCGGTAACTGACGCCATTGTAGACGACCTGGGCGCCGACCTGGTAGCTCGTGTTGGCCTTCCAGGTGGTCTCGCCCGGATCACCCGGGCCACCGTCGGTGGTGGTCAGAGTGGTGCCGGTGTTGGCGATCGCGCGGGTCAGCGGCTCGAAGAAGGTCGTGCCGCCGGAGCTGCAGTTGCCGGAGCCGCCGGAGGTCATGCCCTGGGCACTGCCGCCGGAGATGTACGAGCCGCCGGAGTCACCGGGTTCGGCGCACACCGTGGTGCGGGTCATGCCGGACACCGTCCCCTGCGGATAGCTGACCGACTGGTTCTTGGCGCTGATCGTTCCACAGTGCCATCCGGTGGTGGAACCGGAGCGGCACACCGACGCGCCCACGGCGGCCTCGGTGCCGTTGGCGACCTGCGCCGAGCTGCCGTTCACGCGCGGGGCCACGGTCCAGCCGGAACCGGCCTCGACCCACGCGTAGTCGGTGCCGGGGAACTGCGAATAGCGGAACGAGCCGCCCTGCCCGGTGCCGCCGGTGATCGAGGCGCCAGTGCGTCCACAGTGTCCGGCGGTCAGGAAGCCGTCGCCGTAGCTGGGGTGGGTTGCCGAGAAGCCGACCGAGCAGCGCGAGGAACCGTTGATGTTGTAGGCGCTGCCGCCGACGATGTCGGCGAACGGCTGGGGCTGCTGGCGGCTGACCTTGACGGTGACGTCGGAGGCGGACAGCCCCGCGGCACGCGCGAAGTCGCGACCGGCGGCCCGGCTGTCGGCGACCACGACCTCGGTGTTGGCCTTCACGTCGGAGTACCAGCCGTGCACGGTGTCGGGCACGTCCTTACCGTGCGACAGCCGGTCGAGGGCGATGTGGGCGGTGTTGAGGTCGGCCAGCGAATCCTTGACCACCTTGGCTTCGGCGCCCAGCCGGTCGACTTCGGACACGTAGGCGTCGTCGGTGACGGCCACGACCAGTCTGGTGGCGTCGTCGGCCAGCCAGGTTCCGGCGTAGTAGCCGCCGAACGCCTTCTGGGCGCGGTCCTCGACCTCGGCGGCGACGGACTCCGACGCCAGCCGGTCGTACACTTCGGACGTGGTCAGGCCGAACTCGGCGCGCATGGCGGACAGGATGCCGCCGTCCACTTTGCCGACCAGCGAGGCGCGGGCGTCCTCGTGGCTGGGGGCCGAATCCGCCCATGCCGACGGCGAGGCGCCCACGACCGCGGTGACGGTCAGGGCCCCGGCGCCGAGCGCGGCGAGGGTTCTGCGGAGGTTCACGGTAGTGACCTTTCTGGGATGTGAGCCGATGTCGGGCACACGGGCTCCACACCAGGTAGTCCTGGTGGACGGCCGGGTTCTCCGGCCGCGATGACACGCTAACGAAATATGTGAATGTCTGGAATAAGTAATAGTTAACTGAATTTAATATTCCGGGTCCGACCCCGCGGCACCCGAAGTCTTCCGGTTTCGCGCGCCGTTTCCCGAAGATGATGCGGCGCCCCCGCTAAGGTCCACGGTGTACACCAGCCGGATCGGACACGGGGGACGGTCATGACGACGGCCGAGGACACCGCGCTATCCACACCCATGCTGTCGCGCGGCCGCATGAACATCGTGTTCGTCACCATCATGCTGGGCATGCTGATGGCCGCACTCGACCAGACCATTGTGGCCACCGCGCTGCCCACCATCGTCGCCGACCTCGGCGGCGCCGGGCACATGGCCTGGGTCGTCACCGCCTACCTGCTGGCCGAGACCATCGCCACCGCCGTGGTCGGCAAGTTCGGCGACCTGTTCGGACGCAAGATCGTCTTCCAGATCTCGGCCATCGTCTTCGTCGCCGGTTCGGCGCTGGCGGGACTGTCCGGCGACATGGTCTTCCTCATCGTGGCCCGCGCGATCCAGGGCCTGGGCGGCGGCGGGCTCATGGTCACCGCGATGGCCCTGATCGCCGACGTCATCCCGCTGCGTGACCGCGGCCGCTACCAGGGCGCCATGGGCGCGGTCTTCGGCGTGACCACCGTGCTGGGACCCACGATGGGCGGCCTGTTCACCGACCACCTGTCCTGGCGCTGGTGCTTCTACGTCAACGTCCCGGTCGCGGTGGTCATGGTCGCCATGGCCGCGTGGACGATCCCCTCGGTCAAGGCCGCGGCGCGTCCGCTGGTCGACTACGTCGGCCTGATCCTGGTGGCACTGGGATCCTCGGGCCTGATCCTGGCCCTGGAATGGGGCGGCGAGGAGTACGCCTGGGACTCCGTCGAGATCATCGGACTGTTCGCCGGTTCCGCGCTCATGCTGGTGCTGTTCGTGTTCGCCGAACTGCGCGCCGCCGAACCCATCCTGCCGATGCACCTGTTCCGTAGCCGGGTCTTCACCGTCTCGGCGATCCTCAGCTTCATCGTCGGCTTCGCGATGCTGGGCGCCATGACCTACCTGCCCACGTATCTGCAGTATGTGGACGGAGTCTCGGCCACCGCCTCGGGACTGCGCACCCTGCCGCTGGTCGCCGGGCTGCTGGCCACCTCGATGCTGTCGGGCAGCGTGGTCAGCCGCACCGGACGGTACAAGGTCTTCCCCATCGCGGGAACCGCCGTGATGGCGCTGGGGCTGTACCTGATGTCCACCATGAACGCCGACACCGGCGTCTACCTGGAATCGGTGTACATGCTGATCCTGGGACTGGGCATCGGTTTGGCCATGCAGGTGCTGACCATCGCGGTGCAGAACACCGTCCCGTACCACGAGATGGGCGCCGCCACGTCCGGCGTCACCTTCTTCCGCACCCTGGGCAGCGCCTTCGGCACCGCGATCTTCGGCACCCTGTACTCCAACGACCTGTCCTCCCGGCTCGCCGACGCCTACCGTCAGACGCCCGGCGTCAACCCCGAGGCCGTGGCCAGTCCCGAAGCGCTGCACAAACTCCCCGACGACACGATCCGGCCCATCGTGGACGCCTACGCCGACACAGTGGACTACGTGTTCTTCTGGGTGGTCCCGGTCGCGATCCTGGGTTTCGCGGTCTCCTGGTTCCTCAAGGAGGTGCCGTTGCGCGACTCGGCCCGCGCCTCGGTGGTCGACCTGGGGGAGGGCTTCGCCGCTCCCGACGGATCCGCCAACCGGGAACGCCTCGCCCGGTCGCTGGCCAAGGTGATCCGCCGCGAACACCCCGACCTCGGCCGCCAGGTACTGGCCGAATCCGGCAGCACGCTGCCGCCGGAACGCGCCTGGGCGTTGACGCAGATCTACGTCCGCACCCGGGTCAGCGGCGCGGCGACCCTCGCCGGAATGGCTCGGGCACACCGGCTGCCGCCCGAGGTGCTGTTGCCGACCTTCGACGCGTGCGTCGAAGCGGGACTGATCGCAGTGGACGGAGACCGGATGCGGCTCACCGAGGCCGGTGAGGCCGAGATGACCACCTTGGTGGCGGCGTTGCGGCGTTGGCTCGACACCCACCTGGACGACTGGGACATCACCGACCCGGTGGATCGGGCCGCCCTGGACCGGGCGGTGGACGAGCTGGCGCACCGCATGATCGAGGAGGAGCGCTCGGCCGAGTTCACCTCCGCAGAGGCCAAGGTCGGCTGAGGTCGTCAGGCCGGTTCGTCGAGCTGGTCGGCGTAGTAGCGGACGTTGGCGACGTGGTGGACCACCTCGCGGATCGTCCAGGTGTCCGGGTCGGGACGGTGGTCCAGCGTGTTGTCGTCCAGTGCGGACATCCGCGCCTCGTACCAGACCGCCAGTCGGCCCAGCCGACTCGTGGCCTCGTCGAGGTCGGCCTCGGTGAACCGGGCCCAGTCGCCGTCGAGGGTGAGTTTGCGGCCGTGCCAGCGATCCGGGATCGTCGGCATCCCCGCCAGCCGGCATTCGATCTCCGCCAGATGGTCGATCAGGTGGTCGCCGACGCGGCGCAGCGCCTTGTGCGGCGTCCACGCGTTGCCGTCCGACAGCACCGCCGTGCCGTCCCAGCCCAGCCAGGTCTCGGCGCGCTCCAGCACGTACCGCACCGAATCCGGGACCAGCCCGGTCACCGGGGAGTCGTCCACGTCCGGGCGGGAGACCGGCGCGGCGGGGTCGAAAGTCAGGTGTCTGGTCATGCCCGCGACGCTATGCGGCTAACGTTTCGGCGGCGGCCGAAACGTGTCCGCGCTACCGTGAAGTCATGCCTGAACCCGGCCCTGGTGGCGAGGTTGATGTGGCCGGAATCGCCCGGTTGATCGGCGAACCCGCCCGCACGGCCATGTTGGACGCCCTGCTGACCGGCAGGGCGCTCGCGGCAGGGGAGCTGGCCCGCGTCGCCGGGGTCGCCGCGGCCACCGCGAGCGAGCACCTGGCGCGGATGCGGTCCGCGGGACTGGTGGCGACCGTCGCGGCCGGACGGCACCGCTACTACCGGCTGGCCTCACCGGAGGTCGCGCAGGCACTGGAAGCCCTGGCGCTGCTGGCCCCGAGCCGACCGGTGACCTCGCTGCGGCAGTCGCGACGCAACGCGGCGCTGCTGACCGCGCGAACCTGCTACGACCACCTCGCCGGACGCGTCGGCGTCGGGATTCACCGGTGGCTGCTGGCATCCGGGGCCCTGACGCAGACGGCGGCCGGGCTCGACCTGACCGACACCGGCCGCGACCGGCTGGGCGAACTGGGAATCGACGTGGCGGCCGCCCGGATGCGGCGGCGGGTCTTCGCCCGGTCCTGCCTCGACTTCACCGAACGGCAGGAACACCTGGCGGGGGCACTGGGGGCGGCGATCTGTGCGCGACTGCTGAGCCTGGACTGGTTGCGGCACCGCGATCCCGGCCATCGAGGGCTGCGCGTCACCGACCTGGGCCGCCGGGAACTGGCCGCCCACTTCGACCTCGACGTGTGATCAGCCGGGACCGCGTCCGATGTCGCGCAGGTCAGCCTCAATGGACGCCGCCGCGTCCAGCAGCAACGGCAGCAGCTCCTCGTGCAGTGCCTCCCCGCTGCCCCGGCTGATGTGCGCCGAGACGTTCACCCCCGCCACCACGGCGCCGGTGGCGTCGCGAATCGGCGCCGCCATGGACCGCAACCCCTCCTCGAGCTGCTGGTCCGCGAGCGCGAAACCCTGCTCCCGCACCCGATCCAGCTCGGCGCGCAGTTCCTCCCGGTCCACGATCGTGTGCGGCGTCAGCGGACGCAGCTTGACCCCGGCCAGGTAGCCGTCGAGCCAGTCGCGGCTCTGCCCGGCCAGCAGCACCCGTCCCAGGGAAGTGGCGTAGGCAGGGAACCGGGTGCCGATGGCGATGACCACGGTCATGATGCGCTTGGTCGGCACCCGCGCGATGTACACGACCTCGTCGGAGTCCAGCACCGCCACCGAGGCTGACTCGTGGGCGCTGGCCGACAGCCGCTCCAGGTGCGGCATCGCCACCTCGGGCAGGCTCAGGCTCGACAGGTACGAGTACCCCAGTTCGAGCACCCGGGGCCGCAGCGAGAACTGGCGCCCGTCGCTGCCGATGTAGCCCAGTTCGGTGAGGGTCAACAGGAACCGCCGCGCCGCCGAACGGGTCAGGCCGGTGCGGCGGGCCACGTCGCTGAGCGTCAGTTGTGGATGGTCGGCGTCGAAGGCCTTGATGACGGCCAGCCCGCGCGCCAGCGACTGCACGTAGTCCGGGCTCGCCTGCGACTGTTCGGTCATGTATCGCCCCTGCCTGTGGATTCCCGCTCGGCCAGCGTTCGCCCAGCGATCGTAAAGGCGCGGTTCGCGGCGGGGAGTCCGGCATACACCCCCACGTGCATCAGCAGTTCGGACAGTTCCTCGGCCGTGACGCCGTCGTCGAGGGCGGCCCGGATGTGCATGTCCAGCTCCTCGTCGCGCCCCAGCGCGGCCAGCATCGCGATGGTGACCAGTCGGCGCACGTGCCGGTCCAGCCCGGGGCGGGTCCAGATCTCGCCCCACGCGTAACGGGTGATGAAGTCCTGGAAGTCCGCGTTGAACGACGTGACGGACGCTTCGGCGCGGTCGACGTGCGCGTCGCCCAGCACCTCGCGGCGGGTCTGGTTGCCTTCCTGGCGCGGGGTCATGCCGCCTCCCGTTCCGGGTCGATGAGATGGTCGAGCAGCGCGGGGGTGCAGCGGTCGGCGGCCTCGACGACGGCCAGGTGCCGTCCGGGCACCGCCAGCAGCGAGGCGCCCCGGATCGAACCCGCCAGCGTGGCCGACATGGAGATCGTGCATATCGGATCGTCCATTCCCGACAGCACCAGCGTGGGGGCGGTGATCCGCGACAGGTCCTCACGCAGGTCCAGGTTCCCGATCGCCTCGCAGCACCCGGCGTAGCCCTCGACATCGCAGGTGAGCAGCGTGCTGGCACAGCGGTTGGCGATCTCGGGGTGGGACCGCCGAAACGGGGTCGACAGCCAGCGATCCAGGCTCTTGTCCACCAGTCCGGCGGTGGTACCGGCCCACCGCACGGCGGTGGCCCGGTCGGTCCACCCCTCACGCGGCGGCAATCGGGACGCGGTGCAGCACAACACGAGCCGGTCGATCCGCTCGGGAGCGTTGGCGGCCAGCCACATGCCGATCATGCCGCCCAGCGACAGCCCGCACCACGACACCCGCGCGAGGCCGAGCCGATCGAACAGCCGCAGATAGTCGGCGCCGAGCTCCGCGATCGAGTACGGCCCCAACGGGGCGGGGGAACCGCCGTGCCCCCGGGTGTCGGCCAGCAGCAACCGGAACCGCGAACCCAGCCGGGCGGTCAGCGACGTCCACATTCCCGCGTCGAGCCCGAGAGCGTGTGACAGCACCAGAACCGGCGCCCGCTCGGGGCCGGTGAGCTCGTAGTGCAGGTCCACGGTCATGGCTCCTCCTGGGCTCGATGTCGTGCGAGGGCCCGATCGACGAGGGCCCGCGCGGCGGGAAGGCAGGCGGTCGGATCGCAGGCGGCGTCCAGCTCGGCCGCCGTGAGGTGGGCGGTGACGGTCGGGTCGGCGTCGAGGAACTCGCGGAAGGTGGCTTGGCCCGCGCCCGGAGGGCCGTGGGGTGCGCTTGGCTGGTCGGGGCGCTCGGACTGGTCACCGAGCTGGGCCCACCCAGGCGGCTTGTGGTCCGCTGCGCTTGACTGGCCGTCGAACGTGGCTGTCTCGGCTCGGGCGGCCAGATCGGCGATGAGCTCGTGAGCCTCGCGGCGGCCGAGAGCCGGGGCCAGCTGGTCGGCAACTGCTCCGGCCCGCAGCAGGCCACCGGTCGCGTCCAGATGGGAGCGCATCCGGCCGGTGTCGACGCGCAGGCCGCTGAGCAGCGACGAAGCGCGCGAACTCGCACCGCCGCAGCAGCGCAACAGTTGCGACAGCGTCTGCCATTCCGACTGCCAGGCCCCCGCCGGACGTTGCAGTTCCGACTCCAGCGCGGCGAACATCGTGGCCGCCAGGCCGGGGGTGCGGCGCACGTTCGCCAGCACCAGGACGCTGTCGGCCGGATTGTGCTTGTGGGGCATCGCGCTGGAGCCGCCGCCGGAGCCCTCTCGCAGTTCGCCGACATCGCTGGAGCCGAGGACCGACACATCGTGGGCGACCTTCGCCAGCGTCCCCGCGCCCGTGGCCAGCGCCGACGCCAGCCGGGTCACGCGGGTTCGCTCGGTGTGCCAGGGCAGGCCGGGATCGGCCAACCCCAGCCGGTGGGCGAAGTCGGCGAGCACCCGCAACCCTTGCGTGCCATAGGGTTCCAGGGTGCCGACGGGCCCGCCCAGTTGCGCGGCCAGCTCAAAGCGGGCGGAGCGAAGCTGGTCGCGGGCCGCGTCGATGCCGCTCAGCCAACCGGCGGCCACCGCTCCGAAGGTTGTGGGGGCGGCGTGCTGGCCGAGAGTGCGTCCGATGAGGAGCGTGTCGCGGTGCCGCTCGGTCAGCGATGCGGCGGCTTCGGCCGCGTGGGCGAGATTGTCGACGATGACGGCGGTGGCACGGTGCGCCACCAGCATCATCGCGGTGTCCATGATGTCCTGGCTGGTCGCGCCGTAGTGCACCCAGCCGCGAACCTCCAGCGGCACGGCTTCGGCGAGCGTGTTCACAAGCGGCACCACCGGAGATGCGGACGAAGCGTGTGCGAACACCGCACTGGTGACGCCCCCGGACCGGCAAGCCTCCCCGATGGCCTTGGCCGCCGCGACCGGAACGAGCTCCGCCTCGGCGAGCGCTTCGGCCAGCGCCCGCTCGGCGTCCAGCATGGCGCCCAACCAGCCGTCTGTCCCGCAAGCCTGGTCCACCCGAGGATCGCCGAACACAACGGCGAACGGATCGCTCGCGTCGACCGGCGGCGCGATGCTCGGCTCGCCCCACTCAGACGGCGAAGAAGACGGTCTCATGGTCACCTCGCAGCCGGATGTCGAATCGCAGCCCGTCCCCGTCCGGCACCGCGATCAACGTGACGGCCCGCTCCGGTTCCGGTAGGCCACACAGGACCGGGTCCGTGCCGTTGGCCTCGGACTCGTCGGGGAAGTACATCCGGGTCACCAAGTGCCGCAACAGCCCCCGCGCCAGCACCGTGACGTTCAGATGCGGGGCGTGCCGCTCCTCGCCGTCGGACACGGGGCCGGGTTTGACGGTGTGGACCGCATACCGTCCATTGTCATCGGTAGGGCAACGGGCAAACCAGCGGGCCGCCGACGTCTGGCAGCCACGCGGGTCGTCGGGGTGGTCGAAGCGCCCGTCCGGGTCGGCCTGCCAGGTCTCGATCAGCGCGTCGGGCACCGGTGCGCCCGCTCCGTCCAGGACGACACCGCGCACCGTGATCAGGCCGGGCGTGTCCGGCGGCGCCGCGTAGGGGCCGTCGGGCCACGGCAGCGCGAAGCCGAAGAACGGGCCGACGGTCTGCGATGGTGTCGTCATGCCGCATCATCCTCGAATATGGACGCCCGGGGCCCGCGCAGCACGATGTCGAAGCGGTAGCCGAGCGCTCGTTCGGGCACCGTGGCATCGAGGTCGAACGCCGCGATCATGCGCCGCCGCGCGGTTTCCGGTACCGAGGCGTAGACCGGGTCGGTGTCGAACAGCGGATCGCCGGGGAAGTACATCTGGGTCACCAGTCGCTGGGTGAACGCCTGCCCGAACAGCGAGAAGTGGATGTGCGCCGGACGCCAGGCGTTGTGGTGGTTCTTCCACGGGTAGCAGCCGGGTTTGACGGTGACGAAACGATAGTGGCCCTGGGCGTCGGTGAGGGTGCGTCCGGCGCCGGTGAAGTTCGGGTCGAGCGGCGCCGGGTGACGGTCCAGGTCGTGGCGGTACCGACCCGAGGCGTTGGCCTGCCACACCTCCACGAGCGTGTGCGGCACCGGGCGGCCGCTCGAGTCGAGCACTCGCCCGGACACGATGATGCGCTGTCCCAAGGGTTCTCCGGTGTGCCCGGTGGTCAGGTCGGCGTCGCCGGGGGCCACCGCGTCGGTCCCCAGCAGCGGGCCGGTGATCTCGGTGAGGGACTGCCGCAGCGGCACCAGCGGCCGCGACGGCGCCCGCAGCAGCGTGGACCGGTAGTCCGGCCACAGGTACGGCGGTTGGACGGCCGAGTCGTCTTCGTAGCGGGGGAGTGGGGTCATGATGCTGCCTTCGGGCTCGGTTTCAGGGCACGCAGCGCGGCCAGTTCCGCCTCGGACGGCGGTGGGGTGCGCGCCGGGTCTCGGGGCACCGACAACTCCCAGCCGCAGGCGGCTTTCGCCTGCTCCACCGTGACATCGGGGTGCAGCCGCGTCAACACCAGTTCGCTGGTCGCCGGGTCGGGCGCGTAGACGCCCAGGTCGGTGATGACGGTGGTGGGACCGGCGCCGCGCAGGCCGTGCCGTTGCCGAAAGCCCGGCCCGGTACCGAATCCCGCCGAGGTGACGAAGTCGACGCGGTCCACGAACGACCGCTTCGACTGTCGCAACACGACGATGGCCTCCTTGCTGGAGGCCGCGATCTCCGGCGCCCCACCGGCTCCGGGCAGCCGGACCGTCGGGCGCTGGTAGTCGGCGCCGATGACGGTGGTGTTGATGTTGCCGAACCGGTCGATCTGGGCCGCGCCGAGGAACCCGATGTCGATGCGTCCCGCCTGGAGCCAGTAGTTGAAGATCTCCGGGACGCTGACCACCGCGTCGGCGGTCTCGGCGAGGATACCGTCGCCTATGGACAGCGGCAGTCGGGCCGGTTTGGCGCCGATGGTCCCGGACTCGTAGATGAGCACCAGTTCGGGCGCGTGGGTGTGCCGGGCCAGGTTCGCCGCCGTGCTGGGCAGGCCGATGCCGACGAAGCAGGTCGCGCCGTCGGGCAGGGCCCGCGCCGCCGCGATCGTCATCATCTCCTCGGTCGTGTGGCTCATGGCCCCGCCTCGCTGCGCTCGGCGGACGCATTCGCGGCGCTACTGTGCTGTCTGGCTCGCTCGCTACGCTCGCTCGCTGGAGCCACCCCCAGCCGCTGCGACAGCCACGCGGTGAAGGCTTCCCGGTCCCGGGACACGGCGTCCCAGGCGAGGTAGTAGTCGTTGTCGCGCTCGTAGAAACCGTGCGCGTAGGACGGATGCGCGCCGCCCGGACAGTGCGCGACCGCCGTGACCACCCAGGACGGCAGCACGGTCGCGCCGGGCCGGGGCCGCAGCTCGTCGACGACCTCCTCGACCGTCACCAGGGACCGCCGCGCCGCCAGCACCGCTTCCTTCTGCACGCCGGTGATTCCCCACAGCTGCACGTTGCCGTCGCGGTCGGCGCGCTGCGCGTGCACGACGGTGACGTCGGGACGCAGCGCCGGGACCGCCGCGAGCGTCTCGCCCGTGAACGGACAGTCGATGGGCTTGATGGTGCCGGTGTGCCGGGCCAGGTCGGTGCCGGCGTAGCCGCGCAGCACCGCGAACGGCAGCCCCGAGGCCCCGGCGACGTAGCGGTTGGCCATGCCCGCGTGGCTGTGCTCCTCGATGTCCACAGCCGACGGCCAGCCGTTCTCGACCGCGTCGCGGAACCGGTGCAGTGAACCGACTCCGGGGTTGCCGCCCCAGGAGAACACGAGTCGCCGCGCGCACCCGGCGCCGATCAGCTGGTCGTACACGACATCGGGGGTCATTCGCACCAGCGTGAGGTCGCGACGGCGCTGCCGGATGATCTCGTGGCCCGCCGCGAACGGGATCAGGTGGGTGAAGCCCTCCAACGCGACGGTGTCACCGTCGGCGATCAGTTCGGCGACGGCTTCGGTGAGCGGAAGCAGCGCGGTCATGGGTTCCTTCTCGCGTTCGATACACGAACATCAATTCATATATCGGACGATACTTGCCCGATGTGGCTGCGGTCAACCGTTTCGAGGGCCTTGACTCGTCCACCAGGCGCCCCATAGTATCGAAAAATAGACGCATGTTTGTATAGCGAACAAGGCGAGTGACATGACCGAACAACGTGCGCTCATCATCGACAACCAGCCCACGCCTGCGGCCTCCGGACGATCCACACCCGACACCAACCCCTACACCGGCGAGGTGTTCACCACCGTCGCCGCCGCGGCCGAGTCCGACGTGACCGCCGCGGTCGACGCCGCCGAGCGCGCCGGTCGCGACTGGGCCGACACCTCGCCCTCACGACGGCGCGACATCCTGTGGCGCGCCGCCGACACCCTCGCATCCCGTGCCGAGCAGGCGATCGAGCTCATGGCGACCGAAACCGGTGCCACCGCCGGCTGGGCCGGCTTCAACGCCGAACTGGGTGCGGCGATGCTGCGGGAGGCGGCGGCCTCGGCGACTCGTCCCATCGGCGAGGTCCTGGCCACCGACGCCCCCGGAGTCATGTCGCTGTCGGTGCGCGAACCCGCCGGGGTGGTGGCCGCCTTCGCGCCCTGGAACGCCCCGCTCATCCTGGGCTGCCGCGCGATCGCCGCGCCACTGGCCGCCGGGAACACCGTGGTGCTCAAGGCGAGCGAGAAGGCCCCGGTGGCGAGCGGCCTGTTCATCGCCGAGGCACTCATCGACGCCGGACTGCCGCCGGGCGTCCTCAATGTCATCAGCAACGACCCCGCCGACGCCGCGGACGTGGCCGCGACCCTCGTCGGCGACCGCCGGGTGCGCCGCGTCAACTTCACCGGCTCCACGATGGCCGGACGCCGCATCGCCGCCCTGGCAGCCGAAAGCCTCACCCCGGCGGTGCTGGAGCTCGGCGGCAAGAACGCGCTGCTGGTGCTGGACGATGCCGACCTCGACTACGCCGCCAGGGCGGTGACCTTCTCGGCGTACTTCAACTCCGGTCAGATCTGCATGTCGGCCGATCGCGTGGTGGCACACCGCTCGATCGCCGCCGAACTCACCGAACGGATCGCGGCCCGCGCCGCGAACCTCAGCTGCGGCGACCCCGGCGATCCGGCCAACGCGCTGGGACCCCTCATCGACACCGACGCCGCCGCACGGGTCGCGTCTCTCGTGGACGGCGCGGTGCGACAGGGTGCGGCCCTGGCCGCCGGGGGCGGCACCCCCGACGGCGCCTGCTATCCGGCGACCGTCGTCACCGGCGTCACCGAGGACATGCCGCTGCACAACGAGGAGATCTTCGGTCCGGTGTGCACGGTGCTGCCGGTCGACTCCGACGCCGAGGCCGTCGCGCTGGCCAACGCCAGCCCGTACGGGCTCACCGCCGGAGTGCTCACCGAGAACCTGTCCCGGGGCTGGGAAGTGGCGCGCGGCCTGCGCACCGGCATCGTGCACGTCAACGACCAGTCCATCGACGACGAACCCCAGGCGCCGTTCGGCGGCGTGAAGGACTCCGGCCACGGCCGCTTCGGCGGCAGACACGGCATCGAGGCGTTCAGTGAGACGCGCTGGATCACCCTGCGGGGCCGCCACAAACAATTCCCCATCTAAGGAACGACATGCGAAACCAGCTCGCCCCACTGGCCATCCTGTTGGCACTGGGAACAACGGCATGCTCTCCCTCGGAATCGGCCGACGACGGCGGCGAGAACGTCACCGTCGGCGTCATACCCATTGTGGACGTCGCGCCGATCTACCTCGGTGAGAAGCAGGGCTTCTTCGCCGACCGCGACATCGACCTGAAACTGGAAGCCGGTCAGGGCGGCGCGGCGATCGTGCCCGGCGTTTCCTCTGGCGACTTCCAGTTCGGGTTCAGCAACCTCACCTCGCTCATGTCGGCGCAGACCGAGGGCCTGAAGGTCCAGGCCGTGGCCCCGGGCGTCGCCTCCACCGGCAAGGCCGGGGACGACTTCGGCGCCGTCGTGGTCCCCAAGGGAAGCTCCATCAAGTCCGCCAAGGACCTGCCGGGCCATACCGTCGCGGTCAACACCCTCAACAACATCGGCGACACCACCATCCGCGAGTCCATCCGCGTCGACGGCGGTAAACCAGACGATGTGGAGTTCACCGAGTTCGGGTTCCCCGACATGCCCGCCCAACTCGACGACGGCAACGTCGACGCCGCCTGGGTGGTGGAGCCGTTCCTGTCTATCGCCAAGGAATCCGGTGCCCGGCCGATCGCGTGGAACTATGTGGACATCGCCGACGACCTCACCGTCGCGGCCTACTTCACCACCACCGAGTTCGTCGACAAGGACCCGGACCTGGTGAAACGGTTCACCGCCGCGATGACCGAATCGCTGGAGTACGCGGCGAAGCACCCCGACGAGGTCCGCGACATCTTGAGCGAATACGCCGACATCGACGCCGCGATCGCCGAGAAGATCACGCTGCCCGCCTGGCCGTCGGCCATCAACGAGAAATCCACCGCGAGACTCGCCGAACTCGGCGTCTCCGACGGCGTCCTGAAATCCGAACCCGACCTGAAGTCGCTGCTGCCGTGAGGATCCCGCTCCCCGGCGCCCGGCTGGGCTACGGCCTGGCCGGGGTCGCGGCGGCCGTCGGACTGGCCGAGCTCCTGCCCCGGCTGGGCGTCGTCGACCCCCGCCACCTGCCGCCCGTCTCCCGGATCGCCGCAGCCCTCGGCACCGAACTGGGCCAGTCCGGGTTCTGGCTCGCCGTCGCCGACACGCTGGCCGCCTGGGCCCAGGGGCTGCTGATCGCGGTCGTGGCCGGGGTGGTCTGCGGCGTCGTCATCGCATCGGTGCCGGGCCTGCGCGCCGCCACCGCCTCCACCATCGAGTTCCTGCGTCCCATACCGTCGGTGGCTCTCATCCCGCTGGCGATCCTGCTGCTGGGCACCGGCATCGAGTCCACATTGCTGCTGGTGGTGTACGCGTCGTTCTGGCAGGTCCTCATCCAGGTGATCGCCGGAATCAACGACATCGACTCGGTGGCCGCCGACACCGCGCGCTCGTTCCGGCTGTCGGCCGCGCGCCGCGTGTGGCACCTGGCGCTGCCCAGCGCACTGCCGTACATCCTGACCGGCGTGCGGCTGGCGGCCTCGGTCGCGCTGGTACTGGCCGTGACTGCCGAACTCGTGATCGGCGCTCCCGGGCTCGGCCACGAGATCTCGGTCGCCAAGACCTCGGCCGCGGTGCCGAGGATGTACGCGCTCATCGCCGTGACCGGAATCCTCGGCGTCGCGGTGAATCTGGCCGCGCGCGGCGCCGAACGCCGACTGCTGCGCTGGCATCCCTCGATCCGGCAGGAGGTGCCCGCGTGACCACCCAAACCAAGCCACCGGGGCGCCTGACCGTCGCGTGGCGTCCGATCCGGACACTCCTGTGGCGGCTGCTGCTGTGGTTCGGGCTTCCGGTGGCGCTGCTGACGATCTGGTGGCTTGCCTCGGACGGCAGCCGCGACTTCTACTGGCCGTCGCTTCGCGACATCCTGCACACCTTCACTCAACTGTGGACGCTCGACCGGTGGCGCGCCGACATCCTGCCCAGCCTCGCCCGGTTGGCCGCCGGATACGCGGCCGCGTCGGCACTGGGAATCGCACTCGGCGTCCTGATCGGACTCAACTGGCGGATCCGCGCGCTGTGCGAACCGGTGCTGGAGTTCTTCCGCGCCGTACCGCCGCCGGTTCTGGTGCCCGTCATCATGCTGTTCACCGGCGTCGGCGACACCATGAAGGCCGTCGTCATCGTGTCGGGCTGCGTGTGGCCGATCCTGCTCAACACCGTCACCGGCGTACGCGGCATCGACCCGGTACAGCGCGACACCTGCGCGGTGTTCGCGCTGCGGCCACTGACCCGGCTGCGACGCCTTGTGCTGCCCGCTGCGGCACCCCACATCGCCACCGGAATGCGGCAGGCACTGTCGATCGGGATCATCCTGATGGTGGTCTCGGAGATGTTCGCCGCCCACTCCGGACTCGGCTTCGCCATCGTCCAGTTCCAGCGCGGCTTCCAGATCCCCGAGATGTGGAGCGGCATCATCCTGCTGGGCCTGATCGGCGTGACGCTGTCACTGTTGTTCACCGTCGTCGAACGCCGGGTACTCGCGTGGTACCACGGCATGCGCCGCACCGAAGGGACCCGCACATGAGCCAGACCGCCGCCAGCCTGTCGGTGCGGGACCTCGGCAAGACCTACACCACCGGCACCCGATCGGTGCGGGCCATCGACAACCTGAACTTCGACGTCGCCGCCGGGGAGCTGGTGTGCGTCGTCGGACCGTCGGGCTGCGGCAAGACCACCCTGCTGCGCACCATCGCCGGACTGCTGCGCCCCACCACCGGCGAACTGACGGTGGACGGACGCGGCGTCACCGGAACCCCGCCGGGAACCGCCGTCGTCTTCCAGGAGTACGGCCGCAGCCTGTTCCCGTGGCTGCGGGTCGGCGACAACGTCGCACTCCCGTTGCGCGACAACAGTGTCGGCGGCGCCGAACGACGGACCCGGGTCCGCGAGGCACTGGAACAGGTGGGCCTGGCCGACGCCGAACGCTCCTACCCCTGGCAGCTGTCCGGCGGCATGCAGCAGCGGGTCGCCATCGCCCGGGCACTGGCCTACCGTCCCCGGCTGCTGCTCATGGACGAACCCTTCGCCGCCGTCGACGCCCAGACCCGCGCCGACCTGGAGGACCTCGTCTACCGGCTGTGGCGCGACCTGGGAGTCACCGTCGTGTTCATCACCCACGACATCGACGAAGCGGTATACCTGGGGCAGCGCGTACTGGTGCTGTCGGCCCCGCCGTCCCGGATCCGGGAGGAGATCACCGTGGACCTCCCCGTCGAGCGCGACCAGCTCACCACCCGCGCCGACCCCCGCTTCCTCGCGTTGCGAACCCAGATCCACCAGCACATCCGCGAATCCGGAAGGTGACACATGCGAACCCAGGTCGCGATCGTCGGCGCGGGACCCGCCGGACTGCTGCTGGCGCGGCTGCTGGGCCTGGCGGGAATCGCTTGCGTCGTACTGGAACTGCGCAGCCGTGAACACTGCGAGTCCCGGGTGCGGGCCGGAGTCCTGGAACAGGGCACCGTGGACACCCTGGACGCCGTCGGCGTCTCGCACCGACTGCACGCCGAAGGCCAACGGCACGAGGGTATCGAACTGCGGTTCGGCGGCCAGCGGCACCGGATCGCCTTCGAGAAACTGGTTCCCGGACGCGCCATCACCGTCTACGGGCAGCAGGAGGTCGTCAAGGACCTCATCGCCGCCGTGCTCGACCAGGGAACCGAGATCCACTTCGACGTCACGGACGTCGAACCGCACGACCTCGACACCGACCACCCCTACCTCACCTTCGGCGGCCAGCGGCTCGACTGCGACGTCATCGCCGGATGCGACGGCTTCCACGGCGTGTGCCGTCCGTCGATTCCGGACGGACACCTGACGGTTTTCGAGCGGGAGTACCCGTTCGCGTGGCTGGGAGTGCTCGCGTCGGTCGCGCCGTCCACCCGCGAACTCATCTACGCCCAGCACGACAGCGGCTTCGCGCTGCACAGCATGCGCACCCCCTCGATCAGCCGCTTCTACCTACAGGTGCCGCGCGACACCGACATGGCGCAGTGGCCGACGCGACGCGTCTGGACCGAACTGGCCCACCGTCTGGAGACCGTGCCGGGCTTCCGGTTGCGGGAGGGGCCGATCATCTCCACCGACCTGACGCCGATGCGGTCCTTCGTCGCCGAACCGCTGCGGTACGGGCGGCTGTTCCTGGCCGGGGACGCCGCGCACATCGTCCCGCCCACGGGAGCCAAGGGCCTCAACCTGGCCGTCGCGGACGTGCGGGTGCTGGCCGACGCGATCGCCGACTGGTACGGCACCGGCGACGAGACCCGCCTGGACGACTACTCGGCGCGCTGCCTGCGCCGGGTCTGGCGGGCCCAGCACTTCTCGTGGTGGCTGACAACCCTGCTGCACACCTTCGACACCGACGACGCCTACGCCCGGCGGCTACAACAGTCGCATCTGGACTACGTCGTGTCGTCGACCGCTGCGGCCACCACACTGGCCGAGAACTACGTCGGCTTCCCGCTGGAGGTCTTAGCTGAACCGGTCCCGCAGTACCCGCTTGAGCACCTTCATGCTGGGGCCCAACGGAAGTTCCTTCACGAACTCCACCCGGCGCGGATACTTGTGCGCCCCCATGCGCTCCCGCCCGAACTCCAGCACCTCCTCGGCGGTGGGCACCTGGTCCTCGTCGGCCACCACCACGGCGCAGACCTCCTCGCCGCACTCCTCGTCCGGCAGCCCGATGACCGCCACCTCGGCGACGCCCGGGTGCCGCAGCAGCACCTCCTCGACCTCGCTGGGGTACACGTTGAATCCATTGCGGATGATCATGTCCTTGACCCGGTCGACGATGGTCACGAAGCCCTCGTCGTCCTTCGTGCCGAGGTCCCCGGTGCGGAACCAGTCGTCCACCAGCGCCTTGGCCGACTCGGCGGGCCGGTCGAGATAGCCGTTGAACACGTTGTGTCCCCGCACGACGATCTCACCCAGTTCACCGGTGGGCAGCAGCTCGATGCCCTCGCTCTCGGCGCGGGCGATCTCCACGTCCACGCCCCACAGTGGATGGCCGACGGTGCCGACCCGGGTGCCGTAGGCGGGCTGGTTGACCGTCGCCACCGGCGAGGTCTCGCTCAGCCCGTACCCCTCGTAGATCGACGCGTCGAAGGTCGTGTTGAACTCCTCCAGCACCGGGCCGGGAAGGCTGGCGCCGCCGCTGAGGCACAGCCGCAGCCGAGGCAGCGCACTCGCGTGGGCGGCGGCCTGGGTGAGCGCCCGGTACATCGTGGGCACCCCGTGGAAGACGGTGACGTTCTCGGCCACCATCAGCTCGATCGCCGCGGCCGGGTCGAAGCGCGGCATCAGCACCAGGGTGCCGCCCAACCGGAACAGCGTGTTCATGCTGACCGACTGTCCGAAGGTGTGGAACAGCGGCAGCGCCCCCAGCGCGATGTCGTCGCGGCGGTAGTCGTGGGTGTCGAAGGCGCAGATGGTGGCGTTCATGATCAGGTTGAGATGCGACAGCACCGCGCCCTTGGACTGCCCGGAGGTGCCGGAGGTGTAGAACACCACGGCGGGGTCGCCGGGCGCGCGGGTCACGAAGGTCGGCAACGGCGAACCGGCCTCGGCCACGTCCTCCAGGTGCGCGTCGGCGCCGAGGTCCGGCGCTTGTGGACCGACCGTGACCATGCGCACGCCCGCCGCCCGGGCGGCCTGGCCCCCGACCTCGGCACAGGCGCTGTGGCACAACAGCAACCGGGCGCCGCTGTCGCGCAGCACGTACTCAGTCTCCTCCGCCCGCAGCAGCAGGTGCACCGGCACCACCACGGCACCGGCGGCCAGGATCGCGTAGTAGGCGCGGGGGAACTCGACGGTGTTGGGGCACATGAGGGCCACCCGGTCGCCGGGCCGCACCCCCAGCCGCTCCAGGGCGGCGGCCTGCGCCAGGGCCTCGGCCCACAGCCGCGAGTAGGTGATGCGCTTGTCGCCCTCGATGAGTCCGATGTGGTCGCCGCAGCGGCGGGCCGAACCGGCCAGGACGCTGGCCAGTGACAGTGTCGACATGGTGGTGGTTCCTTTCGTCAGCCGAAGCGCCCTCGCCCGGGGGTCAGGCGAAGGCGTTGATCCCGGTCAGCGCGCGTCCGATCAGGAGTTTCTGGATCTGGCTGGTGCCCTCGTACAGGGTCATGACCCGCGCGTCGCGCAGGTACTTGCCGACCGGGTACTCGTCGACGTACCCGTAGCCGCCGAAGACCTGCAACGCGTCCCCGGCCGCCGCCACGGCGGCCTCGCTGGCGAACAGCTTCGCCATGGACGAGGCGGCGGCGTAGTCGAGTCCCCGGTCGATGTGGTCGGCGACCCGCCACACCAGCAGCCGGGCCGCGTCCACATTGACCGCGATCCCCGACAGCAGCTCCTGCACCAGCTGGTGCGCGGCGATGGGTTTGCCGAACTGGACCCGGTCCTTGGCGTAGCCGACCGCGGCGTCCAGGCAGCCCTGCGCGATGCCCACGCAACCGGCCGCCACCGACATCCGCCCCTTGGCCAGCGCGGCCATCGCGATCGAGAAGCCCTTGCCGAGTGCGCCCAGCCGGGCGCTGTCGGGAACCCGCACCGCGTCCAGGTGGAACTCGGCGGTGGCCTGGGCGCGCAGCCCCAACTTCCCGTCGATCTCCTTGCGCCCGAAGCCTTCGGCGTCGGTGGGCACCAAAAACGCCGTGATGCCGCGATGCCCCGGCTCGTCAGGGTCGGTGCGCGCGAACACCAGCGCCACCGAGGCCAGGGTTCCGTTGGTGATGAAGCGTTTCGTGCCGGTCAACAGCCAGTCGTCGCCGTCGCGCACCGCCCGGGTGGTCAGGTGCGCCGCGTCGGAACCGACGTCCGGTTCGGTCAACGCGAAGCACCCCAGGTCCTGCCCGGACGTCAAGCGCGGCAACCACTGCCGCTTCTGGGCGTCGTCGCCGTAACGCGCGATGGTGGTGCCGACCAGACCCAGCGACACCGACACCACGCCGCGCACCGCCGAGTCGCCGCGCCCCAGTTCCTCCATGACCAGGCAGTAGGTCAGGTGGTCGCCGCCGGAGCCGCCGTACTCCTCGCCGATGGTCATGCCCAGGAAACCCAGCTCGCCCAGCCGGGGGACCAGTGCCGGATCCATGGCCTCGGCGCGGTCCCAGGCGGTGACGTGCGGGACGACCTCCCGGTCGATGAACTCGGCGGCCAGTCGCCGCACGGCCGTCTGTTCCTCGGACAGTTCCAAATCCACAACGGACCTCTACCTGTGACGCATTAAACTAGCGATGTAAGTTTTGTGGGATGTTACGCGTACCGTACTTGCGCCACAAGTGGCCGTACTCCCTCACTCGCGCAGGAGGTTTAGTCGTGGCGCGCCCCCGCCGACCGCTGCTCAGCCGTGACCGCATCACCGCCGCGGCGCTGGCGGTCGTCGACGCCGACGGGCTGGAGGCACTGTCCACCCGGCGGCTGGCCACCGAGCTCGGCGTCAGCGGCCCGTCCCTGTACAACCACGTCGCCACGAAGGACGAACTGCTCGACGACGTCGTCGACAGCGTCCTCGGCGAGGTCGACACCACCGCCATGGCTGGGCTGTCGCCGAGCCGCCGGGACTGGGCCACGGCGCTGGCCGCGTGGGCCCGCTCCTACCGCACCGCGCTGGCCGCCCACCCCAACATCGTCCCGGCGCTGGCCTCGGGCCCCGGCAACCGGCCGCACGCGCTGCGCATCGCCGACGCCGTCTTCGGCGGTCTGGTCGGAGCGGGCTGGCCGCGCCGCGAGGCCACCCGGGTCGGCGCGCTGATGCGGTACTTCGTGACCGGCTCCGCGCTGGGCTCCTTCGCGGGCGGTTTCCCCGCCGACGCGGCGGTCTACGAGTCCGGTTATCCGCATCTGGACCAGGCGCACCTGCTGGCCGAACGCCAGCAGCGCATCGACGACGAGGCCTTCGAGACCGGCCTTGCCGCGCTGCTGGAAGGGCTCGGGGCCCGCTACCGCCGACTCACCGACGCACCGCATGATTGAGGCCGATTCCCAACAGCCGAACGAAAGCAGGCCGGGCATGACAGCACCCTCATTGGACGGACGACGCTTCGGATCGACCGAGAACACCGTGGACGGCGAGGTCGGGGGAGACACGTCCTTCGAGTACTTCGAGAACGACAGCGAGATCTGGGGAACCTACTCGGGCGGCGAGGTGCGGCGCGGCTACCTGGTGGGCACCCGCGACGGCGACGCGCTCGACTTCCGGTACACCCACCTCAACACCAAGCGCGAGACCTCCAGTGGACACTGCCTGACCCGGATCGTGGTCCTGGACGACGGTCGGCTGCGCCTGGAGGAGACCTGGGAGTGGGAGTCGCGGCCGGGCTCGGGATTCAGCGCCGTGGAGGAGCTCCGCGACTGACGTGTGGACAGCCGCCGCGCCCCGGTCGGTGGAGGCGGGACGCGGCGGTCGCTGCCACAGTACGGGTCAGAAGATCCCGGAGTCTGGTTCCTCGCGAGATTTCCTGGCCGCCTTGGCTATCAGATCCAAGGCCTCGGAGACAATGGTTTGCTCCTGAGGGGACAGATGGTCCAGTATCCGGGCGATCTGCTCGGCTCGGGCGGTTCGGAAGCTACTCATGAACGCGGCCCCGGCGGGGCTGAGCTTGATGTATCTGGCGCGGCGATCGGTGGGATGTTCGCGGCGCTCCAGCAGTTCGCGGCACACCAGCCTGTCGATGAGACGGCTCGTGCGGGAAACCGAGCGGCCGATGGTGGCCGCCAGGCCCTTGACCGTCAGCTCCCGACCATCGGTCAGGGCTGACAGCAGGGCTACGTCGATGAGTTGCAGCTCGTCTTGACCCGTGCCCCGCAGAATCTGCGGCGTCAACCCAGTCTGCATGGCTTGCAGCTGCTGGGCGAGCCGATTGGCGTCCGGGGTCACAGCACCTCCTTCTAATAGTTGCGTGGTGGCAAATAAATCTCGGGACGTTAGTCTTGCGCCGGTGAACACCCCGTCCCGGCTGGCGAAGGCGGCCCGCGCGCTGCGCGCGACCGTCGGCCTTGGCGTGGGATTCGTGACCGCCGTACCCGAACTCGGCCTCGCCCTCGTGGCCGGGACGCTCATGCTGTGCCTGCGCGGCTGGTCCCGCCCCGAA
Source organism: Stackebrandtia nassauensis DSM 44728 (assembly GCF_000024545.1). Classification (GTDB taxonomy): domain Bacteria; phylum Actinomycetota; class Actinomycetes; order Mycobacteriales; family Micromonosporaceae; genus Stackebrandtia; species Stackebrandtia nassauensis. The sequence continues at coordinate 2,480,960 of NC_013947.1, forward strand.
CACCCCGTGATCGCCGCCGTCAACCGGATGCTGAAAGCGGTGACCGCCTGGGAGTTCCGGCGCGTCGCCGGATACGCCGGAAAGATCACCGTCGGGTACACCGGCAGACGAGCGTGGCTTTATCTGGCCGCTCGTCCGTGGGTCGGACTGCTGGCCGGAGCGATAGGTGTGCTCATCGTCTACGGCGCCGGGGCGGGGATCGTGGCGGTCGTTCAGTGGGTGCGCGGGTATGAAGTGGATGGTATCGCGCCCTCGGCGGGCAACCTGGCGTACCTGTCGGTGGCCGGAATCGTACTGGCATTCCTTGCCGTACAAGGGCTGCTGGGCGTCGTCATACTGGAACGCGCGCTGGCGACGCGGCTGCTGGGCCCCAGCCGGGAACAGCAGCTGTCCGAACGGGTGTCCACACTGACGCGAAGCCGCGCGGCCGTCGTCGAGGCCGTCGACGCCGAACGCCGCCGCATCGAACGCGACATCCACGACGGCGTGCAGCAGCGCACCGTGGCCCTGGGCATGCTCATCGGACGGGCCCGGCGCGGCGAGGACCCGCGCCGCCGCGAGGAACTGCTGGCCCAGGCCCACCTGGAATCGCAGGCGCTGCTGTCCGACCTGCGCGAGGTCAGCTGGCGGATCTACCCGACGGCACTGGAGACCGAGGGACTGCGCGTCGCGATCGAGTCCGTCATCGACCGCTGCGCCATCCCGGTGCGGCTGTCCTACGACGCGCCCGCGCGCCTGGACCGCGGCGTCGAGACCGCCGCGTATTTCGTCGTGTGTGAAGCCGTCACCAACGCCGCCAAGCATTCCGGAGCCTCGAGCGTGGACGTCACAGTGTCGCGAAGTGATGATCGTCTTATTGTTTCAGTGCGCGACAACGGTTGTGGCGGCGCCAACCCCGAAGGCGGTGGACTGTCCGGGCTGGCGCGCCGGGCGGCGGCCGGGGACGGCACGTTCACCGTCGACAGCCCCGTCGGCGGACCCACCACAATCGAAGCGGAGCTGCCATGCGGGTGATCCTGGCCGAGGACTCGACCCTGTTGCGCGAGGGCCTGTCCCGACTGCTGGCCGAGGAGGGGCACGAGGTCGTCGGCAGCTTCGGCGACGCGATCACACTGCTGCCCGCCGTGGCGAAGACCGAACCCGACATCGTGGTCGTGGACGTGCGGATGCCGCCCACCCACACCGACGAGGGGCTGCGGGCGGCACTGCGGATCCGGCGGGACCACCCGGACGTGGGCGTGCTGATCCTGTCCCAGCACGTCGAGAAACGCTTCACCGTCGAGCTGCTGTCGGGCGACATCAACGGCGTCGGCTACGTCCTCAAGGACCGGGTGGTGCGGGTGGAGGAGTTCCTCGACGCGCTGGAGCGGGTCGGCGACGGCGGCAGCGCCTTCGACCCCGAGGTGGTGCGGCAGCTGCTCAGCCGCACCAGCCACGGCGATCCACTGGCGACACTCACCGACCGGGAACGCGAGGTCCTGGAGCTCATGGCCGAGGGCCACACCAACGACGCGATCGCGAAGCGGCTGTTCGTATCCCGAAGCGCGGTCGAGAAACACGTCAACGCGATCTTCACCAAACTGGAGCTGACGGCCAACACTGACGGCTACAGCCGCCGGGTGCTGGCCGTGCTGCGCTACCTCGACTCCTAGCGGCGGTCCGAGCGGTACACCCCGGGCTCCACCATTGACAGCTGCGGTTCCCGGCGCTGCCGCCGGTTGGTGCGGATCCGCAGCACCAGCCACACCACGAAGGCCAGCCCCACCACCGCGACCACGCCCCTGGAGTAGACCCCCACATAGGTCTCCACGACCGACCAGTTCTCGCCCAGCAGGTACCCGGCGGCGATGAAGGCGCTGTTCCAGATCAGGCTGCCCAGCGTCGTGTACACCAGGAACGGCAGTATCGGCATCCGCTCCACCCCGGCCGGGATCGAGATCAGACTGCGGAAGATCGGGATCATCCGTCCGAAGAAGATCGCCTTGGTGCCGTGCCGGTGGAACCACGCCTCGGTCTTCTCGATGTCGGACACCTTCACCAGCGGCAGTCTGGCGGCGATGCGCAGCAACCGTTCCCGCCCGATGCCCGCGCCCACCAGATACAGCGCCAGCGCGCCGACGAGCGATCCGATCGTCGTCCACACCACCGCCGCGATCAGGTTCATGTCGCCCTTGCTGGCGGTGAATCCGGCCAGCGGCAGGATGATCTCGCTGGGCAGCGGTGGGAACAGGTTCTCCAGCGCCACCGCCAGTCCCGCGCCGGGCGCCCCCAGTGTCTCCATGAGACCGACCGCCCAGTCGGTGATGCCGTCCAGTACGCCCTCGGCGTTCGCCATGTCGAATCCTCGTCGTCTCGTCGTGAACCGTTGAATCCACGGTAGAAACGAAACGACCCGCGCACCTTGGGGAGCGGCCCAGGATCAACTGCGGAAAACCACAGTTCGCGCGGGCCGGTCAGGACGCCTCGATGCTGCGCAACCGCCGCCGGGCCGCCTCGATCGCCGCCTCCACCGGCCCGTCCGGGAGGTTCCCGGCGTCGATGTGTTCCAGCACCCCGACCGCGACCAGGGTGTCGCGGTGTTCCTCGCGCAGCCCGGACATGAAGATCCGGACGTCGCGTTTGGCCAGCTGCTCGGCGAAGTCCCGCAGCACCAGCGCACCGGTGGCGTCCACGGTGGTGACGTCCTCCAGGTGCAGCACGGCGGCGCGCACGTCGGCCCGCTGCGCCCCGGCCAGCAGCGAGGCGGGCCCGGCGGCGAACACCAGCGGCCCGTGCAGCCGGTACACCCCGATGTGCTCGGACACCAGGTTCGCGTCGGCGCCGCTGCGGCCCAGCACCTTCGTGTGGTCGACGTGCAGCCGCAGCGAGGCGGCCACCTTGACCAGGGTGACCAGCCCGGCCGCCGCCAGTCCCACCGCGACGCCCATCACCAGGTCCAGGGTGACCGTGGCGATGGTCGTGAACGCCAGCACGATGGCGTCGGAACGGGTGGAGCGGGCCAGCGCCGACAGGTTGCCCCGGTTGACCATCCCGACCGTGGTGGCCAGCAGCACCCCGGCCAGCGCCGCCAGCGGAATGTGCTCCACAAGGGAGGCCGCGAACAGCAGGAAGGCGGCCAGGATCACCGCGTGCCAGGCCGCGGCCATCCGCGACTGCGCCCCGGCCCGGACGTTGACCGCGGTGCGCGCCACCACCGCCGAGGCGGGCATGCCGCCGAACAGCGGCGAGGCCAGGTTCGCCAGCCCCTGCCCGAACAGCTCCCGGTTGGGTTCGTGCTTCTCGCCGCCGTGCATGCTGTCGGCGACACTGGCGCACAACAGCCCCGCGATCGCCGCCAGCGCGGCCACCGCCAGCGCGGGGCCCAGCAGTCCCGGGATCGCGCCCACGTCGATGAAGCTCAGGCTGGGGGCGTGCAGGGTGCTGGGGAGGTCGCCGATGTCGGCCACCGGCACCCCGAAGGCGTAGGTCGCCAGCGCCGCCGCCGCGACGGCCAGCAGCGAGAACGGGATCTTCGGCCACCAGCGGATTCCCAGCAGGATCACCCCGGCCACCCCGAAGGCCAGCCCCAGATTGATCCACTGTGGGTGCGTGATGAACGCCAGCACCGCCTCGAAGGCGGCCACCGCGACGTGGTGCGAGTCGGGGTCCATGCCCACCGCGACCGGCAGCTGTTGCAGGAAGATGACGATCGCGGTCCCCAGCGTGAAGCCCTCGATGACCGGCGCCGGGATGTACCTGATGAAGGCCCCGGCCCGGCACAGCGCCAGCAGCACCAGGATCACCCCGGCCATGGCGCCCACCAGCATCACGCCCTGCTGGCCGTGCTCCTTGATGATCGGGATGAGCACCACCGTCATCGCGCCCGCGGGGCCGGACACCTGTAGGTTCGAGCCCCCGAACAGCGCCGCGACCAGCCCGGCGACGATGGCGGTGGTCAGTCCGGCGGCCGGGCCCATACCGGCGGCGGCACCGAAACCCAGCGCCAGCGGCAACGCGACCACGGCCACCGTGAGTCCGGCTATCAGGTCGGCCCGGGGGGCCGTGCGGATGGCTGTCAGGTCACCACGTGACGGGAAGAGGGAGCCGAGGGCAAAGCGATCGGCGAGCATGGCGACAGTGAATCATCACTCACAGTGATCTTCTTGGAACTGGACATCCGGGAGTGGCGCGTCCGTCGCTTCTCCAAACGACACAATGGACGAAGGTGGACGCGTTGGGGTGTAAGCCAGTTCACGTGGGATCGCAAGCCCCGAAACCATATGCTCGACGGATGACAGATGACAAGGTCACAGCGAATTTCTGGTTCGACCCGGTGTGCCCGTGGGCGTGGATGACCTCGCGGTGGATGCTCGAGGTGGAGAAACAGCGTGACGTCCAGGTGCGCTGGAACATCATGAGCCTCCAGGTACTCAACGAACCCAAGGTCGACGAACTGCCCGAGCGCTACGCCGAAGCCATCCGCGACGGCGGCTGGTGGGAACCGGTGCGCATCGTCGCCGCCGCCGAGCGCGAGTTCGGCAACGAAGTGGTCGGCAAGCTGTACACCGCACTGGGAACCCGGTTCCACAACCGGGGACTGGACCGCGGCGAGGAGGTCTACGCCGACGCCGTCGCCGAGGCCGGACTGCCCGCGACACTCGTCGAGGCCCGCAAGTCCACCGAGTTCGACGACGACATCCGCGCCTCCCACAAGCGCGGCATCGACCTGGTGGGCCAGGAAGTCGGAACCCCGGTCATCGCGGTGCCCGGCGCCGACGGCGAACTCGTCGCGTTCTTCGGACCCGTCGTGACCCCGGCCCCCAAGGGCGAGGCCGCCGCCAAACTGTGGGACGGCACCCTGCTGGTGGCCTCCACTCCCGGGTTCTTCGAGCTGAAACGAACCCGTACCCAAGACCCGATTTTCGATTAGCGACCACATACGACTCCGAGCCGCCCGTGGGCTCTATAGTCCTCCACCATGGGGGAAATCAGAGCTCACGGGCGTCATCTCATGGTCATGCTGTTCGTCGCGGGAATGCTGGTTCTCGCCGATCTGCCGCCACCGCTGCCGGGATCGACCGAAACGACGGACACCCAACTCCTCACAGGTGCGACAACGATGCTGATACCCCCACACCTCCCCGCGCGGGCCCGGGCGGCGCTGCGAGCGCTGCTGGACGGCAACCGGCGATTCATCTCCGGATCGCCGACCTACTCCCGCGACATCTCCTCGGCCCGGGCGGCGGCCGGGGGCCAACGACCGATCGCCGCGGTCTTCACGTGCGTCGACTCCCGCGTCACCGCCGAATCGCTGTTCGACTGCGACTTCGGCCAGCTGATCGTGGTGCGCACCGCCGGGCACGTCCCGGACCGGGCGGCGGTGGGCTCACTGCGATTCGCCGTGGACGCGCTGGCGGTTCCACTGGTGATAGTGCTGGGCCACGAACGGTGCGGCGCCGTGAAACTGGCGGTCGACACCCTGCGTGACCCCAACCGTCCCGAACAACTCGACTACCTTGTGGAGCAACTCAGCGACCCGGTGGCGAAGGCCCTTTCGGACGGTGCCGCCGACCCGTGCGCCACGGCGATGCGGCTCCAGATCGACCAGACCGTCGCGGTCCTCAAGGGCGACCCCGGCGTAGCGGCGGCCAGTATCGTGGGCGCCCGCTACGACCTGGACAACGGCACCGTTTCGGTGCATTCGGCCTAACCCGGCGGTCAGGGCCGGTACTGCTGCGGCGGCGGTGGCGGCTGCTGATACCCCGGCGGTGGCGGGGGAGGAGGCGGCGGCCCGTCCGGGTCGTGCCGGTCGTCCTCCTTGGGCGGCCGGGGTTGCGGCGGCGGGGCGTTCTTCAACTTGTCACCGGCCCGTTGGATCAGCCGTCCGGTGGCGGCCAGCATCTTGCCCGACACCTTCTTGGCGCCGTGGCCCATCCGCTGTCCCACCGAGACACCGGGCGCGCCGGATTGCTGTGCGGCCTGCGGATCGTTGTACGGCACCGGAGCGTTGCCGGGCATCGGAACCGCGGCGCTGCCCTGCACCGGAACCGGCGCGCTGCCCGAAACCGCCGCGGACGGCGGCGGTGGCGGGGGAGGGGCCTGGTTCGGATAGACCGGCGGTGGCGGAGGCGGCATCGGGGCCGCCGCCTTGGCCGAGGGCATGTGCGGCCCGGTCGGCGGCAGCGTGAAACTCGGCGGCGGCGGAGGCGTGACCACGGCCGGTGGCGGGGGTGGCGGCATGGGCGCCGGTGCCGGAGGCGGCGGTTGCTGCGCCACCGGAATCTGGATTGGCACGTCGGTCTTGCCGCCGGTCAGCTGGGACGCGTAGTGGTCGAGCGGCGGCGGTGGCGGTGGCAGCTGCGGTTTCGGGGCGGGCGGCGGCACCTGAGCCGGTTTCGCCGTGGCGGCCTGGGAAGCCGCCGCCGAACTCGCGACGGCCGCGTCGGCGGCGGCCTTGGCGACCGCGGCCTTCTTGCTGGCCGTCTCGGCCTCGACCCGTTTGCGTTCGGCCACATGCGCCGCCGTGACCGCGGGCTCGCCCGAGTCCGGGACGGCGTTCGGTGGCGGCACCGGCGCGGCCTGCGGAGCCGGTGCGGAAGCCATCGCGTTGGCGGCGGCGGCATCGGCGGCGGCCCTGGCCTGGGCCGCGGACTGTGTCGACACCGAAGGGCCACCCGCGCTGGCGGCGGGTTTGGCCGAAACGACCTGTTTGGACGCCGCGATGGCCGCCTCGGCGGCGGCCTGGGCGGCCTCGGCCCGTTTGATCGCCGCCTCGGCCTCCAGCCGTTTCTGCTCGGCCACCAGTGCCGCCGCCTCGGCCTCGGCACGTTGCGCCTCAAGCTTTTTGGCCTGCGCCTCGGCCGCGGCCTTCTTCTTGGCCGCCGCTTCGGCCGCCGCCCGCTTCTTCGCCGCCTCGGCGGCACGCCTGCGCTCGAGTTCTTCCTTCTTGCGGCGCTCGGCCTCGGCGGCGGTGCCCGGCCACAACGGCAGATCACCGGGTATCGATGATTTGGACATCATCCACATCCTTGGGGTGTTCGGCGGCCCTGGGGTTGACTGGGTTGGCTCCGGCGACGGGTGACGCGCGTTACCGGGCTCCCACAAGTATGCCGGGTGTCCATTTCGCTAACTGACCTGGGACAGCCAGTTCTGTCCACTGTCGTCCCCGGCGTGCCGGTACGGCTCGAGTTCGGCGTCCCACTCGGCACCCAGCAGCTTGTCCAGTCCGTGCCGCAGCGACTCGCCGTCCACGGCGGTGGCCACCAGCGCCCGGATCCGGTCCTCGGCGATCATCAGATCGCCGTTGGCACTGGTCGCGGCCCGGTAGATGCCCCGACCGGGCACGAACATGATCCGCTCGCCGTCGGCTCCGGGACTGGGGTCCTCGGTCACCTCGAACCGCAGCATCTGCCACTGCTGCAGGGCCGAGGCCAGCTGCGCCCCGGTACCGGGTTCGGCGTTCCAGCTCAGGTCGGTTCGCCAGGTGGACGGGGAGGCGGGCTGGGCGATCCAGTCAAGCGTGATCCGCGAGTCCAGGACACGACTGATCGCCCACTCGACGTGTGGACACACTGCCGGTGGGCTTGAGTGCACATATACAACGCCTCGCGTTGGCACGTCGAACCTCCTGGCATTTCACGTAATGCGCCTTCCCCCAACGCATTCCATTCAAAAAACGACGGACGGCACAGCGTCGCGATCCAAGGATCCGTCTCGCAGCACCACCACATCTGGCCAGGTCTCGCACCGCGTTGCGCGATTGTCGAACCATAATGCCGTCTGATACGCCTGTGGCGCCAGAGTTTTGCGTGATTATTTTCGGAATATCGGCGATTATTCGCGCCGCGGGGCCTTCACCAGTGCCCAACAACCGGGTCGTGACGCTGTCGGGTATCGTTGAGTTGGCCGGTGCGCGCACCGGTCGTTATTTCTGTCCCGCCGAGGTGTGCTGATACTCCGCCGACGGCGAACACATCGGAAGCAACACAGTGATGAGGAGTGTCCATCATGGCAAGTAACACCTCCAAGACCGCACGGGCATCGGTTCGGGCCGGTCAGTCCGGTCAAGGTGGCGGGCTGAGCGTTCTGGGTGAGTACAAGTACCTGATCCCGCTCAACAAGGGCAAGCACGTCTACATCCGGAACCTGACCACCGGCAAGACCGTGCACCTGTCCACCGACTCCGACGCCTTCACCGAGGAGATCAAGTCGCTGGCCGAGGCCGGCCACGGCGACAAGATCCGGGCTGAGCTCGACAACTTCACCGAGCAGTACCCGTCCCAGGGCTGGGCCGACACCACCAAGCGACTGGTGGACGCCGGCGCCTTCGGCGAAGCCGCCGAGTAGTCACACGACGTCGAACGGCCGGGCGGGGTATCGCCCGGCCGTTTCGCGTGCCCTCAGCCCGCGTCCAGCAGGTTGCCCTCGGGGATCACGACCCGCAGCTCCCGCGCCGCCAGCTCCGCCTCCACGGCGCGCTCGCCGATCTCGGACTGCGCGTAGGCGGCGATGACGGCCGTCGCGATCGGCCCCCAGCCGAACCGCTGGCTCACCATCGCCCGGCCGCCGTCCCGCAGTCGCCGGGCCAGCTCCGGTTCCGACAGCACCCGTGAGATCGCCTCGGCCAGTTCCTCGGGCCGCGCGGGGGTGTGGGTGAGACCGGTCTCACCGTCCACGATGAACTCGGCCAGGCCGCCGCTGCGTCCGGCCACCACCGGGGTCCCGGCCGCCGCCGCCTCCAGCGCCACCATGCCGAACGGCTCGTAGCGGCTGGGGATCGCGAAACAGTCCGCCCCGCCCAACAGTCGCGGCAGCGCCGCGCCCTCGACGAAACCGAGGAACTCCACAGTGTCCTCAAGGCCCCGCCGCACCGCCTGGTCCCGCAGTTCCTCCTCGTGCGGACCCTCACCGGCGATCAGCACCCGCAACCCGGGGTGCTTCTCCCGCAGGATCGCGGCCGCGTCGATGAGATCCTGGACGCCCTTCTCGTGCACCAGCCGCCCGGCGCTGACCACCACCGGCCCCGCCTCCCGGTCCGGGACGGTGTCCTCGACGGCGAACACCCGGGCGTCGACGCCGTTGGGCACCACGAGCGTCTTGTCCTCGGGCAGCTCGAACAGCCGGTTGACCTCCCAGCGCATGTGCTTGGAGCACACCAGCACCCGGCGGGACTCGTAGGTCAGCCACCATTCGATCGAGTGGATGGCGCGGGAGGTGTCGTCGGGCAACCAGCCGTGGTGACGCCCGGCCTCGGTGGAGTGGATCGTCGCCACCAGCGGCAGGTCGAGATGGTGCTTGAGGGTCACCGCCGCGTGGGTGACCAGCCAGTCGTGCGCGTGGATGACGTCGAAGTCCTGGGTACGGCAGGCCCGCAGCGCCGTACGCGTCAGCGAGTGGTTGAACGCCATCGTCCACTCGAGCAGCGTCTCGCCGGTGAACGGGAACAGCGGCGGGTCCTGCGGGGCGCGCACGACGCGCACCCCGTCGACGGTCTCGTCGAAGGCCGCCGCTGAACCGTCGGGGTGGTCACCGTGGCGGGTGGCCACGGTGACGTCGTGCCCCTCGGCGGCCAGCGCCGTGGCCAGGGCGTGAACACTGCGGCCGAGGCCACCGACGAGGACGGGCGGGTATTCCCAGCTCAGCATCAAAATACGCACCCGCCGATTGTGCCCTACTCGCTCGTAACCCCTCCGGTGGTCTTGCGGCGGCGGGTGACCAGCAGCGCGACGACACCTAGCACCACCGCCGCGACCCCCACCGCGATCGGCGTGGTCAGGCTGGACCCGGTCACCGGCAGCGAGCCGTTCCCGTTGCCCTTGACCAGCTTGGTCTTCGCGTCGGCGTGCGCCCAGGTGTCCTCGTGGTCGCCGTGCGGGATGACGATGTCGATGTTGACCTTGCCGGGCTTGGCGTTCTGCCACGCGTCGGCGTCCCTGGCCCACAGCGTGAACGCGTAATCCCGCTTGTCCTTGGCGCCCAAGCCTTCCATCGGGCAGGTCAGCACCGTGCGGCCCTTGCTGTACTCGCAGCCGTCCAGTTCGGTGGCGGGCACGATGCCGGTCTTCCTGTCGACGGCGACGACCAGGTTCGCGTGCACCAGCGTGCCCATGTCGTAGTCGTTGTTGACGACGGTGAACGACAGTTCCTCGCCCTTGCCGTCGCCCCCGATCACCTGGTCGGAGCTCACCTGCTTGGGAGCCTTGAGGTCGGTGATGCGGCCCTCGTCGTCCAGCGGCAGGCTGGCGTCCAGTGTGACCATCTTCTCGGCGTAGGTCGGGTTGTCCTCGGCGTCGGGCTGGCGCAGCTGCGCGGTCGCGTAACTGAGGCCGTGGTTGACGCGGTCGGCGCCCTCACGCAGTTTCATCGTGAAGTCGATGGTGGTCTCGGAGTTGGCCGCCAGGTTCGGGAACACGCACGTGAAGTCCATCCCGGCGTCGGTGTCGGTCTTCTCGCAGGCGGTGTCATCGGTGCTCAACACGAGCGCGCTGAGGTCGTCCTCCTCCTCGAAGAGGCTCAGGCGCAACGTCGGGTTCTTGAGGTCGTTGTCGGTGTTGTTGACGATCGAGACCGGCCAGTCGACCGAATCCGAGCCGGGGTACTCGTCGAAGCCCTTCATCCAGATCTCGAAGCCGTCGTCGGCGGCGGCGGGAGTGGCCGCCACCGCCAGCACCGACATTGTCGCCAGCCCGGTGGCGGCGAGCATCGCGGAAAAACGAAGCAGTAGGGAACGCATAAACCTGTCCTTGTTTTCGGGTCAATGTGGAAACGAAGCCGCCGCGTCCCCGGCTGCGAGTTTTAAGTTTTCGTTACCTGTTCGCAATCGACGGCGCACCACCAACAGCACCGCCACGCCCAGCAGTATCGCCGCGGCACCGACCGCGATCGTCGTGCTCAGGCTGGATCCGGTCACCGGCAACACGTCGTCGCCGCCAGGTTTGACCAGCTTGATCGGCGCTTCGGCGTGCCCCCAGGCGTCGTTGTGCTGATTGTGGATATAGCTGACGTCGATCGTGACCTTGCCCGGCTTGGCGTGTTTCCAAGCGTTCTTGTCCTTGGCCCACAACGTGAACGCGTACTGCCGTGACTCGCCCGGCCCCAGTTCCCCTATGTAGCAACCCAGTTGGGTGCCACTGGCGTCATAGGTGCAGTCGGCTATCTCGGTGCCCGGGACGATCCCGGTCTTCTCGTCGGTCTTGACGAACAGACTGGCGTCGCTCAGCTTCTTGTCGGTGTTGTTGTGCACCGTGAACGACAGCTCGGCGCCGTCGGCGTCGTCGTCCCCGAACACCTGATGCGACCACACCTGTTTCGGCGCGTTGACATCGGTGATCCGGTCCTTGTCCAGCGGCAGGCTCGCGTCCAGGGTGGCGGTGTCGCGGGACATCTCCTTGCCGTCGACGCGCATGACGGCCTCGGCGGTGGTGACGCCGTGGTTGACCCGGTCGGCGCCGTCGCGCAGCGCCAGCTCGAAGTCGAAGTTCTGCTCGTCCTTCAGCTCCGGGATGACGCACACGAACGAACGCCCCTCGTCGGGTTCTTCGCAGTCGATGGCGTCCTGGGTGCTCTCGATCGCCTTGACCGCGGCGAGTTCGCCGTCGGCCTCGTGGAAGTCGATACTGAGCTCCACATTGGTGTAGGGCTTGCCGCTCTCGTTGACGGCCATGACGATCCAGCCGAGATTCTGGCCCGGCGGCAGGTCGGGGTACTCGTCGAACGAGTCCATGTGGGTGCGAAGGCCACCGGCGGCGTGGGCGGGTGCCGCGGTCACCGGGCCGACGGTCAGCGCGGCGAGCGCGGTGACGGCCGCCGCGGCGATGACGCGATGTGATGCGGAACGCATGGGACTGTCCTCGATCTGTGAGACGGCGGCGCTGCCGACGCGAAGTCCGTTCGCGGCGTCCCGTCACAGTCGGAACGAATCAGACAGCACCCCGGCTGCGCTCCACGGCAGTTTGTTACCCAATCGCAACCTTATTTGCCGTCCTCGTCCTCACGCAGGCGTCGTTCCAGGTCACGCAGGAATTCGGGGTCGTCGTCCGGGGCCAGTTTCGGGCGCGGACGGGGCCGCCGCTCGGCGGAGCGGGGCCGACCGGAGGTGAACCAGGCGATGGGTCCGACGATCGGCAGCAGCAGGATGATCGCCGCCCACAGGCGACGGGTGAGACGACGCGGCTCGTTCTCACCACCGAGACAGTCGGCGATGGCGGCGATCACCAGCGCCAGCGCGACAAGGACGAACAACCCGACTATGCGGCCCATGGGTCAATTATGTACGGCCATCCAGCAAACGCGGCAGGGCCGTCCGGACTTCGTCACGGATGGTCTCGGCGATCTCCTCGGGGTCCCGGTTGGCGTCCACAATGGCGAAGCTGGCGAACTCGGGTAGCGACCGGTAGGCGCTGTCCATCGCGGCCAGTGAGTCGACCGGTTCCTCGTCGATGCCGCGGGTCTTGACCCGCAGGTGGGCGGTCTCGGGCGCCACGTCCAGGTAGAGGGTGAGGTCGGGGGGCGGCACCCGGCCGAGCAGCCGCCGCGCCCACGGTTCCAGTCGCGGGTACACGACCCGGGTGCGGGCGTACTGGCACACGGCGTAGCGGTCGGCGATGAGGATGCCGCCGCCGTTGCCGACGGTCAGATTCCAGTAGCGCAGCAGGGTCTCGGCGCGTATCGCCATTCCCGGGCCCAGCAGGGCGACCGAGTCGGGACGGCCCAGCCTGCGGGCGGTGTTGCCCAGCACCCGACGGCCGCTGGCCACCATGCGATAACGCACCGGATGTCCGAGTTGAGTTAGCCACCGCTTCAGCCACCTGGCCTGGGTGGTTTTCCCGGCGCCGTCGATGCCGACAAGTGCGATGGTCGCCTGTCTGGTCTCACGCGCCACAGGTTCAAGGGTACGGGTATCCCGGGCCGGTAGCCGACTTCGGCCGCTGTGGGGCTTGCTACCCCGCGGTGGCCGTAGTTACTCGCGGGTAACTTCGTGGGGTACTATTCGCCACGCTGGTTGAGACCCGGCGCTCACACTGCACCGGATAAGGGCGAAGATAGGGCGCTGAACATTCCTTAAGGCCGCAGGAGGTAAGTCAAGACGATGAAGATCGTTGTCCTCGTCAAGCAGGTGCCGGACTCCAGTCTGGAGCGCCACCTGAGTTCCGACGATTTCACCGTCGACCGTGCGTCGGCGTCCAATGTCATTAGCGAGATCGACGAAAACGCCATCGAGGCTGCCCTGGTGCTGGCCGAGGAGACCGGTGGCGAGGTCACCGTGCTGACCGTCGGCCCCGACCACGCCACCGAATCGGTGCGCAAGGCGCTGTCCATGGGTCCCGACAAGGCCGTGCACGTCGTCGACGACGCCATCCACGGTTCCTGCGCGGTCACCACCTCCAAGATCCTGGCGGGGGCGCTGGGCAAGCAGGAGTACGACATCGTCCTGTGTGGTGCCGAGTCCACCGACGGCGGTACCCAGGTCATGGCGCAGATGCTGAGTCAGCGGCTGGGAATCGCGGCCCTCACCGGAGCCCGCAAGCTGACCGTCGACGGCGGCAAGATCACCGTCGAGCGTCAGACCGAGGACGGCTACCAGGTCGTCAGCGCCGCGGCTCCGGCCATCGTCTCGGTGTGGGACAGCATGAACACGCCGCGCTACCCGTCGCTGAAGGGCATCATGGCCGCCAAGCGCAAGCCGGTCGAGACGCTGTCGCTGTCTGACCTGGACATCGACCCGGCCACCGTCGGCGCGGGCGCGGCCACCAGCACCGTGGTGTCGGCCGAGCCCCGGCCGCCGCGCGGCGCGGGCCAGAAGATCACCGACGAGGGCTCCGGCGGCTCGTCGCTGGCCGAGTTCCTGGCCTCCGAGAAGTTCGTGTAGCGAAGGAGAAGACCTGACATGGCTGAAGTATTCGTCGTCGCTACCGGAGCGAACAAACTCACCTACGAGATGCTGACCCTGGCCCGCGGGCTGGGCGAGGTGTCCGCGGTGGTGCTGGGCGCACCCGGCACCGCGGCGTCCATCGCCGACAATCTCGCCGAGTACGGCGCGGCCAAGATCTACGCCGCCGAGGACGAGGCACTGGACAAGTACCTGGTGGCCCCCAAGGCCGACGCGCTGGCGGCGCTCGTCACCGCCAAGTCCCCGGCCGCGGTGCTGGTCCCCAGCACCCAGGAGGGCAAGGAGATCGCCGGACGGGTCGCCGTGGCGCTCGACAACGGCGTCCTGACCGACGTGACGGGCCTGGAGGCAGACGGCACCGCCACCCAGGAGATCTTCGCCGGTGCCACCGTCGTGAAGTCCAAGGTGGCCAAGGGCATTCCACTGGTGACGGTCAAGCCGAACTCGGTGACCCCGGAACCGGCCCCGGCCACCGCCACCATCGAGGCCGTCGAGGTGTCGGTCGCCGACTCCTCGAAGCTGGTCACGGTGGAGGAGACCGTCGTGGAGCCCAAGGGTGACCGGCCCGACCTCACCGAGGCCAACATCGTGGTCTCCGGTGGCCGTGGTGTCGGCTCGGCCGAGCAGTTCAGCGTCATCGAGGAGTTCGCCGACCTGCTGGGCGCGGCGGTGGGTGCTTCGCGCGCCGCCACCGACTCCGGTTTCTACCCGCACAAGTTCCAGGTCGGACAGACCGGGACCACCGTCTCACCGCAGCTGTACGTGGCGGCGGGCATCTCCGGCGCCATCCAGCACCGGGCGGGCATGCAGACCTCCAAGACGATCGTCGCCGTCAACAAGGACGAGGGCGCCCCGATCTTCGAGATCGCCGACTACGGCGTCGTGGGGGACCTGTTCACCGTGCTTCCGCAAGCGGGCGAAGAGATCCGCAAACGTCGCGGTTAGCAGTCGATACGACCCGATGGCGCCGATGGGATCCTCGTCCCGTCGGCGCCACGGTCATTGTGGGGTTCCCGCAGGATGCGGTACGTTAAGGACGCCCCCGTTTTATCGGGTTCCTGCAACAGAATTTGGAGGGATCACTTAATGTCCTCGCATGCCGCGACCGTCGCACCGCGCATGGTGCTCGCCGACCTCATCCCCACGACGAAGGTCAACGCCTGGGCGCGCGACCTCGTCCTCGTCGCGTCGGGCGCGGCGCTGACGGGGGCCTCCGCCCAGATCGCCTTCACCATCCCCGCGATCACCCCGGTCCCGTTCGTCCTGACCACCCTGACCGTGCTGCTGGTCGGCGCCGCTCTCGGCCCGGTACGCGCGGCCGCCGCCATGGGCCTGTACCTGGCCGCCGGTGTCGCGGGCCTGCCGTGGTTCGCCGAGGGCACCTCGGGCCTGGGCGCCAGCTTCGGCTACATCATCGGCTACCTGGCCGCGGGCGCCCTGGTCGGCGCGCTGGCCAAGCGCGGCGGTGACCGCACCCTGGTGCGCACCGCGGGCCTGATGGTCCTGGGCAACCTCGCCATCTACGCCTTCGGCGTCCCGTACCTGATCCTGGCCACCGGCATGAGCGTCTCCGACGGCCTGCTGAAGGGCGCGGTGCCCTTCCTCGTCGGCGACCTGATCAAGCTCGTCGCCGCCGCCGCCCTGCTGCCCGCGACCTGGGCACTGGTGGCGAAGTTCCGCCGCTCCTAGAACCACCGACGGCGGCCCGCAAGTCATTGCGGGCCGCCGTTCTCGTGTCCTCTCCTCAGCAGGGATCGACGATCGGTTCGTCGGAACCGGTGTCCAGCCAGGCGTCCGAGACATAGCCACCGCCCGGCAGCCGGTCCCACACGTCGGAAGTGTTGTCCCACGGGCCGGTCATCGTGTCGCCCCGGACATAGCACTCCAGCTCCACCTCGGTGTCGTGCGCGATGGTGCGCAACACAGTGGCGTTGGCCTTGGGTTCGGTGCGGACGTTGACCACCCCGTCCGGGTTGTGGGCCCGGCCGGTGGTCGTGCCGCTGCCGGGACCGTAGTTGGTCAGGCAGCAGTCGGAGTTGTAGATGTTGACGCCGTTGCGCGACGCCCAACCCCGGTACGCCTGCGACTGCTCGTGCCAGGTCCAGCCGCCGATCTCCTTGTTGTTCACCGTCACCGCGGTGTTGCCCTGCCACAGCGTCCAGTGGACGTGGTCGCCGTTGGCGCGGCCACCGCACGGCAGCTGTTCGCCGATGCGTCCGATGTAGGCATAAGCGCCCACTTTGGTGCCGTCGGCGACCGTCGTCTGGTTCCAGGTGTGGTAGTACCCGGTGGTCCAGCCGTTGTCGTGCTCGATCTCGATCAACGGGGTGCTGGTGCCGCAGTAGCGGTACAGGTAGCCGCCCGCCGCGGCGCGCACCTGTCCGTCGCCGCCGTAGAAGTCGATCGAGTTGTAGGGCCGGGAGGTGCCGGAGTTGCCGTGCACGCCCCAGTGCCGCCAGCCGCCCTGACCGTTGGCCCACGGCAGGGCCAGACCGGTGGGCGCCAGGGCGGTTCGGGGTTTCGCGGTGGCCGCCAGGACGTCGCGCTCTCCCTCGTCGCGGAGGATGTCGTCGGGCGCCTGCCGGGCAGCCTCGGCGAACTCCTCGGTCCCCTTCAGCGCCACCTCCCAGCCGTTCATGGTGCGCTGCGCGAAGAACAGCGCCGTGACCGGACTGGCGTGGCTGGAGGAGGGCACTTTCAGCACCGCGCCGCCGAAGGCCCACAGGCCGTCGGCGGAGGTGCGCTTGGTTTCCACCAGAGTGGACAGGTTGGCCGAGGTCGAGACCCCGTAGGAGTCGCGGGCCTCGTCGGCCTTCTCAGCGACCAGGGTGGCGGCCACCGTGTCCTTGAGATTCGGTGGTGCGGCGACAGCTGTCGAGCCGCCGCCCACCACCGTGATGGTTATGGCCGCAATGACCGCGGCGATGGTTTTGGGCAGGTTGAATCGTTCCATGTCGGGCCTCCATGGATCTCGGGCGAAACACCGATCAGAGCATTGAAATATGCAAATTGATTGGTGAGTGTGCCGAGGCTATCCGGAGGTCCAATCGGGTGCAAGCCGGTACATTTCACTTAATTTGATAAGTGAATTACCTGCTAGCACCCGACAACGTCCATCTACTGTTGACTCGGCCCGTGATTGGTCAGGCAGCAGTCCGAATTGTATATCTGCTCGCCGTCACGCTCCGCCCAACCCTTGTACGCCTCGGGCTCCTCGCGCCAGGTCCAGCCGCCGATGTCCTTGCCGTCGACACCGACCGGCTCCCCGCCGCTCCACAGGGTCCAGTGGACGTGATCACCGTTGGCACTGCCGCCGCACGGCAGCTGCTCACCGATGCGTCCGATGTAGTCGTACGCGGCGACCTGGGCACCGTCAGTGACGTCGGTCTGCTCGACCGTGTGGTAGTAGCCGGTGGTCCAGCCGTTGCCGTGCTCCACTTCGATCAGCGGAGTGTCGGTGCCGCAGTAGCGATACAGGTAACCACCCGCCGAGGCGCGCACCTGTCCGTCGCCGCCGTAGAAGTCGATCGAGTTGTACGGCCGCGAGGTGCCGGAGTTGCCGTGCACGCCCCAGTGCCGCCAGTCGCCCTGCCCTTGCGCCCACGGCAGCGCCAGCCCGGTGGGCTCGCGCTGGTCGTACGGCCGGGCGGCGGGCTTGGCGGTGGCGGCCAGCGCCTTGCGCTCACCCTCGTCGATGAGGATCTCGCCGGGAGCCTGCCGGGCGGCCTCGGCGAACTCCCTGGTCCCCTTCAGCGCCACCTGCCAGCCGTCGCCGCCGTCGCGGGCGAAGAACAGCGATGTGACCGGCGAGGCGTGGCTGTCCTTGGGAACCAGGAACACCCCGCCCCCGAAGACCCACTCGCCGTCGGCGGAGGTGCGTTTGGGTTCCACGAGCGTCTCCAGACCGGCCTCGGTGGACAGACCGTAGGCGGTGCGCGCCTGATCGGCCTTGGCGTCCATGAGGGCGTCGGCGACCGCCTTCTTGACGTCGGCGTCGTCGGCGAGGGCGACACTCGCGCCCCAGCCGGTGAGCGCCAACGCGAAAACGGTTCCGCAGGCAAGCAGTGTCCGGTACTTACCGCGTTTCATATTGGGCCTCCAAGATGGATGTGAAGTCCGTCCGAAGTCGAATCCTAGATGCCGGACGGCCACCGAAGGGTAGCGATGGCGGAGGCCCAATACAATATTACGTATTTCAGTTAATCAATATACAAATCGCCACGAATCACCATTCCCACCCTATGCCCAGTGCGCCGGGCTCCACGTGGGATTGCGAGATCTGGGCGGTCAGCCAGCTGTTGAGTGACACGTCCCCGGTCTCGCGCATCTCGGTGCTGAGTCGGGACTGCGCGAACCGGAAGATCCGGCGCGGCAACAGATCCGGGTCGAACCGCACCTGAAGCGTGTAGTGCTCGACCGGATAGCGGAAACCGTGTCCGTAGCATTTGGCCGGTTCTCCGGTGCCGTCGGCGATCTCGAACTCGAACAGATGCGTGTCCCCCTGGTCGAGGGTCGCTCCGAACAGGATCTCGGCGAGCATGACCGGCTCGCGCGAGTGCCGCACCACCCGCCCCACGACACAGTCGCGGTGGGCGATGACGCGCACGGCGTCCACATCGCAGCCCGGGTCGCCCCGGAACAGCGCGATATGCCGGTCCACATTATTGCGACGCGCGCGCACCAGCATCGTGATCCGGTGCCCCGCGTCGCGTCCCTTCGCGTCGATGGTCGCGGTGACCTGCTGGGTCACCACGTCAAGATGATGTTCGCGTGCGGCCGGAAGCCGGTCGCACAGCTCCTTCATGGCCGGTCCGCCGCCGATGACGGCCTCGGGACGGCGCTGCTGCACCCGCAGGCTGCGGGGACCCCGGGCGCGCCGCGGACCGAGCAGAGATCGCAGGCTGTCGTGAGGCAGCTGCAGGATCTCCTCCAAAGCGGCGACGGCTTCCAGGGATTTGGGGTGTTCGGGCTGCGTGCGCCCGTGTTGCCAATAACTGAGGGATGTTGTCGAAACATTGAGGTCGCGGGCCAGAAGCCGGTGCCGCAACCGGTCGAGGCCGAGGCCCCGGGCGTGGATGGCGGCACGAAGAGCGGCGTGAAACGGTCCCTGCGCCAAGGCAGTGGCGACATCGGGGTCGGTGATCTCGGGACGAGAATCCACTGATTTGTTTGGCATGCTTGACATCTTGGCCTGTTCGGCGGCTGTAGGCAAGATATGGATCGCGACCGAATACGCTAAACCCGACATGACTTACCTTGACCACGCCGCGACCACGCCCATGCTGCCGCGGGCACGGGACGCCTATCTCGAGGCGGCCACCCAGATCGGCAACCCCTCCTCACTGCACGCCTCGGGGCGGACAGCCCGGCGCCGGGTCGAGGAGGCCCGCGAACTCATCGCCGACCGGCTCGGCGCGGCACCCAGCGAGGTCGTGTTCACCGGCGGCGGCACCGAGAGCGACAACCTGGCGCTGAAGGGCCAGTTCTGGGCCCGCCGCGACGCCGAACCGTCCCGCACCCGGATCCTGGCCGCCGAGACCGAGCACCACGCCGTGGTCGACGTCGTGCGCTGGCTGGTCGAACACGAAGGCGCCGAAGCGATCTGGCTGCCGGTGGACCACACCGGAAGGCTCGCCGAGGAGCGGGTCGCCGAAGCCCTCGAACAACACGGCGACGAGATCGCGTTGGCCACCGTCATGTGGGCCAACAACGAGGTCGGCACCGTCCAGCCCGTCGTCGAGATCGCCGCGGCCGCGGCGGCGGCCGGGGTGCCCTGTCACAGTGACGCGGTCCAGGCGGTGGCGCAACTGCCGGTGTCCTTCGCCGACACCGAACTGACCAGCCTGGCGCTGACCGGCCACAAACTCGGCGGCCCCGCCGGGGTCGGCGCGCTGCTGCTGCGCCGCGACGCCGTGTGCGTCCCGCTGCTGCACGGCGGCGGCCAGGAACGCGAGGTCCGCTCCGGCACCGTCGACGTCGCCGGGATCGTGTCCTTCGCGGCCGCCGTCGACGTGTCGGTCACCGGCCAGGAGGAGACCGCCAAGCACCTCACCAAACTGCGCGACGACCTCATCGCGCGCGTCCGCGCCGCCATCCCCGACGCCGTCCTCAACGGCGACCCCGACAACCGGCTGCCCGGCAACGCGCACTTCTCGTTCCCCGGCTGCGAGGGCGACGCGCTGTTGATGCTGCTGGACGCCGCGGGCGTCGAGTGCGCCACCGGCTCGGCCTGCTCGGCCGGGGTCGCGCAGCCGTCGCACGTGCTGCTGGCGATGGGCCACGACGAACGCCTGGCCCGCTCCTCGCTGCGCTTCACCCTCGGCCACACCTCCACGACCGCCGACGTGGACGCCCTGATCGCGGCCCTGCCCGGCGCGGTGGAACGCGCTCGCACCGCCGGACTGTCCTAACGACAGCGAGGTACCGGAGCCGACCCCGCGCAGCAGCGTGTCCACCACCCGGGTGGCCAGTTCGTTGGCGTCGGCGGTGTCCTCGTCGATGACCTCGTGGATCAGCGCGTAGTACACGCGCCGGGCCCAGTCCAGATCGACGTCCGGACGGATCACGCCGCTCTTCTGCGCGCGCCGCAACAGTTCCCGGCACTTCTCCGCCATTTTGGACTGGATCTCCAGGGTGGCGGCGTTGGGCGCGGCCTGACGGCTCACGTCGGGCATGTCGATCTTGACCTCGAGGACCCGCGCGGTCACCTGGTACAGCGCCACCAGCGGCGGCGCCGTGTCGGCCCCGCCGGCGTCGACGGCGTCGTAGACCCGGCGGGCGGACCATTCCGCCATCGCCTCGATCATCGTCTCCCGGCTGGTGAAGCGCCGGTGCACCGTGGTGCGCGCGACCCCCGCGGCCTCGGCGACGTCGGCCATGGTCGCGGCGGGATTGGCGCTGAGCACCTTCTGCGCGGCGCACAGGATCTGCCGCTGCGTCCGTTCGGAGTCGGCGCGCAGCGCCCGCGGCGAATCAGGCATCGATGGTGGCCATCCCTTCGTGAACAGCAGTGAACACTACACCCGTGTTAAGTATGTCGCATTACTTGCAACATTGCTGTTGCAAGTAATAGGTTAACTGTATCGCACATGATCAAAATTGAAGGGACAGTTCCATGGATCTGCAACTGAGCCGCAAGATCGCACTGGTCACCGGCGCCAGCCGGGGCATCGGACTGGCCACCGTCCGCGCCCTGGAGGCCGAAGGCGTGCGCGTGGTCGCCGCCTCCCGCTCCATCTCCGACGGACTGCGCTCCACCGGCGCCATCACCATCCCGGCCGACCTGTCGCACCCCGACGCCCCGGCCGAGCTGGTCGCCGCGACCATCGAGAAACTGGGCGGCCTCGACATCCTCGTCAACAACGTCGGCGGCGGCGACGGCGCGCAGCTGGGCGGCCTGCTCGACTTCGACGACGCCACCTGGCGCGACACCTTCGAACTCAACTTCTTCGCCGCGATGCGCACCGCGCGCGCCGCGATGCCCGGCCTGCTGGCCAGCGGCGGCGTCATCGTCAACATCTCCTCGATCGGCGCCAAGGTCCCCGGCGGCAACCCGCTGCCCTACGCCAGCGCCAAGGCCGCGCTGGACGCGTTCGGCAAGTCGATGTCGGAGGAGTTCGGTCCGCGCGGCGTGCGCGTCAAGACCGTGTCCCCGGGGCCGGTGCGCACCGCGATGTGGGAGTCGCCCGACGGCCACGGCGCCAAACTGGCCGAGTCGCTGGGCATCAGCCACGAGGCGCTGCTGCAGGCGATGCCCGGCCAGCTGGGCCTCACCACCGGGCGGCTCGTCGAACCCGAGGAGGTCGCCGCGTTCGTCACCTACCTGACCTCGCCGCTGGCCGACAGCATCGTCGGCAGCGACCACCTCATCGACGCCGGAGCCGTCAAGTCGGTCTAGTTCGTGGGCCTGGCCATAGCGCCCGGATGTGATCGAGCGCAAATGGCTACCCTGGGGCGGTGACCTTGCGTGTATTGGCCGCCATGTCCGGCGGCGTCGACTCCGCGGTGGCCGCCGCCCGTGCCGTGGCGGACGGCCACGACGTCACCGGCGTGCACCTGGCCCTGTCCAGCAACCCGCAGACCTTCCGGTCCGGGGCCCGGGGCTGCTGCACGCTGGAGGACTCCCGCGACGCCCGCCGCGCCGCCGACGTCATCGGCATCCCCTTCTACGTGTGGGACATGGCCGAGCGGTTCCGCGAGGACGTCGTCGACGACTTCGTCGCCGAGTACGCCGCCGGGCGCACCCCCAACCCGTGCCTGCGCTGCAACGAGAAGATCAAGTTCGCCGCCGTGCTCGACCGGGCGGTGGCGCTGGGCTTCGACGCCGTGGTCACCGGCCACCACGCCCGGCTCGCCGACGGAGTGCTGCGCCGCTCGGTCGACCTCGGCAAGGACCAGTCCTACGTGCTGGCGGTGCTCAACGCCGCCCAGCTGTCGCGGGCGGTCTTCCCGCTCGGCGACTCCACCAAGGACGAGGTGCGGGCCGAGGCCGCCCGCCGCGACCTCGCCGTGGCCGACAAACCCGACAGCCACGACATCTGCTTCATCGCCGACGGCGACACCCAGGGCTTCCTCAACCAGCGGCTGGGGTCCAAGACCGGTGACATCGTCGACGCCGCCTCCGGTGAGGTGCTGGGCTCCCACTCCGGCGCCCACCAGTTCACCATCGGGCAGCGCCACGGCCTGGGCATCGGCCGCCCCGCCGCCGACGGCAAGCCGCGCTACGTCCTGTCGATCACGCCGGTCGACAACACCGTGAAAGTCGGCCCCCGCGAGGCGCTCGACGTCCACGTCGTGCACGCCGACAGGCCAGTGTGGCTGGACGGCGTGGAGCGCGAGGGCCCGTTCGAGTGCCAGGTACAGCTGCGCGCCCACGGCGAAGTGCACGACGCGACCGTCACCAGCGACGGTGACACCATCACCGCGCGGCTCCACAGCCCGGCCAAGGGCGTGGCGGCCGGTCAGGCACTGGTGGTGTACCAGCCCGACCCCGAGGGCGACATCGTGCTGGCCAGCGCCACCATCGCCCGCACCGAAGCGCTCGCGCCCGCCGATGTCTGAGCCCGAGGCGGGGGACCGGCGCGCTGAAGGTTCGCGGTCGTCGGACGTGGCGCCCGGCTCGCGGCTGATCGTCGCGTCCGGGGCTGACCTGGAGCTCGGCTCCGCGACCGCCTCACCCGGGGTGCCTTACGGCGTCACCACCGGCATCGGATCGCTGCCGGGCACCGACATCGCCGAAGCCGTCCGGCTCGTGCTCGGCGAACTGCCCGACTTCCCGCACCTGCCGGAGCTGCCCCACCGTGGCCCCGGCGCCGACATGCTCGGCCGCGGTGCCGCGCTGCTGGTCGACCTGCCGGTCGAGCTGCGGGTGCAGCGGTGGCAGACCGCTCGGCGCGGCGGCATGGACCTGCGACGGTCGCTCGACTTCCTGGAACGCGACCTCGACACGCTCACCGACCAGGCCGCCGAACACGACGGTCCGATCAAGATCGCCGCCGCCGGGCCATGGACGCTGGCCGCGAGCATCGAACGCCCCATCGGCGGCGCGATGCTGCGCGACCCCGGCGCCGTCCGGGAACTGACCGCCTCGTTGACCGAGGGGCTCATGGCCCACGTCGCCCAGATCAAGGCCCGGCTGCCGCACGCGACCGTGATCCTCCAGCTCGACGAGCCCTCGCTTCCGGGGGTGCTCGCCGGGAACATCCCCACCGAGAGCGGCTTCTCCCGCTACCGCGCCATCGAGGACGACGAGGCCCGCGCCGCCCTGGCCACCGTCATCGACGCCGTCGACGCACCCGTGATCGTCCACTGTTGCGCCCCCGACGTGCCGGTCGCGCTGCTGGCCTCCTCCGGCGCGAAAGCCGTCGCCCTGGACCTGTCACTGATCGACATGGACAAAGCCGAAAGCCTTGACCCGCTTGGGGAAGCACTCGAATCCGGCTTCGGCCTGCTGGCCGGTTCGATCCCCGCGACCACGGCCGTCCCGTCCGGCAAGGCCGCCGTCGAACCCGTCCTTCGACTGTGGAGCCGCCTGGGCCTGCCCCGGCACCGGCTCGCCGAGCTCGTGACCGTCACGCCCGCGTGCGGTCTGGCCGCAACCGCCCCCGCGCAGGTCCGCGAGCTGCTGGCCGCCTGCCGGGAAGCCGCGCGACGACTCCACGACTGAGTGGATCTGGCGCAAGATCGTCAGACCCACCCACTAGATTCTGGGGTATGAGTTCCCGCGTCACCGCAGCTGAGCAGGTTCCCGACGACTTCGACGCCGCCCGCGAGCGGCACACGAAACTGGCCGCCGAGATCGACAGGCACCGGCAGCTGTACCACCGTGACGACGCCCCGCAGATCTCCGACGCCGAGTACGACGCCCTCATGCGCGAGCTGCTGGCCATCGAGGAGGCGCACCCCGTCCTGGCCACCCAGGACTCGCCCAGCCAGCAGGTCGGCGGCGACGTGTCGGAACTGTTCGCCTCGGTGCGGCACGCCGAGCGGCTGTACAGCCTCGACAACGCCTTCTCGCCCGAGGAACTGACCGCCTGGGTCGAGCGGGTCACCGCCGAGGTCCCCGGTGAGGCGTACCTGTGCGAGCTCAAGATCGACGGCCTCGCGGTCAACCTGACCTACGAGAACGGCGTCCTGGTGCGCGGCGCCACCCGCGGCGACGGCACCACCGGCGAGGACATCACGCCCAACGTCCGCACCATCGCCTCGATCCCGGAGAAACTCAAGGGCACCAAGAAGTACCCGGTACCGGAGTTCGTCGAGATCCGCGGCGAGGTCTTCATGTCCACCGAGTCCTTCGAGAAGCTCAACGCCGACCGGCTCGCCGAGAACGAGCGGATCACCGCCGCCAACGAGGAACGCAAGGCCGAGGGCAAGCGGCTTCAGAAACTGCTGCCGCTGTACGCCAACCCGCGCAACGCCGCCGCCGGTTCGCTGCGCCAGAAGGACCCGACGATCACCGCCAGCCGGGCGCTGAGCATGACCGTTTACGGCTTCGGCGCCCGCCGCGGTTTCGAACCCACCCACCAGTCGCAGGGCTACGCCGCGCTGAAGGCCTGGGGCCTGCCGACCAGCTCGTACTTCAAGGTGCTCGACACCGTCGAGGGCGTCACGGAGTACATCGAGCACTACGGCGAGCACCGGCACGACATCGAGCACGAGATCGACGGCGTCGTCATCAAGATCGACGACATCGCGGTGCAACGCCGTCTCGGCTCCACCACCCGGGCGCCGCGCTGGGCCATCGCCTACAAGTACCCGCCCGAAGAGGTCACCACGACGCTGCGCGACATCAAGGTCAGCGTCGGCCGCACCGGCCGCGCCACCCCGTACGCGGTCCTGGAACCGGTGCGGGTGGCCGGTTCCGAGGTCGAGTTCGCCACCCTGCACAACCAGGACATCGTCAAGGCCAAGGGCGTGCTCATCGGCGACCGGGTGATCATTCGCAAGGCCGGGGACGTGATCCCGGAGGTGCTCGGCCCGGTCGAGGGCGCCCGCACCGGCGACGAGCACGAGTTCGTCATGCCCTCGAACTGCCCCGAATGCGGCACCGAACTGCGACAGATGTCCGAAGGGGACATCGACCTGCGCTGCCCCAACGCCCGTTCCTGCCCGGCGCAGCTGCGAGAGCGGCTGTCGTACCTCACCGGACGGTCGTGTCTGGACATCGACGGTCTCGGCTACGTCGCCTGCACCGCGCTGGTGCAGCCGCTGGAACCCAAGCAGCCGCCGCTGGCCGACGAGGGCGACCTGTTCAACCTGACCATGGAACAGCTGCTGCCGATCAAGTCGCTGGTCCTCGACCCCGACAGCGGACTGCCCAAGAAGGACCCCAAGACCGGCAAGGACAAGGAGGTCACCTACTTCGCCACCCAGGACGGCGCCCCCAAGGCCGGTGCCACCAAGATGCTGGAGGGCATCGAGGCCGCCAAACAGCAGGAACTGTGGCGCATCATCAACGGCCTGTCGATCCGGCACGTCGGACCGGTCGCGGCCCGGGCGCTGGCCACCGAGTTCGGTGACCTGGACGCGATCCGCGATGCCGACGAGGAGCGGCTGGCCGCTGTGGACGGCGTCGGCCCGACCATCGCCACCGCCGTCAAGCAGTGGTTCGCCGAGGACTGGCACGTCGAGATCCTGGAGAAGTGGCGCGCCGCCGGCGTCCGCTTCGTCGAGGAGCGCCCGGAGGCGGGGGAGCGGCACCTGGCCGGGCTCACCGTCGTCATCACCGGTTCGCTGGAGGGCTGGACCCGTGACGGCGCCGCCGAAGCGGTGCGAGTGCGGGGCGGTAAGGTGTCGGGGTCGGTGTCGAAGAAGACGTCCTTCGTGGTCGTCGGAGATTCGCCCGGGTCCAAATACGACAAAGCCGTCAAACTGGGCGTGCCGATATTGGACACCGAGGGCTTCGCGACCCTGTTGTCCGAGGGTCCGGATGCGGTGCGGCCCATCGAGGCTGATGGGTAGCTGATTACCCACTTACCGAATTTCATCCATACGGATATTCAAGATTGCCATTTCCGCTGGGGGTGGCCTGCTCAAGCCGGTACATATGCGACGCCGGGGAATGAAACGACTTTCACTCCCCATTGGGCAATCGCTTGCCGCATCTTTGTGTCATCTTCTGAAAACCCTGTGCCCCACATTGCCCGTCACTTCAGAGATTGATACTCGTTGCCTATTACGGGAGGTTCAAGGTAGGACTAATGGTGCCGCTTCGATGCGGAGGCGGCCCGCCGAAGACCGTTATTGGTTGGCGCCGGTGACGACGTCGGGAGGGAATGAATGACGACGGCTTCACTGCGAAACACGGCCCCTACGCGCCGTCGTAGGGCGTTCATTGGATACGTGGCGGCGGTGATCGGGGTGGGCGGTGTCACGACGGCGATCACGCTGTTGACGACACCACTGGTCTGGCACGGGCTTTCGACCGTGCCCGCCGCGGTGTGGTTGCTGGCCGCACTGGCTATCGGGGTGGAACTGCGGCCGCTGTTGCCGCCTGGAGCCCGGTACTCGCAGGCGGCCATGATCTCGCTCAGCTTCATCATGGCGCTGCTGTTGATGTGGGGTTATCTTCCGGCACTGATCGTGCAGACCATCGTGACGATCCTCATCTTCACGCAACTGCGCGCCACCTCCTGGCGCATCGCCTTCAACGCGGCCCAGTTCGCGTTGGCGCTGACCGCCTCGCACCTGGTGCTGCTGGCCTTCGGCGTCTCCTCGACGACCCTCATCGACGAGGGCGCGGGACTCGGACCGCTGCTCTTGGCCGGGTTGGCCTGGTTCCTGACCAGCCACATGCTGGTCAGCATGGTGTGGGCGCTGCGCGAGGGCGTGTCCTGGGTCCGGATGCTGGTGCGTTCCTTCGGTCCCGAGGCGATCGTGCACGCCGCGATGCTGGCGCTGGCACCGATTCTCGCGGTCGCCGCGACCTCCCAGACCTGGCTGGTGCTGTTGGCCTCGGTGCCGATCTACGCCGTGTACCGGATGGCCCGGCTGTCGGTCGACCGGGAACGGGTGGCCCTGTCCGACCAGCTGACCACCCTGCCCAACCGCAAGGGCTTCCAGGAGCTGGTGGAGGCAAACCTGCTGCGCTCCAAGGTGTCCGGGGCCAAACTCGCCGTCATGGTCTGCGACATCGACCGCTTCGCCGCGGTCAACAACTCGCTGGGCCACGACGTCGGCGACCGACTGCTGTTGGAGCTGACCCGCAGATTCAGATCCTGCTTCGACCGTCCACATGAGGTCGTGGCGCGGATCGGCGGCGACGAGTTCGCGTTCCTGCTGGCCGAGATCCCCGGCGTCGAGTACGCCAAACGCCGCGCCGGTTGCCTGCAGTCGGCCCTCGGCGCCTCGGTGGTGCTCGACGAGGTGAGCCTCGACGTGTCCGGCGCCGTCGGCGTGGCCTGCTATCCCGACCACGGCGAGGACTTCGACGCGCTGTTCCGGCACGCCAACGTCGCCATGGCCGAGGCCAAGAAACGCGGCAGCGGCATCGCCGTCTACGCCCCCGAGTTCGACCACCACTCGCCGCAGCGGTTGGCGCTGCTGGGCGACCTGCGCCGGGCCCTGGACACCCCGGGCCTGCCCGGCGTCGAGCTGTACTACCAGCCGCAGGTCGACCTGAACACCGGCGAGGTCCTCGGCGTCGAGGCACTGCTGCGCTACCGGCACCCCGTACAGGGCAGTGTGGACCCCGGCGACCTGATCGCGTTGGCCGAGCACAGTTCCGTGATGCGGCTGTTGACCTACCGGGTCATCGACGAGGCGGTCGGACAGCTGGCCCGCTGGCGGGCCGACGACCTGGAACTGCGGGCCGCGATCAACGTCAGCGTGCGCGACCTGCACGCCCCCGACTTCTGTGACTACCTCACCGAACGGCTGGCGCACCACGAGATCCCGACCTCCCAGGTCCAGCTGGAGATCACCGAGAGCGCGCTGATGGCCGATCCCCGACGGGTCATCGCGACCCTGAAACGTCTGGAGGCCATGGGAATCGGGCTCAGCCTCGACGACTTCGGCACCGGCTTCTCGTCCATGAAACACCTGCGCAGCCTCCAGGTCTCCGAGGTCAAGATCGACAAGTCCTTTGTGCTCGGCATGAAGGAGGACCCGGACGCCGTCGCGATCGTCAAGTCGATCATCGAACTGGGCCGGGCGCTGAGCCTGCGGGTGGTGGCCGAGGGCATCGAGGACGAGGCCACCTGGCGGCACCTGGTCACACTGGGTTGCGACACCGGTCAGGGCTGGTTCCACGCCCGTCCGATGCCCGCCGAGGCGTTCGTCAGCTGGCTGCGCCGCTACCAGCCGCCGCCACCGCCGCGCAAGATACGCGACGCTCCGGCCCCGGTGGCGAAACTCGCCTGAGCCGGGTCGCGAAACATGCCTGACCCATACCGGTTTGCACTGCGTAATCACTGCTCCTTAGACTCGACCGGTCTCAAAAGTTTCGCGATATTTCAAAGGACAAGCCGATGACCGCAATCTCCCGTGACGAGGTCGCGCATCTGGCGCATTTGGCGCGCCTGGACGTGACGGAGGACGAGCTGGACCGCTTCGCTCAGCAGCTGGATGTGATCCTCCAGTCGGTTCAGCGGATCAATGAGGTCGCCGCCGAGGACATACCGCCGACCTCACACGCCGTGCCGTTGACCAATGTGTATCGCGACGACGAGCCGCGCCCGAGCCTGTCGCGCGCCGACGCCCTGGCGGGCGCGCCCGACACCGACCAGGACCGGTTCCGGGTGCCGCGCATCCTGGGGGAGGAAGAGTAGATGTCCGACATCACCAAGAAGACCGCCGCCGAACTCGGCGAGGCGATCGCCGCCGGTGACCTGACCTCCGAGCAGGTCACGTCCGCGTTCCTGGCCCGTATCGAGGCCGTGGAGCCCAAGATCCACGCCTTCCTGCACATCGACGCCGACGGCGCGCTGGCCACCGCCCGCGCGGTGGACGCCAGGATCGCCGCTGGTGGGAAATTCGGCCCGCTGGCCGGGGTCCCGATCGCCGTCAAGGACATTGTGGTCACCAAGGGGCTGCCCACCACCGCGGCGTCCAAGATGCTCGAAGGCTGGATCCCGCCCTACGACGCCACCATTGTGGAGCGCATCAAGGCCGCCGGACTCCCGATCCTCGGCAAGACCAACCTCGACGAGTTCGCGATGGGCTCGTCCACCGAGTACTCCGCCTTCGGCACCACCCACAACCCGTGGGACCTCAACCGCATCCCCGGCGGCTCCGGCGGCGGCTCGGCCGCCGCGGTCGCGGCCCGGATGGCCCCGCTGGCCATCGGCACCGACACCGGCGGCTCGATCCGCCAGCCCGGTGCCGTCACCGGCACCATCGGCGCCAAACCCACCTACGGCGGCAACAGCCGCTACGGCCTGATCGCCTTCTCGTCCTCACTGGACACACCCGGCCCGGTGACCCGCACCATGCTGGACGCCGCGCTGCTGCACGAGGTGATCGGCGGCCACGACCCGCTCGACTCCACCTCCATCCCGCAGCCGGTCCCGCCGGTCGTGGAAGCCGCCCGCACGGGCCTGACCGGCGACCTGAGCGGCGTCCGGCTGGGCATCGTCAAGGAGTTCGCCTCCGGTGAGGGCGCCGAACCCGGCGTCATCGCCGCCTACCAGGCCGGGGTGGACGCGCTGGTGAAACTGGGCGCCGAGGTCGAGGAGGTCTCGTGCCCGCACTTCACCTACGCCCTGCCCGCCTACTACCTGATCTCCCCGAGCGAGTGCTCGTCCAACCTGGCCCGCTACGACAGTGTCCGCTATGGACTGCGGGTCGGCGACAACGGCGAACGCTCCCTTGAGGAGGTGATGGCGGCCACCCGCGAGGCCGGTTTCGGTCCCGAGGTCAAGCGCCGCATCATCCTGGGCACCTACGCCCTGTCGGCCGGTTACGTCGACCAGTTCTACGGCCAGGCCCAGAAGGTCCGCACCCTCATCACCCGCGACTTCGACGCCGCCTTCGCCAAGGTCGACGCCCTGGTGTCCCCGACGACACCGTTCACGGCCTTCGAGTTCGGCGCCCGCACCGCGGACCCGTACCAGATGTACCTCGCCGACCTGTACACCATCCCGTCCAACCTGTCGGGTGGCCCGGCCATCTCGGTGCCGTCCGGTCTGTCCGACGGCCTGCCCGCCGGTCTCCAGATCATGGCACCCACCATGCGCGACGACATCGCCTACCGCGTTGGCGCGGCACTGGAATCCACACAGGAACCACGGTTGTCCGACCAGATCCCGGACGTGGCGTAAAGGAGCCTTTGAGACGATGAGCACTGTCACCATTCCGTCCTACGAGGACGCCACCGACCGCTACGAGATCGTGATCGGCCTGGAGACCCACGTCGAACTGGGTACCCGCACCAAGATGTTCTGCGGCTGCGCCACCGCCTTCGGCGCGGACCCGAACACCCAGGTCTGCCCGGTCTGCCTCGGCCTCCCCGGCTCCCTGCCGGTGGCCAACCGCGCGGCCATCGAAGCGACCATCCGCATCGGCCTGGCCCTCAACTGCCGCATCGCCGAGTGGTGCCGCTTCGCGCGCAAGAACTACTTCTACCCGGACATGCCGAAGAACTTCCAGACCTCCCAGTACGACGAGCCCCTCTGCGAGGACGGCTACATCGACGTCGACGTGAACGGCGAGACCGTCCGCGTCGAGATCGAACGGGTCCACCTGGAAGAGGACACCGGCAAGTCCCTCCACGTCGGCGGGGCGACCGGCCGCATCCAGGGCGCCACCGAATCCCTGGTGGACTACAACCGGGCGGGCATCCCGCTGGTCGAGATCGTCACCAAACCGATCACCGGCACCGGCAAACTCGCCCCCGAAGTAGCCCGCGCGTACGTTACCGAACTACGCGAAGTGGTCCGCTCCCTCGACGTCTCCGACGTCCGCATGGAACAGGGCTCGATGCGCTGCGACGTCAACACGTCCCTCAACCTGCCCGGCGCCGAATGGGGAACCCGCACCGAAACCAAGAACGTCAACTCCCTGCGCAGCGTCGAACGCGCGGTCCGTTCCGAGATCCCACGCCAAGCGGCCCTCCTCGACGCGGGCGAACGCATCGTCCAGGAGACCCGCCACTTCCACGAGGACACCGGAGAAACCACCCCGGGCCGCAGCAAGGAAACCGCCACCGACTACCGCTACTTCCCAGAACCCGACCTGGCCCCCATGGCCCCGGACCCGGCCTGGGTAGCCGACCTCAAATCAGCGCTCCCCGAACTCCCACGAGTCCGCCGCAAACGCCTCCAGAGCGACTGGGGACTGTCCGACCACGATATGGCCTCGGTCCTCAACGCGGGCGCGGTAGACCTCATCGAGTCCACCATCGCGGCGGGCACCACCTCGGAAGCCGCCCGCAAATGGTGGATGGGCGAACTGTCCCGCCGCGCCAACGAGGCCGACATCGCCCTGGAAACCATCGCGATGACACCCACCCAAGTAGCAGCGCTCCAGGGCCTCATCGACGCGGGCAAACTAAACGACAAGCTGGCCCGCCAAGTCATCGAAGGCGTCCTAGCGGGAGAAGGCGACCCCGAAACGGTGGCCACCACCCGCGGCCTCGCCGTGGTCTCCGACACGGGAGCCCTCACCACAGCGGTAGAGGAAGCCATCGCGGCCAACCCCGACGTAGCCGAAAAGGTCCGCGGCGGCAAGGTCGCCGCTGCCGGAGCGCTGGTCGGCGCGGTCATGAAGTCCACAAAGGGCCAGGCCGACGCGAAGACAGTCCGCGAACTGATCCTGGAAAAGCTGGCGTCCTAACGTCTGATTCCCCTTAGGGCCGGAAGTCCTTGTCGCCAAGGACTTCCGGCTTAGTCGTTTCCAGACCCGCCCACCGGGATACTTGCCCCGCAAGCGTCACTGTTCGTTGTACGGAAGTCTCAACGCGGGTTCCGGCATGGCCCACCATTGTGCTTCAGCCTGCCCACTGTCTATTTTGTCCGCCTAAGCAGCGGTTTGCCCTGAAGAGGTTCGCCCATGCGTGTCACCATGTTTGCTCAATCCCAACGCACTCGAGTAGCCACAGCGACGGTTCTCGGGATCGGATGCGTGTTGGCCTTGGTTCCATCCTCGGCCACCGCTGAGGTGGATGTCCAACGCGAATCGCCAGTTCGCGCGGCATACTGGCAGATGAATTCGACGATCGCCGACACGACTCCGGAGTACCTGGGCGGCTCTTCGCTCAATCTCCACGACGGTGCGAACATCTACCCGGGCACCGATGACGATCCGGCGATTCTGGGATCGGGGCATCTCAGCCTGGATGGAAGCACAGGCTACGCGTCCACAAGTGATCCCCTTGTCAACGTGGAAGAGGGTTTCACCCTTATCGCTCGGGCGCGCCCCACAAGCGTGGTTTCAGATCACGACATGACGGTAATGGCGTTGCGCGGTCATAACACCAATCTCGTCGAGATCAAGTACTCGGCGGAGGCGCATGCCTGGCGAGTCGTGGCATCGAAAACCGATACTGCCGACAGTGAAACGGTCACCATCGACCATCGAATCCCACCGCTCCTGGAGCCCACCGGCCAGGCTATCGGTGTCACCTACGACGCGATCAGCGGAGAGATGACCCTATGGGTGGCAGGCTATGCGCAAACTCCGAAGCAGGTCACGTTCGCGGGGCCGTGGTCGATTACGGGGTTCCAGGTTGGGCGAGGAATTGGTGACGACGCCTACTTCTCCGGCGCCATCGACGAAGTGCGCGTGTATGCCGGGGTGTGTTCTCCAGACCTGATGTATGACCTTTCCGGGTACTACGAACTGCCCGAACTCTGAGCACTGGAACTTTCGTGAACGATCCGAACAAGTCCTTATGAAATAGGGGAACATCTATGCGTAAAACAATTGCCATCGGCGTCGCCGCGGTCTTGAGTTTCGCCCTTGTGGCGTGCTCGGCGAATACGGAGAAGCCGAAGGCGGAGTCCACGTCGAGCGAGAGCACGGCGAAGGACGAGGGGAAGGACTGGGCCAAGGAGGCCGAGAAGTCGCTGGTCTCAACGGACATGGAGTCGTTGAGCGAGCATAAGGCCGAGTTCGACAAGCCCAAGAGCGTCGATGACGCGCGGCCGTTTCCCGAGTGCGAGATGAACGAGAGCGTCCACGGTGATGTGCGCGGGGGTGTGCACCAGCGGTTCAAGGGCGATCCGGATATTTCGGCCTACGCCTACGCTGTTGACGGTTCGGCGGCTGATCAGTTCGAGAAGCTCGTGAAGGCGTTCGGGGAGAAGGAATGTCAGGAGTTTGAGACTAAGACCGATGAGGGGACGTTCGAGTACAAGCTTCTCGATGACGCGGATACCACTGAGGACTTGAGGAAGGAGCTCTTGTTCGGTGCTTGTTTCGAGGTGACGGACACCAAGAGCGGGGACAAGAGCGGTGAGTGCCGGATGATCTACGTGGTCGGGGAGAACGGAATCGCGGAGTTGACGTCGAAGCAGGACGTCGAGCTCAACGGTGTGAGCACTTTGATGCTCGGGTTGGTGGCTGCCGAGGCTATGTCCGGTTAGTGGTTGGCCGCAAGCTGACACTGGTTTTGGTGGTTGGGCGCGTGTGAGGCTGGTTATGTTTCACACGCGCCTTTCGTTGGCGCACGGGAGTTACAACGAGGGTTCCGGCACGGCCCTACAATGTGGAGGTCGTGCCGTGTCTATGGGGAAGTCTTTTAGCTCGTGCTGGTTGGCGGTGCTGGGTGTTGTTGCGGTGGTGGGTTTCGGGGTCGCGGGGTGCTCGTCCGGGGGTGGCAAGGCGGATTCGAAGAAGCCGGAGGCCAGTGGGAGTCCTTCGACGACGAAGGAATTGGACTATGCGGCGATCGCTGAGGAAGCGTTGGTGTCACCGGATCTGGAGGCGTTGTCCGATTACATGTTGAACGGGACGAATGTTGTGGCGGATCCTTGGGGGCCGTGTGTGGAGGATGCTCCGCAGGCCGTGGATGAGCGGGATCGGGCACAGCGGACGTTTCAGGGGAAGCGGATGGCGATGGTGACGTCGACGGGGTTGGCCTTGGCGGGTTCGGTGGATGACGCGATGGGGGAGCTGCGGGAGTTGTGGCTTTCGAAGGAGTGCGAGTCGTTTGAGGGCTCAAGAGTCGGGCTTCCGGGTTCCGAGGAAGTCTTCGATTATGAGCGGGTGAAGAAGCTCAAGGCTCCTAAAGGGGTGGACGACGACAGCTGGGTCGGGGTGTGTGTCGACGGCCGGGGGAAGACGGCGGCCGACAGTCCGACCGGGCAGCAGCTCACGGGTCAGTGCCTGGTGGTTTACGTGTCCGGGAAGCACAGCATTTCCGAGGTGTCGGCGGACTTCATACCGGGCCTGTCGGCTGGTGTGAAGGTACCGAGCTTCACGCTTGCCGAGTGCGCCAAGACGGTCACGCGTGTGGCCGCTGCGGCTGTGGCTGACTGAGTCGAGGGCTTTGACGTGCGGACGGGGAATGGGTCAGCCCCGTCCGCACACCTGCCGCGGCGGTTGGGGTTAGCCGGCTTCGCCCAGGACCAGGCGGTTGGCGAAGTTGGCGTAACCGGCTCGTTCGAAGGCTTTGGCCATCGGGATGTTGACCGTGTCGGTGTCGGCCGTGATGGTGGTGGCCCCGGTTTCGGCGTGGCAGCGGGTGATTTCGGCCAGGAGGGAGCCGACGTAGCCCTTGCCGCGGTGTTCGGGCAGGACGCCCAGGTAGCCCACGACGGGGCCGCCGTTGTTGGCGGAGGGGATCGCCAGGCCGACCAGGGAGCCGTTGGCGTCGTAGGCCAAGCGCCACCAGGAGCGGTCGCCGGGCATTTCGAGGTAGACCCCCATGTGTTCGCGGGCTTCGGCTTCGACGCCGTGGGCCGCTATGCCCTGTTGGGTGCCGACGTCGAGGCTGCCCGCGCTGACCTTGCAGAACGCGTCCAGGAAGGCCGCGTCGTCGGCGGGGCGGAACTCGAGTCGGGGGTCGGGGTCGGGGACGCCCGCTTCGGGGGTCCACTTGTAGCGCAGGCGTTCCAGTTCGTCGGTCATGCCGACCTTGGCCAGGGCTTCGAGTCGCCAGGCCACGGCGTCCGCGACGGGGGTGTCGTCGCGCCATTGGGAGGACAGGAACATGTGGTACTCGGGTTTCTTGCCGATCGCCTCGTGTGCGTGGGTGAGGAGGTCGGCGGCCAGGCCGGCGCGGTCGGGGACCGAGGCGTCGGTGTAGAGGCCGTCCATCGCGGCGGGGGCCTCGGTCGGGGACGGGGCCCAGAAGCGGGCCATCGCGACGAGCGTGTCGCCGTCGAGGGCCAGCCAGGTGTTGGACAGGCTCCAGGAGCCGTCGGCGATGCCGTCGCGGTGGCGGTCGACGCCGGGCCAGCTGAGGGGGTCGTTGGAGCCGAAGGAAAGGACACGGTCGAGATCGGACTCGATCGCAGGGCGGAACAACATTTTGCCTCCGAATAGGAAGGTGGAGGCGCTACCGATCAGAGTCGGTGGATCGGAAGCGCCGAAGTCGGGGTGAACATCTCGTCGCCTCCTTTCTCCTGTCGTAGTGACGGCGCCGGGGGAGGCGCCGGACGAACAGTATCAGGGGTTTTGGGCCGGGACAAGCGGGATGTGGGTCACACCGCGCGCAGGGTGTCGCGGGTGATGTCGGGAATGGAGGTGCAGCCCGACAGGCCCAGGGTGAGGTCGAGCTCGGCGATGAAGTGGGACAGGACCTGGCGGACGCCGATGGTGCCCGCGAGGGTGAGGCCGTAGACGTAGGGGCGGCCCAGGCAGACGGCGTGGGCTCCCAGGGCGAGGGCTTTGTAGGCGTCGGCGCCGCCCCGGATGCCGCTGTCGAACAGGACCGGGATGGCGTCCTCGACGGCGGTTACGACGCGCGGCAGTGCCTCCAGGGACGCTATGGCGCCGTCGATCTGGCGGCCGCCATGGTTGGACACGACGATGCCGTCGACGCCGCTGTCGACCGCGCGGACCGCGTCGTCGGGGTGCAGGACGCCTTTGAGGAGGATCGGGAGGGTGGTGTGCTGGCGCAGCTTCTCCAGGTCGTCCCAGGTGAGGGTGGGGCGGGAGAACACGTCGAGGAAGGTTTCCACGGCCGCTCGGGGGAGGGGGGAGCGCAGGTTGGTCCAGAAGCCGCCGGGGTGGTGGCGGGCGATGGAGGCCAGGGCCGACAGGGCCGCGAGGGTGGGGCGCTGGGTGGTGCGGGGGCGGGTGGCGCGTTCGCGGACGAGCGCGGTGAAGACCGGGTCGGAGGTGTACTGGGCGATGCCCCGGCCGAACGCGAACGGGAGGTAGGCGTCGTCGAGGTCGCGGGGGCGCCAGCCCAGCAGGTGGGTGTCGAGGGTGACGACGATGGCCTCGGCCCCGGCTTTCTCGGCGCGGGACACGAAGCTCTCCATCAGGGCGTCCTCGCGGCTCCAGTACAACTGGAACCACCAGCTGCCGCCGCCGATGGCCGCCGCGATGTCCTCCATCGGGGTGGAGGCCTGGCTGGAGACGATCATGGGCACGCCCGCGTCGGTGGCGGCGCGGGCGACGGCGAGGTCGGCCTCGGGGTGGACCAGGTCGAGCACGCCGATGGGGGCCAGCAGGTAGGGGGTGGGGCGGCGGCGGCCGAACAGGTCGACGCCGAGGTCGCGTTCGGACACGTCGGTGAGGATGTGCGGGACGACGCGCCAGGCGTCGAAGGCGGCGCGGTTGGCCGTCGCGGTGGTCTCGAGCCCTGCCGAACCGGCGACGTAGCCGAGCGCCCGTTTGGACAGTCGGCGGTGTGCCGCGTCTCGCAGTGCCGCGGCCGCGACGGGGACGGCGGGTTTGCGGCCGTAGACGCCGTCCCGGTAGATCTGGGACTGGACGGCCCGGCCCACGGATTCGCGCATCGGCTACCTCATCGGTGGACATCTGTCGATGCGCCGAGGTTAGCGGGTTTCGAAAGGCCCGGGGTCCGCCTCAGACGCGATAGATGATGTCCTCGTACTCGGGGTGCTTGGTGAACCATTCCTTCACGTATGGACACAGGGGATACGCCTTGTCCCCGGATTCGCGGATGTCGTCCATGGCTTGGCGCACCAGCATTCCGGCCAGCCCCTGGCCGCGGTGGTCCCGGGAGACCTCGGTGTGCGGGAACGCGGTGAAGTCCTCGTGCCGGTCGTACTCGACGTAGGCGACGACCGTGCCGTCCTCCTGCGCTTCGTAGCGACTGCGGTCCGGGTTGTCTACGATTTGGACGGACATGGGTCGAGGGTACGTCGGGTACCGGCGAGACGGGGCCACTTGTGATCACCTGGTCAGTGGCGCCAGCCGCAGCCGCTCGGGCTCGACGGCGACCAGTCGGTAGCGGGTGGCCAGGGAACGGTCGGGGAAGTTGAGCTGGAGGACGTCGTCGTCGCGCAGGCTCCAGCGCCCTGTGACGCCGACCGGCGCGTCGGTGGGCCCGCTGTCGTAGCGGGTCACGGTGCCGTCGAGCCGGAAGGCGATCCCGTCCCGCCCGCGACCGGGCGGGATCGGGTAGTCGTAAGGACGGTAGGTCCGCGTCTCGGGC
Organism: Stackebrandtia nassauensis DSM 44728; assembly: GCF_000024545.1. GTDB lineage: Bacteria > Actinomycetota > Actinomycetes > Mycobacteriales > Micromonosporaceae > Stackebrandtia > Stackebrandtia nassauensis. The sequence continues at coordinate 2,518,840 of NC_013947.1, forward strand.
TCGTCCTCTTCCCGGACGTGGACCCAGCGACGGAACAACCGGTTGGGGAGTTTGTCTTCGATGGCGCATCAACTCGCTGTCGCTTCGGGCTCCAGGAAACTGGAGCGGGCGCTTTCCAGGCAGGCGTCCATGCGGGCCGCCTGGCCCTGGGTGAACATGACGGTGACCGCGTCGTTGGAGTAGTCCATGAAGTTCATGAACATGTCGCCGTGCGGGCCGTTGTCGCAGCTGACGGACGGGTACAGCGGTACACCGGAGCTGGGGCCGCCCTGGTTGGGGGTGTCGTCGACGAAGTCGTCGCCGCTGCAACCCTCGCCGTCGTCGCCCCAGATGTGGCGCAGATTCAGCCAGTGCCCGATCTCGTGGACGCAGGTGCGTCCCTGGTCGAAGGGGGCGGTCGCGGTGCCGTTGGCGCCGAAACCCCGGTGGGTGATGACGACGCCGTCGGTGGCGGGCGGCCCGCCCGGGAACTGGGCGTAGCCCAGCAGTCCGCCGCGCAGGCGGCACACCCAGATGTTGAGGTACCGGTCGGCGGGCCAGGCGTCGGCTCCGCCGGTGGCGGACGACTTCACGTCGTCCTCGGCGCCGAACGACTCCGCTCGAGTCTCGACCCGGTTGATGCCCGTGGTCGCGATCCCCTGTGGATCGTGGGTGGCGAGCGCGAACTCGAGGCCGACGTCGGCGGTGATGTCCTGCCAGACCTTGGGAACCGTGTCGATGTCCTTGTTCTTCTTGCGGAAGTCGTTGTTGAGCACTTCGATCTGGCTGTGTATCTGCCCGTTGCTGATGTTCTCGGACCTGTCGTGCCACACGACGTGGACGACGACGGGGATCGTGATCACGTTGTCGCGGCGTGCCCGGCGCGAGCGGATCCACTCGAACGCGGAGTCCTCGATGTCGCGGCGCGCGGTGGCGTAGTCGGAGTCGGTGTCGAGAAGTCGGTGGTGCACCGACATCGAGGCGCACCAGTTGGTTCCCGGGGTGAGTGTGTTGGGCTCGTACATCGTGACATCCATCTATGGGATTGGTGATCAGCCCTGAGAGTCCACTATGGTATTTGATTCTACTCTTCGGCGGAGTCGAGCGCAAGCGCCGCGTGACGGGCACTACGGCCCTGGTCGTCCGCCCGGTTTCGGTTTACGGGCGACGAAAAGCGGATGCGGCGCCGATCGCCGCATCCGCTCTACAGTCCACTGCGGAGGCTAGTGGAAGGTCTTTCCGGTGACCTTCGCCGTGACGCCGGCGCGGTCGAGGTACGGGGTGATCCCGCCCAGGTGGAACGGCCAGCCCGCGCCCAGGATCATGCACAGGTCGATGTCCTCGGCCGCGGCGACGACGCCCTCGTCCAGCATCCGGCGGACCTCGTCGGCCAGCGCGCCCAGCGCGCGGTCGCGGATCTGCTCGGCGGTGGACGGCTTGTCGCCGAACTCCATGATAGACGGGATGTCCGGGTCGACGGACGGTTTGCCGGTGGCGTCCCAGGTGTAGACGCTCGTCTTGCCCGCCTCGACGAGTTTGTCGAGGTTGGACGAAACGCCGTAGCGGTCGGGGAAGGCGTCGTGGAGCGTCTGCGCCACGTGCCGGGCCACCGCCGGGCCGACCAGTTGCAGCAGCACGAACGGCGACATCGGCAGTCCCAGTTCGTCCACGGCGTGGTCGGCGACCTCGATGTCGGTGCCCTCGTCGACGGCGGCGAAGATCTCGCCCAGGAACCGGGTCAGCAGCCGGTTGACGACGAACGCGGGCGCGTCGGCCACCAGCACGCCGTTCTTCTTCAGTTCCTTGCACACCTTGAACGCGGTGGCGACGGTGGCGTCGTCGGTCTGCTTGGCGCGCACCACTTCCAGCAGCGGCAGGATCGCCACCGGGTTGAAGAAGTGGAAGCCCACCACCCGTTCGGGGTGCCGCAGGTCGGCGGCCATGTCGGACACCGACAGCGAGGAGGTGTTGGTGGCCAGGACGCACTCGTCCGAGACCAGGTCCTCCAGCTCGGCGAAGATCCGCTTCTTCAGGCCCAGTTCCTCGAACACGGCCTCGATGACGAAGTCGGCGTCGGCGAACACCGACTTGTCGACCGAACCCGACACCAGCGCCTTGAGCTTGGCGGCCTTGTCGGAGTTGATGCGGCCCTTGCCCAGCAGCTTGTCCACTTCGGCGTGTACGTAACCCACGCCCTTGGCGACCCGCTCCTCGTCCAGGTCGGTCATGACGACCGGGACCTCCAGGCGCCGCACGAACAGCAGCGCCAGCTGCGAGGCCATCAGCCCGGCACCCACGACACCGACCTTGCCGACCGGACGGGCCAGCGACTTGTCGGGCACGCCCACCGGACGCTTGGCGCGCTTCTGCACCAGGTCGAAGGCGTACAGACTGGACTTCAGCTCGGGCGAGACCAACAGCGCGGCCAGCACCTCGTCCTCGGCGGCGGTGCCCTCCTCGAAGCTGACGGTTTTGGCCTGTGCCATCAGGTCCAGCGCCATGTAGGGCGCGGGAGCCGCGCCGTGCAGCTTCATGTCGGCCACCGCCTTGCCGCGCGCCAGCGCGGCGTCCCAGGCCTCGCCCCGGTCGATCTCGGGGCGCTCGACGGTGATCTGGCCGTCGGTGACCTTGGCGGCCCAGGCCAGCGACTCCTCCAGGAAGTCGGCGGCCTCCAGCAGCGTGTCGGCGATGCCCAGCCCGTGGACCTCCTTGGGCCGCAGCATCTTGTTCTGGTTGAGCGCGTTCTCGATGATCACCTTGACCGCGCCGTCGGCGCCGATCAGGTTGGGCAGCAACTGGGTGCCGCCCCAGGTCGGTGCCAGGCCGATGAAGCACTCCGGCAGCGCGAACGCCGCCGCCGAGCCCGAGATGGTCCGGTAGTGGCAGTGCAGCGACAGCTCGACGCCGCCGCCCATGGCCGCGCCGTTGACGAACGCGAAGGTCGGGATCTCGGAGTTCTTCAGCCGCGCGAACACGTCGTGTCCGGCGCGGGCCATGGTGCGCGCGTCGTCCTTGGTCTCGATCAGCGGCATGCCGGTGATGTCGGCGCCGACGCAGAAGATAAACGGTTTGCCGGTGACGGCGACGAACCGCACCTTCGGCGTGCGCGCGAAGACCTCGTCGAGGGCCGCGTCCAGTGAGGCCAGTCCGGCCGGGCCCAGCGAGTTGGGCTTCTTGTGGTCGTGCCCGTTGTCCAGGGTGATGAGGGCGGCCTCACCGTCCATACCGGGCACCCGGACGTAACGCACCAGCGACTTGGTGACTACCTCGTCGGGGAACTCTTTCATCGCTTTCATTTCGCACCCTCCCAGGCGGGGTTCTCCCAGATGACCGTGCCGCCCATGCCGATGCCGATGCACATCGCGGTGATGCCGTACCGGACGCCCGGGTTGGCGGCGAAGTGACGGGCCAGCTGCGTCATCAGCCGGATCCCGGACGAGGCCAGCGGGTGGCCCACGGCGATGGCGCCGCCCCACGGGTTGACGCGCTCGTCCTCGTCGCTGATGCCGAAGTGGTCGAGGAACGCCAGCACCTGCACGGCGAAGGCCTCGTTGAGCTCGAACAGTCCGATGTCGTCGATGGTAAGGCCCGCTTTGGACAGTGCCTTCTCGGTGGACGGGATCGGGCCGACGCCCATGACCTCCGGCTCCACCCCGGCGAAGCCGTAGGAGACCATGCGCATCGCGACCGGCAGGTCCAGCTCGCGCGCGACCTCCTCGGCGGTGACGATGCACGCGGTGGCGCCGTCGTTGAGCCCGGCGGAGTTGCCCGCCGTGACCCGGCCGTGCGGACGGAACGGGGTCTTCAGACCCGCCAGCGCCTCCATGGAGGTCTCGCGCGGCGGTTCGTCCTGTGTGGCCAGGCCCCAGCCGGTCTCGGCGGAACGGGTGTTCATGCTGACCAGGTCCAGGGCGATCTTGTCGGTGTGCTTGGCGTAGCGCTGCTGGCTGGCCAGCGCGAAGGCGTCGGCGCGCTCCTTGGAGATGTGCCCGAACCGGTCGTGCAGGTTCTCGGCGGTGGCGCCCATGACCAGCGCGGACGGGTCGACGAGCTTCTCGGACAGGATCCGCGGGTTGGGGTCGACGCCCTCGCCCATCGGGTGCCGTCCCATGTGCTCGACGCCACCGGCGATGGCGACGTCGTAGGCACCGAAGCCGATGCCCGAGGCCACCGAGGTCACGGCGGTCATGGCCCCGGCGCACATGCGGTCGATCGAGAAGCCGGGGACGGTCTTGGGAAGCCCGGCCAAAAGTGCGGCGGTGCGTCCCAAGGTGAGGCCCTGGTCGCCGATCTGAGTGGTGGCCGCGATGGCGACCTCCTCCACCCGCTCGGGCGGCAGCCCCGGATTGCGGCGCAACAGTTGACGGATACAGCGGATGACGAGATCGTCGGCTCGGGTCTCGGCGTACATGCCACCGGCCTTGCCGAACGGCGTGCGGACGCCGTCGACGAAGACGACCTCGCGAACGGTTCGCTCGCTCACGGGTTTTGCCTCCTAAGAGTGGGTGATCCAGACGTATGTTACTCGCAAGTAACTGGTGATCTCCGGCGGCGCCGACACAGCTGTTTGTGAGCGATTGATCACCTTAGGGCGCCTAGAATGACCTGGTGCGGAGTTGCGGGGAACGGGCGCGAAACATGACATATTGGCGCGTTACCATTTGCGCTCCAACCAGCTGGGCCCAAGATGCTCGTCGACGTACCCGAAATACCGCGTTTTTCTGCGAAACGGTTACCGTTTCGTCGTTGTGAGACGTGAATACGACGCTTTAGTCTTGGTGCCTACGACATGATGTGCACGAATAATCCCTCGAAGGAGCCTCAGCCGTGACCTATCCACCTCCGCCCGGCGTGCCCGGCGACCCGGGCCAGCAGCCAATGCCTGACCCGTACGCGCCCGGCGGTGGTTACGCGCCACCTCCGTCAGACCCGTACGGACCTCCGCCGCAGGGCGACCCCTATGGCGCCCCGCAGGGCGACCCGTACGGCGCTCCGCCGCAGGACCCCTACGGCACTCCGCCCCCGGACGCGTACGGCTCGCCGCCCATGAGCGGTGTGCCGATGTCCCCTGGCGCTCCGGGGATGGCGCCCGACCCGTACACGCAGGCTCCCATGCCCGGCATGCCCGGCCAGCAGCCGTCCTTCCTGGGCGGCCAGCCGCCGAAGAAGAGCAACCTCGGCTGGATCCTCGGTGGTGTCGGCGGCGCGGCCGTCCTCATCATCCTGGTGGTCGTGGGCATCGTCCTGGTCAACTCCGGTGGCGGCGGCTCCGACGACACCGCCGGTGGCGGCGACAAGTCCAACGAGCAGAGCGGTGACCCCTCCGAGAGCGGCGACGACGGCGGCAGCGGCGAGTACGCGGTCTCCGAGGGCATGTGCACCAAGGTCGACGTGTCGGGGGTTCCCTCGTCCATCGGCCTGGACAAGTTCGACGACATCTCGATGGACAACGAGATGTACTGCTCCTCGATGGGTTCCTCGTCCTCGCTGGTCTCGGTGAAGGGCAAGGCCTACAAGGACGCGAAGGAAGCCGAGGCCGGTTACGAGGAGTACAAGAGCACCGAGACCGTCGGCGGCGACGGACTGCAGGAGTTCACCGGCGACTGGGACAAGGGCGAGATCTCGCAGTACGCGAACCTCGAGGGCACCGCGTCGGTGTTCATCCTGGACGGCAACATGGCGATCACGATGTACATCAGCGCGACCGACAAGGCGACCAACGACGAGGCCAAGGAAGCCGCGACGGTTCTGGCCGAGGGCGTCTTCAAGGCCGCTTCGTCCTAAGTTCACATAAGTTCACCTAAGCTGCCGTGGCGGTCGTCAACCCTTGACGGCCGCCACCAGTGTCTTCGCGACCAGTTCGATCTGCCAGGCGCGGACGCCGTGGTGCTCCAGCGCCTCGGCCACCGTGGTCCTGGTGATGGGACGCGGCGGCTGCCAGCACAGCGCCCGCACCGCGGCGGGGGCGACGAGGTTCTCGGGCGGCAGCTCGTGGGCGGCGGCGACCTCGGCCACCGCGGCCCGGGCCCGCTTCAGCCGGGCGGCGGCCGCCGGATCCCGGGAGGCCCAGCGGTGCGTCGAGGGCGGGCCGTCCGAGGCGGGGGAGACCGAGGGCAGTTCGTCCTCGCTCAGCTTCCGCACCTTTGACAGCGCCTGCAGCCAGCGTTTCGCGTTGGCGCGGCCGTGGCGGCGCTGGAAACCCGGAATGCTGGTGAGTTCGCCGAAGTCGGTGGGATCGGCGATCGCGGCGTCGGCCAGTGCCGGATCGGGGACGATCTTGGACGGCGCGCGGTCGAGCCGCTGCGCGATCTCGTCGCGCAGGTACCACAGCTCCCGCACCCGGGCCAGCGGTCGGGCGCCCCGCACCCGGTGGATGCCGGAGGTGCGGCGCCACGGTTCGGCGCGCGGCGCCGGTGCCGGGGCGTTGAGGGCGGCGGCGAACTCCTCGTCGGCCCAGTCGCGTTTGCCCTGCAGCCGCAGCTCGGCGTCCAGGATGTCGCGCAGTTCGACCAGCAGCTCGACGTCGAGGGCCGCGTAGGTGAGCCAGTCGGCGGGCAGCGGCCGGGTGCTCCAGTCCGCGGCGGAGTGGTGCTTCTCGAGCGTGAAGCCCAGCAGCTTCTCCACCAGTGCCGCCAGTCCCACCCGCTCGAAGCCGCACAGTCGCGCGGCCAGCTCGGTGTCGAACAGCCGCGGCGGTCGCATGCCCTCACCGGCCAGGCAGGGGAGGTCCTGGCTGGCGGCGTGCAGGATCCACTCGGTGTCGGCCAGCGCCGCGTTGAGCTCGCGCAGATCCTCGAAGCCGGTCGGGTCGACGAGCGCGGTGCCCGCCCCGGCGCGGCGCAGCTGGATCAGGTAGGCGCGGGGCTGGTACCGGAACCCGGAGGCGCGCTCGGCGTCCACGGCCACCGGACCGGTGGCGGCGCGGAACCGGTCGACGACGGTTCGAAGACCTTCGAGATCACTCACTACCTCGGGCACGCCGTCGCGGGGTTCGGTGAGCACCACCGGGGTGGGAGTTTCTTCGGAGTCTTGATCGTCGGACACGCGTTAACCGTACGGGGGTACGGCAGGTAACCGGGGGTGCACCGCTGTAGAAAGGTCCAGCTCACCCATATGGGCGAAATGTCAGCTTGTGAAGCCGGGTTTCGAGGCCGATTCACGCCTGAATTTGACACTGTCATATGACAGTGTTAGATTCGTGGCATGGAAGAGACAGAGGCACGCTGGCCGATCGGCGAGCTGGCGCGGCGGGTGGCCGCGGCACTGGCCGTCGGTTACGACGGCCCGGGCAACGCCCGGGTGCGCGGTGTGCCCGACGTCCGCTCCATCCGCTGGTACGCCACCATCGGACTGCTGGACAAACCCGCGGGCTACCGGGGGCGCACCGCGCTGTACGGCCCGCGCCACCTGCGGCAGCTCGTGGCGGTGAAACGCCGCCAGGCCGCCGGGGTGGCACTGTCGGACATCCAGGCCGAGCTGGCGGGCGCCTCACCCGAGGAACTGGCCGACCTGGCCCGGGTGCCGGGGGAGCTGCTCGACGGTGAGCCCTCGGACCAGGCGGCCGAATCCGATCCCCGGCCAGTACCCGCCGTCGAGGCCGCCTTCTGGAAGTCGCAGCCGGTCACCGTGACCGTCGCCGAACCGGCCGGGCACGCGCCACCGGCGGCCGCCGCGAACCTGTCCTACGGGCTGAAACTCGCCGAGGGGCTCACCCTGCTGGTGGACGCGACACGCTGTCCCACCCCCGAAGACCACGAGGCGGTACAGGCCGCCGCACAACCTCTCCTGCGCGCCCTGAAGGCGCGCGGCCTACTCACCACCGCCTACACAGGAGTGAAACCATGAGCTTGCGCATCGCCGACCTGCCCGTCTTCAACACCGAGCCGACCGAGGCGACGGAGGGCTCCGGCCTGGGAACGCTGGCCACCGAGCGCGGCAACCTGCCACTGCGCGGCCTGGACATCAACTGCCACGTCACCGGCCTGGGCGTCCGCACCGTCGTCACGCAGCGATTCCACAATCCACACGGCGAGCCCATCGAGGCGACCTACATCTTCCCGCTGCCCGAACGCGCGGCGGTCACCGATATGACGATGACGGTCGCCGAGCGCACGGTCACCGCCGAGCTCCACGAACGCGCCAAGGCACGGCAGCTGTACGACACCGCGATCAGCGAGGGCAAACGCGCCTCCATCGCCGAGGCCGAACGCGCCGACGTGTTCACCATGCGGGTCGGGAACCTCGGTGCCGGCGAGGAAGCCGTCGTCACCCTCACCCTCGTCGGCCCACTGGCCTTCGAGGACAACGAGGCGACGCTGCGGCTGCCGCTGGTCGTCGCGCCCCGCTACATCCCCGGCCAGCCCACCGGTGCCGCACCGGTGGGGGAGGGCTATGCCGAGGACACCGACGCGGTCCCCGACGCCTCCCGCATCACCCCGCCGGTGCTGTTGCCCGGCTTCCCCAACCCGGTGCGACTGTCCATCGAGGTCACCATCGACCCGGCCGGACTGCCGTTGCGGCAACTGCGTTCCAGCCTGCACGCCGTCACAGTGGACGAGACCGGCGAGGTCACCCGGGTGCGGATCGAACCCGGCGAGCGGGTCAACCGTGATTTCATCCTGCGCTTCGACTACGGCGAGTCCGGCGACGTCGCCGGCTCCCTGCTGACCGCTCCGGACGAGAACGAGCCGACCAGCGGCACCTTCCAGCTGACCGCCATCCCGCCGTCCGACCTGCCCCGGGCCCGGCCCCGCGACGTCGTGGTCCTGCTGGACCGTTCCGGCAGCATGGGCGGCTGGAAGATGGTCGCCGCCCGTCGCGCCGCCGCCCGCATCGTCGACACCCTGTCCAGCGCCGACCGCTTCGCCGTCCGCTGCTTCGACACCGCCATGACCAGCCCGGAAGGCTTGGACCCCAACGGTTTGAGCGCCGGAACCGACCGCAACCGGTTCCGCGCCGTCGAACACCTCGCGGGCACCGAGACCCGCGGCGGCACCGACATCCTCAAGCCCCTGTCCACGGCTGTCGACCTGCTGACGGCGGGCGAGAAGGGCCGCGACCGCGTCATCATCCTGGTCACCGACGGCCAGGTCGGCAACGAGGACCAGATCCTGCGCGAACTCACCGGACGGCTGTCGGGCATGCGGGTCCACGTCGTCGGCATCGACAAGGCCGTGAACGCCGGTTTCCTGCACCGGCTGGCCCTGGTGGGCCGGGGCCGCTGCGAACTCGTCGAATCCGAGGACCGGCTCGACGAGGCCACCGCCCACATCCACCGCCGGATCGTCGCCCCCGTCGTCACCGACCTCACCGTCACCGGCGAGGGCCTCGACCTGGAACCCGAAACCTTGGCACCCCACCGCATCCCCGACCTGTTCACCGGCGCCCCGCTGATCATCAGCGGCCGCTACCACGGCGCGGGAACCACACCCCGCCTGAAGCTCACCGGCACCAGCCAGGACGGCACCCCGTGGACCAGCGAACTCGCGGCCCGCACCGACGACACCGCCCTGACCTGCCCCGCCTGGGCCCGCGCCCACCTGCGCGACCTGGAGGACCGCTACGCCTCAGCCCCCGGCTCACCCGACCTGGGCGACCTCGAGAAACGCATCGTCGACGTCTCCCTGCGCCACCGGGTGCTGTCCCGGTTCACCTCCTTCGTCGCCGTGGACAGCCGCGTCGTCACCGAAGGCGGCAAACCCCGCACGGTCGTCCAGCCGGTCGAGATGCCGGAAGGCTGGGACATGCCCACCCCCGCCGCCCCCTCGCCCTACCTGGGAGCCAGCGTCCGCATGATGGCCGCTCCCGCCGCCGCCCCCGAGGCGATGGCCCAGGGCTACGGCGCCGCCCCGCCCCCGCCCGCCCAACCCGGCGGAGCCGCCCCGTCCTTCGCCCGCCCCGCCGCCCCCCGCAAGGCTCCCAACCGCGGCTTCGGCAAATCGGCGGGCGGTCCCGGCCAACCCCTCATGGACGTCGACCAGATCCGCCAGATCCTGCACGACGAATGGCGCATCCTCGACCCCGAAGTCCACACCATGGAGTTCAAGGCCCCCGAGGTCGTCGCCCGGGAACGCCGAGCGGCCCTGTCCGACCTGGCCACCCGCCTCGGCGTCGTCATCGACGCCATGAGGGACACGGGAGCCTTCGACGGCGACACGGTGACCGCCCTACGCGACCTCCTGCCCCGCATGGAGGCCTGCGAACGCCCCAACCCACCAACCGGAGACGACCTGGCATCGCTGTGGCAGCGCACCATCGAACTCCTGCGAACCCTGAGCGAGACCGGCGGCGCCACCCCGCCGTCGTCAACGGATCCCAAACCGTTCTGGAAGCGGTGACCAGCTAGCGGAGTGGGTCCGCTCGGCCGAGCGGACCCACTCGCGATGGAAATGTGCGCTGTGTGTGCGGCTCGTTCTTTGCGTTGCGGCCAAAGTTTCGCGACGACGGAGAGGAACCGCTGCCATACCTGGTCACGGCCTGGATCGTCTGCGCGCTGCTGTTGACACTGCGGCTAGGGCCGACGCTCGGCGTCGACCGGACCGGGATCTGGTTCCGGTCGGTGCTGTGGCGCCGCAAGGTGTCGTTCGTACCGTGGTCGCCGCGGTGGTGGTGTCCGAAACGCGTTGAGGGCCAAGCGAATCGCGTCGGCAGCGTCGAACCGGACCGCCACGTGGACGGGAGCGTGGTGGCGACAGCTCGCGGGCCGGGTCAGCTGGCGGCGATGACCTCGATCTCGACCAGCCAGTCGCTGTCCAAGGTGGTGGCGACGATCGCGGTGGTGGGGACGCGACGGTCACCGAGCGCGGCAACGCGGGCGGCGGCGTTCGCCTCCGCGTAGGCGGGGTCGCGCAGGTAGCTGGTCAGCCGGACGATGTTGTCCACCGTCATGTCGGCCGAGGCGAGGATGACGCGAATGTTCGACCAGATCAGGTCGAGTTGTTCGTCCAAGCTGGACCCCGGCTTACCGGCGGGGTCGAGGCCCATCGTGCCGGAGACGAACAGCATCCGCTCGGCCCCTCGCACCTCCATGGCGTGCACGTAGTCGTCGGTGGCGGGGTAGACGCCGTCGGTCGGGTTGCGGGGTACGAGTTCCATGCGTTGTCTCATTCCTCGATGGGCACTGCGGCTGTCGTCAGCGAAAGATACTGGACCGCGCTCGGTTCGGCCAGAACCAGCCCGGTTGCGGGGGTTCGGCAGGATGGCGCACATGTCCTCAAGCTGGGTGTGGCGGCGTGGCCGCAAGTTGAAGCGCGCCGACCATGTCCACGGCTGGTGGTGGGAGGCCGTTCTGGGCGACGATGAGCACGGCCAGTGGGCGGCACAGCTGGCCCAGGCACCGACTTTTCTCAGGGACGGCACCGTGTTTCGCATGGCCGATGCGGTGATCCGCTGCTATCCCCGCGACGAGTGGTGGGTGGCGACGTTCTACGGCTCGGAGCGTGGCGTGACCTTCGTCCGGCCCGGTGGTGGCGTGGACGAACGGCTCAATCCGAATGCGATCTATGTGGACATGTCGACACCGCCTGAATGGACGGAAGCGGGGATCTCGTTCGTGGACCTCACCGTGGACGTGGTCAAACGGTACGACGGGACGATCGCCGTCCTGGACGAGGACGAGGTTGACGAAGAGGCGCGTAAGTGGGCGACGCCCGCCGGTCAACTGGCGCAGGCGCGGCACAGCCGGGCTCGGGTCGAGGGCTTTATGACAGCGGGAGTTGGTGTTTTCGGCGTGGTCGCGGAGTCGTGGCGGGACCGGTTCGAGGGTTGTCGGTGACGGGGCGAGTGGACGGCGTCCGGCGGGGTGGCCGGACGCCGGGTAGTGCGGGTGGGGTGGGTTATTCGGTCAGGTCTTTCTCGGGGAAGTCGAACGCGGGCATGTGCGCCAGGTGCGGCGCGGGGTTGTGCCAGCCGAGCGTTTCGAGTTGGACGCGACTGCGGCGGCCCGCCAGGCCGCGGGAGAGGTCGTAGCCGTTGGTGTGGACCGTTGTGGCCGGGGTGCCGTCGCCCAGTTGCCAGTCCTGGTCGAGGTCGTCGGCGACCACCCGGACCGATGGTGTGTCGGCGGGCCAGTGCGCGGCGATCGCGGGGACCAGGAGGTCGATGGTGAAGCGGACGGTGGTCTCGTCGCGGTCGACCGGTTCGCCGAGGGCGGCGCGGATGTCCTGCTCGTGGTGCCACAGGTCGAAGGCGTTGCCCCACAGCTTCGCGTCGGCGCGCATGGCGGTGTCGAAGGCTTCGGCGTTGCCCGACCATTCGGTGCAGATGTCGGCGAGAGTGTGGTCGGCGCGGTTGGATACGTGGATCGCGGTCCAGGGAGCGGTTCCCTGCTCGTCGACGTTGCCGGTGAGAGAGTCGGCGACGTTGCCCGCCAGGTGGGCGTAGGTGTCGCGGACTGTCCACAGCGGGAGGGCGGGGACGGGGGTCTCGTGGCGGGACGTGTCCAGTGTGGTGGCCAGGTTCAGGAGGCGGTGGCGGATGCGCGCGTAGATGTCGGGTGCGTGGGAAAGCATCGCTGGGGCCTTTCGTCAAGGTGTACTAGCATCACGCAAGTAACTAGGGTTGCATGACGCTAGCATGTTGACTTTCATGACGCAAGTTCGGAGGAACGATGCTGGGAAGGCTCTACCCCTCACAGGAATGCTCGGCCGCCCGCGCGCTGGAACTGGTCGGCGAACGCTGGACCCTGCTCATCCTTCGCGACGCCCTGTTCAAGGACTTCACCCGTTTCTCGCAGTTCCAGCAGAGCCTGTCGATCGCCCCGAACATCCTGACCAAACGTCTCAATGACCTGGTGGACAACGGAATCCTGCGAACCCACACCGCCGCAGACCGCTCCGACCACCACGAATACCTCCTCACCGAGATGGGCCAGACACTCAAACCCGTCATCACCTCCCTCACCGTGTGGGGCGACCGCTGGGTCCGCCCCGGTCCGGCGGTGTTCGTGCACGAGACCTGCGGCACCGAGGTCTCGCAGCGCTACGACTGCCCGCACTGCGGCGACACGGTCGCCCCCGAAGCCGTCCGCGCGAACCCCCGCCTCACCGCCGACTGACCCGCCCGACCCTATGAGCGGGGGGCGTGGTGGGTTGGGGGTGCTGGCGGGTGGGGTGGTGGCGTAGCGTCACGCGACGTGAGTGAGCGCGAGGATGTGGAGCTGCGGCCGTTTCGGGTTGAGATCGCTGAGGATGAGCTGGTCGATCTGCGGGGGCGGTTGGATCGGGTTCGGTGGCCGGAGGACGTGGGTGGGCCGGGGTGGGCGCGCGGGGTGCCGGGGGAGTACTTGCGGGAGTTGGTGCGGTATTGGCGGGAGGAGTATGACTGGCGGGCCGCGGAGGAGCGGTTGAATCGGTGGCCGCAGTTCACGGCCGTGGTGGACGGGGCGCGGGTGCATTTCGCTCATGTGCGGTCGCCGGAGCCGGGGGCTCGGGCTTTGCTCATGACGCACGGGTGGCCCGGGTCGATTGTGGAGTTCTCGGAGGTGGTGGGGCCGTTGACCGATCCGGTGCGGTTCGGTGGGGAGGCCCGGGACGCTTTTCATGTGGTGTTGCCCAGTATTCCGGGGTTCGGGTTTTCAGGGCCGACGCCCGGGCCGGGGTGGGAGTTTCGGCGGGTGGCTAGCGCGTTTGGGGAAGTGATGCGGCGCTTGGGGTATCGGGAGTACGGGGTGCAGGGTGGCGATTGGGGGGGGCTGCCATTTCGCGGGAGTTGGGGCGGATTCGTCCGGGGGAGGTGAGTGGGGTTCATCTGAACCTGTTGCCCGGGGGTGGGGCGACGGCGGCGCCCGGGGAGGCGGAACTGGCCGGGTTGAGCGAGGGGGAGCGGGAGCGGACCTTGGCGTCTTGGCGGCGGCAGGCCGCGTGGGATGCCGAGAGTGCCGGGTACGCGGTGGTGCAGGCTACGCGGCCGCGGACCTTGTCGTACGCCCTGACCGATTCGCCGGTGGGGCAGTTGGCGTGGATCGCGGAGAAGTTCCGGGAGTGGTCCGATCCGGAGTGTGTCATCGATCGGGATCTGTTGCTGACCAACGTGATGCTGTACTGGCTGACCCGGACGGCGGGGTCGTCGGCGGCCATCTATTACGAGCGTGCGCACACCGATTACGGCGGGGACATGTATCCGGCTTCGCAGACGCCGACGGCGTTGGCGGTGTTCGCCCACGACAACTTCATCCCGTTGCGGCATGTCGCCGAGCGGACGAACAACATCGTGCGGTGGACCGAGTATGGGCGGGGCGGGCACTTTCCGGCTTTGGAGGTGCCGGAGACGTTGGTGGGGGATGTGCGGGAGTTCTTTCGGGCTATTCGCCCGTGACTCCGTCGAGGGCCTCGCGGATCAGGTCGGCATGTCCATTGTGGCGGGCGTATTCCTCGATCATGTGGACGTAGATCCAGCGGAGCGTGTAGACGCGCCCGTGGCGGTCGGGAGGAGTCTGCCAGTCCAGGTCCTCGATACCGGCTGCGTTCTCGCGGGCGAGCTCGCAGGCGACGTCGAACTGTTTGAACGCGTCCTCGACGTCCTCCGCGCCGATGTTCTCGAACTCGCCGTCCGGGTTGTCCTCGGTCCAGTACAGGCCGCGTTCGCGGGGCACTCCCGGCAGGACGTGGAGGAACCAGTGCCGTTCGACGTCGACCATGTGCCGGACCAGGCCGAGCAGGGACAGGCTCGATGGCGGCACCGTGCGGTCGGCGAGCCGGTCGGTCGGGACGCCGTCGCACTTGAGCAGCAGGGTGGCGCGGTGGAAGTCGAGCCAGGATTCGAGCATCTCGCGATCGGGGGCGGTGCGGGGAGCGCGAACGCGTTCGACAGTCATGTCCTGGAATCTAACCGCTCGACAACCCCGGTATCCACCCGGTTAACTGGGCCTCATCCGCGACAAAACAGTGGACGCGAGTGGGCCGGCGTGTGAGGATCGCGGCGTGACGACGCCAGAGTTCTCCATCCGCACCGCCAACGCCGACGAGTACGAGCGCGCCGCGCGCATCTTCACCAGCGCGATGCTGTTCGAGTTCACGCCCAGTGAGGTGGGGCGGGCCCGGTTCGAACCGGAGCGGGCGCTGATCGCCGAGATCGACGGGGAGGCGGCCGGGGTCACCAAGGCGATGACGCGTGACCTGTCGATCCCCGGCGGGGTCGTTCCGGCGGCCCATATCAGCGGGGTGGGCGTCGGTCAGACCTTCCGCAGGCGCGGTGTCCTGTCAGGACTGATGCGGCGGCAGCTGCGCGAGGTGCCCGAGGCGCTGGCGGTGCTGTGGGCCTCGGAGACCGCGATCTACGGGCGATACGGCTACGCCGTGGCGAGTGCGGAGCTGCGGCTGGCGGCACAGCTGCCGCAGCTGGGCGTCAAGCCGGTCAACGACTCCGGACGGCTGCGCGCCATCGAGGCCGACACCGCCGCCACGGTGCTGCCGCCGGTGCTCGCCGAGTACCAGAAGCAGCGCCCCGGGGTCTCGGGACGGCGGCCGGTGGAGTGGGCGACCACTCTGGACGACCCGGCGGAGTTCCGGCACGGCGCCTCGGCCCGCCGGATCACCGTGCACGAGGACGCGTCCGGCAAGGTCGACGGCTACGCGCTGTGGCGCACCAAGCTGGAGTTCGACGAAGCGGGTGTCAACGGTGAGGTCACTGTGGAGGAGGTCGTCGCCACCACTCCCGAAGCCTATGGGGCACTGTGGAGCAACCTGCTGACGATGGACCTGTGCCGCAAGCTCAACTACATGCACGCCGCCGTCGACGAGCCGGTGCAGCAGCTGGTGTCCAACACCCGCGCGCTGAGCGCCCGGTGGTCGGACGCGCTGTGGGTGCGCGTCACCGACGTCCGCCGGGCCCTGGAACAGCGCCGCTTCGGTGCCCCGATCGATCTGGTCCTGAACATCACCGACGACCTGATCGCGTCCAATAGCGGACACTTCCATCTCCGCGGCGACATCGACAAGGCCCACTGCGAACCCACCGACGCCCCGGCCGACATCTCGTTGTCCGTCAACGAACTGGGCTCGGCCTACCTGGGCGGACGGTCGCTGGCGGAGTTCGCCGTCACCGGCAAGGTCACCGAGCACACCCCCGGCGCGGTCCACGCCGCCAGTGCCGGGTTCGGCTGGCCGGTGGCGCCGGGCAGCATCGAGATCTTCTAATCGACTGGAAGACTCTGATTCCGGGCGACTACGATGGGCGCACGCCGGGGGATTCTCGGCCGAAAACCATTCCGCTCGTGAAGGAGAGCCATCGTGTCCGCACCACAGCAGTCCCGGATAACCGACCGCGTCGTCATCGCGGCCGGGACGACGTGCGCCGACGCGATAGCCGAAGCGGGCTTGCCGACTACCGGCCCCAAGGCGATCGTGGTGGTCCGCGACGCCGAGGGGAACCTGCGCGACCTGTCCTGGGCTCCCGACGCGGAGGCCGAGGTCGAACCGGTCGCCATCGATTCCCCCGACGGCCTCAACGTGCTGCGCCACTCGTGCGCGCACGTCCTGGCCCAGGCGGTGCAGGACCTGCACAAGGACGCGAAGCTGGGCATCGGTCCGCCGATCCGCGACGGCTTCTACTACGACTTCGACGTCGCCGAGCCGTTCCACCCCGATGACCTGAAGAAGCTCGAGAAGCGGATGCAGGAGATCATCAAGTCGGGACAGCGGTTCTCGCGCCGAGAGTTCGCCTCCAAGGACGCCGCCCGCGCCGAGCTCGCCGACGAGCCGTACAAGCTGCTGCTCGTCGACATCAAGGGCGACGACGAGGTCGACGCCGACGAGGTCATGGAAGTCGGCGGTGGTGACCTCACCATCTACGACAACCTGGACGCCAAGTCCGGTGACCGGGTCTGGGGCGACCTGTGCCGCGGCCCGCACCTGCCGTCCACCAGGCACATCCCGGCGTTCAAGCTGATGCGTTCGGCCGCCGCGTACTGGATGGGTTCGGAGAAGAACCCGCAGCTGCAACGGGTCTACGGCACCGCTTGGCCCTCAAGGGACGCTCTCAAGGAGCACCTGCGAATGCTGGAGGAGGCCGCCAAGCGCGACCACCGCAAGCTGGGTGCCCAGCTGGACCTGTTCAGCTTTCCCGACGAACTCGGTTCCGGTCTGCCGGTGTTCCACCCCAAGGGCGGCATCATCCGGCAGGAGATGGAGTCCTATCTGCGTCAGCGCCAGAAGGACGCCGGGTACGAGCTGGTCAACACCCCGCACATCACCAAGGAGAACCTGTTCCTGACCTCGGGGCACCTGCCGTACTACGCCGACTCGATGTTCCCGCCGATGGAGTTCGAGGGCGCCGAGTACTACCTCAAGAGCATGAACTGTCCGATGCACAACCTGATCTACCGCTCGCGGGGACGTTCCTACCGGGAACTGCCGCTGCGGCTGTCGGAGTTCGGTTCGGTGTACCGCTACGAGAAGTCCGGCGTGGTGCACGGCCTGACCCGGGTGCGCGGACTGACCATGGACGACGCGCACATCTACTGCACCGAGGAACAGCGGGACGAGGAACTCAAGAGCCTGCTGAAGTTCGTGCTGGAACTGTTGCGGGACTACGGTCTGGACGACTTCTACCTTGAACTGTCCACTCGCGGCGACTCCGACAAGTTCATCGGTGACCCGAAGGACTGGGAGGACGCCACCGAGACCCTGCGCCGGGTCGCCGAGGAATCCGGTCTGGAACTGGTTCCCGACCCGGGCGGCGCCGCGTTCTACGGCCCGAAGATCTCGGTTCAGGCGAAGGACGCCATCGGCCGCACCTGGCAGATGTCGACCATCCAGATCGACTTCAATCAGCCCGCGCGCTTCGAACTGGAGTACTCCGCCGCCGACGGCACCCGCAAACAGCCGGTCATGATCCACCGGGCGCTGTTCGGTTCGATCGAGCGGTTCTTCGGTGTCCTGACCGAGCACTACGCCGGGGCGTTCCCGGCGTGGCTGGCGCCGGTGCAGGCCGTCGGCATCCCGATCCGGGACGAGAACGTGCCCTACCTGGACGAGTTCGTCGCCAAGCTGCGCGCCGAGGGCATCCGCGCCGAGGTCGACACCTCCGACGACCGGATGCAGAAGAAGGTGCGCAACGCCCAGCTGCAGAAGATCCCGTTCATGGTGCTGGCCGGTGACACCGACCAGGAGGCCGGGACCGTCTCGTTCCGCTACCGCGACGGCTCACAGCGCAACGGTGTGCCGCTCGAGGAGGCCGTTGCCCATGTGACCGATGTGGTGCGTTCGAGGACCAACGAGGGTCCGTCGGCCGCTTGAGGCCGGGTGCGGCACCGCGCCGCGTTTGACTGAATTGTCCGCCGTCGTCCGATGTCTTCGCAGGTGGAGGCCGGGCGGCGGCGGATCTTAATCAGGTCGGATTGTCGACAAGCAGACGACCATATGTTTAAGTTGCCGACCTCACCGGTTAGTGTTCCTTGGTGATGAGTGATCATGCACCGTTGCCCGGACAGCCCCAGACCCTGCTGTTCATCGGTGGCCGCTGGACGCCCGCCGTCGCGGGCGGCACCCGCGACATCATCGATCCCACCACCGGCACCGCCATCACGGCCGTCGCCGAAGCCGACGCCGCCGA
The DNA here is from genome assembly GCF_000024545.1 of Stackebrandtia nassauensis DSM 44728. Taxonomy (GTDB): domain Bacteria; phylum Actinomycetota; class Actinomycetes; order Mycobacteriales; family Micromonosporaceae; genus Stackebrandtia; species Stackebrandtia nassauensis. The sequence continues at coordinate 2,537,368 of NC_013947.1, forward strand.
CGTCGCCGAGGCGATCGCGGCGGCCCGCGAGGCCTTCGACGGCGGGCCGTGGCCGCACACCAGCGCCGCCGAGCGCGGCGCGATCCTGCAGACCGTCGCCCGGCTGCTGCAACGCGACAAGCAGGCCATCGCGGAACTGGAGTCCCGCGACACCGGCAAGACGCTGCGCGAGGGCCTCATCGATGTCGACGACGTCACCGCTGTGTTCCGCTACTACGGCGAACTGGCCGACAAGGACCTCGGGCGCGTCGTCGACACCGGCAACCCGGACGCGCAGTCGCGGGTGGTCGCCGAGCCGGTAGGCGTGTGCTCGCTGATCGCGCCCTGGAACTATCCGTTGTTGCAGATGAGCTGGAAGCTGGCGCCCGCGCTGGCCGCCGGTAACACCGTCGTGGCCAAACCCAGCGAGGTCACCCCGTTGACGACGCTCAAGCTCGTCGACCTGCTGACCGAGGCCGGGGTTCCGTCCGGTGTGGTCAACCTGGTGCTGGGCGCCGGTGATCCGGTGGGACAGACCATGGTGGAGTCCGACCGCGTCGACCTGGTGTCCTTCACCGGGGGACTGGTCAGCGGGCGCCGGGTCGCCGCGACCGCCGCGGCCACGGTGAAGAAGGTGGCCCTGGAACTGGGCGGCAAGAACCCCAACGTGGTGTTCGCCGACGCCGATTTCGACGCCGCCGTCGACGGTGCCGTCAACGCCGCCTTCGTCCACTCCGGACAGGTGTGCTCGGCCGGTACCCGGCTCATCCTCCACACCGACATCTACGACGACTTCCTCGCCGCCGTGGCCGCCCGCGCCGACGCCATCACGCTCGGACCCGGCATGGACCCGGCCAGCGAGTGCGGCCCGCTGGTGTCGGCGGCACAGCGCGACAAGACCGAGACCTATGTGGCCGGTGCGCTGGCGCAGGGCGCCCGGCTGCTGGCCGGTGGCCGCCGCCCCGACGATCCCGCGCTCGCGGACGGCTACTACTACCGGCCCACCGTCTTCGCCGACTGCCACCGCGAGATGACGGTGGTCCGGGAGGAGACCTTCGGCCCGATCCTGACCGCCGAGCGCTTCGCGACCGAGGACGAGGCGATCTTCCTGGCCAACGACACCATCTACGGGCTCGCGGGCGCCGTGTGGACCTCCGACGCCGGTCGCGGCGAACGGATCGCCGCGCGGCTGCGGCACGGCACCGTGTGGATCAACGACTTCCACCCGTACCTGCCGCAGGCCGAATGGGGAGGTTTCAAAGCCTCCGGTATCGGCCGGGAACTGGGCGTCAGCGGCCTGAACGAATATCGTGAATTGAAACATATCTATAGAAACATCAACCCGAAGCCGTCGGGGTGGTTCGCGCAGTCCTGAGTGAACCGACTCTCGCCCGCTTCATTTGCCCCTGGAGGACACTGTGGCAGAACCCGATGCCACCCCCGAAACCGCGACCGACGCGACCATTTCGATCCGGAACCTGTGGAAGATCTTCGGCCCCCGCGCCAACAAGGTCATCGGCACCGAACTGGCCGAACTCGACGCGGCCGAGCTGAAATCCCGGGCCGACACCGTCGCGGCCGTCCGCGACGTCAGCATCGACGTCAAGCCAGGCGAGATGTTCGTCGTCATGGGACTGTCCGGTTCGGGCAAATCCACGCTGGTCCGCTGCCTGACCCGGCTCATCGACCCCACCGCCGGTCAGGTCCTCGTCGAGGGTGACGACGTGGGCGCCATGGGCGCCAACGAACTGCGCGACCTGCGACGGCACCGGGTCTCGATGGTGTTCCAGCACTTCGGGCTGCTGCCGCACCGCCGTGTCATCGACAACGTGGCCTACGGACTGGAGATCCAGGGCGTCTCGCGCGGCAAGCGCCGCACCCGGGCCCAGGACATGATCGACCTGGTCGGCCTCACCGGCAACGAGGACTGCCTGCCGGAGGAACTGTCCGGCGGCATGCAGCAGCGCGTCGGCCTGGCCCGGGCGCTGGCCGTCGAACCGTCCATCATGCTGTTCGACGAACCGTTCTCGGCCCTGGACCCGTTGATCCGCCGCGACATGCAGAACGAGGTCATCCGGCTGCACCGCGAGGTCGGCAAGACGATGATGTTCATTACCCACGACCTGTCCGAGGCGCTGAAACTCGGCGACCGGATCGCGATCATGCGGGCCGGGGAGATCGTGCAGCTGGGCACCCCCGCCGACCTGGTGGGATCGCCCGCCGACGACTACGTCGCCGACTTCGTCTCCGAGGTCCCCAAGACCGATGTGCTCAGTCTACGGTGGATCGCACGCCCGGCCGACGGCGTGGCGCCCACCGGTACCGCGCTGAGCGCCGACACCGTGATCCGCGACGCCATCGGCGACATCATGGCCGCCGACAACCCGCTGCCGGTGGAGGCCGACGGCGAGCTCATCGGCGTCGTGGGCCAGCGCGACGTGCTGTCGCTGATGGCGGAGAACCGGTCATGAGTACCGACACCGCGACGGTGACCGCACCGCCGGAGACACCGGCCCGACCGAAACGCTCGCCCTGGCTGCTGCCGGGCATCGCGGCCGTGGCCGTGGCCCTGGTCGGCCTGGCCGTGTTCGGTCTGTCCAGGATGGCGCACAACGACGACTCGGTCGTGTTCACCGCGCTGACCGACGCCCGCGACTGGGTCGACGACAACCGCAACTCGTCCCCGATCTTCCTGTTCTTCGTCAACTACATCCACCTGTTCGTCGCCTCCCTCGTGGACGGTGTGCTGTTCGTGTTGCAGAGCCTCGGCTGGCCCGCGACGATCGCGATCGCGGTGGGCCTGGGCGCGGCGCTCGGCGGTTGGCGGCTGGCCCTGGTCGGCGCGTTGGGATTCACCGCGCTGGGCGTGATGGACCTGTGGGACGAGAGCATCGAGACGCTGGGCCTGACGATCGCGGCGGTGTTGCTGTCCATGCTCCTGGGTGTCCCGCTGGGAATCTGGATGGGCCGCAGCCCGCGCTTGCGCACCCTGCTGTCGCCGGTGCTGGACGCCATGCAGATCATGCCCACCTTCACCTACCTGGCGCCGATGGCGCTGCTGTTCTCGATCGGCAACCCCTCGGCCACCATCGCCACCCTCATCTACGCGATCCCGGTGTCGATCCGGATCGCGGCGCTGGCCATCGAACAGGTCCCGGCCACCGTGGTGGAGGCATCGGAGTCGCTGGGTTCCACCCGCTGGCAGACGATGGTCAAGGTCCGGCTGCCGCTGGCTCGGCGCACCCTGCTGTTGGCGGTCAACCAGACCATCATGATGGCATTGTCCATGGTGGTCATCACGGCGCTCATCGACGCCGACGGGCTCGGCCAGGACGTGGTGCGGGGACTACAGCAGAACAACGTCGGCATGAGCCTGGAAGCCGGTCTGGCCGTGGTGGTGCTGGCGATCATCCTCGACCGGTTCACCCGTATCCACGACCGGCGGACCACCCGGTTCACCATTCCCCGTGTCTACGTGTGGGGCTTCGCCGGGGCGTGCGCGGTGATCGGTTTCGTGCTCACCGCCGTGCTGCCGAAGGACTTCCCCGAAGCGCTCCAGGTGTCGATGGTCAACCCCGTCAACCACGTGGTCGACGTGATCACCACCGACTGGTACGGAGTCACCAGCGCGATCAAGGACGCCGCCAGCTACGGCATCCTCAACCCGATGCAGGAGTTCCTCGTCCGGGTGCCGTTCTGGACGATCATCGCGATCTTCGTGTTCCTGGCGCTGCGGTTCGCGGGCTGGCAGTCGGCCGTCACCGCCGGGGTGTGCCTGTCGGCGATCGTGGCACTGGGCCTGTGGCAGAAGAGCATGGAAACCCTCGTGACCGTCCTGTTGGGAGTCGTCCTGACCGTGATCGTCGGCGTCGCGCTGGGTGTCCTGTCCGGACGGTCCGACCGCTTCGAGACCGCGCTGCGACCGGTACTCGACGCCGCCCAGACGATGCCCGCCTTCGTCTACCTCGTCCCCGCGCTGGCCCTGTTCGGGGCCTCCCGCTTCACCGCGATCGTCGCGGCGATCGTCTACGCGGCCCCGCCGGTGGTGCGGCTGGTCAGCGACGGCATCCGCGGCGTCTCCCCGTCGGTCGTGGAGGCCGCCCGTTCCTGCGGTTCCACCTCGCGGCAGCTGCTGTGGAAGGTACAGCTGCCCATGTCCAGACGCTCCCTGCTGCTGGCCCTCAACCAGGGAATCGTGATGGTGCTGGCCATGGTCGTCATCGGCGGCATGGTCGGCGCCGAAGGTCTCGGCGAGACGGTCGTGACCGGATTCGTGCAGACCGAGGAGTTCGGGGCGGGCTTCGCCGCCGGACTCGCCATCGTCCTGCTGGGAATCACCCTCGACCGCATCACGCAAGGTGCCGGTCGCCAACGGAAGGAAAGTGTCCGATGAGAAGTAAAGTGATCGCGGCGCTCGCGGTGGGCGTCATGGCCGCCACGAGCGCGTGCGGTGGAGCAACCACCGACTCGGGGGGCGACAAGGTCAACATCGCCATCAACCCGTGGACGGGCTACGAGGCCAGCGCGGCCGTCATCCAGTACCTGCTGGAGAACGAGCTCGACGTCGAGGTCGACACCAAGGAGCTCAAAGAGGAGAACGCCTGGCAGGGCTTCGAACGCGAGGGTGACGACGGCGTCGACGTGATCGTCGAGGACTGGCAGCACACCGACCTGCGCAAGAAGTACATCGACGACAAGAAGGTCGCCGTCAACGCGGGCACCACCGGCAACAAGGGACTGATCGGCTGGTACGTGCCGACCTGGATGCTCAAGAAGTACCCGGGCATCGACGAGTGGAAGAACCTCAACAAGTACGCCAAGGACCTGGAGACCTCCGAGTCCAAGGGCAAGGGACAGCTGCTGTTCGGCGACAAGTCCTACGTCAGCAACGAAGAGGCGCTGATCGACAACCTCGGCCTCGACTACGAGGTCGTCGTCGGCGGCAGCGAGAACGCCCTCATCGAGGCGGCCCAGCAGTCGGAGAAGCAGCAGGAACCGCTGCTGTTCTACTTCTGGGACCCGCACTGGCTGTTCGAGGACGTCGAGCTGACCCGGGTCAAGCTGCCGGAGTACAGCGACGACACCACCCAGTGCCCCACCGACCCCAAGAAGGTCAAGTGCGACTACCCGGAGATGGACCTGGAGACCATCGTGTCCAAGGACTTCGCCGACAACGGTGGTGACGCCTACAAGCTCGTGAAGAACTTCGAATGGACCAATGAGGACCAGAACTCGGTCGCACTGGACATTCTGAAGAACGACATGAAGCCCGAGGAGGCGGCCGAGAAATGGGTCAACGCCAATAAGGACGTATGGAAGAAGTGGCTTCCGTAGCCTTAGGGTTCGACAGCCGTCGTGGTGCCGGTGGACGGTGAGATCACCGGCACCACGACGATGAACGGGATTTTCAAGGGAGAAGCAGTGGCAGGCAAGATCTTCGACTTCATCATCGTGGGCGGCGGCTCGGCGGGAAGCGCGCTGGCCAACCGGCTGTCGGCCGACCCGGACAACCAGGTCCTGGTCCTGGAGGCCGGACGGCCCGACTGGCTGTGGGACGTGTACGTCCACATGCCAGCGGCACTGTCCTTTCCGATCGGTTCGAAGTTCTACGACTGGAAGTACGAGTCCGATCCCGAGCCGCACATGAACGGCCGCCGCGTCTACCACGCGCGCGGCAAACTGCTGGGCGGCTCCTCCAGCATCAACGGCATGATCTTCCAGCGCGGCAACCCGATGGACTACCAGCGCTGGGCCGCCGACGCCGGCATGGACGCCTGGGACTACGCGCACTGCCTGCCGTACTTCAAACGCATGGAGACCTGCCTGGCCGACCCGGACAATCCCTTCCGGGGCGACGACGGGCCGCTGAAACTGGAACGCGGACCCGCGCGCGGGCCGCTGTTCGACGCGTTCTTCGCGGCGGCGCAGCAGGCCGGGCACGAGCTCACCGACGACGTCAACGCCTACAAGCAGGAGGGCTTCGCCGCCTTCGATCGCAACGTCTACAGGGGACGGCGGTTGTCGGCCGCCCGGGCCTACCTGCACCCGGCGATGAAGCGCCCCAACCTGACCGTCCTGACCGGAGCGACCGTCACCAAGATCGCCTTCGACGGCGACCGCGCCGTCGGCCTTGACGTGTGGCACCGCGGCAAACTGCGCGGCGTGCGCGGCGGCGAGATCATCCTGTCCGGCGGCGCCATCAACACCCCGCAGCTGTTGCAGCTGTCCGGGATCGGCGACGAGACCCACCTGCGCGAGGCCGGGGTCGACACCCGGCTGCACCTGCCCGGCGTCGGCGCCAACCTCCAGGACCACCTCGAGGTCTACATCCAGCACGCCTGCACCCAGCCGGTGTCGATGCAGCCGAACCTGCAGCTGTGGCGACGTCCGTTCATCGGCGCCCAGTGGCTGTTCGCCCGCTCGGGTCCCGGTGCCAGCAACCACTTCGAGGCCGGAGGCTTCATCCGCTCCAACCCCGACGTGGCCTACCCGAACCTCATGTACCACTTCCTGCCGATCGCGATCCGCTACGACGGCACCGCGCCCACCCAGGGCCACGGCTACCAGCTGCACGTCGGCCCCATGTACTCCGACGCGCGCGGGCACGTGCGGATCCGCTCCACCAACCCGATGGAGAAACCCTCGATCCTGTTCAACTACCTGTCGACCGAACAGGACCGTCGCGAATGGGTGGAGGCGATCCGACGCAGCCGCGAGATCCTGGAACAGCCCGCCTTCGCCGACCTGAGCGGCGGCGAACTGTCGCCCGGCTCCGGCGTGGAGTCCGACGAGGAGATCCTGCGCTGGGTCGCCGACGACGCCGAGACCGCGCTGCACCCATCCTGCACCGCCAAGATGGGCACCGGCGAGGACGCGGTCGTCGACCCGGAATCGCTTCGGGTGCACGGCATCCAGGGACTGCGGGTCGTGGACGCCTCGGCGATGCCGTACATCACCAACGGCAACATCTACGCGCCGGTGATGATGCTGGCCGAGAAGGCCGCCGACGCGATCCTCGGCAACACGCCGCTTCCGGCCGAGAACCTCGAGTTCTACCGGGCGCCCGCCGCCCGATAACGCAGCCCACCGTCGTCCTCGGCCACGGACGGCCGGACGGATACCCGGGACCGGATCGTGGTGCGCGTCGGTTCCAGCACCGCGACCGTCGGGCGCACCCGGCTGATCGGTCCCGCCAAGGTGGAAAACTTCGGCGTCAGGTTCAAGGTCGGCGAGGGCTTCCGCGACGAGGTGACCATCCTGGCCGGACGGCGCAACCTCCACCGTGAGGACCTGCTGGCGCAGCTGAACGCCTTCGACTGGCCGATGGAGTACACATAGGCCCGCCCCGGTGGCACGGGGGAACAACCGGGGCGGGGGCGCTGTCCAAGGCGACTCACACGTAAAAACCCTGGCGCGCTCAGGCCCTACCGGGACACGGAAACCCGGAGGCCTTCACCATGGTGGTGAGCTAATGATCTTAGCCGAACATGTGACGTATGCCAATATATGGAGGCCCTTCGATGCGGGATTAACCGGCCATGTTCGCCGTGCCATTTGGCAAGCTTTCCTTGCCGTCCCAAGGCTCGCAGCCGGTCCTCGGTGGCGGCGCGGGTGCCGGTGAGCGTCACGATCAGCAGCTCGTCACCGATGTGCAGCCGGTCGTTGGGCTCGGGCACGAACAGCCGCCCATTGCGGACGATGCTGTTGATGACGCTGGTCTCGGGCAGCCGCAGCTCGAAGATGTACAGTCCGTGCAGTTTGGACGACTTCGGGATGGTCACGGTCATCAGCGAGGCCCCGATGACGTCCAGCGGCGCCGCCTCGATCTCGACGTCGCGGGTCTGCTCCGGGTCGGCCAGTCCCAGGCCGCGCACCAGCGGTGCCAGACTCGGGCCCTGGATCAACGTGAACACCACGACCAGGACGAAGACGATGTCCAGCAGATACCAGGCACCGGGCACTTCGGACACGACCGGGATGGTGGCCAGCACGATCGGCACCGCGCCTCGCAGTCCCGCCCACGAGATGACGGCCTGCTCCCGCCAGGACCGCCGAAACGGCAGCAGCGACACCGCCACCGACACCGGCCGGGCGATCAGCAGCATCACCGCCCCGATGACCAGCGCGGGCAGCACCACGGCGGGCAACCGGTCCGGGCTGACCAACAGGCCCAGCATCACGAACAGCCCGATCTGCGCCAGCCAGGCCGCGCCCTCGGCGAACGAGCGGGTCGCCGCCCGGTGGGGGAGCGGCGTGTTGCCCAGCAGCACGCTGGCGGCGTAGGCGGCGATGAAACCGCTGGCGTGCACCGCTCCGGCGGTCGCGAACGCCACCATGCCCAGGCCGACACTCAGCAACGGGTACAGGCCTGCGGCGGGCAGCGCGATCCGGCGGGCCATCTGCGCTCCCGCCCAGCCGATCGCCAGTCCGATGAGGACACCGATGAACAGTTCGTAGACCAGGTCACCCAACACGAACACCGGCCCCGCCGGGACGGCCGTGCTCAACAGCAGCACCAGGATCACCGTCGGCGCGTCGTTGAACCCGGACTCGGCCTCCAGCAGCCCCGCCACCCGGGGCGGCAGCGGCAGGTGCCGCAGCACCGAGAACACCGCCGCGGCGTCGGTCGACGACACGATCGCGCCCAGCAGCAGCGACGTCCGCCATTCCATGCCCAGCAGGTAGTGCCCGCCCAGCGCGATGATGCCGGTGCTGATCGCCACGCCCAGCGTCGCCAGCACCCCGGCGGGCAGCACCAGCGTCCGGATGTCGGTCCAGCGCGTGGTCAGACCACCGTCGATGAGGATCAGCGCCAGCGCCACCATCCCCAGGTTCTGCGCCAACTGGGCGTTCTCGAACTTCACCCCCAGCACCGACTCGCCCAGCAGCACCCCCAGCGCGAGGAACGCCAGCAGCGCGGGCAGCCCGAACCGTCCCGCCAGCCGCACCGCCGCCAGACTCGCCAGCAGCGTCAGCCCACCGGCGAGTAGGACGATGTAGAGCTGGTCCAGGCTCATGGCATTCCTCTCATGGGGCTACATCGTCCAACACCCAGCGGTGGCGCTCCGCCGAAACACGGGCATAGGATCGCCTGCGTGAATGACGACGGCGCACAACCCGGTGGTCTTGGCATCCCCGACGGCCTGGAGCGGCTGTGGACGCCGCACCGCATGGCCTACATCAAAGGGGAGGGCAAGCCCACCGGAACCGACGAGGACCCCGTGGGTTGCCCGTTCTGCGAGATGCCGAAACTGGGCGACGAGGAGGGACTGATCGTGGCGCGCGGTGCGCTGGCGTTCTGCGTCCTGAATCTATATCCCTACAACTCCGGCCATCTCATGGTGTGTCCGTACCGCCACGTCGCCGACTACACCGACCTGGACGACGCCGAGGTCGCCGAGGTCGGTGCGATGACGCAGCAGGCGATGCGGGTGATCCGCTCCGTCAGCGGAGCCCATGGGTTCAACATCGGCCTGAACCAGGGCCGGGTGGCCGGGGCGGGCATCGCGGGCCACCTGCACCAGCACGTGGTGCCCCGGTGGGGCGGCGACGGCAATTTCATGCCGATCATCGCCCGCACCAGGGTGCTGCCGGAACTGCTGACCGACACCCGGGACCTGCTCTCGGGCGCCTGGGGCTCGGCCTAGGACGAGGGCCGGGGCCGCGCCCCGGTGACGGCTAGCCGCTGATCGCCGCCTTGATGCGCTCGGCGCCACCGGCAGCCAGCCAGCCCTCGAAGTCGAGCAGACCGGGGTGGAGCTCGCGGATCGCGGGAATGTCGGCGTTCCAGCCGTTCCCCTCAGTCCACAGTGTCCGAATATCGGCGATCTCGGGGCCCAGCCGCTCGGCCTCGGCCGCCGTGAACTGCTCGTACCGGATCTCGCGGCCGAGGGCGGCACTGATCGCCTTCACGGCGGCCACCGGCGTCGGCGCGTCCCCGGCCAGCTCCAGTGCCTTGCCGCCGTAGGTGTCCGGATCGGCGAAGGCCAGCGCCGCGATGGCGCCGACGTCGGCCACGGCGATGATCTGCATCGGACGGTCGGGATGGAACAGGTGCCGGTGAACCCCGTGGCGGATGCCGTCCACCGGCGACTCGCGGAACAGGTAGTTCTCCATGAACCGCACCGGCCGCAACAGCGTGTACCGCCTTCCAGTGGCCTTGATGTGTTCCTCGATGCGCTGTTTGCCGCTGGAGCCGGTCAGTCCGGCTCCGGTCGCCGTGGCGATCCCGGTGAACACGATGTGCTCGACCCCGGCGGCGGTGGCCGCGTCGACGAGGTCGGCACCGCGCCGGGTCTCCAACTCGACGTTCCAGCCCTGCGGTTCGTAGACGGCTGGCGGTACGGCGAACAACCCGTACGCCCCCGCGCTGGCCGCCGCCAGCGACGCGGGATCGTCGAAGTCCCCGGTCACCAGGCTCGCCCCCGCCTCGGCGAGCGCGCCCGCGGTGCGCGCCTTCGCGTCGCGCACCAACGCGCGCACCCGCCAGCCGTCAGCCAGCAGCGCGCGGGCGGTGACACCGCCCTGCTTGCCGGTGGCGCCGGTGACGAGGATGGTCTTGTCCTGCTTGCTCATGAGTGCTTTTTCCTGTCTGAGTAGAATCGGGTCGGTTAACCCGGTTGGCGACAATACGGAAAGACACACCCGGTTATCCAGCTTCGACCAGGGGACGGCGTTACGAATGTCCGAGCAGACAGTGCCCACCGTCGCGGGTGGCCTCTCCCGCGCCGACGCCCGCCGCAACCGCGCCAAGGTGCTGGCCGCCGCCCAACGGGCCTTCGCCGAGGAGGGCTTCTCGGTGTCGCTCGGCGAGATCGCCAACCGCGCTGGGGTGGGCGCCGGTACCGTCTACCGACACTTCCCCAGCAAGGACGACCTGCTGGAAGCCGTTCTGTCGCAACGCATCGAGCGACTGACACGACTGGCCGACGAGTACGGCGACAGCGCCGACCCGGGAGCCGGGTTCTTCGCCTTCGTCGACGAGGTGCTGTCCTCGACGACCGGCAACAAGGACATGTGCGATCTGTTCGAGCGGCAGGACGGCTGGCCGCGAGCACTGCTGCTGACCTCGGGGCGCCGCTTCAACGACGCGCTGGAGCGGCTGCTGGCCGCCGCGCAACGCCACGGCGCCGTCCGCGCCGACATCGACAGCGCTGACATCCAGGAACTGTTCACCGGCCTGGTCGCGATGCGGCGGTACCGGGACGGAGCGGAGCTGCCGGGCCGGATGACACTGATCCTGATCGACACGCTGCGGGCCACACCCGCGTCCGTTATGAAAAGCGACACCGCCGCACATAATCGTGACGAAATCAATCGCGACACCGAAAAACATAACGCGACCGCACCGGCCTGCCCGGTGTGCGGAGGCCCGGTCCGCGCGTCGGCCGCCGGTCGCCCGGCCCGCTACTGCGGTGCCGCGTGCCGCCAGAAGGCGTACCGGCAGCGCGCCGCCGCCTAACGGAATCGGCGGTGGGCCGACGGGATGCGACCCGCGCGCTTGCCCCCGCCGGTGTGAAGCCGTATCGTCGCTGCGGGAATCACCCTCCGCGAAAGGCTTTGCAGTGAACGACAAGAAGACGTTCGAAATGGACATCAACGGGGACGGCAAGCCGGACACCGTGCAGGTGGAGAAGAACGCCGACGGCAGCACCACCTACCTGGTCGACACCGACGGGGACGGCAAGACCGACCTGCACGCCATCGACCACGACAGCGACGGTGTCATCGACGAGGTCCGCATCGACCGTGACGGTGACGGTGTCGCCGACGATCGGCTCGCCGACGACACCGGTGACGGCAAACTGTCGTAGCTACTTTCGTTCCGCCGCTTCCTTCTTGACCTGTTCCGCCAGGTGTTTGGGCATCGGCTCGTACCTGATGAAGGTGCGGGCGAACACGCCCGAGCCCGCCGTCATGGCGCGCAGTTCGATGGCGTAGCGCACCAGTTCGGAGGCCGGGATCTCGGCGCGGATCACCGCGCGGTCCCGGTCGTCGGTCTCGGTTCCCAGCACCCGGCCCCGGCGGGAGGACAGGTCGCTCATGACCGCGCCGACGTAGCCGTCGGACACGGTGATGGCGACGTGGTCGATGGGTTCGAGCAGGGTGAGCTGGCCGTTCTCGGCCGCGTCGCGCAGCGCCAGCGCGCCCGCCGACTGGAAGGCCGCGTCGGAGGAGTCCACCGAGTGGGTCTTGCCGTCGTAGACGGTGACCCGGATGTCGATGACGGGGTAACCGGCGACCAGGCCGCGCTCCATCTGGGACCGCACGCCCTTCTCGACACTTTGGACGAACTGCTGCGGGATGACGCCACCGACGATCTTGTTGACGAACTCGAAGTTCTCGCCCTGGGTCAGCGGGTCGACGGAGATGTGGCAGATGCCGTACTGACCGTGCCCGCCCGACTGTTTGACGTGCCGTCCCATTCCCTTGGCCGTACCGGTGAAGGTCTCGCGCAGCGCGATGCGCACCGGTTCGGTGTCCACCTGGGTGCCGCCCGCGCGCAGCCGGTCCAGCACCACCTCGGCGTGCGACTCGCCCATGCACCACAACACGATCTGGTGGGTCTCGGAGTTGCGTTCCAGCCGCAGTGTGGGGTCGGCGGCCACCAGCCGGGTCAGGTTCTTGGCCATCGCGTCTTCGTCGGCCCTGGTGGGTGCCGTGATGGCGATGGGCAGCAACGGTTCGGGCATCTTCCACGGCGCCATCAACAGTGGATTGGCCTTGGAGGAGATGGTGTCGCCGGTCTCGGCGGTGCCGGACTTGGTGATGGCGCAGATGTCACCGGCGGCGCACTCGGACACCTCGCGCAGGTCGGCCCCCAGCGGCGAGTACAGGTGGGTGACGCGTTCGTCGGCGTCGTGGTCGGGGTGGCCGCGCGCGCTGAGGCCGTGTCCGGAGATGTGGACGGCGGTGTCGGGACGCAGTGTTCCGGAGAACACCCGCACCAGGGACACCCGGCCGACGTAAGAGTCTACTGTGGTCTTGATGACCTCGGCCGCGAGTGGTCCGTTCGGGTCGCAGGTCAGCGGTTCCGCCGGGTCACCGTCCACGGTGGTGACGGTCGGTGCCGGGTGTTCGTCCGGGGCAGGGAAGCCGCCGCTGATGAGTTCCAGCACCGCGTCCAGCCCGACCTGGGTGGTGGCGTTGACCGGTACCACCGGGTGGAAGCTGCCCCGGGCCACGGCGGTCTCCAGGTCGTCCACGAGCGTGTCGGTGTCGATGTCCTCACCGGACAGATAGCGGTCCATGAGGGTCTCGTCCTCGCTCTCGGCGATGACGCCCTCGATGAGTTCCCCCCGGGCCTCGGCGATCGCGGTGACGTGCTCGGCGTCGGGTTCCCGGGTCTGCGGTGGATGCCCCTCGGAGTAGTCGAAGACGCGCTGGGTGATCAGTCCGATGAGGCCGGTGACGTGGGCACCGGAGTCGTCGTGCAGCGGCAGGTAGGCGGGCAGGACGCCGTCGCCGAACATGCGGCGGCACAGCGCCAGCGTCTCGTCGAAGTCCGCCTGCGGGTGGTCCAGCCGGGTGATGGCCACCGCGCGGGGCATGTTGACCGCCGCGCACTCCTCCCACAGCTGCTGGGTGGCCGCGTCCAGGCCGTTGACCGCCGAGACCACGAACAGTGCCGCGTCGGCGGCCCGCAGGCCGGCGCGCAGTTCCCCGACGAAATCGTGGTACCCGGGGGTGTCGAGCAGGTTGATCTTCAGGTCGCCGAAACGCAGCGGCGCGCACGCCACCCCCACGGAACGCTGCTGCGCGATGGCGGCGGGGTCGTGGTCGCACACGGTGGTGCCCTCGGTGATGTCTCCGGCGCGCTCGATGGTCCCGGTCGCGGCCAGCAGCGCCTCGGCGAGGGTTGTCTTTCCCACTCCGGCGTGGCCGACCAACGCCACGTTGCGGACCTTGCCGGGTTCGGTTGCCGCCGGTGCGGGACCGGCGGTACCCCTCTCACGGTTCTTTTGGGACATGGTGACCTCCGCAGTAATCGTCGGTGTGCGGTATGCCCTTGATCACACACCCTCTCGGAGATGATCACAAGGCCGTCGGCCAATTTATTTGACCGTCGGTATGGTGTCGGGGCTTCACTCGGTCACGCCGGATATCGTGGGGCGCGCGGACGCGTCGGAGTCCGGTGTGGCCCGACACGGATGCGTCCACTGTCTCAAGCAACCGCGATGAAAAGGCGAAATGGCGAAGTTTCTCAGCGTGTCGGCGCGGGCTGGCGTGGCCAAGGTGCTCGACCCGGTCGGCGCGTGGCTGGTTCGCCACGGCATCTCGGCGAACACGGTCACGCTGGTGGGTACCGGCGCCGTCGTCGCGGGTGCCGCGTTCCTGGTGACCCGGGGGGAGTTGCTGTGGGGACTGGTGGTCATCACCGTCTCGGTGTTCACTGATCTGCTGGACGGATCGATGGCGCGCACCCAGGGCAAGCCGAACCGCTTCGGCGCCCTGCTTGACTCCACGATGGACAGGGTCGCGGACGGGGCGATCCTCGGCTGCCTCGCCTACTGGCTGGCCGTGTCCGGGCAGCCCGTGTCCGCCACCGCCTGCGTGATCAGCCTGGTCGCCGCCCAGACCATCTCCTACGTCAAGGCGCGTGCCGAGGGGTTGGGCGCCAGCTGCGAGGTGGGTGTCGCCGAGCGAGCCGAACGGCTCATCATCCTCGGCGTGGGCACCCTGTTGTGGCTGTTCGGGGTACCCTACGCGCTGGCCATAGCACTGTGGATCCTGGCCGCGGCGACGGTGTTCACGGTCGGGCAGCGGATCTGGCACGTGCGGGGGCAGCTGAACGGGGAAGCGTCGTGAAGGACAGGCTCGTCGACGCCGGTTTCGGCCTGGCGTGGCGTGCCGTGCGGGCACTGCCCGAGTCCGCCGCCGAGCGGATCTTCCGTCGCATCGCTGACCGGGTCTGGCGATCCGACGGCGACGGGGTGCGGCGACTGCGCTCCAACCTGCGGCGGGTGGTCGGCCCCGACACCCCCGCTGACGAACTGGAGACGCTGACGCGCGACGCGATGCGCTCCTACTGCCGCTACTGGATGGAGACGTTCCGGCTGCCGTCCTACAGCCGCTCCGACATCCTGCAACGCTTCACCCTGGACGGCTGGGAGGTCTTCGACGAGCACCGCGAGGCCGGAACCGGTGTGGTTTTGGCGATCCCGCATTCGGGTAACTGGGATCTGGCCGGAGCCTGGGTATGCGCCCGGGGCTGGCCGCTGACCACCGTCGCCGAGCGGTTGTCCGTCGACGGGGTCTACGAGAAGTTCCTCGACTTCCGGCGCGGGCTGGGCATGGAGATCCTGCCGCACACCGGCGGGGAGCGCCCGGCGCACGTCGTGCTGGCCCAGCGGGTCGCCGCCGGGCACATCGTCCCGCTGGTGGCCGACCGCGACCTGACCGAGCAGGGCGTCGAGGTGGACTTCTTCGGCGGCAAGACCCGGATGCCCGGCGGCCCCGCCTACCTGGCGTTGCGCACCGGCGCGCCACTGTACACAGTGGTGCTACGTTATGACGGTCCGAGGCACTGTTATGGCAAGATCGAAGGCCCCATCGAGTTCCCGGCCACCGGACGGCTGTCCCACCGCATCGCCGCCGGAACCCAGGCGGTCGCCGACGCCTTCGCCGCCGGTATCGCCGCCCAGCCCGCCGACTGGCACATGCTGCAACGGCTGTGGCTCGACGATCCCGCCACCCCCGGTTCGTGAACGGGGACGGTGATGGCAATGAAGATCGGCATCGTCAGCCCCTACTCCTTCGCCCACCCCGGCGGCGTCCAGGGCCATATCCGCGACCTGGCCGAGACCCTCATCGAGACCGGGCACGAGGTCAGCGTCCTGGCGCCGGGTGACCGCGACGAGGAAGTGCCGTCCTATGTGGTGTCGGCCGGTCGTGCCATCCCGGTGAAGTACAACGGTTCGGTGGCGCGGCTGTCCTTCGGGCCGCTGGCCGCCACCCGGGTCCGGCGTTGGTTGCGCCGCAACGACTTCGACGTCCTGCACGTCCACGAACCACTGTCGCCGAGCCTGTCGCTGCTGGCCTGCGTGCTGGCCCGCAGCCCGGTGGTGGCGACGTTCCACACCGCCATGCCCCGGTCGCGGGCGCTGGCGGCCGGACGGGGCATCGCCCAACTGGTGCTGGAGAAGATCACCGCCCGTATCGCGGTGTCGGCGCACGCCCGCCGCCTCCAGGTCGAACACCTCGGCGGCGGCGCCACCGAGATACCCAACGGCGTCAAGGTGAGCCGGTTCGCCGAGGCACCACCGCTGCCGGGCTGGCCCGGCGACGGCGGCTGCCTCGGATTCGTGGGACGCTTCGACGAACCCCGCAAGGGCTTCGCGATCCTGCTGGACGCGTTCGCCGCCCTGGTGCCCGAGCATCCCGGGCTGCGGCTGTTGGTCCTGGGACCCGGTGACACCGACAAGGCCGTCGCCGGGCTCGACCCGGAGGTACGCGGCCGGATCGACTTCCTCGGGATGGCCTCCGACGAGGTGAAGGCCCGGATGCTGCGCAGTGTGGACATCTACGTCGCGCCCAACACCGGCGGCGAGTCCTTCGGCATGATCCTCACCGAGGCGATGGCCGCCGGAACGCCCATCGTGGCCAGTGACCTCAACGCCTTCCGTCGCGTGCTCGACGACGGCGCGGCCGGAGCCCTGTTCCCGGTCGGCGACGCCGACGCGCTCGCGGAGACGATCGCGAAGCTGTTGCCCGACAACGAGCTCAAGAAATCCTATGTGGCCAAGGCGGACGAACTGCTGCCCGACTTCGACTGGTCCAACGTGGCCGAACGCGTCCTGGAGGTGTACACCGCCGCCGTGGAGGCCACCGGCGGAACCGCCGCCCGGGAAACCCCGCCCGCGCCGGTCCCGCTGTGACCGCCTGCGCTTAGGCTTGACCACCATGTGGTGGCTGGCGGTGGTCGTCGGCGCTGTGGCCGTGGTCGCGACCTACCTGACCTGGACGGCGGCGCGCGTGGAGCGCCTGCACGCCCGCGCCGCCACCGCGTCGGCCGCGCTGGCGGGCCAGCTCGACGCCCGCGCCAAGGCCGCCCTCGCGCTGGCCGACGCCGAGGCCGAGCACCTGGGGCGGCTGGCCGAAGCGGTCCGGGTCTGCGCCCACGTGGCGCTCGAATCGCTGCCCGACGCCCGCGAGGCCGCCGAGAACGATCTCACCCAGGTGCTGCGCGACCTGCCGATCGACGCCGACAGTCCAGCTCTGGACGACCTGCACGCCGCGGGCCGTCGGGTCCAGGTCGCCAAGCAGGTTCACACCGACGTCGTCCGCGACGCACTGGCGGCGCGCACGACCCGTGCGGCCCGGCTGCTGCGGGTGTCGCGCAAACTGCCCCGCCCGCACTACTTCAACATCGACGACCCCCGCTAGCTGGCGGCTGGTCAGCCCGCTCACTCCTCGACGGCCAGGCCGTCGTCGATCTTGAGCGACAGGTGGTTGTCCACCGAGAAGTACGGCTGCACACGCCGCCGTTTCGGGCTCCACCAGCGCGGGAGCCGGTGCGGGCCCTTGCGCTGCGCAACGTCGTCCAGCACCTTGCCCACCGGCAGCTCCCGCTGCCCGTCGAGCAGACGTATGTCCCACAGCCGGGTGCCCTCGGCGCTGACCGTGAGCAGGTCGGTGACGTCCACGCGCACCGTGAACGTCGAGGCGTCCACCGACACCGAAGCCGGGTAGCGGGCTGCTTCGGCGTCGCGCGAGACGACCTCGGCCGTCAGCTCGCCGGACGGCCGACCCACCAGCTCGCCGGTGGCCCGCACCTCGGAGCCGTGCCACGACACCGCGTCGACCTCCGGGTAGACCGGCGAGCGCCACACGCGCAGCGCCAGCACACCGTTGCGGGAGAACGGCACCACCACCGCGGCCGGGGCCGCGCTCGGGCGGCTGTCCACCAGGACGCGGGTGTCGATCCGGTCGGCGGCCAGCTTGGCGTCGTCCACGAACACCGTCCAGATGCCCTGACTCAGCCCCGCCAGGAACGCCGCGTCGACGATGATCTCGCCGTCGACCGCCTCGGGCAGTTCCACCGCGTTGCCCCGGCGCATGAGCTTGGCCGCCCCCTCGGGCAGCCGCAGCGCCACGCGCTCGAACGACTCCGCCCGGCACGATCCGGCGACCTGCTCGCTCACGCGAGTCCCCGCCTCGTGGGTGGGGGACAGGGCGCGGCGTTTCGCCTTGGCCAGGTCGGTGAACAGTCGCTCGTAGCGGGCCGCGACGCTGTCGGGGCGGTAGCGTTCGGCGGTG
Organism: Stackebrandtia nassauensis DSM 44728; assembly: GCF_000024545.1. Taxonomy (GTDB): domain Bacteria; phylum Actinomycetota; class Actinomycetes; order Mycobacteriales; family Micromonosporaceae; genus Stackebrandtia; species Stackebrandtia nassauensis. Next base: position 2,555,605 of record NC_013947.1, read on the forward strand.
TCCAGCGCCGCCTTGGCCATCGCGCCACGGGCCTCCGGGTCCTCGATGAGCGTGGTCACCGCCGCGGCGAAGGCCGCGTCGTCGCCGACCGGGGTGAGCAGGCCGTCGGCGCCGTTGCCGATGATCTCGGCGGGCCCGTGTGGACAGTCGGTCGCCACCACCGGCAGCCCGCAGCTCATGGCCTCTACTATGGTCAGTCCGAAGGCTTCGAAATCGGACGTGACCGCCGCTATCGAGCCCTTCACGAGCTCGGCGTCCAGCGGCGTGCGCGCCCCCATGAGCATCACGCTGTCGTTGAGACCCAGCTCGGCCACCAGTTCCCGCAACTCCGCGGACTGCTTGCCGTGCCCGTAGATCCGCAGCCGCCAGTCCGGGTGCCGCCCGACGATCCGGGCGAAGGCCCGCAGCAGCACATCGAAGCGCTTCACCTGCTCCAGCCGTCCGGCCGCGATGATCAGCTTCGTGTCCCCGTCGGCGGGCGACAGCGGCGTTTGCGGCACCGAGTTGGGGATGTGGCCGACCTTCGCCGCCACCTTCGGCATGCCGCGCCGGTACTGCTCGGCGTCGGCTGCCGACACCGTCACCAACGCGTCGAGCGCCTTGTACGTCTTGTACAACCGCCGGGCCAGCCGACGACCGTGGTGGTCGAGCGACAGATGCTCCTGCCCCACCCGCACCGCCGAGGTCGGGGCGAACTTCGCCAGATAGACGTTGAGCCCCGGACGGGTCCCCACGATCACGTCGGCGTCGCAGTCGCGCAACGCCACCGCCACCCGCGCGTCGGCGAGCCGGTGGTACTGGGCCGCGCGCGGCTCGGTCGGCGGGAACACCTTCGACGGCCGCTGCGCCAGCGTCGCCTCCGAGACGGTCAACGGCTCCGGCTCGGCGTCGGTGCGCACGTCGACCAGCGTCCGCACTGTCAACCGCGGATCCAGCGGGAACAGCGGTTTGCTGCGGCGCCGGAACACCGACACGATCTCGACGTCGTGGCCACGGTCCAGCAGCGCCGAGGCCGTGTTGAGGGTGGTGCGAATCGTCCCGCCGAGGCTGTACAGCGAATGCACGAGGAACGTGATCTTCACGCGTCCGCACCGTCCGTCCAGTAGCGATTGTGGCTTTCCGCGGACCACTGTAACCGAACCTCTTGCGCCAGAACGCATGGAAAACGCCGCGACGGCCACACCTGGCCAAGCCCGCCACGCCGACTCCCAGGGTGACGAAGAACGCAGCTCACGGGGCCGGTGACCCGTGACCACGCGGCGTGCCCGAGTTTAGGATTGCCTAGTCGATAAACCTCGCAAGCCCTCAAGGAGTGCCGTCGTGTCCAGTGAACAGACTTCGCAAGCCAAGGCCACGGGCACCGCACGCGTCAAGCGCGGCATGGCCGACATGCTCAAGGGCGGCGTCATCATGGACGTCGTCACGCCCGACCAGGCCAAGATCGCCGAGGACGCCGGCGCCGTCGCCGTCATGGCGCTCGAACGCGTCCCCGCCGACATCCGGGTGCAGGGCGGCGTGGCCCGCATGAGCGACCCCGACATGATCGACGGCATCATCTCCGCCGTCTCGATCCCGGTGATGGCCAAGGCCCGCATCGGCCACTTCGCCGAAGCCCAGGTGCTGCAGAGCCTCGGCGTCGACTACATCGACGAGTCCGAAGTGCTCACCCCCGCCGACGAGGCCAACCACATCGACAAGTGGCCCTACACGGTCCCGTTCGTGTGCGGCGCCACCAACCTGGGCGAAGCGCTGCGCCGCATCGGTGAGGGCGCGGCCATGATCCGCTCCAAGGGCGAGGCCGGTACCGGCAACGTCGTCGAGGCCACCCGGCACATGCGCCAGATCCGGGCCGACATCAAGCGACTCACCACACTCGACTCGACCGAGCTGTACGCGGCCGCCAAGGAACTGCGCGCCCCGGTCGAACTGGTCGCCGAGGTCGCCGAGGCGGGCAAGCTGCCGGTCGTGCTGTTCACCGCGGGCGGCATCGCCACCCCGGCCGACGCGGCCATGATGATGCAGCTGGGCGCCGAGGGCGTCTTCGTCGGCTCGGGCATCTTCAAGTCCGGCGACCCGGCCAAGCGCGCCGAGGCGATCGTCAAGGCCACCGCCTTCCACGACGACCCGTCGGTGATCGCCAAGGTCAGCCGCGGCCTGGGCGAGGCGATGGTGGGACTGAACGTGGACACGCTGCCCGCCGAGCAGCAGTACGCCAAGCGTGGCTGGTGAACCCCGCGTAACTTCCGAACGAGCCGCTGTTTGGCGGCTCGTTCGGCCTTCCGGCGTTCCCGGTCGCGTTGGTGGGCACGGTCGAGGCACCACTGCCGGGTCTCGGCGCGGGTCATAGCCGAGATGATGAGGATCGAGAGGACGACCGAGGGAAGGCTCTGGTAGCCGCCGCCCGAATTGACCAGTTCGAACAGGACCGTCGCCAGCCCGAGCGAACACAGGACGACGACGGTGATCCGCGCCCAGTTGTGGCCCCGGGTGAGTGCGACCGTGGCCGTGCCGAAGACCGCCGCGCAGAGCAAGAACATCACCGCGGAGACGGCGGCGAGGGGCGACCGCTGCTCCTCGGCGGCCATGGCGTTGAGCAGCAGGGTGACCACGCTCAGCAGGCACAGCAGCCCGACCTGGACCCACAGGATGACGATGGCCACCGTGACGTTTCTGGGCCTGGCGAGTCCCGGTTTGCGTTTCATGGGTGTTCCCTTCCCGACGAGCACATTCGTGCCCCCGTGAGTGCCGGTACGGGGAGACATCTTTGGTAAAGAAGTCAAGTATTGGTGCGGTTCAATGTATGCGGGACGGTCGCCGCCGTCCACGATGTGGCCTGTTTTGACCGTTAGCTGCCGTTGGGCCGGGTCTTCCGGCTCGGCGGACCGCGGCTGTCGGCCACCCGACTGTTCAGGGGACACCGGGTCCGGGCAAAAGGCATATGGTGAGAGTTGTCCCGGTTTTCGACGACGATGATCGATCGCTAGGAAGGGGCGAGGCGTCATGTCATTGCATTCCCTGGCGGCCACGGTTATCTCCACGGCCGTCCTGTCGGCGGGGGCCACCACAGTGGTCAACAGAATGGTCGGTAACCGAAGGGGGCGAATGCGGGGTCATCCCGGTGCTCCAACGCCACCGACGCCCGGGACGGAACGCCCCGGGCAGACCGCCATGGCCACCGGTCCGTCCTGGAACGAGGGCGACCTGGACGGGCTCACCGAACCGGAGCTGGAACGTTTGGGCGGCAAGGCCTGGCGCGAGGGCGACTACGCGCTGGCCGAGCGCGAGTACCAGCTGGCCGTGGTCCGGGCCGCCACTCCCGCCGCCAAGGCCCGGGCGCTCAACAACCTCGGCACCACCTACGACAGGATGGGCCACGGCGACAAGGCGCTGGCCAGCTTCACCCGTGCCGTCGACGTGTACCGGGCCGTCGGTGAACGGCACGGCGAGGCCGAGGCACTGACCAACCTGGGGTTGGCGCTGGGAAAGCAGGGCCAGCGCGATCAGGCCACCACGCATCTGAGCGACGCGCTGCGGTTGCACCTCGACAACGGGGACCGGTTCGGGCAGGCGACGGTTCTGTCCATCATGGCTGAACTCGATCGGGCCAACGGTGACCTGGACGCGGCGCTGGCGACGCATCGCCAGGCCCTGGAGATCTACTGTGAACTGTCGCGGGCCGATGCCGAGTCCACCTGTCTCAACGACTGCGCGACCACGCTGCTGGCGATGAACCAGGTTCAGGCCGCGCTGACCGCGTACGCCAACGCCCTGGCGCTGGCGCAGCTCGTCGGGGCCGACGGTGAACGGGCTCGCGCCCACGACGGCATCGCCAGAATCCTGTTCTCCCAAGGAGACCGCACCGGGGCCCGCACCCACTGGTCCTCGGCGTGGCGGTTGTTCCAGGACAGCGACAAGGACAGCGCCGAGGCGGTGGCGGTCCGGTTGCGGCAGTTGAACTGAGGCGTCGAGCCAGTGACGGCTCAGGTCGCCAGTGAGTCCAACAGCGCCGCGACGCGTTCGACATCGGTTTCGGTGGTGCGCCAGTTGCTGAAGGCCGCCCGCAACCCCGGCACACCCTTGTAGACCGTCGGGGTCAGGAACGTCTCGCCGCTGGCCGTGATCGCCGCGTTCAATTCGTGGACGCGTTGCGGGTCACCGGCGGCGGTGAAGCACACGACGTTGAGGCGCACCGGTGCCAGCAGCCGGTACCCGGGCGAGGCGTCCAGGTGTTCGCCCAGTCGGCGGGCCAGCGCGATGTCGCGGCGGACGATGTCGGCGTGACCCGCGCGGCCGTACGCGGCCAGCGTGAACCACACCGGCAGGGCCCGCAGCCGCCGGGAGTTCTCCGGGGTCAGGTGCACCGGGTCGGGGTTGTCGCCCAGGGGGCCGAGATAGGCGGCCGCGTTGCGGAACACCTGTGCTTGCAGGTCGCGGCGGCGCGTGAACTGGACCGCGCTGTCGTAGGGGACGTTGAGCCACTTATGCAGGTCGACGCAGATCGAGTCGGCGGCGTCCAGGCCCGCCACCCGGTGCGCGTGTTCGTCGTCCAGGGCGGCGAAGGCGCCGAACGCGGCGTCGACGTGCAGCCAGAACGGATAGCGTCGCCGCAGATCCGCGATCGCGGTCAGGTCGTCGAAGTCGACCGTGTTGACGGTGCCCGCGTTGGCCACCACGATCGCGGGGCGGCCGGACAGGGCTTCCAGCTCGGCCGCGAGCGCGTCGACGTCGACCGCCTCCCGGTCGGCGAGCGTCGGTACCGTCCGCAAAGCCTTGCGCCCCATACCGAGTATCGCCATCGACTTGACGATGCTCGAGTGTGGGCTTCCCGACAGCACCGGCAGTTCGCCCAGCGCCGCGAGGCCCGCTTCGGCGACGTCGACGCCGAGTTGTTCGCCCGCCCACTGGCGGCCGAGGGCGAGACCGACGAGGTTGGACATGGTCGCGCCGGATACGAAGCTCGCGCCGTGGTCGGGCGACAGACCGAACAGGTCGGCCAGCCAGCGCAGCGCCTCGGCCTCGAAGCCGACCGCGCTGGAATCGGTGGCGGTGGTCGGGTTCTGGTCGAACACGCTGGTCAGCCAGTCGCCCGCGATCGAGGCCGGGGTGGCGCCGCCGGTGACGAACCCCAGGTAGCGGGGCCCGGCGCTGCCGGAGAAGCCCGGTTGCCAGCGGTCGGCGAAGTCGCGCAGTGCCGCGTCGGTGCCGATGCCGTCCGCCGTCAGATCGCGGCCGGGCACCGTCTGGTCCGGCTTGGCCACCGGGCGGTCGGCGAGGCCCTCGGCGACGGTGGCGGCGTGGTCGTGGACCTGGCCGAGCAGGTCACGCAGCTGACGGGATTCCTCGGCGAGCCTGGGAAACATGCTGCGACAATAGCGGTAGCTTTCCCGGTTCAGCCGTGACGATGAGGCAGTGGTGGTGGATCTCATCGACGCGGTGTTCGGCCGAGTAAAGTGGATTCGATTCAGCGATTACTGTAATCGGAGGGTCGGTATGTCCGACGAAACCCAGTCTCTTTACCAACTCATTGGACATGAACGACTACAGCAGACAGTCAACCTGTTCTACACTTCAGTCCTCAAAGACCCACTCCTGCAACCGTTGTTCGGCGATGGCCACCCCACCCACGTTGAACACCTGACCGCGTTCCTGGCCGAGGTCTTCGGCGGACCGCCCCGCTACACCGACGAGCTGGGTGGTTTCGCGACGATCTTGAAGGCGCACCGGGGATTGAACATCACCGACGAACAGCGAGCCCGGTTCATCGAGCTGTTCGACCTGGCGATGGTCCGCACCGGTCTCGGCAACGACGACACGATTCGTATGACCCTCAACGAATACCTGTCGTTCGGTACCGAGGTGGCGCAGATCAACTCGTTCGCGACGACGGACGCCGAACTGCATCCGTGCCAGGAGGTGCCGCGCTGGCCGTAGCCGCCGAGCGGGAAGCCAGCAGCGCCAGTACTCCCGTCGCCACCACCCCGATGCCGCCCGACACCGGCTGGAAGAGCGTCAGCGGAACGCCGATCACGAGCAGATAGACCCCGACCTGGACGGGGAGTCTGCCGGTGGTGCGGATACCCATGCGCGCCAGCGAGATGACCACCAGCAGCGCGACGCCGCCGATGAAGAACCACACCGTCGCGTCGCGCGGCGGGTGGTCGAGGCGGGTGTCGAACCAGCCGGTGGTGACCACGTCGATCCAGGGCGTCAGGGTGACGGCGGCGAGGAAGTGCAGGGTCATCAGGACGCAGCACAGGCTGATGATCCAGCGGTCGACGGTTCTCATGGGAATGCCTCTCATATCGTCCGTACGGTGCCGTATGGTTTCACCATACGCTAGCGTATGGAGATGGCGAAGGACGGGAACCGACTCGGCCCCGACGACTGGGCCGACGCCGCGCTGACGGCGCTGGCCACCGGCGGGCTGGCCGCGGTGGCCGTCGAGCCGCTGGCCAAGCGGCTCAACACGACCAAGGGCAGCTTCTACTGGCACTTCAAGAACCGCGACGCGCTCATCGCGGCGACGATGCGGCGCTGGCAGGACATCGGCACCGAGCAGATCATCGACGCCGCCCAGGCCGAACCCGATCCGGTGCGGCGGCTGTACCGGCTGCTCGAGGAGGTCATGGGGCACAGCGCCACCGGACGGGTGGAGCTGTCACTGCTGGCCTCGGCCGAGCACCCCGCGATCGCGCCGGCGCTGCGCGACATCGGCGCGCGCCGGATCGCGTACGTGGGGGAGCTGTTGCGCGACATCGGGATCCCGGCGGACGAGGCCCGACGGCGGGCGGTCATCGCGGTGAGCATCTACCACGGGTTCAACCAGCTGACCCATGCGGCGGCCGACGCGCTGCCGGGAACCGAGGCGCAGCGCCGGGCGCTGGTGGGGTCGGCCGTCGCGGGGCTGCTCGCGGGCTATGCCGACGAGCGGGTGGAGTTAAGCGGCGAGTCGCGGCGGTGTTGTCGGCCTTGGGCGGCGGCACGAGTTGCCGTGGCCAGCCGTGCGTCTGTGCGGGCTAGCGGCAAGCAGCGAGCGTGCCGTTACCGCGGCAAGCCGCGACCGTGCTTCTTACCGCGGCAAGCTGCGGCCATGTTTCCTACCGCAGCAAGCTGCGACCGTGCTTCTACCGCAGCAAGCTGCGGAACTTGCTCGGCAGTGCCGCCGCCGCGTCCTTGTCGAGCAGCCAGCGGGTGTTGGTGGCTCCCGCGACGGCCGCCGCCGGGGCCTGCTTCGGCCCGGCGCCCGACATGGCCAGCGCGACCGCGTCGGCCTTGCCGCCGCCCGAGGCGATCAGCCACACCTCGTCGGCGCTGTTGATCGTCGGGAAGGTGAGCGTGATGCGGCGCGGCGGCGGTTTCGGGGCGCCCCGTACCGCGACCACCGGCCGGTTCTCGTAGACGGCGGGTTGCTCGGGGAACACCGAGGCCACGTGGGCGTCCTCGCCGACGCCGAGCATCACCACGTCGAAGTGCGGGTGCTGCTGGTGACCCGGACGCGACGCGGCCGCCAGCTCGGCGGCGTAGCGGGCCGCCGCGGCCTCGGGGTCGTCGCCGTCGGGTCCGTCGCTGGCGGGCATCGGGTGGACGCGGGCCGGGTCGACCGGCAGCTTGGCCAGCAACGACTCCCGGGCCTGGGTCTCGTTGCGGTCGGGGTCGCCCGCGGGCAGGAACCGCTCGTCGCCCCACCAGAAGTCCACACGCGACCAGTCGATGGCGTGCCGGACCGGGCTGGCGGCCAGCGCCGAGTGGAAGCGGGCCGCGATCCGGCCGCCGGTGAGCACGATCGAGGCCTCGCCGCGTTCGGCCTGGGCGTCGATGATCGTGGTGGCCAGCCGCGCCGCCACCGACTGGGCGAGCACCTCCGCGTCCGGGTGGACGGCGACACTGGCGGCGGTCATGCTGACTCCTGTTCGACGTCGGCCGACCCGGTCACGGGCCGGAACAGCCTCGCGGCGGCGGTCATCGCGCCACCACGTCGGCCCCGCACAGCCGGTCCTCGCCGGTGCAGGTGCCCAGCGCCGCCTGGTACGGCTGGTCGGGGTCGAGGTGACGCAGCTCCTCGGCGAGCAGTTCGCCGAGGGTGCGGCCGTTGATGGTCTGGGTGCGGTCCGGGAAACCGGTGCGACGCAGCACCGTCGTCCCGGCCCGGTCCCGGTCGATGGCGATCTCGTCGCCGTTCTCCAGCGTGAACGACACCCCGCCGATGCCCGGCAGGTGCTCGCTGTTGCGTTCCACCTCGGTGTCCTGGATCGTCGGCGTGACACCCAGCCGGCTGCCCAGCCAGCCCGCCAGCAGCGCCGCCGACGGGTCGGCGGCCGAGGCGGTGATCGTGACCGACTTGGCCGGGGCCGTGGCGGTGTCGAAGGCGCTGGCGATCAGCGACCGCCAGTAGGTGATCCGGGTCCAGGAGATGTCGGTGTCGCCGGGGGTGTAGTCGCAGGCCCGCACCCGCAGCGCCTCGACCGGATCGGCGGCCAGGGCCGCGTAGGTGATGCGGCGTTCGGCGAACGCTCCCAGCGGGTCGGCGCCGGTGACCTGCGGCGGCGGTACCAGCCAGCAGGTCACCACCGGCACGTCCGGCGCCAGCAGCGGCATGACCACCGACTCGGCGTGCTGCGACAGCGGACCGTGCATCCGCATCACGATCGCCTCGCACGGGCCCAGCCGACCACCGACGACGATCTCGGCGTCCAGACGCGGCTCGTCGCGCTCCAGGTCGCGGCGCAGCACGATCAGCAACCGGCACGGGTGCTGCTGCGAGGCGACGGTCAGCGCGGCCTCGGCCTCGCGCTCGTCCTTCTCGTCGACGATGACGACGAGGTTGAGGGCCAGGCCGCTGGTGCCGCCGCTGGACTGTCGTTCACTGTGAAGTGCGGCGGCCACGTCGGTGGCGGTGGTGTCCCACAAGGCGATCATCTGTGTTGTCTCCCTTGATTACGCGCGGCGCCAGGACCGGTCGTCGATGTCCATCATGTTCTCCGCGGCCTGCGGTCCCCAGGTTCCCGCCGGGTACGGCGACGGCTTGCGCCCGGCCCAGAACTCCTCCAACGGGTCGATGACGGCCCAGCTGGCCTCGACCTCGGCGGCGTCGGGGAACAGGGTCTTGTCGCCGAGCAGCACGTCGCGGATCAGCCGCTCGTAGGCCTCCGGCGACGACTCGGTGAACGCCTCGCCGTAGTGGAAGTCCATCGAGATGTCGCGCAGCTCCATCCCGGTTCCGGGCACCTTGGAGCCGAACTTGACGGTGATGCCCTCGTCGGGCTGCACCCGGATCACCAGCTGGTTCTGTCCCAGCGTCTCGGTGTCGTAGTCGTGGAACGGCAGGTGCGGTGCCCGTTTGAAGACCACCGCGATCTCGGTGACCCGGCGTGGCAGCCGTTTGCCGGTGCGCAGGTAGAACGGCACTCCGGCCCAGCGGCGGTTCTGCACGCCGAGCTTGACGGCCACGAAGGTCTCGGTGGTGGAGCCGTCGGCGATGTTGTCCTCGGCCAGGTAGCCCCTGACCTTCTCACCGGCGACCCAGCCCTCGGAGTACTGGCCGCGCACCGCGTAGGTCTCCAGGTCCTCCGGCAGCGTGATCGCGCGCAGCACCTTCAGTTTCTCGGTGCGGATCTCGTCGGCGGCGTACCCGACCGGCTCCTCCATCGCGGTCAGCGCCAGCAGTTGCAGCAGGTGGTTCTGGAGTACGTCGCGGGCGGCACCGGCGGAGTCGTAGAACCCGGCCCGGGAACCGATCCCGACGTCCTCGGCCATGGTCAGCTGCACGGAGTCCACGTAGTGCGAGTTCCACACCGGCTCGAACAGCGCGTTGGCGAACCGCAGCGCCATGATGTTCTGGACGGTCTCCTTGCCCAGGTAGTGGTCGATACGGAACACGTCCTCGGCGGTGAACACGTCGTCGACGACGTCGTCGAGTTCGCGCGCCGACTCGAGGTCGTTGCCGAACGGCTTCTCCACCACGACCCGACGCCAACCGCCCGACACGCTGTTGTCGGCGGCGCCGGTGCGTTCCAGCTGCCGCAGCACCGTCGGGAACGCGCCCGGTGGGATCGAGAAGTAGAACGCGGCGTTGCCGGGAATGGCGTGGGTGTCCCGCAGTTCGTCCAATGTGGCTGACAGGGTGTCGAAGGCGGCGTCGTCGTCGAACGAACCGGGCACGAACTTGAAGTTGCCCGCCAGCCGGTTCCACACGTCCTCGCGCCACGGCGTGCGCGCGTGCGCCTTGGCCGCGTCGCGGGCCAGCTCCTCGAACTCGCCGTGGTCCCAGTCGCGGCGCGCGAAGCCCAGGATCACGAACGCCGCCGGCAGCTGGCCCCGGTTGGCCAGGTCGTACACGGCCGGGATCAGCTTCTTGCGGGCCAGGTCACCGGTGACCCCGAAGATCACCAGGGCGCACGGTTCGGGAATGTGCGGCAGCCGCCGATCCTGCGGGTCCCGCAGCGGATTGGCGATACTGGACGTTGCGGTCACGACTCTCCCAGTTCCTTGGCCGCGGCCAGCAGCTGTGCCACCCCGGCGTCGCGATCGGACAGGTGCAGGTGCAGCAGTGGCCGCTGCCGGTCCCGCAGCGCGCGCCGGTCACCGGCGGCCTGCGCGGCCTGGAGGCCACCGAAGGTGTAGTCGCGGCCGGGGACCTCAAGGTCCGCCGCCGAGTCCCCGGTGATCTGCAGGAAGACGCCGGTGGGACGCCCTCCCTTGTGGAACTGGCCGGTGGAGTGCAGGAACCGGGGACCCCAGCCGAAGGTCACCGGCGTTTGAAGCAGCTCGGCCAGCAGGGCACGCGTCTCGGCGGTCGCGGAGTCGGCCTCACGGTCGAGATAGGCCATGATCGCCAGATAACCGTCGGAACGAACCTGCCCGGTCAATTCGATCAGCGCGTCGACCACGGTGGACGCGTTCGTCCCGTACACCGCGATCGCGCCCTCGGTGAAGTCCGGCGTCTCGGTGTCCAGGCCCGATTCCAGGATGGCCTTGGTGTTGTTCTTGGACTCGGTGACGTTGGGCTGGTTGAACGGGTCGATGCCGATCAGCCGTCCCGCGTAGGCCGTGGCCAGCTCCCAGCACAGGAACTGCGCGCCCAGCGGGCCGTTGACGGCCACGTCGGGCGCGTTGAGCTGCGAACCACCCGAGGCGGAGGACTTGGAACCGCCCACCAGCGACGACAGCACCCCCGGCCCGTGCAGACCGGGCGCGACCGGCGACTCGACGACGACCGGCAGCACGCCCTTGCCGTCCTTGCCGGTGGACTCGGCGATCAGCTGCTCGGCCCAGTCGCCCAGACCCACGATGCCGCTGCCGTCGTCGGCGATGGCGATCGTGTCGCGGCTGGCCAGCACCGCGCCCAACAGCAGCGCCGGGTTGTCGGGCTGCTCGGCCGGGATCGACGCGGCGAAGGCCGCGGCCTCGTCGAGCAGGTCGGTGATGTTGACCCCGGCCAGCGCAGCGGGCACCAGCCCGAAGGCCGTCAGTGCCGAATACCGGCCGCCCACGTTCGGGTCGGCCAGGATCACGGTCGCGTTCATGGCCTTGCCCAGCTGCTCCAGCGGCGAACCGGGGTCGGTGACCACGACGAAGTGCTTGCCGACGTCCTTGATCCCGGCGTCGGTGAACGCCTGCGCGTAGGCGCGGCGGATGCTCTCGGTCTCGACGGTGCCACCGGACTTGCTGGACACCACGACGACGGTGGCGGCCAGGTCCTCGGCGAGCGCGGCGCTGACCTGGCCGGGGTCGGTGGTGTCCAGAACGGTCAACGGCACGTCGAGGGTGCGGCAGATGACCTCCGGCGCCAGCGAGGAACCGCCCATACCGGCCAGCACCACCCGGGTCAGTCCCTCGCCGCGCAGCCGGGTCCGCAGTTCATCCAGCGTGGACACCAGGGAGCGGCTGCGGGTGAAGGTGTCGATCCAGCCCAGCCGGATCGCGGCCTCCTCGGCGGCGTCCGGTCCCCACAGACCGGCATCCGCCGCCGCCAGTTTCGCCGGTACCTCCGCCGAGGTCAGCGTCTGCAACGCCGCGGAAGCGTCTACCGTGGTCGTGACCGCCAGCCCTCCGGCGGTGTCCATGCGGATCATCGATTCGACTCCTGAGTCTTGTCCAGCGCGGTGCTCACCGTCGCCAGCAGATCATTCCAGCTGTCGGCGAACTTCTCCACGCCCTCGCGCTCCAGCGTGTCGATCACGTCGTCGTAGTCGATCCCGGCCGCCGCCAGGTCGTCCAGCACCTGCCGCGCGTGCGCGTAGTTGCCGGTGACGGTGTCGGGCTTGGTCTCGCCGTGGTCGGCGAAAGCCTCCATCGTGGCCTGCGGCATCGTGTTGACGGTGCCGGGCACGATCAGCTCCTCCACGTAGAGGACGTCGCTGTAGGCCTTGTCCTTGGTGCCGGTCGACGCCCACAGCGGACGCTGCGCCTTGGCGCCGGCCTGCTCCAGCGCCCGCCAGCGGTCGGAGTCGAAGGCCTGCTCGAAGGCTTGGTAGGCCAGCCGCGCGTTGGCCACGGCCGCCTTGCCCTTCAGCTTCGGGTCGGCTCCGGCGGCGTCCAGCCGCTTGTCGATCTCGGTGTCCACCCGGGACACGAAGAACGAGGCCACCGAGGCCATGACCGACAGGTCGTGGCCGTTCTTCTTCGCCTTCTCCAGGCCGTCGAAGAACGCCTCCATGACCTTCTGGTACCGCTCCAGGCCGAAGATCAGGGTCACGTTGACGCTGATGCCCTCCGACAGCACCTCGCTGATGGCGGGCAGTCCCGCCTCGGTCGCGGGGATCTTGATGAACAGGTTGGGACGGTCCACCTGCCACCACAGCGCCTTGGCCTCGGCGATGGTGCGCTGGGTGTCGTGCGCCAGCCGCGGGTCCACCTCGATGGACACCCGGCCGTCCTGGCCGCCGGTGGCGTCGTAGACGCCGCGCAGCTCGTCGCAGGCCCAGCGGATGTCGTAGGTGGTGATGGCGCGGGCGGCCTCGTCGACCGAGACCTTGCGCAGCGCCAGCTCCGACAGCTGGGTGGCGTAGTCGTCGCCGGACGACAGTGCCTTCTCGAAGATGGTCGGGTTGCTGGTGACGCCCACGACGTGGTCGGAGTCGCGCAGCTGCTCCAGGTTCCCGGAGGTCAGTCGCTGTCGCGAGATGTCGTCCAGCCACACGGCCACACCCGCGGCCGACAGTTCCCCAAGTCGGTCCTTGCTCATTGTCGACACTCCTTAGTGGTTGTTGACGTTGTCGAGGCTGCGCTTCGCCGCGGTGACGACGGCCTCGGCGGTGACGCCGAATTCCTCGTAGATGCGCTCGTAGGGCGCGCTCGCGCCGAAGTGCTCGATGCTGACGCTCGCGCCGTCGTCGCCGACCAGGTGCCGCCACGGCATGGCGATCCCGGCCTCGACGCTGACGCGGGCCTTGACGTTGGGCGGCAGCACGCTGTCGCGGTAGGACTGCTCCTGGGCGTCGAACCACTCCAGGCACGGCATCGACACCACGCGGGTGGGGATGCCCTGGGCCTGCAGCGTCTCGCGCGCCTGAACCGCCAGCTGCACCTCGCTGCCGGTGCCCACGAGGATCACCTGCGGCTTGCCGCCGTCGGCCTCGGCCAGCACGTAGCCGCCGCGCACCGTGCCCTCGGCGCTGCCGAACTCGGTGCGGTCCCAGGTGGGGACGTTCTGCCGGGTCAGCGCCAGGCCGGTGGGCCGGTCGGTGTGCTCCAGCGCCTGCCGCCACGCCCACGCGGTCTCGTTGGCGTCGGCCGGACGCACCACGTCCAGGCCCGGCATCGCGCGCAGCGCCGCCAGGTGCTCGATGGGCTGGTGGGTCGGACCGTCCTCGCCAAGCCCGATCGAGTCGTGCGTCCACACGAACACCACCGGCAGCTGCATCAGCGCCGCCAGCCGTACGGCTGGCCGCATGTAGTCGCTGAACACCAGGAAGGTGCCGCCGTAGGGGCGGGTGCCGCCGTGCAGCGCGATGCCGTTGCAGATCGCGCCCATGGCGTGCTCGCGGATACCGAAGTGGAGCGTGCGCCCGTACGGGTTGCCGGGGAACTTCTTGGTCGCCCGGGCCTCGGGCAGGAACGACGGCTCACCGTCCATCGTGGTGTTGTTGCTGCCCGCGAGGTCGGCCGAACCGCCCCACAGCTCCGGCAGCGTGTCGGCCAGCGCCGACAGCACCTTCCCGGACGCGGCGCGGGTGGCCACGCCCTTGGCGTCGGGCTCGAACACCGGCAGCGACTTCTCCCACTCCGGCGGCAGCTGACGACGCGACACGCGTTCGTACAGTTCGGCGCGCTTCGGGTTGGCCTGCGCCCAGGCGTCGAAGTCCGACTGCCAGCGCTCGCGCTCGGCGCGGCCCCGGTCGACGGCGCCGCGGGTGTGCCCGATGACCTCGTCGGTGACCTCGAAGGACTGCTCCGGGTCGAAGCCCAGGATGCGTTTGGTCTCGGCGGCCTCGTCGGTGCCCAGCTTGGAGCCGTGGATGCCGCCGGTGTTCTGCTTGTTGGGGGCGGGCCAGCCGATGATGGTCTTCAGCGAGATGAACGACGGCTTGTCGGTGACCCGCTTGGCCTTCTCGATGGCCTGGTACAGGGCGTCGACGTCCTCGGCGTGCTTGCCGCCGGGCCGCCAGTCCACGGTCTGGGTGTGCCAGCCGTAGGCGGCGTAGCGCTCGTTGACGTCCTCCGACAACGCGATGTTCGTGTCGTCCTCAATGGAGATCTGGTTGTCGTCGTACAGGACGATCAGGTTGCCCAGGTCCTGCACCCCGGCCAGCGCGCTGGCCTCGTGGCTGATGCCCTCCTCGATGTCGCCGTCCGAGCAGACCACGTACACGTGGTGGTCGAAGGGGGAGGTGCCCGGCGCGGCCTCGGGGTCGAACAGCCCGCGCTCGCGGCGCGCGGCCATCGCCATGCCCACGGCGGTGGCGATGCCCTGGCCCAGCGGACCGGTGGTGGTCTCCACACCGGCGGTGTGCCCGAACTCAGGGTGACCGGGCGTGCGCGAACCCCACTGCCGCAACGACTTCAGATCGTCCAGCTCCAGGCCGAAACCGGCGAGGTACAGCTGGATGTAGAGCGTAAGGCTCGAATGTCCACACGAAAGGACGAACCGGTCCCGTCCGGCCCAGGCCGGCTCGGAGGGGTCGTGACGCATCACCCGCTGGAACAACAGGTACGCGGCCGGGGCCAGGCTCATCGCCGTCCCCGGGTGACCGTTTCCGGCCTTCTCCACCGCGTCCACGGCCAGTACCCGGGCCGTATCCACCGCACGTCGATCCAGGTCTGTCCACTCCAGGGACTTAGCCACGAAAATCCGCCTCCTCAACAACTTGTCTACATTTCCGTCCGCCAGGCATGACCATACCCATCCAGAACATCTCAACAGTCGTTGCCGCGAGATATTTGCCCGCACCCGACAGTCTCCTCCGCCACACCCTCATCACCCGCTCGAACCACATCGCCCAACCCCGGCAGTGGCGCATTCACATCGCCGCATACCCTCTACGACGATGCGTAGAAACCCGACGGCCGCAGCCGGAGTGACGGTCCCCGTCCACCGGATCGCCGAAAGCCCCACGCGGCCGATCATCATCGACACCGGCCGCCAAGCCCCCGCGCCCGAAACCGCGCCGACGCCACGGCGCGGCACCGGTGCCGCCGCGGTACTCAAAGCCTATGTGGCACTGACGAAGCCGCGCATCGTGGAGCTGTTGCTCATCACGACCGTCCCGGCGATGCTGCTGGCCGCGCGCAAGGCCACCGGCGGTCTGCCCGAGGTGTGGACGGTCGTGGCCGTCGTCATCGGCGGCGCGCTGGCGGCGGGCAGCGCCAACGCGCTGAACTGCTTCCTCGACCGCGACATCGACCAGCTGATGCGCCGCACCTCCCGGCGTCCGCTGCCGCAGCACACCGTCTCGCCGCGCAGCGCGCTGGTGTTCGGTCTGGTGCTGGGCGTGGTGTCGGTGACCGCGATCGGACTGGTCACCAACCTGCTGGCCGCCGGGCTGACGCTGGCCGCCATCGCCTACTACGACCTGATCTACACGCTGTGGCTCAAACGCACCACCGCCGCCAACACCGTGTGGGGCGGAGTGTGCGGTGCCGCGCCGGTGCTGATCGGCTGGGCCGCCGTCACCGGCGGGCTGAGCTGGGAAGCCTGGATCCTGTTCGCCGTCGTGTTCTTCTGGCAGCCGCCGCACTTCTGGGCACTGGCCGTCAAGTACAAGGACGACTACGCCGCCGCCGGAATCCCGATGCTGCCCGTGGTGGCCTCGGCCCGGCGGGTCGGACTGGAGTCCGTCATCTACGCCTGGCTGACCCTGGTGTCCTCGCTGGCGCTGTGGCCACTGGCCACCACGCCGTTGTACGGCATTGTCGCCGCGGCCACAGGATTGATGTTCTGTGTCGAAGCCCACCGGATGCACGGCCGGGCGCGACGCGACGAGGACCTCAAACCGATGCGGCTGTTCCACTGGTCGACCAGCTACCTGACCTTGCTGTTCGTGGCGCTGGCCGTCGACTCGTTCCTGATCTAGACCCGGTACGGTGCCTGTCATGCCGACAGTCGCCATTGTCACCTGCGCCGAACTGCCCGACTTGGACAGTGACGAGACGCTGCTCCTGGAACCGCTGCGCGCCCGCGGCGTCGACCCGGTCGCGGCGGTGTGGAACGACCCGGCCGTCGACTGGGACTCCTTCGACGCGACCGTGGTGCGCTGCTCCTGGGACTACTCGCGCCAACGGGGCCGGTTCCTGTCCTGGGCGCGCACGGTGCCGAGGCTGCACAACCGGGCCGGACTGCTGGAGTGGAACACCGACAAGCGTTACCTCGGCGACCTGGCCGGGGCCGGGGTACCGGTCGTACCGACGACCTGGCTGCCGCCAGGCACCCACGTCGAACTGCCGGACGCGGGGGAGTGGGTCCTCAAACCGTCCATAGGGGCCGGTAGCCGGGACGCGGGTCGCTACCTCATGGGCGACGTCGCGCAGCGCGAGCGCGCCTGCGAACTGGTGTCGCGGCTGCACGCGGGCGGCGCCACCGTCATGGCCCAGCCGTATATGGACGATGTGGACGTCAACGGCGAGCGGGCCCTGGTCTACCTGGACGGGGTCTTCTCGCACGCCGTCCGCAAGGGCGCGATGCTCGACGGCCCCTACGAGGGCGACGTCGAGCTGTTCAAGGCCGAGACCATCGCCCCGGCGACGGCCACCGAGGCCGAACTGGCGCTGGGCAAGATCGTCATGGACACCATCGAGGGCGAGCCGCCGCTGTACGCGCGCGTCGACGTGGTGGGCACCGACGCCAACCTGTTGCTGCTGGAACTGGAGCTGACCGAACCGTCGCTGTTCTACACCCACAGCGAGGGCGCGGCCGAGCGGATGGCCGACGCGATCGCCGCGAAACTGGCGGCTTAGCGTCCCGGCCAGACCGGCGGCAGACCGAACGTCGCGGTCAGGTCGGCACCGCCGCCGAAGACGTGCACGTGGCTGATGCCCTCCTGGGAAACGGTGAGGACACCGATCCCGAAGGCGCGGTGGATCCCGTCGGCGCTGCGGACGTAGGCGGCCACGGCGGGCTGGCCGTTGGCGGCGGTCGGCAGCATCCGCCAGTCACCACACCGGCCGATGACCGTTCGCAGGTAGCCCAGGCAGGTCGCGCGGCCGGAGAACCAGGTGCGGGTCCCGACCAGCTCGATCGCGGCGTCGGCGCGCAGTGCCCGCTCCAGGGCGGCGGTGTCGGCGTTCTCGAATCCGGTGATGTACTGCTCCAGCAGTTCCCGGGTCCGCGGCTCGGTGGGCTCCCGCAGGGGTTCGCCCTTGGGGTCGACGTCGTCGAGCCGGGCGCGGGCCCGTTGCAGCGCGCTCTTGACTGCCGCGGTCGTGGTGTCGAGCATGGACGCGACCTCGGCGGCCGGGAAGGCCAGCACCTCCCGCAACAGCAGCACGGCCCGCTGCCGGGCGGGCAGGTACTGGAGACTGGCGATGAGCGCGAGTCTGAGTCCCTCCCGCGCGGTCACGACCGTCGCGGGATCGGCCGAGCGGGGGGCCACCTGGGCGTCGGGTATCGGTTGCAGCCAAGCGATCCCGGGTTCGGCCGGGCGAGGCGGGGTCGTGGCGTCCTCGGCGGGCGCGCCCAATCCCGAGGGCAACGCCCGCCGACCGCGCTGCTCCAGCGCGGTCAGGCAGACGTTGGTGGCGATGCGGTACAGCCAGGTTCGCCATGACGACCGTCCCTCGAAGTCGCGGCGGGACCGCCAGGCCCGCAGAAAGGTCTCCTGCACCAGGTCCTCGGCCTCGTCCGCCGAACCGACCATGCGGTAGCAGTGCGCCAGCAACTCGCGCCGGTACGGCTCCAGCCGGTGCGCGGCGTCGCCAGGCCCGGATTCGGCACGCGCCGGGTCGGTCGTCATCGTTCCCCTCGCTTCAGGACCCGGATCCGGCCTGGTCCCGGCCGTCGGTGAGGTCCAACTTGGAGCGTACCCAGTCGGCCATCCTGCGGATCGCGTCGTCGGCCTCGGGAACGCGACCGGCGCCCATCTGGAAGGTGTGCAGCATGTCGTCGAAGACGTCGAGCCGGACGTCGACACCGGCCCGGCGGGCGTGGTCGGCGAGCAGTCGGGCGTCGTCGAGCAGCCCCTCGTCACCGCCCGCCTGGATGTACATCGGTCCCAGCCCGGACAGGTCCGCGTGCAACGGGTTGGCGTGCGGGTCGCGGAGGTCGCCGTCGGGTCCCAGGTAGACGCCCGCCAGCATTTCCACGGTCTCCTTGTGGAAGTAGGGTTCCCGGGGCCGATTGGTCTCATAGGACTTGCCGCCGACCTCCATGTCCACCCACGGCGAGAACGGCAGCGTCGCCGCCGGGACGGGCAGGCCCTGCTCCCGGGCCCGCAGTTGGGCGGTTATGGACAAGCCGCCGCCAGCCGAGTCACCGGTGAAGGCGATGTGCCCGGCGTCGAATCCCTGTTCGAGCAGCCAGCGGTAGCCGGCCACCGCCTCGTCCACCTGCGACGGAAACACGTGCTTGGGGGCGAGGTGGTATCCCAGGAGCAGCGCCCGCACCCCGGCCGCCTTGGCGAGGTGGCCGAACAGTTTGCGGTGCGAGTAGATCGAGCCGCCGACGAAACCACCGCCGTGCAGGCACAGCAGCACCCTGTCGGCGGCGCTGTTCTTCGGTATCGCCCACATCGCGGGCAGCCCGGCCGCCTCGATCTCGAGGTAGTCCACCTCGCGGGGTTCGGCGGTCAGATTCCCCCAGGACTCGTTGTCCGGTTGCGGGCCTCGGGGTTCGTCCCAGGCCTTGCGTACTGACTGCCAGTGTCTTTTGATCGTTTCCGACTCTTGGCTCGGCATCGCCGGTTCTCCTTTTCCGCGTCGACTGTCGATCAGGTAGACCGGCGGAAGCCGAAAAGGAATCGCGGCATGGCGCGTGTCACACGACGCGCAGCGACCACAGAGCGCTGGTCAGCAGCACGCCCAGGCCGTTGGTGGCCCAGTGCAGGCCCATGGGGGCCAGCAGGCTGCCGGAGCGTCGGCGTACCTCGCACAGCAGCCAACCGGCGGCGCCGGTGAACGCCACGACGGCGGCCACCATGATGACGCGGGCCAGCAGGCCGGGGCCGACGATCGAGGCGACCAGCTTGTTGGCGCCCATGGCCAGCGACGGCAGTACGTGCCACAGTCCGAAAAGGACCGATGAAACGGAGATCGCGAGGGTGACGCCCTTGCGCTTGCCGAGCACACCCATGAGGACGCCCCGGAACGCGACCTCCTCCAACGCGATGGTGCCCAGCGGGATGAGCACGAAGCCGGTGAGCAGGGCGGTGCCGGTGCCGAGCTGGTAGCGGGAGTCGACGAAGGCGTCGCGGGTGAGGGGGAGCAGGGCGCCGATCAGGTAGACGGCCGCGACGGCGGCGATGGCCAGGCTGGCCCACTTGAGGCCCTTGCCCCAGGTGCGGCGGGACAGGCCGAGGTCGTGCCAGGTCAGTCCGTGCCAGCGGGCCAGCACGATCAGGGCGACGGCCACCAGGGGTTCGACGACGACGCCGGTGCCGCCCGGTCCGATTCTATTGAGGACCGTGACGGCGGCCAGCGAGCCAAGAATGACCATGAGGACGGCCAGCAGTCGCCGATTGCGGGACAGCTTCCCCCAAACGGTGGAGGGGGTCCGAAGCGGGTCCAGGCGTGGAGTCGGGGCTGGGAGGCCACCTGGCGGGGTAAGTGACACGCCGGACGACAGTACGCGACCCAGCCCGCACTGTCATCCCCCGATCGACGATGGCTCGCGCTGTCATCCCCCGATCGACGATGGCTGGCACTGCCATCCCCCGATCGACGACGGCGCTGACCCTGTTGGGTCCAACCGATGGCTTGGCGGATGTCCGGGCCACCGACCTCCTCCCCACTTTTGACGGTAGGTCGGTTTGGCTGAGGGCGCGCTTAAGCGGCCTTGGCGAGGCTTAAGTCGGCTTGTGCGGGCTCGCGGTGGCGGGCGGTGTAGGCGCGGGTCTTGGCGCGGTTGCCGCACACCCGCATCGTGCACCAGCGGCGGGTGCGGCTGCGGCTGCCGTCCCAGAACACCCACAGGCACGCGTGGTCCGGGCACTGCTTGAGCCGGATCCACTCGCCCGACGCCACGGTGACCGCCCAGTCGCGGGCGACGCGGGCCAGCGCCGTTTCGGCCAGCAGCGGGTCGTCGGGGACCGGGTCGGTGCCCAGTCGCGCGTACAGCGGGACCCCGCGTAGGACGTGCTCGGCGGCGGCGATGAGGTCGGTGTCGGCGTCGCCGTTGTTGTTGAGCAGCAGGCGTTCTCGCAGCCCCGCGCGCAGGGTGAGGATCGGTTCGCTGGCCTCGCCGGTGGGCAGGCCGTTGTCGCGCAGCCAGGTGTCGAGGCCCGCGCGGGTGGCCAGTTTGTCGGTGCGGTCCTCCACGTCGACGGTGTTCGCGAAGTCCCGGATGAAGGCGGTGGCCGCCGAAGGTTCGACCATGTCTTCCATCTAATCACATAGACGGTTATATTCACACCGTCTATTTATTATGATGGTGTGAACGGAACCGAGATGACCGCTGTAGCCCCGCCCCTGGCCCCCACCCCTGTCTCCTACCCGCGCCGCAACGTCCCCGTCCTGGTCGGCTTCACCGCGCTGACGAACCTCGCCGACGGTGTCCTCAAGGTCGCGTTGCCGCTGCTGGCCGTGACCGTCACCAGCTCGCCCGGCCAGGTCGCCGCCGTCGCCGTGGCCCTGTCGCTGCCGTGGCTGCTGGCCTCGCTGCACGTCGGTGTCCTGACCGACCGCGTCGACCGCCGCCTGCTGCTGAGCCTCGCCAACGCCGCCCGGCTGCTCGTCGTGGCCGGGCTGCTGTTCGCCGTCGTCACCGGCGCGCTGACCATGCCGCTGCTGTACGCCGTCGCGGTACTCATCGGAGTCAGCGACGTGGTCGTGTCCACCGCGTCGGCCGCCCTGATCCCCAACGCGGTCGCGCCCTCGGGCCGCCTGCGCGCCAACGCGTGGATCACCGGCGCCGAGACCGTCGCCAACGAGTTCGCCGGACCCGCGCTCGGCGGGCTGCTCATCGGCTTGGGTGCGGCCCTGTCGCTGGGTGCCACGGCGGCGACCTACGCCCTCGGCGTCGGGCTCATCGCGCTGCTCGCCGGACGATTCACCCCGGTCCCCGTCGCAACCGACCAGCCCCGTTCCGTCAACGGCGACATCCGCGAGGGACTGCGGTTCCTGTGGCACCACCGGCTGCTGTGGACGATGACGATCGCGGTGTCCGTCATGATCACCGGCTGGAGCGCCTGGCTGGCGCTGCTGCCCACCTTCGCCACCGGCGAGCTCGGACTGGGAGCCACCGGTTACGGGCTTTTGTTGAGCGCCATCGGAATCGGGGGTGTGGCCGGGGCAGTGCTGGCCGGGCCGATCAATCGGCTCATCGGCACCCGGATGACGCTGCTGGCCGACATCTTCGGCACCATCGCGATGCTGGCGCTGCCCGCCTTCGTCGACGAACCGTGGCTGATCGGCGCCGCGGCGTTCGCCGGTGGCATGGGCGGCACGCTGTGGTCGGTCACCAGCCGCACGATCGGCCAAAACGCGGTGCCCGACGAGCTGCGGGGCCGCTACCTGGCCACCGCCCGCGTCATCGGCTGGGGCACGATGCCCGCCGGTGCCGCGCTGGCCGGAGTGCTGGCCGAACTGTGGGGGCCGCGAGTGGCCTTCGCGGTGTTCGCGCTGGCCGCGGCGACCCTGATCGTCCCGTTCCTGCGCGTCGTGACCCCACAAGCGCTGGCCAAAGTGGAAGCCGAAGCCCGATAATCCGCTGGTGCGGTCTGCGGTCTGCGGTCTGCGGTCTGCGGTCTGCGGTCTGCGGTCTGCGGTCTGCGGTCTGCGGTCTGCGGTCTGCGGTCTGCGGTCTGCGGTCTGCGGTCTGCGGTCTGCGGTCTGCGGTCTGCGGTCTGCGGTCTGCGGTCTGCGGTCTGCGGTCTGCGGTCTGCGGTCTGCGGTCTGCGGTCTGCGGTCTGCGGTCTGCGGTCTGCGGTCTGCGGTCTGCGGTCTGCGGTCTGCGGTCTGCGGCCTGCGGCCTGCGGCCTGCGGCCAGCGGCCAGCGGCCAGCGCGGGGCGTCCTAGGCCGTCGCCTCGGCCGTCACCCGCTCGGCGGCCGGACGTTGCCGCACCTCCAGGCTGGGGGCCAGCCGTTCCCGCATCGGGACGCCGACCCACAGCACCGTCAGCCACAGCACCGCTGCCCCCAACAGGTGCGCTCCCACGAGCGGGGCGGGCAGGTCGGTGAAGTACTGGACGAAACCGATGAGCCCCTGGGCCGCGATGACGCCGATCAGCACCCACACCCGTCGGCTCGCCGCCGCCGGGGCCCCTGCCACCCGCAGTGTGAACACCAACCCGATCGTCACGCCCACCAGCAGGAACACCAGGTCGGCGTGCGCCTGGGAGATCAGCTCGGTGTCCAGGCCGGAACGCGGGGAGTCCTTGTCGCCCGCGTGCGGGCCCGCGCCGGTGACCAGGGTGCCCACGAACAGCACCGCCACGGTGACACCCACCAGCACCCACCACAGTGAACGCACCGGCTTCGGTACCGTGAGCCGCACCTCACCGTCGGGTTCGCCCGCTCGCACCCACGCGACCAGTGCCGCCGCCAGGATCGCGATCGACACCAGGAAGTGCACGCTGACCATCCACGGCGACAGATCGGTGCCGACCGTGGCCGCCCCGATGAACGCCTGCACCGCCACCGCGACGCCGATGAACCCGGTCAGCCACACCAGTGAGGCGCGTTTGGGTTTGCGCAGCAGCGCCGCCACGAAGGTCACGATCGCCACCAGCGCCACGATCGCGCCGAACAGCCGGTTGCCCCACTCGATCGCGCCGTGCATCCCCATCTCGGGGGTCGCGTGGAAGGTGCCGGGCGCGCAGTTGGGCCACGAGGGGCAGCCGAGCCCGGATCCGGTAAGCCGGACCGCGCCCCCGGTGACCACGATGGCAACGTTGACGATGATGTTCGCTAGGCTCAGGCGCCGCACCCATTTCGGTGACACGTTGTAGAAGATTACTGGTAGCGCCCGGATACCCGGCTGCTGGCACAACGCGTTCCATCTGACCGGGTACGAAGGGCCGCACCTTGCCGGTACGGTACGCCGGTCGCTGCGTACGGTTACCTGGCAGGAGGACCTGGACTTCATGGAAGACAACATCGAGACGACCGGCGACGACTGGTCGGCGCGCAAACGCGAGCTCCTGGAGAAGGCCGTCGAGTACGCCTCCGAGCACGGCATCACCGAGACCTCACTGCGTCCGCTGGCCGCCGCGATCGGCAGCAGCCCCCGGGTGTTGCTGTACCTGTTCGGGTCCAAACAGGAACTGTTCGTCGAGATCTTCACCATCTGCCGGGAACGGCAGTTCAACCTGCTGCTGGGAGCCCTGGAGGCCACCGACGACACCGCCGAGGCGCTGTGGCACCTGTGGAAGTCGTGGCTGGCCGATCCCAAGCGGCGGGCGCTGATGCGATTGTTCTTCGACAACTACGTCCACTCGATGTACGGCCACGAACCGTATCGGGAATTCGGGCCGAAGAGTGTGGACCAGTGGCTGGAGGCGCTGGAGCCGATGGCTCCCGACGGCCCGCCCGCCCGCCGTTCGGCGACGTTGACGCTGGCGGTGCTGCGGGGTCTGCTGCTGGACATCCTGGCTACCGGCGACACCGAACGCGTCGACGACGCGTTGCGATCTTTCTTGTGGCCAAACGGAAGTGAACGTAAAGACAGCACAATAGACTGATCTTGCGAATCCTGTAATCGACCGTAGACTCGACCCGCGAAAGCTGTTACGCTCTCCACTGAAACGAACGTTTCACTGGAGGCGACATGAATAGCCCCGATGCCTTCCCGGACGCGACCGCGGTCGTGACACCCCCTTCCGGACCCGAACCCCACGACGATCCCGACGCGCTGTTTCGGCGGTGCTCAGCGGCGATAGCGGACCTGACACCGGATCTCATAGCCTGGCGTCGTCACCTGCACCGCCACCCCGAACTGTCCTTCGAGGAGCACGACACCGCCCGGTACATCCGGCGGCTGTTGCACGACTTCGGCCTGGAAGTCAGCTCTCCCAACGAGACCAGCGCCATGGGCGTGCTGCGCACCGGCCGCCCCGGCGCGGTGGTCGCCCTGCGCGCCGACATCGACGCCCTCGCCGTGCGGGAGGACACCGGGCTCGAATACGCCTCCCACGTCGACGGCGTCATGCACGCGTGTGGCCACGATGGACATATCGCGGCCATGCTTGGTGTCGCCCAAGCACTCCAGCGCATGCGGGAGTCGCTGACCGGCGAGATCCGGTTCATCTTCCAGCACGGTGAGGAGCAGGTGCCCTCCGGCGCGCTCGACACCATTGAATCGGGGGTGCTGGAGGATGCCGACGTGGTGCTCGGCCAACACCTGTGGGTGCCGCTGGAGGCCGGGAAGGTGAGCGTGCGCCCGGGCCCGGTGATGGCCAGCACCGACTACTTCGACATCACCGTCACCGGCAAGAGCGGGCACGCCGGGATGCCGCACCAGACCATCGATCCGGTCGCGGTGGCCGCCCAGATCGTCACCAACATCCAGCACCTGGTGTCGCGCACGTCCGACCCCCTCAACCCGCTGGTCGTGTCCGTCACCGGCATCCACACCGGCGGCGCGCCCAACGTGGTGCCCGGCGACGCGTCGGTGTACGGCACCATCCGCACCCTCGACGAGGAGGTGCGCGCCTGGGTCGTCGAACGGCTCAAGGACATCGTCGACGGGGTCGCGCGGGCCCACGAGGCCAAGTCCGCCACCGAGATCCGCTTCGGGCCACCGGTCGTCCACAATGACGAGAAGGTGACGGCGCTGCTGGCCGACTCGGTCCGCCGCCAGCTCGGCGAGGCCGCGCTGGTGTCGATCCCGCCGGTCATGGGCGGCGACGACTTCTCGTACTACCAGCAGCGGGTGCCCGGCGCCTACCTGCTGGTCGGGGCCGGAACCCCCGACGCCGACAACGCGCCCCACCACCATCCGAAGTTCACACTGGACGAAAGCGGCATCGTCAACGGCGCCCGGGTACTGGCCGACGCCGTCGTCGCCCTGTGCCGTCCCGGCGCCGAACCGCTTCACCCCGAGGCGGGTGAATCCCCGTGAAGCTGCGCATCGCGATCACCAGCCTGCCGTTCATCGGCCTGCTGGTGGGCATCCACTTCGCCAACCGCGCCACCCCGTACGTGCTGGGCCTGCCGTTCATCGTCTTCTACGTCGCGTTCTGGGTCGTGATGTGCGCCGTGCTGATGGGGCTGTTGACCTGGCTCGACGACCGCGCCGAACGCAAGGCCCGCGAGACATCGGCCGCCGACGCGGGACGTGATGCCGTATGAGCCCGCAGCTGATCGCGGTCACGGTCGCCTGCGTCGCGGTCCTGGTGCTGGCGATACTGGCCCGACGCGGCCGCGACGCCAACCTCGAGGAATGGTCGATCGCCGGACGCGGCTTCGGCAGCCTGTTCGTGTTCCTGCTGATGGCGGGGGAGATCTACACGACGGTCACCTTCCTGGGCACCAGCGGATACGCCTACAGCCTCGGCGGTCCCGCCGTCCACATCATGGCCTACGCGTGTCTGGCCTATGTGATCTCCTACTGGCTGCTTCCCCCGGTGTGGCGGTACGCCCAGCGCCACAAACTGGTGTCCGCTGTGGAGCTGTACGAGCACCTGTACGCCAGCCGCCTTGTCGGTGTCGTCGTCGGCGTCGTCGCGGTCGCCGCCCTGGTGCCGTACCTCGCCGGGCAACTGCGCGGCCTGGGAGCGATCGTCTCGCACACCTCGGGCGGCGCGGTGTCTCCCACCCTGGCCATGATCGTCGGCACCGTCGTGCTGTGCCTGTACGTCATGATCTCCGGCATCCGCGGCTCGGCGTGGACGGCCGTGGCCAAGGACCTGCTCACCCTCGGCATCGTGCTGTTCCTGGGCATATACCTGCCGCTGCACTACTTCGGCGGCTACGGCGAGATGTTCCGGCAGATCCAGGAAATCAACCCCGAACACCTGACCCTGCCCGCCGACGGACTGTCGCCGACCTGGTTCAGCACCACGGTCCTGTTGATGTCACTGGGTTTCTTCATCTGGCCGCACACCATGGGCGCCGCCCTGACCGCCAAGGACGCCCGGGTCTTCCGCGTCAACGCCACCGTCTCGCCGATCTACAGCCTGCTGCTGCTCTTCGTCCTGTTCGTCGGCTTCGCCGCCGTGGTCAGGATTCCCGGGCTCGGCGCCGACGAGACCGACCTGGCGCTGCTGCGACTGTCCTCGGCCACCTTCGACGACTGGCTCATGGGACTGGTCAGCGTCGCCGGCCTGTTGGCCGCACTGGTGCCCGGCGCGGTCATCCTCATCGCGATGGCCACCACCATCGCCCGGGTCTTCTTCCGGGCCTGGCGCCCCGACGCCCCCGCCAGCCAACTGAACCGCCTGGCGCGCAACGCGGTGCCGGTCATCGCCCTGGCCGGGTTCGCCGTCGCCGTCGGCGAGGGCAAGACCGTGGTCACCCTGCTGCTACTGGGCTACGCCCTGGTCACCCAACTGCTCCCGGCACTGGTCGGCGCCCTGCTGCCGGGCCCCAGCCCCACCCGGGCCGGAGTGATCGCCGGAATCACCACCGGCGTCGCCGTCGTCATCGTCCTGAGCGTCACCACCACCGCCGTATCGGCCTCCAGCACGCTCGGCAGCGCCTTCCCGAACATCGGTCCACCATGGAGCAGCGTCAACCTGGGCCTGGCCGCGCTGCTCGTCAACATCGCCGTGACCCTCGCGGTCAGTGTCGCGACCCGTTCCCGGCCCCACTCCCAACCCGACAACATTCCCACCGCTACTTCGAGCCCAGTCCAGGAGCGACTGACTTCTGGTTCGCACTCTCCCAGTCAGAGGACGTGATGACTAGCTTGATGGCAACGTGCGACGTCACCGACGACGCTCGCCGCGCACCCTTCGACACCTTCCCCCTCCACCAACCCCTCGTCGGCCGCCGTTTCGGTCACGGACAGTCCATCGGACACCACGGCGAGCTGCTACAGGGCACGTTCGAGGACTCCGACGGCCTGCGCCACCGGGCGCTGGTCACCCTTCCACTGCCGGGCCTGGTGACTCACGCGTATTTCCATCCCGGTCCGGGCGCACCCGGACGGGTCACGGTGAAACCGGCCTGGAAACGCAAGGCCGCCGCCGCGGCCGAACTGATACTGAGCCGGTACCTGCCCACCGCGTCGGGCGAACTGGTGATCCACGGGGCCGGAGCCCAGCCGGGACTCGGGCTGGGTTCATCCACAAGCGACGTCACCGCCGCCCTGCGGGCCGTCGCCGACTGTTACGCGCTGCCGGTGACCGCCGCCGACCTGGCCCGGCTGGCCGTCGAAGCCGAGGGCGCCTCCGACTCGGTGATGCTGGACTCCCAGGTCGTCCTGTTCGCGCACCGCTGCGGGCACGTCCTGGAATCCTTCAACCGGCTGCTGCCGCACATCGTCGTCGTCGGCTGCGACACCGACCCCGACCGGGGCGGGGTCGACACCCTCGGCTTCCGGCCCCCCGAACACACCGCCGCCGAGATCGGCGAGTTCCGCTGTCTGCTGGGACTGTTGCGGCACGGCCTGTCCACGGGCTCGGTGTCCCTTCTGGCCAAGGTCGCCGAGGCCAGCGCCCGCATCAACCAGCGCTACCTGCCGACCCGGGAGTTCGACAACCTGAGCACCATCGCCCGCGAGACCGGCGGGCTCGGCATCCAGGTGTCGCACAGCGGCACCGTCGCCGGGATCCTCTTCGACGGCTCGGTTCCCGGAGCCGTCAGCCGCGCCGAGGACTGCCAGCGGATCCTGCGCAAACGCGGCTTCGAGGACCCGTGGGTGTTCCACTCGCACTCCGTTAAGGACGGTCGCTGATGAAGCACTTCGCGTTCGCCGACATCGGTGAGGCACAACGGCTGCCCCGGATCGTGTGCCTGGGGCCCCGGACGTACGGGGTGGTCTTCTCGCTGATGAAGCTGCTGCCCGCCTGGTACATCCTGTCCTCGGCCGCCAAACGCGGCGAGCTGGGCACCGACACCGTCATCGTGGAGACCACCTCGGGCACCTTCGGCCTGGGACTGGCGATGCAGACCGCGCTGTCGGGACACCAGCTGATCCTCGTCGGCGACCCGGCGATCGACAAGCGGCTGCGGGACCGGCTGGAGGGCATGGGCGCCCAGGTGGAGATCGTCACCGAACCCGCGAAACACGGCGGCATCCAGCAGGCCCGGCTCGACCGGGTCGCCGAGATCCGCGCGCAGCACCCGGACTCGTACTGCCCGGACCAGTACGCCAACCCCGACAATCCGCTGTCCTATTCGTACGTCGCCGAGGTGATCGCCGAGTCCGTCGGACAGGTCGACTGCCTCGTCGGCCCCATCGGGTCGGGCGGTTCGATGTGCGGCACCACCCGCCACCTGCGCACCGCCTTCGGTGACATGCGGGCGATCGCCGTCGACACCCACCACAGTGTCATCTTCGGTCAGGCCGACGGCCACCGTGGCCTGCGCGGCCTCGGCAACAGCCTGATGCCCGCCAACGTCGACCACGGCGTCTTCGACGAGGTGCACTGGATCGGTGAGGCCGACGCCTACGCCGCCTCCCGGCGACTGCTGCGCGGCCACGCCCTGTTCACCGGCCCCACCAGCGGCGCGGCCTTCCACGTCGGACGCTGGTGGGCCAACGCCAACCCGGACGCCACCACGGTCATCATGTGCCCCGACGAGGGCTACCGCTACCAGGACACCGTCTACAACCCACACTGGATCGCCGAACGCGGACTCGACGGCCCCGTCTCGTCGGAACCCGACACCGTCGCCACCCCGGGCGACGGCGTCGGCGCCTGGTCCCGGTTCGACTGGGGCCGAAGGCAACTGGCCGAGGTCCTCGCCGCGAACGGAGCCCGCTGATGCACAACACCGGCCGCGTGACCAGCACGCTGACGGCCACCGCGCGGCGCATCGTGTTCGGCGAGACCGTCGACGCCGACATCGACGCCGAACTCGGCCCCATCTCCGAAGTGGACATGGCGCACTGCGTCGCGCTCGCCGAACGCGGCCTGATCCCGGCCGACCGGGTGCGGGCACTGCTGGCGCACATCACGGCCCTGCGCTCCTGCGACTTCGCGCCGCTGCGCGGCCGCGAGGCACCCCGGGGCCTGTTCATGCTGTACGAGAGCCACCTCAGCGACACCATCGGCGCCGAGGCGGGCGGCAGCCTCCACACCGGCCGGTCCCGCAACGACCTCAAGGTGGCGGTGCTGTCGCTGCGGCTGCGCGAACGGCTACGGCAACTGACCGGCGAAACCCTTCGGCTGCAAGCGATCCTGCTGTCGCGGGCGCTGCGGTACGGCGGCGTCGTCATGCCGGTGTACACCCACTACCAACCCGCCGTGCCGGTCACCTACGGCCACTACCTGCTGGGCATCGCCACCGCCCTGGACCGGGACCTCACCGCCCTGTCCCAGGCGGCGGCCGGACTGGGCACCAGCCCGCTGGGCGCCTGCGGCGTCGGCGGCACCGACCTGCCGCTGGACACCGAACGGGTGGCGCACCTGCTGGGATTCGACGCCACCGCTCCCAACAGCATCGACGCGGTGGCCTCGCGCGACACCGCGCTGCGGGCACTGTTCGCGGCCACGTCGCTGTCGCTGACCACCAGCAGGCTCGCCACCGACCTGCAACTGTGGAGCACCCAGGAGTTCGGGCTGCTGTGGTTCCCCGACGACCAGGTCGGCATCAGCTCGATCATGCCGCAGAAGCGCAACGTGTTCCTGCTGGAGCACATCAAGGCCAAACCCGCCGTGGTGTCCGCCGCCGCGCAGACACTCGTCATGGCCGCCAAGGGAACCCCGTTCACCAACTCGATCGAGGTCGGCACTGAGGGTGTCAGCGGACTGTGGACCGGCCTCACAGCCACATTGGACGCCGTCGTGCTGTCCAGGCTCCTGGTGGGGGCCGGGGAGCCGGTGACCGGACGGATGGCCCAGTGGGCGCGGGATGGCTGGACCACAGCCACCGCCATGGCCAACCGCCTGGTCCGCGACGGCGTGCCGTTCCGGCAGGCCCATCACCGCATCGGTGACCTCGTCCGGGCCGCCGGAACCGACGGCCCGCCGCCCACCTCGCCCTCGCCGACCGACGTCGTCGAGCAGACCGAGTACGGCGGCGGGCCCGGCCCCAAATCCCTTGACCGGCAGTACGAGTCACTGCGCACCGCCTGGACGCGGCACGCGGCGTCCCACCTGGACTGGGGCGAACGGCTGCGGGCCCGCCGCACCGAACTCGCCGAGGCCGTCGCCGCGCTCATCGAAACCGGAACCCACCCTGGAGGACAACCGTGAACTCCGCCCAGCTGGTGCTCGTGGAGAGCAACACCACCGGCACCGGCCGTCTCTTCGCCTCCAGCGGACGCGCCCTCGGACTGCGTCCGGTGCTGCTGGCCGCCGACCCGTCCCGCTACCCGTACGTGATCGAGGACGGCCTGGAGTGCATCACAGTGGACACCTCCGATCCCGCCGACGTGCACGCCGTATGCGTCGGACTCGACAAACAGGCGCCGATCGCGGCGGTGCTGTCCAGCAGCGAGTACTTCGTGGCCGCCGCGGCCCGACTGGCCGCCGAGTTCGGGCTCCCCGGCCCGGCACCCGAGGCCATCGAACGCTGCCGTGACAAGACCGCGCAGCTCAAGGCCCTGGACGGCGCCGTCGCCGTGCCCCGCTACGCCGAATGCGCCACCGCCGAGGCAGCCGAGACCGCCGCGAAGGAACTGGGCGGCGACGTGGTCGTCAAACCCTGCCTGGGCTCGGGCTCCGAGGGAGTGCGCGCCTGCGCCGACCCCCGGGAGGCCGCCGACTGGGCCGCGACGCTGCTTGCCAAGCGCCACAACGAACGCGGCGCCCCGATCGAACCACGGGTACTGGTCCAGGAACGCGTCGACGGCCCCGAGTACTCGGTGGAACTGCTCGACGGTGAGGTCGTCGGCATCACCGCCAAACACCTGGGCCGACCGCCGTTCTTCGTCGAGACCGGACACGACTTCCCGGCCGCCCTGCCGCCGGACCGCGACGCGGCGATCGCCGCGTCCGCCCGCGCCGCCGTCGCCGCCCTCGACCTGCTGACCGGCCCCGCCCACGTCGAACTGCGCTACGGCGCGGACGGTCCCGTGCTCATCGAGGTCAACCCCCGGCTGGCCGGGGGCATGATCCCGCAGCTGGTCAAGCTCGCCACCGGCTTCGACCTCATCACCGCCGTGGTGGCCGGGGCCTCGGGTGCGCCCGCCCGCCCCGAGGACCTCGCCGGACACCACGCCGCCATCCGGTTCCTGGTCCTGGACCGGGACGGCACCATCACCGCCGTCGACGGTGTCGACAACGCCTGGGAAACCCCCGGCGTCGTGGAGGTCGCGATGATCGCGCGACCCGGCGAGGACCGCGCTCGACACCACTCGTTCCGGGACCGGCTCGGCTACGTCATCGCGATCGGCGAGACCACCGCCGACGCCGCCACCGCCGCCGAGGCCGGACGCGACGCCGTGCGCGTCGCACTCGCCGAAACGGGAGAGACACCATGAGCCGACTGCGGGTGGCGATCCTGCGCGCCGACGACCACCACCACCGCTATCTGGAGTGGACACTGCGCTCGGCCTTCGACGTCGTCTTCGTCGCGGTGGAACCCGGCGGCGAGAAGGTGCGCCGCATGTGGACCAACCGCCGCTACCGCAACTACTTCTACAACCGTTACCACGACCTGCGACGCCGCTGGAGCGGCAAGGACCGCTACCGCCGCGAGTACTTCCGTCACGGACCGGCACTGCCGTCCACCGTGGAGACCGTGCCCGCCGTCAACTCCGAACCCGTGGTCACCGGATTGCGCCGCGCCGCCGCCGACGTGACCGTGGTGATCGGCTGCTCGATCCTCAAGAACGACGTCCTGGCGGCGGCGGGAGCCCCCATCGTCAACCTCCACGGTGGATTCCTGCCCGACTACAAGGGCAACCACTGCGTGTTCTTCGCGCTGTACAACGGCGAACCCGACAAGGTCGGCGTCACGATCCACCACGTCAACGCCGGAGTCGACGCCGGTGACCTCATCGAGGTCGTCCGCCCGCCCGTCCACGGCGGCGAGACCGCCGAGCACCTGTACTGCCGCTCGGAGAAGATCGCCATCAACCGGCTGGTGCGGCACCTGCGGCGGCTGGAGGCCGGTCACGCACTGCCCGCGCACCCGCAGCCCAAACGCGGCCGCAACTACCTCACCCGGGATCGCGGCCCCAGCCACGACCTGCGGATGTGGTGGCGTTCCCGGTTCAAAGCGGCCCGGACATGAGCACCCGCACCGACTCCCGCACCACGCCCGCCGCCCCCGGCGACGGCATCGTCTCCCACGCCGCCGGAATGGCCGCAGGCAGCGGCGCCTACGTCCTGTTCGGACTGCTGGCGCTGTACTGGCCGCTGCTGGAACCCGCCGGGGCCCTGGAGATCCTGGCCCACCGGATCGTGTGGTCGCTGCTGTTCGTGGTGGCGCTGCTGGCCGTCACCTCCGGCCGCAAGGCGTTCAAGACCCTGCGCGGCAACCGAAAAGCGCTGTACTACCTGGTCGCCGCCGGATGCCTGGTCGGCGCGAACTGGGGCTTCTACATCTGGGCCGTCAACAACAACCACGTCGTCGAGGCCGCCCTGGGCTACTACATCAACCCGCTGTTCAGCACGCTGCTGGGCACGCTGCTGCTGCGCGAACGGCTGCACCGCGCCCAGTGGGCCGCCATCGCCATCGCCGGGAGCGGCGTGCTGTGGCTGGCGATCGCGGCGGGCAGCCCGCCCTGGATCGCGCTGGCGCTGGCGGGCACCTTCGGCTGCTACGGCCTGGCCAAGAAACAGGCGAACCTCCCGGCCATGGAGTCGCTCGCCGTGGAGACCGCGACGCTCGTCCTGCCCGCGGCGGCGTTCCTGGTGTTCCTGTCCGCGCAGGGCACCGGACACTTCGGGGCCGACACCGGCCACAGCCTGCTGCTGGCCTCCAGCGGCCTGGCCACGGCGGTGCCGCTGCTGCTGTTCGGTTTCGCCGCCACCCGGATCCCGCTGACGGCCGTCGGCATGCTCCAGTTCCTCACCCCCACCATCCAGTTCCTCATCGGGGTGTTCGGGATGCACGAGACCGTCGGTGAGGCGGGCCTGGGGCCGTACGTCCTCGTGTGGATCGCCGTGGCGATGTACGTGGTGTGCGATGTCCGGATCCGGCGGCGCGCCGCGGCGGGATAGATACGTCACTGCCCGAGGTCCCAGGCGTGCGCGCCGGCGCGCACCCGCATAATATGCGGCGGAAGTGCCCCAGGTCACCCACCCCGGGTTGGCGTGCCCGACCGAAATAAGCAACACTGGGGTTGTGGAATACCAAGCGACCCGGCAGCCCACCGGCTGCGCCACCCCGGACGGGGACACCCGTCAGCGGGTCGCTCGGCTGCTGCTCGAAAACGGCAACACCACGGCCCGGGACCTGGCCGACGCGCTGGGAATCTCCCAGGTCGCGGTGCGCAAACACCTCGACGCCATGACCGCCGAAGGGCTGGTCGACTTCCAGGAGCCCGACGCATCGGCTCCCGGCCGCGGCCGCGGCCGTCCCGCGCGCACCTACCGGCTCACCGCCGCCGCGCGCGACAGTTTCGGCCACCACTACGATGACCTGGCCACTCAGGCGCTGCGCTGGATCTACCAGCACGGCGGCCCGGCCGCGGTGGCCGCATTCGCCGCCGAACAGGTCTCCCGGCTGGAGGAACGCTGCCGCACCGCCATCGACGGCACCGAGGACGACCCGTTGGCGCGCGCCGCGGCCCTGGCCGAGGCGCTGTCGGCGGAGGGCTACGCGGCCACCACCAACGTCATCGCCGGGGGCGGACAGCTGTGCCAGCACCACTGCCCGGTCTCACACGTCGCCGCGGAGTTCCCGCAGCTGTGCGAGGCCGAGACCGCCGTGATCTCGCGGCTGGTGGGGCACCACGTGCAGCGACTGGCCACCATCGCCAACGGCGACGGGGTCTGCACCACCTACATCCCGGGCCCCGCGCGCGGGGCGACGACTTTGCCCATCATCGACAAACCACGACAGGTGAGGACATCATGACCGACACCACCAAGGCCGCTCCGCTGAGCCAGGAGGAGACCCTGGCCACGCTCGAGAAGTACGAGTACGGCTGGGCCGACTCCGACGCGGCCGGGGCCGCCGCGCAGCGCGGACTGTCCGAGGCGGTCGTGCGGGACATCTCCGCCAAGAAGGACGAGCCACAGTGGATGCTCGACCTGCGCCTGAAGGGTCTGAAGCTGTTCGGCAAGAAGCCCATGCCGGGCTGGGGCGCCGACCTGAGCGGCATCGACTTCGACAACATCAAGTACTTCGTGCGTTCCACCGAGAAGCAGGCCGCCTCCTGGGAGGACCTGCCCGAGGACATCAAGAACACCTACGACAAGCTGGGCATCCCCGAGGCGGAGAAGCAGCGGCTGGTCGCGGGTGTGGCCGCCCAGTACGAGTCCGAAGTGGTCTACCACAAGATCCGCGACGACCTCGAGGAGAAGGGCGTCCTGTTCCTGGACACCGACACCGCGCTCAAGGAGCACCCGGAGATCTTCCAGGAGTACTTCGGCTCGGTCATCCCGGTGGGGGACAACAAGTTCGCATCCCTGAACACCGCGGTGTGGAGCGGCGGCTCGTTCATCTACGTCCCCAAGGGCGTGCACGTGGACATCCCGCTGCAGGCGTACTTCCGCATCAACACCGAGAACATGGGCCAGTTCGAGCGGACCCTGATCATCGTCGACGAGGGCGCCTACGTGCACTACGTCGAGGGCTGCACCGCCCCGATCTACTCCTCCGACTCGCTGCACTCGGCGGTCGTGGAGATCATCGTCAAGAAGGGCGGCCGGTGCCGCTACACGACCATCCAGAACTGGTCGAACAACGTCTACAACCTGGTCACCAAGCGGGCCGTCGCCGAAGAGGGCGCCACCATGGAGTGGGTCGACGGCAACCTCGGCTCCAAGGTCACCATGAAGTACCCCGCCGTCGTCATGACCGGCGAGCACGCCAAGGGCGAGGTGCTCTCCGTGGCCATGGCCGGTGAGGGCCAGCACCAGGACGCGGGCGCCAAGATGACGCACGCCGCGCCGCACACGTCCTCGTCGATCATCTCCAGGTCGATCGCCCGGGGCGGCGGCCGCACCTCCTACCGGGGTCTGGTGCAGGTCAACGAGGGCTCGCACCACTCGAAGTCCACGGTCAAGTGCGACGCGCTGCTGGTCGACACCATCTCGCGCTCCGACACCTACCCCTACGTCGACGTCCGCGAGGACGACGTCCAGATGGGACACGAGGCCACGGTCTCGAAGATCTCGGACGACCAGCTGTTCTACCTGATGAGCCGCGGCCTCACCGAGGACGAGGCGATGGCCATGATCGTGCGCGGCTTCATCGAGCCGATCGCCAAGGAACTGCCGATGGAGTACGCGCTGGAGCTCAACCGGCTGATCGAACTTCAGATGGAAGGCGCGGTCGGCTAACCCTGACCGGACGCTCACACGACAAGTAGGAGAGAAGAGACCACCGTTGACCACTGAAGCCATGGCGCGCCCGCATTCCCACGGCGCCACGCCGCCGGAGATCGTTCCGCCCAAGACGAAGTCGCAGCTGCTGCGATCCTTCGACGTCGCCGACTTCCCGAAGCTGAACGGCCGCGAGGAGGACTGGCGGTTCACGCCGCTGCGCCGCCTGCGGGGCCTGCACGACTCCAGTGCCGAGCCCGCCACCGCCGCGCCGAAGCACGAGCTCAGCGCCGCCTGCGAGGGTGTCACCGTCGAGACCGTCACCAAGGCGGACAAGCGGATCGGCTCGGTGCTGACCCCGTTCGACCGGGTCAGCGCCCAGGCGTTCACCTCCGCCTCCGAGGCCCTCATGATCGCGGTCGACCGCAACAAGGTCGTGCACGTGCCGGTGGTCGTCGAGGTCAAGGGCAAGGGCGCCGACGGCGCGTCCTACGGCCACACCTTCATCGACGTGGGGGAGTCGGCCGAGGTGACCGTGATCCTCGACCACACCGGTTCGGCCACACTGGCCGACAACGTCGAGATCAACGTCGGTGCCAACGCGCACCTGACCGTGGTCAGCATCGCCGACTGGGACCGCGACTCGGTCCAGTTGCAGCACCAGAAGGCCCGCATCGGCCGTGACGCCTCGCTCAAGCACGTGGCCGTCACACTCGGCGGTGACCTGGTGCGCCAGTACCTGTCGGCCGAGTTCGCCGGTCCGAACGCCTCGATCGACGCCTACGGTCTGTACTTCGCCGAGGGCGGACAGCATCTGGAACACCGTCAGCTCGTTGACCATGGTGTGCCCGACTGCCGCAGCAACGTCAACTACAAGGGCGCCCTGCAGGACGCCGACGCCCACACCGTGTGGGTCGGTGACGTCCTGATCCAGGACGTGGCGACCGGAACCGAGACCTACGAGATCAACCGCAACCTGGTGCTCTCCGACGGGGCCCGCGCCGACTCGGTGCCGAACCTGGAGATCGAGACCGGTGAGATCGTCTCGGCCGGACACGCCTCGGCGACCGGCCGCTTCGACGACGAGCAGCTGTTCTACCTGCAGTCACGCGGCATCCCCGAGGATGAGGCGCGGCGGCTGGTGGTGCGCGGCTTCTTCGACGACCTGCTGCGGCAGGTCCCGGTGGAGTC
Source organism: Stackebrandtia nassauensis DSM 44728 (assembly GCF_000024545.1). Classification (GTDB taxonomy): domain Bacteria; phylum Actinomycetota; class Actinomycetes; order Mycobacteriales; family Micromonosporaceae; genus Stackebrandtia; species Stackebrandtia nassauensis. The sequence continues at coordinate 2,592,874 of NC_013947.1, forward strand.
GCTGCGCGAGCGGCTGCACGACGCCATCGAACGCCGGCTGGACAGGGTGGACGCATGACGGAGGACGGATTCGTGCGCGTGTGTGCGCAAGCCGAGCTGCCGGTCGACGAACCGGTGCGTGCCGAGATCGACGGCACGCCCATCGCGCTTGTCAACACGACCGAGGGCGTCTTCGCCATCTACGACGAATGCTCGCACGCGGCGGTCGCGCTGTCCGAGGGCGACGTCGAGGACTGCACGCTCGAATGTTGGCTGCACGGATCGCGGTTCGACCTGCGCACGGGCAAGCCCACCGGCCTTCCGGCAACGGTTCCGGTGGACACCTACCCCGTGGAGATCCGCGACGGCGACGTGTACCTCGGCCTTGCCCCCAAGAAGTTAACTAGATCGGGAGAAATTCTTCAATGAGCACACTTTCCATTCGCGACCTCCACGTGTCGGTGAACACCGGTGAGGGCGAGGTCAAGGAGATCCTCAAGGGCGTCGACCTGACGATCAACTCCGGTGAGACTCACGCCATCATGGGCCCCAACGGGTCCGGCAAGTCCACTCTGGCCTACTCGATCGCGGGTCACCCGAAGTACGACATCACCGGCGGCTCGGTCACCCTCGACGGTGAGGACGTCCTGGCGATGTCGGTGGACGAGCGCGCCCGCGCCGGCCTGTTCCTGGCCATGCAGTACCCGGTCGAGGTGCCCGGCGTGTCGGTGTCGAACTTCCTGCGCACCGCCAAGACCGCCCTGGACGGCGAGGCGCCGAAGCTGCGCACCTGGATGAAGGACCTCAAGGGCGCCATGAGCGACCTGCAGATGGACGACTCCTTCGCGCAGCGCAACGTCAACGAGGGCTTCTCCGGCGGTGAGAAGAAGCGCCACGAGATCATGCAGCTGGAGCTGCTGAAGCCCAAGATGGCCATCCTGGACGAGACCGACTCCGGCCTCGACATCGACGCGCTGCGCGTCGTGTCCGAGGGCGTCAACCGCGCCAAGGCCGAGACCGGCTCCGGTGTCCTGCTGATCACGCACTACACCCGGATCCTGCGCTACATCAAGCCGGACTTCGTGCACGTGTTCGTCGGCGGCCGGATCGTCGAGGAGGGCGGCCCCGAGCTGTCGGAGCGGCTGGAGTCCGAGGGCTACGAACGCTACGTCGCGGGTGCTGGCGCGGCCACGGTCGGGGAGTGACGTCATGAGTGCCGTATCGGCTCGTCCCGAGGGCGTACCGGACCTGGACGTCGACAAGATCCGGGCTGACTTCCCGATCCTGTCGCGCCAGGTCAACGGCAAACCCCTGGTGTACCTGGATTCCGGCAACACCTCGCAGAAGCCGCGCGCGGTCATCGACGCGATGAGCTCCTTCGCCGAGCAGCACAACGCGAACATCGCCCGCGCGGTCCACACCCTGGGCACCGAGTCGACAACGGCCTACGAGGGCGCGCGCGCCAAGGTCGCGTCCTTCATCGGCGCGCCCAGCGTCGACGAGGTCGTGTTCGCCAAGAACTCGACCGAGGCGATCAACCTGGTCGCCTACTCGATGCTGGCCGCCAGCCTGGAACGCGGCGGCGACCCCAGGTTCAAGCTCGGCCCCGGCGACGAGGTCGTGATCTCCGAGATGGAGCATCACTCCAACATCGTCCCGTGGCAGCTGTTGTGCGAACGCACCGGCGCGACGCTGAAGTGGTTCGGCATCACCGACGCCGGTCGCCTCGACGAGTCGAACCTGGAAGAACTGGTCACCGAGCGCACCAAGATCGTGTCCTACGTGCACATGTCCAACATCCTGGGTACGGTCAACCCGGTCGCGCGGATCTCGCAGCGCGCCCGCGAGGTCGGCGCCCTGGTGATGCTGGACTGCTCGCAGTCGGTGCCGCACCTGCCGGTGAACGTCGCCGACCTGGGCGTGGACTTCATCGCCTTCACCGGACACAAGATGTGCGGCCCGACCGGCATCGGTGTCCTGTGGGGCAAGGGCGAACTGCTGTCGGTCATGCCGCCGTTCTTGGGCGGCGGCTCCATGATCGGCACCGTCACGATGGAGAAGTCGACCTTCGCCGCACCCCCGGCACGCTTCGAAGCCGGTACTCCGCCGATCATCGAGGCCGTGGGACTGGGCGCCGCCGTCGACTACCTGTCCAACCTGGACATGCGCGCCGTGCAGTGGCACGAGAAGGAACTGACCGCCTACGCACTGCCCAAACTGGAGACGGTTCCGGGCCTGCGCATCATCGGCCCGAGGGTCCCGGTGGGACGCGGCGGCTGTATCTCGTTTCACATGGAGGGCATCCACCCGCACGACGTCGGCCAGGTACTGGACTCCGAGGGCGTGCAGGCCCGGGTCGGCCACCACTGCGCCAAACCGGTGTGCGCCCGCTTCGGAATACCCGCCGCCACCCGGGTGTCGTTCTATGTCTACACGACCCAGGACGAGATCGACGCGCTCGTGGCCGGGCTGGAGAAGACACGGAAGGTGTTCGGTTGATGCTGGACGAGCTGTACCAGGAGGTCATCCTGGACCACTACCGCTCCCCGCACGGCAAGGGACTGCGGGAGCCGTTCGAGGGCGAGACGCACCACGTCAACCCGACGTGCGGCGACGAGATCACGCTGCGGGTACACCTCGACGGCGACACTGTCGCCGACGTGTCCTACGACAGCGTCGGCTGCTCGATCTCGCAGGCCTCGGCCAGCGTCCTGTACGACCTGGTCAACGGCAAGTCCGTGGACCAGGCGATGTTCGCGCTCGACGAGTTCTCCCGGCTGATGACCGGCAAGGGCGAGACCGAGCCCGACGAGGACGTCCTGGAGGACGCGGTGGCCTTCGCCGGGGTCTCGAAGTTCCCGGCCCGGGTCAAGTGCGCACTGCTGTCGTGGATGGCGTTCAAGGACGCCGCGATCCGCGCCGGAGCCAAGACCACAGCCGAGGCTACATCTGGAGAAGCCAATGACTGAAACCGAAACGACCGAGCCCGAGACGACCGAGCCCGCCGTCAAGACCAGCGACAAACCCAAGGCGTCGGTCGAGGACATCACCGAGGCGATGAAGGACGTCGTCGACCCGGAACTGGGCATCAACGTCGTCGACCTCGGTCTGCTGTACGGCGTTCACGTCGACGACGACCGGGTCGCCACCCTCGACATGACCCTGACCTCGGCGGCCTGTCCGCTGACCGACGTCATCGAGGACCAGACCCGCTCGGCCCTGACCACCGGCCCCGGCGGCGGTCTCGTCGACGACATCCGCATCAACTGGGTGTGGATCCCGCCATGGGGTCCCGACAAGATCACCGACGAGGGCCGCGACCAACTGCGGGCACTCGGCTTCAACGTCTGAGACTCACAACCGGGGTGCGACCACCTCGATGCTGTTGGTCCACACCATCCCGGTGAAGTCCTCGGGTATGCGACGGAGGGATTCGGCACTGTCGAATCCCTCCGAGTGCTCTCCGCTCCCGGCCACCAGCACCACCCGGGTGCCGACGCTGGCCATCCGCTCGCCGAAGCGGTGCGGCCAGCCCCACAGCCACGGCGCGTAGCTCTCGGGGATGTGCAGCTGGGTGTTGCGGCAGGACGCGGGCACCGTGCCGATCCAGCTGAGCCCCTCGTACCAGCCCAGGCACTCCATCATCAGCGCCTTCGACATCACCCGCAGCTTCGGCATCTTCTCCCGCAGCGCCGCGATCGGCTTGTCGCCCCCGTACACGGTGATGGCACGCAGTCGCTTGTCGCTGAGTGTGGACAGTCGTTTCGCGAGCAGTTCGCCCTCGGCGGGGTCGTCGCTCTTGATGTGCAGCAGCAGTTCCTGTGACCCGAACTCGTCGAACACCTCGTCCAGGGACGGCATCATGCCGACTCCCTTGCCCCGGAACGGGAAGGTCTTGCCGCCGTCGGCGGTGTAGCCGTAGCCGATGTCGAGCTTCCGCAGCTGCGCCATGGTGAGGTCGCGGGTCTTGCCGCTGGCTTCGGTGCGGCAGTCCAGTTCCCAGTCGTGGAACACCGCGAACTGGTCGTCCTTGGTCATCTGGACGTCCAGCTCAACCTGGTCGGCCCCGGCGTCGAAGGCCGCCTTCATGCTGCGGATGGTGTTCTCGAGGTAGTCGTGGCGGGGCTCGTTGATGCGTTCGGCGGTGCAGGTGTCGGAATCCACACCGGACATGTCGAAGGTCTGCGACATGCCGCGGTGCGCCAACAGCTGTGGAGCGTCGCCGCCGGGGAAGGCCAGCAGGGACGTGTTGTTGACGAAGACGAAACCGGCCAACAGCAGCAGCGCGATGCCGGTGATCTTCAGTTTCCGGAACCGGGGTTTGGTCGTCTTCGAAGCGGGGAGGCTGTCTTCGGACATTCGAGAAGCGTGCCACCCCAAGGGTGACACGCTTCGGCGGGTCGAACCTAGTAGGTCGTGGTGTCGCTCGGCTGCTCGTAACCTTCGAGTTCGCTGCTGTCGTCGCTACCGTCGACATCCATCCCGTCGTAGGTGGTGGTGTCGTCCGGGAGCGGCTCGTACCCGCCCGAGTCGCTGCCGTCGACATCCATCCCGTCGTAGGTGGTGGTGTCGTCGGCGACGTACGGTTCGGTGAGGTCGTCAGGCATGGTGGTCTCCCTGTGAGTTCTAGCTGGTCAGCGGGCTAACCCTAGCGAATGCCGCCCGCGCGGGCACGTAAACCGAACAAAACCGAACGGGCCCACGCCTGGACATCGTCGCCGGGTTTCGGAAGAGTGCGCGTAATGCAGAGACATCTCATCGTCACGGCAGCGGTCGTGCTCATCCTCGGCGCTTCGGTGACGACCGCTCTGGCCCTGCCCGGAGACGACGCCGACCGGTTGATCACCGGACCGGCCTCCGACCCGGCGGCCGAGAAGGTGGCCCGCGACGCGCTGGCGGACCTTCCCTCGGATGTGGTGGTGCGCATCGGTACCCGGCACACCGATGCGAAACTCGCCGCCGAGGGCTTCGAGATCCGCGTCGAGTCGGGCGAGATCCTGCTCGACGGCGCCGACGCGGCCGGTGTCTTCTACGGCGCGCAGGAGCTGCGGGAGCGCGCCCGCTCGGGCCGCCTGGACGACGGGGTGATCCGGCAGGAGCCGTCCATGCGCTACCGGGGCCTCATCGAGGGCTTCTACGGCACGCCGTGGACCCACGCTGAGCGGCTCGACCTGATGGACTACCTCGGCAGCCACCGGATGAACACCTACGCCTACGCGCCCAAGGACGACCCGTACCACCGGGAGAAGTGGCGCGAGCCCTACCCGGCCGACAAGCTCGCCGAACTGGGGGAGCTCGTCGAACGCGCCCAGGCCAACCACGTGGACTTCGCGTTCGCGCTGTCGCCGGGACTGTCGATCTGTTACACCTCCCAGGACGACTACGACGCCCTCATCGCGAAGTTCGACTCGCTGTACGACCTCGGGGTGCGGCAGTTCAACATCCCGCTGGACGACATCGACTACGACACCTGGCACTGCGACGGCGACGCCGAGGAGTACGGCAGCGGCCCGGCCGCCGCCGGACGGGCCCAGGCCGAACTGCTCACCCGGGTGCAGACCGAATGGGCCGCGAACAAGGACGGCGTCGCCCCGATGCAGATGGTGCCCACCGAGTACTTCGACAACGAGGACTCCCCGTACAAGGAAGCCCTGCGCGACATGCACTCCGACGTCGTCGTCATGTGGACCGGCGTCGGCGTGATCCCCACGACCATCACCCGCGAGCAGGCGGCGCGGGCCCGCGAGGTCTTCGGGCACGAGATCCTGATCTGGGACAACTACCCGGTCAACGACTACATCGCCGGACGGCTCCCGCTTGGCGCCTACACCGGACGCGAGAACGGCCTGTCGGCCGAGGTCAGCGGCGTCATCTCCAACCCGATGAACCAGCCCGAGGTCAGCAAGGTGGCGCTGTACTCCTTCGGCGAGTACGGCTGGGACGACGAGTCCTACCAGGCGGAGGAGTCGTGGGAGCGGGCGTTGTCCGAGGCTGCCGGGGGATCGGAGGAGGTCGTCGACGCCCTGCGGCGCTTCGCGGATCTCAACCAGTACGACGAGACCCTGCACCAGGAACCGGCTCCGGAACTGGCCGCCGCCCTGGACGCGTTCTGGGAGGCCTGGGACGCCGGGGACCACGACGCCGCCGCTGAGCGGTTCGACGCGGTGCTGGCCGACCTGGCCGCGGCGCCCGACGTGATCCGCGAGGGCGCGGCCGACCCGGCCTTCGCCGAACAGGCCAGGGCCTGGCTCGACGCGGCCGAACTGTGGGTCTCGGCGATGCGGCACTCGCTGACCGGCATGGTCCGGGAGGTCAACGGCGACCCCGAGGGCGCGTGCGAGGCGATCGCCGAGGCCACCTCGGATGTGGAGGCGGCCAAGGAGATCCGCGACGACCGCGAACCGCACTCCACGACCCACCCCCGTATCGCCGACGGCGTCGCCGACGCCTACATCGACGCCGCCGCCGGACACGCGGGCTGCGGCTGACCGCCCTGGGTCACGTCATTCGACGGTTGCAACCCGGAAGGCGCACAGCTCGGCGAGCAGCTCCCGGCAGTGCTCGCGCTCGGGTTCGCCGACGGCGTCCAGCAGCTCGGCGACCGTCGCCGGGGTGGCGTTCGCGTCGAGCCGGTCCAGCAGCGCGGTGATCGCCTTCGGCGACGGTCGGGCCGAGGCGGTGTGGCCGTTGCCCGAGCACAGCGCGGTGGCGTCGTCAGCCCGGGCCCACAGCACGGTCGCGCCGGGCGCGCGCCGCAGCCGGGTGGCGTCGGTCAGCTCCGGCCGGGGCACGGGATCGGGAACCGGACGGAAGCCCCCGGCGGTGTACCGGTTCAGGGTCACCGCCAGTCGGCGCTCACCCTCCCAGGACCGCTCCAGCAGGGACACCGCTTGGTCCATGCCCTGCCGCAGCGCGAGCGGGAGGCCGGTGGCGGCGTCGGCCGGATCGACGAAGGGATCGACGTCGATCGGCGGCATCCGGGTTTCCAGGTAAGCGTCGGGGTCGGTCAGGGCCGAGGCGGGAAGGTCGGTGAGCAGGTCGGTCATCTCGAACTCCACCCGGCGGCCCTCGCGCGGCACACCCACGTTGACGCTGGTCGCCGGTTCGCTGCCGACGGTCTCGCCGACGTGGAAGTGACTGGCGGGCCAGTACATCAGCTGACCGGGCCCGGCCTCGGCGGCGATCGAGGTGTCGAGGTAGCGCGCGTAGTCGAGGATGGTGCTGGCGTCGTGGGACCAGGGACGGTGGGGCCACATCCGCATCCGTTTGCGTCCGGACAGGACGTACATGAAAGTGCCGAACCGATCCTTGTGGACTCCCACCGGGGAGTGCTCGTAGTTTCCGTGGAACAGCGTGGTGATGGCGCTCGTCATCGGCAAACCGACCCGTTCCCACAGCGGATGGAAGAAGGCGCGCTGCCGGTCCCACATGTCGGGGTTGTGCGGATGGAACCCGGCGATGACCAGCGCGTGCCTCTCGCCGTCGAGCGCCGTGGTGACCCGCGCCGCGTAGGAGTCGAAGTCGGTGTCCGACGCGCACGGGACCCGGCCCCGCGCCGTCAGCAGTCGCCTGCCCTCGCAGGTCAGCCGGACGATGTCGGGGATGACGTCGGCGGCACCGGGTGCGCTGGCGGTGATCGCCGCGCTCAGCGCCTCCTCGGCGAGGAACGGTGCCCGCGGGACCCGGCGGTACAGAACCGGCGCCCGATCCCAGTACTTCTCGGCGAACACGTCCCAGTCGAGAGTGTCCTCGACGGCGACGGAGGTTTCGGTCATGGTGTCTCCTCGACGATCTCGATGGCACGCAGTTCGCGCAACCGGTCCAGCAGCGGCCCGGCGCCGTTGTCCTGGCCGTCGGCGTCCCGGCACAGTTCGGCCACCTCGACCGAATCGTTGCCGCGCAACCGATCCAGCACCAATCCCGGTGTCGGCCCGGCCACACTGAAGGCCATACCGTTGACCGCCCACAGTTGCTGGTCCGGTTCCTCGCCGGGCAGCACCAGCACCGGGACGCGCGCCCGCACCCGCTGTTCGAGACGCAGCGGTGGTGGTTCGGCGGGGTCGGGAACCGGATCGAGACCCGCCGCGCTGGCCCGGCCCGCCCACCACACCCGGCTGAGCCGTTCGGCCTCGGCGCGGTAGTCCGCGCGATGCGGAGGTCGTTGCGGGGCAACGGTTTCAGCGGGGAGCTTGAGTTCCTCGCCGTCTGTCGGTGGTGGGAAGGACAGTTCGGGCACCGGTTCGTCCAGTTCGGCGGCCTCGGCGGCGACGACCCGGCTGATCAGCCTCACCGCGTCGGCGGTGGGCAGTCGCCGGTCGACGGGGATCCGCAGCCGCAGCGACAGACTCGCCGTCGAGGAGCGCAGCGCGGCGGTTCCCGCCGCCGGAATCCGCACCACATCCCCTTCGGACAGTTCCTGCTCGGTTCCGTCGTCCAGCAGTGTTACGCGTCCGTCCAGCACGAACACCAGGTTCAGGTGGGACGCCTCGGATTCGCACAACCCGACGTCACCGGCGGCGACGATCAACTCGGAGGCCACCGGCAGGACGGGCATGCCCACGATCGACCACAGTGGCGTCAGTTGCTCGCGGACCCGGTGCCACAGCCGATAGTCGGTGAACAGCGGCTCGACGGCCCGCAGCCGCCAGTTCGCCGCCCGCGACGACAGCCGGTCCCGGTAGCCGTCGAGGTCGGAATCGCCGGACGACGGCAGCCGGTCACCCGGCGCGGATATCAGCTCGCCGTCGGCGTCGAAACTCACCGAGGGCAGCGCGTAGTGCCGCATTCCCCGCAGGTACGGCTCGCAGGCGGTGCGCAGCACCGTGAAGGCGAGCCCGGGGTCCACCGCCGGTCGCGCGTGCGATTCCACCGCGCAGCCGTGGTTCCAGTTCGCGGCGATTGTCGTCCAGGTCATGAGGCGGCTCCATCACTGTGGTTGGCGGGTCGGCGTCGCGGGGTCGAAACGGTCGCGTATCCGTCGCGTGTATTCGTCGAGACTGGACAGCCCCATCGCGGCCCGGGCGGCGTCGACGCCCTCCGGATCGGCCAGCGGGCAGGGCACCAGTTCGCCGTCGCGGCGTTCGAACTTCGTGCCGTAACGCTGCGGGACTCCCTCGGCCAGGCACAGCGAATCGGTCACGTAGGCCACATCCGGCAGCTCGGCCCGGCCGTCGAGGGCGGCGGCCTCCAGTTCTCGCAGGCAGCGACGCCGGAACTCAAGCGCCCCGTCGACGTGCTGCAACAGCCGGACGGCCCCGGCGGCGGCCTCGGTGCCGACCATCTCGGCCGTCGGCCAGCCGTGTTCGTCCACAACGGTCTCCAGCCACGCGATGGCCTCGGCGCCCAGTTCCGACAGTTGCGCCTCCAGCTCGGTGTCCGACCGGCCACCATCCACCCAGGACGATCGCAGCACCGCGTCGGCGTCGTCGATGCGGCACAGCCGTTCGGCGATCTCGTCGAGCGGTTCGGGTTCGGTGAGCTCGGCGACCTTGACGCGATTGGTCTCGGCGTCCCAGGAGTAGATCAGCCGGGCGTCGAATTCCGGCCAGTCGACGGCGACTTCGCTGGCGCCGACACGAACCCCGGCGGCGCGAGGCAAAGCCGGTGTCGCGGCGTAGTCCAGCGCACCCCGAAGCGTCATGCCCAGCCCGCCCAGGTCCCAGTCGGCGACCGGCGGCCACTCGGTCGCCAGCTGGTCATCGGTCAGCTTGGGATCGTCGACCGGTCCATCGATGGTGGACATTCGATCGTCACCGATGGCGGCGAAGTAGTACGGCACGTCACCGGCATCGAGCTGGCCGCGCTCGGACTCGGCGAGATCGGACGGCAGCGGTGCGTTCGCCAGCAGCCGATCGGCCAGCGTCGTGTAGTAGTCACCGGTGTCGCGGGGCAGCACCCGGGCGAACACGCCGTCGCGGTGCTCACGCGCGAACGCGCCGATCTCGTCCCGGTCCCGGCACAGGACCGCCCACAGGTCGAAGGCGCCGCGTACGAAGTGCGGCAGGTAGGGGCCGTAACCGAACCGACCGGCGGCATCGGACACGACGGTGTCGGTGACGCTTCTCGCCCAGGACCGCCGCGACCGCACCAGCTCCAGGCCCTCGTCGGTCTGCCGGAAACAGACCGGCAAGGCGTCCACGCCACACAGTCGCGGCCGGTTCTCGAAGCCGACATGGTGGTGCGGACCGGATTCGGCGGTCAGGCCGGTCTGGAACAGATGGTCGACCGGCCGCCCGAACACCTCAACATCCACAATGTAATGGCGCGTTCCGGTTTCGCCCGCGCGCCGTCCGGCCAGCAGGTTCCCATCGATCAGGTCCGCGATACCGAAGGCCATGGCCGCAGCGACAAGGGCCCCGGCGCGACTCCACAACTCGGGACAGTCCGACTCCGCCACGACCGGCCCGGACACCGTCAGGCCGTGTTCGCGGTGGATCGGCCGCCGGGGTGCGGCTTCGATCCATTCCTGCCACAACCGACTGTCGACGCCCTCGCCGCGCCGCTGACACCGCAGCGTCGGCAACTCGATCTCGGGGCGGTTCGTCAACCGGTTGAGCAGCGCGAACACCGAGTCCGGGACTTCGCCTCCGGTGTCGGCGGTCAGGAACAGCGCCTCGCCGCACGCCGGACGGGCCTTGTACGCCACCGCCGTCCCGTCGGCACTGACCAGCCGCAGCACCCGGCGACCGGCGTTGTGCGTCTCGTCGCCATGCGCGGTCAGCTCCACGATGCGACCGGACGCCCCAAAGTACCGATCCAGATCCCCGCGCCACTCGGTGCACAGCCGGGCCAGGAACACATCGAGGTGCGTCAGCCAGTCGGCGATCCGGCGGCGGCAGAACGCGTCCAGGTCCGGCAGCCTGTCGGCCGCGCACACCGTGAACAGCTCGGTGAAGACCGCGCCGAACAGCCCGTCGTTGTCGAGGCTCAGCACCTCCGGGTCGATGACATCGGCGTTTCGGGCACCTGCCCGCTCGCACCAACGGGTCGCGGCATCCAGGGCGTCCACCAGCGGAGCGAACGCCGGAGCCGACAACGCGGCGGCCAACACCGTCGCGTCGGCTTCCCCCGACAACCGCCGGACCTGTGACACGTGGGTCCCGACCTCGGCGGCCACCGGCGGGAACAGCCCGCCCCGGCGGCCGTGTGACACCGCCTCGACGACCTGGTTCGCGGTGGCGCCCAACGGGTTCGCCGAACCCGGCGCGGGCCGCCAGCTGAGATTGTCCATATCGCTCCTATGGCCGCCGGTATCCGTCACGGCGGGGGAGAGGTCCCTTCCCGGGAGGCGGAGAGGTTGTTCGTCCCGGGAAGGGACGGTTCACTACGGAGCGCAGTAAGCGGCGGCGGTGCAGGTGGCGCGCGACGGCTTCGTCGCGGGACGCTTGCGTTCGACGGCGCCCAGCATCGACTCCAGCTTGGCCTTGTTCGACTGCTTCACGTTGTCCTCCAGTCGGGTGGGATCAGACGCAGTAGATGCGCGTGCAGCTCGATTTCGCGGGCTTGGTCGCGGGAACCCTGCGCTCGACGGCGCCGAGCATCGACTCCAGCTTCGCCTTGGACTTCTTCTTCTCCATCGGAACCTCCGGGGTTGGTTTCGGGAAGTTCGGTAACGGCTACCGATGCGGCGAAGCCTAACTTCCACCGGGGGTGTTCGGGAGTGGCACTTTGGAGCCGCGATCGGCGCGAGTCTACAAGGGGCTTATTGGGATCGGCGTTGGCGCAACGCCAGCGCGCGGCGGGTCCGTCGTCGGGGTCAGGCCGTTTCGGCTGCTCGAATCCGCGCCAGCACCCGGTCGGCCACCGAGCGCAGGGTGTCGATCTCCTCATCGGACAGATGGTCGACGAAGTATCGCCGCACCGCCGCGACGTGGCCGGGAGCGGCCATCTCGATGGCCTCGCGTCCGGCCGGGGTCAGGCGGGCCATGGTGCCCCGGGCGTCCTCGTCGCAGTCCTCGCGCACGATCAGGCCCCGCTGTTCCATGCGGCGCAGCTGGTGGGCCAGGCGGCTGCGGTCCCATTTGGCCTCGGTGCGCAGTTCCCGGGCTCGCAGTCGGCCGTCGGGGGACTCCGACAGCGGCACCAGGATCGCGTAGTCCGCGCCCGACAGGCCGGAGTCCCGGGCGAGTTCGCGATCCAGTGCGGAGGTCAGGTCGATGTGCATCTGGCGCCAGGTGCGCCACAGGCACTGTTCGCGGTCATCCAGCCAGCGGGGGTCGGTCATGATCACCACCATATCCGGTTTGTTGACACATCAGCAAATCTTCGCTAACATTGCTGACACGTCAGCAAAATGCTGGGATTTCACGAGGAGGACCCATGAACACCACCGCCATCGACCCGACGCTGTCCGGCACCTACGTCGTCGACCCGACCCACAGCCGCTTCGGCTTCGTGGCCCGCCACGCCATGGTCACCAAGGTCCGCGGCAGCTTCCCCGAGTTCGAGGCCACCGGCTTCCTGAACACCGACGACCCCACCAGCTCGACCGCCGAGGTGACCCTCCAGGTCGCCAGCGTCGACACCGGCAACGAACAGCGCGACGGCCACCTGCGCACCAACGACTTCTTCGACGCGCCCAACCACCCGCAGATCACCTTCCGCAGCACCAGCGTGGAGGACAGGGGCGACAACGAGTACCGCCTCAACGGCGACCTGACCATCAAGGGCGTCACCAAGCCCATCTCGGTCGACCTGGAGTACACAGGCACCGCCCTCGACCCCTACGGCAACCGCCGCATCGGCCTTGAGGGAACCGCCACCCTCAACCGCCGCGACTTCGGTGTCAACTTCCAGGCCGCGCTCGAGACCGGCGGCGTCCTGGTGTCGGACAAGATCAACCTCGAGTTCGACATCTCCGCCATCCAGCAGAAGCCCGAGTAGGCCCCCATCGCACGGGCGTGGTGGTGCGCGGGCACCGGGAGGGGAGTCCGCGCACACCACCACCCAACGGATATCGTCAACCGACCGTCCGTGGCGAAAGGCTGAACGTTGTCCACCAACCGTCCGGCCGCAGGCGGCGGCCGCGAGATCATCGTCACCGTGCAGCGGTTCGGCAAGTGGATCGACGGTTTCGACACCCGCCACACCGTCACCGGCGCCACCCTCGGCCTGTCGGGCCTGCGCGTCACCGCCGAGGACGGGAGCCTCGCCGTGTGCGAGCTCCCGCTGTGGGGCGGCGGACCCTCCACCCCACCCGAAGGCGACACCCGCGACCTCATCGACGCCTTCGCCGAACAGGCACTCAAGCCCTACCGGGTCGGCGTCCTGTTGGCCCGCCGCCGCGGCTTCGCCGTCGGCGTGTTCACCGGCGACCGACTCACCGAATCCAAAGTCGACTCAAGCTACGTCCAAAGCCGCACGGCAGCCGGAGGCTGGTCCCAACAGCGCTACGCCCGCCGCCGGGGCAACCAGGCCGCCCACGCCGCCGGAAAAGCCGCCGACACCGTCCACCGCCTCCTCGCCACCAACATCGACGACCTCGCCGCCGTGGTCACCGCGGGCGACCGCGCCGCCGTCGACGCGATCCTCGCCGACCCACGCCTGGCGGTCCTGACCGACAAACTCGCCCCACCCCACATCGGCGACATCGGCGAACCCAAACTGGCGACCCTGAAGGAACTGCCCAAGAAGTTCTGGACCGTCCGCATCCACCTCACCGAACCGCCAGACTGAGCACAGTAGAGACGCGACGGACGCGGCTATCGTGTACTGATGTCCTCAATGAACTTTCGCCACGCTGTTCGCGCGATCATCCTCGACGAGCGTGACCGGGTCCTGTTGTGCCGGTTCGTCGTTCCCGATCCGCCGGGGACGATGACCGTGTGGGTGGCTCCCGGCGGTGGTGTCGATCCCGGTGAGACCCGGCAGCAGGCGCTGCGACGGGAACTGATGGAGGAGGTCGGGCTGGCGTTGGAGACCGATCCGCCGCTCGTGTGGAACCAGAAGACCGCCGGGCCGGAGTACACGCCCGGGTACGACGGCACCATCAACGACTATTACCTGGTCCGGGCGAGCGCTTTCGATCCGCGCGGCACCTTCACCGACGAGCAGCTCGCCGCCGAGAACATCGCCGGGTGGCGCTGGTGGCCGCTGGGCGACATCGTGGAGCACGACGGCGCCGACCTGTTCTCGCCCCGGGATCTGGCGACGCCGTTGGCGGCTCTCATCGCCGACGGGGTGCCCGCGCGTCCGGTGTCGCTGGGTTTGTAGGCGTTGTCACGGTGACGGGGTTCATGGGTTGCGGCCCCCGTGCTCGTGGGCGACGGAGAGCTTGCTCCAATGAGGAAGCGAAAGGGGCAGCCCATGAACGCCACCATCGTGTGCACCTCGGTGTCACACGGCAACACCATGAGGATCGCCGAGACCATGGGCCAGGTGCTGCGGGCCCGGGTCGTCGACCCGGAACAGGTCGATCCCGCCGACCTGTCCGGCAGTGACCTCGTGGGGTTCGGGTCGGGGATCTTCAACATGAACTTCCATCCCCGGCTGCGAGACTTCATCGAATCGCTGCCGACAGTGGACGGCCAGGCGGCGTTTGTGTTCGCCACCAGTGGACTGCCCGAACCGCCGTTCAAGCGCTACACCCGCGACCTCGCGCGGGCGTTGGAGCGCAAGGGTTATGACGTCGTCGACACCTTCATCTGCCGTGGCTACGACACCTGGTTTCCGTTCCGGATCGTCGGGGGTGTCGCCAAGGGGCGGCCGACCGCCGCCGAACTGGACGCCGCCCGCCAGTTCGCCGAACGGCTGCGCCCCGCTGGGTGACGTTCGACTCAGGCGGGACCGCCGCTGACGCGTTTGCCGGGGGCGAAGGCGTCGAGGACGTGGGCCAGACGGCGGATGTCGTCCGCCTCGCAGTCGAGCCGGATCAGGTAGCGCTTGCCCCGGATGCCGGGTCCGGGCGGTGTGGTGTTGACGATCAGGGAACCCAGCAGGCTCGCCGACTCCTTGGCGGCCTTGACCGGGAACACCTCGACGAACGGCGGCCGGGCCAGCTCGGTGGGCACCGTCGTGGACTGCCATTCCTCGACCACCGACACCGCCTGGACCTGGGACCATTCCAGGCCCTCCACGACCCGGTTGCCGCGTGCCAGCCACACGCCGTCGGGGGTGAGGGCGATGCGGCGGGAGGCGAAGCGGTGCGGCCAGCGGAACGCGATGGTGTCGCGGACGGGTCGCCACAGTGCGGCGATGAACACCACCCAGCACAGCAGCCCGAGGGCTCCGGCCTTGGCGCGGTCGCCGAAGGACGGCGGGGCCTTGGTGCCCGCGTCGTTGACGACGAACGGGATGTCGGTGCCGAAGAATGCGTAGGCGATCGGCAGGGTCAGCAGGGCCACGCCGATGGCGAGCACGACGAGCATCAGGGGCAGGACGAACCATCCGGTGGTGCCGGGGGAGGCACGGCGCAGCCGGATCCGGTGGATGCGGGCGGCGACGGCCCGCTCGTCCAGGCGCCGGGGACGGCGAGGCGGTTGACGGTTCACGATCGCCAAGGTTACGTGTGCCTCCCGAGACACGAAGCGGGCGCCGTCCGTAGTGGACGACGCCCGCGCTGTCGTTGTGTTATCCGATGGCACCCGTCGCGATGGCGATGATGCCGATGAACGTCGAGATCGCGGTGAGTCCGACGTGCATCCCGATCGACACCCGGATGTCCTTGGTCTTCCAGACCAGCCACGGGCCCGGGAAGAAGAAGATGATCCGGGAGATGACCACCCACGGCGACCACAGGTGGTAGATCGAGAACAGGACCGTGCTGAGCACCGGCGCTCCCCAGCCCAGGTGGGCCAGACGGGGCATCAGGAAGCCGCGGAAGTAGATCTCCTCGATGAGCGGCAGCGAGACCCCGGTCAGCAGGAACGAGATCAGCATCGTGGTGAGCAGTACCGACTGCGAGTACCCGTCGAGGTAGGCGGTGGCGCTGCCACCGGCGCCCTGGAACGGCACCCAGGTGAAGAAGTTCTCGTAGATGACGTTGTCGAACGGTATGAGCGCCGTCGACACCACCGCGAACCACAGGAAGGCCGGAATGGCGAACGCGGCGAGCTTCCCGCGTGACAGCGGTTTGTCGGTGTATTGCAGGACCCCGCGCGTCGAGAACCGGCCGGTCTGCTTGCGGCCCAACCACATCAGACCCAGCTGGAGCGGGAACAGGACCAGGCACAGTGCCAGCGACCAGCCCAGGAACGGCGGGTAGTCGATGACCTTGGTGAACGGTTCGGTGATGTAGAGATAGGCCGCGACGATCAGGGCGCCGGGGACGAGGTGCAGGGCGATGGACAGGGGCAGGGAGTGGCGGTCGGCCAGGAGCCGGGCGGCCAGTCCTTTGGGCTTGGTGGTGGTTTCCATGTCGACGACGATCACATCGGCCTCGGCCATGGCCCTGACACCGCACTGACACCGGCGCTGACACGAAAAGTCCCCACCGGCATGGGGGGAAAGCCGGTGGGGACTGTTCCGCCGTGCGTACCCCACGGCGGAAGGGGATTGGCTTGTTAGAGCTCGACGCCCTTCTTCTCGAGGTAGGCCGCCGGGTCGACGGGTTCACCGTCCACATGCACTTCGAAGTGGAGGTGCGGCCCGGTGATGTCGCCGGTGGAACCGGCCAGGCCGATCACGTCACCGGCCGAGACCTTGTCGCCGACCTGCACCGACAGCTGCGAGTGGTGCCCGTACAGCGTCTCGACGCCGTTGCCGTGGTCGATCGTCACCGACAGGCCGTAGCCGCCGTTGGAACCGGCCTGCACCACGGTGCCGTCGGCGGCGGCGAAGTTCTCGTCACCCTCCTCGGCGGCGAAGTCGAGGCCGTTGTGCATCTCGCCGCCGCGCCAGCCGCGCGGGCCGAAGACGTCGCTGATGCCGTCGGCCGAGGGCACCACCCACGAGGGCTGCTGCTTCTCGGCGTCGTTGGCCTTGGGTTTGTCCTTCGTCTCCTCCGGCTTGGCCGAGCTGGAGTCCTCCTCGCTCGGCGTCGGCTCGGGTTCGATGCTCGGGTCCGATTCCGGTTTCGCGTCGGTCGACTCCTCGGCCACGGCCGGGGCGTCGTCGTGCGGTGGGGCCGCGCTGGCGGCGGTCAGGCCGGTGCCCAGCACAGTGGCGGTCGCCAGGGCCGCGAAGACGGTACGCGTCAGGAACGGGTGCCGGTGGCGGCCGAGGTATCGGGACGGTTTCTTGGGATGAGGGGTATCCATAGCCCGCGACAAGCTACCGGGTGGTAAACCGGGCATTACCAGGATGAACAGGGCAGTTATCGGCACGGCTTCACGTCAGTCACGGGATTGTGACTGCGCCGCCTACCCGCCCGGGGCCGATCGGCCGAGCCGGGGTGGGGTGTGAGGTCGCTGATATCGGATCGCGCGGAGGGATACCCGGCGTCTATGATTGCCGCATGCTCCACCGCTGCGAAGACTGAGTGCTCCGTGCCGACCATGAGCTTTCCGCCGAGACGGGATGACCGTCACTGACGATCACCGCGGAAACCGGGTCGGTTGATTCGCGCACGTCCGAGCACAGTCTTCCCTCTTCCGCGAAAGCGAGCCATTCCCGATGATCTCCGTTACCGGACTCGAACTTCGTGCCGGTTCCCGAATCCTGCTGTCCGACATCAACCTGCGGGTGCAGCCCGGCGACCGTATCGGCCTGGTGGGCCGCAACGGGGCCGGAAAGACCACCACCCTGAAGTCGATGGCGGGCGAGAACCAGCCCTACGCCGGGTCGATCGATCGCAAGGGCCCGTTCGGGTACCTGCCGCAGGACCCCCGCACCGGCGACCTGGACACCTCGGCGCGCGACCGGGTGCTGTCCGCGCGGGGCCTGGACGCGATGTTGTCCGAGATGAACAAGCTGCAGGCGAAACTGTCCGAGACCGCCGACGACGCCGAACGCGACAAGCTGGTGCGCCGCTACGGCAACCTGGAGGACCGGTTCTCCAGCATGGGCGGCTACGCCGCCGAGTCCGAGGCCGCCCGGATCTGTTCCAACCTGGGACTAGAGGACCGGATCCTGCACCAGACGCTGGGCACCCTGTCGGGTGGCCAGCGGCGCCGGGTGGAGCTGGCGCGGATCCTGTTCGCCGACACCGCCGACGGCAACAGCACGCTGCTCTTGGACGAGCCCACCAACCACCTGGACGCTGACTCCATCACCTGGCTGCGCTCCTACCTGTCGGCGCACAAGGGCGGACTGATCGTGATCAGCCACGACGCCGAACTGCTGGAGGCCGTCGTCAACAAGGTCTGGTACCTCGACGCCAACCGCGCCACCGTCGACCAGTACAACCTGGGCTGGAAGGCATACCTCAAACAGCGCGAGGACGACGAGCACCGGCGCCGCCGGGAACGCTCCAACGCCGAACGCAAGGCCAACGCCCTGTCGGCGCAGGCCGCCAAGATGGGCGCCAAGGCCACCAAGGCGGTCGCGGCCAAGAACATGCAGCGCCGCGCCGACAAGCTGATGGCCGACCTGGAGGACGTCCGGGTGGGGGACAAGGTCGCCAAGGTGCGGCTGCCGCAACCCGCGCCGTGCGGCAAGACGCCGCTGACCGCGACCGGACTGTCCAAATCCTACGGTTCACTGGAGATCTTCGTCGACGTGGACGTCGCCGTCGACAAGGGATCGCGAGTGGTGATCCTGGGACTCAACGGCGCCGGCAAGACCACGCTGCTGCGGATGATGGCCGGGATGCTGGAACCCGACACCGGCGCGGTCGAGGCCGGACACGGCCTGCGGATCGGCTACTACGCGCAGGAACACGAGACCCTGGACGTCGAGCGCACGGTGCTGGAACTGATGCGCACCGCCGCCTCCAAGGCCGGTGGCAACCAGACCGACACCGAACTGCGCAAGATCCTGGGCGCGTTCCTGTTCTCCGGTGAGGACGTCGACAAACCCGCGGGTGTGCTGTCGGGCGGCGAGAAGACCCGGCTGGCACTGGCCACCCTGGTCACCTCGGGCGCCAACGTGCTGCTGCTCGACGAGCCGACCAACAACCTCGACCCGGCCAGCCGGGAACAGGTGCTGGACGCGATCTCCGGCTTCCCCGGCGCCATCGTGCTGGTCACCCACGACCCGGGCGCGGTGCGGGCACTGCGGCCGGAGCGGGCGATCCTGCTGCCCGACGGCGACGAGGACCTGTGGAGCGACGACCTGATGGAACTCGTCGAACTGGCCTGAGCCGAAAGCGTGGCTCCCCCGAGCGGGGGAGTCGCGCCACTCCGGCAGGCGAGGCACCCGGCGCCGATCCGGCGAAGTCTTGCGGCATGACCACAGATGTGTACCCGAACCGCACCGGCAAGCTCGCGCTCGGCTGGGGGATCGTCGCGGCGTTGGCCGTGGCCGTCTCCTGGGGACGCGGCATCGCGATGGACCTGATGATCGCCGCGCTCTCGGTGGTGGAGTTCTTCGGCGGCGACGACGTCCTGGAGTTCGAGTTCGACTGGATCGGCGGCCCGCTGCGGGCGCTGGGCACGGTGGCGATGGCCGTGCTGGCCTGGCGGGTGGTGCGCTATCAGCGCGTGTCCAAGGGCGCTTGTGGACGGTGCGGACGCGACGGGACGCCCGGCCGCGACTGGCGTTCGCTGGCGAAATGGGCGGCCTGGTTGACCGTGCTGCCCGCCATCGGTTACGCGGCCCTCAAGCTGTACTGGGGTTTCGGCGGTATGGGCGGCCTGGCCGATGAGAACCTGTTCGGTGACGTCAAACCGTGGAGCCCCGGCTTCGCCGACACCGCCGTCATGGCCGCGATCGGCGTCGGGGTCGCGCTGGCCATGGCCTACCGCCTCCCCCGGCTGCCGCGCTGGCTGCTGCTGACCCCCGCGATCATCGGCTGCCTCATGCTGCTGCCGGTCTCCGTCATCGGCATGGCGGGCAACTTCACCGGCGCCAACGACTTCGGCCCGTTGGGCGGACTGGAGCCGTGGGTGACCTGGTTCGTCTACGGCTGCTTCGCGGTGTGGGCACCGTGCCTGACCGCCGTCACGCTCGAATACCACTACGGCACCCGCGGTACCTGTCGTGCCTGCGGACGCGGCTGACCAATGTGCCAGGATCGCGGGATGACGGTGTTCCGCCCGCTGACCAGCCTGTCCACCTATCGGGGGTGGATGTGGCTGGTCCTGGGCGGCGCCATGCTGATGCCGTACATGATGGCCGCCGAAGTCATGCGCATGCTCGTCATCGGTGAGTCCGACTTCGGTTCGACGCTCATCACCGCCCAGCTGCCCGCGTTCGTGGCGATGCTGCCGGTCATCGCGGTCACGGCGCTGGTGCTGCCGGTGCGGTTGCTGTCGGCGATCCCGGCCCGCAGCCTGCTGGGCGTCGCGATCCCGGTGGCCGCCAGCATCCGCGACTGGGACCGCCGGGCCCGCGACGCCGCCTGGTTCACCCTCCACCTCGGACTCGGCGGACTGGTCAGCGGCATCACGCTGGCCGTGATCCCGTTCGCGGGCTTCATCACGGTGCTGCCGCTGGTGTCCAGCCGTAACGAACTCATCGGCAAGTACTTCACCGTCCACTGGGAAGCCTGGTGGGGACTGGTGCTCGGCCCGCTGATGCTGCTGGCCCTGGTGTACCTGGCCTGGTTCACCACCTGGCTGGTGCGGTGGCTCGCGCCCCGGCTGCTGGGCGCCACCGCCGCCGAGAAGCTCGCCGAGACCCGTGCCCGGGCCGCCAACCTGGCCGCCCGCAACCGCATCGCCCGCGAACTGCACGACTCCGTCGGGCACGCCCTGTCGGTGGTGACGGTGCAGTCGGCGGCGGCCGGACGGGTCATCGACTCCAACCCCGAGTTCGCGCGCCGCGCCATGTCATCGATCGAGGAGACCGCCCGCCGCGCTCTGGAGGAACTGGACACGGTGCTGGGCATCCTGCGCGAGGACGGACCCGCCGACACCGAACCCGCGCGCGGCCTGGACGCCCTGTCCGCGCTCGTCGCGTCCTCCGGCATCGACGCGTCGGTCGAGGTCGACGCCGATCTGGCCGCGCTGCCGCCGCTGGTGTCCCGCGAGGGCTACCGCATCGTCCAGGAGAGCCTCACCAACGCGCTGCGCTACGGCCCCGACCGCACCGCCACGGTGCGGATCACCACCACCCACAACGGACTGCGGGTCCGCGTCACCAACCCGATCGCGCCCAGCGCCGCCCCGCCCCGCGAGGGGCGCGGCATCATCGGCATGCGCGAACGCGTGACCGTGCTGGGCGGAACGCTGTCGGCCGGGCCCCGCGACGGTCGATGGGTCGTGACCGCCGAGCTGCCTATCGGGCAGGCCGACGCCGCCGCTTCCTGACCTTCGGAATGGACAGCCACCAGCGCCAGCGACCGATGACGAGGATGGCGGTGAAGAACGCGGGGATGGAGAGCAGGAGCAGGGTCGCGTTGACCGGGATGTTGCCCTTGCTCGCGGTCGACATGTGCGCGGTGACGTAGACGTCGGGATCGTCCGGCTCGATCCACACCGCGAGCTCCTTGTCGTGGCGGCAGTTCTCGCAGCGGAAGTTCAGCACGTACGTTTCGCCGCGATACTCGTAGGTCGCCAGCATGTCGCTTTCATATCGGCGACCCACCTTCACTTCACCGACATACTCCAGTTCCGCGGTCAGTTTCACACCGTCACGGCGCAGCCCGTCCTCGGCGGCGGCCACGCCCGCCTCCGACCAGATGAGGTGGACGGGGAACGTGATCAGAATGCTCATGGCCACCAGCATCAGGACCGCTCCGGTGATGGCCCGGGGCCGAGCTGGCCGACCGGAGTCGGTGGTGCGTTCGCTGAGGGGCTTTCGTTGGGGCACAACGCCAGTCTGGCAGCGGATTCGGGTCCGCACGGCCGTACGAAAGTCCCGTTCGGCAGGCCGCTTGCTGCCATCGAGCGGCGGCCGGACGTGCCGGTCGGCCCGGACCCGCGCACGACAGGCCCTAGAGTCTCGAACGTGAACCTTCGCGTACTGCTGGCCGACGACGAGGCGCTGATCCGGGCGGGCCTGGCCGCCATCATCGACGCCGAGGCGGACCTGGAGGTCGTCGCCGAGGCCGCCGACGGTGTGGACGCGGTCGCGCTGACCAAACGCCACCGGCCCGACGTCGTCCTCATGGACGTTCGCATGCCCAACGTGGACGGTATCGAGGCCACCCGGCAGATCCTGCGGATCCCGGAACTGTCGCCCAAGATCATCGTCGTGACCACCTTCGACAACGACGACTACGTCTACGAGGCCTTGCGCGCCGGTGCCAACGGTTTCCTGCTCAAACGCACGCCACCCGACGACCTGCTGGCCGGGATCCGGGTGGTGGCGCGCGGCGACGCGCTGTTGTTCCCCGCCGCGGTGCGGCGGCTGGCCGCCGGGCACACCGGACGGTCCACACTCGATGCCGCCGGTCTGACCGAGCGGGAGGCCGAGGTGCTGCGGCTGATGGCGCGCGGCCTGTCCAACGCCGAGATCGCCGCGCGGCTGTTCCTCAGCGCCGAGACCGTCAAGACCCACGTCGCCAAGATCCTGGCCAAGCTGCGGGTCCGCGACCGCACCCAGGCCGTCATCAAGGCCTACGAGGCCGGGTTCGTGTCGGCGTCGGGCTGAGACGCCCTTCCCACCCGGGGACGAGACCGTCTCATCCCCGCGGATGATCCCCGCGCCCGTCACGGCGAGACCGTCCCCACCCGGGGGCGGAGCCGGGATTTCGTCCGCTGGCCGGACGGAACGGGTCCCCAGTGGCCATAACGTTCATGGCGTACCCGATGAATGCCATACCCGGAGGGCGACAATGACTTCTCTCGAAACGACGACCAAACGGCCCGGCCCCGTCAGCGCCGCCGTCAACATCCAGTACTTCCTGATCGCGTTGGGCGTGCTGTCGGCGATCTTCGCCGCCGTCAACGGCGACAAGATCAACGCCGCGGCCAAGGCCGAACTGGAGCGACTCGACGCGTCGAAGCTCCAGATCGACGCCATGGCCAACATCGGCGGCAGCGGCGCCCTCGGCCTGGTGATCGCCGCCGTGTCCACCGTGGTGTTCCTGCTGCTGACGATCATGGTCGCCAAGGGCAAGCAGTGGGCCCGGGTCACCACCTGGGTACTGTCGGGCCTGGGGCTGGTGTTCTCGCTGCTGGGTCTGCTGGGCACGCTCGCGCTCAGCGCCGACGACAAGCTCGCCAAGGCCACCGAGGCCGGTATGGAGGCCGCGGGCTCCTGGTACGGGCCCTGGCAGACCGCTTACCTGGTCCTCAGTGTCCTGGGTGGACTCGCTGTGATCATCCTGCTGGCGCTGCCCGCCGCCCACCCGTTCTTCCGCAAGGCGCAGCCCGAGGCCGTGCTGCCGCCGGAGGCTTACACGAACAGCTAGCCGTTTCTCGAAGGGAACCGCGGCGCCGTCAGCGATGACGGCGCCGCGAACTCGTGCGCCGCCCGGGTCATCAGGCCACGGCGGCCGAACGCGCCCGGAAGGTGCTGCGGTACGCGGCGGGGGACACCCCGAGCTCGGCGTGGAAGTGCAGCCGCAGCGAGGTGGCGGTGCCGAAGCCGCAGTCACGGGCGACGCGGTCGGTGGTCAGGTCGCTGGTCTCCAGCAGTTCCCGGGCGGCGTCGACGCGTTGCTGGATCAGCCACTGCGAGGGGCTGGCGCCGACCTCGGCCCGGAACCGCCGGGTGAAGGTGCGGCGGCTCATCCGCGCGTGCCCCGCCAGGTCGTCCAGGGTCAGTGGCTGGCCCAGTCGCTCCAGTGCCCAGGCCCGGGTCGCCGTCGTGGACGAGTCCGTCGCGACCGGCACCGGCCGCTCGATGAACTGCGCCTGACCGCCGTCGCGCCACGGCGGGACGACACAGCGCCGGGCGGCGTTGCTGGCGGCGGCGCTGCCGTGGTCGCGACGCACGATGTGCAGGCACAGGTCGATCGCCGCGCCCGCCCCCGCCGAGGTGAGGACGTCGCCGTCGTCGACGAACAGGACGCCGGGGTCGAGGTCGACGTCGGGGTAGAGCCCCTGGAAGTGCTCGGCGGCGACCCAGTGCGTGGTGGCCGGACGGTGGTCCAGCAGTCCGGCGGCGGCCAGAACATAAGCGGCCGTGCACAACGAGACGATCCGGGTCCCCGGCCGGATACGCGCCAGCGCCGCGGCCACCGGTTCGGGCAGCGTCCCGTCGATGCCGAACGGGTACGGGTCACCGTGCGGAGGCACGATCACGGTGTCGGCTTCGGCCAGTATGGACGCGTCATGGTCGACGGTGAGGCTGTAGTCGGCGTTGGTGCGCACCGGGGCGCCGTCGACCGAGCAGGTCACCACCTCGTACGGCGAGGGCTCATCGTCGGGGGTCATCGCCCGGAAGACCCGGGCCGGGATGCCCAGGTCGAAGGGGTACACGTCGTCCAGGGCCAGAACCGCCACCTTGTGCCGCTCGATCATGGCCCAATCTTTACACACTATGGCCCACGGGCCACTTGGCGTCGGACCCCGGACCGGGAATCGTTGACGAAGCGACGCGCCGCGAACCCACAACCGTTGAGAGACAGGAAAAACCGATGAACGACACCATGCGGGTGGTCACACAGGACGCGCTGGGCGACGCGGACGTGCTGCGCCTGGACCGGGCGGAGCGGCCGCAGCCGGAACTGACCGAGATCCTGGTCCGAGTCAAGGCCGCGGGCCTCAACCCGGTGGACTGGAAGGTCCGCCGCACCGGGACCTTCCTGGGCGAGCCGCCGTTTCGGGTCGGTTGGGACGTGTCCGGCGTCGTCGAGGCCGTGGGCGCCGGGGTGCGGACCCTGGCACCCGGCGACGAGGTGCTCGGCATGCCCCGGTTCCCGGCTCCGGTGGGTGCCTACGCCGACTACGTGACCGGGCCGTCGCGGCACTTCGTCCGCAAACCCGCGGCCCTCAGCCACGCCGAGGCCGCCGGACTGCCGCTGGCCGGACTGACCGCCTGGCAGGCACTGGTCGACGTCGCCGACGTCCAGCCCGGTCAGCGGGTGCTCGTGCACGCCGCCGCCGGGGGAGTGGGCCATCTCGCCGTCCAGATCGCCGCCGCCAAGGGAGCGCACGTCATCGGCACCGCCAGCGCCGCCAAGCACCCGCTGCTGCGCGAACTGGGAGCCGCCGAGGTCATCGACTACCGGACCACCGACTTCACCACCGTCCTGTCTGATGTGGATGTCGTGCTGGACGCGATCGGCGGCGACTACGGCCCCCGATCGCTGACGGTGCTGCGCAAGGGCGGCATCCTGGTGTCGATCCTGTCCCCGGAGGAGAACGCGCTCATCGAGCCCGCCGCCGAGTACGGCGTCAACGCCGGATTCGTGATGGTCGAACCCGACCAGATCGGTCTGCTGGGACTCGTCGACCTCATCGAAGCCGGAAAGCTGCGCATCCACGTCGACCGCGCCTTCGACCTCGACGACGTGGTGGCCGCCCACGAACTACTGGAATCGGGGCACGTCACCGGAAAAGTCGTGCTCACCGTCGCCTGACCTCCGGTTTTCACCGGGCCGGACCCGTCACGGCGTCCGGCCCGGTACCGTCGATTTCCATGGGCACCACACCGGCACCACAGCAACGCATCGCCTCCGAGGCGCTGGCCGACAAGACCGGCAAGGGCTGGGACGAGTGGTTCGCCATCCTGGACGCCTGGGACGGCACCGGCCGCAGCCACACCGAGATCGCCCGCCACCTCGTCGAGGCGCATGGCGTCGAGGGCTGGTGGGCGCAGGGCATCACCGTCGGCTACGAGCAGGAACGCGGCATGCGCCAGCCCGGCCAGATGGCCGACGGCAGCTTCACCGCCAACGCCTCCAAGACCATCGACGTCGCGCGCGACATCATCTTCGACATGTGGGCCGACGACGAGAGGCGCGGCGGCTGGCTCGCCGACGACGTGCTGAGCCTGCGGTCGGCCAACCGGCCCAAGCGACTGCGGTTCGACTTCGGCGCCGACACCTCCCGGATCATCGTCGAACTCGTCGCCAAGACCGAGCACAAGACCGCCGTCCAGGTCGCCAACGAGAAACTCGCCGACGCCGACACGATGGTCGAACGCAAGGCCTACTGGAAGCGACACCTGGACGCCCTCAAGACCGCCGCCGACGCCTACCGACCGATGTGATCAAGGACGCCAGGCCACCGCGTGGTCGCGGGGTATCGGCGTCGACTACAGTTGACCGCGTTTGACCCGTAGATTCTGGTGCCGATTTTTCCGAGCGGCGCCCGGGCGCGTCCCGACGACCACTCGCGATAATCGCAACAGGCGATGCAGGCGAGAGCCGACGAGCGGTGCGTGCTTTTCTTCTCAACTACCGTGGAAGGTTCCTTAATGCCGTCGGTTGATACCGAGCAAACCGCCCTGCCCGCCGAAACATCCGCCCCGAGCTTCGCCGATCTAGGGCTGCCGCCCGCGATCGTGTCGGCGCTCGCCGAGCGCGGCGTCACCAGTCCGTTCCCGATCCAGGCCGCCACCATCCCCGATGCACTGTCCGGTAAGGACGTTCTCGGTCGGGGCCGCACCGGCTCCGGAAAGACCCTCAGCTTCGGCCTGCCGCTTTTGGTCACCCTGGCCACCGACGGCGGCCGCACCCAGGCCAAACGCCCGCGCGGCCTGATACTCACCCCGACCCGCGAGCTGGCGATGCAGGTCGCCGACGCCCTGGACCCGTACGCGCGGATCCTGCGACTCGACATGAAGGTCGTGTGTGGAGGCACCTCGATGCCCCGCCAGATCGAGGCGCTGCGCAACGGCGTCGACGTCCTGGTCGCGACCCCCGGACGACTGCGCGACCTCATCGACCGCAAGGTCTGCATCCTGGACTCGGTGAAGATCGCCGTCCTGGACGAGGCCGACCAGATGGCCGACATGGGCTTCCTGCCCGAGGTCACCGAGATCCTGGACCAGGTGCCGCCCGGCGGACAGCGGATGCTGTTCTCGGCGACCCTGGAGAAGGAGATCGACACCCTGGTCCGCCGCTACCTCAGCGAACCGGTCACCCACGAGGTCGACCCCTCCGCGGGAGCGGTCACCACGATGAGCCACCACGTGCTCGTCGTCAAACCCAAGGCCAAGGCCCCGGTCACCGCCGCCATCGCCGGTCAGGACGGCCGCTCGATCGCGTTCGTCCGCACCCAGCTGGGCGCCGACCGGGTCGCCGACCAGTTGCGTGAGGCCGGTGTCCGCGCCGAGCCGCTGCACGGCGGCATGACCCAGCAGGCCCGCAACGCGGTCCTGGAGCGCTTCAAGGGCGGCGGCCTGGACTGCCTGGTCGCCACCGACGTCGCCGCGCGCGGCATCCACGTCGACGGCGTCGACGTGGTCCTGCACGTCGACCCGGCCCGGGACGGCAAGGACTACCTGCACCGCGCGGGCCGCACCGCCCGTGCCGGTCGCAGCGGCACCGTCGTCACCCTGGCGCTGCCGCACCAGCGCAAGACCGTCTTCGGCATGCTGGAGCGCGTCGACGTCAACGCGGCCCGCCACATCGTGGACGGCGTCTTCACCGACTCGCTGGCCAAGGTCATCGGCTCCGGCTCGCTGACCGACATGGAGGCCGACACCGTCGAGCGCGAGGCCCGTTCGGCCCAGCGCGACGCGGACGACATGATCGCCCGCGCCGAGCGGCAGGCCCAGCGGGCCGCCAAGCTGCACGCCGAGGCCGCCCGGCTGCGCGACCGCGCCGCCAAGGAGCGTTCGGGCGAGATCCCGATGGCCTCCAGCCACGACGACTTCGCCGACCGTCCGGCCAAGCACAGCCGCAAGCCCTACCGGGGCCAGGGCGGAGGCGGCGGCCGACGCTTCGAACGCCGCGACGGCGACAAGTGGGGCGGCAAGCCCCGCAACGGCTCCCGCCGCGACGACCGGGGCCACGCCCGCCGGGAAGAGCGCGGCGGCGAACGCCGTGGCGGCCAGGCCGGGTTCGGCGGCAAGAACAAGCCGCGCTGGCGCGACCGCAACGCCTAACGATCCGACGACGACGCCCGTCGTCCCGCGACCACGCGGGGCGGCGGGCGTCGTCGCGCTATCCGGCCGGGGGCTGGCGGGCGGGGACGGACGACGCGGGCGTCAGGCGACGGCAGGTTGCCAGGTTCGGGTGCGGGCCGCTTGCTACGGGCGCGACGGCAGGGCCGCGGCGAGGGCGTCAGCCGACGGGGATGCGTCGAGGCTGTGTGCGAGCTGCCCACGTGCGGGCCACCCACCATGGGCGGGACAGCAGCGCCGCGAGGACGGCGCCGAGCGTGTTCACCAGGACGTCGTCGACCGACGAGACCCTTCCGATGTCGAACAGGTACTGAAGCACCTCGATTGCGGTCGCACCGGCCGCGCCGACGAGCGCGACCGCCGCGACCGGGATCGCGAACCGGATCGGCAGGCAGAACCCCAGCGCCGCGAACACCAGCAGGTTGCCGCCCAGCTGCACGACGATCGTCGTCGGCGCGGCGGTGAACAACGCGGCCAGATCGGACAGTGGCACCAGGTTCACCGTCGAGGCGGCCGGGCGCGGGGTCAGCACCATCCACAGCCACGGCAGCGTGCCCGCGACGGCGCACACCTCGGCGGCCGAACGGCGCCAAGCCGTGCGGGCGTCGGCGCCGTCGCGGATTCGCCGTCGGGCCAACGCCCACACCAGCGCCACCACCACGGGCACGGCGACGGCCGTCGCCGTCAGTACCGTGCCCCACCTGTCCCAGACTTCGGTCACGAGCGGCAAAGGTACGCGACGGCCGCCGCTCGCTACCAGGCCGAGACCCTGGACGCGAACACGTACCGGGAACCGGCGTGCTCGGTCTGGCCCCACAGCTGGTCCTTGCCGATCCAGTAGGACACGTCTTCGGGACCACGCGGCAGGGTGTCGTCCATGACCTTGGCCGTCGACCCGGGCGTCCACTTGATCATGCCGCCCAGGCCGCTGGTGCTGTTGCGGTGTACATAGTAGATTCCGTTGACGGCCGCCGCGCCCTGCATGCTGCGGAAGCCGACCTGGTAGGCCCAGTCGGCCCGGGCCACACCGTCACCGTCGGGTGTGGCGTTTCCGTTGGCGTCGACGTCGAAGCGGACGATGCGGGTGGTGTCGCCCACCGCGTCCCATTCGCTGACGACCAGCGAGTGCTTCGCCGAGGTGCGGTCCACACTCACCTGTGAGAACCGCAGCGCGGCCTCGCCGCCCGAAGTGGTCGGGTTGTACTTGGCGACCTGCGGCATGACGTAGGCGTAACCCCGGGAGGCGTAGCTGCCGTCGGACTGGCGGCCGATGAGGGTGTCGGTCATGTTGTTGGCGGCCAGGATGTGCTTCATGTCGAACACCCGCATGCCGCCGAAGGTGTCGCACACGTACAGCTTGTCGCCGTACCAGGCCAGCCCACCGGCGTGGGTGTCGATGGCCTTGTAGCTGGGTGCCGAGGCGGTGCCGGTGGGTTCGACCAGCAGCACGTGCCGGTACTTCGGCGTGGTGGTGTTGGCCATGTCGACGAAGCTGATCCGGGCACCCCGGTCGCCGGTGCCGGTGGTGTTGTCGTACCAGGCCGACAGCAGGGCGTTGCGGCCCTGGTAGGCGCCGCCGGTGGCGTCGGCGCTTGTGGACAGTCCCTGCGGGATCCAGTAGGTGACGGTGTTGTCGCCCGACTGCCAGCAGAACGAGGCCGCCCGGTGCTGCACCGGGGCGGTGCAGGCGGTTCCGGTCCGGTTGGCCGAGTCGAGCACGTTGGGAACGGTCTTGTTGGGCAGGGCGGCGTCGAGTCCGGACAGCAGCCCGGAGTTGGTGTCGGCGCGGTTGAGGGCGAAGTTCGCGGGATTGGGGGCGGCGCTGGCGCTGGTGGCGGTGAAGGCGATGACGGTACCGGTGGCCACCACCGTCAGTGTCAGCGCGCGGATGAGGAATCGGGCAGCATTTCTCAGGGGCGTATTCATGACACTCTCCGGAGCAAGAGAGGGGGGCATTTCCCCTGACTCTAAGTGCCGCAGAGAAAGTCAGTCCATATCTGAGCCATCAGCGGCGGCGCACCGCGGTCTCGACCATGTCCAGGATCGTGTCCAGGTTGGAGGAGTTGCTGCCCATCGCCAGATGCGTGATCAGGCCGTCGTAGGCCAGTTCCAGGAAACCGGCCAGAACTTCGACCGGCAGGTCGTCGCGCAGTATCCCGGCCTCCAGCTGCCGGGCCAGCCGCTGCCGGGTCGCCTGGGCGATGGCCTGTTTGCGGTCCTCCCACTCGCGGGCGAATCCGGCTTCGGTGCGCAGCCGTCGGCTCACCTCCAGCTGGGTGCCCAGCCAGCCGGTGGTCTCGGGACTGTCGGCCTCGGCGGCCAGGTCCCGCATCACCTGCACCAGACCGTGTTTGGCCACCGTGTCGGCCATGCTGATCGCGTCGTCCTCGGCCACCGCCAGGAACAACGACTCCTTGTCCCGGAAGTGGTGGAAGATGGCGCCGCGGGACAGGCCGATCTCGTCCTCGAGTCTTCTGACGGTGGCGCCCTCGTAGCCGTAGCGCGCGAAACACGCGCGGGCACCGGCGAGAATCTCGCGGCGCCGTGACTGAAGACGTTCCGGGCTGACCCTTGGCACGTAGTGATTCTGTCAGGCCCGCCGCGACACCACACGAAGGACTTCCACATCGCCGCCTGGCAGGATGGTCGACGTGACTCACCACGCCCCTGTGCACCGGCTTCGGGTGGCCGCGGCGCGCGCCGCCTCGGTCCCCGGCGAGGTCGGCGACAACGCGCGCACCGCCGCCGCACTGGTGCGGCTCGCGCACCGCCACGGCGTCCGACTGCTGGTGTTCGGTGAGCTGTTCCTGCCCGGTTACCATCCGCCGACCTGGGCTTCGCCCGCCTGTGACGTCGACGTCGACGACGAGCGCCTGGAACCGTTGCGCCAGGCGGCCCGCGACACCGGCGTCACCGTCCTGGTCGGCGCCTCGGTGCGCTCACCGGGCGGACGATTCATCGCGACGCTGCTGGTGGATCCCCAGGGCGCGGTCCGCGACGTCTACCACAAGCAGAACCTGTGCGGGCCCGACGAAAACCGGTGGTTTACCCCCGGAACCCACGGCAGCACGCTGTCGTTCGACGGCTGGCGGCTGGGGCTCGGCATCTGTTACGACGCCACCTTCCCCGAGCACGCCCGCGCCGCCGCGCTGGACGGCTGCCACGCCTATGTGACCGGCGGGGCCTACGTCGTGGGCGGTGAGCACCGCCGCGACACTTACCACTCGGCGCGAGCGCTGGACAACACCTTCTACGTGGTGTTCGCCGACGCGGTGGGAGGTGCGGCGCCGTGGACCTTCGGCGGCGGCAGTCGCGTCTACGATCCGGAGGGGCGAGCGGTCAGCGAACCCGTCGGTGACGATCTCGTCGTGGCTGAGCTGGACCCGGAGGAACTGCGTCGCACCCGGCAGGAGCACACGATGCTCGCCGACCTGGCCGGCGGCCCCTCACCCCGCTATTTCACTGAACTGTAGACAGTTCACAGTCATCTCCGCGATGGTATATCAAACCATTACATTCATCGAATTATCGATTGCGGATAACGATCAGATAAACGCACACGTTTATGTGCGGATATGTCGATATTTCATGCAATCAAGTATTGACACACGCCTACGGAGTATGGAAACGTTCGCTCTCAGGTGATCGAACTCATGGTCACCAACCCCCTGTGAGAGGAACTACCCCTATGAAACGCCTAATCGTGGCGGGCAGTGCCGCCGCGCTGGTGGTGGCCGCGGGAGTGGTGGGCGCTACGGCGTACGCCGACCCGGCCGACACCGGTTCGAAGGCCGTCGCGGGTGCCGAATCCTACGTCAAGAGCAACGGCGACAAGCTGTTCATCGGCTCCGACGACAAGGTCACCCGCACCGGCTCCAGTGAAACCCTCGGCCTCACCTTCAGCACCTTTGAAAGGGAGTACAAAGGACTGAAGGTCGTCGGTGGCGACTTCGTCGTGGCCACCAACAAATCCGGTGACGTCGCCTACGCGCGCTCCGCGCAGTCGAAGACCATCGACCTCAAGACGGTCAAGCCGAAGATCAGCGAGACCAAGGCCGAAGCCGTCGCCGGCAAGAAGGCCTCGGACGCCAAGCTGGTCGTGCTCGCCTGGGACACCCCGACACTGGCCTATGTGAGCACCAAGAAGACCACCGACAAGCACGGTGACCCGGTCGTGCGCGACTACTACGTCGACGCGGCCACCGGCGACAAGATCGCCACCTCCGACCGCGTCTTCGCCGGTACCGGCAACACGTACTACAACGGCAAGGGCGGCACCGTCGACTTCGGCACCAAGGAAGGCGGCGACGGCTTCGTCATGGAGGACCCGAACCGTCCGGGCGTCTCCTGTGCCGAGGAGGGTGGCGAGCCCTACACCAAGGCCGAGGACACCTGGGGCAACGGTGAGGGCACCGACCTCGAGACCGCCTGCGTCGACGCGATGTACTCCGTCGGCCAGGAATGGGACATGCTCGACAAGTGGCTGCAGCGCAAGGGCATCGACGGTGAGGGCAACGGTTTCCCCATCTTCGTCGGCCTTGACGACGTCAACGCCTACTGGGACGGCAGCTCCACCCACTTCGGACACTCGCAGGACGGCGAGCGTCAGGCCACCCCGATGGACGTCGTCGGCCACGAGTTCGGCCACGGCATCTTCCAGACCACCCCGGGCGGTTCCGACGGTGGCAACGAGACCGGTGGTCTCAACGAGGCCGCCGGTGACATCTTCGGCACCCTGACCGAGTTCTACGCCAACCAGGGCACCGGCGACGAGTTCGACCCGCCGGACTACCTGATCGGTGAGGAGGTCGGCCTCGTCGAGGCGGGCAAGCCGATCCGCGACATGGTCAACCCCGACAACGTCGGCGACCCGGCCTGCTGGAGCGAGGAGATCCCGAACACCGAGGTGCACGCCGCGGCCGGTCCCGCCGACCACTGGTTCCACCTGCTGGCCGAGGGCACCGCTCAGGAGAGCCCGACCTGTGACAGCTCGACGCTGGAAGGCATCGGCGTCGAGAAGGCCGGACAGATCTGGATGGGCGCCATGATGGGCAAGACGTCCAACTGGACCTACACCCAGGCCCGCACCGCTGCTCTGGAGTTCGCGGCCACCAGCGACCTGTACGAGACCTGCGCCGAGTACGACGCCGCCAAGAAGGCGTTCGACGCGGTCAGCGTCCCGGCGGAGTCCGACCCCGAGTGCAGCAAGGGCTAACCGCCCGACATCGCCATGACGGTGCCCTCCCGAGTGATCGGGAGGGCACTTCTCGTCTCCGGGAAGGCGAGAATTCCGTGAAGGTCGAGCATCTTTTCTCACCTCGGCACCCGTCGAACCCACAGACGGGTCATCCGAGGGTGATGACCGACGTGTGAAGATAGGGCCGACAGGGAGGTGACCGCGTGAACGACGACGCACATGGCCTCCTCGACCGGGCACTGCCCGACGGGCAGGTGCCGTTCAACGTCGATCCCGCTCAGATCGTCCGGCGTGGGCGGCGGCTGCGGCGGCGCCGCGCCTTCGCGGCCGCCGGTGGCATCGCCACAGCGGCGGTGCTGGGCCTGGTGGTGACGGTGGCGGGACTGTCGCCCGGATCGGTGGCCGACCACGGCCCGGCGGCGAGCAAGAGCTCGGGGGAGCAGACCGACTCCTGGGCGGACGAGAGCCCGTGGGAGTTGACCAAGCGGGATCCGTTCACCAACGCCGACACCGCCACGGCCACCGGCGGAGTCGTCGACGCGCTGGAGCAGATCGCCGAGGTCGACGTCCACGATGCCGACGGGCTGAAGGGTTTCCACCTCGGTCGCTATACCGAGACCTCGCCCAACGGGGACCTGGACCGTGACCTCCTGCATGGCAAGGGCCAGTTCAGTTCGGAGAACTACGACCTGACGACGGACTTCGAGGTCTCGATCTACGAACCGGGCCTTGTGGACGCCGTGGAGGACTTCGTCGACTGCGAGGCCGAGCGGGTGAAGTGCTCGGAGTCCACCGGCCCCGCCGACGAGAAGATCATCAGCCGCACCGTCGACACCGTCTCGGGTTCGCTGACGATCCGCACCTACGAGGTCTACGTGTACCGGGCCGACCGCAGCATCGCCAAGCTCGCCACCCGTCCGGACATCGACCCCGGCGTCGAGTCCAACGGCGTGGTGACGACGCCGCTGAGCACCACGCAGGTGCGCGACGTCGCGCTCGCGATCCCGCCGAAACTGAAGGTCTGACCCTGCTGCTCCCGTGGCCGGGGATCCCGGTGCCGCAGTAATTCAACGACTGTTGACATACGCGCGATCCGGTGCCACCGTGGAACCATGAGGAAACGCTCCGCCGCGATCGGCTCCACGATCTTCTTCGTCCTCGGCCCCGGCACCGTCGCGGGCCTGGTTCCCTGGCTCATCACCGGATGGGAGTCCACCGACATGCCCGGCTGGTGGTGGGCGCTGCGCGGCCTGGGTGCGATGTGCGTGCTGGCCGGAGTGGCCGTGATCGCCCACGCCTTCTACCGCTTCGTCGTGGAGGGACTGGGAACCCCGGTGCCCGCGGCCCCGCCCAGCCACCTGGTCGTCGGCGGCCTGTTCCGCCACGTCCGCAACCCCATGTACGTCGCGCTGGCGCTCATGACCGGCGGCCAGACGCTCGTCTTCGCCAGCTGGCCGCTGGCGATCTACTTCGCCGCCGCCTGGGCCTGCACGGCGGCGTTCGTCAAGGTCTACGAGGAACCCAAGCTCACCTCCCGGTTCGGCGAGGAGTACCGCACCTACAAACGCCACGTCCCGGCCTGGATCCCGCGCATCCGCCCCTGGACACCCACCGCCGTCTAACGGAACCCGAGCGCGATCCCCGTCAACACCACAATGGAGGCCACACTGGACACGATGACGACGTCCCTGGCCACCGCCACCTTGGTGCGGTACCGGTCGGCGTAGACGAAGATCAGCTGCGCGGCGGGCAGCGCCGCGAACAACGTCACCGCGAACAGCGCCTCACCGTCGAGCCCGAAACCGAACCGTGCCACCGCGTACGCCAACAGCGGATGCGCCACCGTCTTCAGCCCCGAGATGATCGACACCTGTCCCCAATGGCGTTTCGGCCGCGAACCGCCCGGCATGTACAGCGTCATCCCGAGCGCCACCAACGCCACCGGAACCGCCGAGGCGCCCAGCAGCTTCAGCGGCTGCTCGACCAGCCCGGGAAGATCCACCCCGGCGGCGTTGAGCGCCAGCCCCGACAGCGACGCCACCACGATCGGATTGCGAAACGGTGCCAGCCACAACCGGACCCGCCGACGCCCGTTGCCCGCCCCGGTCGCCGCGTCCATCGCCAACAGGAACAGCGGCGTCACGATCGCGGTCTGAAAGATCATCACCGCCGCGATCAGCAGCGTGTCGCCCAGCACGTGCACCGCCACCGGAATGCCCAGGTTCCCCGAGTTCAGGTACCCCGAGGCCATGCCGGTCATGATCTGCCCCGCCGCCCGGTCCCGGAAGAACCACCGCGCCACCAGGATGCCCACGAGCCCCACCAGCACCGTCCCCGACGCCAGCGACAGCAAGGCCCGCAACGGAATCCGGTCCAGTCGCGCGCTGGCCAGGTTGGTGAACAGAACTGCGGGCATCGCGATGAAGAACGCGTAGGACGTCAGCACCCGCGCGGCCCCGTCCCCCAACAGCTTGAAACGCGCGGCACCGTACCCGCATCCCACCAGAAACCAGATCGGAACGAAGGCCGCGAGCACGAGGCGACGCTAGCCGCACCGCCCTCGACGCACCTCGCGCACCAATACGAATGGACATACGTCACAGTCGCGACCGGAGTGTCCTGCGGCATGTTCCGGAATGCGCCACCACCGACCGCCCGTTGCTCGAGACATGATCCCGGTACCCCTATCCATACTCGACCGTTCGGTGATCCGCCGGGGCCAGGACCCGGCCACCGCGCTGGCCGACACCGTCCGGTTCGCCCGCCAGGCCGAACAGCTCGGCTACCGCCGCTTCTGGGTCTCCGAACACCACAGCGTCCCCGGCATCGCCGGTTCCGCCCCCACGGTCCTGGCGGCCACCATCGCCCAGGCGACCACCACGATCCGGGTCGGCACCGGCGGCGTCATGCTGCCCAACCACCAGCCGCTGATCGTGGCCGAACAGTTCGGAGTCCTCGAATCGCTCAATCCCGGCCGCGTCGACATGGGCCTGGGCCGCTCCGTCGGCTTCACCTCAGGCGTCCGCAAAGCACTGGGCCACGGCAAGGAGGACATCGACGGCTTCGGCGAACAGCTCACCGAGCTGCTGGGGTACTTCACGGGCACGCAGGAGACCCACCGGGGAGTCCACGCGCTGCCGGGGGAGGGGCTGCGGCCGCAGCCGTTCGTGCTGGCCGTGGGATCTGGTGCCGCCGAGGCCGCTGCTCGGGGACTGCCGCTGGTCATCGCTCCCGCGCGCGGCGAGGACGCGATGCTCGCGTCGATCGCGCGGTATCGCGAGGAGTTCCGGCCGTCGGTGTGGGCGGCTGAACCGCACGTCGTGGTGGCGCTGGCGGTGGCCGTCGCGGACACCACGGAGGAGGCTCGGCGGTTGTTGCTGTCGGAGTCGTGGTCGATGGCGCGCTCGCGTACTACGGGGGCGTTCGAACCGTTGTGGCCCACGGCCGATGTGCTCGCCCACGACTTGAGCGACCGTGAGCGGGGGTTCATCGACGACTCGCTGGCTTGGGCGATCTACGGCACCGCCGATGACGTCGACAAGGAACTGTCCACACTCGTCGAACGCGCGGGGGCTCAGGAGGTGCTGGTCACGATGAACACGTTCGATCGTGGCGAAATGCTGGACTCGTATCGGTGGCTGAGCGAGCTGGTGGCCGACTCGTCCTGAGGCGGCTGGCCGCGCTTTGCCGAGCGGCTGGCGGTCACGGCACTTCGGTGAGCGTTCGGGCGAGCATGGCCTGGGCGATCGGCGTCTGATCGGCGGCGGCGAAGTAGGCGGTCGCGTCGAGGCCGTTGGCGACCACGTAGCAGCGCAGCCTCTCGGAATCGTGCTCGGCGGCGGCCAGAAGGTGGTCGGTGTGGATGCGCATGCTCTCCATGAACGGTGCCCAGAACCGCATCCGCGCCACGTCGTACAGCCGGTCGCCGATGACCGCGCCCTCCCAGTCCAAGACGGCGGTGACCCGCCCGGGCTCCACCAACACGTTGTCGCCGCCGAAATCGCCGTGCACCAGCTCGTGCACGTCCGGCAACCCCGCCGCTTCCTGACGCAGCCACGCGGTGAGCCGCTCGGCGGCCGCCACGTCGATCGCGTCCGCGTGGGGGCTCCAGTCGTGGCGGGTGCTGTGCAGGATGTACGCCGCCCAGCTGTCGAACTTGCCCTCACCGGTGACCGCGTCGAAGTCGCCATAACCGCTGATGTCAGCGACATCGGTCGCCGCGATGCCGTCCAGCGTCTCGGCCATAGCGGCGCTGAGGCCGTGCAGCGTCTCGGTGTCGCAATCCTGAACGATGGTGCCCGGCGATCGCACCGAGACGCAGAAGTGGTGCGCCTCGTCGATCTGTCCGATGTGAACCACCTCCGGCACCGGAACCGCAGCCGGGACCCGCTCGGCGGCCCAGCGGTCCTTGAGAAACCCCGCTGCTCGGCCGTTGACCCGCACGACGAACTCCCGGCCATCGCTGCGGAACTCGAACGCTTGCGACTCCTGGCCCTCGGTGATCGGCGCGAAGTCGTCGACCTGTCCGAGAGCCTCGTTCACGGCCGCGTGGACGACCTGCGGCGACAAGCTGGGTTTCGTCATGTTCTCACCTTAGCCAGTACTAGTTATATATCGACTCCGAGGCATTCGCCTCGACAAGCCCAAGCCCCAGGCAGCGTTCCAATCCTCACGCTCAAGCCGCAACGCCATAGCCAAATACCGCACACGCTTCTCAACCCGCTCCAGCTGAAGTTCGGACGGTTTCCAGCCACGATGCCGCAGCCGCCAACGGATCTCGGCCAACATGTCGTCCGGAGAAACGACGACGTCCGATCCGTACAAGGTGAACATCAACCAGCCCTCGGATTCGAGCCGCTTGCGGCGCTGACGGTCGTGTTCGCGCATGTCGTCGGTGGCGTGATACCGAAGCCCATTGCACTCGATCCCGACTCTGAACCGCCGATACCCCAGATCCAAGTGGACGATCGACCCGTCCCGCAACCCCACCGGCAACTGCGCCACCGGCCGAGGCAACCCCGCGTCCACGATGAGGCACCTCGCCCAGCTCTCCAACGGCGACTCGGCCCGCGTGTCCGCGACATCGAGAACAGCCCCCATCAACCGAGCCGAACCCCGATCCCCAACGATGGCAGCTCTCCGACGAAGCTCAGCCAACTCCAGCCCACCCCGCAGAAACTGATCCACAGCCGACACCGCGTCCAACCGAGGCAACACTCTCGCGCAATCCAGCGCCGTACGCGCCTTCGTCGTCACCAACACATCCCCGATCTGCTCCACATCGGTCCCCAACCCCCACCGATAGACCCGCAAGCCCCGCCGACTCGCCAGCTCGACCCCCTTGGGAACAACAACCTCCACCGGCCAGCAATCGTTCGAAACCGAACGCGGCAACACATCCAACCCATGCAGCCAAGCCGCCGTCCGCAACCCGAACACAGCAGCCAACGGCAACTCCGCCGCCAGCTCACCCACCCGCTCCGAAAGCCCGGCACCTAGCGACTGCCCCGGCAGCGAGAACATCCGGCTCTCCGGCGAGCCCCGGTAGTGCGCGAAGTTGGACATTGTTCGAGCCGACCACGAACCGCCGCTCGTGGACAGTGAATTTCAGCCGAGATTAAGTGTGAATACTGGACCCATGCCCCCGTCGCTGAAGCTTCGACCGATCGTGATGGACGACTGGACGGCCGTCCACGACTGGGCCAGGCTGGACGAGAGCTGTCGCTACCAGGGCTGGGGTCCCAACACCGAGCACGAGACCCGGGCCTTCGTGGAGCGGGCGGTGGCGGGCTGGAATGTCGAGCCGGTCCGGCATCGGGTGTACGTGGCCGAAGTGGACGGCGAGATCGTCGGCAGCGGTGTGCTGCACTTTCGCGACCGGCGGCATCGGCAGGGCGAGATCTCGTACGGGGTGCACCCGAAGCTGTGGGGCCGGGGGTTGGGGACTGCGGTGGGGGCCGAGCTGCTTCGCGTCGGTTTTGATGGGCTGGGCCTGCACCGGATCGCCGCGACCTGCGATCCGCGCAATCGTGCTTCGGCGGCGGTGCTGGGGAAGCTTGGTATGAGTTTTGAGGGACGGATGCGGCACACCAGACGGATCGGGGACGGTTGGCGGGACTCGGATTTGTACTCGATTCTTGACGGGGAATGGCGGCCGTTGTAGGTGACGGGCACGGCGTGGTGATGGCGGTAATGCGCCACCATTTATCTTGTTCCCCATGTCCGACAACCCGGCCGGTCCCACCCGTTACCCAGAACTCAACGAGCTGTTGGACGAACTGACGTGTCGGGTGGGGGATGTACTGGGGGACAACCTTGTCGGGATGTACCTGTGCGGGTCGTTCGCTGTGGGGGATGCCGACATGCACAGTGACTGCGATTTTCTGGCCGTGGTGCGGCGGGCGTTGGGGCGGGTGCAGGAGCGGCGGATTCGGGCGTTGCACAGTGAGATTCCGACGCGGGCCGGGCATTGGACCCAGCATTTGGAGGGGTCTTATCCGGTGGCGGCGGAGTTGAAGACGCTGGAGTCCTTGGGGCGGGAGTGGCTCTACATTGATCACGGGTGGCGGGAGATGCAGTTTCACACTCATTGCAACAATGAGGTGACCCGGTGGAGTCTGCGCGAGCATGGGGTTACCTTGACCGGTCCGGATCCGAAGTCACTCGTGGACGAGGTGCCGGTGGAGGCGCTGCGGTCGCGGATGTTGCACGATATTCCGCGGTTCCTGGAGGACCTGGCGGCGTGGGCGTCGTGGGATGTGGCCTGGACGCAGCGGTACGCGGTGACGACGTACTGCCGGATGCTGAACACCTTGGAGACCGGGGTGGTGGTGTCGAAGCGGGCCGCGTTGGCCTGGGCGATGGACAGTTTGGACCCCTCGTGGCGGCCGCTGTTGCGGCAGGTGCTGGACGATCGGGAGCGGGGGTGGGATCCCTACGATCCGCCGCGGCCGGGCAGTATCGAGTCCACGATGGCGTTCTCGGATTACGTGTTGGATCGGGCCGGGCGCCACTAGGGCGGGGGTGGCCTTCGCGGGTCGCCTTGACAGCGGTGGCGGCTGATCTGTGAAGATTGGCCACCATGAGCATGCCACAACAAGGTCCGCCCGACCCGCAGACGCCGGGGCCGGTGAGCGGCAGTCCACAGCCACAGTACGACCCGCAGGCACAGCAGCCGATGCAGCCGCAGCCCGGCCAGGCACCGCCGCCGCAGTCGTTCCCGACCGCCGGTCCGGCCCAGGTCGCGCGTCCGGCGATGTTGATGATGGGGGCGATCGGGTGCGGGGCGCTGGCGCTGTTCTTCCTCGTCCACGCGATCCTGGCGTTCATCCAGACCGACGTGCATTATCAGTTCCCGTACCTCTATGGCGTCTACCTGCTGCTGATGGCCGCGGCGGCCGGTGCGGCGGCCGTGTTCTCGTTCCTGGGAACCGATTTCGGACGCGTCTTCGCCGCCGCCGTGGCCGGTGCCGCGATGTGGGAGGCCGCCGAATGGTGGCAGTCGCTGATCGGGCCGCTCGTGAGCGGTGACGGCATTGCGGTCGGGCACTTTCCGTGGATCGCCGCGGTCACATCGTTTCTGGGCGGTTTCGTCGGTATCGGGGTGGTCGTCGTGATGTCGATGCCCGCGCTGAGTGTGTACTTGGCCGAGAAGCAGAAGAAACCGGCGGCCGGACCCGCGCCGATGGGCCAGCCGCCCGCCGCGCCGCAGCCGCCCGCTGGCCAGCCGTACCAGGGACAGACCTACGGCGGTCCGCCTCCGGCGGCACCGCCGCAGCCGGGCCAGCCGTACGGGGACCAGCCGCCACCGGGGCAGCCGTATCCGCAGAACTACGGCGAGCAGCCGCCTCCGCCCGGGCAGCAGCCCCCGCCCGGCCCGCAAGGCTGACGACGATGAAGCGCGGCCCCACCCGTCACGGGTGGGGCCGTTTCGTTTCAGGACGACGGTTGTGGTCGTGCCGCCTCGCGGGATCGTTCCCGCAGGCGCAGCGCCATGTCCAGGGCCTCGTCGAGGTCGCGGTGCGAGGCGCGCGGGTTGATGCCGATGCCACCGGCGATGTCCACACTGACCGTCGCCAGTCGCAGTGCCCGTTGCCAGCGGCCCTGGGTGACGCGGACGCTTTGGATGCGGGCGTAGGGGACGGCCACCAGTTGCGGGATGACGCGGCCCCGGCGGCACACGAACACCTGCTCGCCCAGGCCCGCGCCCAGGGCGGGTTGGCCGATGGGGGAGCGCCAGCGGGCGCGGCGGGGGACGCCGATCAGGCGCACCGCCGTCAGGTCTACTCCGGACAGTGCGTGGGTGGTGACGGTGCGGGCCTGTTCGTGGGTGCCCACCGGCAGCAGGGTGCCGCCGAGCAGTTGTTCCGAGCCGCTGGAGCCGCCGCCGGCGTTGGCGACCCGGCAGGTGACCCAGCCCGCCCACCGCCACAGCAGCGGGCGCTGGATCGTCACGGCGGTGACCCGTTCGTGGGGGAGCGTCTGGGTGCGGCGTTCGGTGAGGCCGCGGCGGATGAGCAGTTCGGTGTCGGTCTCGGTGAGCGTGAAGTCGTAGTTGCCCATCGCCTGGCGTACCGGCGACAGCAGGATGCCCAGCAGCGCGGAGATCAGCGCGGCGATGCCGAAGAAGGTGGCGTCGGGGTTGACGACGAAGAACACGACGGTGACGGCGACGGCGAACGGCAGCGCGAACACCTGCGGGGTCAGCAGCTGGCTGCGCAGCAGCAGCCCGGAGGGCACCGTCAGCACCGGGGTGGCTTCCTCCACGGGAGCGGTGTCGACGACGGTGGGCTCGGCGGTGGCGTCGGGGTCGGTCGCGTCGTCGGTCGCGACGGACGACGCGGTGGCGGACTGTTTGGACAGTGTCAGCAGCCGCTCGCGCAGCTCGGTCGCGTCCTTCAATGTCAGAAAGGACAGTGGTGCCTCGGTCTTGGCGGCGCCGACGACCTCGCACCGCAACTGGGCCAGTCCAACCGGGCGCGCCAACAGCGGCTGCACCACCTCGACCGACTGCAACCGTTGCAGCGGGATGGTGCGGTGGCGTCGCATCAGGGCGCCCTCGGAGATGCGCAGTTCCCGGTCGGCGATCTCGAAACCGGTGAAGCGCCAGGCGATCCAGGCCCAGATCAGACCCAGCACGCCCCCGGCGGCCACGATCATCCCTCCGGTGGTGACGCCGAACTGGGCGAAGCCCTGCCACGAGATCGCGGCCATCACCACGCCCAGCGACTTGATGCCGTTGAGCACCGGCGACAGTGGATGCAGTCGCTGCTTGCCGGTGCTCACAGTCCTTCCCGCTCGGCCGTGGCCCGCTGGGCGAGCCGGTCGCGCAGGCCGGTGGCCACGTCGGGGGCCAGACCCGGCACCGTGGAGTCGGTGGTGGCCGCGGCGGTGTGCAGTTTCACCGTCGCCAGGTCGAACATCCGGTCCACCGGGCCGGCGCTGACGTCGATGAACTGCATTCGTCCGTAGGGGACGATGGACAGCCGTTTGATGAGTACCCCGTGCCGGATCAGCAGGTCGTCGTCGCGTTCGGCGTAGCCCCAGGCCCGTACCGCCCGCCGCAGCAACACCGCCCGCACCAGCAGGCCCGCCAGCACCACGCCGCCCAACAGTAGCGCCCAGGTGCGGCCCCACCACAGCCACGGCGCGATGAGCACGGCGGCCAGCGCCACCACGCCGAACAGCGCCAGGCTCACCAGCCGCACCTTCAGGTACTGGGGCGCCACCGGATGCCAGGTGACCTCGCCGGGCCAGGACGACCACACGCTCGCGGATTCGGGCATGCCGCTAAGCCTATGTCGTCGACATGGCGGACCTGACAGGGAAAACGCCGCCGGGTCAGGAAGTCCGACAGTGACTCACAGTGCTCGTCACACGCCAGCCAGACCTTGACGCGATCCTCGGTGTGGATCTTCGGATTGCGCCACTCCAGCGCCCAACTGGCCGCCTTCTGGCAGCCGCGCGCCGAACACACCTTGACCTCGACCATTCGCCCAAGTCTGCCGCAGCCGACACCCTCGCGAGCGCGGTGGGCGGTCGCGGCGAGTGGCCTCTACTATCGTCGAGACAGCCGCTACACCCGACCGAAAGGCCACCCATGACCGGGGCGCAGTCTTCGCAGCCCACGCCGGCCCAGGATGCCGAGCTGCTGGAAAAGGCACTGTTCGAAGTCAAGAAGGTCATCGTCGGCCAGGACCGCATGATCGAGCGGATGTTCGTCGCGCTGCTGTCGCGCGGCCACTGCCTGCTGGAAGGTGTGCCCGGAGTGGCCAAGACGCTGGCGGTGGAGACGCTGGCCAAGGTCACCGGAGGCTCGTTCACCCGTACCCAGTTCACTCCCGACCTGGTGCCCGCCGACATCGTCGGTACCCGCATCTACCGGCAGTCCACTGAGAAGTTCGATGTGGAGCTGGGGCCGGTGTTCGTGAACTTCATGCTCGCCGACGAGATCAACCGGGCCCCGGCCAAGGTGCAGTCGGCCATGTTGGAGGTCATGAGCGAGCGGCAGGTGTCCATTGGGGGCGAAACCTACAAGGTCCCGGACCCGTTCCTGGTGATGGCCACCCAGAACCCGATCGAGCAGGAGGGTGTCTACCCGCTGCCCGAGGCGCAGCGCGACCGGTTCCTGCTGAAGATCGTGGTGGGATATCCCACCGATTCGGAGGAACGCGAGATCGTCTACCGCATGGGTGTGGAGCCGCCGGAGCCCGAGCCGATCTTCACGCCGGAGGACATCCTGCGGCTGCAGAAGAAGGCCGACCAGATCTTCATTCACAACGCCCTTGTGGACTACGCGGTGCGGCTGGTGCTGGCCACCCGTCGCCCGGCCGAGTTCGGGGTCGCCGACGTGTCCGGGCTGATCCAATACGGTG
This sequence comes from Stackebrandtia nassauensis DSM 44728, assembly GCF_000024545.1. GTDB lineage: Bacteria > Actinomycetota > Actinomycetes > Mycobacteriales > Micromonosporaceae > Stackebrandtia > Stackebrandtia nassauensis. The sequence continues at coordinate 2,636,866 of NC_013947.1, forward strand.
CCAGCCCGCGTGCGTCGCTGGGCATCATCAAGGCCGCCCGGGCGCTGGCGGTGCTGCGCGGCCGTGACTACGCGCTGCCGCAGGACCTGCAGGACATCGCGCCCGACATCCTGCGGCACCGGCTGGTGCTGTCCTACGACGCGCTGGCCGACGGCATCCCCGCCGAGGACATCGTGGACAAGATCATGGCCGCGGTGCCGCCGCCGAGCGTGTCGCCGCGCCAGGACGCCAACGCGCGTCCGGCCGCCACCGCCGCGGTGCAGGTGCCGCCGAAGTCGCCGGTGCCGGTCAACCCGGTCTCGCCCGCCGCGGCGCAGGCCCCGAAGCCCGCCGGTGGCTGGCCCGCGCCGGAAAGTCGGTAGCCGGTGAACGACGCCGAGCTGTTGGCGCTGAGCCGTGGCGCGGGCCACGGCAAGAACGCCGTCGAACAGCTCAACCACCTCCAGTTGCTGATCAACAACAAACTGGACGGACTGCTGCACGGCGACTACCTCGGGCTGCTGCCCGGGCCGGGCACCGAGCCGGGGGAGTCGCGCGAATACCGGCCCGGCGACGACGTGCGGCGGATGGACTGGCCGGTCACGGCCCGCACCACCACCCCGCACGTGCGCACCACCATCGCCGACCGGGAACTGGAGACCTGGCTGGCGGTGGACCTGTCGGCCAGCCTCGACTTCGGCACCGCCAAATGCCTCAAACGCGACCTGGCCATCGCCGCGACCGCCGCGATGGCGCACCTGACGGTGCGCGGCGGCAACCGGATCGGCGCCGTCATGGGCGCCGGTGGCCCGCCGCGGGTGGTGCCCGCGGCACCCGGTCACTCCGGCGCCCAGATGCTGCTGCGCAAGGTCGCCGGGCTGCGGCCGGAACGTCCCGCCAAACCGGGCCGGTTCCGCCGCGTGGCCGCCAAACCCGGCCGCACCGACCTGTCGCTGTTGGTGGAACGGCTGCACCGGCCGCCGCGCCGTCGCGGCTTCGCCGTGATCATCTCCGACTTCCTGGCCGAGGACGGCTGGGAACGGCCGATCCGCAAACTGGCGGTGCGCCACGACGTACTGGCCATCGAGATCGTCGACCCGCGTGAACTGGAACTCCCCGACGTGGGCGTCATGGAACTGCAGGACCCCGAAACCGGGGCGGTCATGGAGATCCAGACCCACGACGCGGCCTTCCGCCGCCAGTACGCGCACGCCGCGCAGGCGCAGCGCACCCAGATCGCCTCGGGGCTGCGGCGCGCGGGCGCGGCCCGGCTGCGGTTGTCGACCGACTCCGACTGGCTGCGCGACATCGTGCGCTTCGTCGCCTCCCAACGTCACGCTCGTACGAGAGGTACTACCCGTTGATCCGCTATCTCGAGCCCTGGTGGCTGCTGACGCTCATCCCCGTACTGGCCCTGGTCGGCCTGTACGTCTACGCGCAGTATCGCCGCCGCAGCTACGCCGTCCGGTTCTCTAATGTGGACCTGCTGGCGAAGATAGCGGCCAAGGGGCCGGGCTGGCGCCGCCACCTGCCCGCCGCGGTGCTGCTGTCGGCGCTGGTGGTCATGTCCACCGGGATGGCGCGGCCCGCCGTCGACACCCAGGAACCCACCGAGCGGGCCACGGTCGTGCTCACCCTCGACCTGTCGCTGTCGATGAAGGCCAAGGACGTGTCCCCGGACCGGTTCTCGGCGATGAAGAAGGCCTCGCTGGAGTTCGTCGACGAACTGCCCAAGAACTACAACCTGGGCCTGGTGACCTTCGCCAAGTCGGCCAGCGTCGCGGTGTCGCCCACCAAGGACCGCAACCAGGTCAAGTCGGCGATCAAGTCCATGAAACTGGACCGCGCCACCGCCATCGGCGAGGGCATCTTCTCGGCGTTGCAGGCCATCCAGTCGGTGCCGCCCGACGGCGCCTCCGAACCGGCCCCGGCCCGGATCCTGCTGCTGTCCGACGGTTACCGCACCTCCGGGCGGCTGGTCGAGGACGGCGCCAAGGCCGCCAAGGCCGCGAAGGTCCCGGTGTCGACGATCGCCTTCGGCACCGACACCGGCACCGTCGAGATCGAGGGGGAGACCCAGGAGGTCCCCGTCGACCGCGAGACGCTGTCCCAGACGGCCGAGACCACCGGCGGCAAGTTCTACGAGGCCGCCAGTGTCGACGATCTCAAGGGCGTCTACGAGGACATGGGTTCGTCGATCGGTCACCGCACCGTCGCGGTGGAGATCGCGCAGTGGTTCATCGGCTTCGCCTTGGTTCTGGGTTTCGCCTCGGTGTTCCTGAGTCTTTTGTGGACCTCAAGGGTGCCCTGAGCCAGGAGCCCTTTTCCGGGCCCGCGGGACCTCCCGCGTACGATCACAGGCGTCGTACGACCTCGTGTTACGTAAAGGAGAGTGCGTGGTGTCTCGCACCGTGCTGGTCACCGGAGGCAACCGGGGCATTGGCCTGTCCATCGCCCGGGCCTTCGCCGAGAACGGCGACCGCGTCGCCGTCACCCACCGCGGCAGCGGTGCGCCCGACGGCCTGTTCGGCGTCCAGTGCGACATCACCGACTCCGAGGCCGTCGACGCCGCCTTCACCACGGTGGAGGCCGAGCTGGGACCGGTGGAGGTGCTGGTCGCCAACGCCGGGATCACCGACGACACCCTGCTGCTGCGCATGAAGGAGGAGCAGTTCACCTCCGTCATCGACACCAACCTCACCGGGGCGTGGCGGTGCGCGAAACGGGCCTCCTCCAAGATGCTGCGCGCCAAGTTCGGCCGCATCATCTTCATCTCCTCGGTGACCGGCCTGTACGGCAACGCCGGTCAGACCAACTACGCGGCCAGCAAGGCGGGCCTGGTGGGTATGGCCCGATCGATCACCCGGGAACTGGGCAGCCGCAACATCACCGCCAACGTGGTGGCGCCGGGCTTCGTCGAGACCGACATGACCGCCGAACTGCCCGAGGCACAGCGCGACGCCTACCTGGCGTCCATCCCGGCCAAACGTTTCGCCGGCGGCGACGAGGTCGCCGACGCGGTGCGCTGGCTGGCGTCCGACAAAGCAGGCTATGTCACCGGGGCCGTCATCCCCGTTGACGGCGGCCTTGGCATGGGCCACTGACAATTTCGAATAAGGAGTGCATGTGACAGGGTTGCTTGATGGAAAACGGTTGCTGATCACCGGTCTGATCACCGACCAGTCCTTGGCCTTCGGTGTCGCCAAGCTCGCACAGGAGCAGGGCGCCGAAGTGGTGCTCACCGGTTTCGGACGCATGTCGCTCGTCAACCGCATCGCCGCCCGGCTGCCCAAGCCCGCGCCGGTGGTGGAACTGGACGTCACCGACCAGGAGCAGCTGGACTCGCTGGCCGAGCGGGTGCGCGAGCACGTGCCCGCGTTGGACGGCGTCCTGCACTCCATCGCCAACGCGCCGCAGTCCTGCCTGGGCGGCGGATTCATGACCGCGCCGTGGGAGGACGTCGCCAAGGCGCTGCACGTGTCGACGTTCTCGTTCAAGTCGCTGGCGGTGGCCTGCCTGCCGCTGATGGAATCCGGCGGCGCCATCGTGGGAATGGACTTCGACGCCTCGCAGGCCTGGCCGGTCTACGACTGGATGGGCGTCTCCAAGGCGGGCCTGGAGTCGGTCACCCGGTACATGGCACGTGACCTGGGCCCCAAGGGAATCCGGGTCAACCTGGTCGCGGCGGGCCCGGTGCGGACCATGGCCGCCAAGTCGATCCCCGGTTTCGAGCAGTTCGAGACGGCGTGGGCGGAGCGCGCTCCGCTGGGCTGGAGTCTCACCGACTCCACGCCGGTGGCCAAGGCGGTCACCATGCTGCTGTCGGACTGGTTCCCGGCAACGACCGGTGAGATCGTCCACGTCGACGGCGGGTTCCACGCGGTCGGGGTCAAGGCCGCCGAGGCCTAGGACTCGGACGAGGACCGCTGGGACAGTACCTGACAACATCCGGGATATACGAATTCGATGAACTACGACGCATTGCTCCTCGTTTCCTTCGGTGGGCCCGAAAGCGCCTCCGATGTGCTGCCGTTCCTGCGTAACGTCACGCGTGGCCGTGGCGTGCCGGAGGAACGGCTGACCGAAGTGGCCGAACACTACTACCACTTCGGTGGCGTGTCGCCGATCAACGAATGGTGCCGCTCCTTCATAGACGCCCTGCGCGGCGAGTTCGCCACGCACCGGGTGAACCTGCCCATCTACTGGGGCAACCGCAACTGGCCGCCGATGCTCGTCGAAGCCGTGCAGCAGATGGCCGGGGACGGGGTGAAGCGGGCGCTGGCGTTCACCACCAGCGCCTACGGTTCCTACTCCTCCTGCCGTCAGTACCTTGAGGACCTGTCGGCGGCGCGGGCCGCGGTCGGCGGCAGTGCCCCGGTGATCGACAAGATCCGGCACTTCTTCGACCACCCCGGTTTCGTGCAGCCCTTCGCCGACAAGCTCAGGACGGCCGCGGCGGCCATCGACGATCCCGCCAACGCGCGGATCCTGTTCACCGCGCACTCGATTCCGGTGGGCATGAACGACGTGTCGGGGCCGGAGGGAGCCCGCTACCACGACCAGGTCGCCGAGACCGCGGCGCTGGTGCGGCAGGCCGCCGGGCTCGACCTGCCCTACGACATCGTGTGGCAGTCGAAGTCCGGTCCCGCCGACTCGGTGTGGCTGGGTCCCGACATCAACGACCACCTCAAGGCGATCGCCGCCGAGGGCGTCAGCTCGGTCGTGGTGTCGCCGGTGGGTTTCCTGTCCGACCACATGGAAGTGCTGTGGGACCTGGACATCGAGGCCAAACAGACCGCCGAGGAGCTGGGCCTGTCCTACTACCGGGCCGGTACCCCCGGACTCGACCCGCGCACGGTCACGATGGTGCGCGAGCTGGTGGCCGAACGCGTCGACGGCGCCCCGGTCAAGCGGCTGGGCAAGCTTCCGCTGTGGAACCCCAATGACGACGGCTGCTGTCCCGCCCGCCGTCCGGTGGGGATGGGTCGCTGACGGCGGCGATGTCGTGACGGTTCCGGTGTTGTTGTCGGCGCGGCTGGTGCCGTGGCTGCGGGCCTGGCGCGCCGGTATGACCTCTTTGGACGACGTCGTGGAGGCGATGACCTCCGAGGGCATGTCCGGAGTGGAACAGATCGTCGTGACCGAGGCCGAGATCGGGCCCGGCGCCACCCTGACCGAGGGCTTCTCCCGGCTGTCGGGAGTCGACACCGAGGACATCCGGCTGGTGCTGGCGGTGCCCGGCGACGCCCGCGGCCTGCCGACCGCGGGACCGTTCGCCGCCGCGGCGCTGACCGCCGGCGAGGCCGTGGTGGCCGGACGCAACGGCCTGGTCCCCGAACGCCGGGCGCACACCTCCGGTTCCGGCAGCACCTGGGAAACCGTGCTGTGGCACCACTTCGAGCTGGACGCGGTCCCCGTACCCGCCGACCTCGTCAGTCCCGGCGAGGCCGACGCCTCGCTGACCCAGGCGCTTCGGGCCGCCACCAAGGTCCTGTCCGATCTCGACGTCGCCGCCTGGAACCCGGAACTGGGCCGGGCCCTGGCCGGGGCGCGCACCGACTCCGGCCGTCAGCTGCCGCCCGGTTTCGACACCCGTTCCCGCCGCCTGTACGCCCGGGCGGTGATGCTGGAGCGGGTGCTGCGGGTCGCCGACTCCGACGCCATGGGCGGCGCGGTCACCGCGCACGAGGCCGCCGCCCGGCTGGAGGCGCTGCGGGGTCTGGCAGCATCGTGCCGCACGGCCATCGGTGCCGCTTGCCATGCTCGGCTACATTGTGGGGACCGTTAACGGCGGACGAAGCACTACAAGCCGATAACAAACCGTGACGTGAGACGTCAAACCCCGACGAAGCATGACAGGCTTGAACAGTGGCGTGGATTATATGGTTGGCGGTGGCCGTGGCACTGGGCATCGCCGAACTGTTTACCTTGACATTTGTGCTGCTCATGATCGGGGCGGGAGCGGCGGCGGCTTCGCTGGCGGCGGCACTGGGTTCCCCGGTGGAGCTTCAGGGCCTGGTCTTCGTCGTGGTGTCGGTGCTGTCCCTGATCGGCATCAGACCGTGGGCGAAGAAACTACGGGACAACCGTTCGGGCCCGGACGCGAAGATCGGTCTGCAGGCCCTGGAGGGCGCGGAGGCCCTCGTACTGGAGCGGGTCGACTCCCAGCACGGACTCATCAAAGTGCAGGGTCAGGAGTGGACGGCGCGCAGTTACGACGGCAAACAAGTACTGGAACAAGGAGAAGAAGTGAACATAGTGGAGATACGCGGGGCGACGGCTATGGTCTGGAGGCAGCCATGAGTGGCGGGGAGGTTTTCCTGGTCCTGCTTCTGGGACTGGTGGCGCTGTTCTTCATCATCATGCTGTTCAAGATGGTGCGGATCGTGCCGCAGCAGCAGGAGTACATCGTCGAACGACTGGGCAAGTACTCCAAGACCCTGACTCCGGGCCTGAACTTCCTCGTGCCGATCCTGGACGCCGTACGGTCCAAAGTCGACAAACGCGAGCAGGTCGTCAGCTTCCCGCCGCAGCCGGTCATCACCTCGGACAACCTGGTGGTGTCCATCGACACCGTCATCTACTACATGGTGACCGACTCGGTGCGCGCCACCTACGCGATCTCCAACTACCTGCAGGGCGTCGAGCAGCTGACCGTCACCACGCTGCGCAACGTCGTCGGCTCCATGGACCTGGAGCAGGCACTGACCAGCCGCGACACCATCAACAGCGCGCTGCGCACCGTCCTGGACGAGGCCACCGGCCAGTGGGGCATCAAGGTCACCCGCGTCGAGATCAAGGCCATCGACCCGCCACCCAGCGTGCGCGAGTCCATGGAGAAGCAGATGCGCGCCGAGCGTGACAAGCGGGCCGCGATCCTCACCGCCGAGGGTGTCAAGGCGTCCCAGGTGCTGACCGCCCAGGGTGAGCAGGAGGCCGCGGTGCTTCGCGCCCAGGGTGACCGGCAGGCCCGCATCCTGCAGGCCGAGGGCCAGTCCAAGGCCATCGAGACCGTGTTCACCGCGATCCACAAGTCCAACCCGGACGAGAAGCTGCTGGCGTACCAGTACCTGCAGACGCTGCCGCAGATCGCCGCCGGTCAGTCGAACAAGCTGTGGATGATCCCGGCCGAACTGACCCGGGCGCTGGAGTCGTTCAGCGGCGCCGTCGGCGGCCCGATCAGCTCCGGTCCCGCCTCGGCGGTGACCAACGCGGTGTCGCAGGCCCTGTCGTCCGAACAGGACGGCACCGGTGAGGCGGCGCCGAGCCACACCGACGCCGACCGCTCCGAGACCGCGCCGCGGACCCCGAGCGCCGAGGACGACGACGCGGCCACCACCCGCATCGGCAAACCGAAGCCGGGCACCGACGACACCCAGGCCCTGGAAGCCGGGCCGAAGGTCTCGCCGAGCCAGTTCACCGCGACCGACGCGGCGAACACCATGCTGGACTCGACCCAGGTGGTGCCGCCGCCGGTGCCGCCGACCAAGCCCGGCGACCTGCCGCCCACGGCGGTCTAGTCGCGCGGCCGGTACATCGACAGCGCGGTCCGGAGGGGACTTCCCTTCCGGACCGCGCTCGGCTATGCGGGGGCGGGTTTGGCGTTGCGCAGCCGGATCCCGGAGAACCCCAGCGAACTGTCGATCACCGCGTCCCAGAACGTCCGCAGGTTGTCCAGCACCCGCAGCTGAATCCCCGCCTCGGCGTGCAGCGCGAACAGGTCACCCACCCGCTCGGGCGGCCCCAACGGCGTCACCGCTTCGACGGCGACCAGCGCGGGTGACCCGTTGGCGGCGCTGTCGGATTCGTCGAGCGGACGGAACGCGTTGGCGGGTAGCCGGTAGCCGTAGAGCTCCACGGTGCGCATCGCTTCCAGCCAGCCGAACTCGACGGCGTGCACCCGGTGGCCGCCGCCCGGCCCCAGGATCCGGTCGCGGTCGGCGTCGGTGGTGTGCGGTTCGATCCAGGCCATCGCGCGCGGGCACTCGCGGGGGAACCAGTAGTCGGGACAGCGGCGCGATCCCACCGCCCACACGTACGCGGCTGCGAGCCGTGGCGACGGCCGGGGAGTGAACCTGGTGATCGTCGGATCCTCGGAGAAGTGCAGTACCTGACCGGGTTCGGGACGCATCCGGTCACGCTAAGCCGGAATCACCGGCCGACACCAGCGATTTTTCACCGCGGGCGACGTTGACGACGGCCGCGACCACCAGCAGCGTCGGGATCGCGACGTCCAGCCACGACGGTGCCCGGAACTCGGGCCGTCGCCGTCATCGTCGGTCCTTTGGGGTCTGTCCATTGGGGGTGTCACTCGGTGGCGGGGTAGCCGTACCAGCGTAGTGCTATGGGGCGGGCCGTGTCGGGGGCGTCTTCGGGCTTGTGGCCGTGGCGATCCAGCAGCCGCAGGTAGTCGTCGTGGAACTCCTTCAGCTCGGCCTTGGTCATGAACCGCAGCGACCGGGAGCCCTGGAACCAGTCGCCCAGTTCCGCGCGGTTGTCCAGGACGCCGGACAGCGCGTCCATGTCCTCGGTGAGCCGGGACCGTTCCAGGTCGGCGGCGATCACCTTGTCCTGTGCGGACATCGTGTCGCGGTCGGGCATGACGCGGTTGCCGGGTTCGGTGCGCCACCAGCGTTCCCGGCCCTTGGCCCGCTCGGGTATCTCGGTGATCAGACCGGCCTGCGCCAGCTGGCGCAGGTGGTAGCTCGTGGTCCCGGTGTTGTGGCCGAAGACCTCCCCAATGGACGTGGAGTTCGCGGGACCGTTGGTGGCCAGGTGCCGCAGTATCGCCCGGCGCAGCGGGCTGGCCAGTGCCTTGAGCGTTGCGGAGGTGTGGGGGATGGGTTCGGACGGCATGGGAAGCAGCTTAGCCGCCGGTCGGATGGTTGCGTAGAAGTTGTGCAGAAAAATTCTGCATAAAAAACTTGCAGAAGTGTCTCCGCAAGTTTACGATCGGCTCATGACACCGACACCCCTCGCAAGACTGTCCCTTTTGCTCTCCCCGCCGCTGGTCATGCTGGGCTGGGCCCTGATGCGGCTCCTGGGCACCGACGGCCGGGAACCGGGTTGGACGCTCGCGCACCTGGCGTGGCTGGCCGGTTATGTGCTGCTGGCCGTCGCCTGCGTGTACCTGTACCGGCTGACCGTGACCGGCGGCGCCCCGGGCCGCAGATCGTTGGCCGCGAGCTTCCTCGCCGTGGCGCTGTTCGGATCGCTGTGCATGAACACGCAGATGGCCATCGACCTGGTCGCGGGCTTCGCGACCAGCACCGTCGAGGCCAAGAACGCCTTCACCGACGACATCCAAGCCCTGCCGGGGGTTGAGCTGCTGGTCTACCAGCTGGGTCCGGCGTTGCTGTTCTGCGCGCTGTCGGCGCAGACCATCCACGCGTACCTCGCCCGGCGGCTGCCGGTCTCGGTGCCGGTGCTCGTCGGTCTGGCGGTGCTGGTCATGGTCGTCGACCGCTTGGTGGACACCCCGTTCCGGCTGACCATGGGCGTGGCCTCGGTACTGCTGTGGATCGCCTTCACCACGGTCGTCAAAACCCGTCCGGCGACATCCGCGTCACCAGTGGACGTTCAACGGGTCGCGTGAGCGCGACGCCCTCGAACGAGCCGTCCGCGTCACACGACGCGGGCGCGCTCGCTGTCGGCACGCTTGGCCGTGTCGCCAGTGGAGTTGCGGCTCAGTACCACCGAACCCTTGACCGCCAACGGAACCAGCAGCCAGTCCAAGGGACGGATCCGCTCGTCGGTGAACATGATCCGCTCGCCGTCGCCGAGTCCCATTTCGCCCGCCCGGGTGCGGGCGGACTCCACCAGTTGTGCCTGCGTCAGTTCCCGGCCACCGGGAAGGCCGACCAGCGCGGGGGCGTCGGCGGCGGCAGGGGCACCCCCGAAGTGGTCGCCGTAGCCGCGCACCTCGGTCAGGAAGTCCACCGCCTCGTTGTCGGCCACCCGCTGCCGGGCCGCCGGAGAGCGCAGGCCCACCGCCAGCGGCGCCAGCGAAACCGTGTAGGTCGCCTCCTGCGGGGTGTCCTCGGGGGCGCGCAGTTCGTCCTCGGTGTCGAACAGGACATAGGGCTGGTCACGGTCCACACCGGATTCCCCGGCCACCGCGTGGCTGATCGCCACCCCGGCCCGCCAGCAGCCCAGCATGACCGCCGCGCCCAGCCAGTGCGGCGGCAACCGCAGCTCCGCGGTGGCGCCGGGTTCGGCGTAAGCGTGTTCCAGCAACAGGTTCGCCGTCTTGGACACCCAGTTGTCCATCGTGACGTAGGACAGCTCGGTGCGCTCGCCGGTGGCGTCGTCGTAATAGGTCAGAAACGGCCGGGCCGGATCGGGCTTGGCGGCGGCGGCGAACAGCGAGTCGACGGTGTTCACTGTGTTCCTTCCCTTGTGCTCAGGTCTTTGAGGTCCATGGTCACGTACCGGTCGATGGTGGGCCCGTAGATGGCGGCCAACTCGTCGGCCGACAGGTCGACCAGCGCCTGCACCTTGAGGATGTACCTGGTCAGCGCCAGGCCGAGCAGCTGCGAGGCGACCATGGCACCACGCAGATCGATATTGTCGAGTTCGGGGTTGACTTGCGACAGTCCCTTGCGGATCACCTGGTTGGTCAGGAACTGCTGCACCAGTTTCGACATCCGCGGGTGTGTGACCGCCGAGCGCAGGAACGCCGCCGCCCGGTTGCCGGTGGGGGAGTCCCAGATGCCGACGAAGGTCCGGATCAGGTGCTCGCCGAGATTGGTCGACCCGTGTTTGAAGACCTTCGGGATCATCTCGCCGGGATCGAAGGGCGCCTCGATCGCGGCCAGGAACAGTTTGTCCTTGGTGCCGAAGTAGTGGTGGATCAGCGCCGGATCGACCCCGGCGGCCGCGGCGATGCGACGGATCGAGGAGCGCTCGAACCCGTCCGCGGCGAAGGCGTCGCGGGCGGCGTCGAGGATCTCCTCCCGGGTGTCCGGACTACCCGGCCGTCTACCGCTGCGTTTACGTCCACGAACCACAGCCAAGACCTTAACCAGTGCTACTAGCATGTGCGAGTTCAAGGGGCGGCTTGTCGCGCCTGAAACTCATCGTCAAGAATCGGATTCCGTGGGAACCTCGTCGCAGCTCGACACCGAAATCGCCGCCCGGCTCAAACGCGACGCCAACGGCCTGGTGGCCGCCATCGCGCAGGACCACGACACCGGCGAGGTGCTGATGCTGGCCTGGATGGACGACGAGGCGCTGCGCCGGACCCTGGCCACCGGCCGGGCCACCTACTACTCCCGCAGCCGCGGCGAGTACTGGGTCAAGGGTGAGACCTCCGGAAACACCCAGCAGGTGAAGTCCGTGGCCCTCGACTGCGACGGCGACGCGCTGCTGCTGCGCGTCGAGCAGCGCGGCCCCGCCTGCCACACCGGCACCGCCACCTGCTTCACCGGACGTGAACTGCCGCTGGGGGTCCAACGATGAGCCCGCGCCGCGCCCTCACCATCGCCGTTCTGGCCGGGATGGCCGCCGCCGGACTCGGCCTGTACGCCGCCACCCGGGTGTGGACCACCGTCAGCCGCGACCGGCCCGGGCCGCTGCCCGCCGAGGTCGTCGACACCACCGGCGGCCAGCTCGCCCCCTGGGCGATTCCCGCCGCCGTGGTGGCCGTTGCCGGATCCGTGGCGCTGGTCGCTTGCACCGGTTGGGCTCGACGGATCGTGGCCGTGTGCGTCGGTCTGGCCGGGCTGGGGCTGACCGCCGCCGGGGGCTACGGACTGAGCCAGGCGGCGGGCATCTGGCCCGTCGTCACCACCGTGGCGGGTCTGGCCGTCCTCGCCGTCGCCGCGTGGACCCTGCGCGACGGATCCGCCTGGCCCGGCATGTCAGGGCGCTACGACCGAACCGAAGCGGCCCCGTCGTCGGCCGCCCTAGCAGATGACCCCGCAGCGCTATGGGACGCCCTCGACAAAGGTGAAGACCCCACAGCGTTTAGTATCGGCCAAACGGCGCCGGGAGAGGAGTGCGCGCGGTGAGTGTGCTCGACGAGATTGTCGCCGGAGTCGCCGCCGACGTAGACACACGCCGGCAGCTGATTCCGATTGAAAAGATCCGTGCCATCGCGGAGAAGACCCCACCCGCTTTGGACGCCTTCAGCATCCTGCGGGAACCGGGCGTCGGCGTCATCGCCGAGGTCAAACGGTCTTCCCCGTCCAAGGGTTCGCTGGCCGAGATCCCCGATCCGGCCGAACTCGCCTGCGAGTACGCCGCCGGCGGCGCCCGCGCCATCAGCGTGCTGACCGAGCAGAACTACTTCCGGGGCAGTCTGGACGACCTGGACGCGGTGCGCGCCGCGGTGCGCATCCCGGTACTGCGCAAGGACTTCATCATCTCCAGCTATCAGGTGCACGAGGCCCGCGCCCACGGCGCCGACCTGGTGCTGCTGATCGTGGCGGCCCTGGAGCAGAACGCCCTGGTGTCGCTGCTGGAGCGGGTCGAGTCGCTGGGCATGACCGCGCTGGTCGAGGTCCACGACGAGGTCGAGGCCGACCGGGCGCTGGCCGCCGGGGCCCGGGTCATCGGCGTCAACGCCCGCGACCTGCGCACCCTCAAGGTCGACACCTCGGTGTTCGAACGCGTCGCCCCGGGCCTGCCCAACGGCGTCGTCAAGATCGCCGAGTCCGGGGTGCGTGAGGCCCGCGACCTGCTGCGGTACGCCTCCGTCGGCGCCGACGCCGTGCTCATCGGCGAAGGCCTGGTCACCAAGAAATCGCCGCGCGAGGCCGTGGCCGACATGGTCACCGTCGGCAGCCACCCCTCGACGCCAAGGCCCGTGCGATGACCGAACCCGTCACCGGGCCCGACGCCCGTGGCCACTGGGGACAGTTCGGCGGACGGTTCGTTCCCGAGGCGCTGGTCGCCGCGCTGGACGAACTCGACGCCGCCTACCGCAAGGCCATGGCCGACGAGACCTTCACCGCCGAGTTCGACCGGATGCTGCGCGAGTACGCCAACATCCCCTCGCCGCTGTACCACGCCGAGCGGCTGTCGCGCGAGGTCGGGGTGCGGGTGCTGCTCAAACGCGAGGACCTCAACCACACCGGCGCCCACAAGATCCGCAACGTGCTGGGCCAGGCGCTGTTGACCAAGCGGCTGGGCAAGAACCGGATCATCGCCGAGACCGGCGCCGGGCAGCACGGCGTCGCCTCGGCCACCGCCGCGGCCTATCTCGGCCTCGACTGCACCGTCTACATGGGAGCTGAGGACTGTCGTCGGCAGGCCCTCAACGTCGCCCGCATGAAGATGCTGGGCGCCGAGGTCATCCCGGTGACCGCGGGCTCGCAAACGCTCAAGGACTCCATCAACGAGGCCCTGCGCGACTGGGTGTCCAGTGTCGACAACACCCACTACCTGCTGGGCACCGCCGCCGGACCGCACCCGTTCCCGGTGCTGGTGCGCGACCTGGTCTCCGGAATCGGACGCGAGGCCCGCGCCCAGTGCCTCGACATGATCGGGCGGCTGCCGAACGCGGTCACCGCCTGTGTCGGCGGCGGCTCCAACGCCATGGGCATCTTCCACGCCTTCGTGCCAGAGGAGTCGGTGGCGCTGTACGGCTTCGAGGCCGGCGGCAAGGGCCTGGACACCGGCAAGCACGCCGCCCGGCTCGTCGTCGGCAACCAGGGCGTCCTGCACGGCGCCCGCAGCTACCTGATGCAGGACGACGACGGCCAGATCATCGAGTCGTACTCGATCTCGGCGGGCCTGGACTACCCGTCCGTCGGCCCCGAACACGCCTGGCTCAAGGAATCCGGCCGCGCCACCTACGAGGCCGTCACCGACGCCGAGGCCATGGACGCCTTCCAGCGGCTGTGCCGCACCGAGGGCATCATCCCGGCCCTGGAGAGCGCGCACGCGCTGGCCGGGGCGCTGCGACTGGCGCCGGTGCTGCGCGAACGGCACGGCGACGACGCCGTCGTCATGGTCAACCTGTCGGGCCGCGGCGACAAGGACATGGAGACCGCCGCCACCTACTTCGGACTCACGGAGGACGCGGCATGAGCGTCACGCCCGCTTTCGAAGCGGCGAAACGGGCCGGCCGCGCCGCCCTCGTCGGCTACCTGCCCGCCGGGTTCCCCACCGTGGACGAGTCGATCGCCGCGATCGAGACCATGATCGACTCCGGTTGCGACGTCATCGAAGTCGGACTGCCCTATTCGGACCCCGTCATGGACGGGCATGCCATCCAGCGCGCCGCCGCCATGGCGCTGGCGGGCGGCTGCCGCACCCGTGAGGTACTGCGGGTGGTCGAGGCTGTCGCGGGCAAGGGCGTGCCGATTCTCGTCATGACCTACTGGAACCCGATCGAACGCTACGGCGTCGACGCCTTCGCGCGCGACTTCGCCGCCGCCGGGGGTGCCGGACTCATCACCCCGGACCTGATCCCCGACGAGGCCGCCGAGTGGATCGCCGCCTCCGACGCCCACGACCTGGACCGGGTCTTCCTGGTCGCGCCGTCCTCGACCAAGGAACGCATCGCGCTGACGGTCAACGCCTGCCGCGGCTTCGTGTACGCCCAGTCGATCATGGGCATCACCGGCGCCCGCGACAGCACCTCCTCGGCGGCGCCGGGCCTGGTGGAGCGCACCCGCGCCGCCACCGACCTGCCCATCGGCGTCGGTCTCGGCGTCCGCGACGGCGACCAGGCCGCCGAGGTCGCGACCTTCGCCGACGGCGTCATCGTCGGCTCGGCGATGGTGTCGTGCCTGCTGGACGCCCCCGACGAGAAGGCCGGTCGGAAAGCGCTGGGCTCCCTGACCGCCGAACTCGCCGAGGGCGTGGCCCGCGGCGCCGGATAGTCCGGCTCAGTTCGTGGCCGACACGGCCATGTCGTAACGGAAACCGTTGTCCGCCAAGCGATCCAGCGCGGTCGTGATCGTCTGGGACGAGGGTCCGATGAACATCCGCACCCACGGCAGCCCGGGGCCGCGATCGGCGATGAACGGCCACGGCCAGGCGGGCGCGAACAACACGCCGGTGGCCGCGAAGCAGTCGAGCCGGAACCGTTCGGCCGGGTCGTCGAGTCCGGCGTACGCCTCGGGCACGGCGAACATCAGGTATGAGCTGCACTCGCCGACGTGCACCCGATCGGCCGGGTAGCCCAGCCGACTGGTGAGGTAGTCGCCGATCATCTTGCGCCGGGACCGGTAGGACCGCCGCTGCTGGACCAGGAACTCCCGGCTGGCCTCGTCGGCGAGCCAGGACCGCATGGCGTGCTGGTAACAGCCGCCGTACATCAGCCCGTGGTGCAACCGGTACCGGTTGACCAGCGCGTCCAGGATCTTCGGGTCGGCGGTCAGCGCGCCGATGCCCCAGCCGTTGCTGTGGAACTGCTTGCCGAAGGACCGCACCGCCAGCCAGCGCCGCCGCAGCGACTTCGGCAGCCCCGGCAGCATCCCCAGCAGGATCGACAGCGCCGAGGTCGGCTCGATGTCGTCGTCGTGCACGGCGTAGTAGGCGTCGTCGATGAGGATCGCCGCCCCGGACTCGGCGGCGATAGAGACGGCCTCGGTGACGAACTCGGCGTCCCAGTTGACGGCGGTGGGGTTGTGCTGGGCGTTGACGACCAGCAGGGCGGGCCGCTGCTCGCCACCGGCGCCGATCTCGGCGAACAGCTGACGCAGTTCGGCGGCGTCGGGCCGGAAGCCGCTCTCGGGACGCAGGTGGTGGTACCGCACCCGGTAGCCGAGGCTGCCGTAGACGCCCTCGTAGTCCCAGCTGGGACCGGCGACCACGACCACCGGTTCGGCGTCGGAGGGCGCGTCCTGGTCGAGGATCATGCGCCCGAAGTCGAACATCGCGCTACGCGTGCCGGTCCACCCCACCGCCACCTCGTAGTCCCGCCCCGCCTGGCTGTCGTCCGGGAGCCGGTGCTCGCGACGCAACTGGTCGCGCACCAGCAGCCGCAGCGCGGGCAGTCCGTACTGGGACAACTGGTATCCGTGGGAATGAACCGGTTCGGTGGCCAACCGGGCGGCCAGCCCGGGCGCGACCTGGCTCCAGGTCTCCCCGAAACTCAGGCAGATCGGCTCGGGTCGCGGATCCGACGTTCGCAGATAGTCGGTGAGCAGGCCGGCGTCGGGCATGCGGCTGGGGAGGATCTCGTCGTTGAGCAGGGCGTTGAGCGTTTCGGCTGTCAGCATCGTCGCTGTTTCTCCTGTCGGGCCGGGAATTCACCGGCGAAGGGGGTTCCGTCCTAGTACGTGGGACAGCCCCGAATAGTTCAACGCGAACCGGAGGAAATCCCCGAAACCGCCCGAACGACCGCGATCCACACCGGCCATGGCGTGTCGCGTGGCACAAACGCGACCCGGTAACGTACATCGCCGTGGACTACGCGTATATCCCCAGCCCCGAACAGAGCGTTTGGGAAATCCCCATCCCGTTCACCGATCTGACGGTGCCGCTGCGGGCGTACGCCCTGTGCATCATCGCCGGGATCATCGCCGCCTGCTGGATCACCGAGGTGCGGCTGCGCAAACGCGGCGCGCCCCCGTTCACCGTGCTGGACCTGGCGGTGTGGGCGGTGCCGTTCGGCATCATCGGCGGTCGTCTCTACCACGTCATCACCTCCCCGGACGCTTACTTCGGTTCGGCCCCCGACGCCAACCCCTGGAAGGCCTTCGCGGTCTGGGAGGGCGGCCTGGGCATCCCCGGCGCCGTGGCCATGGGCGGACTGGGCGTGTGGCTGGCCTGCCGCCGCAGCCAGATCCCGTTCTCGATGATCGCCGACGCCCTCGCCCCGGGACTGCCGGTGGCCCAGGCCATCGGACGACTGGGCAACTGGTTCAACCAGGAGCTGTACGGCAAGCCCACCACCATGCCGTGGGGTCTGGAGATCAACCCGATCAACCAGGCGGAACTGCCCGAGGAGTACCAGGGCAAGGCCGCGTACGAGCCGACGTTCCTGTACGAGCTGATCTGGAACCTCGGCATCGCCGGGCTGATCGTCGCGCTGGACCGCAAGTTCAAGTTCGGCGCCGGACGCGCCTTCGCCGTCTACGTGCTGTGTTACGGCGTTGGCCGGTTCTGGATCGAGGGCCGCCGCATCGACCCCGCTCACGACTTCCTGGGGCTGCGCGTCAACGAGTGGGTCGCGATCGCGATGATCGTCGGCGCCGTCATCTATCTGTTGCGGGTTACCGGAACCCGGCAGGTGCTGGTGACCGGTCCCGACGGCCTGCTGACGCCGGTCGACTGGGACAAGGTCCCCGAACCGACGACCGAGGACGCCGACGAGACCGACGCCGACGAAGCCGACGCCGACGAAGCCGACGCCGACTCCGACGAGTCCGAACCCGACGACGTCGACGAGGGTGGCGACGACGTGTTGACGGACGACGACGAGGAGACCGAGTCCTCCGAGGAGGAGGAAGCCGAGAAGCCGTCCGGCAAGGACGAATCGAAGAAGTCCTAGAACATGTCGGCACCCCGCAGAGTTGTCATCGTCGGCGCCGGAATCGGCGGCCTGGCTTCCGCCATCGCCCTGGAGCGCGCGGGCTGGCGCGTCGCGCTGCTGGAACGCGGCGACCGGCTGCGCGGCGACTCCAACGCGCTGACCCTGCTGCCCAACGCGATCACGGCACTGAAGGAACTCGGCCTCGGCATCGCCCTGGACGCGATCGCCACCCCGATGACCTCGGGCCGGTTCCGGCGCGCCGACGGCCGGGTCCTGTCCGAGATCCCGGTCGCCGAACTGACCGAACGCTTCGGCACCCCACCGGTCGTGGTGCACCGCGAGGACCTGTTCGAGGCCCTGGTGGCCGCGATGGGAACCGGCGTCGAAGTCCACACCGGAGTGACGGCCACCCACATCGACCTGGTGCACACGGCGGCTGGTGACACCTCCCGCCGCTGGCCCGCCGACCTGGTGGTCGGCGCCGACGGCATCGCCAGCGCGGTCCGCGTCGGCATGACCTCCGGCTCCAAGATCACCAACAGCGGAACGGTCGCGTTCCGCGCGGTAATACCCCGCCACCGCACCCCGGACATGCCCGAGGGCGGCGGCGAGACCCAGGGCCCCGACGGCCGCCGCTTCCTTTACGCCCCCATGGGAAAACGCGGCGCCTACTGGGCCGCGATCACCCGAGGGGGCCTACGGCCCGAACCCGAGGAGGTCCGCAAGGACCTCATCGCCCGCTGGTTCGCCGACTGGCACGCCCCCGTGGGCGAACTGATCGCCAACACCCGACCCGAGGAGATCTCGCAACGGGAGATCACCTACCTGTGGCCGCTCCCGCGCCGCTACACCCACATCGGCGACACCAGCGGCGCGGTCCTGGTCGGCGACGCCGCCCACGCCATGACCCCCGACCTGATCCAGGGCGCGGGAATGGCACTGGAGGACGCGGTGACGCTGGGAGCGTGCCTGACCGGAGCCTCGATCCCGGACGGCCTGGCGCGCTACGAGGAGCTGCGGCACGCCCGCACGGTGAAGCTGGCGAAGCTGGCGCATCGGGTGGGCTCGGTGTTCGGGGCTCGCGGCCGGTTGAAGTCGACGGTTCGGGACGGGCTGATGCGGGCCGCTCCGGACACGTGGCTGGCGAAGCAGGCGATGACCGGGGTGGACTGGGTTCCGCCGAAGCCGGGGGAGTGACGGCTACTCGGGTTTCCAGGCGCCGTCGAGCGGCCCCGGCCCGTCGTGGAGCGCTCCGGTGGGGACGTCCTTGAGCTGGGAGGTGTCCAGCGCGACGACGTACTGGTCGGCGAGCGCCTCGACCTGACCGGCGATGGCGTCACCGGCGCCGCCGATCTGCTCGGCGTCCTTCACGTTCGCCTTGTACACGTTGCTGATGCTGTCGATGATGAACTGCGGTGGATCGGTGAACGAGGTCGGAATCTCCAGGTTGGACTCCCGTTTCGCCTTGAAGCCCTTGATCGAGCCGTTGAGCACGGTCAGGAAGTCCTTGAGGGCGTCCCGCAGGGCGCCGAGCAGGCCGTCGTTGCCGCTCGGCGGTGATATGGCCGTGTGGTGTTTCTGGGCGGCCTGCCGCACGGCGTCCAGGTACCTGTCGAAGGACTTGTCGCTGTTGCCGCCGCCCCGGCAGTAGGCGAAGAACGCCTCACCGCCCTTCCCGGTCCACGCGTCCTCGGCGGCGGCGAAGGCATCGGACCGCAGGATCTCGTCATAGGGGCTGGGTTCCTCGCCCAGGTATCGAAGGATCCGGGACCGGTCGTACAGGGCCCACATGTCGATGCCGACATACCATTCGATGACCTCGCTGATCAACGGCGCGTTCGCGGCCAGGGGGCGGATCCACTCGCGGACCATGTCGTCGGCGTCTTGGATGTCGGCCTGGTAGGCGGCCTTGAAGGCTTTCAGGTCCTCCGAGGCCGCGATGCCCTCCGCGTACGTTTCTCCCATTGTTCGTCCTTCGTGGCTAGTCGGTGGCCTGGCGGATGCCGTCGGCGTTGTAGATGTCGACGTTGTCGTAGTCCTCGACGGCCGCGATGAGGACGTCGGCGAGCTTGTACACCTCCTGGATCACCCGGGTCATGTCGGTGGCCCGGTAGTCGATGGCCGTGTTCCAGTCGGCGGCGAGCTTCGCCGCCCACGGAGCGGCGGTGTGGCTGAAGCCGTTGCCGTCAGTGCCACCGAACTCCACAGGGGACGCCTTGGCGAAGGTGCCGCGCCGCATGCCCAGGCCCCCGAAGAAGGCGTCGTGCTCGCGCAGCCCGGCGAAGAAGCTGTCCCCCTGACTGACCGGGATGATGGTCGGATCGGACGGTGGCGGCTCTTCCCCGATGGGGCTCAGCCCTTCGCCGTCGATGAGACTTCCGTAGTCGCGGTATCGCGAGACGCCCTCGGGCAGCGATCCGTCGAGGAGCCTCAGATACGGCTCCAGAAGGTCGGTTCCGGTGTTGTTGAAGTGCTGGGCGAGCTTGTCCAGCTTGCCGCCCTCCACACTGAGTTCGTTCATGTTCATCGCTCCTTGAAGTACGCGTCCCGAAACCTGTCGCGACGCTCATGCGGCCACTGCCGCTTCGCGAGATTGTGAGCCCGCACCACGGCATCGCCGAAACTGTCGACATCGTGATCGGCGAAGCTGCCCGGCTCGATCGCCAGCTCCAGCAGCTTCCCCGAACTGTCCACCGTGGCCGTCACCGTCCCGCATGGCGACTCCGCCGTGGTGACCGTCCCCGCCGCGGCCCGCTTCGCCTCATCGAGGCTCAGCTCGATGCGACCCATCGTCGTGCGCATGTCCGCCAGCCAGTCCTCAAGACTCACCGCGGCCGTCCTTTCGCTGTCGGGCCCGCACGATGGTGAGGGCCTCGTCGATGATGCGTTCGGCCTGTTTGATCGCGGCGGTGATGTTGGCGGCGATCTCGCGTTCGTCGCGGCGCAGGGTGTCGGTGTCGACGTCGAGCGCGGCCAGGGTGCCGTCGGCGTTCACGGACACCCACACCAGTCCGTCGACGGTGGGTACGTCGACGCCCTCGACCGCCAGGACCTCCCGCGCCCGCTTGGCGTCGAACCGGGGGTCGTCGGGGTCGAGCCGGACGCCGGATTCGGTCAGTTCACGGACGAGGTTGGTTATCTCCGCTTTCACTGTCGCCGCCTTTCAGGGTCGTTGACTCCACTGTGCGGCGAGGGCGGCGCGATCGTTCACGAGTCGGCCACGAGAACGCGACCGGTTCCCGTGCACGGTCGACGGTCAGTCCGCCCGCTGTCCTTTCGCGCGATTGTGGGCCTCGACGACGGCCGCGCCGAAACTGTCGGGAGTGTGGACGGCGAAGCTGCCGGGTTTGACGGTCAGATCGAGCAGGCGGCCCGAACCGTCCAGAGTGACGTTCACGGTGTCGGGAGGCGGTTCGGCCGTGGCGGTCTCACCGGTCTGCCCGTGCCGCCGCTCGTTTCGCTGCCGGGTCACCACGATGGCGATCGCCTCGTCGATGAGCCGCTGGCCGTTCTTGATGGCGTCGGCGATGTGAGCGGCCATCACGTCCTCGCCACGGTAGAAGGCGCCGAGGTCGACCTCGACACCGGCGAGCGTGCCGTCGGCGTTCATGGACACCCACACCAGTCCGTCGACGGTGGGTACGTCGACGGCCCGGACGGCGAGCGCCTCGCGGGCCAGCCGCGAGTCGAAACGCGGGTCGTCGGGGTCCAGCCGGGCACCGGACTCGGACAGTCGCCGGACGAGGTTCGCTAGCGCCGTTTTCAACACCGCCACCTTTCAGTGTCGTGGGATACCAATATGCGGTGCCGGGGCAAGGATTGTTCGCGATTCGATCATGAGACCGCCACCGGTACCTATACGTCGCCGGCGGGCTGGTCGGAACGCCGTCGGTGAGGCACAATTGCCGGGTTCGCTTCGACGATGGCCCGGGCGCGCCGCCAAGCGCCTCCCAACATGACTGAGCCTCTCGCGGAGGAGTTCTCCGCTTCGCCATGACCGGCCCCGCGGTTCGGGTTCGCAAGCCGCGCGAACTCAAGGCCGCCCGCCGACGGCATCACCATCAATGCTGGGACCACCTGACCGCCGCTCCCCTGTGGCCGCAGCATGGGGCCAACCTCGGGACGCTGTTGCGCAGTTGTGACGCCGTCGGGGCGTGCCTGGCGGTGCCGAAGTGGTCCTGGGTTCCCGAGGCGCTGCGGCGCGGCAACACCTTGCCCGGCAAGGCTTGTGTGCATTGGGTACACGATCCCGAGGGCTGGCTGGCGCAGCGGCGTGCCGAGGGGGTGCGGGTGGTGGGGGTGGAACTCGCCGAGGACGCCACCCGGCTGGCCGACGTGCCGATGGCCCGGCAGCGCACCATCGCCGTGTTGGGGCATGAGCGCCGGGGGATTCCGCCCGAGGTGCTCGACCTGTTGGACGAGGTCGTGGAGATCCCCATGATCGGCGCGGGGGCGAGTCTCAACGTGGCCGTCGCCGGTTCGCTGGTGTTGTACAAGCTGGCCGGGTTCGCGTGATGGCTGTAGTGGACATCACCGCGATAAGAGGTGCCGAAAAGTCACAGGCTTCGGCCAAGATGGAACCGGAGGTGTCACCCACGATATGTCGCTAGCCCCTTACCGCCGTGTGCTCGCCCTGCCCGGGGTCAAATCGCTGCTGCTGGGCGGGTTCATGGCCCGCATGGCCTACGCCGCGATGGGACTGTCCCTGATCCTCTATGTCCGATTCGGACTGGAGCTGGGGTACTTCGAGGCCGGGCTGGCCGGGGCGACGTTCGTCGTCGGTGGTGCGCTGGGTTCGACACTGTGGGGACGGGTCGTGGACCGCTCCGGCCTGCGTCCGGTGCTCGTGATCACCTCGATCGGCATGGGCGCGTTCTGGCTGTCGCTGGTGTTCCTGCCGTTCCCGGTGCTGCTGGGCGCCGCGTTCATGGGCGGGCTGTTGAACCTGCCGGTGTTCGTGGTGGTGCGGCAGCCGCTGGCCGCGCTGGTTCCCGAGGAGAGCCGCCGCACCGCGTTCTCGCTGGACTCGACGCTGGTGGAGATCACGTTCATGATCGGCCCGGCGGTGGCCACGACCATGGCCGCCACCGCGGCCCCGGCCGTCACGCCGATCGCGATCGGGATCTGGGCGCCGCTGTCGGGGGCGCTGCTGTGGTGGATCAACCCCCGCACCCGCGCCGACCACGAGGAGGTCCGGGAAGCCCGTCCGCCGCTGCGGAAGTGGCTCACCGGTCCGGTGGCGGCGATGCTGATCGCCGGGATCGGCACCACGGTCGCGCTCGCGGGCTCGGACGTCGCGATCGTGTCGCTGCTGGAGCACAACTCCGAAATGGACCAGGCGTGGATCGTCATGTCGCTGTGGGCCGCGTACTCGATGACCGGCGGCCTGGTCTTCGGCACCATGCACCGCGACGTCAACCCGCTGGTGCTGTTGGCCGTGATGGGCGTGGGGACCATTCCGCTGGGGCTGTTGGGCCACTGGTGGCTGGTGGCGGCGCTGCTGGTGCCCGCCGGGGTCGTGACCGCTCCCACCATCGCCGCCAGCGTCGACAAGGTCTCCAAACTGGTCCCGGCCTCGGTGCGCGGTGAGGCCATGGGTATGCACGGCTCGGCCATGACCATCGGCATCGCCGTCGGTGGACCGCTGGTCGGCTGGTCGGTGGACTACCTGGGGCCGCAGTGGGGTTTCGTGACCGCCGGGTCCGGCGCCGTGGTGGCCGCGATCGCCGCCGCCGTTCTGATGCGCCTGGGCCGGGTGAGGCCGCCACAGCCGGAGCCCGCACCGGCCACCGCCTGCTTAACGGCGCCGGGGGCAACCGTACGATGGTCGCCGGGCCGGTTCACTCCGGTCCGGTCATCCGAAAAACCGCAACCCGGGAGCCTTCACGCCGTGTACCGCACCTACAACGCCGGTGAGATCCGAGCCACCGATATCGAATACCCCGTTTGTCTCGCGGGCTGGGTGGCCCGCAGGCGGGACCACGGCGGTGTGGAGTTCATCGACCTGCGCGACGCCTCCGGCGTGGTGCAGGTGGTGTTCCGGGACGGCGAGGCCGCCGAACTGGCCAAGGAACTGCGCGACGAGTTCTGCGTCCAGGTCAACGGGGTCGTGGCCCGGCGTCCGGAGGGCAACGAGAACCCGGACCTGCCCACCGGCGAGATCGAGATCGTCGCCGACAAGCTGACGATCCTGTCGCGGGCCGCCGCGCTGCCGCTGCCCATCGACGACCACCTGGAGGTCGGCGAGGACGTCCGGCTCAAGCACCGCTACCTGGACCTGCGCCGCACCGGCCCGGCCACCGCGCTGCGGCTGCGCAGCGAGGCCAACCGCATCGCCCGCAACCTGTTGCACGACGAGGGTTTCGTCGAGATCGAGACCCCCACCCTGACCCGCTCCACCCCCGAGGGCGCCCGCGACTTCCTGGTGCCGGTCCGGCTCCAGCCCGGCACCTGGTACGCGCTGCCGCAGTCCCCGCAGCTGTTCAAGCAGCTGCTCATGGTCTCCGGTTTCGAGCGCTACTACCAGATCGCGCGCTGCTACCGCGACGAGGACTTCCGGGCCGACCGGCAGCCGGAGTTCACGCAGCTGGACATCGAGGCGTCCTTCGTGACCGAGGACGACGTGATCAAGCTCGGCGAGAAGATCGTCGCAGCACTGTGGAAGGACCTGGCCGGTTACGAACTGCCCGGCCCGATCCCGCTGATCACCTGGCACGACGCCATGCGCCGCTACGGTTCCGACAAACCCGACCTGCGCTTCGGCGTCGAACTGGTCGACCTGTCGACCTACCTGAAGGGCACCGAGTTCCGGGTGTTCTCCGGGGCGCTGGCCGCCGGCGGCCACGTCGGCGCGGTCGTGATGCCCGGCGGCGCCTCCCAGACCCGCAAGGAACTGGACGGCTGGCAGGACTGGGCCAAGGCGCGCGGCGCCCGGGGTCTGGCCTATGTGCTCTTCGACGCCGAGACCGGCGAACCGCGCGGCCCGGTGGCCAAGAACCTGTCCGAGGAGCACCTGTCGGGGCTGGCCACCGCGGTGGGCGCCAAGCCCGGCGACGCGGTGTTCTTCGCCGCCTCCACCGACACCATCGACGCCCAGGAACTGCTGGGCGCGGCCCGGCTGGAGATCGGCCGCCGCTGCGGACTCATCGACACCGACGAATGGGCGTTCTGCTGGGTCGTCGACGCGCCGATGTTCGGCAAGACCGACGAGGGCTGGACCTCGCTGCACCACCCGTTCACCTCGCCGAACTCCGACTGGGCCCGGTCCTTCCAGGACAACCCGGGAGAGGCGCTGGCCTACGCCTACGACATCGTGTGCAACGGCAACGAGATCGGCGGCGGCTCCATCCGTATCCACGACGGCGACACGCAGCGCAAGGTCTTCGACGTGCTGGGCATCGACGAGGCCGAGGCCGCCGACAAGTTCGGCTTCCTGTTGGAGGCGTTCAAGTACGGCCCGCCGCCGCACGGCGGGATCGCCTTCGGCTGGGACCGCATCTGCGCCCTGCTGTCCAAAGCGGACTCTATCCGGGAGGTCATCGCCTTCCCCAAGAGCCGCGGCGGCCACGACCCGCTGACCGGCGCCCCGACCACGATCACCGCGCAGCAGCGCAAGGAGGCCGGTGTGGACGCCAAGCCGGTCGTCAAGGAAGCCAACTGATCCAGCCGTTTCGCCCGGCCGCCCGTCCCCGACGGGCGGCCAGCGTTTTCCGGCCGAAGATCATAATATGAACACGTGGTCAACGAATCAGCCCGGATGCCCGTCGAGGACCGCCTCGGCCAGTACATCAAACAGACCGAGCAGGCGATAAACGGCCGCAAGGAACACGCGATGCGGGCACTGGACCTCACCGTGCCCCAGTACGCGGCGTTGCTGACCCTCAGCGGCACCGAGGGCATGTCGGGGGCGAAGCTGGCCCGCCGCTGCATGGTCACCCCGCAGACGATGACGACGATCCTGTCCAACCTGTCCGCGAAGGGACTCGTCAGCCGCACCGAGTCTCCCGACCACACCAGGGTTCTCATCACCCGGCTCACCCCGGCGGGCAAACGCAAACTCAAGCAGGCCGACGCCAAGGCCGTCGCGATCGAACGTTTCCTGGCCGAGGAGTTCACCCCGGACGAGGCCGAGGAACTGAGGTCGCTGCTGACGCGGGCCAGCAACCGGCTGGCGCAGTTCCGTCAGCCCGAGAAGAAGGGCTGACACCCCGCGCTTCGTCAGCCTGGTGGCCGGCTACTTCGCGATGCGCGGCAAGGAGGTCTTCGCGCACGCCGTGCGACGGATGAGCGATTCCTCCCGGGCCGTCCTGAAGACCGTCGGCTGGACGGTGTCCGATGTCGACCACTGTGTGGCCCACCAGGCCAACATCCGCATACTCCACAGTGTCGCCGACCGGCTGGGTCTGGACCGTGCCAAGGCGGCCGTCCACCTCGACCGGGTCGGCAACACCTCCGCGGCCTCGATACCGCTGGCCCTGGCCGACCGCGTCGCGCACGGCGCTCTCACCAGGGGCGACCGGGTGCTGCTCACCGCGTTCGGCGGCGGATTCACCTGGGGATCGACCGCGCTGGAGTGGCCCGACATCGACCTGAAGCAGTAGCAGAAACAATCCTCAACAAGGAGGAGACATCACATGTCGAAGCCCATTGAAGACAAACTTCTGTCCATCATGGCGGATAAGTTCGACATCGAGCCCGGCAAAATCACTCCCACCACCTCGTTCGAAGCCATGGACGTTGACTCACTCGTCCTGGTGGAGTTGTCGGTCCTCGCCGAGAAACAGTTCGGCGTGCGCCTCGGCGACGCGGGCACGATCCGGGGGGCGGCGCTCCTGTTGCGCGACAACGGAGTCACGGGATAGGAGACGTCCGCGACCACGAACCGGATCAGCGCGGCGTTCTTCGACGTCGACGGCACCGTGACCACCAGGACGACGATCTTCGGCTTCCTGGCCTTCTACCTGTCCCACCGAGGGGACGGCCCGGAAGCCGCCCGCGCCGTCGTGGACCAGCTGCATTGGCTGCGGGCCCAGGGCCACAGCCGCGAGTCGGTCAACCGCGCCTACTACCGCACCTACGCCGGGGAACGACGTGACCTGCTGGAAAACCTGGGACGACAGTGGTTCGCCTACGAGTCCGGTAGCGGGGACTTCTTCGTGCCCGAGGTCAAGTCCGAAATCGACGGATACCGTCGCGTCGGCATCCCGATCGTGCTGGTGTCGGGATCGTTCTTCGCCTGCCTGAACCCGCTGGCCGACGCCTGGGCGCGCGGTTGGCCGATACTGGCGGCCCGGCCGCCAGTATCGGCGGTCACGCCACGGTCGAGGCGTACCGGTCGGTGAAGTCCAGGACGCGGCGCCAGGCGTCGGCCGAGATCTCGCTCCACTCGGGATTGCCGCCGTCGAAGAACGAATGCGGAGCGCCCTCGTAAACCTTGTGCTCGTATGGTTTCCCGGCCTCGTCCAGCTGCCGCCGGAAGTCGTCGAACTGCTCGGCCGTGGTGGCGACGTCGTCCCCGGCCAGCAGCAACAGCAGCGGGGCCGAGATCTCGGTGACGCGCTCGGCCGCCAGACTCGGCAGTCCGTAGAAGCCGACGCAGCCGTTGAGGCCCGCCACGACGCTCGACAGCCGCCACGAATGACCGCCACCCAGGCAGAAACCCACCGAGTACACGTCGTCGTCGGGATGCCGCCGCCGCAGGAACTCCACCACGGCTGCGGCATCGGCGGACACGTTGTCGGGCACCAGTTGCCGGAAGTTCGGCGCCCAGTCGAAGTCGTCGCCACGTGGTCCCGGCCCCGCCGTCCGTCCGTAGTAGTCCAACACGGCGACCGAGAACCCGGCCTCGGCGAACCGCCGCGCGAGCTCCAGATAGTACTGATGAACGCCGCGCCGGTCCGGGAACACCACCAGGCTGCGGCCCAGCGGCTGGCCTGGCTCGGTGTGGAAAACCGTGAAGCTCGTCCCGTCGGCCGAGGTCAGTTCGAGCAGTTCCTCGGAGGCGACACTGCCGGACTCGGACAGCTTCGGCGGAGCCGAATCGGTGTCGTGGCACATGGGATCACAGGACCTTTCTGGACGGGGATGGGATGTGCCCCAAGCTAACGCTCGAATCCGGGCCGTGAAAGGCGTGAAGGTGGGGGAGTCCTCCCTAGGAGTCCCAGGGCCAGTCTCGCGCGATTCCGCCGCCGAGCCGAGCCCAGACCGGCCGGGTAGCCGGACGAGACACTGCCTCAGGCGCGGGACTCGTCGGCGGTGACCGACGGTTCGCGCGGCGGCCACCAGTCGTAGTACTGGGCCGCCTTGCGCAGCGCCGGTCCGGTGCCCAGGCGTCCGGCCAGCCACATCCCCGTGTCGCGGGCCGCGACCGCGAACGGGTTGTCCAGCATGGCGATGCGCCCCACCTTCGCCGACTCGGCGACCATCATGGACGTGCGCGCCGACCGGGAACGCGTGTAACCCGCCAGCCCGTCGCCCTTGGTCACCTCGTGTGCCAGCGTGACGGCGTCCTCGATGGCCATGCAGGCTCCCTGCCCGAGGTTCGGCGTCATCGCGTGCGCCGCGTCCCCCAGGATCGCCACCCGGCCGCCGTGCAGCGCGGGCAGCGGCGTCTCCATGAAGTACACGTCGTTGCGCAGCACCCGGGCGGGGTCGGCGGACGCGAACAGCTCCGGGATCGGCGCGGCCCAGGAACCGAAGCGCCGCAGCAGTTCGGCGCGCTCGTCGTCGGGTGCCCGCTCGCCGGGCGCGCAGCGGGCCATCGCGTACAGGTACACCCGGCCGTCGGCCAGCGGCACCACGCCCACGGCCGAACCCCGGCCCCAGTACTCCGCCGGTTCCGGCCGCTTCGCGGGCGCGGGGACGATGACCCGCCAGGTGGTTCCGCCGGAGTACACCGGACGTGGGTGATCGGGGAACACGGTGGCGCGCAGTCGCGAGCCGATGCCGTCGGCGGCGACGACGAGATCGGCGCTGACCACGCCCTCGTCGGTGGTCACGATTCCGGTTTCGGGATCGACCGCCTCCACCTGAACGCCGAGGTGCAGCTCGGCCGGATCGATGCGACTCGACAGCTGTTCCACCAGCGCCGCGCGCGGCAGCACGACCGTCGGGTCGCCGAAGTGCTCGGTGAGCCGTTCGACGCTGACCCGGTTGAGCCAGCCGCCGCTGGACCGCCGCAGCCCGCCGGCACCGGCGAAACTGGACAGTCGCCGTACCTCCGCGCCGACGCCGATGGTGTCCAGCGCCCGCAGCGCGTTGGGTGCCACGGCCAGTCCCGAACCCACGGGCTCCAGGCTTCGGGACCGCTCGTAGACGGCGACTTGCCAACCGTGCCCGCGCAGCGCCAGCGCCGCGGTGAGCCCTCCGATGCCGCCGCCGACGATGACCGCGTTCCTCATGACCGACTCCTTCACTACGTTTGTAGTCGAAAGTTACTACAGAAGTAGTGAAACAACAAGTGTAGTATTCGCCACGTGAAATCCGAACGGGCCAGAATAGTCGCGGATGCCAGCCTAGAAGTGTTGGCGGCCAAGGGAATGCGTGGCCTGACCCACCGAGCCGTCGACGAGACCGCCGGACTGGCCTACGGGTCGACCTCCAATCTGGCCCGAACCCGGGAAGCCCTGCTGGAACTGGGCCTGACCCGGCTGATGGAGATCGAGGCCGACCGGTTCAGCCGGTTCCCGTCCGGCGACCTGGGCCAGGGCCCCGAAGCCTTCGCGGAGTTCGCGGCCCAGTCGATCCACCTGCTGATCAACGAACACCGCCGCATCACCCAGGCCCGGTACGAGATGGCGCTGGAGGCGACCCGCAGCCCCCGGCTGCGGAAGATCTACGACGAGGCGGGAGTGCTGCCGCGCCGGTACACCGCTGACCTGCTGGCCGCGACCGGGTTCCAGGACGCCGAGCGCCGGGGCCGGGTGATGGTGTCCATGATCGACGGGATCATCTTCGACGCCATCGCCGGAGCCGGGGGCCAGCCGTCACTGGACGAACTGCGGCGGACGCTGCGGGAGATCCTGGAAGGCATGTGGCACTCGGGCTAGCTGCATTTCGGAGGTCACGCTGCGGGGGTGGGTGATGGCACAATGGTGTGACCCTGCGGAAAGACTCTCATGCCCATCGAGCCCATCCTGAAAGCCATCGGTGCGCCCTGGCCGGTTTACGTGGTCGTCCTGCTGACCGCCGCGGTGCTGACCGCGACCCCACCGGGCCGCCGATTCGTGGAGCGGGTCCTCACCTGGTGCGCGGTGAACATCCGGTTCCGGCTGCGGGCGTTGCGTCGGTACCGGGACGAGGTGCTGCGAGTGGACAGCGAGGTTCCGCTGCCGTTCGTGGCGCACGGCGAGCACCCCGTCAAACTGACCCAGCTCTACGTTGGACGTTCGGTGGCGGACCGGTCGACGCGACCACGGGTGAAGCGCTCGGACGAGGAGGCGGCGGAACCGGAACCTGATTCCATGGAGCGCAGGCTGAGCACCTCCGACCGCCGCAAGGCCGCGGTCATCACCGGCGAACCGGGATCGGGCAAGAGCTTGCTGTTGCAGGCGTTGGTGTACGGCTGGGCCAACAGGTTCAGCGAGGTCAGCAGCGAGCCGATTCCGATCCGGATCAGCCTTCCCGATCTGAGGCCCGAGCTGCGGCCCGAGAAACCGCATCCGCTGGACGAGGACGGCGAACTGTATCCGCTGCGACAGCTGATCGCGCGGAGCTTCCAGCTGCGCGGTGTCTCGCACGCGATGCGGTTCGTGCTCCACAGCCTGCGCAGCGGTCGGCTGTGGCTGTTGCTCGACGGACTCGACGAGGTGTCCAAGACCAATGAGGACGAGGTGCGTCGGCTGCTGGTCCTGGCGCGGGAACGGTATCCGCGGTGCCGGTTCACGGTGACCTGTCGGGAAGCGGTGTATCGGCAGCGGCTCGCCGGATACGACACCCTGTCGCTCGGCGGATTTACCGAATCCAACATCGACGAGTTTCTGGAGCGCTGGTCTGAACGCCCTGACGGGTCGCCTGAGCAGGTGCGGCGGTTGAAGGCTGACCTGAACGCGGGGGTCGACCGGCTGAAGCAGCTGGCCCAGAGCCCGTTGCTGCTGACATATATGGCCTATGTGTACGGTCGCACCGACGTCGATCGTCCGTTGCCAGGTTCGCGCGGGAGGTTCTTCGAGGAGGTCGTCGACTTCCTGTTGACGCACAAGGCGGGGGACGAGTTCAGCGCCGAGTCGAAGTCCTTGGCGTTGCGGCAGCTGGCGCTTCGCGCGTTGCGGGCCGAACGGCAGGTGCTCAGTCACGAGCAGGTGATCGCGGAGATCAGGGCGACGCTGCCACAGGCGGGCCTGCCCGAGGACGTGGCGACGTCGCTGTTGCGAGAGATCGTCCACCGCACCGGACTGTTGCGGAAGTTGCACGCCCGCAACGAGTACCAGTTCGCGCACTTGAATCTGCAGGAGTTCTTCGCGGCGACGACGTTCGGGGAGCATCCGACGGAGTTGCTGTCGCACTATCGCTCTGATCCGGACACGTGGCGGGAGGTGGTGCGGTTGTGGTGTGGACAGGCGTCCGCGAGTGTTCCGTCGATTGTCGACATCCTTCAGCAGTCTGACTTCGCGCTGGCACTGGATTGCCTCGCTGAGTCCGATGGGGACTATATACCCGACTGGCTGACCGAGCGAGTCATGCAGACGTTCAGGGTTTTCACACCCGACGGCCTGGCCCTGCTGCCCAGCGCCCAGGATGAGGGCCGCGTCATGTCGGCGATCTCGTCGCTGGCGGCGGACTCACGATCACTCGGTACCCGGGTTCGCCAACTCCTCATGGACGGCAGTGACGGGGATCCGCAACTCAATGACGCCAGCATGATGCACGTGCTGGCGATGTCCGGGCACGAGGACGCGGCCGATCATCTGCTGCGTCGAATGCGGAACGCGTCAAACGACGAAGGAGGTATCCAGCCGATCTGGTTCTTCCGGTTGATGGGGGACACCGCGGTCAAAGCACTGTGGAACCTCCATACGCCACCATGGAGTCAATCGATGAACCCCGGACCCGTCGCGAGCGACTTCGGGTATCCCGAAACAGGGTTCGAAGCCGAACTCGTCAGCGACATCGCGTTGATCGCGTCGCCGCTCGCGTTGCAGCGGCTCACCGAACTGCTTTCCGATCCCCGGTCTGAGGTGTGTGTTACCGCCGCCCTCAAGTTGGCGCAACTTGTGGCCATGCCGGGACACGAGGCGGTGTTGCGGCGGATCAGTTTTCCCGAACCGACGGAACTGGACCTGCCGTGGCGGCCCTTCGAGGCCGGGTGTTCGGCGGACTTCGTCCGGCTGATGAATCGCATCGTCGCAATCCTGGCCGGGTTCCATCCCACGCGCGCCGACTATCCGATCAACCTCGAAGACCTGCAGATTGACAACCGGATCGCCACATACCTGGTGGCGGAGGCGGCCATGGCGGGAATACAGCGCGTTGAAGCACTGCCGATCGCCAACGCGCTGGAGTACTATCCGGCCGCCACGGACACCGACCTTCGGGACACGGCCGGGGCCGCTGGTCATCGCTCGAACACGCCGGTGGAGAACCTCAGCCCGGACCGCGCGGAGGTTGTACTCCTGGAACTCGTGACAGCTTCGGGTGGTATTGACCGCGATGAGCGAGGCAAGCGGCCGGTGGGAATGGCCGCCTGGTTTCAGGTCCTGCGCGACAGCATCTCCGACACGGCGCTCGCCGGAGTGCTGTCGATGGCGAAGGGCAGGCCGTACCACGATCTCGACGTCGACTGGGTTCCGGTCACGCGGCTGGAACCCGACGCGAAACCGTCGAGCCCGATGCGACATCTACAGTGGGCGTTCATGGCCACGTTCTCCGTGGCCGCGACGGTCGTGTTCCTGACGCTGGCGCCCGCCGAATCGTGGCATCCACTGTGGTTCCCGATCTTCGCGGCGTGCGTGGCGGTGGGCGGCACGGCGAGTCTGGTGATCCGCAGCGCGACCGCGATCGGGGTTGCCGTGGTGTTGCTCGTCGGCGTCGCGGCCATACCCATGTTGGTGGTGGGCGGTGCGCAGCTCGTCGACTGGTTCGGCCGGACACTCGGACTACTCGGCGCCATAGTGGTATTGATTGGTCTCGGGTTCGTCTCGCTCTACCTGCTGGGAGGACTGTCGGACCGCGCCTATCGGCGTTACCCGGGTTTGGCGGCGCTGCCGCTTGCCCCGTGGGCGGGGCTGGTCGTGTATCGGCTCTTCGCCGAGGACTGGGGCCCGGCATGGCTTCAGTGGCTCGCCGGGGCCGGAGCGGTCACGTATCTGCTGTACTGCTTCGAAGCGGTGGGCAGAGTGTTGGTGCTATACCGCAGCTTCATCGGCGCGTTCCTGCCTGTCACGGCACTGTCGTGGATCGGACTCGAGAACCGGTTCGATGCCCTGCCCGCGACGTTGCTCAGCGTCGGCGGCTACGCTTTCGCGGCGACCGTCACCATCGTCATCGATCGCTACCTGCTGCGGCGTGAGAACCCGCTTCGGGGGACGCTAGCGGAGCTGACGAAGCGCAACGACGAGATCAGCCAGCAACGACAGAGCCGCTTCGGCGACTGGGCGCACCCCGACGTCCTCGGCAAGTTCAAGCTCCACTCGCCCATCGCCTGACGTCTCGGCTAGGGTGCGCAGTAGTCGAACCCCCTAGCGACAGCGAGGCACGATGGACCTGGTGTTTCGAGGTGCCGACATCATCGACGGCACCGGCAACCCCCGATACCGCGCCGACCTCGGCGTCGCTGGCGGACGCATCGCGGCGATCGGCGACGTCCCCGACGCCGCCCGCGTCATCGACGCGTCCGGCCTGGTGCTGGCCCCCGGGTTCATCGACATGCACGCCCACTCCGACCTGGCGTTGCTGAGCGACCCCGAGCACCTGGCGAAGGTCGGCCAGGGCTGCACGCTCGAAGTCATCGGACAGGACGGCCTGTCGTACGCGCCGATCGACGACGTCGTACTGCCCCAGCTGTGGGAGCAGCTGGCGGCCTGGAACGGCAAGCCGGAACTGGGCGTCAGCTGGCGCGACGTGGGGGAGTACCTGGAGCTGCTGGACCGTGGGATCGCCGTCAACGCCGCCTACCTTGTTCCACACGGGACTGTGCGAATGCTGGCGATGGGGTACGACGACCGGCCGCCGACTCCGTCCGAACTGGAGCACATGAAGCGGCTGCTGGACGAGAGCCTCGCGTACGGGGCCTTCGGGATGTCGGCGGGTCTGAGCTACGTGCCCGGCATGTACGGCGGCACCGCCGAGTTGATCGCGCTGTGCGAGGTCGTGGCGGCGCACGGCGGGTTCTTCGCGCCGCACCAGCGCAGCTACGGGGCGGGGGCGCTGGAGGGGTACGCCGAGATGATCGAGATCGGACGGTCGTCGGGCTGCGGGGTGCATCTGACCCACGCGACGATGAACTTCCGGCCCAACGTCGGCCGCGCCGACGAACTGCTGGCCCTCATCGACTCCGCGTCCGACGTGGACATCACGTTGGACACCTATCCGTATCTGCCGGGGGCGACCTCGCTGTCGGCCCTGCTGCCGAGCTGGTCGTTCGAGGGCGGGCTGGCCGAGTGCGCCCGGCGACTGCGCGATCCCGAGACGCGGGCGAAGATCCGCCACGAGCTCGACGTCGTGGGCACCGACGGCTGTCACGGCGTCGCGGTGGAGTGGGACCTGATCGAGATCAGCGGCGTCGCCCGCGACGAGCATCAGCACCTGGTGGGCCTGACCGTCGCGCAGGCGGCCGGAGCCGTTGAGCCGTCCGAGTTCTACGTCGAGCTGCTGCTGGCCGAGAACTTCGGCACCGGCTGCGTCATGCACGTGGGCCACGAGGACAACGTCCGCGCGATCATGCGTCACCCCGCCCACATGGCGGGCAGTGACGGTCTGCTGGTCGGCGGCCGTCCCCACCCGCGAGCCTGGGGCACCTTCCCGCGCTATCTCGGCCACTACAGCCGCGACCTCGGGCTGATGTCGCTTGAGGAATGTGTCGTGCACCTGAGTGGACGCCCCGCGAAACGGCTCGGTCTCACCGACCGGGGGCTGGTGCGCGAGGGCTGGGCCGCCGATCTGGTCGCCTTCGATCCGGCGACCGTCATCGACACCGCCACCTTCGCCGAACCGCGCCGACAGCCGAGCGGTATCCCGTACGTCGTGGTCAACGGCGAACTGGCGATAGACGACGGAAACCGGACCGCGGCGCTCGGTGGCAGAGCGCTGCGGTCCGGCGTCCGGTAGGACTAGGCGGTGGCGAGGTCGCGGGCCCGCTTGTGGGCCTCGGCGTGGGTCTCGTCGTAGATGTGCTTGAACTGCGCCAGTGCCGGGACCACGTGGGACAGCGCCATCTCGGTGTGCAGGAAGGTGAGGTCCTTGGCACCCAGGAACTCGAAGAACCGCTCCAGGTACGGCTCCTGGTGGTCGAAGTGATGGCGCGGGGTGCCCGGGGCGTAGGAGCCGCCGCGCGAGGTCGCGATGACGAACTTCTTGTCACTGAGCTCACTCTTGCCGTCGTCGTCGGCGAAGAACCGGCCGATGGCGATGCGGTCCATCCACGCCTTCAGGTGGGAGGGAACCGAGAAGTTGTACATGGGCACACCCAGCAGGATCGTGTCGGCGGCCACGACCTCGTCGATGATGTGCTTGGCCGGACCGAAGGCCTCGGCCTGCTCGGGGGTGTGCTCGGATTCAGGGGAATTGATGGCGCCGTAGGTGACGGCGTCGATGTGGGGGATAGGGTCGGCGGCTACGTCCCGGTAGATGTAGCGGCCCTGCGGGTTGGCGGCCTGCCATTCCTTGGCGAAGGTGGCGGTCACCTTGCGGGAGTGCGAGTTGTCGCCGTTGATGCTCGAGTCGACGTGCAGCAGTACTGACATGGTCAGCCCTTTCCTTAGGACGAGTTCGGAACATACGGTACCAGATGATCCGAAGCAAGAATATCTAGCGGCGGAATGTGCACTTTGGCGATGTCTTGCCGTACCATTGCCCCATGTCATCGTCGGTCGAACCCTTCCCCACCTGTCCCAACACCTCCAGCGTCCGGACCGACATCGCGTGGCTGCTGCACCGGGCGGCGCAGCGAATTCGGCAGGAATGGGACGTGGCCGCCCGCGAACACGGGCTGCGGGACATGCGCGACTGGATCGTCCTGGCCGCCGTCGGGGAGGGCGAGAAACGCACCCAGTTGGCCATCGGCCAGGAACTCGGGCTGGACAAGACCACCCTGATGTCGGTGCTGGACCGGCTGGAGCGGGACGGCTTCGTGGTGCGCACCGTCGACCCCAACGACCGCCGGGCCCGGGTCCCGGAACTGACCGAGATCGGCGCGAAGGTCCGCGACCTGAAGGTCCCGGCGCGGCAACGCGTCGAGGAGGCGGCGCTGACCGGAGCCAGCACCGAGGACCGGCACGTCTTCTTCTCGGTGCTGAGCCAACTGGCCGGTGTGGACTCCGATTCCGAGGAGCCCTCGCACGGTTCCTGTATGCGGTGATTGTGGAGTAAGTCCGTTCCGGGGTGAGAACGCAGGGCCACCACGTCTGGCGCCGAACAACTACAGTGGCGATATAGCTACCGCCGTGGTCCGACGGTGGGAATCACCCTGACGAGAGAGCTCCCCGATGTACGACTATGGACCCGGACAACCGCAGGACCCCAACGCGTATCCGCAGCAACCACCACAGCCGCAACAACAACCGCCGCCGCCGGTGCAACCCACACAGCCCTACGATCCCTCGCCCCCGATGACCTCCGGGCCCCCGGCGCAGCCGACGGCGCCGCAGTTCACCGGCGGCACGGCCGTACCCGCCTACCCGACGGCGCCGGTCACCGGGGCGGGCCCGCTGGGGACGACGCAGTTCCCCGCCCCCGGCCTGCTGCCCCCGCCGCCGAAGAAACGCAGCGCGGCCGTCCCGATCCTGGCCGCCGTCAGTGCGCTGCTGCTCATCGGCGCGGTGGTGTTCATGATCCTGTACTTCAACACCAGGAGCGACCTGGCCGACGCCCGCAGCACCATCAGCGACAACGAGGACTCGATCGACAAGAAGGACGACGAGATCAAGGACCTCGAAGACGAGAAGCAGGACGCCGACGAGTGCGTCAAGCTCGTGGAGGAGATGTTCACCGAACTGAGCAGCACGCCCGACACCACCGAACTGGACCGCATCCTCCAGGAGATGGAGTCGACCTGCCAGTCCTGACCCGGCGGGGGAGTCACCGCCGCCGCAGTCGCGCCAGATCCGCGGGGGTGTCGATATCGCGGGGGTCGCCGAGGCCGTCACACGCCACCTCGGTGATCAGATCCGGGTGAGCGCGCAGGAACTCGCGCGCCCCGACGTCGTCGTGCGCCGCCTCGGCGATCTCCGGCCACAGCCCGCGATCGAAACACACGGGGTGACCCCGTCGTCCGTTGTAGACGGCCATCGCGACCAACGCGCCCAGCGCGTGGGCCTCCCGGACCCGGCGAACCGACACCGGTGAGATGCCGGGCTGGTCGACCAGCAGGACCACCACGCCCTCGTGCTCGCGATCCAGCGCCGCCAGTCCGGCCCGCAGCGAGGAGCCCATGCCGGTGTGCCACCGCGGGTTGTACACCGGGGTGAACGCGGTGGCCGAGCGCGCGCGGGCCGCGTAGGCACTGATGCCCAGCACGCCGTACACCGTCTCGCAGCCGCCCTCGCGCAGGATCGTCACCGCGCGATCCAGCAGTGTCGCGCCCCGATACTCCACAAGCGCCTTCGGCCGCCCGAACCGGGTTCCAGCTCCGGCGGCCAACACCAGGCCCGCGACGCTCATGGCACCCGCAGCGCCAGGAACAGGTCCACCCGGTCGGTCAGGCGCCGCAGGTCCCGTCCGGTCAGCCGCTCCACCCGTTCGATGCGGTACCGCAGCGTGTTGACGTGCAGGTGGAGCTTGGCCGCGCACCGCGACCACGAACCCTCGCACTCCAGGAACTCCTCCAGAGTGGAGACGAGTTCGGACTTGTGCTCCTTGTCGTATTCGAGCACCGGTCCCAGCACTTTGGAGCGATAGGCGCGGCGCACGCCGTCGGGGACGGTGGCCATCAGCAGTACGTGCGAGGTCAGGTCGTCGGGTCCGGCGACCTCCACCGCCGCCTCCCGGGCCGTGGCCAGGTGCACCGCGTGCCGGGCCTCCGACAGCGCGCCGGTCAGGGCCTCGGCCGAGTCGACGGCGTCGGAGATCCCGATCGCCACCCGGTCGTCGCGCAGCCCCTTCGACAGCGTCGCGGCCACCTCGCGGGCGTGGGCGACGATCTCGGCGTGCCCGGACTCGACCCGGGCCACCGCGATGACCTCGCCGTGCCGCCGCGCCAGGGTGAAGGCGGCGCTGGCCGGGGCGATCGCCTCGGTGAGCACCGACGGCCCCAGACTCAGCGAGGCCGGTCCGGTGGCGGTGCACACCGCCACCACGTAACCGCCCGGCCCGCTCAGCCCGGCGTGGGCCAGATGCGAGGCGAGGTGGTCGGCGCCGGTGTCGAGCGCGAGTACCAGGTCGTGCTCGGACTGGTCGCGCTCGACGGTGCGGCGCAACTCCAGCGAGATCAGAGCCACGAGCTCCTCGGTGACGTCGCGGCGCTGCGGCGGCCACTGAGTGTGGTCGTCGTCGACGACCAGCATCCAGCCACAGTGGGGGGACGGTCCGCCGACGCCGAACACCGAGTACTCGCTGCGCTTGTTCACCCTTATCCGGCGCGGCAACGGCCCGCCGCCCAGTACCTTGGCCGCGATCGTCCTGCGGGCCGACGCGCTGGGGGTCGCCTCGGGGGTGCTCGAACGGATGACGCGTCCGGTGGCCGACAGGATCTGGCAGTCCATGCCCAGCTCGTCGTGCACCAGCGCCAGCACCTCGCCCAGGCCGCCGCCCGAGGCGATGAGCTGCCGGTGCCGCCCCAGCACCGCCGCCACGTCGGCGGACCGGTGCGCCGACAGCCGCTGCACCACCCGCTCGGTGATCGTCGAGAACGACACCTCGGGGCTGACGTGGAACAGCGGCAGGTCGTGACGGCGGCAGGCGTCGACCAGTTCGGCCGGGATGTCGGAGCGCTCGGGGTCACCGGCGCCCAGGGCGCTGACCCCGGCGGCGGCGATGCAGCCGACGAACTTGTCGGCGTCGGTCTCGTCGTGCCGCCACAGCATCCCGGTGAGGACGAGCTCGCCGCCGGACAGGTAACGCCGCGGGTCGGGCAGATCGGTGGGAACCACCCAGCGGATCTTGCGGTCCAGGTGACCCTGTCCGGACAGCAGTGTCAGCCCCAGCTCCGGCATCTGGAGCAAAGCATGCAAATCCATGGTCACCCCCTGGGGGTCGTGGTGGACGCAAGGTTAACCGTTCGGCAACTCACATGTGATCTGGATGATCCTCCAAATCTGGCCGGGATGTCGGGCCGATGTTTTGTGTCTTGTGACACTGGCGGCGGTCCATGCCACGCGGGTTTACTTCCGTTTCATCGAGGTAAATGACTATCTCGATTCGACCGACTACTGTCCGCGAGGAGGCGAACCGTGTTGAGCATGGAGGCATTTAATTCGCTCGAAGCGGACGAGGCGCGAGCGGCGCTGACCGCCGTGTGCGCCGCCCCCGCCTGGATCGACGCCGTCGCGACCGGGCGCCCCTACGCCGACGCGGAAGCGCTGCGCGAGGCGGGGCTGGCGGCCTACGACGCGCTGACGCCGGAACAGATCCGGCAGGCCGTCGACGCGCACCCCGCGATCGGCGCCAAGGTCGGCGGCGACTCCGTCGAGTCGGCCTGGTCGCGCGGCGAACAGCGCGGCGCCGCGTCCGCCGACGCCGACACCGCGCGGGCCCAGGCCGAGGCCAACGCCGCCTACGCCGAACGCTTCGGCCACGTGTTCCTCATCTGCGCCACCGGACGCTCGGCGGCCGAGATGGTCGCCGAGGCGCGGCGGCGGCTCGACAACGACCCCGAGACCGAAGCCGCCGAGGTGGCCCGAGAACTGCGGGCGATCGTCGCGCTGCGGTTGCGAAAGCTGGTGAGCACATGAGTCTGTCCACCCACGTCCTGGACGCGACCGCCGGGAAACCCGCGGCCGAGATGGGCGTCGAGCTGTGGTTCGAGTCCGAACCCGGTGAGTACGAACAGCTGCACGTCGGCGCGACCGACGCCGACGGCCGCATCGGCGGCTGGACGGTGCGCCAGGGCAAGCACCGGATCGTGTTCGACACCGGCGAGTGGTGGAAGCGCCGCCGCACCCCGACCTTCCACCCCGAGGTCATCGTCAGCTTCACCGTCACCGACCCGGACGCTCACCACCACGTGCCGCTGCTGTTGAGCCCGTTCGCCTATTCGACCTACCGAGGGAGCTAGACCATGGCCCGACTCGACGTCAACCAGTACGGCAAGGCCGAGACCCGGGTGGTGCGGCTGTGCCGGGACACCCCGCGTCACGAGATCCGGGACCTCAACGTGTCGATCGCGTTGTCCGGCGACCTCACCGACGTCCACCTGTCCGGCGACAACTCCCACGTCGTGCCCACCGACACCCAGAAGAACACCGTCTACGCCTTCGCCCGCGCAGGTATCGACCAGGTCGAGACCTTCGGGCTGCGGCTGGCCCGGCACTTCGTCGACGAGTTCGACCCCATCCACGGTGCCTCGGTCGACCTGGACGAGTACGCCTGGCAGCGGGTCGGCGACCACTCCTTCAGTCGCGGCTCCGGAGGGGAGACCCGCACCGCCCACATCGGATACGACGGGGACGTCGCCACGGTGTCCGCCGGACTGAAGGACCTGCTGCTGCTCAACTCCACCGACTCGGAGTTCACGGGCTACATAAAGGACCGGTATACGACCCTGCCGGAGACCAAGGACCGGATCCTGGCCACGGCCGTGTCGGCCACCTGGGTCTACGCCTCCGATGACCTCGACTTCACCCGCGCCTTCGCCGACGCGCGCGGCGCCGTCATCGCCGCGTTCGCCGACACCTATTCGCTGTCACTGCAACAGACCCTGTACTCCATAGGGGAACGCGTGCTCAGCGCGGTGCCCGAGGTGACCGAGGTGTCGCTGTCGCTGCCCAACAAGCACCACTTCGTGTACGACCTGTCCCCGTTCGGACTCGACAACCCCGGCCTCGTCTTCAACGCCGCCGACCGCCCCTACGGCCTCATCGAGGGCACGGTGAAGCGATGACGGACATGGACTTCCACCGGCCCGCGACCTTGACCGAGGCGCTGGAGTACAAGGCCCGCAATCCCGGGGCCGTGCCGATCGCCGGTGGCACCGACATCATGGTGGAGCTCAACTTCGACGTCCACCGGCCCGCCGCGCTGCTCGACCTCAACCCGGTGACCGAACTGGCCGAATGGGGCAACGACGGCGACCGGATCCGCATCGGCGCCTGCGTCCCGTACTCGCGCGTCATCAACGAACTGGGCACCCGGCTGCCGGGCCTGGCGATCGCGGCCCGCACCGTCGGCTCCCCGCAGATCCGCAACCGGGGCACGCTGGGCGGAAACCTCGGCGCGGCCTCACCGGCAGGCGACGGCCACCCGCCGCTGGTCGCGTCCGGTGCCCACATCGAACTATCCAGTGTGCGCGGTGTCCGTCGGATACCGGCTCCGGAGTTCTTCACCGGCGTCAAACGCAACGTGCTGGAACCCGACGAGCTGATCACCGCGATCCTGGTCCCCGCCGCCCGGGGCCCGCAGCAGTTCGCCAAGATCGGCACCCGCAACGCGATGGTCATCGCGGTGTGCGCCTTCGCGCTGTCGCTGGACCCCGAGTCGCGCGGCGTCGGCACCGGGATCGGTTCGGCCGCACCGACACCCCGGCGCGCCACCTCGGCGGAGACCTTCCTGTCCGAAGCCCTCGACTGGGAGAAGCGCTCCGACATCGACGAAACCGTTTCGCGGCGGTTCGGCCGGCTGACGGCCGAGGCCGCCAGTCCCATCGACGACGTGCGGGGCTCGGCCGCCTACCGCCGTCACGCCCTGTCCGTCATGGCCCGCCGCACCCTCGGCTGGGCGTGGAAGGAGTACCAATGCGCGTGAAGTTCACGGTGAACGGATCCCCGGTGACCGTCGACGACGTGTGGCCCGGTGAGAGCCTGCTGTACGTGCTGCGGGAGCGCGCCGGGTACCCCGGCGCCAAGAACGCCTGCGAGCAAGGCGAATGCGGCTCCTGCACCGTCTATCTGGACGACGAGCCGGTGTGCTCGTGCCTGGTGGCCGCGCCCCAGGCCGAGGGCCGCGAGGTGCGCACCGTCGAGGGACTGGCCGAAAAGGCCGACACCGACCTGGCCGAGATCCAGAAGGCCTTCGTCGAGGCCGGGGCCGTGCAGTGCGGGTTCTGCACCCCGGGACTGCTGGTGTCCGCCGACGACCTGCTGAACAAGTCGGCCGAACCGTCCGACGCCGAGATACGGGAAGCACTGGCCGGAAACCTGTGCCGCTGCACCGGTTACGAGAAGATTCTCGACGCCGTGCGGCTGGCCGCGACGAGGAGGGCGGCATGAGCAGCCGACTGATCATCGACAACGCCGCCGTCGCGACCGTCGACGACACCGACACCGAGCACCAGCGCGGGCACATCGTCGTCGAGGACGGCCGCATCACCGCCGTGGCCGCCGGAAGCGCACCGTCCTTTGACGACAACACCCCGACGCAGTATGTGGACGGTGCCGGGTGCCTGGCCACGCCGGGGCTCGTCAACACCCATCACCACCTGTACCAGTGGGTGACGCGCGGCATGGCCGTCGACCACACGCTGTTCCAGTGGCTGACCGAGCTGTACCCGGTGTGGGCCCGGCTCGACGCCGACGGCCTGTACGCGGCGGTGCGCGGCGGCCTGGGCTGGCTGGCCCTGACCGGCTGCACCACCAGTGCCGACCACCACTACGTGTACCCGCGAGCCGTCCGCTCCGAACTGGACGCCGCGCATATCGGTGCGGTGCGCGACATCGGGCTGCGCTTCCACGCCGCGCGGGGGTCAATGGACCGGGGCGAGTCCGACGGCGGACTGCCGCCGGACCACCTGGTGGAGTCCATCGACGAGATCCTCTCCTCCACACAGGACCTCATCGGGAAGTACCACGACCCGTCCTTCGACTCGATGCTGCGGGTGGCCGTCGCACCGTGCTCGCCGTTCTCGGTCAGCAGCCGACTGCTGCGCGAGTCGGCCGAACTGGCCCGGTCGGCGAACGTCCGGCTGCACACCCACCTGTGCGAGTCCCTCGACGAGGAGGAGTTCTGCCGCGAGACCCACGGTTGCTCCCCTGTGGAGTACATGGACTCGCTGGGCTGGCTCGGCGACGACGTCTGGTTCGCCCACGCCGTGCACCTGTCACCCGAGGCCGTGAAACGCCTGGGCGACACCGGAACCGGAGCCGCCCACTGTCCCAGCTCCAACGCGCGGCTGGGCACCGGCATGGCCGGGGTCCGCGCCATGCTGGACGCCCGGATGCCGGTAGGACTCGGCGTCGACGGCGCCGCCTCGCAGGAGGCGAGCATGCTGATCGACGAGCTGCGGCTGTCGCTGTACACCGCCCGCCAACTCGGCGGACCCACGGCGCTGTCCTCGCGGCAGGCGCTGCGACTGGGCACCATGGGCGGTGCCGCCGTCCTGGGCCGCCAGCACGAGATCGGCTCGCTGGAGCCCGGCAAGCTCGCCGACATCGCGCTGTGGCGGCTGGACGGTCTGGCCCACGCCGACATCGCCGACCCGGTCGCGGCCCTGACCCTCGGGGCACCCGCGCCGCTGAAGCTGCTGACCGTCGGCGGCCGCCCGATCGTGGCCGACGGCGAGCTCCTCACCGCCGACACCGCCGAGCTGGCCCGCGAGGCCCGAGCCGCCAACCGTCGCCTCGTGAACGGAGAAGCGAAATGACGAGCCAGGAACGCGAAGCGACCGGCCACGGTGCCACAGCTTCCGCCGTCACGCAGCGGTCGCTGCCCACCCCGCTCACGCAGGGGCTGCGGGGCGGCGTCGGCGACAGCCCCGTCCGCCCCGACGCCCGGCTGAAGGTGCGCGGCGAGTTCGCCTACTCCTCCGACCTGTGGATGGAGAACATGCTGTGGGGCACGACGCTGCGCAGCCCGCATCCGTACGCCCGCATCCGAAGCATCGACATATCGCCCGCCCTCAAGCTCCCCGGCGTGCGGTGCGTGCTGACCGCCGAGGACGTCCCCGGCGTGAAGTTCTACGGCAACGACCACCCCGACCAGCCGGTGCTGGCCATGGATGTCGTCCGCTACCAGGGCGAACCGGTGGCCATCATCGCCGCCGACCATCCCGAGACCGGACGTCGAGCCGCCAAACTGATCGAAGTGGACTACGAGGTCCTCGAACCGC
The DNA here is from genome assembly GCF_000024545.1 of Stackebrandtia nassauensis DSM 44728. Taxonomy (GTDB): domain Bacteria; phylum Actinomycetota; class Actinomycetes; order Mycobacteriales; family Micromonosporaceae; genus Stackebrandtia; species Stackebrandtia nassauensis. Next base: position 2,680,623 of record NC_013947.1, read on the forward strand.
TGACCGACCCGCGGCGGGCCATTCTCGACGAGTCCGCGCCCCACCTGCACGAGGGCGGCAACATCGTCCGCCACCAGCCGGTGCGGGTCGGCGACCCCGACAACGCCACCGCCGACGTGGTCGTGACCGCCGAATACGAGGTCGGCATGCAGGACCAGGCGTTCCTCGGCCCCGAATCCGGGCTCGCGGTTCCCGCCGAGGACGGCGGCGTCGACCTGTACATCGCCACCCAGTGGATCCACAATGACCTGTGGCTTGTGGCGCCGTGCCTTGGCCTGCCCGAGGACAAGGTCCGCATGACGCAGTCGGGCGTCGGCGGCGCCTTCGGTGGCCGCGAGGACCTGTCGGTCCAGATCCACGCCTGCATGCTGGCACTCCACACCGGTCGGCCGGTGAAGATGATGTACAACCGGGAGGAGTCGTTCTTCGGCCACGTCCACCGCCACCCCGCGTTGATGCGCTACGAGCACGGCGCCAACCGCGACGGCAAACTCGTCTACGCCAAGGCCGAGATCATCCTGGACGGCGGCGCCTACGCCTCGACCACCCCTGCGGTTGTCGGCAACGCCGCCTCACTCGGCATCGGCCCCTACGAGGTCCCGCACATCAAGATCGACGCCTGGGGCACCTACACCAACAACCCGCCCTGCGGCGCGATGCGCGGCTTCGGCGCCGTCCAGGCCTGCTTCGCCTACGAGTCCCAGATGGACGCGATGGCCGCGAAACTCGGACTGTCCCCGGTGGAGTTCCGGCGCCGCAACGCCGTGTCCCAGGGCAGCGCGCTGGCCACCGGCCAGGTCATCGACTCACCCGCGCCGCTGGCCGAGATGCTGACCCGGCTGGAGGCCATGGAGTTGCCCCGACCGGTCGACGACGACGGGTACGACCTGCGGGGACTGCCCGGCGGCGTCGCCAACACCACCCACGGCGAGGGCGTCAAGCGCGGCGTCGGCTACGGCGTCGGCATCAAGAACATCTGCTTCTCCGAGGGCTTCGACGACTACTCCACCGCGCGGGTCCGGCTGGAGGTCATCGGCGGCGAACCCGTCGCCCTCGTCCACACCGCGGGTGTCGAGGTCGGTCAGGGGCTGGTGACCCTTGAGGCCCAGATCGCCCGCACCGAACTCGGCGTCGAGCAGGTCACGATCGTCCCGGCCGACACTCAGGTCGGCTCGGCCGGATCCTCCTCGGCGTCGCGCCAGTCCTACATGACCGGCGGCGCGGTGCGGCAGGCCTGCCTGGCCGTGCGCGCCGTGGTCGCCGAACGCGTCGGCTCGTCCGCCGACGAGATCACGCTGACCGGCGGCAAGATCGTCTCGGCGACCCGCGGCGTGATCGGCGCGCTCGCCGAGATCCTGGGCGACTCGCCCATCGAGCAGACCCGCGAATTTCGTCACAGACCGACCCAGGAGATGGATCCGGTCACCGGCCAGGGCGACTCACACACCCAACTGGCCCTGTGCGTGCACCGAGCGGTTGTCGACGTCGACGTCGACCTCGGACTGGTCAAGGTCGTCGACCTGGCCGCCGTCCAGGACGTCGGCAAGATCCTCAACCGACTGTCCCTGGAGGGGCAGATACACGGCGGTACCGCACAGGGCCTCGGCCTGGCCGTCATGGAGGAAATCCTCGTGACAGACGGGAAAGTACGCAATCCGTCCTTTACCGACTATCTCATCCCGACGATCCTCGACATGCCACCCATGCGTATGGAGATCCTCGAGTATCCCGACCCGAACGCACCCTACGGACTGCGCGGCGCCGGCGAACCTCCCACGCTGTCGTCCACACCCGCCATCGCCGCGGCCATCCGCGACGCCACGGGACTGCGCCTGCCCCGGGTGCCCATCCGCCCGGAGCACATCACGAATACCTGAACCCGCAAGATCATGAACGGTCGACCGCTGACTTGCTCCCGCTCGCACGGTCGACACGCCCGAAAGATTCACACAAAAAGTGGGAGTTATTCATGAGCAGCAGTACAACCAGGGCCGCCACCCGCCCCAAATCCGGTGGTGAGCCCGGCTGGTTCGACCGGTGGTTCCAGATCACCGAACGCGGCAGCAGCGTCGGCCGCGAAGTCCGCGGTGGCCTCACCACCTTCATGGCGATGGCCTACATCATCGCCCTCAACCCCCTGATCCTGTCCGGCGCCAAGGACGTCAACGGCGAGTCACTGTCGGTCGTCGGCGTCACCACCATGACCGCGTTCTCGGCGTTCGTGGCCACCCTCGTCATGGGCGCGCTGGGCCGGGTGCCGCTGGCACTGGCCGCCGCGCTGACCGTCAACGCCGTGGTCGCCTACCAGATCGCCCCGCAGGTCACCTGGCCGCAGGCCATGGGCCTGGTCGTCATCCAGGGCCTCGTGATCGTGCTGCTGGCCGCCAGCGGCGTCCGCACCATGATCATGAACGCGATCCCGCTCGACCTCAAACACGCCATCGGCGTCGGCCTGGGGCTGTTCATCGCCCTCATCGGACTCGTCAACGCCGGTTTCGTCACCCGCCGTCCCGACGCCGACGGCACCTCGGTGCCGGTGACGCTGGGCCAGGGCGGCGTCCTCAAGGGCTGGCCGATCGTGGTGTTCGTCGTCGGCATGCTCATCATCATCGCGCTGTGGGCCCGCAAGATCCCCGGCTCGGTGCTGCTGGGCGTCGTGGTGGCCACGGTGCTGGCCATCATCATCGAGTCGACGCTCCACCTTGGATCGAAGATCTGGGGGGTCGTCACCCCGGCGATGCCCGAGAAGGTCGCGCAGGCCCCGGACTTCTCACTGTTCGGGCAGGTCGACGTCATCGGCGCCATCACCCAGATCGGCTTCGTGTCACTGATCGTGTTCGTCTTCACGCTGGTGCTGTCGGGCTTCTTCGACGCCATGGGCACCGTGATCGCGGTGTCCGACGAGGCCGGACTGGTCGACAAGGACGGCCAGCTGCCCGGCATCGGACGGGTGCTGTCCATCGACGGCGCCGCGGCCACCTTCGGCGGCATCACGTCCTCCTCGGCCAACACCGTGTTCGTCGAGTCGGCGGCCGGGGTCGGCGACGGCGCCCGCACCGGTCTGGCCAGTGTGGTCACCGGCGGCATGTTCGGTCTGGCGATGTTCTTCGCGCCGCTGGCCACCGTGATCCCGCAGCAGGCCGCCGCCCCCGCGCTGGTCCTGGTCGGCGGTCTCATGTGCGCCCAGGCCAAGAACATCGACTGGAAGAACACCGAGATCGCCATCCCGGCGTTCCTGATCCTGGCCATCACCCCGTTCACCTACTCGGTGACCGCCGGGGTCGGTGCCGGGGTGATCGCCTACGTCGTCATCAAGGCCGTCAACGGCAAGTGGCGCGAACCCGGCTGGCTGCTGTGGATCGTGTCGCTGGTCTTCGTCGCCTACTTCGGAATACACACGATCGAGAGACTGGTGCAGTAGCACCATTATGGAAGGAGCCGGACATGCGTGACATCGCCGCCGAACTCGCCGACTGGTTGCGGACCGGACGGCACTTCGCGATGGCATCGGTGATCGATGTCGCCGGTTCGGCTCCTCGCCCCATCGGCACCGCGCTGGCCGTCGACGCCGACGGGACCGCCGTCGGCGGCGTGTCCGGCGGCTGCGTCGAGGGCGCGGTGTACGAACTGTGCCAACAGGTCCTGGCGACCGGCGAGTCGCGGATCGAGAGCTTCGGCTACTCCGACGAGGACGCCTTCGCGATCGGACTGACCTGCGGCGGCACCGTCACCGTCTTCGTCACCCGCGTCGAACCCGGCGACCCCGCACTGTTGGCCACAGTGGACGCGATCCTCGCGGGCCGTTCCGTGGCCGTGGCCCGAGCGATCTCCGGCCCCGGCGCCGGACGGGCGCTGGCCGTGACCGACCAGGCCGCCACTCCCGAGCGGCCGGACTGCCAGGCCGCCAGTGGTTCGCTCGGCGACGCCACCGCCGACACGGTGATCGGCTCGCTCGGCGCGGCCGACGTCGACGCCGCCGCTGCCGAGCAGGCCCGCGAGCTCCTGGCGCGTGGCGGTTTCGGCCGCTTCGACACCGGCATCGGCGAGGTCCTCGTCGAGACCTACCCCAGCCCGCCCCGGCTGCTGGTCTTCGGGGCCGTCGACTTCGCCGCCGCCGTGGTGCGGGCCGGGAAGTTCCTCGGCTACCGGGTCACCGTGTGCGACGCCCGCCCGATCTTCGCCACCGAGCTGCGGTTCCCCGAAGCCGACGAGGTCGTCGTCGACTGGCCGCACCGCTACCTCGACGCGACCACCATCGACGAACGCACCGCCGTGTGCGTCCTCACCCACGACCCCAAGTTCGACATCCCGCTGCTGGAACGCGCGCTGCGGCTGCCGCTCGGCTACGTCGGCGCCATGGGTTCGCGACGCACCCACCGCGACCGGGTCCGGCGGCTGCGCGAAAAAGGAGTCACCGACACCGAACTGGCCGCACTGCACTCGCCCATCGGCCTCGACCTGGGCGGCCGCACCCCCGAGGAGACCGCGCTGTCCATCGCCGCCGAGATCGTGGCGCTGCGCAACAACGCCGACGGCGGTTTCCTGTCGGCCACCGACGTCCCCATCCACCGCGGCCGCGGCGGCGCGGTCGAAGCGGCCTGACCCCTCACGGCATCCCAACCCCCGATCCCCTAAGGAGCAAGCTCATGGTCCACATGTTTCTCAACGGCGGCGCGATGCGCGGCGGCCCGCTGCACGACAAACTGTGCGGCGCCCCGCTGGTGGCCGAGACCCGCTCGGCGCCCGAGTACCGCTTCTACTCCGTCGGGGATCGCTTCCCCGCCATGGATCCCACCGACGACCACGGCCACGCCGTGGTGGGGGAGGTGTACGACGTGTCACTGGACGTCCTGCACGACTCGCTGCTGCCCGCCGAGCCCGAGGAACTCGAACTGGGCGTCATCCGGCTCGCCGACGGGCAGCCCTGTCTGGCCATGGTGCTGCGCCGCAACCTGCGCGGCCACCCGTCACTGACCGACATCTCGGACCTCGGTTCGTGGAACAACTACCAGGAGATCACCTCATGACCCGCTTCACCGCCAACCTGTCCATCCTGTTCACCGAGCTGCCGCTGCTCCAGCGGCCCGCGGCGGCACGGGCGGCCGGGCTGGAAGCCTGCGAGTTCTGGTGGCCGTTCCCGACCCCGACACCCTCGGATTCCGAAGTAGACGCGTTCGCCTCGGCCGTCACCGACGCCGGACTCCAGCTGACCGGACTGAACTTCGCCGCCGGGGACATGCCGGGCGGCGACCGGGGACTGCTGTCCTCCCCGTCCGAATCGGCGGCGTTTCGCGACAACATCGACATCGCGCTCGGCATCGCCGATCGCCTGGGCTGCAAGGCACTCAACGCCCTGTACGGCAACCGCGTCGACGGCGTCGACCCCAATGCTCAGGACGCGCTGGGAGCCGAGAACCTGGCACTGGCGGCTGCTGCCGCCGCCAAACAGGACGCGGTGGTGCTCGTCGAAGCCGTCAACTCCATCGAGAACCCCCGCTACCCGCTGACGTCCTCGACCGACGTCATCGCGGTCCTGGACCGGGTCGGTTCCGCCAACCTGAAGTTCCTCGCCGACTTCTACCACCTGGCCCGCATGGGGGAGAACTTCGACGAGGTGCTGTCCGTCCACTTCGACCGGATCGGGCACGTGCAGATCGCCGACGTCCCCGGCCGGGGTGAACCCGGCAGCGGAACCTTCGACTTCGCCGCGCTGTTCGACGACCTCGACGTGCGCGGCTACTCCGGCCTGGTGGGCCTGGAATACAAGCCCACCGTGGCCAGTGCCGACAGTCTCGGCTGGATGGAGAAACACCGGCAGTAACCCCCGACCACCACCGTCACTCGCGTCGCTTCGCGACGTCGTGTCGGCACCTCCTTGCCTTAATCCACGAACGAAAGAGGAAACAGCAATGACGACCATCGGATTCATCGGACTGGGCATCATGGGCGCGCCCATGGCCAAACACCTCGTCGACGCCGGGCACCAGGTGCACGGCTTCGACCTCTCCGCCGACGCGACGGCCGCGCTGGCCGCGGGCGGCGGCAAGGCCGCCGGTTCCATCGCCGAGGCGGTCAACGGCGCCGACCTCGTCATCACGATGCTGCCCGCCGACCCGCACGTCGAGACGGCCGTGCTCGGCGAGGACGGCGTCCTGGCCCACGCGAAGACCGGCAGCCTGCTCATCGACATGAGCACCGTCAGCCCGCAGACCTCCCAGGCCGTCGCCGAAGCTGGAAAGGCACGTGGGGTCCGAGTACTGGACGCCCCGGTGTCCGGCGGCCAGGCGGGCGCTGTCGAAGGTGTCCTGTCCATCATGGTCGGCGGTGACGAGTCCGACTTCCGGGCCGCCGCCCCCGTCTTCGACGCCTTCGGCAAGACCGTCGTCCACGTCGGACCCCACGGCGCCGGGCAGGTCGTCAAGGCCGCCAACCAGCTGCTCGTCGGCGGCATCATCGCGCTCAACGCCGAGGCGCTGGTGCTGATGGAGGCCAGCGGTGTCGACCCGCGACTAGGACTAGAGGTCCTCAATGGAGGGTTGGCCGGATCCACCGTCCTGACCCGCAAGATGGACAACTTCGTCAACCGCTCCTACGACCCGGGTTTCCGGATCGACCTGCACCACAAGGACATGGGCATCGCCCAGAACGCCGCCCGGGGCGCGGAGGTCGCGCTGCCGCTGACGGCGGCCGTCGCCCAACTCGTCGCCGCCGCCCGCGCCCAGGGGCTCGGCGACCGCGACCACTCCGCCCTGCTGGCGGTCATCGAGGGATTCAACAACCGGAAGGAGACATAGACCATGGCGAAGATGCCAGTCATGCAGGCGGTCGTGGAAGTGCTCAAGAGCGAGGGAGTCGACATCGCGTTCGGCTGCCCCGGAGCCGCGATCCTGCCGCTGTACCACGCGATGGAACAGAAAGGAGGGATCAAACACCTCATCGTCCGGCACGAGGAGGGCGCCACCCACATGGCCGACGGCTGGGCCCGCACCAACGGCAAGGTCGGCGTCGCCATCGGCACCTCCGGACCGGCCGGGACCAACATGATCACCGGCCTGTACACCGCGATCGCCGACTCGATCCCGATGGTGTGCATCACCGGCCAGGCCCCACTGGCCAAACTGCACCAGGAGGCGTTCCAGGCGGTCGACATCGTCGACATCGCCGCCCCGGTGACGAAGTGGGCGGTGCAGGTCAAGGAGGCCGCGCAGGCGCCGTGGATCTTCCGGCAGGCGTTCCGCATCGCTCGGTCCGGACGCCCCGGCCCGGTCCTCATCGACCTGCCCCTGGACGTGCAACAGCAGCTCATCGAATGGGACCCGGCGATCGACTCACCATTGCCGGTTACCAGCGTCGAGCCGCACCTGCCCCGGGTCGAGAAGGCACTGGAGTTGTTGCTGGCGGCCGAGAAGCCGCTCATCCTCGCCGGAGGCGGCGTTATCACGGCCGACGCCTCCGACGAACTGCTGGCGGTCGCGGAACTGCTGGACATCCCGGTGCAGGTGACCCTGATGGGCAAGGGCGCGCTGCCCGACGACCACCGGCTCAACGCGGGGATGACCGGCGTCCAGACCACCCAGCGCTACGCCAACCAGTCGTTCCTCGAGTCCGATGTGGTGCTGGCGGTCGGGGCCCGGTTCGGCGACCGCCACACCGGCGCGCTGGACGTCTACCGGGGCGAACGGAAGTTCATCCACGTCGACATCGAGCCCACCCAGCTGGGCAAGGTGTTCGGGCCGGACCTGGGGATCGTCTCGGACGCGAAGATCTTCCTGCGGACGCTGCGCGACCTGGCCCGCGCCCGCGACACGGTGCCGAAACGTCCCGACTGGACGGCCCGCATCACGGAGCTGAAGGGCACACTGGAGCGTCGGCTGGACTACGACGCGGTGCCGATCAAACCGCCGCGCGTGTTCGCCGAGATCAACGCGGCCTTCGGGCCCGACACGTACTTCGTGACCGCTATCGGGCTGTACCAGATCTGGTCGGGCATGTACCAGAAGGTCCACAAGCCACGGCACTACCAGGTGTGTGGCCAGGCCGGGCCGCTCGGTTGGGAGATCCCGGCCGCGATCGGTGTCAAGAAGGCCCTGGAGTCGGCCGGACAGTCCGATACTGAGGTCGTGGGCGTCGTCGGTGACTACAGCTTCCAGTTCCTGGTCGAGGAGCTCGCCGTCGCGGCCCAGTACAACGTCGGGTTCGTGCTCGTCATGCTCAACAACGAGTACCTGGGCCTGATCCGGCAGGCCGAGCTGGAGTACGAGATGAACTACGAAGTGGACATCCACTACGACGAGTACGGCGCCGACAACGTGGCCATCATGGAGGCGTACGGCTGCGCGGGGCGCCGCGTGTTCGAGCCGGGCGACATCGCCGAGGCGATCACCTGGGCCCGTAAGGAAGCCGCTGCCACCAGCCGTCCGGTGCTGGTCGAGGTCATGGTCGAACGCGAAGCCAACTCGGCGCGCGGCAAGGCCATCGACGCGATCATCGAACCCGAACCGATCGGCTGAGGCCATGAGACGTGTCGTCGTCGCCCCGGACAAGTTCAAGGGCTCGCTGTCGGCTGCCGAGGTCGCGGCGCACTTGGCGGCCGGACTCCGCACGGAAGGGTCCGACGTCGAGTGCGTCCCGGTGGCCGACGGCGGCGACGGCACCGTCGCGGCGATGGTCACGTCCGGCTACCAAGCACAGTGGACCAGAGTCACCGGCCCACTCGGAGCCCTCGTAGACGCGATGTGGGCTAGCTCTAGCTCTGGAGCGGCGGTCGCGGTCGTGGAGCTGGCCCAAGCCTCCGGCCTCGTCCTCTCGCCCCGGCCGCTGGACGCCTTGCGCGCCAGCAGCCGGGGCACCGGCGAACTGCTGCGAGCCGCCCGCGACAGCGGGGCCCGCCACGTCGTCCTCGGCGTCGGCGGCAGCGCCTGCACCGACGGCGGCGCGGGCATGCTCCAAGCCCTCGGCGTCCGCCTCCTCGACGCCAACGGCCGCGACCTCCCACCCGGCGGCGCCGCGCTGCGCGACCTGGCCAGCATCGACGCCGCCGAAGTCCCCGACGCCTGGCGCGACATCGAGGTCACCGTCGCCTGCGACGTCGACAACCCGCTGCTGGGCCCCAACGGGGCCGCCGCCGTGTACGGGCCCCAGAAGGGCGCGTCCCCGTCCGATGTGGCGGTACTGGAGGCGGGGCTGGCACGCTTCGCTGAGGTGGTTCGCCGCGACTTGGGCGTGGACGTGGCCGACTCGCCCGGCGCCGGAGCCGCCGGGGGAGTCGCATACGGCGTCTTGGCTTTCCTCGATGCCAGGCTCCGTTCCGGCATCGAGCTCGTGCTGTCGCTCGTGGACTTCGACAAACGGCTCGTCGGAGCCGACCTCGTCATCACCGGCGAAGGTCGCCTCGACACCCAGACCATGCGCGGCAAAGCTCCCGCCGGAGTCGCCGCCGCCGCGACCCGTGCGGGAGTGCCCACGATCGCCGTCTCCGGAGTGTGCGAGCTAACCAGCGCCCAACTGGTTGAAGCCGGGTTCACCGCCGCCTACCAGCTGTCCGACCTGGAGCCCGACCTCCAACGCTCCATCCGCGACGCTGGCCCACTGCTCGAACGCATCGCCACCCACATCGCCGCCGACCTACTCGCGGCACCGGCCCACAATCCGACCGCACCGAGGAGCTCGTGATGACCCACGACGTAGTCCTGCGCTCGCGCCGCGCCATCCTGCCCGACGGCGAACATCCCGCCGCCATAGCCATCACCGACGGCCGCATCGCCGACATCGCCGCCCACGACGCCCCGCTTCCCGCCCATCGTGACGAGGACTACGGCACCCTCCCGCTCCTGCCCGGGCTCGTCGACACCCACGTGCACGTCAACGAGCCGGGCCGCACCCACTGGGAGGGCTTCGCCACCGCGACCCGGGCCGCTGCCGCCGGGGGAGTGACCACCATCGTGGACATGCCGCTCAACAGCCTGCCCCCAACGGTCGACCCCGAAGCTCTGGGCGTCAAGCGTTCCGCCGCCGACGGCCAGGTGTTCACCGACGTGGGTTTCTGGGGCGGCGCGATTCCCGCCAACCTCGGCCGCCTCAAACCGCTGCACGACAGCGGGGTGTTCGGGTTCAAGTGCTTCACCGCGCACTCCGGAGTGGACGAGTTCCCGCCGCTGGACCCCGATCGGCTGCACAGCGCGCTGGCCGAGGCCGCACGGATCGACGTGTTGGTGATCGTGCACGCCGAGGAACCCGGGATGCTGGACGCCGCCCCGGCGGGCGCGGACTTCGCCGGTTTCGTCGCCTCGCGGCCGTCCGGCGCCGAGGTGGCGGCGATCCGGCAGGTCATCGACGCCGCCCGCCACACCGGCGCCCGGGTCCACATTCTGCATCTGTCGGCCGCCGAGGCCCTGGACGAGTTGCGGGCCGCCCGCCATGCCGGGCTGCCCGTCACCGCCGAGACCTGCCCCCACTACCTGGTGCTGGACGCCGCCGAGGTCCCCGACCTGGCCACCCAGTTCAAGTGCTGCCCGCCGATCCGCGACGCCGCCAACCGTGAGGCACTGTGGACGGCACTGGCCGACGGCCTCATCGACTGCGTCGTGTCCGACCATTCCCCGTGCCCGCCCGAACTCAAACAAGGCGACTTCGGGACCGCCTGGGGCGGCATCGCCTCCGTCCAGCTCGGCCTGTCGCTGATCTGGACCGCCGCCCGCGAACGCGGGCATTCGCTGTCCGATGTCGCCACCTGGATGGCGACCGCGCCCGCGTCGCTGGTCGGGCTGCACGGCAAGGGAAGCATCGCGATCGGCAACGACGCCGATCTGACCGTCTTCGACCCCGAACGGCGCTGGCGGGTACGCGGCGCCGAGTTGCACCACCGTCACCCCATCACCGCCTACGAGGGCCGCGAACTGACCGGCACCGTGACCGCCACCTGGCTGCGCGGTCGACCGGTCGGCGCGACCCCTCACGGGCGGTTGCTGTCCAAGGAGTAGCCCCATGCAGTTCACCGATCTCCCCGACCTGGCCGTCCGTTCCCTGGGCGGGGCCGTGCTGGCCGCCAACGACGAGTCCTTCGCCGAGAAGGAGTGCCTCGTCCGTGATCCCGAACCCGTCTACACGCCCCACGACTTCGGCAACAAAGGACAGATCTACGACGGCTGGGAGACCCGCCGCCGCCGCGAACCCGGCCACGACTGGGCGCTGATCCGGCTGGGCGTGCCCGGTCTGGTCCACGGCGTCGTCGTCGACACCGCGTTCTTCAAGGGCAACTATCCGCCCGAGGTCTCCGTCGAGGGCTGCACCCTCGGCGGCTATCCCGGTCCCGCCGAACTCGCCGAGGCCGACTGGCGTGAACTGGTTCCCCGCAGCCAGGCCAGCGGCCACACCAAGAACCACTACAAGGTGGACAGTCCCCGGCACGTCACCCACGTACGCCTCAACATGCACCCCGACGGCGGTATCGCGCGGCTGCGGGTCCACGGCGAACCCGTACCGGACCCGGCGCTGTTCACCAGGCTCCCGCTCGACCTGGCCGCGCTGGTCAACGGTGGCGGGGTCGTGGCCGCCAGCGACTCGTTCTACTCCCGTCCCTGGGGCGCCATCATGCCCGGCAACGCCAGTTCGCAGGCCGACGGCTGGGAGACCGGTCGCCGCCGCGACGACGGCAACGACTGGCTGACCGTGAAACTCGCCGGTCGCGGCGTGATCGCGGTGGCCGAACTGGACACCACCCACCTGAAGTTCAACGCCCCCGGCGCGGCGGCGCTGCGCGGCTTCGACGCCGCCGCCGGGGCCGACATGGACGACGAGTCCGCCTGGTTCGACCTGTTGGGCCGCACCCGGCTGCAACCCGACACCCCGCACCGGTTCGCCGTCGAGGACGCGCGCCCCGCGACCCATGTGCGCCTTGACATCTACCCCGACGGCGGCATGGCCCGGCTACGGCTGTTCGGCGAACTGACCGCCGAGGCATTGCGCGACATCGAGAGGAGGTATCTCACACTGACGTCCGCGACCTGACGCGCGAAGTTAGGGTAGCCTAACTCGCATGACGGAATCCCCGGCCTTCGACCACCTGCTGCACTGTGTGCCCGATGTGGAGGCGACGGTCGCGAAGTACAGCGCCGCCGGTCTTCCCGCCCACGCCAACGAACCCTTCGAGGGCTTCCACAACGGCGCCTGGCTGCTGGACGTCCGCTACGTCGAGATACTGACCATCGTGGATCGTGAACTGTTCGCGCCCTCCGCGTTCGGCAAGGCCACCACCGGCTGGATGCCCACGATCGACCGGCTGATGGGCGACGGCGGCGGAGCCCTGAACTTCGCCGTCAACGTCACCGACGTGGACGCCACCGCCGAGCGGCTGCGTCGGCAGGGCCACGACGTCGAGGTCACCACCTTCAGCTTCGACGGCTCCCCGGTCAGCTTCCGCGAGGCCATCCTCACCGACGCTCCACCATGGGCACCGTTCTTCATCACCTACACGCCGTCCCGCGAGGAGATCTGGACCAAGCTCGCGGCCGACCGCGTCAACCGCGGCACCCACGACCTGACCGGCATCGTCATCGAGACCCCGCGTCCCGACGAGGCCGCCACCTGGCTCAGCGAACTGACCGGCGTCCCCCGCGACGAAGACACCGCGGCCGTCCCGCTGCCCGGCGCCACCGTCCATTTCGTCCCCGGCGAGGCCGACCAGATCACCACACTCCTGCTGGCCGAAGGGAACCCGCCGACCACCACCGTCGACGGCCTCGCCCTGCGCCCGGCTACGAACTGAACGGCGCCTGCTCGTCCGGCGGCAACCCGGTCGCCGCCGCCAACAGCCGCTGCCAGGCCCGCGTGTGCGCCGCCAGGTCGTCCCCGCACGGCGTCCACGACGCCCGCAACTCCAGCACCGCCTCCGAATCGGCCCCGAAGTCCCGGGGATCCCGCAGATCCCCGAACCGGGTCGAGGTCGTGCACGTGACCGTGCCCCCGGCGGCGGTGAACCTGGCGTCGCAGGCGCCCAGACCCTCCAGCAGCCACGACCACGCCACCGGCGACAACATCGGATCGTTGGCCATCTCCAGGTCCACATCGACACTCAGGTACGTCACCAGCCGCAGCGTCCCGTTCCAGGAGTCGTGCCCGTCCGGGTCGTGCAACAGGATCAACCGCCCCTCCGCCTTGAACCCTTGTGGAGGATCGACGTCCGCGCTGAGCGCGAACGAATAGGGCGCGATGTGCCGGGGCGCGGTCGCCTCGGCGATGGTGATGCGGGCGCGAACCGCCCCCGAGCGCAACTGGTTCACGGCCCGGACGAAGGTGTCCGGAGCCGGTTCGTTAACCGCGGTCGTGGCAGCCACGGTGAGACACTTTATGGCGGTGACAGGCGACACACCGGCCGCGGCGCGCCGGACGGACGCGAAAGTCCATAATGCCGCCGCCGACGATCTTGTGGACGGTGTCGCCGGGTTCGCCTATCATGCTGCCATGACCACCCCCGGCGTACTGGTCGTCGATATCGGTAGCTCCCATACGATCGCGATGATCCGTCGCGGCGACGGCACGGTCGAGACACTGCTGTCCGACCACTCACCGCCGTCGCTGCCCGCGACCCTGGCCCAGGTCCGCGACGCGTGCGCCCGCACGATGCCGGAACCGCCCGCGTCGGTGACGATCACCCACCCGGCCAGCTGGGGACCGACGAAACGCCTGGAAGTGGCCGAACATGCGCGGGACGCCGGCCTCGGCGCACCGACACTGCTGCCCGCCCCGGTCGCGGCCACCCGGTACCTGGTGGACGTGCTCGGCCACGCGCTGCCGGTCGGCGCGACGGTGTTCGTCGCCGACTTCGACGAAACCGGGTTCGCCGCCGCGGTGCTGTCGCACACCCCGGGCGGCTTCGCCGTGCTGGCCGCCGACGACGCGCGAGCACCGGACGCCACCGCGATGCCGGTGGAGTCGGCCGTGCGGGTGGGCCAGGCCGTGCTCGGCAGCGCGGGAGTGCCCGCCGAACGGGTCGCGACCGTGATGTCCATCGGCGCGGCCAGTCGCTCGCCGCTGGCGACCGACACCGTCCAGCGTGTCTTCGGGCGCCCGCCGTTCGTCGTCGACCAGCCCGAACTCGCCGCCGCGCACGGCGCGCTGTTCGACGTCCACGCGCTGCCCGGTCCGGGAGCGCCGCCGCTCATCCCCGTGTCCGGGACCCCACAGCCGGGACCGGCGGCCCCGATGAAGCCGCCCCGGCGGCTCGCCACCGTGATCCTGGGGATCACCGCGGCCTTCGCGCTCGTGTTCGTCACCGTCACCGCCGTGGCCAACGCGACGATCGCCGCCCCCGCCGATCCCGAATCCACTGCGGACGTCAAGCGGGACGCCGGGACCGCGGCCGAGGCGCTCCTGTCCTACGACCACAAGGACATGGACGCCTCCATCACCGAGGCGAAGTCGTACACCACCGAAGGCTTCGGCAGGGAGTACGTCCAGAACATGGAGGACCTGCGTCCCACCGCCGAGAGTGAGAAGGCTTCGATCGAGGCCGAGGTCGTCGACATCGGGATCGTCGAGAACACCGGTGAGGCCGTGGAAGTACTGGTCTTCGTCAACCAGACCACCACCAACTCCAATATCGAGGGATCAAGAGTCGACAAGTCCCGGGTGACGTTGACGATGGTGCTCGGCCACGGCGGTTGGAAGGTCGACGACATGAAAGCGCTGTGAGCGCGAGACCCGAACGCCTTCCCCGCGCCGCCGTGCCGTGGCCGCCGCCATCACGAAGATCATCAGCGCCTGGACCACCAGCAGCACCCGCTGTGGCATGCCCCGCCACTGCCCGCCATCGGCCAGCTCCGGCAGGAACGTGTTCAGCGTCGTGACCAGCAGCGTCGCCGCGCTGACCGCGGTCAACACCACCAGCCACCGCCGCGTCCGGGCGTCACCGGGCCGCAGCGCCCCGGCGTAACCGACGACCGTCATCAACACGAACGCCGCCCCGGCCGCGTAGCGGTGCACCTGCCCCCCGAAGGACGACACCGCCACCCCGGAGTCGGTGGGAAACAGCACCACGAGCACGAACATCACCGAAGCCGCGCCCAACAGCGGCCGCACCACCCCTGAACGGACCACGCCCGGCCACGGCGGCCGTGCCCGGTTCACCGCCAGCGCCGCGCACGCCACCGCGAACCCGAACGCCCCCAACGGAAACAGGACGCTCCCCGGCGCCGCCAACGCGTAGCCGCTGACCGGGTCGCGCAGCGGGCTGACCTGATCGGCCATGAACAGGTGCAGTGCCGCGAAACTGGCCAGGCCGGTGGCCCCACCGGCGACGGCCGTCCAGGCCAGTACACGTGTCTTCGTCATGGTCCGGACGCTAAGTTCGTTCCGCCCGGCCGCCATCAACCCGCGAAGCGACTTCGCCCGTCATACCCGGGGGTGACACCGCCGCCGCGACCTGGCTCCGTGGGTTGAGGCAATCCGCCCGGTGTTCGTCCTAAGTTGGTCACCATGACCACCGCCAACGACCAGTGGGTGCGACGGACGTTCAGCGTCCTCATCGACACCGGTCGCGTCGGCGACCCGTCCTGGCGCGGTTCACCGTGGACGCTGCTGGCCCTGTTCGGCCCCGGCTCGGTGCCGTTCGCCGTCCTGATGCTCCTCGTCCAGAACCAGGTACTGCGCTCCGAGTACTCCGTCGGCTGGCTGGCGCTTCCGCTGGCCGTGGCCAACGCGGCGTCGATCGTGCTGGCGCGTTTCCATCCGGTGTTGGCGTGGCTGCTGCTCAACACGACCTTCGTCGCCACCGCGCTGTTGACCCCGGTCCGGACCGGCGAACCGTGGCCGTGGACGGTCGCGGGACTGTTCGCGCTGTTGATCGTCCAGTTCGGTGTCGCCCGCGACTGCCGCGTCCGGGCGGCCGTCGGCACCTGGTCGGTCGGTTTCCTGCTCGTCCTGTGGGCCAGCTCCCGCTTCAACACCGAGACCGCGGCGCAGAACCTGACCCTGGTGTCGCTGCTGTCGGTGGCCGCTGCCGCGATCGGCCTGGCCGTGCGGGCCACCCGCCGTGCCCAGCGCCGCATCGGCGAGGAGGAACGCCTCACCGCCGCCGAACGCGCCCGCCGCGAACAACTCGAGGACCGCGCCCGCATCGCCCGCGAACTCCACGACGTCGTGGCGCACCATATGTCGGTGATCTCCGTACAGGCCGCCACCGCCGAGTACCGGCTGCCGGAACTGCGCGAGGACGTCCGCGACGAGTTCCGCTCCATCGGCGGGCAGGCACGGCAGTCGCTGACCGAGATGCGGCGGCTGCTGGGGGTGCTGCGCGGCGAGAACGAGGCCGCCGAGACCGCTCCCCAACCCGACCTCGACCGGCTGCCCGAACTCGCCGAATCCGTGCGGCGAGCCGGAATCGAGGTCTCCCTCACCGTCAACGTCCCCGAACCCCCGTCCGATGCCGTCGCTCTGACCGGCTACCGGGTCGTCCAGGAAGCACTGAGCAATGTGGTGCGATACGCTCCCGGCGCGGCCACCACCGTCACCGTCGCGACCACCGCGACGGCCCTGCTCGTGGACGTCGAGAACGAACCGCCGCCCGCCACCCCCGACCCGACCGGGACCGGCGGCGGCTACGGTCTCACCGGTATGCGCGAACGCGTCGTCCTGCTGGGCGGCGAACTCACCGCCGAAGCCACCGCCGAAGGCGGCTTCGCCGTACACGCCCGGATCCCTCTTGAGCCCGACGGGGAACAGCCATGACGATCACCGTGCTCATCGCCGACGACCAGGCCATGGTCCGCGCGGGCTTCGCCGCCCTGCTCAACGCGCAGTCCGACATCGACGTCGTCGGCGAAGCCGCCAACGGCCTGCTCGCCCTCGAACTGAGTCGGCAGCACCACCCCGACGTCGTCCTCATGGACGTTCGGATGCCCGAAATGGACGGACTGGAGGCGACCCGCCGTCTCCTGGGCGGCAACGAGACCGAGTACCGCCCCAAGGTCCTCATGCTCACCACCTTCGACATCGACGACTACATCTACGAGGCGCTGCGCATCGGCGCCAGCGGCTTCCTCCTCAAGGACTCGCCACCCGACGACCTGACCGCCGCCGTGCGCGTCATCGCCGCCGGGGAGGCGCTGCTGGCCCCGTCGGTGACCCGCCGCCTCATCGCCGAGTTCGCCCGCACCCGGCCGAAAGCCACCGCCACGTCCGCGACGCTCGCGTCCCTGACCGACCGCGAGACCGAGATCCTCACCCTCATCGCCCGGGGCCTGTCCAACCGCGAGATCGCGGGCCGACTCGTCGTCGCCGAGCAGACCGTCAAGACCCACGTCGGCCGGATCTTCGCCAAACTCGGCCTGCGCGACCGGGCCCAGGCCGTGGTGTGCGCCTACGAGACCGGCCTGGTGACGGCGGGGGAGGACCGGTAATCCTCGACACGGCGCGCGACCGGCGCTCGGGTCCGGACGATTTCGTGTGGCAGTCTCGGTCAGATGAGCATCTACGACATTCCACTCAACACCTTGGACGGTAAGCCCGCGACGCTGGCGGACTACAGCGGCAAGGCGCTGCTCGTCGTCAACGTCGCCTCCCGCTGCGGCCTCACCCCGCAGTACGACGGGTTGGAGAAGCTCCACGAACAGCTGTCCGGCAAGGGATTCGCCGTGCTGGGCTTCCCCTGCAACCAGTTCGGCGGCCAGGAACCCGGAACCGCCGACGAGATCGCCGAGTTCTGCTCCACGACCTACGGGGTCACCTTCCCGATGTTCGCCAAGATCGACGTCAACGGCCCCGACCGGCACCCGGTCTACGAGGAGCTGACCCGCACTCCCGACGCCGACGGCGAAGCCGGTGACGTGCAGTGGAACTTCGAGAAGTTCCTGCTGGGCACCGACGGCAAGCCGGTGGCGCGGTTCCGTCCGCAGACCACGCCGGACGACCCGCAACTGCTGGCCGCGATCGAGGCGCAGCTGCCGAGCTAGTTCCGGACGGCGGTCACGGCGCGATCCGGTAGTGGTAGCCGCAGAGCTCGCGGAAACCCATGCGCCCGTACAGTCGCAGCGCGGCGTCGTTGTCGCCTTCGACCTGGAGGTACATGCGGTCCGCGCCGTTTCGGCCCGCCCACTCGGCCAGCGCCGCCAACACGGTGCGGGCCGCGCCCTTGCCGCGCGCGGCGGGCAGGGTCGCCATGCCGAACACCCCGGCCCAGCCGTCGTCGGCGACCGCGCGGCCGACCGCGATGGCCTCGCCGTCGGCCAACACACGGACGTATCCGACCGGCTGCCGCACCCGCTCACACATCGCCCGCTCCGCAGCGGGATCAACATCGTGCGTGGTTTGCCAGACGTCGAACCAGGCCGACGTGGGCTTCTCGTCCACGACGATCCGAAGCGGCGTGTCCGGGGCGTTGCCGACGATCGTCGCCGTGTCGGCGGACTGCAACGACATCTGACCGCTGCGGCCGTACCCCCGTGCGGCCAGCGCGTCGTCCAGCCCCGGCGAACTCACCGGCGGCGAGATCTGGAACCGCGCGGCGGTGCCGTGTCCCGCGTAGAACTCCTCGGCGGCGATGATGCGCCGCATCATTTCGCCGGAGCTGGGCTCGCCATGCGCCAGAACGCTTCCCGCCCACCAGGACTTGCTGGTCGTGTACCGCAGCAGCCAGCCGTCGAGCCATTCGACGTGGTCGGGCGGCATTGCGCGGGCCGCCGCCTCCTGGACGATCCGAATCGTCTCCAACGTCAGCCCTCCGTTTTCAGTCCCCGCAGCAGCAGGTCACACAGATCGGCCAGGTCGGCCTCGAACCCCGGCCGGTTCCACTCGGCGGCGTGCAGCGGATGGTTGAAACGCGCCGAAGCCCGAAACACCGCCCAGCCGCTGCGCTCGGGATCGTCCACCGTGAACTCCCCGGCACGAACCCCGTCGGCGATGATCCCCGACAGTTGCCGGGCCAGATGTTCCTCGTGCGCCGCACCGACTCCCCGCGATTCGGAGGTCAGCCGGAAGTAGGTGGCGAACAGTTCCGGGTCGGACCCCGCCAGCTCGCGTTTCGCGGTGGCCAGCCGCAGCATCCACTCCCGCAACCGGTCGGCGGCCGGGCCGCTTCTGGCGGCGATGTCGGCCAGCGGTCGCGAGATCCGGTCCAGCCAGCGCTCGGCGACCGCGTCGCGCAACGCGACCTTGCTGGGGAAATGCCGGTAGACACTGCCGTGGCTGACACCCAGCTGCCGGGCCACGTCGACGACGGTGGTCTTGTCGGGACCGAAGCGGCGGAGGACGTCCTCCGCCGCTTCGAGTATCCGGTCCGACGTGAGTGGACCACTCGGCTTCATGTCATCCCTGTTCGCTGTCCAGCAAGGCCATTTGATGCGCATCGTAGCGCTCACCGGCGACGGTTTCGACGGGCACGGCCGCCTCGATGGCCGCCAGGTCGGCCGCGTCGAGCTCCAGGTCCAGCGCCCCAAGGGATTCGCTGAGCCGTTCGCGGCGGCGGGCGCCGATCACCGGGACGATGTCCTCACCCCGCGACGCCACCCAGGCGATGGCAGCCTGGGCCGGGGTCGCCCCCTTGGCCTCGGCGACGGCGCGCAGCGCGTCCACCAGGGCCAGGTTGCGGTCCAGGTTGTCGCCGCTGAAGCGCGGGCTGTGGGCGCGGAAGTCCCTCGCGCCTTTCTCGCGGCTCTTGGTCCAGTGGCCGCTGATCAGGCCGCGCGACAGCACGCCGTAGGCGGTGATGCCGATGCCCAGTTCCCTCGCTGTGGGTAGGACCCCGGTCTCGATGCCGCGACTGATGAGTGAGTACTCGATCTGCAGGTCGACGATCGGGTGCACCGCGGCGGCGCGGCGCAGCGTGTCCGACCCCATTTCGGACAGACCTATGTGGCGGACGTATCCCTCCTTGACGAGTTCGGCGATGGCTCCGACGGTGTCCTCGATGGGCACGGCCGGGTCGAGCCGGGCGGGCCGGTAGATGTCGACGTGGTCGGTGTCCAGTTTCCGCAGGGTCTGGGCCAAAGCGTTCTTGAGCGTGGCGGGCCGGGTGTCGACGCCGACGAAGCCGCCCGCCGGGTCGCGCAGCGCGCCGGTCTTGACGCTGATGACGACCTGGTCGCGGTCGCGGCCCTTGAGCGCCCGGCTCAACAGCAGCTCGTTGTGGCCGGAGCCGTAGAAGTCGCCGGTGTCCAGCAGGTTGATCCCGGCGTCCAGGGCGGCGTGGACGGTGGCGATGGACTCGGTCTCGTCGGCGGGACCGTACATGTCGGACATGCCCATGAGCCCCAGTCCCAGGGTCGCCACGGTCGGGCCGGTGCTGCCGAGTTGCCGCTGTTTCATGACTTTTCCTCTCACTGTCGGTGATGCTCGTTTCGACGATAGCGAAAGTGCTGACAAATTGCAAATTTTGTCAGTTGACAGTGACGGGGTTCGCTCCTGGTCACACCCACCGTGTACAAAGAGGGCATGTTGTTCGACGCCCCACCGCAGCCCGTGGCCCGGGTGTGCGTCGACTCGCCGCTGCCACACCTGGACCGGCTCTTCGACTACCGCATCCCCGACGAAATGGTGCGGCAGCTGGCCGTCGGCTGCCGGGTGAAGGTGCGGTTCGCCGGCCGGCTGGTGTCCGGCTTCGTCGTCGAACTGGGAACCTCCACCGACTTCGCCGGGAAACTCCACCCGATCGAGAAACTCGTCTCCGCCGAACCGGTGCTCGACCGGCACGTCGCCGGACTGGCCCGCGCCGTGGCCGACCGCTACGCCGGGAACCTGTCCGACGTGCTGCGGCTGGCGGTCCCGCCCCGGCAGGCCAAAGTGGAGAAGGACGCTCCCCGGGAACGCTGCGGCCCCGTCGCGGCCCCGCCCCGGGCCGCGTGGCGGCGCTACGAACACGGCGAGGCGTTCCTGACCGCGCTGGCCGAGGGCAAGTCACCGCGCGCGGTGTGGGACGTGCTGCCGGGGGAGGAGTGGCCGAAACGACTGGCCGAGGCCGCCGCCGAGGCCGCCGCCGCCAACCGGGGCGCGCTGCTGATCATGCCCGACCAGCGCGACCTCGACCGGCTCGACGCCGCACTGACCTATGTGCTGGGACCGGACCGGCACGTGTGCCTGTCGGCCGCCCAGGGCCCCGCCAAGCGGTACCGGGCCTTCCTGGCGGCCCGCCGGGGCGCGGTGTCGGTGGTCGCCGGTACCCGGGCCGCGATGTTCGCGCCGGTCCCCAACCTGGGCCTGGTGGCGATCTGGGACGACGGCGACGACTCGCACGCCGAACCGCACGCCCCCTATCCGCACGCCCGCGAGGTGCTGCTGACCCGCTCGGCCCACAGCGACTGCGCCGCGCTGGTCGCCGGATACGTGCGCACCGTCCAGGGGCAGCTGCTGATCGAGTCCCGTTGGGCCACACCGATAGCGGCTCCCCGCGACACGCTGCGCTCGGCCGTGCCCCGGGTGGTGCCGGTCGGCGACGAGGCCGACCTGCGCGCCGACCCGGACTCCGGCGCCGCCCGGCTGCCCACCGTCGCCTGGCAGGCCGCCGCGGCCGCACTACGCGCCGAGACCCCGGTACTGGTCCAGACACCGCGACGCGGTTACCTGCCGGCCGTGGCCTGCCGCCGCTGCCGCACCAAGGCCCACTGTCCACACTGTCACGGTCCACTGGGGCTGCCGTCCTCGACCCGGCCACCGCAGTGCCGCTGGTGCGGTCAGGCCGCCGAGGACTACCGCTGCGGCGAATGCGGCGACACCGGCCTGCGCTCCCTCATCGTCGGCGCGGCCCGCACCGCCGAGGAACTGGGCCGCGCCTTCACCGGGGTCGCCGTCCACGCCTCCAGCGGCGACAAGATCCTCGACACCGTCGAACCCGGTCCCTCCATAGTGGTGGCCACTCCGGGTGCCGAACCCGCCGTCGAGGGCGGCTACGGTGCGGTGCTGCTGCTGGACGCGTGGGCGCTGATGAACCGCGCCGACCTGCGCGCCGAAGAGGAGACGCTGCGGCGCTGGTCGATGGCCGCCGCCCTGGCCCGCCCGGCCTCGGCCGGCGGCACCGTCGTGGCCGTGGCCGACGGCGGTCTGCCGGTGGTGCAGGCGCTCATGCGCTGGGACCCGGACTGGTTCGCCGGACGGGAACTGGCCGCCCGCGCCGAGTTGCGATTCCCCCCGGCCATCCGGATGGCCTCCCTGACGGGTGAACCCGCCGCCATCGCCGACCTGATGGCGACCGCCCGACCGCCCGACACCATCGAGACCCTCGGGCCGGTCCCGCTGGACGACAACACCGAACGGCTGCTGGTGCGGGTGCCCCGCCGCGACGGACCCTCGCTGGCCAAAGCGCTGCACGACGCCTCAGCGGCCCGCAGCCTCAAGAAGAAACCCGGAACCGTCCGGGTCCAAATAGACCCCCGCGAACTGCTGTGATCCCGGCCTCTCAGCTTTGGGTAGGCTGGTCGTAACCCCGGCACGCGGAGGCACGGTGTCCGACGACCCCCCGACCAGCAAGGCTGCCACGACGATCGGCGCCCTGGTGGCCCTGGTTCCCGCTGGCGTCATCACGATCCGGCAAGCCTGGTCCCTGGTCGCCGGAAATCCACTGTGGTTCGCCGCGATCGTGCTCGGCTCCGTCCTGCTGGGCTTCGCCGCCCGCGTCATCGCCAAGGCCATCGCCGAGACCGAGAACCGGCTCGCCTCGGCCCTGCGCGGCCGCATCATCTCGGTGTGGCCCACCTTCCGGGCCCGCTACGCCCGCAAACTCAGCGCCCACTGCCAGCGCCGCCCGCTGCACGGCGTCAAGACCCTCGACCCCTTCGGCCCGATCCTCCAGGACGTCTATGTGGAGGTCAGCCTCGACCAGCAGTGGATGAAGAAGCACAGTGGAAAACTGCGGGCCAGCTGGGAGACCGACGAACCCCGGCCGCTGGAGTACTTCCTGCGCAACGACGAGGCCAATATCTTCACCGTGACCGGCGCCGCCGGTTCCGGCAAGACCTCGATGCTGCGCCGCACCGCGTTTCGGCAGTGCCAGCGGCAACCCTGGCTGCCGCGCCGGGTGCCGGTGCTGCTTTACCTGCGCGAACACCTGGAGGAGATCAAGGCCGCACCGACCGCCTACTCCCTTTTGGACGCCGCCCGGCAGCAGCCGTGGGCCCGCGACCTGCCGCCGGAATGGATCCGCCGCAAACTGGAACGCGGTCGCTGCCTGGTGCTGCTGGACGGCGTCGACGAGATCGTCGGCGAGGCCGACAGGTTCACCGTCATGGAGTGGATCGGCCGCCAGATCGAGATCTTCGAGGGCAACGACTTCGTCGTCACCTCCCGCCCGCACGGCTTCGACGACGGGAACCTCGAAGGACACGTCCGGCTGCAACTGCTGCCCTTCACCGTCGAGACGATCCTGCGGTTCCTGCGCGGCTGGTTCCTGCAGATGGAGAAACGCAGCTCCCAGGAGGGCACCGCCGACGTCGCCGAACAGGCCGACAAGGAATACCGCGACCTCAAGGCCCAGTTCGACCGGCGCCGCGAACTCTACGACCTGGCCTCCCGGCCGCTGCTGCTGACGATGATCGCCAACGTCCACAAGTACAACCGGGAACTGCCCGGCAGCCGGGCAGAGCTGTACCAGGAGATGTGCGACATGCTGCTGCGTCGCCGCCAGGTCAAGGGATCCTCGGCCGAGTGGAGCATCTCGATCCAGCAACAGCGGGAACTGCTGGGACGGCTGGCGCTGTCCATGACCCGCGGCAAACGCACCGAACTGTCGTTCCACGACGCCGCCAAGACCATTGAGGAGGCACAGCGCGACTATCCCGGCGAGGTCGTCGCCGACGACTTTCTGCGCGACCTGGTCCACGACGGACTGCTGGTTCCCGACCTCAACGACAGCTACAGCTTCCCGCACAGCACCTTCCGCGAGTACCTCACCGCCTCGGTGCTGTCCCACGACCGTCCCGACGACGTCGCGCTGCTGGTCGAACACGTCGACGATCCAGCCTGGCGCGAGGTCCTTTCCCTGTGGTGCGCCAGTTCCGACGCCAGCCCGATCGTCGCCGCCTGCCTGGACTCGATGACGGGCCACGCCATCGACCTGGCCTACGAGTGCGCCGAGGTCGCCCACCGGCTCAGCCGCGAACTCACCCAGCGGCTGCGCCAGCTGGAACGCCCCGGCAACACCGACGCCGACGGCCTGCCGGTCCACCTGCTGACCAAGGTGCGCCGCAGCTGCGACGACCTGATCCCCGTCGACGAGTCCGCCTCCATCTGCCGGGTCCCGTTCAGCCACGAACTCATCCGGCTGCACTGGGAGGCATCCGAACGCGAACGCGGCCAGCTGCTGGCGCCGGAGTTCAAACGCGGCACCCCCGCCGACAGCGACCCCGCCCACGGCCTGTGGGAACGCGACGCCACCGGCCTGGTCGCGTGGGCCGACGACTTCTACGGCGACGAACGCCACTACCGGCTGCCCAGTGTCTGGGAGCTGGAAGCCCTGTACGCCAGGGACTCCGGCCTGATCCAGCAACCGGTGTGGGCTCGCGACGACGAGGAGATCCGGCTGTTCTGTCCCGAGGGGATCGACTCACCCTTCACACTGGACAACGTCCGCTTCGCCGCGTCGGTGCTCGAAGACCGCTGGGACTCCCCGGTCTACCTCCTCATCGCGCTGGCCTACCTGCGGGCCGCCAGGAAGGACACGCTCAGCACCGGCAACACCTTCGCCAACGACTTCGACCACACCATCAACTTCGAACACGCCTACACGATCGCCCGCGCCTACGACAAGGGCACCGACCCGGACCGGCCACTGGAGGACGCGCTGCGCTACGCCCTCATCAAGGTGCGCCAGGGAGTGTCGTCCCGAGTCATCGTCGACCCCGACGCCCCCGAATCGCCCGGCCTGCGACGCATCGAGACCACCGACCGGGTCAGGCTGTTCCGTCGCCACGGCGGCATGCACCGCACCCCGGCCCGCCACGACCACACCCTGATCCGCGCCTACTCGCTGTTCCTGACGCCGTGGATGACCGCACCGGACGAAGTCCCCGGCGCCCTGGCCAGCTTCGACATCTTCCTCATGGGACTGACCACCGACGACAGTGACGACGTCCCGCTCTACCCCGGCAGACTGGGCCCGATGCTCGACCGCGCCCAGGAAGCCGTCGCCCGCGAACCCGCCGACGACCACGCGACCCTGGGCGCGGTCAGCCGCCGGGTGGTGCGCGACGTCCGAGCCGACCTGACCCCGATGCTGGAACGCCGCGAACCCTACGACAACGCCAAGGCCCGCGCCGCCCGCCTGGGCCTGCTGGCCGCCTCGGCCGCCGCGACCTTCATGGACGAACCCGACACCGCCGCCCTGCTGCGCTCCTGCGCCCGCGGCGTCGCGGTCCTGCACGCCCGCATCACCGGCGACATCGCACCCACCGAGGTGATCCGTCCGGCCTGCGTACGCGCCGTGCCAGCCCTTGAGGACTGATACCTTCACGATCCATGGAATTCGATATGACCATGCTGACGATCCTGGTCGCGATCACCCTGCTGACCAGCGTGCTGATCATGAACACCCTGTCGGGGCTGGTGACGACGAACCAGCGTCACCACGCCCGCGTGGACCGCAAACTCAACCAGATCATGGAACACCTCGGCATCGACACCGCCGCCTCCGAACTGTCGGAGGTGACGGAACTGGCGCTTCGGGGCAAGAAGATCCAGGCCATCAAACGCCATCGCGAACTCACCGGCTCCAGCCTGAAGGAGGCCAAGGACGCGGTCGAGCGCATGCTCGACTGACCCCGGCTCAGGGTGTGAAGGTGACGCCGAAGCCCGCCTCGAAGATCCGCTGGAGCACCTCCCACGAGGCCAGCTCGAAATTGGACTGGACCGAGATGACGTGCTCGCCGTCCTCGGTGCTCACCGTGAAGAACATGGCGCCCCAGAAGCTGCCGCCGACGCCGCGCAGCCGCCGCCCGCCGGTGACGTCCGGGTCGAACTCGAACAGACCGAGGCCGTAGCGGGTGTACGGCAGCCAGTTGGAGCCCTCGGTGGTGACCGTGGTCCACATCTCGCGGTGCTGCTCGGCGGGCAGCAGCTTTCCGCTGGCCAGCGCGCCGACCATCCGGATCATGTCGTCGGTGGTGGAGACGATGTTTCCGGGCACCCACGAGGTGTTGAACTCGGTCACGTCGAGGGGTTCCAGATCGGGGTCCTCCAGAAAGGACGCCCAGTTCTCCCCGTCGACGGCGTTCAGGTCGGTGCCGTCCTTGTAGAACTGCCGCGAGTACCCGCGCGGGTGGGGATCGCGGTACGTGGTGTCGTTGTCGGGACGCACGTAGGTGTCGCGCAGACGGAGTGGCCGTATGACCCGTTTCTCGACCTCCTCGGCGAAACTGTTGCCGGTGATCTTCTCGATCATCGCCTCGGCGAGGTAGAAACCGCCGTTGGCGTACAGGAACCGTTCACCGGGCTGCCCGACCGGCGGCTGCGAGACCGTCATCGCGAACAGGTCGTCGGTGGTGAACTCGTGGTGCCGGTGCTTCAGGAACGAGGCCCGGGTGGCGAACCGGTGCGCGATCTCCGGCGCCAGCCCGGTGGCGAACAGTCCGGCGGTGTTCTGGAGCAGGTGCCGGATGGTGATCGTGTCGCCGTCGTAGCCGTTGACGTTCAACACGCCCGGCAGCCACCGGTTCACCGGATCGTCGATGCTCAGCTTGCCCTCGGCTTCGAGGCCCAACAGGATCGCGGCCATGACCGACTTGCCGCCACTGCCGATCTGGGCGTGCTCGCCGCGTCGGCGTGGGGCGCCGGTCTTGAGATCGGACACGCCCGCGGTACCGAACCAGGTCTGGTCGCCGTCCTTGACGTGGGCGACGATGCCGGGAATCCCGACCTCGGCCACCGCCCAGTCGAGCGCCCGCTGGATCTCGGTGTTGTTCATTGCTGTCTCCCTCATGAATGAGTTATGTTTACGACTCTTAAAAAGTTACGTTGCATAAGCATGAAAGACCATCACTGATTCATGAAGCAACGAGAGAAGCAGCAGCTAAAATAAAGAATTTCGTTGCATGGCTCTGCCGACTAATGCAATGATGTCGTTGCATTAAGCGGTTGACGACTCGACACCCAAGGACACCCATTGCCCGGAGAACGTCTCACCCAACAGGACCGACGACACATCGCGGCGGGACTGCGCGACGGACTGACCTACGCCGCCATCGCGCGCCGCATCGGCCGCCCGACGTCGACCGTCACCCGCGAGGTGACGCGCAACGGCGGGCCGCGCCACTACTACGCCGACCGGGCGCACCGCGCCAGCAAACACCCCGAACCCCGGCACCGACCCACTCCCCGGCCAGCACGCGGCGGCGTCGATTTGGGCGGTCGCGATCCCCGCACGGTCGAGCAGACGGCGGCGCAGCTGACGGACCTGTTCGTCCAGACCGGACTCTCGCAGATGGTGGCCAAGGTGCTCGCCGCGCTTCTGACCACCGACGGCGGCAGTCTCACCTCGGCCGAACTGGTGCGGCGGCTCGGTGTCAGCCCCGCCTCGATCTCCAAGGCCGTCGGCTACCTGGAGGGTTTGGAGATGATCAAACGCGAGCGCGATCCCCGTAACCGGGCCGAACGCTACGTCTTCGACGACGACGCGTGGTTTCGCACCGTCATGGCCAACTCGCGCGTCGACGCGCTCATCGTCACCGTGTCCGCGCGCGGCGCCCAGTCACTCGGCGCTGAAACCCCCGCTGGCTCCCGGCTGGATCGCTTGAGCCAGTTCCTGAACCACGTCAACGAGGACGTGGCGCGTTCAGCCGAACGCTGGCGCCACGTCCTCTTCCCTCCTGAGCCCTAGTCGTCGATCGCCTGGTACAGCGTGGTCCAGAAATCGTTGATGAGCAGCGCGGAGTCCGGGGTGGACATTCCGGTCTGGGTGAGCAGGATCCCGGTGAGCCGGTTGTGCGGGTCGGCGTACACGGAGGTGCCGGAGCCGCCGTCCTAGCCGAACTGGCCGAGGGGCGCGTAGTCACCCCGGAAGGTGCGCACCGCCATCCCGAAACCCCAGCCGCCGTGCTGTCCCAGGCCGTACGCCAGGTGCCCGCCCTCGGCCTCGTCCTCCACCTTGAACTCCCCGGTCTGCGAGTCGGGGGCGTACAGCGGCGGGAACCGGTCCATCTTGCCGGCGGGCACGTGGAAGCCGGTGTCCTTCATCCCCAACGGATCTAGGACCCGCACGCTGATCGGCCGTTTCGCCGGGACGGTGTCGTCGAGCGCACCGTCGGGATCCTTGAGCACCTGACGGTTCGCCAGTTCGGGCAGCCACTCGTCGACCGGCCGCCACCCGGCTGACACCGCACTGACACGACCGAAAACGGGGGCGGGGTTGTCGAATCGGCGCGGACGTTCTATGGTTAGTTAGTCAAGTAATGAACCACAGAGCTAGCGAACGAGGAGGTGCCCGTGTTTGACGACCGCAGTCCGATCTACCGACAGATCGCCGAACGGATCAAAGGCGACATACTCTCCGGCGCGCTCGCGGAGGATTCGCAGGTCATGTCGACCAACGAGTACGCGGCCACCTACCGCATCAATCCGGCCACCGCCGCGAAGGGGCTGCGGGAACTGCTCGACGAGGGCATTCTCTACAAGCGCCGCGGCATCGGCATGTTCGTCAGCCCTGACGCCCGCGCGAAGCTGCGCGAGGCACACCGCTCCCGTTTCTTCACCGACGTCGTCGACCCGATGATCAGTGAGGCCCGGACCATCGGCATCCCGCTCGACGACGTGGTCGGGCACATCAAAGCAGCAGAAACCGGTGAGAACCAATGAACTTCGGAATTGACGTCACGGGCCTGTGCCTCGACTACGGCGACACCCGGGCCCTCGATGACATGACCTTCTCCATAGCGGGCGGAAAGATCGTCGGACTGCTGGGCCGCAACGGTTCCGGAAAGACCAGCCTGGTCTCGGTGCTGGCCGCGTACCGGCCCGAGACCGCGGGGGAGGTGCGCGTCAACGGGCAGCGCCCGTTCGAGAACGCCGCCGTCATGTCCGGGGTGTGCCTGATCCGGGAGGGTGGCGACGTCAGCGACACCAGCCGGGTGAGCACCGTGCTGGACTTCGCCGCCCGCTACCGGGCCTCGTGGGACTGGGAACTGGCCAACAAGCTCGTCGACCGGTTCGAGCTGCCGCTGCGCAAACGGGTCAGGGCGCTGTCGCGGGGCACCAAGTCGGCGCTGGGCGTCGTGCTCGGCATGGCCAGCCGGGCGCCGCTGACCATCTTCGACGAGGTGCACCTGGGCATGGACGCGCCCAGCCGCTACGCCTTCTACGAGGAACTGCTGGCCGACTACCTCGCGCACCCCCGGACCTTCATCCTGTCGACCCACCTCATCGAGGAAGTGTCCTCTTTGTTCGAAGAGGTGCTCATCATCGACAAGGGTCAGGTGGTGCTGCACGAACCCACCGAGGACGTGCGGGAACGCGGGGTGGCCGTCACCGGCCCGGCCGCCGCCGTCGACACCTTCACCGAGGGCCTGACCGTGCTGAACCGGCAGCAGCTGGGCGGTTCGGCGCAGGTCACCGTGTTCGGGGAGTTGTCCGACGACCGGCAGCGCGCCGCCAAGACCGCCGGTCTGGAACTGGGTCCGGTGCCGTTGCAGGACCTGTTCGTGCACCTGACCAAGCCGCGGGAGCGGACATGACGGCGCCGACCGCCCGGCCGGTCCGGGTCACCGCCAACCTGCTGAGGTCACAGTGGTGGGTCGCCGCGATCTTCTGGGGCGGACTGTATCTGCTGTTCCTGACGATCGGTGTCATCGTCTCGGCGACCGCCGGGATGAAGGAGAGCGTCTGGATCGGCGCCTGCTGGTGGTCGCAGTACCTGATGCTGGCCGCCGGAACCGTCGTCACCTCGCAGTACGTGCGGATCTTCGTCGGACACGGCGTCACCCGACGCACCCTCACGATCGGCGCGGTGCTGTACGGCCTGGCCGGGTCCGCGCTGTTCGGGGTGCTGATGGAGCTGGGGTTCCTCGCCGAACGCGGAATCGCCATGGCCCAGGGGCTGCCGCCGTTCCCGGCCGCGACCGAGTTCGTCGCCTCGCCCGCGCGGATGCTCGAATCCACCGTGGAGTTCACGCTGCTGCACGTCGCGTACTTCTTCGCCGGTTGGCTGATCTCGGTGACCTTCTACCGGCACGGCGGCGTCGCCGGGATCGCGGTCATCGTCCCGGCCCTGCTGCCGGGGCTGTTCATGGACGTGGTGAAGCTCGGCGACAAGCCGTTGTCGGAGCTGTTCGCCAGCGTCGACCTCACCGGCCTGCCGCAGGTGGTGGCGGTGTCCGCCGACGCTCTGAGCGTCGCCGTACTGGCGCTGCTGTGCCTGCTGCTGACCCGAACCGTACCCATCAGGTCCACATAGACCACCGACAGTGGAAGGAGGATGAACCGTGATCGCATTCACCTCGATGGCAGCGTTCTTCGCCGGCTCGCCTCCCGAGCTGTCCCGCGAGTACCGACCGGGACACACCGCGGTCGCGCTGCTGATCGTCGTCTCGGTCCTCGGCGCCGCCGTCGTCACCGAGACCATCCGGCACCGCAACCGGCGCCGCGTCCACCACCCGGTGCCGCTGCCGGCGCGCCGGGTGCCCGCCCCCGTCGTCATCAAGGAGAGGAGAGGTCGTGACCTCGCACGCAGCACCGAACTGGTCGCGCATCGCTCGTGACGTTCTGGCCGACTACCTCAAGTGGTTCGCCGGGATCTGGCTGATCGCGATCGTGATCACCAGCACCATCATCAGTGTCGTCGCGTACCTCGGCACCCCGACCACCAGCATCGTCGACTTCGTCCTCAGCGCGCCCCGCTACTGGCTGTTCGTGGTGGGACTGCTCTTCACCAACGCCTGGCTGGGACCCTATGTCGCCTGTGGCGTGACCCGACGCGACTTCGCCATCGGCGGCGTGCTCGCCGGACTGGCGGCCAGTCTCACCGCCGCGGCGATGCTGACGGTGACGATCTTCGCCGAGGGACGGCTGTACGCGGCGGCGGGCTGGAAACTGGACTACGAGTCGCCGCACCTGTTCGACTCACCCGACCAGTGGGGACTGCTGCTGCTGGAGTTCTGCCTGGTATTCGGCGCGCACTTCTTCGCCGGTTGGGCGCTGGGCACGCTGTTCTACCGCTACGGCGCCTGGGCCACCTTCGCGGCGGTGCCGGTGTTCGCGATGGCGACCGGCACCGAGGTGGCGCTGGGCACCGGCTGGGCCGCGCCGCTGGTCCTCGACAACCTGTACGACTTCGACCCCTCGTGGCCACTGGCGCTGACCGTCGGGATCGTGGTGATCGCACTGTTCTACGGCCTGCTGTGGGTGCAGTTGCGCAACGCCGCCATCCCCGCCAAGAAGTCCTAACTCGACAGATCGATGGGCATGTGGCAAATGTCCGTTTCACGTGGAACATTCGCATAGGCGTAGTTCATGCGCCAATGCGGATGTCACACGCGGCAAACGGCACTTAAACTTGCCGGACACGCCTAAATCAGCTGTTGAGGAGCCTGTCGATGTCCATCGTGCCGATTCGATTGTTCGGCGATCCGGTGTTGCGTACCCCCGCCGACGAGGTGAAGACCTTTGACAAGGAGTTTCGCAAACTCGTCCGGAATTTGACCGACACCATGCTCGACGAGGGCGGCGCGGGCCTGGCGGCGCCGCAGCTGGGCGTCGGACTGCGCGTCTTCGCCTTCGACGTCGACGACGTCATCGGACATTTGGCCAACCCGGTGCTGGAGTTCCCCGACGAGGAGGAGCAGGACGGCCCCGAGGGCTGTCTGTCCATTCCGGGCCTGTATTTCGACACCGTCCGCCGCCAGAACGTGATAGCCAAGGGCTACAACGAATACGGTGACCCGATGCAGATCGTCGGCACCGGCTTGATGGCGCGTTGTCTGCAACACGAGACCGACCACCTGGACGGGATCCTGTTCCTGGACCGGCTCGACCCCGAGCGCCGCAAGGCCGCGATGAAGGAGATCCGGTCGGCCGAGTGGTACAACGATGACGTCAAGGTCAAGATCAGCCCCCACGACAACAAGGGTGTGTTCTTCAAAAAATGAGGTTGGTGTTCGCGGGAACGCCCGAGGTGGCCGTCCCGTCCCTGCAAGCCATCGCCGACAGTGGACACGAACTGCTGGCGGTCGTCACCCGTCCCGACGCGCCCAGCGGCCGGGGCCGCAAACTGCACCGCTCCCCGGCGGGCGAATGGGCCGACGCCAACGGCGTCGAGGTGCTGACGCCCGCCAAACCCCGCGAACCGGAGTTCCAGCACCGGCTGGCCGAACTGGCGCCCGACTGCGTCCCGGTGGTCGCGTACGGCGCCCTGGTGCCGCAGTCCGCACTGGACATACCCCGGCACGGCTGGATCAACCTGCACTTCTCGCTGCTGCCCGCCTGGCGGGGCGCGGCGCCGGTCCAGCACGCGGTGCTGCACGGCGACGAGGTCACCGGCGCCTGCGTGTTCCAGCTGGAGGCCGGGCTCGACACCGGCCCGATCTACGGCAGCCTCACCGAAACCATCGGCGCGCACGACACCTCCGGTGACCTGTTGACCCGACTGGCCGACTCCGGCGCCCAGCTGCTGCGCGACGTGCTGGACTCCATCGAGTCCGGACAGGCCCGGGCCGTCCCGCAGCCGGAGCACGGTATCTCCATGGCCCCCAAGGTCTCCGTGGACGACGCCCGGATCCGCTGGGACGACCCGGCCTTCGCCGTCGACCGTCGCGTCCGGGCGGTCACCCCGGCACCGGGAGCCTGGACCACCTGGGACGGTCAGCGGGTCCGGCTGGGTCCGGTCACGCCCGACCCGCAGGGCCCGGCCCTGCTGCCCGGCGCCGTGGCGGTCTCCAAGTCCACGGTGCACGTCGGCACCGGCACCGACCCGGTGCGGCTGGGGGAGATCCAGCCGCCCGGCAAGAAACGCATGGCCGCCGACGCCTGGGGCCGGGGACTGCACACCAGCGACGAAATCGTGTTCTCGTGACCGACCGACGTCACGACCGCGGCGCCAGCCGCGACCCGCGCCACGGCCGCCACGGCCGCAGCGCCACCGTGGACAATCCGCGCCGGATCGCCTACGAGGTGTTGGCCGCGGTCTCCACACAGGACGCCTACGCCAACCTGGTGCTGCCGAAACTGTTGCGGCACCGCGGGGTCAGCGGCCGCGACGCCGCCTTCGCCACCGAACTCAGCTACGGCACCCTGCGACGGCGCGGCAGTCTCGACGCGGTCATCGCCTCGGCCAGCGGCCGTGCCGTCTCCGCCCTGGACCAGTCGGTCGCCGACGTGCTGCGCCTGGGTGTCTACCAGCTGCTATACACGCGGGTCGCCGCCCACGCGGCCGCGAACACCACGGTCTCGCTGGCCCGCAAGGTATGCGGGCACCGTCCGGCCGGTTTCGTCAACGCGGTGATGCGCAAGGTCTCGCGCTACAGCCTGGAGGACTGGCTCGACAAACTGTCCACCGGCGAAGAACTCGCCGACCTGGCGCTGCGACAGTCGCATCCGGAGTGGATCGTGCGGCGCTTCGCCGAGGCACTGGCGGGTCCGTCCGAGTCCGGCTCGGCCAGCGGCGAACCGTCCGACTCCGGTGCCGGGCCAACCGGCCCGGCCGAGCTGCGGGTCGAGGTCGACGAGACCGGGTTCCTGCCGGAGACGTACCCGACCGCGGTCCGGCGTGACGAGTCGCGGGCCGCCGCGACGGACAGCCCCGCCGGTGCCGTTGAGCCGCACGGCGACACCGACGGGGCCGAGGCCGAGCCCGACGAACTCGTCGCGGCCCTGGCCGCCGACAACGTCTCCCCGGCCGTGCAGTTGTGCGCCCGGCCCGGCCTCATCGACGCCACCGAACTCGCACGACAGACCGACGGCAGTCTCGGCCGCTGGTCGGCGTACGCCGTGGAACTCGACAGCGGCGACCCCGGCGACCTCGCCGCGATCCGCGACGGCCGCGCCCACGTCCAGGACGAGGGCAGCCAACTCGTCGCACTGGCCCTGGCCGCCGCCCCGCTGACCGGCCGCGACGAACGCTGGCTCGACCTGTGCGCGGGCCCCGGCGGCAAGGCCGCGCTGCTGGGCAGCCTCGCCGCGCGGCGCGACGCGAAGCTCACCGCCGTCGAGGTCGCCGAACACCGGGCCCGGCTGGTCGCCGAGACGACCAAGGACCTCGACGTCGACGTCGTCACTGCCGACGGCCGCACGTACACCACAAGCGACAGTTTCGACCGCGTCCTCGTCGACGCCCCCTGTAGCGGCCTGGGTGCGCTGCGGCGCCGTCCCGAGGCCCGCTGGCGGCGCGCCGAATCCGACCTGGACGGTCTGCGGGAACTCCAGACCGAACTGCTGGCCTCGGCGCTGCGGCTGGTGCGCCCCGGCGGCGTGGTCGCCTACGTGACCTGCTCACCGGTGATCGCCGAGACCCACGAGATCGTGGCCACCGCGACCGGCGCTTCCCTTGTGGATGCCCGGCCGCTGTTCCCGGCCGAGCTGCCGCACCTGGGCGACGGCCCCACCGTGCAACTGTGGCCGCACCGCCACGGCACCGACGCCATGTTCTGCGCGATCCTGCGGCGCGACTGACCAGGCTGGCAGTCAGATGCCACGTATACAGTGCACGGCATGACCACGACCCCCCAGGTCTACCGCTACCTGCGACCCTCCACTATCGCCTCAGGGCGACTCGGCCTGGCCACCTCCGGCGGCGTGACGACCCAGGGCGCCGCCGCCAACCCCGACTTCTTCACCGGTTTCCTCCAGCACCCCGAGACCGCCGCCACCGGACTGCTGGCCACCGCCGCTGTCGCCAGGGCGCGGTACTTCCAGCCCGGCCTGGCCTCGCTGCGCGACCCCGTGGTGACCTGCGACGGCGACGGACTGCGGTTCGAGTCCTTCTCCTCCTGCGGCGGCGTCTACGCGCGCTTCGACGTCGCCTCGGCCGCCCTGGACGGCGAGATGCGCGACCGGGGCACCACCAATGTCGACTTCAACGCCGCGCTGTGCGAGGCACTGGCCAAAGTAGGCGGACGTGATCCGCTGCGCCTCAACGTCGGCGCCGAGGAACTGTCGGTGACCACTACGGACACCAAGGTCACCGAGAAGAAGGTCCCACTGCCGCAACGCTGGCTGCGCGGCTTCGCCGAAGTACAGGTGATCACGCCCCGCTTCGACCTGCGCGCCGAACTGTCCGCCCCTGAGGCCACCCGGTTCCTGCGCTCACTGCCGACCGGCGAACAGGCCGCCGACATCGTGTGGCTGTCCGTCGCCGGACGCGGCCTGCGCCGAACCTCGCGCCCCGCACCGGGAGCGGTCTGTCTCGCCGGACCGTCCCGGCTGGAGACCCTGCGGCCACTGCTGCGGTTCGCCAAGTCGCTACGCGTTTACGGCCCACCGGTCACCCACTCGGCGCCACCGACCGCGTCGGCCTGGGAACTGGTGCTGCCGGACATGCGGCTGATGCTGACCCTGTCGCCCGAACCCCGCCGGGGCTTCTCCGGCGAGGGCGCCGTCCTCGACGCGCTCATCGACGACGCGGTGGAATCCGACGCCGAGTTGATCGGGAACCTGCTGGACTTCCGCCCCTACATCGACATCGCCGTCCTGGCCGACACCAGTGGACTGAGCCCGCAGCGGGTCCGGGCCGCACTGACCCAGCTGGGAACGGCGGGCCGGGTCGGCTACGACGTGGCCAACGCGTCGTTCTTCCACCGCGAACTGCCCTACGACGCCGACAAGGTGGAACAGCTCAACCCCCGGCTGCGCAACGCCCGCGCACTGGCCCGCTCCGGCGCCGTCCACATCACCGGAGACATCGCCAACGTCACCAGCCGCGACAAGCGCTACCAGGTGCGGCTCGACGCCGACGGCCTCCCGGCGGGCTGCACCTGCCGCTGGTGGGCCGAACACCGGGGCGAACGCGGCAAGTGCAAACACGTGCTCGCCGTCCACATGAGTCTCAACGGTTCCGACGAGTCCTGACCCCGAAGAGGATCCCCCGTGGAGTGGAACGACCTGGAAACCCGGCTGACCGCCCGCCAGCCCGGTGATGTCGACGACTTCGCCGAGCAACTGGTGCGACTGGACGACCGGCAGCGCCGGGCCCTGTCGGGGCCACTGTCGACGTTCGTGAAGTCCTGGTGGAACGGCGAGGACAAGGCCAACGTGGAGTCGGCGCGGCTGGCCGTCGTCGGTGTCACGAACAGTGCCGCCGCTGTCGCCAACTGGCTGCGCCGGGAAGCCGAACTGCTCCAATCGGCCTGGCACAACTTCCCGCGCGGCTTCGAGGTGACCGCCAGCCGTCAGCGGACCGACCGGCTGACCCGGGTACTGCACGCTCGTGACGACGCCTGGATCATCGACGTGTTCGAGAGCCTGGCCGCCCGGCTGCGTTACTCGGGATCCAGCGAGTGGCGGGACTTCGTGGTCGCCAAGGTCTCCGAACTCGGCATCACCCCGCCGGTCACCCTCGGGTTCACCGAATGCTGGATCGGACGCTACATCAACTACGGCGAGGCCACATACGACGAACGCCTGGCCCGGATGCGCGCCGACGCGCTACTGCCGACGATGCTCGACGCGCTGTTCGCCCTGGACGGCCTCGGGCGGCACTTCGAGATCCTGCTGTGGACCGACCACGGCAAGCTCGCGCTGCCGACCTATCTGGAATCGCTCATGGAGCGCGGCGACGTCGAGCGGGGATTCCTCATCGACGGCTGCCTGCGCCGACTGCTGCGCGGCGGCAGGCCCGGCGACCTGCTGCCGTACCGCAAACTGCTGGAGAGCCTCGCGGCCACCCCGACCGAGGTCGCCGAACGCGCCCGAGACTTCGCCGCCCTGCTCCCGGACGCCGCCCCCGCGACCGCCGGGGTCGCGCAGAAGGCACTGCGATCCGCCGACGAAGCCGGGCACCTCGACGGCTCCATCGTCGTCGACGCCGCCGAACGGGTGCTGTTCCGGCCGGAGCGCAAGATTGTCCGCGACCAACTGTCCTGGATCGACAAAGCGGTCCGGCGACATGCCGATGTTGCCGCCGACCTGATGACCGCGAGCGCGATCGCCTTCGGACATGATTCCACCGATATCCAAAGCCGCGCCGTCACACTGGTCGGCGCCCATGCCGCCGTGCTGACACCCGAAACCCGTACCGCCCTGGCGAGCCAGGCGACGACCCTGCCCACCGCCGAACGCGAACGCCTCGCCGGAATCCTCGACCTCGAACCGGTTCCGACACCCGAACCCGTCGCGGCACCCGACGCTCCCGGCTCGCTGCCGATGCCGGAACCCATCGCCTCGGTCGCGGAGCTCGCCGAACGGATGGCGGGCCTGCGCGCCACGCTCACCACCGACCCGCACGGCGAACGCCTTGACCCGGCGAGCATCGAACCGGTCCTGGCGGCACTGGTGACGTTCAGCCACCGCGACCGTCCCGGTCTGGCGGCGGCACTCAAACCGGTACTGTCCGAACTCGACTTCATCGACCCGCGCTGGTACAACGGCCTCGAACCCCGACTGCTCGACGGCGTCCTGTACGCCGCCGCCCGCGCGGCCGGTGACGCCTACCCGATCGAACTGGACGCGGACATCCTCTACGGCCCAACGGTTCCCGAAGAACAGCGCACCAAGGAGTGGTCGACCCAGCTCTCATACTGGCGCAAGGGCCTGGCCGGGATGTCCGGCCCCGAACGGGTCCTGGCACACCGGCTGGCCGAAATCGCCTGGGCCATCACCGAACGACCGGTGCCGACGCTGGTGGCCACCCCGACCGACACGATCGGACGCATTGACCCGTCCGTCCTCATCGAACGCATCGAACGCGCCGAATCCGAGGACTGGCAGCCGTGGGAGCTCGACTTCCAACAGGCCCTGCTGCGACTGCCGAACGACGCCGACGCGGACGTGATCGCACGGGCGGCGAAACTGACCAGCCCGGCCGGGCGACGGCTGGCCGACTGGCTCGCGTCCCGCGACCGCCCCGAGATCAGCGTCGTCGAACGGCCCATGGTCATGTACGACCGTTACGGCGACGAGGACGACGAGAAGGCGCTGCCGCTGGCCACAGTGTCGATCCGGCAACCGAATCCGGTCGGCACGCAACTGCTGGACCAGCTGCGACTGTCGTTCGCCCAGCGCGTCCTGGAGGAAGACGTCACCGTCGAGCGCCCGGACTGGCCCCGCACCTGGAGCGCCGTCTTCCCGGCCCGCCGCGACGTCCTGGCCGCCCACCTCGCCTGGCTACTGGGCCCGGAGGCGTACTGGGACCTGATCCAGCCCAGGGAAGATCGCTACTACCTGGCGATGCTGCCCGATCTGGCCGAAGCCGACGGCCCGACCGGTGTCAGCCTCACCACCTGCCTCGCCTTCGGGCTCACCGTCGCCACCGCCGCCGACCGCGCCTGCGCGGTGGAAGCGCTCACGGTGCTGGCCGCCCGCGACCAGCTCGACGCCGAAGCCCTCGCCGACGCGATGGCCGACAACGTCCTGTCCGGACTGGGCAAATGCACCCGCATCGCGGTGGCGCTACGCGAAACCGCCGAAGCCGGTGCGGCCGAACAGGTCTGGCGAATCCTGGCGACGGCCCTGCCGAAACTCCTGACGACCGACCCGGCACCCAACCGGCTCGCCGACCTGGCGGAACTGGCCGCCCGCACCGCCGAAACCGTTGGCGCCCACGGCGAAATCCCGACTATCGCGCAGACCGCCACCCGGCGCGGCTCCAGCAAACTACTGCGCGAGACCCGACGGCTGCACCAATACCTGACCCGCCCGAACCCCTCGCCATGAGCCGCGACGACCTCAACTGGACGGACCCAGCAGGCCGCTGTCGTACCCGGCGGCCACCGCCGCCGCACGGTCGTTGACGCCGAGCTTGCCGTAGATGTGCAGCAGATGGGTCTTGACCGTGGCCTCGCTGATGAACAACGCGGCGGCGATGGCCTTATTGGAGTTTCCGGCCGCTACGAGCGACAGCACCTCGATCTCCCGGGCACTCAACGCGGACGATCTCGCGGGACCCGGCGACCGCAGCCGGTCGACGAGCCGGGCCGCCACCGACGGGGACAGGGCCGTCTCGCCGTCGGCGGCCGAGCGCACCGCCCGGTACAGATCCTGGCGGGGCGTGTCCTTCAGCAGGTAGCCCACCGCCCCGGCCTCCATAGCGGGCAGGACGTCGGCGTCGGTGTCATAAGTGGTCAACACCAGCACCCGCACCCGCGGGTGCCGTTTCGCGATGAGCCGGATCAACGCCGCACCGGACGGGGCGGGCATGCGCAGATCGGTCAGCATCACGTCGACGTCGTGGTCCGACAGCATCGCCAGCGCCTCCTCTCCACCGGCGGCCTCACCGACGACGGTGAAGTCGGACTGGGTCGACAGCATGCCGCGCAAGCCATCCCGCACCACCGGATGATCGTCCACGATCAGCAAAGCGATCGTCATTGGTCGTCACCGTCGAGCGGGAGACTGACACTGACGGCGGTACCCGCACCGGGCTTCGACTCGATGTGGACACTGCCGTCGAGCTGCTCCACCCGCTGCCGCATCGCGGTGAGACCAAACCCCTGACGAGGCTCGGCGTCGACGGCGAATCCCTCGCCGTCGTCGCGAATGTCCAGCACCAGCATGTCCTCCATATATGACAGTGTGACGCCGAGCCGGGACGCCTTCGCGTGCCGGGCGGTGTTGGACAGCGCCTCCTGAGCCACCCGCAGCACCGCCTCGTCCACCGCCGCGTCGAGCGGGACCGGCGTCCCGGTGACCGTGAACGTGGCGGCGATGTCGTTGCGGTGCCGCCACGCGTCGACCTCGCGAGCCAGCGCCTCGGCGAGATCGGCGTCGTCGAGCAGCGCCGGACGCAGCGCGGCGACGCTGCGGCGCACCTCCACGAGACTGTCGCGAGCCAGGTCACGGGCGATGCGCAACCGTCGGGCGGTGTCGTCGGGATCGGCCTCGGCGGTTTCGAGCTGGGTGACGATCCCGGCCAGCCCCTGGGCGACGGTGTCGTGCATGTCGCGGGCGAGCCGAGCCCGTTCGGCCGTGACACCGGCCTGGCGGGCCTGTTCGACGAGGCGCGCCTGCAGGGCGGCGTTCTCGTCGGCCAGCGCGACCAGTCGGGCGTTGACCTCGCGGCGTCGGATGGCCTCGCGCTCCACCGTCCGCATCATGGCCCCGATGAAACTCGCCACCGCCACCCCCACCGTCGGGAACAGCAGGTCACCGAGGGTCAGTCCTTGCCACAACCCTCGCGGTGCCTCGGGAACTGTCAGCAGACTCAGCAGCACCACTCCGGGGTAGGCCCATGCTCCCGGCAGCGCGACAAACGCCATCGGAAAGAAGCCGGATACCGCGATGACGAAGACCTCGTCCCGCGAACGCAGCGCGGCCAGCAGTGCTATCGCGCCGAGGAAGTACACCGCCATGTGTGCCAGCGACTGTTCTGGCCACTGTGGATTACACAGGATCCACCAGATGTGCCAGCCCGCCAGAGCCACCGCCAGCGCGAGGATCAACCCGCGCGCGATCCATCCGGTCGTGTCGAGGGCGGCTATCACCGACGCCGGTGCCAGCAACGCGAACGGCAGCAGCGCCCAGATGCGGTTCCAGCGGTGTTCCAGGGGCTCGGGATCGCCGCCGGGAGCGGTACCAGGCCCGGCCAGGCGGCCAGCGGAGGCCGAGACCGGGCGAGGTCCGTGGGGTGTCGTCACGGGCGCCAGTCTCTCAGGACCTGCGGTAACTCAACCGGCGCAGCAGCGTCTCGGCCGGTCCCCGCCGACCGGCGCGCCGCAGTAGCTCCGCCAGGCCGACCCCGGCCAGCCAGGTCGCCAGCGCCACGCCCGCGGTGGCCGCCGAACCCAGTTCGCCGCCGAGTCCCAGTGTGTACGGGACGAACAGTGCCACGAATATCACCGACTGGAACAGATAGAAGCTCAGCGAACGCTGCCCGCACGCGGCCACGGCCCGCAGCACCGGCCCCGGCCGATTGCCGATCCGGGCGGCCAGCAGACCGAACAGGGCGGCGTAACCGAGGCCACCGGCCACTCCGGTGACGACGTGGACCGCGGAGACCGCGTAGTCGGTGCCGAAGGAGGTCGAAGACCACACGCCCGCCACCTGCGTACCGATCGGGATGCCCCCGAGCACCGACAGCCCCACGCCGATGGCGGCGACCCGCTTCAGCAGCGTCCGGTGGCGGCCGGGCTGGTCCAGTACTCCGTGCCGGGCCGCCCACATCCCGGCCAGCGCGGCACTGAAGACGCCCACCAAGCCGAACGGGGTCATGAGCCATTCGCCGACACGCAGTCCGGCGGCCGCGAGCGGTTCCGTGGTGGTGAAGGACCAGAAGAAAGCCCGCTCCTCGTTCGGGCCGGAATCACTGTAGACAAGGCCCTGGACCACGGCCGCGAGCACCAGCCACGCCCCGCCGACGATCAGGAGCGTCCTGTCGCGCAGCCGCAGCATCGTCAGCAGGATCAGGCTGAGTACCCCGTACAGGCCGAGAATGTCCCCGGAGAACAGCACAAGTGCGTGCACGGCTCCGAAGACGATCAGCCAGAACCCGCGCCGTCGCAGGATTCCTCGGGCTCGGTGGTCGTCGGATGCGGCCCGACCGCGGCGGTAGGCATGGACGACGCCGTAGCCGAACAACGCCGCGAACAGCGGGTATGCGCGGACCTCGACGAACACCGTGTTGACGAACGCGACCAGCCGATCGAGGAACTCGGTCTCGATGATGTGCTGCCGAGCCCCGTAGGGCCGGTTGTAGAGGTAGACAGCGGAATTGGCCAGCGCGATGAGCGCCAGCATCAAACCCCGGCCCAGATCCGGGGCCAGGGATCGTTCGGTGTCGGCGACGGGCCCGACAGGCTGCACAGTGGACGTCGACATGGAGCCTCCCAGAGTTGGTGCCCCAATCCTGGAAGTCTTGCCGCCCTGCGGAATCGACCCGCTGGCGGATTCGGTCGGTCAACCGATCGGTGGATGCCCTCAGGCGCCGACCAGGCCGGGCAGCTGCCCGATGTCGTCGAGAACGTGGGTGGCCCCGGCCTTGCGCAGGGCGTTGGCGTCGTGGGATCCGGTGGTGACCCCGGCGACGACACTGGCCCCTGCGCGAAGGCCACTGTAGACGTCGTTGACGCTGTCGCCGACGACCGCGACCTCACGGACGTCGTCGATGCCCAGCCGCAGCACCGCGTGCAGCACCATGTCCGGGTTCGGCCGACCCCGCAGCTCCTTGCCGGGAGCCACGGCCAGATCGATCAGCGTCTCCCAGTCGAGGGCCCGCAGGATCGCGTCCTGGGTCGCCGGGGCGAAACCCGTCGTCAACGCGATCTTGATGCCCTTGTCCCGCAGCGCTTTCAGCGCGTCGACCGCGTGCGGCAACGCCGTGATCCGCCCGTCGGTGGCCAGGGCGGAGATATTGCGTTCGAAGGACGCGTTGGCCAGCTGGGCGGTGTCCTCATCGGAGGTGACGGCCCGGAACACCTCGATCTTGGACTGACCCATGGTCTGACGGATGTAGCTCATCGCGGAATCGTGACCGGACGATCCGGCCGGTATCCCGCACTCCTCGAGCGCGACCGAAGCGGCCTGCTCCACAATGCCCCCGTCGGACACCGTCGTACCGGCCATGTCGGCACACACCAGGGAAATTCGATTCATTGCACACCCTCCTTCACACGAATGCCATCGTCACGGGCGTGGGTGGCGAAAAGGTGGCCAGTATCGAACCTACTCCGATGCGCGAGACGAAGTTTCGACGCCATCACGCTGGGCTGCCGCGACCGCGAGTTCGGTGAACGCCCGCACCCGCGCGTTGTCCTCGCCCCGGCGCCAGATCAGCGTCGACCGGGAGTCGGGCAGCCCGTCGACCGGGACGAAGGTGATGTCACGGTGGCCGTTGTACGCGGGGAAGTTGTCGCAGAACAGCATGACGCCCCGATTCGTGGCGATCTGGGACAGCACCTCCTGCACGGTGCAGGCCACCGGGCCCCGGGGGATCGGGGTGCCGCCGGGAGTGCGGGTCGGCGAGGAGCGTTCCCGCCACCGGCTCGGCGCGGGCTCCTTGATGTCGATCATGCGGCAGTCGGCCAGTTCCTCGGCCGCGATCCGGGACCGGGACGCGAACGGGTGCGCCACCGAGACGCCGACCACCAGCGGCGCGG
Organism: Stackebrandtia nassauensis DSM 44728; assembly: GCF_000024545.1. Lineage (GTDB taxonomy): Bacteria > Actinomycetota > Actinomycetes > Mycobacteriales > Micromonosporaceae > Stackebrandtia > Stackebrandtia nassauensis. Next base: position 2,723,759 of record NC_013947.1, read on the forward strand.
TGGCCAGCGCCCCCGCCGACTCCAGCCCGGTGTCGACGACCGGCTCGCACACCGCCGCCAGATCGACCTCGCCGCGATGCAGCGGCCCGAACGGGTCGGACAGCTTCAGCTCGTACATCTCCAGGTCACAGCCGGGGTAACGCTCCTGGAACCGCGGAATGGCGTCCAGCAGCGTCAGGTCGGCGCCGCCGGTGAACCCGATGCGCAGCACCCCGTCCAGGCTGCGGGTACTGGCCCGCGCCTCCTGGAAGGCCGCGTCGAGCAGCCGAAACGCCGGACCCGCCTCGGACAGGAACCGGGTGCCCAGCGGCGTCAGTGTGACCCGGCGACTGGAGCGGTCGAACAGCCGGCCGCCGATGCGGTGCTCCAACCCCCGCAGCAGCTGGCTGACCCGGCCCTGCGACAGGAACAGCCGCTTGGCGGTACGCCCGAAGTGGAGCTCCTCGCTGAGGGTGAGGAACACCTCCATCTCGTCGCGCTCCACGCCCGCCACCGGTACTCCTTCGCCGTCGATTAGCCGCGCTAATACAAGCATTGCCACTTCGCCGTTGTTCCATCCCCGCGCTGACCTGAGTCTTGGGCCATGACAACCACGCTGACACCGGCACCCACCCGCCCCCGACGCTCGGCCGCGCTCGGCTGGATCGGCGTCGTGGCCGTGGCGACCGGAACCTTCTCGATCGTCACCACCGAGATGCTGCCGGTGGGCCTGCTGACACGCATCGGCCCCGACCTCGGCGTCTCGGACGGCGCGAGTGGACAGTTGATGACCACCGCCTCGTCGATGGCGTTTGTGGCGGCGCTGACGATCGTGCTCGTCGCCGGACGGCTCGACCGGCGGTTCGTCCTGGCGGGCATGATGGGCGTGCTGCTGGTCGCCAACCTGGTCACCGCGCTGACCGACAGCTTTGTGGTGCTGCTGGCCGCGCGGGTGATGGTCGGGATGGCCATCGGCGGTTTCTGGGCCATCGGCGCCAGCCTCGCGACCCGGCTGGTGCCGGAACGGTCCGTTGCCCGGGCCAGCTCGGTGATCTTCAGCGGCGTGTCGATCGCCTCGGTCGCCGGAGTCCCGGCGGGCATGTTCATCGGCGACCACGCCGGTTGGCGGGCCGCGTTCCTGGCGCTGGCCGGACTGTCGGCGATCGTGCTCGTCGCGATGCTCACCCTGCTGCCCGCCCTCCCGTCGCGACGTTCGCTGCGGCCCCGGGACCTGGCCGTGCTGCTGCGAAACCGTCCCGTCCTGATCGGACTGGGCGGGCTGGCGCTGATCGTGATCGGCCACTTCACCGCTTACACCTACGTGACCCCGGCACTGAAGGCCGCCGCCGGAATCGACGGCGGCGCCGCCGCGGTCGTCCTGCTGATCTACGGCAGCGCGGGCATCGCCGGGACCTTCGTCGCCGGGGCGCTCACGGGCGGACACCTGCGGGCGGTGTTGTTGACCAGCGGCGGGTTCATCGTCGCGGCCACCGTCGCGATCCCGCTGCTCGTGTCCGGCCCCATCACCGCGACGGTGACGCTGATCGTGTGGGGCCTGGGCTACGGCGCCGTCCCCGTCGGACTTCAGGTGCTGACGCTGCGATCGGCACCCGAAGCGCCCGAAGCGGTCTCGGCGCTGTTCGTGGCCGGGTTCCAGGTCGCGATCGGACTGGGCGCCGTGTTCGGGGGAGTGGCGGTCGACCTGTCCGGCCCGCAGGCTCCGATGTGGGTGGGCGCGATCGCCGCCGCCGCGATGGTGGCGCTGGTGTTCGCTGCCGTGCGGCTACCTCACCGGCCCCGGGACAGCAGGTAGGTCTGCACCTGGTCCAGCCAGGCGTCCACCGGATCGACCGCGTAGCCGCGAAACCCGGTGCCGAACCGCACCGACCGGGTCTCGTGCGAGGTCAAAGTGGTGTTCAGCGTCGACGACACCCGCTCCACAAAGGCGTCCACATCGCCGGGACGGTAGGCGTTGCCGAACCGTTTCGGGAACCGGTCACCGCGCGGCCGGGTCGACAGACTCGGCACCGCCGCGACCGTGGGCCGCTGCGGCTGGCCACTTGCTGCCAGGGCCGTGACGGTGCTGGCGAGGAACTGGTCCACCTGCTTGGTCTTGAATCCCCGCGCCACCACCGGCAGCTTCACGTCCCGCAGCTCGGCGGCCGTGATGGCGTCCGGGTTGTCGTGCGCCGCGGCGATCCTGGCCACGAGCTGGTTCACCCGCTCGACGTCGTAGCCACGCATGACGATCGTGAACGTGGGCGGCTGGAACGGGGTGTTCACCGTCATTCTCCTGTGGTCTGTCGGCGGGGGACGGTGGGAGTCTAGCCCCGCCGACAGACCTTCTCAGGCGAGGCTGGGGCGACGGACCCGGCCGACGGACGCGTAACCGAGCGCCGCCAGTCCCAGCAGCACCGCCGAGCCGATCAGTACCGAGTTGACGCCGTCGGCCCAGCCCAGCCCGCCGACCACGGCGATGCCGATCGCGACCCCCATCGCCGAACCGACGTAGCGGGCGGTGTTGGCCGCGCCCGAACCCATGCTGGCGTTCGCGGAGGGGACGCTGTCGACGGCCATCCGGGCGTTGGCGGCGTTGACGAAACCGGCGCCGATCCCGGCGATCAGGTACGAGATCACCACCCGCGGCATCGACCAGTTCGTCATCGAACCCACCATGAGCAGCTGCGCCAGCGACAGTCCATAGCCGATGGCCAGCAGCCGGATCGGCGGCACCGGCACGTATCGCGCCAGCCGCGCGATGACCAGCGCCGCCAGCGGGTACACCGTGAACGGGATCGCCATGTGCAGCGCGTCGAAGTGGTGGGTGTGCTGCCACGCGGTGGGCAGCACGCTCATCACCCCGATCATGAGCAGACCGTTGAGGCCGGAACCGGTGACCGACAACAGGAACGGCCGGTGCCGGAACAGTCGCATGTCGACCATCGGCGCGTGGTGCCGCAGCGACAGTGCCACGAATCCGGCCAGCGCCACCACCGTCGCACCCAGCAGCACCAGCACCGGGAGCCGCGTCCAACCGGTGCGGGCCAGCGTGATCGCCGCCAGCAGGAAGCACATTCCGGACACGAAGCTGACGATCCCGGCATAGTGGACCGGTCGCCGCTGTTCGGCGCGCGACTCGTCCAGTCTGGTGACGGCGACCGCCAGCGCGATCGACACGGCGGCGTAGACCCAGTAGATGGCCCGCCAGCTCCACGCCTCGGTGAGCGCCCCGGTGGCCAGCGGCCCGACGGCCAGCCCGGCCCCCAAGGCCATGGCCCACAGCCCGGTCGCCCGGCCCCGCTCGGCCGGGTCGGTGTAGTTGCTGCCGAGCAGGCCGAGGCTGGCGGCGATGATGGCCGCGCCCGCGACTCCCTGCCCGATCCGGGCTCCGATCAGGACAGCGGCGTCGGTGGACAGTGCCACGATCGCACTGGTCAAGCCCATCCCGAGCGCGCCGACCAACAGCATCCGCCGGCGTCCGAAGTTGTCGGCGAGGATCCCGGCCACCAGCAGCGCGGCGGCCAGTCCCAGGGGAGAGGCGTTCATGATCCAGGTCTGCGCGAGCGGTCCGGCTCCCACTCCGGCGGCGGTCTCCGGCAGTGAGATCAACGGCGAGGTGTAGTTCATGAGCACCGGGACGATCGCGGCGCACGCGATCGGCAGTACGGCCCGCGATCGGGTCTGTGGGGCGGTAGGGGAGGCGACGGCCATGGGGAGGGCTCCTTGGTTCGGTCATTGAACTGTCGGAACCCTAACAGCTTTGGTTCGGTGATTGAACTGAGTTTCGCTATGATGGACGTCATGGCACTCGGCAAGGGCTACGGCAACCAGGACTGTTCGATGGCGCGCGGCCTGGAACTGGTCGGTGAACGCTGGACGCTGCTGATCGTTCGCGACGCCTTCTACGGCGTCCGCCGCTTCAGCGACTTCCTGGCCCACCTGGAGATTCCGCGCGCGGTGCTGTCGGAACGGCTCCAGTACCTGACCGACATGGGCGTGCTGTCCAAGGACAGCCACGAGGGCTCGACGCGGGCCGAATACGCCCTCACCGACACGGGGCTGGCGCTGTGGCCCGTCCTGGCCTCACTGTCGCAGTGGTCCAACGAATACCTCCACAGCGAGGCCGGACCGTACCTGATCTACGAACACGACCCGTGCGGCACCGAACTGGCCGACCGCCTCAACTGCCCGACCTGCGGCGAGCGCGTGCGGCTGGCCGATATCGCGACATCCCCGGGCCCGGCCGCCAACCGGACCCGCGACGACGTGGTCAGCCGGTCGCTGCTGAAGCGACGGCGACTGCTCGACCCGATCCGGTAACTCCCGGCGGGGTTTCGAGACCGGCGGCCACTGGTTCGGCTCATGGTCGGCGGTGGCGTCGGTGAAGTTCACGGTGCCGTGAAACTTGGCTTGGTCAAAGGAAGTCGTGCCACTGAAATGGGCGGACTCGAAGTTGGCGCCGTGCAGTTCGCATCCGTTGAGGTCCAGGTTGATCAAGACCGCGCCGGTCAGATCCAGCGCCTTGTGCGTCCAGAAACTCGGACCGTTCCTCAAGTGTCGCAAGAGGACTCGCTGCGCCGTCAGCCGTACCTGCCGTTCGACCCGTGAATAGGCGTCGATGTCGCCGTCATCGTCTTCGCCTGGCGCATATGGCATCCGCAGATAAGCGCAGATCTCCGACAACACCAACGGCCGCAACTCCGGATGATCCTCACCCAGCCGCTCCAGGTTGTGCAGCCCGCCGATCCGCACCGGCGCCTTGTCCGAACCCAGTTGCTCCACCGCCTGGATCCGCATCTCCGTGATCCGGCGATGCGCGGCGTCCTCCTCGACATGCCGGGCCGCGCGCTCCCGCTGCTCGTAGTCGAGCTTCGTCGTCTGCTCGTGGTGGTACTGCTGTCCCTCGTAGAACTTGTGCTGCCGTTCCACGAACTGCTGCCGCCGAAACGCCAGCAGCAGCGCCGCGACGCCACCCAGCCCCGCGCCCACCGTCAGCGCGTTGCGGATGATGTCCACCTGAACCTGGGCGGCCTTCGGATTCGGGGCCTCGGCGGCAGCCGCCGACAGCCACTCGTAGACGCCCCAGATGGACACGACGATCGCGGCGATGCCGCAAACCGCTATCCACCAGGAGATCGGGCGCAGCTGCTTCGGGGGTGAGGCGGGGTCCTCGACAGGCATGTCGTCACTATAGGACCGCCTTGCGCCGCACCGCGAACACCAGTGCCAACGCCGTCATGCCGAGGCTCACCCACACCAGCCAGTCCCCGAACCGCGAGTACACCGTGGACGCGCCGTTCGTGCCGACCTCCGCGACCGCGACCTCGGCATCCTCCGCCAGCACCCGCCCGTACTGGTCGCTGACCGTCACGAGCCCCTTCTGCCCGGCCCGCACCAGCGACACGCCCTGCTCGACGCCCCGCGTCACCGCGACCCGGCTGTGCCACCAGCCGTCGGTGTCGAAGTCGAGCGCCGGAGCGAAGATGATCGTCGCCCCCGCCTCCCGGTACCGTGCGACGAAGTCCACAAAGTCCAGATCCTTGCAGATCGCCAGCGCCCAGGAGTCCGGTCCCGGCACGAACGTCAGCTCGTCCGAGGGCTTCAGGTAGCTCTCCAACCCCGGGATCATGTGGTGCTTGCGGAATATCGTCGGCTCGGAACCGTTGGCCGGGAACCACACCGCCGCGTTTGACACGTGGTCCTGCTCCTCCAGCTCCATACCCAGCACCACATTGATCTTCGCGCCCCGCGCGACCTTCCCCCACTGCGCGAAGTAGTCGTCCTTGTGCTTCTTGTCCACGATGACCAGTTTCTCCGGCAACACGACGGTCACGACGTCCTCGGCGGCCAGGTCCCGCACCCCGTCGCGGTACTGCTCGAAGACCCGCTGGTGTTCCGGCGTTCCCACCTTCGCCGAGCCGTCGTCGCGCGGATAGGCCAGCGCGGCGGTTCGGGTCGCGTCGTCGCTCGGCTGTGGCCGCGCGAACCCGTATCCCAGCGCGGCGGCCAGCAGAACCGCCACACCGCCGCCGACCCACGCCTGGGCCGAAACCGTTGCCCCGGGGGCGAAACAGACCGCGACCGCCGCTGGGACGACCATCAACAGGAACGCGATCCCCGCCGTGCCCGCCAGCGACGCCGTTTGCAGCACCGGAAGCAGGTCGGCCTGCGTGTACGCGATGCTGTACCAGTTTCCGGCCGCCTCCCGGTTCAACAGCGACATCAGGTACTCGAAGGCGACCCACGCGGACGCGAAACCCACCGCCGCCAACGCGAAGTGCCGCCGCAGCACCAGCGCCCGAAACAACAGCACACAGGCGGCGAAACCCACCGACGTGCTCACCGCGATCGCCAGCAACGCCGGGACGGGGAACTGGATGGCGTCGTAGAAGTACCAGTACAGCCGCAGACCACCCAAAAGCCACGCCACCGCCGACGCCGTGACCACACTCCACACCCCAAGCCGGGGCGCCAGCAACAGCATCGGCAGCGGCGCGATCCACACCAACCACGGCAACGGATCCAGCGCGAACCCGAAGGCGTACAGCGCCGCCGTCGCCACGACGGCCGCGATCGTCAGCAAGAGATTAAGCCTTGACGAGTTCATGGTCTCTGTCCTTTTGCGAACTTATAGGGGTGGTGCGGCGCACGGCCGCCACGAGGCTGCCCGCCAACAGCGCGACGCAGAGCCAGGCGAACCAGTCGCCGAGCCGGGAGTAGACGGTGGTGACGCGCTCGGTCGACACCGAGCCGACGGCGGTGCGGGTGTCCTCGGCGAGGATCCGTCCGTAGGCGTCGCTGACGGTCATGACGCCGAACTGAGCCGAGCGCACCAGCGACATGCCCTGCTCGACGCCCCGGGTTATCGCCGCGCGGCTGTGCCACCACGCGTCGACCTGCGGGTTCTTGCGGTTCTCCAGCGATGGTCCCAACAGGACGGCCGCACTGCCGTCGCGGAACGCGGCGGCCACGTCGGGGTGGTCCAGGTCGCCGCACACGATGAGCCCGAGCCGGTTGTCGCTGCCGGGGACGTACTTGGGTTCGTCGCCGAGCTTGAGCCACGGGCCGACCCCCGGCCCGGTGCGCATCTTGTAGTACTTCACCGGATCGCCGCCGTCGGCGGGAAAGTAGACCGCCGCGTTGTAGGCGTAGTCGTCGTGCGGGTTGCCCTCCCCGGGCGGGTCGGCCTTGACGGTGGCCAGCCGGATCCCGGCCACGACGTCGATGCCGTGTTCGCGGGCCAGCTCGCCCCACTTGTCGAGGTAGCCGGGGATGTCCTTCGGATCGTCGACCCGGAACGCGATCTCGGGCAGCACCGCCAGCGCGACCCCGTCGTCCGCCAGCTCGGCGAGTTTCCCGTCGTACCTGCCGAACAGCTTCTCGGCCTCGTCGGCGTCATACTCAATGGACACCGACCCGGTGTCGGACAGCCCGATGGCGGCGGCCCGCAGCTGCCCGTCCTGTGTGTCCATCCGCACCAGACCGAAGACCAGCGTGCCCGCCAGCAGCACCGCGACGGCACCGCCGACCCAGGAACGGACCCGCACCGTCACGCCCGGCGCGGTCACCACCGCTGCGGCGGCCGGAACGGCCAGCAGCAGGAAGGTCACGCCCCAGGTGCCGGTGACCGACACCAGTTGCAGCACCGGCAACACGTCCGCCTGCGTGTAGGCCACGGAAGTGTTGGAGCCCATGACATCCGAGGCGGCCAACGTGTACCCGAACTCCATCGCCACCCACGCGGCGGGCGCGAAGACCGCCGCCGCGACCGGGTGACCGCGGCGCAGCATCCAGCCGAAGCCGCCGGTGACGACGCCCAGCATGATCGCGGCCAGCGCGAACATCCCCAGCACCGCCGGCAGCGGCACGTTGATGGTCGCCAGCAGGTACCACCACGTCGGGATGCCACCGACGGCGTAGGCCAGGCCGCCGGTGACGGCCGCCGAACGGGGCCGTACCCGCGCCGCCAGCGCCAGCACCGGCAGCGCCGCGATCCAGGTCAGCCACGGCACCGGCTCCAGGTTGGTGCCGAACCAGAACAGAACGGTTGAGGTGAGCCCGGCGCCAAGCGTCCAGGGCAGGGTTCTAACGAGGGGCGAGTCCATTGACGAGCAACTCCGTATTGTCGTGACAAAGCTGCCGGAAGTCGTCTCCCGACAGGTTGATGCGGCCGCCGATGTACATCTGGGTCAGGCCGTGGATGAGCGCCGTGTAGGCCAGCGCGATGCGCCAGTGCTCGATCGGCCGCAACCTGCCGTCCGCGATCGCGGCGGCGACGTGCCCGCCGAGCAGTTCGAAGGTGGGGGACTCGCCGGTCTGGAAGTCGTCGGGGAACCGGCGGGCGCCCTGGCGTTCCTCGATGAACATGAAACTGAACAGGCCGGGGCTCTCCAGTGCCACGTCGACGAACAGGTCGACGATCACCTTCGAGCCCTCGAGGATGTCGTCCGGCAGCCGCACCGTGGCCCATTTCGCGGCGGTCTCGGTGAAGCACTCGTCGGCGACGGCGTCCAGCAGCGCCTCCCGGTTGGGAAAGTGGCGATATACGGCCATGGGCGTTACGCCCACAATCGCGCCGATTTTTCGCATGCTCACGGCCTGACTGCCGTCGGTGACGACCATTTCCTTGGCCGCGGCGAGTATCCGATCCCTGGTCCCCAGCATGTTTACACCGTATACGTGAATCGGGCCGACCGCCACCCCGGACCGGATTCGTTCCGAAACTGTGTCGTAGTCAGACCTGTACCTGACTTCGGTTCTGTGCCTAAACTGTCATCGTGCGCACCACAGGAACAGTGATCGCTCCGAGTCTGTTGGCAGCGGACTTCGCGCGACTGGCAGAGGCCTGCTCCGCCGTGTCCGAGGACGCGGACTGGTTGCATGTGGACGTCATGGACAACCACTTCGTCCCGAACCTGACCATCGGCACGCCGGTGGTGAAGTCCCTCAAGGCGGCCACCGACCTGCCGCTGGACTGCCACCTCATGATCACCGATCCCAAGCGCTGGGCCGTCGGCTACGCCGAGCTGGGCGCCTACAACGTCTCCTTCCACGCCGAGGCCTGCGACGATCCGGTCGGGCTGGCGCGGGACCTGCGGGCCGCGGGCACCAAGGCCGGACTGGCCATCGACCGCGACACCCTCATCGAGCCCTACCTGGACATGCTGCCGGAGTTCGACACGCTGCTGATCATGACGATCAAGGCCGGTTTCGGCGGCCAGGCGTTCATGCCCGAACTGCTCGACAAGGTCCGCACCGCCCGCAACGCCGTCGAGTCGGGGCATCTGGAGTTGCGCATCGAAGTCGACGGCGGTATCGCGGACGACACCATCGCCGCGGCCGCCGAGGCGGGCGCCGATGCCTTCGTCGCGGGAACCGCCGTATACGGGGCCGCCGATCCGGCAGCGGCCATCCAGCGACTGCGTGCCCTGGCGGCACATGTGGGAGGTGACTGAGTGACCGGAGCCCCCGACACCCCATCCGAACTCGTCCTCGTCGTCGACGTGGACACCGAAATGGCCGAATACCTGGCCGGACAGCTGCGCGACAACGGTTTCGACACCTCCGTCGCGCGGGACGGCTACCAGGCCCTGGCCCAGATCGCGCGGCGCCGCCCCGACCTGGTGCTCATCGAGGTGGATCTGCCCCTCATCGACGGCTTCGAACTGACCCGCCAGTTGCGCGGCGACCCCATGACGGCGAGCCTGCCGATCATCATGGTCACGGCCCGGGGACTGTCGTCCGACCGGATCGCCGGTCTGACCGTCGGCGCCGACGACTACATCGTCAAGCCGTACGACGCCGCCGAAGTGGTGGCCCGGGTGCGCTCGGCGCTGCGCCGCCACCGCGAGATCCGCGAGGTCTCACCGCTGACCGGTCTGCCCGGCAACGCGCGCATCCTCGCCGAGATCGCCGAATGGGTACGCGGCGGCAAGCAGTTCGCGCTGGGCTACATCGACATCGACGCGTTCAAGAGCGTCAACGACGCCTACGGCTTCGTCCGGGGCGACGAGTTCATCCAGTCGCTGGCCGGATCCCTGCACCGGGCGGTGCTGGCGGCCGGGCCGCCGCACGCGTTCATCGGTCACGTCGGCGGCGATGACTTCATCTTCATGTGCGACCTGCTGCTGGTCGCGCCCATCACCCGGCACGCCATCGCCGAGTTCGAGACCCGGGCCGCGGCGCTGTGCGACGAACGCGACGCCCAGCAGGGGTACATCGAGTCCACCGACCGGCAGGGAAATCCGGTGCGGGCAAGGCTTCCGACCCTGTCCATCGGAGTGGCACTGTCGGGACAACGGCATTTCACCGACCCCAGAGAGGTGGTGGCGGTTGCCACGGAGATGAAGAGTGTGGCCAAATCCCATCCAGGGTCCTATGTGGCCTACGATCGACGGCACGAGATCCGCAACGCCGACTGGTCCGAGTTGGCCAACCTCGGTTACGTCGCCGACGACCGGCAACCCCGGGCTGCATAAGCAATCCGCACAACCAATGGTCGCCGAAAGCGTAGATTCTGAGTGTTTCTCACACTTTTGGTGGGTCAAGTCCGCAATCATGTACAGGCAGCGGTGGTGGGGTGGTTCAACTGCCGCTGGACGATTCTTCTTGGTGGAGGAAGAAATGGACGATAACGGCGGTTCGCGTTACCCCAGTTGGTTTCGCCTTGAGCCCGACGGCCCGCACAAGAAGTCGGGCGGTCTGGGAACCGACGGCTACAACTACGAGTTCTACTGCGCCAAGGACGGTGAGCCGTGGCCGTGCGCGACCGAACGCGAGCACAGCCGCGCGCGGGCCAAGACTCACTAACTGACCGAGAAACCCCCGTCCACGAACAAGGTCTGTCCAGTCACATAGGACGAAGCCGGGCCCGCGAGGAACACCGCCATGCCGGCGAAGTCCTCCGGTTGACTGTTGCGGCCGATCATGGTGCGCGCGGCCATCTGTTCCGAACGACCGGGGATCGCCACGGCGGCAGCCGTCAGCGGAGTGTGCACGAAAGCGGGGGAGATCGCGTTGCAGCACACTCCCGACGCCGACCACGCCTCGGCCTGCGAGCGGGTCAGCCCGCAGATCGCGGCCTTGGAGACGCCGTAGCCGCCGCTGTTGCCGAACGCCCGCACCGCCTGCTGACTGGCGATGTTGATGATGCGCCCGTAACCGCGTTCGGCCATGCGGGACCCGAACCGTTGCCCCAGCAGGAACGGCGCGGTCGTGTTGACCTCCAGGGCCAGATCCCAGTCCTCGGTCGTCAACTCGGCCAGCGGCGGCCGGGGGTTGACCCCGGCCGCGCACACCAGGATGTCCGGTTCCCCGAAGTGATCCGCCGCCGTGTCGCACACCCGCGCGACGTCGGCCCGGCTCGACAGGTCGGCGGAGATCGCGGCGGCCCGGCCGCCGACCTTGGTCAGCGCGGCCACCGCGTCGTCGAGCCCGGACTGGGTCCGGGCCACCAGCACCACCGCGGCACCGGCGCGGGCCAGCGCCTCGGTGATGCCGAATCCGATTCCGGAACTGCCGCCGGTGATCAGCGCGACCTTTCCGTCCAGGTTGAAAAGGGAACGCAGATAGTCCGACATGACCGCAGATCATATGCGCTCAGCCGTGCCCCGGCCCAGTCGTGCCGAGCCGGGGCACCGCCACCGATAAGCCGCAGAGCTGCGTGAACAGCTCGATCCACTGCGGCGGCGTGACGAAGGCGACAACAGCCGCCGGATGCACCTCCGCGCGAGCGAACGCCCGCCGCACCGCCCGGTCGCCGAACTCGCGTCGCAGACTGGCCGCCAGGCTGCCACCGACTCCGGTGAAGCCCAGCGCCACGAACCGCTGGTAGTCGGCCATCGCGGAACCCGGCAGCAGCGCGGTCTCGCGCCGTTCCAGCCGCAGGATCCCGGAATCGACGCGCGGCACCGGATCGAACTTGTACCGGTCGACGCGGCCGAGAAGCCGCCACTCGAACCGGGGCCAGGACTCGACCGTCACCTGGCTCCAGCGTCCGTAGTCGCCGGAGCGCTTGCGCGCGTACTCCAGCTGGGTTATCAGCGTCGCCGCGTCGAGCTCCCGCGCCTTGAGGCACCACTCCACGATCGCGGACGTGCGGGCGTACGGAATATTGGCCACGATGGAGAAAGGCTCACGTGGCGGCGAGGTCGACAGGAAGTCCCGGTGCACACAGTGCACCCGGGGATCGTCGCCGTAGCGTGCGGCCAATCGCTTGGCCAGCACCGGATCCAGCTCGTATGCCAGCACCCGGCCCGCCTTGCGCGCGATCGCCTGCGTCAGGATGCCCCGCCCCGGTCCGATCTCGACGACCAGATCGGCACGGGTGACACCGGACAGCCGCACCACGGCGGCGGCCACCCTCGGTTCGGTGAGGAAGTTCTGGGAGAGCCGCCGCCGTTTGGGCGCGCGGACAGGGGAAGAGGAACGTGCCATCGCTGAAAGTCCTTCGCGTCGAAGCTCGGACAGACAGCGGGCACCGGGACCCGATGAGAAACTGGCGCGGCCTGTCCGAAATGGATAGATGCTCGATGCGAGACATCGGCCGCGAGGGACGAAAAGGACGGCACCCGGGTGCCGTAACAGAACCGCCGAAGCGGGAGGATTCGTCAGATGTGGAAGCGGAGCGGACCGAGATCTCGCGCCGCCGCCCAGGGACGTTTCACCGAGGTCAGTACCCCGGTCGCGAACTGGACGACGATCGCCGTCCAGCCGCCAATTATTCCGGACATGACCGACAGGCTAAGCCACCGCGGCCACCCTGGCAACCGAGATAGAAGCCTGTGAATTTTGACACCACAGTGGCCGGGCGACCGCACCCCGTGGCAGACTGAGCGGTGACCAGCATGCGCGCTGGCGGGGTCGGTGAAATTCCGAGCCGGCGGTGAGAGCCCGCGACCCGTCCACAGCCGGTGGACGGTTGACTTCGGTGAAATTCCGAGGCCGACGGTTAAAGTCCGGATGGTAGTTAGCGCGCGAGTGTACGCCTGGGAACCGACGTTCCCCTGTGTACGCGACTCGCTGTTTCCCCGCCTGCCGTGTGACCATTACCGCAGGTAAAGGAAGCACGAGGAATGTTCACAGGAATAGTCGAAGAGCTCGGCGAGATCGTCGCCACGGCCCCCGCGAGCCTGTCGATACGCGGAAAGCTCATCACCTCCGACGCCCACCACGGCGACTCGATCGCCGTCAACGGCGTCTGCCTCACCGTCACCGCCGTCACCGACGACGTCTTCACCGTCGACGTCATGGGCGAGACCTACAAACGCACCGCCTTGGACACGCTGAAACCCGGCGACCAGGTCAACCTGGAACGCGCCGCCACCCTGTCGACCCGCATGGGCGGGCATCTCGTCCAGGGCCACGTCGACGCTGTCGGCGAGATCCTGCGCCGCGAACCCGAAGCCGAATGGGAGACCGTCACCTTCCGGGTCCCCGAGGCGCTCACCAAGTACATCGTCGAAAAGGGATCGATCACGATCGACGGTGTCTCGCTGACCGTCGTCGCGGTCAAGGGCGAGGAGTTCAGCGTCGGCCTCATCCCCACCACCATGCAACTGACCACGTTGGGCCGCAAGCGACCCGGCGACCCGGTCCACATTGAAACCGACATCATCGCCAAGCACGTGGAAAAGCTGTTGGAGGCCAAGTCATGAGCATGCTGGATTCCGTCCCCGACGCTATCGCCGACATCGCCGCCGGACGCCCCGTCGTGGTCGTCGACGACGAGGACCGCGAGAACGAAGGCGACCTCATCTTCGCCGCCGAGAAGGCCACCCCGGAACTGCTGGCCTTCATGGTCCGCTACACCTCCGGCTACATCTGCGCCCCACTCACCGAAGCCGACGCCGACCGGCTCGAACTGCCGCCCGCCCACACCGTCAACCAGGACCCGCGCGGCACCGCGTACACGGTCACGGTCGACGCGGGCAGCGGCATCACCACCGGAATCTCCGCGGCCGACCGGGCCCGCACCATCCGGCTGCTGGCCGACCCGGAAACCAAACCCACCGACCTGCGCCGCCCGGGCCACATGGTCCCGTTGCGCGCCAAGGACGGCGGCGTCTTGCGCCGTCCGGGCCACACCGAGGCCGCCATCGACCTGGCCGTCCTGGCGGGCCTGCGCCCCGCGGGCGTCCTGTGCGAGATGGTCAACGACGACGGCACCATGAAGCGCCTGCCCGACCTGCGCGCGTTCGCCGACGAACACGACCTGCGCGTCATCAGCATCGCCGACCTCGTCGCGCACCGCCGCCGCACCGAGAAGCAGATCACCCGGGTCGCCGAAACCCGCCTGCCCACCGAACACGGCCAGTTCACCGCCGTGGGCTACCGCGCCGACCTCGACGGCTCCGAACACGTCGCCCTGGTGTGCGGCGACATCGGCGACGGCACCGACGTCCTGGTGCGAGTCCACTCCGAATGCCTCACCGGCGACGCCTTCGGCTCACTGCGCTGCGACTGCGGCCCGCAACTCCACTCCGCCATGCGCGCGGTCGCGACCGAAGGTCGGGGCATCGTCCTCTACATGCGCGGCCACGAAGGCCGGGGCATCGGCCTGCTCCACAAACTGCGGGCCTACGAACTCCAGGACCAGGGCCGCGACACGGTGGACGCGAATCTGGACCTGGGTCTGCCCGCCGACTCCCGTGACTACGGCACCGGAGCCGAGATCCTGGCCGACCTCGGTGTCAAGTCGATGCGCCTGCTGACCAACAACCCCGCCAAACGCGCGGGGATCGAAGGCTTCGGCCTCTCGGTCACCGGTAGGGTTCCGCTGGCCGGAGCCGTGCGCCCGGAAAACCTTGCCTACCTGCGCACCAAGCGCGACAGGATGGGCCACCTTCTCGACGACCTGGAGAGTGTGTGATGGCTGGACACGGATCGCCTGACCTTGAGACCGTCGACGCCGCTGGCCTGCGCCTCGGTATCGTCGCGACCCGCTGGCACGGCGAGCTCGTCGGACAGATGACGGAGCGCGCTCAGGCTGCGGCCAAGGCGTGCGGGGTCTCGGACGTGACGGTTGTGCATGTCGCGGGATCGGTGGAGCTTCCCGTTGTGGCCCAAGCGCTCGCGCGCAACTATGACGCTGTGGTCGCGCTCGGCGTGGTGGTGCGTGGCGATACCGCGCACTTTGACTACGTGTGCAAGTCCGTCACGGAGGGGCTCACTCGAGTGGCGCTGGACGCGTCTACTCCCGTGGCTCACGGTGTGCTGACGGTGGACAACGACGCTCAGGCCATCGATCGGGCCGGGTATCCGGATTCGTCCGAGGACAAGGGGTGGAGCGCTACCGTCGCGGCTTTGGACGCGGCGTTGGCGATTCGGGCTTTGTGATGGGCTGATATCCGCTAGCTGTGTTCGGGGCGTTCCGGCTTGGCCGGGGCGCCCCGAACGTTACTTCAGCGATGGCCGACCCATCCCACCGTAACCAGCATCGACAGACGTCACTTCCGCCAAACCGCCTGGCATCCCATCCAGTGGTCTTGACAGAATGTCGCCTCGTGAAGTCTTTTGAGCAGCTGTTCGCCGAGCTGTCCGCCAAAGCGGAGGCTCGGCCCGCGGGTTCGGGAACCGTCGCAGCGCTGGACGCCGGGGTCCATACGATCGGCAAGAAGGTGGTCGAGGAGGCCGCCGAGGTGTGGATGGCCGCCGAGCATGAGGGCCGCGAGCGCACCGCCGAGGAGATCTCGCAGCTGCTGTACCACCTGCAGGTGCTGATGCTCGCCACCGGACTGTCCCTTGACGACATTTACAAGCACCTGTGAGGACGACTGATGCTGCGTATCGCTGTACCCAACAAGGGTTCTCTTTCCGAGGCCGCCACCCAGATGCTGGTGGAGGCCGGTTACCGGCAGCGTCGGGCCGCGCGCGACCTGACCGCCACCGACACCGCCAACGACGTTCAGTTCTTCTACCTGCGGCCCCGCGACATCGCCACCTACGTCGCCTCCGGCGACCTCGACCTGGGCATCACCGGACGCGACCTGCTGGTCGATTCCGCCGCCGAGGCCGAGGAGACGATGGCCCTGGGCTTCGGCGGCTCGACCTTCCGGTACGCGTGCCGTCCCGGTACCGCGTCCACCGTCACCGACCTGGAGGGCAAGCGGATCGCGACGTCGTTCACCGGCGTCGTGCGCGCCAACCTGGCCGCCAACGGGGTCAGCGCCACCGTCGTGCACTTGGACGGCGCGGTGGAGAACGCCGTCGGGCTCGGGGTCGCCGACGCGGTGGCCGACGTGGTGTCCACCGGCGCCACCCTGCGGCAGGCGGGCCTGGAGATCTTCGGGGAACCGTTGATGGAGTCCGAGGCCATCCTGATCCGTCGCCGTGGCGGCAGCTCGAACGGGGCCCAGGACCAGCTGCTGCGGCGCCTGCACGGCGTCATGGTGGCCCGCAGTTACGTGATGCTCGCCTACGATGTGCTCGCCGAGGATCTGGAGCGGGCTTGCGCGTTGACGCCGGGGATCGAGTCGCCGACGATCTCGCCGTTGCACCGTGAGGGGTGGGTGGCGGTGCAGTCGATGACCGAGCGCGCCGAGGTGCACCGGATCATGGATGACCTGTATGAGTTGGGGGCCAGGGGAATCCTGGTGACCGACATTCACGCGTGCCGGATATGACGACCGTCCCGCGACCGCGTGGCGCCCCGTCTCGGCTTGTCGTGCCGGTGTGGGCGGCGTTGGCGTTGGTGGTCGCGGGGGGTGCTTGTGCCGCTGGGCAGGCGGCGATCAACGGGGAGCTGGGGCAGCGGCTCGACTCGCCGTTGACCGCCGCCGCGATCAGCAACTCGCTGGGCGGGGTGTTGTTCGTCGTGTCGCTGGCGACGGTTTCCCGGGTGCGGGAGGGCTTGCGGCGGGCTTGGCGGCAGCGGTTGCCACTGTGGATGTACACCGGGGGACTGTTCGGCGCCGTGTACGTGTTCGCCGGGTCCCTGACGGTTCCGCTCATGGGCGTCGCTTTGTTCACTGTGGCGCAAGTCTGCGGTAACACCATGGGGGCCTTGGGAACCGACGCGGTCGGTTTGGGTCCGTCGGGTCGGTTGCGGGTTACCCGGCCTCGGCTCGCCGGGGCGGCGTTGGCGATCGTGGCCATCGCGGTGGCTCAGGTCGGCCGGGACCTGGCCACCGGTTTGTGGTGGCTGGTGCCGTTCGTGGTCGTCATCGGTGCGGGTTTGGCGTTGCAGGGCGCGTTCAACGGCCGGGTCAACGAGGTGACCGGCAATCCGTTGTCGACCGGCATGGTGAACTTCGTGGCCGGAACCAGCGTCCTGTACCTGATCGTCGGTGTCGTCGCCGTGGTCGACGGACTGCCGTTGTCGCGGTTGCCGTCGGAGCCGTGGCTGTACCTGGGTGGACCGCTGGGGTCGTTGCTGGTGGTGTTCTCGATGCTGGCCATCAAGGTGATCGGGGTGCTGCGCATGGCGCTGGGCATCCTCACCGGTCAGCTGGTGGGCGCGTTGGTCATCGACGTGGTCGCGCTGGGTGTGACGCCGTCCCCGTGGCTGGTGGCCGGGCTGGTGCTGACGGCCGCGGCGGTGGCGATCACCGGTCGCGGCAAGGCAAGGGCCGAGGCCACGCCGGACGCCGACATCAGCGCGGCCGCCGCGAAACGCGACTGACCGCGAGGACGCCTACTGGTTCGGGTCACTCCCACACTGCCGTGGCCGGGTCGACGCCGTTGGCTCGCGCGTTGGCGAACAACACCTCGCGCAGCCACACCGCCAGGCCGGGCGCGAGCTTGTCGTAGTGCTCGGCGAAACCGGGGTCCTCGACGAACATCCGACCCATGCACACCTGCATCGCGTGGGTGCAGTCGAAGTACGTCGACATCAGGGCTCGATGCCGTTCCGCCAGCGCGTTGGCCGCCGCCGTTCCCGGCTCGACGCCCGAACGCTTCGCGTCCGACAGGTCCGCCTCGAACGCCCTGGTCTCGGACGCGACCTGCTCCCACTCGGCCGTCGACAACGCCGCCGCCCGCTCGGAGTACTGCGCCCACTGCGTCGTGTCGCCCCAGCGCTGTCGGGCTTCGTCGACCCATTCGGGCCGCCAGTCGGTTCCGAAGATCTCCACCTGCTGTTCGGGTGTGAGTCGCATGCCCTCGCGCGCGGCGGCCAGCATTCGGTCCACCGAGCCCACCATCGAGCGGAGTCGATCGATCTGCTCGACCAGCTGGCCGCGCTGTCGACGCAGGTGCTCGGTCGCGTCGACTCCACGATCGTCCAGGATCCGGCCGATCTGGGCCAGTTCGAAGCCCAGCTCCCGGTACACCAGCACCCGGTGGATCCTGGCGATGTCCTCGTTGGAGTAGACCCGGTATCCGGCCCAGGTGCGGTCGCTGGGGCTGACCAGGCCGATCGAGTCCCAGTGGTGGAGCGTGCGGATGCTGACCCCGACCAGGTTCGCGGTTCGGCCGACGGTGAGGCCGTCGGTGTCGGCGGGCGGTCCGCCTCGGGTGTCGTCACCGGTCATCGCACCAGTGTCGCTCACCAGACCGGGCCGCACCGCCGACATCGGCCAGCCGACGCTTGTCACGGGTTCTCCGGGATCGGGATGCCCACGGCGCGCCAGTCGGCGGCCATCTGGCTGTTCGGGTCGATGGGTCGCGCGGCGGTCATGACGATCCGTGCGTTCTCCGGCGTGATGACGGTCAGTTCGACGGAGTTCCACGGCATCTCGCGCGGGCCGTCGGTGCAACCGGGGACCAGCTTCTCGCAGCGCTGCCGGACCTCCTCGATCTGGCTGAGCACGCACGCGAAGTTGAGGCTCTGCGCCGGTGCCTCGGCCGGGGGTTCGCCCGGAACCAGCAGCACGTCCTGAAACGCCCACCGCCGCAGGTGGGTGACCCCGCCGGGGATGCTGAACAGGTCGATGAAGCCCAGTCCGTCGAGCCAGAAGTCCTTGGACGCCTCGAGATCAGCCGTCGGCACGATGGTGAACATCGGCATGCCGTAGATCTCGCGGTAGACGTCGGGGGCGACCGCGTCGAGGGCCGGGTTCGGGACCGGTGTCTTGAATTCGCTCATGCCCTGAATCGTCGGGGCTCACGTCGCGTGAGGGTCAAACCGATGTGGAGTGACGTCGGTCACACGGCGAGGTTGACGGCGGTGATCACCGTGGCGGCCAGCGCGACCGCGCCGAGCCACACGGCGGGCAGAGCGGTCCTGATGTCGATGCCCGCCCACAACTGGGCCCGCAGTGCGCCGATCATGAGGGTGAACAGGCCCAGCGAGGCGACGAGGCTGACGGGTTCCCAGAAGAAGCCGACGATGAGGCCCAGGCACGCGGCGATCTCCAGGCCACCGATGATCCGGCAGGCTCTCATCGAGAAGCCGAGCGCGGTGACGTGCTCGACGACCGAGGGCGCCAGCACCAGTTTGGCGCCGCCGAGCGAGCCGAAGAAGGCGATCAGGGCGATGGAAAGGATGGTGGACGCGATCGTCATGGCTGGCCTTGCTTGCCGGTTGGTCACTGAAAGTTGACGGGGATCCAAGAATTATTCAGCAGTGACGAATTCACGACTCATCGCACCCGGTGTCCGTCGCGACTCAGGCGCGGTCGAGGAAGTCGCGCAGCCGCCGCGTCAACGGCTCGGAGTTGCGGGCCCAGGTGAAGTGGTCGAGCCGGGCACCGGCCTCGTCGTGCCGGTAGTGGTGGGTCTCCAGTTCGGCGGCGGCCAGTTTGCCGGTCAGGTGCCGCGAGGTCACCGGGGGAGTGAGCGGGTCGCCCTGGACGGTGATCGCCAGTACCGGCAGTTTCAGCTCCGCCAGCGCCGCCTCGGTGTCGCGGCCGTCGAGGTCCGGGAATCGTCCAGTTCGGACGGTGTGGGCCCAGTCGCGGATGAGCCGCCGGGGCTGCCGTCCGGCGAAGCCGTAACCGGGCCAGTGGCCCAGGATCGCCGAGGCGGCCGACATGCCCGAAGCGATGGCGTACAACGGAATCGAGCGCCGCCCGTACAGCGCGTGGTAGGGGAGCCCGGACGCGATCAGCGCGGCGGCCCTCACGTCGATGCCGGCGCTGCCGCGCAGCGCCTGGTGCAGCAGGCCCAGCTGGCCGCCGAGACTGTGTCCCAGCAGCAGCACCGGACGGCCGTCGACGTCGGGGGCGAGCCGTTCGTAGAACGCCGAGATGTCGTTGACGAGGTCGCCGTAACCGAAGTTGACGCGCCGGGCGGGTTTGGGGGTGCTGGAGCCGGTGCCGCGCAGGTCGACGATGCTGACGTCGCAGTCGAACTCCCGCAGTTGCAACGCGAACCGTCGGTAGTACCCGGCGGGCACGCCCATGGCGGGCAGCATGATCACCGCGCGCTCGGCGGCGCTGGGGTACCGGTGCACGCCCAGCCGGTACCGGTCACCGTCGATGTAGTGCTGCTCGTAATCGGCCACGCCGCCATGTTACCCGCGAGTAATGACTTGTGGTCCGGCCGACGTCCCGTCCGTCGAAAACCGGTTGCCGCTCGCGGGGCGATCGCTCCTAGACTCGGTCCCCATGAACGAACCGGTCGCGCCGCAGGTCACCATCGACGATTTCACCGCCCTGGACATCCGGGTGGGCACCGTGACCCGGGCCGAGCCGTTCCCCAAGGCCCGCAGACCCGCCTTTCGGCTGTGGATCGACTTCGGCGAACTCGGCACCCGCAAGTCCAGCGCCCAGATCACCGCGCTGTACCGCGTCGAGGAACTCGTGGGACGGCAGGTCCTGGCGGTGGTGAACTTCCCGCCCCGGCAGGTGGCCGACTTCATGTCCGAGGTCCTGGTGCTGGGACTGACCAACGCCGACGGCGAAGTCGTTCTGGTGCAACCCGACCGCGACGTCAAACCCGGCCTGCGACTGTCCTGAGGGCGGCACAGATCACAGGGGCGCCGCACCCGAATTCGCATAGGGTGAGCCCTCGTGAGCCAATCGACGAGACCCCGCGGCGCCCGAAAAGCTCTCAGCGCCATCATCGTCGACACCCGGCCGCTGCGAATCCCCGCGTTCCGTCGACTGTGGATGTCGACGATCGTCACCGGCTTCGGCAGCCAGCTGACCGCCGTCGCCGTCCCCAAACAGATCTTCGACATCACCGGTTCCTCCGGCTGGGTCGGCCTCACCGGAGCGGTCGCGCTGGTGCCGCTGCTGATCTTCGGACTGTGGGGCGGCGCGATCGCCGACGCGATGGACCGGCGCAAACTCCTGCTGATCGGCAACGCCGGAATCGCCGTGGTGTCCGGACTGCTGTGGCTACAGACCTTCCTGGGCCTCGACTCGGTGTGGCTGGTGCTGGTGCTTTTGGCCTGCAACCAGGCGTTCTTCGGCATCACCATGCCCACCCGCAACGCCGTGGTCGCCCGGCTCGTCCCCGCCGAACTGCTGCCCTCGGCCGCCGCCCTGAACGGCTCGATGTTCATGTTCTCCGCCGTCTTCGGCCCGTTGGCGGCCGGGGCGCTCATGCCCGTCATCGGACTATCCACACTATACGGAATCGATACGATAACGCTGCTGCTTACCATGATCGCGGTATGGCGCCTTCCCGCGCTGCCGCCGCTGTCGGGCACGTTCGGGCGCGCGGGCATCCGTGACGTCCTGGACGGCTTCCGCTATATGGCGGTCAAGAAGGTCCTGCTGGCGTCCTTTGTGGTCGACATCATCGCGATGGTCGCCGGTATGCCCAGGGCACTGTTCCCCGAGATGGCCGAGCGCACCTTCGGTGACCCGCCCGGCGGCGGCCTGGCCCTTGGCTGGCTGTTCGCGGCCATTCCGATCGGTTCCCTTGTCATCACCCTGCTGTCCGGCTGGGTGTCCAAAGTGCGCCGACAGGGCGTCGCGGTCACCATCTCGATCGCGGTGTGGGGTCTCGCCGTAGCCGGTTTCGGTTTGTCCGGCAACCTGTGGCTGGCAGCGATGTTCCTGGTGATCGGCGGCGCCGCCGACATGGTCAGCTCCATCTACCGGCAGGCGATCCTCCAAACAGCGGCCACCGACGAGATGCGCGGCCGGATGCAGGGTGCCTTCACCGTCGTGGTCGCCGGAGGCCCCCGCATCGCCGACCTCACCCACGGCTGGGCCGCCGCCGGTGCCGGAACCGCCGTGGCCGCGACCGGCGGCGGCATTCTCGTCGTCATCTGCGTGTTCGCGGCCGTGGCCCTGCTGCCGTCCTTCTGGCGGTACCGGGCCCCGTCCGACGAGAAATGACGGTGATCAGAACGCGTACGCGCCGAACCGTCCCCAGGCGACGAACCCGGCCAGCGCCAGCAACACCACGTTGACGACGACCGCACTGGCCTCCCCGCGCCGGACGTGAACGACTGCCGCCAGCAGCATCGTCACCGCCAGCCCCACGGCCGCGGCCGGGACCAGCATCGTGGCGACACCGGTGACCGCGGGCCCGATCAGCCCCACAGCGGCAAGCAGTTCGACGGCGCCGATGAAGCGCACGGTCGCGGGGGAGAAGTCGGCGACCCACGGCATCATCGGGGCGAGCTTGTTCTTTGGCCGGGTGGTCTTCAGGGCACCGATCGCGGCGAACGCGACGGCGAGAACTATCTGGACGATCCACAGTGCAAGGTTCATGGCTATTCCGTTCTGGTGAGGGTTTGTCGACGGTCTAGTAGCGGCCGAGGGTGCCGCGGCGTTTGGCGATCCGTTCCAGGCGTGAGAAGACGAGCACCCCCGCTCCGGCGATCAGCAGCGGTTGCAGCAGCAGCCATCCCGGGCCCCAGCCGGTGGACAGCCCGGCCAGCGAATCGCCGTCGAGCAGGATGTCGCGCATCGCCTCGATACCCGGCGCGATCGGCACCGCGAGCCTGGCCACGACGGCGGTCCACCCGGGCATGTCGGTCAGCGGAACCAGCGTCCCGCCCGCGATCGCGTAGACCGCCACCGACACCTGGGTGATGATCTGGATCCGCTTGTACACCAGCGTCAACCCACACAGGACCAACGCCAGCCCACAGGTGCCCACGGCGATGGCCGCCAACGGCACCACCACCCGTGGATCGAAGTGGACACTTCCCCCGTTCGCCACGATCGCGACGTACCCCGTCGCCCCCACCGAAAGCGCTGTGGGCAACGCGGCCACGATGGACGCGATCTGGCGTCCCAGGATCAGCACCCACGACGGCAGCGGCGTGAGGTAGGTCTGTTCGAGCACACCGGACTGGATATCGCCCTGGTAACTCCAGAACATCCGGTTCACCTGCTCGTGGATGAACGTCAACGCCACCATGCCGATGCCGACGGGCAACAGCAGCTCGGCCCGCAGCTGCCCGCGTCCCATGAACAACACGATGAGCAGGTAGAACAACGGAAAGGTGATCATCTGAACGGCCAGGCCACGCCAGCCCGCGACCAGGTCGGCCAGCCCCTTGCCGATCTCATTGCCGAAACCGCCCAGCAACCGGGGCCGCGTCGAATAAACGATGGACATGTCTAATCCCTCTCAGTACTGGCCGAGGCTGCCGTCACGGACGGCCCGGCGATGGTTGCGGGAGAACAGAACGGCGCCGATCCCGACGAGCACCGCCGTGTGGACGACCAACAGCGGCAGGCTCCCCGACGTCCACAGTCGCGCGAGCGTGGCGCCGTCGAACAGCACCTCGTTGACCGCCTCGATGCCCATAGTGGTCGGAAGTAGCCGCGCCACCGCCGCCAGCCACTCGGGATACAGCGACAGCGGCAGGAACGCGCCGTTGAGCAGCAGAATGAGCGCGGTGAACAGGGACTGGAGCACACCGACCATGGGCGTCCGAATCGCGACGGCGGCCAGGATGTACGTGAACGCCAGGATCCCGATGAGCAGCAACGCATAGGGCACCAGCGCCGCCCAACGCCACGGGATCGCGATACCCGCGATCGCGGCGGGCACCGCCGAAGCCGCCACCGCGACGACCAGACCGAACACCGACGCGGTCACCAGCCGTCCGACCATGAGCAGCCACGGCGGCGCCGTCGACATCTGCGACTGCGCGAAGGTGCCCGCGTTCTTCTCCTCCACCAGGTCCGACACCATCACCAGCGCCGAGTACTGGAGAAACCAGTAGCCACCGATGGCGATGAGGGTCTGGGGCAGCAGATCGGCGCGCAACTGCCCCTGCCCCAACACGAACTGCAAACCCAGGTACATCGTCATACCCACGACCAGGCTGATGACATGACCCAGCGGATGCGCCAACTGCGAGGTCAGTCCCTTGCGGACCTCAGCGGCCAGTATGGACAACCAACCGACGCTTCGCCGCGCGACAAGTGCCTCAGACATGGGCGGGCTCCTCGACGAGACTGAGGAACACGTCCTCCAGGCTCGGCTGTGCCTGCGCCAGCGACCGCAGCACGATGCCGCGCTCACCAAGCCGCTCCAGCAGCTGATAGACGACCCGCGGATCGTCCACCCGCCCGGCGATCACGGTCGAATCGCCACTCTCCTCGGCGGTGAACCCGCCCGGCAGCGGCGGCAACGCGGGAACACCCTCAATGTGGACCTCGTAGCTGTCACGACGCCGGAACCGCGACAACAGCTCCCCGGTGGCCTGATCCGCGACGATGGTCCCCTCACGGATCACCGCCACCCGATCGCACAACTCCGCCACCACGTCGAGCTGATGCGTGGTCAGCAGAATCGTCTTGCCCCGGTCTTCCGACAGCGTCGCGATCCAGTTCCTGACGGTCCGGGTGGCGGCCACGTCGAGCCCCAACGTCGGCTCGTCCAGCAACACGATCGGCGGATCGGCGATCAGCGCCGCCGCGATGGCGACCTTCTGCTGCATACCGCGCGAGAAGTCGCCGACCCGGTCATGGCGCCGATCCCACAAGCCCAGATCGGTGAGCAACTCGGTGGCCTGACCGCGAGCCTCCGCCTTCCGCAACCCCTTCAACCGTCCGAAGTAGATGAGGTTCTGCCAGGCCGTCAGTGTCCAGTACACATTGCGCGATCCCTCCAGGACGGCGCCGATCTGCGCCATCGCCGCCGACCGCCGGGCGGCAACGTCATATCCGTTGAGCCGCACGGTTCCGGCGCTGGCGGCGAGCAGGCCCGCCGCGATCTTGATGGTGGTGGTCTTCCCGGCCCCGTTGGGCCCCAGGAATCCGAAAACGGTGCCCGGCTGAATCCGCAGGCTGACGTCGTCCACGGCGGGCCGGGCGCCCGAGCCGTACGTCTTGGTCAACCGCTCGATGTCGATGGCGGGGGTGGAGTTCACTGTGACCTCATTTCGCTAGAGTTACTCACTAGTGATGAACTCTAGTTATACACTCTAGAAATGACCATCGGCAAGGGCAAAGGCAAACGAGCCGAGAAAGCCCAGCGCACCCGGGCCAAGATCCTCACCGCCGCCCGCGACCTGTTCGTCGAACACGGCTACGGCACCACCGCGCTCCAGGACGTCGCCGACCGCGCCGAAGTGGCGGTCCAAACGATCTATTTCACCTTCCGCAACAAACGCACCCTCCTCAAAGAAGTCGTCGACGTGGCCATCGCGGGCGACGCCGAACCGGTGGCCACGATGGACCGCGACTGGTTCAAGGAATCCCTGGCCACCCCCACCGCCCGCGAACAACTCGACATCCACGTCGACGGCAGCCGCCGCATCCTCGAACGCGTCGCCCCCATCACCAAGGTCCTGGCCACCGCCGTGGCCATGGACCCCGAGATCGCCACCATGTGGCCCCAGACCACCGACCCCCGCTACACGGTCCAACTCACCGCCGCCGAAACCCTCATCACCAAACCCGACGCCCAACCCACCCTCACGGCCACCCGAGCCGCCGACCTCCTCTACTGCCTCCTCAGCCCCGAGCTCTTCCTCGTCTTCACCGCCGACCGAGGCTGGCCCCCCGCCGACTGGGCCGCCTGGGTCACCACCACGCTGCGAACCCAACTGTGCGAACCGTCTGGATAGGGTTGAACCCATGGATGTCAACCGGGTCCGCGACTGGATCGACGCAGCCGACACCGTCACGGTGCTCACCGGAGCCGGAGTGTCCACAGAGTCCGGGATCCCCGACTACCGGGGCCCCAACGGGGCCTGGACCAAGGACCCCGACTCGGCCAAATACGTCGACATCGACTACTACGTCCGCGACCCCGCCATCCGCCGCCGAGCCTGGATCCGCCGCCGCGAACACGAAGCCTGGACCGTCGAACCCAACCCGGCCCACCACGCCCTGGTCACCCTCGAAGCCCGGGGCAAACTAACCAAACTCATCACCCAGAACATCGACGGCCTCCACCAAAAGGCCGGCCAGACCCCCACCAACGTCCTGGAAATCCACGGCAACATCTTCGGCGTCGAATGCCTGGGCTGCGACGCCACCACCACCATGCGAGCCACCCTCGACCGCGTCGCGGCGGGAGAGGACGACCCCGCCTGCCTCTCCTGTGGAGGAATCCTCAAATCCTCCACCATCTTCTTCGGACAACAACTCAAAACCGACGTCCTCTACGCCGCCGCCGAATCAGCCCAAAGCTGCGACCTCTTCCTGTCGGTCGGCACCTCCCTCACGGTCCACCCCGCCGCGGGTCTGGTCGACATCGCCCTGCAATCCGGCGCCAGACTCGTCATCTGCAACGCCGAACCCACCCCCTACGACCACCGCGCCGACGCCGTCCTCACCGATCCGATAGGACAAACCCTCCCGGCCATCCTGAACAACTAAGCTCCCCCAGCTTCTTCTTTTTCTCCCCGGCGCTCACCCACGCGGGGACCTGGATGTTCGTCCTGGGCAGCGCCCAGCTCCTCATCCGCCAGATCCACCTGACCCAGCTGCACGCACGCGCTGGTGGGCACTACGGCCTCTCCAGCTCTGAAACCTAAGTCGTCTCGGCATGCTCTCGTCCGTCTTCGGTCAGGATGGTCGGTGAACGACGTCGCTGGCGAGTGTGCACGGCATTACTAGACTGCCCAGTTCGCGGGCGGGTCCGGAAGT
Organism: Stackebrandtia nassauensis DSM 44728; assembly: GCF_000024545.1. Classification (GTDB taxonomy): domain Bacteria; phylum Actinomycetota; class Actinomycetes; order Mycobacteriales; family Micromonosporaceae; genus Stackebrandtia; species Stackebrandtia nassauensis. The sequence goes on from NC_013947.1 coordinate 2,750,635, forward strand.
GCCAGGTCCGCTGTCGATAGGGGGCCGAGCATGACGACGCGGTGTGAACTTTGCGATCTGGAGATAGGGCAGGGGTGCGCCTGCGAGGACGGTCGCCCGGAGCGGGCTTACGTGACCGCGGGTGGAAGCTCGTACCACCGGCGGCGCGACTGCGAATGGCTGGCGCGGGGGCAGGCGGACGCTCACGCGAAGGGCCTGCGCGTTCACCCTGTCACTTCCACGCTTGTGCAGAACGTCGAGCTCAAGCGTGGCCGGTGCGAATACTGCTACGAGGGCTAGCCCTCGGGCTGGGCGGTGTCGTACCACTCCTTGGTTTGGCGGGACAGGAGCATGACGATGACGGCCATCGCGGGGAGGATCAGGGCGCAGCCGATCGTGGAGAGTTCCCAGAGGCTGAAGGGGATGAGTAGGCCCTCGGCGATCACCGTGACCAGGCGGACTGGTTTTTGGCGGAACTTGAGTTTGAGTGCGCAGTAGATGAGCACGATCATGAGGACGACCAGCAGGGCCGCCAGGAGGTAGAGGAGGGGGTAGTTGAACAGGTCCTGGGTGGGTGGGTCGTCCTTGAACTGCTTGTTGTAGACCTTGGCGGTCAGTCGCTCTTTGAGGAGCTTGGCCAGTTCGGTGTTGGACAGCTGGGACTGTTGGTAGGTGCCCAGCAAGATGAAGGCGCTCAGGAGCAGGCCGATGGCCGCTTGGACCCACAGGAGGACGCGGCTGATGCGGACCTGTTTGGGCAGGTTGGAGCCGCCGCTGGAGCCGGAGGCGAACTTGTCGCCGGATAGAAGACTCATGTGTGTGGGCCGCCTTAGTGGTGGAACCAGCGGCGGCAGCGCCGCGCGTTGAGGGTGAGGAGGGCGATGAGGGAGACGAAGCTCAGCGCGATGGCGAGGAACCAGTTGACGCCCTTGACGCCGCACCAGATGAGGCCTGCGATGCTGGCCAGCTCGATGAGGAGGAGCAGGATCCAGAGCCAGCGCCACTGGTAGCGCATGAGGAAGGTGAGGAGGAGGAGCACGACGGCGCCGATGGCCAGGCCCGCCGCGACGCGGTAGACGCGGTCGTCGACGAGTTGGGGGATCCAGGTCTGGAACTTGTTCCAGCGTTGGGCCGCGGCGAGGGCTCCGCCCAGTAGGAGGGCGATGAGCACCTGTATCCAGAGGGTGCGCCGGGCTGCCTTGGCCGAAGGCGGCATCGGATTGAGCTGTTTGGCCACGAATGCTCCTCGAAAAGGTGTTCTGGTGCGGTCAGCAGGTTAGCCGGTGCCGACCTGGGAAGCGTATGGGACCCGGGTCACGAATCGGACTCGAGGCGGCTGCCGGTGCGTCCCGCGACCAGTGCGGCCAGGATCGCGTCGATCGCGAACGCGGTGGCGTGGGGGAGGTCCACATTGATGTCGTCCAGCAGCCACTGGACCTGGAGACCGTCCATGACGCCGATGATCGCCGAGGCGGCCGTGTCGAGGGCGGCGGAGGACGGCATCGCGTCGGGCTCGCAGATCTGGGACAGGGAGCGGGCGATCATGGCGCGCAGTTCGGTGAACCGGTCGCGGAAGTAGTCCTGGGCCGGGTGGTTGTCGGTGACCGAGTCGGCCGACAGCACCGCGTAGGTCTGGACGATGCCCGGGCGGGTGGAGTTGAGGCGGGCGGTGTCGACCAGGTGCTTGAACAGGTCCATGCCCTCGGGCGGGTGTTTGCCCTCCAGGTCCTGGACGTCGGCTTCGTCGCGGTAGTCGAGGACCGCCAGCAGCAGCTGGTTCTTGGATCCGAAGTGGTGCAGGATGCCCGCGTGGGTCATGCCGACCTGTTCGGCGATCTCGGTCAGTGAGCCGCTCTTGTAGCCCCGGTTGCCGAATATCTCGGTGGCCGCGCGCAGGATGTCCTCGCGGCGTTTGGCGGTGCGCCGTTGCCGGAGGCTCTTGTTGTCATCGCTCGTGGGACTGGTGTGGGCGTGCGGCATGGACTCACTTTACGGGTCGAGAGTTGGTCAGGATTTTATCGCCGCTCGTCACGACCCCAATCTGGCCGACAATGTGTCGGGAATCAGGGGTGGATCGGCGTCGTGATGGAAGCAGGCGACGCGGCGCAGCGGTTCGTCGGGGCCGAAGGCGGTGGCCGACAGTGCCGGACGGTCGGTGCCGCAGCGGTCGAAGGCGAGCTGGCAGCGGGGCTGGAACGCGCAGCCGGACGGGAGTGCCTGCAGGTCCGGGGGAGAACCCGGTATCCCGCCCAGCAGGCGTTTGGGGCCGTGCAGCGGCGGGAAGGAGTGCAGCAGGCCGCTGGTGTACGGGTGGCGCGGCGCGTGGTAGACCTCGGCGGCGGTGGCGTCCTCAATGATCTGTCCCGCGTACATGATCGCGATCCGGTCGGCGATCTCGATCAAAAGGGACACGTCGTGGGTGATGAAGATGACCGCGAAACCCAGCCGGGTCTTCAGCTCGGTGATCTGTTCCAGGATCTGCCGCTGCACCACCACGTCCAGGGCGGTGGTGGGTTCGTCCATGATGATGACGCGGGGTTCCAGCGCCAGCGCCATCGCGATCATGACGCGTTGCCGCATGCCGCCGGACAGTTCGTGCGGGTAGGCCCGCAGCCGGTCGGCGGAGATGCCGACGTGGTCCAGCAGCTCCACGGCTCGGTCGCGCGCGGCGGCGCGGCCGGTCTTGGGACGGTGCGCGGCGATGACGTCGGTGAGCTGCTTTCCGATGCGGTACACCGGGTTGAGCGAGTTCATGGCGCCCTGGAAGACGATGGCGATCTCCTCCCAGCGCACCGCCCGCAGTTCGTCGTCGCTGGCCCCCAGCAGGTCGAGCGTGCCGCCGTCGGCGGTGGAGAACAGCACCCGGCCGCCGGTGATCAGGCCCGGTGGCGGCAGCAGCCGGGTGGCCGCGTACGCCAGTGTGGACTTGCCGCAGCCGGACTCGCCCGCCAGCCCCAGCACCTCGCCGGAGTGGAGGGTCAGGCTGACCTCGCGCAGCGCGTGGACGGCCCGGGAGTCGTAGCCGTAGTCGACGCTGAGTTTGTCGATGCGCAGCACCGGGGTGGCCTCGTTCATCGTTTCTCCTGCCTCAGTACCGGGGTGAAACCGACCCTGGCGCGGATACGTTTGGCGCGCAACAGTTTGGCGTCCCGGCCGGTGGTGCGCAGCCGGGGGTTGACGAATTCGTCGATACCGAAGTTGATGAGGGTCAGGGCGGTGCCGACGCCCGCGATGCACAGGCCGGCGGGTACGAACCACCACCAGGCGCCCTGGGCGAGCGCTTGGTTGCTCTGCGCCCAGAACAGGATCGTGCCCCAGTTCCATTCCGAGATGCTGGTGACGCCGATGAAGGCCAGCGCGATCTCGGACAGGATCGCGAAGATCACGGTGCCGACGAAACCGGCGGCGATGACGGCGGTCAGGTTCGGCAGGATCTCGAAGATCACCAGCCGCCACATGGATTCGCCGTTGGCGCGGGCGGCCTCGACGAAGTCGCGGCGCCGCAGCGACAGCGTCTGGGCGCGCAGCACCCGCGAACCCCAGGCCCAGCCGGTCAGCGAGATCACCACCGCGACGGTGATGCCGCCCGCCTCGGGCAGCAGCCCGGCCACGATGATGATCAGCGGCAGCGCCGGGATCACCAGGAAGATGTTGGCCACCAGGGAGAGGATCTCGTCGCCGACGCCGCCCAGGAACCCGGCGGTGACGCCGACGATCACCGACAGCACCGTGGCCGCCAGCCCCGCCAGCAGTCCCACGAGCAGGACGCCCCGGGTGCCGACCAGCAGCTGCGAGGCGATGTCCTGTCCGGTGTTGGTGGTGCCCAGCCAGTGCTGCGCCGACGGCGGTTGCAGTACGTCCGGTGAGGTCTTGGACGGGTCGTAGGGCGCGATCCATTCGCCGACGATCGCCATCACGACGAAGAAGCCGAGGATGCCCAGCCCGATGAGGGTCTTGCGGTTGCGGAAGAACAGCAACCGGTTGGCGGCCCGCCGTTCGGCGTCGCCGGGGGCGGTGACGGTGGGGGTGGTCATGGGGCTAGCCCTCCCTTCGGGTGCGGGGATCCAGGAACGCGTAGATCAGGTCGGCCAGCATGTTGGCCACCAGCACCGACATGGTGATGATGAGGAACACGCCCTGCATGAGCGGGTAGTCCTTGGCGTCGACGGCCTTGAACAGGATGTAACCGATGCCCGGATACGAGAACACCATCTCGGTCAGCAGCGTGCCCGACACGATGAACCCCAGTGACAGCGCGAAACCCGAAACGTTGGGCAGCACGGCGTTGCGGGCGGCGTAGCCGAACATGACGGTGCGTTCCTTGAGGCCCTTGGCGTGCGCGACCGTCACGAAATCCTCACTGGACACCGTCACCATCATATTGCGCATGCTCAGGATCCAGCCCGCGACCGAGGAGATCACGATCGTCAGGCCCGGAAGGACACTGTGGGTGATCAGCGAGCCGATGAACTCGCCCGAGAAGGACGGCACCAGCGCGGTGTCCCAGCCGCCGGAGGCCGGGAACAGCTGCCAGGCCTCGGCGAACACGGCGATGGCGATCAGCCCGATCCAGAAGTACGGGATCGCCGAGAAGAAGTTCGTCACCGGCAGCAGCGTGTCGGCCCAGCTGCCGCGCCGCCAGCCCGCGATCACACCGGCCAGCGTGCCGAGCGCGAAACTGATCACCGTGGACACGCCGACCAGCCCCAGCGTCCACGGCAGCGACTGCGCGACGATCTCCGACACCGGGGTGGGGAAGAACGTGAACGACAGCCCGAAGTCGCCGGTGAAGATGTTGCCCCAGTACTCCAGGTACTGCTGCCACAGGCTGGTCTGCTCGTCCAGTCCGAACAGGACGTACAGCGAGCGGGTGGCCTCGCTGGTGAGCTGACCCTGGTACCGGTTCAGCAGCGACTGCACCGGATCGCCGGGCAGCATCCGGGGGATGAAGAAGTTCAGGGTGATGGCCGCCCACGCCGTCAGCAGGTAGAACCCGGCCCGTCTGAGCAGGAACCTCACGACGTGCCCCCTTCGTCGGCGTACAGCCAGCACGCGGCCTCGTGCCCGTCCCTCACCGGGAAGAACCCCGGCGTCTCGGTGCGGCAGCGGTCCATCGCCTGTGGACACCGGGGATGGAACCGGCAGCCCGTCGGCGGCGAGATCAGGCTCGGCGGCTCACCGCGCGCGGGCGGGGCCTCGCCGCCGCCCAGCGCGTCCGGGTCGGGGGCCGAGGCGATCAGCAGCTTGGTGTACGGGTGGGCCGGGCGCTGCGTCACGTCCTCGCTGTCGCCGCGCTCGACCACCCGTCCGGCGTACATCACCACGGTCTGCTCCGCGAAGTAGCGCGCCGAGGCGATGTCGTGGGTGATGTACAGGATCGCCAGGTCCAGGTCGTCCTTCAACTCCGCCAACAGGTTCAGCACGCCCAGGCGGATCGACACGTCCAGCATCGACACCGGCTCGTCGGCCAGCAGCACCTCGGGGTTGGCGCCCAGCGCTCGGGCGATGGCGATGCGCTGCCGCTGCCCGCCCGACAGCTCGTGCGGGAACTTGTCGAGGAACCGCTCCGGCGGATTCAGGTGCACCTTCTCCAGCAGCCCGCACAGGCGTTGGTGCAGTTCCTGACCGCTCAGCCCCGGATGGTGGATGCGCAGGCTGCGCCGCAGCACATACCCGACGGTGTGCACCGGGTTGAGGGACGCGAACGGGTCCTGGAAGATCAGCTGTACCCGACGGCAGTAGGCCCGGAACCTGCGGCCGAACTTCACCGCCACCGGCTCGCCGTGCAGCAGCACCCGCCCGGAGGTGGCCGGATACAGCTGCGCCAGCAGCCTGGCCACAGTGGATTTACCGGAGCCGGATTCGCCGACCAGCGCGACGACCCGGCCCCGGCGCAGTTGCAAGTCCACCGCGTCGACGGCGTGCACCGCCTTGCGGCGCCGACCGGCGTGCCGGACGGGAAAGTGCTTGGTCAGGCCGTCGGCGGCCAGTACCGGATCGGACCCGTCCGGCTCCGTGGTGGATGGCGGCATCATGCAACTCCTGTTGACGAAACGGAACTAGGCGGGTTTGAGCCGGGTGAGGATCAGCGAGGAGGACGGCTGAGTCGGCTGCGACATCGAGTACGGGTTGTCGTCATCGGGCCAACCGACCCAGTGCTTTGTGGAGAACACGGCGCCGATGGGCCCGGCGACCAGCGGAATGACCGGCACCTCCTCGACCATGATGTCCTGCAAGGTCTCCAGAGCCTTCTTGCGGGTGTCCTCGTCGTCGGTGTCGGCATAGGTCGACAGCGCCTCGGTGGCTTCATCGCTCTTGAACCGGCCGAAGTTCCACGAGGCCTTCTCGCCGATCTCCTTGTAGTGCGCGCCGTCCATGATGTTGGAGAACAGGTCCCAGGGCGTGGAGCCGGTGTTCGTCCAGTGCAGACTGGCGTCGAAGTCGCCGGTGAACAGTTTCTCGTTCCAGTCGTCGACGGTCACGCTGTCGACCTCGGCCTTGATGCCGATGGTCGACAGGTTGTCGGCGATGATCTGCAGGCTCGCCAGGTAGTCCGACCAGCCGGTCGGGTCGATGAGCTTCATCGTGACGGCCTTGCCGTCGGGCGTCTCGAGCTTGCCGCCCTTGAGCGTGTACCCGGCATCCTCCAGGATCTTCTTCGCCTTCTTGACGTCCACCTTGTGCTTGACGTTCTTGTACTTGTCGGCGATGTAGTCGTCGCCGACCGGGCTGGGAATGCCGGTGGGGCTCTCGACCAGCGGGTACAGTCCGGACTCGCCCTGCTTGTGCACGGCCTCCCGGTCGACGACCAGGTTCATGGCCTTGCGCAGTTCCGGGTCGTCGAAGGGCTTGCGGGCGTTGTTGATGAACAGGACGTGGATGCCCAGGCCCGAGGGGAACCACAGTCGGTGGTTCTCGGGGTCCTTCTTGATGAACACCTTCTTGTAGTCCGGCATGAACACATAGGACCACTGGCATTCGCCGTTGCCCAGCGCGGTGGTCTGGGCGCTGTTGTCGTTGTAGGAGACGTAACGCATCTCCTTGACCTTGGGCTTGTCGCCCCAGTAGTCGTCCCTGACCTTGAGCGTCACCGCCTGCGAGGTCCACGAGGACAGCGTGAACGGGCCGCTGCCCACCGGCTTCTTCACGGTGTCCTTGGTCGGGTCCTTGACCTTGGACCACACGTGTTCGGGGACGATCGGGGTGAAGCCGATGATGCGGGTCTGGTTGACGTACTGGGGCGACTTGAAGGTCAGCTCCACGATCCGCCCCGTCGCGGTGGCCTTCTTGTAGGGGATCGCGTCGAGGTTGAGGGCCTCGGTGTCCTTGACGAGGTTGTACGTGAACGCGACGTCGTCTGCCGTCAGGTCCTTGCCGTCCGACCACTTGACACCGTCGCGGATGGTCAGTTTGACCGACTGGAAGTCCTTGGACCACTCCCACTTCTCCGCCAGCCACGGCAGCGGCTCGTTGGTCGGTTCCAGCAGGTTCACCTGCGCCAGCGGCTCGTACAGCACCCACCGGTAACCCAGCGAGTTGGACGCCGAGGTGGGGCTGAACGGGTTGTTGTTCTCGGTGAGCGGGCCGTTCGGCATGCCGACGGTCAGCACCGATCCGGAGGCCGTGCCGCCACCGCAACCGGTGCCCATCAGGGCCGTCGCCGCGGCACCGCCCAACAGGGCGAAGGTGGAGCGTCTTTTCATCGGGTTTCTCCTAGTGAGGGACTAATAGGTCATAGGTGCAGGTCCAGGGTGAGCCGCGTGTCTTGGATGGAACGTCCTATGTGAAGCCGATAGCCGCCCGACGGGATCCGCCAGTCCCCGGCGGCGGTGTCCCAGATCTCGAAGGCCCGGCGCGCGATCGTCACCGGCACGCTGGTCTCCGAGCCCGCGTCGACGTCGGCGACGGCGAAACCGGCCAGCCAGCGCGCCGGTCGCTCGGGCCCGTCGGCCTCGGCGCTCAGATACACCTGCACCACTTCGCGACCCGCGCGCGGACCGGTGTTGGTGATCGTCACGGTGACCTCGGCGCCACCGTCGGCGGTCTCGGCGACTGCCGCCGCGCGGTAGTCCCAGTCGGTCCAGCCCAGCCCGTGCCCGAAGGCCGCCGCCGGGGTGATCCCGTCGCGCGCGTAGGCGCGGTACCCGATGTGGATTCCCTCGGCGTAGTCGACGATGCCGTCGCTGGGGATCGCGTGCGGCACCGGGACGTCGGCGGGCGAGGCCGGAAGCGTCCACGGCAGCCGCCCGGACGGTTCGACGCGACCGAACAGGACGTCGGCGAGCGCGTCGCCGCATTCCTGACCCGGGAACCAGTTCCACAGCACACAGTTGACTTCGGACAGCCACGGCAGCAGCACCGGAGAGCCCGCGTTGACGACCACGACCGTGTTGGGGTTGGCCTCGGCGACCCGGCGCACCAGTTCGTCCTGCCGTCCCGGCAGTTCGAGGTGCGGCCGGTCCCAGCCCTCGGACTCCACCTGGTCGTTGGTGCCCACCACGACCACGGCGAGGTCGGCGGCCCGCGCCGCGGCCACCGCCTCGGCGATCTCCTCGTCCACAGTGGGTCCCGGACGCTGGTGGCGCAACGCGGCCCGCACGAACCGGCCCCAGCCGTAGGCGTCGACGATCTGAAGCTCCGCCTCGATCTCGACCAGCCGTGGCCGCTCGATGTCCACCGGGTGGTCGACGCTGGGCGGCGCGTTGACGCTGGAGTCCAGGATCACCGCTTCGCTGGCGGCCTCCACCCCGGAGGCGACCAGGCGCCCGTCGATGCGGATGCGATGCACCCCAACGGTTCCCACACCCAGCCAGTGCCGGCCCGGTTCCGAGAGCCGCACCCGGGTGCGCAGCCGCGCGCTGGCGGCGGCCTCGGGCACGACGTGACGCACCCAGCCGTTGAAGTCGACCCGCCGCAGCGTCTCCACGACCGTGCCGTTCTCGTCCAGGAACTCCACCGCGATACCGGGTTCGACCAGGTCGGGCTGGACGGTCAGGTCCAGATCGAGTTCGGGCAGGTGCGGCCGGGCGTAACCGCCACGGTGCACCGACAGTGTCGCCGAGGTGCCCAGCGCCGAACGCATCCCCTGCTCCGGCGTGACGATGTGGTCGGGCCGCACGTAGCAGCTGCCGCCGCCCTGCAGGAACGCGTCGACGGCGTTGGGACCGATGAGCGCCACCGAGTCCAGCTCGGCGATGGCGCGCGGCAGCACCCGCTCGTCGTCCTTGAGCACCACGATGGACCGGGCCGCCAGCTCGCGCAGCGCGGGGGTGGCGTCGAGCCGCGGCACCTCGGGCGGCCGGGGCGCGGAGTTGACGGCACCGCGCCGGTGCGCCAGCCGCAGGATCCGCCGCACCTTGTCGTCGATGACGTCCTCGCCGACCTCGCCGCGCTGCACCGCCTTCAGCAGTGCGTCCTCCCACGGTCCGCCCGGACCGGGCATCACCAGGTCCAGTCCCGCGTTGGCGGACTCCGACGTCGAGGTCGCCGCGGTCCAGTCACTGACCACCACACCGTCGAAACCCCACTCCCGCTTGAGCAGGCCGGTCAGCAGGTTGTGGTGTTCGGTGGCACTGTTGGACTCCACCCCGTCGTCGACGCCGTTGTAGGCGGCCATGACCGTCCACACTCCCGCGTCGCGCACCACCGCCTCGAACGGCGCCAGGTACACCTCCCGCAGCGTGCGCTCGTCCACCCGGGCGACGTACTCGGTGCGGGCGGTCTCGGAGTCGTTGGCCACGAAGTGTTTGACGCAACCGCCGATGCCGTGCTCCTGCATCGAGGCCACCAAAGTCGCCGCGATCCGGGCGGTCAACAGCGGATCCTCGGAGAAACACTCGAAGTGGCGCCCGCCCACGGGGGTGCGCTGCAGGTTCACCACCGGCCCCAGCACCACGTCGACGCCGTGCCGCTCGCCCTCGGAGGCGAACACGACGCCGAGCCGCTCGGCCATCCCCACGTCCCAGGTCGCCGCCAGTGCCGTGGGGGACGGGAACGAGGCGCCGGTCTCGGCCTCGGAGTCGGTCACACCGCGCACGCCCGCCGGTCCGTCCGAGACCACCAGCTGCCGCAGACCTATGGCCTCAGCCGCATGCAGACGCCACGAAGACGCACCGGTCAGTAGTCTGACCTTGTCCGCGAGCGACAAAACCGCCAGCTGGGTGGTGATGAGCGTTTCACGATCGAGATCATTCATGAGTATTCCTCTTAGGTGGAGTGAAAGTCTCATGACGGGCGGGTGCCCGACACGGTAGCACTGTGACTGACAGGTCAGTAAGAGTCATAGATCACAATATTGTTACGGACCTTTCTCGTTGAAGTGGTGGACCCAAACGCGCCATAAGGGACAGATGTGCCGGTCACCTGTCCCTTATGGCGCGTGCTCTCAGGCCTCGACGCGCACGTAGTCGACGACCATGCTCTGCGGGAACTGAGTGTCGTCACCGGGAGGACCGGGCCACGCCCCGCCCACGGCGACATTGAGGATGAGGAAGAACGGCTGGTCGAACGGCCACGCGTTGCCACCGGCGTCGGCCGGGGTCTTGCGCTGGTACTCCTTGCCGTCGACCGACCAGGCGATGTACTCCGGCGTCCAGTCCACCGCGAAGGTGTGGAAGTCGTCGGCGAAGGCCTGACCGTCGGGCAGCGAGAAGGACCCGGTGATCGGGTTGCCGCCCGAATAGCCCGGACCGTGCAGACTGCCGTGCACGGTGGACGGTTCCGAACCGATGTTCTCCAGGATGTCGATCTCGCCGCAGTCGGGCCACGGCGTCGAACCGAAGTTGGAGCCCAGCATCCAGAACGCGGGCCACATGCCGGTACCCCGGGGCACCTTGATCCGCGCCTCGAAGTGTCCGTACTTCTGCGTGAACGTCTTGGCGGTGTTGAGCCGGGCCGAGGTGTACTCGCACCGGCCGTAGTGGCACTGGTAGTCGGCCGGGTTCTCCTTGCGGGCGGTGATGACCAGGTTGCCCTCGCCGTCCAGCGCCGCGTTGTCGGTGGAGTCGGTGTAGTACTGCAACTCGCCGTTGCCACCGCCGTCGCCGTTGACCTCGTGGGTCCACTTCGACGCGTCGGGGGCGGTACCGGCGGCGCCCTCGAACTCGTCGGACCAGGCCAGTTTCGGTTCGCGGTCCTCGGACGGGGATTCGGCGGAGGCGGTCGCGGTGACCGCCAGACTCGCTGCGGCAGCGGCGGCGATGACACCGGCCAGCACGCCGCGGGTCAGACGTCTCATGATGCTGTCCTCCTATCCGGCCCGCACGGTCCAGCGACGGGGGTTGCCGTCGTGGGCCGCGCCGGACTGGTCGGGATGGCCGTCGCCCTGCACGTCGTCGTACGGGAACGCGTAGCCGATGGGGGAGTTGGCGTGCACGATGCGCGCCCAGTGGTTGGTGATGTCTCCCTTGTAGAAGTCCTCCGGCTGCGGCTCGCTCGGCTGCTCCGGGAAGTCCAATATGGTCGACCGGTTGAACGCCGCGGCGAGCCGTGCCAGGATGCCCTTTTTGGCGTCGGGGTCGTCCGGGTTGTTGGCGAACGGCCCGGAGTTGCAGGTGAAGATGTCGGTCGCGACCGGCTTGGAGAAGGTGTGACCGTCGTTGAAGGTCAGCGTGTCACCCTGGACCCGGCCGGTGAAGACACCGCCGCCGCCCTGGATGTCGACCTTGAGGTCCTCGCCGGCGTACTTCTCCCACACCTGGTTCACGTAGGAGTCCCAGTAGCCGGAGAAGGCGTCCTCGCCGAGGCCCTGCGGCGCGATGCAGCGCAGCACGCCGCCGTCACCGGCCAGCACCAGCTTGTCCCAGGGCTGTCCGTCCGCCGAGGCCTGCGCCTTGAGGTCCTCGGCGATCTTCTCGACCGCTCCCTCCGGGAGCGGGTCCACCGTCGTGCTCGTGTCGCCTTCGAGGGTGAGCCCGATCGGCAGCGCGGTCACGAGGTCGACGTAGCTGATGTTGGAGTAGAGCTGCTGGTCGTTGAAGGTGAACTCGCAGAACGACCAGATCTTGGGGAAGTTGGCGTCGGACTCGTTGGCGAAGGACGGCTCCACCAGCGCCGGGCCGGGGTTGACGAAGAACTCGAGGGTGTCCTCGCGGACGAAGTACACGCGGGCGCCGTACATGCGCGGCAGCGTGATCGTCGTGGACGACTCGACCGGAATCGAGCAGTCCTCCGGGAGCGGCGTGTTGGGACCGCCGGGTTCCTCCAGGAGGTACTTGGAACTGTCGGCCTTGACCAGCATCCACTTGTCGGTGCCGAATTCATGGCCGGTGATATAGGCGTTGAGTTTGCCGCCACCGGTGTTCTCCAGGACGAGCTCGCAGGTCTCGGGTGCCTTGACCTCCTTCGCCGAGGCGGTGAAGGCGCCCGACCACCACGGCGACGTCGCCGCGGCGATGCCGGTGGCGCCGGTCACGGTCAGGAGTGAACGACGGGAAAGCATTGAAGCCTCCAGATAGTTCGATTTATTTGGGGGACTCGTCGCGGTGAGGCGATGAGGTTTCGGTCACGTTAACATCCTTACTTACATGTAAGTAAGTCCTTCGTACCTTAAATTTTCACTGTCGGACACGCCGTCCGGCATAGGTTCGACACAGATACGAAGGGGGGAACCGACATGCCCGTCATCGGAGTGCTGGCCCTGCAAGGCGACGTCCCCGAACACCTGGCCGCGCTGGAACGCCAGCACGTCAAGGCGGTGCCGGTGCGCCGCGTCGAGGAACTCGACGCCGTCGACGCCCTGGTCATCCCCGGCGGTGAGTCCACCGCCATCAGCAAACTGCTGGTCGCCTTCGACCTCCTCGAACCGATCCGCGAACGCCTCACCCGCGGCATGCCCGCGCTGGGCTCGTGCGCGGGCATGATCATGCTGGCCAGCCGGGTGCTCGACGGCCGCGACGACCAGCAGAGCCTGGGCGCCCTCGACATCACCGTGCGCCGCAACGCCTTCGGCCGCCAGGTCGACTCCTTCGAGACCGACGTGGTCCTCGACGGCATCGACGGCGGCCCGTTTCGCACCGTCTTCATCCGGGCGCCGTGGGTCGAGGACACCGGCGACGACGTCGAGGTGATCGGTCGCGTGAGCGGAGGAGCGGCGGACGGTAAGATCGTCGCGGTGCGCGCCGGAACCGTCATGGCCACCGCGTTCCACCCGGAAGTGACGGGAGACGATCGCATCCACAGTGCCTTTGTCGACCTTGTCCGTGCCGCCACCGCCACCGCAGCCGAGAAGCAGAAAGAGGACCGATGAGCGGCCACTCCAAATGGGCGACCACCAAGCACAAGAAGGCCGCCATTGACGCCAAGCGCGGCAAACTGTTCGCCAAGCTCATCAAGAACGTCGAGGTAGCGGCCCGCACCGGCGGCGGTGACCCGGACGGCAACCCGACGCTGTACGACGCCATCCAGAAGGCGAAGAAGAACTCGGTCCCCAACGACAACATCGACCGCGCCGTCAAACGCGGATCGGGCGCCGACGGCGGCGGAGTCGACTACCAGACCATCATGTACGAGGGCTACGCGCCCGGCGGCGTCGCGGTGCTCATCGAGTGCCTCACCGACAACCGCAACCGGGCCGCCGCCGAAGTCCGCACCGCCCTGACCCGCAACGGCGGCCAGCTCGCCGACCCCGGCAGCGTCGCCTACAACTTCAACCGCAAGGGCGTCGTCATCGTCCCCAAGACCGACGGCCTCACCGAGGACGACGTCCTGATGGCGGTCCTGGACGCGGGAGCCGAAGAGGTCAACGACCTCGGCGAGTCCTTTGAGGTCATCAGCGAGGCCACCGACCTGGTCGCGGTCCGCACCGCCCTGGTGGAAGCCGGGAACGACTACGAGTCCGCCGAGGCCAGCTTCGTCCCCAGCGTCACCGTCCCGCTGGAGGAGGACGGCGCCCGCAAGATCCTCAAGGTCATCGAGGCGCTGGAGGACTCGGACGACGTCCAGAACGTCTGGGCGAACTTCGACGTCTCCGACGAGGTCATGGAGAAACTGGACGCCTGAGCCCGGGCAGTCGTCCCTGGGTCAAGGCCAGAAAGGCGCCGGTGAGCAGTACGCATGCCCCGGCCGCTTGCAGCCAGCCGAGGGACTCGCCGAGGATCAGCGTGGCGCACAGCGTGTTGACGACCGGGACACTGAACATCATCAGGGAGGCCCTGGCCGGGCCGACAGCCGCGACTCCCCGGTAATAGAGGAGGTTGGCCACCGCCGCGCCGCCGATCGCCAGGTAGCCGACGTTGGCCCACACAAGCGACGGCAGTGCGGTCCAGTCCACTGTGGCCATGTCGGGGACCGCCAGGGCGCCCAGCATGACGGCACCGGCACAGGTGGCGTACGTGGTCGCGCGCAGTGGCGCGATTCCGGCCATCACGCGGGGTCCGGCGAGGGTGTACGCGGCCCAGCACACCGCGCTGAGCAGGAACAGCGCGTCCCCCGGCAACCGTTGTGGGCCAGCCGACGTGGCTCCACCGGCGCCGAGGAAGAAGATCACCGCGCCGACGAGTCCGAGACTGAGGCCCACGACCCGGGCACGGTTCGCCTTTTCCCGTCCGGACACCAGCAGGAACGCGGTGGTGAGCACCGGGCTCAGGACGGGGATCAGGATTCCCGCGTCGAGGGACGGCGCTAGCGACAGTCCCCAGAAGAAGAAGGCGTTGTACGCGAAGACACCGAGCACACCCGCGGCCGCTCCCAGCCACAGCTTGCGAGCCGGGACCGGCGTCTGACGTCGGTCGTACAACCGGACGACCACCAGCAGGGCGAGGGCGCCACCGCCGAACCGCAGGAAGGCGCCCACCGTGTGCGGGACGGCGTCCACCACGACCTTGGAGCTCGAGAACGCGCCGCCCCACAGCATCATGGTCGTCATCAGCAGCAGGTACGGATTCGCGGCCGTTGTGTCGGTTCGCATGGATCAGACTGTGCCCAGCGCGGGCGGCCGCTGGCTTGAACGCTGGTGCGCGAGCAAGAATGGGCCGATGTCGACCGGGAAGAACAGCGTGCGGTACTGGCGGGACGGTGTCCGTCCGCTGGAGGCCATGCAGGCGAACTTCCACGATCACGTGTACTGCCCGCACAGCCACGACGCCTACTCCTTCGGCATCACCGACGCCGGGGCGCAGCGGTTTCGCTGTCGGGGCGCCCAGCACGTCAGCGCGGCCGGGATGGTGATGTCCTTCAATCCCGACGAGGCGCATGACGGTCGAGCGGCCGCGGAGCTGGGCTACCACTACCGCATCGTGCACATCGGTCAGTCGGTGGTCCGGGACATCCTCGCCGACGCCTCGGACGGCCGGTCACCGGCGCTGCCACTGTTCGCCAGCCCGGTGCTGACCGACCGCACCCTCACCGAAGCGTTGGGGCGCCTGCACTCCGCACTGCTGGGATCGGCCAGCGACCTCGTCCGGGAAGAGCTTCTGACCACGGCCGTGCTGACGATGGCCGAGCACGGCGCGACCCGCGCCCCCCGCCTGCGCACCCTCGCGGGGACCCAGCAGCGCGCAGCCGCCCGACGGGCCCGGGCCGTCCTGGACGAGGCACCGCTCGAGCCCGTGTCAGCGCGGCAACTGGCCGAGGCCGCCGGTTACAGCCGATTCGCCGTCTACCGGGCCTTCCGGGCTGAGTACGGCATGGCCCCGAGCGACTACCAGCGCCTCGTGCGCCTGCGGCGAGCCAGGCGTCTGCTGACCGACGGCGTACCACCGGGACGCGCCGCGGCGTCGTCGGGCTTCGCCGACCAAGCGCACTTCAACCGCTGGTTCAAGCGCGCCTACGGCCTCACCCCGGCCATCTACCAACGTTCGGCGGGGCACCGGAACCATTCCTGACGCGATCCGCACCGCGACGTGGCCCTCAAGTTTTCCGCAAGCCCGCCACAAGGGTCGGTCCGCACAATGACTTCACACCGAGAGGGTGAGGAGGGGCCAGGTGAAGCAGCGGATGGGAACCACTGATTCCCACCGCATCCTGGCGGGCACCGGGATGACCACCGAGTCGCTGTCGACCGAAGTGCTGCGGTCGCCGCGGATCGATGTCCGCGAGCGGCTCGGCGCGGATCCTGCCGCCGCCGTCATCACGGTGCCCGCCGCCTGAGTCCTTCCTTGCCAAACCCTCCTGAATTCATTTAGTGTTGAATTCAGGAGGGTTTGGCCATGGAATCGACCACCTGTTGCATCGCCGGCGGCGGGCCCGCCGGAATGGTTCTGGGGCTGCTGCTGGCTCGGGCGGGCGTCGAGGTCACCGTTCTGGAGAAGCACGCCGACTTCCTGCGGGACTTCCGCGGCGACACCGTCCACCCCACGACCCTGGAACTGCTGGACGACCTCGGGCTCGGGGAGCGGTTCGCGGCGATCCCGCACAGCCGCCTCACCGAGGTCGTCGTGCCGGTGGCGGGAAGCCTCCAGCGCATCGGCAACCTGAGACACTTGCCGGGCAGGTACCAGTACATCGCCATGGTTCCACAGTGGGATCTGTTGAACCTGTTGGCCGAGGCGGGCGCGGAGGAACCCACCTTCACCCTGCGCCTGAACACCGAGGCCACCGACCTGCTCCGGGAGGGCGGGCGGGTCACCGGGGTGCGGTACCGCACCCGCGACGGGGACGAGGGCTCGATCGCCGCCTCGCTCACCATCGCCTGCGACGGACGTCATTCGGCGTTGCGGGCCGCGGCCGGACTGCCCAAAAGCGAATGGCCGGTTCCCTTCGACGTGTGGTGGTTCAGGATTCCCCGCAAACCCGACGAACCCGCCGCCCTGGTCCCCGTCATCGGCGAACGACACCCGTTCCTGCTCATCAACCGGGGCGAGTACTGGCAGGTGGCCGCGATCATCCCCAAGGGCGCCGATTCTCGGCTGCGCCGGGAACCGGTGTCGCGGTTGCTGACGCCCGTGGCCGCGGTGGTGCCGTGGCTGGCCGACCGTGTCGACTCGGTGCGGTCCTGGGACGAGGTGAAGCTGCTCGACGTCCGCCTGGACCGGTTGCGGCGCTGGCACCTCGACGGCCTGTTGTGCCTGGGAGACGCCGCGCACGCCATGTCGCCGGTCGGGGGAGTCGGCATCAACCTCGCCGTGCAGGACGCGGTCGCCGCCGCACGGCTGCTGGCCGCGTCGCTGCGACGCGGGATGGTCCGGCCCGCGGACCTGGCCAGGGTGCGGCGGCGGCGCCTGCCCGCCACCGTCCTGGTCCAGACCATGCAGCGCTTCCTGCACGAGAAGGCCCTGGGACCGGCACTGGCGGGCAGGTTCGACGTCGCCGGCGCGGGCAGGCTGCCGCTGCCGATGCGCCTGGTGCGCGGGTTCCCCTGGCTGCAACGGATTCCGGCTTACCTGGTCGCCCGGGGTTTCCGGCCCGAGCGGGCCCCGGCGTTCGCCAGGCGGGCCGGACCCGCATCAGGTTCATAGGACGTCACGCTGGCCGCACTGTCGTCTAACATCGTTTGCTGTCGAAAGCCCGCCCAAAGACAAGGTGTCACAGTGTCCGAAAAGTCATACGACGGTCACCGCATGCAGTCGCGGGTGGGCGTCACCCTCGACCCCGAGCACGTGGCGGTCATCGTTCGCAATATGCGGATCATCGGCGCTTGCGCCGGTGCCGTACTCATCGTGGTTTCGGTGGTCCTGCCATCGATGAACGGCGGTTTCGAGTGGACGAGCTACAACCAGACCCGCAGCGGGAACGGGACCGGATTGTCCTACGAGGGCCTGGGTGTCGTGTTCGGGCTCGTCTTCATGGTCGGCCCGCTCGGCACGGGATACGCGTTCAAGGCGGCGGCGGGCAACCTGCTGTACCTCAACGGCACCCGGCTGACGGTGGTGAAGCCGGGCGGCCGCGAAGCCAAGGAGTTCGACCTCACCCGTACTCGGGCACAGGTGCGACTGGACAAGGTGTCGGGTTCGAGGCCGGGCAGCGCCAAGGTGCGCGAGGAGGTCGGAACCCACCGGCCGGTGCTGGTGCTGTTCGCCGACTCGGACGGCCGCGAAACGATCATCGAACTGGCCAACCAGCGCACCCGGAACATGCGTTACAGCCAGGAGACCCGGATGCTCGAAGCCGCCATGCGGTCGGCCACCGATCCCGCGATTCAGCACGCGGCGGGTCAACTGCGTACGGTGGCACGCTGGAAGAAGCTGCCGGTGGTCCACGACGCCGCGCCGGACGCGATTCCGGCGAGTCCGGTGGAGGATCCGATCCAGGTGCCGCGGACCCCGGTCAGGATCGGCGTCGCGGCACCCGAGATCGAGATCGTGGCAGCGAACTGAACCCGGTCAGCTCCGCGCGTCCAGCTTGGGGATCGCGACGCAGTTCTCGTGGTCCGTGAATATCGCGTCGTTCTCGCGGGGGGCGCAGAACACGGTGTCGTCGGCGATCTCGGTGGAGTCGGGGAGCTCGAAGCCGATGACGCCGATGAGCGTCTGGCCGGGTTCCAACGGGACACCGCCGCCGTCCCCGTTGTGCCAGTCGTGTTCCCGCCACTGGTCGTCGGCCACCTTCTCGAGTTGGCCGGTGACCGAGGCGTTACCGAGGCAGATACCGTTCTCCGGCTGCTGGTTCCCGTTCAGGGCCTTCTCGCAGTCCTGTGCGCTGGCTCCGCTGCGCAGCCCCAGGGTCAAGGCGTGGAACTTGGCGTCGTCCAGGCCGCGGTCGTCCAACTCGGTGTTCACCGCGACGTAGACGGCGAGGATGTGGTTGCCCGCCTGCGCCGTCGAATCGGCCAGTTCGGTCTGCCACGCCGCGTCCACGACCTTCGTCCGCAAGCCCATCGGCGCCGCCAGGTCGACGGCCACGATCTCCTCGCCGGGAAAGTCGGCGAACTCGGTGTACTTGGGACCGGCGGAGGACGAGGACGACTCCGAGGCAGACTTCCCGCCGGAGGAGTCGCCATCACCGCCACCGGAGCACGCCGCCAACGCCAGCAGCGAACCCAGGGCGAGCACGGACAAAGAACGAACAGACATGAGGAATCCTTAGGATCGGCCGGACGGTCCCCGGCACCGCTGCCGGAGATTGTGCCGCGTACCGGCTTCAAACCGGCTTCATCGCCGGAATCGGGGCGTGGTGGCTCGGCTAAGGTGTCCGGGTGCGTGACGGAGTCGAGTTCGGAGTGCTTGGTCCACTGCGTATCTCGGCCGCCGACGCGGAGTTGGCGATCACCTCGCCGCGATCGCGCACCTTCCTCGCGCTGCTGGTCCTCAACGCCGGACGGCAGGTCAGCCTGTACGAGTTCGCCGACGCCATCTGGGGCGCGGCGCTGCCGCAGAACCCCCGCCGCGCGGTGCAGCTGTGCGCGGTCCGGGTGCGGGCGCAACTGGAACGGATCGGCTCGGGCGAGCTCGTGGTGACCTGCCCCGATGGTTATCGGCTGGACGTCGCTTCGGAGCACACCGACGTCGGGCGGGTCGCGGCGCTGGTGCGCGACGCCGACGCGGCGTCCGACTCCGACGCCGAGTTGAAGGCGGTGACGGCGGCACTGGCCCTGTGGCGGGGCGAACCGCTGGCCGACGTCCCGTCCGAAGCGCTGCAACGCGAAGTGGTGCCGGGGCTGCGCGAACAGCAGCTACAGCTGACCGAGCGGCGCGTCGACATCCTGCTGCGTTCGGAGTCCGCTGCCGACCTGGTGGACGAGTTGGTGACGCTGACCGCGCGCCATCCGTTGCGGGAACGGCTGTGGGGCCAGCTGATGCGGGCACTACAGCACCTCGGCAGGCGCGGCGAGGCCCTCACCGCCTTTCACACGTTCCGCCGCCGACTGCGCGACGAACTCGGCATCGACCCCAGTCCGGACCTGAAGGCGCTGCACGCTTCCATCCTCACCAGCCAGTCCGAACCCGGTACCGAAGCCGCGTCCCCGTCGCTGCGGGTGCCTCGGGAGCTGCCGACGGATCCGGCGGCGTTCGCCGGTCGGGTCGCCGAACTGTCCGAACTGGACCTATTGTTGGCCGCCAGCGAGGCAACCCCGCAGCCCGCCGTCGGCGTGATCACCGGTACCGCCGGGGTCGGCAAGACCTCGCTGGCGATCCACTGGGCCCGGCGGGTGGCCGACGACTTTCCCGACGGGCAGCTGTTCGTCAACATGCGCGGCTACCACCCCGAGCAGGCCCTCACTCCGCAACGGGTGCTGGCCCGGTTCCTGCGGACCCTGGGCGTACGCGGCCAGGACCTCCCCGAGGACATCGACGAACTGACCGCCATGTATCGCTCCGTCATGGACGGACGACGCATGCTCATCGTGCTGGACAACGTCAACCACAGCGACCAGGCGCGACCGCTGCTGCCCGGCGCCGCCGGGTGCCTCGTCGTGATCACCAGCCGCGACGTGCTGTTGAGCCTCATCGCCGCCGACAACGCCAGCCAGATCAGCCTCGACCTGCCCGACACCGCCGACGCCCGGCGGATGCTGGCCCGGCGGCTGGGTTCCGAACGACTGAGCTCCGAACCGGGAGCCGCCGACGACATCATCGCCGCCAGCGCGCGGTTGCCGCTGGCGCTCGCGATCGCCGCCGCCCGCGCGGTGATCAACAAGGACACCCGGCTCAGCGCTGTGGCCGAACAACTGCGCGCCGGTCTCGATGCCTTCGACACCGCGTCCCCCATGACGGACGTGCGCGCGGTGTTCTCGTGGTCGTACCAGGCGTTGAGCCCGGACGCAGCCCGGCTGCTGCGACTGCTGGGCCTGCATCCCGGCTCGGACGTGTCGGCGGCGGCGGTGGCGAGCTTCGCCGGTCTGTCGCCGAGCCACACCGACCGTCTGCTCGCGGAGTTGGTGCGGGCACATCTGGTGATCGGGGACGTTCCCGGGCGGTACGCGCTGCACGACCTCATGCGTGAGTACGCCGTGGAACTCGCGAATGCCGAGGATTCCGAAGCTGATCGAGACCTCGCTTTCCGCCGCCTACTCGATCACTACGTGCACACTGGACGCACGGCGGCGACTCTGCTCAACCCATACTGGCGCCCACTGGCGCTGGATGACGCGTTCGCCGGGGTCCATCCGGAAGACCTCGCCGACTACGACGCGGCAATGGACTGGTTCGCCGCCGAACGCGACGTGCTGATCGCCGTCCTGGACTGGGCGGTGAGCGCCGGGTTCGATCGCCAGATCGTGCAGTTGGTGTGGGTCCTCGCCGGATATCTTGAGCGGCAGGGTCCCTGGACGCAATGGGCCAGCACTCATCGGGACGCGATCGCGGCCGCACAACGGCTCGGCGAGCCGGTACTCGAAGCCCGAGCGCATCGCGGGCTCGGCCTGGCCAATCTCCGGATGTCCCGCATCGAGGACGCTCACCGTCACTTCGCGAGGGCCCTGGAGTTGTATCGCGACAGCGACGACCTGGAAGGCATGGCGCGTGCCGAGTCGGCGTTGGCGCTGGTGCGCGAGGAGCAGCGCCGGTATCCCGAGGCTCTCGAGCACGCACTGCGGGCCCTCGAGCATCAGAAGCGGATCGGTGGTGGTGTCGGTTACGCCAACGCGCACAACACGGTGGGCTGGTGCCATGCGCTGGTGGGTCAGTACGACGAGGCTCTCGACCATGGCGGACAGGCGCTCGCCGAGCATCGGGCAGTGGGCAACCCCGTAGGGGAGGCGGCCACTTTGGACACGATCGGCTTCGCCCATCATCATCTGGGGCAGTTCGCCGAAGCCATCGACAGCTATCGCGAGGCTCTTCGGCTGTACCGGCAACTGGGGGACCGCTACTTCATCGCGTGCGCTCTCGACCATCTGGGCGACACCTATGAAGCCCTTGGGGATCGCGCTTCGTCGCTCGACATGTGGCGTGAGGCCGTGTCGACCCTGGACGGTCTCACGCCCCCTGAGACGGAGCAGGTCCGCGCCAAACTGCGCGGCGCCGCCTTCGGGTCCGGCTAGAGACCCGAAGGCGGCCACCGGCATCAGACCGGAATGACGCTGATCAGCGCGTCCTCGGAACGTCCGTGAATGTAGTACGGATGGTAAGCCCGCAGCTGGTGCTTGGCGTAGATCGAGAACACCGGCACGCAACCACTACCCGTGACCACCGGCACCTTGGCATTGTGCAGATACACCGGCTGGTGATGCACGTACTGCTGGATCCGGGTGTCATCGGAGACGGTGCTCGTCTTGCACACCGATCCGTCCTTCTTGAACTGTGTGGCCACCAGTGTCGTCCGCACCGACGAACCCTTCTTGTCGTTGGCCGTCTCCGGGCACGGCGGCTTGTCCTTGCCGTAACACGTGGTCAACTGGAAATCCCCGAAGACACTCAGACTCTTGGTGCCACTGGGGGCCTGCCACAACCCGGACTCCCCGGGCACCGAGGCACTGCCCTTGACCGACGGCGTCCACGCCGGTTTCCCGGCCGAGACGAGCGCCCGGCTCGTGGTGGCCGCCTGCGTCGTACCCCGGTACTTCCCGGCGAGCTCGACGAAACCACTGGTGAGGCTGACCCGACCCGCGTCGCCCAGCGAGCGCGTCCACAGTGACAGGTCACAGCGGAAACTCGCGGCGGTCTTGGAGGGGAGCAGGAACCGGGTGGTTAGCGAGACCTTTGACAGCGAACCGCTGCCCGCCGCGTAGACGTTCTGGGCCCGCAGCAGTTTGCGCACCGACGTGCCCTTGCTGTTGAAGCACTCCAACTGGCTGTCGACCAGGATCCGGGTGGTGGCGTTGCCGAACCGCAGATTGCTGTTGACGTACGCGGCCTGCCCCGCCGACACGTTGACGGTCAGCGAAGCCACCTTGACGTGCAGCATGGGCGCGTTGTAGGCGGGCGACCGGTAGGTGGCGGGTTTGACATCCACCCGCGAGGAGTCGGCGGTGGCCACCTGGGCCACCAGCACCCCGGTCGCCGCCACGACGATGGCGAGGACGGCGTACAACAACCGCCGCAAGCGCGGTCGTTTCGGTTTGATCACGTGAGCTCCTTAGCGATGAGCGAACCGCCATCCTGATCGGGTCCGGCTTCAGATCGGCTTCATCACCCGCGAGCGGGCATCCCGTAGACGTATTCCCTGCCGTGGACGGTGAACCCGGCCCGGCGCAGGATCGGCCCGGAGGTGCCGGTCCTGGCCTTCACCAGCGCCAGGTCGGCCCCGAGCGCCGCGGCCTCGTCCATTCTGGTCTTCAAAAGCGCCCGGTAGACGCCGCGCCCCCGGTGCGACTCGACCACGCTGCCGCCCCATAGCTTCGCGACCCCGTCCTCCAAAGTGGTACCCGCCGCGCCCACCGGTTCACCGTCGGCATAGGCGACGTACCGGAAGATCACCCGCGCCGGGCCCGATGCCACCTGCTTACGAACGTCGGCGGCCTCCCGCTCCTGGAACTCCGCGGTGGGCAGCGGAGTACCGAAGACGGCGCTGCTCACCTGGTGTGCGTCGGGCAGCAACGCCGGGTCGTCGATACGACGCACGTCCACATCGGTGGGTGCGTCCAGTTGCGAATCGGGATCGGGCAGCCGCAGCGCCACCACGTCGAGTTCCTCCTCGACCTTGGCCCCGACCCGCGCCAGGACTTCGGCGAGATCCGGCGGTTCGGTCGCCGCGTGGATCGGCCACATCACGGTGCAGTCGGGATCGGCCTCGGCGGCCAACTCACGGACCCGGGACACCAGCGCTTCGGCACCGCCGGGTTCGGCCTCGGCGCGCAGGACGGTGGCCCGGCCGTTGGACACAACGACCTTCACGTGCTCGTCCTCCCGCACGACCGCGTCGAACGGCGTCCACTGCCATTGGGCGGATATCCGCAGGATGTCGTCGGTCGTCAGCGTCCTGGCCATGGTCTTGTGGACCTCTCATCTCCGGTACGGGTGGTCGCGGCAGATGATTCCACACTCGCCGGTCGCTGACCGGGTATTTTCCCGGAGCGTGGGCCGGTCGGTCGTCACGCCGTGCGGCAGGCTTCGGCCGACTCCGGGACCCGCTCGGGTTCCGCCGCTTCGGGTTCGGCCTCACCGTCGCCCGTCCCGGCCTCCAGGTGCCGCAGTTTCGTCACGACCAGCACGGAGATCAGCGCGACCAGCACCGCGCCGATCCCGGCGCCCAGCGCCATGCCGGTGGAGAACGCCGAGCGCGCCGACTCCAGCAGCCCGGCGGCGGCTTCGCCCGGCAGGTCACGGGCCACCGACACCGCACCGCCCAGTGTGTCCTCGACGGTCTCGGCCTGGACCGCGGTGGCGGCGTCCGGGACCGCGACGTTGGAGCGGTAGATGGCGGTGCCGATGCTGCCGAAGATCGCCACTCCCAGCGCCAGCCCGAGTTCGCCACTGGTCTCGGAGGCCGCCCCGGCCGCACCGGCCTTGTTCGGCGGCGCCGAACCGATGATGAGATCGGCGGTCAGCGACATCGGTGGCCCGAAGCCCAGGGACACGACGATGTGCCCGGCCACGATCAGCCACAGCTGACCGGAGGCGTCGACCTGGGTGAAGAACAGCATCCCGCCCGCCGCCAGCAGCGCCCCGAACCCGATCAGGTAAGCCGGACGCACCCAGCGCACCAGCCGGGGCAGCAGCAGCGTTCCCACGATCCCGAACACCGTCCCCGGAACCATGACCAGGCCCGACTCCAAGGGCGACAGACCCGCCACCAGTTGCAGGTACTGCGCCATGAACAGCATCACCCCGCCCATGGAGAACACGGCGATGGTCTGTGTGGACAGCGACACGCTGAACTCCGGGATCCGCAACAGCTTCAGGTCCAGCAGCGGATCGTCGAGCACCCGCTGCCGCCGCACGAACCCCACGGCGAGCGCGACACCCGCCAGCACGACCGCCACCGGGACCACGCCGACGCCGTCCTCGGCGACCGCCTTGAGACCGTAGATGACCGCCAGGACCGCCAGCACCGACAACACCACGCTCAGCGGGTCGAGCCTGCCCGGCTTGGGATCGCGGTACTCCGGCAGCAGCCATGGCCCGACGGCAAGGAGCAGCAGCATCACCGGGACGCCGAGCAGGAACACCGAACCCCACCACAGCCGCTCCAGCATGATCCCGCCGACCAGCGGCGCCACCGCGCTGCCGCCCATGAACGAGGTCATCCACACCGTGATCGCGGTGCGGCGCTGCCCCGCGTGGGCGAACATGTTGCGTATCAACGACATCGTGGACGGCATCAGCGTCGCACCGGCGATGCCCAGCAGCGCCCGGGCGACGATCAGCAGGTTGGCGTTGGGGGCGAAGGCCGCCAGCACCGAGGCCAGGCCGAACGCGGCCGCCCCGTACAGCAGCACCCGGCGGCGTCCGACGCGGTCACCGAGGTTGCCCATCGTGATGAGGAAACCCGCGATGAGGAACCCGTAGATGTCGATGATCCACAGCAGCTGCGAACTGCTGGGATTGAGGTCCTCGGTCAGACTCGGCACCGCCAGGTGCAGCACGTTCATGTCGAGCGCGATGAGGATCGTCGGCAGCGTCAGGACCGCCAGTCCGATCCATTCGCGGGGACCGGCCTTGTCGGGGGTCAGAGTTCTCATGGCGCCCTTTCGATCCGTACTCGACGATGGACTCCTGACGATAGGAGTTAAACCAAGGTTCAAGTCAACGGATTTGGCGTGGCTCACATTCGCCGCCAGCGGACACCATATGGGACAGTGAGACCGTGACCAAGACGCTGTACTACACCGCCACGAGCATCGACGGCTTCATCGCCGATGCCGACAACTCGCTGTCCTGGCTGTTCGCCGTCGACTCCGGCGGCGAGGGCGGTCCGCCCGACTTCGCGGGGTTCTTCGCGGGCGTCGGCGCGATGTGCCTGGGCGCCACGACATACCAGTGGATGCTCGACAACCACGGCTACCTCGACAAACCGGACGACTGGCGCGCCGTCTACGGCGACACGCCGTGCTGGGTGTTCACCCACCGATCGCTGCCGGTGATCCCGGGCGCCGACGTGCGGATGGTGTCGGGCGAGGTCGCGCCGGTTCACGAGGCGATGACCGACGCCGCCGCCGACAAGAACATCTGGATCCTCGGCGGCGGTGAACTCGCCGGACATTTCGCCGACGCGGGACTGCTGGACGAGCTGAACCTGATGCTGGCGCCGGTGACGCTCGGCGCCGGAGCACCGGTGCTGCCTCGGCGGCTGCTGTCGACCGACCTGCGACTGGTCGACATGACACGGCACGGGCAGATGGCACAGCTGACCTACGAGCTGCGGCACTAAAGCGGCCGGTTCACCCGAACCGATTCGACGCCTGAAGGTACGCCAGCACCGCCAACACCCGCCGGTGCCCGGTCTCGCTCTGCGGCAGGTCGAGCTTCGCGAAGATGTTGCGGATGTGTTTGCTCACCGCGGTTTCGGTGATGACCAACGTCGCGGCGATACTGCCGTTGCCGTAGCCCTCGGCCATCAACCCCAGCACCTCGTGCTCGCGCGCGCTGAGTTTGCCCAGCACCCGTCCGGACGACTTCTGGCCCGCCAGCAGCTGCGAGATCACCTCCGGGTCGATCGCGGCACCGCCGTCCACGACGCGGCGGATCGCGTCGAGGAACTCCTCGACCTTCCCGACCCGCTCCTTCAACAGATACCCGACCCTGCCGTCGCCGTCGGACAGCAGCTGGGTGGCGTAGTCGTGTTCCACATGCGCCGACAGGACCAGCACCGGCAGTCCCCTGTGGCGCCGCCGCGCCTCGACCGCGGCGCGCAGTCCCTCGTCGCGGAACGTGGGCGGCAGCCGCACGTCCACCACGGCGATGTCGGGACGCTCCCGGTCGACCGCTTCGAGGAACTCCTCGGCGGTGGTCGTGCTCGCCGCGACCTCGAAACCCTCCGACTCCAACAGCAGCGTCAGACCCCGGCGCAGCAGCGCGTCGTCCTCGACGATCACCACTCGCACGGCAGCACCGCCTCGATCACGGTCGGCCCGCCCGGCGGACTGTCGAGCGTGAACCGTCCCCAGTGGGCCTCGACGCGGCGGCGCAGCCCGAGCAGCCCGGTGCCGCCGGTCGCGTCGGCACCGCCGTCGCCGTTATCGGTCACGGTGACCATGAGATCGCCTTTCCCGCCGGAGACACTGACCTCCACCCGGGATGCTCCACTGTGCTTCACCGCGTTGGTGAGCGACTCGGCGACGATGAAGTACCCGGTCGCCTCCAGGGCCGCCGGAATCGGCGGCAGGTCCCCGATTCGCAGGTCACACGATATCGGGCAGCGGGCCGCCAGCGCCGCCAAGGCACCGCCCAGCCCGCGGTCGGCCAGGATCGGCGGATACACCGCCCGCACCACCTGCCGCAGCTCGGCCAGCGCCTCCACCGCGGTCTCCTGGACCTCGCGCACCAGCGGCAGCGCGGTCGCGGGCCGCGACGGCTCCCGCGACAGCGCCCGTTCGACCATCCCCAGGTGCATGGTGACGGCGACGAGCCGGTTCTGGACCCCGTCGTGCAGATCGCGTTCGATGCGGCGCAGCTCGATGCCATGGGCGTCAAGGGCCGCGGCCCGGCTGGCGGTCAGCTCGGCGACCTGCTCGGCCAGGTGCTTGCGGCGGCGCGTCGGCGAGGTCAGCAACCGGCGTCCGGCCCGGGCGTGCCAGCGCGCCAACGGCGGCGCGGCCAGCATCGCGATGCCGAAGAGCCCCACCGCCAGCCCCAGCATGCCGACGGCGTCGGGCCACGAGTCGACCGGATACAGCATGCTGACCGGACGGCCCTCCGGAACCAAGTACCACCACAGTGGAACCGAGGCGGCGAACAACACCGCCACCGACAACGCCAACCCGAACAGGCTCACCACCAGCCCGGCGGTGGCCTGGAACAGCAGCCACAGCAGGTCGCGACCGGTGGCGCCGTCGGTCAGCGCGATCCGCAACCGGGTCGACGCCGGTCCCTCGATACGGCGATACGCGGCCGGGGCGTCGCGGCCCAGATAACGCGACAACCGTCGCCGCTCCCGCCCGGCCAGCACCCGGATCCACAGCACCAGGTACGGCAGCCCGAACACCCCGATGAGCAGCACACTCATCGAAACGGTCAGCAACGGCAGCAGCCCGAGCGTGACCAGCGCGGGCAACGCCGTGGCGATACCGCCGACCAGGTGACCGCAGGCGCGCACAGTGATGCGCACCCGACGGCCGAACATCCCCGGCCCGCTTGTGTTGTCGCTGTTCACGATCGCTGACCTCGTCGCTTCCCGCCGCCGCGGGTATAGCTGGCTATACCCCGAAACGGCTATCCCACCATATTGTCCACTGCCGGTTCGGCTCCATAGTCTCGGCGCCATCACGAGGCGTCAAGGAGAGCCGACAATGGACACAATCGGGCGCACGGACACCGAGGTGGTGCGCGTCGAAGCCGTTACCAAGGACTACGGCACGGTGAAGGCACTGCGAGGCGTCGACCTCGACCTGCCCGGCGGCGGCTTCACCGCCGTGATGGGGCCCTCGGGCTCGGGCAAGAGCACACTGTTGCACTGCGCCGCCGGACTCGACCGGCCCAGCTCCGGCTCGGTGTGGCTGGGCGCCACCGACCTGGCGACGCTGTCGGAGACGGCACTGACCGAGTTGCGCCGCACCAGGATCGGCTTCATCTTTCAGGCGTACAACCTCATCGGATCGCTGACCGTCGAACAGAACATCACGCTGCCGCTGCGGCTGGCCGGGGCCCGCGCCGACCCGGACTGGCTGGCCGAGATCGTGACGCAGGTGGGGCTGGACCAGCGCCTGACGCATCGTCCGGCGCGACTGTCCGGCGGCCAACAGCAGCAGGTCGCCATCGCGCGGGCCCTGATCACCCGACCCGCCGTCGTCTTCGCCGACGAACCGACCGGCGCACTCGACACCCGCACCGGCCAGCAGGTGCTGGAACTGTTGCGGCGCATGGTCGACACCTTCGGGCAGCGGGTACTGATGGTGACCCACGACCCGGTGGCCGCCTCCTGGGCCGACCGGGTGGTGTTCCTCGCCGACGGGAAACTCGCCGGGGAACTGCGCCGGCCCGATCCCGAACAGGTGGCCGCGCGGCTGACCACGTTGGGGGAGTGGTGAACCGTGCTCACCCTCGCCTGGCGCACGATCCGGGGCCGCATGGGCGGCTTCGTCGGCGCGTTCATCGCCCTGCTGACCGCAGCGGCCCTGATCACCGGGTGCGGCATCCTGCTGGAGTCGGGCCTGCGCTCGAACCTGCCGCCGCAGCGCTACGCCGGTGCCGAGGTCGTCGTGGCCGCCAACCAGTCGCTGGAACTGCCCAACGTCCCCGACGTCTCCTACGGCGACCGGGTTCGGTTGCCCGCCG
This sequence comes from Stackebrandtia nassauensis DSM 44728, assembly GCF_000024545.1. Taxonomy (GTDB): domain Bacteria; phylum Actinomycetota; class Actinomycetes; order Mycobacteriales; family Micromonosporaceae; genus Stackebrandtia; species Stackebrandtia nassauensis. The sequence continues at coordinate 2,779,800 of NC_013947.1, forward strand.
ACCTGGTGCCGGTGATCGAGAACGTGCCCGGCGTGGAGGCCGCCGTGGCCGACCACTCGGTGCCGGTGAGCCTCGCGTCCGGCGACGGCGTCACCGAGATCGCCGGACGCCCGATCACCGGACACGGCTGGGACTCGGCGAGCCTGGCACCGCTGGACCTGACCCGGGGCCGGGCCCCGGAAACGTCCGACGAGGTGGTGCTCGACAGTAGGGTCGCCGCACACGCGGACGCGGAAACCGGTGACCGGTTGGAGATCGCGGTCGGATCCGCGCCACGCTCGTACACAGTGGTGGGTGTCGCGTCGCGGTCGGGCGGCCTGCGGGAACCGTCGGTGTTCTTCACCCCCGAACAGGCCGAGACACTGTCCGGGCACCCGGGCCAGGTCGACGCCATCGGCGTCATCGCCGCCGACGGCCAGACCGCCGCGACCCTCGCGCCCCGCGTCGAAACCGCCGTTTCCGCCCACAGCCAGGACGCCCGCGTCTTCACCGGCGCCGACCGCGGCTCCATCGAGTTCCTCGACATCGGCACCGCCAAGAACACCCTGGTCGCGGTGGCCGGGTCCTTCGGCGGGATCGCCTTCATGGTGGCGCTGTTCATCGTCATCAGCACGCTGGCACTCCAGTTGCAGCAGCGGCAACGCGAACTGGCGCTGCTGCGCGCCATCGCCGCCACGCCACGGCAACTGCACCGGCTCATCGGCGCCGAGACCCTACTGGTGTCGGCGACGGCGGGCATCCTCGGCGCCGGACTCGGCGTGCTCCTCAGTTCGCTGCTGCGCGACGCCTTCGCCGGGATCGGCCTGGTACCAACGGATCTGCCGTTGACGATCGGCGCCGTCCCGATGCTGGTCGCGGTGGTCCTGTGTGTCGCGGCGGCCCGGTTGGCCGGGTGGGTGTCGGCGCGCAAGGCGGTACGGATCCGCCCCGTGGAAGCGCTGGGGGCCGCGGCGGTGCAGACGCCGCGACTGGGCCGGGCCCGCGCGGTGTCCGGCGTCGTGACCCTGCTGGCCGGACTGGCGATGTCGATGCTGCCGATCCTCGTCGATGGCGACACCGCGACCGGGGCGGCGGCGATGTCGGTTGTCGTGCTGGTGATCGCCGTCGGCCTGCTGGGACCACGGATCGCCGCCGCGTCGATCCGGCTGCTGGGGCCGGTGCTCAGCCGCGGCCTGGGAGTCAGCGGATACCTCGCCGCCGCCAACACCCGAGGCAACGCCCGACGGTTGGCCGCCGCCATCACCCCGCTGGTGCTGGCCGTCGCCATCGCCTCGGTGCAGATCTTCACCGGCACCACCCGCGCGGCGATCGCCGCCGACCAGGCCGAAACCGGGGTGCGAGCCGACTTCGTGGTCTCCGGCGACAGCGGCCTGGATCCCGGGCTCGCCGCGAAGATCCGTGACCTCGACGGCGCCTCCGCGACCCCGCTGGTGCGACAGCAGGTGCGCGGCGAACACCATGTCGGCGGCTCGAAGAACCCCACCACCCGGGTCTTCGCCGCGCAGGGCCTCGACCCGAACGGCCTGGCCGACACCGTGAACCTCGACGTGCGCGACGGCCGGACCGACCGGCTGCGCGGCGAGACGGTGGCGCTGAGCCTCGCCGCCGCCGACATCCTCGGCACCCGCGTCGGCGACCGGGTCCGACTGCACCTGGCCGACGGCACCGCCATCCGTCCGAAGGTCGTGGCCGTCTACGGCAACGGGCTCGGCTTCGGCGACATCACGCTGCCGCACCGGCTGCTGCTGGCACACACCCCCAACGGCCTGGACGAGTCAGTACTGGTGGCCGCCGAGGACTCCGCCGATCGCGACCGGCTCGACACCGCGCTGCGCCACCTGACCGGGCGATACGTCGGCGTCACCGTGCGGACCCCGGAATCCGTGGGCGCCGCCGGACAGGACCAGGCCGCGACACAGGGCCTGGCGACACTGCTGCTGTTGGCCGCCGTCTTCGGGTACATCGCGATCGGCGTCTCCAACACGCTGGTGATGGCCACCTCGCAACGACGGCGCGAGTTCTCGCTGCTGCGGCTGGTCGGCACCCGACGGCGGCAGGTACTTGCCATGATGCGGGTCGAGACCGTGGTGGTGATCGCCGTGGCGACGGTGCTGGGTTCCCTGCTGGCGCTGCCCCCGCTGGTGGGGGTGAGCCTGGGGCTGACCGAACGCCGCGACGCCATCCCGGCGATCTCACTGCCCATCTACCTGGGCATTCTCGCCGTCGCGGCGCTGATCGCCACCGCCTCGATCATGCTCACCACCCGGCTGGCACTGCGCACCCGCCCGGTCGAGGGTATCGGCATCCGGGAGTGACCCCCGCCCGATTCACTGTGGACGACGGCCGCCGGTGTTCTACAATCCCGGAACCAGCGCCGCCGCCACAGCCCGTCGCGGCCACCAGGCACGAAAGGCCCCCAGTGACCACCTCGCCCTACCGTGGCCATGAGATGTCCCCGCGCGTCGAGGACGCCGCCGCGCTCAAGAAGCAGCTGGCCTCGGCGCGCCGGTTCAAGATCGTCGCGTTGGTCATCGGACTCGGGTACCCGGTCTTCTACTTCCTGATCACCTACCAGGCGCGTCCCGAAAGCGGCAACGACTGGGCAGCGTTCATTACCGGTGCCGTCTGCGGAACCGCGCTGTTCGTCTCCATTCCGCTGGCCGTCGGCATCAACAAGGGTCGCAAGGCCGCCGAACGGCTGTACCTCAACGGCACCCAGCTGACGATCGTGGGCATGCCGCGAAAGACCGAGACCGTCCTCGACCTCACCCGCGCCCGAGCCGAAGTGCGGCTGGACTGGCTGGTGGACAGCGACCTCGTCAACTCCAAGGCGCTGACCGAGGCGCAGCGCCAGACCAGGATCGAGATGGTCCACAAGGCTCTCGACAAGCAGATCGCCAACGGCACCGCGCCGTGTGTGTACGTTCCAGTGCTGCTGCTGTACCGCGACGACGGACACAAGTTCCCGATCCTGTTGGCCGACAACAAGACCCGCCAGATCCGCGCCGTCGGCGAGATCCACATGCTCGAACGCGCCATGCAGTTCGCGGCCGACCCCGCGATCCAGCACGCCGCCGGTCAACTGCGCACGATCGCGCGCTGGCAACGGCTCCCGGCCATCTACGAGGCCCGGCCCGACACGATCCCGGCCACCCCGACCGACCACCCGGCCACCGCCCCACCGCCACCCACCCCCGTCATACGCGGCGAACCCGCCCCCGAGACCACCGTCACCGGCCCACCCCAACCGTGACCCCCACCCCGTCCGAGCCGTAGCCCCGGCCCGACGGCCGCGTTGGCCCCAGCCCAGCCCAGCCCAGCCCAGCCCAGCCCAGCCGCCAGCCTGTGGCCCGAGCTAGGCCAGGCCAGCCAAGCCCTCGTCGACCGCTGCCAGGCCGGTATCGTCCGGACATGACGTTCTCGATCGTGGCCCGCTCCGACGACGGCAAGCTGCACGGAGTCGCCGTGGCCAGCAAGTTCCTCGCCGTCGGCGCGGCCGTGCCCGCCGCCGAGGCGACCATCGGCGCCGTGGCCACCCAGTCCTACGCCAACCTCGCCTACCGGCCGCAGGCCCTCACCATGCTGCGCACCGGCGTCACCGCCGCCGGGGCCGTCGCGGGCCTGACCGCCGCCGACGACGAGCGGGACCATCGGCAGTTGGGCATCGTGGGTGCCTCCGGCGACGGCGCCACCTACACCGGCGCCGCCTGCCACGCCTGGGCCGGTGGCCACTGCGGCCCCGGCTACGCCGTCCAGGGCAACATCCTCACCGGCCCCGACGTCGTCGACGCCATGCGCGACGCCTGGCTCGACACCGACGGCGACTTCGCCACCCGGCTGCTGGCCGCGCTGGCGGCCGGGGACCAGGCCGGGGGCGACAAACGCGGCCGCCAGAGCGCCGCCATCCACATCGTGGGCAAGAACACCGGCTACGGCGGCACCAGCGACGTCGCCATGGATCTGCGGGTCGACGACCACACCGACCCGGTGACCGAACTGACCCGGCTGGTGCACGCGCACCGGCTGTACTTCGGCAAACCCGACCCCGCGCTGGTGATGGCCTTCGACGCCACCCTGTCGGCCGAGGTCGGCCAGCTGCTGGCCCGGCTCGGGCACGCCGGGGAGGTCGAGACCGCCCTGCACTCCTGGGCCGGGATCGCCAATCTGGAAGAGCGTATGGTGCCTGGAGGTATCGACCCGCTGGTGCTGGCCGAGCTGCGCCGGGCGGTGGCGGGAATAGCCCCCGGGACGAACGAGTTACACATACCCGTGGGTGGTATCTCCCATATCGGACGACTATGAAGGAGCGCACGGGCCGTGGCCACAATCGAACTCACCGAAGAGACCTTCAACTCCACCATCGAAGCCGACGGCATCGTCCTCGTCGATTACTGGGCGGAATGGTGTGGTCCGTGCAAGCGCTTCGGGCCGGTCTTCGAAGCCGCCAGCGACAAGCACGAGGACGTCGTCTTCGCGAAGGTGGACACCGAGGCCGAGCAGGGCATCGCCCAGGCCGCCAACATCACCTCCATCCCGACGCTGATGGCGTTCCGCGACGGCATCCTGGTGTTCGCGCAGCCGGGCGCGCTTCCGGCCACCGCCCTCGACGAGATCATCGGCAAGGTCCGTGACCTCGACATGGACGAGGTGCGCGCCCAGATCGCCGCCGAGGACAACTGACACCCGCACCGGTCAGTGCCGGTCGGCATGGCAAGATCGGTTGCCGACCGGCACGTACACGCGGGAAACGGGGGTACCGCTATTACAGTGCTCATTGTCGGCTCACAAGTTCGCCGAGCTACAAAGGACCCACATTGGACGTTGAACGGACCGCTCTCCCGGGCATCGGGCTTCGCTACGAGTTCGGCACCGAGCGCGGCCGCCGCATGGGCGTGGTGACGCACCGGTCCGGCCGTCGCGAACTGATCGTCTACGACCCCGACGACCCCGACTCCACCAGTGAGTGTGTGGTCCTGTCCGGTGAGGAGGCCAACGTGCTGGCCGAACTGCTGGGCGGCGCGCGGATCGTGGAGCGGCTGGCCGAACTGGAGCGGCAGGCCGACGGCCTGGTGTCGCGGCAGGTGCGCATCCACGACGGTTCCCCTTTCGACCACCGCACCCTCGGTGACACGCAAGCCCGATCCCGCACTGGAGCGTCCATAGTGGCGGTCGTTCGGCACGGCGAGGTGATCGCCAGCCCCCGTCCCGACTTCCGCTTCGAGACGGGCGACGTCGTGGTGGTCATCGGCACCGAGGACGGCACCAACGCGGTCGAATCGCTGCTGGCCAACGGATAGGGCCGCCAAGTGGAAACGGCTATGGTGCTGTTCGAGCTGGGCGGAGTCATCCTCGGGCTGGGCGTGCTGTCGGCGGTGGCCGGGCGGTTCGGCATCTCGCCGATCCCGCTGTACCTGCTGGCCGGGCTCGGCTTCGGCCTCGGCGGAGTGGCACCGCTGGACGCCGCCGAGGGCTTCATCGAGGTGGGCGGCGAGATCGGCGTCGTGCTGCTGCTGTTCGTCCTGGGCCTGGAATACACGGTCGGCGAACTGTTCGGGACGATGCGCAAGGGCGCCCCGGTCGGGGTGCTGGACCTCGTCATCAACGCCGCCCCCGGCGTCGGGATCGCGCTGCTGTTGGGCTGGGGCCCGGTGGCCGCCATGGTCATGGGCGGCGTCACCTACGTGACCTCCTCGGGTGTGACCGCCAAGGTCCTGGGCGACCTGGGCTGGCTCGGTAACCGCGAAACTCCCACGGTCCTGTCCATCCTGGTGATGGAGGACCTGGCCATGGCCCTGTACCTGCCGATCGTCACCACCCTGCTGGCCGGTCTGGCACTGGCGCAGGCCAGCCTCGGCCTGGCCATCGCCGCGGCGGCGGTCACCGTCGCGCTGCTCATCGCCGCGAAGTTCGGTGGCATCGTGGAGGCGTTCCTGCGCAGCCCCAGCAACGAGATCCTGGTGCTGAAGGTGCTGGGTCTGGTGCTGCTGATCGCGGGCCTGGCCGAGCACGTCCACGTCTCGGCGGCCGTGGGCGCCTTCCTGGTCGGCATCACGCTGTCGGGGGAGCTGGCCCACAGCGCCCGCGAACTCATCGCCCCCCTCAAGGACGTGTTCGCGGCGATCTTCTTCGTCGCCTTCGGTCTCCAGACCGATCCCGAGACACTGCCGCCGGTGCTGGGCATCGCGGTGGCGCTGGCCGTCGTCGGCATCGCCACCAAGATGACCACCGGCTGGGTCGCCGCCCGCCGCGCCGGAGTCGGATCCACCGGTGCGCTGCGCGCCGGAACCCTGCTGATCCCGCGCGGCGAGTTCAGCATCGTGATCGCGGGCCTGGCGGTGACCTCGAAGATGGTCGACCCCAAACTCGGTCCGTTGGTCGCCGCGTACGTACTGGTGCTCATCGTCCTGGGCCCGCTGCTGTCGCGGCTGGTGGAGCCGGTGGCCAAGGGCCGCAGGCGCCGCAAACGCAAGGCCGCCGCGAAGCAGCGGCAGGATTCGCTCGCCGAAAGTATTGGTTAACACAATTTACTGTTCTATGATCGCCCGATGCGTTTGATCCTGGGCAGCCACACCGCCGTCGGCGTGGCCGACACGGCCACCGGCGCCGTCACCGCGCGCCGCGAACTACTGCAACCGACCTTCGTCGCCGCCGCGTCGGACCGCTCGTGGCTGTACGCGGTCAGCGAGGACCCCGACGGCCCCGGCAAGCTGCTGGCCCTGCGCCACAACGGTTCCGACCTCGACGGCGAGATCGTCGCGCGCCTCAGCGGCGACACCGGCCCGTGCCACGTCAGCCTCCACCCCGACGGCCGCCACGCGCTCGTGTCGCACTACACCGGCGGCAGCCTCGGCGTGGTCCCACTGGCCGCCGACGGAACCCCCGGTATCGGGGCCAGCGTCGTCCGCCACTCCGGTACCGGCCCGGACCCGCAGCGCCAGGAGGGCCCACACGCTCACCAGGCCGTCACTGACCCCAGCGGACAGTGGATTGTGGCCTGTGACCTCGGCGCCGACGAGGTGGTCGTGTACCGCCTCGACGAGTACCGACTCCGCCGCCACTCCGTCGCGGCGTTCCCGCCGGGGCACGGCGTACGGCACCTGGCCTTCGCGCCCGACGCCCGGCACGCGTACGTCGCCGCCGAACTGAGCTCCCAACTGGTGATGTGCGACTGGGACTCGGGCTCCGGCGTCCTGTCGCCCGGCAAGTCGATCGACACCAGCCACGGCCGGGTCCGCAACTATCCCGGCGCCGTCCTCGTGTCGCCCGACGGCGCGAACGTCTACGTCACCAACCGGGGCGAGGACTCGATCGCCGTCGTCGACACCGCCGACTTCACCCTGCGTGAAACCGTCGACTGTGGTGGCATCTGGCCCCGCGACGCCTGCCTGTCCCCGGACGGTCAGCGGCTGTACGTCGCCAACGAACGCTCCGGAACCGTCACCGGTTTCGACCTCGACGACGGCATCCCGGTACCGTCCGGTCCCGTCATCGGCTTCGACGGCGTCACCAGCGTGCTGGCGTTGTCGGACTGACCTACTCGACGGTGACCTTCACCGAGTGCAGGCCGGTCGCCCCGTCGGGCGCCACCGGCGCCACCTTCTCGGTCTGGGTCTCGCCGTCGCCGTCGACGGCGCGCACCGTCAGGGTGTGCGTTCCGGGTTCGGCGTCCTTCCAGGTCCACTTCCACTGCCGCCACACGTCCGTGGACGCCTCGGCGGCCAGCTCGGCCTCGCGCCAGTCCTCATTGTCCACCCGAACCTCCACCGCTTCGATGCCCCGGTGCTGCGCCCACGCGACCCCGGCCACCGTCACCGTGCCCGCCTTGGCACTCGAACTTGGCGTGTCGATACGGGAGGTCGTCTTGATGGGGGAGGGGGTGGACCAGCCGCGCGGAATCCAGTACGCGTCGAAGTCGTCGAAGCTGGTCAGCTGCAACTCCGTCAGCCACTTCGTGGCCGACACGTACCCGTACAGGCCCGGGACGATCATCCGCACCGGGAAACCGTGGTCCACCGGCAGCGGCTCACCGTTCATGCCCACCGCCAGCATCGCGTCCCGGCCGTCGCGGCACAACTCCGTCGGCGCTCCGGCGGTGAAGCCGTCACTCGACCGGCCCACCAACTGGTCGGCGCCCTTGTGGGGTTTGACCTTGTCCAGGATGTCGGACAGCCGCACCCCCAGCCAGCGGGCGTTGCCCACCAACGGGCCACCGACCTCATTGGAGACACAGCTGATGGTGATGTCGCGCTCGATGAGCGGCATGTCGAGGATGTCCTGGTAACTGAGGTCCAGTTCCCGTTCCACCCGGCCGTACACCCGCAGCCGGTACTGCGCCGGGTCCAGTTTGGGCACCGTCAGCGCCGTGTCGATGCGGTAGAAGTCGCCGTTGGGGGTGTGCCACGGCGTGATCCCCTTGACCTTCAGCTTCGTCGACGCCGGCAGCCCCGGAGCCGGGTCGGCCGGTGCGGGCAGTTTGATCTCGCCGCGCGCCTGCTCGACCATCGAACCCTGGCCCAGCGTCCGGGCCGCGAAGCCGCCCACCCCCGCCGCCGCGACGGCGGCACCGGCGGTCACCATGAACCGCCGCCGCCCGAACATCCGGGGATCCTCGGCCGCCGGTTCCTGACCGGCGGGCAACTCCAGCAGCAGGTACAGCAGCACCGCGGCTCCCGCCCCGCCCATCACCGACGGCAGCGCCGCCAGCGCCTCGGCGGTCGGACGGGTGACCGCCGACAGCACGCCGATCGCGGTGAACACCACGATCCCGGCCATGCCGTAGGCGAGCCGACGCCGGGCCAGAATCCCGATCCCGGCGGCGAACACCCCCAAAAGCACCAGCGTCCCGCCCAGCAGCAGCGGTTTGTCGGCGGTGCCGAAAGTCTCCTTCGCCCAGCGGTCCAGCCCTTCCGGCGAGATCGCGATGACGGCGTCACCGACGGCCGACAGCGGCGCCGACAGTGGCGTGATGAAGGCGGCGACAATTTCCCCGAGTCCCAAAGCCGTTGCGGCGGCGGCGATCCCGGCAATGGCCGCCCGGCGCGTTGTGATGGTCACGCCATCCATCTTGCACCGTCGCGTGACGAAAACCCACAACGGTAATCGGACCGTAAGGTTCACGGCAGTCGGACAAATGTCTGCGTTCGGCGAATGCTGATGCCAGGATGGGGGGAAGTTTCTCGTGAAGGAGGTCGAAATGCTGTCTCGCCCGTGGCGCCTGTTCCTCGTCGGTCTCGCCTCGTGTGTGTTGCTGGCCTCGGCACAGGCACCCGCCGGAGCCACCGGCGACGTCCCCTCCTCGATGGCGGCGCTCGGCGACTCGCTGACCCGCGGCTTCAACTCCTGCGGCTGGCTGTTCGACTGCACCGTGCGGTCGTGGAGCACCGGCGACAGCGAACAGGTCGCCTCGCACTACTCCCGCATCCTGGCCGTCAACCCCGAGATCCAGGGCAACGTCTACAACAACGCCCAGACCGGCGCCGACTCCAACCAGCTGGTCAAACAGGCCCAGAAGGCGGTGCGGCAGCAGGTCGAGTACGTCACGATCCTGATCGGTGCCAACGACGTGTGCGCGCTGTACGAGGAACGCGTCACCCCCACCGACAAGTACCGCTCCAACGTGGACGCGGGCCTGGCGGTGCTGAGACAGGGACTGCCCGACGCCGACATCCTGGTGCTGAGCGTCCCGGACGTGGTGCGGCTGTGGGAGATCGGGCGCGCCGACCCCGAAGCGGTGCGCACCTGGAAGCTGGCCAAGATGTGCGAGACGGTGCTGGCCAACCCCACCTCGGACGCACCGGTCGACGTCGACCGCCGCGAACGCATGGGCCGCCAGGTCGACGAGTACAACGTCCAGCTGGAAGAGGCGTGCCGCGACTACGGCCCCAAGTGCCGCTTCGACGGCGGCCTGGTCCACAACTATCCGTTCACACTGGAACAGATGTCGAAGTGGGACTACTTCCACCTCAACGCCGCCGGGCAGGCCGCGATCTCGCAGGCCACCTACCAGTGGTTAATACGCCCGCGGGATCACCGCCGCCCGACTCGGTTAACCTCGTGACGCGTGACACGACGTCAAACCCTCCACGTCGTGGCGATCGCCGGAGTCGTCCTGGCCGCCGCGAGCTTCGTCTTCATGTTCGTGGCGATGCCCGAGGTGGACTTCCTGCGCCATCCGGTGTCCATCTACGAGAACAAACAGCCCGGCTTCACCGGTTACATCATCGCCACCGCCGGTATCGCGGTGTCGTGCACCGCGCTGGCCCTCACGACCACCGGCTGGCCCCGGCTGGTGCTGGCCACCGCGGCGCTGGCCTTCGTGGTCGCGGCGGTCTTCCCCACCGACCCGGGCACCGGCGTCGACACCGTCGCCGGGTACATCCACCGCTACGCCTCCGGCACCGGCTTCGGCCTGGTCATCATCGCCGGGTTCCTGGCCTTCGCCACCACCACGGGCTGGCGCCGCCCGGCACTGCTGTGGCTGTCGGTCACCAACGTGGTGCTCATGGCCCTTGTGGTCATCAACACCTTCTTCCCGACCTTCGCCGACGGCCGCGACTGGCGGGGCCTGCCGCAGCGGCTGCTGCTGTTCACGCTGGCAGCGGTGCTGGTGATGCTCGCCTCGAACCGCGCCTCGACGGCCGGATCCCGGCGACCACGCGAGGCCGACGCCGCGACGCGCTGGTAGGAATGGGGAATGACAGACACCGACTCGCAAACCCCGGTCCCGACCGCCGCCGATGAGGTCGTCGAGCTGTGCCGTGACCTGATCCGCATCGACACCACCAACACCGGCGACACCAACACCTCCGCCGGGGAACGGACCGCGGCCGAGTACGTGGCCGCCAAGCTCGCCGAGGTCGGTCTGGAGCCGAAGATCTACGAGAGCGCGCCCGGCCGGGCCACCGTCGTGGCCCGTTACGAGGGCGCCGACTCCTCCCGTCCGGCGCTGCTTTTGCACGGCCACCTGGACGTGGTGCCCGCCGACGCCAGCGAGTGGAGCGTGCACCCGTTCTCGGGGGAGGAGAAGGACGGCTACATCTGGGGCCGGGGCGCGGTGGACATGAAGGACTTCGACGCGATGCTGCTGGCGGTGGTGCGGCAGTGGAAGCGCGAGGGCCGGGTGCCGCCGCGCGACTTCGTGCTGATGTTCCTGGCCGACGAGGAGGCCGCCGGCGGCTACGGCGCCCACTTCATGATCGACGAGCACCGCGAGGTCTTCGACGGCGTCACCGAGGCGGTCGGCGAGGTCGGCGGCTTCTCGGTGTCGGTCAACAACGACCTGCGGCTGTACATGATCGAGACCGCCGAGAAGGGTTTGGACTGGCTGCGGCTGACCGTCAACTCCCGGCCCGGCCACGGCTCGATGATCCACGACGACAACGCCGTCACCCAGCTGAGCGAGGCGGTGGCCCGGGTGGGACGGCACAGGTTCCCGATCGAGCTGACCCCCACGGTGCGGGCCTTCCTCGAAGAGGTCGCCGAGGTCCTCGACATCGAGATCGACTACGACAATCCCGAAGCCGCGATCGCCAAACTGGGCCCGATCGCGCGCATCATCGGCGCCACCATCCGGCACACCGCCAACCCGACCCGGCTGGAGGCCGGGTACAAGGAGAACGTCATCCCCGGCAAGGCCACCGCCACCATCGACTGCCGTCCGCTGCCGGGCCGCACCGAGGAGTTCCTGGCCCAGCTGCGCGAGATCATCGGCCCCGACATCGAGATCGAGCACGTGCACCAGCAGCCCGGACTGGAGACCACTTTCGACGGACAGCTCGTCGACGCGATGGCCGAGTCGTTGCGGCACTTCGACCCGGGCGCGCGACCGGTTCCGTACATGTTGTCCGGTGGCACCGACGCCAAGGCGTTCCACCGGCTCGGCATCCGCGGCTTCGGTTTCGCGCCGCTGAAACTGCCAGCCGACCTTGACTTCTCGGCGCTGTTCCACGGCATCGATGAGCGGGTTCCGACCGATGGACTACGGTTCGGTGTGCGAGTGTTGGACCGGTTTCTTTCCCAGACCTGAATGGGGGTCTTATGTCGGACGAATTGACCGCTGCCCTGGAGGCCATGATCGACGCCGCCCGCACCCATCTGGAGCGGGTGCGCGCGGCGGCCGGCCGGGTCGACGACGAGTCGGTGTGGCACGCCTATGTGGACTTGAACAACGCCGCGTGCCGCTACGACGAGATCCTGCGGACCCGGTTCGACGAGGTCACCCCGTTCGACGTCGAACCGCTGGAGGTGAGCGAGACCGAGCCCGACCCTCGCTCCGCCGTCGTGGCCGAGGAGGCGGTGGAACCCGACGCCGAGCCGACCCTGATCGCGGTACGGCAGCGCCGCGATTACCTGGTGCCCAGCGTTTCGGCGCTGTTGAACGCGGCCGAGCGGGCCCGCGAGGAGGTGCCCGACCCCGAGGACGACGAGCAGCCGCTGCGCGGCATCGGCGACGCGGTGCTGGAACTGCTGCACGCCGGTGACGGCAGTCTGCGCAGTCTGGACGTTCCGGAACTGACCCCATTGGACGGGATCGTGGCCATCAACGACATCCACGTGGGACTGGATGTCGGCGGCACCGCCGACGGGGCCGAGAACGCCGCCTTCGTCCTCGACGGGGATGGTCCGATCATCGGCAGGATGGACGAGCGGTCGTTCCACACCGACGACCGGCACGTCGACTTCGCCGAGGACCGGGATAAGTGAGGTTCTAGAAACACAGCCCCGGCAGCAGGGTTCTGCTGCTTGTCTTGCGTCTGAGGGTGACCTTGCGCGTCCCGTCCGCATAGCGGCGCACGCGGGCCAGCTCCCAACCGCCGTACTCGGCGGCCACAGACAACTGCGCCTGTGCGGACAGATTGTCTATGTCCGTCGGCAGGCGCAGCGGGGCGTACTCATAAGAACCTGGTGAACTCGATTCGTCGTCCATGCCGTCATCTTCCTCTTTCAGCGTGGATTTGGCCACCACCCAGCCGCGAGGAGTTCGTGGAAAAGTCACCGGCCCCGGATACCACTGAGATCCGGGGCCGGTGCGGTGAGAGTGATGTTAGAAGGTGACGTCCGAGCACTGGTAGAAGGCGTTACCGGTGTCGGCGATGGTCCACACCGCGAAAATCACGTGGTGCCCGCTGCGCGAGGGCAGGTTCCCGGAGTGCGAGATGTCCCACGGTGGCCGCTGGCCACCGTAGGGGACGGTCAAGAACGGGGTCAGGTCGAGCGCCGAACGGGTCAGTTTCGCGGTCTGGTTCCAGCCGGGCTTGGTGATGAAGTACTCCCACTTGGTGGTGGCGTGGGCCGCGGTGAAGTGCCAGCTGAAGGTGAAGGTTCCGGCCGACACCTTCTTGGACGGCCAGCCGGTGCCGCCGCGCTGGTCGTCCAGCGGGGCCCAGCGGCTGTCGCCACCGGCGCAAAGCGCCCCGTCGCGCGGACCGGCGCTGGGGAAGCCCTTCGGGCCTTCGACGCTTTGCGGCTCCCACTGGATGGCACCGCAGTTGGTCACGGTGCCTTGTTTACAGTGGAGGGACCGGCTGGTGGGGTTGGTGGTGTAGCCGTGCGCGGAGGCCGGGGTGGCCGCCACGACGCTGAGTACCACGGTGGCGAGGAAGCCTGCCGCTATCGCGGCGGCGACCTTGGTGAATCGGGGAAGGGCCATGGGCTTGGCTCCTGTTCATGCGATGGGCGGTGATCTCGCTGTGCCGCCGGGCGAGCGGCATTAAATAGAAACTTTGCTAAGTGTAGATGAATTAATGGGACGAGTCCAGACTTCGTGCCCGCTTTGTTCTGCGCCGCAACACAAACAAGTAGCCCAAGCGAAAGCCCCGGTTCACGACGAGCGTGAACCGGGGCTTTCGGACGTCTGACGCCGTCAGGCGTTCTCGATGATGTCGACGTACTCGGTCTTCTTGCCGCCGTCGGACTTCTCGGTCGAGGTCCACAGGCCCGGCATGTTGTCGGGCTGCGCCGACTCCTCCGGCTGCCACCACAGCGCCACCGAGGCGCCGCCTTCCCGCATACCCGACAGCACCGACTTCATCATCTCCGGTGAGCTGGGGCCCTGCGGGGCCGAGAAGGCGTAGAACTCCGACCACCAGATCGGCAGGTCGGTGCGCTCAGCGATCCACTGGGTGATGGCCTTGAACTTCTCACCGGACTGCTTCACGTCCGGGTAGAAGCCGTCGCGGGTCTCGGTACCGCCGTCGACGGTGAAGAACTCGGCACCGTCGTTGTTCTTCAGCCAGTACTCGATCGCGTCGAGGTCACGCTGGTCGACGTTGCCCCACTCGCCCTGCAGCTTCGACGGCGCGGGCGACTCGTCGGCGTTCTTGTAGGTGTTCAGCGAGACGTACGGTCCGCCCAGTTCCGCGTTCGGGCTGACCTCCTTCACCGCCTTGTACACCTTGTTGTAGAACTCGGTGAAGCCCTCGTAGTCCCAGCGGTTCTTCGACTCGTCCCAGAAACCCTTGAACTCGTTCCACACCTGGAAGTACTTCACGTCCGGGTAGCGCTCGGCCGTCTCGGCGGCCAGCTGCGCGTACTCGTCGTAGTACTCCTTGGTGGGAGCCTCGTCCATGGACCAGTCGTCGCCACTGGGCTTCATCCAGCCCGGCGCCGAGCACAGGGTGATCACGGGCGTGCCACCGGTCTCGTCGATCAACTGCATCCGCGCGTCGAGACTCTTCCAGTCCCGCTTGTCGGAGTTCTGGTCCGGCCACGGATTCGCGGTGCCCCAGCCCATCAGGTGCGCGTTCTGGAGACCGCCGACGTCCTTCATGACACCCTTGGCCGATTCCAGCGCCTCGGGGTCGGACTCGTGCATGTCCGGGGAAGTGTTCACATGGGTCATACCGACCTGGAAGTCAGCGGCATCGGCATAGGCGGCGTAGCCGACGGTTCCGGTGATGGCCAAGGCAACCGCGGCCACACCGGTGGTGATGGCCTTGAGCTTGAACTTCCCGTCGCTGCCGCGAAAGAGACTGCGCAACCTTCCTCCAAGAGTCGTGTCCGAGGGTCCCGCTGGGGCACAGGACTCATCAAGACGACAGCATACCCAGAACGAAAGTCCAAGTGTGAACCACAGTTGCCTTGACCAATAAGCGATCTATATCGGTCGATATCAGAATTTCACCGACTCGACCCGGTACCACACCTCCCACTCGACGGCGTCGTCGTCTTTGGACCGCGAGTGGTTCTCGTCGCGCGGTCCGTACGCGGCGACCCAGGTCTCCGGCGGGTAGGAGAAGCTGCGGCGGTAGCGGACGCTGCGCGCGGGGTGCGGCAGCGGCAACCGGTCTCCAGCGTGGAGTGTCAGCGTCATCGCGTCGGTCTCACCGACGAACCCGTCGAAGATGACCGTGTCCAGCGGAATCTCCACCAGTTTCTTCGACCGCGCCGCCAGCGCGTTGCCGTTGGGCAGCGGGATCACCGTCGACACGGTGCGTTTGGCGTCGTGGCTGAAGCCCACGCACGCGGTCACGCAGGCGGCGTCCTTACGGGACGGCCAGTGCCGGTCACCGGTGATGGCCACCCGCTCCAGGGTGACGCGGATGCGCGACACCGGCAGCGGCGCCTTGGCCCGGCGCAGCCGGACCTCGTAGGTGCTGCCACCGACGATCTCGCCGCGCTGACGTTGCAGCACCGACAGCCGCTGGCGCTGCCCGTAGGGGATCTTGTGGTTGCCCTTGACCACCAGCAATCCCTGGAGCCTGCCGCCGCCCTTGACCGAGACGCCGCGGATCTGGCTGGGCCGCAGCGAGTCGAACTCGAACAGCCGCGAGTGGTCGAGCTTGCTCCACAGTTCCTTGTGGTCGACCTCGACGTCCTCGTCGGGGTGCGAGTACCAGGTGCCGATGTCCTCGCCCTCGCGCAGTTTGTACTCGCTGACACCCACCAGCTGCTTCTTGACGTCGATGTCGATGGGTTCGGTGAGCATCCCGATGGTGCCGCTGACGAAGTTGTCCGGCTTGACGATGATGTCGATGCGGTCGTCCTCGCGCAGCGCGTTGTGGAACAGGATCGGCACCAGCGTCGGCACCGGCCTCGGGCCGGGCGAGTTGATCACGTGCAGGTTCTTCAGGCACACCCGCTTCTCGTTCTTGATCAGCACGTTCGGGTTGGTCTCGGTGGTCGTGATCGGATCGTCGGCGCACGACACCACCGCAATCAGGCAGCTGTGGGTGGTGGCCGAGGCCGGGACCGTCCAGTCCCACGACACGATGACCGGCCGGTTGGGCTCCAGGACGCTGATGTTCTGGGCCGGTCCGATCGGCTCCCAGTCGACGGTGGACGACAGGTTGAAGTCCGGCGGCACCAGCGCGTTGGGCAGACTCGGCAGCCCGCCCGCGGCCGAGGCGAAGAACGCCCGCACCGACACGTCGGTGGTGGGCTCCCAGCCTCGGTTGTGGACCTGGAGGTAGAAGCGGTTGTTGACGGTCCGTTTCGGGTCCTCGTGGTCGACGTCGTCGTCGAACTCCACGCCGTCGAAGACCGGGTCCGTCGTGTAGTACGGCGAGGTGTCGACCTTGATGTCGGGGCTCTCCCAGAAGTGGACGGTGTCGCCCACGTCGTTGGGGTTGGGTTCGCCGCTGGGCGACGGCGTCAGCTCTCCGACGTCGAGGATGCTGTCGCGCAGGTAGACGTCCACACTGGGCTCGATGACGGCCGGGGCGATGCTCACCTTGTACATGCCGCGCCCGAAGGTGGCCGCGTACATCGTCTCGTCATCGACGTCGATGTGCAGGTCGGCGATGACGACGTTGGGGATGCCGTTGTCGAAGGCCAGCCAGCTGACGCCGCCGTCGGTGGACTGGAACACCCCGATGTCGGTGCCGACCCAGATGGTGTCGTGGTCGGTGGGGTGCAGCACGATCGCGTTGACGCTGACGTTGGGCAACCCGGCGCTGAGGTCGGTCCAGGTGGTCCCGGCGTCGCCGGAGTGCCACACCGACTGCGGTGAGCCCATCCCGGTGGCGCCGTAGGTGACGAACACGCTGTCGGCGTCGTCGGCGTGCACCGCCAGGTCGGTGACCGGACGCGAGGTCGGCAGCGAGGCGTCGGTGACGTCGGTCCACGGGTTGGTGCCGCCGCCGTCGTCGCTGCGGTACACATTGCCCTGTCCGACCCGCGAATAGGTGTTGCCGGTGCCGGCGTACACCCGGTTGGAGTCCGACGGGGCCACCGCGATGGCGCTGACGGTGGCGGCCAGCGTCTGGCTCGACTGCGTCCACGGGGTGGCGCAGCCGTCGAGGGTGCGGAACACCCGGTTGGTGCCGCAGTACAGCCGGTCGGGATCGTCGGGGTCCATGGTGATGACGCCGGTCCACGGCGTGGTGCCGACCAGGCCCGCGGTCTTGGCGACCCAGGTGTTGCCGCCGTCGGTGGACTTCTCGATCTGGGTGCCCTGGTACTCGGCGTAGATGGTGCGCGGATCGGTGGGGTGGGTGACGAAGTACATGCCGTCGCCGCCGTGGATGGGCCGCCAGGTCAGGCCGCCGGTGGTCATGTTGGTGCCCTGGTCCTGGGTGCCGCCGCCCACGACGGTGGAGATGTGCTCCCACGAACCCAGGTCGTAGAACTGGCTGATGACCATGCCGTGGCTGGCCTTCTTGAAGCTCGCGCCGCCGTCGGTGGACTTGTAGAAGCCGCCGTCGTTGCACTCGTACACGATGTTCGGGTCCGAGGGCGCGAACACCGCCTGGTGCTGGTCGGAGTGCAGCCCCGGGATCGCCGCCCAGGTGACCCCGCCGTCGGTGGTGCGTTCCAGTCCGACGCTGCCGGCGTACAGGACGTCCTCATTGGTGGGTGACACCGCCACCAGGTCGCACCAGCCGGTCCAGCCCGCGCCGTGGCTGCCGGGCAGCGTCGTCCACGAGTCGCCGCCGTCGGTGGTCACCCGGACGGTGCCGACGCTCTTGCACACCAGGAAGTCCTCGCCGCTGGCCCCGCCCAGGCCCATCGCGATCTTCACCCACTGGGCCGCGGCCCCGGTCGGTCCGGCGCCCAGCAGGCTCCACGACGCCCCGGCGTCCTCGCTGCGGTAGATCCCGTCATTGTGGACGCACGCGTACAGCAGGTCGCCGCTGGAGTCGATGCACGCGTCGCTGACCTGCCCGCTCAGCAGCGTCGTCCAGGTGGCGCCGCCGTCGGTGCTGTACTCGAAGCCGTCCTGGCCCGCCACGAAGACGGTGTCGACATTGGCCGGTGAGGCCAGCACCCTGGTGACGCGCCGGTTGACCAGTCCCGCCTGCAGAGCCCAGGTGTTGCCGCCGTCGTTGGACACGTACATGCCCGCGCCGGGGAAGTTGTGCCCCGAACCGTAGGAGTTGGCCCGCACGCCCTCGCCGGTGCCCGCGTAGATCACGTCCGGGTCGACGGGGGAGACGGCCAGTCCGCCGATCGCCAGCGAGTCCTCCTGGTCCCACAGTGGATACCAGGACTGGGCGCCGTCGGTGCTGCGCCACACGCCGCCGCTGGCGGCCCCGGCGTAGACGCGGTCGGCGTCGGTCGGGTGGACGGCCAGGCACTTGACCCGACCGTTGATGTTGCGCGGCCCGATCGAGAACCACGGCGTGCCCGGACCGGCCGGAGCGTAGGCGGTGCGCAGCTTCGCGGTCTTGCGCTGCCGCTCGATCATCTCCCGCTTGCGCTTCAGCCCCTGCTCGCGCTCGTCGTTGATGACACGGTCGTCGTCGCTGCGTTGCAGGTGGAACCACTGCGACCGCCACTCCAGCTTGCGATGCCGTTTGGCGTAGTCCAACCGATCGCCGTTTTCCTTCAACATGTGGCCCTCCTCGAGTCACCGGTGATTCCCGTGACGGAGACATCCGTCTGTAATCACCTAACTCAAGTTGAGTCCTAAAGCGAAGTGCCCAAGGGCTCTACGGCGGTAGAGTCACTGCCCCGCAACGGTTCTCAGAACGAACGAGATACCCGGTCACGCGGGGGCCAAGGCGGCGAACCGCTCGGCGCGCAGCTTGCCGATCCACGAATCGTCCAGTTCGGGCAGTTCGTCGCGGTCGCGGTCGATCGCCCAGGCCAGCAACTGGTCGGCCAGGCCGGGATTGCGGGCCAGCGCCGGGCCGTGCAGGTAGGTCCCCACCATCTTGCCGCTCCAGGCGCCCTCGGTGCTGCCGTCGTTGCCGATGCCGTGGGTGACGCTCGACAGCGACATGGTGGCCGGTCCCAGGTGGGTGCGGCCACCGTGGTTCTCGAAGCCGGTCAGGTCCTCAAGACCCAGCTTCGGATTGACCTCACCGGACAGTTCGCCCACCGCCCGTTTCACGTCCCGGTCGGAGCGCATGTCGAACAGCCCCAGCCCGGCCCGCACCTGCCCGGAGGCCACGAACGACTCGCCCAGCAGCTGGTATCCGGCGCACACGGCGAACACCACCTTCCCAGCGCCGGCGGCCTCGTTGAGCGCCCCGTCGGCGATCAGCTTCTCGGCCGCGAGGGCCTGCGCGCCGTCCTCGCCGCCGCCGATCAGGTAGATGTCGCCCTCGCGGGGAATCGGCCGGTCGGAGCGGACCGTGATGGACTCGGTCAGGATGCGCCGGGATTCGGCG
Organism: Stackebrandtia nassauensis DSM 44728; assembly: GCF_000024545.1. Taxonomy (GTDB): domain Bacteria; phylum Actinomycetota; class Actinomycetes; order Mycobacteriales; family Micromonosporaceae; genus Stackebrandtia; species Stackebrandtia nassauensis. The sequence continues at coordinate 2,799,353 of NC_013947.1, forward strand.
CGGTGCGCCAGGATCAGCAGGTTGCCGCGGTCCCCGTAGGTGGACAGCAGATCCGGGTAGATCCACACCAGACGCAGCAGGCTAGTTGACACGATCGAACTCCGCTCGGATGTCTTGGAAGGCGGTGTAGTTGGCGATGACCTCGACGTCGCCGGGCGGGACGGCGGCGATCGCGGCCGAGATGTCCTTGACGACCTCGAACTCGATGCCGTTGACCTGAAGGCGCACCGCCAGGTCCATCCGCCGGTCCCCGATGGCCAGCACCCGCCGCCCCTGTACGGGGGAGAAGTCCACATCGTAGATCCACGAGGTGTCGTAGCCGTCGACCTCGCGGGCGTTGAGCGACAACACCACCGGGCAACGCGGCTCCAGCATGTCGAAGGCCTCCAGCCACCCGGCCGGGTTCTTCGACAGCAGCAGCCGCACCCGGCGCCGGTCGCGTCGCACCACCGCGTAGCGGCCCGCCACCGACTTCACCTGCGTCAGTCGCGGCGCGGCCAGCGCGGGCGGGATGCCGAAGGTGCTGGCCACGGCCAGCGCGGTGGCCGCGTTGGTCCGGTTGACCTGACCCGGCAGCCGCAGGTCCAGCTCGATGTTCTCGCCCTCGGGCGTGATGACCTGGTCGCCGTCGACGTTCCAGTCCGGCGTCGGCCGGGCCAGTTCACATTCGTTGCAGCGCCAGAACTCGCCGAACCGCTCCAGGTGCTTGCCGCACTGCGGGCACACCCAGGAGTCCTCCTGCCAGCGCTGCCCGCCGGCGATCCAGGTGACGTGCTGGCAGGGCCCGGCGGCCCAGGTGACCCAGGGGTCGTCGGCGTTGGCGATGACCGGGATGTCGGGCGCGGCTGCCAGCGCGTCGCGCCACTTGACGGCCAGTTTGGACACCTCCATGGCCCGGTCCAGCTGGTCCCGCGACAGGTTCAGCAGCGCGATGACCCGCGGCGTGGCCTCGGCCAGCAACAGCGGCAGATAGTGTTCGTCCACTTCGAGGGCACAGTTGACGGCCTCGCGGTTCTTGGCCAGCGCCGTAGTATGACCGGTGGGCATGTTGGCCCCGAACGAGTTCGTCGCCACCGGTCCCTCGACCTCGAGGGCCGCGGCGGTGAACCGGGTGGTGGTGGTCTTGCCGTTGGTCCCCGATATCAGCGCCACCCGCCGCCCGGCCGCCAGCAGCGTCAACAGCCGCGGCTCGATGGTCAGTCCTACCTTGCCCCCGATGACCGAACCGTCGCCACGCCCGCTCACCCGCGACAAGGTCGCGGCGGTCCGCAACATCGCGGTCGCGAATCGGGCGCGCGGTGGAAGGTTGATCATATTTTTTGTCACCTGTCCCTCACTAATTCGTCGGGAAAGTCTGCCACATACGCTGATTGCCATTGGCCGCCACTGGGTTAAAAGGCCCGGACGAATTTTTGTCCCCTAACGGGTGAGCCTCGGATGGCCAAGATCATTTTTGCGGAACCCTCCACCTTCCTCCACCGACGACACGCTGGGTGTTTGACCGTCCGTATCGGGAAAAGTAACGCAAACGGCCCATGACGGTGGAGGAAAGTGGAGTAAGGTGGAGCGCACTGGTGGGGTCAACCAACACCATCACCGCACCTTCGGCCAGGGCAGGGGAGGGAGACCGATGTTTCTCGGTACCCACACACCCCGGCTCGACGACAAAGGACGGTTGATCCTTCCGGCGAAGTTTCGCGACGAACTCGCAGGAGGCCTGGTGATCACGAAGGGGCAGGAGAGGTGCCTTTACGTGTTCCCCATGCCGGAATTCCAGCGGATCGCCGACGAGCTCCACAAGGCACCGATGACCAACAAGGCCGCCCGCGCCTACAACCGGGTGTTCTTCGCCAGCGCTCACGACGAGATCCCCGACAAGCAGGGCCGGGTGACCATTCCGGCGCACTTGCGCGAGTACGCCGGTCTCGATCGCGAGCTGGTGGTGATCGGTGCCAGTAGCCGAGTAGAGATCTGGGATGCCGAAGCGTGGCAGACCTACCTGAGTGACAGCGAGGAGGCTTTCGCGGACATAGAGGAGGGGGAACTGCCCGCGGGTTTGTAGGACGGTCAGGATTCAGGCTTCCGTACCGCCTGGTCCCCACCCGCCCACCGCGTACCTGACATTCCTTCCCCGGTGCCAGGTATGTGATGGGGCGGTTGGGGTCCAGGCGATACGGGCCAACGAGACACAGGGGTCGGATGATGACGAAGTATGGTGCGCCGGACCGGGCACACGTACCGGTCTTCGCCGAGCGGGTGTGCCAGCTGCTGGCCCCCGCCTTCGATCGCCCCGACCCGGTCTGCGTCGACGCCACCCTCGGCGCCGGTGGCCACTCACTCGCGCTGCTGGAGGCCCACCCGAGCCTCACCGTCATCGGCATCGACCGCGACCCCGACGCCCTGGAGCTGGCGGGCAAACGTCTGGCCCGCTTCGGCGACCGGTTCCGTCCCGCCCGCGCCGTCTACGACGAACTCGACGAGGTGCTCGACGAGACCGGCGTGGACCAGATCTCCGGAATCCTGTTCGACCTCGGCGTGTCGTCGATGCAGTTGGACGTCGCCGAGCGCGGCTTCGCCTACGCGCAGGACGCCCCGCTGGACATGCGGATGGACCAGAGCCAGGGCATGACCGCCGCCGAGGTCGTCAACAGCTACGCCGAGCGGGACCTGTCGCGGATCCTGCGGATCTACGGCGAGGAGCGCTTCGCGCCGCGCATCGCCAAATCGATTGTGGCGCAACGCAAACGCGCCCCGATCGAGTCGAGCCGCGAACTCGCCGACCTGGTTCGCGACGCGGTCCCGGCCGCCACCCGGCGCCGGGGCGGCAACCCCTCCAAGCGGACCTTCCAGGCGCTGCGCATCGAGGTCAACCGGGAGCTGGACGTGCTTCGCGACGCGTTGCCGCGCGCGATCGACGCCCTGGCCCCCGACGGCCGCATAGTGGTGCTGTCCTATCACTCCCTTGAGGACCGCATCGTGAAGCGCGAACTGGGGGAGCGGACCAAGTCCTCGGCCCCGGCCGGGCTTCCCATCGACGTACCCGGTACCGAACCGACGCTGCGGTGGCTGACCAAGGGGGCTCAGCCACCGTCCGAAGCCGAGATCGCCGCCAATCCACGGGCAGCGTCGGCGAAACTGCGCGCCGCGCAGAAATTGGGTGGACGGAACCAGGACCACGATAGACACTCGCAAGGGGAGGAAAGACGATGAGTACGGCCAGGGGTGAGAACCGTGTCGGAGCGCAGCGGCGCCCGGCAACCGACGACGCTGTCAAGAGCGCCCGCCGCAAGGCGCGGGCCGCCGATTCGCGCCGTCGTGCGCTGCTGTCGCAGGACCGCGCCGTCACCGACGGTTCGCTGGCGCTGTCGCCGGTGGCCGAGCCGGTCGAGGTGGAGACGCCCAAGCCGCGCCGCGACCAGACCACCGCTCCGGCGCGTTCGGCCCGCAAGGCCCCGCCGGAGCCGGTGACCACCGCCCGCATGCCCTTCGTACTGTCCATTCTGGGGCTGATCGCGGGTGGCATCGTCGGACTGCTGGTGCTCAACACCGCGATCAACGGCAACGCCTTCGAACTGCAGGACCTGCGGGAGAAGCAGACCAAACTGGACGCCAAGGAGCAGCGGCTCACCGACGAGCTCGCCGACGTCAAGGCGCCCGGCAACCTCGCCGCCGCGGCCGACCGGCTGGGTCTGGTCGAGGCCGAGGAGATCACCTACCTGCGACTTCCCGACGGCAAGGAGCTGAAGATGCCGACCCCTGGGGGTAACTGAGCCGATGCCACCGACGGATCCCAAAGGTCGGGGCGCGTCCGATCCGCGCCGCGACGGAAGGCGACAGGTGCGGCGCGGCTACTCCCCCCGGGGACACACCGTCGGCGACGACGGTGACGAGGACCGTCGCCGCCGCGCGGCCGTGCGCCGGGGCGGCGACGCCCTGCGTCCGGCATTGCGTCTGGTCGAGGGCGGCGCGGAACCCGAGTCTCCGCGCCGCACCGCCCGGGCCCGGGAACGCACCCGGCAGAAGGTGGCCGCCACCCCGGTCGACCGGCAGTCCAACACCCGCAGCGTCCGGGCCCGGCAGACCCAGCGGGCCACCGCCACCAAGGCCAGCGGCCCGCGCCGCCGGGTCATCAAGCGTCGGCTGCCCAAGATCGGCAACCCGAAACGGCGGCTGCGGCTGGGGATGACGCTGATCCTGCTGATCTTCGCGATCGCGGGCGGGCGGCTGGTGCAGCTTCAGGTCACCGACGCCGCGGCCTACGCCGCCGACGCGCTGGGACAGCGGCTGCAGGAGGAGATCATCCCCGGCTCCCGAGGCTCCATTCTGGACCGCAACGGCGAGCGGCTGGCGTTCTCCGGCGCCGCCCGGTACGTCTACGCCGACCCCGAACTCATCGAGGACCCCAAGAAGGCCGCCGACAAACTGACCCCGCTGCTGGGCATCCCGACCCGGGAACTGGCCGACAAGATGAAGCAGACCAAGGGCGACGGTCCACCGTCGCGCTTCGAGTACCTGGCCCGCGGCGTCGACGTCGAGATCGGCGACAAGATCGAGAAACTCGAGATCCCGGGGGTGCGGGTCGCCTACGACGAACGCCGCGAGGTGCCCGGACAGGACCTGGCGGCCAACATCATCGGCTTCACCGGCCTGGACGGCAACGGCCTCGGCGGCATGGAGGCCTCCTATGAGGACATCCTCGCCGGTCGCGACGGCGAACGCAAGTACGAGGTCAGCGCCTCGGGTCAGGAGATCCCCGGCGGCTTCCACCGCGAGGAGAAGGCCAAACCGGGCTCCGACCTGAAGCTGACCGTCGACTCCGACCTGCAGTACCAGGTGCAGCGGATCCTGTCGGACACCATGGCCAAGAAGAACGCCGAGTTCGGCGCCGCGGTGGTGATGGACGCCGACACCGGGGAAGTGGTGTCGATGGCCAGCGCGCCCAGCTACGACGCGGCCAACCCGATGGAGTACGACAAGTCGCTACGCGGCGACCGGGCCACCGACAGCGTCGTCGAACCCGGTTCGATCCACAAGGCCATCGTGGTGGGTGCCGCCCTGGAGGAGGGGATCATCGACCGCGACAGCGAACCGGTGGTCGGCCCGACGATCACCAAGGCCGACAACACCTACCGCGACACGCATCCGCATGAGAAACGTCCGATGACGATCGGCGGCATCCTGGCCCACTCCTCCAACGTGGGCACCATCGACCTGGCCGACAAGCTCGGACCCGAGAAGCTGTACGAGTACCAGAAGAAGTTCGGGCTCGGCGCCGGTACCGACGTCGGGGTCGCCGGCGAGGCGGCCGGAATCGTCCGCGAACCCTCCACCTGGCAGGGCAGCGACTTCGGGTCCATCCCGATCGGACTGGGTGTGGCGGTCACGCCGCTGCAGATGGCCGCCGGGTACAACGCGATCGCCAACGACGGGATGTACGTGCAGCCGAGTCTGGTGGAGTGCACGATCTCGCCCGACGGCGACAAGGACAAGGCCGACGCGCCGAAGAGCCACCGGGTGTTCTCCAAGAAGACCGCCCGCGACCTCCAGTACGTGTTGCAGGGCCCGATCGTGGTGCCCGACGGCACCGGAACCCTGGCCAAGATCCCCGGCTACAACGTGGCGGGCAAGACCGGTACCGGAAAGCTGGTGCGCGACGGCGAGTACGCGCCCGGCGAAGTGGCGTCCTTTGTGGGTTTCGCCCCGGCGGACAAGCCCGAGTACACCGTCGCGGTCTTCGCCTACACGCCCGGCGGTGGCGGCGGCGAGGTCACCGGGACCGCGTTCCGCGACATCATGCAGTACACGCTGGGCCACTACCGGGTGCCGCCGTCCACCGAGAAACCCGCCGACATCGAGGTCTACCCGACCTGACACTGATGGGGCGGGGCCAAACGGCCCCGCCCAACTCGTTCCTGTCTCCTTAACTGACGGCCGCCGCCACGGCCGGTTCGTCGGACCCGGCCGCCTCCGGCTTCGCCCGCTGACGCAATACCGTCAGCGCCACCAGCCACGCCACCGCGACGAAGGCCGCGCCCAGTCCGAACCCGAGTCCGTAGCCGTCGGTCAGCGCCTGGGCCTTGTCGCCGCCGTCGGCGAGGGTCGAGTCGATGCGGGCGGCCACGGCGGTGGACACCACCGCCAGCCCGATCGCGCCGCCCACCTGCTGGGTGGTGTTGAACAGCCCGGAGGTCACCCCGGAGTCCTCGGCGGCCACTTCGGACATCGCCAGCGACATCAGCGACGGCATGGTGATCCCGAAACCGAACGGCATGATCACCATGGCGGGCAACAGGTGCAGGTAGTAGTCGCCGTCCACCGGCACCCGCGACAGCAGCCACAGCCCGAAGGCCAGCAGCGGCAGCCCGGCCAGGATCAGCGTCCGGGGACCGAAGCGCAGCAGCAGCTTGGGGGCCACGGTCATGGACACCACGGCGATGACGATCGGCACCGGCAGGAACGCCAGCCCCGCCGACAGCGGCCGGTAACTCAGCACCTCCTGCATGTACAGCACGGTGTAGAACATGAACCCGAACAGCGCGGCGACCATGAGCGCCTGGATCAGGTTGGCCCCGGCGACGTTGCGCGATCGCAGGATCCGCAACGGCAGCAACGGGTTGGCCGCCTTGGCCTGCCGGACGAAGAACCCCGCCAGCAGCGCCACCGCCGCCGCGCCCAGCCCGATCGTCACCGGCGAGGCCCAGCCCCGGGACTCGGTCCCCACCAGCGCGTACACCACGAGCATCAACCCGGAGGTCACCAGCACGGCGCCGAACACGTCGGCCCCGGCCCGCCAGCCGATGCCACGATCGTTGCGCAGCAACCGAAGCGCCAGCGCACCCACGATGATCCCCAACGGGATGTTGATCCAGAACACCCAGTGCCAGCTCAGGCCCTCGGTCAGCACCCCGCCCACGACGGTCCCGGCCGCACCGCCACCGGCGGAGGCGAAGCCGAAGGCGCCCAGCGCCTTGGCCTGCGGCTTGGGGTCGCTGAAGATCGTCACCACCATGCCCAGCAGCCCGGCCGAGGTGACCGCGCCACCGAGACCCTGCACGAACCGCGCGACCAACAGGCTGGTCTGCCCGTCGGCGAAACCGCACCAGGCCGAGGCGGCGGTGAACAGCGCCAGCCCGGCGACGAACACGTACTTGCGGCTCAGCAGGTCGCCGAGCCGTCCGGCCAGCAACAGCAGCCCGCCGAACGGGATCACGTAGGCGTTGATGGTCCACACCAGGTTGGAGGCGGAGAAGTCGAGGTCCTCGCGGATGGCGGGCAGGGCCACGTTGACGATGTTCTGGTCGAGGATGATCATCACCTGCGCGGCGCACAGCACGATCACCGCCAGCCAACGGCGCCTCAGCTCGGACAGTTTCTCGGGGGACATCGGGACTCCTTCGGGGCTACCATGGGACATGATTTGTTCCTGGAGCCATCATGTGTTCCCGAAGCGGATTCCGTAAGAAGGCACTTTTATGTCCCAGAGGGCACATCGATGTAACCATCGAGGTCAGCGCGCCGTATCGACGTCTGTGACCTCGGTTACCGCGCTCCCCGTCACCAGCACAGCCACCGAGAGGAACCCATGAGCCGCCGCGAACAGGTCCTGCCCGACAGCCCGCTCCAGGCCGAGGCCTGCCCGATCGTCCAGGTCATCGACCGGGTCGCGGGGAAGTGGTCGGTGTCGATCCTCATCGCCGCCACCAAGGCCCCGGTGCGCTACACCGAGCTGGAGCGCAACATCACCGGCATCAGCCGCCGAATGCTCACCCTGACGCTGCGCAACCTGGAACGCGACGGCCTGCTGACCCGCACGGTCTACCCGACGGTGCCCCCCAAAGTGGAGTACTCGGCCACCGACAGCGCCCGCGAACTGTACGACCACCTGGTGGGCCTCGTCGAATGGGCCGAACGCCACCAGACCGACATCATCCAGTGCCGCAACGAATACGACCGCGAGCACCAGGCCGCCGCGGCAGCCTGACGCCCGCGCTGGCTCGCCGCTACGCCAAGCCCGCTCGCCGCAGTGCCTCGGCCATCGCGCCCTGCGGCTCGGACTGCTTGCCGCCGTCACGCCCGCGCGGCTTGCCGCCGCCCTTACGGTTGTCCTTGCCGCCCTTGCGATCGCCCTTGCCGCGCTTGTTGCCGTCGGACTGCTTCGGCGGCTTCGCCTCGGCCTTGTCCTGCAACCGCATCGTCAGCGAGATCCGCTTGCGCGCCTCGTCGACCTCCAGCACCCGCACCTTCACAATGTCACCCGGCTTGGCCACATCCCGGGGATCGGCCACATAGTCGTTCGACATCGCCGAGATGTGCACCAGACCATCCTGATGCACCCCCACGTCGACGAAGGCCCCGAAGGCCGCCACGTTCGTGACCGTGCCCTCCAGCACCATCCCCGGCGCCAGGTCGGACAGCTTCTCCACGCCCTCGGCGAACACCGCGGTCTTGAACTCCGGCCGCGGGTCCCGCCCCGGCTTGTCCAGTTCGGACAGGATGTCGGTCACGGTCGGCAGACCGAAGGTCTCGTCCACGAAGTCCTGCGGCTTCACCGACCCCAGCACCGACCGGTTGCCGATCAGCCCGCTGACGTCGCTGCCGGTGGCCTGCGCGATCCGCCGCACCACCGGATACGCCTCCGGGTGCACCGCCGAGGAGTCCAACGGGTCAACCCCGTCCCGGATCCGCAGGAAGCCCGCGCACTGCTCGAAAGCCTTGGGCCCCAACCGAGCCACATCCTGCAACCCCTTGCGCGACGTGAACGCGCCCGCCGTGTCGCGGTGCGCCACGATGTTGTCGGCCAGCGCCGAACTGATACCCGACACCCGCGCCAACAGTGGCGCCGAAGCCGTGTTGAGGTCCACGCCAACGCCGTTGACGCAGTCCTCCACGACGGCGTCCAGACTGTGCGACAGCTTGTGCTCGGCCAGATCGTGCTGATACTGACCCACCCCGATGGACTTCGGATCGATCTTCACCAGCTCCGCCAACGGATCCTGCAACCGCCGCGCGATCGACACCGCGCCCCGGATCGAAACGTCCAGTTCGGGCAGTTCCCTCGAAGCGTAGGCCGAGGCCGAATACACCGACGCCCCCGCCTCGGACACCATCACCTTGGTCAGCTGATGCCCCTTGGCCAACTTCACCAGGTCACCGGCGAGCTTGTCGGTCTCCCGCGACGCGGTCCCGTTGCCGATCGCGATGAGCTCCACATTGTGCCGTTTCACCAGCGCCGCCAACGTCGCCAGCGCCTCGTCCCACCGATTCTGCGGCTGATGCGGATAGATCGTCGCGGTGTCGACGACCTTGCCGGTCGCATCCACGACGGCGACCTTCACCCCGGTACGGAACCCCGGGTCCAGCCCCAGCGTTGTCCGGGTCCCCGCGGGAGCAGCCAGCAGCAGATCCCGCAGGTTCGCGGCGAACACGCTCACCGCCTCGTCCTCGGCCGCCTGCCACAACCGCACCCGCGTGTCGACGGCCAAGCCGACGCTCACCCGAGTCCGCCAGGCCCACCGCACCGAGTCCAGCAGCCACCTGTCGGCAGGCCGCCCTCGATCGGCGATCCCGAACCGCGCCGCGATCTCACGCTCATAGTCACTGGGCCCCACGCTCGCGGCGTCGTCCTCGGCCGAGGCCTCCAGCGACAGCGTCAGGACCTCCTCCTTCTCACCCCGGAACAGCGCCAGCACCCGGTGCGAGGGCAGCTTCCCGAACGGCTCGGCGAACTCGAAGTAGTCGGAGTACTTGGCGCCCTCGGTCTCCTTGCCCTCGCGCACCTTCGAGGTGATGTGCCCCTGCTTCCACATCCGCTCCCGCAACTGCCCGATCAGGTCCGCGTCCTCGGCGAACCGCTCGGTCAGGATCGCCCGCGCCCCGGCCAGCGCCGCCTCAGCGTCGGCGACCCCCTTGTCGGCGTCCACGAACTCGGCAGCGGTCGCCGCCGGATCCAGACTCGCGTCGCCCAACAACCGCTCCGCCAACGGCTCCAGCCCGGCCTCCCGCGCGATCTGGGCCTTGGTCCGCCGCTTCGGCTTGTACGGCAGATACAGGTCCTCCAACCGCGCCTTGGTCTCGGCGGACATGATCTGCCCCCGCAACTCGTCGGTCAGCTTGCCCTGCTTGTCAATCTCATCCAGAATGGACGCACGCCGCTCGTGCAACTCCCGCAGGTACCGCAACCGCTCCTCGAGCGTGCGCAACTGCGCGTCGTCCAGGGTCCCGGTGGCCTCCTTGCGGTACCGGGCGATGAACGGCACGGTCGCTCCGGAGTCGAGCAGGTCCACGGCGGCGGCCACCTGCCGCTCACCCACGCCCAGCTCGGTGGCGATGGCCTCATTGATGTCGACGGTCATGGTGGTCCCCTCCGCGGGTGGTCAGTCCGAGCAACGATTGTGCACGGTGCCGTTCAACGCCCCGACGCCAACCCAAGCCCCGCCCGCTCACAGATCGAACAGGGTGGGAGGCATGGCCCCCTCCATGGTCAGCAACCGCCGCTTCGTCTCCACCTGAGTCCCCCCACTCCCGGCGAACCCCCCGATCCCGCCATCCGCCGCGATAACCCGATGACAAGGCACAACGACCGGAATCGGATTCCCCGCCATAATGCCGCCCACCGCCCTCGCCCCGTCCGGCCGCCCGGCCAAAGCCGCCAACTCCCCATAACTGACGGTGTCCCCGTACCCGACCTTCTCCCACAGCACCCGCCGCACCTCCAGAGCCCACCCCTCACTCAGCCCCCAGTCCAACGGCACCTCGAACACCCGCCGCCCCCCACCGAAGTACTCCTCCAACTGCCCCCGCACAACCCCCAACAACTCCCGGGCCCCCACCGAGCCCGCCACCACTTCACCCTCCCCAAACGACACCCGCCGCAACCCCACCTCCGAAGCCGCGAACCACAGCGGCCCAATAGGAGTGTTCACGTTCACCGAAGCCATCTCACCAGTCATCCGCCCATAATGCGCCACCCCTACGACACCAACCCCATACCCCAGTTGCGAGCCCTCCGGGGCGTGAGTTAAAGTTCTCTCCGTTGCCGACACGGGATAACAAACCCGGAGTCAGCACACGCGGACGTAGCGCAGCTGGTAGCGCGACACCTTGCCAAGGTGTAGGTCGCGGGTTCGAACCCCGTCGTCCGCTCGGAGGTCGGACACAAGTGCCCGACAAAAGCGGCTTAACAGCCTGCGGTGGAGTGGCCGAGAGGCGAGGCAGCGGCCTGCAAAGCCGTTTACACGGGTTCAAATCCCGTCTCCACCTCGGAGTTTCCCCGGACGTTTAGCTCAGCGGGAGAGCGTTTCCCTGACACGGAAAAGGTCACAGGTTCAAATCCTGTAACGTCCACCAAGGCTAATCTGAAACATGGTCTGCGGAATGCGGGCCATGTTTTTTTGTGGGATTCCCGGTGTTCTCCGACAAATTTGCGCAGCGGTGTGGACGTCTGCGCTGTGTCCGGCGTGTGGCCATTCTGTTCATTTCGCTGCGGCGACCGACTGTATGCGGCTGCATGTGCGGTGCCGTGTGCGGGTGACGGACACCATGACGAGGTGGCGCGACCACTTTGGTCCGCCACGAGAACACCTCTAGGAGGAAGTGTGAGTATTCGTCGTTCCCTGGTTGCCGCGGCATTCGCGATTGCGGTTGTTCTGGCGGTAAGCGCGCCAGCAATTGCGTCACTGTCGGACTCCGGCGTGGCGGTTGCTCAAGACTGCATACCGGAGAAGTGCGGTAAGTAGTAACTTCTTGCGCCGCCGCGACGTTGCAGTGACATGCCGTCGCGGCGGTCGCCAGCCCGAGCGCTCCCAGCAGCCGCGCCTTATTGATGGCGATGGCCAACGAGGCAACAATGCAGCAGCCCGGCGGGGAAGTTGTGGTTGGCGACCGGCCGCAAAAGAGAAGGACCTTTAGGCTGAAGGTCCCTGTTTGCTTGCGCAGCAAGGCATTTCGCGTCTGTCTCGCCACAGTGGCGACAAAGTTCGCAATGGTCGAGAGTACAAACTGCATGGGGGACACCGCCGCACCAGGCGGGCGGGCCCTCTGTCAGTCGCTCAGTTCATCGACTTCAGCGGCATGCGCAGTGCGACCCGCCATCCGCGCTCGTCCGTCGGGCCTGCTTCGAGTGTTCCTCCCAGCAGTTCCGCTCGCTGTTTGAGGCCGATCAGTCCGTGTTTCGCGCTCGGCAGCGGCACTACCGGCCGATTTGGTGCCGCGTTGATGACCTCGGTCAGTACGACGCCGTCGTCTTGGGTGACGTGGATGCGGACCGCGGCGCCGGGGGCGTGCTTGCGGGCGTTGGTCAGGGCCTCTTGCACGGTGCGGTAGATCGCCCGTTGCATCGGCGGGTTCAACTCGGGAAGCGGTCCCGTTTGCAGTTGCGTCTCCATACCGGCGTTGTGCACCAGTTTGCCCAGCTGGTCGAGTGTGGGCTGTGGTGCCAGACTGGTGTCTCCGCCGCCTCCGGCGCGCAGCACGCTCACCATGTACCGCAGCTCGTCCAGGGTGCGTGTCGCCAGCGTCCGGATCGTGTCGGCCTCTCGCGCGACCGGCTCCTGGGCGCTGACCTGCAATGCTCCGGCTCTTACCGCGATCAGGCTCACTTGGTGCGAGACGACGTCGTGCATCTCCCTGGCGAGGTGGGCGCGCTCCTGTGCCAGCACCTTCTGCGTGGTCAGCGCCTGTTCGTGTTCGCGGACTTCGTTGATCTCATCGAGTCGCTTCGACAGCTCCTGCTTGGTCTGCACCAGTTGGCCAAGGAATACCGCAGCGCCGGCGGGAGCCAGTGAGTACACGCCCCATACCGGCCAGGACGATTCGGCCAGGATGTCGTCGCCACCCCACCATGGTGCGATCGTCAAGCCCGCGTAGACCAGGGCGCATCCGCTCAGCAGCCACCGGCTCCGTGTCTGGCACGCGACCGTGAACAGCGCGATGAGCGATGCTGCGGACTGACCCGTGAGCAACGGCATGGGCAGGGTGGCGATGAAGACGGCCAACGGGAATCGGCGGCGCAGGGCCAGCGCGAGCACTCCGGTCACCAGGAGGATGTCGTCCCACCAGTTCCCGGGCATGTGGTTGAACCACAGGTCGGCTGCGGCCACGGCGATGAGGGCGGCGTCGAGGAGGACGGCGGGCCAGCGTGAGCCTGAGCTCCACCAGGATCGTGGGGCCGCGTTCATCGTTGCTCGTCCTTGTCGAGCAGGCCCGCGCGCTCGGCCAGCAGCGCGGCCTGGACCCGGTTGGCCACTTCGAGTTTGGCGAGGATCGCCGAGACGTGGTCTTTGACTGTGCCGACACCGAGATAGAGGCGGGCGGCGATGTCGGCGTTGGACAGCCCGTCGGCGAGGTGCACGAGGACGGCCCGCTCCCGGTCGGTCAAGGTGTCGATGAGGGCGGTGTCGGCGGATTGTCTGCGGGTTGACGCGAGGTAGCCGTCCACGACGGTGGAGGTGACTTTCGGGGACAGCACCACGCCGTTGGCGGCGAGCGTGCGCACCTGCAGGGCCAGGTGGTCAGGCGCGGTGTCCTTGAGCAGGAATCCGGCCGCGCCCCGGTGAAGGGCGGCGGCGACGTACTCGTCGTTGTCGAAGGTGGTGAGCATGGCGACCACGGGCGGTGAAGGCTTCGACAGCATGCGGTCGAGCACGGTCAGACCATCCACATCGGGCATACGGATGTCGAGCAGGACGATGTCGGGACGCAGCCGCTCGGTCTCGGTCACCGCGCGGGCGCCGGTGACCGCGCCGACCACCTCGATGTCGGGCGCGGCGTTGAGTATGAGCTCGATGCCGCTGCGGATCAGTGCCTCGTCGTCGACGATCATTACCCGGATCACGGCTGCTCCTCGCTTGTCAGTGACACGGGTTGATTCGTAGCACGTCCGGGCGCGGCCATGCTCGGTTCGCGGCAGCTCCGCGAGGTTTTCCGCCGGTCGGCGGGGTCCTTCGGTCGATCGGCGGGTGAGCGATCCCTGCTAGGAGGGAGCGGTTCCCGCCGTCTGCGGTAGCGCGGCGGACCTTCGCCGGATGGGAAGTGCGCTCGCGCCGCCGCAGGCTGAATCCATGACTGACACCGACACTGTGCGGAGCGAGCGGACGCTGCGGCCGTTCCGCACCGACCGCGAGACGCCGCCCCAACCGAAACCGCAGCGAGGTGGCGCACTCGGTCGAGTGCTCGGGCTCGACCTGGCCCGCGCGCTGGCGATCTTCGGCATGTTCTACGCGCACGTGGGGCCGATGCAGGAGTTCAAGAATCCCGTGGTCAACACGATCATGCAGATTCCGCACGGCCGAGCGTCGGCGCTGTTCGCGGTCCTGGCCGGTTTGTCGCTGGTCCTGCTCGCGGGCGGTCGCCGACCGCTGCCTGCGCTCGAACGACGGCAGCGGATCGTGAAGATCGTCATCCGGGCGCTCCTGCTGATCGCCCTCGGTACGGCCCTGACGCTGTGGCTGCACACCGACATCGTCATCCTGGCGTTCTACGGCCTGTTCTTTCTGCTCGCGCTGCCGTTCGTGCGGTGCGGTGTCAAGACACTGGCGGTCCTCTCGGCCGCGTTCGCGGTCGTCGGCTCGGTGGTCTTCTACTGGATCGCCATGGCGCAGCCGTCCTTCGTCACCGCTTTGAACGCGCATGACCCGATCACCCGCATGGGCGCGGACGGCCTCGGCCGGCTCCTGTTCACCGGCCTCTACCCGGCCGTCCCGTGGCTGGCGTACATCTTCGCGGGCATGGCGATCGCCAAGCTCGACCTGTCCGCCAAGCGGGTGCGTATCGGCATGGCCTCGGTCGGTGCCGGACTGGGCCTGGCCGGTTACGGACTCTCGTGGGTGCTTCAGAAGGTCTTGTTCGCCGGAGGCGGCATGGGCGGCGGATCCGGTTCCTCCGGTTCGAGTACGGCGTCGACTTCGACGGCCTCGGGCTCATCCGGGATGAGTGGTTCGTCCGGCACGTGGTCCGATTCGATGAGCGGATTCGATCCGTGGTCGTCGGACATGCTGCAGTTCCTGCTTTCGGCTTCTCCGCACTCAGGCACCGCGTTCGAGCTGCTGGGCAATATCGGTATCGCGATGCTGGTCATCACCGGGTCGGTCGTGCTGCTTGACCGGTCCGCGCTGGCCCAAAAGCTCCTGGCGCCGGTCACGGCGGCCGGTGCGATGTCTCTGACCCTGTACGTCGCCCACCTGTGGGCCCTCAATCACGTCCCGTCGAACAGCGACGGCGGCTCAGTCACCGCGGCGCTGGCGGTGTGGGGCTGGTTCTGCGTGGCGGGCATCGCGTTCGCGTTCGTGTGGTCCCGGTTCTTCAAGCGTGGCCCGCTCGAATACGCGATGCAGTGGGCCACGAGCCCCGCCAAACTGGTGCGCTGACCGACCGCAGCGCTGTCGCAATGGGAAGCCGCTGGACCGGAGCGAGCGCTCCGGTCCAGCGGCTTCCCTCCAATTGATTCCAGAGAACGACATGACCGCTCCTGACATCGCGCTCGTGTGTGCGGACGACGCCGACCTCTTGTCCTTCCGGAAGGAACTACAGCGGGCGTTCGCCGAAGCGGTAGTCGGCGGCGCGGTGCTGCAGATCAACGCTCGGGCGCAGCGCAACATCCACTTCTACGTCAACAAGTGCGGGTTCCACATCGTCGAGTTCTTCAATGAACACCACCCCGATCCGCACGACCTGCCTGGAGCGGCGGACCGATTCGGTCGGCTGCCGGCTTCCCCCGCCGGTCGGGGTCACAGTTCCCGCCGATCGGCGAGTCGGATACCGCGTACTGCCGGGTGGTTCGCGCCGTCCCTTCACCACAGAGTGGAGATATGACACATTCGCAACTGCCGCAAGAGAAAGCAGCTCCGCAGGAGCGCGCGTCGCTCTCGCCTCTGAACCCCGGCACGTCCGACGACCCCGCTCCGACCGCTCCCCCTGCGAAAGGGGACGCGTCGATGGGACGCCTCGTCGGCGTGGACCTGGCTCGGGCGCTGGCCGTGTTCGGCATGTACATCGTGCACGTCGGGCCGATGCTGTCGACCACGAGCGGCGTCGGCAGTTGGATCCGGTACCTGGCCGACGGGCATTCGTCGGTCCTGTTCGCGACCCTCGCGGGCTTCTCGTTGATGCTCATCGCCGGCCGCAAGGAACCGAAGACCGGCCTGGCCGGACGGAAGGCGAAGGCGCGCATCGCGATCCGCGCGGTCGTCCTGCTCGCCTTCGGCACGCTCTTGGCGAAGTTCTACGGCGACGTCATCATCATCGGCTTCTACGGGGTCTACTTCCTCGTCGCCATGCTGTTCCTCAAGCTGAGCGGAAAGACGCTCGCGATCACCGCGGCCGCGCTCGCGATCGTCGGGCCGCAGCTGAAGTTCGTGCTGAGCCCACTGCTGAGCGGCTCGGTCACGCAGACCGTCGACGCGTACGACCCGCTGGAGAAACTCAGCGGCGTGGGCGTGATCGACCTGTTGATCACCGGCTTCTACCCGACGATCCCCTGGATCGCTTTCGTGGTCGCCGGTATGGCCCTGGGACGCGTCGACCTGTCCGCCCCCGCCAACCAGCGGCGCCTGGCCGCACTCGGCGCCGGGCTCACCGTGGCAGCGTACGGCCTGTCGCTGCTGCTGGCCGGCAAGAACGCGCTGCGAAGCATGGCGGAGGACGGGTCGTCCTCCGGCTCGGGGTCCTGGTCGGGTTCGGGTTCTGGCTCGTGGTCGGGCTCGTCGAAGCCGCCGATGGACAGCGGGTCGTTCGGCTACCAGCCTTCGGTCAGCGACCTCTTTGCCGCCGGGCCGCACAGCGGCACCACGTTCGACATCATCGGCAGCGTCGGCATCGCCGTTCTGGTGATCGTGGGGGCCACGTTCCTGATGGACCGCCTGCCGCGCCTGCGCCGCCTGATGGCCCCGGTCGTCGCGGTCGGCACGATGTCCCTGACCGCCTATGTCGGCCACTTCGTCATCATGTCGTGGCTCTCCCTGCCCGGCGGCGGCGTCCGCGGATCCTGGATCCCGGTGCTCACGCTCATCCTCGGAGCGATCGTCTTCGCCGCGATCTGGTCCCGCTTCTTCAAACGCGGCCCGCTCGAGTACCTGCTCAACCTCACCACCAAACCGGCCAAGTACGTCAAGTGAGGCAGCGGAACGCACGGCTGTTGTCCTAAACGGGCAGGGGCGCCGAACTTGAACGATTCGGCGCCCCTTACTGGCTGCGGCTGTTCGACTTGTTCGTTCAGGCGGGGGACGGGCTTCGCTCGGGTTCGGTCTCGATGTGTGGCGCCTCTTGGGCTTTGCGGCGCTTGGCGCTGGAGATCGTGGTGCCGATGGCGTACATGAGGACTCCGACGGCCACCCAGACAGCGAGCACCCAGATCGCTTGGGTGGAGCCGGTTCCGTCGAAGAAGCCGGTGGAGCGCAGTAGGGTGCCGGTGGCTCCTGGGGGGAGTAGTTGTCCCACCGTCGACCAGCCGGTAGGGAGCAGTTCGGGGGCACTTGCCAGGCCGGACAGCGGATTGCCCAGCAGGATGAGGGTCGCGGCACCGAGCCCCAGTCCGGCTTTGCCCAGTACCGCATGCAATCCCAGCACCATCCAGGCGGCGGCGGATATGCCCAGCGCTCCGGCCGCGGTGTTGATCCAGTAGTCACCGGCGATGGATCCGAACCAGAACTGCAGGATCGCGATGAGGGTCGCCGCTGCCACGCTGGTGAGGACGATGAGGCCGATGACCTGTCGGAGCGTGCCGACCACTGTCAGGGCCAGCATGATCGCGGAGATGTATCCGGCCAGGGCGAGTGGTAGTGCCCCGGCCGCTAGGCCGCGCTGGTTGGGGTCGTCATCGGCGGCCGGGTGTACGTCCTCGACCGGTACTTTCGCGCCCGACTCGGCGCTCATCTTGGCCGCCATCTGGGTCAGCATTGTGGAGACCGCGGGGCTGGCAGCGCTGGCTGTGTACATGGTCATTCCTTGTGGGCCAATGACTATGGCGCCGTAGACCTCGCGGTCGTCGATGAGTTCGCGTGCCTCGTCCTCGGTTTCGATGACGGTGAGGTCGAAGGTCTCGGCGTCCTTGGCCTCGAGTTGGTCGGCCACTTGCTCGGCGGCGGTGGCGGGTCCGGCCACGGCCAGGGGAATGTCGTGCGGCTCGGATTTGAGCGCGGGGAGGGCGAAGGCCAGCAGGATCACGGTCAGTAGAGCGACCAGACCCAGGATCGAGATGCCGATCTTCAGCCAGGGGGTCGGTGTGGCCGATGGATTTTGGGTGGACATGGTAGGCACTCCAAGAAGTAGTCACGATGCCAAGTAAGAGACGGTTAGTCTCTTATAATCGACAGTAGTGTGCGAAATTAAGAGACGCAACGTCTCTTGAGGGAAGATGTTGAGGTGTCCGACACCATGACCGAAGGCAGCGACGAGTTGACCGAGCCCGCCAAACGGCGGCGGGGTAAGGAATTGGAGGCGGCGATCCTGGCGGCCGCCTGGGAGGAGCTGCTTGAGGTCGGCTATTCCGGATTCCACATTGAGAACGTCGCGGCGCGGGCGCAGACCGGCAAGGCCGTGCTGTACCGACGGTGGTCGAGCCGCGCCGAGTTGGTGTTGGCCGTGGTGTCCAGCAGGGCCCCCGACAAGGATGAGGTCCCGAACACCGGAGACCTGCGCACCGATGTGATCGCGCTGATGACCTGGATGGCCGGACGGCTGTTGCCGGTCGGGCGTGACGTGACGCTGGGGTTGGTATCCGAGGTCTATCGGAACCCGGAGCTGTCCGAGCGATTGCGCGCGCTGATCGTGGAGACGTTTCAGCACCGGACGATGGGGCCGATCATCGACCGGGCCGTGGAACGGGGGCAGGTGGACCGTGACCGGGTCACCCTGCGCGTGGTCACCCTGCCGATCGACCTGATGCGCAACGACATGCTGCTGTACGGGACAGCGTCCGAGGACTCCATCACGGAGATCGTGGACCAGATATTCCTGCCCGTCATCGGATATCGCGGACGAACCGACGCGGGTTAACTCAACGTGGGTCGACGTGCTCCACTTCGTCGTACTCACCGGCGACGATGCGGCCCAGGTTTCGCAGGGATTCCGTTCCCTCCTTGTAGTACTCGGAGTGGCCCCCGGCGCCGTCGGTGGCGAACCGCTCGCCGCCGAAGTCGCTCTCGGCCGGGTTGGCGCCGTGGATGGACATGTAGCTGATCGGGTCGCCCGCCGACGCTCCGGCCCAGACGTGGTTCGGGTCGGTGTTCAGTTCGTCGACGTTCTCGATGGAGGGCCTGTCGGAGTTGAGGTAGCCGCCTGGACCGGGGAGTGGTGGGTCTACCTTGGAGTCCGGTTCGAATCCGATGCCGGGGCTGCCCACGGCGACCAGGTCGTCGACCTTCATGCCGCGCGAGTCGGCCGATCCGGCCACTGTGGAACCGTAGGAGTGGCCGATGACCGTCGTGTGGCCGTCGCCGCCCTGGTTGGTGGCGTCCAGGCCGCGGGTGAAGTCGCGCAGGTCGCCGGCGCCGTTGAGGGCACGACCCTCGTCGTACGCCTCGACGTAGCCCTGGGGCGCGTCGTAGCCCATCCACACGATGGAGGACACCGAGCCGTTGCCCTCCTGCATGGCCTGGTCCCGTAGGTCGGCGGCGTTGGCGAGCAGGCCGCCCCCGGCGACGTTGCCGAGGTCCGTGCCGGTGCCGGGGACGTTCACCGCGGTGTGGTCCGCCGTGTCGGGGTTGCCGATCGCGGCGATGGCCTTGCCGTCCGAGCCCTTCCCGGGTTCGTAGCCCAGCAGGTAGATCTCGTCGCCCTTCGCGCCGTCGCGGGAGTCCTCGATGCGGTCGAGCAGCATCTTGGCGAACTTGTTGTCCCCGCCCTTGGCGTCCTGACGGAGCGAGTCCATATTGGCTTCGTGGCGCGCCTCGGCGGGAATGCCGTCCAGGTTCCCGATCTCCTTGGGGAACTTCTTTATGTAGGCGTCCTGTTCGGCCTTGCTCAGCGAGTCCCACCACTTCTTGACGTCCTCGGCGCTGTCGCCCTTCCCGTTGGGGATGTCCTTCTTGCTGGCCGGGTCGATCTCGCCCACCGCCGCTGAGGCTTTGTCGTCGGCTTCGTTGGCCATGCGCAGGGCGTCGTCGATGATCTCGGCGGCCTGCCTGGCCAGGAAGGCGTTCTGGTTCGCCATCGTCGGGTTGTCGGCCGGGGGAGTGGTCACCGTGCCGTCGGGGCCGATCGTGACCTCGGTGCCCGCCACCAGGTCGTGTGCGTCCGCGAGGCGTTCCTTGGCGGCCTGGAGTCCGTCCACGAGGTCGTCCAGCGTCGCCTGGCCGCGCTTGAACGCGTCGGACGCGTCGAAGAGTGGGGACTGCTGGTCGCTGATCAAGGACGACGCCAAGCCCGCGTCGAGGCCCGCCCACATTCCGGCGGGGATGTCGGCCTTGCCGCCCACCTCGCCCGCGCGCTCGGTGAGGGCTTTGGACAGGTTTCCCGAGGTGGTCGCCGCGGTGGAGAGCTTTGAGGTGTCCATGTTGAGCAACTGGGAGTAGTTGACCATGTCGGTCCTTCGGGGGCTGGCGCCGTGGCGGCGTCGGCTTGTGGGAGCGTTCCCAACGACGGTAACGGATCGGGGAGGCCGCGAGGGGACGGGCAATGTGGATGTATGGGCGGATTATGGAGAGTGGCGTCTATGCGTCAGGGCCACTATTTGTCCGCGTTTTCGGCAACCGGTGCTCGGTGGCCAAGCGTTTGTTGATTAGGACGAGGACGAGCTAGTGGGCGCGCGACGACCGCAGGGGCAGTGTCGGACGCGAAGGCCACGGATTGAGAGCGACCTTTGAAGATCACTTTCCTGACTCACTCGGTGGATCACGTCGGGGGCACGATACGCGCCACGCTCAACACGGCGTCGACCCTGGCCGATCTCGGCCACGAGGTGGAGATTGTCAATGTCTTCCGGTACCGGGGGACCCCGCACTTCACCCCCGATCCCCGAGTCGGCATTCGCCACCTCGTCGACCGGACCGCCCGGTCGCCGTGGACGCTGACCGGGGTCGCCGACCGGCTGCGGTCGCGCCGGGGTTCGCGGGTGTATCCGGCCGGGGACACCCGCGCCGGTGAGTTCAACCGGCTGACCGACAAGCGGGTGGCCGAGTTCCTGGGGGACTGCGGCTCCGACGTCATCGTCGGCACCCGCCCCGGCCTCAACGTCTACGTGGCCCGGTTCTCGCCGCGCTCGGCCGTGACCGTCGCGCAGGAGCACCTGTTCTACGACCACCACAAACCCCGGCTGCGGGACGCGATGTCGCGTGAGTACTCCAGTCTGGACGCGATGGTGACCGTCAGCGAGGCCGACGCGAACAACTACCGGCGGCACATGCCGCACCTGGCCAGCCGGATCCGGTTCATTCCGAACTCGATCCAGCCGACGCCGCTGCCGCCCTCCGTTGTGGACTCCAAGGTCATCGTCGCGGCGGGCCGGATCGCCCGCCCGAAGCGCTTCGACATGCTGCTGCGCATCTTCGCCCGCGTGCATCGCCGCCACCCGGACTGGAGCCTGCGCATCTACGGCACCGGCAGGCACCTGAAGGCGATCCGCGATCTCGTCACCGACCTCGACCTGGGTGACGCGGTGTCGTTGATGGGCCAGGTGACCCCGTTGGACGCCGAATGGGTGAAGGGTTCCATCGCGGTGGTCACCTCGAAGTACGAGTCCTTCGGGCTGACGCTCGTCGAGGCCATGGACTGCGGGCTTCCGGTGGTGTCCACCGCCTGCGACTACGGCCCGCCCGAGATCGTCGACCATGAGGTGGACGGACTGCTGTCGCCGGTCAAGGACGAGGACGCCGTCACCGAGAACCTGTGTCGGCTCATCGAGGACGACAGCTTGCGAAAACGCATGTCCGCCAACGCTTTGCGCAAGGCACGCAAGTACTTTCCCAGCGAGATCGGAGCCCGCTACGAGGCCCTGTTCCACAGTCTCGTCTCGCAGAAGCACCGCACGCCACCGCGTGGCGCCCGGATTCCGGACCGGACCCCGCCGCGGGGCGCCCGCATCCCGGTGGGGGTCGGTGGCGGCGGTGGCGCGCTGCCGGAGCCCCCGACCCCGCCTCCCGGCATCGAACCGCCCGACGACACCGTCAACTGCCTGGCCAGGTCCTTCGACGACCTGACCCTGACGGCCAGACGCGGCGCCCGCGGCCGGTTCACCCTGGAATCCGGGACACACGCGCCGATCGCGGTGCCGGAGGGCACGGACATCCGGCTCGACTCGGCGTTCTGTGGTCGGCTGCCGGAGGGCTGGTGGCGGCTGTTCCGGGACGGCGAACCGGTCGAGGCCGGTCGCGTCGACTCGCGGGCGCTGTTGCGCCGCCCCGGTTTCCTGCCCCGATCGGTCGTGGTGCCCTGTTCGGACGACGGGCAGCTGGCGCTGCGGGTGTGGCGACGCGAGACCTACGCCGAGCTGCGCACGGTCCGGTGGGAGCAGGGTCGGCTTCAGGTTGACGGCGACATGCTCGGTCCGCTGTGGGACAAGATGGAGGTTCAGGTTCTCGCGAAGCTGCGCCACAAGGGTCGCGCTCACCATTGGCCGGCGGCCATCGACGCGTCCGGGGCGTTCTCCTGCACGATCGAGGTGGACGATCTGGCGGCGACCCGGGTTGGCAGCGCCGACCTGTGGGACCTGTGGCTCGCCGACGTGGCCGGGGAGCACGCGCCGGTTCGGCTGGCGAGGTTCTTCGACGACATCACCAATCGCAAGAAGACGCAGCTGTACGCGCACAAGATGGTCAACGACCGGCTTGGCCGGCATCGCGTGCACCCGTACTACAACATCGACAACGAGTTGTCGATAAAGGTCGAGGAGTCCGACTAGGCGCTAACCCGTCACCCATCTCGCGTCCGGGACCAGTCCCGGCATGCCCGAAATACCTTTGCCGAAACCCAGGGCTTCAGCTTGTCAGGGAAGGACAAAGGGATGAACGACCGACCGACCGCGAGTTCCGGCGATTCGGGATCCGACAGACCGGACATACCGGCGGACGCGGTATCCCTTGACCGAAAGGACATGTTCGGGCTCGCCGAGGCGCTGCGATCGGACTCCGAGCAGTTCCTGGAGCGCGCCCGTGAGATCGCCGCCGTCATCGGCTCGGGCAACACCGGCCACCGCGAAGACCGGCCCTGGGGTGCGGATCCTCGTAACCTTCCCGCGCAACCGATCGTGGAGTTCCACAACGAACTCGCCGATCGGGCACAGCGGCTGCTGGACTCGGTGGGCACCGGGATGTCCAACCTCAGTGGCATCACCGACGCGATCGTCGCCCGGTTCAGCGACCAGGACGCGCTGAACTCCGCCACGGTGCCGCAGATCAGCAGCGTCACGCGTTTGGATGTGCCGTCCCAAGAGTCATCCCCGAGCGATCAATAGGAGCACCCCTTGGCAACGTTCAACTCCTACACAGTGGACGAGATTCGGGAGATCGTCGACCCGGATCATCCCGAGACGCTTCTGGAACAGGCCAAAGGCTGGGCGGAGATGGCCGACCTGTTGTCGGAATACGGCGTGCTCCTGGAACAGCGCCTGGAACTGGTGGAGGACTCCTGGACCGGCGACGCGGCCAGGTTGTACTTCGACGAGGTCAAGCGAATGCAGGAGTACATAGAGGAATCCGCCGAACGGGCGACGACCAACGCGGGGCTGTGGTTCCTCATCGGCACCCTGGCCGGGATCGCCAAACACGACGTCAGCTACATCCACAAACTGTGGAAGGACCTGGACAACGTCACCGACGCCGTCGGCCTGGGGTTCATCCTCGAGGCCATCGGCGTGGACAAGGCGGTCGAGGACTTCAAACGCATGCCCTACGACGTGGCGTCCCGGCAGATCATGGAGGCGACGGCGACGGCCGCCGAAGAGTCGTACTCACAGATGCGCGACTTCGAGGAGTTCAAGCCGCCGCCGGACGTGGACGGTTCCGGACCGACGTTGCAGTCGGTGTCGGCGGTCGCGCCGCCCGGGGGAGCGGTCTCGCTGCCGTCGACGACGATCGTGTCCAACGCGGCGATGCCGCCACTGGGTCCGGTGGCGATGCGCCCCGTGGTGCCGGGTGTCATCGGCAGCCGACCGGGCATGACCTCCATGCCGCGTCCGATGATGGGGCCGGGCCACACGGTCCGGCCGGTGATCGGACAGCGGACGGGCGAGTCCCAGCAGACGAAGACCCCGGGACGGCTCATCGGTCGCTACGGGGTCGTCAGTGCCACCCCCGACGTCGACATGCGGGACCCGAAGGCGAGCCGAATCCACTATGGTGGCGACGACGTGAACCGCGGTGTCATCAAGAACAACGACCCGCAGCGCGCGGCCGAGGAGGCCCGGTTCAAGTTGGAGGAAGAGGTTCTTCGCTTGCGGGAACGCGCTTTCGCCCATCGCGCGGACGACCTCACTCCCGCTCACACGCAGCACGTGCTTCCCGGAATCGTCGGAGACGACTCCGGATGGGACAGGAAGACGCACGATCCCGGTCCGGTGGCCTTCGAGATGCGACGCCGCCCTGACCGCGACGACGACGCGTGGACGGTGATCTGACAACCGCTGAGGGCCCCGGGGAATTCTCCCCGGGGCCCTCTTTCTGGTCCGCTTGTGTCAGACCTTGACTTCGTCCCGATCCTTTTGCGACGCGGGGCTTTCCGAGGACTCCTCGTCCTCCTCATCGTCTTCGTCGTCGTCCTGGTCCTCATCCTCGGACGGCTTGTACTCGTCGTTCTCGGATGACTGGTACTGATCCGTCGAGGTTCCCTCGGTGCCGCTGGCGCCACCGCTGGCCGAGGACATGGCCTCAGCGATAGTGGTGATGAGCCCCAGCGCCTGCGAGATGATGGGCATCAACTGCCCGATCAGCGAGCCCAGCGAGTTCATGACGTTCGCCAGATCGGTGAGCAGCTTGGCGATCTGGGGAGCGTACTCGGCCACCAGCTCGATGAGACCCGCGATCGCCGCGGCGAGTCCGAGCGGGTTCATTGCCTGCGCCAGCAGGGGAATCGCCCTGGTGACCGCCTCGTTGACGAGCACGGTGACGTCTTGGCGCACGGCGTCGACGGCCTGCGCGCCCTGCTGGGCAGCCGTCCCGATGCCCTGGAAGCTGTTCCCGGCGCCCTCCACGGCGCTGGACTCGGTGTCCGTGGCGCCCCGATACGCGGAGACCGCCTGCGAGTTCCAGTCCGCGCCGTCCGTGGCGACCGTGTCGCGCAGCGCCCGGCCCTGCGAGGAGAACTGTTCACCCACGTCGTTCCACGTCTGCGCGAACCCCTGGATCTTGCCCGGGTCACCCGCCAACTGGTTCATCGCCTGCTGAAGCGGAGCGAACAACTCTGCCGCCCAACCGAACCCGGACGAGGACAGCGAGCCGATGGGGTCAGCCACGACACCCTCGGACGAAGCGGCCTTCGGGCCGTTCGTCAGGCCCATGGACCAACCACCGGAGCGGATCTCGGTCAGTGTCTGCTCGATATAGGCGATGAGGGTGTCCACATCGCCGGTTCGACTGGAACTGTCGGTGTCGCTACTGTGGTCGTTCACGATTGCGCTCCGGTGATCTCGTTAGTGCTCAGGCCCTGGGAGGTCTGGTCGATGCCCTGCCCCCCGTCCTGGTCGGTGTTGGTGTACGTGACGGCCAAACCGCAAACGGCCTGACTTTGTATGCCGACCGTTTCCTTGGCGGCGTTGATGAACCCCTTGGCGGCCTCTTCGGCCATGGACAGCAGGGGAACGACGAACGGCGCGAACAGCGGCCCGAAGGCGTCGGCACCGTCGGCGGCGGACACCGTGTTGGCGGTGTCCGCCACGGTACCCATCTGGCCCCCGATGGCGGCGATGTTGTCGCCATGGGCCACCATTTTGGACGGAACGACATTCAACGGTTCATTCATCGCGGCTGCCTCCTGGGCGGCGGGGTGGTGCCGAAAGCCTCGGCATAGGTGTCGCGCATCTTCGTCACCGTCGCGGAGTCATCCCCGAAGGCATCGGCGGCGATACGCTTCACACGCTCGGCCAGGTGCCGACGCGCCGTGCGCGTGCCCTCGAGGATCTCGTCCCGCAACCCGGTGGGACCCAGGCTCATCGCGGCACGGCTGATCTCCAGGTCCGCCAGACCCCCGTTGGAGTCAACGGTGACCTTCACCGAACCGTCCCGATTGCCAGCGGTGATGGACAACTCGTTCATGGCCCGGCGCATCTGTTGTGCGTTCTCCTGCTGCTGACGCGCCGCCCGTCCGATCTCATCGATCACGGCCTGAGCCCCGGTCATTGGATCGCCCGTCATCATGCGTCCTTTCCATTTGCGTGTTGACTGACGAGGCAACGCTATTTCGCCGCAGGCGGGACCAGTCCCGAAAATCAGGTGTTACTGGTTGTAGTACCTCTCTTCTTCGACAATCCCACCCACCCCGCCACGGCCGCGCTGTTCGGTCAAACCGCACCGGGCTAGCCGCCGCTTCGTGGTAGCGCTCCCACGACTCTTAGTTGGGGTTTCACATGCGGTTTCATTTGCTGGTAATGTCCGCCGCGCTGTCATTCTCAGCCCTTACTGACTTGTCAGCAAGGAAACTGCACCACTCCCTCAAAGGAACCCCATAGTGAAGCGAATGAAACTGGTCTTCGTCGCCGCCGCCACCGTGGCCCTGGTCGGCGGTGCCACCGCCTACGCCACCGCCGACGACCTCGGCGCGAAAGCCGCCCCCATCGCGAAGAACGCCTACGGCTACATCACGTTCATCGACAACGGCGACAAGTTCAAGGTCTGCGACACCAAGAAGGACGGCAGAGGCGTCGTGGGAAGCGTGCACGACACGCGAGAAATGCTCGACTACGACACCGACGGCGGCGACTCCGGCTGTGACTACTTCACGTACGACGTGGTCGAAGGCCCGGAGTACCACCTTGAGATCGAGCGGATCGGCGGCGGCTCCCGCGCGCACTCCGTGGGATTCTACGAGTAGCGAACCCTTGAGTCCGTAGCGACGTCCACGCGGCCCGCGCACCACGCTTCGGTGCGCGGGCCGTTGTGCCCCTGAGGATCTGAATTATCGATAAGGGACATTCGTGGGTTTTGGTGGCGTTTGTGGAACTATTGTGGGAACGGGTCTAGCTGGGTTCGGTGCTTACGGTTAATCTGACCGAATAGTTACCGACCGGATACAAGGGAAGGTGAATCCCCTTGTCACAGCCTGGTTCTGACGACCCCATCATGTCCTTGGCGAGACCGGAAATCCTGGTCGACCCCTATCCCCACTACGCGAAACTGCGCGAGAACACCCCGGTTTTCTTCTACGAGCCACTCAACTCGTGGATGTTCACAAAGTACGCCGACTGTGTCGCGGTCCTGAAGGACAGCGCCCGGTTCGCCGCCGACTGGCGCCGGGTCGGGGAGCAGGTGCCGCCCCGCGCGATCAACATGCTCACTTTGGACCCTCCCGAGCACACCGGGGTGCGCCGACTGTTCCTGGAGACCCTGCGCGCCCAGGACAATGCGAAGATCGAGGCGCAGATCGCCGCACGCACCACCGAGCTGCTGGACTCGCTGCAGGATCGCGAGTCCTTCGACTTCCTCACCGAGTTCGCCGAGCCGTTGGCGCTCAACACCACCGCTGACTATCTGGGGGTGGAGCCGCCGGAGGCGGAGTGGACCTCCCGGGTGGGCCGGATCGTGGCGGCGGGCATGGACGCGGGCCTGTGGCCCGAGCGCGGCGCGCAACTGCGGGACGCCCATGAGGAACTGGCTGACCTTGTGGACGGCTGGATGGCCGACCTGCCGAAGACCGGCATCCTCGGCGAGTTGCGCGCCCGTCTCGACGGCACCGACGTGGCGCCCGATGTCCTGGCCAACACCGTGCGCGGGTTGCTGTTCTCGGGCTTCAGTTCGGGCGGGAAGCTGCTGGCTTCGGCCGCGGTGACCGTGTTCCACGAGCGCGCCGCCGCGCTGCCGGACTTCGTCGCGGCCGATCCGGTGCGCGCCACCGACGAACTGGTGCGCTACGCGGGTCCGATTCAGGCGGTGGCCCGGGCGTGCATCACCGACACGACGATCGGTGACACGCAGGTGAAGGCCGAGCAGGCGGTGACGCTGTTGCTGGGCGCCGCCAACCGGGACCCGGATCGGTTCGCCGACCCGGAGTCGGTGCACCTGGATCGGCATCCCAACCCGCACCTGGGTTTCGGACGGGGTCCGAAGTCGTGTCTGGGTTCGCCGTTCACCGCGATCCTGTTGCGGGTCGTCATGCGGATGCTGTCGCAGCGTTTCCCCGAGGCGCACGCGACGGGTGAACCGTCCTATCTGCCCAATCTCACCTTGCGCAGTCTGGACCGGTTCCCGGTCAGCCTGCGCGCTGAATCCCAGGCGGGTGTGCCATGACGAGACTCGACATCATCGGGGCGTCCTTCGGGCGCACCGGAACCACCTCGGTACGGCTGGCCCTGGAGACGCTGGGTTTCGGGCCCTGCCACTACATGCGGCACCTGTTCACCGATGTCGAACACGCGCGGGACTGGATGTGGGTCGCCGATGGTAACGATCCCAACTGGGACGTGCTGCTGTCCGGGTTCGCCAGCACGATCGCCTGGCCCGCCTCGTGCTACTGGCGCGAGTTGGCCGAGGCGTTCCCGGACGCGAAGGTGCTGCTCATCGACCGGGATCCGGTGGAGTGGTACGGAAGCGTCAGTCGCACGCTGTACCGCACCCGGCCGA
The DNA here is from genome assembly GCF_000024545.1 of Stackebrandtia nassauensis DSM 44728. Taxonomy (GTDB): domain Bacteria; phylum Actinomycetota; class Actinomycetes; order Mycobacteriales; family Micromonosporaceae; genus Stackebrandtia; species Stackebrandtia nassauensis. Next base: position 2,828,047 of record NC_013947.1, read on the forward strand.
GGACGGCCGTCGAACCCCGGGACAAGACCATCGAACGTCTCATCTGGAGCGGAGTCTTCGACGGCCGGTTCTCGGACCCACAGCACGCGATGGACGTGTATCGGGCGCATCGCGACGAGGTCCGCGCCACCATCCCCGCCGACCGGCTCGTCGACGTCGACGTAGCGGCTGGATGGCCGCCCCTGTGCGAGGCGCTGGGGGTCGCGGTTCCCGACGAGCCGTTCCCACACGCCAATTCGACCGGCGAATACCTGGATCGGGCCCGCTCCGCCGGGGCCGTCCCCAACTGAAGGAGCGCACATGGAGACCGTGCCGGACCTGACCGTCACCTCTGACACCGACCCTTATGGAGCCGTCGCCGGGCTCTACGACTGGCTGCACGTGGGACCGGGATCCACCGACCTGGTGTCGTTCTTCGCCGAGCTGGCCCCCGAAGGGGGCACCGGGCTGGAGATCGGGCCGGGCACCGGACGGATGACACTCGCTGTGGCCCCGAGACTGTCCTCGCTGTACTGCCTGGAGCGCTCGGCGTTCATGCGGACGATCCTGCTGACGAAACTCGCGTCGCTTCCGGAACTGCGGGAGAAGGTGACCGTCCTCGATGAGGCCGTCCCGGGATTCAGTCTCGGGCGCACCTTCGACTACGTCTACGTTTCCGCCGTGTTCGAGCACGTCCCGCCGGACGCCCGCCAGGCCCTGTTCGCCGGGCTGGCCGAGCATCTCGCCCCGGGCGGGATCGTGGCCATGGACATGGTCGAGGACGAGGTCATTCCCCGGTTCGCGGAACGCGAGATCCGGTCGGTGCGGCAGGGAGACTGCCGGTACACATTGTCCACCGCCGTGACCCCGGTGCAGCCCGACCTGGGACAGGTGCGGCACGTGTACCGCACCTACCTCAACGACGAACTGCTGACGACCCACACCGTGGAGCGCGAACACCACATGCACCGTCCCGCCGCGGTCTTCGCCGACCTGCGAGCCGTCGGCCTGGAACCGGTGGCGGGCACGGCACTGACCAAGACGGGTACGCCGCTTGACGACAAGGGAACCCTGGTCGCCAAGCGGGTGTAACCGTCATGGAATCCGGTGCCCGGGTCTCGACAGCCTGTGGGACACCGGATTGAGCACAGTCCGGAAAGGAGGTGCGCCATGCGTTACTGGTACTGAGTTGCGAGTGTCGTGGCCCGGCGAACGCGTCGGGCCACGGCCAGCGCAGATTACCGCCTCTTCGCGACCTCTGGAACAGGAGTACTTCCGATGACCACGCCAAGCCTGGAACAACGGTGGGAATCGGTGCCCGCCACGGCGGCGCTCGACCGCGTATACGACGCCTCGCTGCTGGCCGCCGAGGTCAACGCGCTGCGTGAGCAGACCTGGAAGGTGCAGCGTTCCGTCGGGCAGGACGGCGTCTACGGGGGTGCCGCGATCGACTGGACGATCCTGTCGTTGCGCAGCGCGGGCGGTGATCCGGCCCGTACCGATCCCGGCGGTGCCGGGCCCGTCGATCACGCCGACACCCCGCACCTGGACCGCTCGCCCGAACTGGCCAAGGTGCTGCGCGACATCCCGACGACGCTGTTGGCGGTGCGGCTCATGGCTTTGGGGCCGGGCGTCGAGGTCAAGGAACACCGGGACGCCAAATGCGGCCTGCCGTGGGGGATGACGCGGCTGCACATCCCCGTCATCACCAATCCGGGTTCGTTCGTGGTCATCGAGGGCCGCGACTACCACTGGGACGCGGGACGGTTGTGGTTCGGTGACTTCAACCGGCTCCACTATGTCCGCAACGACGGCGAAGAGGCCCGGATTCATCTGGTGCTGGACTGTCTGGTCAGCCCGGAACTGCTTGACTTGTTCCCGTCCGAGTTCCGGGACGCCCTTCCTGAGCGCGATGTGCTGGTGACCCGGCCCAACCTGCCGAGCCCACCGGTGACGCGCTGCCGGTTCCGGATGCCCGCGCGGTTCGTCGAATGGTCGGAGGAGGAACCGGTCGCCGCGATCGACGAACTGGTGGACGCCGAGGTGGTGCCCGGCGACGACGGCCCGGTACTGCATGTGGACGGTAAACCGACGTTCGGTCTGGTTCACGTCGGCGACGACGAGTTCCGGTTCACCGGCTGGTCGGAGGAGCGCACGGTGAAACTGGCGAACGGCCACGTGCGATGCCGAACCCGGTTGGGCGAAAGGATGTCCGAGACCGTCTGTCTGACCGAACTCGCGTGATGAAGGTCCTGGTCGTCGGCGGCGGTCTCGTCGGACTGTCGACGGCGCTGTTCCTGGCCTGGCACGGTGTCGAGTGCACAGTGGTGGAACGCCATCAGGATGTGTTGCGGCACCCGCGAATGCGCAGTCTGGCGCCGCGGCTCGTCGAGATGTACCGCCAGGTGGGCCTGGAGCCCGAGCTGGTGCGCGCCGGTGACGCCTTCGCCGATCACGCCGAGTTCACCATGGTGCGGGCCGAGACCCTGGGCGGTGTCCACACAGTACTGGACAAACATCAGGACGCGGGGCTCGCCGACGACATCAGCCCGTGCCGGGGCATCCCCATCGACCAGGACCGGGCCGAACGGCTGGTGTGGCGGCGGGCGAAACAGCTGGGGGCCGATGTCCGCTTCGGCGTCAGCCTCAAGGACTTCAGCCATGACGGCGCGGGGGTGACCGCGCGGCTGCGAGCCGCCGACGGCACCGTCTCGACCGTGACCGCCGAGTACCTGATCGCGGCCGACGGCGCCAACAGCGGCATCCGGCACCGGCTGGGCATCGGCATGACCGGCCCCGGCGAGATCAGCCGGATGCTGTCGATCCTGTTCGAGGCCGACCTGGATCCGCTGCTGGGCGACCGCTCCGTCCACATGGCCTTCCTGACCCAGCCGCACCCGCAGACCTACCTCATGTCCCTGGACCCGCAGCGGCGACGCTGGGTGCTGGGCACCTCCGACCCCGGGGACCGTGGCGCCACCCGCGATGACTGCGAGGCGCTCGTCCACGCGGCCCTCGGGGGCGAACCGCCGCTGCGGATCCTGCCGCCGGTGCCGGGATCGACGAGCCCCGCACTGCGATTCGGGCTCGGCGCCGCCGTCGCCGATCGGTTCCGGGACGGCCGGGTGTTCCTGGTCGGCGACGCCGCGCACCACATGCCGCCGCCGGGCGGTTTCGGTGGTGCGACCGGGGTCGCCGACGCCCACAACCTCGCCTGGAAACTCGCGGCGGTGCTCACCGGCCGCGCCGACTCGGCGCTGCTGGACACCTACCACGCCGAACGGCACCCGGTCGCGGAGTTCACCATGCGCCAGGCCCTGGCGCGAGCCAGCACCCGGCTGGGCGCCGACTGGACCGACCGCGAAGCGACCATCGTCGAGCGCACCGCGGTGATGATGGGCTACCGCTACGGATCCGAGGACATCGTGTCGGCCGAACCGGCCGCCGTGGGCACCCGGTTTCCGCACCTGTGGCTGCCGTCGGGCGAGTCCAGCCTCGACCTGTTCGGCTCGGGGTTCGTGCTGCTGACCTCGTCCGGAGGCGAGGCCTGGGGGCGAGTCGGCCACGAGTCGTTGACCGTCAACCGTCTGCCGATCGACCTGCCCGGCGTCGACCCCGACGGCGCGATCCTGGTCCGACCCGACGGCTTCGTCGCCTGGCGCGGACGCGCGTGCCCCGATGATCCACAGGCGACCATCGATCGGGTGATGGCCGCGTCGCTTCACGGCAACAGTCCGGTTACGGAAAGTTCTTCCGTTTTGTCGCCAACCGAATTCCCGCCGCCGAGCGTCTTTAGGAGGTGAATGATCCCCAGGAAGATTCTCATCACACCGAAGACAACGAATCCGAAGCTGGCGAACCTCACGATTCGCGGGCACGCCTGGTCCCGCCGCTGCTGGCGTGGCTTCCCACGGCGCTCGGCCGACCCGGTACCGGCCGCGCCAGAGTCCGACCAGTCGACCTGCGGGTCGCGCGACTGGAGAAGTCCAAGCGCCGCAAACGAACCCGCCGGAAACGGCGGCTGACCGCACTGGCGGCGGTGGCATCCATACTGGCGGGCGTCAGCATCGTCGCCGGTTCGGTGTTCTTCGCTTCCGTTGAGCTGCCGGGGGAACTGGACGACCAGCTGAGTCAGAACTCCACTGTCTACTATTCGGACGGCAAGACCGAGATGGCCACCATCGGTGCCCAGAAACGGACCTCGGTCTCGCTCGACGAGATACCGAACCACCTGGAGTGGGCGCTGATCGGTACCGAGGACAAGCAGTTCTACGAACACGAGGGTGTGGACATCTGGGGTGTGCTGCGGGCGTTGTGGAACAACGTGTCCGGTGGCTCCACCCAGGGGGCGTCCACTTTGACGCAGCAGTACGTCGGGCAGGTGGCCGAGATCCGCGGCGACGGCAGCTATCTGCGCAAGGCGCGCGAAGCGGTGATGGCGATGAAGATGGAGGACCACTACGGCAAGAAGTCCATCCTCAACCACTACCTGAACCTCGTCTACTTCGGACGGGGAGCCTACGGCGTCGAGGCGGCGGCGCACGCCTTCTTCGACAAACCGGTCAAGGACCTCGACGTGGCGGAGTCGGCGCTGCTGGTGGCGCAGATCAAGTCTCCCAGCGGCGCCTACGATCCCGGTGATCCGCTGGGACTCGGCAAGAACGAGGTCGAGGGAAACGCCGAAGGCCGATGGTCCTATGTGCTCGACCAGTTGGTGAAGATCGGGAAGCTGAAGGAATCGAAGCGCGACAAGATCACGAAACTCCCTGACACTGTGGACCCGTCCAGCGTCATCGAGGCCCGCGTCGACACACCGACCGGGCACATTTCGCACGGGTACGTGCTCGACGAGCTTCGCGAGGCGGGAATCTCGCAGGAGGAGGTGCTTCGCGGCGGCTTCCGCATCACGACCACCGTCGACACGAAGCTGCAGGACGCGGCGGCCAAGGCCGCGAAGCGGGCCACCGCCTCCGGTGACGAGGACGCCGCGGTGGTGGCGGTCGAACCGAACACCGGCCGGGTGCTGGCCTACTACGGCGGGCCGTCGGGCGCGGAGGCGGACCTGGCCGGGTCCGATCTGCCGCATCCGCCGGGCACGACGTTCAACGTGGTTCCGGCGCTGACCGCGTTGGAGCACGGCGCCTCGCCGACGTCGAAATGGGACGGTTCCTCGCCCCGGAAAGTCGACTACCGGGACGAACCCATCGTGAACATCGGAGGGAAGGACGAACCGAAGGCGAGCCTGACCGACGTCGTCAGCGAGAAACTCAGCACCGGCGCCGACGACATCACCGAGAAGTTCGGTCCCGAAGCGGTGGCGGACACCGCGAACCGACTGGGCGTCACCCGGTTGCGGCAACCCGCGACCGAGGACTCGGAACCGCAATGGCGGGATCCGGGCGACGCGGAGGCCGAGTGGACCGGCGGCGTGGGAATCGGCGAGTACGGGATGTCGCTGGCGGATTCGGCGACCATGTACGCCACCATCGCGGCCGGGGGCACCCGCGCGACGACGCACGTCATCGAGAAGGTCACCGACGCGGACGGCGAGACGGTGTTCAAACCCAAGGACTCCGCGAAACGCGCGGTCGACGGCACGGCAATCGGTGACCTCACGATGATGTTGTCGTATGGCGTCGTGCCGCCGACCGACACCGACGACGCGAGGTACCTCGATGTCATGGCCACCAACGCTTCGGCGACCTCGTACACCGGGTTCAGCCCGGCGTTGTCGCTGGCGGTGTGGGCGGGTGACGACAAGCACGAGGGCGACGGCAGTTCGGTGAAGGACACCACGGCGCAGAAGATCTGGGAGCGGGTCGCCGCCACCGGTGTCGAGCGGTTCCCGACCACGAAATCCGATGCGGGCCTGGAGGGATCCGAGGAGGACCCGAAAGGGGAGCCGAGCACCTCGGCCCCGGACCCCGGCGACTGAGCGAGCGATCGCCGAGGAGGTGATCGACGGATACGCTGACCGCGTGGAATCCGAGGAACGTTCACGTCACGCCGCGTCGTTCGGCGCGGCGGCGGTCGCGTACGCCGAGCATCGTCCCGACTACGCGCGCGACGCGGTGCGCTGGGCGCTGGAACCCGCGTCCGGGCGGCGGGTGCTCGACCTCGGCGCCGGTACCGGGAAGCTGACCGCGACGCTGCTGGCCGAGGGTGCCGACGTCGTCGCCGTCGAGCCCGACGCGTTGATGCTTGCCCAGTTGCGTCGCACGCTTGTCGACGTCCGCGCGCTGTCCGGCAGTGCCGAGGCGATTCCGCTGCCGGACGCGGGCGTCGACGCCGTGGTCGCGGGTAACGCCATGCACTGGTTCGACATGGCCGTCGCCGGACCCGAGCTCGCCCGGGTTGTGGCCCCCGGCGGCGTGCTGGCCGGGCTGTGGAACGTGATGGACGACCGGGTCGGGTGGGTCGCCGGGCTGGCACGGATCGCGGGCAGCGCGGTCATCGGTCCGCGCGACACCCCCACCGGCTGGCGCGGTGAGGTGGCCGGGATCCGGGTACCCGAAGCCGACGGGGTCGCCCGGTTCGGCGCCCCGGAGCAGGAGCTGTTCCCGCACGGGCAGCGCCGCACCGCCGAGTCCCTCGTCGCGACACTGGCCACGCGCGCCGGGATGCTGGTCATGCCCGAACCCGAGCGGGAGGCCACCCTCGGTCGTATCCGTGACTATCTCGCGAACCGACCGGAGACGGCCGAGGGCGAGTTCGTGCTGCCGATGCTGACCTGTGTGCTGCGGATGCGGCGGTCGCCACGACTCTGATTGTTAAGGTGTCTGCTGATCAACCCCCGCACGCAACCCCCGGCGAAGGGTCGTAATGACCACAAAGGTACGACTGGCTATCGATTTCGGAACGTCACACACGGTGGCCGTGCTCGACCCCGGTACGGGGATCGGGCAACCGCTGCTGTTCGGCGACTCACCGTTGCTGCCGTCGGCGGTGCACGCTGCCGATACGGGGCAGCTCCTCACCGGGCGCGACGCGGTGAGGTCGGCGCGGATGGCACCGGAGAGTTTCGAGCCGAACCCGAAGCGCCGCATCGATGACGGAACCGTCCTGTTGGGAGGACGGGAGTATCCTGTCGCGACACTGATCTCCTCGGTGCTGCGCATGGTCGCGGTCGAGGCGAACCGGGTGGCGGGTGGTCCACCGCAGGCGGTCGCGATGACGCATCCGGCCAACTGGGGGAGCGCCCGGCTGGGTGTGCTGCGGCAGGCCGCCGAGCAGGCCGGGCTCGGCCGGGTCGAGCTGATCCCCGAACCCGAGGCCGCGGCGGTGTTCTTCACCGCGTCGGAGTCCCACGGCCGGTCGCCGGACACGGTGGTGGTCTACGACTTCGGCGGCGGCACCTTCGATGTGTGCGTACTGACCCGCACCGGCGGTGAGTACCGGGTGCGGGCCCAGGCGGGACTGGACGACGTGGGTGGCGCCGACCTGGACGCCGCCCTGCTCAACCACATCGGCCACGTCGCATCCAGTATGGACCCTGCCACCTGGCAGCGCATTATGCGCCCGGTCGACGCGGTGACCCGGCGGGCCTTCCGCTCCGTGTACGAGGACATCAGGGACGCCAAGGAACAGCTGTCGCGCAACTCCAGCGGCCTGGTCCACATTCCGCTGCTGGACCGGGATCTGCCGGTCACCCGGGAGGAGTTCGAACAGGTCGCCAGGCCGCTCATCGAGCGGACCGTGGAACTGACCGCCAGCACCCTGGCCGGGGTTCGCGGCGCGGCGGGACAGCCGGTCAGCCTCTACCTCGTGGGTGGATCCAGCCGGGTGCCGATGGTGTCCACTTTGCTGCATCGCCGACTGGGGCAGGCGCCGGTGATCACCGGGCAGCCGGAACAGGTCGTGGCGCAGGGCGCCCTGCGGTGCCTGGACGAACCGAACACTGACGCGCACCGGGCCCAGCCGCTCGCCGTCGCCGCGCCCGCGATGTCGCTGCCGCCGACCCGTGAGGCTTCCCTCGGCATGGCCGAGGCCGCGACCGGAGCGTCCTCGAAGTCCTTCGGCCGCAAGGCCGTCGTGCGGACCGTCCTCGCCGTGGTCACCGTCGCGGCCGTCATCGCGGCCTTCACGCTGCTGAACTGGGGCAAGGCACCCGAGGACTCCGACAACGGCGGCAACGGCAACGGAAGCAGCGCTGACACCGATGCCGCCCATGGCAAGTCGGACGACTCCGACAAGACCGTCGACGTGAAGGTCAGCAAGGAGCCCGACATCGCCAGCTTCATGGACGATGACGACAAGCAGTACCTCGGCTGCTACTACGCGGACGTGGCCGACACCGGGCACCCCGCCGAATGCGACGAGAAGAACGCCAATCGCGGCTTCACCCGACAGGTCTCGCACCAGGACGAGTGCGGAGACAAGCCCGAAGAGGACGGTTGGCGGTCCGTTGAAGAGGGGATCTACTGCCAGACCGTGCTGGTGAAGAAGAAAGCCTGTCTCGACAAGGACTTCTACACGGTCGTATGCGATGACGAAGGCGCGGTGTTCGTCGTCAAGGACGGCCCCGTCAAATCCAAAGACGACTGTGCTGGCCACAAGGGAGTCGTACAGTTGTCGGCCACGGAGAAGTACTTCTGTTTCGACGGGAACGACGCCTAACTCGAAGAAGGGACATGTGACATGGGAACCGTACGGGTGGAGCGCACTGACGCCGGGTACGTGGCGCGAAACGGACGGGGCGGCGAGATCAGCATCGGCGATTCCACGTCCGGCGCCGATTTCACGCCGGTGGAGCTGCTGTTGGCCGCGGTGGGCGGCTGCAACATCGTCTCGGTGGAGCCGCTGACCGCCAAACGGGGTCACCGGCTGGTCCGGTTGGCGATGACCGTGGAAGGGGAGAAGGTCGCGACGAACCTGCTCGGCCCGGTGACCGTGACCTACGACGTCGAACTGCCCGAGGGCGACGACAAGGCCGAAGAGGTGTTCAAGGCCGTGGCACAGCGGGTGCACGAACGCGCGTGCACCGTCAGCCGCACCCTGTCGGAGGGAACGCCGGTCACGGTCACGACCTGAGTCATCCCCGCACGGGCCATGCCTTGTCGTCGATCGTCAGGAACGGTTCGCCGGTCATCGCCGACGGGGTCGCCGCGGTGAACGCCACGATGTCCCGATGCAGGTGCGACTGGTCGGCGAAGCCGACCTCGGCCGCGACGGTGGCCGGGTCGTGGCCCGCGACCAGACGGTGGGCGGCGTGGTCGAAGCGCACCAGCCGGGCCGCGCGTTTGGGTGTCAGTCCGATCTGGGAGCCGAACCGGGACCACAGGCGCTTGCGGCTCCAGCCCAGTTCGGACGCCAGCCGCTCCACCCGGACCCGGCCGCGACTGCGGACGATCCGGTTCCAGGCCCAGGTCACCTCCGGATCCACCGACGCGGCCGTCGAGCGTCGGCGGACCACCAGCGCGTCGGCCAACGCGAACCGCTGTTCCCAGGTGGGTGCCTCGCTGAGTCGCTCGGCGATGCGGGACGCCTCAGCGCCCCAAAGGTTCGCCAGCGTCGTCATGGTGCCGTCCAGCTCGGACGGAGGCATGCCCAGGACCGCGCCCGCGATCACAGGGGACAGACGTATCTGCACACATTCGACGTTCTCGCCCCACACCCGGACCGCGCCGCCGTAACCGAAACCGGGACCGGCGACGAGGCTGCCCCGCTGCCGCCGCCCGCCGCCGTCCACCGCGACGGACGCGGTCGCGCTGAACTCGACCGCCACCATCATGGCCGGATGCGGGATGATCCGCAAGCCCTCCGCCAGCGAACCGGGGACACCGAACCCGGCCATGCGGACACCGGCCACCCGGCCGGGTCGCCGTGGATTCGCCACATCCCACCCCGCCGTTTCGCCGCGCTGCCGCACAGTGGACCGCATCCACCCATGTTACGTGGGCCCGAGCGCGGGAACATTTGTTCAAGCCGCGGCCGCACGTCGTCGGCGACAGTGGGTCCATGACTGTTTCCGATGACAAGCCGCGAACCGACGACGACCTCCACGTGCGCCAGGATGGCCCCCGGCACGCTCCCGCGCTGCTGCTCATCCACGGTTCCGCGTCCTCGACCCGCTCGTGGGACCAGCTGGTTCCGCTGCTGACCGGAGTCCATCACGTCATCCGCGTCGACCTGCTCGGGCACGGCCGGTCGGCCAAACCGGACGATGGCTACGAGATCTCCGAGCAGGCGCGCCGAGTGGGGGAGACGCTGGACCGTCTCGGCGTCGATGAGGCCATAGTGGTCGGACACTCCAGCGGCGGCTACACCGCCACCGCGCTGGCCGAGCGGCGGCCCGAACTGGTGACGGCGCTGGCGCTCATCAACACCGGCCCCAGCCTGGACGCCTTCATCGCGCCGAACTTCGCCCTCGACCCTTCGCAGTGGCCGCCCACCGACGAGCAGCTGCGGCAGCTGGCGAGCACCGGCTTCGGCCGAGCCGACTTCCCGGTCCCGACCGAACTGCTCGACGAGGTGCGCGCCATGACGTACCACTCGTTGACGCGGACGATGGGCGCGTCGCTCGAATACCTGAAGCGACAGGTGATCCCGCAGCGACTGACCGTCGTGGGCAAACCGCTGCTGGTCGTTTACGGCGAGCAGGATCGGCGCTGGCGTCCGTCCGATTTCGACGACTACCGTGCCGTACCGGGCGCGCGGGTCGAGATGCTGACCGGCGTCGGGCACACGCCGATCATCGAGGACCCGCCCCGTACCGCCGAAACGCTGCTGGCCTTCACGTCGGCTCACTCGCCCCGGAAGGGGTAGTCGGCGCGGCGAGCGCGGCCAGGTGACGCAGCGAGTCGGTGAAGTGCTCGGGGCCGAACGGCGGGAAGTTGATGTACTCGCGGATGCGTTGCGGCACTTGTGACCAGTCGTAGGTGAGCGTCACCTCGGTCTGCGACAGGCTCAGTGGCGCCAGGTCGTAGCGCCAGAACCAGCCGCCGAACTCCAGCTGCCCGTCGCCCTTGGGATCGTAGCCGGTGTACCAGCCGATGGCGCGCGGGAAGTCGAACACGTGGAGCTTGTTGGCCGTCTGGTAGTTCCCGTCGGGATGGTCGGGGTGGTACATGTTCATCCGGAAGACCTGTCCGACTTCGGACAGCGGCTCCCGGTCGAGCGGTTCCTGCACCCGTCCGGTGCCGTCCATCGCCGCGTGGGTCTGCGGGTCGGCCAGCACCGTGAACACCGTCGCGGCGGGCGCCGCCACCATCAGGGTGGCGCTTACGTTCTCGTGGTCCATGTCCTGTAGACGCGGTGGCGGGGCGAAACTCATCGGCCGGAGGACACGATCCGTGTCGGCGCGCGATGTGATGTGGCTCATAATCGCGGCCGATTGTCTGCCCGCGGAGCCGGAGTTCGCGTCTCTAGCACTGAAGCCCACCGAGGAAGAAAGTGAACCGCCGATGTTCACCAGTGCGTTGTCATTCGTCCGTCGCCGTAAGGTTCTGGCCATCGGGGTCGTGGTCGCCGTGGCCGCGTCCACAGTAGCCTGTATCGGTCTGGGCGCGGTCACCCAAGCCGAGGACGCCCAGACCAAGGCCGCCAAGGTTCAGAAGGTCATCGACAAGAACTTCGCCGACCCCGAGGTCATCAAGGTCGGCAACCGGTACTACGCCTACGCCACCAACAACAAGCGGAACCTGCCGGTGGCCACTGCGGACAAACCGCGCGGTCCGTGGAAGTTCACCGGCGCCGACGGGATGCCGAAACTCGGCGCCTGGGCCAAACCCGGACGCACCTGGGCGCCGGACGTGTCCCGTCGCCCCGACGGCAGCTTCCTGCTCTACTACACCGCGCACCACGCCAAGTCGGGCCAGCAGTGCATCGGCGCGGCCACCGCGTCCAAACCGGAGGGACCCTTCACCGCGGTGGGGAACGCGCCGCTGGTGTGTCCCACCAAGCAGGGCGGCGCGATCGACGCGGGCAGCTACTCCGAGGGCGGCAAGCACTGGATCATGTACAAGGCCGAGAACAACGTGATCGGCAAGCCGCCTGTCATCTACATGCACCAGACCGGCCCCAAAGGACTGAAGCTCCTCGGTAAGCGGTTCGCGATTCTGCGCAACGACCGGGCCGTGGAACGCGGCATCATCGAGGCGCCGGTGATGGTCAAGCGCGGCGGCAACTACATCCTCTTCTACGCGGGCGACCATTTCGCGCGCAACACCTACTTCACCGGTTACGCGGTCGCCAAGAAGATCACCGGGCCGTTCAAGAAGGCCGACAAGCCGCTGCTGAGCATGAAGGGCCTGGGTGGGGCCGTGAAGGGACCCGGTGGCGCCGACGTGGTGACCGGCCCCAACGGTGTCGACCACATCTTCTTCCACGGCCTGGTCGGCAAGGCCCGGCATATGTACCGGGCCGAGTTGGGTTGGGTCAAGGGCCGTCCGGTGCTACGCTGACGGCACTATAGACAGTCGATAATAGAGTAAACGGATCGCTTCGGTTGTGCCCGAGGCGATCCGTTGCGTCGGCAATCCGACATCCCCCATAGTCGATAAAGCGACACTCGCATATCGAGATGATCTTTAGGCTTCGGGCATGGCAGTGCCATTCATTGCCCCACCACCGACACCGCCACCAACAGGTGGCCCCTACTGGGCCGGGGAGGTCTAGACATGGAGTTCAACTTCGACGGCGACTTCGTTCGACAGGCCGTCGCGATCCTGCTCAGCGCGAACCAGCTCATCGCTTACTGGCTCGCGGGAAACAAGAACAACCTCGGCTGGCTGCTCGGAGTACTGGGCGGCGTGCCGTGGGCCGTATTCATCATCGTCTGGGACGTGTGGGGCCTGGCTCCGCTCGTCATCGGACTCCAGGTCATCTACATCCGCAACCTCATGCGTTGGTGGCGGGAGAGCCACAGTGTCGATCCGGTGATCGATCCACCCGTGGTCGCCACCGCGAACATCAGCGCCCCGACCGCTCCCTGATCGGACCGGAAGGCCGTCGCGGCACTCGACACCGAGTCACGCCACCACAAGGCGGGGTCGAGGTGTCGGGGCCGCGTCGACGACCTTCCACGCCTCGGCCAGGCGACGGATCGCTTCCTCGAGCAGATCCGCGGGGGCCGTCCAGGGAATCCGGATGAACCGGTCGAGCCCGCCCTCGGCGGCGAAGATCGGTCCCGGCGCCAGCAGTACACCGCGCTGTTCGGCTTCGGCCGCCAGCGCGGTGGCGCCGCGTTCGGGTAGCTGGCACCACACCGACAACCCGCCGCCCGGGCGGACGAACCGCCAGTCGGGCAGGTGCTCGGCCAGGGCCGCCAGCAGCCGGTTCCGTTGCTGGCGCAGTCGATCCCGGTGCGCGGTCAGCACCGGTTCGGGATCGCGCAGCAGCTGGACCAGGGCCAGCTGTTCCAGTACCGGGGCTCCCAGGTCCAGACCGACCCGGGCCCGGGTGAAGGCCAGCATCTGGGCCGAGTCGGCCGCGCGGATCCAGCCGAGCCGCAGTCCACCCCAGAACGACTTGCTCGCCGAGCCGATGGTGACCGTGCCGGGGGCGTAGACCGCGAACGGCGGCGGCATCTCCTGACCGTCGAGGGCCAGGAACTGGTGCGCCTCGTCCACCACCGCCAGGGTGCCCGAGCCGCGCAGGTGGGCGGCGTACCGTTCCCGGTCCTCGGCACTCATCAGCCGACCGGTCGGGTTCTGGAAGTCCGGGATCAGGTAGGCCAGGGTCGGCCGGGTCTGCCGCAGCAGTTCGCCGATGGCGTCGAGGTCCCACCCCTCCGGGTCGACGGGGGAGGGGACGAGCCGGACGCCGGAGTTGCGGATCGCCTGGGTGGCGTTGGGGTACACCGGGCTCTCGATCAGGGCCCGGTCGCGAGGGCCGGTGAACGCCTTGGCCACGATCGCCGTCGCCGTCAACGCCCCGGGGGTCACCATGATCTGGTCGGGCCGGGTCGGCAGGCCCCGGGCGTCGAAGGTCGCGGCGATGCTGGCCTGCAGTCGCGGTAGCCCGGCGGGGAAGTAGCCGTGTCCGGCCAGGTGGGCGGGCAGCTCGGCCGCCGCCTCGGCGTAGGCGGTGGCCACTCCCGGCGGTGCCGAACCCGCGGCGCAGTTGAGATCGATGGCGTTCTCGTCCCCGGCGTAGGGCAGCAGCGCGTTGTCCCGGATCCGGGCCCGGCCGCCGGGCAGCCGGGTGTAAGTCCCCGAGCCGTGCCGGGCCGCCGCGTAGCCGCTGGAGCGAAGCTCGGCGTAGGCGCGGGTCACGGTGGTGCGCGAGACACCCAGCGCTCCGGTGAGTTCACGTTCGCTGGGAAGCCTGGTGTCGAGCGGGATCCGGCCGTCGCCGATCAGCAGTCGCAGCGCGTCGGCCAGGCCGAGGTACGCCGGGGAACGGTCGAAGTCGCCCACGAGTGTGGTGACCCGGGCGGCGGTGAGGGTGCGGCTCATGCAGGCCACTATCTCAGAATTGGCTATTTTTGACCAGGCCACTTGCGCGCAGGATGGGGTCATGACCGCTCCCGCAGCCACCCGACGTCTGACCACCCTCGGCCCGATCGCGCAACTGCGCGCCGGGCGACTGCCCCGCCGCCTCAGCCAGCTCTACATCGGACTGGTCCTGTACGGCGCCTCGCTGGCGCTGATGGTTCGCGGCGACCTCGGCCTGTCACCCTGGGACGTCTTCCACTCCGGCCTGATCCGGCACATCCCGCTGACGCTGGGCCAGGCGGTCGTGGTGATGAGCTTCGTGGTGCTGCTGGCCTGGATCCCGTTGCGGGAGAAGCCCGGCCTGGGAACGATCTCCAACGCCATCGTCATCGGTCTCGCCGCCGACGGCGTACTGGCCATACTGGACCGACCCGACGCCCTGTACGCCCGGATCGGGCTCCTGGTCGCGGGAGTGTTGCTCAACGGTGTCGCCACCGCGGCGTACATCGGCAGCCAGTTCGGCCGGGGACCGCGCGACGGTCTCATGATCGGACTGCACCGCGTGACCGGACGCTCGATCAGACTGGTGCGCACCCTGATGGAGATCGCGGTGGTGCTGGCCGGACTCGCGCTCGGCGGAGTGCTCGGCGTCGGCACCGTCCTGTACGCCCTGGCGATCGGCCCGCTGTCGCAACTGATGCTGCCGTGGTTCACCGTCGCGCTGCCCGGTGAGGACGCCACCGAGCCTGAGCCGCAACGGAACTGAGCCTCGACGGCGCGGCGGGATTGGGCGAGTCACAGGTGGGACATCCCGCGCGTATTGCTTTACCGGGTATGTGTTGGCAGATTGGCCTGGTTCCCTCCCCGGACCCGAAAGGTCACGAATGTGAGTAAGAGAAAGCGTCCCAAGAAGCTCGTGATCGGCGTCGCGACCGCCCTCGCGCTGGCGATCGGTGGCGGCGGGGCCTGGGCCGGTACGTCGTATCTCGGCACCGACGGCACCGACCCCGAGTCCCGGCTCCCCGCATCGACCGCGGCGTTCGCGTCGTTCAACCTGGACGTCAGCAAGGAACAGCAACAGGAGCTGCTCGAACTCGTCGCGAAGTTCCCCTCGGCCGCCGTCGACAGCGACCTGCCGCAGGAAGCCGTGTCGCGGTTCCTCGAGATGCTCGAGAAGAAGGACGGCGACTTCGCCGACGGCAGGTTCTCCGAATGGGTCGGCCCCAACGCTTCGGTCGCCCTGTGGGAGTACAAGGGCGAGCCCTACGGACTGGCCTCGGTGTCCAGTATCGACGACAGCAAGGCCGAGGACGGCCTGGCGGCGGTGAAGCAGGCCGGTGGCAACGACCAGGTGGGCTACCAGGTCAAGGACGGCTACGCCACCATCGCCTTCGGCGAGAAGGGCGCGCAGAAAGCCGCCAAGACGGCGGTCTCCGAAGCCGAGAAGGCACCACTGTCGGAATCGGACCGCTTCGCCAAAGCCGACTCCTTCCTGGGCGACGACAAGGTCCTCAGCGCCTGGGCCGACCTCGAACAGTCCTACGAACTGCTGGAGAAGAAGCTGCCCGAAGACGGCGGCGGCCTCCCCTTCGACGCCCTCAAAGTGTTGAAGAACAACATGAACGGCCAGATCGCCGTGGGAGCGCAGGCACGCGACTACGGCATCGAGGCCGTGTCGTCCACCTTCGGCGCCAAGGACGTCATCGAAGGCAAGAAGGGCATGATCGACGATCTGTCCCAGCTGCCCGAATCCGACATCGGCGCCGCGCTGGCGCTGCCGCAGGACGTCAAGGAGAGCATCCTGATGGTCCTGGTCAACAGCGGCTTCGGCGAGATCGGCGAGGGCCTGGACAACGTGATCATGGACAAGGTGTCCGAGCTGCTGTCCGGCGCCAGCGGCACCCTGAGTGTCAACGGCGTCAAGACATCGACGCCGTCGGGCATGGCCGTCATCGAGACCACCTCGCCCGACAAGGCCCGGGCCCTCAAGGCCCTCGCCGACCTGGCCGGTGGCGCGCTGAAGACCTCGGTCGAGGGCAGCACCATCACCGGTTCCACCGTTGGCTACTCCGGTGACGGCAAGATCAGCGACAACAAGTACTACAAGGACGCCGTCGGCGGTGCCGTCGACAAACTCAACGGCGCCGTCTTCGTGGACGTGACGAAAATGCCGCTGGGCAACGCCGAGCAGGCCTTGGAAGCGGTCAAGGCCATCGGCATCACCCACGGCACCAAGGGTGGTGAATACGTCGGGAACTACCGGCTGATCGTCGACTAGTTCCAGGGGTGCGACGAACGAGCCGGGGCGGTGACTTCAACAGGGCACCGTCCCGGCTCATCAGCGCCACAGGTCGAATCCGCCGTCGGACTTGATGACCTGCCCCACCACCCAGCGTCCGGCGTCGCCGACCAGCCACGCGACCAGCCGGGCCGGACGGTTGATGCGTAGTCGTTAGTGGAAGGTCGTTGGCGGGATCGGTGCGGCGGCGTTCATCGACGACCGGTTGCACTGGGAGGACGGCGAGGGCAAGGGCCGGGTCATCTACGGCGACCTGAGCGACGGCTACGTGACCTTCAAGCGGGTCGAGGGCGGCGACGGCCGGTACACCTTCGAGTCGGTGGCCGACGACGACGGTGGCGCGCTCGTCAACGCCAACTACGCCAAACGCATTCAGTTGTTCGACGAGACCATCACTCTGAAAGATGCCAGGTGAGCGCGCGCAGCCGTCGCTGTTTGCGTTCGATTCGGTAGACGATGACGGTCGCGGTGCCGAACCCGAGGGCCACGACCGCCGCGATCACACTGGCGGCGCCTATGGCCATCGAGGTGCTGAAGCCGGTCAGTGAACCCAGAACCCACATCGCGCCCGCTCGTTTGGTGTGCCAACGGGTCTTGTAGCTGCCGTTGAGGACGGTGCCGATGGCCTCGCAGCCGTCGTGCTGCGGCATCGGCCCCGGAACGGCGGGGCGACGGTGGTCGTGTCGCTCGTCGAGCATCAAACGAGAATAGACGTTTTTCGATCCGATGCGGGCGTCCCGGGCCGATGCGGGGCGTATTCTTCCCCACGTGGGACTGCGGTTCGAGACTCGTGCGTCCGACTCGCCGTGGGTCGACAGCGTGTGGACCTGCACCAGTGAGCGGGTCACCGAGATGACCTCCGTCGCGGCGGTGCGCTGGGGATTGGTGTTCTGGCAGCGCGACGGTCGCGCGTACGCCGCGATCACCGGCCCCGAGACCGGAACCGCGACCGCGCCGGTGCCGGAGGGCGCGAGCTTCGTCGGCGTCGAGTTCGCCGTCGGGACTTCGCTGCGGGCCGTGCCGACGCCGAGCCTTGTCGATGGTGGCGTTGAACTTCCCGACACCACGCGCGGCAGTTTCCGGCTGGACGGCCACCGCTGGGAGACACCCGGCCCCGACGACATCGAGGCGCTGGTCGATCGGCTCGTCCGATCCGGGACCGTGGTGCGCGACCCGCTGGTCGCCGAGGTCCTGCGCGGCCACCGTCCCGAGGTGTCCGGCCGCACCGCCGAGCGCCGGTTCCGGGCGGCGACCGGGCTCACCCACGGGACCGTCCGGCAGGTCGAACGGGTGCGTTCGGCGGCGGTGGCGCTGGCGGCCGGTGAACGGGTCGCCGACGTCGTCCACCGGCTCGGCTACTTCGACGAGCCGCACCTGGCCCGGGCGCTGCGCCGCTATGTCGGGCGCACCGCGCGGCAACTGCGCGAGGGCCCGGGCGGCGCGATCGCCCTGGACCTGGATCAGGCGCTGAGCGCGTAGATCACCTTCAGGACCCCGTTGGGGTAAGCCTCGGACTCCCGCAGCCGCAACACCCGCTTGTCCAGGTCGGCCCTGCTGAACAGGCTCTTCCCGGCACCGAGCAGGACCGGGAACACGAGCAGGTTGTAGCGGTCGATCAGGCCCGCCTCGGACAGCCGCCGGGCCAGTTCGGCACTGCCGTGGATGAAGATCGCGCCGCCGTCGCCGCGCTTGAGTTCGGCGAGTTCGTCGTCCGAACGCAGGATTGTCGTCGGCCCCCAGCCGTCGACGAGGGCGTCCTCGGTCAGGGTCGTCGACAGCACGTACTTGGGCAGATCCTTGTAGGCGGCGTGGTCCTCGGAGTCGCGCCACACCGGCGCGAACGCCTCGTAGCTACGGCGGCCGAACAGCAACGCCGTGGTGTCCGCGAGCTCCTCCTCCTTGAGCGCGAACGCCTCGGGCAGGAACTCGACGTCCTTGACCACCCAGCCACCGCCGCGGTGTTCCTCGCCCGGCCCACCGCCCGGCGAGTCCACGACGCCGTCGAGCGACATGAACCCCGTATAGACCAGTTCACGCATCTGCTTGTCTCCTCAAGATCAGTCTGTCCGCTCATCGTAGAAGTGATCACCCCGGCCGTCTTGTACGGAAACGACAGCCGGGGTGAGGTGAGCGCCGGGTTCAGAACCCCGCGGTGATCTTGGTGAACTCCCACTGCTGCTGGTCGATGCCGCTGCAGTGCGACACCACGCCGCCGCCCGGGCACGGCCGGTCCCGGTTGACCGCCCAGAACGCCAGCCGCGACAGGCCCTTGGACTTGGCCCACTGGGTGATCTGGTTCCAGGTGCTGGGGCTGGTGAGCTCCTGCTGGTCGGACAGGCCGTTCATGCCCGAGATCCCCATCCGCGAGTACGCCACCGAGTCGGACCAGCCGAAGGAGGTCTTGAGCGAGTTCTTCAGTCCCTCGGAGGCGTTGACGGTGTTCTGGTACATGTTCGCGCCGCCGTTGAAGTCGAACGGCATGATGGTGAACACGTCCACATTGGCGTTGAGTTCGGCGGCTCGCTGGATCAGCCGGTTGCCCCAGCTGTTGGGTCCGCTGGTGGTGGTGCCGAAGGTCAGGATCGTCTTGATCCCGGGGTTGTTCTGCTTGACGATCTTCAGCGCGCCCAGGATGCGGTCCTGCACCGTGGCGTTCTCGAACTCGTCGGTGTTCTCGATGTCGACGTCGATGGCCTTGAGGTTGTAGGCGTCGATCACCTTCTGGTAGGCCCCGGCGAGCGCTTCGGCGCTGGAACAGTTGGGCCCCAGCTTGTTGCCGCTCCAACCGCCGATGGACGGGATGATGTCGCCACCGGCGGCCTTGATCTGCGAGATCGCGGTCGCGTCGGCGCTGCCCTGCAACGGCCGCTGTCCGTCCCAGGCCGGGTTGCAGCCACCGGAGGACAGGATGAACGCCATCGTGAAGTACTTGATGCCGGTGGCGTTCATGACCGTCGACGGGCTGGGCGGGTTGCCCCATCCCATGTAGAGGTACGGCGCGGCCTTCATGGTCCCGCCGCCGGTGCAGCCGCTGGTGGTGGCGCTGACGGGTGCGCTCTTGGCCGATTCGCCCGAGCCGTTGTAGGCCGCGACGGTGTAGGTGTGCGACGAGCAGGTGGCCAGTCCCGAGATGGTCGCGGAGGTGCCCGAGACCGTGGTCTTCACGGAACCGCCCTCGTAGACGCGGTAACCGGTGACGCTGCCGCCGGAGGCCGTCCACGACAGACTGATCGAGGAGTTGGTGGTGCCGGTCGACCGCAGCCCGGTGGGGGCGCTGGGCGCGCCGGGATCGCCGCCTCCGCCACAGGAGGCGCCGTTGATGGTGCAGTTGGTCGGGGTCGCCGTGCCGCTGACGATGAAGCCGAAGCTGACCGTGGCACCCGCGGCGATGTTGCGGTTGTACTCGCGGTGGGTGAAGGTGTTGCGGTCGCCGGACTTGGTGTGCAGGGCGTCCCAGTAGGTGCCGACCGAGGAACCGGACGACAGGTCGAACTCGACCTTCCAGCCGTCGATGGCCGAGGAGGACGCGTTGTTGATGGTGATCTTGCCTTCGTAACCCGAACCCCAGTCGGAGGTCTTGGTGAAGGACGCGGTGGTCGCGGCGGCGTGGGCCGGGGCCGCCAGGGCGAAGGAGGTGAGGAGGGCGAGCACGAGTAGCGCCGCCAGACGCGATGATGTTCGCATGTCGACAATCCCTAATGGATCAAATGGGTAGGCGGCGCCGGATTCGCCTGCGGGCAGGGCATCTGGCCGAGTTCGGGCACGAGCCAGCCAGACCGTTAAATAGTTAAGTTTATTATTTTCTGGGCGTGTCAGAGCTTAACGTGACGACACGGTGCCGGTCAAGACATCGGACCCGGGCCCCTCGACGGGCTCGATAGAGTCCAGGACGTGGACGGTCAGGTGGCGCGGGACGAACTGATCGAGGCGCTCGCCCGACTCATCGCGCGGCGCCGCCGGGACGGCGTCCTGCGGGTGGCGGTGGACGGCCCCGACGCGGCGGGCAAGACCACCCTCGCCGACGAACTCGCGCCCCGGATTCCGGCGCCCGCCACCGTGATCCGGGCCGGAATCGACAGTTTCCACCGGCCCCGGGCCGAGCGACTGCGACGCGGCGGCCTGTCTCCCGAAGGCTGCTACCACGACACCTTCGACTACGACGCGCTGCGGCGACAGCTGCTGGAACCGCTGGGCCCCAACGGAGACCGCCGGTACCGCACCGCCGTGTTCGACCACCGCGAGGACCGGCCGCTGGACGAACCACTCCGGCTCGCGCCGCCCGGGTCGGTGCTGATCTGCGACGGGGTCTTCCTGCTGCGGCCGCAACTGCGCCACCACTGGGACCTGCGCGTCCTCCTCGACATCGACGAGGACGAGATCGAGCGGCGGGCCCTGGAACGCGACGCGTCCATGATGGGCGGAGCCGACGTGGTCCGGGAACGCTATCGCCGTCGTTACCTGCCCGCGCAACGCCTCTACCGCGCCGAGGCGGCTCCCGAGCGATTCGCCGACGTGCTCATCGACAACAACCAACCCGCCACACCGCGCGTGCTGGCCTGGCCGAAGTGAGCGCGTGAGCGGCGTCTCACGAGTTCGGCCCCGGAACCGGTCTGATCTGACTCCCACGATTCGTCAAGTAGGCGTATCCCATCACGAGTATGGAAAGAGGAATCCAGTCATGACCGCCACTTCCCGTTTCTCCAACCCCGTCGCGTTGATTCCCGCGCTCGCCGACATCACGGCCGCGGTCAACAAGGTCAACGCCGACGGCACACTGCCGCAGACCACTGTCGACCTGTTGCAGTTGCGCGTCGGGCAGATCCTGGGCAGCGCCTACTTCACCGTCCGCGTGCTGCGACAGTCCGAGGACACCGCCGAACGGCTCGGCGCCGTGGCCACCTGGCGGGAGGCACCGTGTTTCACCGAGGCCGAACGGGCCGCGCTCGCGCTCGCCGAGGCCGTCCACACGCCGAACCCGTCCGGGGACCGGGTATCCGACGAGGTGTACGCCGAGGCCGCGAAGCACTACGACGAGCGGGAACTCGTCACGCTCACCAGTGTGCTCGGCCAGATGGGGTTCTACATCCCGCTGGCCCTCATCGGTCAGCCGATCCCGGGTGTCGCCCCCGCCGAGCAGTGGCAGAACTAGGGACACAAGGGAAGGGGCCCACGCTGTGCGTGGGCCCCTTCGGGTTCGATGACCTGGATCTAGAAGACTCGTCCCGTCACCGCTCGGTGTTCGGAGTAGAAGCAACCCGACCGTCCCGGGTAGGTGGTGCAGCCGGAGTCGCTCTCGTCATGGTCCCGTTCCTCGGCATCCTGGGCGGAGGAGAACGTCACATTGGACGCTCCGAAGGACGCCGCGGGGTTGGAGGTTCCGCGACGCGCGAACAGGTAGTCGATGCGACGCTTCACCCCGTCGGTGATGTGAGTCCACAGTCCGTCGTTGCAACCACCGGTCGGACCACACAGACCCCGGACGGGGTCGGCGAAGTCGTTCGCCCGCATCTCCTTGTACCACTTGGACCAGTCGTTGGAGGAGTTGACGTCCCGGTAGTTCATGTCGCCGCCGACGATCTGCAGCGCGGCTTTCTTGTAGGGGGATTCCTTCAGCTCGTCGTCGAGTTCACGGGCACTGTTGTCCGCGCACTTGAAGTTACCGCTGGCGTGGGTCGGCCAGTGAATGGACGCGGCGGTGATCACCTGTCCGTTGCGGTGCTTGAAGTTGGCCTTGACGTTGACCGTGCGGGACTGGTCGTTCTTGACGCACTGACTGCCACCGGAGTCGGGGTTCTCGCGCATCGATTGCCACATGGCGCGAGTTCCCTTCACGTAGGTGAGCGAGTCGGTGTTCCACACGATCGCGTTGAGCTGTCGGGCTTTCTCGGGACCGCATCGACCGCCGCCGTTGGGCTCGGTGTCGGCGATGAGGCCGCTGTAGTTGCCGTCTGAGTGTTCCTCCAGTTCCTCGATGAACCTGTTGACCTGCTTCATGTCGCTGACCTGTTGCAGCAGAAAGAGATCGGGGGTGCTGTTCTCGGCTATGTAGTAGATCAGCTCGTCCCAGTCGCCCTCGCAGGTCTCCTTCTTGGTCAGCAGGTTCTCGATGTTGTTGGTGTAGGCCGTAATGGTGGGCGCTGCCCGGTTGTTGGCGGCCGCGGTGTCGGCGACGACAACGGTTCCGAGCATCATGAGGACGGCAGGGGCGATCACCGTCCAAATTCTTGATTGCGCGAATCTCCTCATGGGAAACCTCCCAATCACTAATGGACGATGGGAGCGATCGTCCATGAGTCAATGGTAGGGGGAAATGTCCGGTGCTGGGTGAATCCTGAATCGGAAAATGGTGTACCGCAGGTGAACTCGGGCTTTCGGCGCTGTCGATATTGGAGAATTGCGTAATCGCGGTTTGATGTGCGAATATAGAAATATGCACCAACGGAAATGCTTGGTGCCCATATGAACTCGCCTCAGGACGATTTGAGGTACCGCGCGTTCGCCGCCACTGTGGATTCCGGCACGCACACAACCCCGTCGAACGCCGCCGCGACCGGCAGCTGGAGATAACCGGCGTGCATCCGGATCCGGTCGGGACCGCCTTCGGGGGCTCCCCGCAGCGCGGCCAGCGACAACGGCGCCGAGGTCAGGGCCGCTTCGACGCTGCCCGCCTCGGGCGGGGCCAGGGGTTGTTCGTCCACCACGAAACCGAAGTGCGCCGACTCGTCCAGCTCCATCTCCGCCGTGTGACCCGCCATGCTGGTCAGCGCCAACGCGACATAGTCGGAGCCGAACATCTCCGCCAGGTGGAAACCCATGGGGAACGCCGACAGTTGGCCGCCGTAACTGACCGGGGCCTTCTGGATGTGGGCGTTGTGCGCCGCCAGCAGCATCCGCTCGCCGGGCCGGGCGTGCTCCAGGTGCCAGCGCACCGATTCGGCCATGTAGACGTCGCGGGCGGTGGTGTCGGCGACCAGGCCGCCACCGGCGAAAAGGGCCGCCATGGCCCGGATCTGGTAGTCGGCGACGAACGCACCCTCCACCCGCCGCAGGTTCACCGCGTAGCCGTACTCGTCGGTGCGGTCGACGTACAGCGCCTTGGCGGCGCGGAACCGGTTCAGCAGGCGGGCCAGGGCCGCCGTCAGCGCGTCCTGTTCGGACGGATCGAGCCGGGCCCACGCCGGGGCACCGGCCGCCGCCGAGGGGCGTGCGACCCGTTCGGCGATCGCGATGGCCTGCTCGGCGAAGACCGCCGCGTCGGGGTCGATGCCCTGGAGGTACCCGGCCACCGGGCGCAGCGCGGGCAGCAGCGATCCGCCCGCCTCGGGGATGTCGATGCCGACGAACCGGACCCCGGAACCGTGCTCGCGCAGCCAGTGCAGCGGCCCGTCCAGGCCCAGCGGCAGTTCGGCGTCGACATGGGACGGCAGGTCGTCGACGTCGCCGCGGACCCAGTCGGCCACGGCGAAGCCCTCACTGAAGCCGTACTCGAAGCCGAAGATCGTGAAGCCGCAGCGTTCCACGAGGAAGCGCAGCACCCGCTGCCGCAGCGCGGCGAACTCGGCGATGAAGTGGGAGTTCTCGCCGACGGCGACCACCCGGGCCTCGCCGACGAGCTCGCGCAGCGGTTCCAGGTCGTCCAACGGGGCCGCCGGATCGGTGGTGTCCAGCGCGTGGACGTGCTCGCGCAGCCAGTCGTCGAACATGCCGGTGGTCCTCCCTCGACGCGTGCGGTGGCGGCGAGGTGCCACCACCGCGCCAACCTACCCGGTCGGGTCGGCGCGGTGGTGTCGATGTGGCGTTCTCAGACCCGGCGCCACAACGCGGGTGTCGACGGTGGTTCCCAGCCGGGCTGGGCGGTGTGGGCGATCTGGCACTGGTACTGGGTGCCGTTGTAGGTGACCTTGTCACCGGCCTTGTAGGAGGTCCCCGAACGCCAGGTGCCGCCGGGTTCGCCGGGGCCGCCGTCGACATTGAGGACGAACTCGAAGCTCGCCTCCTTGCCGCTGCCGACGGTGCGCACGTCCATCAGCAGCCGGGCGTCGAAGATCGGGTCGGTGTTGTTGCCCGGTTCGCCGGGGAAGTACAGCTGGGTGGTGAGGACGGGTTTGCCGGGCGCCTGCGCCTTGACGTGGATATGCCTGGTGCGACCGGGATACAGGCCGGGGACGATCGTGGTGAGAGTGAACGAGCCGTCCCCGGCGGTGTACTGGTGGCCGCGGAACCGATAGGTCACGTTGTCGTACTGGCCGTACGTGTCGGCCATCCAGAAGTCGAGCAGGACGTCGGGCAGTCGCTGACAGTCGAGCCCGAAGGCGATCCCGGTGAGCACCAGCCGGGTGCCGGGCCCGTCGAGCATCGTGGTGCGTTCGGGCGAGTTGGGTTTGAAGTACGGTCCCTCGGTCTGCGGCGGGGTCGGGTCGTCGCCGTCGTCGCACGAGGGGGTGGGGGACAGCCGCTTGCCGGACTGGTCGCTGTCGGCCTGGGCGGGGGCGGCGCCGACCAGGAACGAGGCGGGCACCGCGACCGCCGCCGTGTTGAGCAGGTGTTTGCGGGTGATGCCCCGGCGCGGTTCGGCGTCGCCGGGGCGTTCGTCGGGCGATTCGGGATTGCCGGTCATCGCTGGACTCCTTTGCTGCTAACGGAATCGGTGAGACCTGACGTTATTCGCGCCCGCGCTCAAGATCGATGGACAAAGTTCGGCAATGCTGGTGATTTCAGTCGACGGAGCGCCGGAAGCTGCCCGGGGTCGATCCGGTCTCGCGGCGGAAGAACCGGCAGAAGTAGGCCGGATCGCTGAAACCCAGCGCGTGCGACACCTGGGCGATGGTCAGGTCGGAACCGCCCAGCAGTCGCCGGGCCTCCAGCACCCGGGCGCGCCGCACCAGCTGGCCGGGTGTGACGCCCCGGACCTGTTTGACCACTTCGGTCAGATAGCCGACCGATACGCCCAGCCGGGTGGCGTAGTCGCGCACCGAGTACCCGCTCCAGCCCGAGTGGGTGACCAGCCGGTTGAACTCGCGGACCACCGCGGCGGGCCGGTCGGTCGCCATCGTCAGGGCCATGCCGTCGGCGACCCGGCAGGCACGCACCAACAGGACGTGCAGATAGGACTGAAGCACCGACAGGAATCCCGCGTCGCGGCGCCGGTACTCGGCGCTGAGCTGAGCGAACAGCGCGGCGAACTCGCGGCGTTCGAAGCCGGTGAGGTTCAGCCAGGGGCGGCGTCCCAGTGCCTGCCAGACCTCGCGGTCGCGCGGGTGGGCCAGCAGGAACTCGTCGGTGAACAGCAGTACCTGGCCGTCGAGGCCGACCGCGTCGCGCCACCAGTGCACCTGCCCGGGCGCGATGAAACCCAGGTGCGGTGGCCGGATCGGGTGGGCGGCGAAGTCGACGACGTGCCAGCCGGTTCCGGCGGTGACCAGGACCAGTTCATAGAAGGTGTGCCGGTGCGGGAAGTCGGCGCGCGACAGCGGGCCGATCGAGTCGAAGCTGCCGATGGCCATGGGCACCCGTTCGGGGTCGGGTACGCACAACCGGTGCAGCTCAACGGGATCAGGGCGTTCGGTATCCAGGGTGGGAGCACGCATGCGGTTACCTCTGCTCGCGGATTGCAAAACAATCCTAAGAGTTCGGCTTCTGTTGTACCACTTGCGAACCCGTGGCCGCCGGGGAACCGGCGGCCACGGGAGGTGTCAGGTCAGCGAGACCGGCAGCGCCTTGAGACCACCGGTCAGTTGGTTCTCCCGCCATTCGATGTCCTCGGGAGCCACCGCCAACCGCAGGTTCGGGAACCGGCGCGGCAGCTGCGCGAACACCGAGCGCAACTCGATGCGCGCCAACGGAGCCCCGATGCAGTAGTGCAGTCCGTGACCGAAGCCCACGTGGGTGTTGGCGGGCCGGGACACGTCGAACTCGTCGGGATCGGCGAAGGCCCGAGGGTCGTGGTTGGCCGCCGAGAGGTCGAGGATGACGAGGTCGCCGGCCTTGATCGTGACCCCGGCGAACTCGATGTCGCTGCGGGCATAGCGGGGGATCCCCTCGAGTCCACCCGCCACCGGGGCCCGCAGGATCTCCTCCACGGCGGTCGACATCAGCTCCGGATCCTCCAGCATGGACTGCCATTGCTCGGGTTTGGTGAGCAGCAGGAAGACCCCGAAACCGATCCGGGTCACCGTCGTCTCGTGACCGGCGAACAGCAGCCCGGCACCCAGCCGGGTGACCTCCTCGTCGGGCAGGTGCTCGGCGGCGGCCACCGCGCTGAGCACGTCCTTGCCCGGGTTGGCCCGCTTCTTCATGGCCAGCTGGTAGATGTAGCCCATCAGGTTCGCCATCCCGGCCTCGGAGCGGGCCTGGTCATCGACGACCCCGGCGTCCTGGCTCCAGGCCACGAACGCGTCGCGGTCGTCGAGGGGCACGCCGAGAAGTTCGCAGATCACCAGCACCGGCAACGGAAGCGCGAGCGCCTGGTGCAGATCGACCGGTTCCGTCGCGCCCTCCAGCGGATCGAGCAGGCCGCTGACCAGCTCGTCCACTCGCGACTGCATGAGACGCATGTGCTTGGCGGAGAACAGTGGCTGCAACAGCCGCCGGAACCGCACGGCGTCTTCGGGTTCGGTGTCGAACTCTCCGGTGGGACCACCGCCGAAGACGGCGGAGTGGTTCATCCGGGAGGCGGACGCCGGGTCGGGATGGGAACGGCCCAGCCGGTTGTCGCCGAACAGCTCCTTGACCTCGGCGTAACGGGTGACCAGCCAGGCGGGGTCGCCTACAGCGGTGCGGATCCTGTGGATGGGTCCGGCTTCCTGAAGCTTGCGGGCCAGGGGTGAAAGTTCGAGTACTTTGGTCCGTTCAAAGGGGAGGGTAGGGGTTTCCATGGCAGACTCCTCATGGGGTGTAACGGTATGTCTACCGTAGCGTCAGCGTCACAGGCCGTGCGCTCTCCCTTCAAGATCATTTCGGGAGGAATATCGCGACAGGCCTCGTTGCTGGACGGGTCCTTACCACCTCGGAAAGGCGGAACGGCATGCTCTCGCGGGCTGACATCGACCTCGTCGTGTTCGACGTACTGGGAACCCTCGTCAACGAACCGGGCGGGATCCGCGACGGTATCCGCGAACTGGCTCCCGACGGCGACATCGACGGGCTCGCCGAACTGTGGGAGAACCACGTCGCGCGGCGGCAGCAGCGGATGCTCGACGGCCGCGATCCCTACGCCGACAGCGAAACCGTCGATCGCGAGGCCGCCGAACTCGTCGCGGACAAGTGCGGGGTCACCGACGCCGCCGCCATCGGCCGGCTCGCCACCGTCGAGCGGCGACTCGAACCCTGGTCCGACACCGTCGCGGGCCTGGAACTACTCGCGCGGCAGTTCCCGATCGTCGGCCTGTCCAACGCCAGCCGGGCGACACTGACCCGGCTGAGCGCCAAGGCCGGACTGCGCTGGCACTTCCTGCTGTCGGCGCAGGACGCCAACAGCTACAAACCCGCCGCCGAGGTCTACCGGCTCGCCGTCGACCTGGCCGGGAGCGCACCGCAGCGGGTGCTCAAGGTCGCGGCCCACGCGTGGGACCTGCGGGCCGCGCAAGAGGTGGGGCTGCGCACCGCCTACGTGCCCCGGCCGGTGGGCGACCCGCCGCGGGACAGCGACGCGTTCGACCTGCACGCCGCCAGCCTCGCCGACCTGGCGGCGACGCTCGGCGATGACTAGGCGGCCCCGCTCAGCTCGACGGCCGCGCGGTTATGCCGGGGCCGGACCGAGCAGGTCCCACTTGTTGCCCGCGATGTCCACGAACACCGCGACCTGTCCATAAGGCTCGGTGCGCGGTTCGCTGGTGAACGTGACACCGGAATCGACCATGTGCTTGTAGCTGGCGTCGAAGTCGTCCACGCGTAGGAACAGCCCGACCCGGCCCGCCGCGTGGTTGCCGATCTCGGCGCGCTGCTTCTCGCCGTCGGCGCGGGCGAGCAGGATGCCGGTCTCGGCACCGGGCGGCCGCACCACGACCCACCGCTTGGGCCGGCCGTCGTTGGTCTGGGACGGCGAGTCCTCGACCAGTTCGAAGCCGAGAATCCGGGTGAAGAACTCGATGGCGGGGTCGTATTCCGCCACGACCAGCGCGATCAGGTGCATATGCATCCGGCAACTGTAAATGTGTCGCGGCGAACATCCGAAACCTGGTCAAAGGGCTTGCACGAGCCCGCGCCAGGGGAGTACTGTATCGATTCAGAAGGAGTTCTGGATCGATACAGAAAGGGGTAGAGAATGAAGCCGACACTACAGACGGTCGCCGACGTCGTCGGCGTCTCGCGCAGTACCGTGTCGAACGCCTACAGCCGCCCCGACCAGCTGTCTCCCGAACTGCGGCAGAAGATCCTCGACGCCGCCAGGGAACTGGGCTACGCCGGACCCAACGCGACCGCCCGCTCGCTGCGGCGGGGCCGCGCGGGGGCGATCGGGGTCCTGTTCACCACGACCCTGTCCTACGCGTTCATCGACCCCTACGCCGTGCGGTTCCTGCGCGGCCTGTCCGAGGCCGCCGAACGCCACGACACCGGTCTGCTGCTGATCCCGCTGTCCCACGACGACGACGAGACCGCCGCGGCCAAGGTCCGCGAGGCCGTCGTCGACGGCTTCTGTGTCTACTGTGTCCCCGACTGGCACCACTCCCAGACCGTCATGAAGTCCATCGGACGACCGGCCGTGACCACCGCGTTTCGGCCCGACGCCTACGACTTCAGCGTCGGCATCGACGACCGCACCGCCAGCCGGCAGGCGGCGGCCCACCTGCTGCGGCTGGGCCACCGGCGCCTGGCCGTGCTGGCCGCCTACGACGATGTGGACGGTGCCCGGCTCGGACCGATCCCGGCACCCGACATCGACAAGATCGAGGACTTCGAGATGCGGCAACGGTTGCGGGGCATCCGCGACGCCGTCGTCGACGCCGACCTCGACTGGTCCACCGTCACCGTGGTCAACACGGTGACCAACAGCCGCGCGGCGGGGCACGCCGCCGCCGCGCACGTCCTGGACACCTCGCCCCGGCCGACCGCCGTGTTGGGGTGCACCGATCTGGTCGCGCTGGGCACCATCGACGCGCTGCGGGACCGAGGGCTTCGCCCCGGCCTCGACGTGTCGGTCACCGGGTTCGACGACATACCCGAAGCCCAGACCGTCGGCCTCAGCACCGTGCGCCAGCCCGCCATCGACAAGGGAGTCATAGCAGGCGAGTTGCTGCTCGACCCGCCGGACGACCCGGGAGACCGGCACGTCCTGCTGCCTACCGAATTCATCGTCCGGACCACGACCGGTCCGGCGGAAAGGAGCTGACCCACCATGGAACCCATCGCCTCGATGATCGGCGTTGAGATGACCCGCCGCCTCGCGCACTCCGCGATGCCCGACGCACCGGTACAGCCGGAACGCCCGAGCCGTCCCAAGCGGGTCGGTCCGGTGCGCCGCAGCGCGGCCAGCACCCTGCGCCGTGTCGCCAACCGGCTGGAGCCGGTGCCGAACCTGTAAACCAATACCGTGACGCCGGAGTTCCATACTGGACTCCGGCGTCGTCGTGTTCACAGCAGGTTCAGCCGGTAGCCGCGTTTGATGACGGTCTGGACGCAGCTGCGCAGCCCCAGGCCGTCCCGCAGCCGGGTGACCGCCATCTCCACCGCGTGCCGGTCACAGCCCCGGGGCAGGCACCGCAGCAGTTCGGTGCGGGTCAGCACCCGGCCCTTGGCCGCCGACAGCGCCCGCAGGATCGCCATCGGCGCGGGCGGCAGCGGTTGCACCTGACCGTCCACCATCACCAGATGTCCGCGCAGCTCCACGGTGTGCCCGCTGGCCAGCGTCAGTCGCGACGCCCGGCCCGGCAGCTCGGCGGTCACCAGCCGTGCCAGTGAACCCAGCCGCGCCCGCTCCGGCATCACCACCGGCACCTCGTCTCTCGTCAGCGGCGCCGCCGTGACCGGGCCGACGACGGCGGCCATGACCCCGCCGTCGTCGGCCGGGGCCCGCAGCGCGGCCAGCAGTTCGGTGCGCTGGTCACCGGCGATGCGCAGCAGCGCGTTGACGGCGGGCGCGCTGGTGAACGTGACCGCGTCGATCCGGCGCAGACACACCTGATCCACCAGCCGCCGCACCGGCGTGATGTCGGTGGGCAACATCCAGCGGTACACCGGGATCGGCACCGCGTGGCCGCCGCCGGAGCGGATCGTGTCGGTGAAGTCGTCGCTGGGGTCGCCGTGCAACTGGACCGCGACCCGTTGGCCCGACAGCGGTTCGCCGCGCAGCCGCTCCGACACCTCCCAGCCGCATTCGCTGGGCGCCGACCATTCCTCGCGCAATCCCGCCGCCCGCACCGCCCCCAGCGCCTTGGGGCCCCGGCACCACACCCTGCCGCTGCCCAGCGCGGCGTGCAGCGCCTCGCCGAGCCCCCAGCCCTCGGCGGCGGCCAGCCAGCCCCGGAAACCGATGCCGGTGGTCGCGATCGTGACGTCGGGCGGATCGTTGATCAGCTCCACCGTCGCGGCCCGCAGCGCCTGGTCGTCGGGCAGCGACACCATCCGCAGCACCGGCGCCAGCACCGTCTTGGCGCCGCGCCGACCCAACAGCGCCGCCAGCTCCTCGCCCCGGCGCTGCGCCGTGACGGCCACGGTGTAACCGGTCAGCGGCCCGGTCATACCGGCACCGCCTCCGGGACCCGGACCGCGACCACTCCGTCGCGACAGGACACTTCGAAGGTCCGCAACCGCACCCGCTCGGCGTCCTTACACTCCCCTGTGGCCAGATCGAAGACCTGTTTGTACATCGGGGAGGCCACGGTCGGGGTTCCGGCGCGGTCGCCGAGGATGCCGCGCGACATGACGTAGGCGTTGCTGAACGGGTCGAGGTTCTCCACCGCGAACAGATCGTCGTCGCGGGTGCGGAACAGCGCCACCTGGGTGCCGTCCGGCAGCAGCGCCGCGCGGCCGCGTTCGGGCGTCAGCTGTTCCAGCGCGCAGATCGGTTCCCAGCTCATGACGCCCTCACCCGGGGCCGTTCCAGCATCACCGGCAGCGGCTGCCCCCGGCTGGTGTCGAAGCGAATCGACGGGTCCGGGGTCTCGGGCGCGTTGACGAAGGACACGAACCGGGACAGCTTGTCCGGGTCCTCCAGCACCGCCGACCATTCGTCCCGATAGGACGCCACGTGCCGGTCCATCGCCGCGTCCAGCTCGGCGCAGATGCCCAACCGGTCGTCCACGATCACCTCCCGCAGATAGTCCAGCCCGCCGTCCAGGTTCTCCAGCCAGGCCGCGGTGCGCTGCAAGCGATCCGCGGTGCGGACGTAGAACATCAGGAACCGGTCGATATAGCGCACCAGCGATTCGGTGTCCAGATCGGACAACAACAGTTGGGCGTGCCGGGGCGTGAAGCCGCCGTTGCCGCCCACGTAGAGGTTCCAGCCCGCCTCGGTGGCGATGATCCCGAAGTCCTTGCCGCGCGCCTCGGCGCACTCCCTGGCGCAGCCCGACACCGCGGACTTGAGCTTGTGCGGCGACCGTAGACCCCGGTACCGCAGCTCCAGGTCGATGGCCAGCGTCACCGAATCCTGGACACCGTAACGGCACCAGGTCGTGCCCACACAGGACTTCACGGTGCGCAGCGCCTTGCCGTAGGCGTGCCCGGACTCGAACCCGGCGTCGACGAGCCGCCGCCAGATCGCGGGCAGCTGCTCGACCCGGGCCCCGAACATGTCGATGCGTTGCGCCCCGGTGATCTTGGTGTACAGGCCGTAGTCGCGGGCGATGGCGCCGATGGTGATCAGCTTCTCCGGCGTGATCTCCCCGGCGGGCACCCTCGGCACCACCGAATAGGTGCCGTTGCGTTGCAGGTTGGCCAGGAAGTGGTCGTTGGTGTCCTGGAGCGCCGCCTGTTCACCGTCCAGAATGTGGCCATTGTCGAGCGAGGCGAGAATCGAGGCCACGACGGGCTTGCAGACCTCGCAGCCGCGTCCGGTGCCGTGCTGGGCGATCAGGTCGCTGAAGGTGGTGATACCGGCACACCGGACGATGTCGAACAGCTCCGCCCGCGAGTACGCGAAGTGCTCGCACACCGCCTTGTTCTGGGACACACCGGAATCAGCCAGCAGCTGCTTCAACAGCGGGACACAGGAACCGCAGCCGCTGCCCGCCTTGGTGCACGCGCCCAGCGAGGCCACGTCGCAGGCGCCCTCGGCGATCGCCGAGGTGATCGCCGACTTGGTGACGGCGTGACACGAGCAGATCTGGGCACTGTCGGGCAGTTCGGCGTCCGGGACCGCTCGGGCCAGCAGGTCGGCCAGCCGGGCCGGAACCGGGCCGCCGACCGAGGCGCGCAGGAGTCCGTACGGTTCGGTGTCGCCGACCAGGATGCCGCCCAGCAGCGTGCGGGCGTCGTCGGACAGCGCCAGTTTGGCGTAGACGCCCTCGGTCGGGTCCAGATAGTTCGTGGACAGTGGACCGTCAGGCGCGCCGAAGGAGGCGACGTCGACGCCCAGCAGTTTCAGCTTGGTCGAGGTGTCGGCCCCGGCGAAGCGGGCGTCGCCGCCGCACAGCCGGTCCACCACCACCTCGGCCATCGCGTATCCGGGTGCCACCAGGCCGAAACAGCGGCCGTCGACGGCGGCGCACTCGCCGATCGCGTACACGTCGGGGTCGGAGGTCAGGCAGGTGTCGTCGACGGTGATGCCGCCGCGCTCGGCCATCGCCAGTCCACTGTCGCGGCCGATCGCGTCGCGGGGCCGCACCCCAGCGGCGAACACGACGAGACCGGTGTCGAGGTGAGTCCCGTCGGACGTCGTGAGCCGCAGCCCGCCGGACGCGGCCCGCGGCGGCTCGGTGTTGCCGCCGCCTGGCGTCGCCGACTGTCGCTCGGCCGCGTCGGTCGTCACCGCGGCGACCGCTGTGCCGCAGGCGATCCGGATGCCGAGCTGTTCGAGGTGGCCGCGCAGCACCGCGCCACCGGCTTCGTCCAGCTGCGCGGGCATCAGGTGCGGCGCGAACTCGACCACGGTCGTGTCGAGGCCCAGCAGCCGCAGCGCGTTGGCGGCCTCCAGCCCGAGCAGCCCGCCGCCGACCACCACGCCACGGTCGACCCCGGCGGCGTGGTCCCGGATCGCCTCCAGGTCGTCGAGGGTCCGGTACACGAAGCAGCCGGGGGAGTCGGTGCCGGGAATCGGTGGCACGAAAGGATAGGAGCCGGTGGCTATCACCAGCGCGTCGTAGGGGTACTCGCTCAGTGCGGAGTGAACGACGTGCCGTTCGCGGTCGACGCGCACCGCCGCCTCGCCCAGCCGCAGGTCCACTCCGTCGTCGAGTTCACCGAGACTGAGGTCGGCGGCGGTGGCGCCGTCGAAGTACGCCGACAAGCGGACCCGGTCGTAGGCGGGCCGGTTCTCCTCGGCCAGCACCGTCACCGACCAGCCGGGCTCGCGTTCGCGCAGCGTGGTGGTGAAATGCCGTCCCACCATGCCATCGCCGATGACGACGATCCGCTTCATGACCGCACCCCCGACAACTCGGTGCGTCCCAGCCGTTCGCACATGCGCGACACCGTGTCGGTGCAGCCGCCGCAGCCGGTGGTGGCCAGCGTCTTCGCGGCCAACTGCTCGACGGTGCGGGCGCCGCCGTGCCAGGCCGAGGTGATGGCGGCGGCGTCGACACTGTTGCAGCGGCACACCGTCTCGTCGTCGGCGCTCTCGGCGACCGGGGCCGCCGCGCCCAGCAGCAGCCTGCGGCGATCGAACGGCACCGGTTCCCCCTGGTCGAACATCCGCACCAGGTCACCGACGGTCGGGTTGTCGCCCAACAGGATCGCGCCCGCCAGCCGTCCGGCCTCGATGACCAGCCGGGCGTAGGTGCGCCGGACCGGGTCGGCGAAGGACACCACCTCGTCGCCGTCCACGACGCCCATGGCGGCCAGGTCGATGCCGTCGGTCTTCAACCGGGTCACCTGCCGCGAACCCCGGTAGCCGCCCTCCTGCCCGGACAGGACGTCGGCGACCACGTCGGCCTGTTCCCAGGCCGGACCGACCAGGCCGTAGCAGTGTCCATCGTGTTCGGCGCAGTCGCCGATGGCGTAGACGCGCGGATCGCTGGTGCGGCAACGGTCGTCGATGACGACACCCCGGTTGACGCGCAGCCCGGCGCGCCGCGCCAGCCCGATATTGGGTGCCACCCCGCACGAGACCACCAGCAGGTCGCCGGACAGTTCGGTGCCGTCGGCCAGCCGCAGCCGGACCTCGTCGCCGCTCTGGTCGACCGCGACGGCCGCCGCGCCGGTGCGTGACGCGACCCCGATGGAGTCCAGTGTGCCCGCGAGCATCGCGGCGCCCGCCGGGTCGAGCTGCCGCTCCATGAGGTGCTCGGCGGCGTGCACGACGGTGACGCGCATGCCGCGTCCGGCGAGCCCTCTGGCCGCTTCGACGCCCAGCAGGCCGCCGCCCAGCACCAGCGCCCGGTCGCCGCCGCGGCTGGCTTCGATGATGCGGCGGCAGTCGGCCATCGTCCGAAACGCCATGACGCGTTCGGACGGCGCCAGGCCCGGGATCGGCGGCATGATCGCGTCGGCGCCGGTCGCCAGCACCAGTGCGTCATAGCCGACGCCGTTGACGGTGCGTCCCACGGTGTCGATCGACGACACCGGCGTGTCCAGCCTGATGTCCACGTTGTCCGGTGGGGGCGGAAGCCGAACCCCGGTCTCGCTGTGGCTGCCCGCCAGCAGTCCCGACAGCAGCACCCGGTTGTACGCGGCCTCCGACTCGGCCCCGAACACGGTCACCTCGGCGCCGCGTCCGCCCAGTTCCCGGGCCAGCCGGGCCCCGGCCATGCCGTATCCGGCGATCACCACTCGCATCAGTTGTCCTCCGAAGTCGTCGACGCGATTCGCACCGCGCACACCTTGAATTCCGGCATTCCTGAAACCGGGTCAACGACGTCGTTGACCGCCCGGTTGACGTTTTCGCGGTCGGGCCAATGGAACGAGGCGAAGACCGTGTCGGTGCGGATGGACTCGGTGAGCTTGGCCCGCGCGGTGAAGGAACCGCGTCGGCTCGTCACGGTCACCGAGTCGGCGGGGCCGATCCCGAAGCGCCGCGCGGTATCGGGGTGCAGCTCGATCTCCTGCCGTCCCGGCAGTGAGGTACGGCGGGTCTGGGCGCCCGACTGGTACTGGGTCAGCACCCGCCCGGTGGTCAACAGCAGCGGGTAACCCGTGTCGGCGGTCTCGGCGGCGGGACGGTGCTCGACGGCGGTGAACCGAGCCCGACCGTCGGGAGTCGCGAACCGCCCGCCCGCGAACATGCGCGGGGTGCCGGAATGCCCGCGCGCGGGGCCGCGTTGGCCGGAGGCGGGCCGGGCGTCGCCTGCCGTTTCGGCCGCTCCTGCTGGGCCGCGTTGGCCGGGCACGGGCCGAGCGTCGTCGGCCGACCCTGGCCGCGACGGGGCCGGGCACGGCCAGTGCAACCGCTCCCCAGCGTCGAGCCTCGCGTAGTCGATGCCGCTGTAGTCGGCCACGCCGCCCGCGCTCGCCGCCGCCAGTTCGTCGAACACTTCGGACGGTGTATCCGGAAACCGGCTCGGCGCGTCCAGCCGCTTCGCCAGTTCGCGCAGCACCCACAGGTCGGAGTGGACACCCGACGGCGGTTCGCGCAGTGCGCGGCGCCGGATCACGCGTCCGGTCAGGTCGGTGAGGGTCCCGTCCTCTTCGGCCCACTGCGTCACCGGCAGCACGACCTCCGCCAGCGCGACGGTCTCCGACGGCACGCAATCGGCCACCACCAGGTGATCCAGCCCCTTCAGCCGCTCGGTCACGACCGCCGAGTTCGGCGCGGACACCGCCGGGTTGGACCCGAACACCAGCAACGTCTTCACGTCGCGACCGAGACTGCCGAGCAGCTCGATCGCGGGCCGCCCCGGTCCGGGCAGCGACTGTGGCGGCACACCCCAGACCTTCGCGACGTGCTCGCGGGCCACCGGATCGTCGATGCGCCGGTAACCGGGCAACTGGTCGGCCTTCTGCCCGTGCTCGCGTCCACCCTGTCCGTTGCCCTGCCCCGTGATGCAACCGTAGCCATTGGACGGTTTGCCTGGCAGGCCCAGCGCCAGCGCCAGGTTGATCCAGGCCGAAACGGTGTCGACACCCTTGGAGTGCTGTTCGGCGCCGCGCGCGGTCAGGATCGCCCGGTTCCCGGTGGCCAGCAGTTCGGCGGCCCGGTACTGGTCGGCGACCGACACCGAGGTGATCCGCTCCACGAACGCGGGCCAGTAACCGGCGACGGCACGCCCGACCGCCGCGAAACCGGTGGTGCGCGACGCGACGAAGTCATCGTCCACATAGCCGCGTTCGATCGCGATGTGCAACAACCCGTTGGCCAGCGCCAGATCGGTACCCGGCAACGGACGCAGGTGCAGCCGCGCCCGCGCGGCGGTCTCGGTCAGCCGGGGGTCGATCACCACCAGATCGGGCCGGGCCAGGTGCCGCATCATCGGCGGCATCGTCTCGGCCGGGTTGGCGCCCACCAACAGGACGGTGTCGGCTTGCGCCAGATCCTCCAGCGGGAACGGCAACCCCCGGTCCACACCGAACGCCCGGTTTCCGGCCGCTGCCGCCGAGGACATGCAGAACCGGCCGTTGTAGTCGATATTGCTGGTGCCCAACGCGACCCGCGCGAACTTGCCCAACAGGTACGCCTTCTCGTTGGTCAGCCCACCGCCGCCGAACACGGCCACCGCGTCGGGCCCGTACCGTTCCTGGGTCTCGCGGATCGCCTCGGCGACCCGGTCGAGTGCGCGCGGCCAGTCGGCGGGCCGCCCGCCCAGCAGCGGCGCTGTCAACCGGTCGGGATGGTCGAGCAGCTCGGGAGCCGTCCAGCCCTTGTGGCACAGGCCGCCTCCCCTGGGCGCCACCGAAACCCCACCGTCGGTTTCGTGCGACAGCGTCATCCCGCACTGCAGGGCGCAGTAGGGACAGTGCGTCGCGACTCGCGAACCGTCGGTGGGGGTGGTCATGCCTTGAATGTTGCGGGGCACGCGTTTCGCCGACAAAGCGTGATTGTTTCGGTTGTGCAAAGTCACCCGCACCGACGCTGGCGTGACGTCGACAGACCGCACCACGGGTTCACACCCGGGCGTGGGCCAGGCTCGGCAGTCGGGTGGTCAGCACGGTGCGCTGGTAGAACCACCAGTTGGCCACCCCACACCCGGCGTAGACGACCACGAACACCAGCAGCGCGGTATCCACCGAACCGGTGGCCGCCAGCGAGGCTCCGAACCCACGCGGGATCGCGAAGCCGCCCAAAGCACCCACGGCCGAGGAGAACCCGATGACGGCCGCCGAACGCTTGCGCGCCAGGTCAAGCGCCGCCGTCGCCTCCGGGCCGTCGCTCGTGGCCGCCTCGGCCCGGTAGATCGCCGGGATCATCCGGAACGTCGAACCGTTGCCGACACCGCTGAGCACGAACAGCGCCAGGAACGACGCGAAGAACCACCCGAACGACCCGACCGACAGCGCCGCCACCGCGCTGATCGCGCCCAGCCCCATGCCCGCGAACGACCAGTTGGTGACCCGGGCGCCGGTGGAGCGATCCGACAGCCAGCCCCCGAACGGCCGCGCGACCGAACCGACCAGCGGACCCAGCGCGGCCAGCCACAACGCCGACATGTCCGGGAACTCCGCCTTGATCACCAGCGGGAACGCCGCCGAGTAGCCGATGAAGGAACCGAAGGTGCCGATGTACAGCCCCGACATGATCCAGCAGTGCTTGGAACGCAACGCCCGCAACTGAACCCGCAACGGAGTGCGCGAGACCGCGAGGTTGTCCATGTACCGCCACGCGCACACCGCCGCCACCACCACCGGGACGATCCACAGCAGTGGCGCGTTGTGCAGCCACAGCCCGTCCGACTGTGCCGTGCCAATGACACCGACGCCGATCACCAGCGGCACCAGGAACTGCACCACCGCGACACCGATGTTGCCGCCGGCCGCGTTGAGCCCCAGCGCGGTTCCCTTGTACCGGTCCGGATAGAAGTACGAGATGTTGGCCATGCTGGAGGCGAAGTTCCCGCCGCCGAACCCGGCGGTGATCGCGGCCAGCAGGAACAGCTCGTACGGGGTGCCCGGCGTGGTCACGCAGTAGGTGAGCAGCCCCAGCGGCACCAGCAGCAGCGCCGCCGAGACCGTGGTCCAGTTGCGACCGCCGAACCGGGCCACGGCCGCGGTGTAGGGGATGCGCATGAACGCCCCGAACAGGTTCGGCACCGCCACCAGCCAGAACAGCTGGTCTACCCCGAAGTCGAACCCGGCGGCGGGCAGGCTGACCACCACCACCGACCACAGTAGCCACACCGAGAACCCGAGGTGCTCGGCCAGGATCGACCAGATCAGGTTGCGGCGGGCGACCCGGGCGCCACCGGCCCGCCAGAAGGTCTCGTCGTCGGGGTTCCAGTCGGTGATCCAGCGGCGTTTCTCGGGAGCGTTCGTCATCGTCATGGCGCCGACCCTCCCGGCGCCTGATTGCCCGTCGATGCCGCCGCGATACCGGGCCCGTGAATTCGGTTTCACGGCCGCGACCACGCGATGTGCGATCGCGGGGGAGGGGCTACCGATCGTGGCGGGCGAGCCAGATGGTCCGGGCGTGCTTCAGGAACGGCCCGGCCAGACAGGTTTCGACGCGCAGCACACCGTCGATTTCGGTCAGTGTGGAGCTCACGTAGTCGTAGAGGTCGGCAAGGGTCCGGACGGACACGGCGGCGTGCAGGTTGGCCGGTCCGGTGACGGCGGCGACGAATGTCGTCGGCCGGTGCGCCGCCAGCGCCGCACCGGCGGCGTGCAGATGCTTGGGGCTGACGTCGATGTAAAGACTGGCGCTGATGGGATAGCCCAGCGACAGCGGATCGAGGTCGCGGTCGAGTTGGATCGCACCGCAGGCCAACAGCTGATCGAGGCGGCGCCGGACGGTGGACTCGGGTTGGCCGGTCGCGGCGGCCAGCCGCGCCGAGCTCTGCCGGGCGTCGAGGGTGAGTGCTTTCAGCAGCGCGGCGTCCTCGGCGGCGGGTCGCGGCGCCGGTGCGCCGGTCGGGTCGTGGTCGCGGATCAGTTCGCGTTTCCGGTCGTCGAGCCGGTCGGGGAATCCCTCCCAGTCGGCGTGCCCGGGAGTGCGGAAGTGGTGCAGCACATCGTAGGTCGTCACCCTGGTGACCTTGCCGGTGCGGGGAAGCTGTTCGAGGATCAGTTTGTCGCGTTGCGGGGACGACGGAGCGCGGACGCCGCACATGATCTCCGCGCCGCCACCGGCGGTGCGCAGCCATGACACGTCGTCGCGATTCACCAAAGCCTCGGTGAGGCGCTTGCTCGATCCAGGATGGACTTGGAGTCGCAGCAGCTGGCCCATGTCGCTGTCGCGGGGCGCCGGTGCGGCGACCACCCGGACGACGTCGCGTTCGACGAGCCTCCGGTACCGGCGGGCAACCGTGTGCTCGGACGCGTCCAGGGCCTGGGCCAGCCGCCGGAACGGCACCCGCCCGTTGATGCCCAGCGCGTGCAGTATCTGGTGGTCCAGGCGATCCAAGGGCTGAGTCACGCTGCACATTATCGCAATACCAAGAGTCATGAACGCTAGTTTTGCTCGGTTCATGGCGTGAAACGTCTAGATTCCGCTCCCCGGGCCCACGCTGGGCTCATGACCGTAGACATCGAACCCTCCCGCGCGATCCCCGCGCACTCCTGGCGCCGCTGGGTCGGACTGACCGGCCTGCTCCTCGCCGAGGCGATGAACCTGCTCGACGCCACCATCACCACCGTGGCCGCCCCCGTGATCCGAGCCGACGTTCACGGCTCCGCGTCGAGCCTCCAGTGGATCGCCGCCACCTACACCCTCCCGTTCGCCATCGCGTTGATCCCCGGTGGACGGTTGGGCGACATCCACGGCCGACGCCGGATCCTGCTCATCAGCCTCGCGGGCTTCCTCGCCTCGTCCACTGTGTGCGCCGTCGCGCCGTCGATGGCGGTGCTGCTACCGGCCCGAGCAGTTCAAGGCGTGTGCGCCGGACTGCTCATCCCGCAGACGATCGGCCTGATCAAGGCGATGTTCGACGGAGCGGCGCTCGGCAGGGCCCTGAGCCTCATCGGACCGGTGATGGGCCTGACCGCCGTCGCCGGGCCGGTGCTGGGCGGAGTCCTCACCAGCGCCGACATCGCCGGACTGTCCTGGCGGGTGGTGTTCCTGGCGAACCTGCCGCTGGGTCTTGCCGTCCTGGGCAGCATTCGATTCCTGCCAGAGGACCGAGCGGACCGCAAACCGAGCATCGACGTGAGCGGCGCACTCATCGCCACTGCTGTCGCCGCCGCTCTCCTCGTCC
This sequence comes from Stackebrandtia nassauensis DSM 44728, assembly GCF_000024545.1. GTDB lineage: Bacteria > Actinomycetota > Actinomycetes > Mycobacteriales > Micromonosporaceae > Stackebrandtia > Stackebrandtia nassauensis. Next base: position 2,869,074 of record NC_013947.1, read on the forward strand.
CGGCCATCGACGCCACGATCCCGCCGTGGGCCAGGTTGGCCCTCGTCGCCGTCGGGCTCATCGGTGCGGCCGGTCTGGCCGTCCACATGCGAAAGACCCGTGCCCGTGGGCGAGACCCCATCGTCGAACCCAGCCTGTTCCGCGATCGCGGCTTCCCCGCCGCGCTGCTCAGCAGCGTCCTCTACTTCGCCGTCTCGACCGGACTGGTCTTCGTGGTCGTCCTGTACGTCCAGGAGGGACTGGGGGCGTCGGTGCTTGTCGCCAGCCTGACCGTGCTCCCGTTTTCGCTGGGGTTGGCGGTCGCGTCACTGCTTGCTGGCCAGGTGCTGCTCGCGCGCACTGGCCCGAAGCTCATGCTCGTCGGCGTCGGCCTGCTGGGACTCGGTTGTGCGGGTGGCGTCGTCGCCGCGAACCTCGCTCCGGCCGCGAACCTCGCACCGGTCCCGTCGCTGTCGCCGTGGCTCCCGGTTTCCCTCGGCCTTGCCGGGATCGGCGGCGGCCTCGTCACGGTCCCGTTCTTCACCGCCGCCTTGGCGCGGGTCCGGCCTCACGAGACCGGCTCCGCCGCTGGCCTGCTCAACAGCGTCCAGCAACTCGGCGGCACCGCCGGGGTCGCCGGTCTGGGAGCGGTCTACCTCCACCACACCGGCACCCCTGGCGGCGCACTCGCCATCGTCTTCGGGACTTGTCTCGCGATCGCGCTGGTGCTCGCCGTGTCCGCCACCGCCATGCTGTCCTCCCCGAAGGACGTCGGCCAGCCGTAGCGGCGGCCGCGGTTACCGCTGGCCGTCCAGCTCGGCCAGTTTCTCCAGGATCCGCGCCGAACCGCTGCTCCAGTTGGCTTTCAGGGCTTCCACAGCTCCCGGCAGGTCCCCGGCGATCAGGCGCTCGGCGATCAGCTGGTGCTCACCGGCGGAGCGGCTGAGCTGGGTCTCGTCGTCGACCAGCAGATGCACGTAGCGCCGCAGGCTCGCCTTGAGCGTCGTGAGCAGGTCCATCAGGCGTTCGTTGTCGCAGCCGCCCAACAGCAGGTCGTGCCATTCGTCGTCGCGTTCGTCGATCTCGGCCTGGGTGGCCACCGAGGCGTCGAACTCGGTGGCCAGCGCCAGCAGTCTCGGTGCCGTGGTGTCTATGTAGTCCCTGTCGGAGGTTTCCAGGGCCAGCGCCTCCAGGGCCGCCACCACCGGCCCCAGTTCCTTGTACTCCTTGGGGCTGACCGGCGCGAACCGGAAACCCTTGCCCGGCTGGGACTTGATCAGTCCTTCGATCTCAAGCGCGATGAGCGCCTCGCGCAGCGGTGTGCGCGACACCCCCAGGTCGGCGGCCAGCTGGCTCTCCCGGATGTTGTGCCCGGCCGGGTAGTCGCCCCGGCGAAACCGTTCCAGCACCTCGCGTTTGATCTCGTCGCGCAGCGGGCGGCGCTCAATGACCATGTCCTCACTCCGTTCCGATGTGTACAGTTCAGGCGGTTCCGGCGCCGTCGACGGGCAGGACCGCGCCGCTGACGAACGCCGCCCCGTCACCGGCCAGATAGGCGATGGCGGAGGCGATGTCGCGGGGCTGTCCGATGCGCCGCAACGGCCGATCGGCGGCGTCGGCGTAGAAGGCGCCGGGTGCCTCACCGAGCTGCCGGGCTTCCTCGGCGAGCATCGGGGTGGCGGTGTCGCCCGGGCAGACGCAGTTGACACGGATGTTATCGGGACCGTGGTCGATGGCCATCGCACGGGTCATGTTGACCACCGCGCCCTTGGACGCGCAATAGGACACCGCCTGTCCGCCGCCCTGGATTCCCCAGCCGGAACCGGTGTTGACGATGCTGCCGCCACCGGCCGCCTTCAGGTGTGGGATGGCGCGGCGGCTCATCAGCATCACCGACTTGATGTTGACGGCCATGACGAGGTCCCAGTCTTCCTCGGTGATCTCGCAGACCGTGGAACGGCGGATGATCCCGGCGTTGTTGACCAGCACGTCCAGTCCGCCGAACTCGGCGGCGGCCGTGGCGACCGCGTTGTCGCAGTCGGCGGCCTTGGAGACGTCGGTGGCTATCGCGATCGCTTGGGCGCCAATGCCTTCGGCGACCTCGCGGGCGGCATCGGCGTCGAGGTCGACGACCGCGACCCGCGCACCCTGCTCGGCCATCAGTTCGGCCGTCGCCCGACCGATGCCCGATCCGGCGCCGGTCACTATGGCGCGTTTTCCGTCCAGTTCGCTCATTTCTCTCCTATTCGGTACATCACGGTGGTGTCGCGGCCGGTGATGACCGGCCGGTAGCCGCGCAGGTCGGCGTCGAGCGTCTCGTCGCCGGTGTCCACAAGCAGTGGACGACCGGCCAGCGCGGCCAGTTTGGCCTCGCCGCTGATGATCATGATCGCGTCACGGCCGCAGGAGCGCAGCAGTTCGGGGGTGAGCTGCTGGTTTCCCCGGCCCAGCAGGAAGCCCTGGCCGCCGATCGGCGACACCACGACCCGGGCGGGACGCGCGGCGGCCAGCCGCACGAGGGTGGTGGCGTCGGCGTCGGTGGCCACCAGCCCGGCGGCGTCCACAACGGTGACGCCGGTGGGCTCGACGGTGACGCCGAGCGCCGCGAGCACGGCGTTGGTGGTGGTGCCGGGCCCGACGATGTCGATGCCGCCGAGGGAGCGGGTGTCGCGCAGGTGGGCGGCGATACCGGCTGGGTCGTCGCCGCCGGTCACCGTGGAGCCGATCTTGCCGCTTTGCACGCGGTGCGGCAGCCTCGGCACCGGCAGGTGCCCGTAGAGGACGGTGCCGACGGTTTCACCGTCGGGCCGGTCGAGCACCTCGGCGGGGGCGGACGCGGCGGTTCCGGCCAGGAAGGCGGCGGCCACCTCTCCGGCCGCGCGCGGGTTGACCGCGTAGACCGCCGAGTGGATCTTGACCCCGGCGGGAATCCCGATCACCGCGACGCCGTCGCGAGCGGTGGGGGCCACGCTATGACCGGAGCCGGAGCCGGAGCCGGAGCCGGAGCCGGAGCCGGAGCCGGAGCCGGAGCCGTCGTCGGTCGTCGGCTGACCGCTTTCCAAGGCCGCCAGCACATCGCGGGCGGTGCCGTCGCCGCCCGCGAACAGCAGCAGCTCGGCCCCGGCCCGGACAAGCGCTTGCGCGGCCCGGACGGTGTCGGCGGCCGAGGTTGCGGACGGGCGGTCGCACACGACCGTCGCGGCGACCCCGGCCAGCAGCGCCGCGTCGGCCCCCATGTCCCCGGCCACGGTCAGCAGCGTCGGGCCGTCAAACCGCGTGGCCGGGTCCGGCAGGGTGTCGGCGTCAGCCGCTCCGGCCCCGCCGTCTGGCTTCGCGGCCGGGGCCGGCTGGTGGCCGCCGACGGTCGCCGCGGCAGGTTCGGGCTCAGCTGTCAGCGCGAAGCCGGGCCAGCGCGCGGCCAGCTCGGACAGTGCCAGGGCGGCCCGGTCGGTGGCCCTGGGGGTGGCGCCCAGGTCGCGGGCTCGCTCGGCCAGCGGCCCGTCGGTCCCCTTGAGACCGACGGTGCCGCCCAGCCCGGCGACCGGGTTCACCAGCAGCCCAACGGTTGTCATTCCGTCGCCGTCTTGCGTCGGTAGGCGCGCCACGTCACGGCCCAGGTGCCCGGGTCCTCGAGCGTGTCGTGTTTGGTGCGGTGGATCGTGGACCGGTGCGGCGCGGTGCGCACCGTCTCCGGTTCGGTGTACGCCTCGTGCGCCACCTGGCGCATGATCGCGACGTACTCGTCCAGGTCCGCCTTCGAATACGACTCGGTCGGCTCCAGAGTGGCCGGTTCAGCGACCAGGTGCGGATGGTGGCTGGTCCAGTAGTGCACCCCGAAGTCGGCGGCCCGCAGCCCCAGGTCCTCCGAGTGCACGCCGGTGTCCTCGTGCAGCTTCTGCCACGAGTACCGCACCTGCTCGATGCGGTGCTTGCCCTCCGCGTACGGCGCTGAGACGCCGTCGATCTTGAGCATCTCGGCCAGCAGGTAGTTGTTGTTGAGCACCGCGGTCTCGGCGACCTCGCGCAGCCCCTCGGCACCCAGGCTCATGATCCACGCGTAGGCCCGCACGACGTTGGCGGCCACCCCCAGGAACGGGCGCACCTTCCCGATTGACAGTGGACGGTCGTGGTCAAGCCAGTACCGGGTGCCGTCGTGTTCGACGGTCGGCTTGGGCAGGAACGGTTCCAGGGCACTGGTGACGCCGCAGGCCCCGGCGGCCGGTCCGCCGCAGGCGTGCGGGGTGGAGAAGGTCTTGTGGAGGTTGAAGTGGCACAGGTCGAAGCCCGCCTCGCGGGCCCGGGTGATGCCCAGGATGCCGTTGGCGTTGGCCTGGTCGTAGACCGCCAGCCCGCCGACCTCGTGCACCGCCGCCACGAACTCCTCGATGCGCGGGTTGAAGATCCCGGTGTCCTCGGGGTTGGTGATCAGTAGCGCGGCGGTGCGGTCGCCGACCGCGGCCTTGAGCGCGTCCAGATCCGGGTAGCCGTCGGCGTCCGGGTAGAGGGTGATCACCTTGTATCCGGCGGTGGCGGCGCATGCCGCGTTGGACGGATGCGAGAACACCGTCGTGATGATCTCGTCGCGGTGCGACTCGCCCCGGGAGGCGTGGTACGCGCGCACCATCGCCACGTTGGTCCAGATCGCCGCCGAACCGGCGCCCGGTTGCAGACTGACCCGGTCCATGCCGGAGATCTCGGCCAGCATCTCCTCCATACGCGAGAAGATCTCCAGCACACCTTGCACGGTCCCGTTGTCCTGCAACGGATGCAACTCGGCGAGCTTGTGTCCGGCCACCAGCTGGTCGTTGACCTTGGGGGAGTACTTCATGGTGCAGGTGCCCTGTCCGATGTCGATGTTGAAGTCGACGCCGAGGTTCTCCTGCGACAGCCGCAGATAGTGCCGCAGCACCTCCAGTTGCGACAGTTCCGGCAGCGCGGGCGGGGTGGCGCGTTTGAGCTCGTCCGGCAGCGCGGCGGCCGGATCGCCGACGGCGTCGGCGATCTCGGGCTCGACGCTGGGCGGCAGCACGCCGCGCTGGCCGGGCTTCGACTGCTCGAAGATCAGCGACTCGTCCCAGCGGGCCTGGTGGAAGCGGCGCAGCGGCGGCTTGGCGGCGACGCGGGCCTCGGACGGGTCGATGTCGCGGCGCGGGGTGTGGCCACTCACTTGACGATCTCCTTCAGTTCGGCGGCAAGGCGATCGATGTCGGCCTTGGTGTGCATTTCGGTGACGCAGTACAAAGCGGACTGTCCGAGCTCGGGGAAGTCGGCGGACAGGTCCTTGCCGCCGAAGATGCCGCGTTCGTGCAGCGCCGCGTTGACCATGGCGACGGTGGCGCCGCCGGTGAATCGCACGGCGAACTCCTTGATGTGGGGCAGTGCGGCGTCGACGATCTCGACGCCGGGGATCTCGCCGATCCGGCTCATGGCGTAGGCGCAGCGGGACATCAGGCCCTCGCCCAGTTCGCGCATCCCCTGCGGGCCCATCAGTGCCAGGTAGACCCCGGCGGTGATGCCCCACAGCGCGGCGGCGGTGCCGACCCACTCGCGGCCCTGTTCCCGCACCCCCAGCGAGGTGCGGTCCCAGGCGACGTCGCCGAAGCCGTACTCACCCTCCACGGTGGTGGGAACGATGCCGAACAGCCGGGACGGGAACTCCATCACGAACCGTTCCTCGTCCCGGGTGGCGATGAATCCGGCGTGGCCGCCGCCGTACTGCGGGTGCATGCCCAGTGGCTGGATGTCGCCGCAGACGATGTCGGCGCCGAAGGACGCGGGGGGCGCCAGGACGCCGAGGGCCACCGGGTCGCAGGCCACGACCGCCAGCGCTCCCAGGTCGTGGGCGGTGCGCACGTACTCGGCGGTCTTCCGATCGACGACGCCCAGATAGGACGGATAGTCGACGAAGACCGCCGCGAGGTCGTCGCCGTCCAGTTCGCCGCCGATGGTCAGCGCGCCGTCCAGGTAGTCCTCGATCTTGGACAGTTTGTCCGGATCGATGGGGGTGGCGATGACGACGCGGCCGCGGCCGGTGATGCGGCCCGCCATCCGCAGCGCGGTGGCGGCGGCCTGGAAGCCGTCGTAGGTGGGCACGTTCACCACGTCCATCTCCAGGAGTTCGCCCATCATGGACTGGTACTCCCACATGGCCTGGAACCGGCCGTGGTCCTCGTAGGGCTCACCGGCGTAGGCGGTGAGGAACTCGCTGCGGGAGTTGACCTCGTCGCAGACCGCCGGGACGTAGTGCCGGTAGCAGCCCGCGCCCAGGAAGCTGAGCGCCTCGGCGGTGCTGGTGTTGCGGTCCAGCAGTCCGCCGACGTGGCGCACCAGGTCGGCCTCGCCGCGCAGCGGCTCGGGCAGGTCGAGCGGGCGGCGCAGCCGCAGGTGCTCGGGGATGTCGGCGTAGAAATCCTCGATGTCGGTGGCGCCGGTCGCGGCGAGCATTTCCGCCTTGACCTGCGGCTCCGCATTGGGGATGTACGGGTGCGGCATGGTTCTCCTTCGTCATCGCGGCGGCCGCGATTTCGTAGAATTTTGTATTCAAAATACATTAAACCTTGACAACGGCCCATGGCAAGGATCAGTATTTTGTATTCACTATTGCATTGGAGATCACATGTCCCTCCGAATCCGTGCCACGGCCGTCGGCCTGGCGGCAGCGGTGGTCCTGGCCGGGTGCGGCGGCGGCACCAGCCCCGCCGCGCCCGTCAAGAACGTCGACGCCGACAAACTCAACGGTGAGATCACCGTCTGGTCCTGGGATGTGGCCGCCACCGCCCTCAACCGGCTTGCCGAGGACTTCGAGAAGCAGACCGACGTCAAGGTCAAGGTCGTCGACATCGGCTACGACAACGCCGCCGACAAGACCTCGGTGGGCCTGAAGTCCGGCAACGGACTGCCCGACGTGGTCACCGTCGAGACCCAGCAGATGCAAAGCTACATAGGACAGTTCCCCAAGGGCTTCGCCGAGATGACCGACGCGGCCAAGAAGTACGAGGACGACATGGACCCGTCCAAGTGGGCGGCCTCGTCCAGCCAGGACGGCAAACTGTTCGGGCTGCCCTGGGACGCCGGGACCGCGGGCCTGTTCTACCGCACCGACTACTTCGACGAGGCCGGAGTCGACCCGGAGTCCGTCGAGACCTGGGACGACCTCATCGAGGCCGGTAAGAAGGTCAAGAAGGCCACCGGCGCCAAACTCCTGGTCTCCGACGTGTCCGGCAGCTCCTCCCTGGTGCCGCTGCTGATGCAGCAGCAGGGCGCCGGTTACTTCAGCCAGGACGGCGACATCACCCTCGACTCGCCGGAGGCCAAGAAGGCGCTCGACATCGTCAAACGGCTCAACGACGCCGGACTGATCCACAACGAGAAGGGCTGGGACGCCCTGGTCCGGGCCAACAAGTCCGGCAAAGTGGCCACCGAGGCCACCGGCGTGTGGTGGGCCGGGACCCTCACCGGCGAGATGCCCGAACTCAAGGGCAAGTTCGGCGCGATGCCGCTACCGGCCGTCGAGTCCGGCGGCGCCCGCACCGCCGCCAACGGCGGTTCCGGACTGGCGATCCCGGCCCAGGCCAAGAACCCCGACGCCGCGTGGGCGTTCACCAAGTTCGTCCTCACCAACACCGACAACCAGGTGTCGATGATGAAGAAGGACGGACTGTTCCCCGCCTACCTGCCCGCCCTGAAGGACGAGTTCTTCAGCGCCGACCAGGACTACTTCGGCGGCCAGCCGATCTACGAGATGTTCGCCGAGCAGACCGCCGAGATCCCGGCCATCGCCTACACCGAGGACCGCTCCAAGGCCGACGACGTCATGAAGACCGTGGTGCCGGGCGTCGTCCTCAACGGCGAGGACCCGGACGAGGAACTGGACGCCGCCGCCGACCAGCTCGCGGGCACCACCGGGCGAAAGCGGGCGTGACCGTGACCCTGCTGGCCGAGCGGCGCCGGGCCGCCGTCGACACGACGGCGGCCCGAGGCCGAAACCGAAGCCGCCCAAGGATCGCGCCGTGGTACTTCACCGGCCCGGCCGTGGCGCTGTTCGCGGTGTTCTTCGCCTACCCGCTCGTCGCCAGTCTCGTCGAGAGCTTTCAGCGCGAGGACGGGACCGGCGCGAGCTGGGCGGGCCTGGCCAACTACGAGCGGCTGTTCTCCGACCCGCTGGTGGGCGGCGCGCTGCTCAACATCGGCCTGATCCTCGTCATCCAGGTGCCGCTCATGCTGTCGCTGGCCCTGGTATTGGCGCAGGTGCTCAACCAGTCGTGGCTGCGGCTGCGGTCGACCTACCGGATCGGCTACTTCCTGCCCGCCGTGACCACCCTGGTGGCTTACACGATCGTGTTCCGGGTGCTGCTGCGCGCCGACAACGGCGTGTTCAACCAGCTGATCGGCCTGGTAGGACTGTCGCCCGTGGACTGGCTCAACGATCCGTTCTGGGCCAAGGTGGCGCTGATCGCGTCGGTCACGTGGCGCTGGACCGGATACAACATGGTGATCCTGCTGGCCGGACTACAGGCGATCCCCAAACAGCAGTACGAGGCCGCGGCGGTGGACGGGGCCGGACCGGTCTCGACCTACCTGCGGGTCATCGTCCCGCAGCTGCGGCCGGTGATCCTGTTCTGCCTCATCACCTCCACGATCGGGACGCTGCAACTGTTCGACGAGCCGTACATCCTCACCGAGGGCGGCCCGGACAACGCCACCCTCACCCCGGTGCTGTACCTGTACCAGGTCGGCTTCCAGCAGCTCGACTTCGGCTACGCCTCGGCGATCGCCTGGCTGGTGGTCGCGATCATCGGCCTCCTGTCGTTCGCGCAGTTCAAGTTCCTGGGCAGGCGGTCATGAAGCGACTGACACACCTGCCGTTGATCGCCGGAGCGGTGATCAGCCTGTTCCCGTTCTACTTCATGATCATCGCCGCCACCCACCGCACCGAGGACCTGTTCGCGTCCCCGCCGCCGCTGCTGCCGGGGGACCGGTTCGGGGAGAACCTGCACCGGCTGGAGGAGACCGTCGGTTTCAGCCAGGTCGCGTTCAACTCGATCGCGATCGCGGTGGTGTACACGGTGCTCAGTGCGGCGCTGTCGGCGATGTGCGGCTACGGCCTGGCCAAGTACCGGTTCCGGGGCCGCGGCCTCATCCTCGCGGTGATCCTGGCGACCATGATGATCCCGTTCCAGGTGCTGCTGGTGCCGCTGTTCGAGATGATGGCGACCTTCGGCTGGATGGACAGCTACCAGGCCGTCATCGTGCCGTTCCTGGCCAACGCGTTTGGCATCTTCTTGATGCGGCAGGCGTTCCTGGACTTCCCGACCGAACTGATCGAGGCCGGACGCATCGACGGCAGCGGCGAGTTGCGGATCTTCTACCGGATCGTGCTGCCCGCCGCCCGGCCCCAACTGGCGGCCGTCGTCATCTTCACGTTCATCACACAGTGGAGCAACTTCCTGTGGCCGCTGCTGATGCTCAACTCCGAGGACAAGTACACCATCCCGGTGGCACTGTCGACGATGATCGGCCAGACGAAAGTGGACTATTCCGGCCTGTTGCTGGGGTCTTTCGCGGCTACCCTGCCGATCATGCTCGTGTTCCTGATCTTCCAGAAACAGTTCATCTCCGGGCTGCTCGGCGGCTCGGTGAAAGGGTGATCCGATGTCACTGACCCGCGTACCCGGCCTGCTGTACGGCGGCGACTACAACCCCGAACAGTGGCCGCCGCACGTGTGGCGCGAGGACGCCCGGCTGATGGCCGAGGCCGGGGTGAACCTGGTGACGCTCGGCGTCTTCAGCTGGGCCCGCCTGGAACCGGCACCCGGCGAATACGACCTGGACTGGCTGGCCGAGATCATCGACCTGCTGTGGGAACACGGCGTCGCGGTCGACCTGGCCACCGGCACCGCGTCACCGCCGCCGTGGTTCGTGCGCGACCATCCACGGTCGCTGCCGGTCACCGCCGACGGCACCCGGCTCGAATTCGGTTCCCGGCAGCACTACTGTCCGTCCTCACCGGAGTTCCGGGCCGCCGCCACCGCGCTGACCACGAAGATGGCGCAGCGGTTCGCCGACCACCCCGCGCTCGCCCTGTGGCACGTGTCCAACGAGTACGGCGACGAACTGCAGGAGTGCTTCTGCGAGGTGTCGGCGGCCGACTTCCGGCGCTGGCTACGCGACCGCTACCGCGACCTCGACGCCTTCAACCACGCCTGGGGCACCGACTTCTGGAGCCAGCGCTACACCTCCTTCGACCAGGTGGAACCACCCCGCGCGGCGCCGGGCCCCATCAACCCGACCCAGCAGCTGGACTGGCGCCGGTTCTGCTCCGACGCCATGCTGGCCTGCTACCGCTCCGAGAAGGAGGTGCTGGACCGGCTGTCACCGGGCGTGCCCGTCACCACGAACTTCATGAGCATGCTCAAGGCCCTGGACTACTGGGAATGGGCACGGCACGAGGACCTGGTCTCCGACGACGCCTACCCCGACCCCGCCGACCCCAAGGCCCACATCGGCGCGGCGCTCAACTACGACCTGATGCGCTCACTGCGCGGCGGCCAGCCGTGGCTGCTGCTGGAACAGGCACCCTCGGCGGTGAGCTGGCGCGAGGTCAACGTCCCCAAGACCCCGCAACAGTATCGACTGTGGAGCATACAGACGGTGGCGCGCGGCGCAGACGGCGTCATGCACTTCCAATGGCGCGCATCCCAAGCCGGGGCCGAGAAGTTCCACTCGGCGATGCTGCCGCACGGCGGCACCACCGCGCGCGGCTGGGAACGCACCGTCCGCATGGGAGCCGAACTGCGATCCCTGGCCCCGGTCGCGGGCCACCGCACCACCGCGCAGGTGGCGATGCTGCTGGACTGGGACTCGTGGTGGGCACTGGAGATCGACCAGCACCCCTCGGCGCTGGTGCTGCTCAAGGAACAGATCCGGGCCTGGTACGAACCACTGTGGGAAGCCAACATCACCGTCGACTTCGTACCGGTGACCGCCGACCTGTCGGCCTACCGCGCCGTGCTGGCCCCGAACCTGTACCTGACCGACGCGGCCACCGCGTCGAAGCTGCGCGCCTTCACCGACGGCGGCGGAACCCTGGTGGTCGGGTTCTTCAGCGGCATCGTCGATCGCGACGACCACATCGTCCCCGGTGGACACCCCGGCGCGCTGCGGGACCTGCTGGGCCTGACCGTCGACGAGTTCTGGCCGCTCCCGGCCGGTGAACGCGTCGCACTCGACCAGCCCGGAGCCTACGGAACCGTATGGCGCGACTGGATCGTCCCCTCCGGCGCGGACGTCGAGATCCGTTACGCGGACGGGGAACTGGCCGGACGTCCGGCCGTTACTCGGCACGGAAACACCTGGTACCTGTCCACTCTGCCCGACCCGGCGACCCTGTCCGGCATCCTGCGCCGCGCGCTGACGGCGGCGTCGGTGACCCCGGTCGGCCAAGCCACCCCCGGCGTCGAACTGTGCCGCCGGGGGCCGTACCTGTTCGCCCTCAACCACACCGACGCGACCGCCACCGTGACCTCGGTCGGCGACCGCGTGGACCTGCTGTCCGGCAAGAAGTATTCCGACCATGTCGACCTCGGCCCCCTCGAGGTCGTCTGCCTGTCCCCGGAGGACTCATGAAACGACGCCACCTGCCCGCCCTGGCCGCGGCGGCCCTGATCGGCCCGGCGCTGGCGGTCCCCGCCACCGCCCGGCCGTCCCGCCCCGGCCCCGACGACTTCGCCAACGTGCTCGACCTGCACGGTGTCCCCACAGCCGCCAAACCCCCGGACGACAACAACCCGATCAGCGTGTTCGCCGACCGGGGCGCCTGGCACGCCTACGCCCTGCCAACGGCGTCCGACACCGACGAACTCGGCGGCTTCACCGGCCCGCTGTACATCGCGCAGGAGTACCCGTGGTGGCTGTCGCGGGCGTTCACGAGACTGCGCGTCACCGACGCCGCCACCGGCGAGGCGCTGAACCTCGGCGACGACGCCAAGCCCACAGTGGATGCCTACCCCGGCAGGCTGGTGCAGTCCTTCGATGTGGACGGCGTGCGGATCAGCCTGGAACTGCGGTACGCCTCGAACCGGACCGCGTTCGTCCGCGCCATGCTCACCAACCGGGGCGGCAAGACCCGCGACCTGACCGTGTCGTGGACCGGAACCCTGCTGCGGCACGACGAGGAACCCATCAAGAGCGCCCCGAGCCTGCACCGCACCGACACCGGCGTCGCGGTCGGTTTCGCGGAGGTCCGCGAGATCTGGGACTACTTCTCCAGCACGGAAACCCGGTTCGAGGTGCGGCACGCTGACCCGGTGAACACCACGGTGGACGGCGACGCCTACGTCACCACACTGGACGAGACGGTGCGGCTGCGTCCCGGTTCCCGGCGGTCGCTGACCTGGACCGAGACCTACACCTTCACCAGTGCCGAACGCGACACGGAGTCCGCGACGGTCGCCAAGGTCCTCGACCACCCCGGCCGCTACGCCGAACGCGCCGACAACCGTTGGCGCGACTACATCTCCCGGGCCCTCGACGAGGTGACCGCCGATCGTCGGCCGCTGGCGGTCAAGTCGGTGCAGACCCTGGTCACGAACTGGCGCAGCCCGGCCGGTCGCCTGAAGTCCGACGGCATCACCCCGTCGATCTCCTACATCTGGTTCACCGGCGGCCTGTGGTCCTGGGACAGCTGGAAACACGCCGTCGGTGTCGCCCGCTTCGACCCGAAGCTGGCCCGCTCCGTCGTGGAGTCCATGTTCGACCATCAGCGCGCCGACGGCATGATCCCCGACTGCGTGTTCTACAACAACATCGCCGACGGCGGCGGCAACTGGAACGAACGCAACACCAAACCGCCGCTGGCCGCCTGGGCGGTGTGGCAGGTGTACCAGCACGACCGCGACCGGGACTTCCTGCGCCGCATGTATCCCAAGCTCGTGGCCTACCACGAGTGGTGGTACGCCGCCCGCGACCACGACGGCAACGGGATCGCCGAGTACGGCGCGACCGTCGACCCCGGCAACGACACCGACGAGGCGGTCATCGAGGCGGCGGCCTGGGAGAGCGGCATGGACAACGCGCCCCGCTTCGACGTCGACAAGGGAGTGTCGGTGCTGCGCAACGAGGACGACGGCGAGCTCGTCGGCTACTCGATCAACCAGGAGTCGGTCGACCTCAATGCCTACCTGTACCAGGAGAAGCGGATCCTGGCCGACATCGCCGAGGCCCTGCACCGCCCCGGCGACGCCGACACCCTCAACCGCGACGCCAAACGCATCCGCGGCTACGTTCGCGAGCACATGTATACCGACGGCTTTTTCTACGACGCCGACATCGACACCAAGACACCGGTCCACAGGGGCAAGGGCATCGAGGGCGCCATCCCCCTGTGGACCGGTGTGGCCTCGAAGACCCAGGCGGCGTCGGTGCGCGACGCGCTCATGGACCCGGACATGTTCCGCACCAAGGTCCCGCTGCCCACCGCCTCCCGCGACAACCCGGACTTCAGTCCCACGGAGTACTGGCGCGGCCCGGTCTGGCTCGACCAGGCGTACTTCGCGATCGGCGGTCTGCACCGCTACGGCTTCCACGCGCAGGCCCGGCAGCTCACCGACGAGCTGATCACCAACGCCGACGGCATGGTCTCCGACCAGCCGATCCACGAGAACTACAACCCGCTGACGGGCGAACGTCTCAACGCCCCCAACTTCAGCTGGTCGGCGGCGGCGATACTGCTGCTGGTCAGAGGCGAGTAGCGGCGCCCCATGCGGCGGTGCGGGAAGCGATCGCTTCCCGCACCGCCGCTCGGCCTGTCTAGGGCTTGTCGCCGACGCAGGCGCGTTCCAACCGCACCTGCTTGGGCATGTTCCAGCCGAGCACACCGGTGATCACGCCGTCGGTGAGGTATCGCGCGACGAACTTGTCCTCGGCGAGGTCACCGTGGACGATCGCCACCTCGCTGTCGGTCGGGAAATGGCCGTACGCCTGGATCTTGACGTCGAACTGGTCGGTCCAGAAATAGGGGATCGGGTCGAACGCCTTTTCCTGTCCCAGCAGGTTGCGGGCCGCGGCCATGCCCTGCTCGGTCGCGTTCATCCGGTGCTCGACCCGCATCGACAGACCGAACCGGGGATTGAACCACCGCGCCACATCCCCGGCCGCGTAGACGTCCGGCGAGGCCTGGCACATGGAATCGCACACCACCCCGTCGTCCACATGCAACCCGGAATCGGCCAGCCAGCCGGTGTTGGGTGTCGACCCGACCGCGATCAACACCACGTCGGCGTCCAGCACCGAACCGTCGTCGAGTTCGACACCGGTGACCGCGTCATCGCCGCGCAGCCCGGTGACGGCGGTGTTGAGCCGCAGCCCGACCCCGTGCGCGCGGTGCATCTGGGCGACGCGCTGCCCGATCCGTTCCCCGAACTGCCGCAACATCGGCACGGGCAACGGATCGACGACGGTGACGTCGGCGCCCCGCGTCCGCGCGGACGCGGCCACCTCGGCACCGAGGAACCCCGCGCCGATCACCACCAGCCGGGTGGACTCGGTGATCGCGTCGCGCAACCGCAGCGCGTCGTCCAGGGTGCGCATGACGTGCACGCCCGCCATCCCGACGCCGATGGGCAGCCGTCGGGGCGCGACCCCGGTGGCGATGATCAGGCCGTCGTATCCGAGCGTCTCACCGTCGCGCAGCTTGACGGTCCGCGCGCCGGTGTCGAGCCCGGTCGCGGTCGTACCCAGTCGCAGGGTGATCTCGGACCGCCGCAGTGCCGCCTCGTCGCGCAACGTGATCTTCTCCGGCTGCCAGGTTCCAGCGAGGATCTGTTTGGACAGTGGTGGCCGATCGTATGGGGGACAGGTCTCGTCACCCACCACGATGATCGGTCCATCGTGTCCTTCGCGGCGCAGGGTGTCGGCGGCGGTGAGTCCCGCCGCCGAGGCGCCCACGACGACGATGCGTCGTCCCATCATTCCTCCACCTGAATGGCGTGAGTCGGGCACAGCAGCGCTGCTTCGCGCACCGCGTCGTGTGTTTCGCCCGGGGGCTCCGGTTGGAGCAGTTCGACGATACCGTCCGTCTCGCGCTGGTCGAAGACGGCGGCGGCGACGAGTACACATTGTCCGGCACCGACGCACTTGTCGGTGTCTGCCTTGACGTGCATGGGTTCAGGCCTCCCAGGTGACCGGGAGTCCGTGCACGCCGTAGATGAGCATGTCGGTGCGCAGCGCCACCTCCTCGGGTTCCACCGCCAGCCGCAGTGTCGGGAACCGCTGGAACAGTGCCGGGAACGCCACCTCCATCTCCACCCGCGCCAGCTGCTGGCCCAGGCACTGGTGGATGCCGTGCCCGAAGGCGACGTGGCCGGCGGTGGGACGCAACAGGTCGAGGGTGTCGGGGTCGGCGAAGTGTTCCGGGTCGCGGTTGGCCGTCGGCACCGAGACCGTCACCGACTCACCCGCGCGGATCAGCTGTCCGTCCATTTCGGTGTCCTCGAGGGCGGTCCGCACCGTGAACGGGATGATGCTGAGGTAGCGCAGCAGTTCCTCGACGGCGTGCCCGGTGATTCCCGGATCGGCCTTCAGGGCGGCGAGCTGGATGGGGTGGCTCAGCAGTGCGAAAGTGCCCAGGGCGATCATGTTGGCGGTGGTGTCGAGTCCGGCTCCCAGCAGCGAGAAGCCGATGTTGACCAGTTCGACGTCGGTGAGGTCGCTTTCGGTCAGTCCACTGAGCAGGTCGTCGGTGGGGTGTTCGCGTTTGGCCTGCACCAGTTCGGCGACGTAGCCGTGCACCACGGCGTAGGTGGCGGCGAGCTCCTCCGGCGGCACGTTCAGTCGGAACAGGCTCAGTGCCTGTTGCTGGAAGCGTTCCCGCTCGGCGTAGGGGACGCCCAGCAGCTCACACATGACCTGCGCCGGAAGCGGTTGCGCCAGCGCCGTCACCAGGTCCGCCGGTGGGCCCTGTCGTTCCATGGCGTCCAGGTGCGTGGTGGTGACCTCGCGGACGTGCTCGGTGAGGGTGCGCATCCGCCGCACCGTGAACTGTCCGGTGAGGAGCTTGCGGTAGCCGGTGTGGTCGGGCGGGTCCATCGAGCCGAAGAAACCCGGCTGTGCCGGTTGCGGATTGTCGCCGCCCGGGACGCCGGAGATCGGCAGGTGCCGCAGCTCGGGACGGATGCTGAACCGCGGGTCCGATAGGACCTGCCGGACCAGGGCGTGGCTGGTCACCACCCAGCCCTCGTGTCCGTCGGGGTAGGTCATCCGGCTCAGCGGTGCCCGCTCGCGCAGTTCGGTGAGCCCTTCGGGTGGGTCGAAGGGGCGGCCCGCCGCCCGTGCGGTCGGCAGCGCGGAAACGGGACTCGGTGCGGTCATGACGTTGTCCTTCCAGGTGGGAGAGCGGCTCTCCGTGTTGACCTCGACCCGGAAAAGGCTACGATTGCGTTTACGATTTCGTCAATGAACTGGAATTCTGATCAAGAGTAATAGCAGCTAGATTGCTTGAATCGTTACGATAGCCCTGAAACAAAACGCAACGGAGGACGCATGGCTTCGGGCCATCTGACCCACGAGGAACGTCGGCGCATCGCCCACGGCCTCGCCGAGGGGCTCGGCTACGCCGAGATCGCCCGGCACCTGGACCGCCCCACATCCACCGTCAGCCGCGAGGTCGCCCGCAACGGCGGCGCCCGCGACTACCGCCCCAACCGGGCCCACCAGGCCGCCCGGCAACGCGCCCGGCGCCGGGGGCCGCGACCGGCCCCCACGGCCCCGGCCGATGCCGCCGGACGCGACTCCCGGGCGGTGCTCGACTTCGAGGAACGCTTCGCCGAGATGATGATCCACACCGGACTGCAACCGATGCCCTCCCGGGTGCTGGCCCGGCTGTTTACCAGTGACACCGGCAGCCTCACCGCCGCCGAACTCGTCACCAGGCTGCGGGTCAGCCCCGCCTCGGTGTCCAAGGCCGTCGGCTATCTGGAGCAGCTCCACATGATCACCCGGGAACGCGACAACCGGCGCGAGCGCTACCTTATCAACGACGACGTCTGGTACGAGTCGTGGAAGTCCAGCATGCGTTCCATCGGCATCTGGGCCGACACCGCCCGGCAGGGCGCCGAAATCCTCGGCGCCACGACACCCGCCGGTGCCCGGTTGACCCTGGCCAGCCAGTTCTACGACTTCCTGCGCCACGACATGGAGGAGGCCGCCGAACTCTGGCGCCGCATCACCACGGCCCGATGACCGAAACCCGCGCGCCGACGCGGCGGCTGCCGTTACTGTTCGGCGCATGACCAGGGGGAGGCCGCTGTCGGCGGTTCACCGGCTCGCCGCCGCGCTGATCGCCGGAGCCGTCGCCGGTGGGGTCGTCGGGGTGTGGGCCGCCGCGCCGTTCGGTGTCCTGTCGGGAATCGCGGCGGCCGGCGCGGTCTTCGTCGTGACCGGCTGGACCGTGCTGTGGCCGATGGACGCCGACGCCACCCGCCGCAACGCCGGGCGCGAGGACCTGCGGCCGGTCGCCGAGGAGATCGTGCTCGTCGTGGCCTCGCTGTGCGGTCTGGTCGGCATCGTCCTGCTGCTGGTGTTCGGCGACGGCGGCGGTGGTCGCGCCGCCCCCGCGATGTCGCTGGGCGGGGTGTTCCTGGCCTGGGCCGCGCTGCACCTGATGTACGCCACCCGCTACGCGAACCTGTACTACACCGCCCCGGCGGGCGGCATCGACTTCAATATGGACGACGCCCCTGCCTACCGCGACTTCCTGTACTTCAGCTACAACCTCGGCATGACCTACCAGGTGTCCGACACCGACGTGTCGAGCTCCGCGATCCGCGCGATGACACTGCGCCACGCGCTGCTGTCCTATGTGTTCGGCACCGTCGTGCTGGCCACCACGATCAACCTGGTCGCGGGGATGTTCACCGGCTGACGGTTCAGCCCAGCGATTCCACGACGGCGGTCGCGTGCCCGGAGGGGGTGTTGTAGCTGACCGTGTCCCCGGCGCGATGTCCCAGCAGGGCCCGCCCCAGCGGACTGCCCGCCGTGACGAGCAGCTGGTCATCGACGTCGGCGATCTCACCGATGTGGAGGGTCTCGGTGGTGTCGTCCGAGAACCGGATCGTGACGGTGCTGCCGACGTCGACGAGGTCGGTGCGGCCCTGGGTTGCGGTGGCCGACGCGTCCAGCCGCGCCGTGAGCTTCTCGACCCTCGCGTCCAGGAGCTGGAGGTCGGTGACCCGCTGCAACTCCTGCGCCTGGTCGGCGCTGTCGCCGGTCGTGTCGGTGTCGGTCAGTGTCGCCGCGACCCGGTCGCGTTCGGCGCGCACCTCCGCCAGGTCCTGTTCGAGAGTGTGTCGCGCGTTGGCGCCGATCGGCGCGGATTTCCCGGCCATGGTGTGCTCCCTGTGAAGCGGTGGTGCCGTCGCGTCTTCGACGCCCGGCCTTTTCGCAGCGTAGCAGTCGGCCGTGACTCCGGCGGTGACTTCAGCGACGGGATCAGACTAGCCGGGGGAGCAGGCTCGGAGCGTCGGGGGCGGCGCCATCGCGGATGAGGGACGTGATCGCCGCCATGTCGAGGTGGTCGCCCACCAGGTCGGCGAGGGCGTCCAGTTCGGACTCGCGCAGCGCGGCGAAGTCCACTGTGTCGTCGACGGCGAACCGGTCGCGTCCGGCCAGGGCGGCGGCCCCGGTCAGAAAGGCGCGCCGGAACGCGTCGCAGCCGAAGGCCCCGTGCCAGTGCGTGCCGCTGACCGACCCGAGGCGGGCGCCCTCGCCGGTGCCGTCGGCGAGCCGGAACATCGAGGCGGCCCCGGCGTCGACGGTGTCGCGGCCGTAGTGGATCTCGTATCCGGACACCGGGATGTCGCCGTAGTGTCCCTTGGGGTGGGTGAGGGTCTTGTCGGCGGCGAAGTCGAACTCGGCGGGCAGCAGGCCCAGTCCCGGGACGCTGCCGCGCTTGCTCTCCACGTCATCGCGGATAACGCGGCCCAGCATCTGGTAGCCGCCGCAGATGCCCAGCAGCGGCTTCCCGGCCTCAGCGTGCGCGCGGATCGCCGTGTCGAGGCCGTTGTCGCGCAACCATTCCAGGTCATCGACGGTGGACTTCGAGCCGGGGATGACGATCAGGTCGGCCTCGGCGAGATCGGCGGCGCCCGACGTGATCCGCACTCGCACGCCCGGTTCGGCGGCCAGCGCCTCCACGTCGGTGGCGTTGGAGATGCGCGGCAACCGCACCACGGCCACCCGCAGCCACTGTTCCCCTCGGGGTGGTCGGGGACGGCCCAGGACGCCGCCGGCGTCGAGGGCCAGCGAGTCTTCGGCGTCCAGCCACAGGTCCACCAGCCACGGCAGCACCCCGTACACGGGTCGGCCGGTCAGCTCGGTCAGCGAGTCGAGGCCGGGGCGCAGCAGGCCGACGTCGCCGCGGAACTTGTTGACGACGAACCCGGCGATCAACCGCTGGTCCGCGGGCTCCAACAGCGCCAGGGTTCCGTACAGGGACGCGAACACGCCACCCCGATCGATGTCTCCCACCACAATGGTGGGTATGTCGGCGGTGCGGGCCAGGCCCAGGTTCACGATGTCGTGGGCCCGCAGGTTGATCTCGGCGGGTGACCCGGCGCCCTCGCAGATCACCACGTCGTAGCGGGACCGCAGCTCAGTCAGCGACTCGGCGACCACACCCGACAGTTCACGCCGCAGCCTGGGCCAGTTCGCGGCATCGATGGTGCCCCACGGCTTGCCGCGCACCACGATCTGGCTGGTGTAGTCGGAACCAGGTTTGAGCAGCACGGGGTTGAACGCGACGTCGGGCTCCAGGCCCGCGGCGGCAGCCTGCTTGGCTTGCGCCCGCCCAATCTCACCCCCGTCGGCGGTGACGGCGGAGTTGTTGGACATGTTCTGGGCCTTGAACGGCGCCACCCGCACCCCGCGCCGCGCCAAGTACCGGCACAGGCCCGCCACGACGGTGCTCTTGCCGGAGTCGGAACACGTCCCGGTCACCAGCAGGGTGCCGGTCAGCTCGCTGAGGTCCACCGCCACAACCTATGCCAGCTACCCACCCCCGACGCCGAGCTCACCAACGACGCGAACTTCGTCACCCGCGAGCGATCAGCGAGAGTCAAGCCGCATCGGGACGCGTGGCCAGGCTCGCCGTCGCTCCGCGTGGCTTGAGTTGAGGCCGAGGGCCAAGCCGCTCGGCGACGCTGCCGGGTTCGCCGGCGCTTCGCGCGGCTTGAGCCGGGCCGAGGACCAAACCGCCGCGAGCCACTGCCGGGCTCGCTGTTAGCCGCGCGGCTTGAGTCGGACGTTGGGCAGCCCCGGGGCTGGCAGCGTTTCCTCCCACTGCTCCGGGAACGGTCCGAAGCGTCCGACGGCGGCGCCCGGCTCGCGAGCGGCCTGCCATTCCTCGCGGAACGCCGCGATCTCGTCGTGGCCGCGGCCGATGAAGTTCCACCACATCGTGATCCGCTCGCCCAGCGGAGTGCCGCCCAGCAACAGGATCCGGCAACCGCGCTCGGTCGACAGCTCGAGCCGCGAGTGCCCCGGCGGCCGGTAGACCAGCTGTCCGGGTCCCGCCGTCAGCCCCGCGAGGGTCACGTCGCCCGAGTCGACCAGCACCCCGTGCTCGTGACCCGGCTCGACGTGCAGGTCCAGCCGACCGGGTGGCAGCGTGAGCTCGGCACCCAGCAGCGGCGTGAACGTCGACACCGGCGAGGTCTCGCCCAGCAGCGAGCCCAGGAACACCAGCACGGTGGCCCCGTCGCGCTCGAACGGTTGGGGAGCGTAGTGCGTGAAACCGGGCGCGGTGAACCGGTCGGATTCGGGCAGCGCCACCCACAGCTGCGCCCCGTGCAGCCTCCGGGTTCCCGGCATCGAGTACTCCGAATGCGCGATGCCCGACCCGGCGGTCATCAGGTTGAGTTCCCCGGGACGCACCATCGCGTGGTGCCCCGCGGTGTCGCGGTGCTCGATCTCGCCCTCGAACAGCCACGACACGGTCTGCAACCCCGTGTGCGGGTGACCGTCGACCCGCATCCCGCCGCTGTCGGCCACGTCGTCGGGCTCATAGTGGTCGACGAAGCACCAGGCGCCGATCAGCGACCGGGACCGCTGCGGCAGCGTGCGCCGCACCGTCATCGCCCGCGGCCCGCCCAGCGGCACCTCACGCGGTTCGAGGATCTCCGCGCCGCCGTCGGTGTTCTCGCACCTGACCTCGCGCGGCGCCGTCTCCGGATTGCTCATCGCGCCAGCATAGAGCGCTTCGGACGCCGGGACGGCGGCTCCGGTCAGGGCCGCGACCTGGGGAACACCGCCGGGGTCCCGGTGACCGGGTCGGGAACCACGACGCACGGCAGCCCGAACACCTCCTCCACCAGCTCCGCCGACACCACTTCGGACGGCGGCCCCTGCGCGACGATCGCGCCGTCGCGCATCGCCACCAGGTGGGTCGCGTAGCGCGCGGCCTGGTTGAGGTCGTGCAGCACCGCCACGATGGTGTGTCCCCGCTGGTGCAAGCGGTTGAACAGGTCCAGCAGTTCCACCTGGTGCGCGATGTCGAGATACGTCGTCGGTTCGTCCAGCAGCACCAGTTCGGTCCGCTGCGCCAGCACCATCGCCACCCAGGCCCGCTGCTGCTGCCCGCCCGAAAGCCGGTCCACCTGCCAGGCACCCAGTTCCGTCAAACTGGTGGCCGCCAAGGCTTCCCGTACCGCCGCCTCGTCGGCCGGGGTCCACTGCCGCAGCAGCCCCTGGTGCGGGTAGCGGCCCCGCGCCACCAGGTCGGCGACGGTGATGGATTCCGGGATCGCCGAGGACTGCGGCAGCAGCCCCAGCCGCCGGGCGACCTCGCGGGAGCCGTACTGCGTGATGGCCCTCCCGTCCAGCACCACCTCGCCCGACTTCGGACGCAGCAGCCGCGCCAACGCCCGCAGCAAAGTGGACTTCCCGCACGCGTTGGGGCCCACGATGACCGTGAAGCCCCCGTCGGGGACGGACATGCTCAGGTCACGCGACACGATCTTGCCGTCGTAGCCGACGGTCACGTCCACCGCCCGCAGCCGGGCGCCGTCCATCTTGGTCTCGCTCACCGACGTCTCCTCGTCTCCTCGATCAGAAGCCACACCAGATAGCCGCCGCCCAGCACCACGGTGATGATGCCCGCGGGCAGCGCCGCCGGTACCAGGTGCTGGCCGATCAGGTCGGCGGCCAGCAACAGCAGGGCACCGAAGACGGCGGCCCCGCCCAGCGGCACCCCGGGGGTGCGCATCACCCGCCGGGCGATCTGCGGGGCCGCGAACGCCACGAAGGCGATCGGTCCACTCACGGCAGTGGCCACCGCCGTGGCGGTCACCGCGATCGCGATCAGGATGAGCCGCAACCGTTCCACGCCGACGCCGAGTCCGGCCGCGGCGTCGTCGCCCAGGTCCAGTTGCCGCAGTCCCGGCGCCAGCACGGCGGACACCGTCCCCAGCAGCGCCACCGCCGCGCACACCACGCCGGTGGCGATCCAGTCCGAACCGGTCAGGTCGCCGTTGCCCCACACCGCGGCACTGACGGCGACGTCCAGGTCGGCCACCGTGATCAGCCAGGTGTTGAACGAGGTCAGCACCGCCGACACCGCGATGCCCACGACGATGAGCCGGTAACCCTGCACGCCATGCCGAAACGCCAGCAGGTAGATCGCGGCGGCGGCGCCGAACGCCCCGACCAGCGCGCCGACGGTGCCCAGGGCGAGGCCGCCCCCGGCCAGTACCGCCATCGTCAGGTAGCCGGTGAACCCGCCGGTGGAGACGCCGAGGATGTCGGGGCTGGCCAGCGGATTGCGGGTGATGGTCTGGAAGATCGCCCCGGCGCAGCCCAGCGCGACGCCCAGCGCCAGCGCCATCACCGCGCGGGGTGCCCGCCATTCCAGCACCACAGTGCGGTGGAAGCCGGTCTCCTGTCCGGTGAGGACGGACAGCACCTCGCCGACGCCGAGGCTCAGCTTGCCGAGCATCAGCGCGGTCACCAGCAGTACGACGATGAGCGCCGTCGCGACCGCCACCGCGAGGGTGGCGCGGATCGCCAGCCGGGCCCGCAACGGTCCCAACCGGAGTGTCCAAAACGGTTTGCCGGGCCAGGTTCGGTCCTTCGCGATATCGGTCACGCCGCCACCTCCCGACGCCGTCGGATCAGCACGATCAGCACCGGGGCGCCGACGAAGGCCGTCAGGATCCCGACCGGGATCTCACCCGGCATCATGATGAGCCGACCGGCCACATCGGAGGCCAGCAGCAGGATCGGCCCCAGCAGCAGCGAGTACGCGAAGATCCACCGCTGGTCGGCGCCCACCAGCAGCCGCGCGATGTGCGGCACCATCAGCCCGATGAACAGCAGCGGACCGGCCGCGGCGGTCGCGCCGCCCGCCAGCAGTGTCACCGCGACCACGACCAGCACCCGCACCGTCCGCAACGGCACGCCGAGCGCCACCGCGACGTCGTCGCCCATCGCCACGGCGTTGAGGGACGGTGACACCGCCGCGGCGATGAGGATGCCCAGGCCGATCAGCGGCAGCACCGGCAGCAGCACCTCCAGACCCCGGCTGGCGATGGTTCCGGCGTTCCAGCCGCGCATGATGTCGAAGGCGCGTGGGTCGAGCAGCAGCAGTGCCGACACCACTCCCTGGAGTACCGCCGCCAGTGCGACCCCGGCCAGTGTGAGTCGCGCCGGGTCGATCGGTCCACGTCCGGACGAGCCGATGAGGTAGACCAGCACCGTGACCGCCAGGGCGCCCAGCAGTGCGGCCCAACGGTAGTCGGACACGCTGGTCAGGCCCAGCAGCGAGATCGTCACGGCCACGGCGAACGCGGCCCCCGACGTCACACCCAGCACGCCCGGGTCGGCGAGCGGGTTGCGAGTCAGCGCCTGGATCAGCATCCCCGACACCCCCAGCGCGGCGCCGACGGCCAGGCCCAGCAGGGTGCGGGAGCCGCGCAGTTGCCACACGATGTAGGCGTCCCCGGCGGGCGCGTCACCCAGCAGCGCGTCGAGGATCGCGATGGGGGACAAGGGTTTGGAACCCATCGCGATGCTCAGCAGGCACACCAGCGCCAGGGCCGCGACCACCGGCAGGATCCGCACGGCGCGCGCCGTGGTGGATACAGCCTTCACCTCAGTCTTTGCCAGCCGATTCGAGTTCCGGCAGCAGCCGTTCGATGAAGTAGTCGAAGCTCAACGGCCCGGGACTGTTGGTGGCGCTGGCCAGCGGGAGGTCGACCCACAGCAGCGCGCCGGTGGTGTTGGCGGGCAGGTCCTTGAACCGCGGGTCGTCCTCGACGTCCTTCTTGAGACCGTCGGGATCCCAGATCGCCAGCACGTCGGCGTCGAGTTGCTCGATCTGTTCCTCGGAGACGGCGGCGTCGGTGTTCTGGTCGTTGTCCTGGTTGTCGGCGGCCTTCAGGCCGAAACACTCCATCCAGCTGCCGTTGCCGAACCGGAACTGGCCCTTCTCGCTGGCCACGTACTGGTACTTCTTGCCGTCGAGACCGGGCAGCTTCTTGCGCGCCTTTTCGCAGGTGCCGTCCACGTTGGACACGAGCTTCTTCCCGTCGTTGCCGGTCAACTCGCCCAGCGCCACGGTGACCTTGTCCCAGTCGTCGTTGCCCGCGCCCAGACCCGGGAAGGTGGGGGCGACGTCGGTGAGTTGCTTGTAGACGTGCTCGGCGATGTTCCAGGTGGCCCCGACGATGAGGTCGGGTTCGTGGGCGCCGATGGCCTCCGGGTCGGCGGCACCCGAGGGGGTGAGCTCGGGGTCGAGCTTCCCGGTGAAGACGCCGTCCAGCCACGGGTACATCTGGTCGATCTCCTTTTGGCTGGTGGCGACGGCTTTGGGCTGGATGCCCAGTTCGACCAGGATCTCGGCGGCCTGCACCGTCAGCGCGACGACCCGCTTGGGTTCGCCCTCGACGGTGACCTTGCCGTAGGCGCCCTTCACCGTGACGCCGGAGCCGTCGGCCTCGTCGCCGCCGCCACCGCAGGCCGCCAACGTCGCCGCCAGTGCCAGACCCGCGCATCCGGCGAGCAATCGCCGCCCGACCGCGCCCGCACGTGTGTTCATCTCATCGACCTTCCTGACCAGGGGGAACCGCAGAAGAAAGCCTAGCCTAACCTAACTTTCTCGCGGTCCGGGCGCGGCCAGCGGACCGGGAAACCGGTTGCCTTCGTACAGTGGCGGACTTGACTTTAGTTGGGCGCGAACGCTTCGCAGAGTGAATACCTTGTAGGCAACCGAGCCCGATCCTAAGGAGGCCCGATGCGGGCGCGAAACCGAACACTGGTGGCCACGATGATCGCCGTCGGCCTGACGGCAGCGGTGATACCGCTGGTGGCGGGTGCCGACGCCGAGGCCGCGGGCGAGCTGAAATGGGGCGACTGCGCCGACAACGACGTCGTGGAGGACGCCGAACCCACCGAGATTCCCAAGGATCTGGAATGCGCCGAGGTGACGGTGCCGGTCGACCGGGACGACCCTGACCGCACCGTGGCCATCCAGATCTCCCGGCTCCCCTACACAGGGGAGGGTGAGTCGAAGGGTTCGGTGACCGTGGTGCCCGGCGGCCCGGGCGGAGCGGGCACGTCCGACCTGATCTCGGCCGGTGACACGTTCAAGAACCTGCGTGAACACTTCAATGTGGTCGGATACGACCCCCGGGGTCACTACCTGGACAAGAACATGCCGATGGAGGACTGCCTGAACAACGGTCCCGAGTTCGCCGCGCCCAAGACCCGAAAGGAGTTCGACAAGGTACACGCCAAACAGCGGGCGGCCATCGACAAGTGCCGCGACCACGATCCACAACTGTTCGACAGCCTCAACTCCCTGACCCAGGCCGAAGACCTGGACGCGGTCCGCGAGGCCATCGGCGAGGAGAAGCTCAACGCCCACGCCACCTCCTACGGCGGCACCATCGTCCAGGCATACGCCCGCACCTTCCCCGAGCGGGTGCGGACCATGTACGTGGACGGCGCCTCATCGCACGACCAGAAGATCGCCGACGCCGAGAAGACCTACTTCGAGGTGCGGGAGGACCTGTTCGGCAGGTTCGTCAAGTGGTGCGACGGCGACGCTGACTGCGCACTGTCGGGTGAGGACGTACCGGCGGTGTGGCAGAAGCTGTTGGCCGACGCCGACAAGTCGCCGATCCCGGTGCCCGACCACGAAGGCGTGAGTTTCAACGGCCACGATCTGCAAGGCTCCGCCGCCATCCTCACCAATAAGGACGACCGCTGGCCGGACCTGGCCAAGGCCATCGTGGAGGCACGCGACGAGAACAAGGCGTCGATCTTCGGCAAACTCGGACTGGTCAAGGGCCGCAAGGCATTCTCCCCGGCCAGGGGAGTAGCCGTCCATTGCGGTGACGGCCGCGGCTACGACGACTACCAGCAGTACCGGGAAGGGCGGAAACGCGGCGAACGGCTGTCGCCCAACTTCCCGGAGGTGCGCGTCAACCGCGGCATCTTCTGCGTCGACTTCGACGCGCCGGTGTCAAACCCACCGGCACCCATGCCCGGGGACGAACTGCCGCCGATCCTGGGAGCGGCGGCGGCCAATGAGGACGACGTCCACCGCATCACCGATCAGGTCCCGGGCTCCCGGCTGCTGCGCTACGAGGGCTACGGCCACGGCTTGTACGTCACGGGAAACGAGTGCGTCATCAAGCACGCCGACAGGTACTTCGTGGACGGCACTCTCCCCGACGAGGGCGTAACCTGCCCGAAGGAGTGACGAAGGAGGCGGCACATGACCGAACCGGGAACCCTGCTCGTCGGGTGCGTGCAAATGCGTTCGGACCTCGACCCGGGGGAGAACCTGCGGCAGTGCCTGCGCTACCTCGACGAGGCACGCACGGCGGGCGTGGACCTGCTGATCTTCCCCGAGACCGTGTCCAGTCGCGTCGACGACCCGTCGCGAGCCCCGCAAGCAGAAAGCCTCGACGACGGATTCGTCGCCGGACTGGCAAAGGCCACCGAGGGGCTGGACTTGACCGTGATCGCCGGGGTCACCGAAACCCACGACGACCGTCCATTCAATACTCTTGTGGCACTGCGCGACGGACAGCGAGTCGCGCGGTACCGCAAGATCCACCTGTACGACGCCTGCGCGATGGCCGAGTCGGACACCATCGCGCCCGGCGACGGTCCGGTGTCGACCTTCGCCGTGAAGGGTTTCGAGGTCGGCATGATGACCTGTTACGACATCAGGTTCCCCGAGCTGTCGCGGTTGTTGGCCGAACGTGGCGCCGACCTGCTGGCCGTGCCCACCTCGTGGGTGCGGGGGCCGCTCAAGGAGGAGCACTGGACGACCTTCTGCAAGGCCCGCGCCTTGGAGAACACGGTCTACCTCGCGGGGGCCTGCCAGACCGGTGGCAGTCGGGTGGGATTGACGAGTGTGGTCGCACCCGACGGGGTAATCGTTTCCCGGCTGGCGCAGCACGAGGGCCTGGTGACCGCCAGGATCGGGCGCGACGCCCTGACCGCTGCCCGGGAGGCGTTCCCGCTGCTGGAGCAGCGACGTTTCGCGATCTCGCCCGAGATCACGCCGCATCCGACGGCGGACTGACGTTGGGCCAGCCGCGAGAGTCCAGCCGGACTGACCCCGGGCCAGCTGCGAGCGTCCACGCGAGTTGACGCCGGGCCGCGTCAGTCACCGCCGCGCGTCGCGTCGCCAGCCAGTCGCTTGTGGAGCTCGGCGGCGCCCTCGGCGGTGAGCCCGTCCGAGCGCGTCGCCGCCAGCCACGCCCCGCCGAGGGCCGCGTCGGTGGCGATCAACGCCGTGGTTCCGGTGCGGTTGACCAGGGCGCGTTGCAGGTGGGCGCGCACCGGGGTGTGGTTGGTCAGCAGCCCGCCGGTGATCACCACCGGTCCCGGGCCAGGATCCAAAGTGGTGTAACTGTCGGCCAGTCGCTGCCCGGCCTCGGCCGCGAGGGCGCGGGCGTCGGCGTCACCGTCGGCGGCGCTCTCGCACACCAGCGGGGCCAGCTCCGCCAGTGCCTCGCGCGGTCGCAGATAGCAGGCACTGACGAAGGCTTCCCCGTCGTGGGCACCAAGGTGGCCGGTCACCGCGTCGGTGAGCCTGGTGGCCGGACGCCCCGCGCTCAAGTGCCGCGCGGTGTGCCGGGCGGCGGCCAGACCCAGCCAGAACCCCGAGCCCTCGTCGCCCAGCAGCCAGCCCAGTCCGTCCACTGTGCGGGTGATCTCGCGGTCGCGCACCTCGGCGACGACCGCCCCGGTGCCCGCGACGATGACGGTGCCGTCGGCTTCGCTGGTGGCGGAGGCGAAAGCGGTCACCGCGTCGCCGACGACGCGCATGGGGCAGCTCAGTCCGGCCCGGTCCCACGCCGACGCGATCGCCTTGACGACCTCGCCCCGCGCGGTTGCCGCCAGCCCCGACATGCCCACCACGCCACCGGTCACCGAGGCCGCCGTGCCGTCAAGCGCCGAACGGGCGGCCAGTTCCAGCGCGGACGACACCTGGTCGGGGGAGCAGACCTGCGGGTTCGCCGCCGGTGCCCGGCCGCTGCCGAGCAGTTGTCCATCAAGGTCGATCGCGACGGCGGTGGTGCCGCTGCCACCGGCGTCGATTCCCAGGAAAACGTTCACGCCCTTGATCTTCCGGTAACCGGCCGGTGGCTGGCAAGTCCCGCGCTGATTCCCGACGGAGCTTGACTTTCCGCGACGGTGAGCGTAATTTTCATCATTAAAGTTTGTGAATGAACGGAATTATCGATGTCAGGGAACCTCGCGGCCACCGGGCTGCTCGGCCGGTTGCGCACCGAACTGCCCACCCTTCCCGACGCGCTGCGCCGGGTGGCCGAACTGGTGCTGCGGGACCCGGTCGACACCACCCACATGTCAATTGTGGATCTTGCCGAGCGGTCCCGCACGTCCACCGCCACCGTCACCCGGTTCTGCCGCACCATGGGCTATCCCGGTTACGCCGCGCTGCGGGTGGCCATCGCCAGCGAGACCGGAACGGCGGCCCAGCAGACCCGCTGGGACACCGACATCGACAGCCAGATCGAACCCGACCACCCGGTGGGACGGGTCCTGGAGATCATCGCCGCCGCCGACACCCGGGCCATCGCCGACACCGCGTTCCAGGTGGACACCGCCGCCATCGACCGGATCGCCACCGCCATCGCCGCCGCCTCCCGGGTCGAGTTGTGCGGCATGGGAAGCAGCGGCACCGCCGCCCGCGAGATGGCCTTCCGGCTGGAACGCATCCGGGTGCCGTGCTGGTTCCGGCCGGACGCGCACACCGCGCTCACCAACGCCGCGCTGCTGACCGAGTCCGACGTGGCCATCGGCATCTCGCACAGTGGACGCACCCGCGAGATCGTCGAGGTGCTCGCCGAAGCCGGATCGCACGGGGCGCTGACCGTCGCGGTCACGTCCTTCCGGCGCTCGCCGCTGGCCGACACCGCCGACGTCGTGCTGAGCACCCAGGTCTTCGAGACCACCTTCCGGCTGGCGGCCCTGTCGGCGCTGCACTCGCAACTGTTGCTGCTGGACCTGATCTACGTCGCCGTAGCGCAACGCACCTACACCCGCACCACCGAGGCCTTCGAGGTGACCGCCCGCGCGGTCGAGGCGCACCGCATGGCCACCGAGTCCCGCCGCAGGCGGAACCGCCAACCCTGAACGTCACGGGGGACGACGAACCGGTCGGCCGACGACGTCCGGCCGGTGCCCACCTCTCGACCGGCAAGGAGAGTCCCCATGTCAGCACACCGATTCCGACGCACGCTCACCCTCACGGCCACCGCCATCGCCGCGACGACCGCCCTGGTGGCGGCCGGAGCCGCCGGTTCGGCGCGAGCCGACGGCGCGGCCGAATGCGCCCTGTTCGACGACTTCGGCTACACCGGCAACAGCGATCCCGACCTGGCCGCGCGCGGCTGGACCGTACGCACCAACTCCGGCGGACCGGGAGTGCCCGGCGCCAGCTGGCCTGCCGAGAACGTCTCATTCCCCACCGTGGACGGACAGTCCTCGCTTCGGCTGTCCGCCAGCACCAACGGCACCGCCGAGGGCACCAAACAGGCCGAGCTGCTGCACCAGCGCAAGTTCTTCGAGGGCACCTACGCCGCCCGGGTCCGCTTCACCGACGCGCCGCAGTCCGGCACCGACGGCGACCGGATCGTGGAGACCTTCTTCACCATCACCCCGCTCAACGCCCCCAACGACCCCGACTACGGCGAACTGGACTTCGAGTACCTGCCCAACGGCGGCTGGGGCGAACAGGGCCCGATCCTGTACGAGACCAGTTGGGAGACCTACCAACCCGATCCGTGGGTCGCCGACAACCTCCACAACGAACAACGCCAGAGCTACGACGGCTGGCGGGATCTGGTCATCCAGGTCGCCGACGGCCGGATGAAGTACTTCATCGACGGACAGCAGGTCGCCGACCACGGCGACAAGTACTACCCCGAGACGCCGATGTCGATCAACTTCAACCTGTGGTTCATCGACCTTCAGGGGCACACCAGCGGCGACAGCCACTACGTCCAGGACGTGGACTGGCTGTACTTCGCCGAGAACGAGGTGGTGGCCCCCGACGAGGCCACCAACCGGGTCGACGGCTACCGGGCCGACGGCGTCGAGCACACCGACACCGTCGGCGGCTGCACCGCCTGACAGCAACGGATCCCGCCGTCGATGCCCAGCATGGACGGCGGGATTCTCGCGCGCCGATTCCGTCCGGACACGTTTTTTATTGACGGGAGGCTAGGGTGGTAGGTAATTTATCAACGCGCCACGTCGAACACGGAAAGGGCCGTCGTGAATCGCTCCACCCCTGTGACCCGCACCGGCACCGACCGGTTGCGCGCCGATCCCTCGCTGGTTCCCGGCTCCCGCATCGGCCTGGTCACCAACTACACCGGCGTGACCGCCGACCTCGACACCACCGTGACGGCCCTGTTGGCGGCGGGCGTACCCGTCACGGCGCTGTTCGGCCCCGAGCACGGCCTGCGCGGCACCACCCAGGCGGGCGAGAGCGAACCCGGCGACCATGACCCCGACAGCGGACTGCCGCTGTTCGACACCTACCGCCACAGCGGCGCCGAACTCGACGCCCTCGTCGAGCGCTCGGGCGTCGACACGCTGCTGTACGACCTGCAGGACATCGGTTCCCGCTTCTACACCTACATCTGGACCATGTTCGACCTGCTGACCTCCGCCGCGCGCACCGGCATGCGGTTCGTGGTCCTGGACCGCCCCAACCCGATCGGCGGCCTGGCCGTGGAGGGGCCACTGCTGGAGCCGCAGTTCGCCAGCTTCGTCGGGCGGGCGCCGATTCCGTTGCGGCACGGCCTGACCGTCGGCGAACTGGCCCGGTTCCTCAACACCACCGCCGTGGCCGAGACCGCCGGGCGAGCGGCGGAACTGGAGGTCGTCGAGGTCACCGGCTGGGACCGCGCGATGTTCGCCGACGCCACCGGACTGCCGTGGGTGATGCCCTCGGTCAACATACCCACGCTGGACAGCGCCCTCGTCTACCCGGGCACCGGCCTGTTCGAGGGCACCAACCTGTCCGAGGGCCGCGGCACCACCCGGCCGTTCGAGCTGATCGGCGCGCCCTATGTCGACAAACGCTGGGCCGCCGAACTCAACGCCCGCGAACTGCCGGGGGTGCGATTCCGGGACGTGTCCTTCGCGCCCACCTTCCACAAGCACGCCGGAACCACGGTGCGCGGCGTCCAGCTGCACGTCACCGACCGCGCGACCTTCACCCCGGTGGCCTGCGCGCTGGCGATGCTGCACACGCTGCGGACCCTGTACCCCGAGGACTTCGGCTGGCGGGTTTACGAGGACGGCGCCGAGCGCACCGGGCACCAACATCCCGTGGACCTACTGTGGGGGAGCGACCGGCTGCGCCACATCCTGGACGAGGGAGCGGATCCGGCCGCATTGCTAAAATCATCCATGGTGGATAGTCCGCGCGACTGGGCGGGCGCGGACGTGTTGTTGTATCCATAGGACTTTCACAGGGAGCGGACATGGTCCCAGGCGGCGAGAACGAGCACCTGCGCGACGACAGCGTGATTCAGCGGATCCGGGAACTGGCCCCCGGACTCGCCCCGGCGGAGCGGCGGGTCGCCGAGGCGATCGTGGAGACGCCCCGGCTGGTGATGACGAAGTCGATCACCGAACTGGCCGGGGTGGGCCGCACCTCCGAGACCACCGTGGTGCGGTTCTGCCGTCGCGCCGGATTCCGCGGCTACCCCGACCTGCGGCTGGCGATCGCCACCGAACTGGGCGGCGACCTGGCCCGCTCCGGCGGCACCCTGGCTCCAGGTACCGACATCGACCGCGACGACACCCTGGAACAACTGGTGCGCAAGGTGGCCTTCGCCGACGTGCGGGCCATCCAGGAGACCGTCGAACGACTCGACCTCGAAGCCCTGGAACGCGTCATCGACGTCCTGTCCACCGCCCGGCGCATCAGCCTGTTCGGCTTGGGCGCCAGCGCTTTCGCAGCGCAAGACCTGCAACACAAACTGCTGCGCATCGACCGGATGGCACTGGCCATTCCCGACTCCCACCTGGCGCTGGGTTCGGCCGCGCTGCTCAAACCCGACGACGTCGCGGTGGGCCTGTCCCATTCCGGGCAGACCGCCGAGGTGGTGGAGTGCCTGACCGTGGCGCGCCAGCACGGCGCCAAGACCATCGCCATCGTCAACGCGGCGCCCTCGCCGCTGACCGAGCAGGCCGACCTGGTCATCACCACCCGGGTGCGCGAGTCCCGGTTCCGTTCCGGCGCCATGGCCAGCCGGCTGGCGCAACTGGCGGTGGTGGACTGCGTGTTCCTCGGCATCGCGCAACGCTCCTACGACGCCGCCGTCGAGGCGCTGACGACGACCCACGAAACCGTCCACCGCGGCGGACGGCCCTGAGGCCCCGACGCTCACCAGCCGAAACATCCGGGCGTCCAACAGCGTAAGACAATTATTGACGTGGCTCCTCCGTGTTGGTAGTTTTCCAACCATCGTCGATTGATCTTGAGGAGTCCCCAGGTGAAGACCACCGGATTTCAGGTCGGCCGCACAGACGCGCTCGTCGACGCATGGACCCGAAGCGCCCCAGGCGATCCGATCACCACCGACCGATTCCGCCGCCTGGTGCTGCTGGACGCCAACTTCGACCCCGAGGGCCTGCGGCTGGCCTGGGACGGCGACCGGGTCATCGGCGCGGCCTACGCGGTGCGCCGCCGGGTCGCCATGGTCGGCGACGACCTGGAACCCGGGCGCGGCTGGATCCCGTTCTACTTCGTCGACCCGGACCGCCGCCGTCACGGCGTCGGAAAGCGACTGCTGACCGAGGCCATGGACTGGCTGCGGTCATGCGGACGTACCGAGGTCGACTTCTCGTCCTACACGCCCAATTACATCCTGCCCGGCCTGGACGCCGACCGGTACCCGGCGGCCAAGTCCCTCATGGACTCCCTGGGTTTCCGCACCCTTTACCAGGCCTCGGCCATGACCCTGCCCATCGGAGAGCACCTCGTCCCCGACAAGGTCCGCGCCCGCGTCACCGAACTGCGCACCCAGGGCTACAGCTTCTCAAGCCCCAGCCCCGACGAACTGGTCCCGCTGATCGAACTGGCCAACGACCACTTCAACGCCGACTGGGGACGCGTGATCCGCGAGACCGCCGCCGCCGGACTGCCCCCCGACCGCATCCTCGTCGCCCGCGACCCCGGCGGCGAGATCATCGGCTGGGGCATGTGTACCGCCTACGAGGGCATCGTCGACCGCTTCGGTCCCTTCGGCGTGGTGGACCGGCTGCGCGGTCTGGGCCTCGGCGAAGCGCTGCTGCACCTGTGCCTGGAACGCATGCGCGCCTTGGGAGGCCAGAACGCCTGGTTCCTGTGGACCGGCGAACAGACCCCCGCCGGTCACCTGTACCGCAAGACCGGATTCACCGTCACCAGACGGTTCCACATCATGCGCGCCCAGCTGACCGACCACAAGGAACAGTCATGAGAATTCGCGCGCTGGCCCTCGCCACCGTCCTGGTCCTCACCGCCTCCGGCTGCGCCACCAGCAGTTTCGGCGACGAACCCGGCAAGACCCTGACGGTGCTGACCCACTACGGCAGCGAACCCCACAAGTCCGGGCTGAAGAAACTCGTCGACGAGTGGAACCGCACCCACCCCGAGGTCCAGGTCAAGACGCAGTCGGTGCTGTACAACGAACTGCTGCAAACCGTCACCGCCCGCCACGCCTCCGGCCAGACCCCCGACATCATCAACGCCTACAGCCTGTGGGGCGGCCAGCTCGCCGCCGCCGACGTCCTGGACGAACCGCCCACCGACGTCGCCACCGACATCCGCGACGAGTACTCACCGGCCGCGTCCGAAGCCGTCACGGTGGACGACCAGGTGCTGGGTTACCCGACCGAGATGCAGACCTACGCCCTGATCTACAACAAGAAACTGCTGGCGAAGGCGGGTGTGACCGAGCCGCCGAAGACCTGGGACGAACTGGAGGACATCGCCGAAAGGACCACCGTCACCGACGACAGCGGCAACCTCGACGTGGCCGGTTTCGGTCTGACCACGGACTTCTCCGACACCGCCGTGGTGCACCCGTTCGCGTCGCTGTTGCAGGCGGCGGGCGGCCGGTACATGAACGCCGACGGGAGCGCCGCCTTCGACTCCAAGGCTGGACAGCGGGCACTGTCGCTACAGAAACAGCTCGTCGAGTCCGGTTCCGCGGACCCGGGACTCAACACCATCAAGGCGTTCCCCAGCAACCGGGTCGCCATGACCATCAACGCCGGATACTGGATCGGCGTCCTGAAGGGAATGATGGGCGACGACTACGAGAACGTCGGCGTCGCACCGATCCCCGGCCCGAAGGCCGGGGACAAGGGGTCGCTCGCCTACGGCTTCTTCACCGGCGTCAGCTCCCACAGCGACCAGAAGGACGACGCCTGGGAGTTCCTGCGCTGGCTCAACGCCGAGCAGGCCGCCGACGGCGCCACCCGGATGGGCGCGTTCCAGTTCGGCGCCGGAAGCATCCCCGCCCGGGTCTCCGACAGCGAAGCCCTCACCGCCGACGACCCCAACTTCGAGCCCTTCGTCCAGGCCATGGACTACGCGCTGCCGGAACCCAATCCGCGTGGCGGCCAGCAGATGAAGACCGCGCTACAGGGCAGCATCCAGTCGGTGTGGACGGGCGACCTCTCCGTGGCCGAGGCACTGCGATCCGCCGCCGCCGAAGCCGACGCCACCCTCAACCAGGACTGACAGGACGGTTCCCGCCATGACCGACACCGTTCCCGCCCGGGGAACACTGCTGAAAGCCCGAAAACAGCAGAGCCGCACCGCCTGGACCCTGCTGTCGCCCTCACTGCTGTTCTTCGCCGTCTTCCTGGTGTTGCCGGTGCTGTTCGCGATCGGCCTGGCCGTGTCCTCGTGGGGCGGCTTCGACCTGGGCCGTATCGACTTCGCCGGTACCGCCAACTTCGCCGAGATCCTGGACCCCGCCGGTACCTTCCTGGTGCCGATCCTCGCCAACACGCTGCTGTTCGCCTTCGGCGCCGTCGCACTGGCGCTCGTCGCCTCGATAGCCGTCTCGCACGCCATCACCCGGCTGCGGTTCCAGGGACTGTGGCGCACCCTGTACTTCCTGCCGCTGGTGACCACAGTGGTCGCTGTCGGCAACATCTGGAAGTACATGTACCAACCCGGAAGCGGGCTCATCAACGGCATGCTCAACGCCGTCGGCATCCCCTCGGTGAGCTTCCTGACCGACCCGTCCACCGCACTGCCCTCGGTGGTGGTCGTCCAGGCCTGGGCCTCGATCGGCACCGCGGTACTCATCCTCACCGCCGGACTCAAGGCCATCCCCGAGACCTACTACGAGGCGGGCGAACTGGACGGCACCAACGCCTGGACCTCGTTCTGGCACATCACACTGCCGCTGCTGCGTCCGACGCTGCTGTTCGTGCTCATCACCCAGTTCATCGCCGGACTCCAGTCCTTCGCGCTGATCATCGTCATGACCCAGGGCGGCCCCGCCAACGCCACCAATGTGGCCGGTTACGAGATGTACCAGCAGGCGTTCAAGTTCGGCAACTGGGGCGTGGCCAGCGCGATGGCGCTGGTGCTGTTCGTCGTCATATTCGTCATCACGCTGTTGCAGCTGTGGTTCTTCCGCCGCAAGGGAGAGGAGACCTCATGAGGCCCCGCAGGTTCCCCTGGTTCTCGTACCTGCTCGTCGCCGTCGGTGCCGTGCTCATGGTGCTGCCGTTCGCCGACATGGTGCTGACCTCGTTCAAACAGCCCGGCGAGTTCGGCAAACTGCCGTATCAGTTCCTCCCCAACAGTCTCGACACCTCCAACTACACCGACGCGTTCAAGCAGCTCGACATGCCGACGCTGTTCCGCAACAGCACCCTGATGACCGTCGTGTGCGTGTTCTCGGTGCTGCTGACGTCCAGTATGGGTGGATACGCGCTGGCCAAGCTGCGGTTCAAGGGCCGCGCGGTGCTGTTCCGGTTCGTGCTGGCCACCATGATGTTCCCGCCGTTCCTGTTCCTGATCCCGAACTTCCTGATCCTGTCGCACTGGCCGGGCGCCGGTGGCAACGACTTCCTGGGCCGGGACGGCTACGGCGGTCTCATGACCACCTACGCCGCCCTGTTCATGCCGTTCCTGGTCTCGGGTTTCGGTATCTTCCTGATGCGACAGTTCATAGTGTCCATCCCGGACGAGATGCTGGAGGCCGCCCGCATCGACGGCGCCGGTGAGGTCCGCATCTGGTGGAACATCGTGGTGCCGCAGACGAAACCGGCGCTCATCACCCTGGGTCTGTTGACCTTCGTCAACGTCTGGAACGAGTACATCTGGACGCTGCTGATCTCCACGGTCAACCCGGACCTGATGACGCTGCCGGTCGGGATCTACCTGCTGGAAAGCCACCTCGACCCGGTCCGCACCCAGCCGCTGGTCATGGCGGGGCTGGTCATCAGCACCCTACCGGTGCTCATCGTTTTCCTGTTGTTCCAGAAGTACTACATCCGCGGCATGATGCTCAGCGGAATGAAGTGAGGTCCACTATGAGCAAGAAGACGTACCTGGCCATCGGCGCCCACATCGGCGACATGGATCTGACCGCCGGACCGCTGCTGGCCAAGGCGTCGCTGGCCGGACACCGCACCTGCCTGCTGGCGCTCACGCCCGGCGAGCGCGGCCATCCGAAGCTGACCCCCGCGGAGTACAAGAAGCAGAAGATCGCCGAGGGCCGCGACTTCGCCGAACGGCTCGGCTCGGAGTTCAAGGTGCTGGACCACTCCGACGGCTTCCTGCCGAACACGGAGGAGGTGCACCTGGAGGTCGCCGACATCATCCGCGACATGAAGCCCGACGTGGTGGTCGCGCACTGGGGCGGCTCGTTCCACTCCGACCACAACAACGCCTCCGAGATCGCCGAGATGGGCCGGTTCTACGCGGGGCTGCCGATGAAGCACGACCTGCCCCGCCACGGCGTCAAGGACTTCGTGTACGCCGAGAACTGGGAGGACATGGACGACTTCTCGCCGTCCATGTACGTCGAGATTCCCAAGGACGCCTTCGACCTGTGGCACGACGCCATCCAGGTGCACGCCTTCGCGCGCGGTGAGACCTACGGCTTCATGTACATCGACTACTACTCGGCCCTGATGCGCGCCAAGGGTTGTCTTGCCGGTGTGAAGCGCGCCTGCGCGTTCGCCACCAAGGTCGACCCGGGTCTGAAGAAGCTGTAGTCCGCGGCTTCACTCCTCACCGCCGTCGGGGATGTTGCCGGGGTGGTCGCGGCTGATGTATCGGTTGCGGCCACCGCCGGATCCGGAGATGAACGCCAGTGCCGCCCCCGTGTAGGCCAACGCCAGCAGCACCGTGCCGAAGACGTCTCCCAGGTCGATGTCGAAGTCGGCGCGCCAGTTGTTGCGTCCTCTTCGGACTTTCTCCCACAGGTCCCGGATCCCGGCGTTGCAGCCACGCCTCACCCAGTCGTGATCGCGGGAGTCGCTGCTGAGGGTGCCGTGGACCTCGCCCTCGTCCATGAATCCGAACACCACCCCGTCGTCGGTGCCGACCAGCCACACGAACTTGGTGTCGTAGCTGGGGAAACCGGAGTCGTGGAAGTGCCCGGTGAAGGTGAACGTGCCGTCGGGGTGGATCTCCAGATCTGCCCAGCCGCCGACCGGCACCGCGTCGTCGGTGTGCACGTCGGCGTGGAGTTTGATCGGGTCACCCGACGGCGGAACCGCCTCCACCACCCGGTTGGCGGCGGAGACCTGGGCGCCGCGTGGGAACTCGCCGCCGATGCCCTTCCAGCCGTTGTACCCGGACCAGTCGTGGCCCTCGTGCCACCACGACGTGTAGACGTGCCCGTTGTTACCGCAGATGAACAGGTCGATGACCGACGGATGGCGACTGCTGGCCGAGACCGGCGCCCCGGCCGGGAAGGTCCCGCCGATGCCCTTCCACCCGTTGAGCCCCGACCATTCCGAGCCCTCGTACCACCAGGACGTGTACACGTGACCGTCGTTGCCGGTGATGAACAGGTCGATGCTGTTGGGCGCCTTGGAAAGCGCGGTGACCGGCGCCCCGGCGGGGAAGGTCCCGCCGATGTCGCGCCAGCCGCCCAGCCCGGACCAGTCGCTGCCGGCGTACCACCAGGCGACGTAGACGCGCCCGTTGTTGCCGCAGATGATCAGCTCGATGTGCCCGGCGTGCCGGGACACGGCGGTGACCCGGGCGCCCGGCGGGAAGGTGCCGCCGATGTCGCGCCAGCCGTTCAGTCCGGACCACTCCTGACCGGTGTGCCACCACGCGGTGTAGACGTGGCCGTCATTGCCGCAGATGAACAGGTCGATGGATTCGGAGTCGTGACACACCGCCGTCACCGGTGCCCCGGCCGGGAAGGTCCCACCGAGATCGCGCCAGCCGTTCAGTCCGGACCAGTCGCTGCCGTCGTACCACCAGGACGTGTAGACGTGGCCGTCGTTTCCGGTGATGAACAGGTCGATGTTGCCGTGACCCCGGGAGGTGGCGGTGATCGGCGCCCCGGCGGGGAAGGTGCCGCCGATGTTCCGCCAGTTGTCGAAGGTGCCCGACCACAGCCCGCCGTTCTCACCCCACCAGGCGGTGTAGACGTTTCCGTCGTTGCCGCAGACGAACAGGTCGATGTTGTTCGGATGCCGCTGCACCTCGGCGATCGGTGCCCCCTTGGGGAAGATCCCGCCGATGTTGCTCCAGCCGTGGTAACCCGACCAGTCGCGGCCCGGGTTGGTCCACCAGCTGCTGTAGACCGTGCCGTCGTTGCCCATGATGAAGAGATCGATTTTGTCCATGGTTTGGCCCCCTTGCCATCCCGCCCGTTGTCCTCTCATCCTCCCGACAGCGGACGCGCGCCGCAACCGGATTACCAGACCGCCGTGTCGGAAGCCCGACACGACGGTTGTGATCAGCCAGTCCGAAACGCTGAGGCGTGGTCGCGCGCGAACTCGGCGATGTCGCGCGGCGGACGGCCGAGCAGTTCGGAGACCGAATCGGTGGTGTAGTCGCCCCAGCCGGAGACGTAGGCCCGCGCGTACTCCTCCAGCATGTCGACGATCCACTTGGGAACCCCAAAGCCGAGCAGTGTCTCGCGTTTGGCGGCATCGCTGACCGGCGAGTACTTCACCAGACCGCCGAGCGCGTCGCCCAGCTCGTCGGCGACCTCGTCGAAGGTCAACGATCGTGGCCCCGACAGTGTGTACGCCGTGCCGTGGTGTCGATCCGGCTCGTCGAGGAGGATGCGGGCGGCGCACGCCGCGATGTCGCGGGCGTCGATCATCCCGAGCCGCGCCGAGGCCATGTTCAGCGAGAACGTGCCGGTCGCGGCGATGTCGGCGGCCTCGTTGAGCAGGTTCTGCATGAACCAGAACGGACGCAGGATCGTCCAGCGCATGCCGCTGGCCTCGACCTCGCGGTCGGACAGCGCGTGGAGCCTGCCGCTGCGGTTGGGGGCGTCGAAGGCGGCTCCGATGGCGGACAACCGAACCACGCGTTCCACACCGGACTGCCGGGCCGCCCACACGGCGTTCATGTTGTTCTCGGGAGCGCGGGGGCCGTTCGGGTTGAGCAGCCACAGGTCGTGCACCCCCGCGAAAGCGGGCGGCAGCGTGTCGGGGTCGTCGAGATCGCCGACGACGACCTCGATGCCGCGCTCGCGCAGTCCGTCCATGTCGGACGCTTCCTGGGCGAGGGCGCGAAGGTTCACGTCGGCTTCGGCCAGTTCCGATATCAGCGCGGTGGAAACGGTTCCGGTGGCTCCGGTGACCAGAATGGTGCGGGACATGTTCATTCTCCTTTAGAAGTGGTGGGGGAGCGGAGCAGATCGGGGTTGAGCTGGGCGGCGGCGATGGCCGCCAGCGCGAGTGCGAAACCGACGCCCTGCCACGGCGTCAGGGATTCACCCAGTACCAGCCAGCCCAGCAGGGCGGCCACCACGGGCGACAGCAGCGGCAGGAACGACACGGCGACGACGGGAAGCCTGCCGATGCCG
The DNA here is from genome assembly GCF_000024545.1 of Stackebrandtia nassauensis DSM 44728. Taxonomy (GTDB): domain Bacteria; phylum Actinomycetota; class Actinomycetes; order Mycobacteriales; family Micromonosporaceae; genus Stackebrandtia; species Stackebrandtia nassauensis. Next base: position 2,909,627 of record NC_013947.1, read on the forward strand.
TGGAACCAGATCGGGTAGGTGAGCAAAGCGCCCACGATGGCCAGCCACGCGTAGCCGCCGACCGCCCGAAGGTCCACTTCGGCCGGTAGGCCCTCCACGGCGAGCGCCAACGGGAGCAGGACGAGTCCACCGGCGGTGAGTTGCCAGGCCGCGATGGTCGTGGGGCCGACGCCTTCGGGGCGTCCCCAGTGCTTGGTCACAACGATTCCGGCGGCCAGTGCCGCCGCGGCCCCGATCCCGGCGGCGACGCCCAGCAGGTCGAAGGACAGCTGGCCGCGCAGCACGATCAGGCCGACCCCGGCCACACCCACCAGGCCCCAGCCGAATCGCCAGCGGGTCGGTTTCTCGCCGAGCAACGCGAACGCCAGGCCGACGGCGAACAGCGGCTGGATCGCGGTGAGCGTCGCCGCCACCCCGCCGGGCAACCGGTAGGCGGCGACGAACAACAGCGCGAACAGGGCCCCGATGTTGAGTGTTCCCAGCAGGAGCGACCGCCACCACCACTTCCCGTGCGGCAGTGTGCGGGTGAGGGCCAGCAGTACCAGTCCGGCGGGCAGTGCCCTGATCACACTGGACACCAGGGGATGACCGGGCGGCAGGAATTCGGTGGTGACCAGGTACGTGGTGCCCCATACGGCCGGAACCGTCGCGGTCAGCATGGTCACTCCCGCGACGCCGCTGGACCGGACGCCGCCGCGCGATGCCGGTCGACTCGGAGCCTGAGTCATCGCATCTCCTTAACGTTGAAATGTTTAACGTTCACGAGATTAGCTCCCTGATACGCTAACGTCAAACAGTTGAGCGTTGAGATGTTTCGGGAGGGACGAGAACGTGGAGGACAACGTCGACCGGCGGCTCGACCAGTGGCGCGTCGAACGACCCGACATCGACACCACCGCCATGGGTGTGGTGGCCCGGATCCAGCGCGCCAACCGCCTGCTGGAACGCGAACTGCGCGCCAACTTCGCCAAGCACGACCTGCAACTGTGGGAGTTCGACATCCTGGGCACCCTGCGCCGCAACGGCCCCCCGTTCCAGCTCACCGCGGGACAGCTCGTCGAATCGGCGATGGTCACCTCCGGGGCCATCACCAACCGCATCGACCGGCTCGTGGCCAGGGGACTGGTGACCCGCGAAGTCGATCCCGACAACCGGCGCAGCGTGCTGATCACGTTGTCGGACAAGGGCCGGGAACTGATCGACCCGGTCGTCGAAAGCCACGCCAACCTGGAGACGCAGCTGCTCGGCAAGCTCAGCGATCGCGACCAGGAACAGCTCGCGGGGCTGCTGCGCAGACTGCTGCTCGATCTGGGCGACGGCTCGTCCGGCAACCCGCTGGTCCCGTGAGCGTGATTTGACGGTCGCCATTACAGCCCACAGTGGATATTGACTGTCCGAAGTATCACAGATAAGGTCCCTGCGAATTAACGGTTCGAGAAAGGGGCATAGATGAATCGTCGTACGATCTTGTCGCTGACGGTCGCGGTGGCGACGGTCGGTATCGCGGCCACGGGCGGGATCGCCGTGGCTCACGCGGAGACCGAACCCGACGCCAAGACCGGCGTGGAATCCGAGTTCGACTTCTCCAAACCCGAGGTCATGGCCGAAGGGCTCAAGGTGACCTGGGGGATGGCCTACCTCCCCAACGGCGAAGTGCTGTTCACGCAACGGGAGAAGGCCGAGATCTACCGGATGAAGCCGGGGCACAAGCCGAAACTCGTGACCAAGATCAAGGAGTGCACCCCCGGGTCCAGTCTGGAGGCTGGGCTGACGGGCATCGCGGTGTCGCCGGACTATAAGGACGACGGCGAGATCTTCATCTACTACACCGCCGCCGACGGCAACCGGATCGCGAGCCTCAGCCTCAAGGATCCGGAACCCGAGAGCATCGTCACCGGCATACCCACCGGGACGATGCACGACGGCGGCCGGTTGCGCTTCGGTCCCGACGACATGCTGTACGCGACCACCGGCGACACCGGCAAGGGTGAACTGGCGCAGGACCCCGACTCGCTGGCGGGCAAGATCCTGCGGATGGAACCCGACGGCGACGTCCCCGACGACAACCCGTTCGAGGACTCCCTTGTGTACAGCCTCGGGCACCGCAACGTGCAGGGCCTGGACTTCGACTCGCACGGACAGCCCTACGCCAGCGAACTGGGGCTCGACACCGCCGACGAGGTGAACAAGATCGAGGCCGGCGGCAACTACGGCTGGCCGAAGTACGAGGGACCCGGCGGCGATCCGGACTACATCGACCCGATCGCGACCTGGACCCCCGCCGAGGCGTCACCGGCCGGAATGGCCATCGCCGACGAGACGCTCTATGTCGGGGCGCTGCGCGGCCAGCGACTGTGGATGGTCAGCCAGGACGGCGAGACCCAGGACGCGCTGGTCGGTGACGAGGGCTACGGACGACTGCGGGCGGTCGAGTACGGCCCCGACGGCTACCTGTGGGTGGCCACCAGCGACCGGGAGCAGCCCAACGGCGACATGATCGTGCGGTTCCCGCCGAAGAAGTGAACCCGCCCGGCCGCGACGGCCGGGGCGTCTAAGCCCCGGCACGTCGCGGCCTCGCCCGGATCGGTTCCGTCGAGAAGGAACTTGTCCACTGTGCCGTCGACGCAGTCGTTGCCTTCGCCGTAGGCGCCGTGGCCTTCACCGTGATAGGTCAGCAGCCGCGCCGATTCCAGGGATTCGGCCAGTTGCTCGGCGAATGCGTAGATCGCGTCGGGGTCGCCGGTGTTGCCGAGGATGAGGATGGGTTTCGCACCCTTGCCGTTGAGTTCCTTGGTGCGGCCCTCGCCCTTGGGCCAGGTCGCGCATTCGTTCAGCCGCCAGGCGTTGCCGATGCCGAACCGGGGTGAGAGTTTGTCGAATTCCTTGGCGAGTTTCTCGACGTCGCCTTGGTCGTGGGTGTCGGGGTAGTCGACGCAGTTGACGGCGGTGTTGGCCTCCCAGAAGTTGGAGTACCCGCCGCTGGCGTCGCGACCAGCCATCACACCGGCCATCGCGTACAGCCCGGCGGGATCGCCGTCGGTCGCGTCGGACAGCGCCTGTTCCAGTTTCGGCCAGCCGTGCGGATCGTAGACGCCGATGGCGATCGCCATTCGGGCGTCGGCCTCGGTCAGTGACGCCCCATCGGCGGCGGGCATGGGTTTGGCGTCGAGTTCATCGAAGAGTGTGGACAGTCCGTCGAGGACTGCGTCGCGGTCGTCTCCCAGCGGGCAGGAGTTGTCGGCCACGCAGTTGTCGGCGAAGCGTTCCAGGCCGAGTTCGATGCCCTTGGTTTGCTGCCGCATCGACTCCTCGAAGTCGAGCAGGATCGGGCCGGGAGCGTCCAGCACGATGCGGCCGGTGTGTTTCGGGAACAGTTCGGCGTACATCGCGCCGGGTTGGATCCCGTAGGAGACGCCGTAGTAGTTGAGAGTCTTGTCGCCCAGGACCTCACGGACGATGTCCAGGTCGCGGGCGACGTTGACGGTCCCGACGTGTTCGAGGATGTCGCCCGAGCGTTTGCGGCAGCCGTCGGTGAAGTCCTCCTGGAACGCCACCAGGGATTCGATCTCCGCTTCGGTGTCCGGAGACGTGTCCACCTCGACCTGTTTCTTCACCAGCTCGTCGTCCAGACACGTGATGGCCGGTTCGCTCTTGCCCACGCCGCGCGGGTCGAAACCCACCAGGTCGTACTTCTGCACCAGGGACGGATTGGTCAGCGGGCGTTGGATCGTGTTGTCGACCCCGCCGAGCCCGGGACCGCCGGATGCCAGCAGCAGCGAACCCTCCCGCTTTTCGGGGTCGGCGGCCGGGATGCGGGCCAGCGGCAGCGTGAAACGCTCGCCGTCGGGATCGCGATAGTCGACGGGCACCTCGACGCTGGCGCACTCGCGGGTGTCCAGGAGCGCGCGCTGCTTCTCGTCGAGGTCGGTGATGCCGAGGGCCTTCAGGTCGGGCGGGCAAGGCTTCCAGTCGACGTCCTGGTCGTGGAAGCGCTTCAGGTTCGCGGTGTCGGCGGTCTCGCCGCCGGTGCCGCAACCCGCGACCACCAGTATGGACACCGCCGCCGCGACGGTCATCATCTTGGACATGCCAACGAGTCTCAACGGCCGACGGCCGTATCGCCTCGGCTCGGCTGACCAGATTCGGGTACATCTTTCGATGCAGTCGCGTCCGCCATGGACGTCCGTCTACCGTGGTGCGTGTGAATATTCGGTCTGGTCGACGCGACCTGCTTGAAGTGGCCGCCGAGGTCCTCACCACGGACCCCACCGCCAGTCTCGGCGACGTGGCGGCGGCGGCCGGGATCAGCCGCACCACACTGCACTCGCGCTACCCCAAACGGGACGACCTGCTGCTGGCCGTCAGCCGGGACGCGGTCGCGCGGATCTCGGAGGGCATCGCCGAGGTCGGGTTGCCCGGCGCCGACGGGACGGCCGCCGAACACGCCGATGGCCTGCGGCGGTTGATCGCGACGCTGGTTCCGCTCGGAGCCAGGATGCACTTCCTGCTGCGGCACTCATCCGCGGATCTCGACGCGGATCTGGCCGCCAACGTCGCGGCGCTCGACGAACCGATCGACGCGTTCGTGCGGGAGGCGCAGCGGGCCGGGGTGGTCAAGCCGGAACTGGCGCCGTGGTGGGTGATCTCGACGCTGTACTCGCTGACCTACGCCGCCTGGGACGGCGTCGCGGCGGGGCGGCTCGCGCCCCTGGACGCGCCGTCCCAGGTGTTCGACACGCTCCTGGGCGGAATCGGGGGAGGAGCGGCGTAGGTCCGGCTCACACCTCAACAACTGAACCTTGATGCTCTGATTCGAGCACGTGTGTATAGTTCTGAACATGAGTGTTCAGATCGGGCAGAGTGCGGACCGCCGTCCGCTGGTCGGTCTGCTCGCCTCCACCACCCTGTCCATCACCGGCAACGCCATCGTCGCGGTGGCCGTGCCCTGGGTGGTGTACGCCCGCACCGGCAGCGCCACCGTCGCCGGACTCGCCGGGGCGGCGGCGATCCTGCCGGTGGCACTGTCGTCCCTGTTCGGCGGCGCGCTGATCGACCGGTTCGGACGCACCGTGTGCGCCGTGGCCGCCGACCTGTGCAGCGCCGCGGCCGTCGCCGCCCTGCCGCTGCTGGACAGCCTCGTCGGACTGGGCACCGGCCTGATCCTCACCCTGGTCGCCCTGGGCGCGGTGTTCGACGGACCCGGAACCGCCGCCCGCGAATCGCTGCGGCCCGACGTCGCCAGGGTCACCGGCACCGAGCTGACCAAGGTCAACGCGTGGGGTGAGGCCGCCGAGAGCGTCGGCAACATGGTCGGCCCCGGCCTGGGCGGAATCCTGATCGCCGCGCTGGGCGGCTTCGGCGCCCTGTGGGTCACCGTCGCCCTGTTCCTGGCCTCGGCGCTGCTGACCGTCCTCGCCGTGCCCCGCACCATCTCGCCGCCGCCGCGACCACAGCCGTACCTGCGCGCCGTGGCCGAGGGCCTGAAGTTCGTGGTGCGCGAACCCGGACTGCGGGCCGTGGCGCTGACGGCCACGATCATCGTCGCGTTCATCGCGCCCTTCGAATCGGTGGTGCTCAACGCCCACCTACAGGCCACCGGCGCCGCGAGCCAGTACGGGCTCATCCTCACCGCCTTCGCCCTCGGCGGCCTCGCCGGCGCCGTCGGCTACGGGTTCGCCGCCCACCGGCTCACCGAACGCGGCACCCTGATCGCCTCGGTTTCGCTTGTCGGACTGGGCATCGCCGGATTCGCGCTGCTGCCGCCGGTCCCGGTCATGCTGGCGCTGGGCCTGGCCGTCGGCGTCGCGGCCGGACCGATCAACCCCATCGCCGCGGTGATCATGCAGCGCCGCACCCCGGAACGACTGCGCGGCCGCGTCATCGGCAGCTACACCTCGCTGGCGCTGGCCGCCGGGCCACTGGGCCTGCTCGTCATGGGCCCGGTCGTCGACACCGGCGGACCGGCCACCGGTTTCGCGGTGATCGGCGCCGGATGCCTGCTGGCGGCGGTGTTCGCCGGTACCGCCCGTGGACTGCGCGGCGGCCAGACCGCCGACGAACCCGACCCCACCACGAAGGAAGGCACGACATGACCGCCGTCAACCACCAGATCCTGCGACCGGAGACCTACTACTCCCGCGAATGGTTCGACCGCGAACAGGCCGAACTGTTCGGCGACACCTGGCAGTTCGCCGGGATGGCCGACGACTACGGCCCGCCCGGCGCGTTCCAGTCCGTCCAGGCCGGTCGGCATCCGCTGGTCGTGTTGCGCGACGGCGAAGGCGTGCTGCGCGCGTTCCACAACCTGTGCCGCCACCGGGGAGCCGCCGTGCTGCCGCAGTCCGGTGTGGTCAAACGCGCGATCGTGTGCCCGTACCACAACTGGACCTACGGCCTGGACGGTTGCCTTTTGGCCACCCCGCAGCGCAAGGAACTCGACCCCGCCCCCGACCGCTCCACGCTCGGCCTGCACCCGGCCGGGCTGGCGCAGTGGCAGGGCATGCTGTTCGTCCACCCCGATCCCGCCGCCCAGCCCCTCGACGAATGGCTGGCCGACCTGCCGCAGCGCGTCGCCCCCGTCGACCCGCTGGAACTGACCGAACCGGGCGAACCCGAGGTCCACCACCTGAAGTGCAACTGGAAGATCTTCATGGAGAACGCCCTGGACAACTACCACCTCGGTTACGTCCACCGCGACAACCTCGCCGAGTACGACCACAAACGCCAGGAACAACACCAGTGTGGACAATGGCACTGGTCCTTCTACGAACCGCCCAAGAAGCCCGGGCACATGCCGCCCTCGGAGGTGCGCGCCGGACTGCGTCCCATCCACATCGACCCGCGCTGGTACGGATCGTCCTTCGGCATGATCTTCCCCAACACCTTCGTCCTCACCGGACCGACGTTCTGGGTCAGCGTCGAGGTCATCCCCACCGGGGCCGAGACCACCACGGTGCGGCTGCGCGCCCGGGTCGCGGCCGGTCAGAACGGCGCGCTCGCCAGGGGACTCGTCACCGAGGCCGCCGCCCGGGTCTTCCGTCCGATCAGGTCACTGGCCGGTGGCATGGTCTCAGCGATCCGCACCCGAAGCTCGGTGCGCGCCGCGATCCGCAAGGCGTCCCAGGACCAGCGGCGCTACACCGTCGTGGAGGAGGACGTCTTCTGCTGCGAGGCACTGCAACGCGGGATCCGGTCACCACGGTTCAGCATCGGACCGGTCGCCCCGCGCCTGGAACGCGGGGTACTGACCTTCCAGCAAAACGTCCGCGACTACCTCACTGGTTGAAGCGGTACAGGTCGTACTTCTGCATCAGGCCGATGATCTTGTCCGCGTAACCGGGATCGGTGGCGTACCCGGCCTTGTGGACCTCGCGGATGAACTGGTCCGGGTCGTCGGTGTGCTTGAACGCCTCGGCGTAACGCGGGTTCTCGCTCAGGAACTGGCCGTGGTCCAGGAACGAGTCCGAAGGGGAGTCGTAGGCGCGGAACGCGTCGCGAACCGTGGTGTCGTTGCCGTTGATGACTTCCCAGGTCTTGTAGTTCACACAGGAGCTCGCGGTGGAACCCGGGTCGCCGTCGGCGCACTTGATGCCGAAGTAGTTGTTGGCCTCCTGGGCCAGCCCGCTCTTGCCCCAGCCGGACTCCAGAATGGCCTGTGCCGAGGCCACCGAGGCCGGGACGCCGAAGCGTTCCTGACCGGCCTTGGCGGCGTTGCCGACGTTGTTGATGAACTCCTGCCGGGAACCCGGTTTGCCGGAGGCGGGGGCGATCTGGGTCGGGCTGGCCTCGGCCGGTTTCCCGCCCGGGCCGAGCACCTCGCGCAGCGGGTTGGGCGTCGGGGTGGGCACCTTCGACGGTGTCGAACCCCCTGATCCTTTGGGGCCCTTGATGTTCTTGGCGGCCAGTTGCTGGTTGAGGTCCCGCATCGAGCGCTGGTTGCGCTGCTCGGCGCGGGCGTGCGCCTGCGCGGCCTTGCCGACGTTGCCCGCCGTGGTGTTGGTGCCGGTGATGAGCTCGCCGGTCTGCTTGGCCAGTGTGTCCAGCACCTGGCGAAGTCGTTGCACCGCCGAGAAACCGGTGTTGGCCTGGGTGGACTGTTGCAGCGGGCCGGACATAGTGCGCAGGTAGGACTCGGCGTCGGCGCCGACACGGCCGATGCGTTGCCCGGTGTTCTGCACTTGGGAAACGTCGATGTGCACGAAAGACTCCTGGGGTCGGGAAGCCCCACCAGCATATGCAAATCGATTTGTGTCCGCAAGGGCGTCGCCCCGGTCGGAACGCTTGGTACCGTGTTGACCGCCCCCCGTGTTGCCTTTCCCTGGTAGGACAGCCGATGCGTCAAGCACCCGCCGTGCCGGACTGCCGGACCCCGGACGAGGTCTGCGCCTATCTCCAGCAGTTGCGCACCTGGGCCGGTGGGGTGTCGTTCCGCGAACTCACCCTGCGCGACAACGCGATCCGGCTGTCCCGCAACGCCCGCCAGACCGCCCGGCAGACCGTCAACGACTGTTTCCAGCAGGGCCGCAAACGGCTCGACCGGGATCTGGTGCTGGACATCGCCAAGGCGCTCGGCCTGCCGGAGGCGTCGCTGCTGCGACTCGACCAGGTCTGCCAGGTGGCCGACGGCCGTCGCTCCATCGCGGCCCTGGCCGACGTCTCCGACTCCATTCCGGCGGGCAGCGGCGAGTTCACCGGACGCGAACCGCTGCTGGAGCGGGCACTGACCGCCGTCGAGGACGCCTGGGCGCGCAGAAGCCAGCCGGTGGTGGCGTTCACCGGCCCGGCGGGCATGGGCAAGACGGAACTGGCCGTCCAGCTGGCACACCGGCTGCCGCGGAAGTATCCGGACCTGAGCAGACGATTCTTCGTGGACCTCCACGGCTTCGACACCCGGCTGGAACCCACGCCACCGTTCGAGGTGCTGGCCGCGATCGTCAAACTGCTGGGCGTGCGCGACTCCGCGATCCTCGCGCTGTCCACGGTGGAACAGATGTGGGACCGGCTGCTGAACACCCTCGCCGGTCAACGCGCGCTGCTGCTGCTGGACAACGTCTCCGACGCGGCCCACCTCGGCCAGTTCACCAGCGGCGCGCCGAACCTGGCCATCGTCGCCACCTCCCAGGAGCGGCTGCCGCTGACCGAACCCGGCCACGGCATAGAGGTCGGCCCGCTCGACTATCCCTCGTGCGTCCGGCTACTGGACGGATTCGACCGGCTCGGCCGCGTGAACCGGGAACCGGGCGTGACGGTGCGGCTCATCAACGAGCTGTGCGGCGGCCGTCCCTTCGACCTGGTCGCACTTGGCGGCCAGCTCTCCGACCCGGCCGAGGCCGCGTGGAGCCTGGCCGACCACGCCGACCGGCTGGCCGCGCTGCCCCGCGACGAGGCCAGCCACCCGATCCTGGCCGGGTCGTGCCACCGCCTCGAACCCGAGATCCGACGGGTGTTCCGGCTGTTGGGTCTGTATCCCGGCTTCGACTTCTCCGCGTACGACATCGCCGTCCTGGCCGATCGCGACGTCGACCTGATCGACAAGTACCTGGAGCGGCTGTACGACCGGCACCTGTTGGTGCGACGGCACGCGCACCGCTACCGGCTGCACGACGTCGTGGCCGCGTATTCACGCAGGCTGCTGCACCGCGAGGAGTCGCCCACCAACCAGCGACAGGCGTTGCGGCGGTTGCACACCGCCACGACCCTCAACGCGAACAACCGCCTCGGTCCGCGTCGCTGACGACCCGGCCCTCAGACCTTCGCGCGCTCCAGCGTGCTGACGAAGTGCTGCGGCTGTCCCGACTGCTGCTCTTTGTGGACGATCGCCAACGGGCACTGGCTCGTGCGCATCAGCGTGTAGCCCGTCGAACCCAGCAGCCGGGTCCGCAGCTTGCCGCGATGCCGGGAACCCAGCACCAGCATGCTCGCCGAACTCGAGAAGTCGAGCAGCGCCGCGACGGGGTCGAGGGCGTGCACCGAGAACAGGTGCACCGCGACCGTCGGGTACCTGTCGCGCCACTCGCCCACCCAGTTGGCCAGCAGCCGGTTGGCGCGTTCGTGCTCGCGCTCCGAGATCTGTGACGCGTCGCGGGTGTACGGGTAGTTGAACGCGTGTACCGCGTGCAGCGGGACGCCGCGGGCTTCGGCTTCGGTGAAGGCGTAGCCGATGGCGTCGCGTCCGGTGGGGGCTCCGCTGACTCCGACGACGACGGGCGCGTCGGTGGCGGGCTCGGTGCCGCGGGCCATCATGACCGGCCGGTGGGCGCGGGTGACCACGTCGAGCGCGACGGAGCCGAGCAGCAGCTGCGAGACTCCGCCAGCGCCCCGGGACCCGATGACCAGGACGGCGGATTTGTCGGATTCGTCCAGCAGGACGGTGGACGCGGAGGCATCGATGATCTCGGTGGTGATCTCGAGCCCGGGCCGGGCGTCCAGGGCGGTGCGAAGCGCGGCCGCCATGGTCGCCGAAACGTCATGGGGAACAAGGGTTTCGGCGTCGGCGGTCGCACCGGAAACACGTGCGTGCACCACTCGCAGCGGTGCGTCACGCAGTGCCGCTTCTGCGGCTGCCAGGGAGACCGCGGCGAGACTTTCCGCCGAACCGTCTACCCCGACGACAACGGGTGCGGACGTTGTATTTTTCATGGTTCCATTCTCCCTCAACGATTCTCAGTATGGCAGGGCCATTTGGACTCGTGGGGTGATGCTCTTTGGACGTCCATTCGCGACGCAGGGTTCGCGAACGGTTCTGATGGGTAGCCGTCCTCCATGAATACCAAACGCATCGCCGTCACGGGCGCGACCGGGAATATCGGCACCAGCGTCGTCAGCGCGCTGGCCGAGGACAGCCGGGTCGGCTCGATACTCGGGGTCGCCCGCCGCAAACCCCGCTGGACCTGTCCGAAACTCCAGATGGTCACCGCCGACATCGCCGAGGACCCGCTGGAGGGCCTGTTCGACGGCTGCGACGCCGTCATCCACCTGGCGTGGCTGTTGCAGCCGACCCACAACCCCGCCGTCACCTGGCGCACCAACGTCCTGGGTGGCAAGCGGGTGTTCGAGGCCGCCGCCGGTGCCGGGGTGCCCGCGCTGGTCTACGGGTCCTCGGTCGGGGCGTACTCGCCGGGTATCGACGACCTGCCCGTCACCGAGAACTGGTCGACGGACGGCTGGCCCGGCGCGGCGTACACCCGCGAGAAGGCTTATATGGAGCGACTTCTGGACATCTTCGCCGCCGAGCACCCGAAGCTGCGGGTCGCCAGGCTGCGGCCGGGTTTCGTGTTCAAACGCGAGTCCGCCAGCTCCCAGCGTCGGCTGTTCGCCGGTCCACTGCTGCCGAACGCGCTGCTGCGTCCGGGCCTGATCCCGTTCGTGCCGAACCTGCCGGGGGTGCGCGCCCAGGTGGTGCACAGCTTCGACGTGGCCCGCGCCTACGTGGCGGTGACCCTGTCGGAGGCCGAGGGCGCCTTCAACGTCGCCACCGAGCCCCCCGTCACCAGCGAGATGATCGCCGAACTGTTGCGGGCCCGCCGTTTCGGCCTGCCCACCAAGGCCGCGCGCACGGCACTGGCGGCGGCGTGGCGGCTGCACGCCGTCCCGGCCTCGCCGGGACTGTTCGACGCGTTGTGCCGCCTGCCGGTCATGGACACCACCCGGATCCGCGAGGAACTGGGCTGGCAACCGGGCTACACGGCCATGGAGACCATGCGGGAACTGTTCGACGGGCTGCGCGACGGCGCCGGGTTCGCCACTCCGCCGCTGCGCCCACGCGTCCCGGGCGGACGCCTGGGCGAACTCAGAACCGGTGTGGGGCAACGGTCATGAAGGGGCGAACGCATGAGCATCTGCGGCGCTGGGGTGCCGTCTATGTCCTGGTGATCCTGTTCGCCGGTTCCTGGGTGGGGCAGTTCCTCGCCCAGCTTTCCGAGTTCACCTCGGAACAGCGGCAGCACGGGGTCGCGTTCTCCTGGGGCGATTTCGCCTCGACGTTCATGGCCTCCACGTTCGAGAACTGGCAGAGCGAGTGGCTGCAACTGGTGTTCCAGGCGATCCTGCTGCTGGGCGCCAAACACCTGATCTTCCGCGCCGACTCGGAGGACCTGGAACGCATCGAGAAGAAGATCGACGACGTCCGCGCCGAGATGGGTCTGGCGGAGAAACCGCCCTCCGACCCCGAGCGCGCCAGCGACAAACGGAAACAGCAGTACGGCCGCTGAGTGTCGTTTCGACGCCGACGACCCCGGGTAATCCGGGGTGTGAAGCCAGCACAACCGCTCAGACAGGAGCGATCATGCATGACAACAATCTGATCAACGTGATCACCGCGGACCATCGTGCCGTCGAGGCGGCGTTCTCCGAACTGGAGGCGAACCTGACGACGCCGAAGCAGCGTCGCGACCTGGTGGATCACGTCATCGCCGAACTGGTGCGGCACTCGGTCGCCGAGGAACAGTTCATGTACCCGGCGGTGCGCAAGTACGTCCCGGGGGGCGACGAGATGGCCGACCACGAGATCGAGGAACACGCCGAGGCCGAACGGGTCATGAAGGACCTGGACGAGATGGACGTGTCCGATCCCGGCTTCGAGATCAAACTCCAGGAACTGATGCACGACATCCGGCACCACGTCCAGGAGGAGGAGACCACGCTGCTGCCGACACTGGCCGCCGCGTGCTCGGCGTCCGAGCTGGAGGACCTGGGGGAGAAGGTCCTGGCGGCCAAGAAGGTCGCCCCGACCCGGCCGCACCCGTCGGCCCCCGACACGCCACCGGCCAACCTGATCGTGGCGCCCGGCGCCGGTCTGATCGACCGGATCCGCGACGCGCTGTCAGGCCGCCAAACCTGATTCGATCGCCATGAACCGCGTCGTCCCGCGGGATCCGCACCGGGTCCCGCGGGACGACGCGTTTCCCGTTCTGGAACGAATCATCCCAGCTCACCAATCACATCTTTTATAGATATATCGTCTGCGAGGCTTCTCGAAAACCCTCAGATCTTCCGCCAACCCTCATCGGCCAGAGCCGAACTCGCCTGCGGCCCCATCAGCGTCATGCCCCCGTCAACCACATAGGACGCACCCGTGACGTAGGCCGCCGCGGGAGTCGCCAGGAACGCCACCACCGCCGCGACCTCGTGGGCGTGCCCGGGCCGACCCGCCGGAATCCCGGGGCGCGGCTCCTCGCGGGGGTCCTCGTTGTCCTGCCCCGTCATCGGCGTCGAGATCTCCCCGGGCGCCACCGAGTTGACGGTGATGTCGTGCTGCGCCAGCTCCAGCGCCATCACCTTGGTCAGCGCCCCCAGCCCCGCTTTGGCGGCGCAGTACGGTGCCGCGCCCACCCGGGGGGCGTGCTCGTGGACGCTGGTGATGTTGATGATCCGGCCGCCGTGCCCGGCCGAGATCATCTGCCTGGCCGCCTTCTGGGAGCACAGGAACGCGCCGTCCAAGTCGATGTCGACGACGTTGCGCCAGGTGTCGTAGTCCATGTCGATCATCGCCTCGGCGCTGCCGGTGCCGGAGCAGTTGACCAGCACGTCGATGCCGCCCAGTTCGTTGGCCAGTTCGTCGATGACGTCGGCGGCCTCGGGCAGCTCGGCCAGGTTCAGGTGCCGCACGGTGGTCTCGGCGCCCAGCTGCCGGGCTTCGGCGGCGGTGTTCTTGGCGCCCTGCTCATCCCGGTTGTAGGTGATGCCCAGGTTCAGGCCACCACCGGCGAAGGCCGCGGCGATGGCGCGCCCGATACCGGAATCGGAACCGGTGATGACCGCGGTACGCGGCGAGACGGTCTCCTGCGGCAGCGGTGCGATCGTGTTCATGGTCGAGTCCTCCTTCTGGTGTGGATGTTGTTCGGTTTCCGGTTGCCGCCGAGCGCTTCATGGCCGCAGTACGACCTTGACGCAGCCGTTCTGCTGGCGCGCGAACCACTCGTACGCCCGGGGAGCCTCGGTGAGCGGGAACTCGTGCGTGACGAGGTCGTCGAGCCCCAGCGGATCGTCCGGCCGCTCGATCTCCGGCAGGATCTCCTTGAGCCAGTGCCGCACGTTGGTCTGCCCCATCCGCAGCGTGATCTGCTTGTCGAACAGGTCCATCAACGGCATCGGATTGGCCCGGCCCCCGTAGACCCCCAGGATGGACACGGCCCCGCCGCGCCGCACCAACTGGAACGCCAGGGTCAGCGCCGCCATCCGGTCGCCCCCGAACGACTCGACGGCCACTCGGGCCACCGACTTCGGCAACGCCGCGAGGGTCTCCTGCTCCGATTCCGGCGCCGGAGCCCCGTGCGCCTCCATTCCCACCGCTTCGATCACGGCGTCGGCCCCGCGCCCGTCGGTCAGGTCCCGCACCAGCTCGGCCGGATCGTGGCGCGAGATGTCCACCGTGTGGATTCCGTTGCGGGCCGCCATGTACAGCCGCTCGGCCACCCGGTCGAGCCCGATGACCGTGTCGGCCCCGAACAGCCGCGCTACCCGCGCCGCCAACTGTCCGACCGGTCCCAAGCCGACGACCACGACGTTGTCGCCCGGCCCCACCTCGGCGTAACTGGCGCCCTGCCAGGCCGTCGGCAGCACGTCGCACAGCAACAGGTACCGATGAGACTCGTCGTGTGGCACCTTCACCGGCCCGAACTGCGCCTGCGGCACCCGCAACAACTCCGCCTGCCCCCCGGGTATCGCCCCGTACAGCGAGGTGTAGCCGAAGATCTGACCACCCTTGCCGCTCTGCCGCACCTGGGTGGTCTCACACTGCGAGGTCAGCCCCCGCACGCACATCCAGCACGTTCCGCAGGCGATGTTGAACGGCACCACCACCCGATCCCCGGGCTGTATCGAGGTGACGGCGCTGCCGACCTCCTCCACGATCCCCATCGGCTCGTGACCCAGGATCTCCCCGGGTTCGAGACACATGCCCAGCAGACTGTAAAGATGCAGGTCGGACCCGCAGATCCCCGTCGACGTGACCCGGATGATCGCGTCGGTCGGCTCCAGAATGGCAGGGTCGGCCACCTTCTCGACGCTGAGTTCTCCCGGTGCTTGCCAGGTAACGGCTTTCATGTCCACCACCCCACCGAAGTCGGATACCGACGGCCACGTCCGACCGATCCCTGACGGGTACCCGGTAGCCAATGCGCCAAACCCGGACGGGGTTGAGCCCCGCCGTGGTGGCGACATGGGCACGGCGGGGCTCGGCTCTCGGCGGCGGTGGTGCGGCCGGTCGTCAGCCGGGCAGCAGGGCGTCCATCTGGCCGACGGCCTGTTTGAGGCCCTCGGTCATGCCCATCTTGTCGAGTTGTTCCATCTGTTCGCGGGTGTCGAAGGTCGAGCGCATCTCCATGCGGGTGCCGCCGTCGTGTTCGGTCAGGCGCATCCGCATCGTGGTGACGGGCATGTCGGCGACGGGTTTGCCGTCGGCGTCGGCGAAGCCGTCGGTGAACTCCAGCGAGGTGGGCGGTTCGACGGCGTCGACACGCCACCAGCCGCGGTGCCGGTCGCCTTCGGGGCCGGTCATGAAGTAGGTGACGTCGCCGCCGGGGGTGAGGTCGTGTTCCTCGACGGTGGCGGGGTAGGTCGGCGGACCCCACCAGCGTTCGAGTTTGCGCGGGTCGGCCCACAGTTGCCAGACTTCGGCCACGGGGGCCTCGAAGTCGGCGACGAGCGTGAGGGTCAGGTTGTCGAGGTCCTTGTCGACGCTGGTGACGGTCATGTCGGTTGTCCTTTCGTGTCTTCGTCGAGCAGTCGCGCCATCCGCTCGATGCGGCCGAACCACGCGTTCTCGAGTCGGTCGATGGTGTCGCGGATCGCGCGAACCGCTCGTGGGTTCGTCTTGACGAGGTGCTCTCTGCCGTTGCGTTGTTTGGAGACGAGCCCGGCTCGTTCCAGGACCGCCACGTGCTTCTGCACCGCGGCGAAGCTCATCGGGTAGTGCTCGGCGAGGCGGGAGACCGACAGGTCGCCGCTCACCGCGCGGCGCAGGATGTCGCGGCGGGTGGTGTCGGCCAGCGCGTGGAACACCTGGCTGGTGGCCTCGTCGTCGATATCATCTACAACCATTTGGTTGTACGTTAGCACCGCGGGCCGACACCGTCCATCGAACACGCGAAACCGGCGGACGGGAGCGTTTTCGCTCCCGTCCGCCGGTGAATATTCGGATCAGGTGGTAGGGGATTTACGTGGCCCGCGAGCGGTCAGCAGCCGAGCCGGTGGCAGGTTGCCGAAGTTGGGACGGCTGACCGTCACCTCGGCGAACCGGCTCTCCAGCAGCGCGCGGAACCGTTGCGCGGCCGGGAAGTACCCGGCACCCACGTAGCGGTGGGTCGCGAACACGCCGTCCTCGTTCAGGGAGCCGACCACGGCGTCCAGGATGTCGGACTGCAACTGCGGAGTGAACGCCGTGAACGGGAGCCCGCTGATGACGACGTCCAGCGAGTCGATCTGGTGCTCCTTGAGGATCTGCTCCAGGTCGGCGGCCGACTGGTTGACCACGCTGACGTCGGGATACAGCTTCTGGAGCCGGCTCGCGAACTCCTCGTGGATCTCGATGGCGAGATGCGGCGAAGCGCCTCGCAGCCGCTGCTGGATCACGGCGGTCACCGCACCCGTGCCGGAGCCCAGCTCCGCGACGGTGGGGGACTGGTAGCCCTCCAGCACCGTGCCCATGGTGCGGGCCATGGCGCGGGAGGACGGAAGCATCGCCCCGGTGACACCGGGGGCGCGAAGCCAGTGACGGAAGAACAGCTTCCGGTCGTGCCACTGACTCGGGGGGATCTCTTCGTTCTCGTTGCTCGGGACGGCCGACGGTGGCGCGTCGCCGCCGTGCCGGGGCAGCGATGTGGTCATCTCGGTCTCCATTTCTCCCTCGCGGGACAGGTAACTTTCCCGATACCCGCTAACCAGGCGGCTCACACCCCTTTTGAGGTGGTGAGTGCTTCGTCAGCGGTATATCGAATTCGGCGAAACCGGGGACATGGGTCATGTCGACGGCTCCAATCGGGCGCGGATTTCGGGCATCGGCCCAGGTGACCGCGACGGAGAGGTTGTGATGCGGGAGAACCTGACGAACCTGGAGCGATCGGCCGTCGAACCGGCCGTATCGCAGGCGTGAGCTGGGCGCGGCGACGTTCGTCGACCGTTGCGAGGCGCCGGGCTCAGTCATACCGTCGAACCCTAACAAGTTTTCCCACTTAGACAAGGCCGCGGATTTCACGACGCCGGACGGACTCTGGCACAGTGGGCCGATGCGTGCAGACGACACCCCCGTTGGCCCGGTGCGACCGTCGTGGCTGGTGTGGCCACTAGCTCTGGTGGTGGGGCTGTTCGGGGGAGTGGCGACCTCATACGGACAGACCATTCTGGGCGGCGGCTGGGCGGCGCTGGCGAATTCGGCCTCGCCGTGGGTGATGTTCGCGTTCGCGGCCGGGGTGCTCGTGCCGGGCCGCTGGGTGACGGCGGCGCTCGCGGGGCTGCTGACCCAGGTGGGTCTTGTCGTCGGCTACTACGCGACGACGGAGCTGCGCGGGTTCGCCGCCGGGATGGCGGCCATCGTGATCTGGGTGGCGGCCGGAGCCGTTGCCGGACCGGTGTACGGCGCGGCGGGTTCGCTGTTCCGGTACCGGCCGGGAGCGGACGTGGCGGGGAGTGACGCGGGCGTGGCCGGCGAGCGGCCGGTGGCGGGGGCTGACGGCTCCGCAGTGGACGGTTCACGGGACCGATGGTGGCTGGTGCGTTCGTGCGCCGCTGGAATCACCGGTTCGGTGTGGATCATGGAGGGGCTCAACTTTTTCAACTTGGCGCGCGATGTGAACTCGAACAGCGGTCCGGGGATTGGCGCGGCGTGGGTTTACGTCGTCGTCGGGTTGCTGCTTCCGTTGGTGTTGGCGCGAGCTGTGCGGGAGCGGCTGTTCGCACTATTGGCTTTGGCTGTCGCGACAGGACTGGCTCTTGTGGCCGGAATTGTTGTCAATGCGGCCTTCTTTATTTGAAATCGGAAATTATCGCCGGTCGTAATTTCGGATTCGTCTTAAGAAAGTGCCAAATTGCGGCGGATCTGTGAAAACAAGACGACACGCGCTATGGATTGCGCCACTTCGCATTTATGATCCGTGCATGAGCAGTGACGCGAACCCCGCCAGCACGGCGGCAGTCGAATTGGGACTACAGCTAAAGGCGGAACGGAATCGGGAACGCCCGGGAAAGCCTAAGGGCTATTCGAAACGAGAGATCCCAAGGAACATCTGTTCAGATCGGACGCTACTCGACATCGAGGAGGGGCGGAAGCGGGTAGTCAAGCGGGGCTTCGTTCGGGACATCTGTGCGTTCTACAAGACGGACAGGGTGCTGATAGAGCACCTGGTCAAGCTGGCTGACGCGACCTATATGGATGATTGGACGGACGCTTACGCCGGAGTGATTGACAAGGACGGATGGCTATACCTACAGCGGGAGGAGCGTGCGTCCCGGGCCGTCTTCCATGACTCAACGGCGATACCGTCACTTATCCAGCCTCGCTCCTACGTCGAAGTAATCCTTCGGACCACGAAAGTCAGCTATGACGACGCAGAGGCCGAATGGGATCAGACGATTCGCTTTCGTGAAGCTAGGCGATCACGATGGCTGAAATCCAGGCGATCGATAGTTTGCTTGATCGGTGAAGCGGCGTTCGCCGTTGATCTCGGCGCTCAAGCGAACGACGAGCTCCGGCAACACGTGCTGGAACTGTCGACGCTGCCGTTCGCGGACATCAGAGTAATCCCGTTCGCCGCCGGTCGATACGACTTGATGGGGTGGGAGGTGAACGTCCTGGAGTTCGGAGAGGGAGAGGAACCATTTATCCGTGTCGCTTCGCCGCGCGGGGCTGGTTTCGTGTCCGCGCACAGTCATAGGGGTAAGTTCTTCAGGGGCGGCGTTGGCCACGCCCGCGACCTATCCGTTCCAGTCAGGGAGTTCTTCAAATGACGTACCGGCCGAGCTCGTGGCGACGGTCAAGCCGCAGCGGAACCAACACGAACAACAACTGTGTCGAAGTGCGACTGGACGGCAGGACACCGCAAGTGTCTGACAGCCAGTTCGTTGGCAGGCGACCGATAGTGGAACTTGACCGCACTGACTACCTGGCCTTCCTTGCGACCGTGAAGAGTGACCTGTAGCCAGTACCGAAGAGTGAGTTGTAGCCAGAACTGAAGCAGCCGCTCGCCCTCCGCGAGCGGCCCGCCTTGCATGCTCGCAGTCTTGCGAGCTAACCAAACCCGAGCTAACCGAACCACTGTTCACGATGCGCAAGCGCCGCCGCCTCGCCCCGGCTCGCGACCTCAAGCTTCGCCAGAATCCGCGACACGTGCACTCCCGCTGTCGACACGGAAATGAACAGCTCACCCGCGATCTGGCGATTGCTCAGCCCCTTCGCGAGCAGCCGCAGCACGTCCACTTCGCGCGCTGTGAGTCCGCGTCCCGGGCCTGGGTTTGCTTGCGGCGCTTCGCCCACGGCGATACCGACTTGAGCCGCCAGCCGGGCGACGCGCTCGGCCAGTGGCCGAGCGCCGAGCTTGGCCGCGATGGTCGCGGCTTCCCGAAGCGGCGCGTCGCTGGCTTGGCCGCGAGCTCGCAGCGGGACGTCGGCGGCTTGGCCACGGCCTCGCAGCAGCGCGTCCGCGGCTTGCCCGCTGGTTCGCAGCGGCGCGTCGCTGGCTTGGCCACTGGTTCGCAGCAGGGCGTCGGTGGCTTGGCCACTGGTTCGCAGCAGCGCATCCGCAGCTTGCCCGCTGGCTCGCGGCGGCGAGTCGGCGGCCTGGCCGCGAGCTCGTATCGCCTCGGCGGCTTGACCACTGGCTCGCAGCGCTTCGGCCAAGCCCACCAGGCACCACCCCAACTGGTGCGGAGCCTCCAGCTCCCGCCACAGCGTTGCCGCACTCCGCCAGCCCGACGGATCCTCGTGATCGACAGCGGCGAGGAACCCCGCCCGATGGGCGGCTTCGAAACGGCCGGGGATGGTCAGCGGTTCGGCCAGCGCCAACAGTTCCCTCCGCCACCCGGCATCGGCGCTCGAACGCCGGGAGCGCAGGTCCGCCGCCAGCGACAGGACATACCATCCGGACGTCGAGTTCGACACCACGGCGAAATCGTCCAGCAACCGCCGCATGATCGTCTCGGCCTCGTCGTGTTCCTCGCGCGCCATCGCGAGCCGGAACCGGTAGGTCGCCTGTTCCACCCGCCAGGTCGGGGCGGTGTTCGCGGCGTCGACCAGCGCGTCGATCTCGGTGGCCAGCAGCTGTGCCTCGTCGAGTTCACCAGTGGCGATGGCGATGCCGCCCAGTCCCCGCAGCAGTCCGATGCGGTACAGCGGTGCCGCGGTCCACGACAGACCGTCGCGGTAGACCTTCGCCGCTTCGGGCCAGTCGCCGAGTTGTTCGAGGGCGAACCCGAGGCTGATCGACAGGGCGGGCCCTCGGCTGTGGATGAGCCCCAGCCGCTCGGCGGCGGCGATGCCGCGCCGGATTGCCGTCGCCGCTTTGCGGAACTGGCCGCCGTTGACCAGGACGTTGCCGTGCCACTGCGAGATCGACATCAGCGTGGGGTGGTCACCCAGCCGCTGGGTCAGTTCGGTGGCCT
This sequence comes from Stackebrandtia nassauensis DSM 44728, assembly GCF_000024545.1. Classification (GTDB taxonomy): domain Bacteria; phylum Actinomycetota; class Actinomycetes; order Mycobacteriales; family Micromonosporaceae; genus Stackebrandtia; species Stackebrandtia nassauensis. Next base: position 2,930,216 of record NC_013947.1, read on the forward strand.
CGGCGAACACCGGTTCGGCGGCGTCCACGCCGGTCTCCAGACCTTCGGCGACTCCCAGCGCCGCAAGCGCTTTCGCCAGGGTGCCGGGGTCGTCGTGAAGCCGGGCGATCCGCACCGCCTCGGTGGCCGGTTCGCGGACCTCGGCCAGATCCCGGACGCTGATGCGGGTGTGGGCCAGTGCCGCCAGCAACCGGCCGCGCAGCCGGGTGGGTTCGTCGGACGGCAGCAGCGCCAGCGCGGCCTCGATATCGGGCAGGCCGCTGGTGTTGTGCCGGTTGCGCAGTACGCCGCGCAGTTCGAGCAGTGCGGCGACTCTCTCGGGATCGCCTGCCCCGTCCGGGTCGTCGACCGCGGGTTCCAGCAGGGCGCTGACCAGCTCGTCGCCGCGAGTGAAGTCACCACTATGGACGCAAGCGGTCGCGGCCAGCTCGACCACGGCGTCCCGGTCGACGCCCAGCCGCGCAGCCGGGTCCTTGGCGCGGGGCCACAGGTCCAGGACCAACTCCAACATCCGCTGCTGCTCGTCGTAGGCGTAGGCGGTGGCCGCCACCCGCGCGGCGCGCCAGGCGTGCGCAAGCGCTTCCTCGACGTTCTCGGCGGCGTGCCAGTGCGCGGCCAGCTCGGCGGGCAGCCGTTCGGCCGGGACCGCGTCCGGATGATCGCGCAGGGTCTCGGCGAACCCGCGATGCAGCCGGATGCGTTCGCCCGGAAGCAGACGCTCGTAGACCGCGTCGCGGATCAGCGCGTGCCGGAACCGGTAGCCGTCCTCGGTGATCACCAGCAGGTGCCGGTCGGCCAGCGCCCGGATGGCGGACTCGGCTTCGGTGTCGGCCAGCGGCAGCACCGCGCTGAGCAGCCGGTGCCCGACCTGGTTCCCGGCCACGGCGGCGTGGCGCAGCACCAGCCCGGCCGCTTCGGAAAGGTCGTCCACTCCGGACAGCAGCAGGGATCGCAGCGGCACCGGGTCGCCGGGTTCGGCGGTGCTGAGCGCTTCGACGAACAACGGGTTGCCGTCGCTGCGCTGGTACACCTGGGTGATCCGGTGCGGGTCGGGCTCCCGGTTGTGTATGGCGGCCAGCTGGCGCCCCACTTCGTGCACGCTGAGCCGTCGCAGGGATATCGACGTCACCGCCGGATCGCGGGTCAGCCGGATGACGAGTTCGCACAGCGGGTGGGCGCCCTCCACGTCGGTGGAACGGAAGGAGCCGACGATCAGGACGTCGGGTGCCGTCAGGCTGCCCGCCAGGAACCCCAGCAGCGCCCGGCTGGACGGGTCGGCCCAGTGCAGGTCCTCCAGCACCAGCACCAACGGTCGCTGGGTGGCCAACCCCTCCAGCAACGCCAGGACCTCGCCGAACAGCCGGATCCGGCCCAGTTCCGCGTCCACGCCGGACAGCGGTTCGCCGATGGCGGGCAGCCAGGACGCCAACGCGTAGGGGCCGTCGCCGGGAAGCGTCCTGGTGATCGCGGCGACCCCGTGTTCGCGGATGAGCTGGCGGATCACCGCGAGAAACGGCGCGTACGGCAGGCCCTCGGCGCCCAGTTCCAGGCATTCGCCTGTCAGGACCCGCACCCGATCGTCCAGCCTGCTGGCGAACTCGCGCAACAGCCGAGTCTTGCCGATGCCCGCCTCACCGCTGACGAGGCACACCCGGGCGGCCCGGCTCGATGCGCCATGGGCGTCCATGAGCCGTGCCAACTCCGGTGATCGTCCGATGAGGACGGGGCTGATGACGCGGGGTGCCACCGGCCAACTATGCCAGCGGCCCCGCTTACTGACAAGATTCCTGAACGGAACGAAACAGGACGATCTTCCAGCGTAAATATATGGTTTTACCGATGTCGACGGTGCCTGTTTACTCACATGCTTACCGGCATGGAACCGTTTCGCATCAACATTTCCCAGTCCGATCTGGACGACCTCAACACCCGTATCGACGCCACCCGATGGCCGGCCGCCTACCCGGGCGCCGCATGGAGTCGCGGCGTCCCGTTGTCGTATCTGCGACGCATCACCGAGTACTGGCGCCACGAATACAGCTGGCGGGCCGCCGAGGCGAAGCTCAACGAGTTTCCCCAGTTCACCACCGAGATCGACGGCCACAACATCCACTTCCTGCACGTCACATCCCCGCACCCCGACGCGATCCCGCTGCTGCTGACCCACGGCTGGCCCGGCTCCATCGTGGAGTTCACCGGCATCATCGGCCCGTTGACCGACCCGAAGGCACACGGCGCCGACGGCCCCGCCTTCCACCTGGTGATCCCGTCCCTGCCCGGCTACGGCTTCTCCGGACCCAGCCCCGACGAAGGCTGGACCACCCGCCGCATCGCGAAAGCCTGGGCGGAACTGATGTCGCGGCTCGGATACGACCGCTACGTCGCCCAGGGCGGTGACCGGGGCGTCGGCGTCACCCGCGACCTGGGCATCGTCGACCCCGAACACGTCGCGGCCGTCCACGTCAACGGCGGCTTCACCTTCCCGGGCGGGGCCGACCCCGACGACGAGACCCTGTCGGAACGCGAACGCATCCGGGTGCGGCGGATGCAGGAGTTCATGAGCGAAAGCGGCGCCTACCTGGCGCTGCACTCCTCGCGGCCGTACAGCGTCGCCTACGCGTTCAACGATTCCCCGGTCGGGCTGCTGGCCTGGATCATCGAGCGGTTCAAGGACTGGAGCGACCCGGCCAAACAGCTGCCCGAGGACGCCGTCGACCTCGACCAACTGCTCACCAACGTGTGCGTCTACTGGTTCACCCAGACGGCGGGCTCGGCGGCCAACGCCTACTACGAGGACGCGGTCTCCGGCGCGGGCTGGGGGCCCAAGGAACCGTCCACGGTCCCGGCCGGGGTCGCACAGTTCACGACCCAGGACATCGCGCTGCGACGCGACGACGAGGCGGCCAACAACATCGTCCACTGGGCGGAGTACTTCCGGGGCGGTCACTTCGCGGCCATGGAGGCCCCGGACCTGCTGGTGGCCGACCTGCGGGAGTTCTTCGGACGGCACCACTAGAAAAACTTGTCCACAGTTCTAGATCGAGGACCGAGGCTGTCCTCAATTCTCCATACAGTCTTTTTCAGCGACAACAACTAAGGAGCGACGACATGTCAAACGAAACCGCGATCACCCCCTTCACCATCGACATCCCGCAGTCCGAACTGGACTACGTGCGCGAGCGGCTGACCCGCACCCGCTTCGCCCAGGAGATCCCCGGCGCCGGAACCGACTACGGCGTCCCGACCGAACGCGTCCAGCACCTCGTCGACCACTGGCTCAACAACTACGACTGGCGCGAATGGGAGGCCAAGCTCAACGCCTACCCGCAGTTCACCACCGAGATCGACGGCCAGAACATCCACTTCCTGCACGTCAAGTCCCCGGAACCCGACGCGATCCCGCTGCTGCTGACCCACGGCTGGCCCGGCTCGGTTGTCGAATACCTGGACGTCATCGACGCGCTGTCCGACCCGAAGGCCCACGGCAGCGACGGCCCCGCCTTCCACCTGGTGATCCCGTCCCTGCCCGGCTTCGGCTTCTCCGGCCCCACCACCGACCGCGGCTGGGGCACCGTCCGCACCGCCAAAGCCATGGGCGAACTGATGAACCGCCTGGGCTACCAGCGTTACGGCCAGCACGGCAACGACGGCGGCTCGATGATCGCCCCCGAACTCGGCCGCCAGGACCCCGACGCCCAGATCGGCGTCCACGTCAACCAGGCGTTCTCGTTCCCGTCCGGTGACCCGTCCGAAATGGAGAACCTGACCGAGGAAGAGGGCCAGGCTCTCCAGGTCCTGGGCATGTTCTGGGAGGAGAAGGGCGCGTTCAACGTGCTGCACTCGCAGCAGCCGAACACCCTCGCCCACGCCCTGGCCGACTCCCCGGTCGGACTGCTGGGCTGGAACGACCAGCTGATGGGCGCCGAGGTCAGCGACGACTTCGTCATCACCAACGTGCTCATCTACTGGCTGACCAACACCTCCGGCTCGTCGATCCGGTTCTACTACGAGGACAAGAAGAACCCGCCGTCCACCGAACCCACCACCTTCCCGCTGGGGGTCTCCAACCACGCCAACGACTTCCAGGGCATCCGCCGGTTCGTCGACCGCGACCACAAGAACATCGTCCAGTGGCGGTTCCACGACGAGGGCGGTCACTACTCCGACCACCAGATCCCCGAGATCGCCGTGGCCGACATCCGCGACTTCTTCGGCGAGCTTGCGAGCCGAAGCGACAAGCACAGCCGCAAGGTTCAGGAGTAACCCCATGGCCATCATCGAAGCCACCCCAGAAACCACCGCTTCCACCCAACCGGCCCCCACCTCGACACCCGCCCCCTACCGGTGGCGCTGGATCGCGCTCGCGGTAGCCATGTCCGGCATGGCCATGGAACTCCTCGACGCCAGCGTCACCTCCGTCGCCGGACCCACCATGCGCGCCGAACTCGGCGGCGGCCCGTCGCTCATCCAATGGCTCACCGCCGGATACACCCTCGCGATGGTCGGCGGCCTCCTCATCGGCGCCCGGCTCGGTGACATCTTCGGCCGCAAACGCATGTTCCTCTTCGGAGCCACCGGCTTCACCCTCACCTCGCTGCTGGTGGCGCTGAGCCAGAACCCCGAGTTCGCCATCGGCTCCCGCGTCGCCCAGGGCCTGTTCGGGGCCGCGATGGTCCCGCAGGTGTTCGGCCTCATCAAAGCGATGTTCCCGCCCAGCGAAACGCAGAAGGCGTTCAGCCTGGCCGGACCGATCATGGGAATGTCGGCCATCGGCGGCCCCATCCTCGCCGGGTGGCTCATCGGCCTCAACCTGTTCGACTCGGGCTGGCGACTGGTGTTCCTCATCAACCTGCCCATCGGCATCGCGATCGTCGCACTGGCATTCCGGCTGCTGCCCCGCGACGAACCCGCGACGGTCAAGAGCCTCGACCTCGCCGGCGCCACACTGGCGATCCTGGCCAGCACCTCCATGGTCTACCCGCTGGTCCAAGGCCACGAAGCCGGCTGGCCCGCCTGGTCTTTCGGCATGATCGCCGCCTCCGTGGTCCTGTTCGCGGTCTTCGGCGCCCACCAGGTCCGCCGCAACCGCCGGGGCCGGGACGTGCTGGTACTGCCGAGCCTGTTCCACAAACGTGCCTTCAACGGCGGCCTGGTCCTGGGTGTCCTCCTGATCGCGGCCATGACCGGCCTAGGCTTCGTCATGACCCTGCACCTCCAACTCGGCCTGGCCTACACACCCCTGGAAGCCGCCGCCGCGATGGTCCCGTTCGCGGTCGCCATGAGCGCGGCCATGGGGGCAGGTCCGGCACTGGCCAAGTACGGCCGCAAGACCCTCATGGCCGGAGCGCTCATCAAGACCGCCGGAATCGGCGCGATCATCCTCGCCCTGGCCCTCGCGGGCGCCGACCTCACCTGGTACCACCTGGCCCCCGGCCTGATGCTGTCCGGAGTGGGAGCGGCACTGTTCATGGGCCGCTACTTCGACTCGGTCATGGAAGGCGTCGAACCCCGCGAGATCGGCTCGGCGTCGGGAACCCTGACGGCGGTACAACAGCTGGGCGCCTCGTTCGGAGTCGCGCTGCTGGGCACCGCCTTCTTCGCGACCTACGGCCCTGACGTGGACAGCGCGGTCACCGCCTCGGGAACCACCCTCGGCTTGACGGGACTGATCCTGCTGGTCGGGTTCGCCGTCGGGTTCTGCCTACCCAAGCAGACGCGAACCGCCGACTGAGTCCAGTTCGCCAAAGCCGGTCCGCGGCCACGATCGAGCCGACCAGCCAAAGCCGTGCTGGTGCCTCCGCAGGAGGCACCAGCACGGCATTACGTCCACACCGGATCAAGCCCCAGCCATTGCGCCAGATCCTGTATCTCGTCCCGCACGCCCTTGCTGATCGCCTTGGTGAACGGAACATCCTCGTGAATCGCGAACACGTCCAGCTTCCCGGCCTTGCGATCGGCCTTGGCGTCGAGCTTGCCCACCAGCCGATCGCCGTGCAGGATCGGCAACGCGAAATACCCCCACCGCCGCTTGTCCTTCGGCTTGTACATCTCCAGGATGTACTCGAAGTCGAACAGTTCCATCGCCCGGTCCCGGTCGTGGACCAGCCGGTCGAACGGCGACAACAACGCCGTTCGACCGCTGAACGGCTTACCGATCGCGGCCGGATCGACCCGCCACTCACCCTCGATCCCCTCCACCACGGCGGGCTCGCCGGAATCGGCGACACTGAGCTGCTCACCCGGCGACCCGAAAGCGTTGGGCCGCACGATCCCCAGGCTCCGCACCCGACGCTCGTTCATCAACCGATGCGACTCCTCCAACGACAACGCCTTCGCGTCGGCCGGATAAACCCGCTCGGGCAGATCCCAAACCCGCTGCCGCCCTTGCCGAGCGGTGATGGCGACCTCGCCGCTCTTGAGCAGCATCTCCAGCATCTTGGTGACGTTGCGGTTGTTGGTCCACCCCGACGACGGCCACGACACCTTGCTGGTGTCGGGAATATCGCGCGACAACAACGGACCCGAGGTCTTCAGCAGCTCCAGGATGTCGCGACGAAACGACTCGTTGTCGTCCAACCACTTGCGACCGAACTCCCAATCCGCGGGGTACTCGGCCATGTCCGCCAGGTGGAGCCGCAGATCCTCCATGGGCCGCAGCATCGCGTTGTGCTCGAACATGGTCCGCTCGACTTCGAGCGCCCGAGTCAGATCCGCCGGACGATACGACGACCCGAGGCGGCTCCACGCCACGAGATCAGCACTGGGCGCGATGGCCGCCGTCGGGTCGACCTGCAACAGCGTCAGCTGCCGGGCCACGTCCAAAAGGTCGGTAGGACGCGGCGCGTCAAGCAGCTGTGCACGAACCGCAATCCGCCGAGCCTCAACGCGATCAAGCCGATGTGGAGTCATAAGGCCGGATACTAGCCCCGACCTGCGACACCGCCCTGGCTCCACGCCGCAGCCCAGCTACCCTCGCCGCTGGCTGGCTGGCTGGCTGGCTGGCTGGCTGGCTGGCTGGCTGGCTGGCTGGCTGGCGCAGCCGTGGGCTTGAGCTGAGCTGCGCCAGCCTTGGCTCGCGCACCGTCTGAGGCTGCGGCACCGCGCGGCCACCCCAGCGCCAGCCTTGGCCCGCGCACCGCGCGGCGGCTACTGCACGCCGCACGGCCCTTGGCTCGCGCATCGGTTTTGGCTGTGCCGCACGGCCCTTGGCCTGCGCACCGGTTCTGGCTGCGCCACACGGCCCTTGGCTCGCGCACCGCGCGGCGGCTACTGCACGCCGCACGGCCCTTGGCCTGCGCATCGGTTTTGGCTGTGCCGCACGGCCCTTGGCTAGCGCACCGCGCACCGGCTCTGGCTGTGCCGCACGGCCCTTGGCTAGCGCATCAGCTCTGGCTGTGCCGTGCGAGCCGCAGCTCACGCACCGCGCGACAGCTACCGCAGCACCGCGCGGCCCATGGGTCGCGCATCGGCTGTCGCGTCGCTAGCTGCTGGTCACCAGGCAGAACGGCTTCCCGGCCGGGTCGGCGAAGACGCGGAACGTCTCGCCCCCGCCCTCAAGCCTCGTGGCTCCCAGTCCCAGGACGGCCTTCTCGGCCGCGTCCAAGTCGCCCACCTCGACGTCCATGTGAACCTGCTGCGGGTGCTCAGGGTTGGGCCACTGCGGAGCCGTATAGCCCTCGACCTGCTGGAACAGCACCGGCTGCTCGCCGTCCGCGCCGATCATGCCCATGCCGTCGGCCTCGAACGTCACCGCCTTGCCCAACAGCTCCGCGTAGAACGCGGTCAGCTGCTTGGCGTCAGGCACGTCCAGCATCACGCCCATCAGCGTCGGCTTCGTGACCTCGTCGTTCCGGCACAGATCGAAGGGGTGCCCCGCCGGGTCGGCGACGGTGTACCAAGCTTCGTTCTTCTGCAACAGCGTCCCGCCCAGCTCCAGAACCCGAGCCAACGCCGCCTCCAGATCCGGCACCCTTAGGTCCAGGTGCGCCTGTTGCGGCAGGTCCTGGCCCGGCCACTGCGGCGGCTTGTGGTCGGGCACCTCTTGCAGCGCCACCTGCCAGCCGTCGTGGGTGTCGAGCACGATCCAGCCGTCCTCGCCTTCGGCTTCGGTCCACCCCGCCAGGTCCCGGTAGAACCGCGACAGGCCGGTGATGTCGGCGGCGTCGAGCGCGACGAGTTGAAGTTTTCCGATCATGGCTCCATCCTGCCCGCCGGGTCTGACATCCGGGGCCACTCAGTCGTGGGCTTGGGGCCGCAGCGTCTCCTTGACCTTCGCTATCGCGAACCCCCAGGCCTGGCCCGGCAGCACCTTTCCCGGCACCGAGACCTCCTCGGGGTTGGTGAGCACGTCCACCAGGACCGGCCCGTCGGCGGCGAACGCCTCGGCCAGTCCCTTGTGTAGCTCGCCGGGTTCGGTGACGCGGATTCCCTTGGCCCCCATGGCTTCCGCGACGGCCGCCAGGTCCGGGTTGGGCAGTACCGTCCCGAACTCGGGCAGCCCGGCCTGCTCCTGCTCCAGCTTCACCATGCCGAGGCGGTGGTTGTCGAACACGATCAGCTTCACCGGCAGCCGGTACCGCACCGCCGTGAGGATGTCGCCCAGCAGCATGGTGAGGCCGCCGTCGCCGCAGAACGCGATCACCTGCCGGTCCGGGAAGGCCGTGGCCGCGCCGATGGCCTGCGGCATCGCGTTGGCCATCGAGCCGAGATTGAACGATCCCAACAGCCGCTGGCCTTGTCGGAACTGGACGAATCGCGACAGCCACACCGTCGACATGCCGGTGTCGGCGGTGAAGATCGCGGTGTCGTCCGCGAGTTCGTTGACCGCCAGCGCCACCGATTCGGGGCGGATGTGGTGGTCCGGGTTGTCCACCAGGGAGCGCAGTTCGCCGACCGGTTCGCGGTCGTGGTCGGGGGCGGCGAGGCGTTCCTGGCCGACGTGCCATTTGCGGAACGCTTTCACCGCCTTGTCCAGGTGGCGCCGGGATTCGTTGCCGCGCAGTCGCGGCGCGAGTGCTTCGACGGTAAGCGCGGCGTCGCCGACCAGCCCCAGGTCCACCCGGGTGCGTCGTCCGATGTGCTCGGAGACCGCGTCGATCTGGACCACTGTGGGTCCTTCGGGATACCAGTCCCGGTAGGGGAAGTCGGTGCCGATCATGAGCAGTAGTTCGCAGTCCTCCAGCGCCGCCACCGCCGCCGGGTTGCCGATCAGGCCGGTCTGCCCGACCTGGTACGGGTTGTCCCAGTCGAAGGTCTCCTTGCCCTTGAGGGTGACCACGATGGGTGCGGCCAGCGATCCGGCCAGGCCGAGGACGGCGTCGCGGGCGCCGCTGGCACCGGCTCCGGCGAGGATCGTGACCCGGTCGCGGCCGTTGATGAGTTTCGCGGCTTGGTCCAGCAGCTTGTCGGACGGCACAGACGCGGCGGGTTCGTTGAACACCCGCACCTTCGGTTTCCCCGACACCTGTTGCGGCCCAACGTCGCCGGGCAGGCTCAGCACCGCGACGCCGCGTCGGGACACCGCCGCCTCGATGGCCTGCTCGATCAGTTGCGGTACCTGGCCGGGGGAGGTGATGGTCCGGTTGAACACCGACACGTCCCGGAACAGGTGGTCGTTGTCGACCTCCTGGAAGTAGTTCGAGCCCAGTTCCGGAAGCGGTACCTGGCCGGTGATCGCCAGTACCGGGGCGTGGCTCTTGGCCGCGTCGTACAGGCCGTTGAGCAGGTGGATCGCGCCGGGACCGACGGTTCCCGCGCACACGCCGAGTCGTCCGGTGAGTTGGGCGGCGGCTCCGGCGGCGAACGCGGCGACCTCCTCGTGCCGGGTGGCGATCCAGTCGATGCCGTCGGTGCGCCGGATCGCGTCGGTGACGCTGTTGAGCGCGTCCCCGACGACGCCGTACACGTGCGTAATCCCGCAGCCGACCAACCCGTCCACAAGGGTCTCGCTGACCGTCTTCGCCATGCCGTCTCCTCCAGTCCTATCCGTATCGGTCGGCCGAAGCCTGCTGCCAGTAGTGCGCCCACCAGCGCGGTGGTTCGTAGAGGAGTTCACCGTCGTGGAGTCGGTGCCCGGACTCGTCGAAGCGCCGCAGTGTCTGGTCGTCGGTGCGGCGCACCAGATCCTCAGCCCGCAACTGTTCCGGCGAGGTCAGACCCATGGCGGCGATCAGGGCGTTGGCGCTCTTGACCGTCTCGCGCTGGAACCGGTACACGCGTTGGGCCTTGTCGTCGACGACGAGTGCCCGGTAGCGTCGGGGGTCCTGTGTGGTCACTCCGACCGGGCAGGTGTTGGTGTGGCAGCGTTGCGCCTGGATACAGCCCAGCGCCATCATCATGGCCCGGGCGGCGTTGGTGTAGTCAGCGCCCTGGATGAGCCGCTTGACGATGTCGGCACCCGAGGCGATCTTGCCGCTGGCCGCCACCCGGATGTCGTCGCGCAGCCCGCAGCCCACAAGTGCCTGGTGGACGAACATGAGGCCGTCGGTCAACGGCATTCCCATGTGGTCCTCGAACTCCAGCGGCGCGGCCCCGGTGCCGCCCTCGCTGCCGTCCACAATGATGAAATCGGGTTTGATGCCGGTGGACAGCATGGCCTTGCACACCGACAGGAACTCCGCGGGGCGCCCGACGCACAGTTTGAAACCGGTGGGTTTGCCGCCGCTGGCCTCCCGCAGCCGGGCCACGAACTCCAGCAGTCCCACCGGCCCGGCGAAGGCCGAGTGCCCCGGCGGCGACACGCATTTCTCGTGCGCCGGAACTCCACGGGCGGCGGCGATCTCGGGGGTCATCTTCGCGGCGGGCATCACCCCGCCGATACCGGGTTTGGCGCCCTGCGACAGTTTCACCGACACGCACTTGACCCGGGGATCGCCCGCCTTGTCGGTGAACAGACCCGGATCGAAACCACCGGCGGCGGTGCGGCACCCGAAATAGCCCGAACCGATCTCCCACACCAGATCCCCGCCGGGCCGCAGGTGGTACCCGCTCAGGCCGCCCTCCCCGGTGTCGTGCGCGAACCCGCCCAGCTTCGCCCCGGCGTTGAGCGCCAGGATCGCGTTGGCCGACAGCGCGCCGAAACTCATCGCCGAGACGTTCAGCAGCGCCATCCGGTACGGCTTCGCGCACTGCGGGCCGCCGACGGTGACCCGGTGCGGCTCGTCCGGCGGCGACACCGGCGCGATCGAATGCGCCAGGAACTCCTGCCCGACGGCGTAGACGTCCAGCTCGGTGCCGAAGGCCTTCTCCTGGTTGTCGCCCTTGGCGCGTTCGTACACCAGTGACCGGGCATCCCGGTCGAAGGGACGGCCGTCGGTGTTGCGCTCGATGAAGTACTGCTGCAACTCCGGCCGCAGCGCCTCCAGCAGGAACCGGAAATGCCCCAGCACCGGGTAGTTGCGCAGGATCGAGTGCCGCACCTGCACCACGTCGAGGACGCCGACGGCGGCGACCGCCGCCAGCGGCAGCGCCGCGAGCAGCCACCAAGCCGAGACGGCGATCGACAGCGCCAGGGCCACGGCGGCCAGCAGCACCGCCAGCACCGGCGTGGTGAACCGGACCATGGCGGGACCATATCGGAACAAAACCGGCCAAGATCGGCATTCCCGACATCGCGCCACCGTGATCACCGTGGTTTAGCCGCCCCACCTCGGGGTAATCGCTGAAGCGGATCGGCGAAAGCGTGAATACCTCAACGGAAAGTCGTTTCCATGGCCAGGAGGGCCCGATGGTCACCAAGACCGATACGAACCTGATCAGCGTTGTCATAGCCGACCACCGCCACATCGAAGGCGTCTTCAAGGAACTGCTGAACCCCGCCACCCCGCATCCACGGCGGCAGCGGCTGCTGGAGCACGTCATCGGCGAACTGGTGCGGCACGCCACCGCTGAAGAACGCTACCTGTACCCGTTGGCGCGAGAGCTGCTGGTGGACGGAGACGAGGCCGTCGACCGCGAACTGGCCGAACATGTCGAAGCCGAAGCGGTGATGCGGAACCTGGAACGTCTCGACGTCGCCGACCCCCGCTTCCTCCCGCACCTGGAGAACCTGATCCGCATCATCCGCCACCACGTCGGCGAGGAGGAGCGGGTGCTGCTGCCCAAACTGGACCGTGCCGGTGAGGACTCGCAGCTGCGCGAACTCGGCCTGAAGATGTTGCGGTCCAAGGAAACCGCCTCGACAGTGCCACACCCCGACGCGACCGACCAGCCCTCGGCCGACCACCTTGTCGACACCGGAGCCGGATACGTCAACCGGTTGCGCGACCACCTGACCCGCACCTAAGCCCACCCAACCCCCACAGCGAGCGGTCCACCCGGACCGCTCGCTCTCGTTTACGCGGTGGGTTCCTGCGCCGCGTCGCGCTGCCGGATCCGGGCGTCCATCTCGGCCAGCCAGCGAAGCTCGTAGCGGCGGCCCACCTCGTCCAGCCACTCCGAGGTGAACACCTGCCGCAACACGGGCAGCACAGTGGACTCCTCGCTCTCCATCTCGCTGGCGACCTTGTGGCTGAACATGGTCAGCGAACGCGAGAAGTCCGCGGTCCCCAGATCCCGCTCCACATTGTCCAACTTGGCCTCCAGCTCCCGATGCTGGACGGTACGGGTACCGACGAGCTCGGAGCACGCGGGGGACTCACGCAGAAGTTCCCGGTAGACCTGCGTCTCGGTGGCGGCGTCGTGAGCCGCCAACCTCAGTCTCAGCTGCGAGATGAGGAACTCGGCGTCCTGTTCGTCCTGGCCGATCCGGTCGATGAGGTCGCGGATGTCGTCGTGGTCATGGGTTATGGCGGCTACGGCGTTCATGGCGCCTCCTGTATGCGAGGTTTCGGACTTAGCTCGATTTCCGCCGCACTGTTAGCAGCGTTACCCGGAACCCGAATCCGCTAACCAGTCGGGTTTGGGCGCGTCGGGGATCGGGTACCGAATCGGGTATGACAGGCGAAAACGAGCAGAGCACACCGCCCCCCACGCGTCGGGGCAAGCACCCGTACCGACGGTGGCGGACGGCGTGGAGACAGCACCGTGAGTCCAACATGGGCTACGTGTGGACACTGGCGCTGTTGATGCCAGGAGGCGACCGTGTTCGACGAGATTCATTCCCGGCACGGCCGTGACGGCCGCGAGGCGCGCACCGCGCTGCCGGTGTCGCCCCGGTTGAAGGCCGTCACCGCCGCGAGTGGCGCGCTGGCGTGTCTGACGCTGGCCGCGGTCCTGTGGGCGACCGGTTGGGGGCCGGGCTGGCTGGCCGTGGTGGTGCTGGTCATCGGCGTGTGGGCCGTGGCCGACACGGGGTTGCAGTGGCACCGGTACCGCGTGCGAAACCGTGACAATCCAACCAGGAAGGGCACCCAGACATGACGTTCACCGTCGCCGACCACATCCTCGCCCGACTGCGCGAATGGGAGGTCGACACCGTGTTCGGCTACCCGGGGGAGGGCATCAACGGACTGCTGGCCGCCTGGCAGCGGGACACCAAGAACGCCCCCCGGTTCGTACAGGCTCGGCACGAGGAGATGGCCGCGTTCGCCGCCGTCGGGTACGCCAAGTTCTCCGGACGGGTGGGCGTGTGCGCGTCGACCTCCGGGCCCGGCGCGATCCACCTCCTGAATGGACTGTATGACGCCAAGATGGACCACGTCCCCGTGGTGGCGATCATCGGCCAGACCGAGCGGGGTGCCATGGGCGGCACCTACCAGCAGGAGATCGACCTGCCGAACCTGTTCAAGGACGTCGCCGGAGCCTACGTCCACACCGTGACGGTCCCCGAGCAGCTTCCCAACGTCCTCGACCGGGCGATCCGCACCGCCGTCACCCGGTGCGCGCCCACCGCCGTGATCATTCCGCAGGACGTGCAGGAGCTGCGGTTCCCCGGTCCCAACGAGACCTTCCGCCCCTCGCCGTCCAGTGTGGGTATCGAACGGCCGGTCGCCGTACCCGACACCGACGCGCTGGGCCGGGCCGCCGAGGTCCTCAACGCGGGTCACAAGGTGGCCATCCTGGTCGGTCAGGGAGCCAGGGACGCCGCGCCCGAGGTCGCGCAGGTGGCCGAGCTGACCGGTGCGGGCGTCGCCAAAGCGTTGCTGGGCAAGGACGTCCTGCCCGACACACTGCCCTTTGTGACCGGTGCGACGGGTCTGCTGGGCACCCGGCCCAGCTACGAGATGATCCGCGACTGCGACACGCTGCTGGCCGTCGGGACCAGCTTCCCGTATGCGAAGTTCCTGCCCGGCATCGAGCAGGCGCGCGGCGTCCAGATCGACATCGACGGCGGTATGATCGGCATGCGCTACCCCTTCGAGGTCAACCTCGTCGGCGACGCCAAGGCGACGCTGCGGCTGCTGATCCCGTTGCTGGAGAACAACCGCAACCGTTCCTGGCGCGACAAGATCGAAGCCAACGTCGCACAGTGGTGGAACGTGATCGAACAACAGTCGACGGTCAGCGCCAAACCCACCAACCCGATGCGGACCTTCGTGGAGGCGTCCAAACGGCTGCCCGACGACGCGATCGTCACCTGCGACTCCGGTTCGGCGGCCACCTGGTACGCCCGGCACCTGAAGTTCGGCGAGCACACCCGCGGTTCGCTGTCGGGAACGCTGGCCAGCATGGGATGCGGTGTGCCCTACGGGATCGGGGCCAAGGCCGCCTTCCCCGAACGTCCGGTGTGGTGTTTCGTCGGCGACGGCGCGATGCAGATGAACGGCCTGGCCGAACTGCTGACGGTGGGACGGTACTGGCGCGAGTGGGACAACCCGCACTTCGTGGTCGTCGTCCTCAACAACGGCGAACTCAACCAGGTCAGCTGGGAGATGCGCGCCATGGCGGGCTCCCCGATGTTCCCCGAGTCGCAGACGCTGCCGCAGCTGAACTACGCCAGGTTCGCCCACGACATCGGCATGGTCGGACTGGAAGTCGGTTCCCCCGAGGACATCCCCGGCGCCTGGGACGCGGCGGTCGCCGCCGAACAGCCCGTCGTGATGGACGTCCACTGTGATCCGAACGTGCCGCCGATCCCGCCCGCGGCCAGCTTCGAGCAGATCAAGTCGACCACGGCGGCCCTGCTGAAGGGCGATGACAACGCCTGGGAGGTCCTGAAGGAAGGCGTGATGACGAAGATGAAGGAGATGGCGACGCGTCGCCGCGACTAGCGGCGGCCGGCCGTCTCCGGGAAGGGAGGCGAGATGCCACAGCAACAGTGGAGCGCCAAACGAGAACGCCAGTACGAGAAGATCAAGTCCTCGCAGAAGAAGCGGGGAGCCAGCGAAGACCGTGCCGAGGAGATCGCGGCCCGCACGGTCAACAAGAACCGCGCCCAGTCGGGTGAGGCGAAGAAGTCCAGCAAGCTGTCACGCGAGGACGTCTCGCCGCAGCACCGCGGCGGCAAACGCTCCGGCAACCGGCAGGGGCCGGGCGGCCCCACCCTGGACCAGCTGTACCAGGAGGCGCGGCGCAAGAACATCAGGGGCCGTTCCACCATGAACAAGGCCCAGCTGCAACGAGCCGTCGGCCGGTCCTGACCGACCGACGCGTAAAACGGGTGTCCCAGCTAGTTCTAGCTGGGACACCCGCGTGTGGGTGGGAGAAATGAGCTGAGGGGTGGCCAGCCAGGCGACGACGGCTGGCCACCGAGAAATGTCAGATGTTCGGCGTCGCCGCGCTGATGTCGGCCAGCGCCGATTCCGGATCGAGTTCCTCGGCCAGGTCTCCCAGGCTGACGATGCCGACCGGATGACCGGCCGAGTCACACACCGGCAGCCTCCGGACGCTGCTCTCGCGCATCTGGCGAACAGCGTCAGCGGTCGAGGAGTCGGGCGCCAGGCAGATCGCCGACGGCGAAGCCACAGCCCCGACCGGTGCCTCCTGCGGGTTGAAACCCTCGGCCAGGCCCCGCACCACGAGATCGCGGTCGGTGACGATTCCCGACACCCGGCCGTCGTTCATGATGATGACCGAACCGATGTCGTTGTCGCGCATGATCGCGGCCGTGGCCGAGACCGACGCGTCCTGTGGGACGCATACCGGATTGGGTGTCATGACGCTGGAGATTTGCGCACCCATGGTGATTACCCTCCTTGAGTCGACTCTGGCTGTGGAGTACCCAGCCGGACGAAATTCATGCGTCCAGCCGTTCCCGCAGCTTCGTCAGCGTCTGCCGCAGCAGCCGTGAGACGTGCATCTGGGAAAGGCCGACCTCGCGGGCGATCTCCGACTGGTGCAGGTCGTCGACGAACCGCAGTGACAGGATCCGGCACTCGCGGGGCGTCAGTTCCTTGATGGCCGGGCGCAGCAGCATCCGGGCCTCGGCCGAGGCCATGGCCGGGTCACTGCCACCGAGCGAGTCGATCAGTTCCTCCGACGACTCGCGGTGCGCCGGTGTGTGCAGCGACACGCCCTCGTAGGCGCCGACGCAGTTGATGCCGGCGCGGACCTGCTCCACCGGCATCGACAGGTACTCGGCGTAGTCCTCCAGTGTGGGACTGCGGCCGAGCCGCTGGGACAGATCCTTGGACGCCTCGTTGAACGCCAACCGGGTCTCCTGCAGGCGGCGCGGTACCCGCACCAGCCAGCCCTTGTCACGGAAGTGGCGTTTGAGTTCGCCGAGGATGCTGGGTACGGCGAAGTGGGTGAAGCCACCACCCCGTCCGCACTTGAAGTTGTCGACCGCGTTGATCAGACCCAGTCGGGCTACCTGGGTCAGATCCTCCAGCGGTTGCCCGCGGTGCTCGAAGCGGCGGGCGAGCCGGTCGGCCAGCGGCAGCGCGCGTTGCACCACGGTGTTGCGCAGCGCACGGCGGCGGGGATCGGTTTTCTTGAGTCGTTCCATCCGCTCCAGGACGGGTTTGACCTGGGGATCCAGGTCCTCACGCCGGGCGGGGGTCGGTTGGGTACGGGTTCTGGAAAGTGTCGCATTGCGCATGGTTATCACTTCCACGGTTGACGCCGGTCACCGCGCTGATGTGCGCTACCGACGGGAAGTTGTTCGCCATCTGTGCCCGTTGCTTGAGCACCTTCACGACGCCAGTTCGCGTTATGAGATCGACCTGTGAGCCAGGGGCCGTTGCTTGACCCTCAGAACTGGCTGTATGCCGGTCGTGATGGTCACGATACGCCCATTCGCCCCGTTGTGTCAAAGAGGGGCGATTTATTAAGGGAATCCCGAATTATCCTGCGGGACAGCAGTTCAAGAAAGATCCAAAATGGATTCAATGGTGTTTGTGTGGACAAACGTCCCCGAATCTGCTGTTGTGAGTGCATGGCGAAATCCGAGTCCGGCGTGCCCGACTCCCTCGAAGCGCTGGCGCAGACCGTCGTGAAGCTGCGTTCCGAAAGGGATGGCCTGCGTGAGGCCATGCGCAACCGTGCGGTCATCGAACAGGCGAAGGGGATGCTCGCCGAACGGCTCTCCCTCGATCCCGAACAGGCGTTTCGGCACATGATCGAGATGTCCACGCGCAACAACGTCAAGGTCGCCGAACTGGCGGCGGCCGTGGTGGCCGGACGGCAGCCCGAACCGGACGAGCCCACCGAGATCGCCGTCGACACCGCGCCCCCGGTCCCGGACGTGATGGACGCGCCCGAGGCGGACTCCCCGCCCATCGACCCCAACGCGCTGCGCTCCGAGGTGAGCCTGATCGGTGGCCGCATCGAGGCCGCCACCAACTTCGACGAGATCGCCGAGTCGCTGTCGGTGGCCACCTCCGGCTGGCCCGCGCCCGCCAACGTCATCCTGCTGCTGGTGGAGGGGGACGGCGCGCTGCGCCTCGTGGGCTCGGCCGGACTGTCGCCCACCACCCGCAGCCAGTGGGACCGGGTCCCGCCCATCGAGAACGTGCCCGTCGTCGCGGCGGTCCAGAACCGGGCCCCGGTCTACCTGGCCGACCTGGAGGCGGTGTCGCGACAGTTCCCCGTCGTCGCCGACCGTCCACACGAGGCGCTGGTGGCGATGCCGCTGATGAACGGCGACGAAGTGGTCGGCGTCCTGGAACTCACCTGGGCCACCTCGCCCACCATGGACAAACACACCCGCTCGCACCTGCTGTGGCTGGCCGAACCGGCGGCCCGGCAGTGCCACGCGCTGTCCGCCCGGTCGGAGGCGTTCACCAACACCTCCATAAGCGACGACGCCGTGGACACCAGCCTGGTCTCGTTGTTCCTGGAGGCGCTGAGCTTCCCGGCCGTCCTGCTGCAACCGCGCTACGGCGAGAACAACCAGCTGCTGGACTTCGATCCGGTGTACAGCAACTCCGCCGCCGCGCCGGTGACCACCAGGCCCAACGGCCGTCCGATGAGCCTGATGACCGCGCTGCCCGACTCGGGCGCCCGGCAACTGCTGCCCGCCTTCGCCGCCACCCTGCGGGGCGGCCAGCCGTGCATGCTGCGCGACATCAAGATCACCACCATGAGGGACGGACACCCCCGGATGTTCAACGCCGACATCCGCGGCACCCGGGTGTGGGAGAAACTGCTCGTCACCTGGCGGGTGGAATCCGAACCGGCCCGGCACTTCGGTTCACTGCTGAACTCGGAGAAGACCTTCGGCACCGGCGGGTTCTACTGGGACCTCGACAACGGCGAGATCCGCTGGACCCCGGGGATGTACCGGCTGGCGGGCCTCGACCCGGAGAAGGGCACCCCGCCGGTCGACACCATCGTGTCGCTGATCCACCCCCGGGACCAGGAATCCCTGGTCAAAGAGGCGATGGAGACGCTGAAGGCCGGGCGGGAACTGCGCAAGGAACTGCGCGGCCACGGCGACCTCGACGGCCGGGTGTTCCGCGTGGTGGCCACCCCCGAACTGACACCCAGCGGCGAGCTGAAGATCGTGCGCGGCGCCGTCCGCGAGATCACCACCGACCGCAGGCTGGGCGACCAGCTGCGCCGCGAACGGATGTCGGTGGCCGCCGCCCGCGGCGAACGCGACAACCTGCGCACCGCCCTCGAACCGCTGCTGACACCGCTGCGACTGCGCGGTGGTACCGCCGGCGTCGAGATCTCCGGGCACTCGCTGGGCTGCGGCGCGCAGTCCGCGCGCAGCTGGTACGACGCCGTGGACCTCCCCACCGGCAGAGTCGCCCTGATCGTCGGCGAAGTGCACGGCGACCAGCCGACCGCGCCGATGCTGCGACTGCGGCTGTCCACAGCGGCCTTCGCCCTGGCCGGAATGAACCCCGCCGAGGCGATGAGCGCGGCCAACACGGCCTTCATCGCGACCGTCCCCGACCGCACCGCGACCATGACCCTGGCCAGCCTCGACCCGGCCACGGGCGCCCTCACCTGGGCGACCTCCGGCCAGGCCAGCCCGGTGCTGTCGTTGGCGTCCAAGTCACGCAACCAGGCCACGGGCTCCCTGGGCCTGCCCATCGGTGCCGACAGTCCACTGGAGTTCCCGCTCAACCAGGCCGAGATGGAACCCGGTGACCAGCTGCTGCTGTACACCGAGGGCCTCCTCATGGGCCCGGGCAACGGCGGCCCCCGGATGTTCGAGGCGCTGCGCGAGGCGGCCGCCGCGGCCTCGGCCGAACTGGCCTTCGAGAAGGTCAGCGACGCCGAGCCGCGAGTCGCGGAAGCCGAGGCCAGCCTGCTGCTGGTGCGTCGGGAGTCGTGACGCGGCAAAACCTTGCCGGGTGAGGGTTTCGCATGCCCGGACGCCGGGTAACCCCCTTGACGAAACGGTCGCCACCCAAGGGCGGGCGACCAGGTTAGGGAGGTACCTGATGAGCAATATCGTCGAAAGCATCACCGTCAACGTTCCCGCCTCCGACGCCTACGGGCAGTGGTCGAAGTTCGACGAACTGCCCAAGTTCATGTCCGGTGTGAGCCGGGTTGACCTCGGCCCCAACGGGTTGACTCACTGGGTCATCGACATCGGTGGTGTGACACGAGAGTTCGACGCCAAGGTGCTGACGGCGGAAACCGACCGGCGAGTCGCATGGACCTCAGTGGAGGGTCCGCGACACTCCGGCAGCGTCGAATTCGCCCCCATCAACGAGAGTTCCACCAGAGTCACTGCTCAGCTCGACGTCGATCCCGAGGGCTTCGTGGAAAGCGCCGCCGACAAGCTCGGCGTACTGAACCTGCGGCTGAAGAAGGATCTGGCGAGCTTCAAGAACTACATGGAGGATCCGGCCAACCCGCATGGCGAACGCCATTGACGGACGAGAACCGGAGAATCCCATCGACTTGCCTTTCCGGGTAAGGGGGATGGAAAAGACGGTGTGGTGCGGTTTGGGGCGGCACCACACCGTCTCTCTTCGCGTCACTAGCCGGGCACCTTCGGCCCCTTCTTCAACACGTCGGCCCACAGGTCACCCTGCTCGGCCACCCGCTCCAGCACCTCGTCGGGCCCGGGCGGCGTCAGCTTGTCGGAGTCCAGCTCCTCCCACGTCAACGGCGCCGAAACCGTAGCCTCGGCCCGATTGCGCAACGAATACGGGGCGACCGTCGTCTTCGCGGCGTTGTTCTGGCTCCAGTCGATGAACACCCGCCCCTCACGCTCGGCCTTGGCCATCTTCGCGGTCACCAACTTCGGCTTCTCAGCCGCCAGATCATTGGCCACCGCCTTGGCGTACCCCGACACCACGTCATCGCCCTGACTGCCCGCGATGGGACAGCACAGGTGCACCCCACTCTTCCCCGACGCCTTCACGTACACGGTCAACCCGTCGGCCTCAAACCGCTCCCGCAACAGCTGCGCCACCTCCACACACTCGCGCAACCCAGCCCCCTTCCCCGGATCCAAATCGGCAACCAACCGATCGGGCCGATCACTCGCCTCATGCCCGTCGAACCGCCACTGCGGAACATGCAACTCCAACGCGGCCTGATTCGCGAGCCAAGCCAACGTCGCGGGCTTCTCGGCCACGATGTAGTCAACCGAAGCCCGCCCCTTCGTCGAACCCGGCGTGGCAACCGTCTCGGTCCGAATCCAACTCGGCGTGTACTTCTGAGCGTTCTTCTCGAAGAACGACTCACCCCCGGTCCCATCGGGGAACCGGATCCGCGTCAACGGCCGATTCCTGATGTGCGGCAACAAAACCGAGGCGACCTTCAGGTAATAGTCGACGACGTCCTGTTTGGTGAACCGACTGTCGGGATACATCACCTTTTCGGGATTGGTCACCTCGATGTCGTAACCGTCCACGGTGATCGTCCTGTGCTCACGTGCCATTGTCCGCCCCTTCCAACTCGGGCCTCCACAGCGAGGCGCACCGCGCCCCTGACATGCGTTTTTACCCAGCCCCCACGCCCGTCAAACGCCCCCTACCGCCTCGACGGTAACCCGCCCGACAGCGCAAGGTAGCGGGTTCCGCATACAGTGGCCCCGTGCTGGTACCTCATGTCCCGGCTGAGCGGCACCCCGTGGCGAGAGCTGGGCGCGGACGTGGGACGCGACGCGAGGGTGCTCGACCAGCTCGCCGAAGTCTTCGCTCACCTGCATTCGGTGAGGGGGAAGGGTTTCGGGCCGGTCACCGACGAGTCGGACGACTCGTTCGGCTCGTGGGCGGAATGGCTGCGCCAGGGGCTCACCGTCGACATCGGGCAGTTGCTGGACGCCCGGGTTGCCGACCGTGGACTGCTGGAACTCGCGGAGTCGGCGCTGTCGGCCGTCGCGGTAGAGCTGGCCGACCGTCCCGGTGCGTTGGTGCACGGCGATCTCGGCGACGGGGAGGTGTTCGTGGATGCGACCACCGGTCGGGTCACCGGGATCGCCGACTGGGGAGCGGCCGTCATCGGCGATCCGTTCTACGATTTCGCGCGGTTCGTGGCCGGCGGGCCGGTGGACGATGCACGAGTGCCTCGGTTGTTGCCGGGATTGCGCGCCGCCTACGCGGCTCGTACCGGTATCGACTGGGACGACCATCGGCGGCTCATGGATCTGTACGACGCCCACAACGCGGTCAATAACGCCGCTTGGGCGTTGCGGGAGGGCGTCGACTGGGTTGCTTCGCTGCGGGCCAAGGCCGAGCGACTGCTACAGCGCGTTGTGGAGGCGTGAATGTGGGCACGAGCCGAGAACCGGCCCGTGCCCACATTGGGGGATTGGGTCAGGTACCGGCCCGCAACGCGCGCCAGGTGTTCACACCGACGATGCCGTCAGCGTCCAGTCCCGCTTTCTCCTGGTACTTCTTCGCCGCCGCTGTTGTTTCGGCGGTGAACTTGCCGTCAATGGGGACGGTTGTTTCCAGAGCGGCCGTCAAGGCTCGCTGCAAGCGGCTGACGTTGCGGCCCTCCTCGCCTTCCTGGAGCTGGACGTTGCTGCCGCGTCCCAGGAGTGCTGTCCAGGTGTGGGAGTCGATCTCGCCGGTCTCTTTCAGGCCGATGTCGGCCTGGAACTGTTTGACCGACTTGGCCGTGGCCTTGTCGTACTCGCCGTTGGGGTCGCCGTCGGTGGTGGGGCGGCCGGACTTGTCCAGGAGGCATTGCGCCGCCGTGACCTCGTCGCCGGAGTCTCCGTCCTTCAGTGCCGGGTATTTCTTGAAGTCCAGATTGGCCTTTTCGCAGAAGGTCGGTTCGCCGCGACCGGTCCACCAGCTGGTTTCCTGGTTCGCGCCGTCCCAGCCGAAGCTGAAGTGGACGTGGTCGGTGTGCGGGTTGGACCCGTTGTAGTCGCGCCAGCCCTCGTCGACGTTGTACGCGCCGAGGATCTTCTTGTCGAAGATGATGTACATGACGCCGAGCCGACGCAGCAGCGCGTGGGCCTCGCCGTCGCGGGTCTTCAGCAGCCAGTCGAAGACCTCGTCGGCCTGTTCGCGTTGGGTGGCCGCGTCGACCTTCCAGTCCCAGGCGCGGCCTTCGTAGTGCTCGCTGGTGTCGCCTTCGTAGTGCTCGATCTTCTTGACGCTCTTGGGATCGCAGTCGCGGCCGATTCCGGCGTCGGAGGTGTCGGGGTAGCTTTCCAGGATCAGGTCACGGAAGTCCTCGACACCCGGTTTCGGGGTGGGATCGCAGGTGGTCTGGGTGTCCTCGGCCTGGTAGTCGTCGACCGGGGTGGTGAACTCGGGGACCTCGGGGGGTTCGGCACCCGCCGAGCCGACCAACGTCACCGTGACGGCCGCGGCCGCCGCGGCGGCCACAGTCGACAGGACCACGCCTCGGCGCCGGGTGAACCATCGTCTCGTATTGGGGGATTTGTCAGTCATCAACGCCGAAGGCTAACAAAGCTGTCAGTACCGCGCACGCGGGTGACAGGTGTGATGGAACCGACCACGCAGCGAGTTCTCCGCTCGTCAGAACAATGTGGGCGGTTCGTCTTCGGGTCGCTTGGGGCGCACGGGTTCCGACAGGATCAGTCGCCCCCGCGCTTCGGTGGCGGTTTCCAATGGCCAGCCCGACAACAGTCGGGCGTCGCACAGTACCGGTCCGTCGTCGGTGGACACGAGCAGCAGCTTGCCCGCGGCCACCATGACGTGTCCCGACAGGACGCTGTCTTCCGCGAGCGCGGTCAGGGAACGGTATCGGTCCGGTAGCGGCTGGTCGAGACCGAACAGGGCCGTGTGGTCGACGATGTTCGGTTCGAGCGCCTGAAGCCCGTCGGGGAGTGGGATTGTGGTGGCCACGGTCTCGGCGGTGGTCTTGAGGATGTCGGTGGCGTCGCCGACGCCCGCCCACCAGCCCGGGGTCTTGTCGCGGGCACGGACGCGTTCGGTGGCGATACCCGCCTCGGAGATCGCCATCTCGGCCGCCCGTACCAGTGGTAGTGGTCCTTCGGCGATGAAGGTGAAGGCCAGCGCGCCCTGTTCCAGCAGGCGGCCGGTGCCGCGGGCTTGGGCGGTGATGCCGATCTTGACCGTCGAGCCGGGACCGAACCAGGCCAGGTACAGCCGGTAGGGCCGGTCGTCGCCGGTGGCGATGAAGCCGCGTGCCAGCTGGCGGCCCGAGTCGGCGCCCGCGCAGGCGGAGCACTGGTGGTCGGTGGTCTCCGGGGGAAGGGTGTTGCCGAACAGGCAGTCGTGGTCGCCGTCGACGCGGCTCCAGTAGCCGACGCAGCGCCGCTCCCCGGTGAGGTGGATCGCGAGGGTGCTGCCGGGGCCGACCGGTACGAAGACGTCGTCGTGGAGCCGCAGCCGGGGTTCGCCGGTGCTCCATGACAGGCCGGTGGAGGGGGAGGGGGACACGATCGCACCTTTCCGCGCGGCGTCAGACTGGACGGAAGGTTACCGGTTCGGTACGACAATGTGGCAGGGTGGTGGCCGAAGCCGTTGCGCGGGAGGCTTACCGGCGCTGTGTTCAGCGCAGGAACTCGACCAGGCCCGCCGTCAGCGCCGCCGGGTTGTCTACTGGGGACAGGTGTCCGGCGCCGGGGAGCATCCGCAGTCGAGAGCCGTCGATGAGCTCGGTCAGTTCCCGGGCCCGCTCGACGGGGATCCAGGTGTCCTCGGTGCCCCAGAACAGTCGCACCGGGATGGTGATCGTGGGGTAGCCGTCCTTGATGCGGTCGGTGTAGGGCTCGTCGGCGCCGCGGTGCGCGAGCTGGCGGTAGAAGGCCGCCTGGCCGTCGGTGCCCAGCCACGGCGCGAGCAGTCCGTCCAGAGTGGCCGGGTGCAGGCCCGGGCCGCTGGCCAGGTTCAGGTACTCGCGCATCAGTGCTTCGTGCAGGGTGCCCGGCAGTCCCGCGAACACCTCGGTGTGGCCGTCGATCGCCCGGAAGAACGGGCTTCCCCACGGGGACAGGGCGACGGCGTCGACCAGGGCGAGCCGGTCGTAGCGCGCGCCGTGGGTCACGTGCGCGTCGAGGGCGACTCCGCCGCCGGTGTCGTGCGCGATCACGGCCGGGCTGCTCAGGCTCCAGTGCTGGAGGAGTTCGGCGAAGATCCGGCCCAGGGCGGGCAGTGACAGGTCCTTGTCGGGTGTCTTCTCGGATTGCCCGTACCCGGGCATGTCCCACACGTACACCCGGTGGTCGTGCGCGAGCGCGGCGGCGATGTCGCGCCACACGAAGGACGAGAACGGGGTGCCGTGCAGCAGCACGACGGGCGGCGCGTCGGGTTCGCCGAACCGTTCCCAGGCAACGGTTCCCGAGTCTGACGGGTAGGTCCGGCTCAGCGTCCAGTCGCGGACGGCCGGTGTCTCAGGGTTTCGCATCGTTTCGCTCCGCTTCTCCGACGGGACAGGGTTCGTTGGCCGCGCAGCACTTGCGGTCGCACAGGCGGCACAGGTACTGGGAGCCGCCGACCTCGCCGTACAGCCGGGTCAGCAGCTTCGCCAGTACATCGGACAGTGCTTTTTGGTCGTCCTCGTCCAGGGCGGCGACGGCGTCGGTCAGCGGGGTGCCGCGCGCGACCAGCAGCTGGCGGGCGGCCTGTCGTCCGGACCTGGTGGGGTGCACGGTCACCCAGCGGTTGTTGAACGCGTGCGGTCGGCGTTCCACCAGTCCGGAGCGCTCCAGTGAGTCGACCATGCGCGCGGCGGCGGACTGGCTCAGTCCGACGCGGCGGCCCAGTTCGGTGACGCTGATGTCGGGGCTGGCGGTGAGGGTGACCAGGGCGGCGGCGCCGCTGACGCTGACTCCGGCGGCCTTGGTCGCGTCGTCGAGCGCCAGGTCGGTGAAGGCCAACGCGGCCGCTCCCAGGAGGTTCGCGGTTCGGTCTACATCATGCATAACTCATGATCGCATGCATGACTCATGATTGTCAAACCTGCCGGCAAACCCATCGGCCGCCAGCGAGGCAACGCTGGCGGCCGATTCGGGAGAGGATCATCTTCGCGCCGGAGCACGAAGGAAACAGTTACGTGTTAGCGGCCTCCGCGATCAATTCGCGAGCCTTTCCCTCGGACTGGTCATAGCGCTCCGGATAGGCGGAACGCTGCACGCTCTGGGCCAGTTCGCCCGCGGTGAATCCGGGATTGTTCTGGTCATTCGGAATCGCCTGGTCCAGGAACGCGTTGGTGGCGTGATTGACGTCCAGGCACAGATCCGCCGGGTCGCACCAGCCCTGACTCGGACGCTGCTGGAATACGCCCAGCGAATCCTTGTCGCCGCAGTTGAGGTTGTTCACGTGCGATTCGACCCAGCCCGCCTCGAACATGGCGAGCATGACCTTTTCGTTGACTCCGCGACTGGTGCCGATGTCGTGGATCTGCTGGATGATCGCGGGGTCGTGGTTGGGCGGCACGTCGCATTTCGCGTCGAGCAGTTCGGCGTTGGCCTTGTGGTCGCGCGAACCGTCGTCCGGGCTCTCGGCCAGTACCGAGGGCGCGGCGAGCCCGACGGTGACGGCCGCGGCCAGGGTGGCTATGCCGGTGATGAGTAGACGGCGTTTGCGTTTCGGTGTCGACATGTGCATTTCCTCCAGGGGTTTGGGGGAGTGCCGGGAATTGCTCCGTCACGTGTTTCGCAAATTATCAGGTCTTAGCCATACTCGGAATACAAAAATTGTCTGACCCGACAAAACGTCCATAAAAATCGAGAAAATAAGAAATGGAACCGTTTGCCAAAATGGCTCCCTAATGCCATTTAAGGGCGCATTTTGAAACTATTATGCTTTCGTTCGAGGTGGCTAAATAGGAAAGGCTGTTACGGTTGCGGCCCGATATCGTCACGACCCCGGGTGTGTATGAGTTCTTTGCCGCGAGTGAGATACCGCTGGTGTGCGGTGGGAGTAGCAGTCGTCATCGTTGGCGCGATGGCGAACCCGAGATCATCGACGACCTGTCGGGCGTCCGGGGCGTCAACTCCGACGGGACGATCGCGGGCAGCGGGCGCGACGGTGCCTGGCGGTACGCCGACGGAGCGGTGTCCGAACTGGATGAACCCAGAGGCGGCGACGTGGATGTCAACGGCATCAACGACAACGGCGATGTCGTGGCGACGGTTCGGGACGCCGACGCCGAGAGCGAAGTCGCCGACGGCGACCCGGTGTCGTCCCGGGGCTATCCACTGTTGTGGAAGGCGGGAACGGACAAGCCGGTGGAGCTGGAGGTCGCCGACGGCAAACGGGCGCACGCCGACGCCGTGACCGAGGACGGGACCGTGCTCGGCTACCAGGTCGACAACGGCACCGACAAGCCGGTGCCGTGGCGGTGGAACAGTCGTGGCGAGGGTGAACGGCTGCCCCGGCTGCCCGGTGACGAGGACGGCGGCCCACAGGCGGTTCCCGTCGACGTGGCCGGGGACTGGGTGCTGTTGACCAACGCCCCGGACGGCTACCGCTGGAAGCTGTCGGCACCGGACAAGGCCGAACGGCTCAAGCTCGACAGCCAGAGCGCCGTGGCCGTCGACTCGCGTGGCCTGGCCTACGGGCTGGCCGAATGGGGAGTGCCGGGCCGTCAGTCCGGCGACAAGGTGATGCCGCTGAAGAACCTCACCGACGACCCGAGCGGCGGCGATGCCGGTGCCAACACGCTGAAGGGCGCCAGCGACGACGGGACCGTGCTCATCGGTTCGTCCGTCGATGAGAAGGGCACCGCCCGCGCGGTGACCTGGACCTGCGGATGACAACGGTTGACAGCCGCTGAGCGGCTCAGTAGTTTTTGCCTCAATGAGCATTGAGGCAATCGATATCAAGACCCGCGCCGCCGTCTACGCGGCACTGGGCGACCCGGCCCGGCTGGCGATCGTGGACCGGTTGCGGCTCGCCGATGCCTCACCGGCGGAACTGTCGGCGCTGGTGGGCGCCGCTTCGAACCTGCTGGCGCACCACCTGCGCATCCTCGCCACGGCGGGCGTGATCACCCGTACCCGGTCCGAGGGCGACCGCCGCCGGGCCTACGTGCGGCTCAAGCCCGACGTCCTCGCCGACCTACATCTGCCGCCCCGCGTGACCGCGCCCCGGGTGGTGTTCGTGTGCACCCGTAACACCAGCCGGTCACCGTTGGCGGCGGCGCTGTGGCAGCGGCACAGCCCGGTGCCCGCGGCCAGCGCCGGAACCGATCCCGCCGCCCGGGTGCACCCCAAGGCGATGGCGGTCGCGCGACGGCACGGCTTGCGGCTGACCTCCGCGAAACCGGCCCACGTGTCCGAGGTGCTGGACAAGGACGACCTCGTGATCGCCGTGTGCGACACCGCCCACGAAACCCTGACGAACCACCCGCGACGGCTCCACTGGTCGGTTCCCGACCCGGTCGCGGCAGACACCGACGCCGCGTTCGACGCGGCGTTCGCCGAGCTGGACGACCGCGTCACCCGGATGGCGAAACTGCTGACCGACAACGGAAGGGACCACCGATGACCACCAAGCCCGAAGTCCTGTTCGTCTGCGTCCACAATGCTGGACGCTCGCAGATGGCCGCCGCCATCATGGACTACCTCGCCGACGGGCGGGTTTCGGTGCGCTCGGCCGGTTCGGCTCCGGCCGAGCAGATCAACCCCGCCGTCGTGGAGGCGATGGCCGAACTCGGCCTGGACCTCAGCAAGGAGGTGCCCAAGAAGCTCCTGGACGAGACCGTGAAAGCCTCCGATGTGGTCATCACCATGGGTTGCGGCGACGCCTGCCCGGTGTACCCCGGGAAGCGTTACCTCAACTGGGAACTGGACGACCCCGCCGGGCAGCCGGTGGAGAAGGTCCGGGCCGTCCGCGACGAGATCCACGCCCGGGTGCGCCGACTGCTCGCCGAGCTCGAAACCCCGGCGGACTAGAACCGCTACGGCCGCACCAGCGCGCTCGCCTGCCGCGCCAGCCCGTCCAGGACCGGCACCTGGGCCCGCGGCACGGCGATGTCGACGCCGATCCGGCCCGGCGCGGCTTCGCCGATCGTGAAGGTGAAGAACGAGCAGCACGACGACTCCGCTTCGGTGAGTCGCACCGTCTCGGCGCGGGCCGAAGCGTCCAGCAGCAGGCGCAGTCGCGTCGGCGCCACGCGTTCCACGGACCGCAGCGACGCGGCGAACAGCTCGGCGAACTCGGCCTCCCGAAGCGGCTGTTGCTCCGAGGGCAGCGTGCACGCGTCGGTCGCCCAGTGGTTGTCAGTACTCATGAGACCGACGGTAGACCCGGACCGTGGTACCGGATGCAAGTCGCGCGCCTAGGCGGCCTTGCGTGACTTCGACGACTTCTTGGCGGTCTTCTTCGCGGTCGTCTTCTTCGCCGCCTTCTTCGCGGGGGCCTTCTTCGACCTGGTCTTGCTGAGGCTCTTCTCCAGCGCTTCCATCAGGTCGATGACCTTGCCGCCCTCCTCGGCGTCCTCCGGTTGCACCGTCGCGTTTCCGGCCACCTTGGCGTCGATGGTCTTCAGCAGCGCGGCCCGGTAGTCGTCGTGGAACTCGTTCATGTCGAGCGCGTCGACGGTCATGGACTCGATGAGCTTCTTCGCCATCGAGATCTCCTGACGCGACACGGTCACCGTGTCGCCCAGCGATTCGAACTCGGGTTTGCGGACCTCGTCGGGCCAGTACACGATGTGCAGCATCAGGAAGTCGTCCCTCGGACGCAACACCGCCAGATGCTCCCGGTTGGTCAACGCGATCTTCGCGATCGCCACCCGCCCCGCGGCGGCCAGCGAGTCGCGCATCAGGACGTACGGCTTCACGGGCCGATCGGGTTCCACATAGTACGACCGGGAGAAGTAGACCGGGTCGATGTCGCCAGCGTCGACGAACTCGGCGACGTCGATGGTCTTCTTGCTGGGCAACGGCAACGCGTCGAAGTCGCTCTTCTCCAGGATCACCACCTCGCCGGACTGGAGCTCGTAGCCTTTGGCGATCTCGGAGTAGGGGACCTCGACGTCCTCGATTTCGCAGAAGCGGCGTTGCCGGATCCGGCCGCCGTCGGTGCGGTGAACCTGGTGGAAGCGGACGTCCTTGTCCTCGGTGGCGGGCACCAGTTTGACCGGCATCGACACGAGGCTCCACACGATGGAGCCCTTCCACGAGGCTCTCATTTCCACACCATGGCATCGATGGGCACGGATGTCCGGCGAAACGGCCGAACCCACCGCACACCCTTGTAACCAGCCATAACATCAATACATGGCTGTCCCGCTGACACCAATGCTGCCCACTCCGGGGACGCTTCCGGAAGGGCCGGGGTGGGGGTTCGAGTTCAAGTGGGACGGCATGCGCACCCTCATCGCGACCGCCGACGGCCGGGCCCGGATGATCGCGCGCGGCGGGGGCGACTACGCCAGCGCCTTCCCCGACCTGGCCGACATCGCGGACCAGCTGCCCGAGGGGGTCATCGACGCCGAGATCATCGCGCTGGACGCTAGTGCCCGGCCGTCGTTCTCGCGGGTGGCCAAACGGTTCTCCAATCGCCATCCCCCTCCCGACCTGGTCCGGTCGGTGCCGGTGAACCTGATGATCTTCGACCTGCTGCGGCTGGGGGACGCGGAGGTTGTGGGGCAGCCGTACTGGCGGCGCCGCGAGGTCCTGGACGCCCTGGAGCTGGTGGGGGAGCGGTGGCTGGTGCCGCCGTGGCACGACGATGGCGCGGGGACGCTGGCCGCCGCGCTGGACGCGGGGCTGGAGGGGGTTGTCGCCAAGCGGTTGGACTCCCGGTACGTCGCGGGGCGCAGCCGCGACTGGGTGAAGGTCAAGGCCGTGGACACCGGTGACGTGGTGGTGGGCGGCTGGCGAACCGCGATCCGCTCGCTGCTGGTGGGCACCCCGAACGCGGCGGGGACCTTGACGTATCGCGGCCGCGTCGGTTCGGGCCTGACCGACGCCGAGCTGGGACGCTTCCGCGCGGAGCTGGCCCCGTCCGACGCCTGCCCCTTCGATCCGCCCCCGCCGGGAGACCACGCTCGCGACGCGATCTGGACCGCCCCGGTCGCGGTCGTCGAGGTCGCGTTCTCGCACCTGACCCGCTCGGGGCTGATGCGCCACCCCCGATACGTGCGCGCCCGGCCCGACAAAACCGCCGCCGACATCGACCCGGCCGCGATGGATCCTGGCGCAAGCGATTCCGGCCCGATCGACCCGCGCGCGATCGATCCTGGCGCAAGCGATTCCAGCACGATCGCCCCGGCCGCGATCGATCGCAGCTCGACTGATGCCATCGCGAGCGACCCTGACGCAATCGGTTCCGGCTTGATCGAGCCCGACGGCGACGAGACGGGAGAGTCGTGATGGCACCGGTTTCGCAGCGGGTCCGCTTCGGCGACCGGGAGCTGACCGTGTCGCACCTCGACAAATTGATGTACCCCGAGACCGGCACCACCAAGGCCGACGTAATCGATTACTACGCGCGCGCCGCCGCCGTCCTGCTGCCCCACATCACCGGCCGCATCCTCACCCGGGTGCGGTACCCGCACGGCACCGGCGACGTCCGGTTTTTCGAGAAGCATGCCCCGCCCGCCGTCCCCCCGTGGTTGCGCACCGCCACCGTCCCCAGCAAGACCCACGCCGATGGCGTCACCTACGTCGTCGCCGACGAACCCGCCGCGCTCGTGTGGCTGGCGAACCTGTACACCATCGAGCTTCACACTCCACAATGGCAGCTCGACGACACCGCCCCGGACAGCACCCGCCGTCCCGACCGGCTCGTCATCGACCTCGACCCCGGCGAGGGCGCCGGAATCACCGAGTGCGTCCACATCGCTCACCTGGTGCGGGAGCGGCTCGAAGCCGACGGCCTGATCGCCTACCCCAAGACCTCGGGCAAGAACGGCGTGCACCTGGTGGTGCCCATCAGCGGCACCCAACCGGCCGAGCAGGTCATCGATTACGCCAAGGCTCTCGCCCGTAGCCTGGCCGCAGCCCATCCCCGTCTCGTCACCGCCACCATGGGGCCGCGCAACCGGATCGGCAAGGTCCTCATCGACTGGAGCCAGAACAATCCGGCCAAGACGACCGTCGCCGCGTACTCGCTGCGTGGCCAGCCCCGTCCGGTGATTTCGACCCCCATCACATGGTCCGAACTGGACGCCGGGAACACCGGCCCCTTCGGCCCCGAAGCGGTGCTGGGACGGGTTGCCACCCTGGGCGACCTGCACGCCGACGTCACCACGCCCGGGCCGCCGCTGCCCGTCGCCGCTGGGCGGTGAAACCGGTTGCGCCGGGCCCGAGACGGCGCGGCGCACGGCCGGTACCGGTGGCGCTCACCGGCACCGGGGGGCACTCACCGGCACCGGAGGGCACTCAACGGTGCCGAGGGTTGTTCAGCGGTCGCCGACCGGCACCACCAGCGGCGTCCCCGCCACGGGGTCCTCGATCACCCGGCAGGGCAAGTCGAAGACCTTCTCCACGATGCCGGGCGTGAACACGTCCGCCGGTGGCCCCTGCGCGACGATGTCGCCGTCGCGCATCGCCACCACGACATCGGCGTAGCGGGCGGCGTGGTTGAGGTCGTGCAGCACGGCCACAATGGTGCGCCCACTCGAGGAGTTGATGCGGGCGAACAGGTTCAGTACGTCGATCTGGTGTCCGATGTCGAGGAACGTCGTGGGTTCGTCCAACAGCAGCGTCGCGGTCTCCTGGGCCAGCGTCATCGCGATCCACACCCGCTGTCGTTGCCCGCCGGACAGCTCGTCGACGAGCCTGCCGGAGAACTCGGTGACCCCGGTTTCGCGCATCGCCGTGGCCACCGCCGCCTCGTCGCGTTCGGACCAGCGGTCGAAGGCGCCCTGGTGCGGATAGCGGCCCCGGGCCACCAGGTCGACGACCCGGATGCCGTCGGGCGCGATGGCCGACTGTGGCAGCAGTCCCAGTTGCCGGGCCAGGGCCTTGCTGCGCATGGTGGCGATGTCGCGGCCGTCCAGCACCACCTGTCCGGCCTTGGGATTGAGCAGCCTGGCGAACGCCCGCAGCAGGGTCGACTTGCCGCAGCCGTTGGGGCCGATGATGGCGGTGAAGGCACCCGGCCGGATCGCGACGGACAGGTCCTGGCTGACGACGCGGTCACCATACGCCAGCGACACCCGCTCCGCGTTGAGTCCACTTTCCAGTGTCATCGGGAGAATCCTTCCCTCATGAGGACGTACACGAAGTAGGCGCCGCCGACGCAGATCGTCAGCAGCCCGGTGGAGATCGTCAGCCATTCGGCGGCGTAGTCCGCCGCCACCAGCAACAGCGCCCCGTTGAGTGCGATCAGCGGCAGCGAGGCGGTGTCGCGCCGCGCCAGCCGCATCGCGACCTGGGGCGCGATCAGCGCGATGAAGGTCAGCGGCCCGGACACGGCGGTGGTGGCCGCCGCGATGACGACACTCAGGACGGTCGCGGCGATCCGGGTGCGGTTCACCGACACCCCGGTGGTTCCGGCCATGTCGTCGCCGAGCGTGAACTGGGCGAGCCTGCGCGACACCGGGACCACCAGCGCCAGCAGCGGCACGATCAGCACCAGGTAGGGCAGCAGTTGCTCGAAGGCCAGGTTGGCGAAGGACCCGGCGTTCCAGGCGGCGGTGCCCGCCGCGGCCTCGGGGGAGGCGGTCAGCAGCAGATAGGAGTTGACCGAGGTCAGCATCGCCGCGGTGCCGATGCCCAGGATGATGAGCCGGAAACCGGTTACGCCGCCGCGGAGCGCCAGGAACAGCACGATCGCCGCCGCGACCAGGCCGCCGGCGGAGGCGCCGATCGCCTTGGCCAGGAAGGTGGGAACGCCGACGGCCAGCGTCATGACCAGGACGCCGGTGTAGGCCCCGGCGTCGAAGCCCATGATGTCGGGACTGCCCAGCGGGTTGCGGGTAATCGATTGCATCAGCATCCCGGCCAGCCCCAGCGCGGCCCCGGCCACGATGGCGAACAGCAGCCTCGGCAGCCGCCATTCGAGCACCACGATCCGGGTGCCACGCGAGGCGGTGCCCGACAGCAGCGAAGTGAACTCGTCGAAACCGACGATGATCGTCCCGACCGTAAGGGTGACCAGGCTGGCGGCCAGCAGCAGGACCAGGAACACGCCGCACCACACCGCGTCACGGGCGTCGACGCGCGCGGACACGCGCCCCAGCCGGAGTGTCCACATCGACCGTCCGAAGTCGAGTCCGGTCGTCGGTTTCGGTTGGGAACGCGTCGTCACAGTGAACTGGCCTTCCTGCGCATCACGAGACCCATCATCAGTGGCGCCCCCAGAAACGCCGTCACAATGGACACGCGCAGTTCGCCGTTGGGCAGCAGAATCCGGCCCAGCGAGTCGGCGACCAACAACAGCACCGGCGCCACCACCACCGACAGCGCGACGATCCAGCGTTGGTCCGGGCCGGTGAACCATCGCACCACGTGCGGGACGATCAGTCCGACGAAGCCGATCGGACCGGCCAGCGCGGTGGCCGCGGCGGCCAGCACCGTGATCGCGGTGATGGTGATGACGCGGACCCGGTTGGGGTTGCCGCCCAGCGACCGGCCCAGGTCGTCACCCAGCGCCCAGGCGTTGAGCGGCTTGGTGACCAGCACCGCCAGCACCAGGCCGATACCGACGAGCGGGGCCAGAGCGGCGATGATGCCGAGATCGCGGCCGCCGAGGCTGCCCACCGTCCAGCTCAGCGAACTGTGGAACAGCCGCGGGTTGGTCAGCGACACGATCTGGGTGACCCCGGCCAGCACCGCCGACATCGCCACCCCGGCCAGCGTCATCCGCACCGGCGTCGCGGCGGCCCGTCCGATCGAGCCGATCGCGTACACCGCCAGCGTCGCGACGAAGGCACCGGCGATCGCGAACCACACATATCCCCACGGCGAGGACAGGCCGAGGAACGCGATGGCCATGGTGATCGCGAACGCCGCGCCCGCGTTGACGCCGAGGATGCCCGGGTCGGCCAGCGGGTTGCGGGTCAGCGCCTGGATCAGCGCGCCGCAGGCACCCAGCGCGGCACCGGCGGTCAGCCCCATGAGGGTGCGCGGAATCCGCAGGCTCCACACGATCGGGGCCTCGGCGCCGTTGTCGGGATCGAGG
This sequence comes from Stackebrandtia nassauensis DSM 44728, assembly GCF_000024545.1. Classification (GTDB taxonomy): domain Bacteria; phylum Actinomycetota; class Actinomycetes; order Mycobacteriales; family Micromonosporaceae; genus Stackebrandtia; species Stackebrandtia nassauensis. The sequence continues at coordinate 2,964,976 of NC_013947.1, forward strand.
ATCGCCGCGATGACGTCGGAGGCTGGGATCGCCTTGGCGCCGACTCCCAGGCTCAGCACGCACGCGCCCGCCAGCGCGAGCACGGCCAGCGCCAAGCCCAGACCCCGTCGCGGAGCCCGGGCCGGTTTGGTGCGTTCGGCGAGTCGGGTGCTCGTCATGCCTTCCCCGCGACCGCCTTGTCAAGGCCCGCGACGATGTCGTCCATGGCCCACGGGATACCCAGGACTGACGGCGCCGAGCTCGCCCAGGCCACCGCCTGGTCCTCCATGATGTAGTACGAGTCGGAGGCGAACGGCTTCCACTTCTTCAACACGGCATTGTCGACGGTGCGGTTGAGGTCCTTCTTGTTGTCGACCCATCCGATGTAGACGTCGGCCTTGATGGTGTCGACCTCCTCCAGACTGAAGCTGGCCGTGAAGGTCCCCGGATCCGACTCCTTGTCGGCGACCTGCGGCGACAGCTTGAACCCGAGCTGCTGCACGAACTGCACCCGTGGGTCGGCGCTGACGTACAACGGCAGTTCGGTGGAACCCTCCTCCAGGTACCAGCCGTAGGCGAAGCTGGTCTTGGTGAACTTCGGGTTGTCCTCGGCGGTGTCGGCGATGAGTTTCTCGGTCTCGTCGAGCAGCTTCTGGGCCTGTTTCTTCTGTCCCATCGCGGTTCCGACGGTGAGGGTGACGTCCTTCCAGTCCGACTGCCACGGTTTCTTGTCGTAGGCGATGGTCGGGGCGATCGACGACAGCTTCTTGTAGTTGGAGTCGGTGATCCCGGAGTGCGCGGCCACGATCAGATCCGGGTCCAGGTCGAGGATCTGCTCGGCCGAGGCCTCGTCGGAGTCGTTGACCTCGATGAGCTCCGGCATTTCCCCGTCGAGTTCCTTCACCCGTTCGGCGAACCAAGGCAGGTACTTGTCGACGCTGCCCCAGCTGAAGTCGGTGACGCCCACCGGTACCGTGCCCAGCGCGGCAACCACGTCCTGGGACAGCCAGCCGATGGTGACGACGCGCTTGGGCTTCTTCTCGATCTTCGCCTCGCCCAGGGCGTGGTCGATCGTGACCGGGAACGAGCCGGACTCGGAGCCGTCGGCGCCGGAGTCCTCGGACAGCAGCCCGCAGGCGCTCAACGTGGACACGGTCAGGACGATGGCCAACAGCGCGAGCAGTGGACGCGCCGGACGACGCGGGGGCCGGGAAACCGTGGACATGACTCTCCTCGTCGGGGGTGCGGCAGTCGGGGCGAGCAAAACTTAGCTAAGGCTAACCTTCCTAAATTCTGGCGGCAACCGGGTCCCAGCACCCGGGCCCCCGCCACCCGCGTCGGCTTTGTCTGATATGACCAGTACCGACTCCGAGGACAAAGGACGACGACGGTGACCCAACCCGAACACGAGGCCCCGACCGACCGGCGACCGGCGCGGCTGCGACCACCCCGGCACCGCGTCGAACCCCGCGCGAAAGGACTGTGGACGGTCCACGCGCTGCTGGTGGTGCTGCCGCCGGTCGCGGCCCTGGCCGTCCTGGCGATCCTGCTGCCCCCGGCGCGCGGCTGGCTGACGGCCGGGCTTGTCGTCGTCGCCGTCCTGGGGATCGGATACGTACTGGTCATGCCGCGCTGGCGCTACCGGGTACACCGGTGGGAGACCACCGAGGAAGCCGTCTACACCGCGTCCGGCTGGCTGCGTCAGGAATGGCGGGTCGCGCCCATGTCGCGGATCCAGACCATCGACACCAGCCGCGGCCCGTTGCAGCGGATGTTCCGGCTGTCCAGCCTCACCATCACCACCGCCTCGGCCAAGGGCGCGATCGCCATCAACGGGCTCGACCACGAGATCGCCGACGACCTGGCGCACCAGCTGACCGCGATCACCCAGGCCACCCCCGGGGACGCGACATGAGCCCGACGGACGAATCCACCGGTACGGGCGGGTGGCTGCGACTGGAACGCCGGTTGATGCTGCTGATGGCGGGCATCGCCGTGGTGCCGTTGCTGCCCATACCGTTCCTGGTCCTCACCGGCGTCAAGGGCGTCATCCTGGGTGTGGGCATCCCGCTGGCCTCCATCTCGCTCACCTTCGCCGTGATCTGGCTGGTCGCGCTCATGCAGTACCGCACCACCACCTACCGGGTCACACCCGAACGCTTCGAACTGCGTTCCGGGGTGTTCGCCAAGAAACGCCACTCGGTGGCGCGCGACCGGATCCGCGCCGTCGACCTGACCGCCTCGCCGTTCCACCGCGTCATCGGCCTGGTCGTCGTGCGCATCTCCAGTGGACAGCACTCCAGTTCCGAGAACCAGCTGGAACTGGACGCGGTCACCAAACCGGTCGGCGCGGCACTGCGTCGGGAACTGTTGCACCGCAAGGCACACAGCCCGGACGTCGCCGGGGCCGAGAGCGTTGGGGCCGACATCGACGACACCGGCGACGAGCTCGCGCGGCTGCGGCTGTCGTGGCTGCGGTTCGCGCCGCTGACCTTCGTGAGCCTGGCGCTGGGCTTCGGCGCGTTCGGGGTCGCGGCCCGGTTCCTGGGCGACTTCGGCGTCAACCCCACCGAACTGCCCGGCGCGACGGGACTGTGGGAACAGCTCAAGACCGACCCGGTACTGGTGGGCGCGACGATCCTGGGCGTGGCCACCGTCATCGCGATCGTGGTGGGCGCCATCGCCTCCACGGCGTTGTTCACCGAGGCGTGGTGGGGCTACCGGCTCGACCGCGAGGAGGCTGGGACGCTGCGGGTGCGGCGGGGCTTGCTGACCACCCGTACGACCTCCCTTGAGGAGGAACGGCTGCGCGGCGTCGACGTGGTCGAGCCGCTGCCGCTGCGGTGGGCCAAGGGCGCCTATCTGAAGGCGATCGCCACCGGAATGACGGCCAGCAAGAAGAACCAGGAGCAGGACACGCTGCTGCCGCCGTCCCCGAACACCGAGGCTGAACGGGTGGCGGCGGCGGTGCTGCGGGAATCCGACCGGGTCGCCGACCCCGCCCGGCTCACCGCGCACTCGCGGGCGGCCCGGCAGCGGCGCCTGACCCGAGCCGTGGTCACGATCGGGGTCACCGCGGCGGTGCTGGCGATCATCCAGTGGCAGTTGGGTTCCATCGCCGCCTGGGGTTGGCTCGCGGTGGTGCTGCTGCTGATCCCGATCGCCGTCGGCCTGGCCGTGGACGCCTACCGCAACCTGGGCCACGCGATCCGGGGCCGCTACCTGGTGAGCCGGTCCGGGACGTTGACCCGCCGCACCGCGGCCCTGCGGCGCGACGGCATCATCGGCTGGACGATCACGCAGTCGGTGTTCCAGAAGCGATCCGGGCTGTTGACCGTCGCTGCCACGACCGCCGCCGGGCGCGGGGCCTACAAGACCCGCGACCTCACTGTCGGAGAGGGGCTGGACCTCGCCGACGACGCGGTACCCGACCTGCTGGCCCCGTTCCTGGAGCGACCCGACACGACCGACGACCGCGAAGCCGAGAGCCGCTAGCTTCGTCAGCCGTCAGCCGTCAGCCGTCAGCCGTCAGCCGCGGCCGAGAGCCGTCCGCCTCGCGGCCGTCAGCTGAGAGCCGCGGCCGAGGGCCATCAGCCTCGCGGCCGTCAGCCGAGATGGCTTCGCGCCCGGCTCAGGTCGCCGAGCCCGCTGGTACCGGGGCGATCGGGTCGCCGTCGAGCTTTCGCCACTCGCCCCAGCCGTTGTTCGCCGCCGTCTGGGTTCGCGTGTGGACTGTTCCGTCGGGGGCGACGGTGAACACGTGGACCTTGCCCTCGCCGTCGCGACACGCGGTGGGCGTCGCCGTGACCGGGCCGGTGCCGAACTCCTCCTGCTCGCTCCAGGACGCGTCCGACAACTGGAAACTGTGGTAGATCACGTCGCCGCCCGGCGGCATGAAGAACGCCTCCAGCCGCCCGTCCTCGCTCGCCACCATCGTGGCCGCGCCCGCGTCGATCCAGTACGTGACCCGCCGCCAGTCGCCCCACTTGCCGTTGGCCGTCGACTGGGGACGGTTGTTCAGCGACAGCCCCATGGGTTCGATCACCATGACCTGCAAGCGATCCCCGGCACCCAGCGCGGCCGTTGGCGCGGCACCCGCGGCGGTGCCGAAGGAACCGTCCCAGTCGTGCCAGTCGCCGCCGGGGGAGTTCTGCCAGCGGTGGGCGATGTTGGCGCCGCCCGGGCCAAGCGCGATCACCTCCAGCCGGCCGTCGGCGTTGGCCGCCACCACCGGCGGGGCACCGGCGCCGTCGCCGAACCGCTCCCAGTCGGACCATTCCTCGCTGTTGGGCGTGGACTGGCGGCGACGCTGAATGCTTTCCCCCGCTTGGCCAAGCGCGAACAGCTCCAGCCGGCCGTCGGCGTCGAGGGCGGCGACCGGGGCGGCGTCGAACGGGCCGCCGAAGTCGCGCCAGTCGCTCCAGCCGCCGTCGCCGGTCTGGGTCCGGACCGCCAGAGACGCGTCGGGGCGCAACGCGAACACGCTGAGCCGTCCGTCCTCGTTGCCGCCGATCGTGGGCACGGTGGCGAAGCCGGTGCCGAACTCCTCCCAGCCGCTCTCCAGGGTTCGGGTGACCAGTGTGGAGCGGTCCTCGGCCAGCGCGAACAGCCGCACCGCGCCGGTGACGTCCACGGCGGCGGCGGGATTTCGGGGACTGTGCCACAACGGGGGAGTGTCGCGCCAGTGCAGCGGCGCCAGGTGCAGTCCATCCTGGAACCAGCCCGCGGCGGTGACCCACCAGTCCTCGCCGTCGCGCACGATCTCGGCGCAGTGCGCCGGAATGTGCCCCGCGTATCCGTCCAGTGTGAACGCGAACGGGTCCCGGCTGGCGAACACGTCGGTGCCGACGTATCCGTTGCGGGTGCCGATGAACAGGTACCACCAGCCGTCCCGCTCGACCAGGAACGGCGACTCGGTGACCGACACGGTGTGGTCGGTGATCGCGTCGGTCCACACCGCGCGGGCGTCGCTCCAGCCCTCGCGCAGGTCCTTGGAGGTGCGGGCCGCGACGATGTGGTGCCGCTGCTCGTCGACCTCGGTGTAGTACATGACCCACTCGTCGCCGATCCACACCACCATCGGGTCCCGGGCCGCGCCACCGTACCGGAACAGCGGGTTCTTGTCGTTGCGCTCCCAGTCGGTCAGGTTCTTCGATGTGGCCAGGTTGATCGCCCACGGCTCGCCCTTGGGCGCGCCCGCCGAGTAGAACATGTAGTAGGTGCCGTCGTGCTCGATGACGTGCGGGGCCCACAGGTGGTCCTCGCCCTTGCCCGTGTCGGTGGTCAGCACGTGCGGCTTGGACTCCCACGGTCCGTCGAGGTTGTCCGCGACGGCGTGCGCGATGTGGTCCTCGACCGCCGAGTCGGGGACCTGCCCGGGTGGGGCGGTGTCGCCGATGATGCTGAACAGGTGCCACTTGCCGTCCGGGCCCTTGATGGTGCAGTGGTCGTTGAGATAGCGCCTGTGATCCTGGTCCGGGCTCGGGTCGTACACGTGCTGGAACGGACCGGCGCCCAGCCAGCGCGGCCCGGCCTCCCGCCGCCCGGCGGGGGTGGCGTTCGCCGAGGCCGAGACCAGCAACGGGACGCCGCCGATCAGCGCGCCACCGGCGATCATGCCACGCAGCAGTTGTCTTCTGGGGATGGTGGTCATCGGGGCCGCCGCTCTCTCGTCACGTCGCGGGTAATCGATTACTCGGACAGGTTTACCGTGTCGGCGACCCGAAGGCAAGACGTCCGGCGGCGGAATATGGCAGGTTTGTTGACTCCCAGCCCCGGATGGTTCGGCAGGTCGCGGCACGGGCTGGTCGCGGGCAAGTCGCGACCTAGACGCGCCCTAGACCCGCGCGGCGAGACTTCCGGCATGGGTCGCCGCAACGGCGACCACAGCTGGGAAACCAGGGAGGAAACATGCGTAAGGCGATCATCGCGATAGCGACGGCGACGGTGCTGACGGCCAGCGTGGTCGGCGGCGTCGCCACGGCACACGCCGAGGGCGACGCCAAAGGCGACCCCAAGGGCAACTGCGCCACCAAGACCCTGCGGCTGAAGACCAAGAAGTCGTCCCCCGTGCACTACAGCCCGAGCGGCTCGTCGTCGGTGTTCGGGCACACCAAACGCCGCGCCTACACCTTCGACCACTACTGCGTCAACAAGCACGGCAAGCGCTGGTACCAGTTCAAGGGGGGCCGCCTCGACAACGGCTGGATCTACACCAAGTACGTGTTCTAGAACCGAGGGGCTCGGTGGGTTCCGGTTGTGCCGCAACCGGAACCCACCGTCTCACGCGCTGGCCACCGGCGCGGCGGCGATGTCCCAGAACGCGGCGTAACGGCCGCCGTGGCGCAACAGCTCCTCGTGGCCGCCCTGCTCCACGATCCGGCCGCCGTCGACGAAGACCACCCGGTCGGCGCGCTGGACGGTGCGCATCCGGTGCGCCACCATCACCACCGTCCGGCCCGCCATCAGCCGCTCGATTCCCGCGTGGACGGCCTGCTCGTTGACGGGGTCCAAAGCGGAGGTGACCTCGTCCAGCAGCACGATCGGCGCGTCCTTCAACAGCGCCCGCGCGATCGAGACCCGTTGCCGCTCACCGCCCGACAGCAGCGCACCGCCCTCACCGACGTTGGTGTCCCAGCCGCCGGGCAGCCGCTCGATCACCTCGTCCAGCCGCGCGGCGGCCGCCGCCGCACGTACCTCGGCGTGGTCGGCGTCGGGACGACCCAGCCGCACGTTCTCCTCGATCGTGCCGTCGAACAGGTAGACGTCCTGAAAGACGAACGCGATCCGCGCCATCAGTTCCTCGCTGCTCATCGCACGCACGTCCACACCGCCGACCGAGACCGTTCCGGCGTCCACGTCGTAGAACCGGGCCAGCAGTTGCAGCAGCGTGCTCTTGCCCGCGCCCGAAGGCCCGACGACCGCCAACCGCTGTCCCTCCGGTATGGACAGCGACAGGTCGTCGATGACGGTGCGGTCGCCGTGCCGGAACGACACCGCCTCCAGCGCCAGGTCATGGCTTCGCGGCCGCCGCGGTCGCGAGGGCTCGGGCAGCGGTTCGGTGCGCAACACGGCGTCGAGCCGGGACAGCTCGCCGCGGGCGCCGCGGATCTTGCCGCCGATGTCGGTCAACGCCAGCAGCGGATCGGCGCAGCGTGCGGCCAGCACCAGGATCGCCAGCACCTCGGCCACCCCTATGTTCCCGCCCAAGGCCAGATACGCGCCCAGCACCAGGATCGCGGTGAACATCGCCTGCACCACCAGCGTCGAACCCACCACGCCCGGCAGCGCCGACAGGGTGGTGCGGCGGGACGCGCGCTGAAGTTCGCGCAGCGAATCGTCCAGCAGACCGAAGCGCTCGGTCGTGCGGCCACCGGCCCGCAGCACCGGCTGGGCCTGGAGGTATTCGATTACCCGGCCGGTGGCCTGGTGGCCGCGTTCGTGGCGCTGCGCGTCGGTGGCGGCCACCGACCGCCCCGTCCACACCTGGACCGCCGCCACGATCGGCGCGGCGGCCAGCGCCGCCAGACCCAGCTGCCAGTTGAACGCGACCATCACGCCCACGATCGTCAACGGCGTCACGCACGCGGAGATGAACGGCGACAACAGATGCGCGATGACACCCATCGCCTCCAGCACACCGCTGGAGGCCGTGACTGACACCTGTCCGACCCGGCCGGAGTCGTACCAGCCGATGGGCAGCCGGGCCAGGTGATCGCCGAGTCGGCGGTACATGCCGCGCAGCAGCGTGGTGCCGACCCGAAATCCCGACACGTCACTGCGGTACCGCAGCACCCCGAACACCGCGACGGCCGCCGCGAAGGCGGCCAGCCACGGCCAGGCGTCGGCCGGTCGGCTGCCGAACAGCGCCCGCAGCACCGGAACCAGCAGTGCGTAGGACAGACCCTCGACGATCGCGGTGACCGTCATCAGGGCCACGGTGCGGCGCACCGGACCGGCGTACTCGTTACCCAGTACCCGCAACAGCATTCGAATCATCGGGGTTCGTCTCCTCGCATCACAGCACTGTGGTCTTCGAGCTCGTCGGCGAGCACCGGCGAGCGGGACTGCCAGAACGCGGCGAACTTTCCCTCGCGCCGCAACAGTTCGGACGGGGCGCCGCGCTCCACTATCGACCCGTTCTCCAGCAGCACGACGGTGTCGGCGTCGACGATCGTCTCCAGACGGTGCGCGATGACCAGCATCGTGCGCTCGCCCTCGGCCAGCGTGTTGCGCACCGCCTGCTCGGTCTGCGGGTCGGCGAAAGCGGTCGCCTCGTCCAGCACCAGGACCGGCGTGTCGGCCAGCAACGCCCGCGCGATCGCGATCCGCTGCGCCTCCCCGCCCGACAGCCCGGCCTCGTCACCGATCACGGTGTCGTAGCCACGCGGCAGTTCCAGAATCCGGTCGTGGACATTGGCCAGCCGGGCGGCGCGCTCCACGTCGGCGCGGTCGGCGTGCGGCACCGCCAGCGCGATGTTGTCCGCGACCGAGGCACGCAGCAGCCGCACGTCCTGGAACACGAACGACACGGTCCGGTACAACCGCTGACTGCCCAGCCCGCGCAGGTCGACGCCGCCGAGCAGCACCGCCCCGTGGGTCGGGTCGAAGAACCGGGGCAGCAACTGCACCAGTGTGGACTTTCCGCTGCCGGAGGGCCCGACGATCGCGGTGACCGTCCCCGGCTCCAGCACCAGGTCGATCCCGCGCAGCACCTCCTGGTCATCGCTGTACCCGAACCGGACGTCGCGCAGTTCCACCCGGTGACCTCGTGGCGCAACCGGTTGCGTGGGCTCCGGTAGCGACGGCACTCCGAGCACGTCCCGGATCCGGCCGACCGCTCGCCGAGCCGCCTGCAACTCGTCGAAACCGTGGCCCAACGCCGCCACCGGGGCGGTCAAACCCAGTCCCAGCAACAGGAACGGCAACAGATCGGCCGCGGCCATCGCGCCGTTCGTGATGAGGGCCGTGCCGCCGGTCAGCACCACGACGAGCACGAACGGCGGCGACAACGCCAGCTGCATCCCGGCGGCGGGCCGGGACAGTCCGCGCACCATCCGGTAGAAGATGTCGACGAAACCGTCCACCGCGGTGACGAACTTTCGGTGGGCGCGTCCGGAACCGTTGAAGGCCTTGACCACCGCGATGCCCTGCACGAACTCGACCACCGAACTGGAGATCCGCCCCATGGCCGAGTCGAAGTCCTTCTGCTCGCGCAACCGCGCCGGAGTCATCATCAGCGGGACCAGCGCGATCGCCAGCACCACCGGAATCAGCGTGATCAACGTGAGCCGCCAGTCGACCGTGAACAGATAGACCAACGACACGAGCGGCACCACGAACGCGGCCACCAACTCGCCGGGGGAGTGGGCGATGAACGGGTGCATCGCGCCGACGTCGTCGCCGACCACCTTCGCCAGCTCACCGGTGCGGCGCTGGGAGAACCAGCCGATCGGCACCCGTCCCAACCGCTCGGCCAGCCGCCTGCGAAACGCCAGCTGCACCCGGTCGTCGAGCAGGTGCCCGATCCCCGAGGACGCGGCCGTGAACAGCAGCCGGACGAACAGGCCGATCGCGCCCACGGTGACGGTGAACCAGACGTGGCCGGGATCGACCGGGCCGGGGGACAGGAACGTGCGGCCCAGTTCGACGACCGCCAGCAGCGGTGCCAGACCCGCGACGGCGCCGACGATCTGGAACAGCACGACGGCGGCGAAGGTCCACAGGTGCGGGCGCAGCAGCTTCGCCAGACCGGGCCCGGGCTTCGCGTCTGTCGTGGTTGTTTGTCTCGCCTCGGCGAGTTCGGTGGTGGTCACCGCGGCCTCCTTTTATTTTCGTACACGTACGAAAATATCACGCGAATCGCTCGGACAAAAACGCGGCGATCCGGTCCCGCGCCGCCTTGGCCTGCGACACCAGTCCCGGCATGCTGAGAAACGCGTGCCCCGCGAGGGAGTGCTCGGACAGCTGAACCGGCGTACCGGCCTCGCGCAGCCGGGCAACGTACGCGCGTCCCTGATCGGCCAACGGATCCAGCTCGGGCACCACCACGAGCGCCGCTGCCAAGCCACCGAGGTCTTCGGCGCGCAACGGCGACACCGCCGCCGCGTTCGTCCCTTCGGGAGCGGCCAACCGGCGAAACAGTTCCAACTGCGACGAGGTGAGGGTTGGGCTGTCGCGGAACTCGACCATCGAGGCGTAGTCGAAGGCCGAGGCGGTCACATCGAGCGCGGGATTGACCAGCACCTGCGCCCGCAACACCAGTCCCGCCTGCCGGGCCCGCATCGCGGCCAGGGCCACGATCGCGCCACCGGTGCTCTCGCCGACGATGGCCACCCGCGCCGGATCGACACCCCAGTCGGCGGCGTGCTCCACCAAGTGGCGCAACACATCCCAGCCGTCGTCGACGGCGGCCGACAACGCGATCCCGGGCGACAGCAGCCGGTGCTCCACCGACACCACCACCGCGGGCAGCGCCGCCATGCGGCTGTTGTTCCAGTCGCACTGCGCCGCCGTACCCACGAAACCGCCGCCGTGCACGTGAACCACGAGCGGCAGCCGCGAATCACGATCGTCCGAGGGCCGGTACACCCGAACCCGAACCCGCCGATCCGGCAGCGTCACTCGCTCCCAATCGATCCGCACGCCACGCTCGGGAAAACCGGTGATCAGCCGGATCAACCCGGACTCCATCCTGCGGTTGTGCGCCTGCTGCACGGCGGCCAGTTCCGCGGCCGACAGCCTCGGCCAGTCCGGCTCCTTGCGCAGGCCATAGGCCAGCCGGACGCCCAGCGGTGGGCGCCGCGTCGCGACGGTTTCGCTCATCTTCGCTCCCAGGGGTTTCGCTACTTGAGGTATCGATACCGAAGGTAGCATAACTTGATAGGCTGAGCACATGACCCGAGCAGCCGCATCCGCCCGGCCCCCCGGCCGTCCCCGCAACAGCGTCGACGCCACGGTCTTCGCGGCGACACTGAGCACTGTCGACGAACTCGGGTACGCGCGCGCCACCGTCGACCGCATCGCGGCCGCCGCCGGGATCGCCAAGACCACGATCTACCGGCGCTGGCCGACCAAGGGCGCGCTGATCACCGCGTGCCTCATCGAGGCGTTCGGCCCGCTGCCGATGACCGCGACCACCCGGGAGGACTTCCTGGCGGAGTCGATCCGCTTCGCGGCGGCGAAGATCGCCGAACCCGGTGTCGGCGCGGCGTTCGCGGGCGTGTTCACCGACGCCGTCAACGACCCGGCACTGCGCGAGATCCTGGCCACGCAGCTACAGGAGCCCTACCTGATCGCCATCCGGGAAGTGCTGGGCGAACCGGAGCACCGGGTGCTGTTCCTCATCGACGTCATCATCGGCACCCTGTTGCACCGCATGGGCATGACCGGGGAACCGATGGTCGACGACGACGTCGACGCCCTGGTCGCGATGACCCTGCGGGTGCTGGACTGACGTCTCAGCTCAACTGGTCGAACGGCACCGAGGCATCCGCGAGCCGCTTCGCGTCGACGGCACCGCCGCCGAGGATGAGCGCCTGCGCCGGAGCGATGCCGTCGTCCCACTGGTTGATGTGCATGGCGGCCACGACCCGCTCGCCCGACAACCAGAACGCGTAGAACGCCTGCTCCGCGACGTCGCCCCGGGTCACGACCGCGTCGTAACCGCCGGGCGGGAACCAGCCGCTGAACTCCATCCCGACGTCGTACTGGTCGGTGAAGAAGTACGGCAGCCGGTCGTAGTCGACGTCCTGGCCCAGCATCGCCTTCGCCGCGGCCTGGCCGCCGTGCAGGGCGTTGTCCCAGTGCTCCACCCGGACCCGGCGCTGGTAACGCGGGTGCGTCGGATTGGCGACGTCCCCGGCGGCGTAGATGTCGGCGTCGTCGGTGCGCAGCGACGCGTCCACCAGCACACCATTGTCGACGGACAGTCCGCAGCGCTCGGCCAGCTCGGTGTTGGGGCGCGCGCCGACGGCCACGATCACCGCGTCGGCGGGCACCTCCTCGTCGTTGTCGTCCACAACGGAGGTGACCCGGCCGTCGGAGCCGTTGATCCGGCTTACGCCGCTGCCGAGTCGCAGGTGGACGCCGTGGCGGCGGTGCAGTTCGGCGAAGAACTCGCCCATCTCGGCGCCGAGTGCCGCGTGCAGCGGGGTGGGCTGCGGCTCGAAGACGGTCACCTCGCAACCCAGCTCGCGGGCGGCGGCCGCGGTCTCCAGCCCGATCCAGCCCGCGCCCACCACGGCGACTCGGCTGTGGGCTCGCAGCGCGGCCTGCAACCGTTCGGAGTCGCCGACCCGGCGCAGGCTGAAGATCCCGTCCAGGTCGGTGCCCGGCACGTCGAGTTCGCGTGGTGAGGCGCCGGTGGCCAGCAGCAGCTTGTCGTACTGAAGCTGTTCACCGTTGTCGAGCCGCACCGTGCGGGCGCCGCGATCCAGCTCGACGGCCGAGTGCCCCAGCCGCAGCTCCACCGAGTGCTTGGCGTACCAGTCCTCCTCGTGCACGAAGATCGTCGGCCGCTCCTCGCTGCCGAGCAGGTATCCCTTGGACAGCGGTGGACGCTCGTAGGGCCGTTCGTTCTCGGCGCCGACGAGGACCACCCGTCCGGTGAATCCCGCTTCCCGCAGTGTCTGCGCCGCTGAGGCGCCGGTCAGGCTGGCGCCCACGATGACGAATGTCTGTTCGGTGGTCATGAACCCTCCTTTGTAGCGGGTTTAGCCGTTGGTGCCGGTGAGCGCGAAGAACTCCTGCCGCGAGCGGGCGTCGTCACGCAGCTGTCCGTGCATCGCCGAGGTCAGGGTGCGCGAACCGGTGGCGCGCACTCCCCGCAGCGCCATGCACATGTGCTCGGCCTCGATGACCACGCCGACACCCTTGGGCGCCAGGTGATCCCGCAACCAGTCGGCGACCTGTTTGGTCAGTCGTTCCTGTACCTGAAGGTCGCGGGCGAACAACTCCACCACCCGCGCCAGCTTCGACAGCCCGAGAATCCGTTCCCCGGGCAGGTACCCGACGTGCGCGACGCCGTGGAACGGCAGCAGATGGTGCTGGCACAACGACTGCACCGGAATCCCACGGGCGAGCACCAGTTCGTCGTAACCCTCGTCGTTGGGAAACGTCGTCAGGTTGAACTCGCGCGGCGTGAGCATCTCGGCGTAGGCCTCGGCCACCCGTCGCGGGGTGTCGGCCAGGTGCTCCGACATCGGATTGCGACCCAGCGCGACCAGCAGATCGGTGACGGCCTTGTGCGCGGCGTCCAGGTCCACATCCTCGCGGTCGTGGACCACACGCAACGTGCGCTGGGCCGGGATCGCGTGCGGCACCTTCATCTCACTCAGACTAGACAGGTTCGCGGGGTTGGGGGCCGGGGACGCCATGACAACGCTCCTTCTATCAACGAATTGTGTTAACGTTAGAGCGCATCACGAATTTAGTCAATACAACTTGGCTTTAGAATGACCGAGGCCGATGACACACCTTTCCGCAGTCGCCGCACTCGATGAGCCGACCCGGCGCAGGCTCTACGACTTCGTGGTCAGCCAGCCCGAGCCGGTCAGCCGCGACGAGGCCGCGGCCGCCGAAGAGCTGCCGCGAACCACCGCCGCCTTCCATCTCGACCGGCTCGTCGAGGCCGGTCTGTTGTCGGTCGTCCACGAACGACGCTCAGGCCGCACCGGCCCGGGCGCCGGACGTCCCGCCAAGCTCTACCACCGCTCCGACCGGCAGATCACCGTCTCACTGCCCGAACGCCGCTACGACCTGGCCGGGCAACTGCTGGCCGCCGCTCTCAGCGAAGCCGAGAACTCCGGCGAGTCACCGCGGGCGATACTCGACCGACGGGCCCGCACCCTCGGCACCGACATCGGCCTCGCCGCCCGAAGCCTCCACCCCGAAGTCAGTACCGAGGACTCCGTCGTGCGCACCCTGGCCGAGCAGGGTTTCGAACCCCGGGTCAGCGGCGACCACATCCTGTTGGGCAACTGCCCGTTCCACGACCTCGCCCGACAGCAACCCGAGCTGGTGTGCGGCATGAACCTGTGCCTGCTCGACGGTCTGCTCAACGGCCTGGGCATGCGCGGCCTGTCGCCACGCCTCAACCCGACCCGCAACCACTGCTGCGTCCGCCTCGAACCCACCGACGGTTCATAACCCGCCCAGGCGATCGGCGAGCTGCGCCAGATACAGCGACTTGGGATCCAGCCCGGACTTGTTGGTGCCCTCCACATAGCCCAACTGATGCGTGTACCAGTTGACATTGGTGACCGTGCCGGTGGTGCCGATGGCGAAGTTCTGCGAGGTCGGCGGCCGCTGCACGCACAGCCGCTTGCCATTGTCGACGGTGCAGTTCCACGCGACACTGTTCACCGACGACCAGCCGTGACCGCTGCCGAGGTCGCCCCGGTTGTGCAGCGACAGCACCCACGCGTTGTCGGCCTTACTGGACAGTTCCTTGATGTTGTCGTACAGCAGCCCGTGGCTCCAGCGCTGGTGACCGCCGGACTCGGAGTAACCGTTCTCGTTGTAGCCGTCGAGCCAGACGATGCCCGAACACGTGCTGGAGCCGGTGGCGATGAACGCGTGCCTGGCGTGGGTGGCCCACAGGCCCCGGAACAGGACCTGCTGCGCCATGCCCGCCGCGCTGAAGTTGTACCGCCGTTCGCCGATGAGCTGCGAGCGCGGATGACTGGCCCGTACATCCTGGACGGTGACCCGGGTACTGCGCTGCACGACGACCCCGGACACCGAGAAGTGCAGCAGGCTCGACCCGCGCACCCAGGCGTCCTCGGCCCGGGTGACGGCGACGCAGCTTTGCGGGTGGTTCTCGTCCTCGGCGGCGGGGGCACCCATGTCGACGCGCAGGTTCTCCACCCCGACATCGCGCACCAGCCCCGCCTGATCCCACTTATACACATAGGACTGCGAATATGACTTTCGCAGCGCGTTGAAAACCGGCGCGCAGACGACGATGTCGTTGCCCTCGATCCTCTTCACGTACCGGTTGTAGACAATGGGCAGTGAGTCGACCTTCCATGGCGGCTGGTTCTTGACCCCGCCGCCGTTGATCGCGTCGAGCCACTTCTGGGTGCACGGGTGGTGGATGATGATGTTGTCGCCGACCTTCAGGTTGGCCGTCGAGGCGAGGGTGAGTCGACGTGAACCGGCTTCCACCACACTGGACGTGACGTTGGTCTTCGTGCCCGCCACCTGCGAACTCCAGTCGCCTGACGTGCCGCCGACCGCGATCACCGCCTTGATGTCCGGTCCGCCGGTACCGGTGATCACCGTGTTGACGTTGGTGTCGGCGCCCTTGCCGGAACCGCGCAGCACCACGCCGCTGCGCTTCAGCTTGATGGTGCCGGAAACCTTGTAGTGACCCGGCTTCAGCAGCAGCGCGCCCCGGAAACCGTCCTCGCCCTTGGGAAGTTCACCCACCTCGTCCAGCGCCTTCTGGATGTGCGCGGTGTTGTCGTCCTTGACCGGGCCGATCGTCTTGACCACCGTGACATCCGGGATCTCGGCCTCGCCGTTGCGGTAACCGGCCCAGCTGAAGTCGGGGATCTTCTTGCCGTTGGCCTCGGCGGCGTACTTCAGCCGCCCGTCCGCGCCGGGATACACGAGCTTGGAGTGCCAGGTCGCGGACGTCGCGGGATCCTCGGCGATCGCGTTGGCGGCAACGGCGGCGGCGACACCCGCCGCGGCCACCCCGCCGCCCAGCTTCAGCAAACCTCGTCGTGACAGTGATGCGGCCATGTGGTCTCTTCCTCTGCGGTCGATGCGTGAGCACACGATGTCCGCACCCCACACGATTTCCGCACGAGTCGCGGCCGCGTAGTCGTGCCCACCGGTCGCGGGTGACCGGTGGGCCACAACGGCGCGACGCGCTACCAGGTCACGGGCAGCTCGGTGACCCCGCCGGTGATGGTGGGCCGCACCTCCAGTTCGTCGAGTTCCTTGGCCAGCCGCAGGTTCGGCAGCCGCCGGGCCAGGGTCTCGAACACGACCCGCAGCTCGGTGCGGGCCAGGCTGGCGCCGATGCAGAAGTGCGAACCGTGGCCGAAGCCCAGATGCGCGCGCTCGGGACGGTCAGGGTCGAAGGTCTCGGCGTCGGAGTAGACCGTGGTGTCCCGGTTGGCGGCGTTGATGGACAGGATGACGGCGTCTCCACGGTGGATGGTGACGTCACCGACGTCGAGATCGGTGTGGGCGTAGCGAAGCAGCCCCAGATCGCCCGGCGCCCCCAGGCGCATGATCTCCTCGACGGTGGCGTTGACCCGCCCGGACGGGTCGGCGGTCAGCTGCCGCCACTGCTCCGGACGCGTCATCAGGAACAGCGTGCCCAGCCCGATCCGGTTGACCGTGGTCTCGTGCCCGGCGAACAGCAAGCCGACGCACAACCGCACCATCTCGTCGTAGTCGAAGTCCGCGTCGGCGGTCTGGGCCCGCACCAGATCGGAGATCACGTCTTCGCCCGGCTGGGCGCGCTTGCCGTCGGTCAACCCCACCATGTACCGGCCGAACTCGGCTCGCGCCGCGTGGGCGTCCTCGCCGGTGTAGCTGGACATGCGCTCCGACAACGATCGGAAGTGCTCCCCGTCTGCCTCCGGCACCCCCAGCAGACGGCAGATGACCGCGACCGGCAGCGGGAACGCCAACCCGGCGTGCAGGTCCACGACCCCGTCCGGCGCCGTCTCATGCTCGGCGATCAGCCGGTCCACATAGCCCTCGACGAGGCCTCGCATGTAGTCCGACAGCAAGCCCATCCGCTTGGCCGAGAACGCCGGGGTCAACAACCGCCGCATCCGGGCGTGGTCGGCCTCCTCGGTCTCGAAGTCGCCGGTGGGTCCGTCCTGCACCGCCGCGTACGAGATTCGCGAGGCCTTGTCGGGTTCGGGATGCGACCGTCCGAGTCGCTTGTCGCTCAACAGTTCCCGGACGTCGTTGAACCGGGTGACCAGCCAGGCGGGATCACCGGCCGGGGTGGTCACCGGCGTGACCGGAGCCTCCCGGCGCAACACCTCGTACAGGGGCGCGAGATCGAGCACGTTCGGCTTCTCGAAGGGCAGTTGCAGTGGCTCGGCGGCGACGCTCATGTTCTCTCCTTCTGCGGTGACGTGTGGCACCATGAACGCTACCCATTTTTGGCAGCGAGTGCCAGAAATTAGGGTTCGGCTAACGTGTAGCGACGCGTCGGCACTGGTGGAGGTCTCATGGGCGAGCGGAACAACCTCACGGTCCGCCGTGGACGGCCGCCGGTGAGCGAGCCGGAACGGTGGCGGCAACGCCTCGAAGTCTCCCGCCACGCGGTGCGGCTGTTCCGGGAACACGGGGTGGCCGCGACCTCGGGCGAGCAGATCGCCGCCGCCGCCGGGATATCCGAACGGACACTGTGGCGCTACTTCCGCACCAAGGAGAGCTGCGTCGAACCGCTGCTGACCAAGACCGTCGAGTCCTTCCGGGAAGTACTGCGAACCTGGCCGTCCGAAGTGGAACTAGCTGATCACCTGCGCGCGGCCTACTCGCCGGTGCCCGACGCGTCCGACCCCGACATCGACGCCGTCCTGGCCGTGGTGCGCATGACCCACGACGAACCGGTACTGCGCGCCGTCTACCTGGTGCTGCGCGAACGCGCCGACGCCACCCTCGCCGACGTGCTCGCCGCCCGCACCGGCCAGTCGGCCGACGCGCCCGAGATCCGGATGCGCGCCGCCGCCACCGGCGCGGCACTGTGCGCGGCCACCGACCACCTCGTGTCCATCACCGAGGCGGGACTGACCCCCGAGCACCTGCGCGAACACCGCGAACGCCTCGCCGACTTCCTCACCTACCTCACCGACGGCCCGAACCGGCCGACCCCCAGCGATGACGGAGCCGACCATGAATGATTCCCCAGTAGACGTCGTCGTGGTCGGCGGCGGCAACGCCGGATTCTCGGCGGCACACGCCGCCGCCCAGCGGGGCCGCCGCGTCGTCCTCCTGGAGAAGGGCGACCGCGACCACGCCGGTGGCAACAGCTACTTCACCGCCGGAGCCACCCGCATCAGCCACGACGGCCTGGCCGACCTGCTCGACATCGTCGAACCGGACGAGCGGCACGAGCGCACCGAATTGCCGCCCTACCCCGCCACCGAGTACGCCGCCGACCTGGAACGCGTCACCGAGGGCAACAACGACCCGGGCCTGACCCGCGTCCTCGTCGAGGAATCGGCCGACACCGTCCGGTGGTTGCGAAAGCTCGGCGTGCGCTACCGGCTCATGTACGAACGCCAGGCTTACCCGCGCGCCGACGGCGGTTTCCTGTTCTGGGGCGGACTCCACGTCGGCAACGTCGACGGCGGCGTCGGCCTGATCACCGACCACACCAGAATCGCGGACGAACTGGGAACCGAGATCCGTTACGGCCACGCCGTCTCGGACCTCATCGTCGAGAACGGACGCGTCACCGGCGTCACCGGCACCCACCACGGCCAGCCCTTCACGATCCGTGCCGAATCCGTCGTCCTCGCGGCGGGTGGCTTCGAGTCCAGCGCGACCTGGCGTGCCGAACACCTCGGCGAGGGCTGGGAACGCGCCGTCGTGCGCGGCACACCCCACAACACCGGCGACCTGCTCGCCGCCGCCCTGACCATCGGCGCGGCGCGCGGCGGCGACTGGTCCACCGCCCACAGTATTCAGTGGGACGCGTGGTTCCCCGACAACCAGAGCAACCGCGAACTCACCAACCGGCTCAGCCGACAGTCCTACCCGCTGGGCATCATCGTCAACACCGACGGCCACCGCTTCCTCGACGAGGGCGCCGACTTCCGCAACTACACCTACGCCAAGTACGGCAAACGCATCCTCGAACAACCCGGCGGCATCGCGTTCCAGATCTTCGACTCCCGGCTGCGCCCCATGCTGCGCACCGAGGAATACGACATGCCCGGCATCGCGGAGGTACGGGCCGACACCCTGCCGGAACTCGCCGAACGCCTCGGCGTGGACGTCGACGCGTTCGTCGACACGGTGACGACCTTCAACGCCGCCATCGACGACACCGCACCGTTCGATCCCACCGTCAAGGACGGCCGCCGCGCCGACGTCACCCCACCCAAGTCGAACTGGTCCGCCCCCATCGACACCGCCCCCTACTACGGCTACCCGGTGACCTGCGGCATTACCTTCACCTTCGGCGGCCTCAAGGCCGACACCGACGCGCGGGTACTCGACCACGACGGACAACCCATCCCGGGCCTGTACGTGTGCGGCGAGATGCTCGGCGGCCTGTTCAGCCAGAACTACCCGGGTGGCACCGGCCTCGCCGCCGGAATGGTGTTCGGCCGCCGCGCGGGCACCCAGGCCTGAACCGTCGCGCCGAGGCTGCCTGCCCAAACAGTTGGCAGAATCATCGACATGTGGCCCACCATGGACATCGACCTGGACAACCTACGACTGCGCACCCTGACCGAGGCCGATGCGCCAGCGGTTGTCGAGGCCACCAGCGCCGAAACCGAACCATCCTTCTGGGGCCCGCGCCCCGTCGGCCCGTACTCGTTGGCCGAAGCCAAGAACGCGCTTCGCGAATGGGACCCCGACTCCGACGGCCAGGTCTCGTTCGGGGCGTTCAGCGACAACCGGCTTGTCGGTGCCCTCGGCCTGATGCCCGACGCTCCACAGTCGGCAGAACTGGCCTACTGGGTCCGCCCCGAGTGGCGCCGCCGCGGCATCGCCCTTCGCGGCATCACGGCCGTCACCCAGTGGGCCCACGAACACGCGCAGCTGCCACGGGTGTGGCTCGAGATCCGCCCCGACAACGCACCATCTCTGCGGTTGGCGGAACGGGCGGGCTTCACCTTCGAAGAACGGCTGGCGCACCACTGCCGGTCCTGGACCGCCGACGACCCCGGCCAGGACACCTGGCATGACTGCCTGATCTGGTCCCACACGGTGCTCGAATGAGGCCACCGCCGTCGCCGTCGGGACAGCGGCCTATAGCATTCCCCGGATGAGTCGCAAGTCGACGTTGGTCCTGCTGCACGCCATGGGCTCCAGCCACGCCATGTGGGATGCGCAGGTCGCCGAGCTGGCCGGTGAGTACGACATCCTCACCCCCGACCTGCCCGGCCACGGTCTGAACAAGACCCGGTTCACCATGGACACCGCCGCCGAACAGGTGCTGAGCGTCATCCGCACCAACACTTCGGGCCGCGTGCACGTGATCGGAGCCTCCCTGGGCGCCTCGGTGGCGTTGCACGTCGCGCTGGCCGCGCCGGCCCGGGTCGCGGGGTTGCTGCTGTCGGGCGCCATGGTCGACGTGCCACGATGGACGATCCGGACGCAACGGCTGGTCACGAGGCTGGCGCCGGTTCAGGGTCTCGCGGTGGCCTCGGCGCGAGCGGTCAACCCCGCACGCCCCGGTGACCGCGACGCGTTGATCACCGACATCATCCGCGCCGGAAAACGCACCCAGCTCGACGCCCTGCGCGCCCTGGTCAAGGACGACGTGCGGCGGCGACTGGGACGCATCACCGTGCCGAGCCTGGTGTGCTGCGGCGATCGCGACCGCGTGAACCTGCCGTCAATGGAGGTGCTCGCCGCGGAGATTCCGCACGCGACGAAACGTCTCATCCCCGACGCCGATCACCTGTGGAATCTGCAACGCCCCGAGGACTGCACCAAGCTCATCCGCGAATTCGTCACCGAACATCCGAGCTGACCGCTGACCGGATCAATCGGGCACGTAGGCCATGAGCCGGTGATCCCGCCAGCGCGAGTCCTCCTGGGTTCTGGCCACGACCTCGCCGTCGGCGTCGCAACGTTCCATGACGCCGTCGGCGTTCCGGGAAATCGATTCCCCGTTGGGGAGGAACAGCACCTGGGTGGCGGGGTCCTTTCGCCGGTCGCGCAGCACCTTGCCCGAACCCGGATCGACGACGGCGTCACAGCGGGGAAATGAGACGTCGTCGTCTTCATGTGGGGCGGTCAGGCAAACGCGGTCGCCGTCGCGGCTGACCCCGGCGATGTCTGCCCAGTAGTCACCGGCGGCGTCGCGCAGTTTCCCAACCCCCTCCACGTCGTGGAACGACCCGTCCGGTGCCAGGTATCGCAGCCGAAAGGGTTCGCCGGTGGAGTAGTACAGGTCGTAGTCGCCGTCGGACCGTGCGACCGGGAAAGTCGGGCACAATGCGTCCGCGCGTTCGGTGATGGTCTCCAGCGGCGCCGTCGACTCCTCGGACTCGACGTTGTTCCACCTGACGGCACCGGTACTGCTGTCGGGATCGGGGGTGAGCAACAGCGGCGCGCCGTCGGGCGCCCACGTCGGTGCGACGCAGGAGTTGGAGGAGTGGGACAACAGCTTCTTCGTGTCTCCTGTAGACAGATCGGCGACCATGATGTCGGTGTCGCCGTTCCCCTGACGTTCCCAGGCCGCCCATTCGCCGTCCGCCGAAACCGAGATATCGCCGGTGATGTCCGACGACGGCACCGACAGCACTGTGGATTCCTCAGTACCGTCGCGGCGCACCAGCTCCGCGGCACCATCGTCCTCCGTGTCGTCGCGCAGGTACACGAACGTCCCGTCGAAATCGCCGAACTCGGCGGCGTCCTCGCGGCGCTCGGCGAAGGACGTCGCCCCCACCACCGCCAGCGGCGCGGCCACAAGCAGTACGGCACAGCCGATGAGGACGTTCCGGTTCCGGCGCCGCCGGGAACCCGCCCGCGCCCGGGCGGCGAGATCCGCGTCGCGCACTTCGCTGGCCATGTGGACCAGGTCGTCTCTGAACCGCGTGGTCACGCGAAACTCCCTTCGGTCAGTTGCGCCAGTTCCGGCCGCTGACGGCGCAGCGCCGCCAACGCTTTGGCTGTCTGGCTCTTCACCGTCCCGTTGCTGCAACCGAGCATCTCCGCGGTCTGCGAGACACTGAGGTCCTCGTAGAACCGCAGGACGATGACGGCACGCTGCCGGGTCGTCAACTGCGCCAGCGCCTGCCCCAGCACCAGCCGCCGGGTCGCGTCCTCGGCGGAGTCCGGAGTGGAGACCCTCTCGTCGATCGGTTGCTCGTCGAAGTGTTCCTTCACCCGCCGTCTGCGCCACCACGCGACCTGGAGGTGGTACATCACCCTGCGGGTGTACATCTCGGCGCTCTCGGTGCGGTGCAGGCGTTTCCACGAGCGATGCGTCCGTTCCAGCGCCGACTGCACCAGGTCCTCGGCCAGGTGCTGGTCGCCGGTCAGCAGGTAGGCCGACCGCAACAGCCGCAGCGAACTTCCGCGCACGAACTCGTCGAATTCGTCCTCGGAGGTGCGTTTGCCCACCACCATCTCGCTTTCGCCGGTGCCCTTCGCCTGAACCGTCACCGTCAGGGGTCTAGCCCTCAGTGTGGTGGACAACGCTTGCTGCTATCAGATCGGTGTCGGCCAGTGCCTTCGGTTCGTCGAGCATCATCGGATCGCCCTTTCGGTCGGTGATGTCGGGGACGAACCGCAGTTCCCCACCGACGCGCTCCACCGCCGGCCCGTCGAGGTACTGGATCTGAAGCTCCTCATCGGGCCGCAGCGTCACATCGTGGGTGGCCACGTCGACGGCGACGTCACACGACAGTGCGCGACCGGCATCGTCCTGGTCGTCCTTGAGCCTGAGGCACACCTCGGAACCGTCCATACTGACCGCGTACAAGCCGTGCACGTCAGTGCCCAGTTCCTTCTCGACCGCCGCACCGACTCCGGTCTTCGCCACCTCCCCCTGCGGCGTCACGAACTCGACGTCGCCGCGTTCGGCGTTCCAGTAGAAGATGTCCGGCGCGTCCCCTTCGCCCGCGGCCTGGAGCGGATCACACCCGGCGATGGGTTTCGGATCGGATTTGCTCGTGGAGGGGACGTCGTAGGAACGAACCGTCTTGAAGTCATCCGCGGGCACCAGCAACTGCCCGCGTCCGTCCGCCGCCCACGTCGGTGTCACGCAAACGTCGTCGTCGACGGGGTAGTCGAGGGTTTCCTTCGTCTTGCCGGATTCCACGTAGTGCACCATGAGTTTCGTGCCGCCGCCCCGTTTCTCCACCCAGCTGACGAAGTTTCCGTACTTTGACACGTTCAGGGTCTCGTACATGAGCCCCTCACCCTCGACGAGGGTCTCCGGCTTCGCGTCGGGGTCACCGTTCCACCGCTGGAGTTTCACAGCGCCGTCTTCCGCACGGTCAAGGTAGAAGAGATAATCGAAGTACTTGCCGGTTGTGAACTTCTGCTGGTCCTCTTTGCCACCGTCAGCGGACTTGTCCTCGCCTGACCCCTTGGCACAACCAACGCTGGCGGCCAACACGACGGCGCCGACAAGGGACAGGATCTTGATACGACCGGGTTTCGACATGCTCGGAGTTCGCTCCTCGGGGGTGATCGTCATTCGCGGACCCCGTTAAAGATGTGAGCCATCCCGATTCGGTTGCCGCCTGACGCGAGAAAGTTCTGGCCACCCGGCACCCCGGACTGGCCACTCGACAGTGCCGGGGGAGAAGGTCGGATCCATACGGTCGGGGAATGACCTCCACATCCATTGCGGCGCAGCGGCAAAGCACCGACAACCGCATCGCCGAGCTGGACGCGCTGCGCGGCTTCGCGCTGCTGGGCATCCTGATCGCCAACGTCGTCGCCGTCGCCGCACTGCTGACGATCGTCGGTTCCGGCGAGAACCTGAAGCTCATATTCGACGCCCCGATCGACCGGGCCGTCACCGGCACGGTCACCGCACTGTTCCTGGGCAAGTTCTACCTGCTGTTCTCGTTCCTGTTCGGATACTCGTTCACGCTCCAGATCACCGCCGCCGAACGGGTCGGCGTCTCGGCCAGGGCCAGGCTCTTGCGCCGCTGCGCCGCGCTGTTCCTCATCGGACTGGCGCACGTGTTCCTGCTGTGGTTCGGGGACATCCTGACCCTGTACGCGGTCCTGTGCCTGGTGCTCATCGCCATGCGCCGGGTCCGGCCGATCACTGCCGTGATCACCGGATGCGTCCTCTACCTGGCCTTCGCGTCCCTGTTCCTCCTGGGCGGCGACGAAAGCGGCGGCGATGACCTTCCGTTCCTGCAAGCCCAGACGTTCCACGACGCCTACACCGGCAGCGCCGCTGACACCTTCGCCGCCCAGCTGGCGATCGCGCCGTCCTTCATCGGATTCATCTGGCTGGCCCAGGGAGTCACCGCGCTCGCGCTGTTCCTGTTGGGCATGGCCGCCGGAAAACGGCGCCTGTTCGAACGCCGGGACACCATCCGCCGCTGGTCGCCGTGGGTGATGTGGATCGGTCTCGGCGTCGGTCTGCCGGTGGCCGCCGCGACGCTGGCCGCCGAGATGGGTTGGATCGAGATGTCCAGCGCACTGGAAGGCATTCAGTTCCTGGTCAACCCACTGATGACCTTCGCGTACATCGCCGTCCTGCTGCGCCTGGCCGCCGGAAAGCACACCTCGCGACTGGTCGCCTGGCTCGCCCCCGCCGGACGCATGGCCGCCTCCAACTACATCGGACAGTCCGTGGTCTTCATGCTGATCTACACCGGCTACGGTCTGGCCCTTGTCGACGACATCCCCCCGGCCGGGCTGATCGGCATCGCGCTGTTGACCTTCACCGCACAACTGGCCGCGAGCGCCTGGTGGATGCGCCGCTTCGCCTACGGCCCGGTCGAAGGACTACTGCGGGCGGCCACCAACTGGACCGCCCCGACCTGGCGCCGCCGGACCAGAACCCACGACGCCGCTGCCGCGCCATGCGCGACCGCGAACCCGAGGGACTAGGGGAGCGTCCCGATCGCGGTGGCCAGCAACGCACCCCGCGCCCTGCTGGACACGACGTTGAAGTGCGCCGGACTGGCCGACCTCGTCACCGTGACGCTCAGCGCGGACGACGTCGTCTGCCCCAAACCCGCCCCGGACATCTATCTCGCGGCATGCCGGGCCATCGGTCAACCTCCTGGCTCGACGGGGAGTGACCCGGGCACTTTGAGGCAGACCAAATGGAACACTGGTGCGTATGAACGTGACGGATGCGTACCGGGCGAGCCGTGACCAGTTGCTGGATCTGCGCGGTGACCATGAGCGCGCGGTTGCCGAGTTCCAGTGGCCCGATATGGGGGAGCGGTTCAATTGGGCCGTGGACTGGTTCGACGTCATCGCTCGCGGCAACGACGGTACGGCTTTGTTGCTGGCCGAGGCGGACGGTTCGACGACGCGGCGAAGCTTCGCCGAGATGTCCCAGGCATCCGACCGGCTGGCCGGTTGGCTTGCGGAGCGCGGTGTCGGCAAGGGCGATCCGGTGGTGCTGATGCTCGGCAACCAGGTTGAACTGTGGGAGTCGATGCTCGCGGTCATGAAGTTGGGCGCGGTGATCATGCCGACCACGACCGCGGTCGGCCCGGCGGACCTGGTTGACCGGATCAGCCGGGGCGGTGCCCGGCACGTCATCTGCAACGCGGCGGACGTGCCGAAGTTCGATGCCGTGCCCGGTGAGTACACCAGGATCAGTGTGGGTGAGGCCGCGGGATGGCAGGACTTGCGTAGTACCGCAGCGGTTTCGCACGCGCCGGTGGATCACCCTGGTACGGCGCCTGGCGATCCGTTGCTGCTGTACTTCACGTCGGGAACCACGTCGCGGCCGAAGCTGGTGGGGCACACTCAGGTCTCCTACCCGGTGGGCCATCTGTCTACTATGTACTACTTGGGGCTTGAACCCGGCGATGTGCATCTGAACATCTCCTCGCCGGGATGGGCCAAGCACGCGTGGTCGTGCTTCTTCGCGCCGTGGATCGCCGAGGCGACGGTGTTCGTGTACAACTACCAGCGATTCGACGCCGTAGCGCTGCTGCGCCAGCTCCGCGAGCAGCGGGTCACGTCGTTCTGCGCGCCGCCGACGGTGTGGCGGATGCTGATCAACGCCGAGCTCGGGGAGCGGCCAGCCGACCTGCGCGAGGCCGTCGCGGCTGGCGAGCCACTCAATCCGGAGGTGATCGAGCAGGTTCGCCAGGCGTGGGGGCTGACCATCCGGGACGGGTTCGGGCAGACCGAGACCACCGCCCAGGTCGGCAACACCCCGGGATCCCCGGTGAAGCCGGGCTCGATGGGCCGACCACTGCCGGGCGTCCCGGTGGTCCTGGTCGACCCGGCCACCGGGCGTCGCGTGGAAGCCCCCGGCGAGGGCGAGATCTGCCTTGACCTCGACCGGAAACCGCTGCCGTTGATGACCGGCTATCAAGGTGACCGCGAACTCAACGCCGAGGCGATGTCCGGCGGCTTCTACCACTCCGGGGACGTGGCCAAGATCGATGCCGACGGGTACATCACCTACATCGGACGCACCGACGACGTGTTCAAGGCCAGCGACTACAAGATCAGCCCCTTCGAGCTGGAGTCGGTGCTCATCGAGCACCCGGCGGTCGCCGAGGCGGCCGTGGTTCCGGCTCCCGATCCGGTGAGGTTGGCGGTTCCCAAGGCATACATCGCGCTGGCACCGGGGCATTCGCCCACACAGGAGACCGCGCGATCGATCCTGCGTTACGCCCGCGAGAATCTCGCGCCGTACCAACGCGTCCGTCGCATCGAGTTTCGCGAGCTGCCCAAGACGATCTCCGGCAAGATCCGCCGCGTCGAGCTGCGTTCCCGCGAAGAACAACTGGGCAACGACTCAGGAGCCGACGGCGAATGGCGCGACGACCAGTTCCCCGAGCTCAAGGGGTGAATGCCAACCGTGGAGCGGGTCTTCGACCGATTGGGCACCGGACATGAAAAATCCGGAGGGCATCTCAGGAATCGAGATACCCTCCGGATTGGACCTGTGGTCGATACTGGGATCGAACCAGTGACCCCTCGCGTGTGAAGCGAGTGCTCTCCCGCTGAGCTAATCGACCGTGGTGCTCGGATACTTTAACCGACCCATGATGGCCCGTTGCGGGAGGGTGGCGCACCTTATTTATGGGTGGTCGTGGCCAGGATGGTGGTGGTCTGGGCGAGCTCGGTGTGGAGGCGGGGTGACGTGCAGGCGCGGGCCAGGGTGGCGGCTTCGGTGAGTTCGGCGGTGGCCGAGACGGGGTCGTCGGCGTGGAGGTAGGCGTGGGCCAGGGCCAGACGGGTGAGGGCCAGTTCGCGGGTGTGGTAGACGGACACTTCGGACAGTGCTTGCCGGAGTTGGTCCAGGGCGCGGTTGGCGTTGGTGGTGCGGTCGATGTCGTGGCGGGCGAGGGTGAGGTGGCAGAGTCCGGCGTGCCAGTGCCAGAGGTGGTTGTCGCTGTAGGTGGACGGGTTTGCCATCAGTGGACTGTCGAGTTCGGTCAGTAGCTTGTGGGCGGTGGCGAGTGCGCCGGTGGTCTGGTCGGGCTCGGCGGAGGCCGCGTGGGCGTGGGCCTGGGCGAGCAGGGACCAGACGGTGGCGGTGGGCGCGTGGGGGGCCAGTTGTTCGGCGCGGGTGGCGAGGGTGAGAGCGGTGGGGGCGTTGTCGCGGTGGGCGTAGACGATGGCGGTGCGGGCGCACATCTCGGCCGACAGGGCGGGGTCGCCGCCGTCGAGGGCCCAGCGGCCCGCGCAGTCGTTCCAGTAGAGGGCTCCGGCCTCGTCGAGGGAGTCGAGGCGGATGGCGGCGGCCAGCCGGGCGAAGCGGGCCGCCGTGCGCAGCAGGCCGCCGGAGAGGGACTCGGGGCTGCCGATGTGGCGGCCGATGATCTCCTGGGCCTGGCGTTCGACGGATTCGCCGAGGTGGTGGCCGCCCATGGTGGCGGCGACCTCGGCGTAGGCCTCGGCGAGGCGGTTGAGGGAGACCGTGGCGTGGGCGGGGGCCGCGGCGGGCAGGGCCGTGGTGCGCGCGGTGGTGGGGGAGATGGTGGGCAGCGGAGCCCCGACCGTGGCCACCGGTGGGCCCGGGTCGGTGGCCACGAGGGTGAGCAGGTCGGCCAGTTCGCCGCCGGTGTCGAGCAGGTCGTCGCACTGTCGGGCGATGTCGAGGCTGGGGCGGCGGCGGGAGCTTTCGAGTTTGGAGACGTAGGAGCCGTCCAGGTTCAGGTCGCGGGCGAGTTCGGCCTGGGTCAGCTGCCGGGTGAGCCGCCAGTACTTGAGGCGTTTGCCGAAGTGGCCCGCGATGAGGTCGAGCTGGGTGGCGGTCGAGGGATCGGGTCCGGGCATCCTGCTCTTCCTGGGGTGGGGGTGGTGAAGGCCGGACTTCGTGGCGACCTCGGGCACCAATCGTACTGATCGGTACCGAAATGGCCACAATTGCTGAATAAAGATTCAGCGGCGTTCAGTTAAGAAGTGATTTCACTGAGTCGCGGAACGGTCCGGGTTTTCCAGCGCACTGAGCGTGAGATACGCGTGGCCGGACGCCTGGGGTAAATGTCGTAAATGTTCCTGCGTGGTTCTGATGTCCTTTTTGACCTAGGTCAAACGAATTAGTCGTATGCGGAGATTGGGGTGAGGTCGACTGGTGCAGATGAAGCGTGATCATGTATGTTCGGTCACCAATAAAGCCCCATTGGTCGGATTCTTTCGTGAGGATGCGTCGATGTCTGACTTCGCTGAGTGTTCGTGGAGATCGTCGCAGTCCCCGCGGGTTCCGGCCCCCTACGGTATTCGCGTGAATCGATGGCTCGAGATGGACACCAGGCGCACATGCTAGTGCATCGCATGCGCGAGGAGGCCGCCGGATGTTTAAGACCGGCGTTGCCAACGGATCCTGCCGCGAGATAACGGCGGGTAGGTCGACAACAGGATCTAATTTGGATAAGAGTTTCCCCATGCCGGCGGGAGCCGGAGAATGGCGGTTGGCGTGCGCATAACCAAGAAGATCGGTTTGCTGGTGGCGGTGCCACTGGTCGCCGCGATCTCGTTCGCCGCGCTGGCGGCGTCGATCACCGGTGGCCAGGCGCTGCAGGCGGACTACCTGCGCGGACTGGTGGACACCAGTGGCGCGGCCGGAAAGCTGGCCGGTGACCTGAGCGCCGAGCGGGCCTCGGCGGTGTCGACCCTGACCTCGGACTCCTCCAAGGCCAGCCAGTCGTTCGCCAAGAACATCCGGGAATCCGACGAATCGGTCGAGGAGTACAAGAAGCTGCGGGCCGAACTGGACCCGGAGGCCGAGTCGACCGAGAAGCTCCTGACCCGTATCGACACCCAGCTGGAACGGCTCGACTCGGTGCGTGAGTCGGTGGGCACCAAGCGGCAGACCGCCTCCTCGGTCGCCTTCGTCTACCGCATCGTCATCGCCGACCTGTTGGCGTACCGCGATTCCGTCACGCAGGTCGGTGAGGCCCCGGCCGAGGTCGCCGACGAACTGCGCGCCGGGTCCACCCTGTCGCGTGCGATCGAGTTCGTCGGCCTGCAGGAGGTCGCGGTGCTGCGCGCCGGGCCCGGCAAGACCCTGACCCCGTCGGACGCCGAGGAGATCGCCGCGACCCGGCTGGGCTTCGACGACGCGATGCTCACCTTCGACCGGCTGACCACCACCGAATGGCAGACCCTCGTGGAACGGGCCCAGATCGATGAGCAGGGGGTCGCCGCGACCAAACTCGAACGCGACATCGCCCGCATCCACCACGGCGAGAAGCTCGACGTGGACCCCGGCAAGTGGACCGACCTGATGGATTCCCGCGCCAGCGCCTTGCTGAAGGTCGAAGAGGAGATCGACCAGGACAACAGCGAAGCGGTCACCGCGTTGCGCGACGCCCAGGTGTGGGTGACCATCATCGAGACCGTCGCCGTCACCCTGGCCGTGATCGCCGCCATCATCCTGGCGCTGTGGCTGGGTCGTCCGGTCGTGCGAGGACTGCGCAAGCTGCGCGACGCCGCCCACCTGGTGGCCTCGAAGGAACTGCCCGACGCCGTCGCCCGGCTGGACGACCACGAGATCCTCGGTGAGCTGACCCCCGAACAGTTCGCCGACGCGATGGACCCGCCGGTCAAGGTGTCCGGAAAGGACGAGCTGGCCGAGGTCGGCAGCGCCTTCAACGAGGTGCACCGCGAGGCGGTCCGGGTCGCGGCCCAGCAGGCGCTGCTGCGACTCCACATCGGTTCGATCTTCGTCAACCTGGCCCGCCGCGGCCACGCCCTGACCGGGCGGCTCACCGCCGAGATCGACAACGCCGAGAGCCGCGAGCTCGACCCCGAGCGACTGGAACGACTGTTCACCCTGGACCACCTGGTGACCCTGCTGGGTCGCTCCAACGACAGTCTGCTGGTGCTGGGCGGTACCTCCCCGGCGAAGGTCCGGATGGCCGACGAACCGCTCGGCGACGTGCTGACCGCCTCGCAGAGCCAGATCGAGCAGTACACCCGGATCCGGATGGCGTCCATCGACACTGGACTCGCGGTGCGGGCGGCCATCGTGGACGACGTCGTGAAGCTGCTGGCCGAACTGATGGACAACGCCACCCGCTACTCGCAGCCCGAGGTCGTCGTCGACGCGCGGGCGCTGGCCGACCGGCTGATCATCCAGATCAGCGACTCCGGCATCGGCATGGAACCGGCCAAGATGGACTCCATCAACGCCCGGCTGGCGACCAAACCGCCGCTGGACCTGGAAGCCGTGCGCTCCATGGGCCTGACCGTGGTCGGGCACATCGCGTCCCGGCTGGGCATCTCGGTGCAGCTGCGGGTGGGTCACCCGCGCGGCACCATCGCCGAGGTCACCATGCCCGCCGCGCTGCTGACCGCCGACACCCGAGACTCCACCGAGGTCGCCGAGGCGACCCGGCGGCCGGCGGAACGCCGCCCGGAGCAGACCAGTCGTCCGGTGCCCCGGCTGTTCCGCGACGCCAACACCATGCCGTCGCGCAACACCCCGGTCGCCGACGATTCCGCGTTGGTGCCGGTGGTGCACTTCGACAAGGCGCACCTCATGGAGTCGACGCGGGAACACCCGGTCGTTCCCAAGCCCCGCAACCCGTTCGACGACGGATGGCGGGCCGCCGAAGAGGCGTCCAAACCGATGTCGCCGCCCGCCGAAGGGCAGCTACCGCGCCGTACTCCGGGCAACCGCCTGGTGCCCGGCGGCGAAGTTCCCGACACCATCGAAGGTGTAACCGCGCAAGATCACCGGGACCCGGCGGCGATCAGCGCGACGTACGCCGCATACGCTCGTGGTCGCTCCAACAGTGGAGTTTCCCCATTGAACACCCCCAGTGGATCGAGGAGTGCTTCATGAACGACCTTGACTTGGACTTCTTGCTCGACGACCTAGTCAAACGCGTCCCCAACGTCACCCACATCATCGCCGTGTCCGCGGACGGGTTGTTGGTGGCGCGTAATGAGAGCCTGCCAGTCAACGACGCCGACCGCCTGGCGGCGATCGGTTCCGGACTCGTGAGCCTGCTCAACGGAGCCGCCCGCTCCCTGCAGGCCGATCCGGTGGTCAGCAACCTGACCGAGTTGCACGGCGGCTATATGTTCTCGATGTCGGTATCGAGTGGCGCGAGCCTGCTTGCCCTGGCATCGCACGGGTGCGACATCGGTCAGGTCGGCCATGAACTGGCGGAGTTGATCAACAAGATCGGGCCCGCACTGACACCGCGTGCCCGCTCCTTCGGCAACGGGCAGCAGCGACTCTACCGGTGATGCCCGTGTACCAAAGTCCCATCACACTATCCCCTTAAGACACATCAGGAGTAACCGAGAATGACCCAGCGATTGAGGAGACGTGCGTTCGTCACCGCGGCAGTGGCAGCGTTGGCGTTGACCGCCACCGGTTGCAGCTCAGGCAGTGAAGACGCGGGTACCGTGAAGATCGGATGGGAAATCCCGAAGTCCGGTACTTACGAAACCCTCGGCAAGGACCTGGACGCCGCTTTCAACCTCTACCTTGACACCCACGGCGGCAAGCTCGGTGGTCGCAAGGTGGAACTGAAGACCGTCGACGAGACCGACAAGCCCGAGAAGGCTCTCGACGCCGCGAACAAGCTCATCAAGCAGGACGAAGTCGTCGCCATGGCGGGAATCCAGAGCAGTGGTTCCTACGAGGCGATCGCGCCCGTCGCCCAGGAGAACGGCATCCCGCTGGTGGGGGCCGGTGGCCGTCCCCAGCTGGAGAAGAACAAGGACCTCGACGGGCTGAAGGGCCTGTGGCACACCAGCTGGATCAACGCCCAGACGGGACAGTCCATCGCCCCGTACATCAAGAAGAAGATCGACGGCCCGGTATACGCCATCGGCCCGGACTACGAGGGTGGTTACGCCAACGTCGAGGGCTTCACCGACGAGTTCAAGAAGATCGGTGGCAAGCTCGCCAACGAGAAGGACGGCAAGCCGACCTACACGCCGTTCCCCAAGATCGACGACTTCGGTCCGTACCTGACCAAGATCGCCAACTCGGACGCCAAGGCCGTCTACTGCTTCTACGCCGGCGCCAACGCCATCGACTTCGTCAAGCAGTACGCCGAATCCGACGCCGCCGACATCCCGCTCTACGGCGCCTTCTACACCGAGGGAAAGGTGCTGGAGGCGCAGGGCAAGTCCGCCAAGGGCATGTACAGCACCATGAACTACTCGCCCGACCTCGACAACGAGGCCAACCGTGAGTACGTGGCCGAGTGGACCAAGAAGGAACAGGGGCAGCCCTCCGTCTACGCCACCGCCGCCTGGGACGCCGCCCAGGTCCTCGACCTGGCCATCGGCTCGATCCCCAAGGGCGAGGAAGTCACCTCCGAAGCCATCACCGAGGCCATCGGCAAGCTCGGCAAGATCAAGAGCCCGCGCGGCGAATGGCACCTCGGAGAGAAGACCCACGCACCCATCCAGAAGTGGTACCTGCGTGAGGTCAAGGAAGACGGCGGCGTTCTGTCCAATGTCCGCATCGAGGACCTGGAAACCCTGGGCAGCTGACGTCGGTTCGCCGACCGGGTGGACGACGCCCGTGTGAAGACTGGAGGTGGCCCACGGGCCATGCTTGACCTGTATTTGATTCCCGTCATCAACGGGTTCGCCTACGGCTTGCTGTTGTTCGTGGTGGCCGCCGGTCTGACTCTGGCCTTCGGGGTCGCCGACGTGCTCAACCTCGCGCACGGCACCGTCTACGTGGTCGGCGGCTACGCCGCCGCGACGCTCACCGACGGCAGCTGGGGCGGACTGCTCCTGGCCATCGCCGTCGGCTGCCTCGCCGGGGCCGCCTGTGGTGGCCTGCTGTCGGTGGCCGTCGCCCCGTTGACGGGGCGCGGCCACCTGGCCCAGGCGTTGCTCACCTTCGGTATCGCCCTGGTGGGCGGCGCACTGCTGGTCTACGCGTTCGGCGCCGACGATCTGCGCCCCACGCTTCCCGAAGCGCTGACCGAACCGGTGCTCATCAACGGGCAGCGCTATTCGGGGTACCGGCTGTCGATGATCGGCCTCGGGGTGATCCTGGCGGTCGTGATCTGGTTCGTCATCACCCGTACCCGCGCTGGAGCGCGAGTACGGGCCATGGTGGACGATCCCGGCATGGTCGCCAGCCTCGGCACCAACCCCCGCACCATCCTCAACGGCGTCATGGTCGCGGCCGGCGCGCTGGCCGGAACGGCGGGCGCCATCGGTGCGCCGCTGATCGGCCCGGGCCCCGGCACGGCCAACCAGGTGCTGTTGATGTCGCTGGTGATCGTCGTGGTCGGCGGGCTCGGCTCGGTACTGGGCGCGTTCGTCGCGGCCCTGGTGGTCGGCCAGGTGCAGGCCCTGGGCCCGATCGTCGCCGAGACCTGGGCGCCGTACCTGTTGTTCGTCGCGATGGCGGTGGCGCTGCTGGTCCGTCGTCCACAGTCACTGCTGCCGGGAGGTGCCCGGTGACGGTGCTGGAACAGGAGCGCACGACGACCGCCCCCGGTCGCCGTGCCTTCAACCCGCTGCGGCTGTGGCCGCTGGCGGTGGTCGCCGTCCTCGCCTGTGTACCGTTCATAGTGGACGACTACACCCTGATCACCGGGAATCGGGTGTTGTCGCTGGGGCTGCTGGCCGCCAGCGTCGCCTTGCTGACCGGTACCGCGGGACTGCCGTCGCTGGGACAGGCCGCGCCGTACGGCATCGGCGCCTACCTCGCCTACAACCTCGCCGAACTGGACTGGACCTTCGCGCCGCTGCAGGTGGTCGCCGCGGCGGCGGCCGGTGCGCTCTTCAACGCGGTCACCGGACCGGTCGTCGTGCGCACCCGCGGCGTCGTCTTCCTCATGGTGACCCTCGCGGTGGGGGAGATCGCCGTGGTCGCGGCCGGGAAATGGGAGTCGGTCACCAACGGCACCGACGGCACCGGCCGGATCCCGCCGGGCGAGCTGATCCCCGGCGAGCCGCTCGTCGACGACGCGAACCTGTACTGGTACGCCCTGGGCGTGGCCGTCGTCGTCATCACCGCGATGGTGCTGGTGCAGCGGTCCCGGGGCGGCAAGCTGCTGCACGGCTCCCGCGACAACGAGATGCGGATGCGCGCCAGCGGACACCGCGTCTCGGGTTACCTGCTGCTGACCTACATCGCCGCGGGCGCGATCGCCGGTGTCGGCGGATCGGTGCTGGCCACCACGCAGCGCTACGTCTCGCCCTCTGACATGGACTTCTCGGTGGCGGCGCTGATCCTGCTGGCGGTGGTCATCGGCGGCGCGTTCTCGATCACCGGGGCACTGGCGGGGGTCCTGCTCGTCATCGTCGCCCGCGACCTGATCGGCAACCACCTGCCCGGCCAGGGGCCGCTGCTGCTCGGCATCCTGTTCATCGTCGCGGTCTACCTGCTGCCCAACGGCCTGGCCGGACGCCTGGGCGACCTGACCCGGTTGTTGACCCGCAAACGTGACCGCGAGGAGGCGACATGACGCTGTTGTCGGTCGAGAACCTGAGCCGCAGTTATGGCAAGCTCCGCGCCCTGGACGGGGTCGTCCTGACCGTGGACGAGGGCGCGCGGCACGCGCTGATCGGCTGCAACGGCGCCGGGAAGACCACGTTGCTGCACCTGCTGGCGGGGACCATCCGCGCCAGCGGCGG
Source organism: Stackebrandtia nassauensis DSM 44728 (assembly GCF_000024545.1). GTDB lineage: Bacteria > Actinomycetota > Actinomycetes > Mycobacteriales > Micromonosporaceae > Stackebrandtia > Stackebrandtia nassauensis. The sequence goes on from NC_013947.1 coordinate 2,999,869, forward strand.
CCGGATCCACTACCGCGGCAAGAACATCACCCGACTGAATCCGGCGCGCCGGGCCCGGCTGGGCATCGCCCGGTCGTTCCAGACCCCGGCCGTCTTCGACTCGCTGACCGCCTTCGACAACCTGACCGTCGCCGCGACCCCGCATCTGGCCGGGGCGCCGTGGCGGCTGGCCTCCCGCGCCGCCCAGGCGCGCGACCGCGCCGAGGAACAGATCGAACTGCTGGGCATCGCCGACTGCGCGCCCCGGCTGGCCGGGGAACTATCACACGGGCAACGACGGCTGGTCGAGATCGGTATGGCCCTGGTCTCGCGGCCCCGACTGCTGCTTTTGGACGAACCCGCCGCCGGACTGACCGACACCGACATGGAGCGACTGCTGGAGGCCCTGCGGCAGTTGCCCACCGAACTCGCGGTGGTCCTCGTCGAGCACCACCAGGACCTGGTCACCGAGATCGCCGACACTGTGACCGTGCTCCACGAGGGACAGATCCTCGCGGAGGGGTCGCCGGAGGAGATCGCGGCCGACCCGCAGGTTGCCGAGGCCTACCTGGGCACTGGAGTGACACCATGACGCAGCTGGACTTTCCGCTCGCGCTGTCGCTTTCGGGCGTCAGCTCCGGCTACAACGGCGGCCGGGCACTGCACGCGGTCTCCCTGGAGGTCGCCGAGGGCAGCGTGCACGCGATCGTCGGCCACAACGGCGCCGGAAAGACCACCCTCATGTCCACGGTGGCTGGAGAGCTCGCGGTCGCCGAGGGCAGGATCTGGTTCGACGGCAAGGACATCTCCCGCACCGCGCCGCACCGGCGCGCCAAACGGGGCATCGGCTACGTGCCGCAGGGGCGGCGGGTGTTCAAGTCCATCACCGTCGCCGAGCACCTGGCGATCGCCCACCGGGACCGAAAGTCGGAATGGAACCCGGCCAGGGTGATCGACCTGTTCCCCCGGCTGGGGGAGCGGATGAAGCACAAGGGAGCCCAGCTTTCCGGCGGCGAGCAGCAGATGCTGGCCATCGCCCGGGCCCTGCTCACCAGCCCCCGGCTGCTGCTTCTGGACGAACCCACCGAGGGGCTGGCACCGGCCATCGTGGAACAGATTCGCGGCACCCTCGGCAAACTCGCCGCCGAGGGCATGACGATCCTGCTGGCCGCGCCACAGCCCGAGTGGCCGATCGCCATCGCCGACCACATCAGTGTGCTGTCGGCGGGGAAGCTGACCGCCAGCATTCCCGGCAGCGAAGCCCGTGACGACGCCTCGTCCCTGTTGGAGGCGCTCACCATCACCGCCGGTTCGAAACCAGAGGAGGAACCGGGCGGCTGAAACCCCTTCACTCACACCACGTTTCAGGAGACGCACATGAATGACTCCACGCAATCGCGCAGTGCCTACGCGTTCAAGAACTCCTCTGAGGAGTCACGCATGCAGATGGCGGGACTACAGGCCTATCTGGACCCGATCACGACCGGCGCCCTGGACGCGGTCGGTGTGCGAGCGGGCATGCGGTGCCTGGAGCTCGGTCCCGGCGGAGGTTCCATCGCGCACTGGATGTGCGACCGGGTCGGTCCGCAGGGCGAGGTGATCGCCGTCGACCTCAACCCCCGGCACGTCGAACCGGCCGACAACCTGCGCATCGTGCAGGCCGACATCCGCGACGGCGTGCCCGTCGAGGGACAGTTCGACGTGATCCACACCCGACTGTGCCTTTTGCACATCCCGGAGCGGCTTCAGATCATGAAGGTGCTCGTCGACGCCCTCAAACCCGGTGGCTGGATGGTGATCGGCGAGTTCACTCCCGAACCGCTGCGGGTGATCTCCACGCCGGGCGAGGCCGCCTCCGAACTGTGGCACAAGGTCAACACGGCCCTGTTCGACGGCATCACCAACCTCAACGGCGCCGACATGAACTGGTCGTACCAGGTGCACGACACCATGCTGGAGCACGGTCTTATCGACGTGCACCACACCGAGCACAACGAGAGCTGGGACGGCGGCGAGGGCATCGCCGCCCGGATGCACTACACCAACTCGATCCAGCTGGCCGAGCCGATCAAGAGCTGCGGGGTCACCGACGCCGAACTGGAGGAGTTCCGGGCCCTGACCGAGAACCCGGAGTTCCGCGCGACCCACTACCAGTTCATCAACACCCGGGGCCGCAAGCCACTGTCCTAATCTGACAGCAGTCGCCGATGCAGTCGGCGCAGCCGCGGCTCGTCGGTGATCAGCTGCCGGGCCGCCAGCCACGCCGCGCCCGCCGCCCCGTCCAGGCCCAGCCGGACGGGCGCGGCGGGAAACCGGCGCGCCAAACCGTCCCGCAGGCCCCGCGACACCGCGTTGTCGGCGGTGGCGAGGCTTCCGGCCAGCACGATCGGGGTCTCGACGGTGTCGCGCACCGCCGAGACCGTCGACAGCAGTTCGGCGGCGGCCCGCCCGGCGATGTCCAGGGCGATCGGATCGCCCACCTCGGCGGCGGCCGTCACCAGCGGCGCCAGCCGCGACAGTCCGACCGGCTCACCGGTCATCGCGCGGTGGATCAGGGTGTCGACGTCGCGCGGCCCGGCGTCGACCAGTGCCGCCGTCACCGACTCGACCAGCGGCCCGCCCGCCCCGGTGCCGTCGGCGAACCGCAGCGCCGCGTAGACCGCCTCCCGGGCCAGCCAGATCCCCGAACCCCTATCGCCCAGGAACCAGCCGTAGCCGTCGGAGCGTTTGGCCATCCGGTAGTCGGCGACCTTGATCGCCACCGCGCCGGTCCCGGCGATGACGACCGTCCCGTCCGGGCTGGGGCTACCGGCCGAGAACGCCACCACCGAGTCGCCCACCAGGTCCACACCGCACTCCAGGCCCGCCCGCTCCCACACCGGGGTGAACAGGGTCTCCTGGGTGTCCTCGGGCAGCGCCAGCACCCCCGCGATGCCCATGACCGCCGCGGCCACCCGCTTCGGCTCGTGCGAGCCCAGCGCCTGGTGGACCGCGTCGTACACGTTGTCGGCCGCGGCCTTACGGCCGCGCGAGGTGGGGTTGCCGCCGCCGGAGCGGCCCTCGCCCAGCCGCCGCCCCTCCACGTCGGCCAACAGCGCCCGTGTCGAGGTGCCGCCGACGTCGAGTCCCAGGACGAGTTCAGACATGCCTGCATCCTAATTTTCACGCAGCCCGGCCGAAAGCGGGCGGTAGCCGGATTCTGGCGCTGCGATGTCGGCGCAGCGTGAGCGCCCGACTCGGCAAGGTCACGAAACATCTCAAGTCTGAAAAGATTTCCCGAAAATCCTTGACGAAAAGCCGTTTGGGTAAGAGTTTTTGTCATACGTAATCCAGTTCACTCCCCTCACCTCGACAGGATGGCCAGTCATGACGGAGACATATCCGCCGCCTGCCGGCCCCTCCGGCGGGGTGCTGGAGCGCATCGCCCGGCTCAACGGAGACTTCTCCGACGCGCTGGCGCGAGTGGGGGAGCAGGTCATCGGAGATCCGGCGGTGGCAGCGCGTTCCACGATCGTGGAACTGGCCGAACGCTCCGGAACCTCCCCGGCCACCGTGACCCGGTTCTGCCGCAGTCTCGGTTTCGACGGCTACGCCGCGCTGCGGGTGGCCATAGCGACCGAGAGCGGCCGGGCCGAGGCGCAGAGCAACAACGGCTGGCAGGTGGACATCGGACGCGAGATCCGTCCCGACGATCCGCTGGACCGGGTGGTGGGTCACGTGCTGACCGCCGAGATCACCGCCCTGCAGGACACCGCGGCCAGTCTCGACCTGGACGGGGTCGCGCGGGTGGCCGAGGCCGTGGCGGCGGCGCGTCGCGTCGACATGTACGGCATCGGCGGCAGCGCCCTGGTGGTCGGTGAACTGCACATGGGTCTGCACCGGATCGGCATCCCGGCCTGGGTCTGGAACGAGGTCCACAGTGCGCTGGCCAGTGCGGCGCTTTTGACCCGCGAGGACGTCGCGATCGGCTTCTCGCACTCGGGCGCGACGGTGGAGACCGTGGAGATGCTGGCCGAGGCGGGAAGTCACGGCGCGTTGACCGTCGCGGTGACGAGTTACCCGTCCTCGCCGATCACCGAGGTCTCCGACATCGTGCTGACCTCGGCGACGCGGGCCAACAACTCGCAGTCGGACGTGCTGGCGGCCCGGCATTCGCAGCTGCTGGTGTCCGACGCCCTGTACCTGGCCGTCGCGCAGCGACGGTTCCCACGTACCGTGACGGCGTTCGAAACCACGGCGCACGCCGTTGCCGGACACCGTAAGAACGCCGCTTCCGACGTCCATATGCACGGTCCGATTGCCGGGAAACCGAGGTGATGGATACAGTGTGTCGTCTCGGTCCAACAGTAAAAATCAGAAAAGGACATTTGTCAACATGAGTGTCTCCGCCGCCGCATACGCAGCCGCGATCACCGAGGTGTGCGACCGTGCCGTCGCCACCCAGACCGACGCGGTCAACGCCGCAGCCGACCTCATCGCGGGTTCGCTGAAGCGCGGCGGCATCCTGCAGGCCTTCGGCACCGGACACTCCGAAGCCCTGTGCATGGAATTGGCCGGTCGTGCCGGCGGGCTGGTGCCCAGCAACCGGATCGCCCTGCGCGACCTGGTGCTGCGCGGCGGCGAGGACGCCGAACTGTTGTCCAGCGACAAACTGGAACGCGACCCGCAGGTGGCCCGCCGCCTGTTCGCGCTGTCGGAAGCCGCTCCCGAGGACGTGTTCGTGATCGCGTCCCAGTCGGGCATCAACGGTTCGATCGTGGAGTTCGCCTCCGCGGTGAAGGAGGCCGGGCACGACCTGATCGCCTTCACCTCCACCCAGCACTCCGGACAGACCCCGTCACGGCACCCCTCGGGGCGCAAACTGGCGGAACTGGCCGACGTGGTGATCGACAACTGCGCTCCCTACGGCGACGCGCTGCTCGACCTGCCCGAGGGTGGGTCGGTGTGCGCCGCCTCGTCGATCAGCGCGGCCCTGCTGGCCAACATGGTCGTCGCCGAAGTCGTGCGACGGCAACTCGACGTCGGAGAAACACCACCGGTGTACCTCTCCGCGAATGTCCCCGGCGGGGACACACACAACAACACCCTTGAGTCCCGTTACGCCGGACGCATCCGGCGGGGCGCGTGACTCGATCCGTTGAGGAGTAAAGAAATGAGCCCCACCCCAAACAAGGGCGACCTTAGCCGTCGCCGTGTCCTGCAGGGAACCGCCCTGGGCGCCGCCGCGATCCCCGCCGCCGGACTGCTCAGCGCCTGTGCCACCGGTGGCGGCGGCGAAGGCGAGGACGTCAAGAACTCCGGTGACGCGAAGAACCCGTTCGATGTGGACGGTTCCAAGCCGCTGGACGTCGTGATCTTCAACGGCGGCTTCGGCGTCGAGTACGCGGACGAGAAGACCGGCCACGTCTCGCTGTACAAGAAGAAGTTCAAGAAGTCCGACGCCAAGATGACGTCGCAGAAGAACATCAAGAAGACCCAGATGAACCGGTTCGCGGACTCCAAGCCCGCGGACGTCATCGACAACTCCGGTGCCGACAAGATCGCGCTGGACACCCTCGTCAACGACGGTCTGCTCGCCGAGCTGACCCCGCTGCTGAAGGCGCCGTCCATCGACGACCCGGACAAGACCGTCGAGGAGACCCTCATCGGTGGCGCGCTGCGCCAGGGCACCTTCAACGTGGACGGCAAGCCGAAGGTCTTCGCGCTGCCGTACATCACCGAGGGCTGGTTCATCTGGCACAACGGCGCCCTCTTCAAGGAGAAGGGCTGGGACGTCCCCAAGACCTGGGAAGAGATGCTGGACCTGGCCAAGGACATGAAGAAGGACGGCGTCGCGCCGTGGACCTTCACCGGCGTCCACCCCTACTACCTGTGGGACACCCTGTACACCCTGGCGGCCCGCGACGGCGGCCGTGAGGTCGTGCAGGACATCGACAACCTCAAGGCCGACGCGTGGGGCAACGCCTCCATCGAGAAGGCCGCCGAGGCGATGTACAAGCTGCAGGAGAAGGGCTACACCCTCGAGGGTTCGCCCGGCCTGGACCACACCAAGTCCCAGCTGAAGTGGTACGACGGCGACGCCGCGTTCATCCCGGTCGGCACCTGGCTGCCGCTGGAGCTGTCGAACGACCTCGCCAAGGACAACAAGAAGATCAGCGACGACTTCGAGTTCAAGGCCACCGGCGTCTTCGCCTTCGAGGGCTCCAAGAGCCCCGACATGCTGTGGCTGTCGGGCGGCGAGCCGTTCGTCGTCCCGGAGGAGGCCGCCAACAAGCCGGGCGCCTACGAGTACCTGCGGATCATGCTGTCCAAGGAGGGCTCGAAGGTCTTCACCGACGCCACCAAGTCGCTGTCCGTCCTGGACGGTCAGAAGACCGACGACCCGGTCGCGAGCCAGGTCGTCGCCCTCAACAAGGGCCCGGACAACCTGCATCGTCCGCAGGTCATGGACTGGTACGTCGACTTCAAGGAGCCGGTGGAGCCGCTGCTCACCAAGATGATGAAGGGCGACATGAAGCCGGACGCGTTCCTCAAGGCCGCCCAGAAGGCCGCCGACAAGGTCGCCGCCAACGACAAGATCGACAAGTTCAAGCAGGAGTACTAAGCGGCAGTGTCGCGCCGCTGTGGCCGGACCATCCCGTCCGGCCACAGCGGCTCTTCAACGGTGAGGGATAGCGATCCATGACAGACAGTTCACAGGCGATTCGCCGCCCGGCGAAAAGCCGCAAGGTTACAAAGATCAAACAGGGACGGTTCATTCTCGTCTTCCTGGCGCTGCCCATCCTCCTGTACGCGTATCTGGTGGTCTTCCCGCTCGCCGAGATGTTCCGGATCTCGTTCACCGACTGGAGCGGTCTGAGCCCCGACTTCTCCTACGTGGGCTTCGACAACTACATCGACATGTGGAGCGACCCGAAGGGCTGGGTGGTCCCGGGCTTCTGGCACACCGGCATCATGCTGTTGGTGCTGCCGGTGGCGGTCATCGTGCTCGCGCTGTTCTTCGCGTTCATGCTCAATGTGGGCGGACGCGGGACCGGCAAGATCACCGGTGTCAAGGGCGCCAGCTTCTACAAGATCGTCTACTTCTTCCCGCAGGTGTTGTCGCTGATCGTCATCGCGATCCTGTGGCGGCAGATCTACGCGGGACCCAGTGACGGCGGTGTACTCGCCAACGTCCTGTCCTCGCTGGGACTGCCCTCCCCGGAAAGCGGCTTCATCAACGAGGAGTCGATGGTGCTGCCCGCCGTCATCGTCGCGATGATCTGGGCGTCGGTCGGTTTCTACTTCGTGTACTTCTCGGCGGCCATGTCGGGCATTCCCGAAGAGCTGTACGAGGCGGCCCGCATCGACGGCGCCAGCCGCACCACGACGTTCTTCAAGATCACCCTGCCGCTGCTGTGGGACTCGGTGCAGACCGCGTGGGTTTACCTGGGCATCATCGCGCTGGACGGCTTCGTGCTGGTCTACGCCATGACCCCGGGTGCCGGTGGTGGTGGACCCAACCACGCCAGTGAGGTCATCGGTGGTGTGATCTTCAAGTTCGCGCTGGGCGACGGCCGCAACGCCGGTATGGGTTCGGCGCTGGGCGTCATCGTCTTCTTGTTCATGTCGGTCGTGACCGTGGTCTTCCTGCGGGCGACTCGCCGGGACCGTGTCGAGTACTGAGGAAGGGAACCGACTGTGACTACAGTAGAGGCCACAAAGGCCGAAACCGAGGTGCCGAAGCCGGAACCCGTCCAGGAGAAGGACGGCCGCGTCATCAACGTCTTCTCACACGGCTTCCTGGCCCTGTGGGCGGCGATGGTGATCCTGCCGCTGATCTGGGTCTTCATCAACTCGCTGCGTTCCTCGGGCGACATCAACCGGCACCCGATCGGCTGGCCGACCGAGGCCGACTGGAGCAACTTCGCCGGAGCCTGGGCCGACGCCCACATCGGCGAGTACTTCCTGAACACGCTCATCGTGCTGGCCATGTCGGTGACCGGGACGATGCTGCTGGGAGCCATGGCCGCCTACGTTCTGGCGCGCTATGACTTCTGGGGCAACCGGGTCATCTACTACGGCTTCGTCGCCGGAATGATGTTCCCGGTGTTCCTGGCCTTGTTCCCGCTGTACAAGATCCTCGCCAACATCGGGCTCAAGGACACCTTCGTCGGGTTGGCACTGTCCTATATCGCCTTCTCGCTGCCGTTCACGATCTTCTTCCTGACGGCGTTCTTCCGGACCCTGCCCACGAGCATCGCCGAGGCCGCCATGATCGACGGCGCCGGGCACTACCGGCTGTTCTTCCAGGTGATGCTGCCGATGGCGAAGTCGGGGATCATCTCGATCACCATCTTCAACATCATCGGGCAGTGGAACCAGTTCATCCTGCCGCTGGCGTTGATGAGCACCACCGAAGGCCAGGGCCAGGTGCTGTCGGTCGGCCTGCAGGAACTGGTCGGCCAGGCCGGAGCCCAGACCGACACCGGCGTCCTGTTCGCCGCGATGTCGCTGGCGATCCTGCCGATGGTGGCCGCCTACGTCCTGTTCCAGCGACAGATCCGTGGCGGCATGACCGCCGGAGCCGTGAAGTAGCGACGGCTCCCACCGATACCACCGCCGCCCCGTTCCCACCAGCGGGGCGGCGGTTCCTCGTCTGTCGTGCCTAGCCGCAGGTCCACATGACGGGGTTGCCCTTCCAGTTGCCCGCGAGCTTCGCTCCGTCCTCGGATGCCGCGGTGACGATGTCGAGGCCGTACGGCACGTCCTGATGCAGCGGCTTCACGTCTTCGACGACGGGTAGCGGACGGGCCTTGGAGTCGAAGACACCCGGAACATGCTGGTCCGGATCATCGTCTATGCCGTCGCCGTTCTCGTCTTCGCCGGTCGGTGAGACGACGCCGCCGTAGGCCCGGCCGGACGTGTCGACGGCCGTGGCGGTGAAACCGCCGAGCTTCTCCGGCACCGGTTTCGCGGTGGTCGTCAATCGGTACGAGTTCGATTCCCCGGAGGCGATCACCCAATCTCCGGCCACGTCCGAAGCCAAGGCATCGTATTCACCTATGGGAATGGCGGTGGCTTTTCCGCTGGAGTCCCACATGCGAGCTTGATAGTCGCCTTCGCCCGCGGCGTCCATCATTTCCTCGCTGAACTGTCCACCCACCAGCGTGCCGTCGTTTGACATGTCCCTGACGGTTGGAGCGCGCCCGCTGGTGGTGGTGGACAGTGACACCGTGGTGGCCTCGGTATCGCCGGGCGCCCACGTCAGTATTCCGTTGCCGTAGAGATCATCTCCGGAAGAACTCCCCGCCGGTTCCGCCGCGACGATGGTTCCCTCGTCATTGACGGCGGCGAGGTCCAACACCGCTGAGCCTCCGGATCCCCTCAACTCGCTGGCTTCTCCGTCCTCGTACCGCCACGCCTCGTAGGCCGTGGAACCGTCCGACCCGGATCTGGTTCCTATCACGACGCCCTGACTGTTGACGCCGCTGACCGAAGCGTCCCCCTCGCCGGGAACGTCACTGACAACGGTCAGCTTGCCGTTGTGCCACATGACGAAATCGGATGAGCCGGGAGTGTCCGTGACAATGTACTCACCGTTCGGGCTCATCTTGAGGTCGAATCCCGGCTCGCCCTCCGCGGGCCAGTCGAGCAACTCCACGTCGCATGACCCAGCATCGGGGGGAACGGTCTTGGTGTCCAGCTTGGACAGGGAGGCGCTGTCGCCGCCGTTGCCGCTGTCGCCACTGCCGATGACCGTCAGCGTCGTCGCGGCCAGCCCGGCCACCGCTACCGTGATCGCGCCGACCAGCCACCAGCGCCCGCCGAATCGTTTCGTCACAAAGCCTCCTGCTCATGTCTACGTGGTATGTAACACGAGCAGGAGGGCGTTCCGGTTGCCGTCAGGCCACTTCGGACAGTGCGACGGTGGTGAACTCCGACTCGCAGGGCGGGCCGTCGGTGTAGCGCAGCGTCCGCTCCTCCAGGTCGATCAGGACCGACAGTGCCGTGTGGGTGCGCAGGTGTTCGGGTTTGGTCTCGACCGGGTGGCGGCACACCGCCAGTTCGCCGCCCTCGTGGTCGCGCAGCGACGTCTCGACGTGTTCGGTGGACAGTTTGGCGCCGTTGAGGAGGGCGTCGAGGCGTTCGGCGCGGTGGAAGGTCGTCACCGGTGTGGAGCGGAAGTGCTGGACGATGCCCAGGGCTTCGGGGTCGGTGAAGTGGTTGGCGTGCACCAGGACCTGGCCGTTGTCCGGGGTGAGGCGGCGGGCGCCCACCGGGGACGACTCCACGTCGGCGATGCCCTTGGTGGCCGAGCCGATGAGGAAGTTCGCCGAGCAGGACGGAGCGTCCAGACTGGCGATCGCGATGGCCTCGGTGAGGCTGCGGGAGTTGAGGATGCGGGACGTGCGCAGGTGGAACGGCAGGCCGCCGCGTTTCCAGTCGTCGTCCTCGCAGCCCAGACCGTTGACGCACAGGCCGATCCCGGCGCTGTTGACGCCGATCTTGGCTCCGGCGATCCCGGCCTCGGTGTAGGCCAGCACCTTGACGTCGTCGTCGGTCCAGGTCAAAAGCGCGCCCCTGACGTCGGGGAACCAGTCCCAGTTCTGGCCGATCCACACGTGACCGTCCGGTGTGGCCGACGCCGGGGCGCCGAAGCCGGTGCACTCGCCGTCGACGGTGGCGCTGAGCTGGCTCCAGGCGCTGTAGAGGATCTCGAAGCGGGCGTTGAGCATCGCGATGTCGGCCAGAGACTGGCCGCTGGCCTCGGCGATGCCCTCCATCGTGGCCCGGTAGTCGGGCGAGGCCGTGGTGAACACGTCCAGGTAGAGCGAGACCCGCTCGGCGATGTCGGCTTCGGACAGTCCGGCGTCGTGCCGCAGCCGTCGCGAGTAGAGCGCGACGTTGTCGGCGATGCGGTCGGACAGGGCGGCACCGTGCTGGCGCCCGCGCTCGCGGGGGGTACCGGACAGGGAGACGAGAGGCAGTTGAGGCATGTCCCCACCCTAGAACGTGGCCGCGGCTTGTCCGAACCGCTTAATCACCGCACCAGGGTGTGCATGACCTCGTCGAAGTTGGCCGTCCACCACTTCACCAGCGCGGTCTGGCCGGGCAACAGGTGGTCACAGGCCTGATTGCGGCGCATGTAGTGCCATTCGATGACCCAGTTGTCGGCCAGCCGCTCCCACCACAGCCGGTGGAGTGCGATGCGGATCTCAGGCGCGCCCAGGTCGTAGATGTCGCGGTAGCCGTCGATGAACTCGGCGGCGCGTTTGAGGTCGATGCCGCGTTCGTCGCCGTGGGTGAAGAAGAACGCCGCCGCGCGCACCAGTTCCTTGCTGTGCGGGCCCACCCGCAGCCGGTCCCAGTCCAGGACGGCCAGCACCCGGTCGTCGCCGTCCAGCAGCAGGTTGTGCGGGTGCAGGTCGCCGTGCAGGTAGCCCGAGGACATGACCGGGATGTCGGGCGGGCGACGGTGGGCCAGCTTGGCCAACAGGCCCCGTTTCATGCGCAGTGTCCGTTCGGCCAGCGCGTCGAAGGACGAGCCGCCGTGGCGGGAGTCGATGAGGTCCAGCAGCCGGTCGACCCGGTCCATGGCCTGCTCGACCGGGATCGAGGGCTGGAAGAACGGCTGTCTCGGCGTGGGAACCGCCTTGCTCAGCGTCAGGTGGATGCTGCCCAGCACCCGTCCCAGGTCGCGGCAGCGCTCCAGCGACATCGACAGGCCGGAGCGGTGGCGGCCGTCCTTCAACCACGGGAACACCCCGAACTCGTTGCCGTCGAAGATCAGCGAGTCGGTGTTGTGGTTGGACGGCACCGGCAGCACCACCGGCACCCGGGCACCGGCCAGTGCCCGCAGCACCTCGAACTGGAACGCCAGCTGCTCGCCCTGCACGTCCAGGAACAGCTTCAGCAGGTACGGCCCGGTGTCGGTCTCGACCCGCCAGCTGCGGTTCATCAGGCCGGTGGGCACCCTCTTGATCGACTCGACGGTGCCCAGCTCCCAATACGGGAGGATCGAGGCCGGAGCCGGGATAGAGGATGGGTCCACGCCTCAAACCTAATGCGCGTGATCCACTTTCCGCACCCATGGCGCCGTCCTGGCACGAAGCGGGGAGCCCGCTCTCCACTGTTAGGTTGGCATCCGACCCACCTGACCTCTCCTTTCGAAGGGCCTGATGCGCCGTGCACGACGACCGCAAGCTCATTGAAGACCGCCTCGAACGCGTCCTGCGCGAACGGATCCGCCCCGCCGTGTACGGCGAGTCCACCCCGTTCACCGTGGCCGTGTGGCACGCTCCCGGCGAACCGGTGCCGCCCGCCGAGGGCATCGCCGCGTCCTACGAGCCCTGTCAGCTCGGCGACGAGTGGGGGCCGCCGTGGGGGACCAGCTGGTTTCGCATGTCCGGCCAGGTCCCGGCCGCGTGGGCCGGGCAGGTCGTGGAGGCCCGGATCGACCTGGGGTTCAGCAACTACGGCTGGGGCCCGGGTTTTTCCGCCGAGGGTCTGATCTACCGCCCCGACGGCACCGCGATCAAGGGTCTGCACCCCGACAACCAGTGGATGCGCGTCAGTGACAAGGCCGAGGGCGGGGAAGAGGTGCTGTTCCACGTCGAGGCCGCCGCCAACCCCCGTATTCAGGGACCGGTGACGGACCTGGGTGACAAGGCCACCGCGCCCGACAAGTGCCTGTACCAGCTGGACCGCGCCGAGCTGGCCGTGTTCAACCCCGAGGTGTACGAACTGGTCCACGACTTCGAGGTGCTGGACGAGCTGATGCGGCAGCTGCCGCTGGACCAGCCGCGCCGCTGGGAGATCCTGCGGGTCGTCGGCAAGGCCCTGGACGCGGTCGATCTGCGCGACGTGCCCGGCACCGCCGCCGCGGCCCGGACCGTGCTGGCCCCGGCGCTGGCAGCGCCCGCGACAGCCTCGGCGCACCGGCTGTCGGCCATCGGCCACGCCCACATCGACTCGGCCTGGCTGTGGCCGCTGCGCGAGACCGTCCGCAAGGTCGCCCGCACCGCGTCCAACACCGTCGACCTCATGGACGACCACCCCGAGTACGTCTTCGCGATGTCGCAGGCTCAGCAGTTGGCCTGGATCAAGGAGTATCGGCCCGAGGTGTACGAGCGGGTCAAGGAGAAGGTCGCGTCGGGACAGTTCGTCCCGGTGGGCGGCATGTGGGTCGAGTCCGACACCAACATGCCCGGCGGCGAGGCCATGGCCCGCCAGTTCGTCCACGGTAAACGGTTCTACCTGGACGAGTTCGGGCTGGAGACCGAGGAGGTGTGGCTGCCGGACTCCTTCGGCTACACCGCCGCGCTGCCGCAGCTGGTGAAGCTGTCGGGCTCGAAGTGGTTCCTGACCCAGAAGATCTCGTGGTCGCAGTCCAACAAGTTCCCGCACCACACCTTCTGGTGGGAGGGGCTGGACGGTTCCCGCGTGTTCACGCACTTCCCGCCCATCGACACCTACAACGTCACCTTCTCCGGCGAGCAGATGGCCCACGCGGTGACCAACTTCCGCGACAAGGGGCCCGCCAGCCGGTCGCTGGCGCCGTTCGGACACGGCGACGGCGGTGGCGGCGCCACCCGCGAGATGCTGGCCCGCGCCAAACGCCTGTCCAACCTGGAGGGTTCGGCGCGCGTCGACATCGAGAAGCCGTCGGTGTTCTTCGAGAAGGCCCACGCCGACTACCCCGACGCACCCGTGTGGGTGGGGGAGCTGTACCTGGAGCTGCACCGCGGCACCTACACCTCGCAGGCCAAGACCAAACAGGGCAACCGGCGCAGCGAGCACCTGCTGCGCGAGGCCGAACTGTGGGCCGCCACCGCGGCGGTGCGCGGGGACTTCGCCTACCCGCACGCGGAGCTGGACCGGTTGTGGAAGATCGTGCTGCTGCACCAGTTCCACGACATCCTGCCCGGCTCGTCCATCGCCTGGGTCCACCGGCAGGCCGCCGAGACCTACGCGAGCGTCGCCGCCGAACTGGAGTCCATCATCGACGCCGCGCAGCGGTCGCTGGCCGGTGCCGGCGACCACCGGGTCGTGTTCAACGCCGCCCCGCACGCGCGCGGCGGGGTCGCGGCCGGTGGCGCGGGCACGGTGTCGTCCGGAGAACCGGTCGTGGTCACCGGCTCGGCCGACGACGGCTGGAGTGTCGACAATGGACTGATCCGGGTCGGCGTCGACGGCCGGGGTCTGGTCACCTCGGTGGTCGACCTCGCCGAACAGCGCGAGGCGCTGCCGCCCGGCGAGGTGGCGAACCTGCTCCAGATCCACCCCGACCTGCCCAACCACTGGGACGCCTGGGACGTGGACTCGTTCTACCGCAACACGGTCACGAACCTCACCGAGGCCGACTCGGTCGAGATCGCCTACGCGGGCCTGACCAAGGTGACCTTCGAGGTGCGTCGCTCCTTCGGCGCCTCGAGTGTCACGCAGTCGATCACGGTCAACGCCGGTTCGGCGACCGTCGACTTCGACACCGAAGTGGACTGGCACGAGTCGGAGACCTTCCTCAAGGCGGCGTTCCCGATCGACGTGCGTGCCGAGACCTCGGCCGCCGAGACCCAGTTCGGTCACGTCCGGCGAGCCACCCACACCAACACCAGCTGGGAGAACGCCAAGTTCGAGATCTGCGCCCACCGGTTCCTGCACGTGGCCGAGCCGGGCTGGGGTGCCGCGGTCGTCAACGACTCGACCTACGGTCACGACGTGACCCGGGCGGTCCGTGCCGACGGCGGCACCACCACGACGGTGCGGCTGTCGCTGCTGCGGGCGCCCCGGTTCCCCGACCCGGACACCGACCAGGGCGTGCACCGGCTGCGTTACGGCTTCGCGCCCGGCGCCGACATCGCCGACGCGGTCCGCGAGGGCTACCGCATCAACCTGCCCGAACGCGCCGTCACCGGCGGCGGGCCGGTCGAGCCGCTGGTGAGCGTCGACAACGACAAGGTCGTCGTCGAGGCGGTCAAACTCGCCGACGACGACTCCGGTGACATCGTGGTGCGGCTGTACGAGGCGTGCGGCGGCCGCGCGAACGCGCGGCTGACGGCCTCGGTGCCGCTGGCCTCGGCCGTGGAGACGGACCTGCTGGAGCGGGCACTGCCCGAGGGCGAGCGGACCGTCGAGGCCGACGGCGTCGCGGTGTCGTTGCGTCCGTTCCAGATCGTGACGCTGCGGCTGGCCCGACAGTCCTGAGTAGCGAGTGGGCGGCGCGGCGAGGCACTGCCGCGCCGCCCACACGTTTCCACGGGACGACGATGCCGACGGACGGCGCCGAGGTACGTTGCGTCCATGGCAGAGACCCACCACTACGACGTCACCGTCGAATGGACCGGAAACCTCGGCACCGGCACCAGCGACTACCGGGCCTTCAGTCGCGACCACGAGCTGCTGGGCTCGGGCAAGGCCCCGATCGCCGCGTCCTCCGACCCGGCCTTCCGTGGCGACGCGTCGCGCTGGAACCCCGAAGAACTGCTGGTCGCCTCGGTCGCGCAGTGCCACATGCTGTGGTACCTGCACCTGTGCGCGACCAACGGCGTCACCGTCGTCGAGTACGAGGACCGGGCGGCCGGTGTGATGACCATGGACGCCAGCGGCGGCGGTGGCCAGATCACGGAGATCACGCTGCGCCCACAGGTCACCGTCACCGACGCGTCGATGCTGCCGCTGGCGCGGGAACTGCACGGCGAGGTGCACAAGGTCTGCTTCATCGCCAGGTCGGTCAACTTCCCGATCCGCCACGAACCGGACATACAGAACGTGAAATTAGCAGAAGTTGGCACATATATGGGATACCGGTTATCCGCGCGCGCGAATAACTTGGGCGCATGGCCGAAGTACTAGCGAAGCCCGTGAAGCTTGCCCAGCTGTCCCAGGACCTGACCACGATTTCCGGTGAAGTCCGGAAAGGTCTGTCCAGTACCCGGGAGTCCGGGTTGATCGACTCGTCCGCCTATGGCAACAGCACCGGCGTGGAAGCCGTCGCCAACGCCTACAACTCGGTATTCGAAAAGGGTGGGACCGCCGTCGAGGACCTGACCGAGGTTCTCGAGGGAGACATCGACCGAGTGTTGCGGATGGCGTTCTCGTACCAGGAGACCGACGAGAAGAACGCCGAGAAGATCCCCGAGTGCCGCCCCGGAAAGCCCTGCTAACGCCCGCTGAAGCGAAATCCCGAAGGACATAACTGAAATGGTCGAGCCCGAAATCAATGTGGACCGTCGGTGGTGGCGGTTGGATGCTGACACTTCCAAGATCACTGCGGCGTCCACGGGGTGGAAGAACCTGGGCACCGCCGTGGACAAGGCCGGTGACGACGTGTTCAAGAAGGCCAAGGTCGTCTACGACGACGGCTGGGAAGGCAAGGGCCGCACCGCTTACGAGGGGCATCAGCAGAAGATCAGCAAGGCCTTGGTCGATCTGAAGAAGAAGGCCGACGCCGTGGACACCGCGTTGGACAACATCGCCAACGCGATCACCGCCAAACAGGGGCAACTGACGACCGCCGAGGGCGCGATCACTGGCGCGGTGCCGTGTGTCGTCGGCGACGACAAGATCAACTTCAAACCCGCCAACCCCGAGCAGTCCAAAGCTGTCATCGAGGCGGTGCGGGCCGCCAAGGGGATCCGCGCCGACCTCGACAAGCAACTGGGCACCGAAGCGGGCAACCTCAAGACCGCGGCTTCCGATTTCGCGGACGTGACGATCAAGTGGGGTTCGGTGGCGGAAGGCTTTAAGGAGCCGTTCGATCTGCCGCCGGAGTCCACGAGGGTTCCGCGCACGATCACGCTGCCGGACGGCCGGGTCATCATGAACACGGGGACGGGCAATGATGACGTCAAGGTCACCACGGATGACAAGGGCAATGTCATCGTGGAGTCCAACGGCACCAAACACACCTATCCACCGGGCACCAACATCACCGTCCGGGGCGGCCAAGGCGACGACACCATCAAGGTGGACGCCAAGGGCGTTCAGGTCACCAGCCTGGGTGGCGCGGGCAAGGACACCATCGACGCCGGCAACCCGCTGTTCCCGTTCGGTGGCGACAAGGACGGCAACAACACGATCATCTCCGGCGACGGCGACGACACCGTGACGACCGCTGGTGGCGACAACCGCGTCTCCACCGGAGCCGGCAAGGACACCGTCATGACCGGCGACGGCAACGACAACATCTCCACCTACAGTGGCGATGACTCGGTGCTCGACCTGGGCGGCAAGAACGACATCTCCACCGGCGCGGGTGCCGACACCGTCAGCGCCGGGGGCGACAACCACGTGTACTCCGGCGACGGTGCCGACAAGATCAACACCGGCGGCGGTCGCGACGTCATCGCCTCCGGCGAGGGCAACGACCGGGTGCAGGCCGGTAAGGGTGACGACCGGGTCTTCGCCGGAGAAGGCGCCGATTACGTCGACGGCCAGGACGGCAACGACCACCTGGAAGCCGGAGCCGGGGAGCGCAAGACCGACGGCCACGGCAACACCTACTACCAGGGCGACACCATGTACGGCGGCGACGGTGACGACACCCTGGCCGGTGGCGACGCCAACGACTACCTGGATGGCGGCACCGGCAACGACAAGGTCACCGGTGGCGGTGGCAACGACGTGGTGTCCGGTGGCAAGGGCGACGACACGTTGGACGGTGGTGAGGGCAAGGACGTCATGTACTCCGGCTTCGGCAAGGACTCGGTGACCGGCGACGCCGACGACACCGCCTACGTCCAGGACGGCGAGGACAAGGTGGACGGTGTCGGTACCAAGCACCACGTGAAGCCGATCGACGCCGACCAGCTGGTGAAGGACGGCGTCATCAAGATCGAAGGCTCCGAGGAGTTCAAGGACCGGATGCTGGCCGACCTCAACACCTTCGGGTCGTCCCCGACGGGCGGGGAAATGCTCAACCTCTACAAAGACCACATGAGCGACACCTTCAACAACGACTCGTTCACGATCAAGGAACTCAAACTCGACCCCGACAACGAGGACCGGGACGAGGAGTGGGAGGTCGAGAACGGCTACGCCCGCAACAACGGCGTCGTCAGCGACGACATCGAGATCGAGATCAACCCGGCGTTCCACCTCGACGACGGACCCGGCGGCAACCCGGCCGTGGTCATGTACCACGAGATGGCGCATGGGGCCAGCCACCTGCTGGACGTCCACGATCACGACAAGATCGGCGGCAACGGGCCGGACAAGGACATCGCCAAGTCGGAGCGGCAGGCGGTGGGTCTGCCCACCGACGGGCGCGACTACGACCCCAATAACCCGAGCGGCAACCTGGAGCAGAAGTACGCTTACACCGAAAACGGTCTGCGGGACGAAATGGGTCTCGATCCGCGTGAAACCTACGCCTCAGACAGGAAGTAACCGGACGGGGGAGTAAACCACGGTGACGAGTCCGATATGGAAACGTCCGGCGGGTCTGGCGTGGATCGCGTTCGGCTGCGTCCTGGCGGTCATCGCGCTGGACCGGCTGGCGGTGTTCATGGTGGACGCCTACGGCGCCGAGGTCGCGGTGCCCGGCGGGCCGTACCGCGGTGACGACCTCACCGACCGGTACGGCGACGAGGTCGACATGGTGCTCGGCCTCCTGGCGCTGGTGCTGCTCGCGTGGGCACTGTGGAGCGCTCGTCCGGCGAGCGGCCGGACCGGGTACCTGGTGACCTCCGGCGTGATCGCGGTGGTGACGGCGGCGGGCCTCGTCGGCGCGTATTTCCTCACACCGTTGAACTTCAGCCTCAGTCCGGGAGTGGAGGGCGACGACCTGACCTTCGGTCAGGCGCCCGGCCCGTACTGGTTCCAGGTGGCCCGGCCGGTGTTGCTGGGCGCGGCGGTGCTGGCGGTCCTGGGCGCGGCGTTTCGGGCCGCGACCGAGTCGCGACCGGCCGCCGCTCCACCGCCGACGGCCCCGATCGCCGCCACCGACTTCGTGGTCCCGGCGCCGCCGCCCGCTCCGGCCAGTGGCCGTCTGGTCCGCGTCGGCGGGTACGGCTCGATCGCGGTGGCGCTGTTCATGTTGGCGCTCAACCTGATCGTCGCCGCGGTCGCGGGCACGTCGCTGGCCGACCCGCTGTTGCCGTTGGCGGCGCTGGTTCCGCTGGCCGTCGTGGCCGTGGTGCTCGCCGCCCGTGTGACCACGGGGGCGAAACCGATAGCCGTCGGCATCGGCGCGTTGACGCCGCTGTGGCTCGCGCTGTCGGTGTGGTTGATGTTCACCAACCCGCTGACGATCGAACCGTCCCCTGTGGATGACGCCACTCGGGACAGTGTTGAGCCCCTCGCGGCCCCGGCCCTGATCCTCGGTGTGGCGCTGATGCTCGCCGCTCAGGTACTGAGCCTGATCGGGGTGGCGCGGCGCCGGTGAGCGGCGTAGCGGAAAACACACGCCACCACCGTCGGTAGTCCACTATCGTCACGTGTCGTCCCCGAAAGGAGCCGATCGTGTCGCCAGACCCGATGACCGTCCGCCCCACCCCGCACGAGCGGGTGGTGTTCCTCAAGCCGCTCATCAACTCGGAGAAGATCGTCGTGGGTGACTACACCTACTACGACGATCCCGACGACCCGACGGCGTTCGAGGAGCGCAACGTCCTGTACGGATACGGGCCCGAGAAGCTCGTCATCGGCAAGTACTGCGCGCTGGCGACCGGCACCCGGTTCATCATGGCCGGGGCCAACCACCCCACGGCGGGTGTGTCGACGTTCCCGTTCACGATCTTCGGCGGCGAATGGGCCGAGAAAACCCTCGACGTCCTGTCGGCGATCCCCAGCCGGGGCGACACCATAGTGGGCAACGACGTGTGGTTCGGCTACCAGTCGCTGGTCATGCCCGGCGTGCGCATCGGTGACGGGGCCATCATCGCCAGCGGCTCGGTCGTCACCGGCGATGTCGCGCCATACAGTGTCGTGGGCGGGAACCCGGCCAAGCAGATCCGGCGGCGGTTCAGCGACACCGAGGTCGAGCAGCTGCTGGACGCGGCCTGGTGGGACTGGCCGATGGAACTGGTCACCGAGCACGCCCGCACCATCATGGCCGGAAACCCCGCCGACATCGCCCGCGTCGCCGCCGAACACCGGCGGCCCCAGGAGGACTCATGACCGCCACCATCACCGAACACGTCGTCACCGACGCCGCCGGTGGTCCGTACGCGCTGACCAGTGGACCCGACGGTGCCCTGTGGATCACGCTGGTGCACGGCGGCCGGATCGCCCGGTTCGTTCCCGGAACCGAAGCCACCGCCCACGAGCTCGCCCCCGGCAGCGGCCCGATGATCATCGCGCCTGGCCCCGACAACGCGCTGTGGTTCACGCAGAACCGCGCCCACTCCATCGGGCGGCTGACGACCGACGGCGACCTCACCGAGTACCCGCTGCCGACCCCCGACTGCGGCCCCTTCGGCATCGCCGCCGGGCCCGACGGCGCGCTGTGGTTCACCGAGATGACCGGCGACCGCGTCGGCCGGATCTCCGTGGACGGCAAGGTCACCGAGTACCCGCTGCCGATGACCGGCGGGATGGCCTCGGCGATCACGGCGGGCCGCGACGACGGCATGTGGTTCACACTCAACCAGGCCAACGCGATCGGCCGCGTCGGCATGGACGGCGACATCACCGTCCACGCACTGCCCACCGAGGCCGCTGGTCCGGTCGGCATCTGCGCCGGACCCGACGGCGCGCTGTGGTTCGTCGAGATCGGCGCCGGACAGATCGGCCGCATCACCGTCGACGGCACGATCACCGAATTCCCGCTGCCGGACCGCGCCGCCCGACCGCACGCCATCACCGCCCACGACGGCGCGCTGTGGTTCACCGAGTGGGGCGCCAACCGGGTCGGCACCATTGACCCGTCCGGGGCCGTGACGGTGCACGACCTGCCCACGCCCGGCAGCGAACCGCACGGCATCGCCACCGGCCCCGACGGCGCACTGTGGACCGCTTTGGAGACCGGAGCGCTGGCTCGGATCGGCTAATGTGAATGTGGGCTGCCTCATACCCCGCTGCCCGGCGGGCGAGGCACCCCGCACACACCCGAGGGGCCCAGCATGGACACCGTTCTTATCGAGGTCTTCCTTCCGATCGCCCTGGCGATCATCATGTTCGGGCTGGGGCTGGGCCTGACCACCGCGGACTTCGCCCGGGTGGCGCGGTATCCGCGCGCGGCCGCCGCGGCCCTGGGCTGCCAGATCCTGCTGCTGCCCGCCGCGTGTTTCGGCCTGGTGCTGCTGTTCGAGCTGCCGCCGGTGCTGGCGGTGGGCATGATGCTGCTGGCCGCCTCGCCAGGCGGCACCACGGCCAACCTCTACAGTCACCTGTTCGGCGGCGACGTCGCGCTCAACATCACCCTGACCGCGATCAACTCGGTGGTGGCGGTGGTGACGCTGCCGCTGGTGACGAACCTGGCGTTGACCTACTTCGTCGCGGACGGTGGCACGCTGGGGCTCCAGTTCGGCAAGACCTTGCAGATCTTCGCCATCGTGTTGGTGCCGGTGGTGCTCGGGATGCTGGTGAAGCGTCGCAGTCCCGGCTTCGCCGCGCGGTTGAGCCGTCCGGTGAAGATCGCCTCGGCGATCATCCTGGTGCTGGTCATCGCCGGGGCCATCGCCACCGAGTGGGCCAATCTCGGTGGCTACATCCGTTCGGTCGGGGCGATCACGGTCCTGTTCAGCGTGCTGAGCCTGACGGTCGGCTACTGGGTGCCCCGGCTGCTCAAGGTCGAACGTCGGCAGGCGATCGCGTCCTGTATGGAGATCGGTATCCACAACTCGACGCTGGCCATCACGATCGCGTTGAGCCCGGCGCTTTTGGGCAACGTCGAGATGTCGATCCCGGCGGCGCTGTACGGCCTGGTCATGTTCTTCACCGCCGCGGGCGCCGGGTTCCTGGCGCGCCGCGGCGTCAAGGACGAGCCGGTCAAGGCCGCTTAGCCCGCCGCGGTTCGGGTCGCGGTCACCGCCACGGTCGCGTAGTCCATCGTGAAGCCGCCGCCCAGCGAGTCGATGGCCGCGCCGACCTCGGCGAGCACCTCGGCCAGCGGTTCGGGAGCCAGCCGGGTGAGCAGGCCCTGGGTGGGCAGCACGTCGAGCCACTGTTCGCGGGTGTAGTCCTGCTGCCAGTCCCACCGTTCCTGGCGCGGCTTGCTCAAATCCGGGGTGGCGCGGATGCCGTCGGCGGCCTTGTCGAACATCGCCTGATACAGCTCGACGGCGGGCCGCTCCGCGTTGAGGGTGCCGGGAAGGTCGGGCACCATCCGCTCGCAGGCCGTCGCGAACGCTCGGCCCACCACCGAAGGCGGCTGGCCGACGTTCCAGATCAGCGCCAGCAGGCCGTCCGGCCGCAGGATCCGGGCCGCCTTGGCGGCTCCGGCCACCGGGTCGACCCAGTGCCAGGCCGTGGCCGCGATGACCGCGTCGAAGTCACGACCGCGCGGGTCCCAGTCCTCGAAGGTCGCCACCTCGACGTCGACGCCGGTGCCGCGCGCGAACGCGGCCATCCGCTCGTCGGGGTCGAGGCCGAGCACCCGCCAGCCCGCCGCCTGCAACTGCCGCGCCTCGATGCCGGTGCCGCAGCCGACGTCGAGGGCGTCGGGCCCGGGCGCGGTGGCGACGAGCGCCGTCACCATGGCGTCGGGGTAGTGGGGTCGGGTGCGGTCGTAGCGTTCGGCGTCGACGCCGAAGGACTCGGCCATCGCGCGGTGTCGGTGCGGTTCTGATGGGGTTGGCGGGACGGTGCCCGACGATATAGTGGTCATGCGCCCACTTTAAATGGGCGAGCGCCCACTTGACAAGTTCGCAGCTCAAACCCATGAAGGAGAAGTCCATGGCGCCAACCGGCGTGGCCATGCGCGATGCCCGCACCCAGTTGTTCGACGCCGCCGAGCGGGTGCTGCTGCGCGACGGACCGGCGGGCTTGAGCAGCCGGGCCGTCACCACCGAGGCCAACTGCGCCAAGGGGGTGCTGCACCGCCACTTCGCCGACTTCGACGCCTTCCTGGCCGAGTTCGTCCTCGACCGGGCGCACCGGCTGGAGGCCGAGGTCGCGACGCTGCACGACCGTGCCGGAACGGGCGCCGTCGCCGACAACGTCACCGGCGCGCTGATGAGCGTGTTCGACTCGGTGGCCGTGGCGATCGTCCCGCTCATCACCTTCCGCGACGAACTGCGGAACCGGTTGCGCGAGACCTGGCCCGCCGGGGTGCCGGTGCTGACCCAGGCCGCGATCCTGTTCGCCGGTTACCTGGAGGCCGAACGCGAGCTGGGGCGGCTGGCCGACGAAGCCGACGCCGACGTGCTCGCCGCGACGCTGATCGGCTCGGCCCACCTGCTGTTCGCCGATCGCACCGCCGCGCCGCCGGGGGTCGATGCCGTCCGCAAGTCGGTGGACGCGGTGCTCGGTGCCGTGGTCCGCGAGTGAGCCGGTCGCGCTGCCGAAACGGGGCGGCGGCCCCCGACGCTTCGACCGTGCCTTGAGCCGCCTCGACACGGCGGCCCCGACGCTCCGGCCCCGGGCTCAGGCCGCTTTGCAGCTGGCCAGGGTGCGCAGCTCGGGTGGCGCCGTGACCGTCGCGGCCGCCTCGGACCACATCGACAGTCGACCGCACTGGCAGCGCGCGTAGACCACGGTGCCCGTCGACGTGCGGTGCCGCGACACCACCGTCAGGGCCGCGCTCATGCCCAGCTCACAGATCGGGCACCGGTTCGGGCTGGTTTCCTCGTGATTGGTCATGCGGCAAGTGTCGGCCTAGAATCGTTCGTGAACAACGAAAGTTTCCGCAGCGGATCATGAGAGGAAATCGAATGATCGACCCGAGACTGCGCACGCTTCGCACCCTGCGGGCCCAGGGCACGGTCACCGCCACCGCGTACGCCCTGCACCTGACACCGTCCACGGTGTCACAGCAGCTCAAACAGCTCGCCCACGAAACCGGGGTCCGGCTGCTGGAACCGACCGGCCGCCGCGTCAAACTCACCCCGGCCGCCGAGATCCTGCTGAACCACGCCGACGCCTTGTACTCGCAGTGGGAACTGGCCAAACAGGACCTCGCCGCGCTCGCGGCCGGTGAGATCGGCAGCCTGCGTATCTGCGGCCTGTCCAGCACGGTCGCGGCGTTCGTCGCCCCGGCCGCCAAGCGGTTGCGCGAGGCCAACCCCGGGGTGCGGCTGCGGCTGTCGGCCGTCGAATCGCACGAGGCGTTCCATCTGCTGGAGTCCGGCGAGGTCGACATCGCCGTGTTCAACCCGACCGACGCCACCCCGCCGCCGAGCGACCGGCGCTTCGAACAGCGGTTCCTCGTCGACGACGTCGAGGACATGCTGGTGCCGTCCGACCACCGCTTCGCGGAGCGCGACAGTGTGGAACTGGCGGAGTTCGCCGACGAGGAGTGGGTCGGCATGCCGTCCTGTGTCGACCAGCACCAGCTGTTGCTCAGCAGCACCGCCGCGGCCGGGTTCACGCCGGACATCGCCCACCACGCCGACACCTGGTCCAGCGCCTCCGGGCTGGTCTGCACCGGTTTCGGGGTGAGCCTGTACACCCGGCTGGTCCCGATCCCGGCCGAGCACACCGTGGTGCGGCTGCCGATCCACGGCAACCCGGTGCCGACCCGGCGGCTGTTCACCGCCGTGCGACGCGGCAGCGCCGCCCAGCCCGCCATCGCGCGCGGACTGGCCGCGATCCGCGAAGCCGCCGTTCCCGCCGCGGCCTGAGACCGATCCATAGTTCATCTATATTGAGGCGTCGCTGGCACCCGTCCGCGTCGCCGTTTCGTTACGCTCATTCACACCGGGAACACGGTTGCGAAGCGAGAATCCCCGCTCCGCACCGGTTTGCGAGAGGAGTCGGTCCGTGCTCGACGAGACTCAGGCCTATCCGCGCGCCGAACAGCATCTGCGCGACGCGGTGACCGCACTGGACGCCGATATCCGGCTGGAGCCGGAACTCCGCAACGCCGTGTCCCCGCCACCCGAGAGTGGACAGTCCCATCTGGTCAATGTCGAAGTCTCCTATGTCGCGAAACTGCCCGAGTCCGACGACGTGTTCGCGCGCAACCGCGGCCTGTTCGAACGACTGAAGAAGTGGTGGCTGGGACAGGGCTACGAGCTCGTCACCGACAACCCGTCCGAACCGTTCACGGTGCTGCGCGTCGCCGACCCCCACGACGGATTCGTCATCGCCCTGCGGCAGGGGAAGATCGGCAACCTGTGGTTCACCGTCAACTCGCCCCTGGTGACCCCCACCGGAGTAGAACCCCCACCCCCGGGGCTGACCTGACGCCCCGCCGCCTGCGAAAGATCGAGTCATGGTTGATTACGCCCAATTGACCAACATGGACACCTCGAAGCTGACCCGTGCGGCGGAGGAGTCCGGAAGCCTCGCCGGTGCGTTGTCGACCAGCGCCCAGGACGTCCAGACCGCCTCCGACATCCCGGCGGGGATGTGGGCGGGCCGCGACTCCACGGCGGCGTCGGACCTGATGGCGACCCAGCCGCCGCCGCTGTTCGTCGCCTCGGACGCGTTCAAACGCAGTCAGGCGGTGCTGGAGGACCTCGTCACGGACCTGGAGGCGGCGCGGCGGCGGCTGCAGGACGCGCACGATCTGGTGGCCGGAACCGGTCTCACCATCGGCCCCGACGGGACCGTGACCACACCGGTGGTCAACAACCCGGCCGAGGCGCAGGCGAACGAGCGGCTGGCCCAGCAGGTGCGCGACGTCATCGACGAGGCCGTGCGGATGGCCAACGACGCCGATGACAAGGCCAAGGACCAGATCACGGCCACCGCGCTGCTCGCCGACGAGAACGCCATCCCCGACAACCGCGGTGACACGCCCAAGGACGTCAAGGAATGGTGGGACTCGCTCAGCGACCCCGAGAAACAGGCGTTCATCGACCAGCACCCCGAAAAGATCGGCAACCTCGACGGCATCCCGCCCGAGGACCGGCACAAGGCCAACTGGAAGTCGCTCAACGACGCGATCGACGCCAAACGCCAAGAGATCGAGGACATCAGGAACACCCCGGGATACGGCGGACCGGGCGCGGCCGACGACCGCAACAAGGTCGAGGACCTGCAGAAGCAACTCGACGCCATGCAGAACCTGCGGGGCATCGTGGACGACCCGAAGCATCCCGACCGGCTGCTGATGGGCTTCGACCCGGAGGGCGACGGCAAGGCCATCATCGCCACCGGCAACCCTGACAAGGCGGACAACGTGCTCACCCACGTACCGGGCATGGGTTCCGAACTGTCCACAGCGGGCAACGAACTCAACCGGGTCGACCGGATGGTGTCCGACGCCAACCAGCTGGACCCGACCAAGGAGACCGTCGGTGTCATGTGGCTCGACTACGACGCCCCCGACGGGATCAGCAACGCCGGTACCACCGGCTACGCCGAGAAGGGCGCTCCCGACCTGGCCCAGTTCCAGGACGGCCTGCGCGCCACCCACGAGGGTGCGCCCTCACACAACACCGTGGTCGGCCATTCCTACGGCTCCACGGTCGTGGGTCACTCGCTCAAGGACCACGGCATGAACACCGACGACGTGGTGTTCGCCGGAAGCCCCGGCGTCGGGGTGGACCACGTCTCGGGCCTGAACACGAACGCCGACGTCCACGCCACCCGCGCCCAGCACGACATCATCGGCCTGGTGCCCGACGGCAACACCCGGTTCCACGTGCCGTTCACCGACATCACGCTGTCCAGCCACGGCCTGAACCCCGCCGACCCGGCCTTCGGCGCCCACTCCTTCGAGAGCTCTCCGGGCGACAAGGGCTGGTTCCCCGGCGGCCGGTCGATCGCGGCGCACTCGCAGTACTGGGATGACGGCAACCCGGCTCGCGACGAGATCGCCAGGATCGTCACCGAGAACGACTAGCCGTTCAGCCGTGCACACCGCCAGACACGTAGACGACCTGTCCGGTGATGAACCCGGCCGCCTCGGCGGCGAAGAACGCCGCCGCGTGCGCGATGTCCTCGGGTCGTCCGACCCGGCCCACCGGGATCGAGTCGGCCGCGATGCGCTGGTGTTCGTCGAAGTCGCGGCCCAGTCGCTTCGCGGTCGCGGCGGTCATGTCGCTGACGATGAAACCCGGCGCGATCGCGTTGGCGGTGATGCCCTCGGGCGCCAGCTCCAGCGCCAGTGACTTGGTGTAGCCCAGCAGCCCGGCCTTGGCCGCCGAGTAGTTGACCCGGCCGGGCGTGCCCAGCGCCGAGATGCTGGAGATGTTGATGATCCGGCCCCAGCCCGCCTCGCGCATGTACGGGTGGGCGGCCTTGACGGTGTGGAACGCCGCGTTGAGGTGGATGTTGATGACCTCGTCCCACTGCGCGGTGGTCATGTCCGGCAGGTCCGCGTCGCGGGCGTAACCGGCGTTGTTGACCAGCACCCCGACGCCGCCGAGCCGTTCGGCGGCGGTGTTGACCGCGTCGGTGGTGGCCTGCGCGTCGCCGATGTCGGTGGGCAGCGCGATGGCGGTGCCGCCGTCGGCGGTGATGGACTCGGCCGTGGCGGCGGCGCGCTCGGCGTTGATGTCCACGATGGCCACCGCCAGGCCGTCGGCGGCGAAGCGGCGGGCTATCCCGGCGCCGATGCCGTGGGCGCCTCCGGTGACGATCGCGGTGCGGGTGGGCGACATGGGCGGAGGTCCTCTCGTGCTGGCTGATGGCCGCTCGACAGTACCCGAGCCTCCCGCTTGTAGAACGATCTACATCGTGTGTACATTGACAGGCGTCACTCTTTGTGGAGGTGCTCTCGATGGCATCGCGAACCCCGGCGGGCCCGGTCACCATGGAGGACGTCGCGCGCGAAGCCGGTGTGTCGCGGGCCGCGGTGTCCAAGGTGATCCGCGACGCCCACGGGGTCAGCGCCGCGATGCGCGAACGGGTCACGACGGCCATCGCGACGCTCGGCTACCGTCCCAACGTCTCGGCCCGTGGCATGCGCGGCGCCACCTACACGCTCGGCATCGAGATCCCCGAACTGGCGAACCCGTTCTTCCCGCGCCTGCTCGCCGGGGTGACGGCGGCGGTGTCCGCGTCGCCGTACCAACTCATCGTCGCCCCGGCCGATCCGGCCAACGTGGAGGGTTATCGCGCCATCCAGGCGCTCGTCGACCGGCAGGTCGACGGCGTCATCGCGGTCTCGCCGCTGGTGGAGCCCGCGTGGCTGGAAGCCCTGGCCGCGACGGTGCCGGTGGTGATGCTCGGACGGCACGACCGTGCCAGCGGATACGACACCGTCGCGAACGACGACGAGGCCGGGACCCGCCAGGCGATGCGGCACCTCATTGATCTCGGACACCGCGACATCGCCCACCTCACCTGCGAGGAGACGAAGACCGTTCCCGGTTCCGGTGTGCCGCAGGCGATCCGGCTCGAAACCTATCGCGAGGTCATGCGGGAGTCCGGGCTCGACGCCCACATCCGGGTCGTCCGCACGCCCACGGGCGAGGCCGGGGCGTGCCGCACCGCGACGCGGTTGCTGACCGGCCCCGAGCGGCCGACGGCGATCTTCGCCTCCCACGACGAACCGGCGCTGGGGGTGCAGCGCGCCATCGCCGAAGCCGGACTGACCCCCATGGACGTCTCCGTCGTCGGCTACGACGACATCGAGATCGCCCGGCACCCGGGAGTCTCACTCACCACGGTGAACCAGGACGGCGAGCGGATCGGCCGTCTCGCCGCCGAACTGCTGCTGGAACGCATCGCGGGGCGAACCGAGCCGCGACAGGAGATCGTGCGGCCCGAGCTCGTCGTGCGGTCCAGCACCCGGCCACCGCCCTGACCCATCCGATCCGAGACAACCGCGAGGGAGAACTCGATGCACCCCACCGTCCACGCACTGCGCGCCGAATACCGCACCGACTCGGCGTTCGTCGGTACCGACCGACCGCGCCTGTCCTGGAAGACCGCCACGACCGCGCCCGACTGGACCCAGCGCGGTGCCGAGATCGAATGGCGCCGCGAATCGGACTCCACCGTCGCCCGCGTCGACGGCCGCGACAGTGTGCTCGTCGCCTGGCCGTTCGAGCCGCTGCGGCCCCGGGAGCGCGGCCAGCTTCGCGTCCGGGTCGACGGATCCGACGACACCACCTCGGCCTGGAGCGAACCGCTCGAGATCCGGGCCGGGTTCCTCGCCGAGACCGAATGGCGCGCCGACTTCATCGCCGTGCCCGAACCCGCTGCGGGGCAGCCGATGCTGCTGCGCCACGAATTCGAGGTGCGCGAGGGACTGCGGGCCGCGACCCTGTACGCCAGCGCGCGCGGCGTTTACCAGATCGAGTTCAACGGCGTCGCCGTCGACGACGAACGCCTCAAGCCCGGCTGGACCGCCTACCAGCACCGGCTCGTCCACGAGACCACCGACGTCACCGAGCTGCTGCGCCCCGGCCGGTGCGCGCTCGGCGCCACGCTGGCCGGAGGCTGGTACACCGAGCGGTACGGCTTCCACGGCGAGGCCAAGCCGTTCTACGGCGAGTACCCCAGCTTCGCCGCGCAGCTCCTACTCGAATACGCCGACGGCACGTCGGAAGTGGTCGCCACCGGCGAGGGCGCCTGGTGGGCCACCGCCGAGGGACCCATCACCGCCAGCGGGATCTACGCCGGTGAAAGCTACGACGCCCGCCGCGCATCGCCGGGCTGGTCCTCGCCGGGATTCGACGACGACGGCTGGTCGGAGGCTCGGATCGACGCGTCCAGAGTGTCGCGGCCGATCGCCCGCACCGCGCCGCCGGTGCGCCGCGTCGAGGAGCTCGCCGTCAAGGACGTCATCGTCACCCCCAGCGGCCGAACCGTTGTCGACTTCGGACAGAACCTGGTCGGGCACCTGCGGATCCGGGTGTCCGGTCGCGAAGGCGACACCGTCGTGCTGCGGCACGCCGAGGTCCTCGAACACGGCGAACTGGGCACCCGTCCGCTGCGGCACGCGAAGGCCACCGACTCCTACACCCTCGCGGGCGCTCGAATCGAGACCTGGGAGCCCGCGTTCACCTTCCACGGGTTCCGGTACGCCGAGATCCAGGGCTGGCCCGGCGAGTTCGACCCCGAGGACGTCACCGCCGTCGTCGTCGGCTCCGACCTCGAACGCACCGGCTGGTTCACCTGCTCGCACGAGCCGCTCAACCAGCTCCACGACAACATCGTGTGGGGCATGCGGGGCAACTTCCTCAGCATCCCCACCGACTGCCCGCAGCGCGACGAACGGCTCGGCTGGACCGGAGACATCCAGGTCTTCGCTCCCACCGCCGCCTACCTGTTCGACTGCGACGGCTTCCTCGCCTCCTGGCTCGAAGACCTGGCCCTCGAACAGAGCCAGGACGGCGCCGTCCCGTTCATCGTGCCCGACGTACTCGACTCGGTCCGGACACCGGCCGCCGCGTGGGGTGACGCCGCCACCGTCGTACCGTCCGTCCTCTATGAACGCTTCGCCGACCGCGCGGTCCTGGAGCGGCAGTACCCCAGCATGCGAGCCTGGGCCGACCACATCGCCGCCATCGCCGGGCCGCGCCGACTGTGGGAGGGACAGTTCCAGTTCGGCGACTGGCTCGACCCCGACGCCCCCTCCGACGAGCCGGGCAAGGCCAAGACCGATCCCGACATCGTCGCCAGCGCCTACCTGCACCGTTCGGCGGCACTGGTCGCCCGCGCCGCGCGGGAACTGGGCCTGGACGACGACGCCCGCCGGTACGACACCCTCGCCGACGAGGTCCGCACCGCCTGGGTGCGCGAGTACGTCACCCCGGCCGGACGGCTGGTCTCCGACGCCCCCACCGCCTACGCGTTGGCGCTCATGTTCGACCTGGTCACCGACGCGCGGCTGCGCGACAACCTGGGCGAGCGGCTGGCCGAACTCGTCCGGCGCGCCGACCACCGCATCGGCACCGGCTTCGTCGGCACCCCGCTGATCCAGGACGCGCTGGTGCGCACCGGACACGCTGACACGGCGCGGCGGCTGCTGCTCCAGACCGAGTGCCCCTCCTGGCTGTACCCGGTCACCATGGGCGCCACCACGGTCTGGGAACGCTGGGACAGCATGCTTCCCGACGGCACCATCAATCCCGGCGAGATGACCTCGTTCAACCACTACGCCTTCGGCGCGATCGCCGACTGGCTGCACCGCACGGTCGCCGGGCTGGCGCCGCTGGAGCCGGGCTACCGGCGCATCGCGATCGCGCCGGTTCCGCTGGCCGGACTCGACCGGGCCGCGACCGAACTGGAGACCGCCCACGGCCGGGCCTCGGTCAGCTGGGAGGTCAGCGACGGCCGTCTGCTCGTGCGCGCGACCGTTCCCCCGAACACCACCGCGCACGTCACCCTGCCGGGCAGCGACCCGCTCGACGTCGGCAGCGGCGAGCACACCTGGACCGTCGACGATCCGCGCTCCACCTAGGTCAGTGCCTCGCGCCACACCGGACTGTCGCAGTAGTGGTTGTCGTACCGGCCGGAGCTGGCGGCGATCTCGCTGATGTCCGACATGCCCTTGAACACCCGCTCCAGCAGCCGGTAGTAGTCGAACCGGGCCATGCCGGGGCTGAACACGACCAGCGCGTCGGCCGATCCGCCGGGGACCGGCGCGAACGCGTGCGGCAGCATCGACGGCACTACCAGGAAGTCACCCTTGTGGAGCGTGGTGATGGTGTCGCCCAGCAGCATCCGCATCGCGCCGTCGATGATGAAGAACGCCTCGGCCGCGCGGGTGTGGAAGTGCGGCGGCGCGCCGGGGGAACCGTCCGACAGGGTGGCCCGGTTGACGGTCATCGCGTCGCCGGTGGTGTCGGAGTCGGCCAGCAGGGTGAGCAGGCTGGTGGGTCCGTCCTGAAGGGTCTCGGCCTCGGCGGCGCGGACGAGCACCGGCTTGGGGTAATCGGACATGGGCGTTCCTTTCCTTAGGGGGAGTAGAAGAGCGGGGCCGCCTCAGCCGAAGATCGCGACGGGATCGCCGGTGTACCAGGCGTTGTCGATGCGCATCGTGGTGATGAGCCAGCGGTCGCCGTCCCGCGTCAGCGCGACGTCGTAGGGGTTCTTCAGCAGCGCGCGCACCGAGCGGTCGGCCCTCAGCAGGTGCTGGGCCTCTACCAGCGCGGTGAGCCGGGCGGTGTCGCCGTCGATCGCGATGCGCGCGTTGGTGACCTGGTGGGTGGTGTCGACACGGCCGGTGAACATGCCCAGGATCGTGGTGACGATCGTGTCGCGTCCGGACATGACCGGGGGCCGCGAGCCCCATTTGGCCGCCGCCGGACGAAAGTCCAGTTCGGCCTCGGTGGCGAAGGCCGAGGCGAACAGTTCCCGGTCTTTGAGGTCCTGGCCGAGCGCGAACCGGTGCAGCGCGTCGGCGATCTCGGTGCGGTCGCGCAGTTCGGCCACGACGGCGGCGGGCTCGGTCGCCGTGAGCGCCTCGGACGAGTTGACGTACATCGCGGCCTCCTTCGCAGGTCAGTGGGCTGTCGTGGTGACGGTCTCCACTCTGGTCCGGTACGGCGGCGCGAACAATGGCCGGTTGCGCAAGGATCGTCAAGCCAGACTTAACGATGGAGGGGAACGGCATGCTGGAGAAGCACGAACTGGACGCCTTCCTCACCCTGGCCGAGGAACTGCACTTCGGCCGGACGGCGCGGCGGCTGCGGGTGTCGGCGGCCCGGGTCAGCCAGACCATCCAGAAACTGGAGCGCCGCGTCGGCGTCCCGCTGTTCAACCGCACCAGCCGCCGGGTGGAACTGACTGAGGTCGGCCGTCGGCTGCGCGACGAGATCGCGCCCGCCTGGCAGAGCATCACCACCGCGGTCGAGACCGCCATCGCCACCGGCAAGGGCATCACCGGCACACTGCGGGTCGCGTTCGTCAGCGCCGCCGCGGGCCAGTTCCTGGTCCGGGCGACGCAGCGGTTCCGCGCCCGGCACCCCGACTGCGAGGTGCGGATCCGGGAGGCGCAGATCGGGGAGCTGCTGCCGTGGCTGCGCGACGGTGACACCGATCTGGCGCTGGGCCCGGTGCCGGTGCACTCGCCCGACGTCGACAGCGGCCCGGTGCTGTTCTCCGACGCGCGCATGCTCGCCGTCCCGGCCGCGCATCCGTTGGCGCGGAAGGAATCCGTGGACGCAGAGGACCTGGCCGCGCTGCCGTTGCTGCAACTGCCCGACACCGTCGACGAGCACACCCGCACTGACCGCTCGTCGAGTCGCACGCCCGGTGGCCGCCCGATCCAGCCGGGGCCCGTCGGCGCGACGTTCAACGAGATGCTCACCCTCATCAGCGCGGGGGAGGGCGCGTTTCCGGTTGGGGCGCAAGTGAAGAAGTACTACGTGCGTCCCGACGTCGCCTACGTCCCGTTTCGCGACGCCCCGCCGGTGGACTGGGGTCTGTTGTGGCGCAAGGACAACGCGACCGCGCGGGTGCGGGCGTTCAACGAGGCCGCCGCCGAGACCGGCGCGACGGCGTGACGCGCGCCGTATCCGTGGCAACCGCTAGGATCCGGCCATGACGGAGCCCGCCGAACCGCCCACCTCGCAGCGGCCGGACGAGCCACCGGCGTTCATGCTGGCACCCACGGCCGCACCCG
The DNA here is from genome assembly GCF_000024545.1 of Stackebrandtia nassauensis DSM 44728. Classification (GTDB taxonomy): domain Bacteria; phylum Actinomycetota; class Actinomycetes; order Mycobacteriales; family Micromonosporaceae; genus Stackebrandtia; species Stackebrandtia nassauensis. The sequence continues at coordinate 3,033,401 of NC_013947.1, forward strand.
AACCCCGGCCGCGACGCACGGCGCTGCGCTACGGCCTGCTCATCGGCGCGGTCGTCGTGGCGGTCCTGGCCGTCGTCATCACCGTGCAGACCCTCGGATCCGTCGCGCCGGGCGGGCAGCGCCCCGACCCGACTGACACCGCCGAGGAGTTCGCGATCGACGGTTGCGCCAAACAGGACGGTCCCGACGCGAGGGCCATAGACTGCGCCGACGCGGAGCGCGGCGACTATGTCATCACCGCCGAGGTGGAGACCGCCGAGGACTGCCCCGACCCCACCCAGCCCGTCATCACCCAGGACGACGGCGAGACGGTGTTCTGCCTGAAACCGTATTCGCCCTAACGACTCCAGCAGCGAGTCCAGGTGCCGACGCAGCACCGCCCGCGCCGCTGATTCGTCCAGTGTGTCCGGTTGCAGTACGGCCCGCAGCGTCAGCCCGTCGATCAGCACCGTGAGCCGGTCGGACTCGACGTCCGTGTCGAAGTCCTCGGGTACGCGTCCGGATTCCTTGATGCGCTTGACGATCCGGCCGACGATGGTGCGGGTTCCGTCCTGCATCTTGATCGCGAACGGCCGCAGTCGCGGCTCGGTGCGGGAGGCGCTGACGAAGCTGAGCCAGGCCGCCGATTCGAGCCGCCGCTGCGCGTCGAAGGGCAGGAACTCCTCCAGTATCGACTGGACCGCCTCGCGCCGGTCGACTCCCGGCCGGGTGACGCGTTCGGCCTTGGCGAGGATGCGGGCGCCGAGCCGGTCGACGAGTTCCTTCATCGCCACCTCCATGACCTCGGCGTGGTCGGTGAAGTAGTGGCGCACCGAGCCGATGGCCAGGCCCGCCTCGGTGGCGATGTTGCGCAGGGTGGCCTGTTCCAGGCCGTCGCGTTCGGCGATGCGCAGCACGGCGTCGACGACTTCGGTGCGGCGCTCGGTCGGATCGACGATCTTCGGCATGGCTGGCAGTTTATAGCATTAGCGTGCTAACTTATTTAGCATGGACGTGCTAGATAAACACCCCTGGTTGATCGTCGTCGCCGTGCTCGCTCTGGTGGCCTATCTGATCGTGCGACGACTGTCGGGCGAACCCCTCAACGCCCGCGACCTGTGCGGACCGCCGCTGATCCTGACCGGCATCGGCGTCTACGAGGTGCTCAAGGCCGACGGACTCAACCCCGCCGACTACGCCTGGGCGGCGGGCGGTGTCGTCATCGGCATCGGATTCGGCGCGCTGCGCGGATCGACCGTGCGGCTGTTCGTCAAGAACGGCGTGCTGTGGCAGCGCTACACGGGGCGCACCTTCGTCGTGTGGATCGTGTCGCTGGTCGCCAGCGGCGGGTTCGCGCTGCTGGCGAAGTTCGCGGGCATGCACCCCGAGGCGCGCCCGACGACGCTGGCCATCGGCATCGGACTGCTGGGGGAGATGGCCGTGGTCGGCCTGCGGGCTTTGGCCAGCGGCCAGCGGTTCTCGCCGGAGAGCCGCGACCGGCACGCCGTCGTCCACGACCACATGCGACAGACCCTGCGCGGCGAGGCGAAGCGCGAGGACATCGCGCCGATGACCCTGCGCGACAGCTTCAACACCGTCACCGGCCGGACGCGCGACGAGCGTTAGGGGAACTCGTTGGCGAAGGTGGCCGACAGCGCGGTCTCGATCAGGCCCGGCAACTCGGGGCGACCGTCCTCATCGGCCCAACGCACCACGGCCGCGTGCATCGCGGCCAGGCAGGCCCCGGCGGTGACCCATCGCCGGAACTCGGTCTCGGGATCGGTGGCCTCGGTACGCATCGCCTCGACGATGGCGGTCTGGGTGGCGTACTGGCTGTCCAGGTGCCGGGCCCGGATCGCGGGCGTGTCGATCATGAGCCGCAACAGCGCCAACAGCGATCGCCGGTCCGCGTCCGAGGCCACCCCGGCCGTGGCGGTGTCCACGATGGCCCGGCCGATGCGGCGGGCGTCGGGCTGATCGGGCGGCTGCGCGGCGACGCGTTCGGCGATGAGCTCGTCGTAGGAGGCCAGCAGCACCAGGTCCTCCTTGCTGGGGAAGTGCCGGTAGACCGTCATCGCCGACACCCCGGCGGCCTCGGCGACGTCGTTGACGGTGGTCGAGTCGTAGCCGCGCTCGGTGAACAGCCGCAGCGCGTGCTCCTGTAGCGCACGCCGCGTCTCGCGGCGGCGACGATCACGTATGTCCGGCACGTGTTACAAACTATCATGGTGTTAGTTTCTAACATCATGTTAATCACTAACACGAATTGGATCCGACAATGACCGACCTGAAGAACAAGACCGCCCTGGTCACGGGAGCGTCGCGCGGCATCGGACGCGCCATCGCCACTCGGCTCGCCGCCGACGGCGCCCGGGTGGGCGTGCACTACGCCGGGGACGAAGCCGCCGCGCACCACACCGTCGAGCGGATCGAACGCGCCGGAGGCACCGCCTTCCCGCTGCGCGCCGACCTCGGCGAGCCCGACGGCGTCGACACCCTGATCGCCGGACTGGAGGCGGGACTGGCCGGGCGGCGACTGGACATCCTGGTCAACAGCGCCGCCGTGCCACCGGCCGGACCCATCCAGGACGACACCCCCAACTCCTTCGACACCGTCTTCGCCGTGAACGTCAAGGCCCCCTACTTCACCGTGCAGAAGGCACTGCCGCTGCTGAACGACGACGGCCGCGTCATCAACCTCACCTCGGCCGTCACCCGGATCGCCAACCCCACCCAGACCTCGTTCGCGATGGCCAAGGGCGCGCTGGCGACCATGACCCTCACCCTGGCCAGCCAGCTGGGCGTCCGCGGCATCACCGTCAACGCCGTGGCGCCCGGGGTCACCCGGACCGAGACCAACACCGCCGTCATCGCGTCCCTCGGCCCCGAGGCGCAGTTCGCCGCCATCACCGCGCTCGACCGGCTCGGCGAGGCCGCCGACGTCGCCGACGTGGTCGCGTTCCTCGCCTCGGGCGACGCCCGCTGGATCACCGGCCAGACCATCGACGCCAGCGGCGGGCTCTACCTGGGACTGCGCGGCTGATCCGGACGCTGGCCGAGGTGCGTCAGCACCGCGTCGACCACCTCGGCCAGCGGTGCGCTCGTGTCCACTTCGAGCGTGGCACCCTGGCGCAGCAGCGGCTGCACGGTCTCGATGTAGCCCAGCGACTCGGCGAGCTCGCCGGGATCCTTGCCGTAGTCGTTGGTGTCGCGGTGGCGCAGCCGCTCGGCCATCACCGCCGCCGGTACCGTCAGCAGCACGACGTGGTCGAACCGCGGATAGAACCGGCCCTGGTTCTCCACGCAGCCGCTGACGACCAGCACCTCGGCGTCCTCAGTCGACAGCAACGCGTCGATGCGCTCCGGGCGCCATATCCATTCCGGCCGGGCCTCCGGCGTCGGCGGCGGTGAGCCGTCCGCCGGTCCACAGTAGCCGTCGTAGTCGGTGTCGACGCACTTGAATCCGTGTCGCGACAGCTCTTCCAGCAGCGTCGACTTCCCGGTACCCGACAGACCCGTGACCAGCACCCGCTTCATGCCCGCATCATACGTGCGGGCTCGGGCCGTTCGAACTCCGGAAATGGCAACGTGAACACGGGTAGCGCGAATCGGTGCCGTTCACCCTATTGACATTCGCCGTGATCGATGTTGAGAATGTGTGCGTTAACATTCCCTGCGGCGATAGCGATCCAACATGACCCCACAGTCCGAGCACTGCGTCGTCGGCATCGATTTCGGCACCCTGTCGGGCCGGGCCCTGGTGGTGCGGGTCGCCGACGGCGCCGAACTGGGAACCGCCGTGCACTCCTACGCGCACGGCGTCATCGACCGGAAACTGCCCGCCACCGGTGAGGACCTTCCCCCCGACTGGGCACTGCAGGATCCGCAGGACTATCTGGACGTCCTGCGCCACGCGGTCCCCGAAGCCGTGGCGCACGCCGGAATCGACCCGGGCGCCGTCATCGGGATCGCCACCGACTTCACCGCCTGCACCGTGATACCGACCCTGGCCGACGGAACTCCACTGTGCTGGATACCGGGACTGGAGACCCGGCCGCACGCCTACCCGAAACTGTGGAAGCACCACGCCGCCCAGGCCCAGGCCGAGCGGATCACCGCCCTGGCCCACGAACGACGCGAACCCTGGATCGCCCGCTACGGCGGCCGGATCTCCTCCGAATGGGAGTTCGCCAAAGCGTTGCAGCTGCTGGAGGAGGACCCGGAGGTCTACCACAACACCGAGCGCTGGATCGAGGCCGCCGACTGGATCGTGTGGCAGTTGTGCGGCAACGAGAACCGCAACGTCTGCACCGCCGGATACAAGGGCATCCACCAGGACGGCCGGTGGCCGGACCCCGACTTCCTGGGTGCCCTGCACCCCGAGTTCGCCGACCTGGTCACCGGCAAGATCGAACATCCGTTGTCGGCGTTGGGAGACCGGGCCGGTGGCCTCACCGCGCAGGCGGCGGTGTGGACCGGCCTCGACGAGGGCATCGCGGTCGCGGTGGGCAATGTGGACGCCCACGTCACCGCGCCCGCCGCCCAGGCCGTCGACCCCGGGCAGCTGCTGGCGGTCATGGGCACCTCGACCTGCCACATCCTCAACGCCGAGCAGCTGGCCGAGGTGCCCGGCATGTGCGGCGTGGTCGAGAACGGCGTGGTCACCGGCAGCTGGGGCTACGAGGCGGGGCAGAGCGGCGTCGGCGACATCTTCGCGTGGTTCACCGACAACCAGCTTCCCGGCCCGTACGGGGTCGCCGCCCGCCGCCGCGGCATCGACCCGCACGAATACCTCAGTGGACTGGCCGCCGCCCAGCCCGTCGGCGGGCACGGGCTGCTGGCCCTGGACTGGCACAGCGGCAACCGTTCGGTGCTGGTCGACCACGAACTGTCCGGCGTCATCCTCGGCCAGACGCTGGCGACCCGGCCCGAGGACATCTACCGGGCACTGGTGGAGGCGACCGCCTTCGGCACCCGCACCATCGTGGAGGCGTTCGGCAACGCCGGGCTGCCGGTGACCGAACTGGTGGTCGCCGGGGGTCTGCTGAAGAACGAGTTCATCATGCGCACCTACGCCGACGCGTGCGACATGCCACTGTCGATCATCGGCTCCGAACAGGGACCGGCACTCGGCTCAGCCATCCACGCCGCCGTCGCCGCCGGTGCCTACCCGTCGGTGCGGGCCGCGGCCGAGGTCATGGGCCGCGTCGAACGACGGGTGTACAAGCCGGACCGGCACCGCGCCAAGGCATACGACACCCTGTACGGCGAGTACCAGCGACTGCACGACTACTTCGGACGCGGCGGCAACGACGTGCTGCGCCGGTTGCGCCGGATCCGCAACGAGGCGGGAGCCTCGTCGTGACCGCGAGACTCCCCGAAGCCGTGACCGCGCTGCGCGAACAGCTCGTCGGGCTCCACACCGAACTCGTCCGCTGGGGCCTGGTGGCCTGGACCGCGGGCAACGTCTCCGCCCGGGTGCCCGGCGCCGACCTGCTGGTGATCAAACCCAGCGGCGTGTCCTACGACGACCTGTCCGCCGAGGCGATCGTGGTGTGCGATCTCAACGGCGACCTGGTCGACGGCGAACTGACACCGTCCAGCGACACCGCCGCACACGCCTATGTGTACCGACACATGGACGACGTCGGCGGCGTGGTGCACACCCACTCCACCTACGCCTCCGCGTGGGCGGCGCGCGGCGAGCCGGTGCCGTGCGTCCTGACCGCCATGGCCGACGAGTTCGGCGGCGAGATCCCGGTGGGGCCGTTCGCGTTGATCGGCGACGACTCGATCGGCAAGGGCATCGTGTCCACCCTGGCCGGACACCGCTCCCCGGCGGTCCTGATGCGCAACCACGGCGTCTTCACCGTCGGACCCGACCCCAAGGCCGCCGTCAAGGCGGCCGTCATGTGCGAGGACGTCGCCCGCACCACCCACCTGGCGCGGTCGCTGGGCGAGCCCGTCCCCATCGACCAGTCCGACATCGACCGGCTGCACCAGCGCTACCAGAACGTCTACGGCCAGTAATCCTCGACAAGGGAGTCACCGTCTTGAAGCCAGCACGCAGACCACGCATCGGGATCCTCGGCATCATGCAGGACCTGTACGACCACATGATTCCCGGCATCACCGAGCGGCAGGGCCGTTACGCCGCCGACATCGCGCACCGGCTGTCCGAGCACGCCGACTTCGAGGTGGCGCCGCCGGTCAAGGACCGCGCCGACGCCGAGTCGGCGATGCGCCGCTTCGCCGACTCCGATCTGGACGGTGTGCTGGTGACCATGCTGACCTACGGCCCCGCGATGCGGGTGGCCCGGCTGTTCAACGAGAACCGGATGCCGGTGTGCCTGGCCAACATCCAGCCCGAAGCCGCCGTCACACCCGCCTGGGACATGGCCGACATGACCTACAACCAGGGCATCCACGGCGCCCAGGACACCGCCAACGCGATGGTGCGGGCCGGACGCCGCTTCGCGGTCATCACCGAGGACTGGCGCTCGGCGGACTTCGCCGTCCGGTTCGACCGCTGGGCGCGGGCGGCCAGCGCCGTCACCGCCTGGCGGTCGCTGAAGATCGGCGTGTTCGGGTACGCGATGAACGACATGGGCGACATCCGCGTCGACGAGAACGCGCTGCTGCGCACCCTCGGCCCCGAGATCAGCGCCATCGCGCCGGGCGAACTGTGGCGGGGCATGCGAGCCGTGACCGACGAGGCCATTGCCGCGTTGCGGGCCTTCGAGGACGAGCGCTTCGAGATCGACCCGAAACTGTCCGATGAGGAACGCGACGACCACGCCCGGATGCAGCTGGCCATCGAGTCGATCCTCGTCGACGGCGGGTACGCCGCCTACTCGACCCACTTCGACGCCATCGGTGAGGACGGCCGCTTCGACCGGCTGCCGCTGGCCGCCGCGTCCAGTCTCATGGCCGCCGGATACGGCTACGGTGCCGAGGGCGACGCGATGGCCGCCGCCATGGTCCACGCCGGACACCAGCTCATCGGCGACGGCCACTTCACCGAGATGTACGCCATGGACTTCCCGTCGGAGTCGATCCTGATGAGCCACATGGGGGAGGGCAACTGGCGCATCGCCCGCGACGACGAACCGGTCCGGCTGATCAAACGACCGCTGGGCATCGGCAAACTCGCCGACCCGCCGACCTTCCTGTTCCGCTACCAACCCGGGCCGGCCACCCTGGCCAGCCTGGTGTCGCTGGGCGGCAACCGGTTCCGGCTCGTCGTGTCCGAAGGGGAAGTCCTCGACGGCCAGGTGCTCCCGGCCCTGGAGATGCCCTACGGCCAGTTCGCGCCGACCAGCGGACTGCGCGCCTGCATGGACGGCTGGCTGCGCGCCGGGGGCACCCACCACCAGGTGATGAACCTGGGCCATCGCTCCCGCGACTGGGAGGCGTTCGCCGAACTCGCCGACATCGACATCGTCCACGTCTAGCCACTCCACGCCAACCACCCCCCGAAGGAGCAATCCCGTGAACCTCAACCGAAGAAGCCTTCTGACCTCGGCCGCCGGTCTCAGCACCCTCGCCGTGCTGGCCGCGTGCGGCGGCGCCGGTTCCGAGAAGGGCACCGTCGGCATCGCCATGCCCACCAAGTCCTCCGAGCGCTGGATCGCCGACGGCGACAACATGGTGGCCGCCTTCAAGAAGGCCGGATTCGACACCGACCTGCAGTACGCCGAGGACGTCATCGAAACCCAGGTCTCCCAGATCGAGAACATGATCACCAAGGGCGTCAAGGCCTTGGTGATCGCCCCGGTCGACAACACCTCGCTCACCGGCGCGCTGCAACAGGCCGCCGACGCCGGTATCAAGGTCATCTCCTACGACCGGCTCATCCGCGAGACCGACAACGTCGACTACTACGCCACCTTCGACAACTTCAAGGTCGGCGAACTGCAAGGCGGCTACATCGAGGAGAAACTCAAACTCGCCGACGGCGAGGGCCCGTACAACATCGAACTGTTCGCCGGTTCGGCCGACGACAACAACACCGCCTACTTCTTCGACGGCGCCATGTCGAAACTCAAGCCGTACATCAAGTCCAAGAAGCTGGTCGTCCGCAGCGGACAGACCGACATGGACGACGTGACCACGCTGCGCTGGAACGGCGAGACCGCGCAGTCGCGAATGGAGAACATCCTCAACGCCAACTACGGCGACGAACGCGTCGACGCGGTCCTGTCGCCCTACGACGGCATCAGCCTGGGCATCATCGCCGCGCTGCAAAGCGACGGCTACGGCGAAGGAGACAAACCGCTGCCCGTGGTCACCGGCCAGGACGCCGAGATCGCGTCGGTCAAGTCGATCCTCGCTGGGGAACAGACCCAGACCGTCTACAAGGACACCCGCAAGCTGGCCAAGCTCGCCGTCGAGATGACCTCGGCGGCCATCGACGGCAAGAAGGCCAAGACCAACGACACCGAGTCCTACGACAACGGCAAGAAGGTCGTCCCGGCGTACCTGCTCAAACCGGTGTCGGTCGACAAGGACAACGTCGAGGAAGCCCTCGTCGAGACCAAGCAGTACACGAAGAAGCAGCTGGGGCTGTGACGAGGGCCCGAACGGACAGGTGAACCCGAATGACGCGGAACATCCTGCGAATGCGGGGAATCGGCAAGGAATTCCCCGGCGTCCGCGCCCTCGACGACGTCAACCTGGACGTCAGGCGCGGCGAGATCCACGCCCTCGTCGGCGAGAACGGCGCCGGGAAGTCCACTTTGATGAAGGTCCTCAGCGGCGTCTACCGGTACGGCGAGTACACCGGTGAGATCCTCCTGGACGACAAACCGGCGCGGTTCAAGGACATCCGTGGTTCCGAGGCCGCCGGGATCGTCATCATCCACCAGGAACTGGCGCTGATTCCGCAACTGTCCATCGCCGAGAACATCTTCCTGGGCAACGAACGGTCCCACACCGGAATCGTCGACTGGCGCGCCACCAACCTCGCCGCCCAGGAGCTCATGGCCACGGTGGGGCTTCGGGCCGACCCGCAGGCACTGGTGTCGGGCATCGGCGTCGGCAAGCAGCAACTGGTCGAGATCGCCAAGGCGCTGTCGAAGAACGTGCGGCTGCTGATCCTCGACGAACCCACCGCCGCCCTCAACGAGACCGACAGCGCCAACCTGCTGCGGCTGCTGGAACGCCTGCGGGAACAGGGAATCACCTGCATCCTCATCTCGCACAAGCTCGGCGAGGTGCTGTCGGTGGCCGACTCGATCACGATCCTGCGCGACGGGAAGACGATCGAGACCCTCGACGTCGGCACCGACGAGGTCGACGAGGACCGCATCATCAAGGCGATGGTGGGCCGGGACCTGGAACACCGGTTCCCGCCCCGGCGCCCCGACATCGGCGAGGTGCTGTTCGAGATCCGGGACTGGAACGTGTTCCACCCCGAACACGGTGACCGCAAACTGGTACACGACGCGAACCTGCGGTTCCGGCGCGGCGAGATCGTCGGCCTGGCCGGGCTGATGGGCGCCGGACGCACCGAACTGGCGATGAGTGTCTACGGACGCTCGTACGGCGACAGGATCTCCGGCGAGGTCCGCAAGCACGGCAGACCGATCCGGGTCCACACCGTCGCCGAGGCCATCCGCAACGGCATCGCCTACGTCACCGAGGACCGCAAGCAGTACGGCCTGCTGCTGGAGGAGGACATCCGCCGCAACATCACCCTCGCCGACCTGCGGCAGGTCTCCAAACGCTCCATCATCGACGTCCACAAGGAAGTCATCGAGGTGGAACGGCTGCGCGATCGACTGCGCATCAAGACACCCACCATCTCCCAGAAGGCCAGGAACCTGTCGGGAGGCAACCAGCAGAAGGTCGTCCTCGGCAAGGCGGTGTTCTCCCGCCCCGAACTGCTGATCCTGGACGAACCGACGCGCGGCATCGACGTCGGCGCCAAGTACGAGATCTACACGATCATCCACCAGCTCGCCGCCGAGGGGAAGGCCGTGCTGGTCATCTCCTCGGAACTGCCGGAACTACTGGGACTGTGCGATCGCGTCTACGCGATGAACCAGGGCCGCATCACCGGTGAGCTACCCCGCGAAGCCGCCACTCAGGAAGAGGTAATGAGGTTGATGACCAACAGCCCGGCCACGGCCAAGGCGGTGGAGAAATGAGCAAACTGGACGAACCCGACACCGTCGAGGCACCGGTGCTCGCCACCCCGAGCGTGTGGTCGGCGATCCGGGAATCGTTGCGCGGCAACCTGCGCCAGTACGGGATGATCGTCGCGCTGGTGCTGATCGCGCTGCTGTTCCAGGCGATGACCTACCAGTACAACGGCGGCATCCTGACCCCGGTCAACATCACCAACCTGATCATGCAGAACGGCCACATCCTGATCCTCGCGATCGGGATGATGCTGGTCATCATCAACGGCCACATCGACCTGTCGGTCGGTTCGGTGGCCGCCTTCGTCGGCGCCGTCACCGGTGTCCTCATCGTGCAGTGGCAGCTGCCGTGGCCGCTGGTCGTGGTCGTCGCGCTGGTACTCGGAGGTCTTATCGGCGCCTGGCAGGGCTTCTGGATCGCCTACATGCGCATCCCGGCGTTCATCGTGACCCTCGGCGGCATGCTGCTGTTCCGGGGACTGGCACAGCGAGTGCTGGACGGCCAGACCGTCGCCGGATTCCCCGACGGCTTCCTGCAACTGGCCCGCGGCTACCTGCCCGGCGGCGAGGGCCTGCACGTGCCGACCGTCGCGCTCGGCCTCCTCGCCGCCGGTGTGGTGGTGTGGCTGGAATGGCGCGGCCAGCAGCAGCGGGTCGCCTATGGACTCCCCACCGGACCCAGCGTGCTGTTCTGGCTGCGGGTGGCCGCGCTGGCCGTCGTCATCAACGCCTTCTGCGTGACACTGGCGCTCCACAGGGGACTGCCGGTGCTGGGTCTGATCCTCATCGCGTTGATCGTCGTCTACTCGTTCGTGATGAACAAGGCCGTCGTGGGACGCCAGATCTACGCCGTGGGCGGCAACGAGAAGGCCGCGCTGCTGTCGGGTGTCAAGACCAAACGCAACACCTTCTGGGTGTTCGTCAACATGGGCGCCCTGGCCGCGCTGGCCGGGGTCATCTTCATGGCGCGACTGACCTCGGTGTCGCCCAAGGCCGGGGTGAACTTCGAACTGGACGCCATCGCGGCGGCCTTCGTCGGCGGGGCCTCGGCTTCGGGCGGCATCGGCACCGTCGTGGGCGCCATCGTCGGCGCGCTGGTCATGGGTGTCATGAACATGGGCATGTCCATCCTGGGGCTGAGCCCGGACTGGCAGCAGGCCATCAAGGGCGTGGTGCTGCTGCTGGCCGTCGCCTTCGACGTCTACAACAAGAAGCGGGTGAAGTCCTGATTGACCGGTGGTCCGGTGGGAGCGGCGGCGGCCGGGACGTCCGCCCACCGGGCCACCCCTATCGTTTCGGCGCGCCGGTGCTCTCGCGCACCACGAGCGTCGAGGCGATCGGCTCCGGACGCGGGTCGCTGTCACCGTCCAGAATCGCCAGCAGGGTCGCGATCGCGGTGCGCCCCATCTCGTCGAAGTCCTGCCGGATCGTCGTCAGCGGCGGCGACAGGAACGGGGCCTCGGGGATGTCGTCGAAGCCGACCACGCTGACGTCGTCGGGGACCCGCAGTCCCTTCTCGTAGAAGGCCCGCAGCATGCCCAGCGCCATCTGGTCGTTGGCGGCGAACACGGCGGTGACGTCGGGCTGTGCCGCCAGCATCGCACCCGCCGCGTACCCGGACCGGGCGCTCCAGTCGCCGGTGATGACCGGCGGCTCCACGGCGCCGTGCCGCTCCAGGATCGAACGCCAGCCCTCGATGCGGTCGCGGGCCTCCAGCCAGTCGCCGGGGCCGGACACGTGCCACACGGTCTTGTGCCCCAGTTCGAGCAGGTGAGCTGTGGCCTGGGCGGCGCCACCGACCTGGTCCACCGACACCGCGGGCAGGCCGCTGTCGGGTCCACACTCCACGGCCACCGCCGTCAGGTTCCTGGGCATGCTGTGCAGCGCCGAGCTGACCGCGGTCTGCGGTGCGATGATGACGATGCCGCTGACCCCCTGGTTCGCCAGCGTGTTCGCCGCCTCCACCACACTGGAGCGATCCAGTTTCTCCAGCGTGGCGATGCTGACGCCGTACCCCTTGGCGCGGGCGGCGCGTTCGATGCCCAGCAGCGTCGAGGCCGGTCCGAACAGGATGGTGTCGAAGGTGATGACGCCGATCATCGTGGACCGTCGGCTGACCAGCCCGCGCGCCATCGCGTTGGGCCGGTAGTCGAGCTCCTCGATGGCGCGCAGCACCCGCTCCCGGGTCTCGGGCCGCACCTGCGAACTGTCGTGCAGCACCCGCGAGACGGTCTGGTGGGACACGCCCGCGAGCCGGGCCACGTCGGTCATGACCGCGGGCCGTTTACCGGCGGGCGAAGCTGTCGTCACGGGCACTCCTCGGTTGTCGGCCGCTGTCGGCTCGACCCATGTTAACGCTAACGTGCGGCGACGGTTCCACGCGGCGAGGTTTTCGTCCGGCCGCCGTGGGCCGGGTAAACGTGTTGCCGTCGCCCACGGCCACACCGTACTGTTGCGAGTCGCCGAAGTGGAGAGGCAGGTGTATATGACGAAGCTCAACCAGATCATCGCGGTCGAGAAGAGCGTGAAGGCCAAGGCACAGGGTGCTTTGAGCGCCGCGGGCCGGGAACTGTCCAAACAGCCGCTGCTGTCGGGTATCTCCCGGACGTACCAGCCCAAGGACGAGGAGGGCGAACAGCTGCCCCCGGAGTCGACGAAGGTGCAGGTGCGCGCGGAGGACACGCTGCGGTCGATCGCGGCCAGCCTGTCCCGGCTGTTCGACGTCACCGGCGCCAAGGACGCGACCAACAACATCGCCACCGCGGACGTCACGATCGACGACGAGGTGCTGCTGGCCGAGGTCCCCGTGACCTACCTGCTGTTCCTGGAGAAGCAACTGGCCGAACTGCACGGTTTCATCAAGACGCTTCCGGTGCTGGACGCGGCGGAGTCGTGGACGTTCAACGACTCGGCCGACTGCTTCGCCACCGAACCGGTGCGCACGATCCGCACCAAGAAGGTGCCGCGCAACCACGTCAAGGCCGAGGCCACCGAAAAGCACCCGGCCCAGGTCGAGGTGTACCACGAAGACGTGACGATCGGTTACTGGAACACGGTGAAGTTCTCCGGCGCGATCCCGGCCAAGCGGGTGTCGCAGCTGCTGGACCGGGTCGAGAAGCTGCAGCACGCGGTGAAGTTCGCCCGTGAGGAGGCCAACGCCACCGAGGTCGTCGACTACAAGGTGGGGGACAAGGTGTTCGGTTACCTGTTCGGCAACGGGTAGCCTTCGAGACTCCTCCGGGCCGCTAAAGCCCGGAGGTGCGCATGGAGCGCAAGCTGAAACTAAGGTTCAGACTGATCGCGGCCAAACCGCCGCGCAGACTCAGATTCTCGCTCTAGATTCAGCATTCGCCGCTTCGGCGTCGAAGCGATCGTGTGCCTGCCTTGGGACCTCGTCATTGCTGGTTCGAGTCCGGCCCGGGCCTCCACAGTGGCCCGGTGGCGTAATGGAAACGCGCGAGGCTAGTAGCAGCCTGACAGCACACTTAAACGACTCGACGCCGCCATACAGGTGGCATATGCCGGGCCGGGAGAGGGTAAAACTCCCGGCCCGGTCCCTTGTCGACTCAGCCGAGTTCCCGCTCCAGCCGGGCCAGCGCCCCCCGCGGCCCGCCGCACCACCCGCACCGCGATGGGCCACAAACGCGCGCCACATACGGGCCGAGCCGGTCCAGCAGCTCCGCCATGGCGAGGGTGTCCCCGCCGCGCGCGCGCCGGATCAGCTCGATCTCAGGGTCGGTCACGACAGGAAGGCTTTCATGAGCGCGGTGGTCTCGTCCGGGCAATCGAGGGTGAGGGCGTGTCCACAGTCATCGACCATGTGGGCCTCGGCGTCGGGGATCAACTTCGCGAACCGGGCCGCCTGTGCCGGCGGCATAATCGTGTCCTGATCGCCCCAGACGACGAGCGTCGGTTGCGTCGTCGCCGCCACCAGCTCGGTAGTGGCGAGTTCCTTGTGCACGAACATGTTCGCGGCACTGTCGCGCAACGCGTCCTCAAGGTCGACGACATACACGGTGCGCGACGCGGCCAAGGCCTCCACCTGCGGCTCCCACATGAACGTCGACGCCGTACCGGCCGACAACAACACCAACGGCGGACCCGACCCCTTACCGGGGTACTCCGCCGAACCCGGCGAATACCCATAAGATGTCGGCACCCATCCCGAGGAGGAACCGTGCCGGTACGCGTCGCCACCACGATGGACGCCGCCGCGATCCAGCGAGTACGAGTCGACAGCTGGCGGGCCGGATACGCCGGAGTCGTCCCCGCCCCCGTCCTGGCATCGATGTCCACCGAAGTCCCCGAACACCTGACCCGACGCCTGGCCGAACCACCCCCCTCCTGCGCCCTCTACGTGGACGAACTGGACGGCGACATCCGGGGCTTCGTCAACTGCGGCCCCTACCGACACGACCAGGACGCCACCCGACGCGACCCCAGCCAGGGCGGCGAGATCTACGCGATCTACGTCGCCCCCACCCACTGGGGCGGCGGGGCCGGACAGGCCCTGATGACCCAAGCCCTCACCCACCTGGAACACGAAAACCTGAACCCGGTCCGCCTGTGGGTACTCGCCGACAACCCACGCGCCCGCCGCTTCTACGAACGCGGCGGCTTCACACTCGACGGCGCCGCATCGCCCTACATCTTCGACGACGGCACCACACTCACCGAAGTCCGCTACCGCCGCGACCAGCCATTATCGAACCACTGGGAACTCGTGCAGGATTCGTGCAAGGTTCAGGAGCCTTGAGAGGAGCGATAAGCGAACTCAAGGGGCTACGACAGATGACCTATCCGAACCATCAGCACGAGTACTACCCGGGCACCGTGCTGACACCTACCCCCAAAAAACCGAGGTGGGGCCGAATCCTGGGCGGCATCGCCGTGGTGATCGTCGTATTGGCCGGAGTCGGTGGCACACTCGTCGCGACCGGGGTCATCAGTCTGGGCGGCTCCGAGCCCAAGATCTCCGAGCCCAAACCCGAAGACCAGACCTACGGCTTCATCTCCGATCTCTGCGGACAAGCTCAGTTTGACGACGTCGAGGACACCTTCGCGCCGATCAGCGGCGACACCAGCGATGATTTCACGCCCTACGAGGGATTCGGCGTTCAGTCCTGCAGCGCGCAGCTCTACGACTCCGTCTCCGAGAAGTTCGGTGATGTCCGAGTTGACGTCACCGTCTTCGAGAAGAGCGCCGATGCGAAGGAGCACTTCGAACCAGATGGTGGATTCGAGGGCTATGAACTGGAAAAGCTCAAAGGCGACTGGATGCAGGGCAACTCAGCCATCATGAAGCTGGATGGTGGCGGGACACGTCACGGCGCCAAGATTCTTGACGGGAACCTGCACCTTTCCGTCAGTGCCTTCGTCTCCGGGCTGGACCCGGATGAGAAACAGGCGACAGGCGTCATGTCGAACCTGGTCAACAACCTCATGGTTCCGTTGGTGAAGTCCGAGGATCTCAAAGAGCCGCCGTCCGGCAATGGACAATCGAAGCCGAAGTCCGGGGCGTACTCCTTCATGGACGATTTCTGCGAGAAGATCGACTGGTCGAGTCTCGACTCGTTCCCGTTCGAGAGCCTCGACAACAGCGAATACACCGCCGACGCCGACGGCAAGGGTATGTCCCAGGAGAGCTGCGAGAACGGGACCTTTGATGACAAGGAACTGAAATCCAACGCCGCGTTGATATTCAAGGTGAGCACTCACCCCGATGCCAACGCCGCTGAGAAGGAGTACAAGCGGCTGAAGGAATCGATGGAGACCAGCCACAAGACCGTCACCGACGCCGAGGGAAAGTGGTCGCAGGGGAAACTGGGTGAGGTCGGTGGTCCGGTCCGGATCGAGACCAGCGTCGTGATTCTGGACGACAACCTCACCGCGAACATCGTCCTCGCGTTCAACGGGGATGAGGGGACGCCGACAGCCGCGAAGAAGGCTCTGCTCGACCTGGCCGGACAGACCATCAAGGTTCACCAGGAGTGAGTCGGCGAGTCCGGCACGGCCGTCAACCCAGGACGAGGGGGAGTTTGGCGGCCAGGGGTCCCAGTTCGGCGGCTTCGGTGGCGGTGGGTTCGCGTCGGCCGGTGCCGATCCGGAGGACGTCCGTGTCGGACCATGAGGCGGGGAACGGCGTTCCGGCGATCGTGTCGATCATTTCGCGGGTTCGGGTGAGGGTTTCGGCGGGTGGTTGGTCCGCGTTGGGCAGGTGTGCAGTCAGGTCCAGATGGTGCAGGGTCCATTCCAGGACGTAGGCCGAGAGGTAGTCGGCGACGGTGAGTGCCTGGTCCTGGGTGCTGACCGTCTGGTGGGGGTCGGCGAGGCGGGCCGCGCGTCCGGCGGCGGAGCCGACGTCGTCGAGGTGGAACTTCAGCAGCGCGGGGTCTTGGTAGGCGGCGGCCAGTCGCACGGTGAGGGCGGCGAGCGGGTCGTCGCCGGTGGGTGGGGTGTCGGCGACCGTCCAGTAGGTGACCGCGTCGCGGGTGGGTTCGGCCTGGGTGGGGGTGGCGAGGGTGATCAGGACGTCTTGTGCGTCGATGATCAGGTGGCACACCAGGTCTCGCACGAGCCAGCCGGTGCAGCCCGAGGGCTTGGTGAAGTCGTCGTCGGCGAGGTCGGCCACGGCGGCGCGTAGCGCTGTCCACGATCGTGAGAAGAGATCCACGGCCGCAACCTAACAGCGTGGGCGGGGACCGTGGCCGAACCCCCTGTCGACGTCAGAAGCGGATCGCGATGGCGTCCACTTCGAACAGCATCTCCGGCAGTGCCAGTCGGGCGACGCCGTTGAGGGTCTGGGCCGGGGGCCGGTCGCCCCAGTGCTCGTGGACGAGTTTGCCGACGGTGGTGAGCTTGTCGGCGTCGTGGTCGACGATGAAGGTGCCGAGTTTGACGACGTTGTCGTAGTCGAGACCGGCGGCGCGCAGTGCTTTGCCCAGGTTGTCGAAGGCCCGTCGCGCCTGGGTGTTGAAATCGGACGATGTGGGCGTTCCCTGGTCGCCGGAGTCGTACTGTCCGGCGATGAAGACCAGGGGGCTGCCTTCGGTGGTGTTGACGTGGCTGTAGCCGAAGGCCGTGGGGTCGTGCAGGTCGGACGGGTTGATGATGGTGCGGGACATGGCTTTCCTCCAGTCGTGATGGTTGTTGTCCGTGATGGGGGTGGTCATGAGGGGCCGAACCAGTCGCGGACGCGTGCGGTCAGGCCGGGGGCGTCGTGTTCGGCCTGGTGTTTGGCGTCGGCGAGGGTGTGTTGGGCGAGTTCGCGGCGCCAGGTCAGTTCGGCGGCTCGCATCGTCCGCGACACGGCGCAGGTGTGCGGGAAGTTCTCGGCCGGGCCGCCGTTCGGGCCGCGTTGCCGGATCTCGGTGCAGGCGAAGGCATCGTCGCCGCCTTCGATCGCGGTCACGACGTCCATGAAACTGATGTCGTCCAGTGGCCGGGCGAGCCGGAAGCCGCCGCGTGGGCCGGTGGTCGAGGTGAGGATTCCTGCCCGGCACAGGGCCTGTAGCTGTTTGTTGAGGTAGGCCGGGGGTAGTTCGTGGTAGGCGGCCAGTCGACTGGCCGGTATGGCGTCGCGGTTCGCCCAGGCGAGGTTGAGGCAACTGTGGATGGCCCATTCGACGCCTTCGGACATCTTCATGGTTCTGGACATTACATGTCCAGAATTGGGGTTACCAGCAGATGGACTGTCGCGGTTGTCACGTATGCGGCGGACGGGTTTCGTGGCAGGATCCTGTCCATGCCCATCGATGTCGCCCTGCTGGCTGCCTTCACCGTGACCACGCTCGTCGCCATGATCACCCCCGGACCGGACATGTTGTTCGTCCTGGGCTGCGGGATGCGTGGCGGCCCGAGGGCCGGGTTGCTGGCCACCGCGGGTGTTGCCGTGAGCGAGGCGGTGCACGTCATCGTGGCCGCGGCGGGGTTGGCGGCTCTGTTCACGGCGGTGCCGACGGCTTTCACCGTGGTGCGTTTCGCCGGCGCGGCCTACCTGATCTACCTGGGCGTACAGATGATCCGCAACCGCCGCAAGGGATCGGATGAGATGGCGGTCGGCGGCGGGATGCTGGGTCGTCGGGCCTTCGTCAGCGGGCTGCTGACCAATCTCCTCAACCCGAAGATGGTCACCTTCACGATCGCGTTCCTGCCGCAGTTCATCGATCCGTCGTTGGGGAACGTGTGGGCCCAGTTCGCGATCCTGGGGACCGTCCTCATCGTGCTGGAGTTCATCGTGGACGGTACGGTCGGGGTGCTGGCCGGGCGGATCGGCGGTTGGCTGCGGCGTCGGCAGGCGGCGAAGCGGCGCATCGACACCGCCACCGGCGGTATCTTCATCGGGCTCGGTATCCGGCTGGCCGTGGAGCGCTGACGCCGCGGCGGTCAGTGCGACGGTGCCCGCGCGGGTTCGCCCAGGGCGATGCCGCGTCCCCTCACGGTGTGCAGCAACCGGGGGCGGCGGGCAGACTCGCCCAGTTTGGAACGCAGCCGCGACAGTAGGACGTCTATGGTGGCCCGATCGTCGTGGCAGCGGGTTCGCGCCATCACGGTGGCGCGGGGCAACAGCCGGCCCGGGTATTCGGACAGGCAGGCCAGCAGGTCGAACTCGGCGCGGGTCAAACGGATCGGGATGCCGCGCAGGGTCACGGTGTGGGAGGCCAGATCCACCCGCAGGTCGCCCACCAGACGGGGTGCCGGGGCCGGTGGGGCGGGGGCGCGGCGCAGCGTCGCGGCCAGCCGGGCCTCCAAGGCGTTGACCGAGAAGGGTTTGGGCAGGAAGGTGTCGGCGCCGCATCGCAGTGCCGCGACGATCTCGGGTTCCGGGCGGGGCAGGCCGGTGATGATGACCGGTCGCCCCGAGGCCGCGACGATCGTGCGCAGCAGTTGGAGTGCGTCGGTGTAGTCGTTGTACGGGTCGATGATGACGACGTCGGGACGCTGGCAGGTGGGGCGCAACAGGTCGGTGAGGGTGGCGCCCACGACGCTCACCGCGGCCGAGCGCACCTGGTAGTGGGGGAACAGCCGGGTGGCGAGGTCGCGGCGGTGCCGGGTGTCGTCGTCGAGGATCAGCAGTTGTCTCATGGCTTCGTTTCGGGCTCAGTGGACGGCTGCTTGCAGATTTGCATACCTGACATGCACGTGGTCATATGCATCGATATAACCTTTGGTTATGGATCCCGAGATCCGGCACCTGCGGGCGATCTGCGCCATCGCCGACGCCGGAAGCCTGTCCAAGGCCGCCCGCGTCCTCGGTATCTCGCAACCGGCGCTGTCAGCCCAGCTCAAACGCATCGAGCGCATCGTCGGCGCCGAACTGTTCGTCCGCGCCCGGTCGGGCGTCGTGCCCACACCCGACGGGGAGCGCACCCTGGAGCGAGCCCGGATGCTGCTCGTCGAACTGGACGCGTTCGTCGGCGGACTGCGCCATCCGAACGGCCGCACCAGAACCGCGCTGCGGCTGGGTTCGGCCCATATGGAGTGTGTCGGCACCATGATCGAACTGGTGCGCAAGGCGTTGCCCGAGTACGAGGTTCGGCTGCGTGTCGAACCCTCGGCGGTGATCCTGGCCCAGGCCGTCACCCACGACCGGATGGACCTGGCGGTGATCGGCACCATGGTGGACCACGACGTGCGGCTGGCGCCGCCGGTCGAGCAACGCGTCCTGGTGCCACAGGTGCCGGTGTTCGTGGCCATCGCCAGCGGTCACGCGCTCGCCTCCCGGCCCGAGATCGCACTGTCCGAACTGGCCGGTGAGTCGTGGATCTGTCCGCCCGGCGCCGACGACGGCTCGCTGGCCTCGTTGCGGGATGCCTGCCGCCACGCGGGTTTCGAGGCGAGGGTCGACTACGAGGCGCCCAGTGGCGGTGCCCGGCAGCTCATCGAGTCCGGGCAGGGCGTGCGGCTGGTCGAACCCACCGCGAGCCAGGAACCGGGTATCGCGGTGCGGCCGCTGACCGGCGATCCGCTGCACATGCGGTACCGCTTGGCCTGGCGGTCGGGACGCTTCACCGACATCGAACTGGGCCGGGTGTACCGGGCGGTCGGGCAGGCGTACACCAGCCACGCCGTCGGCAGCCCGGTCTTCGCGCCGTGGTGGCAGCGGCATCCCGAGGTGCATCCGCTCGCCGGTGCTTAGGGTCCCGGCAAGGTTTCCACCCCGATCCGGGGGCCACGGCTAAAGACCGATTGCCCGAGGTGCCGCCCGGGAATACTGTCGCGCCGAGTGGACCCGCTCCCGGGCCACCGTCCCCATAGCTCCATGTTCATGACACATAGGAGACAGCCCCATGTCCCTGACCCGAACCCGGCGACTGATCGGCGCGGCCACCGTCGCCGTCGTCCTGACCGCCGGTATCGCCCTGACCGCCTCGCAAGGCGCGGCGGACCCGGCACCCGACCGACCCCACACCCCACCGACGGCGGCCAGCCCCGCCGCCACCCACACCGATCCCGGCCCGGCCGACATGCGCGACCGGCCCCCGAACCCCGCGCCCGACCCCGGCACCGACAACCCTTACGCCGCCGAGGATCCGAAACGTCCCTCCGACAAGCACGGCACCCGGCAGGCCTGCGACCCGGCGGACTTCACCTCACGCACCGGCGACGAACTGGTGGCGTTCATCCGCGAGACCGAGACCTCCTGCGTCAACACCCTGTTCGGCCTCACCGGCACCGACGCCAACGGCGCCTTCCGTGAGGAACAGATGATCTCGGTGGCCAACGGCATGCGCGACAACGCCGCGTCCTATCCCGGCGACAACTCCACCGGCACCGCGCCGCTGGTGCTGTACCTGCGCGCCGGATACTACGTCCAATGGGGTCACCCCGACGACGTCGGCGAATATGGCCCCGAACTGGACCAGGCCGCGAAGTCCGCACTGGAGACGTTCTTCGCCAGCGAGCGCGCCTTCGACGTCAACGACGCCAACGGCGAGATCCTCGCCGAGACGGTCACCCTCGTCGACAGCGCCGAACAGAATCCCCACTTCCTCGACGTGGTCAAGAAACTGCTCACCGACTACGACACCTCCTGGAACGAGCACTACTGGATGACCGCCGCGGTCAACAACGTCTACATCGTCCTGTTCCGCGGCCACCAGCTGCCGGAGTTCGTCGAAGCCGTGAAGGCCGACTCCTCGGTCCTGGACACCGTGCACGACTTCGCCATCACCCACATCGGCCAGTCCCGGGGCGACCAGTGGTACCTGATCCACAACGCCGGACGTGAACTGGGCCGGTTCCTGCAACACGACTCACTGCGCGACACCGCCCGGCCGCTGGTGAAGGACCTGCTCGACAGCAGCGACATGACCGGCGATTCAGCGCCACTGTGGATGGGTTCGGCGGAGATGGCCGACTACTACGACCAGTCCAACTGCGACTACTACGACGTCTGCGACCTGGCCAACCGGGTCTCCGAGGCCGTCCTGTCGGTCAAGCACAGCTGCGGCGACACGGTTACGATCCGGGCCCAGCAACTGGACGCGGGGGAGTTGTCGCAAACCTGCGACAGCCTGTCCGGCCAGGACGGGTTCTTCCACGACGTCGCGAACGACCCCGGACCAGTGGCCGACGACAACAACGACTCCCTGGAGGTGGTCGTGTTCGACTCCAGCGTGGACTACCGGGTCTTCGCCGGAGCCGTGTTCGGCATCGACACCAACAACGGCGGCATGTACCTGGAAGGCGACCCCGCCGACCCCGACAACCAGCCCCGGTTCATCGCCCACGAAGCCGATTGGCAGACCGAGTTCGCCATCTGGAACCTCAACCACGAGTACACCCACTACCTCGACGGCCGCTTCGACATGTACGGCGACTTCGCCGCTGGCGTCAGCACCCCGACCATATGGTGGATCGAGGGCTTCGCCGAGTACGTGTCCTACTCGTACCGCGACGAGCAGTACGACGCCGCCATCGCCGAGGCCGCCAAGGGCACCTACGACCTGGACACCCTGTTCAGCACCACCTACGACCACGACCAGACCCGCGTCTACCAGTGGGGCTACCTGGCGGTGCGGTTCATGATCCAGAACCACCGCCAGGACGTGGACACGGTGCTGGGCCACTACCGCTCCGGCGACTGGGACGCCGCCTACGCGCACCTCACCGACACCATCGGCTCTGAGTACAACGCCGAATGGCGCGACTGGCTGACCGCCTGCGGCGCGGGCGACTGCGGCTGACCCGATCCGAAGCCGTGGGTGTGCCCCCGGCCCCACACCCACGGCTTCGCAGCCCCAGCCGACGACGCTCCCGTATAACTGAAGCCATGCCGGGAACCAGCAGCACGACCCCAAGCGAGGAACCGCCGCCGTCCATGGCCCGCGAGTCGCTGTTGCGGGAACCGCCGGTCACCGAACGCGGCAAACGGACCTGGGAGGCGCTGATCGCCGCGGCCCGCACGGTCTTCGAACGCGACGGCTACCTCGACGCGCGGCTGACCGACATCACCGCCGAGGCGAAGTGCTCGGCCGGAACCTTCTACACCTATTTCGCGGGCAAGGAGGAGATCTTCGCCGCGGTGCTGGCCCGCGCGCAGGAGGACATGCTGCACCCGGGTATGCCGCATGTGGACGCCGACGACGACCCGGTCGCGATCGTCGAGGCCAGCAACCGCGCGTACTTCGCGGCCTACCGCCGCAACGCCCGGCTGATGGGCCTGTTGGAACAGGTCGCCAACGTCGACGCCGAGTTCCGCCAGGTGCGGCAGAACCGGGGCGACGCCTTCATCCGACGCAACGCCCGCAGCATCGCCGCGCTACAGAAACGCGGCCTGGCCGACCAGACCCTCGACCCGCAGCTGGCCTCGCGGGCACTGTCGAGCATGGTCAGTCGCTTGGGGTTCTGGCATTTCGTGCTGGAACCGGAGGAGTCGGCCGACCCGGCCCGCTTCGAGGAACTCGTCGCCACCGCCACCCGGCTGTGGGCCAACGCGCTACGGCTGCCGCAACGGGACTAACCGCAGCGCGGATGTGTCGATGGCGCGTTTGAGTACCTTTCCGCTGGGGCCCTTGACAAGCGTGTCGACGAACGTGATGACGCGCGGGATCTTGTACGCCGACAGCCGCTCGCGGCTCCACTCGCTGACCTGTGCTTCGGTCAGGTTCGAACCCGGCCTGGCGACGATCATCGCGGCGACCTCTTGCCCGTAGTGCTCGTCGGGGACTCCCACCACCGCCGCCTCGACGACGTCGGGATGCGCGTACAGCACCTCCTCGACCTCGCTGGGGTAGACGTTGTACCCGCCACGAATGATCAGTTCCTTGATGCGGTCGACGATGCGCAGGTACCCGTCGGCGTCGAACTGGCCCAGGTCGCCGGTGCGGAACCAGCCGTCCTCACCGAGCACCTCGGCGGTCTCCCGCGGCCGGTTCCAGTAGCCCTTCATGACGGTGGGGCCCTTGATGAAGACCTCGCCGACGGCTCCCTGCGGACACGGCTTCCCGTCGGTGTCCCTGACCTCCACTTCGGTGCGTGGTGAGGCGCTTCCGGCGTGGCCGAGCTTCGCGTCGCGGTGCAGCTGGTTGAAGGTGCCGTAGGCGGCGGTCTCGGTGAGGCCGTAGCCCTCCCGCAGCGTGCAGCCGAAGCGTTCCTCGAAGGCGCGGGCGATCTTGCCGGGCAGGGTGTCGCCGCCGGACACCGCCAGCGTCAGGTCGGGGAAGTCCTGCGGGCCGGTGTCGGCGGCGGCGTGCAGCAGCGCGTTCCAGATGGTCGGCACCCCCGCCGTGTGGGTGATGCGGTGCTCGCGCAGCATTGCCAGCAGCTCGTTCATGTCGAAGTGGGCCAACAGTGACAGTGAACCGCCGGCGGTCAAAGCGGGCATCATGACCGACGCCTGCCCGAAGACGTGGAACAGGGGCAACGCGGTGCCGGAGCGGTCCTCGCGGGTTCCCCGGCTGCATTCGGCGCCGATCTCACCGGCGGACAGCAGGTTTTCCACCGTCAGTTCCGCGCCCTTGGGGCGCCCGGTGGTGCCGGAGGTGTAGAGGATCGCCGTGGTGTCGTGCGGGAGCCGGTCGACCGGCGTGACGGTCGGGGCCGCGTCCTTCGACTGTCCAGGTTCTAGTATCCATGAGGGAATGTCGTGGTTCGCCGCGGCGGCGGCGGTCGCGTCGGCCACCACATGCCAGGCGACGGCGAGTCGGCAGCCCGCGTCGGTCAGGACGTGGGAGATCTCGGCCTCGGTGGCCATGGTGTTGATGGGCACGACGACGGCTCCGGCGGCCTGGATGCCCATGTACGCCATCACGAACTCGGGCACCGACGGCGCGGTCAGCAGCACCCGGTCGCCGTGGTCGACACCGGCGGCGGCCAGCGATTGGGCGTAGCCGAGGCTGGCGTCGCGCAGTTGTCGGTAGGTCCATTGCTCGCTGCCGCCGCGCAGCGCGACGGATTCGGGGTGGGAGTCGGCGTTGCGGCAGACCGGATCGATGACGTTGGCCATGGTGGGTACCTCCTGGGGCGTGGGGGCGAAGAGCTGGTGAGGTCAGGACTTCTCGACGAGGCGCGCCACCGCCACGGCGACGACGGCGGGTTTGGCGGCCGCGTCGCTGTCGAACAGCTGTTGAAAGGTCACCTGGACGCCGCCGGGTACCCGGGTGGCGTCGGTGACCGTGGCGCGCATGCGAAGCCGGGAACCCACCGGTACCGGGGTGGGGAACCGGACCTTGTCGTAGCCGTAGTTGAGTCCGTGGGCGAAGCCGTCGAACCGCAGCAGTTCCGCCGAGAACGCCGGGCCGAGTGACAGGCTGTACAGACCGTGGGCGATGGTGCCGCCGAGCGGGGAGTCGGCGGCGCGCTCGGGGTCGGTATGGATCCACTGGTGGTCGCCGGTCACCCGGGCGAAGGCGTTGACGGCCTCCTGGGTGACGTGGTGCCAGCCGGTGGGGCCGAGTTCGACGCCGATCAGCGCGGTGAGCTCGTCGAAGGTCGCGGGGCGTGCCGGTAGCGAGCTGAAGTCCATGGTGGCTCCTTGGCGAGGAACCGATGGCGGAACTTCGCCGGGTCGTGCATGGGTTACCGTAGAGTATTGAAGTTGACGCCAGATTCAAGTATACAGTTCTCGAGCCCGTCGCGGTGCCTGTCGCGACCGCCGGGACAATGAGGAAGAGGCGGCTCTTCCGGTAAAGGAGCGCGCATGGCCGAACTGTTCGCGGTGTCCGACCGCGCCAAGGCGTATCAGGAAGACCTGCGGGAGTTCATGACCTCCCACATCTATCCGGCCGAGCCCGTCTACGACCGGCAGATGCGCGAATCGGGTGACCCGCACTTCCAGCCGCCGGTGCTGGAGGAGCTGAAGGCCGAGGCCAAGAAGCGCGGACTGTGGAACCTGTTCCACCCCCACCCCGAATGGGGCCCCGGACTGACCAATCTGGAGTACGCGCCGCTGGCGGAGATCATGGGCCGCAGCTTCATCGCCCCCGAAGCCTGCAACTGCAACGCCCCCGACACCGGCAACATCGAGGTCCTGACGCTGTTCGGCACCCCCGAACACCACCGGCTGTACCTGAAGCCACTGCTGGACGGCACCATGGCCTCCGCCTTCGCCATGACCGAACCCGACGTGGCCAGTTCCGACGCCACCAACATCGAACTGCGGATGGAACGCGACGGCGACGACTACGTCCTCAACGGACGCAAGTGGTTCGCCTCCAACGCCCTGCACAAGAACTGCCGGGTGCTGATCGTGATGGGAAAGACCGACCCCACCGCGGCACCGCACCGGCAACAGTCCATGGTGGTGGTTCCGATCGACGCTCCCGGCATCACCGTGGTCCGCAACCTGCCCGTGTTCGGCTACCTGGACCGGGAAGGACACGCCGAGCTCACCTTCGACAACGTCCGGGTCCCGGCGTCCGACATGCTCAAAGGGGAAGGCGAGGGCTTCGCCATCAGCCAGGCCAGGCTGGGGCCCGGCCGCGTCCACCACTGCATGCGCACCATCGGCATGGCCGAGCGCGCGCTGGAACTGTTGTGCACCAGGGCCCTGTCCCGCTCGACCTTCGGCAAGCCGTTGAGCACCCGCGCCAACATCCAGGACTGGATCGCCGAGGCCCGCATCGAGATCGACATGGCCCGGCTGCTGACCCTCAAGACCGCGTACCTCATGGACACCATGGGCAACCAGGCCGCCGCCACCGAGATCTCCGCGATCAAGGTCGCCGCACCGCAGGCCGCGCTGAACGTCATCGACCGCGCGATCCAGGTGCACGGCGGCGCCGGGGTCACCGACGACTTCCCGCTGGCGATGGCCTGGGCCCACCTGCGGGCGCTGCGACTGGCCGACGGCCCCGACGAAGTGCACAAACGCGCGATCGCCCGACGGGAACTGCGCAAATACGACGTGGAGGACTGAGGGCATGACCGCGGCGCGACCCGACACCGAACAGGCAGTCGACCCGGCCAGAATCCGGCCGTGGCTTGACGAACTCGGCATCGCGGTGTCGGGGGAGTTGACGATCGATCGCGTCGGCCTGGGGCAGTCCAATCTGACCTATGTGGCCTGCGACGCGGACGGGCACAAGTGGGTGCTGCGCCGTCCGCCGCTGGGAACACTGCTGGCCTCGGCCCACGACGTGGTGCGCGAGGCCCGGATCATGGCGGCGCTTCGGGACACCACCGTGCCGGTGCCGAGCATCCTCGGTGTCAGCGACGACGCGGCGGTGTGCGACGCGCCGCTGGTGCTCATGGAACACGTCGACGGGCAGGTGCTGGACCACCTGGCGGTCGCGCGAACCCTGTCGTCGCGGCAACGCCACGACATCGCCGCCTCGCTGATCGACACCCTGGCCACAGTGCACACGGTGGACCTGGAAGCGGTGGGACTCAACGACCTGGCCAGCCACAAACCCTACGCCGCCCGGCAGCTCAAACGCTGGAGCAGCCAATGGGAGAAGTCCAAGACCCGTGAGTCGTCCGCACTCGACAACCTCACCGAGCGATTGTGGGCCGCCGCCCCGCCGCAACGCGAACTCACCCTGGTGCACGGGGACTTCCACCTCAACAACCTCATCACCGATCCAGCCACCGGACGGATCCGGGCGGTGCTGGACTGGGAACTGGCCACCCTGGGAGATCCGCTGGCCGACATGGGAAGCCTGCTGGCCTACTGGGCCGAACCCGGCAAGGCGGCCATCCCCGGATTCGACGTCACCACACTGGACGGCTTCCCGAGCCACGCGGAACTGGCCGAGCGGTACCTGTCGGCGACCGGCCGCGACGCCCACGCGCTGCGCTACTGGCACGTCCTGGGACTGTGGAAGGTCGCGGTGATCGCCGAAGGCGTGCTGCGCCGGGCCCTCGACGAGCCCAAGAACCGGGCCGCGTCGGGCACCCCCACCACCGACATCATCGACGGACTCGTCGACCGGGCGCGGCGCATCGCCGACGACGCCGGAATCTGAGTCACCGAAAGCCGGAGCCACCGAAAGGCGCGAGCCATGAGCGACACCGAGTCCATCGAACCGGATCTGACCGCCCGGGTGGCGACGCTGCTGCGGGACCACGACCCGGCCACCACCGATCCGCAGGAGTTTCGCGGCGCCCTGTTCGACGCCGGACTGGCCCGAGTGGACTTTCCGCCGGGACTGGGCGGACTAGGTCTGCCGCAACGGTTCCAGAAACTCGTCGACGCCCGACTGGAAGCCGCCGACGCGCCCATGCTGCTGCGGGAACACAACGGCATCGGCCTGGGCATGGCCGCACCCACCATCGTGGCCTTCGGTACCGACGAACAGCGACGAACGCTGCTGCGGCCGATCTTCACCAACGAACACGTCTACTGCCAGCTGTTCAGCGAACCCGAAGCCGGATCCGACCTGGCGGCGGTGGCCACCAGCGCGCGCCGCGACGGCGACGAGTGGATCGTCAACGGCCAGAAGGTGTGGACCTCGGGAGCCCACAACGCCGACATGGCGATCCTGTTGGCGCGCAGCGACCCGGACCTCCCCAAACACGCGGGACTCACCTACTTCGTCTGCGACATGCGCGATCCCGGCGTGGAGGTCCGGCCACTGCGGCAGCTCACCGGCGAGGCCGAGTTCAACGAGGTGTTCCTCACCGACGTCCGCGTTCCCGACTCGCTGCGGCTCGGCGAGATCGGCCAGGGCTGGAAGGTGGCCACGACGACCCTCAACAACGAACGGGTCGCGATCGGCTCCGGCGCTCCCCGCGAGGGTGGCATGATCGGCAGGGTCGCCGCCACCTGGCGCGACAATCCACAGTGGCGACATCCGGGGATGCACGACCGGCTGATGCGGCTGTGGGTGGACGCCGAGGCCATCCGCATCACCGGCGAACGACTCCGGCAGCAACTGGCCAACGGCCAACCCGGCCCTGAGGGCTCGGGCATGAAGGTCCTGTTCGCCCGCTCGGCGCAGGAAGTGTCCGGATTCGACCTCGAACTGCGCGGCGAGGACGGCCTGCGCTACGACGACTGGACGATGCGGCGACCCGACAAGGTCGACTACACCGGCCGCGAACCCGGCTACCGGTACCTGCGCGCCAAGGGCAACTCGATCGAGGGTGGCACCTCCGAGATCCTGCTCAACGTGATCGCCGAACGGGTCCTGGGACTGGCGCCCGAACCGCGCGCCGACAAGGACATCGCCTGGAAGGACCTGCCGCGATGAACACTCTCCCGACGCCACCGGCCGCCGACCTGCTGTACTCCGAAACCGAGACCGAACTGCGCGCCAGCCTGCGGCGGCTGCTGGACGACCGGTGCCCACCCGAGTGGGTGGTGTCCGGCTACGACACCACACTGGACGCCTCCGGACTGTGGAAGGCGATCGCCGTCGACCTCGGCCTGGCCGCGATCCTGATCCCGGAATCGTGCGGCGGCGCGGGACTGGGCGCCCGGGAAGCCGCCGTGGTGCTGGAGGAACTGGGTCGCGCCGCGGCCCCGGTGCCGTTCCTGAGCAGCGCGGTACTGGCGACCGTCGCCCTGTCGACCATCGGCGAGCGGGAAACGCTGCGGCGATTGGCCTCTGGCGACTCCACTGCCGCCCTGGCCGTACCGCTGTCGACGTCCCCCGACGACCTGACACCGACCGTCTCGGCCGACGACACCGGACTGACCGGCCGTATCACCACTGTGGCCGGTACCGAACTGGCCGACGTACTGCTCGTCCCGGTGTCCGACGGCGACGGCGTCCAGCTGCACCAGGTGACGCTCCCGGCCGACGGCGTGACCATGACCCCCGCGACCGCACTCGACATGACCCGGCCGCTGACGGACATCACGCTGTCCGGTGCGGCCTCCACCCGCATCGACTCCGGCGACGCCGAGGCCGCCATCCGGCAGGCACTGCTGTGCGCGGCAGCGTTGTTGCCGTCCGAACAGTACGGTGTCGCGTCCTGGTGCCTGGACACCACACTGGCCTACCTGAAGCAACGTCGCCAGTTCGGCCGGACCATCGGCTCGTTCCAGGCCGTCAAGCACCGCATGGCGAACCTGTGGCTCCAAGTGGGACAGACCGGCGCCCTGGCCCGCTACGCCGCCGACACCTACGCCCGTCGCGACCTGGACACCGAGATCGCCGTGTGCGTGGCGCAGTCGTTCTGCGGCGACGCCGCCGTCCTTGCCGCCGAGGAATGCGTACAACTGCACGCCGGTATCGCCATGACCTGGGAGTACCCCGCGCATCTCTACCTGAAGCGCGCCAAGGCCGACCAGCTCGCCCTCGGCGCCGCCCATCGCTACCGGAACCGACTGTCCCAACTGGTCGATCTGCCGTCCCACTGAGAGGAGCTGGCCCGTGAAAGCACTGCGATGCCACCAAACCGGAGAACCCGGCGAGGTGCTGTCCGTGGAGGAGATACCCGACCCGACGGTCGCCGACGGCCAGCTGCTGGTGTCGGTGTTGGCGGCGCCGCTGAGCTTCCCGGACCTGCTGCTGTGCCGGGGCCAGTACCAGTTCGCGCCGCCGCTGCCGATGACACTCGGAGTGGAACTGTGCGGCACCGTCCTGGCGGTCGGCGCGGGCGTCAACCGGTTCGCCGTCGGCGACCGCGTCATCGGCAACCCGGCGCCACCCGACGGCGCCTTCGCCGAACTGGCGATCCTGGAGGACTCGGCCGCCTACCCGGCCCCCAAAGCGCTGGACGACGCCCAAGCCTCGGCACTGGGCATCGCCTACCAGACCGGCTGGTTCGCGCTGCACCGCCGAGCCCGGTTGCAGCCCGGTGAAACCCTCTTGGTGCACGCCGCCGCCGGTGGCGTGGGCAGCGCGGCGGTGCAACTCGGCAAAGCCGCCGGTGCCACGGTCATCGGCGTCGTCGGCGGGGCGGACAAAGCCCGCCACTGCGCCGAACTGGGCGCCGACCTCGTGATCGACCGGCGCGACGCCGACTTCGTCAAGGCGGTCAAGGACTTCACCGACGGACGCGGCGCCGACGTCATCTTCGACCCCGTCGGTGGCGACGCCTACGCGGGCTCCACCAAATGCGTCGCCTTCGAAGGCCGGATCCTGGTCGTCGGCTTCGCCGGTGGCACCATACCCAAACCCGGACTCAACCACGCGCTGATCAAGAACTACTCCATCCTCGGACTCCACTGGGGACTGTACTTGCGGCACGATCCCGGCGCGGTCGTCGAATGCCACCGGCACCTGACGACACTGGCTGACGCCGGAGCGATCACGCCGCTGGTCACCGAGCGACTGTCCCTTGCCGACACCGCCGACGGCCTGCGGCGGCTCGGCGACGGCCACACCAGCGGACGCGTCGTCTGCGAACCCACCGCCGGGAGCACGCCATGACCCGCACCGCGATCGTCACCGGAGCCGCCCGCGGCATCGGCGCCGCCGTCGCCGCGCGACTGGCACACGACGGCCTCCAGGTCGCACTGCTGGACCTCGACGAAACCGCTTGCGCCGACGGCGTCCAACGCATCACCGACTCCGGCGGCCGGGCCCTGGCCGTGGGCGCCGACGTCGCTGACTCCGGTGCCGTGACCGACGCGGTGGCGCGGGTCGCCGAGGAACTCGGCCCACCGACGGTCCTGGTCAACAACGCCGGGATCACCAGGGACAACCTGCTGTTCAAGATGAGCGAGGACGACTGGGACTCCGTCATCGGCGTGCACCTGCGCGGCGCCTTCCTCATGACCCGCGCCGTCCAGGAGTTCATGACCCAGCGGCGAGATGGCCGGATCATCAACCTGTCCAGCAAATCAGCACTGGGAAACCGAGGCCAGGCCAACTACTCCGCCGCCAAGGCCGGTCTACAGGGCTTCACCAAGACACTCGCGATCGAGCTGGGCAAGTTCGGCATCACCGTCAACGCGATCGCCCCGGGCTTCATCGCCACCGACATGACCGCGGCCACCGCGCGCCGCCTGGGCATGACGACCGAGGAACTGCACCGCGCCGCCGCCGAACAGATACCGCTGGGACGAGTGGGAACACCCGAGGACATCGCCAACACGGTGTCCTTCCTGGCCGGAGAAGGCGCGTCCTTTGTATCCGGACAGGTCATCTACGTGGCCGGTGGCCCGGTCGACTGACCACAACCGACGAGGAGAGACCATGACACGAACGGCCATCATCACCGGCGCGAGCCGGGGCATCGGACTGGGCATCGCACAGGCCCTGGTGGACCGCGGCGACCGCGTCTGCGTCACCGCCCGCGACCCCGAAACCCTCGCCGAAGCCGTGGAAACGTTGGGCGGCCCCAAATCCGCCATCGGCGTGGCGGGCAAAGCCCACGACCCGGCACACCAGGACGAAGCGATCGCACGCACCGTCGACGCGTTCGGCGGCATCGACCTGCTCGTCAACAACACCGGCACCAACCCGGTCTTCGGCCCACTGCTCGACCTCGACCTCGACGTCGCCCGCAAGATGGTCGACATCAACCTGCTGACGGTGCTGGCCTGGACCAAGAAGGCACACGCCGCGTCCATGGGCGAACGCGGCGGCGCGATCGTCAACATCGCCTCGGTCGCCGGACTCAAACCGGCCCCCGGCCTGGGCTTCTACGGCGTCACCAAAGCCGCGATGATCCAGCTGACCGCACAACTGGCGGTCGAACTGAGCCCCGGCATCCGCGTCAACGCGGTGGCACCGGCGGTGGTCAAGACGAAGTTCGCCGCCGCGCTGTACTCCGGCCGCGAGGAACAGGCCGCCGCACCCTACCCACTGGAACGGCTCGGCGTCCCCGCCGACGTCGCCGGAGCCGCGGCCTTCCTGCTGTCCGAGGAAGCCAGCTGGATGACCGGCCAGACCCTCGTCGTGGACGGCGGACTGACCCTGATGGGCGGCCTGACATGACGGTGCGGCAGGGCGCGGTCGTCGTGGTCACCGGCGGCGGCAACGGCATCGGCGCGGCCTTGGCGCGCCGCTTCGCCGCCGACAAGGCCACCGTCGTCGTCAACGACCTAGACCCGGACGCGGCAGCGGCGGTGGCCGCCGACATCGACGGGGTGGCCATCGCCGCCGACGCGGTACATCCCGAGCACCTGATAACCGAAGTCCGGCAACGCTTCGGCGAGATCGACCTGTACTGCGCCAACGCCGGAGTACCGGCGGGCGGCTCCGAACAGGCCCCCGACGAGGACTGGGACCGCGCCTGGCAGGTCAA
Source organism: Stackebrandtia nassauensis DSM 44728 (assembly GCF_000024545.1). GTDB lineage: Bacteria > Actinomycetota > Actinomycetes > Mycobacteriales > Micromonosporaceae > Stackebrandtia > Stackebrandtia nassauensis. Next base: position 3,066,112 of record NC_013947.1, read on the forward strand.
CGTGATGGCTCACGTCCGGGCCAGCCGCGTCCTCATCGGCCCCTGGCTGGAACGCGGCCGGGGCCACCTGCTGACCACCGTGTCGGCGGCGGGCCTGTTGACGATGCTGGGCGCCGCCCCCTACTCGGCCACCAAACACGCGGCCCTGGCCTTCGCCGAATGGATGACCATCACCTACGGCGACAAAGGAATCCGAACCCAGGCCATCTGCCCGCTCGGGGTGCGCACCAACATGATCAACGACATCGGCCGCTACGGCGAAGTACTCCTGGAACCGGCGGCGATCGCCCCCGAAGCCGTGGCCGACGCGGTGGCCGACGCTCTGGACGACGGCCCGTTCCTCATCCTCCCGCACCCCGAGGTCGCCAAGATGTACGCCCGCCGCGCCACCGACCCCGACCGCTGGCAAACCGCGTTGCGGCAGATCCAGTCCACCATCGAGGCCGACCCCGCCGCGACCTGAATCAGCTGGCCGAAGCCGTCGCCTCCGCCGGAGTGCGGGGACGGGTGGCGACGCGTCCGGCCAGGATGTACACCACCGCGATCAGCGACACCAGTGCCGTCACCGCGGCCACCAGCCGAAGGCCGGTGAGGAAGTTGTCCTGCGCCGACACCATCGCCCCCAGTAGGGCGATGCCGATGGCCAGGCCGGTCTGGCGGGTGGTGTTGATCGTGGCCGAGGCGATGCCCGAGCGTTCGCGGGGCACGGCGTCCACGGCGCCGTTGGTCGTGGGGGTCATCGACAAGCCCATGCCGACGCCGATGAGGACGAACACGGGGCCCATCAGGAACCAGGACGTGTGGGCGTCGAACAGGGCCACACCCGCCAGGCCCACGGCCGAGGAGCCGTATCCGGCCAGCATCGCCGGAACCGGGCCGGAGGCACCCACCCAGCGTCCGGCCAGCGGCGCGACGATCGCGGTGGCTATCGACATCGGGACGAAGGCCAGGCCCGCCGACAGCGCCGAGAAGTCGCGTTCCTGTTGCAGGTACAGGGCCAGGAACGCGTACATCGTGTACGGTCCGAAGCCGAGGCTGGCGGAGGCGAAGTTCATGGCGGCGAAGCTGCGGTCGGCGAACAGCCGCACCGGCAGCATCGGGGTCCGGGTACGCAGTTCGACCACGATGAACACCACGAACAGCACCAGCGCGGTTCCGGTGACGATCAGGGCCACGGTGTCGTCCCAGCCCTTGTCGCCCAAGCGGATGAGCCCGAACGACAGCGAGCCCAGCGACAGCATCGCCAGGATCTGGCCCAGCGGGTCGATCGCGGCGTGCTCGGGGTTGGCCGATTCGGGCACGAACACCAGGGTCGCGATCAGTGCCGTGACGCCCAACGGGACGCACAGCCAGAACAGCGACGGCCAGCCGAACGCCTGGATGAGTACGCCACCGACCACCGGTCCGATGACGAGGCCCACGGCCGACACCGCCGCCCAGATCCCGATCCTGCGGACGCGTTCGGCGGGGTCGGTGAACGTCTGCGCCAGAATGGACAGTGAACCGGGGAGCAGCAGCGCGGCCGCGATTCCCTGGATCAGTCGACCGGTGATGAGCATGCCCAGGTTCACCGACACAGCACAAACGACGGTGCCCACGATGAACGCGGCCAGGCCGGTGACGAACACGCGCTTGCGTCCGAACCGGTCACCCAGCGAGCCCCCGGCCAGCGTCAGCGCGGAGATGCAGATGGTGAACGCGTTGAGGACCCACTGCAGGCCCGCCAGGGAGGTGTCGAGGTCTTTTTGTATCGCGGGCAAGGCCACATTGACCACGCTGATGTTCACAATGGCCATGAACTGGGCCGCGCACAGTGCGGCCAGTACCCACAATTTTCTCACTCGTTGATCCTGCTCCTTCAACCATGGTTGAGGTCAAGCGCTTTCCGCGTGACTTGTATTACGTGTGAAGCGTTCGCGGCATCGGTCGTTGCACAATCGCCCCCATGACTTACGCCAACGCACATGTACGCATCGCCCGTCCGTCGACGAACCTCCAGGCGGCCGAACGCTTCTGGGTGGAGGGCCTGGGCCTGGACGTGTTGTGGCGCGTCGACCCGGCCACCGACGACCACACCGAATACGCCCTGCTGATGGTCGGCTGGACCGACGCCGCCTGGCACCTGGAGTTGGCCGACCACCCGGGGGAGCCGGTGAAACCGACCCCCACCGACGAGGACCTGCTGGTGATCTACCTCAATGGACCGGTTCCCGACGAGCTCGTGGAACGGCTGGAGCGGTGCGGTGGCCGTCGGGTGACCGCCCGCAACCCGTACTGGGACGAATGGGGTGTCACGATCGAGGACCCCGACGGGTACCGGCTGGTGTTGTCCACACGCGACTGGGGCTGAGGACGCGAATCTAACGGATTTGTGACATGGCGGCCCTGGCGGTCGTCGACGACCTACCGTGACCGGGTGCGGAAACTCAAGGGTTGGCCGAACCCGGACCTGATCGCCGTGGCCTGCGGCGCGGCGCTGGTCGGTGCCGCGTTCTGGGTCGGGCTGTCCGTGGAACCGGTGGCCGACAGCGGCGTGTACTGGCCGCCGCTGTCGGCCAAACCCATACCGCACTTCGGTGCCGGGACTCCGCTGGCGATCGCCGTCGCGGTGGCCGTGATCGGCTACGGGCCGGTGCTGGCCGCGCGGTTGCGGTGGCGGGCACTCGTGGTGGTGGCGTGGCTGGCCGCGATCGCCTGGACCTTCGCGCTGGCGCTTGTCGACGGCTGGCGTCGCGGCATTGCCGGGCAGCTGACCAGCGACAACGAGTACCTGTCGATCATCGGGCGCTTCGACGACATCGGCGCGGCCCTGCGCGGCTACAGCGATCACATCCTCATCGACGCCCCCGCGAACTGGCCCGCCCACGTGGCGGGGCATCCGCCCGGGGCGGTGCTGACGTTCGTCGGCTTGGATCGGCTCGGCCTGGGCGGGGGAGCCTGGGCCGGGGTGTGGTGCATTGTGGTGGGTTGCTCGGCGGTGGCGGCGATACTGGTCGCCGTGCGGGCACTGGCCGGGGAGGACCTCGCCCGGCGCTCGGCTCCGTTCCTGGTGTTGAGTCCGGCAGCGATCTGGATCGGGGTGTCGGCCGACGGCTACTTCGCGGCCGTCGCCGCGTGGGGGATCGCGCTGCTGGTGCTGGCCGCGCGGCGCGAGTGCCGGTGGCCGTGGCTGGTGGCGCTGGGGGCCGGACTGCTGTTCGGGGCGGCGGTGTACCTGTCGTATGGGCTGACGCTGATCGCCGTCGTGGCGGTGGGGGTCCTGCTCATCACCCGCACCGCCCGGCCGCTGCCGTTGGTCCTCATAGGCGCGTGCGTGGTGCCGTTGGCCTTCACGCTCGCGGGCTTCTACTGGTGGGAGGCGTATTTCCTGCTCGCCGAACGCTATGACCAGGGCGCCGGTGGAGTGCGGTCCTACGCGTACTGGGTGTGGGGGAACCTCGCGGCCGCCGTCATCGTCATCGGGCCCGCCGTCGTGGCGGGACTGCGCCGCAGCGCGGTGGCCGCCCCGGCGGCGATACGGCGGTTCCCGATGCGGCCAAGCGCGGTGGCCGCCCCAGCGGCGATACGGCCATCCCCGAAAACCGGCCAGGACCGGTTCGTGCTGCTGCTGTTGGCGGCCCTGGTCGCCATCGCGGTGGCCGACCTGTCGGGCATGAGCAAGGCCGAGACCGAACGGATCTGGCTGCCGTTCACGGTGTGGCTCATCCCGGCGGCGGCGCTGCTGCCTGACCGGCGGCGGCTGTGGCTGGGCGCGCAGGCACTGTTGGCGCTGGTCGTCAATCACGCGCTGCTGACCAGCTGGTGAGTTCCCGATCAGCCGACGCGATGGGTGACGCGCAGCTCCGTCATATAGCGCTTGGTGATCCGGCCGCCGTTGCGGTCGATGTGGTCACCGATGGCGCCCAACAGCCCGTCGCGCTGGGCGGGATCCAGTGCCCGATGCCCGGAGTAGGTCCGCAACACGTCGAGATACTCCTGTGTGGAGTAGTCCAGGTCCCATTCGTAGCGGCGGAACTCGGGCGGTCCGAACCGCTCCGAAGATTCGAGGTCGCTGGTGTCGCAAGGGATGTCGTCACCGGGTTCCAGCCTCAGACCCGGCGGTGTCGACGGGTCGAATCGTTCGTAGAAGTCCTGGAACCTCGCGAACAGCGCTTCGCTGCCACCCTTGACATGGTGGGTGGTCACTGTGGCCAGTGCCCCACCAAGCCGCAGCGCGTCGGCGGACTTGTCCATCCGCACGTCCGGGTCGATCCAGTAGAACGCGGTCGCCGAGAACACGACGTCGAACGGTCGCGACGGCAGCGGCCAGTCCTCGAACGAGGAGTTGACCACCTCGACGTCCGGAAACGACGCCAGATTCCGCCGGGCCACCGTGGCCATGCCCGCCCCCAGCTCCACCGCTGTGACGCGGTAACCCTGTCGCGCCAACGAAACCGTGGCCTGCCCGGTACCGCAACCCAGTTCGAGAACATGGTCGTCCGGCTTCAGGCCGGTCAACTCGGCGAGGTCCTCGTACATGCGCGCGGGATACCCCGACCGGGCACGGTCGTAGAGTTCGGCGTCCTCGGTGAAGGTCTGGCGCAAGCGCTCGCGGTCGGTGTCGGTCACCCCGGCACCCTAATCGAGGCACAGCGGCCTGTCCGCCGAGTTTCACCGCCAAGACCGGCTCGCGGCACCACCTCAGTCCGGGTCGTCAAGCGGATCGCGCATTTTCCGCATCATCTCGTCACGAAAGGCGAAGTAGGGTTCGAGGTCGATGATCCTGGCCAGTCGGATGTCAGCGATCGATACCCCTACCGCGGTGACTGCCACGCCGCGTCCGGCGTGCGTCGCCGCGGCCCACCATCGCGTCTCGTCGCCCCACAGTTCGAAGGCGACAGTCTCGTCGTCGGCGCGTACCTCGACGTGCATGCCGCCGTCGCGATCGTACTTCAGTCCGATGTGGTGCAGTCCACCGGTTCTCGAGCCGCCGTGCCGGGACACCTGAAGGCGTCCGTCCCATTCGGGGACTCCGAAGCACGGCAGTTCCCTCACCATGCGGCGCAGCCATTCCCGTTGCAGGTCCTCGTCGAAGACCATCTCCTTGAATGTCGGTCGTTCGTCGGGTTCCTTACGGTGCAACACTTACCTCCGGCATCGTCGTCACTCCGCGATGCCTCGACTGTCTCACGAATCCGGGGTTCAGGTGAGCCGCAGGCAGACGAACCGTCGCCGTGACGCTTCGTGGCACCAGGTCTCGGCGATTCGCCAGCCCGCCACCGAGGCATACCGCTCCGCAGCGGAAGCACCGACTCGGGCCCACGGGAACGCCGCGCCGCTGCGTCCGTCACCGTCGTCGACCCGCACGCTCAAGGTCTCGTCGACATCGTCATACGCCAGTTCCGCCAGCAGTCGCCCGTCCGGGTGAACGACCTGCGCCACTCGCCGCAGCAGCCGCGCCACGTCGCCGCCGATCCCGATATTGCCGTCGGCCAGCAAAGCGGTGTCCCACCGGCCTTCCTCGGGCACCGGGTCGAATATGGAACCGCGAACCGCCGGCGCGCCGGTCTCCACCGTGCGGGCCACCGCGGCGAGGCTGACGTCCACGCCCAGCACCGGTCGGCCGCGCTGATGCAGCGCGGTGACGAATCTGCCGGGGCCGCAACCGATGTCGAGCACCGCGCCGCCGCACCGGCGCAGCAGCCCGGTGTCGGCGGCGTCGGGTGGCTCGCACCATCGCTCCACCGGCAGTGGCAGCATCCAGCCGTCGTCGCGTCGCAGGAACAGTGGGCCCTGACCGGCCAGGATGGCGTCGTCGTAGAGGTGACCGGCCCAGGCCGCGGGGGTGCGGGTCGCCGTCGCGGCAGGGGTCACGCGGCCGCCTTCCTGGGGTGGCGCAGCCGCCGGGCGGTGGCGGCGAACCGGCTGTCGGGGGCCAGCGCGGCGACGGTGTCCACATCGCCGGGTGTGTCGACGTCGCGCAGCGGCAGCAGGTCGCGCACCCGCAGGCCCACGTCTACAAGCCGTTGACGTTGCACGACTCCGGTGTGGTCCTGGGACATCGGGACGCCCAGCAGTAGCCGCCGGTCGGGACGGCGCAGCCCCAGGGCCCAGAACCCGCCGTCGGCGGCCGGGCCGAACCAGGCGTCGCAGTCCCAGTCGCCGGACTCGACGACCGGCGCCAACATCTCGTGGGTCACCTGTGGCGTGTCCATGCCGATCAGCAGCGAGGTCCCGCCGCAGTCGTCGAACGCGTTGGCCAGCCGTTCGTCCAGGCCGTGGCCGTGCTGCGGGATCACCTCGAAGCCGGACGGCAGCCAGTCGCCGGGTTCGCCGTCCAGGACCAGGACGCGGCGCTCGGCCGCCAGTCCGGCGGCGACGGTGAGGGTGTCGGACAGTGCCGCCTCGGCCAGTCGCGCGGCCTCGGCGGGGGAGTAGCGCGGCGACAGTCGGGTCTTGACCCGGCCGGGCAGCGGCTGTTTGGCGATGATCAGCAGGTTCGTCATCGCTGCAACACCTCCCGCATGTCGTGGACGGCCTGCCAGGTGCCGCGCCAGGTTCCGGTCACTTTGGACTTCCCGGAGCGGGGCAGGTAGGGGATGTCGACCTCGTCGATGCGCCAGCCCGCGTCGGCGGCTTTGACGACCATCTCCAGTGGATAGCCGGAGCGACGGTCGGTGATGCCCAGGTCGAGCAGCGCGGTACGGCGCGCGGCCCGCATCGGTCCCAGGTCCCGCAGCCGGGTTCCGGTGCGGCGGCGCACCATCCGGGCCAGCGCGATGTTGCCGAACCGGGCGTGCAGCGGCCAGGCGCGCATCGTGGTGGGGCGGCGTCGGCCCAGCACCAGGTCGGTGTCGTCGTCGCGTATCGACTCCACCATGGAGCGCAACAGTCGTGGGTCCATGGAGGCGTCACAGTCGCAGAAGCACACGATGTCGGCGGTGGCGGCCTCCAGGCCCGCGTGGCAGGCGGCGCCGAAGCCGCGGCGGGTCTCGGTCACCACGGTGGCGTCGAGGGAGGCGGCCAGGTCCGCTGAGCCGTCGGTGGAGCCGTTGTCGACGACGATGGGACGAAACCGCACCGGGATGCGTTCCAGCACCCACGGCAGCGCCTCGGCCTCGTTGAGACAGGGGAGGATCACGTCGGCTTCGGTCATGTCGCGGCTCCTCGTAGCGGTGCGGCGGCGAACTCGGCGACGCCCTTGCGGAAGTCGACGCGCGGTTTCCAGTCCAGTTCGGAGCGGATGCGTCGCGTGGACGCGGTGATGTGCCGGACGTCGCCCAGCCGGTACTCGCCGGTGACCACGGGTTCGGGCCCGCCGAAGAAACCGGCCAGCTCGGCGGCCATCTCCCCGACGGTGTGCGGGGTTCCACTGGCGACGTTGTAGGGCCGCAGTGTCCCTTCGGGAATGTTGGCGTACACGGCGTCCAGCGCCGCCAGGTTGGCCGAGGCGATGTCGCGGACGTGGACGAAGTCGCGGCGCTGGGCGCCGTCCTCGAAGACCTTCGGCGGTTCGCCGTTCTCCAGTGCGGAGCGGAAGAACGACGCCACCCCCGCGTAGGGCGTGTCCCGGGGCATGCCGGGTCCGTACACATTGTGGTACCGCAGGCTGATCACGCGTCCGGCGCAAGCCCTTGCCCAGGCCGAGGCCAGGTACTCCTGCGCGATCTTGGTGGCGGCGTAGACGTTGCGGGGGTCGATGGTGGCGGTCTCCTCGACCAGCCCGGGCGACAGCGCTTCGCCGCAGTGCGGGCACGGCGGCTCGAAGCGCCCGGCGTCCAGGTCGCCGACCTGACGCGGGCCGGGACGCACCTGGCCGTGCTCGGCGCAGTGGTACACCCCCTCGCCGTACACCACCATGGACCCGGCCAGCACCAGCCGCCGCACCCCGGCGTCGGCCATGGCCGACAGCAGCGCGGCCGTGCCGAGGTCGTTGCAGTCCACATAGTCGCAGGCGTCGGCGAAACCGTTGCCCAGTCCCACCATCGCGGCCTGGTGACATACGACGTCGACGTGGCGCAACGCGCGCCGCATGGCGCCGCGATCGCGCACGTCGGCGCACAACATGTGCGGATGGTCCTTGCGGGGATGTGGGCCGTGGGCGGCGGCGAGCAGGACGTCGGCGATGACGACGTCGTGTCCGGCCTGCCGCAGGGCGGTGGCGATCCGGGAGCCGATGAACCCGGCGCCGCCGGTGACAAGTACACGCATGCTGCGAACCGTAGGTAGATCGGCGCGGTGCGCGCGAGCGTTTGGCCGGGTCCGTAATGACCTGTTAAGGACTGTGGCCGACCACCGCGTCCGCCGGAATCGTAGAGTCGTGGCAATGAGCGCTTCTGTCACTCGCCTGGGAATCATCGGCGGCTCCGGACTGTACGAGCTGCTGGACGACCCGCGATACGTCGAACCCGAAACCCCCTACGGCCCGGCCAGCGCCCCGATCGCGCTGGGCCGGTTGTCCGGACGCGAGGTCGCCTTCCTGCCCCGGCACGGCGCCTCGCACGAGCACCCGCCGCACCGCGTCAACTACCGCGCCAACCTGTGGGCCCTGGATTCGCTGGGCGTCACCCGCGTCATCGGGGTGTCGGCGGTGGGCAGTCTCGACCCGGCCATCGAGCCGGGCACGCTGGTGGTCCCCGACCAGGTCGTCGACCGCACCCACGGCCGGGATGGCACCTATTTCGACGGTCCCCGGGTGGCGCACGCGTCCTTCGCCGATCCGTACTGTGTGGCCGGACGCGAACTGGCCGTGGACACCGTCCGCTCCCAGGGCTGGCCGATGCGGGACGCGGGAACCCTGGTCGTCATCGGCGGCCCCCGGTTCTCCTCGCGCGCCGAATCGCTGTGGTACCAGGCGCAGGGCTGGTCCATCGTGGGCATGACCGCGATGCCCGAAGTGGCGCTGGCCCGGGAGCTGGGACTGTGTTACGTGCCGTTGTGCCTGGTGACCGATGTGGACGCCGGGGTCGCCGTCGGTGAGGGCGTCACCCAGGAGGAGGTCTTCGCGGCCTTCGCGGCCAATATCGCCCGGATCCGGGAACTGTTGCGCGATCTGGTGGCCAAGGTGGGCGACGGACCCGACCGCGCCTGCGCGGCCCTGAAACCGCAGCCACTGTGACCAGGAACCCCTCAGGGTTCTTTCAGGTTTTCTCCCGATGACGGCGCCCGGTCCCACCTGGTATTCATGAGTGGAATCCGCCCGAATTCGCAGGAGGCGACCACGATGACGGCAACGGCCGCGACGACCGACGCCGACCCGATCGCCGGTCACGTCTCGGCTCTGCGCGCGCAGCTGTACGGCCCGCGCGCCGCCAAGGCATCCATGCTGCGCGAGGTCCGCGACGGCCTGACCGACGCCGCCGAGGGTTACCGGGCCGAGGGCACACCGCCGGACCGGGCGGTGGAACTGGCGATCGAGGAGTTCGGCGACCCGCGCGAGATCGCCGGTGGCTACCAGGTGGAACTGGCGGCCCGGCAGGCCCGGTTCGCGTTGGCGTTCCTGGCGGTCCTGGGTCCGATCCTGGAGGTCTCGTCGCGGATCCTGTGGTCGAACTCGCCGCGCACCACCAAGCCGGTGCCCGACGCCGCGTTCGTGATGGCGCAGTTGCAGGACATCGTGTCGTGGACGGCCAGTCTCGGCGCCGCCCTGGCGCTGGTCGTGTTCGGTCTGGGGGCGCGCTGGCTGGCGTTTCGGGTCGCGTTCGTACGCGCGGTCGCCTACGTGCTGCTGGGGAAACTGGCCTTCATGATGATCGCGGGCTCGTTCTTGACCAGCGCGTTCGACCCCGGCACCCCGAAGGGCGCCGCGGGCATCTTCGGCATGGTCTTCGGGCCGATCACGCTGGTGGCGGGCACCTGCATGATCTGGCTGGCGTGGCGGTGCCTGCGGGTGGCCAGCCGGGCCAAGGCGCTGGGAGCCGGATAAGTCGTCAAGAAAACTTGACGTCAAGCAATCTTGACGCAATACTTGGCCCATGCCGACGCCAGAGGACCTCGAAAGCCACCACACCCTGCTGACCGCCGTGGCCCGCTACGACCAGCTGCGCAGCCGCGACGCCCTGGCGCCACCGGTCACCGACACCGACGAGGCCCTGCCGCGAAACGCCGACGACCCGCTCCCGCTGTCGGCGGCCGAGGCGCTGGAGATGCTGGCGCTGGGGGAGTTGATCGCCCGCAAGGCCGGGTACGGACGACAGCTGGGCGTGCGCACCGCGCGGGCTGTCGGCGCGTCGTGGACCCAGATCGGCGCGGCGCTGGGCACCAGCAAGCAGGCCGCCTGGGAGTCCCACACCCGTTGGCTTTCCGAGCAGTTCCCCGAAACCGAGGCGGTCTGACGATGAACGACATCCACCCCTACCGGATCGACATCCCCGAGTCACGGCTGGCGGACCTGCGCGACCGGTTGGACCGCACCCGCTGGCCGCACCAGCCCGCGGGGGTGGGCTGGGAGTACGGCGCCGACGTGTCCTATATGCGGGAACTGGTCGAGTACTGGCGCACCACGTACGACTGGCGCGGTCACGAGAAGCTGCTCAACTCGTATCCCCAGTTCACCACGACGATCGACGGGGCCGATGTGCACTTCATCCACGTCCGGTCGCCCGAGGCCGGGGCGCTGCCGCTGATCATGACGCACGGCTGGCCCGGGTCCATCGTGGAGTTCCTGGACGTGATCGGGCCGCTGACCGACCCGGTGGCCCACGGCGGCCGGGCCTCCGACGCCTTCCATCTCGTACTGCCCACGATCCCGGGCTACGGTCTGTCCGGACCCACCCCGGACACCGGCTGGACGGTGGAACGCATCGCCGGTGCCTGGGCGGAACTGATGCGTCGGCTGGGTTATGACCGCTACGGCGCGCAGGGCGGCGACTGGGGCTACCCGATCTCGCACCAGCTGGGCATCCTCTTCTCCGAGCGCGTGGTCGGCGTCCATCTCAACGCCCTGGCCACGCCCCGGCCCGACGACGCGGAGTACGAGGCCCTGACGGCACAGGAGCGGGAACGACTGGACGCCGTCGACCGGATCACCTTCGATCGGACCGGCTACTCCCACCTTCAGGCGACCCGGCCGCAGACCCTCGCCTACGCGCTGACCGACTCCCCGGCCGGGCAGCTGGCCTGGATCGCCGAGAAGTTCAAGGAGTGGACCGACAGCGACACCGTTCCCGAGGACGCGGTGTCGCGCGATCGGTTGCTGACCAACGTGATGCTGTACTGGCTGACCGGCACCGCGGGATCCTCGTCCCACATCTACCTGGAGACGATGCGCTCGGGGACCGACCCGTACCTGCAACCCACCGCCACGCCCACCGGCGTCGCGGTCTTCGGCGGCGACCTGGTCAAACCGGTGCGCAGCCTGGCCGAGAAGGCACACAACATCGTGCACTGGTCGGAGTTTCCTCGCGGCGGCCATTTCGCCGCCATGGAGCAGCCCGAACTGATGGTCGCCGACGTCCGCGACTTCTTCGGCGAGCTCGCCGCGCGGTGAGCCTGCCCTAGTCGGTGCCCAGCACCGATCCGATGGTGCGGGCGGTCTGCCGCCACTGTCCACGTTGCGCGGCCAGTTCCTTGGTGCCCGCGCCGGTGAGGGCGTAGGTGCGGCGTTCGCGTCCGCCCACATTGCTCCAGCTGCTGCGCAGGTACCCGGCACGCTCCAGACGGCGCAGTGCCGGATAGACGGTGCCGGTGGGCACGTCGAGCTCGCCGCCGCTGCGCTGTTTGAGCGCCTCGATGATCGCGTAACCGTGGTGGGGTTCGGATTCGAGGACCGCCAGCAGCATGGCGTCCAGGTGTCCACGCAATGTGTCTGCCCTCATGCGTAGTAAATCTACCGGTAGTGAGACGAAAATGCCAGTTCTACGGCAGATTTGCATATTGCGTCTGTCGACATGTAGGCTCACGACATGTTGCTCACCTACATATCAGAACGAGGCGGGTCATGACCGCCGTCGACGTGGCCCGGCTCCAGTTCGCCGTGACCACCTCCATCCACTGGATGTTCGTCCTGGTCACCCTCGGCCTGGTCGTGGTACTGGTGACGCTGCAAACCCGCGCCGCCCTGACCCGCAACCCGGTCAAGCGCGCCCTGCACTTCCGCATGACCCGCTACTGGGGACTGATCTACGTCATCAACTACTCCGTCGGCATCGCCTCGGGCATCATCATGGAGTTCCAGTTCGGCACCAACTGGTCCGGACTGTCGCATCTGGTCGGTGACGTCTTCGGCGCTCCGCTGGCGGTCGAGACCCTGGTGGCCTTCGTCGCCGAGTCGACCTTCCTGGCACTGTGGATCTTCGGCTGGGGCAAACTGCCGGTCTGGATCCACACCCTGCTGATCTGGCTGGTCGCCGCCTCCGCCTACGCCTCCGCGTTCTGGGTACTGGTGGCCAACGGGTTCATGCAGAACCCCACCGGCTTCGAACTGACCGACGACGGCCGCGCCAACCTCACCTCGGCCGCGGCACTGTTCAACAACCCCAGCACCATCTGGGCCTTCGTGCACATCCTCGGCGCCGCGCTGACCGCGGGCGGCGTCATCCTCGTGGTCGTCAGCGCCGCACACCTGTTCCGCCGCAAGGAGAAGGACTTCTTCACCCGGTCGTTCCGGCTCGGCTACCTCATGGGGCTGTTCGGCATGATCTGGGCGTTCGGCACCGGCTGGGCCCAGTACGGCTTCGTCAACCAGATCCAGCCCGCCAAGGAACTGGGCAAAGGACTGGGTGTCGAGCCCGCGTTCCACATCATGATGCTGACCGCCGAACTGGCCACCCCGATCATGCTGCTGCTGTCGCCGATCGTGATCTGGAAACTGCCCGCCAAGCTGTGGTTCTTCATGCCGCTGTTCTGGCTGGCGCTGCCGTTCCCGTTCGCGGCGGCCATCGCCGGATGGGTGTTCCGCGAAATGGGACGCCAACCGTGGATCGTCTACGGCGTCCAGAAGACCGAGGACGCCGTCAGCGACATCGGCGTCACCACACTGTGGACATCGTTCTGGCTGTTCACCGTCCTGCTCGGCCTGCTGCTGCTGACCAACTGGTGGCTCATCACCCGTCACGCCGTGCGCGGACCCAACCGCGAGATCTTCGGCATCGAACCCGACGCCGGTTACGGCAAACCCGCGGCCGCACCCGCGCCCGTCCTGGAAGGAGCCAACCGTGGCTGAACTGTTCTATGTGCTGCTGGGAGCCGTGTTCGCGGGCTACTTCGCCCTGGCCGGATACGACTACGGCGTCGGGGTGCTGCTGCGGCTGTGCGGCAGGACCGACACCGAACGCCGCCTGATCCTGGGCGCGCTGGGCCCGTTCTTCCTGGGCAACGAGGTGTGGCTGGTGGCCGGGCTCGGCCTGCTGCTGGCCGCGTTCCCGCTGGCCGAGGGCGCCCTGCTGACCGGTCTGTACCCGGCGCTGTTCCCGCTGATCGCCGCGATCGTCCTGTTCACCGCCGCGGTCCAGATCCGCAGCCGCGCCACGTTCGCGCGTCCACTGTGGGACCTGCTGATCGTGGGGTCGGCGGCGCTGATCTCCTTCGGCTGGGGCGCGTCCTTCGGCCTGGTGCTACAGGGAATGCCGGTGCGGTTCGGGCCACTGCCCATCATCACCGGCGCGCTGACCACGGCACTGTTCACCATGCACGGTGCCAGCCTGCTGGCTGTGCGCACCCCCGATCCCATCCGCGGCCGCGCCGCCCTGATCGGCTCCCGGATGACGTTCTCGGCCGTGGTCCTGGTCATCGCCGCGGCCCTGACCGCCGCCGTCAACGCCCACGCCGTCAACCAGCCGGTCATCGCCGCCATCGGCGCGCTGGCACTGATCGCGGTGATCCTGGCATCGCAACGACTGCGCCGCCGCAACCGTCCCGGCCTGGCCCTCATCGCCACCGGAACCGCCGCGACACTGCCGATGATCATCGCCGCGGCCGCGATGTACCCGTACCTGTACGTCGACCTGGACGCGGCCCACTCCCTGACCCTGACCCAGGCCGTGGCGGCGAACTCCTCACTGGACTTCCTGCTGGCCACCGCGGTCCCGGTACTGCCGGTGCTGCTGGGATTCCAGGCCGCCACCTGGTGGATCTGGCGCGCCAGCCCCACCAAACCCGGCTTCTACTGAAGCGTCCACGATCGCGACACCTTGTCCGGATATCCTTCGGGGGCGGGGGCAGCACGCACGTGGTGCCCCCTCTTCCCGCCCGGAGGACGCCATGACCGACCCCACCTCGCCCCACACCGGCACCCAACCGGTCGTGCCGATCTCGCCGACGTATCCCGGAGTCGCCGTCCCGACCGCCCCCCGACCGGCGGGCTCGACGGCGGTGGCGCTGATCATCGCCGGACTGGCCACGGTGCTGCTGGTGGCGGTGGGCGGCATCATCCTGTTCACCACAACGGACGGACCCTCCGGCCAAAGAGGAGTCTGGAACGGCCCCATCGCCTACCCCGAGGGAATGGGGGACGGCACCTACCACGACGTCGTCTTCGCCGGGGAGACCGTGTACTTCCGTACCACCTCGCAGGACCGCAAGACCTGGATCACCGCCGCCGACGCGAAGACCGGCGCCGAGAAGTGGAGCCTCGACGAGGGGCTGGCGGTCGGCGAGGAGTACTCGGTGACCTATATCGACCCCGGTCAGGACGCGCTGCTGGTGCAGGAGACGGCGTCCTCGTCCACCAACGCCTTCCTGGTCGACGCGAAGACCGGCAAAGCCCACGAACTGACCTCACAGGACTCGGGAACCTACCACCGCATGATCGGCGGTGTCCCGGTCCGCACCACCACCGGCGGCGACATGGAGGTCCTGGACGCGAACGGCGACAAGATCTGGGACGCCAGCATCGACGTCGGCTCCGGCGACAACACCGTCGCCGTGGCGAGCGCCGACAACCTGGGCGACCTGCCCTACGCCGGTAACCCGATCGACGCGAAACAGCTGCTGACGGTGGGATACGACGGATCGGTGAAGATCCTCGACAAGAAGGACGGCAAGGTCGTCACCGAGAAGAAGTCGGCCGTGACCGAGGGCTCGGTCGCGCTGCTCGCCTTCGACGACGTCCTGTACGCCAAGACCACCAACGACGACCGCACCCGCGAGACCATCACCGCCTACGACATGAAGGACGACTTCGCCAAGATCGACAGCTGGAAGGGCGAGAAGGGACAGACCTTCACGCAGCTGTCGCCGTGCACCGCGAAACTCATGTGCGCCAGCGGTTACTGGACCAGCGAACCCACCCGCTCCGGCAACGCCGTCATTGATCTCAAGGAAGGCGTCGTGTGGAAGGCGCCCGAGGACAAGGAAGCCTCCTACGCCTCCATCAGTTTCGTCGGCGACACCATGGCGGTGGCCTACTTCTCCAGCTACAGCACCGACAGCCCCATCGAGACCCAGCTGTACGACAAGGACTTCAAGGAGATGGGGGAGATCCTCCAGGGCTGGTACACCGCCGCCGACGACAAGGTCTTCGCCGCGGTCAGCGCCTCGGACTACACCAGCGCCGAGGCCAAGGTGTACGACGCCGAGGTGTCCATCGTCGAGGCCGAGGACGGCCGGGTGTCCAAACTCGACTCCTATCCGGCCTACCCGGGTTGTGAGATCGCCGGGCCGAATCTGGCCTGCGCCACCGAACCCGGATACCGGCTGTGGAAGTACCGGGACTGAAGCTGGCTCAGCCCGCGGCCTTGCCGGTGCGCCAGTAGCCGCAGAACATGATGTTCTGCTTGGGCACGCCGTTCTTGACCCAGTGCCTGCGCAAACCCGTGGGCAGCTGCTGTTCCCCGACCACCCAGCCGTAGAACGGTTCGGCGGGCAGCGGGAGTTCCATCGCCGCGGCCAGCGCCAACCGGCCCGGTATCTCGGATGATCCGTCGCGCGGCAGCCACGTGACCGCGACGCCGTCGGGTGCTCGCAGTTCCTGTTCGTCGGCGGCGTCGGGGATCTCGAGGATGGCCTGCCCCGTGACGTCGGCGTCCAGGCTGGCCAGGATCCCGGCGGCGGCGGGCAGCCCGGACTCGTCGGCCACCAGCGTCACCCGACGCAGCGACGCGTCCGGATTGAAACCGCAGCCCTCGTCGATGACCGCCACCGGATCGCCGGTCTTGCAGTTCTGCGCCCAGGTCGCGGCCGGTCCGGCGTCGTCGCCGTGGCCGTGCACCACGAAGTCCACATCGAGCTCCGGGCCCTCGGGCCGGAAGGCGCGCACCGAGTAGTTGCGCAGGACGGGGCGATCGGTCTTGGCGATGCGCAGGTACTTCAGGTACATCGGCAGGTTCACCTTGGTGGCGTTGGGCAACCGGCTCAGCGAGTCGTCCGACACCGGGATGAACAGCCGGAACCACTGGTCGAACCCGAGGTACTTAAATTGCCCGATGTCGCCGTCGCCGAGCGTGACCCGCACGAAGTGCGGCGAAATCCGCTGACTGCGCAACACCCGCAACGTCACCAGCTGGGCGGTCTCGGGCTTGACGCGGGTGGAGGTCATGTTGGTGCGGGCCATGGCGGGTTCCTTCGACTCCGGGGGTGGAAACCCCGCCATCCTAACTTAGGTCAGCCTTACCTAACTTCCCTGTGTTCCTTCGAAATGCTTCACGATCGTGTCGGCCACCCACCCCGGCTCCCGCAACGGCGGCAGATGATCCACCCCCGGCATCCACACCAGACGACACCCCGGGATCCGTTCGGACGCCTGCACATTGCTGTCGATCAACGCCGACAGATCCAGATCACCCACCATCAGCACCGTCGGCGCCGACACCTCACCCAGCCGATCGAACACCGGCGGCTCCTCACCGAGGAACTCCGCCTCGGCCAGCCACCCGGCCGCCGCCGACTGCAACTGCCGCCACGCTGGCAGGTCCTCCTCGCTGCGCGCCCACAACCGCATCCCCAGCAGCGCCAGGCCGTTGACGTCGGCGGCCTTGATCAGCGCCTCCATCTCGGCGTCGGTGTCGTCCTCGGGCCAGTCGAAGCCCGGAAAACCCGGACACAACAACACCAGGCTCTCCACCCGCTGTGGCTGCTCCACCGCGAAGGTCGACGCGACCCCGCCGCCCATGCTGCAACCCACCAGCCGCACCCGATCCAGTCCGAAGTGCTCCACAACGGACAGAAAATCCCCGTAGTACGTGAACGCGGCGGCGGGCTTGGGCGACCGCCCGTACCCCCGAACGTCATAACGGATCACCCGGTAGCGAGCGGTCAGTCGCGGCAGGATCGGCTCCCAGATCCGCGAATCACCCACCCCTGGATGCAGCAACACGACCACGGGCCCGTCGGTGCCCGAGTCGTCGGCCCAGATGTGTCCACCCTCAACCGGAATCAGTACCTCATTCATGATCATCACTGTAGCCGCGACGCGGTGCCCTCGCCGGACACCGCGCCACGGCCACCGCCGTTCACGTCGCGAGCCGAGGAGTGGTCTGCGCCAAGGCCACCCGCCACTGTCCCTCCTCCTTGGACAGCAACAGTGTCAACGCTCCCGTGCTCGGAAACCCCGCGTCCGCCTCGTCCTTCTCGTCGCGCTCATCGTGGACGTTCTTGATCGCGCTGACCAGCGCCACGTCCTCGCGCACGAACCGGACATCCTCGATGTCCAAGGTGGTGCGCACCTGCGCCAGCGGCGACGCCAACGCGGCGGTCATCGCCTGCGCCAGCGCCTCCTTGCCCAGCACCCGCCGCCCCGCGATGTTGACCACGATGGTCTCGTCGCGGTGCATGGCCAAGAACGGTTCCGGCTCGGTCTGGTGCTCCTGGTACTCGGCGAAGGTGCGGTGAATGGCCTCGATCTCGGTGTTCATGACGGTTCCTCTCGTTCAATCGGAGCGCTTTGCTCCGTTTGAACGGTAATGCGGAGCGATTCGCTCCGCAACCCTGACCGCTATGACTCGCGCGACACCGTCACTTGAGCCGCCACAGGACGATTTCGTCATGGGTGTTGGCTTCGAGAGAGGTGTTGACGGCCACCGCCTTGCCCGTGGTGCTGAACGCGACGTGATAAGCCTCTTGTGTGGAGAGGGTGAGGAGTCTGTCGCCCGTTTCCACGCTCCACAGTGTGGTACCTGGAGGCTCCTCGAATTCAAGGTTCACGATGGCCAGAACCTTGCTGTCGGAACTAAAGCTGAGATCGAAACAATCGACCAGCCTGTGGGAGTCGACTTTGTCGCCGGTCCGGACCTCCCAACGTGAAACGGTACCGCCGCAGCTGGCAGTGATGAGAGTCTTGCCGTCCGGGCTGTAGGTCACGGTGCCACCGTTGACGGTGAAGCTTGAGATCTTGTCGCCACTTCGCATGTCCCACAACTCGGCCCTGAAGGGGTCATCGAGGTCGGCGCGAGAGGGAGTGACGGCGAATGTGGCGCTGTCGGGGCTGAAGGTGAAATCGATGGCGTCTTCCATGTCGAGATGCATGATCTCATCTCCTGTAGAGACTTCCCACAGCCTGAGGCCGTCGTGGGGATTGTTGCCAATGGTGGCGAGCGTCTTGCCATCGGGGCTGAACGCCAGATCCTCACTGTCGTTTTTGGTGATCGTGGCGATCTTGTCCTCAGTGCGGACGTCCCACAGCTGCACCCCGGTTTCTTCGCCCGCACATCCGCCGGTCGCGAGGAGCTTGCCGTCCGGGCTGAATTCCTGGGCACAGGGGCTGGTGCCCTTCAGTTCGGCGACCTGCTCACCGGTGTCCACATCCCACAGTTGAGTGTTTCGGCTGTATCCGCTGCCGGTGGCCAGGAGCTTCCCGTCCGGGCTGAATGTCAACGCGTTGAGTGTCTCGGGCGGGTCGAGGGTGCGTTCGTCGGCTATGGCGTAACTGGGCAAAGCCGCCTCGCTGGGCGTGCCGCCGCCGTCGAGCACACCGGATGTGTGCTGCGGCCGCAGCACGATGACGGCCGCCAAAGCCGCGACCACGATGACACACAGCGCGGCGACGGCGCCGACGATGACACCGCGCCGTCGCAGCAGCGGCACGGGCGGCCGGGGCGGCGGGACATAAGCCATCGGCGCGCCATTGGGCCCCACCTGGTTCATGACCGCGGGCGATGCGTCATCCCGCCCCGAGCCCAGTTCGTAGCCGCCCACCTGGCGAGCACCACCGTCGCGCAACAACGCCATCGTCCACCTTCACACAAGAGATGCGTTCGCATGTAGACCAACAACGCTATGGCCCACCCACCGGGACCGGTCCCGAGCAAGCATCACGAACGCGTCGAGCCTCCAGGGCGCACACGCCGAACGCGAGCCTCTCGGGCCGCGCGACACACATCTACACTTCCCAACATGACGCCATTCCGCCGATGCCCACGGCGCCAACGACTCGTCTCCGTCATCGCCGCGACAATGCTCGCGGTCAGCCTCGCTGCCTGTAGCGGTGCCGAGGAGGGATCGTCAAGCGACAACGAGAACGCGGCCAGCAAGGCCGCCGCCTCCGCCAAGGACGGCACCGACTACGACGCCTGTGGTGACGGCCGCTGCGAGGTCGCCGTTTCCAAGAAGGTCGAGTTCAAGGTGGACGGTGGCGAGACCAAGAAGAAGATCTCGGTGACGGACATCTCCACAAAGGAAGTGGCCGTCGAGTGCACCTTCGGATCCGCTGGCAATGGCGGTGAGGTCTCGGCGGTCGTCGCCGCGGGAAAGGAGTCCGCCCTGGGATGCCAGGACCTCGACGTGCGGATATCCGATGTCGCCGACGGCACCGCCGTACTCACCTTGTCACCCGGCGACAACCCCCTGGGCTGATTCGCCCGACGGATTCACCCCACCAACGCCTCGACCACCCGCGCCACCCCGTCGGCATTGTTCGACCCCGCCCGGCCACTCGCCGCCGCGACTGCCTCGGCGTGCGCGTCCGCCATCGCGAACGAGCGTCCCGCCCAGCTCAGCATCGGCACGTCATTGGGAGCGTCCCCGAACGCCACCACCCCCTGTGGACCCACACCCCGTCCGGCACACCACCTCTCCAACGCCGTCGCCTTCGACACCCCCGCGGCACACATCTCCACCAACCCACTGCCACCCGAATGCGAGACCTCCACCCCGTCCACGCCCGCCGCCCTAACCGCCGCCACCATCTCGTCGGCCCGCCCCGCCGCGTCATGCATCAACAACTTCACGATCTGATCCGCCCTCACCAGCACCTCCTCGAACGAACCCACCCGCTGTCGCCGATGCCCCACCGAATCCACCCACCCATACCCGGGCTCGGCCAACACCGTGAACCCCGTCTCCACCGCGAACGCCGCCGACGGCACCACCGCCCGCAACGCCTTCACCACCACCGCGGCCACCCCGGCATCCAACGCCCGCACCGACTCCACCCGCCGCTCACCCGGCACATAGGTCAACCCACCGTTGGAACAAATCGCCGCGTCCACCACACCCCCGAGCTCCCGCCACTCATCGAAAACCCGGGGCGGGCGCGCGGTCACAGCGACCACTGCCACACCCCGGGCCCTCACCCGGCCAAGCGTCCGCACCGTCCTTGCCGACACCCGTCCCTCGTCATCCAACAGCGTGCCGTCCAGATCGGTCGCGATCACCTCGATGTCCACGCCGACCAGTGTTACCGCCTTCGCCTCACTCGACCAGCAACCGGGCGTAGTTCTTCATCGACCGCTGATACCGCGGCAGGTGATCGGCCATGGCGATCAACAGAATCGACACCGCCTCCCGCTCCCTGCCCAACGCGGTCAACGTCAACGCCATCACGCACCGCAACGCGTCGTCCAACTCATCCGACCCGGCCTCCATCTCCGCCGTCAGCAACCGCAGACTCTCCTCCGGGTGCCCGACATTGCGCAGCGAACTGGCCAGCTGAATCACCGCCCGCCGCCGCCGAATCCCGGTCAACCCGTTCTCCAATGCCTCCCGGTACAACGGCACCGCCTTGTCCGAATGCCCGGTCGAGTCAAACGAACACGCCCGCTCAAACGCCGCGATACCGGTACCCTTCGGCACTTTCGCGGCGTGCTCATCCACCAACGCCACGAACACCTCCGGCTCATACTCATCGATCGCGGCCCACAGCTCGTCGTTGCGCTTCTCCCACTCGGCACTCGGCAGCGGATACGTCGCGTTCATGTCTTTCCTCCATCACCTCGTTGGTGAGCCCATCGTGTCGCCCCGGCTATCCTCAACCAAGAGATTCGCCCACAACCGAATCTTCACCACCACGGGAGGCCCCACCATCGCCATCACCCTGCGCTTCAGCCCCGCCGACCTGCGCCGCACCCGCTTCGCGATCTCCCCGGCCTTCGAAGTCCTGTCCGCGATCCGCGTCCTCACCGGCCCCCAAAAACCCGGCGAACACCACCGCTGGCTCGAATCCGTCCGCCGCCGCGCCACCACCCTCGACCTGCGCCCCATCACCCTCCTGCAACCCCGCCGGGGCTACACCCCCGACTTCCTGTCCCCACCCCCGTTCGAAACCGCCGCCGACTTCGCCACCGAACTGGTCCGCATCGCCGCCACCCCACCCGCCCGCGTCCACACCGAAATCACCCGCTCCCTGGCCGACACACCCGGCGCCGCCGACTCGGCTCTAGGCCGCTCCCTCCTCGCCGACCCCGCCGCCACCCTCGACCGCCTCACCACCCTCATCCACGACGCCTGGCACCACCTCGTCCAACCCGTCTGGCCCCGCATCCGCGCCCTCCTGGAAGCCGACATCACCTTCCAAACCCGCCGCCTGGCCACCGGCGGCCTCGACCGCCTCCTCACCGAACTCCACCCCCGCCTGACCTGGCACGACAACACCCTCACCCGCACCCAAGGCGACGACGAACACCGCGACCTGTCCGGCGAAGGCCTCATCCTCGTCCCCAGCGCCTTCAAATGGGACCAAGTAGTCGTAGTCCTCGACGAACCCTGGCAACCCACCCTCATCTACCCCGCCCGCGGCCTCGGCACCCTCTGGCACACAACCCCCGGCACCCCCCAAACCCTGGGCACCCTCATCGGCCGCACCCGAGCCATGATCCTCACCGGCCTCTCCTCCCCAGCCACCACCACCTGGCTGGCCCACCGCTACGCCCTGGCCCCCGCCACCGTCTCGGGCCACCTGTCCGTCCTCAAAGCCAACGGCCTCATCACCGGCACCCGCCAAGGCCACGAAATCCGCTACCACCAAACCCCCAAAGCCGAGACCCTGCTCGAACCTTGACTTGAGCAGGAACGCGGCGGTGAAGGAGTTCTGGTCAGGACTGGGCCAACTCGCGAGCTACGGCGTCCGGCTCGGAAAGGCAACGCCACGCGGGGATACGAATCGGTTCGACTCCGGCACCGGCGATCAGGTCGAGCTTGGCGAGCAGCTGCCGGTAAGCCTTGCCCTCGTCAGGTTCGCCCAAGTCCACGAACAGGGCTCGTGGCCTACGAGCGCCCGCGATCTGTAGATGACAGTGCTGGCCGGCGATCGGCTGATCCCTGGCGATGATTTCGACTCCGGCAGCGTCCAGTTCGCCTTGCAGCCGGTCGACCAGTTCGGAACTGGCGTCGTCGACATCATGATTCTCGGTCTCTTCGAGAAGCTGCGTTAGCAGACTGGGGTGCTGTCCCCACCAACCGCGGTCACACACGACGAACAATCGGGACTTGGCGCGAGTGATGGCCACATTCCACAGATTGGTCTGCTTGACCATCCATTGTGCTGACATTTCACGGATGCCGTCACTGCCGACAGGGGACAGGATGATGATGTCGCATTCGTCCCCCTGGAAGGTATGCGCGGTGCCTACGACGACCTCCGGTTCCAGCTTCAGTTCGGTCAGCTTGCCCTCAACAAGGTTGACGTGGGCCCGGAATGGGGACACGACACCGATGGAGGCGTCCGGATACTTGACTCGCAACCCTGCCGCCAGTTCCACGACGCGATCGGCTTCTACCGAGTTGAAACACGACTTCTTACCCGGATGAGTGACCGTTCCTGGAAGGTCGATGACCTCGACGGCGGGAGTATCGGGTGGTGCCGCCGGTATCGCTAGCCGGGTCGTGTCGGTGAGCACCGACAGCTGCTTTTGGTACACGACCCGGTTCGGAGTTGCCACGATGGCGGGATCGCAGCGGTAATGCTCGTCCAGCAGTGCGACTTCGCCTGCCGCCAGCGCGCATGCGTGGTAGATCGAACCACCCACATAGTTGAGGCGGCGTTCCTTCAGCCAGTCCTCACCCAGCTTGTGCTTACGCCGCAACAAGTCGTCGTACGACTGACTCAGTTCCGCCACCGGCGGAATCTGATGGGGGTCACCGATGATCAGGGCCCGTTTGGCGCGCATGAGCAAGGCCAGCACCATCGGAGTCGGGCACTGTGCCGCCTCATCGATGACGACGAGGTCGAAGAGTGCTGGTTTGGGTTGTATCACGCGTGACGAATGCCCGGTGACGGCCCAACCGGGTAGATGACGCAACAACCGCTGAAATCCGCGCCAGGTCTTCGGAGGTTGCTGATTGAGCACCTCGAGACGCTCCTGGATCGCGGCGCGACCGTTGCTGATGTTGTGGTTCATAATGGACGCGATCAGCTGGCTGCTGTGCGCGATCCGTTCGGCCACTGCCTGCCGTGCCTGCTTCCAGACTTCCTGCTCGGGCGGCAGACAGTCTATATTCGACTTGATGCCACGACGCTGGTGCTCCAGTTCGAGCAGCCGAACCAGGTCTTGCCGCTTGTCAACGGCCGTGATCTCCAACCACTTGCGGAGCCAGTACCGAGCTATTACGCCCAATGGCCAACGCTTTGTCGCTCGTTGCGAGCGTGCGAGTGCTCGTTCGAGAACCGGGTCCGGCGCGTTGAGCAGTTCCGCGACGGCCGCGGACGGATTGAACTCCTCTCGCAACCGCTGCAACTCCTGAACCGTTGCCAGCAGGTCGTTCTCGGTCTGGCGGCGCAAATCGAGTTCACAGCGGTGGGTGGTCAACTGGGCGTGGCTGTTGCGCACCCGGCCCGCCGAAAGGCTGGCATTTCCGGTCGGCTTCGCGTCCATTATCAACCGGTTGAGGACGTCCGGCTCTCTGGCGACGATCTGTCTGTTGCCGGTGCGCATCAGCAATCCTGGTGTGATGGTATTGGCCTTGTCCAGCACACCGTTGACGGCCTTGTTGTTGGTCGATCCGATAAGGATCGTCTGCCCGTTCGCCACGGCGGTGGCTGTCAAAGCGGTGACCAGCGCGGTCTTCCCGGTGCCCGGGGGACCGGTGGCAACGGTCAGCCGCCGGGTCATCGCCGAATCGATGACGGCTTCTTGGGACTCGTTGAGCGGGCCAGGGGAGACCAGCGTCTGGTAGTGCGTGATCGGATCCGGTTGTCGTTGTGCCAGGGCACTCAGTGCGGTGGCTGTGAACTCCGGGATCTTGGTGATCATTTCCCTGAGGTCCTGAACCAGTTTGTCGGTTGCCTTGCCGCGTTCGGGGACGTGATGCACGACGGCGAGGTTCTGGATCCCGGAAACCAACGGTGAATCGAACAGACGCGTCGACAGGTTCAATGGATCCGGTTCCTGTGGCGTCTTCAAGCCGATACCGATGGTCAGGAGCTTCAGCTGCTCGGCGAACTGCTGTGGATTGGCATAGCGGAAGTTCTGTCCGAACTGTTCAGACAACTCGATGATCTCGGTCTGCTCCAGGCCGGCTTCCCGCAGTACCTGCGTGTTGAGCTCGGCTGCGACCGCCTTGGCCTTCGACTCCCCGTCAGGCACCAGTTCGGTTACCACCAGTGGAGCGAAGCGTTTCTGCTCGCCCTCGGCGAATACTACGACCGGGTACCCGTACTGGAACGACCCCGCCGTCTGTACCCGCTCGGTGATGTACTCGTCGACCTGTTCGGGCAGCTCGACCGCGGTACCGGATCCGCTGAACACTGGTTCGGTCCCGCCCGGCCAGGCCACATGTCCCGAGGGGTCCCCAGGCTTGAGCCAGCCAGCGTGCCCGGCTTCCGCTGCCAGACAAGCCAAGTAGTAGTTCAGCAACCGTTCCCAGGTACGACTGTCCAATGGATCTGATACGGGGTGCAGCGGCTCGGGGACTCCGTTGACCGTGACCACCGTCGGTGAGTGGGTCGGTTTGGAGGTGTTCGCCGTGGTCCGGGTGAGCTGGATACTGCCGGTGACGCCGTTGGCGAACATCTGCGGCGTCTGGTGACGCAGTTTCTCCGATCGTTGCACATAATCGGCGAGATCTTGCACGCTGATCCATCCATCACCGTCGGTGTCAGCGGCACCGCCGTTGAGGCCCTCGACCACGGCTTCGGTGAACAATGCCGGGCGATGGGCTGCCTTCGGATCCTCAAAGGACCGGCTGATTCGATCACTGGAGGTGAGGATGACCGTGCCGTGTTTGTTGAGCTGCGCCGAGATGGGAACCTTCCGGCCGCTGCGGGCCCTCAACCCGTCGCCGGCCATACCCGCATAACAGCAGTCCAAGAAGACCAGCTTGCAGTGAGCGCTGGTTTTCGCGGTGAATCGGCGCAACACCTCGGTGTCAACCGATGAGGAGTCGAGCCGACCTTCCTCGGTGTCGCTGGTGGCAAGGTACAACCGCTCTAGACTCTTGTCGAGCAGACCGTGGCCGGAGAAATAGACCAAGGCGGTGTCGCCGGGACTGCGGTTGTCGAACAAGTCCTCCAACGCCCGGATCAGTTCCTGGTGGTCGGGATCGACGATGGCTTTGACATCAAAGTCACCCCGCTCTTTCAGCACCCGGCTGACAACATTGATGTCGGCGTGCGCGGCGGGAAGCCGGGACAGAGTCCGGTCCTTGTGGTAATTGGCCACTCCGACGACGAGAGCATGACGGCTCATTCTCCATCCTCCTCACCGATGGCGGCCGACAGGAGTTTTGCGACAAGGTCCGGATTCTGTTGGATTGTTGTGGCATCGAAGGTGAATTCGGCTCCGTTGACTTTTACCGTCACCGGGCGCTTTCCCCGGCGGACGTATTCGAAGAGCATGGTGACGACGACGGAGGCGGCTCCGGAGAAGACCGGGTTGAGCACGATGTTGAAGATGTTCAGCAAGATGCCGCCGGAGCTGCGCGCACCCTCGGGAGCCGCGTCGGCTTGCACGGACTCGACATCGCCGATTCCGGCGTTCTCCAAGTAAGTACGAAGTAGTCGATGCGTCCGAAGTTGGGCGGCATCGTCATCAGCGGGGAGGGGCAGCGACTGGATCTGAATCAGGGGCATGAAAGGAGAACTCCCGTGTTCTGCTTGGACGCGACCACGGGACTGTAATCGACAACCACCAATCCGGAGTGTCAGTTTCTCGACACTTTCATATGGTGAAAACTTGCTTGTCAATCAGGTGCGGGTCCAGACAGCCACAACCTCGAATCTACGTATGCGCGAGTCCACGAGCAACGGAACGACGTCACCGACTTCGGCCCCTATGATTGCCACTCCCAGCGGTGAGTTGGCGGGAATATGGGTTGGACCGTCCCCGTCCTCAGCGATGGTGCCCTCGTGAACCTCACGATTACCGTCAAGGAATCGCAGGCGAATGCGGCTGCCGATCGCGACTTGATCGGCATCGACCCGGTTGGCGAGATTTGTGGTGGTCGGCATCAATGGAGCCAACTCTGGTGCCAATTCTTCCGCGACGGCGTCCTTAAACGTTGTCGCATTGTCAGCCGACGTGGCGCCGTCGGTCGATTGAACCTCACGCAATCGTTGCTCGATCTGTACACGAAGCTTGTGGACCTCTGTGGCAGGGTCGTCGAACCAGTGCGTGGACCACACCCGGTGAAGTGTCCACCCAAGCCCCTCCAAGACCTCTTGACGGAGCCGATCACGATCGCGAGCGGACTTGGCAGAACGATAGTTCGCGCCGTCGCACTCCACCCCGAGCAGAAAGCCGTGTGGCCATTGCGGGTGTTTGACGCCGATATCAATGCGAAACCCACCGACTCCGACTTGTGGCACGGCTTCACAGCCGAGAGCTCGGATCTGTTCGGCGATATGGTATTCGAAGTCGGAATCGGGTTCACGATCAAGAATCTCTCCGGTCTCGAATCGATTGGTCTTGGAATAATCGAGCCAGCGCTTGAGCATGTTCGCACCCGGATTGGTATCGGCCTGTGCGGAGATATCAGCCGCAGACATGGACGAGAACGTGACGATCTGTTTCTTCGCGCGAGAGAAGAGGACGTTGAGCCGTCGCTTTCCAGCGACACCGTTGATGGGTCCGAACCGTTGGTAAACCCGCCCAGTTTGCGAATCCGGGCCGTAGACCGTCCCGATAAAAATCACGTCGCGTTCGTCGCCCTGGACGTTCTCCAGATTCTTCACGAAGAAACTTTCCAGCCCGTCTCGATCACGTTCCCATTTGCGGACGTATGCGAGCGCCCGAGCGTCGTGGTTCAGGGCATGATCGATCTTCTCCTCGACAAGGTCACGCTGTTTCTGGTTCAGCGTAACGACGCCGAGTGACCGACCGGGGTGTTCATGCATGAACCGCAACACCGCGTTTGTCATGACGTCAGCTTCGGCGGAATTGGTTCCCGCCCGATAGGAACCATCAACCGCGACCAGCGAGACACCCATGTTCGAAAGGCCCTCGGCGGCGGATGGGAATACGATCAGGTCGTCGTCGTAAACGTGATGGTTGGAGAACGCGATCAACCCGGAATGCCGGGACCGGTAATGCCAGCGCAGTCGCCGTGACGGCCGGAATGCGGAATTCGCCAACTCCAATATGGAATCCTCGACGATGTCCTCCTCGTTCTCGTCGCCCTCGGAGACCATCTTTCGGAAGAAGCTCGACGGCGGCAACTGATTAGTGTCACCGACGATGACCGCCTGGGATGACCGAGCCAGCGCGCCGACAGCGTGCTCGGGAGTCATCTGAGAGGCTTCGTCGATCACACACAGGTCAAAGTGGAGGTTAGGGTCGTCGAGATATTGGGCGACGGCCAACGGTGACATCATCCAGCACGGTTTCAGTTCGAGGAGTGCTGCCCCAGCGCGACGCGTCAGATCTCGAATGGGGATGTGGCGCTTCGACTTGCTTACCTCATGATTGAGCAAAGCGATCTCTGTGTAGCTGGATTTCAAGCCCGAACCGATACCCGTGGGCGGAGCGGCGTTGTGGAACAGACTCCGGCGCGCGGATCCAGCGGACTCGGCAATGATGGCCCGGTCCAACGTGGCCAACCGCCGTCGCAGCTTGTCGAGCCCATCGTGTCGAAATGCTGCCAGAATCTCACCGTGCTGGTCATGGACCCACCTGGCCAGCGACCGATAGATCCGGGCTTCGATGACCCCGGGGAGTCTGTCGATACCTAGTTCGTGCTCCAGAATCGCGTCGAGTTCGGCGCCGAAACCGAAAGCCCGCACCCGCTCGGAGCAGGTGTGTGCCTGAGCGTGTTGCACCAGCCCGGACCGATCATTCGCCATGTGTTCGAATTGTTGTGTGAGTTCCGCATAGACGACGAGCTCGTCCTTGGGACGTGATGGAAGCTCCACCAAGTCGGTCAGTCCCCTCATCTTCGCGAAGACGGCTGGTGCGGTATCCGCCTTGACCAGACGCGCGATCTTGTCGAGGTCCCGATGCTCGATCACCGTGCAGTAGAAATTAATCCAGTCGGGTCGGCGAGAGATCAGCTCGGCGAAGTCGAGCTCGGCGGCCAAGTCTTCGTGGCGCAGCTGTTCGTCACACCACCGACGACCAAGCGGCTCTCGCAGGGGGTGTTCTGCTATCGCTCTCAAACCGGAATCGTACGAGTCGAGGATGTCGCGCAGTTCCAAAAGTTGGTGTGGAGAGGTCGCGTTCGGATTGGTTAGGCGCGGGTGTAGCGCGAGAATTTGTTGGAGCCCGGCCTCCAACAGTCGCAGTTTTTCACGCCGCAGCCGCAATTCAGAATCCAGGTCCGTGACGGAGCCTGGAAATCCGTCGAGTTCGACCTGTGCCAGGCTGGCCAGGACGTCTATTTCACCATTATGGAGTAGCGAACGCAGGGAGCGGCTATCGAGTGCGGCGAACTGGTTCTCGACCCCGGCGAGGTAGGTTGTGAGCGATTCGATGATGCTCAGATCGGTGTCCACACCGGTGAAGTCCGAGGCTAGCAATGCTTTCAACTCGCGATCATCGGCGAAAGCTGTCGCGTCACGTCTCCAATCGGTGAGCAGCTTGAGATCCCGGGCTGCGTCAGCCCGCTTGAATGCATCGGTTTGGCGGCGTAGATCAAGCCAGCGGCGCTTGGCACGGCGGTACCCGCTGCTCAAGCCCGAGAACATGCCCGCTTTGGCGAGGATCTCCGCTTCGTGACCCAACATGTCCGCGTCGGGGAGACGCATGACGTCGAAGCGAACGTCCAGTTCGGCGCGTCGCTGTCGCAGTCGGCGAAGATGCTCGACTCCACTCTGAAGGGTCCGAGTGGCTCGAGGGTCAGCCATATCCGGTCTGCGCAATAGCAGCGCGTCACGAGGAGTCTGACGAATCAGCGTCGCGGCGGCGGCTACAGCCGTCAAGCCGCAGTCTGCGAGACCAGGAACGTGTGAGACCAGCGTAGTGAGCAGGCGCAACGCATTTTCACCGTTGGACAGAATGGCGGTCTGCTGAGCTATGTGGGATTCGAGGCTTGCGCGATCCAATGTCTCCATTCCTGTGGATTCACAAACCGCCAAGACAGTTCGCAACTGCTGTCGCAAGTCGGCGTCGAAGGGGGCCACGAGCCGCGTTGCCAACCGCCCGCACATCGATCGGAGGGATTCGCACTGTGCTAGCAGTTCTCGTATTTCCGTGCTGGCGTCATGCCGCGCGATCCAGATGGCGAACGCCGTGTCGGTTCGATCGGCGCATTTCAGCAGGCTCACCAAAGTCTCGTCCAGCCAACGAGAATCGTCGGGAGACGCTTCGTACGGTGCGCCGTACTCAGCGAGGGTGTCACGAAGTCGGGCGGCCTCGCCCGAGAGCTTCGCGATGTCGCCGGCTGATCGTAGTGCCTCGTCGGTGGTGAACCTGTCGAGTGGGTTCCCGTGAACACCTGACCAACCCGACGGGCGACTGAAAGCATGTGTGTGGGCATCGACGAGTTGCGCGGCGAGAGACAAGATCTCAGTGATTCGGGAAGCGGCCAAATGATCGACAGAATCGGCTTCGACCTCGGGCAACGCGATGTCGCGAAGGTTCACCTCCAATCGCAGAGCCCGCCCCAATACGTCGTGAACCGTGTGGCCGGTTCCGGCGACGTCGCTCCGCATCAATGCGATGTAGTCGGCGAGGCGCTGCCGGACCCGACGGAATTCCTCTAGATGTGGTTCCCGCGTAGAGGGCTTGTCATCGACGACGAGGTCCAGACGCTCGGCCACCGATGCCAGGACCTGCTGGCGCGAAGCGCCACTCGCGGTGAGTGGCAGGACGAACGGTCCCAACCCCAGATGATCCAGCCTCGACTTCACGACGTCCAGTGCCGCAGTCTTCTCAGCGACGAACAACACCTTCTTGCCCTGCAACATCGCAGCCGCGATCGCGTTGACGATGGTCTGTGATTTCCCGGTTCCCGGTGGCCCCTCAACAGCGAGGCTCTTACCGCTGGCGATGTCAACGAGAGCGCTGAACTGGGACGAATCCGCGTCCGTCACCAGCAGTGGCACCTGGGATTCAATTTCCGGGGCATCGGTGTGGTATTCCTCGGCGAAGAGGTTGAGCCCCTGCGCGTCATCGGATCCACCGAGAATGTGTCGGACCACGTCATTGGCGGCGAAGTCGCGTAGCTGAGTATCCAGATCGTGGAACATCGCCAGTTGCGCCGACGGGAACGCACCGAAGGTGACGAAACGCCGTACCTGAGGACTCAATGACCGGGGCAGTTGCCGCGTAACCTCCTCGAGATAGTCCTCAATCGACCCGCCGTCGTATGTGGGGAGTTGTACTCCATATTCACCACGGAGCTTCTCTTCGAGAACCATATTCAGCAACGCCTCCTCACCGGAACCGGTGACATGGAATCGCGTGCCTCGGGGACTGTTCGTCTTGGTTAGCTCGACGGGAACCAGGATCAACGGGGAGTAGCAGCGCTTTTTAGACTCGGGATCGGACCAGTCCAGATATCCAAAGGCCGCCTGCATTACGTTCAGACCGGTCTCCTGTTGAAACGTACGGCATTTGGTCCGAATGCGATTGAGCGTGCGCTCCATGATTTCCGGCAACAAGAGTGTCTGGATCTCGTCGTCATTGTGACGACCGTCCGTGTGCTCGTTCTCCGGTGCTGGCAGATCATAGTGCGGTGAAATCCCGAACGACTTCGCGTGTTCCTGCAGTTTGGGATTGTCCCGAGTGCCTCGGTCCGGCATCCCCAACCGCTCACGCAGACGATCCCGCAACTGACGTTCGGCAGCGATTTCCTTCACCGGAGCGTCATCGTCACCAGGATTGATGTCATCTATAGCGGCGGCGTAGACCTCGTCATTCGCCATCGCCAGGTGAAGCTCTTCCTGAAACTGGTCGGTTTGCTCGTCAGCGGGCTCGTCCTCGAAGTCGGGAAGTGCTGCGAACCGAAGCCGCTCACCCTTGGACAGCCGTATGAACAATTCGTCGGGCAACTCATCGACGACACGGACATATGAACCGCGTCTGCTGTCCAAAGGCGTGGAGATCAACGGGTTCCTGCGGCTCAGGTCAAGCAACCGCGGTCGAAGTTGTTCGATCTTCGCATTGACGACCTGTTCGAGTTCATCATTCTTGTCGTACATGTCCCGGTGACTCATGAGTCCTCATTCAGCTGAGCGGGTCCCCCGATTGCGGCAGACCTCATTGAATCAGAGCATTTCAATGTGTGTTTAGTTGGCTCCATGACTTCTTGTTGGTCGGGGATGAAAGCGAGATGCCCCGGACCGACGAACTACCAAGCTGCCGGTGCTGGATACCCCAACACTTCTCGGAACCGATCGACGTCCATGATGGGGATGTTGTAGCCGCGAGCTTTCTTCGCTTTGCCCGACAATGAGTCAGAATCAGCCGCGATCACCAGCTTGACCTTCTTAGTCACCGCTCGATGCGGCACGAACCCATGCTCAATCGCGCGCTGTTCCCACTCTTCACGCGACTCCGGCATCGTCCCGGTGAACACCACCATGTCCCCAGGAGCGATCGGAAGCGGCGTCGTATCGCTATCCTTCGAAAGTGCCTGAGCAGCCTTGATAGCCAAGTCGATCGCTTCCAAGGGTAGATCGAGAATCCCTGCCACCTGACGAAGATCTTCTTCTTCCTCAGCCGACAGGTGATGATCGGCCAATGCTACTCGCGCCAACGCTTCCAGATAGTCGTGATGCAGTTGTCGGGTCTGAACATCGCTGATCTGCAAACTCGTGGCCAGCGCTCGCAACGCGGCGGTCTCGTCCGCTGACAGATATCGATCGGAAAGCGCTTCGTCCAGAACGGCCAAATATGGATCGGAGACTTCGGAAGACTGGACACGCGGTAGATAGTCAACAAGCGCGGAGATGAACGGATCGCCGTGTGAAGGTTTATGCGGCACTGACTCGCGCTGGCGAACGTGGGCGTTCGTCACCGGAACTGTTGGCCACGTGCAAGACCGGGAGAGGGGGAGGCGGTCGTGCCACGGCACCCCTCCTCGGGCGGCATTGATGTAGTGTTTCAGCAGGGCCGCTGTTGCTTCGGCGTCCGACAGCGCCGAATGCCAGCCAGTTAGCTGGACTCCAGCTGCCTTGCAACACTCAGGCAGCGATCGGCTCGCGCCCTCCAGGAACGTCGTAGACCAGTTCATCGTGCATACACCCAGGTGGTGGTTGTAGGTGAGTTGATGTCCCAGGCGTTCGAACTCAGCGCTCAGGAAACGCAGATCGAATGGCAGATTGTGTGCGACGAGCGTCCGTCCAGACAGCATTTGAATCAGTTGTCCGGCAATGTCGCCGAATTTCGGCGCATCAATGACCTGGCGAGCTTTGATGCCATGGATATGTTGTGGCCCAAGGTCTCTATCGGGGTTCAACAAAGTCGACCAAGTGTTTTCGATGCTACCTTCGTCGTCAGCAAGTACTACGGCGATCTCGATGATCCGGTGGTGCATTCCAGGGATGATGCCGGTGGTCTCAGTGTCGAATACGGCGTACATTGGGCCTCCAATTTCCAATACGAAACGTGCTCGGGATATTACTTGCGTTCCGCCATAGTGAAACGGGGCCTTTCTGCCCCATGAGGATGTCCGAGTTGCGCGATGGGCCACATGAACGGTGTTATCGAGCTCATTACCGACTGACCAAGCTGTTCTGGAATAGCCCGACTCGCCGGTCAGCGGAAGTCGCGGATGGGGATTTTCGCGGTGGTTTGGAGCGGGGTTAGTTTGTCGGCGGTTATGGAGCGGGCGCCGTCGTGGTTTTCGAGGCGGCCTCGGATGAGGAGGGCGGGGGCGGTGTGGGTCGGGCGGGGGTGGGTGAGGCGGAGGCCGGTGGGGCAGACGATGTTGGCGTGGCCGGTTTCGTCTTCGAGGTTGAGGAAGAGGACGCCGTGGGCGGTTTCGGGGGCTTGGCGGTGGGTGACGAGTCCGCCGATGGTGACCCGGGATTTGTCGGGCATTGTGGAGAGTAGGTGGATGGGGATGGCGCCGTGGGCGGCGAGTTGGTGGCGGATGTGGGTGATCGGGTGGGTGGTGGGGGAGCTGTTGGTGGTGTGGAGGTTGGCGGCGGTGAGTTCGGCGGCGCTCATGCCCGGGAGGGTGGGTGGGGTGAGGGTGGTGGTGCCGTCGAGGGTGTCGGGGGTGTTGGCCGCGGCGGGGGCGGCCGTCCATAGTGCTTGGCGACGGGTGAGGCCGAAGTCGGCGAGGGCGCCGGAGGTGGCGAGGTTCTCGAGTTGGGTGGTGGTGATCTCGGCTCGGCGGGCCAGTTGGGAGATGTCGGTGTAGGGCTGGCCCCGGACGATGCGTTCGGCTGTTTCGGTGTTTATGCCGCGGATCTGGTCGAGGCCGAGGCGGACGGTGGGGCCTTGGGCGCCCCAGGTGGCGGGTGTGGTTTCGGGGAGGGCGGGGGCGCCTTTCTGGTCCAGTGTGGTGGTCGCGGAGCTGTGGTTGATGTGGACGGCGTGGACGGTGACGCCGTGGCGGCGGGCGTCGGCGATGAGGGTGTTGACGGAGTAGAAGCCCATGGGTTGGGCGCGGATCAGGCCGACCAGGAAGGCGGCGGGGTAGTAGCGCTTGAGGTAGGCCGAGGCGTAGGCGATGTAGGCGAAGCTGATGGCGTGGGATTCGGGGAATCCGTAGCCGGAGAACGCTTCGAGTCGGGACCACAGGTCGTCGGCCAGGGGGCCGGTGATGTCGTTGGCGGCGGCGCCGGTGAGGAAGCGGGATTTGAGGCGCTGCATGCGTTCGACGGATCGTTTGGCGCCCATGGCTTGTCGTAGTTCGTCGGCTTCGGCGGCGGAGAAACCGGCGCAGTCGCTGGCCAGGGCCATCATCTGCTCCTGGAACAGGGGGACGCCCAGGGTGCGCTTCAGGGCGGCTTCCATGGTGGGGTGGGGGTACTCGATGGGCTCCTCGCCGCGGCGGCGGCGGACGTAGGGGTGGACCGCACCGCCCTGGATCGGGCCGGGGCGAACCAGGGCTATTTGGACGGCCAGGTCGTGCAGGTTCTCGGCGCGCAGTCGAGGAGCGAGCTGGATTTGGGCGCGGGACTCGATCTGGAAGGTGCCGACGCTGTCGCCCGCGTGGATCATCGCGTACACGTCGGGGTCGGTGGGCGCCAGCTTCTTCAGGTCGATGCCGGTGGCGTAGTGGGTGTTGGCGAGGTCGGCGGCCTCGTGCAGTGCCGTGAGCATGCCCAGACCGAGGAGGTCGAACTTCACCAGACCGGCGTCGGCGCAGTCGTCCTTGTCCCACTGCAGGACGGTGCGGTTCTCCATGCGGGCGTGCTCGACGGGGACCACCTCGATGACGGGACGGTCGCAGATCACCATGCCGCCACTGTGGATGCCGAGGTGGCGGGGCGCGCCGAGCAGTTGGCCCGCGTAGGTGCCCACGTCGGTGGGGAGTTCGTCGAGGGCGGGGCCGCCGCGGCGGGGGGAGTTGGCCGACCAGGCGTCGATCTGGCCGGGGGAGTGGCCCAGCGCGGTGGCG
Organism: Stackebrandtia nassauensis DSM 44728; assembly: GCF_000024545.1. Lineage (GTDB taxonomy): Bacteria > Actinomycetota > Actinomycetes > Mycobacteriales > Micromonosporaceae > Stackebrandtia > Stackebrandtia nassauensis. The sequence continues at coordinate 3,101,125 of NC_013947.1, forward strand.
ACGTCGCGGGTGGCCGAGCGGCGGCGGTAGCTGATCACGTTGGCCACCTGGGCCGCGTAGGTGCGTCCGTACTTCGTGAACACGTATTGGATGACCTCCTCGCGGCGGCGGGCCTCGATGTCGAGGTCGATGTCGGGCGGGCCCTCACGGATCGGGGACATGAACCGCTCGAACAGCAGGTTGTAGCGGACCGGGTCGACGGCGGTGATGCCGAGGCAGTAGCAGACCACGGAGGTGACGGCGGAACCCCTGCCCTGCACCAGGATCCGGTTCTCCTCGCAGAAGCCGACGATGTCGCGGACGATGAGGAAGTAGCCGGGGAACCCGAGATTGGTGATGATGTCGAGTTCGTGTTCCAGTCGCCGGTACGCCTCCGGGCGTTCGGCGGCCGTCCCATATAGACGCAGCGCCCCTTCGCGGGCCAGCTCGCGGAGCCAGGAAGCCTCATCGTGGCCGTCGGGGACCGGGAACGGCGGCAGCGCGGGGGCGATCAGGTCGAGGTCGAAGGCCAGTTCCCCGGTCAGCCGGACGGTGTTGGCCACCGCCCCGGGGAAGGGCGCGAAGCGTTCGGCCATTTCGGACGGCGAGCACAGCCGGGCCACCGGTGCCGCGGGCAGCCAGCCGTCCAGCTCCTCCAGGGGCAGGTTGGCCCGGATCGCCGACATCACCTGGGACAACCGGTGCCGGGCGGCGCGGGCATAGTGGACGTTGTTGGTGGCCACCACGGGCAGGTCCAGGTCGGTGGCCAGGTCGAACAGCAGCTGGTTGTGATCGGTGTCGACGAAGGCCCGGTGGTCGGTCAGTTCCACGGCGACGCCCTCGGGGCCGAACAAGTGCTTGAGCCGCTCCAGTTCCCGTCGGACGGCGTCGGGGCCGTCGGCGAGCGCCCGGCGCACGGGGCCTTTGCGGCAGCCGGTCAGCACCAGCACCTCGTCGCGCAGCGCGGCCGCCACGTCCTCCAGGGACCCGTAGTCGGGCAGTCCCTTTTGCCCGCCGGCCAGTTGGGCGTTGCCGATCGTGGCCGACAGTTTCGCGTAACCGTTGGGGCCGCGGGCCAGCGTCAGCAGGTGGGTGCCCGACGGGTCGGGCACGCCGGTGCGCTCGCCGCTCAGCCCCAGCGACAGCTCGGCTCCGTACACCGTGGACAGGCTGGTGTCCTTGGCCGCCTGGGAGAAGCGGACCGCGCCGTACAGGCCGTCGTGGTCGGTGATGGCCAGTCCGGACAGGCCGAGCCGCAGCGCCTCGGTCACCAGGTCCTCGGGGGAGGAGGCGCCGTCCAGGAACGAGAAGTACGAGTGCGCGTGCAGCTCGGCGTAACCGTCGTGGCCGGTCGGGTTCACGGCGGCTGGGGTCGACGGTGTGGGTGGCGGCGGTTCGGTGGTGTCGGTGACCAGTCGCAGATGCCGGGGCTTCCCCACCTCGGTTCTGCCTGAGCCGACCATGATGTCGCGCAGTTGCCGCCAGGTCAGGTTCTTGCTGCGGCCTCCCCAGCGGTCAGTCATAACCGGCCTCCATCCGCCAGACTTCCTCGCTGCGGACGAGCACGACGGCGCGCCCGTCCTCCAGCAGCAGTTGCAGCCGGGCGGCGCGATGGGCGCGGGCGGGGTCCCACCAGCGTTCGTCGAGGGGGTGGGGACCCGCCCAGGCTTGGATTGGCAGGCGCCGTCCGTTGGGCAGGACGACGTGGGCGGGGGATCCACTGAGGACGCCGCGTCCGGACACCGTGATCGCTTCGCCGGTCGAGGTTTCCAGGCGTACCCGGGGTGGGGCGGGGTAGACCGTGTGGGGGTAGGGAGCCGGGTAGCTGTCCGGCCAGGGGCGGTTCACCGGGTCGGTGGGGAGCGGCTCCTGGTTCCACACGGTCGGGGCGATCCGGTCGTCGAGGTTGCGGCCGCCCTGCGGAACCGGGTGGAGTACCGCTTCGGGGCCGAACAGGTCCTGCACCTTGGTGGCCGAACCGTCGGCCAGTTCCAGGCCGTCGCCCATCTGGCCCCACAGCCCGTCCTGCAGGGCGCTGGCGTCCACTATGCCCTCGGGACTCAGTCGTAGGTGGACGATCGCGCCGGTGCCGCCGTGGGTGAGCCAGCCGTCCAGTTGCCAGCGCACCCGGTCGGCGACGTCGCTGGCTCGCAGGACGGTGCGGTGGCGCCAGACTCGGCGCAGGCCCGTGCCCTGGGCTGTGATCGCTTCGATGACCAGTCGGGTGCAGGCCAGTTCGCGGGCCGCCAGGGTGGCGCGCAGTTGTTCGGCCAGGGTGCGGGCGGCGAAAGCGGCGGTGTCGACACGGTCGAGTGGCTCGTCGTAGTCGGCGAAGACGTCCAGGTCGACGGGTGGGGTGCGGGGTGCGGGGAGGCGTTCGTCGTGGCCGCGGGTGCGGGCGTGGGCTCGCAGACCGACGGTGCCGAGTCGTTCGGCGATAGCGTCGCGGGGCAGGGCGGCGAAGGCGCCGAGGGTGTTGATGCCCAAGCGGCGCAACAGTTCCACCAGTGGGGGCAGGCCGAGGAGGCCGATGTTGCGGTCGGCGAGGAACTGGGCGTTGTGGCCGGTGGGGACGATCGCGCCGGACACCGCGGCCACCGAGGCGGGCCAGAAGCCGTCGGCGATGCCGACGCGTGCCTCCAGGTCGCAGAGTTGGGCGATGTACTCCACTATGGTCTCGGCGGCGGCTTCCTCGTCGCCGTACCAGCCGGACGGGCCCTTGGCGGGTAGGCCACACCAGCCGGGGCGTAGCACCTGTACCGCGGGGACCAGTTCCTCCAGGGCGGCGATCACCGGCTCGAACCCGGCGGCCTCGGCGTCCGGGTCGGCGGCCAGCAGTCGCAGGTCCGGGCACACGGCGGCGGCGTCGCGGCGGCGCATGCCCACCTCGACCCCGGTGCGGCGGGCGGTGGCGGAGCAGGCGCTGACGCGGTGGGCGATCACCACGGCGACCGGGTCGGTCTCGTCCAGGCCCTGGGACCGGCAGGCGGCGATCACCGGCCAGTCGGGGCACCACACCACGAGCGCGCGCATTCAGGACACCGTCCGCAGGCGGGGTGGGGTGACGGACGGGGTCTCGGGCAGTCCGAGGTGGAGGGTGGTGTGGCGGGGGCGGCCCGCCGTGCGGCGGCCGGTGGCGGTGACGCCCAGTTCGCGGTGGCGCAGCCGTCCGTGGCCTCGGCCGATGCCGTGCCACACCGAGGTGGTGGGGGACAGGACGACGTCGGCGCCGGGCCAGTCGGTGCCGTATCCGATGAGGACGGATTTGTGGGCCCGGGCCCGGGCGGCGAGTTTGCGGGATGTGGCTTCGGTCACTTTCGACGGTGGAGCCACGACCGTAATGTCACACCCTTCCAGCAAAGTGGCGGTAGCTCGCGACCAGTCGGAGGTGATGTCGGGTACCAGCAACAGCCGCTCCAGTGCGACACCGGCCTCGGCGCAGGCCAACAACCCGAGGGTGGGCAGGCCCGCGACCGCGCACCAGGCGCCGTTCGCCGAGGCGGTGGCGACGAGCGTGATGAGCAGCGCCGTGGAGGCGGTGACCGAGACGGTCGCGCCTCGGCGCAGCCCCCGCTCGGGCAGCACTTCGGCCAGGGGCGGGGTCACCGGTAGGACCGGTTCTATCTCGGAGGCTCGGCGGCCCAGGGTGGCGGCCAGCTGTTGACGGATGTCGCCGTTCGGCGGGTCGTCCGATGGGGACGGCAGGGCCAGTGGGTTCGCCACACCATAAACCTCCAGGCTCGCGCGTCCGCCCACCGTCGGCGCGAAAATGATCTTGCGAAACACGAGGATCGTACAAGAGTTCGATAGCCAAGATCAATCGATCTCCGTTTTGGTGTGCGCGAGCCGTGGGAAGCCTCACAAGGCGAGGGCGGCTCCTCGCGCGATACCTGTTGGGCACAGTGTGCGGGGGGCGGCCTCTCTTGCGATGCCCGTTGGGCATTGCGTGTGGGGATTGCCTGGTATGCGAGGTTTGGCTTGGGGGCTTGGGGGCTTGGGGGCTTGGGGGCTTGGGGGCTTGGGGGCTTGGGGGCTTGGGGGCTTGGGGGCTTGGGGGCTTGGGGGCTTGGGGGCTTGAGGGCTTGAGGGCTTGAGGGCTTGAGGGCTTGAGGGCTTGAGGGCTTGAGGGCTTGAGGGCTTGAGGGCTTGAGGGCTTGAGGGCTTGAGGGCTTGAGGGCTTGAGGGCTTGAGGGCTTGAGGGCTTGAGGGCTTGAGGGCTTGAGGGCTTGAGCCTGCCTATGGGCGTGGGGTGCTGAGGGGGTGGCGCTTGGCATGTGAGGCTCGGCCTGGAGCCTGGAGCCTGGAGCCTGGAGCCTGGAGCCTGGAGCCTGGAGCCTGGAGCCTGGAGCCTGGAGCCTGCCCATGGGGCGTGGTGTGCGAGGGCAGTGCCTGGTGGGTGCGAGCGTCTGGGTGGGGCCGACGGGGTTGGGGTGGCAATTGGGTGCGGCGGTGTCTGGCGAGCGTGGGCGCCAGGGTGGGGCCGATGGGCTGGTGCGCGGGATTGGGCGTGGTGCGTAAGGCTAATGCTGCCTGCTGCCTGCTGGGTGTGGGCGTGCGTGCGGGTGGGTGGAGGTGTTGCGGGGCGAGCGGCTGAGTGGCTTGCTGTGGGGTGCGCGGGGCGGGGCCTCCTGTGAGGACCGTTGGGCGTGGTGCATGGGGGCGGGGTTTGGTTGGGGTGCATGGGTTGTGGGGTGGGTTGCTGGGGGTTACGGGGTGTTGACTTTTTGGGTGGGGGTTGGGAGCATGGAGTGTGGGAGCGCTCCCATGTTGTGGAGGTGTCGGATTTGACGACACTTCTTCCGCCCGACAAGGAGACCTTCATGTCCCAACTCAGACGTTATTGGACGCGGTTCGCCGTGATGTTGTTGTCGATCGGGGCGGTGCTGGTGTCTGGTTCTACGGCCAGCGCTATCCCTGCCGACGGCCCGGCAGTTCAGGCTCGCGTCGACAACCCGTATGCGGGGGCTCGGCCTTACGTAAATCCGGAATGGTCGGCCAAAGCGGCCGCCGAGCCCGGTGGCAGCGCCATCGCGGACCAGCCGACCGGCGTGTGGCTGGACCGCATCGCCGCCATCGAGGGCGCGGGCAGTGCCATGGGCCTGCGCGATCACCTGGACGCGGCCCTCGCCCAGGACGCGAACCTGGTGCAGCTGGTCGTGTACGACCTTCCTGGACGCGACTGTTCCGCACTGGCTTCGAACGGAGAACTCGCTCCCGACGAGATCGGCAGGTACCGCGACGAGTTCATCGATCCGATCGCGGCGATTCTCGCCGACCCGGCCTACGCGGGGTTGCGCATCGTGACCGTTGTGGAGATCGATTCGCTGCCCAACCTCGTGACGAATGTCAGCCCGCGTCCCACGGCGACGCCGGAATGCGATGTGATGGCCGCGAACGGCAATTACGTCAACGGCATCGGTTACGCGCTGCGGCAGTTCGGCGCGATCGACAACGTCTACAACTACCTGGATGTCGGCCATCACGGTTGGCTGGGTTGGGATGACAACTTCGCGCCCGGTGCACGGAAGTTGCTGGAGGGCGCTCAGGCTTCCGGCAGCGTGGACAATGTCCACGGGTTCATCACCAACACCGCCAACTACGGTGCCCTCAAGGAGCCGTACTTCACGATCAATGACACCGTGAACGGCCAGACCGTGCGCCAGGCGAAGTGGATCGACTGGAACCGTTACGTGGACGAGCTGTCCTACGCGCAGGCGTTCCGCGCCGAACTGGTCCGGATCGGCTTCAACTCGGATATCGGCATGTTGATCGACACCGGCCGTAACGGCTGGGGTGGTTCCGCGCGTCCGGCCGGGCCTGGCCCGACTACTTCGGTGGACGCTTATGTCGATGGTGGACGCCTCGATCGCAGGATCCACCTCGGTAACTGGTGCAACCAGTCCGGGGCCGGGCTGGGGGAGCGTCCTACCGCCGCTCCCGAGTCGGGGATCGACGCTTATGTGTGGATGAAACCGCCGGGCGAGTCCGACGGTTCCAGCAAGGAGATCCCCAACGACGAGGGCAAGGGCTTTGACCGGATGTGCGATCCGACTTATGAGGGGAACATCCGCAATGGGTTCAACCCGCCCGGATCGCTTCCCGACGCCCCGCTGTCGGGGCACTGGTTCGGCGCGCAGTTCCGTGAGCTGCTGGCCAACGCCCATCCGCCGCTGACCTGACTCTCACTCACCGCGGTGGCCCCGGTCGGTTAAGACCGGGGCCACCGTTTTCGTGCGTGCGGGTGTCAGGCTTGGCGGTGCCGTCGAGCGCGGATGTTGGCTACCAGCGCGGCAATCAGCGCGAACGCGATGATCGCGCCGACCGGCCACAGTGAGGTCCACAGGGAACCTTGCGCCGGTGTGGGCGTCGCGGCGGCCGCGTCACCGGTCCCGGCGTGGTCGTGACCGGACGCCGTCCACGACATGGCGGTGACCGAGTCGACCTCGGCGTCGATGCCTGTGACCTCCCCGTTGCCGCCGTCGAAGACCACGTCGGCGCAGCTGAAGAAGTTCTCGGCACTGTCGGAACGCACCCACTGGGTGAAGATCAGGTGCTGTCCGCTGCGTTGCGGCAGATCGACGTTCCAGTGGTAGTAGTTGAAACCACCGGGCCCGCCCGACTGGGGCGGGTCGGTGGCACTCCAGAACGGCTCCAGATCGCTCCAGGCCAGCGGGCGGGTGGGGTCCCAGCCGGGTTTGGTGATGTACATGTGGAAGGCGCCGGGGTGGGCGGCCCAGTTGCTGTGCCGCACCTGGATGCTCGCGCCCGAGGTCAGGTGGGTGATTGGCCAGTCGGCGCGGGCCTGGTTGTAGGCGGCGAAGTCGTACGGGGACTTGTCACCGGCACTGCAGATCGTGCCGTCGGGGACGTAGCCCACGTTGCGACCGGCCGCGTTGGAGTCCAGCACGGCGAACCAGTTGTACAGGGGTGTGGCCCCGCCGTCGGCGACCGCGTCGGCGCAGGCGGGGTTGTCGGGTTTGATCTCGCCGGTGTCGGTGAGTCCGTCCAGATAGCACAGGTAGGTGCGGCTGCCGGGCATCATCGTGACGCCGTGGGCGCTGGCCGGGGTGACGGTCGCGAACAGGGTGACGCCGGTGGCGACGAGGATCGCGGCGGCTGCGGCCAGCAGGGAGCGGAGTACGGGCGGGTTGGGGGAGCGCGGCATGGCGGTTCTCCTGGGGCAGGGACAGCGGCCACGACGGGCCGAGGTCCGGACAATGGGTTTGGGAGCGCTCCCACGTTGTCTAGATCGCAACATATCAAAATCGCTCGATGCCTGTCAACGCGTGGCCGGGCTATGAGTCGTCCCACGCTTTGTTGACGTCAAGCGTGGTTGAGGTTGCAGACTCAAGGACCCGACCGACAAAAGGGAGCATCGTCATGCGCGCCATCGTCCTCACGGCATTCGGGCCCGCCGAGAACCTGTCGTATGTCCACATGGACGACCCGGAACCGGCGGCCGGACAGGTCCGCATCGATGTGAAGGCCGTGCCGGTGCAGTTGCTGGAGACCCGGCTGCGCGCCGGGATTCCGCTGGGCCTGCACCCACTGCCGCGACTGCCGCAGGTGCCGGGCGGCAGCGTGGCCGGGGTGGTCGAGGCGGTGGGGCCGCAGGTGGACGAGACCTGGATCGGCACCCGGGTGGCGGCCAGTATCGACGAGGGCGGCAACGCCGAGCTGGCGCTGGCGGACACCTCGCAGCTGTACGTGCTGCCCGAGGGCGTCGACTTCGCCGATGCCACGGTGATGCTGTCCACCGGTCCGACGACGCTGGCGATCCTGGAGCTGGCCGCGCTGGGACCTGAGGACGTGGTGCTGGTGACCGCCGCGTCGGGGGCCATCGGCGGGCTGTTGACCCAGCGGGCGCGGCGGATCGGGGCGACCGTCATCGGGCTGGCCTCGCGGGGCAAGCCGGTGAACGCGGACCTCGTCGTCGACTACACCGACCCGGATTGGGCGGAGCAGGTGCGCGACCGGGGTGTCACCGTGGTGTTGGAGGGCGTGGGCGGCGCGACCGCCGAGGCGGCCCTGGGCCTGCTGGTGCCGGGTGGCCGGGCGGTGTCCTTCGGTGCGGCCTCGGGCGAGTTCGCCAGGTCGGTGCGGGACGACATCACGCATCAGTCGCTGTTCGAGACGTCCTGGATGGAGGTGTTCGCCGACCCCGAGGGCTCGCGGGAGCTGGTGTCCCGCAGCCTGGCCGCGCTGGCCGACGGCAGTTTCACCCCGGCGATACAGCCGTTTCCGCTCGCCGACGCGGCCGAGGCGCACGAGGCGTTGGAGGCGCGCCGTACCAGCGGTCAGGTCGTGCTGATTCCCTGAGCGATGGGCCGGGAATGTCGTAGGGGCGCCATAGGCTATGTCAAAGTCTTGACATAGGAGTGGGCGATGACGACGATCAACCCGGCCGGGCCGTTCAACCTGGCCACCAGCACCCGGTTCCTGGAGGGGTTCGCACCCGCCGCCTATGAGGGCGCGGGCGACGAGGTGCTGCGACTGGCCTTCCCCGCCGACGACGGCAAGGCCGTCGCCGGGGCCGCGCTGCGGCAGGAGACCGACGGGACGGTGCGGGTCGAGATCACTGGCGCGGCCGACGCGGAGGCGGTTGGCGCGCAGGTGCGGCGGATCATGTCGCTGGACATCGACGGCACCGGCTACCCGGCGGTCGTGGCGAGCGATCCGATCGTGAAAGGACTGTCCGAACAGTATCCGGGACTGCGACCGGTGTGCTTCCACTCGCCGTACGAGGCCGCCGCCTGGGCCGTGATCGGGCACCGCATTCGCATCACGCAGGCGGCGGGCATCAAGGCGGCCATGGCGGCCAGACTCGGGGAGACCGTGACGGTCGCCGGACGGCCGGTCGCGGCGTTTCCGACGCCGGAGGTGCTGGCCGAGGTGGGGGAGTTTCCGGGACTGACTGACGTCAAGATCGCGCGGCTGCGCGGGATCGCCGAGGCCGCGCTGGCCGGGGAGCTGGACGCGAAACGGTTGCGGGACATGGCCAGTGCCGACGCGTTGGAGCAGTTGCAGGGCATCGCGGGGATTGGACCGTTCTCGGCGGAGCTGATCCTGATTCGCGGGGCGGGACATCCGGATGTGTTTCCCCGCACCGAGACCCGGCTGCATCGCACCATGACGCAGCTGTACCGGCGCGAGGAGCCGAGTGCGGCGGAGCTGGCGGACATCGCGGCGGACTGGGCACCGTTTCGCAGCTGGGTGGGAGTGCTGCTGCGCGTCCACCGGGAAGCGGTCACCGGTGAGATCGCGCGAGGACGCGCCGCCCGAGCGTGACCGGGACCGGGTGGGCCGCGCCGAGGCACGACCCACACCGGTTGTCTACTTGAGGCCGTAGGAGCGGATGGTGGAGTGCTTGACGGTTTGTCCCTTGTCGTCGGTGGCGCTGAACTTGACGGAGACGAACTTCGCGTCGCCGGGGTGTTCGAGCACCGCGGTGGCCTTGTCGCCCTCACGGTCGACGGTGACGTTCTTCCAGGTCTTGCCGTCGTCATAGGACACCGCGAAGCTCAGCTTCGCGCAGTCGCGGTCCTCGGCACCCGGCTGGGTGACGTATTCCAGGTTCACCTTCTGTGGCTTGGACGCCTTGGCGTAGCCGTTTTTGACACCGGAGGCGTTGAACCGCACCGCCGAGACCGACAGCGAGGCCCCCTCGGTGATGGGACCGGAATCGAACGTCCAGGTCGCCGTGGAGCGGGTACCCAGGGGGGTCCAGTCCGCGCCGTGGGTGACATCGAAGCTCGCCGTGTACCGTCCCTTGTCGTCGGTCGGGATGAAGGCACCCACCCCCGCGTCCTGGCTGGAGTCCAGTTCGGTGCCGTCCTTGCTCAACGTGGCCTTGGTGCCCTTGCCGCCGTAGGAGACGATGATCTCGTCGGCCGAACCGGAGGTGAACACCGGTGGTGTCGCCCCCAGGAAGTCGGTGCTCTCGTCCTCACGGAACCGTCGGAACCCGGAGCCGTAGTAGGGGAACGCGGGATCGGACACCCCCACCGACAGCGGCGCGGACAACCACGTGGCCTTCTCGCTGCCGGGGGAGACCTTGCCGCTGTGGTGCAGCACGTCGTCGATGGGGTCGTCGCCGGTGGCGGGGAAGGTGCCCTGGTGTGACCAGGCGACGTCGTGCGCCGTGCTGTAGTACTCGGTGCGCGTGGTGCCGAGCTTGACGGGTGTGCCCGGCGCGTACGTCATGGGCGGGTAGGCGGCGTTGTCGGCGAGATTGGCGCGCGCCATGTCGGCCGCCGAACCCAGCTTGTTGTAGGTGGTTTCCCGGACGGCGAGCTCCTCGTCGTGGACAGTGAGCGTGGGTTTGGCCGGGATACCCTTCTCCCTCACGCCGAAGAGACTGTACGTGTAAGGCTTCGCGGCACCGGACGGACTGGACAGTTCTGACTGGAGCGTGAGCCCGGCCTTGTGACCCGTGAACTTCTTCGACGGGATCGCGTACGCCTTGGCCGAACCGCTCATCAGGAAGCCCGTGGCGGTTCCCCGCCCGTCGGCGGGATTGTTGAACACGCTGAAGTCGCTGACGCCCGCGACGGCGTCGTCGGCGTCCACATCAAAACCCACGCGTTTGGCCTTGCCGCCGTCGACCTTGACGGTCTGGTCCTTGTCGGTGACGGTGAGGTCGAAGACGGTCGTGATGACGTTGTCCCCCTTGGCGACGGCGGCCTGGAACGCGTAGTCACCGGCGGGCAGCGCGACGGTGGCGGTGCCGCCGTTCTCCATGAACAGGTCGCGTTTGCCTTCGGTGAGGTGGGCCCAGCCGCCGCTGATGGCCTCGGGAGCCGAGCCGTCCTTCCAGGAGAACTTCACGGTGACCTTGGTGGTGTCGGCCGTGGCGGTGGTGTCGTCGTCCAGCGACGACTTTCCGAGCCTGTCCGGCGAGGGTACGTCCCGGGCGTCGGTGTATCCGTTGCGCAGCAACGCGTCGACGTTGAACAGCCGGTCGTCGATCTTGCCCGCGGCCACGTCGGTGAGGCTGCCGGTGGGGATGAGGATCCGGTCTCCGCCGGGCAGGCGGGGGCTGTGGAACTGCGGCGGTCTTCCGTTGGTGTTTATCGGTATCAGGGCACCGTCGCGACTGACGCGTACCTTGTCACCGGTCGGCAGGGTGACGATCGGGGCGCCGACGGCGGACGATGCGGTGGGTTCATCGCTGGTGTGGCTGAACGGATCGGCGTAGGCGAGTCCGCCAGTGGCCGTGAGCAGCACGGCCAGCCCGGCGACGGCGATACGTTTTCGCATATTGACCTTTCTGTTGGTACCCGCCGCGAAAACGGTGGGTACCAACAGAAACGAGGTCAGGAGTGCGGTTCGGGTGACACCCAGGTGAAGTTGAGGGACCGTTCGAAGTTGACGTACCCGGCGGCGTGGCCGCAGGGGCAGATCGGGGGAGGGCATGTCGGGTTACTTTTCGTTGCCGCGAGGTCATGGAACGCTCTCGGGTTCGCGCTTGGTGCGCCCATGAGCTGCGTCAAGACTGAGATACGCGACATAGGAGGGCGGTCGCGTACGCGACCGCCCCCTTCTCGGTGGAAACCGGAGGACGCTACTGGCGGTGCACCCGGACGTAGTCGATCGCCATCGATTCCTCGTCCACGGTCGGCGGGATGTCGGCGAAGACGAACATGTCCAACACGAGCGCGCCCTCGCCCTCGTGCGGGCCGCCCCGGCAGATCTCCTCGCCGTCGAGGTACCAGACGGTCTCGTCGGGGCCGAGCTGCTGGCCGATGGTGTGCCAGCCCTTGTTGAGGTCTTCCTTGGCGTTGTAGGTGCAGCCGGAGTCGGAGAAGTGGTTGGTCAGGTACAGCGCCCGCGGGTTGTCGCTGTAGTACTCGTAGGTGTCCTGTTCGTTGGAGCCGTTGCCGTTCCAGGTCCAGGTCGACGGCCAGAAACCGGCCTCGTCGGGCAGCTGGAGCCGGGTCTCGACGTAGTCACCGGCCTTGACGCTGAAGGGCTTGGCGGGTTCGTGGCCGCAGGCCTGGCCGGTGGAGATGAGGCCGCTGGACCATTCGTAGCCGGACTGCGGGTTGTCGCGGCGGGCGGTGATGGACAGCTGGCCGTCGGCGACCGACAGCGCGTCCCAGGTGTGCCACTCCAGCTGCTTGTTTCCCTTGTTGCCCAGGCACTGGTCGGCTTCGGCGTCGGAGTGGATCGACCACTTGGACTTGTCGATGGCGTCGCCGTCGAACTCGTCGGCGAAGGCTGTGGGCCACTGGCTGCCCGGGGCGCCCTTGGTGTCGGCCAGGGCCGGGTAACCGATCGCGGCGGTGGCGCCGAGGATGACGGTTACCGACAGGGAAATGGCCAAGGTTCGTTTCTTCACCGAATGTCCGCTTTCTGTAGTTGTGGTCGATGTAGATCCTGACGGTGGATTCCCGGTAGGTCAACGCGCAACACTCCTGGTAGTGGGGCGTTTATGGGATCAAAGAGCGTCGATGCCTCAGCTGAGCTGGCCGTAGCCGACCGTCACACCCCCAACCGCCGCTGTGAAGCTTCCTTAGAGCTGCGTGGCAACTGCAGCCGCATGTCCTTTGCGAGGGTGAGGACGGCCGCCAGGATTGGCCTCGCGTTACCGATGGAGGAGGTGCCAGATGCGCAGCAGGGACTTCTAAAGCCGGCACAAGTTATCAGCAGCAGCTTCGATCGAAGGAGGTGTCGGATGCGCGGTAGGGACCAGTAAAGCGTTCATCGGCCGTCGGTCCATATCCGACGCCGATCGCGCGGTCCCGGGCCGGTCACAGGTCGCCGGCCCGGGACCGCGCATGCCATGACCTTTGAGGAATCAGGAGACAGCCGATGGTCGACACGCCCACCCGAGTCCGGTATCGCGACGTGTTCGCGGTGCGCGAGTTCCGCGCGCTGTGGCTCGCGGAACTGCTGTCCATCTGCGGCGACCAGCTGGCCAGGGTGGCGCTGTCGGTCATGGTGTTCAACAGCACCTCCTCGGCCACCCTCACCGGTCTGACCTACGGCCTGACATACGCACCGTCCCTCGTGGGCGGAATCCTCCTGACCGGTATCGCCGACCGGTTTCCGCGCCGCACCGTCATGGCCGTCGTCGACCTGTTGCGCGCCGCGCTGATCCTGCTGGTCGTGATACCGGGGATGCCGTTTTGGGGACTGTGTGTCCTGGTCGGATCGGTGTCGCTGCTGAACCCGGTGTTCAAGGCGGCGCAGCTGGCGGTGCTGCCCGACATGCTGCCCGGGGACCGGTTCGCGGTCGGCATGGCCATCCGGCAGATGACGATCCAGTTCGCGCAGCTGCTGGGATTCGCCGGTGGCGGACTGCTGATCGCCGTCGTCAGCGCGCACACCGCGCTGGTCGCGGACTCGGCGACGTTCCTGGCGTCGGCGCTGTTCGTGTGGACCGGGCTGCGGGCCCGCCCCGCGGCGGTCGACACCGCGACGAGCCGTCCCGGCTGGCTGTCGGCCATGAGCCGGGGCGCTCGACTGGCCTTCACCGACCGCGGCCTGCGCACCCTCATGCTGCTGGGCTGGCTGATGGCGGTGATCACCGTCTACGAGGGACTCGCGGCCCCGTACGCCGCGGACCTCGGCGGCGGTTCGGCGTACACCGGGCTGCTGCTGGCCGCCGATCCGCTCGGCGGTGTCATCGGCGCGTACCTGTTCGGCCGCTGGGTGCCCGCGTGGCTGCGTCCCCGGCTGGTGGGGACGCTGGCCATCGTGGCCGCGGGCCTGCTGGGCGGTTGCCTGCTGCGGCCGGGTCTGCCCGGCTCGCTGCTGCTGTTCGTGGTGTGCGGCGGCCTGGGGACGATCGTGGTCATGCAGGCGTCCACCACGTTCACCACGGCGGTGCCGGACGAGCACCGCGGCCAGGTCGTCGGACTGTCGAACACCGGGCTGTCCACGGCCTCGGGGGCCAGTCCGCTGCTGGCGGGCATGATCGCCGACGAGATCGGGGCGGTGGAGACGGTGGGCTGGTTCGGTCTGGCCAGCGCGGCCCTGGCGGTGCCGCTGAGCATCGCGTGGTGGCGCACCTACCGTGGCGACCGGCGACGGTGGACGCCCGAGGAGTAAAACGCGATACCGCTTGGACCTACGGCGAATATGGTGTGATTGTAGAGCGCGTGGAATCCGAGGAGTCGAAGCGAGACGGCGAGGACTTCGGTGTCCTGCTGCGGACGTACCGAGTGCGGCGAACCTGGACGCAGTCCGAACTCGCCGGTCACGCCAAGGTCAGCGTCCGCACCATCAGCGGTTTGGAACTCGGCCGCGCCCGGCCCCGGCTGGCCACGGCGCGGATGCTCGCCGACGCCCTGGGTCTCGACGGCCCGGACCGCGACGGGTTTCTGGCGGCGGCGCACGGGAACCAGCCCGCCGAGCCGACACCGGACTCCACACAGGAACCGGTCCCGGCGCAGCTGCCCACCGACATCGTGGACTTCACCGGCCGCGCCGAGGAACTGGCCACACTGGACGACGCGTTGCCGGGTCTCGGTGGCGGAGCCACGGTCGTGGTACTGACCGGAACCGCGGGAGTGGGCAAGACGGCGCTGGCGGTGCGCTGGGCGCATCGGGTGGCCGGGCGTTTCGACGACGGACAGCTGTACGTGAACCTGCGCGGCTTCGGCCCCGGCCCGCCGGTGCGGACCATCGAGGTGGTCGCCGGATTCCTCGCCGCGCTCGGCGTCCCCGCGGCCCGGATCCCGTTCAAGGAGGAACAGGCCACCGCGCTGTACCGGTCACTGATGTCGGGCCGCCGGATGCTGGTGGTGCTCGACAACGCCGCCGACGCCGACCAGGTCCGTCCCCTGATGCCCAGCGGCCGCGACAGCCTCGTGCTCGTCACCAGCCGCCACCTGCTCACCGGCCTGATCGTCAGCCACGGCGCCCAGCAGCTGACCGTGGCGCCGCTGTCGGCCACCGACGCCAGCGACCTGGTCACCGCCATCGTCGGCGCCAGCCGCACTGCGGCGAAGCCGGAGGCGGTCACCGCGCTGGCCGACAGCTGCGCGCGACTGCCGCTGGCGCTGCGGATCGCCGCCGCCAACGTGCGCGCCGACCGCTACCGCGACATCGGCGACTACGTCGACGAACTGCGGCACGGCGACCGGCTCGCCTCGTTGAGTGTGGACGGCGACCCCACCGCCTCGGTGCGGGGCACCTTCGACTGGTCCTACGCGCGGCTGTCCGCACCGGTGCAGCGGTTGTTCCGGCAGCTCGGAATGGTGCCCGGCCCCGGCATCAGCGCCGAGGCGGCCGCGGCCCTGGGCGGCACCGGCTCGGCCGAGGCGAGCCGGGGGCTGCGCGCGCTGGCCGACGCGCACCTGCTCGAGGCGCTTCCCGGCCAGCGCTACACCTTCCACGACCTGTTGCGCGCCTACGCCACCGAACGCGGCCTGGCCGTCGACAGTCCCGCCGAACGCGAGGCGGCACTGCGCCGACTGCTCGACTGGTACCTGCGCAGCGCGACCGCCGCCGTGGAACTGTTGTTCCCCACGGGATTGCGGCTACCGCTGCCGGAGTCTCCCGCCGAGGTCGAAGCCGTCGCACCCACCGACCGGGCCGAGGCGCTGTCGTGGCTGACGACCGAGCGCCGCAACCTCGTGGCCGCCGTGACCCACGCCGCCGACATCGGGATGTACGAGCCCGCCTGGCGGCTCGGCGACGCTCTCAACGGCTACTTCGACCATGCCGGATACCCGGTGGACTGGCTCGCCGTCGGGCTCGCCGCCCGCACCGCGGCCGAGTCCGACGGCGACCTCGCCGCCCGGTCGGCGGCGGCGATCAACCTGGCGCACGCGTACCACAACGGCGGTGACGTCGACGCCGCCATCCCACACGGCCTGGACGCGCGATCACTGGCCGCGCGGGCCGGATGGACGGCCGGGGAGGCCAGGGCACTCAACCGGCTCGCCGTCCTGTACGCCGACGGCGGTTCACTGGATCGCGCCGCCGTACTGTTCGCCGAGGCGCTGGAACTGGACCGCCGGACCGGCGACCGGGCGGGCGAGGCGAAGCGCCTGATGAACCTCGGTCTGTGCGCCATGCTCAGCGGCCATTTGCCCGACGCGGCCGGGTATCTGCGCGAGGCCCTCGACATGCCCGGCGCCGCGACCTGGCGATACGCCACGGCCCTGCCCAACCTCGGTGTGGTGCAGCGCTTGATGGGCGACTTCGACGCGGCCGCCGACACCTTCGGTCAGGCCCTGGCCGCCAGCAACCAGGACGGAACCGACCTGCCGTTCAACCACACCGAGTACGCGGAGCTGTGCCTCGACCGGGGCCGGTTCGACGAAGCCCGCGAGCACGCCGACGCCGCCGAGACCATCGCCCGTGACTCCGGTGAACGGCGCAGCCAGGTGTGGGCGCTCAAGACCCAGGCGGTGATCGAACTGCGGCAGGGCTGCCCGGCCGAAGCCGCGGAACGCTTCGAGCGTCTGCTGGACATCATCGGTGATCAGGGGTTCTTCACGCAACGGGTCATCGCGCTGGTCGGTCTGGCCGACGCACGACGTCGCCTCGGCCGCCTCGAGGCCGCCGTCGCCCACGCCGAGGAGGCGCTGGCCCTGTCCCGGGCCAAGGGCCACCGGATCCATGAGGGTGAGGCGCTCACCGCGCTGGCCGACATCCACCTCGACCGGCACCGCGCCGCCGACCCCGCCGCGCTCGACCAGGCCCTGGCCCACGCCGAACGCGCGCTGGAACTGCAACGCCGAACCGGGCACCGGCTCGGCGAGGCCCGGACCCTGATCGTCCTGGCGCACATCACCGGCCATGCCGGACGCGACGAGGACGCGGCCCGGATCCGCGACGAGGCCGTCGCCCTGTGTGACCACATCGGACTGCCGGAGGCCGAAGCACGGCTCAGCTGAGCTGACCGTCGTAGTCGGGCAGCTGGAAGGCCCGGTCGTAGTAGCCGCCCTTGAAGTCGGTGTCCCGGTTGCCGATGTTGGCCGTGATCTCGTGACCGGCCTCGGTGAACTCCTTGCGGCAGCGGGCCTTGCCCTTGGACTTCGACTCCTCGAACTCGCGCAGGCAGATGTCGTCGGGGGAGTACCCGGCGGCGCGCAGTTCCGCCAGCGACTTCTCCTTGGCGTGTTCCTTGCGGGCGGTGACGATGAGGACGGTCATGCCCAGCTTGCGGGCGTACTTCTCCGCCTTGAGGACCGGCGGGTTGGCCTTGCCGGGGTGGTATTCGGTCTCCAGGGCGGTGTTGTCGATGTCCAGCACGATCGCGGCGTTCTCGCTGTCGTGCTCGTCGAGATAGGAGTCGATGCCCTTCAACGCGGCCTTGACGTCGTCCTGCCAGGCGTCGTAGCTGGAGCGTTCCTCATCAGGAGGGCTGACCGGCGTACAGGCGGCCGTGACCAGCAGCGCCAGCGACAGTGTCCATAGGGTGCGCTTGAGCATGGTCGTCGCTGTTTCCTCCGGCCGGACGGTCAGGTGGCCACCATGATGACACGAGGTCTCCTTAAAGCTGCCTGACAACTGCCGCTGTGTTGCCTTGTCGCGCACCCGTACCCCCGCCACGATTGAGGACCCCGGGCCGGGAACCCCCCTGACCGGCCCGGGGCAACGCGTGCCCGCGCGGAATGTGACGACAGAGGATACAGTGGATGGTTGATGCCCGTGCCCGGGTGAGATACCGCGACGTCTTCGGGGTGCCGGAGTTTCGCGCGCTGTGGTTCGCCGAACTGCTGTCCATCTGCGGCGACCAACTGGCCCGGGTGGCGCTGTCGGTCATGGTGTTCACCGCCACCGACTCGGCCGCTCTCACCGGTTTGACCTACGGCCTGACCTACGCGCCCTCCCTTGTCGGCGGAATCCTCCTCTCCGGACTGGCCGACCGCTTCCCTCGCCGCGAGGTCATGGCCGTCACCGACGTGGTGCGCGCGGGCCTGATCCTGCTGGTGGCGATACCGGGCCTGCCGTTTTGGGTGCTGTGCGTCCTGGTGGGATCGGTGTCGCTGCTGACCCCGGTGTTCAAGGCGGCGCAGATCGCGGTGCTGCCCGAGATCCTGTCCGAGGAACGATTCGCCGCCGCCATGGCGATCCGTCAGATGACGATCCAGGTGGCGCAGCTGCTGGGCTTCGCCGGGGGCGGCCTGCTGATCGCCGCCGTCAGCGGACAGACCGCGCTGGTCCTGGACGCCGCGACCTTCCTGTTCTCGGCGCTGCTGGTACGGATGGGGCTTCGCGCCCGTCCGGCCGCCGCCTCGGCGTCCACCCGGCCCAGCTGGCTGCACTCCATGCGTCAGGGCGCCCGGCTGGCCTTCACCGACCGGGGCCTGCGCACCCTGATGCTGCTGACCTGGCTGATGGCCGTGCTCACCGTCTATGAGGGACTCGCGGCCCCGTACGCCGTGGCGCTGGGCGGCGGCTCGGCCGTCACCGGGCTGCTGTTGACCGCCGATCCGCTCGGCGGGGTGATCGGCGCGTACATCTTCGGCCGCTGGGTGCCAGCGCAGCTGCGGCCCCGGCTGATCGGTCCACTGGGGATCCTTGCCGCGGCGTGTCTGCTGGGCTGTCTGCTGCAACCGGGGCTGATCGCCTCGCTGCTGCTGTTCGTCGTGTCCGGCGGGCTGGGCACCATCGTGGTCATGCAGGCGACCACCACGTTCACCGTGGCGGTACCTGATGCCAACCGTGGCCAGGTGATGGGCTTGTCCAACACCGGGTTGAGCACGGCCTCGGGACTGAGCCCGCTGCTGGCCGGGGTGCTGGCCGACGACCTCGGGGCGGTGGAGACCGTGGGCTGGTTCGGTCTCGCCAGCGTCGCCGTCGCCGTTCCGCTCGCCGTTCTGTGGCGACGCGTCATGCGCAGTGACCAGCACCGATGGGTTCCGTCGGAGTAGACCCACCTCAAGTATCGAACCCGGGCAGCGTGGCTGTCCGGGCATCCGGACTTGCGCGTTCGCCACTCTAGTGTCATACTGACGTCATGAAGAACATCTTTAAGACGCTCACCAATGTCAGGTTCCAGACCGACCGCCGCTCGCACGATGTCATCCTCGCCGCACGTCGCACCGCCTGGGAGGCGCGAGTCGACGCACAGTCAGGGAAGTGGGGTGTTCACATCGGTGAGACGCCCTACCGGACGCTCATATAAGCGGTGACGTCACAGCGCCGCCAAAGGGTGTCAGGCAGTCGGTCTGGCGCGGAGGGCGTCGGCGATACCGTGCCGCGCCAGGGCCAGTTCGTAGCGCTGCCCGGCCTGGCTGGCCAGCTCCGCCGCCTGCCGAAACTGCGCCAGCGCCGCCTCGGGGTCACCGCAGGCCAGCAGGGTCCGGCCGTACTCGCAGCGGATGCCGGTCTCCAGGACGGGCCGCGCGTCCGGCGACAGCAGTGCCAGCGCCTGCCGGTGCCGCTCAAGCGCGTCCGGCAGTTCGTTCTGCTCCCGCAGGATGGCACCCAGTCGGTTCAGGGCCTGGACCAGTACCTCGACGGCGTCGTGGCGTCGTCCGTAGTCGACGGCCTCCTCCTCGACGCGGCGGGCGTCGGCCAGTCGTCCCTCGGAGAGATACGCCATCGCCAGATTGTCGAGGGTCTGGGCCAGCAGTAGCGGCCGGTCGAGCTCCCGGAACCGTTCCATCGCCGATTCCGCCAGTTCCCTTCCCCGGGACGGGTTTCCCAACCGCACATGGACTTCGCAGGCGTTGGACTCGGCGATGGCCAGCGACACGGTGTCGCCGGCCGTCGCCGCCAGCTCCGCCGCCCGTTCCAGGTGCGACAGTGACCGCTGGTAGTTGCCGAGTTCCTTGTGGACGACACCGAGATTGCCGTGAACCGAGGCCGCGCCGGACACGTTGCCGATACTGTCGTGAATCTCCAGGGCCTCGGTATAGCAGTCCACCGCCGGTGCGAACCGGGCCGCCGTCAGATGCGCGTTGCCCAGCAGATTGAGCCATACCGCCTGCCGCTGGGTGTCGCCTTTGGAGCGGGAGGCCCGCACCGCCAGCGACGCGACCGCGGGCTGTTCGGTCGAGGGGGAATGGTCGCGCAGGTAGGGCAGCACACAGGCCGCCAGATCGAGGACGAGACCGGGCGCGTCGGCCACCGATGTGGACAGAAGACTCAGCAGCGCCGTTTCCTCGGCGGCGAACCAGGACAGCGCCGCCGCGTGCCCGTCCAGGAGCGGTGGCGTGATGCCCGGCGGCGGTGGCGGCAGGTCCGGCAACCGCGCGATGTCGGGATCCAACACCTTGATGGCGGCGTGAGCGTGATGCAGGTAGTGGTCGCGCAACCGGCCGACCGGAGCGAGGACGTCGCGTTCGTCGCGGGCCAGCGCCTCGGCGGCGAACCGGCGGATGAGGTCGTGCATCCGGTAGCGGCCACCGGGTTCGGCGTCGACCAGGCTGACGTCCACCAGGGCGTCCAGGTCGGTGAGCAATGCGTCGACCGGCGCACCCGCCAGCGCGGCGGCGGTGGCCGCGTCGAAATCGCTGCCGGGACACAGTGCCAGCAGCCGGAACAGGCGACGCTGCCCGTCAGTCAACTCGCGATAGGACAGTCCGAGGGTGGAGGCGACACTGCGGGAACCGGCCGCCAGTTCGTCCAGCAGGCGGTAGTCCTTGGACAACCGCTCCAGCAGATCGGCCGCCGACCACGTGGGACGGCTGCGCAGCCGGGCCGCCGCGATCCTGATCGCCAGCGGCAGACCGCCGCACAGTTCCACGACGCGGTCGATCGCGGCCCGGTCGTCGTCGTTGAGATCGTCAATCCCCGCGGCGGCGGCGAACAGCCGCGCCGAGGGTTCCAAGTCCAGCGGCTCCAACGAGATCGGCCGGATGTCGTCCAGACCGGACAGCCGTCTGCGGCTGGTGATGATGGTCAGGCACCCCGAATCACCCGGCAGCAACGGCGACAGCTGGGCCTCGTCGCGGGCGTTGTCGAGCAACAGGAGTACTCGCCGTCCGGCCAGCATGGACCGGAACTTGGCGGCCCGCGCGTCGACACTCTCCGGGATGGCGTTTCGTGGCACTCCCAGCGAATCCAGCAGTGCCGACAACGCCTCGGCGGGAGCCATCGGCGGCACCGAGTCGGTGAAACTGTGCAGATTCAGGTAGAGCTGACCGTCGGGGTAGCGCTCGGCCAGCCGCCGCGCCGCGTGCACCGCCAGCGTGGTCTTGCCGATCCCGGCCATCCCGTCGACGACGATGACCCGCGAATCGTCGGCCGCGTCCACAAGCGTCCGCAGTGGCGATTCCCGGCCGGTGAAGGCGGTGGTGTCGGCGGGCAGCTGCGCCGGTGTCTCCCGACCGGACACCACGGCGGGACTGTCGGTGACGTGCCGCAGTTCGGGGTCGTGACTCAGGATGCGTTTGTGCAACCGCCGCAGGCGCTCCACGGGTTCGGCGCCTTGCCGCTCCCGCAACAGTTTCCGGGTCTCGGCGTAGCGCGCCAGGGCGTCGGAGGGACGGTCGGCGCGGTACAACGCCAACATCAGCTGCGCGACCAGTGACTCCACCAGCGGGTGTCTGCCGACCAGTTCCTCAAGCTCGGGGATGACGGACTCGTGGTAACCCAGCGCCAACTCCGAGTCGAACAACGCCGACAGCACCGCCAGCTGCTCGCGCCGCAACGCCTCTCGCGTCTGCGACGCCCAGTGTCCGTCCACCGTGGCCAGCGCCTCACCGGTCCACAGCGAACAGGCTTCGCGGTAATCCCGGACGGCGGTCTCGTGGTCACCGGCGCGCGCCGCCTCGCGCGCCCGGGTCACCAGGCGCCGCATCGCGATCAGGTCGATGTCCTCGGGTTCGATGACCAGCTGATAGCCGTCGTTTCCGGCCCGCGTCAGCGCGACGCCGTCATGCTGGAGCAGCCGCCGCAGCCGGGCCAGATACGAGTACAGGGTGCTGAACACCTTGTCCGGCGGGTCGTCACCCCACACCCGTTGCAGCAGCGCGGCCGTGGCGACCGGTTGACCCGGTGTCATCGCCAGGGCCGCCAGCACGCAGGACTGTTTCGACGGACCCGCCCGCACCCAACCGTGCTCGCCCGCGACCTCCACGGAGCCCAACAGCCGGATCAACACGGACCCACCCTAGCTTGGCTCCTCAGTGACCAGCTGCTCGAAGAGGAACTCGTGCTTCAGGTAGGACACGTCGTGCTCATGCCCCGGATACGGGGGGATGAGCGGGGCGGCCTGGATGAGCCGCCAGCCGTCCTTGAGCGCGTCGACGCCGGTGGCGTACGGCGGTTCGTCACTGTCTCCTGTGGTGGGGGAGGTGGCGCCGATGCCGTCGTACACCGCCCAGCCGATGACGCGCGAGTCCAGGGCCGAGGTGCCCAGGTAGAGGACGAGTACTTTCTGCCGAGTCATGGTTCTCCCTGTCAGAGTGCGGGCGCCAGGCGCTGTGGACGGTTTCCGGTGTTGGTGTGCCAGCGGTGCAGGTCGAAGGTGTCGTCGCCGGTGAGCGCCCGCCACAGCCTGACCCGCTGGTACACGTCCAGGCGGCCCGAGGCGTTCTCCTGCCAGTCGAAGCGGGTTTCCAGTTCCCGCATCACATCGGGGTGGTCGAGGTCGTCGGTGTTCCACAGCAGCCGCTGTTTGACGGTGGGGTTGAAGCGGATCTTGAACATGTACCGGGTGGTGTCGGTGTCGTTGCGGCGGCCGCCGTGCCAGATGCCGTGGTGCAGGAACACGACGGTTCCGGCCGGACAGGTCAGTCTCGTCTGGCCGCGCAGGTTCTGGTAGCGGCCGATGTCGGATTCGTTGATCTGGCGCAGATGGGTGCCCGGGACGCTGAGGGTGCCGCCCATGTCGAGGGTGACCTCGTGCGGGTAGTACATGAGCTGGACGTCGAAGGCGTCGGTGCGGGTGTCGATGATGGCGTCGGCGTGCAACGGTTGCGCCTCACCGTTGTGGGGCGGGCGGATGTGGACGGCGTGATGGTCGACGGTCGCGTATGGACCGACGAGGCTGTGGATCGCGCCCGCCACCGCGGGCAGGTCGACCAGTCGCCGGGCGAAGGTACCGGGTGCGAACGCCTCCTCGACCGGGGTGCCCGGCGGTGAGACCGGGATACCGGCGTCCAGGGCCGCGATGGCCTGGGCGTTGAGCTCGTCGGGTACCACGGCGTCCATGCGCAGACTGCCGTGCGAGACGAAGTGGGCCAGTTGCACCGAGGTGAGCAGCCGTTCGCGTGCGGGGTGAGTCATCGATGTCCTCTACGGTGGGGGAGCGTCATTGTGGTCGCTGGTGGGTAAGCGTACGGACGGAAATGCGTTGGCACATGGGATGAGATCACCAATCACTGGTAAATTCTCACCATGCTGATCGACGGTGGCGCCGCGGTCTCCATCGGACTGGACGATCCGCCGCACGTCGTGCAGGCCGGGGTCGGGGTGCACGGAGTACAGAGTCGAACCGATGTCTTCCGGTTGCCGGACCTGTGGCAGCTGCACCTGTACCAGTACGAGGGCGTGCTGAGCCTCGGCGGCCGCTCGCACGACATCCGGCCCGGCCGCGTCAGTCTGATCCCACCGGCCACCACCGTCGAGTTCAGCTACAGGGGACGCTCCGAGCACCTGTACGCGCATTTTCGCGCAGCATCCGGCGTGGCCGTACCGGTCATGCAGGACGCCGCGACCGCCGCACCGCTGTTGTGCGGGCTGCTCAGCGAGGCGGTGCGCGAGCGGGGCAGCGTGGCCGCGCACGCCGCCGTGTGGGCGGCACTGTGGAAGGTCGCGAACCTGCCCTCGGACACTGGCCACCTGGGGCACGCGGCGGTGCGGGTGGCCATGGACCACATCGAATGGCGCCTGGCCGAACCCATGACCGTGCCCCAGATCGCCGACGCGGCCGGGATCTCCCACAACCACCTGACCCGGCTGTTCCGAGCCGAGACCGGCACGTCCGTCGTCGGTTATATCCGGGCGCGGCGCATGGGGCGCGCTGAGCACCTGCTGACCGAGACCACCGTGCCCATCGCCACGGTGGCCGCCACTGTGGGTATTCCGGATCTCCAGGCGTTCAACAAGATCTGCCGCCGCGAGCTGGGCGCCTCACCCAGTCGCGTCCGCGCACGCGGCCGGTGATCGCGACCTGCGTCCTTCGTCCCTGGGTCGTCGTTAATTTCTCAGGGGCGCACCATGCGTTTCGCATGTCGCCACTCCCTCAAATGGACTGAACCGGCTCGCTTGATCGGATTGAGTAACAGCCCGATTATCGTCCGTGATTTGGCGTGCGTGAGCACCCTACCGCGCATGGAAAAGCGTGTCTCCCATGGAAATCACTCTTCGGGCGCGGTCTACTGTGGCCTCTCGTGTCCTTGTGGAAGAAATGTTGACTGTTCCATGTCGAATGTTAGGCTTCCACGCACCGATCGCTGAGAGCGACCGGATCGACACCCCACAGTCACGGCAACTGTGCCCCATCACCGCATCACTCGGTACGCCTTCGTGGCGATGCCCCCTGCCCGGAGGTGACCGTGCCCATGCCCACCCCCCGACCATCGCCCATCGGCCTCAGACTGTCACGGTTCGCCCTGGTCGGCCTGAGCTGCTTCGCGACCCAGGTCGTGGTCATGACCTGGCTTGCGGCCCTGGGCATGACACTGCCGCTGGCCAACGCGATCGGCTTCGTCGTGTCAGCCCAGGCCAACTTCGGACTCAGCGCCTGGTTCACCTGGGGCGACCGGCCCGCGCGTTCCCGCCCCCGGGTCCTGGCCCGCCGCTGGCTGTCCTATCAGGCCACCGCCGGACTGGCCCTGGTCGTCAACACCGTCACGTTCACCGTGGCGCTGCCCTCGGTGCCCCCGGTCATCGCTGCCGCCGCGGGAGTGGTGGTCGGTTCGGGCGTCACCTTCGTCGTCTGTCACTTCCTGATCTTCACCGCCGCTCCGCTGCGACGGCGCCTGCCAGCCGAGGAGACCCGCTGATGACCACGGAACTGCACCACCCGACGCGACAGCGCACCGCGGTCGCCGCCGCCATCGACGGCGTCGCCGTCGTCATGCCCGCCTACGGCGAGGAGGCCAACCTCGCCGCGACCGTCACCGACTTCCTGGACACACTGGACGACGCCAGGATCCCGCACGCCGTGGTCGTGGTCAACGACGGCAGCACCGACCGCACCGGCGACGTCCTCGACTCACTGGCCAGACGCTATCCCGGCCGGGTCGTGGCCGTGCACCACGACCGCAACCGCGGCTACGGCGCGGCGGTGCGTTCCGGCCTGGACGCCGCGTTGCGGCACACCGAACTGGGCCAGATCCTGCTCACCGACTCCGACCGGCAGTTCCACGCCGCCGATCTGCTGGAGTTGCGACGCCGCAAGGCCACCGAACGCGCCGACGCCATCCTGGGTTACCGGGAGCGCCGCGCCGACCCGTGGCATCGCCGCCTCAACGCCCGAGTGTGGACACTGCTGTGCAAGACGCTGCTGCGGCTGCCCGGCCGCGACGTCGACTGCGCCTACAAACTCATCGACCGCCGCCTGCTGGAGGAACTGAGCCTCACCGGTGAGGCCGCGGCGATCTCACCCGAACTGGTCAGCCGGATCACCGTGGACGGCAACCGGGTTGTGGAACACCCGGTGCGGCACTATCCGCGCACCCACGGCGAACAGACCGGCGCGCGGCTGTCGGTGGTGGCGCGGTCGCTGCTGAGCCTGGCCGGGGTCTACGCCAGACTCGTCCGCGACGCCCACCGGCTGGTGTGGCTGCGACGGCTGGCACGTCCGGCCAACCCGACCGCCGCCGTCGTCACCATCCTGGCGGCACTGCTGGCGGCCGCCGCCTATGTGTTCTATCTGGACCAGGGCGTTTTACTGGCCTACAAGGACGCCAACTCGCACCTGCTGATCGCGCGGCGCGTCGTGGCCAGTCCCACCGCCGGACTGGCCCAACTGGGCGGGGTGTGGCTGCCGCTGCCGCACCTGCTGTCGGCGCCGCTGGCGGCCTGGGAATCCTGGTACCTCAACGGTTTCGCCGGGGCCCTGATCTCGATGATCTCGTTCGTGCTGTGCGTGCGCTACCTGTACCTGCTGGGGGAGACGCTGACCCGCACCCGGCTGGGCGGCCTGGTCACGGCGGCGCTGTTCGCGGGCAACGCCAACATCCTGTACCTCCAGGCCACCGCGATGACCGAACTGCCGCTGTTCGCGTGCCTGGCCGCCGCGACTTACCACCTCGACCAATGGTGCCGGGCCGCCCGCAGCCGAGACCTGGCGGCCGCCTCGGTGGCGGTGCTGGCCGCGACCCTGACCCGCTACGAGGGCTGGGTGTTCTGCGCCGCGGCACTGGTGATCGTGATCTATGTGGAGCTGCGGCGGCACCGCAGCTACTCCAGGACCGAGTCCTCACTGGTCATCTTCGGATTCCTGGCCTGCGCGGGAATCGCGGCCTGGCTGGTGTGGAACCTGGTGATCTTCGCCGACCCGCTGTACTGGCAGCGCGGCGAGTACGCCGAGTCCTCCCTGTGGGTGGACGGCAACGACGTCAACGTCGGCGAACTGGACATCGCCTCGGGCACCTACGGACTGGCGACGTACCACAACATCGGGCTCGTCACGCTCGCGATCGCGGCGGCGGGGATGCTGCTGTACCTGATCAGACACCGGATCCGACGCGAATGGGTGGCGATCTACCCGCTGCTGGGCTTCGGACCGTTCTTCGTGGTCGCGCTGTACACCGGGCAGCGACCGCTCAACGTCGTGGAGTACACCGGCCACTTCTACAACGTCCGCTTCGGACTCATCATGCTGCTGCCCGCCGCCGTCTTCGCCGGTTACCTGATCTCCGTGGGCGTCAGCGCGGTACGGCGGTTCCGGTTCCGGTCACTGCGGTGGACGGCGGTGGCCGTCGCCGTCCTGGTAACCGCGTTCGGCATCGCCACCGTGCCGGGGGTGGTCACCCTTCGCGACGCGGTGGAGTTCCGCGAGACCGACTGGGAGAACGCCGCGACCGCGCGCTGGCTGCGCGACAACCACGACGGCGACCTGACCCTCATGATGTCGTTCGCGAACGAGTCGGTCACCTACGACTCCCGCATCCCCACCGAATCGCTGGTCTACGAGGGAACCTACCGGCTGTGGGAACGCGCACTGGCCGACCCGCACGCGCAGGGCATCGAATGGATCTACATGAGAGCCCTTCCCGACGCCGAGGACCTGGTGTGGCACGCGCTGTACGACACGCCGCAACTGGAGGACCACTACACGCTGGTCTACGAGTTCCACGACCGGCTGGTGTTCCGGTCCACAAAGGCACTGACCGAGGAGTCGGAGGGCGAGGATGACTGACGTCGACACCCGCGAGTTCAGCGCCCGGACCCTGTTCAGCCGGGGCCAGCGGATCACGCTGACGGTGATCGCGGCGGCGATCGCGATCCCGTTGGGGCTCAACCTGACCCTCGGCATCGGGCCCGAGCCACTGTGGTGGGGCCGGATGGCGATCGCGGCGACCGTGGTGCTGTACCTGGCGGTCATCGGTTTCAAACTCGCCATGATCGCCGGTTCGGGCCGCAGCAGCGCGCTGCACTTCGACCCCGGCAGCCTGACCGTGATCGCCGACGCCGCCCTGCCGCCCTACACCGTGCTGGTGCCGCTGTACCGGGAGGCGACGGTACTGCCGACACTCGTGTCACGACTGTCGGCACTGGACTATCCGCGCGACCGGCTACAGATCCTGCTGCTCATCGAGGCCGACGACGCCGAGACCCTGGACGCCGCCGTCACCTGCGCCACCGACCCGCGCTTCGAGATCGTCGTGATCCCCGACTCGGTGCCCAAGACCAAACCCAAGGCCTGCAACATCGGCCTGGCCCGCGCCGTCGGCGAGTTCTGCGTCATCTACGACGCCGAGGACCGGCCCGACCCCGACCAGCTGCGCAAGGCGGCGCTGGCGTTTCGGCTGTCGCCGCAGCGGGTGGTGTGCGTGCAGGCCGAACTCCAGTACTGGAACCCCTGGACCAACTGGCTGACCCGCTGCTTCGCCGCCGAGTACGCCACCAACTTCAGCATGACCCTGCACGGCATGGACCGCTACCGGCTGGCGATCCCGTTGGGCGGCACCTCGAACCACTTCCGCACCGACGCGCTGCGCGCCCTGGGCGGCTGGGATCCCTACAACGTCACCGAGGACGCCGACCTGGGCATCAGGATCGCGCGCCGCGGCTGGGACGTGCGCATGATGGTGTCGGTGACCGAGGAGGAGGCCAACGCCCGGCTCGGCAACTGGCTGCGGCAGCGGTCCCGCTGGATCAAGGGCTACCTGCAGACCTGGCTGGTCCACTCCCGACGGCCCTACCGGCTGTGGCGCGAGGTGGGCACCCGACGCAGTCTGGCGGTGCACCTGACCCTCGGCTTCGCGACGGTGACCACACTGGTCAACCCGGTGATGTGGGCGATGACGATCCTGTACCTGATCGTGGGTCCGCAACCGCTGGAACCCCTGTTTCCCAAGTACAACCTGTACGGCGGCGTGATCGCGATGCTGCTGGGCAACGCCTTGATGTGCTACACCCTGATGCTGGGCTGCGTCCGACGTGGACTGTTCGCGGCGGTGCGGGTGATGCTGACCATCCCGCTGTACTGGGGACTGATGAGCCTGGCCGCCTACAAGGCGCTGATCCAGTTGCTGCGCCCCAGCAAACGGCACTACTGGGAACTGACCGAGCACGGTCTGGTCCGTTCCGAAGACACAGTGGAGACCCACAATGTTTAAACGGATAGCCTTCGCCATTGTCATACTGCTGACCTCGGCGACACTGACGGCCTCGACGGCCACCGCGGCCCCGCCCGCGGACTTCGACAAGACCCTCATCAGCGACGGCCTCAACGTCCCCACGGCGTTCCGCTTCGCCTCGGGCGGAAGGATCCTGGTCGCGGAGAAGGACGGCGCCATCCGGCTGATCGTCAACGGCGTCCTGCGTGCCGACCCGATGATCACTCTGTCCACGGCCGGGGCCGACGAGCGGGGACTGCTCGGCCTGGAACTGGATCCGGCCTTCGACACCAACGGCTATGTCTACGTCGGCTACACCCACACCGACAACCGCAACCGGCTCAGCCGCTTCACCGCCACGGGGTCCACCATCGACCCCGGCTCGGAACTGGTGCTGCTCCAGTCCGACCAGGAATCCAATGTGTTCCACCACGGCGGCGAGATCCGGTTCGCACCCGACGGCACCCTGTACTGGTCGCTGGGGATGAAC
The DNA here is from genome assembly GCF_000024545.1 of Stackebrandtia nassauensis DSM 44728. Taxonomy (GTDB): domain Bacteria; phylum Actinomycetota; class Actinomycetes; order Mycobacteriales; family Micromonosporaceae; genus Stackebrandtia; species Stackebrandtia nassauensis. The sequence continues at coordinate 3,130,243 of NC_013947.1, forward strand.
ACGATCAACGTCAACTCCGAGCAGCTGGGCAACCTGCACGGCAAGATCCACCGCATCAACCCCGACGGCACGATTCCCGGCGACAACCCCTTCGCCGGGGTGCCCGGCGCCGAACCGTCCATCTGGGCCTACGGGCTGCGCAACCCGTTCCGCTTCGACCTGATCGGCTCCGGCCCCAACGCCGGGCGGCTGTTGTCCGGCGACGTCGGTGGCTCGGCCTGGGAGGAGATCAACCTGATCGAACGCGGCGCCAACTACGGCTGGCCGAAGGCCGAGGGCTTGTGCGACGGCTGCCCCTACGCCCAACCGGTCCACACCTACCCGCACACCGCCCCTCCGGCCAGCGCGGGATCGATCACGTCGGTGGAGATCTACACCGGCGGCCAGTTCGGAAGCCAGTACGACAACGCGGTCTTCTTCGCCGACTACACCCTCGGCTTCATCAAATACCTCAAGATGGACGACGAGTTCCGCAGCGTCATCTCCGTCAACGACTTCGACACCGCCGCGGGAACCCCGGTCCAGCTGACCACCGGACCCGACGGCGCGCTCTATCAGCTCAACATCTATCCCGGTGAGCTGTACCGGATCGCGCCCTCGGGCGGCAACCGCGCCCCCGAGGCCAAAGCCGCGGCGTCCCCCGACAACGGCCTGGCGCCGTTGCGGGTGCGGTTCTCCTCGGCGGGAAGCGACGACCCCGACAACGATCCGATCAGCTACCGGTGGGACTTCGGCGACGGCACCACCTCGACGCGCGCCAACCCGTCGCACACCTTCTTCAGGAACGGGAAGTACCAGGTCAAGCTGACCGTCAGCGACGGCACCAAGACCGACACCGCGACCGTGCCGGTCCAGGTCGGCAACCGCAGACCCAGCGCCACCATCACCGCCCCGGCCGACGGCTTCAAGTACGACGCGGGCGACACGATCTCCTTCGCCGGGACCGGAACCGACCCCGAGGACGGCAGGCTCGGGCCCGCGTCGATGTCATGGACGGTGATGTTCCACCACGCCGATCACGTGCACCCGTTCCTGGGGCCTGTGGACGGTGTCGCCTCGGGCGAGTTCACGATCCCCAGGGCGCCCGACAACCTGGCCAACACCTGGTACCGGATTCACCTGAAGGTCACCGACTCCGGCGGACTGACACGTTCCACCTATGTGGATGTCAAACCGAACCTGGTGACGCTGACGGTCAAGACCGGCACCCCGGGTCTGTCGTTCACCGTGGACGGCATCCCGCACAACGGAACCCTGACCGAGACCGCGGTGGTGGGGGTGGAGCGCACCCTGGACGTCCCGCCGTTGCAGTACGCCAACGACACCCGCTACCAGTTCGCCAGCTGGTCGGACGGCGGCGACGCCGCGCACACCATCGTCACCCCCGAGCGCGACACCGTCTACACCGTGGACTTCACCGAACTGCCACGTCCGCCGGATCCGTGGGTCGAGACCAACGTGGGTGCCCGGACCCAGGACGGATGGGCGTCCTACAAGGATGGAGAGTTCACCGTCAACGGCTCCGGGTGGGACATCTGGGACACCACCGACGAGTTCCACTACGCCAACCGTCCACTGTCGGGCGACGGCCGGATCACCGCGCGGCTGACATCCCAGACCGACACCGACGACTGGGCCAAGGCCGGGGTCATGATCAAGGAGTCCACCCAGGCCGGTGCCCGTTATGCCGCCGTCGCGGTCACTCCCGACAACGGCGTCCGCATGCAGGCCAACTTCAACGAGGACGACGGCGGCTTCGCCTACCAACCCGGAAACGCCTGGCTGCGGCTGACCCGCAGCGGGGACACCTTCACCGCCGAGACCTCCGACGACGGAACCAACTGGACGAGGATCGGGACCACGACCCTGACCATGGCCAAGGACGTGACGATCGGGCTGTTCTCCACCGCCCACGACAACACCGAGTTCTCCAAGGCGGTCTTCGACTCGGTGGACGTGTCGGGTGTGCCCGGTCCGGTCCCCGAACCGTGGACCTGCGGTGACGTCGGCGATCCGAGACTGCCCGGCTCGGCGGCCCACGAGAACGGGACCTTCACCATCACCGGAGCCGGCGACGACATCTGGGCGACCTCCGACCAGTTCCACTACTGCCACCGGCAACTGGACGGCGACGGCCGGATCACCGCGCGCGTCACCGGACAGGCCGACACCGACGACTGGGCCAAGACCGGCGTGATGATGAAACAGTCCACACAGGCTGGTTCGCCGTACGTGGCGGCGTTCGTGACCCCGGAGCACGGGGTGCGGACGCAGACCGGCTTCGACACCGACACGGCCGGAACCCAGACGGGCACACCCGCCTGGGTCCGGCTGGAACGCGTCGGTGACACCGTCACCGCCTACGAATCACCCGACGGTCAGCAGTGGACCGCGATCGCCACCGCGACACTGTCGGGCCCGGTGACCGTGGGGCTGTTCGTCACCTCCCACAACGGAAGCGTCCCCAACACGAGCACCCTCGACTCGGTCGACGTCGACGGCCCGGCGGAGGTGGAAGCGAGCTTACACAATGGAATGACGTCCGGATCCCGTGAAGATCAAGGCTGTGGGCCCTTGATATTCGGGCCCTGATCCACTTGGATGGACAGTACGCGCGTCCTGACGCTGCGACGTCGGGCGTGCGGTACCCCGCCCCCGAACGACAGGAGCCGGATCATTACTACGCAAGATCGTCAAGATTTCGGAGAAGACCCGCTCACGGTTCGCGATACGGATCACTACAAGGACGAGTACGTCACCGGGTTCGTCGAGAAGTGGGACGACCTGATCGACTGGAAGGCCCGCTACGCCAGCGAAGGCCGCTTCTTCATCGATCAGCTCAAGGAACGGGGCGTCAAGACCGTCCTGGATGTGGCCACCGGCACCGGATTCCACTCGGTGCGGCTGGTGGAGGAGGGCTTCGAGACCGTCAGCGCCGACGGCAGCCCCGAGATGCTCGCCAAGGCCTTCGCCAACGGCCTCAAACACGGCGGGCACATCCTGCGCGTCGTGCACGCCGACTGGCGCTGGCTCAACCGCGACGTCCACGGCACCTACGACGCCATCATCTGCCTGGGCAACTCCTTCACCCACCTGTTCTCGGCCCGGGACCGCCGCAAGGCGCTGGCGGAGTTCTACGCGATGCTCAAGCACGACGGCGTGCTGATCATCGACCAGCGCAACTATGACGCGCTCCTGGACGGTGACTACGGCAACAAGCACGTGTACTACTACTGCGGCGACGACGTCACCGCCGAACCGGAGTATGTGGACGAAGGGCTGGCGCGGTTCCGCTACACCTTCCCCGACAAGTCCCGGTACCACCTCAACATGTTCCCGCTGCGCAAGGAATACGTGCGCAGACTGATGCGCGAGGTGGGTTTCCAGCGGATCGACACCTACGGCGACTTCCAGGAGACGTACCACGGCGACCAGCCGGACTTCTACATCCACATCGCCGAGAAGGCCTACCACTTGGAGGAACGACGCGTGGACAGATACTCCCCGGCGGTCCAGACGGCCCGCGACTACTACAACTCCTCGGACGCCGACAACTTCTACCACACCATCTGGGGCGGCAACGATATCCACATCGGGATATACGAGCCGGGTGACGGCGACATCGCCGCCGCCAGCCGCCGCACCGTGGAGAAGATGGCCTCACGGCTGGAACTGGACGAGAACTCCCGGGTCATCGACCTCGGTTCCGGCTATGGCGGCTCCGCCCGGTACCTGGCCGCCACCTACGGATGCCAGGTCACCTGTCTCAACCTCAGCGAGGTCGAGAACACCCGCAACCGCGAGGCCAACCAGCAGGCGGGCCTCGACCATCTCATCGACGTCCTGGACGGCTCGTTCGAGGAGATCCCGGTACCCGACAAGGACTTCGACGTCGTGTGGTCCCAGGACGCCATACTCCACAGTGGCGACAGGGTGCGGGTGCTCGAGGAGGTCGCGCGGGTGCTGCGCACCGGCGGCGCCTTCGTGTTCACCGACCCGATGGCCGCCGACAACGCCGATCGCGAGGTGCTGCGCCCGATCCTCAAGCGCCTGGACCTCGACAGCATGGGCACTCCCGGTTTCTACGAACGCGAGTGCGCCGGGCAGGGTATGGCCAAGGTGGACTACGAGGACCTGCTGCCGCACCTGTCCACCCACTACGCCGCGGTGCTCGCCGAGACCGAGCGCCGGGAGGCCGAACTGCTCAAGGACGTCAGTCCCGAGTACCTGGAGCGGATGAAGACCGGCCTACAGCGGTGGGTCGACGGTGGACACTCCGGCGACCTGGCCTGGGGCGTCTTCCACTTCACCAAACGCTGACACCGACACGAACGCGGCCCCGGCTTTCGCTCCCGCCGGGGCCGCTGCTCTTTCCGTGCCGAACCCTCTACTCCAAGGCCAACCGCAGGGTCATCTTGGAGAAGTAGATGTGGTCCCCACCCCGGTTGCGCCAGCCGTAGCCGTCGGCCGCGTCGGCGGTGGACACCAGCGTGTAGTGGCCGTCAGGACCCGGCGCCCGCTTGAAGACCACGACACCCAGGCCGGGGGTGCGGTAGTCGACGGTGCCGTCGTCGGCGATGAGGTTGTTGTCCGCGTACGCCCAGGTCGTGTGGCCGACGGTGCCCGGCTTGTCGGCGTCGATGCCCCGGTCGGCCTGCCACTTGGCGGTGGCCGCGGCGGTCTTGGCACCGAAGTAACCGTCGACCCCCTCATAGGTGAGGTAGCCGTCGGCGGCCAGGATGGCCTGCCACACGATGACGATGTCGGTACCCCAGGAGTTCTTGCCGTGGTCGCTGAGCGGCGCGCCCAGTTCCCTGGCGTGGTCGTTGAAGTCGTCTGTGACCTTGTCAAGGCCGTCCACAAACGACGTCGAGGTCAGAATGGTCGGTTCGGCGGCGGCCACACCGGAGAAACCCACCGCCCCACCGACACCCAACGCGACCACACTGGCGGTCGCGGCGATTTTCCATTTGAGATTGCGCATTGGTCTGTAGTCCCCTTCGCGGAGAGAACGAAAATGACCCGGCGGCACCGGGTTCGGTTACCACCGTGCCAACGACCACCAAAGATTCCCTTAATAGACTCTTAAACGCGGTGGCACCTTGTTGCCACCGTCGTTTATCGCCGAAAGCTGAATCGGCTTTGCTGTCGGCGTAAAACCTTGGCAAAGCGACGCGGCGTCGTCCATTGTCAAGTCATGAGGATTCTCGTACTCGGCGGCACCGTCTTCCTGTCCAAGGCCGTGGCCGTCCAGGCAATGGAACGCGGCCACGACGTGACCGTCGCCGCCCGCGGCGAGAGCGGCCAGCCACCGCAAGGCGCCCGCTTCGTCAAACTCGACCGCGACAACCCGGGCGAGGGCCTGGCGGCGCTGTCGCGGGAGACCTTCGACGCCGTCGTCGACGTCGCCCGCATCCCCGCCCAGGTCAAAGCCGTGCTCGCGGCACTGGCCGACCGGGTCGGGCACTGGAGCTTCGTGTCGACCGTCAACGTCTACGCCGACAACTCCATCCCCGGACAGCACCCCGGCAACGGGAAACTCAACGACCCGATCGACGAGGACAGCACCGACCCCGACATCGAGGTGTACGGCGCCAGCAAGGTCGCCTGCGAGAACCTGGTGCGATCCGCGGTGGGGGACAAGGCGTTCATCGCGCGTCCGGGCCTGATCATCGGCCCCGGCGACCCCGGCTACCGCTTCGGCTACTGGCCCGACCGGCTCGCCGAGGCCGGTGAGGTGCTGGCACCGGGCGACCCGCAGCGGCTGGTGCAGTGGATCGACGTGCGCGACCACGCCGAGTGGATCATCGACGCGGCCGAGAACCAGGTCGTGGGCACCTTCGACGCGGTGTGCCCGCCGGTGCCGTTCCAGCGGTTCCTGGACGGCGTCGCCGAGGGCATGGGCACCACCCCCGAGTTCACCTGGGTGGACCAGGACTTCGTCCAGGCCCACGAGATCAACCCGTGGTCGGGGGAGCAGTCACTGCCGATGTGGCTGCCGCTGCCCGAATACGCCGGGATGCTGACCCACGACGTGACCGCCTCGGTCGCCGCCGGGATGCGCAACCGCCCCGTCGCGGAATCCGCCGCCGACTGGTACGCGTCCATGAAGGACAAACCCCGCGACCCCCAGAAAGGACTCACCCGCGCCAGGGAGGCCGAGGTGCTGGCCGCCTGGCACGGGCGAGACAAGTCCTAGTACGAGTTGTAGTCGTTGAAGTCGTAACCGACGGAAGCGCCCACGGCGATGTAGAGCACGATGAACACGATCAGGACGACGAACGCGGAGATACCCAGGATCAACCCGGCCATCGCCATACCCTTACCGCGGGCCTCACCCTTGTTGACCTGGGACAGCCCGATGGCACCGAAGATGATCGCCAGGATGCCGGTGATCGTTCCGATGTAGCAGCAGAACACCAGCGGAATCGACACGATGCCCAGGATCATCGAGGTCAGCGGCATGCCCTGCGGCAGCTCCTGCTCGGGCATGTAACCGGGCGTCTGCTGGTACGCCGGTTGCTGGTATCCGGACTGCTGGTAGCCAGGCTGCTGATACCCCGGTTGCTGGTATCCGGGCTGTTGATAGCCGGGCTGCTGCTGCGGGTAATACCCGCCCGAGGTGGGCTGCTGAGGCGGCGGCGAGTCCGGGTACTGCGTGTACGGATCGTCGGGCTGCTGCGCCGAAGGGTCGTAGGTCACCGGTCGACATTATCCCGGCATCGCAACGAGGCAAAATACCGGTGGTGACGTCGCATGGGTCACAGGTTGTGGAGCAAATGTTGAGCCTGCTCATAGCCTGTGCCGCCATGAGAAGGTCGACATTCCTCAAGGTCGCGGCGGCCGGAGCGCTGGGCGCGGGTCTGGCGGCCACGGGGTCCCTGGCCCACGCGGCCGGACGGCGCGAGCCGACCCGGGCGCTGGAGGTCAAGAAGATCGCCGACCTGACCGGCCCGGGCATCACCACCCGGTTCCGGATGGAAGCCACCGACCTGGGCATCCCCGCCACGACCCCCGACGGCCGGACGCTGTTCGTCTTCGGCGACACCTTCGAGAACGCCCAGGTGGGCGGCGGCTGGTGGCGCTCCCCGGTCGCGCTGTGGTCCGAGACCGGCGACCTCAACGGCGGCGTCACCTGGTCGGGCGCCGTCGGCGGCGACGCCGCCCAGCAGCTGTGGGCCTACGACCACGACAACCCGCAGTTCTCCACCGTCCTGCCCTCCGACGTGATCACCATCGGCGACACCATGTACCTGCACGCCATGGTGAACAAGGGCCTGGGCAATGTGGTGTGGACCGAGATCTGGCGCTCCGACGACTCCGGCGCCACCTGGGCCCACACCGGCGCCAAGTTCGCCCCCGACCTGCACGGCGGCATGTTCCAGCTGCTGACCTGGGGACTGGGCGACGACGGCTACGTCTACCTGTTCTCCACCGGGTTCCAGCGCGACAAGCCGATGATCCTGCAGCGGGTGCCCGCCGACAAGATCGCCGACCCGGCCGCCTACGAACCCTGGGGCTGGAAGGCCGAGGGCGGTTGGGCCTGGGGCAACCCGCCCAGCCCGGTCCTGGAGGGCCGCTTCGGCGAACTGTGCCTGCGCCCCCTGGACGGCAAGTGGGTGCTGACCTGGTTCAACGAGGGCGACTACCGCATCGACGGCATCATCATGGACACCCCGACGTCCAATCTGTACGAAGCCAGACGGGAGACGCTGCTGTGGGGGACCTCGTGGGGCAACGAGGACGACTCACACGTGGCCCAGTTGTACGGCGGCTACATCATCCCCGGCTCCACCATCGGTGAACTGCACCTGGCCGTCAGCCAGTGGAACACCAACGACGGCTGGCCCTACCGGGTGATGCAGCACCGGGTACGCGGCTTCACCCCGTAACGACAGTTCGCCGCTGCGGTAGTGCTTGCGGCACAACACTTGGTAGTGGATGGAGGCGGCGTCGGTGTCGCCGACGAGGAACCGCTCGCCCTCGCGCACCAGCTGGCCGCCCGCGACGCGGGCGTTGAGGACGCCGTCGGCACCGCACCAGCACAGCACCTCGACCTGAAGCCGGGCCACCTCGTCGGCCAGTTCGAACAGCCGCGCCGCCGCCGGGAACAGGGTGGAGGTGAAGTCGGTGGCCAGCCCGAAGGCGTAGACGTCCACGCCGTGCTGGTCGACCAGGTCGGCCATCTGCTCGACGTGCTCGCAGGTGAAGAAGTTCGCCTCGTCGCAGATGACGTAGTCGACGCCCAGCCCCGAGGCCAGTTCGAGCAGGTTGTCGCCGTCGGCCAGTTCGATGGCGTCGCGGGTCAGGCCGATGCGGGTGGTGACGCGGGGCCGCCCCGAGCGGTCGTGCCGGGTCAGCAGCAGTCCGTTTCGTCCCTGCCGGGTGTGATTGTGGTGAATCTGCAACGCCAAAGTGGACTTTCCGCAGTCCATGGGGCCGTAGTAGAACTTCAGCCGGGCGCCGTGGCGGGGGTGTCGAGGGGGAGAAACGGTCACGACCAGCGAGCCTAAACGATCGACAATCGAGGGTCCGCCACCGGAGGGGGACCGGTGGCTGTGCTAACGCCGCCTAGACCTTCGCCGGTGGCGTGTTGCCCGCCGCGATGATGGCCTTGCGCACCGGCACCAGCAACAGCAGGACGAAGCCCAGGGCGAAGAACACGATCAGCGACAGGATCGCGATCCGGTAGCTGTCGGTCATGGCGATCGCCAATCCGAACAGCAACGGCCCCATCCAGCTGGTGCCCCGGTCGGAGATCTCGTACAGACCGAAGTACTCGCCCTCCTTGCCCTTGGGGATCAGCTGGCTGAACATGGACCGGCTCAGCGCCTGCGAACCGCCCAGGACCAGTCCGATGCCCACGCCCATGATCAACAGCATCGCGAAGTTCTCCGCCGGGACGAAGTAGGCGAACACGACGATCGCCACCCACACCAGCAGGCTGCCCAGCACGGTCGCCTTGGCGCCGTACAGTTTCGCCAGCCAACCCATGACCATCGCACCGCCGAAGGCCACGAACTGCACCAGCAGGATGACCGGCATGAGCGCGTCGAGTTCGAAACCCAGTTCCTCGGCGCCGTAGGTCCCGGCCATGTTGAACACGGTCTGGATGCCGTCGTTGTAGACCAGGAACGCGATCAGGAAGAAGATGCTCAGCGGATAGTTCCGCATGTCCTTCAGGGTGCGCCAGAACTGTTTGAACCCGGCGGTGAGGACGAACCCGCGGTACTCACCCTCCAGTGCCGGACGGTCGCGCAACCACGCCACCGTCAGCGTCGTGAACCCCGCCCACCACACGCCCGCCGACACCAGCGACCAGCGGGCCATGTCGGCCTGGTTCTCGCTGCCGCCCAACACGACCGCGATGACGTTGAACAGCAGCAGCGTGCCGCCGCCCAGGTAGCCGATGGCCCAGCCCCGGCTGGACACCTTGTCGCGGTCCGGTTCGGCGGCGATCTGCGGCAGGAAGGAGTTGTACACGACGACACTGGCGCCGAAGGAGACGTTGGCGATGAGGAACAGCCACGCCCCCAACATGTACCGGTCGCCGGTGAGGAACACCAGTCCGCAGGTGGAGGCCGCCCCGGTGTAGGCCATGATGGACAGCAGCCGCTTCTTGCGGGAGGTGCGGTCGGCGATCGCGCCGACCACCGGCATCACCACGACCTGCAGGATCACCGACAGGCTGGTGACATAGGGCCACAGTTCCTTGGCGCTGATGGACAGTCCATAGACGTCGATGTCACCGTTGCCGTCGGCGCCGACCTTGGCGATGGCCGTCAGGTACGGACCCAGAAAAGCCGTGACCACAGTGGTGGGAAACGCCGAGTTCGCCCAGTCGTAGGCGTACCAGCCCGCGCGTTCGCGCGGCGTGCTGACGATGTCGGTGGTTGTCACGAACAGCCCTTTGACTCAGGCGGGCCACAGGCCGCGCGCACGGTAGACATCGGCAAGTATGTCGAGTCGATCGGTCATGATGCCGTCCACCCCCAGATCGAGCAACGCCGATATCGTCTGCGCATCGTCGACAGTCCATACATGGACGTCGATGCCCAGGCGGTGGGCGTGCCGCACGAACCGCTCGTCCACCACCTTGATCCGGCCCCGGTACAGCGGCACCTGCACCGCCGGGGCCCGGGGCACGAAACCCAGCAGCCCGGCGGCGAACCCCAGCCGGGAGGCGGCCCACAGCCGGGCCACCTCACGCGTGCCCATGGCGGTGGCCAGCCGGGGACTGGTGGCGGCGCGCACCCGCGCCAGCCGCGCGTCCGAGAACGATCCGATCAGGACCCGGTCGCGGGCCGCGGCGCCCGCGACGGCGTCCAGGACCGGCTGCACCGCCGCGTCGGACTTGGTGTCGATGTTGAAGCGGATCCCCGGCCACGACGCCAGCGTGTCGTCCAGCCGGGGGATCAGCGGCTCGCCGTTCAACCGGATCGTGCGCAGATCGCTCCACTTCAGAGATGCGATCGTGACACTGTCTCCGGTCAATCGCGACAGATCGTGGTCGTGGAACAACACCGCGACACCGTCCCGGCTGGCGTGCGCGTCGGTCTCCAGGTACCGGTACCCGCACGCCACGGCGCGCGCGAACGCCGCCGGGGTGTTCTCGTCGCCGTCGGCCGCCCCGCCCCGGTGGGCGAAGGCCAGCGGACGGCCCCCGTTCAGGAACGGGTACGGCCCCAGGACCCGGCGTCGGGGGAAGTGAATAGCCCGCATCGGCCGAGTATCCACCATCGCGGGATTGACGGGGTTTCGTACGTTTATGAGATGTTTGCGGCTTTCGGGGCCGCCACCGGCATATCCCAGCGGGAACCCGCCCATTAGGGTGTGCATTCGAACTAGGAGACTTTGCTTCATGCGTGTGCTCGGAATTGACTTTGGAACGTCCAACACGGTGGCGATCCTGCGGATGAACGACGGCCGCGTCAAGCCGTTGTTGTTCGACGGTTCCCCGATGCTGCCCTCGGCGATCTTCCTGGCCTCCGACGGCCGGATGCTGGTGGGCCGTGACGCCGAACGCAACGCGCGGATGGACCCCGCGCGGTTCGAGCCGAACCCCAAACGCCGCATCGACGACACCACGATCTTCCTTGGCGACCAGGAGATCCCGGTCTCCCGGGCGATGGCCTACGTCCTCGAGCACGTCACGGCCGAGGCCCGCCGCCAGCTGGGCGGACCCCCCGAGGTCGTGCGCATGACCCACCCGGCGCGCTGGGGCGAGCGCCGCCGCAACCTGCTGCTGGAGGCCGCCAAGTTCGCCGGACTCCCCAAACCGCAGCTCATCCCCGAGCCGGTGGGCGCGGCCTCCTACTTCACCTCCGTGCTGGGCACCGCCGTCCCGGTGGGCCGGGCACTGGCCATCTACGACTTCGGCGGCGGCACCTTCGACGCGACCGTGGTGCGCCGCACCCAGACCGGCTTCGAGGTGCTCAGCGAGGAAGGTCTGCCCGATGTGGGCGGTCTGGACTTCGACCACGGCATCGTCGAACACCTCGGCAAGACCTACGGCGTCAGCCACGCCCAGGCCTGGGCCCGGCTGATGAACCCCACCGACGACAAGGACCGCCGCTACCGGCGCACCCTCTACGAGGACGCCCGCGACGCCAAACAGACCCTGTCGCGCGCCTCCTCGGCCGACATCCACCTGCCGACCATGGAGGTCGACGCCCACCTCACCCGCGAGGAGTTCGACGGCATCGCCCGTCCGCTCATCGAGCGCACCATCGAGTGCATGCAACGGGCCATCGCGGGCGCCAAGCAGCAGCCCAAGGACCTGGTGGGCATCTTCCTGGTCGGCGGTTCCAGCCGGATCCCGATGGCCGCCAGCCTGATCCACACCGGACTGGGCGTGGCGCCGCGGACCTTCGAGCAGCCCGAGACCGTCGTGGTCGAGGGCGCGCTGGCCATCGGCGGCGCCGCCGCGGGCAACCGCCCGGTCAGCGGCCCGGCCGCTCCCGGCCGTCCGATCTCGGGGCCGCCGCAGCGCCCTCCGATGCAACAGCAACAACGGCCGCCGATGCAGCAACAGCAGCGTCCCCCGATGCAGCAGCCGATGGCGCCGCGACCGCAGATGCCGCCCGCACCGCGTCCCATCCAGCAGCCGATGGCGCCCCGTCCGCAGATGCCGCCCGCACCCCGGCCGATGCCGATGCAGCAGCAACAACCGCGGGCACCGCGCAAGAAGGCCAGCCAGGAACCCGCGGTCGTGGTGACCATTGTGATCGCCGCGATCCTGGTGGTGGGCTTCATCATCCTGCTGATAGCGGCGCTCGTCTGACGGGCCTTCGCGCGTGCGGTGACACACCCGGCGGTTAACCTGTCCGACGTGGTCACCGAAACCGGCGCCAGCCTGCCATACCGTCCCGCCCCCGGTACGATTCCCGAATCGCCGGGGGTGTACCGCTTCCGCGACACCGACGGACGCGTCATCTACGTCGGCAAGGCCAAGAGCCTGCGGCAGCGGCTGAACTCGTACTTCGCCGACCCGACCAAGCTGCACCCGCGCACCTACCAGATGGTGCACACCGCGACCTCCGTCGACTGGGTGGTGCTGGCCACCGAGGTCGAGGCGCTGCAACTGGAGTACACCTGGATCAAGAAGTACGACCCGCGGTTCAACGTCATGTACCGCGACGACAAGTCGTACCCGTACCTGGCAGTCACCCTCGACGAGGAGTACCCCAGGCTCCAGGTCATGCGGGGCGACCGCCGCAAGGGCGTGCGCTACTTCGGGCCCTACTCGCACGCCTGGGCCATCCGCGAGACCCTCGACCTGCTGCTGCGGGTTTTCCCGGCCCGCACCTGCGGGGCCTCGGTGTTCAACCGGGCCCGCAAGATCAACCGGCCCTGCCTGCTGGGCGACATCGGCAAGTGCGCCGCCCCCTGCGTGGGGCGGGTCAGCGCCGCCGAGCACCGCGAGATCGTGGACGAGTTCTGCGCGTTCATGGCCGGAAAGACCGACACCTTCGTCAAACGCGTCGAGGCCGAGATGCACGAGGCCTCCGAGGCGCTGGACTTCGAGCGCGCCGCCCGCCGCCGCGACGACCTGGCCGCGCTGCATCGGGCGCTGGAGAAGCAGCTGGTGGTGCTCGCCGAGGACAAGGGCACCGACATCGACGTGGTGGAGATGTTCGACGACGAGTTGCAGGCGGCGGTGCAGGTCTTCCACGTCCGCGGCGGCCGGGTCACCGGGCAGCGCGGCTGGATCGTCGACAAACCCGAGGGCGTCACCGACGGCGACCTCGTCCACTCGCTGTGCACCCAGTTCTATGGTGGACGGTCGGGTAAGGACATTCCGAAGGAGGTGCTGGTCCCGGCGCTGCCGGAGGACGCGACCGCGCTCACCGACTGGCTGTCGGAACTGCGCGGTTCGAAGGTGGGGGTGCGCATCCCGCAGCGCGGCGACAAGAAGGCGCTGGCCGAGACCGTCAAACGCAACGCCGAGCAGGCCCTGGTGCAGCACAAACTCAAACGCGCCTCCGACCTGACCACCCGGGGCAAGGCCCTGGAGGAACTGGCCGAGGCGCTGGACCTGCCCGGCGCCCCGCTGCGGATCGAGTGTTTCGACGTGTCCCAGATGCAGGGCACCGACGTGGTGGCCAGCATGGTGGTCTTCGAGGACGGCCTGCCGCGCAAGGCCGAGTACCGGCGGTTCGTGGTGCGCGGCGAACGCACCGACGACCTGGCCTCGATGCACGAGGTGCTGACGCGGCGGCTGAGCAAGGTCGACGAGAGCGCGCCGCTCATCGACGAGGACGGCAAGAAACGCCGCTTCGCCTACCCGCCACAGCTTCTGGTCGTCGACGGGGGTGCCCCGCAGGTGGCGGTGGCCGACAACGTCCTGGCCGAGCAGGGCATCGACACGGTCAACGTGTGCGGCCTGGCCAAGCGGCTGGAGGAGGTGTGGCTGCCGGGGGAGGAGTACCCGGTGATCCTGCCGCGCCGCTCCGAGGCGCTGTACCTGTTGCAGCGGGTCCGCGACGAGGCGCACCGCTTCGCGATCTCGCTGCACCGCAAGCGGCGGGGCAAGAAGGTGACCGCCTCGGCCCTCGACAGCGTCCCGGGCCTGGGCCCGACGCGCCGCAAGGCGCTGTTGCGGCACTTCGGCTCGGTCAAGAAGATCCGAGAAGCCACAGTGGACGAGATAGCGGAGGTGACCGGCATCGGCCCCGCCCTGGCGGCCACCATCACCGCCTCGCTGACCGAGGGCGCGACGCCAACGGCCGCAGCCGATCAGCCGGAAACCGTGGCCGAGGGCGACAAGCCCGAAGCCGACGCGCGGGACACGGAGCCGAGGCCGTCCGACGCCGCCGAATCCGAGAGCTCGGGCACCGAGCCGTCCGACGCTGTGAGCAGTGCCGAGGCGCCGGTCACACAGGACGGGTCCGGCTTGGGAAACCCGGGCCACGACGCCGGGTCGTGAGCCGGGTCCCGCTCGCGGGCGGGCATACTCGACGAATGCCGGATCTCGTCTCGCCGCCGGGCGCCGAACGCAGCCGCGCCGACCTCGACCTGGTCATCGTGACCGGTACCTCGGGGGGTGGCCGCAGCACCGTCGCCAAGGCCCTGGAAAACGTCGGCTACTACGTCGTCGACAACCTGCCCGAAGCCCTCATGGTGACCATGGCCGAACTGGTCTTCGAGTCCGGCGACGCCACCCGCCGCACCGCCATGGTGCTGGACGTGCGCTCGCACGCCTTCACCGCCGACCTGGTCGGCGCCGTCGCCGAACTGAAGAACCGCGGCTTCAAGCCCAAGGTCGTGTTCGTCGACGCCGAGGACGACGTCCTGGTGCGCCGTTACGAGAAGGTGCGCCGCGCCCACCCGTTGCAGGGCTCGGGACGGATCCTGGACGGCATCGCCGCCGAACGCGAAGTGCTGGCCTCGGCCCGCGAGACCGCCGACGCCCTCATCGACACCTCCAACCTCAACGAGAACCAGCTGCGGGCCCGGGTGGAGGAACTGTTCGCCCCCGCCGACACCCGCCGGGTGCGCATCACGACGCTGTCGTTCGGCTTCAAGCACGGCATCCCGCTGGACGCCGACTTCGTCGTGGACGTGCGGTTCCTGCCCAACCCGTACTGGATCCCCGAACTGCGCGAGCACACCGGCACCGAGTCCGACGTGTCCAAGTACGTGCTCAGTCAGGCCGGAGCCGACGACTTCCTGGCCACCTTCACCGACCTGATCAGCACCACCGTGCCCGGTTTCGAGCGCGAGGGCAAACGCTACGTGACCATCGCGGTGGGCTGCACCGGCGGCAAACACCGCAGCGTCGCCATCGCCGAGGCTCTGGCCGACCGGCTGCGCGCCGTCGGGTTGTCGGCCTACCCGCACCACCGTGACATGGGACTCGAATGAGGAGGCGGGTCGTCGCGCTGGGAGGCGGCAAGGGCCTCTCGGCGGCATTGAAGGCGCTGCGCGGCTTCGATGTGGACCTCACCGCGATCGTCACCGTCGCCGACGACGGCGGCTCCTCGGGACGACTGCGCGAAACCCGGGACCTGGTGCCACCGGGGGATCTGCGCAAGGCCCTCATCGCGCTGTCAAGGCGCGACGACGAACTGTCCGAAGTGTTCGCCCACCGCTTCGGCGGCGACGACTCGCTGGCCGGACACGCCGTCGGCAACCTGCTGCTGGCCGGACTCATGGACACCCTCGGCGACCCGGTGGCCGCCGTCGAGGCCGCCGCCCGGATGCTCAACGTGGACGGACGAGTGTTGCCGATGGCCACCGTCCCGCTCGACATCGAGGCCGAGATCGAGTTCGAACGCGAATCCCGGGTGGTGCGCGGCCAACACGCCGTGGCCGTCAGCGACGGCATCGTGCGCCACCTGCGGCTCCACCCCGCCGCCCCCAAGGCCTGCCCCCAGGCGCTGGACGCCATCGCCGCCGCCGACTGGCTGATCCTGGGCCCCGGATCCTGGTACACCAGCGTCATCCCGCACCTGCTGGTCCCCGACCTGCGCGACGCCATCGAGGCCAGCCCCGCCCGGCGTGTCGTCGTCCTGAATCTCACCCGGGAGAATGAAACCGACGGCCTGTCACTGGCCGAACACCTGGTGGCGCTGCGTGCCTACTCGCCCGGCTTCACCGCCGACGTCGTCGTGGCCGACACCCAGGCCACCGGTGAGCCCGAACCGGTGGCGCGTGCGGCACAATCTTTGGGGGCACGCCTGCTGCTGGCCCCGGTCGCCGCGTCCGGCCGCTGCGACCGCCACGACTGGCGGGCACTGGCCGACGCCTTGCGACCAGTCATAGATCACGCCGAGGTGGGGAAGTAACGATATGGCGATGACGGCTTCCGTCAAGGATGAACTGAGCCGCATAGACAACAGCAAACCGTGCTGCCGACGCTCCGAGATGAGCGCGCTGTTCCGGTTCGCCGGGGGACTGCACCTGGTGGGCGGTTCACTGGTGGTGGAAGCCGAACTGGACGCGGGCAGCGTGGCGCGGCGGCTGCGGGCCGCCATCCAGGACGCCTACGGCTACGACAGCGAGATGCAGGTGCTCACCGCCGGTGGCCTGCGCCGCCACACCCACTACGTGCTGCGGGTCATCAACGACGGCGAGGCCCTGGCCCGCCAGACCGGCCTGCTGGACGCCCGGGGCCGCCCGGTGCGGGGCCTGCCCGCCCACGTGGTGGCCGGGAACCTGTGCTGCGCCGAGGCCGCCTGGCGGGGCGCGTTCATGGCCCACGGCTCCCTGACCGAACCGGGCCGCTCCAGTTCGCTGGAGATCACCTGCCCGGGCCCGGAATCGGCGCTGGCGCTGGTGGGCGCGGCCCGGCGACTGGGCATCACCGCCAAGGCCCGCGACGCCCGCGGCGTCGACCGGGTGGTCATCCGCGACGGCGACGCCATCGGCCAGCTGCTGGTGCGGCTGGGCGCCCACGCCGGGGTGCTGGCCTGGGAGGAACGCCGGGTGCGGCGCGAGGTGCGTGCCACCGCCAACCGGCTGGCCAACTTCGACGACGCCAACCTGCGCCGCTCGGCCCGCGCGGCGGTCGCCGCCGCCGCGAAGGTCTCCAGAGCCCTGGAACTGCTGGGCGACGAGGTTCCCGGCCACCTCGCCGAGGCCGGACGGCTGCGGCTGGCCAACCGGCAGGCGTCCCTTGAGGAGCTCGGCGCCATGGCCGACCCGCCGCTGACCAAGGACGCCATCGCCGGGCGGATCCGCCGCCTCATCAACCTCGCCAACAAGCACGCCGCCGCGGCCGGGGAACCGCCGGTGGAGGCCGTCGTCACCGACGAGATGCTGGTGGCCTGACGGCCGGTGCCGTGGCGCCTTAGGTAAGGTCTGGGGTGCTCGGCGACGAGGCCGACATAGGCCGCCGCGCGCGGTTGGTTCACAGGGATGTCGAGCGTCGCATCCGAGTCAACGGGCACGCGGTCGCCAGGGAACTTATGGACATTCCGCTTTTCCTTTAAGGAGATGGATCGCGTGACCATTCGCGTAGGCATCAACGGCTTCGGCCGCATCGGTCGCAACTTCTACCGGGCAGTTCTCCAGTCGGGTGCCGACATCGAGCTGGTGGCCTTCAACGACCTCGGCGACGCCGCCACCACCGCGCAGCTGCTGAAGTACGACAGCATCCTGGGACGGCTTCCCTACGAGGTCAAGGCCAACGACGGTGAGATCACCGTCAACGGCAAGTCCATCAAGGTGTTCGCCGAGAAGGACCCGGCCAAGCTGCCGTGGGGTGACGTCGGCGCCGACGTGGTCATCGAGTCCACCGGTTTCTTCACCGACGCCACCAAGGCCAAGGCACACGCCGACAACGGCGCCAAGAAGGTCATCATCTCGGCTCCGGCCAAGAACGAGGACATCACGATCGTCTACGGCGTCAACCACACCGACTACGACCCGGCCAAGCACACGGTGATCTCCAACGCCTCGTGCACCACCAACTGCCTGGCCCCGATGGCCAAGGTCCTGCACGAGAACTTCGGCATCGAGCGTGGTCTCATGACCACCATCCACGCCTACACCCAGGACCAGAACCTCCAGGACGGGCCGCACAAGGACCTGCGCCGCGCCCGCGCCGCCGCCATCAACGTCGTCCCGGCGTCGACCGGCGCCGCCAAGGCCATCAGCCTGGTCATGCCGGAGCTGAAGGGCAAACTGGACGGTTTCGCGATGCGGGTGCCGATCCCGACCGGCTCGGCCACCGACCTGACCTTCACCGCGTCGCGCGAGACCACGGTCGAAGAGGTCAACGCCGCCATCAAGGCCGCCGCCGAGGGCCCGATGAAGGGCGTCCTGTCCTACACCGAGGACCCGATCGTGTCGTCCGACATCGTCACCGACCCGGCCAGCTGCATCTTCGACGCGGGCCTGACCAAGGTGATCGGCGACCAGGTCAAGGTCGTGGGCTGGTACGACAACGAGTGGGGCTTCTCCAACCGCCTCATCGACATGGTCAAGCTCGTCGGCTCGAACTGATGCGGACACTGGAAACCCTGCTGGAGCAGGGTGTCACGGGTCGGCGCGTCCTGGTGCGCGCCGACCTCAACGTGCCACTCGACGGCGACCGCATCACCGACGACGGCCGGATCCGCGGCGTGCTGCCGACCCTGACGGCGCTGCGCGACGCCGGGGCCAAACTGGTGGTGTGCGCGCACCTGGGCCGCCCCAAGGGCGCACCGGACGCGAAGTACAGCCTGGCGCCGGTGGCGGTGCGGCTGTCGGAACTGCTGGGCACCACGGTCGGCTTCGCCACCGACACCGTCGGCACCGACGCCGAACGGGCCCTGTCGGCCCTGGGCGACGGCGGCGTGGTGCTGCTGGAGAACCTGCGGTTCAACCCGGGTGAGACCAGCAAGGACGACGCCGAACGGCTCGACTTCGCCACCAAACTGGCCGAGGGCAACGACTTCTACGTCGACGACGCCTTCGGCGCGGTGCACCGCAAGCACGCCAGCGTCTACGACGTCGCCACGCTGCTGCCGCACTACGCCGGGAAGCTCATCACCACCGAGGTGTCGGTGCTCAAGCGGCTGACCGAGTCGCCGCAGCGCCCCTACACCGTGGTGCTGGGCGGCGCCAAGGTCTCCGACAAGCTCGCCGTCATCGCCAACCTGCTGGACAAGGTGGACCGGCTGCTCATCGGCGGCGGCATGATGTTCACCTTCCTGGCCGCGCAGGGCCACGACGTCGGCACCTCACTGCTGGAGTCCGACCAGATCGACACCTGCAAGGGCTTCCTGGACGAGGCCGCCAAACGCGGCGTCGAACTGGTGCTGCCGAGCGACACCATCACGGCCGCCCAGTTCAGCGCCGAGGCCGAGCCGGAGACGGTCGCGGTCGACGCGATCCCGTCTGACCGGATGGGCCTGGACATCGGCCCCGAGACCGCCGCCCGGTTCGCCGTCGAGATCGGCAAGTCCAAGACGGTGTTCTGGAACGGCCCGATGGGCGTGTTCGAGTTCTCCGCCTTCGCCGACGGCACCAGGACGGTGGCACGGGCGCTTGTGGACTCGGACGCCTTCACCGTCGTGGGCGGCGGCGACTCCGCGGCGGCGGTGCGCACCCTCGGCCTGCCCGAGGACGGCTTCGGCCACATCTCCACCGGCGGCGGTGCCAGCCTGGAGTACCTGGAGGGCAAGACCCTCCCCGGACTGTCGATACTGGAGTCACAATGAGCGACCGCAAGCCTCTCATCGCCGGCAACTGGAAGATGAACCTCAACCACTTCGAGGCCATCGCACTGGTGCAGAAGCTGGCCTTCAGCCTGGACGAGAAGCAGCTGTCGGACGTCGAAGTGGTGGTACTGCCGCCCTTCGTGGACATCCGCAGCGTCCAGACCGTCATCGACGGCGACAACCTGCTGCTGGGCTTCGGCGCCCAGGACGTGTCGGCGCACGCCTCGGGTGCCTACACCGGCGAGATCTCGGCGGCGATGCTGGCCAAACTCGGCTGCACCTACGTGACCGTCGGCCACTCCGAGCGGCGCCAGTACCACGGCGAGGACGACAAACTCGTCGGCGCCAAGGCGAAAGCGGCGCTGGCCAACGAGATCACCCCGATCCTGTGCGTCGGCGAACCGCTGCCGGTGCGCGAATCCGGGGAGCACGTCGAGCACTCGGTGGGCCAGCTGCTGGCCGCGATCGAGGGACTGTCGTCCGAACAGGTCGACAAGCTCGTGGTCGCCTACGAACCGGTGTGGGCCATCGGCACCGGCAAGACCTGCGCGCCCGACGACGCGCAGGAGGTCATCGGCGCGCTGCGCGCGGCGCTGGCCAAGGACCACCCCGAGGCCGCCGAGAAGGTACGCATCCTCTACGGCGGTTCGGTCAAAGCGGGCAACGTCGCACAGATCATGAAGAAGCCGGACATCGACGGCGCCCTAGTGGGCGGCGCGAGCATCGACGCCGACGAATTCGTGAAGATCTGTCGCTTCCCTGAGCACAACAACGTGTAAGCGGAAGCAGCGCTCTACTCGACTGAACATACTGGACGTAGGCGGTACGGGCACCTTCGGTGATCACAGGGTGTCCGTACCGTTATTTTTAGCGGGGCGGTGTGGCATTTCCGCGCCTGGCGTCTTAGGGTGTTGAATCACCGGCCCCGGGCTGGTCGGTGCAGATCCTGTATGCCCCCTTCAGGAGTGTGGTGGATGCGTGGAATAGCGGGATACGCGCGCAGGCATATAGCGCTTGCCATGGTGGCGGCGCTGACGGTCACGATGGCCGGAGCCTGCACCGCCGACACCCCCAAACCCGAGACGGTCGCCTCGAAACCCGGCGAGGGCGGCACGGTGCGCGTCTTCACCCAGACCCTGGAGACCCTCGACCCGCAGCGCGTGTACGTCATCACCGGCCTGAACGTGTCCACACTCATCACCCGGACACTGACGACGTTCACCGCCAAACCGGGGGAGAAGCCCAAGCTCGTCGGCGACCTGGCCACCGACACCGGCAAACCCAACAAGGACAACACCTCCTGGACCTACACGCTGCGCGACGGCGTCAAATGGCAGGACGGCACCGAGCTCAGCTGCGAGGACGTGCGCTACGGCGTGCTGCGCAACTTCGACGTGCGACGCAAGGACGCCAAGATCACCGGCGGCCCGAGCTATCCCACCGAATGGCTTGACGTCCCCGAGGACTACGAAGGACCCAAGGGCGACAAGTCCGACAAGGACCTCTCCGGGGTCACCTGCGAGAACAAGCGCACCATCCGCTTCGACCTGAAGGAGCCGCAGGCCAACTTCCCGTCCGCGGTGAACCTGCCCGCGTTCTCCCCGGTCCCGGAGCAGCACGACACCTGGGCCGACTACGGCGAGGAACCGGTGTCGACCGGACCGTACAAACTGTCCTCGTACAAGCCCTCCAAGGGCGACACGCCGGGACGCGCGGTCTTCGAACGCAACCGGTTCTGGGACTCCGAGACCGACAAGATCCGCGATGCCAAGCCGGACAAGATCATCCTCGAACTCGGCAAGGACCCCGAGGAGGTCGCGCAGCAGATCGTGTCCGACAACCCCGGCTACGACAACGCCGTCCTGTACGACTCGGTGCCGAACAAGTTCGTCTCGCAGGTCGTCAACGACAAGCAGCTGAAGAAGCAGACGGTGTCGGGCTCCACCAGCGGCGTCACCTACATGGCGATCAACACCGAGACCGTGGAGGGCCGCGACTGTCGGCGGGCGTTGATGTACGCGTTCAACAAGAGCAAGTACATGGACGCCATCGGCGGCGACGTGTTCGGCGACTACGCCACCACGATGCTGCCGCCGTCGGATCCGGCGCACCGCGACCACGACGTCTACGGCCTGGACGGCGACCCTGACGGCGATCTCGACAAGGCCCGGGAACTGCTCGAGGAGGCCAAGGGCTGTCCCGAAAGCCTCACCCTCGACGTGCAGGACACCGAACGCGGTGAACGCACCGGCGACACGATTGCGGAGACCTTCGGGCGCCTGGGCATCACCGTCAAGGTCAACAAGATCGCCCCGAACAAGTACTTCGACACGCTGTCCCAACCGGACAAGCTGCACGACCTGACGATCGCCTCCTGGATCCCGGACTGGCCGGGCGGCTCGGGCGTGATCCCGGCGCTGTTCGACGGCGACCTCATCAAGCCCGGCCTCAACAGCAACTACTCCAAACTGGATGATCCCAAGATCAACGAGCGGATCGACGAGGCCAGTATGGAGACCGACCGCAAGCGGTCGTACGAACTGTGGGCCGACCTGGACGAGCAGATCCAGAAGGAGGCCGCGGTCGTCCCGATCGTGTACCCCAAGGCGCTGAACCTGTGTGGCGTCGACGTACGCGGCGGCGTGCTGAACCCGCAGTGGGGCGGCATCGACTTCGCCTCGCTGGGTGTCAAATGAGAACGTGCGATATGCTTCCGCGAACCGACAGCCGTGACCACGGCGCGGCAGCAGTCTTGCCGCATCACCTGGAAGGACCCGTTTAAACCGCTATGCAGGCTTTGATGTACGTGCTCGTTGGCGTGTTGGTGGTGACCAGCGCCGCGTTGATCCTTCTGGTGCTGCTGCACAAGGGCAAGGGCGGCGGTCTGTCGAGCATGTTCGGCGGCGGCGTCAGCTCGAACGTGTCCGGCTCCGCGGTGGCGGAGAAGAACCTCGACCGCATCACCGTCATCGTCGGTGTGCTGTGGCTGATCGGGATCGTCGGTTTCGGCATCCTGCTGCGCCAGATCGTCAGCTCGGGCTGAAATCCTTCACGTTCCCTCGCGCATCAGGCGTTACTGTAGCGTCAGGGTGACGTTAGGTAAGATCAATTTCTCGGGTTCTCACCCTTTCATACAGGGTGGTATGGGTCATAGACTCGATCTCGGTCGGACTTCCGGCCAGGCACCCTCATCGGTTCGTCCGATGGTGCCCTCCGTACCACAGCGCCCCCCTGTGAAGGAGCCCGTCAAATATGGTCAGTGGAAACGCGATTCGCGGCACCAGGGTCGGTGGACGGCCTGCCGGCTGCCCCGAGCACGGTGAGCCCGTGCCCCGTCAGTTCGTCGACTACTGGTGCGTCAACGGCCACCACACCCGGCCGTCGTTCTCGTTGCGCGCCGACATCCCCGAAACCTGGGAGTGCCGCCGCTGCGGCCTTCCGGCCGGTACCGACCGGGAATCCCCACCCGAGCCGCCCACCTCGCGGCCCTTCAAGACCCATCTGGCGTACGTCATGGAACGCCGCAGCCCCGAAGACGGCGAGGCACTGCTCGCCGAGGCTTTGGCGAGCCTGCGCGCCTCCCGCGGCGAGACCTGAACCAGGTCCGCGACCGACGCCGTCGGGCGGCGGCTCGCCCGGACCGGTCAATCGCGGCCCCGCCGCCCCCGCCACCATCCGGCCAGTGTCACCACGCCGGTGGCGCCCAGCACCGTCACCAGCAGCCAGCCGAGGTTGCTCCCGTAGGACTGCGGCAGCGCCGTCGGGTTCGACACCACCGGATACCGGATCAGCAGCGGCAGGGCCAGCAACGCGAGCGTGCCCGCCACCAGCAACCCGCCGGTCGTGAACTGACGGACGGGTCGCGGCAGCGGCCGCAGCGCCCGCCAGGCCAGCGCGCCCGCGAGCAGCGACAGTGGCGCCAGCAGTCCGTCGTGGACCGCCACCGCCATGCCCAGCCACACCGCCAGCCCGGTGAGATCGGCGGGGGACTGCTCCGCGAGCAGGCCCGCCGCGCCCCACGCGGCGAAGCCGACCCCGGTCACGATCAACACGACCCGTACGAACCTCATGACAGCACCTCTATCGTCGCGACCCACTTGGTCTGCAGGACACCGGGCCGGGCGGGCGCGATGAGACGGGCCGGGTATCCGTGATCGATGTGGAGGGTCTCGCCGTCCAACCGCAGCGCCAGCAGCGTCGCCGCGTCCTGGGCGAACTCCGGGCCCATCCGTGAGGTCCGGTAGTGGCCGTCGGTCTCCAGGGACGCCACCTCGACGTCCGCGTCGGGCGGCGCCCCGGCCCGCTTCAACAGGTCGCGCAGCCGGACACCGCCCCAGCGCGCGTTCTGGCTCCAGCCCTCGACGCAGGCGATCGGCAGTTCCACCTCGTGCTGCGGCAGGGCGTTGAGTTCGTCGAGGCTCAGCGAGTACGTCCTCGGGCCGCGCACCGTCAACCGGTAACCGGCGTCGGTCGCGGTCTCGGTGACGTTCGCCTGGGCGGCGGTCCGGTTGACCGGCAGCCCCTGCGGACCGACACCCGGTTTGCGGGGCGCCAGCAGCGCCAGCCCGCCCAGCGGCGTGAAACTCTGGCCGACGGTGGTGACGGTGACCGCGACGGTCGCGGCGGCCACGGTGGCGAAGAAGCCGCGCCGCGACCAACCGGAGGCCGGGGTCGGTTCGGGATCCTTGGGTTTGCGCCAGTTGCCGCGCAGCAGCGGCAGCTTCACCGCGATGTGGATCAGCAGCGACCCCAGGATCACCAGCGACAGCCAGAAGTGGACGGTGCGGAACGAGAACGACCACGGGTACCACTTGACGGTGTTGGCGAAGCCCAGGAACAGTTGCAGCAGCGACGTCGCCACCAGCACCGCGATCGACAGCCGTTCCAGGGCGTGCAACGGACTGCGCACCACCGGCCAGGTGAACAGTCGCGGGTAGACGGTCCACAGTTTCGCCAGCAGCAGCGGGATCAGGGCGGTTCCGGTGGCGACGTGCAGCCCCTGCGACAGCCGGTACAGCCACACCGGCCGAACCGGGAACGTCATCCAGCCCAGCGGTTCCTGCAGGAAATGGCTGTACAGCCCGGTCAACAGGCACAGCGCGAAACACGCCGCGATGAGCCGCCCCAGCACCGTGGCTGTGCGGGGATTGTGCAGGAAGGTGCTGAACGCGCCGTCCCGAAACGGCGACAGCCGATGTCGCCGGACGACGGTGGCCGCCCGGGCGACCCGCTTGCTCGAAACCATGTCGGCCATGACACCACGCTCGTGCTGGCCGAGTCCGGTTTTCGTTCCGGCCGTAAGGCCGCCGTAATGATCTTGGCTCAGTCGCCCAGCAGCCGGGGCACCACCTTGCCGGTGGCGTTTCGCGGCAGCTGCTCCAGGAACCGCACGTCCCGGGGGACGCTGAAGCGGGCCAGGTGGGTGCGGACGTGGTCGCGCACGGTCTCGGCGTCGAGTTCGTGCCCCTCGGCGACCACGACGTGGGCGACCAGCCGCTGCCCGAACTCCTCGTCGGCCACGCCCACGACCGCCACCTCGCGCACCTGCGGCAGCCGCGCCAGCAGGTTCTCCACTTCGGAGGGGAACACGTTCTCGCCGCCGGAGATGATCATGTCGTCGGCCCGGCCGTCCACATACAGCAGTCCGGATTCGTCGCGGTGCCCCAGATCGCCGGAGTCCATGGTTCCGTCGAAGGTGGAGCGTCTACTGCCGTCGGTGTAGCCCTCGAACAGCATCTCGTTGCCGACGAAGATGCGCCCGGGCACGCCACGGTCGACCTCGCGACCGTCCTCGTCCAGCAGCAGCACCGTGGTGCCGTGCGGCGGTCTGCCGGAGGTGTCGGGGTGGGCGCGCAACTCCTCGGGGGTGGCGATGCTGATCCACGACACCTCGGTGGTGCCGTACAGGTTGTACAGGACGTCGCCGAAGGCGTCCATGAACCGGGTGGCCAGGTCGCCGGGGTAGCTGGAACCGCTGGTGGCCACCACCCGCAGGCTCGCGGTGTCGCAGCCGTCGCGCACCTCCGGCGGCAGTTCCAGCAGCCGTTGCAGCATGACCGGGACGGCGAACATCGCGGTGCAGTCGTGTTCGGACAGCGTGCGCAGGCTCGGCTCCGGATCGAAGCGGCGGCGCAGCACGATCGTGGCCCGCATCGCGATGGCCAGTTGCAGGGCCGCGTAACCCCAGGTGTGGAAGATCGGCGCGGCGATGTGGATGCGATCGCCGACCTTGAGCGGGATCCTGGACAGCAGCGCCGTCAGCGAGTGCAGCGCCGGTTTGGGGCGCCGGGCTCCCTTGGGGGTGCCGGTGGTGCCGGAGGTCAGCACGATGGTGCGGCCCGTGGCGGCGGGAGGGGAGTGGCCGCCGGGCTCGGCGGCCTCGGCCAGCGCCCGCAGCCCGTCGGCGCCGTCACCCTCGGCGGCGATGACGCGCACGCCGTCGGGCAGGTCTGGCAGCGGCAGGAACTCGGTGTCGGCCACCAGAACCGCGATGTCGTGGTCGTCGACGGCCTGACGCACCTGCTGCGCCGACAATCCGGTGTTGAACAGGACGGCGTCGGCGCCCAGCTTGCCGCAGGCGATCAGGGTCGCGATCATCCCGGTGTGGTTGCGGCACAACACGGCCACCCGGGGCGGCCCCTCGGGACGACCCTCGGCCAGCACCCGGGCCAGCCGGTCGGTGCGCTCGTCGAGTTCGGCGAAACTGACCGGTCCGTCCTCGTCGACGACGGCCGTCCACTCCGGGTCGCGGCGCGCCGCCGAGGCGAACTCACCCGCCAGCCCCAGCCCCCAGCGCGCCAAAGTGGACACCTGCCGCACCACCCGGTCGGGTCGACCGGGCGTCAGCAGGCCGCGCCGGGCCATGGTGGAACCGATGTGCCAGCCGGTGCCCAGCGCCCGGACGGCACGTTTCATCGCTGCGGTCATAGTGGACTCCTCGGGGCGGCGACGAGCTCGTCCATACCTTACCAGCGAGTAAGGTAGCGCGCCAGCGCCGCAACTCCCGTCACTTCGCGACCCGACCCTCGGCCACGGCGAGGACAGGTCGGGTAAATTCCGGATCCCGACCCGACCCGGAGGCTTGATGCTCGACGACCTGTTCGACCCGCTGGACGCCGAGGTGTACGCGCACATCCGCGACATCGACGACGGTCGCGCCCTCGGTGTCCGCGAGACGACCCCGGTCATCCTCGTGTCGGTCATCAAGCTGTTCATCGCCTGGGAGTTTCGCTGCCGGGTCGCCGAGGGCACGATCGACCCGGCCACCCCCATCAGGGTCACCGCCGCCGACCGGCTGGGCGGTACCGGCACCGCCGGTTTCCGCCACGACGCCCATATCGCCGTCGGTGACCTGGCCGGGCTCATGATGGAGGTCTCCGACAACACCGCCGCCGACGTCGTCGTCAGGCACATGGGGGCGGGCGGCCTTCGCAGTCTGCCCGCCCGGCTGGGACTGACCGGCACCAGACTGATCGGCTCACCCCGCGCCATCCTGGAGGAGTTGGCCCGCGACCTCGACGTCAACGACCTGGAGGCACTGGCCCCGGTGCTGGCCAGCGGCTCGGTCTCGACCGCGGAACTGCGCGGAACCAGCGTGTGGGATCCGCAGCGCACGAACGCCTCCACGCCCGTCGACCTGACCCGGTTCCTGGAACACGTCTGGAACGGTCCGCCCGAGGTGGCCCGCGACGTGCGGGGTTGGATGCGGCGCCAGCTCACCGGACGGCTGGCCCGGCTGGCACCCAGCGAGGTCGTCGCGCACGGCCGCTCCGGCTCGCTGCCCGGCTGGCTCAACGAGGTGGCCGTATGGGAATGGCCGGACGGCCGCCGCCACGCCATCGCCGTGTTCGTGCGCACCAGCCGCCCCAACTTCCGCGAGGTGGAACGGGCCATGAGCCTGGCCGCGCTGCGACTCACCGAGAAGCTCAGCGCCGGAAACGCCTGAGCGCGCCCACAAGCGCGGCGTACCCGGCCGCGATCACGATGCCGCGACCATGGCTGCGACGCCTCGGTCACAAGCAAGAGCGCGCGAGCGTCGGTACGGCGGCCCGGCTACGTTCAGTACAGCGCCGACCACGGGCGCGGCGGCTCGGCCTCGTCGGTGTCGGCCGCGCGCCGCACCAGCGTCCGCATCCGCTGATAGCGCCGCAGCAACTCCGGTGCCTCCCGCATCAGTACGTGACCCGCCGCCGTCAATGACACCTGCCCACCACCGCGATCGAACAGCTGCGCACCCAGTTCCCGCTCCAGCCGCCGGATGCGCTGGCTCAACGGCGGTTGCTCCATGCCCAGCCGTTCGGCGGCACGACTGAAGTGACGTTCTTCACCAACGACGACGAAACACTCCAGGTGCCGCAACATGTCCACGCGGCGACGATATCAATCCGGTAATCGCCGGATATTACCGTTGATATTGGACACAGCGCCCGGTCGCGGGCTTTACTGTCGCCCATGACCGACAGAAACCATCGATCCTTCGCGCTCAGCCGCCGCAGCCTGGTGAAATGGGGTGGCGCCGCGGCACTGGCCGCCTCGATCCCCGTCACCATCGCCGCCGCCACGGCCGGAGCCGAACCGACCGGGAAGAGCGTGCGACTGCGCTGGCTGGGCACCAACTCCTGGGAGTTCACCACCGAGGAGACCACCGTCCTCATCGACCCGTGGGTGAGCCGCTTTCCCACCGGCGCCTACACCGAGGCGGGCGCCAACCCGGAGACGAAAATCGAGGTCCATGAGGACGTCATCGACGAGCACCTCCCCAAAGCCGACACCATCCTCGTCACCCACGGCCACTGGGACCACATCGCCGACGTCCCGTACATCGCGAAGAAGACCGGCGCCACCGTCATCGGCACCGAGACCCACCTGAACCTGTTGCGCGCCATGGACGCCCCCGAGGAACAGCTCGGACAGGTCGTCGGCGGCGAGTTCTACCAGTTCAAGGGCTGCACGGTGGAGGTGTTCAAGTCCACGCACTCGGCCAAGGGTGACCACAAGAAGATCGAGTTCGCGGGGACACGCACCTCGGTTCCCAAGCGGCCCATGAAGATCAAGCACCTCGTCGAGGGCGGCAGCCTCACCTACCTGCTCGACTTCGGCGGCGTCTCCTTCTTCAACGCCGGTTCGGCCAACTTCCACCAGCACCAGACTGAGGGACTCACACCCACCGTCCTGTTCATACAGCCCGGCGGCGGCCACACCCCCGACTACGTCGAACGGCTGCTGAAGGCCACCGGCTACCCGCGCTACGTGGTGCCGACCCACTGGGACGACTTCGACAAACCCCTCACCGAACCGGCCGTGCCCGGCGGTGACATCGAGACGCTGCAGAAGCGGGTAGCCAAGGCCAGCCCCGATTCCGAGTTCGTCCGCATCGACCACCTGGAGCACCATGACTTCCAAAGCTGAGATCACCGTTAGCTGGCTGGGCACCAACGCCTGGGAGGTGATCTCGGGTGGCAAGACCATCCTGGTCGATCCCTGGGTGTCGCGCTTCCCGACCGAGGGCAAGGACGGCAAGTTCAACCCGAACACGCCGCTGTCCGTTGACGAGAAGGCGGTGGACGAGCACATCAACGGGGCCGACACCGTCCTGATCACGCACAGCCACTACGACCACATGGGGGACGTGCCGTACATCGCGAAGCAGACCGAGGCCACCGTCCTGGGTACCGAGACGCACCTGAACCTGTTGCGCGCCATGGACACTCCCGAAGAGCAGCTCGCGCAGGTCGGTGGGGGAGAGCTGTACCAGTTCGACGGTTACACCATCGAGGTCTTCGCCTCCACCCACAGCGTCGCCGGGAAACACAAGACCCAGCTGTTCGGCGGCACCCTGACCGAGGTCCCCAAGCGCCCCACCAAGGTCAAGCACCTCCTGGAGGGAGGCAGTCTGTCCTATCTGGTCACGTTCGGGAAGACCTCGCTGTTCTTCGTCGCCACCCCGGGTTTCCACGAACGCGAGATCGCGGGGATCCGGCCCACCGTCCTGTTCATGCAGGGCACCACCCCGAACTACCCGCGCTACGAGAAGCGGATGTTCGAGGCCACCGGGTACCCGCCCTATGTGATCCCCACCCACTGGGACGACTTCGCGGCGCCGCTGAAGGAACCGGCGATCGACGAGTACGGCGCGGCGAAACTGCGCGAGAAGGTCGCCGAGGTCAGTCCGTCGTCGAAGTTCATTCAGCTGGACCACCTGGAGTCCCACACGTTCTGACGATGGGCGCCTGCAATTCGGCCACCTGTTCGGCGGTGTCGGTCGAGGAGCCGAAGCTGATCTGACGGGCCAGGCCGTCGAAGCGGTAGCCGTGCGTGTCCACCCACCGCACCAGCTGCTGGCTGATGGCCAGGAAACCGTTGCCCAGGCCGGGAAACAGGACGGTGGCCGCGGTCTCGACGGGCGGCAGGGTCGTGACGTCGAAGTCCTCGGCCGCCGTTCCGGTGGCCACCGGCAGACCCGCGTGCACGATGATCTGCTCGCCGAGCTGGTCCGGGGTCTCGAAGTACACGGTGTCGGGGCCGGTGGCCGACACCCCGGCGGCGGCCAGCCGGGCTCTCAGCTGATCGAACAGCCCGTCCACGACCGGTCCGATGTGGTGCGGGCTGAAGCTGTCGGCCGGGGCGGACAGTTCGGCGAGGTCGACGGCGGGCAGCTTTTTGACGATGATGTCCTCGTCCGGCATGGAGTCCTCTTTCTCGATGGAGTGGAGTCTCGCCTCGACCTGGAGCAGCCCCGAGCGCGCCGTGGCGATGGTCTCCTCCAGTTCGGTGCGCCGCAGCCGCAGCATCGCCCGCAGCTCCGCGACGGTGATGTCCTCGTCGAGGATCGAACCCACCTGCCGCAACGTGAACCCCAGATCCTTCAGGGCCACCAGCCGGTTGAGGCGCGACAACTGTTCGGCCCGGTAGTACCGGTAGCCGGTGGACCGGTCCACGTGAGCGGGGCTCAGCAGCCCGATGGCGTCGTAGTGCCTGAGCATCCGGACCGAAACCCGGCCGTGCCTGGCGAAATCTCCGATGGTGAACATGATGGACTCGAGTATTGACCCTGACATCGTGGGAGAGTCAATACTTGGGGCATGTGTGCGAACCCACCCGTCACCCTCACCGCCGACGCCGTCGCGACCACCCCGGCGCTGCTGTTGCGGCCCTGGCATCCCGCGGATGCCGCCGCGCTGGCCACGGCCCACGACGACCCCGACATGCGCCGCACCCTGATGTTCCCGTTGGACGGGATTGCCGAAGCCCGCGACTGGATCGGTCGGCAGGTCGAATCCTGGAACGCTGGAACCCGCCACAGCTTCGCCGTCCTGGGCGCCGACGACGAGCGGATACTGGGCCACGTCGTGGTCAAGATGGTCAGCGACTTCGATCCGGCCGCCGTCGAGGTCGGCTACTGGACCGTCACCGCCGCCCGGGGACTGGGCGTCGCTCCCCGTGCCGTCGCCACCGTCACCCCGTGGATATTCGCCGAGTGGGACCGGGTCAAACGCGTCGATCTGCTTCACGCCGTGGACAATCCGGCCTCGTGCCGGGTGGCCGACAAGAGCGGCTTCCGGCTCGAGGCGGAGCTTCCGCCGCGTCCGCCGGAGTACCCGGGCCCCGGCCACCGGCACGTCCGCGACCGCGACTAGCCGTCCGTGCCCCGGGCCGCCTGCCAGTGCACGACCAGCTCGTCGAAGGTCCTGTGCACCGAACCGGGCGCGGCCAGTGGCGGCTCGGGATAGGCCTCGTCCAGGACGGTGGAATGGCCGAAACCGCTGGGCAGCAACAGTCGGAACACCACGATCGGCCGCTCGTCACACCACGCGCGGATCAGCCACCGGCGCGGCCCCGACTCGACCTCCCAGCCGGTCACCTCGGACCACGGGATCGTGTGCCGTCCGACGGCCTTGACCATGGTGACGCCCTCGTCGTCGAACACCAGCCGCTCGCGCAGCTTCGCGATCGCGCTGACACCCAGTACCAGCAACAGCAGGCACAGCAGCCAGACCAGCACCAGCTTCTCCGGCTGCCCGTCGGCTCGCATCGTGGCGGCTCTGCGGGTCATCGGGACCAGCCCGGCGAAGCACAGCAGCGCGATGCCCGCGAAGGTCAGCAGGGTCGGCCAATGGCGCAGGACGAGGCGGTCGCCGGAAGCGTCGGTCATTCCGAGACCCTAACCGGCCTGTTAGATTCGCAACCGGGTCTCATCCCAGGGAGGTCTGTCATTCACACTCCGGCGGCGGCACCGGTCACGCGAAGCATCGTCCTGGTCGGTCTGATGGGCACGGGCAAGACCACGACCGGACGGCTGGTCGCCGAGGCGCTCGGCCTGCCCATGACCGACAGCGACGCGTACCTCAACGAACGCTACGGCCACAGCGCCAACCAGATCGCCGAAACCCTCGGCCCGGACGTGTTGCACGCCCGCGAGGCCGAACACGTGCTGGACGCGTTGGAGCGAACGCCGCGCGTCATCGCCGCCGCGGCCAGTGTCGTGGAGGACCCGCGGGTGCGCGAGGCGCTGCGGACGCCGTTCGTGGTGTGGCTCGACGCCCCCGACGCGGTGCTGGAGCAGCGGATGCAGTCCAGTTCGCACCGGCCCGACTTCGACCCCGAGACGCTGCGGGCCCGGCGCGAACCCCACTACCGGGAACTGGCGGACCTGACCGTCGACGTGGCCGCCAACCGTCCCGAACCGGCGGCGCGGCTCATCCTCGACGCCGTCGGCGCGTCGAAGTGACCGCGCATATAGGAATCAAGTGTCGTAACCGAATTTTTGGGTAAAGTCAGCCACGGGGTGCTTGATTCGTGACTGCCACTGTTCCGCGTGCTGACGCGCTGGTCCTGTTCGGAATCACCGGCGATCTCGCCAAGAAGATGCTGTTCCCGGCGCTCTACCACCTGGCCAAACGCGGGCGGCTCGACATTCCCGTCGTCGGGGTCGCCGCCGCCGACTGGGACGACGCGGCGCTGCGCGAACACGCCTACGCCGCGGTGGTCGCGTCGGTCAAACGCGTCAACAAGGCCGTGTTCGAGAAGCTGGCCTCGCAGCTCAGCCTCGTCACCGGCGACTTCAAGGACCCGGGGACCTTCGACCGGCTGCGCGACGAGGTGAAGGGACTGGGCTACCTGACCCACTACCTGGCCATCCCGCCGTCGCTGTTCACGACGGTGGCGCAGTCGCTGGCCACAGTGGGGCTGAACCAGAACTCGCGGCTGGTGGTGGAGAAGCCTTTCGGGCACGACCTGGACTCGGCCAAGCGTCTCGACGTCGAACTGGCCCGGTACTTCGACGAGGAACACCTGCTGCGCGTCGACCACTTCCTGGGGTCCGAACCGGTCGAGGGCCTGAAGGTCTCCCGTTTCGCCAACACCCTGTTCGCAACCACTTTGCACCGCACCTGTGTCGACAATGTTCAGATCAGCCTGGCCGAGGACTTCGACGTCGCCGACCGAGGCTCCTTCTACGACGCCGTCGGCTGTGTGCGCGACGTGTTCCAGAACCACCTGTTGCAGGTGCTCAGCTTCCTGACCATGGAACCGCCGAGCACCCCCGACGCCAAGGTCGAGAAGCTCGAGAAGTGGCGGGTGCTGCACGCGGCCCGCACCATCGAACCGGCCGACACCGTCCGGGGTCAGTACCACGGCTATCTCGACGTCGACGGCGTGAAACCGGACTCGAACACCGAGACCTTCGTGGCAGTGAAACTGTGGATCGACAACTGGCGCTGGTCGGGGGTGCCGTTCTACATCCGCAGCGGCAAGTGCCTGGCGTTGAGCGCCACCGAGATCGTCGTCGAAATGCGCCGACCGCCCATCGACCTGTACCCGGCGCTGAACGGCGCCACACCGCCCAACCTGATCCGGTTCCGGCTCGAACCCGAGGCCGGGCTCAGCATCGACGTGATGGTCAAGAAACCCGAGGACGGCGAGGACGCCCGCCCGGTTCCCGTCGACGTCGACTTCGCCAAGGCGCTGGGGCGGGAGGAACTGCCCTACGAGAACATCCTCGACGGCGCGATCACGGGCGACCGGGAGTACTTCACCTCGTTCCCGGTGGTGGAGGAGTGCTGGCGGATCGTGTCGCGCATCATCGACACCACGGACACCCCGATCCGTTACGTGAAGGGCACCTGGGGTCCCGCCGCCGCCGAACTCATGCCCGGCCCCGACGGCTGGCACGACATCGGATCGATGGGGGCGTCATGAGCCTGACGGGGGAACAGTTCCCGATCGCCGCCGGTGGCTACCGGGCGACGGTGACCGAAGCGGGCGCGGGACTGCGCGAACTGACCTTTCAGGACCAACCGCTGATCCTGTCGCACGGCGCCGACCAGACCGCCCCGGCCGCGTTCGGGCAGCTGCTGATCCCGTGGCCCAACCGCGTCGACCACGGCCGCTACAGCTTCGACGGCACCGCCTACCAACTGGACATCAACGAACCCGCATACGACTGCGCCATCCACGGACTCGCCCGCTGGGCCACCTGGGCCCCGGCCGAACACGAGGCGGACCGGGTGCGGCTGACCCACCGGCTGCTGGGAAGCCCGGGTTACCCGTTCCGGCTCGACCTCGACGTCGAGTACACACTGGACGCGGCGCGCGGGCTGACCGTCCGGCTGACGGCGACCAACAGCGGCACCCGCCCGGCCCCCTACGCCCACGGGGCCCACCCGTACCTCACCGTCGGCCAGCCCATCGACACCTGCGTGGTCCGCGTCCCCGCCGACGACCACCTGCCCGTCGACGGCCGGATGATCCCGTACGGCCCGCCACAGCCGGTCAAGGGAACCGACTACGACCTGCGCGACGGACGACTGCTGGGCGACCAGCGCATTGACCTGGCGTTCACCGGCCTGACCCGCGGCGCCGACGGCCGCGCCTGGGTGCACCTGTCCGGCGAGAACCGCACGACCTCGTTCTGGCTCGACCGCACCCAACCGTGGCTGGAGATCTACACCGCCGACAATGTCCCGTCCACTCTGGCGCGTCAGGGGCTGGGCGTCGAACCCATGACCTCGCCGCCCAACGCCTTCGCCACCGGTGACGACCTGGTGCGCCTGGACCCCGGCGGCACCATCACCGGTTGTTGGGGAATCGCCGCCACCGCCTGACCGAAGCCGCGCGGTTCAGCCACCCGTGTCACCCAGCGACGGGTCCCACCCCCGAGAAGTCCACGAAAGCGGACACCAAGGTGACCGTGAAGTTCGACTGGCTGGACGGCAAACCCGCCGCGTACGGCGCGGTCATGTGGACGAACCTCAACACCGGGGAATCCGACGGCATGGACACCGAGAACGGCAAGCTGACCCTGAAACTGCCGCCGGGCGAATACGGTTTCGCCACCCAGATGGCGACCGACAACGGTGACGCCAAGGTCTACGGAGTCGACGACCTGGCTGTCAAAGGAGAGACGGCGAAGTTCACGGTGGACGGCCGCAGGGCCAAGCCGATGAAGTACAACGTGGACGCCACAGACGTCGAGAAGCGGAAACTGTACGGCATCCCCTCCAAGGCCGAACGCCAAGGACACAAGTCGGGATTCGCGCTGAAGGCCGAACTGACCGGTCCGGCCAACGCGGCCAAACCCTACAGCTACAGCCTTGTCGACTTCGTTGACAAGGGCATTCCCGCCGACCCGTCGTTCACCACCCGAAACGACTCACCGCCGGATCGACCGGCGAGGAGTCCTGGCTCAGTGGCCCCGTGACGGTGGGACTGTACGACTCCAACTGGACCGGCACTGCGATGAGTCGAATCCCTTGGGACAAGGAGGAATTCGAGATGATCACCGGCGCGGGCATGTTCGACACCGGACCCGCCGGGGAGGAGGTCGCCGCCGACCGCCCCAAGGGCAAGGCCGTACTCAGCAAGGACGGCAAGGTGATCGGCAGCGCCGACAACTCGGCGATCACCGGCGCCCAACTGGCCAAGGACGACAAGGGACGGTACAAACTGGAGATCGACTCCACCCGGTCGTTCGCGTGGCCAGCACCATCCGTCCCTACGGCCTCAGATAACCGCTCCACGGTGGCGACGGGGCACTGGTGTTGTTCCGTCGTCACCAGCTTCCCGTCGGCGATGTGCAGCACCCGGAACCCGCCCTCGGGCAGGCTCGTGTCCGTCGGGGCGGCGGCGCCGAGCCGGTCGCACGCCAGCTCGGCCAGTTCGGACAGCAACTCGTCGTCGGCGCACACGATCGTCGGTGTCGCGCAGGCCAGCAGTTCGTCCAGGCGCTCCTCGGTCTGACCGGGTTTGGCCATGCCGACGGTGAACGCGGCGTCGGTCGTGACCGACACGTCCTCGCGGATCGCGTACGGCAGCAGCGTTTCCACGCAGCGGGCGCTGGTGGAGCCGATGGCGGTCGCGGGACCGAAACACGACAGCAGTTTCGCCAGCGCGCCCGCCTGCTGGCGACCGGTGTCGTCCAGCGGCCGCAGGGTGTCGTCATCCTCGGTCCAGTCGGCTCCCGCTCCGGTGGCGGCGTGGCGCAACAGGATCAACGGAACCGTCCGAATCGGACCGGAGGCGAAGTCGTTCAGCACCCGAAGGTCCCGGTCGTAACTGAGCCGTTCGGCGGCGTCCTCGATGGACAGCCATTCCAGCTGGTCCACCTCGCCTTCGGCGGGGGTGGCGGTCTGCCGGTTCGGTGCCGGGGTGGCCGCCCAGTAGTCGACCCGTTTGGGGCGGCCGTCCTTGTCGTAGAAACTCGGCGACAGCCGACGTCCCAGTATCGGTCGGATCCCCGTCTCCTCGAAGACCTCGCGCCTGGCGGTTCGCAGCAGGTGCTCGCGCTTCTTGACCTTGCCCTTGGGGATCGTCCAGTCGTCGTACTTGGGACGGTGGATCAACGCCACCTTCGTCCCCTCGGCTTCGGGGCGCCACAGCACCGCACCGGCCGCGAAGATCTCGGGTGGGTTCATCGGCGTCTCCGCATGAGCGTCTCCTGAATATCGGTTCCGTCGCTGTGCCAGGGCCAGGTGCCGTCCGGAGCCAGCCGCCAGGACGCGGTGTCGTCGTCGACACCCGCGTCGAGCAGCGCCACCACGTCGGCGCACTGCTGTTCGTCGGCGACCCGGACGAGTGCCTCGACACGACGGTCAAGGTTACGGTGCATCAGATCGGCACTTCCCAGCCATACCTCGGGTTCCCCGTCGTTCTCGAAGATGTACACCCTCGAGTGTTCCAGGAACCGGCCCAGGATGCTGCGGACCCGGATGTTCTCCGACAAACCCGGCACGCCCGGACGCAGCGCGCAGATGCCCCTTACCCAGATGTCCACCGGCACACCCGCCATGGAGGCGCGGTACAGCGCGTCGACGATCTGCTCGTCGATGAGCGAGTTGCACTTGATGCGGATCCGGGCGGGGCGGCCGTCCCGGTGGTTGCCGATCTCCTTGTCGACGCGTTCGATCAGCCCGGCGCGCAACGAGTCCGGGGCGACAAGGACCCGCCGGTAGTCCTGGTACCGGGAGTAGCCGGTCAGGTGGTTGAACAGCGCGCTGACGTCCTCGCCGACCTCGGGATCGGCGGTGAGCAGACCCAGGTCCTCGTACTGCCGCGCGGTCTTGGGGTGGTAGTTGCCGGTGCCGATGTGGCAGTAGCGACGGATCGACCCGTCGGACTCCTGCCGCACCACCAGCGCGAGCTTGCAGTGCGTCTTGAGCCCGACGATCCCGTACATGACATGACATCCGGCCTGTTCGAGTTTGTGCGCCCAGTCGATGTTGGCGCGCTCGTCGAAGCGCGCCTTGATCTCCACGACCACCACGACCTGTTTCCCGGCCTCGGCGGCGTCGATGAGCGCGTCCACGATGGGGGACTTGCCGCTGGTGCGGTAGAGGGTCTGTTTGATGGCCATGACGCGGGGATCGGCGGCGGCCTCCTCGATGAGCCGTTCGGTGCTGGTGGCGAACGAGTCGTAGGGGTGGTGCACCAGCAGGTCGCCGTCGCGCATCATCGCGAAGATGTCACTGCCGGGCGGCAGCATCACCTCCGACGGCCGAAACGGCGGATACCGCAGGTCGGCGCGGTCGAGGTCGGCGATGTCGTGCAGGCCACCGAGATCGAGCGGTCCGGGCAGCCGGTAGACGGTGTGTTTGGTGATGCCCAGTTCGGTCTCCAGCCGGTCGAGCACCTCCGGCGGCATCGTGTCCTCCACCTCCAGCCGCACCACCGGACCGAAGCGGCGCCGCAGCAGTTCCCGTTCCAGGGTGTTGAGGAGGTTCTCGGTGATGTCGTCGTCGACCTCCAGGTCCTGGTTGCGGGTGACCCGGAACGCGTGGTGCTGCAGGATGTCCATCCCCGGGAACAGCTGCGTCAGGTGGGTGGCGATGACGTCCTCCAGCGGGACGAACCGGCCCGGCGAGACCTCCATGAACCGGGGCAGCACCGGCGGGACCTTGACCCGGGCGAACTTGGTGGTGCCCAGCTTCGGATCCTGCACCGTCACCGCCAGGTTGAGCGACTGTCCCGAGATGTACGGGAACGGGTGCGCCGGGTCCACCACCAGCGGCGTCAGCACCGGGTAGATCCGTTCCCGGAACAGCTGGTGCACCCGGTCCTGCTCGGCGGGTTCCAAATCGTTCCAGCGGACGATCTCGATGCCCTGCTCGACCAGCAGCGGCACGATCGTGTCGCGGAAACACCGGGCGTGGTCCAGTGCCAGTTCATGCGCCAGCTCGGCGGTGTGCCGCAACACTTCCGAGGGTTGCTTCCCGCTGGCCGACAGGCCCGCCAGGCCGGTGGCCATGCGCCGGATGAGTCCGGCGACGCGCACCATGAAGAACTCGTCCAGGTTGCTGGCGAAGATGGCCAGGAACCGAACCCGTTCCAACAGCGGCAGGTTGGGGGACTGCGCGAGTTGCAGAACCCTTTCGTTGAAACGCAACCAGCTCTCTTCCCGGTCGAAGTAGCGGTCCTCGGGGAGTTCTTGCGGGGCAGCGGGGGAGGGTTCGTGGCCGGTCATGAGGCCAAGATCCAATGCGAAGGTGAATTTCATTTGTACTGGTCCTGAAGCTGGGGAGATCGACTTCCATGAATCGGTCTGACCTGTATATACAGCTATACTGATAGTGTGGCCGAGACTCAAACCCCCAGGTACCACGCCATCGAACAGGCGCTACGCCAACGCATCCGCGACCTGCCCGCCCACACGGCGCTGCCGTCCGAGTCGCGGTTGAGCGCCGAGTTCGGCGTCAGCCGCATGACGGCCCGGGGCGCGGTGACCCGCCTGGTCAACGCGGGCCTGGTCTACCGGATGTCGGGCCGGGGCACCTTCGTGGCACCACCGCCGTCCAACCGACGCGCCGACAGCCTGATCCGCTTCACCGAACAGATGCGCCGCAGCGGCCGCACCGCCACCTCGCGGCTGCTCGGCACCGACACCCGGGCCGCCACCGAAGCCGAACGCACCGACCTGCGTCCCGGCAAGAACGGCGTGATCGAGATCCGGCGAATCCGGCTCGCGGACGCCACTCCCATCGCCGTGGAGACCGCCGTGTTCTCCGCGACCCTGTCCCGGCTGCTC
The DNA here is from genome assembly GCF_000024545.1 of Stackebrandtia nassauensis DSM 44728. Lineage (GTDB taxonomy): Bacteria > Actinomycetota > Actinomycetes > Mycobacteriales > Micromonosporaceae > Stackebrandtia > Stackebrandtia nassauensis. The sequence continues at coordinate 3,169,408 of NC_013947.1, forward strand.
GACACCGACCTGTCCGTATCCCTCCACACCCAACTGGCGCGGCTGGGACGCGTCCCCACCAGCGGCCACGCCACCGTCACCGCCGAGTCCGCGACCGTCACCGACGCCGACCTGCTCGACATCCCCGCAGGCTCGGCGGTACTGGTCGAACGACGACTCATCAACGACCAGCACGGGCATCCCCTGGAGCGCACCGAAAGCCGCTACGCCGCCGAACGCTACCGCCTCGACGTCGTCTTCGACGTCGACCAAACCTGACCTCCAACACACAGTGGAAGGAACACCATGCGCACCGTCGCCGAAGTCGCCCGGATGATCGACCATTCACTCCTGCGACCGGAACTGACCACCGGCGACATCGAGACGGGATGCGCGCTCGCCGCCCGCTACCGGGTCGCCTCGGTGTGCGTGCGCCCGGCCGACGTCCCGCTGGCCGCCACGGCACTGGCCGGAACCGGCGTCCTTGTCGGCACCGTCGTGGGCTTCCCACACGGCGGCAACGCCACCGCCGTCAAGGAAGCCGAGACCCGCCTGGCGATCGAGCAGGGCGCGACCGAGATCGACATGGTGCTCAACATCGGACGGCTGCGATCGGGCCAGCTGGACGACGTCGAGGCCGACATCCGCGCGGTCGTCACCGCCGCGGCCTCAGCCCCGGTGAAGGTGATCCTCGAAAACGCCTACCTCACCGACGAGCAGAAGATCGCCGGATGCCGGGCCGCCGAACGGGCCGGAACCCGCTTCGTCAAGACCTCCACCGGTTTCGCCGACGGCGGCGCGACCATGGCCGACCTGCGACTCATGCGCGCGACCGTGTCCGACACCGTCGAGGTGAAAGCCGCCGGCGGAGTGCGCAGCCTGGACACCCTGCTCGCCATGGCCGACCTCGGCGTCACCCGGTTCGGCGCCACCGTCACCGACCGCATCCTCGACGACCTCGACCACCGGCTGCGCGACCGCGACGGCTGGACCGCGGCCTAGCGGACGAGTACGGTGACCATATGCACTGAATATCTGGTTTGAAGGAGAAAGTCATGATTTCTCGAATTCAGCCGATTTCGCTACTCCTGATGCGCGTGGTCACCGGTGGCGTGTTCGTTATGCACGGCTGGCAGAAGCTGTCCGACCAGGGATTGCCCGCCACCGTCGAAGGCATGAAAGGCATGGGCGTACCGATGCCGCAACTGGCGGCGTACTTCTCGACCTTCGTCGAAGTGGTCGGCGGTGCCGCCCTCGTCCTCGGCGCACTGCTGCCACTGGCGGGCCTGCTGCTGACTGCGGACATGGTGGGCGCCTTGATCTTCGTACACCTCGGCGAGGGGTTCTTCCTGCCCGCCGGTTACGAATACGTCCTGGTGCTGGCGGCGGTGTCGCTGGGCATCGGTTTCTCCGGCGGCGGAGCGCTCGCCGTCGACAACCTCATACCCGGCCTGCGCACCCGCAAGCCCAAGCCCACGCCGAGCGACACAGCGGCCACGCCCGCGTGACCGTCAACCGGCGACGCCAGGATCCGGCCCAGTTCGGCGGCGTAGGCGTCGACACTCATCCGCGCGGCCTTGGGGGCGGCGATCGCGACCGCCCGGGCCGCGACGAGCGGACCGGCCACCGGCAGCAGCACTCTCGCGGCCACTCCGGCCGCCCGCCGGGCCTTGCGGGCGTATTCCTCCACCGGTCCGTCGGGCAAGGCCGTCAGCCGTGATTCGGTCGGGGGCAACGGTTCGGCCTTCGCCAGCATCCGGCGGCTCGCCAGTTCGATGGCCCGGTTCCGCCACACCCGTCGGCGGGCCAGCGCCGCCGGAAGTTCGACGGCACGCAACGACGCGTCGGCCAACGCGGACACCGGAGTCTGGGCCGCCGCACCCAACACGGCCCCGGCCAGCGACAGGACCAGCTCGGTCCGCTGGTGCCCGAGCCGATCCTCGATTCCCTGCCGCAGCTTGGGAAACAGGTCGAACACCGCCAGCGCCGACATCGCCTCGGCGGGTGCCGAGAACACCGGGGCCAGTCGGCTGCCGAAGGCCCCGACCACGGCGCCCATCACGTCCCCGCCCAACTCGAGCAACTCGTCGAGCAGCGGCTCGGGATCGCCGGGGTGCATCGCCCCGTCCCGGCTCACCCCCGACATGTCGTGGGCGTCCTCCACCCGCGCCACCACCCGCCGCAACCGCGCGACGTCCACCCGTTCCGCGTCGAAGTCCACCACCACGTCCCCGAGCACCCCGTTGGCGGCGGCCCAGCGCACACCCTCGACCGCGCCCAGTTCCCGTTCCAGGGCCGCGACATAGACGTGCGGGGTGTCCACCGCGTGGACACCCCGGGCTTCGATATGGGCCCGCCCGGCGCGCTCCCAAACCCGGCGGCCGGAGATCTTCTCGCGTACCGCGTGCCCGACATCGCGAGCCAGCGCGGTCACGAACCGCGCGCCGTCGGCCAGGACATGACTCCGAACGCCGCCAGTCCCGCTAGTCCGGCGTAGTACGCCAGGTGACGTTTGTCCGGCAATTGTTCGATGACGGTATGGGAAACCTTGGTCAGCTGCGATTCCTCGGCGTCGGACTGCGTCGGTTGAACGTCATCGGGTTTGGCTTCCGTGGTCGCGCCACGAGTTTCGGTCCGCTGCCCGGTGGACTCCGACGGCATGTCTGTTGTGGAGGTATTCGCCATGGCTCTCACCTCACTTGGCATTACCTGTCTCTCACGCGTATGAGACCACGCGCCGTCAGCTCGCCGGAAATGCCGAATTGCTTTTTACATATCCGACAATTCACGCCCATACTTCGCATGGAACGGCGGCTCACGAATCGCTGAATGTGTGAGGAACCGGTTACCGCAACGACATTGGCGCGGTCTCGTCCAGGGCGATGGCGTTGGCGGCCTCGCGGATCGGTTTCATGACGCCCTCCAGGACGGCGTTCTTGCCGGGCATGTACGGCAGCATCCGCATCATCACGCGCTGCGCCATCGCCGCGAAACGGGTGTTGGGCACGAGTTTGGCGGCCACGTCCCGGCCCAGTTTCTGGTTGATGTCGACGAAGTGGCGCATCCGCCGCTCGTACACGGCGAACCCGGCGCGGTGGTCGGGTTCGGCGGCCAGGGCGTGAGCCAGGACGTGGGCTCCCACCAAGGCCATGCCGGTGCCCTGTCCCGAGGCCGGGGACGGGCAGTAGGCGGCGTCGCCGAGCAGGACGGTGCGGCCGCTCGTCCAGGTGTCCATATGGATCTGTGCCAGGTGGTCGAAGTAGAGCTCGGGGGCCTCGGGCAGCGCGGCGAGCAGGTGCGGCAGTTCCCAGCCGTGTCCGCCGAAGGCCTCGCGCAGGACGCGTTCCTGGGCGGCGCGATCGTGACGGTCGGGCACCTCGGCCGGGGTGGGGAAGAACAGCTGCGCGTAGGCGGGCTGGTCGGGGCCGAAGGCGTAGAGGTTGGTGGTGTGGCCGGTGGCGGAGCAGGCCATGTCCCAGTGGTCGAGGCCGAGTCGGTTGGGGGCGTTGAAGACGGCGACGCTCATGCCGATGGGACGCGAGTAGCGGTCTTCGGGGCCGAAGGCGACGGCGCGGGTTCCGGAGTGGAGGCCGTCGGCGCCCACGACGATGTCGAAACGCTGCGACGCGGCGTGGCGAAAGTGGACTATCGCGGCGTCCGGGGTGTCCTCGATGGCGGTGATGACGTCGCCGTAGCGGTATTCGACGGTGCGCTCGGTGGCTTCGCGCAGCAGGTCGCTGAGGTCACCGCGCATGATCTCCAGGTCGCCGGGATCGCGGAAGCCGATGAGGTCGGGGCCGAGGGTGGCCAGGGTCTTGCCCTTGGTCGTGACCCACTGGCCGCCGCGGATGGCGGTGTCGCGAGCGCGGACGGCCTCGCCGATGCCCATGCGGTCGACGGCCTCGACGGCGACACCACGCAGGTCGACCTTGTAGCCGCCGGGACGCGGGGCGGGGGCGGCCTCGACCACGGTGACGTCGAAGCCGAAGTGGTTGAGCCAGTAGGCGAGGGCGGGCCCGGCGATGGAGGCGCCGGAGATGAGGGCGGTGCGGTTGGTCATGAGTTCTGCTCCTTGGAGGTGATTGCGTAAACCTTACACTAGACTGCGTAAGCCTTAAACACAACTGTGTATGAGTTACGCTCACGGGGCTATCGTCCGAAAGGAGCCGAGATGACCGACAACGCCGCATCAGCGGTACCGAACAGCCTCCAAGCGGCCTGGGGCGTCCGGGAACGACCGGGCTTCGGACCCCGTCCCGGCCTCAGCCTCGACCGGATCGTGGCCGCGGCGCTCGAACTGGCGGAGTCGGACGGGCTCGCCGCGGTGTCGATGGTCAAGGTGGCCAAAGCCCTCGACGTGTCCACCATGGCCTTGTACCGCTACGTCGCGGCCAAGGACGAACTGCTGGAACTGATGGTCGACGCGGGTTTCGGCGAACCACCACCCGGACCCGAGGGCGCCGATTGGCGCGAGGGCCTGGCGGCGTGGGTCTGGGACTGCCTGACGGCCTGGCGGCGGCACCCGTGGATGCTTCACGTCCCCGTATCGGGACCCCCGTTGACCCCGCACCAGATCGCCTGGCTGGAACGGGGTCTCACCTGCCTGGCCGACACGGGTCTGTCCGAACGGGAGCGACTGTCGGTGGTCATGATGGCCTCGGGGCTCGTCCGGGGCTGGGCCAACGTGACCGTCGGCGCGGACGAGGGACGCGACCCCGCCTACTACGCGACGACCCTGTCCCGGCTGATCGACCCACTACGGTTTCCGGCCGTGACGGCGGCGATGGCGGCCGGAGCGATCGACGACGACACGGACGACCCCGACGAGGAGTTCCGCTTCCAACTGGAGCGCCTGCTCGACGGGGTGCAGGCGCTCATCACCCGCGACTGAGCCCCGCTAGAACGGCACTCGGCTACTCGGTCTTGGTCTCCCCGGTGCCGTGCGGATTGTTGTAGCCGCCGTCGCCGCCGTGATCCTCGGCTTCGCGCTCGTACTTGTTCGTGTCATCGGTAAAGGGGAGCTTCGTCCAGAGTTCCTCCCCGCCGTACTTGGCGGCGAACGAGTACCCGTACTTTCGCCACTGCTCGTCGCGATGGTACTTCTCATGATCGATGAGGCCGTGGCTGTTGCCCGCTCGGTCTCGCTCGAACGCGTCGAAGGTCTCGTAGTCGCTGATGAATGTGTCGCCGATGGTGGTTCCGGCACGGAGGTACATGTACCAGGGCGCACCCACGCAGACCATCAAGCCGTCGACCAGCTTGCACACTCCGCCACCGGCTTCGACGTGCTTTCTGACCTGGTCACCAAGCCAGGCGGACTGCGCTTCGGGACTGCCGCCCGTCCTGGACGCGATACTGCCGATGAAGGCCAGCCAGTCGCCCTTGCTGTTGTTGGAGTCGAGGTCGAGCTTGCCTTCCTGTGCCGCATTGACGTTGAAGTTGGGATCATCCGGACTTTCATCCATGTTGGACGCTCCCAGCAGTGCCTCGGCCACGGCATTGTCCAGGTTCCGGGCCTTGGCCAAACCAAGCTGCACCTTCATCTGCAGATCGGTCCTGAGCTTCGCGAGCTGGTCCTCGGCGTCCTTCGCGGCCTCACCCGACAACGTCGAGTGCCCGCTGGGCGGCAGGATCCTGATCTCGCCATCGTCCCCTGTGAAGCTGAGCCTCGAGTTGTCGTCGACCTGCTTGGCGTACTGTTCGACCTCGTCCTGGTGCTGCTTGAACAATCCGGCGGCCTCCTCCAGCACCTGCTTGACGGTGCTGGCCTCGGTGACCGCCGCGTCCAGTTGCGACTCAAGCTTTTTCGCCTTGTCCCCAGCGGCGGTTCCGGTGTCTCCCTCCCAGGTTCCATTCCGGATGGGATCGCCGACCTTATTGGTCGCGTCGTCACCCGCTGCCTGAAAGGTGTCGACCGCTTCCTTCCACACCGTGGCAGTGTTCCGGAACGTTTCGAAGTTCGCTCGCCTCAGCTCGTACAGTTTCATCGTGTGACTCCTAATAGTCCCCGACGGTGCCCGCGGGCGGTGTCGCCGGGAACGCGAAGGGCACCGCGTGCTCGATACCGTCGGCACCTTCCTCGTCGACCTTCTGCAACGCCAGTTTCGCGTCGTTCACGGCCACGGCGAAGTAGCTCCAACGTTTGGCGCACCAGTCGGCCTTCTCGCCGTAGCGCTTCTGCGCCGCTTTCAAGGCATTGAGAGTGTTGAATCCCGGCTTCAGACCCGTGTTGCTCGCGTCGGGAGGCTCCTTGGTCATGGCGTTGCCGACTCTCCCGCTGGCAGCGGCGATCTCGACGGCCTCGTCATGGATCGCGCCGACTTCGGCGACCGACAGTTGAACGGTCATCGATACTCCTGTGGATAGTGCTCGTCGAACAGCTCGGCGGTACGGACGGCGTGGGCGTCCAACAGGGCCGACACCGCCGCGGTGATCTCCTCGGACAGGTCTCGCGCGGCGGAAAGCGGCACATTGCGGCGCAGGTGAACCGTCGGCTCATCGTCCTTCCACACCGCCATGGCCACACCCCGGGGACCGGTGACCTCAAGGTCGATCCGTTCCAGGGCAGCGAAATACGGCTCAAGCTCCCGCGCGAACAGTGACGGCGCATCGGTGTCCGACTCGCCGCCATTGACCAGTTTCCGGCTCGCCTTGCGGTACCCGATGATCAGTCCACGCACCACTCTGGTCACGGCCCGCGCCAGCTCGTCGGCGCTACGTCCCCGGAAGTCGCCGACGACGAGTCTCACGTCGTGCTGCGTCAGGGTTCCACGCACAACCCTGTCCCCGGAGGAAACGTTTATCGTCACATCGCGCAACGTCTCATCGAGATCCGTCATCTCGCACCTCCTCGACAACCGATTGAACACGGTCAATGACGGGAGGGGTCCCGATGTCGTCGCACTAGCCTCAACGCGGCTCCAAGAAGAGGGTACGGTCGCGGGGAGACAGTGCGAAGGAGATGTTGATGTCCAAATATGCTACGCCCGACGGGATTTCGGCGAATGTGGAGCAGGGGAGCGACCTGACTCGACGCGCGGTGGTCATGGGCGCCGGGGTGCTCGGGCTCACCGGAGCGGTGGTCGCCACGACCGCCAAGCCGGCGGCCGCGAAGGACCCCGACCGGATCCCGACGAAGTCGACTCTGGATAGTGGCCGACTGTCGGTCGACAAGGAGCCGTTCGGTGAGACCGCCGCCGGCGAAGCGGTGGACCGCTATACGTTCGGTTCCGCCAAGGGGCTGCGGGTCCGGATGCTCACCTACGGTGCGACGATCCAGGCGATCGAGATGCCTGACCGCCGCGGTCGGCGGGCCAGCGTCGCTCTCGGACTGCCGACGATCGCGGAATACGAGAGCCACGGCTCGTACTTCGGCGCCACCATCGGCCGGTACGCCAACCGGATCGCGAAGGGACAGTTCACCCTGGACGGCGAAACGCACCAGATCCCGGTCAACAACGGCGAGAACGCCCTGCACGGCGGTCCCAAGGGATTCGACAAGCGGATCTGGGCGGCGACGCCGATCGAGGAGGACGACCGGGTCGGCGTCAGTTTCGGTTACGTCAGCCCGGACGGCGAGATGGGTTTCCCCGGCACATTGAACGTGACCGTCGACTACACGCTCGACCGGCACCAACGGCTGACCATCGCCTATCGCGCTACCACCGACCGGCCGACGATCATCAACCTGACCAACCACGCCTACTTCAACCTGGGCGGTCAGAGCTCCGGCACGGTCGAAGATCAACTGCTGTGGGTGGACGCGGATCGCTACACGCCGGTCGACGACAGCCTGATCCCGCTCGGACCGCTGGACCCGGTGGACGACACCCGGTTCGACTTCCGCCGACCCAAGACCATCGGCCGCGATATGGGCGGGGAAGTCTACGACCACAACTGGGTGCTGAACGACTACAGCCCGGGTCACCAACGGCTCGTGCTCGCCGCCTACGATGCGACGTCGGGACGCTGGCTGCGCTGCTCGACCGACCAGCCGGGAGTCCAGATCTACACCGGGTACTCCGAGTCGGCCGACAAGAAGAGCGACGCCTTCGCCGTGGAGACCCAGCACTATCCGGACTCGCCCAACCAGCCGGACTATCCGTCCACGGTACTCAGGCCGGAGGAGACGTACGAGACGACGACCGTCTACCGGTTCGGCGTCGCCTGAGTCTTGTGCCAGGCCAGATGAACCAGGGCACTCGTCCCGAAGGGCTGCCGGCCGAGCTCTGGGACGATGTGTCCAGTGTGGTCGGGGATGAGGTCACTCTTGTCAGTCGTCTACCCGGAGGTCTGCATGTGGGTGCCCTGCGCGTCCAGTTGGCCGGTGGGGCAGACGCGGTGCTCAAAGCAGTGCCCCGGGCACACTCCAACCATCTGGACGAGACGTTGCGAGCCCACCGAGTGGTCGAGCACATGCGTGGGCGCGGCTACCCCACCCCAGCCTGGCTGGGAGTGGGGGCCACAGCCACTCATGTATGGCATCTGATGGACTTCGTCGACGCGGCCAGCGCGCCCGAGTTGACCGAGTCCCTGGTCGAACAGCTGATGGAGATCATCGAACTCCAGGCTGGCCAAGCCTCCGAGCCCTACGACCACTGGTCGTACGCCTGGCGGGTCGCCACCGGCCAGGAATCGACTGGGCTCGATGTCACCGAGACGCCCGAGCAGTCGTTTCTCCGCCAGTCCATTGCCGGGCTGGCGGAGTATTCCCGCGAAGTGTCGGCCTTGGTCGAGCGCCTGCGGCTCATGTGCGCCGACGCCCCACCACCTCCACAGGCACCCGACATGGTCCACACCGATCTCAACCCCACCAACGTCCTGGTCCGAGACACGGCGGTGGTGGCGGTCGTGGACATCGGCAACGCGGGCAGCGGCACGCGGGCCACTGACCTCATCAACCTCGTGTGGTACTGCTTCCAGGATCGGCTGGACGGTGCCCGAAGGCGACTGTGGACGAGAATCCTCGACCTGGTTGGCGGGGAGCACACGGCGGTGCTCGCGGCGACCCAGATCCTCCACCAGCTTGAGTTCCCCATCCGCCACGGGCGCCACGACGTCGTTCCCGAGCTGGTCACGCGCGGCCATCGCGTCCTCGACGAGCTGAACGCGCTTCGCTAACTGCCGCCGATGTTCCTGGTGAACTCCCAGACATTCACCCGACCCCGCAGATCCGGCAGGAGGCGGCGCCAGGCCGCGTTGAAGGGCAGCAAGGCGCTGGCGATCGACCGCGGTTCGTGCCAGCCGTGGTGATCAAGCGTGGTGAGATCCAAAGCGGCCGCGGCCGTGGTCCTGACCCGGGTGCTTCCGGCATGGTCCAGGACCAGGCGGATGCCGTCCAGTCCATCTGAACCGCCTCCGTCATGAAGGTGTCGTTCCGCGGCGGGCACGTCGGGCAGGAGCGCGGTGGGCCGCTGCGGTGGGTTGACGGCCAGCACGTCCGCTCGCATCGGCGCCAGGTGGCGCCAGTCCGCTTCCCACAGGCTGAGGCGGCTCCTGGCTTCGTTCCCCAAGTGCTTGACGACGTTGCTGGCGGTGTCGGCCAGGGCGGCAGCGTCATAGTCCTGTGCCACCACATGCCTGGCCCCGGCGGTGAGAGCCGCCACGGTGACGAGACCGGCGCCGCACCCGGCGTCCACAACGACCTGTCCGCGGCAGTCGGCCATGGTGGTGGCGAGGAAGGCCGAGAACGTGGAAGGACGGTGGACTCCCTGGCTTGCCTCCAATTGCGAACCGAGCGTTGTCCAGGTTTCGATCTCCGCCGCGTCCATCCGAAGATTCTGTGGAGATTCGATGTTGGTGTCAAGGCGGTTTCACAGGTGGATGTCGTACTACTTGATGGGTCGTCCCGATATCGCGCGGGCGATGACGAGGCGCTGGATCTCGCTGGTGCCTTCGAAGATGGTGTAGATCTTGGCGTCGCGGTACATGCGCTCGACCGGGTGGTCGCGGCTGAAACCGGCTCCGCCCAACAGTTGTACGGCTTTTTCGGTGACCTTGATGGCGACCTCTCCGGCCTTGAGTTTCGACATCGAGCCCTCGCCGGCTTCGAAGGGTTTGTCGTTGCGGCCCATCCAGGCAGCTCGCCAGACGAGCAGGCGGGCGCAGTCGATCTCGGTGCGCATGTCGGCCAGGGCGAAGGAGACCGCCTGGTTGTCGATGATGGGACGTCCGAACTGGACGCGCTCCTTGGCGTAGTCGAGCGCGTATTCGTAGGCCGCTCGGGCCACGCCGACGGCTTGGGCCGCGACGGAGGGGCGGGTGAGTTCGAAGGTGCGCATCGCGGCTTGGCCCTTGGTGCGGGTCTCGGGTTGGCGGGCGCGGGCCAGGCGTTCGTCGAGCTTTTCCTTGCCTCCCAACAGGCAGCGGCCCGGGACGCGGACGTCGTCGAGGAAGACGTCGGCGGTGTGGGAGGCGCGCAGGCCCAGTTTCTTGATCTTGGTGGGGCTGGAGAGACCGGGGGTGCCGGGTGGGACGACGAAGGCCGCCTGGCCGCGCGAGCCCAGTTCCGGATCGACGGAGGCGGTGACGACGTGGACGTGGGCGATGCCGCCGTTGGTGGCCCACGCTTTTTGGCCCGACAGGATCCACTCGTCGGTGGCCTCGTCGTAGCGGGCTCGGGTGCGCATGGCCGAGACGTCGGATCCGGCTTCGGGTTCGGAGGAGCAGAAGGCGCCGAGTTTCACGTCGTCGGCGTCGCCGAAGCACTGCGGGACCCATTCGGCGAGTTGCTCGGGGGTGCCCGCGCTGTAGATTCCGGCGGCGGCCAGCGAGGTGCCGAAGATGGACAGGCCGATGCCCGCGTCGCCCCAGAACAGTTCTTCGCTGACGATGGGCAGGCTGAGGCCGGTGGGGTCGGCCCAGAACTGGGCCAGGGCTTCGAAACCGTAGAGGCCGATCTTGGCCGCCTCGCCGATGATGGGCCAGGGTGTCTCCTCGCGTTCGTCCCATTCGGAGGCCGCGGGGCGGACGACGTCGGCGGCGAAGCCGTGGGCCCAGTCGCGCAGGGTCTGTTGTTCCTCGGAGAGTTCGAGGCTGAATCCATCGGTCATGTGAGTCCTCAGGCCTTAGGGATGTCGAACAGATTGGACAGTCCGGCGGCGAAGCCGATGTCCCCGGACAGCTTGAGTTTGCCGGTGAAGAACATGGTGGTGGGGGAGCCGTTGCCGGAGGCGAGCTTGAGGAACTGGGTGCCGTTGAGCCGGATGGTGACCCGGGGTTCGTGCTCGGGTTCGGTGTTGACCGTGCAGCTGCCGCTGTCCAGGACGGTCTCGTAGTGGTCGTAGCCGCCGCCGGGTTTGTCGAGGATCTTCCAGTGGATGACGGCCTTGGTCTTCCTGCTGCCCGCGTACTGGCCGCCCATGCGGGAGAACACCTCGCTGAGGATGCGTTCGCGGATGTCGGGTTCGGCCATCACCTCGTCGATCTGGTCCGCGGGGGCGTTCTTGACCAGGGACGCGAAGTCCTGCGGGCTGATGGAGGAGAGATCGACTCCGTCGATGGGGTTGTCGTCGGTCATGACAGTCTCCGTTCTTACTTTTGAGTAATATTACTAGCCCGTAAGATACCATGGCAAGGGTGACTCCAGTGAAGCCGAAACGGGTGCCCAGGGCGATACGGGAACAGCAGATGCTCGACGCGTCGGTCGAGGTGTTCGCCAGACGCGGCTACCACCCCGCGGGCGTGGAGGAGATCGCCGAGATCGCCGGTATCTCCAAGCCGATGGTGTACCTGTACTTCGGCTCCAAGGAGGAGCTGTTCGTCGCCTGCATCCGACGCGAGGCCAACCGGCTGATGGAGATGATCACTCAGCTGGTGGACCCGCAGGACCCGCCCAAGGAGCAGCTGTGGAGCGCGCTGCGCGGGTTCTTCAGCTTCGTGTCCGACCACAGTGGCGCCTGGATCGTGCTGTACCGGCAGGCCCGGACCCAGGGCGGCCCCTCGGCCCGGGAGGTCGACGAGATGCGCCGCCGGACCGTGGAGCTGATCGCGGCGATGCTGTCGCAGGCCGCCGGGATGCGCAAACCCGGCGAGCAGGCCGTGACCGCCGCGCATGCCCTGGTCGGATCGTGCGAGTCGCTGGCCGACTGGATGCTGGACACCCCGGGCACCAGCGCCGAGACCACCGCCAAGCGGCTGATGCACTTCGCCTGGCCCGGCCTCGAGGAACTGATGGAGGCCACCCGGGCCAAACGCGCCAAACGCTGACCCGCCGGTCAGGCCGGGGACGCCCAGCCGGTCAGGTACGACTTGGCGGTCTTCGGGTTGAACAGCCCGAAGTGCCAGCTCGTCTGTTCCCGGTCGGTGCACAGCGCCACCTTCGGCGACGGCAGCGGCAGCGGACGCCGGAAGTCGGTCTCCACGACGCGCGGCGGCGGCGCGATCCGGTTCTCCAGCGCGCCAAGGCAACGCGCCAGCGCCCACATGCCGTGCGCGATGGCGCGGCGCTGGCCGAAGACGCGGGCCGACAGCGGGTGCAGGTGGATCGGGTTGTAGTCGCCGGACACGGCGGCGTAGCGGCGTCCGATGTAGCCCGGAACCGGCCACAGTGCCTCGAGATCGTCGAGGTCGAGGTCCACTTCGGGACGGGGCCGGGTGTGGGCCTCGGCGTCCGGGCTCTTGGTGCGGATCAGGTAGGTGCTGGCCTCGCTCCAGGCCGTCTCACCGCCGCGTTCGACCTCGGTGACCGTGTCGAAGGTGGCGCCCTTGGGATGCGGGGCCAGGTTGTCCAGCCGCACCCGCACCGTCAGGGTGTCGTCCACAGTGAGCGGGGAATGCTGGAGGATGCGGTTGGAGGAGTGCACCATGCCCACCGGCGAGAACGGGAACTCGCGGTGGGTGAACAGGCTCATCGCCGCGTCGAAGCCCAGCAGGTGCGGGTAGGTGACCGGAAGTTCGCCCGACAACCGGAAACCGGTGAGACGGCAGTAGCGGGCGTAGTCCCGGGCGTCGACGGTGACGTCCTGGCTGACCAGCTCGGCCTCGGGCAGCCGGGCCGAGGCCGCGTCACCCCGGCCGCGCCGCAGCAGCGACAGCGCCGCCTTCGGGTACTGGGCCATGATGTGGCTTCTCATGTTCGCGACTCCTTTCAGGCCCCCAGGAAGCTCTGCCCGCACACGCGCACCACGTTGCCGGTGACGCCCGCCGAACCCGGGTGCGCCAGCCACGCGATGGTCTCGGCGACGTCGACCGGCAGCCCGCCCTGGGCCAGACTCGACAGTCGCCGCCCGGCCTCGCGTTCCATCACGGGCATCGCGGCGGTCATGCGGGTCTCGATGAATCCCGGCGCGACCGCGTTGGCCGTGATGCCGCGCTCGGCCAGGCCCGGCGCCAGCGCGCGCACCAGGCCGATGAGCCCGGCCTTGCTGGCGGCGTAGTTGGTCTGGCCCCGGTTGCCGCCGATGCCCGACACCGACGACAGCACCACGACCCGGCCGCCGTCGCGCAGCACGCCGCGGTCGAGCAGGTCGGCGGTGACGCGGTGCGGCGCGGCCAGGTTGACGCCCAGCACCGAGTCCCAGCGCTTGGCGTCCATGCGGGCCAGGGTCTTGTCCCGGGTGATACCGGCATTGTGGACGACGATGTCGACGCCGCCGTGGCGCTCCTCCAGCCACCGCGACAGTGTGGACGGCGCGTCGTCGGTGGCCAGGTTCAGTTGCAGGGCGCTGCCGCCGATGTCACCGGCCACGGTGGCCAGTTTCTCGCCCGCCTCGGGGACGTCGAGGCACACCACCGTCGCGCCCTGGTCGGCGAGGGTGCGGGCGGTGACGGCGCCGATGCCGCGCGCCGCGCCGGTCACCAGCGCGACCTTGCCGTCCAGCGGACGCGCCGGATCCGGCACCTCGCCGGGCTCGGTGGCCGCGACGGTGACCACCTGGCCGGACACGAACGCCGACCGGTACGACAGGAAGAACCGCAGGGTCGCGTCCAGGCCGTCGCGGGCCCCGGGCGCCAGCCGCAGCAGTTGCGCGGTGCCGCCCGCACGCAGTTCCTTGCCGAGCGAACGGGTGAATCCCTCCAGCGCCGCCTGGGTGGCGGCGGCCTCGGGATCGCCTGTCTCGTCGGGGATCGCGCCCAGCACCAGCACCCGCCCGCAGCTGGCCAGCCGCTCCAGCCGGTCGTGGAAGAACGCGTACAGCTCCGACAGGCCCGCGATCGTGGTGAGGTCCGAGGCGTCGAAGACCAGTCCGGCGTAACGTGCCTCGGCCGAAGCCTTGGTCTCGGCGGTGTGCACCTCGGCGCTGAGCCGCTTGGCCAGCACGTGTTCCAGCTCCGCCACGTCGTGGCCGCCCAACAGCACCGGGCCCGGCAGCGCCGGGGCGTCGGGGCGCTGACGGCGCAGCGGCGACGGCCGGGGCAGACCGAGTCGGCGCACCAGTTGACGTCCCACGGCGGAGTTGGCGAAGTTTCGGTATCGGTCCGGCATCTGGCGTCCCCTTTCCTACCATCACCTTACTCATGGGTAAGATGTGACGCAATGGCAGTCCACCTGGGAGGTCGACCATGGCAACGCAGAAATCCCGCTCCAAGCCCCGCACCGTCACACCGGTGGCGATCCTGGGCGGCAACAGGATCCCGTTCGCCAAGTCCAACGGCGCCTACGCGCACGCGTCCAACGCCGACATGCTGACCAGCGCCCTGGACGGACTGGTGGCCCGGTTCGGGCTGGCCGGGGCCCGGCTGGACGAGGTGGTCGCCGGGGCGGTCCTGAAGCACAGCCGCGACTTCAACCTGACCCGCGAATGCGTACTCGGTTCCCGACTGTCACCCCAGACCCCCGCCTTCGACGTGCAGCGCGCCTGCGGCACCAGCCTGGAGGCCACCATCGCGGTGGCCAACAAGATCGCGCTGGGCCAGATCGACAGCGGCGTGGCCGGGGGAGTGGACACCACCAGCGACGCCCCGCTGGCCGTCCACGAGGACCTGCGGCAGCTGCTGCTGGACGCCAACCGCGCCAGGAGCTTCGGCGGCCGGGTCAAGGCCTTCGCCCGGATGCGTCCCTGGCACGCGATGCCCGAGATCCCGCGCAACGCCGAACCCCGCACCGGACTGTCCATGGGGGAGCACGCCGCCCGCACCGCGCTGCACTGGGACATCTCCCGCGCCGACCAGGACGCGCTGGCCGTCAACAGCCACCAGCGCCTGGCCGCCGCCTACGACCGGGGCTTCTTCGACGACCTGGTCACCGGCTACCTGGGACTGACCCGCGACGGCCTGCTGCGCGCCGACACCTCGGTGGAGAAACTCGCGAAACTGGCCCCGGCCTTCGGATCGGGGGAGCAGGCCACCATGACGGCGGGCAACTCCTCGCCGCTGACCGACGGCGCGGCCACGGTGCTGCTGTCCAGCCCCGAATGGGCAAGCGAACACTCGCTGCCGGTGCTGGCCCACCTGGTCGACTGCCAGTCCGCGGCCGTCGACTTCGTGTCCGGGGACGAGGGACTGCTGACCGCCCCGGTGTACGCGGTGCCGAAACTGCTGCGCCGCAACGGACTGAGCCTGTCCGATTTCGACTTCTACGAGATCCACGAGGCCTTCGCCTCACAGGTGCTGGCCACGCTGGCCGCGTGGCGGGACCCGGAGTTCTGCGCCGAACGCCTGGGCCTGGACGAGCCGCTGGGCGAGATCGACGACAAGCGCCTCAACGTCGCCGGATCCTCGCTGGCCACCGGCCACCCCTTCGCCGCCACCGGAGCCCGGATCGTGGCCACGGCCGCGAAACTCCTGGCCGAGAAGGGTTCCGGCCGCGCGCTGATCTCGATCTGCGCCGCCGGAGGACAAGGAGTAACGGCGATCCTGGAGCGCTGATGCGCAGCCGCCAGGCGGCGCCTCGCGGCGTTATCGTCGTCGCCGGTACAAACCCGGTACCGGCTTCCTCCTCTGCCTTGCGATGCATCCACCTGGACAGCCGCGC
The DNA here is from genome assembly GCF_000024545.1 of Stackebrandtia nassauensis DSM 44728. Taxonomy (GTDB): domain Bacteria; phylum Actinomycetota; class Actinomycetes; order Mycobacteriales; family Micromonosporaceae; genus Stackebrandtia; species Stackebrandtia nassauensis. Next base: position 3,185,300 of record NC_013947.1, read on the forward strand.
ATTAGGGAAACGCCTGCGACAGTCCGCCCCAGATCAGGGCGGTGAGCTGCTGGGTGAGCTGGGGACGGGTGGCCGCGTCGGGGCGGTCCAGCCACCATTCGCCGACGCTTTGCACCATGCCGACGATGCCCTGGGCCCAGGCGTGGCAGGCGGAGTCGTCCATTCCCGCCGCCTTGAGCCGGGCCCGCAGCATCTCGTCGACATGCCGCACCACGATGTCGCGGTAGCCGTCCACGGCGTTGGCCTCGTCGGCGAAGGCGTAGCGGATGACGAAGCGGTACAGCACCGGTTCGGTCTCCACCGCGCCCAGATACGCGTCGATGACGGTGGCGATGACCTCGGTGGGTTCGGTCTCGGGTTCCAGGTGCTGGGCCAGCCAGGCCACCAGCCACTCGGCGGCGTACTGGCCCACCGCGTGGTACAGCTCGCGCTGGTCGGCGAAGTGCCGGTAGAGGACGGGTTTGGTCACCTTCGCGGCGGCGGCCACGTCGTTCATGTTTATGTGCGGTCCATTTCGGTGAATGGCACGTACCGCGGCCTGTACCAGCTCCAGCCGCCGGGCCTGCCGGTGCGCCTGCCAGCGTCCTTTTCGGCCGTCGACGGAATCCATGTCGCCGGTCTTGACAAACCCACCGTCAGCCATGTTATCTAGATTAACTGTTACTTCCGGTAACAGGTAATTGATCGCAGAGGAATACGCGATGAGCACATCCGCGACAACAACATCCGTCAAGGGCGGTACCCGCTGGCGCAAGTTCGCGATCCTGCTCGTACCGTCGCTGCTGCTGGGAATCGGCATGCTGGTCATGACGGCGAACGGATCGATGGCCGCCAGCTTCGCCGTGTCGGCGACGTCGTTCAAGATCACCGCCGACAAGATGGAGGGTGAGGGCTTCGCCCAATATGGATCCATCACCCTAGACGGCAAGGACGGCGAACACCCGGTGGCCCCGGCCGGGATCGAGGTCGCCAAGATCTACAACCTGTGTCAGTCGGCGGTCTACGAGACCCCGCTGGGCACCTACACCATCCGCATCTCCGCCGGGACCAAGGAACCCGTCGAGGCCAACAACCTCATCCTCGACACCGACGACCTGACCGGCGACGCCGTGTTCGAGAACATCGAGATCGGCCGCGACGCCTCCACACTGGACCAGGTGACGGGTCACCAGGGCGACAAGGGTGCCTTCGGGCAGCAGTCCGACACCATCTCGATCACGAACGTCAAGGGCCGCAACTGGGCCGTCAACGCCGGAACCTTCAAACTCCACAACCTCGACCTGTCCATCAAGGCCGGTAAGGACGAGTGCTACTGATGTCCACCACCGCCGAGACGATACGGCGGTGGTGGCGGGCCTTCACCGCCTGGCGCCGGGACCGTCCATTCTGGGGCGGAGTGCTCACCATCGCCGGAGCGCTGGAACTGCTCGCCCTGACCGCCGCACCGCTGCAGATCATGCTGATCCGGGGCCTGGCCGGGATCGGCACCCTCGTCATCGCCGCCATGCTGATCGCGCTGGCGATCATCAGTTGGACCCACGGCCACCTGCGGGTGATCTGCGGGGTGTTCATCGTGATCCTCGGGCTGGCGTCCTTCGCGGTGTCCAACCTGGGCGGATTCTTCATCGGACTGCTGCTGGCCCTTGTGGGCGGTTCGCTGATATTCGCCTGGCAGCCCGGGAAACCACCCGACGCCGACGAGACCGCCACCGAGGAGATCCCGCCGGTACCCGCGGCGGAGACCGCCGAGGAGTCCGACCGCACCACCGCCGACATGACGGTCCGCGCACCATCCCCTGTGATCACTCCCGCCGGCCGCGCCCCCTCCCGGCCCCGGCTGATCCTGCGCGTCGCCAGCGTCCTGGCGGTCGTGGCCGCCGCGTTCGTCGCCGTCCCGCAGGCCTCGGCGCAGCAGACCAGACCCAGCGCCGACCCGACCTGGCCCTGCCCCGACTGGCCCTGGCCGTGGCCGTGCGACGACTCGTCCGAACCGGACGATCCCGGTGACGACGACCCTGACGACCCCGGCGATGACGAGCCCGACAAGCCGGGCGACGACGACCCGGACAAACCCGAGAAGCCCGACGAGGAATGCGACGAGTCGAAGCTGCCCGCCAAGCCCCCGAAGCTGGGAACCGAGGCCGCGAAGAAGACCGCCAAGGCGCTGGCGGCCTGCCTGGCCCAGCCCGGTTCCGGCGACGCCGAGGGCCGCGACCTGCCCACCGCCTCGACGTACCACCCGCTGCTCAACGCCGACGTCATGACCATGACCGGCATGAACTCCGGCGGTGCCGTCGACGTGCCCACCGCCGACGGGAAACAGCGCGCGCTGGAGTTCACCATGGACACCCTCGACCTGTACAACATGGACCAGGCGTCTGGGATCGAGGGCACGAAGGCCCAGCTCCACGTCATCAACATGGGCTCCTCGGCGGTGCTGTCGGGCGGCGTCCGGCTCTACGTGCAACGCATGGAGGGGCTGATCTTCGGCGTGGTGCCGATCGTGATCACCGCCGACCTGCCGCTGCCGCCGATACCGGTGCCGTACCTGGTCGTCACCGAGGCCAAGGTGCAGACCGCCTACGTGCGGGCCGACCGCGTCGACCTGCCCGATCTGGAGGAACCGACCCGCTGACGCGCGCGGTTCAGCCCAGGTCCGCCCGGCGCTGCCACACCGCCGCCGAGAGCTCGGCGAAGATCCGGCACACCTCGTCGTCACCCTCCTGCGAGGTGGCCAGCGGGCTGGTCGCACACGCGACCAGCGCGTACGGCTCGGTGTCGTCGGGGTACACCAGTGCCGCCGAATGCCGGACGCCGTCGATCCAGCCGTTCTTCAACGCGATCCGGGTCCCCTCCGGCAGACCGCGCGCGAAGTCCACCTGGAACTCCTGCGCCGCCAGCACATCCAGCATCTCGGCGCACGACGCCGGTGAGGCCAGCCGCCCCAGCTGGATCGCCGACAGCTGCGCGGCCAGGTCGGCCGCGGTGATCTCGTTGTCCACCCCGGCGTCGCGGGCGGCGTAGTCCTCGATGCCGCGCCGGGTGATGCTGCGGGTGGCCCCGGCGGCCCGGTACGCCTCCTGCGCCGCCGCGTAACCCACCTTGTCCAGCACCAGGTTGGTGGCCAGATTGGACGAACGCACGATCATCCGCCGGATCAGCCACCGCACCGAGGCGCTCGCGCCCTGGTACTGCCACACCTCCGCGTCCGAGTCGTACTCCGGATCCATCGCGAAGCCGCCGCCCACCGCGGAGGTGAACTCGTTGTGCACCGCGATGTGCTCGTCGAGGTCCAGCTTCCCGGCGTCGGCGAGCCGGTAGGCCGCCGCCATCACACCGATCTTCATCGTGCTGGCCGGGTAGTGCAGCCGATCGGGCTCAAGGGTGTACACCGGCGGCTTCCCCGGCCTGCCACACCACACCGAGAACTCGCCGTCCAGCGCGCCGAACCGCGCGTCAAACCGTGTCAATGCGTCCATCGCCGCAGACGGTACCCGCCCGAAGCGACATCCACCATCGACAATACGGCCGGGTCGTTGGCAGACATTGAGGAGTCACCGACCGTTCGTTCGCCGTTAGGCTGGCGGCGCACCCCCGGCACACCCCAGACCGAAACGGCCCCGCGATGACGACTCCGACGCCGAACTCAGGCTTCACCGTTCCACCCCATGCGAAGTCGCATTACCGCTTCGACATCGGCCAGTTGCCGCCGATGCCGCCGCAACCCCGTGAACTCAAACTGGCGCTGATCCTGGCGGGCCTGGCGGTGCTGATCCACTTCGTCGGCCGTGCCTGGCACACGGCCCTGCTGGCCGCGAACCTGGGCGACAACACGCGTCCCGAACAGACGGAACAGCTGCTCACCTCGGCGTTGTCCCCGTTGATCTACGGCGCCATCGTCGTGCTGCTGGGCTGGTTCCTGTGGCGTGGTTACCGCGTCGGCCTGTGGCTGTTCGTCATCGGCACCGGCCTCGCCGCGCTGCGCGTGCTGTCGTTCGTCTGGTGGCTGGTCATCGGGTTGATACGCGACGGGTCCGCCGAGTCGATGCTGAGGTACGTGGACACGCCCGGTCCCCTCGGTGAGAACATCGCGGCGGTGTTCGCGGTGCCGGTCCTGCTCCTGCTCATCAGGCCAGCGGTCTGGCGCTGGTCGCGCAAGGCCGACGCGATCCGTACGGTCACCGGGCTCGTCAAGCGCGGCGCGCCGATCCGGCAGCTGCCGCCCGCGATATACGAGTGAGCACAACCGTTACCGGGAAACGACTGTGACGCGGATTTGCGCGACGGCTCTACATTGAGTGAGTGACGACTCCAACCCCGTACTCCAGCGAGTTCTCGGTCCCGCCGCAGCCGGTTCCGGGCGCGACCGTCACCGAGGACATGCTGCCGCCGGTACCGCCGCGCCCGAAAGCGCTGATCACCGGTCTGATCCTGCTGGCGCTGTCCGGGCTGAGCTTCGAGATCGGCAGCCTGTTGGAGGTGATCGCCCGGTTCCAGGCATCGCCGTCACCATATGGCTCGTCCCCGGGAAACGGGGTGGTGATGTGGCTGATCTATTCGGTACTGGTGTGCGGCGCGATCATCGTGCTCGGCCGCCTCGTGTGGCTCGGTTCCCCGACCGGGCTGCTGCTGCTCATTCTCGGCACCGGATACGCGACGGCCAACCTGCTGCTCATGAACTACACGCTGGTCAGCGACCTGGTTTTCGAGCCATCGCCGCCGGGACTCACCGACTACGTCCTACAGGACCCGCAGACCGTCGGTCTCCGTGTCGCCGTCGTGCTCGCGTTGCCAGCGTTGATCGCGTTCTGCTGGCGGTCCAGCCGGCGCTGGTCGCGCCGGGCCGGGATGATCCGGCACGTGCGCGGGTTCATCAGGAAGGGCAGACCGGTGACGATGCTGCCGCCCGCGATGTACGAGTGAGCACAACCCGTCGTGGCCTTGAGTTTCAGCGACCGGACGACTACAGTCGACGGTGACGCTGTCGCCACGACAGGACGGTACGCGATGCGCACCCCCAAACGGACCTGGCGGTTTCACTTCGGCGGGCACCCCTCCCGCGTCCCCGAGGGCTGGGTTCGGCTGGACGCGCCCCTGGACAACGAACTCCTCCACGACGGACCGCCGCAGGTCGGGCTGACCCTGGCGGGGCTGCGCGAGGCCATCGGACGGCAGCCGCCCGCCCGCGTCGAGGACCTGTTCACCATCGCGGTGGCCGTCTACACCGCCGACCGGCGCGCGCCGCGTCGCCGCGACGGCAAACCGCGCCGCTTCGAGCTCAACATCCCGGTGTCCGAACCCGACACCTGGAACCGGCCGCAGTCGCGGGCGCTGCTGTGCGCCCTGCTGGGGGGACTGTCGGGTGACGAGTGGACGGTCCAGTTCAGACAGGACGTCAACCCGCCGCCGTGGCAGTCGCAGCTGCTACCCGCCGAAGTCGAGGCGGTGGCGCTGTTCTCCGGCGGCCTGGACTCGTTCTGCCACGCCGGTCTGCTGCGCCCTGCGTCGAAGGTCGTCCTGGTCTCACACGGACTGGGCCCCAACCTGCGGGAACGCAAACGCGAACTACGCGCCGCCCTCGGCGGCGAGACGGTGATGTCGGCCGAGTTCCAGGTGCGCATCAACGCCGTGCCGGGAACCGAACGCGAACCGCACCCGCGCACCCGGGCGCTGCTGTTGCTGGCCGCCGGGGTGCTGGTGTGCGCGGCCAACGGCGTCGACACCCTGCACTGCCCCGAGAACGGGCTGCTGGCCCTGCATCCGGCGAAAGCGCCACTGTGGTCACAGTCGGCGACCCCGATCCCGCCCATGACCGTGCACCTCGCCAACGCACTGCTCGACAGCCTCGACGTGGACACCCGGGTGGTCAACCCGTACGCCGAGCTGACCAAGGGCGAGGTGTGTGAACGCGCCGTGGACGCCGGATGGCGGCGCTCGCTGCTGGGCCGCACCATCACCTGCGTCAACCCCGACAAGAAGTCCAGCGGCCGGTTCGGCAACTGCGGCTACTGCCGCCACTGCCTGGTCCGGCACGCGGCCCTGGTGCGGGTCGGCGGCGATCTGACCGAATACCGCGACGTGTACCCGCCCGAGATCCCGTTGATGGCCCCCGGTCCGCACGACAAGGACCTGCGGGCGCTGCGCGCCTGGCTCGGTGGCGAGCTGACCGCCGAGCAACTGGCGCCGCTGCCACCCGAGGCCGACGCCGCGCGCGCTCTGGCCGTCGTGGAGCGGGCCCGGCTGGAACTGGCCGACATCTACCGCGTCTGAACCGGCCTCGACGCGCGCTCCGGAGTCCTTGCAAGGTTTTTGCAAGGTTCGATACGTAGATTCGGTATCGCCCGATATCGATGGTCTGGGTGTGGTTGGAGACGATTCCGTCCGGTTCGCCTCCCGCACTCCGCGGTTATCGGCGCCGAGGAGAAACGAAGATGACGCCATTGGACGAACGCGAGTTCAACGATTTCGTCGCGGCCCGGTTCGACCGGCTGGGACGGTTCGCGTACTTGCTGTGCGGCGACTGGCATCGTTCCGAGGACGCCGTCCAGAAGGCGTTCACCAAGCTGTACCTGGTGTGGTCCAAACGCGACATCAGGTCCCCGGACGCCTACGTGCGCCGCATCATCGTCAACGTCATCAACGACGACTACCGACTGGGCTTCCTCAAGCGGGAACGGGTCGTCGACGAGCTGCCAGACCGGCTCGGCCCGGACGGTTCCGAGGCCAGCGACGACCGGCTGATGGTGCTGGCCGCGCTGACCCAGCTGCCCAAACGGCAGCGCACCGCGGTGGTGCTGCGGTACTGGGAGGACCTGCCCATCGAACAGGTCGCCGAGATCATGAAGTGCACGACCGGCGCCGTGAAGAGCCAGAGCTCCCGGGGCCTGGCGGCGCTGCGCGCCATCATCGACGGCACCCGCTCATCCCACGACAAGACACCCCCGGAGGGGTTGGCCCGGCTGCGCCCGGCGACCTGAGAGCCCGACCGCTGGCACCAAGGCGCCATTCCGCGAAATTGTGGATCTCCAGTATGGAGATCTAAGTATTCGTGTATATGCTTACGCCGCTCGCCACATGCGACACGGGACCGCGACAGCTCATCCGGAAAGGACGCACCATGGGAGTCGTCGCTGGCCAGCTGGCGGCACTGACGGTGACGGTATCGTCGCCGGACGCGAGGATGCGTGCCACCGTCACGGCCGGAAAGCCGCGTTCGTTCGGGTTCCGCCCCAACACCTACCGCTTCTACACCGAGGATCGGCTGGGGCACCAGCTCGCCCGGCTGGCCACCCTGGCTTACATCGGACACCAGCGCGGCGTGGACCGGATCCACGCCGAGAACGACATGACGGTCATCCGCGACCCCCGACAGGCCCGCGATCCCGCCGAGGCAACCTTCGTCGAACGGTCCAACAGCATCACCGTCGCGGGCGTCGGGGCCCGGAAAATGGTTCGCTTCAAGACAACCGGCATGCTGAACTGGCAGTGCCGCATCGCGGAGGGGACGGTGCGGCGACTGTCCGAGAAGGAGTTCGTTTCGGAGGTGTCGTTGGCCGTCAACGACGTGCTCGGCAAGACCCACAGCATCGCCATGCTGCTCAAGGACGAGTACCGCGGCCGGGTGCTGTCGCACGACGTCCGGGAGAGACTCATCGCCGAACTGTCGGCCGCTTAGAGTGAACCCATGCGCGCGGCCAGGCTGATCTCGATGGTGTTGCTGCTGCAGAACCGCGGCAGCCTCACCGCCGATCAGCTGTCCGCCGAACTGGGCGTCAGCCCGCGCACCATCGCCCGCGACGCCACCGAACTGGCCGAGGCCGGAATCCCCGTCTACGCCGAACAGGGCCGCGGCGGCGGGTACCGGCTGCTGGACGGCTTCCGCACCCGGCTGACCGGCCTGGGGCGCGCCGAAGTCGAGGCACTGTTCCTGTCGGGTGCCCCCGAGGCGCTCAGCGGGATGGGCCTGGACTCGGCCGCGCTGGCGGCACGGCTGAAGATCGGCGCCGCCCTGGCCCCGTCGGTGCGCGAGGCGCCCCGCCGGGTCGGGCAGCGGTTCCACCTCGACGCGCCCGGCTGGTTCCGGAAACTGGAGACCCCGGACGCGCTGGCGGAACTGTCGAGCGCCGTGTGGAGCGACCGGCTGGTCGAGGTGCGCTACCGGCGCGGGCGGCGACTGGGCGAGACCGCCGAACCCGAACCCGTGACGCGCACCCTGGCCCCGTTCGGGCTGGTCCTCAAGGCGGGGGTCTGGTACCTGGTGGCCGGGGTGGGCGACGACGTCCGCATCTACCGCGTCGACAGGTTCGACGACGTGGCGGTCGCCGACACGGAGTTCACTCGCGACGAGGACTTCGACCTGGCCGCGTTCTGGCGGCGGCAGCAGGAGGAATTCGCCGCGTCGATGATGCGCGAGCACATTGTGGTGCGGCTCAGCCCCGACGGTCGGCAGCGGCTGCACCGCGCGGTGGACGCCGCGACCGTGGCCGGTGCTGAGTTCGACGAGCCCGACGCCGACGGCTGGACCCGGGCGCGGCTGCCGGTCGAGACGCTGGACGTCGCCTACGAGGAGATGCTGTCGCTGGGCCCCGACGTCGAGGTCGTCGAACCGAAACCGCTCCGGGCTCGGCTGGCCGAGGCGGCCCGGCGGCTGGGGGAGCTGTACGACTGACGGCGCGACAGCGGCCGCCGCGCCGCGTCTTGGCCGTGGCCGTCCGACTCGTCGTACCGGACGGCCACGCCGCTCGTCCTACCGGTACCCGGTCGGGTCGGCCGGTTTGCCGGGCTCTTGGATGTCGCGGTAGTACGGGCCGAAGACCGGCTGTGAGCCGTCCGCGTCCTTCACGCCGTACTCCGGCGCGAGATCCCAGCTCGCCACCGACTTGCCGTTCCACCGGTGCCGCTCGGGATCGGAAGCCACCGCCACCAGACACCGCGCCACGTACGTCGGCGTCTCGGACATGCAGAAATGCGGCTCGTTCTTCGTCGCGTCCCGCCAGGTTTCCTCGGTGACCCCGAAGTGGTCCAGCATCGCCTCGGACCGCAGCCAGCCCGGCGACAACGCCAACGCCGTGCCGCCGTGCGGTTCGAGCTCCTTGGACAGCGCGAACGCCATCCGCATCGGAGTCACCTTCGCCAGGTCGTAGAAGAAGTCGTCCCGATACTGCGCGTTGAACTCCGTGTTGCCGTCGGTGACCTCGAAGACCAGCCCGCCCGGGTTCTTGATCAGCAACGGCAGCGCGTAGTAACTGGTGATGATGTGGGTGTCGATCGCCAGCCGCATCATCCGGAACCCGTTGTCGAGATCGTATTCCCACAACTTCGCGTCCCACTTGGTCAGATGGTCCCCGCCCCAGATGTCGTTGACGAGGATGTCCAGCCGTCCCTGCTCGGATTCGATGCGCGCCACCAGATCGCGGACCTGCTCCCTGTCGAGGTGGTCGCAGACCACCCCGAACCCGGTGCCTCCGGCCTCGGCGATCTTCGCCGCCGTGCCCTCGATGGTCTCCGGACGGTCCATCTCGGAGCGTTTGGCGTCGCTGCTGCGTCCGGTGGCGTAGACGATCGCACCCGCGCGCGCCAGTTCCACGGCGAAGGCGCGGCCGCTGCCCCGAGTGGCTCCCGCGACCAACGCGACCTTGCCCGCCAGTGGTTTGTCCTGTGTCATGTCGTTCTCCATTCGTCGATGCGAGCCGACGCTAACAACAAAACTGGACAATCCTTGTCAGGTTTTATCGACGAAGTTCGACGAGGTGACACGATCGGGGCCGAAGCGACGCGTGTGCCGCCCGGCGGCGGGTGCCCGCTGGGTCGGCAGCGATGGCGACGGGGACGGGGACTCGGCAAGCGCGTCGGCGTAGTAGTCGCGCGGTCGTCCCCGGGAGTCGAAGGCAGCCATCAGCTTCTGGCCGGTCATCTCGATGAGCTTGTAACTGATGATCGCCACCGGGACGGCGGCGCAGAACACCATGATCGCCGTGATCGGGAACGCCAGCGGGTGCCGGTGGTCGGGAAGCGCGCCGATGTACCGCAGGTACCGCATGATCGGTTCGTGCCACAGGTACAGGCTGTAGCTGGCCATGCTGACCGACACCAGCGGACGCCACTTCAGCCACCGGGGACGGATCGTGGTCCCCATCGCCGTGGAGGCGATGAGCAGTCCGCAGCCCGCCGCGAAAGCCGGATGCAGCAACGGTTCGACTCCTTGCGCCGGCCGCAGGTACAGTCCGGCGGCCAGGATCGCCATACCCGACAACAGGACCAGGATCTGGGTCAGGCCGTGCCGGAACCGCAGCCCGGCGGCGTAGAAGATGGATATCAGCAGTCCGACGGCGAACACGTCTAGTTTGGCCAGTGGCCCGAACCAGGTGGGCCAGTGGTCGGCGGGCACGTGGTAGACGTATGCCGCCGCGAGCTTGTAGACGACGCTGGCGCCGATGAGGGTCAGCGTCCCCCCGATGAGCAGCGTGAGTTTCGCGCCGCGGGTGCGCAGTCGCTGACAGCACTTCTGCGCCAGCGCGCCCAGGAGGGCCAGCAGCAGGTAGTAGTGCATCTCGTTGGCCAGCGACCAGGCCGGTCCGTCGGTGTAGAAGATGTACTCCTGGCTGTAGACGTGCGTGAACGTCAAGTGCAGCACCAGATCCCGCCAGTTCCCGGGCAGGTCCGGGTTGGTGATGGCCCACACGGTGCACACCACGATGTAGTACAGCGGAATCAGGCGGGTCGCGCGGCGCAGCAGCAGCGCCCGGCCGCTGCGCGGCGCCGCCTCACCCAGACACGACTTCGCGTACTGCAGTCCCAGCAGCAGACCGGACAGTACGAAGAACAGGTCGACGCACAGGTCGGTGGCGAGCATGACCTCGTGCCAGATGGTGCCCTCCAGCGGCCATTTCCAGTCCGGCGCCCGCCAGTTGTTCTGGTAGGCGTGGAAGGTCATGACCGACACCGCCGCCAGTGCCCGGTAGCCGTGCACCTCCAGCCGCTGGCTGGTGGCGACCGAGCCGCCAGCGTCGTCGACCGCACCGGGCCGGATCGTCTTCATCACGCGGCTCCGGGGTGCTTGTGGCGCGGCGTGACGACCCAGCGACGTTCACCCGACAGTTCCTTCAGCTGGGCGACCCGGCAGATGACGTTCTTCCACTCGGTGTAGAAGATCGCGTTGAACAGCAGATACACCCCGAACCACCAGGGCTTCTTCTTGATCTCGGGAACCGCCAGCCGCCACGCGAACAGGGTCTGCACCGGCCCCACCGACAGCGCGTACAGCGAGGTCAGCAGGAACGCGGGGATCATCCAGTCCAGTTTGGTGACCCCACCGGCCTGCCAGGCCAGCGCGGCCACCACCGGGACGATCTGCAGGCTCGCCCACGGCGTGAGTTCCCGCCAGCCCAGCAGGAACAGCGAGCCGAGTTTGTTGCGGGTGTTGAACGAGGCCGAGCGCAACGTCGCCAGCAGGTGCCGGCGCGACACCTGGAACCAGCCCTGCGCCCAGCGCATCCGCTGATGCCACAGCGGTCCGAGGGATTCGGGGGCCAGCTCGAAACTGAGCAGCGCCGGGTCGCTGACGATGCGGCTGCCCTGCAACAGTGCCCGCATCGAGGAGTCGATGTCCTCGGTGAGCATGTCGGGCCGCATCCGGATGCGGCGCAGCAGCGAGGTGCGCCAGAAACCGTTGGAGCCGCCGAAGATCCCGAAGCCGTGCAGCGCGGCGCGTCCGGGGTGGCTGACGGCGTAGATCGCCTCGAACTCCACCGCGACGGTGCGCGGCACCCAGGCGTCGTGTCCGTTGCGGACGACGCAGTGGCCCTGTACGACGTCGGCGCCGTCGGCGATCCAGCGCCAGGCCCGGTGGAAGGCCAGCGGGGCCGGTTGGTGGTCGGCGTCGAAGACGCCGACGAACTCGCCCGTCGCCACTCCCAGTGCGGCGTTGACGTTTTGGGCCTTGGACGTGGAGAACGGCACCTCCAGCACCACCAGCCGCGGGTCGCGTCGGGCCAGCAGTCGCAGCTGTGCCTCGACCGGCAGCGGACGGGGCGTGTTGTACGCCAGGATCACCTGCAACCGTCCCGGATAGTTCTGGGCCAGCAGGGCCCGGACGGTGTCGATGATGGTCTCGGCCTCGTTGGGCAGGTACGCCGCGATGATGGCCGAGGCCGGTGGGAACGGTTCCTTGGGTTCTCCGGGCCGCTTGGGGTCCAGGGCGTGCAGGTTCTCCGCCCACATCAGGGCCGAGTTGACGACCAGGACCGCCACGATCACCAGATACGCGGGGGTGAGGATGTCGATGCCCACAGTATCCAGTCCCATGTAGACCCCGAGTGGCAGCCCGATGCCCAGCAGCAGGGTCGTCACAATCTGGACGGTGGTGCGGAACCGGCCGGGCTTCTTCGACTCGGCGCCGCCCTCGAGGTGTTCGGAGCTCCAGCGCACCGGAACCAGGTCGAGTTTGTGCGCGGCCAGATCGGTGGCCAGCGACGCTCTGCGGATCAGTTCGCCCGCGTGCGGGGCCCGCCGGCTCGTGGACACCGGCACCCAGCCGCAGGCGGGGACGACCTCCGGCGGCCAGGCGTCGTAGGACTCGGCCAGCAGCGACATCAACGCGCCCAGCCGGGCCTGTATCCGCTTGGGCTTGTCGCCGCGCAGCAACACCAACAGGTCGTCACCGGCGACAGTCAACAGTTCGAATTGGTCCAACTGGGTTTCTACTATGGATGCGACGCCCGGCGGCGGTGCTCCGAAGGTCTGGTGGCCGCCCCGCAGCGACGGCACCATGCGGATGACCGCGACGCACGGCCCGGGGCGCGCCCTGGTGTTGCGCAACCGTTCCAGGGTCTTGGTCCACTCGGGAAGGGGGAGGAACCGGCCCGTCTGGGTCTCGACGGTCGTGGTGGATACCGGGTGTTCGCGAAGCAGGTTGTCGGTCACAGGGGCCACCGGTGAATAAGCATTGGGGTTCCTTTGGGAGGAGTTAGGAACTGCGGTCGGGCGGTGAGCGCACGGTGCCGCTGCCAGGACCAAGGGACCCGTCAATGCTGCGAAAGACGCTATAGCGGGTATGGAATACGTGCTAAGGCGTCTTTTCGCGAATAGCGAGGGCAACCGTGCCGGGGATGCCAGATCGCGTCTATTCAGCTATGCGCCGCCGAGGGATTGGCGACGTGGGAAAGCGTAAACCCTCATCCGAACGAACTACATTAAGGCAATGTTAAATATGCGTGACCTTGGTGTGTGACGTCCCGCGACCAGGCATTGACCGCAATAAACGGACTAAGGAAATGGCGGGTTCGCCGCCGGATAACACTCCGGCCACAAACCCGCCATTATGGCGTTCCTATCCCACTATTTGGCGAGCAGCGAGCGCAGCACGTACTGCAGGATGCCGCCGTGCCGGTAGTACTCCGCCTCACCAGGGGTGTCGATGCGCACCACGGCCTCGAAGTCGGCCACCTGCTCACCGGCCGGGCTGGTCGCCGTGACCCGCACGGTGCCCGGCACCGGACCGTCGTTGAGCGCGGTGATGCCGGAGATCGCGAAGCTCTCCTCACCGGTCAGCCGCAGCTTGTCGGCCGACTGTCCCTCCGGGAACTGCAACGGCAGCACGCCCATGCCGATCAGGTTCGACCGGTGAATGCGCTCATAGGACTCGGCGATGACGGCCCGAACCCCCAGCAGCCGGGTGCCCTTGGCCGCCCAGTCCCTTGAGGAACCGGAGCCGTATTCCTTGCCCGCCAGAACGACCAGCGGTGTCCCGGCCGAGGCGTAGTTCTGCGCGGCGTCGTAGATCGTCGTCACCGGAGCCTCGTCGGCGGTGAAGTCGCGGGTGAAGCCGCCCTCGGTGCCCGGCGCCAGCTGGTTGCGCAGCCGGATGTTGGCGAAGGTGCCGCGGATCATCACCTCGTGGTTGCCGCGCCGGGAACCGTAGGAGTTGAAGTCGGCCGGGCCGACCCCGTTGTCCTTCAGGTACTTGCCGGCCGGGGAATCGGCCTTGATGGCACCGGCGGGGGAGATGTGGTCGGTGGTGACCGAGTCGCCCAGCTTCGCCAGCACCCGGGCGCCGGTGATGTCGCCGACCGCCTCGGGGCTCGCGGGCATCCCCTCGAAGTACGGCGCCTTGCGCACGTAGGTCGAGTCGGTGTCCCACTCGAAGGTGTTGCCGGTCGGGATCGGCAGCGCCTTCCAGCGCTCGTCGCCGTCGAAGACGTTGGCGTAGTCGGCGGTGAACATCTCGCGCCCGATCGAGGAGTTGACGACCGTGGCGATCTCCTCGGCCGAGGGCCAGATGTCGGCCAGCATGATCGGCTTGCCGTCGGCGTCGTTCCCCAGCGGCTCGTTGTTGAGGTCGAAGTCCATCGAACCGGCCAGCGCGTAGGCGACCACCAGCGGCGGCGAGGCCAGGTAGTTCATCTTCACGTCCGGGTTGATGCGGCCCTCGAAGTTGCGGTTGCCCGACAGCACCGAGGTCACCGCCAGGTCGCCGTCGGCCACAGCCTTGGAGATGGCCTCCGGCAGCGGGCCGGAGTTGCCGATGCATGTGGTGCAGCCGTAGCCGACCAGGTTGAAGCCCAGCTTGTCCAGGTACGGGCTCAGTCCGGCCCGCTCCAGGTAACCGGTCACGACCTGCGATCCCGGTGCCAGCGAGGTCTTCACCCACGGCTTGCGCGACAGTCCCTTGTCGACGGCGTTCTTGGCCAGCAGCGCCGCGCCCACCATCACGTACGGGTTGGAGGTGTTGGTGCACGAGGTGATGGCCGCGATGACCACCGCGCCGTGGTCGATCTCGGTGGCGGTGCCGTCGTCGAGCACCACCGACATCGGGTGGTGCGGACGGCCGTCGCCGGGCGACTCGGCGGGGGCGTCGGAGGCCGGGAAGCTCTCCTTGCCCGCCTCGTCGTCGTCACCGTTGCTGACGTAGTCGCGCACGTTGGAGCGCCAGGTGTCCTTGGCGGCGGTGATGGCGATGCGGTCCTGCGGGCGCTTCGGCCCGGCGATCGAGGGCACCACGGTGGCCAGGTCCAGCTCCAGGTACTCGCTGTACTCGGCCTCTTTGGACGGATCGTGCCACATGCCCTGCGCCTTGGCGTAGGCCTCGACCAGCGCGACCTGCTCGTCGCTGCGGCCGGTCAGCCGCAGGTAGGCCAGCGTCTCGTCGTCGATGGGGAAGATGGCGCAGGTGGAGCCGAACTCGGGGCTCATGTTGCCCAGCGTCGCCCGGTCGGCCAGCGGCACCGAACCGACGCCCTCGCCGTAGAACTCCACGAACTTGCCGACCACGCCGTGGGCGCGCAGCTGCTCGGTGACGGTCAGCACCAGGTCGGTGGCGGTGGCGCCCGCGGGCAGCTCGCCGGTCAGCTTGAAGCCGACGACGCGGGGGATCAGCATCGAGATCGGCTGGCCCAGCATGGCCGCCTCGGCCTCGATACCGCCCACGCCCCAGCCCAGCACGCCCAGGCCGTTCTCCATGGTGGTGTGCGAGTCGGTGCCGACGCAGGTGTCGGGGTAGACCACGCCGTCGCGGTCCATGACGACGCGGGCCAGGTGCTCGATGTTCACCTGGTGGACGATGCCGGTGCCCGGCGGCACCACCTTGAACTCGTCAAAGGCGGTCTGGCCCCAGCGCAGGAACTGGTACCGCTCCTTGTTGCGCTGGTACTCACGCTCCACATTGCGCTCGAAGGAGTCGGGGTGGCCGAAGAAGTCGACCATGACGGAGTGGTCGATGACCAGCTCGGCGGGCGCCAGCGGGTTGATCGCGGCCGGGTCGCCGCCCAGGTCGCGGACGGCCTCGCGCATGGTCGCCAGGTCGACGACACAGGGGACGCCGGTGAAGTCCTGCATGATGACGCGGGCGGGCGTGAACTGGATCTCCACACTGGGCGCCGCCTTCGGGTCCCACGAGCCCAGCGCCCGGATGTGACCCTCGGTGATGTTGGCGCCGTCCTCGGTGCGCAGCAGGTTCTCCAGCAGGATCTTCAGGCTGTACGGCAACCGATCGTGCCCGCTCACGGCGTCGATGCGGTAGTAGGTGTGCTCGGTGTCGCCGACGCGAAGTTCGGCGCGCGCGGCGAAGGTGTCAATGCTCGGCACGGGTGCTCCCAGGTCGTAAATCCGTTTTCGGTGTCAGTCTGCCGGATGGTCTTTGCCAGGCGGCATGGGATCGGCCAGATCCCGCTAACCAAACCGTACGTCCGTCTTGTTAAAATGTCAACCACCGAGTCACAGGAGTCACCGTGTACTACGCCATTCACCACGTCCAGCTCACCTGCGCGCCCGGCACCGAGGACGCGCAGCGGGCCTTCTTCGCCGACGTGCTGGGCCTGACCGAGGTCGCCAAACCCGCCAGCCTCGCCGCCCGCGGCGGCTGCTGGTTCCGGGGCCCCGGGGATGCGGGCACCATCGAGTTCCACCTCGGCGTCGTGGACGGCGCCGAACCCCAGCCCAAGGCCCACCCCGGCCTGGTGTGGGGCGACATCACCACCCTGCGCGCGCTGGCCGAGCGGCTCGAGGACGCCGGACACCCCGTGACCTGGGACGGCGAACTGCACGGTGTGCCCATGCACCTCAATGGATCCCCCGGGGCGCCGCTGCACGAGCCCGGTATGCACCGGTTCTACACAAAGGACCCCAACGGCAACCGGCTGGAGTTCTTGGCGCCGATGGAATAGTCGGATAGGTTGTCGCGCATGCCCCGAAATCTGGTCCTCGTCGCCGTGCTCGCGTTGGGAGTCGTGGCGGCGTGCGACGGCTCCGGCAGCGCCGACACCGAGGACGACGGGAAGGGCTCCGCCAAGCCGTCCTTCGCCAACGCCACCGCCGACGAACTGTCGGGGACCTTCTTCTATCTGGCCCCGCACGACGACGGCGCCGCGGTCTACTCCTTCACCGGCGACGGGAAACCCAAGCCGGTCATGACCGGAACCGCCGACCTGTGGTCCTCGGCGACCCCCTCGCCCGACGGCAAGTACATCAGCTATGTGGAGGGTTCCAACGCGGAATCCCCGATGCGGATCTGGGACGTCGAGGCCGGTGAACCGTTGAAAGAGCAACTGGCGCAGGTGGACGGCGTCTGCAAGGAGCCGGCGTGGACTCCGGACTCCAAGCGGCTGCTCACCCACGCCGTGGCGGCCGACTCCCCGACCGAGGCGACGTGGTTCGACGTCGCCTCGGGCGAGACCAGCAAGGCCGACGTCGTCGACGGCTGCCACCCGAAGTTCCCCGTCGGAGGCGACGACACCGTCTACACCTTCATGACCGGGGACGTCACCGGTCTGGTCATGCGCGACGGAAAGAAGGAGACGACCCTGCCCGCCGAGGTCGTCAAGGGCCGCACCATCATCGACCCGGTCGCCGTGGCCCGCGACAACGCCGGACTGTGCGTGGCGACCGCCGCCGAGGGCGAACCGGTCGGCGACGCCGCCCGCAGCCTCAGCTGCGACACCATAGTAGACACCAAGACGAAGAAACCCGTGAAACTGCCCGACACCATCACCGGCGCGGTGTTCCCCGAGTCGGGCGGATTCATCACCCGCACCGGCGACGGCGAACTGAAACTGTCCGACCTGGACGACAGCGGCATCGCGACCCTCGAGGAGCCGTCGGAACTGGCCGAGGGCTTCCTGATCGGCTACGCCGAACCCGCGTGATTACTTCTCTGTAACGCCAGGGCCGCAAGGTGTCACGGTCCCGACCGAACCATGGCGTCCGGGGCCGGTTGGCTCTAGTGTCAACTCCCATGAGCGCCCCGAAAGTCGTCCTCGTCGCGGGCGCCTCGTCCGGTATCGGACAGGCGGCCGCCGAGATGCTTGCCGAACGCGGGCACACGGTGTTCGGCACCAGCCGCGATCCCGCCCGGGTCAAGGGCAAGGGCGTCACCCCGGTCCGACTGGAACTGGGCGACGACGTCTCGGCGCACCGCTGCGTCTCCGAGGTCGCCGACCGCGCCGGGCACATCGACGCGATGGTCTACAGTGCTGGGTACTTTGTGGCCGGTGCCGTCGAGGAGACCCCGGCCGCGCTGGCGCTGGCCCAGCTGGAGGCATACCTCGTGGGCGCGCACCGGCTGGTGCGGGCGGTACTGCCGATCATGCGCGACGTCGGCGAGGGGCGGCTGATCCTGATGAGCTCCAGCGCCGCCGTGGCCCCGATCCCGTTCCACGCCGTCTACTCCGCCAGCAAGGCCGCGCTCGAGCACTACGCCGAGGCGCTGCGCTACGAGGTCGAACCGCTGGGCATCGACGTGAGCTGCGTCCAGGGCACCGGAGTGCGCACCGCCGCGGCCGCCAACGCCCGCCTCACCGAACCGGTCATCGGCGCCTACGAACCCAACCGGACCCGGGTCATCGACCGGTTCATCCGCGACCAGAACGAGGGACCCAGCCCCGACACGATCGCCGCCGCGATCGTGCGGGCCGTGGAGACCTACCGCCCGCGCGCCCGCTACCGGGTCGGCATGACCGCCAAGACGCTGCCGCTGCTGCGCGGCCTGCTGCCGTCCACCGTCTTCCGCCGCCTGCTGGCCCGCTCCTTCGGTTACCGGGCCTGAGGTCGGGGCCGGTCGGCAATCTCACAGCCGCAACCGCGCCGAAACCGGCTAGGTTCACAGTGAGCCGACCCGGAAGGTGAGTCATGACCGAGACAGTGGACAGTCAAGTGACGGACGGTATCGAGGAAGTCGAATCCGCTGAGGAACTGCGGCAGCTCATCGGGAATCCCAACTCCCGCGCGGCCAGTAAGGAACGCGCCACGCTGGCGCCACTGGACCGGCAGTTCCTGGCCGCGTCCCCGTTCTGCCTGGTCGCCACCGCCGACGCCGAGGGCAACTGCGACGTCTCGCCCAAGGGCGACCCCGCCGGTTTCACCGTCGTCCTCGACGACAGCACCATCGCCATCCCCGAACGCCCCGGCAACAAACGCGCCGACGGATTCCACAACATACTGTCCAATCCGCACGTCGGCCTGATCTACCTGCTGCCCGGACGCGGCGACACCCTGCGCATCAACGGCCGGGCCCGGCTGGTCAAGAACGCGCCGTTCTTCGACCGGATGGTCGTCAAGGGACACCGGCCGCAGTTCGCGGTACTGGTCGACATCGACGCCATCTACTACCACTGCGCCAAGGCGTTCATGCGTTCCAAACTGTGGCGCCCCGAGACCTGGCAGCCCGACGCGATGCCGTCCACGGCCGAGATCGTCAAGTCCGTCCAGCCCTACATCGACGAGAGCGTCGCCGACCTGGAACGGCACTACCAGACCGAGGTCTACTCCAAGGGCCTGTACGGCACCGGCTAGACCCTGGGGTGGAGATCGGTTTCTCCACCCTGACGCCCAGGTGGAACGGCCCGCGAATCCATAGCGTTGCGGGCATGATTCCCATCCTCATCGGCCTCGTCATCGCGGCCCTCGTCATAGTCATCCTCATCCGCCGCTTCGGAACCCGCAAGGTGGGCTCCCCGACCCGGATGTTCGTCCTGCCGCCGGTCCTGGCCGTCGTCGGCATCCTCCAGGGCGACCTGATCGACGGCCACCACCCGCTGCTGAGCGAGGTCCTGCTCGGCGTCGGCGTCGTGGCCGCCCTGGCGCTGGGCACCGGCCTCGGCTACACCCTGCGGCTGTGGCGCGACGACACCGGCGTCGTGTGGAGCCGGGGCACCAGACTGACCATCGCGATGCTGGTCGCCACGATCGCGGTGCGGCTCGGACTCATGGCCACCGGCTTCGCGCTCGACGTCGCCACCGGTACCGGCGCGATCTTCATGTTCGTCGCCGCCTGGCTGCTGGCGCAGAACACCGTGATCACCCGGCGGGTCCGCACGATTCCCGCCCCGGCCGTTAGCGTGGGCCTGTGAACAGCCGGGACGACTTCGCCAGCAAGAGCCGTAGCGTCGGCCTCATCATGATCACGGCCCTGTCGGTCGTGTTCGTGCTCAACATGTTCTTCGGCGACGAACGACCCCGCCTGGGGCTGACCGGTACCGACCTGGCGGTCACCGTCGCGACCCTGATCGCCTTCGCCTGCTTCGGTTTCGGCACCTACCTGGCGCCGTCCCGGCGACAGGTGGCGGTGGCCCTGTACCTCCTCGCGGTCGCCGCGACACTGTGGTTGACCGTGCTCGCGCCCGACCGCCCCGGCGAGCTCATGCTGTTCGTCATCGCGGGCGCGGCCGCCGCCCGGCTCCCGCTGCGGCACTCGGCCGTCGTCATGACCGCGCTGGTGCTGGGCTTCGCCGCGACGGTGCTGTCGCGCACGGACGACCTCGGGCAACTGTGGTCCCTGGTGGGCGTCCTGGGCATGTACGCCGGCATCACCGCCGCCCGCAACCGCAGGCGCACCCAGCACATCGAGCAGCAGAACCTGGTGCTCGCCGAACGGGCCCGCATCGCCCGCGAGATCCACGACATCCTGGCGCACTCGCTGTCGGCCCAGCTGGTCCACCTCGAAGGCGCCCGGCTGCTGGCCAACGCCGGACGCACCGACGAGGCCGTCGACCGCATCGAACGCGCCCGCGAACTGGCACGCGGCGGCCTCACCGAGACCCGCCGCGCCCTGGACACCCTGCGCGGCGAGACCCTCAAGGTCGACGAGGCACTGCGCGAACTGGCCGACGAACACCGCGAGGCCACCTCGGGCACCTGCACCGTCACCGTGACCGGCGAACCCCGCGACCTCGCCGCCGAGGCCGGGCTGGCGCTGGTGCGCACCGCCCAGGAGGCGCTGACCAACGTCCGCAAACACGCCAACGGCGCTGACGTCACCATCGAACTGCGCTACCGCGACGACGACTGCGAACTCGAGGTCGTCGACACCGGCGGCCGGGGCGTGGCACTGGCCGAGACCGGATCCGGCTACGGTCTGGTCGGGATGCGCGAGCGCGCCGAACTGATCGGTGGCACGCTGCGAGCCGGACCCCGCGACGGCGGCTTCGCCGTCGAGTTGCGGGTGCCGTCGTCAGGAAAGGAAGTGGGCGCGCGGTGACGACCCGGGTGCTGGTGGTCGACGACCAGACCGTCGTACGCGACGGACTGGTCCTCATCCTCGGGCTGCTGCCCGACATCGAGGTCGTCGGCGCCGCCGCCGACGGCGCCGAGGCGCTGCGGCTGGTCGACGAACACCACCCCGACGTCGTCCTGATGGACCTGCGCATGCCCCGTATGGACGGTGCCGAGGCCACCGGCCGCATCAAGGCCGCGCACCCGGAAGTCCAGATCGTCGTCCTCACCACCTACAGCGACGACGAATCCGTGTTCGCCGCCCTCAAGGCCGGGGCCCGCGGCTACCTCACCAAGGACGCCGGCGGCGAGGAGATCGCCGCCGCCATCGCGGCCGTCCGCGACGGCGCCGCCCAGCTCGCCCCGGACGTCCAGCGCCGCCTCGTCGACGCGCTGGCCTCCGGCGACAAGACCGACACCTCCGAACCGGCGAAGCCACCGCGCACCGACCTGCCCGACGGCCTCACCAAACGCGAGTCCGAAGTGCTCACACTCATCGCCGCGGGCCGCTCCAACGCCGAGATCGCCCGGCAGCTGTACATCAGCGAGGCCACCGTCAAGACCCACATCAACAACCTGTTCACCAAGGCCGCACTGCGCGACCGCGCCCAGGCGGTGACCTACGCCTACCGGCACGGCCTCGCCCCGCCGCACTGACACCTGCGTCCTTCACCACTGTCGCTGGTCAAAGCGTCGCGGGCGTTCTACGATTACCGACGATGACTTATACCGTGGTTTCCGTGTGGCTTGTGCGTCGACGTCACGTCGACTACTGCCGCGTGTCCACGGTGCTGTGTCCCTAGAAGGCTCACCCCAATCCCGCCCATGTTTTCCCGCGCCGTCGCGGCGTGCCTTCCTGGAGTACCAACATGCTCGCGTTCCTGCGAAAGATCCCGTTCTCTGCCCAACTGCTGGCCGGTCTCGTCGTCGGCCTCGGCCTGGGCTACCTCGCCCGCACCGCCGACCTCGGCTGGCTGACCACCACGCTGCAACAGGTCGGCGACCTGTTCGTCCAACTGCTGAAACTGGCGGTGCCGCCGCTGGTGTTCACCGCGATCGTCATCAGCATCGCCAACCTGCGCAAGGTCTCCAACGCCGCGCGCCTGGTCGGCAAGACCATCGGCTGGTTCATGATCACCTCACTGATAGCCGTCGCGGTGGGTCTGGGCCTCGGCCTGCTCACCAACCCCGGCTCCGGTGTGGACATCTCCACCAAGGGCGCCGAGGCGCCCGACCACGCCGGTAGCTGGACCGACTTCATCACCGGCATCATCCCCACCAACATCGTGGACTCCTTCGTCCAGGTCAACGTGCTGCAGATCGTGTTCATCGCGATCGTCGTGGGCGCGGCGGCCGTCGCGGTGGGGGACAAGGCGAAGCCGTTCCTGTCCTTCAACCAGTCGCTTCTGGACCTGGTGCAGAAGGTGCTGTGGTGGATCATCCGCTTGGCGCCCATCGGCACCGCCGGACTCATCGGCACCGCCGTGGCCACCTACGGCTGGAGCCTGCTGGCCCCGCTGGCGACCTTCAGCATCGACGTCTACGTCGGCTGCCTCATCGTCCTGTTGGGCGTCTACCCGCTGCTGCTGGGCCTGGTCGGCCGGGTCAACCCGGTGACGTTCTTCCGCAAGTCCTGGCCCGCCATCGAACTGGCCTTCGCGTCGCGCTCCTCGGTGGGCACCATGCCGCTGGCGCAGCGCATCGTCACCAAACGCCTCGGCGTTGACAAAGACTACGCGTCCTTCGCCTCCCCGTTCGGCGCCACCACCAAGATGGACGGTTGCGCCGCGATCTACCCGGCGCTGGCGGCGATCTTCGTCGCGCAGGTCTTCGGCGTGAACCTGTCCATAGGGGACTACCTGCTGATCGCCTTCGTGTCGGTCGTGGGATCGGCGGCCACCGCCGGACTCACCGGCGCGATCGTCATGCTCACCCTGACGCTGAGCACGCTGGGCCTCCCGCTGGAGGGCGTCGGCCTGCTGCTGGCCATCGACCCGGTGCTGGACATGATCCGCACCGCCACCAACGTGGCCGGTCAGATGGTGGTGCCGGTGCTGGTGTCGCGCGGCGAGAAGACCCTCGACGTGGCGGTGTTCAACGCCCCCAACCAGCCGCTCGACGGCTCGGACGCGGTCCAGCGCCCCGAGCGTGAGACCGGCGTGGTGCGCGAACCCGAACCGGCCTTCGGTTCCTGACGCTGTCGAACAGGGGACGGCCCGCGAGGCGGGCCGTCCCCTGTTCGCGTGCCGTGGACCGACGGCTAGCCGGACCGCTCGGCCACGTCGAACGAGTCGGGCAGTCCGAAATGCCGGTGCAGCCGAGACCCCAGAAACCTCGTGATCCCGCCGATCCGGTCGCCGCGCATCGTCAGCACGACGATCCCGGTCGGCCGGGCCACCCGGCCGTCGGGATCGGGCAGATAGCAGCCGAACGCCGGTTGCCCGTTGGCGCGAGTGTCCACCAGCGACAACGGTCGATCGCCGCGCCAGCGGCGCCGGATCCGCAGGAACTGTGCGATGGCCGCCAGCCCCCGGTACTCGTGGGGGGCCGGTGGCATCGTCAGCCACGCGTCGTCGGTGAGCAACGCGATGACCGCGTCGACGTCGTCGGCCTCGAACGCCGAGGCGAACCGGCGCGCCAGCCGCGCCTGACCGGCATCGGCCCGGACCGGTTCCGGTGGCACCGGCCCCGGCATCGCCGCGCGGGCCCGTTGCAGCACCCCCTTGAGCGCCGTGGGACTCGTGTCCAACATGCCTGCCGCCTCGGCGAGGCCGTACCCGAGGACATCGCACAGCAACAGCGCTGCCGTCTGCCGTGGCGGCAGTGTCTGCAGCGCCGTGATGAACGCCAGCTCCACGGTCTCGCGCGACTGGTACCGCGACGCGGGATCCAACCGCTCGTCCGGATAGGGCTGCAACCACGGCACCTCGACGGTGCCGTTGGGTTCGGGCGGTTCGAACGGCGCGACCGGTTGCGGCGGCGGACGCCGCTTCCCGTCCCGGATCGCGTTGAGACAACGGTTGGTGGCGATGCGGTACAGCCAGGCACGCAGCGACGACCGTTCGGCGAACCGGGCCAGCCCCCGCCACGCCGACAGCAGCGTCTCCTGCGTCAGGTCCTCGGCGTCGTCGAATGACCCCAGCATCCGATAGCAGTGGACGTGCAACTCGCGCAGGTACGGCCGGGTCAGCTCCTCGAACGCGGCCTCGTCTCCCGCGCGGGCGGCCTCAAGTGTCGACGTCACCGCGAAATTCTTGCAGCCGGATGCGACATCACCGTTCCGATCGGCGTCGCGGCGGTGTCTCAACAGGGGACAACCGATCCATCAGGAGGACAACAGTGACAACGGACAACGCGAGCACCGGACTGGAAGTGGCCCTGGCCTACTACGAAGCCTGGAGTGGCGGCGACTTCGACAAGGCCATGACCCACCTGAGCCCGGACCTGCGCGCCCTGACCCCGGCCGGGCCGATCAGCGGGGCCGAGGCGTTCCGCGAGTTCATGGAGCCGTTCACCAAACGCGTCACGAGCATCCGGCTGCTGGCCGCCTACGGCGAGGGCGACGGCGCGCTGTTGATGTACGACCCCGCGACCGACATCCGGGACTCGGCACCGGGAGCCGAACACCACACCGTCGCCGACGGCCGGATCGTCGAACTGCACCTGATCTTCGACCGGCTGCCGTTCGAACTGGCCCGCCGCGCGGCAGCGGGGGAGTAGAAGACACGACGACGGCGGTGAGGCCATCGATGCCTCACCGCCGTCGCCTGCCCCTCAGCGGCCCGAGAACGCCTCGGCCACCTCGGTAAATTCCGTCCGCTTGCCGCCCCCGGCCTGGGACGTGTCGGTGAAGACGCACGGATGCGGCCCCTCGCCGCACTCCGGCTGCCACCACAACGCGACGGACGCGCCACCGTCGCGCATGCCCTCCAGTGCCGCCGTCACCGCTTCGGGCGTGGTCGGGTCGACGTCGTCACCGGGTTTGGGACCCGACAGCGGCGCGTAGTACTCCGACCACCACACCGGCAGCCCGGACTCGGCGGCGAAGAACGCGGTGACGTCGGAGAACATCTGCTTCATCTGCGCCGGATCGAGCGCGTCACCGTCGCCGTCGATCGTCCAGGCGTCCAGCGTGAAGAACTCGGCCCCGGACTTGTTCTCGTTCCAGTACCGCACCGCCTCGATGTCCCCGGGGTTGACCTCGCCCCACTCACCGGACACTTCGGAGTCGCCGGGCTGGCCGTACTCGTTGCGCAGCGTCACGTACGGCCCGCCGATCTTGGCGTCGGGACGCACCTCCTTCACCGCGTCGTACACCTGGTTGTAGAACTTGGTGAACTCCACATAGTCGGGTTCACTGCCGTTCCAGAAGCCCTTGAACTCGTTCCACACCTGGAAGTACTCCACTTCCGGGAACTTCTGGGCCGTCTCGGCGGCCAGCTGCGCGAACTCGTCGTAGTACTCCGGCTTCGGCGCCTCGTTCATCTCCCAGTCGTCACCGGACGGCTTCATCCAGCCCGGCGCGGAGCACAAGGTGATGACCGGCTTTCCGTCGGTGCTCTTGATGGCCGCGAGGCGCTCCTCCAGACTGGAGAAGTCGCGGGGACCGTCCTGCTTGGGCCACGGGTTGTCGGTGCCGAAACCCATCAGGTGCTGGTTCTGGATCGGTCCGGTGCCGGACAGGATCTCCTTGGCCGACGCGGTGGCGTCGTCATCGCCGAACGGGAACGCGGTGTTGTTGTGCGTGTAGCCGACCTGGAAGTCGGCGTTGGTGTCGGCACTGGCCGTCGCTGCGGTGTAGCCGACGACCGCGAGCACCAGCGCTCCGGCCGACGCCACCGCGGCCCGGCGGCGCCTGCCGCCCAATAGCGGGAAAACGCGCAAGATTCCTCCTGGGGGACAACGGAATGGAAACGCTCCCATCCGGTGGGGACGTCACCATACCGTGTCCCGCAAGGGTTTGCCACGCCTCACTCGTGATCGGAGATCGGCCGCGGCCGATACGGCGTCTCCAGGGCCGTGACCTCCTCATCGCCGAGTTCCACGTCCACCGCGGCGATCGCGTCGTCGAGGTGTTTGGTCTTGGTGGCACCGATGATCGGCGCGGTCACCTCCGGCTTGCGCAACACCCACGCCAGCGCCAGCTGCGCGGGCGGCAGGTCACGCTTGGCCGCGACCTCGCGCAGCACGTCCACGATGTCGAAGTCGTTGTCGCTGTACAGGACGTCGATGACCGGGTCGCTGCCCGCGCGCACCGTGTTCGCGGTCCCGCCGCGCTCCCGGGTCCCGGCCAGCAGACCGCGCGCCAGTGGACTCCACGGGATCACGCCCACGCCCTGGTCGGCGCACAGCGGCAGCATCTCGCGCTCCTCCTCGCGGTACACGAGGTTCACCTGGTTCTGCATCGACACGAACTTCGTCCAGCCGTTGGCCTCGGCCACGTACTGCGCCTTGGCGAACTGCCAGGAGTACATACTGGACGCTCCAATGTAGCGGGCCTTTCCGGCCCGGACCACGTCGTGCAGCGCCTCCATGGTCTCCTCGATCGGAGTCTGGTAGTCCCACCGGTGAATCTGGTAGAGGTCCACATAGTCGGTGCCCAGCCGCTTCAGTGACGCGTCGATGGAGGCC
This sequence comes from Stackebrandtia nassauensis DSM 44728, assembly GCF_000024545.1. Lineage (GTDB taxonomy): Bacteria > Actinomycetota > Actinomycetes > Mycobacteriales > Micromonosporaceae > Stackebrandtia > Stackebrandtia nassauensis. Next base: position 3,211,910 of record NC_013947.1, read on the forward strand.
ATGATGTGCTTGCGCGACAGGCCGGAATCGTTGGGCCGCTCGCTCATCGGGAAGTACACCTTGGTGGCCAGGACGTAGTCCTCGCGGTCGGCGAACAGCTCGGACAGCAGCTGCCCGGTGATCGTCTCGCTGGCGCCGCGCGAGTACATGTCGGCGGTGTCGAAGAACGTGATCCCGGAGTCGACGGCGTGTTTGACGATGGGCCGGGCGTCGTCGAGGGGCAGTGACCAGGCGCGGTGCGCGGGGTCGCCGTAGCTCATCATCCCCAGGCAGATGCGCGAGACCTTCAATCCCGTGGAACCCAGCCGCAGATACTCCATGTCGTCTCCTCGGTCGTAGTGATCGCTTCGGGAAGTATGGTCCGCACGGTCGTGGCCAGCCAGTGATTCCGGACACGAGGCGGGCCCGGGACGACCGTCCCGGGCCCGTGAACTGGGGAATTACTCGACCGGGGTGTCCGGCAGCGCGAAGGCGAACTCCGCCAGCTGCTCGTACGACAGGTAAGGCGCGGGATCCGATTCCTTCGTCCGCGACACCTCGTCGCTGACCACCACGGCGGAACCGTCGGCGCGGTAGTACACGACGGAGCGTTCGGCCTCGACCGGCGGCTGACCGTCGTCCTCGGTCTTCATCGACACCTGCCGCAGGTCCTGTCCGTCGGGGCCCTCGGCCTTCTCGGCGTCGCAGGACTCGAACTGGGTGAACGAGTCGTCGTTGTTGCAACCGGCCGGGTCGTAGACGTCGCCGGAGTCCTTCTTGTAGGTACCGGCGGGGAAGACGAGGATGGTGAGCGTGTCGTCGGTCCCGCGGTCCTCGGTGAACGCGAAGGTCGGGTCCGAGGCGCCGCCCGACTCGGGCGTGTCATCCCACTGCAGCATGCTGTACGTGTCGCGGTCGTAATGGATGCTCTTGTCGGGCATCGACTCCGGATCCGTCGGGTCCTCCAAGCCGATCAGCATCTGCTCTTCCCGATGGAAGTAGACCGCGTCCTCGCCTTCGGCGTGGTTTCCGGAGTCGCCGCCGAACCAGGACAGCTTGGCGTCCGGGTACTCGCTGTCGAGGTGTTTCCAGAACGCCGCCGTGTAGTCGTCGATCGGCTTCGGCGGCTTGTTGTTCTGGTAGGCGCCACCGGCCCACTGGTAGTGGAACTTCGGGTTGAGTTCGGGAAAGTCGCCGTCCTGGTTGTTGGTCTTGTCATCGGCCGCCTGGTCGTCGGACGGCTGCCCGGGCGTCAGCAACGTGACGACCAGGCCCGTGACGGCCACCGCCGACAGCACCGACCCGCCCGTGGCCAGCAGCTTGCGCCGCTTCCTGGTGCGCCGCCCCAGATCGACCGCCTTGTCGGTGTCCAGCGCGAACGGCACCCTGCCGTGCGGCAGTTCGGCGTCCAATTCGGTCTTGATGTCTTCGTTCATGTCGTGACTTCCTCGGGGATCGTTTCACTCAGCAGCCCGCGCAGTGTCTGCAAGCCTCGCGCGGTCTGGCTCTTGACGGTGCCGGGCGAACAGGCCATGATCTCGGCGGTCTGTTCAACCGACAGGTCCTCCCAGATACGGAGGACGACAGCGATCCGTTGCCGCTTGGGCAATCGAGACAGTGCGTCCAACATGGTCAGCCGTTCGCTGCCCGCCTCGCCCGGGTCGGGGTGGTGGCGTTCGGGAAGCCTGTCGCTGGACCGTTCCCGCTTGAACCAGTGCCGCCGGGCTTCCTCGCGTACGACGTTGACGATGACCTGCCGCACGTAGGCGTCCGGAGACTTGATCGTGGTCTTGTCCCAGTGGAGGTAGAGCTTCACGAGACCTTTCTGCACTGCGTCCTCGGCGCGGTGCCAGTCCCGGCACAGTAGGAAGGCGAACCTTCCCAACTGATCCAGACGTGCGGACACGAACTCGCGGTATTCGGCTTCCGCTTCGGGCTTCATGGGGGCTCACTGTTCTGACGATTCGCTTGTCGCCCCTACTGATGGCTCCGGACCCCGAAGTGGTTGCAAGCCACGGCGAGAAAAACCGGGGGAACGCAAGGGACCCGGCGGCGACCTGTGGTGGTGTGATGTGGTCGGTCGCCGCCGGGTCCGGGTGCGGTGGTTAAAGCTTCACGGTCTGTTCGCACAGCCGTTGACGAGTCTAGGCCACCGCGCGTGACTATCCGGGAAACCGTGGTTCCTCGTCGCGCCGCGCGGCGAACCACTCCTCGACGTCGGTGGACGTGCGCGGCAGCCCGTCGGACAGGTTGCGGTGGCCGTCGGCGGTCACCAGGACGTCGTCCTCGATGCGCACGCCGATGCCGCGCAGTTCCTCCGGGACCAGTTCGTCGTCGGTCTGGAAGTACAGGCCCGGCTCCACCGTCAGGACGTGGCCCTCGGCCAGCTTGCCCTGCCAGTAGTGGTCGGTGCGGGCCGCGGCGCAGTCGTGGACGTCGATGCCCAGCATGTGACCGAAACCGTGCAGCGTCCAGCGACGGTAGACCAGCGAGTCGTCGGCCATGGCCTCGTCGACGCTGACCGGCAGGATGCCCAGGTCGGACAGGCCCTCGGCCAGCACCCGCATGCAGGTCTGGTGGATGTGCTTGTAGTCGACGCCGGGCTTGATCGCGTCCATACCGGCCTGCTGCGAGGCGTACACCAGGTCGTAGACCTGCCGCTGCAGGTCGGTGAACCGCCCGCTCACCGGCAGGGTGCGGGTGACGTCGGCGGTGTACAGGTGGTTGTTCTCGATGCCCATGTCCATGAGGATCAGCTCGCCCGGCACGGTGGCGCCGTCGTTGGTGATCCAGTGCAGCGTGGTGGCGTGCGAACCGGCGCCCACGATCGAGTCGTAGCCGATGCCGTTGCCCTCCAGTCGCGCCCGCATCGCGAACACGCCCTCGAGCAGCCGTTCCCGTACCGCGCGGTCGCGCGGGATGACGCGGGCGACGTCCTCGAATCCGCGCACGGTCGCGTCCACCGCGTCCTGCAGCTGCTCCAGTTCCCACTCGTCCTTTATCAGCCGCAGCTCCGACAGCACCGCCGCCAGCTCCCGGTCCCGGGTCAGCTCCGGCGTGCCATCCTCGGAGCGTCCGGCCTCCTCGGCCGCGATGGCCGCGTCGATGACGGCGTCGATACCCCGCAGCACCCGGGCCTTGTCCCGCTCGAACTGCGGCAGCAGCGCCTCCAGCTCGTCCAGGTCCCGGCACTCGATGCCCAGCAGTGTCGCGGTCTCGTCGAGCGAGTAGCGGCGGCCCACCCACAGTTCGCCGTACTGGGCGCTGCGGAAGAACTCGTCCGACTCCTTCGACTTGCGCTGCCGCCGGTACAGGACGGCGTCGTGACCGCCCGCGGCCGGGCTCAGCACCAGCACGCCCTCGGGGTCGTAGTCGCCGGTCAGCCAGGCGAAGTCGCTGCCAGCCCGGAATCGGAAGAAGGTGTCGTTGGCGCGGACTTTCTCGGCGCCGGTGGGAATGATCAGGGTCTCGCCCGGAAAGGCCTGGGACAGGGCGTCACGGCGCTGCGCGTGCCGCACCGACTGCGGCACCGCGACCAGCCCGGTCAGGTCGGACGAACCCCAGCCAGTGCGCATGAACTGCAGGAACTTCTCGGGGTACTTGGGGTCGTGGCTGCGTTCACCACTCTTCGGGGCAGCTTCGGCCGCCGCCGCATTGGTCTCAGACATGTGCACGGGCCTTCCATGGAGTGTCGTGGATACTTCGACCGTAACGCCGCCACGTTCGGTATTGACCCCCGCACGCGCAATTCGTGACCGGGCTTTCGCGTCTGAGGCGTGTGTTGTCGTTTCTGGTCAGGTGCGAGGATGGTCGGCATGTGCGGAATCCTGACCTTCATCAGCTCCCGAGGGGCTGCCGCCGAGCGATCCGATGCCATCGCCGCCGCCAACGAACGCCTCCACCACCGCGGCCCCGATGAGACCGGCATGGAGCTGATCGACACCGATGTCGCGATCGCGCACAAACGGCTGTCGATCATCGACGTTGAGTCCTCCCACCAGCCGATGTGGTACTCCGGCAACCGGTACGTCATGACGTACAACGGCGAGATCTACAACTACAAGGAACTGCGCGCCGAGCTCATCGAGAAGCACGGCGCCGAGTTCGCCACCCAGGGCGACGGTGAGGTCATCCTCGCCGGATACCACCACTGGGGCCCCAACGTCGCCGCCCGGCTGCGCGGCATGTTCGCGTTCGTCATCTGGGACCGGCAGCAGCGCCGCGCCTACGGCGCCCGCGACCCCTGGGGCATCAAGCCGATGTTCCACCTGCACACCGACGACGGCGTCTACTTCTCCAGCGAGAAGAAGGCCCTGATGCCGTTCACCGACCCGAACGACCTCGACCGGGAGAACCTGGCGCACTACCTGACGCTGCAGTACCCGCCCGAGCCGGGCAGCATGCACCGCGGCGTCAACCGGATCGCCGCCGGACACTACGTCGAGTTCGCCCCCGGCAAACCGGTCGAGGCGACCCGCTACTTCAACCCCGACTTCCGGCCCCGCTCGGTCGACAACCCGCAGAAGCTGTACGACGAGATCGCCGAGACACTGCGCGAGTCGGTGCGGATGCACATGCGCGCCGACGTGCCGGTGGGCGCGTTCCTGTCCAGCGGCATCGACTCCACCGGCGTCGTCGCGATGGCCCGCGAGTTCAACCCCGACATCCTCGCCTTCACCATCGGCTACGAGGGCCTGGGCCAGTACAACGAACTGGACGTGGCCTCAGAATCCGCGCAGCACCTGGGCGTCAAACTGATCGGCACCACGATCGGCGCGCAGGAGATGATGGACGCGCTGCCCAAGATCGTGTGGCACCTGGACGACCCGATCGCCGACCCGTCACTGGTGCCGCTGTACTACGTCGCCAAGAAGGCCGCCGAACACGTCACCGTGGTCCTGGGCGGCGAGGGCGCCGACGAGTTCTTCGGCGGCTACGGCATCTACCGGGAACCGCTGTCGCTGCAAGCCATCCAAGGCCTGCCCAAGGGCGTGCGCTCCAGCCTGCGCGCGGTGTCCAAGGTGATCCCCGAGGGCGTCAAGGGCAAGAGCTTCCTGGAACGCGGCACCACCGACCTCGAACGCCGCTTCGTCGGCAACGCCAACATCTTCGGCGAGGAGGAGAAGCGGCGGCTGTTGCGCGGCTACGACTCCAGCGTCGACTTCAGCGCCATCACCGGCCCGCTGTGGGCCGAGTGCGAGGGCCTGGACGAACCCACCCGGATGCAGTACGTCGACATCAAGACCTGGCTGCGCGGCGACATCCTCGTCAAGGCCGACCGCATCTCGATGGCCCACAGCCTCGAAGTCCGGGTGCCGTTCCTGGACCCGGAGGTGTTCAAGGTGGCCTCGACCATCCCGGTGGACGAGAAGGTCCGCCTGCGCGGCAACCACACCAAGTTCGCGCTGCGCCAGGCGTTGGCCAAGGTGGTGCCACCGGCGATCGTCAACCGCCCCAAGATGGGTTTCCCGACTCCGACGCGGGTGTGGCTGGCCAACGAGATGTTCGAGTGGGCCGACAACATCCTGGCCACCGCGGGCTGCGGCCACCTCATCGACCTCGAGTACGTGCGCGGCCTGCTGCGCGACCACAAGGAGGGCAAGGCCGACAACAGCCGCAAGGTGTGGACGATCCTGGTGTTCTGCCTGTGGCACGCGATCTTCGTCGAACAGTCGCTGGACCCGGGCATTGAACGCGCCACCTCGCAGCTGGCCGCCAAACCGGCCGTCGGCTCGATGGTGTCCTAGCGGCCCTAGTCGAGCCGGGTCAGGAAATCGGCCCGGTCGACGAGCGCCCGCTCGATCTCGCCGTCGGCGACCAGGTTGTTGTCGCCGTCGACGAGACTGATGTCGAAGGTCAGCTTGTTGCCGTCCCGGCCCCGCAATCGGGCCCGGGCGGCGACCATGCGGCCCAACGGCACCGCCGCCAGGTGCCGCAGCCGCACCCGTGTGCCCACTGTGGTCATCGTGGTGGGGATGCGGCGGGTCAGGGACATGACGATCGCGGCTTCGGCGAGCGCCAGCACCCGTGGGGTTCCGAGCACCGGGACGTCACCGGAACCGAGCGATTGCGCGGTGTCGGCTTGCGTGACGATGGTCTCGACACGTCCGGATACGTCCTGCAGGGCGGTGGGGTCAAGTTCGGTGAGGTCGCGCACGTTACTACCCTATGTGTCGCCACCGTCATTTGGCGATCTCCACGGGTCACTGATATTCAGCCCGAACGGCGCTGGCACACTCACCGTCATGAACAAGACCGCGGGTTCGGGTGTGGAACTGGTGGCGAGTCCCCGCAAGACCACCATCGCCTGCTGGATCGGGGCGGTCCTGGTGCTGGCGGTGTGCGTGGTCGCCGCGACGGCCATGGGCGGAAAGACCGAGGGCGGCGGCGTCTTCCACTCCGCCGACGCCTACGCCATGGTCGGACTGGGAGTGCTGGCAGCGCTGGGGATCCTGACCTTCGCCCGGCCCCGGGTGTGGGCCGACGAACACAAGGTCCGGGTGCGCAACCTGTTCGGCTCCACCGAGGTGCCCTGGCAGATCGTGGAGTCGGTGCGGTTCCCGCGCGGCGCCTCGTGGGCGATGCTGGAGTTGGCCGACGACGACGTGATCGCGGTGATGGCGATCCAGTCGGTCGACAAGGACCGCGCCGTTGCCGCGGTGCGCAGGCTGCGGGAGCTGCTTGCCGAATCCCGGGGCGAATAGGCGTCTGCTACGCTTATGCGTCGACCAAGTCACCCCCTGGGTGACTCGCGTAAGCGGAGCCCCGCTCCCACCCGTTGACACGCTTGAGGGTTTTCGGGTCAGTAACACCATCGACCACACCACCGGTGTGGCCACGTGGTGTATGAAGGGGCCCTGGCTGTATGCCGGGGCTTTCGTCGTTGTGGGGTATCTCCTTGCGCACCAGGTCGCACGCAAGTGCACTTATCGCATTACTAAGGAGGCCCCATCAGCGATTCGCGCGTGAACGAACAGATCCGGGCTCGCGAGGTGCGGCTGGTCGGACCGCAGGGAGAACAAGTGGGCATCGTCTCGCTTGACAAGGCCCTGCAGTTGGCCGCCGACGTCGATCTGGATCTTGTCGAGGTGGCGCCAAATGCCCGGCCGCCGGTCTGCAAGCTCATGGACTACGGCAAGCACAAGTACGAAACCGCCCTGAAGGCGCGTGAGGCCCGGCGCAACCAGCAGCAGACCGTGATCAAGGAGATGAAGCTTCGCCCCAAGATCGACGATCACGATTACGAGACCAAGAAGGGTCACGTGATCCGCTTCCTCAAGGCGGGGGACAAGGTCAAGATCACGATCATGTTCCGGGGCCGGGAGCAGAGTCGTCCCGAACTGGGCTTGCGGCTGCTGAACAAACTGGGAGAAGAGGTCTCCGACCTCGGTGTCGTGGAAGCGGCTCCCAAGCAGGACGGGCGCAACATGATCATGGTGTTGGCGCCCCACAGGACCAAACAGCCCGTGGCCACCAAGGCCGCCAAGAAACCGGCCGAAGGCGACGAAGAGTAGCCCTCGGCCCTCAGGAACGAAGGAACAAGGAGTACCGATGCCGAAAATGAAGAGCCACAGCGGCATGCGCAAGCGGGTGAAGATCACCGGCACCGGCAAGCTTCGCCGTCAGCGCGCCAACCGGCGTCACTACCTGGAGCACAAGAGCTCCCGGCTGACCCGTCGCCTGGACGGCCGGGTGGACTTCGCCAAGGCCGACGTCAAAAAAGTCAAGCGACTGCTCGGAATCTAAATCATCCGCACATGACCGACAGCCATCCATGTGTGGATGGACAGCAATGAGGAGAAAGACCTGTGGCACGCGTTAAGCGGGCACTCAATGCCAAGAAGAAGCGCCGCGTCGTCCTGGATTCCGCGAAGGGATACCGGGGACAGCGCTCCCGGCTGTACCGCAAGGCAAAGGAGCAGCTGCTCCATTCCTACGAGTACTCCTACCGGGACCGCCGGGCCCGCAAGGGCGACTTCCGGCGACTGTGGATCACCCGCATCAACGCCGCGGCCCGCGCCAACGGCATCACGTACAACCGGTTCATTCAGGGACTGAAGGCTGCCGAGGTCGAGGTGGACCGCAAGGTCCTGGCCGACCTGGCCGTCACCGACGAAGCCGCGTTCACCGCGCTCGTCGACGTGGCCCGCAAGGCTCTTCCGGCCACCGCCTGATGATCGAATCAGCACCCGGGTCGACCCCGCTGACGCGGACGTCGTCCCGGGTTGTTGCTGCCCGCAAACTCTCGCGGCGTCGCACCCGCGACGAACGCCGTTCCTTCATGGCCGAGGGACCGCAGGCGGTCGCCGAGGCGGTGCGGGCCGGTGGCGTCACCGAGGTCTTCGCCACCGAGGCGGCGCTGAGCCGCCACACCGGGCTGCTGGCCGAGGCCGAGTCCTTCGGCGCCCGGGTGTTCGCCGTGGCCGACTCGGGCCTGGCGGCACTGACCGACACCGTGCACCCGCAGGGCATCGTGGCGGTGTGCGGCTACGTCGACACCACGCTGCCCGAAACCGTGCGGTTGGCGGTCGTCCTGGACGGCATCGCCGATCCCGGCAACGCCGGGACCATCCTGCGCACCGCCGACGCGGCCGGAGCCCAGGCGGTGGTGTTCCCGCACGGCTCGGTCGACCCGTACAACGGCAAGTGCGTGCGGGCGTCGGTGGGCAGCCTGTTCCACCTGCCGGTGGTGCGCGGCGGCGACACCGACGAACACCTGGACGCGTTGCGCGCCAAGGGCTTGCGCATCCTCGCCGCCGACGTGCGCGGCGAGACCGACCTGGACGCGGCCATCGATGACGGCCTGCTGCGCCAACCCACGGCCTGGCTGTTCGGCTCCGAGGCCCACGGCCTGTCCGACGCGCTCACCGAACGCGCCGACGTGCGGGTCCGGGTGCCGATCTACGGCGCGGCCGAGAGCCTAAACCTCGCGACGGCCGCCGCGGTGTGCCTGTATGCTTCCGCACGAGAACATCGCAAAGGAGAAACCTGATGTCACGCATGTCTATGCGGATGTTTATGCGGCCCGCCGGTGGCGGGCTGCGGCGGTAGTTCTCTTTCCCTCATCGCAGCCGAGACCGGCGGGCTGACGGCACAGCCGTGTGTGTCCTCTTAGAACCTTACGCGGGGCGGTTTCGTGCCCCGCCGACCGAAAGCGTATGGCGATGACCTATCGAAGCGATCCCTACGACCCCAAGGAAGCCGCGTACCTGTCGCCGCAGGCGCTCGACGACGCGATAGCCACGGCCGAGAAGGCCTTCGCCGAGGCCGGAGACGCCGACACCCTCGCGTCCATCAAGCACCTGCACCTGGGTGACAAGGCCCCGATCTCGCTGGCGCGCCGCGAGATCGGCTCGCTGCCCCCGGCTGCCAAGGCCGACGCGGGCAAACGCGTCAACACCGCCCGCCAGGCCGTGACGGTCGCCTACGAAGCCCGCGCCGAGGTCCTGGCCGCCGAGGCCGCCCAGCGCGTCCTGCGCGAGGAGACCGTCGACGTCACCGTCCCGGTCGACCGGCGCCCCCGCGGCGCCCGGCACCCGCTGACCCTGACGGCCGAACGCATCGCCGACTTCTTCACCGCGATGGGCTACCAGATCAGCGAGGGCCCCGAGATCGAACCGGAGTGGTTCAGCTTCGACGCGCTGAACATCGGCCCCGACCACCCCGCGCGCTCCATGATGGACACGTTCTATCTGGACGCCGCCGGTCGCGGCGCCGCCTCCGGCCTCACCCTGCGTCCGCACACCTCCTCGGTGCAGATCCACACCATGCTCACCCAGGAGCCGCCGATCTACGCCGTCTCCCCGGGCCGGGTCTACCGCACCGACGAGGTCGACGCGACCCACAGCCCCGTCTTCCACCAGACCGAGGGCATCGTCATCGACAAGGGCATCACCATGGCCCACCTCAAGGGCACCCTCGACCACTGGGCCAAGGCCATGTTCGGCGTCCAGGCCCGCACCCGGCTGCGGCCGTCCTACTTCCCGTTCACCGAACCCAGCGCCGAGGTCGACGTCTGGTTCGCCGCCCACCGCGACGGTCCCCGCTGGATCGAGTGGGGCGGTTGCGGCATGGTCAACCCGCGGGTGCTGCGCGCCTGCGGCATCGACCCGACCATCTACAGTGGCTTCGCCTTCGGGATGGGCATCGACCGCGCCGTCATGCTGCGGCACGGGGTCACCGATATGAGAGACATGTTCGACGGAGATGTGCGCTTCCCGCTGGCGCTGGGAACGGAGGAGTAGCCGATGCGAGTCCCACTGTCCTGGCTGCGCGAGTACGTCGCGCTGCCGCAAGACCTGCCGATCGCCGACCTCGACGCCGCGTTCGTCCAGTGCGGCCTGGAAGTCGACACCGTGGAAGACCTGCGCGACAACGTGACCGGCCCGCTCGTGGTCGGCACCGTCGCGTCCTTCGAGGTGCTCACCGACTTCAAGAAACCCATCCGCTACTGCCAGGTCGACGTCGGTGAACCCGAACCGCGCGGCATCATCTGCGGTGCCAGCAACTTCGCCGAGGGCGACCGGGTCGTCGTCGCGCTGCCCGGCGCGGTACTGCCGGGCGGCTTCGCGATCAGCGCCCGCAAGACCTACGGCCACGTGTCCGACGGCATGATCGCCTCGGCCCGCGAACTGGGCCTGGGCGAGGACCACTCAGGCATCATGGTGCTGCCCGACAGCGCCGAGGCCCCCAACGGCGCCGACGCGCGCCCGGTGATCGGCCTGGACGAGGTGATCTTCGAACTCGAACTCACCCCCGACATGAGCCACTGCTTCTCCATGCGCGGCATCGCCCGCGAGGTCGCCCACCGGCTCGGCGTCGGCTTCACCGACCCGGCCGGTCTGACCACCGAACCGGCGGCCACCGCCGACGGCCCGCACCCGCTGCGCGTCGACGACCCGCTGGGCTGCGACCGCTTCGCCACCCGCGCCGTCCGCGGCCTCGACCCCGCCGCGGCCAGTCCGGAATGGCTGCGCCGCCGCCTCATCCACGCGGGGATGCGTCCCATCAGTCTGGCCGTGGACGTCACCAACTACCTGATGCTGGAACTCGGCCAGCCCATGCACGCCTGGGACCTGGCCACCCTCAAGGGAACCCTGGTGGTGCGCCGCGCCGCCGCCGGCGAGAAACTGACCACACTCGACGACGTCGAACGGTCCCTGGACGCCGAGGACCTCGTCATCTGCGACGACACCGGTCCACTGTCCCTGGCCGGAATCATGGGCGGCGAAACCAGCGAGATCTCGGACTCCACAACGGACGTCCTCATGGAGGCGGCCCACTGGGACCCGACCACCATGGCCCGCACCGGCCGCCGCCACCGGCTGTCCAGTGAGGCCGGAAAACGCTTCGAACGCGGCGTCGACCCCGCACTGTGCCGCGTCGCGGTCCAGCGCGCCATCGACCTGCTCGTCGAATACGGCGGCGGCACCGTCGACGCGTCGGTCGGCGACATCGACAACCGCCGCCCCACCGCGACGATCCGCCTCGCCGCCGACCTACCGTCCCGCATCGCGGGCGTCAGCTACGACACCACCCGGGTCGGCGCGGCGCTGGACGCCTGCGGCTGCACCTGGACCGCCGAAGCCGACACCCTCACGGTGACGCCACCCAGCTGGCGGCCCGACATGACCGACCAGGCCGACGTCGTCGAAGAGGTCATCCGCCTCGACGGCTACGACAAGGTCCCCTCGGTCCTGCCCGCGGCCCCACCCGGCCGCGGCCTCACCCCGACCCAACGCCGACGCCGCCACATCGGCCGCGCCCTCGCGTCAGCCGGGTACGTCGAAACCCTCACCTACCCGTTCGGCGACCCGACGGTCTTCGACGCCCTCGGCCTCCCCGCCGACGACCCGCGCCGCCAGGTCCTCACCCTGGCCAACCCGATCGTCGACGCGGAACCGGCACTGCGCACCACCCTCATCCCGGGCCTCCTCAAGGCCCTCAAGGTGAACGTGGACCGCGGCATCCGCGATGTCGGCCTCTTCGAGACCGGCCTGGTCTTCAACCCCCGCCCGGGCTGGGAAGACCAACCGCTCCCACAACTCCCGGTCGACCGCCGACCGACCGCCGCCGAACTGGCGGTGGCCGACGCGCTCCGCCCACACCAACCCCAACACCTCGCCACGGTCCGCTGCGGCCACATCGAGAGCGACGGCTGGTGGGGCCCAGGCCGCTTGGGAGACTGGAGCGACGCCATAGCGGCGGCCCGCACCATCGCCTCGGCCTCCGGCGTCGAACTCGAAGTCCGCCAAGCCCAACACGCCCCCTGGCACCCGGGCCGCTGCGCCGAACTGCTCCACAACGACACCGTCGTGGGCCACGCGGGCGAACTCCACCCGAGCGTCTGCGACGCCCTGGAGGTACCCCGCCGCACCTGCGCGGTCGAGATCAACCTCGACGCCATCGGCTTCCCCGAGGTCCCACCAGGCCCATCGATCTCCCACTACCCGGTGGCCCTGATCGACGTCGCGGTGGTCGTCGACGCCACCACCCCGGCAGCCCAAGTGGCCAGCGCCCTCTCCGAAGGCGCGGGTGACCTCCTGGAGGACATCCGCCTGTTCGACGTCTTCTCCGGCGAACAACTCGGCGAGAACCGCAAATCGCTGGCCTACAAACTCACCTTCCGCGCCCCGGACCGCACCCTCACCGCGGACGAGACGGTCGAGGCCCGCGACCGAGCAGTCGCCCTCGCCGCCGACCGCCACGGCGCGGTACTGCGCGGGGCGTGATTTCTCGCCTGGTCATGATCGACGCGATCGGATAGCGAGTGGTGGGCGCCGAGTGCCCACCACTCGTCTAATTCCACACCTGATTTCGCCGATTCCAGGTCGGGATAGGACTGTCTTGGAAAACATCGAAAAACTCAGCAAACCCACTTTCTAAAACAAACTGACAATGCAATCTACACGCGCAGAGGGTTGTTCGTCGTATTGGCGACACAACCCTGTCTACAACCATTCAACGGATGGACACTTATAGATGCAGACGCACCCCAAGCCGCTTCGGCACCGGGGTTGCACGGGACCACAAGCGCGTTCTAGGTGGGGCGTAGATGAGTCAAATCGACCTCAAACAAATCGTAGCGGTGGCCCTGGCGGCTGAAATCGCGAAGAAGATCGTCACTGCGGCATTTCTCGCATGTGGTGCGGTGTCCACATGGTTTGCCGGAGCGGGGAGTGCGAGCGTGAGCACTCTAGGGTGGCCGATTGTCGCTACAGTCGTATTTGGAGCCGCCTTGGCATTCCTGGTGATCGCGCAGCGTCAGAGCATATATAGGTGTCGTTATCCGGCGATAGCTTTCCAAACGGAGATTCTTGAGAAGAGCTGCAGCTATGTTATCAATGAGCATGGCGAGCTATTGTATTCCAAACGAATAAAGCTCAAGGCCCTGCGTGACCAAATGGATGAATATATTGACAGATATTTCTGGTCTGGAGGCGGTGTGCCCAAACCGGAGCCGGGTGAGGGTGCTCAGGAGATCACTGAAGTGGCTCGCGTTGGAGTATGGGAATATTATCGTATCTTCTTTGGCCGCGTCCTGCACCGAGGCGATGTTCACGAAATAGAGATCACGTGGCCGTTGACGAACTGGCGCGACTCGTCGCCCTTTGTGGCACTCTCCACCAGAGAACCGACGCATAAACTTGTCTTCGATGTCAAGCTGCCTGCCGATGAAGTCGGTGGAAGTGTTCTGGCGGAGGAAATCGCGGGCATCGACTCCATCTATCCTTTCAACACGGAGGAGATCGAACTCGACCATGGTCGGTGCAGGTGGGTAGTGGACAGGCCATCGCTCTACACGCAGTACCGGCTACGTTGGACTTGGAAGGGTGCGCAGGCCAAGACAATTCCCGTTTTGGTGGAAGAGGCCAAAGCGGTTGAAGGTACTGACCGCGAAGCCGGGCCAACAAGAGTCCCCCATCTTTAATCGAATTGACCGTGCTGGCGGCACATCTTTGTTAGAGTGCTCCCTGATAAAGGGGGCATTTATGGATGAATAATTATTTGTCGATATGTAAGCCAATGGGCGGCCGGGTATTCCGGTCGTCCGCTTTACGTTTCAGCGTGACTACGTATCCCAATGGGGTGGACGCTGGCCATGGCCAAGCGGCACCTCGCGACTTTCTTCGACCGGAATTCCGAGGCGAGTGAAGATTTCGAGCGCCGACTCACGGTCGCGTTGGGCAGAAAGTTTGTCGCCTCCCGTGTCGTGCGCTTCGGCGAGGGCCACCAAGGTTCTGGCCTCCAACAGGGGGCGTGGCATCGAACGGAACGCCGCCAGCGCCGCGTCGCCATAGTTGATCGCCGTATCACCGTCGCCAAGGCGCGCGTGCGCGAGGCAAAGTAGACGGTCAGCCTGAGCTCGCTGCAATGCTCCCATCTGATCGGTGTTGGCCGGGTGGGAGGACATGAGCCGGTCAATGGCCTGGCGGGGATGGCCGGTTTGGATTTCGAGTTCGGCCATCCCGCATTCAGCCATGTCGCGCAAGCCGGAGCGGTCGGTCTGGGACGCGTGGCGCAGCGCCTCGGCCAGGTCCTCATGCGCGGCGTCGTAGCGGCCGCGCGCCCGGTTGATCTCGGCGCGGAGGATCAGGGTGAGGGCATGGTACTTGGCGCCGCTGGAATCCGGTTGGTTCAGGATGTCGGTGATCAGTGGTTCGGCGTCACTGAAGCGACGGGAGCTGACGTATTGTTCGCACAGGCAGTAGCTGATGCCTTGGCGGAAGAATCGCAGGGATGGTTGCTCAGTCAGCTTCAGCGCCATCGTTGTCCACTTCTCGCCTTCTCCGTAATCGCCCAACTCGGCGTAGAGGGTTCCAAGGGTGGAGGCGCGGATGGTCGCGAAGAGGTCGTCGCCGGTGGCCACCGCGGCGTTGTACGACTCGAGGACGAGGGGGACGGCCTCGGCGACGCGGCCCATGTCGCCCAGGTAGAGACCGAGGTTGCCCACGTACTTGCCCACCGGGTCGTCCACGTCGTGATCGCGCATGATCTGGACGGCTTCCCGCGCATACTCGATGGCGGTGGTCCGGTGGCCCATTTCCCGGTGGACGATGGCCAGGGTTGAGTTCATCTGGCAGCGGCCGGGGTGGTCCTGGTTGTGTTCGGCTTTGCTCAGTTCGTGTCTCAGTAGTTCGAGTTGCCGGGGCAGGTCGGGTCCGTAGTGGACGAACCTGCCGAGAACCGCCGCCAGGCGCCAGGAGTCGGGGCGGTGGTTCCAGGCGGAGAGCATTCGCAGGACGTTGTCGCGTTCGTCGGTGGGCAGGGTGGCTTTGTTGTGGTCGTACCAGCCGATGACGCGGGTGACGGCCTCGCCGCGGTCGGCGTCGTCCCACTGCGATGCTCGGGCGTTGGCGTATTCGCGAACCAGGTCGTGGAAGCGCAGCCGGTTGTCGTGGTGGCTCTCGACGAGGTGGGCAGCTTCCAGTTCGTTGATCGCTCGCGGAGCGTCGTCGGTGACGGTTCCGGCCAGGTGGGCGGCCAGGTCGTGTGAGAAGTCCTCGCCCGGCAGGATTCCCAGCAGGGTGAACAACTGCCGCGCGGCCGGGGTGAGGGCGCTGACGGACAGGTGGAGGGTCCGGGTGATGGCGACGGCGGGGTCGTCGGGGGCGGTCAGCTTCTGGAGTCGTTGCGGCCCTTCGAGTTCGGCCACGAACTGGGTGACGTTGGTTTCGGGCCGGTCGGCAAGGTTGGCTCCGGCGATGCGCAACGCCAGGGGGAGGTGGCCGCACAGTCGCGCCAGCTGATGGGTGGCTTCGGGTTCGGAGTGGAGACGGACGGGGTCGACGAGGTTGGACAGCAGATCCACCGACTCCTCGTGGCTCAGCGTGTCGATGCGCAGCGGGGCGACGTCGTCGAGGGCTACCAGGCTGGTGAGGCGGTCGCGGCTGGTGATGAGGGCGAAGTTTCCGCCGCCGCCGGGGAGGAGGGGGCGGACCTGGGCGGCGTCGCGGGCGTTGTCGAGGAGGATGAGCATGCGTTGGTCGGCGAGCAGGGAGCGGTACATGGCTCCGGCTTCGTCGGGGTCGGTGGGGATCGCGGCGCCGGGTTGGCCCAGGGCGTTGAGGAAGCGGGTGAGGGCGTCTGCGGGGGAGACCGGGGCGGCTTCGTCGTAGCCGCGCAGGTTGATGTAGAGCTGGCCGTCGGGGAATCGGTCGCGGACGTGGTGGGCCCAGTGGACGGCGAGGGCGGTTTTGCCCGCGCCGCCCATGCCCGCGATGGCGGACACGACCGTGGCGGTGCGGCCGTCGGCCAGGAGGTTGTCGAGGGCTGCGAGTTGTTCTTCGCGGCCGGTGAAGGTGGCGGTGTCGGCGGGGAGTTGGGCCGGGCGGGGTGCCGAGGGTGGGGTGGGTTCGGTGGTGGGGGTGTCGAGGTCGCCGCGCAGGATCTCGCCGTGGAGGCGGTTCAGGTCGGGGTCGGGGTCGAGGCCGAGTTCGTCGGACAGGCGGGCCCGGACTTCGGTGAAGACCTCGAGGGCTTCGGGGGTTCGTCCGCTGTGGTGCAGGGCGGTCATGAGCAGACCGGCGACGCGTTGGCGGTAGGGGTGGTGTTCCAGGAGTTCGCGCAGTTCGCCGACGACCTGGCCGTGGCGGCCCAGCGCGATGTCGATGTCGCAGCGGTCTTCGATCGCGGACAGGCGGGATTCGTTGAGGCGCACCACTGCCGCTTCGACGACGCGGCCGGACAGGCCCGCGAGGGCTTCGCCTCGCCACAGGGCGAGGGCTTCGGCGAACAGGCGGGACGCCGTGGGGAGGTCGTTGGTGTCGCGGGCGGTGCGGGCTTGGCGGACCAGGTCGGTGAAGCATTGGGCGTCAACGGTTTTGGCGGGTACCAGGAGTCGGTAGCCTTCGCCGGTGGCTTCCAGGGTGGGGGAGTCGTCGCCCGCCAGTTGGCGGCGCAGGCTGGCCATGGTGTTCTGGATCTGGCGGCGGGCCGTGGCGGGCGGGTCGTTTTCCCAGAGGGCGTCGACGAGTCGGGAGACGGTGACGACGCGGCCGGTCTCGAGGAGCAGCAGGGCGAGCAGTTTCGGATGGTGTCTGCCCGATATGGTCACCGGCTCGCCGTCGCGGGACACCTCCAGTGGTCCCAAGATCCGAAACTTCACGCCGCCCACGTTAGAGGTTCAGGTGAACGGATGTCGACTTGGTTGCCGCGTTTGGGTAGTCGTGCGCTAATAGGACTCGGTGATCGCGTCGGCGTTGCCGTGGCCGAAGGTCGGGAACGGGTCGATGTTGCCGTAGGCGTGGACCGTGCCGCCCGCGTCGTCGACCATTTTGGTCCAGCAGCTGGTGTTCTCGCCCGGCGGGCTGGCGCAGCTGTAGGTGAGGCCGTCGGAGTCGCGGACGACGTCGGCGAAGCCGACGTGGGCGTCGCCGGGTACGTGCTCCATGTCGTTGTGGAGCCGGGCCCAGGCGGTGTGGCAGAAGTGGCTGTAGCGCAGTTCCACGGTGCCGAGCCGGTTGCCCTTGTACTCGATGTCGGCGGACGCGACGGTGGCGGCGTCGTTGTTGCACGTTGTGCCTTGTGGATTGACGCCGTCCCAGTCGCGCAGGTCGGCGGCCTGGGCGGGTTTGGTGAGGGCCAGTGTGACGAACAGGATCGTGACGGCGGCGGCGATGCCGAAGCGGACGGCGCGGCTCATGCGGTGTGTATGTGGATTGGTCGACGGCGTATTCATGGCGTCCCTCCCCAGGTGATGCGGCTCGTGGTTGGGCCGATCGGTGTCGATCTTTCCGGAAGTCGGGCGACGTGGGGGCGGGTCGCGGCAGCCGGGGTGGGGAGAATTGTCGGATATGTGACGAAACGTCGCAGAGTGCCACGCCGACTACTTATGGTGATGGCTCGATGTGTCGCGGACACATCGAGCCATCGGGGTGGGTCTATTCGAAGGCGGCCTCGACGATGCGCGCCTTGTAGAACTGCGCGTCGGCGAGGGTCTTGTCGCCGGAGTCGAAGTGGACGGTGGGGCTGCTCCAGGGGCGGGGTTCGACGTTCTCGGCGCGCACCCACAGGTACTCGCCGGAACGGTGGCGCACGAAGGCCTTGATGCGGGTCTCGGCGCGCAGGACCTTGGCGGTCAGCGCGGCGGTGTCCACTTCGTAGGCGGCCTTGGTGTCGGTGACGACGAGCTTGCCGGGGTTGGTGTAGTCGGGTTGCAGGTCGTGGCCGCCGCCGGGCAGCGCGACGGATTTGCCGGTGTCCTTCAGCCGGGTCTCGCGGTAGGAGCCGGTGACCTGGTAGGCGCGCACGACGTAGTCGCCGATGGCCCACAGGACGTTGAGGCTCGGGTCCCACAGGACGCCGTGGGCGCCGGGCAGGTTGACCGTCTGGACCTTGGCCAGGGTGGAGGGGTCGGTGATCTTGGTGGGGCCGTAGACGTTGAGGTAACCGCCCGAGCTGGCGGTGACGATGGCGGCGATGTTGGGTATGCGTTCGATGGCGTGCGGGTTGCCGCCGGGTTCGCCGGTCCACAGGACCTTGCCCGCCGAGGTGATGATCCCGGCGTATCCGCCGCTGGCGGCGGCCAGCACGACTCGGCCGAAGTGCTTGGTGTCGCGAAACCTCACGTCCGACAGGTTGGACCAGCCTCGCGACGTCGAGCCCCATTTCCACTTGATGGTGCTCTCGTTCCAGGCGTCGTCCTTGTTGAAGACGAGGATGCGGTTGGTGCGCTGCTCGGTCATGGCGACCTGGTAGTTCTCCGAGGCTGACGCGGTGGTGGCGAGGAGGGGGACGGTGGCGGCGCCGACGGCGGCTCCGCGCAGCAGGGTACGACGTTTCATGGATTACCTCCGGGAGACGGGCACTTAGGAGTATGTCAGCGGCGGAGGCACGCGTCACTGTCTCGCACGTCGATAACCCATAGACCACCCATATGCATGGTGATACGATGCTCTGCATAGAAATACACAAACCCGAAGAGGTGGACTCCATGGGAAACCGGATCGCGGTGGCCGGTGCCAGCGGCTACGCGGGAGGTGAGGTGCTGCGGCTGCTCGCCGGGCACCCGAATATCGAGATAGCGGCGGTGACGGCCCACAGCAAGGCCGGTCAGCCGGTCACCGACACCCACCCGCACCTGCGATCCCTGGCCGGGCGCACCTTCGCCGAGACCACCGTGGACGCGCTGGCCGAGGCCGACCTCGTCGTCATCACCCTGCCGCACGGCCAGTCGGCGGAACTGGCGGCGAAACTGCCGGCCGACGCGAAGATCGTCGACCTGGGTGCCGATCACCGGCTCGTCGACGCCGCCGCCTGGGAGGCCTACTACGACGGCCCGCACGCCGGCGCCTGGACCTACGGACTGCCGGAACTGCCCGGCGGCCGGGAGGCCATCGCCGCGTCCAAGCGGGTCGCCGCCACCGGCTGCTACGCCGTTGCCACCACGCTGGCGCTCGCGCCGATCCTGGCCTCGGGTATCGGACAGCCGGACGACGTCGTCGTCGTTGCCGCCTCGGGCACCTCGGGCGCGGGCAGCGCAGCCAAGCCGCACCTGATGGCCAGCGAGGTCGCCGGTTCGCTCAGTCCCTACAAGGTCGGCGCGCACCAGCACGTTCCCGAGATCAAACAGGCCACGCGGGCCCGGTCGCTGTCGTTCACGCCGGTGCTGGCGCCGATGCCGCGGGGCATCCTGTCGACCGTGACGGTCAAACCCGCCGACGCCGGGCTGACCACCGCCGAGGTCCACGAGGTGCTGGCCGCCGCCTACGCCGACGAACCGTTCGTCCACGTGCTGCCGAACGGCAGCTGGCCGCGCACCGCCGACACGCTGGGATCCAACTCGTGTCACCTGCAGGCCACGATGGACTCCGACGCCGATCGCATCATCGTCACCGCCGCCATCGACAACCTCGGCAAGGGCGCGGCCGGACAGGTCGTCCAGTGCGCCAACCTGATGCTGGGCCTCGACGAAACCGCCGGACTCAATGTGGATGGAGTCGCGCCATGACCGTCACCGTTCCCCAGGGCTTCACCGCCGCCGGAATCGCCGCCGGGATCAAGGCGGGCAAACGCGATCTGGCGCTGGTCGTCAACAACGGTCCCCAGTACACCGCCGCCGGGGTCGTCACCAAGAACCGCATCAAGGCCGCCCCGGTCCTGTGGACCCAGCAGGTCATCAAGGACGGGAAACTGCGGGCCGTCGTGCTGAACTCCGGCGGCGCCAACGCCTGCACCGGACCGGCCGGGTTCGCCGACACCCACCACACCGCAGAGAAGGTCGCCGAGGTGCTCGACATCGGCTCGGCCGACGTCGCGGTGTGCTCCACCGGGCTGATCGGTGAACGGCTGCCCATGGACGCGATCCTGTCCGGTGTGGACAAGGTCGCCGCCGAGCTGTCCGCCACCGGCGGGGCCGACGCCGCCGAGGCGATCATGACCACCGACACGAAGCCCAAGGACACCGTGGTGCGCGGCGACGGCTACTGCATCGGCGGCATCGGCAAGGGCGCGGGAATGCTGGCCCCCGGACTGGCCACCATGCTGTGCGTCTTCACCACCGACGCGCTGATCGAGCCCGACATCGCCGCGGCCGCGCTGACCGAGGCCTGCCGCCTCACCTTCGACCGGCTCGACTCCGACGGATCGATGTCCACCAACGACACCGTGCTGCTGCTGGCCTCGGGCGCCTCGGGCGTCATCCCCGACGTCAAGGGCTTCACCAGCGAACTCACCCACGCGTGCGGATCCATCGCCCGGCAACTGATGTCCGACGCCGAAGGCTCCACCAAGGACGTCACCATCACCGTGACCGGCGCCGCCGACACCGACGACGCGGTCGAGGTGGGCCGGGCCGTGGCCCGCGACAACCTGGTCAAGACCGCGCTGTTCGGCTGCGACCCGAACTGGGGCCGGATCCTGGCCGCCGTGGGCACCACGGCCGCCGCCTTCGAACCCGACGCGGTGGACGTGGCCGTCAACGGCGTGTGGATCTGTCGCGACGGCGCCGCTGCCGAAGACCGGTCCGGAGTGGACCTGTCGGGACGCGAGGTCGACATCACTATCGACCTGCGCAGCGGCCGCGACTCGGCCACCATCTGGACCAACGACCTGTCGCACGCCTACGTCCACGAGAACTCGGCGTACTCGTCATGACCGAGCAGCTCACCGACAACGTCCGCGACGCCCTCGGCAAGGCGCAGACCCTCGTGGAGGCCCTGCCGTGGCTGGAACGGTTCCACGGCAAGACCGTCGTGGTCAAGTACGGCGGCCACGCCATGGTGGACCCCGGACTGCGGGAGGCCTTCGCCAAGGACATGGTGTTCCTGCGCTACGCCGGGCTCAAGCCCGTCGTCGTGCACGGCGGCGGACCGCAGATATCGTCCATGCTGGACAAACTCGGCATCGCCTCGGAGTTCCGGGGCGGGCTGCGGGTCACCACCTCCGAGGCCATGGACGTGGTGCGGATGGTCCTGGTCGGGCAGGTCGGCCGGGAACTGGTCGGTCTCATCAACGAACACGGGCCGTTCGCCGTCGGCATGTCCGGCGAGGACGCCCGGCTGTTCACCGCCAAACGCCGCAAGGCCATGGTGGACGGTGAAGCCGTCGACATCGGCCAGGTCGGCGACGTCGCGCGGGTCAACACCGACGCCGTCACCGACCTGATCGCGGCGGGCCGCATCCCGGTCATCTCCACCGTCGCCCCCGACGTCGACGGCGTCGTCCACAACGTCAACGCCGACACCGCCGCCGCGGCGCTGGCGCAGGCGCTCCAGGCCCAGAAGCTGGTCGTCCTGACCGATGTGGACGGCCTGTACGGCGACTGGCCCGACACCACCAGCCTGATCCGCCAGATCAGCGCCCCCGAGCTGAAACACCTGCTGCCCAGCCTGTCGGCCGGTATGGCGCCCAAAATGGAGGCCTGCCTGCGCGCCGTCGAGGGCGGGGTACCGCAGGCACACGTCATCGACGGCAGGGTGCCCCACTCCCTGCTGCTGGAAGTCTTCACATCCGAAGGAGTCGGAACCATGGTGGTGCCCCAATGACGGCCACACAGGACCTCAGGGAGCGGTTCACCGACGCCCTGATGCCCAACTACGGGACGCCCGGCGTCGCGCTGTCGCACGGCGACGGCACCACCGTCTACGACGTCGACGGCAACGAGTACCTCGACTTCATCGGCGGCATCGCCGTGTCGGCATTGGGACACGCCCACCCGGCACTGGTCACCGCCGTTTCCGAACAGGTCGCCCGGATCGCCCACACCTCCAACCTGTTCCTGCACGAACCCGAGGTCGCGCTCGCCGAGAAACTGCTGTCGCTCGTGGGCGAACCCGGCAAGGTGTTCTTCTCCAACAGCGGCACCGAAGCCAACGAATGCGCCCTCAAACTCGCCATCGCCAACGGCAAAGCCAAGGGCCGCACCTACTTCGTCGCCAGCACCGACGGCTTCCACGGCCGCAGCATGGGGGCGCTGGCCCTGACCGGCAAGGCCGCGATCCGGGAACCCTTCGCGCCCTTCGGTATCGACGTGCGGTTCGTGCCCTACGGTGACGCCGCCGCCCTCAACGACGCCGTGGACGAATCCTGCGCCGCGGTGATCCTGGAACCCACCCAGGGCGAGACCGGCGTCGTGCCGCCGCCCGAGGGCTACTTCGCCGCTGTGCGCGACATCTGCGACACCACCGGGGCGCTGTTCATCGCCGACGAGATCCAGTCCGGCATCGGTCGCACCGGAACCTGGTTCGCCTACCAGCAGACCGGCATCGTCCCCGACGTCGTCACCCTCGCCAAGGGACTCGGCGGGGGACTGCCCATCGGCGCCTGTATCGGCATCGGCGCCTACGGCGACGTCTTCGCCAAGGGCGACCACGGTTCCACCTTCGGCGGCAACCCGGTCGCCACCGCCGCGGCGCTGGCGGTACTGGACACCATCGAGTCCGACAAACTCACCGAAGCCGCCGCCGACAAGGGAAAGCGGCTCGCCGAGGGCATCCGGGCACTGAACCACCCGCTGGTCGCCGAGGTCCGGGGCAAGGGCCTGTGGCTGGGCGTCGAGCTGACCGCCGAGGTTGCCGCCGACGTCGACTCGACGCTGCGCTCGTCCGGCGTCCTCGCCAACCCGGTGCGCCCCAACGTCATCCGGCTCGCGCCGCCGCTGGTCGTCACCGACGCCCAGATCGACGCGTTCCTGAGCGTGCTTCCCCGCGCGCTCGACGCGGCCTACCCGCCGGGAGGACGACCGTGAAGCACTTCCTCAGGGACGACGACCTCGACTTCGCCAGTCAGTGCGCCCTCATCGACCTGGCCAGGGCCTTCAAGGCCGAGCCGCTGGCCGCCCGGCCGCTGTCCGGTCCGAAATCCGTGGCCGTGGTGTTCGAGAAGGAATCCACGCGCACCCGGATGTCCTTCCAGGTCGGCATCACCCAACTGGGCGGCAACCCCGTCATCGTGGACGCCCAGTCCAGCCACCTGTCCCGCGGTGAGACCATAGAGGACACCGCCCGGGTTCTGTCCGGTTATGTGGACGCCATCGTGATCCGCACCTACGGCGACGACCGGATCCAGGCGCTGGCCGCCGCGGCCACCGTCCCCGTCGTCAACGCCCTCACCGACGGCTTTCACCCCTGCCAGCTGCTGGCCGACCTGCAGACCGTCTCCGAGGAGTTCGGGTCGATCGCCGGACGCACCATCGCCTACGTCGGCGACGCCGCCAACAACATGGCCCACTCCAACCTGCTGGCCGGAGCGTTGGCAGGCGCGCACGTCCGGGTCGCCGGACCGCCCGGCTACCAGCCCGACCCCGGCATCCTCGACCAGGCCACCGCCCTGGCCGCCCGCCACGGCGGCAGCGTCACCGCCACCACCGACGTGGCAGCGGCCGTGGCCGGAGCCGACGTCGTCGCCACCGACACCTGGGTCTCCATGGGACACGCCGACCGCGACGAACGGCTCGACACCCTGGCGCCCTACCAGGTCAACGCGGAACTGCTCGACCTCGCCGCCGACCACGCCATCGTCCTGCACTGCCTGCCCGCCCACCGTGGCGAGGAGATCACCGACGAGGTCATGGACGGTCCACAATCGCGGGTCTTCCAGCAGGCCGAGAACCGGCTGCACGCGCAGAAGGCGCTGCTGACCCGGCTGGTCACCGGCTCCTTCGACGTACCGGAGTTCACCCAGTCGTGGGAGGTGACCTCGTGAACGCACCCGTCACCAAAGCCGCCCGGCACGCCCGCATCGCCGCGATCATCGACGCCAACCCGGTGCAGTCGCAGACGGCGCTGGCCGGGATGCTCGCCGACGAGGGCATCTCCGTCACCCAGGCCACGCTGTCGCGCGACCTGGAGGAACTGGGCGCGGTCAAGGTGCGCGGCACCGACGCCGCCCCCGCCACCTATGCGATCTTCCCCGAAGGGGACGGTCCACTGCGGAGCGCCACCCGGCCGCCCGAGCGACTGCTGCGACGACTGCGGGAACTGCTCACCGGCGCCGACCACTCCGGCAACCTCGCGGTCCTGCGAACCCCGCCCGGGGCCGCGCAGTTCCTCGCCAGCGTCATCGACCGCTCCGGCCTGGCCGACATCGTCGGCACCATCGCCGGGGACGACACGATCCTGGTCGTCGCCCGCGACGGCCTGTCGGGCGCCGAACTGGCCGAGCAACTGCTGTCCTGGGCGGGAAAAGACTCGGAGACCAACAACGCCAAAGCCAACCGGGCCACCACGCCACGGTTCGACACGGAAAAGGAAAACTCATGACTGAACGCGTAGTGCTGGCCTTCTCGGGGGGACTCGACACCTCGGTGGCCATCCCGTACCTGGCCGAGCAGACCGGCGGCGAGGTCATCGCCGTGGCCATCGACGTCGGCCAGGACGGCGAAGACCTGAACGTGATCCGGCAGCGCGCCCTCGACTGCGGCGCCGTCGAAGCCGAGGTCGTCGACGCCCGCGAGGAGTTCGCCGCGGACTACTGCTTCCCGGCCATCCAGGCCAACGCCCTCTACATGGACCGCTACCCGCTGCTGTCGGGACTGTCGCGGCCGCTGATCGTCAAGCACCTCGTCGACGCCGCCATCAAGCACGGCGCCACCATCGTGTCGCACGGCTGCACCGGCAAGGGCAACGACCAGGTCCGGTTCGAGGCGGGCCTGGCGGCGCTGGCGCCGCACCTGAAGGTCATCGCCCCGGCCCGGGACTTCGCCTGGACCCGCGACAAGGCCATCGAATACGCTGAGTCCAAGAACCTGCCCATCGACGTGTCCAACAAGTCGCCGTACTCGATCGACCAGAACCTGTGGGGCCGGGCCATCGAGACCGGGTTCCTGGAGGACATCTGGAACGCCCCCATCGAGGACATCTACGCCTACACCGCCGACCCGTCGGTGGCCCGGGACCCCGACGAGGTGATCATCACCTTCGACGCGGGCGTGCCGGTGGCGCTGGACGGCGAGACCAAGACGCCGTTGCAGGTCATCACCGAACTCAACTCCCGGGCCGGAGCCCAGGGCGTGGGACGGCTCGACATGGTCGAGGACCGGCTGGTGGGCATCAAGAGCCGCGAAGTCTACGAGGCCCCGGCCGCGATCGCGCTGATCACCGCGCACCAGGAACTGGAGAACGTCACCGTCGAACGCGACCAGGCCCGGTTCAAGAAGGGCGTCGACCAGCGCTGGGGCGAACTCGTCTACGACGGCCTGTGGTTCTCGCCGCTGAAGAACTCGCTGGACGCGTTCATCGGCGACACCCAGAAGCACGTCACCGGCGACATCCGGCTGACCCTGCACGGCGGCCGCGCCACCGTCACCGGACGGCGCTCCGAGGCCAGCCTCTACGACTTCGGCCTGGCCACCTACGACGAGGGCGACGCCTTCGACCAGTCGCTCGCCAAGGGCTTCGTCGACCTGTGGAGCCTGCCGTCCAAACTGGCCTCCGCCCGGGACGAACGGCTCAAGGGAGACGCATGAGCAAGCTGTGGGGCGGACGCTTCACCGGCGGTCCGGCCGAGGCGTTGGCGGCGCTGAGCGTCAGCACCCATTTCGACATGCGGCTGGCCTCCTACGACCTGGCCGCGTCCAAGGCCCACGCCCGGGTACTGCACCGGGCGGGGCTGCTGGACGACGAGGAGGTCGGGCGGCTGCTCGACGCCCTGGACGCGCTGTCGCACGAGGTCGCCAGCGGCGAGTTCACCGCCCGGCCCGAGGAGGAGGACGTCCACGCCGCCCTGGAACGCGGCCTGGTGGAACGCCTCGGGCCGTTGGGCGGCAAGCTGCGGGCCGGTAGGTCCCGCAACGACCAGACCGCCTGCGAACTGCGGATGTACTGCCGCGACCACACCCGGCAGCTGGCCGCCGACCTGCTCGACCTCATCGACGCGCTGACCGCCCAGGCCGTGGAACACGCGTCGACGCCGGTCCCGGGCATGACCCACCTGCAGCACGCCCAGCCGGTCACCTTCGGACACCAGCTGCTGGCCCACGTGCAGGCGCTGCTGCGGGACCTGGAACGCCTGCGCGACTGGGACTCCCGGGCCGCGGTCTCGCCGTTGGGCTCGGGGGCGCTGGCCGGTTCCTCGCTGCCGCTGGACCCGGTGGCGGTGGCCGCCGAACTCGGTTTCGAGTCCTGCGCCGCCAACTCCATGGACGGGGTGGCCGATAGGGACTTCGTGGCCGAGCTGCTGTTCGTGACCGCGCTGATCGGGGTGCACCTGTCGCGACTGTCCGAAGAGGTCATCCTGTGGAGCTGCCAGGAGTTCTCCTGGATCACATTGGACGACGCTTACTCCACTGGTTCGTCCATCATGCCGCAGAAGAAGAACCCGGACATCGCCGAACTGACGCGCGGCAAGGCCGGGCGGCTCATCGGCGACCTGACCGGACTGCTGGCGACCCTCAAGGGACAGCCGCTCACCTACAACCGGGATCTCCAGGAGGACAAGGAACCCGTCTTCGACGCGCTTGACACCCTCAAGCTGGTGCTTCCGGCACTGGCCGGGATGATCGCGACGATGACCGTCCACGGTGACCGGATGGCGGCGGCGGCCCCGATCGGGTACTCGCTGGCCACCGAGGTCGCCGACTGGCTGGTCCGCGAGGGAGTCCCGTTCAAGGACGCCCACGAGATCACCGGCGCCCTGGTCGCGCACTGCGCCAAGAACGGCATCGAACTGCACGAGGTCTCGGACGCCGACCTGGCCACGATCAGCCCGCACCTCAACGCCTCAGTGCGGGACGTCCTGACCGTCGAGGGCGCCCTGGCGGCCCGCACCACGCCCGGTTCCACCGGACCCGGTCCGGTGGCCGACCAGCTGGCGGCGGTACGTGAGGCGCTGCCGACCTGGCGCGGCTGGGCGGCGGCGCAGGTAGTGCCTGACTGAAACCTCCCGAACCCCCGTCGGCGGGTGTTAGCGTGAGCCCGCCGACGGGGGGAGTCCACTGTGTGTACGAGCGTGCCGTTTCGGGCCGTTGTCGTGGTGTTGGCCGGTGTGATGGCGCTGACGGCGCTGTCGATCACCCCGGCGGGGGCGGACACTGCGACACCGAGACTGTCGAAGCGGACCCACTGCAAGTCCGACAGGACCGCGTGGTGCGCCATGCTCACGGTCCCGGTGAACCAAACCCACCGACACGATCTCGCTGCGCGTCATCAAACGCGAAGCCACCGGAACCGCCGCCGAGAAACGGGGCGTCCTGTTCGTGGACTGGGGTGGTCCGGACGGCACCAGCGCGTCGGACCTTCTCAACCGCGACGGCCAAGCGCCGTACAAGAACTTCAGCAAGAAGCTGCGAAAGAGAGCCTCACCCTCGTCGGCATCAACGAACGCGAGGGCCGTGCCAACTGTGACGACTCGTTGAACACCAAACTTGACGAGCGTGCCCTGCTTCCCATGACCCAGGCCAAATACGACTCGCAGCGAAAACTGACCGCCGACTACGGCACCGTCAAGGGACAGACCTACGCCCGCCTGGTCGGCCCGAGGGTGCGAGCGATGGTCCTGGACAGCAACCAGGACCACGCACTGACCACGAAGGACTATCTGACGACCGCGACCTGGAAGGCCAGCAAGACGGCCGCGCCGCACTCGGGGTACCGCTGGCGACAGCCGCGATGCGGCATGACTACGCCACACCGCACCGGTCGTCGAAGGACGTCGCCGACCGCAACGACGCTCCACTGTTGACCTACGACGGCTTCGGCCACATCGCGTACCGCTCCGGCCGCGACTGCGTGTCCAAGGCCCTGGACGCGTTCCTCATCGACAAGACCCCGGTGCCCGACGGCACCGTGTGTCCCGGAGCGACCACTGTGCCGTGACCACCAGGCCTGGAGCCCATGACCCACGTCACTGGGAGCGTGTCGCTTGGCATATTTGTCGGTCCGTGGTACTTAGCTGAAACCATGGCTGACAATACGATTCTGGTCATCGGCAGCACCGGCAAGATCGGGCGCCATGTCGCCGAACGGCTACGCGAGCGCGACGTCACCGTCAAGGCGGCGTCCCGGTCCGGCCCGGTCCACTTCGACTGGCACGACGAGGCCACCTGGCCGGGTGCCCTCGACGGCGCGCAGGGCGCCTATCTCGTCGACTCCCAGGACGCCGATCGCGTCCCGCTGCTGCGCCGCTTCAGCGCGCTGGCCGCCCACCGGGGCCTGCGCCGTCTGGTGTTCCTGTCGGCCCGCGAGGCCGAGAGCGTCAACCCCACCCTGGAGGAGAAGGAGGCGGCCATCAAGGACGCCGGTACCGAGTGGACGATCCTGCGTCCGGTCTGGTTCAACCAGAACTTCTCCGAGGTCGCGGCGTTCCGGGAACCATTGCGGGCGGGGGAGTTGCGCCTGCCCGCCGGGGACGGTCCGCAACCCTTCATCGACGCCGAGGACATCGCCGAGGTCGCCGCCGCCGCGCTGACCACCGACGGCCACCACGGCCGCACCTACGACCTGTCCGGGCCGGAGGCGATCAGCTTCGGCGAGGCCGTCGCCCACATCGCCAAGGCCACCGGCCGCGACCTGCGCTACCGCCCGGTCAGCGCTGAAGATTACGTCGCCGACCCGGCCGCGTTCGGCGCCCAGCCCGGCCAGGCCGAGGGGTACGCGCTGCTCATGGCCGCGATCGCCGAGGGCAAGACGTCGCACCTGTCCGACGGCGTGAAGCAGGCGCTGGGCCGCGATCCGCGCGGCTTCGCCGAATACGCCGTCAAGACCGCCGCCACCGGCGTGTGGGACGCCTGAGCCGCGACCGAACCCGAACGGGGCGGGGCGGACGAGTCGATCGTCCGGCCCGCCCCGCTGAGCGCGGCACTCACTCGTGCCGGTACACCTCGACGCCGTCCACAAAGGCGGTCTCGACCCGGCTGTAGACGTCCAGCGGATCTCCCGACCACAAGCACAGGTCGGCGTCCTTGCCGGGCGTCAGCGAACCGATCCGATCGTCGACGCCCATGATGCGGGCCGGGTTGATCGTCACCGCCCGCAGCGCGGCGTCGCGGTCGAGACCGTCGCGCACCGCCAACGTCACCTGGGTGATCAGATGCGCGATCGGCACCACCGGGTGGTCGGTGGTGATCGCGATGGTGACCCCGGCGGCGTCCAGCTTGCCCGGGTTGGCCACCGACCGGTTGCGCACCTCCACCTTCACCCGCGAGACCATCAGCGGACCGATGATCACGGGAATGTCCTTGGCCGCGATGATGTCGGCCAGCAGGTGCGCCTCGGTGCCGTGGTCGAGCACCAGCTTGTACCCGAACTCCTCGGCGATGCGCATGGCGGTGGCGATGTCGTCGGCACGGTGGCAGTGCTGCCGCCACGGGATCTCCCGCTCCAGCACCAGCGCCAGCGCCTCCGATTTCAGATCCCGGTCCACCGGCGCGTCGGAGTCGGCGGCCAGCTTCGCCCGGTAGTTCTGCGCGTCCACCATGGCGCCGCGGATCGTGGCGGCGGTGCCCAGCCGGGTGCTGGGCGTCTTCTTCTGCTCGCCGTACACCCGCTTGGGGTTCTCACCGAGCGCCGACTTGATGCCACTGGGCGCCCGCAGCGCCATCTCCTCAACGGTGCGTCCGACGCACTTGATGGCCGCGGTCTGCCCGCCGATCGGGTTGCCCGAACCCGGATTGACGTTGACGGCCAGCACGCCCGCCGCGATCGCGTCGCTGAAACCCTGCTCGGCCGGGTTGATGGCGTCCACGACCCGCACTTGCGAACACACCGGGTCTGTCATCTCGTTGGTGTCCTGGCCCGCCCAGCCCTCACCCTCCTCGTGGACACCCAGGTGCACGTGGGCGTCGATGAGCCCCGGCACGATCCACTTCCCGGCCACGTCGACGACCCGCACGTCCCCGGGAACCGGGGTGTTCGCGTCACCGACGGCCTCGATCCGGCCGCCCCGCACCACGACGACCCCGTCGTCGATCCGGTCGCCGTCAATGGGAATCACGATCCCGCCGCGCAACGCGAACGAAGACTCACTCATGGAATACCGCCTCAAGATTCAAAGAATGGAACCCTCATACAACCACGGGCGCCGACGGTCATGGGTCTTGCCGAGCTCGGTCGTTACCGGTAGCCTCAACGGCCATGATCGCGCCGACCGAGCTCGTCCTGCTGCCCCGCCCCCGCCACCTCGACGTCACCGGCGACGGTCCGCCCACCACCACCGAAGCCGTCGAGCACCAGGCCACCGACCTCGAACCGCAGGGCTTCGAACTCCACATCAGCGACACGACGATCAACCTGCGCTACCGCGACGACGCCGGACTGCGCTACGGCCGCGCCACCCTCGCCCAGCTGCGCGCCCAGTTCCCCGACCGGCTGCCCGCCCTGTCCATCAAGGACTGGCCCGACTTCGCCACCCGCGGCTACATGCTCGACGTCAGCCGAGGCCGGGTCCCCACCCGCGACACCCTCGAACGCATCGTCGGCCTGCTGGAACTGCTGCGCGTCAACCACTTCCAGCTCTACACCGAGCACACCTTCGCCTACACGGCCCACGAAACCGTGTGGCGCGACGCCAGCCCCATGACCCCCGACGACATCCGCTGGCTCGACGAACGCTGCACCGAAGCCGGTATCGAACTGGCCGCCAACCAGAACTGCTTCGGCCACTTCGAACACTGGCTCAAACACGACGCCTACCGCGACCGCGCCGAACTGGCCGAGGGCTTCGAACTGATGGGCCGCCACCGCCCCGCCACCACCCTCGCCCCCACACAGGACAACGCCGACTTCGCGCTGGACCTGGTCCGCGAACTGGTCCCCAACTTCTCCAGCCGCCGCGTCAACATCGGCTGCGACGAAACCTGGGAACTGGGCCGGGGCGTATCGAAGGCGGCGGCCGACGCCAAAGGCAAGGGCCGGGTCTACCTGGAACACCTCCACCGCCTGGTCAACCCGCTGATCGCCGACGGCCTCGACGTCCAGTTCTGGGGCGACATCATCGCCAACCACCCCGAACTGGCCACCGAACTGCCACAAGGCGCCACCGCCGTGGCCTGGTGGTACGAGGCCCCCTGGGACCCCGAAGAGCAGGAACGACTGCTGTGGGAAGTCGGCGACCGTTTCCTGGACGCCGGGGTCGACCTCAGCAAGAAACTGGGCGGCTTCGCGGGCGAGGCCGCACCCTTCCTCGAATCCAGCTACCCACTGTGGGTCGCACCCGGCACCGGCACCTGGCGTTCCCTGCTGGGCCGACTCCGCACCGCTTACGGCAACATGCTCGACACCGTCAACGTCGGCCTGTCCGGCGGCGTCGAAGGCGTCCTCATCACCGACTGGGGCGACGGCGGCCACCCGCAACCCCCCTCAGTCACCTTCCCGCCCCTGGCCTACGGCGCCGCACTCTCCTGGTGCCGCGACGCCAACCACGACCTCAACGTCCCCGCCGTCCTCGACCACTTCGTCTTCCCCGGCACCAACATCGGCGCGGCACTCGAAGCCCTGGGCCACCTCAACGACCGCACCGGCCAGATCGCCTTCAACTCCAGCCCCCTCCAACTGGCCCTGGAACCCAACGCCCACCACGTCGGAGTAGGCGACCCGGACCCGAAGGCCCTGGCGGGAGTCGTCGACGACATCGACGCCCTCATCGCCACCGTCAACTCCGGCAGCGGCGCCTTCGGCGACCACGAGATCGTCCAAAACGAACTCACCGCCGCCGCCCGCCAAGCCCGCCATGGAGCCTGGCGCCTACTGCGCCAAGCCGGAGCCCCGGCCCCCGACACCGCCGCCATGCGCGCCGACCTGGCCGAAACCACCGAACTCCACCGTCGAGCCTGGCTCTCCCGCGCCCGACCGGGTGGCATGGAAACCTGGATGACAACCCTGACAGCGCTGGCCAAGACCTACGACTCCTGACCGTCTCGGTCAGCCGGGCTGCCGGTAATACCGCATCGTCGGAATGTCCCCATTGGGCAGCCGCCACTCGGCTGGCCGAGTCGTGATGAACCGCCACCCCAACCGCTCATAGAACCCGCTGGCGTCCCCAACACCTTCCACCACCGACAGAATCACGCCCAACCCCCGCCGCCGCGCCTCGGCCACACACGTGCCCACCAACCGCGCCGCGGTCCCCGTGCCCCGAGCCGCCGGAGTCACGAACAACCGCGAGATACTCGCCAACCCATCCGGCAGATCCACCTCCTCGTCGGCGCACTCGTCCCGCTCATGCTTCCCATCGCGCAACAACACCTGCCCGACAACAGCTTCGCCGTCCACCGCCACCCAGGCGTCCAACACATCCGACGGCGTCAAAAACCCCGTAGCGTCCTCAGGCCACCGAGCGGGATACCCATCGGCTTCGTGAACGAGCCGCATCGCGTCCACACACGACGGCAGGTCACCGTCGCGGCGCCGCCGGATCTCAGGAGTCATCACAACGGACATGATGGCAAGGGCGAAGTTCCCGACGCGGCGGGCCCATCGACCCACCTCGGTAATGGAACGATCGCATTACGCTGTCCGGCCATGACATGGCGATTCCATTCGCCGCCCGGCTGGCCCCCACCTCCGGTGGGATTCGTGCCTGCGCCAGGGTGGCTTCCCGATCCCTCGTGGCCTGCGGCTCCGCAGGGCTGGAACTTCTGGATTGAAGACGACGGGACGCTTCCCGGATATGAGCCCACGGCTTCCGGGCCGCTCCGATTGGCGGCCGCGGACGGCACGGCGATCCTGGACGACTCGACACTGACCTTCGAGTTCACCGCCAGCGGCTGGCGGCAACCGTTCAAAGCGGCCGTGGGCCAGCGAGTGTTTCCACTGGACGCCATCGATGACGTCACCTACAAAGTGCCGGGAAGGGTCCGTAATGGATCAGTCTCGTTGAAGCTCAAACAGGGAAGAGACAACCTGCGGGAGTTTCTCAAGGACGACAAGCCGTCGGACAGCATGGACCCCGATTGTCTGGTGATCGCCCCCGAACAGGCGGCATATGCCGAGTTGTTCGTGGCACGCCTGCGCAACGTCATCGTCCAGGCTGCCGCCTCCGACCGCCCGGTGACAACCGGAACGCTACCGATCGAGCTGAAAGGATCGGACGGCACAGCCTTCTTCGACGGTCACCACCTGTACCTGGAGTTCAGTGGCTGGACCACCGACCGGGCGAAGAAGGACCTCGGTGGTCGGTCGGTACCGGTCACCGCGATTCGGGGCGTACAGGTCCGCCACCCCGGCATGAGCGGCTGGATCCGGTTCGTACCGGTCGAAGGACCGCCCCGGTCGGACCTGTCACCAACCCAAGACCCGCATACGCTGTGCCTGAACGCGGACGCCGCCAGCCGATACGTCATCTTCGCCGCAGCGGTAGCGCGGGCACTACCCCGACAGCCGCTTTCGGCCGCAGAGCATTCGCCGAAGGCCGCACCGAACAAACCCAAACCCAAGCCCGCTCCCGCACCATCGCCGCCCCATGGTGCTACGACGGTGATCCCGATGCTTTCTCTGAGCCGTGAAGTGGCATTGACGCACTCGTCAGGGCTGCGCCTTCGCCGTCTGCCGACAGGAGGCGAACGGGTCGAGGTGGTGGGGGAGTCCTACTACCAACCCGCACTGCGAACCGTCGCCGAAGGCAGAACCGTCGCGCCCGGGGCACTGGGCGACGCGATCGAGGCCATCGCCGTGCTGGTGCCCGAACCGCACAACCGCTACGACTCGAAAGCAGTGCGCATCGATCTGCTCGACAAACGCGGAAAGCCGCACAAAGCCGGATACCTGCCCCGCTATCTCGCGGCGACCTGCCACGATGACTTGGCGCGCATGGGAAAGGAGTTCGGTTACTGCCCGGCGAGGATCATGGGCGGCGGACGAGGGCGCTCATACGGGGTACACCTGCACCTCAGCCTGGACGTCATCCGACCATTTCGGAATCCCCATACGACCGGCTTCCTGCTGCACCCTGACCGCCAGGTCACCGTCACCAAGGAGCACTCCCACCAAGCGGTCCTGTCCCGGTTCGCGCCAGGACCCGATGAGCCACGCGCGTGGGTCATGGCGGAACTGTCCCTGGTGGGGATCACCTCCGGCAAATATCGCGGCGAGCAAGCCATCGAGGTGAGCCTCGACGGAGAGCGGGTCGGTGAGACCACCCGCAACCAGGCACGATATTACGAACGCTTCGTTCGCGAGATCCGCGCCGATGGCGGGCAGGCGCTCTGCGAGGGCTACGTGTACCCCAAGAACGGCGAGCAACTGGAGGTCGAGTTGTTCCTGCCGAAACCAGGTTGACCACGTGACCGCGGTCAGTTCGGGGGTGTGGGGGCGGGGCCGGGCCTGGGGTTGGGGGTCGGGGGTGGTTTGACCGGGTAGCCGGTGTGGCCCCCGTGTTGTTCGGCGTCGGCTTCGTAGCGGTTGGTGTAGTCCAGCCGCCAGGCGTGGAACTCCTCCTCGATGTACTTGCGGCCGAAGCTGACGCCGTGTTTGCGCCATTGTTCGTCGCGGTGGTGTTTCTCGTGGTTCATCAGGTCGTTGAGGTTTTGGTTGGGGTCGTTTTCGAGGTCGGACCAGGTTTTGTGCCTGCTGACGAAGGTGTCGCCGAAGGTGGTGCCCCCGCGTTCGTACATGTAGTCGGGGGCGCCCACGCAGGCCATCATGCCGTTGACGATCTTGCATTCGCCGCCAGCGCGTTCCACTTCGGTCTTGACGAAGTCGCCGATGGCCGCGGACTGTTCGGCCGGGGTGCCGTCGATGAAGGGTTCGGCGGACATGATGGAGCCGAGTTTGAGGTACCAGTCGCCAGCGCCCGACAGGAAGGTGTCGGGCCAGTCGACCTTGCCGTTGTCGGGGAGTGTGATGGTGCCGTCGGTCTTGGCGTTGGGGTTGAAGTCGAGGTTCTTGGGTTCGTCGAGGTTGGCCGCCGCTCGGAGGGCCGTGGCTACTAGGCCGTCGAGTTGGCGGGCGTCGGCGAGGGTGTCCTTGATGTCGTCGTTGAAGCGGGAGGCGATGACGCGCAGTTGGATGTAGTGGGTGCCGAACAGGCCGCCGCCGCCCAGCATGTCCTTCCAGTCGGGTTTGTCCACTGAGACGTGACCGCTGTCGTCGAG
Source organism: Stackebrandtia nassauensis DSM 44728 (assembly GCF_000024545.1). Lineage (GTDB taxonomy): Bacteria > Actinomycetota > Actinomycetes > Mycobacteriales > Micromonosporaceae > Stackebrandtia > Stackebrandtia nassauensis. Next base: position 3,247,353 of record NC_013947.1, read on the forward strand.
GTTGAGTTTGTCGTAGTCCTTGACGTCGGCGATGATGTCGTTGAGGCGTTTCTTGCTGCCGTTGAAGGCCGTGACCGCTTGTTTGAGGATGCCGTGGATGGCTTCGCCCTCGGTTTGTCCGGCTTCGGTTTGGGCTTCGAGGAAGCCGACGCGGGTGGTGGCGGTCTGGGCGGCTTGGCCGGTCCAGGCGCCCGAACGGATGCGGTTGCCGACGTGGTTGGTCGCCGTGTCGGAGCCGGTTTCGAGTTTGCCGGTGGCCTTGCTCCACGGCTCGACGAGTTTTTCGAGGCTGGCGACGTCGGCGTCGCGCAACTGCTTGAAGTCCACTACTTAAGTCCTTGACTCCCACGTTGACGTTGGGGAAGTGGAAACTGTTCTCCTTGTCGGCGGCGACGATGTGTTCGCCGGTTTCCTTGAGCGCCAGGGCGAAGTACTCCCAGCGGCCCGCGCATCGGCCGGTCTTCCTGTCCCACTGGTCACTGACTTCGGTTACGGCGCTTTGGGTCTTGAAGCCGGTGAGGTTGGGGGCGCCCGCGTCCTTGACGATCTTCTGGGCGTCCTTGGCGTTGCCCTGGATGTCGCTGGCCTTGCCGGACATCTCGTCCAGGTCCTTTTTGGTGAGTTTGACGGTCATGTGTCGGCTCCGTGGCGGCGTTCGTGTGGCTCTACAAGGGTGGAATGGAGTCGCGCGGCTTCTACCGTGTACTTGGCCTGCGCCAGGGTGACGGCGTCGTTGATGTCCTCGGACACCGCGGTCTCGCTGGCGAACATGGCGTGTTCGTGGACCGTCACCGAGCAGGTGTTGCTCTTCCACACGACGGTGACGGTGCCGCGGGCGCCGGTGGCCTCGGCCGACAGGTCGGCGAGGGCGTCGAGGTAGGGGCGCAGGGCGCGGCCTTCAGCGGTGGCGCGCAGGCGTTCGAGCTCGGCTTCGCCGTGTTCGCGTTCGAAGATCGTCTGACCGGCGGTGCGGAAGCCGCGCAGGGCCCGGTTGATGGTCTCGGCGATCTGTTCGGCGAGGCTCGCGGGGGTGCTGGTCGCGATCGTGCCGGGTTTGATGCGCACCAGCAGGCCCTCGTGGTAGGTGAGCGAGGCTCGAACGGTCTTGTCGGGAGACTGCGCGCGAATGGTCACCGGGTCCAGCTGCTCGGCGAGAATTCCCACGGTGGGCTCCTTAAGGGTCACAGGGTTTCCCCATTGTGCCCAAGGCCCGCGCGATACCGCCATAACTGGGGTACGAAAGTTGCGGCGGCGTGTTTTAAGCGGCGGACGGTATGGTTCGCGGATGCGTTTTTCTCCTGGTGACACCATCGTGCGGCGCTATATCCACCATGACGGCCGCATCGGTTGGGTGGTGTCGGCGCGGGTGGTGTCGGACGACGACCGGGGACTGTTGACCTGGGTGAGCAAGGACAGCGCGACAGCGCAGCGGTTCACGTTGACGGGTGAGGCGACCCGGAACCTGACGGTGGACGAGAAGTTCTCGCAGCCGACGATGCACACCGTCGCGGGCTGGCGCGGCCACGGGGTGCTGATGTTCTCGCCGCCGGGCGCGGCGCACTCGGTGTGGTGGTTCTTCGAGGCCGACGGCGGTTTCAAGGGCTGGTACGTGAACCTGGAGAAGCCGGGGCGGCGCTGGGCCGGTGGCCGTGACTGTTTCGATCAGGCTCTGGACGTGTGGATCTATCCCGACCGGAGCTGGAACTGGAAGGACGAGGACGAGTTCGCCGACTACGCCGGTCGTCCCGGGTACTGGGACGAGGCGGAGGCCGCGGTGATCCGCGCGGAGGGCGAAGCGGTCGTCAAACGGGCCGAGGCGGGGCAGTTCCCGTTCGATGGGACCTGGTGCGATTTCGCGCCGGACCCGTCCTGGAAGCCGACGACGCTGCCGTGGTGGTGGGACCAGACCCCGGACCAGACCGGATACGTGCGCCCCGAGATCGACTGAGCGGCTGCGGCCCGGTCGGATCCGCCGCGCCTCGTGAATCCGGCCGCGTTAGCATGTTGTGCGAGTACCTCGCGCCGCCTCGCGGCGCGGTCGGGGCCGAGAGGCGCTGCGACGGATCTTTCCGCCACGCTCGGTCCGCGATCTAACGACTTAAGGGCGCCTCCGGAATAACTCGGAGGTGGCGGTCCCATTTTCAACCCGGTCACCGGTCGGCATCGGCCGTGCCGTGCCGTCGTGTGGACCTGCCGGACGAGCCATCCCGACCATCAGGAAGGACACAAATGAACGCGAAACTGCGCAACGTGAACGGACTCGAATTCGCGGTGGCGGACCTGGAGCTGGCCGAGGCCGGTCGTCACCAGATCCGGCTGGCGGAGCACGAGATGCCGGGCCTGATGTCGCTGCGGCGTGAGTACGGTGACTCCAAGCCGCTGGCCGGAGCCCGCATCGCCGGTTCGCTGCACATGACCGTGCAGACCGCCGTGCTGATCGAAACCCTTGTGGACCTGGGTGCCGACGTCCGCTGGGTCTCCTGCAACATCTTCTCCACTCAGGACGAGGCCGCGGCCGCCGTGGTCGTCGGCCGTGAGGGCACCGTCGCCGCTCCCAAGGGCACCCCGGTGTTCGCGTGGAAGGGCGAGACCCTGGAGGAGTACTGGTGGTGCACCGACCAGCTGTTCAACTTCGACGGCGGCGCCACCCCGAACATGATCCTGGACGACGGCGGCGACGCCACCCTGCTCGTCCACAAGGGCGTCGAGTTCGAGGCCGCCGGTGCCGTGCCGCAGGCCGGACCCGAGGACCCGGAGGAGTACCAGGTCATCCTGGAGACCCTGCGCACCAGCATCGCCCGTGACGGTCAGCGTTTCACCAACATGGACATCATGGGTGTCACCGAGGAGACCACCACCGGTGTCCACCGGCTGTACAAGTTCGCCGAGGAAGCCACGCTGCTGTTCCCGGCGATCAACGTCAACGACTCGGTCACCAAGTCCAAGTTCGACAACAAGTACGGCATCCGGCACTCGCTGGTGGACGGTCTCAACCGCGCCACCGACGTGATGCTCGGCGGCAAGCTGGCCGTGATCTGCGGTTACGGCGACGTCGGCAAGGGCGCCGCGGAATCGCTGGTCGGGCAGGGCGCCCGGGTCGTGGTCACCGAGGTCGACCCGATCTGCGCGCTTCAGGCCAGCATGGACGGACTGGAGGTCGTCACCCTCGACGACGTGGTCTCCAAGGGCGACATCTTCATCACCACGACCGGCAACTGCGACGTCATCATGGCCGAGGACATGGCCAAGATGAAGCACAACGCGATCGTCGGCAACATCGGCCACTTCGACAACGAGATCGACATGGCCGGTCTGGCCGCGATCCCGGGCATCGTGAAGATCGAGATCAAGCCGCAGGTGCACGAGTGGCGCTTCAGTGACGGCCACGCGATCATCGTGCTGTCCGAGGGCCGACTGCTGAACCTGGGCAACGCCACCGGGCACCCCAGCTTCGTCATGTCCAACTCGTTCGCCAACCAGGTGATCGCCCAGATCGAGCTGTTCACCAAGCCGGACGAGTACGCCAAGCAGGTGTACATGCTTCCCAAGCACCTCGACGAGAAGGTGGCCCGGCTGCACCTGGACGCGGTCGGCGCCAAGCTGACCGTCCTGAACAAGAAGCAGGCTGACTACATCGGCGTGCACGTGGAGGGCCCGTACAAGCCCGACCACTACCGTTACTAGGCAACGAAACGGCACTGCCCCCGCTTCGGATTCTTCCGAAGCGGGGGCAGTGTTTCCTTTGGGGAGAATAAGGTCCTCAAGCCACCGTCCACGTGAACGTGTCGGTGAGGTTGTCGGCGCGCAGTTTCTCGTCCCGCACCCAGTCGGTGGTGTCGGTGACAGTCACGCTGACCTCGTGTTTGCCGGAGTCCAGTTTCAGTCCGCCGGTGTCGAGGCTTGTCTTGCCGGACGCGGACTTCACCACCTTGCCGTCCACTTTCCACTCGATGGTGTGGTCGCCGTGGACGTCGGGCAGTTCCAGACCCAGTTCCTCACCGACGGCGACTTTCTGCTTGGTGGGCACCGTCGGGGACGCGACCGCCGCCGAGTCGTGGAACGCGCCGATCATGGCCTCGCGGCCGGGCAGGTTGAACTCGCGGCCCAGTTCCCGCATGATCGAGTTGTCGCTGGGCCGGAAGATCCCGTGTTCGTAGTAGCGGCAACCGTCGTAGGTGTCGATGGTGCCGCCGTCGGGGGTCTCCTCGCCCATCCACTGGTGCCACTTGACCTTCTCGGACTCCTGGGTGGCACGGTCCTTGATGGAAGCGTTCACCTCGCCGACCTCGGGGCCGGTGTAGGTGTCGCCGCCGCCGTAGGTGTACTCGTCGGCGAGGTCACCGATGGAGTGCCCGAACTCGTGTACCACGACCTGACCGGCCTGCTCGTTGCCGCCCGAGGAGGTGCCGACGTCCTCGCTCGGGTAACCGGCGCCGCCGTACTTGGTGGAGTTGCCCAGCGCCAGCACCTGGTCGACGTCGGGGGCCTCGGCGGCGTACTGCTTGGCCTTGGTGGTGTTGACGCACAGCAGCCGTTCGGTGTCGCCGCACCAGAACTCCATGTCCAGGGCGGTGTCGCGCAGGGTCCCCTGCGGGTCGTGGTCGACGCCGGACTCCTTGGAGACGACCTTGACCATCCAGACGTTGAACTGGTCCTTGTAGCTCTTGAAGGGCTCGACGGCGAACACTTCGTCCATCTTGGAGCGGGTGTGTTCCTCGTAGGTGGCCATGTCGGCCTCGGTGTAGCCGTCGCCGACGACGACGATGTCGAGCTTCTCCTCGGTGGGGCCGTTGTCGAGGATCGGGACGACCTCGGCCTTCCTGACCGTCGAGCGCGGCGCCGGGTCGTCCTTCACCTCGCGGGTGACCTTCTTGCGGTCGATGTCCCCGTTGGGGGAGAAGACCTCGTGGGACTCGGTGACCTTCTCGCCGTTGTCGTCCGCGGATGCCGGGATCGTGAACGCGGCCACCGCGGTCGCCGTGCCGAGGACAGCGACGGCCGCGATGATGGTTCGGGGTCTGAATCGCATGGGGGGTGCATGCCTTTCGAAAAGGGGGTGGCATAGCCGTATTGGCAGATGCCAATCTTTCCGAAAGGGAGAGATAAAATCAAGACCGGAACCTTGCCCGTGACTTAAGCGAGTTAGTCGTTGCGGCGCAATGGTTCCCGGTCTTGAAGGTCAGTGCTGCGCGACGGCGCTCAGCCGTCGAGCGATCCGCCGGTCATGGCGGCCGACAGCCGCATGTACCGCACCGCCTCGTCGTCGCGGCCCTGTCGTTGCAGGGTGCGCCCCAGCATCAGGTACGCGTACGCCTCGACCGGGTTGCGCTCGATGATCTCGCGCAGTTGGGATTCGGCGCGCCCCAGCTGGGCGGAGTGGTAGTAGGCGCGCGCCAGCAGCATCCGGGCCGCCTCGTGGCCGGGCTCGGCGTCGACGACCTCGGCCAGCCAGCCTGCGGCAGTGATGAAGTCGCGCGCGTCGAAGAACAGTTTGCCGGTGTCGTAGCGCATGGCGAGATCCATGGTCGTCCTCCTTCGCGGCGTTCAAACAGGTCAGGGGCCGAGATTATTTCCCGGACGCTATTTCCGCCAGCGCCTTTTCCAGGTGCGCGGCCCGCAGCACCGCCGACTCGGGCAGGCTGAACGCCCCGCCCCGGTGCGGGCTGAGCACGACGTTGGGCAGCTCGTGGAACGGATACGCCGAGGCCGGCACCCCGTGCACGGCGTCGGGCTCGATGGCCTCGTCCCACCACACGTCCAGCCCCGCCGCCAGGTCGCCGCCGCGCAGCTTCTCGTACAGCGCCTTCTCGTCGACGACGGTGGCGCGGGAGACGTTGACCAGCGTCGCGGGCACCGGCAGCAGCGCCAGCTCCGCCTCGCCGATCAGCCCGGTCGTGGCCGGGCTCGCCGGGACGGTCAGCACCAGCACCCGCGAATCGGGCAGCAGCTCCGTAAGCGCATCGGCGGGCCGGACCTCGACGTCACCGTCGGTATACGCCGACGTGACGCTCGCGCGGGTCGCTCGCACCCTCATCCCCAGCGCGGCAAGACCTCGGGCCACACGTCGGCCGATCTCGCCATATCCGACCACTGTGGCGCCGTGGCCGTCCAGCAGCATGGTCGGACGCGGCGGTACGAACCGCGAGGTCCAGTCGCCGCTCCGCATCCCGGTGTCGGCGGGCACGATGCCCCGGGCCGCGGCCAGCACCAGGCCCAGCGCCAGTTCCGCCGTCGGCCCGGCGTTGTGGTGCAGGCTGCGCAACTCCAGGTGCGGAAAGTCCGCCATCACCTCACGGGTGACGGCGGGTACCCCGGAGAACGGCAGCTGCACCGTCGTCAGCCGCGGGCTGGCGCTGAGCAACTCCCGGGTGGGCCGCGACGCGATCAGCACCTGGTAGCCCGCGTCGGCCGGAGGCTCGTCGCCGATCGTGAACCGCCAGTGCGGGTTGCGCTCGACCAGCACCCGCAATTCGGCCTCGAGGGTGAAGTTGGGGTGCGCGCTGACGACGTGAATCCACATCCGCGCATTATGCGCGTCCGTGGCCGCGAAGTGATCCGGCCCCGGGCGGCGATGTGGGGGTGCTGACGCCCGCGCTCAGCCGTCCCCACGGTGCGCGTCGATCCAGGCGCGGACGGCGTCGGGGGTCAGGAACTCGTCGAAGACCAGCTCCATCGCGCCGAGGATCGGGCCGCGCCGACCCAGCCGGGTGGCCACGATCGCGGGCGGGGCGTCGCGGTGGAAGGTCATCAGCGCCTCCAGGTACGACTGCCGCACCAGCTCGGGCGCGAAGTCGTGGATCGCCACCCCGAAACCCGACAGCGTGATCAGCTCCGGGTCGTTGGCGTTGACGAGCGCACCCAGCCCGGCACCGAGCGCGCTGGCGTTGGCCCGCAACGCCTGCGCCGCCTGCGGGGACCGGCCCGTGATCGCCTGCTCCAGCAGTCGCTCCGCCTGGGCGCGTCCGCGTCCGTACCCGGCCTGTTCGCCCAGTGCCCGCAGCAGCGTGTTGGCGCCGATCTCCAGCCCCCAGCAGCCCCGGGCCCCGCACATGCACGGCGCGGTGCCGCCGGTCAGTCGCATGTGGCCGAACTCCCCGGCGATTCCGGTCGCGCCGCCCAGCGGACGGCCGTCGACGACCAGCGACCCGCCCACGTCGAAGTCCACGTACAGGTGGATCCCGGTGCCGATTCCGCGCAGCGCGCCCCGCCGGGCCTCGGCCAGCGCCGCCAGCGTGGCGTCGTTGCCCAGCAGCACCGGCACCCCGACGTCGGCCAGCAGCTCGGACACGTCGGTGGCGTCCCAGGCCAGGTGGGGGACATGTACGAGCCGGCCGTCGCGGACCGGACCGGCCACCGACATCCCCACCCCCACGACCCGCCCGCCCGACAGCTCGACCTCGTGGCGCAGCGTGTTGGCCAGCTCGGCGAACACCCGCTGCGGTGAGCCGCTGTGTCCGGCCGTTGCCAGCGTTTCGGTGACGCCGCCCAGCTCACCGGCGGCCAGCTCCCAGCCGTCCTCGCGCAGGTCGACTGTCAGCGCGATGGGCCCGTGCGGATGCGGCCCGGGGATCCGGGTGGGACGGCCCCGGCTCGCGGTGGGGGCGGGTGTCTCGGCCAGCAGCCGCGCGTCGATGAGCTCGGCGACCAGTACCGAGGCGGTGCCGCGCGCCATGCCCAGCTCGCGGGTGAGCAGCGACCGCGTCGCGGTGGCCTGCCCGTCGTGGATGGCCCGCAGCAGGCGGGTCTCATTGTGGACCCGCAGGTCCTCGCTCGTCCGAAGTCGCGGCACGAAAACCATTGTCGCAGAGCCCATCCTCATTTATGCTCGCGGTGAGAACATAAGGAGCTCCATGCGCAACCCCTTCACCCCGAGGGCCGAGCCCGCCCTGGTCCGTGCCCGCGTCGGCGTCTTCGGCTACTTCGCGACCTCGGGCTTCGTCATGGGCACCTGGGCCGCGGGCCTGCCCGCCGTCGACGAACGGCTCCACCTCGGCCCCGGACGCCTGGGCACCGCCCTGCTGCTCATCGCCGGGGGAGCACTGGTGTCCATGCTCGTCGTCGGGCGCGTCAGCGACCGGTTCACCTCCCGCGTCGTCGCGCGGATCTCCGGGCCCGTCGCCGCCCTGCTGCTGTTGGGCCCGGTACTGGCCCCGTCCTATTCGTGGCTGCTGATCTGCTCGGCCGTCTACGGCATCAGCGTCGGCTTCATCGAGGTGTCGATGAACGTCAACTCCATCGAGGTCGAAGTCCGCTATGGACGCCCGATCGTGTCGGCCTTCCACGGCCTGTGGAGCCTGGGCGGCGCGGCCGGGGGAGCGCTGACCACCGCCGGACTGCACGCCCACCTCGACCCGCAGGCGATGCTGATCGGCTTCATCCTGCTGTCCACCGTCGCGTTCGGGTACTTCGGACGGATGCTGCTGCCGCCCCCGTCGCGACCCGAACCCGACCCGGCCACGGCCGGTGCGAAACCGGGACGCGGCCTCGGGATCGGCATGGGAATCGTGCTGCTGCTGGGGATCGTGGCCTTCGGCGGCCACCTGGCCGAGGGCGCCGCGATCGACTGGGCCGCCATCCACGCCCGCCGGGTGCTGGACACGCCGCTGTCGAACGCGCCGATCGCCTACACCGTCTTCGGCACCGCCATGACCCTGGTGCGACTGGCGGGCGACCCGATCCGGTCCCGGCTGGGCCCGGGCCGGACGCTGCTGCTGGCCGGGGTGCTGTCGACCGCCGGATACGGGCTGGTGCTGCTGTCACCGGTCGCCGGGGGCGCGGGACTCGTCGTGGCCTGCGTCGGCTGGGCGCTGACCGGCATGGGACTGGCCACGGTGGTCCCGGTGGTGTTCTCCGCGATCGGGGCCGCGCACGGAGCCGTGGGCAAGGCGCTGTCACTGGTGACCGTGTTCGGCAGCGCCGGACTGCTCGTCGGCCCGGCCGTCATCGGCCACCTCGCCGAGGCGACCAGCCTGCCGACGGCGCTGATCGTGCCCGCGGTGCTGGCGGCGGTGGTGGCGTTGGCCGGTCCGTCCGCGATCAAGGCGCTGGGCCTGGGCCGCACGACCCGACCGGCGGAGCCGGTCGCCGAGCCGGTCTGACGAGGCGGCGCGCCCCGCAGCCGAGCCGCGCTAGTCGGCGGTCGCGGGTGCGACCTCCGGAACCACCTTCGCCTTGCGGCGCGGGCGGCTGCGCGAGACCGCGACCCCGACCAGGCACAGTGCGCCGCCGAGCATGGCCAGCAGACCGGGGATCTCGCCCAGCACCAGCCAGGACATGATCACGACGATGGCCGGGACGATGTAGGTGGTCGCGCCCATCTTGCCCGCCGTGGTGCGCGCCAGCGCGTAGAACCACGTGGTGAACGCGATCGCCGTGGGGAAGACGCCGAGGTAGACGACGTTGAGGGTCGCCGACAGCGACGCCGTGGCCACGTCGGACACCAGCTGTCCGGCGAACGGCAGGCACGCCACCGCGCCGATCATGGCGCCGAAGGTGGTGGCCTGCAACGGGGAGGTGGTCTTGAGGACCGGCTTCTGGCTGACGACGCCACCGGCGTAACACACCGCCGCCAACAGGCACAGCAGCACGCCCAGCGTCGAGCCCTCCTCGTCACCGTTCGACATCGACAGTCCCACGAGGACGGCGCCGAGGAACGACACGCCCAGGCCCGCGAACAGTCGCGGCGGCATGCCCTCCTTGAGCAACCAGCCGCCCAACAGCGCCATCAGGATCGGACCGATGTTGACGATCATGGCGGCGGTTCCGGCGTCCACGAGCTGTTCGCCCCAGTTGAGGACGATCATGTACAGGCCGAACCAGAAGATGCCCGAGAAGATGATCCCGGGCCAGGCCGATTTGGGCGGCAGGCCCTCGCCCTTGATGAGCAGGAAGGCCAGCAGGAAGATCGCGGCCACCAGCATCCGGCCCAGGGCCATCGATCCCGGTGAATACTCTTCGACCGCGACGCGGATGGAGACGAAGGCCGAAGCCCAGGCCAGGAGGGTGACCGAGACGGCGAGGATCACCTTGATGTCGATGGCGGACTTGACGGGGGCGGAGGCAGGTGCGGACACTCGGCAAGTCAACACCCGCCGTCAACCCACGTCTAGCGAAATTGCGACACGGTCATCGACGTCACATCAGCCGCGACGGCGGATGAGCCGTCCGAGGAGCCACAGCACGGCGCCCTGAACGAGGCCGAGCGCGGTGATCACCACAACCACGATCAGGGGCGACATCGAGTTCAACGACAGCAGCGAGATGACCAGCGACAGTGGCAGGCTGATGATGAACAGCCACGGCGCGGCGAAACTGATGCCGTCCTGACCGACGCCGATGCCGACGTATATCGCAAGGGCCGCGAGGACCCCGCAGTAGCCGAGACTGATCCATTGTAGAGACTTGCCGAAGGTCCGCATCGCTGGTCGTCTTTCGTTTCGGCTGTAGGGGACCGGACTATGATGCCGGGTTCGCGCGCGGAGCCTTCGGCTGGGCTCTAGCGTTCGGTGTCCATCATGGCCCCGGCCTCGCGCGCCGCCGGGTCGGCGGTGAAGCCGAAGCTTCCCTTCTCGGCGACCTCGCGGGCCCCCGACAGCGCCGCCCCGTACGCGGCGGACGACAGCGCCGATCCCAGGCTGATGCGCTTGGCCCCGGCCTCGGCGAGCTGTTCGACCGTCCACGCCGGGTTGAGCGGCAGCACGTTGACCGGCTTGTCGACCGCCGAGCACACGGCCCGCACCTGGTCGATGTCGGTGATGCCGGGGCAGTAGAGGACGTCGGCTCCGGCGGCCTCGAAGGCGCGCAACCGGGCGATGGTGTCGTCCAGGTCGGTGATGCCGTGCAGGAAGTTCTCGGACCGGGCGGTGAGCGTGAACGGGAACGGCAGTTCCCCGGCGGCGGCGACGGCTGCCTTCACTCGCTCCACAGCCACGTCAAGAGGATATATCGGCTGCGAGACATTTCCAGAGGCATCCTCAATCGAACCCCCGACGACGCCGGCCGCGGCCGCCAGCCGGATCGTCTCGCCGACCCCGTCGGGAGTCTCGGCGTAGCAGTTCTCCAGGTCGGTCGAGACCGGCAACTCGGTCGCGGCCGCGATGGCCGCCGCGTTGGCCAGGGTCTCCTCGCGGGTCACCAGCGCCAGGCCACCGTCCCGCACCCCGAGACTGGCCGCCAGGCCGCTGCTGGTGGTGGCCAGCGCCTTGAAACCGAGCCGCGCCAGGATCTTGGCCGAACCGGCGTCCCACGGGTTGGGGATGACGAAGGCGTCGGCGGCCTCGTGCAGTTCGCGGAACGCGACGGCCCGGGCGGTCTGGGCTTCGATGGAGTTCATAGTCAGTGCTCAACCTTTCGCGACGGCCCCGCCGGGATCAGCGAGGACATGGTGGTCAGTAAACACCTCGGCTCCGACACCGGCTGGCGGAAAAACGACATCGACGTCGAACACGCCGCTACCGCGCCGCCAGCCGCCCCAGGACGAAATCCCGGCGCTGCTCCACGTCGACCAGCGGCAGCTCCACGGGGGAGTAGCCGAACTCCCGGTAGGCGGCCACGACCGCCTCGCAGGTCGCCTTCGCGACTTCAGGCGACTGCTTGCGCTCGGCGTCCTGTGTGTAGATCTCCGGCCAGTACGGAGCCACGAACACCGCGTCGTACCCGAACGCCCGGGCCGCCGTCAGCAGATGCTCGGGCACCGGTCGCCCCTCCAGTCGCAGATACCCGACGGTGTCGACGATCCCGCGATCGAAGAACGTCGTCCCGTCGGCCTCGCCGTGGGAACGCAGATCGAAGGCGAGCATCAGCTCGGCGAACAACTCGACGTCGGCCCACGGCAACGCCCGGCCGCCGATCGCCACCTGGTCCCGGATGATGGCGCGCCCGGCCTCGGGCGCGTGCGGGTAGCCCTGGCGGGCCAGGGCCTCGATCAGGCTGCTCTTGCCGCCGCCGGGGCCTCCAGTCAGGACGATACGACGGGGCACGGTTCTCCTCGGGGATGAAGGGGGATTGAGTCTCAGCTTCGCGGGCTGTCGGCCTCGAGCACGGTCTTGAGCTTGCTGAGGATCTGCGGCCACCCCTCGCTGACACCCGCCAGCATCTGGCTGCCCTCGGCGAAGCCATCGTGGACCATGGTGAGTTTGGTGGCCGCGTCGCCGACGGGTTCGAGGTCGAAGGTGACCGTGGAGACCGGCTCGCGGCGAAGCTCGGCCAGTCTATCGCCGGTCCACTCGGGGAAGTACTTGGCCATCTCGGGTTCGTAGTTGTGCCACGTGTACGACAGCCGCCGCTCCGGTGTGGACTCCAGCACCCGCTGCCCCCAGTCGTGGTACGGCTCGCCCTCCTCGGTGCACCACTCCACAGTCGAGCCGACCCGCCAGTTCGAACGTGGACCGGCGTTGTCGAAGTACAGCGCGATATAGCCCGGGTCGGTCAGCGCCCGCCAGACCTGTCGCGGTGTGGCCTCGATGAGCGAGACGTAGACGTACGAAGCGCCGTTCATGGTTTCCCCTCAAGGTCGTCATCCCCGTTACCCGCTGCGTCGCGATCGTATCGGGGTACCGGCGACGGAGAGGTAGATTTCATCGATGTCGCATGGAACCAAAGGATTCGCGGTCGTGGCGCTGGCCGCCCTGGCAGTCCCGGCGGGGGTCGGCGGTGTCCTCAAGAACGCGGTGGCGTCCAACCCGCTGACCGCGGTGCTGTTCCTCATCATCTACTGGCTGCTGCTGGCGGTGGCGGCCCTGGTGTCGACGGCGGCGCGCGGGCCGCTGCAACGCCGGGCGGCGCAGCTGGGCGACTGGGTCGACGCCGTGCTGGGACGCAGGTTCTCCCGCTACGCCCGCCAGTACCGGCATCACATGCTGTCGGTCAACCGGTGGGTCGACTTCAAGGGTCTGAGCATTGTGGGCGACCATACGCCCGAACTGGACGCGGTGTTCGTAGACGTGTCGGTGGAGAGCGCCCCGGTCGACCGGGTTCCCGGCGGCCTCGTCGACGGCGGCACCGGCACAAGGGACGGTTCCCGGCACTCGATCCACAAGTTCCTGGACGGCAGGAAGGGCGGAGTACTGGCCGTCATCGGCGGCCCCGGCTGCGGCAAGACCACGCTGCTGCGGCACCTGGCCCGCGACACCGCACGCGACAAGACCAACCGGCGCCGGATCCCGGTGTTCCTGGCCCTGAGCCGACTGTCCACACCCATCAACGACGAGCCGAGCCTGCCGCAGCTCTTGCGCATCCGGCCGCCGGAACTGCGGGTCCCCGAACCGAAGGGCTGGTGGGAACAGCAACTGCACCAGGGCAACTGTCTGGTGCTCATGGACGGTCTGGACGAGGTCGCCGACAACCAGGACCGGCGCAAGGTCGCCGAGTGGATCGGCGACCAGGTGGCGGCCTTCCCCGACAACGACTTCGTCATCACCTCCCGGCCCGGCGGTTACGGGCAGGCACCCATCGAGGGCGCACGGGTGCTGGCGGTGCAGCCGTTCAGCCGGGAACAGATCGAGCGGTTCCTGCGCGGCTGGTACCTGGCCACCGAACGCGAGGCCACCGGCGTCGACGACTCCGGAGTGGACGCCATCGCCGCGGAGAAGGCCAACGACCTCATCGACCGGCTCAAGGACGCGCCCGGCCTGGACGAGCTGACCGCCAATCCGTTGCTGCTGACCATGATCGCGCTGGTGCACCGGTACCGCAGCGCGCTGCCACGGGGTCGCGCCGACCTGTACGAGGAGATCTGCCGGGCGATGCTGTGGAGCCGCCACGAGGCCCGGGGCGTGACGGTGGCGCTGTCGGGCGAGGCGAAGTGGGAGGTACTGGCCCAGCTGGCCTTCAACCTGATGAAGTCGCGGCTGCGCGAGATCAAGGGCTCCGACGTACCGCCGATGATCGAGGACGCGCTGGAGGCGAGTCTGCCGGGCACCGAGTCCGAACAGTTCCTGCGCGAGGTGTGCGGCAACGGCCTGCTGGTGGAGATGGAACGCGGCGTCTACGCGTTCGCGCACCAGACGATCGGGGAGTACCTGGCCGCCAAGCACATCATCGACTGCGGCATCGAGGACGAACTGGTCACCTTCGTCGACGACGTGTGGTGGGCCGAGACGCTGGAGCTGTACGCCGCCTGCGCCCGCTCCATCGACAAGCTCGTGGAAGCCTGTCTGCGCAAGGGAACCGAGGGCGCGATCGCGCAGGCTTTCACGTGCGCCAACTACGGCGGCCGCCTGGAGCGGCGACTGCGGGACCGGTTGCGGCGGCTGGAGGAGCAGGCGTTCACGCCCCGCGCGGACCCGGCGGTGCGCCGGGCCGTGGCCCGGGCGCTGGTGTCGCGACACCTGAGCAGACTGAAGCGGCTGAGCGACAGCGACTTCTACTGTCCACAACCGATCACCGAGGACCTGTACTGGCTGTTCCGCTGCGCGACCGGCGACGGCGACACCGCCAGCCGCAACCCCGACGGCGAGCACGCGGTGGGCGGGCTGTGGCCCGCCGACGTGAAGAACTTCGTCGACTGGATCAACACCATCGGCCGCTACAGCGACCGCACCGACTCCCCGTTCCGGTTGCCGCGCCGCGACGAGGTGGAACTCATCCGGGGCTCGGGCGGTCTCGACGAAACCGCTTCGCTTCAGGCCACGGCGCCGATCTGGCGCGCCACCGCCCGGGGACCGGAACTGCCGTACACCGTGACCGGCGAGGAACTGATCGCGGCCGTCACCGCCGACATCGAGGAGACCGGTCTGTGGATTCCGGCCCGGATGGCCTTGGCCGCCAACCGGGTCACCGCCGGGGCCGCACCGGATCTGGCGTCCTATCACGACACGCTGGCGCCGGAGTTCGGTTGGCTGCCCGGCGACGCGGCGATCTTCTCCGAGACCGACAGCGGCTGGGTGAACGACCTGGTGGACCGGCTGCTGTCCGAGTCCGACGGTGAGGCGGCGTCGGTCTTCGCCGAGATCCTGGCCATCCGGGCCGGGGTCTGGGACACCGAGGGAATCGCGACCGTCGTCAGCTCGCCGTCCCCGGCCCCGCGACAGTCCGACGGCTCGGCTGACTCGGCCAGCCCGCTGCCGTGGCACGACGCCGCCAGCCGCAGCCTCGCCGACCGGGCCCGCACCGCGTTCGCGCGCAAACCGCCGCCCGAATCGCCGTGGCTGCTGCGACTGCCCGCGCTGCTGCTGGCGGCTGAGTTCAACGCCAGCCGCAACGACCTCAACCGCGACGCCTGCCTCGGCATCGCCGCCACGCTCACGTTCCGGGAATGCCGCGCCCGCGACGACTACCCCGGCGAGGCCCTGATCCTGGTGCGGGACTGAGCAAAAAGCGGGCGGCGCCGGAAGGATTCCGGCGCCGCCCCATTCGTGCACCCGGTCGACCTGGCCCGACCGGGCACGTTCGGCCACCAGCCCGTGCGGGCTACTGGCCGGACGCCGAGGCACCCGAGGCCGTCGCCACGGGTGCGGGTGTCACGGGTTTGGCTCCCACCGCGAGGCTGATGTCCGTGACCGGCATCGCCATCGGCAGCGGCTTGTCCGGGGCCAGCCGCGGCGTGTTGAGCCGGACGTAGGCCTGTCGCAGCAGCGCGGCGCAGCCCGCGGTGGCCAGCAGTCCGCCCAGCATCGCTCCGGCGCACCTGGCCGGTCCCAGGCTGAACGGCATGATCGTCCAGTCCCGGTCCAGGCCGCCGTCCAGCCAGCGTTCCGGCGTGAACCGGTGCGCGAACCGGCCCTGGCGCCGTGACCGGGCGTGGTACAGCGCCGGGATCACCATCGTGGTCCCGGTCTTGAGGATCACGCCGTCCCAGTCGAGTGGCCGGGTGGTCGCCCGCGCCAGGTTCGGCACCGCCGGCCACAACCGGGCCGCCTCCATGACGCACGCCTGCAGGTACGGCTGCGCCGCGATCGAGGCGGCCGTGGACGCGCCGTGGTGGGCGTCGGCGGCGGCCAGTTCCTCGTTGGCGCGCGCGAAGTGCTCCGGGTGCGAGGCCAGCAGCGCCAGCGTCCGCGCCGCCAGCACCGGCACCATGTCCAGGGCCGTCAGCCACTGCGTCACCTGCCCCAGCGGACGCACCTCGGTCTCGGCGTAGGTGTCGGTGACCCTGCCGATGAGACTGTCGGCCGGGGCGGACTCGGCGTAGCGTGCCAGCCGGTTGTCCCAGTCGGCCTTCCAGGCCGCGACGCGTCGGCGGGTGCCGGGTTTGGCGCCCAGCGAGTTGGCCTCGCGGCGCAGCTTCGCCAGCAGCCGGGTGGAGTCGACGTCCTCGCGGGCGCCGTCGCCCAGCACCACCCGCCGGGCCACACAGTCGAAGGCGCGTTTGATCTCCGGCCAGATCAGGGTGCCGTCGCGGCCCGGCCCGGTCATCATGGCGTCGATCTCGGCGGCCACGATCCGGGCGTAGCGTTCGGCGTGCGCGGGCTGGGACGTGTCGAGGATGGCCTCGTTGAACTGCCGCCGTTTCACGCGCAGTTCGCCGCGCGACACGATCACCCCGTGCGGCTGGAACACCCCCAGTGCGCGGTGTTTGTCCTTGGTGTCGGGTGTGTACAACTGGTCCGAGCCGCCCAGCACCCGTTCGACGTGGCGGGGGGACAACAGCAGCAGGGTGGGGCCGTTGACCGAGCTGATCCACACCGGCAGCCCCCGGTAGCGCTCGCGCAGCCGGTCGAACAGGTCCACCATGCGCCGGTCCACCTGCAGCCGGTTCAACAGCGACACGGTCTTGGGGCGCGCGATGGCGATGCCCCGCGCGAAGGCGGGCAAGGTGTTCAGCAATGTCACCTGTAGACGTTCGGTGGTGGTCAGGCGCGGGAACCTCTTCATCGTGTCTCCTCACGGGACTGCTCGGGGACCGCCGCTGTCGCGTCACTGAGTGCCGCGTCGGCGTCGGCCAGCTGCGCCGCCCGGGCCGGGACGGCGGGGACATCGGTGGCGTCGCCAGGGTTGACCGGCTCCCGATTCCCGGTAATCTGGGTAGTTCCGTCGGCCATGCGCGCCCCCTCGCGAGCCGGTAATGTGAGTTCGCACCCCATTGTGACCAAAGCGTCACCGCGATACAGGCGAATAATCGTTTCCGTGTGGTCCAAACGGAAGCCGGGCAGTGGCATGCTGTGGTGAGTGACACTAAGTGCCATCTTTATGGAAGCACCATGGACTACCCGGAAGTAACGTGGATTGTTCGAGACAGAGGTACCGGCACTTGACCCAGTTTCCGGCACCTCCCGAGGCGACGAGGAGGTCGCGATGACCACTTTGGTGGATGTACCCAAGGGCCTTGCCGGGGTTGTGGTAACCGATACCCAGATCGGTGACGTGCGTGGAGAAGAGGGTTTCTACCACTATCGGCAGTACTCGGCCATTGACCTGGCCCAGAACTGTTCCTTTGAGGAAGTCTGGTACCTGATGTTCAACGGCGCGCTGCCGACGCGCGCCCAGCTTGACGAGTTCCGGGCCAAGGTGGCGCCGCTGCGGCACCTGTCTCCCGGATTGACGGCGTTGCTGCCCTCGCTGGCCGGTGCCAAACCGCTGGAGGGCCTGCGCACCGCGCTGTCCTTCGCCGCCGCCGAGCGCGGCATGCGGCCGTTGCTGGACACCGACGAGACCGAACGCACCGAGGACGTGCTGTTCGCCTGCGCCCAGGTGCCCACGATCCTGACCGCGCTGTACCGGCTCAACACCGGCAAGGACCCGATCGCGCCCCGCGACGACCTGCCGTACGCGTCGAACTACCTGTACATGCTCACCGGTGCCGAGCCGAGCGTCGAATACGGGCACGCCATCGAGCGGTACCTGATCTCGACCGTCGACCACGGTTTCAACAACTCCACCTTCACCGCCCGCACCATCGCCTCCACCGGCGCCGACGCCGGTGCCTGCCTGGTCGGCGCCATCGGTTCGCTGTCGGGCCCGCTGCACGGCGGCGCCCCCTCCCGGGCGCTGGCGGCGCTGGAGGAGATCGGCAGCCCCGACAAGATCGACAACTGGGTGCGCCACAAGGTCGAATCCGGTGACCGCATCATGGGCTTCGGGCACGCGGTCTACAAGACCGACGACCCGCGCTCGCTGATGCTGCGCGACGTGGCCACCTCGCTGGGCGGCGACCTGGCCGACTTCGCCAAGCAGGTCGAGCGCCGCGTGGTGGAGATCCTGGCCGAGCTCAAGCCCGGCCGCAACCTCTACACCAACGTGGAGTTCTACGCCGGGGTCGTCATGGAGCAGTGCGGCGTGCCGCGCGACATGTTCACCCCGACCTTCACCGCCTCGCGGATGGTCGGCTGGAGCGCCAACATCCTCGAACAGGCCAACGACTCCAAGATCATCCGCCCGCGGGCCCGCTACACCGGAGTGGAAGCGCCGCAGCCGGTCGTCAAGCCGGAATAAACGGAATAGATCACCGGGGTCACGTCCCTTACAACCCGGCCGCCTGACGGGCGGCCGGGTAATTCATGGAGTTAGTGTCCCCTCATGCGTGATCTTCTACTGACCGGAGACGGCTACTCCATCGAGGACGTCCACGCGGTGGCCCACCGCCGCGCCCGGGTACGCCCCGGCCCCGGACTGGCCGAGCGGATGGCCTCCGCCCGCGCCGTCGTCACCGAGGCGGTGCGCCGCAAGGACGTCGTCTACGGCGTCACCACCGGCTTCGGGGCGCTGGCCGACACCACGATCGGCGCCGACGACCTCGCCAAACTCCAGGTCGGGATCGTGCGCAGCCACGCCGCCGCCGTGGGCACCCCGCTGTCGGACCCCATCGTCCGCTCGCTGCTGCTGCTGCGGGCCCGCACCCTGTCGGCCGGATACTCCGGCGTCCGCCCCGAACTGCCGCTGTTCTTCCTGACCCTGCTGGAGCACGACCTGCTGCCGGTGATCCCGGAGAAGGGCTCGGTGGGCGCCTCGGGCGACCTGGCCCAGCTGGCGCACCTGGCGCTGCCGGTCATCGGCGAGGGACGACTGCGCGCCCCCGGCGACCCCGTCGCGGGCCGCCCCGCCGCCGAAGTGCTGGCCGAACACGACATCACGCCGCTGGTCCTCGACCCCAAGGAGGGCCTGTCGCTCATCAACGGCACCGAGCCGATGCAGGCGGTACTGGCGCTGGCCATCATGGAGGCCGAGGCGCTGTGCAAGATCGCCGACATCGCCTGCGCCATGAGCGTGGAGGCCCTGTACGGCACCGACCGCGCCTACGACCCCCGCGTCCAGGTCATCCGGCCGCACCCCGGCCAGCTGGACTCCGCGGCCAACCTGCGCGACCTGCTTGACGGCAGCCCGCTTCTGGCCAGCCACCGCGACAGCGACCACGCCGTCCAGGACTCCTACGCGCTGCGCTGCGCCCCGCAGGTCCACGGCTCCAGCCGCGACCTGATCACGCATTGCCGCAACGTGCTCAGCATCGAACTGAAGTCCATCGTCGACAACCCCGTGGTCGTGCGCGGCCCCGGCGGCGACGGCTTCGAGGTGATGAGCACCGGCAACTTCCACGGCCAGCCGCTGGCCTTCTCCGCCGACGCCCTGGCCATGGCCTCCGCCGAACTGGGCAGCATCGCCGAACGCCGGGTCTACCGGATGCTCGACCCGGCCACCTCCCGGGGCCTGCCGCCGTTCCTGGCCCCCGACGCGGGCACCAACTCCGGGTTCATGCTGGCGCAGTACACCGCCGCCAGCCTCGTCAGCGAGAACAAGGTGCTGTGCCATCCGGCCGGCGTGGACTCCATCGTCACCTCCGGCAACCAGGAGGACCACGTGTCGATGGGCTGGCACGCGGTCCGCAAGGCCCGCGAGGTCATCGACAACGTCCGCAGCGTGCTGGCCATCGAGCTGCTGTGCGCCGCCCAGGGACTGGACCTGCGCGGCGACGTCGCGAAACCCAGCCCCGCCACCGGCGCCGTGCTGGAGCGGGTCCGTCAGGACGTCGCCGCCATGCCCGTCGACCGGGAACTGGCCCCCCAGATCGAGGCGGTGCGCGACATGCTCGACGACCTCATCGACGTGGCCGGTGACCTTCGGTAACGGGCGAAGGCCATCGGCACCGTTGCCAGAGCAGAAGGGCCCCGAAACCCATAGTCGTGTGTCTCTGCCTCGCGGGGTCCGGGCCCTGAAACACTGGGCGGAATGGAGGGTCACGGCGACACCGAGAACAACAACGCGCACGCCTCAGAGGCGGTAAGTCGCGGTAACGGTGTTGTGACCCTGGACACGATCACTACCCGTGAGTGCGTGGATCTGCTCCGTGAATCCACCGTCGGGCGGCTGGGAGTCACCGATCGGGCAATGCCGATGATCCTGCCGGTCAATTTCCAGGTCTACAATGATTGGGTCGTGGTCCGCACCGTCCCCGGCAGCACGATGGCCGAGGCGGCCCGCAACTCGGTTGTGGCTTTTGAGGTGGATCAGGCGGATTTCAGTAAACGGACAGGTTGGAGCGTTGTCGTCGTCGGACACGCGAGTCTGATCAGCGGCGGCCCGGTCTTCGAAACGCTGTGTGGACTGGACCTGCTGGCATGGGCACCGCACGAAGAGGACGGTTTCCTGGTCATTAAGATGGAGCGTGTTTCCGGTCGGCGCCTTGCGATTGCCGCCGAATCCGGTACCGGAATCCAGAAATAACACAGTAGTGTTTGTCAGGTGACCCGTTGTACCCCTGCGTCTGGAGAAACCCATGCCGGACGACGAATCTCGCGTCCTGAATGACCCGGTGCCGCGGACGGTAGCCGATACCCTCTCCGGACTTCGCCTCAACGAGCTGCTCGCCGAGGTGCAGGAACGGATCGGACAGATCGCCGCCACCCGCGACCGGTTGCAGCGTCTCCTGGACGCCATCACGATGGTGGCCGGGGACCTCGACCTGGACTCGACGCTGCGCCGCATCACCGAGGCCGCCGTCGGGCTCGTCGACGCCCGCTACGGTGCGCTGGGCGTGCTCGCCGCGCCCGGAGACCGCAACCGGCTGCGCAGCTTCGTCACCGTCGGCATGAGCGAGGACGAACGGTCCCATATCGACCACGAGCCGCACGGTGAGGGCATCCTGGGGCTGCTCATCAACCACCCGCAGGTCATCCGGTTGTCGGCGCTCAACAAGCACCCCGACTCGGTGGGATTCCCCGCCAACCATCCCAAGATGGCCAGCTTCCTGGGTGCCCCGATCCAGGTGCGCGACGAGGTGTTCGGCAACCTCTACCTGTCGGAGAAGCGCGGCGCCTCGGAGTTCAACAGCGACGACGAGGTCGTCATCCAGGCGCTGGCCGCCGCGGCGGGTATCGCCATCGAGAACGCCCGCATGTACGAGCAGGCCACGGTGCGGCGGCGCTGGCTGGCCGCCTCGTCCAAACTCCAGGCCGAACTGCTCAGCGGCGCCACCCTGGAGTCGGCGCTGGGGCTGGCGGCCGTGCACACCCGGGAACTGCTCAAGGCCGACACCGTCTTCATCGCGCTGCCGGAGCCCTACGAGGACGACCTGCTGCGCGTCAAGGCCGTGGACGGCGACTTCGACGACCGGCTCATGGGCATCACGCTGACCGCGCCGGTGATGAGCGAAGTGCTCAAGGCCGGTGTCAGCGAGGTCGAGGGCGAGTTCGCCGCCCTGCTGGCCGCCGCCGCCAAGACCCCGCCGGGGGAGTTCGCGGCGGTGCTGGCGGTGCCGATCCAGATCTCCGACACCGGGGAGGGCACGCTGGTGGCGTTGCGGCACCGGGGATCGCCGCTGTTCTCGTCACTGAAACTGCCCGACGTGGTGTCCTTCGCGCAGGACGCGGCGCTGGCGATCCGCGCCGCCGAGGGCCAACGCGCCCAGCACCTGCTGGACGTGCTGTCGGACCGCGAGCGCATCGCCGCCGACCTGCACGACCACGTCATCCAGCGGCTGTACGGCTGCGGCATGAACCTGCAGGCGACCCTGCCCAGGGTCAACGAACCCGGGGCCCGGCGCCGGATCCAGACCGTCGTGGAGGAACTGGACACCACGATCCGCGAGATCCGCACCTCGATCTTCGCGCTCCAGTCCACCAGCGAGGACTCCAGCGGCAGCCTGCGACGGCGACTGCTGGACGCGACCGCGCAGATGTCGGCCGACAGCAAACTCTCCCCGGCGGTGTACCTGTCGGGCGCCGTGGACACGCTGGTGCCGGTGGAGATCGCCGACCACGCCGAGGCCGTGGTGCGCGAGGCCGTCAGCAACGCCGTGCGCCACGCCCACGCCAGTCACATCGTCGTCAGCGCCGAGGCCGGGGACGACCTGGTCATCGACGTCACCGACGATGGTAAGGGCATCCCGGAGGAGGTCGTGCACAGTGGCCTGGCCAATATGGAGCGGCGAGCGCAGACCTGCGGCGGCAACCTGACGATCGCGCCGATGCCCGAAGGCGGCACCCGGATCACCTGGCAGGTCCCGCTGCCGTGAGGTCAGTCCTCCTCTTGCGGGGCGCGCTGCCCGGTGCGCACCTCGGTGGCCAGCACCGCCGCCTGGGTGCGGCTGGTCATGCCGAGCTTGGCCAGCAGGTGTGACACGTAGTTCTTGACGGTCTTCTCGGCCAGGAACATCCGCCCGGCGATCTGCCGGTTGGTCAGGCCGAGACCGATGAGCTCCAGGACCTTGCGTTCCTGTTGCGACAGTTCGCACAGCGGGTCGACCTGGCTCTGCTCGCGGCGCAGCCGGTTCATCAGCGCCGTGGTGGTCTTGGTGTCCAGCAGCGACTGTCCGGTGGCGACGGTGCGCACCGCGCCCAGCAGGTCGGCGCCCAGCACCTGCTTGAGGACGAAGCCCGAAGCTCCGGCCATGATCGCGTCGAACAGTGCCTCGTCGTCGGCGAACGAGGTCAGCATCAGGCAGTTGAGCTTGGGAAGTTTGGACTTCAGTTCCCGGCACACCTCGACGCCGTTGCCGTCGGGCAGCCGGACGTCCAGGATCGCCACGTCGGGATCGGCCGCGGGGACCCGGGCCTCGGCCTCGGCGGCGGTGGCGGCCTCACCGACGATGGTGAACTCGGGCTCGGCTTCGAGCACGTTGGCCAGTCCGCGGCGTACGATCTCGTGATCGTCGACCAGGAATACGCGTACGGTCACGTCCCGCACCTTTCATTCCGTCGGGCAATGGGGTTGATCGGCCGCGCGGCGAGGAGCGTGCTGTACGGGCCGGTGCGTATGGATACCCAGTCAACCGTGTCGCCAGGATGAAAGTTCAGGGACGAAGGACTCTGGTTCCAAGGTCCTTTCGAACCGTGACCGTCGGTAGTGGCGACGCTTCACCGGTCGGCGAGCAACTTGGCGACCGTGGCGTCCATGTCTAGACTATCGCCCTCTTTCCCCTTGGGAACCAACGCATAGCTGCGTCTCAGAAACCGGGACACCAGCGACCGGGACACCTCGAACAGGGCGTTCCCGTCGGGGGAGGACAGGGCCAGCGCGATCGCGTCCCCACGCGGCGTCGACCAGGGCCACACCCTCACATCGCCCATGCCGGTGGGTTCGACGAGACCGGCGGCCAACAGCTCCCGGGCGAAGGACCAGCTGACCTGTTCGGCGTCGGGGTTGCCGGGGTGGAACATGACGTGTATCGCGTACGGGTCGTCGGCGTCGTAGCGCATGCTGGCGCGCACGTTGACCGTGGTGAAATCGGTCGCGACGAACCGCATGGTGGTATCGACCTCGACGGTCGCGGGACGTGTGGTCGCCATCGTGTGCCCCCCGGGCTGCTCGGGCGAGTCCCAGTACTCGCCATTTCCATATCTGGTGTCTACCACTCTTAGCGACCGACCGCTTGCTGATCCGTGATTGTCACCAGGGTATGTTTCACCGCCATTGCTGCCAAATCACCTCAAAGGTGACAGTCAGTTCTGTGACAGTTGTTGAACAACGGTGACAATGCACCCGATCGAGGTAGTGTCGATCTGGGGCGTAACGGGTAGGGGTGACACGTGGCCGAAACACGGACCGACGACAAGCCCGCCGACGAGGCGCGCGGCGGCATCCACGGCTTCCTCGACCGGTTCCGCACCACCAGGATGGGACGACTGGGAGTGCGGATCGCGGTGACCGCCGTGGGCGGGGCCGTCGTCGTCGCGGGACTGATCATGATCCCGTTCCCCGGGCCCGGCTGGGCCGTCGTCATCGCGGGCCTGGCGATCCTGGCGCTGGAATACGTGTGGGCCCACCATCTGATGTCCTTCACCTCCCGGCAGGTCAAGGCCTGGCTGCACTGGGTCGGCCGCCAGCACCTGGCGGTGCGGCTGCTGATCGGCGTGGGCTGCTTCGTGTTCGTGGCCGCGATCCTGTGGATCAGCCTCAAACTCAGCTTCGGCTTCGACTACATCCAGTGGGGACTGGGGGAGCTGGGCACCCCCACCTGAGCCGGCCGTTCGGGCATTGACGCAAATACGACTGATTTTTCGGCATCCGAGCGGGTGTCTCAGACGTGTCTACTCCGATGGTTTCGCATACCGGGTATTTTCCGGCGCCTATCCGGACCAAGGAGTGAGAACAGTGGACATTCGATTGCTCGGTTCGGTCGAAGTGCGCGTCGGCGACGTGTCCGTGGCACTGGGAGGGCCGAAACAGGCAGGACTGTTCACTTTAATAGCGCTGCACCGCAACGAGACGGTGAGCATCGACCGGATCGTGGAGGCCACCTGGCAGGGCGCCCCGCCCTCGGGTGTACGCGGCCAGATCCAGGTCTACGTGTCCAATCTGCGCCGTGCCCTGGCCGAGGCCGGAGGCGACCGGGACCGGATCCAGACCCGCCGCAGCGGCTACACGCTGTGCGCCGAGGCCGAGGAGATCGACCTGGCCCGGTTCGAGGCACTGACCGCCGAGGCCCGCGAAGCGTTGCGGCAGGGCCGTCTCGACACCGCCTCGGCGCTGTTGCGCGACGCGCTGGCACTGTGGCGCGGCGACGCGTTCGAGGACATCCGGGTGGGCTTCGCCGAGGCCGAGGCGGCCCGGCTCGAGGCCATGCGACTGGCGGCGCTGGGTACCCGCTTGATCGTCGACCTGGCGCTGGGACGCTGCGCCGAGGTCGCCGCCGAGTCCCAGGCCCTGGTTCGCACCTACCCTCTCCATGAGGGACTGTGGGCGCGGCTTATGCTTGCGCTGCACTGCGACGGCCGCTCGGCCGAAGCCCTCGACACCTACCGCCGCGCCCGCACCGTCCTGAGGTCACAGGTCGGCATGGAGCCCGGCCCCGAACTTCGCAACGTCGCCAGTCTGGTGTGGAACGGTGAGCCCGGTGAGGCTCAGATCGCCCGCTGGACCGGCGCGTTGGCGGGGGTGTGAGAGGTGGTTCGCCGGATCCCTCCGGCGAACCACCTCAATGGAGCTAGCAGTGGTAGTCACTGCCGCCGTCGGTCAGTTCCTCGTCGTTGACCCACCCCTGGTTGCCGGTGGCGACGTTGCGCAGATAGGTGTATGAGTCCCCGCCCGCCATCACGTAACAGTGGTAGTCGGTGCGCTGCCCGGACTTGGCGACCTCGATGACCTCGCAGGTCTCGTGCGGACCGTGCAGCACCACCACCTCGTCGGTGGCGAAGGTGTAGTCGTAGTCGCGGTGGTCGAGATCGGCGAAGGCGTCGCCGCACGTCAGCGTGCCGACGTCGGTGCGGACCCCCGAGTTGTGGGCCGAGGCGGCCGTCGCGGTGGCGGCGATGGCCAGGCCGCAGGCCGCGGCGGTACCGGCGATGAGGGCGATCGTGCGATTGACCATGGGGATCAGACTCCTATACGGTGCTTCGTGCGGACCATCGGGTGCATACCCGGTACATGGTCGCAGTCGCGTCCATATATTCACTTAAAGTCGGCTTAACGCCACGGTGACCTCGTCGCCAGGCGGGAATATCTCATCGAAGCCGGGCGATCAACGGTCGATTTGTGGTGCTTCTAAGATGCCTAACCAACTGCCCCAAAATTCATCGACTCAGATATCTAAGAACACGGAGATGCGCATGTCGAACAGCACAAAGGCGTCGACGCCGAAAGGGTTTTCCCGGCGTTCGGTGCTGACCCTCGCCGGAGCCTCGCTGCTGCCACTGGGCGCGGCGGCCTGTGGCACCGGTGCCGGCGACGACTACCCCTCCAAGACCGTCCGGATCATGGCTCCCGCCAACAAGGGCGGTGGCTGGGACCTCACCGCCCGTGCCCTGCAGGAGGCGATGACGAAGGCCAAGATCGCCGACGACGCCGAGGTCTACAACGTGAAAAGCGTCGCGGGAACCGCCGGGCTGAAGCAGTTCGTCAAGAAGGCGCACGGCAACCCGTACGAGCTGATGGTCATGGGCCTGGTCATGGTCGCCGGCATCATCGACCAGCAGTCGTCCACCGGCATGTCGCACGTGACCCCGATCGCCACGCTCACCTACGAGCAAGAGGTCATCTGCGTCCACAAGGACTCGCCGTACAAGACGATCGACGAGCTCATGGAGGGCCTCAAGTCGGAGAAGTCCAAGCTGATCTGGGGCGGCGGCTCCAAGGGCGGCACCGACGAGGTGGTGGCGCTGCTGCTGGCCCAGGCGGCCGGAGCCGACCCCAAGGACGTCAAGTACATCGGTGACTCCGGCGGCGGCGACTCCATCAAGGACCTCATGAACGGCGACCTCGACGTCGCCATCTCCGGTCCCAGTGAGTACACCGAGCAGATCAAGAACGGCGACTTCCGGGCCCTGGCGGTCACCGGCACCGAAGCCATCGACACCGGAGCCGGGGAGACCAAGACCCTCACCGACCTCGGCTACAAGGTCGAGGTCCTCAACTGGCGCGGCATCGTCGCCCCCAAGGGCATCAACGACGACCAGAAGAAGGACATCACCAAGCTGATCACCGACACGGTCGGCACCAAGGAGTGGAAGGCCAAGGTCGACAAGGAGGGCTGGACCCCCATGGTCAAGACTGGCGAGAAGTGCGACACCTACTTCGACGACGAGAACGCCCGCGTCACCAAGATCTTCGACGAAGTGGGCCGATAACCGATGGAGAAGTCGGCGTCGCCCCGACGCCGCGGCCGGGCACCGCTGGGACCGAGAATATTCGGCGGCGGTGCCCTGCTCGTTGGCGCACTGGCATTCACCCTTGCCCTCTCCGACCTGAACGAGGGCCGGGACGCCGAGTTCACCCCGGTGAACGCGGCCTTCGCACCACTGATCATCACCGGTCTGTGGGTGCTGTTCGCGGCGATCTACTTCGTCAAACAGCTGATCAACCCGTACGCCGACTACCCCGAGTTCGCCGAGGAACCCCCACCGGCGCGCACCGACGACGCCTACCCCGAGCCGGACGGCGATGACGGTGAACCCAAGCCGGACGGCGAACCCGACGCCGACCAGGCCGACGCCCACCCCGCCGACGTGCAGTGGAAACCAGCCGCACTGGTCGCCGTCGCGCTGATGGTCTACGTGCTGCTGCTGGACACGGTCGGCTTCGTGCTCCTGACACCGCTGTTCTTCGTCGCCATCACCTGGATCTTCGGCAGCCGCAAGATCATCCGCGACGTGATCGTCGCGGTCGTGTTGACCGTCGGTACCTACCTGCTGTTCACCTCGGTGCTCGGCCTGACCCTCGCGGAAGGACTGTTCGCGCCATGACCGAACTGCTTGAGGGCTTCGCGGCGGTCCTGACACCGCTCAACCTGCTGTACGCCGCCATCGGCGTCACCCTGGGCACCTTCGTGGGCATGCTGCCGGGAATCGGTCCGGCGCTGACGATCGCGCTGCTGTTGCCGGTCGCCACCGCCACCACCGACGAGTCCAGCGCCATCGGCGCGCTGATCATGTTCGGCGGCATCTACTCCGGCGCCATGTACGGCGGCTCCACGACGTCCATTCTGCTCAACACACCCGGCGAGTCCAATTCGGTGGCCACATCCCTTGAGGGATACCAGATGGCCCGGCGGGGCCGGGCCAGATCCGCGCTGGCCACCGCCGCCATCGGCTCCTTCGTGGCCGGAACCATCTCGGTGATCGCGCTGAGCCTGTTCGCCGCGCCGCTGGCCCAACTGGCCGTCCGGGTGCGCGCCTCCGACGAGTTCGCGCTGGCACTGCTGGCACTGGTCTCGGTGACCGCGCTGATGGGCAAGTCGCTGCTGCGCGGCATGATGGCGCTGACCTTCGGACTGTTCCTGGGCACCATCGGCATGGACAGCCTGTTCGGCACCGAACGGCTGACGTTCTGGCAGTTCGACTGGGCCGAGGGATTCAAATCCGACCTGGCGATCGGCATCGACATCACGCTGATCATCGTCGGCCTGTTCGCCATCGGCGAGACCATCTACACCGCCGGACGGCTGCACCGGCTGCCCACCAAGGTCGCTCCACTGAGCACCAAGGGCTCCGGTGGCTGGATGACCCGCGAGGACTGGCGCCGCTCCTGGAAACCGTGGCTGCGCGGCACCGCGCTGGGTTTCCCGTTCGGCACCCTGCCCTCCGGTGGCGCCGAGATCCCGACGTTCCTGTCGTACAACATGGAGAAACGCCGCTCCAAACACAAGGAGCAGTTCGGCAAGGGCGCCATCGAAGGCGTCGCCGGTCCCGAGGCCGCCAACAACTCGGCCTTCACCGGCGTGCTGGTTCCGTTGCTGACACTGGGTATCCCGACCTCGGCCACCGCCGGTGTCATGCTCGCCGCGTTCAACTCCTTCGACATCCCGGCCGGGCCGAGCCTGTTCGAGGACCACAGCCTGATCGTGTGGGCGCTCATCGCCTCGCTGTACATCGGCAACGTCATGCTGCTGGTACTGAACCTGCCCCTGATCAAGGTGTGGGTGATGGTGCTGCGCACCCCCCGGCCGCTGCTGTACGCGGGCATCCTGATGTTCGCCGTCGTCGGCATGTACGGGGCGGCGGTCTCGCCGTTCATGTTGATGCTGACCGTCGTCATCGGTGTGATCGCGGTGTTCATGCGCATGTACGGCTTCCCGATCGCGCCGGTCATCCTCGGCGTGATCATCGGGCCCATGATGGACGAGAAGTTCCGCAAGTCCGTCGAGGGATCCGACGGCGACCTGTCCATCTTCTGGACCCGGCCGCTGACCGCCGGTCTGCTGCTGCTCGCGGTGGTCTCGCTGGTGCTGCCGTACCTGCCGCGCATCATCGCGAAAGCCAAGGGCCGCAAGGCGGAGAAGCTCACCGTGGGTGACGGAGACTAATCGCACACCCGGTGCGTCGCGAACCGTGAAGTCGCGTCTACTGTCACGCCGTGGGGTCGCACACGGTGATCAGGAGGCGACGATGTCTTTCGAGTACCTACAACCCACGCTGCGCTCGGACTGGGACAGAACCGGCTGGAGCCGGTTCCTGCCATTCGAAGGCGAGGTGTTGTGGCATGTGTTCTGCGACGCGACCCAGTGGGGCATCGACGGCGATATCGCCGTCCTGTTCGACTGGCAGGAGTCGATGCACCCGGTGCTGAGTCCCGGCGCCGGGGAACGGGAGTGGCTGCCCGAACCCCGGCGCCGGCGTCCACCGCGGCGGGTGATCGCGCGGTTGTTGGCCGACTCGGGGGAGGAATACCCCACGACGGTCGGTGAGGTGGCCGAACTGGGCGTCAGCCTCGGCCTGTACCGGCGCGAGAACGACGGCACCACGGTGCGCTGGCGGGTGCCCGCCGCGCTGCCGCTCCCGACCGAGGTGCTGCCGATGACGCTGCGGCAGCGGCGGGTCGAGGACGAGTACCGATGGCTTTTGGGCGGCGCCGAGATCGCCCGCGACCTCGCCGAGTACCTTGTGGACTGCGGCGAGGCGCCCGAGAGCGTCACCAGCGTCCGGCACTTGGCCGACTCGCTGCACTGCGAGCCCGACTCGGTGCGGCACGGCCTGGAGTACCTGTGCGCCCCGCTGGCGGGCGGCGCCTTCATCCGGGTGTACCTGGGCAACGGTTCCCGGCGGCGACGGCAGGTCAGCCCCGAACGCCTCGACGTCGACGACCCGTGCGTGATCGTTCCACAGTGGCGAAAACTGTGGAAACGGTTCGGGCTGGTCTGGCACCTGGAGGGCCGGGGCGAGTTCCTCTTACTCGGACACCCGGTCCAGCCACTCCCCGACGAGGGCCGCGAATAGCCGCGGTTGCTCGATCTGCAGGTTGTGACCGGCGCGGTCGAGGATCGCGAAGGAAGCGCGCGGATAGTCGTCCAGCAGCCGATAGACGTCGGCGTACCCGGTCGAGGAGTCCTGCCGCCCGGTGAGGATCAACGTCGGCCGTTCGAAACGGCCGCGCGCCTCAGGGGAGGTGCTCAGCTCCCAGCGCCGCCCGATCCGTTCCACGGCGGCGGTGTCGGTCAGCGCCAGACCGGGCGCCACGTCCTCACGGAACCGCCGCAGCGACTCGGCGTCCTGCACCACCGCGATCTCGGCGAAGTCGGTGTCGGGCCCCGACAGCGACGCGATCAACTCCGGATCGGACACCACCACGGTGTGCGGCGGCACGTCGCGTTCGGCGCGGGGCACGATCGCACCGATCGGGCAGATCAACCCCAGTCCCAGCACCTGCTGTGGCCGGGCGCACGCGATGGCCCGGCTCAGGTAACCGCCATACGACTCTCCGATGAGGAGGAACGGTTCGGTGCCGATGTGCTCGTCGACGAAGGCCTCGAGCGCGGCCAGGACGTCGTCCGACGAGGCCACCGACTCCGGTGCCGGACTCTTGCCCATCCCCGGCAGATCCGGGTACAGCCGCCGGTAACCGGGCCGCTGAGCGAACACCGGCTCCAGGCAGCCGGTCATCAGACGGTGGTCCGGGGTCCAGCCGTGGACGGCGAGTACGGGCACGCCCTCGCCGTGTTCGGCGAAGTGCAGTCGGGTGTGGGCGGTCGTTGACATGAGCGTCAACCTATCCGGCCCTTACGACAACAGACAGTCACTTATGGGGGATTTGTACGTACCTACCAAATATGTCGTACTAGACATGAGGTCGATATGTCCCCGTGTCCCCGAATTGCCCCGAGGAGAACGACACATATGTCAACGGACACAACGCGTCCGGGCCGCAGACTGCGGCGCTGGTTTACCGGCAGAACCAAGCTGAGCCTGTTGGCCGTCACCGTGGTGGCGGCCGTCGCCGTTCCGGTCGGCTTCGCCGTGGCCGAGCCCGAAACCCGAGCGGTGAACTTCGAGGTTCCGTTCGGCTGTGGCCAGTCGTGGGAAGGTCAGACCCGCACCAACCACAACCCGCAGAACTCGATCGACTTCAACCGCGCCGGCGACGACGGCGACGCCGTGGCGTCCAGCGCCGCCGGAACCGTGGCGACGGTCCGCGACCTGGGCGGTTCCAGCTACGGCAAGTACGTCGTGGTCAGCCACGGCTCCGGCTGGCAGACCCTGTACGCGCACCTGAAGTCGTTCTCGGTGAAGGTCGGCCAGAAGGTCAACACCGGCAGCAAGATCGGCACGGTCGGCTCCACCGGCGGCTCCACCGGACCCCACCTGCACTACGAGCAGAAGCTCAACGGCAGCGCCGTCAAGATCAAGTTCGACGGCAAGGGCGCCTACTACTGGGGCTCGCGCACCTACAAGAGCAGCAACAACTGCGGCGGCAACCCCTACAGCGCCGAGCAGGTGTGCGGCAGCGGCTACAAGCAGGTCGACTCCAAGGCCATCAACGCCGGTGGCAAGCGACAGGGAACCGTGTACCTGCTGTACAACGCCAGCAAAGGCAACAACTGCGTGGCGACCATGAAGGCCGTCAGCCTCGGCAAGAAGACCGCCACCTCGGCGTTCCTGGAGGTCAAGGGCAGTAAGAAGGTCACCGACTCCGGTAACTTCGCCTACTACTCCGGCCCGGTGCGCAAGTACGCCAAGGGCACCTGCGTGAAGTGGGGCGGCTCCGTCGGCAGCACCACAGTCAACAGTGGTGATTGGAGTCACTGCGGCTAGAACCGACGAGATCCCAGCTCACGGTGCCCCGGCGGCCTCGCCGGGGCACCTTATTGCGTTGTATCTGGACGATCGGTGGATTGACGGTCACCCCGGGTTCTGCCATGCTTCGAGCCATCCAGTCGGTGGGGGAAGTCCGGTCGAAGTCCGGCGCTGACCCGCAACGGTAGGCGCGCCATCAGTGGCGCGCGAGCCCGAGTACCCGTTGACTGGCCGCCCCCTTGTTCCTCCCGTCGTGGTCTACGGGATAGAACCGCAGGTGACGGACACCGACGACGATCTCAGCTCCCGGTACCCCGCCCGCGATTCACGCCCTTGGCCCGGCCTGTGCTGAAAGGCCGCTCCATGCCCTCCAACCAACCCGCTGCCCGCTCGCGGCGCTACGCCGCCCGCGGCGCCGTCGCCCTGGTGGCCGCCGCGGTCACCGTCGCCTTCGCCGCCCCGGCCTCGGCCGCCGAACCCGACGGCGGCACCGCCGCCGGATGGCTCGCCGCCCAAGCCGACGGCCCGCACTTCGGCGAGCCGGGCGTCACCGCCGACGCCGTCATGGCGTTCGTGGCCGCCGACTCCGCGTCGGCCGCGACGAAGTCCGCGATCGAGTGGCTGGACGACCCGGCCGTGATCGACCCCTATATCGGTACCGGCTCCGACCGCTCGGCGGCGAAGGTCGCCAAGATCCTGTTGGCCGCCAAGGCCGCTGGCGCGGAGTCCACGCTGGGTGGGGTCGACCTAGAGAAGGTGCTGCGCGACCTTGAAGGTGACGATGGCCTTTTCACCGGTGGCTTCACCAGCGTTCTGGGCCAGTCGCTCGCCATCTTGAGTTTGGACCGCACCTCTGAGGGCGTTTCGTCCAAGGCGGTGGAAGCGTTGGAGAAGGGACAGTGCGCCGACGGCTCGTTCAAGTTCACGTTCGGCAGCTGCGATGACGCCAATGCCCCTGGCGATGTCGACGCAACCGGTTACGCGGCCTCGGCACTCTTGGCCGCCAGCCCTGGCAGCGCCTCCGACAACGCTCTGGACTGGCTGGAGAGCCAGCAGAAGGACAACGGCTCCTTCGTCGCCGGATACCCCGGCGCACCGGAGAACACCAACTCCACCGCGATGGCCGCGCAGGCGCTTGCGTCCGGTGGACGCGACGCGGCCGCCGAGAAAGCCCGCGGCTTCATCTCCAGCCTGCAAAACGGCTGCGACGCCGCCGAAGGCAACCGTGGCGGCGTCGCCTACGACGCCTCCGGTTTCGACCCCGACAACGCGGTCATGGCCACCGTGCAAGCGGTCCCGGCGCTGACCGGCGAGGGACTCGTCGAACTGGACCCCTCCGATGACAAGACCGACGTGCCCACCCTGGACTGCTCCAACGGCGGTGACGGAGACGGCGACGGCAATGGTGATGGAAACGGTGACGGTTCCGGCGACGGCGACTCGGCCGGACAGCTGCCGGTCACCGGCAACGCGCTGACCCTGCCGATCGCGCTGGGTGGCGCGGCGGTGCTGGCCGGTGCCGTGCTCGTGTTCGTCTCGCGCCGTAACCGTGCCGGGAAGCAGTCGTCATGACCCGCATGCGTTTCGGCCTGCGGCACCTGGCCGCGATACTGGGCCTGACCGTCGCCGCGTTGCCACCGGTCGTCCTCGCCGACGCCCCGGCCGCGCACGCGGCGGTGTGCTCGCCGGGCTCGGGCGTCAGCGTCATCGTCGACTTCGGAGCACTTGGGTCGGTGAAGTCCGGTTGCGCGTCCGGGGCACCGTCCACCGGCCTGAAAGCCTTGAGCGGTGCGGGTTTCAGCTACAGCTACGTACCCGGCCAGACCGGGATGGTCTGCCGCATCAACAGCCTGCCCGACCCGTGCCCCTCGGGCGGCCCGCCGGTGGACAAGTACTGGTCCTACTGGGTCGCCGAGCGCGGCGGCACCTGGAAGTACAGCTCAAAGGGCGCCGGGAACCGCACCCCACCCGTGGGCAGTGTGGACGGTTGGGCCTTCGGTGCCGGGAAACCGCCCGCGACGGCGCCGCCCGCCAAGGGATCCTCCTCGGGCGGTGGCGGCGACAGCGACGGCGGTGGCGACGGTTCCGGTGACGGCGGCGGCAGTGGCGGTGGCGGAAAGGACGACGGCGGCTCGAAGAAGTCCGGCAAGCCCGGCGACCCCTCGGCGTCCGACAAGAAGAAGGACCGCGACTCGCCCTCGGCCAGCGGCTCGGGCAGCCAGACCGCGCCCGGCGCCGAGGATCCGGCGGCGGACCCCGGTTCGGGCTCCGATGGCTACGACAACGCGTCCAACGTGGGCTCCCAGATGGGCACGGTCGGCGGCATCTTCGGTGCCGGGATCGTGCTGGTGCTGCTGGCGGCACTGGGCTGGCGCACCTGGCAACGCCGACGCGGCGAAACGGAGCCGGTCGAAGCGGCGGAACCGTCCGAATGACGCGTGCCGGGCGGCTGCATCCGGTGGCGTGGTGGGTGTGGGCGGTGTGCCTGGCCACCGCCGCCAGCCGCGTCACCAACCCGTGGCTGCTGCTGATGATCATGGCGGTCGCCGGTTACGTGGTGACCGCCCGCCGCGGCGACGAACCCTGGTCGAACGCCTACCGGGTGTTCCTGATGATCGGGTTCATCGCCATCGGCATCCGGCTGGTGTTCCACATCCTGTTGGGCGGCGTGCAGGGCCCGACGGTGCTGTTCGAGCTGCCGTCGCTGACGCTTCCCGAATGGACGCAAGGGATCCGCATCGGTGGACCCGTCACCCTCGAAGGGGTGCTGTTCGCCGTGTACGACGGGCTGCGGTTGGCGACGCTGCTGGCCTGCGTCGGGGCCGCCAACGCGCTGGCCAGCCCTCGGCGGCTGGTGCGCAGCATGCCCGCCGCGCTGTACGAGGTGAGCGTGGCCGTGGTGGTGGCGCTGACCGTCGCGCCGCAGCTGGTCACCAGTACCCAACGGGTCCACCGGGCCCGGCAGCTGCGCGGCGACACCTCGAAGCGGCCCGGGCACGTGCTGCGGCGCGTGGTGGCGCCGGTGCTGCACGACGCCCTGGACCGGTCGCTGTCGCTGGCGGCGGCGATGGACTGCCGGGGCTATGGACGCAAGACCGGCATCCCGAAACCGGCCCGGCGGGCCACGGCGGCGCTGCTGTTGCTGGGGCTGTTGGGTTTGTGCGTCGGGGCATACGGGCTGCTGGGCGCGCAGACCTCCCCGACGGCCGCGGCCGCGCTGCTGACCGGCGGCGCGGTGCTCGCGGGCGGCGGCATCGTGCTGGCGGCCCGGCGGGTGCCGCGCACCCGCTACCGTCCAGACCCGTTCGGGGTTCGGGAGTGGACGGTCGTGGCCAGCGGGCTGGCCGTGCTCGCGGCGATCATCGTTTCCGAGGTGCTGTCACCGGCCGGCCTCATCGCCGAGACCCAACCGGCTCAGCTGCCGCCGCTGCCGTTGCTGGCGGCACTCGGCATCCTCATCGGACTCGTCCCGGCGGCCGCGGCCCCGGCAACACGCACCGTCGTGACGGCGACGGTGAAACGCGAGGTGGCGGCATGATCGTTTTCGACGACGTCTCGGTTCGCTACCCCGAAGCCGACCACGACGTCCTCAGCCGGGTGAACCTCGAGATACCCGAGGGGGAGCTGTGCCTCGTCGTGGGCGCCACCGGTTCCGGGAAGTCCACACTGCTGTCGTGCGTCAACGGCCTGGTCCCGCACTTCACCGGCGGCGAGGTCACCGGACGCATCACCGTGGACGGACGCTCCACGCGCGACAACCGGCCCGCCGAACTGGCCGACGTCGTCGGCTACGTCGGCCAGGATCCGTTGGCGGGCTTCGTCTCCGAGTACGTCGAGGAGGAGCTGGCCTACGCGATGGAGTCGCTGGGCACCTCCGACGAGGTGATGCGCAAACGAGTCACCGAGACCGTGGACCTGCTGGGGCTGGCCGACCTGCGCGACCGTCCGCTGGGGAGCCTGTCGGCGGGACAGCGGCAGCGCGTCGCCATCGGGGCGGCCCTGACCGCGCAGCCACGGATCCTGGTCCTGGACGAACCGACCTCGGCGCTGGACCCCGGCGCGGCCGAGGAGGTGCTGGCGGCCCTGCACCGGCTCGTCCACGACCTCGGCGTGACGGTGCTGCTGGCCGAGCACCGGCTGGAGCGGGTGGTGCAGTACGCCGACCGCGTCGTCCTGGTGCGCGGCGGCGAAACCGGTGTGACGGCGGGAGAACCGGGGGAGGTGCTGCGGTCGTCGCCGGTGGCGCCGCCGGTGGTGCGACTGGCCAAGGCCATGGCGTGGCCGACCGTCCCGGTGTCGGTGCGGCAGGCCCGGCGAGCGGCCACCGACCTGCGGCAGCGGCTCACGGACACGACCGAGCCCCCACCCCCGAATGCCCCCGCGAACGCCGACCGCCCCTTTGTCGAAGTGCGTCGCCTGACCGTCCGCTACCCCGGAGTCGAAGCGGTGCGCGGCATCGACCTCGACATCGCCGAAGGCGAACGCGTCGCCGTCATGGGCCGCAACGGTTCCGGCAAGTCGAGCCTGCTGTGGGCGATGCAGGGCACCGGACGGCGCGACGCCGGGACGGTACGCGTCGCGGGCCGCGACCCGAAGACGCTCGACCCCCGTGAACGACGCCAGCTCGCCGGGCTGGTGCCCGCCGAACCCACCGACCTGCTGTACGCCGAGACCGTCGCCGCCGAATGCGAACAGGCCGACCGCGAATCGGATGCGCCGCCCGGCCGCTGCCGCGACATCCTGTCCACACTCGTGTCCGATGTCGACCCCGCCACCCACCCCCGGGACCTGTCGGAAGGGCAGCGACTCGCGCTCGCGGTGGCCGTGTCCATGACCGCCGAACCCGCACTGCTGCTCATGGACGAACCCACCCGCGGCCTCGACTACCCCGCCAAAGCCGAACTGGCCACGATGCTGCACGCCCTGTCCGCCACCGGAAAGACCAGCCTCGTCACCACTCACGACGTCGAGTTCGCCGCCGAATACGCCACCCGCGTCATCGTGGTGTCCGACGGCGAGATCGTCGCCGACGGGCCCGCCCGCGACATCGTGACGTCCTCGGCCATCTTCGCCCCACAGGTGTCCAAAGTGCTGGCACCGGCCCCGTACCTGACGGTGTCCGAAGTGGTCCAGGCACTCGGGGAGGTACCGGCATGACGACCCTGCGGCTGCGCTGGGGCACCGCCCTCACCCTGACCGTCGGCGGCCTGTTCGGCGTCGCCGCCGTCGGCTGGCCACTGCTGATCACCCCCTCCTCGCACCTGTCCGAGGGCCTCACCGGCCCGTGGCTGTTCGCCGGGCTGCTGCCGCTGGTCCTGGCCGCGATGCTGGTCCAGATATCCGAAGGCGGCCTCGACGCCAAAGCGGTGGCCATGCTCGGCGTCCTGTCGGCGGTCATCGCCGCGGTGCGGCCGTTCGGCGCCGGAACCGCCGGGGTGGAGACGGTGTTCTTCCTGCTGCTCCTCGCCGGACGGGTCTACGGCCCCGGCTTCGGTTTCGTCCTCGGCAACACCGCGCTGTTCGCCTCGGCGCTGCTGACCGGCGGCGTCGGGCCGTGGCTGCCGTTCCAGATGCTCGGCGCGGCCTTCTTCGCCCTCGGGGCCGGGCTGCTGCCGCGCGCCCGCGGCTGGTGGGAACTCGTCATGCTGTCCGGATACGGCGCGGTCGCGAGCCTGGGCTTCGGCCTGATGCTGAACCTGTCGTTCTGGCCGTACGCGGTCTCCGACGGCTCACCGCTGTCCTATGAGGCCGGCGCCTCGGTCGCCGAGAACCTGTCCCGACTGGTCGCGTTCAACCTGGCCACCTCGCTGGGCTGGGACATCGGCCGGGCCATCACCACGACCGTCCTCATCCTCACCTGCGGGCCGGTGCTGCTGCGGGTGTTCCGCCGCGCGGCTCGCAAAGCCCGCTGGCACAACGAGACCCGGCCGGTGCCGCGCGTGGCGGAACCGGCCGGGTCGACAGTCTCGCCGTCCTAGCGGGGCGCGCCGGTGCGGCGGGAACGCTCGCGCAGCTTCGCGTCCAGCTCGACCTTGCGGATCCGGATCGCCTCCGGGGTCACCTCGACGCACTCGTCGCCACGGCAGAACTCCAGCGCCTGCTCCAGCGACAGCTTGCGCGGCGGTACCAGACGCTCCAGCTCCTCGCCCGTGGACTGCCGGACGTTGGTGAGCTTCTTCTCCTTGCAGATGTTGACGTCCATGTCGTCGGCGCGCGAGTTCTCGCCCACGATCATGCCCTCGTAGACCTCGGTGGTCGGTTCCACGAACAGGGTGCCGCGTTCCTGCAGGTTGAACATGGCGTAGCTCGCCGCGACCCCGGAGCGGTCGGCGACCAGCGAACCCGACGGACGGGTGCGCAGCTCCCCGAACCACGGCTCGTAGCTTTCGAAGACGTGGTGGGCGATACCGGTGCCGCGGGTCTCGGTCAGGAACTCGGTGCGGAAGCCGATCAGGCCGCGCGCCGGGATCAGCCACTCCATCCGGATCCAGCCGGTGCCGTGGTTGACCAGCTGCTCCATCCGGCCCTTGCGGGTGGCCAGCAGCTGCGTGATCGCGCCCAGGTACTCGTCGGGGGCGTCGATGGTCAGCCGTTCCACCGGTTCGCAGGTCTTGCCGTCGATCTCACGCGTGACGACCTGCGGCTTGCCGACGGTCAGCTCGAAGCTCTCGCGCCGCATCTGCTCGACCAGGATCGCCAGCGCCAGTTCGCCACGGCCCTGCACCTCCCAGGCGTCGGGACGCTCGGTGGGCAGCACCCGCAGCGACACGTTGCCGATCAGCTCCCGGTCCAGGCGGTCCTTGAGCTGACGGGCGGTCACCTTGGCGCCCTTGACCTTCCCGGTCAGCGGCGAGGTGTTGGTGCCGATGGTCATGGAGATCGCCGGTTCGTCCACCCGGATCAGTGGCAGCGGCTCGGGGTGTTCGGCGTGGGCGAGGGTCTCGCCGATCATGATCTCGGGGATACCGGCCACGGCGATGATGTCGCCCGGGCCGGCCTCGGCGGCGGGCTTGCGCTCCAGGCCCTCGGTCATGAGCAGCTCCGAGACCCGCACCTTGGCGACGGTCCCGTCGGTGCGGCACCAGGCCACGGTCTCACCCTTGTGGATCGTTCCCTGCCGCACCCGGCACAGCGCCAGCCGTCCCAGGAACGGGGACGCGTCCAGGTTGGTGACGTGCGCCTGCAACGGCGCGCCTTCGTCGAAGGTCGGCGCGGGGACGGTGTCCAGCAGCGTCTGGACCAGCGGCTGCAGGTTCGTCGAATCGGCGGGCACCTGACCGTTGCCGGGTTCCGACAGCGAGGCGATGCCGTCGCGGGCACAGGCGTACACGATCGGGAAGTCGATCTGGGTCTCGTCGGCGTCCAGGTCGAGGAACAGCTCGTAGACCTCGTCGACGACCTCCTTGATGCGGGCGTCGGGCCGGTCGACCTTGTTGATGACCAGGACGATCGGCAGTTTCGCCGCCAGCGCCTTGCGCAGCACGAACCGGGTCTGCGGCAGCGGTCCCTCGGACGCGTCCACCAGCAGCAGCACCCCGTCGACCATGGTCAGGCCGCGTTCGACCTCACCGCCGAAGTCGGCGTGGCCGGGGGTGTCGATGATGTTGATGGTCAGTTCCTGGCCGTCGGGCGTGTGATGGTGCACGGCGGTGTTCTTGGCCAGGATGGTGATGCCCTTTTCCCGTTCCAGGTCCATGGAGTCCATGACCCGGTCGTCCACGTCCGCGCCGGGGCGGAAGGCACCGGCCTGGCGCAGCATGGCGTCGACCAGAGTGGTCTTCCCGTGGTCGACGTGGGCGATGATCGCGACATTGCGCAGGTCAGTGCGTTTTGACATGATGTCCATTCTCGGTTACGGGCGTATCCGGTCGGGAGGCGGGCCGTGTGACCGGCGGCACGCTCGGCGACGGGAAAAATGTATTCATATACCCCAATTGTGCCGTTCGAATCGCCGGAATCGGACGCTTCCGGTCTTTCCTCGCCGTGGCCCGGAGAATCGCGGCGCGGCAACGTACTCTAAAACGTCCACAGTGCTTACGTTTCCGGGGGTGAGGGCCCGCGACCGACTGTGGCGAGTGTCCTATTGTCGGAGTATGTCGGCGTCGGCGACCCAGGTGCGCCTGGGAATCGATTTCGGGACCTCCAACACCATCGCGGTCATGGAACGTCCTGGCCTTCCGGCTACCCCGCTGCTGTTCGACGGTTCCCCGGTGCTGCCCTCGGCCGTGTTCGCCACCGAAGGCAAACTGCTGGTCGGCCGCGACGCCGAGCGCGCCGCCATGTCCGACCCCGCCAGCTTCGAACCGCACCCCAAGCGCTGCATCGCCGACACCACCGTCCTGCTGGGACAGCGGGAGTTCAAGGCCGTCGACCTGGCCGCCGCCGTGCTGGCCCGCGTCGCCGCCGAGGCCCAGCGGGTTGCGGGCGTCATGCCCGGCACCGTGGTGCTCACCCACCCGGCGGGCTGGGCCAACGAGCGGCTGAAGCTGCTGAGCACCGCCGCCTACCAGGCCGGACTGCCGCCGCCGCGCTTCGCCTCCGAACCGGTCGCGGCGGCCACCCACTTCGTCACCCACCTGGGCCACACCTTCCCCGACGGCAGCCACATCGTCGTCTACGACCTGGGCGGCGGCACCTTCGACGTCAGCGTGGTCCGGATGGCGGGGGACAACCTCGAGGTCACCGCGACCGGTGGCCTGCCCGACGTGGGCGGCGTCGACATCGACTTCGCGATCGTGCGGCACCTGGAACAGACCTACCCGGGCGAGGACGGCCAGTGGCGGCGGCTGCGCGAACCCGAAAGCCCCGCCGACCGTCGGCACCGCCGGGGCCTGTGGCGGGACGTGCGCGACGCCAAGGAGATCCTCAGCCGCGAGTCCAACTCGGCCCTGTTCATCCCGGTCCTGGACGTCGACGCGCACCTGACCCGCGAGGAACTCGACACCCTGGCCCGCCCGCTGCTGGCCGAGACCGTCGCGCTCACCATGGACGTCCTGGCCGGAGCCAAGATCGGCATGGACAAGGTCGCGGGCCTGTTCCTGGTGGGCGGCGCCAGCCGGATGCCGCTGTCGTCGACCCTGCTGATGCGCGAGACCCGGATCGCGCCCACCGTCCTGGAACAACCCGAACTCGTGGTGGCCAGCGGCGCCATCGACGCGCCGGGCCGCGAATCCCACGCGAGCCCCGACGGCTCGCCGACCATGATCGCCGCCCTGCCGCCGGTCGTGGTGGAACCGCCGCCGCGTCCGGTGTACCGGGGCGTGGCCAAGGTCCCGACGCGCCCGGCGATCACCCCCGAATCCGAGGTGCTGGCGCAAGCGGTTGTCTCCGTCGACCTCCCCGCCGAAGCCGCGGCACCGCAGGTCGCGGCCGCACCGCCGGTTCCGCAGCAGCGCCCCGCCGAAGCCGACGGCACCGCCGCGCCCCTGGCCTCGGCCACGCCCTCGATCCCGCAGCCGCACCCCGCGGACGCCACTGGCACCGCCGCGCCGCTGGCCGCGGCGATGGCGGCTCCGTCCGGTGTGGCCACCGCCGAACCCGAAGCGGCCCTGCGACAGCCGTCGCCGACGGCCGCCGTGCCCGCCGCCCAGGCCGGGCCGCCCTCGACCGCGATCCCCGCCACCGCACCGCCGCCCCCGGCACCCATGACCACCACTCCGGCCGAAGGCCCCGTGCTGGCGCTTGCGCATGCCCGCGAGGGCCGTCTGGCCGTCGCCCGACCCGACAGCGTCACCGTCTCCACGGTGTCCGGCACCGCGCCCAGCGTCGTACTGCGCGACCACGACGGCCCGGTCGTCGGCGTGCGCTGGTCCACCGAAGCCCCCGGCCTACTGGCCGTCGGCTCCGGCAACACCGTCACGCTGTGGCGCGACAACGACAACGCCTTCGCATCCACGCGCACCATCGCCTGCCCCGACGAGGTGAAACAGCTGAGCTGGTCGGCCACCGGCCTGGCCACCGCGACCGGTACCGAGATCCTGGTGTGGGACCCCGCGACGGGGGAGTGCTCCCGCACCTGGCGCTTCAGCTCCGGCCCCGAAGGCGAACCGCTGCGGGCGCTGGTGTGGAACCACGCGGGCGACCGGCTGGCGGCCGGTGGCTCACTGGGCACCATCAAGGTGTGGCGCACCGGCGAGGACAGCCCGTCCACAGTGCTCAACTGCGCGCCGGTCGGCGTGCGCACGTTGGCGTTCTCTCCCGACGGGGACTGGCTGGTGTCCGGCGACGCCGCCGGCGGCCTGCGCATCTGGCGGCTGAGCGACTCCAGCGACCAGCACCTCAAACAGGCCCACGAGGCGGCGGTTCAGACCGTTGCCTGGTCACCGGACGGGAAACTCATCGCCTCGGGTGGCATCGACAGCCGGGTCCGCTTGTGGGACGCCGGATCGGGCCGCGAACACCGCGTCGGCGAAGGCCATACCGGCACCGTGAACACCCTGTGCTGGAGCACCGACGGCAACCGCGTCATCTCCGGTTCCTCCGACGGCACCGTCCGGCAATGGACCGCCGCCACCGGCGCCGAACTGCCCGAACGGCTCGGCTGAACCTCAGCCCGTCCCGAAGCGTTCGCTCAGCCACTCCAGCTGCCGCTGCGCGTGGTACCCCTCGCCGCCGGAGTGCCCGTTCCACGGCCACACCTCGATGTCCTTCGGTCCCGCCCAACGGTTGTAGGCCGCGAACACCGTCGAGGGTGGACACGTGGTGTCCATGAGGGCCACCGAGTACAGCGCCGGTGCCTGGGCCCGCGACGCGAAACTCATACCCTCGAAGTAGGACAGTGTCGCGAACACCCGCTGCTCCAGATCCCGCTGCGCACCCAGGAACGCGACGAGCTCCGGATACGGGCCGGTGGAGGCGATCTCGCACGAACGCCGGAAGTGACACAGGAACGGCTCGTTGACCAACGCCGCGGCCACCCCCGGCCGCAACGCCGACACCGCCTGCGCGATGCCGCCCCCCTGCGAATGCCCGGACACCACGATCCGCGACTCGTCCACGATGTCCAGTGACGCGGCCACGTCCACCGCCCGCGCCGCGTCGGTGAAGACCCGCCGGTAGTAGTACTCGTCCGGATCCAGGATGCCCTTGGTGAGCATCCCCGGAGCGTGCCCGAACTCGCTGCCGTGCGGGTCACCGGTAACGCCCGACGATGCCGAAGCCGACGCACCCTGCCCCCGCGTGTCCACCACCAGCGTCGCCCACCCGGCGACGGGCCACCGCAGATGCTGGTGCGGAAACCCCCGGCCCCCGTGATACCCGATGTACGTGACCACGCACCCCACCCGGCTCGCCCCGGCCGGAGCGATCAGCCAGGCGTTGATCGGGTCACCATTCCAGCCCGCGAACCGCACGTCCCACACGTCCACCAAGCCCAGATGCCCCGGCTGCGGCGTCAACCGGACGTCCAGCGGATGCCGGTCCGCGACCTCGGAGGTGCGGTCCCAGAACGCGTCGAAGTCCTGGGGCTCATCGGGTTCGGGCCGATAGGCGCGCAGCTCGTCCAGCGGGAAATCGAACAAAGGCATGCACATATTCCTATCACCGCCCCACCGGAACCCACATTCCCGACCTCCATACCCGACATGCACCCGCCGACGGCCACCCGGCAGAATCGCTGCGGGAACTTGAGGAAAGGCAATACGACATGGACGCCGACGCGCAGGGACGCGTACGGAAGGAAATCGCCGAGGCACCGTGGGTCTTCGTGCTGATGTGGCTGGGCTTCCCACTCATCGGCGGGGCACTGCTGTGGGGCCTGAGCCGATTCGTGGACTGGCTGTCAGGCCAGGACTGGGTACCGTTCGAGGGCCTGTTCGACCTCGCGGCCTCGGCCCCGGAGCCCTACCTGACGATCGGGGCGATCGTCGTTGGCGTACTGCTCGGCCTCGGCCTGGCGTTCCTCGGCCACGCCGACAGCCTCAAGGTCACCATCACCGACGACGACATCACCGCCACCCGGGGCGGCAAGTCCAAGAAGGTCGCCACCACCGACGTCACCGGAGCCTTCCGCGACGGCAAATACCTGGTTCTGCTCGGCGCGAACGGCACCGAACTCCTGCGCGAGAAGACCGACATCCCCCGCGAACGCATGCGCCAGGACTTCATCGACTGCGGATTCACCTGGCACGAGGCCGACCCACACGCCGACGAATGGCGACGCTGGGTCGACGGCACCCCGGACCTCCCCAAGGGCGGCAACGCCCTACTGCGCACGCGCACCAAGGAACTGAAGAAAATGGACCCCGACCTCGCCGACATCGACAAGGAACTACGCGACCTCGGCGTCATGGTGCGCTACGACAAGGGCAAGCACTACTGGCGCCTGTCCAACCGCGACTGACCCCACCCGCGAACGGGTCACTTCCGCCGCCGCAGCGCGACCACGAACACGACGGCGCTGACGATCGTGATGGCGACAACCGGGAAGCACCCGAAGGCGGCCTTCCACTGGCCGTCGGTGGCGTCGGGATCCCCTTCGGGCCCGACCGGGGTGTTGGCGACACCGACGATGCCTCCGATGAGGACGATGACGGCGGGATGAGCGCTCGCTGAAGCCCCGCTGGGAGTTGGTCGAGTGTGGTCACGATGAACCTCACGGTTCGCTCGGGAACGGTCACATGGCGGCTGAGGTGAGGCAGTCGCGCAGTTCGGACTGGCTGGCGTTGCCGCCGCTGCAGATGATGGCGACCTTGCGGCCCGCGAGTTGTTCGCGTGACTTCCACAGTGCTGCCATGGCCGCCGCTCCGGCGCCCTCGGCCACCGTGCGGGCGACG
This sequence comes from Stackebrandtia nassauensis DSM 44728, assembly GCF_000024545.1. Taxonomy (GTDB): domain Bacteria; phylum Actinomycetota; class Actinomycetes; order Mycobacteriales; family Micromonosporaceae; genus Stackebrandtia; species Stackebrandtia nassauensis. Next base: position 3,291,934 of record NC_013947.1, read on the forward strand.
GACATCAGCCGCCACTGGGCCTGTTGGATCTCGGCGTCGTCGACCAGCAGGAAATCGGTGAGTCGGTCGCGCAGGATTTCCTGCGGGAGTGTGAAGCCCTCGCCGGTGGCCAGGCCTTCGGCGACGGTTTTGTTGGGGCGGCGCACGCAGTGGCCCTCGCGCCAGGAGTCGTGTGCTGCGGGGGATGCGGACGATTGGACCGCGATCACTTGGCAGGTGGGGTTCATGGTGGCGATGGTGAGGCAGGCGGCGGCCGCGCCGGTGCCGCTGCCCACCGGCACGATGACGGCGTCCAGGCCGGGGGCGGTTTCGCACAGTTCCACATAGGTGGTGGCGACTCCGGCGATCAGGTCGGGTTCGTTGGCGGCCGAGACCAGGCGCATGCCGCGTTGTGAGGCGATGGCTTCGGCGTGTTCGCGTGCCCCTTCGAGGTCGGCGCCCTCGGTGATCAGTTCGGCCCCGAGCCTGCGTACGGCGGCGGCCTTGACCGGGTTGGGGTTGGCGGGCATGGAGATGACGCAGGGGACTCCGAAGGCGCGGGCCGCGTAGGCCATCGACTGGGCGTGGTTGCCGGTGGAGTAGGTGACCACGCCGCGGGCGCGGTCGCTTTCGTTCATGGTGCTCAGGAGGGTGAGTCCGCCGCGCACTTTGAACGCGCCGATGGGTTGCAGGTTCTCGTGTTTGATGAGCACCCGGACGCCGGTGAGTTCGTCGAGGGCGGGGTACGACAGCAGGGGAGTGGGTGCCAGTCGCTCGCGCAGTCGTCGGCGAGCCAGCAGGAAGTCGTTGAAGTCGGGTATCCGCATGAAGCGAGTATCGGCGAGATTCATCGATAGATCAAATGCGAGTTACGGATGAATCCATAGATATCATCGATGGATGTTCGACGAGAACCGGTTGCGCGTCTTCGTCGCCGTGGCCCGGGAAGGGTCGGTGACCGCGGCGGCGGCCAAGCTCCACTACGCGCAACCCTCGGTGAGTCACCATCTCGCCCGGTTGGAGGAGGAGATCGGCGCGCCGTTGGTGTCGCGGCTGGGCCGGGGTATTCGGCTGACCGAGGCGGGGCGGTTGTTCGCCGAGCGGGCCGAGGAGATCCTCGGGCGTATCGACGCGGCCCGTACCGAGCTGGCGTCCCATGCGGGGCTCGTCAACGGTCATGTGCGGTTGGCGGCTTTTCCCACCGCGTTGGCAGCGTTGGTCCCGAGCGCGGCGGGTGCGTTCGCGGACGCGTATCCGGGGGTGGACGTCGACCTCACCGAGGCCGAGCCGCCGCAGGCGATCGCGGCGCTGCGTCGTGGTGAGGTGGACATCTGTCTGGCCTTCCACTATGGCGCGACACCTCCGGCGGACTGGGAGGCGTTGAGTGTGGCGCCGCTGTTCGATGAGCCGGTGTATCTGGTCACGTCGCCGGGCAGCTCGCCCTCCGGGCCGCGCGACGAGTTGGCCAGCTACGCGGACCGGCGCTGGATCGCCGGTTGCGCGCAGTGCCGGGCACACCTGCTGTCGGCCTGCGAAGCCAGCGGTTTCACGCCGTCGGTCGCCTTCGAGACCGACGACTATGTCGCGGTGCAGGCGCTGGTGGCCCAGGGCATGGGGGTCAGCACGCTGCCGGGCCTGGCGCTGCGGGCGCACCGGGATGAGCGGGTGCGGCTCGATTTGCTGCCCGACGACCGGCGCACGGTCGTGGCCTTGACCTACGGTGCCCCCGTCGCAGCTCCGGCACGCGCCTTTCTGGACATCCTCGAAACCGGTCCCGCCGAAACGCGACAGTGGCCGGATTCGTCATTGGACACCGCGTCCGCGCCGTGAATCCGCCCGTGTGGTGGTGTCCGTGACTAGGGTGTCGGTATGTACCTCCTGCGAGTTCCCAGGCCAGGGCGACCTCGCATCGCGCAAAGCCGGGTGATGCTGACGCCGCGTCGGAAGGAGTTGCCATGAAGTCGCTCTCGCACCGCTTCGCTGTGGCCGTCAGCGTGATCGCCGCCCTGGTCGTGGTCACCGCGATCCAGGTTTGCGGCGGCGGCCGTGCCGAGGCCGAAACCTCGGGCTGCGCGACCGACGGCCGGTACCGGGTGTGCACCACCAATCCCGACACGGTCGCGGGCGGGCAGGACTTCACCATCGTCGACGAGGTCCAGCGTCAGATCCGTGGCGCCAAGAAGGGTGGCGAGATCCGCATCGCCATGTACAAGCTGATGCTCAAACGGGTCGCCTACGACCTGGTGGACGCCCAGCGGCGCGGTGTTGACGTCAAGGTCGTGGTCGGCACCAACGACAACCACCCCGACCGCAACGTCGAGGCCGTCCGGATCCTGCGCTCCGGCGGTGTGAAGGTCGTCGAATGCGTCGAAGGCTGCCTGCCCAACCGGGACGGACGGCATCGCGGCGCCATGCACAACAAGTTCCTCATCGTCAGAAGCGCCGGTGGTACGACCGTCACCCAGACCTCGTCGAACCTTTCCAGCCCGCAGACCGAATGGCACCAGAACCTGCTGTCCATACGCGACGACCATGCGCTGTACCGCTACTACCTCGCCTACTGGCAGCGGCTGGCCGCCGGGTCGTGGACCGTCGGCGGCGATACCTGGATCGGCGGCGATCGTTCCGGCAGGGGAGATCACGACATGTCGAGGGCGTATGTCTTCCCGGTGACCTCCGGCGACCCGATCACGGCGATCCTCGACGATGTCACCGACTGCCGCCGCGGCGATGACCGTATCTGGGTCACCCACAACATCACCGAACGCGTCGGCGTGCGCAACCGTCTCATCGAACTGCACAACGCCGGTTGCGATGTCAGGGTGGTGACGGGCAAGACCGACAACGAGGAGTTCATGCAGTCACACGTTCGCGGCCTGGGACATCTGGACGCCGACAAGGTCAGGCGACTTCGCGGCACCCACAACAAGTTCGTCGTCATCGACGCCAAGTACGCGGGCCAATGGCGCAAGGTCGTCGTGACCGGCTCGCACAACTTGAGCTACAGCGCGTTGAAGAACGCCAACGACGTCGTCCTCCGTGTTGTCCACAATGGTGTTGCCGACGAGTATTTCGGCTACTTCAGGCAGCTGTACCAGTCAGCATGACCAACCTCCCATCGCGGGAGCGCGACGGCCGCTAGCCGGTCGCGATCGCGGTCTCGTGCACCGCTAGCCACCGCAGTCCTTCTTCGACCGACACGTCGGCGGTGAGGGTGGCGGTGGTGCGGCGCCGGTTCTCGGTGCCGCTGTGGCGGTGGATCTCGGTGAAGCGGACGACGACCACGTCGCCGCCGCTGGCGAGGATTGTCAGGTCTTCGATGTCGATGGTCATCCCGGGCAGCGCGTTGGCCGCGCCCGTCAGTTCGGTGCCCAGTTCCTCGCGGGAAACGATGTCGCCGTCGCGTCCCACCATGGAGAAGTCGGGGTGTTGCGCGTGCATGATCCGCTGGTAGACCGATGGGGGCGCTTCGGTTCCCAGCCACAGCGCCAGATCCGCGTGCATTTCCTCCACCGCGTGGGCCACGCGGGCGTCGAGTGCGTCCATTCTCGTGACGATACGTGATCTCGCCGGACCCATTGACACGGATGGATCTTCGTCGGTACTGTCCCGAGAAATCGATTACTCAACCGCGAGGTGCTTATGTCTCCTGGGTTTGGGGAGTCCCGGCTCTCCCGTCGCGGACTGCTGCGGGCCTCGGCGCTGGGCCTGGGTGCCCTGGGCGCGGGCTCGCTGACGGCCTGCGCGGGCTCGAACCCCGATGAGCTGGTGTTCTGGCATTTCGTCGGGCCCAGCAGCCCGCAGGGCAAGTGGCAGACCACGATGGTCGACGACTGGAACAAGCACAACAAGGTCCGCATCACCGAACGGTTCGTCCCGTTCGGCGACTACGCCAGCGGCCCGACCCTGCAGACCTCGTTCAGCGCCGACTCCGGCCCGGACATCTTCCTGCTCAGCCCCGGCGACTTCCTGCGCTACCACAACGCGGGCGTCCTGATGGACCTCACGCCGTACCTGCCCCAGTCGGTGCGCGACGACTACCTTCCCGGCACTTTGGACAGCCGCAGCTTCGACGGCAAGGTGTACGGTCTGCCCATCGAAAGCGAACCGTTGGCGCTGTTCTACAGCCACGACGCCTTCGAGAAGGCCGGACTGTCCGAAGCCGACGTTCCCGCCAACTGGGACCAGATGCTGGACGTGGCCGACAAACTCACCACCGACCGCCGCTTCGGGCTGCTGTTCGAGACCAACCCCGGCTACTACCAGAACTTCACCTGGTACCCGTTCCTGTGGCAGGGCGGCGGATCGCCGGTGTCCAAGGACCAGAAGAGCGGCCGCTTCGACTCCAAGGCCACCGTGGACGCGCTCGCGCTGTGGCAGGACAGCATCAACCGCCGGGTCGCTCCCACCCTGCCGCAGGGCTCGGGCGGCATGGACACCATCAGCAACCTCGGCAACGGCTACTGCGCCATGCAGCAGACCGGCGTGTGGGGAGTCGGCGAGCTCGGCATCCAGTTGCCGGACTTCAAGTTCGGGGTGGCGCCGCTGCCGAAACCGCCGGGCGGCAAGGACATCACCACCGCGGGCGGCTGGGCCCTGGTCGCCAACGTGCGCGGCCGCAACCCCGAGGCCGCCGCCGAGTTCATCGCCTGGGCGCTGGGCAGCGACGAGGACGACTGCGTCGAACGGGGACGCCAGCTCAACACCGTCATCAAGAAGAACCTGCCGGTGCGCCGCAGCGTCCGCGACCTCGCCGAGAAGTCCGGCGACATCGACACCGACAACTACCGGAAGTTCGTGGAGGAGATCGCCCCGATCGCGGTCGGCGAACCCCGCTACCCGGTGGAGATCTACCGGAGCATCTCGGACGCCATCCAGGCCTGCCAGCTGGACGGCGCCGACCCGGCCACCGTCGCGGCGGACACGGACGAGCAGATCCAGACGTTCGTGTCCACATACGAAGGAGCGTCGATCCTGTGACCACCAGCAATCTCACCCGCATCGTGCCCCGGCGCCGCCCCGGCGAGGCCCGCGCCGGATACGGCTTCATCGCCCTGGACGGCCTGGGACTGATCGTCTTCGTCGCCGGGCCCGCTCTGCTGGCCCTCGTCATCGGACTGTTCGACGTGGACGGATTCGGCAAGATCGAGTTCGCCGGATTCGACAACTTCGCGCTGATGGCGGGGGACAAGCTGCTGTGGAAGTGCGTCGGCATCACCGCGATCTTCACGGCGATTTTCGTGCCCACCGCCTTCGTGGTGAGCCTGTGCCTGGCCCTGGTGGTCAAGAACCCCTATCCCGGCGTCGGTCTGGTGCGCGCGGCGCTGTTCCTGCCGCAGGTGATCAGCCTGGTCGTCATCGGCGTCATGTGGAAGTTCCTGCTCACCGACAAGACCGGGGTGGTGTCGGGGATCCTCAGCCCGCTGGGCCTCGGCGACACCTCGTGGCTGGGTGACCCGTGGCTGGCGCTGCCGACGGTGGCCTTCATCAGCGTGTGGTTCCTGATGGGCTACCAGATGCTGATCTTCCTGGCCGGACTGCAGGACATCCCGAACGAACTCTACGATGCCGCCACAGTGGACGGCGCCAACGCGTGGCAGCGGTTCTGGAACGTCACCTGGCCGTGTCTGCGCCCCACCAGCTTCTTCGTGCTCGTCACCTCGATGGTCAACGCGATCGCCGGGACGCTGGCCTTCGACATCATCTACGTGCTCACCAAGGGCGGCCCGGCCAACTCCACGTCCACGGTCATCTTCTACGCCTACCAGCAGGCGTTCACGTACGGCAGGTTCGGCTACGCGGCGGCGATCTGCGGATTCGTCGTGGCCGTGCTGATCCTGCTCACCGGCGCGATGTTCGCCGCCACCCGCGGAGGTCGATTCAATGACGCGTGACCGTGCCCAACCCCGGGCCCCGATCACCTGGCTGTCCATCGTGGGCTACCTGCTGGCGCTCGTGACCGCGCTGCCCATCCTGTGGATGGTGCTGGCCGCCTTCCGCCCCAAGGGCGACGTGTTCGCGCTGACCTGGCCGACAAACCTGACCACCGAGAACTTCACCTACGTGCTGACCGAGGTCCCGTTCCCGGTCTACCTCGGCAACAGCGCCCTGGTGTCCATCGTGGTCACCGTGATCGCGCTGTTCCTGCACACCATGGCCGGATACGCGCTGGCCCGGTTGCGGTTCCCCGGCCGGGGCCTGGCCTTCGGTCTGGTGATCGCGACGCTGTTGATCTCGCTGCCGGTGATCCTGGTGCCGCTGTTCATGGTGACCGAGGTACTGGGCATGGTGAACACCTACGCGGGCCTGATCGTGCCCAGCATCTTCAACGCCTTCGGCGTGTTCCTGTTGCGGCAGTTCTACCTCAGCCTTCCCACCGACCTGGAGGACGCCGGTCGCCTGGACGGCTGCGGCCACCTGCGGCTGTACTGGCACATCGTGCTGCCGTTGAGCCGCCCCATCATGGCGTCGCTGGCGGTGCTGTTCTTCCTGGCGAACTGGAACTCCTTCGTGTGGCCGCTGACCGTGGCCCAGGACGAGAACCTGCGCGTCGTGCAGGTCGGGATCAACTCGCTGCAAGGACAATATGGACAGGACTACCAGTACGTGCTGGCCGGGTCGGTCCTGGCCGCGATCCCGACGGTGATCGTGTTCCTCATCGGACAACGCAGGATCGTCGACTCACTGAAGACAACCGGATTGAAATAGGAGGAACCTCGTGCGGGAATCGGCATACGGACAGTTCGGCTCGAGCCTGCGGGACCTGCCCAGGCTGCGCAACTCACGACGGGGCCGGGCGTCGAGCTGGGACACCACCGGCGGCAACGACGACCGGGTCACCGTGGAGCCGGGCGAGACGGTGACGCTGGCCGACCTGCGCGGCCCCGGGGCGATCACCCACATCTGGTGCACCACGATGCTGGAGACTCCGGACGGACCCTGGGCGGTCGAGACCGACTTCCTGCGGCGCCTGGTCCTCAAGATCACCTGGGACGACGCCGACCACCCCAGCGTCCTGGTGCCGCTGGGGGACTTCTTCGGCGTCGGACACGGCCGCACCGCGAACTTCTCCTCGGCGCCACTGCAGATGAGTCCACAGGACGGCAAGGGCTTCAACAGCTGGTTCGCCATGCCCTACGCGCAGGGTGCCAAAGTCGAGCTCATCAGCGAACTGGAGCAACAGAAGGTCTTCTTCTACTACTACGTCGACTACGAGTCGTACGCCCGCGCTGAGGACGACCTGGGCTACTTCCACGCCCAGTGGCACCGCGAGAACCCCACCGACGGACAGCCGCGCGGCGAGTCCACCGTGCCGCAGCACCTGTTCGAGGGCCCCAACCTGACCGGCGAGGGCAACTACGTGATCCTGGACGCGACCGGCCGCGGCCACTACGTCGGCTGTGTGTTCAACGTGCACAACCTGTCCGACAGCACCGACTGGGACTGGTACGGCGAGGGCGACGACATGATCTTCATCGACGGCGAACCCTGGCCGCCGAGGCTGCACGGCACCGGAACCGAGGACTACTTCAACACCTCCTGGTGCCCGACCCAGACCTACCACGCCCCGTACCACGGCATCACGCTGCCGGGCCGCGACAACTGGAAGGGCCAGATCTCGATGTACCGGTTCCACATCGAGGATCCGGTGCTGTTCAACGAGTCCATCAAGGTCACCATCGAGCACGGCCACGCCAACAAACGCTGTGACGACATCTCCTCGGTGGCGTACTGGTACCAGACGCTGCCGCACCGGCCGTTCGACCTGGCACCCGTCGCGCAACGGCTGCCGCGCTCGGAGTGACGGACACCCGAAGCGGCTGAGGGCGGGCCGCCGAGCCCGCCTTCAGTCCGCCAGCTTCTGCTGGTGCGCCAGGAAATGCGCGACGTCGCTCGTGGCCGGGTAGAGCTCGCGATAGTGCCGGTAGAACGCGTCGTACGCCTCCGCCCGCGCCGGATCCGGCCGTACGGTCGCGGTCACGGGGTTCCACGCCGCCAGGTCGACGTCGAGGCCGAGCCCGTGCGCGGCCAGCATCGCGTCGCCCAGGCAGGCGCCGATGGTGTGCGACGGGATGTCCTGTGCCTGATTGGTCACATCGGACACGATCTGCGTCCACAGTCCACCCTTGGTGCCGCCGCCGACGGCCACCAGCCGCTCGATCGAACCGTGCGCCGAGGCCATGGTCTCCAGGTTGTGCCGCACCCCGTGGGCGATCCCCTCCAGCGCCGCCCGGTACAGCTCCGCCGGTCCATGCGCCAGCGTCAGCCCCGCGATCACGCCCCGGGCCTCCGGATCGAAGATCGGGGTACGTTCGCCCGCGAAGTACGGCAACAGCAGCAGTCCCCGGCTCCCGGCCGGGACCGTGGCCGCCGCCGCGGTCAGCTCGGCGAAGTCGCCGCCGACCAGCCGCCGCAGCCAGTCGGTGACCGACCCGGAGGTGGCCATGCCCGCCGCCAGTGAGAACGTGCCCGGCATCGCGCCGCTGGTGGTCCACAGTCCCCGATGCGGTCGCGGATCGGCGGCCACGTTGACGATGAACATGGTGGTGCCGTACATGACCATGGTCTCGCCGGGCTCGCGCACCCCGACGCTGACCGACTCGGCCCACGCGTCCACCGTGCCCGCCATGACCGGCAGATCCCGGGGCAGCCCGGTCGCGGCGGCGGCCGTGGCCGACACCGCACCCACCACCTCGCCGGGCCAGGCCAGCCGTGGCAGCGCCAGCCCCGGCGCCACCTTCTCGGCCCAGTCACGCGCCCAGCCGAAGGACCGCTGATCGTAGAGCGGGTCGCACTGGCTGGCCGAATGATGGTCCAGCACGTACTCGCCGGTGAGCCGGTGCACCAGATAGGAACTGGCCATCAACAGCTTCTCGGTGCGCCGCCACACATCCGGCTCGTGCTTGGCCAGCCAGCGGATCTTGGGGCCGACGGCCTGACTGGACAGGGGAGTACCGCCCCGCTCCATGATGGCCTCGGCCCCGAACTCGGCGTCGAGCTCGTCGATCTCGGCGCTGGCACGGGTGTCGACCCCGTACAGGATCGCCGGACGCAACGGACGGCCGTCGCCGTCGGCGGGCAGCAGCACCGGACCGATACCGCTGGTGGCCAGCCCCGCGATGTCGCGGCCGTCGACGTGTTCCAGCAACCGGCCGACCAGGTACCGGAAGTCGTCCCACCACACCGTCTCGGCGTCGTGCTCGAACCAACCCGGGTGCGGGGTGGCGGTCTCGTGGGCGCGTTCGGCGCGGGCCAGGATCGACCCGCGCCGGTCCACCGCGACCGCCTTGGAACTGGACGTGCCGATGTCGACGCCCAGCAGTATCGCGTTGTCGCCGGTCACGGTCAGTCCCTCGTGAACTCGTCGAGACTGATGCCCATCAGCTCGCACACCGTCCGCAGCTCGGCGCGCCGGTCACCGGGCACGGCGTGGATGTGGTTGGCGCCGAACCGGGACAGGAAGGTCGCGGCGGGCGCGTGGATGCGTGCCCACGCGTGCGGCCACTCCGGTGTGGAGCGTCGCATCATCTCGGTGTTGACCTCGTCGTCGAATTCCTGGAACTCACCGTGCATCAGCTGCATCCGGTACTTTCCGTCCAGTCTGGTCAACCGCGCCAGCGTCATCTCGCCGGGGGCGGCGATGTGGTGCACCGAGGCGCCGCCGGCGGGGAAGAAGAACACCTCGGGGTACAGGTGCACCCGGGCCAGGTTGACGGCCGGATCGTCGCTGCGGGCGGCGTACCAGGTCGCGTGCTGCCCGGAGTTGCACAGGTCCCACACGTCCCGGTCGGCGTGGTAGTGCCGCACGTCGGCGAACAGCACCGGCGTGCCGGTGATCCCCTTCAGCAGCTGCATCGTCAGCGCGCCGTCCATGTCGGCCTCGGTGGCGCACACGTGCGGCGCCTTGGGGCCGTTCCAGTCGTAGGGGTCGTTGAGGAACGCCTCGGCGATGTCCATGGTGGCGAAGTACTGGGTCAGTTCCGGCTGCCCCTTGATACCGGTGAAGTCGAGGTTCCACTCCTCGATCAGCTCCCGCATCGCCATATAGGAGCCGATCTGCCGCTCCAGCAGCTCGGGCGTGAGCTTCTTGCCGTCATAGTGGACGTTGGCGTTGGTCTCCAGCCATTCCCGGGCGTGCTTCTTCTCGGACGCGTCGGCCAGCTCCGCGCGGCGCACGATCTCGTACTGGTCGATCTCCTCCACGTCGATGCCGAACTCGCGCTGCCACTGGTCGGTGTTGGCCACGGCGGTGTACATGCCCATCGGACGACCGCCGATCCGGCCGAAGGTGGAACCGCGCAGGCTCGACACCGCCGCCGCGGCGCTGGCCCGCACCCCGATCGCGTCGATGAGTTCGGTGTCGTCCGCGTCGCCCCACAGCCGGGTGTGCTCGCGGCCGATCTGGTCCAGCGCGCCACCGGCGGCCAGCATGCCCACCATGCCCGGCTGCGCCGGGTCGATGGTGGACAACAGCAGCAGCGGACCGGGGGAGGCGTCGGCGGCCAGCATCGTGAAATGCGGGAACGCCCACACCGCGTAGTGCAGCACGGTCAGGTCGACGCCCCGGGCCGCCACCCGGCGCGCCACCGCGGTGGCCACGGTGTTGGACGTGACCTGCTCCTCGCCCCGGATCACCTCGTGCCCGGCGGCTTCCAGGCTCGCGACCAGGCGATCCTCGTAACCGGCGATGAAGTCGCCGATGTCCTTTTGCACGTACTCACGGCCGTCCGAAATGCTGATCACGCCAATGCGCGCCACGTGTCCTCCTGTGCCGGGGGCCGGTGCCCGAGGCGATCCGGCCGAGCGTCCAGAAATCGATTACTCCGCACGTTATGCTCTTGCCCGACGCACTGTCAATAGGGCGGGCGATTCGCAGACGGAGGTTTGTGAACGGTGGCGACGATCGCCGAAGTGGCGGCATTGGCCGGATTGTCAACGGCGACGGTGTCGCGCGCCCTCAACGGCGTGCCGACCGTCGACCCCGAGCTGGCGCTGCGGGTGTGGCGCGCGGCCGAAGAACTCGATTACCAGCCCCACGGACCGGCCCGCAGCCTGCGCCGACAGCGCACCGCCGTGCTGGCGCTCATCATCTCCGACGTGGAGAACCCGTTCTTCACCGCGATCGCCCGCGGCGTCGAGGACATCGCCCGCGCCGAGGGCTACTCGGTGGTGCTGTGCAACTCCGATGAGGACGTCGAGAAGGAACGCCGCTACCTGGACGTCGCGGCGACCGAACGCATGGCCGGAGTCATCATCTCGCCGACCGCCGAGACCAGCCGCTCCGGCGTAGTCGGCGCCGCGGACACCCCGTTCGTCGCGGTGGACCGGCCGCTGCCGTCGGGCAACGGCGACTGCGTCCTGGTCGACACTCGCGACGCCGCCCGGCAGGCCACCGTCCACCTGGCCGAGCGCGGCTACGACCGGATCGCCTGCCTGACCGGCCCGACCGGACTGGCCACCGCCGACGACCGGCTGGCCGGATACCGCGACGGGCTGCGCGAGACCGGCAGGCAGGCCGACGAGGCGCTGGTGCGGCACTCGCCCTACCGCGCCGACGGGGCGCACGAGGCGGCGCTGCAACTGCTCGACGAACTGCGCCCGCCGGACGCGTTGCTGGTCGCCAACAGCACCATGGCCATCGGCGTGCTGGAGGCGTTGCGGGAACGCGACCTGCGGCCCGGCCGCGACGTCGGCGTCGTCGCCTTCGACGACGCGCCGTGGGCGACCCTTGTGGATCCGCCGCTGTCGGTGGTCACGCAACCGGCCTACGAGCTGGGCACCAGCGCCGCGACACTGTTGCTGTCCCGCATCGCCGACCGGTCGCGACCGTCCAGCACCACGATCCTGGGAGCCCGGCTGGTTGCGCGGGACACCTCCCGCCGCGACTGACATCCTGGCTGCGCGGCGAGTGGCGTGGGACTGTTCCGCCGCGACTGACCCGGCTCAGGTGTCCAGGCCCGCCGCGGCTGCCGCGGCCTGGTCGACGACCTCGGTGGCCTCCCCGTCGTCGTCGCTGACCCGCAGCGCGCCGGTCATGATCGCGACCACTTCGGACATCGAGTGGTCCTCGCGTCCGACGAGGGCGACGCGCTTGCCGAGCCGCTGGATGTGGATGCGGTCGGCGATCTCGAACACGTGCGGCATGTTGTGGCTGATCAGCACGACCGCCAGACCCCGGTCCCGGACCCTGCCGATCAGGTCCAGCACCTGCGCCGACTCCTTCACGCCCAGGGCCGCGGTGGGTTCGTCCATGATGACCACGTGCTCGGCCCAGGCCGCCGCCCGCGCCACCGCGACACCCTGCCGCTGGCCGCCGGACAGGTCCTCCACCGGGTGCGTGAGGCTCTGCAGTCCGATCTGGAGTTCGCTCATGTGCTGGGCGGCCTGCTGCCGCATCCGCTTCTTGTCGAGCAACCGGAACACGCTGCCCAGCGGGCCCTTGCGCCGCAGTTCGCGGCCCATGAACATGTTGGTGGCGATGTCCAGCGCCGGTGCCAGGGCCAGATCCTGGTAGACGGTCTCGATGCCGTTGGCGCGGGCGTCGGCGGGGGTGCGGAACCTGACCGGCTCGCCGTCCAGGGTGATCGTCCCGGCGTCGGGGGCGATGGCTCCCGACAGCGCTTTGATGAGTGTGGACTTCCCGGCGCCGTTGTCGCCGATGACGGCCAGCACCTCACCGGCGCGCAGGTCGAAGTCGGTGCCGTCGAGGGCGGTGACGTGCCCGTAGCGTTTCTTAAGGCCCCGGGCGGTCATGCGGGCGGTGTCGGTCATCGGTTCCTCCTGCGGTAGAGCTGGTCGAAGGTCACCGCGAGGATCACGAGGATGCCGGTGACGAGGATCTGGTAGATCGGCAGCACGCCCATCATCTGCAGGCCACTGCGCACCACGCCGACGATCAGGACGCCCAGCAGCGTGCCCAGGACGGCACCGCGGCCGCCGAACAGGCTGGTGCCGCCCAGCACCACCGCGGTGATGGACTCCAGGTTCTCGGTCTGGCCGACCTTGGGGTCGCCGACGCCGGTGCGGGCGACCATCAGCAGCGCGGCCACGCCGAACACCAGCCCGGCCACCAGGTACACCGACTGCAGGTGGCGGCGCACCGGCACGCCGGTCAACCGGGTGCCCTCGAAGTTGTTGCCGGTGGCGTACAGGCGGCGTCCCCAGGCGGTGTTGGCGAGCACGACGGCGAAGGCGGCGAACAGGACCAGCATCAGCAGCGAGCCGTAGCTGACCCGGGCGTCGCCGACGGGGAAGGTCTCGCCCAGTGCGGTCAGCGTGGCCGGGACGCCGGTGATGGTGGCCTCGTTGGAGTAGATGTGGGTCAGCGCGTAGGCGACGTTGAGCATGCCGAGCGTGACGATGAACGGCGGCAGTTTGATCTTGGTGACGAGCATGCCGTTGGCCAGCCCGAACAGCCCGCACACCGCGATCCCGGCCAGGATCGCCAGGACCGGCGGCAGCCCGGAGTCGACGGCCAGTTTGGTCATGACGATGCTGCCGAAGGCCATCACGGCGCCCACCGACAGGTCGATGCCGGCCGACAGGATGATCAGCGTCTGTCCCAGCGCGAGCGTCCCGATGACGGTGACCTGTTGCAGGACCAGCGCGGCGGTGTTGAGGCTGAGGAAGTTGTCGGCCATGGTGGAGAAGAACGCGATGGCGATGAGCAGCGCGCACAGTGGACCGGTGGTGGAGCCGCCGAGGAACCGGCGCGTCCAGGTCTGTTCGGTGAGGACGGGGGCCGCCGGTGGGGCGGTGGTCGATGTCGTGGTCATGTGGCTTTATCCCTTGGGTTCAGTGGAGGTACACAGTGCTCAGCCGCCCCAGCACTGCTTGGCGCCCCAGTCGGTGTCCTTGCTGTCGAGTCCTTCGACGGGGTCGTCGGTGATGAGTTCGACGCCGGTGTCGGTGTATCCGGAGGGGCGGTCTCCGGTGCGGGCGTATTCCAGGGCGGCGTCCATGCCGAGTTCGGCCATCTTCACGGGGAACTGCATGGCGGTGGTGTCGAACTTGCCCTGCGCGGTGGCCTCGACTCCTGGGCAGCCGCCGTCGATGGCCACCAGGGTGGTCTTGTCGGTGCGTCCGGCGGCCTTGAGCGCGGTGTGGGCGCCCAGCCCGGCGGGTTCGTTGATCGTGTAGACGAGGTTGATGTCCGGATGGGCCTGCAGGCAGTTCTCCATCGCGGTGGTGGCCTTGGTCTGGTCGCCCTGGGTGTACTCCTCGCACACCAGCTGCTCGTCGCCCTCCTTGATGCCGAAGCCCTTCAGGAAACCGTCGTGGCGCAGCTGCCCGACGGTGACGCCGGGCGCGAGGTCCATGGTGGCGATCTTGGCGGGCTTGCCGTCCAGTTTGGCCTTGGCGTACTCGCCGACCACCTCACCGGCCCGGAAGTTGTCGGTGCCGTACAGCCCGTCGGTGGCGTCGGCGGGCTCGGTGGGCGTGTCCAGCGAGATGACGGCGATGCCGAGCTTCTGGGCTCGTTTGACGGACGGGACGATCGCCTTGGTGTCGCTGGGGGTGATCAGTATGGCCTTCACCCCGGCGGCGATCATGTTCTCCATGGCGGACACCTGGCCCTCGTTGTCGCCGTCGAATTCGCCGGTGGCGGTGAGCAGCTGCGCCCCGGCTTCTTCGGCGGCGATCAGGGCCGTGTCCTTCATTTCGATGAAGATCGGATTGGTCTCGGTCTTGGTGATCAGACCGATCTTGATGCGGTCGTCGGAGCCGGAGCCGCACCCGCTCGTGACCAGCCCGGCGAGGCTGATCACGATCAGGACGGTGATCGTCCGGGTCAGGCGGCTCCAGCCACGCGTTTTCGGCATGGGAACCTCTCCAGTGGAGTGTTGGGTGCCGGTGTTTCGGGGTTCGGGAGATCTCTCGAAACGTGATGCTATACACAGACAAGCGGTTGCGCAACCGCTTGCGTCAGTATTCGCGCGAGAACGTTCGCGATCGAGAAGGAGGCCGCATGGTCACCATGGCCGACGTCGCACGTCAAGCCGGCGTATCAGTGTCCACGGTGTCCCACATCGTGAATGGGACCCGCTATGTCAAGGAGGACACCAAGAAGCGCGTGCTGGCGGCGATCCGCGAAACCGGTTACACCCCCAACTCGCTGGCCCGTTCGCTGGCGACCCAGAACACCCACACCATCGGCTTGGCCATCTCGGCGATGTCCAACTTCTACTTCGCCGACATCGTCGCGGCCATGGAGTCGGCGGCCCGCGCCGCCGGGTTCACGCTGCTGTTGGCCGACACGCACGACGACCCCGACGAGGAACTCCAGGTGATCCAGGCGCTGCACCAGCGCCGGGTGGACGGCATCCTGTACGCGCCCTCCACCGGCTCGGCCGGTCCGGCGCTGCGCTACCTGGCCGAACTCAGCGTCCCCACCGTCCTGGTCGACCGCTGCGCCTGGAGCCGCTTCGACCAGATCGGCACCGAGAACGTCCGCGCCACCGCCCACCTGACCGTCCACCTCGCCGAACGCGGCCACGCACGCATCGGCCTGCTGGCGGGGCACCAGGACGTGCGGACCTTCGCCGAACGCACCGAGGGCTACCGCGCCGGACTGGCCGAAGCCGGGATCACCCCCGACGACGCCCTGACCGTCTTCGGCCCGCCCGGTGAGGAGTTCGCGGCCCGCGCGGTGTCCCAACTGCTCGCCCTGCCCGACCCGCCCACCGCCCTGATCTCGGGCAACAACCACCTCACCATCGAGATCATCCGGGCGCTGCGCGCCCGCGGCATCAAGGTCCCCGACGACATGGCGCTGGCCTGCTTCGACGACTTCGAGTGGGCCGATCTGTTCGCACCCCGGCTGACCGCCATGGCCCAGCCGATCGAGGCGATCGGCGCGGGCGCGGTCGGCCTGCTGCTGGACCGGCTGGCCGAACCCAAACGCCCGGTGCGCACCATCCGGCTCGACCCGGTCTTCGCCCACCGCGAATCCTGCGGCTGCCCGCCGGAATGACCGGCGGCGCGGCCCGGCCGTCCCGGTAGGTTGGTGCCCGGGAAGACGGACCGGGCGCGCACAGGAGGCACACCGATGACGGCCAGTCGAGACGGCCTGCTGGAGGAACTGGTCCGCGAGATGCCCTGGTACATCTCGGCGTCGATGCGGTTCCAGATGGCGGTCGCCGACCAGCTGGACATGCCGCTGGCCGACGTGCACGCGATCGGCGCGCTGGTGGAGTTCGAGCCGATCGGGGCCGCCCGGCTGGCCGAACTGATGGGGATGACCTCGGGGGCCGTGACCCGGCTGGTCGACCGGCTGGAGCGCGGCGGCTACGTGCGCCGGTCGCCCGATCCCGCAGACCGGCGCCGGGTGGTGCTGCGGGCGGTGCCCGAGCGGGTGGCCGAGATCGGGCGCTACTACGCGTCGATGGGGGAGAGCTGGCAGCGGCAGCTGGCCGACTGTTCGGACGAGCAGCTGCGGTTCCTGGTGGAGTTCCTGCGACGCGGACGCGACGACACCCAGCGCGAGACCGCGCGGCTGCGTTCCGACGGCCGGGCGCACGGCACCCGACGACGTCGCGAACCGTAGTCTCCGACCCCGATCGCCGTCCCCGTAGGTGAAGTGGGGGAGGACCCCGAACCTTCCCCTATAGCTGCTGCAAACAGTTGCTGCTTCAAGCAGCTAATGTTTGACTGGCCGCATGACACCCACACAGCAACGGCTGCAACCGTTCTACCTGGCCGTCCCCTTCACCGCCGTCATCACCGGCCTGTTCAACCTGTCCGAAACCCTGCCCGCCCCGCTGGCGCTGCTCGCCGGGGCCGCCTGGGGAATCGTCCTCGGCCTGATCGCCACCTGGCTCAACACGAAGGCCACGCTCAGCGCCTGGCTGGAGGACGGATTCGTCTACCTCGGCATCGTCGGCTTCGCGTTCGCCGGGTGCGGCGGCCTGATGGCCATCCTCATGCTCGACGGCGCGCTCGGCGCGTCCTCGCTGACCGCCGAGGCACTGGAGGCACTGTTCCTGCCGTCGATCCCGTACTACATCGTCGTCAACAGCGCGTTGGAACTGCTGGTCATCCCCGGACTGCTGTACTTCGGTTGGCGCGCGGGCAAACGCCGCGTCCTCATCCTGGCCGCCGCCGGACTGTACTTCGCGATGCGCGTGTGGACCTACCTGGCCTTCGTCCCGGCCCGGATGGGATGGGCCGAGGCCGAACACTCCGGTGAAGCGCTGTCGGCGGCCGAACGCCGACAGGCCGCCTCCGACCTCATGGTCGACGATCCACGATGGATCCTGCTGCTCGTGATGCTCGCGATCCTGCTGGTAGCGGCATACCTGCCCCGCGTCCGCGAACGCAAGACCCGCACCGCCTGACCCACACGGGAACCGGTGACCGTGTCGCGCACCAGCGGCACGGTCACCAGCCGCGAGCGCGCCATTCGGGCAGCTTCGGCCGTTCGGCGCCCAGCGTGGTGTCGTCGCCGTGGCCCGGGTACACCCAGGTGTCGTCGGGCAGCCGTCCGAACACCTTCGTCTCCACGTCGGTGTACAGCGAGTCGAAGTCGGCGGCCGTCTGGGTCTTGCCGACCCCGCCGGGGAACAGGCTGTCGCCCGTGAACAGGTGCGGGTGCCCGCCCGGATCCCGGTACAGCAGCGCCAACCCGCCCGGGGTGTGCCCGGCCAGGTGGATCGCCTCGATCGTGACGTCTCCACAGGAGATGGTGCCGCCGTCGTCGACGGTTCCCGTTACTGCCGGGACGTCCCCGGCGTCGGCGGGATGCGCGAGACTCGCGGCGCCGGTGCGCTCGACGATCGCGGCGGTGGCCCGGATGTGATCCCAGTGCCGGTGCGTCGTCACCACAGTGGAAAGCCCGGCGTCGCCCACGAACTCCATGATCCGCTCGGGTTCGTCGGCCGCGTCGATGAGCAGCTGTTGCCCGGTTGCGCGGCAGCGCAACAGATACACGTTGTTGTCCATCATGCTGACCGAGAACTTGGTGATGGTCAGCGTTTCCAGTTCCCGTATCGCGGCGGGTCCGCCGGGGTACACGTCACCGGTGTATTCCATGGACCCAAGCCTGTCAGACACCCGATACGCCGCGAAAAGGGGCTTGCCAGGCGAGTGCGCGGGGCTTACCTTTCTAGTGATCAACAGCCGCTGACACCGGTGAGGAGGTGACGGATATGCGGGAACTGACCCGAAGGTCGGGTCGATGTCGCACTGGCGGGACGCAACGCGTGTCCGTCGGTGTCGCAGACACCATCGGTGGGCCGGCTCAGGCGTAGCCGGGCACCGGATATCAACCGAGAAAAGGTGCTTCGTTGACCATCTCCATGGCGTCCCTCGGCTGGGACGCGACATTCTCCGACTCCTATTCCCGCTACGACAGACGCGGGAACCACCCCGGACGCGTGGCCCGCGTGGACCGGGGAGTGTGCACCGTCCTGACCGCCGGGGGAACGGTACGGGCGAGCCTGGCCGGGCGGATGCTCGGCGTCGTCGCCAAGGACCCGTTGTCGATGCCCAGCGTCGGCGACTGGGTGGTGGTGCGGACCTGGGACGACGACCGCCGCACCATCGAGGCGGTACTGCCGAGGCGCTCGGCGATCGTGCGCTCCACGGCCGGCAAGGCCGCCGAGGGACAGGCGATCGCCGCCAACGCCGACGCCGTGGCCATCGTCGAGGCCCTCGACCCCGACCCCGACTTCGGCCGTATCGAACGGCTGGCGGCACTGGCCTACGACTCCGGCGCCACCCCGCTGCTGGTGCTCACCAAGGCCGACGCGGTTCCCGACCCGGAACTGCTGGCCGACGATCTCAGCGCGGCGATGCCCGACGCGCCGGTCCTGACCGTCAGCGCGGTCACCGGCCAGGGCCTGGACGCGCTGGCCGAATACCTGAAACCCGGTCGCAGCCTGGCGCTGCTGGGCGCCTCCGGCGCCGGAAAGTCCACACTGGTGAACGCGTTGGCGGGCGCTGAGGTCATGGCCACCCGGGGCCTGCGGGCCGACGGCCGGGGCCGCCACACCACCTCCCACCGCAGCCTGGTCCCGGTTCCCCACGGCGGCGCCATCATCGACACGCCGGGCCTGCGAGTCGTGGGCCTGTTCGACCGCAGGCCCGGCGACGCCGCCACCCCCGTCGACGGCCTGGCCCGGGCCTTCGGCGACCTCGACGCCCTCGCCGCGCAGTGCAGGTTCAACGACTGTCGCCACGACACCGAACCCGGCTGCGCGGTACTGGCCGCCATCGACGACGGCCTCCTGACCGCCCGGCGGCTGGAGAACTGGCGCAAACTCCAACGCGAACAGGCCTTCGAACGCAGTCGCGCCGCGGCCAGGGCGCGTGCCGTCGGACGCGACAAGGCCCGACACCGCGCCGCCCAGGACAAGGCCCGAGCCCGAGGCGACTGACGCGAGCCCAGCGGCCACACTTTGGGGGTGCCGCTGTATCTCGCCCTCGCCGTTCCCGCCATTGTGGCCGCCGTCTATGTCTACTTCGGCTGGACGCGCCGCACCCGTTGGCTGGCGACAATGGCGGCGGCGTCCATTCTGGTCTCGGGACTGTGGCTGCGAGCCAGTCCACAGGTCGACGAGGCCTTGGGGGGCTGGCTGATCGCCACGCCGGAAACGGCGCTGCTGCTCATCATCGTGGGCCTGGCGGCGACACTGACCATGGCCGGCTTCCCCGCCCAGCTGGCCAACGAGATCAAGGACCACGTGATCGGGCCGGTGACGGCCCGCGGCTACGGCGTGTTCGCGACGACGGCACTGCCGTTCGCGGTCATCGCGGCGACGGCCGCTGTGCCGGTGATATCGCTGGTGGCAATCCAGATCATGGTCGTGCTCATCGCCGGAATGGTTGCCGCGCGCCGAAAGCCAGCGCAGCTGCGAGCCGCCTACGGCTACGGCCTGGCCTGCACCGCTGGACTCGCACTCGTCGCCCTGGGCAGCCTCATCCCCGCTGGAGTCACCCCGATGATCCTGGTCGCGGCGGGCTGGGCGGCGCTGGCCGGACTGGCTCCACTGCACTGGTGGCTGCCGCCAACGGTGTCGGTGGCTTCGGCACCGGTCTCAGCCCTCATCGTGGGAGTGCAGGCGCCGCTGGCCTGGGCGATGCTGCTTCGACTGGAGGGGCCGACACAACGGCTGCTGATCGTGGCGGCACCGGTGTCGATCATGGTGGCGATCGTGGGACTGATCCGGCAGCGGGACCTGCGGCGCCTGGTCGCCTACGTCGGCATCGCCGGTTCGGGCCTGCTGGCCTGGGCACTGGCGACGACGCCCGAACCATCGAGCCTGCGGATGGTGCTGAGTCTCAGCCTCAACGCCGTGCTGCTGTACCTGGCGGTGGGACACGTGGTGTCGCTGACCGGCTCGGGCCGCATCGCGATGGTCCGGGGCCAGTGGACCCGCGCGCCCCTGTTGGGCGGCGCGCTCGGGCTCGGGCTGCTGGCCGCGACGGTGCTGATGCCGTACCTCGCGGTACGCCCGCTGGCCGCACTGGCGCCGACCCCGGCCGGGATCCTCGGGCTGGCGTGCGGCATCGGGATGATCCTCGTCGCGATCGCGGCCGCGATCCCCACCTGGCGGATGCTCGCCGGAGATCCCGCCGACCGCCTCGACGTCACCACCGGACCGGCCCGCCCGCTGGGCTCGGCCGGGCCGGTACTGATCGTCGCGACCGTCCTGGCGTTGCTGACGCCGCTGGCCGCCGGAGCCATCTCGACCGACCTGTTCTGAGCCGTGATCGGTCGCACGGCACAGTGCGACCCGCCGGGCCGCTGAGTAGGCTCGCAGGGTGACCTGTACGAACACCGCGATGTCGGTCCCGGGGGATAGGGTCCGTCCGTGACCAAAGCGTCTTCATCCTCGCCTAAGAAACCTGCCGGACGTCCCGGCGACCACATCAGCATCCGCGGCGCCCGCGAGCACAATCTCCGCAACATCAGCCTCGATCTGCCCCGGGACGCGCTGATCGCGTTCACCGGCCTGTCGGGTTCGGGGAAGTCCTCGCTGGCGTTCGACACGATCTTCGCCGAGGGGCAGCGCCGCTACGTCGAGTCGCTGTCGGCCTATGCCCGCCAGTTCCTGGGCCAGATGGACAAACCCGACGTCGACTTCATCGAGGGCCTGTCCCCGGCGGTGTCGATCGACCAGAAGTCGACCTCGAAGAACCCGCGGTCGACCGTCGGCACCATCACCGAGATCTACGACTATCTGCGGTTGCTGTTCGCGCGCATCGGTTCGCCCCACTGCCCGGTGTGCGGGGAACCGGTGACGAAGCAGACGCCGCAGCAGATCGTCGACCGGGTGCTGTCGATGGAGGAGGGCACCCGGTTCCAGGTGCTGGCGCCGGTGGTGCGCGACCGCAAGGGCGAGTACGAGTCGCTGTTCAGCGAACTGTCGACCAAGGGTTACGCCCGGGCTCGGGTGGACGGCGTGGTCCACCAGCTGGACGAGGTCCCGAAGCTGAAGAAGCAGGAGAAGCACTCCATCGAGGTCGTCGTCGACCGGCTGTCGGTGAAGGCCAGCGCCAAGCAGCGGCTCACCGACTCGGTGGAGGCGGCGCTGGGCCTGGCCGGGGGCATCATCCTGCTGGACTTCGTCGACCTGCCCGAGGACGACGCGGCCCGCGAACGGCGGTACTCCGAACACCTGGCCTGCCCCAACGACCACCCGCTGGCGCTGGACGACCTGGAGCCGCGGTCGTTCTCGTTCAACACCCCCTACGGTGCCTGCCCCGAGTGCACCGGTCTGGGTGTGCGCAAGGAGGTTGACCCGGACCTGGTCATCCGGGACGGCGAGAAGTCGATCCGCGACGGCGCGCTGGCGCCGTGGTCCAGTGTGGGCATGGGGGACTACTTCCTGCACCAGCTGGTCGCGCTGGGGGAGGTGCTGAGCTTCTCGGTCGACAAGCCCTGGGACTCGCTGCCCAGCCGGGCCCAGAAGGCGATCCTGTACGGACACGACGCGAAGCTGACGGTGAAGTACCGCAACCGGCACGGCCGGGATCGCTCGTACACCACCAGTTTCGAGGGCGTGGTGCCGTGGGTGGAACGCCGTCACGCCGACACCGACTCGGAGTGGACCCGCGACAAGTACGAGGGCTTCATGCGGGAGGTGCCCTGCAACTCCTGCCACGGCACCCGGCTCAAGCCCGAGGTGCTGGCCGTGACCGTCTCGGGCCACAACATCGCCGAGGTGTGTGGCCTGTCGGTGCTGCGCTGCGCCGAACTGATGAACGGCCTGACGCTGTCGCAGTCGCAGGCCATGATCGCCGAGCGGGTCGTCAAGGAGATCAACGCGCGGCTGAAGTTCCTGTTGGACGTCGGCCTGGACTACCTGTCGCTGGACCGCGCGGCGGCCAGCCTGTCGGGCGGCGAGGCGCAGCGGATCCGGCTGGCCACCCAGATCGGGGCCGGTCTGGTCGGGGTGCTGTACGTCCTGGACGAGCCGTCGATCGGTCTGCACCAGCGCGACAACCACCGGCTCATCGAGACGCTGGTGCGGCTGCGCGACCTGGGCAACACGCTCATCGTCGTCGAACACGACGAGGACACGGTCCGCACCGCCGACTGGGTGGTGGACATCGGGCCGGGCGCCGGGGAGCACGGCGGCCAGATCGTCCACTCCGGAACCGTGAAGGACCTGCTGAAGAACCGCGACTCGATGACGGGGGAGTACCTGTCGGGACGTCGCAAGATCGACGTTCCGGCGGTGCGCCGCACCCCGGAGAAGTCCCGGCAGCTGGTCGTCAAGGGCGCCCGGGAACACAACCTGCGCAACGTGGACGTGGCGTTCCCGCTGGGCTGCCTGATCTCGGTGACCGGCGTCTCCGGCTCCGGTAAGTCCACACTGGTCAACGAGATCCTGTACAAGGTGCTGTCCAGCCAGATCCAGAAGTCCAAGGCCGTGCCGGGCCGCCACCGTCGCGTCGAGGGACTGGAGGAGGTGGACAAGGTCGTGGGCGTCGACCAGTCGCCGATCGGCCGCACCCCGCGCTCCAACCCGGCCACCTACACCGGCGTGTTCGACAAGATCCGCAAACTGTTCGCCGAGACCACCGAGGCGAAGGTGCGCGGCTACACCCAGGGCCGGTTCTCGTTCAACGTCAAGGGCGGCCGCTGCGAGGCCTGCTCAGGCGACGGCACCCTGAAGATCGAGATGAACTTCCTGCCGGACGTCTACGTGCCCTGCGAGGTGTGCCACGGCGCCCGGTACAACCGGGAGACCCTCGAGGTGCACTACAAGGGCAAGACCATCTCCGAGGTCCTGGACATGCCTATCGAGGAGGCCGCGGACTTCTTCAAGCCGATCTCCTCGATCCACCGTCACCTCAAGACCCTCAACGACGTGGGTCTCGGCTACGTGCGGCTGGGGCAGCCCGCCCCGACCCTGTCGGGTGGCGAGGCCCAGCGGGTGAAGCTGGCCGCCGAGTTGCAGAAGCGGTCCACCGGCCGCACGGTCTACGTCCTGGACGAGCCCACCACGGGTCTGCACTTCGAGGACATCCGCAAGCTGCTGGGCGTGCTGGACGGTCTGGTGGACAAGGGAAACACGGTCATCGTCATCGAGCACAACCTGGACGTGATCAAGTCCTCCGACTGGATCGTCGACATGGGACCCGAGGGCGGCGACCGCGGCGGCACCGTCGTGGTGTCCGGCACGCCCGAAACGGTCGCCGGAACCGACGCCAGCCACACGGGCACATTCCTGAAACCAATGCTGACGTGACACGGGGGCGGGTGGCCTGCGTAGGATGATGCGACGTGGACGCCGAAGCCGCCCGCCTTTCCCCCTCGCCCGAACCGTTGACCCCGCCGCCGTTGTCGCGCGCCTGGTTGCGGCGGTTCGAGACCCCGTACATGACGGTGTCACTGGTCATCGTGGCCATCGCGGCGGTTCTGGCGGCCCGAAGACCGTGGGGCATCGACTTCTGGGTGCACGCCACCGCCGTGGAGCGGCTCAGCCGTGACCTGCTGGACCCCGGCGGTCTGCAGATCAGCGGGGTGACCTCGGAGTCGTCCTACTACTCGCCCTACAGCGTCGTGGTGGCGCTGTTGACCCGGGTCACGGGGGCCTCGGCGGTCTCGGCGCTGTCGCTGATGGCGCCGATCCTGGTGGCGTTGCTGTGCTTCGGGTTCTACCGGTTCGTGCGGCTGTTCCACTCCGGGGTGTGGTTCCCCGTGTTCGCGCTGGCGGTGACGCTGACGCTGTGGGGCATCGACATGTGGGCCTGGAGCGGGTTCCTGTCGGTGTACAGCCTGCCGATCGGGCTGCCGCTGCCGTCGGTCGTGGCCAGTGCGCTGATGTTCCTGGTGTGGACGATGCTGGCGCGGGCCTTCGACGATCCCCGCGCCTGGCGGTGGGCCGGGCTGGCCTCGCTGGCCACCCTGATCGTGCTGGTGCACCAGCTGACAGCGCTCAACACCGCGATCGGCTGCGTGGCGATCGCGATCTGGAAACTGCCGAAGCTGGACTCGCGGGTGATCCCGGGACTTTTGGCCTGCGTGGCCTCCTGCGTCCTTTTGGCCATCAGCTGGCCGTACTACTCGGTGGTGTCGCTGTTGGGTTCCAGTGCCATCGACGGCTCGCACGGGGTGCTGTACGACCAGATGTGGCTGTACCAGGGCCTGATCGTGCTGGCCCTGCCCGCGCTGTGGCTGCGGTTCCGGCGGGACCGCCGGGACGTGTTCGTGTGGATGGCCGCCTTGGGTTTCCTGGTCGTGGCGGCGGGCTGGTTCACCGGCCACTACACCTACGCGAGGGCGCTGCCGCTGCTGATGCTCGCCGCCCAACTGGCGCTTGTACTTGAGATATATCGACTCCGAGACATCAATCTCCAGGCAAAGATCTGGACCTACGCGACAACAGCCGCATGTGTCCTGTCGCTGGCGCTCAACTGCGGCAACGTCCTGTACGTGCTGCCGCCCAGCGAGACGCTGGCCAAGGTCCAGTTCCATCTGGGCCGCAACCCGGTGCCGCCCGACTACGGCTGGCTGCGCGACTTCACCGCCACCAACGACGTCATCGTCACCGACGACCTCTACGCCCGGCGGATCGTGACGGCCCACGGCCTGTTCACCGTCGCGCCCGGCTGGGAGGACCCGGTTGTCGCCGACACCACCGACCGTGCCGAGGCCGAGGAGCGGTTCTTCGCGACCGACAGTCCCAAGCAGCGAAGCGACATCACGATGACCTACGGCGTGGACTGGGTGCTGGACGTGCCCGAGGGCCCGGAGTACAACCCGGCCAGCGGCGACTCGTCCCTGGTGGCCATCGGCCCCGACGGGCAGCGGCTGTACCGCCTCGGCGTTTGACGACGGCGGGTACAACGGTGCGATGATCCTGGTCGCGAGCTTGTTGGCGCTGTCGGCGCTGCCGTTGGTCTGCTGGGTGATCGACGCGTCGACCGACGCGCGGGTGCCGCGCTGGCGGGTCGCCGCGAGCCTGGGCGCGGCCGTGACGTTCCTGGTCGTCGCGTTGCCACCGGACCCGGTGCTGGTGACGCTTAGCTTCGGGCTCGCCGTCCTGGGCGTAACACTAGCCTTTGTGGACATCGCGATTCGCAGGCTCCCGGACGTCCTGGTGCTCACGGCTTATCCGCCGACCGGCGCGATCCTCATCACGGCGGCTGTCGCCTCCGGTGACCCGGAACCGTTGCTGCGGGCCGGGTTCGCCGCCGCCGTGTGTCTCATGGCTTACGGCTTGGCGGCGTCCAGCGGCGCGCTCGGCTTCGGCGACGCCAAGCTGGCGGGACTGCTGGGCCTGGTACTGGGCTGGGTGTCGTGGGCGGCGGTGCTTTCCGCCAGCCTGCTGGCGTTGCTGCTCGCGGTGGTCCCGGCGATCATGGCCCGGATCCGGCGGGGGAGAGGAGCGGAGTTCGCGTTCGGCCCGCCGATGCTGGGCGGTGCGCTGCTGGCCCTGCCGCTGTGAGGCCAGCGGGTGCAGCCTGCGCGGCGCCCCGGCATGGGTGTGGGGTCGCGGCAGCCCGAGCCACGACCCCACGGATCAATGTGGGAGGTCTAGAAGTCGAACAGGACGCCGCCGGTCTCGCGCACGGCGACGCACTGGTTCGCGAACGTCTCTTCGTAGGTGCTGTACGTGTTGCCCCACAGGCCTTCCGACCGGACCGTGACCGGGTCCCACATCATCGTGCAGGGTCCGGGGTCCTCGGACATGGCGGTGACGTTGCCCCCGACGGCTTCCAGCTGTGCGCAAGCCTCGTAGGGGCGGGGGTGGCTGCCGCCGTGCGGGTAGCAGGTGAGAGTGGCGGCGGCCCGTTCACCGTCGTTGTCGCGGATCGTGAGGTGGTAGGAACCGCCGATCTGGGAAGCCTCGTGGGCTCCAGCGGCGGTCGCGGTCAGACCGACGAGCCCGGCCGCGGCGATGGTGATCCCTGTGAGTCGCAGGATCGTTTTCGACATTCGTGTTGCTCCTAAGAGAAGAGATCTTGTGGATTCCCTTGCGCCGCAAACGTTAGACCAAAGCGAGCACATTGCGTAATCAATACGTATCGCATTGTGGAATTCACATACGTCCACTTTGTGGGATTTTTCGCAGGGCGTCAGGGTTGGTCACAATGGACACCGAGGGTTGGTCTGATCTGGGCGGTCGATCACGATCAGTGTCCATTAAGTGACTAATCGACCACGATGATAGGGCACTTGACGCCCCAAACCTGGCGCGACACGCGCACCGCAAGCGGTTGCTTACCGAAATCTGTTCACCCGAAGTTCATCTCCGGCTCTTGCGGCACCCGCGACCTGTCCGGTGCGGCCATACGCTGCCATGACACACTTGCCGCGTGCTGCGCTGGATGACCGCTGGAGAATCACACGGACCCGCGCTGGTGGCGATCCTGGACGGCCTTCCGGCCGACGTGGGGATCACCAGCGCCGACATCGTCTCGGGCCTGGCCCGTCGCCGCCTGGGCTACGGCCGGGGCGCCCGGATGAAGTTCGAGGCCGACGAGGTGGAGTTCCTCGGCGGGGTGCGTCACGGCCGCACCCTCGGCTCCCCGGTGGCGATCCGGGTGGGCAACAGCGAATGGCCCAAGTGGGAGAAGGTCATGGCCGCCGACCCGGTCCCGGCCGAAGAACTCGACAACCTGGCCCGCAACGCCCCGTTGACCCGCCCCCGTCCCGGTCACGCCGACCTGGCCGGGATGCAGAAGTACGGCCACCGTGACGCCCGCCCGATCCTGGAACGCGCCTCGGCCCGCGAGACCGCCGCGCGCGTCGCGATCGGCACCGTCGCCCGCGCCTTCCTGAAGCAGGCCCTGGACATCGACATCGTGTCCCACGTGGTCGCCATGGGCTCGGTCGAGGTGAAGCCCGGCCTGGTGCCCACGCCCGGCGACGCCGAGGCCGTGGACGCCGACCCGTTGCGGTGCATGGATTCCGAAGCCTCGGCCGCCATGGTCGCCGAAGTGGACGCCGCCAAAGCCGACGCCGACACGCTGGGCGGCATCGTCGAGGTGCTCGCCTACGGTCTGCCGCCGGGGCTGGGCTCGCACGTGCAGTGGGACCGCAAGCTCGACGCGCGGCTGTCGATGGCGCTGATGTCGATCCAGGCGGTCAAGGGCGTCGAGATCGGTGACGCCTTCACCCAGGCCCGTTCGCGCGGTTCGGCCGCCCACGACGAGATGGTCCCCACCGACGCCGGGGTGACCCGGCTGACCGACCGGGCCGGTGGCCTGGAGGGCGGCATGACCACCGGGCAGCCGTTGCGGGTGCGGGCGGCGATGAAGCCGATCTCGTCGCTGACCCGGCCGCTGTCCACGATCGACGTGACCACCGGTGAACCGGCCGAGGCCATCAACCAGCGTTCCGACGTGGCGGCGGTTCCGGCCGCGGCGGTGGTCGCCGAGTCCATGGCCGCCTTCGTCATCGCCGAGGCGGCGCTGGAGAAGTTCGGCGGCGACTCGGTCGCCGAGATCCGCCGCAACCTGTCGTCCTACCTGGAGAACCTGCTGATCCGATGAGCCCGATACTGGTACTTGTCGGCCCGCCCGGCAGCGGTAAGACCACCGTCGGGGCCCTGTTGGCCGACCGGCTGGGCGTGTCCTTCCGCGACACCGACGCCGACATCGAGAAACTGGCGGGCAAGGCGATCCCGGAGATCTTCGTGGCCGACGGCGAGGAACACTTCCGCGCCCTGGAGACCCAGGCGATCGCGGCGGCGCTGGCCGAACACGACGGCGTCCTGGCGCTGGGTGGGGGAGCGGTGCTGGCCGAGACCAACCGGCGACTGCTGGCGGAGGCGCCGGTGGCGTTCCTGTCGGTGGAGTTGTCGGCGGCGGTCAACCGGGTCGGGATGGGCGCCGGACGTCCGCTGCTGGCCCTCAACCCGCGCGCCACCCTCAAGGCCCTGCTCGACCAGCGGCGTCCGCTGTACGACGAGGTCGCCGACATCACCGTCGCCACCGACGCGCTGACCCCCGACCAGGTCGCCGAGGAACTGGCGGCCTTCACCGGCGCGCCGGTGTCGATCCATGTCGGCGGCGACAGCCCCTACGAGGTCGTCATCGGACGCGAGGCGACCATCGCGCTGACCGAGCACCTCGACGGGGCGGCCCGGGTGGCGATCCTGCACGCGCCGCCGCTGCGCGAGCACGCGCGGCGGGTCGCGGCCTTCGTCGGCGAGACGCTGGAGTGTCTGCTCATCGAGGTGCCCGACGCCGAGTCCGCCAAGACCGTCGCGGTGGCCGAGGACTGCTGGAATCGCTTGGGACAGGCGGGTTTCACCCGCACCGACGTCGTGGTGGGCATCGGCGGCGGCGCCGTGACCGACCTGGCCGGTTTCGTGGCCGCCTGCTGGCTGCGCGGCGTGCGCGTGGTCCAGCTGCCCACCTCGATCCTGGGCATGGTGGACGCCGCCGTGGGCGGCAAGACCGGCGTCAACACGCCCTCGGGCAAGAACCTGGTCGGCGCGTTCCACCCGCCCGCCGCCGTCCTGTGTGACCTATCCACACTCGACACGCTGCCCGAGTCCGACCGCACCGCCGGGCTGGCCGAGATCGTCAAGTGCGGCTACATCGCCGATCCGCGCATCAACGAACTCATCACCGCCAACCCCAAGGCCGCCACCGATCCCGCCGGTCCGCTGCTGGCCAACCTGGTGCGCCGGGCGGTCGCGGTCAAGGCCGAGGTCGTGTCAGAGGACCTGAAGGAATCCGGCCGCCGCGCCATCCTCAACTACGGGCACACCTTCGCCCACGCGATCGAGAAGGTCGAGGACTACTCGTGGCGCCACGGCGACGCGGTGGCCGTGGGCATGGTCTACGCATCCGTCCTGGGCCGTCTCACCGGCCGCGTCGACCTGGTCGACCACACCCGCGACCTGCTGACCGCCGTCGGCCTGCCCACGAGCTATCGTGGCGCTCCGTTCGAGCAGCTGCTGGCCGCGATGCGCGTCGACAAGAAGGCCGTCGGCAACACCCTGCGCTTCATCCTGCTGGACGAGGTCGCGCGCCCGGCGCTGGTCGACGACGTGACCGAAGACCAACTGCGGCAAGCCTATGTGGAGGTGTCCTCGTGACCGTTCTGGTCCTCAACGGCCCCAACCTGAACCGGCTGGGAACCCGGGAGCCGCTGATCTACGGCAGCCAGACCTACGCCGACCTCGAACGGTTGTGCCGCGACACCGGCGACAAGCTCGGCCTGGCCGTCGACGTGCGCCAGACCAACGCCGAACACGAGATGCTGGAGTGGCTGCACACCGCCGCCGACGACGTCGACGACGTGGTTCTCAACGCGGCGGCCTGGACCCACACCTCGGTCGCGATCGGCGACGCCTGCGCCGCCCTGACCGGGCGGCTCATCGAGGTGCACATCTCCAACGTCCACAAACGGGAGACGTTTAGGCACCACTCCTACGTGTCGGCGCACGCCGACGGCATCATCGTCGGCTGCGGTTTCGACGGTTACCGGCTGGCGCTGGAGCACCTGGCGGCCGTGCCGCGCGAGAACTAGCCGCGCGGGAGCATCAGCAGTTGGCCGGAACCGGTCGCGCGACCGTCGGTTCGGGTGCGGCCAGCTCGTCCTCCAGGAACCGGGGCCGGGCGATCCGCCAGCCGGCGAAGGCGTGCACCGCCACCGCCGTCAACAGCAGCGCGAACGGCGCGGTCCAGCTGCCGGTGGCCTCCAGCAGGACGCCGATGAGCAGCGGGCCCAGTCCCGACAGCAGGTAGCCGCCGCTTTGCGCGAAGGCCGACAGCCCGGCGGTGCCGCCCGCGGTGCGGGTGCGCAGCGCGAACATGGTCAGCATCAGCGGGAAGGTGCCCATGCCGACCGCGACCAGGAGCAGTGAGATCCAGGTCCAGGCCGACACGCCGCCCAGCCACAGGCCGGGGAAGCCGAGCAGGTATCCGGCCAGCAGTACCGCCAGGACGGGGCGCTGGCTGTTGAGGCGTCCGGCGATCACCGGCACGACCATGGAGATGGGGACGCTGACGGCGTTGAAGATCGCCAGCATGAACCCGGCGGTGCTGGCGTCGTAGCCGTGGTCGCGCATCATCTCCGGCAGCCAGCCGAACATGCTGTAGGCGATGAGCGACTGCGAGCCGAAGGCCAGCAGCATCAGCCAGGCGATCCGGGAGCGGGTCAGGCCCGGCAGCGGCTGCTGGACCGGGCGCGGGGCCTCGGCGGTTGCCTTGGGGGAGCGCAGCAGCAGCCACGGCACCATCGCCAGTACCGCCGGGACCGCCCACAGGCCCAGGGCGGGCTGCCAGTGTCCGCCGAAGCCGTCGGCCAGCGGGACCGCGATCGCGGCGGCCACGGTGGTCCCCAGCGCCAGCGATGTCGTGTAGACGGTGGTCATGGCGCCGATGCGGTCGGGGAAGTACAGCTTGACCATGCCGGGGATGGCGACGTTGCCGACCGCGCCTCCGGCCAGGGCCGCGGCGCTGGCGACGAGGAAGACGGTGGTGCTGGGCACCATAGCGCGCACGATGAGTCCGGCGGCCATGACGGCCAGCGCGGCGATGAGGACCGACTGCGGGCCGAAGCGGCGCGACAGCAGCGGTGTCAGGCCGCCCAGGACGGCGAAGGCCAGTACCGGCAGCGTGGTGAGGACCCCGGCGACCGAGGCGGACATGCCCAGGTCGTGCTGGATGAGGTCGAGCAGCGGTCCGACGCTGGTGACGGCGGTGCGCAGGTTGAGGGCCGCCAGGATGACACCGGTGGCGATGAGCCAGGTCCGGGCGGAGGTGGAAGCGGACAACGCGTGAGCCTCGATACGATCTGGGGGAGTGGAAGTGCACCGGGATTCGGCGGCAGCCACAAGTAGCGACTGTAGCCCGCGGTCCTTACCTTCGGCGCCCCTGTGGTGTGGAATGTGGTCTAACTCAACCACCGGATCGAGGGATCGCGGGCGGGTCGGTACACTAGCCTGTCGCCTTCGTCCCGACGTTCAAGAAAGAGACAACGAGAAGCGCATGGCAACCACGAACGACCTGAAAAACGGCATGGTCCTCAGCCTCGACGGTGTACTGTGGACCGTCGTTAAGTTTCAGCACGTCAAGCCCGGTAAGGGTGGCGCGTTCGTGCGCACGACGCTGAAGAACGTCCTGTCGGGCAAGGTCGTGGACAAGACCTTCAACGCCGGAACCAAGGTGGAGACCGCCACGGTCGACAAGCGGACGATGCAGTACCTGTACGCCGCCGACGACGACTTCGTGTTCATGGACCTGGACACCTACGACCAGATCAACGTCCCCTCCTCCACCGTCGGCGACGCCAAGAACTACCTGCTGCCGGAGGCCGAGGTGACCCTGGGCATCCACGAGGGCACCCCGCTGTACATCGAGCTGCCCGCCTCGGTCGAGCTCGAGGTCACCCACACCGAGCCCGGCCTGCAGGGCGACCGCTCCTCCGGCGGCACCAAGCCCGCGACCGTGGAGACCGGCGCCAACGTCGCGGTGCCGCTGTTCATCTCCACGGGCGAGAAGATCAAGGTCGACACCCGTGACGGCAAGTACCTGAGCCGCGCGTAGCCGTGTCGGACAACGCTTTGGCGGGTTTCCCCGCCCGCCGCAAAGCCCGCAAGCGTGCCGTCGACGTCCTTTACGAGGCCGAGCAGCGTGACGAGCCGATCCGCCGGGTGCTGGAGGACCGTCGCAAGCTGGCGGTGACCGACCCGCAGATGCCCGGCATCCCGGAGTACACCTTCGAGTTGGTCGACGGTGTCGCGGAGTACCTGGACGAGGTCGACGACGTCATCGCGCGGTGCCTGCACTCGGGCTGGTACCTGGACCGCATCGCCGCCGTCGACCGCAACATCCTGCGGGTGGCCGCCTTCGAGCTGCGCTACCGCGAGGACGTGGACGCGGCGGTGGCCATCAGTGAGGCCGTCAAGATCGCCGAGGTGCTGTGCGGCGAGGACTCGCCCGCGTTCGTCAACGGCGTGCTGCAGAGTGTCTCGGAGCTGGAGAAGAAGTAGGACCCCTGATGCCCCACGTCAACGGATTCCACCACGTCAGCCTCAGCGTCTCCGACGTGGACGCCAGCCTGGAGTGGTACCAGCGGGTACTCGGCTTCGAGGTCCTGGCCCGACGCGGCTCCGACGGCCTGGACAAGGCCATCCTGGCCGACGCCGACCGCACCGTCGCGGTGGTGCTGGTGGGTCACGGACCGGCCGCGGTGCCCGGCGACTTCGACGAACGCCGCACTGGCATGGACCACCTCGGCTTCGCGGTGACCGACCGCGCGCAGCTGGAGGCGTGGGCGGCGCGGCTCGACGAGCTGGGCGTGGCCCGCAGCCAGATCAAGGCCGGTTCGACGGGGGAGCTGATCGCGTTTCGCGACCCGGACAACATCGCGCTGGAGTTCTACACCCGCTAACGAAAACAGACTC
Organism: Stackebrandtia nassauensis DSM 44728; assembly: GCF_000024545.1. Taxonomy (GTDB): domain Bacteria; phylum Actinomycetota; class Actinomycetes; order Mycobacteriales; family Micromonosporaceae; genus Stackebrandtia; species Stackebrandtia nassauensis. The sequence goes on from NC_013947.1 coordinate 3,324,735, forward strand.
GTCGCCACCACGCCCGAGGGCGCCGGGGCGACGAGTCTCTTTCGTCCTGCTTCGCGGCAGGTTCGTGGGGGGAACCACCGCGAGTGTGGGGTCGAGTTACTCCGCGTCCTGCTCGGCGAAGAACTTGGCCGGGTCGGCGATCAGCACGCCCAGGTCGCTGAGCTTCTCGATCAGGTCCGAGGGAGTGGTGTCGTAGATGATGGCCAGCGCGGTCAGGTCGTCGGCGCGAATGGACAGGATGCGTCCATTGTAGTCGCCGCGACGCTGCTGAATGCCACGCGCGTAGCGTGCCACGTGGGCCAGGTCGGGAGAACTGTGGTCGTACAGGGCTGCCAGGTCGAGCGTCAGCTTGCTGCCGGGCTCGATGGGCAGTGGTGCACCGTCGGGAAGCAGCTCGGCGACGGGAACACGGTAGAACGTCGCCAGTTCCGACAGCCGCGCGACGGTGATCGCACGATCGCCGCGCTCGTAGGAGCCGATGACGACGGCCTTCCATTTCCCGCCGGACTTGTCCTCCACGCCCTGCAGGGACAGCCCCTGCTGGATGCGGATGTCGCGTAGGCGGTTGCCGAGGAATTTCGCGTACTCGGGTGTTGAAGCCATTCGATGCACTCCATGTGTGAAGGGGGGTGTTGGGTAACCGATTTCCAGCTACGCTGCGTGACTCTAGGCGATGCCAAAACCCGATGCAAGTGGGGGTCCTCTCAAATTTAACTATGAGTGATCGACATATCCGGCATTTTTGGGCAAATTGGGCGCATTTTCCTTACTCTGAGTTGATCTCGCGTCGGGGTGCTCGGCGCGGCGAGGTACGATGATCGACGGCCATTCTTTAACGGACCGTCCAGTGAGGCGGGAAAGGAGAGGTCGACGTGGCTCAGCGTGCCCGCGATCCCGGTAAACGACCCCTTTTGTCCAGTGCGGACATCGCACGCATCATCGATCGCATCGCCCACCAGATCCTCGAGAAGACCGGTGGCGACGACAACACGGTCCTGTTGGGAATCCCCACGCGCGGCGTTCCGCTGGCGCGCCGACTGGCCGAACGCATCAAGACCTTCGAGGGCCTCGACGTCCCGCACGGCAGCCTCGACGTCACCCTCTACCGCGACGACCTGCGGATGCGCGGTGCCCGGGCGCTCGGCCCCACCGACATCCCCGCCTCGGGCGTCGACGACAAACGCGTCATCCTCGTCGACGACGTCCTGTACTCCGGCCGCACCGTGCGTGCCGCCCTCAACGGCCTGTACGACCTGGGCCGTCCCGCCTGGGTGCAGCTGGCCGTCCTGGTCGACAGGGGACACCGGCGGCTGCCGATCCGCGCCGACTACGTCGGCAAGAACCTGCCCACCGCGATCGCCGACTCGGTGTCGGTGCTGGTATCCGAAATGGACGGCGAGGACGCCGTGTACGTCGACAGGGAGGAACAGTGATCGAGCATCTGTTGTCCGCCGCCGATCTCGATCTGGAGTCGGCGACACTCATCCTGGACACCGCGAAGGAGATGGACGCGGCCATGAGCGGCCGCGAGGTCCGCAAACTGCCCACCCTGCGCGGCCGCACCGTGGTCAACCTGTTCTTCGAGGACTCCACCCGCACCCGGGTCTCCTTCGAGGCCGCCGCCAAACGGCTGTCGGCCGACGTGGTGACGTTCTCGGCCAAGGGATCCAGCGTCTCCAAGGGCGAGAGCCTCAAGGACACCGCGCTGACCCTGCAGGCCATGGGCGCCGACGCCGTCGTGGTGCGGCACAGCGCCGCCGGGGCCGCCAACCGGCTGACCGGGTGGCTTGACGGCAGCGTCGTCAACGCCGGCGACGGCACCCACGAACACCCCACCCAGGCCCTGCTGGACGCCTACACGATCCGGCAGCGGCTGGGCCGCCTGGAAGGACTGCGGGTCGCCGTGGTCGGCGACATCCTGCACAGCCGGGTCGCCCGCTCCAACGTCGCGCTGCTCAACACCTTCGGCGCCAAGGTCACCCTGGTCGCGCCGCCCACCCTGGTGCCGGTCGGCGTCGGTTCGTGGCCGGTGGAGGTCGCCTACGACTTCGACGCGGTGCTGCCGCACACCGACGTGGTCATGATGCTGCGGGTGCAGGCCGAACGCATGAACGCGTCCTTCTTCCCCTCGGCGCGCGAATACTCGCGCCGCTACGGCCTGGACGGCGCGCGACTGGCGCGGCTGCCCGACGAGGCCATCGTGATGCACCCCGGCCCCATGAACCGGGGCATGGAGATAGCCGCCTCGGTGGCCGACTCACCCCGGTCGGTCATCGTCGACCAGGTCGCCAACGGCGTTCTGGTCCGGATGGCGGTGCTTTACCTACTACTGTCAGGACACAAGGGAGGAGCGGCATGAACCGGTGGCTGATCACGGGAGCGACGCTGCCGGACGGCACTCGCGCGGACATACTCATCGACGACGGGCGCGTCAGCCAGGTCGGGGCCGTCGGCTCCGCGACTGAGGCGACCATCGTGGACGCCGACGGGCTGGTGGCGCTGCCGGGCCTGGTCGACCTGCACACCCACCTGCGCGAACCCGGCCGCGAGGACGCCGAGACCGTCGCCTCCGGTTCCCGGGCCGCCGCCCGCGGCGGCTACACCGCGGTGTGCGCGATGGCCAACACCGACCCGGTGGCCGACACCGCCGGAGTCGTCGAACAGGTCCACAGCCTCGGCCGCACCGCCGGTTACGTCGAGGTGCAGCCCATCGGCGCCGTCACCGTCGGCCTTGCCGGACAGCGGCTGGCCGAACTGGGCGCCATGGCCACCTCGGCGGCCAAGGTGCGCATCTTCTCCGACGACGGCCACTGCGTGTCCGACCCCCGGCTGATGCGCCGGGCCCTGGAATACGTCAAGGCCTTCGACGGCGTCATCGCCCAGCACGCCCAGGACCCGCAGCTGACCATCGACGCCCAGATGCACGAGGGCGAGGTCTCGGCGCGACTGGGCCTGGCCGGATGGCCCGCGGTCGCCGAGGAGGCCGTCATCGCCCGCGACGCCCTGCTGGCCGGACACGTCGGCTCCCGGCTGCACGTGTGCCACGTGTCCACGGCCGGAAGCGTGGAGATCCTGCGCTGGGCCAAGTCCAAGGGCTGGCGGGTCACCGCCGAGGTCTGCCCGCACCACCTGCTGCTCACCGACGAACTGGCCGCCACCTACGACCCGGTGTACAAGGTCAACCCGCCGCTGCGCACCGAGGCCGACGTGCTGGCGCTGCGCGCGGGCCTGGCCGACGGGACCATCGACGTGGTCGCCACCGACCACGCGCCCCACACCGTGGAGGACAAGGAATGCGAGTGGGCCGCGGCCAAACCGGGCATGCTGGGACTTGAGACCGCACTGCCCATCGTCATCAAGACCATGCACGAGACCGGAAGCCTCGACTGGAACGCCGTCGCCGAACGGTGCAGCCGCACCCCGGCGCGCATCGCGGGCCTGGCCGACCACGGCAACGACCCGGCGCCGGGCGTGCCCGCCAACCTCACCCTCGTCGACCCGGCCGCGCGCTGGACCGTCGAACCCGGCGAGCTGACCGGCCCCAGCCGCAACACCCCCTACAAGGGACTCGAACTGCCCGGCCGCGTCATCGCGACCTTCTTCAACGGACGGCCCACCGTCCTCGACGGCAAACTCCAGGAGGCGACACCATGAGCCGACGGGCACCCGCGATCCTCGTCCTCGAAGACGGCCGCGTCTTCCACGGCGAAGCCTTCGGCGCGGTGGGGGAGACCTTCGGCGAAGCCGTCTTCGCCACCGGCATGACCGGCTACCAGGAAACCCTCACCGATCCGTCCTACCACCGGCAGGTGGTCACCATGACCGCCCCGCACATCGGCAACACCGGCGTCAACGAGACCGACGAGGAATCGCCACGCGTGTGGGTGGCCGGATTCGTCATCCGCTCGGCGGCCCGCGTCGCCTCCAACTGGCGCTCGCAACGCGGCCTGGAGGACGAACTGGCCACCCAGGGCGTGGTGGGCATCTGCGAGGTCGACACCCGCGCCCTGACCCGGCACCTGCGGGAACGCGGCGCCATGCGCTGCGGCATCTCCTCGCGCGACACCGACGTCGCGGCGCTGCTGGCCAAGGTGAAGGCCGCGCCGCGCATGGACGGTGCCAACCTCGTCGACGAGGTCACCTGCGCCCAGCCCTACGTGGTGCCCGCCAACGGCGACAAGAAGTTCACCGTCGCGGCGCTGGACTTCGGCATCAAACGCAACACGCCGCGCCGGATGGCCGAACGCGGCATCGAGACCCACGTCCTGCCCGCGTCGTCCACGGTGGACGACATCCTGGCGGTGAAACCCGACGCGGTGTTCCTGTCCAACGGCCCCGGCGACCCGGCCACCGCGTCCGGGCCCGTCGCCCTGGTGCGGGAACTGCTGTCGCGCAAGGTGCCGATCTTCGGCATCTGCTTCGGCAACCAGATCCTCGGCCGGGCGCTGGGCCTGCCGACCTTCAAACTCAAGTACGGGCACCGCGGCATCAACCAGCCGGTGGCCGACCTGGAAACCGGCAAGGTCGAGGTCACGGCCCACAACCACGGCTTCGCGGTCGGCTTGCCGGGCCGCGAACATGAGCACAGCGCGGTCGGCTTGCCGGGCCGCGAACATGAGCACAGCGCGGTCGGCTTGCCGGGCCGCGAACATGAGCACAGCGCGGTCGGCAAGCCCGAAGGCGTGGAGGACCGCGTCTTCGCCACCGACTTCGGCCCCGCCGAGGTCACGCACATCTGCCTCAACGACAACGTCGTCGAAGGGCTGCGCCTGTTGGAGACCCCCGCGTTCTCGGTCCAGTACCACCCCGAGGCCGCCGCGGGCCCCCATGACGCTGACTACCTGTTCGACCGGCTCGTGCGACTGATTGGGGAACCCGCCAGTGCCTAAACGCGACGACATCCACCACGTCCTGGTCATCGGCTCCGGGCCGATCGTCATCGGCCAGGCCTGCGAATTCGACTACTCCGGCACCCAGGCGTGCCGGGTGCTCAAGGAGGAGGGGCTGCGCGTCAGCCTCGTCAACTCCAACCCGGCCACCATCATGACCGATCCCGAGTTCGCCGACGCCACCTATGTGGAACCCATTACGCCGCAGTTCGTCGAGCAGGTCATCGCCGCCGAACGCCCCGACGCGGTGCTGGCCACCCTGGGCGGCCAGACCGCGCTCAACACCGCGATCGCGTTGCACGAGAACGGCGTCCTGGAACGTTACGGTGTCGAACTCATCGGCGCCGACGTCGGCGCGATCCAGCGCGGCGAGGACCGGCAGCTGTTCAAGGAGGTCGTGGCCCGCGCCGGGGGAGAGGTCCCCGCCTCGGCGGTGTGCCACACCATGGACGAGGTCCACAAGACCGTCGCCGAGGTCGGCCTGCCGGTGGTGGTGCGGCCCAGCTTCACCATGGGCGGCCTGGGTTCGGGCATGGCCTACACCCTCGACGACGTCAACCGGATGGCCTCGGCGGGACTGGCCGAGAGTCCCACCTCCGAGGTCCTCATCGAGGAAAGCGTCCTGGGGTGGAAGGAATACGAACTGGAGCTGATGCGCGACCGCAACGACAACGTGGTCGTGGTGTGCTCCATCGAGAACATCGACCCGATGGGCGTGCACACCGGCGACTCGGTGACCGTGGCGCCGTCGATGACGTTGACCGACGTGGAGTTCCAGCGGTTGCGTGACCTGGGCATCGCGGTGCTGCGCGAGGTCGGCGTCGACACCGGCGGCTGCAACATCCAGTTCGCCGTCAACCCCGCCAACGGGCGCATCGTCGTCATCGAGATGAACCCGCGGGTGTCGCGGTCGTCGGCGCTGGCCTCCAAGGCCACCGGTTTTCCGATCGCGAAGATCGCCGCCCGGCTGGCCATCGGCTACACACTCGACGAGATCCCCAACGACATCACCCGGGCCACGCCCGCCGCCTTCGAACCGGCACTGGACTACGTGGTCGTCAAGATCCCGAGGTTCGCGTTCGAGAAGTTCCCCGGCGCCGACGCCACGTTGACCACCACCATGAAGTCGGTGGGGGAGGCGATGGCCATCGGCCGCACCTTCTCCGAGGCCCTCAACAAGGCGATGCGCTCCACCGAGACCAAGATGGCGGGCCTGTGGACCCGTCCCGACCCGGAGAACGTCGGTCTGGAGGCCACGCTGGAGTCGCTGCGGTTCGGCCACGACGGCCGCCTGTACGCGGCCGAGCGGGCGTTGCGGCAGGGTTCGAGCGTCGCCAAGGTCTGCGAGGTCTCCGGCATCGACCCGTGGTTCGTCGACCAGCTGGCCGGTCTGACCGAGCTGCGCGCCGAACTGGTCGAGGCCCCGGCCCTGGACGCGTCGCTGCTGCGGCGCGCCAAACGCGCCGGGCTGTCGGACCAGCAGCTGGCCGCGCTGCGGCCGGAGTTCGCCGGTGAGAACGGCATCCGACGCCTGCGGCACCGGCTGGGTCTGCGTCCGGTGTACAAGACCGTCGACACCTGCGCGGGCGAGTTCGCCGCCGAGACCCCCTACCATTACTCGTCCTATGAGGACGAGACGGAGGTGCGGCCCAGCGACCGTCCCAAGGTGATGATCCTGGGCTCGGGCCCCAACCGCATCGGGCAGGGCATCGAGTTCGACTACTCGTGCGTGCACGCGGCCACCGCGCTGCGCGAGGCCGGTTTCGAGACCGTCATGGTCAACTGCAACCCCGAGACCGTCTCCACCGACTACGACACCGCCGACCGGCTGTACTTCGAGCCGTTGACGCTGGAGGACGTCCTGGAGATCCACCACGCCGAGCACTCCTCCGGCCTGGCCGCCGGTGGTCCCGGCGTCGTGGGTGTCGTGGTGCAGTTGGGCGGTCAGACGCCGCTGGGCCTGGCCGCCGACCTGACCGCGGCGGGCCTGCCGGTGGTGGGCACCCCGGCCGACTCGATCCACCTGGCCGAGGACCGGGGTGCGTTCGGCAAGATCCTGGCCAAGGCCGGGCTGCCCGCGCCCAAGCACGGCACCGCCTCCACCTACGCCGAGGCCAAGACCATCGCCGCCGACATCGGCTATCCCGTCCTGGTGCGGCCGTCCTATGTGCTTGGCGGCCGGGGCATGGAGATCGTGTACGACGACGCGAAACTGCAGTCGTACATCACCCGCGCCACCGACATCAGCCCCGCCCACCCGGTGCTGGTCGACCGGTTCCTCGACGACGCCATCGAGATCGACGTCGACGCCCTGTGCGACGGCACCGAGGTCTACCTGGGCGGCGTCATGGAACACATCGAGGAAGCCGGAGTCCACTCCGGAGACTCCTCGTGCGCGCTGCCGCCGATCACGCTCGGCTCCGGCACCCTGGCCGCGATCCGCTCCCACACCGAGGCACTGGCCGACGGCATCGGGGTGCGCGGCCTGCTCAACGTCCAGTACGCCCTCAAGGACGACGTCCTGTACGTGCTGGAGGCCAACCCGCGCGCCAGCCGCACGGTGCCGTTCGTGTCCAAGGCGACCGGGATACCGCTGGCCAAGGCCGCCACCCGCATCATGATGGGCGCGTCCATCGCCGCGCTGCGCGCCGAGGGCCTGTTGCCGGCGGAAGGCGACGGCGGCAACACGCCACCCGAGGCACCGATTGCCGTGAAGGAGGCGGTGCTGCCGTTCAAACGGTTCCGCACCACCGAGGGCCACGGCATCGACGCCCTGCTGGGCCCGGAGATGAAGTCCACCGGCGAGGTCATGGGCATCGACACCGGTTTCGGCCACGCCTTCGCCAAGGCCCAGGCCGCCACCTACGGCAAGGTGCCCACCTCCGGCAAGGTGTTCGTGTCGGTGGCCGACCGCGACAAACGCGCCGTGGTGTTCCCGGTGAAACGCCTGGTCGACCTGGGTTTCACCGTCTACGCCACCCGCGGCACCGGTGACGTGCTGCGCCGCCACGGCATCGAGTTCACTCCGGTGCGGCGCCACACCGACCCCGATCCGGACCTGTCGCTTCGCGACACCGTCGAACTGATCGGCTCCGGGGAACTGGCGCTGGTCATCAACACCCCGGCCGGGTCCACCGGGGTGCGCACCGACGGCTACGAGATCCGCAGTGCCGCCGTCGTGGTCGACACGCCCTGCATCACGACGATTCAGGGGGCGGCAGCGGCGGTCATGGGGATAGAGGCCATCATGCGTGGGGATCTAACCGTGCGGCCCCTGCAGGAGCTGCACGCGGCGCTCAACAAGGAATAGGGATGCTGTACAAACACCTGGTCCGCCCGATCCTGTACCGGATGGGACGTGGCGACCCCGAGGTCGCCCACGAGAAGACCCTCGGGATGCTGACGGGCGCCAAGCCGTGGATGCTGTCCGCGCTGGAGAAGGTCAACAAGGTGTCCGACCCGCGCCGGGTCTTCGGCATCGACTTCCCCAACGCGGTGGGCCTGGCCGCGGGCATGGACAAGAACGGCGTCGCGGTGGCGGCCTGGCCCGCGCTGGGTTTCGGTTTCGTGGAGCTGGGCACCGTCACCTGGTACGGCCAGCCGGGCAACCCCCGGCCCCGGCTGTACCGGCTGCCCGACTCGCAGGCCCTCATCAACCGGATGGGCTTCAACAACGAGGGCGCCCAGGCCCTGGCCGCCCGGCTGGGACAGCCACCCCGGCCGGCGGTGCCGGTGGGCATCAGCCTCGGCAAGTCGGCCACCACGTCGCTGGAGCACGCGGTCGACGACTACGTCGCGTCCTTCCACGCCCTGTACCGCTACGGCGACTATTTCGCCGTCAACGTCTCCTCGCCCAATACCCCGGGCCTGCGCACCCTTCAGGACGCGGAGCAGCTGTCGCGCATCCTCAGGGCCCTTTACGAGGAGGGTGCGCGGTTGTCGGGCGGTGCCCGTCCCAAGCCGATCCTGGTGAAGCTGGCCCCCGACCTGACGGAACCGGCGATCTTCCAGGCGCTGGAGGTGTGCATGACCCACGGCGTCTCGGGTGTCATCGCCGCCAACACCACCCTGGGCCGCGACAAGGTCGCCAAGACCGACACCGACCGGGCCGCGCAGCCAGGTGGCCTGTCGGGCGCGCCCCTGCGCGACATCACCCGCTCCATCGTGTCGTTCATTCACCGGGAAACCGCCGGACGACTGCCGATCATCGGCGTCGGCGGCATCACCTCGGCCGATGACGCGGTGCGGTTGGTCGACGCCGGTGCCAGTCTTGTGCAGCTGTACACGGGTCTGGTCTACTCGGGCCCGGCTCTGGTACGCAAATCCGCGCGCGCGATCCGCAAGGCCCCGCCCGCGCGTCCCCCCATCCGACCTCAAGGAGGAGCCCGACGTGGGTGACCTGACCTTCGGTGCCCGAACCGCCAAGGCGCTGACCAAACGCGGCCCGCTGTGCGTGGGCATCGATCCGCACTCGCAACTGTTGCGCACCTGGGGCCTGGACGACGACGTCAAGGGCGCGGAGCGGTTCTGCATGACGATCGTGGACGCGCTGGCCGGGGAGGTGGCGTTCATCAAGCCGCAGTCGGCCTTCTTCGAGCGCTTCGGCTCCGCCGGAATCGGCCTTCTTGAACGAGTTATATCGGAATCGAGGCATGCCGGAGCCCAGATCCTCCTCGACGTCAAACGCGGCGACATCGGCAGCACCATGCAGGCCTACGCCCAGGCGTACCTGGACCCGGCCTCGCCGCTGGCCGTCGACGCCGTGACCGCCAGTCCCTATCTGGGGGTGGGTTCGCTACAGCCGATGTTCGACCTGGCCTCGGCGCACCGGCGCGGCGTGTTCGTCTTGGCGCTGACGTCCAACGCCGAGGGCGGGCAAGTACAGAAGGCGGTGCGCAAGGACGGCCGCACCGTGGCGCAGTCGGTCATCGACGAGGTCGCCGCGGCCAACGCCGACGCCGAACCCATGGGTTCGCTGGGCGTGGTCGTGGGCGCAACTATTTCGGCCTGCCGCGGCGACGACGCGGCCCGCAGTCGCCAGATGACACACGGCATCACCCACACCGCCCGCTCCGGCGAGTCCGCGCACGACCTGGACGCCCTCAACGGCCCGATCCTGGTGCCGGGCATGGGAACCCAGGGCGGCAAGCCCGCCGACCTGCGTCGGGTGCTGGGCAGGGCCGCTACCTGGGCAATCCCCTCGTACTCCCGCGACATCGCCCGTCACGGACCGTCGGCCGGCGGGCTGCGGCAGGCGGCGAAACAGGCCATGGAGGCGTGCGCCGAGGCCGTTGGCCGCTAGGTGTCGGGGTCAGGGGCCGGGTACCGCGACGGCGCATTAGGAGTACCCCGCGTGGTGGCGCGATTGGACGTGTGGTTACGTTTCCCGCGCTGGGTTAAAAAACCCAGCGTGCGAGAGGGGCCGGGTTCCTCGGGCCCTCTGCAAAGTCCTTAATAGACCAAGCCACACCCTAGGAGACCCCGTGCCGCTCCCGTCTCTTACGCCAGAGCAGCGCGCTGCCGCCCTCGAGAAGGCCGCCGCAGCACGTAAGGCCCGCGCTGAGCTGAAAGAGAAGCTCAAGACCGGTGAGTTGTCGCTTGCCGACGTCCTCGCCGCGGCGTCCAAGGACGACATCGCCGGAAAAATGAAGGTGTCGGCCGTGCTGAAGGCCCTTCCGGGTATCGGCGACAAGCGCACCGTTCAGATCATGGAGAAGCTGAAGATCGCCGACAGCCGCCGCCTGCGGGGGCTTGGCGAACATCAGCGTCAGGCTCTTCTGGCCGAGTTCTCCGGCGACGACGACTAGCCGTCCGGTAGAAAAAACACGTGAGCTTTGACGACCACCGCCCCGTGGCGGCGCGCTTGACGGTTCTTTCGGGTCCGTCCGGCGTCGGCAAAGGCAGCGTGAAGGCGCTCATCCGAGAGCGATACCCCTGGGTATGGTTCTCGGTGAGCGCCACCACGCGCGCGCCGCGGCCAGACGAGATTCCCGGGTTTCACTACCACTACTACGATCGCGCGCATTTCGAGAAGCTTGCCGCTGACGGCATGTTCCTGGAGTGGGCGCAGTACGCCAACAACCTGTACGGCACGCCCCGCGGGCCGATCGAGGAGCGTCTGGACGCCGGTCTTCCGGCGGTCACGGAGGCCGATCTGCAGGGAGCGCGTCAGATTCGGCAGGCCATGCCGCAGGCACGGCTGGTGTTTCTGGCGCCACCGTCGTGGGACGAGTTGGTGCGGCGGCTGACCGGCCGTGGCACCGAGGACGCCGAGACGATCAAGCGACGGCTGGCCCTGGCCGAGGCGGAGTTGTCGGCGGAGTCGGAGTTCGACTACACGATCACCAATTACTCCGTCGAACAGGCCACCGAGGAGCTGGTAGGCTTGCTCGGTTCACCGACGCAGCCGACCGAGGCGTGTCCGGTGGGCAAGACCTTAGCTGCCACACATTTCTAGAACCACCCACACGGACAACAACGGAGAGCTGAACTCGCGTGTCTGGAACCGTCGCTGACCCGACCGGAATCACCAAACCTCCGATCGACGACCTGCTCGAGAAGACTCACTCCAAGTACCAGCTGGTCATCTACGGCGCCAAGCGTGCCCGTCAGATCAACGCCTACTACAGCCAGCTCGGTGAGGGCCTGCTGGAGTACGTGGGACCGCTGGTGGAGACCACGCCGCAGGAGAAGTCGCTGTCGATCGCGCTGCGCGAGATCGACCAGGACCTGCTGATCACCGAGGCGCTTCCGGACGTCGAGGACACCCCCAAGGGCCCCTCGGGTGTCCCGGCGGTCGAGACCGACATCATCTGAGAGCGATGACCCGTGTGTGCTGACGCCCCGGTTCGCCCCGAGGTGATCCTCGGCGTCAGCGGCGGTATCGCCGCCTACAAGGCCTGCGAGCTGCTGCGTCTTTTCACCGAGTCCGGTCACGCCGTGACCGTCATTCCCACCGAGGCCGCGTTGCGGTTCGTGGGTGAACCCACCTGGGCCGCCCTGTCGGGGCGGCCGGTGGCCACCGGTGTCTTCGACGACGCCCATGATGTCCCGCACGTCCAGCTGGGTCGTAAGGCCGAGCTGGTGGTGGTGGCTCCGGCGACCGCCGATGTGATGGCGCGGGCGGTTTCTGGCCGTGCCGATGATCTGTTGACCGCGACATTGCTGACGGCGCGGTGTCCGGTGTTGTTCGCCCCGGCGATGCACACCGAGATGTGGGAGCATCCGGCCACGGTGGACAATGTGGCGACGTTGCGGCGTCGTGGCGCCATCGTCGCCGAACCGGCTTCGGGTCGTCTGACCGGTGCCGACACCGGCAAGGGCCGGCTGCCGGATCCGGCGGAGATCTTCGCGTTCGCGCGGCATCTGCTGGCGGGGGCGAGCGTGGGGGAGAACCTGCGCGGTCGCCACATCCTGGTCACGGCGGGCGGTACCCGCGAGGCCATCGACCCGGTGCGTTATCTGGCGAATCGTTCCAGCGGCAAGCAGGGTTTCGCACTGGCGCGGGCCGCGGCGGCCCGGGGTGCGAAGGTCACGATCGTGGCCGCGAACGTGTCGCTTCCGGTGCCGTTGGGGGCCGAGGTGATCACGGTGGAGTCGGCGGCGCAGTTGCGCTCGGCCACGGTGGAGGCCGCGGCGGGTGCCGACGCGGTGATCATGGCCGCGGCTCCGGCCGATTTCCGGCCCGCGTCCTATTCGGACGCGAAGATCAAGAAGGACGCCGAGACCACGACCTGGAGTCTGGACCTGGAGACCACGGTGGACATCGCCGCCGAGTTGGGTCGGGCGAAGCGGCCGGGGCAGGTGCTGGTGACCTTCGCGGCCGAGACGCACGACGCGGTGGCGCACGCGAAGGCGAAACTGGCCGCCAAGAACGCCGATCTGATGGTCCTCAACGACGTGTCCGGTGGCAAGGCCTTCGGTCGCGACGACAACGCGGTGACGTTGTTGTGGCCGGACGGGACCTCGCGTGAGGTGGCGTTGTCCAGCAAGGACGCGATCGCCGGTGCGGTCGTGGACGCCGTGGCCGCGGAGCTTCGTCCACTGTAGTTTTTCTCCGGTTTGTCAAGGGGCATCCGGATTCTTTCAGTCCGACTGCGATTAGCAGTATTTACCTTTTCGGATTGCCTACGTAGGATCCCAGTCATACAGATATCGACCCATGTCTGTATGTCGATTCAGAGAGGATCCTTCCTTGAGAGCCAAACACCTGTTGGCCGTCGCCGCGGCCACCATCGCCGCGGCCGGAGCCCTGGCCGTGGCGAGCGGCACGGCCACAGCGGAGTCGCAGCAGGCCGACCCCGCCGCCCTGCCCGAACCCTCCGTCGAGAAGGTCGGCGAACACGTCGACGACCCCACAAAACTGTCCTACAAAGACTCCGACGGCGCCGTCACCGTGTCCCACCCCGGAGCCACCTACGTCAAGGTGAACTTCACGTCGCTGGACCTGGCACCCGGCGACAGCCTCACCGTCTCAGCCCCCGGCGGCACCGAGAAACACACCTACCACGGCGCACCCGGCGACGGACTGCGCAAGACCGACGCCGGATACACCCGCCACGGTGACTCCGGCTTCGCCGCCCTGTCCGTCGAAGGCGACACCGCCAAGGTCACCCTGCACCGCAGCTCCGGCTCCACCGCCAAGGGCGCGGTCATCGAGGGCTACTGGCGCGGCTACGACACCAAGGAGTACGCCAAGGCCAACGCCGACACCCGCAGCGTGTGCGACAACGACGCCCGTCGCGACGTCACCTGCTACGCCGAATCCCGTCCCACCGAGTACGCCAACGCCAAACCCGTGGCCCGGCTGCTCATGGGCGGCAGCGCCTGCACCGCGTTCAGGGTCGGCAACACCAACCGGCTGCTGACCAACAACCACTGCATGTCCGACCAGGGCACGGTGGCATCCTCCGAAACCCAGTTCGGCTACGAGTGCGCCACCTGCGGCGGCAACGACCCGGCCGAACCGACCAAGGTCGGCGGCGAGACCATGGTGTCCACCGACGCCGGACTCGACTACACCCTCTACTCGGTGCAGAACTTCGACTCCATCTCGTCGTTCGGGACCCTGTACGTCGAGGAACGCGAACCCTCCGCCGGTGAGCGCATCTACATCCCCGGCCACGGGGACGCCTCGCCCAAGCGACTGTCCATCTTCGAGGAAGAGGACAACGGCACCGAGTGCTCGATCCAGGAACCCAACCTGGACAGCACCAACGCCGGGTACATGTGCGACACCTCCGGCGGCAACTCCGGTTCCCCGGTGATCGCCGGTGACACCAACAAGGTCATCGCGCTCCACCATCTGGGCGGCTGCCACAACGCGGGCACCCGGATGGCGCTGATCTTCCCCGAGATCTCCGGCGACATCGACAACAACGCCTGATGATCAGTTCTTCCGGTGGCGCCGTGACGAGCGGCGTCACCGGAAACGCCGCTGGTATGGGCGTTACACTCATAGCTTGTCCCACGTACACCACCACTCTAGGAGCGCTGTGGCACGCCGCCTATTCACCTCGGAGTCCGTCACCGAGGGTCACCCCGACAAGATCGCCGACCAGATCAGTGACGGCATCCTCGATGCCCTCCTGACCGAGGACCCCGCCAGCCGGGTCGCGGTGGAGACCCTCATCACGACCGGCCAGGTGCACGTGGCCGGCGAGGTCACCACCGGCGCCTACGCGGACATCCCCTCCATCGTCCGCGAGACGATCCTGGGCATCGGCTACGACTCGTCCAAAAAGGGCTTCGATGGTGCGTCGTGTGGCGTCAGTGTCTCCATCGGATCGCAGTCGCCGGACATCGCCCAGGGCGTCGACAAGGCCCTGGAGTCGCGTGAGGACGCTTCCGACCACGACGCGCTGGACCTGCAGGGCGCCGGCGACCAGGGCATGATGTTCGGCTTCGCCTGCGGCGAGACCCCCGAACTGATGCCGCTGCCGATCGCGCTGTCGCACCGGCTGTCGCAGCGACTGTCGGCCGTGCGCAAGGACGGCACCGTGCCGTACCTGCGTCCCGACGGCAAGACCCAGGTCACCATCGAGTACGACGACCTCAAGCCGGTCAAGCTCAACACCGTCGTGGTGTCGAGCCAGCACGCGCCCGACGTGTCGCTGGACTCGCTGATGACGCCCGACATCGCCGAGCACGTGGTGGCCCCGGAGCTGAAGGCCCTGGACATCGACGTCAGCGACTTTAGGTTGCTGGTCAACCCGACCGGCCGCTTCGAGATCGGTGGCCCGATGGGCGACGCCGGTCTGACCGGCCGCAAGATCATCGTGGACACCTACGGCGGTTACGCCCGGCACGGCGGAGGCGCCTTCTCCGGCAAGGACCCGTCCAAGGTGGACCGTTCCGCGGCCTACGCGATGCGTTGGGTCGCCAAGAACGTCGTGGCCGCCGGTCTGGCCGAGCGCTGCGAGACCCAGGTCGCCTACGCCATCGGCAAGGCGCACCCGGTCAGCGTCCGGGTCGAGACCTTCGGCACCGAGACCATCCCGGTCGCCAAGATCGAAGAGGCCATCGGCAAGGTCTTCGACCTGCGTCCGGCCGCGATCATCCGCGACCTGAACCTGTTGCGCCCCATCTACCGGCAGACGGCCGCCTATGGACACTTCGGACGCGAGCTGCCGGAGCTGTCGTGGGAGACCACCGACCGTGTCGACGCGCTCAAGGCCGCGGTCTAACCAGCCATAGCTTCATCGAACCGCCCGAGGGGTCTCCCCTCGGGCGGTTTCTCACGTCCCGGTGGTGCCCAACAGTGCCAGCGCCACCGGGAACGCCACCACCAGGGTGTGCTCGGCACTCGGCAGCCGCCGCTGGAACCACAGGCCCTGCGCCGGGTGGTAGCGGGCGGCCACGGACCCGTCGGGGGCGGTGAAGTCGCCGTAGCGGCCACTCGGCTCCCACACGACCTCGAACAGCACCGTGTCGTCGGCGCCGAGGATCCGGTGCGCCCGGTGGCGGCGGGCGGTGTCGACGGCGACGCGGCCCAACAGCCCGCCGTGGGGTGCCAGGATCGCGCACGGTGGTGTGGCCCCGGTGGATGGCGGCACCGGCTGCCGGTCGGCGAAGAACAGTGGCGTCCCGGCGGGATCGTCCACACGCACCACGACCCGGCCCAGGTTGTGGTCGGTGCTGAACCAGCCGCGCCACCCGTGTGGCGGCTGTTCGGCGGTGACGGGGGCCGCGGTGGCCACGACACCGCCGTGTCCGTCGCGGTAGGCGAAGCTCCAGTCGGCCGAGCCGCCGGACACGGCCAGTCGCGCGGTGGTGAGCAGAGCGGTCATGGCTTCACGCTAAGCACGGTCGTCTAGGCCGCGTCTAGGTCGCGACCCGATGCCGCTGGCGGGATCGCACGCGTTTTGCGCCAAAGCGGGAAGTCGCGCACGCACCCCGTGTTAGCTTCTGCCTTGGGCGCCAAGTAGACGCGCACACATCGGGGGTGTTGTCACGTGAGATGGACACGACTGTGTTACGCGGCCGGGGCGATGACCGTGGCCGGGGTGGTGCTGCTGCCGGCGGTGGCGGTCGCGGCCGAGGACCAGGTCAGCATCGCCAGCTCGGACGAGAAGATCGAGGCCGGTCAGACGCTCAACGTCACCGTCAACTGCGAGAAGGGCGACGTGAAGGCGACCGTGTGGTACAGCCGCAAGGGTTCCACCGACAAGAACGGCGAGACCAGCGCCAACACCGACGCCGACGGCAAGGCCGACGTCGAGATCGAACTGCCCAAGGACGTCAAGAAGGGCGACTACTCGGTGTCGGTGCAGTGCGGCGACACCAACATCGTCAAGAACGACTTCACGATCATCGTCGTCGAGGACGACAAGTCCCCGTCGCCGTCAGCCTCACCGACCCAGGACAAGTCGATGACGGTTTCCCCCAACACCGTCGCACCCGGCGGCACCATCACCATCACCGGTTGGTGCGACAAGGACACCAAGGACGCCAAGGTCTACTACGGCGCCGCCGACGGTTCCGGGCAGCCGTACACCGAGAAGAGCGGCATCGAAGCCGAAGCCGACGGCAAGGTCAGCCAGTCGCTGGTGGTCACCAAGGACACCAAACCCGGCGAGTACGACGGCGTCCTGTTGTGCTCCGAGGACGGCAAGACCCAAACGGCCGGGTTCACCGTGTCCACCGGCGGCACCACCGCCGGAGACGGCACTACCGCTTCGGGCGGCAACGGCACCATGCTGGCCCTGATCGGCGGCGGCATGCTGGCCGCGGCCGCGCTGGGCGGCGCGATCTACATGCAACGCCGCGGGCTCGGTGTCTCGGCGTAGCCGATCCGGGCCGCGCGGCATCGCCACCGCCTCCGGGCAGCGGATTCCCCGGCCGGTGGCGGTGTGCCTGACGCTGACGGTGATCGCGGCGGCCGGTTGCGGGCTGATGCTGGGGGCGTTGACGCCGCTGCCGAGCACCTCGCCGCAGCCGCAGGCGGTACCGGTCCCGCCCAGTGTGCCGCCGGTGCCGTCGCTGTCGCCCGGCCAAATCGCGCCACCGGGCCTGTCACGGTCGACCCCGACGGTGGTCGATATCGCCGCCATCGGCGTGCACTCGCCGGTCACGCCGGTGGGACTGGACCGCGACGGCACCATCGAGGCCCCCGACCTGGACCAACCGCACCAGACCGGCTGGTACAGCCACGGCCCCGCGCCCGGCCAGATCGGGACGGCGGCCCTGGTCGGACACGTCGACTCGCGGCGCAGCGGCGCTGCGGTGTTCTACGACCTGGGGTCGCTGGAGACCGGCGACTCCATCGTCGTGTCCCGCCGCGACGGCCGCGACGTCACCTTCACCGTCGACCTGGTCGAGTCCTACCCGAAGAAGAAGTTCCCCTACGGGGCGGTGTTCACCAACACCGGCTACGCCGCGCTGCGGCTGATCACCTGCGGCGGGAACTTCGACACCAAGCGCCGCAGCTACACCCACAACATCGTGGTGTACGCGACCATGGCCACCTGAGTCGTCAGCGCGGCGTCGCCGTCTCCCCAACACGTGTCAAGAAACCGTCAAGATCCGCGACGACGCGCCGAAACGGGCGCATAGTGGCTGTGTGCAGCGAACATTCAACCGGCACACCGTGGTGAGCCAGGCGCGAGGCAAGACGTCCAAGGACTGCGACCGCACCGCGGCGCTGGCGGTCATCGTGACCCGGGCGGTGCTGTTGGGAGCGTTGGCGGTGCTGGCGCTGGCCGTCACACTCGACTGACGAGACTGGGCACCGCCGACAGGCCCACCGGTTCCCCGGGCCCGGCGTGCGGCAGCAGGAACGTGCGGATACCCAACTGGGTGGCCGCGGCGTCGGCGAACGAGTCGCCGACCATGAGCGCCTCGTCGGGTTCGACCTCCAGCCGCAGACACGCCTCCCGGAAGATCTCCGGCTCCGGCTTACAACACCTGACCTCATAGGACAGTATCCAGTGGTCGATGAGGTGGTCGAACCCCAGATGCTTGGCCACCGGACGCACGTCGAAACCGATGTTGCTGACCAGCGCGATCGGGATGGCCGCGGCCCGCAACGCCTCCAGCGTCGGGATCGTGTCCGGGTAGGCCACCCAGCCCTCCGGGGAACACAACCGCTCGTACATGCCCTCGGCGAAACCCTCGAACGCGCCCGAGGTCTGCGAGGCCAGACCCACGAACGCCTCCCGGTGGTCTATTTCGGACAGGTCCCGGTCGGCCCAGGCCTGCGCGAAGTACGGCAGCACCTTCGCCGGTTGCCCCGAACCCACCCAACCCAAGGCGCCCAGGGCATCGCCCAAGACGGTGGCCCGGTACTGCGGCAGTGTGACACCGGCGGCCGCGGCGGCGTGCTCCACCGACACGCTGGGTGACTCGACCTGCGCGAGCGTGCCGTGGAAGTCAAAAAGGACAGCACGAATCGGCCGAACGGTGGTTGCGGGGCCGGTGTCGTCTGGGTTATTCGGGAGCACGGAAGGGACAATACCCATCGCCGCGCGGCCGACCGCGCAGTGGCCCGCGGGTGTTTCCTAGTCCGTGTGTCGGCCAGGTCGCACACTACTCTTGCGGGCATGACAACTCCGCGTCCGCGCGAACGCCCGGCTGACACGGCGGACAAGGGCACCGACTCACCGGCGACGCGCTACGCCGCGGCACGCTGGCGGTCGCAGTTCCCTCAGCTCGCCGATTTCTCCTCCCGGCTGTCCTTCGACCTGGACGACTTCCAGATCGAGGCCTGCCAGGGCCTGGAACGCGGCTCCGGGGTGCTGGTGTGCGCCCCCACCGGCGCGGGCAAGACGATCGTGGGGGAGTTCGCCGTCCACCTGGCGTTGTCCAAGGGCCGCAAGTGCTTCTACACGACACCCATCAAGGCGCTGTCGAACCAGAAGTTCCACGACCTGGTGGCCGTGCACGGCGCCGACAAGGTGGGCCTGCTGACCGGCGACACCGTCATCAACGGTGAGGCGCCGGTGGTGGTCATGACCACCGAGGTGCTGCGCAACATGCTCTACGCCCGCTCGGCCACCCTGGAGGGGCTGGGCTTCGTGGTCATGGACGAGGTGCACTACCTGGCCGACCGGTTCCGCGGCGCCGTGTGGGAGGAGGTCATCATCCACCTGCCCGCCTCGGTGAGCCTGGTGTCGTTGTCGGCGACGGTGTCCAACGCCGAGGAGTTCGCCGACTGGCTGGTGTCGCTGCGCGGCCACACCGAGGTCGTGGTGTCCGAGCACCGTCCGGTGCCGCTGTGGCAGCACATCATGGTGGGCCGCCGCCTGTTCGACCTGTTCGCCACCGAGGGCGACGACCGCACCGAGGTGCACCCGCAACTGATGCGCCACATCCGGGAACAGGAACGCCGCCTGGGCTACGACCGGCGCGGCCGGATGCGCCGCCCGAGGCCGCCGTACCGCAGCGACGTGATCGCCAAGCTCGACTCCGAGGCGCTGCTGCCCGCGATCGTGTTCATCTTCAGCCGGGCCGCGTGCGACGCGGCCGTCAGCCAGTGCCTGCTGGACGGGCTGCGGCTGACCGACCCGGGCGAGGAGGCCGAGATCGCCCGCGTCGCCAACGCCCGCGTCGCGCACATCTCCACCTCCGACCTCAACGCCCTGGGCTACTACCCGTTCCTGGACGGGCTGCAACGCGGCCTGGCCGCCCACCACGCGGGCCTGTTGCCGGTGTTCAAGGAGATCGTGGAGGAGCTGTTCGCCGCCGGCCTGGTCAAGGTCGTGTTCGCCACCGAGACCCTGGCGCTGGGCATCAACATGCCCGCCCGCACCGTGGTGCTGGAGCGGCTGGTCAAGTACAACGGCGAGGAACACGTCGACCTGACGCCGGGGGAGTACACCCAGCTGACCGGCCGGGCCGGACGACGCGGCATCGACATCGAGGGCCACGCGGTCACCATCTGGGGCGCCGACGTCGACCCCCGGCACGTGGCGGGCCTGGCCTCGACGCGCACCTACCCGCTCAACTCCAGTTTCTCGCCCTCGTACAACATGGCGATCAACCTGATCGCGACCCTGGGCACCGACAAGTCCCGGGAGTTGCTGTCGTCGAGTTTCGCGCAGTTCCAGGCCGACCGCACCGTGGTGGGCCTGGCCGAGCAGGCCCGCGCCGCGCGCCGCGCCGCCGGCGAGTTCGACCCGTTGATCTCGTGCGACCGCGGCGACTTCGAGGAGTACTTCGCGTTGCGCATGGCCGCCACCGACCGCGAGAAACGCGCGTCGCGGCAGCGCAAGGCCGACGCCCGCACCGACGCGCGCGCCTCACTGGCGCGACTGCGCGTCGGCGACGTCATCCGGATCCCGGCCGGTCGCCGCGCGGGCCTGGCCGTCGTGCTGGATCCCGGTCTGTCCCGGGCGGGCCGCGACGGCGAGCAGCGTCCGCTGGTGCTGACCGAGGCCCGCTGGGCTGGCCGGCTGGCCGGTTCGGCGTTCCCGCAGGCGGTGGAGGCGCTGGCGCGCATCAAGGTGCCCAAGCACTTCAACCACCGCAACCCGGCGCTGCGGCGTGACCTGTCGGCGGCGTTGCGGGCCGCGGCGGCCACGGCACCCGGCGCGGTGGAACGCGGCCGTCGGCGCCGCGCCGGTGACGACCCGGAGCTGGAGAAGCTGCGGGCCCAGTTGCGGGCGCACCCGTGCCACGAATGTCCCGACGTCAACGAGCACGCCCGCCAGGCCAACCGCAGGCAGCGGCTGCTGTCGGACTACGAGCGGCTGCAAACGAAGGTCAACCGCCGGTCGGGTTCGCTGGCGCGCACCTTCGACCGGGTGCGGGACATGCTCAGCGACTACGGGTACATCGCCTCGGGCACCGTCACCGACGCCGGGCGGGTGCTGTCGCGGATCTGGTCGGAATCGGACCTGCTGGTCGCCGAATGCGTCCGCGAGGGCGTGTGGGACGGCCTGTCGGCACCGGAACTGGCCGCGGTGGCCAGCATCGTTTTGTACGAGTCGCGGCGTGACGCCGACATGTCACCCGCGCTGCCCAAGGGCAATGTCGCCTCGGCGGTGGCCGCGACGCTGCGACGGTTCGACGCCATCCACGCCGACGAGTCGAGGCACGGCCTGAGCCTGACCGGCGAACCCGACCTGGGGTTCGTGTGGCCCATGTACCGCTGGGCGCGGGGCGAACCTTTGGCCAAGGTGCTGGCCGCCGGGGACGGCCCCGACGGTTCGATGCCCGCCGGTGACTTCGTGCGCTGGGCTCGCCAGACCATCGACCTGTTGGGGCAGTTGGCTTCGGCGGCGGGCCCGTCCTCGCCGCTGTACTCGACGGCGCTGGCGGCGGCCGACGCCGTGCGCCGGGGCGTGGTCGCCGACAGTTGAGGCCAGCCTCGGCCTCAGCTGCCTTGCCGCAGGTGGCCGAGGACGGTGTCGAGTGCTTGGGTCACGGCCTGGCGCGACTGCTGCGTGTGGTCGGCGAAGTCGAAGCCGTGCTGGCCGTCGGGGACTTCGATGACGGTCAGGTTCGCGTCGGCATTCGAGGCGGCTGCCCGGAACCGGGTCACCGCCTCGGCCAGGTCCTCGCGTTCGCGTCCGGCGTTGGACAGCACCACCGGCAACCGTCCCGCGTGGGCGATGGCGTCGATGGGCCGCATCCGTTGCGGGATACCGAAACCGCGCACGTCGTCCAGCATCGGGTACGTCAACGCCAGGCACCGCAGCCACGGCGGGGGCTCGCGCAGGTAGTCCGCCGACAGTGGACCGCCGCCGGAGAAGTGCCACAGCGACAGCCGGTCGCCGTCGACGCGGGGATGTTCGCGCACGGCGTCGATGACGGCGTCCAGTTTCGCCGCCGAGGCGTCGTAGTCGGGTTCGTCGCCGGAGGAGTGGGTGAACACCACCCCGGCGGCGCCGCGTTCGGCGGTGGCGCGGCCGTAGCCGAGGTACACCGGCCACACGCGCGGTCCCGGCCACTCGGACGGGTAGGGCATGCCGTGCACGTAGACCACGGCCGGGACCTGCCAGTCGCCGTCGGGCAGGTAGACGTCGATGTCGTCGCCGATGGGGTCGGGAGCCAGGTCGGGGGTGGAAAGGACGAAGGGTGCCTTCGTGGGCGGGATCTGGTTCACACCGACTACTCTACGTCGCCACGCTCCACAATCTCCACTGTGCCGTTTCCGCCGTCGACGCGGACGCGGTCGCCGTCGTTGATGCGGGTGGTGGCGTCGCCGCAACCCACGACGGCCGGGATCCCCAGTTCCCTGGCCACGATGGACGCGTGGGACAGGGAGGCCCCGATGTCGGTGACGACCGCGCCGAGCCTGGGGAACACCGGGGTCCAGCCGATGTTGGTGATCTTGGTGACGAGGATGTCGCCGACGTCGATGCGGTGGGCCTGGCTCATGTCGGCCACGACCCGGGCGACGCCTTCGACGACGCCGGTCGACCCGGCGGTGCCCACGACGGTGTCACCGCGCGCGGCGGCGCCCGCGTTGGGTGCGGCCAGGTCGCCGCGCCGCGCCGGATCGGCGGCCCATGCCTCGGGGTCGAACGCGCCCCGGATCCAGGTCGGGTACACCGGCAGGGTGCGGTAGTGGTCGTAGGTGGCGCGACGGGCGGGCACCCGGGCGGTGGCGGTGTCGTCGCCGTCCAGCAGGGCCTCGATCTCCTCGAACTCGCAGAAGAACACGTCGTCGCCGTGGCCGGTGATCTCGCCCAGCCGCAGCAGGAACTCGCGGGTCACCCACGCGACCCGCACGGCTTCGGAGCGGGCGGCCTCGCGGGCGCGCACCGCCTCGGTGGCGGCGTTCATGCGTTTGGCCAGTGCGGCGACCTTGCCGGGGTGGTTGGCGGTGAAGCGTTTCATCGCGGCGTCCTTGGCCTCGGTCTGGCGGGCCAGCAGCGCGTCGACGTCGGGGGCGTCCTTGAGCCCGGCCAGTTGCGCGTCGAGCCAGTTCGGGTCCTCGGCGGGGCGGGGCGCGTACATCTCCATCTCGTCGGGGCAGCGGTGTCCCCACCGGGCGATGTAGGTGTCGGCGTCGATGTCGCCGTCGGCCAGTTGCCGCAGGCCCAGCAGCGGGCCGAGGCTCGCCAGCGATTCAGTGGTGGTGTGGGCGCCGGTGACCAGCGCGTTGGCGTCGGCGTCGTCGACGTACTTGAGCAGCCAGGGCCGCAGTTTGGCCAGCGCGTTGCCGTTGACGCGGCCTCCGGCGGCCAGCATCCGGGGCGCGTCGTGTCCCAGCCCGACGCATTGGTTCGTCCAGACCTCGGCCAGCTCGGCGACGGTGGTGGCGGCTGCGATCGCGGTGCGGGCGGTGTCGCAGCGCGCCGGGAACTTCGCGACGTAGTCGTCGAGGTTCTTTTGGTAGTGCTTGACCTCGGCGGCGAAGCGGCGCGCGTCGGGCAGCACCAGCCGGATGGTCTTCCACCACGAGAACGGCGGTCGTGGCATGCCCGCGGCGGCCGGTGGTACGCCGAAGGCCAGCGCGCCGGCCTTGCGCATGAGCGAACCCATGCCCAAAGCCTTGGCCACCCCCATCAGCAGGCTGTAGTTGATGTACAGGCGGCCGCCGATGTTGCCGCACACCCGGTGCTCGCCCAGTCCGGGGATGGCCATGGCCGCGCCCAGGTTGTTCTTGGTCATCGACCAGGTTATGGGGGTCATGATGCTGGGGACGGCTTCGGCCACGTTGGACGCCGTCCACAGGAAGTCGCCGTTCAGACTGTCGTTCCACTCCTCGCGCGCGACGGGTGCGGCGGCCAGGTTGGTGATGGGCCGGGCCTGCAACACCGTGAAGGCGCCGTCGGCGAGGGCCCATTCGATGTCCATGGGCTGGCGGTACAGCGCGACGACGCGGGCGCCCAGCGCGGCCAGCCTCGCCGCGGCTTCGTCGTCCAGGACCGGGAGACCGCGTTGGTCTTCGGGTACGTCGGTCTCGACGGTGCCGCCGTCGACGCGCACCGTCTTGACAGTCTTGTCGGCGATGGTCTGGTCGACGACGGCGCCGCTGTTGGCGTCGACGGTGATGGTGTCGGCCGAGACCTTCCCGGACACGACGGCCTCACCGAGGCCCCAGGCGGCGTTGATGATGATCTGGTCGCGGGCGCCGGTGACGGGGTTGGCGGTGAACATGACCCCGGCGGCTTCGGCGTCGATGAGTTCCTGCACGACCACGGCCATCGACACGTCGTCGGCGGCGATGTCGTTGCGGGCCCGGTATTCCACGGCCCGTTCGGTCCACAGTGACAGCCAGCAGCGTTTGACAGCGGCGGTGACGGCCTCGACGCCGACGATGTTGAGGTAGGACTCCATCTGCCCGGCGAACGACGCCTCGGGCAGGTCCTCGGCGGTGGCCGAGGACCGTACCGCGACCGCCGCACCGCTCAGGGTGGCGTAACCGGCGGCGATGGCCTCGGCTACCGCGTCGGGCATGGGCGCGGCCTCCAGCAGTTCGGCCACCGTCCGGCACGCCTCAGCCAGTGCCTTGGCGTCGGTGACGTCGATGCCCGCCACGATGGAGTGTGGATTCAGGCCGGAGGTGAAGGACTCGTAGGCGGCGGTGGTGACGTGGAATCCTTGCGGGACCGGTAGTTTGGCGCGGGCCATGATGGCCAGTGACGCGCCTTTGCCGCCGGTGTTGTGGGTGGCGGCGGCCTCGGCGTCGAGCCGAAGCCACAAAGGATGCTGTGGCATCCGTGGAGTCTACGAGTCGTTCAGCCGGATGGCGGCGTCGCGCAACACCTGTGTGACGTGGAGGGTCTGGCGCAGTTCGTCGGTGTCGAGTTCGCCGAGGATCTTGCGGAACTGCGACAGGCCGTTGTCGGTGATCTCCTCCATCAGGTCCAGGCCCTCGTCGGTCAGCGACACCCGCCGGATCCGGCGGTCGTGGACGTCTTCGGTGCGGCGCACCAGATCCTGGGCGACGAGGCGGTCGACGATGCCGGTGACGGTGCCCAGTTTGACGCCCAGGCGTTCGGCCAGTTCCTGCCCGGCCAGGTCGTCCTGTGTGGTCAGGATGATGAGGATCTTGAACTGCTGCATCGTCAGCGACGACGCCAACAGCGGCATTGTCCGGTCGTGGGCGAAATGCCGCGCCATGTCCCGTTGCAGGGCCGAGATGTTGGAGATCAGTTCTTCGCGCTCATCCTGAGTGACCACGGCAACACCTCTATAGACAGTTCGGCAAACCTGAGAAAACACTGAGATGCGAATATTTCGCATCATACGAAATGTTAATGTCGGTTCGACCCCGAAGTCAACCCTCCAATCCGTAAGGGGAGTTTCCCATGACCAGACTGGCCAGGCTGAGCCTAGCCAATCGCAGTCTTGTCATCATGATCGCGGTGGTGCTCACGGGCATCGGCGCGTATGTGATTCCGCAGCTGAAGCAGCAACTGTTCCCCTCACTGTCACTGCCGATGGCCACGGTGGCCTCCGGCTACGCCGGCGCTTCGCCGCAGATCGTCGAGGAACAGGTCACCAAGCCCATCGAGAACAGCCTGAAGAACCTGGACGGTGCCGAGGAAGTCACCTCCACCTCCAGCGAGGGCATGTCGCAGGTCAGGGTGGCCTTCGATTACGACCGGGAATCCGACGAGATCGTCTCCGACATCCAGGAGGCCGTCAACAAGGTCGAAGCCGAGCTGCCCGACGACGTCGAGCCGCGGGTCATCGCCGGAAGCACCGACGACATCCCCGTGGTGGCGCTGGCGGTGTCCAACGGCGACGACAGCGACGACGGCGAGGCCAAGCTGCTGGACAAGCTGGAGACCACGGTGGTCCCGGAGCTGGAAAGCGTCGACAACGTCAAGGAGGCGCAGGTCACCGGTGCTCGTGCCGAGCAGGTGACCATCACCCCCGACACCGAGGAGATGACGAAGAAGGGCCTGTCGCCCACCGCCATCCCCACGGCGCTGGAGGCCAACGGTGTCTCGGTTCCGGCCGGGACGCTGACCGAGGGCGACAAGTCCATGAGCGTCCAGGTCGGCGAGAGCCTGAAAAGCGTCGAGGACATCGAGAACCTCTACCTGACGCCGGGAGCCTCGGCCTCGGGCGGCCAGTCGCAGCAAGGCGGGGGCGGCCAGGCCGGTGGACAGGCGGGCGGCCAACAGGGCGGTGCCGCCGCCGCGAAACCGGTGAAGCTGGGTTCGGTGGCCGAGGTGAAGAAGGAGCCGGAGACGGCGACCTCGATCACCCGCACCAACGGCAAGGAGAGTCTGGGCATCTCGGTGACCATGACCTCCGACGGCAACGCCGTCAACATCTCCCACGACATCGACGCCAAACTCGACGACCTGAAGGACACTTTGGGCGACGAGGTCGAGATGTCGGTGATCTTCGACCAGGCGCCGTCGGTGGAGAAGTCCATCGACGACCTGACCACCGAAGGCGGACTGGGTCTGCTGTTCGCGGTCCTGGTCATCATGATCTTCCTGCTGTCGCTACGTTCCACACTGGTCACGGCGGTGTCGATTCCGCTGTCGGTGGTCATCGCGTTGATATCACTGTGGATCGGCGACTACTCGCTGAACATGCTGACCCTGGGCGCGTTGACGATCTCGGTGGGCCGGGTCGTGGACGACGCGATCGTGGTCCTGGAGAACATCAAACGCCACCTCAGCTACGGCGAGGCCAAACGCGAGGCCGTCATCAACGGTGTCCGTGAGGTCTCCGGCGCGGTGACGTCGTCGACGTTGACGACCGTGGCGGTGTTCCTGCCGATCGCGTTCGTGTCGGGCATGGTCGGGCAGCTGTTCTCCTCGTTCGCGATCACCGTGACGGTGGCGCTGCTGGCGTCGCTGATCGTGTCGCTGACGGTGGTGCCGGTGCTGGCGTACTGGTTCCTGAAGGCCCCCAAGGGCGACAAGGTCGCCGAGGTGCGCGCCAAGGCCGAGGAGCGGGAACTGCGCAGTCCGTTGCAGCGCATGTACGTGCCGGTGCTGCGGTTCGCCACCCGGTTCAAGGCCGTCACGATCCTCATCGGCATCGGTGTGCTCGTGGGTACCTTCGCGTTGATCCCGGGCCTGAAGACCAACTTCCTGGACTCCTCGGGTCAGGACACCACGCAGATGAGCCAGACCCTGCCGGTGGCCACGTCCCTGGGCACCACCGACAAGGCCGTGGAGAAGGTCGAGGAGATCCTGGCCGAGGCCAAGGACGACGGCGACCTGAAGAGCTACCAGGTCTCCATCGGCGGCGGCAACGCCTTCTTCGGTGGCGTGGGCGCCAAGTCCAACAAGGCCAACTACACGATCACCGTGGCCGACGCCTCCAAGACCCCACAGGTCGAAAAGGACCTGCGCGACAAGGTCGAGGACCTGTCCGGCGTCGGTGAGATCACCGTCGGCGCGCAGGGCGGCGCCGAGGCCACCGGCGGCAACGCCGTGGAGGTCATCGTCAAGGGCAGCGATACCGACTCCCTCGAAGAGGCCGCCTCGCAGGTCGAGGGCGTCGTCGAGGACGTCAAGGGCACCAGCGACGTCACCTCCAACCTGGAGGACGCCGCGCCCCGTGTGCAGGTGACCGCCGACAAGGAGAAGGCCGCCAAGGCCGGTTTGACCGAGCAGGCGATCGGGCAGTTCGTGGCCCAGCAGGTCCACGGCGCCCCGGTCGGTGAGATCACCATCAACGACACCGCCAGCGACATCATCCTGGCCGGTGACGACAAACCGGCCGACATCGGCGAGATCAAGGATCTGAAGATCCCGACCGCGACCGGTGAGAAGAAACTGTCCGATGTGGCCAAGGTCGAGAAGGTGGACTCGCCCGCCGAGATCAGCCACATCGACGGCGACCGCACCGCGACGGTGTCGGCGGTGGCCGATGTCTCCGACCTGGGGGCCATCACCACCGACCTGAACACGGAACTGAAGGACCTGGATCTGCCGGAGGGAACCAGCTACGAGGTGGCCGGTTCCAGCCAGGACCAGGAGGAGGCCTTCGCCGACCTCGGTTTGGCGATGCTGATCGCCATCGCCTTGGTGTTCATGGTGATGGTGGCGACGTTCCGCAGCTTCGTGCAGCCGCTGATCCTGCTGGTGTCGATTCCGTTCGCCGCGACCGGTGCCATCGGGATGCTGAAACTGACCGACGTGCCGCTGGGCGTGCCGGGCATGATCGGCCTGCTGATGCTCATCGGCATCGTGGTGACCAACGCGATCGTGTTGATCGACCTGATCAACCAGTACCGGGCGCAGGGCATGGGCATCCGTGAGGCGGTGATCGCCGGTGGCCGCAGGCGCCTGCGACCCATCCTCATGACCGCCATCGCCACGATCATGGCGCTGATCCCGATGGCGATCGGGGTGACCGGCTCGGGCGGGTTCATCGCCCAGTCGCTGGCGATCGTGGTCATCGGTGGCCTGGTGTCGTCGACACTGTTGACGCTGCTGCTGGTCCCGGCGCTGTACACGATGGTCGAACGGATCAAGGAACGGTTCCGCCGCAAACCCAAGTCCGGCGACGACGCGGCCGCGCCGCAGTCGAAACCCGAACCGGCCGCGGTGGGGTAGCAACCCCGCTCGAAGGGAAGGCCGCGGTTCGAAGAAACCGGCCCCGGTCGCGTATCGCACGCGACCGGGGCCGGTCGCTATCCCTGCCCGACGCGGTTTCGCGCCGTTGGCGTAACGGGGCGATGGCGAGGGCCAGCGCCATGTCCTGGTCGGCGGCGAGGAACGGGACATGGCCCGCGATGAGGACCCGGCTGCGGATGCGCCCGTGACGGTGTTGGTCTAGGCGAACAGGTGCCGGTGGCGGCGGGTCCATTCGATGCGTTGTTCGAGTTCGCGCACGTACCCCTGTGACGCCCAGGTGGCCTGCGGTTCGTGCCCGTCGGCGGCCAGCGCGCGCACCAGTTCGGCGGTGTCGCGCTGCGCGGTGATGACCGCGTCGACCATGCCCTCGGTGGAGGTCAGTCCGTAGGAGCGGCAGAACCGTTCCAGTCGGCGGCGCCGGTTAGGCGGGTGGGTGTGGGACATGGCGGTGTGGGCTTCGGCGTCGTCGCGAAACGGGGTGACGAACTCCAGTGCGTAGGCGACGTCGTGGCGTCGGGGCGCGGGGTGGGCGAAGTCCCAGTCGATGATGCCCACCGGTTTGTCGCCCTGCCATACGACGTTCCAGGGTCCGAAGTCGCCGTGGCAGATGACCTCGCCCGGGCTGGGGGAGCCCGCTCCGGTGGCCCACACGGTCCCCGCGGTGGGGGTGTAGTCGGCGATGGCGTCGTGGTAGTCGCGCAGCAGGGCGGCGAAGGCGCTCAGGCCGGAGTCGGTGACGACTTTGGCCCAGCCGTCGGGTCCGGATTCGCCGGGGATGTAGGTCAGGATCTCGCGTCCCTGGTCGTCGATGCCCCGGGCTCGGGGAGCGGGGACGAAGCCGATGGCCTCCAGGTGGTCCAGGAGGGCGTGGATGGCGGGTGTCCAGGGCTGGACGGGCCTGCGGACGGTGTCGCCGACGCGCACCACCCGCCGATGGGATTCGGCCTGGAGGAGGACTTCGTCGGGGGCCACCTATTCGAGACTAATCCAGTATATAAGCAATATATATCGACTCCGAGGTAAACCTCGTCCTCACCCAGCACCACCATCGCACGTCACCGCCCTGCGATCTCACCCCTCACAGCCCCCACGCGGAAGGGGTCGCACCGCTTGTGCGCGCTGTGGCGGGCGGGCGGTGTTTTGCTGTGGCTCACCCCTTGAGGTTCATAGTGGAAGGGTGGTGCCAGGCGTGAACGAGTTCGATTCCGTCGTGGTTTCGCCGGTGGTGGCCGGGTTGGCGGAGCGGGTGATGCGTCAGCATTATTCGACCGCGGACGATTGGTGCGGGTATTGCCTGTCGCGTCGCCGGGTGCGGGTGCGCTGGTCGTTTTGTGAGCCGTATCAGCGGGCGGCGTATATCGCTGATTCGTATCGGCAGCAGGCGGCCGGTTAGCTGTTGCCGGTGGCGGCGGTGAGGGCTTCGCGTAGCCGGTTGAGGCTGTTGGCGAGGCCGTAGGTGTCGCTGAGGGTTTCGACGGCTTGCGGGTCGGCGGGTTCGGGTCGCAGGCTGGGGTCGATGTCGGGCACGGGTGCGTCGTTGGCGGTGCGCACGACCTTGACCGCGGCGTCGAGGTATTCGCCGGATTCGGTGAGGGCTTTGCGGACCCGGGGTGCCATGGTGGTGGCCGGGTCGGCGGCGGCCGCGCGGGCGTCGGTGAGGTTGCCGTGGGTGGTGATGAGGGTGGCGGCGGTCTTGTCGCCGATGCCCTTGACGCCGGGCAGGCCGTCGGAGGGGTCGCCGCGCAGGACGGCGAAGTCGACGTACTGGTCGGGGTGGACGCCGTGGCGAGCCACCAGTGCGGCGTCGTCGAGGGTTTCGGCTTTGGCGATGCCGCGTCCGAAGTAGATGACGCGGATGTCGTTGTCGTCGTCGATGAGTTGGAACAGGTCGCGGTCGCCGGTGGCCACACCGACGGGGCCTTTGGTGGTGGTGGCGAGGGTGGCCAGGACGTCGTCGGCTTCGTAGCCGTCGACGCCGATGACGGGGATGCCCCAGGCGGTGAGCAGTTGGGTGATGATGGCGACCTGGTGGGGTAGGGCGTCGGGTTCTTCTTCGCCGCCGTTGTCGGCGAGGCGGTGGGTTTTGTAGCTGGGTAGCAGGTCGACGCGCCAGGCGGGGCGCCAGTCGTTGTCGACGGCGCAGGCCAGGCCGGTGGCGTTGTGGTTGCGGATGAGGGTGGCCAGTCCGTCGATGAAGCCGCGTACGGCGTTGATCTGGGTGCCGTCGGGTCCGCGTAGGGAGGAGGGCAGGCCGTAGAAGGATCGGTACCACAGCCCGGGGGCGTCGACGAGGACCAGCATGGGGGTAAGCCTGCCACACGCCTCACCTGAATAAGCGTTAAGCTCGCGGGTGACGAGAAGGCCACTAGCCAAGGTGCTTGAAGACTTTCATGACTGTGCAACGTTTTTTCCCTAGCGACGAGGCTAGGGCCATTGTGGAGTTGGCGCGGGATATCGCCGAGGGCGAGTTGGCGCCGCGGGTGAACGAGTTCGAGGCGCGGGGTGAGTTCCCGCGGGAGGTGTTGCGCAAGCTGGGCGCGGCGGGGTTCCTGGGTCTGCCGTACCCGGAGCGCTACGGGGGCGGCGGGCAGCCGTATGAGGTGTACCTGCAGGTGCTGGAGGAGCTGGCCTACCGGTGGGTGGTGGTGGCCGAGGCGGTCAGTGTGCACACTCTGGCGTGTTTCCCGGTGGCGGAGTTCGGCACCGACGCGCAGCGCGAGCGGTGGTTGCCTCAGATGGTGGGTGGGGACACGTTGGGTGCCTACTGTCTGACGGAGCCGTCGGGTGGTTCGGACGCGGCGTCGTTGTCGACGAAGGCGGTGCGTGACGGGGACGGGTTCGTGGTGGAGGGGACGAAGGCGTTCATCACGCACGCGGGGGTGGCGGATTTTCATTCGGTGTTCGCGCGCACGGGTGGTCCGGGTGCCCGGGGGGTGTCGTGTCTGGTGCTGCCGGAGGGTACGCCGGGGGTGGTGCCGCAGCGGCTGGAGCACAAGATGGGGTTGAGTGCGTCGCCCACGGCGCAGATCGTGTTCGATGGGGCTCGGGTGGGTTCTGATTGTCTGGTGGGTGAGGAGGGTCGGGGTTTTTCGATCGCGATGGCGGCGTTGAACGCGGGCCGGTTGGGGATCGCGGCGTGTGCGGTGGGGTTGGCGCAGGCGGCGTGTGATTACGCGACGCAGTACGCGCGGGGTCGTCGGCAGTTCGGGTCGCCGGTGATTGATTTTCAGGGGGTGGGGTTCATGTTGGCCGATATGGCCACGCAGATCAGCGCGGCGCGGGCGTTGGTGTCGCATGCGGCGCGGTTGCGTGACGCGGGGCGGGGTTTTCGGGTGGCGGCCGCGCAGGCGAAGTTGTTCGCCACGGATGTGGCGATGCGGGTGACCACGGATGCGGTGCAGGTGTTGGGTGGGTACGGGTATGTGTCGGATCATCCGGTGGAGCGGTATTTCCGGGAGGCGAAGGTGTTGCAGATCGTGGAGGGCACGAATCAGATCCAGCGGTTGGTGATTTCGCGGGCCTTGGCGCAAGGCGGGGGTTAGGCGGCGATGGGGACGCCGGCGAGGATGTCGGCGAGGTAGTCGTCGAAGCTGGGGTAGGTGGTGTTGACCATGTGGCGTGCCCAGGCGGAGCGTTCGTGGACGAGGGCGGGTAGTTCCCACAGGCAGCCGGTGGCTGGTGGTGGTGTGGTGGTGAAGCCGCGGGGGTTTTTGGTGGCGCGGGCGTGGGCGAGGTGGTGTTCGCTGGTCCAGGTGTAGGTGTTGAGGTGGATGGCTTCGTCTTTGTCCTGGTGGAGGATGGCCACGGTGGCTGGTGGGGTGGGGCCTGAGTGGTCGGGTAGTAGTCGGGGTAGGTGCCGGTAGGCGGCGGTCTGGATGTGGGCGGGTATGGGCGTGGTGTCGGGGGTGAGGTGGTAGCGCTTGATGGTGCGGCCGGCGATGATGACCGGCGGCAGGTGGGTCATGTATCGCTGGGTGTAGGTCATGGGTGTGAGGTTATGGCGGGGGTGTGACACCACCCCCGGCTGGTGTCCTTAGTGGCCTGTTGTGTGTGTCGGCGCGGTGGACGACGAACCGGTACATTGATGAATGTGGAAGATCTTGACCTGGCCATTGTGGCCGCGCTGACGGCTGATGGGCGCATGTCGTTCACGGATTTGGCGGCGCGGGTGGGTTTGTCGACTTCGGCGGTCCATCAGCGGGTCAAGCGCTTGGAGGAGCGGGGTGTGATCGCGGGTTATACCGCGAAGATCAACTATGAGGCGTTGGGTTTGCCGTTGACGGCGTTCATCGCGATTCGTCCGATCGATCCGGCGGCTCCGGATGACGCGCCGCAGCGGTTGTCGGGGTTGAGTGAGATCGAGTCGTGTCATTCGGTGGCGGGCGAGGACTACTACTTGTTGAAGGTGCGGGTGTCGGGGCCGGCGGCGTTGGAGGATCTGTTGGCGAAGGTGCGGTCGGTGGCGGGGGTGACGCACCGTACGACGATCGTGTTGTCGACGCCGTATGAGGGTCGGGCGCCGCTGTTAAGGGGGGATCGGGTCGCGGGCTGGTAGGTGGGTGACCGCCTCGCGCCTCGCCTGGCGGTCACCCACGTCTTTTCAGGCGGTGACGGGTTGGCGCCACATGGGGTACAGGGCGGGGGCGTCGGGCCTGGGGCGGATGGGTTGGCCGAGGTCTTCGTAGCCGTGGCGTAGGTACAGCTCGCGGCAGCGCAGGCTTGCGGCTTCGAGGTAGGCGGGCATGCGCGTCAAGTCGGCGTGGTCGTGTTGGGGTTTCATGAGGGCTGAGCCCAGGCCCTGGTTTTGGGCCCCGGGGAGGACGGCCAGCAGTTGCAGGTAATGGTGGGCGGCGTGATGGGGGTGGTTGTCGTCGAAGCAGGCGCCCAGGTCGTTGAAGTAGGGTGCGCGGTCGCCGCAGATGGGGTTGTTGCGGGTTTCGAAGTCGTCGATGTCGGGGGCTGAGGACGGCAGCCACACGGCGACGCCTGAGTAGTCGTCGGTGGTGTGGACGGTGCCGTGTTTGAGGGCGTGTTCGGTGAACAGCCGGAAGTGTCGGGGCAGGATCTCGGCGCGGGCGCCCGGGTCGGGTACGAGCCAGGCGGACACGTCGAGGTCGTGGAAGGCGGCCGCGACGGTGTCGGCCAGTGCTGCGGCTTCGCCGTCCTTGGCGCGTCGGATGACGGGCGGGTTCATGCGCGGTCTCCTGTCAGGACGGGGCTGTCGTGGTGTGGGGGTGGGGTGGGGGTGTTGGCGGCGCCGATGCGTTGGTAGGAGCCGGGTCGGGTGGTTTTGAGGATGAGGGCCCAGGTCACGCCGAGGGCGGCGATGAGGGCGAAGGCGGCGGGGAAGATCCACCAGGGTTGGGTGGGTTTCCAGCCGATGAGGCTGGGGAAGGCTTCGATGGCGGCGTAGACGATGGCCACGAGGATGGCCGCGGCGGCTCCGGGCGCGAGGTAGCGGGTGATGATGTTCTCGGTGCCGCCGTTTTTGGCGAAGAAGCACACCACGGCGATGGCGGTGGCGGTGACGAGCAAAAGGACGCCGAAGCCGCCGGTCATGCCGGTGACGAAGAACAGTTGCACCAGGGGGTCGCCGCCGGCGATGGCGAAGCCGGCGATGACGGTGATGCCGATGATGCTTTGCAGGATGGAGGCGTTTTTGGGGGCGCCGGAGCGCATGCCGGTGCGGGCGAGGCGGGTGGGCAGGACGTGTTCGCGGGCCAGCGCGTAGGTGTAGCGGGCGACGGTGTTGTGGTAGGACAGCATGGCGGCGAAGACGCTGGTGATGAGCAGGATGATGCCGATGTCGGACACGGTGGAGGTGCCGAGTCTTTCGGCGGCGACGGTGAACATCATCTCGGATTGTTGGGTGGCGGCGGTGGTGATGAGTTTGTCGTCGCCGACGGTCACGGCGATGGCCCAGGCGGTGG
Source organism: Stackebrandtia nassauensis DSM 44728 (assembly GCF_000024545.1). Classification (GTDB taxonomy): domain Bacteria; phylum Actinomycetota; class Actinomycetes; order Mycobacteriales; family Micromonosporaceae; genus Stackebrandtia; species Stackebrandtia nassauensis. Next base: position 3,359,502 of record NC_013947.1, read on the forward strand.
CGGCGTAGAAGATGACCATGAGGCCCAGGGCGAGGTAGGTGGCGACGGGGACGGTGCGGGTGCGGTCGCGGCTTTCCTCGGAGTAGACCGCGGCGGCTTCGAAGCCGACGAAGGCGGTGAAGATGGTGACGGCCACGGCGCCGATGCCGGGCAGGAACAGGTTGTCGGGGGCGAAGGTGGAAAGGCTGATGGTGCCGCCGGCGGGGTTGGCGAGGAAAACGGTGTCGAAGATGATGACGACGGCGACTTCGGCGGCGACGATGACCAAAAGGACGGTGCCGTTGATGTCGACGCGTAGGACACCCAGGAGCGCGACGATGGCCCACGCGGTGATGGCGTAGATCCACCAGTCGATGGCCAGGCCGGTTTTGTTGGTGATGAAGGCTTGCATGGTGGCGCCGAAGATGCCGTACAGGCCGACTTGCATCATGTTGTACGCGGTGAAGGCGGTGAAGGCGGCGGCGACTCCGGCGGGTTTTCCGGCTCCTTGGGCGACGTAGGAGTAGAAGGCGCCGGTGTTGTTGATGCGCCTGGACATGGCCATGTAGCCGATGGAGAACAGGCCGAGGACGGCTGCCATGAGCAGGAATGCCAGGGGGTAGCCGGTGATGCCGGTGTCGGCTGAGACGGTGGCCCAGCCGACGGTGACAACGCCGCCGATGGTCATCAGGGGGGCGGCGGCGGTCATCGCGAAGGCGATGATGGAGGGTGCGCCGAGTCGGTCGGCGGCCAGGGCGTCGTCGACGACGGAGCGGGTGGGGGCGGACATGGGGGGTGGGTTCTCCGTTCCTTAAGTTCAGGTTTGGTGGGTCATGATGATCTGTCCGACGAGGTGCCTGGTGTTGTCCATGATGGTGCGGTATTCGCCTGGCAGGTGGGTGATGACGTGGCGCAGGTAGCGGGTGCCGACGTGGCCGGGGTCGTCCCACAGGACGTGGGGTGTCAGGCCGGTGGCGTCGATCCAGGCGATGAGGATCTGGTCGACGGCGTCGACGGGGCGGGCTTGGGCGAGGCGTTTGGCGATGCGGGCGCCGGGCCAGGCGGCGTCGGTGGACACTTTGGGCACGAAGCGGCGGCGTTTGCGTCCCAGGAGGTTGCGGGTGTGTTGTTCGTCGACGATGCCGTGGCGCAAAAGCCGGGAGGCGATGTCGTCTTCGGCGGTGCGGGCGAAGAACCGCAGCCAGGTGTCGATGGTGTGGGTTTCGCGGGCGATGTGGTCGGCGATGGTGTGTTGCAGCAGGTCGGGGGAGGGGGTACGGTCGCGTAGCGTGGGCTGGTTGCCGTTGATGGCCAGGCGTTTGTTGTAGACCATTTCGCACAGGAGTCCGGCTGCGGCGGCGAGTCCGGCCAGGCGTGGTGGCAGCAGTGACGCGCCGGTGGTGTCGTCGTGGGCGACCAGCCAGCATTCGTCGGCGAGCAGCACGCTTGTGTGGTTCCTTTCGTGGTGGCGCGGCGGGGGAGGCTGGTGCGGTGACGGCACCGGCACGTAAGGCGTTGACCGCGCGCCAACACGTTGCTACAGGTGTGGGCGGTTGCCTAGCTCAGGGTGGGCGTTCATGGTGAACGCGCTGGAAACACCTCGCGGCGTGTGTCTCCTATAGACACCCACTTGCATTGACGCTGGTCGATGCGTCGTCTTTCTGGGTATACCCTCCGAACGTATCGGGGCATCAATACAGGGCGATGTGTGCTGTTTTGGCCACGCCGCTACCCTAAGGAGCGATACCCCGACCCCGTCAGCAGTTGTGCAGGAGGCTCCTCGCGTGTTGCCGGTCTTGCCCGTCGCCGATACGAAATGGTGGACACACGAGTCGTTTCGCGGCGTGCCGCTGCCGCAGATCCTGGCCGCGCGCGACTTCGGGCAGGTGTTCGCGTTCCTGAAGTCCCGCGGCTGGAGTGTGGGCGCCATCGCCGCGGTCACCCGGGTACAGGAGGCCCGGGTCCGCGAGATCATGGCCGGCCGACGCAAGGTCACCTCCTATGAGGTCATCGAACGCATCGTCACCGGCCTGTCCATCGACCGCGCCACCTGCGGCATCGGCACCGCGGCGGCCACCTGCCAGTGCGCCACGACCACACCCGACGCCTCCATCACCGAGTTGATGGCCCACGCCGAAAACCTCAAACCCGACGGCCTGGCGTTGCTGATGGCCCACACCGACCACATCCGCGACCTGTCGCACAGCCTCGGCGCGGCCGCCGCCCTCACGGCGTTGGGCGCTCACCTGGAGACGCTGGCGCGCCTGCGGTCGTTCAGCGTGTCGACGGCGAGGCGGCGTGACGTGGCCAAACTGTTCCACGACGCGGCGTGCCTGGCCGGGTGCCTGTCGGGTTCGATCGGCGACGACACCGCGGCGTGGCGCCACCACGAGGCCGCCAAGGACGCCGCCCGTGAGGCCGAATGCACCGCCGCGCTGGCCCATACGCTGTCGCAGCAGTCGCGGATCCTGGCCTCGGGCGGTCACGCCGCCGCGCAGCGCCGCCTGGACGCGCAGATCAAACACCTCAACGCGGGTGCGGTGTTGCCGGAGGTGTCGCGGGGGGAAGAGATCACCCACTACCACGGCAGGCTGTATCAACGCGCCCGCTTAGGTGTGGCGGTCCAGCTCGGCGATGGTGGCGTTCAGCCACGCGAACTCGGTGTTGGTTTTGGCGTGGGCGATGGACAGCAGGCCCTGTCGGAACGGGTCGTCGAAGTCGTCGACGGCCGCCGGGCGGCCGTGTTCGTCGAAGAAGTACGGCACCGGCTCGGACAAAAACGCCAGGCGGCGGCGCAACACGATGGCCTGTTCCCTTGGATTGTCCAAATGCCGCAAGAACGCCAGCAGCGTGAACCACCGGTTCTCGTCCGAAATGGTCAAATCCTCGGGGTCGCGTAGCAGCCACGTCAGATGGTCGATGCCTTTTTGGGTCAGCTCGAGCATGTGGCGGGGTGCGGCCACTTTGCCCGGTGCACTGCGGCGGGTAAGCATCCCGGCGGTTTCCAGGCGTTTGATCGCCGGGTACAGGGTGCCGTCGGCGATGGGTTTGACGTGACCGGTCAGCGCGGCGATACGGCTTTTGAGGTCGTAGCCGTGCAGCGGGTGGTCGCGCAGGAAACCCAGGATCGCCAGCTTCAACATGCGCCCATTATGGTGCAAGGCTGCGACAGGTGGGTGGTGCGGTTGCCTTAAGCGTCGCCGAATACTTCGATGCTGGCGCCCAGGAGGCTCAACCGTTCCGCCAACTGCTCGTATCCTCTGTGGATGACGTTGATGTCGCGCAGTACCGAGGTGCCTTTGGCGGCCAGCATCGCCAGCAGCAGCACCACGGCGGGGCGCAGTGCCGGCGGGCAGATGACTTCGGCGCCGGAGAAGTGGGTGGGGCCGTCGACGCGCAGCCGGTGCGGGTCCATCAGGGTGATGCGGGCGCCGAGTTTGTTCAGGTCGGTCAGGTAGATCGCCCGGTTGTCGTAGACCCAGTCGTGGATGTCGGTGGATCCGTTGGCGTAGGCCGCGATCAGGGTGAAGAACGGCAGGTTGTCGATGTTGAGGCCGGGGAACGGCATCGGGTGGACCTTGTCGATGGGGGCGATCAACGTGGAGGGTCGCACGGTGATGTCGACCAGGCGGGTGTTGCCGTTGGCGGCGAGGTATTCGGGGCCGCGGGAGTAGTCCAGGCCCATCTCCTCCAACAGCGCGACCTCGATTTCCAGGAACTCGATCGGTACCCGCGCCACGGTGATGGACGAACCGGTGACGATGCCTGCGGTGATGAGGCTCATCGCTTCGATGGGGTCCTCACTGGGGGCGTAGTCGACGTCGCGGTCGATGCGGGGCACACCGTGGACGGTGAGGGTGGTGGTGCCGACGCCGTCGATCCGCACCCCGAGTTTTTGCAGGTAGAAGCACAGGTCTTGGACCATGTAGTTGGGGGAGGCGTTCCTGATGACGGTGACACCGCCTGCGCGGGCGGCGGCCATGAGCGCGTTTTCGGTGACGGTGTCGCCGCGTTCGATCAGCACGATGGGTCGCGGCGGGACCTGCCGGGTGACGGTGGCGTGGTATTCCCCGGCACCGGCTTTGACTTCCAGGCCGAAGTGACGTAGCGCCATCATGTGGGGTTCGACGGTGCGGGTGCCCAGGTCGCAGCCGCCGGCGTAGGGCAGGCCGAAGGTGTCGAAGTCGTGCAGCAGCGGCGCCAGGAACATGATGATGCTGCGGGTGCGGCGGGCGGCGTCTTCGTCGATGTTGTCCAGCCGCAACTTCGCCGGCGGCACGATCTCCAGGTCGTTGTCCTCCAGCCACCGGTATTTGACGCCCATGGATTCCATGACGCGCAGGATCCGGTTGACCTCTTCGATGCGCGCCACCCGCCGCAGCGTGGTCTTGCCCCGGTTCAACAACGACGCGCACAGCAGGGCGACGCCGGCGTTTTTGGAGGTCTTGACGTCGATGGTGCCCGACAGTTCCTGTCCGCCGCGTACCCGCAGGTGGACCGCGGCGGGTTTGCCGAGGGTGACGAACTCGGAGTCCAGGGCCTCGGAGACCCGGTTGAGCATGTCGACGCTGAGGTTTTGGGCGCCGCGTTCGATCCGGTTGACCGCGCTTTGGCTGGTGCCCAGCAGGTCGGCCAGCTGGGTTTGGGTGAGGCCGCGGTGTTTGCGGGCGTCGCGGATCAGGGTGCCGATGCGGCGCAGGATGTCTTCGGTGCGTGCTGGCGTTTCCGACATGCACGCCACCGTATCTCACATATGGCGTGGCCCGTGGGGGCGGGCGCCGGTCAATGCCGCACGGAGTCGCGCCACCAGCGACGTTGCGGCGACGCGTGATCTTTGTCGCGGCAACGGTTTGGACAGGAACACGCATGCGTCGGCGAAGTGGTGCCAGGTGCCGAGGCTGTCCAGGCAGGAGTACCGGTCGAGGTAGGTGTGCGTTCCGTGATATCCCAGTCGCTCATACAGGCGTCTGGCGGCGGGGTTGGCCTGCGCGACGCCCAGTCCGATGCGGTCCAGGCCGCGCGCGGTGGCCTCGGTTTCGGCGGCGGTCACCAACTGGGTGCCCAGGCCGTTGCCGCGCAGCGTCTCGGGGAACACTTCCAGGCCGTTGATCTCCGGTACCCCGGGGTGCGCGTTCTTGACGGTGTCGTCGGCGCAGCCGTCCCATTTGATCTCGGCGCGTCCCACGGGGACCCGCTCTCGCCAGGCCACCAGGTAGGTGGAGTCGCCGAGCGTCTGGTTGGCGAAGCGGCGGGCGTGAAACGAGTGCACGCTGGGGGAGGGGTTGTGGTGTTCGAGCGTCGCCACGTCGATGTCGCGGCACGGCAGGATGGTGGCCTTCACGCCTTGAGGCTGGCACACGGTTTCACCTAAAACAAACATTAAGAAACCTTCAATATCGATGGTTTTGTATGGAATCGGGGTGGTGGCGGCCCCTATGCTGCGCATAAGAAAGTTCCTTCACAAAACTGGTTCGCATCCCCCAGGAGGACCCCCTTTATGCGCCGCAACCGCAAACTGCTGTTGGCAGCCGTCGCCACCGGCGGCGTCGCCGTCCCGCTGGCCATCGCCGGTGTGGCGTTCGGCCACGGCTACACCGACTCACCCGAATCCCGGCAAGCCAAATGCGCCTCCGGCGAAGTCGCCGACTGTGGCGCAGTCGCCCACGAACCCCAGTCGGTCGAGGGCCCCAAGGGTTTCCCCGACAACGACATCGCCGACGGCTCGATCTGCTCGGCCGGGCTGGAGGGCTTCGCCGCGCTGGACGACCCGCGTGGCGGCGAGTGGCCGACCACCACCATGAACCCCGGCGAACAGACCTTCCACTGGACGCTGACGGCACCCCACGCCACCGACAAGTGGGAATTCTTCATCACCAAGGACGGCTGGGACGGCACCAAAGCCCTCACCCGCGCCGACCTGGAGGCCGAACCGTTCTTCACCCAGGACGACGGCGGCGCCAAACCCGGCAACAGTGTCGACCTGACAGTCAACGTCCCCGACAAGACCGGACGCCACCTCATCCTCGGGGTGTGGACGATCGCCGACACCTCCAACGCGTTCTACGCCTGCTCCGACGTGACCTTCGAGTAACAGTCCCCGGCATCTGTCACTCTCCCACCGGGCACACCCGCAGATGCGCGGGTGTGCCCGGCTATCGTTGCGGCCAGACATGCGCACCATCACCCGCGACGCCACCGCCGAGATCACCGTCCACCGGTCCCGGTTCATCTGCGCCCTGGCCCGCCTCGACTCAGAAACCGACGCCAAGGCGTTCATCGCCGGGCGTCGCAAACTCCACCACGCCGCCCGACACCACGCCACCGCCTGGATCCTCGGTCCTGACGCGGCCAACCGCAGGTCCAGTGACGACGGCGAACCCGCCGGAACCGCGGGCGCACCGATGCTGTCGATCCTGGCCGGGCGCGACCTCACCGACACCGTCGCCGTCGTGACCCGCTACTTCGGTGGCGTCAAACTCGGCACCGGGGGACTGGCCCGCGCCTACGGCGACGCCGTGACCGCCGCCCTCGACACGACCGGCACCGTGGAGCGGGTCGCGGCCGAGACGTTCACCATCACCTGCCCCCACGACGTGGCTGGCCGCCTCGACGCCGAACTGCGCGCCGCCGGCCACACCATCACCGCGACCCGCTACGACACGGCCGCGCACATCGACGTCGTCACCACCGACACCCACACCCTCACGACGTGGCTAACCACGCGGGGCCTGGCCGCACTTCACACCGGCACCACCGTCATCGACGCCTAAACAGCCGGGCGCGGCACCCACGATCCGTGGGTGCCGCGCCCGGCTGATGCGTCAAAAGCGCGCGTGTCTACTGCGCCAACTCCGCCAACCGAGCCTCGGCGGCGGCCAGTTCCTCACGCAACCGCTCGGCCTGGTCGGCCACCTCCTGCCGCTGCTGTTCCACAATGTCCTCCACGACCGCGGCCACGGCCGGGGAATCCAGCGACTGCACCATCGACACCGCCGTCGACGGTTTCACCGGCACCGGTTTGGCGATCACCTTCGTACCCTTGGACGCCGACACCGACCACTCGTTGTCCTTCCACGACAGCGTCACCGTCAACTCCGGTGCCTGCTTGGCCTTGGCGGCGCGCTTCTTGGGTGCGGCCTGAGCGGCCGCGGGTGCCGCCGCGGGTTCGGGGCCGTCGTTCTGCTTGGGAACGGATGGCTGCTCGTCATTCATCGATGTTGTCTCCTTGACAGTGCGGGCACTACTCTTGCGGCTATTGTCGCGCCTGGCCGAAGCCGGGGCGGGACTTTCATTCAACAGTGGGGCACCGGCCGGAGCCGGTACCTCGGCCGGTTTCGCCTCGGTCTTCTTCCTCGCCGGTTTACGGTTCAGCTCCCCACGTTCGGGGACCCGGACCTCCTCGGCGGTGAACGGCAGTTCGTCGTTGCCGAAGGCGACCACCACGAAATCTCCCTCGGCGGGGCGGTTCAAACGCACCACCTTGCCGACCTTGCCGGAGATCTGGCCAGCCGCGTCGGTGAACACGACCTTGGGGTGCTTGCCCGACTCCAGGGTCTCGACAAGCCCTTCTACGTCCGACGTGGACAAACCCATTGCCACGTCACCTCCTCAACCTGTTTCGCATAACGCCGCCTAGTCATACCAGTCGCCTGCGACATCACGTCACCGTCCAGCCGCCGTCGATACCGCCGGGCACCGATTCGGGCGGCGCGTACGGCGAACGCGTGAACACGAACGTCCCGATGTCGATGTGTTGGACGCGGCCGGTGGCGTCGCGTACCACCCGCAGCCGCTCGCCGGCGAAATAGTGGTCCAGCCCCGTCCACGACCCGTCCCCGTTGGGGCGAAACCGCGACGCCCGTGTCATCCCCGACACGTGCTCCAGCCGCAACCAGCCGCCGTCCTCGGCATACAGCGCCGCCTCACTGGTACCCCAAAACCAGGCGCCGGTCAACTCCAGGACCCGTTGCGGCACATCCGAAGCCGGAGCCCACTCGATAGGCAGCCGAGGCTCGCACTCGTCCATGATGTCGAAGACATCCTCCACCTCACCCGCATCGGCCGCGGAGGTGCAGTTCGACACCGCCACATGCGCCACCCCCGAGGCCGGATCCACCCGCACACCCGCGTTGAAGCCGGGCATCGACCCGCCGTGGCCACACAACCGACGGTGCTTGTCGCGCCACAACTGCACCCCCAAACCCATACCCGAGACCCACTCGTCGCCGTCGACGACCGCCCGCGGACGGCACATCTCCGCGACCGTGTCACCCGACAACACCTCGCCGCCGTCGCCGGCCAGCAACCCCGCCCACCGGCCGAGATCAGCCACCGTCGACCACAACTGGCCCGCCGAACCCATCGCCCCGACGTCCTGCACCACCTCGGGCATCACCACATCCGCGTACGGATGCACCGCCCACCCCGTCGCGGCAGGCGAGCGGGGCGCCCACGTCGTGTCCCGCATCTCCAACGGCGCCAACACTTCGGCGGCCAACACGTCGAACCAGGCGCGGCCCCGCACCCGCGACACCAACTCACCCAACACCGCGTACGCCACATTGGAGTAATGGAAGGCCCGGCCCGGAGCGTCCACCACCACCCCTGAGGCCATCGCCTGACGCAACCCGGTCGCGTCCACACCCGGCGAACGCTCCCACCACGCGCCCGGCAACTCCGCGGCCACGCCACCGGTGTGCGACAACAACTGCGCGATCGTGCGATTGCCGAACGGCACCCCACCCACATGCGCGTCGATACGATCGTCCAAACTCAACCGGCCCTCATCGCGAAGCCGCAACACCAACACCGCCACCAACGTCTTGGTGATCGACCCGATCCGGTACTGCACATCCACCCCGGCCGAACCCTCCGGCAGCGAACCCCGCGCCCCCCACCACACCAGCCGCCCATCACGCACCACACCCTCCACCAGCGACGGCATCCGCCCCTTCGCCTGCCGCACAGCCAAACGCCGGTAAAGCCTGCGCGCCGTGGAATCCAAAACCGGGAAGTCACTCACGCAGCACACCCTAACCGGCCCAAAACCCGCACACCACGCCCATACACTGACTGGCGTGAAGCTCAGCCACGACACCTACCAACACATCGCCGCCCTCATCCGCGACATCACCGACACCGAAGCCCTCACCCGGTTCGGCAACCTCGCCGGCGGCGACATCAGCGAGAAAAACCCCGGCGACCTCGTCACCATCGCCGACACCCGCGTCGAAACCGCACTCACCGAGCAACTCCAAGCCCTCATCCCCGGTTCAGTCACCGTAGGGGAGGAGGCCTGCGAACACCAACCCGAACTCATCGACGCCCTGGCCACCGACACCCCCTGCTGGATCATCGACCCCATCGACGGCACCGCCAACTACGCGTCCGGCAAACCCGAATACTCCTGCCTCGTCGCGCTCGCCCACAACGGAACCATCCACGCGTCCTGGCTGTACGCGCCATCCCTGAAACTGTCCGCAGGCGCCCACGACGGCCAAGCTTGGATCAACAACCAACCCGCACACACCCCCACCCGTGCCCCCGAGGCACCCCTGCGCGTCATGACCACCCACCCCAACTACACCGGCGGATACCGCCACATCCTCGACGCACTCGACGTCCCCGACATCACCCGTATCGCCTGCTCCAGCGCCGGACTGTCCTACATCGACCTCATCCAGGGCCGACTCGACGCCCTGGTGTACACGTGGGAAAAACCCTGGGACCACGCCACCGGCCTCCACATCCACGCAACCGCCGGCGGCACCCACACCACCATCGACGGCACGACGTTCCGCCTCGCCGGAGGCAACAACCTACCCTTCATCGTCGGCCACCCCACCGCCATCGACACCATCACCGCGCTGTTGCCCTGACCGCCGATCCACCAGCCGCCCCAACACCCCATACCCCGGGTTCGAGCGCGCCGCGTCCCGCAACTCCCGACCCGTCACCCCCAAATACCCCTGCGACGCGTTCAACGACCGGTGACCCAAAAGCTCCATCACCTCCATCGCACTAGCCCCCGACGCCCCCACCCGCGTGGCGAACGTATGCCGCAGCGCATGCACCAACGCACCCCGCTGCACCGCGTCATCCACACCCGCGAACCGGTAACACTGCCGCACCAGATACTGCAACTGGTTGCGCGTCAACGCCTCACCCCGGTGATCCACGAACAACGGCTCCGACGGCGCCAACGGCCACCGCCCACCCGGAAACCGGCCCCGCCGCGAAGCCAGATAATCCGCCAACAACACCTCAAGCGGGCCCTCCACCGGCACCACCCGATCCGCGCCACCCTTACCGTCCCGCACCACCAGCCGCCGCTCCCCAGCCCCACCCGCGACATCCCCGGCCCGCAACGCCAACAACTCGCTCGAACGCAGCCCCGTCAACAACAACACCGCCACCACCGCCACATCCCGCTGCGGCCACGGATGCCGCCCCGCCCTGGCCCCCGACATCAACGCCTCCAACAACCGGTCCGGTGCGTCCTCACCCCGCAACGGCTTCGGCAACGGCCGCGCCGCCTTCGGCCTGGCCACCCCCGACATCGGATTACCCTCCACAATCCCCTCACCCACCAAAAACGAGAAGAACGCGTTCCACACCGACCACGCCCGCCCGATCGACGACTTCGCCCGCGACGCCGAAAACCCCGCGAACGCCCGCCGCATCACCGACACCGACAACCCACCACAATCCACCCGCCCCGTCTCACACCCCACCTCGGCCGCCACCACCTCAGCCACCGCCAACAAATCCCGCCGATACGCCGCCGTCGTATGCGGCGAATCCTTCCTGGGCGCCCGTGACTGAAAGAACAACTCCACCGCGACCGAAAAATCCACCCTCAACACTCCCGACACAAACAAGAAACAAACACCCGGAAGTATCACCCACCGATACGACACCGAAAGGCCACCATGCACATCCGCGCCATGACACCCACCGACGCACCCGACGTGTTGAAGATCTACCAAGACGGCATCGACACCGGCAACGCCACCTTCGAAACCACCGCACCAACCTGGGAGACCTTCGACCACACCCACCTACCCGACCACCGACTCATCGCCCACGACGACACCGGGCCACTGGGGTGGATCGCCGCCACCCCCACCTCCACCCGGCACGTCTACCGCGGCGTCATCGAACACTCCATCTACATCGCCACCCACGCCCAAGGCAGGGGAGTAGGCTCCGCACTCCTGGCAGCGTTCGTCGACTCATGCGAAACAGCCGGCATCTGGACCATCCAAGCCGGAATCTTCCCCGACAACACCCCAAGTCTCGCCCTCCACGAAAAACACGGCTTCCGCATCATCGGCATCCGCCACCACATCGGACAAACCATCGACGGCCGCTGGCGCGACGTCGCCCTCCTGGAACGCCGCTCCACCACCATCGGCGTCTAGAACAACGCCGGCGTCCCCGACTCCAAATCCAGCAACCACCGTTTACGCTCCACACCCCACGCGTAACCCGTCAAACCACCATCACTACCCACCACCCGGTGACACGGCACGATAACGCTCACCGGATTACTCCCATTGGCCGTACCCACCGCCCGCGCCGCGCTCGCTGGCCGCCCCACCAACGCCGCCAAGTCCGCGTACGTCACCGTCTCCCCAAACGGAATCCGTGACAACTCCCGCCACACCCGCAGCTGAAACTCCGTGCCCTCAAGCGCCAACGGCACATCGAAAACCCGCAACTCGCCCCGAAAATACGCCTCCAGCTGCTCCACCACGTCACCGAACACGCCAGCGTCGGCAGACCCCAGCTGTGACGGGTCGGGGCGGTGCCGGTTGTCGCAATCCATGAACAACCCCGACAACACGCCCTTCGTCGCCACCAACGTCAACGGCCCCAACGGCGAATCCACCACCGTATGCACCCGCGACACCTCACCCCACCTCCGACACGATGTCGCCGCTCGGCAGCACATTGATCGCATGCTCACCCGTCGCCCACAAATACTGCACCGCATAAGCCCGCCACGGCATCCACGCCCGCGACCGCTCCACAAGCGCCCGCGCACCCGTCGGCAACCCCAACTGCTCCGCCGCCAACCGGATCCCCAAATCCGAGGCCACAAAAGCATCCGGATCACCCAACGCCCGCATCGCGATCGACTCCACCGTCCACGGCCCAAACCCCGGCAACGCCGACAAAGCCTCCTTCGCCGACCGCCAATCCACCCCCACACCCAACTCCACATCACCATCCACCAACGCCCGCACCAAACCCAGCAACGTGTTCTTCCGCGACACCGGCATCGCCAACCCATCCGGATCCAAACCCGCCAACTCACCGGGGGAGGGGAACAAATGCGTCAACCCGCCACCCGGATCCTCCACGCGCTGCCCATACCGCGCCACCAACCGCGCCGCGTGCGTGCGCGCCGCCGCCGTCGACACCTGCTGACCCAACACCGCCCGCACCGCGAACTCACCCGGATCCACCGTCCTCGGCACCCGACGCCCCGGCGCCTTGGCCACCAACGGCGCCAACACCTCATCCCGCGACAACAACTCATCCACCGCCACCGGATCAGCGTCCAAATCCAGCAACCACCGACACCGCGCGATCGCGATCGACAAATCCCGCAGATCACTCAACCACAACACACAACCCACATGATCCGGCCCAGGCCTAAGCGACACCACCCCCGGCCCATGCGGCAACCGCAACGTCCGCCGATACGCGCCATCCCGCCACTCCTCAACCCCCGGCACCGCCGTGGCCGCCAAATGACCGAACACATTGTCCGGACACAACGGCTGCCGAAACGGCAGCCGCAAACTCAACGCACCCGAACCACCCGACACCGCCCGCGACTTCGCCCGCTGCCTAAGCGACGTCGGCGACAACGCGAACACCCGCACCACCGTGTCATTGAACGCCCGAATACTCGAAAACCCCGCCGCGAAAGCAATCTGACCAAACGCCAAATCCGTCGTCTCAATCAACAACCGCGCCGTCGAAGCCCGCTGCGCCCGCGCCACCGCACCAGGCCCCGCCCCCAACTCACCCCGCACCTGCCGCTCCAACTGCCGCACGCTATACCCCAAACGCGCCGCCAACCCCGACACACCCTCACGATCCACCACACCATCAGCGATCAACCGCATCGCCCGCGCCACCACATCCGCCCGCACATTCCACTCAGGCGACCCCGGCGACGCATCCGGACGACACCGCTTACACGCCCGAAACCCCGCCGCCTGCGCCGCCGCCGACGACGGATAGAACCGCATATTCTCAGGCTTCGGCGGCACCACCGGACACGACGGCCGACAATAAATCCCCGTCGACGTCACCGCCGTGAAAAACCAGCCATCAAACCGGGCATCCTTCGACTGAACCGCCCGCACACACCGCTCGAAATCCTCATGCATGCACCCAGCCTGACCCCCAAACCACCCCAGCGCTAGCGAAAAAACGACATCAAGATCAACCAGGCTAAACGTCCGCCTCCAACGTCACATGAAACGGCACCAAACCCTGCCGCTGATAGAACCGCAACGCCCCCTCATTCGACGCGTACGCCGTCACCGCCACCCGATCCGCCTCGCGCTGGCGGGCCCATTGCCGGAACCGGTCCACCAGCACGGCGCCCACGCCGCTGTCGCGATGCTGGGGGAGTACGTACAGGCTGCGCAGGGTCGCTATCCGCACCGAGCGCATCACCGTCGGCTCGGCCACCGCACCGGCGAGGTAGCCGACAACGTCGTGACCGTCCACGGCCACGAGCTGGAGGCGGGTATCGTCGTCCAGCCCGGCGCGGAAACTGTCGGGGCCGTGGTCGCGGGGCCAGTCGAGGTTCATGCTGGAGTCGCGGGTCCCGCCGTCCTCGCGAAACAGGGAAGTGGCGCAGGCGATCCAGCCGTCGAGATCGGACAGGCGGGCGGGGCGCACGATGATGTCGTTCATGATCGCACCCTAACCGTCCAGTGTGGTTTTTTATTTCGCGGGCCGCTCCCCCGTAATTACGCATAAGTGACATTATGCTGAAAATCCAGACAAATCCGGCACCGGCAACACCGGGGAACCAAAGCCGCCGCGCCGCCGCTGAAACGCCGATATCGCCACCGTCGCCGACTCACCGCGCTGTGCCCGTCAACCGGACGTTGGCCGCCGCGACAAGCTCGCGGAGGCGTGGAGACGCGTTTTCTAAAAGGCGCGCGAAACCGGCGCCGAGCGGAGTTTCCGCGCCTCCTGATACTTGGTTGATAATATATATTATGTCAAGTAGCGCGGTTTCAGGCCCATTACCACCACTGCGCCAGCCGCAGCCCACAAACGGCTTTGGGGCGTCCCGGGACGACTTCGACGGTGACGTCGTGGGTGAATCCGGCTTGCATGTAACTGCGAAGCCTGCGGGTGTGGTCGGCGTCGGTCACGGTCCACACCGTTGTGACGTTTTGGTAGGCCGGAAGCACGATGTCGCGCACGAAGCTCCAGATGAGTCGCGGTTCGAGTCCGTCGGCGCGAATCGCGGTGTCGGTCACCACGCATTCGATGACGGCGGCGTCAGTGTGGCCGACGATGTCGAAGAACGTGGGGTTGTCGGTGATGGCGTGATGTTGGGCTGTCCCCCGCTCTTGATTGTCCACTGTGATCCCATAGATGCCACTTGTGGGATTGTCGGGGTTTGGCGTGAACGTGAACGTCGTGTCGGGGATGGTCGCGGCGGTGGTGATGGTTTCGGCTGCTACCCCGGGTCGGCAGCGTTTGGCGGCGGCGTCGGCGTCGAGCCATTCGTAGCGGTCGTGTTCGTGGTCGAGGACCACTTCCTGGTCGGCGTCGACGGTGGCCAGCCACAGGGCGTGGCCCCGGGCGAGGTCGATGGGGTGGATGGTGGCGTCGGTGATGCCGGTTTCCTCGGCGAGTTCGCGTAGGGCGCTGGTGTAGGCGCCTTCGCCGGGTTGACGCATGCCCGAGGGTGGGGTCCAGGCCCACAGGCCGTCGGGGTCGTCGCTGGGGCGGTTGGCGCGGTGCAGGGTGAGGTACTGCCAGCCGTCGGGGGTGTGGCGTCGGGTGACGATGGCCGAGCCGCGGGGGTGGCCGGTGCCGATGGCGACGCCGTCCCAGGTGGAGTCGGAGGTCATGGTTGGTGAGCCTACGTGAGGGTGGGTGCTTGTCCCCTAGTCGACGCCCAGTGGGGTCAGGGCGAGGCGGGGCATGTCGGCGTGGCCGAGGCCGGTGCCGGTCTCGGCGGTGATGCCGGGGCCGCAGCCGGCGATCCAGGCGGTGCGTTCGAGGTCGGAGTCGCCGCCGTGGCCGCCGCCGTCGCGGTGGCCGTGGTCGGTGACGGCCAGGATGGTCCACTGTTCGCTGGCGTAGGTGGTGCGGGAGCGGATGGCGTCGAGGACCTGGCCGACGCAGTTGTCGGCGTTTTCGATGGCGGCGGTGTAGGGGGCGCCGGTGCCTTGGTGGTGGCCGACTTCGTCGACTTGGCCGAGGTAGACGAAGGCGATGTCGACGTCGATGTCGGTGAGGGTGCGGCAGGCGTTGTCGGTGGTGGCCTGGTCGGAGATGTGGTCGCCGCCGTTGCGGGAGCCGCCGGGGCGCGGTGGGGTGTATTGGTGGTCGGGTTTGAAGATGGGGCCGCCGGAGTAGTCGGTCAGCAGGGGTAGCCAGCCGGCGGCGGCGTAGCTGGTGTTTCCGGCTTTGGAGGCGCGGGCCAGGAAGCAGGGGTGGTTGTGGAGGCGGTGGCCGGACAGGTCGTTGCCGTGGATGTTGTGTTCGTCGGCGTGGACTCCGGTGGCGATGGTGGCCCAGCAGGGGCCGGAGATGGTGGGGTTGATGTCGGGGACGCGTACGGCGGTCAGGAAGCCCGAGTCGGTGATCGTGTCGAGGTTGGGTGTGTCGGCGGTGCGCAGCGTGTCGAGGCGGACGCCGTCGATCCCGAAGACGATGACCTTGTGCTTCACGGTTTCTCCCGGTTGTCGTGATGCCACGGTCGAAGATCATCGCAAAGATATTCTCCGGTTTGGTCACCGGGGTGGGCGAGTTGTCCATGGTTGACATGCGTTGTCCATTGATGTCAATATGTGATTACCCGTTGGGGTGATGTGTTTCACGTTCTCCTTTAAGGAGTCAGTGATGGTGTATCGCGGTCCTTCTCCCCTATGGCGGGTGTGCGCGGGCGTGGCGGCGGTGGCGCTGGCGTTGCCGGTTACGGCGTGTTCGGCCTCCGAGGATGACCGGACGTTGATCACGTCGGTGGATCAGACCGTGGAGAACCTGAACCCTTTGACGACGTTCTTCTCGTTGAACTATCAGGTGAACAACCTGATCTACGTGCCGTTGATCCGGTTCGGCGCCAAGGACTACTCCCCTGTCGAGGGCCTGGCCACGAAATGGGAGCCGTCGAACGACAATCGGGTGTGGACGTACACGATTCGTGATGACGCGAAGTGGAGCGACGGCAAGGACATCACCGCGGCCGACGCGGCGTTCACGTATCAGTTGCTGATGGACGATAAGGCGTTGCGGGCTTCGCATTCGGAACTGGTGAACAATTTCGCCTCGGTGAAGGCGCCGTCGGCGGACAAGCTTGTCATCGAGATCAAGAAACCGTCCTCGCAGATGACGGCTTTGGACACACCGATCGTTCCCAAACACGTGTGGGAAAAGGTCGACAACCCGTCGAAATACAAGAACACCGATTTTCCGGTGGTGAGTTCGGGACCGTTCATCGCCACGGATTTCGCGGTCGACGAGTTCATTAAGTTCGACGCGAACAAGGATTTCTTCGGCGGGGCGCCCAAGTACGACAAGTTGGTGTTCCAGTACTACAAGACCCCCGAGGCCGCGGTGCAGGCGCTGCATTCGGGTGACGTGGACTTGGTGGGCGGGTTGAATCCGGCCCAGTTCAAGTCGTTGAAGGGCGAGGACAACATCGCCACCAACAAGGCGCAGAGCCGGTCGACGACGTCGATCACGTTCAATGTGGGTGCCAAGGCGCAAAACGGCGACATGATCGGTGACGGGCATCCGGCGTTGCGGGATTCGGTGGTGCGGCAGGCGATGCACGCGTCCATCAACAAGGACCGGTTGATCGACAAGGTTCAGGACGGGTACGCCGAACCGGGGGTGGCGTATATTCCGCCGATCTTCGATGACTATTTCTGGGATCCCGGGGACGAGACCGTCAAGTTCGACATAGAAGCGGCCGGGAAGAAACTCGACAAGGCCGGGTACAAGAAGGGTTCCGACGGGATCCGCACGATGCCCGACAGCGACAAGAAACTGGAGTTCCGGCTGCTGTACCACTCCGACGAACCGTCGTACGCCACGATCGCGGAGTTCTTGAAGACCTGGTGGGAAGAGCTGGGTGTGGCCATCGAATTGGACAGTGCTGATTCGACGAAGCTCAATGACCAGTTGTACGCGGGCCAGTATGACGTGATCTTCTCCGGGTGGGGTGTGGATCCGGATCCGACGCCGATTCTGGCGTTGTACGCGTGTTCGTCGTTGCCGGAGACGGCGAAGTCGGATGAGCGTGACACGGACACCTTCTACTGCAACAAGGACTACGACAAGCTGTATGAGAAGCAGAAGGCTTCGACCGACGCCGAGGAGCGGGCGGCGTTGGTGGCGGAGATGCAGCGGATTCAGTATGTGGACGCGCCGCAGGTGACGTTGTACTACTCGAACGTGTTGGAGGCGTACCGGTCGGATCGGTGGTCGGGGTTTGACACGCAGCCTGCTGACGGCGGGATGATCCGTGGCCAGGAGGGGTCGTGGGGTTATGCGTCGGCGACGCCGGCTGCCGGTGGTGGTGTCGGCGGTTCGGGGCCGTTGTGGGGTGGGATCGCGGCGGTCGTCGTGGTTGTCGCGGGTGTGGGGTTGTGGTGGTGGTCGCGGCGTCGCCGGGCTGCCAGTGCGGATGAGCGCGAATGAGTCATCGGGCCGCGGCGACTTTCCGGTTTGTGGGGGTGCGGTTGGGTGGTGCGGCGGTGTCGTTGTTGTTGGTGTTGGTGAGCGCGTTTTTCATTTTCCGGGTGTTGGGTGGGGATCCGGTGACGGCGATGACGCGGGATTCGCCGGCGACGCCGGAGCAGAAGGCGGCGCTCAGGCGTGAGTTGGGTTTGGACAAGGGGTTGGGGGCGCAGTTTGTTGATTATGTGCGGGAGATGTTGTCGGGGCGGTTGGGGGTGTCGTATCAGTCGCGGTCGCCGGTGGTGGAGGTGATTTGGGAGCGGTTGCCGGCGACGGTGTTGTTGACGGGTACGGCGTTGGTGTTGGCGTCGGGTGTGGGGTTGTGGATTGGTTCGCGGGCGGGGTGGCGGGCGGGGTCGCGGTTCGATCGGGTGCATGTGGGGGTGTCGTTGACGTTGTGGTCGGCGCCGACGTTTTGGTTGGGGTTGGTGTCGGTGATGGTGTTTGGTCGGTTGTTGGGGTGGTTTCCGGTTAATGGGATGCGGTCGGCGCGGGGGTCGGATGGGTGGCTGGCTGAGGTGGTGGATGTGGCGCATCATCTGGTGTTGCCGGCGGTGACGATGGCGGCGGTGATTTACGCGCAGTATGTGTTGGTCATGCGTTCGTCGATTATGGAGGAGAAGAGTGCGGATTATGTGTTGACGGCGCGGGCGAAGGGTTTGCGGGATGAGGTGGTGCGTCGTCGGCATGCGGTGCCGAATGCGTTGTTGCCGACGGTGACGTTGGTGTTTTTGCAGTTGGGTGGGGTTGTGGGTGGGGCGGTGTTGACGGAGACGGTGTTTAGTTGGCCGGGGTTGGGGTTGTTGACGTATCAGGCGTTGAAGATTCCGGATATTCCGTTGTTGCAGGGGACGTTCGTGTTCTTTTCGGCGGCGGTGATTGTGGCCAATACGTTGGCCGACATCGTGTATCGGATGCTTGATCCTCGGGTGCGTGTGTCGTGAGTGATGCTTCTCCCCTGGTGTTGCCGCGTGGCAGGTTGCGGGCGGCGGCGTCGAGGCGGGCGGGGGTTGTTGGTGCGGTGGTGTTGGGGGTGGTCGGGGTGTTGGCGGTGTTGGCGCCGTTGATCGCTGATGAGTCGGGTTTGGACGCGACGAAGGCGGAGGGTGGCCGGTTGGAGGGGCCGTCGTGGCGGTTTTGGTTGGGTACCGACGAGGTGGGGCGGTCGGTGTTGGTGTTGGTGTTGTGGGGGGCTCGGGTGTCGCTGTTGGTGGGGTTGGCGGCGACGGTGTTGTCGGTGGGGTTGGGTGCGTTGGTGGGTTTGGTGGCGGGGCATGCCGGTGGTGGGGTGTCGTGGGTGTTGATGCGGGTGACGGATTGGTTTCTTGTGTTGCCGCAGTTGGTGTTGGCGATCGCGTTGGCGACGGTGTTGGGGCCGACGCAGGCGACGATCATTGTGGCTATCGCGTTGACGTCGTGGGCGTCGACGGCGCGGTTGGTGCGGGCGGCGACGTTGTCGGTGTCGACGCGGGGGCATGTGGAGCGGGCGAAGGCGTTGGGGGCGGGTGGGTGGCATGTGGTGCGTCGGCATGTGTTGCCGGGTGTGTTGCCGTTGATCGCGGCGTCGGCGACGTTGCAGGTGGCGTCGTCGGTGTTGGCGGAGGCGACGTTGTCGTTTCTGGGTTTGGGTGATCCGGGGCGGGTGTCGTGGGGAACGATGTTGTCGCGGGCGCATGAGGCGGGGTCGGTGTCGTATGGGGCGTGGTGGTATTTGTTGCCGCCGGGTTTGGCGATTATCGCGGTGGTGGCGGCGTTCACGGTGTGTGGGCGGGCGTTGGAGTCGGCGTTTCAGGAGGGGCGGTGACCGATGCCGGGTTTGGTGTTTGAGGACGTGCATGTGACGTATCCGGGTGGGGTGCGGGCGGTGCGGGGTGTGTCGTTGGAGGTGGCGTCGGGGCGTCGGGTGGGGGTGGCTGGGGAGTCGGGGTGTGGGAAGTCGAGTGTGGCGTTGGCGGCGCTGCGACTGCTGCCCGCCAGCGCTGAGGTGTCGGGGCGGATTCTCATTGATGATGAGGATGTGGCGGGTATGTCGTGGGGGCGGTTGCGGGCGGTGCGGTGGACGGGGGCGTCGATCGTGTTTCAGGGGGCGATGCACGCGTTGAATCCGGTGCGCACGGTCGGGCATCAGATCGCGGAGCCGTTGATCCTGCACGACAAGCTGTCGCCGAAGGCGGCGGCGGGGCGGGTGGGTGGTTTGTTGGAGCGGGTGGGTTTGCCGGGGTGGCGGGCGGGGTCGTTTCCGCATCAGTTGTCGGGTGGGCAGCGGCAGCGGGTGATGATCGCGATGGCGTTGGCGTGTCGTCCGGGGTTGATCATCGCCGATGAGGCCACGACGGCGTTGGATGTGATGATCGAGGCGCAGGTGTTGCGGTTGTTGGATCAGATCGTGGCCGATGACCGAATCGCGTTGTTGATGATCAGTCATGACGTGTCGGTGTTGTCGGCGTGGTGTGACGAGTTGGCGGTGATGTACGCGGGCCGCATTGTGGAGCATGGACCGGCCAAAGCGGTGGTGCAGGCGCCGTCGCATCCGTATGTGCGGGGTCTGGTGGGGGCTTTGTCGCCGGTGGGTGATGTGGGGGCGCGGTTGTCGCCGCATGGTCTGGCGGGGCGGGCTCCGGATCCGGCGGGGCTGCCGCGGGGGTGTGCGTTTCGGGCGCGGTGTGATGTGGCGGTCGAGGAGTGCGCGAGCCTGGATGTTGGTTTGCGTTCCAGTGGTGAGGGTCGGGTGGCGGCGTGTGTCCATGTCGGAGGTGAGTCGTCGTGACGGGGTCGGTGGTGTCGGGTCGGGGTGTGGCGGTGCGGTACCGGATCGGTAAGCGTGTCGCCAGGGCTGTTGACGATGTCGATATCGATGTCGCGGGCGGTGAGGTGGTGGCGTTGGCCGGGGAGTCGGGGTGCGGGAAGACGAGTCTGGCTAGGGCGTTGTTGGGGTTGGAGAAACCATCGGCGGGTGTGGTGTCGTGGCGGGGGGTGCCGTTGCGGTACGCGACGAAGGCGCTTAGGCCGTTTCACGCGGATGTGCAGTTCGTGCCGCAGGATCCGGCGGGTGCGTTGAATCCGCGGCACACGGTGTATGAGGCGGTCGCGGAGGGGTTGCGGATTCATCGTCGCGGTGATGAGGCCGCGAAGGTCGCCGAGGCGTTGGAGTGGGTGGGGTTGACTCCGGCGAAACGTTTCGCCGACGCGTATCCCAGGCAGTTGTCGGGGGGTCAGAAGCAGCGGGTGTTGATCGCGGGCGCGTTGGTGTTGCGGCCCAGTCTGGTCATCGCCGATGAGCCGGTGGCGTCGTTGGACGCGTCGGTGCGGGGCGAGATCCTGGCGTTGCTGTTGCGGCTGCGCGACGATTTCGGGACCGCGTGCCTGTTGGTGACGCATGATCTGTCGGCGGCGTGGAGCATCAGCGACCGTACCGCGATCATGTACGCCGGGCGCATCGTCGAGACCGGGGCCACGACGAGCGTGTTGACGGCTCCGTCGCACCCGTATACGAAGGCGTTGTTGTCGGTGTTGCCGGAGTCGGGGTGGGACGCGCCGGTGGTGTTGCGCGGTGAACCGCCGGATGCGACCGCGATCGCCCCCGGCTGCCGGTTCCATCCGAGGTGTCCGGCGTTGGCGGAGGGTGCCGCGGAGGCGGTGGCGGCGTCGTGCCGGGGCAAGGAGTTGCCGGTGTTGCCCGCGTCGGGAGCGCATGTGGCGTGCTATCTGGACGATTCCTGTCCCGCCTGAAGCGACACGCCGCATCGGCAGCGCCACGGATCGGCGCGTGGTGGGCTTTAGGGTCACGGTCTGCCCCGGGAAAGGACTCCTGTTGTGGACGTGTTGCGATGCCGCCGACGCCAACTGCTGGCGGTCGCGGTGGTGACGGCGACCGGCCTGGCCCCCGCGACCGCGCGAGCGGCGGAGACGTCGTGTCGGGGTTGGTGTCTGCACTACTGCGACACCACCTGCCGTGATGGGCAGCGGCCCGCGTGCGCCACTCCCCCTCGCCGTTGACGACCCCCGTAGCCTTGAGCGGCATGATCGTCGTGCACACCCGCGTGCGTTGCCACGCCCAGCATCGCGACGCGTTCATCGCGATCCTTAAACACCTGCAGGATGCCACGCGTCGCGAGGACGGATGCCTCGAATACTCCTATGTGGCTGATTTGGACGACGAGTGCCTGTTTCTGGGGGTGGAGGAATGGCGCGACGAGGCCGCGCTTCGCGCGCATCTGGGCGCGCCCCACATGAACGACCCCGACTCGCGTTTCGACGCCTACAGTCGCGACGCTGAGACGGTGCGTGTGTTCACCGCCCAGCCCTTCGACCTGTAGCCGCAGGCGGCTGGTCGCGCCGGTGGCTACGGCCTCACTGGTTGGCGTGGAAGGTCTTGCGGTACGTCATCGGCGCCACCCCCACTTGGGCGTGGAAGTGCCGACGCAGACTGGCCGACGTGCCAAGACCGGTCCGCGCCGCGATGCGATCGGCCGACAAGTCCGTGGTCTCCAGCAACACCCGCGCCGCCTCGACCCGCTGCCGCAGCAGCCACTGGCCCGGCGCGGCACCGGTCTCGTCGTGGAAGCGTCGCGTGAACGTGCGCACGCTCATCCTGGCCCGGCGGGCCAGGCCGGCGATGCTGACGCGTTCGTCGAGGTGCGCGATCGCCCATGCCCGCACCTCGGCGGTGGAGGCCGCCGCGGTGGATGGCACGGGTTGTTCGATGTACTGGGACTGGCCGCCGTCGCGCCACGGCGGGACGACGCTGCGCCTGGCCACGGCGTTGGCGACCTTGGAGCCGTGGTCGCGCCGCACCATGTGCAGGCACAGGTCGACACCGGCGGCGACCCCGGCCGAGGTCAGCACGTCGCCTTCGTCGACGAACAGGACGTCGGCGTCGACGTCGACCTTGGGGAAGGCTCGCGCGAGGGCTTCGGCGTGCATCCAGTGCGTGGTGGCGCGGCGCCCGTCCAACAGTCCCGCGGCGGCCAGGATGAACGAGGCGGTGCAGATCGACGCCAACCTCGTGCCGGGTTTGAGGGACGCCAGCGCTTCGGCGAGGGGTTCGGGTAGACCGTTATCGCCGATGGCCAGGTCGACGTGGTAGGAGGCGGGTATGACGACCGTGTCGGCGCGCGCCAGCACTTCGGGGCCTTCATCGACGACGATGTCGAAGTCGGCGTTGGTGGCCAGGCGGCCCGGGGTCAGGGTGCAGGTGACGACGTCGTACAGGCGCTGGCCGTCGGGTCCGCGGGCCATACCGAACAGTCGCGCCGGGATGCCCAGCTCGAACGGGATGACCCCTTCCAGTGCCAGGACGGCGACGAGATGACGTGACAACACCATGGCCGAATCTTTGCACATGTTGACGCTTAGGCCACTGTCGCGGTGGGTGGCGGCCGACGAAGCTGTAGAGCGTGACCGTGACTGCTCCCGCTCCCGCCCCTGCCCGTCGCCGCATCCACCGCGCCTGGTGGGTGGCCGCCGTGGCGTTCGTGGCCATCATCGGCGCCGCCGGGATGCGCGCCACCCCCGGCATCCTCATCGACCCGCTGCACCGCGCGTTCGGGTGGTCGCGGGGCACGATCTCGCTGGCGGTGACGATCAACCTGATCCTGTACGGCCTGACCTCACCGTTCGCCGCGGCCTTGATGGACCGCTTCGGGATGCGCCGCGTCGTGGCCTCCGCGCTGGGGCTGGTGGCGTTGGGCAGCGGGTTGACGCTGTTCATGCGATCCAGTTGGGAGCTGATCATCTACTGGGGTCTCCTGGTGGGTTTGGGGACCGGGGCCATGGCCATGGCGTTCGCCGGAACCGTCACCACCCGCTGGTTCGCCACGCGCCGAGGCCTGGTCACCGGCATCCTCACCGCCGCCGGAGCCACCGGGCAGCTGATCTTCCTGCCGCTGTTGGCGATCCTGGTGGAGAACTACCACTGGCAGGCCGCCTCGGCCACCGTCGCCGGTTGCGCCCTGGCCGTGGTGCCGCTGGTGTGGTGGCTGTTGCGCGACCGGCCCGAAGACGTCGGCCTGCGGCCCTATGGCGCCACCGGCCCCACCCCCGCGCCCGTGGCGAGTGGCAACGCCGTGGCGCGCACGTTCACCGTCCTTGCCCGTGCCGCGAAGACGCGGACGTTTTGGCTGTTGGCCGGAGGCTTCGCCATCTGCGGCGCCAGCACCAACGGACTGGTGTCCACGCACTTCGTGCCCGCCGCCCACGACCACGGCATGCCCACCACCATGGCCGCGAGCCTGTTGGCCGTCATCGGGCTGTTCGACATCGCCGGGACCGTGGCCTCAGGCTGGTTGACCGACCGGTTCGACCCCCGCAAACTCCTGGGCATCTACTATGGACTGCGTGGGTTGTCGTTGCTGTTCCTGCCGATGCTTCTTGACGACAGCCTCAAACCACCCATCCTGTTCTTCGTCATCTTCTACGGCCTGGACTGGATCGCCACCGTCCCACCCACCCTGGGCCTGTGCCGCACCCACTTCGGCGACGCCGACGCCCCCCTGGTGTTCGGGTGGGTTTTGGCCAGCCACCAAATCGGCGCCGGAGCCATCGCCGTGACCGCGGGCCTCATCCGCGACCACCACGGCACCTACACCCCCGCCTGGCTCATCGCCGGAGGCCTGTGCGCCGCGGCGGCCGTCATGTCCCTGGCCATCACCAAACCGACTGCGACCCAGGCATGAGGCCCACGTCATTCTCCAGCACGACGCCACACCCCCACCCTCACCGATAACGTGACAGACATGGCCAATCTGGTAGAGGAAACAGCGCTGTTGGCGTACCGCGACGACACCGGACGCAACGCCGTCCAGCACCTGGAACTCGGGCTGGCCGGAGCCGCCCTTTTGGAACTGACACTGGCCGGACGCATCGACGTCGACACCTCAGGGCGCGTCGTCGTCCTCAACCCCGGCCCCACCGGGCACCCCGTCACCGACACCTGCCTGGCCCGTATCAGCGCCGACAAACCCCGCAAAGCCAAATCCTGGGTGCAGAAACTGTCCCGCGGCCTGAAGAACCAGGTCCTTGAAACCCTCGTCGACCAGCACATCCTCACCCACCACCGCGACGCCGTACTGGGGTTCATCCCCTTCAACCGGTACCGGCCCGCCGACGCCCGCGTCGAAGCCGACATCCGTTCCCGCCTCGAACAAGCCGTCACCCACCGCGTCGGCATCGACGAACGCACCGCGGCACTGGCCGGACTCGTGTACGCCACCCAGATGGAAAAGATCGCCCTGCCCGGCCACAAACGCCGCGAAGCCCGCAAAACCCTCAAAGAGATCAGCGAAACCTCCTGGGCCACCACCGCCACCAAGAAAGCCATCCAAGCCGCCCAAGCAGCCGTCACCGCGTCCATCGCCGCGGCGGCCTCGGCCGGAGCCGCCTCCGGCGGCAGCAGCTGACACCACGAAACCCACTGGCGCAAGGAGTACCGCGCGGGTGACCATTGAGGTCATGAACCCCCACGGGATGAAACGCATCTCCAAGAAACTGTCCTACGTGCTGCGCCACGACCCCGCGTCAATCGGCGTCACCGTGGACGCGGCGGGCTGGATCGACATCGACACCCTCCTGGCCGCCCTGACCCGACACGGCACCACCGTGTCACGCCAACAACTGGACGCCGTCGTGGCCACAAACGACAAACAACGCTTCACCATCGACGCGGAACGCATCCGCGCCAACCAGGGACACAGCATCACCGTCGACCTGGGCCTAAAGGCCCGCGTCCCCCCGGCGAGACTGTTCCACGGCACCGCCACGACCCGACTGGCCTCCATCCTCGACACCGGCCTGCGACGCGGAACCCGCCACCACGTCCACCTGTCCACCGACACGGCCACCGCCGCCAAAGTCGGGTCCCGCCACGGCATCCCCGCCGTGTTGACCATCGACGCCGCTGGCATGCACGACCACGGTCACGAATTCTTCGTCTCGGCCAACGGCGTATGGCTGGTGGACTCCGTCCCCGCCACCTACCTCACGGCCCAGTAATCAGTCGGCGTTGTTGAACGCCTCGGTCAACCACGACCGCACCTCGGCATCCACATCGGCCACGTCCCGCAGTTCAATATGGTGCATCCACACCGACTCGGCCGGATGCGCGACCTCCTTGAACCGCGACGAATCGACATGACGCGGCAACGGAAACGACAACACCGCCGCCACCTGCGAATCCACATACCGCCCCGGCCGCCACACATACGCGAACCCCCGGCCCCGGCGAAACGCGATCTGCGACTTCGACACCCGCACACTGGCCGCACCGATCCCCGCGATCGCCTCGGCCACCGCGTTGTACAACGCCAAACCCTCAGTGGAGCCGTCGAAGAACTCCTCCACACCATGGTCGGGATCCACAGCCATACTCCCACCGTACGCATGAAGCGCCGTCAACTCCAGGCCCGCGACCCGATCGCACTCACCCGACGTCGACGGTGACCACGTCGGGAAACCCCAGGCCCCGCCACGAAGCCACCACGTCACCACCCCGCACGTGGGCGACCCACAGGCTCAACGCCATGCCGTGCGTGACCACGACCAGCGTCGACGCGTCACGGTGCCGCGCGATGGCCGCGTCGAAACGCGCCACCACTACTTCACGTGGCTCCCATCCGGGATGGTCGGCCCCGGCCAGATACGCCGCCGCCAGGTCGCGGTGCCGGGGATCGAAGGCCGCCGGGCGCGTCACCTCACCGAAATCGCCGTCGACGACGACATCGCCACCCAGTCGGCGCGTGATCGCTCGAGCGGTGTCGATCGCCTTGGTCTCGGTACTGGATACCACGCGACCACCGGCATCCAGGCGGTCGGCCAGCGCCTCGGCTTCGGCGACGGCGGCCGCGTCCAGACGCCAGCACCATGGTGGCTGTCGCGCATCCACGATCGGCATCGCGTGACGCACCAGCTGGATGCGTGTCACGGCCGTGGGCCTGACGTCGCCGGGTTGGCCGTGAGGAAGAATCGGCGCATGTCTCCTGCCTTGACCGACTGCCCGTGCGGCAGCGGCGACGGATTCGACGCCTGTTGTGGACGGCTGCACGCCGGCGGCAACGCCGCCACCGCCGAGGCACTCATGCGGTCACGCTACAGCGCGTTCGCCACCGGCGATGCCGCGTACTTGTTGCGGACCTGGCATGCCTCGACCCGTCCGAGGCGCCTGGATTTGGACGCCGCGACGACGTGGACGCGGCTGGAGATCGTGGCGGTCAGCGAGGGGAGTTTGTTTCACCGGGAGGGGACGGTGACGTTCGCGGCGCACCACGTGCGTGGCGGTCGTGTCGGGGTGCAGCGGGAGACGAGTCGGTTCGTGCGGGAGGCCGACCAGTGGTTCTATGTGGATGGCGTGGGTTGAGTGGTGAGGTCGCGCAGGTAGCGGCGGCCCGGGCGGCCGCTCAACACGGTGTCGCCTGCGGGTTCGAAGCCGGTGCGGGTCAGTACTTTGTGGGAGGCGATGTTGTCGAGGGTGGTTTGGGCCCGCAAGCGTTTGAGGCCGTAGGATTCGGCGGCCAGTGCGCACACCTGGGTGACGGCGGCGGTGGCAAGGCCGCGACCGGCCGCTGAGGCACCGATGCGGTAACCCAGTTCGGCTTCGCCGTCGGCGACGTCGACGAGGTTGACGCGGCCGGTGATGTCGCCGCCCGCGTCGACGAGGACGTGGAAGAAGCATTCGCCGGTGGCTTGTTCGGTCAGCAGGGCGGCGTGCCTGGTGGCGAAGTTCGCGAAGTAGTCGTCGCCGCGGTCGGGTATCGAGGCGGCGAAGTAGGCGCGGTTGGTGACCTCGAAGTCCAGCAGGGCCTCGGCGTGGTCGGCGCGCAGTAGTTCCAGTTCCGGCACGACGCGAACGCTACCTTGCGCACGTGTACGGCGCATCGGGTTATCGCCGGGGGGGCGCAAAACGGTTGCGCGGTGCCACAGTGGATGGCAGGCTGGCGCGTTATGGCCGCTTCGCTTGCTCCCGTTGTTCCCGCCGGATACCGCGCCCGCCCCTCACAACCTGATGACGTCGCCGCGATCACCGCGCTTGTCGCCGCCTGCGAGGTGGACTTGTTCGGGCGCGTCGAATCCGATGCCGGGCACGCTCACGCCGTCTTCGCCCGTGACGGGTTGGACGCGGGGCGCGACACGGTGCTGGTGTTCGGGCCTGGCGGTGAGGTGGTGGCGTGGGCGTGGGTGAATCGGCGCAGTGAGGTGTATGTCCATCCCGCGCATCGCGGCCGGGGGCTGGGGTCGGGGTTGCTGGCGTGGATTCAGCGGCGGGCGAGGCAGGCCGGGACGGTCACGGTCGCGCAGCAGGTGCCCGACAGCGACACCGCCGCGGCCAGGCTGTTGGGTTCGGCGGGGTTCGTGGTGAAGGCGCGGGCGTGGATGTTGGGCATCGACACCGCCGGGGTGACGGTGGCCGAGGTGGACGGGATCGCGTTTCGCGGGTACCGGACGGGTGATCTGCGGGCCGCGTGGCAGGTCACCGAGGACGCGTTTGGTGACTGGAAGGCGCGGCGGACACCGTTGCGGGAGTGGGCGGCGGGAACCGTGGAGCAGTCGGCGTTCGCGCCGGGCGCCTCGGCGATGGCCTTTGACGGTGATGAGCTCGTCGGCGCGTTGATCGCGTTGGATGTGCTGGGGCGCGGTGAGGGGTATGTGGAGTATCTGGCGGTGGCCTCGGCGTATCGCGGTAGGGGTATCGCGCGGGGGCTGTTGCGGTTTTGTTTCGCGGCGTTCGCCGAGGCGGGGTACGGGCATTGCACGTTGTGGACGCACACCGACACCGGGGCGTTGTCGCTGTACGAGCGGGTCGGGATGAGCGTGGAGCGGACCGCTTCGGTGTACTTCAAGGAACTGGGCGACAACGCCTGAGACGCGCTTTCCCCGCGGCCGGTGCCACCGGCCGCGGGGAAAGGTGACGTCGGGTGCTTAGGCTCCGGTGGTCTCGTTGATCCAGTCGGTGTAAGCGGTGACGTTGGTGTAGATGGACGGACCCGTCGCGCAGGTGGGGTCGCCGTTGCCCGAGCGGCTGGTGGCGCCGATCAGCACCCAGCCGCCGGAACCGTCGTCGACGATCTGCGGTCCGCCGGAGTCGCCGTAGCAGGCCCCGGAGTCACCGTTGGGGTTGTCGGTGCACAGGTCCTTTTCGCCGATCTCGGTGCACTTGCTGGACTCCACCACGGCGGTGTCCAGCTGCTGCAGGGTCTCAGGCGCGCCCGAGCCGTCGGGGTTGGTGGCTCCCCAGCCCAGGATGCGAGACTTCGTACCGGGAGAAGCTTCGCTGCCTAGCTTGACGGGGGCCGACTCGGCCGCGGCTTCCAGCTTCACCAGCGCGAGGTCGTCGACACCGCCGGAGTAGTCGGGGTGCACCACGAACTCGGTCGGTTTGACGACTTCACCGCCGTCGGAGACGGTCTTGGTGTTGAGCCGGAACTGGTAGCCCGAGGGGTCTTCGCCCTCGACGCAGTGCGCGGCGATGATCAGCCATTCCGGGCTGATCAGGGACGCGCCGCAACGGTGCGAGCCGTCGGAGCCCTGCATCGAGGCCATGAACGAGTAATCTTGGTCGGCGTCGACGCCGCCGATGATCTTCGTCTGGCTGTCGGACGCGTCGACGCCGTCGTCGGCGTTGGCGGCGAAACCGACACCGCCGACCGCCACAGCGGCGGCCGCGACCACGGCCAGGCCGGAGTAGATGAGTCGTTTCCTCACACTAAAACCTCCATCTAGGGATTGACATATTCAGTTGTCTTGACCGAATGTACGGCACCGGCATACTCGATAGCTAGTCATACCGGCCACCCCAAAAATTCAGTGGACGCGCACCCGAAGCGGGTGCGCGTCCACTGTGTGGAGGTTTGGGATGGTTTGTCAGGCCACGTACTCGGCCAGATGCTCACCGGTCAGGGTGGAGCGTTTGGCGACCAGCTCGGCCGGGGTGCCCTCGAAGACGATGCGGCCACCGTCGTGACCCGCGCCCGGCCCCAGATCGATGATCCAGTCGGCGTGCGCCATCACCGCCTGGTGATGCTCGATGACGATCACCGACTTGCCCGAATCCACCAGCCGATCCAACAGACCCAACAGCTGCTCCACGTCGGCCAGGTGCAGGCCCGTGGTCGGCTCGTCCAGGATGTACACATCGCCCTTGTCGGCCATTTGGGCGGCCAGCTTCAGACGCTGACGTTCACCGCCCGACAGCGTCGTCAACGGCTGCCCCAACGTCAGATACCCCAGGCCGACGTCCGCCAGCCGGTCGAGGATCTTGTGCGCGGCCGGGATGCGCGCCTCACCGGAGGCGAAGAACTCCTCGGCCTGGGCCACCGACATGCCCAGCACCTCACTGATGTCACGGCCCGCCAGTTTGTACTCAAGGACCTGCGCGCCGAACCGTTTGCCCTCGCACTCCTCACACGTCGACTCCACCGTGGCCATCACACCCAGGTCGGTGAAGATGACGCCAGCGCCGTTACACGCCGGGCACGCGCCCTCGGAGTTCGCGCTGAACAGGCCCGGCTTGACACCGTTGACCTTCGCGAACGCCTTACGGATCGGATCAAGAAGCCCCGTATAGGTGGCCGGGTTGCTGCGCCGCGAACCACGAATCGCGCCCTGGTCGATGGCGATGACACCCTCGCGTCCGGCCACCGAACCGTCGATCAGCGACGACTTACCCGACCCGGCCACACCGGTCAGCACACACAACACCCCCAACGGGATGTCGACGTCGACGTCGCGCAGGTTGTGGGTGGCCGCGCCGCGCACTTCCAGGGCACCGGTCGCCGAGCGCACCGTGTCCTTCAAGGCGGCGCGGTCGTCCAGGTGACGGCCGGTGATGGTGTCGCTGGCGCGAAGCCCCGCGAGATCGCCTTCGAAACACACCGTGCCACCGTTGGTTCCGGCGCCGGGACCCAGGTCGACCACGTGGTCGGCGATCGCGATCGTCTCGGGTTTGTGCTCCACGACCAGGACCGTGTTGCCCTTGTCGCGCAACTGAAGCAGCAGCGCGTTCATGCGCTGGATGTCGTGCGGGTGCAACCCGATGGTGGGTTCGTCGAACACGTAGGTGACGTCCGTCAGCGACGAACCCAGGTGCCGGATCATCTTGGTGCGCTGCGCCTCGCCACCCGACAGGGTCCCGGCGGGACGATCCAGCGACAGGTACCCCAAGCCGATGTCGGCGAACGAGTCCAACAGGTGCTGCAAACCCGCCAGCAGCGGCGCCACCGAGGGTTCGTCGAGACCGCGGACCCACTCGGCCAGGTCGCTGATCTGCATCGCGCACACGTCGGCGATGTTCTTGCCGCCTATCTTCGACGACCGGGCTTCGGGGCTCAACCGGGTGCCGTCGCATTCGGGGCAGGTGGTGAACGTGATCGCCCGGTCCACGAACGCGCGAATGTGGGGCTGCATCGCCTCGCGGTCCTTGGACAGGAACGACTTCTGGATCTGCGGGATGAGGCCCGCGTAGGTGAGGTTGACGCCTTCGACCTTGATCTTGGTGGCCTCTTTGTACAAAAGGTCGTGGCGTTCGCGTTTGTTGAACTTGCGGATCGGTTTGTCGGGGTCGAAGAAGCCGCAGCCGCGAAAGATCCGGCCGTACCAGCCGTCCATCGAATACCCGGGGATCGTCAAGGCGCCGTCGTTGAGGGACTTCGACTCGTCGAACAACGCGCTCAGGTCGAAGTCGGTGACCGAACCCATGCCCTCGCAGCGCGGGCACATGCCGCCCAGCCGGTTGAACGTCGCCTTCTCGGCTTTGGTCTTGCCGCCGCGTTCCACGGTGATGGCGCCACTGGCTTTGACCGACGGCACGTTGAAGGAGTACGCGTTGGGGGAACCGATGTGTGGTTTGCCCAGGCGGCTGAACAGGATCCGCAGCATCGCGTTGGCGTCGGTGGCGGTGCCGACCGTGGAGCGCGGGTTGGCGCCCATGCGTTCCTGGTCGACGATGATGGCCGTGGTCAACCCGTCCAGGAAGTCGACTTCCGGGCGGGCCAGGGTGGGCATGAACCCCTGCACGAAGGCGCTGTAGGTCTCGTTGATCAGCCGCTGCGACTCCGCGGCGATCGTGGCGAACACCAGCGAGCTCTTGCCGGAACCCGACACGCCGGTGAACACCGTCAACCGGCGTTTGGGGAGGTCGACGCTGACGTTGTTGAGGTTGTTCTCGCGTGCGCCGTGCACCCGGATCAGGTCGTGGCTGTCGGCGGCGTGGCCGGTGGTGTCGGTGGCCCTTGTCATCGTGTCTCCATTGGTTGCGTGAAGGCGACTTCCCTGCTGGTCAGGCTAGCCGCCCGTTACGGGGTGGTGCTTCTCGAATCGTGATCGTCGTGGCCTCGGCCTCGCGGCGACGTGGCGAAGGCCGGTAGGGGTTCGGGTCGGCGGGTGCGCCACGCCAACAGCAGGATCGCGGCGGCCACACCGACGACGACGGTGGCCAGGCCCGAGGCGCCCAGCGTCGATCGTGGCCCCAACGCGGTGGTCAGGGGCCCGCCCAGGGCGGTGCCCAGTGGCGAGGCGGTCAACAAGACCGCGCTGCGGGCCGCCAGCATCGCCGCGAGGTGTTGCGGCGGGGACGTGGTTTGCATCAGCGTCACCGACAGCGCCACGAACGGCCCGTAGATGGCGCCGCCCAGCGTGAACGCCGCGATCGTGACGAGGGTGGGGGCGGCCAGGCCGAACGGCAGCAGTAGCGCTCCCCAGCCGATGACGATGGCGACGGTGACCGGCCACAGTGGCAGGCGTTTGAGGGCGCCGACCGCAAGTCCCCCGGCCACGGCGCCGATACCGAACAGCATCCAGTAGGCGCCAAGCAGCGTGCCGGGCGCGTGGAGGTCGTCGGTGACATGCAGGGGCAGGGCGACTTCGACCGGTCCGTACAGGAAGTTGAAGAACCACGTCAACGCGAGTAGGCCCAGTAGTGCGGGGTGGGAGCGCAGCAGGGCCAGTCCGCCGCGGGCGGCGGCCGTCTCGACCGGCGCGGCGGGCGCGGAGGCGGGCAGGCGGGTGCGGGCCACCAGCACGGCCAGGAACACATAGGTCGCGGCGTCCAGGCCGAGGACGAGTGCGGAACTGACGTAGGTGACGAGAACACCGGCGATAGCGGGCCCGGCGATGGTGGCGGCGAAGTTCAGTGTCGACACCAGCGTGTTGGCGGCCAGTCGCTGGGGTGGCGGCAGCAGTTCGGCCAGCAGCGTGTACTTGCCCGCGTTACCCCAGGCGTGCAGCAGCGACGAGCCCGCCAACAGCAGCACGTACAGGGTGGGGGTGAGCAGTCCGGTCGACCACGCCAACGGTATGGCGCCCAGGAAGACGCCGCGCACGACGTTGTCGATCAACAGCAGTCGCTTGGCCGGGATGCGGCGAAGCCACCGCGCGAACACCATCGCCCCGACGACACCGGGCAGGGTGTACGCGGCGACCGCGCCACCCACCCACAGTCCCGCGGTCCCCGGTGGCGCCAGTTCGATGGCCAGCCACGCCACCGCCACGAAACTCATCCCGTCGCCGAGATACGACACACCGAAGCCGCCGATGAGGCGACGAAAAACCCGGTTGGCCAACACCGGCCGGTACGCCGACGGTATGAGCGACATCGAACGACTCCTTTCGGGGTGGGGTGTAGTGGCGGCCGGTGCCGCCACCACACGGGGGGGTTTAGTTGGTGGCGACGGCGGTGTTCCAGGCGAAGCCGTCGGGGTCGGTGAAGGTTCCGGCGTCGGAGTCGATGACCAGCCGGTGGGAGCCGGACCCGTCGATGGGGACACCGGCGTCCTTGGCGGCGAAACGACGCCCGTACAGGGCGAGTTTGATGTTCGCGGTGGCGAACTCGACGTACTTGCGGCCGTAGCTTTTGGCGACGCTCAAGCCCTGGTCGGCGTAGAACTGTTTGGTGACGGCCACGTCCGACACGCCCAGCAGCAGCACGATCTCGTCGATGCGGCGCGTGTCGGGTTCGGTGTTCTTCTTCGACGACGAGGCGATCTTCCAGATCGTGCCGAACGGGTCCTGGACGACCGCGCCGTAACCCCAAAAGCTCTTCTTGGCGGGTTTGAGCGTGGTGGCTCCGGCCGCCAGTGCCGTGGCCACGAGACTGTCGACGGTGCTGGGCTGGCCCACCACCAGGGACATCGTGTAGCCACGGAAACCGGACGTGGGTGCCTGCGAGGCGCTGGCGCGCACCCGGTCTTTCAGGTCGAACGCGGCGGCGTAGAACGCCTCGGCGGCGGCGGGGTCGGGGGTTTCGAGGATGATGGCGTCGATGGTGGTCATGGCGGGTTCCTTCGCGATATCGGATGATCAGTGGGCTAGGGGTTGATTAGGCGTCTTGGAGCAGGCCCAAGACGTTGCCGTCGGTGTCGGTGTCGGTGACGGTGGCGACACGCCGACCGGCACCCACGTCGTGGACGGCCTCGGCGACGGTGGCGCCCGCCGCGGTCAAGCCAGCGAGGCTGGCGTCGATGTCGGCCACGTGCCAGTACGCGACCGGGCAGGTCATGTTGGCGGGGCCGCCGCCGGGAACCAGCCCGATGTGCTGGCCTTCGACGTCGAAACCGACGTAGTAGGGGCCGTCGGTCTGAGGTTCGACACCCAACAGCGCGGTGTACACGGTCTTGGCGCGAGCCAGGTCGGACACGGGGTGAAGAACGGTCTTGATGCCCTGGGTGGTCATGTCGGGTCCCTTTCGGAAGCGGGTTTTGCTGATGCCCCAACCTTCGCCGCCACGCGGGATTCGCGCATCCGTGGTGACCACGGAAACCACCACGGATCCGCGGCACGTAGCCCATTGGTGGGTTGCGGAACAATGGGCGGGTGACGGTGGAGATCTCAACCCGGGAATCCGAGGTGCTGGCGCTGGTGGGTGACCACCTGTCCAACGCCGAGATCGCCGCGCGCCTGTTCATCTCGGTGCGCACCGTCGAAAGCCACGTCTCGGCGCTTTTGCGCAAACTCGCCGTCCCCGACCGTCGGGCACTGGCGCGACACGCACCCGACCACACCCACAAGTCGACCGCGGTACCGGTGTTGCCGCGGCCGTTGACGTCGTTCATCGGCCGCGAGGCCGAACGCGCCGCGTTGGCCGACCTGGTCACCACGCACCGCCAGGTCACCGCCCTGGGGCCCGGCGGCGTCGGTAAGACCCGGCTGGCGTTGCGGGTCGCCGCCGCCGTGACCGCGCACTTCGACGACGGCGTGTGGTTCGTCGACCTGGTGTCCACCACCGACCCCGACCTGGTCGCCGCCGCCGTGGCCGCCGCGTTGGGGCTGGGGGAACAACCCGACCGCGGCATGCACGAATCCGTCATCTCCGCACTGTCGTCGCAGCACGCGCTGGTGGTGTTGGACAACTGCGAACAGGTCGTCGACGCGGTCGCGGCGTTTTTGGAGCGGCTGCTGTCGGCGTGTCCACGGTTGAGCGTCCTGGCGACCAGCCGGGCCCGGTTGATGGTGCCGTTCGAACACGTCTACCCGGTGCCGCCGTTGTCGCTGTCGGGCGACGGCGACAGTGACGCGGTCGAGTTGTTCACGCAGCGAGCCGCCGCCGCGGGCCAAGCCCCCGACGCATCGACGCGGGAGGCGATCGCGCACCTGTGTCAACGCCTGGACGGGATGGCCCTGGCCATCGAACTGGCCGCTGCCCGCTGGCCCACGCTCGGCCTCGACGGCCTGACCGCCGCCTTGTCGGATCCGTTGCGGATGCTGTCGGGGGGTTCCCGCGCCGCCGACCGGCACCGGTCGGTCCGCGCGGCCCTGGACTGGAGCCACGCCCTGCTGGCGCCCGACGACCAGAAACTGTTGCGGCGGGTCGCGGTGTTCGCCGCACCGTTCACCATGGCCGCCGCCGTACACGTCACCGGTATCGACGCCGGTGTCGTCGCCGACGGCCTGGCCCGCCTGAGCGAACAAAGCCTCCTGACAGCGGTGTCCACCGCCAACGGCACCCGGTACCGGGGCCTGGAGACCATCCGCCAGTACGGCACCGAACGTCTCGCCGACGCCGACGAGGAGTCCGCCACCCGCCAGCGGCACGTGGCGTGGTGCCTGGCCACCGCCACCGACCTGACGCAGGCGCTACCCGACTGGCGGGCCCGGTTCGACACCGTCGCCGACGAACTGCGCGCGGCCCTGGCCTGGGCGAGCCGGCAAGCCGAGCATCGCGCCGACGCGCACGACCTGGCCGCGCGACTGGCCGCGTTGACGTTCACCCGCGGCCTGATCGGCGAATCGCAGCAACGACACGAACAAGCCGCCGCCCTCGCCACGGACCCGCGCGACGCCGCGGTGATGTTGCGCGGGGCCGCGGCCGTGGCCGCGTGCCGGATGCGCGGCGACGACATGTACCGCCTCCACCTGGCCGCCGCCGACGCCGCCCGCGACGCGCGCGACACCCCGGCCGCCGCCCGTGACCTGGCCACCGCCGCCACCCACGCCTACCGGTTCTCCGGAAAGTTCACGCACCTGCCGTCCCACGACGAAGTGGTCGCGCTCATCGACCAGGCCCGCGACCTCGCCGGCGACGACCCGGACGCGGTCGCGGCGGTGGCGCTGGCCGAAGCCGGGGTCCTGTACGACGCGTTCGGTGCCGCCCAGGGCCCAGCCGACAACAACGTGCCCGACACCCTCGCGCACGCGCGACGCGCCGTCGCGCTGGCCCGCGACACCGGCGACGCAATCGCCCAATCCGCGGCACTGGACACCCTGACCGGCGCGCAAAGCTGGGGCGGCGATGCCTTCGGGGTGGCCGCCACGATCAACAACCGCATCACCCTGGTGACGCCGCTGTCGGAAAGCCCGCAACGGACACTGGAGTTGACCGACGCGCTCAGCCAGGCCATCGAAGCCGCCCTGGGCGTGGGCGACCTGCCCGGCGCCCGCGAATGGGTGCGCCGCCTGGCCGAGCATCCACTGTTGACCGAGGTGTCGTTTCGCGCCACGAGCTGGCTGCTGGTGATCGACGCACTGGCAGGCGACGTCGCCGACATCCCCGACGTCGGCGAACGGTTCGCCGAGGCGTGGCGCAGGGCCGGTAGCCCGCGCTCCACCCACCTGGCTCCGGCCGCGGCCGCCGCCGTCATGGCCCACGACCTGGGCGGCGACGAGACCGCCCGCCGCGAATGGGAACAGGCCCTAGATCACCTGGGGACCTTGCCGGGGCACGCGTTCAGTTACCTGGCGATCTTCGACAGCATTCGCTTCCTGCACGACGGTGACGTCGAGCGGGCGTGGGAACGCACCGCGCCCGAACCCGACGACGTGTGGAAATGGGTCACCTGGTTGTGGCTGCACTGGTACGTCGCGGTGCGCTGCGAGGCCGCCGTGTTGGCGGGCAGACCCGACGCCGCGCAACACGTCGCCAAGGCGCGCACGGTCGTGGCCGCAAACCCGGTCGCAGGCGCCATGGTGGAACGCGCCGACGCCCTCCTCAAGGGCGATCGTGACCGGGTCGCGGCCACCGCGCGGGCGTTGACCGACGCCGGTTGCGGCTACCAGGCGGCGCGCAGTCTGGTGCTGGCCGGTGGCGACCACGCCGCGCGGGGTCAGGCCGCGTTGGCGAAGCTCGGGCTGCGCCCGATGGCCCCGGGGCCGGAAATCGATTGGACGCGGTGAGGGGCGGGCTTGTAGCGTGCCGTTGACCGTGACTCGGCTTGAGGAGGTGAGACCCATGAACGAAGCGACGTGGGTGCTCCTGCTGGGGGTCACGGCCGGGCGATTGACGTAGGTGTCGCCGGGAGCGCCTGACCCACCAGGCATTCCCGAAAGGCAACACCCATGCACACCCCACCACCCTCCACCGACCACGAACCGGACACCTTCGATGTGATCATCGTCGGGTGCGGGCCCACCGGCGCGATGCTGGCCGCCGAACTGCGACTGCACGGCATCCGGGTACTCGTCCTGGAAACCGAAACCGGGCCGACGTCGTTCGTGCGCATCGTCGGTCTGCATATCCGCAGCATCGAGCTGTTGGCGATGCGCGGCCTGCTGGATCGCGTCGCGCCGCACGCGCGACAGCGCCCGGCGGCCGGGTTCTTCGCCGCCATCGACAAACCCGCCCCCACCGGTCTGGACACCGCCCACCCGTACCTGTTGGGGATTCCGCAGCCGGTCATCGTGCGGCTGCTGGAAGAACACGCGACCGACCTGGGTGCGCGGGTCCAGCACGGTGTCGCGGTGACCGGTGTCGAGCCCGACGACGACGGCGTCACCGTCACCCTGGACGACGGTCGATGCATGCGGTCGCGGTATCTCGTCGGCTGCGACGGCGCCCGCAGCACGGTCCGCAAACAGCTGGGCATCGCCTTCGACGGCCAGCCCGCTCAAACGCAGACGTTGATGGGCGAGATGGAGGCGGGCGTGGCGCCTGACGAGATCGCCGCCGCGATGCGGCGTATCGGCCAGGGCGACAGGCGGTGGTGGCTGCGGCCCGTCGGTGTCGGCCTCTACAGTGTCGTCGTTCCCGCCGAGGGTGTCACCGATCGCGCGACACCACCCACGTTGGAGGATGTCCGGCGACAGTTGCGTGCCGTCGCGGGAACCGATTTCGGTGTGCACTCGCCGCGTTGGCTGTCCCGCTTCGGCGACGCCACGCTGTTGGCGGAACGGTTCCGGGTGGGGCGGGTGCTGTTGGCGGGCGACGCGGCGCACATCCATCCGCCGCTGGGCGGGCAGGGCCTCAACCTGGGGGTTCAGGACGCGTTCAATCTCGGCTGGAAACTGGCCGCGCACATCCGAGGTTGGGCACCGGTGACACTGCTGGACACGTACCAGGCTGAACGTCGCCCCGTCGCCGCCGATGTCTTGGACAATACGCGCGCCCAGATGGCGTTGCAGGGAAGCGAACCAGGTGCCCAAGCGATGCGCCGGTTGGTGAGCGAGTTGATGGACTTCGACGCGGTGAACCGGCATCTGATCGCGAAGATCACCGCGATCGACATCCGTTACGACTTCGGCGACGGCCCCGACCTGCTGGGCCGTCGACTGCCCGACCTCACGACGAAACAAGGCCGCCTCTACGGGTTGTTGCATCGGGGGCGGGGGCTGCTGTTGGACCGCACCGGGCGCCTGGGTGTGGGTGCCTGGTCGGACCGGGTCGACTACCTCCCCGACCCCGCAGCGGAACTGAACGCTGCGTGTGTCCTGTTGCGGCCCGACGGCCATGTCGCGTGGATCGGCGACGACCAAGACGACCTGGACGAGCAGTTGGCGCGCTGGTTCGGGCAACCCAACCAACCGTGATGTAGCGGTGGGGACGCACGGCTTCGTGCGTCCCCACCTAGGTCCTAGGCCTGGGTCTGCTGAATCCTCACCATGTTGCCCGCCGGGTCACGAAACGCGCAGTCACGCACACCCCAGGGCTGGTCGGTGGGTTCGTGGGCGACCTCGCCGCCCGCGTCCTTGACCTTCGCGAACGTGGCGTCCACGTCGCTGGTGCCCAACAGGATGTACCCGTAGGTGCCCTTGGCGATCATCTCCTCGATGGTGTGGCGTTCGGCGTCGGTGACGCCGGGGTCGACCGCCGGTGGCTCCAGCACGATCGAGGTGCCCGGTTGGTCGACGGGGCCGACGGTGATCCAGCGCATCCGGTCGTTGCCGACGTCGCCGCGCACCTCGAAGCCAAGGACGTCGCGGTAGAACGCCAGCGACGCCTCGGCGTCGGTGTGGGGCAGGAAACTTGATTGAATGGTGATGTCCATACAGGTCACGCTAATCGCGGAAGCGGCTGTGGTGCTTCTTCAATCCTGACCACTATTCGCGATGCCGGTTAGCTGTCGGCGTCGGGTTTCCATTCATGCGCCAACAGCCCCATCACGACCTCGTCGAGAAACTCGCCCAGCACCCACGTCGAGGCCCGGCGCACGCCTTCGCGGACGAAACCGTTGCGTTCGGCCGAGCGCAGCATCCCGACGTTGTCGGCCAGGGTCTCGATCTGGAGCCGGTGCAGGCCCCGCACCGTGAACCCGTAGTAGCACAGCACCGCGACCACGTCGGTGCCGTAGCCCTTGCCGCGGCACGACGGCAGCAGGCCCAACCCGATGTGCGCCGACCGGTGATGGGGGTCGATGCCCCACAGCGTCGCCGTGCCCACCAGTGCGTCGCTGTCGACATCCACCACGGAGAACTGGACCAGGCCCTGAGCGCTGTCGTCGACGACGAGCCGTTTGTCGTTGGAGCCGGGCGTGATGGGCCGCCACGGCGGGCCTTCGGCGCGCGACGCGTTGACCACGTCGTCGTACAGCTCGGTGCGCAGGATCGCGATGTCGTCGTCGTGGCGGGCCCGAAGCCCGACCTTGCTGCCTTTAAGCACGCAAGATTCCTACCAGAGCCGCGCGGCCAGCGGCAAACGTTGACGAAACCGCCACGGCTTGAGCTTGGCGCCGAGTGCGGCGACGCGGCCGGGATCACACCCGCCGCGCCGCTGCTTCGACGAGCCGCGCGGTCACCTGCGGCGGAGCCACGCTCGCCGCACGGTACTAGCCGCACCCGCCCATCGGCCGAGCCGAGGCCCCGGCCAGCACGGCGTCACCGTTCCCGGTCGTGCTCCCCGCTAGCCTCGTGCGGCGGGGCCGTCCTCACCGTTCCCGGTCGGGCTCCCCATCTCTTCCGGCGGGGCTGCCGCCGCGCGTAGAGCGCGCAGTTCCAGCTCGGCGGCCACGGCACGCTCCCGCAACGCCGCCGACTCGGAACGGGCCTGCTGGATCGTGGAGCGGAAGTCGTCCAACCGCAGCCGCAACGCCGCCAACTGGCCGTTGAGCTGGTCGCGTTCAGCCGCCGAAGCCGCGGCGTCATCACGGGCGTTCGCGGCCTGGTGCTCAGCGGCGTCAATACGGGCGGCGGCTTCGGAACGAACGCTGTCCAGCTGCGCGGCGGCCTCGGCGCGCACCGTCTCCAACTCCCCCCGCAGCCGCTGGGTCTCCGCGACCGCCACCGCCGCGGCCGACACCGCGTCCATGCGCTGGGTCTCGGCCTCACGCTGCCCGGCCCGGGCGATGTCACGCTCCACCACCAGCGCCGCCGACTTCTCCTGCGCGACGCGTTGCGCGGCCTGCGCCGCTTCGGCACGCGCCTCCGCCTCATCGCGCTCTTCGATGGCCTCGTCGCGTTCAGCGAGAGCCACCGTCCGGGCCCGCTCCGCGGCGGCAGCCACCTCGCCCGCCTCAGCCGCGGCCTGTTCGGCCTCGCGGGCACTCTGCTCGGCGCGAACGGCACGGTGTTCGGCGATGGCGGCGGCCTCGGCGTGTTCGGTAGCGTCACTACGAGCCGCTTCGGCCTCCGCGACAGCCGCCTGCGCCTCGGCGCGGGCCCCAGCTTCGGCCTTGGAAGCCTGGGCGGCTTTGGCCAAAGCGTCGTCGCGCTCGGCACGAGCGGCCGCGACCCGGGCGTCGGCGGCTTGCGAAGCTTGGGCGATTTTCTCCTCCACCTTCGCCGGGTCGAGTTCGGCGGCGAGGCTTTCGGCCAGCGGCTGGATGGCGGCGGCCAGTTCGGCCTCCATGCGCTCGTAGAGGTCTTCGGCGCGCGCCAGGGCACCCTCCAGTCCCGGGGTGGTGCGGCGCAGTGCCCGGGTGCGTTTGGCGGCGGCCTGACAGTCGGAGCCTTCGCAGTACAGGCGCGGCCGTCCCCGGCCCTGTTGTTGCGGGATCGGAGTGCCGCAGCGTTTGCAAGTCGTGGCTGTTTTCACGTGACCAGCATAAACTAATTTCTGGAATTCTGGTTTTATTTAAAAATAAAATGTTTATTCGTGTCGGACGCGCCAGGAAAGTAACTCCCGCGAATGTCAATTCGCGCAAGTTACTATTCGGGGATGGAACAGCTGCCGCTACCGTCGCATCGGGCCGAGGACGTCGCCGAAAAAAAGACCCCCCACCGAGACGGGGCTGTGGCCGGGGTCGGTGATCCGGTGGCGACGTATCTGGGGTCGCTGGCCAGCCCCGCCTCGCGGCGGGAGATGGCGGCGTGTTTGAACCGGATCGTGCGGTTGAGTACCGGCGACGACAACGCCACCGCCGCCGGGCAGCCGTGGCACAAGCTGACCTACCGCGACACGGCGCGGCTGAAGGAGACGCTGTGCCAGCAGGGCTGGTCGGCAGCCCACGTCAACAAGCACCTGGTGGCGTTGAGGCGGGTGTTGACCGAGGCGTGGCGGTTGGGGTTGATGGACGCCGAGCAAAAGGACCGGGCCTGCGACATCGCCGATGTGACCAGTGTGCGGCTGCCGCGCGGTCACCATGTCGCCGCCGAGGTGATCGGGGCGGTGCTGGCCGCGTGCGATGCCGACGAGGCTGCGGCGGGGCGCAGGGACGCGGCGATCATCGCGGTGCTGTATTCGACCGGGTGCCGTCGCGCCGAGATCGCGGGGCTGCGGTTGCGGGACTACGACCCGGCCGAGCGCGGCATCACCGTCATCGGCAAGGGTGACAAGCAGCGGCTGGTACACCTCAACGCGCAGGCCGTGGCGAAGGTCGAGGCGTGGCTGGCGGTGCGGGGCCGTGGTGACGGGGCGATGTTCTCCCCCATCAGCGCGGCCGGGCGGATCCGGATGCGGGACGGGGTCCCGGCGGGGATGTCGGGGCAGGCGATCGGGCACATGTTGACGCGGCGGTTGCGCCAGGCTGGTGCGCCACAGGCGTCGCCGCATGATCTGCGGCGCACGTTCATCGGGTCGCTGTTGGATGCGGGGGTGGATTTGGCCACGACGCAGGCCATCGTGGGGCACGCGTCTCCGGCCACGACCGCACGGTATGACCGAAGGCCCGACCATCGTCGTCGTGAGGCCATTGACCGGTTGGAGTTGCCGCAGGCCAAGCCGTTGCGTTGAGCGGTGTCAGGCGGGGCGGGCGCCGTGGAGGAACTGTTCGACGGCGGTGTCGACGAGTTCGTCGAGGAGGTCGGCCTCGACGAAGTTGCCGTTGATGAGGGAGGCGATGCCCTGCAGGGTCGCGAACAGGATGATGCCGATGCGTTCGGGAGCGCCTGAGGGGAGCGCGCCTTGGGCTTGGCCTTGCTGGAGGAGTTCGATCATGAGCTGGAACGGGGCTTCGGCGGCTTTGACGATGGCAGTGGCGCCGGGGCGGTGTTTGCTGGTGTACATCAGCTCCAGCAGGGCGGCGTTGTCGGTGGCGAAGCGGGTGTAGGCGGTCATGGTGGCGCGCAGTCGAGCGGCGAAGTCGTCGCCGGCGTCGGCGCAGGCGGTGCGCAGGATCGTGTCGAGTTGGGTGAATCCGTTTTCGGCGAGCGCGTCGAGCAGGGCCTGGCGGTCGGGGAAGTGGCGGCGCGGGGCGGCGTGGCTGACGCCGACTTCGCGGGCGAGGTCGCGCAGGGACAGCTGGGCGGCGCCGTGTTCGCG
This sequence comes from Stackebrandtia nassauensis DSM 44728, assembly GCF_000024545.1. Lineage (GTDB taxonomy): Bacteria > Actinomycetota > Actinomycetes > Mycobacteriales > Micromonosporaceae > Stackebrandtia > Stackebrandtia nassauensis. The sequence continues at coordinate 3,402,766 of NC_013947.1, forward strand.
CAGGGACGCCTGGGCGGCTTCCAGTAGCGCGGTGCGCAGGTTGCCGTGGTGGTAGGGCCGCTCGTCGGTCGCTTGTGGCATGGCGTCCACCATAGCAAGCGAGTTTTCGTTGACAACATTGTTGTCGTCGACTACTTTGTGGCTCATGACAACATTCAATGCGTCCAGCATCGGCTCCCAGGCGGGCCGCACCTTCGTCGTCACCGGCGCCAACAGCGGCATCGGCCGCATCGCCGCCAAAGTCCTGGCCGAACGCGACGCCCGCGTCGTGCTGGCCGTGCGCGACGAGGCCAAAGGCCGCGCCGCCGCAGCGACCATGACCGGCCAGGTCGAGGTGAAGCGCCTCGATCTGGCCGACCTGGCGTCGGTGCGGGCCTTCGCCGAGGACTTCACCGACCCCATCGACGTGCTCGTCAACAACGCCGGGGTCATGATCCCGCCGCTGACGCGCACCGCCGACGGTTTCGAGCTGCAGTTCGGGACCAACCACCTGGGGCACTTCGCGTTGACGAACCTGCTGCTGCCCCAGGTGCGCGACCGGGTCGTGACCGTGGCGTCGATGGCTCACCACGGCGGCGCCATCGACTTCGACGACCTCAACTGGCAACGCAAGCCCTACCGGGCGATGCGGGCCTACGGGCAGTCCAAACTGGCCAACCTGCTGTTCACCACCGAGTTGCAGCGGCGCCTGAGCCAGGCCGGTTCGTCGGTGATCGCCACCGCCGCGCACCCGGGTTTCGCGGCCACGAACCTGCTGCGGCCGGGACGCAGCCGCCTGCTGCACACCGTCTCAAAGGCGGTGACCAGGGTTGTCGCGCAAAGCGAGGCTGCCGGTGCGCTGCCGACGCTGTACGCGGCCGTGACCGACGTACCCGGCGACAGCTACGCCGGACCTAAGGGGCTGTTCGAAACCCGTGGCGCCCCGAAGCTGGTGGGCCGGTCGGCGGCCGCCAAGGACGCCGAGGTGGCCAAGCGGTTGTGGGAGGTGTCGCAGGAGCTGACGGCCGTGGTGTTCCCGCGCCAGTCGCTGCCCCGGGCCTGAATCGTTACGGTGTGCGACTGGTTTGACACGGCGCCGCATCATGTGCGGCATGACCAGTCTCGTCGACACCGCGCTGCGGTTGACCTATCCCGATTACCGGTGGCGCAGGCTCGAAGCGGCGCGACCGATTCTGGGGGTGCGCACCTACGCGTTGACCGGGCGGTATCGCCTGGTCGTGAAGATCGCGTTGGAAGAAGACCTCATCGATGAGGATCACGGGCCGTGCGGTGAGGCCCGGCGCTTGGCGTGGCTCGCGGGGCACGGCATCCCGGTCCCGGAGGTTGTTGACACCGGGGTGATGGGCGACGACGAATACCTGGTGCTGCGGCTACCCGACGACGCCGTGCCCGCCGACCAGGTTGCGAGTGAGCAGCGCCTGGCGGCTTGTGACGCGGTCGCCGACGTCGCCCGCGCCGTGCACGGCATCGACCATCGCGGCTGCCCGTTCGATCGCCGGTTGCGGGTGACGATTCCGCGCGCCAAGGAGGCGTGCCTGTTCGCCGAGATCCGCTCCCGCGATCCGATGGCGAAGTTGACCAGCCTGATCGCGAAGGCGTTGTGGGTCGGGCGGGAGGAGCCGGTGGTGTGTCACGGGGATCTGCGGCCCGACAGTGTGCTCATCGACGCGCGTACGCGACGGGTGGCGGCGGTACTGGATGTGGCGCGGTTGGGGGTCGCCGACCGTTACACGGATCTGGCCGCGGCCACCCGGGGTTGGCGGGCGGGCGGTTTGGACAAGCGGGTGTGGTGGCGGTACGGCGAGATCCCCGCCGACGCCGACCGGGTCAGGTTGTACCGGCTGTTGGCGGAGTTTTGTTTACCGCGCCCAGGGACCGGACGGGTCGAGCCGCGACAGGATGGTGGGGATGTCCGGCGGTGTGGATTCGTGCGGCAGCTCGGCCATGGCGTCCCAGGCGACCCAACGGTGTTCCACCAGCGACGTGGTCTCGTAGTCCTGGAGACCTTCACGCGACAGGTCCGGGGCGGTGGCGTCGACACGGGCCAGGAAATAGGGTTCGGTGGCTTCGAACACCTGGCCCTTCCAGCGCACCGTCACCGTCACGTCGATGGAACCCGGCGCCCACTGGCGCGGGGTCAGGCCGGTTTCCTCGGCCAGTTCGCGCCGGGCGGCCTGCGCGGGCGTCTCACCGGCTTCGATGCCGCCGCCGGGCGGCTCCCACAGCAGGTGGGCGTCGACGGGGTCACGCCAGCACAACATCAGGACCCGGTCGTGGGCGTCCAGGCACAACACGCGGGCACTTTGACGATCGATTTCGGCCACGACGCACAGGTTATGGCCCGCCGTCGCGGCGGGGCGCTGGCGTGGGCGCCGGGTTGTCCGTGCCACCGGGTAAGGTGCGGCTCGTGCTGACTGTTACGACCGCCAACGTCAACGGGATTCGAGCCGCGGCCCGCAAGGGGTTCGTGGAATGGCTGAGCGACACCACCGCTGACGTGGTGTGTCTGCAGGAGGTGCGCGCCACCGACGAACAGGTGCCCGTCGAGGTGCGCGACGTCGACGGCTGGCACATGATCGTGGCCCCGGCCGCCGACAAGGGCCGCGCCGGAGTGGCCGTGCTCAGTCGCGAGACCCCGGCGCGCGTGCAGGTGGGGTTCGGTTCGGAGGAGTTCGACGTGTCGGGCCGGTACCTGGAGGTCGACCTGCCCGGTGTGACCGTGGCCAGCCTGTACCTGCCCTCGGGTGAGACCGGCACGCCCCGCCAGGACCAGAAGGAACGGTTCATGGCCGAGTTCGCCGAGTACCTGGTCGCGTTGCGTAAACGCGCCGAGGCCGACAACCGTCACGTCGTCATCTGCGGCGACTGGAACATCGCCCACCAGGAAATCGACCTGAAGAACTGGAAGGCGAACAAGAAGACCGCCGGGTTCCTGCCCGAGGAACGCGAATGGATGACCCGCGTGTTCGACGACATCGGGTACGTCGATGTGGCGCGTCGCCTGCACCCTGAGGGGCCGGGCCCGTATTCGTGGTGGTCGTACCGTGGCCGCGCCTTCGACAACGACGCAGGCTGGCGCATCGACTACCACATCGCCACCCCGGGCCTGGCCGAGGCGGCTAAGACCGCGGTGGTGGAACGCGCCGCCACACACGACGCGCGCTGGTCGGACCACGCGCCCGTCACCGTCACCTACGCGGTGTAGGAGCCGGTGACGCTTACAGGGGAGGCGTCATGAACGAGGTGCTGGACAAGGCGCAAACGGTCCTTGAGTCACTGGCCGGGCCCGAGGCGGTACTGCGACGCGATCAGGCCACCGCGATCGCGTCGCTGGTGACCGACCGGCGGCGGGTGTTGCTGGTGCAGCGCACCGGTTTCGGGAAGTCGGCGGTGTACTTCGTGGCGACCCGGCTGTTGCGTGATCAGGGCGCGGGCCCGACGGTGATCGTGTCGCCGCTGCTGGCCCTGATGCGCAACCAGATCGCCGCGGCCGAAAGCGCGGGGATCAACGCCCGCACCGTGAACTCGGCCAACACGCACGAGTGGGACGAGATCTTCGCCGATGTGGCCGCCGACGCCGTCGATGTGCTGCTGGTCAGCCCCGAGCGGCTCAACAACCCGGATTTTCGGGACCTGGTGTTGCCGAAACTGGCGGCGGCCGCGGGCATGCTGGTCGTGGACGAGGCGCACTGTATCTCCGACTGGGGTCACGACTTTCGGCCCGACTATCGACGGTTGAAGACGTTTTTGGCGGGTTTGTCGCCGCAGGTGCCGGTGCTGGCGACCACCGCCACCGCCAACGCCCGGGTGTCGGCAGACGTGGCCGAACAGCTCGGCGGCGACACGCTGGTGTTGCGCGGCGGCCTGGATCGGTCCTCGCTGCGGTTGTCGGTGGTCGATGTCGACGACAACGCGCGGCGCCTGGCGTGGCTGGACACGTGGCTGCACCGACTCGACGGCAGCGGCATCATCTACACCCTCACCGTGGCCGCCGCCCACGACATCGCCGAACATTTGCGCGGCCAGGGCCATGACGTGGCCGCCTACAGTGGCCAAACCGACACCGGGGAGCGGCTGCGCCTGGAAGACGACCTGTTGGGCAACCGCGTCAAGGCGCTGATCGCGACCAGTGCGCTGGGGATGGGTTTCGACAAACCCGACCTGGGTTTCGTGGTCCACTATGGGGCACCGCCGTCGCCGGTGGCGTACTACCAGCAGGTGGGGCGCGCCGGGCGTGCCCGCGACCGCGCCGAGGTCGTGTTGCTGCCGGGCCGTGAGGACACGCGCGTGTGGGACTATTTCGCGTCGTTGGCGTTTCCGGCCGAGGACGTGGTGCGAAAGACCCTTGAGGTGCTGGCCGAGGCGGACCGTCCACTGTCCAGTGCCGTGTTGGAGTCGCGGGTCGACTTGAGCCGCAACCGCCTGGAGATGATGCTCAAGGTCCTCGACGTCGACGGCGCCGTCAAACGCGTCAAGGGCGGCTGGCAGCACACCGGCCGCGACTGGGAGTACGACCGGGACCGGTACGAACGCGTCGCCCAAACGCGTCGCGCCGAACAGCGACGCATGCTCGACTACGCGGCCACCACCGAATGCCGGATGGCGTTTTTGCGTACCGAACTCGACGACGCTGACGCCAACGCGTGCGGCAGATGCGACAACTGCGCGGGCACCGCCTTCGACGAGCCGCTGCCGGTCGAGGCGTTGGCCGCGGCCGAGGCCAGCCTCAACCGGCCCGGCGTGGCCACCGAACCCCGGCGCATGTGGCCGCCCGGGATGGCCGCGGCCGGTATCGACGTCGCGGGCAAGATCCCCGTTGACGAACGCGCCGAGACCGGCCGAGTCCTGGCCAGGCTGTCGGACATCGGCTGGGGCGGCGCGCTGCGCGCCCTGTTCGCCGACAGCGGCGACACGGCCGTGGATGAGGCGATGTTCGCGGCGGTGGTGAAAGTGCTGGCCGCGTGGGATTGGCCCAAACGCCCCGACACGGTCGTGTCCATGGGGTCCCGCAGTCGCCCGGGTCTGGTCGACGGTCTGGCGCGGCGCATCGCCGAAGTGGGGCGCATGGACTACGCCGGGGCGATGCGACGTGACGCGGCCGCGCCGTCGCGCACCGGCGCCAGCAACAGTGCCCAGCGGCTACGGCAGGTGTGGGACACCTTCCAACCGCCACCGGTCGCCGACGGCGCGGTGGTGCTGCTGGTCGACGACCTGCGCGACTCCGGGTGGAGCGCGACCGTCGCCGCCCGGCAGCTGCGGCTGGCCGGAGCCGCCGCGGTGTGCCCGCTGGCGTTGGCGCTGGACGGCTGAACACCGCCCGACGGGTCAGTTGTGTGAGTGCCGGTCCCGGCCGGAGGCGTCGGCGACACCGAAAGCCCGAAACACGGCGTCGCGGCCGATGGCGGCCACGACCGGCGCGGCCATGCGCGAACGCGGGCACGGGTGCGGTACCGGATATGCCAGTGCCCGCGAGCAGGCCAGGCAATGGCCCGAGGCACTGGCACGGTGCAGGGAGGTCAGGCCGACGCACAGTTGCTGCCATTGCGTCGTCGTGGCGGGGGTGGTCGCGTGGGTGGTCACGGCGTCGCCCTTCGCGTTTGGCGATGTGGACAGTTGCGCGGCTGCCGGGTGGAAGACTCGGGTCTCCGTGTCACGCAACGAACACAGGCTAAGGCCGCGTGCGCTGGCGGCGACGGACTTCTTGTGCGGCGCTTGATATCCGGCGATTCGGGTGTGGTGGGTGTGGCTTTTCGGCGGCGGTGGTGTCACCGCCTCGGGTTAGGTTGTGGGTATGTGCCGAAACATTCGCCGCCTGCACAACTTCGCTCCCCCGGCCACCGACACCGAGATCCACGACGCCGCGTTGCAGTACGTGCGCAAGGTCGCCGGGACGACGAAACCGTCGCAGGCCAACCAGGCCGCGTTCGACGCGGCGGTCGCGGCCGTGACGGCGGCGACGGCGACGCTGCTGGAGCAACTGGTGACCACCGCGCCGCCGCGCGACCGCGAGGTCGAACGCGAACGCGCCCAGGCCAGGGCCCAGAAACGCTACGGGACGTGAGCGGTGGCGACGTCGTACCGCCTCTTGAACGACGCCGCCACCGCCTTACCCTGGCCGCTCAGCGCGGCCGGGGCCCGAAACCGGCCATCCGGTTGCCGTGCATACTGTCCCGCCGGGCGCGGGGCAGAGCCGCGGTCACGTCGCGGCCGGTTCGCATTGGGGCGTCTCGACACGTCGAGGCGCGGGGGCGGGTGCGCGGCGTCGGGAGGGTGCGAGGATGAGTGCCACCGCGGCGGCCGACACCGCCATCCCGGCCAGCGACAACACGGTCAGCGGTTGGCCGAACATCGCCCACGCCCATATGGCGGTGGCCGGGGGTGTCAGGTACAGCAGTGCCGAGACCCGGGTGACGCCGCCGTGGGCCACGACCGTCCAATAGCAGCCGTAGCCGCCGATGGTGGACAGCACGATCACCCACGCCACCGCGACCCAGAATTCGACGCGCGCCGGGGGGATGAGGGTGCCGCTGGCCGCGGCGATGGCCACGAACGCCAGGCCGCTGACCACGAACTGCACCGCCAGGGCGTCGGCCATGGCGACGGGTTGGCGGCCACGGTGGGCGCGGCGTTCGTACACGGTTCCGGCGACCAGGCTCAGCATCGCCGCCACCGGGATCGCATAAGCCCACCACACCGCGGACGCGCTCGAGTTGAGGTCGGCTGACACGACCAGACCGGTGCCGCCCAGACCGACCGCGAGTCCCACGATCAGGCGCCACCCGAGTTTCTCGCCCAGCAGGGCCGCCGCGGTGGCGGTGGCCACGATGGGTTGCAGGGCCGCGATGAGGGCGCTGGTTCCGGCTGAGACTCCCAGTTCGGCGGCGCGTACGACGCCGTAGACGTAGCCGACCTGGGACAGGGCGCCGATGAGGGCGTGCACGGCGATGTCGCGCGGGGCCAAGCGGCGCCACCGCCACGACAGCCACACCGTCGCGGCGAGGCCGACCAGGCCGAACCGCCAGGCCAGCAGGGTGGCGGCGGGGGCGGCGCGGGTTCCCAGTTCGGCGCCGATGAAGCCCGATGACCACATGACGACCAGGCCGGTGGAGCTCCACAGGGTGAGTGAGCCGAGTAGCTTTCGCAACGCGGGGTCCTTCCACAGAGGTATACAGACCGGTATAGGACACTGAAGTATATAAACCGGTTGGTATACTCGTGGTCTAGTTCCAGGAGGCCGCCGCTATGCCGACCGTCACCCCACCCCGCCTGACCCCCGCCGCCCGCCGCGTCCTCGACGTGGCCAGCACCCTGTTCTACGAACGCGGCATCAACACCGTCGGCATGGACCTCATCGCCGCCACCGCCAAGGTCACCAAGAAAACCATCTACGACCGCTTCGGCTCCAAAGAAGCCCTGGTCACCGCGTACCTGTCCGAACGCGACCACACCTGGCGCCGCCACCTCGACGCCCAACTGGCCGACATCCCAGGCCCCCGCGCCAAGATCCTCGCCTCCTTCGACGTCCTCGCCGCCTGGATGGGCGACAACTACCGAGGCTGCGCCATGGTCAACGCCTACGCCGAACTGGCCGACCCCACCCACCCCGCCCGAGCCGTGTCCACCGACCAGAAGAAATGGCTCAAGAACCTGTTCACCGACCTGCTCACCCAAGCCGGAATCAACGACGAACACCTCGCCGTCCAACTGGTGATGCTGCACGAAGGCTCGGTCGTGGCCGCCTACGTCGGCGGCATGACGACCGCGGTCGCCGCCGCCCGACAGGCGGCGGCGACCCTATTGGACACTCACGGTGAATAGGCGTAGGTGACGTTCTTCTCCTGCGGAATCAAGATCCACAGCGCGATGTACAGCAGGAACTGCGGCCCCGGCAACAGACACGACAGCACGAACAACACCCGCATCGTGGTGTTGCTGGTCCCGAAACGCTGCGCCAGCGCCGCGCACACCCCCGCGATCATCCGTCCCTGGCGTGGTCGCGTCAACTTGCTCATGGCCCCATTTCCCCTTTCACCGGTCGCGGTGACCGGATCGCTGATACCCATGGTGAACCCGTTACCCGGCCGTGACATCAGGGACGCGACCCTGAGATTCCCCTGACCTCCCACATGACCAAAGCGTCGTAGGCTCAACCCCATGGTGTTCGACTCGGCCGTCCTCGACCTCCAGCCGTATACCGGATTCGACATGGACCGATTCGTGCGCCGCACCCACTGCAGCTGGCACGACAACGGCTGGCAGTCGCTACTGGTGCAGCGCTTCGACCACGCGACAGTCGCCGAGGACATGCGACTGCCCGGCACGTCCGACATTCACCTGGTGCTGCCCCTCGCGGGCCGGGCACAGATCCACACCACCACCGGCGGGCGCGCCCGCCGCCACACCTGGGCACCCGGACGACTGGAACTGCTCATCCCCGGCCAGCCCCTCGTCCGCGCCTACCAATCGGACTCGCCGATGCGAAGCGTCCAGGTCCACATCCCGCGCACCACCGTCGAGACGACCGCCGACCAGTTGGGCGGCCGCGACGTCGACTACGAAGCCATGGCCGCGTCACTGGCCACCGGCGACGCACTCGTGGAAGAACTGCTGCGGCAACTGGCTGATAGCACCGAAACCAGCGACCTGTACGCCGAAACCAGCGCCGCGTTCCTGGCCACACACCTGCTGACCCGCCACCAGCGCGGCCACACCCCCGACGGCGCGCCGCGCGACGACACCCGCGTGCGCGCGGCCATCACGATGATGCGCGACCAACTGGCCCAACCGATCACGCTGGCCGACCTGGCCGCCCACGTACACCTCAGCGTCTTCCACTTCGTCACGGTGTTCAAACAGGCCACCGGCCACCCGCCGCACCGCTACCTCGCCCGGCTGCGCATCGCCGAAGCCAAACGACTGTTGCGCGGCACCAACCTGACCATCGCCGCGATCGCCACACGCTGCGGCTTCGCAAGCCCCGGCGCCCTGTCGACCGCGTTCACGCGCCACACCGGGACACGACCCTCCGCGTACCGCGAAACCTGACACGCGGTTCAGGCGTAGGTGAGCATCTGCCGCATGAAAGCCTTCGGGTCGTCAACGTAGAAGGCCACCTTGTCGATCGTCTCGACGCCGTGCGGCAACCGCAACCGCAACGGCTCCTCCAACTCGACTTCGATGTTGGTCTCCTTCTGCATCCGCAGACTGAACGTCCGGCGACCATCGTCGACAGTAACCTTCGCGGTCTTGTCCTGAATGGTCACCGTGCGCTGCTCAACAGCGTGCACGACCTCCCACGGCAGATCAAGATCAACCTCCGTACTGTCCCGCACCCGAAGCCCCTTCGGCCCGATGGCATGCGGGCGAGTCAACATCCCGCACAACATCCCGAACATGTACACCACACCCCAAACCCCCAAGATCAGCAACGGAATCCGCACGAACACCCACTGCCGCACGATGATGTCGACCACCACCAACTCCACCAGCGAAATCACCACGAACACGATCATCACCATCAGCACATTGCGGTGATACCCGAACCCGACCGCCCCGGAAGGCACCCGAGGGCGACGAAACACCAACCGATACATGCTCTGATAACCGCGCGCCTCGATCTTGACCATGCGCCACAACAGATTCGCCACCCGGCCCCACGTGCCGCGCGCCTGACTCGTCACAGTGTCGCTCATGCCTCCCCCTTCGACTCGCGCATCGGACGAGTGAGGTCCTCCATGCGCTCGGCCACCTGACCCAACGCGTCATGAAGACGGCGACGCTCATCCCCGTCGAGATCCTCCACAAGCGCGGTCGCGAACAGCTCCCGATCACGAGCCATGGCCCGCATCGTGTCAGCGCCGCGCTCGGTCAACGCCACCAAGATCGCGCGCCGGTCCTCGGGGTGACGGCGCCGCTCGACGAAACCATGCTTCTCCAAAGCGTCGACCAGACCCGTCACGTTGGCCGGGGTGACATTGAGCGCCGCCGCCAAAGCCTGCTGCGTTTGGGGCTGGCGCTCCCGCAGCACCCACAGCAAGTGCACGCGCGCCGGATTGAGTCCGGTGCCCGAGAAGGTGGCGGCCATGTCCTGCTGGATCACCACGGCGATGTGCAGCAGCCGGTCGAGGATGCCGGTGTCCACGGAATCGTTCATTAACCCACTATATAATTAAGTGGGTTAATTACCTTGCGATGGGCCATGTGATCCCGAACAAAGCAGGGCCGAACTCCCCCACCCACCGCCACAAAGACCCGCCCACGACCACCCTGACCGGCCCTGGCACCCACACGCGGGCACGCACACAATGACCACGAACCACCCGTCGCGACCACGTGAAGGGAGACCCGATGACACATTGGCACCCCGCCAAAGTCAACGCGGTCGCCGCCATCACCCGCGACGGCCACGTCCTCGAAATCCGACCGGTCGCACCCGACGACGCATCCCTGCGCAAACTCTCCAAGGACTACTCAGCCCTGGTGGCGCTGGACCACGAGCGCATCATCGCGGTCGCGTTCTACGAACACCGCGGCCACGAACGCCAACACGGTGTCGCGGAGGTATTCGTCGACCCCAGACACCACGGACGCGGCATCGCGACACTGCTGCTGGAACACCTCGACGCCGTCAACCCCACCAGCGAACCGCGAACCGCAGACGGAAACCAAATCGCTCACCTGCTGACGACATACGGCATCCCCACAGCCGCCCGGCACACCGAGCCGCGCATCGTCGTGCGACCACTCGCCGTCGAAACGGTCACGCTGGCCGCCGCCATCGAACGCGACACCACCGGCCAAGCGGTACTCAGACTCGAACCAACCGACGCCAACGCCACCCTGACCAACGACAGAACCTACCGACCAGCCACCGACCCCGACATCGCCACCATGTGGCGATCACTACGCACCGCCCCACTACTGCGAAGCCACGCCATCGACACCGGCGCACTGGAAGACCTCACGCAGCGACTGGCCCAACTGGCCCGCGACCATCCCGAAGTCACCGAACTGACCCTCAACCCCATACTTGCCGGAACCGAACGACTCGTGGTCATCGACGCGAAACTACGACTCGCGACCACCCCCGACACCAGCCACCAGCCGTTACCGCGACTCCCGCTCCAACACACTCCTGGTCTGACGCGCGATCTCAAGATCCTCCCGAGCCGCCACCACCAACGCCGCCACCCGACTCCCTGACGCACTGATCACGCGGTCAGCCTCGGCGGCGGCATTGCGGTCCTCATCGACGACCACCCCCACAAAACCCAAACCCGCCATAGCGGCCGCGCGAAGCCGGGGCTGGTTCTCCCCCACACCGCCGGTGAACACCAACACGTCCAGACCATTCATCGCCGCGGCCATCGACGCGATCCCAGCCCGCAACCGATGCACATACACCTCCAGGGCCAAGCGCGCGTTCACGTCACCGGAATCAGCCTCGGCGTACACCCGGCGGATATCACCCGAGACATCCGACAACCCCGCCAGCCCCGACTCATGCTCCAACACCCGATTGGTCTCGGCAATCGACAGACCTTCATGGTCCATGAGCCACAACAACAACCCCGGATCCACACTGCCCGACCTGGTCGCCATCACCACCCCCTCCAACGGCGTGAACCCCATCGTGGTGTCCACCGAACGACCCCCATCCACCGCCGCCAGCGAAGCCCCCGCACCCAGATGACACGTCACGATCCGCGACTCCCCCACCAGCCTCCCCAACAACTCTGCGGCACGACGAGCCGCATAACCATGCGACAAACCGTGGAAACCGTAGCGACGCAACCGCCACCGATCCCGCCACCGCCTCGGCAACGCGTACTCGGCCGCCGCCGGTGGCAGCGTCGCGTGGAAGGTGGTGTCGAAACACGCCACGGCCGCGACCCGGGGCAACAAAGCGGCCATGGTGTCGATCCCCGACAGCGCCCGGGGTTGATGCAGCGGCGCCAGGTCGCTGATCGCCGCGAGCCGTTCCCGCACCGAAGCCGACAACCGCACCGCCTCACCGAAATCCGGGCCACCGTGAACCACCCGATGCCCCACCGCGTCGACACCACCACAACCGTCGAGGAACTCCTCGATCGCGCCACGGTCCGCGCCACGGTCGGACTCGGCGACGTCAACCGACGACACCAACTCGTCGTCATGCCCCAACAGGCGCAGCTTCAGACTCGACGAACCCGCGTTGACCACCAGAACCCGCACACGATCACCCCGTCCGCCCATCAGACCATTCCCAGTCACGCACCTCCGGCAGATCCTCACCGTGCTGCCGCACCCAGTAGCGGTGCCGGGTCCGGTTGTCCTGCATCGACTGCCGCACCCCGGCGGCACGACGACCCAACCCCGGCACCCGGTCGATGACGTCGGTGACCAGCTGGAACCGGTCCATGTCGTTGAGCACCAGCATGTCGAACGGCGTCGTGGTCGTCCCCTCCTCCTTGTACCCGCGCACGTGGAGGTTGTCGTGGCCGTTGCGGCGGTACGTCAAACGGTGGATCAGCCACGGGTACCCGTGATACGCGAAGATCACCGGCCGATCAGCGGTGAACAACGTGTCGTACTCCCGATCGGTCATGCCGTGCGGGTGCTCCGTCGCCGACTGCAACCGCATCAAGTCCACGACGTTGACGACCCGCACCCGCAGAGACGGAAGATGTCGCCGCAGCAGGGACGCCGCGGCCAGCACCTCCAGTGTGGGCGCGTCACCGGCGCAACCCAACACGACGTCGGGTTCCTCACCCTCGGCCTCGGTACCGGCCCAGTCCCAGATCCCAGCACCCCGGGCACAGTGCAGCACCGCCTCGTCGACGCTGAGCCAGTTGGGGCTGTCGTTCTTACCCGCCACGATCACGTTGACATAGTTCTTGCTGCGCAACACGTGATCCCCGACCGACAGCAGCGTGTTGGTGTCCGGCGGCAGATACACCCGGATGATGTCGGCTTTCTTGTTGACCACATGGTCGATGAAACCCGGATCCTGATGCGAGAAACCATTGTGGTCCTGACGCCACACGTGCGAGGTCAGCAGATAGTTCAACGACGCCACCGGCCGCCGCCACGGCAGGCCCCGCGACACCTTCAGCCACTTCGCGTGCTGGTTGAACATCGAATCCACGATGTGGACGAAAGCCTCATAACACGACAGCAGACCGTGCCGCCCCGTCAGCAGATAGCCCTCCAGCCAGCCCTGACACACGTGCTCCGACAACACCTCCACCACCCGCCCGTGCGCGGACAGGTTCTCGTCGGTGTCCACGATCGGAGACTGCCAGGCCTTGCCCGTCACCTCGTACACCGCGTCCAGCCGGTTCGAAGCGGTCTCGTCGGGCCCGAACAGCCGGAAGTTCGCCGTATCGGCGTTGTCGCGCAGCACATCCCGCAGGAAACGGCCCAACACCCGGGTGGGTTCGGACGAGGTGACGCCGGGCTGGTCCACCGCGACCGCGTAGTCGCGGAAGTCGGGAAGCTCCAGGTCGCGCAGCAGCAGCCCGCCGTTGGCGTGCGGATTGGCGCCCATGCGTCGCTGCCCGTCGGGGACCAGCTCCCCCAGCCGCGCGACCGGGGCACCGTCGCCGTCGAACAACTCGCCCGGCCGGTACGACCGCAGCCACTCCTCCAGCTGCCGCAGGTGATCCGGGTTGTCGCGCACCCCGGACAGCGGCACCTGATGCGACCGCCAGGTCCCCTCCACCGGCACCCCGTCGACGCTGCCGGGACCGGTCCAGCCCTTGGGGGTTCGCAACACCACCATCGGCCACCGCGGCCGTCGGCTCGGCCCGCCGTCGCGGGCCTGGCGTTGGATGGCCCGGATATCGGCGATCGCGGCGTCGACGACCTCGGCCATGGCCTGATGCATCGCCTCCGGATCGTGACCCTCCACATAGTATGGTTTGTGGCCGTATCCGCGCAGCAGCGCGTCCAGTTCGTCGCGGGGGATCCGGGCCAGCACCGTCGGGTTGGCGATCTTGTAGCCATTGAGGTGCAGAATCGGCAACACCGCCCCGTCACCGACCGGGTCGCAGAACTTGTTGGCGTGCCAGCTCGTCGCCAGCGGGCCGGTCTCGGCCTCGCCGTCACCCACCACACACGCCACGATCAGATCGGGATTGTCGAACGCGGCACCGTAGGCGTGCGCCAGCGAGTAACCCAGCTCCCCGCCTTCGTGAATGGACCCCGGGACCTCGGGGGCCACATGGCTGGGGACGCCGCCGGGAAACGAGAACTGCCGAAACAACGTCCGCATCCCCTTGCCGTCCCGGGCCACCGCCGGATACGCCTGGCTGTAGCTGCCCTCCAGCCAGCTGTTGGCCAGCAGCGCCGGGCCACCGTGGCCCGGCCCGGTCACGAACATCATGTCGAGGTCGAGGGCCTTGATCGCCCGGTTCAGGTGCGCGTAACAGAAGTTCAGCCCCGGTGTGGTCCCCCAATGCCCCAGCAACCGCGGCTTGATGTGCTCCGGCCGCAGCGGCTCGGTCAGCAACGGGTTGTCCAGCAGATAGATCTGCCCGACCGACAGGTAATTGGCCGCCCGCCAGTACGCGTCGACGGCGGCCAGTTCGTCGTCGGTCAGCGCGGGTTGTTCCAGTTGCTCCAGTTTCGACATGCGAGGCTCCACTTTCGTTCGGCACTATTGCCACCGGTAAGAACCTTCATCTGTTTGTCACGCTCGTCGATAGAGCCGATCGGACCGGCCCCGACAAGGCTAAGGACTTACCCGGCCGTCTCGGCGGGAAAACTGCTTCCTGTCGGTTGCTGAGGGGTGGGTGTGGGTTTTCGAGGGCTATGTCTCGGTGTCGATATATCTTGAATTACTAGTGGGGTTTGGGGTGGTCGCGGGATTTTTCTCCGCTCCCCCGGCAACCCGTTCCACCCGGCAGGTCTCTAGGAACTGTCACCAACCCGATGGGAGAGCCCATGACTGACGACCCCGTGAGCGAGTTCGACGCGTTCGCACGGGCGCGCACCCCGGCGCTGCTGCGAGCCGCGTACCTGCTCACCGGCGACCAGCATTCGGCCGAGGATCTGGTGCAGTCAGCGCTGGCCAGAACGATGCGGGCCTGGAAACGCCTGCAGCGCACCGAGAACGCCGACGCGTACACCCGCAAGACCATGTACCACCTGCAAGTGCGGTGGTGGCGGAGACGCACCAGGGAACGGCAGTACTACCAGCGCTGGGAGCAGCCCGGCACCGTGTCCGACTCCAGTGAGGACGTCGGGCGGCAGCTGGAACTCCAGGCCGCCCTGCGGCGCCTCACCGCCAAGCAACGCGCCGTACTGGTGCTGCGGTTCTTCGAGGACCTCAGCGTCGTCGAGACCGCCGAGGTACTGCGCTGCACGACCGGCACCGTCAAGAGCCAGACCGCCAAAGCCCTGCTGCGGATCCGCGCCGAGTTGTCCCACGACCTCACCACGAACACCAGGAGCCAGGCATGCACGACCACCTGACAACCGACATGAAAGCTCTGGCCGATCGCGCCCGCACCGTCGATCTGACCGAACGCACCCACGCCACCGCGCGGCGGCTGCGCACCACCCGCATCGCCGTGGCCGGGGTCGCGGCCCTGGCGTTGGCCGTGGGCACCGGCGCGGTGTGGACGACCACGGCACTGCCGCAGGGCGGCAACGGTGTCCCGCCCGCGGCCTCGACCGACCGTCTCACCACCAAACTGGACGGACGGTTCGTCTTCACCCGGGGATCCGAGGTCGTCACCTGGACCCCCGGCGGCGATCCCGAAGTGCTGGACGGCATCGAGGATCCGAACCCCGAGACGTTCCGGTTCAGCCCCGACGGCGTCCTGCTGAGCTACCTCGACCAGGACGGCCAGCTGCACGTCCACGATGTCGCCGACGACGCGGAGATCCGGGTGCCGGACCGCGACATCGTCGACGCCAGCGCCGATCCGCCGGTGTGGACCCCCGACTCGCAGCGCCTGTGGATCGACACCGGCCGCGAGGAGGACCGCTACGGCTTCTACGACGTCGACTCCGGCGAGTTCACTCCCTCGCAGGAACCCGCCGGACGCGACACCGTGGTGGTGCGCTCCCCCGACGGCGACGGCGAGATGTTGATCAGCCTGCGCGAAGCCAGCGACGGCAACGAACTGGTGTCGGTCACGCCCGACGGCGACGAACAGGTGCTGGCCGAAAGCCCGGTGCAGGGCACCGGCGAGTACATCACCGACATCCTGTCCACCGATGTGGACGGTTCGCGCATGTGTCTGGACACCAGTACCGACCAGACGACCAACCCCGCCAAGCACCCGACCTGCCGGACCCTGCTGGCCTACGACGACAAGGCGGCCGCCAACGTCGCGCCGGTCGCGACGCCGCTGCTCGGCTGGATCGACGGCGACGAATCCGCCGACGCGACGTCGGCCGCGCTCATCGCCGGCTCCGGTCAGCGGGTGCAGCAGTTCGACGACCGGGCCACCCTCGTCACCGGCGTCGACGAGGTCGTCGACGAAGCGCCGCTGCCGGACGAACTCACCGACGGCGACCCCGAACTCGTGGCCTACCAACCCTAGGCACTCCCCCACCGAGAACACGCACAACGAGGAGAACTCATGAACGCACGTCCCAAGCTGCTGCTGGCGCTGGCCGGTGGCGTGGCGGCCGCGGCGATCGCCGTCCCGGTCGTGTCGGCCGTGGCCGACGGTTCGCCCCCCGCCGGGAACTCCGCCTCGAACTCCACAGCGGACTGCGAACTGACCGAACTCGCCTTCCCGGACGGATACGACAAGGACGTCAAGGCACGGTCCGTGTCGGCTTCAGGCGAATACGCCGCTGGCGGCGCTCTCGGCGAAGACGGGGACAATCCGGTGCTGTGGCATGACGGCAAGGCGATCGTGCCCGAGGAACTGAAGTCCGACACCACCGGTGCGTCGGCCGTCAACGACTCCGGGCAGATGGTCGGCAGCCGCGGCGCCGGGGAGGCCACCGTGCCGTGGCTGTACCAGGACGGCAAGGTCACCAACCTCAAAGTCCCCAAGGGACAATCGGGCAACTCCCGGGACATCAACAACGCCGGTCAAGTCGTCGGATACACCCAAGACGATGAGGGCAGGACCTTCCCGGCGCTGTGGCCGTCACCGGATGCCGAGCCCGTGTTGCTGGACAACCCGTTCGAGGACGGCGGCGGCAGGGCGTACTCGATCAACGAGGAGGGCACGATCTCCGGAAAGTTGATCGATCCCCAGGACATGACCGTCCACTTGTGGAAGTGGACCGCCGACGGCAAGGGCGAGGAACTGAAGCGCCCGGACCCCGGCGACATGGTCGACCAGGACGTCAAGACCAGCATCAGCGGTGACCACGTGGTCTCGGTGAACATCGCCCCGATCGGCGCGTTTCCGGCGTACGCGTGGAACCTGTCGGAAGGCACCGACGGCACTGAGATCGGGCTGCCGGTCGTGGAAGCGGTCAGTGCCGACGGCACGATAGTCGGACTGTCCAAGGACGACAAACCGGCGATGCTCATCGACGGCGCGGTCACCGAACTGCCGGGAGTCCAAGGCCCCGCCTCGAACACCGACGTCGCCCATGACATCAACCAGAAGGGCGACGTCATCGTCGGCGGGGTCGTCGACGAGAACGACAAACAACACCCCGCGATGTGGAACTGCGGTTAACGCCTGAGCCGCACCGCGGCTTCGGTGAAGTTCGAAGCGCATTCGGAGGTGTTGCAGCCGACCGACTGTACCGAGGCGGTGGCCTGACCGCCTCGGTACAGGCCGTTTCCGCCGGTGACCGTGACCGACCACGGCACCTCGGCGCCGCCGGGTTCGCAGTCGAGGTTCGCGCCGTTCTGGCCGGTGATGATCACGCGGCCGACGCGTTGCGAAACGAAGACCTCCACGGAGGCGAACTGGACGGTCGCGGCGCAGCTGGCGGTGCCGGTGATGGTGGCGCGGCCCGCCGTGTCGAACTGTCCGTTCGGGTCGACGGTCACGGAGACGGCGGGCGGTTCGGGTGCCTGGCTGACCGAAAGCGCGAGCTGTCCGCCGGTGCTGCTGCCGCAGCAGGCGGCGATCTCGATGTAGTAGGTGACGCCGCTGAACCCGTCGAAGCGCAGGTTGCGTTCCGAACAGCCGACGAAGCCGCCGGTGTCGGGGTCACCGGCGAAGACGTTGAGGCCGGTGTTGTAGTCGCTGCCGGCGGTGTCGACGACGACGCGTTGGTCGGCGTCGACGGTCAGGGTGTACCAGACGTTGGCACCGGCGTCGCCGCTGGTGCAGCCGCCGTGCGGGGTGTAGGTGGCCTCGGTGGTGTCCTGGGTGACGGCGGCGGGCAGCGAACCGAGGTCCACCGCGCCGGCGGGTTCGTCGTTGCCGGGGACGGCGGCGAAGGCCGGGGTGGGCATGGCGATGACGGCGAAGGCCAGCGACAACGGGATGAGGAAACGGCGCATCGGAACCCCCCAGGGACAACGCGAACGACGGACATCGGCTTCCACTGTCGATCGCGGAGCCGGGCGCGGCTTAGAGGCGAACGGCTCCCGCCGCGATGCCCTGCGACCCCCTACCGGTTGTTCCTCCTTCACGCGTGTCCGCGCCGCCGATCGGGCCCTAGACTCGGCATGTTGACCGAATCGAGGAGGGGTCATGACCGACGAATCGACCTGCGGCACCGGGATGGCGGCCAACGCTGTTCTGCCCACGCGCATGGCGGAGGTGGTCGCCGCGATGGCCGACGTGCTCACCCGCCACACCGAGTCCCTCAATCCCGACGATCCCGCCGCCGAGGCGGAGCGGGAGGCGTGGCTGGCGATCGCGGCCGAGCAGCGTCAGATCGCCCGGCACCTGACGGCGTCGGCCGACCGGATGGAGGCGCAGCGGGAACTGCCGTGGGCCGACCACGACATGGCGGCGTTGACGTCGGCCGACGCGACGTCGGCGTTCACGCATTTCGTGACCGCGCAGGAACGGCTCAGCGATCTGCTCACCGAGCAGCTGGTCGAGTACCGTTCGATGCTGGCCGACAGCCGCGGCACCGACGCCGAGGCCTAGACCGCGGCCCGCGCCTGGTCCGGTTCGGACGGACGCGGTGTGAGGGTCGAGCGTCGCATCAGGACGCGGCCGACGAGCGCGGCGATCAGTCCGGCCAGGCCCGCCGTCGCGAAACCGGCCGCTGGCGAGATCGCGTCGATCGCGACCCCCACGATCGGGGCGCCAAGCGCGAATCCGGTGCTCAGTGCCGAGGACTGCAGGCCGGTAGCCTCGCCGCGGACGCTGGCGGGCGCCAGTCGACTCACCGCGTCGGCCACAGTGGATAGTGTTGGTGCGGTGAGGAGTCCGGCGCCCAGCACGGCCACGCACAGCCACGGCCAGTCGCGGGCCAGGCCCGCCGGAATCGTCAGCAGGCCGAGCAGGCCCAGCAGCAGCCAGGTCGGCATCGGCCGGGGCAGGGCGCCGTAGACCAGGCCGCCGACGACGGAGGCGGCGCCCAGTACGCCGATGACCAGCGCCGCCCACGAGACCTGCCCGGCGTGCTCCAGTGTGGCCACGATGGCCAGGTCGATGCCGCCCAACAGCATCGTGATGCCGAAGGCCATCACGAGCACGGCGATCATGGGCGCGCCCAGCCATTCCCGGCGCGTGGGGCGGGCGGCCGGGCTTGCGGCGGCCTCGTGTGCCGAACGCAGCGGCGGGTTGAGCAACATGAGGCCGACACCGCCCGCGACGATCGCGGCACCGAGCCCCCACGCCGCTGTTCCGGCGGATGCCTGCGCCGCGAACACGATCACCACGGCCGGGCCCACGATGTACGACAGCTCCCCCATCACCGATTCCAGCGCGAACGCCGCCCGGCGCTGTTCCGCCGTGGTCATCGCGGCGATCGCCTGCCGGGTCACCGGCTGCACCGGGATCATGAGCAGTCCCGCCGCGAGGGTGGCGGGCAGCAGCACCACATAGGACAGTATTGGCACGCTCAGCCAGAACAGCAGCTGCGCGCCGATGGTGGCCAGCAGCACGGCGCGCAGACCCCGGCGGTCGATCATCCGGCCCAAAACCGGCCCGCCCACGGCGACCCCGGCGGTCAGTACCGCCACGACGACACCCGCCGCCGCGTAGCTCAGGTCCAGGGCGAGCACGACGTACATGGTCAGCGCGATCGCGTCAGCGGTGATGGCGGCCCGACCCAGCAGGGCGATGCCCAACAGCGGCGTCATTCCCGGTACCGCGAGGACCTGGCGATATCTGGTCACGTCGGCGAGGCTAGACCAACTCCCGGGCTATAGGAAGTCCTTAATTCGTTGGACTCGATATAATGAATTGTTATGGCTCGTGATCTGGAGACCGCTCTGCTGCGGTCGTTCGTGACCGCCGTGCGCGCGGGCAGCATCAGCCGCGCGGCCACCGCGCTGGGCCACACCCAGCCCGCCCTCAGCCAGCAGCTGCGCAAACTCGAAAGCACCGTCGGCGCTTCGCTGCTGCACCGGGCGACAACCGGGGTCACGCCGACCCGCGCGGGCGAGGAACTGCTGCCCTACGCCGAACGCATCCTGGCGCTGTCGGCGCAGGCACTGGCCAAGACCGGAACCGCGCTGACCGGCCACTGCGGCGTCGGACTGCTGGAGGACCTCGCCGACTCCCGGCTCCCGCAGGCGCTGGCCGACCTCGCTCGGCTGCACCCCGGCGCGAGACTGGAAGTGCTCAGCCTGTCCGACGCCGAGATGCGCGAGGCCTTCGACACCGGCCGGGTCCAGCTCGTCCTCAACGAGGTCCCGGCGCTGCCGTCGCCACCACGGTGGACGGTGAAACTGCCGCTGGTGTGGGCGGTCGGCCACGGGGTCGACGTGGACGCGGATCCGCTGCCGGTGGTGTTGTTCTCGGGCACCTGCGCGTGGCGCACGTCCGTATTGGAGACACTCCAGCGCACCGACCGCCGCTGGGAGGTGGCGTTCGAGAGCAACAGCCTCGTCAGCGTGCTGGCGGCGCTGCGGTCCGGGTTGGGCGTCACGGCGCACATGCCCGCCAACCTCGAACCCGCGATGGCGTGTCACGACACCGAGCGTCTGCCCGCGCTGCCCGACGTCGAACTGGGTCTGGCGCGGCGCCCCCGCACCGAGGGCGATCCGCTGATCGACGCCGTGGAGACAGCGCTGCGCCGGATGATCTGAAACCACCTGGGCATCGCTCGTTCGCATGCGGGGACTGCCTCCGCGCTGCTCCGCCAACACCATCCCGCCATTGGCGGTGCTCACCGCGATCATCCTCAATGTCGCCTGACGGCTAACGTCCAGTCGTCGACGACAGGGCGGTGACGCAGACGCCGAACATCGAAGGCCACCGGACCGGGATCGTGCGCCTTCGTGTCCCATGCGGAGTCATCGCCGACAATGCCGGGAATCGCGTACTGCGAATGATCGGCGGTGAGAGTCTCCACGCGGTGGGCGTAGGCGCGTTCTCGCAGGCGGCGCACCTCTTCTTCCAACTTGAACTGAGCCTCGTCGGCCACGCGCTGCGGGTTCTGGCTCTTGATGACGCCACGGTTCACGTCGTCGCCACCGTAGTGGGCGCGGCTCGCGTTCGGGTCCCGCAGGTCGACGTCCGGGGTGACTCGCACGACTCCATCACGGCCGATGAGCCGACCGGTGGCCCCGGGCTGCGCGGACCCGCCGTCGCGCT
The DNA here is from genome assembly GCF_000024545.1 of Stackebrandtia nassauensis DSM 44728. Taxonomy (GTDB): domain Bacteria; phylum Actinomycetota; class Actinomycetes; order Mycobacteriales; family Micromonosporaceae; genus Stackebrandtia; species Stackebrandtia nassauensis. Next base: position 3,424,404 of record NC_013947.1, read on the forward strand.
GTCCGATCACCGGCGGGACCGTGTGGCCCGGGCCCATCATCGGACGTGCCATGGGCATCATGCCCGGTCGACTGCCGATGACGGACGGAACCACGGGGCGCGGTGCCGTCGGACCGAGCGGCACCGCCGGCGTGGCGGTGACGGTCGTCGACGGTGGGGCGACCGCCGTACCACTGGGCGGCGCGGGTGTGGACACCGACTGCAACTCCAGCCCGGAATCGTCCACACTCGGCGGCGGCTCGAACTCCTCGAAGTCCCGCATCCGCGCGTACGACTCGTCGGCAGCCGACATCGTCACCTCCATGATCTGCCGGGACGCCGCGTCGAAGGGCTTGCGTTGGAAGTCCTCCAACGCCTCATCCGCGCCGAAGACTCCGGCTACGAACCCCAGGCCGACGGCGTCGGTGGCGGCGTCGAGGTCCTTCCACAGCTGGTGGATATGGCTCACATCGTGCTTGGCGATGCCCGCCATGGTGGCGATCACGCACCACAACCCGCAGTTGGCCGTGGCGCGTTCAGCGGAGTCCTCTATGTACTCCTGCACCCGCCTGACTTCGTCGAAGTACATGGTGGCCGCCTCTCCCGTCCAGGAGTGCTCCACCAGCCTCAGGCGTTCGTCCAGCAGCAGACTGTACTCCCGCAACAGTTCGGCCATCTTCCCCCACCCTTCGGCCTGTTGCCGCAGGGTCTGGGGTTGATCGGGATCGACAATCTCCCGAAGCTGGTCCACAGTAAAGGAATCGTACGTTCCCAAGGGTTCTCCTAACGGTTGTCCTGGGGTGGTTGGTCTGACGATGGATCCAGTCGAGTGACGACACTGATGTCGTCGACCGACGCGGAGCTCAGCGCGTCCTGATCACCGAACCGGGCCACAATGGCCTCGGTGATGCCACTGAGATTGGACATCCCCGTGCCCACCGACTCCAGAAGCCGGTGCGCGCGGTCAGCGAGTTCATTGTGGAACTCCACGATCGGTTGCGCGGACAGATTACGGGGATCGGCACCCCAGGCTCGGTCCTCACGGTGCCCGGTGTTGCCCGATCCTATGGCGGTGTTGATCTCCCCGGCGCGCTTCAGAAACCGCTCGGCGTCTGATCGCAGCGCCTCGGCGAGCCCGAACATGTCCTCGCGATCCAACGCAACGGCATCCTTCGGTCGGTCGTTCATGCCGGTGTCCTTCCTTAACAAGCCGAAGCCGAGACTTATAGCACAACTCGCACTGCCAGTTCAATGTCACAAAGGAACAGAGCCGAGGAGCTAAGCTCATCGCGGGGTCGCGACACGACAAAGGACAGACGCATGAAACTTCTGCTGACATCGGCCGGATTCAGGAACAAGAGCATCGAGGACGCGCTGGTGGGCCTGCTGGGCAAACCGGTCGCCGAGTCCCACGCGCTCTACATCCCCACCGCGGCGCACGCCATGGCGATGGGGCCCACGTTCATCTACCAGCTGATCCGCGGCCTCGACACCGAAGCACCCCTGTTGAACCTGGACTGGAAATCGGTGGCGGTGCTGGAGCTGACCGCGCTGCCCACCGTCGGCGAGCAACAGTGGGTGCCCATGGTCCGCGACGCCGACGTCCTGTTGGTCGACGGCGGCGACACCCTGTACCTGCACCACTGGATGCGAGAGTCGGGACTGGCCGACCTGTTCCCGTCGCTGACCGACACCGTCTACGTCGGACTGAGCGCCGGAAGCGTCGTGATGGCCACCAGTATCTGGGAGAAGTTCGTGCACTGGCAGCCTGCGACGGGTAGCCACGAAACCCTTGGCGTGGTGGACTTCTCGATCTTCCCGCACCTGAACCACAAGGACATGCCCGCCCACGCCACCGCCGTGGCCGAGCAGTGGGCCGCCGGTCTGTCGGTACCGGGATACGCCATCGACGACGAGACCGCGATCAAGGTCGTCGACGGCGACATCGAGGTCGTCTCCGAAGGGGACTGGAAACTGTACAACCCGTAGCCCGTCGCGGCGCCGTTCAGGTCACGGCCACCGGCGTCGTCAGGATCGCGTCGTCGCCCACCGCACGGGTGCGGCCGGTGATCGCGAAACGCGCGACGGCGGGAAGGTTCTCGCTGGATCCGCCCGCCGCGAGCGTGAACCAGCCCGGCTCGACGATCCGGGTCAGGTCGACGCTGGTGAACGCGGTGCGTTCGGCGTGCAGGGTGAAGGTGACCGTGCGGATTTGGCCCGCGTCGAGGTCGACGCGGGTGAACCCGACCAGCTGCAACGCCGGGCGGGTCACCTGCGCGACCTCGTCGGACAGGTACAGCTGAACGATCTCGGTGCCGTGACGGTCGCCGGTGTTGGTGACGGTGACGGCGGCGGTCACCTGTCCGGTGGTGGGGATGGCGGTGGTGTCGAGTTCGAGTGCGCCGTAGCCGAAGGTCGTGTAGCCGATGCCGTGTCCGAACGGGAACAGCGGGCTGGGGTCCAGGTTGGACACGCCGTGGCTGTCGCGGCCCAGCGGCGGTGCCAGGTAGGTGGCGGGCATGCCGCCCGGCTCGCGGGGAACGCCCACCGGGAGACGGCCGCTGGGGTTGACGCGTCCGGACAGGATCCCGGCGATGGCCGCCCCGCCCGCCTCGCCGGGCAGGAACGCCTGCACGACGGCGGCACAGCGGTCGGCGAAAGCCCCCAGGGCGTAGGGGCGGCCCGACACGACGACCAGGACCGTCGGGGTGCCGGTGGCCAGCACCGCCTCGACCAGTTCGGCCTGGATCCCGGGCAGCGACAGGTCGCTGACGTCGCAGCCCTCGCCGGAGGTGCCGCGTCCGAACAGGCTCGCCAGGTCGCCGACGGCCAGGACGCACACCTCGGCGGCCCGGGCCGCGGCGACCGCCGCCGCGATGCCGGAACGGTCGGCCTCGCGGATGGGTACACCTATCTCGGCGGTGATCTCGGCGTCGGGCAACTCGGCCCGCAGGGCGTCGGCGAGCGTCGGCACGTCGATGCCGAGGCCGGTCTCGCCGGAGCGCGACAGCACGTGGTTGGGGAAGGAATAACAGCCCAGCATGGTGCGCGGGTCGGTCCCGGTGGGGCCGATGACCGCGATCCGTTTGGTGGTCGCCGAAAGCGGCAGCGTGCCATCGTTGGCGCACAGGACGATCGACTTCTCGGCGACCTCGGCGGCCATCGCCCGGTTGGCGGGACCGTCGAGGTCACGGTCCGGTTCGGGGGCGGCCAGCGGCGGTTCGGCGTCGAGCAGACCCAGTTGGGCCTTGTGGGTCAGTACCCGCCGCACGGCGGTGTCCACTGTCGCCTCGTCGAGTTCGCCGGTGGCGAGCTTGGCGGCCAGCAGCCGGTAGGCGTCGACGGTGGGCAGTTCGACGTCGACACCGGCTTCGATGGCGCGCACACCGGAGTCGGCGCGGTCGGCGGTGACCCGGTGGGTCAAATCGAGGAACGCCACGGCCCAGTAGTCGGACACGACGGTGCCGCGAAAACCCCAGCGGTCGCGCAGGATCTCGGTCAGCAGTCGCCGGTTGACGGCAGCGGGCACGCCGTCGACGTCGGCGTAGGAGTTCATCACCGAACCGACGCCGCCCAGCCGCACCGCCATCTCGAACGGCGGCAGCATGACGTCGGCGAACTCCCTGGGGCCCATCGGGACCGGGGCGTGGTTGCGGGCGGCCCGGGAAGCGGAGTACCCGGCGAAGTGTTTGAGGGTGGCGATGATCCCGCACGCTTGCAGGCCGCGCACGTAGGCGGTGCCGGTGACGGCCACCAGGTACGGGTCCTCCCCCATGGTCTCCTCGACCCTGCCCCACCGGTAGTCGCGCACCACGTCCAGGACCGGCGACAGTCCCTGGTGGACTCCCACGGCGCGCATGTCGGCGCCGATGCGAGCGGCCATGGCCTCGATCAGGTCGGGGTCGAAGGCGGCGGCCCAGGCCAGCGACGTCGGGTAGACGGTCGCGCCCAGGGTGGTGAAGCCGGTGAGGCATTCCTCGTGGGCGATCGCGGGGATGCCCAGCCGGGTGGAGTCGACGATGCGGCGCTGGGTTTGCTCCAGTTCGGACGCCCCCGCGCGCGCCGGGATCGGCCGGGTGCCGAACGGCCGGGTGAGGTGGCCCAGTCCGTGTTCGGCGGCTTCGTCCAGGGTCTTGGGCCCGGTGCGCATGGCGTTCTCCATCGGCGCGACCTCCCCGTCACCGGTTTCGGGATGCGGCGGCCAGAACGCGCCCAGCTGCGCGAGTTTCTCCGGCACGGTCATGGAACCCAGCAGGGCCTCGACGCGTTCGGGGATGGACAGTCGCGTGTCGTGCCAACGGTTGTCGTCTGCCATGGGTGGGTGTCCTTTCCTGTTATCTTCCGAAACCGGCGGTCATGCCGGACACCAGTTGCCGACGGGTCAGGACGTAGGCGGCGAGCATCGGCAGCACCGACAGCACCACGGCCGCCAGCACCGCGGGCACATCGATCGCGAACTCCCCCTTAAAGGACCACAGCGACAACGGCAGCACGCGGGTGTCGGCGCTTTGCGTGAGCACCAATGGGAACAGGAACCCGTTCCAGACCTGGAGCGCGTTGTACACGCCGACGGCAGCCAGGGCGGGGCGCGACATCGGCAGCACCAGCCGCAGCAGGATCGTCCATTCACCGGCCCCGTCCAGGCGCATCGACTCGAACAGGGAGCGCGGGACGTCGCGCAGGAAGTTGGTCAGGATGAGCAGCGTGATCGGGATGGCGAACGCGACCGAGGGCAGGATCAGCGCGGCCAGGCTGTCGTAGAGCCCCAACTGGACGATCAGGTAGTAGACCGGGATGATCGCGGCCTGGATAGGGATCGCGATACCCAGCAGGGCCAGCCGGAACACCTCGCGCCCGAACCTGCCCCGCCCGTGCGTGATGACGTAGGCGGCCATGATGGACACGGCGAGTGTGAGTGCGACCGTCGCGGCAGTGACGGTGACGCTGTTGAGGAAGAATCCGGCGAAACCGTTGTCGAGTACGCGACCGTAGGCGGCGAGGGTGGGGTGCGACGGCCACGACAGCGGACTCTCGCCGAAGTAGTCGGCCTGCGGTCGCAGGCTGGTGACGAGAATGTAGTAGATCGGCCCGATGATGACGGCCAGCCAGATCCAGCCCGCGAGCGCTCCGGCCACGTTGGGCCGGTTCCTCACCACCCGGCTCATGATCCCTCCATTTCGGACTCCATCCGGCTGGCGCCGGTGATCCGGTTGAGCCCCAAGGCGATGACGAGTCCGACGACCACCAGGACGAGTGCGATGACGCTGGCCTGCCCCATCTCGTAGGAACGGAACCCGGTCAGGTACATGTCGAGCGGCAGCACCCGGGTGGCGTTGCCGGGCCCGCCGCCGGTGAGCACGAAGATCAGGTCGAAATAGGTCAGTGACCCGACCGTCATCAGCGTGGTGGAGGTGACGATCGTGTATTTCAGCAACGGCAGGGTGATGCGGAAGAACTGCGCCACCGCCCCAGCACCATCCATACGGGAGGCTTCGTAGATCTCGGCCGGAATCTGCCGGGCCCCGGCCTGGTAGATCAGCGTGTGGAACGGGATGAACGACCAGCCGATCACGAACACGACCACGTAGAAGGCCAGCTGCGGATCGCCCAGCCAGTCTCGGCTCAGCGCCGGGATCCCCAGCGCCGTACCGGCGCCGAAGTTCGGGTCGAGCAGCGCGACGAAGGTGAGCGCGACGGCCGCGGAGCTGAACAGCAGTGGCAGGAAGAACAGCGCGCCCAAGACGGCCCGGTAGCGCTGTCGTCCGGCGAGGAAGACGCCGAGCAGCAGACTCACCGGCGCCTGGAACAGCACCGAGACAACGGTGAGCTTGGCCGTCAGCCACACCGCGGTTCGGGTGTCGGGGTCGGCCGCCGCGGCCCTGTAGTTGTCGAGGCCCGCCCACGAGATTGGGCCGAGGCCGTCCCAGTGGGCGAAAGACAGCGCGGCGACCCCGAACAGCGGCACGATCGCGAACACGCCGAACAGCAGCACGGCGGGTGCCGCGAACCAGCCGCTCGGCCCGGTCGCCCGGACGGCACGGGTCACAGGGTCTTGTCCATCGCGTTGGCGAAGTCCTCGGCACCAACGTCGCCGAGGAACAGTTTGCTCAGGTTTTCCAGCAGTTCCTGGGCCTGTTTGGACGGTAGCGCCTGGTCCCAGGACAGTTCGAAGTGCTTGGCGTCGCGAGCCAGGCCGTAGGTGAAGTCCAGGTAGTCGGCGTTGTCGGCCTCGCCGATCTTGTCCTCGATGCCGGTGACCGGGGGTACGGCCCCGACGGCCAGCAGCGAGTCGATGTGGTCGTCGTCGAACAGGTCCCCGCCCAGGTATGAGGTGCCGGTGTTTCGGTGGGTTTCGGTGGCCGAGGACGACACCGACCAGAAGTTCGCCGGATTGCCGACCACATTTGATTTATCGCCTTTGCCGCCCTTGACGGTCGGGAAGGTCGAGTAGGCCAGACCGTCCTTCTTGATCAGTTCGGGGGCGTTCTTGATGAAGTCGGGGTAGACCCAGCTGCCGTGCAGGATCATCCCGGCCTTGCCGGTGTAGACCAGCGCGGTGTCGGCACCCGCGTCGGCCTCCACCGAACCGTAGTTGTCGCCGAAGGCGCCCAGCTCCACCAGTTCGGTGACCTTGTCAAGGGCGTCCAGCATGTCCGGGTGCGACCAGGCGCCCTTCTCGCCGTCGAGGACGCGGCCGAATGCCTCCGGCCCGCCGATCCGGTCGGCGAGGTATTCGATCCACATCAGTTCGGGCCACACGCTCTGCCCGGCCAGCGCGATCGGGATGACATCGGCGGATTTGAGCTTGTCGACCGCATCGAGCAGTTCGTCCCAGGTTTTCGGGAGCTCGGCTTTGGCCTTGCCCAGAACCTCGGTGTTGTAGAACATCTCGATCGGCTGGGTCTGGTTGTTGGGAACGGCGTAGGTCTTGCCGTCGATCTGCCCGACGGCCGCCACCGAGGGCAGCAGCCGTTTACTGAGCTTCTCGACGTCCTCGGTCAGGTCGATGACGTGCTTGTTCTTGACGTAGTCGGCCAGCAGGGCCCCGGCCCAGCCGAAGATGAGTGTTGGGGCGTTACCGGAGCCGACGGCGGTGCGGATCTTCTCCTTGTAGTCATCGTTGGCGAACCATTCGACGGTGATCTTCTCGTCGGGGTGGCTCTTGTTCCAGGCTTTGAAGGAGTCGCGGGTGGCGTCCTCGGATCCGCCGGTCAGGGCCCAGGCGGTGGCGCCGGCGGCGCCGGGTTGCCGTCCGCATCCGGTCGCGGCCAGGATCGGCACCGCCACGCCGAGGGACAGGAGGGTACGGCGGCTGGTTCCACGTTTCATGGCTCGATTCCCTTCTCCGGGCCGCAGCCCGGATACAGTGCCGGAAACTGTTTCGTACATGTTTCTCAATGTTTGTCAATCTACCAATATGAAATCGCCTGTCAAGGCGGCTAGACTTGGCGCGGCTATAGAAAAAGTTTCGTTGACTGGCTAGAATGAGAGCCCCGAACGAGTCCGAGGTGTAGCGATGACCGGCCCCGCCCTGCCCCGCGCGACCCTGGCCGAGGTCGCCGCGCGCGCGGGCGTCTCCAAGGCCACCGCCTCCAAGGTGCTCAATGGACGCCCCGGAGTGTCGGAGGAGACCCGGCGGCAGGTGCACCAGGTGATCCGGGAACTCAACTACACCCCCAGCACCGGCCCCCGGGAGGCCACCGACCACGGCACCGTCCACGTCGTGTTCGACACGATCGTCAACATGTACTCGCCGCATGTCCTCGACGGCGTGATCAACGCGGGCCGTGAACTCGGCGTCGACGTGGTGACCAGCGTCCTGGCCCCCGACGGCGTGATCCCGGACCGGTCACTGGGCGTCGACCGGATCAAGGAGATCGCGGTGCGCGGCCACACCGGACTCATCGTGGTGACCACCCAGCTCACCGGCGAGGAGATCGCCACCTGCGAGAACCTGGGCCTGCCGCTGGTGGTCATCGACCCGGTCAACCCGCTGGACGAACGCGTCATCAGCATCGGCGCCACCAACTGGGCCGGGGGCGTGCAGGCCACCCGGCACCTGCTGGGTCTCGGACACACCCGCATCGCCTTCGCCGGGGGCGCGGAGCACTCGGTGCCCGGCCGCGAACGCCTGCACGGCTACCGCGAAGCCCTGGAGACGGCCGGGATCGTGCCCGACCCGACGCTGATCCGCCGGGGACCGTTCACCTCCGAGACCGGCGCCGAGATCGGCGGGTACCTGTTGGGCCTCGACGAGGTGCCCACGGCCATCTTCGCCGCCAGCGACGCGATCGCCGTGGGCGTCATCCAGGTCGCCCGCTCCCGGGGCCTTCGCATCCCCGAAGACCTCAGCGTCGTCGGCTTCGACGACACCTACGGTGCGATGTGGACCGACCCGCCGCTGACCACCGTGCGACAACCGCTGCGCCAGATGGGCCGGGTCGCGGCCCGCACGCTGCTCGACATCGCCGACGACAAGGTCCCCGACTCCCACCACGTCCAACTGGCCACCACACTGGTGGTCCGCGATTCCACCGCCACCCCCTCCGCCTCATCAAGGAGGTCACCATGACCCTGGTAGCCGGAATCGACTCCTCAACGCGCTCAACGAAAGTCCTACTGGTCGACGCCGAGACCGGACAGGTCGTCGACTCCGGAACCGCCCCGCATCCCGACGGCACCGAATGCCCGCCGCAGGTCTGGTGGGATGCGCTCCAACAAGCTGGCGGCGACCTCATCGACCGCGCCGAGGCCGTTGCCGTCTCCGGCCAGCAACACGGCCTGATCGCCCTCGACGAACACGGCGAGGTCATCCGCCCGGCTCTGTTGTGGAACGACACCCGCTCGGCCCCGCAGGCCGCCCGCCTCACCGGCGAGGGCGGCGGACCCGGCGTGTGGGCGCAGCGCACCGGATCGGTGCCCACCGCGTCCTTCACCGTCACCAAACTCGCCTGGCTGGCCGAACACGAACCCGACAACGCCGAACGCACCGCCGCCGTCCTGCTCCCCCACGACTGGCTGACCCTGAAACTGCGCGGCGTCGGCTTCGCCGAGGCCACCACCGACCGCTCCGAGGCGTCGGGCACCGGCTACTGGTCCCCCGACACCGGCGTCTACCTGCGCGACACCGTCATCGGCGCGCTCGGCCACGACGCCGTGCTGCCCCGGGTGGCCGCCCCCAACGAGATCGTCGGCCACACCCCGAACGGTGTTGCCGTCGCCCCCGGAACCGGCGACAACGCCGGTGCCGCACTGGGACTGCGGCTGGAGTCCGGCGACGTGGTCATCTCGCTGGGCACCTCGGGGACCGTCTTCGGCGTCGCCGAGGCCCCCGCCGCCGACCCCACCGGACTGGTCGCCGGTTTCGCCGACGCCACCGGCCGGTTCCTGCCGCTGGTGTGCACCCTCAACGCGGCCGGGGTGCTCGACACCGTCCGCGACCTGCTCAACGTCGACCACGCCGGGTTCGACGCGCTGGCGCTGGCCGCGGCACCGGGCTCGGGCGGCCTGACCCTGCTGCCCTATCTGGACGGTGAACGGACCCCCAACCGCCCCAACGCGACCGGCGTCCTGTCCGGCCTCACCACCCACACCACCCGCGCCGACCTGGCCCGCGCCGCCGTGGAGGGCATGCTGTCGGCCCAGGCCGACGGCCTGGCCGCACTGTCCGCCCAGGGCCTGCGCGCCGGACGGGTGCTGCTCATCGGCGGCGCCAGCTCCTCCGAGGCCGTGCGCCGCATCGCCCCGCACGTGTTCGGTCTCGACGTGGAAGTCCCACCCACGGCCGAGTACGTCGCGTTGGGCGCGGCCCGGCAGGCCGCTTGGGCCCTGTCCGGCCGCCCACACCCACCACAGTGGAACACCGGTGCCGCCACCGGCTTCATCGGCCGCGCCGCCACCTCCGTCACCGAGCAGTACTCGACCCTGCGCGACGAAACCGCGTCCTGGACGTCCCACCGATAAGAAGGGCAAGACACCATGAGCGACAAGTACACACCCGTGCCGGACGACAAGTTCTCCTTCGGGATCTGGACGGTCGGCTGGGCCGCCCAGGACGTGTTCGGCCCCGCGACCCGCGCCCCCATGCCCGCCGACCGCGCGGTCCACAAACTCGCCGAGATCGGCGCCTACGGGGTCAATTTCCACGACAACGACGTGTTCGACTTCGACGACCCCGAAACCGTCCGCGACGCCAAGATCGCCGCCTTCCGCAAGGCCCTCGACGCGACCGGCCTCAAGGTCACCACCGCCACCACGAACCTGTTCAGCCACCCGATCTTCAAGGACGGCGCCTTCACCCACAACGACCGCGACGTGCGCCGCTTCGCCCTCGCCAAGGTCATGCGCAACCTCGACCTGGCCGCCGAACTGGGAGCCGGGGTCTACGTGTGCTGGGGCGGCCGCGAAGGCGCGGAATCCGGCGGCGCCAAGAACATCCAGGCCGCCCTCGACCGGATGAAGGAAGCCTTCGACATCCTCGGGGCCTACGTCACCGACCAGGGCTACGACACCCGCTTCGCCATCGAACCCAAACCCAACGAGCCGCGCGGCCACATCCTCCTGCCCACCGTCGGCCACGCCCTGGCCTTCATCAACGAACTCGAATACTCCGACCGGGTCGGCGTCAACCCCGAGATCGGCCACGAGGAGATGGCCGGACTCGACTACGCCGCCGGAATCCGCCAAGCCCTGTGGCACGGCAAACTGTTCCACATCGACCTCAACGGCCAGACCGGTCCCCGCTACGACCAGGACCTGCGCTTCGGCGCGGGCAACGTCGGCGGCGCCTTCTGGGCCGTCGACGCCATCGAGGAGGGCATCGCCAACGGCCAGTACTCCGGCCCGATCCACTTCGACTTCAAACCCCCACGCACCGAGGACGACGACGGCGTCTGGGTCGCCGCGGCCGCCTGCATGCGCAACTACAAGATCCTGCGCGACAAGGTCCACACATTCCGCTCCGACCCACGGGTACGAGAAGCCCTCGAAGCCGCGCGGGTCGACCAACTCACCGTCCCGACCCTGGCCAAGGGCGAAACCTGGGCCTCCATAAAAGACCTCACGGTCGACGTCGCGGGTCTGGCCGCCCGGGGCATGGCCTTCGAACGACTCGACCAGCTGGCCCTGGAACACCTCTACGGCGTCGGGTAGGCGGTCACGGGCGTCCCGCACCGGCAGCGGGCGCCGCGAACACCACGAGATTTGACGCGTCGTCATATCCTCGCCTGCCCCGCGAGCGAGGAGCCCCGATGGAACCGGACACCGAACTGCCAACCCGACGGCGACGGCTGCGCCGGTTCGTCATCGGCGGGGTCATCCTGGTCGTGGGGGTCGCCAGCTGGATCACCATCGATGAACTGTCCGGTCCGGACGAGACTGTCGAGCGGTTCTTGACCGCGGCGAAGAACCGCGATGTCGACGCGGCTTTGGCGGAGGTTCTGCCGAAGACTCTCAATGAGATACGCACCGACGACCCCGACGTCTACACCGAGCACGATGGCGAGGATGCGTTCCTGACCGACAAGGCCATGCGAACCGACTGGGATTTCGGGTGGATCTCCGCCGGGCCCAAGGGTGTCATCAACGAGTCGGGCACCGCGACCGTCTCCGCCGAGATCACCGGATTGGGTCAGACCAAGACCGCTGTCTTCGAACTCACCGAAACCAAACACGGCTGGATGCTCGATGATCCGTTCGTGTACGTGAGCCTTCCTTACACGCCGTTGACCTATTTGGATATCGATGGGGTGCGCGCCGAGGACCCGGCTCTCGAGATGATCGATCCGCGTCCGTCATTTCCGGTGTTCCCGGGAACCCATCGTTTCTTCGACGATCTGCCCGCCGATGTCGACGTCGCCAGCAGCCCCAAGCGCACGAAGTTGTTGGCGCAGACCAAGTGGGACGACGATGGCAACGCGCCCGCTGTGCGACTTGGCGAACTCACGCTCAACGGCGACCTGTTGGACCAGGCGCGGCGCAGCATCAGATCGCTCTTCGACACGTGCGCGGCGACCAAAGAGGCCGTTCCCGAGCCGTCCGACGATCACGTCAACCAGGGCTGCCCGTTCGAAATGCAGATCGAGTTCGACATCGGCGACGAAGTCTTTCAAGCACGCGAAGACCACCCGGTGACGTGGGATGTGAAAACGCCACCCGAGTTCGACATCGTCGACGTCCGCGACGAAGACCCCGACAAAGCCTGGGCGCTCAACAGTTTCGAGGCACAACCGGTGAAACCCGGTCGCCTCGTCGTATCCGGTGTCGCCGAAGGCTTCTACGGCACGAACCGGAACCTGAAGTTCAGCTTCGACTGCGAGTTCGCGCCCCGGGGCCTTCGCGGACGACTCGACAGCGACGACGCCATCGCCATGCGTCTCCTGCCGGAATCCGAAGCCGAGCTCGTCATCGTCAACGAGAAGGACGACGGCTGCTCGTTCGAGCACACATTCGTCCCGAAGGGGCGCTAAATGTGGGGTGTTAGGTTGCGGCCATGACGGAGACGATGACCGAGATGCACGGCACGGCGCGCCTGGTGATCCGCGACGGCAAGCTGGAGGAGTTCAAACGCCTTGTCGCCGAGGCGAAGGAGATCGTGCGCACTCAGGACCCCGGCACCATCGAGTACAACGTGTACCTCAACGCCGAGGGCACCGAGGCGTTCGTTCACGAGCGCTATCGCGACGCGGCCGCCGGTACGGCGCACTCCGAGAACATCAGTGGCCTGATGCCGAGGTTTCTCGAGGTCGCGACGATCACCGGTGAGGTGTGCGGGAATCCGAGCCCGGAACTGCGGGCGATGTTGGAAGGCGCCGGTGTGAAGGTGTACTCGCCGCTGTAACAGCGGGTATTCCATGGAGACGCCGTCCAGGGTGACGCCGTTGGGTAGCGGGACCCGGGTGCGGGCGCGTTCCCGGAAGCCGAAGGAGCGGTAGAGGGGTTCGCCCGGCAGGGTGGCCATGAGGACCAGGGTGGTGAAGCCCTGGGCTCGGGCGTCGTGTTCGCAGCGGGTGAGGATGGCGCGGCCCAGGCCGCGGCGGGTCCAGTCGCCGCGGACGAACATCGCGCGGACGCGGGCCGGTTCGGTGGCCGGGTCGAGGAGGCGGTCGTCGGTGGGGGCGTCGCCGGAGCCGGTGTAGAGCTTGTCGCGTTTGCTCCAACCGCCGCAGGCGACGATCTGGCCGTTGGCTTCGTGGACGTAGTAGGTGCCGTCGTCGATGAGGACCGTGTCGGGTTCGGTGAGGTAGCGGGCGGCGGCGGCGGTTTCGCGTTCGTCGTGGAACAGGGGGAACGTGTCGAGCACCGATTGCCGCATCAGGGTGGCGATCGCCGGTATGTCGGTTGTGGTGGCCTCGCGCAGCACGGGTTGTCCCTCCTGGCATCGCGTATTCGGAGCACAGCCTAGCCAGGCTGAGTCGCGGCGCCAAGCGCTTGCGCTGTGAGCAAATAATGTGGCGCGATCGCGTGGGAGTGGCTATCTTCGACCTACACGTGAAAAGGAGGTGGTCCAAACAGTGAGCGTTAATTGGACTCGTGAGGTGGTCGCGCGCTAGTCGGCGCGCAACCGATTCGTACAACGGACGGTCGTGAAGCGCCTCGATTCCGCCCGGAGGCTTTGCCTCTTGGCGGGGGCGAATACCACGCGGCCACCGGAGCTCCTGGGTGTCGTACCTAGTCCACTACGACATGGATCGCCTTCTTAGCGAGGTGGTCTGCCCCGGGAGCTTCTTGCTGCCCCGTGATCGTTTTCGTTCGGATGCCGGGTCGGTGCGGGCCTGGATCGGGCATGATGTCGCGTACTGGTTTTTTGGTTGCCGGTGCGTGAAAGGGATCCGTGATGCGAGAGTCGGTGCTGCGGCGGGTATGGCGTCCCGGTGGGATCGTGGTGGCGGTCGGCGTGGTGGTCGTGGCGGGGCTGGGTGTCCCGGCGGCGAGTGCTGAGTCGGCGGAACCGGATTGGCGGCCGTGCGACGAGGGCAACAAGGCGCAGTGCGCGACCCTGCCGGTGCCGATCGACCATGACGACCCCGACGGCGCGAGCATCGAGTTGTCGTTGGCGCGGCTGCCCGCGCAGGATCCCGAGAAGCGACGCGGCACGGTCGTGTTCCATCCGGGAGGACCGGCCGAGGCGGTGTCGGTGCTGACCGAGCCGCAGGACCAGGCCGCGTTCGAGGAGCTGACACGGTGGTTCGACGTGGTGACGTTCGACTCCCGTGGGTTCGGTGGCAGTGGCCCGATGTGTGATCCCGACAAGGCGCCGCCAGTGGGGTCGATTCTGGATTCGGCTGGGGCGTATGCCGATCAGCGCGCCGAGGTCGCCGCGTACGCGAAGGATTGTCGGGCCGATCAGCCGAAGTTGGCCGGGCACACGTCGGCGGAGGACGCCGCCCACGACATCGACGCGATTCGTCGATCGCTGGGCGAGGAGAAGATCTACTACTACGGCAACTCCTACGGTTCGGTGTTCGGGCAGGAGTACGCCGAGCTGTATGGGGAGCATCTCGAACGGCTCTATTTGGACAGCGTGGCCGATCACACGGTGCCGTACTGGCGGGACAACGCCAATGCCGCGAAGGTCATGGAGGACCGGATTCCCCGGTTCGCGCGCTGGTGCGACGAGAACCCAAAGTGCGCTTTGCGTGGCGAGGACGTGCTGGAGGTCTGGGACGAGGTGGTGGCCGCCGCCGAGGACGAGCCGTTGCCCACTTCTGAGGGCGGCAGTGTCTCGCACATCCAGATTAGGACCATGTCCACATGGAATCTGGAGTTCGAGGGTTACGGCGAGAAGCTGGCGCAAGCGTTCGCGCGGGCGCGCGAGGACGGCACCGGCGACGGTTTCGCCGAGGCCATGTACGACGACTTCCGAGGTGATGCCGGGCAGGTGACCTGGTGCGCCGACTCTCCGGTGACGCCCGACAGTTTCCACGCGTTGCGGGCCATCGCCGAGCAGGGGCGTGACGAGACGCCGCGCGTGGGTTGGCTCAACGTGCTGGGCAACGCCTGGCGGTGTGCCGGTTGGCCACGGCGGGGAAGCAATCCTCCGTCCCCGTTGGACGCCGAGGACGCTCCCCCAGCGTTGGTGGTCAACAGCACCCTCGACGCGGGCACGCACCTGGCGGGGGCGCGCAATGTGGCTTCACAGTTGCCAGGAAGCGGTTTCGTGACCGTCAACGGGGACGCTCACGCGGCCTACTGGCTCGGCAACGCGTGCGTGCGCGAGGTGGTGCACCGTTATCTGCTCGACGGCGCGTTGCCCGAGCCCGGTACCGAGTGCGACGCCGAGCCGCGACGGTTCGCGGGCGCCACCGGCGCGAACGCGGGTGCCGGTTTGCCATAACCGGGCCACAACCCGCTGGTGCCAACGGTTCGCGTGCGGGTCGGGGGTTCTTGACAGTGTGTCCCGCTCGGCTCTAGGGTTTTGGGTAATCGATTACCCGAATGGCGAGGTATCCCCCATGACGCCCCTGGATCGTGCTGCGGAAAAGTCGCGAAATCGTTTGCTCAGCGCGGTGCCCCGTGCCGTGGTGCGGTTCGCCGCCGTTTTGGTGCTGACGGCGGGTGCGCTCACCGGTTTGTCGGTGTCGGCGCAGCCCGCGCACGCGGCGCCCGGCCCCACCGGCTGGGACAGTTACCGGCATCCCGAGCGCATGACCGAGATCGACACCGGGGCCCGGACCCGGCAGTACTCCAGTTACGACCGCAGCGGCGGCAACGACGACGGGTTCGTGGGCACCTATTCGTGTCTGCGTTCCACCGACGCCGGTTGCGTCATCGCCGAGCATGTCGGGGCCGGTGAGATCGACTCGATCTGGTTCACCCGCGACGAGGGCGATGTCAGCAAGACCGGGACGATCACCATCGAGCTGGACGGCGAGACCGTCGTGGACGCGTCGATTCAGGACATCGTGGATGGGAAGCTGGGTGCGCCGTTCGTCCATCCGCTGGTGGCCAACGCCGATGAGAGTTCGGGTGGGGTCTACATCAAGGTTCCGATGCCGTACCGGACCTCGATGCGGGTGACCACACAGAACAATCCGCTGTTCCATCATGTGACCGCCCGGGAGTTCGACAGCGCCGAGGGTGTGTCCCCGTTCGATCCGTCCGACCCGGCTCAGGACGTGATCGACAAGCTCAACGCCGCTGGCACGGCGGATCCGAAACCGCCGCAGGACGGCGCCCAGACGTCGAAGTCTGATGTGGAGGTTCCCGCGGGTGATACCCGAGAGGTGGCCAGTGGCAGCGGTCCGGGCGCGATCAGCGCGCTGCGGTTCACGTTGCCGCAGTTGGCCGCCGGTGACGGGGACTCCGACGCGGTGTTGCACGACGCGCGGCTGCGGATCAGTTTCGACGACCGGCGCACCGTGGACGCCCCGTTGGGTGAGTTCTTCGGTACCGGTCTGGGGCTGTATGACGTGCGGTCGTTGATGTTCGGCGTCGACGCGGACAAGAAGCAGCTGTCGGCGTGGTGGCTGATGCCGTATCGCAGCGGGTTCTCGGTGGAGATCGTGAACTCCTCGGATGTGGGTATCAGCGGTGGCGACGTCGAGGTCACTACGGCCGCCGACGATCGCTGGAGCGACGACCTCGCCGCCGGTGGACCGGCGGGGTACTTCACCGCGATCGGCAACCGGGACGACACGACGAACGGGCGCGACCACGTTTTCGCCGACACCACCGGTCGCGGCCGGGTGGTCGGGGTGACCGAGACCGTCGAGGGCCGTATCGAGACCGGCAACATCCGCAACTACCTGGAGGGCGACGAGCGGCTGTTCACCGACGGGTCGCTGACCCCGGAGATGCACGGCACCGGAACCGAGGACTTCTACGAGGGCGGTTGGTACTTCAACCGCGGCACCTTCAACGCGCCCATGACCGGCAACCCGGTGCACGAGGAGAAGAAGGACGGTTGCGAGTTCGACTGCACCAGCATGTACCGGCTGTTCGTGGCCGAGGGAATGGAGTTCGATTCCTCGATCCGGTTCGGTATCGAGCACGGTCCGGCCAACAACGAACCGGCGCTGTTGGGTTCCACGACGTACCTGTACCAGCAGCCGGACGCGCAGCTGGCCTGGAACGACAGTCTCGACGTCGGGGATGCCGACAGTGAACAGGAGCACGGGTACACATCGGACGACTCCGGTGAGATCGAGTCGCTGTCGAGCACCTTCGAGGGCCACGATGGACCGGTGTCACCGGTGAGGTTGGACGGACGCGCCACCACGTCCCCGGTGGAGTTCACGATGGCCGTCGACGAGGGCAACAAGGGTGTGGTGCTGCGGCGCGTGTTCGACCAGAAGGCCGGTTACCAGGCCGCCGAGGTGTCGGTCGACGGCGAGAAGGTCGGCACCTGGCAGCAGCCGCAGTCCAACGAGACCGCGCGCTGGCGCGACGACGCGTTCGCGCTTCCCGCGTCGGTGACGGCCGGGAAGTCGTCCATCTCGGTGACGCTGACGCCGAAGGCGGAGGCTCCGGCCTTCCACGCGGCCTCGTACGCGGCGCTGTCGGTGGCGCCCGGTTCCGGGAACTCCGGCGAACCGGCCGAGCCGCGCGGCGTGACCACCGAAACCCGCGAGTACAACGCCATCGCGGTGACCTGGAACCCGGCCGAAGACGACGTCTACTCCCCCACCTACGAGGTGTACGGCTCGACCAGTAAGGGCTTCACCCCCGGTCCGGACAACCGCTTGGGCACGACCCGCACCCCGGGGTTCGACCACAATGGCCTGGGGCTCGGCGAGACCTGGTACTACCGCGTTCGCGCCCTCGACGCCGAGGGCAACACCGGCGCGTACTCCGCCGAGACCGAGGGTGTCAGCGGCGCGAAGCTGCGGGTGGAGGCGGAGCGGCTGTTGCCGCCGCAGCAGTCCACGGCGCCGGTGGAGTCGCAGCCGAACTGTTGCGGCGCACAATGGTCCGGCGGCGCCCAGTTGTGGTTCCGGCCCGACAAGGCCGACCACACCGTCACGGTGGCGTTCACCGTCCCCAAGGACGGGAAGTACGACCTGACGGTGGCGCAGACGAAGGCCCCCGACTACGGCATCAGCACGTTGGCGCTGGACGGGACCGCGATCGGCGACGTCTTCGACGGTTACGACGCGAAGGTCACCGTCCCGGAGCCGGCCAGTTATGGGCAGCACGAACTGTCGGCCGGGAAACACGAGTTGACGTTGACCGTCACCGGCAAGAGTGACAAGTCGAGCGGGTTCCTGGCCGGTGTCGACTTTGTGGACGCCACACTGATCGACTGATCGACCTTTATTGACAACGACTTTCATTATCGATAGCTTGGCGGTCATGGAGATCGATCACGTCGTCCTGGCCGCACGCGGCAAGACCGAGGCCGAGGAGGTTCTCGATCAGGCGGGCCTGGGCGTCGCCCGGGGTCGCACCCTCCCCGGCCTGGGACTGTCCAATCTCGTCGTACCGCTGCGGCATGGGCAGATACTGGAAGTGCACTATCCCAACGGCGAGACCCCGGCAGCCGATGCTCCGCCGCTGCTGCGGTTCGACACCGACGCCTTGGACACGCATCCGGCGCACACCCTGATCCCGATGGCGTGGCTGGTGGTGATCGAGGACGCGGCGCGGCTGCGCGACCTCGCCGCCGCGCACGACATGTCGGTGATCGAGGCGCCCGCCGAAGGACCTGAGTTCCCGCCGTACACACTGGCCGGTTTCGGCGCGAACTTCGAGCGCCGGTTTCTACCGTGTCTGATCCACTGGCCCCAGGGCCAGCCCGTCCTGGACGCGCCCCACCGCCGACGCCCCCTGGGGATCACCGGTATCGACGTCGCCGGACCGGTCGGGACCATCGAGGACTGGTGCGGCGGTGAACCCGACGGGCTGCGGACGCTGCCGGGTACCTCGGGGCCGGTGCGGGTCACGGTCGGCTTCGCCGAGGGGCCGCCGGTGACGTTCGGACTGCCCGAGTAGATCGGACGCGGCGGCCACTATGCTTCCGCGAATGTCTTACGAGCCACCCCCGATCTACCCCCGTCACGTGATGTGTTTCGTCGGAACGGGTCTCGACCTCGAACGCTGCCGCAAGATCGCCACCGAGGTCGGCGGACCGGAGTTCACACTCGACGACGACAACAGTGAGGCGGCCCCGAATCCGAACATGCCGCAGGCGTTTCAGGCCAGCCTGACCATGGCCAGTTTCACCGACGACGACTGGGACGCTGTGGAACGGCACGACAGCGTCGCCTACATCCTGTCGCCACCGATGCGGCCGTCGACCGAAGTGGACAATTCGCGTCGCATGCTGGCGGTGACCGACGCCCTGCTGCGCGACGGCGCGGGCGCGGCCAAGAACGAGAGCAGCGGCCTGGCACACGGTCGCGACAAATGGCTGGGCCTGGCGGAGTTGGCCGCCACGGCCGACGACGAGGCCGAACTGCTGGAGGCGCTGTACTACGCGTTCGTGAAGCGGCCGATCTTCGACGGCGAGGTGCTGTACAGCTGCGGGATGCAGTTGTTCGGCGAGGCCGACATCGAGTTGTCCGACACCGACATCGCCGACCAGGAGCGGCTGCGGGAACGCGTCGACGTGATGGACGCGTTCGGGCTGTACCTGCTCACCGAGGAACGGGCCCGCGAGCTGACCGACGGGGCTGGTTTCCGCGAGGAACCGGAAGCGCGTCGCTGGTTGCTGCACCGCCGCGCCGACACGCGCACCGACTTCGACGACATCGCGTTCAACCTGACCGGGTTGTGGCGGCTGTCCCCGGCCGACGCGGCGGGTGACGCGCCCGGCCAGTGAGCCACCGCAGGTCGTGACGCGGGCGATCGATGGTGTGCAATGTGTGTCATGACCGCACCCGACCGCACCCGGCTTCCGATCGACGTCCGTTCCGCCACCCGTGACGCGCAGTCCGCGACCGGGGCCGCGACGGTCAGTCCCCCGGAGCCGGTGGTGCCGGTGCGGCCGCCGTCGGGGGCGCCCAACGTCGTGGTCGTGTTGGTCGACGACATGGGGTTCGGCGCGTCCAGTCCGTACGGCGGCCCGTGCCGGATGCCCACGGCGCAGCGCCTGGCCGACGAGGGGCTGCGGTACAGCCGGTTCCATGTGACGGCGTTGTGTTCACCGACGCGGCAGGCGTTGTTGACCGGCCGCAACCACCACTCGGTCGGCATGGGTGTCACCTCGGAGATGACGACGCCGCAGCCGGGTTACACCGGTTACCGTCCGCCCAGTGCCGCGACGATGGCGCAGATACTGGGCGGCAACGGTTACAGCACGGCGGCGTTCGGGAAGTGGCATCAGACGCCTCCCGCGGAGGTGAGCCCGTCGGGTCCGTTCACTCGCTGGCCCACCGGTGAGGGTTTCGACAAGTTCTACGGGTTCATGGCCGCCGAGATGAACCACTGGTATCCGCAGCTGTATGAGGGCACGACGCCGGTGGAGCCGGATCGGTTGCCAGAGGACGGTTACCACCTGTCGGAGGATCTCGTCGACCACGCGATCGACTGGGTGGGTACGCAGCAGGCGATGACGCCGGACAAACCGTTCTTGACGTATCTGGCGTTTGGCGCGACGCACGCCCCGTTCCATGTCGCGCCACAGTGGTCACAGGAGTACGCGGGCCGGTTCGACGTCGGCTGGGACGCGATCCGCACGCAGACCCTGGCGCGGCAGGAGGAACTGGGTATCGTGCCCACCGGCACCGAGCTGGGGCCGTGGGCGGAGGGTGTGCCGCACTGGGACGAGCTGGACGAGGCGGAGCGGCGGGTCGCGGCGCGGTTCATGGAGGTGTACGCGGGTTTCGCCGAGCACACCGACGCGCAGGTCGGCAGGTTCGTCAACGCGTTGGAGGCCATGGGGGTCCTGGACGACACGTTGTTCGTGTACATGCTGGGCGACAACGGTGCCTCGGGTGAGGGCGGGATCGAGGGGACGTTTCGGGAGCATCTGGTGGGGCACGGCCTGGCCGACGACACGGCCTATATGGACGCCCGGCTGGATCAGCTGGGCACCGCGTCCACGTATCCGTTGTACCCGGTGGGGTGGGCGTTGGCGATGAACACGCCGTACCAGTGGACGAAACAGGTCGCCTCGCACTACGGCGGCACCCGTGACGGTCTGATCGTGCGGTGGGGCAACGGTATCGCCGCGCGGGGGCAGGTGCGGCACCAGTGGCATCACGTGATCGACGTGCTGCCGACCATTCTGGACGCCGCCGGTGTGCCGCATCCCGATACGGTCAACGGGTTCGCGCAGCAGCCGATCGAGGGCGTCAGCATGCGTTACAGCTTCGACGACGCAGCCGCGCCGGATCGGCGCACGACCCAGTACTTCGAGATGGTCGGCAATCGCGGGATCTACCACGAGGGTTGGACCGCCGTGACCCGTCACGGCACGCCGTGGCTGATGGTCCCCGATGGACAGCGTTCCTTCGACGACGACGTGTGGGAGTTGTACGACACCGCGACCGACTGGAGTCAGGCGCACGATCTGGCCGCGAAGTATCCCGACAAGCTGCGGCAGTTGCGGGAGTTGTTCACCGTCGAGGCCACGCGCTATCACGTGTTCCCGTTGGACGATCGGGTGACCGAGCGCGAGAACCCGGCGCTGGCGGGCCGGTTGGATCTGCACCACGGGCGGACGTCGATCGTGTTGGGGCCGACGGCCAAGCGGCTCGGTGAGGACGCGGCCCCGGACGTGAAGAACCGTTCGCACGTCATCACCGTCGATCTGGAGGCCGATGTGGATGCGGGCGGGGTGCTGGTAGCGCAGGGCGGCCGGTTCGGCGGCTGGTCTTTGTACTGTGTGGACGGGACGGTCGCGTACGCGTACAACCGTTACGGCCTGGATCGCACCGTGGTGCGATCCAGGCGTCGGATGTCCCCCGGTTCGCACACCGTG
Source organism: Stackebrandtia nassauensis DSM 44728 (assembly GCF_000024545.1). Lineage (GTDB taxonomy): Bacteria > Actinomycetota > Actinomycetes > Mycobacteriales > Micromonosporaceae > Stackebrandtia > Stackebrandtia nassauensis. The sequence goes on from NC_013947.1 coordinate 3,446,245, forward strand.
GCGATGCGGTTCGACTACGACGGCGGGGCGCCCGGCAGCGGCGCCGGGATCACCGTGGAGGTCGACGGCACCGCGGTGGCGAAGGGCCGTGTGGAGGCCACGACGGCGTACTACTTCAGTTTCGACGAGTCGCTCAACGTGGGCGTCGACCGGGGCACACCGGTCAGCGAGGACTATCCGCCGGTGCGCAACGCCTTCACCGGCCGCATCGAGCGGGTGCGTTTCGACCTGGGCGCGGACGCCTCGCCGCAGTCGGAGGCGGAGCGGTTGCGGGCGCGGCTGGCTCACCAGTGACGCGGCCGAAGCTGCGCGACTCACGCCTGCGCACCGATTTAATTGCGCAGATTTCGCAATTATTTTGGGAAGCTGCTTGATTTGAGCATGTTGGGGATGCATGATCAGGCTCAGCCCCCAAGCGTGCTCCCCCCACGCGACCCCACACAGGAGGATCATCGTGGATCTTCAACTACTCGCGGCCCTGCTGCTGGGCATCGCCGCCGTCGTCATCATCGTGTTGCGCACCCGACTCGACGCCTTCGTCGGCCTGCTCGTCGCCTGCCTCGTCACCGGCTTCGTCGCCGGATCCACCCCCACCGACATCCTCACCGCCATCACCGAAGGCTTCGGCACCACCCTGGGATCGATCGGCATCGTCATCGGCCTGGGAGTCGCGCTCGGCAAGATCCTCGAGGTCTCCGGCGCCGCCGACGCACTGGCCCGCGCCTTCACCCGCGCCTTCGGCGACGGCCGCGAAGCCTGGGCCATGGCCAGCACCGGCGCCGTCGTGTCGATCCCGGTGTTCTGCGACTCCGCCTACGTCATCATGAACCCGCTGGCCCGCTCCATCGCCCGCCGCAAACGCGCCGGATACGTCACCCTCGCACTGGCACTGGGCTGCGGCATGACCCTCACCCACCACATGGTCCCGCCCACCCCCGGACCCCTGGGAGTCGCGGGCATCCTCGGCGCCGACCTCGGCATGATCATCCTGGTGGGACTGGTCTTCAGCGTCATCCTGCTGCCCATCGTGGTCGTCTACGCCCGCTGGATCGGCCCGAAACTGGAGAAGTCCGTCCTGCCCGAAGTGCGCGAAAAGGTCTACGCCACCGTCGCCAGCGGCGGCACGGGCGGCACCACATCGGACAACGGCGGCGAGGCACCTGCCGAATCACCCCTGGGCACCCCACCCGAAGGCGCCAAACCCCGCCGCATGAACGCCTGGCTGGCCAGCCTGCCACTGGTGATCCCACTGCTGCTCATCGTCATCAACACCGTCGGCACCGCCATCGACAAGAGCAACCAGAACGTCCTGGGCGACGACGAAGCCTACGAACCCTCCCGCTGGGCCGCCATCCTCGCGTTCATCGGCAGCCCCGTCGTCGCACTCATGCTCGGACTCGCCCTGGCCGTGTACGTCCTACTCCCCCGCTGGACCCGCCGCGACAAGGTCAGCGGCTGGCTGGCCGACGCCGCCGCATCCGCCGGACTCATCATCCTCATCACCGGCGCGGGCGGCGCATTCGGACAGGTCCTGCGCAGCACCGGCGTCGGCGACGAACTCGCCAAGGTCATCGCCTCGTGGAGCCTGCCCGGCGTCCTGGTGCCCTTCCTCGTCGCCACCCTCGTGCGACTCGCGCAGGGATCGGGCACCGTCGCCATGATCACCGCCGCCTCCGTCACCGCACCCCTCATCGCCGGACTCGGCATATCGCCCGTGGCCGCCGCGATGGCCTGCTGTGCTGGTTCCATGGTGTTCAGCTACTTCAACGACTCCTACTTCTGGGTCGTCACCCGCTTCACCGGCCTCGACGGCACCGCCGCGCTACGCGCCTGGTCCGGCATCACCACCGCCGTGTGGCTGGGATCAATCCCACTGCTGCTGATCGCGAGCGCCGTCCTATGACCCCACCCCACGCGATCCTCGTCATCGCCGACGACCTCACCGGCGCCAACGCCACCGCCGCCGGATTCGCCCGCGCCGGACTGCGCGCCGTCACCGTCGGCGCCGACCAGCCCGGCACCGTCATCGCCGAGTTCACCAACCGCTTCGACGCGGTCGTGGTGTGCACCGACACCCGCCACGCCCCACCCGCTGAAGCCGCCGCCCGCGTCGAGGCCGCCATCGCCGCCGCACCACCGGTACGGCTGGTGTGCAACCGCGTGGACTCCACCCTGCGCGGCAACCTCGGCGCCTCCACCGCCGCCGTCCTGCGCGCGGTGGCACGGCGCACCGCCACACCGACCGTGGCACTGTTCCTGCCCGCGCACCCGGCGGCCGGACGCCAAACCGTCGAAGGCAACCAGCTGCTGGACGGCGTCCGGTTGGAGAACACCGAACTGGCGCGCGACCCCCGCACCCCGTTGCGCACCTCCGACGTCGCCGACCTGCTCACCCAGCAGGCCGCCCTACGCATCGCCCACATTCCACTGTCCCTGGTCACCGGCGACCCGGTACGGCTGCGCAAGGCCGTCGCCACCCGGGTGGCCGCTGGCGCCCAGGTCATCATCGGCGACGCCCTCACCGTCGAACACCTGCGCCGCGTCACCGACGCCGCCGTCGCCGCGGCACCCGAGGTCGAATGGGTCGGCGTCGACCCCGGCCCCGGCGCCGTGGAACTGGCCCGCGCCAAGGGACTCACCGGGCACGACGACACCGCGCCACTGTTGGCTGTGTCCGGCTCAGCCACCGCACTGACCCGCCAACAACTGGCGCGACTGCGCGAAACCCGGCCGGTGACCGTGGTCCGTCCGGTGTATTCCGGCGACACGGTACTGCCCGACCTCGAACCCACCGCCAAACAGCTCGCCGCCGCACTGGCACAGGCCGACTCCGGCGACACCGTGCTGCTGGCCACCGCCCTCGACGACGGTGACATCGTGGACATCGACCCCGCCGACGCCGCCAGACTCCCCCAGCTGCTGGCCGGAGCCGTCCGCCGCGCCCTGGCCGAACGAGCCGTCGGCGGACTGTTCGTCACCGGCGGCGACGTGACCGCCGCGATGACCGCCGAACTGGGCGCCGCCGGCATCGAGGTCGAACAGGAACTCGTCCCACTGGCGGTGGCCGGATCCGTCGTCGGCGGAGACTGGGACGGACTGCCCATCGTCACCAAGGGCGGCCTGGTCGGCGACCCGGCCACCACCGTCGAATGCGTCGACCACCTGCGGCGCACCGTACAGGCCAACCGGCGCCGCGTCCGCGCGGCGGCGGTGGGACACCACGACCACACGACCGGACGCACTGAACCAGGAGGAAGTTCATGAACCGTCCCGTACTCGCCGTCACGCTCGGCGACCCGGTGGGCATCGGCCCCGAGATCACCGCCCGCACCCTGGCCGAGGTCGCCGGGGAGGACGGCCACCACGGCATCGCCGTGGGCGACGCCGGAGCCCTGCGCCGAGGCGCCGCCGCCGCGGGTCTCGACGTGGACGTGCGCGTGGTAAACGATTTCTCGGTCGCTCCCGCCGGGCCTGGCACCATCGACGTGTACGACATCGGCGTCCTGGGCGACGCCGCCCCCGAATGGGGGACAGTGGACCCCCGTGCCGGGAAGGCGGCAGTGGTCGCCATCGAGGTCGCCACCAAGGCCGCCATGGACCAACAGGTCGCGGGCATCGTCACCGGCCCCATCAACAAGGAAGCCATCTGGGCCAGCGGATCCACCCACCTGGGACACACCGAGATGCTCGGCGAACTCACCGGCGTCACCCGGCAGGACACCATGTTCGTCGTCCGCGACCCGGCCGCCGACGGCCACCATCTGCGCATCTTCTTCACCACCCGGCACGTGGCCCTGCGCAAAGCCCTCGACCAGCTCACCCGCGACAGGGTCGGCGCCTCCATCCGGGAGGCACTGACGGCACTAACGGTGTTCGGCACCGAGAAGCCCCGGCTGGCCGTGGCGGCGGTCAACCCGCACGGCGGCGAGAACGGCGCCTTCGGCGACGAGGAGATCGTCCATATCGGACCGGCTTGTGAGGACGCCCGCGCCGAGGGGCTGGACGTGACCGGCCCGGTACCGGCCGACTCGGTGTTCCACCAGGGACTGTCGGGCCGCTTCGACGGCGTCCTGTCCCACTACCACGACCAGGGGCACATCGCCGCCAAGACCTTCGACTTCAACGGCACCATCTCGGTCACCGTCGGACTGCCGATCCTGCGCACCTCGGTCGACCACGGCACCGCCTTCGACATCGCCGGTTCCGGCAAGGCCGACCACGGCACCATGCTGTCCGCCTACCGGGCCGGTGTCGACTACAGTCCGTACGTACCAAGGATTCGCTCAACCTACGGTCGCCAGTAGACGGAGGAGACCATGGAACGCCGCTCGGTAAGACGTGGCACCCGGCGACGCCATGACCTGCTGCTGTCACTGCTGCGCCAGGGCACCACGCGGGTCGAGGACCTGGCCGAGGCCCTGTCGGTGTCGGCCTCGACCGTCCGCCGCGACCTCAGCCGCCTGGGCGCCGAACACCTCGTGGCCCGCACCTACGGCGGCGCAGTGGTGCCGGAGTCGTTCCACGAACGCCCCATCACCGACTCCGCCCGGGTCCAGACCGTCGCCAAGGCCGCGATCGCCGCCGCCGCAAGGGAACTCGTCCCGCCGGACGGCACGATCTTTCTCGACGCGGGCACCACCTGCGCGGCCCTGGCCCGGATCCTCGTCGAGAGCCCCGACTTCGGTCACCTCACCGTGGTCACCCGGGGACTGGAGACCGCCATGATCCTCACCGAGGCGTCCTTCGTGGACACGATCATCCTCGGCGGCCGCGTCCGTCCACTCAGTCACGGCCTCGTCGGACCGCTCACCGAACTCGGCCTCGACCGGCTCACCTTCGACGTCGCCTTCATGGGCGCCGACGCCATCGACGTCCACCGGGGCATCGGCGAACCGACGCTGGAGGAGACCGCGGTAAAGGAACGCATCGCGGCCGCCGCCCGCCAGACGACGGTCCTGGCCGACGCCACCAAACTGCGCGAACCCGCGGCCCCGGCCTGGACCCGATTCGATCCCGGCTGGCTGCTCATCACCGACACCGAAGCCCCCGACGACCTCGAAGACCGGGCCGCGGCGGCGGGAGTCGCCGTCATCCGCGCCGAACCGGCCCGCCCCACCGACGAGAACCGGACCTCAACCCCGGTCTCGTAGCGGCGAGGATCAGATCATCCGGAAGTCGGCCATGTCGAAACCGGGAGCGACCACACACGACACCAACGTCGGCTCGTCGCCGAGCGGAATCGCTGCCTGCCACACGTTTCCGGGCACCAGCTGCTGTGGACGCTGCCCGGCGGCGACGTCCATGCCCAGGGTCACCGGCGTGAAGTCGGCCAGCGGCCGGTCACCGTCACCGCCCAGCCGCAGCTCCAGCGGCCCGCCCTGGTGCCACAACCACAGTTCGTCCGAACGCACCGTGTGCCAACGGGACTCCTCCCCCGGGTGCAACAGGAAGTAGATCGCCGTCGCCGCGGACCGACGGCCCGGATAACCGTCCGGCTCAAACCCCACCGGCGCGGCCCAGGTCTCCCGGAACCAGCCACCCTCGGGATGCGGAGCCAGGTCCAGCTCGTCGACGAGTTTCGAACGCGAAGTCTGCTCAACCACGGGCCAACCTTAGGCCACTCGTCGCGGGGGTTCGGGGTGCGTCGTTGGCGAATGCCTCGATGCCGATATATCCTTAGTATTAGCTACGCGTCACCGGTGGCGACGATGCCAGCGCGTTCGATCATGAGGACGGACGAGCGCTCGGGCACGATCGGTCGGTGCAGCAGGCCCTTGGGGACGGTGAAGCACTGGCGCGGTCCCAACTCGACGGTGGGGTTGTCCTCGAGTTCGATGCGGATTCCGCCGTCGAGGACGAAGAAGAACTCGTCCTCGTTGTCGTGCTTGTGCCAGTGGTACTCGCCCTGGAACACGCCGAGGCGCACCACGGCGTCGTCGACCTGGCACAGCGTCTGGTTGAACCACGGTTCGGTCACCTTGGCGATGACCTCGCCGACGTCGAGTTTGGTCAGGGTGCCGACCAGGGGTTCGTAGTTGATGTCGTACTGGGGGAAATCGTTCATGGCTGTTGTCACCAGTCTTCCTGGAGGGTGCGTTTGACTTCGGCGATGCGCTGTTCGTCGCGCTGGTAGAACGTCCACTGTTTGATGCGTTTGGACCGCAGCAGGCCGACGCGGACCAGCAGCTTGAGGTGCTCCCCCGCCGCCGGTTGGCTCATGCCCAGCTTCTCGGCGATGAAGACTCCGCACACGCCGTCGTCGACGAGGTCGCCGTCCTTCTGCGGCCGGAAGTGCGCTACCGGGTCCTTGAGCCAGGCCAGGATGGCCAGGCGTTTGTCGCTGGCCAGGGCCTTGAATACGTCGAGATCCATTAATTAGAGAATATACTAAGTCCCTAATCGCTGGGTCAAGGGTGGGTTCGGTCACGATGGTGGTGTGGGCCTTGAGCGCCAACGGGACTCCGGCCGCGGTGAACAGCAGCCCGACGGTGATCAGGCCGGAGTAGCCGAGCTGTCCGGCCAGGCCGAGCCCGATCGCGCCGATGCCGGTGCCCCAGAACTGGAAGAGGCTGGCCTGCACGGTGAAGTCGCTGCCCGCGTGTTCGCGGCGGGCCAGGCGCATCGCGATGGCCTGCGCGAGGGTCAGGAAGCCGACCTGGCCCGCGCCGAGCCCGACGACGGCGATGAGGACGGCGGCGGTGCCGGGGTGGGGGGCGGCGGCGACCGGGAGCATGGCCGCCAACGCGACGGCCTGGAGCGCGGCGAAGACGATGACGGCCCGCCGTTCGCCGATCCGGTCGATCAGGACGCCGCAGCCGAGGGCGACCGCGATGGAGACCGCGCCGCCGAGCATGACCGACAGGGTACCGACGCGCTGGGTGGACCAGCCGCCGTCGACGAGCATCGGGGTGATGATCGCGCTGCCCAGTCCGATGCCCGCCAGCAGCAGCGGCAGGCCGGTGAACGACCAGCGGCGCACGGCGGGGGTGCGGAAGAACGAGATCCAGTCGGCGACGCCGATGCGGGCGCGGGTCGCGACCCCGTCGAGGCCGCGGGCGGTGAGCAGGAACGGCCATGGCACCAGGGTCAGGGCGGCCAGCAACAGGGCGGTGGCCTGCCAGCCCCAAACGCCGTAGACGAACAGGGAGCCACCGCCGCCCAGAATGAAGCCTACATAGGATCCCGCGGTCTGGATGCCGTTGCCGAGGCCGCGTTCGCGCGGTCGCAGCAGCCGGACGCCCAGGGCGTCCACGGCGATGTCCTGTGTGGCCGACAGGAACGCGATCCCGAGGCCGGTGAGTACGACGAGCCCGAAGTCGTCGACCACGTCCAGCAGGGCGAGGGCGGCGGTGGCCACGGCGAGCGCGGGTTGCAGGACCAGCAGCAGGCCCCGGTATCCGCCGGGGGCGCGGCGCGCGAGCCGGTCGACCAGCGGCGCCCACAGGAACTTCAGCAGCCACACCAGGATGAGGCCCTGGACGGCCCCGACCTGTTCGAGTGAGGCGCCGCGGTCGCGCAGGACGGCGACCATGGCGTAGTAGAGGAATCCGATGCCGAGGAACTGCGTGCCGTACAGCAGCGCGAACAGACCGAAACGGTGGACTGTGGACATGGGGGCTCCGTGAGGTGACATCAGGCGCGCGGCTGGGCGTGGTCGGGTTGGGCCAGCCGCCATCCGGCGGCTCGTCGACGGTCGTTCCACAGGGCGGCGTAACGGCCGCCTTCGGCCAGAAGTTGCGCGTGGGTGCCCAGTTCGCGGACCGCGCCGTCGTCGATGAGGGCGATCCGGTCGGCGTTGACGACTGTGGAGAGCCGGTGGGCGACGACGAAGACGGTCCGGTCCCGGGCAAGGTCGGACAGTGCGGCGGTGACGGCGGCTTCGTTCTCGCCGTCGAGGGCGCTGGTGGCCTCGTCGACCAGCAGGATCGGCGCGTCCTTGAGGAAGGCGCGGGCGATCGACACGCGCTGCCGCTCGCCTCCCGACAGCAGTCCCCCCGCTTCGCCGACCGGGGTGTCCCAGCCGTCGGGCAGCCGTGCGGCGACGTCGTCGAGGCGGGCCAGGTTCGCGGCGGCCCGCACCTCGGCGTCGGTGGCGTCGGGTCGGCCGACGCGGACGTTGTCAATGAGGGTGGCGTCGAACAGGTAGACGTGCTGGAAGACCATGCCGACGCGGGCCATCAGTTCCGCGGTGGGTATCTCGCGTACGTCGACGCCACCGACGCGGACACTGCCCGTCTCGACGTCCCAGAACCGGGCGACAAGACGCAGCACGGTGGACTTCCCGGCCCCGGAGGGGCCGACGAGCGCGGTCAGGGTGCCGGGTGCCGCGGTCAGGTCGAAGCCGTCGAGCACCGGCCGGTCGCGGTAGCCGAACCGCACGTCGCGCAGTTCCACCGAGGCGTCGGCGGGCAGTCGGGGCTTGGCCGGTTCGGGCAGGGCCGGGGTCTCCAGTACCGACGCGATGTCGTCGACGGCCTGTTCGGCCTGCCGGATGGCGGAACCGTAGGCGCCCAACGCGCCGAGCGGTTCGATGAACCGCACGGCCATGACCAGCACGGCGATCAGCGTCGCCGCGTCCAGCGTGCCCGACAGTGCGAAGCCGACGCCCAGGATGGCACTGAACGCGAGTCCGATCTGGACGGTGACCATGAATCCGAGGATCGGGCCGAGTTGCCGGTTGAGGACGCGCACGGTGTCGGCGCGGTTGCGGTCCAGTTCGGACTCCAGTCGCCGCCAGCCGTCGCGGGCCTGCCCGGAGGCGCGCAGGACCTGTTGTGCCTGGGCGAATTCGATGACCCGCGACGAGACCTCCTCGTAGGAGCGGGTCTCGGCGACCTGTTCGCGGGCGGAGGCGCGTTGGGCGAGGCGGTAGGCCCCGTACGCGAACGGCGTCGAGGCGGCCAGTGCCAGGGCCATGCGCCAGTCGACGAACGCGGTCGCGACGATCACCGTGGCGGGGGTGGTGATGGCGATGGTCATCTGTTGCAGGAACACGTTGGGGATACTGGTGACTCGGGCGACGGAACCGGTCAGCAGGCCGGTGACCTGACCGGCGCGACCGCCGTCGAACCAGCCCAGCGGCAGGTTCGCGATCCGGTCGCCGACGGCGCGCTGGAGTCCGTCGCCGAGGTGCTCGACGGCGACCCGGAAGCAGAAGTTCACGGCGAACCACAGGATCACCGCCGCCAGCGCGGCACATCCGGCCGCGGCCGCCAGCCAGGGCAGGGCCGCGGCGACGTCGCCGTCGAGGAGGTGCCGCAGCAGCGGCAGCAGGAACGCCAGCGCGATGCCCTGCAGGATTCCGGTGGCGGCGTAGGCGGCGGTGAGGGCGCGCAGACCGCTGCGGCGGCCCAGCATGGTGTCGAGGCGGGCGATCACAGTCGGGCTCCTTCGGTGGTGTGCTGTGCCGTCCACATGCGGCGGTAGAGGCCGTCGGCGGACAGCAGCCGGTCGTGGCGGCCGAGTTGGACGACGCGTCCGGCGTCGAGGACGGCGATCTGGTCGGCGCCGGTGACGGTGTGCAGGCGGTGGGCGATGACCAGGACGGTGCGGCCCGCGCCCAGGCGGGCGAGCGCGTCTTGGATCTGGGTCTCGGCGTCGGGGTCGGCGTGGGCGGTGGCCTCGTCGAGCAGCAGGATCGGCGCGTCCTGCAGGAAGGCGCGGGCGATGGTCAGGCGCTGTAGTTCGCCGCCGGACAGGTGCGCGCCGTTCTCGCCCAGGACGGTGTCGTAGCCGTCGGGCAGTTGGAGGATGCGCTGGTGCAGTTGGGCGGCTTCGGCGGCGGCGCGGATCTGCGTGTCGGTGGCGTCGGGGCGGGCGAGCTTTATGTTGTCGCGGACGGTTTCGCGTAGCGCGACCGCGTCCTGGAAGACGATGGCGACGCGGGACAGCAGTTCGGCCGAGGGCAGGTCGCGGGTGTCGACGCCGCCGACGCGCACGCTGCCGGAGTCGACGTCCCAGAACCGGGAGATGAGCCGGGCCAGCGTGGTCTTGCCGGAGCCGGACGGCCCGACCAGGGCGGTGACGGTGCCGGGTTCGAGCGTCAGCGACACGTCGGCGACGACGGGATGGCCGTCGCGGTAGGAGAACGTGACCCGGTCGAGTTCGACGCGGGCGCCTTCCGGGTGCTGCGGCCGGTCGGGTTCGGGCAGTCCGGGAAGGCGCATGAGCCGCCCCAGATGCGTTGCGGCCAGCCGGGACTCGCGCAGCGAGTTGGCCATCTGTCCGATCTGGAGGTAACCGGTGGGCAGACCGACGCCCACGAGCAGGAACGGCAGCACCTCGACCGGTGCGATCCAGCCGAGCCCGATCATGCCCGACCCGGCCGCGCAGATCACCACGGCCATGGTGGCGGGGAAGAACAGCAGGTTCATCACCGTCCAGGGTCGACCCATCGCCGCCGTCCACAACAGGCCGATCTCGGTCAGGCGGTCGACGCTGCGGTGGAACCGGTCGGCCAGGCCGCTGCCCTCGCCGAAGGTCTTGACGACCTCGATGCCGTCGACCAGTTCGACGGCCGTGGCTCCCAGTTCGCCCTGGGCGCGGTTGTAGTCGTCCATGTGGGTGAGGTAGGCGCGTTTCGACGACGGTGCGACGATCGCGGCCACCACGGCGATGTAGGCCACGATCACCAGGGCGAAACGCCAATCGACAGTGGACATGTAGACCAAAGCCGCCAATGGCGCCACGATCGCCGAGGTGAGGTCGATGGCGTAGTGGGCGACGATCGTGTGCATGTTCTTGACGTCGTCGGCGACGGCCTTCTTGACCTCGCCGGAGCCGTGGTCGGCGAACCAGCCCAGCGGCAGCGTCGCCAGGTGCCGCACCAACCGGACGCGCAGGTGGTGCCGGAAGTCGGCGTCGGCGTAGTGGCACAGCGCCAGCGCCGACCCGTACAGCAGCGTCCGCCCCAGGATGGCGGCGATGCCGATGGCGACCCAGGTCCAGGCTCGCTCGGCTCCCCCGTCCTCGATGAGGGTGCGGCCGATCTCGGCGACCGCCACGAACGGGAAGAGCGCGACGACGGCGGAGATGCCCGACAGCACGACGCCGACGAGGAGGCGGCCGCGCACCGGAGCGAGGAAGGAGGCGAGCGCGCCGGGGTCGATCAGCGCCTCGCGGTCGTCGGTGGAAGAAGCCAAGGGGTGTTCCCATCACTCACACTAGAACACTGTTCTAGTAAACTTAGCCGACCCTAACACGCGCGCTCCGGAATCATCGAGCGACCATCGGAGCCGATCCGACAGCGTCGAGGAGCAGCGTTGACCGATTCACCCAAGAGCACCGCCACCCGGGCCGGGCTCACCCCCGAGCGAATCGTCGACGCCGCCATGGCCCTGACCGAGGGAGAGGGGCTGCACACCTGGTCGCTGCGGGACCTGGCGAAGAAGCTGGACGTGGCGCCCTCGGTGATCTACCACCACATCGGCGGCAAGGACGAACTCAGCCGCTGCGTCGTCGAACGGGTCATCACCGCGTTCGACCGGCCCGACCCCGAGCTCGACTGGCCGGACTGGTTCCGGGCCCTGCTGTACCCGGCGCGGGCGAAACTGCGCGCCTACCCGGGGGTCGCGATGTGGCTGATGATGCACGGCCCGGCCTTCGAGCACCTGATCCCGATCATCGACGACGGCATCGCCGCCCTGGAACGGGCCGGGTTCGCCGAGCGGACCGGCCTGGCCTACACCGCGATCCTCAACAGCGCGATGCTCACCGTCGCCGCCGCCGACGAACGCAAGGTCCACGCCGACGACGGCTCCAGGGACCACGCGGCGATCATGCGCGACTTCGAACGCGTCGGCGCCGACAGCCCCGGCGTCGGCGTACTCAAGGAAGTGATCACCTCGTTCACCGACACCGCCGAGGAAACCGGCGAGCACTACTACCGCTTCGTCATCGACACGGTCCTGGCCGGACTCGAACAGCAGCTTCCCGGCTAGTTAGGGTACCCTAACTAGCCGGGAGGTGTGATGACCGAAGGCGATCCGCTGACGCCCATCCGGACGGTGTCCGAGCACTTCGCGGTGCCGATCTCGACGCTGCACTACTGGGAGCGCCGGGGACTGATATCCCCACGGCGCCAAGCCGGTCAGCGTTTCTATGACGCCGACCAGCTCTACCGGGTCGCGCTGATAAAGATGTGGCGCACCACCGGCCGGATCGGGATCCCCGAGATCGCCAGGATGCTGGGCGCTCCCGGCTGGCAGGACACCATCGCCGAGCAGCTGTCCCAACTGGAGGAACAGCTGGCGGCGCTGACCGCGGCGCACAGCTACCTGACCCGGCTGAGCAACTGTCGCCAGTCCACACCGGAGCGGTGCCCGGAGTTTCGCGCGAGCGTCGACCTCGGTTAGCGCTGACCCGGCCGGACGCGACGGGTCCGTGCCGGTCACCGTCGCGGCATCGCCCACGCGGCCGCGATCGCCGCCACCAGCAGGCATCCCGCCGAGGCCGCGAAGGCGGCGGTGTAACCGTGGGCGAGTGCCGCTGTCGCGTCGGATCGCGGATGCGCCGCGTGCCAGGTCGCACCGACCACGGCGGTGACAGTGGACAACGCTCCCAATCCGATCGCGGCACTGGTCTGGCGCACCGTGTTGAGCAGTCCCGCCGCCACACCGTTGTGCCGCGGCGGGACCGAGCTGGTCGCCACCACGGTGACCGGCGTGAACGACGCCGCCGCGCCGAACCCGAACACCACGCCGGGCAGCAGCATCCACAGGGGCTGGTCCAGCCGGGCCGCCGCGACCGCCGCCACCCCGGCGAAACCCACGGTGGCGATGCCGCAGCACCATACCGACGCGCGTCGCGCACCGACCCGCACCAACAGCCGCCCCGCGCTCTGGGCGCCGACGAACATGGCCACCCCGATGGGCAAGTACGCCATTCCGGCACCGAACGGCGAGTACCCGTGAACGTCCTGAAGGTACAGTGACAGCAGGACCGGGCTGGCGAAGAACCCCAGGCCCAGCAGGAACATCACGGTGTTGCCGCTGCTGACCGCGCGTGCCCGGAAGATCCCCAGCGGCACCAACGGGTCGCGGGCCCACCCGGCCTGATGCCACCCGAACAGCCCGAGCAGCGCCACGCCACCCGCCAGGGGCAGCAGCACCGTCGCGTCGGTCCAGCCCACGGTCGCGGTTCGCATCACGGCGTACACCGTTCCAACCAGCCCGGTCGTGGCGATCGCGGCGCCCACGACGTCGACGCGCGAGCGGTCGCGCAGCGCGGTGGCGCGAGGCAGTCGGGCACCGGCGACGACGGCGGCCACGCCCACCGGGAGGCTGATGAGGAACACCGAACGCCAGCCTGTCCACTGTGTCAGGATGCCGCCGATGACGGGTCCCGACGCGGCGGCGACGGCTCCCACGGCGCTCCAGGTGCCGAGGGCTTTGGCGCGGGCGGTCGGGGTGGTGAACCGGGTCGTCAACAGTGACAGGGTCACCGGCATCAGCAGGGCGCCACCGAGACCTTGGATGGCGCGGGCGGCCAGCAGCAGCCAGGTCGCATCCGCCAGTCCGGCGGCGGCCCGCGCCAGGGTGAACACGACCATGCCCAGCATGAACATGCGGCGCTGGCCGTATCTGTCGGACAGTCGGCCGCCCAGCAGCAGGAAACCCGCGAACGCCAGGGTGTAGGCGTTGACCACCCACGGCAGTGTGGACGACGTCATGTCCAGTGCCGATCGGATGTCGGGCAGCGCGACCGACACAATCGTGGCGTCCAGGATGACCACGAAGGATCCGCAGCAGGCGAGGCTGAGGATCGCGCGGTCGCGCAGGGTCGGTTCAGGTGCGGTCATCGTCGACCTCCGGGGTGTCGTGGGGTGAGTCGGTGTTCGGTGCGACGGTGTACATCGCGGCCACGGCGGGGCGTTGCGCGCGGTATACGGCGGTCAATCCCCGACGTTCTCGGGGATCGGCGGGTAGATCGTGTGCGCCCAGCAGCGCGGCCACCAGAGGTTCATCCGTTGTGGACATGGTCGTTCCTGTTCGTGTCGAAGGGCTCGCGCCGATGCCAGTCGGTGGCGCCTTGGTAGGCGGCACCGAGCCGCAGGATCGTTTCCTCGTCGTCGCAGGCACCGGCGATCTGCATCGACAGCGGCAAGCCCGCAGAGTCGAAACCGATGGGAACGGCCAGCACCGGGTTGGCGACGCCGTTCCAGTAGGGAGTGTTGATGCGGGAAAGGATCGCGTCGTCGTTCTGCTGGCCGTACTCGTTGGTCAGCGTGTCCAGTAGCGGGGCCGGGATCAAAGCTGTCGGTGAGACGATCGCGTCCACGCGTCCGAACAGTTCGCGCAGTCGGCGTCCGGCCGCTCGCCGGACGTGTTGGGCCTGCGCGTAGTCGGCGCCCGACATGAATGTCGCGGTGGCCAGCAGGGCGCGGGTGGTGGGCAGGTAGTCGTGCCAGCGTGCGGGCAGGTCCGCTTGGTGTCGCACGAAACCCTCACTGACGGCGGTCACGATGACGGCCGTGGTCAGCTCCGGCAGCAGCGGCAGGTCGATGTCGACAAGCCGCACCCCGAGGCCCTCCCACACGTCCACAGCGGACTCGAAAGCCGCCGTCAAGTCCCCCGCCGCCGTCCAGTCACGGGACACGCCGACACGCAGACCGGCGAGGTCGGCGTCGAAGTCGGGCGGCGGCAGCGAACCGATGACCTCCATGACGGCCGCGCAGTCGCGGGCGTCGCGCGCGATCGGACCGAGCCTGTCCAGGCTGTCGGCCAAAGGGACGCAACCAGCGCGCGGCACCCGGTCGTAGGTCGGCATCAACCCGGTCACGCCGCAAAACGCCGCTGGCATCCGGATGCTGCCAGCGGTGTCCGAGCCGATCCCGGCCGCGAAACACCCGGCGGCGACGCCGTTCGCGCTGCCCGAACTCGACCCGCCCGCCCAACGGTCCGTATCCCACGGGTTGCGCGGTACCGGGAACGGACCCGACAGATCCGGTACGCCACAACCGAACTCCATCGTCGTGGTCTTGCCGCAGATCACGCCACCACCGGCGCGGATCCGGGCGACGACGGCGGCGTCGGGCTCGACGGCGGCGGCACGCACCCGGCTTTGGGCGGTGGTGGGTGCCTCGCTGGTGGCGATGAGGTCCTTGACGCCCAACGGAATGCCGTGCAGCGGTCCGCGATCACGCCCGGCGGCGAGTTCACGATCGGCACGGCGCGCCGCCTCCAGCGCGGCGTCGTCGAAGCGGGTCACATACGTGCCAAGCAGTTCGCCGTGCGTCCGTGCCGCCTCGATGGCCCGCTCGACCAACGCGACGCTCGTGGTGCGGCCTTCGCGCAGTGCCCGGGCGGTCTCGGTCAGCGAACCATATCGTCCATTGTCCACAGTTCTTGTCCTCCACGAATCGAAGTGGAGGAAGCCTGCGCGCTCAACCCGAGTTGAGTGCAAGCCGAAACCGCGCGAATGTGGGCGACGACACGTCGCCGTCTGCTGTCACACCACCTCGATAGCCTGGCCGAAGACGCCGCGTAAGACGGAGGTGGACAGGGCATGGGCAGCTACACGACGCGAAGGGGCGCCCGAACCGGCGCCACGATCTGGCGGGCCTCCTCCGACGGCCCGCGTAAGCGCGTCGTCCCCGACGGCGTCCTGGATCTGATGTGGTTCCGAGATCGTCTCGTCGTGGCCGGGCCTGATACCCGCGCGTTCGATGCCGAGACCCGCACCGGCGAGGTGACGTGGGGGCTTCGGTTCGGGCCCGGGGTGGCGCACGCGCTGTTGGGGGTGCCCGCGCACGAACTGGCGAACCAGCGCGTCGCGTTGTCCGACCTCGTCACGCCGCCGCAGTGTGCCGGTTC
The DNA here is from genome assembly GCF_000024545.1 of Stackebrandtia nassauensis DSM 44728. Lineage (GTDB taxonomy): Bacteria > Actinomycetota > Actinomycetes > Mycobacteriales > Micromonosporaceae > Stackebrandtia > Stackebrandtia nassauensis. The sequence continues at coordinate 3,462,057 of NC_013947.1, forward strand.
GTCGTTCGAGACCGACGCGGCCGACGCGCTGGAACGGGTCTTCGTCGCCCTGTGGACCCGCAAGACCCCGCAACGGTCAGAGCTGCGGGTCGCGGCCTCGCTGGACCGGGCAGCTCGTGGCGGGCTGAATGTGCCGGACACGGCGCGGCGCCACAACCTGTCGGAGCGGTCATTGCGCAGGCTCAGCAACCGGCTCTTCGGCTACGGCCCCAAGACACTCACCCGGATTCACCGATTCCAGCGCGCCGTGCGACTGGCACGATCGGGCGCCCCGCTGGGCGACGCGGCCGCGAGGGCTGGCTATGTCGACCAGGCGCATTTCAACCGTGACACCAAGGACTTCACCGGTCTGACACCCGCGACACTCACCCGCACCTCGTGACCGTGTCCAGCGGTTGGCCGATTCTTCCAAGCCCGAACCCACCCTCCGGTGCCAGGGTTCAGGCATGAGCATCCAACTAGACCAAGTATCGGCATTCATGGCCGCGCACGCGCGGGTCCTCGACCGGCGTCGCTTCGAAGCGGTCACCGACGACAGCGACACGGCGCGCGAGGCGATCATCCGCGCGCTCGACGCCTACCGAAACGACGACGGCGGCTACGGCTGGGGCCTGGAACCCGACCTCCGATCCACGGAGAGCCAACCCGGCGGCGCCCAGCACGCCCTCGAAGCGCTCGCCGACGCGGGACCCGCGACCTCACCGCACACGACGGCACTCCTGGACTGGCTGAGTTCCGTGACCCTGCCCGACGGCGGCCTGCCGTTCGCGCTTGCGGTCACCGACCCCGCCGCCTGCGCCCCGTTCTGGGCGCACGCGAACCCGCGGGAGTCGTCGCTACAGATCTCGGCGGCGGTGGCGACGCAGGCGCATCGCGTGGCGCACTGGGACCCGGCCGTGAAGGACCATCCCTGGCTGGAAACAGTGACACGCTACTGCTTCGACGCCATCCGCCGGATCGACGAAACCCCGTTCGCCTATGTGCTGTCGTTCGCGCTCCAGTTCCTCGACGTCGCCTCCGACACCCGCCCCGAAGCCCACGAGCTGCTGGACCATCTTGGACGGTTCGTCCCCCGTGACGGCGCACTGCCGGTCACCGGCGGGGCCGAGGGCGAGACACTGCGCCCGCTGCTGCTGGCGCCCGAACCGGGACGGCCGATCCGGGACCTGCTCGACCCCGAGGCCGTATCGCACGACCTCGACCGTCTCGAACGGGCACAGCTGGCCGACGGCGGCTGGACGGTCGACTTCACCAACTACTCCGCCATGGCGGCCCTGGAATGGCGCGGCTACGCCACCGTCGGCGCGGTCGCGACCCTGCGGATGAACGGCCACTGTCCTTAATCCGTTGCGGACGGCAATGCGCTGCGTACTGTGAGGACTTGTGAACACGCACCCGCTTCCCGCGCTGTCCGAACGGATCGAGGCGACAATGGTCGCCGCGATCCGACGCGCCTGCCCGCAGCCCGAGCAGCCCGACGCGATGGTGCGACGCAGCGACCACGCCGACTTCCAGACCAACGGCATCCTGCCACTGGCCAAACAGGCCGGACAACAACCGCGTGACCTCGCTGTCGCGGTCGTCGACCAACTCGACCACGGCGACCTCCTCAGCGAGGTCACGGTCGCCAGTCCGGGATTCGTCAACATCACCGTCACCGACGCGGCCGTGTGGCGGCAGGTCGAGCAACGCCTCGCCGATTCCCTCCTGGGGCTCGGGCAGCCCGAAGCCGGGTCGACGACCGTCGTCGACTATTCCGCGCCCAATGTGGCCAAACAGATGCACGTGGGCCACCTGCGCTCCACGGTCATCGGTGACGCGCTCGCCCGGCTGCTGGAAGCCCTTGGCGCCACGGTGATCCGTCAGAACCACCTCGGCGACTGGGGTACCCAGTTCGGCATGCTCATCCAGTACCTCGATGAACACCCCGACCTCGACTGGCATCGGCGCGGTGACCACTCCCCCGGCATCGACACCCTCGACGCCCTCTACCGGGCCGCTCGCGCCGTCTTCGACACCGACACTGACTTCGCCGACCGCTCCCGCAAACGGGTCGTGGCACTGCAATCCGGCGATGCCGCCACCGTCGCGGTCTGGCGAGACCTGGTGCGCACCTCCATGGAGGCGTTCAACGCGATCTATCGCCGCCTCGGCGTCAGCCTGACCGACGAGCACCTGGCGGGCGAATCCTCCTACAACCCGCTGCTCGCCGACGTGGTCTCGGCACTGGTCGAAGCCGGAATCGCCGTCGAGTCCGACGGCGCGCTGTGCGTGTTCGACGACCGGTTCACCGGCCACGAAGGTCAACCGATTCCGCTCATCGTCCGCAAGCGCGACGGCGGGTTCGGTTACGCCGCCACCGATCTGGCCACCATCCGCCACCGCGCCCAAGACCTCGGGGCCGACCGGGTCCTCTATCTCGTCGACGCCCGCCAGAGCCTGCACTTCCGGCAGGTGTTCGCCGCCGCCCGCCGCGCCGGATGGCTCGGCGACGACGTCGAAGTCCGTCACGTCCCGTTCGGCACCGTCCTGGGTGCCGACGGCAAACCGTTCAAGACCCGCTCCGGCGGCACCGTCGCGTTGACCAGTCTGCTGGACGCCGCCGTTGACGGCGCCCGTGCCGTCGTGGCCGACAAGAACCCCGAGCTGCCCGCCGCCGAGTTGGACGCGATCGCCGAAGCCGCCGGTATCGGCGCCGTCAAGTACGCCGACCTGTCCACCGCGCGCGGGACCGACTATCGATTCAATGTCGACAAGATGGTGGCGCTCAACGGCAACACCGGCGTCTACCTGCAGTACGCGCACACCCGTATCGCCTCCATCCTCCGCAAGTCCCCCACCGGGACGCACGCGGCGGTGCATGTGGACCTGCCGCCACACCCGGCCGAGCGGGTCCTGGCACTCCACCTCGACGACTACTCGCGCGTCCTGGCCGACACCGTCGAACAACTGGAACCGCACCGCGTCGCGACTTACCTGTTCGAGTTGGCGAAACTGTTCAGCGCGTTCTACGAGAACTGCCCCGTCCTGTCGGCGGCCGACAGCGCCGTGCGCGGCAACCGGCTCGCCCTGACCGAACTGGCCCGCCGGACGCTGTCCCACGGGTTGTGCATTCTGGGCATCACCGCGTTGGAGCGGATGTGACCGGCTGGGTCAGAACCGAAGGAGTTGTGCAGTTCGGGGTCGACGCGGTACAAGCGGCTCAGTCGTCCGATCGCGTCGTCGGTGTGCGGGGTGATGTGGCCCGCGTAGGACAGTTCGTGCGCCGACATGCCGCCGAAGTAGAGTCAGCGCGGCGGGAACGTCGAGCAGCCGCGCCCACAGGTTGTCGGTTTGGCGGGTGACGCGCATGGTTCGCGGGTTGGTGAGCATCCAGCGCAGTGGTTCGTCGTGGGGACCTCCGGCCGCCACGATGGTCTTGGTGAGGTCGAAGTCCGTCAGCAGGCTCCACAGGGCACGGTAGGCCACGGGGTTGGACGCCTCCAGTGCCTCCACGACGAGGGTTCCGGCGTTGTCCGCTGTCGGCGACCACGGCAGTCGGAAGTTGGCGATGCCGTCGGTGTCGCCGTCGCGGTCGCGGTGGAGCAGGTATCGCAGTGGACCGTTGCCGCCGTCAGCGTCGTCGGACAGTCCGTCCCAGCGTCCCGGCAGCGGGGTGGGTTCGCCGACGCGGTGGGCGCGCACGTCCGCGTGGACCTTCGGCCAGGCCAGTTTCGCCTCGGTGGGGTCGACCAGTTCAAGTGAGCCGGGATCGGGTTGCGCGGGAAGGATTGTGGCTTCGTGGCGGGCCATCTCCCAGCGGGCGCGGTAGGTGGCCGGTGAGAACCCGAACTTGCCGTAGATGCCGCCTTCGCTGGCGCTGAGCATCGCCAGTGCCTCGCCGCGTGTCAGGCGGCGCGGGTGCTCAGCCAGGTCTCGTGTTGCCCGGTCGCGTTGGCCCACAGTGTGTCCACCTCGGACGGGTTGAGGGTCTGGCGGCCCAGTCCGAAGTCGTCGAACAGGAGGGTCTCGAACTCCGCGCGATCCGTCACGAATCGTTCGGTCTTGCCGCCGGACAGAGTCGGGCCGCTGGTGCTGAACGTCCGTGACCGGATGCGCGCCAGGCAGGGCTCGCCGGGTTGTTGCACGGTCAGGACTTTCACGAAGGACGACTCCGGGGAGGTCGACAGCTCCAGGCAGCGGCCCGCGAAGTCCTCGATCTTGCGTGGTGTCAGCCGGAAGTCGAAGGAACCCACCGAACCGTGGGCGTCCGGGAAGCACCGCCACGTCTCGGCGTCCAGCCGCTTCAACCGGTGAGTGAACGCTCCCTGCCGGTGCTCGCCCTCCGCCAGCGGCAACGGTTCCAGGAAACCGTCGCCCAGGCCCGCGTCGGCGATCCAGCGTTGACCGTCCGCCTCGACCAACAGCAGCATGTGGTTGCCCCAGGCCGACTCGCCGCGTTCCTCGCGGTGCACGCCGCCTTCCACGATGGTCAGCGTGAAACCCGACGCGCGCAGCGCCAGCGCCAGGGTCCCGTTCTGTTCGTAGCAGAATCCGCCGCGCCGCGACTCGACGACCTTGCGGTACAGCGCCTCGGGTTCCAGGCTGATCGTCCGGCCCAGCTGGATGTCCAGGTTCTCGTACGGGATGGTGGCGAGGTGGGCGCGGTGGATGCGGCGCAGTGACTCGGCGTCGGCGCGCAGTGGGCCGGACACGCCGATCCGTCGCAGGTACCCGTCCAGTTGCCGCTCCTCGAACATGCACCCCAACCTAGCGGACCTCGACCAGCTCCAGACCTTGCAGTTCGGCGGTGCAGCGCAGCTCACCGACGCGGTGTCCCACCGCGAGTGCCCAGTGGTGGCCGACACCGCTGGCGCTCCAGTCGTCGGTCCATTCGCCCGGGTCGCGGCCGAAGTCAACCCGGGAGGTCGTGTTGCCGATGCGCATCAGGGGTCCGTCCACGATGTTGCCCTCGGCGGCGATCAGGCGGTAGGAGCCGTCGCGGGTCTGGCCGACGCCCAGCAGGGTGACCGGTCCGTGGGCCACGTCGAGTTCCACCGACACGCCCCAGCCGCGTTTGCCGTGGTAGACGCCGAGTCCGCGCAGCAGTGGACGGCCGTTGCTGATCGCCAGGTGCGCGGGGCCGTCGTGTCCCATCTCGACGACGCCGTCGCGGAAGTTCAGCGCCTGTAGTTCGGTGAACGATCCGCCCGCGCCCAGCCGGTCGGCGATGAGCATCGCCAGTGAGGTGCGCAGCTCGTACTCTCCGGCGGCGGGGATGCCGCGGGCGGTCAGCAGCGAGGCGCCGAGGATCATCCCGGCGGCGAGGCGTTCGTGTTGTTCGCCTTCGAGGCCGCGGTGATAGTAGGCGAGGCTGTCGAGGCCGAAGTCGTCCACCAGCCGGTCCAGTCCACAGGCGACTCGTGCGCCCCACTCGAAATCCTCGTCGACCACGGAGTCGGTGACCTCGAAGATCTCGCGGGCCTGCGCCAGCTTGGCTTCCACTTCGGAGGGTGTGACGGCGTGGGTGCGCACCCGCAGGTCGTCGTATTCGAGGACCTCGATGTGACCGCCGAAGGAGGCGGTGACCATGGTCAGGTCGGTGGAGACGTCCAGCATGCCCGGGTACAGGTGGCCCATCAGCCCGTGCCGTGCGGTGCGCAGTCCGCCGCGCACTCCCGCCGCGGCGATCCAGCGGGCGATGCGGTTCCACGCGTTGGCGTCCTCCAGATGCCCTGAGACGGAACGGAAACCGATGCCGCAGCGTTCGAAGGCGTTGGCGACTTCGGGCAGCGGGCAGGCGCCGCAGTAGGCGAGCCAGCGGCCGGTGTCCACTGTCGCGTGGTCCATGGCCTCGGTGGGCTGGAGGTTGAGGCACAGGATGGGGGCGTCCACCCGCTGCGCGATCGGCACCACCATCGAGGCGGTCATGTAGGTGGTCAGGTAGACCACCACGAGGTCGCAACCGGCGACGCGCAGCCGTTCGGCCGCGTCGGCGGCTTCGCGTTCGTCGGAGATGAAGCCGACGTCGGTGATGTCGGCGCCCAGGTCGCGCATCTTGTCCGACACCCGGGCGGCCGACTGTTTCAGCGCGGGCAGCAGGTCGGGAAACTGCGGCCAGTAGGCGCCGAGCCCGCCCGCGACCAGGCCGATCTTGACCGGCCGCGCGGGGACGCGCTGGACTGCGGGGACGGCGAGCTCAGTCATCGAAGACCTCCAGGGATACGGGGCCGAACAGGCCGGAGCGTTCCTGGCCGGGCAGCGTCCCGGCGAGCGGGTTGACCGCGGCCAGATAGGGCGCGAGTGTGTTGTGGACGGTGACCGCGAGCCGGTTGGTCCCGGCGGCGAGCCGTACCTCGAAGGTATAGGGGCTCCACGGCCGCACTCCGGCTGGTTCGCCGTTGACGTGCACCTCGGCGGTTCCGCGCACCTCGCCCAGGTGCAGGCGGGCGGTGACCGGGGCGGGACGTGAGACCTCGGTTTCGTAGACGAGCGCACCGGAGAAGTCGCCCAGTCCGATCTCGGCCCAGTCTCCCAAGGTGACCGGGCCGGTCTGGGTGTGGACGGTGACGGGGCCGGTCAGTTGCGCGCCGCCCGGCCACCGGTCGTCGTGGGGGAACGACAGTTCCACGACTTCGCCGCCACTGGCGGGTTGCGGTAGCCGGATCGGTTCGGCGACCGGCAGTGGGGCGCCGCGGAACGACGCGGTGAACTCGGCGCGGGCGGGCACGGTCAGTTCGACCGTGCCGGGTGGCAGCCGTAGTCGCAGTCGTCGCTGTCCAGTGTCGCCGGATGTCAGCGGTGCGGTGTCGGGTCGCGGGCGGGGCCGCGCGGTGAGTACCTGCGGGTCGAAGTGCATGCGGTGGTCCACTACGGACGCGTCCCATCCGGACGATCCGCTGACCACCCACTTGTCCCCCGGCAGACTGACCTCGACCAGGGCCTGTGCTTCGGTGTCGCCGAACTCCAGACTCAGGTGGTTGTCGCCCGCCGCGACGGTGCTGTCGTAGATGGCCATGCGGGGCATGCGCCGCCAGGTGTAGTTGTCGAACTCGCCGTGCCGTGCCAGCTCTTTCCCGTTCAATCGCAGTACGACGTCGCCGACCGTGGCCAGCAGCACCCGAACGGTTCCGGAGATGTCACTGTGGAAGGTGGTGCCGACCGGGGCCTCGGTCGCGGGGCGCAGCCATTGCGGCCGGGGGCGCCAGTCAGCCCGTGACATAAGAACGTATGAGGCGCTGGCGACCTCGTCGGTGAGCGCGGTGAAGGTGACCTCGATGCGGTGGCGCCCAGCCGAAAGCGTCACCGGACATTCGGCGTGGTAGCCGTTGCCAGCGGGCAGCTCCTCACCATCCACTGTGATCGTCTTGGCGGTGGGGGCGCCGACGACGAGCACGTACTCGCCCGCCGCGTCGACGGCGAGTTCGGCGCGCAGTTCGGCGGTGTCACCGGTGCGCATCGTGCCGATCGTGATGAACTCCTCGGGCACGTAGCCCCGGTTGTCGTGGACGCGGGGGAAGCCGTCCGGTTTGTCGCCGGGGCCCCAGGTCTGGGAGAAGGTGACCGGTTCCCAGTCGCCGCCGGGGCGGCGCAGCGTCGCCCATTCGCCGAATGTGGCGCGCTGGCCGTCCATCCGCCAGATCTGTATCGCGTCCGGTCCGGGGAAGTCGCCGTGCCGATAGTCCAGGGTGGATTCCGGGCGCCCCGTCCAGTCCCCGTCGAGCGCGAGCCGACGCGACGGGGTGGGCGCGGGCGCCGGTTCCGTCGGTACCTCGGTGGTCAGTCTGATCAGTGCGACGGGTGCCTCGTCGAAGGATACGGTGACACGCAACCGATCCCCGTCCCGTTCCACCGGCAGCGGCCGGGCCGCACCGCCGGTGAGGGCGACGGCCTCGGCCGAGGTGAAGTCGCCGGTGATGGTGACGGTCTTGTCCCGGATCGCGGGCGGTTCGAAGGTGTAGACGCCACTGAGGAAGGTGTCGCCGGCCAGGGATGCCTTGGTCGCCATGGGATAGACCGCCGGGACGAGCAGCAGGTGGCTGCCGTCGGGTGCCTCGCGCAGCAGTGTCGGCACGTCGGCGTCCACCCGTCGGGGCAGACCCGACAGGGCGGTCGCGGCCTCGTCGAGGTCAGCGCAGGCGATGGCCGCGCCGTCGGTGAACAGCCGCCGCAGTCGCTCCACTTCGGTGTCGTCGTCGCCGCGGCCAGCGGCCCGCTGCGGTAGTTCTCCGACCGCGATCAGCGTGCCGCCCGCCTGCGCGAACTCCACCAGCACTCGCGCCGTGGCCGGTTCCAGGACGCGGGCGGCGGGCAGGACGACGACCCGGTAGCGTTCGCCCGCCAGCGTCATCGCGGCGCCCGCCTTCTGAATGGAGGGCTCGTCCAGGACGTCGAAGTCGATGCCCAGGCGATCCAGCAGCCCGGTACGGAAGTCGTGCCAGGTCATCCATCCGGCGAGGTCCTGATAGGTGCGATGTGCCGTGGGCCAGTCGCCGGAGTCGTTGAAGAACGGTTCCTCGTCGGCGAACGGCGGCAGGTCGTGCTGGACGGTGGCGACCGGGTCGAGCAGCGCGACGTCGCACACGTGGGTGCCCTCGGCGACCGCCTCGCACAGTGTCGCCACCGTCTCGGCGAACACCGGATAGTGCCGCCAGTACGGTTGCCGCCAACACGTCGACGGCGGCGCCCAGTCGAAGCGGCCCTGTTCGGTCGAGTAGTACACGGCGTGCGGGTTGTACAGGTTGGCACCGGCGCGCAGCCACGGGATCAGCCAGTCCAGGGTCTCCTCGAGCGTGCCGCCCCAGCCGGTGGAGTGGAACGCCTCGATCCAGGTCCGCGAATGCCCGTGCGCGTGGGCCAGCGAGCTGTGCCGTTTGCCGTCTCCCCAGTGGTCACTGCCGGGGGCGGAGAACCAGCGGTGGGTGCGGGCGTAGTCGGCGTAGTAGCGGACCCCGGCGGCGGTGTGCCCGCCCCGGGCCGGTTCCTGCTGGTCGCAACCGACCAGCAGCCCGCGTTCGGCGTGCCAGTCGTGCAGGGGTTTGAAGAACGCCTCCTCGGCGAGCTCGGCCCGGGTGAGCTGGTAGTCACGGCGCACCGGACCGGTGTCCGCTCCAATGTCGCTCCACAGTGCCTCAATGTGCGGTTCGAGCCGGTAGCCGCGCCGGGACGCGAACGCGTCGGAGAAGCCCGCCGTCCAGCTCGGTATGGACGGCAGTTCGTCCTGGAACGTGCCCTTGAGGACGGTCCCGAAGTAGTGGCCCACGCGTCGTTCCAGCTCGCCGTGCACGGCGTCGAACAGCAGCGCGCACGCGTCCGGATTCAGGTAGTCGAAACCCGACGCGACCGGCCCCTCGCGGGTCAGGCGCTGTCCTCGGGCCGACGGGTGGGCGGCCACGACGCGTCCCTGGATGTTGGCGCCGGAGAAGCCGAGCTGGTCGTAGAACCACAGTCCGAACCCGCGCCGTTCGGCGTGGGCGCAGACCGCGGTGAAGATCTCCCACCACTCGTCCGACATGAACTCCGGTTCGTCACCCGGACAGCCCCACAGTGGACCGGTGGGGGCCAGTGAGATGACGACGGCCTGCCGTATCCCGCCGTCCATGAGGCGGTCCAGCTGCCAGTTCAACCGTTCGGTGTGGAGCGGCGCACCGCTCCACCACCACAACGGGACCGGCCCGTAATAGTCGCTCACGCGGTCCCCGTCCGCTCGGCCTCGATCTCGGTCAGCGGTCGGCCGACCGTGTTCGGCATGAGGAAGTAGCCGACGGCTCCAGCGATCGCGAGGAACAGCGCCAGCAGACCGGCCACCGGTTTGATCCCGGTGGCGGCGAGCACCGGCACGAAGAAGCTCCACGCGCCGAGCAGCAGCCGGGCGAGCCCGAAGGTGAAGCCCTGGGCGGTGCCGCGCAGCATGGTCGGGAAGAGCTCCTGGCTGAAGGTCTTGTAGAAGGGCTCACCGGCCAACGAGGCGCCGATACCGAACAACAGCACGTTCAGCGACGCGGTCACCATCGTGAAGGGCAGCACGAGGAACATGCCATAGGCCACGACCTGCAGAATGATGCCGATTCCCATCATCATCTTGCGGGCGCGCTGACTGGTGTCCATCTTGCGCATGACGACGAACATGATGACGGGCAGGCCGATGGCGAACCCGGCCAACGACAGGGCCAGCGAGGCGGCCCGGGTACCGGCGTTCAGAGACTCCACGATGTACGGGGTGAAGATCCCGGCCGTTCCGGCCGCCAGTCCCCAGAAGATGTAGAACACGCCGGTGTAGGCGAGGGCCTTGAGGTTGTTGCCGCGGAACAGGCTGCCGAGCCGTCGCACCGACGTGACCGTCGTTTCCGAGGCCGCCTTCCACACCGCGGACTCGGCGAGTCCCTGGCGCAGCGCCCAGGTGACCACGGCGACCACGAAGAGGTGCCCGAAGACGATCCGGACGCCGAGCAGTCCGAGCGGGTCCAGCAGGTAGGCGAGGATCAGTACCACCGCCGGGCCCATACTCCAGGCGATCTGGGTCAGGCTGATCAACTTCCCGCGCGCCTTGGCCGGGGCGATCTCCCCCACCAGGGCCAGCGACGTGGGTACGTCGGCGCCGACGGCGACACCGACGATGAAGGTGCCGATGAGCAGCATCACCGTGTTGCCCGAGAAGGCGATCAGCAGGATGCCGAGGGCGTAGACCAGCAGGTCCCATTTGTAGATGCGTTTACGGCCGAGTTTGTCACCGAGCCTGCCGCCGACGAACGCGCCGATACCGGCACCGATCGCGTTGGGGCCGAGCGCGGCCAGGAAGCCGACGAAGCCGGGGCTCAAGCTGAATTCGGACTGGAAGAGAGTCAGCCCGATGCCGAGGGCCACGATGGAGCCAGCATCGATATAGGACGCCATCCCCGCCAGGATGGTCCATTTCCATTGCTGTGGGCTTACTCGCTGTTCGTCGGTGGCGATGTCCACCATGTCTGTCTCCTTGGGGTGGGCGGGACTGAGGGAATTGCCGGACCCCCCGCGCGACGGCGGTGAAATTGAAACCTTTCAATCAGGCTGGTGCAGCGCGCCAAGCATGTCAACTGGCGATAGATAACATTTCGATATCGATCCCCATCGATTCATGCCCGATAACCCATTGTCAGGTTGAAACCTTTCAATCTCCGGTAGGCTTGGCTCCAAAATGCTCACCCCACCACCCAGGGAGTCCGCGAGAAGGTGAACACACCGTCCCCCAAATCCACCCCCGCGCCCGGCAAGCGGCACCGCTACAGCATGTCCGACGTGGCGGCCCGCGCCGGAATCTCCGTCGGCACCGTGTCCAACGTGCTCAACCACCCCGAGCGCGTCGCCGAGGAGACCCGCCGCCGCGTGCGGGAAGTGATCGACACCCTGGGCTTCATCCGCAACGCCCCCGCGATGAACCTCCGCTCCGGCTCCAGCGCGGCGGTGGGCGTCGTCGTCCTCGACATCGCCAACCCGTTCTTCACCGAAGTCCTGCGCGGCGCCGAGGACCGCCTGGCCGACGAGGGCCTGCTGCTCATCGTGTGCAGCTCCGACGACGCCCTCGACAAGGAGGAGCACTACCTGCGCGTCCTGGAGGAACACCGGGTCCAGGGCATGCTCATCACCCCGGCGATGGCCGACCTCAACCCCCTCGTCGACCTGCGCAACCGGGGCCTGGGCGTGGTCCTGCTCGACCGCACCGAAGCCGACGGCAAACTGTGCGCCGTCGCGGTCGACGACGTCCGGGGCGGCGAACTCGCCGGTGAACACCTGCTGTCCCTCGGCCACCGCCGCATCGCCTTCCTCAATGGACCGTTGTCGCTGCGCCAGTGCGCCGAACGCCGCGAAGGTCTGCGCCGAGCCGTCACCACGGCCGGACTCGACCCCGACGGCGTCCTCACCGAGATCGAGCTCCCCTCCCTCAACGCCCAGGGCGGGGAGGCCGCGATCCGCGAACTCGGCCGCGACCTCCCCACGGCGGTCTTCTGCGTCAATGACCTGGTCGCCCTCGGCGCGCTGCGCGCCCTCGACCAACGCGGAATCGTGGTCCCCGACCAGATCTCACTGGTCGGCTACGACGACGTCGAGTTCACCGCCATGCTCTCGCCGTCACTGACCACGATCCGCCAGCCCAAGTACCAACTGGGCAAGGCCGCCGCCGAACTCTTCCTCATCGACGCCCGCCAGGACGACGACCACTGGCACCAGCAGACGGTGTTCCAGCCCGAACTCATCGTCCGCGATTCGACGACGGCCTCCCAGCGGGCGTCCTCGTAGCCGTCGGTTCAGGCGGCGTCGCTGAGGCGGCGCCACTGCTCGGCCGACAGCTTCAGGTTCACCCCGTCGATGACCTCGTCCAGTTGCGACACCGACGACACTCCCACCAGCGGGATCACCGGTCCGGGGTGGCCGCACAGCCAGGCCAGCACCACCTGGTTGCGGGTCGCGCCGGTCTCGGTGGCCACCTCGTCGAGCACCTGGAGGCGAGCCTCGGTGCCCGGGTGGACGTACTGCGGGCTCAGCGGTTTGTCGTCGCGGGTGTAGGAGCCGTACAGCAGTGCGGTGTAGGTCAGCAACGCCATGTCCTCGGTCGCGGCGACGAAGTCGAGGGTGTCGGAGGTGGCGTGGACGTGGCCGGACTCCGCCAGCTTCACGCCCGGTCGCGGTTGCAGGTATGAGTAGCGGTTCTGCATGGCGACGTACCGCACCGTGTCGGGAGCCAGCGCCCGCGCTTCGGATACCCGCCAGGCGGTGTGGTTGCTGGCCCCGATCGCGCGGGCCTTGCCCGCGGTGACCGTGGCGGCCATTCCCGCGACGGTCTCGGCCAGGCCGACGTCGCGGTCGTCGCGATGCGTCCAGTACAGGTCCAGGTAGTCGGTGCCCAGTCGGGCGAGGCTCTCGTCGATGGCGGCACCGATGCGTTGGGCGGTCAGGTGTTCGGCGTCGTCGAGGCCGCCGCCGACCGTTGTGGGCCGCCAGCCGACCTTGCTGGCCACCACGACGTCCTCGCGGTTTCCGCGCGCGGCCAGCCATCGGCCGAGCATCAGTTCGCTCTCGTCGCCGGTGTGGCCGTCCAGCCAGAACATGTAGTTGTTGGCGGTGTCGATGAACGTGCCACCGGCCTCGACGAACCGGTCCAGGATCGCGAACGAGGTGCGTTCGTCCTGGACGGCTCCCAGCGCCATGGCGCCCAGGCACAGTTTCGACACGGTCAGATCGGTTCCGGCGAGCCGATAGGTCTCCATGGGTCACTCCTCAGGGGGTTCTGGTTTCGCGGCTCACGCTAGAACCTGGAGTTCACTCCAGGACAAACCCGCTGCTCAGCTCGGTGCCTCGCGGGGCGGTTCTAGAATCCATGGCCATGACCACCCCCACGATCACCCGGTACACCATCGGCGAGGCCTCCCGACGCAGCGGGTTCAGCATGGACACGCTGCGCTACTACGAGAAGATCGGCCTGCTGGTCGACGTCGACCGCTCCTCCACCGGCCACCGCTGCTTCACCGACGAGGACCTCGGCTGGCTGGGGACGCTGAAGTGCCTGCGCGACACCGGGATGCCGGTCGCCGACATGCTGGCCTTCGCCGAGCTGACGCGCGCGGGCGACCACACCATCCCGCAGCGGGTGGCGCTGCTGGAGTCCCACCACGCCCGGGTGTCGGAACACATCGCGGACCTGCGGACGAAACACGACGGCATCGCCGCCAAGATCGCCTGGTACCGCGGCGTCCTGGACGGCTGACCGCGCCGCCCGGTCGAAGGATCGCGGGCGGCACGGCAGCGGTGGTCAGCGTGGTGCGGCGCGGCGTGACGGCCGTCCGGGCAGCGGCGACATGGTCAACGGCAGGGCCGCCAGCCGCATCAGTTCGAGCAGGTTGTCGTCGCCAGCGGTCTTGTTCAGCCGCAGCCGACCGCAGTCCAGGCAGCGGTGGACGAGTACCCACCGGCCCTCACCGCGGACGGTGACCGCGATCGGTTCCATTCCGGCGGTGCACTTGGTGTCCCGGTCGCCGGGGGCGTTCTTGTCGAGATGCCGCGACCACAGGCAGCTCGGGCAGTGATTGCGATGGGTGGTGCCCGGTGCGTCAAGCGAGACCGCGGTACCGCAGTGTCCACACCGGAATGATCGTGCGAATGCCAAGTCGTCGGACCTTTCGAAGCAGAGAAACGAGTACGGGGAACATCGCCTGCCTCCTTTCGGTCAGAGCGCACTCGGCCGCGCGCCTGGGACGGACAGCAGATCACGGCGGGTCGCCGACGTCAACGGGTTTTCGTAACGTGCGGGTGTCTCCCGGGACGACCAGGCCGGATTCGTAGGCCAGCACGACGAGCTGGGCGCGGTCGCGGGCCGCGGTCTTGGCCATGGCCCGGTTGATGTGGGTCTTGGCGGTCATGGGGCTGATGGCCATGTGGTCGGCGATCTCGTCGTTGGTCAGGCCCTGCGCCACCAGCGCCACCGCCTCGCGTTCCCGGTTGGTCAGGTCCTCAAGGCCGACACCGGTTCCGGTGTTGCGCGGTTGGGTGACGTAGCGGCTGATGAGCCGGCGGGTGATCGACGGCGCCAGCAGCGCGTCGCCCCGGGCGGCGACGCGGACGGCGTGCAGGAAGTCGTCGGGTTGGATGTCCTTGACAAGGAACCCGGTCGCTCCGGCGCGCAGGGCGTCGTAGACGTATTCGTCGAAACCGTAGTTGGTCAGGATGACCACCCGCACCGCTGCCAGGCGCGGGTCGGCGGCGATGTGGCGGGTGGCTTCGATGCCGTCCATGTCGGGCATCTGGATGTCGAGCAGCGCGATGTCGGGCAGGTGTTGCCGGATCAGGGCCAGGCCCTGCGCCCCGTCGCTGGCCTCGGCGACGACCTCGATGTCGTCCTCGAGGTCGAGGAGGGCGCGGAATCCGCTGCGCAGCAGTGGCTGGTCGTCGACCAGTACGACGGTGATCATGGCGTCTGTTCCAGCGGGAGTTCGGCCTGGACGGTGAAGCCGCCACCGCCGCGCGGTTCGGCGCGCAGTCGGCCGCCCAGGGCGGTGACGCGTTCGCGCATCCCCAGTAGACCGACGCCGGGGACGGTGGCGGTGTCGGGGGCGGCCTTGCCGTCGTCGTCGACGCGGATGCGCAGGGTGTCGGGGCGGCAGTCGATGTGGACCGTGGCGGTGTCGGTGTCGGCGTGCCGGGCGATGTTGGTGAGCGATTCCTGGACGATGCGGTAGATCGTCCTGTCCACTGTGGCGGGCATGGGTGGTGGCTTGCCGTCGATGGTCAGGCTCGCGGCCAGACCGATGGCGCGGGCCTGTTCCACCAGGTCGCCGACGTCGTCGAGTCCGCGCGGCGGGGTGGTGTCGTCGTCGCGCAGGGCCGCGAGGGTCGCGCGCAGTTCCCGGGTAGCCTCGCGGCCCGCCTTCTGGATCGCCAGCACGGCATCGGGTACCTGTTCGCCGCGTTTGCGGGCGACGTGGACGGCGACTTCGGACTGCACCTTGACCACGGAGATCTGGTGGGTGAGCGAGTCGTGGAGTTCGCGCGCGATGTGCAACCGTTCCTCGTTGGCGCGGCGGCGCGCGGTCTCCTCGCGGGTGCGTTCGGCTTCGTCGGCGCGCTGTTCGGCCTGCCGCAACGCTTCCCCGGCGGCCGCGGCCGCGACCAGCCACGCGATCTCGAGCGCACCCCGGGCCTGGGCGAACACCTCGGCGGTGTCGTGCTGGCCGGAGAGGTAGATCGACAGCGGCAGCGCGGCCAGCACGGCCAGACTCATCAGGACGGTGACGAGGCGATGGCGCGCGCGGACGGCCGCGTACACCGCGAACACGTAGGCCACGGCGGGCACGTCGAAACCGGTGGCCTGGTAGCCCACCGCGCACAGTCCGGTGACGGCCAGGACCAGGATCGGGGTCTGGCGGCGCGCGACCAGGGCCAGGCCGCTTGCGGTCAGCAGCGCGACGCCCGCCAGGTGTGGGACGGTGGCGGACTCCCACTGCGACAGGGCGGTGACCAGCACGGTCACCGTGACGCCGATGGCGATCGCCCAGTCCTTGGCCCGGTCGGGGATGTGGGGCAATCGTGGGCGCATGCAGGCACTGTAACCGGATTCGGCCGGGAGTGAATCCGGCGAGTGAATGAGCCCGGGACTACCGCGGCGGCGGTAGTCGCGGGTGGTCGCTACCGCGTCGGCGGTAATCGGCTACCCGGTCGGCGGCAGTGCGAAGTGTCTTCGTCAGCCCGATGCCGAACCGGGGTCCGGCCGACAAGGTTGAGGGCATCTCGCACAACAGTTGAAGGAGTGCCTCATGTCCCCTCGTCATTTGAGCGTCGCCGCCGCGCAGATCCTGGAGAAGTCGCCCGATCCCACCGTCTACGGCTGGACGCCGGAACGCGTGTGGGCTTCGGCGGCCGCGATCGTGGCGCTGGGCGCCGTGGTCGTCGCCGCATGGGCCCTGGCCCGTGCCCGCCGCAGCGGCAACAGCCGCAAGTGGGCGATCGGGTCCCTGGTCGCGGGCCTGGTCGCGGCCGTCAACGGAGTGCTGACAGTGGTCACCGCCGACGGTGGCCCGGGCACCGGCAACGGCATCGTCGGCGGCTACATCGCCGTCGTGGTCGGGGCCGCCGCCGCGGTCCTGGGCTGGCTGGCGGTGGCCCGCGCCCGCCGGTGACTCACGTGTTCGCGCGCAGGCGTTCGACGACCTCGACCGCCTGCGGCAACAGTTCCGCGGGGCTTCCCCAGTAGTCGAAGATGCCGCCGCGAGCGGTGTTGCTGCCGCACACCACGAACACCCCGGTGCCCAGTTCCCGTTTCAGGTGTCCGGCCAGCCAGCCGACGAAACCGGAGTTGTCGGGCGCCCCGGGAAAGTGGAACGAGAACAGCCCGAAGCGTTCCCCGCCCGCCAGTTCGGGCGACGCGGGCACCAGGGCGCTCCACACCTCGGTGTCGCGCACGACGGCAAGCACCTCGTCGGTCAGCACCGGCGGGTCGGGAGTCTCGGCGAACGTCCACACACCATCGTGGACGACGAACTCGGCTTCGGCGATCACCCGCCGCAGCCTGAGATCGGTCTGCTCGGGCGATTCGACGCTCACACTCACCATTCCCGCACACTAACCGCCGAATCGCGCGAAACTGCGCCACTGTGTCAGAAGCGACCGAAGAAGTAGTTCCCCGGCGCGTCGGGGTCGGTGCTGGTGAAGAACTCCTTCTCGGCTTCGATGATCTCGCGAAGCTGGAGCTGCCCGTTGCCGTCGCGGTCCAGCCGGGCGAACGCCTCGGCGGCCTCGTCGCTCCCGACGCCGAACGCCCCGACGAGCCGGGCGTACTCGGCCGGGCCCAGCGTCCCGTTGCCGTCGGTGTCGGCCAGGGACATCACCGCTTCGGCGGCGCCGCGCAGGGTGGCGTCGAAGCCCGCCGGGTCGCCCACGACCGTGAACATCCCGGTCACGAACTCGTCCCGCGAGATCGCGCCGTCGGCGTCGTTGTCGAGCTCGGCGATCAGGGTGGCGAACATCCGGTCGTAGGCCGCGGCCAGTGCGCCTCCCTTCGGGGACTCCAGCGTCTCGCCGAAGGCGGCGCACAGTCGTTCCATCATCCGGACGCAGTCGTCGTGACGGATCGCACCGTCGCCGTTGGTGTCGATCAAGGTGAAGCGCCGTTCGAGCTTGCGGCGCTGCAGGTCGGGTATCTGGCTGCTGGTTACGGTCATCATCGGCTCCCCGTGCGAATTGAGTGACGCGAAACTGCCCCGTTCGCGACAGAGCATAGTGGCCCCGAACGTCACAGGTGGTTGGCACGCTGGGGTCCATGGCGTTGATTCCGCAGGGCCCGCGCACCATCGCGCCCGGGGCCGTTCACGTTCCCGGCTGGCTGACCCGCTCGGCCCAGCGCGACCTGGTGGCCGCCTGCCGCGACTGGTCCCGTCCGCCCGCGGGCATGACCCGGGTCAAGACGCCGGGCGGGCGGTGGATGTCGGTGCGGCAGGTGTGCCTGGGTCTGCACTGGACGCCGTACCGGTATTCGCGCACCCACACCGACGGCTCCCACGTCAAGGCGTTCCCCGAGGAGCTGGCGCGGCTGGCGGTCGCGGCGGTGGCCACCGCCTACGACGACCCCGGCGACTACGCGCCCGACATCGCGTTGATCAACTACTACGATTCGGCCGCCCGCATGGGGATGCACCAGGACAAGGAGGAACACTGCGACGCGCCGGTGGTGTCGCTGAGCCTGGGCGATTCGTGCGTGTTCCGGTTCGGCAACACCGAAAACCGCAACAAGCCGTGGACGGACGTCACCCTGGAATCGGGTGACCTGTTCGTGTTCGGCGGCGAGTCCCGGTTCGCGTTCCACGGGGTGCCCAAGACGATGCCGGGCACCGGTCCATCCGATATCGACATGGGCGCCGGACGGTTGAACATCACCATCCGGCAGTCGGGGATCGAGTCCTAGCCACAGCGCTGTCAGACCCGTGGATCACACTGCCGACCATGCGAACGCTCTTCGACGGCGAGTTCAACGTCAGCTACGGCCAGCTGTACCTCGACGGCCGCATCGATCCCGATGAGGGAGCGGAGCCGGATCTCGACAACTGTTTCATGGGACAGACCGTGGGTCTGATGGGAGCCGCCATACCCGGGCACCTGTTCGTGTTGACCGGCACGCACAGCGGCTCGGTGCCGCTCACCGTCGAGGTGCACGAGACCGAGCCGTCGCTGGACGCCGACGCCTGGGAGGACGTTGTGGAGGTTTCGTTCGAGTCCGACGCGGACGAGGTCGCGCTGATCGAGTGGGACGGTGATTTTCAGAGCCTCGACTTGTCCCCCGGTTCCTATCGGGTCCGTTACCTCTGTCGCGGCATGGATGCCGCCAGCGGTCACGACCGTTTCGATGACGACCCGGTGGTGGACGAGTACCTGCTCCAGTTCTGGCCAGCCCCGCCGCAGCGCGACCGCATAGTCAAGGAGACCAGTCGCTCCGCCGCGTACTGGCGCCGCGTCGCCGCCGAGGTGCCACCGCCGCCCTCGCCCGAGGAGGTGGCCGAGGCGAAGCGGATCGCCGACGAGCGGGCGGCGGAGAAACGACGTCGGTACGCCGAACGGGAACGGTGGGGTGAGTACTCACCCAGCGACCGGCTGCGCGGCCTCGGCGGCCACGTGAGCAAAGTGGCCAAACGTGACCCCGCGCTGGCGCACGCGACCGAAGCGGCCGGACCGGACGTTCAGCGGGCGATCGCGTGCTGGGCCGCGCGCCGGTTCTGTGACGCGACCGGGCTCAGCGATGTGGACTGGATCGCCGAGGGTCTGTCGCAGCTGGAGCGCGGAGTGCCGTTGTCGCCGCCGTTGGACGATGTCGAGCAGACGTGGCGTCGCTTCGTCGAGGACCCGCGAGTCCGGGACATCGTCGGTCCGAAGCTTGACCGCGTCCCGGACGCCGCCCGACAGGAGATGCCGTTCCCCGCGCTGACCGAGGCGGCACACCCCGACCCGTTGCGGGCCGCGTTCGACGCATTGTGGGCCGCGAGCGCCGGATCCGGTTGGCGGGACGTGTTCACCGAGGTGCGGGAGCGGTTTCCGCGGCTTTCCGCCCCGCCGTTGCCACCTGAGGAGCCGTCACGATCTCAGGTGTCGATGACGGTCGTGAGACGACGTGCCAGCGACGAACCCCGATGACGGCGTAAGGACGGGCACCGGCTTCCCAGGCTCGCCGGATCCGTTGGGACGCGAAGGATCCGCCAGCTCACGTAGACGCACACACCGGCGGCGGGCGAGGTCAGCAGCATGTTCGCGATGCCCAGGGCGGTGACGTGTTCGGCGAGGTACAGCGGCAGCATCACGGCACTGGCGATGGCGAACTTCGCCAGGAACATCGCCGTGCAGCGTTGGTAACGCCGTCGCCGTACCGGATCTCGCCGCCACGCGAACCGTTCGCCCCGCACCGTTCCCACCACCAGCCCGATCACCGGCCACCGCACCAGCATCGACACGAGGAACACCACCAGTGGGCCGATGTTGGTGAACAGGGCGGGAAGGTAGAAGTTGGCCGCGTGGCCGGTGCCCCCGGCCAACAGCGCCGAGAAGCAGACGACACTCAGTTCGACCACCGCCGCCAGATACTTGCGGTCGGTGCAGATCCGCACGACGACGAACACGAGCACCCCGCCGACGGCCACCAGCGCGGCGGTCAGCACCTCCTCGGTCAGCAGATACGTGACCAGGAACAGCACCCGCGACGCCATACTCTCGGCGACGGTGCGCCAGCCGCCAACGGCGTCGAACAGGGACAGTGACGTACTGGTCAGCGCGTTGAGGTTCATGCGCGCGACCCCGCGACGGCCGGGAAGTTCTCGCGGCGCATGGTGTCCTCGTAGGAACCGATGGCGCCCAACAGGTCCTGCTCCCCCTGGACTGCCCGCACCAAAGCGTCCCGCAGTCGCTGCGCGTCCCGCATGGCGAGGTTGCCGCCGAATCCCGGCGCCAGGTGGATGGCGTCGCCGATGAGGGTGACCGCTGTGGCGGGCCACGGCGGCAGCGGCGGGATCACCCCGACGCGATGCGCGAACGTCACGTCGGGCCAGGCCGCGTCGACGATGGACCCCAGCGTCGGATGCAGGTCGGCGGCGATGCCGCGGGCCCGCTGCCAGATCGCGTCGGGTGATGCGGCCGCACCGAGTCGATCCTGGGCGACCGGCAGCGCCCACATGACGAAGTCCTCGGCTTCGGCGATCGCGGCACCGTTCGCGGCGGGCAGCCACTGCCGCGCCGCGTCGAGTGGCGGGGTGGCGAACCGCAGTACGCCCAGCGCGATCATCGCATCACCGCACTGGAGGGTGGCGGGGTTGTCGCCGATCAGTTCGGGCAGCCCGGTTGCGGAGACGGCGCGCAGTGGCGTCGCGCCCATCAGCACGCGTTTGCCCGCGTCGACCACGCGCGCGTCCGGCAGGTACTGGCGTCGCACCGCCGAGCCGATGCCGTCCGCTGCGACCAGCACGTTGGCGGTATCGCTGCTCCCGTCGGCGAAGTGGGCCGTGACGGTGCCGTCGGCGAGGGTGGCGAAGCGCGTCAATCGGGCCCCGAACCGCACCGTGTCCTCAAGGCCGGTCAGCAGCACCTGGCGCAGCAGCGGCCGGTGGGCCTGGTGGCCGGGTCTCGCCCGGCCGGGCGAGCCGTCGGAGGGACGCGTGCCCGTGACGGCGAGTTCGCCGTCCACCTCGGACAACACCTGGGTCGCGTTGCGGGGGCCGCCCAGGGTGGCCTCGATCATCGCGACGTGGCCGCTCGGCAGGCACGCGCGCAGCGCCGTGATCGCGCGGTCGTCGAAGTGCAGGCTGATCCCCTGTGGACGACCTTGGGGTTCGTCCTGCTCGTACACGGCCACGTCGATCCCCGCCTGCCGCAGGCCGTGCGCCAGTGTCAGTCCGCCGAGTCCGGCGCCGATCACGATCACTCGCATCGCACACCCTTTCTTCATCGTTGATGAAGTTTCGACGGTAGCACGCGCCTACGCGAAACTCCAACGCCGATGAAGAAAGGTTCGGTAGGCTCTACCCGTCATGACAGAACACACTTCCCCGGGCCGCCCCGGACGCTGGCGTTCCGGCGCGCAGAGTAGACAGCGGGTCCTCGACGCCGCCCGCGAACTGTTCCAACGCAACGGCTACGCGGGCACCACGGTGCGCGCCGTGGCCACCGAGGCGGGCGTCGACCCGGCGATGGTGTTCTACTTCTTCGGCAACAAGCAGGGACTGTTCGCCGCCGCCGTCGACATGTCGGCCCAGCTCCCACCGGCCATCGACGCGATCTTCGACGGCGGGCTCGACGGCATCGGGGAACGCGTCGTGCGCACGCTGCTGGAGAACATGGACAAATCCGAGCGCGCCCCGCTGGCGATACTCACCCGCTCCGGCCCCGGCGACGACCAGACCGAGACGCTGCTGCGCCAGTACATCGACCGCGAGATCACCGGCCGACTCGCGGCGCTGCTGGACACCCCCGATGCCGCGCTGCGGGCGGGAATGGTGAACGTGCAGCTGTTGGGGCTGGCGGTGGCCAGGTATGTCGTACGCGTCGAACCGATCGCCTCGGCGTCGGTCGACGAGTTGACGACCCGGCTCGGCGCCGTCGTCCAGCACTGCCTCACCGGCTCGGCGTCCTGACGGGTCACGGCACCGGGGTGGCCTCGACGCTCGCCGCCGGGCGCGGTTGCGGGACCGGCATCGGCTGCCGGGAGATCAACAGAGTCGCGATCGTCGCCACCGCCGCCAGCACGAAGG
Source organism: Stackebrandtia nassauensis DSM 44728 (assembly GCF_000024545.1). Lineage (GTDB taxonomy): Bacteria > Actinomycetota > Actinomycetes > Mycobacteriales > Micromonosporaceae > Stackebrandtia > Stackebrandtia nassauensis. The sequence continues at coordinate 3,484,280 of NC_013947.1, forward strand.
CGATCCCGAAGAACACGGTCGCGTGCTGGGTGAGGATCGCGGCGACCAAAAGCGCCAGCCAGATCAGCAGGTTCGCCAGGTCCCCGGCGCCCTCCATCCACAGGACGTAGCGGGAACCGCGCTGTTTGACGTGCGAGTAGTAGGTGGTGACCCACGGGATCTGCTGGTAGTCGATGGCGGCGCGGGACACGGCGCCCACAACGGTGATGGACAGCGGCGTCCCGGCCAGCAGCCGGGCCAGGTGCGCGAGGGCCGTGGCGATGGTCCCCTCCAGCAGGACCCGCCAGGTGGCACCGCGATCGCCGCGACGTCCGGCGACGAGCAACAGCAGCAGCCCGACGCCCTCGGTGACGGCCGTGATGAGACCGATCGTGGTGAAGTCGCCGAACACGACGGCCAGGTAGACCGGCCACAACAGGAAGTGCACCAGAATGCTGGTGTTGTAGGCGAAGTTGGCGACGAGATCGCGGAACGGGGCGGGCCGCGACGGACCGTCCTCGTCGGAGGGTCGGCGCGGCAACCGGTGCGCGGCGCGGGCGGGCAGGATCGCGAGGGCGATCACCGTCAGCGCCGCGAACAGCAGGGTCGAGCGACCGCCGAAGGCCACCAGCGCGGCGCCGATCGGTGGGGCGGCGAGGGTGGCGACGTGGATGACCACGTTGATCACCGCCATGTCGCGACCGCGTCGGGTGTCCTGTAGGGCCCGGGAGATGTGGATGTGCTGCGAGTTCCACAGGAACGCGTTCATTCCGGCCAGCGCGGCGGGCGCGCACCAGATCGCCCAGGCGGCGCCGGAGATGTAGGTGTTGAGCAGCAACAGATACACCGCCGACGAGGCCAGCGCCACCGCCAGGCCCAGCCACGGCGGCCACCGTTCGATGAGGATGACGCTGGGATAGTTGATCGCCATCTTGGCCGCCGAGTACACGACGTAGAACGCGCACACCTGCCACAGCGCGGCGCCCTGTTCGAGCATCAGCAGCGGCAGGAAAACGTTGACCAGTGCCAGGGCGAAGCTCCGCAACGCCAGGGCGATGGTCAGGCCGCGCAGGTCACGCTGAACCGCCATGCCTCACCAGCCCAGGCAGGTCGCGGCGAACGCGGCGACCGTCGCGGGAGGCACGGAGTCGACCAGGGCGCCGTCGGCCCACACGGCCGGGTCGATGTAGGAGCCGTATTGGTTGACGTAGATGTCCACGTCTGACAGTGCGACCATCTGGGAGAACGCGGTGGCGATCGCGTGGTGCCGGGGTGATCCGGTGTTCCATTTCAGCGGGCTGAAGATGTTGTACAACCCGATGACCTCGGGACCGCCGTGATCGGCGCGCGCGGTGAGGGCGGCCAGGTGGGTCAGGCCGGTGTCGTTGCCGACCACCAGGTCGGCGGTGCCGAACAGGTCCACACAGTCCTCGGCGGCGATGCCGCTGGCCACCCGCAGCCGCAGGTCGGCGGCCGGGGCCGACCCGTCGTCGAGATCGTTGGTGACGAGGGTGAACCGCAGATCCATTGGGGATCGTTTGGTGAGTTCGCGGGCCAGGTCGATGAACCCGTCGTGCCCGAAGTCCTTGCCGTCGGGGCTGCTGGTGGTGGCGACGAAGACGACATGCCCCGGCTCGGCGGACTCCCGGGTGCCGAACGTCGGCGCCACCATGCCGTCCGCGGGCAGCCGGACGCCGAGGTCCTGTTCGGCCTGGAGGTACAGCCGGGACGGCAGGCAGGCGTGCACGTCGACGAGCCCGTCGCCGGGGTCCAGCCAGATCGGCATGGCCGTCGACAACCGGTCCGGGTGGTGCTCGTGTCCGGGCCACACGGGCGGACGGACCGGGCGCACCTCGACGCGGGCCACATCGCTTCCGGCGGTGGTGATCGAGGAGCCGGGCGCGGTGCCCGCGACGGCGATGGGCAGATCGCAGCGGGACATCAACGCGCCCCGGTCGCCGTGGTACGACAGCGGCGGTGATCCGGTCGCCTCCGACAGGGCCCGCACCAGGGACAGCGACAGCAGCAGATCGCCGAGGTGGACCGGTTCGGCCGGTGGGCCACCGGGGGTCTCGGAACGGACCAGGAAGTCCACCCGCCAGCCGTCCATCGTGGCCTTGGCCAGCAGCGGGGTCGGTCCCGGTGGTGACTCGCCCGCGCGGCGCCGGTAGGGCAGCCGCTGCCCCATCGGAACCGATGACGGCGGCACCCGCAGCGGGCCGCCGCGCCAGCATCGCACGGGACGCACGTCCCAGCCGCTGAAGTCCGGGGCTGTCGTCATAGTTGCCCAATAGTAGAGGGCTTCCCTCGGCCACAAAGCTCTGATAGCCTTTGCCAAAATTCGCCACCGAGGTGAGTTGGATCCGCTCGATCGGTTGCGACCCAGCCAAAAGCGCCGCGCCACGCGGTCGCTTCACTATCGACCCCCGGTACCGGAGGCGACGCATGGCCACATCGGATCCACTCCCCACCACCGTAACCGACGCCCTCGGCCGCCCGATGGGCTCGCTGCGCGTCTCGGTCACCGACCGCTGCAATCTGCGGTGCCGTTACTGCATGCCCGAAGAGGAATACGCCTGGCTGTCGTCGACCGACATCCTCAGCTTCGACGAACTGACCACAGTGGCCTCGGCCTTCACCGAGCTCGGAGTGGACAAGATCCGCCTGACCGGCGGCGAACCGCTGCTGCGTCCCGGTCTCGACGAACTCATCGGCAAGCTCGCCACCGACGAGCGGATCACCGACATCGCCCTGACCACCAACGGCATCCTGTTGTCCGGCAAGGCTTCCGGGCTGCGTGAGGCCGGGCTGGGACGCGTCACCGTCAGCCTCGACACCCTCGACGCCGCCCGGTTCCGGGAACTGTCGCGTCGCGGCACCCATGACGCGGCGCTGGCGGGCATCGCCACCGCCGCCGAGGTCTTCGGCTCGCTCAAGATCGACACCGTCGTCATGCGCGGCTTCAACGACGACGAACTCGTCGACCTCATCGAGTACGGCAAGACCGTGTCGGCGGAGGTGCGGTTCATCGAGTACATGGACGTCGGCGGCGCCACCGGCTGGACCGAGCAGCAGGTCTACTCCCGGGCCCGGATCATCGAGGACCTGACCGCCCACTACGGACACGTCACCCCGCTGGCGAAGCACGACACCGCACCGGCGGACCAGTTCGCGCTGCCCGACGGCACCGTCTTCGGCATCATCTCCTCCACCACGCAACCGTTCTGCGGCGCTTGCGACCGCAGCCGCCTCACCGCCGACGGCATGTGGCTGCGCTGCCTGTACGCGCGCACCGGCACCGACCTGCGCGGGCCGCTGCGGCGCGGCGCCGACCGCGACGAACTGGCCGCCCTCATCGCGGACATCTGGCGCCGCCGCCGCGACCAGGGCGCCGTCCACCGGCTCGACGACGACAGCCGCACCGTGTTCGTCGGCCTGGAGAACCTGAAACGCGACCCGCACCTGGAAATGCACACCCGCGGCGGCTGAGTCCGCTCCCCCACCGACAAGGAGTTCGCATGACCGGTGATTCGCCGAGCGGATTGACCCACATCGACAGTCGCGGCAACGCCCGGATGGTCGACGTGTCCGCCAAACCCGCCACCCCGCGCCGCGCCACCGCCCAGGGCTCCGTCCGCATGCGACCCGCCACACTGGAGCTGATCACCGGCGGCGAGGTCGGCAAGGGCGATGTGCTGGGCGTGGCCCGGGTGGCCGCGATCATGGCGGCCAAACGCACCGGCGAGCTGATCCCGCTGTGCCACCCGCTCGGGCTCGACAGCGTCACCGTCGACTTCTCCCCCGCGCCGCCCGACCGGATCCTCATCTCGGCGACCGCCGCCCTCGTCGGCCGCACCGGGGTGGAGATGGAAGCCCTCACCGCCGTGTCGATCGCCGCGCTGACCATCTACGACATGTGCAAGGCCGCCGACAAGGAGATGGTCATCGGCGAGTCCTGGCTGGCCGCCAAGACCGGCGGCCGCAGCGGCGACTTCCGGCACCCGTCCCCACCCGCCTGACCCCACGAGCAAAGGACCGATCCCATGAAGATCAACGTGTTCTACTTCGGATACATCCGCGAGCGGATCACCCACCGGCGCAGCGAGGAACTCGACATCCCCGACGACACCACCATGCGCGGCCTGTTCGAGACCCTGTGCGCCAACTACCCGGGGCTGGACAAGTTGACCGCCCACATGCGAATCGCGCTCAACGAGAACCTCAGCTGTCCCGAGGAGCGGCTCAGCAACGGCGACGAGGTGGCGCTGATCCCGCCCGTGGCGGGCGGCTCCGACCGCTACTGCCGGGTCACCGACGAACAACTGGACCTGAACGAGATCGTCGACGCCGTCAGCGGTCCCAGCCGGGGCGGCATCGTCACCTTCATCGGCAAGGTCCGCGACAACTCCGACGGCAAGAAGGTCACCGCCATCGAGTACGAGGCGTACCGGTCGATGGCCATCAGCAGTCTCACCGACATCATCACCCGCTGCGAGGCCGTCGCCGAGGACGTCCGCGTCGCCGTGGCCCACCGCACCGGCATCCTCGACGTCGGCGAGACCGTCGTCATCATCGCCGCCGCCGGGCCGCACCGCGCCGAAGCCTTCCAGGCGGCCCGCAGCTGCGCCGAACTCATGAAATGGGAGACCACCATCTGGCGCAAGGAGATCCGCCCCGACGGCGAGGAGTGGATCGGCGTCCCGTGCGACCTCGACATCCCGGCGTGAGCGCTAGTTCCCGGTCGGCGAGTACTCCACGGTGATGCCGAGGCTGGCGGCCATGCTGAACGTCAACGGCAGCAGGTCGCCACTGGCGACGGTGGCGCCGCGCAGCGCCTCGACCCCGGTGACGTCCTCCAGCACGCAACCCTCCAGCCGGACGTTGTCCATCGTGGCGTGATGCAGCCGGGCGCCGGTCAGGTCGCAGTTGGTGAAGCGCACGCTGGTCAGTTCGGCGTTGGTGAGGTCGACGCCGGTCAGGCGGCAGCCGTCGAAAACGACGTGCCGCAGCCGCGAGAACCGCAAGCCCGCCAGGTCCATCCGGCACCCGGTGAAGGTGACGTCCTTGACGACGCCGTTGTTCCACTGCCAGCCGGTCATGCGCATCGTCGCGAACGACGACCGTTGCAGGCCGCAGTCGGAGGCGTGGGTGTTGGCCAGGTTGCCGTCCTCGAAGACGCAGTTGCGCCAGGCGCCCTTCGTCCACCGCCCACCCGACAGGTCCACACGCGACAGCCGGGTGGCCTCGACGGTGAAGCCCTCCGCCTCGGCGTCGGACGCGTCGGCGCCGGTGAACGTCAGCTGCCACCATTCCGCGTCGTCGACGAGCGGGTGCTCGTCGACGTCGGCTTCGGTACCGGAGGCGGGCAGTTGCGGTGCTGCCGGTTTGGCGGCGGGCGTGGCGGCCACGGGACCTGCTTTCTGTCGTCAACAGTGCGCTGGGCCGTACCGTATCGTTTCGCTGTGACACCACGGAGGACGCATGCTCAAGGGATGGTACGGCTGGTTCGGCACCTTCACCGGCGTCTCGGCCCTCACCGTGCTCGCGTTGCCGCTGTGCGGGCTGCTGGTGTGGGTGCTGGCCCGTCGTCGTAGCGCCAACGGCGACCCGTCGGCGTGGCGACGGTCGCTGGCCGAGGTCGGCATCGTTTACGGGACGGTGCCGTGGGTGTGGATGATCATGTTGCCCGGCAGCCAGGTCGGCACCGTCTCGGATCGGGTGCACCTGGTTCCGGTGCTGGATCTGCTGGAGATCTTCGAGGACGGGCCGCTGCGGGCCACGGGTCAGATCGTCGGCAACCTGCTGGTGTTCACGGCACTGGGTTTTTTCGCCCCGATACGGTTCGCGGCCTTGGCGTCGCTGCCACGGATCCTGTTGCTGGCGGCGGGTTGTTCGGTGCTGGTCGAGGTCGCGCAGTACGTGCTGCGCCTGGACCGGGTGACCTCGGTGGACGATGTGCTGCTCAACGCCGCCGGTGCCGGGCTGGCCGCGTTGGCGTCGCGCCGCTGGTGGTGCTCTAGGTCGCTTCCCCGCCTCGCACCAGGCTGAAGAAGGCGCGCAGCTCGGCGACGAACGATTCGGGCTGTTCGAAGGCGGCGAAGTGTCCGCCGCGCGATGGCTCACCCCAGTACCGGATGTCGGTGAACCGCCGCTTGGCCCAGCGCCGGGACGGGTGCGGCAGCTCGGCGGGGAACACCGAGCAGCCGGCCGGAACCGCGATGGTGTCCGGTGTGGACTCGGTGAACCAGCTCTGGATGGTGCGGATGCTCTCCCAGTACAGCCGCGCGGCCGAGGCTCCGGTGCCGGGCAGCCAATACAGCATGATGTTGTCCAGCACCTCGTCGCGGGACAGTACCGAGTGGAGGTCGCCGTCGTGGTCGGTCCACTCCCACAGCTTCTCCACCAGCCACGCGCACAGGGCCACCGGCGAGTCCACCAGTCCGTATCCGATGGTCTGCGGGCGGGTGGACTGCTGGACGCTGTAGCCGTCTCCGGTGGCCTGGCGGGTCTTGAGCCGTGCGAGCGCGTCGCGTTCGGCATCGGTGAAAGTGTCCGAAGTGTCCGGTGCGGCCAGTGGCGGCACCAGGTGTATCCCGGTGAGGAGTTCGGGGTGGCGCAGCGCCAGCAGGGTGCTGATGCTGGTGCCCCAGTCCGATCCGGCGGCGCCGAAGCGGCGGTAGCCCAGCCTGGCCATGAGCTCGGCCCAGGTGTCGGCGATCCTCTCGACTCCCCAGCCGGTGCGCGGCGGTTTGTCGCTGAAGCCGTAGCCCGGCAGCGAGGGGCACACGACGTGGAAGGCGTCGGCGGCCCGGCCGCCGTGGGCGACGGGGTCGGTGAGCGGTCCGAGCACCTTGGTGAACTCGACGACGGAGCCGGGCCAGCCGTGGGTGAGGATCAGCGGCATCGCGTCGGGGTGCGGCGAGCGAGCGTGTATGAAGTGGATGCCCAGTCCATCTACTGTGGTGCGATATTGCGGCCAGGTGTTGAGCCGGGCTTGCCGGGTGGGCCAGTGGTACTGCTCGGCCCAGTACTCGCACAGGCTCCGCAGGTAGTCCAGCGGTACGCCCTGACTCCAGTCGTCGACCGTCTCGGGCTCGGGCCAGCGGGTCGCCCGCAGCCGGTCGCGCAGGTCGTCGAGGACCGCCGGTGCCGTGTCCACCCGGAATGGAGTGACGCTCATGGGATGGTGTGCCCTCCGTTGACGGTGATGCGTTGTCCGGTCACGAATCCCGCCGCGTCCGAGGCGAGGTACGACACGGCGGCGGCGACATCGTCGGGTACGCCAAGTCGCCCCAGCGGCACGTCGTCTCGGTACTCCTCCAGGTCCGCGGCCGGTGCGTCGGCGTGACGCTCCACCGGGATCCAGCCCGGGGCCACCATGTTGACGGTGATTCCCGACGGCCCCAGTTCCCGTGCCCAGGAGCGGGTCAGTCCCAGTTGGGCGCCCTTGGCGGCGACGTAGGCCGACATGCCGGGCAGCGCGCGTTCGAAGATGTCGGAGCCGATCTGAATGACCCGCCCCCGCCCGGCCTCACGCATCGCGGGGAGCACGGCGCGCAGCAGCAGCGTCGGGCTCTTCACGAAGAACAGCAACTGATCCAGGTGCGCCTGCCAGGTCAGGTCGGCCACGGCGGTGGCGGGCTGCGGGCCGGTGGCGTTGGTGACCAGCACGCCGACGGGACCGAGCTCGCGGGTGATCCGGTCGACGAGGACGGTCACGGCCGTCTCGTCGGTGACGTCTGCCCCGAAAGCCGCCGCGACACCACCGTCAGCCCGAATGGCGTCGACGACCCCGTCGGCGAGCGCGGCACCGGAGCGATAGTTGACGGCCACGGCCCAGCCGTCGGCGGCCAGGCGTCGGGCGATGGCGGCGCCGAGGCCGCGCGAGGCGCCGGTGACGAGCGCTACGCCGGGACTGTCCATGGTGAACTCCTGTGGGTGCGTGACAGGGCCAGCAACATCACCAGCAAGACGCCGGGCAGCACGAATCCCACCCGCAGACTCACGGCGGAGCCTACAACGGCGAGCAGGCTGGGGGCGGCGATTATGGCCGTACCGGAGGCCAACGCCCCCAACGCGGCCGAGCGGCTGGGCGACAGTCCGGGTGCGGCGGTGAGCCGGGCGAGGGTGATCGGGTAAAGCACAGCGATGCCCAGACCGGCGACGGCCAGACCGACGGCCACCGGCCAGGGATCCTGGGCGAGACACACGATGCCGGTACCGGCGATGGCGGTCAGGCACGCGACCGGCACGGTCGCGGGGCGGGCGGCGACACGCGGCGCGGCCAGTCGGCCCGCGGCCATGCCGACGAGGAACGCGGCGCTCAACGCGGCGGCGGTGGTGGCCGAGGCACCGCTGTCGCGCAGCCGGGCCGCGCCCCAGATGGTGAAGCAGAACTCGCTGGCCACGGCCAACACGATGCACAGCCAGCCGCTGGCCACCATCCTGGGCGACGCCCGCCGAGCGTCGGTCCCCGCGTCGAGGTGGGACGGCTCCGCGCAGCGCGAAGCCGCGGGTCCCCAGCTGGCCCGCGACCCCGTCGCGGCCGACGGCTTCGCGCTGCGGAAGGCCCCAGGTATCCAGCGGGCCCGTGACCCCGTCGCCGCTGACAGCACCTTGCTGCGGAAAGCCGCAGGTGTCCGGCTGGGCCGAGTCCCCGTCTCCGCTGATGGCTTCGCGCAGCGCGAGGCCCCAGATGTCGAGCTGGCCCGTGACCCCGTCGCCGCTGGCGGCTTCGCGCCGCGCGAAGCTGCGGGAGTCCAGGTGGGCCGAGTCCCCGTCTCCGCTGATGGCTCCGCGCAGCGCGAGGCCCCAGATGTCGAGCTGGCCCGTGACCCCGTCGCCGCTGGCGGCTTCGCGCCGCGCGAAGCTGCGGGAGTCCAGGTGGGCCGAGTCCCCGTCGCCACTGATGGCTCCGCGCAGCGCGAGGCCCCAGATGTCGAGCTGGCCCGTGACCCCGTCGCCGCTGGCGGCTTCGCGCCGCGCGAAGCTGCGGGAGTCCAGGTGGGCCGAGTCCCCGTGTCGGCCGACGGCTCCGCGCAGCGGGAGGCCGCCGCCACGACCAGGGCCGGGATCGGTGCCAGCAGCGCGAGCCTGCCGGGCAGCCCCATGTCGCGCACCACCGCGACCAGCAGCGGCGCGGTGATGCTGGCGCAGCTGGAGGCGGCGATGACCCGCGTGAGCCTGGCGGCCACCGCTTGGCCGCGCAGCAGCGCCGGGGTGGCCAGGACGATTCCGGCGCCACCGATCCCGATGAGCAACACGCCCACAGCCGCGCCCCACATCGACGGCACCGCGGCCGCGACCCCGGCTCCCGCCGCCGCAGCGGCGGCAGCGACCCGCAGCACGATCGCGACCCGAGCCTGCTGGAACACCAACGCCGCCACCGCGACCACGACGAGGCCGACGCCGAAGACCGACGACAGCCAGCCGACCTGCTCGCGGGTCTTGTGCAGCTCGGCGGCCAGCAGCAGCACGTAGGGGCCCAGCGCGGCCAGCAGGAACCCCAGCGACGCCTGCGCCAGTCCGGTGGGCAGGTCGTTGGCCGGCGACGCGGGTGCTCTGGCGATCCTTACAGTGTGGACGGTCACTGTGGCTCGTCCACGAGAACGATCGCCTGCTGGGCGGCGAGACTGGCCGGGCACGGTCGCCGGTGGGTCATCGTGACGGTGGGGTCGTCGGTGTCGAAGACCGTTGTCCCCGTTGGCATCGGCACCGGCACGGGCTCGTCGGTCAGGTTGGCCAGCACCCGCAGGTGTCCCCGGCGGTAGCCGGTCAGCCGCCCCGCAGGGGCGGGGGTGATCGCAGGTTCGTCGACGTCGGTCAGCAGGACTCGCCGGGCCGACAGCAGTCGGCGCAGCGCACTCAGATGCGAGGTGGGGTCGGGTCGCTGCGCCGCCACGGTGTCGGCCGGTCGCCGTCCGCCCAGCGGCAGCCACGGGGTGCCGGTGGTGAAACCGAGGCCGAGCCCGTCGTCCCATGGCATGGGGGTGCGGGCCACGTCGCGGCCCTGGTCGGGCTGTGACAGCGCCAGCGGGTCGGCCCCGTGTCCATCGGGGACGGTGCCGTTGGGCAGCCCCAGTTCCTCGCCCTGGTAGATCCACATGGTGCCGGGCAGGAAGGCCATCAGCGCGTGCATCGCCAGCGAGCGGCGGCGTCCGACGGGCCCGCCGCCGTAGCGGGTCGCGGCCCGGGCGCGGTCGTGGTTGCCCTGTGCCCACGACAACCGGGGTGAGGCCGACGCGGCCGAGATGATCATGTCATTGACGCGCCCCGGATCCCAGTCGCTCTCCAGTAGACCGAACCAGAACGCGGAGTGCAGTCGCTCGTCGGCGACGTAGTCGGCCAGCGCGTGCGGGTCCAGTTCGTAGATCTCGCCGACGAGGAAGCCGTCGTGGCGGTCGGCCACGCGGCGCCAGCGTTCGTGGATGGTGTGGACGCTCGGCTGGTGGATGTCGTAGCGGTGGTCCTGGCCGCGCCACGCGAGGGTGGCGCCGTTGACCGGCGACAGCGTCCCGTCGGGCAGCACGGGATTGTCCGGCAGTTCCGGGTGCTTGACGAGGTACGCGGCGGTGTCGATGCGGAAGCCGTCGAGCCCTCGGGTGAACCAGTGGTCGAGGACGGCGTCGATCTCGTCGGCGACCTTCGGGTTGTGCCAGTTCAGGTCCGGCTGCTGCGGGCTGAACAGGTGCAGGTAGTACTGCCCGGTCGCGGGGCTTCGGGTCCAGGCCGGACCGCCGAAGTGGGACAGCCAGTTGTTGGGTGGCCCGCCGTCGGGGGCCGGGTCGCGCCAGATGTAGTAGTCGCGGTAGGGGCTGTCCAGTGTGGCTTCGGCGTCGCGGAACCAGGGGTGCTGGTCGCTGGTGTGGTTGACGACCAGGTCCCCCATCACGCGCAGTCCGCGTCGGTGCGCCTGTCGCAGCAGCTCGTCGAGGGCGTCGCCGCCGCCGAAGGCCGGGGCGACGCGCAGGTAGTCGGCGATGTCGTAGCCGTGGTCGCGCATGGGGGACACGAAGAACGGCGTCAGCCACACGACGTCGACGCCGAGCTCGACGAGGTGGTCGAGGCGACGGGTGACGCCCGGCAGGTCGCCCCAGCCGTCGCCGTCGGTGTCGTGAAAGGACGGCAGGTACACCTGGTAGCCGACGGTGTCGGTCCACCAGTCGCGGGTCTTGCGGGATCGGGCCAACAGCCACGCGAGCTGGTTCAGGTCGGTCAGCTCCAGGTCGGCGGGCAGCCCGCGCAGCGACGCGGTGTGGGCGCCCGCGCGCCGTCCCGCCTCCAGGCCGGGCAGCGAATCCTCCACCACCAGGCAGGTCGCCGGGTCGACGCCCAGCTTCGCCGCCGCCGACAGGTAGCCCTCCGGGTCCGGCTTGCCGTGGCGGACGTCGTCCAATGTCACCAGTACCGGCGGGGTAATCCCCGCCGCCGCCAGCCGGGCGTGGGCCAGTTTCCGGTCGGCGCTGGTCACCACGCCCCAGGGAAGCCCGAGCCGTTCCGCGAGGGACAGCAGTTCCGACGCTCCCGGGGTCGCGACCACGTCGGACAGGTCCTCGTACTGCAAGGCCATCTGCCGGTCGGCGGCGACGGCGACCTGCGCGTCGGACAACTGTGGACACAGTCGCCGGACCGTGGCCTCGGCGGTGGGGCCGTGCACCGACTCGACCGCTTGTTCCGGGTCGACACCGTATTCGGCGCTCCATGACCGCCAGGCGCGTTCCACGGCGGCGTCGGAGTCGACCAGGGTGCCGTCCATGTCCAGCAGGATCGCCGCGACCTTGTCCAGAAACAACATGCCATCACCTCGACAATGAATAAACTCGGAGTCCGAGTATAATAGAATGGTTCGCGACATGCCATCCACCAAAGACTCAGCCGCCTCCCGGCCCCGCCGTGGCGAAGCCGCGCGCTGGCAGACCGCCGTCGACGTGCTGCGGCTCGTGCGCCGCCAGCCCGGCATCACCCGGGCCGCCGCCGCCCAGACCCTGCGGCTGAGCAGCAGCTCGGCCACCGAGGTCACCACCCGGCTGCGGCAGCTCCACCTCGTCGAGGAGACCGTCGCCGCCACCACCGGCCGCGGCCGGCCCACCGGCGCGTTGCGCGCCAACCCCGACGGCCCCACCGTCGCCGTCGTCAACATCCGGCACGAGGACTTCCAGATCGCCGTCGTCGACCTGGACGGCACCATCGTCGAGACGCACCAGGGCCGCCACACCGGCGACGATCCGGCGGGGCTCATCGCGCGGCTGCGCACCGACCTTCGCGAGGTGCGCGACGACTACGGCTTCCGGTTGCGTGCCGTGTCCATCGTCGTGGCGGGCACGGTCAGCTCCGGCCGCCTGGTGCAGGCCAGCACTTTGGACTGGCACGACGTCGACCTGGGGGCGCTGGACGACGGCCACCAGCCGAGGCTGCCGATCCTCATGGGCAACGACGCCACCCTCGCGGGGGTCGCCGAAGCGCGCCGAGGCAGCGGCCGCGACTCGCGCACCATGCTGTATCTGACCATTGAGGTCGGTGTGGGAGGTGTGCTCATCGACAACGGCGTCCCGGCCGCCGGAGCCACCGGGGCCGGTGGCGAGTTCGGGCACCTGCCCTTCGGTGACCGGGACCTGGCCTGCCCCTGCGGGGCCCGGGGCTGCTGGGACCTGGAGGTCGACGGCCGCGCCATGGCCCGGCACCGGGGTGACCGTCCACCCCACGACCCCCGCAGCTACGCCGTCGAGGCGATGACCCGCGCCGACGGCGATCCGGCCACCACGGCGGCGGTGCGGCGCTGCGCCACCGCGTTCGGCAGCGGCGTCGCCGGACTGGTCAACGCGCTCGACCCCGACACCGTCGTCCTGGGTGGACTCGCTCCCCAACTGCGGCAACTGTTCCCCGACGCCGTCGCCGAGGGCTTCGACTCGGGGCTGATGGTGTTCCGCCGCGCGTCTCCCCCACCGCTGCTGGCCACCTCGCTCGGTGCCCAGGCGGCGGTCCTCGGTGCCGCCGAGGTCGCGTTCGACGCGATCCTCACCGCCACCGGGCTGGCCGAATGGGCGGCCCAGCCATGAAATCCGTCGACGATCTACTACGCGCACTGCCGATCCGGGGCATCAAGGTCCGCGCCGGGTCCTACGGCAACTGCGGCGGCGTCATCTGGGCGACGGTCGACCTCGAACCCGGCCACACCGACGGTGTCGAGGTGATCGGCACCGAAGCCGAACTGCCCGACTGGTTCGAGGACTTTCCCGACGAGCTCCAGGAGTGCGTGGACAACATCGCGAATGGCGCCAGAACCGAGTTCCGCGACCGGTTCGGCACTGAGCCCGCCGTGCGGCTCGTGCTGCGCAGGGTCATGTACAACCCGGTCGACATCATCATGGTCATCGGCCGAAGCGCGGGCAAACGCGTTGTCACCCAGGCGATCAAGCTGACGACCCTGCGCGCCGGGCTGGAACCGCACGACGAGACCGAGCCCGTGCCCTCCGATGAGGACGTCCAGTCGTCGTACGAACCGATCGATCAGGGACGGTGGCGGGCCAAGCTCTGGGAACAGCGACTGCGAGCCCCGATCGGGTTGACCGACACGGGCAGCCCCCTGGAGCTTGACCTCAAGGACCACTTCCACAACGGCATCGGGCCGCACGGCATGCTCATCGGCGCTCCCGGGTCGGGGATGCCGGAAGCCTTGCGCGCCATCGTAACCAGCCTGGCCCGGTCACACACGCCCGAGGAACTCAACCTCATGCTGGTGGACTTCGACGACGGAGACGGCTTCGACAGGTTCGGGCGTCTGCTCCACACCAGATTCGTCGTCAAGGATCTACGGGGGCAGCCGTCCCTGCTGGACTGGCTCGAGCACGCGATCGTCACCGAGCTGGACTACCGGCGCCGACTGCTCAACGAGGCCGACGGCGTCGACACCCACTCCCAGTACGAGCGGGCCCGGCAGAGCGGTGATCCCCTCACCCCACTACCGAGCCTGCTGGTCGTCGTCAACGGGTTCTCCGACCTGATCGGTGCGGCACCGGACTTCCTCAGCACGCTCATCCACATCGGACGTCTGGGTCGCAAGCTGGGTGTCCACCTGCTGGTGGCCACCCAGCACCTCGCCGAAGCCCGGGTGCGTGGCCTGGACGGGTTCCTGTCCTACCGGATCGCCATGCGAACCGATACGGCGACCGAGTCCCGGGGAGTGATCGGGGTACCCGACGCCTACGACCTGCCCGACGCCCCAGGCCACGCCTACCTCAAAGTCGGCACCGACGCGCTGATCCGTTTCCAGTTCGGACGGATCAGGCAGCCTTACCCGTTCGGCGACTGACAGCGGCGCGATGCACGGCGGCGACCAGCCGGTCGTGTTCCGGATAGCTCCAGTTGAACGAGAACCGGCGCCGCGTGTAACCGAAGGCGATACCCGTGATCGGGTCCGCGAACGCCTCCGAACCCGCCGACCCGGCGTGGCCGAACGCGCGAGCGCTGAGGAACGGGTACTGCTGCCCCTTGGCCTCGAACCCGAGACCGAAGGCCGATGACGCACCCCGGACGAGGTCACCGCCGATCGTGTGGATCGTCGCGAACTCGGTGGCGGTCGCGGCCGTCAGCAACGGGTCCCGGCCATGGAGGCCGAAAGCCGCCGCCGCGTACATTCCCGCCAGGCCGCGCGCACTGCCGACCCCGCCGCCGGAAGCCTGACCCCGTTCCCGGACCCGGCGGGTGTTGGCGAAGGCCACCTGGTCCAGAGGCGGATCGGTGTTGAGGCCGTAGGCGACGCCCAGCAGGCTGTTGGGCCCGGGAACGTTCGCCCAGAACGCTGCCTGTTCCTCCGGTGTGGCCAGGCTGGCCAGGATCGTGCGGTACCGGTCCTCGCGATCCTCGGGCAGTCCAAGGTAGACGTCCAGGTCGAAGGGCTCACGGACCCGTTCGGTGAAGTGCGCCTGGAGGGTGCGTCCGGTGATCCGACGGATGACCTCGCCGACGACCGCGAAGGTCACGAAGCCGCCGTATCCGTATGCCATGCCCGGCCGCCAGTGCGGGGCCTGGGCCGCCAGCCGCTGAGCGATCACCGCGTCGTCGGCCAGCTCGTCCGCCGACAGTCCATCATCGACGCCGATGATTCCCGAGCGGTGCGACAGCACGTCGCGCAGGGTGATGCGGTCCTTCCCGGCCGCGCCGAACTCCGGCCAGCAGTCGACGATCGGCCGGTCGAGGTCCAGCACGCCGTCCTGTGTCAACAGCGCGGCCACCAGGCTCGCCGCGCCCTTCGTGGACGAGTAGATCCCGGTGAGGGTGTCGCCGGTGACGTCCTCGCCGGTCCACAGGTCCACGACGCGTCGATCATGGACATACGCCGCCAGTTGCGTCCCCGCTTCCTCGGCCACGGCGGCGAACTCCTCGCGCACCGCCTCAAAGCCCTCGGCCACGGTTCCGTGTACTTCGGTCATCGCATTGCTCCGTTCGTCAGGTTGTTGATCTCGCCGGACTTGACGAACCCCGTCTGGACGTTGTGACCGTGGCGTTTGCCACAACCGGGCGCGGTCACATTCGTCGGGTTTCCCCCGTCAATGCGGGAGATCATCGTGACGAGAGGAGTGACCGTGACCGAGCAGCGCTACCTGGCCGACCGGTTCCAGGAACACCGCACCCACCTCAAGGCCGTGGCCTATCGCATGCTCGGCTCCCTCAGCGAGGCCGAGGACGCCGTCCAGGAGGCCTGGCTGCGGCTGGCCCGCTCCGACGACGGGGCCATCGACAACCTCGGCGGCTGGCTGACCACGGTCGTGGGCCGCGTCTGCCTCGACATGCTGCGCTCCCGCCGTTCCCGGCGCGAGACACCACTGGAGACCCGGCTGCCCGACCCCGTCGTCACCGACCCGGCCGCCGACCCCGAACACGCCGCGCTCATCGCCGATTCCGTCGGGCTGGCGCTGCTGGTGGTCCTGGAATCACTCACCCCGGCCGAACGGCTGGCCTTCGTCCTGCACGACCTGTTCGGGCTTCCGTTCGACGAGATCGCCCCGATCGTCGACCGCACCCCCGCCGCGACCCGCAAGCTCGCCAGCCGCGCCCGCGGTCGCGTCCGGGCCTCGGCGCCCAAGCCCGACCCTGATCGCGCCGCCCAGCGCCGCGCGGTCGACGCCTTCCTGTCCGCCGCCCGCGAGGGCGACTTCGCCGCGCTGGTGTCCATTCTCGACCCCGACGTGGTGTTGCGCGGCGACACCGGCGCCCTGCCCGACGTGGTGGTGCTGCGCGGCCGCGACGCCGTCGCGGGTCAGCTGGAGACGTTCCACCGCATGGCCGCCATCGCCATCACCCGGCCGGCCCTGGTCAACGGCACCGAGGGCCAGCTCAACTTCGTCGACGGCGAACTCTTCTCGATCATGAGCTTCTCCGTCGTGGACGGCAGGATCACCGAGATCGACATCCTGTCCGACGCCGAGCGACTATCCACACTTGACCTCACCAATCTGGACTAACCTCGCTGTTGATGACAAGCGAAACCAGTGCGGCGGTCGCGGCCGCCCAGGCCGGTGACGAAGCCGAGTTCGGCAGGCTCGCCCAGCGGTACCGTCCCGAGTTGCAGGCGCACTGCTACCGGATGCTGGGCTCGGTCGACGAGTCGCAGGACCTGGTGCAGGAGACCTACCTGCGCGCCTGGCGCTACCGCACCTCCTACCAGGGACGCTCCACGTTCCGGGCCTGGCTGTACCGGATCGCGACGAACGTGTGCCTGGACGCGCTGTCCCGGCACGCCCCGGCACGCCAACAGGCCATAGGCGAAGCCGCGGCACCCGCCGTCGCGGTCCCGTGGCTGCGGCCCTACCCCGACAGGGCCCTGGAGATGCTCAAGTCCGGCGAACTCGAACCCGACGCGGCCGCCGTGTCCCGCGAAACCCTCGAGCTGGCCTTCATAGCGGCACTGCAATACCTACCCGCCCGGCAGCGGGCGGCGCTGGTCCTGCGCGACGTGCTCGACTGGTCCGCGAAGGACACCGCCTCGGCGCTGGAGACGACCGTCGCGTCGGCCAACAGCGCACTGCAACGCGCCCGCGCCACGCTCAAGACCCAGCTGCCCCGGCAACGCGGCGAATGGGCCCGCACCACCGAACTGAGCGCCACCGACCGCGACCTGCTGCACCGCTACATGGACGCGCTGGAACGCGCCGACACCCAGGCGGTGGCGGCACTGCTGGCCGCCGACGCCCGCGTCAGTCACCAGGGCGGTGCCGGAGGCAACCTCAGCCCCGAACCGGTCTGGTACCAGGGCCGCGACACGATCATGGCCGCGTGGGCCCCGATCCTGGAGGTCGCCGACGCACCCGACATGCGGCTGCTGGCCACCAGCGCCAACCGTCAGCCCGCCGTGGCCAGCTACATCCGCACGGGCGACGACCCGCTGTTCCAGGCGTTCGCGCTGACCGTGCTGCGCATCGAGGACGGCTACGTCCAGGAGGTCACCACCTTCGGCACCGACTGCTTCGCGGCCTTCGACCTGCCGATGACTTCGCCGTAGGAGCGATGAGTTTTTCCCCAGGGACCGGTCTCAGTCGCGAACGGTCCAACAACCAGGAGGAAGACATGTTGCTCAACGGAAAGAACGCGGTCGTCTACGGAGCGGGCGGAGCCGTCGGCAGCGCGGTGGCCCGCGCCTTCGCCAGGGAGGGAGCCCGCGTGTTCCTGACCGGCCGCACACTGAAGCCGCTGGAGGCCCTCGCGACGGAGCTGCGAGACTCCGGAGCCCAGGCCGAGGCCGCGCGAGTCGACGCACTCGACGAGGACGCGGTGGACGCGCACGCTGAGCAGGTGGTGTCGAGCGCCGGAAGCCTCGACGTCTCCTTCAACGGCGTCGGCATCGACAACGGCGACCAGGGCGTGCCGCTGGTGGAGATTTCCGCCGACGTGTTCGGCACCCCGATCCGCGACTACACCCGCACCCACTTCATCACCGCCCGCGCCGCGGCCCTGCGCATGATGAAACAGAAATCCGGCGTGATC
This sequence comes from Stackebrandtia nassauensis DSM 44728, assembly GCF_000024545.1. Classification (GTDB taxonomy): domain Bacteria; phylum Actinomycetota; class Actinomycetes; order Mycobacteriales; family Micromonosporaceae; genus Stackebrandtia; species Stackebrandtia nassauensis. The sequence goes on from NC_013947.1 coordinate 3,502,238, forward strand.
CTCCCGCTGTCGGGCCCCATGGCCCGCTCGGCCGCCGCCTTCAGCGGAAGCTTCGGCCTGGCACACGCCGCCATCGAATCCCTGTCCCGTCAACTGGCCGCTGAGCTTGGGCCGCACGGGATCCGGGTGGTGTGCATCCGCCCCACCGGCATGCGCGAGACCGCCGAACAGCTCGGCTCCCACGTCGGCCAGGTGTGGCAGCGCGCCGCGGAGCGGCTGGGCCTGCCGTTCGAGGAACTGCTGACGATGGTCTCGTCGGGCAGTCCGCTGGAGCGTGCGCTGGCGGTCAACGAGGTCGCCGAGGTCGCGGCGTTCATGGCCAGCGACCGGGCCAGCGCGATGACCGCGACCACCGCGAACGTGACCCTGGGATCGGTGATCGACTGAGTAGCCTCGGGGTCGCACCTACCGAGTCATCGTGACTCCACGACCGAAAGGGAATCCCCATGCGACGGTTTGACGGCAAGGTCGCGTTCCTCACCGGCGCCGCCCACGGCATCGGTTACGCGTGCGCGAAACGGTTGTCCGCTGAGGGCGCGCGGGTCGTGGTCGCCGATATCGACGCCGAGGCCGCCAAGCGCGCCGCCCGGGAGTTGGACGGTTTGGCGGTGGCGTGTGACGTCCGGGACCGTGCCTCGGTCGAGGCCGCGGTGGCGGCGGCCGTCGACGCGTTCGGGCGGCTGGACGTGCTGGTCAACAACGTCGGTATCGCCAGCGGACTGGCGTTCGCCGATCTGGACGACGACGAGTGGCAGCGCATCGTTGATCCGACCCTGGTGGGCGCGATGCGTTGTGTCCGTGCGTGTCTGGAGTGGTTGCTGGCCGCGCCGGATGGCGGGGCGGTGGTGTCGATCGCGTCGGTCAACGGGATGGGCGCCGTGGGTGAGGTCCCGTATTCGGCCGCCAAGGCGGGGTTGATCAGCGCCAGCACCAACCTGGCCGTCCAGTATGGGCGGCGCGCCCGGGGCGCCCGCGACGCGGAGGCCGGGTGGGTGCGGTTCAACGTGGTCGCGCCCGGCACCATCCGCACTCGGGTGTGGACGGACAACGGTCCCGAGCAGGCCGCGCAGCTGGAGCGGTTGAAGGACCTGTATCCGGCCGGTCGGGTCGGTGAGCCCGAGGACGTGGCCGCCGCCGTGGCGTTTTTGGCGGCACCGGAGGCCGAGTGGATCACCGGCGTGACGTTGCCCGTCGACGGCGGGCTCATGGTCGGGCCCGCCGCGACGGCGACGATTCTCGACCGCTAAGTCGGCGTCCTCGGCGATCTGGCGGCCCCGGTCGCGGGCGGCCTCGACGGCGTCGGCGATCGCCGAGCGCACCCGGTGCCGTTCCAGTTCGCGGACCGCGTTGATCGTGGTACCGGCCGGGGAGGTGACGGTCTCACGCAGGCTGACCGGGTGGTCGCCGGTGTCGCGCCGCATCGCCGCCGCGCCCACGATGGTCTGCACGATCAGCTCGTGGGCGTCGGCGCGCGGCAGTCCCAAAAGGATCGCCGCGTCGGTCATGGACTCCACCAGGTAGTAGAAGTACGCCGGGCCGGAGCCCGACAGCGCGGTGACGGCGTCCTGGTGGTGCTCGGCCAGTCGCAGCGTCTTTCCCAACGGACGGAACAGTTCCTCGGCGACGTCGAGGTCGCGTTGCCCGGCGTGGCTGCCCGCCGACAGCACCGTGATGGCCTCGGCGACCAGTGCCGGGGTGTTCGTCATCGCCCGCACCACCGGGATGCTGTCGGGTAGCCGCTTCTCGAAGAACGCCGTCGGCAGGCCCGCGCACAGCGACACGACCAGCTGGCCGTCCTTGACGTGCGGGCTGAGCGACTCCAGCAGGGTGGCGGCGTCCTGCGGTTTCACGGCCACCGCGATGATGTCGGCGGCCTGCGCGGCCGCGGCGGTGTCCAGGACCCGCACGCCGAGTTCGGCGTGTATCGCCTCGCCGTGTTCGCGGCGGCGCACCGTGGCGATCAGATCGTCCGGTGACCACCCCGCCCGGCACAGTCCGGCCAGGACTGTCTGTCCGATCTTTCCGGCGCCGAGTACCGCGACCGTGGTCATGGGACCTCCTCGATCAGTTCAGGGCTTGCATCATGACGTCTACAGCATGATCGATCTCGTGCGGCTCGATCACCAAGGGTGGCGCGATGCGCACGGTGGTGTCGTGGGTCTCCTTGCACAGGACGCCCGCGGCGGCCATGCGTTCGCACACGGTTCGCGCCGGTGGCGCGGCCGCCGACAGTTCCACCCCGGCCCACAGTCCGCACACCCGGGTCTCGGCGACGAGCGTGGGGTCGAGCCGGTCCAGCGCCGAGACCAGGTGCTTTTCCAGGTCGCGGGCGCGCTGCTGCCATTCGCCGGTGGCCAGCATCGCCACGACCTCGCGGGCGACCGCGCTGGCCAGCGGGTTGCCGCCGAAGGTGGAGCCGTGCTGTCCGGGCGCGAACACGTCCATGACCGCGCGGTCGGCCACCATCGCCGACACCGGGATGATGCCGCCGCCCAGCGCCTTGCCCAGCAGGTAGATGTCGGGGCGCACGCCTTCGCGCTGGCACGCGAAGGTGTGGCCGGTGCGGCCCAGTCCGGTTTGGATCTCGTCGGCGATCAGCAGCATGTCGTTGCTGTCGCACAGTTGCCGCAGCCGGGGCAGCCAGCCCTTGGGCGGCACGATGACCCCGGCCTCGCCCTGCACCGGTTCCACGAGGATGGCGACGGTGTCGGGGGTGATGGCGGCTTCGAGGGCGTCGGCGTCGCCGTAGGGCACGATGTCGAATCCGGGGGCGAACGGACCGAAGTCGGCTCGGGCGGTCTCGTCGGTGGAGAACCCGACGATGGTGGTGGTGCGGCCGTGGAAGTTGCCGTCGAACACGATGATGCGGGCGCGATCGGCGGCGACGCCCTTGCGAGTGTAGCCCCATTTGCGGGCGGTCTTGATGCCGGTCTCGACGGCTTCGGCGCCGGTGTTCATCGGCAGGACAGCGTCCATTTCGGCCAGTGCCGCCAGTTCGGCGATGAACGGCCCGAGCTGGTCGTTGTGGAACGCCCGCGACGTGAGCGTCAACCGGTCGAGCTGGGCCTTGGCGGCGGCCACCAGGCGGGGATGCCGGTGTCCGAAGTTCATCGCCGAGTACGCCGACAGCAGGTCGAGGTAGCGGTTGCCGTCGGTGTCGCTGACCCAGGCGCCCTCGCCGTGGCTGAGCACCACTGGCAGTGGGTGGTAGTTGTGGGCGCCGTGGGCGGCTTCGAGGTCGATGTACCCGGTCATGCTTCTCCCAACGTGGACGACGGCGCCTTGTGGGCGCGGTGATCTTGGCGGAACGAGTGCGACCAGAGTACGTGCGCCGGTTCAGTCGTTCGTATCCCCCACGGTGAAGGCGCACAGGGTTTCGGCCGGTTCGCCGGGGAACACGGTGATGTCGCGCAGCGGCGTGAATCCCGCGCCGGTCAGCATGCGCACGGCCGACAGGTCGTCGGCCGCCGGGCTGGAGATGACGCGGGTGGCGTCGGGGTGTGCCGTCAGCACGACCTGGCGCAGGTACTGCCGCAGCAGCGCCGCGTGGTCCCCGACGCCGGGATCGCCGACGATGACGTCGATCCCGATCGCGTCGGGTTCGCCGGTGGCCAGGCTGTACTCGCGGTGGTCGCCGACGCGGTAATGCCAGGCGAAACCGCAGGGGTGTCCGTCGGCGAGGATGAGGGTCAGGTGGTTGGGGTGCTCGCCGCGGATCCAGGGCAGGTACTTGTCCCTGGCGGCGGCCAGATCGAACCCGGCCGGAAGCCACCTGACCACATCGGACAGGTCGGCTTCGGCCATGGGACGAAACGCGAACGCCGTCACCAGGCCCACGCCTCGGGAGACGGCCCGCCCGACCCGATCGGCGGGAACAGCTCGTCCAGGCGGACCTCGACCTCGGCGTCGACGGTCACGTCCAGTGCCGACAGTGCACTGTCGAGTTGCTCCGTGGTTCGCGGTCCGATGATCGGGGCGGTGACTCCCGGACGCGACAGCAGCCAGGCGATACCCAGCGCCGCGGGGTCGGTGCCGATGTCGGCGCACAGTTTCTCGTAGCCGTCGATGCTGTCGCGGTGCTGGCGCATCAGCTCGGCGCGGTCGTTGTCGCCCCGCACCGAGGTCCGGGCGGCCTGTTTGGCGAGCACCCCGGCCAGCAGTCCACTCTCCAGCGGCGACCACGGGACGATGCCGATGCCGTAGTGCGTCGCGGCCGGGATGACGTCCAGTTCGGGGTGCCGGGTGATCAGGTTGTAGCGACACTGCTCGGACACCAGGCCCAGGAAATGCCGCCGGTTCGCCGCTTCCTGGGCGGCGGCCAGGTGCCAACCGGCGAAGTTGGACGAACCCGCGTACCGGATCTTGCCCTGGGCGACCAGGGTTTCCATCGCCTGCCAGATCTCGTCCCAGGTGACGTCGCGGTCGACGTGGTGCATCTGGAAGACGTCGATCCAGTCGGTGCGCAACCGCCGCAGCGACGCCTCGCACGAGGCGATGATGTGGCGGGCCGACAGCCTGCCCTCGTTGGGCCACTGGCTCATCGGGGTGTAGACCTTCGTCGCCAGCACCACCTTGTCCCTGGCCGACTCGCGCTGGTCGAACCACTGGCCGATGATCTGCTCGGTGACGCCCTCGCCGCGACGTCCACCGTAGGAGTTGGAGGTGTCGAAGTAGTTGAACCCGGTCTCCAGCGCCCGGTCCATGATCGCGTGACTGTCCTCGACGGAGGTGTGCGGTCCGAAGTTCATGGTGCCCAGGCAAAGCCGCGAAACCGACAGGCCACAACGGCCGAGTTTGGTGTATTCCATGCCGCCACGGTATTGACCGATCCGGTCCAGTGACAGGTCCAGTCGCTGGCACGAAAACTGGTCCAGTTGTAGGGTCGGTTCCCATGCCCGACCCCTGGTACGCGATACGTGAGCTGCTGTTGGCCGACGACGCCGTCGACCACGGCAAGCGCGGCCGCCGCACCGAACGCGCACTGCGCGAGGCGATCCGTTCCGGCCGCGTCCCACCCGGGACCCGACTGCCGTCGTCGCGGGACCTGGCCCGGCAACTGGACGTCGCCCGGGGCACCGTCACCGCCGCCTACCGGCAGCTGACGGCCGAGGGATACGTGAGCACGCGCCCCGGTTCGGGTACCTACGTCGCCGCCTCGTCCGGCCCCGGCCCGGTGGCCGAGCCCGCCGCCGCGCCGACGCGGTACCCGGCGTTCGAGTTCGACCTGCGCACCGGCATCCCCGCGCTGTCGGACTTCCCGCGCACCGCGTGGCTGGCGGCCACCAAACGCGCCCTGGCGGAACTGCCGGACGCGGCACTGGCCTACCCCGACACCGCTGGCCTGCCGTCGTTGCGGCAAGAACTGACCGCGTACCTGGGTCGGGTGCGCGCGGTGACCACCACGGCCGACGGCGTGCTCGTCACCCACGGCGCCGCCGAAGCGCTAGCGTTGCTGGCCCGGGCGCTGCGCGACGCCGGTCATCGCCGCATCGCGGTGGAGGACCCCTGCTACCCCGGCCAGGTCGAGTTGCTGTCGGGCAACGGCCTGGAACCGGTACCGGTACCGGTCGACGACGCCGGGCTCGACGTGGAAGCGTTGCGGCGCACCGGTTGCCGGGCCGTGGTGATCACCGCCGCGCACCAGTATCCGCTGGGGGTGGTGCTCCAACCGCGACGTCGGCTCGCGCTGCTGGAGTGGGCGGCGGACAACGACGCCCTGATCGTCGAGGACGACTACGACGCCGAGCACCGCTACGACCGCCCCGCCGTGGCCGCGCTCCAGGGGCTCGCCCCGACCCGGGTGGCGTACATCGGCACCACCAGCAAGACCCTGGCCCCGGGGCTGCGGTTGGGATGGCTGGTCGCCCCGGCCCGGTTCCACCGGGACGTGTTGCGCGGCAAGGACGTCCTCAACCGTGGCGGCAGCGTCATCGAGCACGCCGCCTTCGCCACGTTCCTGCGGCACGGCGGCTACGACCGGCATCTGGGCCGCACCCGCCGCATGTACCGGCAGCGGCGCGACGCCCTCGTCGAAGCCCTCGCCACCCGACTCCCCCACTGGCGGCCCACCGGCGTGGCCGCCGGACTGCACGTCGTGGTGCGACTGCCGCCGAACACATCGGACTCCACATTGGCCGCAAGGCTCGCCGACGCCGGTGTCAACGTGATCGCCCTGTCGCGCTACATGCGCACCGACACCCTCCCGTTCCCCGGCCTGGTCATCGCGTACGCGGCGACCACACCCGACCGGTTGCGTGCGGCGGTCGACCGGATGGCGCAGGTCACAACCACCTCCGTTCCATGATCGGTAAGGTGCAGGGGTCATGTCACGACTGACACACCGTGACGTCGCGAACGCGTAGGGAGTGACCACCCATGCCCCCGGATTTCCTGCGGTTGGCCGCGATCGATCGTGGACAGGTCGCCAGGATCGCGCCCGAAGCCGTGCTGGTGCTGCCGATCGGCGCCATCGAACAACACGGTCCGTCGCTGCCGCTGGGCACCGACGCGGCATTGGCCGAAGCCGTCGCCGAGGCGGGAATCGAGGCCAGCGCGACGTCGCGGCCGTTGGTACTGGCACCGACCATCCCGTACGGCAACTCGATTCATCACCTGTTCGCGTGTGCCGGATCGGTGTCGTCGCGGACGCTTCAGCTGGTGTTGGCCGACCTGATCGATTCCTTCGTGCGCAGCGGGTTTCGCCGCATCTTCATCCTCAACGGACACGGCGGCAACGACGAGTGCGTGCACCTGGCGGTCAAGGACGCCGTCAACCGGCATCCGGTGGTACTGGGGGCGGCCAGCTACTGGACGCTCGTTCCCGACGGGATCTTCCCGGCCGATCAGGTGCCGGGGCACGCGGGCGCGTTCGAGGCTTCGCTGCTGATGGCCGCCCGCGCCGACCTGCTGCCACCCGATGCCGCGGCCGGTGGCCCGCCGGGATCGTCCATGGTGCACACCGGAGATTTTGGCCCCGGCGTAACCGTCGTGCGCGCCGGAGACTGGGCCACGTCGGGCGGCTTCACCGACGACCCCGCTAAAGCGGACATCGAAGCCGGTCGCGAATGCCTGCGAGCCCTGGGGCAGCGACTGGGCCAGGCGCTGGACCGGTTCGCCGACGTATCGCTGCCGGATGACGACCAGGCGGGATCCTCATGATCATTGACGGCATCGACGTGTGGGTCGTCAACGTGCCCTACCGGTCGGCCTTCGTCAGCTCGTTCGAGGTCCGACGCGGCACCACCCGGACCGTGGTGCGCCTGCGCACCGACACCGGGCTGGTCGGGTGGGGCGAGACCATGCACGGCGATCCCGTCGCGGCCCTGACCAGGAAACTGTTCGACACGTACCGAGGCCGCAGCCCCTACGACGTCGAAGCCGTCGCGGCCGAACTGGCGATGGTGCCGTTCTTCTACGGCTACCTCGGCTACGCCGCACTCGCCGGTCTGGAGATGGCCTGCCATGACCTGATGGCCAAAGCCGCCGGGCAACCCCTGCATCGGCTGATCGGCGGCGGAATGACCGACCGGATAGCACTGACCTATGTACTCACGCCTCCGGAGGATACCGGCGCGGCCACCGCCGACGCCATCGCCGACGAGGCCGCCGACGCCGTCACGCGGGGCTACCGGGCGCTGAAGCTCAAGGGCAGCCACGACCCGGCGATCGACCTGGGATACCTGGAGGCCATCCGCGAGCGGCTACCCGACCTCGCGCTGCGGGTCGACCCCAACGGACACTGGCCGCTGGCGCGCACGCTCCAGTACGCCCGCCGCATCGAGGAGCTGCGGCTGGAGTACCTGGAGGACCCATGCCCCGACCTGGCCACGATGGCGCAGGTTCGCGAGCGGGTGCGCGTCCCGTTGTGCACCAACATGTGCGTGGTCCGGTTCGAGGACGTCGTCCCGGCGATCGAGCTGGGCGCCGTCGACGTGGTGCACGGCGACGTCTTCAAATGGGGCGGCATCGCGCCGACCAAGCGGCTGGCCGGGATCTGCGCCACCACCGGCTGGGGCATGAACCTGCACAGCGGCGGCGAGCTCGGGCTGGCCACGGCGGCGCACCTGCAGGTCGCGGCGGCGACCCCGCAGATCAGCTATCCGATCGATACCGTCTACTACCTGTTCGAGGACGACATCCTCAGCTCCACGCTGCCCATCGTCGATGGCGAGCTGGCCGTGCCCGACGGCCCCGGTCTCGGTGTCGAGCCCGATCTCGACAAACTCGCGCACTTCGCCAGCCTCCACTCTGAACAAGGTGATCTGTTGCTGTAGAGGGGTTTCGTGGACAATCTCGACGTGCCTGACGCTCGTATGCGGTCATGGCACGGAAACACGGGAATTCGCGATTCGGCAAAGGACGATCGTGTTGACGATAATCAGGGGGCGCAAGCTCGTGGTGGGCGACGTGATCGCGGTCCTCGCCCTCGTCGCCGGTGTGGTGGTGTTGAGCCAGGACGGCGACGGCGAGAATAAGGCATTCTGCCGTGCTCGGGTTCCCTCACATCGACCGATGCCCAGCTTCACGACGCCGCAACCACCCTGTATGTCCGCTACAGCAACGTGATCGCGTACACCTCCACGCGCGCGTCGTCGGGCAGAGTCACCGACTGCACCTTCTTGCCGGAGTCCAATGTGAGCGAGCTGCCGTACAGCCGCACCGACGGCCCGTCCGTGCCCTGTCCGGCCTTGATCCGGTGCGGCATCTCCAGCGCCACCGTGCTGCCCGACGGCGTTGAGCCCGCCCAGTCGCCGACGGTCACCGGGATGTCCTCGCTGCTGCCGTCGGTGTACCGCACCGTCAACGCGGTCGATACTGGTCCATTGTGTGCGGACGCCACCACCGACAGCTTCCCGTAGTCTCCTTCAGGAAGCAGCATCGCCTGTCCCTTGGCCTCGGTGAAGTTCTCAGCGGTGCCCGACGGATCAGGCGCGACATAGGTGACGTCGTCCCAGGTGACCGGACCGGCTTTCGGCAGCAGTTCGGCGTCGTAGCTCCAGCCCTGCCCGTCGAAGTCGCCCTCCTCGGAGGCTGCGGTCGTGGCGGTTCCGTCGTGGTTGGCCGCCTCGCTCAGTTCGACGGCGCACTGCCCGTCATCGGTCGAGGCACAGGTCGCCGCCGACCTGACCTCCACTGTGGCTTTCTTGGTCACCCGGTTCGCCCCGGAGGCCTTGGACGTGATCTCGATCGGGTACTCCCCCTTCGCGGTCCCGGCCGGGACCGTCACCGACACCCCGACGGTCTTTTGCGTCGGCAGATGGTCCGATGAGATCCTCAACGGCGGTTTCGGCTTCAAAGCCACGTCCCATCCCTTGGGCGCCTTGGCTTTCATCGAGACCTTCAGGTCGCCGGGCGCCTGGCCCAGGACGTCGGCGGACAGCGCGACGGTCTGGGCGGCGTCGCTTTCGCCGATCACGGCCGTGGCGGGCCGCAGCGACGCGTCGAGATGCCGACGACCGTCCGGGTCGGCCTTGCCGACCGACGGCGGCTGGTCGCCGTCGCCGGTGCCCCAATCGGACGGTGAGGTGCCCAGTTCCTGGGCGATGTCGCCGCCGTGCGCGATGTCGCCCCAGTCGAGCCAGGTCTGCGAGACGTCCTCGCCGTTGAGGGACACGTTCTGCACGTACCGCTTGGTGTCGCTGGCGCCGGGCGCGGTGATGTTCAGGGTGCCGCCCTGGCGGTCGCCGTACTCGCCGATCGTGACGGTCGCGGAGTCGAACTGCGGGCTGGACAGCGCCAGGAAGTCGCCACCGCTCATCGTCGGGTACATCCCCAGCGACGAGTACACGTACCAGGCCGACATGGTGCCCAGGTCGTCGTTGCCGGTCATGCCGTCGGGCCCGGTGGTGAACAGCGTCATCGCCGCCCGCACCACCGTCGCGGTCTTCGCTGGAGCACCGGCCCACAGGTACATGTACGGCGCCAACAGATCCGGCTCGTTGTTCGGGTTGTACGTCGGTTTGCCGTAGTAGTCGTACGGGTCGGTGATCCAGTCCTCGCGGGCGGTGCCCTCGGGGTCGGTCAGCAGCTTGTCGTAGACGAAGAAGTCGTCCAGCCGTTTCTCGGTGTCGGTCTCGCCGCCCATCAGGTCGACGAGACCGGCCGGGTCCTGCGGGACCAGCCACTGGTACTGGTACGCGCCGCCTTCGTGGAACTGGTGATCGGCGCTGACGGGATCGTATGGGGTCAGCCAGGTGCCGTCGCCGGTTCGGGGCCGGAAGTGGCCGGTCTTGTCGTCCCACAGGTTGCGGTACCACTGGCCACGGGCGGCGAACTTCTTCGCGTCGGAGCCGTGCCCCAGGCCGTCGGCCATCAACGCCAGCGCGGAGTCGGCGGCGGCGTATTCGAGGGTCGCCGAGGCCGGGTGCTTGCAGTCGTTGTCGCCGCCCTTGTGCGCGCAGTCGGTTTCGAGGTCCAGACCCGACGGTATGTACCCGCGTTTCAGGTAATAGTCGATTCCGGACCGTCCGTTGTAGGGGGAGTCCTTCGGTGGTGTGCTGGTGGCGTTCTGCTTCAGCAGCTCGTAGGCCTCGTCCTCGTGCCCGGCCAGCAACCCCTTCGACCATGCTTCCACCAGGAACGGTGTCACCGGGTCCCCGGTCATGATGTTGGTCTCGCTGTTGGCCAGTGCCCAGCGGGGCAGCCAGCCGCCCTCGCGGCCGATCGCGACGATGGACAGCGCGACGTCCCGGGCCACCTGGGGTTCCAGCATCTCCAGCAGCTGGTTCTGGGGACGGTAGGTGTCCCACAGCGACAGGTTCTGGTAGGGCGTGAATCCCTTGGCGGTGTGCACTTCGCCGTCGAAGCCGGTGTAGCGTCCGTCCACGTCTCCGGCCAGGTTCGGGTGCAGTTGCGCGTGGTACAGCGCCGTGTAGAACGCTTCCCGTCGTTCCTTTGTGCCACCGGTGATCGTGATGGAGTTGAGCTTGTCGACCCAGTCGTCGTGCAGCTGTTCCCGCACGGCGTCGAAGTCGTAGGAGTCGCCGGTCTCGGCGTCCAGGTTCTTTCGCGCACCGTCCATTCCGGTGTAGGACAGGCCGACCTTGGCCACCACTTCCCGGTCCTTGCTGGCGTCGAAGCCGATCCAGGCGCCGTTGCCGCCCTCGCCCGACGCGTCGCGCGTGTCGGGCCGGATGGTCTTGTCCCGCCAGGTGCCGTAGGAGTCGAAGGGCTGGTCGAAGGTGGCGGTGAAGTACACGGTGTGCTTGTCCTTGCCCGCGCAGAAGCCACCGGCGGTCACCCGGCCCTCGACGGTGCGGTCGCCGACGACGTGCACTTCGGAGTCGTGCACCGACTGGTTGGCCTTGCCGGTGTTGAACATCAGGTTCGCCGCGTCGGTGTCGGGGAAGGTGTAGCGCTGCCAGCCGGTGCGTTTTGTCGCGGTCAGCTCGGCGTTGATGTCATATGAGGACAGTCCAACCTGGTAGTACCCGGGGGTGGCCTCCTCGTCGTCGTGGGAGTACTTCGACCGGTACTTCTCGGGATCGACGGTGTCGACCTCGCCGGTGGTCGGCATGATCGGCAGTTCACCCGACACTCCACACCCGACGCCCGACAGGTGGGTCTGGCTGAATCCGTGGATCTTGTCCTGCTGGTAGTCGTACCCGCCCTGGCCGCCGGTGTCGGGGCTGATCTGCACCATCCCGAACGGCGCGCTGGCACCGGGGAACGTGTTGCCGAAGTTCTGCGTCCCGACGAACGGGTTGACCAACGTCGTGGGGTCCTCGGGTTCCACGGCGACCGCCGAGGACGGCACGAGCAGTCCGACGGCGAGCACGGCTGCGGCCAGGACGGCGTTGACACGCTTTGACGCGGAAAGCATCGGGCACCTCCGAGGGCGGGTGCCGAGGTCGTGCGGGGTGGCCTCGGCAGGGCGTTGCGCAGACGCTTCCACGAACTCGCGCGGCTGTCAACCGTCGGTTACCGACCCGCCTGCCACCCGTGGCCGGGCAACCGCAACCGCAGCGTCCAGCCGCCTGCGTCGGTGGGGCCGTAGTCGAGCGACCCGTCCAGCAGTTCGGCGCGCTGCCGAAGCCCGAGCAGGCCCTGTTCGGCGCTGGGCAGCGCCACCACCGCGCGGGTGGCGGCGGTGTTGGTGACGCTCACTTCGATGGTGTCGCCTTCGGTGAACACCCGGACGGTCGCGGTGGCGCCGGGGGCGTGTTTGCGGACATTGGTCAGTGCTTCTTGGACGGTGCGGTAGATCGCGCGCTCGACGGCGGCGTCGACGTCGGGCAGCGGTTCGGCGCTCAGGGTGGCGTCGATGGCGCTTGAGGCCACGAGCTGTTCCAGGTCGTCGACGCCCGGCTGCGGCGTGAGTTCGGTGGGTTTGCTTCCGGCGGCGCGCAGCACGCTGACCATGTGGCGCAGTTCGTCCAGGGTGCGGGTGCTGAGTTGCCGGATGGTCGCGGCGGCCTCTTTGGACTCCGGGTCGCCGGTGCTGACCTGCCAGGCGGCGGCGCGGACGGCGATCAGGCTGACCTGGTGCGACACGACGTCGTGCATCTCGCGGGCGAGTTGGGCGCGTTCGGCGGCCAGCGCGGTCTGGGTGATCAGCAGCCGTTCGTGTTCGCGGGCCTCGGTGATCTCGTCGAGCCTGTCCGACAGGTCGCGTTTGGTCTGGACGAGCTGCCCCAGAAACGCCGGTGCGGCGGCCAACGCCAGCGAGTAGACGAAGGTGACGACGGTGAGGGAATCGGTCAGGTACTCGGTGTCGTCCAAGGGAACCGGCCAGATGTAGCAAAGCCCCAGGACGAGGACGGCGGCGCCCAGCCAGCCGCGTCGGCGCGTCGTGTTGGCCACGGTGTACAAGGCGATCAGCGACGCGGCGCTCTGCCCCAGGACGAGCGCCCCGGGAAGCGTTGGCAGGAAAGCGATCCACGGCCATCGCCGCCGCAGTGTGAGCGCGGCGACTCCGACGACGGCCCACACGATGTCGTAGTGTTCGTTGCCCGAGTACAGGCTGTACACGATGTCGACCCCGGCGACGAGGATGACCAGCGGTTCGACCAGCCAAGCGGGGATGCGGCGTCTCATCGGTCGTCTCCGGGCGGTGGCAGGATTCCGGCGCGTTCGGCCAGCAGCGCGGCCTGCACCCGGTTGTTGATGCCGAGCTTGGTGAGGATCGCGCTGACGTGGTCCTTGACCGTGCCGACGCTGAGGAACATCCGTGCGGCGATGTCGGAGTTCGACATCCCCTCGGCGATGAGCACCAGCACCTCGCGTTCGCGCCGGGTGAGCCGTGAGACCCGGGTCGTGTGCTGGCCCCGGTTCTCGCCCTGCAGGTACCCGTCGACGACCGAGCGGGTGACCTTCGCCGACAGCACGGCCCCGTCCGACATCAGGGCACGCACCTGGTGCGCCAGGTGCTCGGGGTCGGTGTCCTTGAGCAGGAACCCCGCCGCGCCCAGCCGCAGCGCGGCGGCGACGTACTCGTCGGTGTCGAAGGTGGTGAGCATCGCGACGACCGGCGGACGGGTCAGCCCACGCAGCTGCCTGAGGATGGTGAGCCCGTCGACGTCGGGCATCCGGATGTCGAGCAGGACCACGTCGGGCCGGTGCTGGACCGTCGCGTCCACGGCCTGCCCACCGGGAACCGCCGCGACGACGGTGATGTCGTCGGGAGCGTTGAGGATATGGGTGAAACCGGTACGGATGAGGGCTTCGTCGTCGACGACCAGGACCCGGATCATGCCCCTCCCTCATACGGCTCGGCAGCGGGGCTTGAATACTAGATCGGCCAGCTGGCGGGGGTGGGTGTACCGCCGATCGGCGGGGTGGGTCCGGAGCCTCGACCGAGGGCGGGCGACGTATCGGCCGCGAGGCTTGCGGGCGTGACGACACTCCTTCGCACCGACGTCGATACCGCCTCCCCCGCCCGATCCACGGCCAGGATCGTGGGCCTGGATCTGGCTCGCGCGCTGGCGGTGTTCGGCATGTTCTACGCGCATGTCGGCCCGGTATCCGAGGACGACTCCGGGTTCGGTTCCTGGCTGATGAGTTTGCCGCACGGCCGCTCGTCCGCGTTGTTCGCCACCCTCGCCGGGCTAGCGCTGGCGCTGCTCAGCGGCGGTGCCACACCCCGCACCGGACGCTCGGGGCGTCAGGCACTGACCCGGATCGTGATCCGGGCGGCATGCCTGCTGGCACTGGGGACGGCGTTGACCGCCTGGGGCACCTCGGTCGACGTGATCCTGGCGTACTACGGCCTGTACTTCCTGCTGGCGCTGCCGTTCCTGCGGCTGTCGGCCCGGAGCCTGTTCATCGCGGCGGGTGGGTTCGCGCTGCTGGGGCCGCTGGTGCTGCACGGCCTGTGGTACCTCGGTTCCGACTGGGTGGCGGCCGTGGACCGCGTCGACCCGTTCGCATGGTGGGGCAACGGCGTGCTGTGGCTGCTGTTCTTCGGAACCTACCCGGCCGTGACGTGGATGGCCTACGTCCTGGCCGGGATGGCGCTGGGGCGTCTCGACCTCGCCGCCACGGCGACCCGGGTGCGCCTGGCGGTCGCGGCGGTGGCGGCGATGCTCGCCGGATACGGCGTCTCGTGGCTGATCGGGTTCCTGTTCCCACGACTGGAGGCGTTCGCGGCCTCGTCGAGTTCGAGCATGTCCAGCGAATCGTCCAGCGAGATCAGCGACGAGGCACTCAAGTACGACTTCGTACCGGACTCGCCGTCGTGGCTGCTGGTGGCCGAATCGCACAGCGGCACCACCTTCGAACTGGTGGGCAACATCGGCGTGGCCACGGCGGTGATCGTGGCGGCGGTGACGCTGCTGAACCGGTTCCGGCGAGCACGCTGGTGGCTGGCCCCGGCGATCGCGGTCGGCACCATGTCGCTGACGGCCTACGTCGCGCACATCGCCGGAGTGTGGTTCCTGTTGGACATCAACGAGTACGGGTTCGCGATATCGCCGTGGCTGTTGTGGGGCGCCTTCGTCGTGGTCACGATGTTGCTCGCGTTGACCTGGAAACGCTTCTTCACCCGCGGGCCGCTGGAATACCTGCTGCACGCGGCGACCCGGGTCGCGGCGCGAGTGCGCTGACGCGTCAGGCCAGGTACCGCACCGCTCCGGCGAACTCGAAAGCGTAGGGGTGTTCGTCCACCGCGACGATCTCGATGCGCTGTTCGACCTTGTCGGTGTTGGTGCGGGCGTCGATCATGTGGCCGTCGCCGATGTGCATGCCGACGTGGTGGACGCGGTCGATGCCGTAGAACAGCAGGTCCCCGGCGCGCATCTCCTCGGCGGCAACGGGAGTACCCGCGTCCTTCTGCGGCCCGGAGTCCCGGGGAATCGTCACCCCGTGTGCCTTGTGGAGGCTGTGGGTGAGGCCGGAGCAGTCGAACCCGAAGCCCGCGGTACCGGCCCACAGGTAGGGCAGGCCGAGGAACATCTTGGCGTCGGCGACCAGATCGGCACCCGACGGCGCCGGGATCGCGTCCTCGGATGCGTACACCGTCGCGGCGTCGACGCACAGCCACTTGTCGCCGTGGGTGGGAGTGGCGACCTTCAGCGCGGTGTCGGTCTGATCCAAACAGGGAAGCCGGTTGCCGTAACTGATCTCCATGAACTCACCGGACAGGGTCGCGTCGTCGTACAGCCAGGTGGTGGCGTCGGTGACCTGAGCGAAGGGACCGTCACTTCCCGACGGTGCCTGAGTGGTCAACTGGGAACGGAGCACCCAGCCGGGGTAGCCGCGTTCGTCGCGGGGCGTGGGCTGACCGTGCACGACGACGTGCACCCAGTCCCCGGATTCGGCGGTCACGGTGACGTCCTGACCGTACAGGCCCTGGGTCTCCAGGTTCCCGATCAGCCAGCGGCGTTGCTTGAGGCTCATGGCGGCCAGCCACGCGCGCAGGTCCACCGGGTTGGTCAACGACGGCGCGTCCACCTTGCGGTCCTTGTCGGGCTCCACCCACAGTGTCGCCGCCGCGACGTCCACATAGGCGACGTCACCGACACCGGGAGCGCCACCGCTCTCGGGTTCCTTCGCCGCCGCCGGGTTCGCCGCGCCACCAACACCCGCGATGACCAGTCCGGACATCGCACCGGCCTTGAGGACACCGCGCCGGGAGAACTTTCCGGTCATAGCCACTCCATAGATTCGAACGATGGACAAATGTTGATCCCCGCAGAATCTACCTTCCGAGCGTCAGGTTTGGGCCAATCGCAGCCGTCGGGGGCTGAGGTAGCGGCGGCGGTCGGTGACGATGACGGCGGCCACCGCGCCGATGCCCAGCCACACGGCCAGTTGCGTGACGCCCTCGGTCAGCCCGGCACCGCCGGAGGCGGCGGCTCGCAGCGCGATGATGGCGCCGTGGGTGGGCAGGTATCCGGCGAGGTCGTACAGCGGCGACGGCACTGTGGACACGATGCCGAGGGCGGCGGTGAGGACGAGCACCGCCAGTGAGGCCATGCGTCCGGCGCGGCCGAAGATCGCCACGGCGGCCTGGTTGACGACGGTGAACGCGAGCGCGGCCAAGAGCGCCACGGCCCCGAAGGTCAGGGCGCGGGCGGGGCTGAGTTCCAGGACCGGCCAGGCGATCGCGGTGATCGCCAGTGCCGCCAGGGCGGCGGCGCAGGCGCCCGGCAGCGCGGCGCGGATGATGATGCGCCAGCTGGGTTCGCGGGAGGTGAGGATCTGGCCGGGCACCGCGCGGGTGACGATGTAGACGGCCAGGGCCAGTGCCCACAGTGCCAACGCGGCGAACAGCGTGATGGACAGGGTGTTGAACGGTGTTCCGTTCATGGTGGCGGCGGTCGGGTCGGCGGCCACGGTCTTGAGGTGGTCGCGTTCCTCGTCGGTGTAGTTGGGGATGGCGTCAAGGCCCGACAGCAGGCCCTCGGCGAGTTCCCGCGCACCCTCGTCCACTTGCGAGGCTCCATCGGACAGGCGGTCGGCGCCGCTGGACAGCTGTCCCGCTCCCTTGTCGATCTTGCTGGCGCCACCGGACAGTTGCCGGGCCCCGTCGGCGGCGTCGGCGATGCCCTCGGCCAGTGGGGCGGCCTTCTCGGCGAGTTTGGCGTTGCCGTCGGCGACCTTGCGGGCGCCTGCGGCCAGTTTCTTGATGGCGTCGCGGGTGTCGACGACGTTGGACCGCACCGAGTCGATGCCCTCGTCGATGGCCGAGGCGTTGTCGGAGAAGGTGTCGGCGGCTTTTTGGAGGTCGTCGCAGAACTTCGCGTTGCCGCCGTTGGCGTCGCAGCGGGCGGCGAACTTCTGGAACTTGTCGGCGGCGTCGGTCGCCGAGGGGAGCGCGTCGATGGCCTTGATGATCTTGTTGGCCAGCGGCACGACGGTGTCGGCGAGCTTCTCGTTGCCGTCGGCGACCTTGTCGGCGCCTTCGGCGAGCTGTTTCGTCAGTTCGGGGAGCTTCGCGGTGGCGGATTCGGCGTCGCCCAGGCCACCGGCCAGTTCGCCGGCGCCGGACTTGAGCTTGCCGGTGGCGTCGGCCAGGGTGTCGGCGCCGTCGGACAGTTTCGCGGCCCCGGATTTGAGTTCGCCGGTGCCGTCGGCCAGGCGGTTGGCGCCGGTGGCGGCCTGTTCGAGCTTGTCGTGGATCGTGTTGAACGCGATGTACACGTTGTCCAGATAGGTCTCCACGACCTGCTTGTCGAGGCTGCGTGTGGTCGACAGCGCGACGTCCTCGGACACCATCGGATCCGCGACGCCCGCCGCGTCGGTGGTCTCGACCTCCAGGATCGCCCGGTCGGCGTCGAGCGGTTCGGCGGTGGCCGCGGAGGTGCCCCGGGCGGAGAAGTTCTCCGGGATGGTGACGACGGCGGCGTACTCCCCTTCGGCCAGGCCGGTCTTGGCGTCCTCGGCGTCGGTGAGCACCCAGTCGTAGGAGGAGTCGTCGTTGTGGGTCAGGTCCCCGGCCAGTTCTCGGCCCAGCGGGATGGTCTGTCCCTTGACCTTGACGGGTTTGTCGTTGTTGACCACGGCGGCGGTGGCGGTGCCGTGGTCGGCGTCGATGGCGGACAGGGCCCAGGTCAGCGAACCCATGACCAGCAGCGGCAGGACGATGAGTCCGGTCCAGGTCTTCCAGGTCAGCGGCCCGGAGGCGATGGCGCGGGCGGAATCGGCGAACGGTGTGAACATCAGACGACCTCAGCGGGGTGAACGGTACGGGTGAGTCGGTGGGCGGGGTGCGGGATCAGGTCCCGGATCCGGTCGGGGTCCTGGCAGGTGACCACATAGGAGACGGGTTCGCCGGAGCGGTTGCGGCGGTCGGACAGCAGTGCCCGCAGCTGGTCGCGGGTGTCGGTGCGCAGCACCCAGTCGACGTCGTCGAGCAGGATGAGGCGAACGCCGTCGGCCAGCGCGGCGGTCACGCGCCGCGCCGGGTCGGGGGTCTGGCCACAGTCGATCAGCTCGGCTTCGCGGCGCAGGGCGTGGGAGTGCTGCGGCAGCACGTGGCCGAGCACCTTCAGGTCGCCGGTGACGCCGGGGACCCGTCCGGCGAGGGTGAACAGCAGCGCGGTCTTGCCGACCGGGCCGGTCCCGTCCAGGACCAGGACCTCGCCGTGCGGCAGGTCGAGGTCCACATGCGAGTACACGGTGCGTCCCCGGTCGTCGGCGAGGCTCAGGCCGCGAGCGGTGACCGCTTCCTCGACACCCGGGGCGGGCCAGTCGGCGAGCCGCAGTTCGCGCACCAGGCCGTCGCCTTCGGCGTCGAACACCGGCAGCATCCGGTCCAGTTTCGGCGGCAGCCCCCAGGCGCGGTGCCCCAGGAGCGCGAGCACGGCGGGAACCAGGGTCATCCGGACGAGGAACGCGTCCACGAACACGCCGACAGCGAGACTGAACGCGATCGGTTTGATGGTGGCGCTGCCCTCGGGCACGAACGCGGCGAAGACCGCGAACATGATCAGCGCCGCCGCGACCACCACCCGCGAGGCCGAGATGAACCCGGTCTCGATGGCGCGGTGCGGATCCCCACCGTGGACGTAGTCCTCACGGATACGCGACACGAGGAAGACCTCGTAGTCCATGGCGAGTCCGAACAGGACTCCCATGAGGATGATCGGCAGGAAGCTGATGACATTGCCAACCCCGGCCACGTGAAGCGCGTCGGCGAAATGTCCTTGGACGAACACGAACGAGGTGGCGCCGAAGGCGGCGCCCACCGACAGCAGGTACCCGACCGTGGCCTTGATCGGCACCCAGATCGAGCGGAACACCATCGCCAGCAGCACCAGCGACAGTCCGACGACGAGGATGCCGAACGGCAGCAGCGAGCTGCCCAGCTGGGCGGACACGTCGATGCCCACGGCCGTCAGGCCGGTGACGGCGGTCTTGGTGTCGTACTTGTCGAGGAAGTGGTCCTGTTTGGCGCGCAGGTCGGCGACCAGGTCCTCGGTTTCGGCCGAGTCCGGGGCGGTGGTGGGGATGACCTGGATGATCCCGGTGTCGCCCTTGGGGTTCGGGGTGGCCAGCGGCACCGATGCCACGCCGGGCATGTCGCGGATCTCGTCGGCGATGTCGTCGACGAGGCCGATCGGGTCCCGGCTTTCGATGATGTCAGCGGTGACGATCAGCGGTCCGTTGTAGCCGGGTCCGTAGTGGTCGGTGATGATGTCGTAGGTGTCGCGGGCCGGGCTGCCTTCGGTGGCGTCGCCGTTGTCGGGCAGGGCGAGTCGCAGGTCGGCGGCCGGTATCGCGCACACTCCCAGCCCGGCGACGATGACCAGGATCGTCACGATCGGCGCCTTAGTGACGGTGCGGACCCACCACCTAGCGATCGGCGGTTTGCGCCACGCTTTCCTTGTCTTGCGCCGCTTGGGAACCCGGGGCCGCAGCCGCTCCCCCGCGAACGCCAGCAGCGCGGGTACGAGCGTCACCGCGACGACGACGGCCAGCGCGACCGCCACGGCCGCCGCCACACCCATCGTGGTCAGGAACGGGATGTCGGCGACGAACAGGCCCAGCAGCGCGATGACAACAGTCAGGCCCGCGAAGATGACCGCCGAACCGGCCGTCGCGGTCGCCCGCGCCACCGACTCCTCGACGTCCAGTCCCTCACCGAGTTGGTCGCGGTGCCGCGACAGCAGGAACAGCGCGTAGTCGATCCCCACGGCCAGCCCCAGCATGACGGCCAGCATCGGCGCGGTCGACGAGATCGGCACCACCAGCGTCGCCAGGTAGATGAGGCCCACCGAGATCCCCACGCCCACCACGGCGGTCAGCAGCGGCATCACCGAGGCGATGACCGAGCGGAACATCAACAGCAGCACCAACAGTGCGACGCCCACGCCGATGGCCTCGGTGGGGCTGAGTTCGGGGATGTTGTCGGCGAACGCGTCGCCGCCGGTGTGGACCGTCGCGCCGTGGCCGACCTGGTCGGCCAGGTCGTCGGCGATCGCGGTCAGGTCGTCCTTGGTGGACTGGTGGACGTCGGCCTGCGGGACGGTCAACAGCACCGTGATGATCGCGGCCCGGCCGTCCTTCGCGACGGCGCCGTTGATGTCCTTGTCGAAGGGGTCGGCGACCACGGCGACCTGGTCGACGTCCTCGATGTCGGCCACCGCTTCGGAAACCGCGTCGCGGGTGGGGCCGGAGTCGGCCTGTTGCCCGGCCGGGACGGTCAGGACCAGTCGCGCCGAGGTGCCACTGAACTCGGGGAAGACCCGGCCGAGGTAGTCCAGTGTGTCCTGTGATTCGGAACCGGGGATGGCGAAGGTGTCGTCGGTGCCCTGGTTGAAGAGCGCCGCGGCCCCGCCCGCGGCGACCAAGGCGACTATCCACAGTGCGACGACAAGGCCCCGGGCCCGGGCGGCGGCCCGTCCGAGTCGATAAAGCACCGACGACATTCCTGCTCCCAACTAGTGTTGACGAAATCATCACTTATGAACCACACGTCAGGCTAGCAAATGTGACGATTTCGTCAGCACTGAACCCCTTCCGCTAAGATGACGCTGGATTCAACACGGCACTAATCGGAGGTCAACGGTGACCGAACCGGCGAACAACCGCCTGGAACGACGCAAGGCACGCACCCGCGCCGCCCTCATCGGCGCCGCCCGCGCCTTCATCGCGGAGGGCAAGCTCACCGCCCCGATCCTGGAGATCACCCAGGCCGCCGACGTGGGTATGGGCTCGTTCTACAACCACTTCGACAGCCGGGAGCACCTGTTCCAGGCCGCCGTGGAGGAAGCCCTGCACGACTACGGCGAGGCCCTCGACCGCATCAGCGACGACCTCGACGACCCGGCCGCCAAGTTCGCCCAGAACTTCCGGCTGACCGGACGGCTGCACCGCCGCAACCCGCAGCTGAGCAAGATCCTGCTGCACGACCGGCCCTCCCTGGCCGGACCGCTCAAGGGCGTCACCCTGCTGGCCCGCCGCGACATCGACGCCGCCATCGACAAGGGACAGTTCACCGTCGCCGACCCCGAACTGGCGCTCGTCATCGTGGCCGGAGCCGCCGTGGCACTGGGACAGCTGCTGCACGACCAACCCGAGCGCGACGACGCCGAGGCGACCGACCAGGTCACCGAGGACCTGCTGCGCATGATGGGCCTGTCCGGCGAAACCGCCCACAAGCTGGCGATCGCGCCGCTGCCCGACATCGACGACCTCGACAAGCACCGCCCGACGCGCTAGCGGCACCACATCACCGGGCGGCGGGAACGCGCGCCGATAGCTAGACTCCGGTCGTGGCTCGTCGATCTGTGCCGCACCGCCCCACGATCGCCGATGTGGCGGCCCTGGCCGGTGTCTCGAAAGGCGCGGTCTCGCGCGCCTTCAACGGCGGCGAACGCATCAGCGCGGCCACCATCCAGCGCATCCACGACGCCGCCACCCAGCTGGGCTGGGTCCCCAGCGCGGCGGCCCGGGCCATCAACGGCGCGCCCACGCAAGCGGTCGGCATCGTCGTGCGCCGTCCGCCCGAACTGCTCGACATCGATCCGTTCTTCCCGGCGTTCTTGGCCGGAGTCGAGACCGTGCTGGCCCGCCACGAATACGCCACCATCATCCGCTTCGTCGAGGGCGCCAAACAGGAACGCGCCTGCTACGAGCGCATGATGGCCGAACGACAGGTCGACGGGTTCCTGCTCAACGACCTGCGCCGACCCGACTTCCGGTTCCGGTTGTTGTCCGGAATGGGAGCCCCGGCCGTGGTGGTGGGAACACCAGGCCCCTCGTGCCCGTACCCCAGTGTGGACAGTGACAGCACCCCGCGGGTCCGGCAACTCATCGAGCACCTCATCGCCATGGGGCACCGGCGCATCGCGCACGTGACCGGCGTGCCGGAACTGCTGCATTCCCGGGCCCGGGAAACGCTGTGGCGACAGACCCTCGCCGACCACGGCATCGAACCCGGACCCGTGGCCGTCGGCAACTTCGTCGCCGCCGGTGGGGCACAGGCGACGCGACAGCTGCTGGCCGAACCACGGCGACCGAGCGCGATCTTCTACGGCAACGACGTCATGGCCGTGGGAGGTATGGCGGTCCTGGCCGAACACGGCCTGCGGGTGCCCGAGGACGTGGCGGTGGCCGGGTTCGACGACATCGAACTCGCCTCCTACCTGACCCCGGCGTTGTCGACGGTGCACTGCGACTACCCCGGTCTGGGACGGGCCGCGGCCGAGATGCTGTTGACCGCGATCGGCGGCACCGCGCCGTCGTGGCGGGTGACGCTGCCGACCCAGGTGCGACTGCGCCGGTCCACGGCGAACACAGGGTAAACGATTGTGGACGTTTTGAAGGGATGCCCGAAATGACGCCCTTGCCCCGGTACCCACCACCTGGTATACCGGTATACCTGTTGCCGGACAAGGCCTGAGGAGTACCAGTGAGATCCAAAGCCATCACGATCGCGACAGTCGCACTCGCCACCGCCGTCGTCGGCACCCTCGCCGTCACCGTTCCGGGGCTGGCCAGCGGCACCCCGGTGTCCGACAAGCGATCCGACACCGCCGCCGAAGCCCTCGACTGGGGCGACCCGATTCCCGAGCACTCCGACGAGTTCGACTACGGCAGCCCCGACTCACCCGCCGTCCCCGACCAGTCGAAGTGGAGTCTCGCGGGCGGCGGCGAGGGACAGTGCTGGGAAGGCCACGCGGGCAACGGAAGACGCTGCGACAAGAACACCCGCGTCCACGGTGGCATGCTGCGCATGGTCGGCGAGGCCAACGGCGACTCCGGCTGGCTGGGCTCGCAGTTCAGCCGCCAGTACGGACGCTACGAGGCCCGCGTCCGCTCCACCAACACCGAGCCCCCCGGCGACCGGCAGTACCACCCGCTGCTGATCATCTGGCCCGAGTCCGACGAGTGGCCGCAGGGCGGCGAATACGACTACCTGGAGAACAGCTCCCCCGGCGAGGACTGCGCCGAATCGTTCATCCACTATCCACACGACCCCGAAGCCGACGTCCAGCAGGAGTTCACCGAGGAGACCGACTGTGGTGAGCCACTGACCGAATGGCATAACATCGGTTTCGAATGGACGCCGGACCACGTCGCCGGGTTCATCGACGGCAAGGAATGGTTCCGCTACTCCGGTGGTGAGAACGACATCCGCGAATGCATCCAGTGCATGGATTCCGGATACCAGACCTTCCAGCTCGACAACTTCCACGGCGACGACATGACCCCGGCCGAATACGAGATCGACTGGTACCGGGAGTACGCCGCGCCGTGACCGACACCGCCAGCCGCAGCCGGAACGAGCCCGACGCGACGCCCACCCCGGCGTCCGGCGGCGACACCGGCTTCCGGCTGCTGGGCCCACTCGAGGTGACCCACCACGGCGAGGTCCTCGAGGTTCCGCCCGGACGGCAGCAGGCGCTGCTCGCGGCACTGCTGCTGCGGCCGGGCGAGATCGTGTCGGCACCGACGCTCATCGAGCAGGTCTGGGGCGGCGACGCCGATCGCACCGTCCTCAACGTGTGCGTGATGCGACTGCGACGGTCCCTCAAGGACCCCAACCGCGAACTGGTTCGCGCCGAGGGCAACGGTTACCGCATCGCGGCCGCACCCGACACCGTCGATCTGCACCGGTTCCGGAAACTGTGCGAGCGGGCCGGAACGGCCCGCGACCGAGGCGACCCCGCGGCCGAACGCGACGCCCTCCACCAGGCACTCGCGTTGTGGCGCGGCGACGCCCTGTCCGGGATCGCCTCGTCGGTGCTGCAAGCCGAGGTCGTGCCGATCCTCGAAGAGGAGCGGCTGGCCGCGACCGAACGACGCGTGGACGCCGACCTCGACGGCGAGGCCCACGCCGAGGTGATCGGCGAACTGCGCCAGCTGGTCGCCGATCACCCGTTCCGGGAACGGTTCTGGTGCCAGCTGCTGCTGGCCCTGTACCGGTCGGGCCGCCAGTCCGAGGCGCTGGACGCCTACCGCACGGCACGGGAACGACTCGCCGACGAGCTCGGCATCGAGCCGAGCCAGGAGTTGCGCGAGCTCCACCACCGCATCCTCACTTCCGATCCGACGCTGCTGACGCCCCGGCCCGCCGAGCCGTCGGTCCCACGTGTCGTCCCGGCCCAACTGCCCCCCGCCACAGCCGGATTCAGCGGCCGCAGAGACCAACTGCGGCAGCTGGATCGCCTACTTGACGACACCGAACCCGCACCAACCACATTGATCACCGGGCCGCCGGGAGCCGGTAAGACGACCCTGGCGGTGCACTGGGCCGGTCGCCACCGTGACCGGTGGCCCGACGGTCAGCTCTACATCGACCTGCGCGGATACGGGCCCGAGCCGTTGGTCCAGCCGATCGAGGCCCTGGCGTACTTCCTGCGCGCGATCGGACTGCCTACCGACCAGGTGCCACCTCAGCAGGCGGAGGCGTCGGCTTTGTTCCGGTCACGGATCGCCGGCCGCAGGCTGCTGATCGTGCTCGACAATGCCGCCACCGTCGATCAAGTGCGTCCACTGCTGCCCGGCGGTGGCGACTGTCTGGCCATAGTGACCAGCCGAGACCGGTTGACCGGCCTGGTCGCCAAGGAGGGCGCCCGTGTCCTGAGTGTCGACGTGATGGCCGACGCCGAAGCCCAGACACTGCTGTCCGATGCCGTCGGTGACGCCCGGCTCGCCGCCGAACCCGATGCGGCCGCCGCACTGGCACGCCTGTGTGGCAACCTGCCGCTGGCGCTGCGGATCACGGCCGCAGACCTGATCAACCATCCACAGCGGAGTCTCACCCGGCACGTGGACCGGCTGCGCACCGGCAACCGCCTGGACGCGCTTCAGGTCGCCGACGACGACGGTACCGCGGTGCGAGCGGCCTTCCGATCCTCCTACGCTCGACTGCCCGAACCAGTGAGGCGACTGTTCCGGTTGCTGGGACTGTTCCCCGGTTCGGAGATCGGCCTGGAGTCCGCCGCCTCGCTGGCGGGCGTCGAGGCCGCCGCGACCGAACCGCTGCTGGATCGTCTGATCTCCGCCCATCTGGTGACGCCGCGGGGAGCCGAACGGTTCGCGTTGCACGATCTGCTGCGCTTGTTCGCCCAGGAGCTGGGGCAGGAGGAGGACGCCGACGCCGAACGCGAGGCCGCCACGCGGCGGCTCTACGACCACTATTCACGCGTCGCCGTCGCCGCGGCGAATCGGATGTACTCGTTCGTGGTGACGCTGCCGTTGTCGGAGGAGGCGGCGAGGATCCCGGTGAGCTTCGACGACGACACCACGGCGTCGGCATGGTTCGACACCGAACACCCCAACCTCGTCGCACTGGTTCGGTACGCCGCCGATCGCGGCGACCACCTCGACGCCTGCCGGCTGGCCGCCACGATGCAAAGCTATCTGCACAGCAAGATGCACGCCGTCGACTGGCTCAACGTCGCTCGCGCCTATCTGTTCGCCGCCCGCCAGATTGTGGATTTCAGGGCCCAGATCCTGGCTCATCTGAGCTTGGCCAACCTGCACCGCTCCCGCGCTCAGCGTAACGCCGCCATCAAACACTTCGAGCAGGCGCTGGCGTTGAGCCGTCACAGCGGCTGGGTCGACGGACAGTCCATAACCCACAACAATCTCAGTGGTGTCTACGACTACGAGGGAAAACTGCGACTGACGGTTCATCACCTGCATCAGGCGCTGGAACTGCGCTCGCCAACGCGGGACATCACGTCGAAGGCGGTCGTTCTCAGCAACCTCGGCAGGGCGTTGCTGCGGTTGGGGCACGTGGAGGACGCGGTCGACCACCTGGAACGTGCGACGAACATTCACCAACGGCGCGGTGCCAGGGTGAGCGAGTCCCGCAGCCGCGCCAGTCTCGGCGAGGCACTGTGCGAGCTGGGACAGCACCACCGTGCGCTGGCATTGCTGAACCACGCGGTAGCGGTGCAACGGGAGCTGGACGACAGAATGTTCCTACCCAACACCCTGTGCCGACTGGCGAACGCCCACCTCGACGTCGGCCAGACCGATCTCGCCGCCGAACTGGTGCCGACCGCGATGGCACTGGTACGCGAAACCGGACATCGCCGTTCAGAGGCATGGGTCACCTACGTGACCGCCCGGGTGCATGAGCACACCGGCTGCCCTGATGCCGCGCTCGATGGCTACGCCCAGGCGCTACGGCTGAGCCGGGAACGCGGTAACGGATATCTTCAGGTGCAGGCGATGATCGGCATGAGCTCCGCCCATCACCAACTCGGTCAGCGGGAGTCGGCCCGCCGCTGTATCGACAAGGCCCTCGCGAGAGCTCGCCGTTTCGAGTACGCGCTTCTGGAACGACAGGCCGAGGCCGTCCGGGTCGCCCTGAGCTGACCGTCCACAACACCCCATAGTGGAAGCTGTGGTCCCGTTGACCGGGAAACGGTTGTTGGCGCTGACGTGGAGCGGGAACGGATTCACCGACGCACCGACCGGGTCCTCGGGAATCGCCGTTCCCGACGCTCTGGCATCCGGTCCCGACACCATCAGCCAGAGCGCCTCCGCCAGCGCCAACAACCGTGTCTTCATCAGTCCTCCGACTCGGAGGCCGATGAGTAAACGACGCTCTTCAAGTGCTCCAGCACACCGGCGGTGAAGTTCTCCATCAGTTCCTCACCGCTGCCGTTGACACCAGGATCCGGTCCCAACGCGTAGTCGAACTTGGTCGACCCGCAGTCGTCGTGGTAGCGGCACGGGATGTACTGGTTCCACTGGTTGAGCATGTAACCCCAGCTGGCGCCGGTGGCAACCATCGCGTCGATCGACTTCTTGTCCTCGTCGAACGTGTCGTCGGTGTACTCACCCTTGGTGTTGTCGGTCTCGTTGAGCACGATCGGACGGTCGTAGTCGCCCTGCTGGTCGGCGACCGCGTCGGCGCAGCCCTGGGCGTCCTTGCCGTTGCAGTGAACGAACGACAGGTCAGCGGCATCGGCGGCCGGGCCCTGCAGGATCGATGCGTCCCCGTAACGGGAAGCGCTGACGGCCAGCCGGAAGGCGGCGTTGTCGAAACGGGACTGCGCGAGCTTGATCAGCTCGGCCATGCCCTCGTCGGAGGAGATGATGTCGGGGTAGTCGTCATCGTTGTGCTCGTTGGCGATCTCGATGACGACGTTGCGGTAGTCGTTGTCGATCAGCCAGTCCGTCACGTTCGTGGTCGCCTTACGCACCGCGTCCTCATCGTCGAAGACCCCGGTCTGGCGGAAGTAGAAGTACCCCAGGACCACCACCATGTTCCGTTCGGCGTGGGCTTCGATCACCTTGCCGAGCCGGTCCATCCATTCGGGCCGCAGCGAACCGTCACTGTTGAACGCCGGGTTCGTCGCGTCGAAGTTGGGGTTGCCGCCCTGCAGGTTGACGTCGGTGGCCAACAGCCCGTTCGCCTTGTAGGAGTCCAGGTTCGCGATGAACTGGTCGGTGTTGGACTGCGGGTCGAAGTCCGGGTCGTGGTCGTGAACGTTGCCGCTCTCGTCGTCGAAGACAGCGTTGGCGGACCGCAGGTTCGGCAACGTGCCGCGAACGGCTTCGGAGAAGTCCTCCCCCTGCCAGCCGGGCGTGTAGGTCAGCTCCCACTCGCCTTCGCCTTGCCGCACATAGAACTTGTCCGGTTCGTAGTCGGCACCGATGAGGTGCCCCGGCAGGACGTGCACCTGACCCTGCCGGGACGAATTCGGTTCGCCGGTCGACTCGCCTTGCGCGGGGATCGCGCTCATGGCGCCCACCAGGGCGGCCGCGAGTACGGCGAACATCCAGTACCGGGTGATGCCACGGCGCCAACGCTTCTGTGGCTTGTGCACTTCGGGCTCCTTTGTCGCTGGTTCTCGGATTCGGGCTACGGGGCGTCGGGGCCGACGTCGCCGGGGCTGAGCGGGTGGCGGGTGACGTCGGCCGTGGACCGCTCGTCGGCGCCGGTGTCGGGCTTGTCGTCGCGGTCCTGGCCGTCCATGTCGTCGGTGACGAACTCGTGTGTGGCGCTGGCGGCGTCGATCGCCGGGCTGTTCTCGCCGAGCCGGTACAGGCCGTCGGCGTCGGTCAGCCGGGGGTCGGTCACGGCGATGGCGTCCTCGGGTGCGTCGACGCCCACAGTGGCCGTGCCGGTCGGCCAGGCGATGTTGCCCTGGTACGTGTGGTTCTTGGGAGTCTTGAGTTCGTTGAACAGCTTGCCCTCGCCGCCGGTCACCACGTTGTCGGCGACGATCGAGTCGGCCGGGGCGTGCTCGTAGTTGGCGCCGATCTCGATATTGGACACGTTGTCGACGAAGGTGTTGTGCACGACGGTGGCCCGGTAGACCCGGAAGTGCGAGTCCAGGGAGCCGTCGGTGTCCACGTCACCGCCGTCGAGTTGCAGGGCGGCGTCGTAGCCGGTGCCGGTCAGGCCCTGGAAGTAGTTGTCGAAGATCCGGTGGTCCTGCCCGTACACCCTGATGCCGCCCGAGCCCTCCTCCCCCTCGCCGAGGAAGAAGTTGCCGTACAGCTGGCCGCGATTGCCGTGCCGCTGCACCAAAGCGCCCTGCGAGGAGCGGAAGGTGTTGTAGCGGACGATGTTGTCGTTGCTCTTGACCGACACGATCTCCGGGTCACCGTCGCAGTTCTCGAACAGATTGTTCTCCACAATGGTGTTGCCGCTGGATTCGGAGATGGAGCTCTGGCCGATCCGCACCGCCTCCATCTCGTTCTCGGCGCGGGGACCGATGTCGTGGAAGTGGTTGTGGTCGATACGGTCGTGCTGGGACTGCTCGGTCTCGGATCCGTCGATCGTGACGAAGTTGCCCAGCTGGTGTTTCTCGCCGAAGTCGTTGTGGTCGACGCGGTTGTGGTGACTGTCGGCGCCCTGGATGATGACCCACTTCAGCGACTCCTCCTCGGCCAGCCGGAACACGTTGCGGGTCAGCCGGACGTTGTTCGAGCTGGTGAGTTTCAGCGTGTCACTGTTGGTCCATGTCAGACCCTCGAAGGTCACATAGGACGACTTGTCGACCTCCAGCTGCCCCTCGTTGATCACGGCCTGGCCACGGTTCTTCGCCACCACGGTGATCGGCGCGTCCTTCGTGCCGTGCTTGCCGGTCATGCCGTCGATGGCGTACTCGCCGTCGGCCAGCACGATCTCGTCCCCGGCCTTCGCGGCGGACATCGCCGCGGCCAACTGCTCGGAGTCACCCACGTCGATGACGCGGCGCGGGTTCGCCTCGTCGGCCTGTCCGATCGCCTGCGGCAGTGCCACCGCCGCGACGACGACCAGTGCCGAGGCGACGGCCGTCGCCGCCAGGCGTGCGTGTGCCTTCATGGTTCTCCTTCGGCTATGCGAACTCGAACGGTCCGATGTCGATGGTCGCGCCACGGACGCGGGCCGCGCCGTCGACGTCCTCATGGAAGTCCGAACTGTTGGGCTGCGAACCTTCGTCGATGATGTCGCCCGCCAGCTGGGACCGGTCCCGGAACACGGTGAAGTCGTCCGGGTTGATCGCCAGCACCGGAGCATCGGGGTTGCCCTCGAACTCCTCCCAGTCGTCGGCGATCGTGGGGTCGGTGACCTCGATGTTGTCGGTGTCGTCGATCAGCGCTTCCTTGCTGCCGTCGGCGAAGACCGATCCGCCCGCCGTGGCCAGGATGTTGTTGCGCAGCTTGATGTCGGTGGTCTCCAGGCCGTCGACCGTGCTGTGGAACGTGATCACGTGTCCGTCGACGCCGCCGCACAGGATGTTGTTCTCGATGGTGCCGCCGGTGACGCTTCCCAGCTCGATGTTCTGGCTGCCGAACGATTCGCAGACGTTGCCGCGGAAGGTGTAGTCGCGGACGTCGGCACTCGGACGGTGCTCGTTCTGCATGATCAGGCACTGGCCTGACACCCGGACGCAGTAGTTGTTCTCGACGGTGACGCCGTAGGACTCGTCGGTGCGGCTGGAGTGCTGGTAGTTCTGGATGCAGTCGGCGTGCGGTTCACCCTCCCCCTTGTTGACGTTCAGGTCGTGGATGTAGTTGTTGCGGATCAGGTGGCCGGTGCCCCAGATCCGCATGCCGTCGACGTCGTCGTTGCCCTCGTCGGACCACAGGTCGTAGATGTTGTTCCACTCGACGGTGATGTCGGAGCCGCCCCACAGGTAGACGCCGAAGTTGTTGGTCTGGGTGACCGAGTTGCGGGAGATCAGGACGTCACTGGCGCATTCGTCGGCGTCGCAGGCGATCGCGTAGTGGATGTGTTTGCCGTTGACGAGGTTGTTGACGATCTCGTGGCCGGTTCCGGAGAACTTGATGCCCGTGGACGGGTCGTCCAGTTCGTCACCGACGACGGTGAAACCGTCGATCGTCGCGCCGTCGCCGGACACGACGATGTTCCGCAGTTTCACGATCCCGTTGGCGCGAACCGTGACCGCATTGTCGACGTTCAACGTGGAGTCCGAGTGGTCGCCGGGTTTGACGCACACGACATCGCCATCCGCGGCGTCGTCGACGGCCGACTGCGGGTCCTCGTCGGTGCTGACGGTGCAATCGCCGGTCTCGGGATTGCCGTTGCCATCGGTGCCGTACTTCGGACGGTCCGCGGTCTCCGCGTCGTCGGCCGAAGCGGCCACCGTCACCCCGGCAACGGTCAGCGCCAGGGTCACGCCGATCAAGGCGGTCACGATTCGCTTATTCATCGGGCGGTCCTGTCAGTCCTCGTGGGTGACCTGGATGTCGTAGATGTGGACCTCGCCGTAGTTGGTCTCGTCGCACGGATCCGAGGGGCTGTCGCAGTTGGCCTGCGTGTAGGCACCGGCCTTGAAGTACCCGGCGTCGAAGTCGGCGGGCAGCGTGGTCTGCAGTTCCCCGTTGTAGTACGCCTTGATCTCGCCGTCGCTGACGACGAACTTCGCCTCGAAGCGGGTGCCCAGCTCGTAGTCGTCGGTGATCAGGTGATGGTCACTGGTGTCGCCGTCGGTGACGTACAACTTGGTGCCCTCCAGGCGGAACACCGACACGTCGTCGTCACCGCCGTGGATCTGCCCGGCCACGACGTCGGGCTTGTCGTTGGGCACCTGGGTGATCGCCTCGTCGATGACCATCGTGTGGGTCCCCGACTCACCCGACCACTCCGTCTCGTCCGAGCCGTCCTCGTTCATCTCCCGCAGCTCCGAACGCGGGTACTTCGACCCACCGGTGGTCACCCCGTCCACGGCCGACCGGAACTGGACCCCCGAGCAGTCTTCCAGCGGCGTGAACCACGGATCCATCTCGAACTCCGCCAGCTCGGGCTGCTTGATCTCGGTGGGCTCCTCGTCCTCCCCCACCGGCAGCGTCACCTTCCAGCTCTTCAGGTCCAGCACCTGTGCCGGGTAGGTGCAGTCGTCCTCGGCCAGCGCACTGGTGGCCGGTATCGCGATGGCCAGCGCACCGACCAGGGTTGCCGAACCGAGCACGACGGTTGTCGTGCGGTTGAAGCGTCGCATGGAGAAGTCCCTTCTGGGCGGGTGTCGATTCGACGCCGACGCTACGAACCACCGATAACACGGCGATAACACGACCACCAAAACGTCCACTGTGAAGTTTGGTTATCGCGGTGTTATCGCGAGTTCCTAGCGTGATGGCCAAGCACTAGCGAGAGGGAACACCGTCGTGGTCACCTATGCCCAACTGACCGCCATGAACACTTCCAAGCTCACCTCCGCCGCCCAGGCCAGCGCGGACTTCGGGACCGCCATGACACGGCAGGGCGAGGCGGTGCAGACCGCCGCCGACATTCCCGCCGGAATGTGGGCCGGTGGCGACGCCAACGCCGCGGGCGGCATGTTGGCCGCGTTGCCGGGTCCGCTGTACGACCTGTCCGACTCGGCCAAACGCGGCAAGGCGACACTCGACGATCTGGCGACCGGAGTCAACAAGGCCAAGGCACACCTACAGGGGGCATACGACGCCATCAAGGGCACCGGCATCACCATCCAGCCGGACGGCACCGTGGTCACGCCGGTGGTCACCGATCCGGCGGTGGCCGCCGAGAACGACCGCAAGGCCCAGGACGCGCGGGCCATCATCGACGAGGCGTTGAAGATGGCCGCCGACGCCGACACCACGGCGACGGAGCAGCTGAACGCGCTGTCGGGCCAGGTGAACGCTTCCTATATGGAGATTCCCGGGAAACAGCAGGATCTGGGCCGGGCCAAGGACCTCCTGAGCACCCCGAAGAACCAGGTCAAACCCGAAACCGCGCAGGAACTCAACGACATCCTGTCGCGCAACAACAATCCCGAGTTCAACCGGCAGCTCATGGAACAGCTCGGGCCCAAGGGTCTGATCGACGGCAGCGGGCGGTTCTCGGAGGCGGGCGCGAATCTGGCGCAGAACGGTGACACCGCCGGAGCGGACAAGTTCAGGGAAACGCAGCGCCTGCTGGGAGAGTCGCTGGCGTCGGCGTCACAGAACGGCGGGCTGACTCCGCAGTGGACGCAGGAGTTGATGAACCAGGGTGCCAAACCCATGGAGGGCAACCCGCAGAACATCGGCTACGAAGCTCTGGCTCCGCTGCTGGAACACGGCAAGTACGACCCGAGTTTCCTGACCCCGGTGGCCGAGCACGTCACCAGGCTGGACAACTCCTCCGGGCTCGGGAACCCGTCCGCTGGCCCCGGCGCGAGCGTGAGCGGGCTCGACAGCAACCCGTTCGTCATCGACGGAAAGGCGGACCACGAAGCGCCGGTCAGCAATCCGCTCAACTCGGTGATGACCGCGCTGGACCACAGCCCCGAAGCGGCGTCGGACTACTTCACCGGCAACAACGACGAGCACGGCCTGAAATACAACGACGCCTTCGGCAAACCGCTCGCGCCGATCGAGGGACCGACCGACAACCCCAACATCGACTACGCCCTGGATCGTGTCACGGGTCAGGAGCCCGGCGACCCCTTGGACGTCAACCGTGTCGGCAACGCGTTGGAGGCCGCAGCCACCGGGGTGCCCTCCGACACGCCCGCCGACGCACCGCGTCCGCCTCGGACCGAGGAAATGGTGAACATCGCCGAGCACCTCGTCAACCGCTTCGGCGGTGAAGGCGACGGCGACATGGACCTCATCCCGGGCGGCAAGCTCGAGAACATGGCCGACAACATGACCGATATCGCCTCCACGTACATGCCCGAGATCCACAACTCCTTCCTGAACCCGCTGTCCGGGGACGCGAAGCTGTACCCGGAAGGCGCCATGGCGGAGTTCAAGGACGAGGACGCCACCGCCGGACTGTTGCACGCCCTCGGCCGACACGAGGATTCGTTCCACCAGCTCATGGGCGCCAGCAACGACATCCGCGATGTCGTGCTCGCGCAGGAGTACCAGCAGAACGGCCCGGAGGGCAGCTGGGTGCAGGAGGCGCTGCAACCCGGTTCGACCATCGCCAACATACTCACCGATGCCCAGGTGGAAGCCGGTGTGCACGACGCGGCGGAGTCCGACAAGTCGGCCAACGATCTGACCCAGCTGGGCGTCAGCGGCGGCAAGATCGCGACCAGCGCCATTCCGTTCGGGGGCGCCCTCATCGGCGAGATCCTCGACCAGGTCAAGAACGACGCGCAGGTCGATTCCACGGAACAGGCGCTGTACGACGGGAACGTGGAACGGACGGACGTGTACGACGCGCAACTTGTACGCGAGAAGGCCGCCATCGAGCACCTTGTCAACCAGGACGGTGTCGTCACCGAGGCCGAGAAGACGCTGTTGAGGAATGTGGACGGCGAGATCAATGACGCCTGGTCGGCTGGCGAGAACGAGGTGGCGCAACGCAAGGTTGACGGTATGGGCGCACCGGGTGGCAAGTAGCCCGCGGCAGTTGTGTCCTATTCGGACATCAGTGCCAGCTCGCGGCGTCCTTCGTCGACCTTGTCGGGCAACAGCAGCAACGTGGTGGCCCTCTCGAAGCGCGCCCCGATCCGCTCCCACCCTCGCACGGCTTTGTGGAGCGCGACCTCGTCGGCGTGCCACCGCCCCGCGCAACGGTCCAGACATGCTGTGGCCCAGTCGTTCTCGACGGCCGCATGACGTGCCTGGGCCAGTCGCTGCGCCGCGTCCGGCAGCCCTGCGACGATCGCCAGCTCCGCCCCCGCCGCCCGAGCGTACGGCCGATACCAGTCCTGCGGCGGAGACTCCGCGAACGCCCGCTCCACCATCTCGGCGGCGTCGCCGAGCGCATCGGTGTGCACCGCGACCCGAGCGTCGACGAATGCCGCGAACGAAGCCAGATACCGCAGCGACACCGGCCGCGCCACCTGTTCCGCCCGCTCCCGCCACAGCCGGTACTGCTCCGCGTCCCCCAACAGCCCGTGCGCCAACGCGATCGCGGCCACCGCCGGTGACATCCACGCCAGCGGACTCGCCGCGCGCACGCACGCGTCCCACAACACCGGCGCCTGTTGAAGCGCACCGCTCAGGTCACCGCTGAGCACCAGCGGCGGAATCGACGCCTGAAACGCGACATAGGACTGACGGCCGATCAGATCGTCCGCGAGCGCCGACCGGGCCGCCTTCAACGCGGCGGGCAGGTCCCCGGCGGCGACCGCGCAACCCGATGCCATGTGATAGGTGTCGGTGATCTCCGGCGCGCTGTAGGGGTCGTTGCGCGGCATCTCGGACAGCAAGGCGACCCGGCGCGAACCGATGCGAT
Organism: Stackebrandtia nassauensis DSM 44728; assembly: GCF_000024545.1. Lineage (GTDB taxonomy): Bacteria > Actinomycetota > Actinomycetes > Mycobacteriales > Micromonosporaceae > Stackebrandtia > Stackebrandtia nassauensis. Next base: position 3,537,240 of record NC_013947.1, read on the forward strand.
GCGCTTCCCGAAACCGCCCCGTGGTCAGCGCGGCGATGCACGCCGCGTCCAGTGCCGCACTGATCAGCACCGGATCGCCTGTGGCCGTAGCGGTTTCGATCGCCTCGTCGAGCAGTTCCGGATCGGGCAAGACCTTCTCGTCCCGGGCGCTCCATGCCTCGGCCGCCGCCAGGTGCGCGGCCACCAGGGGATCGGCGCGATCACCGACGGTCTTGGCCCGGTCGAGCAGCTCCCGCAGGCTCTCGCCGGAGATCTCGGTACTGAAGCCGCCCGGGTGCCGGTTGGCGGTGACCACGGCGAACGCCAACGCGATCGCCTCGGCACGCGGATCACCAGCGGCGCGGGCCTTCTCCGCCGACGCCAGCAGCAGATCGTACGACCGTCCAGTGTCGATATACGCGTGCGCGGCGTCGGCGGCGTTGCGTAGATCCTCGGCCGCTTCCCCTGGGTCCTCGGCGAAGCGCGCCGCCGCGCAGAAATGATCCGGCGTCTCGGGTAGGAACCGACGCGCGTAGGTCAGCCAACCCAGCGACCGCGCGAGTCGGTGCGGCACTTCGGAAGGCGTCTCAGCCGCGGCGGCCACCGCGGCGCGTAGGTCGTCGGCGACCGCGTCGAACTCGTCCCGCCATTCCCCGTCCAACCGGGTCACCAGATCGGCGGCCAGCTCCGCCGCCCACCGCAGGTGGCGTTCTCGCACCTCGGGTTCATCGCCGCTGTCGGCGAGTTTCCCGACGGCATAGCCGCGAATCGTCGACAGCAGCCGCCATCGACCCGACCGGTGCTCGACCAGGCTCTTCTCCACCAAACGCCCCAGCACATCGGCGACCGCGCCGCGAGTCCCGGTCGCGACGGCCACAGCCGCGTCCAGGTCGAAGCCACCGACGAAGACCGCCAGTCGGCACAGCAACGCGCGTTCGTCATCGTCCAGCAGGTGGAAGCTCCAGCTGATCACCGCGCGCAGCGACCGGTGGCGTTCGTCGGGATCGCGGCCGCCGTCCAGCAACCGCAGCGCGTCGTCCAGCGCGTCCAGCAGCCCGGCCGCGCCCAGCGAAACGCTGCGGGCCGCGGCCAGTTCGATCGCCAGCGGCAGGCCGTCCAGCCGGGCGCAGATCTCGGCCACCACGGTCGGATCGGCGGCGAAGCCGGGGTCGGCGGCCAGCGCTCGGTCGTGGAACAGTTGCTGGGCTTCGGATTCCAGTCGCAGCGCCGGTACCGGGATGGCGCGCTCACCGGCCAGGCGCAGTCGTTCCCGGCTCGTGGTGAGCACCGTGGTGTCCGGGCAGCTGGACAGCACCCGCTCGGCGAACCCGGCGGCCGAGTCCATCAGGTGCTCGCAGTTGTCGAGGACGAGCAGTCCCCGGCCCCGGCGCAGGTGCTGACAGATCGCGTCCTCAAGCGACTGTCCCGGCCGGGAGACGACGCCCAGCGCGGTCGCCACCGCCTGCGCGACGAACCCGTCCCGCACCGGCACCAGGTCGACGAACGCCCCGCCCTGCGGGAAGTCCGGTGCCGCCGCCGCGCTCACCTCGGCCGCGAGTCGGGTCTTGCCCACGCCGCCCGGCCCCAGCAGCGTCACCAAGCGCGCTTCGGACAGCGAGGCCAGTACCTGCTCGCGTTCCGGGGCCCGGCCGACGAAGCTGGTGCGCGCGGTGGGCAGCCCCGCCAGCAGCGCCGGTGTCGGCGAGCCCGGCTGCGACAGTTCGGTCAGCGCCCAGCGATCGGTGACCCCGAACTTGCGCAGCAGCGACGAGACGTGGCTTTCCACCGTGCGCACCGAGATCCGCAACCGGTGCGCGATCTGCGCGTTCGACAGCTTCGCGCCCAGCGCGGCGAGCACCTCCGTCTCACGGTTGGACAGGTGCGGGATTCGGGGCGCGGTCACCGCGCCATTATGCCCGGCATCCGTGGTTTTTCCGTGCCGCTTCAGTGTCGGCACGGATGCCGGACGCGCGTCGGGCGAACAGACTCGGCTCATGACGAACAGCACGCGAACCGAGCTTTCGGACGGCGACCTGATCAAGCCGGGCGACGCCGCCTACGACGAAGCCCGCACGGTCTGGAACGCGATGGTCGACCGGCGGCCCCGGGCGATAGTGCGCTGCCGCGACGCCGCCGAGGTGGCCGCCGCCGTGCGCTACGCCCGCGAACACGACCTGGAGATCGGCGTCCGCTGCGGCGGGCACAGTATCGTCGGCCACGCGGTTCCCGACGGCGGCCTCATGATCGACCTGCGGTCGATGTCGGCGGTGAGCGTCGACCCGTCGCGCCGGATCGCCCACGTCCAAGGCGGAGCCATGCTCGGCGCCCTCGACGCGGCGGCCCAGCGGCACGGGCTGGCCACCACCGCCGGAAACGTGTCGCACACCGGCGTCGGCGGCCTGACGCTCGGCGGCGGTATGGGCTGGCTGGCCCGCAAGTACGGCCTCACCTGCGACAACGTCGAGTCCTACGAACTGGTCACCGCGACCGGCGCCCTGATCCGCGCCAGCCGGGACGAGAACCCGGAACTGTTCTGGGGTCTGCGCGGCGGTGGCGGGAACTTCGGCATCGTCACGCGGTTCGAGTTCCGGCTGCACCCGGTCGGTACCCGGGCGCTGTTGGCCGACTTCACCTTCCCGCTGTCGAGTGCCGGTCGGGTCTTGCGGGCATGGCGGGACCTGAGCCTGGACGCGCCCCGCGAGGCGACCTTCACCGCGGCCGTCGCCGACAGCGCCGATGGGCCGAGGGTGACCGCCGGGCTGGTGTGGGTCGGCGACCCCGACCGGGCCCGAGGGTTCCTGCCGACGATGCGCGCCCTGGGCAAACCGTCCTCGCACCGCGTCGAGGAGCTGTCGTACCTGCGGTTGCAGTCCATGGACGACAGCGTCGAGGGCCACGCCGTCCGTCGATACTGGAAGGGTCACTATTTCGCGGACTTCACCGACGCGGCGGTGGAGGCGTTGTGGCGACGCGGTACTCAGGACGGTCACGGTCAGCACCTGCCCTCGGTCAGTCTGCAGTCCTACGGGGGCGCGATCGCCGACGTCGCCGACGCCGATTCGGCGTTCAGTCACCGCGATGCCCGGTTCGAGTTCGTCGGCGCGTCGCGCTGGCTCGACCCGTCCGAGGACACCTCCCGGATCGCGGCCGCCCGGCGCTGCGGAGCCGCGCTCGACCAGTTCGCCAGTGGCGCCTACGTCAATACACTCGGCGACGACGGAGCCGCCGGAGTGCGCCGCGCCTTCCCGGCGGACAAGCTCGCCCGGCTCACCGCGTTGAAGGACACCTACGACCCCGACAACGTGTTCCATCTCAACCAGAACATCCGACCCAGCAACTGAAATCCACATCGAACATTCGTGAAAGGAACGACCGATGATTGACACGACACCACAAACCGCTGATGGCAAAGTGCTGTGGCACTTCTCGATGTCGCTCGACGGCTTCGTGGCGGGCCCGAACCACTCGATGAGCTGGTTGAGCCGCACCACGTCCTCGCGTCCCGGTCTGGTCGAGGAGTACATGTCGACCACCGGGGCCGTCCTGGGCGGCCGGTCCGGCTGGGACGCGACCCCCGAGGGCGTACGACCGTACAACGACTGGCAGGGACCGATCTTCATCCTCACCCACCATCCCGAGGACGCCCGCAAGGAAGAGGGCGTCACGCTCCTCAACTGCGATGTCGCCGAGGCGGTCCGCATCGGACTGGAAGCCGCCGGAGGCAAGAACCTCGAAGTGTTCTCACCGACGATCGGCGCCCAGCTGCTGGAGCGCGGCCTGATCGACGAGATCGACCTCCACATATCACCGGTGCTGCTCGGCGACGGCGTCCGGCTGTTCCACAATCCCGGCGGGCAGCCGGTCCATCTGAATCTGGTCGGCGCCGACGAACCCACCGTGGAGATCAACGTCCGCTACCGCCCACTCTCCTAGGCGCACAACGGATACTCGTAATGTTACGAAGGACCATCGCTGAACCTGTTCGACGCGGAACCCGCGGACGACGCGTCGCGCTCGTCCAACAAGAACCGGATCGCCGACGCCCTCGTCGACGGCATCGACTTGCTGGGCAAGGGATTCAGCACGCATCCACCCCGGTCCGGCCCCCACACGCCGCTGCTGGGCATGGGCGCGCGACTGCGCAACACGACCGACAAGGCGGAGTGGGTCGCGGCGACGTACTTCCCGGTGGACGACGACGGCTGCGGTCTCCGCCAGGGCGACGACCGGGCGTCCTTCGGGTTCGGGGAGATACCGAACTGGACTATCACACCGGCGACGGCGACGGCGCCACGATCGGCGGCTGGTACGCCGACCGCGCACAGTGGAAAGACCTGGAGGGACAACTCCCCGACGGAGAGGACGAGCGGTATCCCCGAGGCGACAGCACTCACACGCTGCCGATCTGGCTGCCGCCCGACCTCAAGCCCGCCCAGGTCAGCCTGTACCTGTGGGCGCGGCCCGACTGAGACTCGTCGCCCCCAGGTGAACCGCGGCGTGCTGGTAGGTGAGCTTCCGGGTCGGGTCGGCCTCGGGAGTGTTGACGTAATGGCACAAGCCGCCCAGGGTCCGCGGCTGCGACCCGGAGTGAGCGAACGGCAGTTCCTGCTCCCATTGGGAGCGAGGGATCTCGGCGATGGTGTCGATGTGGGCCTGCCGGACCGCGTGGAACCGATGCCGGATGAGTTCCTCGGTCAAGCCACGTCCCGCGCGCACTCCCCCGACGTTCAGCGCGCCACCGGCTTCAGCGGTCTCCCATCGCGGGTCCAGGCTCCAGTGCGGCCGACCGCGCAGTGCCAGCGTCACGACGCCGAGGTTGATCTCGTCCCACATCGTGACGTGCACCGCCAGGTCGAGCAGCGTCAACGGACCGTCCGGAAAGGTCAACCGGTCGATGTCGGCGACGCCACTATCCATCGCCTCCACCAGCCGGTCACGGTCGTGGGACAGGGCCTGGCAGGCCCTGTCCTGATCGAACACCTCATCGCGCATGTCGGCAAGCATGGCACCGGATCCGGCCGTTTCGCCTGGTGACGGGCTGAGAGTTCCGCATGGCACCCATGCGTGCCCCGCATCGATCCCGACGAGCCCGACGTCTCAGTCGAACAGCGGCGCCAAACGCAGCGACCACTCCCGGGGCAGTCCCAGCTCGTCCAAATAGGTCTCCTGCTGCTCCTCGTCGTCGAACACGTTGAACCACACCAGCTTCGGGCCGTCGGTGCGCACCGGCAGCCGGGGAAAGTCGTTGTGCGCCGGCTCGGTCTCCAAGCGCACCACCGCCTCAACCCGGGGCGCGTTCTCTGGTTCGGGGTGAATCGTCGCCACGGTCCGGGCAGCGATCGGGAACCGCAGCTCGCTCAACGGCCGCAACAACAACACGTCCGAACTGTCCACCATGGTGGCGTTGGCGGCGGGCCCGTGGGTGCGCCACGTCTCACTCTCCCCGTAGAACTGGGTCAACGCGAGCTTGCGCGCCGCCATGTCGCTGAAGCCGCGCAGCCACACGAACCTGTCGGGCCGGTCCAGGTCGCGGTACAGGCCGAGCACCTTCATGCCGACCGCCTTCTGCCCCTCGATGAGATGATCCGCGAAAAGCTGGGCGAGGACATCCCGCCCACCGGGCTGCATTGTGTACTGACGAAGTTCGACGATCGTGGTTTCGGTCATGACCCCAGGTTCGCCGGTCCCGTCACCAGCGGCCAGTGGCAGCTGTGCCTATGTTCGCAAGTTTTCTGCCGTATGATCGTCGGGTGCGACAAGTAGCCGTCCCGATGATCGACGACATGCCCATGTACGAGCTGGGCATCGCCTGCGAGATCTTCCGCCACCCCTGGTACTCGCTGCGTCTGTGCTCCTCCGGCCCGGTGCGCATCGAAACCGGCTTCACCATCCACCCCGAACACAGCCTCGACACCCTCGGCGCAGCCGACACCGTACTGATCCCGGCACTGCCGCACGCCTGCCTCAACTCCGGCCGCCCCATCCCGCCAGACCTGATCGCGGCGGTCCGCGCCGCGGCCACGGCCGGAGCCCGCATGGTCTCGCTGTGCAGCGGCGCCTTCGTCCTGGCGGCGGCCGGAGTCCTCGACGGCAAACGCGCCACCACCCACTGGCAACAGGCCGCCACCCTCGCGAAGTGGTACCCGAACGTCGACGTCGACGCGTCCGTCCTCTATGTAGACAACGGCGACGTGCTCACCAGCGCGGGCCGCAGCGCCGCCATGGACCTGTGCCTGCACGTGGTGCGCCACGACCTGGGCTCCCACATCGCCAACTCCCTGGCCCGCGTCATGGTCGTCCCCGCGCACCGCCCCGGCGGCCAGGCCCAGTACATCGCGCAGTCCGTACCCACCACCGACGACGAGGGCCTGGGCGCCACACTGCAGTGGGCGCTCGATCGACTCGACCAACCGCTGACCGTCGCCGCCTGGGCCCGACAGGCGAAGATGAGCACCCGCACCTTCGTGCGCCGGTTCCACGAGGCCACGGCGACCACACCCCGCCAATGGCTACTCAACCAGCGCCTCAACCGGGCCCGCGAACTGCTGGAATCGACCACGATGTCCATAGACCACATATCCAAACACAGTGGACTGGGCTCCTCGGCGAACCTGCGCCACCACTTCAACGCCGCCATGGGCACCACCCCGACCAGCTACCGGCGCGCGTTCCAATCCACGTCACCGGCCTGACCCGAACCCCTCCGACGGGCCAGGCCGGTGACGGACTCACCCGACGATCACCGCCCCAGCCGCTCAAGCGTCTGGTCCCGCAACCGCTGCGCGTCCTCGCCCAGGTCGAGGCCCGACTTCTTGGACGCCTCACACGAGACATCCGCGTCCGGGAACTCGCCGTCCACGAGGTACTTCGTCGTGACGTTCAACGCGCACGGGTTGTCGTCGTACACGTAGACACCGTGGCCACTGCCGTCCACACTCACCAGCCGAGCCCGGTCGCCGAACGCCTCACGAACCATTTCCCCTCCGGCATGCGGTGTGGCGGGGTCGCGCTGATTCTGCAACACCAGCACGTTCTCGGGTCCCTCGTCGACGATCTCCACCGGAGGCTCGACAGGATCGTTGTTCCAGAACGCACACGGCGAGACGTTCGCGCCAGCCGCACCGAACAACGGGTAGGTCTCGCGATCCTCGGCGACCTGTTCCCGATAGGTGTCGACGTCCTCCGGCCAATCGACGTCGTTGCACGTCACGGCCAGGTACGACGACCACCCGTTGTCGTAGGGCGACGGCTCCGAACCCTTTGACGGCTCCTCGACGCTGTCGGCCACCCCCGGCAACCCCAACGGCTGCTTCTCCATCTGACGCCGAACAGCATCCTCATCGGACTCCGCCAGCGACTGCCACAACTGAGCGCCCGGAGCGTAATTGCCCTCCCCATACAACGTGAAGAACATGTTGAAGCGGAACAGTCCACCATCGATTTCAGCGACCGGTTCCTCATCGAGCCGCTCGGCTAGCGCGAAGTAGTTCTCCCGCACGGCATCGGCGCTCTCCCCGAGCCCATAACTGTCGTGGCGCTTCGCCGCCCAAGCGGCGAAATCCGGGAAGGTGTCCTCCATGCCCTGCCCGAACCGACGCTGCGCACCCCAGTCGAGCGCGGTGCCGCCGAGGTTGCTGTCGATCACGATCCGGTCGCTGTTGCCGGGGAACATCGACGCGTAGGCCGAACCCAGCCCGCTACCGTACGAGGCGCCATAGAAGTTGACCTTCTTCTCCCCCAGCGCTTCCCGGATAAAGTCCATGTCCCGGGCGGTATTGGCCGTCGTCATGTGCTTCATCAGCCCACCCGTATCGTGCTCGGCGCACTGATCGGCGATCTTCTTCGCGGCCTTGGCCTGCTTGACAACCGCCGCGTCATCCACCGCGTAAGGCGGCACGTTGCCCCGATAGTCCTGATCGGCGGTGAAACCACAGCTCACCGGCGTCGAATGCCCGACACCCCGGGGATCCATACCGATCAGGTCAAGGCTGTCCTTGACGCTGTCGGGCAAACCCAACCCGCTCATGTCCGCCGGTTGCGACAGCCCCGCACCCCCCGGCCCACCCGGATTGAGCATCAGCACCCCGCGCCGCTTCTCCGCATCCGTACTGGCCAGCCGCGAGATCATCACCTCGATCGTCTCGCCGTCCGGCTTCTCGTAATCCCGCGGCACGGCAACACTCGCGCACTCCAACTGCGCCGCCCCCACCACATCCTCGGGACACTCGCCCCACTCCACCGCCCCACCGTCCTCGGCGAACGCCGGCGCCATGACCACCCCGGCCAACCCCACCGCCGTCACCGCCACACCGATCCCGAGGATTCTTCCTCGATTCATCCCGTACCCCTTTCCATGTGACGAACCGTTGCGGCCCATCAAAAGCTGTGCCGCAACGGCACAGTCAAGAACCCCATCTATGACCCACGCCACACCCCACCCCCAGGTAGCGTCGGACGCCACGGAAAACGAGGTGACGATCATGTCCTGGAGCACCCGCGAACTCGCCGAGCTCGCCGGTACAAGCCTGCGAGCGGTACGGCACTACCACGAAGTCGGCCTCCTGGAAGAACCCGAGCGCCGCACCAACGGCTACAAGCAATACAGCGTCCGCCACCTGGTCCGACTACTGCGCATCAAACGCCTGGTCGACCTCGGCTTCACCCTGTCCCAAATCGCCGACATGGCCGACACCGACACCCACCCCGAAGAAGCACTCCGCACCCTCGACGCCGAACTGGCCACCACCATCGAACGACTCCAACGAGCCCGCGCGGAACTCCGCTTCATCCTGCGCCACTCCGCCCCGGCCGACCTCCCACCCGAACTCACCCCGATCTCCGGCCACACCCTGTCCGAAGCCGACCGCTCCTTCGTCACCGTCATGAACCAAACCCTTGGCCCCCAAGGCCGCCAGGCCTACTCCGACATGGTCCGCTCCGTGGCCGACGACCCCATCGCGCACGAGTTCGACAACCTACCGGCCGACGCCGACGAACCCACCCGCCAAGACCTGGCCGAACGCCTCACCCCCTACCTACGCGGCGTCTACAAAGCACACCCCGGCCTACGCACCATCACCGCCGACGCCCCCAGAGGCCCCGACTTCGCCACCCGCATGACCGGCAAAGCCCTCGTCGAGCTCTACAACCCCGCCCAAGTCGACGTCCTGGCCCGCGTAGCCCCCCACATCGCCGACTCAGCCTGATCGGGGCCCGGCTCTTCACCAAGCCGAGCCCCGATCACTCGTCAGCCGTGGCGCTTACGGACCGCTGTGGCCAGTTCCGTCAGTAGGGCTTCCGTCTCCTGCCAGCCGATGCAGGCGTCGGTCACGCTCTGCCCATAGTTGAGTGTCTCCAGTGCACCGGGTTCCTGGCGCCCCTCGACGAGGAAGCTCTCCACCATCAAGCCCGCGATGCCGTTCTCTCCCGCCGCGATCCGTTCGGCGACCTCCCGCACCACCTGGGCCTGCCGGACGTGGTCCTTTCCGCTGTTGGCGTGGCTGGCGTCGATGACCAGGCGCTCCGGCATGCCCGCCTTACCGAGCAACGCGAGTGCCTCTCCCACTGGCTCGGGCTGGTAGTTGGGTCCGCCGCGTCCGCCTCGCAGGATGACGTGGCAGTCCGGGTTGCCGCTCGTCGACACGATGGCGCCCCGCCCCTGCTCGTCGATGCCGAAGAAGACGTGGCTGCCCGCGGCGGCCCGGCAACCGTCGATGGCCGCGGTCACGTTGCCGTCCGTGGCGTTCTTGAACCCGATCGGCATCGAGAGCCCCGAGGCCAGTTGCCGGTGCACCTGACTCTCCGGGGTGCGGGCGCCGATCGCGCCCCACGAGACCGCGTCGGCGATGTACTGCGGGCTGGTCGGCTCCAGGAACTCGCAGCCCACCGGCAGTCCCACGTCCAGGACGTCGAGAAGCACCTGCCGCGCCAGCCGCAGCCCGTGCTCCACGTCGTAGGTGCCGTTCAGGTTCGGATCGTTGATCAGGCCCTTCCACCCCAACGTGGTGCGGGGTTTCTCGAAGTACACCCGCATGACAACACAAAGGACGTCGCTGAGCGGAGCGGCCGCCTCGGCCAGCCGGTTCGCGTACTCCACCGCCGCGACCGGATCGTGGACCGAGCACGGCCCGATGACCAGCAACAGCCGGTCGTCGTCACCGTCCAGTACCTGTTTGACCGCTTCGCGGCCGCGTTGCACCAAGGCCGCGCGGTCCGATCCCAGCGGCAGTTCGTCGCGCAGCACCGAAGGCGGCACGAGCGGCTGGAACCCGAGGACCCGCAGGTCGTTGGTCTGCGGCGAGTTTTCAGTGGTGGTCATTGAGCGGAAATCCCATCCTTATCGAGGCGGGTCCGCCATCCCTCGTGAGTCCACTCCGGTACCGGCCCGCCTAGACGACGAAAGGCAGAGACGGTCGTCTCTGCCTTGCTGGCTCCGGGTGTTCGATCGATCAGCGCACGTGATCACCGGCTCCACCCGGAGCCAGCTTAAAGCGCCAATACTGACGAACGACCGTAGACACGCGGCGACCCTAACACAACTCGTTGACGGGAAGTTGTGGACGCGGCCGGACCATGAGACCCATGCTGAGAAGAAGCAGGAAGGCCACGGCTGGCATAGTCGCCGGTGTCGGCGCACTCGCGGCGATCGCGGTGATCGCCGGGGGCGGTCTGGCCTCGGCGGACGCCGACAACGACAAGATCACCCCGAAAGTCGCCAACGGCGAGGACGCCCCCGACGGCGCCTATCCGTTCACGGTCAAACCCGCCAACCACCTGCAGACCGGCCAGTTCAAGGCCAAGAAGCAGAACGGCAAGCTGCTGAAGGTCACCGGCTACAAGCCGAGCCCGGACACCAGCAGCTGCCCGTACGACTCGGGCGGACCGTTCGTCCTCGAAACCGACTCAGGACCGCGCCTGGTCTCGGTGGAATCCGGCGGCCCGGATTGTCCACACTCCGGGCTCGAAGACACCGCCAGGATCGACACCAACACCGACTGGATCGACCAGAACATCGTCTAACCCCCGCTCCACCAAGGGGCCGTCGGAATGGGAGTCCCGACGGCCCCGTCACATCAGTTGTAGGTACTCCCCTGGTCCTGGCCGAACGTCGTCGGCCGGTTGTCATGGGTGAACACCGGCGGCACCGGCGGAGCGGGAGCGGTCCAGTCGGCCCAGCTCACCCGCTTCCCGTCCGGACGCACCTGCTGGAAACCCGCGAACCACCAATCCCCCACGTAGTGGTTCGTCCGGAACACGATCCCCTGCTGGAACGTGAGCCGCCACGGAATCGTGTACCCGGGGAACTCATCGAACGACCCCCAGTTCGAGAACACTCCGTTGAGGCCGCAGTACTGCGCTCCAACACAACTGGCCCCCACAGCTGCCTTGTCAATACTGAAGTCATTGTTCTCCACCACAATGTTCTCAGTGGACCAGCGACAGCGGTACTTGTCGATTCCGTCCGGGATGTCGTTCTCCACAGCGGTTTCGCACTGCGCGTCGTCATACAGGTCGGTCTTGATCGTGCAGAACGGTGGATGCGTATGCGCCTCGGAAGAGCAGTAGCGGTCCGGGTTCTCCCACAGAATCACGCCACCCCAGTTGTCGATGAAATCGTTGTCGCTGATCACCATCGGCGAGGCGAGACCGTACCCTTCCGGGCTACCGCTCTCGGACACGTACACCGCTCCCACAGGGAAGGTGTCACCCTTGTCGGCCTTCTTCTTGCCCGCGACGATGGCGTTGCGGCGCATCGTGTTGAACCGCACCCGCGCGTCATACCCGGCCTCGATGAACAGGGCCTGGTCGTCGTTCTCCTCGATCAGGTTGCGCTCGATCACGAAGCCACGGTTGTTGTTGTCCAACCAAAGCCCGACCCCACGGTTGTCGTGCACCCAGTTGTCGGTCACCGTGACATTGCGGTTGATCCAGAACTTAACGCCGCCACTGCAACCGCAACCGGGAACCTGGGTCTCCCAGTCGTCGGTGTTGTTACCGACGATCTCGTTGCCGTCGAGCACGAAGTTGGCGATATCGGTGGTCTCCGAATGACCCCCGCAACAAGCGTTGATGCCGTACTGACCATTGTCCTTAATGCAGTTGTCGCTGTACACGTTGTCGCGCCCAGCCATCAGCCCGGCGCCCTTGTTCTCGGTGATCGTGTTGTTGCGAACCTTCCACCCGCGCGCGGCGTCCTTGTTCACCACACCTTGATCCTGCGGCGCGACAAACCCCCGGATCGTCAAGTGCTCGATGGTCACATTCGTGGCGCCCTGCGTGAACGCGGCCCGATTGATCCCCTGACCGTCAAAGATCGCACCCGGTGCTCCGACAAAAGTCGTCCCGCTACCCGGCTCGATCTGCCCATACGGGTCAGCGTCCATCATGTGAACCCCAGGCGCGAACCAAAACGTCCGATCGGCCTGCCGGAAGTCGTAGAACATGTCGTTGTTGTTCCCGGCGGGAACCACGGTCGCATTGGTCGGCGGCTCGGCCGGACCGTCCAAGATGTCAGCGTTCCCGCACACCGGCGCCGGAGCCACAGCAGGCGGATCATCGGACACTCTCGGCTCCGCCGACGGCTCGACGGCCACGGCGGCACCCGACGTCACCACCAGACCGCTCATCACCACGACGATGCTGATGATCAAGCTGACAAGGCGCAGTACAAAGGAGCTTCGGGAACGATTGGACTTGGGGCGAAGGGCTTCGAGAGCCTCAACCCTCGATGGGCAATTGTTCATGATGCTCATTATTGACGCGACACCCCGCCCAGAAACCGTCCGTTCGGTTTAAATCGGTTGGGCGACAACAGTTTCGGAAGCCGTGAGACTTCGCTTATCGAGAGTGATAAGACACGTTAACCAGCAAGGGTCACAGCTTTCATCCGCAGCATGTAGAGTCCGACTGTGCCACGTCGTGCGGGGTTTGTGGTTGCCGCTTCACATAGCGGTGCCGGGAAGACCACTGTTACCGCGATCGTGTTGCGTCGACTGTGTCAGCGTGGGTTGGCGGTGCGGTCGTTCAAGATCGGGCCGGACTTCATCGATCCTGGATACCACAGGGAGATCACCGGTAGGCCGTCCATCAACCTGGATGTGTGGATGATGGGTGTCGCAGGGGTGCGTCGGGCGTTTCGGCGGTGGTCGCAGGACGCTGAGGTCAGTGTGGTCGAGGCGATGGGCGGGCTGTATGACGGCATGAATGGGACGGGGCGTGGGAGTGCCGCTCATGTGGCCAAGACGCTGGGTTTGCCCGTTGTCGTGGTACTTGACGTTTGGGGTATGACCGGTACGACGGGTGCGATTTTGGAGGGACTGCGGTCTTTCGATCGGGGGGTGCGTATCGCGGGGTGCATTTTGAACCGGGTTGGTAGTCGCACTCACGCCGATATGATTGTTGACGCGTTGCCACGGCGGCTCAAGCCGTTGGTGTTGGGTGCGATCACGCAGGATCAGAGCCTCGCTGTTCAGGAGCGGCATTTGGGGCTGGTGACTGTGGATGAGAATCGGGCGTCGGAACGGGATCGGGGTCTGGCTCAGGATGAGGCGGGTGCCGAGCTTGATATTGAGCGGTTGTTGACGGTTACCCGGGGTGGGGCGGCGGTGGAGTCCGCGTCGGTGAAGCTGGGGCGGCTTCGGGGGCAGCCGAGGGTTCGGTTGGCGGTGGCTCGGGATGCGGCGTTTTGCTTCTATTACGAGGAGAACCTGGTCGCGTTGCGGGAGGCGGGGTTCGAGCTCGTGTCGTTCAGTCCGGTTCGCGGGGACGGGTTGCCCGATGGCACCGACGCGGTCTATTTGGGTGGCGGTTATCCGGAACGTTTTGCTGTTGAGTTGGGGGCCAATCGGGGGTTGGCGCGGCAGTTGCGGGAACGGGCACAGGAGGGGATGCCTGTTTATGCCGAGTGTGGCGGAATGATGTACCTGGCGCGGTCTCTCACGGGGTTTGACGGGGTGCGGCATCGGATGGCGGGTGTGTTGCCCATCGATGTGGCTATGGATTCGGGGTATTTGTCCATCCATTATGTTCGCGTGCGGACTCGTGTTGCTTCGCCTTTTGGGGATGGTGGGGTTGAGGCGTTGGGGCAGGAGTTTCATCAGTCTCGTGTTACGGCGGCGGATGTCGAGCCGAACCTGTTTGATGTGTCCACAAGTACCGGTGCCAGTTATCGGGCGGGGTATCTCGTGGGGAATGTCGCGGCTAGTTATGTGCACCTGCACCTGGCTGGGCGGTCGCGGATGTTGCGTCAGTGGGTTCGGTGTGCCGAGGGGGCCGGGCGGGGGGTTAGTGGATGAGGCGGAACTGTCCGTTTTGTTATTAGAAAGTACTATTCGTGATCTCCGGCATACGTCGTATCCCTGGGCATTCTGCTCAAATCGGCGAGGCTTAGCGTTTGGGGCGGTGGAGTTGGAAAGCGTTTGCGAGCCGTTGGTGGTTCGGGCGTTTTACGGTCCACTGTGTTTATTTCCCTCAGTATCAAAAGGAATGCTTCTTTATGCGCAAGCGTCTTGCCGCCCTCGTTGTGGGCGGCGTGGCCGTCACCGCCGCCATCACCGCCGGAATCGCCTCCGCCGATGCCGGTGGCGACCCCTTCCTCGAAGTCAACGGCAACAACGGCAAGCCCGTGTCCGTGGGCGCCTCCGTCAAGCTGTACGGCACCTGCGCCTACGACCCGAAGCCGGTCGTCGTGTCCAACGCCTTCGTCGACGGCAAGGTCGAGGTCAAGGACGAGAAGCCGTTCAAGGGAACCGCGAAGATCGCCGACGTCGACCCCGGCAAGTACGAGGTCGTTCTGGAGTGCGACGGCGAGAACGCCGACATCAAGCGGGTCTTCATCACGGTCAAGTAGTACCCCGGGACGTGTACAAGGGCCGGTTCACAGGCACAGAACTGTGAACCGGCCCTTGTGGAGGGGTGTGAGGGTGGTTAGCGGAACGCCGACTCCAGGGTCATCGGGGACTGATCCGGGAGGGTCTTGGACACGGCGGGATCGTTGATGTCCACGTCGCACAGTCCGGCGTAGAGCAGGCCGCGCCATGCCTTGTTGAGTTCCTCGGTGGGGTTGAGTTCGTAGCCGAGGGTGAAGGTGAACGTCACCTGGCGGTTGGCGTCCGGGGAGTGCGCGGTCCAGGTGAGGTAGCCCATTCCGTCGCCGCCGTGCCCGTAGGCGATGCGGTCGGGGATCGGGGCACAGTTGTCGGGGAGTTTGACGAAGGCTTGCAGGCCCAGACCGTAGGTTTTCTCCGACTGCGGGCTGAGCTCGCGGGCCTCGGCGAGCCGTTCGGGGCTCAGCAGGGTTCCGTCGGACATGGCCTTGTAGAAGCGGTTGATGTCGCGCGGGTTGGACACGGCGGCCACGCCCGCCCAAAACTGCGACGGGTGGAGTTCGGAGACATCGATCATTTCCTTGCCGTCACCGGCGTCGAAGTAACCGTTGGGGTGCGGGCCTTCCACGACGAGCTCGCCGTCGCGAGCCATCATGTAGGTGTCGTCGAGTCCCGCCGGGTCCAGTACTCGCTCGCCGATGGCGTCCTCTATGGATTTGCCGGTGAGGTCCTCGATCAGCAGGCCGATCACGGTGTAACCGGTGTTGGAGTAGGCGAACTTGCTGCCGGGTTCGAAGTCCAGCGGTTTCTCGGTGGCCATCGCGATGAGTTCTTCGGGCGTGTACTCGTTCAGCCGGTTGTCGCGCACGTCGGTGGGGTCGCCCTGGTGCAGTGATCCGTAGATGTGGACGAAATAGTCCGGCACGCCGCTGGTGTGGTTGAGCATTTGCCGCGTGGTGATGGTGTCCTCGTAGGGCAACACGTCGGGCAGGTATTCGTCGATGGGGGCGTCGAGGTCGAGTTCGCCCTCATCAGCCAGTTGCAGAGCGACGGTGGCGATCATGCTGAGTGCGACGCTGGAGGCCCGCACCCGGTCGGTGGGTTCGGGTGGCGTGTTCTCTCCGAGTACCCGTTCACCGGCGGCGCCTTCCCAGACACCGTCGCCGTCGCGGACCTCCGCGATCACCGCCGGGGCGCCCGCTTCCTGTAGGGCTTTGAGCTTGCTGTCCAGCAAGTCACTGTCCATACCGGAGTTTGGGCGTTCGGAGTCGAAAGGGTCAGCGATGGCGACCGCGGAACCGGCAGCCATCACGGCCGCCAGTCCGGCGACGATGAGTAGGCGTTTTCGCATCTCGGCATGCTAGGCAGCATTCTGCCGTCGCACCAACGCATGCGAACGAACTCAAACGATGTCGCCGGTATGGCGCGGTGCGTCGACGGTTGAGCGTCGGACGAGTCCGGCTATCGCGTCGAAGAGCAGGAACGCGATCAGGGAGACGCCCAGGACGGGCATGGCCCAGCAGGTGAAGACGACCACGCCGATGCCGACAGCGAAGGCTCCAGGGTGGACTTGGCGCCAGGTGCCTCGGGTCGGGGGTGCGCCCACGGGGGCGGTGCGGTCAGTGCGGGTGGGGCGGCGTTGCCACCACATCCGGTATCCCCACACGGTCACACACAACAGGCCGATCGCCAGGGCCGCGAGTAGGATCTGGTTGATGAGTCCGAAGAGGAATCCCATGTGGAATGCGACGCCGAGTTTGGACAGCTGGGCCAGGAGGGGCCAGTCGGCGAAGTCGTTGCGGGAAACCACGGTGGCGGTGTCGGCGTCGACGGCGATCTGGTCGTAGCCGACCGGCCAGGTGGCGTCGTCCTGCGCGACTGTCCAGGCGGTGCCCGCTTCGGTGGGTGGGGTCACTTCGATCTTGCCGGTCAGTCCGGCTTTTCGGGCGACTTCCACCACGTTGTCGACGTTGGACGGGTCGTAGGCCGCGTCGCCGCTGTTGCCGGTGTGGGAGCCGTGGTGGCCGCCGCCGGATTCCTCTCCCCCGGTGTCGGTCCCGGGGAGTGTGGTGTCCAGGACGGGGCGTTGGGCGCTGAGCTGCTCTTGGACTATGTCGAAGTTGCCGCCCGCGTATCGCGACCAGGTCAGGCCGGTCGCGGACAGGGCCAGCAGGCCGACGGCGAGCCAGATTCCGGTGGCGGCGTGCCAGCTGCGGGTGCGGCGGACTCCCTTGCCAGCGTTGGTGTCCGGCAGGACGGTGCGGCGCAGTTTGCGGCGGCCGGTCCACTGCCGACGGATCCACAGGAATACGCCTGCCAGCACGATCACCCACAGCCAGGACGCGGCCAGTTCCGAGTAGTGGCGGCCCAGCGCGCCCAGGTGCAGGTTGCGGTGCAGGTCGTCGAGCCAGGTCATGAGTGGGGTTTCTCCGAACCAGGTTGTCAAGGTGCCTTTCACCTTGTTGTCGTAGGGGTCGACGTACACGGTGTGCTGCTTCTCGCCCAGTTTCGGCAGTGAGAACACGACCTTCGTGGTCTCGTCGGGTTCGACGGGTGGGATGACCGTGGCCAGGTCGCCGTCCGGGTGCGCTTCGCGGGCCGCCGCGACCTGGTCGGCGAGCGGTTGGGTGGTCTCGCCGATGTCGTCGACGTACAGCTCGTCGGCGTAGACGACGTCGTCGAGTTGCGGCGAGAAGACGAAGGCCAGGCCGCTCAGCGCCGCGATCGCCAGGAACGGGGCGACCAGTACTCCGGCGTAGAAGTGCAGCCGCGTCAGCAACGGCACGATCGATCGGCGGGCGGCGCGGCGTGACGGCGGGGGTGAGACCGGGGCGTCAGCGGGCGCCGTGGGCGCGGCCGGCG
This sequence comes from Stackebrandtia nassauensis DSM 44728, assembly GCF_000024545.1. Lineage (GTDB taxonomy): Bacteria > Actinomycetota > Actinomycetes > Mycobacteriales > Micromonosporaceae > Stackebrandtia > Stackebrandtia nassauensis. The sequence goes on from NC_013947.1 coordinate 3,554,906, forward strand.
ACGGGCTGGCAGGGATGGACATGGACAGGCCTCCGACAAGATTCGACGCTGCGCGTGGGCCTCCGTGGGGCCTTGGTCACGCGAGGGGTGTTCGTTCTTTAGTCGTCACCCGACCCCGGGTAGTTCCCGGCGTGACCATCGGTTTTTCACGCCTGGGGGTTATTAAGTGGCGCTGTTTACAATGGCGCTTCTTCGATGGACTCCAGGAGGCTTGGTGGGCAGGTTCGTGCGCTCGATCGTCCGGGTGGGTGCTGCGCTCGTGGTGTTGTTGTTGGCGAGTTCGCCGGTGTTCGTGGATGAGACGGTTTCGGCTGGGCAGCCTGGTCCGGAGATCCTGGTGTACTCCAACAACATCGAGAACCTGTTGACGATGGGTGAGGACTGTCAGGGCGATTGGGACGAACTGGTTCATTACATCGCCGACGGGGATGCCCCGGATCTGGTTCTGCTGCAACAGGTCGCTGGTCAGTCCCAGGTGGACCGGTTCGTCGAGGAGCTGGAGCGTTTCGGTTCGGGGCGGTATCGGGGGGTGACGGCTGATACCGAGCCGGACGGTGGTGGCCGTTGCGGGGCAGAGAAAGGCAAGCAGCTCAACGCGATCGTGTGGAACACCGCGACACTGTCCCTTGAGAAGGGTTCAGCGCGGGAGTGGCAGTCGCTGCGGGCGAATCCGAAGTCCGGGGGCGAGCAGTGTGTCGCCAATGATCAGTCCCGCACCGTCAACGTGAAGGCGGGTTTCACGCATCGGTCGGGGCAGCGGGTCGCGGCGGCCTCGATTCACTGGCCGACGCATGAGAGCGGCAATGCCTTGTGTGCGGACGACAACGCGCGACTGCTCGATGCCGAGCTGCGGGAGAAGTCGTATCGCGATAGCGCGCTTCAGGTGGTGGGCGGTGACATGAACTATGGCGATATCAACCGGAAACTGAAGTGGTGCAAGTGGTACCGGCAGATGCGGTCGGGCAATGGCTTCGCCGATCCGCTGCGGTCGGGGTGCGGGAAGGACGCCGACTGTATCGAGAAACTATGGACGCATATCCGTTACTTCGGTCAGGACGGGAAGAAACGCCGGATCGACTACCTGTTCGCGCGGCGTGGTACTTCGGCGACCGCGCAGTACCGGGATCAGCGGATCGTCGGTTTCGGCGCCGCTGACGCGGCCGAGCGTCGGCATCATCGTGAGGACGAATCGGACTGCCAGACCTATCTGGACCGTCCGGGTTGCCATTACTCCGAGCATCGGGCGGTTTCGGCGCGAGTGTGGTTACCGTCGGCGGGCTTCGCATGGGGGCGGGTCGGGGTTTGGTGGAGTGCGGCGGCGACGAGAAGCGCCAGCGCGGCGTAGGCGGCGCCGAGCAGGCTGGCGGCTGGCCATCCCGCGAGGCTGTATGCCCAGGTCGTGGTGATGGCTCCCAGCGCGGAGCCCAGTGAGTAGAAGGCCATGTAGGCGCCGATGACGGTGCTGCTTCGCTCGGGGTGGGCGGTGGTGAGCAGGTGTTGGTTGCTGACGTGGACGGCTTGTACGGCGAAGTCCAGGGCGATGATGCCGACGATCAGCGGCCACAGTGACGATCCCGTCTGGGCGATGAGCAGCCAGGAGGCGATGAGCAGTCCCAACGACCAGATGGTGACCCTGGTGGTCAGGCCCCGGTCGGCCCAGCGGCCGGCGCGGGCGGCTCCGAGGGCTCCGGTGAGACCGGCGAGCCCGAATAGTCCGATGTGGCTTGTCGTTAGGTGCCAGGGTGCTTCGGTCAGGGGCAGCGCCAGGCCGCTCCACAGTGTTCCGAACGAGGCGAACAGGAAGAACGCGACCAGGCCGCGGTTGCGCAGCAGCCGGTCGGTGGCGGCCAGGTGCGCCAGGGATGCCAGCAGTCGCGGGTAGCGGGTTTGGGGGCGGGGGTGGTCGGCGTCGAGGATGGTCGCGGTGGCGAATGCGAGGAGTACGGACAGTCCGGTGAGGACGAGGTAGACGGCCCGCCAGTCGGCGAGGTCGGCGAGGCTGCCCGCGGCGACGCGTACGCCGAGGATGCCGATAACGACGCCGGAGGTGACCGCCCCGATGTCGCGTCCGCGTTGACGGGGCGGGGAGACGGCGGCGACGTAGGCCACCGTGGTCTGGACGACGACGGCGAACAGCCCGGCCAGGGCCAGGCCCGCGATCGCGATGGCGGCGGTGGGGGCGATCGCGGTGATGGCCGCGCCCAGCGCGATGAGGACGAGGTGGGTGGTGATGAGCCTGCGGCGGTTGAGCAGGTCGCCGAGGGGTACCAGCAGCACGAGTCCGGCGAGGTAGCCGATCTGCCCGGAGGCCACCAGCCATCCCAGGGCGGCCGGGTTCATTCCCAGGTCGCGGCCCGCGGCTTCGAGGACCGGTTGGATGCCGTAGATGGTGGACACCGCCACGGCGCACACGATGGCCAGCAGTACGCGTCGTCGGGTGGTCAGTCCTGTTGTCACGTCGCCCTCCTATTGGTTTCACAATGCAACTGAAATGACAGTAGGGCATACTGGTTTCATATTGCAACTGATCTTGGGAGGGTTCGGTGGACGTCACACTCGCCACTGGGGGTACCTGGACCGACGCGGCCTGTCCGGTGGCGCGGACCACCGATCTGGTCGGTGATCGGTGGAGTCTGTTGATCATCCGGGACGCGATGGACGGGGCGTCGACGTTCACGGACTTCCAGCGGGGCCTGGGGATCGCCCGCAATATCCTCACCGACCGGCTGCGCAAGCTCGTCGAGCACGGCATCCTCGACAAGTCGGACGCGGCGGACGGACGGCGCTACAACTACCGGCTCACCGAAGCGGGGCGCGACCTGTTCACCGTCGTGGTCGCCCTGCGGCAGTGGGGTGAGCGGCACGCGTTCGCCGCTGACGAGCCGCACTCGACGCTCGTCGACGGGCAGGAGCGGGAACTGTCCGAACTGCGCGCGCTCAACCGGGACGGGCAGCCGGTCACCGTCGAGAGCTCGCGCGTTCGCAAGCTCGACTGAGCGGTACCGCGATGACACAGCCGACGACGAGCGCCAGGCCGAAGGCCGTCATCGGTATCGCCTGGCCGCCGGTGAAGGCCAGCGCGAGGTTGGCGCCCAGGTGGATGATGGTGCACACGACCATGCGCTGCCACAGCGATCCGGTCATCACGTAGGTCATCGTGACCGTCAGGGTCACGGTGCCGACGAGGAACGCCGCGTGTTGGACGAGCGGCAGCGCGAAGTACTGGACGTGCCAGACACCGAAGGCGGCGCCGACGATGACCGCCGTGGCGAAGCGCGGCAGCCGCACTCCCAGGGCGTGGAACAGGATGCCGCGGAATCCGATCTCCTCGGTCAGGGCACCCAGGGTCTGGGCCAGGATCATGATCGCGACCGGTGTTCCGGCGACGGTCGCGGGGATCTGCGGGGCTTGGCCACGAAACAGTGACACGGCGGCGAAATAGACGGCGGTGACGGCGATCGACAGTCCGATCGACAGCAGGAACGTTCGCGTGCCAGCCGGTTTCGGGAAGTCAGGCAGGTGCTTTCGCATGGTGGCCCAGCAGATCGCGGCCCCGATTCCCGGTGCGAGCATCACCAGCGACAGGACCTCCATGCTCACGCCGGTCAGCGGTTGCACCGCCAGCAGACCGGCCGCCGCGACGGTTGAGGCGCCCCCCCACACGAGGATGACTGGCCACATGCGACGCTGCCGGAGTGGTGCGGATGGAGGGAGGGTGGTGGGGTTCATGTCGGCCACTGTGCCCGGTCACCGCCGGGACCAGTGGTGACAATTGTCAGTGATTCGCCTTGAACGTCAGCGGGTTGCGGTACGCCACCAGGCAGGCACCGAACCGGCGGGCACCCTCCTCGGCGGCCGACAGCGCGGCGGCGTCGGCGGTGGTCAGTTCGGCGGCTTCGATCAGCTGGCACAGGGTGCTGCTCCCCCGGCGGGGCGGGGCCGGGTCGAGGCGGTAGGTCATCACCAGGTGCCCGGTGCGGGTTTCCAGGTCGGCGCGCAGCGCGGACAGCTCGGAGTGGGGCGGCGCGAACTCCGTCCGGTCAAGGGTTTCGCGCAGGTGTGACGGAAGGTCGGCCAGCCACGGGACGGACATGCCGAAAGCCTAGGTCGCGGGAGGTCAGGACGCCAGTCCGCGACGGTAGGCGTAGACGACGGCCTGGACGCGGTCCCGCAGGCCGAGTTTGGTGAGGATGCGCGACACGTAGGTCTTGACGGTCTCGTGGCTGATCACCAGGGTCGCGGCGATCTCGCTGTTGGACAGGCCGTTGGCGATGTGCCGCAGTACTTCCAGTTCACGCGGGGTCAGCGCGGTGTCGTCGGGGGTGTCCTCGGCGGGACGAATCCGGGCCGCGTAGCGGCCGACGAGTTGGCGGGTCACGTCGGGATCCAACAGCGCGGCACCGGAGGCGACCGTGCGGATGCCGTGCAGCAGCTGGGCCGGTGGGGCGTCTTTGAGCAGGAACCCGCTGGCTCCGGCGCGCAGCGCCTCGTAGACGTATTTGTCCAGATTGAACGTCGTCACGACGAGCACCTTGACCGGGTCCTCCACACCGGCACCGGCCAGCTGGCGGGTGGCTTCGATGCCGTCCAGCACCGGCATCCGCACGTCCATCACCACGATGTCCGGGTTCAGGTGTCGCGACAGCTCGACGGCGGCGCGGCCGTCGGCGCACTCGCCGACGACGTCGAGATCGGGTTGGGCGCCGATGATGGTCGCGAAGCCCGCGCGGATGAGGGCCTGGTCGTCGCAGATCAGCACCCGGATCGGTTCGGTCACGACGCGGTTCCCGTCGGGATGCGGGCCCGGATGAGGTACCCGTCTGGTCGATGGTGGACGGCGCTGAAGTCTCCGCCCAGGGCGGAGACGCGTTCGCGCAGTCCCGTCAGGCCCCGGCCGCTGCCGCCGGGGGACGCGGCCTGGGAACCGGAGCCGTCGGTGGTGACCTCCACGGCGATCTCCTGAGATCGATAGTGGACTTCGACGGTGGTTCGCTGGCCGTGGGCGTGTTTGAGGGCGTTGGTGAGTGCTTCCTGCACCACGCGGTGGGCGACGAACTCGGCGCTGCCGTTGTGGCTGTTGGGGGTCCCAGTTTCGGTGAACTCCACCGGTTGTCCGGCCCGGCGCGTGTGTTCCACGAGGGAATGGAGGTCGCCTATGGACGGTGTGGGGGTCTCGGTGCCGTGGTCGGGGTTGAGCAGGTCGAGCAGGTGCCGCAGGTCGGTGATGGCCCGGCGTCCGGTATCGGTGACGGCGGTGAGGGTCTCGTCGAGACGGTCGGGGGTGGCGGTCAGGTAGCGGGCCGCTTCGGCCTGTACGACCATCGCGGTGACGTGGTGGGTGACGACATCGTGCAGCTCGCGGGCGATGCGCTCGCGTTCGGTGGTGCGGGTGGCCTCGGCGACGAGACGACGCCGTTCGGCCTCGGTGGCGCGGGTGGAGCGCAGCCAGGAGCCGACGCCCCAGGAGATGGCCAGCCCCAGGTAGAACAGCCCGAAACCGGCGAACCCCTCGGTGGAGCCGAAACGGTCGAGCGTGATCGCCAACGCCACATACACAGTGGACAGGATGGCGATGGTGACGCGGCGGTGGTGCGCCAGGTGGGCGCCCGCGCTGAGTATCGCGATGGGCAGTGCCGCGCCCGCGACGAAGTGGTAGCTGAACAGCTCACCGATGAGGAAACCCAGTGACACCAGGGCGAGACTGACGGCGGGCCAACGGCGTCGCACGGCCACCGGAGCACACAGGACGACCAGCAGCACGGCGGCGTACGCGTCGAAGGGACGCGGCGGAAGGTCACCGACCTGGGTGACGTGGTCGCGCAGCGCCGGCAGGAACGACCCACCGAACAGCAGCAGCGCGAGCGGGAGATCCCGGATCGTGACGTCCCAGCCTCGCCACGTGTCCCGGGCCCGCCGCAGATCGATCACCGGGAGAGCGTAGCGGGCGCCTCGGCGCGGGCGCTACGTCGCAACGGGACCAGGTTGCCGCGCCGCCGCGCCAGCCACAGGAACACGACCGTCGCCAGCACACAGAACACCACCGAGTACAGGCTTCCCTCCGGACCGAAGTCGCCGCCGGTGAGTATCACCGGGCCCGACGTCGACGCGTCCAGCAGTCCCTGCGGGGTCCCGTTTCCGGACACCTCGGTACTGAAGATGCCCGACGCGGCGAAGTTCCAACCGAAGTGCAGCCCGATCGGCAGCCACAGCGACCGGGTGGCGACGTACGCGGCGGTGAGCATGCCCCCGGCTTCGATCGCGATGGCGATCGCGCCCCACAGGTTCGCGTTCGGGTTGACCAGATGCACCAGGCCGAACGCCAGCCCGGTGAGCGTCAACGCGATCCAGGTGCCGATGCGTTGCTCGACGATCCGGAACAGGACGCCGCGCCACAACAGCTCCTCGGTCACCGCGGCGGCGGCCATGAAGCCGAACAGTGCCACTGCGCTTTCAATCGAGCCCCTGCCGTTGACGTGGTAGCCCTCGAGGAAGGCGATGTTGAAGATGACGAGGGCGAACAGTCCGGCGCCGATCAGTGTCCCCCAGCCGATCCCGGCCGCCGCGCGGTTGGCGGCGAGTTCGGCGACCGGCTTACGGCGTTCGGACCATCGCACCACCCACGCGTAGGTGGCCAGGGCGGCCACGGCCACCGCGAGACCGACGAACAGGGTGAGGAGCTTGTTGTCCGACACGGCGTACACGGCCTGTCCACCGAGGAACGAGACCGCCGCGATGGCCACGAGCTGCTTCAACAGTCGCATGTGGAGTCCTTTGCGTAGGGGCGCGGCCGGGTCGCCGCGGCTGCGCCAACGCTATGGAATCGGCGGCCGGAAGTCGTCACCTCACGGTGGACAATCGCGGGTAGCTCGCACGAGGGACGAGCCCGCGAGTTACGCTCGCCAGGTCAGTGTGGCGACAGCTCCGCTGTCGAGTGTGTACTCGATGCTCCGGCCGGACCAGCTCACCGTGAAGGTCTGCGTAGAGCCGCCGATGTTGGTGGCGACCAGAACGATGGTGCCGCCCGGGTTCTTGAACGCCACATTGTGGATGTCACCGGCGTTGTCGCTGCCGATACGCACCGCCCCGGGTCGGACGTACTTCGTCATGTGCCCAAGGTTGTAGTACTCGGCGTTTCGCGTGACGGTGGTGCCGTCGATATGAACCACCCCGGTGCACTTCCCCGTGGTGCTGTTGCCGCAGCCGCCGTTCGCCGGACCACCCTGGGAGTTGAGCGCCAGGTTCCAGTTGATCGCCGCACGAGCCCAGTTGCGGGTCGTCCCGATCGTGACGTTCTGGGCATGCCAGCGCAGAGTGTCCGAAAAGTACTTCGCGGGACTGTCGTCGTTCCCGTGCCAACCCGAGCATTCGGTGAACCAGATGTCCTTGTCGGGGAACGAATCATGCAGCGCCGTTTGGGCATCGGGACTGCCCGCATAACAGTGATACGCGGTGCCGTCGATCCACGTCACGGCCTGGCTCTTCAAGACGTCGTACGGGTAGCGAGGATTGCCCCCAGGATCGTCAGGGTGCAGCGCCCAGTTGTGGTCGAACGACAGGATCTTGACGTGCCCGTACCCGGCGTCGTCGAGCATCGGGCCCAGCTTCTCGATGATCGCGGCCTGGTGTTCCACGGGCATGTCGGTACCGGGGTATCCGTCAGGGTCGCCGTGTTGGGGTTCGTTTTGGACAGTCAGCGCGTAGATGGGAACTCCGGCGTCCTCGTAGGCTTCGACGAACCGCAGCAGGTACAGCGCGTACGCGGCGAAGATGTCAGGGTCGTCCTTGAGCCGTCCGCCGATGGTGGAGTTGTTCTCCTTCATCCAGGCCGGTTGGCCCCACGGTGTGGCCATCACTTTCAAGCTCGGGTTCAGGGCACGAGCTTGCCGCAGCAGCGGCAGGATCCGGACTTCGTCGTGCGCGATGCTGAATCGCGACATGTCGAAGTCGGTTTCGCCGTCGGGCAGGTCGTTGTAGGTGTAGTGCGGGCCGTCGACGAAGTCGGAGGAGCCGATCGGCTGGCGCAGGAAGCTCATTCCGATGCCGTCGGTCCGGTCGAACAGCGACGCCATCACGTCGTCGCGCTGCGACTCGGAGAGGCTGTACAGCAGCGACGCCGACGAGTCCGTCAACGACGCGCCGAAACCGTCGATGCTCTGGAAGCGTTGGCGCTCATCGACAGTGATCGTCGTTTGGTTCGAGCTGCCGTGGCGCCGGAACACCGGGCTGGGTCCGGGATCCAACAGTCGGGCCCGGTCGGGCGTGGTGATCCAGGACGAGACCGTGGTGCGCGGCCAGGTCGCCTGCGCGGAACTCGGCACGAGCGGAACGAGCACCAGTGCGATTAGGACGGTCAGCCAAGCGGCGGGGTTCTTGGATAGAGCCACGGTCGTCACCTTCCGTTACCGAAATCTACCCAAAACAGTCATATCTGTCAATACATGCCCAGCACCATTGTCGTGAGTTCGTCGAGTTCGGACTCGTCGAGTGGGGCTTGTCCGGTGAGCAGTCGGTGGTACAACGGGCCCAGCGCCACGCTGACGGCGAAGGCGACCTTCGGATGTGTTCGCGGGAGGTCGAGGATCGTCGCCATGCCCGCTTGGTCGCGTTCGCGTTGGGGGTCGCCGAATCGTTGGGCGAAGTGGGCGGCGGCGGCCGGGTCGAGCTGGGCGTGTCCCAGCAGGGCCCGCAGTACCTGTCCGGCGGGCTGGGTGAGGAAGGCGTTGACCCGACCCAGGTGGTGGCGCAGCCGGACGACGGGTGGGTCCTCGTCTTCGGGCGGCCAGGCCAGGTTGGTGTCGGCGTCGTCGACGAGGGTGTCGATGAGAATGTCGACTTTGGATTTCCACCATCGGTAGACCGTCTGTTTGGCGACTCCGGCTCGGGTGGCGATGCCTTCGATCGTCACGCCGCTGAAGCCCTTCTCGGCCAGGAGATCGTCGGCCGCGTGCAGCACGGCGAGCCGGGCGCTGTCGCTGCGTTTGGGGCCGGTGCGGCTCACCACCGTCGGCCCGTCCTTCTCGCCGCCTGACACTTCGACTCCTATTCCCGGCCGCCGACCCGAGCCGGTTCGGCGTCGCGTTGGCTCCACAGCAGACTGAACAGCACCACGGCCGCTCCTGCGGCGACCACGGTGCTGAGGGTTCGCGCCGCCACCGGCAGGCTGGTCGCCTGGGTGACCAGACCGACGCCGACCGCCGGCAGCGCCAGCATGGTGTACAGGATCGCAAAGAAGGTCGACACCGACGCGCCGCGGTGTTCCGGTCGGCTGCGCGTGGTGATGGCTGACAGTCCGAAGGCCATCGCGATGCCGGTGGACAGGCCGACGGTGGCCGCGCCGCACAGCAGCAGCGGCCAGGACGTGAGGCTGACGGCGGTGCCGACCAGGGCGGCCGCCGCGATCAGTCCCAGACAGGCGGCCGGAAGCCGAAAGCCGGAGGGCAGGGCTCGCGCCAGGAACTGGCCGAGGGCGGTGGACAGGAACGCGGTGGCCACCATGGCTCCGGTGACCCAGTGTCCGGCGTCGGGAACGACGGTGTGCAGGAACTTCCCGGTCAGCGCGGTCAGCACCCCGAGGACGGCGAAACCGGCGGAGGCGGTGGCGGCCGAGCGGGTGAAGTCGGCGCGGATCTCACTGGGGAAGTGCAGCTTCTGCATCGCGAACCGGGACCGGGCGCGTGCTGTCTCCGGCAGCGGCCACAGCGCGAGCGACGCCAGCAGGGCCAGCGCGGCGGTGGCCCACCACGGGGTCAGCAGTGGCTGGGAGGTCCCGTCGGCGATCGCGCTGGCGAGGAACGCGCCGCCGGCGAGCCCGCCCATGTTGGCCCACAGCGCCACCGAGGCCGACCGTATCGGCCCGTCCGGTGGGATCAGTTCGCTGAGCGCGGCGGTGGCGGCGCCGGTGATCAGGGCGGCCGACAGGCCCGACAGCACCCGGCCGATGAGGAGCATCGTGGTTCCGGTGGCCAGCAGGAACACCGCCGCGGCGGCCAGCGACAGGGTGAGGGCGATCAGCATCGTGGGCTTGCGTCCGATCTGGTCGGCGAGGCGGCCGAACACCAGCAGCCCGCACACGACGCCGGCGGCGTAGACGGCGAATATCACCGTGACCATGGGTGCCGAGAAGCTGAACTCGTTCTGGTACAGCGGATACAGCGCGGTGGGGACGGTGGTTCCGGCCATGCATATCCAGAACGCGAAGGCCACCGAGGTGGCGGCGAACCGGCGGGGTGACGCGGTCATGAGGTCTCCTGACGTGTGAGTGGGAGACCTAGACTAGACTAGACGTTGAGTCTAGTCTAGGGAGAGTCCCGTAGTGCTGTCAACGTGCGCGGGGATCTCGCCCTCGTGGCGGTCGCCGGTCGTGGAGGTGCCCTGGGGTTCGAACATCAGGATCGAGCCGCCCGGCGAGGAGGGCTTGTCCTCGGTGCCTCGGGGCACGACGAACACGTCGCCTTGGTGCAGCGCCACGGTCGTCTCGGCGCCGTCGACGTCGCGCAAGGCGATGTCGAAGCGGCCGTCCAGCACCAGGAAGGTCACGCTCGCCGAGGCCGCGCTGCGATTGGACCGGTCGGTGCCGCATCTGGTGCGCAGTTTCAAGCGGCACGTGTCGGTGACGCCGGGACGGTACCGGGCCAACGCGCGGTTCAGCTGAAGGCGGCGATGTGGCGCTTCGCCCAGTCCGCGTAGGGGCGCGGCTCGCGGCCCAGCACCCGTGCCACGTCCGGGCTGACCTGTTGTTCCACCTCGGTGGGGGTGCCCAGCACGCCGAGCACCGCTTCCACGGCGGGTTGGGAAGGTAGGCCAGCATCTGTCGCTCCACCTCCTGGCGGCTCTGTTCCTCGAATCGCACCGGTTGTCCGAGGAGTTCACTGAGGACGGCGGTTTGCTGCCGAGGCGAGATGGTGCGGGGCCCCGTCAGCAGATAGGTCTGCCCCACGTGGGTGGCGTCCAGCAGTGTCGCCGCGGCGGTCTCGGCGATGTCGAGCGGGTCGATCATCGGCAGTCCGACTTCCGCGAACGGGGCTCGCACGACCCGTTCGGAGCGCACCGATTCCGCCCACTCCAGCGTGTTGGACGCGAAGCCGCCCGGCCGCAGTATGGTCCATTTCAGATCGCTGGCGCGCAGTTCGTCCTCGAAGGCGACCATGGGGACGTGTATCGGCGACCAGGGCCGGGTCTGGGTGAGTTGTGAGGTCAACAGCACGATCCGCGCCACGCTGGCGTCGCGGGCGGCGGCCAGGATGTCGGCCGGTGCGCCGTTGCGTTCGTGCGAGCCCTGCGGGCCACCCAGTGGCACGGATCACGCGCAGTGTCCACTTCGGCAGGCGCTCGAGCACGTGACGAGTCGTTGGGGTACCTGGATCCTGATCGAGTTGCGCGACGGGCCGCTGCGCTTCCACGAGTTGCGTGACCGCATCCCCGGCGTCAGCGAGAAGATGCTGTCCCAGACGCTGCGTCCGCTGCAACGCGACGGTTTCGTGTGGCGCGAGGTCGAACCCACGATTCCGCCGAAGGTCACCTACGGCCTCACCACGCGCGGCGAAGGCGCGGGCAAGCCGCTGGCGGAGCTGTTCGATCACCTGATGGACAACGCCACCGACATCGTCGACGACCGGGCCGCGTGGGACGCCAGGTCGGCGTAGCAGGACGCCTCAGTCGATCTCGAAGCTCAGTATCCGGTCATCGTCGGCACCGGGATCGCCGCGGCCGTCGGTGTTGTTGGTGAGCATCCACAGTGATCCGTCGGGGGCGACGACGACGTCGCGCAGCCGGCCGAACTCCGCCACGAAGTGTTCGGCCGATGTGGACGGCTTGTCGAGCGGGACCTCGAAGAGCCGCTCCCCGCGCAGGTTGGCGATCAGGGCGGTGTCGCCGGTGATCGCCATGCCGCTGGGGCTGGCCTCGGCGGGTTCCCATTGCTGGACCGGGTCGGTGAAGTCCTCGTCCTCGGCGATGCCCTCGACCTCGGGCCAGCCGTAGTTGCCGCCCGGCTCGATGACGTTGAGCTCGTCCCAGGTGTCCTGCCCGAACTCGGTGGCGTACATCGTGCCGTCCTCCGACCAGGCCATGCCCTGTGGGTTGCGGTGGCCGAAGCTGTAGACGAGGGAGTCGGAGTCCGGGTTGTCGGACGGGACCTCGCCGTCGGGCGTCATGCGCAGGATCTTGCCCGACAGGGATTTCCGGTCCTGCGCGGTCTCGGGTTCTCCGGCGTCGCCGGTGGTCACGTACAGCATCTTGTCGGGGCCGAACGCGATCCGGCCACCATTGTGGTAGCTGGCCGCGGCGATCCCGTCGAGCAGTTCCTTCGGCTCGCCCAGTTCCAGGGCTCCGGCCTCGCCCTTGATCGGGTACCGCTCGACGCGGTTCTCCCCGGCTCCGGTGGAGTACACGAACAGGTCGTCGTCCTTGACGGCCAGGCCGAGCAGGCCGCCCTCACCTTCACCCGCGACGCCATCGATCGTGGCGACCTCGCGGGGGTCGCCGTCCTTGTCGAGTTCCAGGATCTTTGCGGAGTCGCGTTCGCTGACCAACGGCGTCGAGCCATGGAAGGCGATCGACCACGGTGCTTCCAGGTTGTCGGCGACGACGTCGGGATCGCCGGTGTCGGAGGGCTTCGCGCCCTTGTTCGACGATGGAGCGGGTGCGCAGGCGGTCAGGGCCGCGATGGCGAGGATGGCGCCGAGCAGCGTTCCCGTCCGTCGTTTCGTCGTCATGTCTGGCCTGTCTCTCGATGGACTGAATCTATTGTATTCAGTCCATGGGTTGTCGGGGCCGCTGTCGCGCCGCCCGGGGTGTCCTCGCTGGGTGCCGACGCATCGACCGCGCTGGTTTTTGTATGGTTGTGGTGTACGCCACCGGATGCGTCCGTGTCGAGTTCGATCCGGTGGGCGCCACACATCGTCCCCGCCTCATGAGGAGCATGCTCCATGACCGACCAGTCCCCACCCAACATCCGCACCGACATCCCGCACTCGGCGCGTATTTGGAACTACTGGATGGGCGGCAAGGACAACTACAAGATCGACCGGACCGTCGGTGACATGAGCCTGCGCATCGACCCGGGGATCGCCACCATGGCCACGGAGTCGCGCCGGTTCCTGATGCGCACGGTGTCCTATGTGACCAGTACAGGGCGGATGCGCCAGTTCCTCGACATCGGCACCGGTCTGCCGACCATGCAGAACACCCACGAGGTGGCGCAGAAGCGGGCGCCGGAGTCGAAGGTGGTGTACGTCGACAACGACCCGGCCGTGCTGGCTCACGCCCGGGCGTTGCTGACCAGCACCAGCGACGAGGGAGTCACCGACTACATCGACCGCGACTTCCATGATCCGGATCAGATCATCGCCGAGGCCCGCAACATCCTGAACTTCAAGAAGCCGATCGCGGTCATGTTCATGGGCGTGCTCGGCCACGCCGAGAGCGTCAAGGAGCAGCAGCGGATCGTGTCCACTGTGATGGACGCGGTCCCCTCGGGCAGCTACCTCATCTACTGGGACGGCACCACCGACAGCGACGCCTACGTGAAGCTGTGCGAGGAGTACGCCAAGACCGGCGGCGCCCCGTACATCCCGCGCTCCCGCGACGAGATCCGCGCGGTCTTCGACGGCCTCGAAATGGTCGACCCGGGCTTCGTGTCCATCACCGAATGGCACACCAACGAGGCCGACATCGAGGACAGCGAGCCGATCTCCGCCTACGGCGGCGTGGCCCGCAAACCCTAGCGCCGCACCGTGGTTCGCAAGTAGGCCACCGGAAGCCGGTACCCGGAGCCGTCGGTGACACCGGCGGCGGTGAAGCTCGCCGTCACCTCGTCCACCAGTCGCGGCCAGGTGCGGTCGGCTTCCAGGGCCTCGCGGACGAGGACCATGCCCGGTGTCAGGGTGGTGATCTCCTCCACGGCCTGGTTCAGGCTCGGCCAGCGCACGTCCACGACCCGGACCTCGGTGTCGACCGGGGTGCCGAAGAAGGCGGCGACGCGTTCGGGTGTCCCCCAGTCCTCTATGGCGGGTCCGGCGGCTTCCGGTGGCAGGTACGCCGAGGCCAGTGTTCGCAGCATGCCGAACGGGGACTCGGGGGTCCAGGCCAGGACGGCGATGGTGCCGCCGGGCGCGCACACGCGTCGCAGTTCGGCGGCCATGGCGGACGGGTCGGGGGCGAACATCGCGCCGAAGGCCGAGGCGACGACGTCGAAGGACGCGTCGGCGAACGGCATCGCGGTCATGTCGGCTTCCCGCCAGGCGATGTCGGTTCCGGCCGCCCGCGCCCGGGCGTGGTCCAACAGGGACGGTGAGGCGTCGAGGCCGGTGGCGACGGCTCCGGTGCGCGCGGCGGTCAGGGCCATCGCCCCGGGACCGCAGGCGACGTCCAGAAACCGGATCTGCGGGCGTGCCAGGTCGCGGGCCAGACTGATTCCGGCGCTCGACCAGCGGTCGCCGACGGTGGCATAGTCGCCGAGACTCCATACTTGTCCAGGTTCCATGGGTGTCCCTTCAGGTCGGTGTGGTTTCACGAGGGTTCGTCGGTGGGGTCGTCGAGGCAGCCGGCGAACGGGTCGTGCCAGGTTCGCCAGGTCTCCTCGCCGGTGGACAGTTCGGCGTCGGTCAACAGGCAGGTCGTCAGGGCGCGCTGTAGGTCGACGGCGTCGAAGTCGAGGCCCACGAAGTCCAGTTTGATGCCCCGGTCGCCGTAGTAGGGGTCCCATTCGAGGTCGGCGGTGAGGCGGCGGCGGGGGCTGACGTCGTCGCGGTCCTCGTCGGGGAGGCTGGCCAGCCAGTGGCCCAGCGATCCCATGGACAGCCCGCCTCCGGCCGATTCCCAGGCGACGGCGTGGTCGGGTTGGCTGGCCAGCCACAGGTGGCCGCGTCCGCGCAGGGTGTGGTCGGCGATGGTGCCCAGCAGCGCGTGCAGCCGTCCGGGGTGGAAGGGGCGGCGGGAGGCGAACACCAGCGACGAGACACCGCAGTCGGGGCTCGGGTCGTGGACGCCGATGGGGTATCCCTCCAGTCCGCGCGCGAACACCTCGGGGGTGTCGGCGTCGAAGCGACGGGTGTCGCGCAGGTTCGCGGTGTCGGCGACGTGCACCGCCCACGGCGCGAGTCGTCGCGTCAGCACCGACAGCCGGGTGGTCTCGAAGTCGCCGTCGCCGCCGGTGATCAGGACGGTGTCGGCGTACTCGACCTGGCGGGCGGCCACGTCGGCAACCGTGCGCAGGTCGTTGTCGGCGGCGGCCAGGCCGCGGTGGCTGAGGTCGTCGTCGCTGCGCAGGTCGTCGAGGAAGGTGGCCGCGTCGATCACGGCGACCACCGAGTCCAGCCGCACCAGTTCGGTGACCGGGCGGCCGTCGATGTGGCAGTAGGCGCAGGCCGCCGCCAGCGCCGAGGGTTCCAGGGTGGACGGTATGACCAGCGCGATGTCGCGGCCGGGGTGGTTGTCGGCCAGTCGCGCCAGTGTGGGCAGTACGTCGTCGCGGACGGTGCAGGCCAGGCAGCCGTGGTCAAGGTGGACCGTGGCGTCCTCGATGGTGTCGGTCGCGGTGGTCACCAGGCGGCGCACGATGCCGGACTCGAGGCGCGACACGTCGTGGGAGACGACCAGCATCGTGGGGTCGGCGGCGGCCAGTGCCGTGGCGACGGCGGCGGTCGGCTCGGGTCGGAACCCGGTCAGCACGGTGACGCCGGGCCGGGTGTCGGCCTGGGTCGCGGTGGTGCCGGGGGCGGTGATCGGCGACGTCATGGAACCTCCTAAGTTATTGAAAACGATTGTCATTATAGTTTAGGTGATCAGGAGGTTGATCCATGACCCGACGTTGCGACGTCACCGGGGCCGGCCCCGGCTTCGGGAACTCGGTCTCGCATTCGGCGCACCGCACGAGACGACGCTGGAACCCCAACCTGCAACGGCGGCGGTACTGGCTGCCCAGTCAGCAGCGGTGGATCCGGCTGCGGGTCAGCGCCAAGGCGATCCGGACCATCGACCGCGACGGGATCGAAGCCGTGATCGCCCGGGTTCGCGCCGCGGGAGGAAAGCTCTGATGGCCAAACGTTCGGTGGTGCAACGTCAGAGCAAACGCGAACGGCTGGTGGTCCGCCACGCGGCCCGCCGCGCCGAGCTCAAGGCCGTGATCGCGCATCCGGACACTCCCGGGGCGATGCGGACCGCGGCGGTGCGGGCGCTGTCGCGGCTGCCGCGCGACTCGTGTCCGGCGCGGCTGCGGCGTCGCGACGTCGTCGACGGACGGCCCCGGGGCACGCTGCGCCGCTTCGGGCTGTCGCGCATCCGGTTTCGCGAGCTGGCCCGGCGCGGGCAGTTGCCGGGCGTGCGCAAGGCGTCCTGGTAGGACACCCGGTGGGGGTGGGCGACATGTGCCGGTGATCAGGGTACGGTTGCCGCCCCCGCGTCCGGGCGACCACAGGAGGCACCGATGACCACGGCGATCACGGCCACCGAGGCCAAGGCACTGGCGGCCGTCGACGAGACGATGATCCGCGAGCTGCTGCTGGAGTACCTGGCCATCCCGAGTGTCACCGGAACCGCTGACGAGTCCCGGATGCAGCACGTCCTGGCACGGCGCCTCGAACTGCTGGGCCTCGACGTCGACCTGTGGTCGATGGACCTGCCCGCGCTGCGCGCGACCCCGGGGTTCCCCGGCACCGAGGCGCCCCGGGAGGAAGCCTGGGGCCTGGTGGGAATCACCGACGCCGACCGCGACGGGCCGACGATGATCCTGCAGGGGCATGTGGACGTCGTGCCGCCGGGTGATCGCGGCAACTGGGCCCAGGATCCGTTCACGCCAACGGTTGTCGGCGATGTCGTGTACGGCCGGGGCGCGTGTGACATGAAGGCGGGGGTCGTGGCGAACCTCGCCGCGCTGGCCGCGATCAAGGCTAGCGGGGTCACGCCGCCCGGGCCGGTGGCGGCGCATCTCGTCGTCGGTGAGGAGGACGGCGGCCTGGGGGCCTTTGGGACACTCCAACGTGGGCACACCGGCGACGCTTGCGTCATCACCGAACCCACCGGCGGAACCCTGATGACGGCCAACGCCGGTGCGCTGACGTTTCGCGTCGAGGTGACGGGCAAGGCCACTCACGCCAGCACCAAGGACGCCGGGGTCAGCGCCATCGACGCCTACAGCCCGATCGCCGTGGCGCTGGCCGAGCTGGAATCGCACCGCAACAACGCACCGGACCCGTTGTTGAGCGAGTACGCCACGCCCTACGCGCTGTCGGTGGGAACCCTGCGCGCCGGGGACTGGGCCAGCAGCGTGCCCGACCTGCTCGTCGCCGAGGGCAGGCTCGGGGTGCGACTCGGCGAGGATCCCGCCGCCGCGCGCGCCGAGTTCGAGACCTGCGTGGCCGACGCCTGCGCGCGGGATCCGTGGCTGCGTGATCATCCGGCCGTCGTGACCTGGCCGGGCGGCGCGTTCGCCAGCGGCAGGCTCGCGGCCGGGCATCCGTTGCGCGACATCGTGGCTGGCGCGTTCGCCGACGCGACGCGTCGCCCGCGTCCGCGCGAACGCGGGGCGCCCTACGGCAGCGATCTGCGGCTGTACGCGGCGGCGGGGATCCCGACCTTGCAGTTCGGTCCCGGCGACGTCGCGGTGGCGCACAGCCCGCGCGAGTGCGTCAAGCTGTCCGACGTCGCCGAGGTGGCGCGGACGCTGGTACTCACGGTCCTACGTGGAGGATCGGTGGCCTGACGGTCAGGCCGTGGACAGTTCGGTCATCAGCGCCGCGGCGGCGCGCGCGTCGGCCTCGGAGTGCCGCCCCAGGCCGCACGCGGTGGCCACGGCGTGGCTGCTCCGGTCGGCGGCGGCCTCGAACAGGGCGAGGGCCTTGCGGGAGTCGTCGGGCTGGTTCTCGTCGACGATTCCAGCCACCAGCGGCCAGTCGGCGTGCACCGAACCCAACGCGGCGTAGAACTGTGGCCGCACCGGCGGCGGCTGCGAACCGTAGGCGGCCGGGACGTGTACCGGCGGTATGGCCCGATTCTGCGCGCGCAGCCGGGTGTGCAGCGCGTTGAGGAACACGTCCACTCCGGCCAGATCGCGGGGCGCGACCAGTTCCCGGTCGTTCAGGTTGCCGTAGCACAGGTGCAGGATCAGCCGGGCCTCCTGCGGCAGCCGCTCCACGAACCCCGCCATCTGGGCCGCCAACCGCCGCGCGACGAACCCCCGCAGCGGGCGCGGCGTCTTGTTCAGCAGCACCAGTACCGTCGGGGCCTCCAGTTGCCACACCAGGTCGTCGCCGTCGGTGGCGTGCAGGTCGGTCACCTCGGCGGCCAGCGCGTCGGCGTAGGTCGCGACGTGTTTGAGCAGCACCGGACGCTGTCCGAAGGTGAACAGCGACAGGTCGAGTGGGCTGGGCAGGCTCTGCTGGAACGGAACCCCGTCCAGCCGGGAGTCGTCGGCGACCAGTTCCCGGTACACGGCCAGGTTCTGGCGGATCCGCTCGGCCCGGCGCATCGACACGTGCGACGCCGTCAGTTTCACCCCCGACTTGACGCGGTAGCGCTGCTGTTTGTCGTAGTCGCCCCAGTCGCCGGACTGGACCACCTCGAGGGCCTCGCCGCGTTCGGCCAGGCCGAGCAGGAACTCCACGATCCACCGTGGATCGCTGTCCCACGGCAGTGTCGAAAGCCCGGCATCGGCGCTGTGGTCGATGATCCAGCGCATGCCGTCGCGCGGGCTCGTGTTGATCTCCGGGGGCAGACTGCCCACATAGTGCACCAGTCGGGACATGGCCACCACCTGTCCTATCGCGGCTGAGCGTAGTCCTTTTCCGCACCGGCCACAAGATCTCTCGCCTGTCGGCTCGTTTGAACGAATTCTTATCGCCCGCGTGGACGATCGATCCGTTCCGCTGCCGACGAAGACAGAGTTGGAGACCATGGATTCGACCGAGATCGACCGGATCGCGACGACCAAGAACGAACGCCGACAGTGGGCAGCCGACAACGACTGGCGGTACCGTGACGAGGCGCCGGAGCTGTTGGACCGATGGGAGGTCAAGCCGTTCACCGAGCCCAGCGACGATCGCATCGCCTTCGGTGTGGTCGCCGGGAAGGCGCACGGCGTGGAGTTCACGGTCTTCGACTACCACCATCACTCCAGGAAGAACGGCTATCAGGTGGACACCGCGTGGGTGGTGCCGCTGGGCGTCGAGGTGCCGCGGTTCCAGATCTTCAAGGACGGCGAGGTCAATTTCCAGGACGTCAAGGCCGGAACCTCTCCGGCACCCATTCTGGACAGATATCTGCGCTACGACTACCGGATCGCGCTCACCGACTCGGAGATCGCCAGGTGGGTTCTCACCCCGCAGGTCCTGGAGATCATGGTGGAGCACCGGATCCACAACTGGGCCCTGTCGGGCAGCGATCTGGTCTGCACCAGGCATCCCATCCTCAAACGCATCAAACCGAAGAAGATCCTCAAGGTCATCGGAGGGCTCAGCGCGCTGCGGTTCGCGCTGTCACACGTCACTGATGACAAAGGTCGGTGATGTGGGTCGTCAGTATGTGCCGCAGGTGTTCCGGCGTCGCGACGTCGGGTCGCACGACACCGTGCATCGCCAGGCCGTCGACCAGGGCGTGCAGCCGGGCGGTCTCGGTGACCACGTCCAGTCCGGTGCGGGCTTGCCCGAGTTCGACCAGATGGGTGAGCAGTTCGGTGAACAGGTGGTGGACGCCGTCGAAGGTTTCGTCGTTGAGGGAGCGCAGCGCCGGGTCGGTCAGGGCGGCGCCGAGGAACGCCAGCCACACCTCGGTCTCGACGCGGCGGTCCTCGTCCAGGGGCATCACCGCCTCGGCCAGTTCGGCGATCATGTCCGGTCCGTCGAGGTTGCGCGACACCACCGACATGCGGTCACGGATGCGTTCGCCCACCATGGCCAGTGAGAAGGCCAGCAGTTCCGCCTGGGTGGTGAAGTAGTGCCGCAGCGAGCCCTGGGACAGTCCGGCTTCGCGCGCGACGTTGCGTACTGAGGCCTGGGACAGGCCGTCGCGTCGGATGATCCGCCACACCGCCTCGGCCAGTTCGGCGCGGCGGGCTTCGCGGTCGACGACTTTGTACATGGGAAAAGTTATAACACAGCTGTGCTACTGTATTCATGTAACACAGCCGTGCTATAACTTTTTCGGGAAGGACCCCCATGTCTCACAAACGTCCCGCCGCAGTGATCGCGGCGCTCCTCCTCGCGCTGGGGTTGGTCGCCTGCGCCGAACCGGCCGCGTCCGCCCCCTCCACAAGGGTTGAAACCGCCGACGGGCCGGTGCGCGGTGACGATCGCGGCGGGTACCGGACCTTCGAGGGCATCCCGTTCGCGGCTGCGCCGGTGGGTGACCTGCGCTGGCAGCCGCCGCAACCGGTCAAGCCATGGAAGGACGTCCGAAAGGCCACCGAGCCGGAGTCGCTGTGCGTACAGGCGCCCGACGACCCCGTGCCCGGCAAGCAGTCCGAGGACTGCCTGTACCTGAACGTGACCACACCGGACACCGCCACCCCCGACAAACCCAAGCCGGTCATGGTGTGGCTGTACGGCGGCGGCTTCTATCAGGGCAACGCCGCCGAGTACGACGCCCGGCGACTGGCCACCGAAGGGGACGTCGTCGTGGTCACGCCCAACTACCGGCTGGGTGTCTTCGGGTACTTCGACCATCCCGAACTCGACGACGGTGGGGCTTATGGGCTCGCCGATCAACAAGCGGCGCTGCGCTGGGTGCGCGACAACGCCGCCGCCTTCGGCGGCGATGCCGACAACGTGACGCTGTTCGGCGAGTCCGCCGGTGCGATGAGCGTGTGCGCCCAGTTGACCGCGCCGGACTCGGCGAAGCTGTTCCACAAGGCCATCATGCAAAGTGGAAACTGCCTGATCGAGTGGCCGTCGTTCACTGAGGACTCCCGAGGCCAGTCACCGTTCGAATCGGCCAAGGACAACCGGGCACTGGGAAGCGAGACCGCCGCCGAGGCGAACTGCGACAAGAAGAAGGACCCGATCGCCTGCCTGCGTGAGCAACCAGCGGACGAGCTCACCGACAGGATGCGGGATTTCACGCCCGGGTACGGCAACTCGGTCCTGCCGCGCCATCCGGCCATCGCGTTGCGCGACGGCGACTTCAACCAGGTGCCGATCATCATCGGCAACACCCGGGACGAGGCCCGCACCTCCATCACGGGAGCGGTCGAGTCACCGCTGTCGAAGGCGGCCTACACCGAGGCGCTCACCGAGGACTTCGGCGAGAGGGCCGAAGCGGTGGCCCGGGAGTATCCGCCCGGTTCCGACGACAACGGGCTGACCTACGCCAAGGTGAACACCGACCGCACCTGGGCGTACTCCACGCACCGCACCCGCCAGATCCTCGCCGAGACGGTGCCGACGTTCGCGTTCGAGTTCGCCGACCGCGAGGCTCCGTACTATCCCGGCATGGTCGAGACCGGTTACCGGTACGGCGCCTTCCACGGCTCCGAAGTTCCCTACCTGTTCGACATCCACGGTGTCGACATGGAACTGTCACGGCCGCAGGCGAAGCTGGGCGAACGGATGATCGCCTACTGGACCCGGTTCGCCGCCACCGGCGACCCCAACGGCGGAAACTCACCACAGTGGAGCCACTTCGAGTCCGGCTCGCGGCACGTGCAGTCACTGGCCCCGGGCAAGGACGGCATCGCAGCGGCCGACTTCGAAACCGACCACCACATCGAGTTCTGGACCGAGCACCTGAATGACTAGGTTCCCATAAGATCAACGGTTTCGGGGCAAGGTGGCTACCGGTAAGGACGCTCGGACGCCACATCGCTTACGCCCCAAGTTAACCCGATGGAGTCTCGCACCCCGGGACTTCTCGGGTTGTCCCGTGTCGACTACATGATTAGCCTCGACAGTCCGGATTTCTCACTGTTCCGACCAACTGAAACCGCAGCAGCTAGCAGCCGCATCACGGGCCATCCCGGTCGACACGAACGGGCGCGTGGGAGATGACTCGAAACCTAACCTGATCGGCCGTCTCGAACGACTCCGCCGCATGGCCACCCGCTGTCGGATTGCCGCCCCCGGCTGGAACAGGGGCCGGGCAGTTCGCTGCCGACCTCCCGCGAGATCGCCAGTTCCCTGCGTGCCAAGGGACACCGGCTGTCGCCACGCGCGGTCGACGCCCACATCGACTACCTGCTGGACAAGCTCGACGCCCGGCCCCCGGCGATGATCGGGGCGGCAACCGGCGCGGCTGGAAACGTGAAACCCTCGTCGCCCGGGCGCTGCGGCTGCGACTGCTGCCGCGCCGCGGTCAGTTCTCGCTGACCTAGAAACCCGCCACCGGGTGCGGGACGTAGGGCCGCTCCAGTTGGTCGACCTCGGCCTCGGTGAGTTCGATGTCGATGGCTCCCAGGGCATCGGCGAGCTGACCGGGCTTGGTGACACCGACGATCGGGGCGGTGACCGCCGGACGGCTGGCCAGCCACGCGAGGCTTACCTGCGCTCGGGAGACACCCCGGGTCTCAGCGACCTGACCGACGCCGTCGATGATCGCCCGGTCGGCGTCATCGTATCCCTTGTAGAGACTGTCGCCGAAGGCGTCGTCCCCGGTTCGCCGCGTCTCGACGCCCACCGGCCGGGCCAGACGGCCCCGCGCCAGCGGGCTCCACGGCAGCGATCCGATGCCCTGGTCCAGGCACAGCGGCAGCATCTCCCGCTCCTCCTCCCGGTTGAGCAGGTTGTAGTGGTTCTGCATCGTGACGAACCGCGTCCCCCCGTAGGCGTCGGCGGTGAACAGCGCCTTGGCGAACTGCCAGGCGTACATAGACGAGGCGCCGATGTAGCGGGCCTTGCCTGCCTTCACCACGTCGTGCAGGGCTTCCAGGGTCTCCTCGATCGGCGTGTTCGCGTCCCAGCGGTGGATCTGGTAGAGGTCGACGTAGTCGGTGCCCAGCCGACGCAGGCTGGCGTCGATCTCGGTCAGGATCGCCTTGCGCGACAGTCCACCGCCGTTGGGGCCCGGCCGCATCGCGCCGAAGACCTTGGTGGCGATGACGAGCTCGTCCCGGCGGCCCATGTCCCGCAGGGCGGCGCCGACGATCTCCTCACTGGACCCGTCGGAGTAGACGTTGGCGGTGTCGAAGAAGTTGATGCCCGCCTCCAGGGCGTCGCGGATGATCGCGCGACTGTCCTCTGTCCCGAGTGTCCAGGTGTCGGCACCGCGATCGGGTTCGCCGAAACTCATGCAGCCCAGGCAAAGGCGGGATACTTCCAGTCCGGTTGACCCGAGTCGGACGTACTTCACGGCGATCCCTCCATGGGTGTTGTGAACACTTCCGCCAACCACGATAGGGGGTCGGACGGAGGGTTTCGAGGTCGTCGTGGGACTTGCCGGAACGGCAAGGATTCTCGCCGCTTCGGGCACGGCTGGCGAGACTGAGGATCATGCCTAGTACCGCCCGCCGCCGCCGTCGCGACGCGCCTCCGCCTCGGACCGGAGGCAGCGAGATGGAGACTCTGCGGGGTTTCCTCGACTACCTGCGGGACTCGATCGCCGCGAAGGTCGACAACGCGCCAGATCCGCAGGCTCGGGCCGCCGCGGTTCCGTCGGGGACGAACCTGCTCGGTCTGCTCAACCACGTGACCTTCGTGGAGCGCGCGACCTTCCTCGGCGAGCGCGTCACCGACTGGAAGGCGACGTTCCACGCGTCGGCCGAGGACGGTGTCGCCGAGGTCGTCGCCCGCTACCGGGAAACGGTCGAGCGCGCCAACGAGGTGCTCGACGGGTGCACGGATCTGGGCGCGCCACTCCCCCGGCAGCGACCGGGTCGCTCGGCTCCCAGCGTCCGTTGGGCGTTGACCCACCTGATCGAGGAGACGGGCCGCCACGCGGGACACGCGGACATCCTGCGCGAGCTGATCGACGGGTCCACCGGACGCTGAGGCTGCTCAGCGGGCGGGCTGCGGCGGCTCGGGGTCCTCGGGCGCGGCGGCGCGATAGTCCTCGGCGGCGTACGGCGAGGGCGTGAAGCCCTGCGGCTGCGCCGGATCGCCCGGGACGGGCGGCACCGGCGGGGCGGGCGGCGGGAGCGGCTGACCCAGTTGCGGTACGGGTGGCGGGGCTGGCTGGCCTAGGGGCGGGACCACTTGGCCCGGCTGCGGCGCGGGCGGCATATTCGGCTGGCTCAACTGCGGCGCGGGCGGCACAACCGGCTGGCCCAAGGGCGGGACCACTTGGCCCGGCTGCGGTGTGGCGTATCCGTGTGGGGCGCCCGGCGGGTAGCCCGTGGCCGGGTACATCCCCGTCGTCGGTGGCGGGACGACGCCGGGGAGCGCTTCGGGTTCCTCGCCGCGTCGCTTGATCCGCTTCAAGGCCTGCCGCCCCTTGTCGGTGACGCCCTTGCTCGCCTGCCGTAGCTGTTGGGCGCGTTCGGAACTCAGCACTTTCTGGACGTGTTCGAGTTCGGCGAGGTTGCGGGAGCGCTCGGCGACCGCGCGGCCGCCCCTGGCGAGGTGGGTTGCCGCGAACTGTCCACCCCGGACGGCGCCGCGGGCCATGACTTCATACAGCTGGCCCTGCGGTGCCGTCGTCCCCGCCGCCATGTCGGCCAGGCTGCGGTGCCGACCCCACAGCACCGGCAGTCCGTTGGCGAGGAAGAACATCACGGACACCATCCAGCACAGCACGCTCAACGTGAACTGCCCCAACAACAGCAGGCAGCACGCCAGCGAGAACAACCCCGTGTCGGCCATCGCCGAGACCGCCGCCCGCCGGGCGGCGCGCCCCTTGCCAGGCTTGGCCTTCACGGTGTCGGACGCTTCGGGCACGACCCGCACGTCCAACAGCATCTTGCCCACAGTGCGTCCGGTCCAGGCCAGCGCGATGAACAGGTACAGGAAGTGGATCACGACGAGCAGCGCGAAGCCCTGGATGATCAGCGACGACACTATGCCCCACACGTCGGCGCCGGTCTTGGTGGCCACCTTCGCGATGTCGCCGCCGGAGCTGAACAGGTTCTTCAGCGCCGAGTGCGCCGACGAACCCACGCCCGAGAACGGGCTGACGATCCGCCGGTACGTCAGGTAGCCCAGTCCGGCGGCCACGATGCGGATCAACATGATGTCGACGAACCAGGCCAGCCCCCGGCGCCACCACACCGCGCCGTCCAGGGCGGGTGGCTCAGCGGGCACCGCCTCCGGCGGTGGCGTGTATCCCGGGGCCGGGAGCTGCGGTTGCGCAGCATACGGCGGTGGCACAGGTGGCGACTGCCACGGTTCGGGCCCGGGTGACGGGGGTTGGTACATCGACACGCCTTTCGGAAAACGCGAGGATATCGGGAATCCGATTCACATATCGTACGCATGCCGATGTGGCGGTGTGTTGGAGTCCTATTCGAGTAGCTCACCGCAGGTGTAGGACAGCGCGCCCTCTGACTCGGAGACGAATTCGAACTCCATGGGCTCGGCGAGCGTGACGGTCGTCATATCCAGGTTGACGCCGCAGTCGCCCTTGAACTTCCCGACCGGTTCACCGGAACTGGATATGTCGGTGCCTGTGCCACTGATCGTCAGTTTTCCCGGTTCGACAGTCCGGATGCCGAAACCCTCTGACTTCAGTATCAGTCGAACCGTGGGATGATCCTTGACCTTCCATGTGACCTCTTCGGTCTGATAAAGGTCGTCGTCGATCGATACGATGCCCCTGTCCGTGTACATGGCACCCGAGAACGGACACCCTTCCGGATCGATGTGTTTGGACTTCACGCATTCATCGATCCAGTCGGCCAGTTGCCGATTCACTTCGGTGTCCAGGTCCTTGCCGGACTTGAGGACGGGTAGGTATGTCTCGGGCGGCAGTAGGTCCCCTTCCTCGGGCACATCGGCGGACGGAACGGCCACATAGGTCGGCTCGGAGAGCTCGAACAGGCTCGCACTGTCGCGGAAGGCTCGGTACGCACCGGGGAACATCCACATCAACCCGGAATCCTCGACGATGGTGCCGTTGAACTCGACGAACTCCATCGGGAGCTCACTCATGTCTACTTTGATGAGTGGATTGAGGATGCGCCAGCCGTCCGGCCCCTTCTCGTCCAGATGGAACCGACCCTGCCGGGATGTCTTGTCGGCCGCGGTGATCGTCACGTCGACGGTCGCGGTCTCGTCTTGCTCCTCGTGGCGGCGCACCAGTTGGGTGACCTCCCAGTCGGTGGCCATGGCCTTGTCGACGAGCAGTTCGCTCGACGCCTTGGTGAGTTCGTCCACCGACGACGCGTACTCCAACGCGGCCTCGGCGTCTCCGGATCGCAGCTCGGAAAGGTAGTCGTCGACGACACCTTCCGGACCCGATCCCATCGCCGAGTAGACGATCACGCTCGCGGCGATGACGGTGACCCCGGCGACGACTCCGCCGATGACCGTGAGCCGCTTACGAGTGTCGGTCCAATGGGGCGGCGACTGGAGTCTCGCCAGGAGACGCTTCTTTTCCGGTGGTGTTTCGGTCACTGGCCTACCCCTCTTCGCTGCCGCAGGTATCGATGCCGAATCCCGACTGCGGGGCCAAGCCGTAACCGTCGAAAACCTCTGGGTTCACGCGCGGTTCGCCGTCCGGTCCCAGGACGACGCGCAAGTACTCCCCCGACACCTCACACTCGGCGGTCAGCTTCACGTCGCCGTCGTCGAAGTTCGAGGCGGCGGCCGTCAGCTTGATGACGCCGGGATCGTTGACGACGACCTCCAACCCCGGCCAGTAATGGTTGTTCAACAACGAGCCGGTGACCCGCACTCGCGGATATTCCTTGACCTTCCAGGTCACGTCGTGAATATCGTGGTACTCCTCGTCGTCGGTGCGGTAGTAGGAATCGACGCCGAACGGGCACAGCGCGGGCTGTCGCACCTTGAACGTGGCGCAATCGTCGACCAGCTTGTTGACGCCTTCCTGCACGTCGTCCTGGGCGGTGTCGGTGAGCTCCAGTACCGGTGGGCTCACCGCCATCGCTTGCGCGTCATCTTCAGGCAGCATCAGTTCGCCGGGCTCTGGTTCGGTGGATGTGCCGTTCAGGTCACCGAAGAAGGTGTACAGACCCGGCAGGAGCTTGTATTCGGTCGGGGAGCCTCTGCCAGCGTCGTACCCGAACAATTCGTCGGCGACGACGGTCTTGTCGTTGACCTGGATATACGTCAGCGAGCCCATCGGCATCGTGACCGAGACGAAGGGATCGACGATTTTCCACTCACCGCTGGCGTCGCTGAGCGTGATGGTGCCGTCAACCCGCTTCTTGTCGTTGCCGATCGTGACATCGACACGCTCCTCGCCGTAGCTGTCTTCGGTGGCGCTCAGCTTCGCCTCCAACAGTTCCCAGCCGTCGGCGATGGCGTCGGGATGCATGAAGATCGCCTGCTCCCCGAACGGCACCCCGTAGCCGTCCCACGCGACCAGGCTCAACGCCCCCTCGACGTCCTTGTCCACGATCGCGTCGAAGAAGTCCTCGACGACGGCTTCGGGGCTGGTGGAGTCGTCGACCCATGCGATGACTCCGAACAGGGCGACCAGCACCGCGAGCACCGTTCCGCCCACGAGGAGCTTGCGGCGCCGCGGGTCGGGCGGCGATGGTTCCTCGTCCGGTGGCGCGGACTCGGCTTCGGGCACGTGGTTCGTCACAAGGGGGCTCCATATTGGGGTGACAGTGCGCGCAAGTGTATGGAGCTTTCGCGGCCGTGACCAGGCTTCCCGCCCGTCAAAGTGCCGAAGTCCGGCCGAACGGACAGGTACTAGGCCCGAACGTAGGGCTTCGGCGATCACACTGGACGGTCAGCGCACGCTGGACGCCATCTGCTCCAGGCGGCGGACGCGTTCGCGCATCGGCGGGTGGGTCGAGAACAGCTTCGACAGGCCGCCGCCGCGGAACGGGTTGGAGATCATGAGGTGGGCGCTGTGGGTGACCGGTCCGTCGGCGCGCAGCGGGAGCCGGTCACCGGCTCCTGAGATCTTGCGCAGGGCGCTGGCCAGGGCGAGCGGGTCGCCGGTCAGTTCGGCTCCGGAGGCGTCGGCCTGGTATTCGCGGCTGCGGCTGATCGCCATCTGGATGACGCCAGCGGCCACCGGTCCGAGGATCATCGTCAGCAGCAGGACCAGCGGGTTGGGGCCCTCACGGTCGTTTCCCAGTGGGATGAACCAGGCGATGTTGGCCAGCACGGTGACTATGGAGGCGAGCGCGCCCGCGACGCTGGAGATCAGGATGTCCCGGTTGTACACGTGGGACAGTTCGTGGCCCAGGACGGCGCGCAGTTCGCGTTCGTCGAGGAGTTCGAGGATGCCGGAGGTGACGGCGACGGCGGCGTGCTGGGGGTTGCGTCCGGTGGCGAAGGCGTTGGGTTGCGGTACCGGGCTGAGGTACAGGCGCGGCATCGGCTGGCCCGCGCGGTCGGCGAGTTCCCGGACCATCGCGTACAGGCGGGGTGCCTGCGCCTGGCTGACCGGCTGGGCGCGCATGGAGCGCAGCGCGATCTTGTCGGAGTTGAAGTAGGTGAACGCGTTCATGCCGATGGCGACGACGGCGGCGATGGCCAGCCCCGTACCGCCGCCCAGTGCGTAGCCGACGCCGATGATCAGGGCCGACATCAGGCCCAGCAGCATGGCGGTCTTCAAGCCGTTGTGGTGCATTCTCACTCCCCCGGTGTCGTGACGCCATGATCAACACCGGTGCCGGTCGTGATCTTCCCGTGGGGGTTACCCGTCACAGTCGCGGCGAAACCGTGAGTATGGCCCGGCCATGGCGAGCTCGCGTTTCTCCATGGCCGGGACCGGTTCGTTCAGCCGGACACGGTCAGACTTCGACGTGTTCGGTGAAGAACTTCCTGATGTCGCCCGCCAGCAGGTCGCCCGCGTCGTGGGCGGCCCAGTGGCTGCCGCGGTCGAACTGGGACCACGCGACGATGTTCTTGTGGTCGCGTTCGGCGAACTTGCGGATCGACTTCATGTCGTAGGCGAAACCGGCCAGGCCGATGGGCGTCGTGGTCGGTTCCTGGTTCGCCAGCGCGGTGTCGTGGTGGTTCTCGTAGTAGAACCGCGCCGCCGAGGCCGCGGTGTTGGTCAGCCAGTAGATGGTGGCGTTGGTGAGGACGATGTCGGGGTCGAGCGGGCCCAGCAACTGACCGATCCAGGCCAGCTGGCCCGCCGGGGAGTCGGCGAGCGCGTGGGCGAGCGTCTGGGGTTGCGCCTGCTGGGTGCGGTCGTGGATGGCGTACTCCAGGAACCCCTGCACGAACTGCATGTACTCGATGTCGTCCTGGGACAGGTCGTCGAACTCGCCCGGGTCCCCTTTGGGGAAGGAGAAGATCTGGGTGACGTGCACGCCGATGACGTGCGCGGCGTCGACCATGCCCAGTATTGGCGCGACGATCGCTCCGGCGTCGTTGCCGTGTACGCCGTAGCGCTGGTAGCCCAGGCGGCTCATCAGTTCGGCCCAGGCCTTGGCGACCCGGTTGGCGCTCCAGCCGGTGTCGTTGGTGGGTCCGGAGAACCCGAAGCCGGGCAGGTCGGGGATGACCAGGTGGAAGTCCGGTGACAGTGCGTCGATGAGGTCGAAGTACTCCACGAAGGTGTTGGGCCAGCCGTGGGTGAGGATCAGCGGGACGGCGTCGGGGTTGGCGGAGCGGACGTGGACGAAGTGGATGTCCTGTCCGTCGATCTCGGTGATGAAGTGCGGGTGGGAGTTGAGTTTGGTTTCCCAAGCACGCCAGTCGTAGTCGTCGCGCCAGCGTTTCACCAGGTCCTGAACCCAGGACAACGGGACGCCGTGCTGCCAGCCGGGCTGGATGGGCCCGGCGGTGGGAAGGGAGGCGACCTGGGCCGGTGGCAGCTCGTTGGTGAAACGGGTGCGGGCCAGGCGGTCGTTCAGATCGTCCAGGTCGGCCTGCGGAATCTCGATGCGGAAGGGGCGGATCTGGGTCATGGACAGTGCCTTTCACAGAAGAACGCCGATCGGGGCACCGGTTTCCTGACATCGGCGAATCCAGCCAGTGCGGAGGGTGAGTCTGACTCGCGCATCGCCGCGGCGTCGAGCTTCCCGAACGAATCGAAACAAAGTTTCGTGAATGTCCGGAAATGTTCATTCACGGGTTGGGAACGGCCCTGTTCACGCTGCATACTGAACCTGTTGTGAAAACGCAGAATGTTCTCAACCTGGATGATCTTGCCGGTCTGTTGCGACAGTTGCGCGCGTCGGCGGGCAATCCGTCGTTCCGGGAGATCCAGCGACGGGTTCGGGTGGCGCGCAAGCAGAATCACCCCCTGCTCGACGCCGTGCCGTCCCTGTCGACCGTCTACGCCTACTTCCGCAACGGCCGCACCCGGGTGGATCCCGAGGTGGTGGTGGCCATCGCCGCCGCGCTGGGTGCCACCGACGAGGACATCCAGACCATCCGGCAGCTGTGCCAGGCGGTGCTCGACCGGTTCAACCGGACCCGGATCGTGTCCACCAAGGGCGATATCCCGGCTCCGACGGACACCTTCGTGGGACGCGGCGTCGAACGTCGCCGCATCGCCCAGCTGGCGAACGAATCGCGGGACCAGGCCACCGTCATCGTCATCGAGGGCATGGCCGGGATCGGCAAGTCGGAGTTGGCGTTGCGCGCCGCCCAGGATCTCGCCGAGGCCGCCCGGGGCGCGCGGGTGCGGCTGTACGTGAACCTGCGCGGCTACGATCCGCACGAGCCGCCCGCCGACCCCGACGCGGTGGTGCGGGGTTTCCTGAGCCACCTGGGGATGCCCAACTTCAAGATCGAGGCGCTCAACGCGGCCACGCGGGCGGCGCGGTACCGCGAGCTCTTGAACGCGCGCGACGCGGTGGTGGTGCTGGACAACGCCTTCGACGCCGAGCAGGTCCGGCACCTGTTGGCGCCCAGCGCCGGCACGGTGTTCCTGGTGACGACGCGGCGCCGGTTGACCGATCTGGACTCCGCGCACCGGATGCAGCTGGACCTGTTGCCGGTCAACGACGCGCTGACGCTGTTGAACCGCTACGATCCCGCCGATCGCGTGGACAGCGCCCCGCAGTCGGCGGCGCAGCTGGTGGAGCTGTGTCGCAGGCTGCCGTTGGAGCTGGTGGCGGTGGGGCGGCAGCTGAGCGGCAAACCCGAGTGGGAACTCAGTGACCATGTGGAGCGGTTGAAGCGGATCCCGCCCTCGGAGGTGAGCCGACCGGCGCTGGCGGTGTCGTATGCCAGTCTGCGTCCCGACGAGCAGCGGGTGTTCCGGCAGCTGTCGATCCACCCGGGCCGTGAGTTCACCATGGACACGGTCGTGGCGTTGACGGATCTGGGGCGCGAGGCCACCGAGTCGGCGCTGCGGCGGCTGTCCGACGAGCATCTGTTGTCGCAGAAGGAACCCGGACGCTACGACTTCCACGACTCGATTCGGGAGTACGCGCGTTGGCTGGCCGACAGCGACGAACCCGTCAGTCGGCAGCGCGCGGCCATCGAGCGGCTGTTGGTGTACTACCTCGACCGGCTGGCCGGTTTCTCTGATGTGGACGTCACCTGGTTCGTCGCCGAGCGCGCCAACATGTTGTCGTGTCTGCACATCGGCACCCACGACGAGTACCGCGTCAAGCTGGCCAGTGTGATGCACCGGCAGCTGCGACTGCTGGGCCACTACGCCACTGCGCGGTTGTGCAGCAACCAGCTGCTGCGGCTGGCGTATCGCGGTGGTGATCGTTCGGTCAAGGCCGACGCGCTGGCGGGGCTGGCCGAGATCGACCGGTTGACCGGGGATCACGACGCCGCGGCGGAACTGCTCGACGAGGTCCTGACCATCCGCACCGAGCTCGGGGATCGCAAGGGGCAGGCCGACACCATCCGGGGGCTGGCGCAGACGATCGTGGGCCGCGATTTCGACACCGCCTCACAGCGGTATCGGCGGGCGCTGGACATCCACCGCGAGATCGGCAATCGCGTCGGTGAGGCCGAGAACCTGTGGGGCCTGCTGGAGATCGACCTGAACGTCGGTGACTTCTCCAGCGCCGAATCCTGTGCCCGGCAGGTGATCGGCATCTGCGAGGACCTGGGCAGCCAGCTGGGCTGGGCGTACGGACTCAGCGGGCTGGCCGCCGCCCTGACCGGCCAGCGTGACCTCGACGGCGCGATCGACAACTTCCAGCGGGCCTGGCGGATCTGCGAACGGATCGGCAACCGCCGGGGGATGGCCTATATCCTGCGCGGCTGGGCGCTGGCGACGGTCGCCGCCGGTGACACCGGCACCGCCTCCGAACAGCTTCACAGGGCACTGTCCATATGCACTGACATCGGCGACCGGCTGGGACAGGCCGAAAGCTACTGTGGACTCGGCGACATCTGTCTGGCGGAGTCGGATCTGGCGCAGGCCGTCGAGCACTACGAACACGCCCTGGACATCTACCGGGAGATACACGACCGCCCCTGGCAGGCGCAGGCACTGCGCGGCCTGGGAAACGCGGCCGCCGCCCGCGGCGATGTCGCCGTGGCCAGGGACTACTGGAGCCAGGCACTGGAGATGGCCGAACCGTTCCGGCTGCCGATGGTCACCGAACTGCGGGACACGCTGAAGTCCACCGACGACGGTTCCCCTCAGTGACGCTCGCCTGACCCGACGTCTTCTTCCCGTTGGCGGCCAGCCGATCGCCGGTGTTCGGGTTCGTTCGCGTTCGTTGGACGGACACCGCCCCGCTCGTAGCCTCAGTGACGCGGCGCGGCGATCCGCCGTCTGCGGCCATCCATGGCTAGCACTTGGCCGAGCGTTTTTCCGTATTCAAGGAGGCTCATTCATGCGCAACCGCGACTACTGAGCGAAGACCGTTTACCCACTGTGGCCATCCGTGGAGCCCACGTGGCCGGACAATCCTGTCTTTCAAGGAGATTCATATGCGCAAAGGCAACCGAGAGTTCAAGAACCGGGAATTCAAGGTGAAACCCGTCGACGTGGTCCTGGGTGACCTGATGAAGGAAGTACCCGCCGCTTCGGCCCCCAAGGGCACCTGCGCCGGGTTCTACTGTCTGCCGCCTTCGTAGGTGGTGGTCGGGCGCGGCGGCGGTCGGGGACTCGGCTGAGCGGCGCGCCCGAACCGTTTCGGATCGGATAACCGTCCGAATTGGGGAGAGAGCCGTGTGGCGCCGGTATTCGGCGCCACACGGTGTATCCGAGATCTTGGAGGACACCGACCATGTCGACAGCCGTCGAGCGATTGATCGCCGCCGTGGCAGCGGGCGAGGCCGACGGCATGTTCCCGCCGGTCGCCGAGCCGGGACCCGACGGCGTGCTGATGCTGTCGCGATATCCCGGTGGGCCCCAGGACGCCGAACACCTCGCCGAACTCCTTCGGCGGCCCCGGCTCGACCCGCTGGTGCGAATGCTGTCCGATCTGGACGAATGGTGTGAGGCCCGGGCACTGGAGTACGACGACGCGATCCTGGCGCCCGGAGTGCTACGCGCGTCGAATGCCGCGCTCTTCGGTCCATTGGTGACCGAGGTGTTCACCGCTTGCGTGCTGGGCGAATCCGCCGATCTGGCGGAGTACGCGGCCACACGGCTGGAACAGCAGCAGCGCATGCTCGACGAGTTCCTCGACAGGCTGAGCCGTGATCGACTGTCGGCGTGGCCGACCGACCTGAGGTTCGGCGGCGGGGTCGAGGAGCTGGCGCTGGCGGGCGACGAGACCCACAACGGCGGCAAACGGGTGCTGCGGGTGACGATGCGCGGCGGCGGCCGGTTGGCGTACAAGCCGCGGCCCGTCGCCGGTGAGGTCCTGTTCCTGGCGACCTCCGGTTCCCATCAGGCCAGTTCGGTGTTCCGGATGCTGAACCGGCTGCCGCCGGTGTCGGGCGACGTCACCCTGCCGATCATGGCCGCGTGGCGCGGCAAGGGCTCCGACCGGAACGAGTACAGCTGGCAGGAATGGATCGAGCCACCGCATCAGTGGGCCACGATCCGAACGTCCGGCGAGTATGGACTGGCCGCCACCCGGTTGACCGCCACCGAGGCGAGGAAGTTCTGGAACCGCGCCGGTTCGCTGGCGGGGGCGGCCTTCGCGTTCGGGATCGCCGACCTGATGGCCGGAAACGTGTTGGCGGGACGCCGGGCCGCGACCGACCCGCCGATGTTCTATCCGGTGGATCTCGAAGTCTGCTTCACCGACACCGCCCGCCTCGCCGACACCGGGCTGCTGGCCGGTCCCGACACCGGACACCATCACGGCGGCATCGAGGACGAGGCGCGTTGGTGTGCGCTGGAGGGCCCACGGGCGGTGTTCCACACCGGTCGCGACGGTTCGCTGGACCTGAGGGTGCGACAGCAGCCGTGGGGTCGCACCGAATCGCGCAATGTCGTGACCGACAAGCAGAACCGCGTCGGGTACGCCGGTCACCTGACGAACTTCCTGCGCGGCATGTTCGACGTGTGGACGCTGTTGAGCGCCTACCGCGACACGGTCGAGCGTTTCCTCATGCGCCATGTCGACGGTGAGGCGATGCGGGTCGTGCGCAAACCAACGGCCGAGTATGTGCGGGAGCTGGAGCGGCGACTGCGTGGTGCCGCCCCGGAGTCCGGGGACTTCCAGGCCGATGAACTGGAACAGCTGCGGCGCTGGGATGTCCCCTATTTCGTCCACAGAGCACCCACCTCGCCCGATCCGGCGGACCTCGAGGAGCCACCGCGGTGGAGTGACCGGACGCGGAACTTCGACATGACCAGCCTGGGCGTCGCGATCCGCGACGCCGTCGAGCATGTGCGCGCGCGGTTGACGACCGAGTACCTGTCGGACGAACGCCACGGCGTCCAGGTGTTCCTGGCCGACACGGACATCGGTCAGGTCAGCTTCGACTGGCCCCGTCGCCGCCAGCGGATGACCTACAGCTGGGATGCCCACACCACCCGGCTGCGGGTCCGCGACCTGGCCGAGGAACCGGACCAGCTGCCGCGGGTACGGGACCGGCTGCTGCGCATCGACGACATCGACAGCAGGCTGCGCGCGCCGTGGGCCGACGGCGGGTTCACCGACGCGTCGCTTGAGGACAAGCTGCTGCGGCTCACGACCTCGGCGATGGACTGGCTGGAGAACGTCGTGGACCACTACGGCTGGCCCACCGCGGCTCTGGTGGGCGCCGACGCCAGCAACGCGGCGTGTCGACTGTTGCAGCACGCTACCGGGCCGAGCGACTTCCAGTACCGCTGTCTGGCGCTGCTGCGGCGGGCCGCCGACGACGGTCTGGCGCCCGGTCACCAGGTCGCCTTCCTCACCGACACGTTGCGCGTCAACAGCGATCGGCCGCAGTTGTACGGGACCAAGTTCTACGAGAAGGACGGTCGATTGGAGCCGCTGCCGATCGAGGAACCCGACACGGTCGACGACCGTCGTCGGCGAATGGGTATGCCGTCGCTGTCCGCGTACACCACGGCGATGCGCCGACGATTTCCACTACCGACATTGGAGAGATGATGGACGACTGGATCGCAAGCGTCAGCAAGGGCTGGCGGACGCAGCCGGTCCATGTTCCCCACGCGTGGCACGACCCGCCACTGGATCCCGACCGGCTCTTCGCACTGACGGTGCGGGCGAGTCTGCCGTTTCGCGCGGGCTTTCGGTTCCAGGCCGTCACCGACGTGCGGTTCTCCACCGCCACCGGGATCATCTCGGCTCCCGGTGACCTGCTGCCGGACGACTCGGACGCCAACTGGGAGGCGTATCGGCGGCGGCTGCCCGACGACATCACCGGGCCGGGTTTCCGGATTACGGTGACGCAGCCACTGTGGCTGGACTTCCCGTTGTGGTCACGGGTACGCGACCTTGTTCGTCCACTATGGGAGTCGGTGGGATACCCGGTGCTTCCCGTCGCCGCCGAGATCAACCACGGCGGCGGCCACCGCACGGGGCACCCGCCGCTTCGCGACTCCGGCAACGCGGTGCTCACCTTCGTGTTGCGGGGTCGACTGACCACACAGGTCTTCGAGTCCGACGCGCCGGACGAACCGGCCGCCGAGAAGTGGGACACGAGCACGGGCGGCGTTGTCTACCTTCCGGCGGGCACGCGGTTCGCCGACAACCACGACGCCGACTGCGTGACATTGCGGCTGCGGATTCCGGCCGACCGCAGGCTCGCGTCCGCCTCGGTCTTCGATCTGGTCAACAACATGATCGACTCGCGGCGCATCAGCGACAAGGTGCCCTACGTGGATCAGGACGCGTTGCGCTACGACCACGGCGGACTGGCCACGGTCCCGGGCCTGGCCGACACCGGGCACGCCTTCCGTGAGCTGGTGGCCACCTCGAACCTTCCGCGCATCATGCGGATCCTGTGGACCCGTCGGGTCAGCGCCTGCGGCCTCGAACCGGCGCCCGCGCCCCGGCACGAGATCTCGCTCTACCGGGAGCAACTGGTGCGGCTGCGCGAACAGCCGGTGCGGATGCCGCAGGCCGACGACAGTGCGATGTGGGCGGTCAACGGCCACGTGTTCGCCGTGGAGGGCAGCGCCGCCGACCACATCCTCGACCGCCTGCGCGGTGGTGAGGCGGTGCGGGTCGGTGCGCTGTGGGGCCAGGCGGGTCCCACCGGTGGCATCACGGCGCTGCTGAGCAAACTCCATGCCCTGCGCGGCATCGACCTGGTGAAGGAGAACGGATGAAGAGCATCGACAAGGTCCCAGTGGAGACCCACTTCGACTGGGAGCACTTCGCCGGGAACTACTGGAACCAGCGGCCGGTCCTCTACAGGGCAGTTGCCGAACCGCCCTTCGAGGTCGGCGAGGTGTTCGCCGCGACGGCCAACGCGTGCGCGCCGGTATCGAACGGAGCCGTGCCGTCCGGGGTGCAGTTGACGGTGGAGCGCGAGCAACAGCGCGTCCCCGGCGATCTGCTGCCTGCCGCGTCCGACCGGGACTTCGACGGCTACCAGGACCGGGTCACCGCCGCGCTGGACGGCAGGCGGTACGCCCTGACGATCAACGCGTTCCACAGTCACGAGTGGCGGTTGTGGCACCGGGAACGCCGGTTCTACCGGCGCCTGTGGGACCACGTCGGTATCCCGTCGACCAGCGCCATCACGACGATGTTCCACGGCACCTACGAGCACAGTCCCGTCGGAGTCCACAAGGACAGGTTCGCCACGTTCATGTTCGGGCTCAAGGGCGACAAGCGAATGCGGTTCTGGTCCCGCAAACCGTGGACCGAGGATGTCAGTTCGGTCGTCGACTACGCCGAATACCTGCCCAGTTCCTTCGTGGTCGAGGTCGAACCCGGTGACCTGTTGTACTGGCCGTCCACCTACTTCCACGTCGGGGAGAGCGGCGGCGCCCCGGCCACCAGCGTCAACGTCGGTGTCCCGCACGACGAACACCGCGCGGTCTACGACACGCAGAAGTTCTTCGCCGACATCGACCGCGACGTCTTCACCGGCGTCACCCCCGTCAGCGCCGCGATGCCCGCTGTCCCCGTCGATCTGGAGGCGACCGGCCCCGACGCGGACGGACTGCTGCCCGACGCGGTCCCGGAACCGTTGCGGTTCGCCGCGGAGGTACTGCGGCAGTCGCTGGATGACCAGCGGCTGGACGAACGGATCGCACGCGCGTCGCTGACCTGTGTCAGTGCCGAGGGGCTCGAACCGCCGCCTTCGCCCCGGCCGCGGCGGCCGCTCGCCGACGCCGATGTGATCCACGCCGAACCCGAGGTCAACGTCACCTGGACCGACCGCGACGTGCACGGCCGGATGGTGTCGGTGAACGGGCACACGCTGACCACCACGATGGAGCCGTCGCGGCTGCGCGGTCTGCTGCGCGCGCTTCGGGCCCCGTCCCCGGTGTCGGAGCTGCTGCGAGACCACGAATCCGAGGCGCGCAACGTGTTGGAGACGCTGGAGAGCTTCGGCGGTATCCGTCGGGCCGACTGACACAGGCAGGCCAAAGGGCCGGTTCACAGGAACGCATAAGCTGTGAACCGGCCCTTTGGGGAGGGGGCGGGGAATCAGGTCTGGCGGAACGTCGCTTGCAGGCTCAGCGGGTCCTCGTCCGGCAGGGTCTTGGCGACGGTCGGCTTGTCGGTGTCGATATCGCACAGTCCGGCGTAGAAGAGACCCCGCCATGCCTTCCGCAGTTTCTCGGTGACAGTGGGGTTGAGTTCGTATCCGAGTGTGAAGGCGAAGGTCACCTGACGTTCCCCGTCCGGGGAGCTGCCGGAGAAGGTGATGTAGCCCAGTCCGTCACCGGTGTGTCCGTAGGCGGCCTTGCTCGGTACCGGCGCGCAGTTGTCCGGGACCTTGAACGAGTCCAGGCCCAGGCCGTAGGTCTTGTCCGACTGCGGGGTGAGGTCGCGGGCCTCGGCCAGCCGCTCGGGGGTGAGCAGGGTTCCGTCGGACATGGCCCGGTAGAAGCGGTTGATGTCGCGCGGGCTGGACACCGCCGCGACACCGGACCAGAACTGCGACGGGTCGATGTCGGAGACGTCGATCATCTCCGTGCCGTCACCGTTGTCGAAGTAACCGTTGGGGTGCGGACCGTCCACGATCAGCTGGCCTTCCTTGGCCAGGTAGGAGTCGTTCATTCCCGCCGGTTCCAGCACCCGCTCGTCGACAGCGTCCTGAATCGACTTGCCGGTGAGTTTCTCGATCAGCAGACCGATCACGGTGTAACCGGTGTTGGCGTAGGAGAACTTGGTGCCAGGCTCGAACAGCAGGGGCTCTTCGGTCGCCATGCCGATGATCTCTTTGGGCGTGTACTTGTTCAACCGGTTGGTGCGCACGTCGGAGGGGTCACCATTGTGCAGCGATCCGTAGATGTGGACGAAGTAGTCGCGCAGGCCGCTGGTGTGGTTCAGCAGCTGCCGCACCGTGATGGTCTCTTCGTAGCGCAGGACGTCGGGCAGGTATTCGTCAATGGGGGCGTCGAGGTCCACTTCGCCTTCGTCGGCCAACTGCAGGGTGACGGTCGCGATCATGGACTTGGTGAGACTGGCGACCCGGACCCGGTCGGTGGGGTCGGGTTTCTTGTTGTCGCCGATGACCCGCTCACCGGCGGAGCCTTCCCACACGCCGTCACCGTCGCGGACCTCGGCGATGACACCCGGGGCGCCAGCCTCGTGCAGGGCCTCGATCTTCTGGTTCAGCAAGTCGTTATTCAATGTGGACTTGTCAGAGCCGGAACCGGCGTCGAAGGGGTCGGCCAGGGCTACTGCCGAACCGGTGACGAGGACCGCGGCGACCGCGGCGGCGATGAACACTTGTTTTCGCATTGCGGCATGTTAGGCAGCCTTTCGCCGTTGCCCCAACGCATGCGAACGAACTCAAACGAATTCGCCGCCGCGTTCGGCGAAATCTCGCCTAGGGTGTCACCCATGGTCGACCAGGCAACCGTTCTCGAGCAGTACCACCGTGACGGCTACGCGATCTTCCGTGACGTCCTCGACGCCGAGCTGGTCGCCGAGGCCAGCGATCACGTGGAGTGGTTGCAGCGCAAGCATCCCGACGTGCGTCCCGAACAGCTGGGGCACCAGTACCTGCGCGACGATCCCTTCTGGATTCGGCTGGTCTCCGACGACCGGCTGGTCGACATCGCGGAACTGTTCGTCGGCCCGGACATCGCCTTGTTCGCCTCGCACTACATCAGCAAGCCGCCGTTCTCCGGGCAGCCGGTCCTGTGGCACCAGGACGCGGCGTTCTGGCCGCTGGAGCCGATGGAGGTCGTCACGTTGTGGTTGGCGGTGGACCACTCCACTCCCGAGAACGGTTGCGTGCGGCTCATTCCCGGCAGTCACACCACCCCGACCGCGGCGACCCGGGACGCCGCGGAGGTCGACAACGTCCTCGGCGCGGAGATCGCGGTCGAGGTGGACGAGGCCCGCGCCGTCGACATGGTGCTGGCGCCCGGTGACGTCGAGGTC
Source organism: Stackebrandtia nassauensis DSM 44728 (assembly GCF_000024545.1). Taxonomy (GTDB): domain Bacteria; phylum Actinomycetota; class Actinomycetes; order Mycobacteriales; family Micromonosporaceae; genus Stackebrandtia; species Stackebrandtia nassauensis. The sequence goes on from NC_013947.1 coordinate 3,594,765, forward strand.
CACCACCCCAACATCGTGCACGGCAGCAACGCCAACACTTCGGCGAAGCGTCGCTGCGGACTGACCATTCGCTACATTCCGACGTCGACGCGCATCACCGGTGACGAACAGCCCTTCCCCAGCGCGTTGTGGCTTCGCGGCGACAGGGGCGTCAACACATACCAGCCCGTGCCTGATTTCGACGCGGGGCGGCACTTCCGGTACCGGGGCGCTGGCGAGGGTTCCTCGCGGCGCTAGTCCGCCACGGCGGCCTCCACGGTGAGGGTGCCCGCCTTGGTGTCGAGTTCGGCGGGCACGCCCAGTGGCATGACCCGGGGGTCGGCGCCGTGGCCGATGCGCAGACCGCCGATGACGGGGACTCCCAGTGGGGTGAGCCGGTCGCGCAGTACCTCGGCGACGGTCCAGTCGCCGGGGTTGCCGGTGCTGTCGGTGAACTGTCCGATGGCGACACCGGCGACGTGCTTCAGGGTTCCGGCGCGCAGCAGTTCGGTGAGCAGTCGGTCCACTCGGTACGGTGATTCGCCGACGTCCTCGATGAACAGGATCGCGTCGTCGAGGTCGAGGCCGTTGCGGTTCTCGGGTTCGGAGCACAGCATGGACAGGTTGCCGCCCAACAGGATGCCCGACGCGGTACCGGCGACCTCGACGCCGGCGGTGGGTTCGGCCGGGTCGCGGGTCAGGACCACCGGGTCGGTCGTGAACAGGGCGCCGCGCAGCGCCTTCTCGGTTTCGGCGGTGTTGTTGGAGTTCCAGGCGGCCATCGGGGCGTGGAGACTGGCGGTGTCGGCGCGCTTGTAGGCGGCCAGGTGCAGGGCGGTGATGTCGCTGTATCCGATGATGAGCTTGGGGTCGGCGTCGGGGAACTCGACCTCGTCGATGATGCGCTGGGTACCGTAGCCGCCGCGGGTGGCCATGACGGCGCGGACCTCGGGGTCGGCCAGGGCCGCGTTGAGGTCGGCGAGCCGGTCGGCGTCGGGCGCCGACAGGTAGCCGAACTTGTCGAGGGCGTGTTCGGCGACGCGAACCGTGAGCCCCCAGCTCTCCAGCAGCGCGATTCCCTTGTCGACGGAGGTGGCGTTGGGGGAACCGCCCGGCGACACCAGCATCACCACGTCGCCTTCACTGAGTTTGCGGGGCCGGACGATGGTGGGTTTGTGCGCGGCGGCGGTGCCCGACGTGCTCACGCCCAGCACCGAACCGCCCACGAGCGCGGCGGCCCCGCCCAGTAGCGAACGGCGGGCGAAGGAGGACGGTGGTTGCTGCGTCATGTGAACTCCTGGTCTCGATGGTCGGGTGGCAGTCGAAGCGATGGTGCGATCGTCAGTATGTCCGTTGTGGTGGTGAGCCGGTGCCCAGCCTCGCCAGGTGTCGCACCGCGGGGTCTTCGTCGTCGAGCCGGGCTCGCAGCGCCGAGGTCACCCGGCGGTCGCGGAACCGGCTGTCGGCCAGCAGTGAGGTGGCGTGGCGGCGGATCACGGCGTGGGGGTGTTCGGTGCCCGCGATGGCGACGGCGATGTCCTCGCGTCGCAGTTCGCGCAGGCTTCGGCCCGGTGCCAGGTGTGCCTCGGCGAGTTCGGCGACCGGGGGCGAATGGTCCAGCAGGGCCGACAGCCGTCCGTAGTCCAGGGGCGCTTCGGGGTTCGCGTAGTCCTGCCACGACAGGTAGGGACAGCACAGGCCCCTCGCGGCGGCGGGATCGGGCAGGCGCGCGTGCAGCCAGTCGCCGTCGCCCAACAGCGCCAGGGCGTCGCTGGTCCGGCCGTCGCCTCGCCGTGCGCACTCGCGCAGGGCGTCGATCACCTCGGCGCGGGTGTCGCCGATGTGGGCGAGCAGTTTCGGCACGCTCCACTGGTAGTCGTCTTGGGACAGTTGCGCGACCAGCGCGGGTACGGCGTCGCCGCCGATGGCGCGCAGACGTTCGAACGCCTCCTCGCTGTTGATCGCGCCGTCGAACTCCCCCAGCCGGGACAGCAGGAACGGGATCCGTTGCGGCAGTGGCAGAGCGTCGATCCGCGCGCGTTCCCGCGCGTCGGCGTCCTGGGACGGGAACAGTGACCGGAACGCGGCGGCACCGACGGCGCGACGTACCAGGTTCTCGAGGTCGGCGCAGTCGTGGTCGTAGAACATCACCACCAGATCCGGCGACACGCCCGGCAGACCGACGAGTTCGTCTCGGAGTTGTTTCGCCGTCCGCACCAGCATGGCGCGCAGGTTGCGTTCGTGATGGGCGAAGTCCGACGCCGAGGCCGTCGCCATCACGGCTTCGCCCTCGGCGATGGCCGCGGTCAGTTCACTCGTCTGGTAGTCGATGTCGTCGTCGGGCCAGTCGGCCGGATTCCAGTCGGCGTCGTACAGGTCCCCCGCCGGGCGCGACGTGACCGGTTCGACCACCGCCGCCAGGCTGGGAAAGTGCACCTGTTCGCCGTCGACGTACAGGTTGAACAAGGCCACGGCCCGCAGGTGTCGGCCGGAGTCCGCGGCGGGTACCACGGTTCGCACCGTCGTGGCCGTGCACGCCAGCAGCAGCGGTCGCACGGCGTCCCAGATTCCCATGCGCGACAACGGTAGCAGCGCTGCTTAAGCGCCCAGGAACGTCAGCCGCACCTGGCGGCGCGGATTGTCGACATTGGTGTCGATGAGGACGATCGACTGCCAGGTGCCCAGTGTCAGCGCACCCGACACCACCGGGACGGTGGCGTACGGGGCGACGAAACCCGGCAGGACGTGGTCGCGGCCGTGCCCGGGGGATCCGTGCGAATGCCGCCACCGGTCGTCGCGAGGCAGCAGGTGGTCGATGGCCGCCAGCAGGTCCGTGTCGCTGCCCGCGCCGGTCTCGATGATGGCCAGGCCCGCCGTCGCGTGCGGCACGAACACGTTGAGCAGGCCGTTGTTGGCCCCGTGTTCGCGCAGGAACGACTCGCACTCCCCGCTGATATCGCGCGCGGCCGCTTTGGTGCCGGTCGTCAGCTCCACCGTCAAGGTGTGGAAAACACCGCTCATGAGCGTCGATCCTGCCACCTCGCGCGCGCCGCCCCCAAGCGACGGGGCACCATGATCGGGTGAATCTCGCCGACCGCTTCCCCGCCACGCCCGATCCCGACGCCATTTTCTCGGCGTTCACCGACTGGGCCGTGGAGGCGGGTTTCAGCCTGTACGACGCGCAGGAAGAAGCGGTCATGGAGATCGTGTCGGGAAACAACGTCATCGTGTCGACGCCGACGGGGTCCGGCAAGAGCCTCATCGCCGCCGGTGCTCACTTCGCGGCGCTGTCGGAGAACCGCACCAGTTTCTACACCGCGCCCATCAAGGCGTTGGTCAGCGAGAAGTTCTTCGACCTGTGCGAGCTGTTCGGCACCGACAACGTCGGCATGATGACCGGCGACGCCTCCGTCAACGCCGACGCCCCGCTGATCTGCTGCACCGCCGAGGTCCTGGCCAACATCGCGTTTCGCGACGGCGACTACGCCGACGTCGGGCAGGTCGTCATGGACGAGTTCCACTTCTACGCCGAACCCGACCGCGGCTGGGCCTGGCAGGTGCCGCTGCTGGAGCTGCCGCGCACCCAGTTCGTGCTCATGTCGGCGACGCTGGGCGACACGTCGTTCTTCGAGAAGGACCTCACCCGGCGCACCGGACGCACCACCACGGCCATCACCTCGGGCACCCGGCCGGTGCCGCTGTACTACCGCTACTCCACCGAACCGTTGCAGCAGACCATCGAACTGCTGCTGCGCGACGACAAGGCACCGGTCTACATTGTTCACTTCACGCAGGCCGCCGCGATGGAGCAGGCCTCGGCGCTGATGAGCATCAACGTGTGCACCAAGGAGGAGAAGGCCGCCATCAACGACCTGATCGGCGGTTTCCGGTTCACCACCAAGTTCGGGAAGATGCTGTCCCGGCTGGTCAAACACGGCATCGGCGTCCACCACGCCGGGATGCTGCCCAAGTACCGGCGCCTGGTCGAACGGCTCGCCCAGGCCGGGCTGCTGAAGATCATCTGCGGCACCGACACGCTCGGAGTCGGGGTCAACGTCCCGATCCGCACCGTCCTGTTCACCGGCCTGACCAAGTACGACGGCCAGCGCACCCGCAGGCTGCGCTCCCGCGAGTTCCACCAGATCGCGGGCCGGGCCGGGCGTGCCGGGTTCGACACCGAGGGGCTGGTGGTCGCGCAGGCCCCCGAGCACGTCATCGAGAACCAGAAGGCGATCACCAAGGCCGGTGACGACCCGAAGAAGCTGCGCAAGATCAAGAAGAAGTCCGCGCCGGAGGGGTTCGTCGGCTGGTCGGAGGAGACGTTCCAGAAGCTGCAGGAGTCGCCGCCCGAGCCGCTCACCAGCCGGTTCAGGGTGTCCAACGCGATGCTCATCAACGTCATCGCCCGACCCGGCAACGCCTTCGACGCGATGCGGTCGCTGTTGACCGACAACCACGCGCCGCCGGGGATCCAGCGCAAGCTGATCTCCGAGGCGATCGCGATGTACCGGTCGCTGCTGGCGGCGGGCATCGTGGAGGAGCTGCCCGAACCCGACCGCACCGGACGCCGGCAGCGGCTCACCGTCGACCTGGACACGACGTTCGCGCTCAACCAGCCGCTGTCGCCGTTGGCGCTGGCCGCCTACGAACTGCTCGACCCCGAGGACATCCACCATGGGCTCGACACCCTGAGCATCATCGAGGCCACTTTGGAGGACCCGCGGCAGGTGCTGGCCGCGCAGCAGTCCCGGGCCCGCGGCGAGGCGGTCGCGCAGATGAAGGCCGACGGCATCGAGTACGACGAGCGCGTCGAACGCGTCGCTGAGATCACCCATCCCAAGCCGCTGGAAGAGTTGCTGGAGGCCGCCTACGACGCCTACGGGCGCACCCATCCGTGGATCCGCGACCATCCGCTGCGGCCCAAGTCGGTGGCCCGGGACCTGTACGAACGCGCCATGACCTTCGGCGAGTACATCGCCTTCTACGACCTGTCGCGTGCCGAGGGCATCGTGCTGCGGTACCTGGCCAGCGCCTACAAGGCCCTGGACCAGACGATCCCCGACGACGCCAAGACCGAGGAGATCCACGACCTGGTCGCGTGGCTGGGCGAGGTGGTGCGTCAGGTCGACTCCAGTCTGCTGGACGAATGGCAGCAACTGTCCAACCCGAAGGACGACGAGGACACCGTCATCGTCCCCAAGGAGGCCTCCAGCGCCATCACCGCCAACGAGCGTGCCTTCACCGTCGCGGTCCGCAACGCGATGTTCCGGCACGTGGAGCTGGCGGCCCTGGACCGTCCCGAGGAGCTGGCGGGACTGGAGACCGGTCTGTCCGTCGAGGACTGGGAGGCCGCCCTGGACGGGTATTTCGAGGCCCACGACGACATCGGTACCGGTGCGAACGCGCGCTCGGCGGCGATGCTGCTGATCGACAAGCAGCCGCACACCTGGCGGGTGTCGCAGATCGTGGACGATCCCGACGGCGACCACGACTGGCGCATCAACGCCGAGGTGGACCTGCCCGCCAGTGACGAGGCCGGACAGGTGGAGCTGACCATCACGTCGATGGCGGCGATGTAGATGGGTAACTCCTCGCCCGGCGGTTACCGCATGCCCGCCGGTATCGGCCCCGCTGATGCCTCTTTGGCCGCGTCGGGGAAGCGGTTCAAGATCGCCGGATACGTCATCGGTGCTTTCGTGCTGGTCATCATGCCGTACCTCGCCGTGGAGAACGTCGCCAAGGAGGGTGGTTCGACCGGCGACATGATCGGCTATATCGCGTTGGGCTACGGGTGCGGGCTGCCGTTGTTCGCCGGACTGCCGTGGCTGGTGGGGTTCACCCGCGACAAGCAGGCCCGGCAGTGCCTGTACCTCAACGGAACCCAGCTGACCGTGGTCGGTCTGGTGGGGGCCGCGCGCGCCAACGTGTTCGACCTGTCGCGGACCCGGATGCGGCTGGAGCTGGTCGGCGGGCAACGCAGCGACAACGCCACCCAGCAGTTGGCCGAGGGCAAGCGGACGCTGGTGGCCAACCGGGACAACCAGATCAACCGCAGTCCGCTGGCCGGGGTCAACCTGGGGCCGCTGCCCGCGCAGTACTTCGTGCCGTTCCATCCGGTGCTGATCCTGTTTCGCGAGGACGACTTCCAGATCCCAGTGGAGTTGTGTCATGTGGCCAGTCGGCACATGCGCGACCCGCGAGAGACCATGATGCTGGCCGAGGCCATCCGGTACAACCCGGATCCGGCGGCGCAGTATGTCGCGGGCCAGCTGCGCACGATCGCGCGGTGGCGGTGGCTGCCGCACATCACCGCCGCCCAGCCCCACGCCGTCCCGGCCACGCCCCTCGACTATCCGATGACCGCGCCGGTCATCCCCACGCCGGTGCAGGCCGGGCAGCCGTCGCCGGAGATCCAGATCCAGCCGTAGCCGTCGGGGTCACCGTTTCGCCAGGTTGAGGATCAGCGTCGCGATGTCGTCGGGCGCGGTTTCGGCCATGAAGTGGCCCGCCCGGGTGGTGAAGTGCTCCAGGTCGGCGGCCCAGGGCCGCCAGGTCGCGGCCGCGTCGAAGCCGAGCTGCTGACCCCAGTCCTGCTGGATGACCGTCACCGGCATGGCCAGTCGGTTACCGGCGTCGAGATCGGCCTGGTCGTGTTCGATGTCGATGGTCGCGGTGGCCCGGACGTCGGCGACGATCGAGTCCACCGCCTGGCGGCTGGCGTTCAGGTATTCGGCGCGCACGTCGGCCGGGATCGCGTCGGGTCCGGTGTTCCACGCGTCGAGGAAGAACCCGAAGAAGGCGTCGCTGCTGTTGGCGATCATCTGCTCGGGAAGGCCGACCGGCTGCGCCATCAGGTACAGATGGAAGGCCACCGCCGCGTTGACTCCCTGAAGGACGTTCCACGTGTCCAAAGTCGGCAGGATGTCGAGGATTCCCAGCTGGCTGACGCGATTCGGGTGGTCCAGTCCCGCGCGGAAGGCGACGTGGGCGCCGCGATCGTGGCCGACGAGGGTGAACCGGTCGATGCCCAGCGCGTCGGCCAGGCCGACGATGTCGGCGGCCATGGTGCGCTTGGAGTAGGTGTCCGGGTCGAGTGCGGCGGGTTTGGCGCTGGCGCCGTAGCCGCGAAGGTCGGGCGCGATCACGGTGTGGTGTTCGGCGAGTACGGGAGCCACGTGCCGCCACATCAGGTGGGTCTGCGGGAAGCCGTGCAGCAGGATGATCGCGGGGCCGTCGCCGCCGACAGCCGCGTTGAGGCTGACGCCGTCGGCGACGTCGATCGCTTTGGTGTCGAATCCCGGGATGGTGATGGTCATCGTCGTCTCCTTGAGTCGGGCCGCTGACGTTTCGGCGGCGGGAACGCTTCCGAGCATCCGGCGAGCGGATTAGCAGTGGATCAGCGACGAACGGCGCGGCATCGACGACAATCGGCGGGTGGACATCCTCATCAAGGTGCTGGGGCCGGTGCGGGTCACCGACGCGGCGGGCGGTCCGGTCGCGGTGGGCAGTCAGCGGCGGCGTGAGCTGCTGGGTCGGCTGGTGGCCGCCGGGGGCCGCGCGGTGTCGCTGCGGGCGCTCGTCGAGGACCTGTGGGACGACCCGCCGTCCACGGCCACCGGCACGGTGCGCACCTTCGTGTCGGAGCTGCGGCGCGCGTTGGAGCCGCAGCGTTCGCCGCGGGGCCGCTCACGGCTCATCGAGACCGTCGGCACCGGGTACGCGCTGCGGGTGCCGCGCGAGCGCGTGGACGCGCACCGGTTCGAGGACACGCTGCGCGCCGCCCGGGATCAGTCCGGTCAGGACGCGGCTGCCGCGCTGACCGACGCGATCGCTTGGTGGGACGGCGAACCGTACGCCGATCTCGACGCCTCGGCGTGGGTGGTCCGCGAGCGCGCCCGGCTGGGCGAGCTTCACCTCCAGGCGGTCGAGTTGCGCGCGCGGGCGGTGATCGACCTGGGGCGCGGCGAGTCGCTGGTGGCGGAGCTGGAGGCGTTCGCGGCCTCGCATCCGTGGCGCGAGCACGCCTGGGTGTTGCTGTCCCACGCCCTGTACCAGGCCGACCGGCAGGTCGACGCACTGTCCACACTGCGCACGGCTCGGGAGCGGCTGCTGGACAGGTTCGGGTTGGAGTCGGCGGCCGGTCTCGACGATCTCGAACGTGACATCCTGCGTCACGCCGCGCACCTGGCGCCCGCCGCCCGCGACGGCAACCGGCTGGGGCTGCTCACCCGCACCGAGGCGAGCGGGACCTACTCCCGGCTGCGCGCCATGAGCACTGTGGCCAGTGCGGCGGCGATCACCGGCGGCACCAACCTGGTGCTGGCCCAGCGGCAACGCGCGGCGGCCGTCGCCGAGGCCGAGCGCACCGACGACCCCGATCTCACCGCTCGTGTCATCGCCGCCTACGACGTCCCGGCCGTGTGGTCGCGCGCCGACGATCCCGAACAGTCGCGGGCGCTGGTTGCGACGACCCGGCGCACTCTGCTGCGGCTCGGGTCGGACGCCCCCGCGGCGCTTCGGGCGCGGCTGCTGGCCACCGTCGCGCTGGAACACCGGGGGTCGCGCGACGCGTGGGCCGCCGAGGCCGCGCGCGAAGCCGAGCGCATCGCCCGCGACCTGTCCGACCCGAACGTGCTGGTGCTGGCGCTCAACGGCCGGTTCATGCAGTCCTTCCAGCGTCCGGGAAACACCGCCGAACGCGACGCCATCGCCAGTGAACTCATCGCGGTGTCCACTCGGCACGATCTGGCGACGTTCGAGATCCTCGGTCACCTCATCAAGATCCAGGTCGGCGCGGCGCTGGGCGACATCGATACCGCCGAGCGCCATGTCGCGGCGGCCGAGCGGCTGGCCGACGTCCACGAGACGCCGCTGGTTCGCGTCCTGACCGCCGCCTTCGCCGCGATGCGACTGGCGCAGGCGTCCGGCGATCCCGCCGAGGCCGCGCGGGCGTACCGGGCTGTGGCTACGGAACTGGCGGGTGCCGGTATGCCCGGGGTGGAGGCCGGGATGTTCCCGCTCGCGCTGTTGTCGTTGCGGTTGCGGCACGGGCGGCCCGCGCCGGTGGATCCGGATCTCGACAGGGGTCCCTATCGTGCCTGGGTGCAGCCGCTCATCGATCTCGCGCGGGACGACCCGTCGGCGGCGCGCCGGTCGGCTGCCGCGTTGCCCGAACCGGCCGCCGACCACCTGTACGACGCGCTGTGGGCGGTCACCGCACATACCGCGATCCGCTTGGAGGACGCGTCGCTGGCGGCTCGGGCCCGCGAGGCGCTGGACCCGTTGCGGGGCCAGATCGCGGGCGGGACAACGGCTATCGTCAGTTTCGGACCGGTGGATGACATCCTGGCCGAGCTCGACGCGCATCGCGGGTCATGACGGGCGCAGGTGCTCGATCGTGACGTCTTGCGTCTCGGCCAGCAGCCGCGCGATCAGTGAACGGTGGCACGCCTCCGGGTCGCGCTCCACACAGAACAGTGCCCCGGTTCCGTGGCTCGGCAGCGCCGACACGATCGGTGCCAGGTCGGCGCCGTCGAGGATCTCGGCCGTGTAGCGGCGAATGTACTCATCGGCCAGTTCGCGGCGCGAGCGTTTCCCGACGCTGTTGCGATCGTCCTCGGCGTACTGAAGTCGGCGCAGCTCCGTGGTGGGGGCGAGCTCGGGATGGTGTTCGTAGGCGATTCCGGCCTCGGCCAGGGCCGCCTGCAACCGTTGCGAGTTCGCCCAGGCGTACTCGGATCCGCGGACACCACGCCGCTGCCGGACGTCGAACAACACCCGCACGTCGGCGTGGCGCAGCCGCTGTAGGAAGGACTCGGCGTCGAAGTCGTAGACGCCGATCGTCACCAGTTTGCCCATCGATTCTCACCTGTCTGCCTGCTGCTCGTGCCAGTGTGCCTGGCACGAGCAGCCGAGGCGTCGAAGTCGCGTTACGCGACGGCGGTTCCCTCCAGTTCGATCAGCTGACCGGGGATCGCCAGCCGGGTCACCCCGAGCATCGTGGTCGTCGGTGCCACCCCGGCGGCGCCCAACCGGGACGCCAGCACGCCGTAGTGCTGGAACAGCAGATCGACGTCGGTGGTGTAGACGTTGAGCCGCACCAGGTTGGCCAGCGACATGTCGGCCTCGGCGAGTACGGCCTCCAGGTTGTCGATGCTCAGCGCCAGCTGGGCGGCCATGTCGCCGTCGTGCTGCGGCTTGCCGTCGTCGCTCATCGCGGTCTGCCCGGAGCAGTACAGGGTCCGGGTGTGCCCGGAGACGACCTCACCCTGGTTGAACCCCATTTCCACCGACCACTGCACCGGGTTGACCGCTGTTCGTTCCATTGCCACTTGTGCTCCATTCGAGTCGTTTGACGCTGTCGGCAACAAGCCTCACAACAAATCACGACATCTTGTGTCATGTATTCCGATAGACTTTTCGGATGCGTGCCGACCGCTTGGTTTCGCTGGTGCTGCTGCTGCGCCAGCGCGGTCGGCTGTCCGCCGAAACGCTGGCGCGCGAACTGGAGGTGTCGACCCGCACCGTGCTGCGCGACATCGAGGCGCTGTCGGCGGCGGGCGTCCCGGTCTACGCCGAACGCGGCCGACACGGCGGTTTCGCGTTGCTGCCGGGTTTCCGGACCGAGCTGACCGGGTTGAACCACGACGAGGCCCTGGCGCTGCTGACCGCCGGATCCGGACGCGGCGAGCAGGTGTTCGGCCTCAGTTCGGCGCTCGCTTCGGCCATGCGCAAGGTGGTCGACGCGTTGCCGGAGAACCATCGCGCCAGCGCCAACGACGCGGCCCAGCGGTTCCTCGTCGAGCCGGAGACCGACCTGCTCTCGCGGCGACTGGTCACTGAGGACGTACCCGAGTCGGTGCTGGCCGAGGTGCGGCGCGCGGTGCTCGCGGGGCACAAGCTGCGCATCCGCTACGCGGCCACCGACCAGGAGCCACGCTGGCGCACGGTGGACCCCATCGGCCTGGTGACCGTGCGCGACCGGGGCTACCTGCTGGCCACACGAGCGGGCGCGGACCGCACCTACCGGCTGTCGCGGATGGCTGCCGCCGAGGAACTGCCCGAGGCGGCGCGGCGACCCGACCGGGTCGATCTGGACCGGATCTGGCGGGAACGCTGCGCCCAGTTCCTGGCCGAGGGCCACATGAGCGTGCGGGTGCGGGTGGATCCGCGACGGCGCGAGGAGCTGCTGAACAGCGCGGTTGCCGTCCGCGCGGAGGAGTCCGACGCGGACGGCTGGCTGCGGCTGGAGGTGACCTATCAGGACTCGCGGCACGCCGAGTGGGCGCTGTGGCAGCTTGGTGCGGACGCCGAAGCCCTTGCGCCGCAGTCGTTGCGTGCGGCGTTGCGCGATCGGGCCACGACGATGGCCGCCCACTATGGTTCGGCGTCCTAGAACTCCACGACGAGCTTGCCGACGGTGTGCTTGCCGACCAAGTCCTCATAGGCCGTTCGCGCTTCGGAGAACGGGTACACACCCGTGACCGGGACCCGCAACTCCCCCAGGCTCACCCGGGCTGCCAGCCCGGACAGGTCGCCGTCCCGAGCGGTCAGGTCGACCCGTTCGACCGTGACCCCACGTTCCAGGGCCGTCGGCTGCTCGGTGCACGTCAGCACCAGGCCCTCGTCGATGGCCGCCGCCGCGATGCCCGGCAGTGCCGCGCCGTCCTCGGCCAACGCCAGCACCACATCGACGCCGCCGGGAACCAGCTCGCGGGCCAGCTGCGCGGTCTTCCCGCCGGTGTAGTCGATGACGTGATGGGCGCCCCAGCCAAGCACCGTCTCGGTGTCGTCAGGTCGGCCGGTGGCCAGCACCCGGGCACCGGCGGCGGCGAACAACTGCACCGCGAACGAACCGACACCCCCGGTGGCGCCGCTGATCAACACGTCGCGTCCGGCGACCGGTACACAGTGGTGCAACAACGACAGCGCGGTCAGCCCGGCCGCTGGCAGCGCCGCCGCCGACCGGGCGTCCACACCCTCGGGCCGGTGCGTCAACAGCGGCCCGGTCTGGGCGAGCGTGTACTCCGCGACGGCACCCGCGACGCCGAGGTTCATGGCCGTCACCGCGTCGCCGGGCGCGTACCCGATCGTGTCGGGCCCGACGGCCTCGACGGTGCCGGACACGTCGATGCCGACCACGAACGGGTGGGTAACCGGGAACACCTCCCGCACGCTGCCGAGCACCAGCTTGACGTCCAAGGGGTTGAGGGCCACGGCCTCGGTGCGGACCAACACCTGCCCGGGACCGGGAACCGGTTTGTCTACATCGGAGAAAGTCAGGTCGGCGAGCGGGCCGTATCCGACGGCGGTCAAAGCTTTCACGATTCGTCCTTCGGTGGTGGGGCTTACGACCCGGCAAGCCTGCCGCCGTGAGCCGCTTTGCTCGGCCACTCTTTGGGACGGTTGCGCCCCGCCGAAGGAGTGGCCCGGTCGCGGCCGCGACGCGGATAACGTGTAGGCATGACCACCCCCGATCAGCCGCTGGCCGCCGTCTTCACCGTGCTCAACGGGCCCCTGGACCAGCTGCTGGGCCGGTTCTCCGCGCTGCTGCGGGACCTGGTTCCGCACGAGGCGCTGGCGATGCTGACCGGCGACTGCTCCCGCAACCCGCTCATCACCCACGGCGATCCCGCCGTGGCCGAGCGCGTCGTCACCGCCGAGCTCAACCAGCTGGGCGCCGTCACCGGGGTGACCCGGCCGTGGTGGGGACAGGCGAAACTGGCCGGGCGCACCCGTCCGGTGCTGGCGGTGGCGTCCCATCCCCGGGGTTCGGCGGGCGCGCTGCTGGCGGTCGCGGCCCACGAGCCGCGACCCAGCACCGAGGTTCTGGCCACCGTGCAGTCGATGTGGGATCTGATCACGCTGCACGTGGCCGACCGGGCCGGGGACGTCGAGTCGCCGCAGCTGGTCATGACCCATCGGCTCGTCGCCGAGGAACGCGCCCGGGTGGTGACCGAGCTGACCGAGTCGCATTCGGCCACGATCGTGTCGCTGCTGGCGGCGTTGCGGTCGAGGACACTGAGCGACACCGCCGCCCGGCAGGTCGCGACCGACCTGGCCGTCAACGCGTTGATCGACCTGCGCACCACCGGCGACTGGGACCGGGTGATCAGTCAGGAGGTCGCCGAGGACGCGTTCACGCGGCTGGCCGACCGGTTGCGTCCACTGTCGCGTTACGGCGATGTCGAGCTGGAACTGGTGCCGCCCAGCCAGTCCCAGCGGGAGCTGCCGGGTCAGGTGGCGCGGGTCGCGCGGACGATGTCGCGGGCGGTGGTGCTGGTGCTGCTGGAGCAGGGCGGTGTCGGCCGGGTACGGATCACCTGGGACGCGGGCGATGCCGCGCTGCGCATCACGATCCGCGACGACGGTTCCGGGCACGTTCCCCGTCGGGCGCTGGAATCGTTGCGCACCAACGATCGACTGGGCCCGCTGTCGGGGACCTTCACCGTGGACGCGGTTCCCGGCTGGGGTACCGCGGTGACGATCACCGTGCCGCTGGCGGTGCCGTCGGCGACTCGTCCGGCGCCGCTGCCGGAGCTGAACCCGCGCGAGCTGGACGTCCTGGCGAAGCTGGCCGGCGGCTTGCGCAACCGTCGCATCGCCGAAGAGTTGCACATCAGTGAGAACACCGTGAAGTTCCACGTCGGCAACATCCTGCAAAAACTCGGTGTGGCCTCCCGCAACGAGGCCGCGGTGCTGGCGCGCGACGCGGGCATCGACGCCGCGACGGTCAGCGCGGGCTAGCCGGGGCTCACCACGCCTCCGAACGAGGCCGCGCGATCGGCGCGCGACGCCGGGATCGCCGCCGACCACCGGCGCGGACTGGGCCTCACCACGCCTCCAGTTGCCGGGCCCAGGCGCGCAGCCCGGCGGCGAAACCCTCGCGTTGCCCCGGGGTCAACTCGTCCAGTGCCTTGAGCAGCGGTTCGGCGCGTCGGGTCACCACGGATTCCATGTGTTCGCGGCGATCGGGCCGCAGCGACACCAGGGTGCGGCGCCGGTTGCCCGGGTCAGGTTGCCGCTCCACCCACTGTGCCCGGTCCAGGTCGCCGACGAGTTCCGACACTGTGGACAGCGCCAGGCCCATCCGGTTGGCCAGTTCGGTGACGCTCAATCCGTCGGCGGCCACCAGTTGAACGCACACGGCCGCGTGCCGGTTGGTCAGTCCGTGGTCGGCGAAGGAATGCGAGTGTTCGTCGGGTTTCTCGGCGCGCACCTTGGCGAAGAACGCCGCGATCAGCGGCATGAAACCCACGACGTCGGCGATCTCGTCGGGCTTGGGGTCGCGTGGGTCACCTTCGGTGGCGTTGTCCGGCATCCCCACATCCTATATATTCGGATATCCAAACTATTGGGAAATACGAAGAAAGGCTGGCAGGATGACGACCTATCACGACGCCGTCAACGACGCCCTGGAACGCCTCGACGACCTCGGCTACGAACGCAGCCTCGGCGGCGGCGACCTGGCCAACCACGGACCCATGGGCGCCGAGACCCTCGCCGTCCTCGGCCACGGCGACGCCGTTCCCGCCTGGGTGGCCGTCTACCGCGCCGCCGCACCCCACCACGAACCGCCCGTCGCGCACCAGCGACTCGACAGCACTGAGGACAGTTGGCGACCGGCGCTCGGCGACATCGGCCGCGCCGGGGACTTCGAGGAACTGTTCGCCCGCGAGATCGACGCCGACGGCTGGCAGACCGTGCTCCAGCGCTGGTGGCCGCGACTGCTGGCCGGACCGCTGACCGGCCTGACCCACGGCCTCATCCGCACCGCTCACGCCGTGCGCTCCATCGCCGCCACCGACTCCCCCACCGGCATCCAGCTGACCGAGCTGAGCCGGGGTCTGGGTTACTGGGCTGCCCGGTTCATCGACAAGCCCGGCCCCGGACGGCTTCGCGGCTCGCTGAGCCTGCCGCAGGCGGTGGCCGCGATGCGCAGGTCCGCGCAGCCGCCCACCAGCCCTGCCGAGGGCCAGCGGCGGCTGCGGAGCCCCGACGACATGCCCGGCTACCACGACAACCTCGAACTGCTTGGTCCCGAACGGATCCAGTCACTGCTGTCCGACATGACCGCCGAGTTCGCCGGGGTGTGCGTGGCGCACTCCAACGGCATGTTCCCGATTCCGCTGGTGCACGGCGTGACCGCACCGGCCGCCGCGCGGCTGGTACTGCCCTACCTGCCCGAGGACCAGCACGAGGCCACCGCGGCGGCGCTGTGGCAGACCCAGGTCACGCTGGCCATGATCACCACAGTGGACAGCGGCGGCGAGGCCGAGGCGCGCGACCGGGCCGCGTCCGCCGAGGTCCCGGCCTGGGACGAGTTGGTGGCGCGGGCCGTGGACCACAAGGACGAGCACGTCATCAAGTTCACCGAGGCCTGCCTGCGCGAACACACGTTGCGGCCCGACCCGCGCTACGCCTGGGCTGCCGACCTCGCCCAGCAGCGCATCGAGCGCCCCGACGGGGATTCCGGTCCGGCGATGGTGGCGCGGTTCGCCAAACCCTAGGAGAATCGCCGGGGCGGCGGGGCGGGTCGCTACGATGCCGGGATGGAAGAGCAGGTGAATGGCGCCGACCTGGCGTCCGAGGACGTGGACGCGGCGGTGACCCGACTTCTGGACGTACTGCGCGACACCGACGCCGGAGGCTGGTACTCGGCGTTGGAGGTGGTGCGGCCCTGGTCGGAGCACAACCCGAGGATCACCGGCGAGTTCGCGCGCCCCGACGCCGTCCGGCGTTACCTGTCCCGGGAACTGGCCGGGCTGTTGCGCAACGGCGCCACCGTGACCGCCCGGCCGTCCCGCCGCGCGCTGGCCTTCGACGACCCGGACTTCTTCGCCGCCCTCGACGAGGACCGCTTCGACCTGCGGGCCAAGAAGCTGTTCCTGTTCGGACCGGAGCGGATGGCGTTGTCGCTCAACCGGTTGACGCACTACACCGGCACCCCGGCGGAGTCGTTCGAGCGGCACGTCCTGTTCACCAACTACGCGATGCACGTCGAGGCGTTCCAGGACCGTTTCCCCGACGCCGAGGGACCGGTGCGGGACGGGGTTCAGATGCCCGCCTGGCACCACCGCACCCCCGACGGCGACGGGGTGAGCCTGGTGAACATCGGCGTGGGCCCGTCCAACGCCAAAACCCTCACCGACCATCTCGCGGTTCTGCGTCCCGACACCATGATCATGATCGGTCACTGTGGAGGTCTGCGGAACCATCAGCGGCTGGGCGACTTCGTGCTGGCGACGTCGTATCTGCGGGCGGACCGCATCCTCGACGACGTACTGTCACCGGTCATCCCGGTGATCCCCAACCACCGTCTCAACCAGTTCCTACTCGACGCCCTGGAGAAACGCGACGCCTCCTACCGGCTCGGCTCGGTTTGCACAGTGGACAACCGCAACTGGGAGTTCAACCAGGCCGGGGTGTTGCCCGCGATGCGCGCCGCCCGCTGCGTCGGCGTCGACATGGAGTCGGCGACGGTGGCGGCCAACGGTTTCCGCTATCGCATCCCCAACACCACCCTGCTGTGCGTCTCGGACAAACCGCTGCACGCCTCGCCGAAGCTGGCGGCCAGTGCCACCGAGTTCTACGAGTCCAGCAAGCGGGCCCACCTGGGCATCGCACTGTCGTGTCTGGACCGGGTGCGCCGCGAACATCCCGACGGCCTGCCGCACCACGACATCCGCTCGGCCGACGAGCCGCTGCTCGGCGCGGGGTGACCGCGTCGGTCCACGTCAGAACGTGCGCACCAGCAGCAGGGTTCCCATCACGAGCATGGTGACGGCGACCAGCCCGTCCAGCGCCCGCCAGGCGGCGGGACGGGCCAGGACGGCGCTGAGCAGTCGGGCGCCGTAACCCAGGACGGCGAACCACGCCAGGCTCGCGGCCATCGCGCCCAGGCCGAACACCCAGCGCAGCGAGCCCCGGTCGGCGGCCACCGAACCCAACAGCAGCACGGTGTCCAGGTAGACGTGCGGGTTGAGCCAGGTCAGCGCCAGGCAGGTGAGCACCGCGATCCGCATCGAGCTGGCCGAGGCGCCCTCGACCGTCAGCCCCTGCCCGGCGGGGCGCAGCACCCGACGGGTGGCGATGACGCCGTAACCGATCAGGAAGATCCCACCGGCCAACCCGACCACGGTCAGGGCGATGGGCCACGCGGTGACCACGGCGCCGAGCCCGGCCACGCCGAGCGCGATGAGGACCGCGTCGGAGGCGGCGCAGATGCCGACCACGGCGAGCACGGCCTGGCCGCGCACGCCTTGGCGCAGCACGAACGCGTTCTGGGCGCCGATGGCGATGATGAGGGAAAGACCGGTGCCGAATCCGGCGATGGCCGCGGGGAGGATGCCACTGTTCACGGGATCCGATGCTATGGACGATCCAGCCATTAGTACAGCTAAAGTTTCTAACGTATCCTTAGCGATTGTGATGATGGAGCTGCCGTTCGACCAGGTGCGCACCCTGCTGGCCGTCGTGGACGAGGGCACCTTCGAAGCGGCGGCCGCCGCACTGCACGTGACACCCTCGGCGGTCAGCCAGCGCGTCAAGACCCTGGAGCAGCGCACCGGCCGGGTGCTGCTGATGCGCACCAAACCGGTGCGGCCCACCGAATCGGGGCAGGTGGTCGTGCGGTTCGCGCGGCAGCTGGCCGCGATGGAGAACGACGCGCGACTGGCGCTGGGCCTCGCCTCCGCGTCGGCACCGGCCCGGCTGCCCATCGCGGTGAACGCGGACTCGCTGGCCACCTGGTTCCAGCAAGCGCTCACCCGGGTGCCGCAGGACCCGCCGATCTACTTCGAGCTGTACCGCGAGGACGAGTCCCACACCGCGACACTGCTGCGCGAAGGCCGGGTGATGGCGGCGGTGACCTCGTCGGCCGAACCGGTGGCGGGTTGCACGGTGCGGGTGCTGGGCCGGGCCCGGTATCTGCCGGTGGCCAATCCCGAGTTCGCGAAGCGCCACCTGTCGTCGGGGGTGCTGGAACGTTGTCTGCCTGACGCGCCGGTCATCGTGTTCGACCGGCGCGACGACCTTCAGGACCGGTTCCTCCGCGACTTCACTCCCGACGGGCGGGGCGCCAGCCAGCTGCGGCACCAGATACCGACCTCGGAGGGTTTCTGCGAGGCGGTGGCCGCGGGGCTCGGTTGGGGTCTGGTCCCGGAACCGCAGGCCGAGCCGCTGTTGAAGACGGGGTCGCTTGTGGAACTGATACCGGGACAGCCGGTGGACGTGCCGCTGTACTGGCAACAGTGGAAGCTGGACGTGCCAGCGCTGACACTGGTGGCCGAAACGATCGCCGTCTCGGCCACCGAGGCCCTGTACGCCTAACCCCACTCGGGTTTCTGCGCCAGGACCTGATCCCAGTCGACCGTCTTGGCCCAGTCGCGATAGGAGTGCCATCCGATGTCCGGGAACTCGGCGCGCAACGCGGCGACGTCGGTGTGTTCACGGTTGTCCTCGAACCGCTGGAACAGTTCGGCGGTCTCGTCACCGGCCCACTGGCGGATCATCGGGATCGGGATCTGCTCGTAGGGCAGGTCCTTGCCGATGACCTCGGACAAAACGGCGGCGACCTCGACGCTCGTCAACGTCTCCGAGACCACGTCGATGGCCCGGCCGTTCAGTGCCTCGGCGTTCTCGATCGCGTGCACCGCCATGCCGGCGATGTCCAAAGTGGTGACCTGGTCGAGTTTGCGGTCGGCCGTCAGCGGAAAGGCGTAGACACCCTGGTTCAGTCGGGTGAAACCGACGTTGAGGGCGTTCTCCATGAAGTAGGACGGCTGAATGCCGGTGAACCGCAAGCCCTGGGACACCAGGTATCGGTGCACGATCTGCTTGGCGGACGCGTGCTCGACGGTGACGTCGACATCGCCGTTCGCGCCCTTGACCGATGAGTACACGAGATGGGCGTCAACGGCGGCCGCCGCGTCGGCCAACGCCCGCCCCTGGGCGATCTCCTCCTCGGTGCCGTTCTCGCCGAACGGCACCGTGAGGCCGAAGATCGCGTCGGCACCCTTGGCGGCGCGGGTCAGCGCCTCGGCGTCGGCGAGATCGCCGGTGGCCAGCCGGACGCCGTCGCGCGCCAGCGCCTTGGCCGCATCGCTGTCGGGATCACGCACATAGGCGACCGGTTCGTGGCCGCGCTGCCGCAGGCGATCCACGACGGCTCCACCTTGGCGTCCGGTGGCTCCGGCTACCAGTACACGAGTCATGAGAACCTCTCAATCAATCGATTGAATAATTACGCTGAACGGTAGCACGCCCGCAGATCCACTCCATTCAGCCGGGAGCCCTCAGGTGGTTTCGCCGTCGTCGTCGGCGCCCAGCAGTCGCGCCAGTTGCCGACTCACCCGCTCCCGATACTCGGCCGACAGCGGATCCACCCCGTAGATCCCCTGCACCGCCTGGGGTATCGCGACCGGCGCGAAGGCGAGCAGGAACTGCAACAGCGCCACGAACTCCGGCGACGTCTCACTGCCTATCTGCCCCTCGGACTGCCGGGCCCTGGTCTGCTCCACGGCCGAGGCGGCGACGCGTTCCCACTCCGCCACCAACGGCCCGGTGTCACCGGGGTAGTCCCCCAGTGCCTGCCACACCACCAGGCGAGCCCGCCGCGGATCGCGCAGCGTCACGTCCAGGGCGGCACGGAATCCGTCCAGGAACGAACTCTCGGCACTGGAATCCTCCAAACTGGAGCGCCGCTCCCGCCAGGTCTCGCGAAGCGCGTCCAGCAAGCCTTCCTTGCCGCCGAAATAGTACGAGATCAGCTGGACGTTGACTCCCGCGCGCTTGGCGATCCCGGCGGTGCGGGCGCCGCTGTAGCCCTTGGCGGAGAACTCGTCCAGGGCGGCGTCCAGTATCCGCTGCCTGGTCTGGGTCGCGTTGCGTTTGTCGCCGGTGTCCGAAGTCGCCACCTCGGGAGGTTATCAATCAACCACCTGATTGACTTCAGGGCTTGACGGCGCCCACCGAGCACAGGGCGGCCGTGGTCACCTCGCGGGTCTCGTCGGTGAGCGACTGTCCGATCCAGCTTTCCTTGAAGGACAGCCGCAAACCGTCGTAGAGTTCGAGTTCACCGGTGAGCGGGATCGACTTGGTGATGGTCGCCGCGACCACCTGCTCGTATCGCACCAGCCAGTTGCGGCCCACGATGTCGGGCAGCGGGGTGTCTCCCAGCAGTTTGGTCAGTCGCGTCTTGCCGAGATGGGTCTCACCGGGTCCGGCGACGAACACCAGCCCGATGTCCAGCACCACCAGGTCGTACTCGATGTCGTTGACCTTGACGTTGGCCATCGCGTCCAGGACGACGGCGTCCTCGGCCCAGGCTCGCGCGGCCTCCGCGGCGGCGGCCTCCGGCATCGGACCGGTGTTGCGCAGGTTGGCCAGCAGTTCCTTGAGAAGGTCCCCGTCCTTCTTGTCGAGCGGTGCCGAGACCCAGCGTTCGGCGATTTCCAGCTGTTCGCCACCGAGGAGGTCGAGCGCGACCTTGAACGGGGTGCCGGGCTTGACGAGCTGGACGTGGGTGACGTCGGTGAAATCGACGAACCGATTGCGGCGGATGAGTTCCGCCTGCGTTGTGGTGTCGAGGATCCGGCGCAGTCGCTTGGCGTCGGACTTGGAGTGGTCCGACAGGAACAGCAGTCCGGACTGGTAGAACACGAGGTCGTGGCGAACGTCGTTGATCTTGACATCGGTGATGCCCCCGAGCGCGGGCCCGATTCGTCCATCCTGTTCCGGCACAGGGGAAACCTACCAGTCGTCGACTACACAACGGGTGCCACTACTCTGTTCCCGGTTCGGACAGATATCAGAGGATGCAAATGGGCAGATTTTTCGGGCGAAGGCACAAGCCCGCCGACATCCCGACGCACGACCCGACGTTCGGCGACCCCAAAGCCGCCCAACTGGTGTCCGATCTGCAATCCCGCGACTGGCGGGCGGTCCACAACTTCCTCAACGTCATTCAAGACCCCGACGATCTGCAGTACTACCTCGACTTCTGCGTCGAACAACTCGGCGTCCAGGCGTGGATCGAGGACTGGATCGAAGCCGAACCGCAGTCGTACCTGCCGTTTCTCGTCGGTGGCGCGCACGCCGTCGAGTGGGCCTGGCTGGGACGCGGAGCCGCGCTGGCCAAGCACACGCTTCCCGCCCAGTTCCAGATCTTCGAACGCAGACTGCGCAAGGCCCACGAACTCCTGGAACACGCGATCGCCCGCAACCCGGACGACCCCACGGCCTGGGCGGCGTTGATCAAGTGTGGAATGGGCATGAGCCTGGGTCTCGAGGAAGCCACCGCCCGGTTCCGCGAAGCGGTGGCACGACATCGATGGCACTACGGCGCTCACATGAGTCTGCTCCATCAATTCCTACGCAAGTGGGGCGGCTCCCACGAACTGGCCTCGTCGTTCGCCCTGGACACCGCCGCGAACGCCCCGGCATCCAGCGGCCTGGCCTCCATGGTGGTCACCGCGAGCCTGGAGCACTGGCGCATGGACCTCGACGAGGCCGAGTCGGAGAAGTACCTCAACAGCGACGAGACCGTCGCCGGTTTCCACACCGCCGCCGACCAGTCGGTCCGGCATCTCAGCTACCGGCGCCGACTCGGCTGGCAGCGCGACTTCAACATGTTCGCCTTCGCGTTCTGGGAGACCGACCAATGGGATGCCGCCGGGGCGATGTTCGACGCGCTCGGCGACCAGTTCACCCGGACGCCGTGGAACTTCCTGGTCGGCGAGAGCGCCGAATGGTTCGCCCGCGCGCGGGCCGAGGTGGCCAAGCACCGGTCGTAGCCACGACCGCGACCGTGCCGAATCCTCGCACTAGGGTCGTTCGGTTGAGCGGGCCGGGCATACGGGGGAAACATGGCACGTCGCGGCGATTCCGAAAGACCGTCCCCATGGGACCCAACGGGCGTTGGGTCACGGTGGGTGACGGGTTCACTTCTTGTGCGCCCCATCGGGTGCTGGCCATGATGGCCGCTCGAGCACCGCCCCTGTCCCCGAAGGAGTTCCACATGGTTGCTCTCGCCCGACGCCCGCTGCGGCGGCGGTTCCAGTTGATCGTCGGCGCGTTGGTCGCGTCGCTGCTGGCCGTCGTCACCCTCGTCATCACCGCGCCCGCCGAAGCCGAAGCCGAGACCAGGGCCAAGCCCGCCGGTATCGACGTATCCCGCTATCAGGGAGACATCAACTGGAAGAAGGTGCGCGGCGGCGGCATCCAGTTCGCCTGGATCAAGGCCACCGAAGGCACCAGCTACATCGACCCGAAGTTCGCCGCCAACTACAAGGGAGCGTACGGGGCCAAGGTCATCCGGGGCGCGTACCACTTCGCCCGTCCCGGCAACTCCAGTGGCACCGCCCAGGCCCGTTACTTCGCCCGGCACGGCGGCGCCTGGTCGGCCGACAACCGCACTCTGCCCGGTGCCCTGGACCTGGAGGCCGGATGCCACGGCCTGTCCAAGAAGCAGATGCGCGGCTGGATCTCCGACTTCCACAGCGCCTACAAGTCCAAGACCGGACGCCACGTCGTCATCTACACCACCGCCAGCTGGTGGTCGTCGTGCACCGGCAACTGGACCGGACTGGCCAAGAAGTCACCGATGTGGGTGGCCCACTGGGGTGCCTCCAGCCCCTCGGTTCCGCACGGCTGGGCCACCTGGACGGCCTGGCAGTACACCAGCAGCGGCAGCGTCTCCGGGATCGCGGGCGACGTGGACCGCAACCGGTTCAACGGTTCCCGCGACCGGCTGCTCGCGCTGGCCAACAACACCTAGGACCACAGTACTCACTCCACAGTGGCGGTGCCCCCCCGTGCGCAGGGGGCACCGCCACTTCGGGTGGGTGCGTGGGTCAGGCGGCTTTGGTGAACACTCCCAGGCCGTTGGCGACCTTGCGCTGCGAGCCGTCGGAGGGGGTGTTGCGGACGCTGGTGGCGGTGTTCCCGGCCTTGCGGGCGACCAGGGTGGTCGAGCCACCACCGTCGAGGTTGATGACGTTGTGGTCGGCACCCAGGTTGACCATGATGTCGGCCATCGACTTGACGGTGGCGCCGACGCTGGTGGAGCTGCGGCCGTCGACGGCCACCATGTACAGCTTGGAGCCGTCGGCGTTGGAACCCACGGCGGTGCGCGGCGCCAGCGTGGCCGCGTCGTCGTTGAGGTCGAGCATCGTGCCGTCGTCGATGAGGATCAGACCGCCCAGCGCGGTGTCCAGGTCGGCACCGTCCTCACTGGCCAGCTGGTAGTCGACGTTGACCTCGTCGCCTTCGGACAGTCCGTTGAGGTGCTCGACGCCCTTGTCACGGGCGAGCAGGACCGTGGCGTCCTTGGCGATCTGGCCCTCGCCGGGAGCGTCCGACACCCGGGTGACCTTGCCGTCGACGATCTCGACCTCTTTGGTCTGTTCGCTGCACGGGGCGTCGCGGTCGTCGTCGGTACCGCAGGTGGCGCGCTTGCGGGAGGTCTTGCCCCAGTCGGCGTTGAACACCCCGACGCCGTCGACGGTGATGGCGTACTGGTTGAGGCCCTTCAGTTCGAAGCTGCCCGCGGCCGTGGTGGCCTTGCCGTCGACGTTGAGCCGGTCGATGACCGTCTTGCCGTCCTTGGTGATGCCGAAGACGCTGTCGTTGTCGGTTCCGGGCGGGGGTGTCGGCCCGTGGCGTTGTTTGCCGGGAACCGGGCCCTTACGGTCCTTGCCGTCCAGGATCTCGGGGCCGACGGCGGCGCCGGTCTGTCCGATGTTGAAGAAGTCGCCGTTGACTCCGGCCACGGCCTTGACCCGGTCGGCCAGCGACGTCACGACACCGGTCGCGGCCACCGGACCGGGCGTCAGCAGCCCGACCTCGACGTCCTCGCGAGTGAGGTCCACGGTGAGGATATGGCCGATGGACTTGCCGTGCGGGGTCGAGATGGTCTTCTTCTCGTAGGTCACGCCGGGCGCGACCTGCTCGGCCTTCTTGGCGACGACGTTGTCGTCGGCGACGGCCATGTACGCCGGGAGGGCGACGACCGCCGCGGTCACCGCGGCCAGCAACGCGATTCGTCGGGGTTTCACAGTCACGCCGCGAACCTACGGTTCGCCTCCATGTTTTGGCAATAATCCACGCCGTCTCATCACGACCGTTCGTCCCAGCCGTCGTAGTGTGCGGCGGGGCCTTCTGGGGCTTGTCGTGCGCCTGCGCGACGATGGCTTCGCCGAGCGCGGCGGCGCCGTGCAGCCGGCGACGTCGAAGCACTGGTCCCTGTTGCCTTCGTCGCTCAGGCCCGCGTCTGCTTCAGTAAGACTGAAGCTTGGGGATCGGCGCCCGGGAAAAGGCGCAATAATGTCGGAAATCGTGGCCCGCGCTGTCGATGACGGGTTTGGTCGTTCGTCTCCTATAAGACGGGCGGACACTGCCGCCCGCGGATCCGAGAAAGGGACCCACATGCGCTACATGTTGTTGCTCAACGGTGAGGAACCGACGACGACGCCGTCCGAGGCGGAGATGAACGCGGAGATGGCGGAGTGGGGGGCGTACGACACGGCCGTGCACGAGGCCGGGATCTTCGTGTCCTCCGAGGCACTGCAGCCGAGCCAGACCGCCACCACCGTGCGCCTCAAGGACCAGGAGCGGATAGTCACCGACGGCCCGTTCGTCGAGACCCGCGAGGTGCTCGGCGGCTTCTACGTCATCGACGTCCCCGACCTGGACACCGCACTGGACTGGGCGGCCAAGTGCCCGGCGGCCAAGAACGGCTCGGTCGAGATCAGGCCGGTCCTGGTGTTCGACGAGCCGGAGCAGTGAGCCAGCGCGGCGCGCGGGCGGTGCGATGACCGAGGACGACGTGGGAACGAGCGACACCGTCGACGCGGTGTTCCGCGAGGAGTGGGGCCGACTGCTGGCCACACTCGTCGGGTGGCTGCGAGACCTGGACCTGGCCGAAGAGGTGGCGGCCGACGCCATCGCCGCGGCGGTCAGGCACTGGCCCACCGACGGCGTACCCGACCACCCCACCGCCTGGCTGCTCACCACCGCCCGCCGCCGCGCGGTCGACCTGCTGCGCCGCCGCAAGACATACGCGGCCAAACTGGCGATCCTGCGCGTGGAAGCCGACCGCGTCGAGACCGAGCGCCTGGTGACCACCGCGGCCGGTACCGAGCAGGCGGCCCGGGACACGATCGGAGACGACCGGCTACGGCTGTTCTTCACCTGCTGCCACCCGGCACTGGCCCCGGAAGCACGCGTCGCGTTGACCCTGCGGTACCTCGCCGGACTGTCGACAGTAGAAGTCGCGCGAGCGTTCCTGGTACCCGAAACGACGATGGCGCAACGCCTCACCCGCGCCAAACGCAAGATCCGCGAAGCCAACATCCCCTACCGGGTCCCCGGTCCGTCCGAGATACCCGACCGACTGCCAGCGGTACTGAGCGTCATCTACGTGGTCTTCACCGAGGCATACGCGGCCAGCCAAGGCCCGGACCTGACCCGCCCGGACCTCGCCGACGAGGCGATCCGACTGGCCCGGATCCTGCATCGCCTCATGCCCCACGACCGCGAAGTGCTCGGCCTGCTGGCGTTGCTGTTGCTGACCCACGCCCGTCACCCCGCCCGCACCGACTCCGACGGCAACCCGGTACTGCTGGCCGACCAGGACCGATCCCGCTGGGACCGGCACACAGTGGACGAAGGCGTGGCGCTCCTCGAACAAGCGCTCCCTGACCGCGATCCGGGCCCGTACCTGATTCAGGCGGCGATCGCGGCACTACATGACCAGGCCGACTCGATGGAAACCACCGACTGGCCCCAGATCGTCGCGCTGTACAACCTGCTTCAACGAGTCGCGCCTTCGCCGGTGGTATCGCTGAACCGCGCGGTCGCGGTCGGCATGGCCGACGGCCCGCAAGCCGGACTGGCCCTACTCGACGACCTGGCCGACAGCCCCGCTTTGGAGCGCTACCACCTGTTCCACTCCGCCCGCGCCGGTCTACTCAAGCAACTCGGACGCGAATCCGAGGCGGCCCAGGCATATCGCCAAGCCCTCGACCTGGTCGGCAACGAACCCGAACGGGCATTCCTACGCCGCCAGCTCGCCGACATCGAGCACCACGGTCATCGCTGAGCGGAAGCTCAAGCGCCACTCATCCCGCCTGGTCCAGGATCATCAACTTGAACGGATCGGGAAACGGCACGAAACCGACCTTGGCGTACACCCCGTGGGCATCCAACGTGGACAGCAGGACCCGCTTGAGCTTGAACGGCTCCAGGTGGTCACGGATCACGACGGCCAGCCACGTGCCCAGGCCCTTCCCGCGATGGTCGGGAGCGATGTAGACGTCGCACAGCCAGGCGAACGTCGCCAGATCCGTGACCACGCGGGCATAGCCGACGAGTGCCCCGCCGCTGTCGTACAGCCCGAAGTTCTCCGACGCCCGGATGGACCGCGCGACCGTGTCCCGGGAGCGGCCCTCGGCCCAGAACGTGTCGGTCGACAGCCAATGGTGGACCAGATCGACGTCGATACGATCCACGTCGGTGTCGACTTCGTATCCGTTGTCGTTGCGCGTGATCATGGTGCGGAATGCTAGCTGCCGCGCCGTCAGCCGAAGTCCCGCTCGGCCAGTTCCGCGCGGGTCGTCACACCGAGCTTGGGGTAGGCCTTGTACAGGTGATACCCGACGGTGCGGGGGCTGAGGAACAGCTGCGCGGCGATCTGTCGATTGGTGGCACCGGTCGCGGCCAACCGGACCACGTCCAGCTCCCGCCGCGTCAACGTACCCAAAGGACTGTCCTGATGCGGGGCCAGCGTGCCGCCGGTCGCGGCCAGCTCCGAGCGGGCCCGCTCGGCCCACGGGATGGCGCCCAGGTCCGCGAGCTGATGCGCGGCGGCGCTCAGCTGCTCGCGAGCGTCGGCCCGGCGGCGACGTCGGCGCAGCCACTCCCCGTACAGCAGCCGGGTACGAGCGTGCTCGAAACAGCGTCCACCATGGACGTGATGCGCCAGTGCCGCCCGGAACCGGTCCTCGGCTTCGACGTCGGGCTCCAGCAGGGCCCGGCACCGTTCGACCATCGCCAGAGCCCACGGCTGCGCGCTCGCCACCGCCCACGCCTCGAATCGCGCGAACGCCCCGTCGGCCAGTCGCGGTTCGCCGAGCCGCACCGCCGCCTCCACG
Organism: Stackebrandtia nassauensis DSM 44728; assembly: GCF_000024545.1. GTDB lineage: Bacteria > Actinomycetota > Actinomycetes > Mycobacteriales > Micromonosporaceae > Stackebrandtia > Stackebrandtia nassauensis. Next base: position 3,621,896 of record NC_013947.1, read on the forward strand.
AAATCGGGAATGGCGATCGTGACGATGACGGTGTGCCGCAGCGGCCCGTCCATGATGCGCCCCATACGTTCGACAAGCGCCGCGGGTCGACCGCGCACCAGGTCGAGCAGCCCCAGCGCGCACTCGCCCCAACCGGAACCATTGCGTTCCCGCACCGCGCCCTCGGCACGCTCGGCCAGCGTCACGCATTCGGCGTCGTCGCCACGGATCGCCGACAACCACGCCAGAATCCCGCCCAGGTACCGCAACCGCCCCGACTGCCCGGTGTCCTCGGCGATCCGCCACGCCTCGGCCCCGGCCGCCGCGGCCTGCAAGTGCCGTCCACTCAGCAACTGCGCCTGGGTCAACAGCTGCAACGCGTGCGGCAACGACCCGATACGGCCGCGCCGACGACAATCAGTCACCCAAGCCGACGCCAGTTCGCATGCGGCGTCGGTGTTCCCGGACATGAGCGCGGCGAAGACCGCGAACGTCGCGGCGACCGACTCCTCCTCATGCGCGACCGACCGCGCCGACGCCACACTCGGCGCGAGCGCCGCCCGCAACAGATCGAGACCGGTCTTCACATCGCCCGCCACGAGCCGTTCCATTCCGGACACGGTGCGCACGATCGGAACCAACGCGGCGTCCAGCCTCGGCTCCAGTGTGGTCAACAACTCGGCACTGGCCCGCAGCGACGCGTGATCACCCGCGAACCACGCGCTGTTGGCGGCCTGGGCGAGCATGTTCGCCGCCTGGTTCGGCGCGTCGGCGGTGATCGCCGGAACCGCGTCGAGCAACGTCCGGGCGGGCGCGCTCACCCCACCAAGCTCGGAGTCCACTGTCGCCTGAATCACCGCGAGCCGCGCGACCGCCGCCGGATCGGTGGTCAACCGCCGCGCACGCTCCATCACCGCGCGAGCCCTCCGCAACTGCCCCGCCACCACAGCGGACTCGGCGGCAGCGGTGAGCCGCCCGGCACGCCGCTCCCGCTCCACGGTCAACTGCGCCGCCCGCTCATAAGCGGTAACCGCCGAAGCGTGACTCCCCCGCCGCCGCGCCCGCTGCCCCGCCAGCCGCAAAACCTCCCCGAGCTCCTCATCGGGCCCCAAAGCCGCCGCCGACAAATGCCAAGCCCGACGATCGGCGTCAGCCTCATCGTCCAGAACCGCCGCCAACGCCCGATGCGCCTCGATGCGTTCCGCCAACGGCGCTTCCCGATACGCCGCCGCCTTCACCAACGGATGCCGAAACTCCAGCCGATGCTCACTGACATGCACCAACCGCGCCCGCTCGGCGGGCACCAGATCCGAGACATCGGCACCAGCAGCCGCCCGCAACACCACCCCGAGGTTCCCGGTCCCCTCGGTCGCCGCGAACACCAACAACTGCCGCGCCGCTTGGGGCAACGACCGAACCGCGGCCCGCAACGACTCCTCCAACCGCCCCACCGTCGCGGTAGCGGCCAACGGCAACGGATCCAACCGTCCCGCCCGCTGCTCCGGGCTCAACGCCCGAGTGAACTCGATGAGCGCCAACGGATTGCCCTGCGCCTCGACCACCAGCCGTTCCCGAACCTCAGCCACCAGGTCATCGGCCACTTGCGACAACAGAGCGTGGCTTTGCGCCTCGTCCAACCCGTCCAGCCGCAACTCCGTCAGCCCGGCCAACGCCGCGTTCTCCGCATCGTCGCGCACCGCCAGCACCATGGTGATCCGATCGGCGTCCAACCGCCGTGCCGCGAACACCAAAGCGTCCGCACTGGCCCGATCCAGCCACTGCGCGTCATCCACAAGGCACAACACCGGCCGCTCCTCGGCCAGGTCCGCCAACAACGTCAAGACCGCCAGGCCCACCAGGAACCGGTCCGCGTCCACCCCACCGCCCTGCCCGAACGCCGCGCGCAAGGCATCCCGCTGCGGATCCGGCAGCTCCCCCACCAACCCGGACACCGGCCGCAACAACAGGTGCAGCGCCGCGAACGGCAACTCCGCCTCGGTCTCCAACCCGGTCACCCGCAACACCCGAACATCGGTCACCGCCCCCGCCAACTCGTCCAGCAACGCCGACTTACCGATCCCGGGACCACCACGCACCACGATCGCGTTGCCACGGCCGTCCCGCGACTCGGCGGCCAGCCGCCGCAACCGATTGAGCTCTGTTTTCCGACCGATCATGACGCCGCCGACCCTACCTAAGCCACACCCGCCCTGACCCGCGTCGATGGTCACATTCCGGTAGCCGTGACAGATTCACCCGCCCCTGACGCGGCCTAACGTCGAGGTCATGGAATCGACCACACCGGACGTGATCACCACACGCCCCGTCGCGCACGTCATCGGCGGCCGCGCCGACCCCAACGACGACGACTGGAACACCGAGACGGCCACCATCCGCTTCGACGCCACCCAGTTCGCCCCCGAAGCCCTAGCCGGACTAGACGCGTTCTCACACGTAGAAGTGATCTTCCGATTCCACCGCACCTCCCCCGACCGCGTCAACACCGGCGCCCGCCACCCGCGCGGCAACCCCGACTGGCCCCTGGTCGGCATCTTCGCCCAACGCGGCCGCGACCGCCCCAACCTGCTCGGCGTCTCCCGCTGTCAGCTCCTGTCCGTCAACGGCCTGGACGTCCACGTCCGCGGCCTGGACGCCATCGACGGCACCCCCGTCCTCGACCTCAAGCCCTACATGACCGAGTTCGGTCCCCAAGGCGAAGTCACCCAGCCCGCCTGGGCCACCGACCTCATGCGCCACTACTACTGAAACCGGAGCACCCCATGCCCACCCTGCCAACCGAAACCGACGTCCTCATCGTCGGCGCGGGCCCCGTCGGACTCACGCTGGCCACCGCCCTGGCCCAAAACGGCGTCCAGGCCACCCTGGTCGACAAGCTCACCGACGGCGCCAACACCTCCCGAGCCGCCGTCGTCCACGCTCGCACCCTAGAAGTACTGCGCGACATCAACATCAGCGACGACCTGGTCTCACGCGGAGTCATCGTCCCCCACTTCGAAGTCCGCGACCGCGACCGAGCCCTGCTGAGCGTCGGCTTCGACAAACTGCCGACCCCCTTCCCCTACACGCTCATGGTCCCGCAGAACATCACCGAAGAACTCCTCCTGACCCGACTCCACACGGTCGGCGGCGAAGTCCACCGCCCTCACGAAGTCACCGACATCACCACCCGCCCCGACCACGTCACCGCCACCCTCACCGACGGCCACCAGATCCGCGCCCGTTACCTGATCGGCTGCGACGGCATGCACTCCACAGTGCGCGAACACAGCGGCATCCCCTTCACCGGCGACACCTACGCCGCCTCCTTCATCCTGGCCGACGTCCACATGACCTGGTCCGAACCCGACGACCACGTCTACCTCTTCTTCGACCCCGCCGGAGTCATGGTCGTGGCACCCCTCCCCGACGGCCGCCACCGCATCGTCGCCACCCTCGACCCGGCACCCGAACACCCCGACACCCACGACGTCCAATCCCTCCTGGACACCCGAGGCCCCAAAGCCCACCCCGCAACCATCAAAGACGTCGTCTGGAGCTCCCGTTTCCGCGTCCACCACCGCCTGGCCGACCACTACCGCGCCGACCGCATCCTCCTGGCCGGAGACGCCGCCCACGTCCACAGCCCCGCCGGTGGCCAAGGCATGAACACCGGCATCCAAGACGCGATCAACCTCGCCGAAAAACTCACCGCCGTCCTCCGCGACGCCGCCCCCTCCCACACCCTCGACGCCTACGAATCCGAACGCCGCCCCGTCGCGGCCGACGTCGTGGCCTTCACCCACCGCATGACCCGCATCGCCACCCTGGGCAACGGCCCCCTCCGCGGCCTCCGCAACTCCGCCCTACGAGCCCTCGACTTCCTCCCCGGCGTCCACCACACCCTCGCGATGAACCTCTCCGAACTGGCCACCACCGACCGCCACTAGACCCCCTGCGAGGGCTCACCTCACACACGAGGGGCGCACTTTCACATGACGTTCGCGCACGGCGTCGATGGATGACGCGGCGTGGTGCTCGGTTCGGTGGGGTTGGTTGGTCCTGGACGGAGATTAGTAACCGATCCTTCCAAAGGGGGTGGTCTCGTTGACGCTCTCGAACAACTACTCCCCTCCGAGTGCGGGTACCCGGAGTCCCGGTTCCTTCTCTTTCGTGGAGCGGGGACTCCGGCCTTCTCAGGTTCGAATCGACGACCGGCGGGCCGTTCCGGTTGACAGGAGTAGTAATCATCTATTATCGTCGATGATCGATGAAAGAAGATGATGTCGCGCCGTTGGGCAAGGCCGAGGCCGATGAGTTCGCCGGTTGGTTCAGGGCGTTGTCGGACGGCACTCGCATTCAGATCGTGTCCCTGCTGGCCAAGCGGCGTGAACCGATGAAGGTCGGTGCGATCGTGGAAGCGGTGGGTGTCGGGCAGTCGACGGTGTCGCACCATCTGAAGATCCTGGCCGAGGTGGGTTTCGTGTTGGCTCAGCCCAGTGGGGCGTCCACGTTGTATCGGATCAACGAGTCGTGTGTGACGGCGTTTCCGTCCGCCGCCGATGTCGTCATGGGGCGTCCGGCTCCCCCTCGAATCTGCTAAGGAGTTTCCATGTCCCACAAGAACATCGTCGACAAGTACTCGTCTCTGGCCCGTAGCGCGCTCGACGGCGCGACGGTCAGCGACTGCGAACCTCGGGCTTTCGCCGACGGGAAGTTCGGCGCTGGCGGGTACGTGACCCTCGACGACCTTCCCGAGGGCGCCGCTCGCGCGAGTCTGGGTTGCGGTGATCCGGTGGCGGTGGCGAATCTGCGGCCCGGTGACGTCGTCTTGGACCTGGGATCGGGCGGCGGGATCGACGTGCTGCTGTCGGCGCGTCGGGTGTTGCCGGGCGGCAGCGCCTATGGGCTGGATGCCAGCGCCGACATGGTCGCGCTTGCTCGTCGCTACGCCGCCGAGGCCGGTGTGGACAATGTGGAGTTCCTGCAGGGTGATATCGAGAACATCCCACTGCCGGACGGCAGTGTGGATGTCGTGATCTCCAACTGCGTGTTGTGCTTGTCCAGCGACAAGTCCGCGACGCTCACCGAGGCGTTTCGGGTGCTCAAACCGCTGGGCCGGTTCGGTATCAGCGACGTGGTCGCTGCCGGTGAGGCCGACCCGCTGGAACGGGAACGTATCGAGGAGCGGATCGGTTGTTCGGCTGGCACGCTGACCACGATCGAGTATCGGGACATGTTGTCCGCCATCGGATTCGCGGACGTGGCGATCACCCTCACCGCCGATCACGGGGCTGGTGTTCACTCGGCGATCGTTCAGGCGGCAAAGCCCGGCTAGTTCGCCACGCGGGTGCACCCTTGCGAGCCCACCCGCACCGCGACCCGCATCGCTGCGACTGACCGCAGCCCGGCCCCGTGGTTATGCCACGAACGGCAGATGAGCGCCTGATGCGAAGGCGGCCAGGGCCGGAGTGACGTGCGCGGCGTCGGCGGCGACCCCGCGCAGGGTGTTGGAGGCGAAGTTGCGCTGGTATTCGACGCCGAGAAAGACCAGGCCCGGATGGGTCAGTGACACGCCTTGAGAGTGCAGCGGCATACCGTTCTCGTCCAAGGCGCCCAGGGATTTCAGGTAGCCCAGGCTGGGCCGGTATCCGGTGGCCAGGATGATCGCGTCGACGGGCTCGCTATTGCCGTCGCGCCACACCACCCCGTGATCGGTGAGACCGGTGAACATGTCCCGGCGATCAAGCAGTCGTGAGTCGAAGGCGTCGGCGTAGCCGCCGGTGTCCATGACCAGCTTGCCGGTCAGCAGGCGTGCCAGCCACGCGGGTGGCAGGTCGTCGAAACGGTCGGTGAGCAGGTAGTGGACGTCGCGGCCGTTCACCAGTTGCGGGACGAGCTGCGGCATGTGGTGGCTGGCCAGGGTCACCGTCGCGACGTGAGCCAGTTCGACGGCGACTTGGACGGCGGAGTCGCCCGCGCCGACCACGACAACGCGCTGTCCCTTGTAGGGGCTGGGTTCACGGTAGTCGGCGACGTGCAGCAGCCTTCCTGCGAAGCGTTCGGTCCCATGGAGTTCGGGGATGTGCGGGTTGGCGAACGAGCCGGTGGCCGCCACCAGACCGGAGGCTTCCACGGTGCCGCCGTCGGCCGTGGTGACCAGGTAGCGTCCGGATGCGACGGACACGTCGGTGACCCGGGTCCGGGTGCGGATCTCCACATCGAGACCGGCGGCGAACCGCTCCAGGTAGGAGGCGACGTCGTCGCGAGTGGGGTAGTCGTCGGGTTCACCGCCGAAGTCGATGTCGGCGAGGTTGTTGAACCGGTTGGGCGAAAAAGCCTTGAGACTGTCGTAGTAGTGCGGCCATGAGCCCGCGGCTCGGTCACCGGCTTCGAGGATGAGCGGGCGTAGCCCGGCGTCACGAACGGCGCGGGCGGCGGCCAGACCGGACTGTCCGGCTCCGACGATGACAACGGGAGGGGTATCAGTGTTCACCCGAGCTATCATATCGTAATATCAAGAAATGACAATATGATGAGTGTCGCGATCGAAGGAGGCATGCTAGACAGGTGACGACAGCCGCGACATCGCTCAGCCCCGAGGCCCAGGCGTTCTTGAAGGCCCTGGCCAGCTCGACTAGGCAGCAGATCATGTTCGCCTTCGACGGCGGCAGCGAACTGACCGTCGGGGACGTGGCCAAGCGGCTGGAGCTCGCGCAGTCGGCCGCCTCCACCCACCTGGCCACCCTGCGCGACGCGGGAATCCTGACCTCGCGCCGCGACTGGAAGACCGTCTACTACCGCGCCAACCCGGCGGGGTTCCTCAAGAGTCTCGACGACCTGCGTGACTACCTGCTGGCCTGCTGTCCACCCGACTGCGCGGCGCCGCCGGATGCGACAGCTGAGGACACGACGTAGCCGCGCGGGGACTCAGGCGGCGGGGACGTCGAGTTCGGCCAGCAGCTTGCGCACCCGTACGTGGATGTCGTCGCGGACGGCGCGCACCTTCTCCACCGGCTGCCCGGCCGGGTCGTCCAGTTCCCAGTTCAGGTACCGCTTCCCCGGATACACCGGGCAGGCGTCGCCGCACCCCATCGTGATGACCACATCGGAGGCTCTCACCGCCTCGTCCGACAGCTTCTTGGGGAACTCCTTGCTGACGTCCAGGCCGATCTCGGCCAACGCCTCCACCACGGCGGGATTGATCGACTCGGCAGGGGCCGAACCGGCCGAGCGCACCGCGACACGTCCGGCGGCGAGATGATCCAAGATGGCGGCGGCCATCTGGGATCGTCCAGCATTGTGGACGCAAACGAACAGGACCTCCGGTTTGCCGGACATGTGGTTTCCCTTCATCGTGCAGATAGTGGACAAGAACTCCCCCGTGACCCGAATGGTCAACAGCGGCAGGTGAGTGTGGACTCTGGCCGCGCCTCCGTGTCATGGCGCGGTCTCCTGCCGTCGAGCCAGGTATCGGTACCAAGCTGACAGCGCGGTCACGAGCATGCGCTTGGCGGCTCGGTCGCGCAGCGGCTCGGGAAGGTTGATGATCGCGGTGTTCGCGGCCTCCAGGGCGTGTCGAGCGATGCCGTGGCGCCACACCACCGCCGCAGCGTGACGTGTCCATCGCGACAACCTCCTCGGCTTGGCACGGCGCGAGGCGAGTGTGGACTGACGGTGTCGGGCAAGCCACAGGTAGCGCTTGACGCGACGGCGCAGTCGCGCGGTGGCGGCATGGCGACGCGCCACCTCCAGGACCACGGTGACGATGACCGGATCGGCCTGCTCGTCAACGCTGGCGTCGCCGCTGGCCGAGTCGGCCAGATCGGCGGCGAAGGCCATCAGCCGTGTCCGGCCGAGGTCACTGGAGACGTCGTGACAGGCGCGGGCGACGGCGGCCAGTACCGGGTGGGCGCGGATCGCCGCGTCACGGTGCGCCCCGTCGAGGACACTGTCCCAGATGATGCCCATACCGTCGGTGGGCGACAGACGTGCGAACTGCTCCCAGTGAGGCTTGGGGGATGGTGCGGCGTCCATGGTTAGTCCTGTTCACGACATCCCCGTTGCGACAGTCAGCATCGGCGCCAAGCGGTCGATGCGCCGGTCGATGTCGGCGAAGGCCGATTCGAAAGCCTCATCGGTACCCACCGGCACCGGATCGGGCACTGACCAATGCCACCGTGCAGCCTCAACGGCCATTGATTCGTGAGCGTTGTCGCACACGGCGATCACCAGATCGCCCTCAACCACCACATCGGATACGTGAGCTGTCCCGCTGGGCGGTAGCCGCAGCCCGTGCCGCCGCGCCACGGCTACCGCCTTCGGATGCACTCGTGCGGCCGGATCGGTCCCGGCACTGGCGGCCGGAACCTGACTGTGCTGTCGCCACAGCGCCTCCGCCAGCTGGGACCGCGCGGTGTTGCGGGTGCACACGAACACCACCCGCGAAGCCACAACGCGCGGTGATACCTGGAGCCCTGCCACTGCTTCAGGAACCAGCCGCAGGTAGGTCCGACGCCGATCGGCCTCGGACCGCGAACGCGTGACCACCCCGGCGTCGACGAGCGTCTTCAGATGATGCGCCAGCAGGTTCGACGGCATCCCCACCAGGCGCTCAAGCTCCTGCGGAGAAACGTCTCCCAACGTCAAGGCGTCCACGATGCGCAACCGCACAGGCTCACCCAACGCCGCGTGCACACGCGCCCGACGCTCGACGGAATCTGACTCAATCAACATTGAGTCAACAATGGCTGAGCAAACTCCCTCTTGTCAAGTCCCACTACGCAGCGCAGTGAGCTCGGCCACACCTGCCCTCGTCGCCTTGACGGCCACGCCGAACCATCATGTCTAATCAATGCGTGTTGATGTCATCAATCCACGTTGATGTGATCCGGCTGCTGAGCGACCCGCTGCGCCGCCACATCGTCGAACTGCTCGCCCAGGGCCCCGCCTGCACCTGCCACCTCGTCACCGACACCGGCGCCAAACAGCCCGCCGTTTCACATCACCTGAAAGTCCTCAAGGAAGCCGGACTGGTCGCCAGCGAGCCCCACGGTCGCTACACCTATTACCGCCTGCTCCCCGACGCACTCGAAACCACCGCCCACGGCCTTACCGCACTAGTCCAATCCGCCCGACGCTCCGCCAACGATCGAAGGGAATGCCCGTGACGACCGCACCCGAAGCCACCGCCGAGACAGGATCCCGCTCCCCCGTCAAACTATCCATGCTGGACAAACTGTTGCCGGTGTGGATCGGCCTGGCCATGGTCGCGGGCCTGCTGCTGGGGCGCACCATCCCCGCATTCGGCCCGGCCCTGGACGCCATGTCGATCGGCGGCATCTCGGTACCGATCGCACTGGGCCTGTTGATCATGATGTACCCGGTGCTGGCCAAAGTGCGCTACGACCGCCTCGACACCGTCACCTCCGACCGGCGACTGCTGGCCTCCTCGCTGGTGCTGAATTGGCTCCTCGGCCCGGCCATCATGTTCGCGCTCGCCTGGACCTTCCTGCCCGACCTGCCCGAATACCGCACCGGCCTCATCATCGTCGGGCTCGCCCGCTGCATCGCCATGGTCATCATCTGGAACGACCTGGCCTGCGGCGACCGCGAAGCCGCCGCCGTCCTGGTGGCACTCAACTCGGTATTCCAGGTGCTCGCCTTCGGCCTACTCGGCTGGTTCTACCTCGACCTGCTGCCCGGCTGGCTCGGCCTGACACAATCCGGACTGGACGTATCAGTGTGGACGATCGTGGTCAACGTGCTCCTCTTCCTGGGCATCCCCCTGGCCGCCGGATTCCTCACCCGCAAACTGGGCGAGCGCGCCAAAGGCCGCACCTGGTACGAAGACCGGTTCCTGCCCAAAATCGGGCCGATCGCGTTGTACGGCCTACTGTTCACCATCGTCATCCTGTTCGCCCTCCAAGGCGACGCCATCATCGGCCAACCCCTCGACGTCGCCCGCATCGCCCTCCCACTGCTGGTCTACTTCGCCCTCATGTGGGCCGGATCCTTCGCACTGGGCAAGACCATCGGCATGGGATACGAACGCACCACCACCCTGGCGTTCACCGCTGCCGGAAACAACTTCGAACTAGCCATCGCCGTGGCCATCGCGACCTTCGGCGTCACCTCCGGACAAGCCCTGGCCGGAGTCGTCGGCCCCCTCATCGAAGTACCCGTCCTCGTCGCCCTCGTCTACGTCAGCCTATGGGCCAGACGATTCTTCACCGCGAAACAACTCTCCAGCCGCCAAGCGACCAGGTAGCCCCGCCACAAGAGCACTATTGGGAGCAGAGGTGCGTCGATGGTGCTCAACCTGTTGATCGGTGTTCATATCTCGGCCGGACTGCTCGCCGTGGGCTGCGGAGCGGCGGCGATGGTGGTGCGCAAACAACCCGTTCGCCACCCCTGGCTGGGACGCACCTACCTGACCGCGCTCGTGGGCCTGGTGGTGACAGCGATCGGGCTCGTCACTTTTCGACCGCACACCGCTTACCTGTTGCTCCTGGGAACCGCGGCCTTGGCCACTGCCGGGATCGGCTTCGCAGCACGCCGCATGAGGTGGCGAGGATGGCTTCGCCATCATCTGGCCGCCATGGGGACGTCGTACATCCTCATGCTCACAGCATTCTATGTAGACAACGGTCCACGCTTGCCCCTGTGGAACCTGCTGCCGCCACTGATGTTCTGGTTCCTGCCCGCACTGGTCGGACTCCCGTTGCTGTTGTGGGCGTTGGCACGTCACCGCATCCACCCCAACAATCGGCGTCCGCTACGACGGTCACCCGAGGGCGGGACCACCTAACCGGCCAGACCCCTTGCCACGCCAGGCGCAAGGGCGGGCACGCTTCTCAGATAACTCGATGCGGCACTGGCCCCGCCCCAATGCCTCACTGATCGACCGTGACGGAGCCGCCAAACGTGGCACGCCGATAATCTGCTGGCTGCCAGCGTGGTCACACGGTCAATCACGGCCGGGATGGCCTCGGCGACATCGGCGCTGATCCCTACGCCCTGGCTCAGGTCGGCGGCTTCGACGGCGAGGATGACGAGTCGCTGTGGCAACCGGTCCAGCACCCGTGCCAGTTCGAAGGTGTCGCCGATATCGATGGCGTGGGAACTGGCGGTTCCCGTGCCATGGCTCGGAGGGAGGGTGGTCAGTTCATGGATCGTGCCGGGTCGGGCGGTGCCGCTTCGTACGGCGTCGACCACCACCGCCAGTTCGGCACCGTCCCACAGGTCGATCAGATCGGTGGGTTCGCCGTCGCTTGTGGCCAGTCGTGCCGTGATTCCGGTCGTTTCGAGCCGGTGGATGACCTCGTACCCGACGCCGTCGTCGCGACGGTAGGGGTTGCCGATACCGATGACGACGATCATGTTCAGTGATGTTGCCCGGAAGCGCGAACAATCGCCAGCGGACATTTGCTGGTGTGGGCCAGGGCGAAAGCCGTGGATCCCAGTAGCCGGGCGCGTAGTTCTCCGCGCATCCGGGAGCCGACCACGAGCAGCGAGGCCTTCGCGGACGCGTCGACCAAGGTGGTGGTGACGTCGGTGGACTGGATTGGGAGGGCCGTGGTCTCCACCGTCGGGTACGTGTCCTGCCACTGGCTCATCCAGCTCTCCAGTAGACGTTCGGTGCGTTGTCGATCGTCTTCTTCCGCTGTCGCGTCGTTCGGCGCGGCGGACCACGCGTGAACGGCGTGCAGTGGCACCTGACGCGCCGCCGCCTCGGCGAACGCGAAACCGAGGGCCTCCCGTGAGATCGGGGTGCCGTCGACGCCGACCACCACCGTGCTGACGATGTCCTCCTCACCCCGTACCAGCATGACCGGGCAGCGGGCGCGGGTCACCACATCCACGGCAACTGACCCCAGCATCAGCTCCAGGACGCCGCCGCGGCCTCTGGCTCCCACCGTGATCAGGGCGGCGTGTTCGGACTCGTCGACGAGCGCGACGGCGGCGCTGCCGTCGATGACTTCGCCCGAAACCCTCAGGTCGGGATGCGCGCGGCGAGCCATCGTGACGGCTTCGTCGACGATGCGCCGGTTTTCCGCGTCGGGTGGCAGCGGGGCGGTGTAGATGCCTCCCGAGGCGGGATCGCCGTAGTAGGCCGACCAGGTTCGCGCGTGCACGACCCGAAGCGGCAGGCCTCGCAGCAGTGCCTCACCGGCGGCGAATCGGACGGTGCGTGAACCGGCGATGGAACCGTCGACACCGACGACAACGGGATTGACTTTCGTCGTGTTCATCCTTTCAGCCTCCTCATGTGACCGGCGGAACACAGGGTGTCGGTGCGCCCTCGGTAGACGGGACTTTCGGCCCCAGCCAAGGGACATCCGACCTCATGACGGTCCCGGCGGGGTTCGCGTGGATTCGCCGGTCGCTTCGATCAGGCGCCGCCGGGTCGCCTGGAGCCGGTCGGCGACAACTTGGGCGAAGCGGCGGGCCAGTTCGTAACCGAGTTCGGGATCGGCGGTACATAGGCGCCGCACCTCGGCGGCGTTGAACTCCACCGCGAAGACATCGTCTTCGGCTACGGCGCCGAAGTGCCAGGTGAACGGTGGTGCCATCCACGACCATCCCAGTACGCTGCCGGGTTCCAGCGTTTCGATTTCCTGGGTTCTCTTTCCTGGGGACTCATAGTCGAGCACGACGTGTCCCTGGCGGATCAGCCAGAACCGGTCGGCGGGAGTGTTTTCCCGGAAGATGCGGGCGCCACTGTGGAACATGGCGCGGTGAGCGCACATGGACAGTCGTGTCAGCTGCTCTTTTGGCAGGTCACCGGTGAACGGGTGGCCGCGCAGCAGGTCGTAGGCGGTTTCCATCGGTCCTCCTGTGAGTTCTATTTCGGTGGTTGCGGCGGGACGGTGGCCGCGTCGTCATGGCCGGTACCGTCCCGCCTCGGTGTCCACATCGACTCCTGGTGGAGTTCTCGGGTAGTCGGACAGGCTTCTACGAGCCCTTGACCGGTATCACCACGCTGGTGTCGGAGCCCGCTTTCAGGGGCACCGTGATGTCGAGGACTCCCCGGACGTATTCGGCTTTGATGTTGTCGGTGTCGGCGTTGCCCGGAAGCCGGACGGCGCGATACATCGATCCATACCGGAATTCGGAGTGGGTCTCGTCGTGGGTCCCGGATTGGCGTTCGGCCCGCAGGCTCAGGACGTCGTGGTCAACCGAGACGTGGATGTCCTTGTTGGGATCCATTCCCGGCAATTCGGCGCGGACCCGGTATTCCTGGTCGCTCTGCTGGATCGCGATGCGGATTGGGGGCGTGTGGTGCGACCCGGGGCTCATCCCGAAAAAGTCAGCGAGATCGCCGAAGATTCGTGGAGTCAGCGAGGTCATGGGTTTTCTTCCTTCCTGTGCGCGGTGGTGATTCGAGCGGGTGCTCTCGGTTTTGTGTGGTTGGCGTCAACGCAGGACCGGCCAGGATTGGACGAGGCCGGTGCGCGACCATGGTTTGCCGAATCCCCAGGTGTCTCCGGCGTTGGCGTAGGCCAGGCCGATGACGAGGATGGCCATGATGATGTGGTCGTCGATGAGGGGGTTGTTGGCCGGTGGCAGGGCCACGCTCCACATCAGCACCAGTTGGATGGCCGCGGCGATGGCGGCGATGCGCATGCCGATGCCCAGGATCATGGCGATGCCGATTCCGGCCAGGCCGAGCATGAACAGCCAGTCGGCCCACGCGGCTCCGGCGATGGAGGTGTAGAAGCCCTTGAACGGTCCGGAGGCGGAGTTGGCCAGGAAGCCCTGGGTGGGGCGGCCGCCGTTGAGCCAGGAGTGGTCGGGTGGGGTGGCGTAGCCGAGTCCGAAGGTCTTGTCGAGGAACGCCCACAGGAAGATCCACCCGACACCGATACGGGCGACCGCCCACACCCGACGACCATGGTGAGTCGAGGGGTCGGGCACGGATTCGTCAACGGGCACCTCATGTCTCGGGCGTTGATGCGTCGTCATCGCTTTTCTCCTCTCGCGCAAGCGATGCGTGAATGACACCACCAGCACACCGCAAACGCGGGTCGTGCGCGTAGGGGCGCCGGTCTTCAGTCGGCACGCCCGACCTCCCCTACCGACAAAGGGACCAATCGTCCCTATCGGGGGTCTTTCGCCTCAACTAACGTCGAAGCCAAACGCGAAACACACTGGTGGGGACAGGAACCGACACGTATTCAGACACAGTGGAAATAGCCAGGCGAGGAGTCTGTCATGTCCCGCACACCGCCCGACGCGATCTTCGGCGACCGTGAGGGTTGCCAACTCCGCGAACCCTTCGACAAACCATGGGGGGCCACGGCTCTGCCGTCGTTCACCCGGCATCCCGGCAATCCCGTGCTGACGGCGGCCGACTGGCCGACTCCGGTGGCCACGATCGGCAACCCCGGTGCCGCCCATGACGGCCACGGCATCGTGTTGCTGTGCGGGGTCGAGGATCGACGAGGTATGACGACGCTGAACATCGCGCGCAGCCGTGACGGAGTCGGTGACTGGAGCATCGAGTCCCAGCCGTTGATCGAGCCCCGCAGCTGCGGCTCCCGGCACTGGTCGGGGGTCCGGGACGGACGACTGACCTGGGTGCCCGAACTGAACGGCTGGGTCATCGCGTTCACCGCCTTCGGACACAGCGGGACCGGTGTCGCCCTGGCGTTTACCTCGGATTTCAAGGACGTGGTGCCGCTCGGTGTCGCCGCGCCCCCCGACGACCAGAGCGGTGTGCTGCTGCCGCGCCGCGCCGACGGTGAATTCGTTCTCCTGCACCGGCCGATGTCGCCAATGTCGCTGCGTGCCGACGTGTGGTCGTCACGGTCACCGGACCTGTTGCGGTGGCACGGCTCCAGGCCGGTTTTGCCCGCGAGGCCGACCCCGTGGTGGGACTCGGCCGGTGTCGGTGTGGGGCCGCCGCCCATCGAGACCGACCATGGCTGGCTGACCGTCTACTCCGGCGACAAACGCGTCGACGATCGCACCGTGCGCCGCGTCGGTATGGCGCTGCTGGACCGCGATGACCCGACGCGGGTGACGCATCGCGGCGACGAATGGGTCCTCGAGGCGTCCGAACCCTATGAGACGGGCAGGTCGCCAACCCGTTCGGTGACGCCCAGCGGGGCCGTGATCGATGTCGAGTCCAGGGCGCTGCGGCTGTACTACGGTGTCGCGGATTCGGGTGTCTGTCTGGCCACAGCGGACCTGGACGAGGTTCTCACCTACCTGCTCAACCAACCAGTCGGCTGACGTGGTCGCCAACACCAACGGTTGACAGCGTCCCGTTCCGATCCCCGCCACACGAACGGATCCGCTCCACGAGTGTCTCGGCCACCCTCGGCCACATCAGACGGTTGCCGACACGCCGGGCCACGACTCGCGTGCACGACAGGGCGACGGGATCGGTCAGCAGTTCGGTCACGGCGGCCCCGAACCCGGCGGGGTCGTCTCCGGACACCAGTCTGCCCGCTCCGCTGGACAACAGGTCCCGGGCGTAGTGGTAGTCGGTGGACACCGTCGGGCAGCCGGCCGCGACGGCGAAGGTCAGTGTTCCCGAGGAGATCTGTTCCTGGCTGCGATACGGGGTCAGGTACACGTCGGTGTTGGCCAGCAGCGCCGACAGTTCGGCCGGGGACAGGTACCGGTCGACGAAGTCGACGTTGTCCTCCAACCCCATGCGGCAGGCCAGGTCCCGCAGTCGCGACAGGTACGCGGTGCCGTGGGCGGCCAGTTCCCCGGGATGGGTGGCACCGGCGATGACGTAGCGAACGTCGGGAAGCCTCTCCACGACGGTGGCCAGGCCGTCGATCGCGGTCTCGAGGGACTTGCCCGGGCCCAGGAGCCCGAACGTGGACAGCAGTGGCCCGGTTCGGGACTTCGCCAGGATCCGTGCCAGATCCGGTCCCAGCCGCGACTCCTCGATCGACGTGCGAAGGATCGGGGGCGCACCGTGCGGGATGACCACCAGTTTCGACGGTTGGGCCAATCCGGCGTCCACCCCCAGGTTCACTCCGGTGGGGGTCAGCATCGTGATGAGGGCGGCGTCGCGGCACAGGCGGTGCAGCACCGTCGCCTGGGCCCGGGTGGGACAGGACAACATCGTGTGCGGAGTGACCATATAGGGCAGTCCGAGTCTGGTGAGCTCGGCGCTCAGTTCCAGAACGTGGGCTCCGGCCGTCCCGCCGAAGATCCCGTATTCGTGCTCGATGAGCACGATGTCGGCGCCCTGGTCCCGCATCCGGCGGGCCGCGGCGCGGTATGTCGCCGGTGCGTCGGCGGAGATCGTCGCGGTGACCTCGTCGGGATAGGTCAGCCCGTCGGTGTCCATCGCGCAGACACGGACGTCGATGTCCTGGTCGAGCCCCAGCAGGGCGTCGCGCAGATCGGTGGTGAAGTTGGCCAACCCGCATCGTCGGGGCGGATAGGTGGACACGATGTGGATGTTCAGTTCTCGCCGGGAACGGCCCCTGGTGTTGGGCATGGAAAACCCCTGTCGGTCAATGGAAGTCGGCACCGGTGTGCGTCGCGGTACGCTTCCGGCCGCCAAGGGGACTATCGCTGACGTCGTGGGGTCACAGACAGTGCCGTACTGCCTCGTTTCGCACGTCCTTACAACCCATTGTCGACGGGTTCGCAGTCCCACAAGAAGTCCAGCACTTCGTCAAGTTTGGCGGTGGCCAGGCCGATGCTGGTGTCGGCGGCGCCGTAGTAGAGGTCCAGATCGCCGGTGTCGAGGCGGTGGACCATGCCGGTCGGGAACACCACGTTGGGAACGTCGCCCTGTCGTTCGTACCGGGTACTCGGGCTCAGCACCCATTGCGTCGAGCGGCGCAGTACGCGTTCGGGCCGCTCCAGATCCAGCAGTGCCAGTCCGGCCCGGTAGACCTGGGTTCCGGCTCCGGCCTTGACACCGTGATAGACGAGCAGCCAACCTCGCGAGGTGGCGATGGGCGGCGGTCCGGCGCCGATGCGGACCGCGTCCCAGGCGGGGCCGCGCCGGGAACGCAGCACCGGCTCGGCGATCGTCCATGAATCCAAACTGGATGAACGCGACAGCCAGATGTCGGCGGTGTCGGAGGCCGCGGAGACCGGACGGTGCAGCAACACGAAATCTCCGTCCACCCGACGGGGGAACAGCGAGGCGTTCTTGTTCTCCGGCGGCAGGATCACGCCTTTGGGGGTCAGAGTGCGGAAATCCTCGGTCAGGGCCAGCGCGACGGCGGGACCGGCGGGGCCGTAGACGGTGTAGGTGATGGCCCAGCAGCCCAGCTCCTCCAACCTGGTCACCCGGGGATCCTCGGCCCCCCAGCACGACGCCGGGTCGTCCGGGTCGGCGTCGATGAGCGGCTGGGGGTCGATGCTCCAGTCGGTTCGACCGTTTCGGCTGCGCGCGACCGTCAGATGCGAGACACCCTGACGGTCCTCCACCCGGCACAACAGGACGGTCTCCTGCTCGTGACTGGTGGCGCCGGGGTTGAACACGGTGTTGATGGGATACGGCCAGTCGGACGCGGTCAGCACCGGCCCCTCGGCATGACGACGGAAGAGACAGGACTCGGACTGCACCATTGTGGTCCTTCGTGAGGCGAGGTACGGGTCTAGTGTGACAGCGTCACCAATCTGGCTTCCACCAACCGCGACAATGCCTGATAGTACGCCAGAGTGGACTCCGCACCCTGGTTCTCGTTGACGCCGTGTCGCCCCACCCCGTCTCGGCATCCTCCGGTGGACGCATCGTACAGACTCAAACCGTGGGCGTTGTCGCCCAGGAACCAGCCGAAACACCTCAGCGCCAACCGGGCGTACCGGGGCGAGGAGGTGTGGACGTACGCGTCCACCAGGCATTCGACGAGCGCGGCCGCGTCGATCGGCTGTTCGTCGCCCTCATGGCCGAGCCTGGCGGTGTCGCGCCGCCGCCAGGTGTTGCCGACGCAACGCAGCGGTCCAGTGTCGATGTGGACCTGTCGGCAGTACCAGTCCAGTGCCGACAGCGCCCGGTGTGTCATCCCGGGTTCGCGCAACCGCCCGGCCGCCGCCAGCAGTGCCTGCGGCAGCCGGGCGTTGTCGTAGGCCAGCATCGGCTCGAACCAGTACCAGTTCGGCGCCACCGACCGTCGCAGTCTCGCGTCGAGGTAGTACGCGGTGGCGCACAGCGGCCCGGATTCACACAAACCCAGGGCGGCGTACGCGGTCGCCCGCAACGACAGCTGGTGTACGCCGGGGCGCAGCCGGCCGCGCAAGGCCGCCGCTCGGTGCCGAACCGTGCCGGAAACCGGTGCGGCGTACAGCTCGCCGAGCGCCCACAATGCTCGTCCGACGTGATCACCGGCGTGCGGTTCGTCGGTCCACTCCCCGTCGCTGTCGGCGACATTGCGCAACAGGCCCGCGGTCTCGCCGAAGGATCGCTCCAGGAAGTCGATACTCGTGGCGATCCAGGTGCCGACGGTCTCGGTGGCCCAGCCGAGCCGCAGGAACCGGGCGGCGACGATCGCCAACCGGGACACGTCGTCGACACAGTAGCCGGAGCCCCGATCGGGTTTGTCGAAGCGGGCGAACTGGATGATCCCCCGCTCGTCGGTCAATCGTCGCAGGTGATCCAGTCGCAGCATGGGCGCCACGGCCACACCGTCCTCGTCGAAACTCATGTGAATCACCTGTCGTTGACCAGCACCAATGGACAGTCACAGCGATGTACCAAGGCGTAGGCGGTGGAGCCCAGCATTTTCGAGCCGAAGCGGCAGCGGGACCCGATGACGACCACACCGGCCGACCGGGAGGCTTCGGTGAGTGCGTCGGCGGGCTCGACGCCGGACACCACCGTCACGCTCACCTCCACATCGGGGAACTCGTCGCACCACCTCCGCGACCACGCGGACAGTCGATCCGCCACATCGATGTCCGATGTGGAATGTTCCTCCATACTCGGCCCCCGGTTGTCGATGTGCAGGGCGTGCAACGCGACCCGTCGCCGTTCCGCTTCACGCGACGCGAACGCCGATACCGCCGCCGATGTGGCCGGGTCGTCCAAGCCCACCACCACGGGGCCCGATCGATGTGTCCCGCCTCTGACCACCATGACCGGGCAGGTCGCCAGTGTGGCGACCCGCACCGCGGTGGATCCCAACAGCAGTCCCGTGAAACCGCCGAGTCCTCGTGCCCCGACGACGAGAAGTCGGGCGTGCGCCGACTCCTCGATCAGGATCGTCGCGGCGTCGCCGTCAGCGAGATGTTCCTCGACCGTCATGCCGGGGTGACGATCCTCGACTCGTCGCCGGGCTTCGGCGAGGACACGTGTGCCGTCGCGGGGACGTTCCCCATCCCTCGGCCGCGACCGAATCACGGTCGCGGTCTCGGATGGTGTTCGAACGTGGACGATCCGCAGGTTCGTCTGGTACACCTCGGCCTCGACGGCGGCGATGTCAACGGCCTCGACACTCTCGGGCGAGCCGTCGACGCCGACGACCACCGGTGGGGACTCGACATGCGACACGGTGCCAGCGTGCTAGGTGACCGGGGTTCGCAGCAGAGTAAAAGCGACCCCCGGCGCCGGGACCTTTGGTCGCCGCGGTGGACGCGATGTGGCCCGTCGCCGCAGCCCGCACGGCCCTTTCCTGGTCGCTGTCCGTTCACCGATCCTGGCGGTAGGACGCACTAGACGCGAAGGAAGAAGCGATGATGTACTGGGACAACGACATGGGCCCGGCCGCCTGGGTGTTCATGACCCTCAACCATCTGGTGGTGTGGGCGCTGCTGGTGGGCGCGATCTGGCTGGCCGTGCGCGCGGTGCGCCATTACGTGTCGCACGGCGGCGGAGTCACGCACCCCGAGCGGGTGCTTGCGGAGCGGTTCGCCAAGGGCGAGATCGACGAGGCCGAGTACCGCGAACGTCTGGACGTGTTGCGTGGCCACGCGAGGTCGTGACGTCAGCAGATGCGCGGCAGCTGTTCGCCGATGAGCATGTCGACCACTCGCGCGGTACCCAGTGGAGTGCGGGCGGTGACGCGGCCGGACGGACCGGCGGTGACCCGCCCGATGAGGCTGGCGTGTTCCGCTTCCGGACAGGTCCGCATCGCCGCCAGCACGGCGTCGGCGGCTTCGGGCGCGACCAGCGCGATGAGGCAGCCCTCGTTGGCGACGTGCCACACGTCCAGGCCCAGCAGCTCGCAGGCGGCGGTGACCGGGGTGGGTACCGGTACTGCGGCTTCGGTGATCTCGATGCCGACCTGACTGGCCTGGGCCACTTCGATCAGGGCACTGGCCAGGCCGCCTCTGGTCGGGTCCCGCAGTACGTGGACTCCGGCGCCTCCGGCCGCGAGCATGGCGGCCACGAGTTCGTGCAGGGGCCGGGTGTCGGAGGTGATGGCGGCTTCGAAGCCCAGTCCTTCGCGCACCGACAGGATGGCCGTGCCGTGGGAACCGATGGGCCCCGAGACGAGCACGGCGTCGCCGACGGCGGCGTTGGCGGCCGACACCGCCGCGGCCGGGGCTATCCGGCCCACACCGGTGGTGGTGATGTAGATGCCGTCGCACGCGCCCCGGTTCACCACCTTGGTGTCACCGGTGACCACGGCGACCCCGCAGTCGGCGGCGGCCTTGGCCACCGAGTCGTTGATACGGCGCAGTTCCGCCATCGGCAGGCCCTCTTCCAGCACATAGGACACGGCGAGCGCGATGGGGACGGCTCCCCGCATGGCGAGGTCGTTGACGGTCCCGTGCACCGCCAGCATCCCGATGTCGCCGCCGGGAAAGAATCGCGGTGTCACCACGAAGGCGTCTGTCGACAGTGCCAGGTCACCACCCGGGTCGGGGAGCACGGCGGCGTCCTCCATCGGACCCGGAGGAAGCAGTCCCGGGGTGATCACCTCCCCCAGCAGCTCGGCCATCAATTGTCCTCCCGAGCCGTGGCCCAGCCGGATGTGGCTTGAGTCGGTTCGCGGTACCGGGCAGGACGCCGCGGCGGGGTCGACGGTCATTGTTCCTCCAGTGTGGCTTGTCGGCCTCGTCCCGCCGTGTGGAAGGCGGCACAGGTTCCCTCCGCCGACACCATGGGCGCTCCCAGCGGATGTCGCGGGGTGCAGGCGGTGCCGTAGGCGAGGCAGTCGGTGGGCAGTCGGGTGCCGCGCAGGATCTCCCCCGCGATGCACACTTCGCTTTCGCGGGTGGCTTCCCGTTCGACCGGGAAGCGGGTTTCGGCGTCGTGGTGGCGGTAGGCTTCCGACAGTCGCAGGCCACTGTGGGCGATCTCGCCGATGCCGCGCCAGGTGCGGTCGGTCAGCGTGAACACCTCGTCGATGGTGTCGCGGGCGCGGCTGTTGCCCGTGCGGCGCACGGCCCGGACGTACTGGTTCTCCACTTCGGCCCGTCCGGTCTCCAGTTGGCGCACCGCCATGACGATTCCCTCGATCAGGTCGAGGGGTTCGAATCCGGTGACCACGATGGGCACCCGGTACGCCGCCGCGATGGGTTCGTACTGGGTCCAGCCCATGACCGCGCACACGTGACCGGCGGCGAGGAAGGCGGTGACCTCGTTGTCGGGCGCGTCGAGTATCGCGGTGATCGCGGGCGGCACCAGCACGTGGGACACCAGCACGCTGAAGTTGTCCAGGCCGAGGCTGGCGGCCTGTTTGACGGCCATCGCGTTGGCGGGGGCGGTGGTTTCGAACCCCACGGCGAAGAAGACCACCTGACGGTCGGGGTTGGCGACGGCCAGGCTCACCGCGTCCAGCGGCGTGTACACCACCCGGACGTCGCCGCCGCGCGCCTTGACGCCGAGCAGATCGCCACCGGAACCGGGCACCCGGAGCATGTCCCCGTAGCTGCAGAAGATGACCCCGTCACGCGAGGCGATCGCGATGGCCTTGTCGACCATCTCCAGCGGGGTCACGCACACCGGGCAGCCGGGGCCGTGGATCATGCGGATCCCGTGTGGCAGCAGTTCGTCGATGCCCTGCCGGACGATGGTGTGGGTCTGGCCCCCGCACACCTCCATCAGGGTCCAGGGACGGGTCGCGGTCGATTCCAGTTCGGACAGCAGTCGGCGTGCCAGCACCGGGTCGCGGTATTCGTCTAGGTATTTCATGGTTCGGTCCCCAGTTCGGTTGCCAGGGCGTCGGGTATCGCCCGGATCACGGCCAGGGTCCGGGCCGCCTCGGCCTCGTCGACGCGGGAGATCGCGAATCCCACGTGCACGATGACGTAGTCACCCGTTTCCGCCTCGGGGACGTATTCCAGGCACGCCTCACGTCGCAGGCCGTCGAAGTCGACGGTGCCCATACGGGGTCTGCCCTGGGCGACGTCGACGATACGTCCCGGTATTCCCAGACACATGGTTGTCACCTCCGGGTGGATCGGGCCGCGGCTATCACTGCCTGGCCATAAGCGATACCGCCGTCGTTGACCGGAATGTCGCGGCTGATGTGGACGGTGAAACCCTCCTGACCGAGAGCCTCGCGAACGCCGCGGACCAGGCGCCGGTTCTGGAACACCCCACCGCCCAGGCACACGGTTTTGGGATAGCCGTGCCGGGCGGCGTCGCGCACCAACGCCACCGTCACCTCCACAATGGTGGTGTGGAATCGCGCCGCGGTGAGGCTCGTCGCTTCGTCCGTCTCGGTGATGGCGCGCAGAGTGGGTATTGGGTCGTAGACGGCGATCCCGTCCCGCCGGGCCAGCCGCCACGGCAGCGGGAAGGCGTCGGCGACGCCTTCGCAGGCGGCTTCCAGCAGTACCGCCGCCTCGCCCTCGTAGCTGGAGGTGTCGGTGATTCCCAGCAGCGCGGCGACCGCGTCGAACAGTCGACCGGCGCTGGATGCTTTGGGGCAGTTGACGCCTCGCTCGATCATCCGACGAATGGTGTCGGTCTGGGCGGGGCCGAGGCGTTTCTCCAGTTCTGGTGCCCGGAATGTTCCGCCGCCGAGATCCTCGGCGCCGTAGCGGTATCCCAGTGCCATCCGGGCGGGGTTGCGGATCGCGGCGGCACCACCGGGAAGCGGCGCGTAGCCGAACCGGCCCAGCCGCCGGAAGTCCCGGTAGTCGGCCAGCATGATCTCGCCGCCCCACAGGGTGCCGTCGTCGCCCATGCCGAGTCCGTCGTAGGCGACCCCGATGAACGGTTCGTCGACGCCGCGTTCGGCGGCGGTGGCCACGACATGAGCGTGGTGGTGCTGGACGCCCACGCGGTCCAGGCCACTGTCCCTGGCGAACCGGGTGGACGCGTACCCGTCGTGCAGGTCGTGGGCGATGAGGTTCGGTTGTACCGCGTGCATGCCGCACAGGCGGTCGACGCCGGTGGCGTAGCCGTCCATCGCCTCGGCGCTGTCGAGGTCACCCAGGTACGGGCCCAGGATGACCCGGTCGTCCCCGGTCACCGCCAACGCCGATTTCGACTGCGCGCCAGCGGCCAGGATGGTCCTGTCCGTCGGGATCGGCAGTCGCGACGGTGATGGCGCGTAGCCGCGGGCTCGCCGCAGGGTCAGTGTCTCACCGTCGACCACCCGCACCACGGAATCGTCGTGGCGTTCCCGGATCGGGCGGTCGTGGCCGAGCACTCCGTCCACCATGGGCCCCAGGCGGTCCCGGGCGGCCTCGTCGCCGATGATGATGGGTTCGCCGCCGAGGTTCCCGCTGGTCACGACCAGCGGACGATCCAGTGCGGCCAGCAGGAGATGATGCAGCGGGCTGTAGGGCAGGAACACTCCCACATGGGACAGACGCGGGGCCACCAACGATGACAGCGTTTCCAGGTGCGGGCTGTGACACACCACGATCGGCGCCGCAGGTGCCGTCAGCAGTTTCGCCTCGTCGGTGTCGAGGTCGGCCAGCCTCCGGGCCCGGTCCAGGGTGCCAACCATGACCGCCAGTGGTTTGCCGGGGCGGTTCTTGACGTGACGCAGCCGCCGCACCGCCGTGTCGTCTCCGGCGTCGGTGACCAGTTGATAGCCCCCGACGCCCTTCATCGCTATCAGGCCGCCGGTTTCCAGAACGGCGATCGCCTGTGACAGTGCCGCCTCGCCGTGGCCGATGCCGTCTCCCCACCACGTCAATCGCGGTCCGCAGTCGGCGCAGGCGATCGGTTCGGCGTGGAAGCGCCGGTCACCGGGATCGAGGTATTCGCCCCGGCAGCGGTCGCACATGTGGAACGTCCGCATCGTGGTGCGGGCCCGGTCGTACGGAAGATCGTCGATGATGGATATCCGGGGTCCGCAGGCGGTGCAGTTGATGAAGGGGTATCGGTACCGGCGGTCGTCGGGGTCGAACAGTTCCCGCGCACAGGCGGCGCAGGTCGCCAGGTCCGGCGGCGGGTACCGCCGTGGATCTCCGGAGCGAGCACTGTTGACGATGCGAAAACCCGCCCCGGGCCCGGGAGTGGGCTCCAGGTCGGCGACGGCAACATTCTCCACATGGGACTGGACGGGTGCCTCGGTGCTCAGCCGCGCGATGAACTCCGCCAGCGCGGCCGCCGGGCCGCGGGCGGTGATGGCGACCTGGCCGCCGGTATTGGCGACGTGTCCGTTCAGGCGGTGTTCGTTCGCCAGCCGGTACACGAACGGACGGAACCCGACGCCCTGCACCAGCCCGGAGACGGTCACGCGCACCGCGCGGACTCCGCGCAGCCGGGCGGGCGTCATGGCGTCGCCTCGTCCGCGGCGTGGACGATCGCCACCGGCGCGTGGGCGTGGTGCAACATGGCCTGGCTCGTCGAACCCAGGACGAGTCCGGCGAAGCCCCCGTGTCCCCGGGAACCGACCACCAGCAGCTGAGCGCCCCTGGACTGTTCCAGCAGGATCTGCCGGGTGTTGCCGTGCAGCGAGGTCCGCGTGACCTCGACGTCGGCGTATTCGCGCCGGATTCCGGCCAACGAGTCCGACAGCACCGCGGTGGCACGGTTCTCCATCGCCTCGCGATCGCCGACGCCCAGGACGAAGTAGCCGTCCCGGGTCGTGGTCGGATAGTGCCAGGCGTGCAGGACGGTCACCGGTAGCCGGCGTAGCCGTGCCTCCCGCAGTCCGAAGCGGACGGCCGCCTGCGACAGCACCGAACCGTCCACACCGATGACCACTCGTCCGGCGTTGGGGCCGTCACCGGTATCGGTGTCGCGCACGACGATGACCGGGCAGTGGGCGTGCGCGCTGACCTGGGTGGTGGTCGAGCCCAGGAGTATCCCGGCGAAGCCGCCGCGGCCGCGATCACCCAGCACCAGCAGCGCCCATTTGTGGGACTCCGACACCAGGCCGCCGCTGGAGGTCGAGGCACTGATCAGTGCGGTCTCGATGCTCACATCCGGCGCGGTCAGCTCCAGCCTCCGCTTGGCGGCGTCGAGCATGTCCTGAACGGACTTTCGTTCGGCGCTGGGGTCGGTTTCTCCCTCGGCGGGTGGCGGCGGGGCGCCCATCGTCAGGTGGACGGTCACCAGGAGCAGGGGCAGGCCGCGCAGCCGTGCCTCGTCGAGCGCCCATGCGACGGCGCGCTCGCTGTGTTCGGAATCGTCGTATCCGACGGCTACCGGAGTGGACATGTCGTGTCTCCTTGTCTCACGGTTCTCGCAGGGTGGGCAGCATCCATTCGGCGCCGGTGTCGGTGGCGGCGACGTTGACCTTGACGTCGACGGCCGCCAGCAGCCCGGGACCGGCCAGCAGCGGGTTGATGTCCAGTTCGGCCAGTTCGGGGAAGTCCTCGGCCAGCCGCGCCAGCCGCAGCATCAGGTCTTCGAGTCGATAGGTGTCGACGGGCTGACTGCCGCGATACCCCGTCAGCAGAGGTGCCGTGCGCAACGAGCGCCACATCCGCCGGGCGTCCAGATCGGTCAGCGGCAACAGCCGGAAGGCGTTGTCGTCCCACAGTTCGGTCTGGATTCCGCCCCGTCCCAGCATCACGACCGACCCGAACTGCCGGTCGTGGGTGACACCGGCGATGAGTTCGACCGTGCCGGTCACCATGGGCTGCACGGCGACCCGGGGCACGGAGGTGTGCAGCGCGTTGCCTATGGCCAGGTACGCGCTCTTGACGGCGGCGGCCGAGTCGAGCCCCAGGTGGACGGCTCCGCGTTCGGTCTTGTGGACCATCGTCGGATCGTCGGCCTTGAGCGCCACGGGAAAGCCGATGGCATCGGCCGCCGCGACGGCTTCGTGTACGGACGTGGCGAAGCGGGTTTCGACGTGGGGAATGCCGTAGCTTGCCAGCAGTCCGCGCGACCATTCGGCGTTCTGCCAGCCGCCGCCGGTGCGCAGCGCCTCGTCGACGAGCGACCGGGCGGCAGGTTGGTCGATATCGGACAGTTGCGGGGACTCGCCCAGGGGCTGGCGCCGCCATTCGGCGTAGCCGACGGCTCGCCCCAGTGCGGCCACCGCGCGTTCGGGAAGGTCGAACACGGGGACCCGTCGTTTGCCCAGTGTGGCCGGTGCGTCGGTGACACCGATCAGGACCACGGCCATCGGTGTGTCGGGCGCGGCGTCGGCAGCGTCGGCGATGGCCTGCAGGCAGCCGGGTACGTCAGTGGAACGGGACGCGGCGAAGGCCACGACCATGGCGTGGGTCTCGCCGCTGTCGGCCACCGTCACGATGGTGTCGCGCATGGCCGCCGGTGTGGTGGCCGCGCCCAGGTCGATGGGATTGTCGGTGGTGACGACGGCGGGATGATCGGCACGCAGTCGGTCCGCCAGCGGGGGTGACAGCTGCGGGCAGGTCAGTCCGGCGGTCTCGGCGCTGTCGGCGGCCAGCACGTTGATGCCGCCCGCGTTGCCGACGATCGCGATCCGGTTCCCCGCCGCCAACGGCTGCTCGGACAGCAGTCGGGCCGCGTCGATCATCTCACCGAGGGTGTCGGTGCGGATCACCCCGGACTGTTCGAACAGCGAATCCACCGTGGTGTTGGCCGCCGCCGCGGCGGCGGTGTGGGACGCCCCGGCACGACGGCCGCCGCTGGACCGTCCGCTCTTGACCGCGAGTATCGGTTTCTGCCTGGCGAACGCCCGCGCCACCCGCGCGAACCGTCGCGGGTTGCCGAAGGACTCCAGGTACAGGGCCGCCGCCCGGCAGTCGGGATCGTCGAACCAGTACGACAGCAGGTCGTTGCCGCTGACGTCGGCTTTGTTGCCGAGGGACACGAACGAGCGGATCCCCAGTTCGGCACCGCGCGCGTGATGCAGCACCGCGATACCCACCGCGCCCGACTGCGAGGCCACCGCCAGTCCTCCGGGTTCGGGGACGTCGACGGCGAAACTCGCCGCCAGCCGCACCCGTGGGTCGGTGTTGATGAATCCGAGGCAGTTGGGGCCGACGAGGCGCATGTCGTGACGCCGGGCCCGGTTCACCAGTTCCGCCTGCGCGCCGACTCCGGCCTCGCCGATCTCGGCGAAGCCGGAACTGATCACGACCGCGGCCCGGGCACCGGCGCGCCCGGCCTCGTCGATGACATCGGCGACCGCCGCGGCGGGGACCGCGACGATCACCAGGTCGACGGCGGCGGGGACCTCGTCCAGGGACTTGTAGCAGCGTTGTCCGGCGATCGTGTCGGCGTGCGGGTGAATCGGGTAGACCGAGCCGGTGAAGTCGTATTCGAGGATCTGGCGCAGGATCTCGTGGCCGATGCCGCCGGGCCGCCGTCCGGCACCGACGACGGCCACCGTGCGCGGTGTCATCAGGGGCGCCAGCGAACGCTGCTGGGCCGAGCGGCCGCGAAAGTCGACAGCGGACAGTTCACGGTCGCTGAAGCTGGTGGGCAGCGTGAAGTCCACGACGTTGCCGATCGCGGGCGACAGCCCGTCCGCCGACAGCCCGCAAATGACTTTCAGCATGGCGGTGTTGTTCAGCAACACCTTGCCCTCCAGCTGGGTGAGGCCGTTGCGGTGCGCTTCGACGCTGAGGTGCTCCAGCAGCAGGGTGGCGATGCCGCGGCCGTGGTGCGCCGAGGCGACGAACACCGCCAGCTCACCCCGGCTCGCGCCGGGTTCTCGCTCGTAGGAGGCCACACCGACGATGCGGCCGTGGTCGACGGCGACCAGGGCGGCGAAGTCGTCGCCGGGCGGACGGGTCAACCGTTCCACCTCCCGGGGGACGGTGTCCTTGCCCAGCGCGAAGAACCGGAGTTTGATGCTGCGGGTGTCGGCGGTGTCGTGCAGGGAGGTCAGGCCCGCCGCGTCACCGGGCCGCACCGGCCGGATCGACACGATCCTCCCGTCAAGGGTCAGTGCCCGCCTCGACGCGTCCTTGGTCGGGTTGGTGTCGCTCATCTGGTCCTCCATCGGTGATTGATGACTGTCTTGTGTGCCGCGTCGGCCGCCAGCACCATGGGCACCGCTGCCACCGCCAGGGTCCAGCCCAAAAGGGACGGCCAGCCGCCTCCGAGCAGCTGCGCCAGCGGTGGCAGTCCCAGGAACACGCCCAGCAGGACGATCTCGATCCCCACGGCCACCAGCAACAGCCGGTTGGTCGTCAGAGCGATCCGGAACGCGGGGCGTGAGACGCTGCGGCAGGCGAAGGCGTTGGCCAGCTGTCCCAGGACGATCGCGGCGAAGGCCGTGCCCGAGGCGATGTGCAGCAGCGGCGCGGGTACGTCGCTTCCGGGCAGCCAGCCTCCCGCCAGCAGCACGACGGTGAACGCCGTCAGCGAGGCGAGCACCTCGGCGGGCCCCAGCACGCCGAAAGCCCGGATCAGGACGCCGCGGTTGATGAGGGCACCGGTGCGGGCACCGGTGGTCATGGTGCGGGGGTTGGGGGGTTCGGCGCCCAGCGCCAGTGCGGGCAACAGGTCGGTGCCGATGTCGAGGGCGAGAATCTGCAGGACGCCGATGGCCAGCGGAAACGACCCGCCGCTGAGCGCCCACACGACGAACGGCGCCAGTTCGGCGACGTTGTCGGTGAGGTGATACGTCAGAAACCGCCTGATGTTGACGAATGTGGCGCGTCCTCTTTCGACCGCCGCGACGATGGTGGCGAAGTGGTCGTCCAGCAGCACCAGATCGGCGGCCTCCCGGGCGATGTCGCTGCCCGAGGCACCCATGGCGATGCCGATGTCGGCGGTGCGCAGCGCGGGGGCGTCGTTGACGCCGTCGCCGGTCATGGCCACGATGTGGCCACTGTTCTGCAGGGCGCGGGCGATGCGCAGCTTGTCCTCCGGGGTCACGCGTGCGACCACCACCCCGTCGCGATCCAGCAGTTCGGCCAGCGCGGCCTCGTCGCCGGGCAGCTCCGCGCCCGTGATCACCAGGGAACCGTGATCCAGCAGGCCCACTCGCCGAGCCACGGCGCTGGCGGTCGCGGGGTGGTCCCCGGTGACCACGGTCAGCCGGATACCGGCCCGACGGCACGCGGCGATCGCGTCGGCGACGTCGGGGCGGGGAGGGTCGGCCAGGCCCGCCACCCCCAGCAGGGTCAGGTCGCGTTCGTCGGCCTCGGCGCCCTGCCCCATCGCGGACGCGGTTCGGGCGGCAACGGCCAGCACCCGCAGGCCGGAGCGGGCGAAGTCGGCGGCGGCCTCGGCGGCGGATCCGGTGTCCCGGCATCGGGAGAACACGGCCTCGGGCGCCCCCTTCACATACAGCGTGTCCTCCACCAATGTGGATGACATGAGACGAGCGCTGTCGAAGGCGTAGCGGTGCTTCTCGGGTTCAGCGGCTTCTCTCGCCGCTACGTCGATGCCGCAACGCAAGGCCAGTACGTGAAAGGCGACCTCCATCGGGTCGCCGTGCGGTGTGGCGTGACCGTCGTGTTCCACCAGGCGGCCCGACGAGGCCCGCACCGCGGCGTAGGCGAGCGCTTCGACGGCCTCCCGCGGCCCGTCGACGTCGCCTCGTGGTTCGTAGCCCTCGCCGGTGACCGAGGCGAGGCCCCGCGGTGTCCACACTCGCGTAACCGTCATCTGGTTGCGGGTCAGGGTTCCGGTCTTGTCGGTGCAGATGTAGGTCACCGAGCCGAGGGTCTCCACCGACTCCAGCCGCTTGACGAGCGCGTTCTTGTCCGCCATGGCTCGCGCCCCCCACGCCAGCGACAACGTCACGGTCGGCAGCAGTCCCTCCGGCACCAGCGCCACCGTCACGCCCAGGGCGAAGACGAACCCGACGGCCGGGTCGCTGCCCAGCAGCAGTGAGATCCCGAAGAACATCGCGCCCACGGCCACGGCCACCACGGCGATGACGGTCACGACCCGGTTGAGCCGCACCGCCAGCGGGCTCGGGGGACGGTGCGTCTGCCGGGTCAGCATGGTGATCTGCGCCAGCCGGGTCCGCACGCCGGTCGCCGACACCCGCGCGGCGGCCGCGCCCTCCACCGCGAAGGTGCCCGCGTACACCGTCGCGTCGGTCGTCACCCGCCGCGCGACCCCCTCGCCGGTCAACATGGACTCGTCGACGGCGATCTCGCCGCCGACGACACGCAGGTCCGCGCTGATGCGGTCCCCCGCTTCCAGCAAGACCAGGTCGCCGGGCACCAGCCGCGCGGCGGGAATCGTGAGCCGGTGTCCGTCGCGGATGACGGTGGCGTTGGCGGGCATCAGATCCCGCAACCGTTCGGCGGCCCGGTCGGCGCGGTACTCCTGAATGTGGGCGAATCCGGCGTTGACCACCACGACGATGACGATGGCCACCGCCAGTTGCGGCATGCCGATCAGAAAGGCCAGTCCGGCCGCCGCCCACAGCAGCAGCGCGAAGAAGTGCGTCAACTGCTTCGCCAGCGCCCACCAGCGGCTGGCACGGCGGGCGACGGGAATCTCGTTGGGTCCCCGCGAGGCCAACAGCTTCGCGGCTTGGGTGCGCGACAAGCCGGTTTCGGAGGTCACGAGGCGAACCGGGACCATTGCGTCTCCCATGAACGCATCCGGATTCGGTCGAGGCGCCGTCGCACCAGCCAGCACACCCCGAATCCGAGTTCGACGACGCCGATGTAGGCGAAGACGGCCGCGAAGACGGCCCGTCCGCTCGCCTGTTGCCGCGTCAACGGCGGCTCGGCGAGTTGATCGTCGCCGTCAAGCCAGATCGTGACCGTGTCGCCAGCCCTGGCGCCCGCCGGGGCTTTGACGCGTCCGCTGTCCTCGATGCCGTGACGTGTCTGCCAGCGCGCCTCACCCCAGCGTTGCTGGTACGAGGACGTTGCCACGGCGGGCTGGATGTCATGCGTCAACACCGCCGTTACCTGGTAGTGCGTCAGGGCTTGAGATTCCATGGTGGCCAGACCGTCCTCGTGGATCCTCATCCCCAGCCATACGCACACCGGCAGCAGTGCCGCCACGATGAGAATGACGAAGCGGGCGGCCATAGCCTCGACGCGATCCACTTCGCGCCGCAACGGGTTGTCGTCGAGGCTCAACAGCCGCGCGAATCTCGCGGCATCGGTGACCAAGCGCCAACGGATCATCGTCGTGCCGATCAGGATGCGCCCGACGAGTGGACGACGGCCACGGGCGCGTCGGCGTGATGCACCATCGCCTGCGTGGTGGAGCCCAGCAGCAGGCCGGTGAAACCGCCGTGCCCTCGCGAACCCAACACCACGAGGCAGGCCCCCGCGGATTTCTCCTGCAGCAGTTGGCGGGCGTCGACGCGTTCACACACCCGCTCCACCGGCACGTCGGGGTACTTCTGCGGCCACCCGGCCAAAGCCTCGGCCAGCACGCGTTTCTCGCTGTCGGCGCGTTCCTCGATGGAGTAGACCTGCGGAAGCACGTCGCCGGATTCGGTGGCGACCGGGTGGGTCCAGGCGTGAACGGCGATCAGCCGGGCTTCGCGCAGCGATGCCTCCTCGAAGGCGAACCGCAGTGCGGCCTGGGACAGCGGGGAGGCGTCCACGCCGACGACGATGCGATCGGGTTCCTGGCTCCTCACCGGCGCCGGGCCGCGGACCACCACGACCGGGCAGCGCGAGTAGGCGGTGACCTGCGTCGAGGTCGAGCCCAGCAGCAGCGAGGTGAATCTGCCTCGGCCACGGCTGCCAACGACCAACAGTTCGCCGTCCTCGGACGCCTCGACCAGGTCGATGCTGGCCGACATGCCACCGACGACCTTGCCGCTGACCTCCAGGTCGGGGTTCAGGTCGCGGATTCTGGCGACTTCCTTGTCGACGAGATCGCCCACGCTGGCACGCGAGGCTTCGTGCCTGCTGGAGTCGAGGTCCGTCGCCAACGGGGACAACACCAGGAACGAGTGGATGATCAGCAACCGACGCTGCCGCAGTCGGGCTTCCTCGGCCGCCCAGTCGACCGCGACCTGGCTGTGTGGTGAACCGTCGAATCCGACGATGATCGGAGCCGCCATCTGTCTGTCCTCCATTGTGTCTCGGATGTCCGGTATGAGGTGCCATGCCCTGCCGGACGCGGTATTCAGCTTCCCGGCTCGCCGGGATCCGACGCAGGGTCCAGATACTTGAACCGGCAGGGACCAAAGTCGTTGGCGCGGCCTGAGTCCCGCTTACCCGCGCCGGCTCGGCGAAAACCCGCGCCGCTATGTCGCGGAGCGAACGATCACCACCGGGCACTGGCTGGTGTGGACCATCGCGTATCCGGTCGAACCCAATAGCCGGGACCGCAGGGCGCCGCGCATCCGGGACCCGAGGACCACCAGGCTCGCCTTCGCCGACTCCTCCCCCAGTGCCCGCGCGGGGTTGGCCTGATGCACCGGCACGGTCTCGACGACGACATCACCGAAGTTCCCGCGATCATCGGACAGCCATTCGTCCAGGACCGATCGCGCGCGTTGCCGTCCGTCGGCTTCCGACTCGGCGGTGTCGACGAGGTTGGTCGAGTGGTGCCAGGCGTGGACGGCCCGCAGCGGCACACTCCGGGCCCGCGCCTCGGCGAACGCGAAGTCGATCGCGGCCTTGGACGTGCCCCGACCGTCCACACCCACCACGACCGGACCGTTCCTGGTGACCTCACCGCGCACGACCAGCACCGGGCAGGTCGCCCGCGCGGCCACGTCCATCGCGGTCGAGCCGAGCGCCCGTCTCGCCAGTCCGCCGTGCCCGTGGGATCCGACGACCACGAGGGTGGCGTGACGGGACTCGTCTATCAGGACGACGGCGGGTCCGCCGTCGATCACGTGGCCGGTGACGTTCACGTCGGGGTGAACTCCACGGACCAGGTCGCGGGCATTGTCGACGATCAGCCGGGCCGTCGGTTCGTCCTCAATGGGCGCGACGGGTGGGGTGAGCAGCGGCGGATTGCCGGTGTAGGTGGGCCACGCGCGGGCGTGGACGATACGAAGTGGACTTTGACGGTCGGCGGCGTATGCGGCGGCCAGGATGACGGTGCTCGGGCTGTCGTCCGAACCGTCGACACCGACGACCACTGGGGCGGGCGAGTTCTCGTTCATGTCTCCAGACTCGCCGAATCCCGCGTACCGACGCAGGGGCGAAGCGGCCACGCCAACGGGGACTTTGAGCTCTGCCCTCTCGGGCACTACGCCATAATGGACGCTAGACCGACGACCGCGCGGTCGTCGCCGACAACAGCCACCACAGGACCGCACCGGTGACCGCGGCCATCGCCGCCGCCATCAGTGTCGCGGCGAACATCCCGATCACGACGACCGCACCGGTCGGCTGACCTTCATGCCATAGTGGAGTCGACACCGTGAGGAACACCGCGAGTCCCGCCACCCAGGCCGCCGCCGTGCCGGTGATCCACCAGCCCGCCCTGGCGAGTCGTCCGCGCAGCAGCCACCATTGCGCGGTTCCGATCGACATCAGTCCCGTCACGGCCAGCACCACCGTGACACCGGCCGTCGCGGGCAGCGGCAACACGGCCTCGGACCACAGTTCGGCGATGACGAGGCCGCACACCCAGGCGATCCCGGCGCCGAGCGCGGTGGCTGTCGGCCAGTGCCGGGTCCCCGGCAACACCCGCCGCAGCACCCGCGCCTGGGCGAGGCCGAGGATGTATCCCTCGGTGCAACCAGCCGCCAGCATCAGTGCCGTCTGTACCGGCGCCGGGGCCGAGGGAGTGATCGCGTAGGTCGCGGAGGGCACCGCGAAACCGGCGCACTCCCCGAGGGTGACCCAGCCGAACCAGCTGAGCCACAACCGATCACGGCCCATGATGTTCCACAATCGTGGGTGCGTCGCCCTGGTCGAGGCGGAACGGTGGATAGACGTCGGTCATGAGCGCGACATAGGCCAGCACCCGGTATCCCCAGCGGGCGAGGCCGAGCAGCAGGTCGTACAGGCCGCTGAGGCGGCGTCCGGTGAACAGCAGCCCGAAACCGAGGATGAGCACGGCGGCGCCGAGGACACCGATCGACACGACGGCCCGTTCCCGGGTCGGCGCGTCATAGTCGCCCCAGACCGGGGCGGCCACGAACGCGTTGAGCAGCACCAGGTGGGGTATCGCCAGCAGCCAGTGCACCAGCGGACGCCAGCGCGCGATCCGCTCGGGGCGCGCGATGTCCAGTCGCGCCGGATACGACGGGTCGTCGGCCAGGGTGAAGGGCGGATAGCGGTCGGTTCCCAGCGCGGCGTAGCCGTAGTAGTTCACCCGCCAGTGCCACCGCAGGACGCCGACGTTGAAGTCGAAGATCCAGCGTGGATAGACGCCGGTGATCAACACCGCGACATACGCGACGATCGTCAGGACCACGAACGCCGTCCACAGGAACAACAGGACGAGGTAGTGCGGGATCAACAGGATCCACTTCACCAGCCACAACCACCGGCTGAGGGATTCGCCGGAGCGGGCGGTGAGTGTCAGCGTCTGTCCGTTCATGGATTGTCTCCTCTTTCCTTCTCGGCCGACGGCCGATGTCGAAGCCGGACCCCCGCGCACCGGTGGCCGGGGCGGGGGTCCGGTGGAGTCAGGTGAGATTCATCCGACCGGGTGCATCGTCTTGCCCGGTGTCGTTCGGCTCAGGCTCCCGATCAGGTGCTGGACGGTGGTAGCCGCCCACAGCAGACCGATGGCACCGAGGAAGAACGCGAGGGCGATTCCGTTGCCGGTGAACAGCGCGATGAGGAACGCGATGCCCGCCACCGCACCGAGGACCTGGCCGATCTGTTTGGCGGGAGTTGCCTTGGCCGATTCCGTCGCGCCGACGGCGCACGCGGAAACACCGAGGATCAGTGCCGCGACCGCGAGGCCGCGCACACCACCCACCACGGGAAGACCGGCACCGGCGAGATACGCGGCGTAGAGGCCGAACGTGAACAACACGATCAGCGTCGCGACACCGTCTCGCCAGGTCAGACGTCCGAGTGTCTTCGTCATCATGCTCACCTCCTCTCCCCTTTACCGTTTCGCGCGAGCGGGGACGCCGCATGGGTTCAAGGTCCTCAGGATTGGCGCGCCGTACCCGGGACCTTGTGCCCCAACGTTTCTGGACGCGGGCAGCCCGCGCGCGGCGCCATGGCGGCGCCAGGGTCGTTGGGCCGTGCGCGCAGGGGCCGACGACCGCGGCACCGTGCCCGAAGATCCTCGCCACGGGTTTCCACCGCGGCCATACGGTCGGATCATGGCGCTTCGCGACTTCCTGGAACGGTTTCGCCCGGCCGGTGCGCCCGGCGCGGCCGCCGTCCGGGGTGTGCCGGCCGACCGCGTCGCCGAACGGGCCGCCGAACTCGAGCCGTTGCTGGCGGTCCTGTCGGCCACCGAGCAGGAAGCCGAAAGGATTCGGGCGGACGCGCGCGCCGAGGCGGCGAGACTGCGCGCCGAGGCGACGCGACGAGCCGAGGAGCTGCTTCACCGGGCACGAACGGAGGCGGCGGCGTTGCGCGCCGAGTCGATCGCGCAGGCGCGCGCGACCGCCGATGACGACAGTCAGGTCGAAGCCGCCGTCCGGGATGCTGTCTCCATGGTGGACGCATTGGCGCGGGCCAGGATGCCGGATCTGGTGCACCAGGCGGAGGATTGGGCCCGCCGGGTCCTCGACGCCGATCGAACCGTGACCGGCGGCTCGTGATGAGGGCCGGATGGGTTGCCGGGGGCATCCGGGCACGCGCGTTGCTGAACCGTCGGCTTGGCGTCGCGGGTGCACGCGAACTGGCTTCGAGTGCGTCCGCGCGGGCCGCGATTTCCACACTGGCCCAGGGACCATACGGGCATTCTGTTTACTCTGGACAAAGCCTCGCCGATGCCGAGCACGGCGTGGTCGAGGCGCTGTTGTGGCAGTTGCGGGTGTTGGCCGGTTGGCAGCCCCGACAGGGGGCGGAGATCGTCCGGGTGCTCGCCGCCGGCCTAGAGATGGCCAATGTGGTCGAACTCGCCCGGGAACTGTCCGCTCTGAAGACCGGACGGTATTTCGACCTGGGCAGGTTGTCCACGGCCTGGCCACGGCTGCGCGAGGCCGCCTCGACCACGGAACTCGCCGAATTGCTGGCGACCACGCCCTGGCGGGATCCGGAAGGCATCACGCCCGCGGCCATCGCGTCGTCCCTGGGGCTGGAGTGGGCTCGGCGGGTGATGACCGTGGTCCCGGAGGCGGCCGGTTGGGCCGCCGGTGGTGCCGCGTTGCTGACCGCCCGGCTCCTGTTCCTCGACGGTCGACCGGTTGAGGACTCGACACGCCGTCGAATGCGGACGCTGCTGGGAGACGGTGTGGCCGCCGGCGACTGGGACGGGTTCACACAGGGGTTGCGGCACAACGCACGCTGGCCGCTGGCTGGGGTCGGTGATCCCGGCCAGCTGTGGCGTGCCGAGAACGCCTGGTGGGTTCGAATGGAGCGCGAGGCTCGGGCACTGTTGTCGACGCCCAAAGCCGGACGTGCCGTGGTGGTCGGCTGTGTCGGCATGCTGGCGGCCGACGCCCGGCGGGTCCGCGCGGCCCTGCACTGCGCGGCACGGGGCGGAAGAGCGCTGGGGGTCTACGATGCCGTTGTCTGAGACGATGCGTCCGGTACGGATGCGACGCGTCGCGATCGTCGCCGGGCAGGCGGATCTGCGCGCCGCCCTGGCGGCCGTGGCGGACACCGGAACCGTCCAGCTCGACTCGACCTCCTGGGCCGAGTCGTCGGCCGGACCGGCCGGACGGGCACTGCGGGCGGCCCATGCCACAGTGGATTCGCCGGCGCTCTCGGAGTGGGAACCGGACCTGGACGAACTGGTGCGAGGCGGTCGCCTGGACCTGCTGGCCGGGGAGGCCCAGCTGGAGACTCACGCGGCCCAGGCCGTCCGGCGGGGCGAGTTCGCCGCGCTGACCGGGTGGCTTGCCGAATCGGCACTGCCGGATCTGACCGCCCGGCTGAGTCGGCTGGGCGCCGCGGTGGTGCCGCTGCCGTCGCCGCCGGGAGTCGATCCGCCCACCCTGTTGCCCGAAGGTGGACCCTGGCGCGGCTCCTTCACCGAATTGGTCACCACCTACGGCACGCTCCCCTATCGCGACGTCGATCCGACGCTTCCGGCGGCCGCGGCGTACGTGTTCATGTTCGGCATGATGTTCGGCGACGCCGGTCACGGACTGCTGCTCCTGCTGGTCGCGCTGTGGTTGCGGTTCCGGCCGCCGCGGCGACTGCTGTGGGCGGTGCGGGCCTGGCCGTTCGTGCTCGCCGCGGGGTTCACCAGTGTCGGTTTCGGGGTGTTGTACGGGGAGTTCTTCGGGCCCACCGGGGTGCTGCCGGTCCTGTGGGTGGCTCCGCTCGAACAGCCGATGACGCTGCTGTGGGCGTCGGTGGCGGTGGGCGCCGTGTTGCTGGCCGCGGCCTACGCGGCCGCGGTCGTGAATCGCTGGCGGGAGGGCGGGCCTCGGCTGGCGGTGTACGCCTCCTCGGGCGGCGCGGGGCTGACGGTCTTCGTCGGCTTGGGCGCGCTGGCCGCCGGGCTTCTCCTGCACGGATATGTGCTCATCGGTGTCGGCGTCTGCGTCACCGCGGTCGGTCTGGCGCTGTCGGGTGTCGGGTTCTACGCCGCTTCCGGTGGTGGCGCCGGCGGGATGGCGCAGGCCGGGGTCGAGGTCTTCGACGCGATCCTGCGGCTTGGCTCCAACCTGTTCTCCTTCGCCCGGTTGGCGGCGTTCGGACTCACCCACGCCGCACTGGCCGGGTTGGTGTGGCACGGCACCACCGGACTGGCCGACGGGGGTCTCCCCGGGACGATCGCGGCGGTGCTGGTGTTCGTGCTCGGCAACGCGGTGGCGTTCGCGCTGGAGGCACTGGTGGCCGCGATCCAAGCGCTGCGACTCGAGTTCTACGAACTGTTCTCGCGGATGTTCACCGGATTCGGTGAACCATTCCACCCCTGGAGAATTCCCATATGGACTGACATGGAGGAGGATCGGTCATGATCGTGTTGCTGGCGGGGCTCGCGCTCGTCGTCGCGGCGGTGGCCGCCGCCTACGGCCTGTCGCGTCGGCGGCGGCGGGCCGGGACCGTGCTGCTGATCGCCGTCAACGCCCTGCTGCTGGCGAGCGCGCTACTGGTGGTGTTGCTGGTACTGACGGGCGAGCCCGCCCAGGCCGCCGCCCCGGCCGAATCCGGTGACGAGGCGAACTGGGCCGCGTTGCTGGGAGCGGCGATCGCGGTGGTCGGCTCCTCGATCGGAGCGGCGATCGCGGTGGCGTACACCGGTTCCGCGGCGCTGGCGGCATTGAGCGAACGGCCTGAGCTGTTCGGCCGGGCCATGGTGATCGTGGGTCTGGCCGAGGGAATCGCCATCTACGGGCTGATCGTGGCGATCATCCTGATCGGACGTTCCTGACCATGGGCCGGGTCGCGGTGATCGGCGAACGGGACCTGGTGACCGGTTGGTCCCTGGCCGGGGCGCTGGTGTGCCCGGCGGAGGATCCCGAGCAGGTACGGCGGGCGTGGCGCGACCTGGGTCCGGAGGTGACGGTCGTCATCCTCACCGCCGCCGCGGATCGAAGCCTGGGCTCCGGCCGCGTCGGCCGACCCCTCACGGTGGTGATCCCGGAGTGAGGCCGCGACCGTTCACCGATGACCTCACTCCGGCGACGACCGCGCTGTTGTCCCGGGCCCGTTCGGACGCCGAGGAGCTGTTGCGGGCAGCCCGGGAAGAGGCCGCCGACACCGTGGCGGAGGCTCGACGGCGGGCGGAACAGGTCAAACGGCAGGCCAACGCGGAAGGCGACGCGATCGCTAACTCCATTCTGGACGAAAAGCGAGCCCGGACCCGCCGAGCGGTGCGCGCGGCGGAACTGCGTGCCCGAAACCGCGCGTACCAACGGCTGCGGGAGGAGGTTCGCCGCGCCGTCGCCACGATCGCCGCCGAACCGCGATACGCGGACCTCACCGAACGGTTCACCGCCGAGGCGCGGCGGCTGCTGGGCTCCGCCGCCCGGATCGAGACCGACGTCGGCGAGGTGACCGCCAGCGCGCCGGGGGCCCGGGTGGACTGTGGCCTGCGGCTGTTGGCCGATCGGGCCGTCGACCGGCTCGGACTCGCGGTCGAAGGGTTGTGGACACCGTGAACCAGACCTTCGGACGGGTGCGGCGGGTATGCGGCCCGCTGGTCGACGTCGATCTCAGTGCGCCCGTGGCGATGAACGAGACGGTGTGGCTGGGAACCGAGGGTATCCCCGGTGAGGTCGTGGCGGTGCGGGACGACATCGCCACGGTGCAGGCGTACGAGGACACCGGCTGCCTGGCCCCGAAGGCTGTGGTCCGCACCGGCGGATCGCCGCTGTCGGCTCCGCTGGGCCCGGGACTGCTGGGCGGCGTCTTCGACGGTCTGCTGCGTCCGCTGTCCGACGCCCCGGACTTCCTGGGTCGCGGGACCGCCGCACCGTCCTTCGGATCCCGACCCTGGTCGTTCGATCCACTCGCGACCGTGGGAGCCCGGGTGGGTCCCGGCGACGAACTCGGTGTGCTGCGCGACTCCCGCCCGGTCAAACACCCGGTCCTGGTTCCACCCACGCTTGCCGGGGAACTCGAGTATCTGGCCCCCGAGGGCCGATACCCGGCCGAGACGGTGATCGCGCGGGTTGCCGGTCAGCCGGTCCACATGGCACAACCATGGCCGGTGCGCCGCCCCCGTCCGGTCCGAAACCGGCTGGAACAGACCGCTCCCCTCCACACCGGACAGCGCGTCCTGGACCTGCTGTTCCCGGTGCCGCGCGGCGGCTCCGCCGCGGTTCCCGGCGGCTTCGGCACCGGCAAGACCGTCCTGTTGCAGCAGGTGGCCAAGTGGTGCGACGCCGACGTGATCGTGTACATCGGATGCGGTGAGCGGGGCAATGAGATGGCCGAAGTAGTGGCGGAACTGTTGTCGCTCACCGATCCTCGCTCCGGCGGCAGGTTGGCCGACCGCACCGTGGTCATCGCCAACACCTCGAACATGCCCATGATGGCCCGCGAAGCGAGCATCCACACCGGGATGACCGTCGCCGAGTACTTCCGTGACATGGGTCTGCACGTGGTGCTCATCGCCGACTCCACCTCCCGGTGGGCGGAAGCGTTGCGCGAGTTCGCCTCCCGGAACCGGGAACTGCCCGCCGAGGAGGGCTACCCGGCCGGGCTGGCCTCGGCGCTGGCGGCGTTCTACGAACGTGCCGGAGTGGTGGAGACCCTTGGCGGCCGCATCGGATCGGTGACCGTGGTGGGGGCGGTCTCCCCACCCGGCGGGGACCTGACCGAGCCGGTGACCGCCTACACCGAGCGGTTCGTCCGCTGCCGCTGGACTCTGGACCGCGACCTGGCCTATGCCCGGCACTATCCGTCGGTGTCGTGGTCGGGTTCGTTCTGCCGGGATGCCGAGACCATCGGTGCCTGGCACGCCGCCCACGGGGATCGCGCCTGGTGGGCCCGGCGCGAACGGCTGACGACGGTGCTGTCCGAAGCCGACAGGCTCTCCGCGCTTGCCGAGCTCGTCGGCACGACGGCGCTGCCGCCGCACGAACGCGTGATCCTGCTGGGCGGCAGGTTGATTCGTGAGGCGGTGCTACAGCAGAGCGCGCTGTCGGCGACGGACGCCCACTGCACCACCGCCAAGACCGTGGCGCTGGCCGAGGCGGTGATCGCGGTGATCGATGCCGCTCAAACCGCCGTCACCACGGGTGTCCCCGCCGCCGACGTGGAGGGGGCCGACTATTCGCCGCTCGTGCGGGCGCGTGAGGAGTCGGGCCCCGACGACGTCGAGGGAGTGCGAGCTCGCCGGGACGTGGTGCTGGAACGTCTGAAGGAACTGGCATCGTGAATCCCTGGGCCCGGCTCGAGTACACATCGGTGCGGTCGCTGCGGGGGCCGCTGCTGGTCCTCGACCGGGTGTCCGGGGTGGGCTGGGACGAGTTCGCCCGGATCCGGATGCCGGACGGGCGGCTTCGTCACGGTCTGGTGCTCGAAGTGGACGAAGACCTGGCGGTGGTGCAGGTGCTCGAGGGGACCGACGGGATGACCGTCACCGGCACCGGGGTGGAGTTCACCGGTTCGGTGTTCCGGGTGGTGGTCGGTTCGGGGTGGCTTGGCCGGGTGTGCAACGGGCGTGGGGTGCCCGTCGACGGTGGACCGCCGATCCTCGGCTCCGAGCGACTGCCGGTGGCGGGAAGCCCGATCAACCCGACCCGTCGCATGCCCCCCAGCGAACCGGTCCACACCGGAGTCTCCGTGGTCGACGGTTTGACCACTTTGGTGCGTGGCCAGAAGCTGCCGGTGTTCTCGATACCGGGGTTGCCGCATCTGGAACTGGCCACCCAGATCGCGGCTCAGGCGCACACCGGTGGCGAACCGTTCTGCGTCGTGTTCGCCGGTATGGGTCTTTCCCATGCCGACGCGGCGGCGGCCCGCGACGTCCTGGCCGAACGTGCCGCCGCCGGGGAACTCGTGCTGCTGCTCAACACCGCCGACGAACCGGTCATCGAACGCGTCGTCACCCCGAGGGTGGCCTTGACGATCGCCGAGAACCTGGCCTTCGGCCAGGGCCGTCACGTACTGGTGGTCCTGACCGACATGACCTCCTACGCCGAGGCGTTGCGTGAGGTCGCCACGGCCCGGCACGACATCCCGGCCCGGCGCGGCTATCCCGGATACCTGTACAGCGATCTGGCGTCCCTGTATGAACGGTGCGGCCGACTGCGGGACCGGCCGGGATCGGTGACCATCGTTCCGGTGCTGACCATGCCCGCCGGAGACCTGACGCATCCGGT
This sequence comes from Stackebrandtia nassauensis DSM 44728, assembly GCF_000024545.1. Lineage (GTDB taxonomy): Bacteria > Actinomycetota > Actinomycetes > Mycobacteriales > Micromonosporaceae > Stackebrandtia > Stackebrandtia nassauensis. The sequence goes on from NC_013947.1 coordinate 3,663,862, forward strand.
GCCCGATCTCACCGGCTACATAACCGAAGGGCAGGTGGTGTTGTCCGCGCGGGCGCACGGTTCCGGCGTGTACCCGCCCGTCGATCCGCTGGCCTCGCTGTCGCGGTTGATGCGCCACGGCGCCGGACCAGGACGTACCCGCGACGACCACCTGGACGTGGCGGCTCAGGTACTGGCCGCGTTGGCCAGGGCCCGACAGATACGCGAACTGTCCGAACTGGTCGGACCGGAGGCGTTGAGCGACATCGATCGGCGTTACCTGGCTCTGGAGGCCGGTTTCGGCGAGGACCTGCTGTCGCAGCGCCGTGACGAGTGCCGGGACATGACCGACACCCTCGACCGGCTGTGGCGGGTCGTGGCGCGGCTGCCGCGACCGGAGCTGACGATGCTGCCCGCCGAACTGATGAGCCTCCATCTGCCCGAGAACCACCGGAAGGAACCGCGGTCATGATTCGGGTACCGCCGGGGCGGGCGGGCCGCCAATGGCTGCGGCACCGTGTGGACACGGCGCGAAACGCCGCCGAACTGCTGAAACGGAAGCTGCTGATCCTGGAACAGCGTCACCATCACTTGTGGACCCGAGCCCGGGAGTGCCGCGAGAGCTGGGAACTCGCCGCGCGTCAGGCACGCCAATGGGTGGACCGGGCCGTGCTCACCGGTGGTCTGCGCGGATTGCGGCTGTCGGCCCCCCGGGAGTCGGCGGAGGTGACCCTGACCTGGGACACCGTCATGGGCACCCGATACCCGGTCGCGACATCGTGCGCTCCGCCGCGAACGCCCCCTGGCGCCACCGTGCTCACGGGTGCTGTGTGGACTGAAGCCAACGTGGCCCACCGTCGGGCCCTGGAAGCGGCCGTCGACTGTGCCGCCGCGGCCGAGGCACTCCGGATCGTCGAACTGGAGATAGCCACGACTCGTCGCCGAGTGCGGGCCCTGGATCACAGGTGGATTCCGGGATTGGAAGCGACACTGTCCGAACTGGATGCCTCTCTCGAGGAACTGGAGCGGGCCGAACATCTGACCCGTCACTGGGCCTCGGGACAGGATCCGTCACGGTGACGCGCCGGCGGCGGTTTCGCGGCCGATCAGGTCCGGGTGTCACGGCGATGAGGGTATTTCGGCTCGACGGCCTACGACGTCTGGACTCTGCCAGACGCCGGACTGGAGCGGCACCGTAAGACGTGAAACGGTGCCGTTCGAAAGGGAGCCCGAATGAAACCGCCAGCCGAGGACCGGGAACTCCATGGTCATCCGCCCATCCACAAGACCCGTGAGTTCGCCGTCTCCCCGAATCTGCAGTCATATCCCGACACCTACAAGTCCTTTGACTGGGACGTCGCCCGCGACTGGCTGTCCGGGCTTCCGGGCGGCCGCGGTCTCAACATCGCCCATGAGGCGGTGGACCGGCACGCCGACGGTCCCCTCGCCGACAAGCTCGCGATCCGCTGCGTGGATCGAACCGGCGCCGTCACCGACATCAACTACACGGAGCTGAAGGCCGCCACCGGCCGCTTCGCCAACGTGCTGCGACGTCTGGGAGTGGGATCCGGCGACCGGGTGTTCTCCCTGCTCGGCCGGATACCGGAGCTCTACGTCACCGCCCTGGGAACGCTGAAGAACACCAGCGTCTTCTCGCCACTGTTCCCGGCCTTCGGCCCCGAACCGATCCATGACCGCCTGGTACTGGGTGACGCGCGCGTCCTGGTGACCAGCACCGAGCTCTACACTCGCAAGATCGCGCGTATCCGCGACCGGATTCCCAGTCTGGAACACGTCCTCGTCGTCGGTGAACCGGTGGAGGGGACCGAGGATCTCGAACAACTGATGTTCGAAGTGGACGAGGACTTCGAGATCCCCGACACCGATCCGGAGTCGATGGCGCTGCTGCACTTCACCAGCGGCACCACGGGCAAACCCAAGGGCGCCGTCCACGTACACGAGGCGCTGTTGGCGCACTACGCCTCCGCCCGGTACGCCCTCGACCTGCATCCGGACGACGTGTTCTGGTGCACCGCCGATCCGGGCTGGGTGACCGGAACGTCCTACGGCATCATCGCGCCGCTCGCGCACGGCGCCACCCTGCTGACCGACGCCGCCGAGTTCGACGCCAAGCGTTGGTATCGCATGCTCGCCGACAACCGGGTCAGTGTCTGGTACACCGCTCCCACGGCCATCCGCATGCTCATGCGGCAGAACCCGGAGCTGGCCGCTCGACATGACCTGTCGGCGTTGCGGTTCGTCGCCAGCGTCGGTGAACCGCTCAACCCCGAGGCCGTGGTCTGGGGACAGCGGGTCCTGGGTCTGCCGATCCACGACAACTGGTGGCAGACCGAGACCGGCGCCATCATGATCAGCAACTACGTGGCCATGGACATCCGCCCCGGTTCGATGGGACGCCCGCTGCCAGGGGTGGAGGCGGGCCTGTTGCGTCGCGGTGAGGACGGGCGGGCACTGGTGACCGACGGCCGGGTCGAGGTTCCGACCGAGGCGGACCAGATCGGTGAGCTCGCGCTGCGAACCGGGTGGCCGTCCATGTTCCGCGGTTACCTGCACGAGCCGCGACGGTACGAACACTGCTTCGCCGACGGCTGGTACCTGTCGGGTGATGTCGCCAGGCGCGACGCCGACGGCTACTACTGGTTCGTCGCACGCGCCGACGACGTCATCAAGTCCGCCGGTCACCTCATCGGACCGTTCGAAGTGGAGAGTGTCCTGATGGAGCATCCGGCCGTGGCCGAGGCGGGAGTCATCGGCAAACCCGATCCGGTCGCCGGAAACCTGGTGAAGGCGTTCGTGTCGCTGCGGCCGGGAGTCGAACCCGACGACCAGCTTCGGCTGGACGTGATGGGTTTCGCCCGCAAACGGCTGGGAGGCTTGGCGCCCAAGGAGATCACATTCCAGGCGAACCTGCCTCACACCCGCAGCGGCAAGGTGATGCGGCGCCTGCTCAAGGCCCGCGAACTCGGACTGGCCGAAGGTGATCTGTCTACCTTGGAGGGATCGTCGTGACTGCCCATCCCGAAGTCGACGCCGGACATCGCCGGGAACTGTTGCACCAGATGCTGCGCATCCGCCGGTTCGAGGAACGCTGCGCCGAACTGTACAGCGCCACCAAGATCCGGGGCTTCGTGCACCTGTGCATCGGCGAGGAGGCGGTCGCCGTCGGAGTACACAAGGCACTCGCCGACGATGACGCGGTGGTGTCCACGTACCGCGAACACGGCCACGCGCTGGCCAAAGGCATCACCATGGACGCCGTCATGGCCGAGATGTACGGCAAGGCCACCGGTTGCAGTCACGGACGGGGCGGCTCCATGCACCTGTTCGACCGTGACGCCCGCTTCTACGGCGGCAACGCCATCGTCGGCGGAGGTCTGCCGCTCGCGGTGGGTCTGGCGCTGGCCGACACCCGGCTGGGACGCCGCCAGGTGACCGCGTGTTTCTTCGGCGACGGGGCCGTCGCCGAGGGCGAATTCCACGAAAGCCTCAACCTCGCCGCGCTGTGGCGGCTGCCGGTGTTGTTCTGCTGCGAGAACAACCAGTACGCCATGGGGACCCCGTTGCGCCGGGAGCACGCCAACACCGATCTGGGAGCCCGCGCCGTCGGTTACGGCATGCGGTCGATGGAGGTGGACGGCATGGACGTCCTGGCCGTGGAGGCCGCCGCCCACGAAGCGGTGGCCCACATCGGCAGACATCGGGAACCGGTGTTCCTGGAACTGCGCACCTACCGGTTCCGGGCGCACTCGATGTACGACCCCGACCGGTACCGGGACAAGACGGAGATCGAGTCCTGGAAGCGGCGCGATCCGATCCCGGCTCTGGCCGCGTCGTTGCGAGCCACGGCGGACCTCAGCGACTCCGATATGGACAAGATGGAGTCCGAGGTCACCGCCGAGATCGACGGTGCCGTGGCCGCCGCGGAGGCGGCACCAGTGGAGCCGGAGTCCGAACTGACCCGGCACGTCTACACGGAGCGTGCGTGATGACCGGAACCGAACCCGCCACCACCGAAGCGCGGACCGTCACCCTCACCTATCGCGAAGCCATGCGCGACGCGCTGCGCCGGGCACTGGCCGACGAACCGGTCTTCCTGATAGGTGAGGACGTCGGCCAGTACGGCGGCGCCTTCGGCGTCACCCTGGGACTCCTGGAGGAATTCGGCCCCGAGCGCGTCATCGACACCCCGCTGTCCGAATCCGGCTTCGTCGGGGCCGGCATCGGTGCCGCACTGGGCGGAACACTGCCGATCGTCGAGGTCATGACGGTCAATTTCAGCCTGCTGGCTTTGGACCAGATCCTCAACAACGCCGCAACACTGTCGCATATGTCCGGTGGTCGACTCCATGTGCCGCTGGTGATCCGCATGACCACCGGCGCCGGACGACAGCTGGCGGCCCAACACTCGCACAGCCTGGAGGGCTGGTACGCCCACATACCGGGCCTGCGCATCCTGGCACCAGCCACTGTGGAAGACGCCAGGGGGATGCTCGCGCCCGCCCTGGCCGACCCCGACCCGGTGCTGATCTTCGAACACGGCTCGCTGTACAACGACAAGGCGACCCTGCCCGCGACACCGGTGCCGGTCTCCATCGACACCGCCGCGATCCGGCGCCCCGGGACCGATGCCACCGTCATCGGCTACGGCGGAACGCTCGCGACGGCCCTGTCCGCCGCGGACCAGCTGGCGACGGAGGGCATCCAGGCCGAGGTCATCGACCTCCGCAGTCTGCGGCCGCTCGACGACGCCACGATCATGGAGTCGGTCAGCCGTACCCACCGCGCGGTGATCGTCGACGAGGGCTGGCGTTCGGGCAGTCTGGCCGCCGAGATAAGCGCCCGCATCACCGAACAGGCCTTCTACGACCTGGACGCACCCGTGGAAAGGGTGTGTTCGGCCGAAGTGCCCATGCCCTACGCGCGGCACCTGGAACAGGCCGCGCTACCGCGTCCGTCCGACGTGGCGGCTTCGGTGAGGCGGACGGTGAACTGACATGGCCGAGTTCCGGATGCCGTCGCTGGGCGCGGACATGGACGCGGGAACCCTCACCGAATGGCTCGTCGCTCCCGGCGACCACGTGTCCAAAGGTGACATCGTCGCGGTCGTGGAGACCGCCAAGGCGGACATGGAGGTCGAGTGCTTCGATGCCGGGGTGATCGGCGAACTGCTGGTGCACCCGGGCGCCCGGGTGCCGGTCGGCACCGTCCTGGCCACCATCGTCACCGACGACGGCGGCTCGCCCGGCGAACCGGCAGCCGCCCCCGCGATCGAACCGGCCCCGCCGCGTGCTGATGCCCCACCCGAACCGCCGAGGGTGTCACCCCTGGTGCGGCACCTCGCCCGTGAGAACCACGTGGACCTCGCCAAGGTCCCGGCCACCGGACCCGACGGCACGGTCACCCGCGCCGACCTGGACCGGGTACTGCACCGTCGCCGGATCTCGCCACTGGCTCGGCGCCTGGCCACCGAACTGAAGGTCGACCTGGCGCGCATCGACGCCGACGGGCCGATCCACGCCCGGCACGTGCGCGAAGCCGCGACCCACCGCCACCCGGCCGAGCGCTCCACGTCCGCGGCCCGCGAGGCCACGGCCCGGTTGATGGCCCGCTCCAAACGCGAGATCCCGCACTACTACCTGGCCGCCACCATCGACCTGGGCCCGGCCGTGGACTGGCTCACCGATCTCAACCGGAGACTGCCGGTGAGTCAGCGTGTCCTGCCCGCCGCGCTGCTGCTGGTCGCCACCGCTCGCGCCGCGGCCACCGTCAAAGATCTCAATGGACACTGGATCGACGACCGGTTCCAGGCGGCCGACCGTATCCGGCTGGGCCTGGCCGTGTCGGTGCGCGGCGGCGGCCTGGTGGTACCCGGAATCGACGATGCCGCCGCCCTGAGCGTGCCGGAGATGATGGACCGCGTCCGCGACCTCGCCACCCGGGCCCGGACCGGTCAACTGCGTGCCGGTGAGCTGGCCGATCCCAGCATCACCGTCTCCAACCTGGGTGACACCGGAGTCGACAGCGTCCTCGGGGTGATCTACCCGCCCCAGGTGGCGCTGGTCGGGTTCGGCGCGATCACCGAGCGCCCCTGGGCCGTGAACGGTCTTCTCGGCGTGCGTCCGGTGGTCACCGCGAGCCTGTCGGCCGATCACCGGGTGACCGACGGCGCCGTGGGCGCCAGATTCCTCAACCACATCGACCGGTTGCTACGCGAACCGGAGGAGCTATGACACCACAACAGGCACACCGAATGGTCACCGACGCGCTGCGTCGCATCGCCCCGGACATCGACGTGAATCAGATCCACTCCGACGAGGACCTGCGCGACGCGGGCCAGCTGGACTCTCTGGACTTCCTGTCCTTCGTGGAACTCCTGAGTACCGACAGCGGAGTGCGCATAGACGAGGACGACTATCCGGCCCTCGGTTCGATCGCCGCGGCGGTGGACTTCCTGTGCGATCGCTCCGCGTCTCACGATCGTTTGACGACCCCGCCGTCCGACTGAGCGCGAGGCCGCCGACACCCCGTGCCCGCGCGCGGCCTGGTCGTCGCGCGAGAACCGACGCCGTTCTCAGTTCGCCGAAGGCCGCGCTATCTCGGCGAGGTCACCGGTCTCGCCGAAGCGGCGCCCGCTGACCATGTCCAAGGCGATGACGATGTACCTGGTCTCGGGTGCGGTGACCCACATCAGGTTGGCGAGCCTGGCGAGTCTGTCGAACTCCGGGCCCTCCTCCACGACCCGGGCCCGTCCCACCACGAGGACACTCCATCCCTCCCCGGTGTGCGTGTTCACGTCGTTCGCTTCGAAGGCCACTATGGAGCTTTGCGAGGCGTGAAGTACCTCGCTCGACGAGGAGACGGGTATGACGATCCTGCCGGCGTCAACCACGAACCGTGCCGGAACGATCATCGGCAGCGCGCGGACGGTGATGCCGATGTGCCCGAACACGGCGGTTCTGAGGAGGTGTACACATTCGTCTCTGGTCAGGGTTTCCTGTCCCCGTGAGATTGGCATTTCCCAACCTGCCTCATGGTCGGCCAGTAGGGCATCCGGTGGCCCGTCGTCGGGAGCCGCGCCCCATCGTGGCGACGGAGAGCCTTGCGACGTCAAGTCGTCAGTAGCCGAGCGGCTCACGGTGGTCGCGGGACTCACCGGATGCCATTCCATCGTCGCCCGGTGTCCGGGAGTCACGCAGAGCCGTACTTCTCTTCGTGTCGGGGCCGTGCGTCCCGCGTCGAACGCTCAAAGGTCCGTCGCCGGGCCTACCGTCCCGTCACACGGACACGCGCAGGGGCATTCGGCCCATGACGCAAGGGCGCAATCACGGCGAGCGGAAGTCCAGTGGCCCTTCGGATCTGCCGCTGATTCGGATGCACTGGAGGTGTCAGACAGCGAAAGGGTATTTCCGATGACCACGATCCCCGTCAACCCGGGACCGGTCCTGCTCGCGGACCTCACCGAACTGGTGGCGACCCTGCGCGGCGACGGCTACAGCGTCATCGCCCCCACGGTACGGGGCGACGCGGTGGTCCTCGCCGAGATCGACACCGCGGCCCAGCTTCCCTACGGCTTCGGCACCGAGGTGGAACCGGGCGGCTACCGGGTGACGCCGGTCGATGACCGTCTCGCGTTCACGCACGTCGCGAGTCCACAATCGTGGAAGGCATACCTGCATCCCAGCCGGGAGCGGCTGTGGTCGGCCGACCGTGACGCCGAGGGCTTCACGATCACGCCCGACGAGAGCGTCGAGCCACCGCGCGCGTTCGTGGGGGTGCGGCCGTGCGACCTGCGAGCCATCGGCGTCCTCGACAGGGTCCTGGAGGGTGGGGAGCGTTACCGCCGCAGGCGCGACAACGTCTTCATCGTCGCCGTCAACTGCACCGAACCTGGTTCCACCTGCTTTTGTGTCTCGGCGGGCGGCGGGCCGCGCGCCGAGTCCGGTTTCGACCTGGCCCTGACCGAACTGCCCGACGGGCGGCTCGTTGCGGAGACCGGCACGCCCGCGGGGGCAGAACTGTTGCGGCGGTTGCGAACCCAGGCCCCCGCCGCCGACACCGTCGATCAGGCCGACCGCCTGGTCGAATCAGCCGCCACCCGGATGGGACGGGCCCTGCCCGAGGGAAACCTGCGGGACGTCCTCGCGGCGACTCGCGAGTCGGCACATTGGGATGACGTCGCCTCGCGGTGCCTGACCTGCGGCAACTGCACCATGGCGTGCCCTACCTGCTTTTGCACCACCGTCACCGACTCCACCGACCTGACCGGCGACCACGCCGAGCGCTGGCAGCAGTGGGACTCGTGCTTCGACATCGACTTCGCCCGCATCCACGGCGACGAGGTCCGCACCTCGGCTCCGGCCCGCTACCGCCAGTGGATCTCTCACAAACTCGGCACCTGGCACGACCAGTTCGGCGAGTCCGGGTGTGTCGGCTGTGGACGATGCGTGGCGTGGTGCCCGGTGGGCATCGACATCACCGCCGAGGCCGCCAAGCTGGCGGACGAGTACACACAGGAGCACTGATGGAATCCGCCGTGCCCACGCTCCCGCTTCGCTACCGGATCACGGCCAAGACGAGCCACTCCCCCGACACGGTCTCACTTCGGCTGTCACCCGCCGAGGAGTCACTGCCGGTCTTCGCGGCGGGTCAGTTCGCGATGCTGTACGCCTTCGGAATCGGCGAGATCCCCATCTCGGTCAGCGATGGGTGTGACGGTGGGGACCTGACCCACACCATCCGGGCCGTGGGAAAGGTGAGCCAGGCGCTGCACGACGCCGCCGTGGGCTCGATCGTCGCGGTGCGGGGACCGTTCGGCCGGGGCTGGACGTTGCCCGCCGAACCGGGGCGCGATGTCCTCATCGTCGCCGGTGGCGTGGGGCTCGCGCCGCTACGTCCCACCATTGTGGCCGCCGCCCGCCAGCGCGACAACTTCGGTCACGTCTCGGTGTGCGCGGGAGCCGGTGGCCCGTCCGGGTTGTTGTTCACCGCGGAATACGACGACTGGCGGCGGGCCGGGCTGGACGTGCGCGTCACCGTGGACCGTCCCGGTCCGGGTTGGAGCGGCCGAACAGGCCTCGTCACGTCGATGTTCGACGAGGTCGACTTCGCACCGGGTCGTACCACCGCGTTGCTGTGTGGGCCGGAACCGATGATGCGGGCCGCGGCGCGAGATCTCATCGCGCGCGGTGTCCGTGACGAGGACATCCAGGTGTCGCTGGAACGCCAGATGCGTTGCGGCACCGCCGAATGCGGGCACTGCCAACTCGGCCCGCTCTTCATCTGCCGCGACGGTCCGGTCGTCGACTACCGGCTCGCGCGGCCCCTGCTGTCAGTGGAGGAACTGTGAAGACCAGCCTGGCGGTATGGAAGTTCGCCTCCTGCGACGGTTGCCAGCTGACGCTGCTCGACTGTGAGGACGAACTGCTGCCGCTCACCGAGCGCATCACCATCGCCCACTTCCTCGAAGCGGACAGCTCCACCGTGGAGGGGCCCTACGATGTCTCCCTTGTAGAAGGATCGGTGACCACCGAAGCCGACGTGGCACGGATAGGACGGATCCGGGAGAACTCGAAGGTGCTGGTGTCGATTGGCGCCTGCGCCACCGCCGGTGGTGTTCAGGCCCTGCGCAACCTCGGCGACATCAACGAGTTCGCGTCGATCGTCTACGCGCGTCCCGACTACATCGACACCCTGGCGACGTCGACACCCATCGCCTCGCACGTGGAGGTGGACTACGAGCTGCACGGCTGTCCCATCGACAAGGGACAGCTGCTGGAGTTCCTCGGCGCGCTGCTGACGGGCCGCAAACCCCGCCTGCCCGCCCACAGTGTCTGTTTCGAGTGCAAGGCGAGCGGAACCACGTGCCTGATGGTCGCCGAGGGGAGGCCGTGCCTGGGGCCGGTGACCCGGGCGGGGTGTGGCGCGATCTGCCCCCGATATTCCCGCGGCTGCTTCGGCTGCTTCGGCCCCGCCCCGGGTGCCAACACCCCGGCGTTGCGCCACCAACTGACCCAGCTGGGCATGCCCGCCGTCCATCAGGACCGGGTGCTGCGAACCTTCACGCCGGAGGCTTACGATGACGCATCGACATGACCGGTTGCTGCACGTCGCGGCGCTGGCCCGCGTTGAAGGCGAAGGCGCGATGCGGGTCCGGGTCACCGGCGACACCGTCACCGAGGTCCAACTCGACATCTACGAACCACCCCGGTTCTTCGAAGCCCTGCTGCGCGGACGCGGCCACACCGAACCACCCGACATCACCTCCCGCATCTGCGGAATCTGCCCGGTGGCGTACCAGATGAGCGCGTGCGCGGCCATTGAGGACGCGTGCGGCATCACGGTGGACAGTGGCATCCAAGACCTGAGAAGGCTGCTGTACTGCGGCGAATGGATATCGAGCCACGCGCTGCACATCTACCTGCTGCACGCTCCCGACTTCCTGGGGTACTCCGGGGCCGTCGACATGGCGCGTGACCAACGCCCCGTCGTCGAGCGGGGACTGCGGCTGAAGCAGGCGGGAAACATGATCATGGAACGCCTCGGGGGCCGGGCGATTCACCCGGTGAATGTCCGGATCGGCGGTTTCCACCGGCTGCCCACGCGCACCGAGCTGGATTCCCTCGTGGCTCCGTTGACCCGGGCGCTCGACGACGCACTCGACACGGTGACCATGGCCGCCGGTTTCGACTTCCCCGAGTACGAGTGCCGACATGAATGGCTGGCCCTGGTCGACCCGCGACAGCGCTATCCCATCGACGGCGGCGTGCCACACACCTCGCAAGGCTCGTTTCCGTTGCGCGAGTACACCTCCCACGTCGTCGAGCACCAGGTGTCCCACTCCACCGCGTTGCACGCGCGGCTGGCGGACGGTTCGCGACCGCTGACCGGCCCCCTCGCCCGATACGCGCTCAACCACGACCGGCTGTCGCCCCTGGCCCGGCAGACGGCGCGCTCGGCGGGTCTGGATTCCGTGTGCCGCAACCCGTTTCGCAGCATCATCGTGCGGGCGGTCGAAACCGTGTACGCGGTGGAGGAGGCGCTGCGTATCATCGCCTCCTACGAGCCCCCACCCCGCCCCGCCGTCCCGGTGCCGCCGGTGGCCGCCATCGGATACGGTGCCACGGAGGCACCCCGCGGCGTGCTCTTCCATTCCTATACATTGGACGACAGTGGAACCGTGCTGGCGGCGAACATCGTGCCGCCAACGGCCCAGAACCAGACCGCGATGGAACACGACCTACGGGGTTTCGTCCAGGACCACCTCACCTTGGACGACCACAGCCTCACCCATGCCTGCGAACAGGCGATCCGCAACTACGACCCGTGCATCTCGTGCAGCACCCACTTCCTCGACCTGACGGTGGAACGGGGCTGATCCTCGTCGCCGGCGTCGATCAGTGGCCGGGGTGGACTATCGCCACGGCCGCGTGAGCGTGGTGGACCATCGCCTGGGTTATGGAACCCAACAGCAGCCCGGTGAATCCGCCACCGCCACGGGATCCCACGACCAGCAGACGGGCTCCCGCCGACTCGTCCTTGAGAACCCGCCGGGCGTCGGCTCGCACACAGACCCGCTCCACGGGCACATCAGGGAACTTGGCCTGCCACCCGGCTAGGGACTCCGCCAGCAATCGCTCCTCGTCGGCCGCCAACGCGTCGACGTCGTACACCGTGGGAAGCAGGTCGCCGAAATCGGCGGGAGCCGGAGGCAACCAGGCATGCACGGCGACCAGTCGGGTACCGCGCATCGACGCCTCTTCGAAACCGAAACGCAGGACCGACTGGGACAGCGGCGAACCGTCGACCCCGACAACCACATGGCCGGGCTTGGCGTCCCCGCCGACACGGTCACCCCGCACCACGATCACCGGGCAATGTGAGTGTGCCGCGACCTGGGACGACGTAGAGCCCAACAGCAGCGAGGCGAACGTGCCCCGGCCCCGGCTTCCCACCACCAGCGACGCCGCCTCCAGGGAAGCCTTCAACAGGTCGACGCTGGGCGTCATTCCCTCCAGAGTCTCGCCCCGGACATCCAGGCCGGGCGCCAGTTCACGCACGCGCGCGATCTCATCGTCGACGAGGACGGTCGACTCCGCACGCATCTCCTCGATCCTCGACCCGTCGATCTCCGCGGCCACGGACGCGAAGACCAACAGGGAGTGAACTATCAGTAGGGGACGATGACGAAGCCGCGCCTCCTCCGCCGCCCAATCCACGGCGCGTCGGCTGTTGTCCGATCCATCAAAGCCCACGACAATCGGAGCTGCCATAATCCACTCTCCACTAACGACATGACCAGTTCGCGGTGCTCCCAGACTCCTGCCTGGAGAACGGTTACAGCTTCTCGTTGTCCGGTCCACCCACCCCAGGGCCATGTGGCTTTACCCGACAGAGACCATTTTCGCGGCCCACGCGAGGTAGCGTGAGGCTGTTCCCCGTATCCGACCACCCTCGTAGAAGCCTTGAGCCACAAACGAATGGGAGATGACATGTCGGCCCCCATAACCGTCGCGTACGACGGATCACAGCAAAGCAGCGATGCCGTGGAGTGGGCGGTCACCGAGGCGCGGCACTGGAGGCGACCGTTGCGAATCATCACCGTGTCCTTGGCACTGCCGCCACTGCGGCGCGACAGTCAGTCCGACGTGACCACCGCCCACAACGCCGTCAAGGACATCGCCAGGGAGATGGCCGAGGAAACCCTGCGGAAGGCTCCCGACCTCGATGTGCAGTACGAGGTCATCGAAGCACCGACCGCCGCGGGGGGATTGATTCCGCGATCGTCGACATGGGAGATGCTCGTTCTGGGCACCCACGGCCGGGGCGGCTTCACCGGAATGCTCGTGGGATCCTCGACGACTCAGGTATGCGCGTACAGCATGTGCCCCGTCGTGGTGGCACGAAAACCGTACCCGGAATCCGCGCCGGTGACCGTCGGCGTCGACGGCTCCCGGGGCTCCAGGTCGGCGGTGGGGTTCGCGTTGCGGGAAGCCTGGTTGCGCGACGTCCCCCTCAACCTGGTGCATGCCTGGAGACATCCCAAGTCCGCGCGCGACGTGGATTTCGCCGCGGGTGCCGAACTGTCCGACTATCTCGCCGCGGACCGGCAGACCGTGATGACCCGATCGCTCGCGGGCCTGGTCTCCCGATTCCGGGACGTGCCGATCACCCGGCGCTCGGTCCAGGGCGGCACCCGCACGGTGTTGCTGCGGGAATCAGCCCACTCGAGCCTGCTGGTGGTCGGGGCTCGCGGCCGGGGCGGCTTCACCGGTCTGCTGCTGGGCTCCACCAGCCAGGCGATGATCCACCACGCGAAGATCCCGGTCGCGGTGGTTCACGGAACCGAAACGCCGTCGGACGGGACACGACCACCACAGTAGAGCGTTCTTGATCGGTTCCGCGCGGTCACAATGGCCGTTCGATCCCCTTGGCCGCCAGTTCCACACCCCAGCGCCGGGCACGGTCCCGCTCCCCATCGACCAGAGGCCCCATGGTCGCGGTCACGTAGAAGCTGCAAGCGCGAAGGGCGGCGGGGAAGCCTTTGCGGCGCAACCTGCGCAGTGCCGCGCGCGCCGCCGAACCCGGAATCCACGGCCTCGCTATCCGGGTGTCAAAGGAGGCCACCGGAACAGCCGTGTCGAGCGGTCGAAGCTGCGCGATCCACTCACGCAGTCCGTTTCCTTGCGACACGAGCGCGCTTTCGGCTTGTCCTGCGGCCACCCTCCGGGACTTCGCATTGCTGAGACTCAGGCCGTGCGTGGGAGCCCCCACCACTAGCAGACCTACGTCTTCGCCGAGAAGGGACGGTGCCTCGCCCACCTCTGTAACGTCCACATGAGCGTGAGTCGCCAATCCGTCGGCAACGGCATTGGCGACGTCACGCGTGTTTCCGAACATCGACTCGTAAACCAGCAGTACCTGCATGATCATCGTCCTGTCATTGGGGCATAAGGACTTTCATCGCGAACTTACTGTCAAGTGTGTTGACGCCACAGAGGCGAACGTCGCGTCACGATTGGACTTCACGCACGCATCCGCGTCCCGCACGCCCATGGTGCGAGCATCCTGCTGGCCTTACCTCGACCCGCGTCCACGCCCATGCCACAGCCCCGAGTGAGGTTCACTGACCATCAAGACAGGACACCTCACAATCCATCGCGGCCTCTGTGCGCCAGGTGTTCTCAGCGGTGGATGTGTCGTCGTTTCGCCATTGCATATGCCCGGAGTACTGCACTGCTCGACCTCGGCCATCCTGAACAGTCGTGCGCGCTGGCCGGGTCGGTGTTCGACACCGCCCGCCGGTTCCGGTCCGAGCGCCTCACCCGCGCGGTGATGAACCTGCGCGCCGGGACCAACTCATCGCGGTATGGGACGGCCAGCCCGCACGCGGCTACGGCGGCACCGCCGACGTCGTCGACTACGCCCGCGACCACGGCATCGACGTCACCGTGATCTGGCCCGAAGGCGCCAAACGCGGCAGGTAACCCAGCTGTCACCGCCCACCGAATGCTCAACTGCGCGAGGCGGCATCGCCCCGGGTGCTCGAAGATTCTCTTACTGGACCGGCGTTGCCGAGGGACGCGAGTTGTGTTGCGGGATCTCCGGGGACGTCTGCGTGGCAAGTCTTCGAGAGACAGTGGACCAAACTGCCTGGTGACTTCCGCTGTGGTGCCAGCGAGGTGATCGCGGGCTCTGTGCGCTTGGTTCAGTTGATCGAACACCCGCTCGCGCCTCTTGGTGCCCGGGACCTAATGGGGAATCGGTATAGCAATTGTTTGCGAGTATATCTTCGTTACTGATATATTGGCGAACATGACCGACGCACTCCGGGAACCCACGTTCCTGATACTCACCGCGCTCGCACGAGAGCCATTGCACGGCTACGGAATCATCACCGAGGTCGCGACGCTCTCGCAAGGCCGCGTAGGCCTGCGCCCCGGCACGCTGTATGGCGCGCTGGACCGGCTTCGCGAGGATGGCCTGGTCGCCCCCGACCACGAGGAGATCGTGGACGGCCGACTGCGGCGCTACTACCGACTCACCGAGGACGGCGCATCCACATTGCAGGAAGCGGCGGAACGACTGCAGAGTCACGCCGAAACCGCCACCCAGCGCCTACACCACCGCAAACCCCGCCTGGCAGGAGGAATGGCTTGAACCGCCACGACGCACTGGAGCGCCGCTACCGACGGCTGCTGCGCTTCTACCCCAAGGAGTACCGCACCGAGCGCGGTAAGGAGATCGTGGACACCTATATGGAGGCCACGCCACCCGAGCGCACCACCCCGGGTGTTGCCGATGTCGGCGACGTCGCCAAAGCCGGTCTGCGGCAACGACTCCGCGACGCCCCCGAGGGGCTGCCGGGCGGACTGCGGCTGGCCGCCGTCGTGGGGCTGTGCCTGGCGGTGGGCATTGGCGCGGTCTTCGGCCCGGCCATGGAGATCCTGGCACGGGAGGGCGAGCCTGCCACCAGCTGGTTCACGATCCCGTCCTTCGGTCCGTTCCTGAGCCCGTTCGTGATCCTGTGGACACTGTGGCTGCTCGTCGGTGTTGGCGCGGCCTTGCTGCCGGGCAGGATCACCCGGCGGGTCGTGGCCGGAGCCGTTGTGGCAACGGTGGCGGCCGAACTGGTGACCTTCTTCGTCGGTGGCCTGGCCACGGATCCATTGTCGATGGCCGCACTGATCCTGTTCGGCGTCATTTCCCTGGCGTGGCCGGAGCACCCCGGCCCGGGAGCGCGCATCGCGCCGCTAGTTGCGGCCTGCGCCGGAATCGCGACCACATTGGGCTACGCCGTCGCGCCACCCCCCTTTCAGGTCTTCGGCATCGTGGAGACGCCCCTGCTCATCCTCCTCCTGGCGGCTGTGATCCTGTTCGCGGAGCGCGAGGTCAGGTCTCGCAGGGGAAGCGGCCAGCGATGGTGGGCGGTGGCCATATTGGCGGTCCCGGTGTCCATCATCCTGTTGCGGCCGGTGGAACGGCTGCCATTTCTCGACACGATGCCCTTTATCCCGGGTGCCTTCTGGCTGCTCGGTCTGGGGCTGGCCATACCGATCGTGTCCTATCTCGTCGCGGTGCGGCGCCACCGACTCACCCGGCGCTGAACCCACACACGGCCACGAGAACGTCCCCGAACCCCTAAGGAAGGATCCACTTTGCGTCGGAGATACCTGGTCGCGGCAGGCGCCGCGCTGATGCTGGCGGCGGGCGGCGCTTTCGCGTTCGCCGAAACGGACAACGCCGCCGAGGCGAGCCCATCGCCGCCAGACAGCAGAGTCGTCACACTACCCACAGGGGACATCGTCAGTGTGTCGCCGGACGGCGGCATGGTGTGGCGCCCCGCGAAGGACCGCGAGGACATCGGGCTCATCAACCCTCCGGCACACGACGGTTCCGGTGATGTCGTCGCGATTCCCACCGACCGGGTGGACGACATCAAGAACGGGAAGGAGGACCCACGCCGCTACAACGTCTCCGAGCTACTGCGCAGCGGGGTATCCGACGCCGCGAAGGCGAGTCGCCTCAGTTCCAAGCCGTACGGCACGTTCGCGCCCAAGGGTGATGCTCCGAAGTCGAAGTCCGACAAGGACTCCAAGGTCACGATCACCATCACCGACCAGAGTGGAGCCGTCCCGCGGGACTGCACGGTCGACTACGTCAACGTCGCCGACGGCACCTCCGACGAGATCGAACTCGGCACGAACTGCAAGGGCTCGGTCTCCCTGCCACCCGGGCAGTACGACTTCCTCTCCTGGGCGGGAGGTGAATCAGGCGATGTTCAGGGGGTGACAACCGCCAAGGTCAAGAACTCCCCATTGGACGTCGCCATCGACGGAACGAAGAGCAAAGAGGTCACCTACAAGGTCGACCAGGCCGCACAACTGGGTGAGCAGTCCGTGAAAGTGTCCATGATGCCCGAGAAGGGCGACGGACTGATCGTCGGCGTCGACGCTCCCGCGGGCCGAAAGCAGTTCGTCATTCCCACCGGCAAGAGCGACCACACCATTGGTATCCAGGCCACCCCGCATCTGGTCGGCACCGACAACGCCAACCCATACACCTACGACCTGGACTTCTATCAAACCGACGGCATCCCCGCCAAGCCCGTCTTCACGGCCCGCGACGGGGACCTGGCGAAGGTCACCCGCACGTTCGACGGTCTCGCCACCACCGAGCCGACGAATGGGTGCAACTGGAGCTACCGAAAGGGCGCGTCGCACTTCAGTTACTGCCAACCCCGAGAGCAGAAGTGGCAGACGCAGCGCACCGAATACCTGACACCCGGCAAGGACATCACCTGGCACGCCGACACGGTTATCGGCGACTACGCGTCCGAGAAGTACGTCCAGGCGTCAAGCACTTCCACGTTCAAGGCCGGGCCGAGCGAACGCGTCACCGGACAGGCGCCGTTGTCGTTCAACGTCGGCGGTTCCGGAACACAACCGCTGGTCGTGCGCGACGGCGACAAGCTGTACGCGAACATGCCGTTCCTCGACAATGCCGACTCCAAGGAGTACATCGTCGACTACAACTCGATCAAGGGCACCGCGGTACTGAAGCGTGACGGCAAGGAGGTCGCGCGAAAGGACCTCAAGGTTTCGGGTTTCGAGCTCACCTTGCCCAAGAAGGATTCCGGACGGTACACGCTGTCGGTGAAATCGACACACTCCGACTCGTACACCCCACTGGCGACGAAGTCGGCGGTGAAGTGGGAGTTCAAGTCGAAGCCGACCACCAAGCCAGTTCCGCTGCCGGTCTCGGCGGTCGCCTTCGACGCCGAAGGCGTTTCCAACGGCTACGCCGACGTCTCCAAACCGCAGAAGTTCACACTGGACTACCAGGCCCAGCAAGGAGCCAAGGACACCAAGCTGAAGAAGCTTGTCTTCGAGGTTTCCTACGACGACGGCAAAACCTGGACCAAGGTGGACACGAAGGTCGACGGCGACTCCGCCACCGGCGAACTCAAACACCCCGCCGACGCCACATTCGTCTCCGTGCGTGCGACCGCCACCGACGACGCTGGCAACACGGTCACCCACAGCACCGTCCACACCCACGGTCTGAAGTAGACCGCACGCGCATTCGGGCCGGTGGGAGCACGCCTCCCCCCGGCCCGAAACGCGATCGCGGGCTGGTCACTGGCGAGTGTTGGTGCTGTCGGTGTGCCAGTTGGTGGCGATCGTGTAGGCGTCGACGGTGGTCAGGGCGGAGCCTTCCAGCAGGAGGGTTTGGTACACGTCGCTGCCCAGGAACTCTTCCAGCTGGGCATCGTATCTTTGTCCACGATGGACGAGCCGGTCGAACCCCACCATGCGGGGTTCGGAACGTGGCAGATGCCCGTTGGCCGCCCCCAACAGCATCACGGCGACACGGTCATCGCCGGTGTCGGCGGCGATCCAGGCCATCGTCTCCAGCGAAACCGCGATGCCGCGCGAATCCCGCAACCTGATGTAGAGGTCAAGCGCCTCGTTGACTTCGGCCCGTGCCAGCTGGATGTCTCCCACTTCGTGATGGACGATTCCCAGACTCCACACCGCGTACGCACGCGTGAGCACTTCCTCGAATCGACGTCCCATGTCGATGACCGGACCCAGTGTCTCCTCGGTGGCCCTCCTGTCCCCCATGGCGGCGAGTGCCACTCCCAACACCGTCTGGCACACCTGCACGCCGTGCGGTATTGACAGTGCCCGGAATCGCGCTGTCGCGTCGCGCAGGGTATCGATGGCCGACGGACTCGCGGCGAACATCTGGCAGGCCCCTTCGGCGTAGCCCGCCCATCCCCGCAGGACGAAGTCGCCGAGATGGTCGCTCATCTTGGCTGCCTGGCGCGCCAGGTCCGTGGCGGTGCGGGGGTCCCCCGTCATCGCTACGGTGACGGCGAAGCGCCACATGACGTCCATGCGATCGGTGTCGGGAAGCTTGTCGTGTGCCAGCACCTGGTCAAGCCGATACCGACCGTCCCACATGGCGCCGGTCGAGACCCAGTACCAGTACAACGACCGGGCCAGTCGCGTCGCGTCCAGGACCGCCGCGAGATTGTCGCCGTCGCTCAGGCCGTATTCCATAGCGGCTTCGAGGTTGGGCATCTCGGTCTTCACACTGATCAGCAGTTCGGGTTGTCGCGAACCGAACCAGTCCCGGTCGAAACGCTCGGCGAAGTCTCGTGCCCAGGAGAGATACCTGGCCTGCGTCGATTCCCACCATCCGTGGTGTTTGGCCTTGCGCAATCCGAACTGCCGCACCATCTCCAGCATGGAGTAGCGCGCCTGGCCCTCACGTGTCATCATGGTGACAATGGACTGTTCACAGAGGCGTGACACTCCCACGGCGATCCCGGCGACCGGATCGGTCTCGTAGGAGGTGTTGACCGCTTCGATGGCGTCGAGCCCGGCGTCGCCGGCGAACACGGAGATGTCGCTCCACAAGCGCCGTTCGGCGGGTGCGCACATGCTCCAGCTCCACTCCAGCATCGCCTGCAATGACTGGTGCCGAATAGGTCCGGCCGCATCACCGTCCGACAACAATGTCAACACGTCGTCCAACCGCGCGACCAGCTGTTCGACCGTCAGGGCCCGCAGGCGGCGGGCGGCGAACTCGATGGCCAACGGCGATCCGTCGAGGATCCGGCACGCCTGCATCGCCTGCGGCGTCGTGTGATCGTCCAGGACGAAGCCGGGGACGACGGTGCGAGCCCGGTCCGTCAGCAACCGGACCGCGGCGGACGTGTGAAGTGGGCCGAGCGTCCACAGGTGTTCCTCCGGCAAGCCCAGGCTGTGGCGGCTGGTCGCCAGGATTCTCACCTGCGGTGCCGCCAGCAGGATCCGCCGCGCCAGATTGGCGACCGCGATCGTCACGTGCTCGCAGTTGTCCAGTACCAGAATCAGTTCCCGTTCGGCCAGAAAGGACAGCACCTGTTCGGCGGCAGTTCTGTTGGGATCGGCGGGCAGCTGGGTGACGGTCAGCAACAGCCTGGCGAGCATCTGGGCATCGACCACTTGGGTCAGGTCCACCCAACGGATCCCGTCGCGCGAGTCCAGTTCGATCGCCAGGGCCACCTGTTGCGCCAGCCGGGTCTTTCCGGTTCCTCCCGGCCCGGTGACCGTCACCAGCCGATGCGATCGCACCTGGTGTACCAGCTGCGCGAGCTCCTCGGTCCGGTCCACGAAGGATGTCAGGTTCGCCGGGATCGTTCCCGGCTCGGCGCTTTCCGCCATCGCCGGTTTCTTCGCGGCGATGAGCCAGCGGCGCTTCCACCCCGACACTTCCAGCACTCCGCAGGCGCGCACGAACGCCTCGGCCACCGGCCACGACGGCAACCGCGTACCCGAGGCGGCCCGGGCCAGGACCGACGCGGAAAACCGGGTGCGCCGGGCCAGCTCCTGGTATGAGACGTCACCTACGCGATGGCGCAACCTCGCCAGTTCCCACGCGAATGACACGACCTCGGGCGAAGGTTTCGAAACCGACATCGATACTCACCAGTCCGTTTCCGCGTCGACAAACCAATGGCGGACACGCAGCGGGCACCCCCCACGTGACCGACGTATGCCAACGAACTGACATTAGCGATATTTCCGTTGCGGCACAACACATCCCCAGTGGGCACCGAATCGCGGACGTCTGTGGTGCGAGAGCGTGATCGGCGTTCGGGCCTGGGATGGCCAAGGCCCTGGCGGTTATGGGTGTTGTGTGTATCGGTTGGGGAACCTGGGGGCATGAAGCGTGGATGGCGGATCGCACCGGTGATCGCGGTGCTGGCAATGCTGGTTACGGGTGTGCTGGTGGTGAACAGCGCGCAGGCCGAGGACGAGCGGGTGGGGTTGCCGGGTGGCATGGCGAACTTCACCGTCGCTGTGGGCAAAGTGGATGCCGCTTCGCGGGCGAACTGGCAGCGGCTGGGGACGTACGTGTTCAAGGCGGACGGGACGGTGTCGGAGCGGCATTGGCATTGGACGCAGCGGCGGCGCGAGGTGCGGTCGTACACCGGCGTGCGGGCTTCAGGGTGTCCGTCGCGGGACTGCGATATTCAGACCGCGCACGGGTTCCAGTCGAAGTCGGCTCCGCAGCAGTTGTCGGGCAAGTTCGCCGTGTCCGGGGATGTCGTGAAGGTGACCTGGAGCGATGGTCTGTGGGAGGAGTGGACGATCAGTCAGCCGATCGAGGCGAAGCTGGCGAAGTTGTCGTTCAAGGCGTCGAGTTTCGGTGCCAGTCACGGTTTCGGGTACGGGTCGAACGCCGGGTTGGACAAGCGGGCGTCCATGAAGGATGTCGCGGCCGTGGATCACGGGAAGCTGCGGCATGAGTACTACCTGTGGAAGACCGACGCGAACAACAAGCCTTATGTGGACTCTGGTGCCGGTGGTCCGTTCTGGATGCGGGACTGGAGCCTGTGCGGCGGCGGGAAGTGCCTGGGCGGGGAGACGGCCAAGCCCACCGAGTACTACCTGGCGGCGCCGAACGGCTCCGTCACCGACCGGCGGGACACGATCTGGCATTGGGTGCGGCAGCTGGCCGACGATCGGGATGAGTACTGCTACACCGGTAATTCGCACGTCAAGCCGATGATGCAGATCATCGACTCCGACGGCGGCTTCCACGGCTGGGTTGGGGCCGAGGCGTCGCTGTCGCAGACGTCGCCGGGGACCAATGCCGACGACGTCGGGTTGTTCGAGATCTCGGAGTTCTCCAAGTCGGCGTGACGCAGAGGCGGGTCAGGGTCTGGTGGACTCGTAAGTGTCCAGCAGGGTGTCGATGATGCGGCCTTCGAGGCTGGACGAACCGGCGTCGATCGCTTCGGCGTTGCGGGCGTGGCTTCTGGCGTCGCTGGGTTCCTGGGATGCCTGGTGGGCCAGTGCGAGTAGGCGGTGGGAGCACTTCTCGGCGAAGGGTTGGTTGATGCCTCGGGCGACGAGGAGGCATTGCTGGCCGACCGTTGTGGCTTCCAGGTGACGGCCTTGGCGCAGGTGTACCAGGGTCAGGGCGGCCAGGCCGAACCATTTGTCGAGGCGGTCGCCGAGCTCTTCGCAGATGTCGATGCCCTCGGTGAGGTGGAGGGCGGCTTCGTCGAGTTGGTCCAGTCCACAGCAGATGGTGCCGAGCAGGACGAGGTCGGTGCCTTCTCCGGCGCGGTCGTTGGTGTCGCGGCGCAGGGGGAGGTTGTGGCGCAGCAGTCGGGCGCCTTCCTTCCACTCGCCCAGTAGGGCTTGGACCGCGGCGAGGTTGTGTCGAGGGGTGGCGCCGACGCGTTGCCAGCCTTCGATGGGGGTGCCGCGTTCCAGGCAGTCCAGGAGGAGTCGCCGGGCTTGGGGTAGGTCGTCTTGTTTGATGGCGACCAGGCAGAGGTCGTTGAGTGCCGCGATCTGGAGGTAGAGGTCGTCGTCGGCGATGGCCGAGTCGAGGGCTCGGTTGATGTGGGCCAGGGCGCTGTCGTACTCGGCGAGGTAGATCTCGACGCGGCCCAGGTAGATGAGGGCTCGACGCAGGGTGTTCGGTTCGTCAAGGCGTTCGGCGGCGGCTACGGCGCTGGTGGCGAGGACGTGTTCGCGGTGGAATTCGCCGCGTTTGCGCAGGGCCCAGGACAGGGAGTGGGCGATGGTGATGGCGTGGCGGGCGGCTTCGGGGGAATCGGTGGCCGCGAGTTGGGCTGCCGCGACGAGGTTGGGCAGGGTTTCGTCGAGCCAGGGGCCGACGTCGTCGGGGCCGCGCAGGGCGAGTCGGAGGACTTGCTGCGGGGCCAGTTCGGTGGGGTCGGGTTGGGAGGCGATGCCTTTGCGACTCGGGCGCAGCAGGTTGTCGGCGAGCATGGCGCAGGCGGCGTAGAAGGCGATGCCCCGGTGGCGCAGTTGGGTGCGCTGTTGGGCGCTCATGGTTTCCTCGGCGTAGCCGGTCGCGACGGCGCGGACGATGTCGTGTGGCTGGTATCGGGTGTCGCCGTCGGAGGCGATCAGTTGGGCGCGGGTCAGGCGGGCCAGGGCGGTGGTGGCCATGGGAGGGTCGTCGGGACACAGCATGGCGGCGATGACCCCGGCGTCGATGGTGGGTAGTGGCAGCAGACCCAGGGCGCGGAAGGCGTCGGCGGCGACGCGGTCGGCGGGACTGCTGCCGGAGGCGATGAGGTCGTAGCCGACCCGGATGCTGGAGCGGACCCCGACTCCGTCCACTTCGAGGGTGTCGAGCCGGTCGCGGTGGTCGGACAGACTGGCGGCCAGGCGTTTGCCGGACAGGTCGGGTTCGCGCGCGAGTCGGCCACCGGCGATGCACAGGGCCAGCGGCAGGTAGTCGCAGTAGGCGGCGATCTGACTGAAGTCGGACCAGTCGGCGCCGGTGCGTCCGGCGATCCGGTCGAGCAGGGTGATCGCGTCGGCCGGGGGCAGCACGTCCAGGCGCAGGGACAGTTGGACGTCGGACAGTGCCAGTGGGGCCCGGCCGGTGATGAGGAGGCCGCCGCTGCGGCTGGCCCGGATGACGGGTTCGACCTGGCGCGGGTCGGTCGCGTTGTCGAGCAGGATGAGGTGTTGGGAACCGTCGCTGAGGTCGGTGTAGCGGCGGGCGGCTTCGGTGGCGTCGGTGGGGATCTCGCCGTCGGGCTGTCCCAGCGCGGACAGCAGGCGCCGCAGTATTTCCAGCGGGGTCAGCGGTGGCAGGCCGGGTGTGGAGCCTTGCAGGTCGACGTAGAGCTGGCCGTCGGGGAAGGTGGGGTTGAGGTCGTGGGCGACCTGGATGGCCAGTGTGGATTTTCCGACGCCGCCGGAGCCGTGCAGGGCGACGATGGGGCGCTCCTGACCGCGCGTTGGGGTGAGCGCGTGGCGCAGTTGGGCGCGTTCGGCGGCTCGGCCGGTGAACATTCGGGACGGTGGCGGCAGTTGCCGGGGGCCGGCGGGTTCGCGGGGTGCTTCCACTCGGGTTGACTCGCGGGGGCGCGCTACGGGTGCGTCCTGGAGGATCTCCCGGTGCAGGCCGCGCAGTGCCGAGCCCGGCTCCACACCGAGTTCGGACGTGAGGCGCTCGCGGATGCGCACGTACTCGCGCAGCGCGTCCGACTTGCGTCCACTGTGGTAGAGGGCGCGCATGAGGCGTTCGACCAGGGATTCTCGGAGCGGATGGGATTCGATGTAGCCCATCAGTTCCGGGGTGATGTCGCGGTGGTTTCCCCGTGCGATCTCCAGGTCCATCAGGGTCTCGAAGACCGACAACCGCTGTTCTTCCAGGCGGGCACTCGCCGTGTCGACGAAGGCTCCGCTGATTCCCTCCAGGGCTTGGCCCCGCCACAGGTCCAGGGCTCGTCGCAGGGCGGTGATGATGTCGGTGTCACCGGCGTTGGCGGTTCCGGCGGCGGACACCGCGGCGGCGAACACGGCGAGGTCGAGGTGCTCGGGGTCGACGTTGAGGGTGTAGCCGGAGGATCGGCTCTGGATCAGGTCCGGGTGGCCCGCGTCCCGGAATGTCCTGCGCAGCACGGAGATCGCGGTGTGCACCTGGGTGGTGGCGGTGGGGACGGGGCGGTCACCCCAGATGGCGGTGACGAGTTGGTCGGTGGAGACCTGGCGGTTGGAGCGCATCAGCAGGTAGGCCAGGACGGATCGTCGGCGTGGCCGGTCGATGTCTACAATGCGGTCTCCCGCCTCTACCCGAAGTGGACCCAAAACGGAGAATCGCATGACGCCCTCAACATTGCGCACCACCGCTGTGCGGTTAGCGAACGGTTAGCCCCTGAATAGGAAACGTATCACCGCCGATGGGCACACTCGGTCTCGCTGACCCGGTCGAACCCTTGATCGGGCCGTTATTGCGAAGGAGATCACATGTCGACTGCGACCATCACCCGCGCCTGGACCGACGTCGAGTTCCGGGCTGGCCTGTCCACTGAGGAGCTCGAGCTGGTCGAGCACCCCGCTGGCGACCTGGACGCCGAGCTGCGCGAACTGTACATCCACGAGGCCACCGCGCAGTCCACCAACTGCACCAAGTGGACGGGTTCGCCGAACTGCTGCTGCTAGTCACACAGTAGGGATCGCCGTATGAAACCGGAGGCGGGCGTTGCTGACGTGCCCGCCTCCGGCTTTGCCTCCCTCGCAACGGAAAGGACGACTGTGAACTTCGTCTCGGATCCCCGGACCGCGGCGCTTCACCTGGCCGAACCGCTCGCCGACCGGCTCGCCTCGACGCCGCTCACCGACGGGTCCGAGGCCACAGCGCGACTGGAACGCTGGCGCGACAGGGAACCCTTCGACAACGAACGGCACTGGCGGGATCGGTTGGCCGCCGACGGTCTCGACGAGGATCTGCTGGCGCGGCTGCTCGGCGAGACGTCGGCCGACCTGGAGCGACGGCTGCCGAGGCCGTGGTGGACGGGCTGGCTTACTGAAGCCGCAACGGAACCGCAGGTCGCGCCCGAGGAGGCACCGTCCACGGAGGGCGAACCGTTCCTGGCCCCCGTCGCCGACGATCTCGTCGGGCCCGCCGTGCGGCGGTTGCGTGCTGACCTGGAGCGGTTGTGTGAGCGGGCAGCGCGGTTCGACCCGGCCGCGCTTGTCGAGCAGTTGCGGACCGGACTCGCGTGGCGGCTGCACGCCATGCTGGGGCGGACGATGACGCTGGAGCTGCACCTGGCCCGCAACCGGGGTGAGCTGACCGCCGCGGAACCGGCCGAGCGCTTCGCCCAGTTCCTCACGCTGGCCCGGGATCCGGCGTGGCGGCGCGGCCTGTTCTTCAGGTATCCGGTGCTGGCCCGGCAGCTGACGATCGGCGTCGAGCAGTGGTACGCCAACAATCTCCGGCTGGCCGAACGGATCGCGGCCGACACCGAGGTGCTGAGCCGCCGCTTCGCCGACGGGGCGGACCTGGGGAAGGTCACCTCGATCAGCGCCGACGCCGGTGACCAGCACCGGGGTGGGCAGACGGTCGCGATCGTGACCTGGGACAGCGGGCTGCGTCTGGTGTACAAGCCGCGATCGATGCGGCTGGACCAGACTTTCAGCGCCCTTGTGGACTGGCTCAACGACGCCGGACTCACCCATCCGCTGCGCACCGTCGAGTGCCTGGATCGCGGCGACTACGGGTGGAGTGAGTTCCTCGTCGCCGAACCCTGCCGGGATGCGGCGGGGGTGCGCCGGTTCTACCACCGGCAGGGAGCGCTGCTGGCGCTGCTGGGTCTGTTGCGCACCAACGACATGCACGCCGAGAACCTGATGGCCCTCGACGAGCAGCCGGTGCTCGTCGACCTGGAGACGCTGTTCCAGCCGCGGCTGCCCGACACCAACGAGCAGCTCACCGGCGCCGAACAGCTCGCCCAGCAGGCCACCGCCGCGTCGGTGCTCCAGGTGGGGCTGCTGCCCGCGCCAGCCTGGGTGACCCGCGAGGGGCGCGCTGTCGACATCAGCGGGCTCGGGCACCTGCCCGGTCAGCAGACCTCGATGCCGGTTCCGACGCTCAGTGGCATCGGCACCGACGACATGCGGGTCAAACTCGAACGCGTCGCCATGGACCTGCCCGACCACCGGCCGGTCGCCGCCGACATCCCGCTCAACCTGCTCGACTACGCCGACGACCTGCTGGCCGGTTACACCGAGATGCACCGGCTGTGCCGCACCAGGCGCGCGGACCTGCTCGCCGAGGACGGGCCGCTGGCGGCGTTCGGCGGAATGCGGGTACGCGTCCTGTTGCAGTCCACTGTGACCTATTCGACGCTGTTCCGCACCGGGTTCCACCCCGACGTGCTGCGCGACGCGCTGGATCGCGAGCGCCACTTCGACTTCCTGTGGCGACGGATCGAACGCACCCCCGCCCTGACCGCCGCCATCGCGGCCGAGCGCCGGGACCTGTGGCGCAACGACGTCCCGTATTTCGAGGCCGACACCGACGGCCCGGTCGTGTATGACAGCGAGGGTGCCGCCGTCGAAGGCCTGACCGTCATCGGCGGTCTCGACCTGACCCGGGACGCGTTGCGCGACTGGGACGAGGAGCACCTGCGTGAGCAGCTGGCGCAGATCCGCGGTTCCCTGGCGGCGGCGGCCATCAACACCGTCGCCCGGTTCGAGTACCCGGTGTACTCCAGCCCCGAAGTCGCCGAACCGGCCGCACCCGAGGAGTTCGTCCGGGCCGCCGACCGGATCGGCGTCCACTTGCGATCGCGGGCCTTCGTCGCCGGGGACAGTGCCCAATGGCTCGGGCTGAGCTCCCACATGGGACGCAACTGGTCGCTGGGGCCGTTGACTCCCGACCTGTTCAACGGGGTCGCCGGGGTGGCGCTGTTCCTCGCCGAGCTGTCCCGCGCCACCGGCGACTCGTCCTATGCCGTCCTGGCCCGGCAGGCCACCGTGACCATCCGTCGGCAGGTGGAACGGGATCCGCACATACTCCACGGCATGGCGGGGCTGCCGGGCATCGCCTACACGTTCTGCCGTCTCGCCGACCTGCTCGGCGACGAGTCGCTGCGCGACGACGCGGTCGGCCTCGCCGAACGCACCCGCGCCCACGACTCTCCCGACGCCGAGTTCGACATCGTGGGCGGGGCCGCCGGAACCATCGCGGCGCTGCGCGTCCTGCACGACCAGCGGCCCGAGTCGCCGGCCGCCGAGGTCATCCGCGCCGCCGCCGACCGGCTGCTCGACGCCGCCGAGGCGCAGGACGCCGGAATCGCCTGGCTGCCGGCGATGATGCGCGAGAACAACCTCGCCTCCCGGCCGCCGTCGGGTTTCGGCCACGGCACCGGCGGCATCGCCTGGGCGCTGGCGCAGGCGGGAGGAGTCCTGGGCGAGGACCGTTACGCGCGCGCCGCCCAAGACGCGATCACCTACGAACGCAGCCTGTTCCGGCCCGGCGACGGGACCTGGCAGGACGTCCGCGACCCCGACGGCAAGGCGATGACCTGCGCGTGGTGCCACGGCGCCGTCGGCATCGGACTGTCGCGTGTGGGCATGCGCGACCTGGTCCCAGGCGACCGCGCCGCGATCGACGAGGAGATCACCGTGGCCCTGGACACCGCGCGACGCGACGGCTTCGGGATCTCGCATTCGCTGTGCCACGGCGACATGGGAGCCGTCGAACTGTTTCTGTCGGCCGCGAGTCTCCACGACGGACCCGAGCTCCGCGACGAGACGATACGGCGCGCGACCTCGGTACTGCGCACAGTGGAGACCGAGGGCTGGATCTGCGGGCTGCCGTTCGGCGAACCGACGCCGAGCCTGATGGTCGGCCTGGCCGGTATCGGCTACGGGCTGCTGCGACTCAACGATCCGACGCGGGTGCCGTCGGTGCTCACCATGGCGGTGCCGACACCGCCGCAACGAATCCAGCGATAGGGGCGGACATGCCGGGACTTCTCGACGAGGTTCAGCAACCGGTCGGCAGGCTCAGCGCCCGCCGTCAACTGTGGCTGACCGCACAGGCACTGCGCATGGTCTGGGCCAGCGCACGCCGCGACTTCTGCCTGGTGGTCGCCGGGGCGCTGATCCTGGGTGTCGGCGCGGGCCTTCAGGTCATGCTGACCAACAACGTGTTGCAGTCGGTGCTGGCGGCCAAACCCGGCTCCGGCCTGCCCAGCAGCGTCGTGGCGTACCTGATGGCCTTGGTCGCCATCACCGCGGCGCTGAAGTTCACCGCGTCGTTCCAGAACGAACGCGAACGCGTCGTGGGTGAACTGGTGGCCCGGCACGCCCAGACCCGGGTGCTCGACATGGCCGCGACGATGCGGCTGGAATCGTTCGAGCAGCCTGAGTTCTACAACCGGCTGGAACGGGCCACCATGACCGCCGAGATCCGGCCGATGCAACTGGCCTCGGGCCTGCTGGGGGCGATCAGCGCCACAGTCGCCGTCACGGGGGTGCTGGCCGCGCTGCTGGCGATCAGCCCGCTGCCGGGACTGCTGCTGCTGGTGTCGGCGGTTCCACTGTGGCTGGCCACCGGCCGGGCCAACCGGGCGCTGTACGCGTTCAACTTCCAGATGACCCATATGGACCGGGCCCGCAGCTACCTGGGTTTCCTCATCACCAGCCGCGACAACGCCGCCGAACTGCGCGCCTGCCAGGCGACGCCGTTCCTGCGCGGCCGCATCGACGACCTGTACGACCAGCGCATCACCGCCGTGCGGGACATGACCCGCAAACGGGTGCGGGTGTCGTCCTTGGGGACCCTCGCCAACGGCGTCGTGGTCGCGGCGGTGATGCTGTTGACGGTGGCCATGGTCGCCGAGGGCTGGATGACGATCGCCGAGACCGGTGCCGTGCTCGTCGCGATCGCGCTGGTGAGCCAGAAACTGATCGTCGCCGCCGACAGCGCGCTGCTGCTGCACGAGAGCATCCTGTTCGTCGAGGACCTCGTCAGCTTCATCGAACCCGGACGGGTCGCGCCACCGCCCCAGACCGAACAGCGGACGAGCGCTACGCCGTCGGAGCTGGCGTCCATCGAGCTGAAGAACGTCGACTTTCGGTACCCCAGCGGCAAAACCCCGACGCTGCACGACATCGACATGGAGCTGCGCGCCGGGGAGGTCATCGCTTTGGTGGGCGAGAACGGCTCGGGCAAGACCACATTGGCCAAGATCATCGCCGGGCTCTACCAGGCCACCGGCGGCGCGGTCCACCGCAACGGGGAACCGTTGACCGAGGCGGTCACGCGCACGCATCGCGGCCAGGTCGCGGCGGTGTTCCAGGACTTCGTCCAATACCGACTGTCGGTGGCCGACAACATCGCGATGGGTCGCCCCGAACGACGCGACGACACCGCCGCGATCCACGCCGCCGCGCGGCGGGCCCGTGCCGCCGAGTTCATCGAGGCGCTGCCGGAGGGCTACGACACCCAGCTGGGCAGCCAGTTCCTCGGCGGTATGGAGCTGTCGGGCGGGCAGTGGCAGCGCCTCGCCCTGGCTCGGGCGTTCTTCCGGGACGCGGAACTGATCATTCTGGACGAACCCACCTCGGCGCTGGACCCGCGCGCCGAACGCGAACTCTTCGACGACATCCGGGAACTGTGCGCCGGACGCACCGTCCTGGTCATCTCGCACCGGTTCGCGAACGTCCGCTCGGCCGACCGCATCTACGTGCTGGCCGACGGCCGCGTCTCCGAGGCCGGTTCCCACGACGAACTGATCAAACTGGACCGACGGTACGCCGAACTGTTCCACATGCAGGCCAGCAGTTACCAGACGATGGAGACCCGATGAAGACAGTCAGCTTCGGACAGCTCGGCGACCGGCTGCACGGCCGACTCATCCTGCCCGGCGAACCGGACTTCGACTCGGTGCGCAAATGGTTCATCGGCCGGTTCACCGAGACCGTCCCGCAGGCGGTCGCCCGGTGCGCCGACACCCGCGACGTCGCCGAGGCGGTCGCGTTCGCGCGCGCCAAGGACATACCGTTCGCGCTGCGCAGCGGAGCCCACAGTTTCGCCGAGTACAGCATGTCGGAGGGTCTGGTGATCGACCTGGACGGCATGGACGAGGTCCGGGTCTCCCCCGACGGCGCCACCGTGACCGCCGGGCCCGGGACCCGGATCGGTCCGCTGGCCGAGGTTCTGGCGCGGCACGGCCGGGTCGTGCCGGTCGGCTGGTGCCCCATGGTCGCGGTCGCCGGAGCCTCGATGGGCGGCGGTTTCGGTCCGCTGGGCCGGTACTACGGCCTGGGCTGCGACCACCTGGTCGGCGCCGAGGTCGTCCTGGCCGACGGCAGGATCGTGCGCACCTCCGAGACGACCGAACCGGATCTACTGTGGGCGTTGCGTGGCGCGGGTGCCGGGAACTTCGGTGCGGTGACCTCACTGACGTTTCGCACCCGTCCCGCCGTACCGGCCGTCCACTTCGCCGCGTGGTGGAAACCCGAGGACGGCGCCGCGGTGATCGACGCCTGGCAGCGCTGGGCGCCCACCGCGCCGTCGAGGGTCAACGCCGAGCTGATCCTGCGCTGCTGGCCCGATCCCGACGAGCCCGCCACCCTGTCGGTGTTCGGGCTGATCGTCGGGGCGTCGCCGCGCGCCGCCGCCGAACGGGTCGCGGAGCTGGCCGACCTGGTGGGCATCTCCCCCGAACGCGTCACCTACACCGAGCTGACCGCCGAGGAACTGCCCAACCACCACACCTTCGCCGGGGAACCCACCTCGCACAACAAACTCGGCGGACGCCCCGGCGACGCCGAACCCGGCGTACGGTTCGTGAAGTCCGAGTTCTTCGACGCGGCCGTGCCGCTCGACGCGATCGCCGACCTGGTGGACGGACTGCTGCGCGACCGCGTCGCCAGTCAACAGCGGGAGTTCGAGTTCATACCGTGGGGCGGCGCGATCGGCGAACCGGCTCCCGGTGACACCGCCTTCGTGCACCGCTCGCCGCGCTTCCTGGTGGAGCACAGCGTTCAGGCCTACGGTTCGGCCGAACTCAAGCGGGCCTCGCACGAGTGGGTCACCGCGTCCAAGGCGACCCTGCACCGCTGGGGAAACGGCCACGTCTACCAGAACTATCCCGAACCCGACCTCCCCGACTGGGACATCGCCTACTACGGCGACAACCTTCACCGACTGCACGCGGTGAAGGCTGCCTACGATCCTGACGGGGTGTTCCGGTACGAGCAATCGCTACGCGCGGACGGGTTCTAGCCCGGGTTCGGGCTCGGTCCGCGACGCGACCGGCACGGTCCTGCGCGCCACCAGCAGCGCGCCGACCGCCGCCAGCGGAAGGATTCCCACCAGCACGACCGGGGAGGCGACGATCAGCTCCGCACCGTAGGGGTCACGCAGCACCAGCAGCAGCCCGCCGATGATCGCGCTGAGGAACAGCCCGACGTACGTCACGCCCAGTGCCACCGGAAAGCTCACGACGCCCACGGCCGTCCACAGCAGAACCCGACCGGCGGAGGGTCTCGTGTCCCAGGTGATCACCGCCAGTGTGTACACGCACAGCGGCAGGCCCAGCAGCGCACCGGTTCCGTCGGGTACCACGGGAAGCCCGTTCCAGGTGAGGAATCCCGTTCCGATCATCAGCGCCACCGGGAGAACCGACACGGCCGCGAACCCGCTTGGCGACAGTGGACGGTTGCGGGCGGCGTCGGCCGCCGACATGGCGACGACGGCGAGCGCGACCATCAGCACCGTGGTGGTGATCGACAGCCCGACGGGGGAATCGACGCCCTCGGATTCGTACCCGCCGTTGAGGGACTCGGCCTGCCACTGCACCGCCGGGGCACAGTAGGCGGTCAGGATCGCCAGAGCCACCAAGCCTCGGCGCCGCGCCGACGCGTCCGGCACCCGCTTGTCCAGGTTCGTCGCCAGCCACCAGCTGCCGACGAGCAGGGCGCCGCCTACTCCCGCCATCAGCAGGAAGCCACCGGTTCCGGTCAGCCGCAGACGTTCGGCGGCGATATCGACGGCCAGCAGGCTCACTCCCAGACCGACGGCGGGCAGCAGCGCCCCGGCCCGGCCCAGCAGCGTCCACGCCAACGCGATGGCGGCCAACAGGATCGCGGCCTGCCGCAGCTCGATCGCCCAGGCCATCGGAGCATCGTGCCCCACCCGGTCGGCGATCGGGGCCAGGAACGCGGAGATGGCGGCCCAACCGATGACGGCCAGCGCGCAGGCGGTCAGACCGACGAGTTGACGAACCGCCGGGTTGCCGGGGGTGGGTTTTGCCTCGGCGGTCGCAAGGCCGGGCACGATGAGCAGGGTAGCCCGGGCCGAGCCTGCCAGGTAGGTCAGCAGGAACGCGGTGGCCGGAAGCAGTGCGGGCAGGACGGTGGCCAGCCCGTTCTCCGTCAGGAACCGGGCGTCGGCGATACCGCCCCCGTAGCTTTGGGCGAACCAGGAACCCTTGTCGCTGACCAGGCCCTGCGCGAACCACAGTGGTGCGTCGGTGAGGTCGACCTGCGACAGTGGCTGTCCTTCCTGGGTGGCGTAGCCGATTCCCAGCGGGATGGCCAACAGTTCCCACAGCAGCAGACCGCCGCCGAGGCCCCAGCCCCATGCCGCGAGGGTGCGGCCCTTGCTGACCTGACGCATGATGTGGGTGAGCAGCGGTATGAACGCGACCATCCACACCGGAAACATCAGCCAGCCGACCACGGCGCCGTAGCCGTGCTGGCCGACCAGCAACGCCACCGTGCCGCCGACGCCCGCCATCGCGATCGCCGCCCCTTTGAGGCGGTCGCCCCCACTGGATGACTCGCCGACGATGGGTTGCCGGGCGCCGAGCCAGTAGCCGAGCGCCGCCAGCAGGGCGACGGACAGCAGGATGACGGTGACCGACAGGACGTCGATGACGATGGGTTTGAGCAGTGCTCGGTTCACCATTCCGGGAACCGCTTGGACCACGGCACACAGGGCGCCGACGGCGATGAACATGGCGATTCGGCGGCCCATGACGTTGAGTCGCGGCATGAGGAATCCCTTTCCTTGTCGGTCTCGGTACGCGGGCATCGTGAGCAGGCTGACGACGAAGGACAGCCGCTGCCAATGCCGTCGCCACGCCGACACCGAGGTGTCGTGGCGCAGCTCGTGCAGTTCGGCGCTCCATTCGGCGGCGTGTTCGTCGCGTACGTCGCGCGGCCAGCGCGCCGCCGCGAGCCGCACGCATCGCGCCTCGAGGGTGTCCACAGTTCTCATGCGGTGGCCTCCCCGGTGATGCCCGGCACAATGGACAGTTTTCGGAACATGGCCTCCAGTTCGGTGCGCGCCGCGGTGGCGCCGTGCGCGGTGAGGCGGTAGTAGCGCCGCGCGGGCCGTCCGGCTTCGTGGGGGTCGATCTGTTCCCACGTGGCCTCCACCCATTCGGCCTTGCGGAGTCGCATCAGGACCGGGTAGATGGTTCCGGCCGACAAGCCGGTGCGGCGCACGAGATCCAGGCCGTAGTGCTCCGCGCTTGGTTCGGTCAGCATCACCGCCAGCAACGAGGCGACGATCGGGGTGATGCGCACTTTCTCTGGCATGATCGAGATACTACATAGCCCTAGGAGAGTTTTCGATATAGGGTCCACCAGCGGATATGGATCGGCAGCGCACGACCTACGTCGACGCTGATCGATACGTGTTGACGGCGACGTCGACGAGGGACGCGATCAGGGGGTTGTGGCTCGCGCTCGCCCAGGCGACGACGAGCGGGCTGGGCGGCATGTCGGCCAACGGCACCAGACGCAGGCCCTCGGGCAGGTCGTGGCCGAGCGGCGCGATGCCGACGGTCCCGTTCCACAGCACCGCCTGGACGCATTCGCTGACGGTGCGCACCACCGGGCCCGCCGGTCGGTCGCCGACGGGGGTCGCCCCGTTCCAGTACTCCCGCCACATCGTGTCGGTGCCCTCGGGCAGCTGGAACCAGGGCCGATCGGCGAGGTCGGCAAGGTGGAGCGAGTCACGGGCGGCCAGCGGATCGTCGGCGCGCAGCACGGCCCCGACCCGGTCCTCGCGCAGCACGCGGACGCTGATGCCGGTCTCGTCGAAGGGCGACCGGGTCAGCGCCACGTCGACCAGGCCGGTGCGCAGTCCGGTGGTCGGGTCGGCGAAATCGGCTTCCCGGAACCGGATCGACACCTCGGGGTGGCGGCGGCGAAACGTCGTGGCCAACCGGGTTCCCGCCTCGTCGGCGCTGTCGGCGAGCGTTCCGATGGTGAGCGTTGTGGAGCCCGTGGCCGCGCGCACCCGGGTGCGGATCAGCTCGACCTGTTCCAGCAGGGCGCGGGCGTCGTCGTACAGCGTGGCTCCGGCGGCGGTGAGTGCGACGCCGGTTGCCGAGCGACGCAGCAGCACCGCGTCCAGGTCGGCCTCCAGCTGTTTGATGGCCCGGCTCAGCGGCGGTTGCGTCATGTGCAGCCGGGCCGCGGCCCGTCCGAAGTGACGTTCCTCGGCGACGGCGACGAAGTATTGCAGCAACCGGAACTCCACGATCAGCGACGATACCCGCGCGGTATCGGGCTTGCGGAATCGGTGTTGGACGGACGGGTCATCGCGGCGAAGCATTGCCGCCATGACCATCGAACCCCTCAGCCACGACCCGGTCGTCGACACCGGCCACGCCCAGGAGCTCGCCCGCGACCTGGTGGTGATCCCCAACGGCGGCGTCGGCCTGGTGCCCAACATCGGCGTCATCGGCGGTACTCGTGCCGTTCTGGTCGTGGAGACCGGCCTGGGCCCGCGAAACGCCGAGAAGGTGCTCGGCTTCGCGGCCGAGTACGCCAAGGGCCGCGAGCTGTTCCTGACCACGACGCATTTCCACCCCGAGCACGCCTTCGGCGCGCGGACCTTCGCGGACGAGGCGACCTACCTCGTCAACAGCGCGCAGGCGAAGAACCTCACCGACAAGGGACAGTCCTATCTGGAGATGTTTCGTGGCCTCGGCGCACCGATAGCGCGGCAGCTGGAGGGCGTGGAGCTGGCGTCGCCGGACGTGGTCTACGACGAGGAGTACGAGCTGGACCTCGGCGGTCGGGTGGTGCGGATGCGCGCCACCGGGCGTGGGCACAGCCTCGGCGACCAGGTGGTGACCGTCCCCGACGCGGACGTCCTGTTCACCGGCGACCTGGCCGAGGCCGGTCAGTTCGCGATCTTCCCGTGGTTCCCGCCCTATGACGTCGACGTGTCGGGGCTGCGGTGGATCGCGGTGATGCGCCGTCTGATCGCCACCGGTCCCAAGGTCGTGGTGCCTGGCCACGGCGAGGTCTCCGGTCCCCGGCTGCTGGCCGATGTCCGCGACTATCTGGAACTGTTGCGCGACGAGACCTGGATCCGCCGCGACTCGGCGATGCCGCCGGACACGATCGTCGCCGAGGTCGAGGCTCTGATGATCGAGCGGTATCCACAGTGGGCCGGGCAGGACTGGATCGCCAAGGGCGTCGGCTGTCTGTGCGCGGAGCACGCTGAGGACGACTCACCGGCGACGAGCGGCGTCGGGCGGGGCGGTAGCGTTTCGGGATGAAGATCTGTGTCTATGGGGCCGGCAGTATCGGCTGTTACGTCGGTGGCCGCCTCGCCGCCACCGGCGCCGACGTCGTCCTCATCGGCCGGGAACGGCTGGGCGCGCAGCTGGCGGACAACGGTTTGACCGTCACCGACTGGCAGGGCGCGAAGTTCCACGTCGAGGCCCCTCGATTCGACACCACGCCCGACGCGGCGTCCGATGCGGACCTGGTACTGGTGACGGTGAAGTCGGCCGCGACCGCCGAGACGGCGTCCACGTTGGCCGGATTGCTCAAGCCGGGCGCCGTCGTGATCAGTTTCCAGAATGGACTGCGCAACGCGCAGGTGCTGCGGGACGGGTTGCCCTCGGCGACGGTGCTGGCCGGGATGGTCGCGTTCAATGTGGTGAACCAGGGCGGCGGCGCGTTCCACGGCGCCACCGAGGGCGGCCTGGAGGTGCAGCAGGATCCGTCGGTGTCGGCCTTCGCCGAGGCCTTCGCACGGGCCGGGATACCGCTGGCGCGACACGAGGACATGGCGGGAGTGCAGGCGGCGAAACTGCTGCTGAATCTGAACAACGCGGTCAACGCGTTGTGCGGGTTGCCGTTGCGCGAACAACTGTCGCGAAAGGCCTATCGGCAGTGCCTGGCCTCGGCGCAACGTGAGGCGCTGGCGGTGTTCGCCGCGTCCGGCATCAAGCCCGCCAAGATCACGCCGCTGCCGCCGCACTGGATTCCCCGGCTGCTGGGTACCCCTGACGCCGTGTTCGCCCGCGCCGCGAAACGGATGCTGGCCATCGATCCGCACGCGCGATCGTCCATGTGGGAGGACCTGGAGGCCGGACGCGTCACCGAGGTCGACTACATCAACGGCGAGATCGTGTCGCTGGCCGCCGCGCACGACCGCAGCGCACCGGTCAACCAGAAACTCGTGGAACTGGTGCACGACGCCGAAACCGGCGGCCGACGGGACTGGCCCGGCGAACACCTCCTCGCCGCACTGCGCTCCGCCACGACGCGCGGCTAACGGGCGCACGCGTTGCGGGCGCGGGCGACGATCCGGTCGGCCTTCGTGTTGGCGCCGGTGATCCGGCGTCCCGGCTCGTGGTTTCCCGACAGGTCGGCCCAGCCGAGGTCGAAGTGCGGCGTCCCGCCCGACGACACCAGATCCCAGTCCTCTTTGTCCAGTTCGCGGGTGACGCGGCGCCCGACGTCGGCGGTCTGGGACAGCTTGGTGCCCGGCAGCACCAGCACGAACTCCGCGCCGCCGTAGCGCGCCACGAAGTCGCCGCTGCGCATGATGCGCATCAGGGAGTCGGCGACGCGTTGCAGGACCGCGTCGTCACCGGACTGGGCGCTCGTTGAGTCCGGGTGCTCGACGACCACCTCGACGACCGCCACGACTCCGGATTCGGCGCGTTCGACGAGTCCGTCGATGTACTCCCCCAGGTGCACCCGGTTGGGCAGCCCCGTCAGCGGGTCGGTGCGGGCGTCGTCGGCGTAACCCGACACGGTGCGGCGCAGTTCCTCGTGATCGAGTCGTGCCGTCATGCCGTCCACCACCAACCGTCGCAACTGGTCGGTCCTGGCGACGTCGATGGCGAAGGCCTCGCGTTCGGCCCGCCACGCCGAGCGGGTGTCGCCGTCGGCCAGGTGGCTCAGGGCCCGCAGTCGCGGCACCTCGGCGGGGCTCAGTACCGCCGCGGCCGCGGTGGCGTTGTCCAGCAGCCGCCGGGCCCGGTCCGTCTCGCCTTCGTGAATGGACAGACAGATGCGTCCCAGCTGGTTCAGGTCCGCGGTCCAGGCGTCGTCGCTTCCGGCGGCCAGGCATCGCAGCGCGTCCACCGTCGTCGCCTCGCCCAGGACGGTGAGTCGGGCTGCGGCGTAACCGATCCAGGGGATGTCCATGGTCCCGATGCCGGGCAGGCCGTCCTCGCGCGGCGGCAGTCGCTCGGCCATGGACAGCAGCGCCCGCAGGATGCGCACGCACCCGTCGGTGTCGCCCTGGTGGTCCAGGCTCAGGGCGTGTCGCACCTGGACTTCGGGCAGGCGGCCCCGCCAGTCCATGCCGGTGGCGGCGGCCAGGTCCCGTGCCTGCGAGGCGGCCTGGGTGGCGTGCCCGTGGAAGCCGACATAGGAATAGGCGACGGCGATGTTGTGCCAAGCCACGGCGGCTTCCCACTGTGGCTGTTCCAGCCGGTTCAGCGTCCGGCTGCTTTTGATCAGGTGAGTGACGCACTGTTCGATCGAGCCCATCGTGTTGGCGATGAGCGCGGCCAGGGCGTGGAAGGACGCCAGCGCGGTGACGTCGCCGAAGGCACGCACGGCGGCGTGGGCCCGGTCGACGGTCGAGGCGTACTCGTTTGTCCATTCCAGACCAATCACGGCGGCCATGCGGACCAGCAGTGCCCAGGCCCGTTCCGCGGCGTCGTCGGTGTCGGCGTCGATCTCGTCCACCAGGGCGACAGCCCCGGCCGGATTGCCAGCGCCCAGTAGTCGCCGCGCCAAGCGCAGCCGATCCGATGTGACCTCGGGGGACACGCTCTATCCTCACCGCAATAGTGATCTTCCAGAGACAAAGTTATACACGATTCACTAGTGCTTGGGCAGCGCCAGTCCCGTTGTCAGCGCCCGTGGATGCTGGAAAGAAAACTCAGTATCGCCGTGTTCGCGGTACAGCCGGGCGTACCGCGCCACCCGGTCGGGGTCGAGTGCGACGCCGATGCCCGGTCCGGTCGGGACGTCGAGGCACCCGTCGCGGTAGTTGTCGACGCCGCCGCCGAAGCCGTCGACGATGTCGTCGCTGAGCAGGGCGCCGTAGGCCTGGTTGGCGTGCCGGAAGTTCGGGGTGGCGGCGATGACGTGCGTGGCGGCCGCGAGCGCGACGCCGAGTTCGCCGAGGCTGTGTTTGAGGACGGTCATCCCGGCGGCGGCGCACAGTCCGGCGGAGCGTTTGAGGTTGAGCAGGCCGCCGTCCATCTGGTTGTCGACGGACAGCACGTCGGCGGCGCCATTGTGGATCACCGACAGTTGGTCGTAGCGGGTCCAGCATGCCTCGTTGGCGAGCATTGGGACGTCCATGCGGCCGCGGACGTAGGCCAGCTGCTGGAGGTTGCGGCCCGACACCGGTTGTTCGACGAGTTCGAGACCGTAGGGCAGCATGGCGCGCACGGCCCGCAGCGCGGTTCCGGCCGTCCACGCCTCGTTGGCGTCGATGCGGATGTTCATGTGCGGGCCGATGCCGTCGCGCAGTGCGGCGACGCGCTCGATGTCGATGTCGAGCGAGTCGGATCCGACCTTGAGGTAGCAGGTGGTGAAGCCCGCGGCGGTGGCGCGCGTTCCCTCGGCTTTTACCGTGTCGGGGTCGGGTGCGGCGACGTAGTAGAAGAACTCGACGCTGTCGCGGAAGCGGCCGCCGAACAGGTTCACCAGCGGTTGGCCGCAGGCCTTGCCCACGATGTCCCAGCAGGCCGCCTCGACGGCGGCGATGGCGGGGCTGGTGGCTTTGACGTGGTGCCAGGTGCCCACGACGTCGATGCGCTGGATCAGCTGTTCGATCCGGAACGGGTCGGCTCCGACCACCAGTCGTTCCACACTCTTCAGTACACTCAGGACGATTTCCGCCGACGGGTAGGCGGCGGCTTCGCCCAGGCCGACGATGCCCTCGTCGGTGTCCAGTTCGACGAGCACGCTGACCATGCCGCTGCGGCTGCCGAACGCCCAGGTCTCGTCCGTGCGGTAGGGGACGGCCACGGGGGTCGCCCGGATCTTGGTGATGCGCATACCGAACCTCCTTGATGGTGATTAGGGACAGACGATCGGGACGCCGTCGGCGACGAGCAGTCCGCGCGGTGCGTCGGTGAGCAGTTCGTGGCCGGTCGCGGTGACCAGGGCGGTGTCGGACACGACGTGCGGAACCGGTTGGGAGACCCACGACATCAGGTGGAACACCATGCCGGGTTCGACGACGGTGGCGCCGTCGGCGCGGATGCCCAGCACTTCTCCCCCGCCGACCCAGCTGGGCGCGAATCCGATACCGGTCAGGTAACCGCAGTGGTGTCGGCGCTGCCGCACTCCGGTCGCGTCGGCGACCGCGTCCTCCCAAGCGCCGTAGACGTCTCGGGTGACGGCGCCGGGTTTCAGCGCGGCGCGGGCCGCGTCCAGTCCCGCGAGTGCGGCACGAGCGGCGAGTTCGGTCCCCAGCGGGGCCTCGCCGCAGTACACGATGCGGCTCATCGGCGCGTGGTACCGCTGCACGCATCCCGACAGTTCGACGAACAATCCCTCCCCGTGGGACAGAACGTGGTCGGTCCAGGTGACGTGTTCCTGGGCGAGCCGGGCGGTGGAACGAATCAGCGGCGCGAAGCCGGGCGGCTCGCCCCCGGCCTCGATCATCGCCAGGTGGGTCCGCGCGGCCACCGTCCGTTCGTTGACGCCGGTGGCGGCGGTGGCCAGCGCGGCCCGCATCGCCGCGTTGGAAACCATTGCGGCGCGGCGCACCCGTTCCTGTTCGGGAACGGACTTCACCGTGCGCAGGTCCGCCGCCAGCCGCGAACACTCCACCCAGGACACGTTCGGGCTCGCGTCGTGGATCCGGCGCAGCAGGCCCGGTGGCAGGAACAGGGACTGCTCTTCGACGCCGATTCGCCCGGGTGCGAACCGTCGGATGGCGCGCGCCGTGGCCTCCGCCGGGTCCTGGCCGTCGTCGTATCCGACGTGTTCGACCTGCGGCGCCTGGGCCCGCAGCGTGTGCTGTTCCATCCGCCGGGCCACCAGCACCGGCCGTCCCCGCGACGGAACCAGCAGCAGCGTGGGGGCGAAGTAGCCGAGGTGGTCCAGCCCGGTCAGGTGGTAGACGCTTTCGGGGCTGGCCAGGATCACGGCGGCCAGTCCCTGGGAGTGCATCGCCGCGCGCAGGGCCGCGATCCGTTGGCGGCGTTCGGAACCCTCGACGGGCGGCAACGCGCCCAGTTCGATCGCCATCACGTCATCGACTGTCATGCGGTCAGTGTCGGGCAGATCTGGTATTAAGAAAAGCGAGGATTTCTGAGGTTTTCCGTTAGAGAAACTACATGTTCGAAGTGCGCAGGCTCAGGTTGCTGCGGGAGCTGTCGGTCCACGGCACGATCGCCGCTGCCGCACGGGTGTGCGCCCTCACCCCGTCGGCGGTCTCGCAGCAACTGGCCCTTTTGGAGCGCGAGGCCCGCACCCCACTGTTCATTCGCGACGGTCGACGGTTGCGGCTGACCAAGGCGGCAAGGATCCTCGTCGAGCACACCGAACGCATACTCACCGAACTGGAACAGGCACAGGCCGCCGTGGCCGCGCTTGCCCGCAGCATCAGCGGCACGATGCGACTGGCCGCGTTCCCCAGTGCCGCCGGGAACATCGCCGCCTCGGCCATCGCCGCATGCCAGGCCGCCCACCCCGACCTGCGGATCCTGCTGGAGGAGAACGAACCCGACGCGAGCCTGACCGACCTGAGGGCACAGCGGATCGACGCCGCGCTGGTCTACGAGTACAACCTGCTGCCCCGGCTCGCCGAACCCGGTATCGAGTTGAGTCCACTGTTGCAGGAGCCGCTGCTGCTGGCCGTCCCGCCGCACCGCACCGGCGACGGACCGGGCTCGCTGGCCGAGTACCACGACGATCGCTGGATCGCGCCGCACAGCGACACCGCGTTGCGCACCGTCCTGGAGCGCGCCTGCCACGCCGCCGGTTTCACCCCGCGGCTCGACTACACCAGCGACGACTTCACGGTGATCATGGCGCTGGTGCGGGCGGGACTGGGCGTCTCGCTGATCCCCCACAGCGTCGTGGAACCACTGGCGACCGAGGTGCGGCTTCACCCGGTCTCCGACTTCCCGCTGACCCGCACGGTGTCGGTGGCGGTGCGTACCGGCAGCGGCACCGATCCGGCCATCGAGGCGCTGGTCGCCGCGCTTCGCCGGGCCGCGGGACCTGGCGCGAATCCTTACCATGTGGTAAGTATTTGAGATGGACGCTCACACACACCCTCCCGCCCTGCAGTTGTACTCCATACGGGACCCGTTCGCGCAAGATCCACTGCGGACGCTTCAGCGGGTCGCCGAGATCGGCTATCGCCAGCTCGAACTGTGGGGAATCGTGGAAAACCTGGCGCCGCTGCGCGACGGCCTGCGCGACACCGGGCTCACCGCTCCCACCGCGCACGCCCGCATCACCGACAGCGGCCACGAGGAAGCGTTCGCGGCCGCCAAGGACCTCGGGGTCGACACGGTGATCGAGCCCTATGTGGAGCCGAAACGCTGGGAGGACGCCGCCGACATCGCCGCAACGGCGTCGAGGCTCAACGAGCTCGCCGGAATCGCCGCCGACCACGGACTGCGCCTGGGATACCACAACCACTGGTGGGAACTGAAATACCGCGTCGGCGACCGCACCGCCTTCGAGGTGTTCGCCGACCAGCTCGATCCCGCCGTCATCCTCGAGGTCGACACCTACTGGGCCACCGTCGGCGGTGTGGACGCCGCGGAACTGCTGCGCCGACTCGGCGACCGGGTACACGCCATCCACGTCAAGGACGGCGGCTTGGCCGTCGACGGTTCCGGCCAGGTCCCGGCGGGCCGGGGATCCGTTCCGGTGACCGAGATCCTGGCCGCGGCCCCGACGGCATTGCGCATCGTCGAGTTCGACCACTATGACGGCGACATCTTCGACGCCGTGGCCGCCAGCTTCACCTATCTGACCGGGGCCGAGCGATGAGCGGGGTCGGTGTCGGGGTCATCGGTGCCGGAGTCATCAGCGACACCTACCTGGCCAACATGACCAGCTTCCCGGACCTGCGGGTGCTGCGGG
Source organism: Stackebrandtia nassauensis DSM 44728 (assembly GCF_000024545.1). Taxonomy (GTDB): domain Bacteria; phylum Actinomycetota; class Actinomycetes; order Mycobacteriales; family Micromonosporaceae; genus Stackebrandtia; species Stackebrandtia nassauensis. Next base: position 3,706,557 of record NC_013947.1, read on the forward strand.
TCGCCGACCTGGTCGTCGAACAGGCCGAAGCCCAGGCTGCGAAGTACGGTGTCCCCGCGGCCGGTTCGGTCGCCGAGCTGCTGGCGGATCCGGACATCGACATCGTGGTGAACCTGACGATCCCGGTCGCGCACGCCCCGGTGTCGACCATGGCGCTGGAGGCCGGAAAGCATGTCTGGCAGGAGAAACCTCTCGCTCTCGACCGCCCGAGTGCCCGCGCGCTCCTGGACCGCGCCCGGGCGTCGGGCCTGCGGGTGGCGTGCGCGCCCGACACTGTCCTGGGTGCGGGACTGCAGACCGCCCGCCGCGCCATCGACAGCGGCCGGATCGGTGAACCCCTGATGGGCTTGGCGCTGTTCCAAAGCCCCGGACCCGAGTCGTGGCACCCCAACCCGGAGTTCCTGTTCCAGGACGGAGCCGGACCGCTGTTCGACATCGGACCGTACTATGTGACCGAACTGGTGCAGGTCTTCGGCCCGGTGCGACGTGTCACCGCCGCCGGTGGCCGGGCCCGCGACACCCGCGTCATCGGCTCCGGCCCCAAGGCCGGTACGAGTTTCCCCGTGACGGTCCCGACCGCTGTCAGCGCGCTGGTCGAGTTCGAACGCGGCGGCAGCGCGCAGCTGCTGTTGAGTTTCGATTCGGCGCTGTCGCGGGCGGGCATGGTGGAGGTGACGGGTGTGGGCGGCACCGCCGTGGTGCCCGACCCGAACCGCTTCGACGGCCCCACGACACTGCTGGTGCTGGGAAATCCGGAGCCTGAGGTTCTGGAACCGCAGGGCCACAACGCGACCCGGGGCATCGGTGTCGTGGAACTGGCGCGGGCCATCAGGGCGGGCACCGTGGAGCGGGCCGGTGGCGAGCTGGCCTACCACGTCCTGGACATCATGATGTCCATCGACGAATCGCTGACTCGGCGCGTGTCGGTCGACGTGGACAGCACCGTGAAGGTGCCGCCGCCGCTGCCGATCGACTGGGATCCCTACGAACGCACTGTGGACTGAGCCGGGCCGGTGACCGGCTCCGCGTCCAGTGGCACGGCCAGCACGTACTCCAGGAAGCCGCGCACCGAGGCGACCATGTCCACTTCGGCCGGGTTGGTCAGCCACTGGACCTGGAGTCCGTCCATGAGCGCGATGAACATGACCGCCGCCTGCCCGGCGTCGACACCGTCGCGCAGCTGGCCGCAGCGCGCCAGCACCTGGAACGACTCGACGAGGCAGGCGCGCGCGTCACGGTAGTGGCGTTTGAAGTAGTCGTGGGCCGGGTGGCCGGGCGAGACCGCCTCGGCGGCGAGGCGGCTGTAGATGTCGACGATGCCGCGATCTTGTGCGTTGTGGGCGGTCAGTGCCACGAAGGAGCGCAGCACTTCCAGGCCCGGATTGCCCAGCAGCCGTTCCCGTTCGGCGTCGGCGGCGTCGCGGCGTTCCAGCACCGCGGCCAGCAGGGCCTCCTTGGACGGGAAGTAGTACAGCAGTCCCGCGTGGGTGATCCCCACCCGTTTGGCGATCTCCCGCAGCGATGCGCCGTGGTATCCCACCTCGCCGTACACGGCCACGGCGGCGGAGAGGATGTCCTCGCGCCGGATCCGGCCCTTCACATAGCCCACCACGACATCTTGCCTCAACCGGCTGCGGGCCTCGCCGACGATCCTCGGCGTTCGGATTCGTTCGGCGATTGGCACATCCCGATCTTTGGATGCATACTCGATATGCACCCGTCAGATGTCCGCGTCGCGGACTGGGGCACATCGTAAACCTCAACACCCAAGGGACGTATATGCGCAATCGCACCTGGACCATCGCCATGGCGGCCAGCTCCGCACTGCTGATCGCTGGCGGGATCGCGGGGATAGCCGGTATCGCCAACTCCGACCCCAACCCCGATCCGGCGGCGTATGTCGACGGCTACGGTGAGGTCACCGACGACTTCAGTGACCACGAGCGCGAAGCCGGAGTCCTGTGCGAGGGCTGCGACAACTCCAGTGACACCGACCTGGTGACGCTGTGGCAGGCGATCATGGTCGCCGAGGACAAACTCGCCCTCGAAGGCATGGACGGTGTATTCGGTACCAAGACCGCCGAGGCGACCGAGGAATGGCAAGAGGACAACGGTCTCGAACCGACCGGACAGGTGGACAAGCAGTCGTGGGCGCTGGCCGACGACAACTTGTCGCGGACCGAGGGCGAAGGCGCCGTCTACTACGAGGGCGCCGAGGGAGCCGATGAGTCGGCTCGCATGGAGTTCGACCGGGTCGACGGCGAGGACAACGCCTACATGTTCATCGAGATGTGGGACGTCGGCGGTGCCGCGATGGTGCCCTCCGGCGGCGCCAGCTACATCAAGCTGTTCGAGAAGACCTTCACCATGGAGGACCCCTCCTAACCGGTAACCACCGGACGAACTCGGCGAGCGGGGGTCAGCCGCTCGCCGGGTTTGGTGCTATGCGGACGCGGTCAGCGCGTAGGCGCGGTGGACGGTCTGGACGACGCGGTTGTCGTTGTCGTCCCAGGCTTCGACGCGCAGCCACACGTACGCGTCCGGATCGGTGGGATTCGGGATGGTGGCGGTGAAGGTGTCACCGTCGGCGGTGGTGGTGGCGTCTTTCCAGGAATCACCTTCGTCGGTGGAGAAGGACAGCTTCAACCCGGCGATGTCGGCGGCGTTCGGGTGCCGGGGCGTGATGCTCACGGTGTGGTCGCGTCCGGCGGGGGCTTGGTGGTGCGGGTCGAGGCCGAGGTCGTAGCCGAGCTGGATGGCCGGCAGTCGGTCGCAGACTTTCGCGCCGGTGGCGGCGGAACAGTCGGTTCCGGTCGCCTTGCCGGAGCGGAATGTCCACTGTGTGTCTACTGTGACGCTGGTGCGGTGGGTGGCCAGGCTTGGGCCGGTCTTGCTGGTCGCGGGCAGAGTGAGGGTGGATTCCAGTCGGTAGTCCAGCGGCTGGTCGTCGTGGATCGGGAAGGTCGGCACCGACGATCCTGGGGTGGGCGCGCCGGGGATCTGCTTGTCGCCTTGGAACAGTTTCCACTTGATCGGATAGTTCTTGGTGTTGACGTCCAGGACATGGTCCAGATCGCCGTCGGAGATGAATCCGGTCGGGTAGATGAGGTCGTGGTCGTTGGCGCGCAGGCGGTAGAAGCCGGGTGCGGCGGGTGTGATGGGGCCGCTGTACCAGTCTTCGGCGCCGTCGGGTCCGGAGCTGAATTCGTGCAACGTGTAGTTGTTGCCCGCCTGGTCGCGCAGTTCCACCCACCGGTTCCATCGCAGCGCCGCGTCGGGCGTGACGTATTCGGTGTAGGCGACCGGGGCGGCGGTTTCGAAGCGGGGCAACAGGATGGTGGCCGCCGAGTCGCCGCGCAGCGCGAACCAGGCGTGGTGGAGCGTCAGGCCGGATCGCCCGGCGAGGTAGCGGGTCTTGATCGTTTTCAGGTTGCCGGGTGTGGCGTCGAAGGTCAGCGAGTCGGGGATGCCGTCCTTGTGGCTGAAGTTCAGGTTGTACACGGTGGGTTTGTCGGTTCCGGTCAGGGTCCATAGTGCTTGGATGGTGAGGCGGTCGGGTCCGTCGACTTCCGCGACCGGGGTGGCGTACAGCTTCTTGGTGGTGCTGGCGATCGCCGAGCCCCAGCTTCCGGCGGTGGAGTTGTAGGCCAGGACGAGTTGGTGGTTGCGGGTGTCGACGGTCTCGTTCGTGTCCACTGCGGCCGGTACGGTTTCGCGGGCGTCCAGGGTGATGTCGGTGGCCTTGGTGACGGTCACGTTCGTTTCGGCCAACCAGGCGGCCTTGTCGGCGCCGGTTTCGTGGGCGAGACCGAAGGCGGTGTAGGTGCCCACCGGCACCTTGGCGGTGCCGACGCCGTCGCGGACCGGCACGCCGATGATCGTGGCGGGTGCCATCGGGTCGTCGGGTAGGGAGTTGCCGCGTGCCAGCTGGAAGGTCTTGTCCCCCGGCAGTGGTTTGCCGTCGAAGCCGGTCACCTTGATGGTCACGGGGACGGTGGGGGTGGGTTTGTAGAAGCTGAACGGGGTGCGCACGGTGGCGTCACCGGCGGTGGCGGTCACCGTGCCCGCGTACACGCCGGGGGTGGCGCGGAAGGGATGGACGGTGATCTGGGCTTGGGCACTGCCGTTGGCGGGCACGGTGAGGGTGGTGTCCTTGATCGTGGCGACGCCGTCGGCGGCGGGTTTGCCGGTGTAGGTGCGCAGGTCCAGCTTCAGTTTCACGGTGACGGGCGCGTCGGTGGTGTTGGTGTAGGAGAACATCTTGGTGCCGACTCCCGCTTGACGTCCGAAATGGATCGGCGTCGGGCCGGTCAGGTCGGCGGTGTCGGCGCGGTCGACGTCGACGCGTCCCGCCCCTTCGGCGAACGCGGCGGCGTCGGTGTCCTTGGCGGTGGAGGTGAGCGCCTTCTTGAGGTCGATCCAGGTCCAGTCGGGGTGGGCCTGCGCCAGCAGCGCCGCGCTGCCGACCACGTGCGGGGTGGCCATGGACGTTCCCGATGCCGAGGTGTGGTCATCGTCCACTGGCGAGCCCATGGCGGTGCCCGAGGCTCGGGCGGCGACGATATCGGTTCCGGGCGCGGTGATCTCGGGCTTGATCGCGGCGTCGTGGAGTCGCGGACCGCGACTGGAGAACGTCGCCGGGGCGTCGGATGCGTCGGCGGCGCCGACGGTCAGCGCGTTGGTGGCCGCGCCGGGGGCGCCGACGCATGGGGCGCAACCGGAGTTGCCCGCCGCGACGACGAACAGGGTGCCGGTGGACAGGGTCAGCCGGTTCACCGCCGTCGACAGTGGATCTCTGCCGTCGGAGCCGCCGCCGGTACCCAGGCTCAGGTTCACCACGGTGGCACCGGATCGGGCGGCCCATTCCATTCCGGCCAGGATCGCTGATTCGGGGCACAGGCCGTCGGAGTCGCAGACTTTGCCGATCACCAGTGCGGCGCCGGGGGCGACGCCCCGGTAGTCGCCGTCCGAGGCGCTGCCGGTTCCGGCGGCGATCGAGGCGACGTGGGTGCCGTGTCCGTGGCCGTCGGCGGTGTCGGGTTCCTCGGTGAAGTTCCGGGTGGCGGTGATCCTGTCGGAGACGTCGGGGTGGGTGGAGTCGATGCCGGTGTCCAGGACGGCGATCGTGACGCCCTTGCCGTCGTGGCCGCGTTGCCACAGGGCGGGGGCGCCGATGCGGGGCACGCTCTTGTCGAGTGCGACGGTCAACCGGCGGTCGAGCCCGATCCGGTCGATCGTGCGGTCGTCGGCGGCGGCTGCGAAGAACGCCGCCCTTCGGTGGGGATCGACGTCGATGGCGACGGCGTCGATGACCGGCAGGGTGCGTGTCACCTCGGCGCCGGGCAGCCGTTCGGCCCGCTCAGCGGTGGTGCGGGTCGACAGGTCGGCGTCGTAGCCGACGATCAGTGGGGCGACGGTGTCGTCCAGGTTTTGGCGGATGAGTCCGGGGATGTTGAACAGTTCCCGGTCCACGCGGCCGGAGTCCACATCGTCGTGGACGTCCGAGGGGATGACGAAGGTGTCGTCGCCGGTGGTCTGGATCGTGTACCGCACCGATTCTCGCGGTTTGGTCACGGTCACGACGGGTTCGGCTTCGGCGCGTTTGTGGTAGGTGACGGTCTCACCGGTGATGAGGGAGACGCCGTTTGGGGTCATGGCGGTGTCGGCCGCGACGGGTGACGCGGCTGTGGGGGCGGGGGCCAGGATCGGTAGGGCGACAACGATCGCGGCTAGCATGCGGGTCATGACCGTCAGTATGGCCACGATCAGCCATCATCGATAGGTGTCGATGTGGCTGATCACCGCCATTGCCCAAACCTGGCCACCCACGCTCCCGGCGTGGACACTTAGCCTGTGGGAATGCTTGACGCGCTTGGACTCTCGGTCTCCGAGCAACACCTCTACGCGACGCTGATCGAGCACTCCCCCGCGCTGTTGGCCGACCTACGGGACGACAGCGGCATGGACGGCGACCAGCTCGCCGAGACCCTCGAACTGTTGGAGAACAAGGGGATGGTGACCCGCCATCCTGGACAGCCCGCGTCGTATTCGGCGGTGCCGCCCGACATCGCGCTGGAAGTGCTGATCGTGGAGCAGGAGGAACAGCTCAAGCGGGCCCGGCTGGCGGCCCAGCAGCTCACCACCCGGTTCCGGGAGGCGGCCAACCGCCGCGACCCGGCCGAACTGCTGGAGGTGGTCTCCGGTCCGGAGGCAGTGTGGAAACGCATCCAGCAGATCCAGCGCGCCGCCCGCCGCGAGGTGCGATCGATCGACCGGCCCCCGTACCTGATTCCGGTGTCCGTCATGGTTCCCGTCGAGAACCGGCAACTGGGCTCCGGAGTGCGCTACCGCGTGGTCTACGACCCCGAGAGTTTCGCCAGCGAGGCCCACCAGCTGCGTTCCGATGTGGAGGAGTGTGTCACGCTCGGCGAGCAGGCGCGGGTGCTGTCCGGTGTCCCGGTGAAACTCATCCTGGTCGACGACAGGTTCGGATGTCTTCCCCTGCAAGCCGACCCGCAGGAGATCGCCAGCATGGTCGTCGTCCACCCGTCCGGACTGCTGGAGGCGCTCGACGCTTTGTTCGAAGCGGTGTGGGCCCAGGCGATGCCGCTCAGTCTGGACGGCGCGTCCGCCCCGGGTCTCACCGACGACATGCAGCGGCTGCTGGGCCTGCTGACGGCGGGGGTCTCCGACGGCACCGCCGCCCGGCAGTTGGGGGTGTCCCCACGGACCTTCCAGCGCAGGCTTCAGGAGCTCATGGCCAGTCTGGGTGCCAGGACCCGGTTCCAGGCGGGACTACAGGCCGGGTTGCGCGGCTGGATCCACCGCGAGTGAACGGCATCGCCGCCGGTCGATCTTCCCCGAGGCGAGTCGCGGCAGTCGCGGGACGAACCGGTACGCGGACGGTATGGCCGCGCTGCCACAGCGATGGGCGATCGTCTTGACCAGCAGTGCCTTGTCGATGTGGCGTTCGCTTCCGGCGATGACGGCGACGATGTCGACCCCCAGTGGATTGGGGCTTGTCACGACCGCGATCTCCTCGCGGTTGAGGGCATCGCGAAGGGTCTGCTCGACATCGGTGAGGTTGACCCAGATCCCGCGTACCTTGACGCGGTCGTCACGGCGTCCCAGCAGCATCAGTGCCCCGTCGGGTTCGACGCGTCCCAGATCGCCGGTAGCGAAGGTCGTCATGCCGCCGTCGCGGATGAGACGGTCGGTGGCGGGTTCGTCGGCGTAGCCGAGGGAGCCGTTGGGGGTTGCGATGACGACCTCGCCGTCGACGATGCGAAAGCTGGTGCCGGGCAACGGGAACCCCACCGGTTGGATGCCCGGGACCGGTTCGTCGATCACGTTGGCGAACTGCGCCAGGGTGGTCTCCGTCGGGCCGTAGAGATTGACTGTCGCGGAGTGCGGCGCGAACCGTTGCCACGCCCGGACGGTGGTGTGCGGCAACATCTCCCCCGCGAACAGGGTCAGTCGCAGGCTCGGTGCCGTCACCGTGGGGTGAGTGCTGGTCGCGTAGGCGGCCAGGCTCGGCACGACGTTGACCACGGTCGCGGCGGTCTCGGCGATGAATGGCGTGATGCGGCCCGGGCTGAGGGGCCATCGGTGCGGAACCACCAGTTCGGCTCCCGTGGCGAAGGGAAGCAGCAGTTCGCGAAGCGACACGTCGAAGGTCGGCGATGTCAGGGCTGCCACCCGATCGTCGCCGCCGATGTGGAACGTGTCGCGTTCCCATCGCAAGAACCGGCTCAGGCCCGTGTACGACCCGATGACTCGTTTGCGGTCCCCAGTGGAACCCGAGGTCTCGATCAGGTAGGCGGGGGTGTCGCCGGTGATGGCGGGCGACGGGAGATCACGGGTGCTGGGGTTCGCGTCGGCGAGCGCGGTCAGTGGGACGCGGTCACCGTTGACACGCAGGAAGACGGCGGTGTCGTCGAACGGGTCGACGGCGCGAGTGCGCGGTGGTGTCACCAGCTGGAACGGGACGGAACACGACAGCATCGCCAGCAACGCCGACAGCAGACCGGGCCCGGGCACGCCCTCCACTTCGACCACACTGTCGCGGCTCACGCCATTACGGTCGAAGGCGGCGACCAGACGTCGGGCGGTCTCGGTGATCTCGCCGAAGGTGCGAACCGTTGCGCCGCTTCGCACGCAGACCCTGTCGGCGAGCGCTCGCCTGGCGTCCTTGAAGTCATCGATGAGCGACGGCGACGTCATGACGAGTCCGATCGCCGCCGCACCTGTTCCGCCAGCAATCGCACCGTTGGATAGTCGAAAACGTCGGTCACTGTCATGTCGACGTCGAATGCCGCTTCGAGTCTCATCGCGATATCGATGGCGCGCATCGAGTCGCAGCCGTGGTCAAACAGGTTCGCGTCCGTGTCCAGATGATCCAGCTGGAGCACCGTGGCGGCCTCGTCGGCGATGACCTTTTCGATGTGGGTTCTAGCTTTCACGGCTCTCCTTCGGACGGTCCAGAGCACCGAATTCCTGCTCTATCCGATCAATCAGCTGATGGAGTATCGGTGTGGCGATGTCCGGCTGCGCGACCGCGCGAACGGCGAGGTGATCCCGGAACTCCGTGACCACTATGGTGATTCCATTGCCCACAGTGCTGCTGGCGTATCCGCCGGGGACCGTGTACAGCTCCGCCGTACTCTCACGGAAGCGACGCACCGTACTGCTCGGCTTCTCATAGGCGAAATAGATGCGTCCCAGTCGGATGTCGTCGAATGTGTCCGGCCGCAGATGCTGGTGCAGGACGAGCAACGGCATATCGCTGTGTGTGATCGCGCCCAAGACCGCGCGTCGCACCTGACTCAGGGATTGCCGAAACGTGGTCCGCGAGCCGATGCGAACCCGCACGGGCATGGAATGCGCCAGCCAGCCGATCACACCTTTCGCCGCCATCGATCCACGATTCGCGGTCGGTGTGTGAATCACCAGATCAGGCAGGTCCAATACGTGGGCGCAGGCCCGCGCGACAACGTTCATGGCCACCATGAACGGCGTCACCGTCTCCTTGATATCCACTGTGCGCAGACACTCGGGAGTCACGGAACTGACGCGGACAGCGTGTGTCTGCATCGACGTCCGCCCCGAATCGGGATCAGTGGGGACGTTCAACCGGGGCATCGGTCCGGCTTCGCCCAGCGTGCCGCGCCAGTAGTCCAGCAGCTCCTTGCCGGCCGGTCCGTCCAGATGGGTTCGTTGCCACGCGATCCAGTCCGCGAACTGCCGCGCCGGGGGCAGGGCCGTGGCGGGGTTGGCCAGCAGGTCGACGAACTCGTCGAAGAACGGTGTGGCCGAGGCACCGTCGAAGACGAGATGGTCGACACCGACGAGCACCAGCACGTCGGCAAAGCCAGCGCGAAGAATGCGAGTGGTGAGCAGGGGTGGTTGGCTGAGCGGAAGCCGCGTGTTCGCGATCTCGTCGATGGCCGAGGCGACGTCGTCGGAGGCCATCGACGTGTCGTTGACCCGCCGCACCTTCACCGACACCGATATTCCCTTTTGAACAAACGTCACGGGGCCGCACTCGTGCGTGTGCAGGCAGAACCCGGTTCGCAGCGATTCGTGACGTTCCACGAGGCGGCCAATGGTTGTTTGTATCTGTCGGTCGGATATGCGAGTGCGAAACCTGATCGGCATCACGATCATGTTGGCCGGAACGTCTGTGCCGAGCTCTCGCTGGTCTCGCAGCCAGGTCAGCGAGTACCGCTGAGCCTGCGTCAGCCCTCGTTCCATCGGCAAACGCTACGAACCCATCCGAACCGGCGCCACTAAATGTCCTGATGTGGACCAACGGGTCGGCTTCCCATCCCGACCGAAATGTCGCCGACATCACCATCCGGGTATTGCCACCATATCCGGGGTCCGTGCGTCTTAGCTGTGACGACGTAAGCGGAGGGGTTTTTGATATGGCGGTATACAGCAGTAAGTTCGCGACCAAGAATGTCGTACCTCGTGGTGGGCGGGATCACCGGTACCTCAAGCGTTTCGCGTCGGTTCTCCTCGTTGCGGCGGTCCTCGGGCTCGGTGCGTTCGGTCTGTGGCGCGCCACCGCGGGTACGCCCGAACCCAGTGAGATCCCGGCCGTCGGCGCCGAATAACGATCCGGCGATATAACCGCTGTCCACGGCCCTTGCGGTGCACGGCCGCGTAGGTCTTGCGCAGCGCCGACATCGATGCGTCGTATGACGCCCGCGCCACCCCGGTGAACAGGCAGTCGACCACCATGAGCTGGGCGATTCTGCTGCCCAGCGCGCCGGAGCGGAACCGGGTCTCGCGGGCGGCGGTGGTGAGCACGACGTCGGCGGTCTCGGCCAGGGCGGTGTTGTCGTGGTTGGTGATCGCGATGGTGGTGGCGCCTTCGGCCGCGGCCATGGCCAGGAACTCGACGGTGGCCGCGGTGGTGCCGGTGTGCGAGATCGCGATGGCGACGCACTGCTCGTCCAGGGTGACCGCGGCCGACCAGGCGGCGTCGGTGTCCAGCCAGGACAGTGCGGTGCGGCCGATGCGGGTCAGTTTCTGTTGCAGGTCGAGGCCCACGAAACCGCTGGCGCCCACGCCGAAGCTGTCGACGCGGCGGGCGTTGAGGACACAGTCGACGGCGCGCGCGAGGGCGTCCCGGTCGAGGATTTCGGCGGTGTCGGCGATGGACAGCGTCTCGTTGGCCGCCACCTTCGCGATGATGTCGTCGATGGTGTCGTCGCGGTCGATGTCGCCGGACGCGGCGGGCAGGTTCGCCGTCTCGAGTTGTTCGCGGGTGGCCTCCCGGGTGAGGTCAAGGCGGAGGTCCTTGTAACGGCCGTAGCCGATGCGCTGGTAGAAGCGCACCACGGTGGTGGTCGAGGTGTCGCAGGCGGCGGCCAGTTCGGCGACCGTGAGTCCGGCGGTCGCGTGCGGGTCGTCCAGGATCGCCTCGGCGATCCGGCGTTCGGAGGGCCGCAGGCCGGGCAGGGCGGCGCGCACCCGCACCAGGACGGTGCGGGGATCGGCTCGTTCAGTGGGACACATATTCCATAACTTATAAGGTTGAGGTACTTTTGTGCCCCGGCTTGGCCTCGTACTGCCTCTCACGTGCGGCGATACGTGGAACGACAGCCGTCGCGCCTATCCCAGGAGCCAGGTTTGATGTCACCAGCTTCGCGATTCGGTCGCCGCCTGACGGCGGTGATCGGTGCTCTCGCCACCCTGTCGCTGCTCCTGGCGGGCTGTTCCGGCTCGCAGGCGGAGCCGGGCAAGCTGGTGATCGGTGTCACCACTGACGCGAACGCGCTGTTCCCCTGGAAGGCGACCCAGTTCCAGTCGATCGCGGTGCTGCAGAACCTGTACGGCACCCTCACCGAGTTCGACAAGGACCTCAAGGTGGTGCCCGGCCTGGCCGAGTCCTGGGACACCTCGAAGGACGGCCGCACCCTGACCTTCCACCTGCGTTCCGGGGTGACCTTCGCCGACGGCAGCGCGTTCGACTCCGCCGACGTCAAGGACTCGCTCGACAAGATCCGCGACCCCAAGACCGCGGCGGTCGCGGCCTCGACGCTGGCGTCGGTGAAGAAGGTGACGGCACCCGACGCCGACACCGTGACCCTGAAACTGTCCGGGCCCGACGCGGCACTGCCGTCGAACCTCGCCTCGGTGAACACGGCGATGCTGTCGTCCGACGACACCGAGAAGCAGCTGGCCGCCAAACCCAACGGGACCGGGCCGTTCGCGTTCGACTCCCGCAAACCCAGCCAGACGTTGAAGTTGAAGAAGAACGACGCGTACTGGGGCGAGGCCCCCAAGCTCGACAGCGTCGAGTTCCGGGTGATCCCCGACGACGACTCCATCCTGGCCGCGATGCAGGCGGGCAACGTGCAGTTCGCGGTGTTCGACAACCCCGTCGTCGGTCAGACCGCCGAGGACCTCGGCCTGAACGTCGCCAAGACCTCGCAGCTGAGCTACCACGCGCTGCAACTCAACGCGAAACGCGACGTGTTGTCCGATGTGAACACCCGGTTGGCGGTGCAGTGCGCCATCGACCGGTCCGCCGTCCTGGACACCGCCGGATTCGGCGAGGGCAAGGTCACCGGTCCGATCACCTCGCCGGACTATCTCTCCGACCCCGACGACCGGCCCTGCCCGACACGCGACCTCGACAAGTCGGCCGAGTACCTGCGCAAGGCGGGCAAGGACAGTCTCACGCTGAAGACCATCGTGTCGCAGGGCGAGTACGCCACCTCGGTGGACGAGGCGCAGAACCTCAAGTCGCAACTGGCCGACGCCAACATCGAGCTCGACCTGGAGGTGCTGGAGTCCGGGGCGTTCGTGGACGCGTGGGTCGGCGCCGACTTCGACGCGGCGGTGGCGCTCAACGGCGGCCGCGAGGACCCCGACGGCATGTATGGCCGCTACTTCACCAGCACCGGCAACCTCAACAAGGTCGCCGGGTACAGCTCGCCCACGCTCGACAAGCTGTTCGCCGAGGGACGTTCCACCAGCGACCTCGCGAAGCGGGAGGAGATCTACACGAAGGTCGGCCGGGAACTGGAGGACAACGCGGCCTGGATCTGGTTGTTCTCCGGGTTCACCTACACCGCGACCACCGCGAACGTCCACGGGTTCACACCCCTGGAAAGCGGTTCGCTGCAATACCTACGCACCACGTCCGTCGATTAAGGAATACGCCACCGACATGATCCGCACACTCGTCCGCAATCGGGTGATCCAGAGGATCGCGCAGACGCTGCTGACCCTGTTCGGCGTCGCGATCTTCATCTTCGTCATGCTCAGGGCCATCCCCGGCGACCAGATCACCGCGGGGCTGGGCACCGAGGCGGCCGCGCTCACGCCCGCGCAGCGCGCGTCCCTGGAAAGCTACTACGGTCTCGACAAACCGCTCGTCGAACAGTTCTTCTCGTGGCTGGGCAACGTGTTCACCGGCAACCTCGGCTTCTCGGCCCGGGCGCAGGAGAGCGTGCTGGACCTGTCGCTGCACGCGCTGCCGGTCACCGCGGAGCTGGCGGTGCTGGCCATCGTGCTGGCGCTGCTGATCGGCGTCCCGCTAGGCATGCTGTCGGCGTCCAAACCGGACTCCGCCCGCGACGGCTTCGGCCAGCTGGTGGGTCTGGCGGGTCTGTCGATCCCGGCGTTCCTGCTGGCGACGCTGTCGCTGTCGATCCTGGCCTCGACGCTGGGCTTCAACCCCAACGGCGAGGTCTTCGTGACGTTCGTCGAGGATCCGCTGCTGAATCTGCAACAGATGCTGTTGCCGTCCCTTGTGCTGGGTTTCGGGATCGCCGCGCCCATCATGCGCACCACGCGCACGGCGGTACTGGAGGTCCGGTCACTGGACTTCGTCCGCACCGCCCGCGCCAAGGGGGTACCGGCCCGTCGGCTCCAGGTCAAGCACGTGCTCGGCAACGCGCTGATCCCGATCGTGACCATGACCGGTCTGCAACTGGGTTACCTGCTGGGCGGCGCGGTCGTGGTGGAGCAGATCTTCTCCATCCCCGGCATCGGACGTCAAGTGCTGCTTGGCATCCAGCAGAAGGAGTACGCGCTGGTGCAGAGCACGGTGCTCATCATCGCGCTGGCCTTCGTCCTCGTCAACCTGGCCACCGATCTGCTGTATCGGGCCATCGACCCCCGGGTGCGCGCATGACCGACCTGACCCAACCCGCACTGACCCGGCTCGACACGCCCGCGACACCGGGCCGGTTCCGGGAACTGTTGCGCAGCCGCTCCGGCCTCATCGGTTTCATCCTGATCGCGGTGCTGGCGCTGTTGAGCCTGGCGTCGTTCGCCGGGCTGATCCCGCACGACCCGGTCGCGCAGGACCCGCCGTCGCGGCTGCTGCCGCCCTCGGCCGAGCACCTGCTGGGCACCGACCAGTTCGGACGCGACGTCTTCGCCCGGGTCGCCGCCGCGGTCGCCAACTCGGCGCTGATCGCGGTGGTGGCGGTCGCCTTCGCCACCGTCGTGGGCACACTGGGCGGGCTGGTCGCCGGTTTCTACCGGGGCTTCGCCGACGGCGCGACCAGCGCGGTCACCAACGTGCTGTTCGCGTTCCCGCCGCTGCTGCTGGCGCTGGCGCTGGCGTCGGTGTTCAGCCGCGACTGGTTCACCATCGCCGTGGCCATCGCCATCGTGTACGTGCCGATCTTCGTGCGGGTGGTGCGCGGCCCGGTGCTGTCGCTGCGGGAGGTCGAGTACGTCAAGGCGGCCGTGGCCACCGGACAGCGGCGCTCGGCGATCATGCTGCGGCACGTGCTGCCCAACATCACCTCCATCGTCATCGTCCAGGTGACGCTGTCGCTGTCGTGGGCCGTGCTGACCGAGGCGGCGCTGAGCTTCCTCGGGCTGGGCACGCCGCCCCCGGCGCCGTCGCTGGGTCTGATGATCTTGGACGCCCGGACGCTGGTCACGGTGGCACCGTGGACGATGCTGGCCCCGGGATTGGCGATCGTCTTGTTGGTGGTGGGTCTGAACCTGCTGGGTGACGGCCTGCGTGACGTCTACGATCCTCGCGGTCGGGGGCGCAAGTGAACACGGGAGCGCGCATGAGAGTCCTGGGAATGATCTCCGGTACCTCGCACGACGGTATCGACACCGCGATCGTCGACTTCGGAGCCGACGGGGATCGCCTGCACGGCCGTATCGTCCACACCGGATCCCATCCGTACCCGACCGGGCTGCGGTCCCGGCTGGCCGCAGCCCTGCCTCCCGCCGAGACGACACTGTCCGAAGTGTGCGAACTGGACACCCTCATCGGCCAGACTTTCGCGTCGGCGGCGGCCGAGGCGATCCTCGCGTCCGGCGACGTCGACCTGATCGTCTCGCACGGCCAGACCGTGTACCACTGGGTCGAGGGCGGCCACGCGCATGGGACCCTTCAGATCGGGCAACCCGCGTGGATCGCCGAACGCACCGGAGCGCCCGTCCTGTCGGACGTGCGGATTCGCGACATCACCGCCGGTGGACACGGCGCGCCACTGGTGTCCTACATGGACACACTTCTGTTGGCGGGCGTCGACGGCGTCCCGGCCGCACTGAACCTGGGCGGCATCGCCAACATCTCGATCCCGCGTGGCGCGGGCGATGTCACCGCCTACGACATCGGACCCGCCAACGCGCTCATCGACGCGGCCGTGGTCCGCCACGGTGGCCATCCCGCCGGTTTCGACGAGGACGGCCGGATCGCCGCGTCCGGCACCGTTGACGAGGCATTGTTGGCCGTGCTGCTCGCCGACGCCTACTATCGTTTGCCCGCGCCCAAAAGCACCGGCAAAGAGCACTTTCACATCGGCTATGTCGACCAGGCCGTGGCGACCGCCGGAAGCCAGATCGGTTTCGCCGACCTCGTCGCCACCCTCACCGAGCTGACCATCCGCACCGTCGCCGACGATGTCCGGGCCGCCGGGGTGACGAAACTGCTGGTCTCCGGGGGTGGCGCCCACAATCCCGTCATCATGGACGGACTGCGTTCCGCGTTGACCGGTACCGAGGTGGCCTCCTCCGACACGCTGGGCGCACCGGCCGACGACAAGGAGGCCATCGCGTTCGCGCTCATCGGCTGGTGCACCGCCCACGGCCTGCCCGGCAGCAACCCGGCGGGCACCGGCGCCCGCTCCGCCCGGATCCTGGGCACCCTGACGCCGGGCGCTGGACCGCTGACGCTTCCCACCCCGCTGACCCGGGCACCGCGATCTCTTGTGCTGGAGCCAGGGAAGTGACGCCATGACCGTGACGCTGCGCCCGGCCGGTCCGGCTGACCTCGACGCGATCACCGAGGTGATGCTCGCCTGCTGGCGGGAAAGCTACGCCACCGTCCTGCCCGAGCGGGCCATCGCGACGATGACTCCCGAACTGGTGGAACGACTGTGGACGCGGGCGTTGACGGGCACCGCGCCCGGCGCGGCGATCGTCGCGGTCTCCGAGGCCGGGGCCGTCCTCGGGGTCACCCGCTACGAGCTCGGCCCCGACCACGGGGGGATCGTGCAGTCGCTGTACGTTTCGCCTCGCGCGCAACGACTCGGCATCGGCGCCCGGCTGCTGTCGGCCGCCGTCGCGGGGCTGCGCGACCTCGACGCCCCGCGTTTCCACCTGTGGGTGTTCGCCGACAACGCCCCGTCCATCGCCTTCTACCAGCGCCAAGGCTGGGTCCTGGACGGCACCTCGCGGGTGCAGGCCGGGTTCGACGTCGAGGAACTGCGCCTCGAATACGCAGGCTCCGACCCGGATCCCGGCCGATCCAGCGCACTGCGGCGGACCGCCAGCGACATCGTCGCGTCCGGCCCCGACGCCCCCGCCGGAGTCTCCATAGGACTACGCACGGCGGGCGGCGAGTTCACCGCCGTGACCGGAAACCGCTCCCTCGGCGACACCGCCGAACCCATGACGCTGTCCACCCACCACGATCTGGCCTCGATCACCAAGATCCTCGCCACCACCACCGCGCTCATCGCCCTGGTCTCCGCCGCACACGTCCACCTGGACGACCCCGTCGCCCGCTACCTGCCCGGATTCACCGGCGACGGCAAGGAAACCGTGACCATCCGGCAGCTGTTGACCCACCGAGGTGGACTGTGGGAATGGCAGCCCCTCTACCTCAACGGCCGCACCGGCGAGACGGCGATCCGTTACGTCGAACAACTTCCGCTGCGGTACCGCCCCGACACCGCTCGCCACTACTCCGACCTCGGCTTCATCCTGCTGGGCCGCGTCATCGCCGCCATCACCGGCGTACGGCTCGACGAGGCCGTCAAACACCTGGTCACCAAGCCGCTCGGCCTCGACGCCACCGGCTACCGCACCGCGACCAGCCCCGCCATCGCCGACATCGCGGTCAGTGCCCCCGGTGACGTCACCGAACAGCGCATGGTCGCCACCGGCGTGCCGTACCCGGTACTGGAGTCCGATGCCCGTTTCGGCGGCTGGCGTTCGCGCCCCATTGCCGGGGAAGTCAACGACGGCAACGCCTTCCACGCCTTCGGCGGCGTCAGCGGCCACGCCGGACTGTTCTCGACGCTGGGTGACCTGCTCGACTACGCCTGGGCCCTGGCCCACTACCGCGATCACGACTCACTGTGGAACCCGCGAGTCGTCGAGACCTTCCTGACCGACGGGCCCGATGCCGAACAGGCACTCGGCTTCCGCCGCTACCGGTTCACCGCCGACGGCAAGACCACCACTATGTACGGACATCCGGGTTTCGTCGGCTGCGTCGTCGGCTTCTCCCCCGACGCCGGTGTCGCACTGGCCCTGTGTTCCAACCGGCTGGCGCGAACCGACAACCCCGTACCCAACGACGAGTTGTGGTCGCTGGCCCGCACGGCGGCCAACACCCAACTGACCGGCCTCGACCCGAAAGCGCGAAGGTGACCATGAACCAGCCAGTGTTGAGTATCCGCGACCTGTCGGTGGCCTTCCGCACCAACGGATCCGACGTCACCGCCGTCAACGGTGTCAGCCTCGACGTACCGCAGGGCCACACCGTCGCCGTGGTCGGCGAGTCCGGCTCCGGAAAGTCCACGACGGCCGCCGCCGTCAACCGGCTGCTGCCCGCCAACGGGCGCATCACCTCCGGCCAGGTCCTGTTCAAGGGCGAGGACCTCGCCGACCTGAGCGAACGCCGGATGAGGGCCATCCGGGGCGCCGGGATCGGGCTCGTCCCACAGGACCCCATGTCCAACCTCAACCCGCTGCTGCGCGTCGGCGACCAGGTCGCCGAGGCGCTTGAGGTCCACGACCGCGCGCACGGCAGGACCGCCCACGCCCGCGCCGTCGAACTGCTCGACAGCGTCGGCATCCCCGATGCGGAGCGGCGCGCTCGCCAGTACCCGCACGAGTTCTCCGGCGGTATGCGGCAGCGCGTCCTCATCGCCATGGGGCTGGCCTGCGAACCCAGCCTGCTGATCGCCGACGAACCGACCTCCGCCCTGGACGTCACGCTCCAGCGCCGCATCCTCGACCAGCTGGACACCCTCACCACGAACCTGGGCACCAGCGTCCTGCTCATCACCCACGACCTGGCCCTGGCGGCCGAACGCGCCGACACCGTCGCCGTCATGTACCACGGCGAGATCGTGGAATCCGGTGGCGCGCAGGACATCCTGGCCGACCCGCAACACGAGTACACCCGCAGGCTGCTGGCCGCCGCACCCAGCCTCACCTCCGCGACCACCGTCGCCGGGCCCCTGGAACCCGAAGCCCGTCCCGACGCCACCGATCTCATCACCGTGGACAAGCTCACCAAACGGTTCCCGATCCGGGCCTCGGGCTCTAGCTCCGAGTTCACCGCCGTCGACGAGGTCGGCTTCACCATCCCGCGCGGCCACACCGTGTCCATCGTGGGGGAATCGGGCTCCGGCAAGTCCACCACCGCCAACCTGATTCTCGGACTGGAGAAGCCGAGCTCCGGCAGCATCGCCTTCGAAGGCGCCGACATCACCACGATGAACCAGAAGGAGACGTTCGCGCTGCGCCGCCGCGTCCAGCCGGTGTTCCAGAACCCTTACGCGTCACTCGATCCCCGATACACCGTCGAACAGTCCATCGCCGAGCCGCTGCGGGTTCACCGCGTCGGCGACAAGAAATCGCGCCACGACACCGTTGTCAAGCTCCTCGACCAGGTGGCGTTGCCGTCCACGATGGCCGAACGGCTCCCCCACGAACTGTCCGGCGGCCAGCGCCAGCGGGTGGCGATCGCCCGCGCCATCGCGCTGTCGCCCGACCTCGTCGTCCTCGACGAGGCGGTGTCGGCGCTGGACGTGCTCGTGCAGGCCCAGATCCTGGAGCTGCTGTCCGAACTGCAACGCGAACTGGGGCTCAGTTACCTGTTCATCAGCCACGACCTGGCGGTGGTGCGGCTGATCTCCCACGCCGTGCACGTCATGCGCGACGGCAGGATCGTCGAAAGCGGGACACCGCAGGCGATCTTCGCCAACCCGCAGGACGACTACACCCGCGAACTGCTCGCCGCCATCCCCGGAGCGGGCCTGGCCACGTAGACGTTCGAGTTCGTTCGGCTGGCGGGCAATTTCCGCCGCCCGCTTACATACTCCATATGGTCCGAGCACGACCCCCATATGGAGACGACTTTGCGTAAGAAGAAGACCCTGATAGCGATCGCGGGCGTGGCGCTGACCGCGGCCGGAGTGGTCGGCGGCTACACCGCCGTCGCCGACACGTCCAGCAAGGCCTCGTGTGTGGGCGCCAGCTCCTGCACCAAGACCTTCACCGTGACCAAGGGCGTCGACCTGCACGTCTACGTCGACGCCGAGGCGGGCGCGAACAACGAGGTGCAGTGGTCGGTGTCGCCCAACGTCGAGGGTTCACCCCACTGCGGCGGCAAGATGCGGGTGGACGACCCGCCGTTCCAGCCGACCTGTTCCAACTACCCCTACTCGATCGCGCACGTCACGGTGTGGGACCCGACCATGACCACCCACACCTACGAAGCCCGCGCCTGGAACTAACCCATCGGGTGGCTCGCGTCATCGCGAGCCACCCTACTGTGGATCGCGCTACTTCAGGCCGTAGGAGCGGATAGTGGAGTGCTCCACGGTTTGCCCCTTGTCGTCCTCGGCGGTGAACTTCACCGACACGAACGTCGCGCCGTCGGGGTGTTCCAGTGTGGCGGTGGCGTGGTCGCCGTCGCGTTCGATCGTGACGTCCTGCCAGGTCTTTCCGTCGTCATAGGACACCCGGAAGGTCATGTCCGCGCAGGTGCGGTCCTCGGCGCCGGGCTGGGTGGTGAAGTCGAGTTCGACGTCCTGCGGTTTGTCGGCGGAGGCGTATCCGCCCTCGATTCCGGCGGCGGTGAACCGTACCGCCGACAGGTCGAGCACCGTGTCCTTCGTGACCGGAGCGGAGTCGAACTCCCAGGTCGCCGTGGAGCGGGTGCCCAGCGGTGTCCAGGTAGCCTCGCGTTCGCCGTCGAAGGTGGCCTTGTATCGTCCCTTGTCGTCCTCGGGCAGCTGGGCGGTCACGGCCGCGCCGTCGTCGCTCTTGCCCAGTTCCTTGCCGTCCTTGCTGATCACGGCCTGGCCCTTCAGGCCCCAGGAGGTGATGGTCTCGCCTTCGACGCCGGTGTTGAACATCGGCGGTCGGGTGAGCAGTTCGGGTTCGTCGGCGTAGGGCCAGCGCTCCATTCCGGAACCGTAGTACGGAAACAGCGGGTCGGAGACTCCCACCGACAGCGCGGATCCCGACAGCCAGGGCATGTCCTGGGTTCCCGGTTCCATCGCGCCACTGTGGTGCAACACGTCGTCGACGCGTTCGTCGTTGGCTCCTTCGAAGCTGCCCAGCAGCGACCATTCCACGTCGGGGTCGGCGGTGTAGTACTCGGTGCGCTGCGACGGGACCTTGACCGAGGCGGACGGCTGGTAGGCGGTGGGCTCGTACACCTTGTGGTAGCTGAGGTTGGCGCGCGCCATGTCCGCCTCGGCGCCCATGCTGTTGTAGTTCGCCTTCCGGGCCGCCAGTGCGTCGTCGTGGACGGTGACGGAGGGGTCGGCGGGGATTCCCTCCTCCGTGACGGAGAAGAGGCTGTAGCTGTAGGGGTTCGCGGCGTCGGCGGGGCTGGCCAGTTCGGATCGCAGGGTCAGCCCGGCCTTGTGATCCTTGGGTTTCTCGGACGGGATCGCGTGCAGCTTCGTCTTCGGGCCCAGCAGATAGGTGCTGCCGATGCCGTCGTCGTCGGCGCGATGGGAGTAGAACTCCAGGGACTGGGTCTGTGGCTGGGCGTCGGCGGCGTCGACGTTGAAGGCGACAGGTTTGGCCTTGGTGCCGTCGACGGTCAATTCAGCGGCCTCGTCGGTGACCGTCAGGTCGGCGACCGTTCCGACCACATCGGAGTAGTCGTCGCCGTCGGCTTTGGCCATGTCGGCGACGAAGCCGTAGTCGCCGGGCGGGAGTTCCACGGTCGCGGTGCCCTTGTCGGCGTCGAAGAAGTCGAAGTCACCGGTGTCGAGATTCGTCCAGATGCCTCCGGCCGCCGCCGGTACCGAACCGTCGAGCCAGGAGAACGTGACGGTGACCTTGGTGGCCGCCTTGGATTCGCCCGCGTCGCCTTCCATGAAGGACTTGCCGAGTCTCCCCGGCGAGGTGACGTCGCGGGCGTCGGTGTACCCGTTGCGCAGCAGGGCGTCGACATTGAACAGTCGGGCGTCGGTCTCTCCGGAGCGCACGTCGTCGAGGACGTCGACGGGAACCGCGATCCGGTCGCCGCCGGGCAGCCGGGGGGCGTAGAACTCGAACGTCTCGTCGCCGGAAGCCGGGATCAGCGCGCCATCGCCGGTGACGCGGACCTTGTCCCCGGTCGGCAGGGTCACGACGACGGGTGCCGACGCGGCCGGTGCCGGGCCGGCCGCGTCGGCGGGGGAAAACGGATCGGCGTACACCATGCCGCCGCTGGCGAGCAGCGCGGCGGCGACGGCAAGCGCTACGGCGTAACGCTTTCGCATGAGAACCTCCAGGGGTGAACGGGTGGCGCCAACTATACATAGCATGTATACACCACGTGTATAGTGGCGCAAAAATATTGCGTTGAGGTGCCAAAACTTTCAATCGGGTAGATCGCCTGTTCGATTAGGGTCGAGACGACCGTTGACCCGACCCGAAAGTGACCACCATGGACATCGATCTGGCCCGCATCGAACAGGCCGCCGCCACCATCGACCCGGTATTCCTCAACACTCCACAGTATGTCGACGACCGGCTCAGTGAGGCGCTGCGGCGCACCGTCACCGTCAAACTCGAGACCGCCAACCCGATCCGCAGTTTCAAGGGCCGGGGCGCCGATTTTCTGCTGCGCCACCTGGAACCCCGCGGCAAGGTCGTGTGCGCCTCGGCGGGCAACTTCGGGCAGGCGATGGCGTACTGCGGACGCAGCCACGGCATCCCCGTCGAGGTGTTCGTCGCCGCATCCATCAACCCGGACAAGCGCGCCCGTATGGAAGCCCTGGGCGCCACGGTGACCGTGGCCGGGCCCGACGGTGCCTCGGCGCGGGCCGCCGCCGAGGACTACGCCAGCCGCAACCCGGGTGTCCGCTGCCTGCAGGACGGTCGCGAGGTGCGGGTGGCCGAGGGAGCGGGCACGATCGGCCGGGAACTGGCCGCGATCGACGACCTCGAAGCCGTCGTGGTGCCGGTCGGCGACGGCGCCCTCATCAACGGGATCGGCACCTGGTTCAAGGCCAAGCGGCCGAACGTTCGCGTCATCGGCGTCAACGCCAAGGGCGCGGCCAGCATGCGCGAAAGCCTGCGGGCGGGCCGCGCGGTGAGTGTGCCCGAAGTGGACACTTTCGCCGACGGGATCAGCATCCAGACGCCCTTCGACGTGGCGGTGCGGCGGGCCCGCGAGGTCGTCGACGAGATCCTGCTGGTCGACGACGAGCAGATCGGCGCGGCCATGACGCTGGCCGCCCGCACACTCGGGGTGCTGCTGGAACCGGCGGCCGCCGCCGGGCTGGCCGCCATCGCCGCCGGGGACGTCGCGCAGCGGCGGGTGGCCACCGTGCTCACCGGCGCCAACCCGCGTCCGGAACAGGTGCGCGCTCTCGCGGCGGAACTGGCGCGGTGAACCGGTCCGTCTCGGGCGACAGGGCCCTGCTCACCGGAATCCTCGGTGCGGCACTGATCTCGACCTCGGCGGTGCTGGTGAAGCTGGCCGACCTGCCCGCCACCACCACTGCGGCGTTGCGCACCGGGTACGCGGTGCCGGTGCTGGCGCTGTTGGCCGTCATCGCCTGGCGCCGACGGCCGCTGCCGCGCGACCCGCGCCAGCGGGCCTGGTGCCTGGTGGCCGGAGTGCTGTTCGCCGGTGCCACCCTGATGCAGAACCTGGCGGTGGCCCTGATCGGCGCCGGGATCGCCACCGTGATCTGCAATCTGCAGGTCCTGGTGGTCGCCGTGGGCGCGTGGTGGTGTTTCGCGGAACGACCGCCGCGACGGCTGCTGCTGGCCCTGCCTCCGGCGCTGCTGGGCGTCGTGATGGTCTCGGGAATGCTCGGCGGCCAGGCCACCGGCACCGACCCGAGCCTGGGTGTGTTGGCGGGGCTGGCCAACTCACTGTGTTACGGCGCGTTCCTCATGGTCATGCGGCACGCGCAGCGTTTCGGTGCGGCGCAACCGGTCGCGGCGCTGCGCGACGTGACCGCCGTGGCCTTCGCGGTGTCACTGCTGACGGTGCTGGCCGCCGGGGACGGCGGGATGGCACCCAGCTGGCCCGCGCACGGCTGGATGCTGCTGCTGGCACTGGGGCCGCAGGTGTTCGGCTGGCTGCTGATCACGACGAACCTGCCCCGGCTGCCGCTGGCGGTGTCGGGCCTGCTGCTGTTGCTGCAACCGATGCTCACCATGGGACTGGCGATGGTCCTCTTGGGAGAGAATCCGTCCATTGTGCAGCTGATCGGCTGTGTACTGCTGATGACGGCGGTGGGCTTCGGCGCCGGAACGATAGTGTTGCCACGACCGAAAGGACGGCAATGGTTGAAGTCTCCGTCGACGTCGCCGCGGACGCGGCGGTTCGCGACGACATCGTCGCCTGGATCACCCGGTTCCCGCAGGCCGCCGAACTGAATCTCGAATACACCGACGACACGGTGACCGCGACCCTGCGCAGCCCACCGCAGCTGGCGACCCTGGTGATGACTCTGGCGATGTTCCTGCGCGCCAAGCCCACCGCGCAACGACCGGTCGTGACCGTCACCGCCGCCAACGGCGAGTCGCTGGAAGTCACCACCAGTCCCGATCCCCACAAGATCCGGCAGGCCTACATCGCCATGGACAAGGAACCGCCCCCGCCCGCGCTGACGTCCGCCGTCTCCGGCGACATCATCGACGCCGAGATCGCCGACGAACCGCAACCCGACATCCATCAGAACTCCACAAGATCCGCCATCGACGATTGACCGGCACGGGCCCGGTTCCTAGGCTGGAACGGCCGCCCCGCAGTGCCCGTATCGACGTGGAGGACCCGCGATGCCGTCCGTGTCAACCCCAGTCCCGCTCGGCTCAGCGCGCCCGGCGCGTCGATGGCGGCTGGTGCTGCTGCTGGCGGTGCTGCTCGCCGGTTCGGTGCTCGTCGGCGTCGGCGGTGCGGACGCCCAGCCGACCGACGCACCGCGATCCGAGGACACGGTCGCCGCTGCCGAGCGGCAGTTGCTGCGCGACGGCGTCGGCCTGTATCCCCGCGCGGTTCGCCTGGAGCACAACGGGGACGCCAACGGTCGCGTCGTCGCCGGGGTCGTCAGTTTCGTCGGCAACGGTGACGGCATCGGCGCGATCTACGAGAGCACCGACGACGGCGCGACGTTCGCCGAGGTCGGTCAGGTCGCCGATCCCGACGCCGCCGGGGGCCAGGGTTTGTGTTGCGCGACGCTGTTCGAGCTGCCGCGCCAGGTCGGTGACATGCGCGCCGGGACGCTGTTGTGGGCGGCCTCGGTCGGTGCCGACGAGCCCGACCGTCGCATGTCGCTGCGGATCTGGCGCAGCGACGATCTGGGCCGGACCTGGTCGCACCTGTCGGCCTGCGCCACCGCGCCCGATGCCAAGGGGCTGTGGGAACCGGAGTTCTCGGTGGCCGCCGACGGGGCCCTGGTGTGCCACTACGCCGACGAGACCGATCCGGCCCACAGCCAGAAGTTGATGCACGCGCGCTCGGCCGACGGCGTCACCTGGACCGACCACAGCCCGACGGTCGCCAGCACTCTGGCCTCCGACCGGCCCGGGATGCCGGTGGTGCGGCAGCTGCCGAACGGTACGTACTTCATGAGTTTCGAGATCTGCGCGCCCGACGGCCAGTTCGCCTGCGTCACGCATTACCGCACGTCCGCCGACGGCTGGGACTGGGGCGATCCGGCCCATTTGGGTTTCCAGCCCGAAACCGCCGACGGGAAATACTTCAAACACGCCCCCACGATCACGTGGAAGGCCGATCCCGACAGTCCGAATGGGGCACGGCTGTTCCTGATCGGGCAGATCCTGTTCAACGCCGACGGATCCGTGGCCGCCGAGAACGGTGCCGCGGTGCTCACCAATTCACAGGGCGGTTCGGGACCGTGGGAATTGATTCCGTCACCGGTAGCGGTCAACGCCCCCTCCAACAACTACTGCCCCAACTACAGTTCCACGCTGCTGCCCACTGGGGACGGAAACGCGCTGTTCGGCATCGCCACCGATTACGAGAATGACGTCTGCAAACCCTTCTACGGCACCAGCGCGCCCTGAACGGAACCGCTGGTCACGCGCGGGTCAAAACGTTATCGCCATAACGTGGCCACAATCTGCAAACGCATTCCATAATGGCACATTAAATGGTTTAAATTGGTCGCCAAGCCTTGTGTGTACAACGTTGGATCGATAAGCTGAGATCCGCTTGACACCCTTTCGATAAAGGCGGTTAAGCGAAAGAAAAACCCCCAACTGAGGAGGCGAAAATGCCCCCACCACCCATTTCCCGTCGCGGCGTGCTCGGTCTTTCGGCCGCGGCGGTCGTCGCCGCCACCACGACGGCGATAACCGTCCACTCCGCTTCAGCCGACAACGCCAAGGAGACCAAGGACGTGCATCCCATGGTCATCGAATGCCTGGCCGACCTGAATGCGAGGAAGTAAGCGATGGCAACCATTCCATGGCTCGTCGAGGTACTGCGGGCCGACGGCGTCGAGGTCGTCGAGGAAGGTGACTGGCAGAACCACATGCGGCCCGGGGAGTTCGCTCCCATCGGGGTGCTGTGGCACCACACCGCCGGTCCGCCCAGCAGCGCCGAGAACCCGGCACCGTCGCTGGGCACGGTGATCAACGGCCGCCCCGACCTGCCCGGCCCGCTGGCGCAGGCGCTGGTCGACTTCAACGGCGTCTTCCACGTCATCTCCGCCGGACGCTCCAACCACGCGGGCAAATCCGGTGGCAGCGGCCCGATCCCGGCCGGTGACGGCAACGCCCTGATGGTGGGCTGGGAGATCGACTACGACGGTGTGAACCAGCAGATGTCGCCCGCGCAGTACCAGGCTTCCCTGAAGGCCACCGCGGCCGTCCTGCGTCGACTCGGCACCGACGCAGAACACGCCCGCGGCCACAAGGAGACCAGTACGACCGGCAAGATCGACCCGTCCTTCGTCGATCTCGCGGCGATGCGCGCCGAAGTCGCCAAGTTGATCTAGACCGCACGATCGCGGGGGCGGTTCGGAACTGATTCCGAACCGCCCCTGTCGCGTCCTAGGGGCGCCACTCCTTCTGGTAGTCGGCGTGGCGGGAGTGCTTGAGCGCCATCATCCGGATCACGTACAAGGCCAGCTTGACCTCGGGAGAGTTGAGCTTGGTGGATCCGTCGACGACCTGGATGCAGCGTTGCAGCATCCGGCGTTCGGCGCGCACGTCCCGGATCGTCTTGGCCGGGTCGTGACGCGCGATGTGTACCGCGGCTTCCAGATCCATCTCCAGGATGCCGTTGCTGTACAGCCCCGGGCTGGTCTCACCGTCGTAACCCCCCGGAACCGGGAACTGTTCTACAGTCGACAACCAGCACACCTCGCCGGGCCCGGTGACGCATCCGGGTTCCGGCGAGGGCGGCACTTTGAAACTGAGGTACTCGTTGCCATGCCGCCATTGCCAGTGCACCCCACCCGGAACCGGGTCGGGGGTGGCGTCGGTGCTTTGGGTACCGAGACCGTCGGGCGGCCGAGACGCGGCCAGCGCCCACGTCTCGTCCTCGTTGAGCCGGGCCTTGATGAAATCGACGAGCTGAGTCAAAGCGCACCGTCCTATCCGGTCAGAACGTTTCGATAATCGCGTTTCGTGGTCGTCCGCCGCGGTGGATCGGCGAGAGGCCGCCGTCCGTCCAAAGCCGACGGTGTCCGAAACGAACCGGGGACCCGGTGGGGGTGCCGCCACTGGTCGATCAGGCCGGGAGCTTTGAAAGGATGGCCGAGTGCGGACCGGAGCCTCAGAATACAAGGCGGACAAGGGTTTCAGGCTCAGAATTACTGTCGGATTTCTTGCAGTTGTCCGACCTCAGTGGTCTTGACTGATCTCGGCGGTCGCCTCGGACATGAGGGTGGCGTTGGTGTCCAGGAACTCGGCGAGGAGGGCGAGTTGGTCGTCGTCGTAGCGTTCCAGCAGTTCGGTCAGCCGCCGGAAGTAAGCCGCGAACTGGGTCTCGACGCCTTGCAGCAGCTGCGAGTCGAGCGCGACCAGCACGCGGCGCGCGTCGCCTTCGGCCTTGAGCCGCTTGACGTATCCCCGCTTGACCAAGCGATCGACGGCCCCGGTGATGGACGCGGGGGCCAGCCCGGAGTGCCGGGACAGCTCACCGGCGCTCAGGGGTCCGTGCTGGTCGAGCAGCCCGAGGATCTTCCAGTCGGAGACGCCGATGCCGAGGTGCTGACTCAGCGCGGTGTGGAACATGACGGCGGCGTCGCTGGTGCGGCGTCCGGCGTTGGTCAGGCGTTCCACCAGTGCGGCGCGGTCGTCGGACCTCGGCTGGCGCGGGCCGGTTGACATGCTTACTCCTCGGGGCTAATATTTCGTTCTGCCGAAAGAAATAGTTTTTCCATTCATCTTACCCAGGAGCATCATCATGCGGGTCATCATCATCGGTTCGGGCATCGGCGGTCCCATCGCCGCCGTCGCCCTGCGCAAGGCCGGGATCGAGTCGGTCGTCTACGAAGCCCACGACGGGCCCGGCGTCGGCATCGGCGCCTTCCTCGGACTGGCCCCCAACGGCCTGTCGGTACTGGACACCCTCGGACTGCTCGACGCGGTGCGCGCCACGCCAGGCGCCCACGTCAGCCACCTGACCGAGTTCCTCGACAGCGCCGGACGACGCCTGGGCCAGCTCAGCGACGGCTCCGACCAGCTGGAACCCCGACTGCGCAGCCTCGGCGTGCGCCGGGGCGAACTGCAGGCGGCGCTGGCCGAGGCGGCCCGGGCACACGGCGCGCACATCGAGTACGGCAAGCGGTTCGTCGACTGCGACGACACCGGCTCCGCGGTGATCGCCAGGTTCGCCGACGGCAGCACCGCCGAAGCCGACGTCCTCATCGGAGCCGACGGCCTGCACTCGCGGGTTCGGGCAGCCATCGACCCGGCCGCGCCCACACCCCGTTACTCGGGCATGCTCGGCGTCGGCGGCTGGACCTCCTCGCGATCGGTCGAGCCGACGCCGCCGTCCACCGGGCGGATGGTGTTCGGCAGACGCGGTTTCTTCCTGTACCAGTCGGCCCCCGACGGCGACGTCTACTGGGGAGTGAACTTTCCGCATCCCGAGCTCGACCGCGCGGCCATCGCCGAGCGTGGGGCCGCGACCTGGAAGCGGGAGCTCCTCGACCGCTACGCCGACGACATGCCGGACCTGGCGCGCATCCTGGCCGACAGCGACACCGACTGGTTCCTGCCGTTCGGCCTGTACGACCTCGCCGACCTGCCGCACTGGACCAGGGGCAGGATCGGCCTGATCGGGGACGCCGCCCACGCCGTGCCCAACTCCAGCGGCCAGGGCGCGTCCATGGCCATTGAGGACGGCATCGTCCTGGCCAAGTGCCTGCGGGACATACCGAATCCCGAAGAGGCGCTGCGCGCCTTCGTCGCCTCCCGGCGCGGCCGGGTGGACAGGATCATCACCGAAGGACGCCGACGCGGCAAGCTGAAGACCCTCACCAACCCCGTCGCGGTCACGCTGCGGGATATGGCGATGCGAGCCGTGCTGTGGCGACTGGCCAAGAACAGCGGCCACTCGTGGATCTTCGACCACCGCGTCGACTTCGACGCCCCTGTCAGGACTTGACGTGCTTCTCCAGGTCGTCCAGGATCAGGTTCGCCGCGGTGACACCGATTCCGGTCATCCAGATCTCGTCGTCGACCTCGTGGTCGTTGCCGTCCTTGACGACCGACATCTTCTTCCACAGTGAACCACCGGTGGACTCCGCCTGGGCCTTGGCGGCGGCTTCACCGTAGGCACAGTAGAACAGCACGTCGGCGTCGGCCTCGTCGAGCTTCTCGGACGACAGCTCGGCGAAGCGCTTGTCCTTGGCGTCCTTGAGCTGCTGGAGTTCCGGGCGGGCCAGGCCGGTGTCGCCCACGACGATGCCGGAGAACGAGTCCGGACCGTACATGCGGATGTGGTCGGGCATGAACCGGATGATGCTGACGGTGGTCTTGGACGCGTCGCCCAGTTTCTCGCCGAAGTCCTTGGCGCGGGTCTCGTACTCGTCGAGCAGGTCCTTGGCCTTGTCCCTCTTGCCGATCGCGTCGCCGTCCAGCAGGAAGTTCTCCTTCCAGGTGGTGCCGACGGCCTCGGTGAACACGGTGGGCGCGATCTCGGACAGCTCGTCGTAGAACTCCTCCTGCCGGAACTTGGTGCCCAGGATCAGGTCGGGGTTGAGTTTGTCGATGGCCTCGGTGTCGGGGGCGGTCAGCGTCCCCACCACCTTGACGTCGGACAGGTCGCCCAGGTACTTCGGCAGCTCGGCCTCGTCGGGGCGGGCGGCGGCGATCGGCTTCACGCCCAGGCTCATCACCGTGTCGATCTTGTCGGTGTCCAGGACGACGACCTTCTTGGGTTTCACGGGGATCTCGGTGGAGCCCATGGCGTGTTCGATGGTGCGGGTCTTGCCGCCGTCGGCCGACTCCGATCCCGGGTCGCTGGTGCCGCAAGCCGACAGCGCCAGGGCCGCGGCCACGACGGTCAATACGGTTCGCGTGCGCATGAGTTACTCCTAAGTTGACGGTGGATGCGGATTCTGTCGATACGGGAATGATCAGGGGGTTGCCCGTGACCGGGCAGTCGGTGACCACGCATTCGAGGCCGAACACCTCGGACATCAGGTCGGCGTTCATGACCTCGCCGGGCGGCCCCTGCGCGATCATGCGGCCGTCGCGCATCGCCACGATCTCGTCGGCGTAACGGCAGGCCTCGTTGACGTCGTGCAGCACCGCCACGATGGTGCGTCCCTCGTCGCGGTTGAGGCGCCGCAACAGATCCAGCACGTCCACCTGGTGCGCCAGGTCCAGGAAGGTGGTGGGTTCGTCCAACAGCAGCACGTCGGTGTCCTGGGCCAGCGCCATCGCGATCCACACGCGTTGGCGTTGGCCGCCCGACAGCGTGTCCACCGGCCGCTCCGCGAGTGACTCCACATTGGCCATGCGTAGCGCGGTGGCGACCTTGAGCTCGTCGTCGCGGGACCACTGCTGCCACCAGGACTGGTGGGGCTGTCGTCCCCGGGCCACCAGGTCGACGACGGTGACGCCCTCGGGCACCAGCGGCGACTGCGGCAGGATCCCCATGCGCCGGGCCAGGCGTTTGGTGCCCAGCGAGTTGATGTCGGCCCCGTCCAGCAACACCGCGCCGCCGCTGGGTTTCAGCAGCCGCGCCAGGGTTTTGAGCAAGGTGGACTTTCCGCAGGCGTTGGGGCCGATGATGACGGTGAAGCCGCCGCCGGACAACTCCAGGTCCAGTTCGGATATGACGTCGCGGCTGCCGTAGCCGCAGGAGACCGCGGCGGCCGACAGCTGTACGGGGGCGCGTTTCATGAACTCCTCCGGCGGCGAATGAGCAGGTAGATGAGGAACGGTCCGCCCAGGGCGGCGGTGAGGACCCCGGCGGGCACGTCGTAGCTGCCGAAGACGTTGCGGCCCAGCCAGTCGGCGGTCACCGTCAGCACCGCCCCGGTCAGCGCGGCGCACCACAGTGGCGGACGTTCGGTGCCGGTGAGCCGTCGCGCCAGTTGCGGGGCGACCAGCGCGACGAAGTCGACGGCCCCGACGCTGGCGGTGGCCACGGCGGCCAGCACGACTCCCAGCACGGCCAGCAGGGTGCGCCGGGCGGTGACGCGCACCCCCAGGCCGCGGGCGGTGTCGTCGTCCAGGGCGGTGGTGTCGGCGGCTTTGCCCGCCCACACCAGCACCGGCAGGCACACCGCCACGGCGATGCCGATGACGGCGGCCTCGAAGTAGCCGCGTCCGGCGAAGGTGCCCACCAGCCAGATCTGGGCGCGTTGCGCGTCGATGGCGGGAGCGGCGAGCATGACGATCTGGATGAGGGACTTGAGGATGACGGCCACCGCGATGCCCGCCAGCACGAACCGGTGCGCGGCCAGGCCGTGTTTGGCGCCCAGGTACAGCACCAGCGCGGCGGCGGCCAGTCCCCCGACCAGGCTCACCGGCAGCAGCAGTCCGAACCCGGCACCGGTGGTGAGCGCGATCGTGGCGGCCAGGCCCGCGCCCTGGCTGACACCGATGACGTCCGGGCTGGCCAACGGGTTGCGGGCCACCGACTGGATCAGCGCCCCGGCCAGCCCGAAGGCGACCCCGGCGGCCACCGCGAGCACCACCCGGGGCAGCCGCAGCACGTTGATGAGCCGTTCGTGCCCGGTGCCGCCGGTGGCCATGGCGGTGACGGCGTCGGCGAAGGTGACGTAGGTGTCGCCGACGCACACGCTCAATGTGATGGCGCCCAACAGGACCAGCAGCAGTGCCCCGGCGGTGACGGCGGAACGGCGGCGCACCACCAGGCTCACCGGCCCGACGCGCAGGCTGAAGCGGCCGGGCAGCCGCACGACGTCGTGACTCATACGGCCACCGCCTTGGCGCGGCGCACCAGCAGTATCAGCACCGGCGCCCCCACGAGCGCGGTCACGATCCCGGCGGGCATCTCCCCCGCCGTGATGCGACGCCCCAGCACGTCAGCGGCCAGCAACAGCACCGGACCGAGCAACATGGACACCAACAGGACCGGACGATGGTCGTGTCCCACGAGCAGCCGCACCAGGTGCGGTATCGCCAGCCCGATGAACCCGACCGGTCCCGCGGCGGCGACAGCGGCGCCGGTCAGCAGCGCCACGGCCACGGCACCGGCGAACCGGACGATCCCGGTGCGGTGCCCCAGTCCTGAGGCCATCTCCTCGCCGAGCACCAGTGCGTCCAGGCCGCGCGCGATGACCGCCGCCACGACAAGCCCGGCGACGAGGAACGGCGACACCTGCCAGGCCACGGCGGCATCGCGTCCGGCCAGCGATCCGACCACCCAGAACCGGTACTGGTCAAAGGATTGAGCGCTGGTGGTCAGCACCCCGTAGATGACGGCCGACAGGCTCGCGTCCAGCGCGGTGCCGACCAACGCCAAGGTCACCGGGCTGGAGCCCTCCCGTCCCCGCGACACGGTGTGGGCGATCATGAACCCGACGAGCCCGGCCGCCAGCGCCCCGGCGATCCCGAACCACACGTACTGGGACAGGCTGGCCAGCCCGAAGCCCGCGATGGCCACCACCACCCCCAGCGACGCCCCCGCCGACACCCCGAATATCCTGGGGTCGGCCAGCGGATTGCGGGTCAGGGCCTGCATGATCACCCCGGCGGCGGCCAGCCCCGCTCCCACCAACAGCCCGACCAACGTGCGGGGCAGCCGCTTCTCGATGACGACCGTCGCCTCCACCGAATCGTCGGGCCACAGCAACGCGCCCACCACTTCGGATGGCGACAGGTCCCGGGCGCCCACACTCAGGCTCAGGATCGTCACGCACACCAGGGCGACGACGGCCACCACCGTCACCGTCGCGCGTCGGCGGGCAGGTCGGGGCATCGGGCGTCCTAGTCAGAGGGGCGAAAGTTCGCCCCGAGTGTAGGTTAGGCAAACCTAACCTCCCTGACGGGGTCCTGCCGCAGATGGGTTCAGGCGAGCAGACCGGCGGCGAACTCGTCGCGCCCGGTCACTCCGGTCTTGCGGTATATCGCCTTGAAGTGGTCGTTGACGGTGTACGGGGACATGTCGAGTCTGCGGGCGATCTGTTTGTACGCCAGCCCTTCCAGGGCGAGCGCCGCGACCATCGTCTCCCGAGGGGTCAGGCCGTACCAGGCGACAACGGCCGGCAACAGTGTCGTGGCCGTCGCCGATTGCACGGTCACGACCACCTCGCGACCGGCGCCCTCGAGCAGTTGCGCGTGGACGTTGACCCAGCCGTCACGGGTGGGCACCCGCGTGACCGCTCGTGACTGATCCAGCCGAGCCTGTTCGGCGATGGTCCACAATGCTCCGCCGAGCCGGGCGGAGTCACCGAACGCGCAGTCCGGGCCCAACGTGCCCAGCCATTCCAGTCCCGCCTTGGTCGACATCGTGATCGTGTCGTCGGCGCCGAGGACGACGACACCGGGCAGCAGGGCATGGCGGGACGGACGCAGGCCGCGGCCGGTGACGAACTGTCGCACCGTCGCCCCCAGGGGCGCGGCGAGGCATTCGGCGTGGGTGGCTTCGTCGCCTGAGAACGGTCTGCTTCCCAGTTCCCGCGTCAGCACCAGACCGCCCCAGGTCACGCCACCCCAGGTGAGTCCGATGCGCATCTCGCTGCCGAAGCCCTCGGCGACAACTTCGGGCAACCGGGCGCTGCGCTGAGACTCCGGCGATCCGGCGGTCAACACGACCACCCGGCTGCCCAGCGCGGTGAGGAACGGGCATGGAACACCGTCAGCACCGTCCATAAGGTAGGCCCTGAGGAACCGGCGGGCGGCCTCATCCCGGTAGCCGTGCCGCCTGGTGTGGAAGCACCCCACGCCGGTCACCGGATCCAGGCCGAACAGCATGTATCCGTCGTGTGGCACCACCGCGCCGATTCGCCCGGAGATCAGTTCGCCGAGTTCGTCGACGGACACCACGTCCTCGACAGCCGAAACTGCTCCGGAAAACCTTGCCCCCACCGTCACATGCGAATTATGTCCGCGTTCGGTGACCACGGCAACCCCCCTTTATTCGGGATGGCAACGACACCGACGTCGGCACAGACTTGGTCACGTATTCAAAGGGGGAGGCCCAATGGCACGAAATCCCGATCCATCGAGGATCACCGCGGCCACGTGGCGGCTGTGGGAGGAATCCGCCGCGGCGATAGGCGACGTTCAGTTGGGCGGGATCTTCGCCGCGAAACCGGGTTACCACAACACCCGCGCGGCGAACGCCGGTGGCGACTACTCGATCACCAAGACCGCCGACAAGCGCGGTCCGTCCAATAAGGCCGCCGCCTTGGACATCACCTACCCCGAGGCGCACTCGGGAGACTTCCGGCGGATCAAACGCGACACCAAACGGCTGATGGACGCCGCCAAAGCCAAGGACCGCAGGGCATATCGCGACGGTGTCCCGGTCTTTCGGGAGGTCATAGGAAACGTCGGCGGCGCCGCCAAGGCGTACGACCTGTACAGCAGGTCCGAGTCACACCGCGACGACAGCCACCTGTGGCACATCCACATCAGCTTGACCAGAAAATTCGTCGACGACTGGGACGTCCTCAAAGGGATCGTCTCGATACTCGGAGGGAAGGTAAGGGACTTGATCGGTCTGCGCAAAGGCGATTCGGGGCAGGAAGTCAAGGCATTGCAGTCGTGTCTGGAACACGCCGGATTCAAAACCAAAGTAGACGGTGAATACGGGGACAAGACCGCTGCCCAGCTTCTGGCCTGCCGGAAGTCGATGGGGTCGGATGCCGATTCCGGGGCTGTTGTCACCGGTTACGCGTACCAGCAACTGCACCGCGCCATGATCAAGGCGAGCATGGAGGAACACGGCTGAGCGGCATGAGACGCAAGCCCCGCGTCACCAGGCGGCGGAAAGCGCGTCCTACTTCTGCCAGTCGACCTCGTCGAGGGTGAGGATCGCCGGATCGTCCAGGGCCTTGTCGATGTCGGGTTGTTCGACCAGCGCGCGTTGCTGGCCTTCGGCCCAGCTGGTCCAGGCGTGGGCGAACACGGCCTTGGTGTAGGTGTCCGCCAGGCGGGTGGTCAGCGTGGCGGCACCGTCGGGGAAGCTGTCCGCGGCCGGGCCGAATTCCGCCAGCCCGGCCGGGTGGCCCAGGCGGCTGAGTTCGGTCCAGTCGTCGTCTTCGGGCCGGTGCTGGGGGTCGTAGGGGCGAAGGTCGTCGGCGTAGACGTCGATTCCGGCCAGGTCGACGTAGTCGGCACCCGGGTAGTACTTAGCGATCCCGGCGTTCCAGCTGGCCGCCGGTGAGTACACCCACAGCAGGTTGGACAGTTTCGCGCTCAGGTGGGCGTGCAGGTCCCGCCACAGGTCGATCAGCGCGGTGTGGTCGGTGGTCTCATCGTGGCCCCACCAGAACCACAGCCCGTTCATCTCGTGGAAGGGCCGCAGCAATACCAGCGCGCCTTCCTTGTCGAGTCGGGTCAGTACCCGGGTGAGGTCGTCGACCTGTTCCCAGTACTTGCGTTTCGGCGCGCTGTCGGGGGCGCCGCTCAGCAGTTCCCGTAGGTCCGGTTTGGGCGCGTGATCGTCGATGACGCGGTACTTGTCGGTGTCGGGGTGGTCGCCCCAGGGATGCGTCCAATGAGTACTGACGGTCACCAGGCCGCCGCGTTGGTGGTGGTCGATGAGGCAGTCGACGCCGCCGGTGTCGTAGTCGCCGGGTTCCAGCAGGCTCAGTCCGACCACCGCCGGGCGTTTGCCGGTCTTGCGTTCCAGACCGTGGACGAACGTGTCGTAGGTGTCGGCGCTCCAGGACGAGATCTCCTGTCCGATGAGGACACGGTTGTCGGCGCTGTCCCGCAACGAGCGAATCCACTCCAGCAGTCGTTTGGCGGGTTCCGCCTTTTCGGCGGCGACGTGGTTTCGGCGAAGCTGACGGCGCCTACCGCCAGCGCGGCCAAGGCGGTTCCGGCGATCAGCGGCAGCACTTTGCGGCGGGTCATTCGTGGCGACTTCATCAACGCGGAAGTTACGGCCCTGGTCGGCGGATCGGTGGATTCCGAACAAAGCTGAACATGTGATCGGCGCCACACTCGCGACGTTTGTTCGTGGCCGCGACCGGGAGCGCCTTCGGGCCGCTATCGTCACTATCCCTGCCGATGGCACCGAGGGAGCGACATCCATGGGGCACTTGACGCGAGTGCGGTTGGACCCGTCCCGGGCCCGCGAGGTGGACGACTTGATCGCCTACCTGAGGCGGCTGCGGATCGAGGCCGGAGGAATGTCGATTCGCGACATTCAACGCGGCATCCGCGAGCTGCGGTTGAAACGCGGCGTCCCCGACTCGGCCCCGTCCGTGGCCACCATTCACAGCTGTTTCCAGCCCGGCCGAAAACGGCTGAACGTCGACACCGTCACCGACATCGCGGCGGTCCTGGGTCTCAACGACGACGGGGTGGCGCTGTTGCGGCAGGGCTGCCAGCTCGTCATGGACCGTGTCAGCCGTTCACTCGTCGTCACCACGCGAGCCGACATCGCCGCGGCGGCGGCGACGTTCACCGGACGCCGTCACGACCTCGACCGCGTCCTCGACATGACCGCGTCCCGGCCGCCGGACGACGCGCCGCTCGTGATCACGATCGAGGGCATGGCCGGGGTCGGCAAGACGACGTTGGCGCAACGCGTCTGTCAGGAACTGGAGTCCCTTGGCGACGGTTACGACACCCGCCTCAGCGTTGACCTACGTGGATACGACCCCACCGAGCCGGGTGCCGACCCCGACGCGGTGATCCGGGGATTCCTTGTCCACCTGGGTATGTCACCCCAGCACATCGACGGACTGTCCCCCAGCGAGCGCCGCGAGCACTACGCGCGCCTGTTGGCCGAGCGTCGTGCTCTCATCCTCCTGGACAACGCCGCCGACGAGACGCAACTGCGCCCGATACTGCTGTCGGTCTCGCCCAGCACCATCCTCGTCACCAGCCGCCGACGGCTCCACGACCTGGACGGCGCGGCGCGGCTGCCACTCGAACCGCTGTCGATCGACGACGCCCTGGACTTGCTGCGTCGCCTGGATCCTTCCGGTCGCGTCGACACCGACGCGACAGCGGCGACGCGACTGGTCCACCTGTGCCGTCAGCTGCCGATCGAACTGGCCGCCGTCGGCAGCCAACTGGCGTCCAAACCGGACTGGAGTCTTTCCGACCACGTCGAACGGCTCAAGGTGATGCCCTCATTCGATATCAGTCGCCCGGCGTTCGCGGTGTCCTACCAGAACCAGTCCGCTGCAGCACAACGGCTGTTCCGGCTGCTGGCCCTCCACCCTGGACGCGAGTTCACCGACGACACCGCCGCCGTCCTGTCCGACCTGCCCCCGGCGAAGACCGGTGAGTTGCTGCGCTCGCTGTTCGACGAACATCTCTTGTTGTGCCCCACCGAGGGTCGTTACCAGTTCCACGATTCCATTCGCGACTTCGCCACCACACTGGTGCACCAGGAGGAACCGGCCAGCGGCCAACGCGCCGCGCAGGGCCGGGTACTGGACCACTATCGACAACGCCTGGCCGAGGACGCCGATCCAGCGTGGATCCAGGCCGAACGATCCAACCTGATGGCCTGCCTTCACCTCCACGGCCACGACGAGGGCATCATCGCGCTGGTCGCGGCGCTCCACCCCCGCTTGCGGACCATGGGCTACTACGACGACGTCCGCATCGGCAACCACACGGTGCTGCGCCTGGCTCAGGCCATCGGCGACCGTGGCGCCGAGGCCGACGCCCTCAGTGGCCTCGCCGAGATCGCGCGTCTCACCGGCCAGCCCCGCCGCGCCGAGGACCTGTTTCGTCGAGTCCTGGTAATCCGCCGTCAGATCGCCGACCACGACGGTGAAGCCCACGCGCTGCGCGGCTTGGCCCAGGTCAGTGCCGGTCGCGACTTCGTCGCGGCCGCCGACTACTACCGGCAGGCCCTCGACCTGCACCGGCGAAACGGGAACGGCCCGGGTGAAGCCGAGACCCTGTGGGGGCTGCTGGAGATCGCACGCATCTTCGAGGATTACGCCACAGTAGAAGCGAACGCGCGGTCGATCCTGGAGATCTGCCGCCGGGTCGGCAATCGCATCGGTGAGGCACACGCCTTGTGCGGCTTGGGAACCGCCTTCGCGCGAACCGGCGATCACGAGGCGGCGACGACAAGCTGTCGCCGTGCCCTGAGTATCTGCCTCGACATCGGCAATCGACGCGGCGCCGTGCGCGCGTGGCGTGGCCTCGGCGAGGCCGCCTTGGCCCACGATGACGCGGACACCGCCCGCGACGCGTTCACCCAAGCCCGCGAGATCGGCAGCGCCATCGGCGATCGCGCGGGCGAGGCTCATGCGACCTTCGGACTGGCGGAGGTGGCTCGCCTCAACGGCGACGACCGTGAGGCCCTCGCCCTGGTCGCCGACGCGCAGCCCGTGTTCCAAGACCTCGACGACGATCCCTGTACCGTCCTCGCGCTGGACCTGCGAGGAGATATGGCTGTCGCACAGGGAGATCGGGACGCCGCCCGCGCTCACTGGGAGGAAGCGCTCGTGCTGGCGACGCGGCACGCGCTACCGCAGACCGCCCGGCTACGCGCGAAACTAGACGGGCAAAATGCCAGCCATGATCCCCCGTTTTCTGCGTAACACCTCAGCGATCGCGGCTGCCGCGGCCGTCCTCCTGGTGACCACGAGCGGCGCCACCGCCGCCGCGACCTGCGATCCGGCTGGCCCCAAACCGCTGGACCAGGCCCACGCCCACAACGACTACGAACACGATCGCCCGCTCTTCGACGCCCTAGACCACGGTTTCGGCAGCGTCGAAGCCGATGTGTGGCTCGTCGACGGGGAACTGCTCGTGGCCCATGACGCGGGCGACGTCGATCCCGAGCGCACACTTCAGTCCCTCTACCTCGATCCGCTGAGCCAGATCGTCGCCGACAACGGCGGCGCGGTCTATCCCGACTGGGACGGCTCGCTGCAACTGCTCATCGACATCAAGAGCGACGGCGAGGACACCTATCGCGCCATCGACAAGGTGCTCACCAAGTACGCCGACATCATGACCCGCTTCGCCGACGGCGACGTCGAGTCAAATGCGGTCACCGCGGTCATCAGCGGCAACCGGCCCCGCGATGTCATGGAGGACCAGAAAGTCCGCTACGCCGGATACGACGGTCGCCTGTCCGACCTCGGCACGGACACGCCCGCCGACTTCATGCCGCTGGTGAGCGACAACTGGGGCAAGAACTTCTCGTGGAACGGCGACGGCGAGATGCCCGCCGACCAACGCGACAAGCTCCGCGACATCGTCACCCAAGCCCACGAAAGCGGGTACCAGGTGCGGTTTTGGGCAACGCCCGACGAGGCGGGAGCCAACCGTGAGGCGGTGTGGCGCGAGCTCGTCGAGGCCGAAGTGGACTACCTCAACACCGACGATCTCGCTGGACTACGCGACTTCCTGGTTGACGACATATCTTCGTTACCGTTATATTGGCCGCTATGTCAGACGCCAACACACTCGAACTGCGTTACCGTCGACTGCTTCGGGCCTACCCGTCCAGCTATCGCGCCGAACGCGGCGAGGAGATCCTAGCCACCTATATGGACACGGCACCCCCCAACCGTGCCCGACCCAGCATCGCCGACGTCTGGGACGTGCTCTCCAGCGCGACCCGACAGTGGTTGCGCGGCACCGGAAGCCGGGGACCGCTGTCGGGCGCCCAATGGGCGGGCGCCCTCGGGCTGGCGGCGGCCACCGCGCTGGCCGCCTACTGGCTCATGTTCGTGGAACTGACGCCGATCCCGCCCAACTTCAAGATCCAGCAGGGATTCGGTCCATTCCAGACGGTAGGCGCGGTGGCCTGGCTGGCGTGGCTGGTCACCGGGGCGACCGCCGCCGCGTTGCCCAAGGCGACCCGCGCGATGACGGTGGTGTCCCTGGCACTCACCATCGCCGCCGCACCCGCCGCCGCGTGGTACGGCAACACCCCGCCGAAGCTGACGGTGCTGCTGCCGCAGGTGGCCCTGGGCGTGGTGGCGCTGGCGTTCTCGACCGCGCCGGGACGGTTCGCGCGACTCCTACCGGCGGCCGGTGGAACCGTGGCGCTGATCGCCGGGGTGGTGACCGCCGCGTGGCTGAACCCGACGTTCTACAACTACATCGAAAGTGATCGCAGCGTCCTGCAAGCTGTCGGTCTGCTGCTGCTCGCCGTCGGGCTGGGGTTCACGTTGCTGGACTTCGCTTCCCGCCGAGGCTCACGTGGACTGTGGACATTGCTACTGCTGACGGCACCGGCGTTGCTGTGCGCCACCAGGCAACTGGAGACTGCCGCCAGCATCGACCTCCGCACCGGGGCGGTCGACTACAGCGGCATGTGGCTCCCGATCGTGACCACCGCCAGCGCCGTCACGGGGGTATCGATCGGCATCCTGCTGGTGGCGGTCCTGATGCACGTCCGCGCCGATCGGGCCCGGGCGAAGTTCGACGGCTGACGACTTCGCGGGCTGGACGCCAAAACCACTGCGGCGTCCAGCCCGCGACAGCTCCGGCTGAGCGGCGTCCTATGTGGTGATGTCGGTGGCGATGATCTTGGCCATGTTCCGTTCCGCCAGGGCGGTGATGGTGACGAAGGGGTTGACGCCGAGCGAGCCGGGAATCAAAGCGCCGTCGGTGGCGTACAGGTTGCGGTATCCCTTGAGCCGTCCATAGTTGTCAGTGGCGTTTCCCAGGACGCAGCCGCCGAGCGGGTGGTAGCAGAAGTCGTCGGCGAACGCCCGATCGTCACCGAACAGGTCGTGGCGATACGTCGTCTTCTGGGTCTCGTTGATCCGATCCAGCAGCGACTTCGCCGAAGCCACCGATGGGGTGTTCTGGTCGCGCCGCCAGTCCAGGACGGCCCGGTCGGTGGCCGGGTCGTAGCGGAAGCTCGCGCGTTCGGGGTTCTCGGTGATGGCCAGGTACATGCTGATCCAGGTCTCGAAACCGGCGGGCACCGGGGCGATCTCGGCGAACACCCGCGCGGCCTCGTTGTCCCAGTCGTCGATCGCCAGCACCGGAATCGCCGACTGGCGGGCGCCGGTGGGCTGGGAGGCGTTGTTGGCGCGTCCGGCCATGATGTTCCCGTTGGGGCCCCAGCCCTGCCCGACGTCGGCGTCGAGGTCGGGCAACGCGCCGGTGTCGCGGGCGCGCAGCAGCAGCTCGGTGGTGCCGAGGCTTCCGGCGCCCAGGAACAGGTGACGGCAACCGATCTGCTTGGACTCCACCACCTCGCCGGTCTCGTCGATGTGATCGACGGTGACGACATAGGACCCGTCTCGGTTCTGCCGGATGTCGCGGACCTGGTGCAGTGTCTCGATGGTGACGTTCCCGGTGCCCAGTGCCGAGGCCAGATAGCTGTGGTCCAGACTGCGTTTGCCGTGGTTGTTTCCGTAGATCACCTCGGCCGCCAGTGCCGACTTCGTCGCGGTGCCAGCCTCTTCGCGTGCCATGTGGTCGAAGTCGTACACATTGGGCACGAACGTGGTGGCCAGGCCGGTTTCCTCGGCCTGGCGCCCCGCCACCCGGGCGAACTCGTAGTAGTCGCTGTCGGTGAAGTAGTCGGTGTCGATGTCGTTGACACCCAGGCATTCGGTGGCCAGCGGAAAGAACTTGCGGTACATGTCGTCGGCGTCCACCTCGGGAAGCACCTGCTGGAAGTACTTCCGGCGGGGCACGACGGCCATGCCGCCGTTGACCAGTGAACCGCCGCCGACTCCGCGTCCGACGTAGACCGACATCTCGTCGAAGTGCACCCGATCCAGCACGCCGGGATACGGCTTTATGGGACGGTTCACCACATCCAGCCACAGGAACGTGTCCAGTGGCGCCTCGGTCCGGTGGCGAAACCACATTGACCGGTGGTCCGGATTGGTGGTGGCGCAGAAGATCTTGCCGTCGTGGCCGGGGTCGTGCCACAGACGGCCCATCTCCAGGATGGTGGTGCGCACCCCGGCCTCGCCGAGCCGCAGCGCGGCAACCGCTGCGCCGTAGCCGGAGCCGATGACCAAGGCGGGTACGAAGTCCCCCGAGGTCGCGGCCGCGGCGGGTCCGATGGTGGTCACCCCGGCGCTGGCGCCAGCGGCGAGCGCGCCGAGTCCGAGGAGCTTGCGACGTGAGATTCCCATGCCCTGCAAGTGTTCTAGCCATCACCAAGAGCGACTGTCGGGTAGCCGACTCCCGCCCGCTTCGGCGAAGGGAGCACCCACCGCCATCGGGAAAATTGTCAAAGAAACAGACAAGCACAGTGGCGCACGTCACACTGGTAGCTGTCGATTCGGCCGCCTTGGCTCGTCATTCCTGGTGTGGGATACGCCCACGGCAATCACCATCACGAAAGACCGGAGGATGACGATGGAATACCTGTTGCTGATCTACAAGGACGAGTCGCGCGACGGCGAGTTCGACTGGGCGCAGATCTCGCAGGATTACGCCACCTTCAGCAAGGAACTCGTCGAGGCCGGGGCGATGCGGGACGGCCGAAGGCTCCAGCCCTCCGATACCTGCACCACCGTCGCGGTGCGTGACGGCGAACATCTGGTCACCGACGGCCCGTTCGGTGAGGCCCGCGAACAGTTGGGCGGCTACTACCTGCTCGACTGCGGCGACCTGGACGAAGCCCTTCGCTGGGCTCGCCGGTGCCCCGGCGCGTCACACGGCACCGTCGAGATCCGTCCGGTAGCGCCCATTTGATCCCGCCGGGCAACGAGCTGGCCGCCGTGTTCCGGGCCGAACACGGCCGGATCC
Organism: Stackebrandtia nassauensis DSM 44728; assembly: GCF_000024545.1. GTDB lineage: Bacteria > Actinomycetota > Actinomycetes > Mycobacteriales > Micromonosporaceae > Stackebrandtia > Stackebrandtia nassauensis. Next base: position 3,749,037 of record NC_013947.1, read on the forward strand.
TGGCCCGCCTCATCGGTCTCCTCGGCGACTTCGATCTCGCCGAGGAGGCCCTCGCCGACGCCTACGCCACCGCGGCGAGCCGTTGGCCGAGCGGCGGCACCCCCGACAATCCCGCCGCCTGGCTGTTCATCGCGGCACGCAACAAGGCCATCGACCGGATCCGTCGCGGCCGGGTACACGCCGAAGCCCTGTCGCGACTCACCACCATGGCGGATCTGGCCCCGCAGCCCGAAACGGAGGACCTCGTGATCGGCGACGAGCGCCTGGGCCTGTTCTTCACCTGCTGCCATCCGGGGCTGAGCCGACCAGCGCAGGTGGCCCTGACCCTGCGCTGCCTGGCCGGGCTGTCCACTGTCGAGATCGCCCGGCTGTTCCTGACCGGCGAGGCCACCATCGCGCAGCGCATCGTCCGAGCCAAACGCAAGATCCGCGACGCCCGCATACCCTTCCGGGTCCCGCAAACCACCGAGCTACCCGAGCGGCTGCCCGCCGTCCTGGCGGTGATCTACCTGCTGTTCACCGAGGGCTACGCGGCCACCGCCGGAACCCGGCTGATCCGCGACGAACTGTGCGACGAGGCGATCCGGCTGGCCCGGGCCCTGCACCACCTGATGCCCGCCGAAGCCGAAGCCACGGCGCTGCTGGCGCTCATACTGCTGACCGACGCCAGACGCCAGGCCCGGCTGACCGCCGACGGCGAGCTCATCCCGTTGGCCGAGCAGGACCGTACCCTGTGGAACCGCGCCGCGATCGACGAAGGACGCGACCTGCTCCTCAGCGCACTCGGCAGGGCACCGGCGGCTCCCTACGCGTTGCAGGCGGCTATCGCCGCCGTCCACGCCGACGCGCGCTCGGCACCCGACACCGACTGGCCCCAGATCGCCTCGCTCTACCGGCTTCTGGCCGAGCGGGCACCCTCGCCGATGGTGACGCTCAACCACGCCATCGCCGTTGCCGAAGCCGACGGACCCGACATCGGGCTCCGGCTCGTCGACGACCTCGACCGCACCGGCGCCCTGGCCGGATCCCACCTGCTGCCCGCCGCCCGCGCCGACCTGTTGCGCCGCTTGGGCCGCGCCGACGAGGCCGCCGCCGCATACGACGACGCGATCAACCTGGCCCCCAATCCGGTCGAACGCGCCTACCTCACCAACCGCAGAGACCAACTCACCCAAGGAGAATAATGTGGACGTTCAGGAGCTGTTCGACGATATCGCCGCCGACCTGGCCCAGCGGGGAGCCATCGCCGGTGCCATGTTCGGCAAACGCGCGCTGAAAGCCAACGGCAAAGCCTTCGCCTGCCTGAAGGACGACGCGCTCGCCTTCCGACTCGGAGCGGGCACCCCGGCTCACACCGACGCCCTCAAGCTCCCCGGCGCCACCCTGTTCGACCCGTCCGGCAAGGACCGGCCGTTCAAGGACTGGGTCGCCGTCCCCGCCGCCCAGCAATCGCAGTGGGGGCGGTTGGCCCGCACCGCCCTGACATCGCTCACCAGCTGAGCCACATTGATCCAAGGTGGACTTACCTGGCTCAGTGTCCGAAACTTGACAATCGGAGCTTCGCTCAGTCATTGTTGACTCAATGTTTGTTGAGTCGGATGACACGGAGCGTCGGGCGCGGGTGCACGCGGCATTGGGTGAGCCCTCCCGGTTGCGCATCGTCGACGCTTTGGCGGTTGCCGACGCCTCGCCGCACGAGCTTGAACGCCTGGTGGGGATGCCGTCGAACCTGCTGGCGCATCATCTGAAGACTCTCGTCGACGCCGGAGTGGTGACACGCTCGCGGTCGGAAGCCGACCGGCGTCGTACCTATCTGCGGTTGGTTCCCGAAGCGGTGGCGAGCCTCGCGGTCTTGCCCCGAGTGGTGGCTTCGCGGGTGGTGTTCGTGTGCACCCGCAACACCGCGCGGTCGCAGCTGGCGAAGGTGTTGTGGCCGCAGTACAGCCCGGTGCCCGCCGCCAGCGCCGGGACGAATCCGGCCGCACGAGTGCATCCCCGGGCAGTGGCTGTGGCGCGGCGGCACGGGCTGCGGCTACCGCTCGGGGAGACGCACCACGTGTCCGATGTGGTGGACGACGGTGACTTGGTGATCGCGGTGTGCGACAACGTCCACGAGTCGTTGTCCGTCGACATTCCACGGTGGCACTGGTCGATACCCGACCCGGTGGCCGTGGACACCGACGAGGCCTTCGAGTTGGCCTTCGCCGACATCGACCGCCGCATCGACCGGGTGGCGCCGCTGCTGACCTGCCGAACGGGGATGTCGTGAACAGGACTTGCCATGGACGCCGCAGAATCCCCACAGTCGCGTTGGGAGCAGTTCGCCCACCTGTCGGCCGCCGACGGTATGGGCATCATCTGGGAGTGCGTCGTTTCGGGGACGAAACGAGCGCACCGTGACGCCGCGATCCGCGCCCACCCGGTACTCACCGCTGTCGCCCGCACCTGTCACGACGTCTCCAGCGACCTCGGACGCGCACGGCTGATGGTCTTCGCCGCCGATCTGGCCGACTCGGCCAGCGGCGACGCCAGTGTTGACGAGCAGGCCGATCCGGTCATTGTCGCGGCGATTCTGGAGGTAGCGTGCCGCCACGCCAGCCACCCACGAGCTCGGCGAAGCGCCAAGCGGTTCCTGAGACTCACCCGAAGCCGCCGGTCCACACTGGCCGCTCACCGTGCCCGGCCCGGGAGGTTGTCGCGATGGCGCCGTCACGTGGCGGCGGTGGTGTGGCGCTACGGCATCGCGCGACGCGGGCTGGTGGCCGCGGCCACCGCGATCGCCGAACTCCCCGATCCGCTGCGCGATCGGGCCGCCAAGCGCATGCTGGCGGCGGCGTTGTCGACCTGGTACCGGTACCTGTCACGGCGCGAGGAGAGCGCGCCGTGACCGCCAGCCGGTAGCGATCACCTTTGCCGGCCGTGACCCTGAAGGTGTGCGAACCAGTTCCGGATGGAAGCCCGGTAGCCCTGCGGCATCCGCAGACCCGCCACCTCGTCCAGAGTGAACAGGGCGGCTTCCTTGTGCTCGTGGGACACGACCGGCGCGGCTGTCGTGTCCACATAGCAGCCATAGGTGAGGATCAGGACGTCGACACCCTCGCGAATGTGGTACTGCCAGGAATCCAGGATGCCGCCGACGCGTACCGGCCACCCGGCTTCCTCGGTGATCTCGCGGGCCACGCACACGTCCGGGGGTTCGCCGAGTTCCAGTTTGCCGCCGGGTAGTTCCCATTCGTCGCGTTCGTTGTACAGCAGGAGCACTCTGCCGTCCTGGACGCAGACTCCCTTGACGCTGACGGGAAAGCGCGGTCCTTCGCTCACCCCCGTTGTCACGGCTTGCGGCCCACGAAGCACAGGAACTCGGTTTGGGCGTCGGCTCCCGGCGGCGCGTCCACCTTCGGACCGAACGCCCACGGCTGGCGGAAGAACTCCTCCAGCGGCTTGAGCGCCTCGTGCACTTGGCGAACCACGTCGGGATCCAGCCGTTCGTCGCCGCCGGTGGCCCGGGCCAGATCCCAGGTGTGGCCGGAGCCCACCTGGTCCCAGGCCGCCGCGAGATCGGCGTCGGCGGCCAGTTCGGGGATGGTTCCCATCTCGGCGATCCCGACGCCGTGCACCGGTTCGGGGTCGACGCCGCGGACGGTGCTCAGCATGCGGCGCTGCTCGTTGATGACGTGGGCGACCACGTCACGGGCGGTCCACGGCGCGCACGGGCTTGGTGAGTGCCACCGGTCCGGGCGCACGGCGCGGATCCGGGCGGCGAAGCCATCGCTGGCGCGTTTGAAGGCCTCGGCATGGTCCATTTTGGGTGTTCTCCTTTCGTTATTGACCGTGGTGTTCGAGTTCGGCGAGGCACTTCTCCAGCCCGCGCAGGACGCCGGAGCGCCAGCCGCTGCCCATGCCTCGTCGGGCCAGTTGTTGGATCGGGTCGTCGGGGTCGAATCCATCGTGGATGACGAACAGTCGGGTGCCCCGGCCTTCGGGTTCCAGCTTCCACGTGACGGTGGTGTCGAGTTTGCCGCCACCCCAGCTGATCCGCAGCATTCGCTCGGATTCGAAGTCGAGGACCTGGCAGTTGATGCGGCCGTCGAAGTCGTGGGACGGGATGGGGTTGGTGGTGAAGGTGAAGCGGTGGCCCAGCGACAGTTCGAAGTCGTTGGGCATCAGCCACTGCCCCAGCAGTCGGGGGTCGGTCAGTGCCCGCCACACGCGAGCGGGCGAGTGGGCCAGGAACTGGTCGACCCGGATGGTCCGTGCGTCATCCATTGTGGTCCTCCTCGTCGAGCAGGTCGCGCAGGTTGGCCAGCTTGTCGCGCCAGAACCGCTCGTATGGGCTGAGCCAGTCGCGCAGTTGCAGCAGCGGTTCGGGTTCCAGTCGGTAGAAGCGCTGGCGGCCGCGTTTGGTCTCGGCCACCAGTCCGGCGTCGCGCAGCGCTTTGAGATGTTCGGAGACGCTGGGTCGGCGCATGTCGAAGTGCGCGGCGATCTCGGTGACCGGTTGGGGGCCGTCCAGCAGATCATGCCACCCCACGCGGCCCGGGGGTCAGGGCTTGCGGCCGACGTAGGCGGCGAGTTTCGTGAAGACGTCGGCGTCGTCGGCGACCGCGATCGCCGGTCCGAATGCGCCGTCTTCGGAGCGGGCGTCTTCGGGCACGTTGCGGGAGAACCACTCCAGCGCCATCTTGGCCAGGACCGGGTCGAGATCGTCCACGCGGCCGGTGGCGCGGGCCAGATCCCAGGCGTGGACGGTGAACTCGTGGGTGTACGTGTCAAGAACGTCGCGCCCGGGCATCGTGGCCCACGGCAGCGTGCAGTCGCGTTCCAGCGAAGTGTCGGCCGACCACACCTGGTCCAAGTCCGCACGGGCCTGGCGGATCGCGTCGGTCCAGCCCTCGGTGATGTCGTCGGCGGGGTCTGTCACTTGTGAAGCGTCGCCCCCGCGTCCGGCGACCGCGAGCTTGCGAATGACGGCGAGGACGTGGCCAAGCAACATCCGTACGTTGTAGTCGCCGCACGGTGTTGGCCGGTCGAGGTCGTCGGCCCCGACCGCCTCGATCTGGGCCTGCATCTGGTCGAGCGCGGTGGCCAGTCGTGGGCGCGGGTCAAAGCTGGTGTCGGTCGGAGTAATGCCAGTCATGGCGCACGACCGTACTGAGTAGCACCGACATCGACGTGTTCGATGAGGACGCGGTGCCGCGTATCAGCAGTCCGAGCGCGACCACTCCGGAACCGGTGGGCATCGTCGGCGAGGGAGCCTCCCGCAGCACAACGGTCCATCTCGGCCTCCGTCGCCCGGGCGACCAGGAGCTGCGGACGCCGCTGAACCATCCATAGTAGTCCGATATAGGCGAGATCGAAGACGGAGCACAGAATCCCGATACCGAGGATGAATGTCGATCCCTCATAAACCCCGAAGACAATGGTCGGCGCCAAGGTCCCGATCCATTTCGCGACCGCGATGACCATCGACTGTCCGCGCGGGCCGCGACGGGCGATGAGCATCGCGATGAACAGCCCGGACATCAGCAGGTTCTGCAGGAAAGCCGAGTACCTGACGGCCAAGGTCCAGTCGAACTCGACGACGAACAGCCACTGCACCGCGAAGCAGGCGGCGAAGACCAGTACTCCCCCGCCGACGAACACGCCCCGGCCGATGAACCCGGGCAGTTCACGGCGACCGAACCGGAAGAACGTGTAGACGATCACCGCGTCGGCCAGCGTCCAGGCCAGGTTGATATAGGTCTGCACCGACGCGCCAGTGTCGAACCCGTGGACGGTGTAGATGACCTCCCAGGCGAAGTTCAATCCCAGCGCGACGAGCGGCATGGCGTAGGTGCGGTCGCGAAAACCCACCCGTATCGCGGCAATGTAGACGATCGTCCAGGCGATACCACTCAGCGCGGTCAGCATCAGCACCATGTTGCCCATTCTGAATCACTCAGACCTCTTGCGTTCAGCTTGACGTCGCCAATATGTTCCTCAGCTAGTGATTGACTTCCGTCGATCTCATTGCGAAAGGAACTTGACTTGAACGGTGGCATTGACAGACGGCGGCTTCTCGGTTACGGCGGAGCCGCCACCGCGGCGGTGATGCTCGGCACCGGCGTGTTTGGCGCCGAGGCGGCGCAGGCGTACAGCCCCAAGGGCGAGAACCTGTTCACGCTCGGGGTCGCGTCGGGAGACCCCGCCCCGGACGGGTTCGTGCTGTGGACCCGCCTGGCGCCCGACGCGCTGGCCGAGGATGGCTTCGGCGGCATGCCCGACAAGCGGGTCAAAGTGGACTACGAGGTCGCCACCGACGAACGGTTCCGCCACGTGGTGAAGCGCGGCAGTGCCGTGGCCTCCCGGGAGCTGGGCCACTCCGTGCATCCGGAGATCCATGGCCTGCAACCGGGCCGCGAGTACTTCTACCGCTTTCGGGCGGGCGGGCAGATCTCGCCGGTCGGTCGCACCCGGACCATGCCGTCGCGTTCGTCCACGCCCCGCAGTCTCGACTTCGTGTTCGCGTCGTGCCAGGCGTGGCAGGACGGGTACTTCACCGCGTACGACCACATCGTCGAGGACGACCCCGAGTTGCTGGTGTTCCTGGGCGACTACATCTACGAGTACGAGATCCTCGACAACAACAAGCGTGGTGTCGACGTCGATCCCAAGTTCGGCACCGAGTGCTTCGACCTGGCTCGCTACCGCCTTCAGTACTCGTTCTACAAGAGCGAGGCGCCCCTGCAGCGGGCACATGCCGCGATGCCGTGGATCGTCACTCTCGACGATCACGAGGTGGTCAACGACTGGGCCGCCGATGAGGTCGCCTACGGCCGCCACCCCAACCCGGACCCTGAGGAGTTCGCCGCGCGGAAGACGGCGGCGTTCCAGGCGTACTACGAGAACCTGCCGCTGCGCATCGACCAGCGGCCGTCGGGACCGTCGATCCAGCTGTACCGTCGCCTGTCCTACGGCAGGCTCGCCACCTTCAGCATGATCGACTGCCGCAGCTACCGTGACGTCCAGCCGTGCCGCAAACTCGGGCCCGCCGAGTGCGAGGAGCGCTACGACCCGAACCGCACCATGCTCGGCACCGAACAGCGCGAATGGCTCATCGACGGGTTCGCCGACGACGAGAGCCGCTGGCACATCCTCGGCAACCAGGACCCGATCACCGAAACCGACTGGGACGCCACCGAGGGAAAGAACGTGTGGCTTGATCCGTGGGACGGGTACACCGCCGAGCGCGCCACGATCCTGGAAGCGGCCCAGCACCCCACGCGCAACCTGGTCGTGCTCACCGGTGACCGGCATCAGAACTACGCCTGCGACCTCAAACAGGACTTCACCAAGGACGACAGCCCGGTCGTGGCCACCGAATTCGTCACCACCTCGCTGACCAGCGGCGGTAACGGGGCGGACATGGACGACCTGGGCCGGACGTTCCTGAGCGCCAACTCCCACATGAAGTTCTACAACAACCAGCGCGGATACGTGCGGGTCAACGTGGACAAACACCGCTGGCAAAGTGACTTCCGCGTCCTGCCGTACGTGACCGACGAAGGCGCACCGGTCAGCACCCGCGCCAGCTACGTCGTGGAGGACGGCAAGCCCGGTCCCCAGGCCGACTAGGCCACCATCCACACCCAACGGATGGGTCGTTCGCGGCGGACGGATTCCGCCGCGAACGACCGACAAGCCACTACCAGGCGTCGTCGTCGACGCCGGTCAGCGCCATCCACAGTGACCGCACCGCGGTCTCGGGTTGGTCGTCGTAGTCCTTGTAGGGCAGCAGTTTCAGCATGTCGAGCACCGCGTCGTAGTGCTGGGCGGCGGCAGCGCGCCACGCGAGCCGGATGGTGTCCACGCGGCGTTCCGACGACGGCGCGCGCAGCAGTTCGGCGCGGCGGTGGCGCAGTTCGGCGATGTCGAACTCGTTGGGGCGCGGCGTGACGGCGTTGCGGTCGGCTTCGGCGAGGCTTTCGATGTCCTCCTCGTCGGGGGTGTGGCTGTAGTACTCGAAGAACTCGCGCATCAGGTCGGCGCGGCCCGCCGCGGTGAACACGGCGACAGCGTCGCGGAAGGAGTACCAGTCCTCCCCCACGTCGTAGAGGATCTCGCGCATCAGGTCGTCACGGCCGATCCGGATGAGATGGGCCAGCCAGCCGTTGGCGTCGGCCGGTTCCCCGTCCTCGCCGTCGGTCCACAGTTGCCGGGCCCGGTCGTCCAGGCCGCCCTCCAGCAGCGCCCAGCACACCGCTATCCGGTGCTCCCACGGGTTGTGGTCCGGATCGATCGCGGTGATCGCGCGCTGGATCCACTCCTGGCCCCGTTCGGGATGACCCAGGGCGGCGAAGGTCGCGCCCACAGCCGAGGCCACGAACGGCAACGCGGAGTCGCTGACACCGTGGGAGGCGTCGATGGCGGCCTCGCAGTGCAGTCGGGCACCGGCGCGCGGGTTTCCGTTGGCGGCCAGGACGAGTGCGACTTCAGCCTTGAACCGGACGTAGTCGTCCCAGTCCCGTGACGAGATCTGTCGCAGCCAGGTTTCGGCGGCCTCGACGTCCCCGGCGCGGGCGCGCTGCCGGGCGATGCGACGGGTCGCGTCCATGACGTGCGGCAGCCAGGTTTCACTGAAGGCTTCGAAGGATTCCCCGATCGCGTCGTACAGGACGTCCACTGTGGCGGTGTTGGGTGGTGGCCACTCCACGACCGGTTCGGCGGTCGGCCGGTCCCGCAGCGGTGCCAGGATTGCGCGCGCGGCTGGGTCGAGTGTCTCGAAGCAGGCGGCGACGCCGGGTGCCGGTTCCACTGGGCCCCAACGGTATGGCCAGGCGTGGCGGCGGTCGATGGACCAGGCGAGGTTGTGGTCCAGCAGTTCGGCGCCGGACGGGGCGATCACGACGCCTTCGGGGAAGGCCGCCACCCAGCGATCGGCGTCGATGGCGAAAGTCGGGTCGGGGTGGAGGTGTCGTCCCAAGTCCTGGCTGTTGTCCCACAATGGCCGGTCGGTGCCCGTGTCGGGCGGGTACCGGAAGTCACCGATGGTCTCGCCGGTCGTGAGGTTGCGGAACATCAGGTTGCGTGGACCGGCGATGATGATGACATCGCCCGCGCCCCACCACAGGCCGCGCGACTCCTTGGGGGCGTCGAAGTAGTCCACATAGTCGTGTTTGGGGCCGACGGTCATGATCTCGACGTTGCCGCCTTCGTTGAGGCAGGCGGCGCGTTCGCCGTCGGGCGACCAGGCCAGGGCGATGCCGTCGCTGAACGCGGGTTCCGGCGGTTGCGGCACCTGCATGAGTGAGCACAGCTGGTCGACGCCTTCGTAGATCTTGACGCTGCTTTCCATACCGATCTCGGCGCACACGACCGCCAACCGAGGTTGGCCTTGGCAGACCGTCCAGGTCAGTCGGGCCGTCCGAAACGGGGCCTCGACCTCGCCGAGTCGGTTGCCGGTGGCGGGGTGCAGGAACTCCAGGGTGTCGCCGTGGTGCAGGACGAGCATCGACTCGTCCGGGCTGAGCGCGACCCGGTGGGCGTTGTCGGTTCCGTCCAGTTCGGTCTCGACGAACCAGTCGAGTTGGCCTGTGCGCAGGTCGATCGAGGCCAGTGCGGCCCCGTACTGCGAGTCCGGTCGGGTGCCCGGCTGCCATTCGCCGAACATCCACACGCGATCGCTGGCGGCGGAGAACCACGACACCTGTGGGATGAGGACGGCGCCGTTGAGCCCCAGGTGGGGTGCCGCGTCACCGGGCCACCATGGTGGCGGGACGGTGTCGGGGTCGCCGCGGCCCGCCACCGGCACCAGGCCCGCGCTGGTTCCGGACTGGGTGCTGGTGTTGCCGTCGCAGCGGTGCAGGAAGATCCAGGAGCCGTCGGGTGACAGCGCGAATCCGACCGGGCGGCGGGGGCGCACGGTCGCGGCGGCAGTCGGTTCGGCGCGGTCGGCGAACGGGTCCCAGCCGACGATGCCGCCGGTGCCCAGTTCGCCCATCAGCAGTCGACCGTCGGCGGACCACTGGAGGTTGCGGAACCGTTCGGGCCAGCCGACGCCGCCGGGGATCTCGTCCAGGACGTTGACGCAGCGGGCGGTGGCGACCTCCCAGACCTGGATGGTGCCGCGTTGGTGGTCGTCGCCGGTCCAGCTGCCGATCGCGAAGTAGCGGCCGTCGGGGCTGAGCGCGTGGCTGGACGCGTCGCCGCGCAGTCCGCCCGGGTGCCGCAACAGGGCGCCGCGTTCGCGCAGCCGCTCGGTGGCGAACCGGTGGGCGTCGGTGACGCCGTCGTCGGCTTCGAGCCTGAGCAGCGCGGCCCGCAACGGTTCCAGGTCGCGGCGGGCGTCGAACGCGTGCCAGTCGGCGGCGCGCAGCTGTGCCTCGGCGTCGGCGGCGGAGGCGTCCGGCGGCGGCGTGAATCCGTGAGCGTCCATGTTCGTTCTCCTTGTCTACCAGGGGTCGCCGTCGACGCCGGTCAGTGCGATCCACAGTGCTCGTTCCGCGGTGGCGGCGCGGTCGTTGAAGTCGCGTTCCATCGGCAGCAGTCGCAAAAGGTCCAGTACCGCGCTGTAGTGGTGGCAGGCGGCGGCCCGCCAGGCCAGCCGCTTGGTGTCCTCGCGGCGCTGCGCCAGCGGTGTGCGTCGCAGTTGCTCGTAGCGGTCCCGCAGTTCGGCGAGGTCGGCGGCGTTGGGGCGGTCGGTGGCGGCGTTGGCTTCGGCTTCGTCGAGGCTTCGCTGTTCGGACTCCCTGATGTCGCGGTCCTGTTCGGCGAAGAACTCGCGCAGCAGGTCGGGGCGGCCGGTGTCGGTGAAGACGGTCCAGGCGTAGAAGTTGTCGGGCCAGGGCCGGTTCGGTGCCAGGGCGAACTCCCGGACCAGGTCGTCGCGGCCGATGCGGATCAGGTGCGCCAGCCAGCTCGACCGGTAGAACGGGCTGCCGGGTTCGCCCTGGGTCCACAGTCGACGCGCCTGGTCCTCCAGACCGGCCTCCAGCAGTGCCCAGCACACCGAGATGCGATGCTGCCACGGGTTCGGATTCGGATCGATGGCGGCGATCGCGCGGTCGATCCAGCCCTGGGCGGCGGGGTCGCCGAGGATGGTCAGTCCAGCGCCGAGCGCCGCGCCGACGAACGAGACGTGGTATTCGTGCAGGTCGGACGCGTTACGGGCCGCGTCGGCCAGCAGCCTGCGGGCGAAGCCGGGTTCGCCGGTCGCCGCCAGGATCAGCCCGACCTCAGCCTGGGCGCGCAGGTGGTCGGTGTCGGCGTCGGGTGGGATCAGCGCGATGAGGGATTCGGCCGCCTCGGGTTGACCGGCGCGGGCGCGCTGTTTGGCGGCGTGGCGGATCGCGTCGGCCACGTGCGGGGTCCAGCCGCCGTCGAAGGAGAGCACCGTTTCGACCATGACGTCGTAGAGGTCGTCGATCGTGGCGGTGTCGGGCGGCGGCCATTCGGTCGGGGCGACGGATCCGGCGACCTGGTTTCGCAACGGCTCCAACAGTTCTCGCGAGGACGTCAGGATGTCGAAACAGGAGGCAACGTCGTCGACGAGTGTCGCCTCGCCCCAGCGGTACGGCCAGGAGTGGCGGCGGTCCACGGCCCAGGCCAGGTGGTCGTCGAGTGTGGACTGGTTGGCTTCGGGGGCGATGACGACACCCTCGGGCAGCGCGACCGCCCACCGTTCGGCGTCCAGCGCGAAGGTCGGATTGGGGCGGAACACCTGTCCCAGGTCCTCGGTGTCATGCCACAGCGGACGCTGTTTGGGGACTTCGCGGCCGAACCGGAAGTCGCTCAGGACGCGCCGGGTGTTCAGGTCGTGGAACCGCAGACTGCTGGTCCCGCCCATGACCAGGACGTCGCCCGCGCCCCACCACAGGCAGTGCGCGTCCTCGGGTGCGTCCAGGACGGTGATGGTGTGGGGCGCGTCGAACAGGTCGATGACCGCGACGCGGCCCTCGGCGGTGAGGCAGGCGGCGCGCTCGCCGTCGGGCGACCAGGCCCAGGCGAAACCGTCCGGGCAGTCATAGTTCCAGGGTTTCGCTTTCAGCCGGACTTCGTGGTGGAGCCGCATGCCGTCGAAGATCCGGACGCCGCCGCGCCCCGTCGCGTCGATCACCGCCAGCCGGGACCCGTACTCGCCCCGACCCCACACCAGTTGCGGTGTCTCGAAAGGCGTGGGCGCCTCGGCGATCTGCTGGCCGGTGGCCGCGTCGAGGAACGCCAGCGTCTCACCGTGATTGAGCACGACCACGGTCTCGTCCGGGCTGACGGCCATCCGGTCGTAGTCGCTGAGGCGGCCGAAGGCGGAGTCGACGAACCAGGCCAGCTGACGGGTCGTGACATCGATGCTGAACGCCCCGGATTGCCGCTGCGGCACGTCTTCGGGCCACCACCATTCGCCGAAGCCCCAGATCCGGGTGCCGTCGGCGGAGAACCACGACACGTCCGGGCTGATGGCCGCGCCGTTCAGCGACGCGAACAGCTGCGGGTCGGGCGTGTTCATCCACACCGGGTCGGCGTCGCGAAAGTCGTTGCTGAAGTTGCTGCGTCGCAAGGGCGCCAGGCAGCCCCACACGCCGGTGCCGGGGCTCGCGTCCCAGTCACCGTGGTGGAGGAAGATCCCGGTGCCGTCGGGGTGCAACGCGAATCCCACCGGACGGTTGGCGCCGTTGATACCGGCCAGCGCCACGTCGGCCTTCGGCGGGTGCGCCCGGCCCGCGAACGGGTTCCACTTGCCGACCATGTTGGTGTTGAACTCCGCGGCCAGCACACGGCCGTCGGCCGACCATTGCAGGGTGTGCCGGTAGGCGTGCCAGCCCTGGCCGCCGAAGATGCCGTCCAGCATGTTGACGCAGCGGCCGGTGGCCAGCTCCCAGATCTGGATGCTGCCGCCGCGCTCGTAGTCGTCGCCGATCCAGCTGCCCACCGCCAGATACTCCCCGTCGGGGCTGAGCGCGTGGCTGGACAGTTCATGCTGGTGGCCGTCGGGGTGGCGCAGCAGTGCGCCGCGGTGCCGCAGCTGTTCGGTCGCGTACCGGTGGGCGCCGGTGACACCCTCGCGGTCCTCGACGGCCGCCAGCGCGGCCCGCAGCGGCACCAGGTCGCGTGCGGTGGCGAAGGTCTTCCAGTCGGCGGCGCGCAGCAGCGTCTCGGCCTGGGCGGCGGTAGCGGTGCTCGGCGGTACCGGGAAGCCCGCGCGCGTGAGTGCGGCGTCCGGTTTCTTCGCCCCGCCTGACTGTCCGGCCTCGTCGTTGACGTCCATGGCGCGCAAGCGTACTGGTCGTCGAATAACTGTCGATGCTGCGATGTTTGCGCTACAAGGGAGTCACAGTACAGTACCTATTAGACAAACGGCCGGTCTGAGAGCGATTGCTAAAGTGAGCGTACTGTCCGCATCACCCCGGCGAAAGTTCATCATGACCAAACTGGCGCGACTGGCGATCGATTTCGGCACGTCGCACACGGTGGCCGTGCTCGACCCCGGCACAGGGCTCGGCCAGGCACTACTGTTCGGAGACTCTCCCCTGTTGCCCTCGGCGGTGTACGCCACCGAACCGGGCCAGCTGCTCGTCGGCCGCGACGCCATCAGGGCGGCCAAGACGGCACCGGAGTGCTTCGAACCGAATCCGAAGCGACGCATCGACGACGGTACCGTCCTATTGGGATCGCAGGAGTATCCTGTCGCGACACTGATCTCGGAGGTACTCAAAGCGGTCGCCGCCGAGGCCCGACGGGTGGCGGGCGGGCCCCTGGGCGAGGTCGCGGTGACCCACCCGGCGATCTGGGGCAAGCAGCGGCTGGACGTGCTGCGACAGGCCGCCCGGGAAGCCTGGCTGGGCGACGTCACCCTGGTGCCCGAACCCGAAGCCGCGGCGGTGTACTTCACCAAATCGGAGGACACCGGCGCGCTGGCCGAGACGGTCGTGGTCTACGACTTCGGCGGCGGCACCTTCGACGTGTGCGTACTGGTGCGCGTCGACGGCCGATATCAGGTCCGAGCCCAGGCGGGACTCGACGACGTCGGCGGCGCCGACCTGGACGCGGCCCTGCTCGCCCACATGGGACAGACGGCCTCCGCTGTCGACGCGTCCACCTGGCAGCGCATCCTCCAACCCGACGGCCCGGCCACCCGCCGCGCGTTCCGGACCCTGTACGAGGACATCAAGGCGGCCAAGGAACAGCTGTCCCGCAACGCCAGCGGCCTGGTCCACATCCCGATGCTCGACCGCGACTTCCCGGTCACCCGCGACGAGTTCGAGCACGTCGCCCGCCCGCTGATCGAGCAGACGGTGAAGCTGACCGCCGACATGGTGTCCGCCGCCGGAATCACCGAGGGCCAACCGCTCGGCCTGTACCTGGTCGGCGGGTCCAGCCGAGTGCCGCTGGTGTCGACCCTGTTGCACCGCAAACTGCGTCGGGCCCCGGTCATCACCGGCCAACCCGAGCAGGTGGTGGCCCAGGGCGCGCTGCTGCGGATGGGTGACCCGAAGTCCTCCGACGCGCCGCAGGCGCTGCCCATCGTCACCAAGACGTCGCTGACCTCACCCCCGCAGTCCGGTCCACCGGCGGCGGTGGTGCCGGTGTCGCCGCCACCGGCCCGACAGGCTCCGCCACAGCGCCAGTCGTCACCACCCCGCCAGCATCCGCAGGTGCGGCCGGCACCGCCCGCGCGGCAGACCCCGCCTCGGCAGGCAGCCGCCCCTGCCCGTCCAGCTCCCCCGCCGCAACGCCAAGTCCCACAGCAACGCCAGGCCCCGCCGCCGCCCGCGCCGCGCAAGTCCCGCAAGGGCAGGTACCTGCTCCTAGCCGTGGTGCTGCTGCTGGCGCTGGTCACAGGCGTGTACGTGTTCTACGAATACGGCTTGAACGAGGGCGGCGGCCCCATGGACAGCGCCGACGACGGTTCCGACGTGAACGTCAGCGAAGAACTGGCCCCTGAGAGCTACTCCGAATGCGCCCGCCCTGACGGCAGCGGCGATGGCATCCTCGTGCAGATCTCCTGCACCGACGAGAACGCCGTATACGGGGTGACCAGGAGCGTTCAGGCCGAAGAAGAGTGCGACGAAGCCACCGAGGAGTACACCGGTCACTTCAAGGACTCCGAAGAGGTCTTGTGCATGACGGGGCTGTTCGTACCGACCAGCTGCCTCGACGGAAGCTTCAACACCGACAGCTGCGAAGACCCCGAGAACGTGCCCTACGTGATCCGCGAGGGTCCGTTCGAGCAGGACCAGTGCGAGGGCGAGTTCGAAGGCACGGTGAAGCTGTCCGACTCCGAACAGTTCTACTGCTACGACCTCAACGCGACGACCTAGGGCAGACCGCCGATGCCGAACTCGTTGCCGTCCGGGTCGTGGAAGATCGCCTTGCGGACGCCGTTGCCGTAGTCCTCCACTTCGTCAGGTTTCAGTCCCCGCCCGGCGATCTGTACGAGGCGTTCGTCGTAGTCGCCGACAACGATGGTGTGTACGCCGTGCCCGGCATCCTCGGGTCGCACGATCACGTACACGAACCGGTTTTCGGCGAGCTCCCAGACCGCCTCGACATCGTTGGGATAGAACGACGGTGCCGCACCCAGGAGTTTCTCGTACCAGGCGACCGCGGCGGACAGGTCGCGGACGGCGAAACCAGAGAACAAGTTGACGGACACAGGATTCCTCATTTCTGCCGTGGTCGAGCCACGGCTTCGTCGTGTTCAGTTGTTGAGACGAAGTCCGTCAGCCCGATTCATCGGTCACGGCTGAAGAAACCATGTTGACGGTGACGATAGCCGTCCTTAGCCTGTGCGGCATGTACAAACACGACAATGCCCGGGGAGGGCACGCGTGAGCGGACGCCTGCGCCACATCGCCAGGGAAACGGTGGACATCGCCGAAACCGGCGAGTACCGCAACGCTGCCGGGGAACTGGTCGACATCCGAGACCACGTGGCCGACGCGATCTCGGGCACCCGGCACTACCTGCCTGACGACCACCTCGACGTGGCTCAGTCCCCGCGATCGGCTCCCACAATAGAGGTCACCGACGAGACAACCCTGACCGCCGCGCGCCGCCTGGACACCGAGGGGAACACCGACACGGCGTGCCTGGTGTTCGCGTCCGCCAAGAACCCTGGCGGCGGCTTCCTGGGCGGGGCGAAGGCACAAGAGGAAGACCTGGCGCGCTGCTCAGCGCTGTACCGCTGCCAAACGACAGTCCCGGCTTTCTACGAACACCACCGCCTCACCCGCGACCTGCGCTACAGCGACCGGGTCATCTACTCACCGGGCGTCCCGGTGTTCCGCGATGAGGCGCTGAAGCTGCTCGACGCGCCGTACCGCACGGCCTTCCTGACGGCGGCGGCTCCGAACCTCGGCGCCATCACCCGCAACCAACCGCAGTATGTGGACGATGTCCCCCATGCGTTGCGGCGCCGGGCTTCCCGAGTACTGGCGGTGGCCGCCGCGCAGGGACACCGCAACCTGATCCTGGGCGCGTGGGGTTGCGGCGTCTTCCGAAACGACCCACGACAGGTGGCCGAGGCGTTCGCCGAGGGACTGCGCGAGGTCGACCGTTTCGACCGGGTGGTCTTCGCCGTCCTGGACAACCGCCCACAAACACCCGTGCGCAGCGCCTTCACCGAGGTGCTCGCGCCCTAGTCCCCTCTCAGTACACCTCGTCGGGGCCGAACGGTGGCTCGTAGTGGTCGTCGATGAACTCGACGTGAAGTCTGCCCTCGTAGGCCGCGGGAATGTCGACACTGGACTGCGTGTAGACGGTCAATGTGGTGAGCTGCTCGACAAACGGCAGTGTCCCGAGATCACAGTACGCCAGCGTCAGCGATTCCAGGCCGACGATCTGGTTCAGGCATTCCTTGTCCAACACGTCCACATTCGACAAGATCAGCCGCTTTATCGGCGTGCCCGCCAGATCCTTCGCGTCCACCATGCCGGGACCACCCAGTTGCAGGACATCCCAGGAACGTCCCGTCAGTGGCCCGAGATCCATGCCGTTGTCCTGCCACAGCAGCGCTTCCCGAACGGCGGGCATCCACTGGATGGGAAAGAAGTCCACCCATGCGTGATCGGTGGTCAGGCGACGACGACGCAGGATCGGCTCCTTCGGTGGCGGCGTGTCGCGATCGTCGCCGCAAAGCACACGCCGCCACGTCGCACCGATGTTGACCCAGAAGTCCTGCCAGTCCTGATCGGTCATGGAAACGTCGTGCTCATCGCTCATGTGGAACATGATGCCGAAGCCTTCGCCGCCACCGGTGCCGCGCCACCACGGTTCTAGTCGTGTCGCACGCGATAGCGCAGGTGTGTCACGTCGCGTGCTTCCACCACCCGAACTCGCTCCAGCTCGATGTGTTGGCTGCCAAGGGCGTCGAACAGTCGGCGTCCTTCACCCAGCAGGACCGAGACCAGGTGGATGTCGATCTCGTCGAGCTGTCCGGCCCGCAGCAGTGATTGGGCCGCACCGGCACCGTGCACCATGACGACGCGATCGCCCGCGGCCGTGCGCGCCAGTTCCGCGCATTCGGTGACGTCGGTGACGAATTGTGCGCTACCTGGCGGCACGTCGTCGGGGTCGACGTGGTTGGTGAGCACGAAGATGGGCACACCGTCGTGGTGATCACCGTTCCAGCGCCCGGCCAACTCGAAGGTGCGACGCCCAGAGATGACGGCACCGGTGGCCAGGACTTCGCCGTATACCTGTCCGCTCGGCCCGTCGCCGTGTCGGTCGTCGAGCCAGTTGAACAGTCGTCCACCGTCGCGGCCCAGTTCCTGGCCGGGCTGGTCATCGGGTCCGGCGATGAAACCGTCCAGGGACATGGACATGTGCAGCCGGATCGTGGTGCGGCTCGAGTCGGGGCTCGTGATGTCATTCATGCCCCTAAGACGAAACCCGAACCCGAAACTCATCGCGGCCAACACCAAAAAATCAATCAGCCGGTCTCCGCCGTCTGGTTGTCCACTTTGCTGGCACTTGCGGGAATATTCCATAGACTGATATATTCCGCGCCGTGAGAAGCTGTCCACCGCCACGCAAAAGCAGCACGATCGAGTCCCCGGAAGCCATGCTGGAGCGACGTTTCCGGCGGCTGCTGCGCGTCTACCCGGCGTGGTATCGCCGGGTCCGTGGCGAGGAAATGCTGACGACCCTTATGGACGCCGCTCAGGGACGCCACCGTCCCAGTGCGAGCGAACGCCTTGACGTGGTGTTCGGTGGGATGCGCAAGCAGCTTTCCTCTGGCAGCGTCTCCGCCGCCGTGGCCGGGGTGTTCGTGGCGCTGTTCGTCGCGACGTTGGGAGCCATCGGCGGCGCGGTCGCCGGTTGGCACACCGCCGCCGATCTGCCTGACGACGCCGCGGCCGATCGCATCGCCCGGCAAACGATCCCCGACATGGATGACGTGAAGACCTACAAAGACCGGTCGCTGTTCGGCTGGGTGGAGGAGCACGGCGATCTATACGACACGAGGTACATCACCAACCGCGAGAACGACGAATTCGCCGGGCACATGGTCTACCAGATGGAGCACAAGGCCAACGACTACGCGCGCTTGCACGGAGTGAAAGAGCGGTTGGAAGCGGCAGGGTGGAACGTCCGATTGGTGAGAAAGGACTCCACGTCCGTCGAGTTCACCGCGACCCGCGACGGCATCGACCTGTGGGGCTACACATCGCATGGCCCCTCTCACCCCCGCATCAGCACGATAGACATCACCCGGGCAACCCCCACGCCGGTACCCGTCCTCACCGTCACAGGACTGATCATCGGTGCCCTCCTCGGCTGGACGGTCACCAACCGACTGGCGCGGCGTATCTCCCACGGCCCAACAGGGCGCCGCGTCGTCACGTCGGCTCTGCTCGGCATCGGTAGTTGCCTGTTGGCCCTGCCCACCGCCATCAACGTGTATTTCGTCGCCGCGTCGCTGGCCTTGCCACGCGAGCCTGTGCCCATATGGCTCGCCTACACCACCGCCCCCGAGTCGCAGGTCGCGCTGCTCGGCACGGCCGCACTGGCGCTCGCGCTCCTGTGTGCGGCACTTCCCATCCCGACGCACCGACTCACACAAAGCAACCCGACAACCGCGACCTAACCCGGCCTCGCGCTCTAGCCGCAGGTCCACTTGGCGGCGATGTACAGCTCCTTGTCTCCATTTCTGGAGACGCCGTTGCCGACGGCGATGTCACCGGAGTCGCTGATCGCCGCGGCGACATTGTCACCGGTCTCATTGGAGGGTGCCGATGCGTTCGGCAGTTCGGTGACGCCCTGGGACGTCAGCATGGCCGCATTGTTGTCCTTGGTGATCCCGACGATGGTGCCGTCCGGGTTGACGTTCATCGGATGCGCTATGTCGATCTCGGTGCCTTCCTTGAGATCGGACAGGTCCCACTGGTATCCCGGCACGCCTCTGTCGTCCAGTGAGATGACGTGACCGCCCCGGACTTCGGTGGTCATGGGATGTTCTTCGGGGTTGTCGATGACGGGGCGGGTGAGTTCCCTGCCCTTGCCGCCGTTGGGATCCCATGCCCAGATTCGGGTGGTCTTGTCATCCGGGGCGGCCTGGATTCCGGTGACCGTGCCGTCCTCGTCGATGCCGGTTCCCCGCGCCTCCGCCTTCTCGTCGAAGACGGGCAGCGTGACCGGGTCAGAGTCGACGGACTTCCACAGCACCGCGCGCTTCGGCGCGTCGCCGTCCTCTTCGAAGATGAATCCGACGATCTGCCCGGAGTTGTTGATGTCGTAGGCGAACGCCGATTGTCCCTTCCCGACTTTGAGGTCGGTGATCTTGCCGTCGTGGTAGACCCAGGGTACGGTGCCGTAACTGGAGTCGTGGTTGCCGATCACCTGACCGGCGTCGTTCACTCCTTTCGGCCAGGTGTCGTGGGTGTCCAGTTCGTCGATCGTCTGTACCTTGCCGTCACGCCAGATCACCGGGACGGCCCTGCCGTCGTCGCCGCGCCGAGTCATCCCGACGATGTGGTCTCCGGAACCGGATACGTCGGTGGCGACCACCGCCTTGTATCCCTCGGGGGTCGGCAGCGTCTCGACCTCGCAGCCGCTATCCGGTGACGTGTCCTCGGCGTCGGCGAGCACCGACGTCGTGGGAACCGCCAGCGCCACCGAGCCGGCCGCCAGTGCGAGCAGCGTCAGTTTGCGACGTGCTTTCATGTCATCTCCTTCTCCTAGCCAGCGGCGATCCGGCCCATGGGGGAACGCCCGTAACTCTTCTAAGAGACCTGCCGACGAGAACGGGTTGCCTACGTCGGCGATTTGTTCGCCATCGGCACTGGACGCCGTGGCCGGCCGTGCTCCAATACATAGGAGACAAACCCGAAGGGACCCCCGATGAAGATCCTCTTCCTCACCGCCGATCTCGGTGGGAACGTGCCGCCGACGCTCGCCGTGGCCGAAGAACTCACCCGCCGCGGCGTCGACGTCGAAGTCGCCGGTCTCAAGGACGGACACACCGCGTTCCACCAACCGCCGTTTCGCGTCGCGGTCGCTGTGGGAGTCAAGGGTCCCGCCAAATCGCCCGGCGCCATGTTTCGGCTGCTGGCCAGCCGCAGGACCTCGGCGGAAGTGGCGGAGTTGGTGGCCGAGCGGCGCCCGGACCTGGTGGTCGTCGACTGCATGCTCCCGGCGCCGATCCGGGGCGCGCTGCGCGGCGATGTTCCGGTGGTCGTGCTCTTTCACACCTTCGGTGCGTACTGGACCCGGTCGTTCGACCGTGGTCCCTTCGGCAGAATCCTCGCCCCGCTTGGACTGCGGCCGAGTCGGCTGTGGGCCCGGGCCGCCGCCCGGCTGCTGCTGACCGACGCGGAGTTGGACCCGGGCCGCGACGACCCCGCGCTCGCGGGCAGCGTATGGACCGGAACGACCGAGAAGGGTGAGCAGCAGCTCCCCCGACAGGACGGTGCGCGGCCTCGGGTGCTGGTGGCGCTCAGCTCCACCAACTGGCCGGGCATGTTGCCGGTCTACCGCAGGATCGTCGCAGCCCTGTCCGAGCTGCCGGTCGACGCGGTGGTGACGACCGGCGGTGTCGACCTGGGCGCAGAGCTGGACGGTGCGGCCAATGTGGAGATACTTGGTTGGGCCGACCACGGCGCGCTGTTGCCGACAATGGACCTCATGATCGGCCACGGCGGACACTCCTCGACAATGAAGTCGTTGGCTCACGGTGTGCCGCTACTGGTGCTTCCGATCAACCCCACCGCCGACCAGCGCCTCATCGGCCAGACCCTCACCGATGCCGGGCTGGGCGCATGGCTCCCGAAGTCCGCCGCCCCCGAGAAGATCCGCGACGCCACCCGGCGGATCCTCGCCGACGGCGAACTGCGTGCCCGCATCGCCGCCACCGGCGACCGCTTCCGCGCCCACACCCCCGGATCCCAGATCGCCGCCGACGCGCTCATCGCCGTCTCGACACGCGACCCACATCCACTGTAATCACGATTCCTGGCTGCAAACCGCTGGCGCCTTCGCTCTTCACGAAAGCACCAGCGACTTGGCCTATTGAGCGCTAAAGAACCTTGACGCTCCTAACCTTGAAAGGCGTGGACGCGTCGTAGTGACCGGAAGCGAGTTTGTAGCGAGGCTTGCCCTTGCAACGAGCGTCGTCATAGATGACGATCGTCCGCCCAGTCTGGTTGGATACCGATTTCCCCTGCGGTTTGAAAGGAGAATAGCAGGTATTCGGTTTGTACCCGCCCTTCCAATCGCCTTGTAGATTGCGCTTGGGCCACACGCAGAACCAGCCCTGCGGGCAGATCGTGCTCTTGACCGAGGCGTTGTCGAAGCTAGCGGCCGGGACCGTCGCCGCGTCCGTCGTCATCGCGGTGGCTGCCGCCGACTGGCTTGTCCCCACCAGCAAGCCACCCAGCAGCGCTATCGCCACTGTCAGCAGGAAGAACCTGCGCTTGTTCATTGCACTTACTCCTGTCGTGTTGTTCTCAGCCGCCGAACCTCGGCCGCTGATCCAAACAAACAGGAGGGTTCAACCGGTGCCAACCTGACGGCGCTGACAGTCACCACCGGACACTGACAAACAGACTGACAAACGATTTCGGGCACAATCAAAGAAGCAACACAAACGAATGTACGACGCGGGAGAGCTCAGTGTCATCTTTCCGACAAATGATGTTATCGGCACGTAAACGATCTACTAAAATAGCCGGAGTGACAGATCGTGCCTCTATGCGGCATCTGAGCGACGAGAAACTCAAAGGAATCATTGGCGACTTTTGGTCTGACTTCCACGAGCTACTGAAGCAGTACTACGCCAACTTCCCCGAAGCTAGAGAAACACAGGCAGAAATTGCCAAGCACCTTGAGATGAACGAGAAAACACTCAGCGACTGGCTTCGCTTCCCTAAGCCTGCGAAAAAGATGTTTTCTCTCCCAAAGTGGGACAAGAAACATAAAGACTTCGAAAATGTTGTCGAATATTTCGGGAGCAATGCAAAACATTGGTTCGGCAAGTGGAAGCAAGCCGACGCCGCCAAGCATGAACTCAAACACCGTGCTGATCACGCTTCAGTTGTCAAGCCACCTCGCGTACCCGACGACCACGACCAACCCGCGACTGTCCCCCGCAAGCCGCGCTGGATCCGTCCACACAAGCTACTCACGGGAGCTATCGCTCTAGTGGCAATCCCGCTGTTGGTTTGGGGCGGCTTGGCTTTGCTCCACGAGTTGAATCGGGAGTGCGCGACAGTGACCGCTGTCGACGGAGCGCCGGTATACCGCGACATTGACCAACCTCCCTTCAGGACGAAGAAGTTCGGTGACCGCATCGAGTTTTATCAGGGCGCAGCACCGGCTTCCAACGGCATGTACGTAGCAGTCGTGGTGAAAGACGGCAGCCAGGCATGGATGAGCGACGATGATCTCAGCGGCCGCTTCGCCTGTCCCTGACCGGCAGGCATCTAACCAATGACTGCGCCGCAACAACCAGTGAGCCCTGGCCTCGGTGGTTTACGGCTGGACGCGGATCTTGATGACGGGTGCGTTTTGGCCGCCCAGCACGTTCTGCCACGGGATCCCGTAGACCTCGGACGGTTGTCCGGGAAGCCCGGGTACTCCTATGTAGAGGTAGGTGTAGCTGGCCTGGAGCGATTCGATGTCCTGGACGGTCAGCAGCGGCAGGCCGTAGTCGTCGTGGGCGATGGTGTGGTCGTTGTCGCCGGGATCGCCCGTCGCGGGGAAGACCTGTACCTGCGGGTCGTTGTAGCCGTCACCGCCGTCCTCGTCGGGCAGTTCCCAGGATGCGACAGTCCAGGCCGTCGTCGACGGTGTACCGATATCTGACGACGTGGTGGCGCTCACGACGGTGTTGAAGCCGAACCTGTCGTGGACCTCGACTATCCCGTCGACACCCGGCAGATCCTGATGCACATAGGACTGCTGCACCGGCTCTCCGGTGTTGTCGTGCCGTATCAGGTGTGCCATGCCGTTGTAGGTCCTGCCACCGGCACCGACCTGTTCGCCCGGAGTACCCACCGAGATCGCGGCGCCGATCGGAGCATCGAGCGTGTGCTGGTAGTTGATGATCGACAGTGAACCCCCGAACCGGTCACCGGACTCCGCGACACCGTAAATCCCGTCGGTGTTTTGGTGGAAACTGCTCAGCGACCTGAGGTGAGCGTCGGTGATCGTGTGGATGAAGACATGCACCATACCGGAACTGGATCTGTCTCCAATGGCCTCTCCGGGAGCGCTGACCGCGATGTACCGGTTGGTGGCGACGATGTACTCCCCGAAGTAGTCTCTGGGCTCGGCCACTCCCGGTACACCCGAACTGTCCTGTGTCAACTGATACGTCTCGTCGCCCCGTGCGTAGTACACGGCTCCGGCGGCGTATCCGGTTTTGCCGACGGTGTAGCCCGGAGCGCCGATCAGCAGATACGGCTCGTGGGTGATGGTGTTGCCGCCCGCCAAGGACAGACCGAAGCGATGGAATTTCCCTACCGCGCCGGGGATCCCCGGGGTGTGCAGGTTAACGGCGCGGGATTCTTCGGGCCGCAGTCCGTCGGGGGAGCCGGGCACGATCCAGATCATTCCGGCGTCCGTCGCTTCGGAACCGTTGCCGGCCACCAGGTCCTCGAACGGTGCCGCGATGACGAGATCGTCGCAGCCGTCGCCGTTGTCGTCGAACGAGGTGTAGATGGAACTGAAGAGGTCATCCTCTTCTGGGCCTCCCGCTATGCCCGGACTCGCCTGTGTCAATGTCATGATCCCGCCGTCGCCGCTGACTTGGATCGTGATGGCCCCGGCGTTCGTGTGACCGTTGACCGTGGCGTATCGATCGGGATCGACGGCGTCTCGCTGGTCGTCGCAGTCGAAGTCGTCGATGGGGTCGGTTATGTGATCTCCGGCTGAAGCCGGTACCGCCATCAACACCAGCGCCATCGGCGATACGGCGAGCAGAATGGACAAGAATGGTCGCTTCGCGGCTCTGGTTGGCATGACCGCACTCCAGGAAACGAGTGGCCGTGACGGCCACGAACGGGTAACCAGAGGGCGAGTGCCGACAACCCCCTCTCAGCCTCAACGTCACAGACTGTCGCCGGGTTGCGCCGACCGCCGAAAGACCCTAAAGATTGATCTCGGATGGGCGGTGATCGCCGGGAGGCCAGCCAGAACGCGACAGCGGTCGCTGGCGCGGCGAGGAAACCGGCGGTGTTGGTGACTCGGGCCGTGGTCTTGTCGCAGGCGGCTTTCTCGGTGGCGTAGTAGTAGGTGATGGTGGTGTCGGGGGTGACGTGGCTGCCGGGTTTCGGGGATTGCTGGTAGACGACGCATTTCTTGTAGCCGTCGTGCGGGCCGGTTTCCACGGGTTGGGAGTGGTGGAAGCCGTGTTTTTCCAGGATCGCGGGGACGGCTTTGGCGCCCTTGCCGTTGAGGTCGGGCACCGCCATGCTGCCGCCGTCGTCGGAGTCGGTGGGTGAGTCGGTGTCGGTGGGCGCGTCGTCGGCGGTGGGGTTGTCGGCCGCGGCCTCGTCGTCGCTTGTGGACTCGGTGGGGTCGTCGCTGGTGCTCTCACGGGATGGGCTGGATTCGGCGGCTTGCCCGGGTGACTGGTTGGCGTCGTGGTCGGTTTGGGAGTCTCGGCCGGGTTGCCATGGCAGGGACCACAGCACGACCGCCAGCAAGGCGATCGTCACCACGGCGGCGACCAGCACCCGTGGGTCTCGTCGCGGCCGCTTGCCGGTCGGGATGGCGGCGGTCGGCAGCGGTGTCGCGGCCACATCGTGGCCGGTGTCGGTGGCTGGGTCGCCGACGGGCAGCGCATCGACGAGCGGGACGTCGAGGTGCGGTTTGGCGATCTCGTGGGCGAACTGTTCAACAGTGGACCAGCGGTGTTCGGCCTTTTTGCGCAGTGCATTCAACACCGCCCGCGACACCGGTTCCGGAACGTCGTCGCCGAGCGCCGGGGGCGGTTCGGTCAGGTGGGCGTTGAGAACCGAGGCGGGGGTTTCGGACACGAACGGCGGACGACCCGCCAGGCACTCGTAGGCGACCACGCCCAGCGAGTATATGTCCATACTGGGTGCCGGGTCGTCGTTGGCGATCTGGTCGGGACACACATACGCCAAGGTGCCCATGATCCTGCCGGTCTCGGTCAGGCCCGCGGTGCCACGGGCCCGGGCGATACCGAAGTCGATCAGTTTCACCGCGCCGTCATCGGTGATCAACATGTTGGCCGGTTTGACGTCGCGGTGCACGATCCCGGCCTCGTGAGCGGCCTGCAGACCCTCGGCGGCTTCGCGGACGACGCGGATCGTCTCGGCGACGGTGAGGGTTCCGCGTTCGGCCAGGATCTCGTCCAGGGGACGGCCGTGAACCAGCTCCATCACCAGGTACGACCGCACTCCGGCGTCGGTGTGGTCTTCGCCGTAGTCGTGCACTGTGGTCACGTGCGGGCTGTTGAGGCCTGCGACCAGCCTGGCCTCTTCGGCGAAGCGCTGGCGGAACTGCTGGTTGTCCGACAATCCCGTGTGCAACAGTTTCACCGCGACAGTGCGATGTAGACGCATGTCCTCGGCGCGCCACACCTCGCCCATCGAACCCGATGCGATGCGTTTCTCCAACCGATACCGCTCGGCCACCACGTCTGTGCCGGTCAACCCGAAGTCCTCTTCTTCAGACATGCCGATGTCTCATTGTTCCATGAAACGCACTCCGTGTCCCAACCCGAAGAACCGACGCCGCGTCGTGGCCGCGGTTCGCGGTTAATCGTCGGTTGCCTGGTGGACGGCGGTCCACAGGTCGAGCCACATCGGCAGTCTCTGGTCGCCCGCGTGCGATCGCTGCATGACGACGATCGCGGTCAGATCCTTCGCGGGATCGTTGTACCAGGCGGTGCCGTACTTGCCGGGCCATCCGTAGCTTCCCACCGAGTGGCCATGGTCGGAGTGGCCGGTGATGACCGACATGCCGAAACCCCAGCCCATGGTGTCGAAGTAGCCCGGCCAGAACCCGGAAACCGCCTTGTGGGCCGGGGTCAGGTGATCGGTGGTCATCGACTCCACCGACTGCCGCGACAGCACCCGCTCACCACGATGGACGCCGCCCGCCAGCAGCGCCGTGGCGAAGGCGAGGTAGTCGTGGGCGGTCGAGACGAGGCCGCTGCCACCGGATGCGAACACCGGCGGTCGGCTCCACTGCCCGTCGGGGCGGTCGTCGACTACCGGTTCACCGGTGGCGGCGTTGTCGCGCTCGTATGCCGTGGCGAACCGGCCGAGGTTGTCGCCGTCCACGCTGAAGGCGGTGTCCCTCATCCCGAGCGGATCGAAGATCCGCTCGCGCAAAGCGTCCCCAAGGGATTTACCGGCGGCCCGGGCGATAAGCACGCCCATCACGTCGGCGCCGGTGTCGTACAGCCAGCGCTCACCCGGTTGGTGGACCAGCGGAAGCGCGCCCAGTCGACGGATCCACTCATCCGGCGGCGGCTCGCCGAGGGTGTCCAGCGCGTCGGCGATCGGGACCGTTCCGGGCTCGGCCAGGACCATGCCGGTGCCGAGGGTGAAGGTCAGCAGATCCCGTGGCGTTGTCGGGCGGTTGGCCGCGACGGTGGCGTCCAGTGGACCGTCGGGGTCGGCCAACACCCTCATGTCCGCCAGCTCCGGGAGGAGGTCGTCGACCGGGTCATCGAGGCGCAGGGTGTCGTCGTCGACGAGCGTCATCGCGCACGCGGCCACGATCGGCTTCGTCATCGAGGTCATGCGACAGATCGTGTCGCCTGCCATCGGCGTCGTCGACCCCGCGCCCTCGAACGCCAGTTGGCCCGTCGCCTCGAGGTGTACCTCGCCGTGGCGAGCCACAACGACGGCGGCACCCGGGACGAAGCCGGATTCGACGAGACGCTCGAGCAACTCGCGCACCCGAGCCAGCCCTTTCGACGAGAAACCACCCATAACCATCTGCCTCCTCTGCGACTCGTCCATTCGCGAGTCATGCGAGAACACTAGATCCAGGGGGTGACAGCCGAAACGAGATTCCCGTGTTCTATCAGACGAACTCGCTCTTGTAGAACACGCTGGCCTCGAACGTCGCCGTCGGGTCCGTCCCGATCTTCGACGAGAACCCGAAGGCCAACCGGGGCTTGCCGTCGACCATCCAGATCGAGATGCCCTCGGGTTCGCGGCCGGGCAGTGAGGCTCCCGCCCTGGTTTCGAACTTCTCGACCATGGACCCGCCAGTGTCGTTCATGTCGAGGACGACGATCCAGGACTTCGAGTTGCCTCTGCCGAAAAGCAGGTAAGCGTACTGTCCGCAGGGAACGATTCCCTGGAAGTAGTCCTTGTCGGACAGACCCAGCTCGGCGTTGTTGGGGATCGCGCGCTCGGCGATGCGATTGCCTTGGCCCAGACGGCCGTTCTTCGCGTCCTCCATGGAGAACAGGGCGATGCGCCACACGCGTTGCGCTGGTTCGTGGGTGGCGTAGCGGTACAAGAGCCGGTTGTAGAGCGGGTCATAGGCGGGGCGGGGCAGTTTGGCGAAACTGTCGATGGTCGGGGTTCTGTCGGTGATGAGGTGGTTGTCGTCCACGTAGTCGACGGTTGCCCCGTCCTTATAGGTCAGGTAGCAGCCCTTCTCCCCGGCTCCGTTGACCGGGTTCAGGTCGCTGCCCTCGATCCAGATCCTGGGCGCGCCGCTGGTCGGCTCCACGACCATCCCGGAACCGTGACCGAACTTGCGCAGGAACATCGCGCCCAGTTCCTTGCCCGCCATATCGGTGCGGGTGATCCACAGGTCGCCGGGGTTGTCGGGGTCGGTGGGTGCCTGGTGCTGGACGAAGTACATGTGCCCTTTGGCGGTGTCGAACCCGAACATCTGCATCGCCCAGCCCTTGGGCATGTGCAGCTTCTTACGCCACACCGGGTTTCCGCCAGCGCCATTGAGGACGAACTTCGGCGAGGACGGCACCTCCGCGTGTGAGGTCGCCGCACCGCCGTACACTGCCAGCCCGGCAGCGGTAGCCGCCGCGGCCACGCCGCCACCTATTTTCAGCAAACCTCGTCGGGACAACCGTGCGGCCATGATGGACTCCTACCCTTCAGTCGATGTCACCGCACACGATGTCGCCCATCACCACGATTTCTGCACGAGTCACGGTCGCAAAGCCGTGCCTCCCGTCGCCTTGGCGTTCAGGATGTGGTTTCGAAGGTCGCCGGGGCGTTGCGGTTGAGGGGTAGGTCGCGGCGGGGACCGTCGAAGGACGGCAACAGCGCGGTCACCGTGGTGGGCGTGACTGGTTCGTCGTGTCGCGGCAATGCCGAGTGGCTTATCAGGTGTCCGCGAATGTCGGCGGGCAGCGTGTTCCAGGCCGGGGCGAAGTTGAGTATGACGCAGTCGCGGCGATGGTCGGCGGCATGGGCGTGAGTGCCGTGCAGGAGACGGTAGTCGGTGATGACCGCGTCTCCGGCACGTAGTTCAAGCGTGACCTGGTGCGGCTGATCGACCATCGCCGGGTGGTGGAGGTCGAGTCCGGTCGACTCGTCGCTGTGGGCCTCGGGAAGTATGCGGTGCAACGGCGTGCTCGCGGCGTGCGAGCCGGGCAGGACTCGAAGCGCGCCGGTGGTCTGTGTCGTATCGGACAGGTAGCACAACAGCGCGACCTGAGGTGCTTCTCGTTGGAACGAGACCGGGTGGTCCCACGCCCACCAGTCCTGGTGCCACCACAATGGTGGGCTGTGGGGTTCCTTGACACTCACGTAGCCGGAGATCCACCGCAGATCCTCGGCCCCGATCGCCTGCGCGATGCGGGTATGTCCAGCCAGGACAAGGTTGACCAGTTCGTCGTCCCATCGCAGCGGCACCAAGGTGTTGTTGGGGCGCTCGCAGGAAATCCCAGCGGGGCTGGCCACGGCGCTGTCAGCTGCGGCTTTCGCTTGGTGCAGCAACTCCCCCGTCAACAGTCGGGGTAGGACGGCGAAGCCTTCGTCGGCGAATGCTCGTGCTTGCTGGCCCTTACGAGGAGAGGTCGTAGCTGTCACAGTCCACGACCATACCGTCCCCGATGACACTGACCCCACGGCGAGGACTCACATGCCGTCGGGAGGATGCCGTGGTTGTTTGGCCCTCAACGGGGCGTGTGTCGTCTCCGGGAAAGCCAGGGTGCGGCGACGCACGATGCCAGTGCCAGCATTGCCGGTCCCCACGATGGCAGGTGTGGCAGGGTCCACAAGCTCAGCCACCCCACGGATACGACCACGACAAGGATGGGCGCCCACCGGGGTTCGTGTGTCGATGTCGGATGGTGACGAAGCACGCGCACCGCGGCCAGCGCCCCGATCGTCAAGGGTACGAACGCGACGGTGGCCACCAGGGTCGCGGTGTAGGCGGGGTCGTTCCAGTCGCGGGTGCTCCAGTCGTTGGCGTATACGGCGACCAGCCAGGTGACCGGAACGGTCACCACGGCCGATCCCAGCAGCGCCGCCCAGTGGTGGACTGCGCGTGACGGCGTCCACGCGGCGAGTCCGGCGACGACGAGGACGATCGAGGTCGCGGTGACAGGCCAGGGTGTGGCCCCCACGATGACGGGGATTCCGAAAGACAGCCCCGCCGCGCAACCGATGGTGATCGCGCCGGCCTGAGCCAGTGTCCGTGGCGAGCCGGACCGCTTCGCTGTCACCCGGCTTCTCGCCAGCCACCACAGGGTGGCGGCCGCGATACAGGTCGCGAACAACACCTGCGCTAGGCGTCCGAAGTGGGGGAAAGCGCCCGCCGCGGTCATGTCACCGAAAGTGTCGAACGGTCCGAGCCAGCCGGTGGGGACGCCGAGCAGTGCCGCCGTCCACAGCCACCAGTTCCCGTCGGTACGCCGCAGTAGCAATCGGACGGTGGCGATGGCCGCGACCGTCAGTACCGTCGCGGTGGCGACCATTCCCACGCGCGTGATCAGCGGTTCGTAGTAGTCACCGGCGTTTGGCGGAAAGGCCTGAGTGATCGCCCAGGCGGTCGCAGCGAATGCCACCGCACCAGCGGGAACCGCGAGTCGGATGTCAACCGGCAGGCAGGTGGGAGCTCCCGCCGCCACACCGGTTCCGCCGAACGCGATGGCGCCGAATCCGGCCAGCGCCATTAGCACCCACAATGGAGGCCGATCGTAAGTTGTCAGCGCGGCCAGCACCGGAATCACCACGATCGTGACCGTCAGCGCAAACCCGATCGCGGCGCGCGCCACCCGTCGCGATGGCAGCGCGGCGGCCAGTCCGGCAAGTAGCCAGACGGCGAAGGCCAGTAGCCCGAGGGTTCGAAACCCGCTGTGCGGTCCCGTGGGCTCCAGCTGCCACCACACATGGGCCGCCAGGCCGGTGGCCAGGGCCAGCGCGATCGGTGCGGCGTTGGCGAGACCTTCGGGAAAACCGGGGATCATGTTGAGGCCCAGTCGTTGCCGTAGTCCGCTGGCGATGAGGTCGATGGCCTCGGATGGTCTTGGCACCCGTTGCCCCGGCTTGGCGCAGTCCATGAGGGTGGTGACGAGCTCGTCGCCGTTTCGAGTCCGGAATTCCGCCGAGTAGGCGAACAGCAGTCTGCGGTAGCGCCGTTCCAGTACGTCGTCAGCCATGGGCGAGCCCGGTTCGGCCACCGCGCCGCAATCCCGCCATGGCGGCCTCGGCGTTGCTCGACAACCGCCGCGCCTCATGGGAGAGAACCTCGGCACCCTCGTCGGTCAGGCGATAGTAGCGGCGCAGGCGGCCGTCGGTGACTTCTTCACGGTCGGCGGCCACCAAGCCCTGGCCGGTGAGTCGTTCCAATGCGCCGTACAGGGTGCCGGGCGGCAGTTTGACCCGGTTGTCGGACAGTTTCGCCACCGCTTGAATCACCCCGTATCCGTGCAGGGCTTGCTCGGCCAGCGAGGCGAGGATCAAAAAGGTCGGCTCCTGCATGGGCGCGCTCATGGCCCCATCGTACTTCAGCCGTCATATATCGCCCCCCGACCCATGGACTTGTCGAGCCGATTGATATCGTTCGCCGCTATATATCGTCCGACGATCTATGGAGTGCCATGAACACCTCGAACTTGGCCCGAAACCCACGCGCGGGGATCGCGGTCGCGATCACCGCCCTGGTCGGTGCCCTGGCCCTGCCCGTGTGGCAGTCGGGCGTCGGCTGGCTGCTGGTCGCACTGACCACAATGGCCGCCATTGGCGCGAGCCGAATCGGACACCGTCCCGGCCGAACGAGTACGGGCGAGCGATGGTGGCGAGGCGGCGCCGGATGCACCGCACTCGCGTTGGTCGCGGTCGCCGCCCTACGCGACGCCGCCTGGCTGGTGGTGCTGTGCCTGGCCGTCGCCACGGCCCTCGGCTCATTCGCCCTCGCCGGCGGTACCACCTGGCGCGGCCTCGCGCGCGGATTGACCGCACTACCCGGCGCCGGGGTTTGGGCGCTGCTGCCCCGCAACGGCCCTGGCGGAACCACCTCGCGCCGATGGTGGCGGATCACGATCGGCCTCGGCAGCGGCGTCGTACTGGTGGTGGTGTTCGGCCTGCTGTTCCGGTCCGCCGACCCGGCATTCGCGCGACTGCTGGAAGGGTGGACACGAAGCCTTCCCCGGGCGGTGTCGGGCTTGGCGCTCGCGGGAATCCTGGCCCTGGGCGCGATCCGACTCGCCCACACACCCGCCACCGTGGATACGACGCCCTCGGCCAGCGAGAGAAGTACCCGCGGGCTGACCGAATGGCTCATCCCACTGGTGATGCTGGACGCGCTGTTCGCCGTCTTCGTGACGACACAGGTGCCGAGACTGTTCGCGGGCAAGGAATACGTACTCGGACAATCCGGCCCCGACTACGCCGACTTCGCGCGCGACGGCTTCGCCCAGCTGGCGGTCGTCACCGTGTTGACCCTGGGCGTCGTGATAGCACTGTCACTTGTAGCGGGCCGGACGACAGCCCGAGAACGCGCACTGTTGCGCGGATTCGGGGGTGCGCTGTGCGTGATGACGCTGGTCATCGTCGCATCCGCCCTGACGCGCCTGATGCTGTACGTCGACGCCTACGGGTTCAACGGTCCCCGCCTCGTGGGCTTCGCCGTCGAACTGTGGCTGGGGCTGGTGTTCGTCCTCATCCTCATCGCCGGAACGCGTCCGCGTGCCCGGTGGCTACCCCGAACCGTTGCCGCCGCGGGCGTCTGCGTGCTGCTGGGGGTGGCCGTCATCAACCCGGAGGCCATGATGGCGCGCACCCACATGAACAGAGTGGAGGACGGTTACCCGCTGGACATCGCCTTCTTGTCACAACTGTCGGCCGACGCGATCGACGAAATCGACACCCTCCCCGAACCCGCGCGATCCTGTGCCCTGCAAAGGCTGTCGCAACAACTGGAGCAGCCCGACCCC
Organism: Stackebrandtia nassauensis DSM 44728; assembly: GCF_000024545.1. Classification (GTDB taxonomy): domain Bacteria; phylum Actinomycetota; class Actinomycetes; order Mycobacteriales; family Micromonosporaceae; genus Stackebrandtia; species Stackebrandtia nassauensis. The sequence goes on from NC_013947.1 coordinate 3,781,855, forward strand.
TGGTACGGCCTCAATATGAGCCGACAACACGCCCGCCAGATGTTGCGCGAAGGGCACATCCTCACCTGCACCACGGAGTTCCCGTCATGACACCCACCCCCGCTCGGCTGGCCGACATCACCGCCACGATCACCCTCCTGACCACCGCACTGATCACCGTGATCACCATGCTGCCGCCAGCCATCGCGCCAACGGCGATCGTGCCGTCCTCATTCGACCCCGACACCCCGCAAGTCTGGAACCCCGGCGAACCGTGGATCACCAGTTCCGGCAAACCGAAGCCGCCCGACAGCACCGCTGCCGCCTACACTGCCGCGCTGTGGAAGCACTTCGCACAGCGGTATCCGGGGGTCACACCTCGGGACACGACCTCTGACGGCCACGCCGAGATGCCCGGTCCGGTCACCGACACCGGCTGGTTCACGCGCGAAAGCCAAACCCTCGACCAGGTCGCCCCCGCGGAATACGTCCCCTTCGAGTCCTATGGGGGCGCCGTGTACACCAGGACAGTCCTCGGCCTGCACCAATCGATCGGGAAAGACAATCCCGTCAGTCCTGACGCGGACAGCTACGACTCGGTGATGGTCCAATTCGACGACGCCACCCACCCCGACATCCTGGACCTGTGGATCATCCCCCCGAGAACCTACACAAAGGACACCGGGGGCGCGCTCGACCTGACCGCGTGCGGCTACAAACTGCCGACATTCAAGACCTCCACATGCGACATAACCCGGGCGAAGGGACCCAACGGTGAGAAACTTCGGTTCGTCACGGGACGCACCAAACTCGCCGAGTCCGAACCCGAACGTCGGGCGGAAGGATCCGAACACTTCGCGGTGCTATACCGGATCGACGGCTCGGCCGTGGTCGTGCGCGACGCGGCCTACACCGCCGGCCACGCCCCTTCACTATCCTTTTCAGAACTCGCCACCATCGCACTGGCCCTGCCAATAAAACCCCCGTAACACCTGATTCGCCGCACCGATTCGTTAGTCAACCTGTCACAATCGGCTATAACCCCAGCCCAATGACTATGTAGCAACTCTAGCGAAGGCTATGTAGAGTTGCTACATGGTTGAAAGGCTGAAACTGACCACCACGGTGGTACGGGTGCTGACGTGTTTCATCGAAGACGTCGACGCCGACCGCTACGGCATGGATCTCATGCGCGACAGCGACCTGGCCAGCGGAACCCTCTATCCGATCCTGAACCGGCTGGAGGAGGCCGGCTGGCTGACCGCCTCCTGGGAAAAGGTCGAGGCCGGCGCGACCGCCCGGCCAGCACGGCGGTACTACCGGCTGACTCCCGACGGCGCCAAGGCCGCCCGCACCGAACTGGCCGCCGTGCACGAGCGGCTGTCCAAGGCGCTGGGGCCGTTGGGAAAGCCGAGGACCACATGACGGTGATCGACAAAATGGCCGAGCTACTCCTGCGGCTGGCCCGCGACCGCTGGCCCGAACGACTGCGCGAGGACAGGTATCGAGAATGGAGCGCGGAGATGTACGCCATCAGGAACCAGGAGTCGAAGTCGGCCCTCCAACGAGCCTTCGGCCAGTTCAGGTTCGCCTTCAGTCTCGCCGTGTCACCACCGGGCGGCCAACGCCACCAGACACCAGGCTGGCGCGAGTCCCTGCCCGGGTGGGGACGGAGGCTGCTGCCGCTCGCGGTGCTGTTCGCCTTCGGTGCCGGCTGCTCACTCGTGGTGGGGCAGCCACGGATGCTGGGCGTCGTGTTCGTCAACCTCAGCGGTGGCGATCTACTGTGGCCAAACGTTGTCACGGTGGCGTTCATCCTGGCGTTGGTGGCGGCGTCGGCCATGCTGGGTCACGCCCTTGGCGCTCATCTGCCACCCTCGCGACAGCCACGCCACAAGACCGCCCGCGCGCTGTCCGTCGTCACCGCCACACTGGCGGTCGGCGCCGGGATGCTGGCAACCTGGCTGTCCATCTCCGGCTTCGCCTCCGAAGGCGGCGAGACACAGTCGACACTGTGGACGTCCCCGCTGTTGTGGATGGTCGCCGTCGTTCCGCTGCTGTTGTGGGCGGTGTGGTCGGCCCGTCGTGATCGGGTGAAAACCGCGCGGTGGCTGGGGATCGCGGCCGGCCTGGTCCTCCTCGAAGTACTCGCCCTGCCGCCAGCCCTGGTGATGCGGGAACAGTTGGGGCTGCCGGACTCCGCGATCAGTGCGTCCACCGCGCCGCTGTTGTTTCCGGCATCGTTCCTGCAACCCGCCGGACTCAGCCCCGAGCTGGGGACGCTCAGTTTCACCTCGCTGATGCCGAGCATGCTTGCCGCCACCACGTTCACGCTGTTCTACGTCATCCGGTCCTGCCGGGCCACGGTCCGTCCCGTACCGCCAGTGGTGCGCTCCGGCGCCGCCGCACCCGCCGCGTCAACCGCCCGGGCCGGATTCGCACTGGCGATAATGGGACTCGGCCTGGTCACATGGGCGATCGCCGTCGCGTTCACCCCACCGGCGGCCGATCCTTTGACCGACACCGGAGATCCCCAGTTCCTGATGTGGTCTGTCGAACTGCGCCTGGCCGCCATCACGGTAGTCGCCACCGCGTTGGCCCTCGCCCTGGTGGGACGCGGACGGCCGTTCCTACCGGCAACAGTGACCGGCGTCGGACTGCTGACAGCCGACACGATCCTCGACGCGACCGATCAGGTCGGCCGCACCGGCCTGTACGGCGCGCTAGGCGCGGGCGTGGTGATCACGGCATTCACGTGGTGGCTCGGCCGAACCCTGCTCATCGCCCCGCCGCAGGAGCGGGCGAACCGGCGCGCTGCCACCGGAATCGCCGTCGTCGCAGCGTTGTGCGCTCCGGCAATGCTGCTGCAGTCGACCTCGCCGTCGACCACCGCCGAATCCGGCGGCACCTCGGCGACACCGGCGATATTTCCCGCCGTGACCGTCGCGGTTACGGCGCTGTTGGCCCTCGTGGCCTCGGCGAGCGCGCTGGCGGCTCGACGTCACGGCCCAACCCGGCTCACCGCCGCAGCGACGATGGTCGTTCCGGCAGGTCTATTGGGGAGCTTGGCGATGTTCAGCGGCGTGCCGGACTCAGTCGCGTGGATCGGAACGCTGGCGGGCCTGCCGTTCGCGGTGTTCTTGTTGGCACTCATGTGGTGGGAACGCGTGCGGCAGCGCGCGAAGGCGACCGGGACCTGGACCGCGCTCACGCTCCTCAGCACCGTGGCGATGGTACCGACGCTGCTGATCGGCTTCTTCGCGTCGATCTTCATCACCGGCCCACTGTTGACCGTGACGGGAAACGGCGGGTACCCCGTCGACGGTTCGTCGATCATGCCGGGGATCCTGACTGTGGGTATCAGCTACGGGATCGGGGCGGCCTACATCCTGCTGCCACCGCCCCGCACGATCGCCATGGTCACCGTCCCGGTCGGGGCATGACGGCGCGGTGCACACGCGGCGGGCCCACTGGTGCGCAACCGCAGCCGTCAGTGGTCTACACGTGGGCTTTGAGCACCCGGTAGCGAAGGTGCGTGGCCGCGGGGGTGTTGATGACGTCGCGCACCTGAAGCCGGGTGTGGTCGATCTTCATCGTCTCGAACAGGCGGGTGCCGTCACCGAAGAGCACCGGCGCCACATGGAGGCTGATCTCGTCGAGGAGCCCCGCCTCGATGAACTGCCGTCCCAGCGCGGCTCCGCCCATGACCGTGACGTCACCATTGCCCGCCACGGCCGTGGCGCGTGCCAGGGCGGCTTCGATGCCGTCGGTGACGAACTCGTAGACGCCGTCTTCGGGACTGTGTCGCGGCGCATTGTGGGTGACCACGATGACCGGGCGGCGCGCCGGTCCACTGGGGCCGTCCGCCTGCCAGTACGGCACCGACAAATCGTAGGTGGCGCGACCGGCGATGACCGCGCCGATGTTGTCCCAACCGGACGCCACCAGGGCTTCGTTGGCGGGGTCGCCGTCGGCGAACACCCAGTCGTGCAGCACGTGGCTGCCTTCGCCGTTGGGTTCGTCGGCGGTGCGGTTGGCGGCACTGATGTAGCCGTCCAGCGACATGCTGATGTCGAAGATAACGGTGTTCATGAAGACTCCTTGGTCGATGTGATCGAGGCTTGAACCTCTCGAGAAAGAGCCTGCTCGCGCGAGCTGGTCCGCGCCTCCGTGTCAGGCACCCATTCGCCCCCCATTCACCACTCACTCCCCCGCGAACCGCCCGGTACTGGGGCATGCTTTCGGTATGGACACACCGGGTCTGGGGCCCATCTCGAAACGCGAGGCCGAGGTGCTCGCCGTTTTGGGCGAGCACCTGACCAACGCCCAGATCGCCCACCGGTTGCACATCTCGGTGCGGACCGTCGAGAACCATGTGTCGTCGCTGCTGCGCAAACTGGGCGCGGCGAACCGTCAGGCACTGGCCGCGATCGCCGGGCCGCGTCCGGATGCGCCGTCGCCGGGAACCGTGATCGGCATACCGCACGGACACACCACCTTCGTGGGGCGGCGGCCGGATCACGACGCCGTGGTGACGGCGTTGGCCGACGCCCGGCTGGTGAGCCTGATGGGGCCCGGCGGGATGGGCAAGACCCGGCTGGCGGCCGTGGTCGCCACCGCCGTGGCACCGGCGTTCCCGGCCGGGGCGGCGTTCGTGGACCTGGTCCCTGTGCGGCCCGGACAGGTGACCGTGGCGGTGGCGCAGGTCCTGGGCGTGACCGAGCGGCCGCCGCAGACCCTGGACCACACGATCGTCGGCTGGCTCAAGCAGGGCAGGTTCCTGTTGGTCCTGGACAACTGCGAACACGTCGTCGACGATGTCGCCGCCCTGGCCGCGATGGTCCAGCAGCGGTGTCCTAACACGACGATCCTGGCCACCACGCGGCGGCGCCTGGCCGTACCGGGTGAGCAGGTGGTTCGGCTGGGGCCGCTACCGATCGAACCGGACGCGGTGCGACTGTTCTTCGATCGCGCCCGCGCTGTCGACGCCGAACTCGACATCGACCCCCAGACAGCGGCGGCCATCTGCCGCAACCTGGACGGCATGCCGCTGGCCGTCGAGATCGCCGCGGCCCGTGCTGCCTCGCTGGGCGCCGAGGGGCTACGCGCGGCGGCGGGCGATCGGCTGCGGCTGGCCAGCGGTACCAGGGGCGTCCATCCGAGACACTCGTCGCTGAGCGCGGTCATGTCCTGGAGCTACGACCTGCTCGACACCGAGGCGCAGGCGGCCTTGCGGGCGTTGTCGGTGTTCACCGGTTCCTTCGACCTTTCCGCGGTCGCCGCGGCGACCGCATCAACGCACGACAGCGCCGTCGCCGACGTGATCGGTCGGCTCGCCGATGACAGCCTGGTGGTGCGCGACGGCCGGTTCGGGCGTGGCCGTTGGCGACTGCTCGACACCGTGCGCGCCTTCGCCGCGCAAAGACGCGACCCGGCCGAGCACTCGCGAGTGCGGGAACGCTACATCGCCTGGGCAGCCCAGACAGCCGCACGCCTGGCAGCCGAGCTCGGTGACGACGAGCAACTCGATTTCGCCGCGGTCGCCGCCGATCTCAGGGCGGCAGCGGCTTCAACGGCGGCAAGCCCCGATCCCACCGCACACCGCCTGGCCGTCTCACTGGCCACAGTGACCTTCGCGTATGGATTCAACCGCGAAGCCCGTGAGCACTTCACCGGCGCCGCCCAACGCGCCCCCGACGCCCGCCAGGCGGGTCGAGACCTGTGCGCCGCCGCGAATGTGGCCACCGCCGTGTACGACGGCCCGGCGGCTTTCGATCTGTTTCTGGCCGCGGCCAACCGTTCCCGTGCGGCGGGCCTCGACAACGACGCTGCCGCCGCCACCGCCTCGGCCCTCATCACCGCGCTGCGGTTTCCCGGCGAGTTCCCGCAGCGGCTGACACCAGAAGACGGCGCCCGCCTGTTGGCCACCGCGATGCGCGACGCCACCCAGGACGACCCCCGCACCGCGGCGCTGATCGCGGCCGCCCGGGCATGGAACGACGGCACCGGCGCCGACGAAGCCCTGGAACTCGCGCGCGCACTCGGCGACCCGCTGCTGTTGCTGGGCGCGTTGGACATCGCCATGACGGATCCCGGGCGGCGCGCCCAGGTCGGCGAGTTCGTGGCCGAGCGCCTGCGCCTCGTTGCCGAGCTGCCGCGTCACGATCCAGCAGCCGCCACCGAGATCACCGACACTTTCCACGTCGCGACCTCCCACGCCGTGGCGACCGGCGATCTGCCCGCCGCCGCATCGATTCTCGAGACCGCGGCGGCACAGGACCCGCTGGCGGGCCACCCCTACGTCACAGCGCCACGACGCATCCGGGTCGCGGTACTCGCGGGCCGGTTCGGTGAAGCCCTCGCCGCCACCGAAGCGCTGTGGGACGAGTGGCAACGCGACGGCGCCCCCACCCGCCGCTGGATGGCCACCGCTGTGGCGATGGCAGCACTGGCCGAAGGCCTGCGCGGCACCAGCCACAGCCACCGGTGGCGGGAACGGGCACTGCGGGTCGCCCAAACCGACGACGTGACCGGCTCGATCGAACTGGCGGCGTGCATCGCGTTCGTCGACGCCCGCCTAGCAGTACACACTGGACACACGGTCGACGCCGGTGCGATGGTCAAGCGAGCGTTCGCGTCCTTCAAGGACGAAACGGTGGTGCCGCATCCAGCCGTGGGCGGCCACATCTGGAAGAGTTACGCACGCGCCGCTGCTGCCGAACTGGCCGTGTTCGCGGGCCTGCCCGACGCCGGGGAACTGCTTACGGCCGCCAGCCACCACGCCGCCGACAACCGTTGGGCGGCAGCCTGTCTGGCACGGGCGCGAGGGCGCCTGACCGGGGAACCCGAGCACCTGGCCAGCGTCGCGGCGCAATGGGACCGGATAGGTGCACGCTTTGAACGGGCCTGCACCCTCATGTTGATACCGGAACACCGCGACGAGGCACGCACCGAACTGGAAGCTCTCGGAGCCTCCTCCCCCGCGCTGTGACGCCGAAGCCCGGCTTGCTGCGATCGGCGTTGGTCGCCGTGAGTTGTGGGCCGCGCTTGTCAGCGCGGCCCAGGTGTGGTGAAGGATTCCTAGGCGTTGATTTGTTTGCGTTGGGTGGTTGATCCGATGGCGATCTTTCGTGGTTTGGCTTGTTCGGCCACCGGGATGTGCAAGGTGAGGACGCCGTTGGTGTAGTCGGCGTTGATGTTGTCGGTGTCGAGTGTGTCGCCGAGGAACAGCTGGCGGGAGAACACGCCGCGCGGGCGTTCGGCGACTTCGACGTCGTCGTTCTCGCCGAAGTCGGGGCGTCGTTCGGCTTTGACGGTGAGCACGTTGCGTTCGACGTCCAAGTCGATCGATTCGGCGTCTACACCGGGTAGGTCGAAGCGGACGACGTAGTCGTCAGCGGTGCGGTAGGCATCCATGGGCATGGCCGCGGGCCGCGACGCGGTGCCGTTGACACCCAGCATCTGCTGGGCGAGACGGTCCAGTTCCCGAAACGGGTCGGTACGCATCAACATCATCAACATCCTCCTGATGTGGTGATTGATATACGCCAATCGTGAAAACAACAGTACAGGCAATTGTCCTTAGTGGATCTAACCATCCGGCATACAGGGTGCCGACCGGATGCCAGCCGGGGAGGACCTTTCAGGCATCCGGCCCGCACCAGTGGTATCGGTTCTCCTTTCTCTTGCCGTGTCGGTTTCCATTTGCGCGTTACGGCGGCCCGCGTGGCCAGGCGAGCGCCTGCCTCAGGGCCAAACCCTCAGCCAGAGGGATGAGCCTCGGCTCAGGGCGGTGGTGTCGCCGTGGCGGGCGGCGAAAAGGAACTCGCCCGCAACGACCGCGACGCGGCGGAGTGGGGATGGCGCCCTGCGGAAAGTTCGCGGCGATGATGGCATCGAATTCAGCGTCGACCCAGTCGTCGTCTACGCACACCACGTCGACGAACCTCGGGTCGGCCGTTAGCCGCGACTTCGCAGGCATCGTGGTTCCACTCCCCGGATCAGTGATCGTCAGGTCGTTTCACGGTTCAACACCTTCGACGAAAAACTGTATCGCTGACTGTAGGTTTTGTCAACTCTCAAATTAAGGTATCCTCTAGCGAACGATCACAGAACATGTGCCTTGAGGAAGGACGACGGCTCGTTGCCGGACGCCGCGAATTTCGACGACGTGGACTACCCCACGTACACCACCGGACAGGTGGCGCGCATGCTCACCGTCCAGCAGGCGTTCTTGCGCAGCCTCGACGCCGCCGACATCATCACTCCGCAGCGCTCCCCCGGCGGCCACCGCCGCTACAGCCGCCGCCAGGTCACCCTCATTGTCAGGCTGCGAGAACAACTCGACGAGGGCCACACCCTGGCCGCCGCCGTCCGCATCACTGATCTGCAGGACCAGCTGGAGCAGGCGCACACCGAGATCTCACGACTCCGCAACCAACCCCGGCAATGAATGCCTCTCCCAGATCAACCAGCGCAATCACTGTGCCGCAAGAACCGCCCTGCCAACAACGAGTACAACCACGGGTAGTGCGCAGCCCGCGAGTCGGCAACCGCCAAGCGTCACAGGCAAGTGCGGCACTTGTGCTGGTCGCGTCACCGTCAGCGTGAATCCTTCGGATCCACTCCACTAGGGCGGCCATCCCCATGTGAAGGCGTTCCTTTCGCGCTGTAACTCAACGCTCCTGACGGTTTCTGCTTTCCACGCACGTGGTGGTGTTTCAATCGCGGCCTGGGTGGCGCGAAACGGTGGGCTAGGCGCGCACCAAGGAGAAGGAGGTAAGTTTCTGAGCAGGTTCGAGTCGAGGTGGTATCCCATGCCTTCTGCCAGCGAGAGCGACCCTGCGGTGATCAGTTACCAGCAGCGTCCATGTCGGGAGTGTCCGTGGAAGAAGGAAGCGCCAGTGGGCAAGTTTCCTCCTGAGGCGTTCCAGCACACTGCTGATACTGCCGTGCAACCTGACTTGTCGGCATGGGCAGGGCAGGGTCCACTGCAGAAGGTGTTCGCGTGCCACATGAGCGGCAGCGAAGACCATGACACCAAGGCCTGCGCGGGGTTCTTGGCCGTGGAAGGCCACGCCAACCTGGAAGTCCGCGTGCGCGTGGCACGCGGCGAAATTGCTGCTGAGGCGTTGGCGCCGGGTGAGGACTGGCCCGAGCTGTACGCCTCGCATGACGACATGGCCCGCGCCAACGGACTCGACATCGTTGACTCGTGCTGAAGCGCACTGGATAGGTATCTACTTGAAGGAGACGCGGTGGCCATGCCAACACCGTCAAGCGCGATCGGTTTTCATACGCAAGCGCAATGGATCACGATGCTGGAGCAGACGTTGGCGTCGGCGCAGCGGCAGCGGAGCGCACGCGCGGGGCTGGATTCGTGCGGCGTCCCGGAGTGGGTCGCCTTCGAACGCCGCGCCATGCATGAAGCCGTCAATCGCGCTCGGGTCGATCGTGGACTGTCACCTGTCACGGAAGCACATGTCCGCTGGGCTGAGGAACGTGCGGTGGGTCATGGCGATTACACCAGAAAGTTCGCGTTGTACTGCGCGGACCTCATCAGCAGCGAATAAGAACGGCTGCGGCGATGTCGTCGACTCCGGCAGTGTGGGCCTCGTCGACGAAGGCGGCAGCGAGGATGTTGCCGTAACCTGACACGGGCGTTCTGCTGTGGGCACCGGCAACGGATGCCGGGCCCTGCCGGGCGCGTCCTCGACGCCATAGCTAAATGGATTGTGGGAGAAGAAGATGACGGTTCATGCCCTGCACCGTGCCGCTGACTTGATAGAACAGCGCGGCTGGACGCGAGGCGGATACTGCTATCCCGACGCCGAGGGCTATTGCATGGACAAGGCACTGTTGGCCGTATGCGGTTTGTGCACCGCCTGCGAGAACAAGCATGATCTGACCGATGAATACCGCGATGCGCTGGCCGCCCTACGCGCCGCGTTGAACGTTGCTACGTGCTGGGACCTGTGGTGGTGGAACGACAACTCCCGCCGCACCAAAAGCGACGTCGTTCGGCTCCTTCGTCGGGCCGCTGACCATGCCCCGGCACGCCGCAAGTCACTGACGCAGTGACCCGACGACGTTCCACCCAGCCATCCAGGTGTGGGCGTCAATGTGGCACCCACCGTCTTCAAGACTTGTCACGTATGGGGGCTAGCGGAAGTTCCTGCCCTTGACTGCCGCCGGTGTGTGCAGTGGGGTGAGTTTGTCGGCGGTCAGCGACACAACCCCATCGGCGTTGCGCAGCCGTCCTCGGATGAGGAGCGCGGGGACAGCGTGGGCTTCGCGGGGGTAGGCGACGCGCAGACCAGGTTCACACACCACATTGGCTTGGCCGGTTTCGTCTTCGAGGTTGACGAACAGGACACCACCGGCGGTTTCGGGGGCTTGGCGGTGGGTGACGATGCCGCCGACGAGGACGCGGGTGCGATCCGGGATCGTCGGTAGCTGGCCGATCCGGACCGCGCCGTGGGCGTCGAGGTGGTGGCGGATGTGTTGGATCGGGTGGGAATCGACGGAAGATCCGGTCGACTGGAGGTTGGCGGCGGTGAGTTCGGCGTCGCTCATGCCCGGCAGCATCGGTGCGGTGACGGGGATGGTGCCGTCGATGGTGGTGTCGGTGTTGGCGGCGGCGGGTGCGGCCATCCATAGTGCCTGGCGGCGGTCGGGGCCGAGTGCGGTGAGGGCTCCGGCGGTGGCGAGGTTCTCCAGGTGGGTTTCGGTGAGGCGGGCGCGGCGGGCGAGGTCGGTGATCGAGGTGTAGGGCTGGCCGGCGGCGATGCGTTCGGCAACGGTGTCGGAGATGCCGCGGACCTGGTCCAGACCCAACCTGACGGTGGGGCCGGGGCTCCCCCAGTCGGCAGGAGCGGTGTTGCGGGCCGCGGGCTGGCCGCGTCCATCCAATGTGGTTATCGCTGCGCTGTGGTTGATGTGGACGGGGTGGATCCTCACGCCGTGGCGGCGGGCGTCGTTGATGAGGGTGTTGACGGAGTAGAACCCCATCGGCTGGGCCCTGATCAATCCGGTCAGGAACGCGGCCGGGTAGAAGCGTTTCAGGTAGGCCGAGGCGTAGGCGATGTAGGCAAACGAGATGGCGTGGGATTCAATGTTCCAGTGCCGACAGTGGAACGCTGAACGGGTCTGCTGAACTGGGCTGCCCATCTACGGCCACAGATCGGTCAATACTGTGGAGGTGATTCGGCTGGGTACAGAGGCCTTTTCGAATTGGCGTCGGTAGTCAGTGTGGTGACGTGGTGGTTTGTCCGCCTCCAGGGGTGAGATCGCGATGGTGTTGAACAGTTGGTGGGCGGGCGCATCGCCGACCGCACTGGAATGGCTGAACACATATAGTCCACATAGTTTCATTTCGCCACGTGCGGCCGAGTGGTTGTGCTCGAACATGAACTGGATCGCCTTCCACAGCGTGTGGAGGTCATCGGCGGTGACACCGGTCTTTGTGGCCTTGGGCGCGGAGTAGTGTAGATGGGTGCGGTACAACCCGTAGGGGACCGTCCACTTAGCGCCAAGCTCGGTCGATTCGCCTGCGTCGATGTCGGCTTGTTTGGTTTGGGTGACGCGGGTGATGGTGTGCTCCACCGGACTGATCGCATCGATACTGCGCGCGAACGTCAGCTGTGTGGGGCCGTAAACCTGCCCAGCGCCACGTTTCTTGCTTCCTGGGATCTTGTCGCCGGTAGACAAAACCGCGCCGAACATCCGTACATCGAAGTAGTGATCACATATCCATTGGCGCGCGTTGTCGCTGTCATCGGCGCTTTCCTTCAGCGCTTGAGCGATGCGGGTGTTGAGGGCGTGTCCTGCTTCGACGAAGATCCCGAACCGGGGATCATCTCCTTTGAGCAGTGACACGGTGTCGCGGATCTTGCGTTTGATGGCCACGTCGGTGACGATTCCTTGGCCGGTCTCATCGTCCATGCGGGGCTGGTTAGCGGCGTCCGGGTCGCCGTTGGGGTTGCCGTCGGTGACGTCGAATAGCAGTACCGCGTCGTGCCGCATGGTGGGGTCGAGGTGTGCTTCACTCATCGTTGGATTCCGTTTCCGTGGTGGTGTTATTGGCAGATCGGTTGGCGAATCGTTGCTGACGTTGCTGGTAGTAGCCGAGTATGAAGTCCGACTGCTGCGACAGCAGGGCCGTGCTCGGTGGTCCACCGGCCTGGTTCAAGTGCTCATACAGTTCGGTGAGTTGGCGGTCAATCCATTCGGCTCGGGCGGGGTTGTCGCGGCGTACTCGCTTCAGCCATGCCTGCGATATTCGGGCGCCAGCAGTCAGCGCGCGGCGCGGGTTGGTGATCGCTCCGGAGAAGTGACGGTCGGTGAAACTGGTGTTGACGCGTTCGGCACGGCCGGTGGTCTTGTTCGGTGTGGGATTGGTGGCGGCCCACTGGAGATACTCGTACATGGCGAATATTTGACCAGCCACTTTGGCTGGTTCTTCGGTGCTGGATGTGGTGATTTCCATGGGTTCTTTCTGGTCGTTCGTGGTGGCCTGTCGGATACGGCCGACGTGTAGTAGGGCCGCTCGTGCCGGGTCGAGGTATCCGTCGCGCCGGATGCGGTGGATGATGTGTTTGGACAGGCCAGGCGGCAGACGGCGTCCATAAAGGGCGGCCTGTAGGAGTGACCGGTAGACGCCGTCGGGGCGGTCAGCGCCGGGTTTGTTGAAGCCGAGGTATCCGCCAGATTCGGCAGTCAGCTTCGGGTCGTAGCGCCCGCACGCCAGTGCCAACAGCCCGACCCCGGGAAGGCGCGTGTTGTCGCCGTCGGTAGTGGTGATGTCGTTGAACCAGCGACCAAGGTTGGCCTGTACCTGGGTGAGAGGTTGTTCAACCCAGTCGCGCACCATGATGCGGGAGACGTTGCCGCCTACGATGACCGAGCAGAACCTCCCCGTGTCGATGTCCTTGACACTGTGACGGTGCCCGGTGCGGGCAGCGGTGATCAGGTGGTGGACGTCGTCCAGGTGCTGGTGTGGATGCAGCAGCATGTCGAGTGAAACCTGCTCACCGCCGATCGTCCACCACGCCATGCGTGAGTCGCCGCTGCCGGTGGAGTGCTGCTTGTCGTCCAGGAGCATTCCTAGGCCGCTCATGACCCGCAATCCGCAGCCTTGGCAAATCGGTGTATGCCGCAGCTCGGTGGTCAAATCGAATCCGTGGGTGGGTTTGTTGACGCTCACCAGTGATGCGCTTTGCGTCGCGCCCGGCACCAGCCGTTGCGGCAGTTGCTGCGGCACGGTTTTGAGCAGTTCAGCCCATTCACCGCACACCAAACACAATCCAGATGTGCCGCTGCCTTTGCGTTCAGCCGCGATGCTTGCCCAAAACCGTTGTGCTGAGGTCGATGCGGCGGCTTTGGCGCCGTCAATCTCGAAGCAGACGAGATCTCCGCGGCTCCAGGCCGGTACGCGTTGCAGTTCTTCGCCGCGGCCGTTGATCCGCATTGGTTCCATAATGGTGCGATGGTGACCGTCGCGGTAGAACGCTGCAATCGCGCTGGCCGGTGAGTCCGGATCGTCACGGGCCCAGCGTTCATTCAACGCGATGAACGCCTTGTGGCGCTTGACCACCTTGTCCGGCTTCACATTGGCTTTCGGGTCTGTGGTCACCCACCCGAACACGTACTCCACGGTGTCGACGCCAGGTGTCGGCGCGGGAGCCGAAGTCTTGGTCACTGACGGGACTGCCATGGGGGTGCCGAAACGACGGGCGGTGTCGCTGGGGTCGGCTCGATCCGTCATGTCCAGTGTTTCGGGGGTGCCATCGGCGTGGAGTCGCAGCACCCACCGCACCGGTTTTTCGATGTAGAACGCCGGGATCGGGTTCTCATCGGTTTCACGTTGGGCTGCGAATTGCGCCAGCCGCTGCAACAGCATCAGCCCACCGCCGCACTGATGTGCGATGCCTCGGCGACGATGCCCCGTTCGGGAACGCGAAGTACCCCGCGATCAAGGCGGGCGGTGAACCATTCCATGGCGTGATCACCGTCGTATCCCACCGTGTGGATCATGATGCCCAAATCTCCATCAAGCTCGTCACGAGCGGGTGTGCCGTCGGGTTTGCCGAAGTAGGCGGTGAACTCGCGGGTGCCCAGATACGGCTGGGCAAAGCATGCTCCTTTGTCGACGCGGCGCCGGAACTGATCGCGATAGGCCACCACGGGTTTGTTGGCGTGCGGTTGCAGTCGAATGTGGGCGTGGATTCGGTAGGCCACGTCACGCAGGCATACCGCGTTGCGTTGGTCGCGTTTCGCCGCGGTATCAATGCGGCGCACACCTTTTGCTGCATCACGCAACGACGCCACGTCGTTAGTCTCATTGCGACGAACCGTGAACTGCTTGATCGGTTTGAGCACCTCAATGGCCACGACTTGGTAAGCCATTTCTGGCTTCCAATAGATCGCTTCCAAAACACCCTTGGCGGCACTGGGGGTCATGACGGGATACGTCAGTCGTTCGGCTTTGAGTTCGGGGCGAGTGAACAAGGCCGCGTCCCCCCACACTTGGACCGCCACCGGTCGATGACCGTGTGGATCGGTGGGAAGTGTGATCGCGGTGCCGTGAGGGGTCATAGAACGAATCTCTCCATTTCGGGGTCGAGGGCGATGCCTGTGGTGACGTCGTAGTCGCCTTGCCACACCGCCAGCGAGCCCGGCGTGTCCACATCGCCCAGCAACGGTGCCAGCAAAGCGGTCACACCCGGTTTGCGTACTGCGGATATGTGCAGGTTCGTGGTGAACGGCTGCAACTGCCTCATAGCGGAGCCGATCCCGATACCTGAACGGACTTGGTCGATAAGTTCGAGTACGCGAGGGTTGAACTCATTGGACACCAGGTTCTTCTCACCGGTGCCACGGCCGTCACCGTTACCGACCCATTGTGGGCAGATCACGGCCACGCTGTCATCACTGATCATGCGAAACGCCAACTTCGAATCTCGTGCGCCGGTTTCGAGGTCTTGTGGCCCATCGGTAACTGACTGATAGTCCAACCGTTGCCTGGCCGACTGGATCTGCCGCCCAATCGAGCCGCGTCCCTCCACTCCGGTGTCGTCATACACGGCCCGCCAGTACCGCAACTGTGCCGTTGTATCGTCCGGCGCGGACTTATCCGGTCCGAAGAACCGCCGAGTGTTGCCCACTAGTGTTCGATACGTCGGTGGCGCGCCACCATCCAACGGATCGAAGATCACGACCCTCCCGCCGTCAGGCAATCGGCCTTCCCGGTTAGCGCGGCCACCAGCTTGCACAAGTGAATCGGCCGGTGCCAGCGCCCGATAGACCACCGCGAAGTCCACGTCGACTCCGGCCTCTATCAACTGTGTACTGACCAGAAGCACCGGCGTGCCCGCCGCCAAACCCGAGCGCACCGCAGCCAGGACGTAGCGCCGGTGAGCCGGGCACATCCGAGTCGACAAGTGATACACCAGGCTGTCGCCCGCCAATTCCCGCCACCGATCGACCACGGCAGACGCATCCTTGGTCGTGTTCACCACCACCAAAGCACTCTCATCGGCGCAGGCCCGGTCCGCGACGTCGCTCAACATCGGTTGCGGATCCGTCCACCATTCGTACCGCACTCGCCCATCAACGGCACGCGTCAACTCCTGCGGCACCACGATGTCGCAAGCCTCCATCCCCTGAAACGGCCCCAGATTCCAGAAATCCGGCTGCGTAGCCGAACACAGCACCACACTGGCCCCGAAATGATCGACCAATGTCCGCAAACCATCCAAGATCGGCAACAGCAGCCGATACGGCAGCCCCTGCACCTCATCCAGCACCACCACCGCATTGGACAGACGATGCAGCCGCCGTGTCGCCTCCCGTTTGCGACCAAACAACGATTCGAACAACCGCACCGTCGTGGTCACCACGAACGGCGCATCCCAGTTCTCTGACGCCAACCTCTCCCACCGGCGACAATCGGGAAGAACATCGAAATCAACTCCACTGTGGTGCTCCAACACCACCTGCTCGTCGCCCTCGTCCAGCAGGCCACGGTAGACAGCGGCGTTTTGCTCAGTGATCGTCAACCACGGCACCGCCACCACCACTCGCCGCATGCCATGAATCGCCGCATGCCGCATCGCGAACGCGCCAGCGTTGATCGTCTTGCCCAACCCGGTGGCCGCAGGTATCCGGAACATGCCACGCGGCTTTCCTGCGGCCCGCAGACACTCATCGAACAACGCCTGCCTGGCCACATTCACCGCTGACATTGGCCTGTGACGCAACAGATCTTCCCGACGCTGCTGAAACCGATCCCACAACAACCCGACATCAGCGTCCCTGGCAACCAACGGTGCTGCCAGACCTTCTCGGTGCATCGCAGTATCCAGCGAATCGGCATCACACAACGCGCTGAACACCAATCGCAGTCCCATCTCAGCAACTAGCGGCTTTGCCCACGGCAACACCACGTCCCGCGCCCAACCCGTCTCAGCCAGAAGGTCAGTCAAGCCTCGTCGCGCCTCAGCATTGTTGCGCCGCTGAGCCTCACTCAGGTTCTTCAACGCGTCCGCCACAAAGCCTGGTGACGTCAAACCGCCATGATGACCATGTAGCACCAACCCAAGAGCCTGAAGTCCATGTTCGGCCGCCAATTCGCAACCCAACGTCTTGTGGTCCACCCCCACCGGGCCACCTGACGCCTCCGCTCGCACTAGCCCGTCCTGCCATGCACACGACGCCTTCCCCGCGTCATGCCAGAGCCCCGTCAAGTACCCCAGATCACCGACGCCGAACTCACCCGCGAATCGGCGCGCCAACACCGCAACCCCACGCAAGTGATCCTCAAGAAGTTGACGATCACCGCCCCTATTGGCACTATGCCCAAACAGTTCCACGTACCAAGCTCCAGAAGGGATACAGTCAACAAGCAAGAGCGACCATACGTCGTTCTTGTGACATGCCAACGGACAAAATGTGCGACACGCGATCGAACCGACGGCCACCAACCCAGACTCACTGCAATCCTCGCCAGAGGAGTGCTCCAGCGCCACCGGCAGCGCGCCGCCGTCCCGGACCCGGCGCTGCTGGTTGCGATCCTCGCTGGAACTGGTGCTCCAGCGCCACCACGAGCGGTCCCGGAGGAGACAGGCCCGGAGCAGGGTTGCGATCCTCGCTGGAGCTGGTGCTCCAGCGCCACATTCCGCTACGGCGGCGGTGGACAAGCTGGTGCGTGTTGCGATCCTCGCTGGAGCTGGTGCTCCAGCGCCACGAAGGCTTACCGCCCGTGCCAGGTTCGCCGTGTTGTTGCGATCCTCGCTGAAGCTGGTGCTCCAGCGCCACACTGGCAGAGCTGGAAAGCGATCAACCGCGAACAGTTGCGATCCTCGCTGGAGCTGGTGCTCCAGCGCCACGGTCCTCGTTGCCGCGTTGGTGTTGCGGACCTCGAGGTTGCGATCCTCGCTGGAGCTGGTGCTCCACCGCCACCGGCGTCCCACCGCGGCGGCTGCGGTGACGATCGGGTTGCGATCCTCGCTGGAGCTGGTGCTCCAGCGCCACCGTCGTGGTGGCGACGTGCTCACGGATCAACTCCTGGTTGCGATCCTCGCTGGAGCTGGTGCTCCAGCGCCACTGGCGTTGTACTCGTCTAGCGGCTGGTTAAGCCGCAGTTGCGATCCTCGCTGGAGCTGGTGCTCCAGCGCCACAGCTGCTTCCGTGGATTCAGTCGCACCCCAACATGTTGCGATCCTCGCTGGAGCTGGTGCTCCAGCGCCACCGGCAACGGAGCGTTGGCGAGGTTCTTGAGGACCTCGTTGCGATCCTCGCTGGAGCTGGTGCTCCAGCGCCACTGGAGTCGTGGACGTGCGCCGACGCCCACGAGATCCTGTTGCGATCCTCGCTGGAGCTGGTGCTCCAGCGCCACACGATCGCCAGCAGCAGCGGTCCCCACTCGCGGAAGTTGCGATCCTCGCTGGAGCTGGTGCTCCAGCGCCACACGATCGCCAGCAGCAGCGGTCCCCACTCGCGGAAGTTGCGATCCTCGCTGGAGCTGGTGCTCCAGCGCCACAGGTCACCAATCCCAATCAGCTGGTCTTGCGCCATGTTGCGATCCTCGCTGGAGCTGGTGCTCCAGCGCCACGGTTCCTATAGTGCAGGAACATGGGTTTGGGGGCGAAGGGAGCATGGGTTCTGTGTCCAGTTTCTAAGGTTTTGACAGAATTTCGTCTTGGGAACCAACCGCGTGTCGCGACATCACTTGAGGTTCCGAAGCCATCATGGTTGGGACACACCACAGCCTCCTTTCCGGCACGCCGGTGTCTCGAGGACGTCTGGAGCTCTAGGAGCGGGTGCCAGTTCTAATAACACAGGCTGTGGTCTCATTTGCGGGAGTCCCTTGTGGTCGAGTGCTTCGATGGCATCTCATCTGATCGTGTGGCATTGCGGTTATCACCGGAAGTTGCGCGGTTTCGTTGGCATCGGTGTGTGGAGTGGGGTGAGTTTGTCGGCGGTGATGGAGGTGACGCCGCCTGCGTTGCGGAGTTGACCGCGGATGAGGAGTACGGGGGTGGCGTGGGCTTCGCGGGGGTAGGCGAGGCGAAGGCCGGGTTCGCAGACGATGTTGGCTTGGCCGGTTTCGTCTTCGAGGTTGATGAACAAGATGCCTCCGGCGGTTTCGGGGGCTTGGCGGTGGGTGACGATGCCGCCGACGACTACGCGGGTGCGGTCTGGGAGGGTTGCGAGTTGGTCGATCGGGGTGGCGTCATGGGCGTCGAGCTGGTGGCGGATGTGTTCGATTGGGTGGGAGTCGACGGAGGAGCCCGTCGCGGTCAGGTCGGCGGCGGTGAGTTCGGCGTTGCTCATGCCCGGCAGCATGGGCGCGGTGAGCTGGATGGTGCCGTCGATCGTGTCGTGGGTGTTGGCGGCGGCGGGCGCGGCCATCCACAGTGCTTGCCTGCGGGTAGGGCCGAGAGCGGTGAGGGCGCCGGCGGTGGCGAGGTTTTCCAGGTGGGTTTCGGTGAGCCCGGCACGGCGGGCCAGGTCGGTGATCGACGTGTAGGGCTGGCCCACGGCAATGCGCTCGGCGACGGTGTCAGAGATGCCGTGGACTTGGTTCAGGCCCAACCGCACGGCCGGGCCGCCGCTCCCCCACTGCCTGGCGGGTGCATCAGCGGGTGCGGGTGTGCCGTGTCCGTCGAGTGTGGTGGTGGCGTGGCTGTGGTTGATGTGGACGGGGTGGATCCTCACGCCGTGGCGGCGGGCATCGGCGATGAGGGTGTTGATCGAGTAGAACCCCATCGGCTGGGCCCTGATGAGCCCCGTCAGGAACGCCGCCGGATAGTACCTCTTCAGGTAGCAAGAGGCGTAGGCGATGTAGGCGAAACTGATCGCGTGTGACTCGGGAAACCCGTATCCGGAGAATGCCTCCATTCTCGACCATAGGTCGTCGATCGTGGCATGTGGGATGTCGTTGGCTGCCGCGCCCGCGTAGAACCGGTCTTTGAGGCGGTGCATGCGTTCGGCCGATCGTTTGGCGCCCATGGCTTGCCGCAGCTCGTCGGCATCCGCTGGGCTGAACCCGCCACAGTCGACGGCCAGTTGCATCATTTGTTCCTGAAACAGCGGCACACCCAGGCTCTTCTCCAGTGCGGGTTGGGCGAGGCGGTGGGGGTAGACGACAGGCTCGAGGCCGTCGCGGCGCCGCAGATACGGATGCACCGCACCGCCTTGGATCGGGCCCGGCCGCACCAACGCGATCTGGACGGCCAGATCATGCAGGTTAGCCGGGCGCAGCCGGGGGGCGAGTTGTAGCTGGGCACGGGATTCGATCTGGAACGTGCCGATCGCATCGCCTTTGTGGACCATCGCGTACACCTCCGCGTCGTCCGGAGTCAGCGCGGCCAAATCCACGGGAACGTCGTAGTGGGCATTGGCGACGTCGCGGGCCTCGCGCAGCGCGGTGAGCATCCCGAGCCCGAGGAGGTCGATCTTCACCAGGCCGGCGTCGGCGCAGTCGTCTTTGTCCCACTGCAGGACGGTGCGTTTGTCCATGCGGGCGTGCTCGACGGGCACGACGTCGATGATCGGTCGGTCGCAGATCACCATCCCCCCGGAATGGATACCCAGATGCCGTGGGGCTCCCAGCAGTTGTCCGGCGTAGGTGCCCACATCGGCGGGCAGCTCGGTCAGCGCGGGGCCGCCGCGGCGCGGGGAGGCCGCGATCCAGGCATCCACCTGGCCGGGCGAATACCCCAAAGCAGCGGCCGAGTCCCTGATGGCGGAGCGGCGGCGGTAGGTGATGACGTTGGCGACCTGGGCGGCATAGGTGCGGCCGTAGGTGTCGTAGACGTATTGGATGACGGCTTCGCGGCGCCGCGCCTCGATATCCAGGTCAATGTCCGGTGGCCCCTCCCGAGCGGGGCTGAGGAACCGCTCGAACAACAGCTTGAATGCGATCGGGTCGGCCGCGGTGATCCCCAGGGTGAAACACACCACGGAGTTGGCCGCGCTGCCGCGGCCCTGGACCAGGATCCCCTCCCGGCGACAGTAGTCCACAATGTCGTGGACGATGAGGAAGTAACCCGCGAACCCGAGCCTCTTGATGACATCAAGTTCATGATCCAGTTGCCGGACCACGTCCGAGCGCGATCCCAAGGGCCCATACCGCTCGGCCGCACCGGCCTGGACCAGGTGCCGCAGCCAGGAGTCCTCGTCATGCCCGGCCGGGACCGGAAACGGCGGCAACGCGGGCGCCACTAGGTCCAGGTCGAACGCCAACTCCCTTGCGAGACGGAGGCTGCTGGCCACCGCGCCGCCAAACGGCGCGAACCGCTCGACCATCTCGTCAGGCGAGCACAGCCGTGCCGTTGGTGCGGCGGGCAGCCACCCGTCCAGCTCGTCCAGGGGCATGTTGGCGCGCACCGCCGCGGCCACCTGCGACAACCTGTGCCGAGAGCTGCGGGCATAATGGACGTTGTTTGTCGCCACCACCGACAGCCCCAACTCGGAAGCCAGATCGGCGAGCGCCTCGTTGCGGTCGCCGTCGGTGAAAGCCTGATGGTCAGTCAACTCGACGTAAACGCCGTCGCGCCCGAACAACTCAACCAACCGCTCCAACTCGACCCGCGCCGCATCCACCCCACCCGCATCCAAGGCACGGCGTACCGGGCCCTTGCGGCAGCCAGTCAACACCACCACGTGCCCGCGCAGCCTCGCGGCGACGCCCTCCAGGCTCCCGTAGTCGGGCAGACCTTTCTGGCCACCGGCCAGGTGGGCGTTGCCGATCGCCGCCGACAGCTTCGCGTACCCCTCGGCACCGCGGGCCAGGACCAGCAGGTGCGTACCCGACGGATCCGGCACACCCGCCCGCTCACCGGTCAACCCGATGGACAGCTCGGCGCCGTACACCGTGGCCAGGCCGGTGCCTTTCGCGGCTTGGGCGAACCGCACCGCCCCATACAAGCCGTCATGGTCGGTGATCGCCAGCCCCGATAGACCCAGGCGAAGCGCTTCGGCCACCAGATCCTCCGGCGAGGACGCGCCGTCCAGGAACGAGAAATTCGAGTGGGCGTGCAGCTCGGCATAACCACCGGCCTCGACAGCCGGTGGAGATGAGGCTGGCGGCGTGGGTTCGTCGTCGGTGACCAGTCGCAGATGCCGGGGCTTCCCCACCCCAGATCCACTCGTGGCCCGGCCGACCATCCGGTCACGCAGCTGCCGCCACGTCAAATGCCGACCGCGCCCGCCCCAGCCCTCAGTCATAGCCACACCGCGGTACCCACCCGCGCGTTCGCGCCATCATCCACCCTCCACACTGCTAGTGATCTTGAGGAACTGGATAATACACACGTTCGAACACTGGGAGCTGCGGGAACGTGGAGACCGACGGTCGTCGCAGGCGTTATGTGTCTTTGAGGGCTGCCATCACCTTTTTGGCGGAGTCTGTGAGGAAGTCGCCAGCGGCGTCTTCGGGTATGTCGAGGTAGTTACTGTCGAGTTCCATGGTCAGTACCAAGTTGCCGTTACGCATGATGAGGCACGCCGGGGAACTGCCGTTCGGTTTTAGCAACAACATCGTCTGCTCAAGTCCGACCGACTCCTCAATGCCGATCTCGGCCACGCGCTCTTCGAACGCGCTGTCGGCCGACGCGGTGTCGGCATGGGATTCGGCGCGCAACTCGAAAAGGGGATACTCGGTGACATCACTGACCTGCGTCGACAGTTGGCACAACATCCCGTTGTAGTCGAAGTCGTCGTCGGGACCGTAGGTCTCCTCGTCGTACTTCGCGCCCTCGAAACCCACCAGATCGGCCAGTTCCTGCTGGTCGACAAGATCGCACGGCGTGGATGTGGTGCCGTAAACGTTGTCGCGACCTGCCGCGACCAGTGCGGCCGAGTCCGCCTCTTGGGGCCAGACCGCGACCGCGACGCCTACCCCAGCCAGCAACACCGCCACGCCGGCGATCACCAACCCGACGATCAGACCGATATTGCGGCCCGGCGCGACGGGAGGTGTCACACCGGGCGGCCGCATTCCCGGCCCCGGCGGTGATCCAGGGGCATGGTGCGGTGAAGGGGGCGACTGGGCTGCGGACATGTCAATGCTCCCTGGGGTACGAGATTCCCGGTCCGGACGCCACACTCCACCGGAAAGGACGCGATCGAGGTTGGCCACACGCACCCGCCACCGGCCCCACCGTTGACTCCCGGGCCTTCACCCCTACCGCTGGGGTAGACCCGACGATCCTCACCACGGCGTCTCCACTGTCGACCATCACGCCCCACATCCCATCGTCTAGGTGTCGTGAAGGCATCACATCACGATCCCACCGGGACCCCTCCCGACTCGGACCACAAGGGACAGCAGCCAAGAGGGTGACCCGCAGCGTCTGATGCGGGCTGCGGCAGCAGACCCAGCACCGGCACCACCGCCCGTGATCGCGTGCGGCCTTCTTGTTCGCCAGCCTCAGGCCACTGAAGGTCGCGCACTCCCCTGCCGACGCGAGCTACTAGCATCGGTGGCCACCGCACCCAACGGGAAGCTACAGGGATGGTTCGGAACCTCCAGTGATATCGCGACACGCGATTGGTTCCCAAGACAAAATCACGGCAAATCCTTACAAACCAGACACCGGGCTCCACCCCACTTACCCTCGGACTCCTACTCCTGCACTATAGGAACCGTGGCGCTGGAGCACCAGCTCCAGCGAGGATCGCAACAGCAGCTGCAAGCCTATGCGCTGCACCTGGAGGCGTGGCGCTGGAGCACCAGCTCCAGCGAGGATCGCAACCTCGTCGACCCCGACACTGGCGCCCGCCGGATCCTGGTGGCGCTGGAGCACCAGCTCCAGCGAGGATCGCAACCATGGCGACGTCGAAACGCACCCACCGGCGGCGTGTGGCGCTGGAGCACCAGCTCCAGCTCCAGCTCCAGCTCCAGCTCCCGCTCCCGCTCCCGCTCCCGCTCCCGCTCCCGCTCCAGCGAGGATCGCAACATCGCTTCGGTTCCCGGATTTGACACTGAGTCGGATGTGGCGCTGGAGCACCAGCTCCAGCGAGGATCGCAACGTGTGGTTCCCCGAATGATGGGGACCTGGATGACCGTGGCGCTGGAGCACCCACTCCAGCGAGGATCGCAACAACCGCCGCGTCTGCGGTATCCACACCGGTTGGGAGTGGCGCTGGAGCACCCACTCCAGCGAGGATCGCAACGGTGTTGGGCCGTACCCGCCCGACCGCGCGGATCGCGTGGCGCTGGAGCACCACCTCCAGCGAGGATCGCAACTGCGACAGACTGCCGAGCCCTTTGGACAGTTGGCCCGTGGCGCTGGAGCATCCGCTCCAGCGAGGATCGCAACATCATCCTGATCACGTGCGAAGTCCAGGCCCTCATTGTGGCGCTGGAGCATCCGCCCCAGCGAGGATCGCAACAACAGCACTGCGATCCTGAATCGTTCTCGGTGTTCGATGGCCCTGGAGCAAGAAGCCCTAAAAACCACCAAGGCCGCGTTGGCCATAGTCGGCGACTTGGGCGGTGTAGTTCCCCAGTCGACTTCCGTCGTCTGGGGAACGCATCAGTTATCCGTCGCACGCTCCGCAACGCCAGTTTGACCCTTCATACTGGGCGAATGTCGACTTGAACGCTTTCGCAACCAGTGGCGATGTCGACTAGCGCGTCGTGTTCGTCGCGATCGATGCTTAAACGCCACCCGGTCTTGATGGCCACCCACGTGGCGACGTACGTGCACGTCACTGTTGCATTGAAGGCATCCATTCTGCGGGGTCTTGGTCTCCTTTGGAGCGGTTACTGCTGGCAGTGACAGCAACAAGGTGGCGGTGGTCATCTAGGTAGGTGGCATACGTCTTGCGTCTGTGAGTACTCCACTGTGAAGCCCCGGAATCCCATGTTTCGGCCAGAGGCACGAAATCGTCGATATCCAGTTGCGACGAGCGATTAACCGTTGTGCCGTCATAGACACTGACCAACTCGCCGGTAATGATCCCACCGCAGTCGGCTTGACCGAGTTCACCCGACGAGTCTTTATCAAGAAGTACTTCGTCGCTGCGTCCGACAGTCCACATGAAACCAACTGACCCGGCTGAGTCGGAGCGAGCGCGGCCATCGTCGACTGGCGGATTTGTCTTAGCGCTGGTTGTCCTCCACACTGGCTGTCGCCACAGCTGCGCGTGCTTCGTGCTGTGACACGTGGAGTATGCGAGCTGTTTCGGGCCACGAGACCTTCTGGGAGCGCAGGCGCCGTACGGCGGCGGTCAAGGCGGCTTGCTCGCGTGCGCGGGCCCGCGTCAGTTCTTCCAGCTCAGGTGAGACCACTGTCAATGTCACCGCCACGTGCTCGGGGTGGATGTCCAGCGCGAGCGCGGCGGCGTCGGTGACGTGTTGGTGGATCTGGCTGAGGGTGCGGCCGAAGGTCCACATGCTGATGGACGGGGCTTCGGCGGCCCAGCGGTGGTGGTCGCGGCTCACGATCACCGATACCGAATGAGTTGTCGCGTCGTTCATGCTGCTGTCTCCAGCCAGGTGATGATGTGCTCGGCGGCCGGTTCGGGTAGGACCCCGTGGGGCACGGTGAATTCGCGCGAACCGATGGCGTAGACGATGTGGGTGTCGTTGGAGCGCACTTCACGCAGGAGGTACCCGTGTTGGTGGGCGGCGGCGCGCACCCGTTCCAGGGCGTCGCGTGGGGCGCGGTCGGCGGCGTCCATGCGCACCATCTGCACCCATTCATCCACTGTAAACACTGCTTTGTGGGAGGGTTGGCGCGACCATGTCCACTCCTGCATGGGGATGGGGGTGAACCCGTTCTTGGACGAGCGCCGGTTGAACACCGCGTACCCGGTGAGGCGGGGGTTGAGCAGCAGCGACCGGATGCGCCTGTCGGTCCATTGTCCGCCGGGCTTGTCGTGCGGGTACTTCTCGGGGTCCGCGTTCAGCGCGATGCGGATGTCGCGGTACCTGGCATCTTCCAGTCGAAGCCGCGCCATGTGTACTGAGGTGTCCCAGCGGTGCGGGCCTGGGTGTGGTTGGAGTCGGCGTTTCGGGCGGCGGATGTAGCGGTCGTGTCGGGCGGGTGCGTCGGGGTCGATGACGGCGATGTAGGGGTAGGGGGCGGGGCCGTGGCTGTAGCCCTGGGCGGCGTGTTCGCGCTGGCCGCGCTCGGAGTTTTCCAGCATGAGCGCTCGGTAGATTTCGGCGTCCATTTGCTGGCCGCGTCGCATCCGCAATCGGCTGGCTGGCATGTCGCCGGGGCGCTGCGGTGGAGGTTCGGTGGCGTACACCAGCTCCACCCCCCACTGTTCCAGGTGGGACTCGACGGTCAAGATCGTGAGCATGTCGCGGGCGGCGCGATCGGAGCGCTCGCAGATGACGCGGGTGATCTCACCGGCGTGCGCGGCGGCCAGCAGATCGGTCAGGCCGCCATCGCGGCGCAGCGGCACCGCCAACTCGGCGTAGTAGTCGTCGTCGTGCTGGCTGCGGGCATTCAAGTGCATGTACCCGCTTTCGACGTCCCAAAAGTAGGCCGCGAAGTCTTCCCCTTGCCCCAGCCGCCGGGCGCATACCGTCGCCTGGCCGGGAATCGATGTGGTCGGGTCCTGTTGGTCTTTGGTGGAGCAGCGCCCCAAGAAGGCGGTGATGTGGGCTCGAGTGGATGTATCCCAGCTGTAGCCGGGCAGGGTGGACAAGTCAATGGGAGCTGACGTCACGAAGGTGTTCCTCACGCACGGCCCCAACAGGACGAGAGCACGCAGGGGCTAAACCAATATGGACGACGGCTGTTGAGACAACCAACCCTGCATATGCGGGGAACACTGCGATCAGGCTACAAGCCTCACTAAGCCGGGCTGCCCCTGCCTGTGTGCGCATCCGATCGGGCGACATTGTGGAGCTTGTGGTGCTGCTGCGCCAGTGTTCTTCACGACGCCCATGTCTTCGTCGCTCGCAGTAATTCCTCCACCGGGCCTTGACTGGTCGTCGCCTTTTCGGCGTGGAGCTAGCTAGATTGGAGTCTCGAAACACAACTTTGCTCCCCCAGTGATCTGGTGACCGAGGCACTGCGGCTCGGCCTGTCCGGACTGGCCATCACCCACCACGACGTGAGCTACTAGCATCGGTGGCCACCGAAACCAGCGGGAAGCTACAGGGAAGGTTCGGAACCACCAGTGATATCGCGACACGCGATTGGTTCCCAAGACGAAATCACGGCGAACCCCCACAAACCAGACACCGGACTCCACCGCACTTATCCTCAGACTCCTATTCCTGCACTATAGGAACCGTGGCGCTGGAGCATCCGCTCCAGCGAGGATCGCAACTTGGTGATGACGTGATGCTGGCTGGCCATCTCCACGTGGCGCTGGAGCATCCGCTCCAGCGAGGATCGCAACGGCCGAAACGATGGGTCAGCAGAACGTCGAGGACCGGTGGCGCTGGAGCATCCGCTCCAGCGAGGATCGCAACGGGACCGCGTCGAGGTCGAGGCGGCGCATCGTGCGTGGCGCTGGAGCATCCGCTCCAGCGAGGATCGCAACTTCGCGTCGGCGGCGCCAACAGCGATCAGCGCGCGCGTGGCGCTGGAGCATCCGCTCCAGCGAGGATCGCAACCGGCACTGCTGCACTGGTCCGGCCCGGCCGTCGTGGTGGCGCTGGAGCATCCGCTCCAGCGAGGATCGCAACGAGTAATACGCCACGATGACCGCCGACACGTACGTGTGGCGCTGGAGCATCCGCTCCAGCGAGAATCGCAACGCGAACTGGTGCGAACACCCCTGTGTCAACGACAGGTGGCGCTGGAGCATCTGCTCCAGCGAGGATCGCAACCGTTGGAATCACCAGGGCTGCCCCGTGTCACTGCCCGTGGCGCTGGAGCATCTGCTCCAGCGAGGATCGCAACGCGTTCGACATGCGCGGCAATCAGTTCGAATGGACCGTGGCGCTGGAGCACTAGCTCCAACCAGGATCGCAACTTGCTCATCAGATCCGCCGCGTACGCTGCCCGCGCGTGGAGCTCCAGTTCCAGCGAGGATCGCAGCTGATGAGCAAGGACCACACTAAGACGGTCATAAAGGGTGGCGCTGGAGCATCGGCGGTGGGGGTGCGGGCCTCTCGTTCCCGCGAGAGGCCCGCGACTGAGAGCGCGTCCGCGGCAACGGGAACTCGCCTCAGAGTCCATCATTATGATGTATTTGCCATCCTGGATGTCATCGTGGAAGATCATTTTTCGAGAGTTTCTTCGCGAACTCGTCGCCACCATTCTCTATAAGGTCACCTGCAAAATCTAAATCATCTCGGCCGCTTTCGAACGGTCTATATTGGACTACTGAATGGTAGGCTTGCTGACCGGTTATAACGTCAGATGATTGTGCAACAAATTTCGGAAGCCTGTTGCAATTTTTCTTACCTTTTGGACGGGTCTCCCATTTGCGTTTTAACTGTGGCACCGTAGATGTCGGCTGCGTCACTGGATGCGGCCAGTCGGGTTCTTCACGGTTCCCGCCGTGGGGGGAAATTGCCTGATGCATCACCCGGACATGCGTCCGCGGCAACGGTGTCAGCATCTGCTGGCACCTCCTAACGATGCCCAGTGGCATCCTACACATAGGAGTGACGTTCATGGCCGAGCGCAGGTGGCGCTTGCCTTTTTCATGCTTGCCCGACATCACGAGACAGCGAATGCTCATCGTCGCGGCAGCAGTTGTTGTCTCGTTCACGTGGCTTGGAGTCGGTGGCTTTTCCGTGGTGGGAATCGTGGCAGTCACCCTTAGCGTGGGCGGAGGCTGCGCGAACCGCGAGCGCCGCCCTTCCATGCCGGTTCAGCAGTTTGGTTGGGACGTGTGGCCACAAAAGACCCGGTTATTGACCGTGTCGGTCTGGTGGAGGAGTTCGCGGCTCAACTCGACAAGCTCCGTCGTCAGGCTGGCGGGCTCACGTTTCGGCAGATGGCTGCGCAGATCCAGGGCACGGTGGCGGCCAGTACGTTGTGTCGCGCGGTTAACGGGAAGAAGCTTCCCGCGTGGAGAGTCGTGCAGTTGTTTGTCGAGGCGTGCGGGGGCGACGTTGAGCACTGGCGGACGCAACACATCAGGGTGAGCAACGCACTGCGCAGCGGTGCGGCTCAGGATGTCGACTCCAGTACTGCTCCCCCGTCTCGAGTATCTGACCAGCGGAAGATGCCCACGGTGCAGGAGGCCCTCTTCCGAGGGGCCATTCGCAACATGGACCGGGCCTTGATTGAACTTGATGCTGTGGTTGATGACCCATTGACCGCGAGCATCCGCATTCCGGGAGGCCACCTGGGCGACCAGGTTCACCTGCTGCGCCAGCTGTGGGCGGTGTTGAACCATCGTCGCAGGCCGGTCGATTCTCCGGCGAGCTTCGCACAGTGCATGAAGGAGCTGAAGGAGCATGCGGGGTTGTCGCTGCTGCAGATCTCGCGGCAAACCGATCCATCCCACATGAGTAAGAAGGCCCGACAAGACCTAGGTCTGGATGTATCGAAACCGATTGCAGTGTCTACATTGTCGGATCTGTGTAATCCGCATCAGGGCCGACTTCCCAACGCTGCCACGCTTGATCGTTTTCTCCATGCACTGGGGTATTCCGCCAAGGAGCGTGAGGGGTGGCAGCGCCTGCGCGCTGATCTGGCCGTGCAGTATGACCGTCGTTTCCATCGACCGGCTCGCGCGAAGTCCAGTCGCGTAAAGAGACCATCGTTTCGTCCGGGAGGGGACATGGAGATTTTCGGGAGCTACATCGACAACGAAGGGTTCAGTTTGTGGGATCCCTACTGAGGCGGCGTGCACCCGCGTGGCGCGTCGTGCGGGGTCTTTGACCGGCACGGCGCACGGCGCACACCACCACGTCCCCAAATGACAAAAAGTTGCGGTCGCCAGTTGCTGTGGCGACCGCAGAGACCCGTGCGCCGATTGGTCCGCTCATACATCGTGTTCTCGATGGCGGCACACGGATACCTGAATTGATCAACGACTCAAGTCCATGTTGGTTGCGTTCTAACAGGCCGAACTTACGACGTTCCCTCGAAAGATGGTGATACACGCGCGGCGCCGCCGATGGTCACCGTGAACGCCATCAAGGTGACCATGATGCCGTTGACGCGCACCATGATGAAGACAATTGACACCTGCAGTCGCTTCACGATGCCCACGAAGCCGTTGACGCGCACCAATTGGCGCGAAAACGACAGTTTCTTGAAGCGGCCTGGATCGTTAACTAATACGGTGGCGAATCTCGCCGGTCCTGACGTGTTGCTGACGTCGGGATCGGTAACGGGGTTAGCCACGGTGAACAGTCCCTCTGTTCATCCCGCTCATACAACCACGCCGCACGAGGTGGATCCCATCTCGTGCGGCAGAAAGCCGATCTTTCTCGATGGTGGATCCAACCCAGATCACCAGCAGCGTCAGCGCTGGTGTCACCCTGGTGGCGCGTCTGCGGCGCCACAAGCCCATGGTGTTCGTCTATCTGTCCTATCCACATGCCACAACCGGCGGTGAACGCTTTGACCAAATCCGCATCCGGGTCCTGGCGAACAATTCCGTGTGCGTCCAAGAAGCCGGGGTCGCTCCCGGCTCGTGGTGGCGACGAAACTGGTGGCGTGTCACGCGACGAAAGCCCTACACCCGACTCGGAACCCGACCCCGCCCAGGGAGACGCCGCACCGGCGGCACCGACTGGGGCACTCACCGCGCCCTTCCCGCCAGCGTGACGCCCGACGACCCGTTGACCGTGATTGCCGACCTCAGATGCCCGCTGCCCGCAGGGGTACGGCGCGGACGCCGTACCTGCATCTGGCTGCGCGTCAACAATCACCGGTTCCTATATGGATGCATACGGATTCCGGCCACGGGAAACATCTGGGACTCCAACACCACCCGCGCCGCATAACCTGAAGGCAGGTCATACCTCTCGCAATATCGCCCCGGGCTTGGGCCCGGGGCGCGACAGTCT
Source organism: Stackebrandtia nassauensis DSM 44728 (assembly GCF_000024545.1). GTDB lineage: Bacteria > Actinomycetota > Actinomycetes > Mycobacteriales > Micromonosporaceae > Stackebrandtia > Stackebrandtia nassauensis. The sequence goes on from NC_013947.1 coordinate 3,812,288, forward strand.
GGCAGGGTCATAGTCCATCGTTTATGGTCGTTTTCTAAGTGTGTCCGATCGATGAGACCTCGCCGGGGATCGGGGTCCACTCGCGTGGGTGGCGTAACCACCATCAGCCAGCGCCCCGCCTTGTGCGGGGGAGGCCGGAGTGGTGAGCGCGGTTGCCGCCGATGGCGAGCCTGGTGCCCCGTTGTCAGCCAAGCGCTGGGTCGAACCGATGCCGGACCGGCGACTGTTCGCCACGGCCGGCCCCGGCGACATCATCGCCGAACGCGAGACGGTCCGGCTGGCATTCATCGCGCTGCTGCAACGCCTGTCCCCGCGCGAGCGCGCCATCCTGGTGCTGCGCGACATCCTGAAGTTCTCGGCCCGCGAGACCGCCGAGATCCTCGACTCCACCGTCGCCGCCGCCAACAGCGCCTTGCAGCGGGCCCGGGCGTCGCTGGCCGCCGACCGGCCGCGGCCCGCCGACGTCCTCGACCCCGAGGGCCCCGAGCAGCGGGAACTGTTGGCGCGCTACGTCGCCGCCTTCGAGTCGCACGACGTCGCCGCGATGACCGCGCTGCTGCGCGAGGACGCGATCACGTCGATGCCGCCGTTCACCTGGTGGCTGCGGGGCGGCGAGCGGATCGCCGCGCTGATGGCCTTCAGCGACGTGTGCGCCGAGGACCGGCTGCTGGTCGTTATTGGTTCGCAAACGGCTCGCCGCCTGGCTAGCCTGCGGGGGTGAGCGACATTGACGACGACCGGTCGGCAGCCGCCTCGTCCAATCACCGGTGCCGCGAATGCCGTGGCAAACGGCAGATCGCAGGTTTGGTGAAGACGACCAGCATAGGAAAGGGCATGGGCAGCACATTCGGCCCCTGCCCCGCCTGCGACGACCACACCTATGTGGACAGTGAGAACGACGATGGAGCCGTCCGGGGTTCTCGATCTCGCGATCGGCGGCAGTTCTTACCGGCGCGGTGTCAGTCGGGGTCGCCGACCCTGCCGCGGGTGCTCACGAGGGTGATGGTCAGACCGATGCGGACGATGGCCGCCGCAATCAGTCCCAACAGGGCTATGTCGCCCCAGCGGAGCTTCACCGGCATCACACGGACACCGGTCATCTAACTCGGTATTTCAAGCTCTTGTTTCGTTGGATGGATGACCTCTACATCCGAGGCACGTTGTACAACCATTCGAGGTCGGCGGGGACTCAGTCATTGAAGTCCGAGTTCTCCTGCAACAGCCGTCGCAGGTGCGCGAGGCACCGGCCGCGTGTGGGGCCGATGGAACCTCTCGCTATACCGAGTTGCCGCGCGACCGCGTCATAGTCGGGTCGGTCTGTGTAGGCGATGACCTGGATGAGCGCCCGGCACACGTCCGACATCTGGTTGAGTGCTGCCCAAATAGCCTGGTACCGGGGGGCCGTGTTCATCCGGTCCGCCACATCGTCTTCGACGTTCTCCGAACTGCGCAGGTCCTCGAACCACTCCAGGCTACTGGGGATCTCCAATCTCGCTTGCCGGGCTCGTTTCCATGCTTCGCGCTTGGCGCTGCTCGTGAGCCAACCCTGCAGGTTCTTGAGGTTTTGGACGTCGCGCGGCAGGCTTTGCACCAGCCGCATCCAGGTGGCCTGTACGACGTCCTCTGCCATGGAGCGATCGAGCCCCTGACCCCGGGCCACTCGCCACACTAGGGGCGAATACTCGGCTATAACTTCGTCCAGCGCGTCCGGTTCACCCATGTGGGCCAACGCGAGCGCCAGGCGTTCGTCGGCCCGGCTTACTCCCGCTTCGGGGGCCCGCCGCAGCGACAGTCCTTCGTTGGCGGTGGTGTACGGGCTCCAACCAACTGGCCAGCGGTGGGCGGCGGACGGCTGGAGTACCTCGAAGTCCTCCAACCGCAGGGATTCGGGTTCCGCGATTATCACGTCATCAAAGCGCACGGCACCGTGTCCGCTCCCGCCGGTGAAGAGCGCGGCCGCCATGAAGTTCGCGTCACGGAATATCACTTCGTCGAGGAAACTCACCGAGAGAAACGAGGCTCTGCCGTTGAACTCGGCCCTGCTGAAGTCCGCCGCTCCCTGGAACTTCGCCGAGGTGAACACAGCTGACCCGGCGTCGGGGAACTCGAACATCGTGTCGCTGAACTGCGCCGGTCCGTCGAAGACCACATTGGTGAAGTTGGCCTGCCGCGTGAATACCGCCCGGTTGAAACTGGCGTAGCCGAATCGGCAGTCAGTGAAGTCGACCTGCGGCAGGACCGCGCCACTGAGGTCGATGTTGGTCGGCTCCACGTTCGCGTCGGTTGCGTGCGACAGATCCACCAGAATGTCGAGGACGTGGCGAACCCTACCGTGGTGCGAGGACTTCGCCGTGTTGGTCTCGCGCTCCGAAAACTCGCGGACATATCGGCAAAGCTCGTCCACGGCGGTCTGCCGCAGCTGTTTCACCTGCCGAGCCAGGGTTTCCAAGGTCTGAATCCCGACATCCTGTTCCGCGCGGCGACCACTGGCCAGCTGCTCGATCGCCTCGGTAAGCCGCCTTTCGTCCGAGACCCGTCCCGCCACACCGGGAACGGGTTCCGTGTCCGATCGTGACGTGTCGGTCGGCGGTCGCGCCAGCGACCGATACCGTTGTGCCGCCTCTGCCCACAGTTCCCGCCCATTGTCAACGTTACCGAGGGCGGCGTGGACCTGGGCCAGGTGTTCCGTGGACAAGGCGACCCGGTACTGGTCGTTGAGCTCTTCGCTCAGGTCTCGGGCATGAGCGAAACGCGCCAGTGCCTCTTGGAGCCTGCCCTGCGACACGAGCGAAATGCCCAGCTGCACGCATGTGTCCACGATCAACAGGCGGTTCTCAGTCCCGCGGGCGAACTCCAGAGCCCGCTGGTGAAACTCATACGCACGTTCGTGCTGTCCCAGTCGCGAATGCACGACCCCGAGTTTGTTCAGGGCTTCAGCGTGTCCGGCGATTCCGGCAGATGACGCTTCCAGTTCCCGTACTCGGTTCAGGCACTCCATCGCTTCGAGGTAGCGGCCCAGTTCCAGGTAGGTGTCGGCGAGTTCGTTGAGCGCCAAATCTTTCACCTCATGATCTGAGGCGTTGGCCATACGGCGGCACAGACGAAAGAATGTCTCGTGGTGACCGGTGTCGAGCAGGTGCTGAGACAGCACCTGCAGCAGTTCCCGGGCGTGCTCCATCCAGCCGTTCTCCGCGGCCAGCGACGCATACGCCGCCATATTGGATGTCTCTTCATCGAGCCAGTCCCGGGCGGCGGAGCGGTCACGGAACCCGATCACACCCTGGACGACCGACACCCCACGCGGGGCCATGATCTCCAACGCCAACTGGCCGGTCTGCCGATAGTGGTCGAGCAGACGCCGCCGGGCCGCGTCACGCAGGTCGGCCGGTGTTGTCTCGATTCGTCCGCGCCCCTTGGGGGACAGCGAGTATCGTGCGTCTCGCGACTCATCGACGCTGCCGTCGGCGGCTAGCTCCGCCAGCAAACGGCCCGCCGTCGGCAAATCGACCCCGGCCACCGCCGCGACGGCGTCCGTCGAGAAGTCCGGACCGATATGCGCCGCCAGCAACGGCACGACACTTCGCGCCGTCACCGCCGGGTTCGCCCGATGCTCCGCACGCCCGGACCGCCCCGCCGCCGGCACCACGGCTTCGCGCACTTCGTCGCGTGTCTCGGCGGCGACGTGGACGGGCAGCTCGATCGTCGTCACGTGCGCGCCGCCGTCGGTCTCCAAGCTCAGCGCCAATGGATGATCACCGGACGCCACGGTCGGTGTCACCACGAATCGGCATGATCCGTACGACCCTCCGAAGCGGTGCACGACGATCTCGGGCGGGCCGACGGTGCGCACCTCGTGGAACGGCATCCCCGCCAGCAGGACGTGGAACGTGAACTCCTCGTTCTCATATGGCCAGTGCTCGTCGAGCAGCCGTAGATCGACCTCAACCAGGTGCGCCTGTCCAGAGGTCATGTGGCGGGGCCATCGAACCAGCGGCTCGATGCGGATCATCGCCGTCGTGGAAGTCATTCGCCGACCCCCCTACCCGAAAGTTCCACTGTGGTCCACAGGCTGCCGTAATACACGTACATAAACGTGTACAGCAGCGGCAGCGCCCGTGATTCCTCATCGCCCCTGTCGGCGCTCCAGGTCTGGCGGCTGTGTTCGGCCACGACCTGGCGGCGGAAGTCGCGCAGTGCCGTGGCCACGGGTTTGCCGGGTTGCCGGGCCAGCGCGTTCAGGATGCCCTTCGCCACCTGTCTGGCCTCCCGTTCCCGGACGGCACCAGTGGTCCCGATGAATCCCGCGGCACCCGATCGCAGGAACACCTCGGCGAAGCTGCTCGGCAGCGAGGTGTCGGATTCGTCGATGATGACGCGCCCGGAGTGGCACGCGTTGAGGAACACCAGTGGGGCGGCGTCGTCGATCCGGGGAAAGGTCTCGGCGAAGATCCGGCCCAGTGCCACCTCCGCCACGGTGAACTCGAAGCTGCGGGTGCTGAACCTGCCGTGCGCGCCGATATACACAAGCGACAGCGGCCTGCCGGGATCGGCGAGTTCCTTAAACAGCAGTCTCGCGCTAGCCACCGTCCGGGCACCGTAGCCGTCGATCATGGACAGATCGGCCTCGGCCATGTCCTCTCCGACGTATGCCAGGACCTCACCGCGACAACGCAGTGTTGAATATGGATGGTTGCGTTGTTCTCTTCTGGTCACCTGCAATGGGGTCCAACGCGCGGTCACGAACGAACACCCGACGTAGGCTCCTTGTCGTCGATCGGGATCGTCGGGCAGCCACAGCAACTCCCATGGGATGTTGGCATCGGTCTCGTCGTGGATCAGCAGCCGGGGCTCCTCGCCGCAATGGCGTCGTGCCCGGGACAACCACCCGGTCACGGCCGCGCCATTGGCCAGCGACCAGTTCCGGATCCGAGCCAGCACCTCCGAGGGCGCCAGGCCTCCGACCTTGATGACGTCGCTGAGATCGGTGGACGGCTCCCGCACCGCCGCACCGTCGATGCATGCCAGTTTGGGGACGCCGGGTGACTTCGCGGTGATCTCGACATGTTCGTCCTTCCCGAAAGGACGCACGACCCGCAGTTTGACCGTGCCCGCCGGTGAGCTGGCGGTGGGGTCGACGTTGATGGCGCCCATGGGTTCGAACGCTTGGGCGCCCGTGTCGGGAACGCGGGCCTCCGCTGAGTGCGCCTGGTCGGGAGGCGGCTCGCGGCGTGCTCGGCGGGCCGACAGCAGCCTCGACATGACGGGGAACCGGCGTTCAGCCATTGTCACCGTCACCGGTCAGGATGTCGGCACCGAGCACCTGGGCCAGTTCAGTTACAACGGGGCTCGTCCGGTGGCTGCCCGGACACACCACAATGGTCTGGGTTCGGGGCAGAGTCCTGATCTGGCGGGCGGCGTAGAGGCTGTCCTCGACGCCGCGACGGGCCACCGGGAAGTCGACCTGGCCGGTGAGGCTGGCCGACAGTGGTACGTTTCCCCGCCCGTCGGTGACGAGGACGAACCGGGTGTCACGGGCCACGGATCGGTCCGATCCGGCGAATCGGCGCAGGACGCGGCCCGCCAACTCGATCCCGTGTGCCAGCGGAGTAGCCCGTCCGGGCCGCCGTGACAGCACCCTGTGGAGCCGCCGGTCCAGGGCATTGCGGACGACGAACTGCCGGGCGGACAGCTCGTCGGCGCTGTCGGCGTCGCCCAATTCGACGACGCGGATGTGGGCGCGTTGCTCGTAGGCCCAGGCGATGTGGGCCCCCAGCGCCGCGGGCAGGTTCCAGTTGGCGCCGCCACAGGTGTGATCCACCAGCAGCACCAGCAGGTCGGTGGGCTGAATGGTCCGTTTGTGCCGACGCAGGTCGGCGGCGGTCACGTGCAGCCGGTGTGCCGAGCCGTGGTGCCCGGGGCAGCGCATGACCTGTAGTTTGCAGGCTTCCAGGAGGCTGGCGGTGATCGACAGGTCCGTCAGGTCGTGTGCCGGAACCGTTCCCCACGGTCGGCCGTGTGCGGCGACGTTGCTCCATTGTGGCGACGTGTGGTCCAGGTTCACCGAACCGAGCCGTGACCGTGTCATCGGCTCATCCTCGGGATACGGCACGGCCACCAGCGACGTGTGGACGGCCGACGGGGCTTCGAAACCGGCTCCGGCCGCCAGGTACTGCGGCACCGGCCCCTCGGGAGCCTGGATGGCCTCTTCAGTCCGGTTCGGGGCCGGGCCAGCCGCATCATTCCGCGACAGCGGCGAAGCATCGTCCACTACGGACAACCGGTGGTGGCGCGGTATACCCAAATGCTCGGTGGCCAGGTCCACATGCCGGACCGAAACCGTCTCGTCGCCGTCCAGGCGGGCGATCGCGCGGGCGAGGCGGGCGACCGCCACGGGACGGCGCGCACCGGCGTCGGCGGCGGTGAACAGTTCCATGACATAGCCGAGCACTCGCGTCGACATCGGCAGTGGTGTCGCGTGCGCTGCGCGTTCGACGGCGTCGCGCCACGATCGTGGTGGCGGGTCGAGTTCGCCGGGCACGTCGGCGGCGTCGACGCGCAATGCGAACCGGTCGAGCAGATGCCGCGACAACTCCCCCGCGCCCTCTCGGCGGCAACCCACCAGCCAGCGGGCTTTCGGTACCTGGATCGACTGGTGCCCATCACGTTCGATGTGTGCGACGTCGGCACCGATGGTGGCGATGGCCGCACGGGCGCCGGCATCGCTCAGCTGTGTCAGATCGGGAACCAGCACCACCGTCTGGTCGAACAGCGCGCCCGGTGTGATGGACACCTGTGAACCGCTGAGGCTGAACCGGGTCCACAGGTCTTCATCGTGGGTGGCCGCGCCAGCCAGCACCGTGCGGGTCTGGCTGCCGAGCAACGCTGCGAGCCACCGCCCCAGCGCACCGATCCGTCCCGGATCCAGATTGAACAGCAGCACCCCTGCCAGGTGTCGATCGATCGCGGCGCACGCCAGCGCGGTGGCCATCCGTTCCATCGATCACTCCGTGGTCAGGGCATCAAGCAGCTTCTGATCCGCCGCAGTCCACGAGAGGTCTTCGGCGAAGGCGGCCTCGGGACGGCGGTGCAACAGCGCGAACGGAGCCACCGCCGCCACGTCCCGTGGTTCCACCGCAGTTCGTCCGTCGAGGGCCGTCTCGGCGCGGGCCGCGTTGACCATGACGATCTCGCTGCGGTGCCCGGTGGCCTTGAACTCGGTGGCCACCTGCGCGCACAAGTCCACTATCTTGTCGCTGACCACGCTGTCGCTCACGCGATCGCGGGCCGCGTTGAGTGCTTCGCGCCGGGCCTGGTCGTTCCTGGTGCCCTGGCTCAGCCAGGTCGAGGACGGCAGGGCACCCTCCACATCAAATCGCAGCACTGTAGACAGAATCTCCGCGCGGCGTCCAACGTCCGTCTCGGTGCTCACTGGTACCGCCATCCCGAAGCGGTCGAGCAGCTGCGGTCGCAGCCCGCCCTCCTCGGGGTTCATCGTGCCCACGAGCGTGAACGACACCGGGATCTGCTCGTCGCGGCCTTCCCGCTGCACCACCAGGATCCCGGTCGATGCGACGTCCAGGATCACGTTCACCAGGTGATCGTCTAGAAGGTTGACCTCGTCGATGTACAGTACGCCGTCATTGGCGGTCTCCAGCAGACCCGGTTGCGGCCGTGCCTCGCCCCGCATCAGCTCCTCGATGCGCCAGCCGCCCAGCACCCGATCGTCGGTGGCGTTGATGGGCAGGGTCACCGGCAGTCGGTCGTTCACCATGCGGGTGAACGCCCGGACGGTGGTCGACTTCGCGGTGCCGCGTTCGCCGGCGATCAAAACGCCCCCAGAACCTCGGCTGACGTAGCTGATTTCCAGCGCGTGCTTGAGCGCGTCCTGCCCTACTACATAGGAGTATGGAAGTACCTGGATGTCATCGGTCATCGGACGGGTCCTTCCACCGCATCACCACGTCCATGTGGGCGCTGGCTCCCAGTTCCACGAACTTCGCCCCGGCCTTGCCGTCCAATTGCAACGCCATGCGCATCTCGATTTCGGACGGTCCGTTCCCTGCTTTCTTGGCGAACTTCTCTGACACTGCCTCACAGCAACTGTCCAGCATGTCAAGGGCTTCGATGAACAGGGTTCGTCCGCGCTCTCGAACCTTCTCAGGAAGAGCGACCCGGGTCGCGTCGTCCTCGTAATACCGTCCTGGATCGTCCAGTTCGTCCACTTCGCCGACTTCAATGCGAATCATTGGACGACCGGGCTGAGCCTCCGAAAACACCACGACCACGACAACCCGCCTTGTTTGTGACTGCTGATCCGTATGAGCCAGCTTAATGCAGGGCGGCGAAGGCTACGGCCTTCAGTTCGCAGACCTGGTCGCCGTAGGCGGCGATGTAGCCGCCGGCGAACTCCTTATCGGGGTCGCCTCTCCGCGCTTCGAACTGCAGTCGCTCCAGCTCGACGTTGTCAACCGGGCATTTGTCGGTATCGACGACGTCGTCGGTGGCCTTGGCCAGTCCGGTCCGAGCATCCACGGGTTGCCGCCGGTCTGGTCGGCCGCGCTCCATCGCCAGAAAGCGGAACGCACAGGTGATTTGAGTCTGTGAAGGACTGGCGACCCCACAGTTAAGTTGCAACAGCGCGTCCGAGAACTGGGTGTCGAAGGTAGCCTTCAATACCATGAGATCTGAAAATGCCAATGCGAATGGAATCATTGTGCTCGTCGATCCCATCGAAAACTGCGTTGATGCTATCGGTTTCATTGATAGGAATGGCAATGTAGTCGCCGCAGTCGGCAAGATTGATCCAACGCTTTACGCTGGGCGGCTTGCGACCCCGACCATTAATGACAGGAGGTTTTAGACGGGAGACGATGGCGGGTATCGCCAACGGCGATCCAAGCGTGATCAACAGCGGCACAGCCACGCGGTGCCGGTGAAGGGCTTCGTAGGCGATCACAGTGCCTAGTGAGTGGGCGATGACGATGTCAGCCTTGTCGATTGCTTTCGCAGTTGCGTCAATGATTGTGTCACGCGGAGTAAAACCTTCACGCCCTTCCAGGTAGTAGGAAACTTCAGCCGCGAACTGTCGAATGAAACGCCACACTGTGCGTTCCTCCAGGCCGTGCTTCCCGGCTAGACGCGCTGCGGCAAGTCGGAGCAGTACCATGGCCCGACCTTGGATACCGGCGGCATCAGGTGTCCAGGGTGCCAAGAGCTCGGTCAGCAATTGCAATGCGGCATCATCTAGGTCTGTGTCGGATTGTCGTCCTTGTTGGACCAGCAGATGTGCATAATAACTAATAGAGAAATCGATCGACCTTACTGGCCATTTCAGTACTGGATTGTCTTCCAGCGCCTGGCGCCATTTGGTCTCCAAATAACGTGCGGCTTCAAGTGGAGGATCAGGTCGATAGCACCGGATTCCGTGTATTCCGACAATTTTCATGTATCTTCCTTCCAGTCCCACCTTTGGGGTGGATTGAAGGCCATTACCTCGGTGTTATATGCAATAACTAGCGATAGGTCGGGGGCTATGGCCAAGCAATCTACTGGATCGAGAATGCGGATAGGTTGTGTCAATTGCTTGTGCCTCTGCAAATCCCAGACTCGCACTGTCCCGTCGTTGCTGCAAATGGCGGCTATAGGGTGATTATCCACTGTCGCGCACGCCAACGTACGAACCGGCAATACGCGACTGCTCTGGTTTGGGCCGAGGTGTCGTCGGGTGGTGAGATCCCAGCATTGCACGGAGTCTTCATTACCGCTGAGGACCACCACCGCGTGGCTATTTACGGTTGTGCACGCCAAAGTGCGAATCGGCAGGACACCTTTAGCGAAATCTGGGCGGTACTGTTGCCCGGTAGCGAGGTTCCCTACCCACAATGATCCGTTTGCGCAGCCTATGACAACTACCAACTCACCGTTGATATCCGTGCACGCCACTGCGGTGATCTGCCCAGCTTCTTCGGACACGACCATGCGGCGTTGTTGTCCAGTTCCAAGATTCCAAACGCATACGGTTCCATCATTACCGCCAATGACGGCTACAGGTTGACCGCCAATTGTTGTGCATGCCACCGCGAGGATTAGGTCGTTGCTTTCAGTGAGCGGTTCACAATGTGATTGTCTTGTCGTAAGATTCCAAGCCTGTACGGTTCCGTCATTAGCACCAATGACGGCTATAGGTTGACCGTCAACCGTCGTGCATGCTACTGCCGTCAGGTGACCGCTATGTCCACGAATGTCCAGACGGAGCCGTTCTGCGGTGGCAAGGTCCAATACTTGCACTGTCGCGCGATTATTCAGGGTTACCGCTACTGGATTGCTATTTGCGACTGTGCATGCGATTGCTGTGACTTTTTCGACGGATATGGGTTTCGACTCGGTCTGTTGTTCAATGGCGGAGTCCCACACGCGGACCTTTCCGTCGCGGCTTCCAACTATAATCACCGAGCGACCGTCTACTGTAGCGCAGAGCGCGGGCGACCACAGGGCGGTATTTCGGTCAAGATCGGGACAATAATGTGTGCCCGCAACGAGGTCCCATATACGCAACGTTCCCTTGAAATCTATGGTGACTGCGATGGAACTCCCATCTTCTTCCGAAGATGTCGCCGACACGACTTCCTTTCGGCGTGCCCTCGGATATGAGTTGGGATCTTCGGTTGCCTCTGAAACGTTGAGCCAGGTTTGCTCACGCGTCGCAAGATTCAATATTCTAAGCGACCCGTCATAGTCACCAATGACTATTAAAGGGTCACCGTTGACGGTGGTGAAATCAAGTGCCCGCACTTCGCAATTGCGTTTCGGCAAGGTTACACGCCACTCGTTGTTGGCATTGAGATTGTGCAATCGTACATTGCCGCTCTTGCTGCCTGTAATAACTACAGGTTGTTCTTCTACTGTGGCACAGGTCAACGCCGTTATGGGCTTTGAAATAGTAAGCCGTACCAGATCGTTACGAAATCTGTTGGTAAGGCTGCATCGCCACACAGTTTCGTCATCGCTAACTAGGATGGCCGTCGGGTCGCCATTTATCGTGGTGCACGTCAGCGCTCGAACCGCCCGAATGCCAAACAACGATCGACGGTGTTCTATCCCAGTAATTAGATTCCAGATCCTAAGAGTCCCAGCTGTGCCACCGATGATGGCTACGGGGTCACCGTTAATCGTGGTGCATGCCAATGCTGTTACCACTTCGGGACAATCAGTCGGATCGGGACGGTATTGTTGTCCGGTGGTAAGACTGCATGCTCGAACTGTCCCATCAATACTTCCGATGATGGCTACGGAGTCGCCGTTTACCGTGGTGCATGCCAATGCTGTGACTTTTCGGAAATACCCGGTGAGGGTTTCGAAGAGCGCGGGGCTAAAGTGGGCTCCTATGGCCCATCGCGGTGTCCAATCTTCAGCGCGAAGGTCGACGGTGGGATGTGCGATACCAGCACGAATTTGGTCTATGTAAATCCGAAGCGCGCGTTGATCAGGATTGGGCGTATTACGGTGATAACCTGCATGGAGCAGATACGAGATCGCTAGGCGGGCAGCAGGGCCTCCGAGTTCTTGTCGCAGCAGAGGAACCAAGCGATGTGGATCAGCATTCTTTAGAAAGTCTTGTTGCGGCAGCAGTTCCGCCAAGATACTAGCCTCAGCGGTGAATTCTGCGGCATGGCGACAAAGATAGGGTTCAGGGTCGCAGGCCCACGTACTATCTGCATACTCCACAAAAGCACGGGCAATCGCGCGTACGTCATCAAATTTCGTCATGTGTGAAGTCCTTCATGCGCAGATCGCCGAGGATAAGCAAGTAGATGATCGACCAGTGCTTGATGAAACAACCGGAACAGCGTGGTGTTGTTGGTATCGACGCTTGTACGCAGGTAAACCTTCAGGTCTTGCGGGTCAGTCAACAAAGTGGCGGTGTCGAGGTTGTCACCGCCACCGAAGACTTGCTGGGCCAGTAGATGCACCAAGTGAGACGGCATGCCAGCGCCCTTGACGTGTGCCAGGGCCGCCAACACAGCGCGACGTTGCTGACGACGCCGCGCATTACCCATTGCCAAATCGAGCTCTAGTACCTCTGGCAACGTGCGGGGAATGGTCTGCAATGCGGCATCCAAATCATGCTCAGTTTGACGCAGCAAGTACTGTGAAAACAGCACCGCCACCAAGAACGCCCCCCAGTCGCCCTCGGGAGAGCGGGTCAATTGAGTAGCCACATGTTGAGCGACAGACGCGACCCGCGCTTGGCGCCACGCGCGGTTGTCGTCAGTTTCCAGAGTCTCAATTAGAAATCTCCGGAGGTCACGATGAAGCTCGGCTGGCTCAGACAAGTCGATGTCGTGCAGTTTGATGGTCCGGTCATCACCTGCGGATGCGATGCTCGCAATCTCTTTCGCCAGGCGCCGTTGCTGTTCGTCGACAGTGCGCAGCGCCAGAAGCAATCGGACTGCTCCGAAATGGACTGCCGTTCGCGTCAGTGGAATTATCAATCGCCTAATCAAGTCAAGGGAGTCAGCGGCCTCATCGATAGCGTCCACAATCAGCAATGGTGGATGCTGCGTCGTTCTCAACCACGAAATGAAGTTACCGACAGTGCTATCAGGCGGCTTGGCTTTCGGACCTCCACTTTGTCCGTAAAGCTGATCCATCAATGAACCCACGACATCGTCTGTCCTCAGTTGTCGGGCATGCACTGCCGCAATGGGCTCAGTAAACTCCTGACTGAACTCAGACGGTAGACGCCTTCTCAATTCAGCCAACTGTTTGTGAAACTCAGGCCGTTTGGCGACATGTGGATGTCCTGTTAGAACAATGACACCCAACACACTGGACTTACCGACTCCAGCACCCCCAACAATCAACCGCACCGGTGTATTAGTGTCTCGATCAGCCCGCCAGTTCCCAAGCTCAGTCAACAACGTGCGTCGACCAGTGAAATGGGTGCCTACCCGATCCTGAAAGTGTGCGATGTCCAGATACTCGTGCAACCCAGAACTAATTCGCTGGCGTGCAGTCACAGCGTCGCGAGCGAGCGGGTCGAATCGCGGATTGGCGAAGAACGGCACCCCCTGAACTCCGCCATCACCCTTGCTAAACGCCCCATGAAACCAAGGGTCTGGCGCCCGTGACGCCGCCTTTTCTGGCCACAACTTCACCAGGTTCTCCACCACTCGGCTTCGAACGAATGCCATACTCACGTAGGGGGCGCTCGGATCAAAAACATGCTGATCGGCAGTGCCTTCTACACTGCGTTGCTTTGCAATCTGCATCAGCGTGTCAGCAAAAGCCTGTGTAAATACTCCATCCCATGTTTCTCGATCGGCACCAGCAGCGGCAGCAACCCACAACCGGTCCCCAAACTGTCGATGGGTTAGATCCCGCACTGCGGTGCCCGCATGACACAGATCCAAGACCAACAAGATATGTCCGTACTCTCCAGCAAGATCGGCAAGGCTGCGACAAAGGCTTGTCATGTTGGTGCGATATCCGAACCCGTTGCGAGCCACCAAGTGCAGCTGATCCTGTCCATCCACTTCGCCATGAGAGATAACATGGATAATCCGAACCAAGTTTTTCGTCTCAAAAGCGAACTCGTCGATCCGACGCAACTGTGCCATCGTTGGTTCGGAAATATGCTCAACCCCATACCCCGATCCCAGGGCTTCAAGGGATCTGGCCAAGCTCTCGCCACGTTTGGTGGCCATGTCCAGTAGCCTCCATGCACGACCATCCAGTTCGGGACACGCAATCTCGACTTCCCCCGGATCGACTCGCTGCACCGTCACCGTCAATGCTCGCCGATCACCTCTTGACACATGAGCCTCCCGAAATGGTCGCGGTACCAAGAGATTGAACTGTACCGCGCCATCACAGTTGCACGGTAATCAAATCAATCCAGATACGTGTCCCCGCTCGAATGAATAGGCTCGAATACAAGTAGGGTCACGAGGTGCCGGTTAGACCTAATTGGAGCATCTCTTAACGACACACAAAGCGCACTCGTAATTGTTGTTGCGCTGACCACCCCGCCGCGGATGCATTCATGCCGATCCCAGCCAGGAGTTGCACATGGACGCCACAGTAGCGATGCTCGACGGCCAAAGCAGAAGATCGCAGTCTGGAATGGGCAATGCACGCATGATCGCGGTGGCCTTTCGGAACCGTTGTTTACGTCCACACCACCTACGTTGATGTGACAGCGTTCTGTCAAGTCAGGCACGCGAGCAACCCGACGAATGTGGCAGAAGGCAACTGCCGCGGCGAACACCAGTGAAGTGGCATGGACCGGCGTCGTCATCGACGCGCCCTTGGACATGCTGGATTTCTACCTGGTCGACCTGGAGGGGTTTTGCCGGGTGCTGGCGCCCCCGTCGATCGCGAAACGCGGCCTGGCCGAACCGGTCCACGGCTGGGGCAGCATGGGCATCGCCACGGCCGATGCCCTCGGATATCTGACCAAACGAGACAGTGCCGTCAAGCCTGGCCTGTTCGAACTGGGCGTGTGCGCCTACGGCCCGGCCGCTCCCGACGCGGTCGCCGCGCTGGCCGCACAGGTGCGGCGCTGGCGGGAAGCGAAGGAGTCGGTGACCGGGATACGCATCGAGGTCTACCCCTCCGGACTTGGCCTGCCGGACGTCTCCGAAGCCATCATGTCTGTCCATAAGCGACACTCTCGGGTCGTGGTGTGGCCCGAAACCACGACCAATTCCTAACTATCCGCGACAACCCAACCAGATAAGGAGAACGACATGACCGACGTCAACACGCAGCAAACCGATATGGAGTCTTTTGAGGACTTGTTCAATTTGGACGTCCGCGTCCAAGCGGGCGGAAGGTCAGCACGCCGGTGCAACCCGACCAACGACGGCTGCTCGAACTCGTGCACCTCGGTCGGCTGCCCCCGGTAAATGCTGATGGACAACAGCAAGCGAGGCGGGGCGGCCGGCACCGGGCCGTTCCGCCTCGCGGACCCCCGATTCGGTCTGGCACGCCTTGCCCTGCTGCCCGACAACGATCCTGGCCCCGCCACCCCGACTGACCCGGTGGTGGTCGAGGGGATGTTTCTGTCGTCTGAGGTCGACGCCGACACCGCACCCGACCACGCCGACCGGCGACTTGCCACCCAACGCGCCTTCGACATCCGGGCACGACGCCGCACCACCCCCCAAAGCGTGTTCGCCGCCGTCGCTGACGTGGAGTTCACCGACGCCAGCCCCGACCTGGCCATCGGCACCGCCCACCGGGTGCGGACGTACCCGAACCCGGTGTGGCTGCATCAGGTGTGCGATCAGGTCTTGGACTCCACCGAGGTGTTGCGCGGCTTGAGGTTCACGGCCAACAACCTCACCGCACGACGCGGCGACCGCCTGGAGGCCGACCTGCCCTCGAACGACTCGCTCACCAAACCGCAACACGCCAGCATCCGCGCCACCGAAGCCGTGGACGTGATCATGGACGCCTGCCGCGCGAGCGCAACGTGGAGCCGCATCGCCACCGCCATCCGGCACCGGTGGCCCCACGTTCCCGAATCGGTCATCGACACGGCCCTGCGCCAGCTGGTCCGCAGTGGGATCGTCGTCACCGACTTGACGCCGCCCGACGCGTGCACCGACCCGATCAGTCACGTCCTAGACAAGCTCCCCGACACCGAACCACTCGCCAAGACCCTGACACGGCTCCGCGAAACCCTAGCCACAGCCGATGCTCACCCGCCCGGCGACGCCGCTCGCATGACCGCGCTGAAAACCGCCCACCGCATCACCGACCGACTGAACAAGACCTGGCGGCCACTTTGCGCCGACACCGCGGCCGAAGCACGCATCCGCTTGCCGAAGGAGGCCGCCGATCAGATCGCGCAGGCTGCCGGGGTGTTGTGGCGCATCGCGCCCCACACCGATCCACTGTCGACTTGGCACGAACGCTTCCTCCACCGCTACGGTGCGGGCCGTCTGGTGCCCGTGCTGGAGGCGTGCGATCTCGTGACCGGCCTCGGCCACGACCCGAACGAGCCCGCAGCGCCCCACTACCGCGCATCCACCGACGCTTTGGCCCGACTGCTCAACGACGCCCTCACCTGCGGCGCGCTGGAAGTCCAGCTCGATGCCTCAGTGATCGACGCACTCGACCAGCGCCGCCCAGGCGATCAGGCCGAGCCGTCGGCCGAGATCTACACACGCATCGTGGTCGCCAGCAGCACAGCCAGCGACGGGGACTTCTGCTTCGCCGTCACCAACACCGCCTCCCCGGCGGGGTCCACCCGCGCGCGCTTTACCGGCCTGGTGCCTGATGGTCCGGTCGTTACCGACACGGGGCAGGACACGATGGTCACCGAGTTGGCGTTTCGGCCGCTGTCTTTCGCCGTGGCCGCACTGACCGGTCGCGCCGAGCCTGCTCCTTGGCGTATCCCGATCGGTACCGTGCCCCGACCTGGTGACCTGCTGCCCGACGACCTCGCGGTGATCTCCAACGGCCAGCGACTTGGCCTGTGGTCCATACGCCACCACCGGCCCGTCAAGGCCGTCCACCACAACCAGCTGGGCCACCACCTGATGCCACCGCTGGCGGGTTTCTTGTGCCGCCTGTCCCAACACGGCACCGTCGCTGTGCGGCCGTGGACCTGGGGACCGTTCGAATCCGCCGCGTTTACCCCGCGCGTGCGCTTCGGCAACGTCATCCTCGCCCCCGCCCGCTGGCGGCTCCCCGAGGATCTGCGCCAGGCCGCCAAGGGGCGAACACCGTGGGACGCCGCGCTGAAGCGCTGGCGCACCAGTACCCGCCCGGCGCTGCCGATCACCGTCGTGGTCGAAGACACCGACCGGCATCTGCCGCTCGACCTCGACCGTGACGACGACCGCGAACTGTTTCGCCGCTACGTATCCCGAGGAGTAGCCGCGGTGACCGAACCGCCCGGCGGCCCTCAGGCGATCCAAGCCGTCGTGCCTGGTGCGGCAGGACGTCACGCCTTGGAGATCGTCGTTCCGCTGGCTGCCATCGCGCAGCCCGAACCCGTCACTCCACTGTATTCAGCATCAGTGCGCTGCCCTTGCGACGGCGCCTTTCTGCCCGGCGGGCCGTGGCTGTCACTGGCCATCGACGCCCCACCTTCCACACAAGACGCCGTCCTGGCACGCATCACCCACGCCGCCACCGACGTCGCCGACCTGTGGAAGCGCTGGTTTTGGCTCCGCTACGACACCCCGCAGCGCGGACCCCACCTGAGAATCCGCTTCCACGGCGATCCCGCCACCTTGGGCGGGCAACTCCTTCCCATCCTCGGCCAGACGTGCGCCGCGCTGACCACTGAGGGATTGTCCAGCGGATTCGGCATCGAGACCTACCACCAAGAAACCGAACGCTACGGCGGCCCCGGGGCCATCGAACTGGTCGAAGACGTCTTCCACCACGACGCCCACCTCACCGCCCGCCTCCTGTCCAGCCACCCCAGCGCTAACGACCGGCTGGCGGTTGCCGCCGTATCGGCAGCTGAGATCGCCCGCATCGTCGCCGATGGCGACCGCGCCGCCCTCACCCCGTACCGCCTGGATCGGGCCGCCCGTCACGTTCAGGGCCGATTGCGTCCCCGCGCCCGCGCATTCGACGACACCACACCGCTCCACCCACCACTGTGGGAAGACCGCGCCGCCGCGTTGAAAATCTACCGAGCGTTCTTGCCGCCGCAGCGCCGCGTCAACTGCGCCTCATCGCTGATCCACATGCACGCCAACCGTCTCCTGGGCGACAACAACCGCGAACGCATCGCCCGGGCACTGGCCGCCGACCTCATCGCTCGGACAACACCATGACCACACTCGACGATCAGATCACCACCGTCGCGCAACGCCTCCGCGACCCCGAAACCGTCGTCGCCGCTGTCGCCGGTGCCGAGGTGGCGTCCCTCACCCATGGCCTGGCCGGGACTGCGCTACTGCACGCCCGCCTGGCTCACATCGACCCCGACTTCGCCCACGCGGCTCACCGCCACTGGACCGCCGCCGCCGAACTCCTCAAGAACCACCCGGGCGGCTTCAGCGGTATCCAAGGCGGACTCGGCGGCCTGGCCGCATCCCTCATCATCGGCACCAGCTACCTGCCCGACACCCACCACCATCCCGCCACCGCTCCTGGCGCAACATGGCTGTCCACATGCGCCAGCGACATGGCCGACCTGTATCAGCGCACCGACATCCTCACCTGGGACGTCTACGACGCGATCACCGGCCTGGCCGGGATCGGCCGCGTCCTGCTGGCCGCCCACCACACCGCAGTCGGCAATGTCGAGCCCGGTCTGAAAGCAGCGCTGACCACCTTGACCGCGATCCTCGCACCCCGCGACACCCACCGACCCGGATGGTGGATGCCCGCCGCAGACCACCCCGAGGCCGTCGCCGTCCACCCCTCAGGGGCAGCAACCACTGGCTTGGCCCACGGCGTGGCAGGGCCACTGGCATTCCTGTCCACCGCCCACATCGCCGGATGGTCCGTACCCGGCCAAACCGACGCCATCGACCACGCCGCCACCTGGCTGGTGCGCTGGCGACGTGACGATGGGACATGGCCTCCCGCCGTCACCGGCGACGAACTCGACAACCACACCCCACCCGCCACAACCGGCCGCGCCGACGCCTGGTGCTACGGCACTCCCGGCATCACCCGCGCGCTCATCCTCGCCGGGCACGCCCTGGGCGAACCCGAAGTACTCCTCATCGCGGGCAACGCCCTCCACGATTTTGCCGACCGATCACCCGAACAGTGGGATGTGGACGGACCGACCCTGTGCCACGGCTATGCCGGAATCGTGCAGTCCCAGCCCGCCAAGGATCCCGTCACCAAGGCCGCCGTCAACGAAGTCGCCGCGGCCTTCGATCCCGAAAGCCCTTTCGGGTTCCAGCACCACGACCACGGCCAGACCCACGACCAACCCGGCCTCCTCGTCGGTGCGGCCGGTGTCGCCCTCGCCCTGGCCGACTACCGACAGCTTCCCGCCCCCAGCACCCCAGCCCCCTGGGATTGCCTGCTCCACCTGTCATAACCAACAACAAGAAGGAGAAGCCCTTGTCCACACCCACCACCGCCGAACCCTCGATGTCGGCCGACAAGCCCGCCGGGGGGCAAACCGGCGACCTATGTCGCCGAATTCTGGCCATCCACGAGCGGGTCAGCAACGCCAGCACGGAGCTCAACCGCCTTTTCAGTCAGACCAGCATCGAGCTGTCCCAACTGCTGGCGGGCGGATACCAACTCCACAGCAAGACTCTGGACATGGGGATTGACGACGTCGCATTCCAGCTACACCACATGCTCGTCACCCTCTCCAACGTCCAAATCGACGTCTCGCGCGTCACCGACACTGCCGCGAAACTTCCCGCCATGGCCAAAGCCTTCGCACATGAGCGCCAGATCGACCTTGACACGGCAGAAGACCCACCCACGTCGTAAATCGGCACCGGGAGTCGCTTCGTTCAGTTCGTCACCGCTGTCAACCACGCGGACACCGAGTTGTACGAAACTTCATCCGACCACCGTTCTGACCTGGCACAAAACCGACGGCGACATCTTCGTAGCCATCGAGAAACAGTGGGTGCATCAGGTTTGGGATTAGAGGGCCCCGCTCCCACGGCCTCCGCCCCAGACCAGACCATCTGCCGCCGCAGGTCGATGACACTGGTTGCCCCTTGCAGCATCGAAACCGCGACGTGCGGGGATCACCGCCATGTCATGACGAGGCTGCCGGATATCGGGGTTTGGGTCTGGTGTGGAGTAGTGGCAGTGGGTTAGCCTGTGGGGCAACGGGAGTTGTCAGCCGTGGGATGGGTGGTCGCGTGGAGCCGGTGTGGTCGATGGTGTTGGCGGGCCTGGCTGGCTGGGTTATAAACAAGGCGGGCGACTCCTCGACGCGGTGGATGGGCGGCAAAGCCAGGAAACTGTTGTCCCTGGCCGATTTGTCGCTGGCAGAGCGGGCGTTGGCGGTAGCGGTCCGCAACGGGGTGCGGGAAGCGACGCAGTACGTGTACAGCGGCGATGCAGACCGTGCCGAGCATGTGGCCGATTCTCTGTTCCAGGTACGTGACGAGGCGGCACTGCCGTTGGTGGACGGTGGAGAGGTCGATGAGCTTCCGGTGGCGGTGCGCGATTGGATCGCCGAAGCCCTGTTCCCGCCACGCGACGACGATAGGCCGAATGCCGAAACGATCGCGCAGGCCGCGGGTCATGAGCTGCTTTCGCCGTTGGTGGCCGCGATCGTGCACCACATCCGCTACGAGGCCATTCGGGGCGGCAAGGTGTTGGACGCGTTCTGGCTCGAGCACTGTCTGACGGTGCCGAGCGTGCGCAAACATTTCGGTCCCGCCAAGAATGTGCAGGTTAATGCGGCAGAGATGGAGATCGTCGAGATCGTGCGAGCGCAGCGTGACGTCGCGGATCGGCTTCCTCATGACGTTGTCGAAGACGACTTCTCACCGCGCTTGTCGGAGGTCTTCGTGCCCCGAACTCTCAGGCGGGTCGCCCACAAACCAGCGTCGAACTCTAGATCTTCAGAGATGGATTCCGGGGTGGAGGTAAGAACTCTGGAATCGCTCGTGGATGACGTTAACGGTCGCCACATCCTAATAATCGGTGAACCAGGCACCGGAAAGTCGAGTGCAGCTCAACACATCGTGCGTTCTGCTGCAATGCGGTGGCTTTCGCCCGCACCTCACCCCAACCTTCGGCCGTCGCCGCCACTGCGGATTCATGCTGCAAAGCTTGCGCTTGACGAGCCTTTCGGCCGTCTGCTCGCGAAAGAAGCACAGCGCGTAGCGCTTCCAGTTGAGCCTGTCGACGAGCGATGGTTCACCGCACGTGTCGCGGGAGCGCGATGGTTGATCGTTGTCGATGGGCTAGATGAGGTAACCGACCGCGACGACCGCGATCGTGTCTTGCGGCAGTTGCAACGAGTAAGCGCGCAGGCAGGGGCACACCGCTTGGTGATACTCACTCGTAATCTCCCCGAACGAGAGCTGCAGCCACTGGCTCATGAGCGGGTGCATCGGTATAGCTTGGGACGGTTTTCACGTGACCAGCTCGAACACTTCGCCCGCCACTGGTTCAACCATTACCACCCTCAATCAGCTGACACCCTGTGTCGAAGTTTTATCGAGCTGACACAACAGCCCCATCTGGCGGATGTCGTGCGGGTGCCGTTGTTCGCATCAGTGGCGGCAGCGTTGCATGCCGCAAAGCCCGATCGTCAGCTTCCAACAAATAGGCTTCAACTGGTTGGGCAGTTCGTTGACGATGTTCAACGACCACCGAGACACTGCCGCGATCAGGATCATGTCATCACGGTTCCTGCGCGCCTTGCGTCGCATCTGAAACGCGACGAGGTGCCGCTACTCCTTCAACATATTGGGGTGCGCTACTTGGATGGCGCGGACTCATTGATGCAGATCGCCGAGGAGCGGCTGCTGGACAACATCGCCGGAGCTGAAGTACTTCCACGTGGGTGGAAGACCGACCTGCGGCATCTCCTTCTGCGCACTGGATTGTTTACTGTGGCCGGTACAGATGTCGCATTCATACACCGCGCTTTCGCTGAGTACCTTGCCGCTCAGGCACATTCTGCGGCACTTGCCGGTGGCGTCCAGAAGCTGAGTTTCTGGATTGACATGGCCAAGGATCCCCGAACGCAGAACCTGAGCGTTTACGTGCTTAGCCTTTACCTTCAACGCGAGCCCAGCAAGCAAGTCAAACTCATACGACAGCTTATGCGCCAACAGCAGGATTCAATCTTTACTCAACCAGCTCGTCCGGGGCTAGCCGCCGCTGCGCGTATGGCGCTCATGGGCACCATCATCGATGAAGACATCCGCAAAGCCGTCATCCGCCGTCTCGTAGACGAAGCAGTGTCCGCGCCTCGCGGTGATTGGGCTGACGTTGTCTTTGACCTTATCGCGGAATTCGGACCGCATCCCGAAGTCATTCAGCAAATTACTCAATTGGCAAACAACACCAGCATTCCGGTAAGCCGACGCGCCCAAGCCGCCGAATGCTACGGATGGGTGGTGAACCGACCAGAGGGATTGGCAATGGTGGAAACGCTTTGCGTGGACGCCACACGTGGCGCCGCACTCAGAGTGGCTGATGCGCTTGATGCCCTGTCGGGTGAACACCACCCAGCGGCAACCCAACTATTGACCAACCTCGCGACCTCAACCGTGGCTCCTCTGACATCGCGTGTAGATGCCGCACGTCGCCTGGCAATACGGGGATTGACAAAGGAAGCAGCCCGGGTTTGTGAAGCAATCATGCAGGAGCCATTCGACAACAGTAATATTTATGGCTGGGTAGCCGAACTCTGGCTAGCCCTCGAGGGAGAATCAGCAACAACCCGCATTGTCGAGCTCGTCGACTCCGAAAATGTAACGCATTGGGTGCGTGCCGATGTGTGCAGAGAACTCGCACGCCAGGGATCCGTTGCGTCAGCACTAGAAATTGCCGTTAAAATACTCGAAAGCCCAGAATCTCAAGGTCACGATGACATGATCACTGAGATGGTTGAGGCTTTGACACAAGCTGACAGCAAGTGTTGTGAGTCTCTAATCGACACCGTCTTGGCGCAGAAATATAGAAACTTTGACGATACTGCATGGACAGTGCTTCAAGGTTTTCGATCTGCCGACGGCCTAGCCAAGGTTCCCATCGCAATCGAGAAAGCGGCCATTGGAATCATCACTCATCCCGATGCACGAGCCTTCAAAATTCGATTTGCCGCGCGAGAATGGCTGCAAGCCTGTGGCCAAGACGCCTGCACGCAGCTACTCGAGATTGCAGCACAGCAGCAACAACACACATCAACCATCAAGTCGGAGATCGCCGCTGCAGTCACTGAGCAAGACCCTGGGATGGCTGTTCAATTGGCGCGAGCTGTACTTGCTGATGAAACCGCAGACCTGGAGGACATTGCCTCGGCGGTTTCGGCATGGCTCACAACAGACAGTTCAAGAGCCCCTGATATCCTCAATTGCCTGAGCGATTCCCATCACAAGCACATAAGTGTACGTGTCCAAGTAGCTCAGTGCTTTATTGACTACCAGGCAACCGCGTCGGCTAAACCGCTTTTCGAGTCCGTCTTGACAGATCCGTTGGCGTCACTGGAACACAAGACCAAGATCCTAAAACTGTGGGGTAAAGCTACAAACGACGAAGGCGTTCGGTGGAGTCTCACGCTCATACTTGACGATGATTCACTGACCGCCGAAGAAGCCGAAGAAGTCATCGATACTCTAAACGAGACTGGCTATAACCATCTCACAACACCAGTATGGCAACGGATCCTGATCGATCCCGACGCGAATGTTCCCATACGTCTCAATGCTGCCGACTACCTGCGCGAGAGCGCACCTGACGCTGCGATCGCCACTCTGAAATCCGCCATCACCACTGCACCACCCACC
The DNA here is from genome assembly GCF_000024545.1 of Stackebrandtia nassauensis DSM 44728. Taxonomy (GTDB): domain Bacteria; phylum Actinomycetota; class Actinomycetes; order Mycobacteriales; family Micromonosporaceae; genus Stackebrandtia; species Stackebrandtia nassauensis. The sequence continues at coordinate 3,835,720 of NC_013947.1, forward strand.
TACGAGACGGAACGACTCAAACGACTTCTCAAATGGATAACAAACTTACCAACCCGAAAGACCAGCCCAACCACAATCGAATAGCAGCAGTGCAGCATCCGAACCTCACCTTCCACGCCAAGATGGGATCTCAGACATCTGTTTGATCATCAGCGTGCCGCGGCGCGAAAGCGGTGTCGACATCCGGACATAGTTGTCACAATCGGCGGCTTCATCTCCGACCTCAACCGAGTTGGCGCTTTCTCGCCAAACGCGGCACTCCGGCCGGAGTATTTCTCGCATCGAGCGCGTTCCATGACCGCACTCCCTACATTGTCAGTGGTGAGCGCCATCATGACGACATGTCCAACCTAAACCTAACCACCGGCGGTGTCTGGCGGCTCCTCCGCGGTGACCAGGAGATTGCCCGGCTGCGCGTGACCGAAACCGACATTCCCTGGATCAACGCCAACGTCGAGACACTGCCTGGCTTTGAAGACTTCCGTCCCCTCTTCGCTGAGCAACAGCGGGCTGCTGACAAAGAGGACTGGGAGCAGGCCGACGCCTGCTACGCCCAGGTCCGCGGCGCGCTCACCATGACGTTCCCCGACGACGGGCCGGTCGCCGAGTTCATGCTGCACATCCACGACGACGGCACCGCCGGCTGGCGCTGGCTCGACGAGCTCTTCGATGCGGTGAACCCGTGACACGCTGGATTCGATGTTTCTGGGACGAGGAGGCCATCTGGTTCTACTGCGAGCTGGACACCGATGGGTACGTGACCCGCCAAGTCGAGCTTCAAAAGCCCGGAAACGAGGCATTGGCTGCTGCCTCGCTGGCCGAATGGCAACAAGCCCAACAAGACGGGCGGCTAGCCGAGTATGAAAGCGTCTACGGCCTTACCGCCGAACCGCCCATCTCGGAATGGGAGGGGCACGACCCGCAGTGGTTGTCGGCCAGCGATTTCGAGACAGTTTGGGCAACAGCCCGTCAGCAGATCCAAGACCGTCAGCATCGACATCCTCGCTGAAATCGCACCAGCCTCGGCCCGGATTCCCGGGAACCGACAGGTTGATCTGGACGTTTGAAGCGAGCACCGTCCCGACCTACCTGTCGCATCGCAGGTCAAGACTTGAGTGTCCGGCAACCTCCATCGGAACTGACAGCAGACGTGTGCATTCGATCGGTGCCCGGCACCACGCGCACAACTTGCGTTGCACGTTCGGCATCTGTCGACGGTATCGGGGCAGCCCGCGCGCGGCGGTGTCATAGATACCTTAGTACTACCCGAAACATCAGTGACGATTCAATGGCTACACGGGCTTAGCCCCACTGTCAGGTCCGTGCGGGGTCCGCCATTACCATGCGAAGCAACGCACACGGCTGCTCAGATCAAGTACAGGGTGAGGCCGATCAGCGCCACCGCCACCGCGAACCCAAGCCCCACCAGCACGTCAAACACGGCACGCCGGAATGGCTCGTCCAGTATCACGGCGTGGCTGGCTATACCCAGCACGTGCAGACCGACAGCGCCAAGCATCGCCAGCCCCGCGTTCACATGGTCAGGGAGCAACAGCATGCCCGCCAGCGCCCCGCCGAGGATGGGCACGCCGCTCATCAAACATCCCTGGCCGATTCCCTCCTTGACCAGCCCACCAAGGTCCAGGATGGCGTCAACGGCTTTGCCCGGATACCACTTCGGTTCCTCGTCGGCGTAGTACCGCCAGCGCTCGGTTGTGATCGCCAAACCGTTGTGCACCAAACCCAGCAAAGCCAACAACGCCAGGATTGTCGCGATTGGGGTCATGTCACGCATCCAAGTGATTGTGGCAGTGGGGGCCGCCGAACCGGACATCCGCAATGTGTGTTTGGACAGATGGACGCATAAGCGTTCGCGCCCACGTTACGTGCTCCCGGTCAGAGCTTCGGGCCCCGCAACCTTCGACCCGAACTGACACGTACTGTCAGTTCCAGGGGCCTTGTCGCTGTCCGGACCAAGGCACCGTTCGATCCACAATCTACAGACAGCGCTGGCGTGGAGGCCTCTCTGCCAGGCCATGTCTGCTCGTGCGGTCTGACCATTCGATGCTTAGTCGTCGCGGAGCTTTGTCAGCAGTTGCTCCAGTGTTCCTGCGTTCAGCTTGACTGGGACCTTTTGCGTCAACGCTGTCTCGAGGTCGTTCATGATGGTCAGTTGGCGACTGGCGTGGGCGGCCTCGTCGGTATCAGGGCGAGATTCGATCGTGCGCCGCAGTTCGTCGCGGTCGGTGCCTGGCGCGATGTCCGGGAAGGCGGGCAGCAATTCGTCGCTGAGCACTTGTCGTCGCAGTTGCGACAGCAACCGTCGGGTGACTTGAATGGACACCGGCTGCGGCACATGTTGGCTCAACAGGGCGGCTAGATCGGCGACCGATTTGTAGGGCTGCGACAGTAGTACCTCGCGCAGCATGTGGGTGGTGGGGCGTTGGCCTTGCGGACGGCCACCGGGACGGTGGCGACGGTTCTCGTTGCATGTCCAGGCTTGCGAGCGCCTCCACCAGTAGACGTTGCCGTTGCGCGCGGGTTGGCTGTCGACGGGCATGGGGAGGTAACCGTCGTTGCCAGAGCGCCAATCAGGAAGAGACCAGGTGACGTAGGTGTTCATCACAGATTCCGAGACCTGGATTTCGGTGGCAAATTCCTCCACACCTATGAGGTCGTTTGGGTCGCCGCGTCGGATACGCGTGGGTGGCTGCTGGTGGTGCTTGTAGACCAACAGGTCACGGATGCGAAACAGTGGCTTGGGTTTGCCACGCGAGGCCGCGGGCCGGGTGTCGGCGGGTTCGGGCCAGCCGCGTTTGGCGCGTTCTTTGGGGCTGGAGTACACCTTGGCCGTGGACACCGGCATGTCCACCACCGCCGCGGCTTCTTCGACGTCTACGCATTGGTCCAGGAACAGGCGGTAGGCGGCGATGTCCTCGCGATCGTAGGCAGTGGCGGAGGTGGCCAGTGGCTCCGGCCAAAAGTAGGCGCGGCGGCGTTCGGGTTGCGACCAGTACCGCGCCAGTTCCAGGGGAAGTTCCACTGTGCGGGCGGCTTCTTCCAGTGTCATGGGCTGGGGTGAGGACACGGGGGCTGGCGTGTTGCCGGTCATGGTTGTCCTTCCTGTCTGGAGCGGGTGCCGTCACGCAAAATACTTGAATAATACATTTTTAGCTAGGCTGCCCCAATGGCATCCTCGGCCAGCATCACCCGGCGTTGCCACTCATGGTGACCTGCGGTTTTTATCGTTTCGTGACCTCAATCGGAAGGCGGTCGCATGGACAAATACACGCAGAAACACTATTATTTAATTAGTTCATTTCGGGGATTGCCCCCCGATCCGAACCATCCGAAAACCCCGTAGCACTCGCGAAAGGACAGTGACATGGATGCGGCCTTCGACGTCAACGACGCGTTCGCCCAGGCCAAGCTCGACCAGATCCGCGCCGCCGATAACCAACAAGCCGCCATCGCCGCGCAAGTCGCCCGCGGCGACCTCCAGCCCCTGGGAGGCGACACCTACCGCGTCATGACCGGGTGGGATCGCGGCGAGATCATCGCCTACGACACCGTCCAGGGCATCATCGCCCACCATGGACTGGACACCACCACCGGACAAGCCGCCCTGTACAGCGCCGCACCGCCCTGGCACGGGCTGGGCTGCTACATCCCCGGCGGCACCCGCGACATCGACGAAGTCTTGAAACTGTCGCGACTGGACTTCACCGTGCACACCACCCCCGCCTTGTACCAATGGGACGATCAGCTGCACACCCACCCGGACAAGTTCCACACCCTACGCTCCGACACGGCCGCGCCGTTGGGTGTCGTGGGATCCAAGTACCACACGGTGCAAAACCGCGAATGCTTCGAGTTCTTGCGGAACCTCGTCGAGTCCTACGACGTGGTGTGGGAGTCGGCCGGTGCGGTGCGCGGCGGGCGCCGCACCTTCGTGTCCATGCGGCTGCCCGACACCGTCACCGTCGACGCCGCCGGCATCAACGACACCATTACCCCGTTTGTGGTGGTGTTCAACTCCCACGACGGATCCTCATCGATCACCGCCGTGGTCACCCCGTATCGGCCGGTGTGCGCCAACACCGAACGCCTGGCGCTGGACAACGCCTACACCTCGTGGAGCATTCGCCACACCGAATCGGCCATGCATCAAATGCGCCAAGCACGCCGCACCCTGAAAATGTCGGTGAAGTACTACGACGAGTTCGCCGCCCAGCAAACCACGCTGGCACACCATGACATGGTCATCGACGAGTTTCGCGCGCTCATCGACGAGTTGTGGCCGCTTGAACCCAACGCCACCAAACGCGGCAAGACCAACGCCAAGAATCGGCGCGAGGCCTTGATGGCCCAATGGGACACCGAATCGCGCCGCTGCGGGTCCACCTTGTACGCCGCCGAGCGCGCCATCACCGGCTACATCGACCACGACAAGCCCCGCATGCTCGGCAAGTTCTCCACCCTAAACGCCGCTAGGGCCACCGCGATTGTCGAAGGCCGCGACGACGGCCTCAAGACCAAAGCCCACAAAAAACTCATGCTGCGCGTTCGCTGACCGGTTCGTGGAGCGCGCTGTGCGCGCTCCACTCCCCCACGCCACCATCTGTTTCACACTTAGGACTACACAGTGGATGAAATCTTGCACGCGGTGTTGGTCGGAGACAACTGCACCTGTCCGCGCGCCGCATGCGGCGGTGCCATGCGCGACCGCACCGGGTCGTACTGCCCCGACCATGACGGCGCCTGCGTCAACATCTGGCACCGCGCCTCCGACTGCCCTAGCGATCCCGAACACCGCGCCGCAGCGCGACTGGCCGAACGATACTGCTTCTTGTGCGACGACTATGGACACCCACCGGCCGTAGACTGCCTACCCCGCGATCCGCGATCCATGTTCTGATCCGACCATCATAGACACGCAACGAGGCAACGGTGGCGAGCGTCACCGCCGCACGTCCACACCCGCGCTGACGACCGTAGACGACTCAACGTTGAAACACTATTATTTAATTAGTTTGGTGTCGCGCCAAGCCGGCCGAAAACCCCACCACCACCAACAGAAAGGTCACCTATGGACATTCTGCCGATCCCCGACGACGCCGCGGGCACCATTCCCGCCGCAACGCAACATCGCCTCACCGAGTTGGCCGCGCAACTCACCGCTGACGTCACCTGGGCCGCCAGCACCGCCACCGACGCGTTGAAGCAGATCCACACCGACCAGTTCCACAAGGGATCCGAAAATCTGGGCGCCGCCGCACGCATCATGACCACAGCAGCCACCTCGGCCAGCGTGCTGGCCGAGGTCAGCCGCACCATCAGCGACATCGTGGCGACATAGCACCACACCGCATGTGGCCCGCACCGTGAATCGGTGCGGGCCACGTCGCTGCTTCGACATGGTGCCGGGCCACGCGTGACCCGGCACCGGCGCCGACACCACACGGGGCGCTGCCCGCCCGTTTCCAGCTGCCTCATCCCGCATCACCCGAATACGCCAGTCGCCCCGCACCGAAATGCGCCACCGACATTTCCGCGTTCCGCATTCAGGCAGCGATCAACAGTCGGCCGCGTCGTCAATATCAACCATGTCCCGAGGCCACCGCCACGCACGCGCCCGCAGGATCCCGCAAGCCCCCGTGACCGTCACTCGCCAGCGACCGCATCGGTGCCGAAACCCCACGACGGTCAGGCTATTATTAGATACCCTTGCTCGGGGTGGTTTACCGGCGCACCTGGGCGAGTACACTACGACGCGATAAACATGCCCCTTTCCTTTGTGGGCTGTCTGGTTTATCACGGCGGCTGGTCCTCTTCGCCCCCGCACCTCGGTGCGGGATTGGACCAGCCGCCACTGCCGTACTCGCATCCGAAAGGCGCACATGGCCACGCCGCGCAACACCATCACCCGCGACATCGATGGCGAGGCATGCACCGACTTCGACGGGGTCTGCGCGATCCTCGACCGCGCGCCCTCCACCGTGCGCACCTACATTCCCGCCAATCCCGACTTGCTCGCCCCCGTGCGCAACGGCACCTACATCGACGGCCGCAAATGGTACCGCCTCACCGGTGTCCACGCATTCGCCGACATCCTCGCCGCCAAGACACACGCCAACAAACCTCTCTCCCCCACCCCCGGCGGTGACCCCGAAGACATGCTTAGCCGCGACCAGGTCGCCCACGTATGGCACGCCAGCCCGACCACCATCACCCGCTACGCCAACAAGGCGCGACACCAATGGATCAAACGGCATCCGCGTCCACTCATGCCCCCGCCGCGCGCCGGATACGATCCCGACCACCCCTACGCCTCCGGCCCCGCCCATTGGGAATGGCGCCGCCGTGACATCGTCGAGCACCCGCGCCCCGGTCGCGGCGCCGCCGGCGGCCGCCGACCCTCAGCCCCCGCACCACCCCCGCCCACCGCACCTGAGGCCTTGTTGGATTACCGCCAAGCCGCCCACGTCCAGGGCATACCTGTGGCCACCATGCGCACCAAACTCGCCCGCGCCAAACCCCAATGGATCGCCCAACACCCCGCCCCGTCGATGCCACCACCTGATCACGGATTCGACATCGACAATCCCGACGCGTCCAAGCCCTCACAATGGCGCTGGTATCGACGCACCATCGACCCCACCGCCTGAAACCCGCACCCGAGCACCCTCGCCGCCCATTGGCGCGGCACATTAGGAGCCCCTCAGCGCCACATCGGACCGTGCGCATTCTCCACTAGTGGACACACCTGGTCGCTCGTTATCCATCCGGCCATTGCACGCGCTGTGCACCCGGCAAAGCGGTAACGCCGACAGGCACAGCGCCACGCGCTCGTCGTACCCCACATGGCCGCCACGTGCTGGCCTCCCGGCAGCGTTCAGGTCACAACGACGCCGCGTCCATCATCCTCCGCTCGCAACGAGATCGATATTCCACAATAGACTCCTGTGTCGATAAAGTCGTCATTCACCAGCCAAACCACTAGACAATCAACACTGGTTAGGCTATTATTAGATATGTCAACAGGGAGGCGAAGCCCTAACGACACCAGACACAACACAAAGGAATAACAACCATGAATGACCCCCAGAGGTACCTCCACCCCGGCACCCTCACCGCCGCCCGCCCATGGGCCGACGGCTCCCAATTCCCCAAACCCTGCGACGGCATCTGCCTCGAAACCGTCCAGCCCGAAACACCCGACACCTACTACCTCGTGTGGTTCTACACCATGGCACCACCGGCAGTCGGCATCTCCGTCCAACCCGTCATGCCTCACGAGATCACCATTAAACCCGACGAACTGTCCACACTGGGGTTCGTCAGACTGACGCGACTCCTCCACGGTCTGGCCATGTGGAACCGCCGTGAAGGCAAGGCCGCGCTCAAAGCGATCACCAAGACCCTGGCAGACATGACCTACGGCACCCAGCCCTAAGCACCACCATCGCGGTGGGGGAGGCGAAGCCCCCACCGCGCACCAGGCACAGCACAAAGGACACCCCCATGCACGCCCACCTGCCCCCCGCCACCCTCGTCGTCGTCACCTCCCCCCACTCCGCCCCCACCACCACCGCGCACGGCCTGTACCTCGCCACCCACCACCATCCCGAAGTCGGTGCCTATCACATGGTGTGTCTGCGATACCAATACGCGCCCCCGTACGGCAGCCGTATCCAGGCCTATCCCCGCGACGAAGTCGCCCCCACCCCACACCACCTGTCCAGTCTCGACATCTACGACATGTTGGAACTCAAAACCACCCTCCACCACTGGGGATACCCCGAGGCCCTACCCACGATCACTGCCATCAACAACACCCTCAACCACATAGCACCACTGCCCACCTAAGCAACCGAGCCCAAGTGTTCGGTTCCGGCAAGGGACGGCGAAGCCCTTGCCACCCCACAACCAGAAAACACCACAAAGGATAAATAATGTTTCGCATCAACATCCCTATCCCTCCGCCCAACGAAAGCAACGCACTCCTGGCACGCAGCGCCGCCGCCGCCACCCACACCTTCAACCACCCCGACGCCGATCCGCAATCCGAACGCACCCACCCCGCCGGCTACCTCGCCACCGCGCTCATGCACCTGTCGGATCAGCTCGTCGACGACAGTGCCGGGTTCGCCAACGAAGCCCTACCCGCAACCACACTGGACTGCGTCGACGAATTCAACAAGGCCAAGAATCAACGATGCCCCCACTGCCACAGCCCTTATATCGAATCTCGCGCATGGCACGAGCCATGCCCCACGTGCGGACAACCCGCCCACAGCGCCGAACCCCGCACCACCACCCTGTCACTGACAACACACCTCACACCCCCCAAACACACTCACAGCATCGCCAACCGCAACCAAGCCGAACAGGCCGCCAACGCGCTTAACGCGTTCATGGTCGAGCAATCAAACGGCCACATGTCGCCAGACATTCAGTCGCTGCTCCGACACGACCAAGAAGTACTGACGATCATCGTCGCCAGTGCCTTCAAAGGCATCATTCACCTGACGCGCAGCCATGACCTCAGTCCAGCAGTTGTCATGGCCGCAGCGATCGCGCGATATGCCCAAGACATCAACAACGAGACCCAAGAGCTTCGCGACACCCCCCGCATGCGTGGCTGTCTCCACTGTGAACAAATCGTTACCGATCAGTTCCGCTGGCACGAAAAATGCCAGTCGTGCCGCGACGCCCACAAAGACGTTATATCCATCCTGCGTTGCCTCACATGCGACAACCCCGACGAATGCACCGGCCACCATTAACCCGGCTAACGCAATCCCCCGGTGACCCCGAGCCAACACCGGCCCGGGGTCACCCCTCGTGCAAGCCGCTAACCCAACGCCCCGCCGTTGCCTGCAATCCCGAACCCTCCCTGGTACCGTCCCGGCTCCTGGGCGCGCCACGCCTCACACCCACGCTTCCGCTCGTCGTAGCTCGTAAGTTGCCTTTAGGACCCACTTGGCGACCTCGTGAACGCTCGGCCAATGGCTGTCCACTCACGAATTGAGGGTGTGGGGCATTCCATTGTGTCAACACATGTGGGTGGATGTAGTACCAAGGTATCGTTGATGTGGGACCGCTGCATTTGTCAATCCTGATGCCAGAGAGGGGCAGCATGTAGTAGGTCGAGGTGGGGTTTGTGGCCTGGGTAACCACATTGGGCCCTGTCATGGCGCAAATCGACTATCGACTGCGCGACAGTATCGGCTGCGCCGTTCCCGTTGATGGCGACACCGGGCCGCATCCGCAGTACTCCGAGACGCTCGTGGCGGGCTCTGGCGGCAGTCTGGTCCTGGCCGGGTCCGGCATCAGCCAGTTCCAACTGGAGCCGGGGGCGGCCATGACTGAGGCTGACAAGACCCGGATGCGGTTGTTGGCCGACGGCAAGCACCCCGATACCGGCGCCCAGTTGGTGGTCGCCAAACGCGCCACAGCGCCCGAAGCGATGCTGTCGGCGCGGCCGCTTGCCGACGCCCTGCAAGCCGCCGCAGCTGACAACAACGTCAGTGTCCCGGTCTTGTTGGGCGACGACAAGGTCGTGGTGCAGCGTGTGGAGCGGATGCTGCGGGGTCTGACCCGCGACGGCGTCCACAAGATACCGGTCAAGGACGCGGCGTGGATCGCCGCCAAAGCCGGAGTCGAGTTGGCCGATTCCTATCCTGCTTCGACGTTGGCAACAGCCTGGGCGAACGCGAACCGCACGATCCGCATCGGCAACCGCGGCTTCGATCTCACGCTGGATATGCCCAAAAGCTTCAGCATCGTGCAGGCCTTGGCTCCCGAACCGGTCGCGACGCAATTGGATGCCGTCTTCCAGGAAGCTGTCCGCGAGACCGTGGCGGCACTGGAAACTTGGACTGCCTACGGCCTGAAAGGACACCACGGCGACGGCAAGAAAGCCCGCCGCGTGGACGCTGACGGGTTGATCAGTTGGGTGGCCACCCACCGCACCGCACGCCCGGTCGCCACCGCCGCACCAGACCCGCACCTGCATGCCCACGTGCAAATCCTCAACATGGTGCACTGCAGCGACGACAAGTGGCGGACGGTGGCCTCGGGCGGCCGCGACATCTTCCGGCACGCCCACGCCGCCGACGCGTACATCAAAGCCCGTATCCGTCACTACACCTCCACCCAGTTGGGGATCCAGTGGCATCGCGACCCGGTCACCAGGCAATGGGAGATCACCGGCATCACCCCCGACATGCGCGGCGTGTTCAGCAAACGCCAGCACCAAGTCCTCGCCGCGGTCGCGGCCAACTGGGTCCAAGAACCACACGCCACGCCACGCCAGTCCAAGGCCTGTGCCGCGGCCACCCGCCAACCAGCCGCCCCATGGGATATCGCGGCGCTGCTGCAAGACTGGCATCGACAAGCCGCCTTGACTGGCGCCGACGTCGACCAACTGCTGCGGTCCATCACCGCCGAGGCTTCTCCCCCATCGGCTCGCCAGGGGCTGCGGCCGACGATTGTGGAGATCGCCGACGAGGTTTTCCATCCGGATGTCGGGGTGACCAGCCACCGCAAATCCGTCACCCGCGCCGACATCCTGGCCGCCGTCGCCGAGGCCTTGCCCGCGGGTGTCGACTGCCTCGAGCGCCTGGAGCACCTCACCGACCAGGTGCTCGCCGTAGACGGGTACGCGGTGCGGCTCAAACGCGACGCCGGTGCCACGTTGTCCAACGCGCAGCGCTACACGACGGCCGACATCGTCGCCAGCGAGATCGCCATCTTCAACGCCGCGTCCAAACGCCTCAACGGCGCCTACCCGCGCGTCGACGCCTCGCTGGTCGCCGAGGTGGTGGCTGACTTCGAAACCAGCGCGGGCTTCCACCTGTCACAGCAGCAGCGCGCGGTGATCGACCGACTGGCCACAAGCGGCCACGGCGTCGACGCCGTCATCGGCGTCCCCGGCTCCGGCAAGACCACGATCATGCGAGTGCTGGCCGAAGCGCACGCCCGCGCCGGGCACCAGGTGTGGGGAGCATCCACGGCAGCGGTAGCCGCGCTGCGGCTGCGCCACGCCACCGCGATCCCGTCGCGCACGGTCGCCTATTGGCTGCACCGCATCACATCTGGCCCCGGACTAGAGGGTGTGGACGTACTCGTCGTCGACGAGGCGGGCATGGCCGACGACCGGCAAAAGGCCACATTGCTGAGTGCCGCCGAACGCAGCGGCACCCAAATCATCGGTATCGGCGATACGTTCCAGTTGCGATCCCCCGGGGTGGGGTCAACCTTTGGTGACGTCCACACCATCGTCGGCGGCCAGGTGCTCACCGACTTCCGCCGCCAACGCTACGAAACCCACCGCCACGCACTCAGCGCCTGGCGCTTCGACCATCGCCGCGAAACCCTGCACATGTTCGCCGACACCGGGGCGATACACGCCACCAACAGCCTCGACGACACGCTGGCGGGAATGACGGCGGCATGGTGGGCCCGCTTCCAACACATCACCAATCCACATGACGCCATCGACCAGATCATGGTCTTGGCCGGGCACAACAGTGACGTCACGATCCTCAATGCCGCGGCTCAAGCCACGCGTTTGGCCGCCGGGCACCTGGATGCGGGCACCGGCTTCACCTACACCACCGCGCCGGGCCAAGCCATGCGCCTGTATGCCGGGGACGTGGTGGTCACCCGCGCCAACGACTACCGGCCTCGCGGGCAAGGGCCCGACATCCTCAACGGGATCCGCGCCCACGTAGTCACCATCGACGCGGCAACCGGCCAACTACGACTGGAATGGCGCGAGACCACACCCTGCGGAGCGATCCTGCGCCAGCAAACGGTGTCACGCGACTACATCGACGCCGGGAACGTGAGCCTCGGCTACGCCATGGTGGTCCACAAAGACCAAGGCGGCCAAGCCGAACACGTCATCGTCAACCTCACCGGCATGTCCCCGGATGCCGCCTACGCCGCGTTGTCACGCCACATGGAACACGTCGACGCGTTTCTAGCACGCGAAGTCGTCGAACACGCCGATCGCGCCACCCGGCTCGGGGCTGCGCGCGACGGCCAGGACCTGTTGCAGCGCGCCATCGACGCCTACGCCGACTATCTGGAACGCCCCGACCCCGAACCAGTCGCACTGGCCGAAGTCGCCGGGTACGAGGAATACCTAGACCACCGCACCTGGCCGCAACCGACCTCCACCACCGACCCGTTCCGCCACCACCATCAAAGCGACGACCCCGCGGCCGCCACACCAGCGGATGCGGCATCAGACATCGAGGCACCGCGCCTCGACCAACCATGGTGGCAACGCCGCCTGGGCGCCTTCACCACCGACGAACTCCAAACCCAACGTGCCGCGCTGGAGTCCGGCGATGCCGCCGCTCCCGAATCCGACCTCGCCCACATCGAGGCCGAACTGGGGCTGCGCCGCTCCATGCGCATCGACGTCCGCGACGCCGAAAGCCGCGACCGTACCCAGGCCCGCACCACCGCCGCTCGCGCCGTATCCCGCTCGGCCGAACCGGATGATCCCGACCGGCCCACACCCGCGCCGCGTCTGCAAGCCGCGATAGACGCCGAACGCACCCTGCCCAACACGATGCTGCCCGTACCAAGTACGCCGACGACCGGCACCACCGGTGCGGCGGCCATCGGGGAAAAGCCATTGTGGGACCAGTGGTGGCAACGCCGCCATGGCGCTTTCACGCGTGCCGAACTGACCGACAGGCTCCGTGAGCTGGACGCCACGATCGACTACGTCGAGCACGAACTGGCCACCGCGCGCACTCTCAGCGACCAGCGCGCCCAGGCCATGCCGCAACGCCTGGCCGACGCCAGAAACGGCGACGGCCCGCAAGCGTGCTCGCTCATAGCCCATCGCCGCGCACTCGTGGCGACCGCGCAAGCCTCGGCCCGTGTCGATCGCGAACACGCCGCCGCGCAAGCCGCGCAGGCCCGTATGGACTCGTTGCACCGCCGCGCTCAAGAACTGCGTGCCGAAGCCAAACAGTTCAGTGTGGAACTGTGGATGGGTGGCACCACCCGCAAACGCCTTTACCGCGACATCAACGCGGTGGTCGACCAGCAGGCGGAGGCCAAATACGAACGCGACGCCCGCCGTGAGGCGGGCCACCGCGCTCGTATCGCCGCGGCCGCGGCCGCGCGTCGCGTCGGGCTCCCCCACCACACCGCCGCCAAGCAAGCACTGCGCGACCTCAAACAGAATTGGGAACAGCGTTACGCCCACGCCATAGACGCCGACATCGCCGCCGCCAAACAGACACTGCCGCGCACCATGACGCTGACGGTCACCCGCGCTGACGTCGACAAAGCACACGTCGAAGTCGACGAAATCCGCTCCGAGCTGTCCACCCGCGACCGCATGAAGCAAGCCACCATCGACAACGCAGACACCGACCGCGCCCAAGCCCGCACCGTCGCCGCCCGGGTCGTGGAGCGAGGTGTTACGGCGACCGACCCCGATACTCCAGCGCCATCGCCGCGAATGCGCGCCGCACTCAATGCCGCGAGCGCTATTCAACAGCGCGCGCGCCACTCACCAACGACGCCACCGCCCCACCATCAGACACCGGCCCCGGGGCCCACACTCGAGCAATAAGTCTTAGAACCACGGTGCCGCAACGCGCGCTCTTCGACTTCGCCGATTACAGCGATGGGGTACAGATTCACGCCACATGCGAGGCTTCCGGGGCGGTTGCCTACGCTCGGTTGCATTCGTTGCGTTACCGCTGAACGGGCTTGGCGTGTTCTGTGGCGCCGTGCCTTCGGGAGGTGTGCGCGGCGAGAATGAGCAGTACCCCGGCCAGCAGCAGAGCCCACGCGGGCGATGCGGGAAGCAGGGCCGACATCACGGCACCCCAGGCGGTCATGCCCCAACCCAACGGCGCGGGCACCCGCGCGCCTCGGCGAACCGTCCACAGCACAAGGCCACCGAACAGCAGTAGCGGAATCCCGAAGCTGCCCGGCGAGTACCAGAAGGCTTCGGAGTAGACCCGATTGTCAGTGGTGACGTCTAGCGAGATGGTCTCCCATGGCCCCCGGGAAAGGATGTCCGCCCACGTGCTCAGCCTGTCCCACAGCGCAGCCAGGGTGTGGATCACGCCGACGACCACGGCGATCCAACCCGCGACGTGTGCCAGGGTTCGAGTTCTGTTCATGCCTTCACTGTTGCCCAGCCACCCTCACACCGTGCTCCCCCGCGCGAGGGGCAACCGCCACCCACCCGGGGGATATCGTGATGGGGTGCTGCGGCTGGTGGCAGCGCGGGGTTCACGTCCGTTGTGGACGCGGGTGATCGTCATCGATGGGCGACGACCGTGCGCGAGGCGCCAGTCGTGTGGGACGGTCGCGGTTTCCGCGTGGCTGGTGGGCGAAGAAGGTTCTCAACAGGCCGCGGCGCGGCGGCGAGTGGACAACGATCCCCCAATGCCCTTAACCAGGCCAGGCGGGACAGCTCCCGGTGGTGCCTCATGAAAATGTTGTAATGCTTGCACCGTAGCTTCGACAGCGATCACACGTCGAGTCACTCGGCGCTGGTGGCAATCACACGCGATCACAAGCAGCGGTAACGGTGGGCGGTTGCTTGATCAACCGCGAAGGCGATAGTGGGGATGAGGGGTAGTTGTGGGTGGGGCGAATGAACGATCGCGGTAGCAAGACTCGGTTTTCGGTACTGCACTCCCGGCACGAGGTATTGGGGGCGAGGTTTGTTGAGGTGGACGGGTGGCGGATGCCCGCCGAGTTCGCCGGGGCTGTGACCGAGCATGAGGCGGTTCGCGAATCGGTGGGCGTCTTCGACCTGTCCCATAAGGGGAAGCTCGTCATCTCCGGCTCCGATCCCGCCCATGTCCTCAACCGGTGCCTGACCAACGACGTCCACCACCTCACCTCACCGGGCAAGACGCAGTACACACTCGCCTGCGATGACGACGGCGGCGTGATCGCCGACGGGATGCTGTACCGCTTCGATCGCGACAGTTTCATGATGTTTCCCAGCGGGGCCGGGTGGCTGGACTTCGCCAAGCGGCTGGATGCCGAAGTCGGCGACGAGATCACCATCGGCGTCATCCACGACTCCCACGGCATCCTGTCGCTACAGGGACCCGAAGCGGCGGTGACGTTGCGGCGCCTGGGTTTGGCCGCGCCCCAGGAGTACATGTTCTTCGACATCAGCCAAGCCGAGTGGGGCAACTCCTTCATCTGCCGCACGGATTTCGCCGGACAACCCGGTTTCGACATCATCGCGACCAACCCGGTCATCGCAGCGATGTGGGATGAACTCCTCGACGCGGGTGTGACGCCGTGTGGCTTGCGGGCCCGTGACAGTCTGCGTCTGGAGGCGGGAAACGCCCTGCACGGCACCGACTTCAACGAGCACGTCACCGCCATCGAAGCCCGACTGGCGTGGGCCATCGGATGGAACAAGCGCCAGTTCTGGGGCAAGGAAGCACTCGAAGCTCAGCGCACCACCGGCACCCAGCGGCGGATCTTCGGCCTGACCGCGACCTCACCAGCCACACTGGAAACCGGAGCGACGATATACGACGGCCAACAGCAAGTCGGGACCATCACCTCCGCGTGCCACTCCCCCACACTCAACAAACCCATCGCCCTGGCGTTGTTCGAACCCATCTACCAAGCAGGCACCGAACTCCAAGTCGACACCACCACCGGCCGGGTCGCTGCGACCGTCACCAAACCACCCTTCGGCACGACACCACAACCCGCATCGTTACCTCGCCCCCGCGTGATGACTGCCGGGCGCTGCCTTGCCACCAGAGCTTTACGGCGCCCGCATCATCGCTATTGGCCTTCGGCGCGATGCTCGCGACCCGTCCCCTTGGGCTTGCGTGACCACGCGACGGCATCTCACGGAGTCCGCCTGCGGACTTACTCGCCCGGCGGAACTCGCACGAACCCCTCGGCCCAGGCGTCCTCATCGAGGTCGCGTGCGTCGAAGTAGAAGCACTCCGGTTCGTCACGGAAACCCGGTAGCAGTCGGGCCTGCCGGATACGCTCCTCAACCCGTTCAACGGTTGAGTAGATGCCCAGGAGCTTCACGTCATCGCCATCTGACTCGTCGCAGAACACGCCGCTGGCATCGACGTGCACCGTCGAACCACCGTCACCGGCTTCGTTGTGATGGCCGACATGCCACAGCGGATACACGATCACGGACGCGAAACTATCAGCACTCCAGTTCGTGGGGCCTGTGACCTTCGGCCCGCTATCTCTTGGGACACAAGGACGAGTGGCTCCGGCACCGCCTGGCGGCAGGCGCCGCCGCCCGGGCGCGCGAGAGTCGGGCGCTGGTCCACAGTCTCCTCCAGAAGGCTCAACGACGGGGTGCCGGGGGCCACTTCAGCTGATCGATCCATGGTGGATCGGCGCCGGGTACCTCGCAGGTGTGCGCGGCCACCAGGCTCGCCAGTTCCAGGGCGGATGTCAGTGTCTCGATGTCAAGGCGCCGGCCGGTTTCCAGCAGCCGGTGCAACAGTCCGGCGGTGAAGGCGTCACCGGCGCCGATCGTGTCGGCCAGGCGTATCGGTTGGGCCGCGACGTGGACGGGTTCGCCGTCCAAAGAGGCCATCGCGCCGCGTTCGCCTAGGGTGATGACGATCAGGGGGCAGCCGCGCGCGTGCCAGCGTTCGCACAGTTCGCGGTGGTCGGCGCCGGGGTGGGTGAAGGCGAGATCGTCCTCGCTGAGTTTGAGGATGTCGGCCAGCGCGGCCCAGTCGTCCAGACCGTCTCGGTATCGTTTCGCGGTGGCGATGCCGGGGCGCACGTTCGGGTCGATAGAGATGGTGGCGTCGTGCCGATGGGCGCGCAGCGCGTCGGTGATGACGTCACAGCCCGGGGGTCGTACCAGGGCCAGTGATCCGGTGTGGATGATCGCCGCAGACGCGATCGGTTCGAGTTCGGCGGGGCTCCAGTCCCAGTCGGCGGTGCCGTTGACGTAGAAGTCGTAGGCGGCGCGGCCCTGGTCGTCCAGCGCCGCCACGGCGAGCGTCGCCTCCTGGGACGCCGTCACCGCAGCACTCAAGTCCACCTGGGACTTGTCCAGGTGGGTGCGTAGCAGTTGGCCCAGTATCCCTTTGGACAGCCGTCCGAGAAACCGGGTTGGGGAGCCCAGCCGAGCCAGGGCCACGGCCGTGTTGGCAGGGCTGCCACCGGGCCTCACCTCCAGGCGCAGCGCCCCGGTCGCGTCGTCGGGCATGGCGACAGCGTCGGCGACGGCTTCGCCGATGACGGCGATCGTGTTCATGGCTGCTCCTTGGCGGGGCGGGTCGGTGCCTGGCAGCCGCAGGATTCTCGGCGTTTGAAGGTGGCGGGCAGTTGGACGGTCGTGGTGGGGCGCTTGGGGTCGGCGATGCGAGACAGGAGGGTCTCGATCGCGCAGGCGCCGATGTCGCCGATGGGTTGGGCCATGGCGGTGAGTCGGGGGTGGAAGTAGTTGGCCCACTCGAAGTCGTCGAAGACCGCCAGGGCGAGGTCGTCGGGGACGCTTACCCCCAGGCGGGTCAGGGCGCTCATCACGCCGATGGTCATGTGGTTGTTGGCGACCACCAGGGCCGTGGGCGGGTCGGGTTCGGACAGCAGTCGTTCGACGGCCGCTTCGGCGAAGTCGGCACTGGACTGTCCGCTGGCGACCAGTCGCCGGTCGGGTTTCAGGTTGGCACGTTGCAGGCCGAGTCGCCAGCCGCGTTCGCGTTCCACCGTGGTTCGCAGCAGTTCGCGCCCGGCGATGAGTCCGATGCGTTGGTGGCCGTGTTCGGTCAGGTGGCCGGTCAGTTCGGCGGTGGCTTCGATGTTCTCGGTGCCGACCTGGTCGAATTTCGTCGAGGCGCAGCGGTCGACGAGCACCGTGGGCACGCCCAGGTCCTGCAGATACTGCAGCGACTCGGAGTCGGCGTCGCCCGCGGTGGCCAGCAGGACTCCGTCGACGCGGCGCTGGTGCAGGGCCTGCACCACCCGCAGTTCCTCGTCCAGGTCGTCGTGAGTGTCGGCCAGCAGGAGGGTGTGCCCGGAGGCGCGGGCGCTGCGCTCGATGGCGGCGATGATGTCGGCGAAGTAGAAGTTCGAGATCGCCGAGATGGCCAGCCCGATGGTCTGGGTACTGGAGGTGACCAGTGACCTGGCGATGGTGTTGTGGATATAGCCGGTCTGGCGGATCGCGTCCATGACCCGGTTCTTGGTGTCCTCCTTGACAAAACGCGTGCCATTGATGATATGGGACACTGTGGACACTGATACGCCCGCCAGCTTCGCGACATCCTTCATGTTCGCCATCGGCGACCTCCTTGTTCTTCACGGGCAATACGAAAACGTTAGCGCAAACGCTTGCGCGAACGTTTGCGTCCCGGTAACGTCTTTTCCCAACAACACCCCCGCCAACCCATCGTCACCCCTCAGACACGTGAAATCCCTGGAGTACCAATGCGTTCCGCCCATAAACCACTGCGGCTGGCCGTCACTGCGGGCCTGCTGCTCGCCACGGGTGGTCTGACCGCCTGTTCCGCCGCCGACGACGGCCTCAAGATCGGCCTGATCACCAAAACCGAGACCAACCCATTCTTCGTCAAGATGAAGGACGGCGCCCAAAAGGCCGCCAAGGAAGCCGGAGCCGAGCTGACCACCGCCGCCGGAAAATCCGACGGCGACAACGAAAGCCAGGTCACGGCGATCGAGAACATGATCACCGCCGGAGTCGACGGCATCCTCATCACGCCCAACGACACCGAGGCCATCGTTCCCTCCATCAAGAAGGCCCGCGACGTCGGCATCACCGTTATCGCCCTCGACACCCCCACCGAACCCCAAGACGCCACCGATGCCCTGTTCGCCACCGACAACGAACGCGCCGGCGAACTCATCGGTGAGTACGCCAAGGCGCTGTTGGGCGACACCAAACCGAAGATCGCCACGCTCGACCTGGCACCGGGCATCACGGTGGGCAAGTTGCGGCATGACGGTTTCCTCAAGGGCTTCGGAGTCACCGACAAGGACCCCGCCGTGGTCTGCTCCCAAGACACCCAGGGTGACCAGGGTAAGGGGCAGACCGCGATGGAAAACTGCCTCCAGTCCGATCCGGACATCAACCTGGTCTACACGATCAACGAGCCCGCCGCCTTGGGCGCCTACTCCGCGATCGACGCGGCCGGAAAAACCAAGGACGTGACCATCGTGTCCGTCGACGGCGGCTGCACGGGCGTCGAAGCCGTCAAGGACGGCAAGATCGCCGCGACCTCGCAGCAGTACCCGCTCGACATGGCCGCCAAAGGCGTCACCGCCATCGCCGACAAGGTCAACGACGGCAAGGACGTCTCCGGATACACCGACACCGGCGTCAACCTCGTCACCGACAAGCCCGTAGACGGCGTCGAGTCCAAGGACGTCGAATTCGGCCTCGACAAGTGCTGGGGCTGAAGCGATGACCAAGACAAGCCTCGCCACGCCGCCGCCGGTGGCGCTGACCGAGCCGTGGAGCTGGAAGCGGCTGTTGACCGCGCCGGTGTTCGGCCCGTGCGTCGCGCTGGTGCTCGCGACGGTGTTCTTCGCCACCCAGTCGGCGACCTTCCTGACCGGCCCCAGCCTGTCGCTGATCCTGCAACAGGTCATGGTGGTGGGAACCCTCGCCATCGGACAGACCCTGATCATCCTGGTCGCCGGTATCGACCTGTCGGTCGGCACCATCATGGCCTTCGGCTCGATCGTGATGGCCAAACTCGCCGTCGACTCCGGACTGCCTTGGCCGGTGGCCGTCGGGGCGGGCATCGCGACGTGCACCGTGTTCGGACTGGTCAACGGCCTGCTCGTCACCCGTATCAAGCTGCCGCCGTTCATCGTCACCCTCGGCATGCTCAACATCGCCTACGCACTGACCCACATGTACTCCGCGGAAGAGACCGTCACCAACCTGCCCGCCGGAATGACCGCCCTGGGCGAGACCTTCGCCATCGGCGACACCCGTGTCACCTACGGCTCGGTGCTGATGCTTGTCCTGTTCGGAGTGGTCGCCTACATACTCGGCGGAACCGCGTGGGGCCAGCGACTGTACGCGGTGGGCAGCAACGCCGAGGGCACCCGGCTGACCGGGATCCCGGTCGACCGGGTGCGACTGGCCGCGTTCACGGCAGCCGGTGCCATCTACGGCATCGCGGCGTTGCTGCTCATCGCCCGCACCGGCGTCGGCGACCCCAAGGTCGGACTCACCGAGAACCTCGAGTCCATCACCGCGGTCGTCTTGGGCGGCACCAGCCTGTTCGGCGGGCGCGGCGCGGTGCTGGGCACCCTCGTCGGCGTCCTGATCGTCGGCGTGTTCCGCAGTGGACTGCAGCAGATGGGCGTCGGCGCCACGCCGCAGATCCTGGTCACCGGCATCCTCGTCATCCTCGCCGTGACCGTCGATCAGTTGGCCCGCAGGAGGAACCGATGAACAAGCCGCGTATGTCCGCTCGAGGCCTGGCGAAACGCTACGGCCACGTCACCGCCCTGGACGGCGCCGACTTCGATCTGCGAGCCGGTGAGGTACTGGCCGTCATCGGCGACAACGGCGCTGGAAAGTCCACACTCATCAAAGCCCTGACCGGGGCGCTGATTCCCGACGCCGGATCCATCGAACTCGACGGCGCCCCGGTCCGGTTCCGCAACCCCGCCGAGGCCCGGCGCGCCGGAATCGAGACCGTCTACCAGGACCTGGCACTGGCGCCCGCCCTGGACATCGCCACCAACATGTTCATGGGCCGCGAACTACGGCGCCCCGGCGTCCTCGGCACAGTGTTCCGCAAGCTCGACAAGAAACGCATGCGCGAACGCGCCGCCGCCCACATGGCCGAACTCCACATCGGACTACGATCGCTGTCCACCCCGGTGGAGAGCCTGTCGGGCGGTCAACGCCAGGGCGTCGCCGTAGCCCGCGCCGCCGCCTGGGCCCGCCACGTGGTCATCATGGACGAACCCACCGCCGCGCTGGGCGTGCGCGAATCCGGCCAGGTGCTGGAACTCATCGCCCGAGTCCGGGATCGGGGCCTTGCGGTCGTCTTGATCAGCCACAACATGCCGCACGTCTTCGAAATCGCCGACCGCATCCACATCCAGCGACTCGGCAGACGCGTCGCGCTCATCGACCGGGACCGGCACACCATGCCCGAGGTGGTGGCGATCATGACCGGAGCGGCCACCGTGGACGACGATGCCGCCGACAAGGAGGCAACCCCGGCCGTCGGAGCCTGACTCCCCCGCCCTCGACCACTCCCGCACGACACCAAGGAGAACGACAATGCGCCCTCGCCTCTCCCGCCGACAACTCCTCATGCTCTCCGCCACCGTGGCCGGAGGTACCGGCATGGCCGCGCTGGGCGTCGCGCCCGCCTTCGCCGCCGACTACCCGGAATTCCCCTACCCCGACACCGACTATCAGGAACCCACCCGAGGACAATTCCACTTCTCGTCCCAGGGCGGCTGGATGAACGACATCAACGCTCCACTGTACTACGATGGGACATACCACCTGTTCTACCAACACAACCCGCACGGACTCACCTGGGACACCATGCACTGGGGACACGCCACCAGCCCCGACCTAGTTCACTGGACCCAGCAGCCCATCGCACTGGAGCCAGGCATCCATCCCGGCGACCTGTGGTCAGGCGCCGGACTCGTCGACTTCGACAACCACACCGGACTCCAAACCAGCAACACCCCACCCATCGTGGTGTTCTCCGGGACCAACGGCGTACGGCTGTTCTACTCCAACGACCGAGCCAAAACCTTTCAGACCTACGACAACGGCAACCCGATCGCCACACCCGCTGGCACCAGCCGAGACCCGAAAGTGTTCTGGCACACCGGAACCAACGAGTTCAAGCTCGTCATCTGGACCGATGCCGGCGGCAACGGCGTCGACATCTTCTCCTCGCCGAACCTGCTCGACTGGACGTTCAAGTCCCGCTTCGCCGCCGATTGGCTCTTCGAATGCCCCGACCTGTTCCCACTGCCCTACAACGACGGGTACAAGTGGGTCCTCAATGACGCTTCCGGCGACTACGTCGTCGGAACCTTCGACGGAACGAGTTTCAACCCCGAGACCACGGTCGCGCGGATGGTCGAAGGCAGGGGTGCCTTCGACGGCACCTTCTACGCCGGACTGACGTTCGCGCATCCCCCCGGCGACAGGATCATCCAGATGCTATGGATGCCCGGCAATCGCGGCGACATCTGGACGGGGTGCGCCACGTTCCCGGTCGAGTTGGCGCTACGCGAAACCAGCGACGGGCCGCGAGTGACCCGCAACCCGATAGCCGCGATCGAAGGACTTCGTTTCGACACCCACCGATACGGGCCCGCCGTTGTGGATCCCGGACAGGCCGAGGCACTGCTGCGCGACGTCGTCACCCAGGAATGCGAGATCATCGCCGAGTTCGACGCGGACTCCAGCACCGCCACTCGGTTCGGGTTCCGCCTCGACGTCAATGAGGACGGCTCCGGCGGCCACGAGGTGCTGTACGACAAAACCGCCCAGACGCTGTACGGCGCAGCACTTCCAACCTCCGAAGGCAAGGTGCGGATGCGACTACTGGTGGACCGCAATCACCTGGAGATCTTCGGCAACGACGGCACAATGTCCTACATCGACTCCCCCAGCTTCTCCACCTCGGACCAAACCTATCGGCTGCGACTGTACGCCGACGGCGGCACCGTCAGCGTCGCCTCCATTGCAGTGCACGACATCGCCAGAACCTGGAGTTGAACCAACATCACGCCCGGTGCCACCGGTGGTGCGCTTTAGCGCCCCCGCCCCCGGCGTATCAACCGCCCGGGCCGGATTCGCACTGGCGACAATGGCGCTCGGCTCAGCCTGACCGGCTCGTCAAGACCGGCGCGATCACCCTGAGCTGACCTGGAGTCGACGTCCGGCAGATGTCGCTACGAGGAAGGCTGTATAACGCCACAATCGCGAGCGTTGCAATAGGCCAGGAAGTCAGCTCCACATTGGCATTTGTGTTAGCCGGTGAGCATCCATACACGAGTCAGCGGCAGGCGAGAACGGATGTCTTCAGGCAGCCGGTCATATACCCGGGTCACCGCATCCACGACGTCTTCCGCAGTCCAAGCCCGAATCCGAAACTGTTGCCCATACACCGACGCACGAGCACTCTTGGTCAGCCCACCCCAGGCCACCAGCAGTCCCTGGTCCGCGCGTTGAGAATGAATAACGCCGCCGAGATCACGAACCACGGTGTCGGAAATCTGACCACCCGACTTGACCTGAACGATCAAGCGCGGTGAGTCCATACCAAGAAGCCCGCCCCCGGCGACGATGTCGATCCCCTTATCAGCCCCCGGGGGTGACATGGTGCAGACATAACCTTCGGCCCTAAGAATCGCGGTTATCAGCAATGCCAAGTCATGACCGGCGAACTCCTCGGCGATGCGTGCGGTGATGCGATCGCGCGCCACCTCTTCGATGTCCGTGTGCGTTTCCGGTTCGTCCACATCATCAGCGCCAGCCGACTCGGACAGACTCACCGGGGTGGAGAACGAAACCAGCCCGGGATCTTCTCCGGTCTCCAGCAGGGCCTCCAGCCGGGCGATCGCGTGCCCCTTGGTCGGTGCGAAGATCGACAATGCGCTGCCGAGGGTGTAGAGCAGGTCTTGCTTCACCGCTGAGCGGGGCAGGTCCGTTCGTTGCCAGTCCACTCTCACCACATGCCGCTGGTCCGGGTCGGGTTGGTCAGCGAGGTACTCGTAACCGCTGGTGACGCGTCCCATCGCGAGTTGCTTCGTCGTCTTCATCGGCATGACTATCAAGTCGCCTTTGGCGATACGGCCACGAAGTGCCCACGTCTGCCCGGTGTAGTTGGCCTGGGTCGCCATCCCCATGTCAGGCAAGATCTTGGTGATGACCGCCGCGATGTCCTCGCGGCTCTTGCACGCAGTCAGGTCGGGCCATTCTCGCCAGCCGCCACCAGAGACCCCGTTGGCAAGCGCCCACTGATCGCGTTCACCGTTCCTACCGGACCGGACCACCCACGCCACGCCCATGGCACCTCCTGAAAAGCTTGCGCGCTGTGGCATCGCGCCACGGCCACTGTGCCGCCGAACCACGCTCTTCCTGGCATACAACAACAGTGAGCAAGTTATACCCCATCAGGGGCACTTCGGCGTTTCGCCTTTAACCATCCGGCCGAATATGAAGACACAACCTAGTGTGCTGAGTCGTTTCTTCGTCGGCAGTCGACGGTGATGGGTTCTCACGCGACCATTGCCCTTTCAGTACTATTAGGATTAGAAATCGGTCATGTTCAGATGGGAGGGGAGGGCGGGTAAGGTTTGGGCAGTCCCTGATTCCAATGTGGTTAAGGCGGGTGTATGGCAGCGGTGGATCCGGCAGACTTTGATCCTCACACACGGCGTGCTGTTGCACAAAGAAAACTATTCCTCGTTCCATTTGTTCGTGACGATGGCGCCATCTACGTCTACGTCTGTACGGACCCGCAGCACAGCCAAAGCACCATGGTCGGGTTGGTGCTCAATGAGTTCGGCGACAATGGCGGCGTTAACCACATTGTCTATGTGTTGGACGGTCAAGATCCCAAAGATCGCCGACGTGGACTCTCACATCACCAGCTCCGCGGCATCTTCCCCACCTGGGATGAGGGAATCATCGCCGTACTCGACGCATATGACCGGTGGCGTCAAAGCTAAGTTCAGACACCGCATAGTCGTTAGGTATCCACCACAAGTTCCCACCGGAATCGGGAGCATCTGAATACTGGCTCTAGGTCGCGTTCGGTGTTGCCCGAGAGGATGCTGTATCCGAGCTTCGCCAACCCTGGCGGGGACAACGCTTTGGTCTCGGTGTCGGGTAGATCCCATACAGGCGTGCCAGGATTGTCGCGGTCCTCGCCAACGGCAAAGTGCAGCCTGATGCCGCAATCGACGTCGCCCCAACCGGGTGGGTACAGGCCCAAAGAATGCGCGTACTCCACACCAGCTCAGCCGCGTCGAGAGTTTCCTCTCTGGCGAGGAGGTCGGCATGCGCATCCGGGTCGGTGGCCACCGGCTGCACGGTCATGGCTGGGCCGAATCCCACACTGCGGCGTCGTCCTCGTCGGCGGGCACCCCGTCGTCGCCCAGTCGGCTGGTGCTCCACAGCAGCACCCCGTCACCGTCGTCAGCGCCGGGCGGCCACGCCAGGTCGATGGAGTAGTAGTGACCGGGCACGTACCCGGGCGGTGTGAGGCCGCGGCCGATGGCGTAGTCGGCCAGTTGGTGCGAGTCGAGGTCGTCGACGCGGGCCATGAGATCCGCCAGCAGCACAGGATCGTCGGTATCGTAGTGCGCGTCGATGTCGTGGTGGGTCGTCATCGAATCGCCTCTCCGGTTCCCTTATAGACTCGTCGGCGTAGCCAGCCGCTCTCCTGCACACTATGCACGTACAGCGCATACCCCACCGACAGCATCGCCACGATGTTCGAGTGACACCGCTTCGGGTCCTGGGGCTCCTCCGCGCCACAAACGGCCTGGTTGATGTACAGCACCGCATCCCGCTGCTGGTGTTTGACCATGAGCGCGGCTGTGTTTCCCTCGATATGCCAGCCGGTCGTGTATCCCGGGTCCGAGGCCCATGGTTCTTTGAGGTCGGTGCGCTGGCTGGCCGGGCCCCGGCGCGACGCGATCAGCATGCTCGCGTTCCACGGGGTGCCATCGCGGTGGTACAGCTGCCCGCGCGCCCGCACATCATCGTCGGACTGAGGTTTCTTTGGCCAGCCGACACGGCGGATCGCGGCAACGTGAGGCGCGCTGGGCGGGTCGGGTCGCCACCTTGCGTGCGGTCCTGGCGGTGTCGTGGGTCGTGGGCTATCGGTCGCGGTTTCCTGCTCGGTGGCCGTCACCGATGCCGTCCCGTAGACGGCGAGCAGCTGCCGCCGGTACTCCTCGACGGCCCGGTACGCAGCGTCGACGGCGGCGGTCGCTTCCGGACCTACCGCGGCTATTTCGGACACGGCGGCCTTCACACTGGCGGACCCGACCTCGACGGCGAGCGCGTAGGCGTCGCCGGACTTGGTGACTGCCGCGGTGGCCGCCGTGTGGGCCTGGTCCAGCTGCTCGACAGCCGCATCCACGTGCCCGAGGACATTGTCGCGGCGGGGTTCCTGTGGGACGCGGTCCAGCGCGCTGACGGCGGCAAGCACCGCAGTGCGCGCAGTCATCCAACAGGACGTGGTCTCGTTGAGCGCGTCGGTGATCTGCTGTAGCCCCTCGCCGGGCGCCGCAAGACCCATCCCGTGCGACCACCGAACCATGTCATCAGCGGCGCTGCGGGCCGTCTCGGTGGCCACCACCGCCTGCTCACACCGCTCGGCGGTGACCACCACCGTGGTGCGGGCGGACTCCAGCGCGGTCGACATCTCGGCACTCTATGCACGGGTGCAATAGCTGCCCTGGCTCTGTCAATTTCCGGACACTTAGACCGATGTATGCGGGCTACTGGTCCCAGAGGCTGCGCGGAGGCTCTCTGGTCAGGATTCGGCCCCGGTGTTTTCCCATGTGAGTGGGTTCGCGTCGAAGATCACGGTCGCCAGTGTGCGAGCGGTGCCGGTCTTCAGTGCAGGAAGGCTGGAGTCCATCCAGAGCTACACAGTGGCAACTCCTTGGTGGCAGTATTCGACGGCCAACATCTGGCGTCAATCTGAGTTCTTCCTGCAGGAGCATCCCTCCTGATGCTGACATTTACTTGCCGGTGGGGCAGATTTCTTTCGTGCCCAGCTGGCAATGGCGGCGATTATTAGAACGAAGATGACGAAACCGAACACGTTCGCCGGATCCATATCGGTGGCTCCTCCAGTGGTTGATTGAATCACCGCCAAGATTGCGCCAGCTTCACGTGGAAACCACCGATTTATTGCAGAGATCAAGCCGGGTAACCATTAAGGACGCTTCTGGTGCCGATGCGGCCTACTTTGGTTGCGGGGGAACAAGACCAGGACCTTTGACTCATACATGTTTGCCATCGGATTCGTATGTTGTGGTTATGGGAACGGGTAAGCGCGGCCGTCCAACCCAGCCAACCGTCAAACGCCACATCCGTGGTGGCTTGGGTTGCGAGTACCGCATCGCCTGGATGTTGAGAATCAATCGTCTATACGGTGACGACCAGTCTTTGTCGGTGGGCAAAAAGTTCGCGCGAGCGTTCCGTGGCGGCAGTTGGGACCGGGAAGTAGACGGTTCGCAGATCACACACTGGGAGAAACTCGACCAGATACCGGGTTACGAGGTGATCCGCCGGTACGAGGAACTGCTCGGTCTGCCCCGTAACTCTCTCATCGCCGTCGCCGATGTCGTCTATCACGACAAACGAGGCACTCCCGGTAGTCCGCACCTGAAGCGACCGCCCGACCCCTACGGCATTCGCCGCGCCGGGCTCGGTGACGTGGTGGACCGGGCGTTGAGCACTGACGCGATGAACGGCGACGACTGGGATGCCCTGACCGCGAACCTGGACGCGACTCGAACTGTTCTACCCGCTTCGGACCCGGGATGGCCCGCAGTCGTCGAACGGCTGGCCCAGGAACTGTTGCTGGCCGAGCACATCCATTGGGCGCAACGCAATGAGGCGATGGTGCGGTTCGTCGGAGACCCCTCCAGCACGTCTATGGTCATCGCGGTGTGTGACGCACTTTCGGCGGATTCGCGCAACCAGGTGTCGAGCGAGCTGTTGGGGTTGTTGGAGATTACGCCGCATCCGGACGCCATGGCTCACCTGATCCGTCAAGTGTCCACACCCGTCAACGAAGTAGCCCGGCGTGGTGCGTGGTGGGCGGCGGCTGAGAAGACTGGTCGCGGCCACTTGCGGACACCGGATCTGATCGCGTTGGC
The DNA here is from genome assembly GCF_000024545.1 of Stackebrandtia nassauensis DSM 44728. Lineage (GTDB taxonomy): Bacteria > Actinomycetota > Actinomycetes > Mycobacteriales > Micromonosporaceae > Stackebrandtia > Stackebrandtia nassauensis. The sequence goes on from NC_013947.1 coordinate 3,863,614, forward strand.
CAAACATGCGAGAAGACTGCTCGCGGGCTATGAAGGCCATCCCGACTGCCGTTCAGCGGCGGCCAACGTTTTGTACCAGCTTCACGCGGTTACACCGGCTCTGTTCAAGTCCTTGCGGCTGAATGAAAGCGACGCCTCAGTCCGAAATGTACTCACCGGCGGCCGCATCGTTGCGGTGACCGACGCGTCCGTGACGGTGAACCGGATAGCGGAGGTGGTACTTGGCCAAATGTCATCCGGTCACCTGTCCACTGACCCGATATTGGCCGAACTCCTGGGGGATGCTCTGTTCGATCCTCAGGTCACCGCACGGCTCGGCGCGTTGTCGCTGATTAGAGTGACCCCGTACCGGAAACCGACGGCGAACGTGCTGGCGATGGAGCTGGGTGGAAAAGATGCTCGCTCCAATCCGGACCTCTTTGCCAGTATGGTGCGCGCCTTGGCATTCCTGGGCACGCCGACGCACCGGCAGCATCTTGAGAAGATCGCGCTCGCCACCGATGGCTTCGCGCCTCGGTTCCGAGCCACGGTGATCCACTCGCTGGCTCACTGCGGCGAAAGTGACAGTGCCGACGAGGTCTGGACGGCACTCATAGTGCGGCACCTGATGAACCAGAGCAATCCGATGGAAAAGCACATCGCTGACGGGTTGATCTACGCGCTGGGAATTCAGCGCCGCTTCGGCAGTCTGCGGAGGCTTGTTGCCAATCCCGCCATGCCCGGACCGGTGCGAGCCGCCGCGTCCTGGTGGTTGAACCTGCCCGAGCATGTTTTGCGTAGCACCTCGCGTTGAGGCTCAATGGATCTCGTAGGTCTCTCCTGGACTGAACGCGCCTTGGATGAGGTCGGTTTCCGGGTCGGTATAACGCTTTTCGAAGACTCTGCCCATGCCAGACAGTTCATCTCTGGCGTAGATTCGCAGTTGAACGATCGTTGCTTCGCCATTGGCGAGTTCGGCACGCAGATCGTGGCGGATCGCCAGCCTTAGTACGTGTCCGTAAATACAATCGGCGTCTCGACCGGGCAACACGAACGGCAGTGCGTTCTGTATTGGGATCATGGTCTTGGCGTAGATTTCACCGTTGCTGGCCTGCTTAAGGTGCAAGGTCACGAGCTCGATCTGTAGATCGACCGCGGCTCGACGACGCAGATTTGAGATCTTGATGTAGAACCGGCTGGGGCCGAGTTCGGGATCCACTTTCTCCGCGATCTTGCTGGAGATCTTGATCCGGGGCCGAATGCGGCGCAACAGCCACAGCCAAAGCACGGAGCAGAACAACCCGATCGCGATTCCACTGGTATTGGTAATGACGAAGGCGGTCATGATCATTACCACCCGGCCCGTACACAGTGGGTCCGATGCGCCCACGTGATGTTTACCGTTGATCTAGTGGAGGTGATGTCCGCCGTGGCAAGCGCACGAATCACCCGCTTGCGCAGCACCACGACATCGCCGAATGCCGCGCGAAACGCCGGATCAGTCATCGTCCCGGGAAAGTCCATCTCCACGACACCTACTCGCACCCAAACTCCGTTGGCTCGGTGTGTGCTGCGAACGTGTAGGTCGATGCGAAGCGCGACTGTATACGCGACGCCTCGTACACGGTGGCTGAAGGAACATTCAAAGTGGTTCGGGTTCTCGACGACCAAGGCTCCCAGCGGATGGCGCAGTGCGCGGAGGACGATCCCCCGGACTTGGGACAGCCTCAGCGATGTGGCGATCGTATCCTCTTTACACAGTTCGTCGAGTATCCGTCTCGGTTTCTTGCCTCGTAGGAAATAGGTCGTGACTGCGGCGATTATGAGCACTCCCAAAATCGCGATGTCAACATTCATGACTCTGGCTCCTTTGTTGAACTGGATGAGTCAAAGCCAAGGTTGCGCCAGGAAAGCCGGAAAGCTATGGAATAATTGTGGAGATCATTAAACGTCAACCACTATGGACTATTGCCATATCGCGCTCCCGGAGTCGGCCGCGATGGCGGTGGGGGACCTTGATTTCGTCAGCGACCATCGGACCCTCGTCCAGTCCGCAGACAAACCTCATCGCACCAGGCACCTGTCGCGGGTGTTCACCAAAATTCGCGGCAGGCGGTGTTGGCTTTGTCGGCCAGGTCCTTCACGGTGCTCTTGTCGGGTTTCTTCTTGGTGGCTTCGTCCAGCCACGCCTGAAACGCGTCGATGCATTCGCGGGCGGCCTTGCTGTCGGCTTCGGCTTCTTCAACATCGTCTTCGAGGTCGTCGTTGCTGCCGCCCAGTTTCTTGATCTTCTTGTCAGCGTCGTTGATGGTGGCTTCGTGTTTGGTGATCGTCGCTTTGGCGGCGGTCAAGTCGCTTCGGGTGTGGAAGAACAAGATGATGAACACTGCCGAAGTGATGACGAACAGCGCGACCAGCCCGGCCAACAGCGGCAGCAGCCGTTTGCGATTCCCGAAGGATGGCAGGCGGGCGAACCCGGTTTCGGGTGGCGGTGAACCTGGCGGCTGTTCCGGCGGGAGGGTGTATCCGCGGGTGCCCGGGCCAAGGCGATCGACGGTCCGGAAGCCTGGCGTCGGGGTGGCCATGGGTGGCGGGTATGGCGGAGTCCCCGATGGACCGGTGCCCGGGGATGATGGCACGTTGGTTGGCGGGTAGTGGTGGTTGGAGTGTTGGGGGTCGTGCATGCGGATCCTCCTCGACAGAACACGGCACCGCCTGGTGCCACCTCGAGGCTGGAGCGTTCGCGTACACGCGATGTACATGGCGGCAGTGACCCCGCCGACACCGCCGCATCACCAGTCGTCGTCGGGGTCATCGAACAGCGTGATGGGTTCGCGTTCGGCAGGAGCGGGCAGTGTTTCGGTCAGCTCCAGCATGGTGCTGCGATAGTCGGGGGGCATGGGGGTGACCGGCGGGTGTTCGGGTGGGGTGTGCTTGTCCGGGCCACACAACCGCAGCGTGTGGTGGACCCGCGCAGCACGTCGGCGTGGCGCTCGCCGCAGGCGGTGCCGTCTCCGCTGCGGTTGTCCGACCACAGTGGTACCTCTGTGACCAGTGAACAAGTGTCGTGGCGGCTGGCGTAGTCGAGGCTGGAGGCATCCAGCCGCCAGGTGTTCGCTGCATCCGATCGCGCCAGAACGGCCTGTTGTACGTCCTGATGGGTCGGGGCACGGAAAACACCAGGGGCCAGCTCTTACCTGCCGCGCCAACCCACGGGGACCGCTGTTGGAGCACAACGCCCAAAGAATCGCCATCGCCGCGGCCGCCCAGGCGCGTGGGCTCATCCAGCGCAGCCTGACCCACGACGTACCCATCGACGCCCGCCTGCTCACCGAATCCTGCGCCGCCCTCGCCACCTTGTCCCAGTAAAATCCTCGACGATGTCAGCTGAGCGAAGAGGCGAGACGGCACGGTGATGATGGAGATTTCGGGTCTCGTCGAAGTTCCGGTCGGGTTGCTCTTCATCGTGATACCGGCTGTCGCGGGGGCCGTCGTCACGACTCGCATGGTCAGACGGCGGCGCACCTGGACACATGTCTCCGGGACCGTCTCGAGTGTGAAGACGAAACGGGCTGACAACGGGACGACGACCACCACCGTTCGATACCGCTTCGTGGATGCGAACGGCGAGCAACACAGTGGCTCCGAAACCGCCCTTCGCACGCCGCGGAAAGGCAAGAAGGTCGGGGTCATGTACAACCCGGACAATCCCGACGACAACGAACTCTCCTCGACCGCGTTCCTCATACTCGTGCTGCCCCTCTTGGCGGTCATGATCGGGTTCGGTGTGTACATGCTCCTGTTATCGATTTCAGGGGGTACATATTGCGGAACTCCCAACCTGGACGCCCCGAGCCGGGCTGGCACCAGGTTGGGAGTTCTACATCAGACGCCCGCTATACGAGAGCGGCGTAGCTGCAGGCAACGCTGCGTGAGACCTCAATGGAGGTCTTCGCCCAGATTCCAGGATTCTGCCAGGTTTCGGCTCGCTTGTTGCCGCCGGCGACGCGTGCCCCGTGGACCTTGGTGTCGTGCCGGTAGTCGGAGTAGCACCGCTTGTTGCCGTTGGAGAGGTTGACGTAACCGCGGCACCAAACACCACCGCCGACGCCGGAGCAGGATTGCACCGTCACGTCGCCGCTGTTCGAGGTACCGCCGCCGGGAGACGCCTGCGCGGCTGAGGCGCCACCGAGCATCATCATGATCACCATCGTGGCGACGGCGGCGCCCTTGGCGACAAGAGTTGTCACGGACCTGGTTCGAGGTGAAGACAAAGTCTTCCTCCTATGTAGAGTTCGGACTTCTTGATGGACTGACGACCGCGTGGCCGATGTCCGTCGCTCAAACCTCCACGGGTAGTCGATTCGCTACCAGGAACAGGCCCGGAACAAGAGCGGCAACTGCTCCGCGACACCAAACCTTGAGAGAATCTGGAATCCCCTGGTAGAAGCGGGATCTCGGCGATTGGCGGCAGCTGCTGAAGGTTTTAGAGTTGTATGCCGAACCGTCGATGAGGACATGACCGGCACGACGGCGGTGCTCGCCCTCTCAGAAAGTCACGGTCATGAATGCGAATGGATTCACCATCGGCTGCGGTCGTCTGCTGCGTGCCCATCGGTTGCGGGCCGGTCTGGCCCAAGAGGATCTCGCCCGGATCTCGGGGGTGAGTGTGCGCGGCATTCGGATGATCGAGAACGAGCAGCGACGACCACGGGTGTCCACAGTACGCACTGTGGCACAGTCGCTGCGGTTGTCCGAAGCCGACAGACTCACCCTTATGGAGGCGGCCCAGCCGGATTCTCGTCCCCCGCAAAAGCCCGAGAACCACCCGCGCCGTGTGGTTCCCAGGCAGCTGCCCGCATCGCCACGCGGGTTCGTCGCGCGGGAAGCCGAGCTCGGTCGACTGGACGCGGCACTGAAGCCGCCCACGAGTCTGTTGTGTAGTGTCACCGGGTTGGGTGGTATGGGAAAGACCTGGCTGGCGGTGCACTGGGCCACCACCCGGCTCGACCGTTTTCCCGACGGCCAGTTGTATGTGAACCTGCGTGGCTTCGACCCTGTCACCGAGCCGACTCCCCCGTACGTGGGGCTGCGCGCCATGGTGTCCGCTTTGGGGGTTCCGGTGGACAGTGTGCCCGCCGACGTCGATGAACTGGCGGCGCTGTTTCGCAGCATCACTGCGGACAAGCGCCTGCTCATGGTGCTGGACAATGCCCGTGACGCGGCCCAGGTGGCGCCGATGTTGCCTGGCGGCGATGGAAGCGCCGCTGTTGTCACCAGTCGTTCGTCGCTGTGCGAACTGGTGACCGAGTACGGTGCCCGCTCGCTGCGTCTCGGTGGTTTGACCGCCGACGACTCCCGGCGGTTGCTTGGCGAACAATGGGATGCCGAACGCATCGCTCGCGAGCCCGACGCGGTGGAGGGGCTGATCAGCCGTTGTGCCGGGCTTCCGCTGGCTTTGGGAATCGTTGCGGCACACGGAGTCCTCAACCCCGATCACCCGTTGGGCACCATCTATCGAAACCTGGTGGACGACAGCGCTAACTCCGCTGAGGACGGTGATGACATCGTCGACGACATTCGCGTGGTCTTCGATACCTCGCTGCGTCTGGTCGGCGGCGATGCCTCCCGGTTGTTCGATCTGCTCGGACTGGCGTCCGGCAGCGGCATCGACGTGTACGCGGCGGCCAGCCTCGCTGGCCTGCCGGTGCCCGCCGCACGCGGTGCGCTTCGGGAGTTGGAGAACGCGCACCTGGTCTCGCGGGACTCCCCCGGCCGGTACCGCATGCACGATCTCACGTATCGATTCGCGGCGGCGCGGAGCTCGGCTGTCATCGACGAACCGGAGACGGTGGCGGCGCTGCACAGGCTCATCAACCACTACATTTTGACCGGGTATCGGGCCGGTGATGCCATGCAGCAAGGCGATGCGCCCGTCACCGAGAACATCGGCCTCACACCGCGATGCGTGATCACACCGATGGCCGATCGCGCCGCGGCCTTTGACTGGGTACGCCGTGAGATCGAGGATTTTCCGCGATACCAAGCGATCGCGCTCGCCCATGGTTGGTACGAAACGGCCTGGCGAGTGGCCGACTGCACCCGGCTCTTCATCGACGAGGACGCCATCAATGCGGTGGCCGAGCAGGAGCTGTGGCGGGTCGCGATTGACGCCGCCGAACACCTGGGTCCCATGCATCTGGCCCGGGCACAGTCGCGGTTCGGCAATCTTCGTCTCAAAACCGACCCGAGTGATTCCGAGGCTGTGGATCTCATGCTCAAGGCGGCGGACTTGGCCGCGGCGAGCGGCGAAGTGGCCGAATGCGCGCGAACACATTTCATGCTGGCCCACCGGTTTCAACACAATGGACAGAAAGCGCAAGCCATCGTCCATGCGAAACTGGCCCTCGCATTCCTGACGGAAACCGAAGAGCCGGTCATGATCGCGCGGGTCCATAACATGATCAGCTGGACTCTGGGTAGCGCGGGCCGGTTTCACGACGCCCGAAGACACGGTGAACTGGCTTTGGCCATCGCCCGCGAATACGGGCTCTCCCACACCGAAGCCACGGTGCTGGGAACACTGGGGTCCAATTCCCACAAAGCCGGTCGACATGCCCAAGCCGAACGACTACTTCGGCGGGCCTACACCATTCACTCCACAATGGCACAGAATCCGTGGTCCGCGATAAGCCTTGAAAACCTGGGCGACGTCCTCGCCGACTCACGACACCCCGACCAGGCAAGCGAAGCGTGGCGCCGAGCGACCATCCTTTTCGAACAGACATTTCGCATCAAGGACGCCGAGCGAGTGCGCACGAAACTCGATTCCCTGTGATCGGTTCCGCGCCGAAGTGTTAGTGGCCGCGATGGATGATGAACCGGTCGTAGCGGTGGATCCCGGGAGAGTCACCGATGGCCTCGATGGCTTCACAGACGTCGTTCACGTCGGATACGGACAGCTGGAGTGGCGGCTCTTCGGGCTGATAGACAGTCCTGATCGGATAGTCTTCGCTGGGGGTGCGCGACATTTCGATGTGGCATCCGAGGACGTGTGTCACGGGGTGGTTGGCGCAAAACTCGCGCAGTTTGGTGAAAGTGGTGCCGAAATCCTGCCAGTCGTCGACGTACAGACGGCCGGGGTACAGGGTGTCGCCGGTCAGCAGCAGACCGGTGTGCGGGTCGTAGAAGACCGTCGCCGAGGGGTGGTGTCCCGGGCCGGGGATGACCTCCAAGCGTCGTCCGCCCAGGTCCAGGGTGCGGGAGGTGTCGGGCCAGTCGGTGAATCCGTAGAACTCGACCACCTCGTCCAGATCCGTGCCGACGACCACTGTGTTGGGACGATCGGTGAACTGACCGTCCGCCGCCTTGTGATCGCCGTGCCCGTGAGTGTGGGCGACCAGCAGGCCGTAGTCAGGGCGCGGGTGCCGCTCCAGCCACCGGTCGATATGCGCGTCGACCGTGGCGCGCAACGGAAAGAACCGCTCCTTCGGGGTGGCGCCGGTGTCGATCAGGACCGCCCGGTCGTTGCCGAACAGCAGGAACATGAACGGTGCCTCGTAGTGCACGGCCTTGTTCTGCCGCATGATCACCGTGTGCTCGCTGTAGTGGTGCGACTGGATCTCGTCGGCCGTGTCGTGTTTGGCCGACGGCGAACCGGCGTGCCAGGCGACGTCGAGGTCACCGGCCACCGGAGCGCCACGGTCGAAATCGATCATGGTCGAACCCTAATGTCGTGTCAGACGCGGCCGGTCTCGTGGGCCCACATGGCGACTTCGACCCGGTTACGGGCGCCGAGCTTTCGCATGAGACTGGCGAGGTGGGCTTTGACGGTGCTTTGGGTGATGTAGAGCTCGCTGGCGATCTCATTGTTGGTGCGGCCCTGGGCTACCGACACGAGGACTTCCTCCTCGCGGGCGGTGAGCCGTTCTATCGGCTGTGGCGGTGGTGAGGTGTGTGTTTGGGCGAACGCCGCGATCAGTCGGACCGTCACGCTGGGTGCGATCAGGGCGTTGCCGTCGGCGGCGGCGTGGATGGCCTGGGTCAGCAGGGCGGGTCCGGCGTCCTTGAGCAGGAACCCGCGGGCGCCGGCTTTGAGCGCCTCGTGGACATACTCGTCGAGGTCGAAGGTGGTGATGACCACGATCGGCAGGGGGTCGGTGACGTCGGGGCCGGCGAGGCGTCGGGTGGCTTCGATGCCGTCCATCAGTGGCATGCGGATGTCGAACAGGCCGACGTCGGGGCGCAACTGGAGCGCCAGGCGGACGGCTTCGCGCCCGTCGGCGGCCGCGCCGACCACTTCGATGTCGGGCTGGGCGTCGAGCAGCATCGTCAGCCCGGTGCGCACGATGGGCTGGTCGTCGGCGATGAGCACCCTGATACTCATCACGGCGTCCCGGTTCGGGGCAGGACCGCCTCCACCCGCCAGCCCCGCTCGGCGGTGGGGCCCGCGTGGAAGGTGCCGCCGAGCAGACAGGCGCGTTCCCGCATGCCCACCAGGCCGTAGCCGGCTGGGGCGCGGCCGCCAGCCGCGGAGCCGTCGTCGTCGATGGTCAGCCGTACCCGGTCGGCGTCGCCGGTGACGGCGACGGTGACCTGGGTCGCGTGGCGGGCGTGCCGTCGCGCGTTGGTGATGGATTCCTGGGCCAGGCGGTAGATCGCGGCCCCGACCGCCGGGCTGAGGTCGTCGAACTCGCCGGACAGTGTCACCGCGACGCGGGGACGCGTGTGGCCATCGGTGGCGAGCTGCTCGACCTCGGCCACGCCGGGCTGCGGCGCGAACCCGGTGTCAGGTGGAGCGCGGAGCACGCCGACGATGGCGCGCAGCTCGGTGAGGGTGCGGGTCGCCGCGTCCTCGATGATGGCCAGGGCCTCGGCGGCACGCTCGGGGCGGGAGGCGGCGATGGCTCGTCCTGCCTGGGCCTGGATGGCGATGCCCGAGACGTGGTGGGCGACGGTGTCGTGGAGTTCGCGAGCCAGCAGTTCGCGTTCGCGGGCCCTGGCTTGGTCGAGGTCGCGGACGCGGACCTTCGCGCGATAGCGGATCGCGGCGCCGAGCGCGGCGGCGAACAGGAAGAACGCGTACCCCGCGACCAGCTCCACCACGTTGGTCGATTCGGCGACGCAGGTGATGGCCAGCCAGACCAGGATGATGCCGAGGCCGCCCGCGGCTTCCCGACCGGAGCCCCACCGGAACAGGGCGTAGGCGATGACCAGGGTGGCCGCGACACTCGAGGGCAGGGTGCCTGGCGATTCGGTGAGGACTCGGACGGTGTCGACCACCGTCACCGTGCCGAAGGCCACCGCGGTCACGACGAGCGGGTGCGTACGTCGCCACGGAAGGGGGACGACGACCGCGAGTGCGGCGATGAACAGCAGCGGGAGTGGCGCCATGTCCTCGCGGAGCACCGCTTCCAGCACGGTCGAGCAGATCAGTACCGCGACCAGGGCCCAGTCCCGCGGCCCCCGGGGCGGGGCATTCGCGGGTCGAGGTTCGACCCACAGCGAGCGCAGTGCGTTGGCGGCCATCTGATCAGCCTAAGCAGGCCGCGTGCTGGGCGTATCCGCCCAAAGTACAAGAGCTCGGCTATACCTACGACCAGAACGGATCAGGCTCCCGGGCTGATGTGCCCGCCGGTGGCATCGGTGAAGGTGGAAACACCCACTCAATCAAGCCAAGGAGCATGGTGATGAGAACCTCTCAATCCCCCACCGCACTGAGCAATCCGTCGTCCCCGAGCACGCTGGAAGATCTGCGCATGCCCGTGAAGGCCAAACTCGCGGCAGCATGGACCAGCTTCATGTTCCTCTACATCTACGTCGACTACCTCGCCTTGTACAAGCCCGGCTTCCTCGACGACCTCCTGGCCGGCATCGTCTACGAGTTCAACACCGGCCCCACCTTTGTCGCCATCGCGCTCACGCTCATGGCCATCCCGATCCTCATGATCGTGCTGTCCATGACACTGCCCGCCCGTGTCAACCGCATCGCCAACCTCGTCGTCGCGACGCTCTACATCCCCATCACGGTGTTCAACGCGGCATCGGAGACCTGGACCTACGCCTACTTCTACGCCCTCTCCATCGGACTCGAGACGCTGCTTTTGGTCTTCATCCTGCGCTCCGCCTGGACCTGGCCACGCCGCACGCCGCAGCAGGCGTGACTGCCCAACCCCCGCCCACGTCACCTGTCAGGATGGGCTTCATGTCGGCCACATTCCACATTCCCGGACTGATCCTCACCGAGCACGAGTTCCAGGTACCGCTGGACCACTCCCGGCCGGACGGCCAACGCATCACCGTGTTCGCGCGCGAGGTCGCCGACCCCAAGGGCCGCGACCGGCCGTTCCTGGTCTTCCTCCAGGGTGGACCCGGCCAGGAGGCGCCTCGGCCACACGGGGTGCCGTATCAGCCGGGCTGGCTGGATCGCGCGCTCGCCGACTACCGGGTGCTGATGCTCGACCAGCGCGGCACCGGCCGCTCCACCCCGGTCGGCGATCTGGCGGGTATGACACCGCAGGAACAGGCCGACTACTTGACGCACTTTCGCGCCGATGCGATCGTTCGCGACGCCGAATGGATCCGCGCCGCGTTGGGCGTTGACTCGTGGAGTGTGCTGGGTCAGTCCTTCGGTGGTTTCTGCTGCCTGAACTACCTGTCCCAGGCGCCCGAAGGACTGCGGGAGGTCTTCTTCACCGGGGGTGTTCCCCCGGTGGGGCGTCATCCCGACGACGTGTACCGCAACACCTACGTCACGATGCGGGAACGCAATCGCCGCTACTACCAACGCTATCCGGGCGACCGGGATCGGGTGGCGGCGATTGTGGACCGTCTTGAGGCCGGTGATCTTCGGCTTCCCGACGGGGATGTGCTCACCGCTCGCCGGTTCCGGCAGATCGGCAACATGCTGGGGATGAGCGACGGCGCGGAACGACTGCACTACATTGTGGAACGCGACCCCGACTCCCCGGCGTTTCGGCACGATGTCGCCGCGGCGATGCCGTTCTCCGGCCGCAATCCGCTGTACGCGGTCATCCACGAATCCAGTTACGCCGACGGACATGCCACCCGATGGTCCGCGCAACGGACGCTGCCCGCCGACTTCGAGTCGGACCAGACGTTGTTCACCGGCGAACACGTCTACAGCTGGATGTTCACCGACTACCGCGAACTGGCGCCGCTGCGGGAGGCGGCCGAGATCCTGGCGGAACACGAATGGCCGGTCCTGTACGACGCCGAGCGGCTGCGCGCCTGCGAGGTTCCGTGCGCCGCCGCCATCTACGCCGAGGACGCTTACGTCGATCGGGTGTACTCCGAGGAGACTGCCGCGCTCATCCCGACGATGCGGTCCTGGCTCACCAACGAGTTCGAGCACAATGGGCTGCGAGCCGCCGGTGACCGGGTACTCGACCGGCTGATCGCTCTCACCAACGGATACGCGTAGCTGCCGCGACGCGAGGGTGCCCCACGCCCCCCCAACACTCTGGTCGGTACAGCCGTGTGATCGAACGATTGTGGTACGTTCTTGCTGGGTTTTCGATGTGACCCGCTGCTCGCACCGGGGTCTCTCGGCATGGTGAAGACATCGACGACAACGCCACCCACAGGTTCCCGTAATCACGGTGCCCACGGACGGCAACGCGAGCACCGACCGTCAAGGACAGGGCACCGGGAAAGACGGTGAACATGACCACCACCATCTCCGACGCCAAAACCGCCGCCCGCGTACTTCGCCAATGCCTCGCCGACGACGGCTTCGAGCTGAGTCACAGCCGGGCGCTGGAAATCGTCGCCCAGCAACTCGGCTTCGCTGACTGGAACACCGCCAGCGCCAGTCTCACCGCGGCGCAGACAGACTCCGGTTCCGCCGTGGCGGTGCTCCGTATCCACGACACAGCCCTGGCACGCGGCTTCTACCTCGACTACCTCGGCTTCACCACCGAATGGGAACACCGGTTCGAGCAAGGCATGCCGGTCTATATGCGCATCCGTCGAGGCGAAACCGTGCTCGACCTGTCGGAGCATCACGGCGATGGCACCCCCGGCTCGGTGGTGTGGGTGCCGATCGGTGACCTGCGCTCCTTCCACGCCGAACTTTCTCGTCGGGCGCATCCCAACCTCCGTCCCGGCATCGAACGCGACGCCCCAGGCGGACCGACGATGGAGATCATCGATCCCTTCGGCAACGTGTTGCGCTTCTGCCAACCCTCCGAGTGACCAGTGGCAACGCCCGCTGAACCTCGCCGTCAAGGTGCCCGCGGGGGCACGTTGACGGCGGGGTTGGCTCAGCGCTGGGGACCGGGCGAGGGCTGGGTGGCGCGAGCGGTGATCCATTCGCGGTCGGCTTCGGGCATCCACACTCGCTCGCGGTCGGCGGCCTGATCCACCGGTACCAAGTGCCGGGCGTCGACATGTTCCAGCAACAGGTCGACGGTCGCACGTGGGATCCGGGACGGCCAGATCGCCGCCCACGGAAACACCGGAACCGGATCCACAATGGGGATCGCTCGCAGGGGCGGGGGCGGCGGTTCCATGGCCAGACCGATGATGGTGCAGGCCGACGCGTCGTTTTCCGCGGTTTCCAGGAAGTGCGCGAAGCTCACGGTCGCACGGGAGTCGCGGATGCCCACGTCGAACGTGGACTCGAACTCGGCCGCCAGCTGCCGCCATTGCGCGGGACTTCCGCCACCGGGAAACCACAGCTCCAAATCAGACAGTTCTTGGGTCCGTACCCGCGGACGCCGCGCCAGGTGGTGCCCCGGGCCCGTCAGCAGGGCGAGCGGTTCCAACAGGGCCACGGCCCGCGACAGTTCCCTGGGCCAGGGCGTGGTGTTCGCGCGGCCGAAGGCGACGTCGACGTAACCGCCGAGCACCGCCTCCACCTGGGACGCGGGGATGTCGCGCGGTGCCGATCGGACGGTGAACCGTGGGTCGGCGGCGGCGCCGCGCAGCCACAGCTGCGGCGCCAGCGGTTCGTACAGGCCGTCGACGACGAGGGTGAGGCGCCGGTCCCCGTGCAGTTCTTCGACGGCAACGTCCCACGCGGCCACGATCGTTCGCGCGTGCGGCAGCAACCGCTGTCCGGCCGCCGTCAGTCGCACACCACCGGAATGCCGGTCGGCCAGTCGCAGCCCCAGGCGTCGCTCCAGTTGGGCCAGTCGCTTCGACACGCCCTGCTGGGTGAGCCGCAGCCGTTCAGCGGCCCGGCCGATGTGGCCGGTGCTGGCGATCGTGACGAAGGCCCGCAGCTGCGCGGTGTCGGTTTCCACACCCGCAGGCTGGCATCACAACCAATAGTTGTCAAGCTGCCGTCGTCGTTGTTGGACGTCGCGGCGGTGCCGGACTTCTACTGGGCGACGACGCCTGAAGGAGAGGTCCATGTCTACTGTGCTGTACCGCCTCGGCAGGAACGGCGCGCGACGTCCGTTTCTGACGCTCGCGATCACCGCCGCCGTGGTGGCCGTCATCGGTTTCGTCTCCGCCGGACTGGGCGGGGCTCCCCACAACACCGTCGACCTGCCGGGGACATCCAGCCACGCCGCCACCCAGCTGCTGGAGCAACGGTTCCCCGACGAAGCCGGCGCGCGGGCCCACATCGCTGCCGACTGGGGCGAAGCCGACGTGGATGAGAACGCGCTGGACGACACGGTGGCGCGGCTGGAACAGCGCGACGGGGTGCGCGAGGTTGCGGTGCGGCGCAGCGATTCGGCCAACATCGCCATCGTGGCGGTCAGCTACCACCGTCCGGCCACCGAACTGTCGGCGACCGCCGAGACCGACGCGCTCGACCGGGCCGCCACACCACTGCGCGACTCGGCGGACGCCGTGGCCGTCGGCGGCGAACTTCCCGAATCGGTGCAGGGCCCCGACGGTACCGCCGAGGCCGTCGGCGTCGGGGTGGCGCTGCTGATCCTGTTGTACGCCTTCGGTTTGCTGCTGGCCGCGGGCTTCCCGCTGTTGATCGCGGGCCTGGGAGTCGGCACCGGCATGGGCCTGATCATGCTGATCGCCGGTTTCACGACCGTCAACACCGCCACCCCCACGCTGGGCGCCATGATCGGGCTCGGCGTCGGCATCGACTACGCCCTGTTCATCGTGTCCCGGTACCGCGCCCACCGCCACGCCGGAAACGACTCCGTCGCATCGGCAGCCGTGGCCACGGCCACCGCCGGTCACTCGGTCGTCATCGCCGGAGCCACCGTCCTGGTCGGACTGACCGGACTGGCCTTGTGCGGGGTGCCGAGCTTCACGACCATGGGCCTGGCCGCCGGACTGGTCGTCATCGTCGAGGTGTTGCTGTCCATAACAGTGCTTCCGGCACTGCTGGGCCGCTTCGGGCACCGGATGCGACGCTCCCGTCGCGACCCCGAACAACCGGCGCGCTGGGCCGCAACCCTGTCCGCGACGGTCACGCGCCGCCCGACGGCATGGCTGCTGACCGCACTCGTGCTGCTGACGGTCCTGGCCGTCCCGGTCACCGGCATGCGACTGGGGCAAAACGACGCCGGCGCCGAGGCCGCCGATTCCACCACCCGACGGGCCTTCGACATCGTGGCCGAGGGTTTCGGTCCCGGTGCCACCGGCCCACTGCTGATCGTCGTCGACACCCGCCGCACCGGGACCGCCGCCGTCGCCGACATCCGGGATCGGGTAGCGGGACTCACGGGCGTGGAACGACTCACCCCGTCCCGGAAATCCGACGACGGCACCGTGACCGTGTTCGAAGCCGTCGGATCCCAACGGCCGCAAAGCCCCGAAACCGAACGGCTGGTGCGCGAGGTGACCCGAACGCTTCCCGACGGCGCCGAGCTCACCGGTCCCACCGCCATCAATATGGACATGTCGGGTCGGCTGGCGGACCGGTTGTGGCTGGTGATCGCGGTCGTGCTGGTGCTGAGTTTCGTACTGCTGGTCTTCATGCTGCGGTCACTGCTGATCCCGCTCAAAGCGGTGCTCATGAACCTGCTGTCGGTGACCGCGTCCTTCGGCGTGTTGACCCTGGCCTTCCAGACCCACGCTGGGGCGCGGTTGCTGGGCCTGGACGACCCGGTCCCGATCGCGGGCTGGGCGCCGCTGGTCCTGTTCGCGATCCTGTTCGGACTGTCCATGGACTACGAGATCTTCCTGCTCGGCAGGATCCGGGAGGCCTACCTCGTCTCCGGTGACAACACCGCCGCCGTGGTGTCGGGGCTGAGCCAGGCGGCCCGGCTCATCACCGCGACCGCCGCCATCATGGTCGCGGTGGCCCTGGGCTTCGCCTTCGATTCCTCGGTGATGGTGAAGATCATCGGCGTCGGCATGGCCACAGCGCTGTTGCTGGACGCGACCGTGGTTCGCATGGTCCTGGTGCCCGCCACCATGACGCTGCTGGGCCGCGCCAACTGGTACCTGCCGAGATGGCTGGGACGACACCCAAGTCAACCCGGCGCTGCCGAACTCGAGCGAAAGTTCGGAGAAGCCGACGCCCGTCCCCGATTAAGGCAATTACGTGTTCCGGTCGCGGCGGTGGCGTAGCCAGTCGACGTCGGAGCGGCTGAGGGCACGGGTGGCCAGCAGCCACTCGCACAGGGCTCGGCGGGCGTCGACTTCCTTCTCCAAGCCCAGGACTCCTGCCGCGACCAGGTCGAGTCGTACCTGTTCGATGCGTTTGACGACTTGGGATTTGCTCAGCCCCAGGCGATCGGCGATGTCCTGGTAGGTGCGCGGCCTCGGGTCGTAGAAGGGGTAGGGGCGTAGGTAGCCCTCGGCCATGGCGACCAGTACTTCGCGGCGTCGGTCGGTCATGTTGGGCAGTTGGGTTCGGGTTTCGAGGCCGTCGCGTGGGCTGGGGGCCGCGGGTTCGCCGGGGGAATGGCACAGCCGCAGCACCAGGGCGTGTGTCCACTCCTCTCCGGCGATCAGGACCGTCATGGGCACCGTGTCCACCACGCGGCGGGAGGGCGGGCCGTTGGACAGGGCCACCGGTAGGGGTACCGCGAAGCCGGTGGCGTCGACTATGTGGAGTGGGCGTTTACGGCTGAGGTTGGTCACCGCCCAGATCCCGCCCACGTCGGCGATGCGGCCCGCCAGGCGACTGATGCCCATGTCCTGGGGGTCGAGGCAGATGTCGCAGCTCTCGTCACGGCCGACGGTCAGGCTGCCGCCGGGCTCCAGGCGGTGCGTGGCGCCGTCGTGCTCGATGTCGATCCCACTCATCGTCAGTACTTCAGCCACCCGGCTTCCAGGGTGCAATCACCGGAGTCGGCGCCGTTGAAGCCGATCCGGACGGTGTCGGCGTCGGCGATGTCGATCTCCTGGGAGTTCGTTTCGTCGGCGGGGACGGCGAATTCCTGGTCTGAGGTGTATCCGGTCATTGTCACGCTCACGTAGGCGGTCTCATCGGTGTCGCCTGTGGAGGCTGAGATGCGCAGGGCGGAGTAGTTTCCGTCCAGTGTGTATTCAACGTAGGGACGTTTGTCGCATGGTGCCGTCAGCGGATCGGTTCCGGCTTCCTTGAAGCCTCTGATGTCACTCGGTTCCAAGTCCGTCAACAACAGGCCCTCGCTTTCTTCCGGCATGGACTCCGAACTTTCCGCGGGCGAATCGGAGCCCGACGGCGACGCGCCCCACAGGAACACCCCGATTCCGCACGCCGTCAGCATGAGGGTAGTCGCCACTCCGCCGACCGCCCACGGCCATACGGGGTTCTTGGCGGGTATGTGGACCGCGGCGGGTGGGGCGGGGCGTCGGGGTTTCGACGCGGTGGAGTGGGTTGGCGGCAGCGGGGTCTCGCGCGGGGCCGCGGTGGTGGCGTGGGGGCGCAGGTCGCGCAGCCATTGCCCGGCCGCGGGCCGGTCGCCGGGTTCGTGGGCGGCGATGCTCGCGATCGCGTCGGGTTCGGCGCCGTCGAACATGGGGCGGAGGGCGTCGACGAGGGCTTGGCGCAGTTCCGCGTCGCCGGAGGGCGGGTTGGTGCCGGTCAGCGTGAAGTAGGTCAGCGCGCCGAAGGCGTAGCAGTCGGCGGCGTTGCCGTAGACGCCGTACTGGGTGACCTCTGGGGCGCAGTAACCCTGGGTGCCGACGGGTTCGCGGGTGCCCTCGTTGCTGAGTTTGGACAGTCCGAAGTCGACGAGCACGGTTTGGCCGTGGGAGTTGACGATGACGTTGCCCGGGCTGAGGTCACCGTGCACCACCGGCCGTCCCGAGGGGGTGGCCTCGCCGCTGTGCAGCCAGTCGAGGACTTCGGCGAGTTGGACCAGGTGCCGCAGTGCCTCGAAGCGATCGCGTTCTCCGGCGACCCACTGGCGCAGGTCAACGCCTTCGACCCAGTTCATCACCAGGTAGTGGTGCCGCGTGTCGGCGTCGGCTTCGCCGGGCAGGTGCATGCGGGGGCCGGTGAAGAACTCGTGGACGCCGACGACTCCCGGGTGCCGCAGCAGTCGCAGCACCTCGGCTTGTTCGCGCCAGCGTTGTTGCCAGGCTTCGGGGTCCAGTGCGTGCGCGGCCCGAAGGATCTTGACCGCGACGGTCTCGTCGGCGCCCGCCACCCGGACCGCGGCCTGCCACAGTTCGGCTTCTCCCCCGCTGCCTACCTGCCGGATCAACCGGTACTTGTCGGGGTCGTCCTGCGGGCCGACGGTGTAGCTGTCGCGTTCGGTCATGATGCGGAGTCCTCTCTGTGTCCGGTGTGAAGCATTACCGGCCATACCGGGTTTGTCGAGAGGGAGCCCTCCCCATTGCCACCTGGACGCCTGCGGCGGTGGTCAATCGAGGGTTTCGTCGGCGAGGCGTTGGAGGTAGGCGGCGAAGCGGCGGCGGTCGGTGTCGTCCCAGGTGGCGGTGAGCTGGTCGAAGCAGCGGCGTTGCCAGTCGTGGGAGGCGGTGAGCAGCTGGCGGCCGTCGTCGGTGAGCCGCAGGGCGACCCGTCGCCGGTCCTGGTTCGACTCGCCCCGGTGGAGGTGGCCCGCGGCGACGGCGTCGCGCACCATGCGGCTGGCGCCGGAGTGGTCGAGGCCGAGCTGTTCGGCCACGGTGGTGACGGTGGCTTCGTCGCGGGCGGCGGCGACGGCCTCGACGACCTGGATGTTCTGCACCCGTCGGGTGTCGCCGTCGGGGGTGGATGTGGTCAGCGGCTGGTTGGTCCAGCGGCGGGACCAGAAGCGCACCAACCGGAACAGCGCGGGTCCGCCGTTCGCCGCGGCGCGGGGGTTGGGGACGTCACTGGTGTTCACCCTTGACATTGTATGCGATGCGCACGTATCTTTGTATGCGTATCGCATATAAATGACCTTCGGGTCTGTTACGCAGGAGGTTGGCATGTCCATCGTTCTCAATCACACGATCGTTCCGGCGAGCGACAAGCAGGCGGCGGCGACGTTCTTCGCCGAACTGATGGGGCTCGCGGTCTCGGCGCCCAGCGGGCCGTTCGCGCCGGTGGCCGTCAACGACGACCTGACCCTCGACTTCGACGACCGGGCAGACGTGGCACCCGGCCACTATGCGTTCCTCGTCGACGACGACACCTTCGACGCGGTGCTGCACCGGCTGTCGACGTGGCCCGCCGTCGACTACGGCTCCGGCGTGGAGAACGGGTGGGACCGACGCATCAACCACCTCGGCGGTGGACGCGGAGTCTACGTCCGCGACCCCAACGGCCACAGCTACGAACTGTTCACCGCCGTTCCCTGACCAGCTCCTCCACCCACGGTCTGAGCCAACGAATCAGACCCGAGTCCGATGTGTTGTCGCCCGCCGGTCAATAGCGTGTGGGGACATGAGCTCTCCCCACATCAAACGCATGTCCGTCGCTTGTGGAACAGTGGCGGTGTTGACGGGCGCGCTGTTGACCGCCCAGGCACAGGCCGACACCGGGCTGGACTGGGACCGGTGCCCCGGCGGTGAGACCGACATGGAGTGCGCCTCGATTGAGGTGCCGGTCGACTGGGACGAACCCGAAGGCCGTCGCATCACCGTGATGCTGGGACGCCTGCCCGCGAGCAAGTCCCCGGACACCGCGCGCAATGTGCTCGTCAATCCGGGCGGGTTCATCGGCAACGACATCGAGTACCTGTCTCGCGGCCGCGAACCCTTCCAGGGGTTGCGCGAGCGCAGCAACATCGTCACCTGGGACATCCGTGGCGGCCCGATGGGTGCCGGTTACAGCACGGCGTTGAAGTGCGAGTGGACCGGGATCCCGCTGCCAGAAGTGCCAGACAGCCGCGAGGAGTTCGACAAGCTGGCCCAGTCCAATCGCGAACGGGCCGAAGCCTGCCGCGACACCGACCCGGCCCTGTTCGACAACATGGACGCGGCCAGCCACGCCAAGGACATGGACGCGATCCGCGAAGCCTTGGGAGACAGGCAACTCAACCTGCACATGACCTCGGCGGGCGGACTGCTCGCGCAAAGCTACGCGCGGCAGTTCCCCAGGCAGATTCGCACCATGTACGTCGACGGGATCGTCGACCACTCCGGCAGCCGCGACAGTGTCTACGACAATTACGCCACCGATGGTGAGGCGGCGTTCGAGCGGTTCGTCGACTGGTGCCGCCGCACCGAGGCCTGCGCGCTTCACGATGAGAGTGACCTTTCCGGACGGTGGCGCGCACTCGTCAAGCAGGCCAACGAGACACCGATACCGGCGGGCAAAGTGAAGTATGACGGCCGAGACCTTCAGGATTCGGCCGTGCGGATTCTGCGGATGAGGACACCTGATCCAGCGTGGCACGACCTGGCTCAGGCCATACTGGACGCTGAAGGAGGCGACGCTTCGGGTTTCGTCACCGACCCCGACCATCCGGTGTCGGCAGTCCCGGTGCCCGCAGTGGTGGAATGCCTGGACTTTCCCGCGCCGACTAATCACACGCAGGTCACCGACACGGTCCGTCGGCTGAACCGATTGGCCCCCAACACTGGTGGGCGCCTGCAGCTGTACGGCGCGATCCTGACCTGCGTGGGATGGCCGACACCCCCGCGCGGCGAACCGGGGCCGATCCCGACCAAGACGCCACCGGCACTGGGCGCGGGGACCTGGAACGACTATGCCGCCACCGATCGCGTGGTGTCCCAGACATCCGGGGTCACCATCGCGCACGACGGTCCCGGCCACGGTCTCTATTGGAACGGTGACGCGTGCGTCATCGAGCATGCCGATCGATACCTGAAGACCCGAAAACTCCCCGAACCGGGCGCTTCCTGCTAGCCCCGACGGATCCCCACCGCACGACTCGTTCGTGGAATGATCAACCCCATGGTCGTGCGCTACGTCGAGGCCCCCCACCAAGCCGATCAACGAGGCGACTCATTCCGGTGGCCCGCGGTGTTCCTCGGTGGCGGTATCACCGGGGTCGACGACTGGCAGGCCAGTGCCGTCGGGATGCTCGAAGCCTCCGGTGTGGACGTCACCGTCTACAACCCGCGTCGCGCGAACTTCGATGTCACCGATCCGGCGGCGCACGAGCAGCAGGTCCGGTGGGAGTACCGGCATCTGCACATAGCCGACATCGTCATGTTCTGGTTCCCCGCCTGCGACCCGGCGGTCACCGTGCAGCCGATCGCGTTGGCCGAGTTGTACGCGGCGATGGAGCGGCGACATCAGTACCGCCTCATCGGAGCGGCCCCCGGCTATCCGCGTCGACGCGATATCGCGCTTCAGTTGCGATCCGCGCAAACAGCGAACCACGTCCCGAACTCGGTCGTCCTCCAATCGTCGCTGCGCCACACCGTGAACCTCGTCGTGGAAGTCATCCGCAGCCATCCATACCAGACGCCCAGGGCCGAATTCCCCGGGTGAACCGGGCCGGGAACTACCCGGACGGTGGCCTCAAGGTCCCGCTAACCGCGGCCCACTCCGCCTCTGTCATCACCGCGCCCGCCGCAACAGGATGAAAGTGCACGACGCACTCTCGGCGCGGCGAAAGGAAAGGCGATGACTCATTCGGACGTATTGCGGGACTTCGAGTTCTTCGCGGGCCTGTCGACCGAACAGCTGGCCCTTGTCGGGATCACCGGCCGCAGGGTCCGCTACTCGGCGGGCCAGCGGTTGTTCGCCGAAGGATCCCCGGCTTCGGGCTTTTGGCTGTTGGAGAGCGGTTCGGTCGACATCGACACTCCGGTCGTCGGCGGCGGGCGGGCGGTCCTGGACACCCTGGGGCCGGGCGACGTCGTCGGCTGGTCCTGGTTGATACCACCCCACCTGTGGCACTTCGGTGCCGTGGCCACCACCGACATCACCGCGATCCTGCTGGACACCGAACGGTTGGCCCGGGTGATGCGCAACGAACCCGATCTGGGTTTCGCGCTGTCGACTCGGCTGTGCGGCGTCCTGGCGCACCGGCTGCATGCCACCCGGTACCGCGACCTGCACCATCGCACCGAGGCCCGGTCATGAACCGGCGAATCTTCGAACAGAACGATGTACCGGCTCACGTGGAGCTGCGGCTGTTGCGGTTGGAGGCCAGGGTGAACGCGCTGGCCGCCACGGTACGCCTGCTGGCCGCCGCCCTGCCGGACGACCAGCGCGTCGCGCTGTTGCTCGACGACAACGGCGCTCGGGCCCAGGTCGAATCATGATGGACAGTCGTGGCGCGGCCCTGACGCGCGATGGTCATGTCATCGGGATTCGGCCGGTCCAGGCCACAGACGCCGCCGGGCTGGCCGCGTGCCACCGGCACGCCGACGAACACGATCTGCGGTGGCGGTTCTTCTCCTACGGTGCCGACTCGGTGGAACGTGAGGTCAAGCGGCTGCTGCGACCGGCCTCGGAGGACTTCGCGGCCCTGGTGGCCCTGGATCACGAACGCATCATCGCGGTGGCGTCCTACGAACGTGGCAGCCACGATCGGGGGCACGCGGTCGCGGCGGTGTTCGTCGACCCCCGGCATCACGGACGCGGCATCGCGACGTTGCTTCTCGAACGGCTCGGCGCCGTGGCCGCCGCGCACGGTGTGCGGCGGTTGTCGGGACACGTGCGAGCCGACAACTACCCCATGTTGAAAGTGGCGTGTGGACTGTCGGCCGACGCTGTCGCGCCCGCGATCGGCTCCACCGTGGAGGTAGAGCTGCCCACCGTGTGGATCGGCCGGGCGCTGGACGAAGTCGGCGAGCGGGAACGTGTCGCCAAGGCCGCGTCACTGACGACGTTGATGCGCCCGCGGGTGGTGGCGGTGATGGGTACCGGTCTTCCCCGCCACGGTCCCGAGATGTTGCGCGCCATCATGTCCCACGGTTTCACCGGCCGCGTCTACGCGGTGTCCGCGCACGGGGGTCGCATGGCGGGCCTGGACTGCCATCCGTCGCTGGCGGACCTGCCGGAGCCGGTGGATCTCGCGGTGATCGCCATGCCCGAAATCGCCTGCGCCACAACCGTCGACGAGACCGCCGCCGCCGGAGTGCGGGCCGCGATACTGACCGGCGACGTCAGTGCCACGGTGGCTCGCGACCTGGTGGAGCGGGCCCGGCGGCACGATCTGCGGCTTCTGGGACCGGGCAGTCTGGGTCTCATCACCACCGCGACGCAGGTGCGGCTGACCGCCTGCACCGCCCCGGTCGAGGTGGACGCGGGCACGGTGGCGCTGTCGTCGCGCTCGGCGTCAGTGGGGTCGGCGATGTTGGCGCAGGCCGCCCGCCGTGGTCTGGGGATCGGCGCTTTCGTGTGCCGGGGCAGTGGTGTCGATATCGACGACAGTGATCTGCTGTCGTACTGGCACGACGATCCCCACTGCCATGTCGTCGCGCTGTGCCTTGACGCGCTGCCACATCCACGGGGTTTCGCCCGGCTGACTCGAAGCGTGTCGCGTCGCAAGCCGGTCATCGCGTTGCCCGCCGAGGCAGCCGACACATGGGACGCGTGGTGCGCGTACACCGGCGTCATCGGTGTCAGCACTGTGGACGAAATGTTGGACACGGCCGCGATGCTGACCGGCCAGCCGACCGCGACCGGGGACCGCGTCGCCGTCGTGGGCAATGCGCGCGGCCTCAACGAGTTGGCTCTGGCCGCCGCCACCCGTGCCGGGCTGTTCGCGCCAGCGTTGTCGCCGGGACTTCGTGAACGGCTTCGCATGGCCGCCTCCGCGACCGACACGGCCACCGTCGATCTGGACGTCGCGGTGTCGGCGGAAGCCTTCGGCGGCGCGATATCGACACTGGCCACCAGCGGCGAGGTCGATGTCCTGGCCGTGAACCTCGACGTGTCGGCCAGCGGCGATGTTCCCTGGTATCTGGACACGATCGCCGAGACCCTCGACGCGACCGGGTTGCCGATCGCCGTCGTGCTCACCGGAATCGCCGAACCGCCGCGCCACCTGGGAAAGCGACACGTGCCCGTGTTCGCGCTCCCCGAACCGGCGATGACGGCGCTGGGACACGTTGTGGCCTACGCGCACTGGCGTCGCGAACCGGAGGCCAGCGGCCGACCGCTGCCCAGTGTCGACGACGCGGGCGCCCGGCGGCTGGTGGACGCGGCGGTGCGCGCCGGGGCCGGGCCACAGTCGATGGACTGGACGGCGCGACTGCTGGCGATGTACGGGATTCCCGTTGCCGCTTCGCATGCGACCACATCGGTCGGTCGGGCGGCCGGGGCGATCGAACTGGCCGCCGCGATCGTCCGTGATCGCTCGGGGGACGCGATGGTCATGCTGGGACTGGGCGGCGCCAACGCCGACCTCATCGACGACCGGGTCTACCGGTATCCGCCACTCACCGACGCCGAAGCCGGGCGTATGTGGCGTTCACTGCGCGCGGCGGCACTGTTGAGAGGCGACGCCGTCGACACCGACGAGGTCGAGGACCTCGTGTCGCGGCTGGCCCGGCTCGCCGACGACGTCCCCGAGATCGCCGAGCTGAGCCTGGATCCGATACTGGCGGGCCCCGACGGGCTGATGGTCGTCAACGCCGAGCTGCGACTCACGCCTGACGCGACCACCACCGCACTCGCCGGGACGCTGCCGACGGCATGACAGCACCGGGTGACCCCGGGCTTCGTCGCGTGTCAGTTCTTCGGGTTTCGCAGCACTGACAACCGATCCCGGTACTCCTCCTCGGTGATCTCACCCTTGGCGAAGCGCTCGGCCAAGATCCGCTCGGCGTGATCGGCCCCGCCGGGGGTGTGGAGGCGAAACGCCCTGACCGCCAACCAGATCACTCCCGCCAGCAGCGCCCACAGGGCCAGGGCGTTCATGACCATGAACACCCAGCCGCCAGCGCCCATCCCGTTGTGCCAGCCGTACATCATCACACGCTCTCCTTCGCATGTTGGTCGGTCAAACTGAACCGGGTGGCCCGCGGTTGTTCGGGGCCACCCGGTTGAGGACTAGGTGTTGTGGACGATCGCCAGTGGACACTGGCTGGTGTGGATCATGGCGTAACCGGTGGAGCCCAGAAGTCGCGCGCGCAGTTCGCCGCGCATGCGGGAACCGATCACCAGCAGACCGGCGGTTTCGGACGCGTCGGTCAGCGCGGCGGCCACGTCGGTGGTGTGGACCGGGACGTGGTGGGTTTCCACCGACGGGAACCGCGGCTGCCAGTCATTGAGCCAGCCACCCAGCAGCCGGTTGGCCTGCGCCACACCGGGTTCGTCGGTGGTGGACGTCGCGGCGTCGGCGGTGGACAGGTGCCAGGCGTGGATCGCGTGCAGCGGGACCTTGCGCTGCTCGGCTTCGGCGAACGCGAAACCGATCGCGTCCCAGGAGGTCCGTTTGCCGTCGATGCCGACGGCCACCGGGCCGGTCCGCTCGGTGTCGCCGCGTACCAGCAGCACCGGGCATTTCGCGCGCACCGCGACGTCGAGTGCGACTGATCCCAGCAGCTTTTCCGCCACCCCACCGGCGCCTCGCGCGCCGATGACGATGATCTCGGCGTGTTCGGATTCGCCGACGAGGACGATCGAGGCGCCGCCGTGGATGACCTGGCCGGAGACGGGGAGGTCGGGGTGTGCGTGGTGGACCGTGTCGACGGCCTCGTCGATGACGCGCTGGTTCTCGGCGTCGGTCGACAGCGGTGGCGCGGAGTA
Organism: Stackebrandtia nassauensis DSM 44728; assembly: GCF_000024545.1. Classification (GTDB taxonomy): domain Bacteria; phylum Actinomycetota; class Actinomycetes; order Mycobacteriales; family Micromonosporaceae; genus Stackebrandtia; species Stackebrandtia nassauensis. The sequence continues at coordinate 3,888,578 of NC_013947.1, forward strand.
GGCGAACACCACGGCGGCGTCGCCGGAGTACAGCGGCCACGACCGGGCGTGGACGATACGCAGCGGGAGGTTGCGGGACACCGCCTCGACGGCGGCGTATTCGAGCGTGCGGAGGCTGTCTCGGGAACCGTCGATACCGACGACCACGGGCTTGACATTGTTCTCGTTCATGACTCCAGGCTCGTCGTCCCGCACACCGCCGCGGAGGGCCGAAGCGATCGAAGCGGCGGGGACTTTCGACGGTCCCGGGTACAGCGGCTCTGAGGGGTTGAGTCGATCGTTGGGGACATCGCATGCCGTGGGGCCCTGGGACAAGCTCCGCGAACGGAGTGGACTGGAGCCACGCACTGAAAGGACACTCCAATGTCAACCTCAACCCGTCACGTCACCCACACCGGACCATGCCTTCCCATCGACGACACCGATCCGCGACAGCACCATGGCCGTCGGGTGTGGGCTCTGGCCCGTATCGGGGTCGGCTGGATCTTCCTGTGGGCGTTCCTCGACAAGACCTTCGGACTCGGCTACGCCACCCCACCCGACCACTCCTGGCTCAACGGCGGCCGCCCCACCCAGGGCTTCCTGGCCAACTCCGCCTCCGGACCGTTCAAAGGCATCTACACCTCCATCGCCGGAGCCGCATGGGCCGACTGGCTGTTCATGCTCGGCCTGGCCGGAATCGGCATCGCCATGATCCTGGGCATCGGCATGCGCATCGCCGCCATCGCCGCCGCCATCCAACTGGTGCTCATGTGGAGCGTGGCCCTGCCACCGGCCAACAACCCCCTCATCGACGACCACATCATCATGGCCATCCTCGTCATCGGCCTGGCCTACGCCAACGCCGGAGACACCTGGGGCCTGGGCAGGAAATGGAGCCAAAGCCAGGCAGTCAACCGTTGGCCATTCCTGCGATAACCACCACGACCGGCCCCAGCGCGGCCGCCACTGCCAGGTGGCGGCCGCTCACAGGTGCGTCACGGCGTCGTCGGCCGCGCGGAACGGACGATCGCGACCGGCGCGTCGGCGTGGTGCAGCAGTGCCTGACTGGTGGAACCGAGCAGCAGCCCGGCGAAACCACCGTGCCCGCGCGAACCCACCACGAGCATGCGAGCCCCCATCGACTGGTCCAGCAGCACCTGCCGGGCACCGCCGTGGACCGCCATCCGTTTGACCGGCACGTCGGGGAAGTCCTCGTGGATCCCGCTGAGGGCTTCACTGATGGTCGTCAATGCCCGATCCGCCATGGCCTGTCGGTCACCCAGGCCGCTGGCGAGGTATCCGTCCCGTGTCGCCATCGGGTGTCGCCACGCGTGAACGAGCGTGGCCGGTACCTGGTACAGCCGCGCCTCCCGCAAACCGAAGCGCACGGCCTCGCGGGAGTGTTCGGATTCGTCGACGCCGATGACCACGCGACCGGCGTTGGGGCCGGTTTCGCCGCCAGGGCCCCGCACCACCACGACCGGACACCGCGCGTGGGCGCTGACCTGGGTGGAGGTGGAGCCCACGAGGATTCCGGCGAAGCCGCCTTCGCCGCGCTCACCCAGCACGAGCAACTCCCACCGATCGGAACCGGCGACCAGGCCCGCGCCGGCGGTGGCGGCACTGATCAGTTCGGCCTCCACCTTCAACCGCGGTGACCGCTCGGCCAGATCGCGCTTCGCCGCGTTCAGCATGTCCCGAACGGCCTGCCGGTCGGCGCTGGGATCGGGTTCGTCCTCAGCGGGCGGTGGCGGCGCGCTAAGTGTCAAGTGGACGGTGACGATGATCAACTCGCGATCGCGAAGGCGCGCTTCGTCGGCCGCCCAGTCGATGGCGCGGCGACTGGATGGGGATCCGTCGTATCCGACGGCTATCGCGGCTGGCATTGCCGATCCGCCTTCCTGTTGGGACCGTTGGCCATCAGCGCTGGGTGGAGGGGTGGACGATCGCGACGGGCGCCTCGGCGTGGTGGACCATCGCCTGGGTGGTGGAGCCCATGAGCAGTCCGGTGAAGCCGCCGTGGCCGCGCGATCCGAGGACCAGCAGCCGGGCGCCCGCGGACTTCTCCTTCAACAGCCGCCGGACGTCGGAGCGTTCACACACGCGCTCAACCGGCACGTCGGGGTACTTGGACTGCCAGCCCGCCAGCGACTCGGCCAGCAGCCGTTCCTCATCGGCGGCCAGCGCGTCGATGTCGTACACCAGCGGGAGCATGTCACCGGGCTCTGTGGACACCGGATGTTTCCAGGCGTGCACGGCGATCAGGCGGGCGCCGCGCAACGACGCCTCCTCGAACCCGAATCGCAGCGCCGCCTGGGCCAGTGGGGATCCGTCGACACCCACGACGACCCGGTCGGGGTCGGCGGTGTCACCGGTGGCGGGGCCGCGAACCACCACGGCCGGGCACAGCGCGTGGGCCGCGACCTGGGAGGCGGTGGAGCCCAGCAGCAGTTCGGTGAACGCGCCCCGACCCCGGCTGCCCACGACCAGGAGTTCGGCGTCGCGGGAGGCTTCGATCAGTTCGACGCTGGCGGTGATACCGCTGACGATCCGCCCGCTGACGTCGATGCCGGGTGCCAGTTCACGGACCCTTTCCACCTCGGCCTCGACGAGGTCACCCACCACGGCACGCAGGGCCCTGGTGTGAGCCTGGGCCGATTCCGGGGGCAGCGGGCCCAACACCAGGAAGGCGTGGACGATCACCAGGGGGCGGCGTCGCAGCTGAGCCTCCTGGGCGGCCCAGTTCACCGCGACCTGACTGTGTTGCGAGCCGTCGAAGCCGACCATCACCGAAGCTGTCATGCCTAAGTCATCCATTCTGGAGTAGAGGTTCGGGTGCGACTCGGTGCGTCCGCGCACCGGCCGAGTCGTCGCACTACCGCGTATGGCGGCGCGACCTCTCCAGCATCGATGCTGGTTGGCGCGGCATTTAGGGCCGAGTGGCAGTACTTCGGCGGGCCCATCGTCAGGGCCGGGACTTTCGCGCCTGCCCGCGACGGCGCATGGTCCCTGGTCGCGCTCGGTCGGACGCACGACGATGTGAACAACCCGCAACCAGCCGCAGCGACGAAGAGGATCACCGTGCCCACCATAGTCAACTCAGGACTGTCAACTGTCGAGGTCGCCGAACTGAGACGGCGACACGGCCCCAACGCGGTACCCGAGACCGCCCGGCGGACCCTCGCCTCCCGGGTGGTGGCTCAGCTGCGGGATCCGTTGATCCTGCTGCTGATCGCGGCCATGGTCGTCACGATCGCCCTGGGCGATGTCGCCGACACGATCGTGATCGTGCTGGTCGTGGTCCTCAACACCACCGTGGGTTTGATCCAGGAGGTCCGCGCCGACAACGCGGTGGCCGCGTTGCGGCAGCTGGCGGCGCCCAGGGCCCGGGTGGTGCGCGACGGCGTCGACCAGTCCGTTGCGGCCGCCGAGCTGGTGCCGGGAGACCTGGTGCGCCTGGAATCGGGCGACATCGTTCCCGCCGACGCGACGGTGACCGAGGCAGCGCTGTGCAGCGTGGACGAGTCGGCGTTGACCGGCGAGTCCGAATCGGTCGACAAGACCGTGGCACAGGAACTGCTGGCCGGAACGGTCATGGCCACCGGCCGCGCCCAGGCGACGGTGACCCGCACCGGACCCCACAGCGCACTGGGCCGGATCGAGGCCGTGGTGGCCGCACAACCCCGACGCGACACCCCCCTGCAGCGGCGCCTGGCCGGACTGGGCCGGGTGCTGGGTGCCGTCGCGGTAGGACTGTCGGGCGTGGTGCTCGTCCTGGGACTGCTGCGGGGATTGTCCCTGCCGGACATGGTGCTGTCGGCGGTCAGTCTGACCGTCGCGGCGGTTCCCGAATCACTCCCGGCGGTGGTGACCATCGCGCTGGCGCTGGGCGCCCACCGCATGGCCCGGCGCGCCGCCATCGTGCGGCGCCTGCCCGCGGTGGAGACCCTCGGGTCGGTCACCGTCGTGGCCAGCGACAAGACCGGCACCCTCACCGAGGGGCGGATGTCGGTGCGGCGCCTTGAGGCCGCCGACGGCGCGGTGTCGGTGTCGGGCACCGGCTACGCGCCCAGCGGGGAGGTCTCCCCGCGATGCTCCCCGGGCGTGCGGCGGCTGGCGTTGGCGATCGCGTTGTGCAACGACGCCGACATCACCCCGGCGTCGAACGAGTCCTGGACGCCGGTGGGCGATCCGATGGAGGCGGCGCTGGTGGCCGCCGCCGGACGCTGCGGCGTCGACGCCACCGTCGCGCGGTCCGACCATCCGCGTGTGGACGAGATCGGCTTCGACGCCGTCCGGCGCCGCATGCTCACCGTCCACAAGACACCGGACGACACCTTCCTGGTGGTGTGCAAGGGTGCCCCGGAGGTGCTGCTGCCCGACGACGCGCCGTCGATACGCGAACGTGCCGAGGAGCTGGCCCGCGACGGGTTCCGGGTGCTGGCCGTGGCCGCCGCCGAACACCCGACCTGCCCCGACGCCTCCCACTACGAAACCGGGCTGCGTCTGCTGGGTCTCGTCGCGCTGGGCGATCCGCTACGACAGCAGGCGCCGCGGATCCGTGACCGCTTCGACCAGGCCGGAATCCGGCTGGTCATGATCACCGGCGACCACCCGCACACCGCCGCGGCCATCGCCACCCAACTGGGCTTCGGCCCGGACCCGGCCGTCGTCACCGGCGACCGCCTCACGCCCGATCCCACCGGTGCGCGGGTCTTCGCCCGCATCCGCCCCGAACAGAAGCTCGACATCGTCGCGAGTCTGCAGGGCGGCGGCGAGATCGTCGCGATGACCGGCGACGGCGTCAACGACGCCCCGGCGCTGCGTCGCGCCGACATCGGCGTCGCCATGGGCGAAGGCGGCACCGAGGCCGCCCGCCAGGCCGCCGACCTGGTGCTGGCCGACGACAACCTCGCGACCATCGGCCACGCCGTCGAAGAGGGACGGCGCATCTACGACAACATCCGCCGCTTCCTGGCCTACGCTCTGTCGGGCGGGCTCGCCGAGATCGCGGTGATGCTGGCCGGACCGTGGTTCGGGCTGGCGATCCCGCTGCTGCCGGGCCAGATCCTGTGGATCAACATGCTCACCCACGGCCTGCCCGGCGTCGCGCTGGGAGCCGAACCCGTCGAGGACGACGCGATGCGCCGACCACCCCGACGCCCCGACCAGGCGATCCTCGGCGACGGCTTGGCCACCCGCGTCGCGATCACCGGCGCCCTCATCACGGCGGTGAGTCTTGGTGCCGCGGTCTTCGCCGCGTCGCGGGGACTGGCCTGGCAGTCGGTGCTGTTCACCGTGCTGGGCATGGCGCAACTGGGCGTCGCCTTCGTCTCCCGCGCCCGCACTGGTCGCCGCGACCGCGTCAACTGGTGGCTTCCGGCCGCCGTTGGCCTCTCGGTGGTGTTCCAGCTGGGCGCACTGTGGATAGCGCCCTTGCGGTCCCTGCTGGGAACCTCGGCGCTGTCGCTTCCCGTGGTGGCCGGTTGCGTCGCCGTCGCGGCGATCCCCGCCGCGGTTCTGGCGGTGGCACGGCTGTTCAGGCGCGCGCCTCGCGCAGGATCTCGGCCACCGACAGCCGCGGCGTCCACGCGGCGGTGAACTCCGGCTTTCGGCTCAGACCCAACCGCAGCACCAGCAGCGGATACCCGACGTCGCCGATCAGCTGGGACAGCTGCGCTCGCGCGGCGTCCACCTCGATGGTCTCGCTGAACGGTTCCACCGACACCCCCGCGTCCGTGGCCTCCAACCACATCGCCACCAACGCCTCCCCCGCCCGCAACCAGGCGGGAGCCGCGTCGTCCGGGGCATACAGCACCGCGTAGGAAGCCGCGGCGTCACCACTGTCATCCTGAGTGGACTCCTGCGGCGGCAGCGGACGCGCCACTCCGAACCGGCGCGGCGCCACCCGCACCCGCCCGGGATCCACATTGACCGATTCGGCCGGAACCCCGACGCCCTCCTCCTGATGAGCGGCGGCCCATTCGTCCAACTCGGCGAGCCGCCGCGAGTCCGACTCCACAATGCGCTGCGCGTGACCGGTGATCACCGCCAACTGGGTGACCTGCTCGTCCCGCAACACATGCAGATACGCCCCGTTCTCCTCACACGTCGCCCGCAACCGCTCCAACACCGACGGGGACACCGCCTCATCCCGCACCGCACCCCGATCGGTACGCCGCAGCATCAACAACCGCAGCTCGTGGATCGACTCCTCCGACGGCTCCACCTGCCCGCCCGGAGTCAGCCGGGCCAGCATCACATCGTCGGAGTCGGCGCGGGCCTGCCCCAACCGATAGACGGCCGGATTCCGGTACCCCTGCACCTCCAAGGCGATCTGTGCGTACCGCAACGCGGCCCCGCAACTGAGGACCATCAACCGGCCCTCCGGGTCGGTCAACCTCATGTGCCGTTTGCGGTCGGTGAACAGTTCCATCGCATCGGCGGCGATGCTCCACTGCCACGGTTGGGTGTTGTGGATCGACGGCGCGAACCGCGCGACACTGGCCGCCGTCCGCAGTGCCTCGGGCTTGTCCGCCAACGCGTGTTCAGGTTTCGACATGGTCATGTGCTTTCTACTCGTCGGACGTGCTCATCGACGAACCTAAGCCGCACGACGAGGGTCGACTTAGGGGCGATGGACCGGCACCCCAAGGCAAACGGTCCCTGTTTCCTCACTCGCCATCCGCTGCGGTCTTCACCTCGTCGGCGATCTTGCCCGCCCAGTCGCGAACGCGCGGCCAATCCCGCGAATCGCTGGCCATCCGCCGGGTCAGCGCTCGGTCCAGGTAGGTCTTCGCCAGCTCGGGATCGAGCCTGCCGCCGAACACCGCGACGGGCCCGGCTCCAAATCGCTCGGCCCATTTCTTCGCCGTACGCGTCGGTTCTACCCGCGCGGGCCGCTGGCCAACCCACCCGCTTTCGAAAATCCGCACCCTGCGCTGTTTGAGATCGGACGAGAACCGTTTGACGAACCGGTTCGCCTGCCGCCGCCACCGCCCGTAGTACACCGCACTGCCCACGACCACGACGTCGAACCCGGTCAGCGACGTAACCGCCTCCACGTCCTTCGTCTCAACAGTGAAGCCGCGCGCCACCGACCAGTGCCCATCGACCTGTCCACGTGGTTACGACCGGTCAGGTCTGCCGGCGGGGCGGGGCGTTGTTGAAGACCTCGCTCATCCAGGCGAAGGTGTCGTGGGCTTCTTTGATCCGGGCGGCTCGTTGAGTGCCGGGCCCCAGGATGTCGAGACCGTTTTGAGCCAGGTCCTGGAAGGCGGTCAGGGAGGCGATCTGGCGGCGTACCACGGTGTCCCAGGCGTTGTCGTCGACGCGGTAGTAGGTGGTGCGGTCTCCGGGGCGGGTGCGATGGGTTACGAATCCCATGGCGGTCAGCAATCGCAGGTTGGTGGTCATCGAGCCGCGGCTGGCGTTGATGGCGTCTCCGATTTGCTGGGCGGATTGTTCGGGCGGATCGCAGACCATCAGCCAGCCCAGGCATCGTGCCGCGATGGGGGAAACGCCGTCGCGCGCCAGAAAGGCGGTGAGTCGTTCCACCCATTCCATGAGCCGCTCGTGCTCGATATGGTCATTCACCCCGGATGCCCCTCTGTCGAATTCTTGAGTTTTAGTTTACGCTAAAACTCAAGAAAGAGGTTGCCATGGTGTCGTGGAGACGAGTCGAACCACTCCTTCGGATCGCCGGAGTCGTTGGTCCGTTGCTGTTGTTGCTGGTCATCCTGGCTGATGGTGCGACCCGGCCCGGCTACAGCCCCTGGAGTCACGGCGTCAGTCAGTTGACGCAAGGCGATCGGGCGGGGTGGGAGCGCGCCACCTACGTCATTTGCGGCCTGCTGGTGCTGGGGTTCGGCGGCGGCGTGGGCCGACGGACTGCCGGGGCCCCGGGCGGCAAGTGGGGTCCGTGGCTGGTGGGTGCGATCGGCGCCGGTCTGGTGGTCGCCGGCATCTTCCCGACGGATCCGGCCCTGGGGTACCCGCCGGGGGAAGCCGACGTCGTGACGGTTTCGGGGCGGCTTCACCAGGTGGGCGGGAGTCTGCTGTTCATCGGGTTGATCGGTGGCTGTTTCGTGCTCGCCCGATATTTCGGACACCGGTCCCGACGAGGATGGCGTCTGTTGTCGATCGTCATCGGTGTCGCCGTGAGCGTCACCGCCATGGCGGCGGGACTCCTGTATCGGCTCGCCACGGTCAACGATGTGACCGGTGCTCCGGTCGGCGCGCTGGAACTGACCGCGTTCGTGTTGGGGTTCGGGTGGTTGGCGATGGTCGCCTGGCGGGGCGATGTCGCGGGCACTTCCGGTTCCGCCCGGGAGCGCGAACGCTCCTGAGGTGCCGACATGATCACCTGTTCTCGGTGGGGCCGTTGCCGTTCCACCACAGCAGGGTCGCCACCGCGGCGCCCAGTCCGATCGGCAACGGCAGCAGCAGCTGTGGGAGGGTGATCGCGGCGGCGGCGTCGGTGCCGCCGAGCCCCAGCCACAGACCGGGTGCGGCGTAAGGGAACCAGCCGCCGAGTCCTGCGGCGGTGGCGAGCTGTGTGACCACCAGCAGTCCGAACAGGATCCCGATTCCCGCCAGGTATCCGCGCCACAGGCTGGAGGCCAGTGCCAGGGGTGCGGTCAGGATTATCGTCAGCAGTGCCGCGAGGAACAGCTTCCCGAGTACCGCCCAGTCGTGGGCCCGCAGCGCGCCGGTTTCGGTGACCAGACCCGCCACCACTATGGTCACAGCCGCGAGTGCGCAGGTGACCGTCGCCCAGGCCGACAGCACCGTGAACTTGGCGACAGCGAACTGGATCCGGGTGGTCGGCAGCGACAGCAGTCCGGCCACGGTGCGATCGGTGAACTCCCTGCCGAAGATCCAGCAGGCCACCACGCCGACGACCACGAGCACCGCGACGCTCAGGAACTGTCCTGCCACAGTGAATTGTCCACTCCAGCCTGTTTCGGTGGCCATGGTCCTCGCCTTGACGGCGAGTTGGCTGGTGGAGTCGGAGCGCGCGGCGGCCAGCAGTCCCGTGGACAGCAGCGGAACCGCGAGCCCCAGCACCACTGTGGCCACCCAGGTGAGTCGCGCGCGGCGTAGTTTCAGCCATTCGAAGCCGATGGCGGCGCTCATCGTGTTCACGGGGCATCCTCCAGTTCGGCGGCGTACACGAGGTCGAAGAACTGCTTCTCCAGGTCGGTGCCGCCCGGGTCGAGGGTGGCGGTGATACGGCCGCGGTGGATGACGGTGATGTCGTCGGCGAGCCGGGCCACCTCGTCGAGATGGTGGCTGGACACCAGGATCGCCGCGCCCCGGTGGGTGGCGTCGCGCAGGCTGCGACGAAGCGCCACCACGGCCAGCGGATCGAGTGCGATGGTCGGCTCGTCCAGGACCAGTAGGTCGGGGCGGTGGGCGAAGGCGGCGGCCAGGGCGACGCGTTGCCGGTTGCCCATGGACAGTCGCGCGGCCCGTTTGCCGGCCTCGGCTTCGATGCCGAACTCGGTGATCGCGGCCTCGGTGGCCTGCCGGGCGGCGTGGCGGTCCAGGCCGTGCAAGCGCGCGGCGGCGTAGATGTTCTCCCGTCCGGTCAGCTCACCGTAGGTGCTTTCGGTGCCCAACAGGTACCCGACCCGCTTCCAGACCAGAGCCGGGGCCGTGGCGGCGGGTTGCCCGAAGAGGGTCGCGGTTCCGGTGTCGGGAGTCAGCATGCCCAGTACCGCACGCATGAGGGTGGTCTTCCCGGCGCCGTTGAGGCCGATGAGCGCGTGTATGTGTCCTGCGTGGACCGTCATGTCGACGTCGTGCAGGACGGGTGTGGCGGGGTAGGCGAATCCCAGTTTGGCGACGCTGGCCACTGTGGTCATGGTTCGGGGATCCCTTCCGGATCGAGGGCGCGCAGCGATGACGCGATCGCGCCGTTCATGCTCGACTCGTCCGCGTCGAGTGCCCAGGCCAGCAACGTCGAGGTCAACGCGCCCAGGCAGGCCCCGGCTGCCGCGGCCGACTCCCACCGGGTGTATCCGGCGTCGCGCAACACTTCGGTGATGGCGGCTTCGGTGTCGGCTTGGGCGGCCCACATGGCGGCTCGCAACGCCGGGGTGGCCGCGACGAGCCGGGACCGGCGTCGTGCCAGTGGTTCCACGGCGGTATCCGCGCCCCGCCAGGCCGACCAGATTCCCCGGCAGGTCGCTTGCAGCGCCGAGACGTCGGGGGCGATGGCGGCGGCGACCGCCTGGGCGATGAGCGGGTCGAAGGGATCCCACACCACCGCGGCCTCCTTGGTGGGGAAATGCCGGAAGAACGTCATCGGTGTCACCCCGGCGGCTTCGGCGATCCGGGCCACCGTCGTGGCCTCGAATCCGTCGCGTTCGAAGGCGTCCATGGCGCACTCCTGCAACCGCAGTCGGGTGCGTTCCCTCTTGCCCATCTCAAAATGTTACCCGATAACATTTTGAGATGGGCGGCGCGATCAGGTCTCGCCGTTGGCGCCCTTGCGGCCGCGCAGGCGGCGGACGTGCCGGTGCCAGGCCGGGGTCTCGTCCGAGTCGTCGAACCACCGGGCCACCACCACGTCGGTGGAGGAGTGCAGCAGGATGGACACCACGATGGCCCCGGCGATCAGGTGGAACAGCACGTCGGCGGCGGCGATGCCCGACTCCAACACGATCAGTCCATACACGACCGAGGCGAAACCCTTGGGGCCGAACCACATGGCGGCGGCCTGCTCGCGCAGGTTGAGCCCCGCCCGCAGAAACGACACCCACAGCGCGACCGGCCGGGCCACGACGATCGCCACGACGACGAACACCCATCCGGCCACGCCGATCTCGGCCAGGAACACCGGGGAGATCAACGCCCCGAACACCAACAGCGCGGCGAGTTTGAGCAGTTCGGCACCCAGTTCGCCGAAGTGCTCGAAGGCGTGGCGCTGCCGGGGACCGAAGGTGGCCACGGTGATCCCGGCGGTGAACGCGGCGATGAACAGGTTGCCGTGCACGGCCTGCGACACCGCCAGGACCACGATGCCGATGGCCACCGCGTTGAGCGGTTCGTACTGAGTGGACGCCGCGAAGAAGCGCAGCCGTTCCAGCCGCAGCGCCAGCCACGGGACGGCCACGCCGATCACCAACCCCAGCAACAGTTCCAGGCCCAACTCGCCCACCCCGAGGTCGCCGGATCCGGCGCACACCGCCAGGAACACCATCACGAACGGCAGCGCGATGCCGTCGTTGACTCCGGATTCGACGTTGAGCAGGTGCCGCAGCCGGTGCGGGACCTTCTCGTTGCCGACCAGCGCCGAGGCGAACACCGGGTCGGTGGGCGCCAGGACCGCGCCCAAAAGCAGCGACTCCGGCCAGTCCAGGCCGACGATGAAGTGCGCCGCCACGGCGGTGACGGCCAGCGTCAGCGGCATCCCCCACCCCAGGGCCCGGCCCGGCAGCCGCCAGGCGCGGCGCAGTTGCGGCCAGCCGACCTTCATGCCGTCGGTGAACAGGACCGCGAACAGCGCCAGTTCGGCGAGGATCTTCACCGAGTCGTCGGCCGGGGTCAGCGAGATGACACCCAGGACACCGTCGCCGAGGACGAATCCCCCGGCCAGGAACAGCACGGCGGTGGACAGGATCGTGCGGTGTGCCAGTGACGACAACAAGACCGCGGCCAGTAGCAACAGCGCGAAGGACAACAGCAGGGGCACGGGGTTTCCTCAGGTGAGTACGAAGTAGCGCAGCCACAGGTAGGGCGTGGCCAGGGCGATGGTGACGACGGTGGTGACGAGTCCGTACTTGGTGAACTGCCAGAAGCTGATCTTCTTGCCCGCGCGTTCGGCCATGCCCAGCATGACGACGTTGGCCGAAGCGCCCACGGCGGTGGCGTTACCGCCGAGGTCGGCGCCCAGGGCCAGCGACCACCACAGCACCTGGCCGCTGTCGCCGGGTTGAGCCGCGGCCATGTCGGCCACGACCGGGCTCATCGTCGTCACGTACGGGATGTTGTCCACGATGGCCGACAGGAACGCCGACCCCCACAGCAGCAACATGGACGCTCCCAGTACCCGGTCACCGGTGGCTTCGGTGGCGGCCTGCGAGACGTGCGCGATGACGCCGGTGGACACCAGCGAACCGACCAGGATGAACAAACCTGCGAAGAACACCAGCGTGTGCCACTCGACGTCCTTGAGCACCGCGTCGGTGTTCAAACGCGACAACGCCAACAGGCCCAGGCCACCGACCATCGCCACCACCGACGGTTCGATGTGGATGACGGTGTGGACCATGAACGCGGCCGTCACCACGACCAGCATCACCAAACTGATGACCAGCAGTCGGGAGTCCTTGATGGCGTCGCGTTCGCGCAGCCGCGCCAGCTGGGCGGCGGTGTCGGGGTCGTAGGTGAACGCGGAACGGAACATGACGCGGCACAATCCGATGAACACCACCAGCAGGATGAGCACAATCGGCGCGAGGTGGATGAGGAAGTCGTTATAGGACAGATCGGCGCGAGCGGCGATGATGATGTTGGGTGGATCCCCGACCAGGGTCGCGGTTCCGCCGATGTTGGAGGCCAACACCTCGGCGATCAGAAACGGCGCCACCGGTGCCTTCAGCCGCTCGCACACCAGGAACGTCACCGGGGCGATGAGCAGGATCGTGGTGACGTTGTCCAGGATTGCCGAGGCCAGCGCGGTGACCAGGACCAGCAGCACCATCACCCGATACGGGCGGCCTGCGGCGCGTTTGACCGCCCAGATCGCCAGGTACTCGAAGACCCCGGTGCGGCGCAGTACCGACACGATCAACATCATCCCCAGCAGCAGGAAGATGACGTTCCAGTCGATGCCTGACTTCTCGCTGAAGAACGCGTCTTCGGGTGTGGTGGCGCCGATGACGAGCATGATCGCCGCTCCGCCCAACGCGGCGGCGATGCGGTGAATCTTCTCGGTCGCGATCAGGGCATAGGCGCCGACGAAGACCGCCACCGCGACCCAGGCGATGACGCTCATGTGGCCACCAGCCGGTCCATGAGCGCGTCCAGCGTAATGGCCCCCAGCAGGGTTTCGGCGTCCGTGGCGGCGAGGATCGTGGATGGCCGACCATCCTGGTCGATGACGATCAAACCGGGCAGGTCTTGGCCCGCCAACAGGCGCGCGGCTTCCAAACCCGTGGTGGAAAACTCCACGGTCGGAAACGGCGCGGCCAGGTCACTGGCACGCAACGGGGAACTCCTTCGGCATCGAGCACTATGGACGACGCCGACCAGACTTCCCGGCACACCTGGCTCAGACCCTACCCGTCGCCGGATCGGTGAGAAGCACCGCGTCTTGACGCTGCGTTGACACCTGAGTGCCATACCGCACGCCACCACCCGGCTCAGCACACCTCAAAGGGACTGGTGACGGGCGAAGAAGTTACGGACCGCCGCGTTGACGCGTACTGTCGCCGCGGCTACGGTCGCGCGCACAGGTGGCATGGCCGGGATTGTCGGCTTCGATGGTCACGAAACGGACAACCCGCGTTCACCGCACCTTCTCGCGGATCGGTTCCCAGCACTGTGTTCCCTCCAGTTCGGGTATGCGGTCGCGGGTGAAGACAGGGTCGAGCCCGGCCTTGCGCTGCTCGTCGTAATCCTTGAGCAGCTTCAGGGCGATGCCGCCCAACGGCACGATCGCGACCAGGTTCACCACCGCCATGACACCCATGGTCACGTTCGCCAGAGCCCAGACCACTTGCAGGGCAAGCAGGCCACCGACGAAGGCGACGCCCAGGATCGCGATCCGGAACCACACTGCCGCGTGCCGGTTGGTGGTGAGGAATCGCAGGTTGGTCTCGCCGTAGTAGTAGTTGCCGATGCATGAGGTGAAGGTCAGGAACAGCAGGATGACGGTGAGCAGGTGTACCGCCCAGGAGCCCAGGTTGTCGTCGACCGCGATCTGGGTCAGCGCATCCTCGGTTTTTGGGTTACCGAGTTCGGGCGTGGAGACCAGCACGATGAACGCCGTGATCGAACAGATGAAGATCGTGTCGAAGAAGACGCCGAACGACTGGGTCAGGCCCTGTTTGACCGGGTGCGAGACCGACGCGGTGGCTCCGGCGTTGGGGGCCGAGCCCAGGCCGCCCTCGTTGGAGAACATGCCGCGTTGAACGCCGATGATGATGGCGGTGCCGATGGTGGCGCCGCCGATCTGTCGCAGCCCGAAGGCCGATTCGAATATGCCGGTGAACACCCCGGGGAGCTGTTCGATGTTGACCGCCACCACCAGGATGCCGACGATCAGGTACAGGCCCGCCATGATCGGCACCATGTACTCCGAGACGTGCGCGACCCGGCGAGCGCCACCGAAGATGACCAGACCGAGAAGGACCACCAGGGCAGAAGTGATCACTATGGACGTGGTGGTGCCCGACGTCCCGCCGAACGCGTCGATGGACCCGTTGATCGCGGAGGTGAAGGTGTTGCTCTGCACCATCATGAACGTCACCGGGAAGGTGAAGATCAGTACGACGGCGAAGACGACGCCCAGCCACCGCCGCTTCAACCCGTGCTGCATGTAGTACGCGGGACCGCCGACGAAGCCGGACTCCGACCGGACCTTGTACGCCTGCGCCAAAGTGGACTCGACGAACGCCGCGGCGGCCACGAGGCTGGCCATCGTCCACATCCAGAACACCGCACCCGGTCCGCCGGTGCTGATGGCGATGGACACGCCGACGACGTTCCCGGTGCCCACTCGGGCGGCGGCCGAGATCGCGAAGGCCCCGAACGCCGAGACCCCCTTGCGTCCGTCCTCGGCGACGGCCGGTGGTTCCTTGAGGTTGCGGATCATCTGCGGGAACAGTCGGAACTGGACGCCACGGGAACGGAACGTGAAGTACAGGCTGGCGATGGTCAGTAGTGGGATGACCAGGAAAAGCCAGTAGTTGTCATTGATGGTGTTGACAGTTTCGATGAACTTTTCCACAACAGCTCCTGTTTGCCGGGGTCCAGACGCTGCCGGAAACCGTACCAACAGCACAATTCGCCGCGAAAGCGACGTGAAGCCGTTTTGAAGTCGGGGGCGTGCAATATTGTCCCATGCGATTCCCCGTGCTTCGTGCCGTCGCCATCATGCTGGTCGCCGCCCTCGCGCTGTCCGCGTGCAAGGACAACGCGTCCAAGGACGACGCCAAACCCAGAGATGAGGCGTCGTCGTCGAAGAGCTCGCCATCCAGTTCGCCGTCGGCCGCCGATACTGAGGTGCCCAAGACCAGTGGCGCGGCGGTCGACCGGTACGAGGATTACCTGCACGCCGTGGGTAAGAGCGAGCTGGACACGATGTGCGAGATCGCCAAGCCCGCCATGGACACGGTCCCCGGCGACTGCGAGTCGAACTTCAAGATAATGCTGGGGATGTTCTCGGCCGATCAGCTCAAGGCGCTGGAGACCGCGACCATCGACACGTCGCAGGTGAAGAAGCAGGGTCCGGGAACTGTGGATATTCCCGCGTCGGCGGTGCAGGCCGACGCCACGTTCGGGGCCAACGACCTCGGCGACGTCACCTTGGAGTACCAGAAGGACAACTGGTTCATCGTCGACTAACCGGGGACGGTCAGTTCTGCCGCGTGGCTTGCTCGGTTCTGTTCACTGTGGGACGAATCCGATGGCCGGGTCCTCGGCCACGACACCATCCGGTGTCGATGCGACCTCGTCGATAAGTTCGCCTCGGGTGTCGTACAGGTGCTGGTATTCCTCGGCGTCGATTTCGTCCTGGTCGGATTCGACGACCACGCGGCCGGGAACCGCGAAGACCGAGGGGCCCGCATGCCAGTAGCCTGTTTCGGCGTTGCTGCTCAGTACTGTTTTGTCGCTGGCGGTGTCCAGGATCGTGTCGCAGTAGATGTCGCGGTTTTCCAGGTCCTCGTAGTACCCCTCACTGGCGTACACACACAGGAACCGGCCGTCGGGTGACACCGCCCCGAGCCCTACAAGGGACCATTCGCTGGCCGCCTCGACGGCTTTGGCGGCACCGACGGATTTCGTCTTGCCGTCGGCGTCGGTCACGTAGACGTCCACTGTGCTGTTATCGGCCTTCGCCGTGCTGTAGACACTGCCGTCCTTCGCGGCCCGCATGTCGCACGGATGCGGAACAGCCACGGGGTCAAAGCTGCCGTCGGCGATGTCGACGAATCCGGCGCGGTCGTCGAAGTCGGAGCCCTTGTCGACGAGCAGCCGCTGGCTGTCGGGCGCCCAGGTCGGGAAGGAGCAGGTCTTCTGTTGGCCCGAGTACTCCGCGACCTTGGTGATCTTTCCCGTGTCGAGGTCGCGGACCTTGATCAGGTTCCCGTTGGCGCCGCCGACGTCGTCGGTCATATAGGCGATGTACTCGCCGTCGGGCGAAATGGCGCCGGTTTGGCCATACAGGCCGTCGTCGGTTCCCGGCGGAATGACTTCAGTCCTCGTGGGGTCGCCTGTCGTCCAAGACGCCAGACCCTCATCGCCGTCGCTGTTCGAGACCGCCTCGTAGAAGGTGCCGGTGAGACTGTCGCTGGCGGCCCGTTGGTTGCCGTCGGCGACCGCGGTGACGCTGGCGACGACGCCGCTGGCAAGGAGCAGGCTGGCGATCGTGGCGGTGGTCTTGAGGTGCTTGACGGTCATGAGGTGGCTCCATTGGTCAGCTCGAAAGGGGTGGGCAGCACGGAACGCAGCTTGCTGAGGGCACGCAGCGTCTGGGTCTTGACCGTCCCCTCGGAACGGCCGAGGATCTCGGCGGTCTGGGCCACGGAGCGGTCCTCGAAGTACCGCAGCACGACGACGGCCCGGTGCCGACGCGACAGCTGGAACAGCGCCGCGCGCAAACTCACCTTCAGGTCGACCTCGCCGGTGGCGTCGGCGACCGGGCGTTCGACGGGAATGTCGGTGAGGCTTTCGGGCACCTTGCGGCGTCGCCACCACGACACCTGGAGGTGGTACATGGTCTTGCGGGTGTACGCCTGCGGGTTTCCGTCGCGCCCCACGCGTTTCCAGGCTCGGTGAGTACGCGCCAGCGCCGACTGCACTAGGTCTTCGGCCAGATGCCGGTCGCCGGTGAGCAGGTACGCCGAGCGCAGCAGCGCTGGCGTGCACGCGATCGCGAACTCCTCGAAGTCTGATCTCTGTCGATCCACGGGATCTCCTCTGCCGAACGAACCCTAGGTAGAGACACTACTATGACCTAGGTAGAGATACAACCATGGCTACTTGAGCTCGGGTTATGCGCGGTGGGCGAAGGTCTGTCGCGCCGTTTTCGCCAGCAGCAACGCCAGGATGGCAATGGACAGCGCACCGACGATGGCACTGACGACGATCAGGAAAGCCGCCTCAGCGGTGTCGTGGGGCGAGTTCGCGAGGACGCTTATGATGTACAGGCAGGCGATGGGGATCGCCACGTGGACGACGACGGCCACCATCCACACTCGACGCCAGCGGAGGTTCAGCCTGGCGGCGGTGATCCCCGAGATGGTGAAGAGGACGACGAGCAGGACCGGAAGAACCGCCAACGCCGTGGTGAAGTCGACGTTTCGCACGTGTTCCGTGATTTGCGGGCTGATGTAGTCGTAGCCGTGGGCGTTCTGGCCGACCAGGACAACGACGGGGATCGCCGCGACCGCGCCCGACACCGTGACGATCCACATCAGAATCCGTGCGACAGGCACCGGCATCGGTGGTGGGGCGGTGACCGGCGGCGTGACGGCGAACCACCGCGAAGCGCTGGAAGTGTTCAGCAGTACCACGCAGGTGACGGATAGGCACACTTGCGCGAATGCCAACAGGGACATCGTGACGGTGAGTTCTATGTAGCTGGGCGGCTCTTGCGTGTTGGCGTGTATCGCGATCGCCGCGGCAGCGGTGGCGATCGCCGCATTCATGGCCAGCGCGAAGAACCGTGTGAAGCGGGTGCGCTGTTTGGACAGTATGGCCGCCAGACGCAACGCGACGGCGTTGGGAGCGATGGCGATCGGGACGAGCGCCAGCAACGGTTCGAGGTAGCCGATTCCCTCATCGCCGGTGGAGTAGCTGGTGACGTCGTCTGCCACCACCACGAGGACGAAGATCCACAAGGCTGCGATGGCGCCGTTGACCCACATGAGCATGCGTGCTGCCCGTACGGCGGTGGTGGGTCTGTCGCTCAGGGTTTGCGGGGGCTCGTTGTGGGGCTCGCGATCGGGGTCCGGTTCTGACGACGGCGTTGGCGTTGGCGCCGCACGCCTTCGCGTCGGTTCCGACGCGGCGGCGACCCCGTTCGAGGCCGGTTCGTACAACGTCGCTCCCTGTGCCACGACGAGCTCCGGCTGCTCCAGCACCACCGGTGGTGTCCCCAGCGCCCGGTGCAGCATGCCCGCCACCAACGGCATCCGGCTGGCCCCGCCGACCAGCAACACATCGGACAGTCGATCCTCGGGCAGCCGCGACGCGCGTCTGACCGCCTGGGTGACCCGCACCGCGCGTTCCAGCAGCGGGCGGGTCAGCTCCTCCAGTTCGTCGCGGGTGATGTGGGTGTCGGTTCCCAGCAGCGGGACGGGAAGTTCGGCGCGGGCGCGGCGGGACAGCTGTTCCTTGGCGATGCGCACGTCCTCGTACAGGGCGCGGCGAGCCCGCCGGTCCTCCATCGTCTGCGGGTTCACCAGGCGCGACCACTGTGGCTGGTCACCGTAGCGACCGGACAGCAGCGCCACCAGCGCGTGGTCGATGTCCACCCCGCCGAGGTTGTCCACGCCGTCCACCGACAGCACCTCGAACCCGTCGGGGGTGTTGACCACGACCGAGGCGTCGAACGTGCCGCCACCCAGGTCGGCGACGACGATGCCGCGACCGTGCGGTAGCTCGTGTCGCAGTACGTGGGTGAAGTAGCTGGCCGCGGCGACCGGCTCGGACACCAGACGCGCGTCGCCGAACCCGGCGGTCGCAGCCGCGTCCTCCAAGGTCAGTCGCCGCGCCGAACCCCATACCGCCGGATGGGTCAGGGTCACCGCCTCGACCGGGCCGCCGAGGACGCGTTCACCTTCCAGCCGCACCCGTGTCAGTACGGCGGCGAACAGCTCCTCGACGCCGAACTCCTTGTCCCCCAGCAACACCAGGCCGTCGTCGACGCGCCGTTTGGGGTGGGGTTCGAAGCGGGCCGGTTCGAGTCGCGCCGCGTTGCGGGCGTCCGCGCCGACGACAAGGCGCGCATCGGGTTCGGCGTACACGGCCGAGGGCAGCAGCGGCGAGGAGTCGAACAACAGCGGCACGACCGCACCGTCACGATGGAGCACCGCGACGGTGTGCGAGGTACCGAAGTCAACCCCGAGCCGCGATTGGGGGGACACGACGTCACCCTACCGAACCGGCGCCCGACCGCCTGGCCGCTGAGTGCCGCCGCATCACTCGGTCGTGGTGCCACTTCGGACGGCCAGCACCGCCAGCCGGACCCGGTTGGAGCAGCCCGTTTTCGTCATCAGGCTGGCGATGTGGGTCTTGACGGTGGTCACCCCGAGGTGCAGGCGCTCGGCGATGTCGACGTTCGCGTACCCGGCGCCGACCAGCGCGAGTACTTCGCGTTCCCGGGTGGTCAGTTTCGGGAGTGTGGCGGTGGGAACGCTCGCGCGGGCTCGAACGGCACTGTCGACGATGCGTTTCACGACTCCGGCGCTGAAGGGGGTGTCTCCGTCGGCGGCTTTTCGGATCGCCTCCAGCAGTTCGTTCGGTGAGGTGTCCTTGACGAGGAATCCGCACGCTCCCGCCGCCAGTGCCGGGTACAGGTGGTCGTCATCGTCGAATGTGGTCAGCGCGACGACGCGGGTCGACGGTCGCTCGGCCAGGATCCGTTGGGTGGCGGTGATGCCGTCCATGCCGGGCATGCGCAGGTCCATCAGGACGAGGTCGGGACACAGTTCCCCGGCCAGCCTCACCGCCGCCTGGCCGCCGTCGGCTTCGCCGACCACCTCGATGTCGGCGGCCGGTTCGCACAGCATCCGCAGCCCGGCCCGGATCAGGCGTTGGTCGTCGACCAGCAGCACCCGGATCATGACGCGACCGCCGGGCGCGGCTCGGGCGCCGGGGCGGGGACGGCGTCGGTGGGTTGCGGCAGGACCGCGCGCAACCGCCAACCGTCCGATGTGGGTCCGACGTCCAGTTCCCCGCCGAGCAGTTCCACGCGTTCCCGCATGCCGATCAAGCCGAACCCGCTTCCGTCGCTTATGGTCTGCGGTTGCCGTCCGCCGCCGTCGTCGTCGATCTCCAACCGGATCGCGCCCTCGGTGTCGTGCCGGATCGCGATGCTCACCCGGGCGGTGGGGCCGCCGTGTTTGGCGACGTTGGTGAGGCCCTCCTGGCACAGTCGCAGCACGGTCAGGGCACGCACGGCGTCGATGTGACCGATGGACTCGTCGAACGACGCGGTGATGTCCAACCCGAGTTGCCGCCCGCGTTCGGTGGTCTCCTCGATGGCCTCGCGCAGGCCCTTGGGTTCGATCAGCGAGATGCCCTCGCCGGAGCGCAGCATCCGCACCAGGCGGCGCAGGTCGTCCAGGACGGTGGCGGCGCAGTCGTGCACGTCGTCCAGGGTCTCCTTCGTCGCCTGCCCCAGGTCGGGAAGCACCTCGCGGGCGACGCCGACGCGCAGCAGTATCGAGGCGATCTGGTGGGCCACCAGGTCGTGGAGTTCCCGGGCGATGGTGACCCGTTCCGAGGCCCTAGCGGCACGCGCGTCCGAGGCCCGGCGCCGTATCTCCGCCTCGGCGCGTTGGGCTTCGGCGCGGGCCCGCTGTTCGGCCTGTTCGGTCAGCCGCCAGGCCGAGCGCAGCTGGGTTCCCAGCAGCAACGGCACGCCGAGCACGACGACCAGGCCGTAACCGATGGCGGGCAGATCCTGCGGCAACCGGTCGACCTTGCCCGCCAGCGAGCCCACGACCAGTGCCACCGCGGCGATCCCGGCCCACCGGGCCGGGCGGCGGGCGGCCAGTTCGAACAGCGCGAAACTGGCGAAGATCTTCACGAGCATCACCGCCGGACCATCGCCGCCGACGGTGGCCGCGACCGCCAGCAACGCCGCCAACGCGATCGCCGCCGCCAGCGGGACGGCGCTGGCGAGACCGCCGAGCACCACCGCCGCCGCCGCGAACAGCCAGTCGGCGGTCGTGACGCCGTCGGCCCGCAAGCCGAGGTATCCGGCCGACAACGCCGCCATGGCCAGCATGCGCACCGGTGCATACCGCACACCGAACACCTGCTGGAGGTTGGACCCGAACATCGCTCCACCTTATGCGGGGATTTCGCCACTGACCGGGTGTGAGACGCCCGGCCGGACGCCTCACACCCGCGGGTTCACGAGGAGAAGGCGGTCTGCCCGCCGTCGATGGCCACCTGGGAACCCATCATGAACGGGTACTCCCCCGAGGCCAGCGCCAACGCCAGCGCGGCGACCTCCTCGGCGCGCGCTATCCGTCCGGCGGCCGGGACGTGGTCCTTGGCGAACTGGCTGGCCCCCACGTGGAACACCTCGTCCGGGAAATTGTCCACACCAGACAGTCGCCGGGCGAGTTCGGTGTCGGTAAGGCCGGGCAGGATGGCGTTGATCTGGATGCCGTGCGGCCCGTAGTCCAAGGCCGCCGAGCGCATCAGCCCGGCCTGGGCGGCCTTGCTGGCGGCGTAGACCGACTGCTCCTTGCGCGACGACAACGCGTTCACCGAGGACGTGATGAGGATGTTGCCGCCACCGGAATCCAGCAGATGCGGGATCTCGTACTTCATGGCCAGGAAGGTCCCCCTGATGTTGGTCTCGAAGATCTCGTCGAACTCGCCAGAGCTGAACTCGTGCAACGGTTTCTCCATCGAGGTTCCGGCATTGTTGAACGCGACGTGCAGGCCACCGTAGGTCTCGACGACAGTGTCGACGAAGGAGGCGACCTCGTCCTCGGAGCGCACGTCGGCCTTGATGTACGTCGCCTCGCCACCGGCCTTGCGGATCTCCGCCTCGACCTGCTCGCCGCGTTTGACGCGCCTGCCGCAGAACCCGACCTTCGCGCCCTCGGCCGCGAACGCTTTCGCGGCGGCGGCGCCGATCCCGGAGGTGGCGCCGGTGACCAGGACGACCTTGTCCTCGAAGCGGCGCTTCTGCGTCGGTGGGGTCTGGGGAACGTTGGCGTCGGCGCCGACGAACACACCACCCACCGCCCCCACCGCGAGTCCGGCGGCGCCGATCGCGGCGCCTCGCAGCAGTCGGCGGCGGTTCGGACGACCGCCCGGATCCGTTTCGGTGCGGGCGTTTGTCGCCGTCGTCTCGTTCTCGTCGTCGGCCGCGATCTCGCGGGGCTCATCGTTGGACATTCCGACAACCTCCTCATTCGTCACCGCCAGACTCCGGGCACGGGGCGCGCGACACCTCATCCCGCCGGACCGAACCCCGGCCATGACGACGGGTGGCCTCCTACCGCGGTAGGAGGCCACCCGGATGAGTGCGGCTGTTTAGTCGCGCTGTTCCGGCACGGCGGTGGCGAATCGGGAAGCGACGATCGCGACGGCGGCGCGCAGTTCCTTTCCGCCGGTGACCCGGAAAGCGAAGGGCACGTTCGGAAGCCATTCCTGCGCGTACATCGTCGGATTGCTGGTGCTGCCGACGAGCACGCAGCCGTGCGGCGCCGGTTCGAGCCGTCCCATGGGCGGCCGGATCCACGGCGCCACCTCCGCCAACGGGAGGTCGAACTCCACCCGGGTGGGGTACTCCCAGCCCATACCCAGGCTCTCCTCCAGGGTCGCCACCGGATCCAGATCCTTGGGCAGCGTGAACTCGTGCTCGGTCTGCTGGAGGCTGCGGACGCGGTCGATGCGGTAGGTGCGGGTCGCGTCGGCGCGATGCGAGTGACACAGCAGGTACCAGCGGCCGTAGCGGACCACGACGGCCCAGGGGTCCACTTCGGTCTGCCATTGGTTGCCGGACTCGCTGCGGTATTCGAGCAGCACACGACGCTGTGCCGCCGCGGCGGCGACCAGCGCGCTGGTGACGGCCGGATCGGGACGAGCCGAATAACGATCGGGCGCGGCCGAGGCGTGCTCCCGCAACGCCG
This sequence comes from Stackebrandtia nassauensis DSM 44728, assembly GCF_000024545.1. GTDB lineage: Bacteria > Actinomycetota > Actinomycetes > Mycobacteriales > Micromonosporaceae > Stackebrandtia > Stackebrandtia nassauensis. Next base: position 3,911,620 of record NC_013947.1, read on the forward strand.
CGGCCTGCTGCCGGACGCGCTCGGGCAGCGCCTGAATGACCTTGTCCAAAGCGGACCCGATGAGGTCGTCGACGTCGGTGGCCGCTGGCTGGCTGTCGAGCACCGCCATGACCAGCCCGAGCGCCTCGGTCTCGGTGAACACGACCGGAGGCAGTTTCATACCGCGACCGAGCCGATAACCGCCGTAGATCCCGCGCGCCGAATCGACGGGGATGCCCGCCTCGCGCAGGATGCCGACGTATCGCCGCGCGGCCCGCTCCGTGACCCCCAACCGCTCGGCAAGCTCCCCGGCCGTCGTGCCGGGCCGCGCCTGCAGGATCTCCAGGGTGCGCAGCGCCCGCGCGGTAGGGCTGATGTTCTTCGGCATGCGAAAAAGACTAGGCGGACTTTTCCTAAACCGGAAGCCGATTGTCCGGAACCGGGTCTAGCTTGATCGGCATGACCGAGTTCCACGACCAAGACCTCACCGGGGCGAGCTTCGAACGCGTGAACCTGCGCGACGCCAGCTTCACCCGGGTGCACCTCAACGACGCGCGGCTGCGCGCGGTCGACCTCACCGGGGTCCAGATCCGCGGCGCCATGCTCAGCCGAAGCCGCATGCGCGGCGTCGAACTGGAGGACGTCGACATCAGCGGCGACCTGCGAAACGTCATCGTCAACGGCGTCGACATCGCCCCGCTCGTGGAGGCCGAACTGAACCGGCGCTACCCCGAGCGCGCGAAGCTGCGCCCCGACGACAGCGACGGCTTCCGCGAGGCGTGGACGATCCTGGAACGCCTGTGGGAGGAGACCCTCACGCGCGCGAGAACGTTCCCCGAAGCCGACCTCCATCGCAGTGTCGACGACGAGTGGTCCTTCATACAGACCCTGCGGCACCTCAGCTTCGCCAGTGCCGCCTGGGTGGGGCGGATGATCCTCGGCGACGCCGCGCCGTGGCACCCGCTGGACCTTCCGTGGGACGAGGCGCCCGGCTGGGACGGCATCCCCTGGGACCGCCAGGCGAGGCCCACACTCGACGAAGCGCTCGCGGTCCGACGCGAACGCCAGGCGATGGTGCGCCGCGTCATGGAAAACCTCACCGACGAGCAACTCGCCTCCGAGGTGACCCGGCTCGAACCCGGATGGCCCCGTCTGGAGGGGTTCCCGCTCAAGGAATGCCTCCACATCGTCGTCATGGAGGAATGGGAACACCGGCAGTACGCCGAACGAGGTCTGACCATATTGGACAAGGAGAAGTAGACATGGACATTGTGCTCATAGCCGGAATGTGGTTCGACGGTTCCGCGTGGGATGACGTCGCCGTCGAGCTGACGAAGCTCGGTCACCGTCCGCTGCCGGTCACGTTGCCGGGACAGGGCGACGGAAACACCGCCGCCACCTTCGACGACCAGGTGGCGGCGGTACTGGCGGCGGTGGACTCAGTGCCCGGCAAGCCCATGGTGGTGGGGCATTCCGCCGCCTGCGCCCTGGCCTGGGTGGCCGCCGACGCGCGCCCCGACAAGATCGCCAAGGTCGCTCTCATCGGCGGTTTCCCGTCCGCCGACGGAGAAACCTATTTCGGTTTCTTCGAGCCGGTCGACGGGTTCGTCGCGTTCCCCGGTTGGGAGCCGTTCGCGGGCCCCGACTCGGCCGACCTGGACGACGAGGCCAAGCGAGGCCTGGCCGCCAGGGCGGTCGCCGTTCCGGAGGCCGTGACCAAGGGCGTCGTGCGGCTGTCCGACGAGCGACGCTACGACATCCCGGTGCTGGCGGTGTGCCCCGAGTTCACCCCCGCCGATCTTCAGGAGTGGATCGCCGCCGGAGACGTGCCCGAACTGGCCAAGGCCAAGCACCTGGACGTCGTGGACATCGAATCCGGACACTGGCCCATGTTCACCAAACCGATCGAACTGGCCCGACTGCTCGATTCGGGTACAAATGCAGGGTGACACAACCTGACCAAGATCCACAACGGCAGGAATTCATCCAGTGGGCACGCACCCATGGACACCCGCTGACCGGGGCCGATGGGGACCCGGACGTCGCCGATCTCGCCCCGCTGTCGGGAGTGGTCGGCGACGCCCGTCTGGTGGGGCTCGGTGAGACCTGGCATCCGGTGCACGAGTTCCTGGCGCTGCACTTCCGCATGACCCAGTACCTGATCGAGCACAAGGGTTTCACCGCGGTGCTGCTGGAAGGCAGCCTGGCCACGGCCCGGCACCTCGACGACTACGTCCAGGGTCGTCGCGACGATCTGTCCGATGTGGCGGTGTCGAGCCTGTGGGAGAATGCGGAAACCGTGTCCTTCATGGACTGGCTGCGCGAGCACAACGCCGCACTGCCCCCGCACCACCGGGTGCGGATCTTCGGTCTGGACAACTACTTCCTCATCATGGAGGACGTCACCGCGCCCGGCACGGGATTCGAAGCCGTGCTGGAGTACCTGCGGCGCGTCGACCCCGATGACACCCCGCCACACCTGGATGTGGTCCGGCAGGTGTTCTCCGGCTTCGCCACCGACGCCGCCTCGCCGACCGAGCGCCGCAAAGCCAACTTCAGCTACTTCGGCACCCTCGACATCCCGACCCGGGACCGGTTCCGTGCCGCCCTCGACCACATCATCGAGCGACTCACCGACAATCGCACCGAATACCTCGACCGCACCGACGCCGAGGACTTCGCGTGGGCCCTGCACCGCGCCACGGTGATCCGCCAGGCGCAGGACATGTACGAGACGCTCCAACAATCCTTCGCCGACGGTCTGGCCGAACACGTGCGAGCCATAGTCCACAACGTCCAGTGGTGTGTGGACCAGCTGGGCGACGACGGCAAAGCGGTGATACTGGCCACCGGCGTACACCTGACCCGAGGCCCGTGGACGTACACCACTCACGACACACCCATCCCGTCGGTCGGCGCACTCCTGTCCGAGACGTATGGCGACGACCTCGTCGTGCTGTCCACATGCTTCGGTTCCGGTCGATTCGACCCGCCCAACCTGGTCACCGGAACGGTGGACATCCCCGAAGCCGCCGCCGACAGCCTCGACACGGCTCTGGCCGCCACCGGTGCCGCCGCGTTGCTGGTCGACCTTCGCGGCCGAACCTCACCACCGCCGCCCGTCAGTTGGCTGTCGACACCGCACCCGTTGCGTCCCATGCAAAACGTCGCCAACCCACCCCGCTACCGACTGGCCGAGGCACTCGACGCGGTGATCTACATCGACCACGTCCACGCCCACCAGCCCCGCCACTGAGCGGAATAGCTGGTGGGCGCTCTCGGTGGACGCGAACTCGAAAAAGCCTCACAGTTTGTCGAGGATTTTCTTGACGTCCTTCTTCACCTGTTTCCCCAGGTCCCTGGTGTCGGGTTTAAAGGTCATCAAGCCGGTGCTCTGGTACTCCGCCGACACGCTTTGCGACTCACCCGGCCGCAGACTGAACGTGACGCTGCAGTCGGCCAGCTCTGAGGTGCCGACCTTGACGGTGACGGTGGCGGTGCAGGATTGGGACTGCCCCGAGTCGGTTGTCGCTACTCCCTTGAAACCGACCTTGACCTTGTTCGCGACAGTCTGGAACTTCGGTAGGTCCTCCGCCCCCATCAAGGCGGTGAAGGTGCACGTGGTGCCCGAGCAGAAGAAACCATCGCTGGACATCGCCATCGACACGCCGCCGTACGCGTAGACCGGAGAGAGATCCTTGACCGCCGCGCGCAGGTCCTTCGCCCAGGATTTCACCGCCTTCGTGTCGAGTGCGCCGAGTTCGAGGTCGAGAGCCGCGGTGTGTTCGCTCTTTCCGGCTTTGTAGGTGACGGGAACGTCGTCGAGGTGGATGATCCGGTGGGGTTTGTCGACGGTCACGCACATCGTGCCGTCACGTACCTCAAGGGGATAGCACCGGTCGCCGTGTTTCTCGGTGGGTTCCTGCCGCCAGGAGTCGGCGGCCTTGACCTCGCGCAGCGTCGACTTCAGCGCCGCCACGTACATCTTGGTAGCAAGCACCGAGCCAGGATCGAAGAACTCCTTCGGATCGACCGGCGACCAATCGCCACCGAGCACCTTGGCCTGCTTCTCATCGTGGTCGTAGCCCTTCCAGAATGCGGTGTCCGCGTTGACGAAGTACTTGCCGTCCACGGACAACAGTTTCAGTTTCGCGTCGCCGACCTTGGCGGTGCCGTACATCAGTCCGGCGTCGGAGATACCAATGGTGACCGTCGCGTCGTGTCCGTCGACGAAGTCGTCGACCTCGCCGGTGAAGCTGAGAAACGGATGTTTCTCCAGCTCGGAGAGTGCTCCGTCCACCAGATCGGTCGACTGCCCCTTGGGGAAGTCGATCGGACCGAAGCCGGTGCCGCAACCGGCGAGGACCAGGGTCAGTCCAATCATGAGTCCATGGCGTAGGCGGGTTCGCATCGAAATCTCCTCGGCTGATCACCCCGGGTTCTCCCCTCCGGAACCCGCATCGTTCGTATTGTTTCGGGCGGTTCTTGACGAGGACTTGTGGAAAACTTGAGGTTCGCCCGGCATGGATCGAGGAAGACGTTTGCCTACAGTAGATATTCGGTTGCTCGACGGCGTCGAAATGCTGCGCGACGGGGTTTCGGTCGCGGCCGGGTATCCGCGACAGCGGATGGTGCTGGCGGCCCTGGCCGTCGAGGTGGGGCGGGTGGTCCGCCCGGAGACACTCATGGCACGCATCTGGGACGGCCCCGTGCCGGAGTCGGCGGTCAATTCCGTGCAGAGCTACATATCCCGGTTGCGGAAGCTGTTCGAAGGCGTCGAGGGGACGAACATCGAGCGCAGGTTCGGCGGATACGTCCTGGCCACCGAGCCGGAGACGGTGGACCTGCACCGGTCGCGGAACCTGATCGCAAAAGCCAGAGCTACTGTGGACGACGATGTGGCCGATCGCTTGTACGGTGAGGCGCTCGGCTTGTGGCGCGGCGAGGCGTTCGCGGGGTGCGGCACGGCCTGGTTCGACGGCGTCCGCGCCAGCCTGGCGGCCGAGTTCCATCGGGCCGGGCTCGACCACAACGACGTGCTGCTTCGGTTGGGACGGCACGACGAACTGGTCACCGTGCTGCCCGACTCCGTGCGTGGCCACCCCTTCGATGAGCGGCTGACCGGTCAGCTCATGCTCGCCCTGTTCCAAGCCGGACGGCAGACCGAAGCACTGGAACACTATGCCCGGCTGCGTGACCGGCTGGTCGAGCAGCTGGGCAACGATCCCGGACCTGAACTGCGCGAAGTGCATCGCCGGATCCTCGTCGGTGACGCGTCCACTCCGAAGCCGATGACCGTCACGGGGCCGGTGCCCCGCCAGCTGCCCGGCGCGCCACGGCTGTTCACCGGGCGAGACAAGGAGATCGGCCGACTCGACGACGGCCACGACGCTGACGCCGCACCGGTTTGGGTGATCTCGGGGCCGGGCGGTATCGGCAAGACCTGGCTGGCGCTGCACTGGGCGAACCAGCGCCTGGACCACTTCCCGGACGGGCAGCTGTACGTGAACCTCCACGGTTTCCACCCCACCGAGGAACCGGTGCCCGCTGCCGCGGCGCTGAATCAGGCACTCGAAGCCCTGGGGGTGCCCGCGACTGCGATTCCCGCCGACACCGAGGCACGCGCCGGGAAGTATCGCAGTCTGGTGGCGGGCAAGCGAATGCTGGTGCTGCTTGACAACGCCCGCGACGGCGAGCAGGTGCTGCCGTTGCTGCCGGGCGGCGGCTGCTGCACCACGCTGATAACCAGCCGTCGCGATCTTCCCGGCCTCGGCGCCGCCCACGGCGCACGATCACTGCGACTGGGCACATTGGATGACGGCCAGTCGTGGCAGGCCCTGGCACGTCATCTCGGCGAACAGCGGCTCGCCGAACAGCCCGCCGCCGTCACCGAACTCATCGAGCGTTGCGAAGGGCTGCCGCTGGCCCTGGGCATCATCGGCGCCCGGGCGGCCGCCCATGACGATTTCCCACTGACGGCCCTGGCCGAGGAGCTGCGGGAGCGCGCCGACCGGCTGGACATGATGGACAGCGGTGAACTGGTCGTCGGCCTGCGAGCGGTCTTCGACGGGTCCTACCGGACCCTCGCATCGGACGAAGCCCAGCTGTTCGCATGGCTCGGGTCGGTCGACGGGCGCGATATCGGGCTGCACGCCGCGGCCAGCCTCGCAGGCCTGCCGATCGGTCGTACCCGGATGCTGTTGCGGGGTTTGGAGACCGCCAACCTGATAGAGCAGCACACACCCGGCCGCTACCGCATGCACGACCTCACCCGGTTGTACGCGGCGGAACGCTCCAACGCCGATCCCGCCGCGCTGCGCCGACTCGTCGTCCACTATCTGCACACCGCCACCAGAATGGACGAACTGTGTCTGCCAGACAGGTACCGGGACGACCATGACCCCGGCGAACTGGTCGAGGGCTGTCTTCCGGCTCCATTGGATGACCCGCAGCGGGCCCGACGGTGGCTGAGCCTTGAGCGCGCCAACATCCTGTCCGTGCAGGGCATCGCACTTGAACAGGGCTGGTATGACAAGGTGTGGCGGTTGGCGTGGTGTTCCACCATGGTTCTTTGGAACCTCAACTACGCTGATGACGCGCTGCTCGTCTGGCAGAACGCCACCGCGGCCGCCGAGCGACTCGGTGAACCCCGCGTGGACGCGATCGTCGCGGCTTTCCTTGGACGTGCGTTCAACCGCGTGGGCCGAGTGAAGGATGGCATTCGGCACATGAGCGTCGCACTGCGAGGTTTCGAGACGATCGGCGACCGTCCACATCAGTGTATTATCCGGATCCACATCGCCCGATGCCATACGCGGTTGGGCAACGTGCGCCAAGCGCTGTCTGTCGTCCAGCGGGCCGCGCGGCTACCCAAGGACGAAGTACCTCCGATCGAGTTCGCGAGTGCCCTCAACGCCGTCGGCTGGTACAACGCGCTCCTCGGCGATTACGACGCGGCTCGAGTCCACTGTGAAGAGGCGTTGCGAATACTTCGGGACGTCGACGCCGAAGCCCCCACCATATGCGATGTCCTCGACAGCCTCGGCTACATCGCCCAGCATGTCGGCCGATACACCGAAGCGGTGGACTACCAGAACAAGGCGTTGGCGGCGCTCAAAGAAGGATGGGGCGAGGGCTCTCGTCCGAAGATGTACGAACGCCTCGGCGACATCCATCGCGCTGGTGGCAGCGGTCATGAGGCCCGCGACGCGTGGCGTCGGGCCCTCGACCTCTACACCTCGCAGCACCGGGGCGAAGCAGCCGACGCCGTCGCCGCCAAACTGGCCGACCTGTCCACCGACGCGGAAGGGCGGTGACTACGGTTTGGCCATTCGCGTTCACCATCTCAACTGCGGCACCATGAGCCCTTTCGGCGTCCCCGATGGACTGGTTTGCCACGTTCTTCTCCTCGAGACGGACACGGGCCTCGCACTCGTCGACTGTGGATTCGGCACCCTCGACATCGCCAGCCCCGCCAAACGCTGCGGCCCGATCAGGCACTTCATCCGGCCTGCCTTCGACGAAGCCGAGACCGCGATCCGGCAGGTCGAGCGGCTTGGCCACCGCCCCAGCGATGTCCGCGACATCGTGGTGACCCACTTCGATGCCGATCATGTCGGTGGCCTGTCCGACTTTCCATGGGCCCGAGTCCATGTCACCGCCGATGAAGCGGCCGGTGCTCTGCGTCCCGTTACCCTGCTGGAGAAGCGGCGCTACCGAAGCGCTCAGCGCGATCACGGTCCCGAGCTCGTCCCGCACACCCCGGGTGAGAAAGAGTCCTGGCGCGGGTTCACCGGAGTCAAGGAACTGACCGAGATCGCCCCGGGCATCGTGCTGATCAGCCTGCCGGGGCACACCCGTGGCCACGCCGCTGTCGCCGTCGACGCGGGAGACCACTGGGTCCTGCACGTCGGCGATTCCTTCTATCACCGCTCGCAGTTGGGTAGCGCGAAGCGACCGCCGGTTTCACTGCGGGTCCTGGAGCGCGCCGTCGCCTTCGACCGGGACCGGCTCGGGGCGAATCTCGCACGGCTGACCGAGCTGTGGAACGACTCGGAGCCGGGCCTCGTTCTCGTCAACGCGCACGACCCCACGTTGTTGCACCGAGCCCGGTCCCGGTGACCGGCCAGGACCTAGTCGCCGCGGAAGTCCGCGAGCGCGTCGCGGACCTCGGTCGCGACCGCGTGTGGGTCGCCCTTCGGTTCGGTCGCGTGATCGTCGGTCTTGGAGGCCCACTCGTGTTCGAGGGCGAACCAGTCGATGTGTTGCGGCGCCTGGCCGCTGTCCAGTGACTCCGCGAGTGAGTCGAAGTATCGGCGCCACCGCATCGCGTACAGGTCCGACACCAGGCCCGCCAGTTCGCGGTTGGCGTAGTCGTGCAGTCGGCCCTCGTCGCTGCCGGATCGGTGGCCCCACACCGAGACGATCGTGCGCGCGTCGTACTCCAGATCCTTGGCCTCGTCGGCGGTTCGGGCACTGCGGCGGGCCGCTTCCAGCCATGGTCCCAACAGGAATCGGCGATCGGTTTCCAGTAGCCGGTCCAGTAGCCTCATCCAGTCGAGCCAGGTTCGGGTGTGCTTGTCGAACTGCTTCTTGTTCTGGTTGACGAACGCGCTTTTGACGCGTGGCAGCAGTTCTCGCCCCGCGTTGACGAGGCTTTGGCGCGCCACGTCCACCAGGTCGAAGCGGTAGGCGTCATTGTGGAGCGACTTGTCCACGTCCAGCAGGGCGGGCAACGCCTGGGCGAACACCGCCGCGTCGTAGCGCAGGAACTCCGGTGAGAAGTAGTCGGCGTGCGTGACGTCCAGACCGGGCCGGGCGCCGAACAGTCCGTCCGCCGCCTCGGCCCAGCGGCCGGACGGCATCGCGTACGCGCTGCGCCGCAACGCGTCCCAGGCCGTGCGGGCGTTGTCGTCGGCGCCGCCGTATCGGCGGTCCGCGTAGTCGGCGAACCATTCACCGAGGTCGATGGAGTCGCGCCAGGCGAGTTCGGCGAACAGTTCGAAGGCCGCCGGGTCCCGGCCAGCGCCTTCGGGCATCCACGCGATCCCCGACACCGCGCTGTCCGGCGCGGTTCGCCATTGGCCGAACCGTTTCGCCCACACCTTGGCGTTGGCGCCGATGGTGGTGTGACCGCCGAAGTTCGGGATCGTCCCGAAGGCGTAGGGCGTACCCGGCCAGGTGTGCTCGCGGTCGAGGTCGTCGAAGCGGTCCGAGATTCCATCTACTATGAGCACTCGCGAGGTGTCGATGTCGGTGAGTATGTCGGTACGCGGGTTCTTTCGCCAGCCCAGCATCACCCAGGTCGCGCCGGGGCGGGCGCGTTGCAGTGCGAGCGCGACGCCCTTGGCCGCGTCGGGTATCGGGATGCCTCCCGGGTCGCCACCCTCGTGCATCAGATCCATTTTGTACATGTCGGCTTCGCCGAGCAGCTGGGCCTGGTGGCGGTAGAAGCTGGCGGCCACCTTCGCGAACTCGTTTCCGGTCGGGTCGAGCCAGTCGGGTCGGGAGAACCCGTACCACACGCCCTGCGGCACCGTCCTGGCCTGCTGGTTGCGCTTGGCGAAGCCGCCGGGGATGGTGCCGAAGTAGCCCGGCAGCACCGGACGGATGCCCAGTTCGGCCATGCGGGTCCTGATCCGGCGGGCCAACTCGGCGCGAGAGTCCAGGAGGTGCTGGGAGATGGGACCGGGGAAGGCCGAGAGGTTCTGCATCAGCATCCACGGCTGGTGCCCGGGCAGCGGGATCCACTCGCGCAGTTCGGCCGCCGAGTAGCCGAACTCGGTGAAGACCTCGCGGTAGACCGCGTCGGTGCCGGTGGTCAGCAGCACCTCGTTGTATCCGTGCAGCGCCAGCAGGTCCAGCTCGCGCTCCCAGGCCGTCCAGTCCCGGTAGGGGCCGGTGTAACCCTCGTGAGTGTCGTTGAACGCGAACCGGTGTCGCACCACGGCGGTGTGCTCGATGCGTTGGCGGGGCGCGGGTAGTCGCTTCGCGAGTGCCGACAGGCTGCTGCCGGGCCAGGACACGTCGACCCCGGCGACGTGTTTCAGGTACCAGTTCACGCCGGTGAGCACCACCGCCGGGGTGGAGCCGGTCACCTCGATCGCCGCTTCCCGTCCGGAGACGGTGAACCGGTCGACCTCCCCGGTTAGCGACAGCGCGAACTGGGTGTGGTGCTTGGGCAGCAACCGTTTCAGGCTTTCGCGGGCGGGCCGGACGTTGGTGGGTTCCACATAGGCGACGTCCGGGGGTGCCGCGATGGTCGACGCGGCGGTGGATTTGGTGGTGGCCAGCACCGGGACGGCTGCGGCTCCGGCGAGGAGGCTGCGACGCTTCACGGACATGCCTCATCAAATATCGACATGAAGCCACAGCTGGTGCCGTGCAGTGGCAACACAGCCGAACTTTGCCTGAACACTTAGTTGGTATGCCTTGCCGCCAACGGGTTCCGCGCGAGGTGGTAAAAATGAGCCTACCCCGTATCCCCTCACGTTAAGAAAGTCTATGACCCCAAAGAAACGCAAGTTGGCGCTCGTCGCCACCGCCGCCGCCACGGTCACGATCGCGGCCGCCATCCCCTTCACCGTCTTCGCCGAGGCGCCCCTGCCGCCCGAGCACGGCGAGTTCGTCAAGGAGGTGGTGGACCTGACCAACGAGCACCGCAAGGACCACGGCTGCGGCAAGTTGACAATGGACACCGAGCTGTCGGTCCCGGCGCAGGAGCACTCCCAGGACATGGCGGACAACGACTTCATGTCACACACCGGTTCGGACGGACGCGATCCCGGCCAGCGCGTCTCCGACAGTGACTACCCGGGTCAGTACCGCGCGGAGAACGTCGCCGCCGGTTACACGACGCCCGAGAAGGTGGTCGACGGCTGGATGAACAGCGAGGGTCACCGCGCCAACATCCTCAACTGCGAGTTGGAGGACATCGGCGTCGGCTACGCCGAGAACGAGGACAGCGAGTACCGAAGCTACTGGACCCAGAACTTCGGGGTCCAATAGAGCCGTGCGATGCGGGGGGCGGTCGAGGATCGGCCGCCCCCTTGACGCTTTTCCGTCATGGTTTCCACCAATTGTGAGAATCGCCCGAAATTGCATTAGGCGACACTGTTTTGATGTGGAGCAATATTAACTATTCATGATCAGTGTTCCATTGACAAAAACGTCGCCGAAATCGGTATGGTGCACCTAGTCCGCATCAGTAGGAGTGCACATTTCCATGTCTATACGCCTCACTCGCCGCCGATTCCTGTCCCTCACGTCGGCAGGTCTGGTCGCCACTCCCCTGGCGGCGTGTACCTCGTCGGACCCGAACCCCGACACCCTCAAGATCGGCTGGGTCGGCCCGTTGACCGGCAAGGTCAAGATCGTCGGGGAGGAGATGCGCACGGCCGCCGAGTTGTACCTCAAACTGAAGAACGACAAGCTCGGGGGCCGCAAGGCCGAACTGGTCGTCGTCGACGAGGGCGACACCCCCAAGGACGCGATGCCGAAGGTCCAGGAACTCATCAAGGACGACGAGATCACCGCGCTGACCGGGATCCTCTACAGTCCCACCTACCTGGCCACCGCCGAGCTGGCGCAGGAACGCGGGATCCCGCTGTTGGGTTCCGGCGGCCGTCCCGAGATGGATCCCGAGAAGCTGAACAACCTGGACGGTCTGTGGCACACCAGCTGGATCAACGGGCAGACCTCGGAAGCGTTGGCGCCGTATGTCTACAAGGAGATCGGCGGCCCCGTGTACGTGATCGGGCCCGACGACGCGGGAGGCTACGGGTACACCAAGACCTTCGCCAAGACGTACAAGGAACTGGGCGGCAAACTTGCCAATCCGGGCGGAAAACCGACCATGACGCCCTATCCGGAAACCTCCGACTGGACCGTTTACCTCGACGAGATCCACAACTCCAAGGCCGAGGCGGTATTCGTGTTCTACGGCGGGGAATCCGCGGTGGGATTCGTCAAGCAGTACGCCGCCTCCGACGTCAAGAAGATTCCGCTGTTCACCAGTTTCATCACCGAAGGTTCGGTTCTACAGGCCCAGGGCAAAGCCGCGCTGGGCATCAAGAGCTCGGTTCCCTACGCCACCGACCTTGACAACAACGCCAACCGGAAGCTGATCTCGGCCTGGTCCGACGCCCGCGAGGACCTTCCGTCCACCATGGCGGTTGGCGCCTGGGACAGCATGCTGGTGCTCGACATGGCCATCGGCCGGATTCCCGATGGCGAGGAAGTCACCCGCGAGGCCGTCAAGAAACAGATCGACAGTCTCGGCGAGATCGAAAGCCCGCGCGGGGTTTGGCAGATGGGCGAAAAGACCCACGCCCCGGTGCAGCGCTATTACCTTCGCGAAGTCCGCAAGGACGGGGAAGTCATCAGCAATGTCGCCTTGAAGACCCTGGCGACGTTGGGAGAGTGACCAAGTAATGGAAAACGCGCCGCATCACAACGAATACGCGTTCCGCAATTCCTCCAACGAGGCGCCGATTCAGCTGTCGCATTTGGAGGCATTTCTCGATCCGACGACCATCGCCGCATTCGAGAGCATCGAAGTCCCTTCAGGATCCGCGTGCCTCGAATTGGGGGCGGGCAATGGATCGATCGCGCATTGGCTGGCCGACCGAGTCGGTGACGACGGCACCGTCACCGCCATCGACATCAACCCGGTTCACATTCCTCCCCGGCCGAACCTGCGGATCATGCGTCACGACCTCCGCCAGGGGCTGCCGGTGGCGGGGCCGTTCGACGTCATTCACGCCCGGCTGGTGCTGTCGCACATCGCCGAGCGAACCGAGATCCTGAAGTCGCTGGTGGAGCTGCTCGCGCCGGGCGGGTGGCTGGTCGTCGGCGAGTTCGTCCGCGATCCCGTGCAGGTCATCTCCGCCGCCAACGACGCCGACGCCTCGCTGTACGTCAAGGTGTACGACGCCACCTACGACGGCCTCATCAACCTGCACGGCGCGGACCTGCGGTTCGGGTTCGACGTCTTCAACCTCATGACCGCCGCCGGACTCGCATCGGTGCGCAGCACTCACTTCGCCGAAAGCTGGAGCGGTGACTCCTACGCCGCGAAGTTCCTCCACTCCAACAGTTTCCAGTTGGAGGAGCTGATTCGCGGCAGCGGTGTGACGGCCGCCGAGCTCGACGCCTACCGGCGGCTGGTGTTCGACCCCGCGCTGACGGTCAAGTCCAATTTGTTCGTCAACACCGTCGGCAAGAAGCCGTGCACGTCTATCTGATTCCGACCCTCAACGGATTCGCGTACGGGCTGCTGCTGTTCACCATCGCCGCGGGCCTGACCCTGTCGCTGGGGGTCGCCAACGTCTTGAACCTGGCCCATGGGACGACGTTCCTGGCCGGGGGTTATGTCGGTGTGGTGCTGTCGGACGGCAGCTGGTCGGGGCTGCTGCTGGGCGTGCTCGCCGGTGCGGCCGTGGGTATGGCCGCCGGTGGGGTGCTGTCGGTGGCGGCACGGCCTCTGTACGGGCGGGGACATCTGTCCCAGGCCATGCTCACCTTCGGTCTCGCCCTGCTCGGCGGCTACGCGCTCATCGAGATCTTCGGTGCCCAGGAGATGCGTGCCGTCATACCCGCGGCACTCGACGGCACTGTGGAGGTTTGGGGCAAGACCTATCCGGTGTACCGCCTGGGTTTCATCGGCGTGGCCGCTTTGCTGGCGGTGGTGGGCTGGTGGGTCCTGTCGCGCACCTCGATCGGCGCGCGGGTGCGGGCCACCGTCGACGACGCGGGCATGGTGTCGAGCCTGGGGATCAACCCGCGCTTGGTCATGGCCGGGGTCCTGGTGGTCGCGGGGCTTCTGGCGGGTGTCGGTGGCGTCCTGGGTGGACCGATTCTCGGACTGGGAACCGGCACCGCGCATCAGGTGCTGTTGCTGTCGTTGGTCATCGTGGTGCTCGGCCAGGCGGGATCGCTGCGCGGGGCGTTGCTGGCGTCGCTGTTCGTCGGTCTGGTCCAGAACCTCGGTATCGCGCTGTTTCCCGCCGCGGCTTCGTATCTGTTGTTCGCGGCGATGGCGGTGGTGCTGATCGTGCGTCGCGGCAAGGCGCTTGGAGTCAACGAGCACCATCCGGATCGGCCCGTCACCGTCGTGGCGTCGCGGCCATACCTGGTGTGGGTGGGCTTCGCGGTGGTGGTGCCGCTGCTGTACCTGGTGCCGCTGCTTTTCGACGACTTCGCGTTGTCCCAGCTGAACCGGGTGGCGGCGTTGGGGTTGCTCGCGGTCAGCATCGCGCTGCTGGCGGGCTACTGTGGACTGGCGACGCTGGGGCAGACCGCGCCGTTCGCCGTCGGCGCCTACGTGACGTTTCAGCTCGCCGAGGCCGGGATCGCCGTCGGGCCGGTGCAGTGGGCGATCGTCGTCGTCGCGTGCGCGGTCTTCAGCTTGGCGACCGGGCCGCTGGTGCTGCGTACCCGCGGCATGGTCTTCCTCATGGTGACCTTGGCCGTGGGCATGGTGACCGCCCAGGTCGCGGAGCAGTGGACCTCGGTCACCGGCGGCACCGACGGTTCCGGGCTCATCAGTGCTTCGCTGCCGTGGTGGGGCGCCGAACCGCTCGTCGACGACGGCGACATCTACTGGTATGCCCTGTCCGTCGGTGTGGTGGTGCTGATCGCGACGGTGGCGGTGACGCGCGGCGCGGCCGGAACGAGGCTGCATGGCGTGCGGGACAACGAGCTTCGGATGCGTTCGCTCGGACATCGGGTGCCCGGGTATCTGCTCGCGGCCTATGTGGGCGCTGGCGTCATCGCCGGGGTCGGCGGGTCGCTGTTCGCCACCGGTCAGCGGTTCGTGTTTCCCGCCGACGTCGGTTTCGAGGTCGCCGCCATCGCGTTGCTGGCGGCGTTGATCGGAGGCATCCATTCCGCGGCCGGTGCGGTGGTCGGCGTCGTCGTGGTCATCGCGGTGCGGTACTGGCTGGCGCCCGAAGGACACGGTGAACTGTGGCTCGGGGTGCTGTTCGTCGCGGCCGTTTACCTACTGCCGCACGGCATCACCGGACGGGTCGCGCAACTGCGTCGGGCCTGGTCCGGGTGACTACGCGGCGTGCCTGCCGCGCTTGTCGGGCGACAGCGCCGGGCCGACCTTGTTGATCAATGTGGCCAGTTCATGTCCCACCTGGCCGATGTCACAGTCGTAGCTGGCCAGGGCCAGCAGGCTGGCACCGCTGGACACCGACAACGAGAACATGTACCCGCCGTTGAGTTCGGTGAGGTTGCTGCCCACCGGAAACGCGTTCAACGTGCGCGCGGCTCCGTTCAGCAGACTGACCAAACCCGAGGCGATCGCCGCCAGCCGGTCGGCCTCAGCCTCCGACAGACCGTCGTTGCAGGCGACCAACAGGCCGTCCGCCGAGACGGCCAGAACATGAGTGACCTCGTAAACCCTGTCGGTGAAGTCGTTGAGTAGGAAGACAACCTCGTCTGATCTCACTGTTCACCCCTTGAACCGTCGGATGCGTCTTCGTCGATCCGACCACCGGAGCGGCCCCGGGCGAAGGCCAGGTACGTGGCGCTCACCAAATCCGGGTTCCGCACTGTCTGTGCGACGTCTTCGTCGGGGGCCTCCATGCCCCCGGGCACGAGCTGCGCCATCGGTTCCCGTCTGGGCAGATTCTCGCTGTCGGCCCGGGCCGCGGCGGCGGCTTCGGCGGCGGCTTGGGCTCTGGCCCATCCCGACTGCTCCACGATCTGCTCCTGAGGCACACTGTCCGGTCGCGACTGCCGCGGTGGTTGGGGTGGCGGCGGTTGCTTGTCGAAGTGGATCACTGGAAGCAGCAGCGCTCCCAGTGACTGCTGGGTGGATTCCCCGGTTTCGGTGGTGACGACCGGTTGTTCGGCGGTCGGTGAGGGCGTACCCGTCTGGAAGCGTCGGCGCCAGGTCTCCGCGTTGCGTCGCCGGTTCTCCGCCTTCTTGGTCTTGTCGAACAGGGACGGTTGTTTCGGTGTGGTGACGATCGGGTGGGAACCGGTCGTGGAGGGACGCTCCAGCAGCCGACTGGGCACCGTGACCTCGGCCAGCGTGCCGCCCACCTCCGTGGGGCGCAACGTCACCGTCAGGTCGTAGCGCGCGGCCAGGTGCCCCACCACGGTGAGCCCCATGGCCTGGACCGAATCGAGGTCCAATGTGCTCTTGGACGCGAGTTTCGCGTTCAGCTTGTCCATGGTCTCGGCCTTCATGCCGATGCCCTCGTCGACGATCTGGATGATCACCCGGTCGGCCAGCATCCAACCCGACATGTGGACCGGCCGCTGCGAGTACTGGGTCGCGTTGTCCAGCAGCTCCGCCAGCACCTTGACCACATCGTCCACGGCACCGGCCGCGATCGCGACGTCGGTGTCGACCTGGTCGATGTTGACGCGCGTGTACTGCTCGATCTGCCCCTGCGCCGCGGTCAGCACATCCCCCAGCGACTCGCTGGAGCGGCGCACCTTCGACGAGGCGGCCCCACCCAGCACCAGCAGGCTGTCGTTGGCGCGCCCGAACAACGTCACCAGGTGGTCGAGCGCGAACAGCCGTTCCAACCGCTGTGGATCGTCCTCATTGCGCTCGGCGTCGTCCAGGACGCTCGTCAACCGCCCCGCCAGCGAATGTCCCCGCCGCGCCAGCCGGACGAACATCTGCCCGATGTGCAGCCGCAGCAGCGCCTGGGTGGCGGCGACGCGGATGGCCACCTCGTGCACCTCGTTGAACGCGCGCCCCACGTCGGCGAGCTCGTCACGACCGTGGACGTCGATCGGTGCGTCGACCTCCTTGGCGAACTCCTCGGGCGTACGGTCACCCAGTTCCTCGTGATCGTCCAGGTGGGCCACCGCTTTCGGCAGCCCCTCACTGGCCACATAGTGCGCGGCCTTGCTGAGCTTGCGCAGCCCGCGCACCACCGGACCGCCCAGCCACCACGCCAACAGCACCATCAGGATCACGGCCACGACCACGCCGAGAACCTGGGCGCCGGTCCACCACATCTGATCGGTGCGCAGTTGCGACACCGTGGTCACGACATCGCCGTCGACACGGCCCTGTAGTTCGCGCTGTTTACCGGCCAGGTAGTCGATCCGTTTCACCCAGGCAGAACGGTCGATGTTGAGCTCTTCCCCGGGCGGGGTACCGGCGGCCTCGTGCTCCAGCGCCTGGGCCGCGATCATCTTGGCCCCGTCACGGGAGTTCTCCAGCCAGCCGCGCCATTCGCTGTCGGCCAGGTCCTTGAACGTCAGCCGCATCTCGTCGCTGGCGGACCCGGATTCGACTATCTGACCGTAGTGGAGCTCCGACAACGGTCCATTGTCAATGGCCCGCAGGACCGCCACGTCTTCCAGGCTTTGGTACTCACTGGACTGAAGTAGTTGCGTGGAGGCACGGATCTTGTCCCCCACTTCAGAAGAAGCGCTACCGGCTTGCGGAACGGATTCGCGAAACTCGATCAGATCGGCGATGGGAATGCGATAGGCGAATGCGACGGCGGCGGAAGTCTGCGTCCTGTTGGAAACTTTGTTGCGAGTGGATTCCAGCCGGTTCAGATTCTTATCGGCTTCGTCGAGAATGTCGCCGACTCGACCGGGAAGATCGGCCACACCCACCCGGGCCGCGCGAAAGTCGTCGATCGCCCTGTCAGTCTTGTCCACCAGACGCGTGAAGCTGCCCGTCGAGTCATCGGCGTCGCCGGTCAGGGTCTCCACGGCGGCCCCACGTTCGGCCTGCAGGGCACTCACCAGGTCACCGATCTCGTCGTTGATGATCACCATCTTGCGAAGTTGATCGGCGCGAACGGCTTCGCCGCCGGTGGTCACGACCGCCAACGCGGCGAACACGAAGACCGCCAACAGCGGTACAACCACCAAGAACGTGATCTTGTGCCTGATTTTCAATATTGTCACCGACCAGCGTTGTCGTATTGCTACGAAACTCCCACCAAGGCGCGGCGGTTCAACGTCAATCCGTTGTGATCAACGTCGGTATTCGGGAGATATTACAGGGCAGAATGCCTGGACTCAAGATCGATTTCGGCGTGGGAAAGCGCTTTTCGAAAAGAAGTATTCACAAATCCGGTGCATTTCGCCCCATTTGATGGATTCGTTATGTGCGGAACGTATGCGGGTTCGCATGCGCTGTGCGGCAGACGATAGCGCCTCGGCATCTCTACTACCGAAAGAGGACTGACCATGCCTAGACTCAAAGCCGCCCTTGTCGTCGCGCTCGCGACGGCGCTGGGCTTGATCGGCGCGGTGTCTGTCAGCGGTTCGGCTCAGGCGGCTACCAGGTCACCGATGGTCATCAAGAACATGCAGACCGACCGGTGCCTGTCCAGCAATTCCGCTGGAACCGTCCACTCGAACCCGTGCAGCGGAAGCGACAACCAGATCTGGGATCGCACCCTCGACGGCGACAGCAACTCCACGCTGAGGAACCGGGCCACCGGCCGGTACCTGCAAGCCCATGCGAACGAAACGGTGACCACCCAACCCCGCAGCGGGAGCGCCGCGCAGAAGTGGCGCATCAGCCACAGCCCGCACGAGGGTTACTGGCGGATCAAGAACCTGGGCAACGGCAAGTGCCTGTCGAACTACGGGTCTTCCGACCCTCGGACCACTCGCACACTTACCTGCGGCCCCAGCACTTTCGACGCTTGGAAGATCAACTGAGCCGCCGTGAGGGCCGTAGGTGAACGGCCGTCGGGCCGCACCGGTAGCGGTGCGGCCCGGCATTTCGGAACTGGTGGGTTTTCGCGCCGACCACTGTCTAAGGTGTGTCGTGTCGACGGCGTCGTGATGGGAGTGTGGTGTGCGATGAAGCTCGTGGTGCAGGAGTTCTTGACCCTCGACGGTGTCAGCCAGGGGCCGGGGGCTCCGGATGAGGACCCCAGTGGCGGGTTCACCCGGGGCGGGTGGTTCGTGCCCTATTTGGATGATGAGTTCGAGGGCCTGGTGACTTCGTGGCTGGGTGAGGCTGACGCGTTGTTGTTCGGGCGACGTACGTATGACAACTTCGCCAGGGATTGGCCTGCGATGAACGATCATCCCAACGCCGCCACGATGAACGGTCTGCCGAAGTTCGTGGCCACTCGTGGATCTGTTGCGGGGGCGTGGGAGCCGACTACCGTGTTGGCGGGTGATGTGGCCGCGCAGGTGGCCGAGTTGAAGGCGCGGCCGGGTCGGGAGCTTCAGGTTCACGGCAGCGCTGAGTTGGCGCAGTCGCTGTTGGGTGCCGGGTTGGTGGATACGTTGCGGTTGGTGATCGCTCCGTGTGTGGTGGGCCAGGGGAGGCGGTTGTTTCCCGACGGGGGTGCGGCGGCGGGGTTGCGGCCGGTCAGTCAGCGCATGACGCCGGGTGGGTTGTCGGTGCAGGTGTTTGACACTGCGGGGGAACTGCGGCGCGGCACGTATGGGGCGTAGATCGGCGGCGTGTCAGCGGCTCCAGATCGCGGCGTTCGCCGGTAGGGCGTCGTCGTCGATGGGGGTGCTGCACAGTAGCGGGTTTTCCGGCAGGTTGAGTTGATCCAGTGGCACTGCCGTGGGGCCGAAGTTGACCGCGCACGTGAATCGTTGCCCTCGAGTGAACGCTAGTACGCCGGAGGGTGCGGGCTTCCAGGCGAAGTCGTCGCCGGTGAGGTCGCTGTCGGTCTGCCGGAGTCGGGTCGCTTGTTGGTACATCGTCAGTGTTGAGTCTGGGTCGTGCTGCTGGGCGGCGACGGTGAGTCGGGCCCATGCTTCGGGTTGGGGCAGCCAGGGCGTGGTCGAGTCGTCCGGGCCGAACCCGAAAGGGGGTCGGTCGCCGTGCCAGGGCATCGGTATACGGCATTCGTCGCGGCTCGCGCGTGGTTCGGCTGACCGGCGTCGCTTCGGGTCTTCGTGGAACTCCGGGGCGAGGTCCGGTGCTTGCGGGAGGCCGAGCTCGTCGCCTTGGTAGATGTATGCGGAACCCGGTAGTGCGAGGCTGAGCAGCGCCATCGCGCGGGCGCGACGCAGACCGACGGCGCTTGAGCGCACGTCTGCGGCCAGGCGGCTCGCTACTCGGATCTCGTCGTGGTTGCCGATGACCCAGGTGGGTGACCTGCCGACGTGGTTCATCGCCGTCAGGGAACGGGAGATCGCGTCGCGGATTCGTTCGAGTGACCATGGCGCCCACAGGAACTCGAAGTTGAACGCCTGGTCCATCTCGTCGGGACGGACGTATCGGGCGGTGCGGACGGTGTCGCGCAGCCGTGCTTCGGCGACCATGATCCGGGTCGGTGCGTAGGAGTCGAGGACCTTGCGCCATTCGCGGTAGATCTCGTGGACCCCGTCCTGGTCGAAGTACGGGCGGTTGCCGCTGACTCCGGCGACGGTGGCGTCGGGCAATCCGGCGGGTTTCACCAAGCCGTGCGCGACGTCGACGCGGATTCCGTCCACGCCACGGTCGAGCCAGAATCGGAGCACGTCGACGAATTCGGCGCGGACTTCGGTGCTGTCCCAGTTCAGGTCGGGTTGTTCGGGTGCGAACAGGTGGAGGTACCAGTCGCCGTCGGGCAGTCTGGTCCATGCTGGACCGCCGAACACGGACTGCCAGTTGTTGGGCGGCTCGACGCTGTCGGGGCCCCGGCCGGGGCGGAAGATGTAGCGGGCGCGGGCGCTGGACCCCGGTCGCGCCGTGAGTGCCTGCCGGAACCAGGGGTGCTGGTGGGAGGTGTGGTTGGGGACGATGTCGGTGATGACGCGGATGCCGCAATCGTGGGCCGCGCTCAGCAGCGCGTCGAAGTCGGCGAGGGTGCCCAGGCGGGGGTCGACGTCGCGGTAGTCGGCGACGTCGTAGCCTCCGTCCACCATGGGGGAAGGGTAGAACGGGGTGAGCCAGATGGCGTCGGCCCCGAGTGCGGCGATGTGGTCGAGCCGGGAACGGACTCCGGCCAGGTCGCCGAGACCGTCGCCGTCGGAATCGGCGAAGCTGCGCACGTACACCTGGTAGATAAGGGCCCGTTTGGCCCAGTCCGTGTCGCTGGTCATCGTGTCCCCCGGTTGTGTTTGCCGTTCAACAGGTCTTCGAGCTGTTTGGACAGTTGGCGCGCGACCGGCCCGGCCTCGGCCCCGTCGACCAGTTTGATCACGGCGCTGCGCAGGGACTGCCACACGTCGCCCATCTGGGGTATCGACGGCATCGGGTCTCCGGCGCGGAACGCCTCGTAGAACGCGCCGATCGCCGGGTCGATGTCGCGACCGCGTTCCAGTGCGTCGCGTCGGGCCGGGACGTGGGGCCAGACCTCGTGCAGGGCGGTGGAGACTTCGGTGCGGGTGAGGTGGTCGACGATGAGGTCTCGCGCGATGACCTTGTTGTGGCCGCATCGGGTGAGGAAGAAACCGTGTACGGAGACCATGGGGCGCACCGGGTCGACGCCGTCGAATGACGGGACCGGGTCGACCGCGAGGTTCAGTCTGGCTTTCTGGGCGGCGAGCAGTACGCGCGAGGTGCCGATGAGGAATGGCGTCCGTCCACTGACGAACAGGTCGATGGCCTCCTCGCGACCGATCCTCGGGGGCAGGTGCTGGTGTCCGGCCTGCCCCAGGTCGCGGAAGCGGTCGAGGGCGACTCGGGTTGCGGTGGAAAGGATCTCCAGTTTGCCGGTGTCCAGGCCACCGTCCGCGCGTCGGCCGAAGACCGCGCCGCCGGCGGCCAGCAGCACGGCATAGGTGTAGTAGGGGCTGGGGACCTGCATCACGAACGGCAGTTCGGTGGTTCCGGTGCGGCGGACCGCTTCGCCCTTGTGGAGCATGTCCTCGAAGGACGATGGGGCTTCGGCTACGAGATCGGTGTTGCGCAGCAGTACCGGGGCGTCGAACGCGTAGGGGATGCCGTACAGCTCGCCGTGGTAGGTCATCGCTTCCAGGGACAGCGCGTCGAAGGCCGCGCGGTGTTGTGGCGACAGCGTCAGCGGTTCGATGAGTTGCTGTTCGACCAGGCCGCCGATCCAGTCGTGCGGTCCGACGACGATGTCGGGTGCCGCGGTGGCGTCGTCGGCGTCGAGCAGTGCGCGGCGGAGGTCTTCGATGTCGCCGGTGCGGGCGTGGATCTCGACGCCGTGGGAGGCGAGGAAGTCCGAGAAGAACCGTCGCAGGGCGTTGATGCGCGACTCGTCCCCCCACACCACGACCGCCGGTCCGAGTTCGTGGAGGCGGCCCTGTTTGTCGCGGATCCATCGCTGTCCCCGCGAGTCGGTGAAGGTCACCTCGACACGGAAGTCGGCGGGTTTGGAGGCGCTCAACGGACTCGGGTGGAACACCGGTTCCGCCGCCGGGGGTATCACCACCATGTCGAACCGTTCGCTGACGTTGGGATCGCGGACGTCGAGCACCGAGAATCCGGCGTTGTACACCGGTGTCTCGGAGGCGTTGCGGACGAACACGCCCCAGCCCGGTTGTGACTGTTGGCCGCCGTCGGGCGAGTAGCCCCACCACGCCGACACCAGTGCCGCCTGGTCGCGCCGCTCCAGCGCGTCCTGTTTCGCGCGCAGTGCGGCGTTGGCCTGGTCGCGGGCGGACTCGATCTTGTACACGTTTCTGGCGGCCACGGCGGCGATCGCGGCGAACAGCAGGGCGGCCGCCGACGAGATCGACGACAACCAGTCGGGGAGGCTGGTCAGGTTCACGGGTCCAGACTACGAATCCAGTTCGCCCGGCGGGTCAGGCCAGTGGTTGTCCGTCGACTTCGACGCGGAGTCGGTCGTGGAGGAAGCACGCGTGGCCCAGGACGGGGATCGCGTCGTTCAGCGGGTTTTCGTAGCACCATGCGACGTCGGGGATGAGTTCATCGCCCAGGCGCAGCGACCAGTAGGTCGATCGTCCCTTGTAGGGACAGTAGGTGCGGGTCTCGCTGTGTTCCAGCATGTCGCTTCGGATGTCTTCCCACGGCAGGTAGTAGCGGTTGGGCAGACCCGTTTCCGACAGGATCTTGGGGTTGTGGGTTTCGGCGATGACCGCGTCGTCGATCAGGACCCGTACCGATCGGCTGCTGGGTACGACCTCCACTCTGGTGAACGGGTCGCGCAGGTGACCGAAGACCTCTTCGTCCTCGTCGTGCCAGGAGTCCATGGCCTTCCAGTAGAACGCCCGGTATCCGGTCAGCCAGGTGGCGGCCTCGTTGGGGGTCGGGTACGCCCATACCGCGTTCTCGGCGGTGCGGTCGTCGACCGAGACTGACCAGTATGAGGCGTCCCCTTTGAACGGACAGTGGGTACTGTGGTCGGTGGGGGTGAGCAGCGCGGTGTTGATGTCGGTTTCGGGGACGTAGAGCTGTGGCAGCAGCGCGCTTTCGTACAGCAGTGTCCCGGCTCGGGTGTCCAGGACGGTTTGGCCCGCGAATGTGGCGCGCACGCGGCGCGGGAAATCGATCATCATCAGCTTGTGTGCCGGACCGTCGATCGTGTAGTTGACCCGTTGCGGTGGGTGCATGGACAGTGGTCCGCCTCCGATGGTGAGCACGGCACCTCCCTGGGTTCGACGTGGTGTGCCACCCACCGTATTTCATGGGCTCGCCGTCGATGCCCGTTTCACCAGGGCGGGCTGGTAGACGACCTGGCGGGGTGTGAAGTCGCCTGAGCCCTCGGCTTCGGCCAACAGGAGTTCGATGCCGGTTTCGCCGATGCGGCGGGCCGGTTGGCGGATGGAGGTCAGTGGGACGATCGCGGCCTGGGCGAAGTCGATGTCGTCGTAGCCGACGAGCATGAGGTCGTCGGGGACGCGCAGGCCGCCGTTGACGATCAGGCCCTGTAGTACGCCGAACGCGAGCAGGTCGTTGGCGGCGAACACCGCGTCGGGGCGGTCGGCGGCCTCGCGGGTGGCCAGGCGGGCTGCGGCGTCGAGTCCGGCCGGGACGGTCAGTTCGCGGGTCTCGATGACCTCGAAGGCGACTCCACTGTGTTCCGAGACTGCCTTGCGGGC
Source organism: Stackebrandtia nassauensis DSM 44728 (assembly GCF_000024545.1). Classification (GTDB taxonomy): domain Bacteria; phylum Actinomycetota; class Actinomycetes; order Mycobacteriales; family Micromonosporaceae; genus Stackebrandtia; species Stackebrandtia nassauensis. The sequence continues at coordinate 3,935,527 of NC_013947.1, forward strand.
TCCTTCGAGCCGGTCGGTGACCTGGCGGATGTTCATGGGGCCGCCGACGAAGGCGATGTGGCGGCGTCCCTGTTCGATCAGGTGCGCCACGGCGAGTTCGCCGCCCGCGACGTCGTTGACCGAGACGCTGGAGACGCTGGTGTCGGACAGGGCGCGGTCGACCAGGACCACCGGGATTCCCCGGGAGCGCAGTCGTTCGACGGCGGGCCAGGCTTCGACGACCGGGGACAGCAGGACGCCGCGCACGCGCTGTTCTTCGAAGAGTTCGACCTGGGTCTTCTCGCGGTCGGGGTGTTCGCGGCTGTCGGAGACCAGGACGGTCAGTCCGGCCTCGACGGCCTTGTCCTCGGCGCCGCGGATGAGTTCGCCGAAGAACGGGTTGCCCACGTCCAGGACGATGAGGCCGATGCTGCGGCTGTGTCCGGCGCGCAGTTGCCGGGCGGCGCCGTTGCGGACGTAGCCGAGTTGGTCGACGGCGCGCTGGACCCGGTCGATGGTGGCCGCTGAGACTCGTTCGGGGTTGTTGAGGACATTGGACACCGTTCCGGCGGACACGCCCGCCAGCGCGGCGACGTCTTTGACACTGACTACGCCCACTGCCGGATGTCCTTCCTGGTGGTGGCCGGTCGCGAACGACGGCTTGTTGTAACGATTCATTCATGCTAACCCGATGGGATCGTGAAGATTCTTCGCAGGTATTGACAGGTATGAGTGGGCTGTCGTAGCCTACCGGACATGCGATGGTTAAATCGATTCAATTCGTAGGTGGAGCCCGTCCATGACCACACGACCACCCGGTGACCCCCACGACGAACCGCCACTGCTCGAGCTGCGCGACGTGTCGAAGACCTTCGGTTCCATCGTGGCCCTGAAGTCGGCGCGGCTGCGGGTCGAGCGCGGCTCGATCCACGCGCTGGTCGGCGAGAACGGCGCGGGCAAGTCCACTCTGGTCAAGATCGTCGCGGGTCTCCACCAGCGCGACGACGGGTCGTTCCGGCTGGACGGTGAGGCGGTCGACTTCTCCTCCACCGCGCAGTCCAAGGCCGCGGGCATCGCGGTCATCTACCAGGAACCCACGTTGTTTCCCGACCTGAGCGTCATGGAGAACATCTTCATGGGGCGGCAGCCGTTGACCCGGTGGCGACGCGTCGACCGCGCGGCCATGCGGCGCCGCACTCGGGATCTGTTTCAGCGCCTGGGTGTGGCGATCGACCCGGACCGGCCCGCGATGGGGTTGTCGATCGCCGATCAGCAGATCATCGAGATCGCCAAGGCGATCTCCCTGGACGCCCGGCTGTTGATCATGGACGAGCCGACCGCCGCGCTCAGTGGGATCGAAGTGGACAGACTGTTCACGATCGCGCGGGCGCTGCGCGACGAGGGCCGCGGCCTGGTGTTCATCTCGCATCGCTTCAACGAGATCTTCGACCTGTGTGACCGGATCACCGTCATGCGGGACGGATCGTATGTGGCCACGCATGACGCGGCCGACGTCACCGCCGCCGAGGTCGTGAACCTGATGGTCGGGCGGCCGGTGGAGACGCTGTACCCCAAGACCGAGGGCGGCGACGTCGGCGAGGTCGTGCTGCGGGTCGATGGGCTGTCTCGGCGCGGCACCTTCACCGACGTGTCGCTGACCGTGCGCTCCGGCGAGATCGTCGGGATGGCGGGGCTGGTGGGCGCGGGCCGCAGCGAGGTCGCGCGGGCGGTGTTCGGCGTCGACGACTACGACTCCGGTGCCGTGACCGTCGCCGGAACACCGTTGCGGCGCGGCAATCCGCGGGCCGCGATCCGGGCGGGGTTGGCGTTCGTGCCCGAGGACCGGCGCCGCGAGGGGCTGCTGGTGGAGGAGTCGGTGGGGCGCAACATCGCGCTGGTGCTGCGGCGCAAGCTGGCCAACTGGGGCCTGATCCGGCGTCGCGACGAGGACGCGCTGGCGGCGGGCTGGGCCCGCACGCTTCAGATCACCGCCCGCGACCTGGACGTGGCGGCGGGGACGCTGTCGGGTGGCAACCAGCAGAAGGCGGTCATCGCCAAGTGGATGGCCACCGATCCCCGGGTGCTCATCATCGACGAACCCACCCGGGGCATCGACGTGGGTACGAAAACCGAGGTGCATCGTCTGCTGGACGAACTCGCCGGACGGGGGCTGGCGATCCTGATGATCTCCAGCGACCTTCCCGAGATCCTGGGCATGAGCGACCGGGTCTACGTCATGAGCGAGGGCCGGATCACCCGCGAGCTGGCGCGCGACGAGGCCACCGGCGAGGCCGTCATGACCGCCGCGACCACATTGGAGGCGGTCCGGTGAGTGGCGTGTCGACGCTGCTGCGGCGGCGCGAGTTCGGTGTCGTCGTGGCGATCGGGGTCCTGATCGCCGTGACCACGGTGATCAGTCCCAGTTTCGCCACCGGTACCGACGGATTCCGCAACCTGCTGTTGACGCCGTCACTGTTGATGATCCTGGCCGTGGCGCAAGGGATCGTCATCATCACCAAGAACATCGACCTGTCGGTCAGCGCGGTGCTCGGACTGACCGCATACGCCACCGGCCGCATGTTCGTCGACCTGCCAGGCCTGCCGATCCCGGTGGTCATCCTGCTCGGCGTCGGCCTGGGAACGCTGTTGGGTGCCGTGAACGGAACGCTGGTGAGCCTCGGCAGGGTTCCCTCGCTGGTGATCACACTGGGGACGCTGTACGCGTTCCGGGGCATCGACATCGCCTGGGCGGGCGGGGATCGCGTCAACGCCGGGGAACTGCCCCGGGAGTTCACCACCATGGGAACCCAGACGGTGCTGGGCGTGCCGGTGCTGTTCGTCGTCGCCGTCGCGGTACTGGCGGTCGTCGCCTACGTCCTGGGCCAGACCCGTTCGGGCCGGGAGCTGTACGCGATCGGTTCCGACGACGCGGCGGCGGTGCTGTACGGGCTGCGGGTGCGACGACGGGTGTTCTTCGGGTTCCTGGCCTCGGGGACGCTGGCCGGACTGGCCGGGGTCCTGTTCGCCGCCCGCTACGCCTCGGTCAGCTCGAACGCCGGTACCGGAATGGAACTGGAGGCGGTGGCCGCCGCCGTCCTGGGTGGAGTGGCCATTGTGGGCGGCACGGGTACGGTGCTGGGCGCCGTGCTGGGCGCGGTCCTGCTGACCACGATCAGCCGGGCGCTGCCGACTCTGGGGATCGGCGAGTTCTGGCAGCAGGCGGTGCTGGGCGCGCTCATCATCGGCGCGATCCTGCTGGACCGGGTGATCGCCGCCCGCCAGGCCCGACGGCTGCGATCCTCGCACGCGTCGATCGCCGTCGCCCCGGCGAAGGAGGCGGTGACATGACCACCACCCTCGACCCCGTCCGCCAGACCCCGAAGCCGCGTCCGGCCGCGCAGCGGTGGCGCTCGCTCCTTTTGGGACGCGATGCCGCCGTGATCGGTCTGGTCGCGCTCGTGTGGATCGCCGGTTCGGTGTTCGTCGACAACTTCGGCAAACCCAACACCGTCTACTTTCTGCTGTTGGACGCGCTGCCGATCCTGCTCATCGCGATGCCGATGACCATGGTCATCATCTCCGCCGAGATCGACCTGTCGGTGGCCAGCATGCTGGGTCTGTCCAGTGTCGTGGTCGGCGTCCTGTTCCAGGGCGGCTGGCCGATCTGGGCGGCGGTGGCGGTGGCACTGGCCGTCGGGCTGGTCGGCGGGGCCCTCAACGGGTTCCTGGTCGCGACGGTGGGGCTGCCGTCCCTGGCGGTCACGGTGGCGACGCTGGCCCTGTTCCGGGGCATCGCGGTGGGCTTGTTGGGTACCAAGGCCGTCACCGGTTTCCCCGACGAGCACAAGGATCTGGTCTCCGACCGGCTGTTCGGCCCGGGCACCGCGATTCCCGGGATCCTGCTGGTCTTCGTGGTGCTGGCGATCGGTTTCGGGGTGCTGCTGCACTTCACGCCGTTCGGGCGCGCCACCTACGCGGCCGGTATGAGCGCCCGCACCTCGCGGTTCTCCGGCGTCAACGTCCCGGCCGTCAAGTTCTGGCTGTTCGTGGCCACCGGGTTCGTCTCGGCGCTGGCCGGCGTGTACTGGACGCTGCGCTACGACTCGGCGCGCGGCGACAACGCCGCCGGGTTCGAACTGGCGGTGGTGGCGGCGGTCCTGGTCGGGGGTGTGTCCATTTTCGGGGGTCGCGGCGCGATTCCCGGGGTCATCGCCGGGGCCCTGCTGATCGGTGAGCTGCGCGCGGTGCTGCGGCTGGCCGACGTGTCCGCCGACGCCATCAACATCGCCACCGGTGTCCTGCTCATCGTGTCGGTGATCGTGCCGCGGCTCGTCACCGGCCTGCACGGCCGGTGGCGGCGGGCGCGCCGTTCGGGCCTTGAGTCCACATCGTCTTCTGATTGACCATTCCTCTCGAAAGGCACGACCATGGCACTTCTCCACTCGCGAGGACGACGACTGGCCACCATCGCCGGTCTGGCCGTAACGCTGACGGTCGCCGCCGCCGGTTGTTCCGGCGGATCCGGTGACGACGGCGGTTATGACATCGCGTTCCTGCCCAAGAACCTCGGCAACCCGTACTTCGAGGCCTCCGACAAGGCGGCCGAGAAGGCCGTGAAGGGATTCGGCGGCTCCTTCAAGGAGGTGGGCCCGTCCGAGGCCACCGCCGACGGACAGGTCACCTACATCAACACGCTCACCCAGCAGAGCGTCGGTGCCATCGTGTTGTCGGCCAACGACACCAGCGCCTTGTGCGACGCGCTGGACGAGGCCCGCGACGCCGGGATCAAAGTGGTCACATTCGACTCTGATGTGGACAAGGAATGCCGGGACGTGTACGTGTCGGCCTCCTCCCCCAAGCTCATCGCCCGCAACCAGATCGACCTGATCGCCGACCAGGTCGGCGGCAAGGGTGAGATCGCGATCCTGTCGGCCACCGCCAACGCGACCAACCAGAACGCCTGGATCGACGAGATGAAGCCGTACCTCAAGTCGGAGTATCCGGACATGAAGCTGGTCGACGTGGTCTACGGTGACGACGACGACCAGACCTCCTACGACAAGACCGAGGCGTTGCTGTCCAGCCATCCCGACCTGGCGGGGATCGTCTCGCCCACGACGGTCGGCGTCGCGGCCGCCGCCCGGTATCTGTCCACCTCGGAGTTCAAGGGCAAGGTGGCGCTCACCGGCCTGGGGACCCCCAACGACATGCGCGAGTACGTCGACAACGGCACCGTGACCTCGTTCGCGCTGTGGAACCCCGAGGACCTGGGCATTCTCGCGTCCTACACCGCCAAGGCGCTTCTCGACGAGGACATCACCGGCAAGAAGGGCGACACCTTCTCCGCCAAGGGACTCAGCAGCGACACCACGAAGTTCACAGTGGGCTCCGACGGCGTCATCACGCTGGGAGAACCGTTCGTCTTCGACAAGGACAACATCGACGACTTCGACTTCTAGGACCACGATAGGAATCCACATGGCACAGTTCACCGACATCGCCGCTTCGCTGGAACGGCAGGCCATCGAGCTGCCGTCCTGGGCCTTCGGGAACTCCGGGACCCGTTTCAAGGTCTTCGGCAGTCCCGGCACCCCACGCGATCCGTTCGAGAAGGTGCGCGACGCCGCCAAGGTCCACGAGTTCACCGGGCTCGCGCCCACCATGGCCCTTCACATTCCCTGGGACCGGGTGGACGACTTCGGGGCGCTGAGCCGCTTCGCGGCCGACCACGGCATCGCGTTGGGCACGGTCAACTCCAACACCTTCCAGGAGGCCGACTACAAACTGGGCAGCCTCACCCACACCGACCCGCGGATCCGGCAGCGGGCGGTGGACCACCACTTCGAATGCATCGAGATCCTGGAGCGGATCGGCGCCCGCGATCTGAAGATCTGGCTCGCCGACGGCACCAACTACCCCGGGCAGGGCGACATCCGGCGTCGGCAGGATCTGCTGGCCGAGGGACTGGCGACGATCTACGAACGCCTCGGGCCCGACAACCGGCTGGTGTTGGAGTACAAGCTGTTCGAACCGGCCTTCTACCACACCGACGTCCCCGACTGGGGCACCTCCTACGCGCACGTGATGGCGTTGGGGGAACGGGCGAAGGTCTGTTTGGACACCGGGCATCACGCGCCGGGCACCAACATCGAGTTCATCGTGGCGCAGCTGCTGCGGCTGGGCAGGTTGGGGTCGTTCGACTTCAACTCCCGATTCTACGCCGACGACGACCTCATCGTCGGCGCCGCCGATCCGTTCCAGCTGTTCCGCATCCTGGTGGAGGTGGTGCGCGGCGGTGGCTACGCGCACCCCGAGGTCACCTTCATGTTGGACCAGTGCCACAACATCGAACCGAAGATCCCCGGCCAGATCCGCAGTGTCCTCAATGTCCAGGAGATGACGGCGCGTGCGCTGCTGCTGGACTTCGAGGCACTGCGGGTCGCGCAGGAGGCCGGTGACGTCCTGGGCGCCAACGCGGTGTTCATGGACGCGTTCTACACCGACGTGCGCGGCGAGCTGGCGGACTGGCGGCAGGAACGCGGTCTGCCCGCCGACCCGATGGCCGCGTTCGCCGCGTCGGGGTACCTGGAAACCATCGCCGCCGAACGGATCGGCGGGCAAGCGGCGGGCTGGGACGCCTGAGCGTGTCCCCCCACCACAAAGATCACGGAGGAGAAACATGACGCACGAGGCCGTGGAGCGGCTGCTGGAGCGCAGCAACCGGCTTGGCAGCGACCCGCGCAACACCAACTACGCCGGGGGCAACACCTCCGCCAAGGGCAGCGGCAGTGACCCGGTGACCGGTCGCGACGTCGACCTGTTGTGGGTCAAGGGTTCCGGCGGTGACCTCGGGACGCTCACCGAGGCGGGGCTGGCGGTGTTGCGGCTCGACCGGCTGCGGGAGATGACCAATGTGTATCCCGGTCCGGAGCGCGAGGACGAGATGGTGGCCGCGTTCGACTACACGCTGCACGGCAGGGGCGGGGCGGCTCCGTCCATCGACACGGCGATGCACGCGCTGGTGGACGCGGCGCACGTCGACCATCTTCACCCCGATTCGGGTATCGCCATCGCCACGGCCGCCGACGGGCCCGAGCTGACCGAGCGGATCTTCGGCGACAAGGTGGTGTGGGTGCCGTGGCGCAGGCCGGGATTCCAACTGGGCCTGGACATCGCCGACATCAAGGAACGGCACCCGGAGGCGATCGGGACCATTCTGGGCGGTCACGGGATCACCGCCTGGGGTGCGACGAGCCAGGAGTGCGAAGAGAACTCACTGTGGATCATCAACACGGCCGCCGAGTACATCGCCACCCACGGCCGGGCCGAGCCCTTCGGTGCGGTGCTGCCGGGTTACGAGCCACTGCCGGAGGAGTCTCGACGGGCCAGGGCGGCGGCGCTGGCGCCGTTGCTACGGAAACTCGTGTCCACCGACGTGCGGCAGGTCGGGCACTTCAGCGACGACGAGGCCGTGCTCGATTTCCTGTCCCGCGCCGAGCATCCCCGGCTGGCCGCGCTGGGAACCAGCTGTCCCGACCACTTCCTGCGCACCAAGGTCCGTCCCCTGGTGCTGGACCTGCCCGCCACCGCCGAACTCTCAGAAATACGGCAGCGACTGTCCGAACTGCACGAACAGTACCGGGCGGACTACCGGGATTACTACCAGCGGCACGCTTCGCCCGACTCACCGGCGATGCGCGGCGCCGACCCGCTCATAGTCCTGGTGCCGGGAATCGGGATGTTCAGTTACGGCAAGGACGCCCAGACCGCGCGGGTGGCCGGGGAGTTCTATCTCAACGCCGTCAACGTGATGCGCGGCGCCGAGGCGCTGTCGCGATACCAGCCCATCGACGAGAGCGAGAAGTTCCGGATCGAGTACTGGGCCCTGGAGGAGGCGAAACTGCGCAGGCTTCCCAAGCCCCGGTCGCACGCCGGACGCGTCGCCCTGGTCACCGGGGCCGCCTCGGGGATCGGCAAGGCAATCGCCACGCGGCTGGCCGCGCAGGGCGCCTGCGTCGTGGTGGCTGATCTCGACCTGTCGAAGGCGCGCGAAGCCGCCGCCGAGATCGGTTCGGCCGACGTGGCCGTCGGCGTCGCGATGGACGTCAGCGATGCCGAACAGGTGCGGGCGGCAGTCGACGCCGCGCTGTTGGCGTTCGGCGGACTCGACCTTGTCGTCAACAACGCGGGACTGTCCATTTCGAAGCCGCTGCTGGAGACGACCGAAAAGGACTGGGACCTTCAGCACGACGTGATGGCCAAGGGTTCGTTCCTGGTGTCGCAGGCGGCGGCCAAGGTTCTCGTGGAACAGGGACTGGGCGGCGACATCGTCTACATCTGTTCGAAGAACTCCATCGTCGCCGGGCCGAACAACATCGCGTACTCGGCGACCAAGGCCGATCAGGCGCACCAGGTGCGGCTGCTCGCCGCCGAACTGGGGCCGCACGGGATCCGGGTCAACGGCGTCAACCCCGACGGGGTGGTGCGCGGTTCGGGCATCTTCGCCAGCGGTTGGGGCGCACAGCGCGCGGCCGTGTACGGAGTGCCGGAGGAGGAACTGGGTGCCTTCTACGCCAAACGAACCCTGTTGCAGCGCGAGGTCCTGCCCGAGCACGTGGCCAGCGCGGTGGCGGTGCTCACCGATGCCGACCTCAGCCACACCACCGGCACCCATATTCCGGTCGACGCCGGGGTCGTGGCGGCGTTTCCACGGTGACGCCGTGACGCGTGGAGGAGTGAGATGACACAGACTGTCGCCGCCGTGGACCTGGGAGCCACCAGCGGACGCGTGATGCTGGGGCACTTCGCGTCCGGGACCGTGAACCTGGAGACGGTGTCGCGGTTTCCCAACGGGCCCGTGGACACCGTCGACGGCCTGCATTGGAATGTCCTGGAGCTGTATCGGTGCGTCGTCGACGGTTTGCGGCTGGCGGCGCGGGCGCGTCCGGGCAGTGTCGGCGTCGACTCCTGGGCGGTGGACTACGCGTTGCTGCGCGGTGGTCGCGTGCTCGGGTTTCCTTATCACTACCGGGATTCCCGCAATCAGGTCGCGGCCGAACGCGCGCATCGGATCGTGCCGCCCGAGCGGATGTACCGGGAATCGGGTTTGCAGTTCCTGCCGTTCAACACCGTGTACCAGCTGGTGGCCGAACAGGACGGTGGCCTGCTCGATGTCGCCGACCGGCTGCTGCTCATCCCCGATCTGATCGGCTACCTGTTGAGTGGTGAGGCGGTCACCGAACGCACCAACGCGTCCACCACCGGTCTCATCGACATCGCCTCGGGCAAATGGAATCGGCGACTGTTGAGCGAACTGTCCATTCCCGAGCGTATTCTCACCGATGTGGTGGATCCGGGCACCAGCCTCGGCCCGGTGCGGTCGTCGCTCGGACTCGATGCGGACTGTGAGCTCGTCACCGTGGGATCCCACGACACGGCCTCGGCGGTGGTGGCTGTTCCCGCCGTCCACGACGACGTCGCCTATATCTCCAGCGGCACCTGGTCCCTGGTGGGACTGGAGCTGCCCCAGCCGGTGGTCACCGAGGCCAGTCGGGCCGCCAACTTCACCAACGAAGCCGGAGTGGACGGCAGGGTCCGGTTCCTGCGCAACGTGTCGGGACTGTGGTTGCTGGACGAGATGCTACGACACCGGCGCGACGCCGGTGAGGACGTCGACCTGGCCGCGCTGCTCGACGCGGCGGCAGCCGTGGACAGCCGCGATGTCGTCCTGTTCGACACCGACGATCCCCGGTTCCTGCCGCCCGGTGACCACGCCAGCCGCATCGTCGACTGGTGCCGGGAACACGATGTGCGGCCACCCGAGGGGCTCGCCGAGCTGACCCGCGCCATCCTGGAGTCGCTGGCCGAGGCGTACGCGCGGACCCTCCGGCAGGCCAGCGAACTGTCCGGCAAGGCCGTGACGACCGTCCACATCGTCGGCGGTGGTTCGCGGAACCGGCTGCTGTGTCAGTTGACCGCCGACCGCACCGGGCTGCCGGTGCTGGCCGGGCCGGTGGAGGCGACCGCCCTGGGCAACGTGCTCGTGCAGGCGCGGGCCCTCGGGATCGTGTCGGGTTCGCTGGAGGCGCTGCGGGCCCTGGTCGCGGCCTCGGTCACCCCGGTTGGCTACCAGCCCGGCGGCGAACGATCATGATCATCGGCAAGCCGCAATCCATCGTCCGGAAGGAAGGCCCCTGATGCGACGTCGAGTGCCCAGGCCCAAGGAACTGCTGCCGCTGCTGCGGTTTCGCAAGCCCAGGTTCAGCGCGGCCCGGCGTCGGCTGGAGTCGGCCGTGACCATCTACGACCTGCGGGAAGCCGCGCGGCGTCGCACCCCGAAGGCGGCGTTCGACTACACCGACGGGGCCGCCGAGGCCGAGCTCAGTCTCGCCCGGGCGCGGCAGGCCTTCGAGGACATCGAGTTCAACCCGACCATCCTGCGCGACGTGTCGAGCGTCGACACCGGGTGGGAGGTGCTGGGCGAGCGGGTGGCGTTGCCGTTCGGGATCGCGCCGACCGGGTTCACGCGTCTCATGCAGACCGAAGGCGAGATCGCCGGAGCCACGGCGGCCGAGGCAGTGGGGATCCCCTTCGCACTGTCGACTCTGGCCACGACGTCGATCGAGGACGTCAAGGCCGCAAGCCCCAATGGCCGCCACTGGTTCCAGTTGTACATGTGGAAGGACCGAGACCGGTCGATGGCGCTGGTCGAGCGGGCCGCCGCGGCGGGGTACGACACCCTGATGGTCACCGTCGACACTCCGGTGGCCGGGGCGCGGCTGCGCGACAAACGCAACGGCTTCTCCATTCCGCCGCAGCTGACGCTCAAGACGATGCTCAACACCGCGACCCGGCCCGCGTGGTGGTTCAACCTGCTGACCACCGAACCGTTGTCGTTCGCGTCGCTGGACCGCTGGCCGGGAACGGTCGCGGAGCTGCTGGACACGATGTTCGATCCCACCGTCGACTTCGACGATCTGGCGTGGATCAAGCAGCAGTGGCCGGGGAAGATCGTCGTCAAGGGGGTGCAGAATCTCGCGGATGCCAAGCGGCTGGCCGATCTGGGCGTGGACGGGGTCGTGCTGTCCAATCACGGTGGTAGGCAGCTGGACCGGGCGCCGGTTCCGTTTCACCTGTTGCCGACGGTTGTGCGCGAGGTGGGAGCCGACATGGAGGTCCATGTGGACACCGGGATCATGTCGGGTGCTGACATCGTGGCGTCGGTGGCGCTGGGCGCGCGGTTCACGCTCGTCGGGCGGGCGTACCTGTACGGCCTGATGGCGGGTGGTCGCCGGGGCGTGGACAAGACCATTGAGATTCTGTCCGAACAGGTCGTGCGAACCATGCGGCTGTTGGGCGTCAGTTCGCTGGAGGAGTTGGAGCCCGCGCACGTCACGCAGTTGCGTCGGTTGACTCCGTTTCCGTAGTAGGCCGCCACGGTGTCGCGGTGGTGCCGTCGGGGCGCAGTCCCCAGGTGGCGAGTGTGGACGGATCGGGGACGACGTCGGCCAGCAGTCGCAGGGCTCTGTCGTCACCGGACAGTACCGCGCGGCGCAGCCACCGCTCCCCTGCCGGGGCGTCGCCGGTGTGGATCAGCCTGACGCCGTACTCGCGCGGGCTGGGCCAGTGGTCCTTTTCGGCGGCCTGCCGTAGCCAGCCGTCCGACTCCTCCGGGCGCCCGTCCTTGGCCAGCCAGTCCGACAGGGTCATCGCCGCCTCGGGATCACCGGTGGCCGCCGAACGCCGTAGCGCCACTTCGACGAGGTGTTCCAGTCCCCACTCCTCCAAGCGGGACTTCATAGTCCAGGTGGCGCGCGGCCACAGTTCGGCTTGAGTCAACACGGCGGCTTCGAGGTCCGCGGCGCGGTCGTCGGCGTGCAACAGGTCGATCAGGGCCGACGCGGCGTGCGGGCTGTGATGCATCTGCCGTCGCAGGTCGGCTTCCACTTCGCCGCCGCGTCCCTGGTGCCGCAACCAGGTGCCCAGCGCCTCCAGTCCGTGGACGGAGTCCTCGGCCGCGGCGCGCAGCACCTGTTCGGCTTCGGTGTCACGGCCTTGGCGGCTCAGTCGGTTCGCCAGCGCCTCGGCGGCGTCCACAGAGCCCTTGTCCGCCAGTTCGGTGAGGATGTCCTCGCCGTCGGGGTCGTCACCGAGGCTTTCGATGAGGGGGCCCAGATCCCATTGGTAGAAGGTCACTCCGGCGCGGCTGGCTCTGGCCAGCAGCTGTTCGGCTTCCTCGGGTCGGCCGGTGCGGGTGTACCAGTCGGCGATGTCGTGGGCGATCCGCGGCGCTTCCCGGCGCTCCCATTCGGACGCTTCTTCGTTTCGCCCCGCCCACCGCAGGACGTCGCCCAGGTCCCGCCGGGCCAGTTTGTGCCCGGCTTCAGCGGCCACCCTGATCCAGTCGATTCCCTCGGTCACGTTCTCGTCGTCGGTCGGGGCGTACGACACCATGCCGGGGACACGAAGCCCGAGCGAGGTATCGCCCAGCAGTTGGTTGCCCAGTACGAAAGCGTGGTGCGGGTCCGACTCGGCAACCTTGCGCTGGAACCACATCGCGTGCTCGGTGTGGCCTTCGGAGGCCAGCATGGTGCTGTATGCCAGCATGGCGCGCTTATGTCCGGCCCTGGCGGCGCGAGCCAGCCAGTGCCGAGACGCGGTTTCGTTGATGGATTGGAGCAGATTCGCCAGCTTCCACATCGCATCTTGGTTGCCCGCTGCCGCGGAGGACCTCAACACCTGACGAGCCGTCTTTTGCAAGTCCTGTCCCAACAGGATCTCAGCCACAATGGACGTAGCTTGTCGGTGTCCACGTTCCGCGGCGGGGCGCGCCAGCTGGTAGGCGATCTCCAGCAGGTGCCGCACCTTCGCCGCACTGGCGATGGACGCGCGGGTGTCCACGTCATCCGTGTGCGCCATCAGCGCGTCCCACAGTCCGGCAGGGACCGAGAAGAAGACGCCGTTGGGAGGCAACTGCTGGTAGACGTAGTCGTGCACCCGGTACCGGAACTGTCCATCTTCGACCACTTCGGTCAGGGCGGCGACGCCGTGGATCGGACGGCACGCGGACGCCAACGCCGCGTCGGCGCGTTCGTCGGTGTCCGCAGCGTCGACCAGCGCGGCGAACCCGGCGCGAAGCAGCGACATCGGGAGCGGGCCATGGTGTCCGAGTTTGCGCATGAGCACGGCGGCACGCACCATGTTCGCGGCATCACTGTCGCCGTCGCGGTATTGGCGGACGGCCTGGGTGCCTCCCGACAGGACCTGGGTGACCTTCGCGGATTCTCCAGCCGTGGCGAAGGCGGTGCGCAGCCGGGGATCGCGGGCGATGAGGTCGCTGACCTCGTCCGACTCGACCACCACCGACGCGAACGAGTCAGGCCAGTCAATCTGTTCACAGTGGTCGTTGAGCAGTTGCCGCACGAGCCGCGAACCGCGGTCGTCCGCGTGCGGGTCGGGCAGGTATGTCGGCCAGATCGTCGCGATCAGCAGCAGCGGCTGCGGGCCCTCGTTCAGCAGTCGCAGCAGGCTCTGGGCGGATTCGGCCGCATCGGGACCAGACAGGAAGTCCTGGGCTTCGTCCAGCCAGACGACCGACTCCGGCGGCACGGCGTTGGCTTCAGTGAGCCGGTTCAGATCCCGGGCGCTGTCGGGCCGCACCAGCGTCCATTCGGGAACCCGGTCGCGTATCGCCTCCCAGGCCCCCCGGGTTTTGCCCGTCGAGGACTCCCCCACCAGCAGGCACATGCGACGGGAGTCCACGCCGGAGATCAAACGCCGCAGCCGGTGGTCCGCCGAGCGCATCACATACAGCGGTCGTGGACTCGGTGGCTCCTCGAAGTCGCTGGTGATCGCCCGATGGACTCCCAGGGCCAGCGGTTCGGTGTCTCGCACCAGCGGCATGTCGATCGTGAAGCCGTCGACGGGTGCGCTCGCAAGCTCGGCCACCTCGTGGCGCAGCGCTTCCAGCGTCCGGTTCTGCTCTGTCAGCCGCGCGGCGTCGTTGCGGCGCCACACCACATCGATGAGGTTCACCAGCTCCGGTTTGGAGCCCGCATAGGTTAGGTAGGCCGCCGCCAGCTGGCGATCCAGTGCGGCGCAGAGGACGTCGCTGACGCGCTCGCCGTCGAGATCCAAACGCTCCAGTATCGACGCGTCGTCCGTCACCGGATTGGGTTCGGCCAGTGTCGTCACCCAGTTGTCGATGGCGGCCCGGAAACCGAGGTCCTCCACGGCGGTGTCGATGGTCAGTTGCCGGGTCTGCGCGACCTCCGCCAGCGCGTCGGCCAGCCAGGTGGCCTCGGCTTCGGGAACCAGCTCGGTCGCGGCTTCCCGAAACGCGGCTTCGCAGGTCTGCGCGAGGATGGTCCTTGTGGACTTTCCGAGTATCGACAGTCCCGCGCGTCCGGCCTCGGAGACCAGCCATCCGAGCACCGCCCCGACGACATCGACCACGCCAGCCTCCTCAACCAACCCCGTGCGCCACTGTCGACTCTACGGGGTGCTGGCCTGCCGCAACAGGATCGCGGCCCCGTGGGCGGCGCTGGCGGGGATGAAGGGTTCGCCGGTGGCGGCTTGTCGCAGGTCAATGCCCCGGGTACGCAGGAGTCGCTCGGCGACGGCCAGATCGGCGACGTCGATGGTGTAGGCGCTCAGAGACGGTGTCGCGGGGGTTGGTTCGCCCGGTAGCCGGGCGGTGTGGCCGCTGGGAGTGGTGATGGTGAGCCGGTGGGCGCCGAGGTCGAAGCCGCGGCCGGTGCCGTGGCGGGTGGCGGTGCGGCCCAGGTAGCGCTCGTAGCGGCCGGTGGTGGCGTCGAGGTCGGTGTCACTGACACAAAGGACGCATTCGGTCAGGCCGAGGGCGCCGTTGGGGTGGTCGAGGCCGAGCTGGGCGTCGAGGAGTTCGGGCGGGGCGTCCTCGGCGGCACCGACGCGGCCCTCGGGCGGCATGCCGCTCGGGTCGTCGTCGCTGATCTCGAGGTACTTGATGGCGGCGAGGCTGGTTCCTTCGGCGGTGGTGATCGGCCGTTGGGCGGGCCGGGCGCCGGTGTGCGCGACGCCGACATCTGCCAGGCGAGCGGCGGTCTTGTCGGCGTCGGCGGTGGCGAAGATGAGGATGTGGGCGCCCTCGGCGCGGGTCAGTCGCCGCTCCAGCGCCCCGACCGTGCCGCGCAAGGCCGCCCGAGTGGCCGCTAGCTGCTCGTCGGGCACGGCGAGTGGGACGAGCCGGGCCTCGGCGGGCAGCAGGTCACGGTTGTCGGGGGCGAAGGCGAGCAGTTCGATGAAGCCGCGCGGGAAGTCGGCGTGGGTGTTGCCCGCGCCGATCGGTTCGGGTGCCGCGCCGGGGACGGGCGGCAGCGCGGGGTAAGCCGGGGCGTCGATGTGGAATCCGAGGTCGCGGAACGTGTCGATCGCGGCGGTCATGTCGCCGACGAGAAGGCCGACGTGGTGCAGTCCGATGATGTCGCCAGTGGTCATGGGATGAGTCCTTCGTGGTGGTTGTCAGTCGGCGGCGGTGCCGTAGGCGATGCGGTCGAACTGGGTCGCGAGGCGCTCGAAAGCGTCGGTCACCTGCGGTGCGGCGGCGGCATAGCGTTGGGGGGCAGGCGTTTTGGCCGGTTCGAAGGAGCGGCGGACGACCTCGGCCAGCAGGTCGGCCCGATGTTCGAGGTCGGGGTCCGTGTCGCCGTCCAGCATCGGTGTGGCGGCGAAGAAGCCGTAGGCGATCGCCTGGGCAGCGGTGTCGATGTCGGACAGATCCAGGCCCCGGTCAAGGAGTCGGTGGTCGCGCAGAGCGGCCAGGTGGTCGTCGGAGGCGATGAGTTTGGTCTGCGCCAGTTCGGCCCGCGCCGGTTGGTTCGCGAACGCGGCCAGGTCGGCCTCGTCGGTGATGAAGATCGATCGCAGGATCGGGCGGCGCATCGCCTCCAGGTACAGCCGCCGCAGGCAGCGGTGCAGGGCCGCCTCGGCGGGATCGGCGTGGATCGCGGCGATCAGCGCGCGGTACATGGCGGCCGCCTCGCGAGCGCCGACGGCCAGCAGCAGGTGTTCGCGGCTGGCCCAGTGCAGGTAGACGGTGCCCTTGCCGACCCCGGCGTACTTCGCGACCCGGTCGATGCGCAGCCCACGCGGGCCGGTCTCGGCCAGCAGTCGCGCTGCCGCGTCCAGGAGCGCGTCAGCGCGCTGGTGCAGATCCGCTCGCTGCGTCCTGGCCATGTTCGCCTCCGGTCAACACCTCAACTCGTGACCAGAATAGCAGACTGGTCACGAGTTACGATGCTTCGCGATCGACCGCAGCAGGCTGTCGCCCAGCTCGCGGTGACCGATCTCCAAGATCGATTGGGCGAAGTGGAACGTCGCGCTGGCGTCCTTCGCGGTTTCGGTGCCAGGTGCCAGGAACTTTTCGGCCAGTCGCCGCACCTCCGACGCGGCCCGGTGCTCGCCCGCTTCGTCGAGGAGGTGCGCGAGCCGGTGTCCCGAGCGCGCACCGTCGTCCTCCTCGCTCAGTTCGAGGCGCGCCTCGTGGAACGCCGCCCGCGCCAGCACCACCAGGGCCCCGGCCTGATCATCGTGGTCGACAAGCAGTTCCGCTTGCTGCTGCGCCGCCAAGAGTCGGTGCTCAAGGAGGGCGAAACCCTCCTCCGCCTGAGTGAACGCTTCCTTGGCGTCCTCCACGTTGCCCAGTTGAGTGTGGAGCTTCCCCAGCTGGAACGCCGCTCCGGCTGCCATGGAGGGGTCGGGATCGGTCAAGGCGGCCCCGCGACGCAACCACGCGATAGCGGCGTCGAAGTCGTCGCGTTCCTGTGCGTCCCAGGCGAGGAAGCCCAGCGCACCGGTGGCCACTCGCGGGTGGGCCTGTTCGGCGAACGGGACGAACCGGGTCACGGCATCGACGTCACGCTCCTCGAACAGCCGCACATACAACCGGTTGACGACCATTTCCGGAACGGAGTCGTCGCCGGACTCGGCGGCGATGGCACCCATGTCGAGTGCGAGGCCATAACCTTCCGGGGATCTGCCGGTGGCCCCGACCAGCTCCAGAATCCGGCTGACGTCACCCTCGTCGTCCTCCGGCATCCACGGGGAGTCCGGCGGCATCCACAGCGCCGCGAGTTCGAGCCCGAACGCGGCGCAGCTGGCACGGTCAGCCGCATCGTCGATGCTGTCCAGTATGGTGCGAGCCGACGTGAAGTCCTTTTGTGCCAACGCCATTCCGAACCTGGCCACAGCATCCGACCCGCAGGTGTCGGTCAGGGCGTGCAGCGCTTGATCGCGCCCGTCTTGCTCCAGCGTGCTCAAGGTCAGTTCGACCCAGGTCTGCGTTCCGGTCAGGCGGCGGATCTCCCGGCTGGCCCAAGCCCGATACCGCTGGCCGTCGTCGGTGACGTCTTCGCAGTCGACGACCTGTTCATAGGCGACGCGGGCGTCCTGCACGTTGTCGTGCTGCGCGTACAAGTCGCCAAGGTAGACAAGCGCTTTGGCCTTGTCGTCCACATTGTCGGTATCGGCCGCCTGCCGGTAGGCGGCCACCGCGCCGTCAAGATCGCCCCTTTCCTGCCGCAGCCATCCCAGGACGAAAGCCGCGTGCGTATCGCCGTCCTCGGCGTCGATGACGTACTCCGCCTCGCCCGGGGCGGGAGCGGCTTCGGTGGGATAGCTTGTGGTGGCCCAACTGTCGCCCACGCGCAGTGCGTCCAGCCACCGGACGTGGGTGACCTCGACGTCGTAATCACCCTGGACCAGCAGGTGCTCGTCGGGCCACGTTCCGTCGTCCTCGTAGTAGAACGTGGACAGACGCTTCCAGGCGTCGGCATCCATGGGGTGGTTGCGCGTCGCCACTCGCTCCACCCGCGCGACGAACCGGCTCGTGTTGTCGTCGACCCACCCCTCGTCGAGGTAGTCGTCCTGTTCCACCAGGTCCTGGAGCGTTCCACCCCGGTCGGGCCGGTCCCGTGGGCCCTCCCACAGGATCCGGAAGAAGAAGCTCGGGTCGTCGGGCAACAGATCGTTCGTTCCCCAGGCCGGTTCGTAGTAGACGACGAAGACGCGCAACCGCACGCTCCGTCGCTTCGCGTCGACGTTCAGAACGCGCACACCATATAGGTCAGTGGACACCGAAGGACCTTTCCGAGCCGGGGGAAAACGGTCGCCAATATAGCCGTCGCGGCCGACGGGCCCGGCATTCCGGGGGCGCGAACGAATTCGAACGCAACCGCGAAGCGAACCCACCCGTGTTGCATACCGAGTAGTTCCCTACCAAGGAGACCCATGGCGAACCCGATCGGAAAACGCTGGTGGCTGGTCGGCGGGGTGACGGCTCTTGTCGTCGCGCTCGTCGCCGTCACGCTCACGATCATCGGCCACGTCTCGGACGGCGCGATCTACGACCCGTCCGATCCCAAGACCGACACGAGGACCATCGCCCCACTCGCGAAAGACTGCGACTTCGACATGCTCGACTGGGAACAGTCAAAAAGCGGGGATGTCCTCGATTTCAAGATGAGCCCGAACGGCGAGTACATCGCCATGAACGATCCAAACAACTCCGACATCCACCTGTGGCACAACGGAAAGCGGAAGGCCCTCCCTCCCCCGCCCAAAGGCTCGTACACCGGAATGGCCGACCTCAACAACGATGGAGTCGTGATCGGATCCGGGACCGATGAGGATGACATAGACAGCTATATGTGGAAGTTCGAGGACGGCAAGGTCCGCATACTGACGGCGAAGGGGAAGTGGACGGGTGGCACTCCGTCGGCGATCGCCGATGACGGAACCATCATCGGACCGGAACCCAGTTCCAACACCGGCTACCGCGACGAGCTCCTGAAATGGGAGCCGGGCGAGACTGAGGCCACCACGCTGAAACTCAAGGCCGAAGGGGAGGACAAGGCCCCGTCGGTCAGTGACATCGCCGATGACGGCACCCTGGTCGGGGGCCTGCTCGACGCCGACGTCATGGAGGCCGCCGGTTTGGAGGACTACGAGCCTCGATTGTGGACGCCTGACGGCAGGTACGAGGACATCGCGGTCGAAGGCGAGGATGACGACGGCGCCCTCGCACGGAACATCTCCGGGGACTGGATTCTCGTCACCACCTACTCTTCTTCGTATCGCTGGAAGCGCACCGCCGATCACCAACCGGAAAAGGTCAAGGGCATCGAGGCGCTGGCGATCGACGATTCCGGCCGAATGTACGGCGCCACCGGAAAGGGCAAGCAGCGGGTTCCCGCGGTCTTCGACACCGAGATCAGACAACTCCCGGTTCCGAAAGACGTACCGAACCTCATCCCGAAGAATTCCTACGGATACAGCACGGTCTCGGCGGCCTCCCAGGACGGCTCGGTGCTCGTCGGAAACTGGAAGGGCAACCCGGTCATGTGGACCTGCGAATAGGCGGCAAGCGTTTGCTAGGTTGGGGCGAAGCAGTATCCGGCAACTGCTCGCCCTCACCCTGCCCGTTACACCCCTGCCCCGCGAGGAGTTGCCGTGCGACTTCGAAAGACCGGAATCATCGCCGTGGTCACCTGCCTGCCGCTGGTGTTCAGCGGCCCGGCGGTGGCCGAGCCCGCTGATTCGCCCACCATGGACGACGTACCCGCCGCCGAGTCCGGCGGCACCATTCCGCTGATCACCGGCGACCGGGTCGTCATGCGTCCCGACGGCCTGTTCCAGGTCGAGCCGGGCCCCGGCCGCGAGGACATCGGGTTCGTCTCGCCGTCCGCGCCCGACGGTTCCGGTGACCTGATGATCGTTCCCTCCGACGCCGCCACGCCGCTTGCCAACGGGGTGCTCGACGACCGACTGTTCAACGTGTCCGCGTTGGCCCGGCAGGGTTACCTCGGCGCCGACGCGGTGCCGCTGCTGGTACAGGACGCCGACGGCGCCGAGGCCCGCGAGGTGTCCGATGCGGACACCGCCGAGTTCTGGGACGACCTGTCCGAGGACGGTCTGTCCACGGCGTCGGTCACCGGTCCGTCGGCGCGGAAGCTGTGGCTGGACGACGCCACCGACCGGGACGCGGCGCTGCCCGATCCGGGCGACGCGATCACCGCCGAGGAACCGCCCGCCGACGCCCAGCAGGTCACGGTGCACTTCACCGCTCCCGGTGGTGGGGCGCCGGATCAGGCTCAGGTCAACCTGCAGAACCTCGCGACCGGCAAGGTCTACTACCTCCGCTTGGTCAAAGGGGACACTGCCGCCACCGGCACGGTCCCGCCGGGCGAGTACACCGGTCTGGCCCATCAGCGGGTGGAGCCCGCCGACGGAAAGGCCGGCCGGGTCGCCTTGACGTTCCACGAGCTCACCGTCGCCGATCGGGCGGTGGAGAAGTCGGTCGGAAGCGAGTTGGAGCCGATCACCTTCGACGTGGAGCGCGACGACGCGCGGATGCACAGCATCGAGATGAAGATGCAGGCCAATCTGCCGGGCGTGGACTACGGGATGAGCTTCACGTCCATCCAGACCGGACAGTGGGACTTCTATTCGGCGCCGACCGGCGATGCCCGGGTGCTGTTCTCGGTGCGTCCCACGTTGACAGGTCCGGCCGACGGCAACGGCGACACCGATTACAGCTATCACCTGGTGTTCCACAACGACAACGGTGTCCCGGACGATCTGTCGTTCGCCGTCGACGACGGCGATCTGGCGCGGCGCACCTCGAAGTACCACAGCCGGGGCCAGGAACTGTCCATGCTGCGTAACAGTTACGGCAAGGTCTCCAGTGGTCACGACTCGGGCTTCGTCATTCCCCGACAGCACGTGTCGGCGCCCAGTACCCGCGACGAGTACTACACCGCCGATCCGGCGGTGGAGTGGTTCCAGATCGCCGAGTTCGGTGACGCGACGGCGCCGGACACTCTGGTGCGGTACGGCGGTTTCTACAAGCCGGGCAAGCGGACGGTGGTGTGGGGAGGCGCCCCGGTGGGTCCGGGTTTGATTCCGTCGCGGTTCGCGTATTCCATGAGCCGCGTCGGTGACCGGATCGTCGGTATCACCCCGCTGTTCAGTGGTCCCGACGCGTCCGAGGCCACCTGGAGCCGGACGGGTGTCACCGGTAGTGCGACGCTGTCGCGCGACGGCGTCGTGGTGGGAAGCCACACGGCGCGGCCGGAGAGCCAGAACTTCTCGCTGCCCGCGAACGATGCCGGTGACTACACCTTGGCCGTCGAGGGGACCCGGTCGGTGCCGTGGTCGGATCTGGGCAGCAGCGCGTCGGCGGAGTGGAGGTTCCATTCCGAGCCCTCGGCTTCCCGGACGCCGCTTGATCTTCAGGTGGTGGGCATGTCCGCGTCCGGTGTGAAGAACGGGTACGCGTCGGCCCGAATGCCGCAGGTGGTCACTGTGGATGTTCACCGTCAGGGTGCCGAGACGGCGACCAGGAAGCTGAGCCTCAAGGTGTCCTATGACGACGGTGAGACCTGGGTGAAGGTGCCGCTGCTGCGGGACGGGGACCGGGCCGTCACGGTGCTGACTCACCCTCGGGACGCGGAGTTCGTGTCGGTGCGGTTGTCGGCCGCCGATGACGCCGGGAACGCGGTCACCCAGACCACGATCCGTTCGTACGGCCTGCGGTAGGGCGTTGACTGGGACGTTGGGGTATGTCACTATGTGAATTCGTAAAGCTTACTAACTTGTTAGTAAGAGATGAATCGGCTTCTCGGCAGCCGACCCCCAACCCACCGGCAACCGGGAGCCGAACCGCCCAAGGAGAAGCCCCATGTCCATCCGTACCCTGCTCGCGGCGACGTTCGCGGGCCTGCTGGCGGTCGTGCTGCTGGCAGCGCCCGCGAGCGCCCACGATCACGACCACGCCGACGGCACACTCACGCTCGAGTACCTCGGCACCGACACCGACGCGGCCGACACCGACGTCGTGGCCAAGGATCACGGCCAGCACGGCCACACCTACCCGCCCGACATCGACGGCTACGTCCCCACCTCCTACGGCGGGGACTGCTACGACAACGTCCTCGCCTACGCCAGCTGGCACTCCGAAGGAGACTGGTACATCGTCTACGACAAGTGCGAGATGGAACGATACGGCGCGGGCCAGTCCGACTGGGATCGCGTTGGCGCCCACGAGAAAGCCCACACCGACGGTTGGGGCCACTATGAGGAGCCGCGCGATCGCAACGCGGCCTTCGAACCGGGCATCGTGATCTGCCGCTGCTAGGCGACGATCATCGAGCCAGGGCGGCGGGACGCGTCAGCGCGCCCGTCGCCCACCTCGCGGTGGCGGGGGCAGTTCGGCGTCGCGGGCGCACAGCGCGGCCTGCACCCGGTTGGTGACGTCCAGTGTGGCCAGTATCCGGGTGACGTGGGCTTTGACGGTGCTCTCCCGCATGCTCAACGACGCGGCGATCTCGGCGTTGGTGGCGCCGAGGGCCAGGTGCCGCAGGACGTCGGTCTCGCGCGGGGTGAGCCGGTCGACGCGGTGGCGCACGGCGGTGGCCCGCGGCCGGGCGGCGCGGTGGTAGCGCTCGATCAGGCGACGGGCGGCGGCCGGGTGCAGCATGGCGTCACCGGCGGCGACCACCCGGATCGCGCGGATGATCTCGCCCGGATCGGTGTCCTTGAGCAGGAAGCCCGCGGCTCCGGCCGCGATCATGTCGTAGACGTACTCGTCGAGATCGAAGGTCGTCAACGCGATGACCTGGGCGGGCTCGGGCAGCGCCCGCAGCCGGGCGGTGGCGGCGATGCCGTCCATGCCGGGCATGCGCACGTCCATCAGCGCGACGTCGACGCGGTGCCGTTCGGCTTGGGCCACAGCGCTTTTCCCGTCGGCCGCCTGGGCCACCACGGTGATGTCCGGTTCGTCGTCGAGCAGGTCGCACAGTCCCAGACGGACCAGGGCGTCGTCGTCGACGATCAGGGTGCGGATCATGGCGGTGTCCATCTCAGTCGGCCGTGACGGTGTGGGCGGGCAGCGGGATGCGGGCGGTGAGGTACCAGCCGCCGCTCGGCCCGTGACCGTACTCGATGGTGCCGCGCAGCGCGCTGATCCGTTCGGCCAGCCCGATCAGGCCGTAGCCGCCGCCTGCTTCGGAACCGGTGGCGGCGGGGTCGTTGTCGACGCGCACCGTGGTCGCCGGTGCGCCATAGTGGACTTCGACGCGGGCGGTGGCGCCGTCGGCGTGTTTGCGGGCGTTGGTGAGTCCTTCCTGGACCAGTCGCAGCACGGCGAGCCGGTGGCTGGCCGGGGCGGCGTCGGGGTCGCCCTCGACGACGGCGTCGACGGTCTGTCCGGCCGCGCGGGCCTCGTCCAGCAGGTTCGGCAGTCCGGAGTCGACGGGGGTCAGGGCGGCGGTTTCGGTGTCGCGGGTGGGGTTTCGCAGCGCGCCGAGCATGTCGCGCAGGTCGTCGAGGGCGTCGGTCGAGGTGGCGCGCAGCAGGTCGATGCGGGTGGCGACCTGTTCGGGCAGGGTCGCGGCGCGGCGTTGCAGCGCGCCGGTGTGCAGCGCCAGGACGCTCAGCCGGTGCGCCAGGACGTCGTGCATCTCGGCGGCGATCTGGGCGCGTTCGGCCATCCGGGCGCGTTCGGCGCGCAGTTCGCGTTCGGTGCGCAGCCGGGTGACCTGGTCTTCCAGGGCGGCGACCAGTCGTCGGCGTCCGCCCGCCCACATGCCCAGGGCCAGCGGCAGCACCAGCAGCAGCACCGGGCCGGGGTCGCGGGGCGCGAACAGGCTGTGCTGCGCGTCCATGGGCAGGTTCCCGCCGACGGCGACGATCGCGGCGATCACGCTGGTGATCAGGCGGTTGGCGTAGGCCAGGTGGAACAGCATGACCACCAGCGGCAGCGCGGCGCCCAGCAGGATCGCCGCCGCGACGGCCAGCACCGCCGAGGGCATCGGCCAGCGGTGCCGCCACAACAGGACCAGGCTGGCGACGGCGGCCAGCGTCACCTCGACGACGACGAGCGGTCCACTGCGGAGGTAGACCTCCTCGACCGTCATGTAGCCCACGACGAGGGTCAGCAGGACGTCGTCCCACCCGGGCCATCGGCGACCCACCTCGCTGCGCATGCGGCCCATCCTAAGCAGCGCGGACGCGTCGTCCCCGCGACCATCCGGCGCCTCGACCCCCGACCTTGGTCGGGGGTGCGCGTCGCACAACGGCCGATGGCTGGGGGCGCGGTGGCTCATAGCGTGGCCCGCATGAGTTCACCGAATTCCCCAACCGACCGTGTCCGCCTGTTCTCCCGTCGCCGGGTCCTGGCCGGTACGGCCGTGGCCATGGCCGCGGGATCCACATTGATCGCGGGCTCGGCGATGGCCGACCCCGACACATCGAGCGGCAAGACCCGCAGGCCGCGGCCGACCATCGTGCTGGTGCACGGCGCGTTCACCGACGCCAGCAGCTGGCACGGGGTCATCGGCCGTCTCCAGGACGCCGGGTACACGGTCATCGCCCCGGCCAATCCGTTGCGGGACCTCACATCCGACTCCGCCTACATCGCCGCCGTCGTCAAGAGCGTGAAGGGGCCGGTCGTGCTGGCCGGTCACTCCTACGGCGGCGCGGTGATCACCAACGCGGCCCGCGAGGCCGACAACGTCACCGGCCTGGTCTACCTCGCCGCGTTCGCGCCGGACGAGGGTGAGAGCCCCGGCAGCATCAGCGCCGACTATCCCGAGACGCCGATCGGGCAGAGCCTGGCGCCGCTGCCGTTGCCGGACGGCACCGCGGACCTGCTCATCGCGCCGGACAAGTTCCACCACGTCTTCGCCCAGGACATTCCGGCGGCCGACGCGGCCCGGCTGGCCAGCGCGCAGCGGCCCATCGCCGAGGCCGCGTTCGGCGGCAAGACCGGCGAACCGGCGTGGAAGTCGCTGCCCAGCTGGTTCCTCGTGGCCACCGAGGACCACGCCATCCACCCCGACGCGCAGCGCGACATGGCCGAACGCGCGCACGCGAAGAAGACCGTCAAGGTCGCTTCGGGGCACGCGGTGTCGCTCAGCCATCCCGGCAAGGTCGCGGCCCTGATCCGTACCGCGGCGAAGCAGGCCCGCGATTCCTAGGGCCGCTACAGGTCCATGCCCCAGTTCTGGCCGGTGAGGTCGTGGCCGAACAGGTGGACGTCGGTTTCGGACTCCAGCTGGAATCCGGCGCGCTGGTACAGGCGGCGGGCGTCGGCCAGGAGGCTGACCGTCCACAACACCATGCGGCGGTATCCGGCGGCTCGCGCGAAGTCCACACAGGCGTCGATGAGTTTTCCGCCGATGCCCTGGCCGCGGGCGCTGGCCTCCACCAGCAGGACCCGTAGTTTCGCGGTGGCCTCGTCGTCCCCGCGCATGCAGAAGATCGACCCCACCGGTCGGCCGTCCATTTCGGCGATCCAGGCGCGTTCGCGTTGGGGGTCGTGGTCGGTGGCGAAGCCCGCGACGACCCGGGCGACCAGGGCCTCGTAGTCGCCGTTCCAGCCGTGTTCGGCGGCGTAGACGGCGCCGTTGCGGGAGATGACCCAGCCCAGTTCGCCGGGCAGCGGGTCCCGCAGTACCACTGTGGCCGGTTCGGCGCTCGGGGTGAAGGCGGCCTCGATGACGTCCATGGCGGCGAGTACCTCGCGCTGCCGGGTGTCGTCGAGGCCGTCGACGAGCGAGGCCACCGCGTCGATCTGGCGGTCGTCCAGGACGTCGAAGGTCTTGACGCCGGTGGGGGTCAGCGACAGGACGCGGCGGCGGCGGTCGGCTTCGGAGCGTTCGCGCTCCAGCAGGTCGTCGCGGTCGAAGCGGGCCAGGATCCGCGACAGGTAACCGGCGTCCAGGTCGAGGCGGCGGCACAGTTCGGCGGCGTCGATGCCGGGGGTGTGCCGCAACTCCAGCATCACCCGTACCTCGGTCAGCGAGTAGGGGCTGTCGAGCAGTCCTTCGCTCAACACGCCGATGGTCTTGGTGTAGTGCCGGTTGAAACGGCGGACGCGGTCGATGCGTTCGACGCGGGTACGGGTGCTGGTCATCGCGGTCCTTCACAAACTAGTTGACTGAGTCAACTATATCGCGGAGTAGCCGCGGCTACCACACCCGGAGTACTCCCCCGCCGCCAAGCCGCGCCGCGAGGCCGACGACAACACCACCCGGCACCCATAGCGTTGGCCGCATGATACGAGAACTGACGAACAAGATTACAGCACTGTGGACGAACGGTCGGGTTGTCGAACGGATCGGTTACGTCGTCGCGATTCTGGCGTTCACCAGCGGGCTGTTCCACCTCATCGTGTACGCCATCGACGGCGGCCCCTGGACCGGACCGGTGTCGTGGCGCAAACCGGTCACCTTCGGACTGTCCTTTGGCATCGTGCTGGCGACCATCGTGTGGGTGTCGACGTACATCTCCATCGGGCCGAAGTTGCGCACCGTGTTGGTCGGGGCGTTCACCGCCGCCAGCGCCATCGAGGTCGTGGGCATCACGACCCAGCAGTGGCGCGGCCTGCCCTCGCACTTCAACGACGAGGACGCGCTGTCGGCCCTCATCGGGCGGGTGGGCCTGGCCGGTGGCGGCGCGGTCCTCATCGCGATCGTGCTGGCGTTGACGGTGTTGAGCCTGCGTCCGGCGCCGCAGACACCGCCCAGCATGCGGCTGGCGGTGCGGGCCGGACTGTTGATCCTGGTGGGCGCCATGGCTTCGGGGGCGGTCATGATCGCCACCGGCGCGACCCTGTCGGCCACCGAGAGTCACGAGCTGGCCTACCGGGTGTCCGGATGGCTGAAGCCCACGCACGCGGTCACCATGCACGCGGTGACGGTGCTGCCCGCGCTGGCGCTGTTGGCCTCGTGCCTCAAGCGCGACGAGGCCTGGCGGCTGCGACTGGTGAAGCTGGCGGTGGCGGCCTACGGCGCGGCCGTGGTGATCACGGTCGCGGTGAACGTGGCCCTGGGATAGAGGTCAGTCCTTGCAGACGGCGTCGGCGATGGTGGGATCCACGGTGAACACCTCGTCGGCGCCGCCGTTGATGGCGTCGGCCATCGCGGTGGGCGAGTCGACGGCGTGCCAGGCCAGTCGCAGTCCGGCGTCGTGGATGCGCTCGGCGTCCTCGCCGCCGACCTCGTTGAAGTCGACGCCGATGGAGTCGGCCCAGGTCTGGGCCTCGGCCAGTTCCTCTTCACCGGGGACGCTGGCCGTCTCCCACTGGATGCTGGCCTCGGGGACCCAGCGGGCCAGGTCGCTCATGGCCTCGGCCTCGCTGGAGCGCAGCTGGACCAGGCGGGCGTCGAACAGTTCCTCCCAGCGCTCGTCGGCGCGGAACTCGTTGTCGACGGCCTCGGCCAGGCCGGGCGTGGTGGCCAGGTCGCGCGGCGCCAGTGACAGGCCGATGCCGGACTCGACGGAGGCGTAGTCGAGCAGGTCGCGCATCGTCAGCAGCTTCTGGCCCCGGTAGCCGTCGCCGAACCAGGTGCCCGCGTCGAGGCGTTCGAGTTCGGCGAGGGTGAAGGTGTCGACGTTGTCGTCGGCACGCTTGGGGAAGACCTCGGCGACGTTGGTGGTGCGGCGCAGGTTGGCGTCGCGCACCAGGACCGGGACGCCGTCGGCGGTGAGCCGCACGTCGGCCGACAGCCAGGTGCCCTTGCGGGCGACGGCCTGGCTCATGGCCGCGGCGGTCATGTCGGGGGCGGTGGCGGTCTTGCCGCCGTCGGCGAAGACGGTCACGCTCTCCAGGCAGGACTTCGGCGGCGTGTAGGCCTGGGTGGAGACGGTGGCGGTCGCGCTACCGGTTACGAGTACGGCTCCGACACAGCCGATTCCGACGACTCGACGCCTCCACGACATGTATCAGACCTTCTTGCGAGAAATAGGACAGCAGCCAACTTAGCCTATCGTCTCCACTCCTCACCAACGGGATTACCGGATTGCTTGCGGCAGCGGGACCATAGCCGAGTTTACGCCTGGTTCACCTGCTCGTAAGTGTCGGGGAGGTCACCGGCGGTGGCGCTTTTGGCCAGTTTTCAGGTGTGCGCGTCGGCCTGCCGGGGCGCGGTGAGGCGTTTGCGGAACACCCAGTAGGTCCAGCCCTGGTACAGCAGCACCACCGGGGTGAAGATCGCCGCCACGATCGTCATGATCTTCAGCGTGTAGGGCGAGGAGGCGGTTCCGGCGACGGTGAGGCTGTAGGCGGAGTCGATCGTGGACGGCATGACGTCGGGGAACAGCGCGGTGAACAGCGCCGCGACCACGGCGGTGATGGTGACGGTGGTGGCCGAAAACGACCAGCCCTCGCGTCCGGCGGCCACGAGCGCCACGGCGGCGACCAGGGCCACGGCGGCGGTGATCGACAGGGCGATGGAGGCGGGGTTGGCGTGTTTGAACGCCGTCCAGGTCAGGAAGGCCGCCGCGGCGACGATGGTCACCACGCCCAGGCGTACGGCGGTGCGGCGGGCGGTGGTGCGCAGCGGGTCGGTGGTCTTCAGCGCCAGGAACACCGCGCCGTGGGTGGTGAACAGGGCCAGCGTGGTCAGGCCGCCCAGTAGCGCGTAGCCGCCCAGCAGGTCGAACACGGTTCCGGCGTAGTTGCCGTCGGCGTTGATGGGGACTCCGGCGGTGAGGTTGGCGAAGGCGACGCCCCACAGGAACGACGGCAGTATCGATCCGGCGATGATGCAGGCGTCCCAGCGGCGCTGCCAGGCGATGTCGTCGCGCTTGTGGCGGTATTCGATGCCCACGGCGCGCACGATCAGGGCGATGAGGATGACCAGAAGCGGCAGGTAGAAGCCGGAGAACAGGGTGGCGTACCAGGCGGGGAAGGCGGCGAAGGTGGCGCCTCCGGCCACGATCAGCCAGACTTCGTTGCCGTCCCACACCGGTCCGATGGTGCCCATCATGGTGGCGCGGGTGGGGTTGTCGCGGCCGATGACGCCCATGAGGGTGCCGACGCCGAAGTCGAATCCCTCCAGGACGAAGTAGCCGGTCCACAGTACGGCGATGAGTACGAACCACACGGTCGGCAGATCCATGGTGGTGTCTCCTTAGTAGGTGGCGGGTTCGGTGGGCAGTCCGGCTTTGGCGTAGCGCAGCAGGAGTCCGATCTCGACGACCGCCAGGACGGCGTACAGGGTGGTGAAGCCGATCAGGGAGGTCATGATCTCGGCGAAGGACACCGACGGGGACACGCCGTCTTCGGTTTTCAGCAGCGTGAACACGATCCAGGGCTGGCGGCCGGTCTCGGTGAAGATCCAGCCGAAGGCGGTGGCGGCCAGCGGCAGCAGCGGCGAGACGACCATGAGGCGGCGCAGCCACCGGTTGGACGGGGTTCTGCCGCGCCGCAGCGTCCACAGTGCCAGCAGTGCGACGCCGGTGGCGGCGATGCCCAGGCCGATCATGGCGCGAAACGACCAGTAGGTCAGCGGGATGTTGGGACGGTAGTCGCCGGGGCCGTATTTGTCCTGATAGGAGGCGTTGACGTCGTTGATGCCCAGGACCTCGCCGTCGAACGATCCGGTGCCCAGGAAGGACAGCAGGCCCGGCACGGTGATGGACCAGACCTCCTCGGTGCCGTCGAGGCTGCCGATGGTGAGGATGGAGAACGCGGCGGGTTGTTCGGTCTCGTAGAGGGCTTCGGCGGCGGCCATCTTCATCGGCTGGGTCTCGGTCATGATCTTGCCCTGGATGTCGCCGGTGACCACGACGGCGACCGAGGCGACGAGGACGGTGACGGCGCCGATCTTGGCCGCCGAGCGCCAGGCTTTTTCGGCCGTGGGGTCGGTGTCGGTCGGCGATTGGGTATCGTCGCCGCGATGATGGCGCATCAGATGCCACATGGCCACGGCCAGCATGAAGGCCCCCGAGGTGAGGAAGACCGCCGCCAGCGTGTGCGGGAGGGTGATGAGAGCGACCTTGTTGCCCAGAAGCGCCGCGAAGTCGACCAGTTCGACGCGGTCGTTGTTGAGCGTGTGGCCGGTGGGCCATTGCATGAAGGAGTTCGCCACCAGGATGAAGTACGCCGACAGCGCGGTGCCGAACGCGGCGATCCAGATACAGGCCAGGTGGACGCGGCGTGGGAGTTTGTCCCAGCCGAAGATCCACAGTCCCAGGAAGGTCGACTCGAGGAAGAACGCGGCCAGGCCCTCGATGGCCAGCGGGGCGCCGAAGACGTCGCCGACGTATGTGGAGTACGCCGACCAGTTCATGCCGAACTGGAATTCCTGGACGATGCCGGTCACCACGCCCATGGCGAAGTTGATGAGGAACAGTTTGCCGAACAGTTTGGTCAGTTTGAGCCAGCGCTCGTCATTGGTGCGCACCCACGCGGACTGCATCCCGGCGACCAGAAAGGACAGCCCGATGGTGAGCGGGACGAACAGGAAATGGTAAACGGTGGTTATGGCGAACTGCCAGCGCGATGCATCGAGGACGTCCATGGATAGTGACCCCTCCTCCAGTCTTCTACCTGACGTAGAAGACTCTACAGGACGTAGAAGTTATCGGCCGACGCGACTGTGGCGTTTCCTGCTGCGCCTGTCACGCGTATTGATCCCCATGTTCTGCCGGTTGAGGATAACCGGCGAGATACCAGGGGAACTGCGTAAATCCTCGATGATCCTGGCCGCCAACCACATAGGGACCTTCGACCCGTTCGTCCTCATCGCCGCGTGCGCCCGCAAGGGACTGGCCCCCCGGTTCCTGGCCACCGCCGGACTGTTCCGGGCCCCGGTGTTCGGCTCGATCATGCGCGGTTGCGGCCACATCCAGGTCGACCGGGGCAAGCACACCGTCACCGAGGCCCTGCACAACGCCATCGACGCCCTGGACGAGGGCTCGTGCATCCTCATCTACCCCGAGGGACGGGTCACTTTGGACCCCGGACTGTGGCCCGAGAACGGCAAGACCGGCGTCGCCCGGCTCGCGCTGACCTCCAAGGCCCCGGTGCTGGCGATATCGCAGTGGGGCGCCCACGAGGTGATGGCCTACGACACCCCCGGCGCGATCGCGCGCAGCCTGCTGACCGCCCTGTGGCGCCGCCCCATCGCGCGGGTGCACTTCGCCGGACTCGTCGACCTGAGCGGCCCCGACATGACGCCGCGCAAGGCCACCGACCGCATCACCGAGCACTACCTGGACGCGCTGCCACCCCTGCGCGCCGACGAGCCGGTGCTGCCGCGCCACATCGACCCCATCCGGCCGCTGTCCTCGGCGCGCACGTACCGCCGCCCCAAGCCCCCCGACCAGTGACCCCGACCCCGGCCCCGGCCCCGGCCCCGGCCCCGGCCCCGGCCTCGGGACCGTGTCCGATGGACAGGCATCCCAGGATTTCGGACACGCCCACGCCAGGGCGTCGCCACACGCGCGTGTAACGGTCAGGTTTGGACCATGACCTCGACAACCATGACCTCAAACCTCGTCAACCGCTGGCCCACCGCGCTGGGACTGCTCGGAGCCGCCGGCTGCATCACCGCGATCCTCATGGGCGCCAAAGAATCCGAGTTCGGAAGCGCCGCGGCGATCATGGCCGGCATGTACCTGTTCGCCTACGCCCTCAACAAACCCGTCACCGTCTGGCTGG
The DNA here is from genome assembly GCF_000024545.1 of Stackebrandtia nassauensis DSM 44728. Lineage (GTDB taxonomy): Bacteria > Actinomycetota > Actinomycetes > Mycobacteriales > Micromonosporaceae > Stackebrandtia > Stackebrandtia nassauensis. Next base: position 3,966,995 of record NC_013947.1, read on the forward strand.
CCTTCCCGGTGATGTCGGCGGCCACGACCGTCGTCACGTTCCTGGGCTACGACTCGGCGGTGTGGATTCCAGCGCTGCTGGTCGTGCTGTGGGTGTGGGCGCTGGTCGCCGGCCGGGCCGCCGACGGCCGCCTGTTCACCGTGCAGACCGTCGGCATGATCGCCTTCGGGGCCATCACCTTGGCGACGGCCTTCGCCGAACCGACGCTCGGCGGCGTCCTGGCGGGACTGGGCTTCTTCGCCCACGGGCTGTGGGACGTGGCGCATTTCCGTGCCGACAAGGTCGTCAACCGGCCCTGGTCGGAGTTCTGCGCGGTGGTGGACATCCCCGTCGGCCTCACCCTCATCGCCGCCGCCCTGCTCGGGTGACCGGCGCCGCGTTCGATGGCGGCGGCCCGGACCCGCACGGTCACAGGCAGACCCAGCAGTACAGCTGCTGATCGTCGTCGCGGGCCCGCCGGGCCAGGGTGACCAGTGACTGGGCCACCGGCAGCAGGTCCTCCGCACTCGCGCCGTACAGCTCCTCGGTCCGCGCCCACCGCGCGACCGTGTCGGGCAGTGCGGCGTCGAGTGCGTCGGCCAGCGTGTCGCGCACCGCGGGGTCCAGTCGCGACACCCACGGACCGGTGGCCCACGGGTCGTCCTCGGCGGCGGGGCCGTCGGGGCCGGGCATCGGGGTGGTGGGCCACACCATCGTCTCGGCGACGAGGTCCGCGCTCCAGGGCACCTGCCGGATCGCCGCGATCAGCGCGCCCAAGACGATGGGGGCGTCGACGCCCTTGGCCTCGACGCCCTCGAACACCGCGTGCTCGCCGTTGACGAGCGGGTCGCCGTCCTCGGTTCGCATCGCGCGCACCACGTCGGCCGCGTCAGCGGCACGGAAGTAGTCGGTCAGCACACCCACGGTTGTCTCCTGTCGCGATGGTTGAGCCAAACTAGACCAGGCAGGCGCGCCCGCGAATGTCCGCTAAGGACGTGCGGGTGCGTTTGATGAACGCCAGGACCGCCTCGCGCGTGGTGGCCACCCCCAGCGACTTGCGGGCCGCGGCGATACGGCGGTTGGCGGTGCGCAGCGACAGGAACTCCGCCTCGGCCGCCGCCGCGATCGTCTCGCCGTCGGCCAGCCGCTCCAGCAGCGCGGCCTGCTCCGGCGTGACCGGCAGCGCCGCCGCGTCGGGTTCGGCCGGTTCGGCGACCGGGTCGACGCCCACGGGTCCGATGCGCGCCAGGTCGGCCGACAGGGCCAGGCCCTGGGCCGAGGACGGGTCGCACACGCACACGACCCCCGCACCCCGGGCCGCCGCCAACACGGCCAGACCGGCGGTGTCGGCGTCAGGGACGCGCCCGTAACGCAGCATCTTGCCCGCCGAGACGTCCCAGCCGCCCTCGGTGATGGCGAAACCCTGGCGGGTGTTCCAACCGTCGCGCGACAGGCGACGCAGCACAGTGGTGGCCTCGGCGGCCGTCGCGACTATGTACAAGGGAGCGGACATGGTCACTGTCCGTCCTGTGTCAGCAGTTCGGCGGCCCGCACCGCCGCTTCGGTACGGGTCTTGGCCCCCAGTTTGCGCATCCCGGCACGGATGTGGGTCTCCACGGTCTCGCGGGTGATACCCAACGCCACCGCGATCCGGCGGGTCGGTTCACCGGCGGCGACCATCGTCAGCACCTGCTGCTCCCGCGACGTCAACGCGTCCCCGGCGCGTTTGCCGCGCCGATCGCGCCGCACCCGGTGGCGCCGCAAGGCTTGCCGCGCCCGTCCGGCCAAAATGGTCAACCCCGCTTCGTCGGCGATCGCCTCGGCCGCCTCCAACGGCGGCACCGCCCCGGCCGCGTCCGGCGCGTACAAACCGTGCGCCAAAAGGCATCGCACCTGTTCCCGCACCACAACCTCCCGCCACGCCTCGGCGGCGGTGTCGAAGGCCCCGGCGGCCGACGCGTCCACCGCGGCGGCCTGCCAGGCGCTCAACGTCTGTCGGGCCGGATCCGGCACCGAGTCGATGTCCCCGGCCTCGGAAGGCTCACCGGCGTCGAAGGCGGCCCAGTTGGCGGTGATGCGGCCCATCCCCGACACCAGCGAGGCGTCGTCCCCGGCGGCGGCCCTGGCCTGGGCGGGCTGGTTGTCCAGCCACGCGGCCTCACCGGCAACCCAGCGCAGCACCGTCGCCACCGACGGCGGCACCGGACCGGCGTTGCGCAGCCGGTGCCGGGCGTTGCGCAGCGCACCGGTGTCGGCCTCGGCGAGGCTTGCCGAGGCGGTGGCGTAGCCGCGCGCCACCGACGGCAGCGCGTGGTCCAGCAGCGTGACCGCCCGCGAGGCGGCCTCCTCCAGGTGCCCACCCCCCAGGACCCGGCACCACACCTGCGCGGCCAGAAACCGGGTCTGCCAGCTGTAGGCGTGATCGGCGGTGCACGCGGCCGCGGCCCGTTCGGCGGCCGCGGCGGCCTGGTCGAGGTTGCCGTCGGCGATGAGGTACTCCACCAGCAGCCAGGCGCTCCACCGGGCGGTCAGGGCATCGCCGTCCCGTCCGGCGGCGACCGCGGCGGCGGCCAGGCCCTGCTGCCAGCCCGGTTCGCGGCGGCGCGCGTCGTGCGCGGCCACGGCGGCAGCCAGTCCCGGCGCACTCGGCCGGTCCCCGTGCCGGGCCCGCACGGCGGCGGCCACGGTGTCGGCCGAGGCACCCGCCAGCGCCGTCAACAGCCGCACCCGGTCGACAGCCTCGGCCAGTCCGTCGTCCAGTTTCGACGAATCGGGCAGGGTGGCGGCGACCTCGGCCGCCTTGTTGGTGTGACCGGCGTGCAGATGGGCCTGCGCCCGCGCCACCGTCGCCTCCACGCTCGACAGCTGCTCCAGCACCGTCAGCGCCGAACGCGGTCGTCCCACCGCCAGGGCCGCGGCGGCGGCCTCCAGCCGGGTGGCCTCGTCGGCGGGCGAATCACTCAGCGCGCACGCGAACAGCAGCGCCTCGGCGCGGCGGGCCTGGTTGTCGCCACCGGCGGCGCGCAGCGCTCGCTGGTAGGCGGCCGGGTTGTCGCCAGCGGCAGCAAGATGCCGCGCGGCCTCGACGTCGTCGACCAGTTCGGCCAGCCCCCGGTGCAGTTCGGCGCGGCCGTCGGGGTCCAGGATCCCGGCGGCGATCTCGGCGCTGTAGGGCGACACCGGCGCCACACTCTGGTTGTCGTCGACCGTGACGAGGCCCGCCTCGGCCAGTTCGGACACGCCCTCGCCCAGCAGACCGGCCGGGGCCGGGCGTCCCAAAAGGCCCAAAGCTGCCAGCGCGGTACGGGCGGCGCGCGGCAGATCGGCGATCGCCTCGGCCAGGACGTGCACCGCGTCGGGAGTGGCCTGGGCCGGGTCCTTGATGGACTTGCCGCCCCGGGCCTGGGCGTGTCTGGCCAGCGACGCCAACGCCAGCGGGTTACCGCCGGCGCGTTTGACCAGCGCGGTCACCGCCGCGTCGGCCAGGCCCGGCGCGTGGTCGCGCACCAGGGCCGCGGCGGCGGCGTCGGGAATCGGCGGGATCTCCACGGTGGTGGCCGCCGCGAACAGCGGTTCCGTGATCGCCTCGGGCAGCCGGTGCGGTGTGCGCAGCGCGGCAGCGATGCGGCAGTGCTCGGCCAGTTTCGGCAGCACCGCCAGCGTCACCGGGTCGCACCACTGCAGGTCGTCGATGACGAGCAGGCCGCCGCGCACCCGGGAACGCACCGCCTCGGCGCACAGCGGCGTGTCGTGGGTGGGCAGTTTGGCCTTGACCGCGCGCGCCAACGCCAGCGCGGAATTGCCGCGCAACATGGACAGTCCCCCGCCCGCGTAGACGGGACCGCGAAACGCGCCCGCGAGGCGATGCAGCAGATGTGACCGGCCACTTCCGGCCGGGCCGGTCACGATGACCAGGCCGGGCTGGGCGAGAGCCTCGGCCACGCGCGCACCAAGACCGGCGGGGTCGTCGTGGGACCGAGTGTCGTCGGCTGACACGTGGCTCCTTCCCGATGAGAAACCTGTAGGCAATGGTGCCGGTGGCACGAAACGGGGATGTCGCGAGGACTCGTCGTTTCGTAGGGTCGGGGCAGTACCTCACATAAAACACTGACGGTCAGGCCGCGTCCCACCCGGCCATCATATTTTGGCAAAGGAATCGCTGCGATGTCCGCTCCCACCGCGACGCCCGGCCACGCCGGGAACGACGTGGGGGCTCGCGCTCGCCCGCGCTGGACGAGTTGCGGTAGCGTCGGTGTGCCCGCCGGATTCCGGTTCGGACGGGCATGCCCCTGCCGGTGGGCACCGCGCACCGGTTTCGTCGTCGTTCCCGGAAGGAGGCCGGCGCCGCGGCACCGGGTCACCCGCGCCGTTACGCGTCCGCACACCATGGCATCTGGCCCATTGAGTACCCGAGTCGCCGCCTTGTGCGCCGAACTGTCGCCCCGCCTGTCTCCCCGGTCGCGCGCCGAGGTCGACGGTGTCAGAGCTCGTATCGGCCAGCCGTTGCGGGTGGCCATCGCCGGACGCCTCAAAGCGGGTAAGTCCACTCTCGTCAACGCGTTGATCGGACGGCGGGTCGCCCCCACCGAGGTCGGCGAGTGTACCCGCCTGGTCACCCAGTTCCGTTACGGCACCTCCGACCGGGTCGACGTCGTCAAACGCGACGGCACCCGCGTCAGCCTGCCCCTCGACGACGCCGGAATGGTCCCGCAGAAACTCAACGTCCCCCGCGAACAGGTCGCCTACGTCGACGTCACCCTGACCTCCGACCGGCTGGAGAACCTGACGGTCGTGGACACCCCGGGCATGTCCTCGGTGAACACCTCGATCTCCAACGAGGCCAACAAGTTCCTGTTCGACGCGCCCATCGCCGACGACATCGACCCCGACTCGCAGTCGGCGCTGTCGGGCGCCGAGGCCATCATCTACACCTTCACCCAGTCGGTGCGCGAGGACGACCTGCAGGCGCTGGAGGCGTTTCGCACCATGTCGTCGCGGCTGTCGTCCAACCCGATCAACTCGCTGGGCCTGTTCAACAAGGTCGACAAGCTGGCACCCACCCCCTCGGGCGACCCGTGGCCGGTGGCCGAGCCGCTGTCGCGCTCCCAGTCGCAACTGATGCGCCGCGTCGTGTCCGACGTGGTCCCCGTCGTTGGGCTGTTGGCCGAGACCACCGAGGCCGGACGGCTCACCGCCGCCGACTGCGAGGCGCTGCGCAAACTCGCCGAGCTGCCGCAGGAGGAACGCACCGTGCTGTTGGCCGCGGCGTCGCTGTTCTCCACCCGCGAATGCCCCGTCTCGCCCGAGCAGCGCGAACGGCTGCTGCGGCTGTTGGACCTGTACGGCATCAACTTCGCCATCGCGCACCTGGTGGCCAACCCGTCGATGGCCACCGGTGAACTGGTGCGGCTGCTGTTCGCCGCCTCCGGGTTCCCCCGGCTGCGCCAGACACTGGAGCAGGCTTTCCGGCTGCGCTCCGACGCCATCAAGGCCGGTTGGGGCCTGGCCCGGCTGGAGACGCTGGCCTCCACGACCGCCTCCCCGCAGGAGCGGGAGATGCTGCGCGACGCCATCGAACGCGTCATCCAGGACCCGCAGTACCACCGGCTGCGGCTCATCGAGGTGGCCGCCCAGGTCACCACCGGCACCGTCGAGCTGCCCTCCGACATGGAATCCGAGATCGCCCGGCTGGCGTTGTCCTCCGAGCCGTCCCACGTGCTGGGTCTTCCTGCCAATGACCACGAAGCACTGGTCAAGGCGGCTCTGGCGGCCAATAATCGCTGGAGGGCGTTCGCGGTGGGTGGGGCCTCCCCCGCCCAGGCGCGCGTCGCGCACGTCGTGGCCCGCGGTTTCCACCTGCTGGCCCAGCAACTTCGTTCACCCCGCACCGCCCACTGATCCCATCTAAAAGGAGAAGACGATGTCGACAAGCCACCTGCGGCTGATAGCCACAGTGGCGGTCATCGCCGCCGCCGCGCTGACCGGTGTGGTCACCGGCCTGCTGGGGGCCACCGGCACATCCACCCTCGCGATCCCGGTGGCAGCGGCCGGTTTCGGCGGCGCGCTGATCGCCGGTGCCGTCGTGGTGGGCCTGCTGGGCGGACGGTTGAAGCCCCTCGCGGCGCCCGCGGCCGCCGCCGCACCGGCGCCCGCCCCCGACTCGGCGGCGCTGGCGGCCATCGACCAGCTCAACACCGAACGCCGCACCCTCATCGACACCTGCATCTACGTGCGGGACCGCGCCACCAGCCAGGCCATCTCCGACAAGATCGGCGCCGGGCTCACCCAGGCCGGTGTGGCCACGGTGTCGCCGGTGGGCGAGCGCTTCGACCCCACCCGTCACGAGGCCGGCGGCACCACTCCGGCCGCCGACGCCAGCCACGACGGCCTGATCGCGGCGGTCGAGACCGTCGGCTACGCCGACCGCACCGCGGTGCTGCGCAACCCGATCGTCACCGTCTACCGCAACGGAGGTGCCTGATGACCACCGAAGCCCCCGCGAAGCAGGCGGCGGCGAAACCCGACCCGGCCGCGGCGCTGGAGAAGCTGTGCCGCACCGCCGTCACCAACGGCATCGCCGCGTTGCGCAAGGTCGACGCCGACGCCGCCCAGGACCTGGACGCCCAGAAACGCGACTCGGCGGCCACCCCGGCGATGGTCATCGTCGGTGAGACCAAACGCGGCAAGTCCTCGCTAACCAACGCCCTGATCGGGGTGCCCAACCTGTCGCCGGTGGACGCGGCCGTGGCCACCAGCTCCTACCTGGAGTTCGAGCACGGCGAGCAGCACACCGTGCAGGCGTACGTGCCCGGCAACGAGGTCCCGGTGCCGCTCAACCCGACCGACATCCGCGACTGGGGCACCACGCTGGGCCAGCTGCCCGGCGGCGTGCGGCCGCCCCGGCGGCTGCGCATCACGCACTCGGCGCCGCTGTTGCAGTACCTGACGCTCATCGACACCCCCGGTGTCGGCGGTCTGGACGCCCTGCACGCCGAGGTGGCGCTGGACGCGGTCTCCAAGGCCACGGCGCTGCTGTTCGTCGTGGACTCGTCCTCGCCGTTCTCGAAGCCGGAGCTGGACTTCCTCATCGAGGCCAGCAAACGCGTCAACTTCGTCATGTTCGCGCTGACCAAGACCGACGCCTACCCCGGCTGGCAGCGCATCCGCGACGACGACATCGCCTTGTTGCAGACGCACGCGCCCCGGTTCGCCACCGCGCCGTTCTTCCCGGTGTCGTCGAGGCTGGCCGAGATGGCACTGACGATGCCGCCCGACGCGGCCAAGACCCTCATCGACGAGTCGCGGATCGCGGCGTTGCAGCACGCGCTGATCAAACTGGGTTCGCGCGGCAACATCCTGCAGCAGGCGAACCTGTTGCGCAGTCTGCGCAGCGAGTTCATCCGGCTGGACCTGGGCGTCATGGAGAACCTCAAGACGCTGTCGCCCGACCCGCAGGTCACCGAGAAGCTCAAAGAAGACAAGAAGCGCGTCATGAAGTTGAAGCGCGGCCAGAACAAGCAGTCCAACATGGCGCTGCGCACCGAGATCCAGCGTGCCCGGGTCGAGGCGACGTCGCGGCTGCGCACCTACGTGACGAAACTGCAGGACGAACTGCTCAACAAGGTCGAGAAAGCCAACCGCGGCGAGATCAAGAACATGCCGACCGAGGTCGACCGCGCCCTGCACGCCCTGTCGGTGCGGTTGAGCCAGGAACTGGACTACCGGTTCAAGGTGCTGGCCGACCGCGCGCTGTCGCAGATGTTCCCGCCCAATGAACTGGCCCAGGTCATCGGGCGCATCAACGCGCAGCTGCGGATGCAGTCGGGTTCCAAACCGCGCCGGGAGACCTCCGGCGACAACGCGATGCTGGTGATGTCGTCGGCCGGTACGGCCATGATGGCCGGACGGGTGGTCACGATGGGTGCCGCCGGTGCCGGTATCGCGGCCACCGGCGTGGCCAGCGTCGCCCTGGCGGCCTCCGGTGTGGGTATCGGTCTGGCGGCGGCGGCTTTCATGATGTACCGGCGCAAGGTCTCCCAGGACCGGCAGCAGGCCCAGCGGTGGGTCCGCGAGGTGTTGCAGGAGACGCGCGCGTCGCTGCAGGAGGAGATCCAGTACCGGTTCACCGAGATCGAGTACACCTTCAACCTGGCTCTGGACGACGCGCTGGAGAAGCGCGGCGATCAGCTGGACAAGCAGATCGCCGCCGCCGAGAAGGCACTCAAGCAGGACAACGCCACCCGGGCGAAGAAGAAGGAAGGGCTCACCAAACGCCATGAGGCGTTGAAGCTCAAGATCAAGCAGGTTGACGAGGTCCTGGCCAAGGCCAGGGCAGTGCTGCCGAAGACAGCCGAAGGTTAAGGACGACACACGCGATGAACTGGGCCGATGATTCCGACTCCCCCACCGGCGACGAGGCGTACCCCGAACCCGATCCGGGCATGGACGACGCCGCGTACGACGAGTCGACCGGCGACGACGAGGTCAGCGACTTCGACGCCGAGGACGACACGCTGGACCCCGACGCCGAGGTGAGCGAGGACGGCGATGAACCCGTCGCCTCCGACGAGGGCGCCGAGGGCGATGCCGACGCCGAGGCCGCCGACGAGGGTGAGCAACCGGCCCCCGACGGTCCCGACGCGGACGCCGACGTGGAGGACGAGCCGGAGCCGGCCGGTGGCGACGAGCCGGAGACCGACCCGGACGCCGAGGCCATCGAGATCACCGACGACGAGGTCGTGGGCACCGATCCCGACGCCGATTTGGCCGCCGACGACCCGGCCTTCGACGCCGAGTTCCCGCCGGACATCGACATGGACGCCCGTCCCGAGCCCGTCGACGGCGAGCCGTGGTCGGACGCCAGCCTGCTGGGTTCGACCTCGGACGCGGGCACCGACTGGGCCGCCTACGACTACTCCGCGCCGCCCATGGACGATCTGTTCGCCATGGACGGTGCCTCCTCGGGCAGCTGGGACTCCCTGGCCGCCTCCGACGACCCGGCGGTGTCGTCTCTGGCACGCTGGTGGCAGCCGACGTAACGCACACGACCGCTCCCGGGGGGATGAGTGGCAGAAGACCAGGTGACACCGTTGATCGTCGTGGACGCGGCCAATGTGGTCGGATCCCGGCCGGACGGCTGGTGGCGCGACCGCGCCGGGGCCACCGCCCGGCTGCGCGACCGGCTGGCCGGTCTCCACGAGCAGGGACTGCGCGCCGGGCCCGACTGGGCCCGGCGACCGCCGCTGGAGATCGTCCTGGTCACCGAGGGCCGCGCCCGTGGTGTCGAAGCCAGTGACACCGTCGGCGTCGTGGAGGCGCCCGGCAGCGGCGACGACGCCATCGCGCGGCTGGTCGCCGAGACCACGCCGCACCGGCAATGTCTGGTGGTCACCTCCGACCGGGGGCTGCGCCGCCGCGTCGAGGCCGCCGGAGGGCAGGTCACCGGCGCGGGCACGCTGGCCTGAGACAGGCGGCGGTTTTCACCTGTTCCGGCGAGGTTCACCACCGAGCCGACAACAACACCGACCGATGTAGTAGGTTCGGTAATTCCCAAACCGAATCCACTACACACGCTTCGAGCTACCGCGGAGGTTCGGGTGACCGAACCTGATTACTACAGAATTCTCGGACTGACGACCTCAGCCGAGATCGCAGAGATCCGGCAGGCCTACCGCCGGAAAGTTCGTGACGCCCATCCCGACGCCGGTGGCGATCCCGAGGTCTTCCACGAACTGCAGGAAGCCTACGAGACGCTCACCGATCCGGTCCTGCGTCTCGAGTACGACGCCGCCCGCGGTACCCGCAAGCCCCCGTGGGGGAATCGCCGCCGTCCCGGCCGCCACACCAAGAGCCACAAGGTCAAGGCCTGGCGCGTCAACACCACCGTCGACAAACCGGCCAACAAGAACGCCGCCCCCACCACCCCGCCGGGCGCCGGGGAGGTCATGTCGCTGCCGTGGTTCGTCGACATCGACCCGACCAAGCGACTGCGCTACACGCCCTCGGTGTGGCAGCGCGGCGGCATCGCCGCCGGTATCGGCGCCGCCTGGACGTATCTGACGATCCAGGTGTCGGCCCTGGTGCTGGCCAGCGACACCATCACCGTCCTCAAAGCTCTCATCGTGCCCTACATGCTGCTGGTCGCCGGAGTCGTGGCCGTGGCCTGTTTCCGCGGTCTGCGTCCCACCCGGCCCACCTCGTTCATCGTCACCGGTGTGGTGGCGCTGGTGGTGGTGTGGCTGTCGGGCGCCACCCTGGGCGGGATCCTGCTGGCGCTGCACCTGGTGGCCTCGGCGGTACTGCCGTGGTCGGTGCGGCGGGTCCGCATCGCCGCGCGGCTGCGCGCCGCGGTGCGCAGCGCCCTGAAGGACTTCAACGCGTTCGCGCCCTCGGGCGCCAAGCCCAGTGCCGACCGACGTACCGGCGCCGTGTTGCGCACACTGTTGGAGCGGCTGCCCGCCGCCCGGTTGTTCGTGCGGGTCCCGGTGGGTGTGCACCGCGCCGAATACACTGTTGTGTGTGGACGCCGGGTCGCGGTGATCGCGCCGCCGGTGCCCCGTTCCACCGGCGACTCCGGTGCCGAGGCGCTGCCCAGCGCCGTCCACGACGTGTCGCAGTTGCTCAACGAGGCCACCGTGCGCGGTTTCGTCGTGTGGCCGAACCTGCCGGTGGATCGCATCTCCGGTGCCGACGCGGTGATCCGGCATCTGTCGGCTCCCGACGCGGCCGGTGAGATCGGGCGTTGGCTGGCCAACGACCCGTACACGCTGCACCTGCCGACCTTGCGTCGGCTGCGGGACCGGCTGGCAGCGGCCGACGGTGCCGAGTCGGCCCGCAAGGCCCCGCCCCGCAGCACCATCGAGGTCTGAGAATCCACAGTGGTGGTGGCAGCACGGATGTGCTGGCGGTTGAGGGCATGAGGCCGCGCACATTTCGGGCGACTCCCCGCACCCAGGCGCTAAGGTTAGGCTTCCCTATTATTCTGGTGGAGGTGGCGAGTGCCTACTGTCGACACGGCGCGCGCCCGAGCCGCCATCCTGGCGCGCCTGTGGGGAGCCGCCGCCCGGGAGGCACTGCCCGGCGTGAAGGCCCGTGACGCCACCGACGCGACGCTCACCATCACCACCCACAGCGGACACACCCTGACCGGCCCCCGCGCGGCGGCCGAGCTGTTCGCCGACCCCGGGCCCGGCCTGGCCATCACCGTCGCCCCGCCACCGGGAACCAGCGCGGCGCACGCGAACCCCGACGCGGGGCTGGAGCCCGCTGGCGGCCACCCGCCGCTGACCGACGGCGCGCGCGGCCGCGAGCCCGCCGATACGACGAGCCTTGCCGCGCGGCAGAACCAGGCCGCTGATCACGCCGCTCGCCCGCTCACCGACCCCGCCGAGCTCGCCGCGCTGCTGGCCGAGGGCAGCGCGCACGCCGAGCGGCTCGCGCGCGAGATCGCCGAGAGCGTCGCGGGACTGGCCGCCGCCCGCGCCGCCGCCACGCCCCACCCCGACGCCGCGAAACTGTGGGACACCGCCCGCGACCACCACCCCGACCCCAGTGTCTACTTCGAACAGCTCGTCGTCGACGGCCACCCCGTCCATCCACTGTGCCGAGCCCGCGACGGCGTCGACGCCGCCCGGTTCGCCCCCGAGCACCACCCGACCGTCGCGCTGGCCATGACCCCCATCGCTCCCGCCCGGGTCACCGGCGACTGGCCCTGGCACGACGACCAGCACCGGCCACTGCTGCCGGTCCACCCGCTGCAAGCCCACCGCCACCGGCCCCCCAACCCGGCCGCGCGCACCCTGGACGCCTCCCCGCTGATGTCGCTGCGCACCCTGGCCCCGGCAGCGCACCCCGGCATCCACATCAAGACCGCCCTCGATGTCCAGATGACCAGCGCCCGCCGCCGCGTCTCCCCCGCATCAGTCCACAACGGACCACCGCTGTCGCGGGCCGTCGCCGCGCTCGGCGAAGTCCTCGTACAGCGCGAAACCGGCGCCGCCGCGCTGGTCGTCGACGGCCACGCCTCCCAGCACCTGGCCGCGATCGTGCGCCAGTCCCCCGCCGCCGTCATCCCCGACGGCCACATCGCCATCCCGCTGGCCGCCCTCGCCGAACCCGACCCCGCTACCACACGGCCGCTCATCGCCACCGTCATCCACGCCAGCGGCCTCGATCCACACACCTGGTGGCAGCGGTTCGCCGACACACTGCTGCCGCCGCTGCTGCGCCTGGCGACGATCGGCATCGGCCTGGAAGCCCACGGCCAGAACACCCTCCTGTCCGTCCACAACGGCCAACCGTCGGCCGTCGTCTACCGCGACTTCGGCGGCGTCCGCGTCCGTGAATCCACCCTGCCCGCGCTCGGCCTCGACGATCTCGCCGGAGACCTCGGCACCACCGACCCCGACGTCGTCCACACCAAACTCATCGCCGCCGCCTACAGCGTCACCCTCAACCAGCTCGTCGACGCGCTCACCCGCGCCCACCCCGGCACCTGGTGGCGCGCGATCGCGGCCACCACCGCCGCGCACACCCGCGACGACCCCGCGCTGCGCGAGGCCCTGTTCGCCGCGACCTGGCCCATCAAGGCCACCACCGCCATGCGCCTGTCCGACGACCCCACCGATGACCAATGGACGCACATCCCCAACCCGATCGCCGGTATGGAATGACCACACCCCACGACGCCGCGGCCCACATCACCGCCAGTCTCCTGGCCGCCGCCTGGCGCGAGAACCTCGACGGCCTGCGCGACAACGCCACCGTCACCCCCGGACCCGCGCCCGGACAGCTGACCGTCCACATCGACACGTCCGCCGGGCACATCCGTGCCACCGCCCAGGCCGGGCCCTTCGACCAGATCACCCCCACCGGCCCCATCGACTGCGACGGCAACACCGTCACCGACCCGGTCACGCTGCTGAAAGCCCTGTCCCCCAACGCCCCCGAACACCTCACCCGCGAACTCGACGACGCCGTCACCGGCCTGGCCACCGCCCTGCCCCGCCACCAGCGGCTCACCGACACGATCGCCGAGACCGCCAAACACCACGGCGCCACCACCACCGTCGCGCTGGCCGACATCCTCACCGACCGGCAGGCCGACTTCCTGCCGTGCCGGTTCCTCGAACCGCTCGCCGTCGACGGACACCACCTGCACCCCTGCGCCCGCACCCGGCTGGGCTGGAACGACGCCGACCGCCGCGCCTACGACCTCGAGACCCCCGAACCGATCGCGGTGCGATTCGTGGCCGCCCGCCGCGACGCCATCGCCTCGGCCACCGACGACCATGGCCGCGACCTCGGCGAACTCCTCGAACACCTACACCCGCCGCTGCGCGACCTGCGCGACGACGACACCATCGCCATCCCCGTCCACCCCTGGCAGCACCGGCACCTGCGCGAGGGCCCCGGCCGCGACCTGTACGCCGACGGCACCCTGCGCGACCTGCCCACCCGCATGGACACCGAGCCCACCGCCTCCATCCGCACCCTCGTCACCGCGGACGGCAGCTACCTCAAGTGCTCACTGTCCATCCACATCACCTCCACCACCCGCGGCATCTCCCCCGCCACCGTCCATAACGGCCCGATCCTGTCCCGGCTGCTGTCCGAGGTCATCGGCGGCGACGACTACCTGGCGCCGCGCATCGACATCCTCACCGAACACGCCGGAGCCAGCCTCCCGCACGGCCACCCCGCCGCCCGGGAACTGTCCTGCCTGCTGCGCGCCCGGCTGTCCGACGTCACCGGCCCGGGCGAACTCGCCGTACCCGCCACCGCCCTGGCCGCCACCTCACCGGTCACCGGACGCAGCATCGCCGCCGAACTGGTCGACGACAGCGGCCTGGACGCCGCCGACTTCCTGCACCGCTACACCTTCGGCCTCGCCGGGCCCACCATCCGCCTGGCCACCCACTACGGCATCGGCACCGAAGCCCACCTGCAGAACTGCGTACCCACCTTCCGCGACGGCATCCCCGAACGCGTCATCGTCCGCGACCTCGGCGGCGGCCGCGTCCTGCTGCCCCGGCTGGCCGAGTCCGGACACCGCCCCGACCTCCACCCCGCCTCCGTCATCACCACCACCGACGCCGAGACCGTGCGCGCCAAGGTCGCCTACACCGTGTTCCAGAACCACCTCGCCGCCGTCACCACCGCCCTGACCCAGGACTGTGGACTCACCCAGGACCGGGCCTGGCGCGTCATCGCCGACACCGTCGACACCCTCGACCTGGCGTCCGGCGACCGCGACTTCTACACCGCCGCCACCGTCCCCCACAAGGCGCTGCTCACCATGCGCGTCAACCCCGGACGCGACATCCACGTCCCCGTCACCAACCCGCTGGCCCGCCCATGACACCCGCGATCCCGACCCGCGTTGCCGCCGCGATCGACACCCTGTCGCACCCGGTGTGCGCCTACGTCTACGACCTGGCCGCGCTGTCGGAGCGCATCGCCGCCGTCAAGGCCGCCCTACCGCCACAGACCCGGCTGTTCTACGCCATGAAAGCCAACTCACGGCCCGAACTGGTCGCCAGGGCCGCCCAGTACTGCGACGGCATCGAAATCGCCTCACCGGGCGAACTGGCCACCGCCATCGCGGCCGGGGCCCGGCACCTCATCTACGGCGGACCCTCCAAGACCGACGCCGCGCTGACCGCCGCCCTGTCGTGCGGCACGCCGGTCACCGTCAACGTCGAGGGGCTCCACGAGCTGCGCCGTCTCGACCGGCTGGCCCGCCAGCACGGCACCGTCGCCGAGATCGCGCTGCGCGTCAACCGCGCCACCGAGACCCCCGGCGGCACCCACCGCATGACCGGTACGCCGACCCCGTTCGGCATCGACGCGGCCCACCTCGACGACGCGGTCGACCTGGCCCGGCGACTGCCGGGCGTGCGACTGACCGGGCTGCACCTGCACGCCGTCAGCAACAACCTCGACGCCGCCGCCCACGCCCGCTTCGTCGCCGAGGCCCTGGAGTACGCGGCCGACACCGCCACCCGCCACGGGCTCACCTGGGAGACGGTGAACCTGGGCGGCGGCATCGGCGTCGACCCCGCCGGGGGCAGCGAGTTCGACCTGGCGGACTTCGCCGCCCGCCTGACCCGACCCGCCGTCACCACGATCTTCGAACTGGGCCGCTACCTGGCGGCCGAGACCGGTTGGTACGCCACCGAAGTCACCGACATCAAGACCACCCACGGCCGCACCTTCGCGGTCGTGCGGGGCGGCACCCACCACTTTCGACTGCCCGCCGCCTGGGGCTACGACCACCCCGCCGCCGTGCACCCCGTCGACGAGTGGCCCTATCCGTGGCAGCGCCCCGAGGCCCGCGACACGACCGTCGACGTCACCGGCGAACTGTGCACCCCCCGCGACGTGCTGTGCCGCGATCTGCCGGTGTCGCGGCTGCGCGTGGGCGACGTGCTGGTGTTCGGCCGCACCGGGGCCTACGGCTGGGACATCTCGCACCACGACTTCCTCAGCCACCCGCACCCCGACACCGTCGTGCTCGACTGAGCCGCCGCCGAGGGCCCGGGGCTTCAGGTATTCGCGGTCAGCGCGCTCGTGTACGACGCCAGCGCGGCGGTGATCGGGGTGGCCTTGGCCGCCGCCTCGGCGACCTCCTCGTTGGGGTCGCTGCGCCAGGTGATGCCGCCGCCGGCCCACACGTGCAGCCGGGACTCGGCCACCGCGACGGTGCGGATCGTCAGCCCCAGCCGCAGCCCCTCCCCCGTCACGTAGCCCATGGCTCCCATCGCCGGGCCCCGTCCGACCACCTCCAGGTCCGCGATGTGTTCCAGCGCCGCCAGTTTCGGGGTCCCGGTGACCGACCCGGGCGGGCACAGCCCCCGCAGCAGCCGGTCCAGTCCGGTGCCCTCGGCCAGTCGGGCCCGGATCACCGACTCGGCCTGCCACAGGCCGCCCCATTCCCGCAGCGCGAACAGTTCCTCCACGGCGATGCTGCCCGGCACCGCCACGTGGGCCAGGTCGTTGCGTTCCAGGTCGACGATCATGACGTGCTCGGCGCGTTCCTTGACCGAGCGCCGCAGCTGCCGGGCACCCTCGACTGTGGCCGGTGCGGTGCCCTTGATCGGCGCGGTCGTGACCACGCCCGAAGCCACCTCGGCCAGGCATTCCGGCGAGGCCGAGGCCACCGTCCACCCCGGACCCGACATGGTGCCGCCGAAACGGGCCTGCGGCCACGACGCCAGCCGCCGCACCACGCCGTCGGCGTCACCCGACACCGGCGCCGACTGGTGGCCGACGATGTTGACCTGGTAGACGTCGCCGCGTCCGATCGCGGCCCGGACCGCCGACACGGCGGCGGCGTGCTGGGCCGGGGTCCACGACTGTTCCCACTCGCCGGTCAGCGCGAAGCCGCCGACCGGCCGCGAGGTCGCGACCGGGGCGTGGTGGTAGGCGACGGCCGCCAGGTCGGGCACCGCCGTGGCCGGGCTCGGCGGTCCGGGTTCGCCGCCGATCATCACGGCACCGGCGGCGGCCGACACGAGCACCGCCACCCCGCACAGCCGCCGGGATACATCATGGACTCCGGACCGTGACAGGTCGGCGACGTCCAGTCCGGACTCTTCGCAGAAGTCACGCAACAGTTGCGCGGGGTCACCCCCGTCGCCGACACGCCACTGCAACCGGGCGACCTCGCAGCGTGAGGCCCGGCAACCAGGCGGTACCCCGGGGGGCACACAAAGGTGATTCGTGCTCATTCGTTCGGTTGGAATTCCTTCCGGGGGTGGTGGTCACAGGCGTCAACTACCGGATTCGTGCCTTAACTGTTGCGACAATGACATCAAAGACTCGCTAGTGTGGCCAAATAGTTGATGTGAATAGCCACACAGCAACACCACACAGGAAAGACAACCAGGAGCACAGAATGTGCCAGCACCAGCCGAGTTGCCCAGAGGCCGACGAGTCCGATCGCGAAGCCGCGCGGGTCGTCGCATCCCACCCCGAGCAGGGTTGGAGCCTGTTGTGTAACGGGGTCGTGGTCTTCGACGACACCGGCGAACTGCTTCCCGACGGAAGCGTCATCGCCCCGCACCGACCGCACATCGGCACGGCAGCCTGACAACCCGGCACCACACGGGGATCCGCACGGCACACCCCACCCTCCAACCCGGACACTATCGCTGACCGGACGTCGGATTCGGTCAGTTGTAGTACAGCGCGTTGAGGATCTGCATGTTGATCTCGTCGTTCCACTTCGCCGGGTAGTAGCGACCCTGCGTGGCCGTCGCGATCGCGTCCAGGTGATCCTTGTCGGCGTCCTTGCCGTAACCGATCGTCATGATCGAGGCTTCCTTGTCACGGTCCTTGGCCGACAGGTCCTTCAGTTCCTCCGTGACGTCCTCATTACTCAGACTGGCGTCCGACTCGCTGCCGCCGTCGGATATCACCACCACCAGGTTGATCGCCCCGGTGGTCTTGTTGTAGTTGTCCAGGACGTTCTTGTACGCCTCCACGACGGTGTCGTTGAGGCCGCCGTCCGCGGCCGGTTCCACGGCACTGAGCTGCGATTCGATGTCATCCTGCCGCGACTTGTCGAACTCACCGATCTCCACCAGTTTCTGGTACGCCGTACCGGCGACCGGATCGTCGTACGGATATCGCCACAGGCCCACATTGGCCTGTTCGCCGAACAGGTCCAGCGATCTCTCCAGCGACTTGCGAATGATGTCCATACGCGACAGTTTCTCGCCGTCGTAGGGTTCCTCGGTGCTCATCGACGACGAGGAGTCGACCACGACCAGGACGTTGGCCGGACGGGCCACCGCCTGCCAGGTCGCCAGCGTGGTCTGGACACTCTCGGAGTCGACCTTGTCGCGTTGCGTCGCGGTGATCTGGGTGGCCAGGCCCTCGGTACCGGTCAGTTCGCTGCTGGCCTCGCGACGGGTGCCGTCGCGGAAGCCGCCCTTCTTGATCTCCTTCTGGCCTTCACCGAGCAGGTACTCGCCGAACTGCTTCCCGATCTCCTGGTGGGTCGCGTCGGTCCAGGACACGTTCTGCAGCACCGCCAGCGGGTAGTCGGCGTCGAGGCTGCCGTCTGCCGGGTACACCGCCGTCAACGGCGATTCGGTACCGGAGAAGTTGTTCTTCCAGACGTCGCGCTCCAGCGCCGGGAACGCCGACACGAAGCCGACCGGGTCACCCTTCGCCTTCGCCTCGGAGACCTTGCCCATCATCTCCTCGACGCTGGGGGTCTCCTTGTGGACGGTGCTTTTCAGTTTGGAGACGTTGCCCAGTTCCTCGGCGTCGACACCGGCGCTGCGGTTCTTGTCCACGATGCTCAACAGCGCGTGCAGGTCGGCGGTGGAGGCCATCGGGTCGCTCATGCCGACGGTGATGTCGCCCCACTTGTCCTTGCCGAACTGGCTCCAATCGGAGTCCTCGGCCAGTTTCAGCAGGTTGCCCCAGGTGGGTTTACCGGCCTTGTCGACCGGTTTGTCCTCGTTGCGCCAGCCCAGGGCCTTGGCGGCCTCGGTGGGCATCGCGATCACGGTCGGACTGGTCGCGACCAGCGGCGGCGAGTCCGGCAGCATCTTCTTGCCACGGTCGGAGATCTTGGCCATCTCCAGCCACGCCATCGACTCCGGGATCCACACGTGCGGCAGATCCTTCTTGGAGCCCGTGCTGGAGCCCGACAGCGCCGACACGACGTCCTGGGAGGCCTGCTCGCGCACTTCCACGCTGATGCACTGTCCCCCGTCCACCGACGGCTCGGTACCGGCCCAGGAGCGCGCGGCGGTCTGGAGGGTTCCGCTGATCTCCTTGGGGGCCGCCACGACCGCCTTGATCGGGTCGCCGCTGCAACCGGTGCTCAGCAGGAACGCGTAGCCGCCGACCAGGCCGCTGGCGGCCAGCGCGACGACGGTGGTCACGACGATCCACGGAGCGACGGGCAGACGGCGGCGGATGACCTGCCTGCGGCGACCGCGCCGATGCGACCTAACGACACCCGATTGGCTGCGGCCACGTGCCATCGATTTCTACTCCTGGGAGGGTAAGGGACCGGCCTAGTCTAACCACTCCGTGGGAGTAACGAGGTCTGGTGGCTTCAGTCAGCCAGGTCCTCGATGGGCGGGCAGGCGCACGCGAGATTGCGGTCGCCCCAGGCGCCGTCGATGCGGCCCACCGGCGGCCAGTATTTGCCGGTCGTGTGCCCGGAGGGGAACACCGCCTCGGCGCGCGTGTAGGGGTGTGTCCATTCCTCCACCGACAGTGCCGCGGCGGTGTGCGGCGCGTTGGCCAGCGGATTGTCACCCGACGGCCACTGTCCGGAAGCGACCTTGTCGATCTCGCCGCGGATGGCGATCATGGCGTCGCAGAAGCGGTCCAGCTCGTCCAGGTTCTCCGATTCGGTGGGTTCGACCATGAGGGTCCCGGCCACCGGGAACGACATCGTGGGGGCGTGGAAGCCGTAGTCGATGAGCCGCTTGGCGACGTCGTCGACGCTCACACCGGAGTCCTTGGTCAGCTGCCGCAGGTCCAGAATGCACTCGTGGGCGACCAGGCCCTTGTTGCCGCTGTAGAGGACCGGGAAGTGGTCGCGCAGCCGGGCGGCGACGTAGTTGGCGGCCAGCACCGCCGCGGCGGTGGCCTCGGTCAGGCCCTCGCCGCCCATGGTGCGCAGGTACATCCACGGGATCGGCAGGATGCCCGCCGAACCGTGCGGGGCGGCGGCCACGGGTCCGACCGGGTCGTCGCCCAGCGGGTGGCCGGGCAGGTACTTGGCCAGGTGGGAGCGCACCGCGACCGGGCCGACGCCGGGTCCGCCGCCGCCGTGCGGGATGCAGAAGGTCTTGTGCAGGTTGAGGTGCGAGACGTCGGCGCCGAACTTGCCGGGCTTGGCGAAGCCCAGCAGCGCGTTCAGGTTCGCGCCGTCCACATAGACCTGTCCACCGGCGTCGTGGACCTTGGCGCACAGCCGGTCGATGTGGGATTCGTACACGCCGTGCGTGGACGGGTAGGTGACCATGATGGCGGCCAGGTCGTCGGCGTGTTCGGCGATCTTGGCGTCCAGATCGGACAGGTCGATGTTGCCCTCGTCGTCGCAGGCGACCACGACGACCCGCATCCCGGCCATGACGGCCGAGGCGGCGTTGGTGCCGTGGGCGCTGGAGGGGATCAGGCACACGTCGCGGGCGGTGGCGCCGCGTTCGTCCTGCCAGGCGCGAATGGCCAGCAGTCCGGCCAGCTCGCCCTGGGAACCGGCGTTGGGTTGCAGGCTCACCGCGTCATAACCGGTGGCCTCGGCCAGCCAGGCGGCCAGCTGGGCGATCATCGTCTCGTAGCCGAGGGTCTGGTCGGCCGGGGCGTAGGGGTGGATGTCGGCGAACTGCGGCCACGACACCGGCTCCATCTGGGAGGCGGCGTTGAGTTTCATGGTGCACGAACCCAGCGGGATCATGCCCCGGTCCAGGGCGTAGTCGGAGTCCGACAGCCGCCGCAGGTAACGCAGCATCGCGGTCTCGGAACGGTGCGAGGCGAACACCGGGTGGGTGAGGTACTCGTCGGTGCGGCGCAGGTCGTCCGGCAGCACCTCGTCGGCGTCGGCGGGACCCTCGGCGACGTCGAAGGCCGCCCACACAGCGTTGAGATCGGGGTCGGTGGTGGTCTCGTCGCAGGCGATGGCGACGGTGTCGGCGTCGACCAGCCGCAGGTTGACGCCGAAGTCCGCCGCGTCGGCCACGACGGTCGCGGCGCGACCGGGCACCCGCGCGGTGATGGTGTCGAAGAAGGACGCGGTGGTCACCTCGACGCCGCCGTCGCGCAGGCCGGCGGCCAGCCGGGCGGCCCGGCGGTGCACACCGGCGGCGATGGCCCGCAGGCCCTCGGGGCCGTGGTAGACGGCGTAACACGACGCCATCACGGCCAGCAGCACCTGGGCGGTGCAGATGTTGCTGGTGGCGCGTTCCCGGCGGATGTGCTGTTCGCGGGTCTGCAGCGCCAGCCGGTAGGCGACCTTTCCGGCGGTGTCCTTGGAGACGCCGACCAGACGGCCTGGCAGCGACCGTTCCAGTCCCTTGCGGACGGACATGTATCCGGCGTGCGGTCCGCCGTAGCCCATCGGGACGCCGAAGCGCTGCGCCGAGCCCACGGCGATGTCGGCGCCCTGGGATCCCGGTGAGGTCAACAGGGTCAGGGCCAACAGGTCGGCGGCCACGGCGACCTGGGCGCCGCGTTCGTGGGCCAGGTCGATGAGTCCGCGGAGGTCGCGCACCGCGCCCGATGCGCCCGGGTAGGACAGCAGCAGCCCGAAGAACTCCTGCGGCAGGTTGGCGGTGTCGGAAACGTCGGCCACGACAACGGAGATGCCCAGCGGTTCGGCGCGGGTGCGCAGCACCGCCAGCGTCTGCGGCAGCGTGTCGGCGTCGACGACGAACACCTCGGACTTCTTCTTGGCGGCGCGGCGGGCCAGCGTCATGGCCTCGGCGGCGGCGGTGGCCTCGTCCAGCAGCGAGGCACCGGCGACCTCCAGTCCGGTCAGGTCGGCCACGACCGTCTGGAAGTTCAGCAGCGCCTCCAGCCGTCCCTGGCTGATCTCGGGCTGGTACGGGGTGTACGCGGTGTACCAGGACGGGTTCTCCAGCACCTGGCGCCGGATCACGGCCGGGGTGTGGGTGCCGTAGTAGCCCAGGCCGATCATCTGCCGCATCACCACGTTCTGGGTGGCCAGTTCGCGCAGTTCGGTGGTCGCCTCGGTCTCGCTGACGGCCGCGGGCAGGTCGAGGGGTTCGCGCCACCGGATCGACTCGGGGATCGCGGCGTCCAGCAGTTCGGTGGAGCTGTGGTACCCGACCAGCGACAGCATGTGCCGCCGCTCGGCCTCGGACGGACCGATGTGGCGGGTGGCGAACGGGACTGGTTCAAGCTGCTCGGTCATTTGGCGCTCCAGGCACTTTTCAGGTCGGTGCGCGAGACACAACCGTCCCGCGGATCCTCCCCCTCTGTCGGGTGCCCTGAGAGTTTCACCGCGCGGGTAATCCGCCCGGCTTGCCCCGTCGGTGAGACGTCTGAACGGGTTCAGCGTCTGCTTTCCAGAGGTGCCAGTCCGTACGGTCCTTGTGCCTGAGAGGTTCCGGGGAGGAGTTGCTCCTTCGGCGCCGCGCCGGTGACCGGTGGTCCCGGCGAGGACTCTCCCGTACGGGTTTTCAGCTTTTCGGCGCCTACCCTACCCGTCTCTACGCGACGGGTCCATCCACCCGTAGGGCCTGTGTGGGGATCCACTTGCGTCGCGAGCGGCCTCCAGGTGGATGCATGGCAAGGCGGAGGTGCGCCTGCTTACCGGGGTTGTAAGCAGGCGTGCCGACAACGCAGCCAGGCGCCGCCTGGTGGGCGCGCAGCAGCAAACGGGATCCCCACACAGGCCCTTCATGCCACAGGCGTGTCGTGGCGGTTACGAGGCGGCGCGACGGGCGCGGCGGTGCGCCAGTTCGTCGACCGGCGTCGAGGCCGGTCCGAGACCTGGCGGCACGGCGGGCAGCGCGGTCACACTGCCGCGGATGTCGGCCACCGCCCCGGCCAGCGCGATGCCGAAGACACCCTGGCCGCCGCGCAGCAGGTCGACGACCTCCTCGGGCGAACGGCACTCGTACACTGTGGTGCCGTCGGAGATGAGGGTGATGTTGGCCAGGTCGTGTTCGCCGCGCGAACGCAGCACCTCGATGGCCTTGCGGATGTTCTGCAGCGACACCCCGGCGTCCAGCAGGCTCTTGACGACCTTGAGCACCACGATGTCGCGAAACGAGTACAGCCGTTGGCTGCCCGAGCCCTCGGCGTCGCGGACGCTGGGGGTGACCAGGTCGGTGCGGGCCCAGTAGTCGAGCTGCCGGTAGGTGATGCCCGCGGCGTTGCACGCCACCGGGCCTCGGTAGCCGCGGACCTCGTCACGCGCTTGGGTACTCATCACCGCCGTCCTCCCCACACCGCCGATACTGGACACAGTGTACGGCATCCGGTCACTCGGCGGCGTGACTCATTCCGCGAAATCCTCGGGGGTCACGTTGTCCAGGAACGCCCGGAACCGTTCGACCTCGTCGTCGGCCGCCTCCGACATCGTGATGCCCGACTCGTCCAGCACCTCGGGGGTGCACCGCACCGGTGCCCCGATGCGCAGCGCCACCGCGATGGCGTCCGACGGCCGCGCCGACACCCGCACATCACCGTCGAACACCAGGTCGGCGTAGTACACCGAGTCCTGCATGTCGTTGATCTCCACGGCGACCAGTTCCGCGCCCAGCGCGACGATGACGTCGCGCAGCAGGTCGTGGGTCAGTGGCCGCGCGGGGGTGATGCCCTGTTGTTCGTAGGCGATGGCGGTGGCCTCGACCGCTCCTATCCAGATCGGCAGGAATCGGTCGCCGTCCACCTCTTTGAGCAACACGATCGGCTGGTTGGTGGGTAGTTCCACCCGGACGCCGACCACCCTCAATTCGTGCACCGGCCCGCCTTATCTCGTCAGTGGGACTTGACATGCCTACGTTTCGACCGTACACGCCGGTCGGGGCCCACGGGTCGAGGTAGGCGCGACGCGAACACTCCGCGACGGTGTGGTCACCGCGCGGAGTTGTCGCGTCGTGGCTTGGTTACCGGGCCTGCGGACCGGCGATGAACACCAGCCGGAACTTACCCACCTGTACTTCGTCGCCGTTGCCGAGGGTCGCGGTCTCGACGCGTTCCCGGTTGACGTAGGTCCCGTTGAGGCTGCCGACATCGCGGACGGTGAAGGTGGCCCCGTCACGGTGGAATTCGGCGTGGCGACGCGACACGGTCACGTCGTCGAGGAAGATGTCGCTGTCGGGGTGACGTCCGGAGGTGGTGACGTCCAGGTCGAGCAGGAAGCGCGCGCCCGCGTTGGGGCCGCGGCGCACCAGCAGCAGCGCGGTACCCGGCGGCAGCGAATCGGAAAGCCGTCCGGCGTTGACCTCGGGCGCTGACGTGTCCAGAGCCTCGTCCAAGGCGCCAAGGTTCATTGTCGACGTCGTGTCGAGCGGAGGGTACTCGTCGCCGGGGCGCGTCATGGGACCACCTCAATTATGTCGGTGCACTGGATAGAGTCAGGCAAAGTGTTATTCGGTCAGTTTGGCGTATGCCTCGGAGTCGAGCAACCCCGCCACGTCGGCGACGTCGTCGGGCTCGATCTCGAACAGCCAGCCGTCGTCGAAGGGGCTGGCGTTGACGATCTCCGGCTCTTGTTCGAGTTTGTCGTTGCGGGCCGTCACGGTGCCCGAGATGGGCGCGTAGATGTCCGAAACGCTCTTGGTCGACTCCACCTCGCCGATCGCGTCGCCGGCGGTCAGTTTCGCTCCGACGTCGGGCAGCTGAACGAAAACGATGTCACCAAGCGCCTTTTGCGCGTAGTCGGTGATGCCCACCCGCACCGCCCCGTCCTGATTGGGTTCGGTGACCCATTCGTGTTCGGCGGTGAAACGCAGCTGCTGCGACATATCTTCGGTGCGTCCCTTCTCATCAACCGGTCCGGCCCTTCCGATGGCGTCACCCGACCGACTGAGCCTCAAGCCCCCACCATGCCCGGTTTCGCCAACACGACCGTACCGCCGTCCTCAATCACCGTGACGGCCACCCCACCTCCACACGCCTGGCGACGCGGGCTAGTCGGTGCCGGCGGGCGTGCGGGCGGCGCGCAACAGCGGGATCGCCTGCGCCAGATACAACACCACCGACAGCCAGTACAGGACGATGCCCCACCAGGCCAATGCCCAGCCCAGCGGCAGTGCCCAGCCCTCGGCGGGCTCGTACAGGCCCGCCAGCGCCAGCGTCGGCAGCGAGCTGAACAGGATGAAGGTGGCGGTCTTGCCGACGAAGTGCACCTTCAGGGGGGCGTAGCCGCTGCGGCGCACCGCCACGACGGTGGCCAGCATGACGGCCTCGCGGGCGAGCAGGACGAGGGTGAACTGCCACGGCAGCAGGCCGGTGATCGTCAGGGCGCCGACGGCGACCAGGATGTACAGCCGGTCGACGATAGGGTCGAGGATCTGGCCGAAGCGGCTCTCCTGGCCCAGGCGGCGGGCCAGGAATCCGTCGATCCAGTCGGTGCCGCCGCCCACGGCCAGCACCACCACGGCGGCGACGTAGGAGTCGGTGGCCAGCAGCAGGTAGCAGAACACCGGGATGCCGGCCAGCCGCACCATCGTGATGAGGTTGGGTACCGTCCACACTCGCCACGCGGTGGTGTCACCGAGTTCCCGACCCGTCACCGCGCCTCCCAGACTCTTCTCTTATGGACTGCTGATTGTCGTCCCGCTCTGGGCGGGGATTCTAACCGGCCCTCGGTGTGGCCTGCCATGCCGTGTGTGACGGCGTACAGCGCGGCCTGGGTCCGGTCGGCGACGCCGAGTTTGCGAAACAGGCTCGACAGGTGGGTCTTGACGGTCTTCTCGGCCACCGACAGCTGTTTGGCGATCTCCCGGTTGGAGCGGCCCGCGGCCACCAGGGCCAGGACCTCGCGTTCCCGGGCGGTCAGCGCGGCGACCGGGCCCGGCGCGGGGGCGGTCATGGCGGTGACGGCCTCGCGGGCGAAGATCACCTGGCCGTCGGCGACCGAGCGGATCGCCTGGGCCAGCGAGTCGGGATCGATGTCCTTGTACAGGAATCCGGCGGCTCCGGCCGCCACGGCCTCGGTGACCCGGACGGCCTCGGTGACCGAGGTCAGCACGATCACCTTCGCGCGGTGGTCGGAGGCGGCCAGCCGGGTCAGCACCTTGGCGCCGTCGGAGCCGGGCATGTTGAGGTCCAGCAGCACCACGTCGGGTTCGTGGGCGGCGATGAGGGCAAGCGCCTCGTCGCCGTCGCGGGCCTCGGCCACGACCGACAGGTCGGGCTGGATGTCCAGAAAGGTCTTCAGGCCCTGCCGCACGATCGGGTGGTCGTCGGCGACCAGGACACGGATCGGTTCAGACACCGGGCACCGCCAGCCGCACCGTGGTGCCGCCGCCGATGGACGCGTCGATGTCCAGGCGGCCACCGACTCCGGCGACGCGTTCACGCATCGACTCGATGCCCAGGCCGCCGCCGTTGTCGGCCCCGGGGTCGAAGCCGGAGCCGTCGTCGCTGATCTCGGCGAGGAACTCGGGCCCGCCGCACAGGGTCACCCGCACCAGGTCGGCGTGCGAATGCCGCACCGCGTTGTGCACCGCTTCCTGAATCACCCGTAGCACCTCCAGTTCCGCCCCGGCGGGCACGCCGGGGTCGCCGTGCACCGTGAACTCGGTGCGCACCGCGTGCAGCCGCTCCACCAGCCGCAGGTGCTTGCGCACCGTCCCGGCCAGACCGTGGACGTCCAGGTCCGCGGGACGCAGCTCCACGATCACCTCGCGCAGTTCCCGGGCGGCCTCGGCGGCCAGCGACTCGACCTTCTCCAGCTGCGACAGGGCCGCGTCGGCGTCGCTGGCGGCCAGCGCCCGCGCCGAGGAGGCGGCCAGCCGCAGCGAGAACAGCTTCTGCGAGACCGCGTCGTGCAACTCCCGGGCCAGCCGGGTGCGTTCCTGCACCACGCTCAGCTCGTGGGCCTGCTCGTACAGGCGGGCGTTGGCCAACGCGATCGCCGCGTGCGAGGCGAACAGCGTCAGCAGCGCCTCGTCGCGTTCGGTGAAGCCGCATTCCTTGTCGGCCAGGAAGATGATGCCGACGGTCTCGTCGCCGTCGCGGATCGGCACACCCAGGAAGTCGGTCATGTTGGGGTGCGCGGTCGGGAAGTACCCGAACCGGGCATCGGCGCGGATGTCGCGGCTGCGGATGGTCTCGCCCTCGTGCAGCAGCGCCGCCAGCATCCCGTGCTGGCGCGGCAGCGGCCCGATCGCGGCGCGCTGCCGCTCGCTGATGCCGTCGGTGATGAACTCGGCGAAGCCGCCGCCCTCGTCGGGGATGCCCAGGGCGGCGTAGCGGGCCCGCAGCAGCTGCCGCGAGGACCGCACGATCACCTCCAGCACCTCGGCCACCGACAGATGCCGCGTCACCGACAGCACGGCGGTGCTGACGGCGCTGAGCACCTCGTCGGTGTCCTCCCGGTCGGTCACGTCCGCCAGCCTATGCCAGGCCCGGCCGGGTCCGGCGTGGTGACGCGGGCCGCACCGGTCTTGACTTCAACCGCGGTTGAAGTGTCAGGCTCCGGCCACCGAAGTCCTAACACGACAATCGAATGAGGTGTGCCTTGCACGCGAAACCATGGACGTTCGACACCGTCGCCGATGCCCGGCTGCTGGAGGACCGTCCGCCCGCCATATCGGCGGCAGATGCCCAGGGGTGGTGCGATTTCGTCGTCTTCTCCCCCGGCTGGCTCCCGGGCGACTGCCACGTCGAGGCGGTCACGATCCGCAAGGAGGCGCCGCCGGGCCGATCCGACGGCGTCACCGACGGCCGCACCCCGTGGTCGACGATCAACCCCGCCGCGCTGCGATTCGAGATCGCCGGACGCGATCGGCGGCTGCGGGTCAAACAGTTCCTGTACGACTGGGCGTTCCCGGCGCTGGACCACCCGTGCCTGTGGAACAGCGCGACCACGCCACACCCGCTGCCCGACGGCGCGATCCTGTGGCGCGGAACGGATTACATGGGACGCGACGGTGCCTCGGCGCGGCTGTCGCGCACCATGATCGAGGCGTCGGTGATGGCGGGGTCGTTCACCGACGCCGAGCTGGTCGACCTGTACGGCGGGCTGGCGCCGGTGTCGGCCGAGGCGGCCGATCGCATACGCGACACGGGTTTCGGTGAGCTGACGTACTGGGCGCGGCACCCTGGGGCTCCGGCGGTGTCGGTGCCGGTGGGGATGTGGAAGCTGCGTCGCGCGGCCGAGGACGGGCCGGGTCGCTGGAGTGGTGACACGACGGCGATCCGCGCCGAGTACGGGCTGCCACAGACCCTGGCGGGTTACCGGCCCGACGCGGCCGCGCGATTCGAGACCCCAACGGGCGCCATCGAAGTCGAACTGTCCTACACGGTGCGGCCACAGCGGGACCGGGAGCTGCGGCTGATCGTGCAGCGAAGCGGCGCCGGACGGCTCGAGATACCCCCGCAACCGGAACCGCACCCGGCGCGGCGGGAGATCGTGGAGGTGGCGGGCACGTCGGTACACCTGGCGTGGGTGGACGAGCGGTACGGGCCGTTCGACGCGGTCTGGCGCGACGATGCCTCGGGCACCGACCGCAAGCTGTTGTCCAGCACCGGAAGCGACATGAACCGCGAGTTCGTCACCAACGCGCTGGCCGAGCTGCTCGACGGCTAGCGCCCGCCGGACGCGACCATCGCCGCACGCGAACCGAGCGCGGCGCGAGACCGCGGCGGGCGGCCCGGCTGGCGGACGCGAGCCGCCACCGAGCGCGGCCGAGCAACGCGCCGGTGGCGGCCCGTCGGCCTCCGCCACGGCTCACGGCTCACGGCTCACGGCTCACGGCTCACGGCTCACGGCTCACGGCTCACGAGCCCAGCATGGGCGGCCCCCCTTGTTGGGCCGCCCATGCCAGGAATCAGTACCGGGCGCCGACGACCTTGGCCGCCAACGGGTCCAGCGTTGCCAGCTCGGCATCGGTGAGGGTCACGTCCATGGCCGCGATGTTCTGGTCCAGCCACTTGATCCGCTTCGTGCCCGGGATCGACGTCACCGTCACCCCCAGCCGGTCCGCCTGGGCGAACACCCAGGCCAGCGCGATCTGGGCCGGAGCCAGGTCGCGGGCTTCGGCGATGGTGGCCACGGCCTCGACGATCGCCGCGTTGGCGGCGGCAGCCTCGGACTGGAACCGCGGGTTGCGGTTGCGGAAGTCGGTGCCCGCCAGGGACTTGAGGTCCACGGTCCCGGTCAGGAAGCCCCGCCCCAGCGGCGAGTAGGCCACCAGTCCGACGCCCAGCTCCCGCATCGCGGGTGCCACTTCGGACTCCAGGTCACGAGTCCATAGTGAGTACTCGCTCTGCACCGCCGCGATGGGGTGCACCTCGTGGGCGCGCCGCAGCAGCGACGCGTCGACTTCGGACAGCCCCAGCTGCCGGATCTTCCCCTCCGCCTTGAGTTCGGCCATCGCCTGGACCGTCTCCTCGATCTCGACGTCCTGCGGCGGCCGGTGCACGTAATAGAGGTCGATGACGTCCACGCCCAGCCGCAGCAGGGACGCCTCGCACGAGCGCTTGACGTAGTCGCGTTCGCCCCGCAGGACGCGGCGGTGGTCACCCGCCGAGCGGTCGATGCCGAACTTCGTCGCCAGCTGGACCTCGTCGCGGCGGCCCGCGATCGCCCGGCCCACCAGGACCTCGTTGTGGCCCTGGCCGTACACGTCGGCGGTGTCCAGGAAGGACACGCCGTTGTCGAGGGCGTGCCGGACCGTCGCGATCGACTCGTCCCAGTCGCCGGGGCCATAGAACTCGCTCATTCCCATGCAGCCCAAGCCCTGCGCCGAAACCGTCAACTGTCCCAATGTGGCGCTGCGCATGAATCCACTCCGATCGAAGTCTTCCGCTCCGGCCCGTGCCGGGGCGGTCGCTGTCGACCGTATGGCTTAGAGTGCGCTCAAAGGCAAATACTCCAGCTGGTGACCGTGGTCACTACTCGGAGCGGCGCTGCTGCTCGGCCAGGAACCGCTCGAACTGCTCGCCAAGCTCGTCGCCGGTGGGCAGCTCCTCCTCCGACTCCTCGACCAGCAGGCTCGGCCGCGAGTCGTCGAACATGTCGTACTGCCGCTCCAGCGCGGCCACCACGTCCGACACCTCCTGCGAGGCCCGCACCTGCGAGTCCACCTCGGCGTCGACGACCCGGCCCTCCTCGCGCAACGACTCCACCGAGACCGACAGGCCGGTGGCCTGGTGCAGCGACTCCAGCAGCCGCACCGACGCGTTCGGGTAGGACGCCTGCGCCAGATAGTGCGGCACGTGCACCGCGAAACCGATCGCGTCGTGCCCGGCCTGGCCCAGTCGCAGCTCCAGCAACGCCGCGGCGTTGCCGGGCACCTGCAACCGGTTCAAGGTCCGCTCCCCCGACGGCAACAGCGACGCGTCGGTGCCGTGCGCGGTCACCCCCAGCGGACGGGTGTGCGGCGCCCCCATCGGAATGCCGTGCAACGCGACGGTCAACCGGATCCCGAACTTCTCGATGAGGGACTGCACCGCCTCGGCGAACCGCTCCCAGCGCAGGTCCGGCTCATCGCCGCTGAGCAACAGGAACGGCACCCCGACGTCGTCACGCATCAGGTACACCCGCAACCGCGGCGCGTCATAGTCAACCCAGTGGTCGGTGTCAAAGGTCATGACGGGACGGCGGCCCCGGTAGTCGATCAGCTCGTCAACGTCGAAGCTGGCCACCACCTGGTGGTCCAGTTCCTTCAGCAGGTACTCGGTGACGCCCTGCCCGGCCTGACCGGCGTCCATGAATCCCCGCAGCTCAACCAGCATCACCGCGCCGCTGATGTCCGGCGTGTCCGCTTCGACCGTGTACAGATCCTCACCGTTCGGCATAGCTCAATTCACCTCTCGATATTTCGCAATGTCCGATGACAACACCGCGACCACCGCGATCCATTCCGGGTGGGGCGAGTTTGATCGAGACGCCACACACGCGCCGGTCCTAGGACCATTGTCCCGGGCCCGGCTGCGGCCCGCGCCCGATGACGAGCCGCCGAATCGGCCATAGCTTCGCGGCATGACGAACAACAACCCGAAAATCGCACTCATCACCGGAGCCTCCCGGGGTCTGGGCAAGGCGCTGGCCACCGAACTGTCGCGACGCGGCTGGCGGCTGCTGCTGACCGCCCGCGGCGCCGAGGACCTGGCGGCGGTCGCGTCCGAACTGGACGCCGAGGCCATCGCCGGTGACGTCGCCGATCCCGGTCACCGCGAGCGGCTGGCCGCCGCGATCGAGAGGCTGGGCGGCCTCGACCTGCTGGTCAACAACGCCTCCAGCCTGGGCACCTCACCGCTGCCCCGGCTGGCCGACTACTCGCGCGAGGTCCTGACCGGACTGTTCGACACCAACGTCGTGGCCCCGCTGGCACTGATCCAGGACCTGCTGCCCCGGCTGCGGGAACGCGACGGCGCCGTCGTCAACATCTCCTCCGACGCCGCCACCGGCGGCTACGAGGGCTGGGGCGGCTACGGCGCCACCAAGGCCGCCCTGGACCAGGTGTCCAACGTGCTGGCCGCCGAGGAACCCGGGCTGCGGGTGTGGTGGGTCGACCCCGGCGAGATGCGCACCGCGATGCTGGCCGACGCGGTCGGCGACGAGGCCGCCGACGCGCCGCCGCCGGAGGCCGTGGCCGCACCCGCCATCGCCGGGCTGCTCGACTCCCGACCGGCCAGCGGCCGGTATGTGGCCGCCGAGCTGGGCGTGGAAGCGGGTGCGCGATGACGACCCTGCAGGCGGGCTTCGGCTTCGCGCTCGACGCGGCGCTGGAGGCGGGCCGTCCACCCGAGGACCGTGGCTCCGGACGCGACGACGTGCGGCTGCTGTACACCGACAAGGCCACCGGCCGCACCGTCAGCGACGGGTTCCGGCGGCTGCCGGGACTGTTGCGGCCCGGCGACCTGCTGGTCGTCAACGATTCGGCGACGCTGCCCGCGGCGGTGTGGATGCGGCGGCTGGTGGTCCACTTCTCCACCGACCGCGGTGACGGCACCTGGCTGGTCGAGCTGCGCAAACGCGTCGGCGGCCATCACGAGCAGTACTCCGGCGGCATCCCCGGCGAGTTGCTGCCGCTGCCGGGCGGGGCCACCCTCAGGCTGGAGGCGCGGCACACGGGTAGGTTGTGGATCGCGAGAATGAATGTCTCGGTTCCGAGATATCTTGGGAAACACGGTGTACCGATCCGCTACTCCTACGTGGACCGTGACTGGCCGCTGGACCGGTACCAGACCGTGTTCGCCACCCGCCCCGGCAGCGCCGAGATGCCCTCGGCCGCAAGGCCGTTCACGACCGCGATCGTCGACCGGCTGCGCGAGCGGGGCGTGACCATCGCCCCGATCACGCTCCACACCGGAGTCGCCTCCCCCGAGGTCGACGAGACCCCGTACCCGGAACGGTTCCGGATCGGCGCATCGACCGCCCGCGCGGTCAACGCCGCCCGCGCCGCCGGCGGCCGGGTCATCGCGGTGGGGACCACGGCGGTCCGGGCCCTGGAGACGGCGGTGGACGGCGACGGCGTCGTCAAAGCGGCCTCGGGGTTCACCGAGCACATCGTCACCCCCGCGGTCGGGGTGCGGGCCGTGGACGGCATCCTCACCGGCCTGCACGAACCGCGCTCCACCCACCTGTCCATGCTGTCCGCCATTGTGGATAACGACGTGCTGGCCTCGGCCTACCACAAGGCGATCGCGGAACGGTACCTGTGGCACGAGTTCGGCGACGTCCACCTCATCGCCTAGACCCCGGACGGGTCGCGGGACCGGGCATCCCACGACCCGTCCACAACGGACCCGCGTGAGTCGTTCGGGTGCTTTGCGCTGCGGCGCTAGCGAAATCGGTGTATCCTTGATTCCATCACGGACTCGCCCCCATCGACGCGGAACCGGTTGTTCTCCGGCGAAAGGTCAAGCGGAAACACTCATGGTCGCCCCGATACGCCGCGCCAATCCATACAACGAACTCAAGCGCCATCTCAAGGTCGACCACACTCCCGGTGCCCCGTCACCGCCGATGCTGAGCATGCGCGCGCCCTCCGGGTCGGGAAAGACGACCTGTCTTCGGGAACTGCACCGGGAACTGGACGCCACCGCCCCGCGCGCCTATATGGACTGCGCGAGTCTGACGTCCGACGACATCCCACTACTGCTGGAGAAGACGAAGTTCTTCATGACCCAGCGGTGCCCACCCGCCGGGGCGTTGCGGTTCAACCGTCTGGAGGTGGGTCTGGTCGCGATGGCCGCGTCCATCGACTTCACCGTCCACAGGGTAGCGATGCGGCAGTTGCGGGAGCACATTCGCACCAGTCTTCGCACCGATCCCGGTTGGCTGACCCGGCTGCTGAGCGCCGCCACCACCGACGCGCTCGGCAACGCGCTGCCGGTTCCCTTGGTGGCCACCAGTGAGGAGCTGGTCGGTTCGCTGTCGGTGTTCGGCGCGTACCTGCGCAGCAAGTCGCAGGGCATCCTCAGGGCGATCAGGTGGTACGGGCAGGCGCTGGACGGCCCGGCGCGGCCGCCGTTCGCGACGCTGGCGCAGCTGCATCAGTGGTCCGCCGATCCGGAGGAACGCCGGTATCGCGATGACCTGCTGGTGGACGCCTTCCTGGCGGATCTGCGCGAGAACTACGCTCCGGGAGCCTATCGGGCGCCGCTGCCGTACCGGTGTCCGCTGTTCCTCGACAACGCCAGCACCGGGATCGGGCCGGAGTTCCTGGAAGTGCTCGCCGATCGACGCGAGGCCGCGCACGTGGGCGGACTGACCGCCGACCCGTTACTGATACTGGCCGCGAGTCAGGACGACATCCCCGGCGTCGACACCACACCGATCAGTCTGGACCCGTTCAGCGAGTCGGAGATCCGCAAGGTCGCGGCGTCCACCCGGCACAACCTCGACCGTCGCGCGCACCTGTTGGTCCATCAGCTCACCGGCGGCTATCCCTACGCCGCCGTCGCGGTCGTCAACGTCATGCGACGCGAGTCCGTCGACGTCGCGCGAGGCTTGGGGCCGTTGCTGTCGGCGCCCAGCGGGAGCAAGGACGGCGGCGAGCTCACCGTCGAGGAACACCTGCTGGAGTCACTGACCCAGTCGCTGTTGTCGGACACCCGGGGAACCCCGGTCCTGGGCGGTGTCGTCGAGCCGCTGTACACCTATGCCGCGGCGCGCACCGCCGCCGACGCGGCGTGGCTGTGTGAACGGTTCCCGCACGACGGTCGCGTGAACAGCAGTCTGTTGCCAAGCCTGCCGTTGTGGGAGGACGCCGATCTCGGTGCGGGGCACCGGATGCTGCGATGGCTTTTGTCGCGGCGGCTTCGGGAGCGTGAGGGTGAACCGGACTGGAACACCGTCTACACCCGACTGGCTGAGCACGCCCGCGACAACGGCGCCACCGCGGACGCGCTCTACTATGCCCTGGCCACAGGGGATCTGGCTCACGTGTCCCGCGTGCTCACCGACCGGCTCGACGACACGTCCGAGGACTTCTCCTGGTTCGACCTGCTGTACCACGTCACCGCCGCTCCCTGCCTGACCGTGGACGTGGCCGCCGAGCAGCCGCACGTGACCCAGATCCGGCTGGCCGCCGATCTGTCGTCGCGGGAGCCGGAGCACCTGGTGCGGGTCGCCCGTGTCGTCGCCGGAGAGTGGATCGCCGGGCACCGGTGCACTCGTCCCGATCGTGAACTCCTGCACTACCAGATCGACGACGATCTGGGCCATCTGCTGGCGTTTCCCGCGGTCGCGAAGGACGTCGCCAGGCATCGGGCACGGCAACGAACCCAGCGAAGGAAGTGGCGATGACCTATTCGGACATTCCCGATCCGCTATGGCGGCGCGTGCTCAACCGGCTTCGCGGCGGCAGACGGGAACAGCTCACCGAGGACGACATCCAAAAGCCCACGATGCCCGTCTCCCGGTGGCGAAGGGTTCTGTTGTGGGGCGTCATTCCCGCGTGCGTCGTCGCGCTGCTGACCTACGGCATCGGGTGGTTCTACCCCGACGCCAGCTGCGACGGCCCCTTCGACGACTTGACTTATGTGGATGGCGAGTGTGTCGGCGCCACCGACGGCGGCTACGTGTTCGATCCGGCCTTCGCGAAGATCGAGAAACGCATCAAGGACGAGAACGACTGGGTCGCAAGGCAACACGACGAGGCCGGCAAACCGGCGTTCAAGGTCGCGATGCTGTCGACGCTGACCACCAGCGACGACACCCCGCTGAACCGCAATCAGGTGCGCAGCGCCCTGGAGGGCGCCTACGTGGCCCAGCATCGCGCCAACCACACCCGGGGCGCGGGCGACACGAATCGGCTGGTCCAGTTGGTACTGGTCAATGAGGGCGGCGCGCAGCAGGGTTCCCGCTACGCCGTCGACCACATCATCGATTTGGCCGAGGACTCCGACGCCGACATCCCGCTGTCCATCGTCATGGGTCAGGCCATCGGCACGAAGCAGACCACCGAGGCGGCGAAACGCCTGTCGGCCAACGACATTCCCATGGTCGGAGCCACCGTCACCGCCAACGACCTCGACTTCGCGCACGTCGACGGGCTGTTGCGGACCGCGCCCTCCAATGACGACTTCGCGCGGGCCTTCGAGAAGTACCTCGACGGGCAGGACAAGCTGAAGTCGGCGGTGCTCACCTACGACAGCACGAAGAGCGACACGTTCGCGTCGACGCTGGCGGCCTCGTTTCGCGATCGGCTCGGGAAGCACATCGAGTTCTCCGACCAGCCGTTCCCGGGCGGTTCGGTGGAAACCGGTGGCGCCGAGGTGTTCTACTCGATCACCCAGAACGTCTGCTCGGCCCATCCCGACATGGTGATGTTCGCGGGGCGGCGGCTGGATCTGGACTCCTTCCTCGAATCCCTGTCCGAACGCATCTGCAGCAACGAGCACCTGACGATCCTGTTCACCGACGTCGGGCTGCATGACAGTTCACAGGGGACGAAGAAGCTGGAGAAGTCCCTGAAGGACGCCAATCTCACCCTGTTGCAGGCGACCAGTTACGACCCCACCTGGATCGACACGCCCGAGGCGGCGCCGGACGGTTTCGGCAAGTTCCTGGAACAGTACGAGGGTCTCATCGGCACCGACACCACCGCGTTGGACAACGGTTACGGCGTCAACAACCACGACGCCATGCTCGCGGCGATCAAGGCCGTGCGGATCGCGAATCCGGGCCAGGCCGAGCCGCCGCTTCCCTCCGACGTACGCGACCACCTGCTTCTCCTCAACGGAGTCAACGCCGTGCGGGGAGCGACCGGAACGTTGAGCTTCAACGCCAACCGGGGCGGCAATCCCGGCGGGAAGTTCGTGCCGGTGATTCCCATCCCGACGCCGAAGGACTACGACCCCAAGGACACCTACAAGACGCCGATCGACTGACGGCCGCCACGGCGCGCTCCCCCGCCCGGTCAGCGTTCGGGGCCGCCGCGCAGGTCCGCCGGACGCGGGGCGGGTCCCTCCATGTCGATCAGGACCTCGCGCAGCAGGTCGGCGAGCTGGCGGGCGGTTTCGTCGGGCAGTGGACGTGTCAGCCGCCCCTGCGCCTTGGTGACGGCGTCGATGAGCGTGTCGGCCACCGGGACGCCAGCGTCGGTGAGCCGCACCCAGGTGCTGCGGGCGTCGGCGGGGTCGGACTCCCGGGTCACCAGTCCGGCGGTGCGCAGCCGGGTCACGATGTTGCTGAGCCCGCCGGTCGTGACGATGAGCGCGCGCGACAGGGCCGCGGGTTTGAGGCGGTAGGGGGCTCCGGCGGCGCGCAGGTTCGCCAGCACCGCGTACTCGATCCGGGTGAAGCCGTGGTCGGCGAGGACCGACTCGGTGGCGGCGCCGAACAGCTCGGCCAGCCGGGCGACGCGTTTGCCCAGTTCGAACGGCAGCCCGGCCGCCTCGGGTATTTCGGCTCGCCAGGTGGCGAGCATGTCGTCGACCCTGTCCCGCTGCGTCATGTGGGTAGCATAACGACCATGCAGATAGCTTTTTGAAAAGCTTTTTAGTATGCTTTTCGCTATGACACTTGTTCTGATCCGCAACGCCCACCTGATCGACACCGTGCCCACCGTGCGGGTACTGCGCGAGACCGACCTGCTCATTGACGGCGACAGCATCCGCGAGGTCGGCCGCGGCCTGTCGGCCCCCGGCGCCACCGTCATCGACGCGGCCGGGCGCATCGTGCTGCCCGGCCTGATCGACACCCACCGCCACACCTGGCAGACCGCGCTGCGCGGCATGCTGCGGGTCGGCACACTCGGGGACTATCTCGCCCGGTTCCTGCAGGACCTCGGTCCCCGGTACACGCCCGAGGACGTCCACATCGGCAACCTCGCCGGAGCCGTCGACGCGCTCGACGCGGGCATCACCACGCTGCTGGACTGGTCGCACATCCAGAACTCCCCCGAGCACACCGACGCGGCTGTCGCGGGACTGCGGGAATCGGGGATCCGGGGCGTCTTCGCCCACAGCTTCGGCCTGCCGCTCAAGCCCGGACCGCATTCGCCCGACGCCCGACGGGTGCGCGAGACCCATTTCGCCAGCTCCGATGGGCTGCTGGACATGGCCTTGGGGATCGCCGGCCCGCAGTTCGGCGACCCCGACATCGCCGCCGACGACATCCGCCTCGCCCGCGAGCTCGGCTGCCGGGTGACCGTCCACATTCACAGCTCGGCCGGAGTGGAGACGCTGGACGAGCTCGGCATGCTCGGTCCCGACCTCACCTTCGTGCACGCCAACGGCCTCGACGCGGCCGCCATGCGCCGCCTCGCCGACACCGGCGCGGCCGTGTCGGTGTCCCCGCAGGTGGAGGCGCAGCTGGGCATGGGCGCCCCGCTCATCGCGCCGCTGCTGGCGCTGGGGGTGCCCACCAGTCTCAGCGTCGACACGGTGACCAGCGCCGCCGGTGACCTGTTCACCCAGATGCGGCTGGCGCTGAGCTTCGCCCGGCTCGCCGATCCGGCGGTGTCGGCCGCCGACATCCTGCGCATGGCCACCGTGGACGGGGCGCGCGCCCTCGGACTCGACGACCGGATCGGGTCGCTGCGGGTCGGTTCGCGCGCCGACCTGGTGATGCTCGGCGACCGGCTCCCGGTGCACGACCCCGTCGGCACGGTGGTCGCCGAGGCCGAACGCGGCGACGTGGACACCGTCCTGGTCGACGGCCGGGTGGTGAAACGCGGCGGCCAGCTCACCGCCGTCGACACCGCGGGCATCGCGGAACGGCTGGCCGCCTCGGCCGAGCGGCTGCTGGGCCGCCCGGGCGACGAGACGGAATAGCGGTCGAGCCCCGGAGCGCTACTAGGCGAAGGCATCGACCCCGGTCAGCTTGACCGACAGTTCCCACAGTCGGCGGGCCTGGTCGGGGTCGATCGCGTAGCCGCGCACGCCCGGCGGTTCGGTCTCGGCGATGGGCGCGATGTCGCAGTCCTCGCAGTAGACGCCGCCGCTGCCATCCAGCAGCGGCGAGGTCGCGGCCCATACCTGGGTCGCGGCGCCCTGCTGCGGGGTCTTGAACAGGCCCGGCACCGGATCCCCGTCGGCGGTCAGCCAGCCCATCGCGGTCTGCTCCTGCCGGGACAGGTGCCGCTGCAACGGAGTGATGATGCCGCCGGGATGCAGCGAGAACGCCCGCACCCCAGCCGAAGCGGCCAGCGCGTCCAGGTGCACGGCGAACAGGATGTTGGCGGTCTTGGACTGCCCGTAGGCCTCCCACTTGTCGTAGCCGGTGGTGAAGTGGACGTCGTCCCAGCGCATCGCGGAACGCCAGTGGCCCGCCGAGGACACCGCCACGACCCGGGCGCCGGGGGCGATCCTCGGCCACAGCCGGTTCACCAGGGCGAAGTGCCCCAGGTGGTTGACGCCGAACTGGGCCTCCCAGCCGGGGCCGACGCGGGACTCCGGGCAGGCCATGATCCCGGCGTTGTTGATGAGGATGTCGATGGCACGGCCGGTGCCGTCGAACCACTCGGCGAAGTCGCGGACGCTGTCCAGGTCGGACAGGTCGAGCGCGGCGACCTCGACGCCGTCGATGCCGTCGAGGGCCGCGCGCGCGACGTCGGGGCGGCGGGCGGGAACCAGGACCCGCGCCCCGGCGGCCGTCAACGCCCGAGTGGTCTCCAGGCCCAGGCCGGAGTAGCCGCCGGTGACAATGGCGAACGTGCCGGTCAGGTCGATGTCGGCCAGGACGTCTTCGGCGGTGGAGTCGGCCCCGAAACCCGAGCCGAGCTTGAGCTGTGGTGTCGTCATGCCCCGGATGCTATGGCCTGGAGTGCTCTCTAAGGCAAATCAGCCGTTGCAGGCCAGCAGCGAGTCGATCAGTCCCGGCTCGACGCTGCCCGCGAAGTCCATGACCACCGCCCCGAACTTCGGGTGCCGGTCGACGGCCGCGTCCACGTGCTCCTTGGTCACCGGGTTGATGTCCTCGGCGTAGTTGCGCGGATTCGGGATCGTCTCGCCGGTGGTGGTGCTGGTGTAGTTGACGTACAGCTTCGTGCCGGTGTCGGCCTCGGCGGCGTCGAGGTGGTCGCGGACCAGGTCCCACTTCTCGTGGACCGGGGCCTCCCATTCGTTCTGGTACGACAGCAGGTCGCCATTGGAGGCCGGGATGCCGCCGATGTGGTCCTGGTTGGCGATCAGGACCATCTTGCCGCGCACTTCGCCGATGCCGGGGAGGCGGTTGTCGCGGTACAGCAGCGAGTCGAAGCCCTCGTCGCGCATGTAGCGGTCGTTGAAGACGGCCGCCCACTCCTCGGCGGGCGCTTCGCTGTACTCCTGCTGGACGGACATGATGACCGTCTCGGAGGGATTCGCCTCCAGGAACGTGCGGGTCTCGGACAGGACGTCGGTGAAGTTCATCTCCTGATAAATCGGTCCATGGTGGATCGTGAAGGCGCCTTCGTAGAGGCGGCAACGGATGTCGATGAATCGGATGCCGAGGTTGAGCTGGTCGAGCAGCCCGATGTCCTGGCATTTGGCGGTGTCGAAGGGGCCGCCGATGATGGCGCAGGTGTCGTGGGTTCCGGGGATGGTCATATCGTCCAGTGTGGTGCCGTCGGGGACGGCGGACATCCAGTCCAGGCCACCCCGAACGGTATCGGCCCGGGCGGTCGCGACGCCGACGAGTGCGGCGCCACCGGCTAGTGCGGCTGTGGTCAGAAATGTTCTGCGGCGCAAGGACATAACGACACGGTACATACTGAATAGATAGTTATCAATAGTCCCGGAGCGACCGGGTCGTCCACGCGCCCTGTCGTTTCGTAGGGGAATCCTTCGCCTGCGTGGACGTATGGGCGATGGCGTATCGTACGCGCATGACGATCACCGCAGTGACCGCCGCAATCGTGAGTGCCGACCTGCATACGCCGTTCGTCACGGCGGTGCGGTCGACGTCCACGGTTGACACCGTCGTTGTGACCGTCACCGATGAGGCGGGCAACACCGGACGCGGCGAGGGGCCGCAGACCTGGAGGATCACCGGTGAGTCCCTGGCGAGCGTGACCGCCTGTGTCGAGGGCCCGCTGCGGCAGGTGCTCGTGGGCCGCGATCCCGACGACCTCAACGCGATCCTCGACGAGGTGGACACCGCCGTGGTCGGCAACAACGTCGCCAAGGCCGCCGTGGACGTGGCACTGCACGACCTGGCCGCGCAGCGGCTGGGAGTGCCGCTGGCGCGGCTGCTGGGCGGGGCGTCACTGTCGGTGGCCACCGACGTCACCCTGGCCGCCGGCGACGTCCCGCAGCTGGTCGCCGCGGCCGAGAAGCGCGTCGCCGAGGGATTTTCAACGCTGAAAGTCAAGCTGGGCACCGATCCGGCCGGGGACCTGGAACGGCTGGCGGCCGTGCGCGAGGCCGTCGGCACCGGCATCGGCATCCGGGTGGACGCCAACCAGGGCTGGAGCGCCAAGCAGGCGGTACGCATCATCCGGGGCATGGAGGACGAGGGACTGGGCATCGAGCTGGTCGAACAGCCGACCCCGGCGCGGGACCTGGCGGGGTTGGCGTTCGTGACCTCGCGGGTGGACACCACCATCATGGCCGACGAGGCCGTGGCGACCCTGTCCGATCTGCACCGGATGATCCAGCTGGGGGCCGCCGACGCCGTCAACGTCAAGCTGACCAAGTGCGGCGGGCTGCGTTCGGGCCGGGTCATGCTCGAAACGGCGAGGCAGGCCGGAATCGGCACCATGGTCGGTTCCATGATGGAGGGGCGGCTCGGGGTCGCCGCCGTCGCCAGCCTCGCCGCCGCCTGCGGCACCACCGCTATCGCCGACCTGGACGCCGCCTGGTGGCTGGCCGGTTCCGACCCGGCACTGTCCTACCAGGATGGTTCGGTTCGGCTGCCGGACTGTCCGGGCCTGTCCGCCATCACTTTCGGCGGCGACGCCGGTCCGGGGTAACCCGGTTCCGCCAACGCCGTCACATCCACCGCATCCATACGACCCTTACCTTCCGGGGAGGACACACTTGACCGTCGAAGTGGGAAACCGAGCCCTCGTCGCCGTCTCGTCCGCGACTTTGTGGACTTCGGCCGACGCGGCACAGGACACCGATCGCATCGCCCTTGGCACTCCGGCGGGAGTGCGCGAATGGGTGGCGTCGATGTCGCGCGAACAACGAGTCGACGGCCTCGTCGACCGCAGCCTCACCCAGGTGTTCATGGGTGACGAGGTCATCGTCGAGGAGATCGACGACGGCTGGGCCAAGGTCATCGTCGTCGACCAGCCCACCAGCCTCGACAAACGCGGCTACCCGGGCTGGCTGCCGACCCGGCAGCTGACCACCGTCGCCGGGACCGGGCAGGGCAGACCGTTCATCGTGTCGGCCACGGCCACCTCGATCCGCGACGAACCCGCCGGTGAGGTGCTCATCCCCGGGGTCTCGGTGGGCACCAGACTCGCGCTGTTCGACGAGGAGCCGTACCGGGGCTGGTCACGAGTCGTGCTGCCCGGACCGCAGCCGCCCGGCTGGGTGCGGCTGCACGACGTCTCCGAGGCGCCCTCAGGGCCCGCCGCGGCGGCGTCGGGACGCGTCGACGTCATCTCGGTGGCCTCGCAGCTGCTGGACATCCCGTACGTGTGGGGCGGAGTCAGCGCCTACGGCATCGACTGCTCGGGGCTGGTGTACCTGGCGTACCGGCAACTGGGGCACGGGCTGCCCCGCGACGCCCACGACCAGGCCGAGGCCACCGAACGCATCGACAACGACGACGCCAAACCCGGTGACCTGTACTTCTTCGCCCACCCGGGCAAGACCATCCACCACGTCGGCATCGCCACCAAACCCACCGAGGACGGCGAGCCGACCATGATCCACGCCGCCGGGAACTACGGCAAGATCGTGCACGAGACGCTGCCCGCCGACCGGCTGCGCACCCTCGTGGGCACCCACCGGGTGTTCACCGACGACTAGCGCGTCACGCCGACGACGAAAGGCCCCGGGCGTTCGCCCGGGGCCTTCACGTTCAGTGGTTTCGATAACCGCAGGTGGTGCACGGTGGCGGGGTGCGCCTTACCGCCGCCGGGGTGGGAAGTCCCCTCCTTCGGGTGTGCTTCCCCAGAGCCCGGTTCCACCTGCCCCTGCGCGGTCTCGGAGCCGCCTTCGGTCTCGGACCCGGCTTCGGGCTTGCCGGGAGCGGGCAGTTCCTTGCCACGGCTGGCGATCAGGCTGGCGACGGTCGCCACGACCAGGATGCCGACGATGACGCCCAGCGACACCCAGGTGTTGATGTCGGGGATGCCCGGCACCGGCTTACCGCCGTTGATGAACGGCACGTCGTTGTCGTGCAGGGCGTGGAACACCAGCTTCACGCCGATGAAGCCCAGGATCGCGGCCAGACCGTAGTTGAGGTACACCAGCCGTTGCAGCAGGCCGCCCAACAGGAAGTACAGCTGCCGCAGACCCATCAACGCGAACACGTTGACGGTGAAGACCAGGAACGCTTCCTTGGTGAGGCCGAAGGTCGCCGGGATCGAGTCGACCGCGAACAGCAGGTCGGCGGAACCGATGGCGACCATGACGATCAGCATCGGCGTCGCGACGCGGCGGCCGTTGACCTTGGTGGTGATCTTGGCGCCGTCGTAGTCCTTGGACACCGGCACGACGCGCCGGGTCCAGCGGATGACGGCGTTCTCGTAGTTCTCGTCGTCGTTGTCGTCACCGCGCAACAGTTGGATCGCGGTGAAGATCAGGAACGCGCCGAAGATGAAGAAGACCCACACGAACTGGTTGACGAGTCCGGCGCCGATGCCGATGAACACGGCTCGCAGGATCAGCGCCATGATGATGCCGATCATCAGCACCTTCTGCTGATACTTACGCGGCACCGCGAAGCTCGACATGATCAGGATGAACACGAACAGGTTGTCCACCGACATGCTGTACTCGGTGATCCAGCCCGCGAAGAACTCACCCCCGTAACGGGGTTCGCTGAACAACCAGACTCCGGCGCCGAAGGCGGCGGCCAGTCCGAGGTAGAAAGCCACCCACAGGGTCGCTTCCTTTGTCGACGGTTCATGGGGTCGCCTGCCGATGATGGCGAGGTCGACGGTGAGAATGACCAGAACACCGACAATCGTCAGCGCCCACACCCAAAACGGGACAGTCACAGTTAGTACCTTCCGGATAACACTATTCTTGGTGAAACCGGAAGGTCTCTCCCGTCGCAGGGCAGGCAGCCGATGCTGCCTCTCCCGGGACGACCGATACGGCCGGGCGAACCTCGGGACTCACTGTCCGGGCTCGCCGTGCTGACGACCGCATCGTTTTGTGGGGATACTCCCCTTCCGTCGTACGGCTTCATTGTGCCCTATCGCATCCACGCTTGTCAGTAGGCTGGGTAACAGTTCATATGACAGGTTCCGGACTGGAACCACACCTGCGACATACCCGAACGAACCGTGATTCACTCCTTACCGTCGATAGGAGCAGGCGTGTGCAGTGACGATGCCGCCACCTCCAGCCCCCAGCTCAGTGCCGACGATTGCCTGTTCTTCGTCGACCGAGCACTCGACCAGATGGTGGCGATTGTCACCGAACTGGGCGATACCACCGCGAACCGGTCCCCCGACCTGCCCGGGGCCAACAGCCCCTACCAGCTGCTCACCCACTGCCTGGGCGTGTGCGAGTACTGGGGCGGCGCCATGATCGCCGGACGCGTCGTCGAACGCGACCGCGCCGCCGAGTTCACCGCCGAGGGCCCG
The DNA here is from genome assembly GCF_000024545.1 of Stackebrandtia nassauensis DSM 44728. Lineage (GTDB taxonomy): Bacteria > Actinomycetota > Actinomycetes > Mycobacteriales > Micromonosporaceae > Stackebrandtia > Stackebrandtia nassauensis. The sequence goes on from NC_013947.1 coordinate 4,010,803, forward strand.
GTAGAACCGCTGGCCCAACGGGTCCAGGCGGCCAAGGCGCAGTTCCGGCGCGACTTGGCCAGCCTGCGCGCCACGGCCCCCACCGCGGCGGCTCTGCCGAAGCACTGGAACCCGACCAAGGCCGAACGCACCTTCACCCAGGGCGAAGCGCTGGTCCACGTCGTCGAGGAACTGTGCCAACACCTGGGCCACCTCGAGATCACCCGAGACATCCTGCGCGCCAACTGATCGCCGCTCGCGAGCACGCTGTTCAGCTGGCGCGCATGGCTAAAGCAGCCGCGACGCCCGCGCGCGCAGCTGACGCGCGGCCCCTGGAGCCGCTTTGCCAACGCGCGCAGCCGAACCGATGCCCGTCAGCCCACCCGCGCCGTCGGGCCGCCCGCACCGTCGGGCCGCCCGCACCGTCGGGCCGCCCGCACCGCCAAGCCAGCTAGCTGTTACTGCCGTATCGGTCCGCCCCTCAGTCAGAGGAGGCCTTCGGCCGCAGGCCGACCCGGCGAAGCCGGGGCCGCGCGCAGCGCGGCGGGCCTCGGCTTTGGGTTGGGCGCGCGAGCGTGGGCTCGACAGCCGAGGCTCGGTGCCGAGTTGGGGGTCAGCTGGCTCCGGCTTCGTCGAACTGGCGCAGTTCGCGTTTGAGTTCGGCGATCTCGTCGCGGTAGCGGGCGGCGACCTCGAACTGGAGTTCTCTTGCCGCCGTGAGCATCTGGTCGTTGAGGGTGGCGATCATCGAGGTCAGTTCCTCGCGGGGGACGCCCTCGCCGGAGGCGACCACCGCTCCGGCCCGGCTGCGGGTCTGCGGGACCGGGGCCTTGCCCCGGCTCTGTTGCCGGCCCGAGCCGCCCACCAGGGTCTCGGTGTCGTCCGCGGTGGCGTAGATGTCATCGAGGATGTCGCCGATGCGTTTGCGCAGCGGCGTCGGGTCGATGCCGTGCTCCTTGTTGTGCGCGATCTGCTTCTCGCGACGGCGATCGGTCTCGTCAAGGGCCTTGCGCATCGAGTCGGTGATCTTGTCGGCGTACATGATCACCTGGCCCGAGACGTTACGGGCCGCGCGGCCGATGGTCTGGATCAGCGAGGTGCCCGAACGCAGGAAGCCCTCCTTGTCCGCGTCCAGGATCGCCACCAGCGACACCTCGGGCAGGTCGAGGCCCTCCCGGAGCAGGTTGATGCCGACCAGGACGTCGAACTCCCCCGCCCGCAGTTCGCGCAGCAGCTCCACCCGCCGCAGTGTGTCTACTTCGGAGTGCAGGTAGCGGACCCGGATGTTGTTGTCCAGGAAGTAGTCGGTGAGGTCCTCGGCCATCTTCTTGGTCAGCGTGGTGACCAAGACCCGCTCGTTGGCCTTGGCGCGTTCGGTGATCTCGTGCATGAGGTCGTCGATCTGGCCCTTGGTCTGCCGCACCACCACCTGCGGGTCCACCAGGCCGGTGGGCCGGATGACCTGCTCGGCGTACTGGCCCTTGGCCTGTTCCAGCTCCCACGGGCCGGGCGTGGCCGACATGTACACCGTCTGGCCCACCCGCTCGCGGAACTCGTCGAAGCGCAGCGGGCGGTTGTCCATGGCGCTGGGCAGCCGGAAACCGTGCTCCACCAGGGTGCGTTTGCGGGACGCGTCGCCCTCGTACATGCCGCCGATCTGCGGCACCGTCTGGTGCGACTCGTCGATGATGGTGATGAAGTTCTCCGGGAAGTAGTCCAGCAGCGTGTACGGCGGTTCCCCGGCGGAGCGGCCGTCGAAGTGCCGCGAGTAGTTCTCGATGCCGGAGCAGGAACCGATCTGGCGGATCATCTCCAGGTCATAGGTGGTGCGCATCCGCAGCCGCTGCGACTCCAGGTGCTTGGACTGCCGTTCCAGTTCGGCCAGCCGCTCCTCCAGCTCGGCCTCGATGTCGCGCACCGCGCGTTCCTGGTTCTCGCCGCTGGTGACGTAGGCGGCGCCGGGGAAGATCACCAGTTCGGTGACGTGCCGCACCACTTCGCCGGTGAGCGGGTTGATGTAGAACAGCTTCTCGACCTCGTCACCGAACATCTCGATGCGCACCGCCAGTTCCTCGTAGGCGGGGATGATGTCGATGGTGTCGCCGCGGACCCGGAAGGTGCCGCGGGTGAAGGCGTAGTCGTTGCGGGTGTACTGGATCTCGACCAGGCGACGCAGCAGCGAGTCGCGGTCGTACTCCTCCCCCACCTTCACCGTGGCGGTGTGCTTGTAGAACTCGGTGGGTGTGACCAGACCGTAGATCGCCGACACCGTCGCCACCACGACCACGTCGTTGCGGGTCAGCAGCGAGTGCATGGTGGAGTGGCGCAGCCGTTCCACCTCGTCGTTGATGGACGAGTCCTTCTCGATGTAGGTGTCGGTCTGCGGCACGTACGCCTCGGGCTGGTAGTAGTCGTAGTACGACACGAAGTACTCGACGGCGTTGTTGGGCAGCAGTTCCCGGAACTCCTTGGCCAGCTGCGCGGCCAGGGTCTTGTTGTGGGCCATCACCAGTGCCGGGCGTTGCAGCCGTTCGACCAGCCACGCGGCGGTGGCGGACTTGCCGGTGCCGGTGGCTCCCAGCAGCACCACGTCGCGTTCGTCGCCGTTGATGCGGCGGGCGAGTTCGGTGATGGCCGTGGGCTGGTCACCGGAGGGTTCGTAGTCGCTGACGACGGTGAAGGTCCCGTCGGTACGTGGAATCTCGATGGTCACGTCCACCAAAGTACGCCCCGGGTACGACGGGGCGGGCGATACCAATTACCTCCGGGCGGCTGACTCGTTGGACATGGATGTGGGTATATCGAGCGAGCAACGCGATAAGTTCCGGCGCATGCTGGCCTGGGTCGTCTGTGCCGCGGTGATCGCCGGGGTCGGCTGGACCGGCGCCAGCTGCCTGCGGCAGCAGGCCGACGATCCGCGGCCCATGACCGACGCGGAGGCACAGCGGCTGTCGCGCGTCAACGTCAACAACTACAAGGCCGGTGCGGTGCCGTTCACCGCCGACCTGCCCGACTCGGCCGGGGGCGGTGGGTTCGACGGCCAGATCGACTGGTCGCAACCGGTCATGCACGCCGAGGTGGCCAAGGAGGGCAAGTCCACCCCGCACACCCTGGTGCAGGCCGTCCCGGGCCTGGTCGCCTCCCGCGAGGGCACCACCCGCGCCGACGCCCCGGTTCCCGAGGACGACTGGACCGTGCGGCACATGGGCCAGGAGAACCGGCGCGGCGACGACCCGCAGGCCGCCACCGTCGACATCATCGCCTCGGCGGTGCTGACGCTGCGGTCCGGACGGGCGGCGGACTCCCAGATCCTCAAGGCCAAGGGCTCGTGGCTGCGGCAGGGCGTCATCGACGGCGCCACAGTGGACGTGTTCCGGGCGCCGCTGTTGCTGGACGCGGCGGCCTCCGATGACGGCCAGAAGCTGCCCGAGGCGGTGTTCTGGGTCGACGGCGAGTCCCGGTTGCGCCGCATCCAGTTCAACCCCGGAGCCACCAGTCTGGCCACCGTCGACTTCCTGCTGTCCAAGAAGGACGTGGCGAAGGTGCACCCGGTGGACCTGCTGGGCGGTGCCCCGATCGACCCCCGCAAGGTCACCAAGGCCGAGGCCGAGAACCTGGCGGGACTACGGCAGCGCAACAGTCTCGGCGGCGCCGACGCCGACATCACGCTGCCGGTCGCCGACGGGAAGGTCATCCGCGCCAAGGGTTACGTCGACTGGCGCGCCCCCATGGCCTACCTCGCGGTCGACGCCCCCGGCAAGAAGAACGACGGCCTGCTGTTCGTCCTGCCCTCGGGTGCGGCGACCCTGCGGACCGAGGTCGACGGCAAACCGCCGCTGCAACCGCAGGCGAACGGCTGGAAGGCCCAGGCGTGGTCGGAACGCTCCGAGGACGGCAAGCCCAGCGACATCGACGCGCTGCTGTTCAAGGTGCTGTCCATGGCCAACCCCCAGATCGACAACGCGACCGTCGTCAAGGACAAGGCGGCCTGGCTGCGCGAGGACAAACTCGGTTCCACGGCCACCGAGGTGTACGAGTACCCGATCCCGGGCGACCCGGACACCGACGAACCCGGCCAGGCCGCGTTCCGCTACTGGATCGGCTCCAAGGACGACGCCCTGCACCGCATCGAGATGCGCACCCGCAAGCTCGGCATGGCACACGTCGACCTGAAGCCGACCGACCAACCGGCGGCGGTGGTCGTTCCGGCCCCCGTCGCGGCGGGCCTGGGCGGCTGAGCGGCCTGGGAGGGCGCCAGCGGCGGCGCCGGACGTTGTGGCTGACCGGCCGCTGCCGTGGTGGCCGGGTCAGCGCTCACCGACGCGACTACTGGATCTGCGGCCCCGACCGCGATGGCCGCGACCGACGCTGTCGGCTGCTGTGGCTGGCCCCCCGCCGTCGGCGACGCTGAGGCCAAGGCCGTGCCGCCGAGCCCGAGCAGCTAGCGTGCGCGGACGCGCCGCGCGCTAGCTCAGCGAGCGTGGCTGTTGGGCGTCGCGGGTCAGGCTGGGTGCCAGTTGGTGCGCTTGGCCCAGTCCTCGGCGCGCGGGAGCGCCAGGTCGAACCAGGGTTCCTTGGCGTCGGCGTAGTCCGACGTCGTGGCGTGATCGTTGGCCAGCGCGCGTTTGTGGTGGGCATAGTCGTCGCGCGCGGCCGTGTCGGCGCGCAGCCAGTCGACGAACAGCAGCGCGTAGCGCCAGCCCGCCGAGTCGACCTGTCGAATGTGGATCTGGGTGATGTTGCGCGGGTCGCAGCCGCAGTGCATCCGCTTGCGCCACTGCGAGACCTCGGGCGCGAACGGTTTGGGGGTGTCGTTGGTGATGCCCTCCAGCCGCGGGAACCCGGCGGCGGCGAGCTGTTCGGCCGCCGCGTCGGCGTCGGCCAGGTCGGCGACGGTGATCTGGATGTCGATGACGTCCTTGGCGACCAGCCCGGGAACCGCGGTCGATCCCACGTGGTCGACCCGCAAAGCCTTGTCGCCCATGACGTGCCGCAGCCGAGCGGCGAGACGCTCGAAGCGGGACGGCCACTGGGGACTGTAGTCGGCCATCGTGATGGTCTCGGAGCGCCGGGCGATGCGGCGGTTTCTCTTGTTGTCCTCGAAGGGAACCAGGCGCTCGTGCCACAGCGCGTCGACGGCGGCGTTGAGGTCGTCGACGGTTCCGGCGTTGTCGATGACGACGTCGGCGACCGCGCGTCGCACGTCGTCGGACGCCTGGGCGGCGATGCGGGCCTGGGCTTGCTCGGCGGGCAGCCCGCGAGCCGTCAAGCGCTCCAGCCGCAGCTCGTGGGAGGCTTCCACGACGATGACGAGATCGAAGGTGGGCGCCAGTCCGACCTCGGCCAGCAGCGGCACGTCGTTGACGACGATCGCGTCGTCGGCGGCGGCCTCGGCGAGTTCGACGGACCGTTGCCGCACCAGCGGATGGATGATGGCCTCCAGCCGGGTGCGGGCCTCGGGATCGGCGAACACCCGTTGGGCCAGGGCGGCGCGGTCGAGGGCGCCGGTGGCGTCCAGGATGTCGGCGCCGAAGGTGTCGGCGACCTTGGCCAGGCCCGGGGTTCCGGGGGCGATGACCTCGCGGGCCAGGACGTCGGAGTCGATGAGCACCGCTCCCAGTTCGGTCAGTCGACGGGCCACCGTACTCTTTCCGGCGCCGATACCGCCGGTCAATCCCACACTCAGCACGGGTTGATTCTGGACTGTGGCCGAGGAGCGGCGAAACGGGGCCCGGTCGGTCAGTGAGCCGCGCGCTCGGCGACGAACTCGCGGATGTGGCCCGCCAGCGCCGTGGGCTGGTCCAGCGGGATGAGGGCGTCGGTGTCGTCCACTACCGTCAGCCGGGCGTCGGGCAGCAGTTCGGCCAGCCGTTCGCCGTGCTCGGGCGGCATGACGCGGTCGTTCTTCGCCCACACGACGAGGACGGGGCGGTCGAAGCCGGGCAGGCGGGTGGCGTTGTCCAGCAACAGTTTCCGGTTCGACGCGATCGACCGCAGGGTCCGGGTCGCGTCGCGGGCCACGGCGACGTCGCCGATGACGGGTGTCACCCATCCGGCGGTGACCGCGTCGCCGCGCCGGGTCAGCCAGCCGAACACGAACGGCAGCCGCCGCATCGGTTTGAGCCGCAGCTGCCGCATGAAAAGCCCGAACAGTCGCGGCGGGAGTTTGCCGGTGAGGACGAGCGCCCTGCCGGTCAGTCCGGGCGGCAGGTTGTCGAAGGCCTCGCACGACACCAGGACCGCCCGCGCGACGGACGCGGCGGGTTCGGCCATGAGCAGTTGGACGACCGCGCCTCCGGTGTCGTTGCCGACGAGCGTGACATCGGTGAGGCCGAGCCGATCGACGAACTCCGCGAGCAGCCGCGCGACGCCCGGCAGCGAGAGGTCGGCGCCGTGGGACATCGCGTGCCGGTGAGCACCCAGCGGCAGCACCGGGACCACGCACCGGTATTCGGGGGCGAGCTCGGCGACGACGTCGGTCCACAGCGTCTCGTCCATGAGCAGGCCGTGGACGAGTACGAGGACGGGTTTGGTGCCGCCGGTGTCGAGGTAGTCGATGGTGCCGGCGGACAGATCGATGTTCTTCGTTTTCCACATGGCTCAAGTGAACCACATGGTTCACAAAATGGCTACTCCCCGGCGGCCTCTTCACGTTCGATCGCCCGCACCAGCGCCGCCAGACCGGTCTCGGGGCCCTCCTCGTCGCCGGTGACCCGGCGGTGCATCAGGAAACCCCGCATCGTCGCCAGGATCATCTGGGACACCCCGGTCTTGCGTTCGTCGCTCCATTCCGTGGGGCACAACGACTTGAGCACGGGAATGTACTGTCCGGTGGCCTCGCGGCCCAGATCGGCGTAGCGCACCGGGTCCTGCATCGCCAGCCCCATGGCCTGACTGAGCACGGCCGACTCCGCGCCGATGAGGATCGGCCAGATCTCCGCGACCCGTTCGGCGAGCGTGGGACGTTCGGCGATCGCCGTCAGCGCCGCCTTGTCGATCCGCCGCTGCCGCAACTGCCGCACCGCCTGCGCCAACACGTCCTCGGCGCCGTCGAAGTGGTACAGCAGCACCTTGTGGGTCGTGCCCGCCGCCCTGGCCGCCCGACGCAGCGAGAAGTCGGCCAGCCCGTTGGCGGCGAGGTCGTCGGTCACCAGTTCCAGGAGTTCGTCCCGGCGGGCGTTTCCGCGAGGTGTGCCCGTGGAGCGCCGGTAGCCCGCCTGCGTGTCAGCCATGTGCGGCAAGCTACCGCACCGTGGCCGTCCGGCGGCGGCCGACGGCCGTGCCCGGCTCCGGTCGGAAACGACGAACGGCCCCACCACGATGTGGTGGGGCCGTTGAAAACGTCAGGCTTTAGCTGCCCGCGAGTTTCTCGCGCAGCGCCGCCAGTGCCTCGTCGGTGGCCAGGGTCCCCGAGGGGCCCTGCTCGGCCGGAGCCGACTGAGACTGGGACTGTTGCGGTGCGGGCTTCTTGTCCCCGGCAGGCTTCTTCTCGCCGTCCGCGGACTCACCGGCACCGGCCGGGGCCTCCTTGATGACGCGCTCGGCGATCTGCTTGCCGTGCTCCTCCCAGCGGGCGCGGGCGTCGGCGTACTGCCGCTCCCACTCCTCGCGGGCCGCGTCGTACCCGTCGAGCCACTCGCCGGTCTCGGCGTCGAAGCCCTCGGGGTAGATGTAGTTGCCCTGGTCGTCGTACTGGGCGGCCATGCCGTACAGGGTCGGGTCGAACTGTTCCTCGTTCTCGACGTACGCCTCGCTGGCCTGCTTGAGCGACAGCGAGATGCGGCGACGGTCCAGGTCGATGTCGATGACCTTGACCATGGCGTCGCTGCCGACCTCGACGACCTGCTCGGGCACCTCGACGTGGCGCTCGGCCAGCTCCGAGATGTGCACCAGGCCCTCGATCCCGTCCTCGACGCGCACGAACGCGCCGAACGGAACCAGCTTGGTGACCTTGCCCGGCACGATCTGGCCGATGGCGTGGGTGCGGGCGAACTGGCGCCACGGGTCTTCCTGGGTCGCCTTGAGCGACAGGGAAACCCGCTCGCGGTCCATGTCGACCTCGAGCACCTCGACCTCGACCTCTTTGCCGACCTCGACGACCTCGCCGGGGTGGTCGATGTGCTTCCACGACAGCTCGGACACGTGCACCAGACCGTCGACGCCACCGAGGTCCACGAAGGCCCCGAAGTTGACGATGGACGACACGACACCCTTGCGGACCTGGCCCTTGGCGAGCTTGTTGAGGAACTCGGTGCGGACCTCGGACTGCGTCTGCTCCAGCCAGGAACGGCGGGACAGGACCACGTTGTTGCGGTTCTTGTCCAGCTCGATGATCTTGGCTTCCAGCTCCCGGCCCACGTAGGGCTGCAGGTCGCGGACCCGGCGCATCTCCACGAGGGAGGCCGGGAGGAAGCCGCGCAGGCCGATGTCGAGGATCAGACCACCCTTGACCACCTCGATGACGGAGCCGCGCACCACGCCGTCTTCTTCCTTGATCTTTTCGATCGTGCCCCAGGCGCGCTCGTACTGAGCCCGCTTCTTGGACAGGATGAGGCGGCCTTCCTTGTCCTCCTTCTGAAGGACAAGCGCTTCGACCTGGTCACCGGTCGAAACGACCTCGGCCGGATCGACGTCGTGCTTGATGGACAGCTCGCGAGAGGGGATGACCCCTTCGGTCTTGTACCCGATGTCGAGCAGGACTTCGTCCCGATCGACCTTGACGACGGTTCCTTCGACAATGTCGCCGTCGTTGAAGTATTTGATGGTCTCGTCGATCGCGGCGAGGAGGGCTTCCTCGCTACCCAGATCGTCGACTACGACCTTGTCGCCGCTCTCGGCGGCGGTGCTCGACTTGGCGTCGATGCTGCTCGTCATGTGGGCTGGTGCTTTCGGTTACAGGTGGTCACTCGTGCCTTGAGTGCGGGGCCATCTCCCTGGTCCGTGCCGGGGAATGTAGACCTGCTCCATGCCGAGGCCACTGGCACCCACAATCGCTGATCCAGACTACCGTGTCGTCTGGTACCCGCCCCGGCGCACCCTTGCGGGTGGTGGAGATCATGCGTACGCACCGCGACGACCGCCTGGGACCGCCGTCGAAGGCCCCGTGACCGACCGGGGCCATGTCGCGACGGTTACCGGTAGCCGATGCTTCAGTGAACAGTCGCCGCGAGGCTCGAAACCGGGGCGAAAGCGACGGTAGCGTGAGAAACGGTTCACCCCACACCAAGTTCAGGACGAGCGGACGCGTCCCGACCACGAGGTGTCCACTATGGTTTCACGTAGCTCCGTCACCGGGAGATCCCCCGCCACCGGCGGTCACCACATCGGCGAGATCGAGGGGCTGCGCGGCATCGCGATCGTGCTGATCGTGATTTACCACGTGTGGTTCAACCGGGTCTCCGGTGGTGTCGACGTCTTCTTCCTGCTGTCGGGATTCCTCATCACGCTGTCGTTGTGGCGCGGCGCCGAACGCGACGGCCGGGTCCGGCCGCTGGCCTTCTACGTCCGGATCGTCCGGCGCATCGTGCCACCGGCGTTCTTCGTGCTGGTGACCGTGGTGGCAGCGGCCGTCGTGCTGCTGCCGCAGGTGCGGTGGCGGGAGACCTTCACCGATGTGGTCGCCTCGGCGTTGTATCTACAGAACTGGCATCTGGCCGAGAACGCGGTCGATTACCTGGCCTCGCAGAACGCGGCCAGTCCGGTGCGGCAGTACTGGTCGCTGGCGGTGCAGATGCAGTTCTATCTGCTGTGGCCGCTGCTGGTGGCGTTCGCGTTGTTCCTGGCGTCGCGGTTGCGGTTGCGAGCCCGGTGGGTGCTGACGCCGATCCTCGCGGCGGTGTTCGCCGCGTCGTTGGCGTACTCGATCCATTTCACCGCAACGGATCCGACCTACACGTACTTCGACACCTCAGCGCGGCTGTGGGAGTTCGCGCTCGGCGGGCTGGCGGCGGTGCTGCTGCCGTTGGTGCGGGTGCCAGCGGCGGTGGGGTTCGTGCTGGGATGGCCGAGCCTGGCGGCGTTGGCCGCGTGCGGGATGGTGTTCACTCGGGGCGACGAGTTCCCCGGTTGGGCTTCGCTGGTGCCGACGGTGGCGGCCGCGACGTTGGTGCTCACCGCCGGGAGCACCCGGCGGTTCGGGGTGGACCGGTTGCTGCGCACCGCCGCGATGCAGTGGCTGGGCGGGTTGTCGTACGCGATCTTCCTGTGGCACTGGCCGGTGCTGGTGTTCTATCTGGCCCACACCGGAACGGACGCGCCCGGGCTGACGGGCGGTCTGCTGGTGCTGGGGATATCGCTGCCGTTGGCGCTGGGATCCAAGTGGCTGCTGGAGGACGGTTTGCGTCGCTCGCGGATCGGACAGCGTACGACGGTCGGCGGGCTGGCGCTGGGGGCGGGGTGTCTGGTGCTGGTCCTGGTGGCGCTGACGGCGTGGGCGGGGCTGATGCGGCCACGGCAGCAGCCGAGTGACAGCGCCGATGTGGACAGTTACCCGGGGGCGGCGCACCTCGTCAAGGGCGGGCCGTTGGCCGAGCAGCCGTTCATCCCCGACCTGGTGACGGTCAAGGACGACTGGCTGCCCGAGCTCAGCCCCGACTGCTACCAGGACCACGAGGGGACCAAGGCGGTGTCGTGCCGGTTCGGGCCGGAGACCGCGGAGCGCACCATCGCGTTGGTCGGGGGCTCGCATTCGTGGCAGTGGCTGCCCGCGCTGCGCGAGCTGGCCGAGCCGCACGAGTGGAACATCGTGACGCTGACGAAGGTGGGGTGCCGGTTCACCACGGAACCGCAGTTCATGGACGGGGAGGCGTACACCAGCTGCGATCATTGGAACGTCGACGCGATGGCGGAGCTGGAGCGACTGCGGCCCGACGCCGTGGTGACCACGTCGACGGCGACGGCCCGAAACGAGGAGTACACACCGGACGGTTACCTGGAGCGGTGGCGCGAGCTGGACGAGTGGGGCATCGACGTGATCGGGGTGCGGGACACGCCGTTCCCGGGCTTCCATGTGCCCGAGTGCGTGGAGCGGTACGGGCGCGACGCGCCGGAGTGCACGAGGGCGGCGGGCGAGTTCGACTACGACAAGCCAGCGGCGGTCGAGTCGCGTCCCGATGTGCCCGGCAACGTGTCGTTCGTCGACCTGAGCCGGTACTTCTGTGCCGGGGGCGAGTGCCGGCCGGTGATCGGGAACGTGCTGGTGTACCGCGACGACTCGCATCTGACGGCGACCTACGCGCGCACGGTGGCGCCGTATCTGAGCGAAGCGTTGCGAGCAACCCCGCCGCTGACCGACTGACGTCGCCGGGCTCAGTGCGCGGCGGTGTCCCAGTCGCCGCCGGTGCCGACCGAGACTTCCAGCGGCACCATCAGCTCGGCGGCCGAGGCCATCTCGGCGCGCACCAGTTTCTCGACCTCGGGCGCTTCGCCGGGGGCGATCTCGAGCACGAGTTCGTCGTGGACCTGGAGCAGCACCCGCGACTTCACCTTCGCCGCGACCAGTGCGCGGTGGACGTTGAGCATCGCGATCTTCATGATGTCGGCCGCGCTGCCCTGGATCGGGGCGTTGAGGGCGGCGCGTTCGGCCATGTCGCGGCGCTGTCGGTTGTCGCTGTTGAGGTCCGGCAGATAGCGGCGGCGGCCGAACATGGTCTCGGTGTAGCCCGCCTTGCGAGCCTCCTCGACCACCGTGCGCAGGTAGTCCCGCACGCCGCCGAAGCGGGTGAAGTACTCCTCCATCAGGCCCCGGGCCTCTTCGGGCGTGATGCCCAGCTGCTGCGACAGCCCGTAGGCCGACAGCCCGTAGGCCAGACCGTAGGACATCGCCTTGATGCGGCGCCGCTGCTCGGCGTCCACCGAGCCGGGCTCCACGTTGAACACCCGGGCCGCGACGGTGGTGTGCAGGTCCTCGCCGGACTTGAACGCCTCGATCAGGCCCTCGTCGCCGGACAGGTGCGCCATGATGCGCATCTCGATCTGCGAGTAGTCGCAGGTCATCAGGGTCTCGAAGCCCTCGGTGACGATGAAGCCCTGCCGGATCCGGCGACCCGCGTCGGTGCGCACCGGGATGTTCTGCAGGTTCGGGTCTTTTGAGGACAGACGACCGGTGGCCGCGACGTTCTGCTGGTAGGTGGTGTGGATGCGACCGTCCTCGGCGACCTCGGCCAGCAGGCCCGACACGGTCTGCTTGAGCTTCTCGCGGTCGCGGTGCCGCAGGATCGCCTCCAGCACCGGGTGCTGGGTGGTCGCGTACAGCCCGGCCAGCGAGTCGGCGTCGGTGGTGTAGCCGGTCTTGGTGCGCTTGGTCTTGGGCATGCCGAGCTTGTCGAACAGGATCTCCTGCAACTGCTTGGGCGAGCGCAGGTTGAAGGTCTGGTCGACGGCGGCGTGCGCGGCGGCCACGGCCTCGGCCGCCTCGGCGGCGAAGGTGGACTCCAGGCCGGTGAGGTGGGCGACGTCGGCGGTGATGCCGATGGCCTCCATCTCGGTCAGCACCGTCATGACCGGCAGTTCCATGTCGGCCAGCAGACCGGCGGCGTTGTGGCTGGCCAGTTCGCCGTCCAGCACCTCGGCCAGGTCGCGGGTGGCGGCGGCCAGCGCGGCCAGGTTCGCGGCGGCCTCGTTCTCGCCGTCGGTCTCCAGGCCATCCAGTGTGGGCTGCGCGGCGGCGGTGCGGGGGTTCAGTTCCCGGCCCAGGTAGCGGGTGGCCAGCGCCTCCAGCGAGTCCGACTTCAGGTCGGGACGCACCAGGTAGGCGGCCAGCGCCGTGTCACTGGTGACGCCGTCGAGGTTCCAGCCGTGGCTGCGGCAGGCCAGGCCGAAGCGTTTGGCGTCGTGCACGGCCTTGGTGGCCGTGGGGTCGGCCAGCCACGCGGCCAGGGCGTTCTCGTCGGCTTCGTCCAGTGCGGACGGATCGAGCCAGGCGTGGTGTCCGTCGGAGGCCAGGGCCAGGCCCGACAGTCGTCCGGCGCCGTGCTTGAACTCGCCGGTCGCGGCGACGCCGATGCGGCCGGTTCCGGCGCGCGCCGACAGCCAGGCGGCCAGCTGCCCGGGTTCCAGGACCGCGAGATCAGCCTCGGCGACCTCGGTGGCGCCCACCGGTTCGGGGTCCTCGCCGATGCGTTTGTCGGCCAGCTGGGAGGCCAGCCGGTCGCGCAACGAGGCGAACTCCAGCACCGAGAAGATCTCCGAGGTGGCCTCGGCGTCCCAGCCGCTCCAGGCCAAGCCCTCGGGTCGGGAGGCCAGTTCCAGGTCGGTGACGAGCTTGTTGAGCCGGGCGTTGCGCATGACGTCGGACAGGTGGTCGCGCAGCGACTGACCGGCCTTGCCCTTGATGGCGTCGGCGGCGGCGATGACGCCGTCCAGGCCCTCGTAGGTGGTGATCCACTTGGCGGCGGTCTTGGGGCCGACGCCGGGAACGCCGGGGAGGTTGTCGCTCTTCTCCCCCACCAGCGCGGCCAGGTCACGGTAGCGCTGCGGCGAGACCCCGTACTTGGCCTCGACGGCCTCGGGGGTCATGCGGGCCAGTTCGGAGACGCCCTTGACGGGGTACAGGACGGTGGTGTCACCGGTGACCAGCTGGAACGAGTCGCGGTCGCCGGAACAGATGAGGGTCTCGTAGCCCTCGGCACCGGCCTGGTGCGACAGGGTGGCGAGGATGTCGTCGGCCTCGTAGTTGTCCAATGTGATCCATTGGATGCCCAGGGCGTCGAGGATCTGCTGGATCAGCGGCACCTGGCCCTTGAACTCCTCGGGCGTGGTGGCGCGGCCGTCCTTGTACTCGGGGTACTCCTCGGTGCGGAACGACTTGCGGGACACGTCGAAGGCCACCGCGACGTGGGTGGGGGCCTCGTCCCGCAGGACGTTGATGAGCATCGATGTGAACCCGTAGGCCGCGTTGGTGTGCTGGCCGGTGGAGGTGGAGAAGTTCTCGGCGGGCAGCGCGAAGAACGCGCGAAACGCCATCGAATGGCCGTCGATCAGCAGCAGACGCGGTCGAGTAGTCACCCGCAAGACAATAGCGGCCACCACCGACATGATCGGTGGTGGCCGCCGGGCATTTTTTCAGGCCACGCCCAGATAAGCGTCTCGGATGGAGTTGTCGGCCAGCAGTTCGGCGCCGGTGCCGGTGCGGGTGATGTCCCCGGTCTCCAGCACGTAGGCGCGGTCGGCGCGCGTCAGCGCCTGCTTGGCGTTCTGCTCCACCACCAGCACCGTGGTTCCCTGTTCCCGGATCTCGGTGATGATCTCGAAGATCTGCTGAATCAGCATCGGGGCCAGACCCATGGACGGTTCGTCCAGCAGCAGCAGCTTCGGACGGGACATCAGCGCCCGGCCCATCGCCAGCATCTGCTGTTCACCACCGGACATGGTGCCCGCGGCCTGGGTGAAGCGCTCCTTCAGCCGCGGGAACAGGTGCAGCACCCGGTCCAGGTCGGTGGCGATGGCCGCCTTGTCCTTGCGGGTGAAGGCGCCCAGCATCAGGTTCTCGCGCACCGTCATGCCCGGGAACACGCCCCGGCCCTCCGGGGACTGGCTGATGCCCAGCCCCACCCGGTGGTGGGCCTTGACCTTGGTGATGTCCTTGCCCTGGAACCGGATGGTGCCGTGCGCGGCCCGCAGGCCCGAGATCGCCTTCATCGTGGTGGTCTTACCGGCACCGTTGGTGCCGATCAGCGCCACGATCTCACCCTCGCCGACGGTCAGGCTGATGTCGTGCAGAGCCTTGATCCGGCCGTAGTAGACCGACAGGTCACGGATCTCAAGAATCGCCGTCATCGGAACCTCCCTGGTCGTCGCGGTCGGGCATCAGGTCGGCGTCCACGTCGTCCTCGTCGGGTTCACCGAGGTAGGCCGCGATCACCTTCGGGTTCTCGCGGACCTCGGCGGGCGGGGCGTCGGCGATCTTCTGCCCGAACTCCAGCACCACGATGCGTTCGGCGATGCCCATGACCAGCCGCATGTCGTGCTCGATGAGCAGGATCGTGTGGCCCAGGTCGCGGATGCGGCGGATGAGTTCCCGCAGCTCCTCCTTCTCGGCCGGGTTGAATCCGGCCGCGGGTTCGTCGAGGCACAGCAGCTTCGGCTTGGTGGCCAGTGCCCGGGCGATCTCCAGTCGTCGCTGGTACCCGTAGGACAGGTTGCGCGCCACCTCACCGGCCAGGTGCTTCATGCCGACGAAGTCCAGCAGCCGCAACGCCTCGGCTCGGCCCTCGCGTTCCTCGCGCCGGTGCCTCGGCAGGCCGAACAGCGCGCCCACGACGCTGGTCTTGTGGTGCACGTCGGCACCGACCAGGACGTTCTCCATCGCCGTCATCTCCGGGAACAACCGGATCGACTGGAAGGTACGCGCGATGCCCAGCTTCGTGATGTGGTGCGGTTTGCGGCCCGGCAGCTTGGTCCCGTCGAACACGACGGTGCCCGCCGTGGGCCGGTACAGACCGGTCATCACGTTGAAGCAGGTGGTCTTGCCGGCGCCGTTGGGTCCGATGAGCGCCAGGATCTCGCCCTTGCGGACCTCGAAGCTGACCTGGTTGAGCGCGGTCAGACCACCGAACTTCAGCGTCACGTTGTCGACGCTCAACAGCGGCGGGCCGGTCTGGTCCACGTACGGCGCGGCCGTTTCGGAGACAAGGTTGTCAGCCACTGACCTTCACCTCCTTTGCCTCGGCCTTCGCATCAGCCAGTTCCGCGGAACGCCGCGAGGACGGCAGGATGCCCTGCGGACGGAAGATCATCACGACAACGAGCGCGACACCGAACAGCACCTCACGCCAGTCGGCCACGAACCGCAGCCGCTCCGGCAGGTAGGCCACCACGATCGCGCCCAGGATGACACCGGCGGTGTTGCCCTGTCCGCCCAGCACCACCATCGCCACGAACAGGATGGAGGTCTGCAACGGGAAGCTGTCGGAGTTGATGACACCTTCCTTGCTGGCGTACAGCACCCCGGACAGTCCGCCGACTGCGGCGCCGATGGCGAAGGCCCAGATCTTGAACTTGAACGCCGGGACACCCATGATGCCCGCCGCGTCCTCGTCCTCGCGCACCGCCAGCCACGCCCGGCCGACCCGGCTGTTCTCCAGCCGCGCCACACCGAAGATGCAGATGACCACGATGGTCAGACACAGCCAGTACATCGGACGGCTGTCCAGCACGTTCTCGAACAGCGAGCCCGGCGGCTTGGGGATGTTCTGGATGCCCTGCTGACCGTTGGTCACGTCGGTGTTGACCGCGACGATCCGGATGATCTCACCGAATCCCATGGTCACGATGGCCAGATAGTCGCCGCGCAACCGCAGCGTCGGGATACCCAGGATCACGCCCGAGACCATCGCCAGCGCGATGCCGATCGGCACCAGCGCCAGCCACGGGTAGGCCGTGGCCACCTCGGAGGTCGGCGAACCGAAGATCGCCACCGTGTAGGCGCCGACCGCGAAGAACCCGATGTATCCCAGGTCCAGCAGTCCGGCCATGCCGATGACCACGTTCAGGCCGACGGCCACCAGCACCCAGATCGATGTCAGCACCAGAGCGTCGTCGAAGGCGGTACCGCCGGAGACGGCGTCGGTGGACAGGTAGTTGATCGGGAATACGTAGTACTCGTTGAGGATCGGCAGCGAATAGAACAGCACCAGTACCGCGACGATCGCCGCGGCCCGCCAGTACCACGACAGCGACCGCCACCGGCGGCCCATCGCGGCCAGCGCGCCCACACGTCGATTGTCGACACTGCGCATGCGGTCCAACATGTTCATGCCTTCGACCTCCCAAGCGATTCACCCAAAAGACCCGTGGGACGGAACATCAGCACCACCACGAGCACCGTGAACGCCACAACGTCGAGCCACGCGTTTCCGAACACCGCGCCCGACCAGTTCTCAATCAAACCCAGCGCGAAGCCACCCACCAGGGCGCCCCGCAGGTTACCGATACCGCCCATGACGGCCGCGGTGAACGCCTTGACGCCCAACAGGAAGCCCAGGCTGTGCTTGATGCTGCTGTACCGAAGATCCCACATGACCGCCGCGACACCCGCGGCCAGACCACCCAGGATGAACGTCAGCGCGAAGATCCGGTTCTTGTTGATGCCCATCAACGCCGCGGTGTCGGGATCCTGGGCCACCGCCCGGATTCCGGCACCCGGCCGGGTCCTGTTGACGAACATGTCCAGGGCCACCAGCAGGCCGAAGGCCATCACGATGATCCCGATGTCCAGATCAGACACCCGCAACCGGCCAAGGGCGCCACTGTCCCAGTCGATCAGGATGGTCTGTTTGAAGACCTCCGGGACACCGACGTCGTCGCGGCTGGTCAGCACACCCATGCCCTCGTTGAGGGCCAGTGAGACACCGATGGCGGTAATGAGGAACACCAGCCGCGGTGCCTTCTTGCGTCGCAACGGGCGATAGGCGATGTATTCGAGCGCCAGCGCCGTACCACCCGAAGCCGCCATCGCCGCTGCCAAACCGACGATGGCCAACAGGATGAAGCCGCCCAGTGAGGGCGTCGGGCCCTCGTTCACACCCAGGACGGTCCAGATTCCGACGGCCGCGAACGCTCCGAGCATGAATACCTCGGAGTGTGCGAAGTTGATCAATTTGAGCACACCGTACACAAGGGTGTACCCCAGGGCGATCAGGGCGTAGATGCCGCCGATCACCAATCCATCCATAGTGGTGCCCAAGAAATGGGACACCAGATAGGGGAAGTCCACGTAAATTGCTCTCTGATCGGAGTCGAGGGCACGAACAACACATGCAACGCGTCAGTTCGTGCCCTCGACTACAACGGTCTACGGCTCTACTTGAGCTCGATCTCCTGGTCAGCGACGATCTTGCCGTCCTCGACCTTGTAGGCCCAGACAACGTCGACGGCGATGTTGCCGTCCTTGTCGAACTTGATGTGCTTGCTGGCGCCAGCCTTGTCGTACTTGTTGACGAAGTCCAGCATGCTCTTGGTGTCCTTCACGCCATCCTTGATGCCGTCGAGGAACACGTTGGCCGCGTCGAAGGCCTCGGCACCGTAGGTACCCGGGGCCTCACCGATGCGCTTCTCGAACTCCTTGGCGAAGTCGCCTTCGGCCTTCTCACCGGGGATGCACGGGCAGGTGATGATGGCACCCTCGGAAGCGTCCTTGGCCGCCTCGATGAAGTTCTCGTCCTTGACACCGTCGGGACCGATGAACTGGGCCTCGACTCCGGCCTTCTTCATCTGGTTCAGGAACGGACCACCCTCGGGGTAGTAGCCACTGTAGAACACCGCGTCGGCCTTGGAGTCCTTCAGCTTGTTGATGACCGGAGCGAACTCCTTCTGGTCGGTCTTGACCTGCTCCTCGCCCGCGAGCTTGTCGCCCAGGGCGTCCTTCAGGGTCTTGGCCAGGCCCTCACCGTAGGCGGTCTGGTCGTCGATCACGAAGACCTTCTTGGCCTTGAGGACGTCGTTGATGTACGACGCCACGGCCGGACCCTGCACCGCGTCGTTGCCGATGGTGCGGTGGAAGACCTTCCAGCCCTTCTCGGCCAGCTCCGGAGCCGTGGCCGAACCCGAGATGATCGGCATTCCGGCCTCTTCGAAGATCGGGTTCGCGGCGGTCGACTCACCGGAGAAGCCCGGCCCGACGACGCCCAGGATCTTCTTGTCCTTGGCGATCTTCTTCGCCACACCGGGCGCGTCCTTCTCGGTGCCCTTGGAGTCGAACTCCTCGAAGCACACCTGCGCGTCCTTGTTCTTCTCGTTGTAGATCTCGACAGCGACCTTCGCACCGTCACGCATGACCTCACCAAGCCCCGCGTTCGGTCCGGTCAACGCACCCATCGACGCGATCGCGTACTCACAATCGCCCGACGCACTGTCATTCGGATTACCACACGCCGCCATGGCACCGACTACCGTCGCCATCGCCGCGGCGGACGCCAACACCCGCCAAACTCTCCGATTCACGGTCATAGCCTTCTCACCTCACGCAGGGAACCCCCACCGACATCGGCAGGGTCACAGGTGAAACCACTCACCCGCTGAGGCGAGAAGTTATCCCAATCTCACACCAACCGAAAGGGGACACGACCAAATCGGAATGCATCGTTACCGTATTGAGGCATTGCCTGCGAATCCATGAATATTCACTCAGCCGAACAGACCTATTCGGCGGATAACTCGTCAGACTCCGACGGCTGCGACTCCTCGATGATCCGCATCGCCACATCCCGCATCGACAACCGGTGATCCATCGCCGCGCGCTGAATCCACCGGAACGCGTCCGGCTCGGCCATCCCATAGCGCGTCATCAACAGACCCTTGGCCCGGTCCACGAGCTTGCGGATCTCCAGCCGCTCCGTCAGCGACTCGACCTCGGCCTCCAGTGCCGTCAGTTCCGCGAACCGTGCCAGCGACAACTCGATGGCCGGAACCAGATCCGACTTCTGGAAGGGTTTGACCAGATACGCCATCGCCCCGGCGCTGTTGGCCCGCGCGATCAGGTCCCGCTGGCTGAAGGCCGTCAGGATCACCACCGGCGCGATCCGGGCCGCCACGATCCGCTCCGCCGCCTGCAGACCGTCCATGATCGGCATCTGGATATCGCAGATCACCAGGTCGGGGCGCTTCTCCTCGGCCAGCTTGACCGCGGTCTCTCCGTCGGCGGCCTCACCGACCACCTCGAATCCCTCCTCGGCGAGCATCTCGGCGAGGTCGAGCCGGATCAGGCCCTCGTCCTCGGCGATCAGCACCCGCCGCGGCGCGGCCTCAGCGTCCGTTCCGGTCATGCTGCGCAGCACCCTTCCCAATACGTGTGACGGCAGCGCGCCGGAGGAACCGCACCGACACGCGCGAGCGAGTCCACAGCGTATCCGGTTGGCGGGGTCACGGGGCGGGCAGTTCTGGACGTTGAGACGCGATATCGCGTTGCGACGCGGGCAGGGGGTGCGTACCGTCCGGTATGGGCATCGGTAAGATGTCGCACCGGGCTTGAAGATGCCTGGCAGACCCGGGGTCACCGGTTCCCAGGCCATCCGATATGTCCGATTAGCGCCGGAATGGTGGAATTGGCAGACACGATACACTCAAAATGTATTGTCCGAAAGGGCGTGCGGGTTCAAGTCCCGCTTCCGGCACCGCAGTGGCGAAGCCACGAAACATCCGCGATATCACTTTTGCGATAACTCGTCCGACATTATGGAGAATCTGTCGGACGTGGCGTGCGGTGCGTGTCCATCATGGACTTTTGAGCCGGTTTGAAGACGTTAATGGCGCCGAGCCGAGGCTCGGCGCCATTGTCACGTCATCGCCTGCGCCGCTTACTTCTTCGCGGCACCGATGAAGGCGAACAGCATTCCCACGAGGGCGAGGAATCCGGCGACGGCCGCGCCGTAGTATCCGGCGCCCAGTTGCCCGAGGCCCTTGGCCAGGGACTGGGCCGAGTCGGCACCGGTGAGCATCCAGATCGGGGGGAAGGAGATGGCGATGGCGGCCAGCAGTCCGAAGATGCCGACGGTGATGTTGACGCCCTTGCTCCCGGCCAGTCCGATGAGGCCGAAGATGATGGCCAGACCGGCGCCGCCGAGGATCGCGTAGAACCAGTACTGCGGGTTGCTCAGGGCGCTGACGCCTTCGACCTGACCGAACTGGTCGGCGAAGTACTTGAGGCTGGACTTGCCTTGGCCTAGGGCGGGCACCCAGGAGATGAAGGGCGACACCGCGGCGAGGATCCCGGCCAGCAGGAGGATGATGCCGCCGGCGCGGGACTTGCGCGGGGGCGAGGGGGGCAGGAAGGACGGTGGGGGGCTGTTGAAGCTCATGGTGTCTCCGTTGGTTCGCGGCCGGCGCGTCGTGGGCGGCGGTGCGGTCGGGGTCGTTTGTTTGCGGCTTACATCCTGGCAGTGCGGTGGGGGTTCGGCAAGGTGTGGTCGGCGGGCGCGGCACGAAATGGGGGCTTCAGCCGCCCAGGGCGCGACGCAGCGCGTCGGCGATGTCGCGGTGGGTGGCGCCCGCAATGGTGCCGGCGAGATGGGCGTCGGGGCGGGTGAGCCAGATTTCGTCGGGTCCGATGTCGAGGGTGCGGGCGAGTTCGGGGGCGCGGGTCAGGTCGATGACCCGGGTGGGCGCGTCGGTGAGGGCGTGGAATCGGGGGTGGGGGCCGTGGGCGATGAGGGTGAAGTGGCCGCGCAGGTGCCGGCGTAGTGGGGTGCCGTCGGGCAGGTTGGTGTCGGGACAGATGGTACCCGGCGCCGGTGGCGGGGTGTGGCCTTTGGGCGGGCGGTGGGTGAAGGCCCGGTGGGAGGCGGGGGTGGTGAGCGGGGATGCGGTGTACCAGAAGGGTTCGGCGAACCGGCCCGAGTCGATGGCGGCGGCCAGCGTTGGGTCGGCGGCGGCTTTGTCGAGTGTGGTCTGACGGTACTGGAGCTGGGCGGGGGTGCCCGGCGCCAGGAAGGCCATGGTGGTGTCGACGATGTGCTGGTTCTCAAGCGCGGCGGCGTGGCGTTCGGTGTGGTAGCTGGCCAGCAGGGCCTCGGGGGCCCAGCCGTTGGCGTGGGCGGCGATCTTCCAGGCGGCGTTCTCGGCGTCGGCGACCCCGGAGTTGAGGCCGCGGGCGCCGAAGGGCGCGAACAGGTGGGCGGCGTCGCCGACGAGGAAGACGCGTCCGGTGTGGAGTGCGGTGGCGACGCGGGAGTGGAAGCGGTAGACGGTGTTCCAGCTGATGCGGTAGCCCGTGTCGCCGATGACGGCGCGGATGCGGGTGTCGAGGTCGTCGGCGGCGATGTCGAAACTGGACGGTACCTGCCAGTCGATGCGGAAGGTGTCGTTGGGGCAGGGGTGGATGAGGATCTGGCGGCCGGGGTTGGCGGCGGGGTCGAAGTGGAAGTGGCGTTCGTGTCGGCGGCCGGGCAGGTCGGCGGTGATGTCGCAGATGAGGAAGCGGTCGGGGTGGGTGCTGCCGGGGAAGTCGATGCCGAGGCTGTCGCGCAGCCGGTGCTGGGCGCCGGTGCACACCAGGGCGTAGCCGCCCGCGATCCGGGTGCCGTCGGCGAGGTGAATGTGGACGGTTTCGGGGTCGGGCTGGGTGATGGCGGTGACCTCGTGTGCCCAGCGCCGGGTGATGCGCGGATCGGCGTCGATGAGCGCGTCGAGGACGGCCTCGGTGTGGGACTGCGAGATGTTGACGAACGGCGGGGTGCCGGTGGTGGGCGCGAAGCTCCAGGAGTGGATCTCGCGGTCGCGGTAGAAGGTGCGGGCGGTGGTCCAGGTGAGACCGTCGCGGGTGATGGCCCCGGCTCCCAGCCGGGCCCAGATGTCGAGGACGTCGCGTTGCTGGCAGATGGACTTGGATCCCACCGCCTCGCGGTGCGGGGCCTGGTCGAGCAGCGTCACCGCAAGACCCCAGTGCGCCAGCAGCAGCGCGCAGGTCTGGCCGACGGGTCCGGCACCGATGACGACGCAGGTGGCGCTCATGACGGGGGCTGTCGCTATTCCTGGAGGGTCTCCCAGATGTCCCGGTCGCGTTCGGCGGTCCACACCCGGGGCCGGTTGATGCCGTCGAGCTCGTCCCACAGCCGGGAGACGTTGAACGGCAGGCAGTGTTCGAAGATGGGCCAGCCGCCGTAGCGCGGTTCCAGCGCGGCGTGGACGGCGTGGAAGGCCTCACGCAGCGTGCCGTCGGTCTCGAAGACCATCGAGACCTCGCGCAGCATGGTGTCGAGGAAGTCGCGGGTCTGGCCGATGGCGGCGTTGACCTCCTCGTGGCCCCACACGCAGGCGCCGCGACCGCCGACGAGGGTGTCGGCCTCGAAGGAGGCGACGTGGTCGAGGGTGGTGGTGGCCCACTGCCGGTGGTAGGCGTCGCCGGTGTACAGGGCGGCCTGGGCTTCGACGAGGTCGCCGGTGAACAGGATCCGCTGTTTGGGCAGCCACGCGACGATGTCGCCCTCGGTGTGGCCGTAGCCGCAGTGCGCCAGCACCAGCTGGCCCCGGTCGCCGCCCAGCTGGATGGTCATCTTGTCGGCGAAGGTGATGCTGGGCCAGGTCAGGCCGGGTATGGACTGCGGATTGTCGAACAGCCGGGGCATGCGGGCGTACTCGGACTCCCAGTCGTCGGTGCCGCGTTCGGCGATGAGGCCGCGGGTGTTGTCGTGGGCGATGACCATGTCGGTGCCGAAGGCGGAGGCGCCCAGGGTGCGCACCGCGTGGTAGTGGCTGAGCACCAGGTACCGCACCGGTTTGTCGGTGTGGTGGTGCAGTTGTTGCAGCCAGGCGCGGGCGGCGTGCGGGGTGGCCATGGCGTCGAAGCAGACCACGAAGTCCTCGCCCTCGATGGCCCCGACGTTGGGATCGCCTTCGGCGGTGAGCGCGTACACCCCGTCCCCGAGTATTTCCAGGGTCTGTTTCTTGGGCGCCAGATCGGCGCTGGAGGCGAAGGGTCGGCTCATGGCGATGCTCCTGTCTTCTCTTGCAGTCTACAAACGCCCGTCCCCGACAACGGGTGTTGTACGGGGACGGGCGGTGTGCGGCGACAGGAGCGGTGGTCTTCTCAGGCCGTGGCCTCGGCGGGTTCGGTCTCGGCTTCGGTGGGTGCCAGCGCCTTGGTGCGCAGCACCAGCGTCAGCGCGGTGATCCAGGCGACGGCCAGCACGGCGAAGCTGACGTAGTAGATCGGGGCGGTGGCCTCGAGCGCGCCCAGGATGGTGTTGGCGTTGGTGCCGACGATGATGCCGCCGACGGCGACGCCGAGGATGCGGGTGGGCAGTCTGCGCACCAGCCACGCCGCGATGGGGGCGGCGATGACGCCACCGATGAGCAGGGCGGCGACGGTGGGCCACACGACGCCGTCGATGGCGCTGCCGAAGCCGAATCCGGCGGTGGCGGCGATGGCGACGGCGAACTCGGCGGCCGACACCGAGCCGATGATCTTCTTCGGGTCGAGGCGTTTGGAGGCCAACAGGGTGGGGGTGGCGATGGGTCCCCAGCCGCCTCCGCCGGTGGCGTCGACGGTTCCGGCGACCAGGCCCAGCGGTACCAGGAACTTGGAGCGGGGCGGGGGTTTGGTGGGGTCGACGGGGGCGTGGCCGCGGCTGAAGCGGATCAGCAGGTAGGCGCCCAACAGGAGCAGGATGCCGCTGGTCCAGGGTTTGGCGTTGTCGGCGGGGATGGACGACAGGGCGTAGGCGCCGATGAACGCGCCAACGGCGCCGGGGACGGCGATGCGGGCCACGACGTTCCAGTCGATGTTGCCGAATTTCCAGTGCGAGGCGCCCGACACCAGGGTGGTGCCGATCTCGGCGAGGTGCACCGAGGCGGAGGCGGCGGCCGGGTTGAGGCTGGCCAGCAGTAGCAGGGAGGTGGAGATGACGCCGTAGCCCATCCCCAGCCCCCCGTCGATGAGCTGGGCGGCTATGCCTACGAAGGCGATGATGATCAATGCGGGCATGGTCAGTCCTTCACATAATCCCTATATTGTCGACTTATTTAGTGGGATTAGTAGGCTATCTTACTCCCCCGACGCGAACCAGTCCAGTGATGTGAAGGGCCATGCGATACCGGCCAAAAGGCCGATGCGGGATCCGGTGCCGGAGCGGCGTACCAGCCGCCTCACGGACACAGTGGCCGGATTTTGGGACCGACACGCATCGCCACAGCGGCGGAATTGTCCACTACTTCTACTAATATGGTCGAGAACATAGACTTTCGCCCCGGACTCGTGGAACGGTGGCCGCATGGACATCTCGCTACTCGTCATCGTCGCCGGCGTACTCGTCGGCCTGTCGGTCGGACTGACCGGAATGGGCGGTGGTGCCCTGATGACGCCCATCATGGTGCTGGTCTTCGGGGTCAACCCCACCGCCGCGGTCGGCAGCGACCTGACCGCCTCGGTGGCCATGAAACCCGTCGGGGCCGTCGTTCACCACCGGGCCGGAACGGTCCGCTGGGATCTCGTCAGATGGTTGCTGCCCACCGCGATACCCGCCGGTTTCGCCGGGGCCTGGCTGATCAGCCTGCTCGGCGACGGGAAGGCCGTGCAGGACGGACTCAAACTCATCATCGGCGCGGCACTGCTGCTGGCCGTCGTGGGAATGTTCGCCCGGATCATCCTGTCCCGGCGGCGCGGCACCGCGACCACCGACGGACCGACTCGCATCAAGCCGGTACCGGCGCTGCTCATCGGCGTGGTCGGCGGCCTGATCGTCGGTGTGACCTCGGTGGGCTCCGGATCACTGATCATCGTGCTGCTGATGCTGACCCACCCGAGGCTGCGCGCCAACGAACTCGTGGGCACCGACCTGGTGCAGGCCATCCCGCTGGTGGCCTCGGCCGCGCTGGGGCACTGGATCTTCGGGGACACCCAGCTGGCGCTGGCCGGAACCGTCCTGTTGGGAGCCATCCCCGGCATCTACGTCGGCGCGAAACTGTCGGCCCGGGCGCCGGAGTCGATCCTGCGCTGGGCCCTGGCGGTGCTGCTGCTCGGCTCGGGCATGGCGCTGTGGGACGTGCCGGGCGTCGTGACGCTGCTGGCCTGCGCCGCGCTCGTGGGCATCGCCGTGGCCGCCCACTTCATCGGACGCGCCGGTGACCGTGAACCCGTCGGCCTCACCGGCGACGATGACGCCGCCGAGCGCGAACCGCGGCCGGTGGCCACGAGCCGGTCAGCCGCCGATGGCACCGCCGAGGCGGAACCGCAACCGGCGGCCACCGGCACCTCGACGCCCACCAGCTAGTACGTCTTTTCGTGGCGGCGACGGCCTCGGGCCGTCACCGCCACGCCGCTGGGTCGGCGGCGAGTTTGCGCACCGCGGCGGGCAGCTTGCCACCGGCGACGTCGGCAAGGGTCACCGACTCCAGGATCTTGCGTTCGCTGGCCCGCAACGCGATCCACACGTCCCGCAGCGCCGCGGCGGTGCCGTCGTAGTCCACATGCTCCGGACGCTGGCCGCGCACCCCCACCAGCGGGCCGTCCACGACCCGGATGACATCGGCCAGCGAGATTTCCTTGGCCGGACGGGCCAGCCGGTGGCCGCCGTCGGGGCCGCGCCGCGACTCGATGAGACCGCCGCGCCGCAGTTGCAGCAGGATGGACTCACAGAACTTCCCGGGGATCTTCTGGGCTCCGGCGACCTTCTCCGCCGACAGCCACTCCTCCCCCACCGAAGTCAGTTCCACGGCGGCGCGCAGGGCATAGTCGACACGGGCGGATAGACGCATGGAACCTATTGTCACCTATCCGACAGGGCGCACCGCGCCGGTCACAGCAGGTCGCTCGGCGGCGGGGTCTGTGCCAGCGCGAATCCGGCCGCCGCGGCCCGCCGGTGTGCCGCCGCCTCGGCGTCGTCCCGCGCGGCGTAGGCGTCGGCGAGTCCCTGGTGGGCCCGGGCCTTCTCGTATCCGGCGTCGGCCTCCTCGGCCAGTGCCAGCGCGACGTGGTGGTACTCGATCGCGGCCTCGGGCTGCTCGGCCTGGGCGCGGAACACCCCGGCGAAGTTGTGGATCTCGACGCGCAGGTCGGCGTGGGTGACCCGGGGCGTCAACGCGATCGCCTCCCGGTGCCGTCGCCAGCCCGCCCGGGTACTGCCGTTGCGGTGCAGCACGATCGCCAGGATGCTCAGCGCGTAGCTCTCCACCGACGGGTGCGACAGGTCGCGGGCCGCCGCCACCGCGCGCTCCAGAGTGGTCGCGGCCTCGGCCAGCCGTCCCAGTCGCGCCTGGGTGCGGCCCAGGCTGGTCAGCCCGATCGCGACCGAACCCGGGGCCAGCGACTCCCACACCGCCACCGCCTCGGCGAACCGGTCCAGGGCGTCGGCGAAGACCTCGTCGCGGTAGTCCAGCCGTCCCAGTTCGTACTGCGACACCGCCACCCGGCCGGGCACCGCGGCCTTGGCGTACAGGTCCCGGGCCTGTTCCAGATAGGACCGTGCCTCGCGGCTGGAACCGCAGTCGCTCAACAGCACCCCCAGGGCCCCGGCGGTCTTGGCGCGTTCCTCCACGTCCAGGTCCTGGGCCAGGTCGTAGGCGGCGCGGATGTGCCCGGCGCCCTTGTCGTGCCGTCCGGCGCAGTTGTAGGCGTTGCCGAGGCCCATCAGCAGCTGGCAGCGCACCCGCGCGTCGGCGTCCTCGCCGAACGCGTCCAGAACGGTGTGCTGGGCGGTGATCCAGGCGTCGTACATGCCGCGCCGCCACAGGTACCGCCACAGTCCTGTCACCAGTCGCAGCGCCTGGTCGCGGTGCCGCGCGGCGGCCTGGTCGATCGCGGCCAGGAACACGTCGACGCGCGGCTCCACCCAGGCGTCGGCCTCGCCCGCGCCGTCGAACTCCGGCGGCGGGACGGTCGTGTCGACCCGCAGTTGCGGCCGGGGACCGTAGATGTGGCCGTCGGCGCCCAGGACGCCCATCGCGTACCAGTCGTACAGGCGGCCCAGCCGGTCACCGACGTCACCGGCCGCGCGGGCCGCGAACTCCTTGACCAGATCGTGGACGCCCCAACGGGACTCGACCCGGTGCGCGAGGTGGGCGGCCTCCAGGCGCCGCAGGCTGCGGTTCACCTGCGCGACCGGACGGCCCACGGCGTTGGCCAGTGCCGCCGCGTCGGCCTCGCCGCTGGGGTGGGCGCCCAGCAGTTCGAAGACCTCGCGGGCGGCGGGATCCAGTCGGCGGTAGGAGGACTCGATGGTGGCGGCCAGGCCGCCGACGGTCTCGCCGGGCCGCGACAGGGTCGCCAGCCGGTCGCCGGACTCCAGGTCGGTGACCAGTGCGGACAGTTCCTCGGCCGAACCGGAGGGCAGGCGACTGGCGGCCAGCCGGATCGCCAGCGGCAGGTGGCCGCACAGTTCCGCCAGTCGCTCCAGCTGGTCGCGGGCCTCGGGGGCGGCGGTGACGTGGGCCGACAGGATCGCCACCGCGTCGGGTGTGGACAGTTCGCCGACGCCGATGGTGGCCACGTCGTGGTCGACTTTGAGGCCGCGCAGGTCGTCGCGGCTGGTGAGGACGGCCAGGCAGTTGCCGTCGCCGGGCAGCAGTGGCCGGACCTGCGCGGGGCCGGCGGCGTTGTCCAGCACGATGAGGACGTTCTTCTTGGCCAGCGCCGTGCGGTACATGCCCGCCAGCTCCGACTCCCCTGTGGGCAGGTCGGAGTCGTTGTGGCCAAGGGCTCGCAGGAATCCGGCCAGGATCCGGGATGTCGGTACCGGTTCCTCGCCGGAGTAGCCGCGCAGGTCGGCGAACAGCTGGCCGTCGGCGAAATCGGCGGCGACGCGATGCGCCCACCACAGGGCCAGCGAGGTCTTGCCCATGCCGCCGGGACCGACGAACGCCACCGCGCGCCGTCCCCGCGCCACCTGGTCGTCGGCGGCGCGCAGTTCGGCACTGCGGCCCACGAAGCCCGGCGGCGGCTCGGGCAGCTGCGCCGGGACGGGTTCGGTGCTGGTCTTGGCGGCGGCGGTGTCCGACAGGGACGGATCGTCGGCGAGGATGCGGCGCTGTAGTTCGGCCAGCCGCCGCGACGCGTCGATGCCGAACTCGCGGCGGAACCGGGAATCGGTGCGCCGGAACGTCTCCAGGGCCTCCACGCCGCGTCCGCACCGGTACAGCGCCACCATGTACTGTCCGATGAGGTTCTCGTTGTCGGGATGGCGGTTGTGAAGCTGCGACAGTTCTCCCAGGATGGTGGCGTGGTTGCCCTGGGCCAGTTCCGCGTCGAACAGGTCGGTCCACAGGCTGACGTGTTCGGGTTCGAGGGTCACCGAGATCGCGTCGGCCCAGCGGCAGTCGACGCGCGACAGCGGCGAGCCGCGCCACAGCCGCAATGCCTTGCGGCGCAGGCTGATCGCGTCGGGGTGGTGGGCGGGGACGTCGCGGGCGCGGGCGGCGAGGGTTCGCATGGCGTGGACGTCGACGTCGGTGTCGGCGACGTTGAGGGTGTAGGTACCGCTCTTACCG
Source organism: Stackebrandtia nassauensis DSM 44728 (assembly GCF_000024545.1). Lineage (GTDB taxonomy): Bacteria > Actinomycetota > Actinomycetes > Mycobacteriales > Micromonosporaceae > Stackebrandtia > Stackebrandtia nassauensis. The sequence goes on from NC_013947.1 coordinate 4,039,693, forward strand.
GTGATGGTCGCGCCCGTGTCGGACAGGAGGGAACGCAGCCGGGTCACATACGGCGACAAGGTATTACGCGGATTGGCGGGGGCGTCACCGTCCCAGACCCGCTCGATGATCGTGTCAGTGTCCACCGGCGTACCCGGCGTCCAGGCCAGACACGCCAACACACACGCCTGCTTCGGCGTACCCGCCGAGACCGGCTCACCGTTGACGACGATCGACACGTCACCGAGCAACCGGATCAGCGGTTCATCGCCTTGAGTAAGCATTCTTATATGCAACCATGTGCCCGGATTCGTCCGTTACGGGTCCACCCCGGACCGAAGCCGTGTTCCAGCGGTTACCGGTGTCCCGGTTCGGGAACCACCATCGGGGCTCCGGTGGTCGGGCAGTCGACCACGACGCTGGGGAGGTCGAAGACGTCGTCGACGAGTTCGGCGTCCACGATGGTCTTGGCGGGGCCCTCGGCGACGACGCGTCCGTCCTTCATGGCGATCAGGTGGTCGGCGTAGCGGCAGGCCTGGTTGATGTCGTGCAGGACCGCGATGACGGTGCGGCCCTCGTCGCGCAGCCGGGCCAGCAGGTCCAGCAACCGGTACTGGTGCGCCAGGTCCAGGAACGAGGTCGGCTCGTCCAGCAGCAGGTAGGGGGTCTGCTGCGCCAGCACCATCGCCACCCACACGCGTTGCCGCTGCCCGCCCGACAGTTCGGTGACCAGCCGTTCGGACAGGTCGGCGACTCCGGCGGTGGCCATGGCCTCGGCGACGGCCTCCTCATCGGCGCGCGACCACAGCGACAGCGCCGACTGGTGCGGGTACCGGCCCCGCGCGACCAGTTGCCGCACCTTGATGTCGTCCGGCGACAGTGGATCCTGCGGCAGGAAGCCCAGGGTCCGGGCCAGTTGTTTCGCCGGGTGCGCGGCCAGGTCGGCCTCGTCGAGCCGGACGGAGCCCTCGGCGGGGCGCAGCAGTCGCACCAGGGCTCGCAGCAGTGTGGACTTGCCGCAGGCGTTGGGTCCGACGATCACGGTGAACGCCCGGTCGGGGATGTCGAGGCTCAGACCGGTGGCCACCACCCGGTCGCCGTAGCGCAGGGTCAGGTCGCGGGCGGACAGCCGCACGGGGTGGGCGTTGTCGTTCATGAGCGTTTCACCTCGGTGGTCAACAGCCAGATCAGGTAAGCCCCGCCGATGGCGGTGGTGACGACGCCGACCGGCAGCGACACCGGCGCCAGCAGCAGTTGCGCGCCCAGGTCGGCCACCTGCAACAACACCGCGCCGCACAGGGCGGCCGGGAGCAGCGGCACCCCGGGGGCGCGCGCCAGGCGGCGGCCGATCTGCGGGGCGGCCAGCGCGATGAACGCGATCGGCCCGGCCACGGCGGTGACCGTCGCGGTGAGGCCGACGCCGATGGCGATCATCGTCAGCCGCAACCGGCCCAGCCGCACCCCGGTGGTGGCGGCCACGGCGTTGCCCAGCGCGGCCTGGTGTACCGCCCCGGCGCGGGTGACCATGGCGGCCAACAGCACCACGATGATGGCCAACGGCAGTGCCACGTCGGCCCAGTCGACGCCGTTGAGGGAGCCCGCGCTCCAGCCGACGGCGGCGATCGCGACCTCCAGTTCGGCGCGCAGCACGATCCAGGAGTTCAGCGCGGTCACCATCGCGTTGACGGCGATGCCGATGATGATCAGCCGCAGCCCGGAGACGCCGCCGCGCATCGCCAGCAGGTAGATCGTCGCGGCCACGAGCAGACCGCCGATGACGGAGCTGGTCGCCAGTTGCACCGATGTTCCCGACAGGACGGTCAGGGCCACGAGGGTGCCGGTGTAGGCACCGGCGTCCAGGCCGATGACGTCGGGGCTGCCCAGCGGGTTGCGGGTGAGGTTCTGGAAGATCGCCCCGGCCACGCCGAGGGCGGCGCCGAAGACGATGGCGGCCAGGACGCGCGGCAGCCGCCAGTCGCGTACGACGACGACCGAGTCGCCGGTTCCGGCCAACGCGGCGATCACGTCGCCGGGGCTCTTCCACGAGGCCCCGTAGCACAGGCCCAGCAGGCCGACGGTGAGAATCGTGGCGACCAGGGCGATCGACAGCACGGCGGTGCGGCGTTCGACGCGCACGAACCGGTCACCGGTCTTGACGAGGAGGAGGGTCACGTCGCCACGGTCCGATCACGACGGACGGCGGCGATGAGGGCCGGGCCGCCCAAGAACGCGGTGACGATGGCGACCGGGACCTCGCCGGTGGGCAGCAGCACCCGGGCGATGGTGTCGGCGGCCAGCATCAGGATGGCGCCCAGGACGACGGCGTAGCCGATGAGCCAGCCGACGGAGCCGGTGGCCAGGCGGCGCGCCAGTTGCGGCACGATCAGGCCGACGAACAGGATCGGGCCCGCCACCGCGGTCGCGGCTCCGACCAGAGTGGTCACGACGATCAGGGCCGACAGCCGGATCCGGGTGACGTTGGCGCCCAGGGTGTGCGCGACGGTGTCGCCCAGGGACACGGCCGCCAGCGGGCGGCTCAGCAGCAGCGCCGCGACCAGGGCGAGGCCGATGACGGTCAGCGGCACCGCCAGCGGCGCCTGTTCGCGGCCCGCCAGCGAACCCACCGACCAGAACCGGTACTGGTCGAACACGTCGGGCAGCATCAGCCGCAGTCCCAGTCCGATGCCGGTCAGGACGGCGCTGAGCGCGACCCCGGTGAGGACCAGCCGCAGTGGACTGGAGCGGCCGACGGCGTAGACGAGGGTCGCGGCGGCGACGGCTCCCAGCGCGGCGAAGCCGAGTTCGGTGACCGCGCCGGTGGCCAGGCCCGCGGCGGCGCCCAGGATGACGGTGAATCCGGCGCCGGAGGTGACGCCCAGCAGTCCGGGTTCGGCCAGCGGGTTGCGCGTCAGGGTCTGGATGAGCACTCCGGCCACGGCCAGGGCGGCCCCGACGCCGATGCCCAGAAGCGCCCGGGGGATCCGGACATCGTGGACGACGAGATGGTCGTCGCCGCCGTCGAAGGCGAACAGGGCCCGCACCACCTCGGCGGGCGGGACGGAACGGGCACCGACGCCCAGGCCGACGATCACGGCCGCGGCCAGCAGCACCAGCCCGGCCGCCAGCACGAGGACGTGCCGGGCGGCCGGGCTTCGGGTGGTGGCGGGGGTGGTCGTCACTTCTTCAGCAGCGGTGCGAGTGATTCGTCGAGCGCGTCCAGGGCGAGCAGGGCGTCGCCGTAGGTCGCGGCCTCGGTGTAGCGGATCGGGAAGGTCTTGCCCGCCTTGACGGCCGGGAGGTTCTTCCACAGTTTCGAGCCCAGGACGTACTTGACCGACTTGAGCGGTTCGCCGTCCGGGCCGACGGAGTAGGTGATGGCCTCGGCGTCGCCGAGGGCTTCGGGCAGTTCCTCGATCGAGGGGTATTCGCTGACGTCCTTGGAGCCGCCGCCCTTCTCCTTGACCTCGCCGTAGTAGGTCGCGCCGATGTCGTTGGCGACGTTGGTGCCCCAGGAGTCGTCGAACTCGCGCTGGAAGGTGCCCTTGTCGATCTCGCCGTAGGCGCCCACGTGGGCCAGCTTCACGTCCGGCAGCACGTCACCGTACTTTTCGGACAGTTCCTTCGCCTTGTCCTCGTAGTCGCCCTTGGCGGCGTTGAAGCCCTTCAGGGCGCCCGCGGCGTCGGCCTGGCGTTGCGAGAGGTCGCGCCACGCCGAGGGCACGGTCGGGCCGATCGCCACGACCGGCGCCACCTCTTCCAGCCGCTTGAGGTCGACGTCGGCCAGCACCGGCTTGGGGACGCCGATGACGATCAGGTCCGGTTTGGCCTCGGCGATCGCCTCGTAGTTGGTCTCGGCGGCGGCCTCACCGGCGACCTTGTCGAGCTTGTCGTAGGTGGCCTTCTCCGACTTGGACATCATCGGGACGCCGCGTTTCCAGGTGGAGATGCCCACCAGCGGCGCGTCGGCCTCGATCAGCGCCGGGACGGCGTAGCCGGTGGCCACGACCCGTTTCGGGTTCTCGGGGATGGTGATCTTTCCGTTGTCGGCCTTGACGACCCGGGTCTTCCCGGCGGCGTCGTCGCCGCTGGAACCGCAACCGGCCGTGACCAGGGCGCAGGCTATCGCGACGGCGCCGAGCAGGCGCCAGTTCTTCCGCATGGTTTTCCTTAATCGTGTGAGTGGGAGTGGTTGTGGTCGTCCTCGTCGTAGTCGGCGACGCCACGTTTCCAGTAGCCGGTGATGTTGTGGTCGGCCTTGTCGAGCTTCAGGTCGTCCCGGACCCAGCGCCGCAACGGTTTCAGGCACCCGGCCTCCCCGGCGGCCCAGACGTGGACGCGTTCGCCCTCGGGGACGGTCACCGCCGTGACGGCCTCGGCGAGCAGGTCGAGCGATCCGGCGGGTGCCTCGCCGCGATGCAGCCAGGTGACCGCGACCGCCTCGGGCGGCGACAGCTGGATCTGTTCGTCGGCGTCGGCGACCTCGATGAAGGCCCAGCCCTTGGCGTCGCGCGGCAGTTCCTCCAGCCAGCGGGCGATGGCGGGCAGCGCGGTGATGTCCCCGGCCAGCAGGTACCGGTCGTAGCGGAACGGGACGATGGCGCCGCCGGGCGGGCCCGCGACGTGGATGGTGGCGCCGGGCGCGACGGTGCGGGCCCAGTCCGCGCCCAGGCCGTCGCCGTGGACGGCGATGTCGATGTCGAGTTCGCCGGTGGCCGCGTCGAAGCGCCGCACCGTGTATTCCCTTGTGGTGGGTGAGGGGCGGGGCCAGGCCAGCATCAGGCCGTTGGGTTCGGGCAGCCGCAGGGTGCCGTCGGGTTCGGGGTAGCACAGTTTGACGTGCTCGTCGGGGGCGTGGGCTTCGAAGCCCTCGGTGCCGGGGCCGCCCAGGGTGACCCGGATCAGGCCGGTGCCGACGGGGGTGGTGCGCAGGACCTCGGCCTCGCGGATCCGGATCGGGTACGGCACCCGGGCGGGTTCGGTGCCCGCCTTGACCTCGGCGATCAGCTCCCGATGCCGTTCCCGGTCTTTCAACCACCTCATGCGCGCTCCCAACAGTGAACCGAAAAGTTAGCGGAGCCTAACCTAACTAAATCGGCGGGCGTGGTCGAGGTGGACCGAGGCGGACTCTCGTCACGCCGACGGGGCGGCCCCGGGACGCACGATCATGAGCACCACGACGATGACCCACAGGACGTTGTAGATCCCGGCGAGCATCGCCAGGGTGCGCAGCTGGCGGCCGTCGTCGGGGGTCTTGAGGGCCTCGCGCTGCCGGGGATGGATCTGCACGGCCAACAGCAGTGCCGCCGCGGCGGTCAGTCCCATCGCGACGGTGATCCAGATTTCGCCCATCCGGTCCTGCAGGGTCGCCAGCGCGATCCCGGCGATCGGGACGATCAGGCCGACGGCGGCGTACCCTCCGGTGATGCGGTGCAGCAGTCTCGCGGTCGCCGGATTGCGTTCGCCCGCATCGGTTTCGGGCAGGACCGGGGCGTAGCGCGGGAACAGGCTCGCGGCCACGGCCGAGCCGCCCACGAAGACGATGCTGGCCACCACGTGGATCGACAGCAGGACGAGGTTCATGACAACTCCAAGCTTCAGGGTTGTTGAAGCTTAATCGAAGCTTCAGGTGCCCTGAAGGCTGGGGTCGCGTGGCTCAGTCCGGCCGCTGGTCGCGAAACGCGTCCAGCACCGCCCGGCCGATCTCCCGCTGCACCGGATCGGCCTCGGCGCCGAACAGTCGCTCGTCGACCTCGGCGATCACGTCCTTGGCCGCCGCCAGCAGCCGGGTGCCCTGCTCGGTCAGCTCGATGGTGGAGGCAGAACCGGCGCGGGCCTTGCGATCGCGCACCAGCCCGGAACGCACCAGCGTCTTCACCGTCGCGTGCACCGTCTGGACGCTCGTGCTGGACATCCGGGCCAGGTCACTGAAGGACGCGCCGGGAACCGCGTTGATGTGACCGATGAGACCGAGCCTGCTGACCGTCAGGTCCAGCGGCGCCAGCCCGGCGTTCAGCTCGGACTCGATCCGGCGCGCCAGGGTCAGCACGATGATCGAGGCACTGGTCACCGGCGGTTGAGAGTTCGTGGTCACCGGCACAGTCTTCCGTATCGCGGGCTGTTAAGGCATCGACCGTCAGCTCGACGGTCACGGCGTCGCCCACGTCCAGGCCCTCGGCCCGGCGCACCCACGCCTTCACCGGCACGATGTAGCCGCCGTCCCTGGGCCACAACGACGTCGTCCAATGGGTGTCGTTGATCCGGACGCCGACCGGGATCATCCCCCACCCGTAGGTCACCGTCGCCGAGGCGTCGGCCAGCAGCGCGCACTCCTCGGGCGGCACGGTCACGAAATGCCACGGCGCCGGGCCCCGCCAGTACCACAGCTGGCCGGTGAACGCGATCTCCATCCGCTCACCTTAGGACTGTGCGTCGCGCAGCCGCAGTGCCTGTCCCATCAGGAACTGGGTCATGGCGGTGAAGTACGCGCGGAAGTCCGGGTAGCGACCGACCTGCTCGCCGTCCAGCCACGTCACCTGTCCGGCGTCGGGAAGACCGGTCCGCACGATGGCCACCAGGTGCCGCATGCCCCGACCGGCCGCCACCGGCAGCAGCGCGTCGTGGTCCAGGCCGATGTCGTCGAGCACCTCGTCGTCGGCGTAGATCGTCAGCAGTTCGTCGGCCAGCCGGTGCTGCCCGCTCCCGGACAGCTCGGCCAAACCGAACAGGTCCATGTCGAAGTAGAAGTACGGCCAGCCGTTGGCGTGCGACAGGAACTCCCGGTAGGACGTCGGAAGCCGTTGCCCCGTCTGGATTTCGAAGGCCGCGATCTCGACCTCGGTGGCCTTGGGACGCGGCGGCGAGAACGGCTCCAGCCGACCCGGGTCAGCCTCGGCGATGGCCTGCTTGGCCACCACCATCTGGCCCAGCAGCACCGACCAGACGGTGTCGGCCGCGTCCATCATGAACGCACCTTACCGGGCCACGCAGGCGGAGTACATATCCGAAATGGTGACGACCCCGGCACCCTGGGTGGGACGTGGCGCACGTCGCGGCGCGAAATATCGTCGGGGCCCGGACCGCTGTGGACAGCGGTATCCGACAGCGAAGGGAAGCGCGACGTGAACGACACCCCACAGACACCCGACCCGATCCGGGGCAGCGCCCGGGGCGACGCGGCCGTGCCGCTGTCCGTCCTGGACCTGGCCACCGTCAGCTCCGGCAGCGACGTGGCCACGGCACTGCGCACCACCACCGACAACGCCCGGCAGGCCGAAGCGCTGGGGTACCACCGGTTGTGGGTGGCCGAGCACCACTCCATGCCGGGCATCGCGTCCTCCTCCCCCGCGGTGCTGCTGGCCCACCTGGCAGCGGCCACCGACACGATCCGGCTCGGCTCGGGCGGGGTGATGCTGCCCAACCACGCGCCGCTGGTGGTGGCCGAACAGTTCGGCACCCTGGAGGCGCTGCACCCGGGCCGCATCGATCTGGGCCTCGGCCGCGCCCCGGGCACCGACCAGGCGACGATGCGGGCGCTGCGCCGCCACAACGACCCCGACCCCGACGACTTCGACGGCCAGCTGGACGAGCTCGTCGGTTTCCTGGACGACGCCTTCGGCCCCCGCCACCCGTACGCGCACATCCACGCCGTCCCCGGTCCGGTACAGGCGAAGCTGTCGGGCACGACCGCGTCGCGGCCGCCGATCTGGCTGCTGGGTTCCAGCGGCTACGGCGCCCGACTGGCAGGACAACTGGGGCTGCCGTTCGCGTTCGCGCACCACTTCGCGGCCCGCAACACGCTGCCCGCCCTGGAGCTGTACCGCGAGAACTTCATGCCCTCAACGGTTCTGGACCGTCCCTACGCGATGGTCGCGGCCAGCGCGGTCGCCGCCGACACCGAGTACGAGGCGGCCCGGCTGGCGCGCACGATGGGGCTGGCCATGCTGCGCGTCCGTGGCGGGCGGCCCGGCCTGATGCCCTCGCCCGAGGAGGCCGAGGCGTACCGCTACTCCGACGCCGAGGCGGAGTTCGTGCACTCGTGGCTGGCCAACGTGGCCTTCGGCGAGCCGCACGCGGTGCGGCAGGAACTCGACGAGCTGATCAAGGCCACCCAGGCCGACGAGCTGATGATCGTGTCCAACGTGCACGGACACGAGACCCGGCTGCGGTCGTTCCGGTTGATCGCCGAGGCGTACGGGATGGCCTGAACCAACGCGGGCCCTGTTCCGCAACCACCGAACCTCTTGATACATATGTACGAATAGCTGATGCCCCAAGATCACCAACGGGGCATGCTGTTGCGTCATGGACCTTAGAACATCTGATCGAACCCGGTTCGCCGCACCCCGGTACGTCGTCGAGACGCTCCGGGTGTGGCGGGCCGGAACCCGAGCCGAGCGGCAACAGCTGCGGCTCATCTCCGACGTGGGCCGTCGGCAGTGGACGGTGGTGCACAAGACCGGCGGACCCCGTCCCCGGGTCACGGCCTCGGCCTACGGCGGCCAGAACGACGCGATGACCGCCATCGGCACGGTGATGGCGGCCTCCGGCCAGGACTGGGACGAGATCAGCCCCTACTCACACCCGTGGGCTTAGCACCGGTCCCCCGAACCGCGCGCCCACGCGGTCCGAGGGACCACCGAGCCGGGTCTGGCCGCCCGGCTCACACCGACCCGGCGACGTGGACGAAACCGCCGCCGAACACTCGCCCGCCCGACCGCGTGGGGCGGCCGGGCGGACCAGCGGGGACGTCACGGGTGAAGACGTCGCCGGGTCGGCGTCACCAAAAGCGCGGCCCCGCTCGCCAAGCTTCGGCGCCGGGCGAAGTCCGGCTGCCGTCGCCGGACGCGGCTCAAGCCGCCCGACCCCGCGCTGGCTCGGGGGCGGTGGGGAGTGGCGCCACCGTCCTGGCTCGCCACAGGGCGTAGAGGCCGCCGAGGCCGAGAGCGGTGATCACGGCGATGGCCAAGCGCATTCCCGCCAGCCCGTAGCCGGTCAGTCCCCATAGGATTGTGGCCAGTGCCGGGGCCGTTCCCAGCCCGAGCTGGCGCGCGAAGCTCAGGGCCGCCGACACCGAGCCCATCATGTCGGCCGGGGCCGCCGCCATGGCCATCGCGGTCTGGGCCCCGGTGAACAGGCCCGCGCCCACTCCCAGCAGCCCCAGCCGCCAGGCCAGGTCCGCGATGGTCCACGTTTCGCCGAACCAGGCCATGGATCCGGTGGCGGCCAACGGCACCGCCAGGCCGAGGATCGCGGTGCGGCGCGCGCCCCAGTTGTCGGTGAGCCAGCCGCCCAGCGGGCTGAACAGCACCATCCCGGCCGGGAGCACCAGCAGCACCAGTCCGGCCAGCGCGGAGTCGGCGTCGAGGTAGCGCTGGATGTAGAACGGCACCAGGAACGAGACCGCGAGCTGGCCGGTGACTTGCGTCCACAGTGCTGTCATGGGGGCACGGACGCCGGGGACGCGCAGGAGGCTCAGCACCAGTCGCCCCGATTCCATGCGGCGCCAGGCCAGTACCGGCGGGATCGCCAGCAGCGCCACCGCCAGCCACGCGTAGCGGCCCTCGGCGGCCAGCGGCAGGTGCGGCAAGAAGATCGACGACCAGCCGATGTTGTCGATCATGACGCCCACCGCGGCGGTGCCGGCGATGGCTCCCAGCGGGCCGATGGCGAACATCCAGCCCATGGCCCGGCCGCGCAGCTGGGGTCGCACCGCCGCCGAGGCCAGCACCGGCATGAGCACGAACAGCAGCGCCCCGAAGCCGCCCTGGACGACGCGGGCGGCGATCACCAGTCACCAGCGGTCGGGGTGGGTCTTCATCGGGCGGCTCCTAAACTTCACAGGGCGTGCAGAATGTAAACTACACACGGCGAGAAGTTTTGTCGATTTCCGGGAGCGGTGATGAACGCGACAGCCGGACCCCAGAACGCCCGCGGGGCACGCACCCGGGCGGCGCTGCTGGAGGCCATCCACCAGATCGTGGAGGACGAGGGCTTCGAGGCACTGACGATGTCCGAAGTGGCCAAACGCGCCGGGGTGTCACGGCGCGCGGTGTACCTGCACTTCAGCAATCGTTCCGAGCTCATCCCGGCGCTGCACGACTACGTCGTGGAGGTGCTGGGACTGGAGGACTCGCTGACGCGGGTGTGGGACGAACCCGATCCGGTGGCCGCGCTCGACGAATGGGCCGGTCACCTCGTCCGGGTCCACATCGAGGCGATGGGCGTGGACCGCACCGTGCGTTCGGCGATGCACCACGACCCGGACGTGGCCGACTACCGCGCGGCGGTCGGCACCCGGCAGCGCCGCAACTGCCGGATGCTGATCGAGAACCTCGACGCCGCCGGAAGACTGTCGTCGCGCTGGGACCTCGACACCGGTACCGACATGCTGTGGGCCCTGATCTCCACCGACCTGCTGGAGGCCCTGTACCGGGAGCGCGGCTGGAGCAAGGACGCCATCCGCGAGCACCTGTCGTTCCTGCTGAAGCGCACCTTCGTGGCCGACTGAGCTCAGCTCAGCGACAGTTTGTATCCATAGTGGGACTTGGCGAAGCCCAGCCGCTCGTAGAACCGGTGCGCGTCTTCACGAGTGATGTCCGTGGTCAGTTGAACCAGACCGCAGTCCTGCCGCCGGGCCTCGTCGACGGCCCACTGGATCAGGTCCGAGCCCAGCCCGCCGCCGCGTTCGTCGCGGTGGATCCGCACCCCCTCGATGAGGCCGCGCGTCATCGCGGTGCGCGACAGCCCCGGGATCACGGTCAGCTGCAACACCCCCACGACCGTCCCGTCGCGGTCGGCGACCATCAGGTGCTGCCGCTCGTCGGCGTCCAGCGCCGCGAACGCGGTCCGGTAGGGCCGCAGGTCGCCGGGGGTCTCGCGGGTGGCGCCCAATGGGTCGTCGGCGAGCATGGCCACGATCGCGGGCAGGTCGGCGGCGGTGGCGCGGCGGATGTCGGGCTTGGTCACCTCGCGGATCCTACCCACCCGGCGGCGGGTCCTCGGTCCGCAGCCGCGACAGCACGGTCTCGGCGATGTCGCCCAGCACCTCGATCTGCTCGGGGCTGAGCAGGTCGATGAAGTGCCGCCGCACCGAGGCGACGTGGCCGGGCGCGGCGGTCTCGATGGCGGTGCGGCCGGTGTCCGTCAGCGCGACGACGGCGCCCCGGCCGTCGGCGGGGTCGACCTCGCGGGTCACCAGGTCGCGTTTCTCCATCCGGCCCAGGTGATGCGACAGGCGGCTGCGCGACCACCGCAGCCGGGCGCTCAGTTCGGTGAGCCGGGCCCGATGTCCGTCTATCGAGGACAGATGCGACAGGACGTCGTAGTCCTGCTCCGACAGTTCGGACATCGTCTGCAGGTCCCGGTCGATGCGCGGGTCGAGCAGGTTGCGCATCCGGCGGTAGCCGAGCCAGGCGCGCATCTCGGAGTCGGACAGCCAGCGGGGTCGCGTCGTCATGCCTCGAGCCTAGCCGATAGTTGACATGTCACACATCCCGCGCTAGGTTTACGTGACATGTCAACTAAACGGAGTGATCCCATGTCCCCCACCACCACCGGCCCGCGCATCCTGGTCTTCTCCGGCTCGGCCCGCACCGGCTCCCACAACGCCCGGCTGGCCGAACTGGCGCGACGCGCCCTCGCCGCGGCGGGCGCGCGACCGCACCCGGTGAACCTGCGCGAGTTCGCGCTGCCGCTGTACGACGGCGACATCCAAGCCGCCCAAGGCATCCCCGACGCCGCCCACCGCTTCGCCGATCTGCTGCGCGAACACGACGGCGTCGTCATCGTCTCGCCCGAGTACAACTACTCGATGCCCGGCACCGTCAAGAACCTCATCGACTGGGTGTCGCGGATCAAGCCCTGGCCGACCATCGGCGTCAACGGCCTGCTCATGTCGGCCTCGCCCTCGGCGGTGGGAGGGCACCGGGGACTGATCGCGCTGCGGGTCCCGCTGGAGGGCATCGGCGCCCGGCTGCACCCCGAGATGTTCACCCTCGCCTTCGCCGACAAGGCGTACGGCGACGACGGCGAACTGGCCGACGCGGGCTCGCGCGACCGGCTGCGCCGCCTCGTGTCCGACTTCCTGGACGTCGTCGCCGCGACCATCCACTATCGCCAGAGTCGGGAACTGGTCACCGAAGGGTAGGCGGCGGCGGTTCGTGCCACCGGGCCCGGGACCGCTTCTCGCGAACCTGCCGGTTCACGAAGTCCTCGTCCACCTCGGAACCGCGACGGCGGTCGGTGTTGCGGAACGTCAGCCACAGCATCGTGGCCCCGAAGGCCAGGATGAGGACCAGCGCGACGACGAAGATGGTGTTGCCCGCTGCGATTGACATGATGGGTCACTCCTTGCAGGTCTAGACCTCGGTCGGGTCGATGCGATCCCGAAGCCGGTCGACGAACGCGGCGCCCGGATCCACGATCAGGTTGGCGGGTGGACGATCCGGGGCGTCGGGGTGCGGGCGGGTGGGCGCGAACTTCTTGTTGCGCAGCATCTTCGCGCCCCGCTTCTGCAGGGTCAGCGGGCTGCACGCCGCCCCGACCAGCGGCAGTGTCACGTCCTCCTCGTCGGCCATGTGCCGACGGCACCGGCGGGTCAGCTCGGCGAGCAGCGCGATGAACCTCGGGTCGGCGCCGTCGAACTCCTCCAGCTCCTTCATGAGCCGTTTGAGTTCGGCGTGTTCGGCCAGTTCCCGGTCGGCCAGTTCGCGGCCGTTGTTGACATAGGAGCGCACCAGCGGATACAGGTAGTGTTCCTCGGCCAGCAGGTGCCCCACCAGTTCGGCGACCAGGGCGTCGGTGAGCGCCCGCCGCCACTCGCCGGTGAGGTTCTCGTCCTGCAACTCGGTGAAGACCCGGTTCAGCAGCCGGTGATCGGATACGACGATGTTGACGAGATTGGTTTCGGCAGTGGTGACCATCGAAGACCTCCTAGGCATCCGGGTCTCGCGGCCGTGGAAGTGTTGTGGGGCCGCCCTGCCAGGTACGGCCCCACAACCGGTCGGCGAAACCGAGATGTGTTGTGGGAATACCCAGTCGGTGCGTGCGTAAACAACCCGAGCGTGCGGCGGTCAGTACATCGGGTGGCCGGGTTCGGTGGCCTCGGCGGTGCCCAGCCGGGTGTGGATGTCCAGGGCCTCGCGCCAGTGCTCCTCGGCCCGGTCGGTGTCGGACAGCGCCCGAAACGCCAGACACAGTCCATGGTGGGCGCGAGCCTGCTGGTACGGGATGCCGCCGCGTTCGGCGACGAACAGCGCCTCGCGGTGGTGTTCCAGGGCTTGTTCGGGCTGGCCCGCGAGCCGGAACGACAGTCCCGAGTCGCTCAGCACCGCGGCCCGGTCGTCGTCCGGTGTGGACGGATCGGCGGTGGCCGACAGTGCCGTCAGGTGCCGGGCGCGGGCGGCGTCGACGTGGCCGAGCCGGGACTGAACCACGGCCAGCTGACTGGCGATCAGCGCCGCGCCGTACTCCCCCACCTCGCCGAACCCGGACAGCACCGACGCGAAGGCGGCCGCGGCCTCGTCCAGACGGCCCTGCCGGTAGAGGATCCGGCCGGAGTACTCGATGACGTAGGGCATGACCGAACGCAGCCGGTACTCCTCGGCGAGTCGGCGGGCGGTGTCGTTGAGGCGGGTGGCCTCGGGGTAGTCGCCGCGCAGGATCGCCAGCAGCGCCAGGTCGGTGAACAGGTTGGCCTCGGTGCGGACGTCGCCGTGCTCGCGCAGGTGCGGTATCGCGGCCTCGCAGGCGATGCGGGCCTGCTCGTACTCGCCGTGGTCGCGGTGGACGTAGGCGCGGGCGAAACCGGTGACGGCCTGCCGGTAGGTGTCCCGGGCCTGCCGGGCCGCGTCCATCGCCTGTCGATAGTGGTCGATGGCGATGTCGGAGCGGTTCAGCCGCCGGTATCCGCTGCCCAGCAGCACGTGCATGCGGTTGATGACGACCGGGTCGCCCAGCCGCCGCGCGGCCGACAGCGCCACCCGGAGCAGGTGCACCCAGTCCTCGACGCGGCCGCCGTTGTAGCAGTAGTCGGTGAGCGACCCGGCGATGCCGATCGCGTGTTCGGGGAACCCGGCGTCGTCGGCGAAGGACACCGCCGACACCAGGGTCGGGTAGCGGGAGTCCAGCCAGGCCAGGGCCGCGTCGGGGTCGGCGAAGGTCGGTACCGGTGCCGCGACCTCCGGTGTCCTGGTGGCGACCTGGCCACCGCCGGAGGCGTTCTCGGCGGCCAGCACCGCGGCCAGGTACCAGTCGAGGCCGCGTTTCAGCGCGGCCTCCCGGTCGGGGGCGTCGAGCCGGGAGGCGTACTCGGCGACCAGGTCGTGCATGCCCCAGCGGCCGTCCCCAGTGGGCTCCACCAGGTGTGCGGCGGCGAGTGTGGACAGGATCCGTTCGGTCTCGGCCAGGTCGGCGTCGGCCATGGCCGCCAGCGCTTCGACGTCGGCGGTGCCCGAAGGGTGCAGCCCCAGCAGCCGGAACAGGTGCCGGGGCCCAGGCGCCAGGACCTTGTAGGACGTCTCGATGGCGGCGGCGACACCGCCGGGCGAGTCCTCCGGATAGGACAGTGTCGCGAGCCGATCGCCGGAGTCCAGGTCGTCGACCAGTTCGGACAGTTCGTGGTCCGAGCCGCCCGACAGCTGGCTGGCGGCCAGCCGCAACGCCAGCGGCAGGTTCCCGCACTGCTCGGCGAGCCGCGCGATCAGGGTGGCGGCGACCGGTCCGGGGCGGGCGCCCAGCGTCTCGGCCAGCACCCGCTGCGAGTCGGCGCTGGACAGTTCGGCGACGGTGATGGCGTGGACGCGGTCAAGGCCGCTGAGGTTGTCGCGGCTGGTGGCCACGGTCAGGCAGCCGTCGTCGCCGGGCAGCAGCGGCCGCAGCTGTCTCGGCCCGACGGCGTTGTCCAAGACGATGAGGATCCGGCGCCCGGCGACGGTGGCGCGGAACAGCGCCGACAGTTCGCTCTCCCCGGCGGGCAGCCGGGAGGCCGGAACCCCCAAAGCCCGAAGGAAACCCGTCAGCACCCGGGCCGGTGGCGCCGGTTCGGTGCCGGAGAAGCCGCGCAGGTCGGCGAACAGCTGGCCGTCGGTGAAGCGGGCGGAGAGTTTGTGCGCCCAGGTCAGCGCTAGCGCGGTCTTCCCGGCGCCGCCGGGTCCGACGAAGGCGACGGTGTCGTGGTCACGGGCCACCGCGGCGTCGGCGGCGTTGATCAGTGTGTCGCGTCCGATGATCCCGGCCGGGGCGGCGGGCAGCTGCCGGGGCACCGCGACCTCGGCGGCCACGTCGGTGCGGGCCGACAGCAGGTCCCGGTCGTCGGCGAGGATGCGGCGCTGGATGTCGGCGAGCCTGGGCGAGGGGTCCACGCCGAACTCGTCCCGCAGCCGCTGCCGGGCCTGCCGGTAGCACTCCAGCGCCTCGATGCCACGGCCGCAGCGGTACAGCGCCACCAGGTACTGCCCGATGAGGTTCTCGTTGACGGGATTGTCGGCCACCACTTCGGACAGTTCGCCGATGACGCGGGCGTGGTTGTCGCGGGACAGTTCCACCTCGAACAGCTGCGTCCACACCTCGACGTGCTCGGGTTCCACGGCCACGGAGATCGAGTCCGCCCAGCGGCAGTCGACGCGCGACAGCGGTCGTCCCCGCCACAGGCCCAGCGCCGCCCGCAGCAGCGCGACCGCGCGGGCCGGGTCGGTGGCCGCCAGTCCCCGGGCCTGCGTGGCCCAGGCGCGCATGGCGTGGACGTCGACGTCGGTGTCGGCGATGTTGAGGGTGTAGGTGCCGCTCTTACCGGTGATGGTCGCACCGGTGTCCGACAGCAGCGAACGCAACCGGGTCACATACGGCGACAACGTGTTCCGCGGATTGGTCGGAGCGTCACCGTCCCAGACCCGCTCGATGATCGTGTCAGTGTCCACCGGAGTACCCGGCGTCCAGGCCAGACACGCCAACACACACGCCTGCTTCGGCGTACCCGCCGAGACCGGTTTTCCCTGGACGAGAACCGATACCTCTCCGAGCAGCCTAATGAGCGGTGAGTCACCAACGGGAGGCATTCCTATATGCAATCACGGCGGCCGGGCATTGCCTAATCGGACTTTCGGATATGCCAACCTTGAGGCCATCCCGACGCCCCAGGAGTGCGAACATGACCGAGATCGCGTTGACCCCCGGACTGCGGCACTCCGCTCGGCTCACGGTGGACGAAAGTCTCACCGTCCCGGCGGTGAACCCGTCGTTCACCGGTTTCGCCGACATGCCAAGGGTTCTGGCCACCGCGTTTTTGGTGGCTTTCGTGGAGTCGACCTGTGTGGAGGCACTCAGTCCGCTGCTGCCGTCCGGGACCCAGACGGTGGGGACCCTGGTCAACATCAGTCACACCGCCGCCACGCCGGTGGGTCTGACCGTCACCGCGACGGTGGAACTCATCGAAGTGGACAAACGTCGGCTGCGGTTCGCGGTCGAGTGCCGCGACGACCGCGACGTCATCGGCAAGGGTCACCACGAGCGGTTCATCATCGACCGCCGGGCCTTCGACGCCAGCGCCGAGGCCAAACGCGCCAACCCGTCCTGACCGACGGCGTTACGGCGTCACGCGCAGGATTCCCTCCTGCGCCGTGGTGGCGATGTGGCGGCCGTCGGTGGTGTAGAACTGGCCGGTGGCCAGGCCCCGCCCGCGCGAGGCCGAGGGGCTGGCCGAGTCGTACAGGAACCACTCGTCGGCGCGGAACGGCCGGTGGAACCACAGCGCGTGGTCGAGGCTGGCACCGGCGTAGCCGCCCGGCCCCCACACCTGGCCGTGCCGGTTCAGCACGGTGTCCAGAAGGGTCAGGTCACTGGCGTAGGTCAGGACGCACACGTGCAGCAGCGGGTCGTCGGGCAGTTTGCCGTCCACCTTCATCCACACCCGCTGCTGGGTGGCGGCGTGGCGTTCCCCCGAGGCCGCGAAACCGGACTCGCCGATGTAGCGCACGTCGATGGGACGCGGGATGCGCGCCCAGATGCCCAGCCGGTCGGGATGGGAGGCCAGCCGCTCGGTGAGCGTGGGGACCTCCACCGGCGGCGGGACGTCGACCGGGGCGGTCTCGCCGTGCTCCAAGCCGTCCTCGCCGGTGTGGAACGACGCCGACATGAAGAAGATCGTCTGGCCGTTCTGGACGGCCACCGTGCGCCGCACCGAGAACGAGCGGCCGTCGCGGATGCGCTCCACCTCGTAGACGATGGGCTTGGTGGAGTCACCGGGGCGGACGAAGTAGCCGTGCAGTGAGTTGACGTGCCGCCCGGCCTCGACCGTGCGTCCGGCCGCGACCAGGGCCTGACCGGCGACCTGGCCGCCGAACACCCGCTGCGGCGAGACCTGCGGGCCCACACCCCGGAAGATGTTGAGCTCGATCTGCTCCAGGTCCAGGACCCGCAGCAGCCCGTCGACCGCCGGTTGTCCCGTCAGCACTTCACTCACTTGGTGTCCGTTTCTCCGATCCGATGTACCCGAAGGGTATTGGTCGAACCCGGGGTTCCGGGAGGCGAACCGGCGACGATGACGACCAGGTCACCGACGTTGGCCTTGCCGAGCGAGAACACCGCCTGGTCGACCTGGTCGAACATGTCGTCGGTGTGGTCGACGTAGGCGACCTCGTGGCTCTCCACGCCCCACGACAGCGCCAGCTGGCCCCGGGTCTTGGGCTCGGGGGTGAACGCCAGCAGCGGCAGCGGGCAGTGCAGCCGGGCCAGCCGGCGCACGGTGTCGCCGGTCTGGCTGAAGGCGACCAGCGCCTTGGCGTCCACGGCCCGGGCCACCTTGGAGGCCGCCGAGGTCAGCGCGCCGCCCTGGGTCTTGGGGTCGTGCTCCAGTTTCGGGACGGTGAAGGAACCCGCCTCGGTGGTGGTGACGATGCTGGCCATGGTGCGCACCGTGCCGATCGGGTACTTGCCGACGCTGGTCTCGCCGGACAGCATCACCGCGTCGGCGCCGTCCAGGATCGCGTTGGCCACGTCGGAGGTCTCGGCGCGGGTGGGCCGGGCGTTGTTGATCATCGAGTCCAGCATCTGGGTGGCGACGATGACCGGCTTGGCGTTCTCGCGGCACATCTGCACGGCGCGCTTCTGCACCAGCGGCACCTGCTCCAGCGGCAGTTCCACGCCGAGGTCGCCGCGGGCGACCATGATGCCGTCGAAGGCGTCCACGATGGCCTCCAGCCGCGACACGGCCTCGGGCTTCTCGATCTTGGCCAGCACCGGACGGCGGACGTCCAGTTCGGTCATGATGGCGTGCACCGGGTCCACGTCGGCCGGGTCGCGCACGAACGACAGCGCCACCAGGTCGACGCCCAGCCGCAGCGCGAACCGCAGGTCCTCGGTGTCCTTCTCGGACAGTGCCGGGACGCTGATGGCCACGTTCGGCAGCGACAGGCCCTTGTGGTTGGACACCGGGCCGCCCTCGATGACGAGGCAGTTGATGTCGTCGCCGTCGACGTCGAGCACCTCGAGCACGAGGCGGCCGTCGTCGACCAGCAGCCGGTCGCCGCCCTTGACCTCTTCGGGGAGCTTGGTGTAGGTGACCGACACCCGCTTGGCGGTGCCCGGGACGTCCTCACTGGTCAGCGACACGTGGTCGCCGGTGTTCCACTCGGCCTTGCCCTCCTCGAACTTGCCGAGCCGGATCTTGGGGCCCTGCAGGTCGGCGAGGATGCCCACCGCGGCGTTCGCGTCGGCGGCGGCCTGCCGGACCATGTGGTACATGGACTCGTGGTCGGCGTGGGTGCCGTGGCTGAAGTTGAGGCGTGCGACGTTCATCCCGGCTTCGACGAGGCCACGGATGCGGTCGGGGGTTGAGGTGGCGGGTCCGAGGGTGCAAACGATCTTGGCGCGTCGGGTCACGATGGGCAAGCCTAGTCCACAAAAATTATTGGAGAACCACGCGCCCCGTGCGTTAACGCACGTTAAGGCACACGTCATGCCCCCGGCACGGGCCCGGGGCGGAGCGTTCATCTCAACCGGCCCATGAAGGCGTCCCGGAAGATGGACGACTGCCACAGGTTCTTGCGGTCCCGGCGCGAGTGCCACACCTCGGCGCTGGCGGCGCTCATGTACGCGTGGTACTCGCGCCGCAACTGGAAATAGCCGTACACGTAGCCCAGGATCCCCAGCGGCAGCGCGATCGGGATGACGACCATCGGGGCGCTGTTCTCGCCGACACAACCGGCGATCAGCGATCCCACACTGGACAGTATGCCGATGTAGTACAGCCGGTAACCCCACAGCGCCTTGCGGTACGGCATCTCACGGCGCACCCGATCCAGGGTCTCGTTGGCCTTGGACAGGTCGGCCTCGACGGCGGCACGGTGTCGCGCGAGCGCCTGTTCGTCGTCGTGGTCCGGCTCGGGTCGACCGTTGTTCTCGTCGGCGGGATCGGGAGACACGTGGTCACCGTAGTCGTTTGCCACGACGCCGTCACCACCAGCGTCGCATCACGCGGTCAAGGGCACACTGTCGGGTTCCACCGGTGCCGGGAGGGGTGTCGCGAAGCCGAGGTAGCCGTGGATGGCCGCCGCGGCGGCACGTCCCTCCGCGATCGCCCACACGATCAGCGACGCTCCCCTGTGGGCGTCACCGGCGACGAAGACGCCCTCGGCGTCGGTCTGCCAGTCCGGGGCGCACTCGTAGACACCGCCCGACAGTTCCAGCCCGGCCTGGCGCAGCAGCGGCTGCTCCTCGCTGCCCGCGAAACCGATCGCCAGCAGCACCAGGTCGGCGGGGATGTCGCGCTGTGAACCCGGCACCTGGTTCACCACCCGGCGGCCGCCGGTCTTGTCGACGGTGACCTCGCTGACGCGCATGGTGCGCACGTGCCCGGCCTCGTCGCCGAGGAACTCGAACGCGGCGTGGGCGAACACCCGCTCGCCGCCCTCCTCGTGCGCCGGGTAGTCGCGCAGCAGGTTGGGCCAGCTGGGCCACGGGTCGCGCTCGGCGTCGCGCTGCTTCGGCGGCTCCGGGTACAGGTCCAGCTGGGTCACCGAGGCCGCGCCCTGCCGGTGCGCGACACCGAGGCAGTCGGCGGCGGTGTCGCCGCCGCCGATGATGACGACGTGTTTGCCGCGCGCGTCGATGGGCGCGAACGGCGCCCGCCCGGCCACGACCCGGTTGGCGCCCACGAGGTGGTCCATGGCCATGTGCACCCCGGCGAGGTCCCGGCCGGGGACGTCGGTGTCGCGTCCGGCCAGGGCGCCGACCGCCAGCAGGATCGCGTCGTGGCGGTACCGCAGTTCCCGCATCGAGATGGACACGCCGATCTCGCAGTTGACGACGAACTGGACGCCCTCGGCGCGCAGCTGCTCCAGTCTGCGGTCGATGTGCCGCTTCTCGAGTTTGAAGTCGGGGATGCCGTACCGCATCAGACCGCCGATGGCGTCGTCGCGTTCGTAGACGGTGACGGCGTGACCGGCACGCGCCAGCTGCTGGGCGGCGGCCAGCCCGGCCGGGCCCGAACCCACCACGGCCACCGACTTGCCGGTCGGTTCCGGGATCGGCTGCGGCGTGACGTTGCCGTCGGCGAAGGCCCGCTCGGCGATGTCGGCCTCGACCTGCTTGATCGTGACGGCGTCGTCGGCGATGCCCAGGACACACGCGGACTCGCACGGCGCCGGGCACAGTTTGCCGGTGAACTCCGGGAAGTTGTTGGTGGCGTGGAGTTGTTCGGACGCGGCGTCGAAGCGGCCGGTGCGCACCAGGTCGTTCCACTCCGGGATCCGGTTGCCCAGCGGGCAGCCGTTGTGGCAGAACGGGATGCCGCAGTCCATGCACCGCGAGGCCTGCTCGCGCAGCTTGGTCTCGTCGGACTGCTGGTAGACCTCGCGCCAGTCCATGAGCCGCAGCGGCACCGGACGGCGCGGCGGCAGTTCGCGGACGTGTCGCAGGAAACCGTTGGGGTCAGCCATGACGCGCCTCCATTGCCTCGGCTTCGGCGCGCTCGGCGGCAGCCAGCGCGCGCTTGTACTCGACGGGGATGACCTTGGTGAAGCCGCCGGCGGCGCGTGGCCAGTCCGACAGCAGCCGAGCCGCGACGGCCGAACCGGTCTCGTCCCGGTGCTGCCGCAGCAGCTTGTGGAGTTCGGCGATGTCGCTGGCGCCCAGATCGTCCAGGTCCACCAGGGTCTGGTTGACGCGCGCCGGGTCGAGCCGGTGCACATAGGCCTGTCCGCCGGACATCCCCGCGCCGAAGTTGCGGCCGGTCGGTCCCAGCACCACGACAGTGCCGCCGGTCATGTACTCGCAGCCGTGGTCACCGACGCCCTCGACGACCGCGACCGCCCCGGAGTTGCGGACCGCGAAGCGCTCCCCGGCCCGGCCCCGGCAGTACAGCTCGCCGGAGGTGGCGCCGTACAGCAGCGTGTTGCCCGCGATGATGTTGTCCTCGGCGGCGAACTCGGCCGCCTCGTCGGGCCGCACCACGACCCGCCCGCCCGACAGTCCCTTGCCGACATAGTCGTTGGCGTCGCCGGACAGCCGCAGCGTGACCCCGGCGGGCAGGAACGCCGCGAAGGACTGGCCCGCGGTGCCGCGCAGCCGCACCGTGATGGTGTCGGCGGCCAGGCCGTCGCGGAACCGGCGGGTGACCTGCGAGCCCAAAAGGGTGCCGACGGAACGGTCGGTGTTGGCGACATCGACGTCGATCTCGATCGGGTCGCCGCTGGTCAGCGCCGGTGCGGCCAGTTCCACCAGCCGCTGGCCGAGGGTGTCGTCCAGTTCGTGTTCCTGGTCGCGGGAGCGGCGCAGGCTGGCGCCCTCGGGCAGTTCGGGCCGCCACAGCAGGTTCGACAGGTCCAGGGCCGCGGCCTTGGGGTCGTTGATGCTCTCGCGGCGGCGCAACAGTTCGGTGTGGCCGATGGCCTCGTCGAGGCTGTGCATGCCGAGGCTGGCCAAAAGCTCCCGCACCTCTTCGGCGATGTAGCGGAAGAAGTTCTCCACGAACTCGGCCTTGCCGGTGAAGTTCTCGCGCAGCTTGGGATTCTGTGTGGCCACGCCGACCGGGCAGGTGTCCAGGTGGCACACCCGCATCATGACGCAGCCGGACACGATGAGCGGCGCGGTGGCGAAGCCGTACTCCTCGGCACCCAACAGCGCGGCGACCACAACGTCGCGTCCGGTCTTCATGGCGCCGTCGACCTGGAGGCTCACCCGGTCGCGCAAACCGTTGCGCAGCAGGGTCTGCTGGGTCTCGGCCAGTCCGATCTCCCAGGGCGCCCCGGCGTGTTTGACGGAGTTGGCCGGTGCCGCGCCGGTGCCGCCGTCGTGCCCGGAGATGAGGACGACGTCGGCGTGCGCCTTGGCGACCCCGGCCGCGACCGTACCGACGCCCACTTCGGACACGAGTTTGACGTGGATGCGGGCGTCCCGGTTGGCGTGTTTGAGGTCGTGGATCAGCTGCGCCAGGTCCTCGATGGAGTAGATGTCGTGGTGCGGCGGCGGTGAGATCAGGCCGACGCCGGGGGTGGCGTGCCGGGTGGAGGCGATCCACGGGTACACCTTGTTACCCGGCAGCTGTCCGCCCTCGCCGGGCTTGGCGCCCTGGGCCATCTTGATCTGAATGTCGTCGGCGTTGACGAGGTATTCGCTGGTGACGCCGAAGCGGCCCGAGGCGACCTGTTTGACGGCACTGCGGCGCAGCGGGTCGTACAGCCGGTCGACGTCCTCGCCGCCCTCGCCGCTGTTGGACTTGCCGCCCAGGCGGTTCATGGCGATGGCCAGCGTCTCGTGGGCCTCGGCCGACAGCGCCCCGTAGGACATCGCGCCGGTGGAGAAGCGACGCACGATCGTGTCGACGTCCTCGACCTCGTCGATCGGGATCGGGGTGCGGCCCTCGGCGAAGTCGAGCAGGCCGCGCAGCGAACCGCTGTCGGCGGTCAGGGCGTCCACCTTGGAGGTGTACTTCTTGAACACGTCGTACTGGCCCGAGCGGGTGGAGTGCTGGAGCAGGAACACCGTCTCCGGGTTGAACAGGTGCACCTCACCGTCGCGGCGCCACTGGTACTCGCCGCCGACGTCGAGCTCGGCGCCGTCGGTGTAGGCGTGGGCGTGGCGTTCGGCGACGTCGGCGGCGATGTCGGCCAGCCCGGCGCCGCCGATGCGGGAGTCGGTGCCGGTGAAGTACCGGTGCGTGAAGTTGGCGTCGAGACCGACGGCCTCGAAGACCTGGGCGCCGCAGTAGGACGACACCGTCGAGATGCCCATCTTGGACATGATCTTCAGTACGCCCTTGCACAGGCCGGTGACGTAGTTGCGGATCGCGACGGCCGGGTCGGCCTCCAGCGCGCCGGTGGCGATCATGTCCTCGATGGACTCGAACGCCAGGTAGGGGTTGATGGCCGCGGCGCCGTAGCCCAGCAGCACCGCCGCGTGGTGCACGGTGCGGCAGTCGCCGGTCTCGACGACCAGCGCGATCTGGGTGCGGGTCTGTTCGCGCACCAGGTGCTGGTGCACCGCGGCGGTCAGCAGCAGCGACGGGATCGGCGCCAGGTCGCGGGTGGAGTCGCGATCGGACAGCACCAGGATCCGGACACCGTCCTCGATGGCCTCGGAGACGTGGCGGCAGATCTCGACGAGCCGGGCCTTCATCCCGGCCGCGCCGAGCCGGGCCTTGTACAGGCCCGACACCCGCACCGCCTTGAAGCCGGGCATGTCGCCGTCGGCGTCGATGGACAGGATCTTGGCCAGTTCGTCGTTGTCGATGACCGGATAGGACAGTTCGATCTGGCGGCAGGACGCGGCCGAGGGCTCCAGCAGGTTGTGCTCGGGCCCGATCGTGACGCCCAGCGAGGTGACCAGTTCCTCCCGGATGGCGTCCAGCGGCGGGTTGGTGACCTGCGCGAACAGCTGGGTGAAGTAGTCGTACAGCAGCCGGGGCCGCTTCGACAGGCTGGCCACCGGGGTGTCGGTTCCCATGGACACCACCGGTTCGGCGGCCGTGGCGGCCATCGGCGCCAGCAGCATCCGCAGCTCCTCCTCGGTGTAGCCGAAGACGCGCTGGCGGCGGCGCACCGAGTCGTGGGTGTGGACGATGTGCTCGCGTTCGGGCAGCGAGTCCAGATGGTTCAGTCCGGCGTGGGTCCAGTCGGCGTAGGGATGCTCGGAGGCCAGGGCGTCCTTGATCTCGTCGTCGGCGATGATGCGCTTCTCGGCGGTGTCGACCAGGAACATCCGGCCCGGGGTCAGCCGTCCCTTCTCGGCGATGGACTCCGGCGGCAGGTCCACGACCCCGGACTCGCTGGCCAAGACGACCAGGCCGTCGGTGGTGCGGCACCATCGGGCCGGGCGCAGGCCGTTGCGGTCCAGGACGGCGCCGATCTGGGTGCCGTCGGTGAAGGCCACACAGGCCGGTCCGTCCCAGGGCTCCATCATGGAGGCGTGGAAGCGGTAGAACTCGCGCCGCTTGGGGTCCATGGTGGCGTGTGACTCCCAGGCCTCGGGAATCATCATCAGCATCGCGTGCGGCAGCGACCTCCCGCCCAGGTGCAACAGCTCGACGACCTCGTCGAAGTTCGCCGAGTCGGAGGAGCCGGGGGTGCAGATCGGGTACAGCCGCTTCAGTCGGCCGGGCAGGGCGCTGGTGGCCAGCTGTGCCTGCCGGGCGGTCATCCAGTTGCGGTTGCCGCGGATGGTGTTGATCTCGCCGTTGTGGGCGACCATCCGGTAGGGGTGGGCCAGCGGCCAGGACGGGAAGGTGTTGGTGGAGAACCGGCTGTGCACCAGCGCCAGCGCGCTGTCGAGGCGCTCGTCGTGCAGTTCGGGGTAGAAGGTGCCCAGCTGCGCGGGCGTCAGCATGCCCTTGTAGACGATGGTGCGCGAGGACAGCGAGATCACGGCGGCGTCGCAGGAGCGTTCCCGCAGCTCGCGTTCGGCCTGTTTGCGGACGGCGAACGCGCGCCGGTCGAGTTCGATGCCGCGCGAACCGTCGTCGGCGGCCATGAACACTTGGACAACTTCCGGTGCGGCGGCCAGCGAGGCCGGGCCCAGACAGGAGGGGTCGACGGGGACGTCACGCCAGCCCAGCACGGTCATGCCCTCGGTGACGGCGTATTTGGCGAGCACGCCGCGCACCCGCTCGGCGGTGTCGGGGCCGCAGAACACCAGCCCGGTGGCGTAACCGCCCGGCTCGGGCAGCGCGAAGTCGGTGACGGCGCGGTAGTACTCGTCGGGGACCTGCAGCATGATCCCGGCGCCGTCGCCGGAGTCGGGGTCGGCTCCGGCCGCGCCCCGGTGGGACATCCGGCACAGGCTGGACAGTCCGGCCTCGACGATGCGGTGGGCGCGGTGCCCGGCGACGTCGACGACGAAGGCCACGCCGCAGGCGTCGTGTTCGTTGGCCGGGTCGTACAGGCCCGCGGACGCTGTGTGGCGGTCGGCTGGCGGCGAAGTGAATGAGGGTACGGAAGATCGCACGCTGGTGGGCCTCCTTCGTCGTCACAAGTAACACCGGGGAAATCGGGTGTTCACAGGATTTGATCGGGACGACGTCGGCCCGTAATCGTGCAAGTGTAGGTGAGATCGGGGGTGGCTGTCACGGCCGTCCCGGGATTCGGTCAAAGCATGACAGGCCACCATTCGATCACGCAATCGAACACACTACGCTCGCCGATACTCCGTGCGCCCCCTTGAACTTCCATCCCCGCACGGAGCAATAGATATTCGGAGAGAGAAGAACATGACTCAGCCACCGCCCTACCAGGGTGGCTACCCCCCACAGCAGGACCCTTACGGTTCCGGCGGTTACGGGCAGCAGAACCAGACGCCCAGCGGTTTCCCGCAGCAGGGCGGATCGCCCAGCGGCTACCCCCCACCCCCCGGCGGATCGCCCAGCGGTTTCCCGCCCGCCGGTGGTGGCCCGGGAGGTCCTCCTCCGGTGCCCCCGCCCTCCGGGACGGGCAAGAAGATCGGCGGCATCATCGGCAGTATCGCGCTGGTGCTGCTCATCGGCATCGGCTGGATCGTCGTGAAGTACGTCATCGGTTCGGGCATCGGCTCGGCGGCGGACCACGCCACCGGCGACACCCAGATCGCCGAGGAGGGCGACTGCACCACCAAGTCGAAGAACACCGTCACCACCGACGCCAGCGACGTCAAGGTCGTCGACTGCAAGGCGGAGGACGCGTTCTTCAAGGTCGTCAAGCGCATCGACGACCCGTCGGGCACCGACGGCGAGAAGGTCAGTGAGAAGGAGTGCGCCGGTACCGCGGCGGCCGACTACATCTACCTGGAGAAGACCGGCTCCGGCATCGACTGGGTCCTGTGCCTGGACCCGCAGGAGATCGACACCGCCAAGTTCGGTGAGATCCCGGCCAAGGCGGGCGAGTGCCTCAGCGACAACGAGGAGTACTTCGAGCTCGTCAAGTGCGACGACTCCAAGGCCGCCTACGAGGTGCTGACCGCCGAGGACAACCCGGACCAGTCACTGACCGACGGTGACTCGGCGTTCAACGCCATCTGTGACCCCAACTCGACGCTCTACTACACCAGCGAGAGCGCCAACAACGACGTTGGTCCGTACGACTGGTTCCTCTGTACGATCGAAGTGGCTAAATAGATTTTTGAGGACACGGTGTGACCATCGTGGTCGCACCGTGTCCGTTCTCATGACGGCAATTCTCGTCACGACCTGGCCTTTGACGTTAGGGTCGGCGATTGGGACGACACACCACTACTGCTTGGAGCAGGCCTTGACCTACCAGCCACCGGGCGACCCGAACCAGAACCCGTATCAGCCGGGCCAGTATCCGCCACCGGAGCCGACGACTCCGATGGGGGGCCAGTCGGGTTGGCCGGATCCGTACCAGGCTCCGGACCCCTATGGTCAGCCGCCGACGTCGGGACCCGCCTACGGGCAGCCGACCTCCGGGCAGCCCTATGGACAGCCGACTTCGGGACAGCCCTATGGACAGCAGCCGGGGGGCTTCGGCCCGGGCGGGCCGGGGATGCCGCCGCCTCCGCCGGGTGGTTTCACGCCCGGCGCGCCGCCGCCGTCCTCGGGCGGCAACGGCGCCATGATCGGGATCATCATCGCCGTGGTGGCGGTACTGATTCTGGCCGTGGGTATCGGTGGGTTCTTCCTGATCCGGGGCGCCGCCAACGACTCCGCCGACGGTGGCGACGAGTCGACCACGAGTGAGTCCTCCAGCAGTTCCTCGGAGGAGACCACCAGCGCGCTGCCCTCGGAGACCTCCGACGACACCGGCAACTTCGCCGACGCCGCGCAGGCCGGTGACTGCCTCGACTATCCGACGGACCCCAACGACACCAAGGTCGTCGACTGTGGTGACTCCTCGGCCTACTACGAGGTCCTGGAGCGGGTGGACTCGCCGTCGACCACGGAGAACACCGACGAGGCCGCGGCGGCCGAGTGTGAGGGCACCAGTTTCGACTCCACGTTGTACCTGTTGGGCAGTGACGTGGCGGACCCGTTCGTGCTGTGCCTGAAGACCTTGTGACACCATAAGACGACAAAGACCGTCCACACCGGATATCCGGTGTGGACGGTCTTTTCGCGTCGGCCGTTATCGCAGGAACGGCAGCGCGCGCACGAGCGGCGTGCGCGCCCACGCCTTGCCGAGGCCGAGGGTGTCCCCGGCGCGCGCGGCCGCCAGCGCGATGGCGGTGACGAGGTAGACGAGGTGTTCGTCCATGAAGGGGTTGTTCTCCAGCGGCAGCGAGGACAGCCACAGCATGCCCAGGAGGGCGATGCCGCCGATGGCGGCCACCCGCATGCCGATGCCGAGGATGAGCGAGACACCCAGGCCGCCCATGCCGAGCATGAACAGCCAGTCGGCCCAGACCTGCCCGCTCATGGCGGAGAACAGCCCGGCGAAGGTTCCCTCGACGCTGCCGAGGTAACCGGCGGTGGGGCTGTTCCCGTCGAGCCAGGAGCCGTCGGAGGGGGTGCCGCGGCCGAGTCCCAGGAGTTTGTCCAGGAAGGCCCACAGGAAGATCCATCCCAGGCAGATCCGAGCGAGTGCCAGGGCCACGCGGGCGAACGGGGACAGTGGGGATTCGGGCTTGTCGTTGCTTTCGTGGGTGGATGCGGTGGGAGAGGCGATGTCGGTCATGTCCATGCCTTTGCGATTCGACGTCACGTATGCGAATTAGGTAAGGCTAACCTCACTAATTCGCCACGCTCACGATAGGGTGCGTCGAATATCACTGTAAAGACTCTAGACAGTATTTATGTAGATTTTTAGATATGTAGTAGTTGTCTTTTTTTCACTTAGTGCTGGACTTTCGGCTCACAGCCGGATCAGCCGCCGTTCCAGCGCCGCGGCCACCGCGGCGGTACGGGAATCCACGTCGAGCTTCGCGTAGATGTGCACCAGGTGGGTCTTGACGGTGGCCTCGGTGATGAACAGCCGTTTGGCGATGGCCCGGTTGCTGTCGCCGCGCGCCAGCGCCCGCAGGATCTCCACCTCGCGCGAGGTCAGGGTGGTGCGCGGCTGCCGCAGGTGCCGCATCATCGAGTCGGCCACGGCCGGGCTGAGCACCGGCTCGCCACGCGCCGCCGCCCGGATCGCCGTGAACAGCTCCTCCGGCGGACCGGCCTTGAGCAGGTAGCCGCGGGCCCCGGCCTCCACCGCCCGCACCACGTCGGCGTCGGAGTCGTAGGTGGTCAGCACCAGGATCGCCGGGGGCGCGGGCGCGGCCAGCACGGTCTCGATGGTGGCCACCCCGTCCGGCCCCTCCCCCAGTTGCAGGTCCATCAGCACGATGTCGGGAGCGGACTCGGCGATGCCGCGCACCGCACCGGCGCTGTCGGAGGCCTCCCCCACGACCGTCATGTCGGCCTCGCCGTTGATGAGCGCGGCCAGGCCCGCCCGCACCACCACGTGATCGTCGACGATGAATACCTTCATGACGCCCGCTTTCGCTCGGGTGGCAACGGGATGCGCGCGGCCAGCGCCGTGCCCTCCCCCGGTGTGTTCTCAATGGTCAGTTCGCCGCCGAGTTCGGCCAGCCGGTCGCGCATCCCCGGGATGCCGTAGCCGCGTTGCGGCCCGGAGCCGGAGCCCACGTCCGCCCGCGCGAGGCCGTCGCCGGGCACGGGCTCGCCGACCGGGAAGCCCGCGCCGTCGTCGACCACGTCCAGCGACAGTTCAGCCCCCAGGAACGACAGGGTCACCACCGCGGCCGATGCGCCCGCATGCTCAACCACATTGGACAAGGCCGACTGCGCGACCCGCAGCACCGCCAGCCGGACGCGGTCGTCCACGGTGGTCTCGACGCCCTCGAGCCGGAACCGCACCGCCACCGGGTTCTCGCGGTCCACGTCGGCGCACAGCACCCGCAGCGCCTCGGCCAGCGAGGTGTCGTCCAGCCGGGGCGGACGCAGGTCCCGCACGAACCGGCGGGCCTCGTCCAGGTTCTCGGCCGCCACCGCCCCGGCGCGTTCGACGTGCTCGCGGGCGGCGTCCGGATCGGTGCCCCAGACCCGTCCGGCGGCCTGCAACAGCATGCCCATACTGGACAGTCCCTGGGCGAGGGTGTCATGGATCTCGCGCGACAGCCGTTCCCGTTCGGCCAGCATCCCGGCCTCGCGCTGCGAGGCCGCCAGCGAGTCGCGGGTGGCGGCCAGGTCGTCGATGAGCCGCTGCCGCTGCGTGATCTCGTGGTTGAGCAGCCAGAAGAACGCCGCGATCATGACGGCGATGCCGATCGGCGCCAGGAACAGGCTCGGCTCGACGACGTCGGCGATGCGCACGCCCCCGACGATGACCGCCAGCGTCAACACCACCGCAACCGCGATCGTGACCCGGCCGGGCAGCAGCCGCAGCGCCAGGAAGTACAACGGCACCGCGCACCACGCGAACGACGGTGCCAGCTCCACCGTCACCAGCCACAGCACCACCACGGCGCCGAACCACACATAGCGCCACCGCGCGGTGGTGTAACCGGCCGCCGCGCCGCCCGCGTAGACCACCGCCAGCAGCAGGCTGCCGACCAGCGCGGCCACGGTCAGTCCGGTGACCTCGTGCCGGGCCACCAGCCGGGCCGCCGAGGAGGCCAGCAGCAGGAAGAAGGCGGCGTGCATGGCGCGGTCCACCCACAGGCGTGCGTTCATGGCTTCCTTCTCGCGTCCTCGCCGCGTCCGAAGAGTCCATATTAGGGTGTTGACCCGGTGCCGCATCCATCAAAAGGTGGAGATCGCGGCTCCATCGTCTCGGGCCGCCGTGCCCATCACACGTGCGATGGCGGCGGGCCCGGATCCGGGAAGCCTTGAGAGCACGAAAGCACAAGACTTCGAGAAAGGCACCATCATGAACATCAAGTCCGTGAAGACCCGGGTCATCGTCGGAGCGCTGGGCGCGCTGGCCATCGTCGGCGGCGTCACCGGGGTGTCGGCGTATACCGCCAGCCCCGCCGACGCCAACCCGGCCACCACCGTCGCGGCCGCCGGGGACGAGGCGGTCACCGAGACCAAGACGCTGTCGAGCGAGGCCGCGCTCAAGGCCGCCAAGGCGGCGCTGAAGGAGGCCGAGGAGCAGAACCAGCGGGTCACGGTGGCCATCGTCGACCGGGCGGGCAACACCATCGCCCTGGTCAAGGGCGACGGCGCCGGACCGCAGACCCAGGAGTCGGCCGAGCGCAAGGCGTTCACCGCGGTGTCGTTCGGCAAGGCCACCAGCGAACTGACCGAGGGCGCCACCGGCGACGCCCCCAACATCTCCGACATCCCCGGCACCCTGTTCCTGGCCGGCGGCGTCCCGGTCACCGCCGACAAGGCCCCGATCGCGGGCATCGGCGTGGGCGGCGCCCCCAGCGGCGACATCGACGAGAAGATCGCCGAGGCCGGTCTGAAGGCGATCGACTAGCCATGGCGGGCGATCGACGTGGGCACGGCCCGTCGCGGCGGGCCGTGCTGGCGGTGGCGCTGGCGGGACTGCTGGCGTCGTGCGCCGCACCGGACACCGAACCGCGATCGGAACCGTCGCACTCACCGTCGAAGGAGGAGGACACCATGTCCAGTGAGGAACAGGCCGAACTCGACGAGCGGCTGTTCACGGCCGTCAACGACGACGACGTCGACGCCGCCAAGGCGCTGGTGAAGCAGGGCGCCAACGTCAACGCACTCGACGACCGGCACGACACGCCCTGGCTGGTCACGGGAGTGACCGGCAGCGTCGACATGCTGGAGGCGCTGCTGCCGGGCGAACCGGACGTCACGATCCGCAACCGCTTCGGCGGGACCTCGCTGATCCCGGCCTGCGAACGCGGGCACGCCGACTACGTCGCGGCGGTGCTGGAACGCACCGACGTCGACGTCGACCACGTCAACGACCTCGGCTGGACCGGGCTGCTGGAGGCGGTCGTCCTGGGCGACGGCTCGGACCCGTACCAGGAGATCGTGGCGTCGCTGATCTACCACGACGCCGACGTGAACCTGGCCGACGCCGACGGGGTGACGCCGCTGGCGCACGCGCGCCAGCGCGGCCAGGACACGGTCGCGAAGCTGCTGACCGAAGCCGGGGCCCGCGAGTAAGCGGACACAAAGGACGCCGCCGCCCACCACAGGTGGGCGGCGGCGTGTCGGTTGTCGTGTCAGTGAGCTCCGACCCCGGTGAGGGAACGGACCTCGAGTTCGGCGTACTTCTCCACGTCCGGCTTCTCCCGGGACAGCACGGTGCCCAGCCAGCCGAAGAAGAAGCCCGCCGGGATCGACACCAGGCCGGGGTTCTCCAGCGGGAACCAGGCGATGTCGACGCCCGGGAACAGGGCCGCGGGTTTACCGGCCGGGTCGAGCTTGCCACCGGTGACGATCGGCGAGCAGATCACCAGGATCACCGCGGTCAACAGTCCACCGTAGATGGCCCAGGTCGCGCCGCGGGTGGTGAACCTCTTCCAGAACAGACTGTACAAAATGGCCGGAAGGTTGCCCGACGCGGCGACCGCGAAGGCCAGCGCCACCAGGAAGGCCACGTTCAGCCCCTGGGCGAAGATGGCCAGCACGATCGCGGCGATGCCGATGACGACGGCGGCCAGCCGGGCCACCAGGACCTCGCGGGCCTCGCCGTTCGTGGTGCGGCCCTTGCCGAGCAGGCTGAACACCCAACCCAGCCGCAACGTCTTGGCCAGACCGCTGCCCCGGTAGACGTTGGCGTACAGGTCATGCGACAGCGACGAGGACGACGCGAGCGTCAGCCCCGCGACCACGGCCAGGATGGTGGCGAAGGCGACGGCGGCGATCAGTGCCAGCAGCACCGCCCCGCCCACGTCTCCGCCAAGGAATCGCTCCCCCAGCGCCTGGGCCAACTGTGGCGCGGCGGTGTTGCCGCCCTTGTCCTGCTTGGCGATCGCCGCGCTGCCGACCATCTCGGCGGCACCGAAGCCCAGCGCCAGCGTCATCAGGTAGAAGGTGCCGATGATGCCGATCGCCCACAGCACGCTCTTGCGGGCGGTCTTGGCATTGGGGACGGTGTAGAACCGGATCAGGATGTGCGGCAGGCCCGCGGTTCCCAGCACCAGCGCCAACCCGAGCGACAGCAGGTCCAGTTTGCTCATCAGGGTCTTGAAGGCGTCGCCGGATTCGACGCCGTACTTCAGGCCCGGCACCAGGAAGCTGTCGCCGGGTTTGCCCGAGGCCTCGGCGGCCTTGCCCAGCAGCGAGGAGATGTTGAACCCGAAGGCGATCAGCACCAGCAGCGTCATCAGCGCCGCGCCCACCATGAGCAGTACGGCCTTGATGATCTGGACCCAGGTGGTGCCCTTCATGCCGCCGACGACCACGTAGGTGATCATGAGCGCGCCGACCAGGATGATGGTCAGGTTCTTGGCGGCCCCGGCGCTCATGCCCAGGAAGGTCTCGTTCTCGCCGATGCCCAACAGCAGTGCCACCAGGGCTCCGGCGCCGACCATCTGCGCCAGCAGGTAGAAGATCGACACGGTGACGGTGGAGACCGCCGCGGCGGTGCGCACCGGGCGCTGCCGCATCCGAAACGCCAGCACGTCGGCCATCGTGTACTTGCCGGAGTTGCGCAGCAGTTCGGCCACCAGCAGCAGCGCGATCAGCCAGGCGACCAGGAACCCGATGGAGTACAGGAAACCGTCGTATCCCGACAGTGCGATGATCCCGGCGATGCCCAGGAAGGACGCGGCGGACATGTAGTCGCCGCCGATGGCCATGCCGTTCTGGAATCCGGAGAAGCCGCGTCCGCCCGCGTAGAAGTCGGTCGCGGTGGAGGTCTTGCGCCCGGCCATGACGGTCACGAACAGGGTGACGGCCACCAGGACGACGAAAAGGACGATGGTGAGGGTGCGCGAGGTGGCGTCGACTCCACCGGCTGCCAACAGGTTCATGCCTTGTCCTCCTTGGCGTCCTCGCCGTCCATGTGCCGTTTGATCGCCTCGGCCTTGGGGTCGAGGTGTTTGTCGGCGTATCGGGAATAGGCCCAGGCGATGAGGAAGGTGCTCACGAACTGCAGCACCCCGAAGACCAGACCGACGTTGATGTGCCCGACCAGCTTGTAGGCCATGAAGCCACGCGCGTAAGCCGACAGCAACACGTACAGGGCGTACCAGGCCAGGAACGCCACCGTCACCGGAAACACAAAGCGCCGCAATGCTTTGCGCAAGGCGGCGAATTCCGGACTGTTTTGGACGGTGACGTTTGCCGACGCACCGTCGGGTGTAGATCCTG
This sequence comes from Stackebrandtia nassauensis DSM 44728, assembly GCF_000024545.1. Lineage (GTDB taxonomy): Bacteria > Actinomycetota > Actinomycetes > Mycobacteriales > Micromonosporaceae > Stackebrandtia > Stackebrandtia nassauensis. The sequence goes on from NC_013947.1 coordinate 4,073,336, forward strand.
GATCTCGCGATTTCGGAGACATCGGAGTCCTTTCTGGAAGACGCGGGCATATGAAAGGAAATTGCGAAGTACCGTATCGCCATCCATCGATTTCCACCAGTGGTTGCGATGGCGATAAGACCTCACATCTTAGTGATGCTCGTCACCATCGCAACCCGGGATCGCTCCCAGACGTTATTCGCCGGTCCGCTGTATCTCGGCCCGCAGGTCGGTGGTCGGCGGTAGCCAGGAATCGATGTCCACAGTGCTCTGCTCGCCGGAGCGGATGTCGCGGATCTCGTGTCCGTCCGTTCCAGAGGACGGGAACAACACGAACGGGATGCCGCGCCGCTCGGCGAACTTGATCTGCTTGCCGTACTTCTGCGCCGCCGGAGCCACCTCGGTGGCGACACCGCGCGACCGCAGCTTCGCCGCGATGCGGTCGCAGTCGCGCCGCGAATCGGTGTCCGGCAACGCGACCAGCACACAGGTCGGAACATCCCTTGTAGCGCCGAGCTTGCCCTCCGACACCAGCGGCACCAGGATGCGGGAGATCCCGATCGAGATGCCCACCCCGGGGAAGCTGTTCTTGCCGTCGGAGGCGAGGTTGTCGTAGCGACCGCCCGAGCACACCGAACCCAACCGCCCGTACCCGTCCATGAAGGTCTCGTAGACGGTGCCGGTGTAGTAGTCCAGACCGCGGGCGATGCGCATGTCGGCCCGCAGCAGCCCGGGAGCGTCCTCGGCACCGGTCGCGATGACCGTCGCCAGCTCGTCGAGTCCCTCGTCCAGCAACGGATCCGAGACACCCAGTGCCCGCACCGCGTCCACGAAGGACTCGTCGTCGGTGGCGATCTCGGCCAGCGCCAGACACGCCTTGACCTGGTCGTCGGCGGCGCCCAGTTCCTCCGACAGCAGCTTGGCCACCCCGGCGGGACCGACCTTGTCGATCTTGTCGACGGCACGGATCGCGCCCATCGGGTCGGACAGGCCCAGCCCCTGGTAGAAGCCCTGCGACAGTTTCCGGTTGTTGACGTGGATGCGCACGTCCGGAATCGGCAGCGACCGCAGCGCGTCCCCGACCACCAGCGGGATCTCCACCTCGTAGTGGGTGGGCAGCTCGTCGCGGTCGACGATGTCGATGTCGGCCTGCCAGAACTCCCGGAACCGGCCGTCCTGCGGCCGCTCCCCCCGCCAGCACGGCTGGATCTGGTACCGGCGGAACGGGAACTGCAACTTCCCGGCGTTCTCCAGGACGTAACGCGCGAACGGCACCGTCAGGTCGAAGTGGAGCCCGAACCCGGTGTCGCCGCCGGATTCGGCCTCGGCCTGCAACCGCCGCAGCACGTAGACCTCCTTGGAGGTCTCCCCCTTGCGCAGCAACTGGTCCATCGGCTCGATCGAGCGGGTGTTGACCGAGGCGAAACCGTACAGTTCGAAGGTCTCGGCCAGTTTGGCGATCACCCGCTGCTCGACCACGCGACCGGCGGGCAGGAACTCCGGAAAACCGGACAGTGGAGCCACACGGCTCATGGTTGTCTCTCCTTAGGACGAATCGGTTCAACGGCGTGGGCAGGCACCGTCGCGTTCGGTCACAGACCGCGCGTCGGTGCCTCCATATGGCCGCTGTCGACGATTCGGCGCAGGAACGGGTTGCCGCGACGCTCGGCCCCGATCGTGGTGGCCGGTCCGTGGCCCGGCAACACGACGGTCGCGTCGTCGAGGGGCAGGATCTTGTCGGCCAGCGACCGCTCCATGGCGGCGTTGTCGCCACCGGGGAAGTCGGTGCGTCCGATGGAACCGGCGAACAGGACGTCGCCCGACAGGCAGTAGTCGGCCTCGTCGTCACTGGCGCGAAACAGCACCGATCCGGGAGTGTGCCCGGGAGCGTGGTCGACGGTGAAGTCGATGCCCGCCAGGTTCAACGGCCCGGTCTGCGGCAGTTCCTCAACGTCGTCGGGCTCGGCCCACTCCAGTCCCCCGGCCATGGCCTTGAACTGCGGCGGCAACCCCGAGAACGGATCGACCAGCTGGCCGCGGTCGCCGGGGTGGACGTACGCCGAGATGCCCCGCGCCCCGCACACCGGCACCACCGAGAAGGTGTGGTCGAAGTGCCCGTGGGTCAACATGACGGCGACGGGCCGCAGCCGCTTGTCCGCGAGCAGCTTCTCCAACCGCGACGCGATCCCGATGCCCGGGTCGATGACGACACACTCGGAACCGGCGCCGGTCGCAACCACATAACAATTTGTGGCGAAGGCCTCGGCGACCACGCTCTCGATCAGCACCGTTTTGTCCTCTTCAACCCGGTTTGCCCGGCCGCTACGGCCGAGCCGGGCTTAGCGTACCCACCACGCGCCGCTAGGCGCATCTGGGTTGTTTGTATAAACTGCGCCCCCAGAAGCCGACGTTTCGCGTGCCGCGAGACGCCCCGCTCACCCACAAACTCGCCGAAGGAAGAGGAATCGCCGGTGACCTCACGCAAGGGCAAGGCCCGGGAGCGCCAGCTGGCCCGCGACAAGTACGAGCGTCAGCTCGCCAGGCGGGCCGCCAGCGCGCGCCGTCGTCGTCAGGTCAAGGCGGGCGTCGGAGTCCTGGTGCTCGTGCTGGCCGGTTTCGCGGTGGCCTGGTTCCTGGGCGCCTTCGACAGCGATGAGAAGGACAAGGGCAAGAATCCCAAGGACGAGCCCTCGACCTCGGTGAGCGACACGAGCAACCCGTCGGACGACCCCTCGAAGTCCGACGACAAGAGCGACAAGCCTTCCGACGACAAGAGTTCCTCGGACGGCGAGAAGTAAACCTCCCACCCACCATCGATCGGAGTACCGGTGTCCACAGCGCGAGAACGCCGAAAGGCGGCGCAGTCCAAGCTGGAAGCGCGCATGGCCGAGAAGCAGGCCGTCGCACGGCGCAAACGCCGGGTGACCGTGACCCTGTCGTCGATCCTCGCCGTCGCCCTGGTGGCCGGGCTGGGCTGGTTCCTGGTCTCGGTGATCAGCTCCGGTGGTGACGACTCCGCCGCCAAGAAGGACGAGCGGATCGAGGACGGCGACGGGCACCCCAAGGACAAGGTCGTCATGAACGCGCTGTCGCTGAGCAAGCCGGCCTCGGCGTCCAAGGGCGCCGAGAAGTGCGAGTACAAGGACGTCAAGCCCGTCGAGGGCCAGCCGGAGAACACCGAGCTGGAGGACGTCGGCAAGCCCGGCGACGGCAAGAAGCCCAACACCGGCACCCAGAAGATGAGCATCGATCTCAAGCAGGGACCCGTCACCGCCGAGATCGACAACTCCAAGGCGCCGTGCACGGCGGCCAGTTTCACGTACCTGGCCAAGAAGGACTTCTTCAACAAGTCCGAGTGCCACCGGCTGACCACCAAGGACCTGTTCGTGCTGCAGTGCGGTGACCCCTCGGGGACCGGCCGCGGTGGCCCGAAGTACCAGTACGCCACCGAGTACGTCCCGAAGGACACCGCCAAGGACCTGTCCAAGAAGGAGCAGAAGGAGGGCAAGAAGCCCAAGCCCAACTACAAGGCGGGCACCCTGGCGATGGCCAACTCCGGCGAGGACACCAACGGCAGCCAGTTCTTCATCGTCTACGAGGACACCTACCTGCCGCCGAACTACACGATCCTGGGCAAGGTCACCTCGGGTCTGGACGTGGTCCGTGACATCGCCAAGAAGGGCGCCTGGATCACCAAGAAGGAGCAGGAAGAGCGGCAGCAGCAGCAAATGGGTGGTATGGGTTAAACCACAACAATCGACCCGGCCGGCGCCACATCGCCCGCAACTCGCACACCCTGCGGGAACCGCACTACGATGGGCATTCAAGATTCGTCAGTGTCGGTGAGGAGCTGCGCACGTGGCAGGCGAGGCAAAAGTCACCCCCAGTGAGGGTGAAGGCACGGTGCCGGGCGCCGCGAATGAACGCGGCGGCGGCCTGGCATCCGCGCCCACCGGACGACGCGTGCGCGCGAGACTGGCCCGGTTCAACACCCCGTGGCAGTCACCGCAGGTTCCCGAGGTGCTGGAACCGCTGGTGGCCACCCACCGGGCCTGTCACCCGCGCACCGACGTGCGGTTGCTGCAACGCGCATACGCCACCGCGGAACGGCTCCATGAGGGACAGTTCCGCAAGTCGGGCGACCCGTACATCACCCACCCGCTGGCGGTGGCGTCGATCCTGGCGGAACTGGGCATGGACACCACCAGCCTGGTGGCGGCGCTGCTGCACGACACCGTCGAGGACACCGACTACACGCTCGAGGCCATCACCGAGGACTTCGGCGGTGAGGTGGCGCTGCTCGTCGACGGCGTCACCAAGCTGGACAAGGTGAAGCTGGGCGACGCGGCCAAGGCCGAGACGATCCGCAAGATGGTGGTGGCCATGGCCAAGGACCCCAGGGTCCTGGTCATCAAGCTGGCCGACCGGCTGCACAACATGCGCACCCTGACCTTCCTGCCCGCCGCCAAGCAGGAGCAGAAGGCCCACGAGACGCTGGAGATCCTGGCGCCGCTGGCGCACCGGCTGGGCATGAACACCATCAAGTGGGAGCTGGAGGACCTGTCCTTCGCGACCCTGTACCGCAAGCGCTACGCCGAGATCGGGCGGCTGGTCGCCGAGCACACCCCGCAGCGGGAGATGCTGCTGGCGCAGGTCACCGACCGCGTCAACGCCGACCTGCGCGAGGCCCGGATCAAGGCGACGGTGTCGGGACGACCGAAGCACCTGTACTCGATCTACCAGAAGATGATCGTGCGGGGCCGCGACTTCTCCGACATCTACGACCTGGTCGGCATCCGGATCCTGGTCAACTCCGAACGCGACTGCTACGCGGCGCTGGGTGTCATCCACGCCAACTGGCAGCCGGTTCCGGGGCGGTTCAAGGACTTCATCGCGATGCCGAAGTTCAACATGTACCAGTCGCTGCACACCACCGTCATCGGGCCGACCGGCAAGCCGGTGGAGATGCAGATCCGCACCTGGGCGATGCACCGCACCGCCGAGTACGGCATCGCCGCGCACTGGAAGTACAAGGAGACCAAGGGCGCCACCATCGCCGGTCCCCCGGCACACATCGACGAGATGGCGTGGCTTCGGCAGCTGCTGGACTGGCAGCGCGAGGCCGCCGACCCGAGCGAATTCCTGGACGCGCTGCGCTTCGACCTGGCCAGCTCCGAGGCGTACGTGTTCACGCCCAAGGGCGACGTGATCGCGCTGCCGGCCGGTTCGACGCCGGTGGACTTCGCCTACGCGGTGCACACCGACATCGGGCACCGGTGCATCGGCGCCAAGGTCAACGACAAACTCGTCGCCCTCCACGAACCACTGTCCAATGGCGACGTCGTCGAGATCTTCACGTCCAACAACAAGACGCCCAACCCCAGCCAGGACTGGCTGAGTTTCGTCAAGAGCCCCCGGGCGCGGACCAAGATCCGGCAGCACTTCAACCGGGAGCGGCGCGAGGAGTCGATCGAGACCGGCAAGACCGCGATCGTCAAACACATGCGCAAGCAGAACCTGCCGTTGCAGCGCATGATGACCATCGACGCGCTCAACGCCATCGCCCGGGAACAGCACCTGCCGGACGTGTCGGCGCTGTACGCGGCCGTCGGCGAGAACCAGGTCTCGGCGCAGCACGTGGTGCAGCGGCTCATCGTCGGTTACGGCGGCACCGAGGGCGCCATCGAGGACATCGCCGAGGTCACCAGCCCCGAACGCGACAAGACCGACCACCACAAGCACGTCCCGGACGCGCCGGTGATGGTGGCGGGACTGGGCGCCGGGGACGCGGCGGTCAAACTGGCGGGTTGCTGCAACCCGGTTCCCAACCAGGACATCATCGGCTTCGTGACCCGGTACAACGTCATCAGCGTGCACCGCAGTGACTGCTCCAACCTGATCCGCGCCGAGGACGAGCCCGAGCGGCTGGTCGACGTGGCGTGGCGTCCGGCCTCGGAGTCGGCGTTCCTGATGGTGATGCAGGTCGAGGCGCTCGACCGGCACCGGCTGCTGGCCGACGTCACCCAGGCGCTGTCGGAGGAGCGGGTGTCGATCCTGTCGGCGACGGTGACCACCACCCGTGACCGGGTGGCGCTGTCGCGGTTCACCTTCGAGATGGCCGACCCCAAGCACCTCGACCACCTGTTGCGGGTGGTTCGCAAGGTGGAGGGTGTTTACGATGCCTATCGCATCACCGGTGAGGAATCCAACAAATCCGGCTGAATCGGTTGCGGGCCCCGGCGGCCCACGCCTACGGTGGCGGTTGATGCCAACTTGATAGGAGGCACGACCATGGGGATTCAGGACAAGCTCGAAGGCGCCAAGGACAAGGCGATGGGCAAGGTCGAGGAGATGAAGGGCAAGGCCAAGGGCAAGGCAGCGGAGAAGGAGGGCGAGGCCAAGGGGAAGGCCGCCGAAACCCGCGGCCAGGCCGACGCCGCCGACTCCCGTAACTCGGGAATGGTCGACAAGACCGCCGACTTCATCAACCAGAAGACCGACGGCAAGTACGAGGACAAGATCGACACCGCCGTTGACAAGGTCAAGAAGATGACCGGTCAGCAGTAGCGGTCACAGCCGAAAAAGTGGCCGCCCGGGTTGCCCCGGGCGGCCACTTCACGTTCGGTGGTGCGAAACGGTCAGCGACGCTTCTTCTTGCGGGCACCGGTGGGGCGCTTGTTGTCCCCCGACCGGGCACCCGGGCGCGGCGCCGAGGCGTTGCTGAGCGCCTTGGGGCGCGACTTGCGCTCCTCGGTGTCCTCGGCGTCGTCCGGCTCGTCCTCGACCGTCTCGGCCGTCGTGTCGGCCTTGTCGGTGTCGTCCTCGTCCGCGTCGTGGTCGGGCTCGGCCACGATCGACTCGGCGGACTCGCCCGTCTCGGCGCGCCGGGCCAGCACCTTGCGGGTGTGGGTCTTGTAGTCCTTCTCGCGCAGCTTGAAGTCCACGACCAGCGGGGTGGCCAGGAACAGCGAGGAGTAAGCGCCGGTGGCCATACCCACGAACAGCACCAGCGCCAGGTCCTTGAGCGTCCCGACACCCAGCAGACCGGCGCCGACGAACAGCAGGCCGCCCACTGGCAGCAGACCGATCAGCGTGGTGTTGATGGACCGCATCAGGGTCTGGTTGATGGCGAGGTTGGCGCTCTCGCCGTAGGTGTAGCGCTGCTGGCTGAGCACGCCCCGGGTGTTCTCGTGCACCTTGTCGAACACCACCACGGTGTCGTACAGCGAGTAACCCAGGATCGTCAGCATGCCGATCACGGTGCTGGGGGTGATCTCGAAACCGACGATGGCGTAGATACCGGCGGTCAGGATCAGGTCGTGGATCAGCGCGAGGATCGCCGCGATGGCCATCTTGCGTTCGTAGCGCCACCACAGGTAGCCCATGATCAGTGCCAGCGAGACCCCCAGCGCCCAGTACGCCTTGGTGGAGACACTGGCGCCCCAGGATTCGCTCACGTTCGAGATCGAGACCTCTTCGCCGCCGAGCGCCGCGGACATCGCCTCCTGGATCTCCTGCTGCTCCTTGTTGGGCAGCGACTCGGTGCGCACGACGACGGTGGCGTCGTCACCGGTACCGGCGGTCTGGGCGGTGACGACCTCGACACCGTCGGCCTCGACGGCCGCTTCGACCTCGGTGAGGCTCACGCCTTCCTTGACCGCGCCCTGGAACTGGGTTCCACCGACGAACTCGATGCCCCAGTTCATGTGGTTGGAGCCGATGGCGAGGCCCAGGCCGCTGAGGCTGACCAGCATGAGCACCAGCGAGATCCCGTACCACAACAGGCGACGTTTGATGAAGTCGACGGTGGTCTCACCACTGTAGAGCCGGGAGAGTACGCCCGGCTTCTTCACGGGCTTGTCGGCGCCTCGGTCTTTGTCGGTTGTCACGGCTCAGGACTCCTTCGGGCTCACGGCGCCCCTGACGGAAACACTCGCGGGGGTACGGCGACGGCCGGTGTGCAGACCCGACAGGAACGGATTGTCGAGAATCCTCGACCGCGAAACCCACGACACCAGCGGATGGGTGAACAGGAACACGACCAGGATGTCGAACAGTGTCGACAGTCCCAGGGTGAACGCGAAGCCCTTGATCGCGCCGATGGCCACGAAGTACAGCACCAGGGCGCCGATGATCTGGACGGTGTTGGCCGACAGGATGGTGCGTCGTGCCCGGGTCCAGGCCCGGGGAACCGCGCTCCGGGAGGATCTGCCCTCCTTCACCTCGTCCTTCAATCGTTCGAAGAACACCACGAAGGAGTCGGCGGTGATACCGATGGCCACGATGAATCCGGCGACACCGGCAAGCGTCAGCGTGAAGCCGATCTGGGCGCCCAGCATCGAGATCGCCGGGTACAGGACCGCGCCGGACACCAGGAGGCTGACGATGACGACGAAGCCCATCAGTCGGTAGTAGACCAGGCAGTACAGGATCACCAGGGCGACACCGACGCCACCGGCCAGCAGGCCCGCGTACATCTGGCTCAGGCCCAGGGTGGGCGAGACCTCGTCGATGGTCTCCACGGTGAACGAGGCGGGCAGCGAACCGTACTTCAGCTGCTCGGCCAGCAGGTTGGCGTCGTCGGAGGAGAAGCCGCCGGTGATCTCCACCGAGCCGCCGCTTCCGGCGCCCTGCTCGATCGTGGGCGCCGAGACGACCTCGTTGTCCAGCACGATCGACACGTTCTTGCCGACGGTGGCGGTGGCGAGCTTCTTCCACTTGCTCGCGCCGGAGTCGGTGAAGCTGATGCCCACGGCGTAGGCACCGGCCTGCTGCTGGTCCGGCTGCACCGTGGCGTTGGAGATGTCCTCGCCGACGACCTTGGCCTCGGCCATCAGGTACTTGGTGTAGGCGGACTGCTTCTGCTTCTTGGCCGCCTTGATGTCGGCGTCGGAGGGACGGTTGCAGGCCACGACCTGCTCCTTGATCTCCGAGATCGCGCCGGGGGTGCGGCCGTTGAGCTGGCCGCAGCCGATGTTGGGGATGTAGTACTGCCATGACGGGGCCAGCACCGCGACCTCGTCGGGCGACAGCTTGCCGAACTTGGCGAAGTCCTCGGTGTAACCCAGCTGCGGGAACATCTGCGGCGACAGCTGCTGGCCCTGCTTGACCATGGCCTCGGCCTGCGCCACGAACTGCTCGGCCGCGCCGATCAGTTCCTTGCCGAGCTTCTTCTCGAGCTTCTTGCGCTGTTCCTTGACGGAGTTGTCGACGTCGGCCGGGTCCTCGCCCTTGTCCTTGTCGTCGTCCTTGGAGGACTTGTCGTCGGAGGGGCTTTCGGACTTGTCGTCCTTGGAGGACTTGTCATCCGAGGGGTTGTCGGCCTTCTCCTCGTCGGAGGAGTCCTTGTCGGACTCCTTGTCCTTGTCCTTGTCGTCCTTGTCCTTCTGGGTTTCCTTCTTGAAGTCCTCGGGGTCCTGCTGGGTGTAGTCCTCACCCGGGCCCGCCAGGACCTCGCGGAACCGCAGTTCGGCGGGGGCGCCGACCTCGCGCAGTTTCTCGGCGTTGGCCTCTTTACCGGCGACGTTGACGACGATGTGGTCGCTGCCCTCGACGTAGACCTCGGGCTCGGCCACACCGGTGCCGTTGACACGGTCCTCGATGATCTGGCGGGCCTGCTCCAGCCGGGCGGCGTCGGGGGTGCCGTTGTTGGGCAGCGACGCCTTGAGGGTCATGGTCATGCCGCCCTGCAGGTCCAAGCCGAGCTTGGGGATCGGGAAGCTCTTGAAGCCCGTGCCGGCGAAGGCCGCCAGCCACAACAACCCCGCGACCACCAGCAGTGACACAAAATAGGGCGCTACCCGCAGTTGCTTGCGCGCCACCTTCTTGCGTCTGCGGGGCAGCTCCTTGCTTTTCGGACCCACGGCAGTCCACTCTCCTTAAACACTCGGCGCTCGGGCGTGGCGCAGCTCTCTTCAGGCGACCACGCTTACGCGCGGCGCCACCTTAGCGTGTCCGCTCGAACCTATTTCCGAGAGTCGTCGCCGGACGACTTGTCGGCCTTCATGTCCACGACCGCACTGGCCGGGGTCTCCTCGGACTTCTCGTCCTCGGAGTCGTCATCGTCAGTGGTCAGGTCGGTCTCCACCGTCTCGTCGACGACGCGGGCGATGGCACCGCGCTCGTAGACGCACATGACGCCGGGGCTGACCTCAAGGGTCACCGTGTCCTTGTCGGCGTCGATGATGGTGGCGTGCAGGCCGCCGATCGTGACGATGGTCTGGCCGGGTCCGGCCTGGCGCTGCTTTTCCATGATTTCGCGGCGCTTCTTGTTCTGCGGCCGGATCATGAAGAAGTACATGGCCACCATCAGCAGGATGATGACGGCGGGCATCATGAAGCCGCCAAGGCCGCTTCCGTTTGCTGCTGAGAGCACGCGTAGTGCCCCTTTCCACGAGTAAAGAGTCTTGAGACGTCTGCGGAGTCTAGCTTGCCCCTACACCACCGTGAACGCCGCCACAAGCTGCGGCGCTCCCTGACACTTCGCCTGGCGGCGTTGTCGTCGTCGGCCATGCGAACCCGGCATGGCTCTCCTCCTCCGCCTTGCCATGCTCGGTCAGGAACCGCCTCGTGAAAGGGCTGCGGCGCGGCCCGGCCACGGCGAGGCCGCTATTCGGTCTCGTCCTCGTCGAACAGCGCCGCCTGCACGGCCCCGGCGGCGCTGGCGCGCGGCGGGGTGCGGCCCAGGTGGCGCCAGCCGTGGACGGTGGCGACGCGGCCGCGCGGGGTGCGGGCCAACAGGCCCGAGCGCACCAGGTAGGGCTCACACACCTCTTCGACGGTGTCGGGTTCCTCCCCCACGGCCACCGCCAGCGTGGTCAGGCCCACCGGTCCGCCGCCGAAGGACTCGATCAGGGCGGTCAGCACGGCCCGGTCGAGCCGGTCCAGGCCGATGTCGTCGACGTCGTACAGGGCCAGGGCCGCAGAGGCGACCTCCTGGGTGACGTGGCCGTCGGCGCGGACCTGCGCGAAGTCGCGGACCCGGCGCAGCAGCCGGTTGGCGATGCGGGGGGTGCCGCGGGAGCGTCCGGCGATCTCGCGGGCACCGGAGTCGGTGATGTCCACCGACAGGATCCGGGCGGTGCGGTGGACGATCGACTCCAGTTCCGGCGGGTCGTAGAAGTCGAGCTGGCCGACGAAGCCGAACCGGTCCCGCAGCGGGCCGGTCAGGAGGCCGGAGCGGGTGGTGGCGCCGACGAGCGTGAACGGTTCCAGGTCCAGCGGGATGGCGGTGGCGCCGGGGCCCTTGCCGACCATGACGTCGACGCGGAAGTCCTCCATCGCGGTGTACAGCAGTTCCTCGGCGGGCCGGGCGATGCGGTGGATCTCGTCGATGAACAACACGTCGCCGGGGCCCAGCGAGGTCAGCACGGCGGCCAGGTCGCCGGAGCGTTCGATGGCCGGGCCGGAGGTCTGGCGCAGTGACACGCCCAGTTCGGCGGCCACGATCATGGCCAGGGTGGTCTTGCCGAGTCCGGGCGGGCCGGACAGCAGGATGTGGTCGGGGGCGGCCGAGCGCTGTTGGGCGCCCGACAGCAGCAGTTCCAGTTGTTCGCGCACCCGGGCCTGGCCGATGAGTTCTTCCAGTTTCGCGGGCCGGACCCCGGCCTCGGCGCGGGCCTCGGCGGGCATGGCCTGGGCCGAGACGATGTCGGGCTCGTAGAAGTCTTCCTCGCCGAACTCGTCCATCACTTCGTCCCCAACAGCCGGATGGCCTGTTTGAGCAGGCCCTGTATGTCGACAGCCTCACCGTCGACCTGGGAGTCGAGCTTGGTGATGGCGCCGTTGGCGTCCTTGGCCGACCAGCCCAGGCTCATCAGGCCCTGCTGCACCTGGTCGCGCCACGACACCGGCCGTCCGGCCTTGGGCTCGGTGGCCATCGAGCCGGGCAGCGCGCCGATCTTGTCCTTCAGTTCCAGGACCAGGCGTTCGGCGCCCTTCTTGCCGACGCCGGGGATGCGGGTCAGGGTCGCGGTGTCGCCGGAGGCGATGGCGTGCCGGACGGTGGCGGGCGGGTGCACCGCCAGCGCGGCCTGTGCCAGCCGGGGGCCGACGCCGCTGGCGGTCTGCAACAGCTCGAACAGGTCCCGCTCGTCGGGTGCCTCGAAGCCGTACAGGGTCAGCGAGTCCTCGCGCACGACCAGGGTGGTGTACAGAGTGGACTCGCCGCCGACGCGCAGGTTGGCCAGGGTGCCGGGGGTGGCCCGCACGCTCATGCCCACGCCGCCGACCGTGATGGTCGCGGTCGAGGTGCTGACGTGGGTCACCGTCCCGGTGAGACTGGCAATCAACGCGGCTCTCCTTTGAGGATGGTCTTGTCGCGGGCGGCGGTGAACCGCGCCTGGGTGCCGCCGCGCCACACGTGGCAGATGGCCAGGGCCAGCGCGTCGGCGGCGTCGGCGGGTTTGGGCGGTGCGTCCAGTCGCAGCAGTTTGGTCACCATGGTGGTCATCTGTTTCTTGTCGGCGACGCCGGAGCCGGTGATGGCGGCCTTGGCCTCGCTGGGAGTGTAGGTGGCGACTGTGACACCGGCGCGAGCCCCGGCCAGCACCGCGACCGCGGAGGCCTGGGCGGTGCCGATGACGCTGGCGACGTTGTGCTGACTGAAGACCCGTTCCACGGCGACCGCGTCGGGCTGGTAGCGCTCCACCAGCTGGGCCAGGGCGGTGTCGAGGCGCAGCAGCCGGTCGGGCAGCGCGGCCTCGGGGTCGGTGCGCACCACGTGGACGCCGACGAGGCGGCAGGGCCGACCGGGGGCACCCTCCACAATGCCGACACCGCAGCGGGTCAGGCCCGGATCGACGCCCAGTACTCGCACCTCGCGGACACCTCCACTTCACGAACGTCCGTTCGACCACTGTAGTGGGTGTGGGCGCGGCGACCGTCGGCGACACACGCACGAGCGGCCGGTTCGGCATTCAGCGTTACACCCGCCGCCGGTCAGTGCCGACCGTTACATTGCCGTTCGACGTGCGGCGGGCTTAGATTTCAGGCGTGTCGAGTTTCCCGGTTCTGAAAGGCCGCGAGGCCATCCTCGCCGCTTACCGCGCCGAGCCGTTCGTGTCGTGTTTCCTGGCCGACAACGCCGAGGGAGTGGTGCGCGACGACGCGGTGGCCTGGTTCCGGGAGTTCAACGGCCGCAGCGTCCTGATGGGCGACGGCCCGGTGCGGGCCACGGCCCGGCTGGTGGCGGAGCTGGCGCCGCACTGGCGGCCGGATCGGCTGACCGTGCCGCAGGAGGTCTTCGAGCAGCTGCCGGGTGAGCTGCGTTCAGCGAAGCCGGGGCGGTGGCACTGGTTCTTCACCCGTTCGGCGCCGCCGACGCACCCGGCCGAGTCGCGGGTGCGGTGGTGCACCGAGTCCGATTTCGACGCGATCACGGCGCTGCTGGACGTCGCGTTCCCCGACGCGTCCAGCCGCCCCGATCCCGCGGTTCCGCACCGGCGCTGGTTCGGCGCCACCGACGCGAACGGGTCCATAGTGGCCTGCGGTATCGCGCAGGTCGGCGACGGCATCGGGCCGATGCTGGGTTCGATCGCGGTGCACCCCGACGCCCGCCGTCAGGGGCTGGGCTCGGCGATCACCTCGTGGGTGACCCGGCGGCTGCTGGACGAGGGCAACGCGATGGTGGCACTGGGCTCGTACGCGGGTGAGGAGGCCACCCACCGGATCTACCGGCGGCTGGGTTACCGCGACACCCGGGTGCTGGCCTCGGGGCGACTGGAGCCCTCGCCCGCCCACTGAGTGAGATTTTCATCCACTGAGGACGTAAGTCTTGTCTGCCAGATCACTCCTTTCGGAAAAACGCTGTTGCCTCGCTCTCACATGCGCCTGAAAAACTGTTCACGGCGGCCGGGCGGGCGTACGGTCAGGCATTGACCGCTCCCCGCTCTTCTGTTTAATGAGGACGTTTCCCGTGTCTGCCGCCGAGGCCGCCCCCCAGTCCGCCGGTCATCCGCGCCGCTTCGTCGCGCTGCTCGTACTGACCCTCGGAGTCATCACGGCGACCGGTCCACTCGCGACAGACCTGTACCTGCCCGCGTTCCCCGAGATCGCCAAGGACCTCGACGCGCCGCAGTCGCACATTCAGCTGACGCTGACCTCGGCCATGTTCGGTCTGGCCGTCGGACAGATGATCATCGGCCCGATGAGCGACGCCTTCGGCCGCCGCAGGCCGCTGCTCATCGGCACCGCGATCTTCACCGTGGCGTCGTTCCTGTGCGTGTTCGTGCCCTCGGCCGGGGTGTTCATCGCGCTGCGGTTCGTGCAGGGCGCGGCCGGGGCCGCCGGCGCCGTCATCGCCCGCGCGATAGTGCGCGACCACTTCTCCGGCGACGCGATCACCAAGTTCTTCTCCCGGCTGGTGCTGGTGACCATGCTGGCGCCGATGCTGGGCCCGATCCTGGGCGCCCAGCTGCTGCGGGTCGGGCCCTGGCAGGTCGGGTTCATCGTGCTGACCGTCGTGTCGATCATCGGGATGGTGCTGGTGTACTTCGCGCTGCCGGAGAGCCTGCCGGCCTCGCAGCGCCGCGCCACCACCCCGGCGGCGCTGTTGAACGTGGTGCGGCGGCTGATCGCCGACCCCCGGTTCATCGGACCCGCTCTGACGCTGGCGCTGGTGTTCGGAGGACTGTTCACCTACATCTCGTCGTTCTCGTTCGTGGCGCAGGAACAGCTGGGCGCCACCGCGCAGCAGTACAGCTACGTCTTCGGCATCAACACGCTGGCGATGCTGGGCGGCACCCAGATCAACGGGTTCCTCATCGGCCGGGTCGGCACCCGGTCGCGGCTGATCGCCGGGCTCGCGGGTTCGTGCGTCGGGGTGCTGGCACTGGCCATCCTGGACGTGTCCGGGGCGACGGACCTGGTGTCGCTGACGATCGCGCTGGCGATCCTGATGCTCAGCCTCGGCATGGTGTTCCCCAACTGCACCAGCCTGGCGCTGGCCAGCCAGCCCGCCTCGGTGGCCGGTACCGGCTCGGCCCTGATCGGGACGCTCCAGTTCGGGCTCGGCGGCGCGATCCCGGCAGCGGCGGCCTGGACCCCGGACGGCCGGGTGTCGCTGGCGAGCATGGTGATCGTGATGCTGTCCGCGATCCTTGTCGCGGTACCGGTTTTCGCGCTATTCGGTGTACGAGCGACCCGCTACGCGGACTGATCCGCCGGTAGCCTCAATGGGGTGAGCCGCTCCCCCGACATCAGTCTCGCCTCGACCATGGACGAGCACGAGGAACTGGCGGCTCTGTTCGCCCGCATCTGGCAGGTCCCCGAGCCCAGCCAGATCTACCCGGCCTCGCTGTTGCGGGCGGTGGAGTTCGCCGGGAACTACGTCGCCGTCGCCAAACTCGACGGACGCATCGTCGGCGGCGCCGTGGCCTTCTTCGGACGCGGCGGTCACCTGCACTCCGACATCGCCGGGGTCGACGCGTCGGTACGCGGGCGCGGCATCGGCCTCGCCCTCAAACTGCACCAGCGTTCCTGGGCGCTGGAACGCGGCGTCCGATCCATACAGTGGACGTTCGACCCCACCCTGTTCCGCAACGCCCGCCTGAACATCCACCGGCTCGGCGGCTACGCCGTGGCCTACCTTCCCGACTTCTACGGCCGCATGGACGACGGCATCAACGCCGACACCGGCCCCAGCGACCGACTGCTGGTCGACTGGCGCATCGACACCCCACGTGTGCGTGGGGCCATCACCGAGGGACTCGCCGAGCCCACCGACGGACTTCGCGTCCCGATCGGTCCGCTCGACCGGCTGCGAGCCGATCTGACCAAGGCTTTCGACGACGGCATGCGGATCACCGATGTCACCGTCGACAATCACTACATCATGGAGAGACCCGGATGAGGATCACCGGAGCCCGACTACATCGAGTCCACATGCCACTCGTGGCACCGTTTCGCACGTCCTTCGGCACCGAGACGGTGCGCGAGTTCGTCCTGTTGCGCCTGGAGACCGACAACGGCGTCGGCTGGGGCGAGTGCGTCGCCGACGCCACCCCGCTGTACTCCAGCGAATACCTCGACGCGGCCAACCAGGTGATGGCCGAGTTCCTGCTGCCGCGACTGGCCGACCGCGACACGATCACGGCGCCGCAGGTCGCCGAGGCGCTGTCGGGGTTCAAGGGCCACCCGATGGCGAAGTCCTGTGTGGAGATGGCGGTGCTGGACGCGGGACTGCGTTCGTGCGGGATGTCCTTCGCCGACTACCTGGGCGGCGTGCACGCCACGGTGCCGGTGGGCGTGTCGGTGGGCATCATGGACTCGATCCACGAACTGCTGGACGCCGTCGACGGTTACCTGAAGGACGGGTACCGCCGCGTCAAGCTGAAGATCGAACCCGGCTGGGACGTCGAACCGGTGCGGGAGGTGCGGGAACGCTTCGGCGACGACGTGGACCTGCAGGTCGACGCCAACGCCGCCTACCGGCTGTCGGACGCCCGGCAGCTGGCCCGGTTGGACGACTTCGACCTGCTGCTGCTCGAACAGCCGCTGGCGGCCGACGACCTGCGCGGCCACGCCGAGTTGGCCTGGCGGCTGACCACCCCGATCTGCCTGGACGAGTCCATCACCTCGGCACGCTCGGCCGCCGACGCCATCGCCCTGGGCGCGGCATCCATGGTGAACATCAAGCCGGGCCGGGTGGGCGGCTATCTGGAGGCCCGCCGGGTCCACGACGTGTGCGCCGCCAACGGCGTCGGCGTGTGGTGCGGCGGGATGCTGGAGACGGGGCTGGGCCGCGCCGCGAACCTGGCGCTGGCGGGACTGCCCGGTTTCGTGCTGCCCGGCGACATCTCGGCCTCGACCCGCTACTACGCCCGCGACATCACCGAACCCTTCGAGCTGGAGGACGGCTGCCTGCGGGTGCCGACCGGTCCGGGGCTGGGGGTCGAGCCCATCGGCGAGGCGCTGGCGGAGTTCAGCGTTTCTACACAGTGGATCGACTTCAAGGGCTGACGCCGCGCCGATCGGCGCAAACCCCCGGCCTCGACGCACCCGATGCGCGAAGATCGGCTGGTGACCCGCGAAGCAGGCACCAGCCGCGAGGCCGTCGCCCAACCCGAGGACGACGGTCGGCCCGAAGTGGACAGCAACGCGGGCCGGGCCGACAGCGAGCACGGCAGCGCCCGGGACGGCGAGCCCGACGGCGGCCGGGACGGCGAGCCCCGGCGGGGCTGGCGGCTGCCGGGCGGCAACGCCGACGGCTCGCGCGCGAGCAACCCCGCCTACGGCCAGCGCGGCAGCGACCGCGCCGATGGCCGCCGCCGCGTCAGCCCTGGTGCCCGTCCGCGTCCGGGCGACGGCTTCGGCGCCGGGTGGCGGCGGTTCGGGTCGCGGTTGCTGGCCAAGGTGTTCGGCACCTCGCCGCGTCCGGCCAGCGATATCGTCACCCCGCCGCCGCCCGAGGCCTTCGACCCCGACCTGCTGAACTTCCTGCGCCAGCTGGGCGTCGCGCTGAGCCAGAGCGGCGAGACCACCAACCGGGTCAAGGCGCGGCTGGCCGAGGTCGCCGCCGCCTACGACGTCGACAACGCGCGGTTCCTGGTGCTGCCGACCGGGGTGTTCGTCCGGCTCGCCGACGGCAACCACGCCGAGGTCGACTTCGCGCCCGCCGACAACCGGGTGCTGGACCTGGAACAGATCGACAAGTTGTACGGGCTGGTCGCCGAGGTCGTCAAGGACCAGATCCCGCCCGCCGAGGGCATCCGCCGGTTGCACGCGCTGCTGACCGCGCCGCCCCGGTTCGGCCCGGTCATCGCCGTTGCCGGGAACACCGTGCTGGCCATCGGTTTCGGCATGTTGACCCAGCCCACCGCCCCGGCCCTGATCGGGTACGCGGTGCTGGGGGTCTTCGTGGGCGTGCTGTACCTGGTCGCCGAACGGTTCTCGGCGCTGTCGCTGGCGTTGCCCGTGGTGGCGGCCATGTCGGTCACCGTGGTGGCGTTCGAGTTCGGGGCCCAGCTGACCGGGGTGTCCTCGGCGAAGCTCATCATCCCGCCGCTGATCATCCTGCTGCCCGGCGCCGCCCTGACGATCGGCACCATCGACCTGGCCACCGGCTCGATCGTCGCCGGTTCGGCGCGGCTCATCTACGGCCTCAACGTGCTGTTCCTGCTGGCGCTGGGCGTCTACACCGGGGTGCAGCTGGTGTCGCCGGTGCACGAGACCGCCCAGACCGCCACCCCGTTCGGCTGGTGGGGACCGGTCGTGGGCGTCATCCTGGTGGGCCTGGGGCACTTCCTGAGATTCTCGGCCCCGACTGCGTCGCTGCCGTGGCTGATCCTGGTGCTGCTGGTGGTGTGGGGCGCCCAGGTGCTGGGCACGTTCATCGCCGGTCCGGTGTTCGGCGCGTTCCTCGGCGGGCTCGTCATCACCCCGGCCGCGTACACCGCCCAGGCCCGTAAACGCGGTCCCGCCGCCCAGGTGACCTATCTGCCGTCGTTCTGGCTACTGGTTCCGGGCGCGCTGGGCCTGACGGGCCTGTCGCGGATCGTCGTCAGCGGCGCCAGCATCACCGGACTCGTCACCGCGCTGATGACGGTCGCGGCCATCGCGCTGGGCGTCCTGGTGGGTTCGAGCCTGACCCAGTCGACGACCCGGCAGCTGGCCGAACTGGGCGACATCCCCGCCAAGCTGCGCCGCGCCAGGCGCCCGCGCGAGGACTTAGGGCGGGGTTCCGCGATCCTCACCGTTTCGCTCACCCGCCGGGCAATCGTCGATATCGTCGACAACTGACGGCCTGTGGTGCCGTCCGGCAGACTCAAGCAACGGGGGGTATTCGTCGTGGCCACGAAGTCGACGTCCAAGGACAGCAAACCCAGCAGCAGCCAGCCGTGGCTGCACCAGAAGGGCACCGAGATCCAGAAGTTCGGGACGGTGAGGCAGTTCCCGGTCGGGCTGTCGTACGAGACCCGGATGTACTCCTGCGAACGGATCAACCAGATCCTCGCCGACACCCAGATCCTGTTCAACCTCTACAAGAAGCACCACTGGCTGATGCGCGGCCCCACGTTCTACCAGCTGCATCTGTTGCTGGACAAGCACGCCGGTGAACAGCTGGAGCTCATCGACGTGATGGCCGAGCGGGTGCAGACCCTCGGCGGGGTCGCGGTCGGCGATCCCCGGCACGTCGCCGAGATAACCCGGGTGCCGCGCCCGCCCGACGGCGCCGAGGAGGTGCCCGCGATGGTGTCGCGGCTGCTGGAGGCGCACGAGACCATCCTGATCACCTCGCACGACGCCGCCGAGCACGCCGACAAGATGGGCGACGACGGCACCAACGACATGCTGGTTTCCCAGGTGATCCGGGTCGGGGAACTCCAGTCCTGGTTCCTGGCCGAACACCTCGTGGACACTCCGCTGGTGCGGTCATAGACATAGAGGGGGATGCATGAATGAGTTGCTGGCCCGCAGCTGGGGCCTGCTGGTCTTCCGTGGTGTGGTCGGGGTGCTGTTCGGCGTCATGGCGCTGTTCTGGCCGGGGCTGACCGTGTTCACCCTCGTCATCCTGTGGGGGGCTTTCGCCATCGTGGACGGTGTCGCGGGCATCGCCATGGGCGTCGCCGGACAGGCGGGCGATCGGTGGATCCACATATTCTTCGGCGTCTTCAGTCTGCTCGCGGGTGTCGTCGCCTTCGCGTGGCCCGCGATGACGGCGCTGGTGCTGCTGATCTTCATCGCGGTGTGGGCCATCATCACCGGCGTCACGTACCTGGTGACCGCCTGGCGGGTGCGACACGAGGTCACCGGCGAATGGCTGCTGGCCCTGACCGGGGTCGCGTCGATCGCGCTGGGCGTGGTGCTGTTGCTGCAACCCACGGCCGGGGCGCTGGGCATGGTCATGTTCATCGGCGTCCTGGCGATCATCTGGGGTGCCTTCACCGTGGTGCTCGGCTTCCGGATGCGGTCGCTGGCCAAACATCCGCCCGCCGAGGCGGTGGGCGGCTCCACCCGCACCGTCTAGGAGAGGTACTTCGCCATGTCCATGGACACCTTCGCGGGGGCGGGCGCGTTCGACGACATCGTCAACCGGTTCTTCGGCCGCGACCCGTTCGGCGACCGGCCGGTGCAGCGCGTCGACCTGACCCGGCTGCTGTCGGACCAGTCGCGGCGGCTGCTGCGCCGGGCCGTCGAGCACGCCCAGGAACGCGGCCAGGACGTCGACGTGACGCACCTGCTGTGGTCGGCCTGTCAGGACGACCCGGCCCGGTCGATGCTGTCGCAGGCCAACGCCGATCCCGACGAGCTGGCGTCCAGGATGGACGCGGCGGCGGGTGAGCCGGGTGAGTCCACTCAGGAGGTGCCGCCGCTGACGCCCGCCGCCAAACGGGCGCTGCGGGACGCGCACGCGCAGTCGCGGGCCGCCGGGGTGGGCTACATCGGACCCGAGCACATCATCCTGGGTATCGCGGCCAATCCGGATACCGAGGCGGGCAGGGCATTGCGGTCACTGGCGGCCGACAACGGCGGCGGCGAGGCCGGTGGCGGTCCGGGCGGCGCCAGCGCCACGCCGACCATCGACCAGTACGGCCGCGACCTGACCGAGGAGGCCCGGCAGGGCGGCCTCGACCCGGTGGTGGGTCGCGAGGAGGAGATCACCGACACCGTCGAGATCCTGTCGCGCCGCACCAAGAACAACCCGGTGCTGATCGGGGAACCCGGGGTCGGCAAGACGGCCATCGTGGAGGGTCTGGCACAGCGCGTCGTCAACGGCGACGTGCCGGAGACCTTGCGGGACAAGCGGGTCATCGTGCTGGACCTGGCGGGTCTGGTGGCGGGCAGCAAGTACCGCGGCGAGTTCGAGGAACGGCTGAAGAACGTCATCGATGAGGCCAAGGCTGCCGAGGGCGGGCTGATCCTGTTCCTCGACGAGATGCACACCGTGGTGGGCGCGGGCGGCGGCGAGGGCTCCATGGACGCGTCCAACATGCTCAAACCGGCGCTGGCGCGCGGCGAACTGCACGTGGCCGGGGCGACCACTCTGGACGAATACCGCAAGCACGTGGAGAAGGATCCGGCGCTGGAGCGGCGGTTCCAGCCGGTGCTGGTACCTGAGCCCACAGTAGACGAGACGGTGGAGATCCTGCGGGGGCTGCGGGACCAGTACGAGGCGCACCACCAGGTGAGCTTCACCGACGAGGCGCTGACGGCCGCCGCGCAGCTGTCGGCGCGGTACATCACCAACCGGTTCCTGCCCGACAAGGCCATCGACCTCGTCGACCAGGCGGGGGCCCGGGTGCGGCTGCGGTCGCGCACGCCCGCGCCCGACACCCGTCAGATCACCGACGAGCTGGCCCGGTTGCGGGCCGACAAGGACGCCGCCGTCGACGCCGAGGACTACACGCGGGCCTCGGAGTTGAAGGTCGAGATCGCCGCCGCCGAGGCCCGGCTGGCCGAGGCGTCTTCACAACCACCGCCGACGCCGAAGGTGGAGGTGGCCGACATCGCCGAGGTCATCAGCCGCCGCACCGGAATCCCGGTGGCGCAGTTGACCGAGGCCGAGAAGTCGCGGCTGCTGAAACTGGAACAGCACCTGCACGACCGGGTGGTGGGCCAGGACGAGGCGGTGGCGGCGGTCGCCGAGGCGGTGCGCCGGGCTCGCGCGGGTCTGGGCGACCCGAAGCGGCCCGACGGTTCGTTCATGTTCCTGGGCCCCACCGGGGTCGGCAAGACCGAGCTTGCCCGGGCGCTGGCCGATGCCCTGTTCGGCGACGAGGCCAGCATGGTCCGGTTCGACATGTCGGAATTTCAGGAGAAGCACACGGTGTCGCGGCTGGTGGGCGCGCCGCCCGGCTACGTCGGTTACGACGAGGCCGGTCAGCTCACCGAGGCGGTCCGCAGGCGCCCCTACCGGGTGCTGCTGTTCGACGAGGTCGAGAAGGCCCACCCGGACGTGTTCAACACGCTGCTGCAACTGCTGGACGATGGGCGGCTCACCGACGCGCAGGGCCGCACGGTCGACTTCTCCAACACGATCGTCATCATGACCTCCAATGTGGGCGCCGATCGGATCTTGGCCGCGCAGAGCGCCGGCCAGCCGGTCGACGCGCTGCGCGACAAACTGATGGACCAACTGGGGCAACGGTTCCGGCCGGAGTTCCTCAACCGCATCGACGAGATCATCCTGTTCTCCGGGCTGGATCGCACCCAGCTGCGGCAGATCACCGAACTGTTCGTCGACCGCACCCGCCGTCGCCTCAAGGCGCAGGACATCGGGCTGCGGCTGTCCGACGACGCCCTGGAGTGGCTGTCCAACCGGGGCTACCAGCCGGAGTTCGGTGCCCGCCCGCTGCGGCGCACGATCCAGCGGGAGCTGGAGAACAAGGTGTCCCATCTGGTGCTGTCGGACACGGTGTCCGAAGGCGACACGATCGGCGTGGACGTCGTCGACGGCGAACTGTCGCTGTCGGTGGAACCGCGCGCCTCAACCGAGGCGATCGCGGAGGCGACCGGCTAGCGGACTGTGGGATGGTGGTCGTCTCAGGCGAACCCGACCCCTAGGAGGTCGCCCGGTGACCGGTATCCGAACCCAGTTCCTGTCCGCGGCGCGGATCGCGGAGGACCTGCTGCGACAACGCGAGGTCGTCGAGTCCTGGAAGGAACCCAGCGCGCTGGCCGAGTTCAGCGTCGGCGGCCTGGCGGGCCACCTGGCCTACCAGGTGCTGGCGGTGCGGCAGGCGCTCACCGAACCGGAACCGACCCAGGAGACGGTGCCGCTGCTGGGCCACTACGACCGGGTGGAGTGGATCGAGGGCGGCCTCGACGCCGACATCAACGTCCGGATCCGCGGCGGCGGCGAGGAACTGGGCGCCCCGGGGCCGCAGGCACTGGTGACCCAGTTGGACGCCGCGATCACCGACCTGGCGGCCGGCCTGCCCGCGCTGCCGAACCTGCCGGTGCACATCCCACTGTGGCGGGACTGGTCGCTCCTACTCGACGACTTCCTGACCACCCGGATCCTGGAGTTGACGGTCCACTGTGACGATCTGGCGGTCAGCGTCGGCATCGACACCCCTGACATCCCCGACGACGTCTACGACACCGTGCTGAGTCTGCTGGCCCGGCTGTCGGCCAAACGGCACGGCCCCGTTGCGGTACTACGGGCCCTGTCCCGCTCCGAACGCTCCCCCGGCGACATCGCCGCGATGTGAGCTACAGCCAGCCGTTGCGTTTGAAGCCTCGGTGCAGCAGCCAGCAGATCACGGCCATCAGGAGCAGTACCGCCGGGTAGGAGACCACCCAGTTGAGCTCGGGCATGTGCTTGAAGTTCATGCCGTAGATCCCGGCGATCATGGTGGGGGCGGCGATGATGGCTGCCCACGCCGAGATCTTGCGCATGTCCTCGTTCTGCCACATGCCGATCTGGCCGAGGTGGGCCTGCAGGATCGCGTTGAGCAGGTTCTCGCTGCGGGCCGCCGAGTCGCCGGCGCGTTTGACGCGGTGGGCCAGGGTGCGGACGAACGGGGTGACCGCGTCGCGGCGGTCGTGGTGTGACAGGAGTTCGTCGGCGATGACGTCCATGGGCTGCACGGCTTCCCGGAACTCCAGGACCTCGCGTTGCAGCGAGTACAGCTGTTCCACCCGTTTGACCCGGCCGGGGCTGAACACCGCGCGCTCCAGTTCGGTCACGTCGGTCTCGATCTCCTCGGACACCTTGAGGTAGGTGTCCACCATGGTGCCGACGACGGCGTAGGCCGCGCCCCGGGTTCCCAGGCGCAGCAGTTTGGGGTTGTGTTCGAGCCGGGCGCGGGCGTCGGGCATCGGGTCGCCGTCGCCGTGTCGGACGGTCACCAGCAGCCACCGGTTGAGCAGGAAGGTGACATCACCGGTCTCCACGTCGGAGGTGCCGTCGAGGTACCACACCGATTTGACCACCATGGACATGACGTCGCCGTAGGCGTCGAGGCGGGGGCGACGGTGGGCGGAGATCGCGTCGTGGATGACGAACGGTGGTAGCCGCAGCACCGTGACGAGGCGTTCCAGTTCGGCGGCGTCGGGTTCGGTCAGTTCGACCCACGCGAAACCGCCCGGCGGCAGCGAATCCGGCACGGTGGCGAAATCCACTGACTTCTCCCCCGGCCGGATCCCCTCGGCGTCGCAACGCCACCACGTCAGCATGGCCTCCACCCTAGGCGCGGACGGTCAGCCGACGGCTCCCGCCATGGCAACCACGACCGGCCCCAGCAACGGCAGCACCACATTGGACATGGCGTAGACGATGGTGTAGGCCATCAGCGGGGTCGCGTTGCCCGCCGCCTGCTGCACCGCCGTGATACCCGGCGTCGAGCACTGCTGCCCGGTCACCGAGCCCAGCGCCAGCGGCGCGGGCAGTTTCATGATCTTCCAGGCCACGAACAGCGAGATGCAGGCTGGTACCAGTGTCATGAGGACACCGGCGATGGGCAGCCCGGCACCGAACTCCTTGACAAGGCTGACCGCCTGCGGCCCCGAGGACAGACCCACGGCGCAGATGAACACCGACAGCCCCAGCGTCTTGATGACGTCGGCGGCGGCCGGGTGGTACTGGCCGATGGTCGGGCGTTTGGCGCGGATCCAGCCGCACACCAGGCCGGTGAGCAGACAGCCGCCACCGGTGCCCAGCGACAGCGGGATGTCGCCCAGCGGCAGCACCAGCTTGCCGACCAGGAACCCGGCGGTCACACCGATCGCGATGAAGATGAAGTCGGCCTTGACGCCCTTCTCGATGCGGAAACCGACCCTGGGCGCGAATTCGGCCAGGTCCGATTTGGAACCGGTGAGCCGTACCGTGTCACCGGCGTGGATGGACGTCTCCGGTTTCAGCGGCAGCTGGTGGTCCATCCGGGTGATCTCGGTCAGGAACACGCCGTGCCGGTTCTCCGGCGGGATCCGTTCCCGCAGTTCGGCAAGGCTCGACGGGACGTAGTCCTTGGCGTTGACGACGACGTCGGCGGCGTCCAGGTCGAAGTCCATGCCGTCGGGGACGATCTCGGGACCGATGACGACGTCACCGGCCAACAGCGCCTCCCGTTGTCCCACGAGCATCACGATGTCGCCGCGCCGCAGTATCGAGCCGGGTTCCGGCGGCACCGGGTCGCCACCACGGCGGACCCGTTCCACGGCCACGTCGCCCAGTTCCGACTCCAGGTCGGCGATCGTCTTGCCCTGCGCGGCCTCGACGCGGTGGGCGCGGCCCACCAGGCCCGGCAGCGCCTTGGTGGAGCCGTCCTCGTCCTCTGAGGAACCGCCGAGCTTGCGCCACAGCTTGTCCGCCTCGTCGCGCAGGTTGATGCGCATGATCAGCGGGAAGATCTGGCTGGACAGCAGCACGATCGTGATCAGCCCGCAGATGTACGAGATGGAGTAGGCGGTACCCACGTTGGCCTGCAAGGTGGATATCTGCTCGTCCGACAGCGGCAGTTTCGCAATCGCGTCGGTCGCGGTACCCACCGCGGCCGACTCGGTGGCGCCACCGGCCAGCAGTCCGGCGGCCGTGCCCTGGTCGAGTCCCATGACGACGGTGGCCGCGGCCGTCAGGCCCAGCACCGTCACCACCTCGATCACCGTGAAGACGCCGTAGCGCAGCGACTTGCGGTTGAGACTGGCGAAGAAGGACGGTCCGGAGATGTAGCCGAGCGTGAAGATGAACAGCGCGAAGGCGATGTTCTTCACCTCGTCGTTGAGGGTGATGCCGCCGATCATGCCCACCGCGATGGACACGATCAGTGTTCCGGCGACACCGCCCAGCGACAGTTTCCACACCTTCACCTTGCCGACGGCGAAACCCAGTGCCAGGCAGACGAACAAGGCGATCTCGGGCGTGGACTGGAGAAGGTTCTTGACCCATTCCATGTCAGCCGCCCTTTCGCGCGTCGAAGGCGCGCTTGTACTCCTGACCGATGTTCCACAGTGCCTTGCCGATGCGTTCGTAGGCGGCCATCGGCAGGTTCGCCAGCGACACTCGCACCGACCACTCCGGACCGTCGAAGCCGCCGCCGTTGAGCAGCACCACCGAGTCCTCCTCGGCCAGCCGGAAGATCGGGTCGACCGGTTCGTAGTTCTCGCGCATCCAGGTCGCGAACTCGGGACCCCAGTGGCGTTCGGCCCACGACAGCAGGTCGAGTTCCATGTAGTAGTGCGCCGCCAGCGGGTCGGCGGGCAGGTCGACGCCCAGGCCCCGGGTGAGCGCTTCCAGGCGGCGCGCGATGACGGCCTTGCAGGTCGACTTGTAGGTGTCGTCGCCGTCCAGCAGCGCCATCAGCGAGAACAGCGCCATCTGGGTCTGTTGCGGCAGCGACAGTCCGGCGGTGTGGTTGAGCGCCACCTGCCGGGAGTCGGCGACGATGCGGTCGATGAAGCGCAGTTTCTCCGGCTCCAGCGTCAGCGTCCCGTAGCGTTCGTTGAGGGTCTGCTTGTCCGCCTTGGGAAGCGTGGCGAGCCGTTCGTCGAAGACGTTGACCTGGTTGACGGCGATGACGCCCAGCCGCCAGCCGGTGCAGCCGAAGTACTTCGAGAACGAGTACACCCCGATGGTGTTCTTCGGTATCACCGACATGAGGGACCGGAACCCGTCGACGAAGGTGCCGTAGACGTCGTCGGTGATGACGGTCAGTTCCGGGTTCTTCTCGTTGACGATGGACGCGATCCGGTCCATCGACTCGCGAGCCAGCATCACCGACGGCGGGTTGGACGGGTTGACGCAGAACAGCGCCCTGATACCGGGATCGGCGAGCTTGTCGATCTCGGAGTCCGGGTACTGCCAGGTGTGGAAGCCCTGGTCGTCGACGCGGGTGGCGTTGAGCTCCACCACGTCGAACTGGTACCGCTCCAGGTGCGGGATCTCCAGGTAGGGCGTGAAGATCGGCGACATGATCGCGATCTTGTCTCCCTTGTGGAGGAGTTTGTTGGTCATGCAGGAGTCGAAGATGTAGCACATGGCGGCGGTGCCGCCCTCCACCGCGAACAGGTCGTAGTCGGCCGCGGGCGCCTGCCCGGCGCACATCTCCTGCACCAGGTAGGCGTGCACGACCTTCTCGAAGTGGGTGAGCATCCGGTCGGGCACCGGGTACTGGTCGCCGATGACCGCGTCGGCCAGTTCGTGGACGAAGGCGTCGGCGTCGAAGCCGAGCCGGTTGACGCCGTAGTCGAGGCTGTCGCGCAGCAGGTCGGCGCCCGGCGCGTCGGCGTTGCTGTTCAGGAAGGCGCGGAACCGTTCGGCGATGCCGTCCTTCTGCGGCATGCCGCCCAGGACCTCGAACTCGGACCAGTCGCGGCGCGACTCGGCGATGCCGAAGTTGCCCAGCAGGAAGAACGCCTCGCGGGGTTTGACCGCGATCCAGTTGGGATTGCCCCGCCCGGCGTTGATCATCTGCATGGCGGTGTTCTTCTGGTGGTCGTCGGCCAGCGAGATCAGCGAGTCCTTCAGTTCGAAGGGGCTCAGGCCTTCCAGCCGTTTCTGCTCGGTGCGGGCGGTATGGTGCCCGCTTTCCATCATGGTCATGCCGTATTCCCCCGTCAGGCGAGGACCGCGATGATGATCGCGCCCCAAATGGACAACAGTGTGTTCCCGATCGCGTAGGGCACCGTGTAACCCAGTACCGGCACCTGGCTCTTGGCGGCGTCGGTGATGGCGCCGATCGAAGCCGTGGTCGTGTTGGCTCCGGCGATGACGCCCAGGAGGATCGGGGTGGGGAACCGGAACAGGTATCTGCCGAGGTACAGGCAGATGATCATGGGCAGCAGGGTCACCACCAGCCCGGCGAACACCAGGCTCAGACCCTCCTGCTTCAGACCGGACACGAAGGACGGTCCGGCGGTGATACCGACGATGCCGACGAACATGCACAGTCCGCCGGTGCTCATCAGCCAGTTCGCGGCGGGCGGGAACTTCCCGAAGGTGGGGTACCGGGCGCGCAGCCAGCCGAAGACCAGCCCCATGATCAGGGCACCGCCCGATGTGGTCAGTCCGATGTCGGCACCGGCGATGGCGATGGTGGGCACGCCGATGAGCCCGCCGACCACGATGCCGGCGCCGACGTAGGACATGTCGGTGGCGTCGTTGGAACGGTTGGGGTAACCCAGGTCGGCGACGGCGGCCTCGACGTACTCCTTGCCGCCCTGGATGGTGATCTCGTCGCCGCGGTGGATCACGGTCGCGTCGCTCCACGGGATGGTCTGGCCGCCGCGCACCAGTTTGTTGACGAAGACCTTGGGTGCCCGGTCGGCGAACGCGTCGCCGATGTTGGCGCCGACCAGGGCCTTGTTGGTGATGACTATGGACAGTGTCTCGACCTCGTAGTGCAGCAGCCGGGGGTCGTCGACCTCGGGACCCCAGTGGCGTTCGACGTCGAGGGCCACCAGGTCGGCGCGCCGGGCCGCGATCGTGACCACGTCGCCCTCGCGCAGCACCGTGTCGGGGGTGACCGTGGACAGTTCCTCGCCGCGCCGCAGGTCGTGGAACACCACCCGGTGTCCCTGGTCCAGGGCGTCGACCTCGACCTGGGCGACGCTCTTGCCGATGACGGCCGCGCCGGTCAGCCGGTAGGTGCGGCGCACCACCGAGTAGTAGGCGGGGGCGGTGTCCTTCTCCTCGGCGACACCGAGGTCGCGCTCCATCTGGTGGGTTTCCGCGGCCAGGTCCTTGGTGCCGATCAGGCGCGGCGCGACCGAGGACAGGAAGTAGGCCGCGGCGGCGGTGCCGAACAGATAGCAGACGGCGTAGCCCACGGCGATCTGGGATTCGTAGGTCTTGATCTCCTTGGCCGACAGCCCAGGCAGGCCCTCGATCGCCGAACCGGCGACACCGATGACCGACGACTGCGTCAGTCCCCCGGCCAGCAGCCCGGCGCCCCAGCCGGGCCCGTAGCCGAGCACCTTGGCGGCGGCGATGACGACGCCCAGTCCGATCAGGCACGACACCACGGCCAGGATGAGCTGCTTGACACCGTCGCCCTTGAGCCCGGCGAAGAACTGCGGGCCGACGCCGTAGCCCAGCGCGAACAGGAACGCCACGAAGGCGGTGGTCTTGACCAGGTCGGGGATCTCGATGTCGGCGCACAGGCCCACCGCGACGCCCGCCAGCAGGGTCCCGGTGACCGGGCCGAGCGTCAGCGACTTGTAGCGCAGTTTCCCGACGAAGAAGCCCAGGGCCAGCGCCAGGAAGATCGCCAGTTCGGCCTGCGCGACCAGGGTGTCAGTGAACCACTTCCACATCGGTTCCCCCCGTCCCCGACTCGCTCCCCGCAGGCGAATCTAACCCAGGGTGGACCCGGCGGGGTCTGAAACGGCGTATTACGAGGTCAGCTCCGTTTCCAGATGATGGTCTGGTCGCCGCTGTTGGCGCCTTTGGCCTTGAGGCGGATCTTGCCGTCGGCGGCGATGGACTCGGGAACCTCGAACACGACGGTGCCCGAGCGGGTCTTCTTCGACTTCACGGTGCCGGTGAGGGGTTCGCCGACCTCCTGTTTCGACTGTCGGTATTCCTTGTCCTTCTTGTCGATCAGGCTGAACACGTAGTCGTCGTTGCCGGGGCCGACGGTGTGGCTGCCCTTATAGGAGTGGACCTCGACGTCGGCGACCACGAAGACCTTGCCGGAGCCGGGTTTTCCGCCGTCGTCGGCCTTGTCGGCGGTGTCGATCTTCGTGACGGCGTAGGTGACCTCGAATTCCTCGCCGTCGGCCTTTCCGGACAGTGACACCGGTGCGCCGAGGGTCACCGAGGTGGGCTGGGGCGGCGCGTCGGGGTCGCCGCCGCCGTGGTCGTGGTGGTCGTCGGAGGCCGAGGCGGACGCGGACTTCGCGGCCTCGTCGGGCGGGGTGTCGCCGCCGCATCCGGCCAGCAGCGCCACCGCCGCGGCCAGGGCGAGCACGGGGATCGGGGGCTTCATGGGGGAACGGTATCGAATCTGTTAAGTATCCGTCAAGATCTCTGATTCCCGGCCGCCCAACAAAAGCCGCCGTCCCCGCAACACCAGCACGTGCTGCGGGGACGGCGGGTTCTCTCCAATGGGGTCATTCGGTGCGGATGCCGTTGGGGCGCATCATGTGCCACAGCGCGGGCATGCTCAGCAGCGTCACCAGCAGCACCATGGCCGCGCCCGCTCCGGCGATGGTGGCGACGTTGCCCCAGTCGATCACCGGTTTATAGGGCGTGATCCTGATGAGCGACCAGCCCAGGCCCAGGCCGGTCACCAACGCCGCGGCGATACCGCAGGCCACCGGGATCGCCGTCTGCCACAGCACCGAGAAGGCCAGGGTCCGGCGTCGGGTGCCGAAGGCGACCAGCAGCGACATCAGCCGTCGTCGTTCCTGCAGCTGTTCCAGGGTGTTGACCAGCATGCTCAGTCCGATGAGGATCATCGTCGCGATCACCCCGACCAGCAACAGCTGCCGCAGGTTGGCGAAGGTCTCCGACTCGGTCGAGGACATGTACTCCGTCACGGACGCGTGCTGGGACACTCCCGCGGCGACGTTGCGGACGTGCTCGATGGAGTCAGGGTTGGCCCGGTCCGACTCGAAGACCACGATCTGGTCGGTCAGTTCGAGGATCTTCTCGTCCACGGCCCCGGGCGTCGCCAGGATGGACGTGTACACCTCGTCGTTCTTCGGCGTCACCCGGTCGCGGTACTCGGGGACCGTCCACTTCTGTGGCTTGTGGAGCGGTTTGCCGTTGACGCCCAGCTCGTTGTAGTTGATGAAATCCAGCTTGGATCCGGGTTTCGGCGCGGTTTCGTCGGCGCTGAACACGTCGCCCTCGGCGCAGGCTTCGATCTTCGCCAGCGAGGACAGGTACTCGCAGTCGCCGACGATCAACGAGGCGTCCTGTTCGGAGTCGATGCTGGAGTACGCCTCCACGACCTTCACGTCGGGTACCTCCTCCACCTTCTCCTTGATCTCCGCCAGCTCGACCTTCCCCGACGGGGCGTACAGCTCCGCCTGGTTCTCCTGCTTACCGGTGAAGTTCATCTCCTTGGTCTCGATGGTGGAGAACAGCATCTGCAACGCGACCGCCCCGGCCGCGGCCACCGCGACGCCGATGATGGCGCGCGACGCGCTGCCGCCGCTGAGTTGCAGCCTGCGGGTGGCCAACTGCCAGCTCGGCGCTCCGGCGCCGAACCGGGAGACCACCTTCTCCACGACCCACGGCAGCATCGCCGCGAGGCCCAGCAGCAACAACAGGATCCCGGTCACGACCAGCGTCATGGTCAGCCAGTTGTCGCGGAAGTCCCCCGTCAGGACCAGCTGTCCCAGGGAGGCGACACCGAGGACGACCAGCGTCAGGCGCCACCACAGCCGTCGGCGGCGGGGCTTGGCCTGCCGGACCACGCCCAGCGGTTCGACGATGAGGCGGCGCATCGCCAGTTGGGTGGCGAAGACCGCCACCAGGGGGACCGCGATGACGACTATGGCGCCCAGGAACGGATCCGGCACGATGTCGGCGGCGAAGGGACGGTCATCCCAGAAGGTGAGGCTCTCGACCAGCTGGGCGATCGCCACCAGCAG
This sequence comes from Stackebrandtia nassauensis DSM 44728, assembly GCF_000024545.1. Lineage (GTDB taxonomy): Bacteria > Actinomycetota > Actinomycetes > Mycobacteriales > Micromonosporaceae > Stackebrandtia > Stackebrandtia nassauensis. Next base: position 4,104,797 of record NC_013947.1, read on the forward strand.
CCCGGCTCCGATCACCAGCCCCACGATGGCGCCGAACATCGACTCGCCGCCCGCGATGCGGCGCGCGGCGGCGGCGTCCGCGCCGATCAGCCGCAACGCGGCCAGTCGCCGGTCGCGTTGCTCCCCTCCGAAGCGCACCGCGACCGCCACGAACATGACCACCGGCAGCAGCATCACGATGACCGCGACGATCACCAGCAGCACCAGGAAGATGGATTCGATGGGGTTATCAGGGAACTTCTCGCCGAAGTTGTCGATGCGGTAGGCGCCCGCCGTGTCGAGGTTCTCGCCACCGGCGTAGTACCGCAGGTCGCCCGGACTCTCCAGCCCCTCGTCGGCGATGACGCCGACGATCTTGTGATCCAGCCGCGGCTTGAGCAGCTTGCCCTCCTCAGAGGACAGCAGGTCCGCCAGCGGCTGGGAAACGTACATCTCTCCCGGCTTGGGAAGCTTGTCGATCCCCGGCGGGATCGGCGGGTTGTCCCCCTCCGGCACGATCTCGGTACCGCTGACGGCCATGTCCCGGTAGGAATCCCACCTCTCCACCAGCAGCGCGGTGTCGTCGCCGGGCTTCTCGATCGGGCTGTCGCCGTACAGGTCTCCGACAGCGATCGACTCCTGCCGCTCCTCCATCGAGGTCAGCACGGTCGGTACCGAGGCCGCGGCCAACAGCATCGCCACTCCCAGGCCCACGCCCAGGGCTGTCAGCGCGGCCCGGATCCAGCCCGAGGGCCCGCCCGCGACGGCGAACCGGCACCCCATCGCCACGTCGGCGATCCACGCGCGGACGCCTCGGCGCTTCTTCGTCACGGTGTTGGTCATACGGCGAACTCCGGGGCGCGGGTCTTGCCGTCGCGCACGACGATCTCGCGGTCGGAGTACGCGGCCACCCGGGCCTCGTGGGTCACCAGCACCACGGCGGCGCCGGATTCCTTGGCCGCCTTGGTCAGCAGCGTCATGACCTGTTCGCCGTTGAGCGAGTCGAGCGCCCCGGTCGGTTCGTCGGCGAACACGACCCGCGGTTCGATGGCCAGTGCCCGCGACACCGCGACCCGCTGTCCCTGGCCGCCGGAGACCTCACCTGGGCGTTTCTTGGTCACGTCGCCGATCTCCAGCCGTTCCAGCCACTGCGCGGCGCGGCGCTCGGCCTCGCGGCGTTTGACGCCGTTCATGCGCAGCGGCAGCGCGACGTTCTCCAGGCAGGTCAGTTCCGGCACCAGCTGTCCGAACTGGAACACGAAGCCGAACTCGCTGCGGCGCAGCTGGCTGCGTTCGCCGTCGGACATGGCCGTCAGGTCGCGGCCGCCGTACATGATGCGCCCGGAGTCGGCGGGCAGGATCCCGGCCGCGCAGTGCAGCAGGGTGGACTTTCCGGAGCCGGACGGCCCCATGATCGCCAACACCTCGCCGGGGGAGACGCTCATGTGAGCTCCCGCCAGTGCGTGGGTGGGGCCGAAGCTCTTGTGGACGTCGGTCGCTTCCAGTATCGCGGTCATGCCGTGACCTCCGCGGTCAGTTTGTCGAGGCGGTCGCTGGTCAGTTCCAGCCAGCGCAGGTCCGCCTCGAGGTGGAAGAGTGCGTGGTCGCAGATCAGTTGATCGGCGAAGTCTCCTTGGGTTTTGCGTTTGGTCAGCTCACGCATGAGCCGCAGGTGCTCGCTGCGCTGTACGTCGAGCAGTTCGGCCGCGTCGCGTCCGGTCAGGATCGCCATCACGACCTTGGTGTAGAGGGTGTTCTGTAGATACGGCTCGGGCTTCTCCGGTTGCCGCAGCCAGGTGGCCACGTCGGTGATGCCCGCGTCGGTGACGGCGTAGCGCTTGCGCTCGGGGCCGCCCCCGGCCTCGACGCCGTCGACCTCGACCAGGCCGTTCTTCAACAGCCGTTGCAGGGTCGAGTACACCTGGCCGTAGTGCAGCGGGTGGTCGCCTCCGAAGCGTTCGTCGTAGGCGCGTTTCAGGTCGTATCCGTGGCGGGGCTGCTGCTCCAGCAGCCCCAGCAGGGTGTGTCCAACAGACATGGCGGCCACTATACACGAGATGTATACACCGTGTTTATAGCTGAGGCTCGCGGCCGGACACGGCGCCTGCCTGCTAAGAAGGACCGACTCACCTCAACCACCTCGCGACGGGAGCCCACCATGACCGACCCAGCCGAATCGTCGATCTTTCCGGCCGAAGTCATCAAGCAGTTCGCCGACGTCGGCGTCGATTTGGTGTCGCTGTTCTCCGCCGGAGCGCTGGGCGAACGCATGGGCATCGAGGTCACCCACGCCGAGCCGGGCCGGGTCGTGGGCACCATGCCGGTCAAGGGCAACACCCAGCCCTACGGGCTGCTGCACGGCGGCGCCTCGGCGGTGCTGGCCGAGACCCTCGGCTCGGTGGGCGCGATGCTGCACGCCGGGCCCAAGCGGTTGGCCGTGGGCGTCGACCTCAACGTCACCCACCACCGGGCCGCCCGCGAGGGCACCGTCACCGGCGTGGCCACCCCGGTCCACGCCGGTCGGACCACCACTACCTACGAGGTCGTCATCTCCGACGAGGACGGCAAACGCGTCTGCACCGGCCGCATCACCTGCCTCATCCGGGGTGAGTGACCGGCCTCACTTTCGGTGACTGTCACGTTCGGCCGCTCCGGCTTGTCTCAGGGGTATCCACTCAAGAGATGAAGGAGTGAGCCGACATGGCCCGCATATCGCTCGAACCGCCCCGCACGCTCACCAACCGGCTGGTGTCCTGGTACTCCAAGCGCAAGTTCGGCCGCGACCTGGGCCCGACCCTGGCGGCCGGGCACAACCGCCGGGTGCTGATGACCATGGGCAAGGTGGAGATGGGTTCGGCGAAGTGGAACGCGCTGGACCCGCAGCTGAAGATCATGGTCACCATGAAGGCCGCGATGACCATCGGCTGCGAGTGGTGCGTCGACTTCAGCTACTGGCTCGGCCGGGAGGCCGGACTGGACGCGGACAAGATCCACGCCGTCCCCGGCTGGCGGAACTCGACGCTGTTCACGCCGCTGGAGCGGCTGGCGCTGGAGTACGCCGAGGCGATGAGCACCACACCGGTGACCGTCACCGACGAGCTGGTCGCCGGTCTGGGCGAACATCTCGACGACGCCCAGCTGGTGGAGCTGACCGCGACCATCGCGCTGGAGAACCTGTACGGCCGCAACAACCTGGCCCTGGGGCTGGCACCCGAGGGACTCAAGGAAGAATGCGCGCTGCCCGCCCGCGACTGACCAGGGAGACGACATGGCAACGGCGACCGAGCTCTTCGAGCAACACCGGAACCTGCTGTTCTCGGTGGCGTACCGGATGCTCGGCTCGGCCGCCGACGCCGAGGACGTCGTCCAGGACTCCTGGCTGAAGTGGTCGGCCGTCGACCTGGACACGGTGGACTCGCCCAAGGCGTACCTGGTGCGCATCGCCAGCAACACCGCGCTCAACCGGCTGAAGTCCGCCCAGGTGCAACGCGAGTCCTATGTGGGGCCGTGGTTGCCGGAACCGATACTCACCTCCCCCGACATCGCCGAGGACGTGGAAATGGCCGACTCCGTCTCGATGGCGATGCTGGTCGTCCTCGAATCGCTGACCCCCGAGGAGCGGGCGGTGTTCGTGCTGCGGGAGGTCTTCGGGTTCCCGCACACCGAGATCGCCAGCGCCCTGGACCGTCCCGAGGCCAGCGTGCGGCAGTTGGCGCACCGGGCCCGCTCGCACGTGCAGGCCCGCAGGCCCCGCTTCGACGCCGACCGCGAGAAGCAGAAGCAGGCCACCGAGGAGTTCCTGTCGGCCGCCGCGGGCGGCGACATCAACCGCCTCATGGAGATCCTCGCCCCCGACGCGGCACTGTGGACCGACGGCGGCGGCAAGGTCAAGGCACCGCTGCGCGACATCCACGGCGCGCACAGGATCGCGAACTTCTTCGTCAAGGTCGCGACCCAGCCGTGGCAGGGCTACCGCCCCGAACAGTGGGAGTTCGCCGCCGCGCAGATCAACGGGGCCAACGGCGTCCTGATCCGGGTCGAGGGCAAGGTCGTCACCGCGTTCACCACCGAGGTCCTCGACGGCCGCATCACGGCGATCCACCTGGTCGGCAACCCGGACAAACTGGCCCACCTCGACGAGGATTAGCCCCTCAGGCGACAAAGGAGCGGACCGCCGCGGCCAGTGCCACCATTCCCTTCTTGGCGTCGGTGAAGAACATGCCGGTCTTCGGGTCGGAGTACAGGGTGTTGTCGATGCCCGCGTAACCGTGGCCCATGGAGCGTTTGACGACCACGATGGACCGTGCCTTGTCGACGTCGAGGATCGGCATGCCCGACATCGGGTTGCCGGGTTTGCGGGCGATCGGGTTGGTGACGTCGTTGGCGCCGATGACCAGCGCCACGTCCACCTGCGGGAAGTCGGGGTTGATCTCGTCCATCTCGCGCAGTGCCGGGTACGGGACCTGGGCTTCGGCGAGCAGGACGTTCATGTGGCCGGGCATGCGTCCGGCGACCGGGTGGATCGCGTAGCTGACCTCGACGCCGTGGCCCTCGAGGATCTCGGCGAGGCTGGCCAGCTCGTGCTGGGCCTGGGCGGCGGCCAGTCCGTAGCCGGGGACCACGACGACCTTCTGCGCGTACGCCAGCTGGATCGCGACGTCGTCGGCCGACACCGACCGCACGGTGCCGCCGCTGTCGTCGGCGGTCGCGGCCTCGTCGCCGGTACCGAAACCGCCGAGGATGATGTTCGTGATCGAGCGGTTCATGGCGTCGGCCATGAGTTTGGTGAGGATCGCGCCCGAGGCTCCCACCAGCGCACCGGCCACGATGAGCACCACTTCGCCGAGGACGAACCCGGCCATGGCCACCGCGGTGCCGGTGAACGCGTTCAGCAGCGAGATCACCACCGGCATGTCGGCGCCGCCGATGGGCAGCACCATGGTGACGCCGAAGACGGTGGCGGCCACCAGCAACAGCAGCATCGCGACCAGGTTGCCCTCGTCGAGGACCAGCCAGGCCGTCGAACCGACGAAGACCAGGCCGAGCACGACGTTGAGGGCCCGGGCGCCGAGGAACACGATGGGGCGTCCGGGGATCAGGCCCTGGAGTTTGCCCGCCGCGACCACCGAACCGGAGAAGGTGACCGCGCCGATGAGGATGTCCAGGCCGCCGGGGATCGTCTCGCGCACGTGGACGGTCTCGGCTTGCAGCAGGTGTTCCACGGCCAACAGGGCCGCGGCGCCGCCGCCGACGGCGTTGAACAGGCTCACCAGTTGCGGCATCGCGGTCATCTCGACGCTGCGGGCCAGGTAGAGGCCCGCCGCGGAGCCGACCGCCGCCCCGGCCAAAAGCACCAGCCAGCCGGTGGTGGTGATGGCGCCTTCGGCGATGAGCAGCACGGCGGTGGCGCCGATGCCCACGGCCATGGCCGCCGCCGACAGCAGGTTGCCGCGCCGGGCGGTCTTCGGGGAGTTCATCAGGTGCAGGCCGATGACGAAGCAGGCGGCCGCGGCCAGGAACAGGTACCGGATCACGGTTTCGGTGGTGGTCATGACGCGGACCCCTCCTTCGCGGCCGGGCGGGCCTTGAACATGTGCAGCATCCGGTCGGTGACGACGTATCCGCCGACGACGTTGGCGAAGCCGAAGGCCACCGCCAGGAACGCCAGCAGGTAGCCGAGGAATCCGTCGGCGGTGGCGGTGATGAGCATGGCACCGATGACGACGATGCCGTGGATCGAGTTGGCCCCCGACATCAGCGGGGTGTGCAGGGTCGCGGGCACCTTGCTGATCACCTCGAAGCCCACCAGGACGCCGAGCACGAACACGGTGACCGCGGTCAGAAGATCGAGTTCCATCACGCCGCCTCCGCGTCCGCCACGATTTTGTTCACAAAGGACCTGTTGTGGGTGATGATGACTCCCGCGTTGATCTCGTCGTCGAGGTCGATGGCGACCGAGCCCTCGTCAATGAGGTGGCTCAGGAACGCGAACATGTTGCGGGAGTAGGCCGCCGACGCGGCCGAGGCCATGACCGACGGCAGGTTGCCCGCCCCGATCACCCGCACCCCGTCGATGTCTATCGTGGACTCGGGTTCCGAACCGGCGACGTTGCCGCCCAGGTCGGAGGCGGCGAGGTCCACCACCACCGAGCCCGGCCGCATCCCCGCCAGCGCCTCCCGCGTCACCAGCAGCGGCGGCGTTTTGCCGGGCACCTTCGCGGTCGTGATGACGACGTCGAACTTCCCGATGCGCGTCGACAGTTCCCGTTGCTGGGCGGCGCGTTCGTCCTCGGTCAGCGCGCGGGCGTAGCCGCCGGTGCCCGACGCCGCGACGGTGGTCTCCAGTTCCAGGAACCGCGCCCCCAGCGATTCCACTTCGGCGCGCGACTCGGGCCGCACGTCGTAGGCGGTCACGACGGCGCCGAGCCTGCGGGCGGTGCCGATGGCCGACAGGCCCGCCACCCCGGTGCCCAGGATGAGCGCGTTGGCGGGCGGCGAGGTTCCGGCGGCGGTGGTGAGCATCGGGAAGTAGCGGCCGTAGTTGTCGGCGGCCAGTACCGCGGCCTTGTAACCGGCGATGTTGGCCTGCGAGCTGAGCACGTCCATGGACTGGGCCCGCGACAGCGTCCTCGGCAGCATGTCGAGGCTGGCGGTGGTGATGTTGTTCGCGGCGAGCTCGCGCATGATGTCCAGGTACCGCAACGGTTCCAGCAGCCCGGCCAGCAGCTGGCCGTCGCGCAGCCGTTTCGCGTCGGCGGCGCTGAGGGCGCTCACGCGGGTGATGATGTCGGCGCGTTCGTACAGTTCGTCGACGGCAACGACGGCCGCTCCGGCGGCCGTGTACTCCTCGTCGGCGATGTGGGCGCCGTGTCCGGCCGCGGACTCGACCACGACGTCGAGCCCGCTGGTTTTGAGCCGCGAGACCTGCTCCGGGATAAGCGAAACCCGGCTTTCGCCGGGTGAGGGTTCCTTGACGACGCCTACAGTGGTGGAAACCATCCTGACGCCACCTCACAATCAGTTGTCAGGGTACGGTCGATGAAGCGCCTGCGTATCGGGGCGGATGCGGCGCTTTGAGTCTGAATTGGATTTATGCTCGCCGATCACGGCGAGGTTCTTGGTATGACTGTACTGTTTTATGGCTTCGGGGGACAGTCCCCCATCGTTCCCAATTTTCGGTGTATGCCTGACGAGTTTTCGCGGCGCGGGCGTTCCGTTTCGATTCCCGGCGCATCTGGGTGGTGTAGGGCGAGGACGAGGAGAACCCATGCGACCCGAGCACGAATCCGAGTACTGCGATTACGCCGCCAACCGGCTGGTGCCGATGCGGCGGTTCGCGTACCTGGTGTGCGGTGACTGGCATCGCGCCGAGGACGCGGTCCAGAACGCGTTCGTGAAGCTGTACCTGGCCTGGGCCCGCGCGCAGCGAGCCGACTCGCTGGACGCGTACACCCGGCGGATCGTGCTCAACTGCGTCAAGGAGGTGCAGCGGCGGCACTGGTTCACGCGCGAACGGTCGACGAGCGAACCGCCCGATCGCGCCGCGACCGGTGACACCGGCTCCGAGGAGCGGCGGCTGGTGCTGGATGCCTTGGCCCAGTTGCCGATGCGCCGCCGGGCGACGCTCGTCCTGCGTTACTGGGAGGACCTGTCGGTCGAGCAGACCGCGCGCGTCCTGCGCTGTTCTCCCGCCACCGTCAAGAGTCAGACCGTGCGAGGCCTGCGAACACTGCGCGGTCTGCTGACGGACTCGTTTCGCGAACAGATCGAAAGGACCTGACCATGAACGATCAGCTGCGCCGCGCCTTCTCCACGGCGCTGGGCGACACCGAACCCCCCTCCACGATCACTCCGTCGGAACTGGCCGGAACCGGACGCCGTAAGCAGCGAAACCGCCGGATCGCGCTGGCAGGTTCGGGCACCGCGCTGACCCTGGCCGCGGTCACCGGGATCGCACTGGTCCTGTCTCCGGCGACCGGAGGACTGGGCGACGACAGTGCCACGGACATGCCCGGCGGCGACTCCGGCGAATCGCCCGGAGAGAGTTCGGTGGAGGGGCTTCCGGATGACTCCTTCAAGTACGCCACCCACTTCGCCCAGATCAACTTCGAGAAGGTCTACGACGAGGTGGAGTACAAGGCCGACGGCGGCGATGAACCGTTGCAGCTGGAGCCGTACGGCGAGGACGACCCGAGCTCACCGGCTGTGGGCCGCGCGGTCTTTCCCGACAGCGAGAACGAGAACATGCAGGTCGTGCTGTATCCGCCGGGCGACTGGTCCAGCAAGGCGGGGGACATCAACCCCGAGAACCCGGAATCCAGCAGATATCCGGTCAACTGCTGGAGCGGTGAGACCCAGGGCTCTGAGGTCACCACCTCCTGCGACAAGAAGGACCTCGGCGATGACGGGCTACTGCGCACCGCCGTGATCAAGGAGGAATGGGCCAACTCCGGCATCGTGATCACTTACCGCACGGCACTGTTCCGCACCGACGGCACCGCCGTCGTGGTCGACACGAAGTGCAGCACCACCAACGACGATGAACGGTCGCAGTGCGATCGCGACAACCTGTTGACCGCCGACGCGGACAAGACTGAGAAGTTCGTGACCAGCCTGCCGCCGATTCCCAAGGAATGGCGGGACTGAGCCCAGCCGTCCCGGGCCCCGCGACCTCGGTCGCGGGGCCTTCGCTCGCCCGGCACGGTTAAGTCATGCCCTAAGTCGTTCAACCGATGCCACCCCACCTGGTCCTTCGTACGTTTTCGGTACCACAGCGAAACGACACGAAGGAAACGACAATGACCCTTTCGGTATCGATCATCGGCGGCGGCATCGGCGGCCTGACCCTCGCGCACGGGCTGCGGCGCCGCGGCGTTAACGTCCGGGTCTTCGAACGCGACCAGTCCAAGACCGAAAGGCTACAGGGCTATCGGGTTCACCTGTCCCCCAAGGGATGCCAGGCACTGCACGAATGCCTGCCGCCGGAGCTGTACCAACGGTTCCTGGCCACCACCGGAAAATCCAACTCCAGTCTCGGCTTCTACGACAAGGACCTGCGCGAACTGCTGGTCGTCGAGTCGGAGGAACTCAAGACCGAGCACGACACCGCCAACTACCGGTCGGTGAACCGGATGGCGCTGCGCGAGGTCCTGATCTCCGACCTGCGTGAGTCGCTGGAACTGGGCAAGAAGTTCGTCCGCTACGAGAAGTTGACCGACGGCCGGGTGCGGGCGCACTTCGACGACGGCAGCCACGCCGACGCCGACCTGCTGGTGGCCGCCGACGGCGCCGGTTCGCAAGTGCGGCAACAGTACCTGCCGCAGGCGCCCCGAGTGGACACCGGCGCGTTCGTCATCTCCGGGAAGGTGCCGCTGACCGACGCGACGATGGGCCTGCTGCCCCCGCAGGCGGACACCGGGCCGTGCATGATCTTCGGGCCGAACGGGCGCATGGGTTTCGTCGCCGCGCACCGGGTCCGCGACAGTGGACACTCCGAGGGTGAGCGGGATCTGCTGTGGGACGACGCGGCCGACTACATCATGTGGAACATCGTCACCACCTGGGACGGCCAGGATCACCGCGACACCCTGATGGCGCACTCCCCCGAGCGGCTGCTGGAAACGGCACTGTCCTCGGTGGCGGGATGGTCGCCGCAGCTGGCGGAACTGTTGCGCGCCAGCGACCTGGGCACCGTCATGATCTACCCGTTCAGCCGGGCCACGACGCTGGAGCACTGGCCCGCCAGCAACGTCACGCTGCTGGGCGACGCGATCCACTGCATGCCGCCGACCGCCGGGCAGGGCGCCAACACCGCGATCCGCGACGCCGCGCTGCTGCGCGACACCATCGTGTCCGTGGTGGACGGTGAACGCGACCTGGTCGCCGCGGTGGCCGACTACGAACAACGGATGCGCGGCTACGCGTATCCGATCGTCGAGGAGGCCATGCGCAACCTGCGCGGCGGTATCTCCAAGAGCCGCGTCGGCCACGCCGCGACCAAGTCGGTGTTCAGGATGATCAATAGGATCGGTCCGGTCAAACGCCGCATGGCGCGGGCGATGACCTCCGACTGAGGAATTTTCCGGCCCGGCGCGACAACCTCCCGCCCTGTCGCCCTCGTACGTATCGCGGCAGTCATGAGACAGGAGTGTGTATGCGAGCCGAGCAGGAAGCCGAGTTTCGCGAATACGTCGCCGCCCGGGCCGGGCAGTTGCGTCGGTGCGCCTATCTGGTGTGCGGCGACTGGCATCGCGCCGAGGACGCCGTCCAAATCGCCTTCGTGAAGCTTTACGGCGCCTGGAATCGGGCGCGGCGATCCGGGCTGGACGCCTATGCCCGGCGCATCGTCCTCAACTCGGTCATCGACGACCACCGGCGGGCGTGGTTCCGTCGGGAACGGTCGAGCGAACGGCTTCCCGAGCGGCCGCTGGGCGACCACAGCCAGGCCAGCGCCGACAGACTCACGATCATGAATGCCCTCGCCCTGCTGCCGGTGCGGCAGCGGGCGGTCATCGTCCTGCGGTATTGGGACGACCAGCCGGTCGAGCAGACCGCACTCATCATGCGCTGCTCGACCGGCACCGTCAAAAGCCAGACCGCGCGAGGCTTGCGAACACTGCGCGGCCTGCTGACGGAATCGATCCACGAACGAATCGAGGGAATTACATCATGACCGAACAGATCAAGGCAATGCTGGATGAGGCCGCGCGTTTCGACGAACCGCCGTCGGGCATCAATGGCGACGACGTGGTTGTCAAGGGCCGCAAGCGAAACCGGACGAAGCGACTCGGCCTCGCCGGTGGCGCGACGCTCAGCGTGGCGGCGGTGACGGCGCTGGCGCTGGTGCTGGCTCCGACCGCGGGCGGCACTGAGAAGGGCGACAACGCGGCGGCCGACGCGATCGAACAGCCCGAGTTCGAGCTTCCCGACCTCGACGCGAAACCCGGTGACAAGTTCGAGTGGATGCCCAAGGAGGACGGAAAGGCCGGGCCGACCGACGAGACCCGCGAGTTCGACGCCGCGTTCTGGGAGTACCTGGAGGACAACTTCGACCAGGTCGACGTCGCTCCGGACATGAAGAAGGTCAAGTTCGAACCGCTCACCGACACCAATCGGACCGAAATGACCCGCGAGCACATGTGGGTCAACTACGTCGACGGCGAGCAGGTTCCGGTGCCGGTCTATCACGACGAGATCCCGTGGTACCGGTTGCAGGCCAACCTGAGTCTCGACCGTGAGGGTGTCGCCGACTTCATCGACGTCACCGTCCATCCGAAGGGGAGCTTCGAGCCGGGACCGGGTGAGGACTACGGGTACCGCAACCTGTACACCTGCGACCGCCGCGAGGCCGGTCCGGGCGGGCACCAGCCCGCCGAGGCCGACCGAGACTGCTCGGAGAAGACCGGCCCCGACGGCGAGAAGATCGCGCGGATCACCACCGAGTACAAGTCCGGGGACGTCCTGGGCGAGGAGCGGCGCGTCATCGTCTACCGCGCCGACGGCACCGCGATCTCCGTCAAGGACTGGGGTGCGACCCGGTACGAGGACGGCGAGATGACCGGATCGGAGGAACCGGCGCTCGACTTCGAGCAGCTGACCGAACTGGCGCTGGCGCTGCCCGACGACGTGCTCGTCAAGTAAGCGCTCAGACCGCCGATTCCAGGGGCCCGGCCTTGCCGGGCCCCGTCAGCGTCGCCGGGGAATCGGTGCGCACGAACTGGGTGTGGTACAGCTCGGCGTACAGGCCGCCGCGTTCGACGAGTTCGGCGTGGCTGCCGCGTTCGGCGACCCGGCCGTCGTCCAGCACCACGATCTCGTCGGCGTCGCGCACCGTCGACAGCCGGTGCGCGATCACCAGCGCGGTGCGTCCCTCCAGGGCTTCGGCGAGCGCCCGCTGCACGGCGGCCTCGGATTCGCTGTCCAGGTGGGCGGTGGCCTCGTCCAGGATCACCACCCGCGGCGACTTCAGCAGCAGCCGGGCGATGGCCAGCCGCTGTTTCTCGCCGCCGGAGAACCGGTAGCCGCGCTCCCCCACCACGGTGTCCAGCCCGTCGGGCAGTCGGCGCACCACCTCGGCGATGTGGGCGCGTTCCAGCGCGTTCCACAGCTGGGCGTCGGTGGCGTCGGGACGGCCGTAGCCGAGGTTGGCGCGGATCGAGTCGTGGAACATGTGGGCGTCCTGGGTGACGACGCCGATGGTGTCGGTCAGCGACCGGGCGGTCGCCTCGCGGACGTCGAGCCCGTTGATGCGCACCGCGCCGGAGCTGACGTCGTAGACGCGGGGCACCAGCAGCGAGGTGGTGGTCTTGCCCGCGCCCGACGGGCCGACCAGGGCCACCATGGTGCCGGGTTTGACGTCGAAGGTCACTCCGTTGAGGACGGTTCCGTTCTCGGTGGTGTCCAGTGTGGCCACGTCCTCCAGCGAGGCCAGCGACACGTCCTTGGCGTCCGGGTAGGCGAAGGTGACGTCGTCGAACTCGACCCTGGCGGGGCCCTCGGGCACCGGCTTGGCGTCAGGGGCGTCGGCGATCAGCGGTTTGAGGTCGAGGACCTCGAAGACCCGCTGGAAGCTCACCAGCGCGCTCATGACGTCCACGCGGACGTTGGACAGCGCGGTCAGCGGACCGTACAGCCGGGTCAGCAGCAGCGCCAGTGTCACGACGGTCCCGGCGCTGAGCGAGCCGGTGATGGCCAGCCAGCCGCCCAGCCCGTAGGTGACGGCCTGGGCGAGCCCGGCCACCAGGGTCAGCGCCACGATGAAGGTGCGGCCGTACATGGCGGTGGTGATGCCGATGGAGCGCACCCGGTCGGCGCGCTCGGCGAACTGGCCCACCTCGTGTTCGGGCCGTCCGAACAGTTTCACCAGCAGGGCGCCGCCGACGCCGAAACGCTCGGTCATCTGGGCGTTCATGCCCGCGTTGAGTTCGAAGCTCTCTCGGGTCAACGTCGCCAGCTTGCGTCCGACCATTTTGGCCGGGATCAGGAACAGCGGCAGCATCACGAGCGACAACAGCGTGATCTGCCACGACTGGGTCGCCATGACCGCCAGGGTCAGCACCACGGCGATGACGTTGGACACCAGGCCCGACAGCGTGGACGTGAACGCGCGCTGGGCGCCCATGACGTCGTTGTTGAGCCGCGACACCAGCGCGCCGGTCTGAGTGCGGGTGAAGAAGGCCAGGGGCATCGACTGCACGTGCCCGAAGACCTTGCGCCGCAACTCATAGATGAGCCCCTCCCCCACCCGGGCGGAGAACCAGCGGCTGGCCAGCGAAAGACCCCCGTCGATGACGGCCAACAGCGCGATGAGTCCGGCGATGCGCACGATAGCGCCCAGGTCGTCACCCGCGTTGATCTCGTTGACGACGTCCCCGGCCAGCACCGGGGTGGCCACCCCGATCCCCGCCGCGGCCACGACCGTCACCAGGAAGATCGTGATGTCGCGCCGGAACCCGGCGGTGAACCGCATGATGCGCGCGAACATGCCCTTGGACAGTTTCGTCGCGGCCAGCTTCTCGTCGCCACGGTGCAGGGCGCCCATCATCCGCATGCCGCCCCCGCCCATCATCGCCAATACGCTCACCTACTCACTGTCGGGGATGTAAGCGAGTATGCCCAGCGCATACGACGCGGTGGTTATTCCTCCTCGACGGGGACGCGGGAGCGCAGCAGTCGCAGTTGGGCGGCGCGTTCGGCGGCCAGCTGGGTGGAGTCGTCGTTTCCGGCGGCCTGCAGCAGCAGCGCCTTGGTCTCGATGGCGGCGTCGCGCGGCACGGAGAGGACCGCGAGGGCGAGGTCTTCGGCGGCGTCGTCCAGTTCCTCCACCGGGACGGTCACGGTGGCCAGGCCGAGGGCCATGGACTCCTCGGCGGTGACGGTGCGGCCGGTCAGGCACAGTTCCATGGCGCGGGAGTAGCCCACCAGGGAGACCAGCCGCTTGGTGCCACCGAGGTCGGGCACCAGTCCCAGGCCGGGTTCTCCCACCCGCAGCCTGGCGTCGGCGGCGATGACCCGCAGGTCGCAGGCCAGTGCCAGTTGCAGGCCCGCGCCGATGGCGTGGCCCTGGACGGCGGCGATGGAGACCAGGTCGGGGCGGCGCAGCCAGTCGAACGCCTCCTGGAACGACCACAGGCGTGCCTCGGCGTCGTCATCCGACATCTCGGCCAGCTCACGTGGTAGCGGTCCCGACAGGATCTCGAAGTCGAGCCCGGCTGAGAACGCCGGGCCCTGTCCGGCGACGATGACGCAGCGGATGTCTCCAGGCAGGTTGCGGCCGGCTTCGCGCAGCTCTTGCCACATGTCCGGCGTCTGCGCGTTGCGCACCTGCGGACGCATCAGGGTTATCCGCGCCACGGGTCCGTCGATGTCCGTCTTTATCGTCGCCGAATCGGTCATAGCTCGCCTTCACCAGTTAGAAAGAAATATCGCCGAGGCTGTGGAGCCGCTGCGATGTTAGCGGCATACGCGAAAGCGACGACGCGGGCTACCGGCGAGTAGACAGGTCGTTATGTCACGGCGGGGCCACGGCGACCGCCGCGTTTGCGAAGTTTTACTCCGGCTTCGGACAGAACACGGTGGACGAAACCGTACGATCTGTCCACCGAGGCCGCCAGACTGCGGATACTGTGGCCTTCGCTGTACCCGGCCACAAGCTTCTTGATCAAAGCCAAGCGCTCTTCCCCATTGATCCGGCGACTCCGGCCGTCACCAATCCGGGTGTCATTGTGTCCCATGCGTTTCCCTTAACCCTCCTCGCATGCGTTCTGTTCGTGAAGTTACGGGTGATCTTGTGCCCGGGCCCAGTTTTAGCTCTTCGGCAAGGCGGAAACAAGTTTCTGTCGGATACCCGATAGCGTGGAATCCCGTGGCAGGACTACAGACCCGAAATCGGGTCCAAGCGAGCGGTGTCGGCAACCGCGAACGGCTCGACGCGACCGTGTGGATGGTGCTGGTCGCGGCCGGACTGTTGATCACTGTGCTCGCCGTGGCACTGGGAGCCCAGCTCGGAACCGACGCGCCGCCGTTTCTGCTGGGCTACCAACTGGAAGCGTCGCCGGGGCTTGTGGCGCCGCTGCTGGTCATCGTCGGTGTGTTGTGGACGGTGCGGCGGCGGTTCGCCGTGCGGTGCCATTGGCCCAGCCTGCTCGCACTGTCCTATGTCGGCGCTTTCGCGTGGCTGGTGGCGCTGTCGCTGCCGCACGGTGCCGACGGCCTGACCCGCTACGTCCGCGACGCCGACGGCTACACGCCACCGGTCAACGCGGGATCAATCAGTGAAATATTGACATCGCTGGCGCAACCGGATGGTCACGCTTCCACGGCGGTAACCGGACATCCGCCCGGCCCGGCGGTGCTGCTGTGGCTGCTGCGCTGGCTGCCGCTGTCCGACACCGCGATCGCGCTGGTGTGGACGGCGCTGGCCGCGGCCACCGTGCCGCTGGTGCTGCTGGCGGCCCGCTCCACCTGCGGGCCGGTCGCCGCCCGCCGGATGGCGCCGCTGCTGGTGCTGGCGCCGTACGGGCTGTGGATGGCGGTGGGTCCCGACGCGATCACCGCGATGCTGGGCGCCGGTGCCCTGGCCGCGGCCTGCCACGCCAGTCACCGCCGGTGTCGCGGCTGGTCGGCCACCGGCTGGGCGCTGCTGGCCGGGGTACTGCTGGCGGCGGCCACCATGTTCGCCTATGTCGCCGCCTGGCTGGGGCTGTCGATGGTGTGCCTGTACTTCGCCCGCCGCCGCCCCTGGCACAACCTCGCCACCGGTGCGGTGACCCTGGTGCCGCTGGCCTGGTTGCAGGCCGCCGGGTTCGACTGGGTCACCGGCCTGACCGACGCGTACCACGGTTTCCTGGGCCGGGTCGAGGAGGGACGGTCGCTGTGGTGGTGGATTCCGTTGAGCCTGACCGTCCTCATCATCGCCTGCGGGCCCGCCATCGTGGCCAGTGCCCGCAAGTTCCGCAACACCCCGGCCTGGCCGTTTCTGGTCGGCGCCTGCGCCGCGATCGTGTTCTCGGTGGTGGCGGGCATCGCGCGCGGCGGCGTCGAACAGACCTGGCTGGTGTTCTTCCCGTGGCTGACGATCGCCGCCACCGCCCCGGCGGTCCAGGCCGGGCGACCGCTGCCGGTCCCGGCGCGGCTGGCGGCCCTGGGGGGACTGGGCGCGGTGGCGCTGGCGGCGGTGCTGATCTCACCGTGGTGACGAGCCGCGCGAACCCGCGTCGATACTGGGACACGTGAAGTTCTCTCGCCGTATCGCCGGATTCGTCCTCGCCGTCGCCGCGTTCATGGTCTTCGAGTGGGTCATGCTCGGGTTCAACCTGCAACCCGGGCACCCGACCGCGTTCTACGTCGTGCACGGCGTCCTCATCGGGGTCAACCTGCTCATCGCCGTCGCGCTGGCCGTCGTCGGCGTGCGCGCGTGGCGGTCGGCGCGCTGAGCGTCGAGTACCTTTGCCTACGGTCGTGACGGCCACACGGATAGACGGCAGTGACGATGGGTAACCGGCGGAGGTACCGTGCGATTCGCGATACTGGGTCCACTTGAGGTCCACAATGGGGACGAGCGGGCGCGCATCGTCTCGCCGCTGCAACAGCTGCTGCTGGCCGTCCTGATCGCGCGCGGCGGCCAGCCGGTTCCGGCCGACACCCTCATGGACACACTGTGGGGCGGCAGTCCGCCCGGCGACGCCCGCAAGGCGCTGGGCTGGCACATGCACGCGTTGCGCAAAGCCTTGGGCGGCAAGGACCACATCGTCCACCACAGTGCCGGTTACGTGCTGCGGTGCGAACCGGGCGACGTGGACGCGACCGTCTTCGAGAACCTGCTGCGCGAGAACGCCGACCTCGTGGACGACCAGCCCGAGACCGCCAGCCGGAACCTGGCCACGGCACTGGGGCTGTGGCGCGGCCCGGCCTACGCCAACCTCACCGACCCGCCCGCGCTGCGCGACGAGGCCAACCGGCTGGAGGAACTGCGACTGTCCGCACTGGAGAAGTACGCCGCCGCCGAGCTGAACCTGGGCCACCACACCGGGATCGCGGCCGAGCTGGCCGGCTGGTCGCCGAGAACCCGTACCGGGAACGGTTCCGGGAGCAGCTGATGCTGGCGCTGTACCGATCCGGTCGCCAGGCCGAGGCCCTGGAGTCGTTCCGGCAGGGCCAGGCGCTGGTGGCCGACCGGCTCGGACTCGACCCGGGACCGGGTTTGCGGCAGTTGCAGCAGCGCATCCTCAACAACGACCCCGAACTGGACGCCCCAACGCAGCGGGCCGCGTCGCGGCACCGCCCGGCGACGGTGATCCCGCAGCAGTTGCCCGCCGACATCAGCACCTTCACCGGCCGGGCCCGGGAGGTCGCGGCGCTGTTGGACGCGTCGCGCGAGGGCGGGTCCATCGTGGTCACCGCGCTGGACGGAATGGCCGGGATCGGCAAGACCACACTGGCCGTCCACATCGCCCACCAGTTGGCGCCGCACTTCCCCGACGGCCAGCTGTTCATCGACCTGCACGGCTTCTCCGGCGAGGTCGCGCCGGTCACCGCCGCCGAGGCCCTGGACCGGATGCTGCGGGCGCTGGGGGTCGACGCCCAGCAGATCCCCGGCCACATCGACGATCGCGCGGCCCTGTTCCGCAGCGTGCTGTCCGGGAAACGGGTGCTGCTGTTGCTCGACAACGCCGCCGGTGAACAGCAGATCCGGCCGCTGCTGCCGGGCACGCCGGGCAATCTCGCGTTGATCACCAGCCGCCGCCGCTTCGGCGAACTCGACGACGCCCGGCTGGTCTCGCTGGGACTGTTGAGTGTGGAGCACGGCGTCGACTTCTTCGTGCGGGCCTCGGGACTGCGCAAACCCGACGCCGCCCAGCTGGACGTCATCGGCCGGATCGTCGAGCAGTGCGGTCGGTTGCCGCTGGCGATCCGGATCGCCGCCCACCAGTTGCGGCGCCGTTCCTCGTGGACCCTCGACGAACTGCACGTCCGGCTGTCCCACGAGTCGCGGCGGCTGGAGACCTTGAGCGTGCGCGACCGCAGTGTCTCGGCGGCATTCCACATCTCCTATCAGGACCTCGACGTCGAGCAGCAGCGCACCTTCCGGATGCTGAGCGTCTTCCCGCAGCCGCTCTTCGACGCCCAGGCGGCGGCCACCGTCGCCGACATCCCGCTGCACACCGCGCAACGCCAGCTCGACGACATGGTGGACGCCCACCTTCTGGACAGTCCGCAGCCGGGGGTGTACACGTTCCACGACCTGATGCGGCAGTTCGCGGCCGCGGCGTCCCGGCACGTCGAGACCGACACCGGCCGCGAGGCGGCCAGCTTCCGGCTGCTGGACTCCTACCGCAACTCGGCCTTCGCCGCCTCGGCGAAGCTCACCACCCGGCTGCGGGCCGAACCGGGACCCGACTCCCCCGCCGCGGCAATGGAACCGCCCACCGGCGACGTCGACTTCGGACACGGCGAGCAGCCCAGTCCCGAAGCCGCCATCGCCAAGGCGATCGAGCTGGGCGTCGACACCCACATGTGGCAGATCGGCGACGTCGCCCGGGAACTGGCCGTCGACCGCGGCCGCGCCGAACTGCTCACCCTGCTGGAACGCGCCACCGAATCCTGCGAGGCCGCCTCCGATCCGATGGCGCGCGCCATCGCGCTCAACAACCTCGCCGCCACCCACCTGCTGCTCAACCAGTACCCCGAGGCGATCGAGAACTTCGAACGTTCGCTGCGCACCCGTGAGGAACTGGGCGACGTGCGCGGCCAGGCCGCCGTCCTCAACAGCCTCGGCGTGGCCCACAGCCAACTGGGCAGTCTGGACGCCGCCGCGTCCTGTTTCGACCGTGCCATGGCTTGCGCGTTCCAGGCGGGCGCCGATCAGACCGAGGCCCACGCCATCACCAACTACGTCATCCTGGCCGACTATCTCGACATGCACGAGCAGGCGCTGCCGCTGCTCAACCGGGCCCGCGACATCTTCAGCCGCAACGCCCATCCCCGGCAGCAGGCGCGGTTGTCGTTCTGCTTCGGCGTCGTCTACGGCGGGCTTGGCCAGCCCGACCGGGCGCTGAAACACCTGCACCGGGCCCGGCAGTCCGCCGAGGAGTCGTCCGAGCACTTCGATCTGTCCCATGTGCTCACCGCTATCGCGGTGAACCAGCGGCGGCTGGGCAACCACGCCGATGCGGTGGTCAGTCACCGCAAGGCGATCCGGGCGGGCGTGCTTGCCGACGACGAAGGGCTCAAGGCCCGCAACCTGATCGAGTTCGGCCGCACCCGGCTGGCGCTGCGCGAGTACGACGCCGCGCTCGACAACTTCCGCAAGGGCGCTCGGCTGGCCGCCACGGCGACCTACCGCTACGAACAGGCCCGGGCCGAACACGGTCTCGCCGACTGCCACAAGGCACTCGGCGACATGGTCAAGGCCGAGAGCCATCTGCGCGAGTGCGTCCGCATCTACACCGACATGGGCGCGCCGGTGGCCCGGGAGCTGCGGAAACGACTGGCGACCGCCAGCAGCTGACGGGATTCGGCGGAATTGTCCGCGTGTACGCTCCACCGTGGTTTCGGTTAGGTTTAGTGCCAGTCAAGTGTTCGAACCCGTGGAGGCGACATGCAGTTCTCGGTCTTGGGACCGGTGTCGGTGTCCACGTCGGAGGGACCGGTGACCGTCGAGGCACCGAAACAGCGGCTGCTGCTGGCGCACCTCATCAGCCGGACCAACCACCCGCTGCCGCCCGACAGCCTCATCGAGCTGCTGTGGAGCCACAATCCGCCGTCCTCGGCGCGCAAGGCGCTGGCCTGGCACGTCATGCAGCTGCGCAACGTCCTGGGCGGCAAGGAACGACTGGCCTGGCACGGCAACGGATACGTCCTCAACACCGAACGTGACGAAGTGGACGCCGCCCGCTTCGAGGAACTGCACCGGCAGGCCACCGCCGTGCGCGACGCCGATCCCCGGCGGGCCGCGCAACTGCTGAACCAGGCGCTGGGCCTGTGGCGCGGCACCGCGTACGGGGAACTGCCCGAGTCGGGTGCGCTGCTGGAGGAGGCCAACCGGCTCAACGAACTGCGGCTGGTGGCGCTGGAGGCGCGGTGCGACATCGACCTGGAGCTGGGACGGCACGGCGACATCGTGCCCGAACTGACCGGTCTGGTGGCCGATCACCCGTTCCGGGAGAAGTTCCGGGCCGCGTTGATGCTGGCGCTGTACCGCTGCGGCCGCCAGGCCGACGCCCTGCGCAGCTACCGGGAGGGCCGGACGCGGTTCGCCGAGGAGCTCGGCCTGGAACCGGGACCGAGTCTGCGACAACTGGAACAGCGCATCCTCAACGCGGACCCCGGTCTCGACGCGCCGGTCGCCGAGACCGCGACGATCGCGTCGGTGGTCCCGGCGCAGCTGCCCGCCGACCTGCGGTCGTTCACGGGACGGGAGCCGGAGGTGGCGCGGTTGCTGGACCTGTCCACCGTGGACACCAATCGGCCCGGGGCCATCGTGGTCGGTGCCCTGGACGGGATGGCGGGGATCGGCAAGACGGCGCTGGCGGTGCATGTCGCGCAGCGGCTGACGGCCAGCTACCCCGGTGGGCAGCTGTTCATCGACCTGCACGGTTTCACCGAGGGCGTCACGCCGGTGACGCCGGGGCAGGCCCTGGATCGCATGCTGCGGACGCTGGGGGTGGCGTTGCAGCAGATCCCGCCCGACGTCGACGAACGCGCGGCGCTGTACCGCAGCCTGCTGGCGGACCGGCGGATGCTCATCGTCCTGGACAATGCGGTCAACGAGGCCCAGGTGACGCCGCTGCTGCCGGGGGCTTCGGGGAGCCTGGTGCTGATCACCAGTCGTCGGCGGCTGGTGGGGCTGGAGGGGGCGCAGTATCTGCAACTGGACGTGCTGTCGCCCGACGAGGCCGTGTCGCTGCTGCTGCGACTGGCCGAGATCTCGCAGCCGTCCGACGCGGATCGGGAGCTGGCGGCCGAGATCGTGACGCTGTGCGGGCGGCTGCCGCTGGCGGTCCGGATAGCGGCGGCGAAGCTGCGGCACCGTCGGCACTGGTCACTGCGGACCGTCCGGGACCGGCTGCTGGATGAACGCGACCGGCTGCACCAGCTGGAACTGGGTGAGCGCAGCGTGTCGGCGGCGTTCACGATGTCTTATGAGGACATCGATGCCGAGGCGCGGCGAGTCTTCAGGTTGTTGAGCCTGTTCCCCGGTTCCCATTTCGACGTACTGGTCGCGGCGGCGCTGGCCGATCGCTCCGTCGCGGTGGTCGAGGAGCTGCTGGACGTCCTCATCGAGGCCAATCTGCTGACGGTGCTGGGGCCAGGCCGGTTCGCGTTCCATGACCTGTTGCGGCGGTTCGCGAACCAGGCCCACGAGGCGGCGGCCGACTACGCGACTGAGACGGCCGAGCTGCACAGCAGGTTGCTCAACTACTACCGCCACGCCGTCTACTCGGTGGCGACCACCATCGACCCCGGCATGGTGAACCTCGCCGAACCCCCACAGACCGCCTTGGCGCTTCCCGAACTGCCCACCACCGAATCGGCTCACGACTGGTACCAGGCCGAGCACCTCAACGTCTTCGCCGTCATCGACCTGGCACCCGACTGGGGGCTGGACGAACAGCTGTGTCAGCTGGTCAACGCGGTGAGCACCGTGTCGATCATCTTCTCGCACTACCAATGGCAGTACGACATGTGCGAGCGCGGCCTCCAGGCGGCGCGGCGCTGCGGCGACCGGGACTGCGAGGCCCGGCTGTTGAACCACCAGGCGCTGGCGCTGCGAAAACTCGACCGCGTCCCCGAGGCCGTCGCACTGCACGAACAGTCGCTGCTGCTGCGGCGGGAACTGGGCGACAGACTTGGCGAGGCCGCGATACTCAACAATCTCGGTCTCATCCACCGGCGAGCCGGTGCCCTCGACAAGGCGATCGCGACCTACGAACAGGCGCTGCGGCTGGGTGACGACGCGCGCATGATGTCCATACACGCGCTGCTGCGCAGCAATCTGGCCGAGTGCTGGATCCGGCTGGAGCGTTTCGACGCGGCGCTGGAGCAGGTGCGGCTGGCCGAACCGATCATCACCGAGCTCGGCAGCGAACGCCAGACCGCCCGGCTCCAGCACTACTACGGGTCGGTGTACTACCACCTCGGCGAGTACGACCGGGCGCTGCGGCACTTCGCCCGGTCTCTCGAATACTGCGAGCGGGTCATGGAACCGTACGGGCATGCCAGTGTCCTCAACGGCATGGCCAATGTGTACCGGGATCGGGGCGACATTCCCACCGCGGTCGACTTCCATGAGCGTGCCCTGCTGCTGTGCCGTTCGATCAGCGACACCGATCTGGAGGCGCTGATCCTGTACGGCCTGGGTCGCACCCACCGCGCGGCCGGTCACCGCGAGCTGGCGTTGAGCAACCTGCGCGCGGCCGTCGCGGCGGCCACCCAGACCGGGGACGCCTACCAGCTGGAACACGCGAACCGGGAGCTGGCCGACACGCAGGCGGCGGACCATCCGCAGCGGCTGGAATCCAGCGACACCCCGGCCGTCAACTGAACCAGGTACGGCAGGATGTCGGCATGCTGACGACCTTGGACGACATCACGAGGGCCGCCGCCGCGATCGAGGGACTCGCGCTGCGGACCCCGCTGCTGGAAGCGCCGTGGGCGGGTTCGCTGTGGCTCAAACCGGAGAACCTGCAACCCGTGGGCGCCTTCAAGATCCGGGGCGCGGGCAACGCCGTGGCCCGGCTCGGCGACGCAGGCGGCGTCATCACGCACTCCTCCGGCAACCACGGCCGGGCCCTGGGTTACGTGGCCGCGCGGCTGGGCGTGCCCTGCGTCGTCGTGGTTCCCGACGCCGCGCCGCCGGTGAAAGTCGCGGCGATGCGCGACACCGGGGCGGAGGTCGTTCTCGTGCCGGGCGCGAAACGGGAGGAGACCGCGCTGACGCTGGCCGCCGAGCGGAAACTGACGCTCATCCCGCCCTACGACCACCCCGACGTCATCGCCGGTCAGGGAACCGTCGCCGTCGAGATCCTCGCGGACATGACCGATGTGGACACGATCCTGGTGCCGGTGGGCGGCGGTGGGCTCGCCTCGGGCGTCGGGGCCGCCGTCAAGGCGCTGTCACCGTCCACGAGGGTCATCGGCGTCGAACCGGAACTGGCCGCCGACGCCGCCGACAGTCTGCGGGCCGGAAAGCGGGTGTCGTGGCCGATCGAGGACCGGTACCGCACCATCGCCGACGGCGTGCGCGTCGAACCGTCCGATTTGACCTTCGCGCACCTCAAGGCGTTCGTGGACGACATCGTCACCGTCTCCGAGGACGAGATCGGTGCCGCCGTGGGCATCGTGGCCCGCGAGGCGCGCCTGGTGGCCGAGCCGTCCGGAGCCCTGACCGTGGCGGCGTTCCGGCGCCACGGCGTCGACTTCGGACGGACGGTCGCGGTGATCAGCGGCGGCAACCTGGAGCCGTCGCTGCTGGCCCGGCTGGTCGCCGACGGCGAGTTATCAGTACTCGGCCTTACCGCGCCGCCAGTAACCCATGAAGGCCACCGACTTGCGGTCGACGCCGCGTTCCGACACCAGGTGGCGGCGCAGCGTCTTGATGACGGCGGCCTCACCGGCGAGCCACGCGTACAGGCCGTGGGAGGTCCGGGCCTCGGCGCCGGGCGATTCCCACAGCAGCGTGGTGTCCACGTCGACGTCCTCGACCTCGGTACCACTCGCGGTGTGCGGCAACAACCGCGTCATCACCTCGCGCACCGCCGGGATCAGCTTCGCGCCGTGCTCGGCGCCGTCGCGCGGCAGCACCGCCACCCGCACGCACGCGGGGGTTTCGGGCAGGTCGGCCTCGATCGCGCGGGCGTCGGCGGTCTCGGGGACCTCCAGCAGCACCTGGGTCTCGATGTGACCCGGCAGCCGTTCCACAATGGCGCAGGCGGCGGGCACGGCGGTCTCGTCGCCGACGATCAGCACCCGGTGGGTGGAGTCGGGCGGCTGGAAGTCCATGCCGCCGTGGAAACCGTCGAACTCGCCGTTCGGTCCCAACAGGACGATCTCGTCGCCGGTCTGGATGCGGCGGGCCCACGTCGCCACCGGTCCGTCGCCGCCGGGGGCCTCGGGGTGGATGACGATGTCGACGTCCACTTCGCGCCGCGTCTGCCGCACCGCGCGAACGGTGTAGGTGCGCAGTGGACACTGCTCCTCGACCGGGAGCGCGCGCAGTTTGGTGAACCAGTCGGCTCCGTCGGGAAGCTTCGACAGCCCGCACGCGGGCGCCGGGAGCAGCAGTTTGACGCGGACGTCGAAACCGTTGTCGGCGAAGCGGTCCAGGTCGTCACCGGTGAAGGTGACCCGCAGGAACGACGGGCTGAGCCTTCGCAGCCGCCGCACCGTGACGGGGAAGGTCCGCCAGGAGGGGATCTCGGTTGTCACCGTACTCATACGATTGTCCCTTTCGTACGTGAGCGCCACAGGAGCCAGAGGAAATAGGGGGTGCCGATGATCGCGGTGACCAGTCCGGCGGGTATCTGGGCCGGGGCGATCACGGTGCGGCCGAGGCTGTCGGACAGGCTCACCAACAGCGCGCCCAAGAGGGCCGCGACCGGCAGAACCCGGACGTGTCGGCTGCCGACCAGTGCCCGGGCGGCGTGCGGTGCCACCAGTCCGACGAATCCGATGACGCCGACGGCGGCCACGGCGGTGGCGGCCAGCAGTGCCGCGGCCACCAGCAGCCCCAGCCGGGTGCGTTCCAGCCGGACGCCCAGCACCCGGGGGGTGTCCTCGTCGAGCGCCAGCAGGTCCATCTCGCGGCGGGCGGTGAAGACCAGCGGCGCGATGACGGCCAGCGCCAGGCCGACCGGGACCAGCTGGTCGAGGGTGCGGCCGTAGGTGGTGCCCGACAGCCAGGTCAGCGCCTTGCCGGAGTTCCACGGGTCGGTGTAGACGATGATGAAGGTGACCAGGGCCATCACCCCGGTCGAGACCCCGACGCCGATGAGGATCAGCCGGTCGGAGTTGAGGCCGCCGCGCCAGGCCAGTCCGTACACGAGCGCGAAGGCCAGCAGGGCGCCCAGGATGATGGCGACGGTCATGACGCCGATTCCGGCCGCCGGGTACAGCGAGATCACGATGACGGCGGCCAGTCCGGCGCCGCCGGTGATGCCGAGGATCCCGGGGTCGGCCAGCGGGTTGCGGCCCACCGACTGCACCACGGTTCCCGAGATCGCCAGTGCGGCTCCGCCCAGCAGGGCGGCCAGTACCCGGGGGAACCGCTGGTCGAGCATGTGGGTGAAGCCGGGGCCGGTGTTACCGGTCAGCCAGTTGAGCACGTCGCCGGTGAGGACCCAGGTGTCGCCGCCGAGCATTCCCAGCGTGAATCCGGCGACCACCGCCACCAGCAGTCCGGTGACCAGGACGGTCACGAACACCCGTGAGCGCAGCATCGCGATGCGGGCGGTGGCGGGTTGCCGGGCGCCACCGGCGTCGCGGTGCCGACGTGCCAGCCACACCAGCACGACGGCGCCCAGCACGGAGGTGGCCACGCCGACGGGGATGACGATTCCGGCGGCGGCGCCGAAGATCGCCCGCACCACCACGTCGGCGCCGATCACGATCACGACCCCGGCCAGTCCGGCCATCGGGATCAGCACCCGGTGCCGGGCCAGTCCCGGGGCCAGCCGCGACAGCAGCCGCACCACGACCGGCGCGCACAGGCCCACGAAGCCGACCGGCCCGGCCACGGCGACGGCCGTGGCCGCCAGCAGCACCGCGAGCACGGTGGCGATGACGCGAGTGCGGGTCACCTTGACGCCCAGGACGGTCGCGGTGTCGTCGCCGAGGGTCAGGATGTCGAGCTTGGGCGCGAGGAACAGGCAGGCCAGCACCGCCACGCCGATGACGGGGACCGCCTGCCAGAACCCGGCCATGTTGGTCTGCAACAGCGATCCGCTGCCCCACGCGAACAGCCCCACGGTGGTCTGGTCGTTGAGGATGATGAGCAGCATCGTCAGCGAGTGGAACGCCAACGCGGTCGCGGTTCCGGCGAGGATGAGCCGGGTGGTGCCCGACCCGCCTCCGGCCATCGCCATCACCAGCCCCGCCGCGGCCAGCCCACCCGCGAAGGTCAGCATCCCGGCGGGCAGCATCGGCAGGCTCAGCCCCACCACGGCCGCGAACGTCACCGTCAGGTGCGCACCGGCGTTGACGGCCAGCGTGTCCGGCGAGGCCAAGTGGTTGCGCGCCACCGATTGCAGCACCGCGCCCGAGACCCCCAGGGCGATGCCGACCGCGAGTGCTGCGGCCAGTCGCGGCATCCGGGACGCCACCAGCACCCGCAGCGCCTGCTGGTCCTCGCCGCCGAAGACCAGTCCCAGCAGGTCGGTCGCGTTGACACCCGAGGTGCCCTGGGTGATGTGAACCGCCGCGAGCACCACGATCGCGGCGAGGACGGCGAGAAACAGCGTCGCCACCAGCAGGCGGCGCGGTGGTCTGCCGGAAAGGGTCGCGGCGACCCCGTCTGGGGCCGCCGCGGGGGTCCTCATCGAACTCAAGAGGTGTAGACCTCGACGATCGCGTCGATCATCTGCTCACCGGACTTGGGGCCGCCGAACATCCAGATGCCGTCGGGCAGTTTGTGGGTCTCGCCGTCCTTGACGAACGTCAGTGAGTCCCAGATCTTGTTGCCCTTGAGCTTCTTGGTGAACACGCCGAACTTGCCGGAGTCGTCGTACATGAACTTGAGCTTCTTGTCCTCCAGGTAGGACAGTGCCTCCACGTCGACGGTGTCGAGTCCCCACACCTTGTCGTAGGCGACCTTCTTGGTCCAGGCGTTCTTCAGGCCGAGTCCGGTGGCCACCTCGTCGTACATGGATCCGGTGGAGTGGACCCGGATCGAGATCTTGCCGTCGGCGTCCCAGCCGTCGGCCATCAGGAACGGGGTGTCGGCGGCGTCGCCGAGGGCCTTCTTGCCTTCGGCCAGTTTGGACTCGAAGTCCTCCATGAGCGTGTCGGCCTCGTCGGTCCTGCCGACGGCCTCGGCGATCATGTCCAGGTCGGATTCCATGCGCTTCAGGTTGCCGCTCTTGGCATCGCTGCCCTTGACGACCAGCACCGGCACCGACTTCTCCAGCTGCTTGAGTGTCGAGTCGGGACGGTCGGAGGTGGTGATGACGAGGTCGGGGTTGAGGCCCGAGATCGCGTCCTCGCTGGGCTCGTTGCGGTCGCCGACGTCCTTGACCTTCTTGTCGAGCTTGACGGCGGTGTTCCAGGTGCCGAACTCCTTGGACTGCGCGACACCCACGGGCATGACGCCGAGGCTGACCAGCATCTCGGTCTCGGCCCACTCCAGCGAGACCACCCGGTCGGCGGGAGACTTGAGCTTGACCTCCTTGCCGCGCGCGTCGGTGACGGTGACCGGACCACCCTTGTCGTCCTTTTCGGAGTCGGCACCGGGTTCGGAGGTGCCGCAGGCGGTCAGCAACACGGCGGCGGCCACCATTCCGGCGGCACAGCGAAGCAATCTCATCTCTCTTCTTTCAGGTTGGGGGATCTAACGGGCGGTTGTCTCAGGCCGGGACGCGGCGTCGAGAACTGTGTTTGCCCACCGGGCAGGTGGTCAACTGGCCGGTGTTGGCATCGGTGCCGACCAGCACCTCGATGCCATAGGCGGCGCTGAGGTGCTCCGACGTCAGGACCTCGCGCGGTTCGCCGTCGGCCATGACCCGGCCGTCGCGCAACAGCACCACCCGGTCGGCGATCGCGGCGGCCTGGTTCAGGTCGTGCAGCACCACACCGACGGCGACGTCGTGGTCGTCCGCCAGGTCACGCGCCAAGTCCAGGATCTCGACCTGATACCGCAGGTCCAGATGGTTCGTCGGCTCGTCCAGCAACAGGATCCCGGTCTCCTGGGCCAGGCACGTCGCCAGCCACACCCGCTGCCGCTCCCCGCCCGACAACTCGTCCACGGGCCGCTCGGCCATCGCCGCCACCCCGCAGACCTCCATGGCCCACTCCACCTTCGCCGGCCCGTTGACGTCGCCATCCCGCCACCGCCCCCGATACGGATGCCGCCCGTACCCCACGACATCCCGCACCCGCACCCCACTGGGCGTCGGACGGCTCTGGGCGAGCAGCGTCACACGCTTGGCGAACTCCTTCGCGGACAACGCCAACGCCCCGGTACCGTCGGTGAAGTCCACCGAACCGGCATCGGGGCGGTGCAGCCGGGCCAGGCAACGCAACAGCGTCGACTTCCCACTACCGTTGGGGCCGACCAACGCGGTGACCTCACCCGCGGCCAACGCGATCGCGGCACCCTCCACCACGGTCACCCCGTGATAACTGAGCCGCAAACCGTCACCGCGCATGCCCTCGGGCACGGTCACCTCATCACTCAACCCACTCACAAAGGTTAGGCTAACCTACCTTCCCCGCATGTCAAGTCGGGGTGGGTTGATCTCGACGAGAGTCTCCCCACCCACCCCGGCCACACGAAAGGGCCCCGGCGACGCGTTCGTGGCGGGAACGTCACCGGGGCCGGTTCTGACCTATTTGTTTGACAGGTAGGTCAAGTCGATGGTCTGCGCGTTCTTGGTGTCGACCGCCCCATAGGACTGAGCGACCTTCTCCAGCAGGTTGCCCAGTTGCTGCAACCGCGGTTCGCTGTACATGTACGTCGAGTGGCGCCGGGCCAGCACCGTGTTCAGGTTCGCGTAGAACTCCCCCGAGTCGGCCAGCAACGTCGAGAACGCCGATTTCGGCAGGTGATTCAGCCACGCTGTGATCAGGAACTGGTCGGCGAGCTTCCAGTACTTGCCGTTGTCGCGTACGGCTTTGACCATTCCCAGGAACGGACCGTGATCGATCTTGAACTCCGAACCCGAGTATTGCCAGTACTTCTTGGTCTGGTTCTTCGACCAGTCCGGGTTCACCGCCGTCTTCAGATTGGGCATCGGAACCTGCTGACCGTCGGGCCCCACGGAGTGTCGCGGGTCGTCGTTCGTGACGGTCGGAAGGCCGTCGATGTGCTGAAGGTCAACGGCCTTGTCGATGAGGTCCTTGACCTTGACATTCGCTGCCTCCTTCGCCCCCCAACCCGCGATGAGCCCCGAGATGACCGAGGAGAGACCACCGACCTTGGCTTTGACCTTGGCCTTGGCCGCCTCCTTGGTCCCGGATTCCTCCGACGAGAGATTTCCCATCTCGGCGGAGACCGAGGTGGCCGTTTCCGCCGCGATCTTGATCAGCTCGATTCTCAGGTTGTCGAGCGCCGACGCGTAGTCCGAAATGGAATCAGCGATAGTGGCGGCGTCCTCTTTCAAGGTCTGCACCGCGGGCATCAGCTGCTGGTCCTTGTAGTCGAAGAACGACTGCGCACCGCTGCCCTTCCATTCGCTGCGGAAGTTGACTCCGGCGATTCCCTCCTTGAGCCGCGTCTCGGACTCCTCGATGTTTCCTTTCACGTTCGCCAGGATCATCCGGGCTCCGGCACGCAGCGAGGTCGGATCCCCGAACATGTTCGTCATCTTCTTGAAGGACTTGTTCGCCGAACCACTGATGGTGCCCAGCAACATCGCTCCAATACCACCGCCATCGGCCTTTCGAGCGGCGTCCATTGTCGTGGAATACGAGTCGGAGAGTTGCGGGTGAATGTCGTTCATGTCATCTGTCCTGAATTCTGAGAAGACTGTTTCTGGGATGGGATCAAGGTTCAGTCGCCGAACACTCGACGCAATATCTCGTCGGCTGTCACGGAATGCCGCAACCGGTCACCGACCTTGTCGCCGTCCATTTCCAACCCGTTGAGGAATTTCTCTCTGGCCACGTTCCCGGCGTTTCGGGCCGAGTTCAAGGTCTGGACCAGTTCTCGACTCAACTGTCGGTGGTCGACATCGTGCGGCACCGCGCGATTGAACTGGATACTGTGGATGTTTCCCACTGAATCACAGGTCATGCGGACGTGATTTCCCGGCGACGTGACCGTGATCTCGGCGGCGGCGAGTTTCTCCTCGAACTCTCGGATCTTCCGGGAGTTCTCCGCGATCTCGGCCACTACCGCTTCCTCGGCGCTGGTCATGTCTCGCCTCCTTGCTTGAGCACGAAACTCTCGTGGAGCCGCTTCGCCGCCGCGTTGGCCTCGGTTCTCGCGTTCCGCCAGGCCTCCAGCACCGCGTCCGCCAGATCCTCCCGGCTCAGAGCCGCGTACCGACGTGCGGAGATCTCAACGTCCTTGACCTCGCCGGTGGCGAAGCTGGTCACCGTCACAAGCCCGTTGGCGTCACGAGCGGTGACGACGTGCTCGTCGAGCTTCCTCAGATAGGCCCTGTCGGCGGCCTCGCTTTCCGCGAGTGCCTGATGTGGATCGACTTCCGCCATGGCGTCGTCTTCGATGTTGACCGTCATTGATCGTTCTCTTTCGTCGCCCTCGAGATGACGCCGCGTCCCGCGTTCGTTCGCGGTGTCCAGTAACCGTTCAAACGCTCGTCATCGCTTCCCGAATCGTCTCGCGGCATGGAAAGCCGGTCGATCGTCGACCGCTCGTCGACCTGAGCGATCTGTGGCGCTTCCATTCCAGCGACGAATCCCGGGTTGTGTTCGACGCCTTTCCAGCTGCCGCCGGTGATCACCGAGGGCACGGTGCGCTGTTCGATTCGCCAGTCATAGTCGCCGCCGGTCGGTACGGTCTCCGTTTCGGATTGTTCCTGCCGTTTCCCGGCCTTGGAGCTGTTCGTGCCAGCCCAGGTCGCCTTCGGTGCCTTGTTGTTGGAGATCACGGATCGGTTCGTCGTACTACCGCCGAAACGCGCTTTGGGAGTCCGCACCGCGCGAACTGTCCGTTGCGGATTCGCGACGACGCCGTTGTTGCCGATCAGAGATCTTCCCGGCATGGGTCGTGGGACGGGGCTTCCCGAGTTCGTCGGTGACACGTTGGATGTGCCCGGCACTCCCATGGGACCGGGACGACCGCCGATGACCGGACGGTTTATGCCGTTGCCACCGGAACGAGGTCCAGCGCCGGTGGGCGCCATTCCGGTCGAGCCCGGACGTGAACCGATCACGGGCTTCACCGTCGACTGTGGCGGTCGGGGACCGCTGGCGGGAGGCTTGCCACCCGGCGTGGTACCGAGTGGGGGTTTGGTGCCGGGCAGGCCGGTGTTGGGGGGTTTGAGGCCGGGGGTGCCGGTCGGGGGTTTGGCTCCCGGGGGCAGGGGGCCCGGTTTGGGTGGGAGCGGGGGTTTGGCGCCCGGCGGGAGGGGTGGTTTGGTGCCGCCCGGGGGAAGCGGGGGTTTGGTGCCGGGGGGTGGCAGCGGTCCGGGTGGGAGGACGGGCGGGGGCGGCGGGGTGCCGGGGGGCGGTGCCGGAACGCCCGGGGGTGGCCCGGCGGGGCCGGGCAGGTGTGGGGACGGGGGCGGGTTCTGAAGTTCGGGGCTGGTGCCGCCGCCGTTGAAGTGGCCGCCGTTGTCGGGGCGGGGGGACGGGCGGCCGTCGGGTGTGGAGCCGCCGGGGCCGGAACCGCCCGGGGAGGTGCCGTTCGGGGAGGTGGTGCCGGGGGCGCTGTCGACGGTGGAGGACGCGCCGCTGATGTCGGGCATCGGCTGGTACTCGTCCGGGGGTTTCATCGTTTCGGCCTTGACCGCGACGCCCGTGACCGCCGTGTCCATCGCCGCGGTCGCGACCACGTCGTACGGCCACCGGATCGACTCCAGTTCCGCTTCGGTCTTGCCCTTGTTCTCCGGTTTGTTCTTCTCGGTCTCCCAGTCCTGGTGGGACTTGACGATCGCGTTCTTGTTGTCCTGCACCAGTTGCGCGACGCCCCGCCAGGCGGTGGAGTTCGTCGCCGCGACGGTGGCGGCCTCGTCGAGTCGCTTGTGGCGCTCCTTCAGCGCCTCCACGTAGGCCCGGCCCGAGTCACTGTCCAGTCCCGACTCGTAGGAGTCGATCTGGTGCTTGAGGCTCATCGCCTGCAGTTTCAGCGCCCCGGCCATCGAGTTCCACTGGTCGGCCTCGGTGAACAGCGGCTGCGCGTCGTCGTTCTTGACCATCTCGTAGGCGGTCTTGATGTCCATGGCTCGTCACTCCGCTCCGGGTCGGGGAGTGGAGTCCTCGGACCGGTTCGGGAGTTTGCCGACCATCTGGTTCAGCAGGTCGCCGTTGCCGTGGTCCTGGCCCAGCAGGGTGTGTTTGAGGAAGGACGTGTTGCGGCTCATGATCGCCAGGTCGTCGGTGACGGCGGCCATGAACTTCTCGGCGTCGCGCATCTTCGTGCGGTGCTTCTCGATGGCGGTCTGCAGCGCCGGGAAGTTCGAGGCGGAGTTCCAGCCGGTGGTGCCGTTGCTCATCGCCTGCCGGATCGGCCCGACCTGGCCGTCGAAGTCGTCGGCGTCCTGGAGGAACCGTCGCGCCAGGTCGTCCATGTTGTCGGGGTCGAGTTGGATCCGTTTGCCGGGTCCGGTACTGCTCGCGGAATGGTCGTTCATGTCCGCTTCTCCAATGTCTGTCCACCGCGTCCGCCCGCCGCGGACGCGTTTGAGCCAAGTGTCGCCAGCCCCACCTAGGCGGCGTCTAGGTTTCGTCTAGGTCTAGGCCCGGGTGGACGGACGGTGGAGTCCGATCTCGTCGTTCGAGCCTAGGATTGCTTGCGGCACAACGGAAAGTGAATGGGAGTTCTCATGCGCTTCGTGGTACTTGGCAACGTCGAGGTCCACGGTGACGACGGGCCGGTGGCCATCGACGCCCACAAACAGCGGCTGCTGTTGGCCGTGCTCCTCAGCCGCGCCGGTCGCCCGATCCCCTCCGACGCGCTGGTCGAGACGCTGTGGCACGGCAACCCGCCCTCGGCGGTGCGCAAGGCGCTGAGCTGGCATGTGCTGAAGTTGCGCGAGGCACTGGGTGACCGGGAGCGGGTACGGTTCCGGTCCGGCGGGTATGTGCTGGCCGCCGAGCCGGACGAGGTGGACGCGCGACGATTCGAGCGGCTGTACCGGGAGGCGCTGGCCGGTGCCGGTTCCGATCCGCGCGCCGCCGCCCGGACGCTGGCGCGGGCGTCGGAGCTGTGGCGCGGGAACAACGCCTACGGCGATCTGGCCGACGTCGGGGAGCTGCGGGACGAGTCGAACCGGCTCAACGAACTGCGGCTGGCCATGCTGGACAAACGGTACGAACTGGAACTGGCGCTGGGGCGGCACGACGAGAGCGTCCCGGCGCTGCGGGCGCTGGTGGCCGAGTACCCGTACACCGAGGTCTTCCGGGCGCACCTGATGCTCGCGCTGTACCGCGGCGGGCGCCGGGCCGAGGCGCTGCGGGTGTACCGCGAGGCGCGTGAGCTGCTGGTCGGTGACCTGGGCTTGGAGCCGGGTGAGCGGTTGCGGCGGCTGCACGAGGACATCCGGGCCTCGGCGGCCTCGCTGGATCTGGGCGCCGACGCGACGGCCGTGGCGGCGGCTCCGATCGCCGAGCTGCCCGCCAACATCTCCACTTTCACCGGACGCGACGGGGAGGTCACCGAGCTGCTGGAGTGGTTGCGGCCCGGCGATCGCGACTCCCCCGTCACCGCGGTGGTGTCGGGCGGCGGCGGGGTCGGCAAGTCGGCGCTCGCGGTGCGGGTGGCGCACCGGCTGGCCGCGCGGTACCCGGACGGGCAGCTGTACCTGAACCTGCACGGCAACACCCCGGACGTGAAGCCGCTGGCGCACGCCGAGGCGCTGTCGCGGGTGCTGCGCTCGCTGTCGGTGGCGCCGCCGCCGGGTGGGCATGACGTGGACGAGTTGGCCGGGCTGTTCCGCACCGCGACGGCGGGGCAGCGGATGCTGTTCCTGTTCGACGACGCCCGCGACGCCGCGCAGCTGCGGCCGCTGTTGCCGTCGGGCAAACACTGTGGCGTCATCGTCACCAGTCGCGATCCACTGTACTCACTGGACGATGTCCGGCACCTGGAGCTGGAACCGTTGGGCCCGGCGGATTCGGCCGCGCTGTTCCGGCGGCTGCTGCCGGGCCGCCGCCTCGCCGACGAACCGGTGGCGGCCGACCGGATCGTGGAGCTGTGCGCGAGTCTGCCGCTGGCGCTGTGCATCGCGGCGGCCCGGATCAACTCGCGACCCCGCTGGCCGCTGGCGGACTTCGCCGAGCGGCTGGCCGACAGCGACCGGCGACTGTCCGAACTGGCCATCGACGACCGGGCGGTACGGGCCAGTTTCGCCACCAGCTACGAGGACCTGGACGCGATGCAGTCACGGCTGTTCCGGCTGTCGAGCCTGCTGGAGTCGCCGGACTTCACCGTCGAGCTGGCCGCCGCCGCGCTGGACTGGCGCGCCGAGGCGACCGAGGAACTGCTGGACGACCTGGTGACCTTCCACCTCGTCGACTCCCCCACCCCGGGCCGCTACCGGATGCACGACCTGATCCGGCTGTACGCGCGCGAACGCGCCGAGACCGACGAACCGGCCGCCGACCGCGACGCCGCGCTGCGCCGGGTGTTCCTCCGGCTCGCCGCGGCCACCCGCTCGGCGCTGCTGGCGGTGCAGCCGCTGGCCGAATGGCGCCTGGCCATCGGCCTGGACGAGGACGCGACCGGACCGTCGTTCGCCGATGCCGCCGAGGCCGAGACGTGGATCGACGCCGAGGCCCAGAACCTCATCGCACTGTCCAAACAGGCTTCCCGGGCACCCGACACCGGCGCGGCGGCGGTCGCGATCGCGGTGCGCACCTTCACCGCCCTCATGCCCCGGGGACACTGGCGCGAGTCGGTGGCGATCGCCGAGGTGGCCGTCGCGGCGGCCCGCACGGCGGGTGACCCCTATGGACTCGCGGTCGCACTGCGCGACCTGGGCCAGGCCCAGCGCGCCATGAAGCTGCGGCCCGAGGCGACCACGACCCTCACCGAGGCGCTCAAAGTGTGTCGCGACAACGGCTTCCACGAACGCGTGCCCGGCATCCTGAACTTCCTGGCCGACGTGCACCGGCAGGAGGGCGAGTACGACACCGCGATCGGCCTGCTCCGCGAAGGACTGGCCGCGTGCGACGAGCATGTCGCCGACGAACGCATCGCCATCGAGATCAAGAACGGCCTGCTCACTTCCCTGGGCTTCAACTACGAGCAGACCGGCCAGTTCGACCACGCCGCCGAAGCCCATCGGGAGGCGATCGCCATCAGCCACGGCGACCCGCCCGCCCACGCCATCGCCCTGGGCAACCTCGCCCACGTGCTGCGCCGCCAAGGCGAAGCCACCCAGGCGATCCCGCTGCTGGAGGAAGCCCTGCAACTGCTGAACGACAGCGGCAACTCCCGCACCTTCGCCGCCGCCCACAAGCACTGGGTACTGGCGGACGCCAGCGACGATCTCGCCGACCCCGCGCGGGCTCGCGAGCACTGGAACCTGGCCGCCGAGATCCTCGGCGAACTGAAGCTGATAACCCTGGAGGAGGAAGCCGGAATCCGCTCCGCACCCCGTCCGGAAATGCCGCAGCCCCTACGGTTCTGACCGGCGGACACCATCTGCCCGGTTCGCGGTTCGCGGTTCGCGGGTCGCGGGTCGCGGGTCGCGGGTCGCGGGTCGCGGGTCGCGGGTCGCGGGTCGCGGGTCGCGGGTCGCGGGTCACGGGTCACGGGTCACGGGTCACGGGTCACGGGTCACGGGTCACGGGTCACGGCTCACGGCTCACGGCTCACGGCTCACGGCTCACGGCTCACGGCTCACGGCTCACGGCTCACGGCTCACGGCTCACGGCTCACGGCTAGTCTGGCGCAAGTTCTTCGCCGTCCCGGCCCCGGGCCACCGACCTCCTCCCCACTTTTGACGGTAGTCAGGTTTGGCTTAAGCCAGGCTTGGCCCGGCTGAGCGAGGCTTAAGAAATTCCAGCGGCGGACAAGTCCGCTGTGGTCGGCGGATAAGTCCGCTGTGGTCGGCGGCAGCGCGGCGCGCATCGCTTCGACCGGAGCATCGACGCCGGTGAACAGCCGGAACTGAACCACCGCCTGCCACAGCAGCAGCGACAGTCCACTCACGATCCGGCAACCAGCGGCCTGGGCCAAGCGCGCGAACTCGGTGGGCCACGGGTCGTAGACGACGTCGAACGCCACCGTGTCCGGCTTCCAGTCGATGGCCAGCGCGTCACTCACGCCTTTGGGCATGGTTGACACCACGAGATCGGCGTCCCCGCAACCCTCCGCCGACTCCCACGGGGCGGCCGTCAGTGGCAGGCCGAGCCGCTGGGCCACCGGTTCCAGTTCCGCGACGGCTTCGGGGCGACGGGCGTAGACGGTGACCGACGTGGCCGACAAGCTCGCGGCCGCCCCCAGCGCGGCGCGGGCCGTGCCGCCCGCGCCCAGGATCGCCACCCGGGAGGCGTGTCGCATCCCGACCTCGGCCAGCGCGTCGACCATGCCGGGGGCGTCGGTGTTGTAAGCGACCCGGCCGCCCTCGCCAAACACCAGCGTGTTGGCCGCGCCCAGCGCGGTAGCGGTGTCGTCGGCGGAGTCGGCAAGCGCGAGCGCGCGTTCCTTCAGCGGCATCGTCACCGACAGTCCGGCCCACTCGGGCCCCAGCGAGTCCAGGAACGACGCCAGCGTGTCCTTGCCGCACTCGTGCGCGGTGTACGTCCAGTCGCTCAGCCCCGCCGCCGCGTAACCAGCATTGTGGATCGCCGGTGACAGCGAGTGCGCGATGGGTGAGCCCACCACGGCCGCGCGTCTGGTCACAGGACGCCGTTCTTCCTGGCCTCTTCCACGTTCGCGTCGTGTTCCTCTTTGGTCTCGGCGAAGGCGGAGTTGCCCTCCTTGTCGATGGCCACAAAGAACTTCCACTTG
Organism: Stackebrandtia nassauensis DSM 44728; assembly: GCF_000024545.1. GTDB lineage: Bacteria > Actinomycetota > Actinomycetes > Mycobacteriales > Micromonosporaceae > Stackebrandtia > Stackebrandtia nassauensis. Next base: position 4,141,569 of record NC_013947.1, read on the forward strand.
CCCGACGGCGGGTCGGCGGCGCCTTCCAGCGCGCTCTTGCCCGGGCTGTTGATCGGAGTCGGCGGCAGTCCGGCACGCACGTGCGTCGACCACTTGTTGCTCTCGTCGTTCAACTCCGCGTCGGTGAGGTCCTTGGAGTTCTTGCTGCCCTTGCCCGCCTCGATGAGGCCGTAGTTCGTGGTGGTGTCGAACTCGAGGCAGTTCTCCAGACCGCCGTGGCACCAGTACTCACCGTCCATGCGGTTGTACGCCACCCGCGCGATCTTGCCGAGGTCCTTGGGGACACCCGCCTCGGCCTCCGACAGCGACGCCACGATCAGCACCTCGTAGGGGCTGTAGTTCGAGCGCTGCGCCTCCACGGTCTCCTTGAACCCGATCGAGTCGGTGACCTTGAGGAAGTTGCTCACCATCGCCTTCAGCATCTCCTCGGCGGTGGCGCCCTTCTTGAACTCGTAGGTGGCGGGAGACAGGAAACCCTCGACGGACTTGACGACGTCCTTGCCGTCCTTGCGCTCGAACCAGTCGCTGGTGATGCCGAGCGCTTCGGGATCCTCGGCGGCGGCGGTGAAGTCCTCGAGCGGCACCCCGGTGTTCTCCGACAGCTTCTTGAACGTCCCCCACATGGTCAGACCCTCACGGATCGTGACGCCGGAAACCTTGCGGGACTTCGGGTCCAGCATCCGTTCGAGCGCCGCCTCGCCCGACATCTGCTTCTCCATGGCGTAGGTGCCCGGCCCGATCTGGTTCGACTTCGGGTTGGCCTCGGCGGCGTTGACGAAGGCGTTGGCGCTCTTGACGACGTCCTTCTTGTACAGTGCGTCACCGATGTCGGACAGCACCGAGCCCTCGGCGATCTCGACCTGCACCTTGACGCCGTTGCCGTCACCGGCGTAGTCGGGCGCGGAGAAGATGTTCTTGATCTTGTCGAAGCCGACGAACCCGACCACACCAACGGTTCCCAGCAACACGAACACCAGCAGCAACGCGAAAACGGTGCGGCCCTTGCGGCGACGGCGGTGCCTGCGTCGGCGAGGCTGAGAGGGATCCATGGTCTCGTACGGCCTCTCGTCCAACATCGTCGTCTATGCCTTCCGCTGCTTCTCCAGCCACAGCTGCAGAATCTCCACCGCGGCCGCCTGGTCGACCACGGCTTTGCGGCGCTTTCCTTTCACGCCACGCTCGGACAACCTACGCGACGCCACTGCGGTGGTCAAACGCTCGTCGACGAACCGCACCGGTACGTCGCCGACGGCCGCCGTGACCTGTTCGGCGTACGCGCGAGACTCGGCGGCCGCATAGCTTTCCTCACCTGAAAGCGTAACCGGAAGCCCTATGACGATTTCCACGACCGAATGCTCGTTGACAAGGTCGGCTATTCGGCTGATATCCGCGGGCGGCACGGACTTTCCGGACATATCTCTGGGGACCGTCTCCAGTGGAGCGGCGAGTATGCCGTCGGGGTCGCTCAAAGCGACCCCGACGCGTACTTTTCCGACGTCTACTCCGAGGCGACGGCCCCTGGGCGGGGTGTCGTTCACTCCCCGGCGACCTGCGCGGACACGGCCTGAAGCAGCGCGCTCGCCTGGTCGGCGGGAACCCCGCCGCCCTGGGCGACCTCGTCGTTGCCGCCGCCGCGTCCCGACAGCGCGCCCTTGACGAGGGCCTGCGCCGACAGGCCCTGGGCGGTGCCGGTCTTGTTGACGATGACCACCAGCGAGGCCTTACCGCCCGCCGTGGCCGCGACCGCGGCGATGCCCGGTTTGTTCGGGTCGAGGTGGCCCCGGATCTCGGTGGCGAGCTTGCGGGCGTCGCCGCCGCCTGTGCCGTCGGGCGCCTGCACCGCCGCCACCGCGACGTCGCCGATCTTCTTGGCCTGCGCGGCGAAGGTGGCGGCGCTGTCGCGCAGTTCCTTGGCGCGCAGGTTGGCCAGTTCCTTCTCGGCGTCCTTGGCGCGCTGCATCAGGGCGGAGATCCGCTCCGGCAGCTCGGCGCGCGGGGCGCCCAGTTCGTCGGCGATCTGGGAGACCAGGTCGCGTTCGCGGGCCAGGTAGTGGAACGCCTCCAGGCCGGTGACGGCCTCGACGCGTCGCTGCCCCGAACCCACCGAGGCCTCCGAGGTGATCACGACCGGCCCGATCTGGGCGGCGTGCTGCACGTGGGTGCCACCGCACAGTTCCCGGGACCACTCGCCGCCGATCTCGACGACCCGGACGGTCTCGTCGTAGGTCTCGCCGAACAGCGCCAGCGCGCCGAACTCGCGCGCCTCGGGCAGCGTCATGTACTTGACCGCGACCGGCAGGTCCTTGCGGACCGCGCGGTTGGCGGCTTCCTCGACCTCACTGCGGGACTCGTCGGACAGCTTCGACCGCCACGAGAAGTCCAGCCGCAGGTAACCGGGCCGGTTGAACGAACCCGACTGCAACGCGGCCGGGCCGAGCACCTCGCGCAGCGCCGCGTGCACCACGTGGGTACCCGAGTGCGCCTGCCGCGCGCCCAGCCGCCACTCGGGGTCGACGTCGGCCTTGACGGCGGTACCGACCGCGAGCTCGCCCTTGAGCACCCGCACCTGGTGCACGACCAGGCCCTTGATCGGGCGCTGCACGTCGACGACCTCGGCCGAGACCGACGCACCGGTGATGGTGCCCGCGTCGGCGTGCTGACCACCCGACTCGGCGTAGAACGGGGTCTTGTCGAGGACGACCTCGACGAGCTGCCCCTCCTTGGCGACCTGGATCGGGCTGCCCTCGGCGAGCATGCCCAGCACCGTCGATTCGGTGTTGAGGGTCTCGTAGGCCTTCCAGTCGGTGGGGCCGCCGGCGGTGAGCAGCTCGCGGTACGCCGACATGTCAGCGTGCGCGGTCTTGCGGGACTGGGCGTCGGCCTTGGCGCGACGCCGCTGCTCGGCCATGAGCTGGCGGAAGCCCTCTTCGTCGACCTTGAGCCCCTGCTCGGCCGCCATCTCCAGCGTCAGGTCGATGGGGAAGCCGTAGGTGTCGTGCAGTTCGAAGGCCTTGGCGCCGGGCAGCAGCGTGCCGCCGCTGGCCTTGGTGTCCTTGACCGCGGTGTCCAGGATGGTGGTTCCCTGGCGCAGTGTGGAACGGAACGCCTCCTCCTCGCCGTAGGCGTAGGACGAGATCCGCTCGAAGTCCTCCGACAGCTCCGGATAGGACGGCGACATGCAGTCGCGGGCCACCGGCAACAGTTCCGGAAGCGCCTTGTCCTCGAAGCCCAGCAGCCGGATCGCGCGGATCGCGCGGCGCAGGATGCGGCGCAGCACGTAGCCGCGGCCCTCGTTGGACGGCGTGACGCCGTCGCCGATGAGCATCAGGCCGGTGCGGACGTGGTCGGCGATGACGCGGAACCGGACGTCGTCGGGACGCGAGGCCCCGTAACGCTTCCCGGTCAGTTCGCTGGCCCGGTCGATGAGCGGCCGCACCTCGTCGATCTCGAACATGTTGTTGACGCCCTGGAGCATGTAGGCGACGCGCTCCAGCCCCATGCCGGTGTCGATGTTCTTGGCGGGCAGGTCGCCCAGGATCTCGAAGTCCTCTTTGTTGGTGCCCTCGCCACGCAGGTTCTGCATGAACACGAGGTTCCACAGCTCCATGTACCGGTCGCCGTTGAGGAAGTCGCCCTCCTCGCCGAACTCGGGGCCGAGGTCGAGCAGGATCTCCGAGCACGGACCACACGGACCGGGGATGCCCATGGACCAGAAGTTCTCCGACTTGCCCAGCCGGGGGATCCGCTCGTCGGGCAGGCCCGCGATACGCTTCCACAGGCCGATCGCCTCGTCGTCGTCCACATAGACCGACGGGTACAGTTTGGACTCGTCGAATCCGAGCCCACCCTGCGACTGCGGCCGGGTCATCAGATCCCAGGCCAGCTCGATGGCCTTCTCCTTGAAGTAGTCACCGAAGGAGAAGTTGCCGTTCATCTGGAAGAACGTGCCGTGCCGGGTGGTGATCCCGACTTCCTCGATGTCCGGGGTGCGGATGCACTTCTGCACCGAGGTGGCGCGGGTCCACGGGGGCGTCTGCTGCCCGGTGAAATAGGGGACGAACTGAACCATCCCCGCGTTGATGAACAGCAGGTTCGGGTCCTCGATGGCCGGAAGCGGTGCGCTCGGTACCACCGTGTGCCCATTGGCCTCGAAGTGTGCCAGGAACCGCCTCTTGATCTCGGCCGTCCTCATCGGATGATACCTCCTTGTCCGCTGTAGATAGTGCTATCGGTCATCGTCGTCTTCGAGCAGCTCGCCGACCGGCTCTCCGGCCGCGATCGCCTCGTGGAGCTCGGCTTCCTTCTCGTGCATGCCCTCGCCGACGTCGGACATAAAGCTACGCACTCCGGACCCGGCTGTCACGGCGGTATTCCGCAGCCGCTCGCCGATGCCCGCCGGGGACAACGCGTCGGCGCCGCGCGCGAGCTTGCGCACGACGATCACGCCGACCGCGACACCCGCGGCCAGCCACAACAGTCTTTTAACCATTTTCTCGTTTTACCCGTTCTTAGAACGCTTACGGCGGGACTTCTTGTCCTTCAACAGGTTTCGCACTTCGCGCTCGTCGTCGTCGGCGCGGCGCTTGGCCAGCGCCTTGCGCAGCCCGAAGCCGAAGGCGGCCAGTTTCACCAGCGGTGTGGTGGCCGCGGCCCCGACGAGGCTGGTGATGTTGGCGACGTTGCCGGTGACCTGCTGCGCGTGGCCGGTGATCGTGTCGACCCGTTCCAGCTGGGTGTTCACCGCGTCCAGCGACGTGTGGGCCTGCGTCAGCGCGGTGTTGACATGATCCATTGTGGTGTTGGCTTTTTGCAGCAGCGGGCCGGTGCGCGCGTTGAGGTCGTTGACGGCGCGGGTCGCGGCGTTGACGGTCTTGCGCAGACCGAGCAGCACATAGGCCAGCACCAACGCCAGAGCCGCGAAGGCGCCCGCGGCTATCAGGGCCGCCAGTTCTCCACCGGTGGTCACGAACTCGCTGGCGGCGGCATAGGCCTGACCCGACATCGGTCCCCCTCGTTTCGATCGCGAAGTTACCTGGACACTGTGTTGCCTGGAAATCGGCAACGGAACCGACCTTACCGTCCGAGTTCAGTGAACTTCCGCTTGGCCCGCGCCGGGGCGAGCCGCGTTTTCACTCGGCTTCGGGTGTCGGCCGGATCACCGCCGAGACCGTCGAGCCCGGACACAGCTGTTTGACGTCGGGGCACTCGGCCGGGCGGACCCACAGGTCCAATGCGTACTCGTCGCGGTGGTAACAGCGGTACTGGCCCAGCTGTGTCCGGGTTGGACACCTGCCGGAGTCGAGCCGGTGCCAGTGCTCGGTGGAAAGCGCCCCGGCGTACACCTTCACGGTGTCGTCGACGCCGCGTTTCGACTGCCACACCCGTTCGCGGACCCGGCACCGCCCGACGCACCAGCGGCTGCCCGCCGCGGCGTCGCGCGGCTTGGCCGAGGCCCAGTGCGGCAGCGCCAGTTCGTCGAGGGCGACGAAGGCCGGGTCGCGGGTGACGTCGTCGAGCCGCAGCGCCACCGGGACCGCGGCCACGACGGCGGCGGCGACCACGCCGAAGGTGGCCAGTTTGAGGCGGCGGATCCGGGTGAACTCGGTGACCAGCTGGGCCCGGACCTGTCCGGGACGTTGCCGACGCTCGCGCCGGTGGCCTCGGTTCACTCGTTACTCCCCCACACGATCGCGCGAAGCTTCTCCATCCGGGAGGCCAGTCCGTTCTCGGCGCCGTGGTCGGTGGGCCGGTAGTAGACGTTGCGGTGCACCGCGTCGGGCGCGTACTGCTGGGTGACGACGGCGCGCGGGTCGTCGTGGGGGTACCGGTAGGTCTCGCCGTGGCCGAGGTTCTTGGCGCCCGCGTAGTGGCTGTCGCGCAGGCCCGGCGGCACCGGGCCGGTGTGTCCGTTCTTGACGTCGGTGATGGCCGCGCCGATCGCGGCGGTGACCGCGTTGGACTTGGGGGCGGTGGCCAGGTGGACCACGGCGTGGGCCAGGGTCAGCTGTCCTTCGGGCATGCCGATGAACGCGACCGCCTCGGCGGCGGCCACGGCGGTCTGCAGCGCGGTCGGGTCGGCCATGCCGACGTCCTCGCTGGCGAAGATGACCAGCCGACGGGCGATGAAGCGCGGGTCCTCGCCCGCGACGATCATCCGGGCCAGCCAGTGCAGCGCGGCGTCCACGTCGGAGCCGCGCAGGCTCTTGATGAGGGCGCTGGCGATGTCGTAGTGGCTGTCGCCGTCGCGGTCGTAGCGCACCGCGGCGACGTCCACGGCCGATTCGGCGGTGGCCAGGTCGACCACGGTGGTCCCGGCGGCCTTGGCGCTGGCGGCGGCGGCCTCCAGCGCGGTCAGGGCCTTGCGGGCGTCCCCGGCGGCCAGCCGGACCAGGTGGTCGGCGGCCTCGGGTTCCAGTGCGACCTCGCCGCCCAGGCCGCGTTCGTCGCTGAGGGCGCGGTCGACGAGGGCGCGGATGTCGTCCTCGGTCAGCGGTTCCAGGGTCAGCAGCACGCACCGCGACAGCAGCGGCGACACGACCGAGAAGTACGGGTTCTCGGTGGTGGCGGCCAACAGCGTGATGGTGCGGTCCTCGACGGCGGCCAGCAGCGCGTCCTGCTGGGTCTTGGTGAAGCGGTGCACCTCGTCGATGAACAGGACGGTGGGGGCGCCGCCGCGGCGGCGGGTGGCGCGGGCGGTCTCGATGACGGCGCGCACGTCCTTGACGCCCGCGTTCAGCGCCGACATCGGCACGTAGCGGCGGTCGGTGGCGCGCGCGACCAGGTTGGCCACGGTGGTCTTGCCGCAGCCGGGCGGGCCCCACAGGATCACCGACAGCGGGGCGTCGCCGCCGACGAGCTGCCGCAACGGCGAGCCGGGGGTCAGCAGGTGCTGCTGGCCGACGAGTTCGTCGAGCGTCGCCGGGCGCATCCGGGCCGCCAGCGGAGCGTCCGCGGCGGGCTCTTCGGTGCGCGGCGCGGTTTCGGGAATGTCGAACAGTCCGGGCCCTTCCATGGGGGGACACGTTACCGTCCGGCTACGACACTCCCGCGCGCGTGCGGCCTTCCCGAGCGCGGTTCCGACTCAGGTGGGTTCGCTCAGACCGTCCTCGACGACCGAGGCGACATCGCCGGAGCCGAACAGGAACCACAGCGTGTCCTCCACGGCCATGGCCGACAGCCAGCTGTCGTCGACGTCGGAGCCGCCGGTCACGGCGCCGCCGCTGTCGGAGACGCCCTCGGCCACCCGGTCGTAGCGTCTGGTCTGGGAGCCTTCGGCCATCGACACGATCACCATCACCTCGCCGTCGCGGCGGGCCTTGGCCAGCAGTTCGCGCTGCGACTGCGACAGGCCGTCGGTCGCGTCGTCGGACGCGGAGGGTTCGGGTTCTGTCGTCTTCGCCGATTCCGGCGCCGAACCGGGTTCGTCCTCCTTTTCGGACGCCCCCGCGTCGGTGTCGGGCCGGGTGGCCGTGGTCGGATCGGCTGTGGCCGACGGGTTCGCGGCGGCGTTGTCGCCGGAGTCGCAGGCTCCCGCCGACAGTGCGAGGACCAGGGCGACGAATCCCAGCCGGGTGGGTGTGCGCATGTGGCGTTGACGGCCGCGACCGTCCGCGAGGTTGCCCTCATGACCGGCACGAGTTGCGCCCGGGAACTCGTGCACCCCGCGTGAGCCGTCCGGAGATGCTGGATCACGTGCGGCAAACGCAGGAGAGGCTGTTGCTACGGCGTCGGTTCAGCCTTCCGCACGTCAAATGACGCCACAAAGCTCGGTCACGGCGCCTCGCGGTCGATCCCTTGGACGCTGGTAGGCGTGGCGCCGTGACCGATTCCCCGGCGGCTATCGGGTCTCGAACGCGGTGACGCCGAGCCGTTCGAAGATCGCCTCGGCCGCCGCCCGATGCTCGGCGGCTTCCGGCACCCCCAGACCCGTCAGCGCCCGGGCCAGCGCCACAAGGGAGCGTCCGTGCCGCAGCGGTTCGGACATCGACGCGAACAATCGGCACGCCTCGCGCGCGAAGGTCGCCGCGGTGGCGTAGTCCTCCTGCCGGGCGTGGATCGTGGACAGCAGCAGACTGGCGGCGGCCTCGTCTCGGCGGATGCCGCTGGATCGGCCCCACTCCAGGCATTCGCGGGCGTGTTTGAGGGCGGACTGCGCCTCGCCGCGTTCGCTGAGGCAGTGCGCGTACGGGATCAGCAGGTCCGCGGCCTCACCCACGTACCGGTTCTGGCGTTCCACCGCGAAGGACTCGGTGAAGTCGGCGTAGGCGGCGTCCAGGTCGCCCATGGCCAGCCGCAGCGATGCCCGCAGGCACAGCGCCCGCGGATGGTGCCGGGACATCGCCTCGGCCAGGATGAGTTCGACGTATTCCAGGCCCTCGGTGTAGCGGCCGGTGTCCAGGCACAGGTGGGCCAGTTTGGACGGGGTCTTGGGCCAGCGTTTGCCCGGCGGCTGCGGCGGACGTACCGCCAGCGATCGCCGCAGGTGGGTCTCGGCTTCGGCGTATTGTCCCAAATGGATGCACAGTTCGCCGAGGCTGTCGAGCCGGGCGGAGATGGCCCACGGGTCGGCGGACTCCTCGGCGATCTTGAGCGACTCGTCGAGGATCCTCCGGGCGGCCAGGTTGTCGCCGCTCAGCGAACGGAACGACGCCATGTTGTTGAGGTGGCGCGCGATCAGGAGCGGGTCGCCGCTGCGCCGCGCCGTCTCCAACGCGAGCTCCCCGGCCGCCACGGCCTCGGGCAACCGTCGCGCCGCCCAGTAGGTGCCCGCGACCAGGTTGTGCATCCACGCCTGACCGGCGGCGTCGTCGTGGGCTTCGGCGACGCCGAGCGCGATCCTGACGACCCGGCGGATCTCGTCGGGGTCGTAGCCGTCGTGGACCGAGGCGTGGAAGTTGGTGGCGGCCTTCCACACCCGGGGATGGTCGACCAGCGCCAGCACCGTGGCCACCCGGTCCTCGTGCCGCAGTTTGGTCTGGGAGTCGGCGTACCAGTCCAGCAGCCGCTCCATCGCCGCGTCGCGGTCGGCAGGTTTCAGGTCGTCGGCGGCCCGGGCGTGGGCGTACAGCCGCACCAGGTCGTGGAAGCGCCAGTGCTCGTCGCTCTGCGGGTCGATGAGGTGCGCGTGGGCGAGCCGACCCAGCAGCCTGCGGGCCTCGGCCTCGGTGCCGTCAACGACCGCGGCGGCCATGCTCGCCGAGATCTCGGTGCCGGGCACCAGTCCCAGGTGCAGGAAGAACCGCCGGGTGTTCTCGTCGATGGACGGCAGCGACAGCGTGATGCAGTCGGCGACGGCGGCGCGGGTGTCGCCCGGCACCACCATCCGTTCCAAGCGGTCGGCTCCGGCCAGTTCGGCGGCGACCTCGGCGAGCCGTTCGGAGGGGCGGGCGGCCAGGTTGGCGCCGACGACGCGCAGCGCCAGCGGCAGTCGTCCGCACAGTTCGGTGATGGCGGTGGCGGCCTCGACTTCGGCGTCCAGACGGGACTGTCCGATCAGGTCGGCCAGCAGCCTCAGCGACTCGCGCGGCCCCAGGGTGTCGACCTCGACGCGCCGGGCGCCGTCCAGGGCTGTCAGGCCCGCCAGTGAGTCGCGGCTGGTGACCAGGGCGAAGCAGCCGGGACCGGCGGGCAGCAGCGGCCGGACCTGGTCGACCCGGGCGGCGTTGTCCAGCAGGATCAGGACCCGTTTGCCGTGCAGGTAGGTGCGGTACAGCGCGGCGGCTTCGTCCAGGTCGGACGGTATCGCCTCGGAGTTGAACCCGAAGCCGCGCAGGAACCGGGTCAGCACGTCGTGGGCCGACAACGGGGCACTGTGGTCGAAGCCGCGCAGGTTGACGAACAGCTGCCCGTCGGGGAAGCGGTCGGCGCGCAGCCGGGCCCAGTGCACCGCCAGCGCGGTCTTGCCGATGCCGCCGGCACCGGCGACGGTGGCCAGCACCGAGGCGCCGTCGGCCTGGTCCAGCATGGCGTCCAGCGCCGCCAGTTGCGAGGCGCGGCCGGTGAATCCGGCGATGTCGGCGGGCAGCTGCGCCGGGACCTCCCCGACGGACTGCCGGGCCGGAGCGGAGGTCCGGGCGCCCTCGCCGTCGGCGCGCAGGATCTCCAGGTGCAGGTCGCGCAGCGCCCGGGTCGGGTCGATGCCCAGTTCCTCGGCCAGCCGGGACCGCAGCGTCGCGTACACCTCCAGCGCCTCGGTGCCGCGTCCGCACTGGTGCAGCGCCCGCATCAGCAGCGCGGCCATGTCCTGCCGGTACGGGTGCTCGGTCAGCAGCCGCCGCGCCTCCTCGACGATGCGGCCGGGCTGTCCCAGCCGCAGCTCGATGTCCATGCGGGTCTCGAAGGCCCGCAGCCGCGCCTCCTCCAGCTGCTCGGCGAAGGCGCGCAGCACCCGGCCGTTCATGCCGGTCAGCACCTCGCCGCGCCACAGTTCCAGGGCCTGGCACAGTCGGGTGTGGGCCTCGGCGAGCCGGTTGTTCTCGGCGGCGGCAGCTGCCTGCCGGACGTAGTCGTTGAACTGGAGCGAGTCGAGGTGGGCGGTGGACAGCCGGTAGCCCTCGCCGACGGCGGTGATGAGCGGGCCCTCGGCCACCGACAGGGTGCGCCGCAGCGCCGCGACGGTGTTCTGCACCTGGCGGCGGGCGGTGGCGGGCGGATCGTCGTCCCACAGCGCGTCCACGAGCCTGTCGACGGACACGACGTGACCGGCCTGCAGCAGCAGCATGGCCAGCACCTTGGGTTGCTGACGCCCCCGAACCGGGATCACGGCACCGTCGTGCCGCACTTCGAGGGAGCCGAGGATGCGAAAGTCCACGAAGTCTCCGTCGGGGGCACAGTCGGTTGAGGGCCTCTAACAATACCCAGCATCCGGGATTACCGGGTATGCCCCGCTTTGGTGGGGTTTCAGCCCAGTCCGGCCTCGGCGAGCAGGCGCTTGCGGATCTTCTTGGGCAGCTTGTCCACGTAGACGATGCCGTTGAGATGGTCGGTCTCGTGTTGCAGGCACCGGGCGGCCTCGCCGGTGCTGGTGAGGGTGATCGGCTTGCCGGTCTTGTCGAAGCCGTCGACGGTGGCGGTCTGGGTGCGGGCCACGTCGGCGTACTGGCCGGGCACCGACAGGCAGCCTTCGGGGCCGACGTTGAGTTCGCGCGGCGGCGGTTCCTCGCGCAGCGTCGGGTTGACGATGTGGCCGTACAGGCGACCGCCGTCGTCGTCGCGGCAGTCGATGACGAACACCCGCGCGTCGACGCCGATCTGGTTGGCCGCCAGGCCCACCCCGTTGGCGGCGTACATGCTGGCGAACATGTCGTCGACCAGCCGCGCCAGCTCGTCGTCGAAGTCGGTGACCGTCCTACAACGACGGTGCAGCACCTCGGTGCCGTGGTACACGATGTCGTGCACGGTTCCCGACTCGGTTTCTGTCATGACTCACGCCTTCCTGACTACTTACCCCGAGAATGCTAGCCAAGGCGCGCGAAAGCGCCGACCCCGGCCGCTCGGCGAGCGGAGGTCGTTGTGGCGGAGGGTCAGTCGCGGGTGGTGTCGGCCACCAGCCGGGCCAGGCCCGCGACGGCCTGCGGGTCGGCCAGCGCCGAACCCAGGGCCGCGACCGAGGCCCCGGCCGCCAGGAAGTCGGGGGCCGAGGCGACGGAGACGCCGCCGGTGGCGACGATGTTCAGGTGCGGGAACGGGCCGTGCATGGCGCGAAACCAGCTGGTGCCCAGGGCCGCGGCCGGGAAGGCCTTGACCCAGTCGCAACCGGCGGCCAGTGCCCGCTGGATCTCCGAGGCGGTGGCCACGCCGGGAAGGTGCGGCATTCCGGCGTCGAAGCTCGCGGCGGCCACGTCGGGGTCCAGGCCGGGCGCGACGGTGTAGGCGGCCCCGGCGGCGGCAGCAGCGTCGACGTGGGCGCGGCTGACCACGGTCCCGGCGCCGACGTCCAGGCCGCGTTCGGCCCCGGCCGCCACGGCGGCGGCCAGCGACTTCTCCTGTCCCGGTTCGCCGATGGGAACCTCCAGCAGGTTCACCCCGGCGTCCCAGGCGGTGTGGGCCAGGGCGACGGTGTCCTCCGGCGGCAGCCCGCGCAGGATCACCATGACCCGGTCGTCGCCGAACAGTTCCTCGAAGCTCATCATGGTGTCCCGTCGTTGAGTGCGGCCGTGATCCACGCCTGTCCCGGCAGCGGTCCGATGTCGCCGGAGACCCGCAGCGCACCGCCCGCGATCAGGTGGCCCATCCGCAGCCGGGCCCGGGGAACGGCGCCCTTGAGCACCGCGAACAGGTACCCGGCGGCGAAGGCGTCCCCGGCGCCGACCGGTTCGACGACCTTGACGATCGGCGACTCCATGAAGATGCCGTCGGCGGTGCCCTCGAAGATGGTCGCGCCGATCTCGCCGTTCTTGACCACCAGGGTCTTGGGCCCGGTCAGGTGGTAGCGGACGTCCTCGGGCCGGGTGATGCCCCACAGGGTCTCGGCCTCGTCCAGACCGACGAACACCAGGTCGGAGGCGCTGGCGAGCGTGCGGATCACCGACGAGGCGGTCTCCACCGGCCACAGCTTCGGCCGGTAGTTGACGTCGAAGCTCATCAGCGCGCCCGGCCACGGCCGTTCGATCAGCGCGTGCACCATCAGGTCCAGACAGGAGTCCGACAGCGCGGCGGTGATGCCGGTCAGGTGGACGATCTTGGCGCGGGGCAGGCTGTCGACCAGCTTGCGTCCCATGCCGGTGGCCGCCGAACCCTTGCGGTAGTAGTAGACCCGCGTGTTCATCTTGTCGGGGTCCTTGAAGTACACCCCGGTCGGCAACGCGGGGTCGACCTCGATGAAGCTGGTGTCGGCGCCCACGGCGGCCAGCTGGCGGCACACCAGTTCACCGAAGGGGTCGTCGCCGACGCGTCCGGCCCAGGCGGCTTTGGCGCCCAGCAACGAGAAGTACGTCACCACATTGGACTCCGCTCCGGCGACCCCCATGCGCAGCTTCGGTCTTTCGCGCAACGGCGCGGGCGGATCGGGGGCGACCAAGGCCATGGATTCACCAATGCCGATGAGGTCGAAGTCCGTGCGGGGTGTATTCAAGTGTGGCTCCTGCGGTGGGGCGTCGCCGCGTGGTGCTGGGTCGCTGCTGCCCTGCACCCTAGTGCATCGCCGCCCCACGCCGCAGCTATCTCCCTGTCGTTTCGGCCTGTGTCACCTTCGCGGTGATCGCGTCCCGGTTGGCGGCCAGCCATGCCTCGAAGTCGAGCAGTCCCGGATGCCATTTCCGCAGGCCCTCGATGTCGACGTTCATGGCGACCCGGTTCATCATGTCCAGTCCCTCGGCGAGTGCCTCGCTGATGGCGCGCAGTTGTTCGATGGGCACCTGGACGTAGGGCACCTCGCGTCCGGCGGTCCGGCCGAGGGCGGCGGCGATGTCGGTCTGGGTCAGTTGGTCGCCGGCGAGTTCGTGCACGAGGCCGTCGTGCGCCTTCGGGTCGGCGAAGGCCAGCGCGACGAAGGCGGCGATGTCGGCCACGGCGATCAGCGGCTCGGCCATGGTGGGGGCCAGCGGCGTCACCAGGGCACCGTCGCGCAGTCCCCGGATGGCGCCCAGGTAGTTCTCCATGAAGGACGTCGGCCGCAGGATCGTGTACGAGATGCCCAGCGAGCGGATGTGCGCCTCGACGGCCTTCTTGTGCGCCAGGATCGGCAGCACGCCCACCATCTCGGGGTTGTCGACGCCCGTCGACGAGGAGTAGACGAGGTGGCTGGCCCCGGCGACCTTGGCGGCGTCGGCGACGTTGACGCCGCTGCGGACCTCGTGTTCGGGGTCGTCGGCGTACTCGGTGCCGTCGAAGGCGCCAGTGTGGACACTGTAGACGCCCCAGGCGCCCGCGAAGGCGGCGTCGAGGCTGGCGCGGTCGTCCATGTCGGCGGCCACGACCTCGGCTCCGGCGGCGGCCAGTGCCCTGGCGGCGGGTTTGGCGGGATCGCGGCTGATGGCCCGCACCCGCCAGCCCTCGGCCAGCAGCCGTTTCGCCACGGCACCGCCCTGCTGTCCGGTGGCTCCGATGACGGCGACGATCTTGTCCTTGGTGGTCATGGGGGTCCTTTCGGGAATCGCAACGGCCGCCGCCGGGTTAGTATCGGGGGCGGCGACCCGGTTAACAAACGGAACGCTACACCCGCTTATTCGCGATCGTCAAGGAGGCCCGCGCATGACCGCAGCCACCCCGCGCGCCGACGCCCGCCGCAACCGTGCCAACGTGCTGGCCGCCGCCGAGGACCTGTTCGCCAGCCAGGGCCTTTCGGTCCCGCTCGACGAGATCGCCCGGGCCGCCGGGGTCGGCGCCGGTACCGTCTACCGCCACTTCCCCACCAAGGACGCCCTGTTCGAGGCGGTCATGGCCCAGCGGATCGAGCAGCTGGGAGCCAGCGCCGTGTCAGCCCTGGAGTGCGAGGACGCCGAGTCGGCCTTCTACGAGTTCCTCGCCCACGCCATGGAACAGGCCCGGCTCAACCGGGCACTGTGCGACGCCATGGCCCGCCACGACGAGTGGCGGGCGGCGGCCGAGACCACCGGCCCGCACTGCCGGTTCACCGACGCCTTCGAGCGGCTGCTGCGCCGGGCCCAGACGGCCGGAGCGGTACGCACCGATGTGGACGTCGACGACCTCGCGGCCCTGATCCCGGGGTACGTGGCCATGGTCGCCCACCGCGAGGACGAGGCGGGCGCGCGACGCATCAGGATGCTGCTGTGGGACGGGCTGCGGCCGCCCGGAACGAAACGAAACCCGGCGCCTTTCCGTAACGAAACTCCGGTGTCGATCCCCGACCGTAACGAAACTCGGCCGCGTTGCGAGACCTGCGACAGCCCGATCCACACCGCGAACACCGGACGTCCGGCGAGGTATTGCAGTCCGGCCTGTCGCCAGAAGGCGCACCGGCGGCGCGCGACGGCCCGCACCCGGCAACCGGTTTCGTTACGGACCCGAAGTCTCCATGTAGGACAGTCTGAGTTCGCCTTCGCCTTCCGGTTCACGGTCGCCGACGGTCGCATCACCCACTACATCCCGCACGAGGACTCACTCGCCCTGTCGCGCGCCTACGCGGATTGAGCGCCGTGGGCTAGAAGTCCTCGCCCTTGGCCGCGTGGTCGCGCAGCAGCTGCGGGACGGCGAACCGCTCGCCGTAGCGTTCGGCCAGGTACTCGGCGCGGGCGATGAACTCGTCCAGGCCGTACTGGTTGATGAACCGCAGCACGCCACCGGACCAGGCGCCGAAACCCCAGCCGAAGATGGAACCGATGTTGGCGTCGGCCGCCGAGGTGACGACGTTCTCCTCCAGGCACCGCACCGCTTCCAGCGACTGGACGAACAGCAGCCGGTCACGCACGTCGGCCGCCGAGACGCCGCTGTCGCGGCCGTAGCGGGTGGCCAGTTCGGGCCACAGCCGTTTCTTGCCCTCGGCCGGGTATTCGTACAGCCCGGCACCGGCGGCCTTGCCGGGACGGTTGAGTTCGTTGACGAACGTGTCGACAAGGGACATCGCCGGGTGGACGGGGGCTTCGACCCCCGCCGCCGCGTAGTCGGCGATGGTCTGCTGGTTGATGCCCCACATCAGCGACAGCGACACCTCGTCGGACACCGCCAACGGGCCGACGGCCATGCCCGCCTGCCGGGCCACGTTCTCGACCAGCGCCGCCGGAACACCCTCGGCGACCATCGCCAGGCCCTCCAGGGCGTAGGTGGCGAAGGAACGCGAGGTGTAGAAGCCACGGCTGTCGTTGACGACGATGGGCGTCTTGTTGATCTGCCGGACGTAGTCGAAGGCGCGGGCCAGGGTCTCGTCGCTGGTGGCCTCGCCGCGGATGATCTCCACCAGTGGCATCTTGTGCACCGGCGAGAAGAAGTGCAGGCCGACGAAGCGCTCCGCCTGCGGCACCGCCTTGGCCAGTCCCGTGATCGGCAGCGTCGAGGTGTTGGACGCGATGACCGCGTCGCCCGTCGCCTGGGTCTCGGCCGCTGCCAGCACCTGCTCCTTGAGCGCGCGCTTCTCGAAGACGGCCTCGATGATGAGGTCGCAACCGGCCAGGTCGGCGTCGTCGCCGGTGGCGGTGATGCGCGACAGGATCTCGTCGCGGCGTTCGGGCGTCATCCTGCCCGCGCCGACCCGTTTGTCCAGTGTGGCGGCCGAGAACGCCTTGCCCTTGTCGGCTGCCTCGGCCGACACGTCCTTGAGGACGACGTCGATGCCCGCGTAGGCGGAGACGTAGGCGATTCCGGCGCCCATCATGCCCGCGCCGAGCACGCCGACCTTGGCGACCTTGCGCTTGGGCGCGTCGGGGCGGGAGCGGCCCGCGTTGATGTCGTTGAGGTCGAACCACAGCGCGCCGATCATGTTCGTCGACACCTGGCCGCAGGCCAGTTCGGTGAAGTAGCGGGTCTCGATCGCGAAGGCGGTGTCCACATCGACCAGTGCGCCTTCGACGGCGACGGCCAGGATCTTCTCCGGCGCCGGGTAGGCGCCGTGGGTCTTGTTGACGAGCATCGCGGGAGCCGCGGCCAGCAGCTGACCCGCGCCGGGGTCGTTGGGGCCGCCGCCGGGCAGCTTGTAGCCCTTGACGTCCCAAGGCTGCACGGCCTCGGGGCCCGAGGCGATCCATTCGCGGGCCTTGTCCAGCAACGACGCGGCGGGGACCACCTCGTGGACCAGTCCGGCCGCGAGCGCGTCGGCGGGACCCAGCCGCTTGCCCTCGGTCAAAAGCGGCAGCGCGGCCATCAGGCCCAGCATCCGCACCGTGCGGACCACACCACCGGCACCCGGCAGCAGGCCGAAGGTGACCTCGGGCAGGCCGACGCGCAGCTTCGGATCGTCGGCGACGATGCGACGGTGGCAGGCCAGCGCGAGTTCGAAACCGCCGCCCATGGCGCTGCCGTTGATCGCGGCCACGACAGGTTTGCCGAGCTTCTCCAGCCGCCGCAGCGGCCGCTTGTAGTCGTCCATCTCGGACAGTACGGTCTCGACCTGGCTCTGGTCGGCCTGCACGAGCCGTCGCAGGTCGCCCCCGGCCGAGAACACCGGTTTGGCGGAGGTGACGATGACGCCGGTGACCGAGTCGCGTTCGGACTCCAGCCGGGTCACCGCCGCGTTGAGAGCGGCGATGGCCTCGGTGGTCATGGGGTTGGCGGCTTCGCCGGGCACGTCGATGGTGAGCGTGACGATGCCCGCGTCGTCCTTGGCGTAGGTAATGGCCTCGGTCATCGGTTACACCCTTTCGACGATCGTCGCGATTCCCATGCCGCCGCCGACGCACAGCGTGGCCAGTCCCGTGTTGAGGTCACGGCGTTCCAGTTCGTCCACCAGCGTCCCCAGGATCATGCAGCCGGTGGCGCCCAAGGGATGTCCCATGGCGATGGCGCCGCCGTTGACGTTGAGGATGTCGTCGTCGACGTCGAGTTCGCGCTGGAACTTCAGCACCGCCGAGGCGAAGGCCTCGTTCATCTCGTACAGGTCGATGTCGGTGGCCGCCATGCCCGCCCGGGCCAGTGCCTTGCGGGCGGCCGGGGCCGGGCCGGTGAGCATGATGGTCGGTTCGGTGCCGGTCACGGCCGCCGCCCGGATCCGGGCCCGGGGCCGCAGTCCCAGGGCTTGGCCGCCGCGTTCGCTGGCGATCAGCATCGCGGCGGCACCGTCCACTATGCCGGAAGAGTTGCCGGCGTGGTGCACGTGCCGGATGTACTCCACCTCGGGGTAACGGTTGATCGCCACGGAGTCGAATCCGAAGGCGCCCACGTCGGCGAAGGACGGTTTGAGTCCGGCCAGCGTCTCCAGGCTGGTGCCGGGCCGGATGGTCTCGTCGGTGTCCAGCAGGGTCTGTCCGTTGACGTCGACGACCGGGACCACCGAACGGGCGAAGCGCTTGTCCTGCCAGGCCGCGGCGGCCTTGGCGTGCGAGGCGACGGCGACGGCGTCGACGTCCTCACGGGAGTAGCCCTCGCGGGTGGCGATGAGGTCGGCGGAGATGCCCTGCGGGACGAACCCGGTGCGCAGGTTCGTCTCGGGGTCGAGGAACCAGGCGCCGCCGTCGGAGGCCATCTTGTTGCGGGACATGGATTCCACGCCACCGGCCACCGCGACGTCCTCGAAGCCGGAGGCGACCTTGGCCGCGGCCAGGTTCACCGCCTCCAGGCCGGAGGCGCAGAACCGGTTGACCTGGACCCCGGAGGTCTCACGGTCCCAGCCGGACATCAGCACCGCGGCGCGGGCGATGTCGCCGCCCTGCTCGTTGATGGGGGTGACGCAGCCCAGCACGACGTCGTCGACGCGGGTGGTGTCGAATCCGCCCCGCTCGCGCAGCGCGTCCAACAGCCCCGACGCCAGCGACACGGGTTTGACGCTGTGCAGCGACCCACCCTTGCCCTTGCCCCGGGGTGTGCGCACCCAGTCGTAGATGAACGCCTCTGCCATGGCCGAACTCCTTGCGCTAGCGAACGCCTTCACTGTGCCATTGTCGGCCCGGCCGCGCCCATGACCGGCCCGCTCGCGATGGGTGTCTGAAACGATCAGGCGCGGCGATGGTGCCGGGGCGGTCGCTAGGCCGCGGCGGGTTCCTCGGCCACGGCCAGCGCGTCGACGTCGGTGTGGTCCTTGCCGACCAGCGCCGAGCCGAGGTAGCGGTCCAGGCCGGGGATGCCCATGGCCTTGATCGCCAGCCGACGCAGCCACAGCTGGGTCGGAGTGGTCGGCACGATCCACTTGGCCCCGTTGCGTCCGATGCGCTGGCGTTCCGTCGCGATCGGGTGCCACAGTCGCTGGTAGCGGGCCAGGGCCTCGTCGACCGTGCCGGTGCGCAGTTGCCCGGCCAGGATGTGGGCACCCGCGATCCCCAGCGAGGCGCCCTGCCCGGCCAGCAGCGACACCGCGTAACAGGCGTCCCCGACCAGCACCACCCGCTTGTCCACCCAGTTCGGCATGTGGATCTGGGCCACCAGGTCGTAGTAGACATGCGAGGGCGGCGGGCACAGTTCCAGTGCTCGCGGCACCCGCCAGCCCAGGTCCGCGTAGGTCTCGCGGATCACCGCGCGGGGATCGTCCGGCAGCTTCCGCGAATCGGTGCGGTGCACGGTGAACACCGAGACCTTGCCGTCGCGCATGCCGTACATGCCCATCTCCTTGGCGACGGTGTCGGTGAGGTAGAAGCCGTCGCGCACCTCGGCGTGGATCTCGGGATCGGTGAAGGTGAACGCGGCGGTGTGCAGTCCCAGGTGCCGCAGGTAGCGCTCCTCGGGTCCGAAGACCATCGCGCGGGTTCGCGAGTGGATGCCGTCGGCGCCCACCAGCAGGTCGGCTTCCAGCGTCTGTCCGTCCGAAAGGGTCACCGTGACGCCGTCAGGGCGGTTGTGGATGGCGGTGATCGTGGTGGCGAACCGCAGGTCGACGGTTGCGGGCAGCGCCTCGCGGAGGGTGCGCTCCAGGTCGGGGCGCATGATGCTCAGCAGTCCGTCGGCGACCCTGGAGAACCGCTGGTAGTCGAGGCTGGCGCGTTTGCGGCCGGTCTCGTCCAGATAGGAGAACTCCCGGACCTTGTAGCCGAGTTCCCGCAGCCGGGGCTCGATGCCCATCGCCGTGGCGGCGCGCAGGCCGGGGCCGAAGAAGTCGATCATGTAGCCCTGTTCGCGCGGACCGGGCGCCTTCTCGACGACCACGACCTCCCAGTCGATGCTCGCCAGTCGTTGCGCCAGCGCCAGTCCGGCGATTCCGGCTCCGCAGATGACGGCCTTCATGTCAGTTCTCGCTTTCGTCGACGGGGTGGAGGATGCGCCGGAGGACGGGTTTGAACACCTCGGCGCTCAGGTTCGGGTCCAGGGCTTTGTGGAGCACGAAGCCGTCGAGGGTCGCCGCGAGGACGGCGGCGGTCTCGCGGGGCGCGGCCTGGCCACGTTCGGCGAGCCAGTCGGCGACGAGGTCGCGGAACTCGGCGACCAGGGCGGACAGTTCGGCTCGCAGTTCCGCGTCGCGGGTGGCGGCCAGGTACGCCTCGAACATCAGCAGCGAGGTGGCGTCACGGCCGCTGTAGCGGTCGAGTGCGTCCAGGATGGAGTCGATGCCCGCGGTGGCGTCGTCGTACTGCCGCAGTATCGGGGCGAAGCCCGTCAGGATCTGGCGCACCGTCCCCAGGGACGCCTCGCGCAACAGCGCGGCGACCGAGGTGAAGTGATAGTGGACGATCCCGGACCGCACCCCGGCCCGCTCGGCGACCATGCGGGTGCTGACGGCGTTCCAGCCCTTCTCCCCGATGAGTGCGACGGTCGCGGCCAGCAGCCTGCGCCGCACCTCGTGGCCGCGCTGGGCGTTGGTCTCGGGTGCCATGCTGGTGCCCTCCACAATTTGGTCACTCGTCCTGGACGTTCGACCAAATACTAACGCACCGATGCGCGACGGTGCGCGAGAGCAGGTGTGACCTACACCTAGCCGGCTTGTTTCTTGGCCAGGGCGGACAACAGTTGCGCGTAGGCGTAGCCGGTCACCTTGTCGCCGTTCTCGGCGGAGGACCCCATGTCCTTGCGCATTTCCAGCAGTGCCGCGGCGGTCTTGGGACCGTATTCGCCGTCCACGTCGACGGGGTATCCGGCGCGGCCGAGCGCGGCCTGGAGCCCCTTGACCCGTTCGCCGGAATTGCCCTTCTTCAATCCGATCACGTCGTCGTCTCCTTCGCTGTCGGCCAGCACCGAGACGATCGGCGCCAGTGAATCCCAGTCGTTTACAAACGTGGTGAATACGCTGATGTGGATGTGCCACAGGTGCGATGAATCCGATGAGGACGATCGCCAGGATCCGGTCGTGGAATCCTTGATAAGCCCGTAAACGTTCTGGCTGTCCAAGGTGCCGTAGAACTCCCGCACCGCGCTCAGCCGCGGGTCACCGTCGAGTGCCGCCGCGCGCAGCCTACCGGTGTGGAGCCGCATCTGGGCGTCACTCATGGTCAGGTCGATGGCGCGGGCCTTGGTGTGCGGGGATTCCAGATCGAGCCCCAGCTGGATCGAGTAGTTGTCGGGCCAGTTCGCCTGATTGGCGTCCACTGTGTTGTGATATCCGGGCTTGTCCGCCCAGATCCCTCCCAGCCTCACGCCGGAGATGACCTGTTCGCATTCGGTCCACAATTGCCACATCTCGTCGGTGATCTTGTCCGGATCCGGATTCGCCATCACTTCAATCCCTTCGGGTTCGGGCCGTCGAGACGCAGCTGCTCGAACTCGGATGCCGTCAGGTCCACCACGTTCCCGTCGCGGTCACGTACCTGGTAGAGGTCGTCATGGCGGCGTACCTCGTACCCACGTTCCACGTCGCACGGGTGCCAGTCATGCGATGCCATGGCCACAGTCCTTTCAGGTCGCCGGTGACGTTGACCATTGCTAAATCGATATATATAACACTATCGCCACCTCGTCGACCGGCGCCACTCTTGTGGATCAAGCACCTGATCTTCACGCGGAGTTTCCCTGGGCCCCGCCGGAACCGGCCCGTGGTCAGACCGCCCGGGGATGTGTCGGCGCCAGGAACGTCACGATGTCGTTCTCCCGTCCGGGCACCACCGGTACCCGGTACCAGCCCAGCCGCTCGTAGAACTCCACGGCCTCGGGCGCCCCGGTCCAGGTCAACAGCCAAGCCCGCCCCTCGGGAGCGTCAGCGGTCAGGTCCGCCAGCAGTCGACGGGCCAGCCCCTTGCCGCGAGCCCGCTCCCGCACCGCCAGTTCGTCCACCTCGATGGCCCCGACCAGCAGCTCCGCCACCGCCTCGGCGCCGATACTGTCGCTGACCTTGCCGTACGCCCGGTTGTCCGGATACGGCGACGGCGTCACCCATCCCGACGCGAACCCGTCGATCCCGGCCGCAGACCGGGCCACGACCACCCGGAACCCGGGCCGCTCCATGTCCTTGTCCAGCCGGGTGCGAAACCCCCGCATCACCACGTCCGGGTCACTGTCGTGAGCCTTGTTCCACGGCGGCTGCGAGAAGATCTCAGCGTAGGTGCCGCTGATCTCGTCGGCGATGTCCAGTATCGCGGTGCCGTCGTAACGCATACGTGGTCCTCTCCAGGGCGCGGACCGTCCACACTAGCGACCCCGATACGACCCCGGCGAGTCCCCGGTCCAGCGCCGAAACGCCCGATGAAAAGCACTGGCCTCGGAGAACCCCAGCCGTCGCCCCAAATCCTCTATCGACTCATCGCCCCGGCTCAGCGCCTCGATCGCGGCGTCGCGGCGCAACTGGTCCTTCAGCGCCCGAAACGAGGTCCCCTCGGCGGCGAGCCGACGCCGCAGCGTCTGCGGGCTGACCGCCAGCCGCGCGGCAGCCGCGTCCAGTGTGGTGGTTCCATGGGTCAGCATGCGCCGCACCTGTTCCCCGACACTGGAGTCATAGTCGCGGCGCCCCAGCAGATCGGCCGGGGAGTCCCGCAGGAACACCCGCAGGCTCGCCTCGTCCTGCAACAGTGGATAGTCCAGGTAGCGCTCGGCGAAGGTCAGCACGGTGGTCGGGGCGCCGAACCGCAGCGGGCAGCCGAACATCAGGTCGTACTCGGCCGCGTGCGACGGCGCCGGATACGCCAGGTCGAGGCCGTCCAGCGGAATGCGGCGTCCGATGGCCCAGCTGGAGTAACGGTGCCAGATGACCAGCAGCGACTCGGTGAGGAAGTGGTCGGGGTCGTCGAAGCCGGGCAGCGCGAAGCTCATCGCGGCCCGGCCGTCGCCCCGGTCGATGGCCACCCGGGGCGCGCCGGGAAACAGGGCATAGAACGCGGTGCCCCGGCGCAGGGCGTGCCCGAGGCTGCGGCAACCGATGGTGGCGTGGCACATCATGGCGAAGGTGCCGCGCCGCGACGGCTGCGGCCCGAAGCCCATCAGCTCGTCGTCCATCGCCAGCCACAGCCCCTGGATCAGGCGGGTGAACTGGTCGGGGGTGACGCGGGCGCGTTCCTCCTCGCACAGGCGCGGCGGGATTCCGGCGGCACGCAGCACCGGCTCCACGTCCAGACCGCTGGCGCGGGCGCCGCGCAGCGCGGCGTTGACGTGGTGGATCGCGATGGTCCTGCCCGACATGGCCGCCTTTTCAGTTGAGGGGTCGCGTTGCACAACCTACCTCGGGCGGCTACTCCACTTCGGCCGTCACTCCAGTTCAGACAGCACCCCGGTGGCGAACAGTCCGGCCAGGTCCTCGGCCGAGATGCCCCAGTCGGTCAGGGCGGCGCGGGTGTGTTCGCCGGGCTGCGGGGCGGGTCCGGCGACCGCGCCGGGGGTGCGCGACAGCCGGGGCGCAGGCGCGGGCTGCCGCAGTCCGGCGACCTCGGTGAACGACGCGCGGGCCCGGTTGTGCGGATGGTCGGGCGCCTCGTCGAGTGTCAGCACCGGCGTGACACAGGCGTCGGTGCCCTCGAAGACCGCCGCCCACTCGTCGCGGGTGCGGCTGGCGAAGGCGTCGGCGAACCGGCGGCGGGCTTCGGGCCAGCCGGACTGGTCGTACTGGGTCGGCGGGTCGATCAGCTCGAGCCCCTTGACCAGTTCGGCGTAGAACTGCGGTTCCAGGGCGCCCACGGCCACGAACCCACCGTCCGCGCACGCGTAGGTGCCGTAGAACGGCGCGGTGCCGTCCAACGGGTTGCCGCCGCGTTCGTCGCTCCACATGCCGCGCGCCTTGAGGCCGTGCAGCAGCGACGACAGCAGCCCGGCGCCCTCGGTCATGGCCGCGTCGATGACCTGCCCGGCCCCGGAGCGTTCCCGTTCGAACAGGGCCGCCAGCACGCCGACGGCCAACAGCATCCCGCCGCCGCCGAAGTCGGCGACGTAGTTGATGGGCGGGGTGGGCGGGCCGTCGGCGGGCCCGATCGGGTACAGCGCGCCCGACAGCGCCAGGTAGTTGATGTCGTGACCGGCGCGCTGCGCCAGCGGCCCGGTCTGGCCCCAGCCGGTGAGCCGTCCGTAGACGAGCCGGGGGTTGCGGGCCAGGCACGCGTCGGGGCCGATGCCCAGCCGTTCGCACACGCCCGGCCGAAAACCCTCCAGCAGGACATCGGTGCGGCCGACCAGGTCCAGGACCAGGCTGGCGCCGCCGGGCCGCTTCAGGTCCACCGCCACCGACCGGCGCCCCCGCCCCAAGGGTTCGGGCGGCGGGCTCCCGGTCGTGGACGGCACGGTCTCGGCGCGGTCGAGCCGCAGCACCTCGGCGCCCAGGTCGGACAGGACGGTGGCGGTGAACGGTGCCGGGGCCAGACTCGCCAGCTCGATGACCCGGATCCCCGAAAGCGGGCCCATGCGTTTGCTCCTAGAGGTCAAGGGAACGGCCGATGATCTCTTTCATGATCTCGGTGGTACCACCGTAGATGGTCTGCGCGCGAGTGTCCAGATAGGCCTGGGCGATGGGGTACTCACTCATGTATCCGTAGCCGCCGTGCAGTTGCAGGCACTGGTCGGTGACCCGTTTCTGCATCTCGGTGATCCACCACTTGCTCATCGCCGCCTCGGTGACGTCGAGTTCACCGGCGTTGAGGGCGAGCATGCACTGATCCACAAAGGTTCGTCCGATGTGGAGCTCAGTCTTCATCTCGGCCATCGTCATCCGCACGTGCTGGAACTTGCCGATGTTGCGCCCGAACGCCTTGCGACCGCGGACGTACTCCACGGTCTCGTCGAACACGGCCTCGGCACCGGCCTGCCCGACCACGGCGATCGCGAGCCGCTCGCGCGGCAGTCCCTCCATCAGGTAGATGAAGCCCTTGCCCTCTTCCCCCACCAGGTTGGCCGCCGGGATCCGCACGTCGTTGAAGAACAGTTCCGCGGTGTCCTGCGCCCGCATGCCGATCTTGTCGAGCTTGCGGCCGCGTTCGAAGCCCTCCATGCCGCGTTCCACCGCGAACAACGAGAACCCCAGGTGCGCGGCCTCGGGGTCGGTGCGCGCCAGCACGATCACCAGGTCGGCGTGGATCCCGTTGGTGATGAACGTCTTCTGGCCATTGAGCACATAGTCCTCACCGTCGCGGACCGCCGTGGTGGCGATCCCCTGCAGGTCACTGCCCGCCCCGGGCTCGGACATCGCGATCGCCGCGATCAGCTCACCGGCACACAGTCCGGAGAACCAGCGGTCCTTCTGCTCCTCGGTGGCCAGCCGGCTCAGGTAGGGCACGGCCATGTCGTTGTGGACGACGAAACCCACCCCGGTGGCACGCGAGCGGGCCAGCTCCTCGGCCACGATCGCGTGATAGCGGAAGTCGTCCAGGCCCGCGCCGCCGTACTTCTCCGGCAGGTCCACACACAGCAGGCCCTGCCGTCCGGCGGCCGTCCACAGTTCCCGTGGGACCAGTCCGTCCTCCTCCCACTGTCCGTGGTGCGGAACGATCTCGCGTTCGGCGAAGGTGCGCGCGGTTTCGCGGAACGCGTCGTGCTCGTCGGTGAAGATGTCACGGCGCATGGGAACTCCCGGCTCGGCGGATGTGTGCGCCCAAGCCTATGAGAACTCCGCCGCCGTGTCCCATGACCGGACCGCTCGCGTCGGCTGACTCAGTCGATCACGCCGATCGGACGCCCCCCGAAGACCGCCGTGTTAGCCTTGCGACATGCGTCGATCAACGAACCTCAACTGGTGGCCGTCCTAGGACGGCGCACGACGCGTATCTCAACAATCCGCAAGGGCCGTCCATGGTGACGGCCTTCGGTGTTTCCGCACGACGGGCGTCCCACGGCCCGCGTCAATCCTCAAGGAGACACCGTGACCACCATCGCGACCAACCAGCTGACCGTGCCGGACGAGATCCGCTCCCGCCCCGGCACCGCCCGAATGCTCACCGGAGACCGCCCCACCGGCAAACTCCACATCGGACATTACTTCGGCAGCCTGCGCAACCGGGTCCGCCTACAGAACCAGGGCGTGGACTCACTCGTCGTCATCGCCGACTACCAGGTCCTCACCGACCGCGACATCGCCGCCGACCTGTCCGGACACATCCACGAGATCGTGCTGGACTACCTGGCAGCGGGCATCAGCCCACAACGCTCCACGATCTTCACCCACAGCGCGGTACCGGCGCTGAACCAACTGCTGCTGCCGTTCCTGAGCCTGGTGTCGACGGCCGAACTGGACCGCAACCCCACCGTCAAGGAGGAGATCGCCGCCGCCCGCCGCGCGAGCGTCAGCGGCCTCATCTACACCTACCCGGCCCACCAGGCCGCCGACATCCTGTTCTGCGACGCCACCGTCGTACCCGTCGGGGACGACCAACTCCCACACCTGGAACTGACCCGCACCATCGCGCGGCGCTTCAACGACCGCTACGGCAAGGTCTTCACGGTCCCCAAACCCCTGCTGTCCCCGGCACCACGACTGCTGGGTGTGGACGGCCGCACCAAGATGAGCAAGAGCCGGGGCAACGCGATCGCACTGAGCGCCACCGCCGACGAAACGGCCCGGCTCATCAAGAGCGCGGTCACCGACGCCGACCGCCACATCAACTACGACCCGGCCAACCGCCCCGGAGTATCAAACCTGCTGCTCCTCATCGGACTGTGCACCGGCCAGGAACCCGAACAGGTCGCCGAAAGCCTGTCGGGAGCCGCCGACCTGAAACGCACCTGCACCGAGGCGGTCAACGAGTTCTTCGCCCCGCTGCGACGACGACGGCGCGAACTGGCGGCCGACCCCGCCCAGGTCGGCCGAATCATCACCGAGGGCAACACCCGAGCCCGCACCATCGCCGACGACACCCTCGACCGGGTACGCCGAGCAATGGGCACCTTCGCCTGACCGCCCCGATCCGCGCCGCGACCGCCCGCCACCCGGCCGCGGCGCGGGCAGGCCCACCACTCCCCCGCCCGCCGCATGTACTGCGGTTCGGGCCGCGCTGTCGACCGTGGCTGAGGGCTGCACGTTAACGGCTCGAGGGCGAGCGGCTGTTGAAGAAGCGGCAGGCCGTATGGCGGGGATAGCCAGAGGGTCGGCCAGCTGTCAGCTTCGTAACGCGATCGACGCCCTTGCGGCGGCATTGGCCGGGCTGGACCGCATGGCCGAGGCCGAAACCACCGTCCACGAGCACGTCGCCGCGTACCTCGCCAGCATCGGGGCCAGCCAAAGCGCGCCCGCTCAGGAGTCTGAGAAGACCGGCCTGAAGAAGCCGACCGGTCCCGCGGATCTCAAGGCGGTCGGCGAACGTCTGGGACTGAACGCGTATGCGGCGATGATGGGATCGGACTACTGGGCGCCCCTGGACGACGATGCTGCCGTCGCGGCTTTGTTCGTGTCGTTGAAGAGCACCGTCGGCCAGGACGGTCATCGGTGCGTGGCCACCATCGGCCCCGAAACCGACGACGGGATACAGCCGCACTTGGAGGTCGCCACCGACGGCGCCAACACCTACCTGCGATCCGACGGGAACATCGCCACAGAGCCCGGCCGCACCGTCCCCGAATTCCACGCCGTCCACCACCCCGACGGCGAACCCACGATCCACCACACTCACACCTTCGAAACCCGCACCGGCCTGGAAGACATCCCCGTCAACCACACGCGCGTATCACCGAACTGGGCCGTGGATACCGTCAAGCGCTACATCGACACCGGTGAGCGCCCCGACCGTGTCAAGTGGATCGATCCATCAGCAGGCACCTTCGCGTGACCGCCCGCGCTGCGGTCGACCGGCACTCGGCCGCAGCGCGGACAGTCCGCCCGCACCGTCAGCCGCAGCACGGAACAGATCACCCGCACCGTCGGACGCGGCACGGAACAGACCGCCCGCACCGTCGGACGCGGCACGGAACAGACCGCCCGCACCGTCGGACGCGGCACGGAACAGACCGCCCGCGCCGATCGGGGCGCGGGCGGTCTATTTGTCAGTCGGCTCCGATGTGGGCGGCCTCCCAGCAGTCGGGGTGGCCCTTCTTGCCGCAGTTGGCCAGATCGGCGAGCGGGTCCTTCAGCTCGTCGGCTCGGGGGTCGTCCGGTTTGTTGTCGAGCTGGTAGGGGTCGGCGTCCAGGTCGTAGAACTCCGGTTGCTCGTATCCCTTGTAGTCGACGAGCAGGTCC
This sequence comes from Stackebrandtia nassauensis DSM 44728, assembly GCF_000024545.1. GTDB lineage: Bacteria > Actinomycetota > Actinomycetes > Mycobacteriales > Micromonosporaceae > Stackebrandtia > Stackebrandtia nassauensis. The sequence continues at coordinate 4,169,608 of NC_013947.1, forward strand.
TGGGCGGTGCGGATCGCGTCGTAGGTCGGCGGAGACGAGTTGCCCTTCTTGGGACCGAGGTCCTCGGCGTCGGGGTCGCCGGTTCCCGGTTTCGGGGACTTGTAGTGCTCGACGTATGCCGCGTTTCGCCAGTCGGGTTCCTTCTCGCCGTCTATGAGCCGCCGCAGGCTGCGGCCGTCGCGGTCGGTCGGGCCGTCCTCGTCGCCGTTGGCGATGTCGATCAGCGTCGGGTACAGGTCGACGTTCTGGACGATCTCGTCGCTCTTGATCGAGTCGCCGCCGGAGGAGCCGGGGCGTTTCACCAGGAACGGGGTGCGCACGTCGTGGTCGTAGGCGGTGGTCTTGCCGCGCATGAGCCGGTGCTGTCCGAGGTGGAATCCGTTGTCGGAGCCAAACATGATGTAGGTGTTGTCCAGTTCGGACTGTGACAGCGACTTGGTCACCTTCTCCACCATGTCGTCCACCGACTGCACCATCCGGGCGCGGTTGCGGAAGTCGCGGTTGAGTTCCTTGATCTCCTTGTCGGTGAGTGGTTTCTGGCGAACCCAGTCGGGTTTGTCCTTCGTGTCCTCGTTGAATCCCGGAAGCTTTGTGACGTCGAGGTCGGCGCAGTCGACCTTGCCGCAGTCGCCGTGCTTCTCGTCGGCACCGGGGCGGTCGCGTTTGGCCGGTGGGAACCGCGGGCCGCCGTCCTTGCCGACGCCGGAGTGCGGTGAGAACGGTGCCACCTGTACGAAGAACGACTTCTCGGCGTCGCGGGAGCGGTCGATGGACTCGACGGCGCGGTCGGCCATCAGGTCCACCAGGTACTTCCCGTCGCCGTCGCTGATGGGTTTGTCGTCGCCGCCGGTGTACTCGCTGAGCTTGTAGTCGTATTCGTTGTAGCCGCCGCCGTCGGCGACGTGCCATTCGTCCCAACCGGCCGGGACCTTGTAGCCCTCCTTCATCTTGTACCCGTTGAGGTACTTGCCGAGGTAGGCGGTGTGGTAGTCCCCTGTGTCCTGTATCTGCTTGGCGTAGGTCTCGTCCTCCAGGGGTTCGAAGTACTCGTAGCCGCCGTGGTCCTCGGGGGTGTTGCCCAGCACGCCGGAGTTGTGGGGGTGCTGGCCGGTGAACATGGTCGCCCGCGAGGTGCAGCACAGCGAGTTCGACACGAAATAGTTGTCGAACTTGGTGCCGCCGTCGGCCAGCGAGCTCACCGTGTCCATGTACGGCAGCAGATCCGCCGACATGTCGTCGACGAGGAAGTAGATGATGTTCGGTTTGTCCTTGTTGGACGTCGCGTCGTCGCCGAAGACGACGACGGCACCGACGGTGGCGGACACGATCGCGAACACGGCGATCGCCACCGCCAGCAGACTCTTGCGCAGCCGCATGGCTGTTGCCCTTCGGATGGGTTACGGGTTTGCTGAATCCACAGTGCGGGAGGGCTGTTCGCGGGCTGTGGGGGTCGTGTTCGGGTCTTGTAAAGATGTGGGCTGGTCGAACGTGACGGTGAACGCGGCGCCGCCTTCGGGGGCGGCTCCGACGGTCAGTTCGGCTCCCATCCGGTGGGTGAGCCGGTGTGCCAGCGCCAATCCGACCCCGGATCCGCCCTGTCGTCGGCCCCGGTATCGAGCGTGCAGCGCGCCGCGTTCGAAGGCGACCGGGTAGTCGTCCTCGCTGAGCCCGGGGCCGCCGTCGCGGACCGCGATCGCTACGGCGGCAGGCATTTCGGTCACCGCCAGCACCAGTGGCGCGGCAGCCGGGGTGAGCCGTACGGCGTTGTCCATCAGGATGTCGAGGACCTGCCGCAGCCGTCGCGGGTCGGCCAGCACCGGCGAGGTGGCCTCGGGTGCCTCGACGCGGAAGTCGATGTCGCGGTCGGCGCAGCGCGGCCGCCACGCCTCGGCGGTCGAGCGGGCGATGTCGAGCGGGTCGATGTCGGTGAGGTCGAGCCGGAACTCGTCGGCGCCGATGCGGGCCAGGTCGAGCAGGTCGGTCACGAGCCGTTCCAGCCGGTCGGCCTCGGCGAGCATGGTGCCGCCGACCCGGCGGGTGTCGTCGCCGTCCACGACGCCGTCGGCCAGCGATTCGGCGAAGCCCTTGATGGACGTCAACGGCGTGCGCAGTTCGTGGGACACCGACAGCAGGAAGTCACGTTGCCGGGATTCGCTGTGGCCCAACGCGTCGGCGAGCTCGTTCACCGACCGGGCCACCTCGGCGACCTCAGCAGCGCCACCGACCGGCGCCCGCAGGTCGCGGCGGCCCTGCCGCATCGCCAACGCCACCTTCGCGGTGTCGCGCAAAGGCCGCGACAGCGGCGCGGACAGCAGCAGCCCGGCGGCAACGGCCACCGCCAGTCCGATGGCCAGCGCCAGCAGGACGTTGCGCAGCAGCTGTTCGCCGGAGTCCTGGCTGACCTTCACCGGACGCACCAGCGCGAACGACAGGCCGGGTTCCAGGCCGCGCGCCTCGACTCGCAGGTCACGGCCGTCGACGGTGACGAGTTTGGATTTCGCCTTGCCGGGTTCCACCTTGTCCAGTCCGGCCTGCCGGGCGGCGGTCTGGGCCGTGTCTCCGGACTTGCCGTAGTGCCCGTCGGGGTATCGCACCACGATGGACACCTGCTGGCCGCGCAGCACCTTGACGATCCGGGGAATGCCCAGCAGCGGTTTGTCGTGGTCCTCGGGCTTGACCAGCTCGGCCACACCGTCGGCCTGCTGCGTCAACGCCTCCCGGTTGAGGTCGTCGGCGGTGGAGGCGATGAGCCGGTCGGCGACGACGCCGGAGACCACGACGGTCACGACGGCGACCAGCAGGCACAGCGCCGTGATCCGGCTGGCGAGTCCACGCGGTGCCCGGGTCATGACGCGTCCGCCGCGTAGCCGACGCCGCGGACCGTCCTGATCGGGCTGTGGTCGCCGAGTTTGCCGCGCAGCTGCGCGATGTGGACGTCGACGGTGCGGGTGCCCGCCGAGGCGGTGTACCCCCACACGGCGGACAGCAGCTGTTCGCGGGCGAAGACCTGCCCGGGGTTGCGCATCAAGCTGGCCAGCAGGTCGAACTCGGTGACGGTGAGCTCGACCTCGGCGTCGGCGGCCCAGACCCGGCGGCGGGCGGGGTCGAGCCGGACCGCGCCGACGGTGAGCGCCTCGGTGGCGGCCGAGCCGCCCGACGCGCGGCGCAGCACCGTGCGAACCCGCGCGGTCAGCTCGCGCGGCGAGAACGGCTTCGTGATGTAGTCGTCGGCGCCGATCTCCAAGCCCAGCAACCGGTCCACCTCGTCGTCGCGGGCGGTCATGAACAGCACCGGTGTCCAGTCCCCGGCGGCGCGCAGCTCGGTGCACAGCTCGATGCCGTCCTTGCCGGGCAGTCCGATGTCGAGCGCCACCGCGACCGGCCGCACGCTGCGGATCGCCGTCAGCGCCCCGACCCCGTCGGTCTCGACCCGGACACCGAAACCGTCGCGCCGCAGGTACATGCTCACCAGGTCGGCGATGGCCGCGTCGTCCTCGGCGATCAGCACCAGGCCACGGCTGGGCTGGGGTGTCGCCATGTCTCGACCTCCAAGCGCTCGCGGCCGGGACCCACTCAGGACGGACGTGCGGCAGCCCGAACCCCGGCCGATGTGTGTGCACCATACCGGCCGGGGCCCACCGACGGGTTCGACTCAGGCGGGCACCGGCTCGGGACGCGGCACGCGGGCCGCGCGCCGGTCCATGGTGCCGGACACGACGGCGATGGAAAGCCCGACCACACCGAGTGCCACGCCCACCCAGGCCGCCGAGCCCAGTCCCAGCCCGGCCTCGATCGTGATGCCGGACAGGAACGGCCCCAGGGCGTTGCCGAGGTTGAACGCGCCGATGTTGGCGGCCGAGGCCAGTGCCGGGGCGCCCTCGGCCTCGTTGAGGACCCGCATCTGCAACGGCGGCACCGAGGCGAAACCGATGAACCCGAACACGAACACCGTCACGGTGATCGCGATCTGCGACCCGGCGGTGAACCAGAACGCCCCGGCCACGACCGTGATGCCCGCCAGCGTCAGGTACACCGTCGGCATCAGCCGCCGGTCGGCCATCCGTCCCCCGTACAGGTTGCCCAGCACCAGGCCGACGCCGAACAGCGCCATGATGATCGGCACGGCGGCCGCGCCGAATCCGGCCGACTCGCGCAGGATGGGCTCGATGTAGGTGTACACGGCGAAGACCGGGGCGTAGCCGATCACGGTCATGCCCAGCGCCAGCCACACCTGCGGCCGCCTGAACACCGCCAGCTCCCGGGCGATACCGGCGTCGGCGGGCCGGGGCTGGGCCGGAACCAGGGCCCACAGCGCCACGAACGCGATCGCTCCGATGAGGATGATGGCCCAGAACGCGGCCCGCCAGCCCATGAGCTGTCCGACGACGGTGCCGCCGGGCGCGCCCAGCACGTTGGCGAGGGTGACGCCGGTGAACATCAACGCGATGGCCCGGGCCCGCTTCTCGGGCGCGACGAGACTGGCGGCGACCACCGCGCCGATACCGAAGAACGCCCCGTGCGTGAAGGAGGCGACGATGCGTCCGGTCATGAGGACGCCGTAACTGGGGGCCAGCGCGGAGATGAGGTTCCCGGCGAGGTAGAAGCCCATCAGGCTCAGCAGCATGGTCTTGCGGGGAACCCGGGCGCCCAGCAGCGTCAGGATCGGGGCGCCGACGGTGACGCCGAACGCGTAGGCCGACACCAGCAGTCCCACGGTCGGCACCGAGACGTCGAACTCGGCGGTCAGCTGCGGCACCAGGCCCATGGTCACGAATTCCGTGGTGCCGATGCCGAAGGCGCTGATGACCAGCGCCAGCAGTGCGATGGGCATATTGCTTCCTTTGCGTATAGTTGGGATGGTTGCGAAATAACAGGCGTGCGCCTTTTGTTGCATACGCCAGTTATTTGCACACGCCGACTATTTGACCACGCAATTACTTTGACCGCAAGTCCCCGGGAAGGTGGGCCATGTCACGAGCACGAGGTTGGCGCCGACTCGCCGCACTGCACGCTCGCATCGAGGACCGGATCGAGCGGGCCATGCAGGCCACCCACGACCTGAGCGTCAACGAGTACTGCGTCCTGCACCTGCTGTCCGAACAGGAAATGGAAGGACGCCACTACCGGATGCAGGCCATCGCCGAAGCCATCGTGCTGAGTCAGAGCGCCACCACACGGCTGGTGAACAGGCTGGAGGATCGGGACCTGGTGAAGCGCTACCTGTGCCCGGACGATCGGCGCGGCATCTATGCCGACATCACCGAAACCGGAATCGCGGTACACGCGGCAGCGGCTCCCACCCACGACGAAGCCCTCGAGGCAGCACTGATCGAGGCGAGCGCCGAACCGGAGTATGCCGATCTGGTGAAATCACTCGACGAGCTGAACTGACCCGCCCGTTCAGCCCATGGAGTCGGCGCTGGCGATGCCCAGCACCGGCAGGTACATGCGTTCGCCGTCGGCGGTGAAGGCGTCGTAGACGATGTCGAGCAGGTCGTCGATACCGAAGGCGCGCAAGGCGTCCACCATCATGTGAGCGGCGGCCGAGGTCGAGTCGCGGCCGCCGTCGGTGAACTCGCGGGACCAGTTGGGGACCCGCCCCGAGGGTTCCCGGTAGCCGAGTCCGGCCAGGTAGCCCAGGCCCTCGCGGTACTGGCCCTTGACCGCCGCGGAGGCCTCCACCCGGATGGCGCCGTCCACCGAGGCCAGCGCGTAGCGGGCCGACCAGTCGCTGGTGCGCAGGATGATGGTGCCCGCCGTGTCGACCACGGGCACGTCGACGGCGAGGTCCATCAGGACGCCCGACAGCCGGGCGGTGAACTCGCCGATGTCGTTGACGGCCGGTTCGGAGGGCAGTTCGGGGCGGCGGGTGTAGGCAGTCCAGCCGGAGACGTCGCCGCGTCGGATGCTGTCGGCCTCCAGTTGTTCCAGCGCGTCGGTGGCCAGCAGTCGCATGGCCACGCCGCCGTGAAACCGGCGCAGGTGAAGTTCGACGGTGAGTTCCTTGTCGCGCCAGCGGGCCCAGGGGCCGCCGTCGCCGCCGCGCACGTCCGGGGGGCCGAACTCGGCCAGCATCGTGGACAGTGCCTCGCGGAACACGTTGGTGCGGTGCTGTTCACCGGCTTCGCCGCGCACCGCGGAGCGCAGCACCATCAGTTCGATGGCGTAGAACTCGTTGACGCTGCGGACGTTGGCCGTCGGGGGGATCCGGTCGATGATGGCCGCGCCGGTCTCGTAGCCGGTCTCGGCGCGCCACATGCCGACGTCGACCTCGCCGTGTTGAAGGTCCCAGCCCAGAGCGCCGATGGCTTTGGTCACATCGGTTTGGGTCCATCGGCCGAACTCGACGCGCTGAAGCCGACGCAACAGCTGGGTCAGCTGCTCGTTGGTCAGGCGCCTGGTACCAAACATCCACCGCATACTGCCATCGAGCCTCGCGCGCACGCGAGCCGCCCCAACAGTTACCGCACGGTTAATGAATAGATAAGGCTGACCTAAGTCGCCTGCCAGTGCCGTCTAAGGTGAACTCGTGGCTGCATCCTCATCCGGCCGGTCCGACGAGTCACTGGCCTCCCTGCTGGGCGGACGTCGGGGTGCCGTCGACGCGACGATCCCGCCGCTGGCCTTCGGGCTGGCGTGGTGGCTGTCGTCCGGTTCGGTGCTCACCGGCGTCGCGGTCGCCGTGGCGGCCAGCGCCGCCCTGGCGGCCTGGCGGTTGGGCCGGGGCAGCAAGCCGCGCTCGGTCCTGGTGGGACTGGCCGGGGTGTGCGTGGCGGGCATGATCGCCCTGTACACCGGGCGGGCCGAGGACTTCTTCCTGCTGCGCATCCTCAGCAACGGCGGCAGCCTGCTGGCCTGGGCGATCAGCATCGTGATCCGCTGGCCGCTGCTGGGTGTCGTGGTCGGTGTCGTACTTGGTCAAAAAATCCGCTGGCGCCGCGACCCGGCGCTGGTGCGGGCCTACGGCCGCGCCTCCTGGATCTGGGTGGGCCAGTACGCGGTCCGGCTCCTGGTCTTCATTCCACTGTGGTGGTTCGGTTTCGCGGGGGCGCTCGCCGTGGCCCAGGCCGTGTTGACCTGGCCGCTAGTTGCCGTGTGCCTGGCGGTCAGCTGGTGGGTCCTGCGCCGCAGCCTGCCTGACGACCACCCGGGACTGCGCCACCCGGTCACCGAGCCCGTCGCGCCCTGACCGGCTCAGTCGTCCCCGGCGACGGGATCCCGCTGCCAGGTGTGGTGTGTCTCCCACATGTTCCGGATGGTGCACAACTTCTCGTCGAAGTGCGGATCGCCACCCAACAGGACCCCGTCGTACGGCACCCGCAACCGCCACGACCGGTCACCGTCCAGGTAGATCACCGGAACGGTCCGCGCACCCCGCCGCTCGGCCCGGATGTCGTTGATGTGGTGCCAGGGGGCGAACTCCCGCCGCGCGGGACCGGGTATCACCGGATGCACCCCGGATTCATCCACATCGATCCCACCCCGCCGCAACAGTGGCGCGGCCAACAGCGCCCCGGCCACGCAGCCCACCGGCAGCAACAGGACTTCCCACCACACCAGCTCACCTCGCGCCCACAGCACCACGACCGGTATGGCCACCACCACAGCTGTCAGCAATCCGACAAGCATCGCCCGGCCCAGTATCTGTCTTGAGGTCGGCCGAAATCGCACCGGCAGCATCCCGGACACGGCCCACCTCCACGCGCTTTCGTCGTCACCGCATACCGCACGGCAAGCCGATGGTCGCACAGTCGGCGAGTTGACGCGACCACATTGGCCGTTAAACGGTCATACATACCCATATGTCTACCGTTCGTGGTGACGATCCGCGAGCTAACGTGGACGGCGTGACCGAAGATCCATGGCGGGCCAAGCTGACGGCCGAGGAGTTCAAGGTGCTGCGTCAAGGCGGCACCGAAGCCCCCTTCACCGGCGAGTACACCGACACCGAGACCGTCGGCGTCTACTGCTGCCGCGCCTGCGGCGCCGAACTGTTCACCAGCGACACCAAATACCACTCCGGCTGCGGCTGGCCCTCCTTCGCCGACGCCGACCCCGACAAGGTCACCCTCCTGGAAGACAGTTCACTGGGGATGGTCCGCACCGAGGTCCGCTGCGCGTCCTGCGACTCCCACCTGGGCCACCTGTTCAAGGGCGAGGGCCTGGCCCCCAAGGACCTGCCCGACCAGCGCTACTGCATCAACTCGATCAGCCTGAAGCTGCGCCCCAAAACCGATTGACGCCGCCGCGACAATCGACGGGTGACGAGCACCTGGCCGAAGCGGCTGCACATCCGTCCACTGACGACCGCCGACGCGCGCGACATCGCGGACTGGCGTTACGGCGGCGACTGGTCGATCTACGACTCCCGTCCCGAGGACGGCCTGCTCCAGGCCGCCGACGGCTACTGGGCCGTGACCGGAGCCGAGGACGGGTCACTGGTGGGGTTCTGCTGCCTGGGTTTCGACGCCCGGGTTCCGGGGCTGGTCAAGGCCGAGGGCGTCGAGGACCTCGGGGTGGGGATGCGGCCGCGGTTCACCGGTTCGGGGCACGGCCCCGCCTTCGCCGCCGCCGTGGTGGCCTTCGCGCGCGCTCACAGCGGAAAGCCGCGGCTGCGAGCGGTGGTGCAGTCGTGGAACACCCGCAGCCTGCGGCTGTTCCAGTCGCTGGGATTCGTCGAGGACGGTGTACACGTCTGCGTCGAGGGCGGACGCGAGGTCGAGTACACCGTCCTCGTGTGCGGTTAGGAGGCCAGGGAGCCCATCGGGTCCCAGGCGGGCAGGACTATCGGGTCGGTGTCGAGCTGGGCGGCCAGGTCGGCGGGGAGGTTCTCGCGGCGGGCGGCGATCTCGAAGACGAACTCGCCGAACCACGAGTCGTTCATGGTGTAGTAGCCGTCCTCACCGTTGTCGTTGCCCCAGCTGTTCTCGACTCGCCAGTGGGTGGGTTCGCCGTCGAGCATGTTGACGCCGGTGAACAGCATGGCGTGGCTCATCGCGGTGTGCTGGTAGAGCAGTCGCTGTTTCTTGTCCATGGTGGGGGCGAAGCCGTAGAGGGATTCGGTGTCGAACAGGTTGGCGTCCCAGACGCCGAGTTTCTTGTGGAGTTGCGGGGCGACGTCGCAGCCGAACCAGACCGGTTCGCCGTCCTGTATGGATTTGGCGGTGAGGTCGCGGATCACGTCGATGTCGACGTTGAGGTAGACGACGGGCTGGCCGCCGACGACGTTGCCGAGCCGGTCGACGGTGTAGGTGCGGCCGTACTCGTTGCGGGGGTCGTGGACCAGGCACACGTACTCGTCCAGCGGGAGCTTCACGTACTTGTCGGCGAACTCGCGCGGGGTCATGACGCCGTCGCGGTGGAAGACGTTGTCCTTGTCCTTCCACTGCCAGTTGAAGCTCTGCGGCGGGGTGCCCAGGTGCAGGCACAGCACCCGGTGGATGGTCTCGAGGATCTCGCTCTTGGACTTGCGCAGCGCGGTGGCGTCGGCACCGGCGGCGGCCTCGTCGCGCAGCCGGACCGCGCCGTCGCGCAGGATCGTCTGCAGGCTCGCGTTGAGCTCGGCGGTGTGGGACGAGGAGTGGGTCTCGGGCATCGCGGACTTGGGCACCAGACCGTGCTTGTCGATCAGGGCCACGAACATGTTCCACTGTCCACCGTCGTCGATGGCGGTCTTGAGGACGTGGACGAGGGTGCGGTCATCGGCGTCGGCCCCGGCCAGGTCGATGACGTTCTCCAGCGTGAAGTTGGCGCGTTCCAGCTTGTCGTAGAACTGGGTGTACGCCTGCGAGAACTCGAAGTCCTTGACGTTCATCGCCTTGGCGGCGGCCGGACGCAGCAGGTTGAGTCCGGCGAACATCCAGCAGCGGCCACTGCGCTTCTGGTTGGTGACCTTCCAGTCGTCCAGGTGGTGGGAGACGCTGGAGTCGATGGACGTGGCGATCTCGTGGTCGAGGGCGACGTCCTGCAGCGGGGTGCGGGCCAGGGCGTTCTGCACCGCTTTGTGGGCTCGGTTGGCAGCGAAGTCGGCACGCAGTGCCGCGATGTGTGAGGCAGTGAGGGCGGCGTCCATGGTTTGCGTGCGCTCCTTTGCGAGGGGGTTAACAAAACGACCGTACTGGCAGCCTAGTCCTTACCGGGGGCGTTGCCCAGGCAAGGTGACGTGCTCTCATGGTCACATGTTCACGATATCGAGCGCACTATTTATTGAACTTGATCTATGGGTGCTTTATGGCGTGCTGCGGCTGCGCACCGATGTCTTCGTCGTCGAGCAGAAATGTCCGTATCCCGAATTGGACGGACGCGACACCGAGCCGCAAACCCGGCACGTGTGGGCCACCGAGAACGACCGGGTGGTGGCCTATCTGCGAATTACTGCCGAACCGGACGGCTTCCGTGTCGGCCGGGTGTGCACCGAAGCGGCCTCCCGGGGCCAGGGGCTGGCCGGGAAACTGGTCGAGACAGCGCTGATCCACACCGGAGAGACTCCGGTGTGGATGCACGCGCAGGTGTCGGTGGTGCCGTTCTACGAACGCTACGGTTTCGCCGTCCAGGGACCACAGTTCCTTGAGGACGACATTCCGCACGTCCTCATGCGTCGGCCTTAGGGCTGCTGTCGTCGCGCTTGGCGCCCATCTTCTGGAACGCGAACGTGATCGCCCACAGCACGATGCCGATCGCCAGCAGGATGCCCGCGATCTGGTACTGCTTGGGATCGCGGCCCGACCACGGACCGACCAGGAAGGCGCTGATCAGCGCGCCGATGATCGGCACGATGGTGGGTGCCTTGAAGTGCTTGTGCTCCACGGGTTTGCGGCGCAGCACCAGCACGGCGATGTTGACGATGGTGAACACCGCCAGCAGCAGCAGCGCGGTGGTGCCGCCCAGGTCGCCGACGTTGGCGTAGGAGGTCAGGCCGATGGCGATGGCGGAGGTGAAGATGATCGCCACCCAGGGGGTGCGGCGGGTCGGCGCGACCCGTCCGAAGACCTTCGGGATGACCTTCTCGCGCGACATGCCGTACACCAGCCGCGAGGCCATCAGCATGTTGATCAGCGCCGAGTTCGACACCGCGAAGATGCTGATCAGGCCGAAGACCCACAGCGGGAAGTCGGGCGCGCCTATCTCCAGCACCCGCAACAGCGCGCCGGCGCCGGGGTTGGCCTCGTCGTCTCCGATGAGGACGTCGGTGGGCGCGACCCACGACGACAGCACCGCCACCGAGATGTAGATGACGGCGGCGATGCCCATACCGGTCAGCATCGCCTTGGGGAAGATGCGCGGGTTGGTGGTCTCCTCGGCCATGTTGACGCTGTCCTCGAAGCCGACCATCGCGAAGAACGCCAGCGAGGTTCCCGCGACGACGGCGAAGAAGGCCGAGCTGTCGCCGGTGTTGATCTCCAGCAGACGTCCGGCGTCGATGTTGTCGCCACCGGCCATGACGGCCGCGATCGACACCACGATGATGATGGCCAGACCGGTCAGCTCGATGAGCGTGAAGATCACGTTGGCCCACACGGATTCGCTGACGCCGCGCAGGTTGACGACGCCGAAGATGACCAGCATGGTCGCGGCCAGGATGATGATCGACGAGTCGGTGCCCGGCAGCCAGGTGAACACCTGCGGGAAGAAGTCGGCGGCCATCGCGCGGGCGGCCGAACCGGCCGAGGTCATGCCCGAGGACATGACGGTGAAGGCGACCATGAAGGTCAGGAAGTGGATGCCGAACGCCTTCTGCGTGTACAGGGCGGCTCCGGCGGCGCGCGGGTACTTGCCGACCAGTTCCAGGTAACTGAACGCCGTCAGGAACGCGGCGATGAACGCCACCGCGAACGGAATCCACAGTGCACCGCCGACCTTGTTGGCGACCTGTCCGGTCAGGGCGTAGATGCCGGTGCCGAGAATGTCGCCGACGATGAACAGCAGCAGGAGTTTGGGGCCGATCGCCCGCTTGAGTTCGGTGGGAGGAATGTCCTCAGCGGGTACATCGGTCACCGGAGAATTGGCCATCGGAAAGAATTACCAAACTCGATTGGTTTTGGCTACCCCCGACACACGGATTCTTTGACTTTCATGGACGGTGACTTCGGACAGTGGACGGGGATTCACCGACAGCACGATTATGGGCCCCTGGAGTATCCATTTGGTTCAGTTGCGGCGCATTCCCGCGATGAGGGTCGCGGTGATCGACGCGGCGAAGGCGCGGGTGGTTCCGGCGTCGTCGTCGGGCCCGTTGAAATGCGACAGGAACGCTCGCTGGAAGCACGCCCCCATGAGCAGGGCGGCCGCGGCGTCCACGTTGATGCCGTGCGCCACTTCGCCGCGCGCGCGGCACTCGTCCAGGAACGCGGCCACCGCCGCCACCGCCAGGTGCGGACCGCCGCCCAGCCGCTCCAGGTCGGCGCGGTGCGCGCGCAGCAGTTCCGGTTCGGCGAACAGCGACGCCGCCATCGGGAAGCCCTGCCGGTAGAAGTCGACGGCCGCGGCCGCGACGTCGGTCAGTGCCGCCGCGTGGTCGTCGAGGCTTTCGGGCCGCCGCAGCCGGGCCAGCGCGCCGGACAGGTCGCCGGGTGAGCGTTCGACGAGCACGGCGGTGAACAGCTCGGTCTTGCTGTCGAAGTGTTTGTACAGTGTGGCCTCGGAGTATCCGGCGGCGGCCGCGATCGCCTTGGTGGTGGCGCGGGCCAGTCCCCGCTCGGCGATGACCTCGGCGGCGGCGTCGAGGATCTTGTCGCGTGTGGACACTGGGTCTCCTTTCCCGGGCGCGGCTGGCGGCGCACCCAACCTACCGTTGTGGACGCGGGGCTCGCCGGTCAACCGAGTTCGAGGTCGCGCAGCCAGTCCTCGCCGAGGTCGGCGGCGGCCTTGGCGCCCCGGTCGTTGAGGTGGACGCCGTCGATGAGGACCGTGTAGCCGTTGGCGGCGCCGACGTCGTCCCAGCTCTGCCCCAGGTAGTAGTGACGGAAGCCCGCCGTGGCGGCGGTGGCCAGCGAGAAGTCGCACGGTTGTGAACCGTCCTCGGCGCGGATGGTCTTGGCGAGGGTCTCGTTGAGCGGCAGGTAGGTCGCGTCGTGGTCGGCGGCGACTTCCTCGACGGTGGCGTTGAAGCGGGCGAGCCGCTTGTTGTCGGCGTCGTCGAGGTCCTCGCCGAGGGGTTGCAGCGAATAGAAGGCCAGTGCGGCGTCGGTGCCGGTGGTCAGCTTCTTCGCCAGCGCGTCCAGGTCGCGACGGTAGTCGCGCACGGCCGGTCCGGTCTCGTTCTCGGCGAGGGCGTTGTTGGTGCCCACGAGGATCGCGACGGCGTCGGGTTTGACCTCTACGATCTCGTCGGAGCGGGCCAGCAGGTCGGCGCTGGTGTGGCCGTTGATCCCGGCGTTGACGAACTGGTGGCCCTCGCCGCCCAGGCGCTGCCGCAGCAGCGACACGAAGTCGGACGAACCGATGCCGTGCACGGTGCTGGCGCCGGCCATCACGACCACCGGACCGTCGCCGGTGTCGCCGGATTCCAGGAACTCCTGCGGCGTGAGGGTGGCGTCGCGCAGGAAGGTCAGGTAGACCAACGGCGCCAGCGCGGCGACCAGGATCAGCACCGGGGTCAGGGTCCAGATCAGGACGCGGCGCAGCCGTCGGCGGGGTTTGGCGGGTGGGGTTTCGGTCATGGCGGGCTCCCGGAAGGCTTGGAGAGTGAGTGCTCACTAACCAAGGTAAGTGAGCACTCACTAATGTGCAACGTGCGCCCTATCACAATGACCGGATTTCCTGACGTCCGTTGACAAGTCAACCTGAGGCACCTACGTTATTCAACACACGATGAATTATTTCGACCAAGGAGGCGGCCATGACACAGTCCAACTTCCAGGCATCGCTGAGCGATGTCGACTTCGAGTCGGTATACCGGGGCGGGCCACTCATCGACGGGCTCCCGGAGGGGGCTCCCAGCACGCCCTGGGACATCGGCGAACCGCAGCCGGTGCTCGTCGCCGTCGAGGCCGCCGGACAGGTGCGGGGGACGGTCCTGGACGTCGGTTGTGGACTCGGCGAGAACGCCCTGTTCCTGGCGGGTCGCGGCTACCGGGTCACCGGGGTCGACATCTCCCCCACCGCCCTGGAACAGGCCCGGCAGCGGGCGGCCGACAAGGGCGTCGAGGTCGACTTCGTCGTCGGCGACGCCACCCGGCTGGCGGGCCTGGACGCCCGCTTCGACACCGTCATCGACAGCGCCCTGTTCCACTGCCTCAAACCGGAACTGCGCAACGACTACCTGGCAGCGCTGCACCGCGTGTGCGTCCCGGGCGGGACCGTCCACATGTTCTGCGGCACCGACTCGGGCCCGGCCGGAATGCCAGTCCCCTTCCCGATCAACGAGGAAGTGCTGCGCGACGCGTTCGGCACCGGCTGGCGCATCGACGAGCTGCGGCTGGACCGCTACACGGCGGTGTTCGGCCGCGAGGACTTCGCGGGGCTGCTGACCTCGATGGGCGCACCGACGACCGGTGTGGACGAGCTGGAGGTCGACGACGCGGGGCGGCTGCGGCTGCCGGTGTGGAAGCTGGCCGCGACCCGGCTGTAGCCGCGCGAGGCACCGGCCGTGGAGGGCGCGCGGTCGGTGCCGCCCGCTGGCCCGGCTCGTACCGAAAGCGCGCAGGCTGGCAGCGCGCGGTCAGCGCAGCTCGCGAGTCCAGCTCGTGCCAGTGCTTTGCAGGCTAGTAACGCGCGGTCGGTGCCACCCACGGATCCGGCTCTTGCCCGAGGCTCGCGGGCTGGTCGCTAGCGGGGCGGTGGCTTGGCCCGGCGGGCCTAGGGGCGTCCCGCGGCCAGGGCGGTTCGCGGCGCCGGGTCGTCCGCAGTGACAGGACGATGAGCAGAACCGTCGCTGCGGCGGCGAATGCGCCCAGCGCCAGGCACACGGTGTGCAACGCCGAGGTGTAGGACGGTCCGCTCAGCCGGCCGCCGCTCAGCGCCGCGAGCACCGCGCCGACTGCCGCGATGCCGACGGTCTCGCTGGCCAGCCGGGACGAGTTGAAGATGCCCGAGGCCATTCCGGACTGTCGCACCGGGACACTGGTGATGGCCATCCCGTCCAGCAAGCCGGTGGACAGGCCGAAGCCGGAACCGATGAGCGCCAACGGACCCAGCAACCCGAGCGGGGTGCTGTCCGGTCCGATGGTGACCAGCAGCAGGCAACCGGCACCGGTCACCGCCACCGAACCGGCCATCAGCACCACCGTGGGCATCCGCTTGGACAGTGCCGCCCCGACCGTCGGCAGCACCACCGTCGGCACGGTCAGCATCAGCAGCCAGATTCCGGCGGCTCCGGCGTCGAGTTCGACGACGGCGATGAGGTAGGACGGCAGGTACACCAGCAGCGGTACCAGGACGACGACGATCGCGCCCGCCGCGATCACGCAGGAGCGGAACTGCGGGTTGACCAGCAGTCCGAGGTCGAACATCGGGTCGGGCTGGCGTCGTTCGACGAGGGTGAACGCGACCGCCAGCATCGCCGCGGCGGCGAACCCGGCGATGATGAGCGGGCTGCCGAATCCCCATTCGGGGCCCTGCACCATGACGGTGATCAACAGCAGCAGCGCGGTGGTGAACAGGACACCCCCGGCCCAGTCGACGCGGCGTCCGGGTGCGCCGGATGCCTTGGGCAGCAACCAGGTCAGCGACAGCACCACGGCGGCGAAGGCGCCGGGCACCAGGAAGACGCCGCGCCATCCCAGCGCGGACACCAGCAGGCCGCCGATCGTCGGCCCGAAGGCGAGGCCGGCGCCCAGGACGGTGCCCAGCAGGCCGAAGGCGCGGGCCCGGGCCGGGCCGGAGAAGGTCACCGCCAGGATCGAACCGGCCGCCGAGACCGCCGCGGCGGCCCCGATGCCGCCCAGCACCCGCACGGCGTTGAGTAGCGCGATGTCGTCGAGGACGGCGGCGGTCAGGCCGGTGACACAGAACAGCGCCACCCCGGCGGCGAAGACCCGGCGGCGGCCGAACACGTCGGCGAGCGATCCGGTCAAGACCAGGAACCCGGCGAAGCTGGCGTTGTAGCCGTTGACGACCCACTGGGTCGCCGCCAGCCCGGAGTCCAGGTCGGACTGGATGTCGGGCAGCGCCAGCGAGGCACCGGTGATCGTCAGCGGGAAGGTCAGCGTGGACAGCAGGATGATCGCGAGAACCAGGGAGCGTCGGGGCACGACCGGCACGCTAACAGCCACCGACCCGTTGCGGCCCGGTCGTTTCCGGTGTCATGCGACACGTTTGTCGTAGGCCTCCTGGGCCGCGACCGATTCGTCCAGAGTGTCCTCGAGCAGGTCGATGAGTTCGGCGAGTTTGACGGCCACCCGGTGCCCCAGCGGTGTGACGCTGTACTCGACGTGCGGGGGGATGCTGGTGTGCACCTCGCGGTGGACGAACCCGTCGCGTTCCAGGGTGTGCAGCGTCTGGGAGAGCATCTTCTCGCTGACGCCGGTCACGGTGCGCCGCAAGGCGTTGAAGCGCATCGGTCGTTGGTCGAGGGCGGTGAGGCTGAGGATGCCCCACTTGCTGCCGACATGCTCCATGACGCCGCGCGAGGGACATTTGCGGTCGAAGACGTCGGCGACGAGTTCGTCGCTGGGGCCGGTGTCGGGGCTGGCTGACATGACATCCAAGTTACCTGGGAGTCAGCACGGGTTGTCCAGATTGCGCTAACCATAACATTGGCACTTTCTAAAAGTTAGTGCATGCTTGACGGAAAGCACACGGGTTCGTGTGCGGCCGTCCCGAAAGGAACCCTCATGATCGTCGTCACCGGAGCCTCCGGACCCCTGGGCCGTCTGGCCATCGAGCACCTGCTGGCGCGCGGCGTCCCCGCCGCCGAACTCGCTGCCGTGGTCCGCGACCCCGCCAAAGCCGCCGACCTGGCCGCCAAGGGCGTCCAGCTTCGGCAGGCCGACTACGACAAACCCGAGACCCTCCCCGCCGCGCTGGCCGGGGCCGACAAGCTGCTGCTGGTGTCGGGCAACGCGATCGGCCAACGGGTCGCGCAGCACACCCGCGTCGTCGAGGCCGCCAAGACGGCGGGCGTCGGCCTCATCGCGTACACGAGCATCCTGCGCGCCGACAGCTCCGGCGTCGGCCTGGCCGTCGAGCACCTGGCCAGCGAGAACGTGGTGCGTGACTCCGGGATCCCGTTCGTGATGCTGCGCAACGGCTGGTACCTGGAGAACTACACCGAACACCTGGCCCCGGCCCTGGAGCACGGCGCCTGGCTGGGCAGCGCGGGCACCGGACGAGCGGCGGCCGCGGCCCGCACCGACTACGCCGAGGCCGCGGCGGTCGTGCTGACCACCGAGGGTCACAGCGGCAAGGTCTACGAACTGGCGGGCGACACGAGCTTCGACTACAGCGAACTGGCCGCCGAGGTGGCGGCCCAAAGCGGCAAGACCGTCGTCTACCGCGACCTGCCCAGCGCCGACCACATCGCGGCCCTCACCGCGGCGGGAGTGCCGCAGTTCATGGCCGAGCTGATGGCCGACTGGGACGCGGGAGTGGCGCGCGGCGACCTCGAGGACGACGGCAAGGAGCTGCACAAGCTGATCGGCCGCGACACCACGCCGCTGTCGGAAGCTGTCACGGCGGCGCTCAAGTAGGACAGTCGCTGGGGCCGTCCACCGCCGATGGCCCCAGCTTCGCCGCGTTCCCGAGCCCGGCCGCGTTCGCGCGCTCCAGCTCCAGCTCCAGCTCCAGCTCCAGCTCCAGCTCCAGCTCCAGCTCCAGCTCCAGCTCCAGCTCCAGCTCCAGCTCCAGCTCCAGCTCCAGCTCCAGCTCCAGCTCCAGCTCCAGCTCCAGCGGAGGCTACGCCGTCGGACGGGGCGTCGTCAGCTGGAGCGGCGGTGGTACAGCCAGGCCACGCCCGACACCACGGCCAGCGCCAGGCAGGCCGCCGCTGCCGCCATCAACGCTGGCGGGCCCTCGATGGGCTGCCCGCTGACCGCCACGACCACGCCCGCCAGCACCGCCGACACGGTCACCACACCGCCGATGCGGGCCAGCCAGCCCTGCCACACCCGAGACTCGGCCACAGTGTCCACTCTCCACAGTGCCGCCATCGCGGCGCACGCGTGGAGCAGGTAGCAGCACACCCCCACGCCGATGGCCACCAGCGGCGAGATCTCCTCCACCAGGTATCCGTTGACCAGCAACATGACCACGGCCTGGAGCTGCACCAGGGTCGCGAACGGCTTCGCCGGAGCCAACGCCGCCACCAGCGGCAGCGTCCCGATCAGGAACGCGTACCAGCCCCAGTGGTTCAGCTGCGGAACCGCCAGCCACAGCGCCAACGCTCCCGAGCCAGCGATGCCCAGCCGCAACCCGAAACCGAAGCTCAGCGCCCGCCGGGCCTGCCGGACGAGCCAACCCCACCACGTCACGGTCACCGCCGCGCCAACTTCGGAACGTGGTCCAAAAGCGCGACCTGCCGCAACATGTGGTCCAGACTCCCCGGCCCCATCCAACGCTCCACCGGAACCCCCAAGGCCCGCAACCGGTTGAGCGTGTTGTCGCGCTCCAGGTGCCACAGCCGAAACGCCAACTGGGTCCATTCCCGCTGCTGGGTCGGCCGCACCCCCGGCGGCAGTGTGTCCACCGCGACCAGCGGCCGCCCCGTCTGCGCCAACCGCGCCAGCCCCGAGGTGCTGCGCGGGTCCAGCAGCGGCGTGAGCATGATGATCGCCGCGCTGCCGGGCAGCTTGCGCGACACCAGCTGC
This sequence comes from Stackebrandtia nassauensis DSM 44728, assembly GCF_000024545.1. GTDB lineage: Bacteria > Actinomycetota > Actinomycetes > Mycobacteriales > Micromonosporaceae > Stackebrandtia > Stackebrandtia nassauensis. The sequence goes on from NC_013947.1 coordinate 4,188,351, forward strand.
CGTTCGGCGGCGGCGCGGATCTCGCCGCGCGACGGGTCCACATGGGTCAGCCAGTCCTGGACCAGCGCGTAGTGGCGACGTCCGCCACCGGCGCGCAGTCGACGGTTCTTGGAACCGAACTCGGCCATCGCCACCCGGTCGCCCTGCGAGGTGTAGTGCTCGGCGATGGCCGCCGCCGCCCGCACCGTCACGTCCAGCGAACTGGCCTGCCCGGGCTGCCCCACCTCGCTGAGGACGTCCAGCAGGATCAGCACATCCGCGTCGCGCTCCGAATAGGTCGCGTTGACGTGCAGTTCCCGTTGCCGCAGGCTCACCCGCCAGTCGATGCTGCGCAGCCGGTCCCCGGGCTGGAACCTGCGCACCTCCGCCAGTTCGCCGCCGTCGCCGGGACGGCGGGTGTGGTGCACGCCCGCCAGGCCCGCCGCGCGCGGCAGCGACTGCCGCGAGTCGAACAACGCCGCGCGGGGATACACCGTGAGGGTCTGCTTGGCGACGCTCAACTGCCGCGACCGCAGCAGACCGTCGCAGGCCAGCGCCCGCACCTCGATGGGGCCGAACCGGTGCAGTCCCCAGCGCCGCGTCACAGCCGTCAGCGGCAGCGACGCGTGTCCGTCGGCGGGCACCACCGCCGCCTGCCGGAAACCGCCGTGGCTCAACCGGATCCACTGCGACACCCGGGGCCGGGCGACCGCGACGATCTCCACCTCGTCCGGATTGGACACTTCGATCTCGGCCCGCAGCTCACCGCCCTCCAACAGCGGGGTCTCGGGCATCCCCAAAAGCCGCAGTTCCGGACTGCGGCGCGGGCGCCGAGTCAGCGACGCGGCCAGGCCCAACGCCAGCGGCATCGACACCAGCAGCAGGTCCACGCGCCCCAGGATCAGTCCCAGCCCCAGGGCGACGATGACGACGATGAGGGCGCGCCGCAACGCGGGCGTGGGGTTCCAGTCGGTCTCGGTCCTCGGCGCGAACGGTGTCGACCTCGGGTGCTCGTAGCTGGCCGAACGCACCCGGTCGGACAGGTGGCCCATGGCTCCCAGTGACATCAGATCCGCTCGATTCTCGTGATGAGGCGCTCCAGTTCCGCCCGCGACGGCGCCACAGCGACCGGGCGGACGCAGAAGCGGTACAGCTCGTCGCCCAGCAGCTGCCGAGCCCGCGGGCCGTCGTGGGCCAGTTCCACGCCGTGCCGCAGCCGCAGCCGTTCGGCGATCACCAGGATCAGGTTCTGCTGCACCACCCGCTGGAAGTCCTCGACGTCGCGCTGTCCCGACAGCCGCGACTCCCACCGCGACACCGAACCGAAGGACCGCGCCGCACCGGGCTCGGCGTGCACCGGCAGCAGGTCGTCCTGCTCCAGGTACGGGCTCCCCAGTGGAGCCGACAGCGTCGCGGCGGCGACGATCACCAGCGCCAGCAACCACAACTGCCACAGTGGAGCTTCCCAGTCGACGGAGCGCAGCGTCAGCCAGGCGGCCCCGGCCACCAGCAGCGGCAACCAGACCAGTTGCGCCGCCGCGAGTCTCGGGCGCCGCAGCCCCAGCACACCCTTGTCGGTCACACCGCCTCCACGGGTTCGGCGGGCTGTGCGGCGGCCAGTTGGGCGTCCACCGCCGCCAGCGCCGCGACGGCCCGCTGCCGCAGGTCCTCGCCGATCGCGTGCGGGCCGTACCGGGCCCGGCGGTAGGTGTCGGCCAGTTCGGTGAGGGCCTCGGCGTCGACGTTGGCGGCCGCCATGACCCGCGCGACGAGTTCGCCCGGGGTCTCGGAGGCCAGCCGCGCCAGGCCCGCGGCGGCCGCCGCGCGTTCCAGTCGCTGCCAGCAGTCGATGACGCCGCGCCGGGGATCGGCCGCGGCCTCGACGTCGCTGAGCCCTTCGGCGACGGCCTCGCGCAGCACCTCCACCTCGGGCCGCGGCTCCTCGGGCTCGGGTACGACGAGGGCGGGCTTCTCCCGCCTGCGGGGCCACCACCCGAACAGGGCGGCGCCGATCCGGTACAGCAGGTACCCGGCCAGGGCCACCAGACCCAGGATCACCAGCCACTTCAGGGCCAGCAGCGTGAACTCGCCCAGTTCGCGCAGCCAGCCCGGCGGCCCTTCGGGGTCCTTGTCGGCGGCCTGATCCTTCGCGGACGACTCGAGCGCTGTGGATGGCTGCGCCGACGCGGTCGGGCTGCTCTCACCACTGGATTCGGCGCCACTCGAGCTGGGCTCGGGTTCCCCGGATTCCCCGCCGGGGGTGTCGGACGGTTCGGGTTCGGCCCCGCCGACGTGATCCGACAGCTCGTCGTACAGCTCGGGGGTCAGCTCGTCGCGGTACTTGTCGACGTCGTCCTGGGTGAGCTCTCCGGCGAGCTCGTCCAGCAGCTGCTCCCGCCGGTCGGAGTCCAGGCTGTCCCACAGCTTCTGCAGCTCGCCGGGCGAGAACTCCCCCAGGTGCCGCTTGGCCAGCTCCAGCAGCAGGTCGTCGGACAGCACCTGCGACAGCTTGGCCAGTTCCTCGCTGCTGAGTTCCTCGCCCAGCTTGTCCAGCAGCCCCGGCGGCAGGTCGGCGGCGTCGGCGGACCGCAGGTCGACACCGGCGGGGAACTCGGAGTACAAGTCCTTGGGCAGGTGCTCGGCCACCTCGGACGGCACCCCCTCGGGTACACCGGGCGAGGCCAGCCGGTGACCCGACAGCGTCGCCGAGGCGACCAGCCAGGCCAGGACGGCGAACCCGAGGGCCACCACCAGCACGGGTGCCCACGATCGCCAACGTCGTCTCACGAATCGTTCTCCCGGGGAGCGTGGTTGAGCGTCCGAAGGAGAGGATATGTCGATACGTCCACCACGGGGCGCTGGCGTCGGTGAGTCACAATGGCGGAACGCGAAATCCCCGACGGGCCCCACGAGGAGAATTGATGTCCACCGACGTTTCGATGCCCCTGTCCGAGGTGACCAAACGCGCCACGGAGGTGCTCGACGCCGTCAACCAGGTCGTGGTGGGCAAACGGGAGTCGCTCGAACTGGTGCTGGCGGGCATTCTCGCGGGCGGGCACGTCCTGTTCGAGGACCTGCCGGGCCTGGCCAAGACGCTGACGGCCCGGTGATTCGCGCAGACGCTCGGCCTGCACTTCAACCGCCTGCAGTTCACCCCCGACCTGCTACCGGCCGACGTGACGGGTTCGTTCCTGTACAACCAGAAGCAGGCCGACTTCCAGTTCCGGCAGGGCCCGATCTTCACCAACCTGCTGCTGGCCGACGAGATCAACCGCACCCCGCCCAAGACCCAGGCCGCGCTGTTGGAGGCGATGCAGGAACGGCAGGTCTCGGTCGAGGGCACCACCTACCGGCTGCCGCAGCCGTTCTTCGTGTTGGCCACGGCCAACCCGATCGAGCAGGAGGGCACCTACCCGCTGCCGGAGGCGCAGCTGGACCGGTTCCTGCTGCGGGTGACGTTCGGCTACCCCGACCGGGGCGAGGAGTGGGAGGTGCTGCGCCGCCGCCTGTCCCGCCGCCGCGAGGAGGCCCAACTGTCGCCCATAGTGGACGCGGCCACGGTGGTGGCGATGCAGGACGCCCTGGAGGACGTCGCCTTCGACGACTCCATCGGACAGTACATAGTGGAAATAGTCGCGGCCACCCGCGAGCACCCGCAGTTGCAGGTGGGCGCCTCGCCGCGCGGCTCGCTGGCGCTGACCCTGCTGTCGCGGGCCAAGGCGGTGCTGGCCGGACGCGACTACGTCATCCCCGAGGACGTCAAGACCGTCGCCCCCGCCGCGCTGACCCACCGGGTCAGTCTGAAGCCGGAACTGTGGTTGCAGCAGGTCGATCCGGCGGCGGTGATCGCCGAGGTGTGCGCCAGGGTCCCGGCCCCGGCCACCAACCTGATGCCCAGCTACACCGCGCAGCAGGGGGCCGTGGCCGGGTAGCGGCTACGGCAGGCTGGCGACGAGTTCGGAGACCTCGCGGCGGCGTCCGGTGTAGAACGGGACCTCCTCGCGGACGTGCAGCCGGGCCCGGGAGGCGCGCAGGTCGCGCATCAGGTCGACGATGCGGTGCAGTTCGTCGGCCTCGAAGGCCAGGATCCACTCGTAGTCGCCCAGCGCGAACGACGACACGGTGTTGGCGCGCACGTCCGGGTAGGGCCGCGCCATCTTGCCGTGCTCGGACAGCATGGTGCGCCGCTCCTCGTCGGGCAGCAGGTACCAGTCGTAGGAACGCACGAACGGGTAGACGCACAGGTAGGCGCGCGGTTCCTCGTCGTTGAGGAACGCCGGGATGTGGCTCTTGTTGAACTCGGCGGGCCGGTGCAGGGCCATGTTGGACCACACCGGTTCCAGGTGACGGCCCAGCGCCGTGCGGCGGAACTGCGCGTAGGCGTCCTGCAGTTCGTCGCTGGACGCGGCGTGCCACCACACCATGACGTCGGCGTCGGCGCGCAGTCCCGACACCTCGTAGGTGCCCCGGACGGTGACACCCTTCTCGTTGAGGTGACCGAACAGCGACTCGACCTCACCGGCGAGGTCGTCTCGCAGCGCCGGCAGCGGCGTGGCGGCCTTGAAGACCGACCACATCGTGTACCGGATGGTCTCGTTGAGTTCCTTGATACGCGCGGCTTTGGGATTGGCACCTTCAGACATGGTCAGATTTTCGCTCACGCCCCAACCGTGTTCTACATGGGGTCGAACCTTGGCCGGGTCAGTCACCCTCGCGCCGCAGCGCCACGTCGAATCCGGTCAGCATCGCGTCCAGCGCGAAGTCGAACCGCGACCGCGCCGCCCCGGCCTCGCGCGCGGCCCGCGCCAGCAGCGGGTACTCGGATTCGTCCAGTGCGGACAGCTGCTCCAGCTGCCCCCGGGTGTGCTGGGCGTCGTCGTGGGCGGCCTGGGCCAGGGCCGTGGCCTGTCCGACGACGAAGCCGGTCATCGAGTAGACGACGGCCAGCGCCTCGTCGGGCGTGAAACCGTCCCGGCACAACGCTTCCAGGGTCGCCTCGACCATGCGCAGGTTCGCGGGGGTGGTCGCCGGACGGGTGGCGACCAGCGGCAGCACCGCCGGATGGGCCAACAGCGTGTCCAACAGCGACCGGGCGTAGTCGCGCAACACGTCGGGCCACCGCGCCTGCCCGAACCGGGGTGCCTCGGCGAGCGTGACGACCTGCTCGACCAGGCCGTCCAGGAGCGCGTCCTTGTTCGGGATGTGGTGGTAGAGCGTCATGGCCTCCACCCCCAGTTCGGCGCCCAGACGGCGCATCGACAGCGCCTTGAGCCCCTCGCGGTCGGCCAGTCGCAGCGCGGCGTCCAGGATCGCCTGCCGGGTCAGGCCCGCGCGTTGACCTTGGGTCCGACCGGCCACGACGACGCTCCCTCCCTGATTCTTACGTCGTAAGTGTAGCGTGGACGGCCTCGGCGGCGGCCCGTCCCGACGCGACACAGGCCGGAATCCCCACCCCGTCGGCCAACGCCCCGGCCAACGCGATCGGATGCTCGGCCAGCGCCGCCCGGGCCCGCCGGATCCGGTCGGCGTGCCCCGCCGAGTACTGCGGCAACCCGCCACCCCAGCGATCCACGGCGACCGCTCGCGGCCGTGGCAACTCCATGCCGAGCACAGCCGACAGTTCGGCATGCGCGATGTCGGCCAGTTCGGCGTCGTCGCGCTGCAGGACCTGCTCCTCGCCGTACCGGCCCAACGACACCCGTACGAGGCTGAGCCCGGGCCGCGCCAGATGGGGCCACTTCCGCGTGAAGAACGTCGCGGCCTTGATGGTGCGGCCCTCCGTCGCGGGCACCAGGAACCCCGACCGCTGCGGCAGTTCCACCCCACCCAACGCCAACGTCACCAACGCGATGCTGGCGTAGTCGAGCACACCCAGCTCAGCGGCGGCGGCAGCCTCCACATCGGCCAGCAACCGCGCCGCCGGACGAGCGGGCGTGGCCAACACCAACGCGTCGCACTCGATGACGCGCGGCGTGCGGGTGTCACCGGCGACGCAACGCCACCCCTCGGGCGTGCGCCGCAGTTCCCGCACCGGCTTGCCCAACACGATCTCGGCTGCGGCGGCGGTGGCCGTGGCCTCGACCAACCGCGACAGTCCACCCTCGACGGAACCGAAGACTGGCGGGACCGACGAAGCCGAACCCGAAGCGGCAGCCCCGAACGCGGCCGAACCCGCCGATGGCGCACCCGCTACGGGCGGCAGACAATCCGCCACCGCCCCGGCCAAGGTGTCGTGCCGTCGAGCGGCAGCCGCCAACTGCGGCACCGTCACGTCCACCGACAGTCCATCGGCCCGTCCCGAGTAGACACCACCCAGCAGCGGATCGACGAGCCGATCGACGATCTCGTCGCCGAAATGCTTACGCACCAACGCTCCGACGGTCACGTCCTCATCGCCGAGGATCGGCCCGTCCCCCACCGGTTCTTGCTCCAACCGTTCACGGCCCGCCGGGCTCAGCACACCCGCCACATCGTCGGCCCGCGCCGGGACCCCCATGACGGTACGACGCGGCAGATCGCGCAGCTCGTCATCGATGACCAATGCCGCCGGAGCCGCCGCCGGATGAACCAGCCGCGCCCCCAACCCGACGGTCTCAGCCAACGCCTTGGCCTCGGGCCGCCGCACCAGGAACGTCTCGGCACCGGTCTCCACCGGCACCCCCGCCAGCTCACCGGTACGGATCTTGCCGCCCAGCCGAGGCGCCTGCTCCACCACGGTGATCCGCAGCTCCGGACCACCCAGCTCCCGCAACCGCTGCGCCGCCGCGAGCCCGGCGATACCGCCACCGACCACGACGACGTGCCGCGGTGTCATCGCGCGCTGAACCTGTGCACGTACTCCACGGTCTTGGTGAGCGCGTCCGCGTCCGTCTCCGGCAACACGCCATGCCCCAGGTTGAAGATGTGTCCCTTGGCGGCCTTGCCCTCGGCCAGCACCCGCCGCACCTCATGGGCCAGCACGTCCTCGGGAGCGAACAGCGTCGTCGGGTCCAGGTTGCCCTGCAACGCCCGATCCCCGACCAGCCCGGCCGCCTCGGTCAACGGAATCCGCCAGTCAACGCCCACGACGTCGGCGCCGACCTCACCCATGGCCGCCAACAGATGCCCGGCACCCACACCAAAGTGGATACGCGGTACCCCGGGCCGGGCCACGGCACTCAACACCGCCGCCGAATGCGGCGCCACGAACATCCCGTAATCCGCGGCCGACAACGCCCCGGCCCACGAGTCGAACAACTGCACCGCGTTGGCCCCCGCGTCTATCTGTACCTTGAGGAACGACGCGGTGATACCGGCCAACCGCCCACACAGCGCGTGCCACACGTCCGGAGCCCCGTGCATGAGCGCCTTGGTCTTGGCGTACGTCCGCGACGGCCCACCCTCCACAAGGTAACTGGCCAGCGTGAACGGCGCCCCCGCGAACCCGATCAGCGGCGTGGCCCCCAGCTCCTCACGCAGCATCCCCACGGCCTCGGTGATGTACGGCACGTCCTCAGGAGTCAGATCCCGCAACGCCTCCACACCCGCCATGTCCCGGATCGGTTGCCCCACAACAGGTCCAGTACCCGCAACGATATCGACGTCCACACCGACAGCGGCCAGAGGCACCACGATGTCCGAAAAGAAGATCGCCGCGTCCACCCCATGTCTGCGCACCGGCTGCATGGTGATCTCCCGGATCATGTCGGGAGTCCGGCACGCCGTCAACATCGGAGTATCAGCACGCAGCGCCCGGTATTCCGGCAGCGACCTGCCCGCCTGCCGCATGAACCACACCGGGGTACGCGGAGTCTCCTCCCCCCGGCAGGCTCGCAGGAACGGCGACTGCGAGACGTCTTCAGTAGTCATAGCGAGTCATGGTCCCACGCTCAGCGCTCGAACCGCGACGTGACCACGCCGTGGTCACCCAGACCACAGCCGCCACACCCAAAACCGCCCCATCAACCCCCCGAATACCGCGCCACCCTCGCCGCGAGCCCCGCCTTGACCAACGGCCACTCCGACTCCACCACCGAGAACATCGCCGAATCCCGCAACCGCCCGTCCTCCCCGGGCGCCCACGAGAACGACCAACTCCGCAACACCCCCTCAAACGTGGCCCCCAACCGCTCCAACCGGACCAGCGTCCCCTCCAGCACCGGAACGTCTAGGTACGAGGCCATGATGACTCCTTACTCGCCAGGACCTCGAATCGTAGAAGAAACGGCCCACGTTCCCCATCGCCTGTGCCACGAGTCTCACCCGCTCGGCCTCCGCAGCCGATAGACCCGATCGCTGAGCTTGCCGATCAGCCGATACACATGCCACAGACAGTCCCCGAGCGCGATGTCATAGTTGGAGCGTCCATACCGGCTCACATAACGCTCCGGCTCGCGCAGCAGCCTGGCGGCGTGGAGCAGTTTCCGGCCGCCCTTACCCGTCGTTTCCTGCCCCCGTTCGCCCCACTGCGTCCCGAGGACGAGCCGCCGTTCAATGCTCAACCCCGACGCCATCATCGCGGCTTCGGAACGTGTCGGGTCCATACTCGACGGGATGCAACCCATCGTCGAGAACAGCCACGCCGCCTCATTCGGCTCCAAAGTGTCGGTGGCGAACATCTGGTAGACCAGCGCCGTCCCATCGGGTTTGAGGACGCGGCGAAACTCGGCGTAAGCCGCGTCCAGGTCCTCCACATGGCACAGTGTGTCGCGGCACCACACCAGGTCTACGGACGCGTCCGCGACCGGGAGGGCTTGCGCGGTCCCCGCCTCGAACGTCACCGCAGCCGTCGACTCAGGACGGGCTTGGCTCTTGGCGATATCGATGTGACGCGGCACCGGGTCCACCCCGTGGACTCGCAATCCGAACCGGTCGGCCAGCTCGAACGCATGGCCACCTTCGCCGCAACCCACATCCAGCGCCCTGGCCCCGGCTGGCAGGCCGATCTCGGCGACGAGGTCGAACAGCATGCCCGGCCCGCACGGGTCGAGGCTCACGTCGAGGGCGTCGTTGAACTCGGCTTCGACCTCGGCGTAAGCCTCGTAGCTGCGGGCCAGGAACTGTGGGTCGGTCATGCCGGACGACGCTACGCATCATCCGCCGTCCGGCGCGCCCGATTTTCGTGGCGGTCAGCGCACCTCGATGTAGTCCAGTTCGGCGAAGGCGGTGCCCTTGCCGAAGCGCAGCGTGTTCCAGCCAGCTTTCAGGTCGACGTCCACGTTGGCCTGTTGCCAGTTGTCCCAGCCGGTGATCGGGTAGGTCACCGCGCCGACTTCGGTGCCGTTGACCGAGACCTTGTGGCTGGAGGGTTCCTGGGAGCCGTTGGCGAAGCCGACCGAGACGGTGTGGTTGCCCGCGCTGGGGGTGTACACGTCGATGTCCACATAGCTGTCGGCGTGGTCGATGTAGGCCACGACTTTGCCTTGGGAGGCGCCGGCGGCGTTGTCGCGGACCTTGCAGTTGTTGACCTTGCCGTTCTCGCCTTCGTAGCGGACTCGGCTGCCTCGGACCACCGGGAGGTCTCCGGCCCAGCCGAGGTCGGCCAGGTAGACGCTGCGGCCGTCGCCGACGTGGCCGTGGAAGAAGATGTGGTCGACGCCGTCGGAGCCGCGAACCACGTCGGCTCCGCCGGGTCCGTTGACGGCGCCGTCCACGCTGGAGCCCGTGATGAGGGGGCGGAATGCCTTCTTGAAGGGGCCGGTCAGGGAGGTGGAGGTGGCGTAGCTGGTGAAGTAGCTGTCGTTCCAGTATTCGCCGCCCGCGTAGAACAGGACGTAGTTGCCGCCCTGTTTGACCATGACCGGGGCTTCCAGGATGCCGCGTTCGGCGTCCTGGTCGTTGCGCAGGATCTCGATGCGGTCGCCGATGAAGTTGACGCCGTCGGCGCTGGTCTCCTGGAGGTAGACCACCGGGGGTTTGCCGATGGCGTTGGCGTCGGTCTTGTAGATCAGGTAGTGCTTGTCGCCGTCGGTGAAGGAGGACGCGTCGATGGCGCCGCCTTCGTCGGCGGGGCACACGATGGGTTTGTCGCCGACGGGTTCGAAGGGGCCCTCGGGTTTGGCGGAGGTGGCCGCGCCGATGCACTGGCGGTCGGGGCTGATGCTGTGGGCGGTGTAGTAGAGCAGGTAGGAGCCGTCGGGGCGCTGGGAGACGTCGGGGGCCCAGGTGCGGCCCGGTTGGGCCCAGGCGCCGAGTTTCGGCAGGCCGTCGGCTCCGGTCATGGCCCATTCGCCGCCGGGTTTGTCGGAGGTCGCGACCGGGAGGTTCTGGCCGCCGTTGGTGGCGTAGGCGTAGTACTTGTCGCCGAACTTGCTGACGTCCGGGTCGGGGAAGTTGCCGCCGATGACGATCTGCGGGGCGACGGCCTTGGCGTCGGCGCCCTCGGCTTTCGCGTCGGGGCTGAGGGTGATCCAGGCGGCGGACGACACCGCGATGGCGGCGGCGATGCCGAGGGTGAGCAGTTTGCGGCTACGGACGAACGACAGGGCGTTTGTGAGCATGGGTGCCGGGCTTTCACAATCGGGGGCTGATCGTGAAACAGTACTGAAATCAAAGATTCCAGACAAGGTTTACAACGATAAAACTGCTATAGCCGAACGAAACCGAACGTCCGGCTCGGGGCGGGCCGGGATTCGCCAGCAGCGCCCGACGGCGATCGTCCGTGTGACATGGTGCTCGGGTGAGCAAGCGCGGAACTGAACAGGTGAAGTGGACGGTGACTCTTCGCTCGGCGGGCGGGCAGGAGTGGACCTACGAGATCGAGACCGACCCGAAGACCTCGCAGACCGAGGTGGCTCGGGCGGCGTGGTTGTGGCATGACCGGGAGGGCGGCGGCGAGGTGGACCCGCGGCTCACCGAGGCCAACCGGGCTTGACCGTCGCACTGGCGCGTTAGCGTGTCGCGATGAGCGAAGCGATCCCTGGGTGGGCAACCGAGGCGGCCGAGGTCAGCCCCTACGATCCGGCGTGGGCGGTGCGGGGCGAGCGTGAGGTCGCGTCGGTGGCGGGGCTGCTCGCCGATCAGTTGGTCGACGGGGTCGAGCACATCGGCTCTACGTCGGTTCCCGGCTTGGCCGCCAAGCCGATCGTCGACGTCATGGCCTCGGTGGCCGACCCGGACGCCGTGGTCGCCGGGTACGCGGCGCGGCTGGCCGAGCTGGGCTGGTGTTACGTCCCGCCCGAACTAGACCGGCGGTCCTGGCGGCGGTTCTTCGTCAAACCGGACGCTTCCGGGCGGCATCGCGAGGCTCACCTGCACGTCATCGCGGCCGGGAATGCCCGGTGGCGCGATCAGCTCGACTTCCGCGACGCGCTGCGCGGCGATGCCGCGCTCGTCGCCGAGTACGCGGCGCTCAAACGCGGGCTCGCCGCTCGGTGCGGCCACGACCGGGAGGCGTACACCGAGGGCAAGTCCGCGTTCGTCGCGTCCGTCCTGAGGGGTCAGAGGATGTCGTTAACGAGTTCGGTGGGACGGGCGAGTCGGGTTCCCTTGTCCGTCACCACGAACGGACGCTCGATCACGGCCGGGTTGTCGGCCATGATGCCGATGACCTCGTCGTCGGACAGGTCCGGGTTGTCCAGGCCGAGTTCCTTGTAGAGCGCGTCCTTGCGCCGGGCCGCGTCGCGGGGCGCCAGTCCGGCGTCGGCGATCAGTTTCGCCAGTTCTGCCTTCGACGGCGGGTCCTTGAGGTACTCGACGACGGTCACCTCGGCACCGGACTGGTTGACCAGGTCGAGGGCCTGCCGGGACTTGCTGCAACGTGGATTGTGGAAGACGGTCGCTTTCATGGACGTGAGGCTATCCGGCCGTCGTCGGTGTCCGACGTCGCAGGTGGCGCGTCCGAGCCGGTGCGCGGCGGTTCGGTCCAGCGGGTCTTGAACACCGCCCGGCGCAGCGGCGGCACGGCGCCGCACACGCGCATGAAGGTGCGACCGCCGAGGCGCGCGATCCGCCCCGACAGCGCCTGCCGGGCTCGCGTCACCGAGGTGTCGACGGCCGCGAAGCCGTGCTTGAGCATCTCCTTCTCGTATCCGGCCACCGCCTCGCGCAGCGACGAGCGTCCCCTGTCGACGTCGGTGAGCGCGCGGCACAGGAGCGCCGCGTCGCGCAGCGCGGTGTTGGCGCCGACGCCGCCGGTGGGCGGCATGCTGTGGATCGCGTCGCCCAGCAGGGTGATATTGCCGGTCGGCCAGGGTTTCACCTTGGTGGCGGCCCGGAACGCGAAGGCGTTGATCGTGTCGGGCGCGGTTTCGGCCAGGACGCGCCGCAGCCGTTCGTCCCAGTCGCGGGCGCGCTCCAGCACCAGGTCGCGCAGGACGGTGCCGGGGCTGTCGATGTCGACCGTGCCGGTGGGCAGGACGAACGCCCACATCATGTAGTCGGTGTTCTCGAAGTGCCGGAACAGTTCGGCAACGTCCAGCCCCGCCGCGGCGATGTCCTCGGCCAGCAGTGCCCGTGCATCGGTTTCGGTGTGGCGGCGTTGAAACGCGGCCGTGAACAGGAAGTCGCGCGGCGGCATGATGACGTTGAGCCCGGCCGCCAGGTGGTGCGGCAGCCAGTCGGCACCGGCCAGCGGCAGTTTGCCGCCGATGCCCATCGCGCCGACGTCCACACGCGAGGCCGCGGGAAGGACGCGGCGCCGCAGCCGGGAGTTGGCGCCGTCGGCGGCCACCACGAAGTCGGCCTCGGCGCTGGTGCCGTCGGCGAAGTTGACGCGCACTCGGCCGTCGTCGAGTTGTTCGTGGTCGACGAACTCCTTGCCGAATCGCACCCGGTCCCCCAGGCCCGCCAACAGGATCTGCCGCAGGGTGACGCGGCTGGCCGCGTGGTGGCCGCTGGCGGGGTCGTCGTGGCCGCCCCGGAAGATCTCCGGCTCGACCAGGCACAGTGGTGCGAGTTTCTCGGTCAGGAACCCGAAGCCCGCCGTTCCCGCCTCACCGGCGGTCGCGACGAACGCGTTCCACAGTGGCTCGGGGAGGCACTCGGCCAGCGCCGCGCTGCCGTTCGGGTCGATGTGGACACGGTATCCCTGCTCGCGGGAGGTGACGGTGGCGTCGCGTTCGTAGACGGTGAAGTCGATTCCGGCGCGGGCCAGGCCCTGCGCCAGGCACAGTCCGCCGTTGCCGCCGCCGATGATGGCGATCGTGGTCATGGTCGTTCCTCACGGGGAGTCAGCAGCCGCAGCAACTCGTCGATGGCCGCGGCGGCGCGATCGGGGTCGGGTGCGAAGGAAGCGCCCTTGACGGCCGCGATCACCAGTTCGGCGGCGGCCTCGGGGTCGGTGTCGGAGTGCCAGCCGGGTTGGCGGAACAGGGTGGTCGTGGTGTCGCGCCACCGGTTGTCGCGTTCGGCCAAAATGGCGCGGATGTTGTCGTCGCGGGTCGCGCGCAGGTCGAGTTCACGCAGGACGATGAACAGGCGGGGACGCTCACGCATGAGGCGTACCAACAGGTTGAGGTGATCGCGCAGCTGCTCGGCGGGGCTGCCGGTGAGTGGTTTGCCGGTGCGGAACGGGGCGATCGCGTGGTCGACGACGGCCGCGATCAGGTCGGCCTTGGTGGCGAAGTGGTGGTGGACGGTGGAGTGGTCGATGCCGACGGCGCGGGCCACCGCGCGGGTGCGCAGGCCCTCGAAGCCGTTGGCGGCGATCTCGTCGAAGGCGGCCTCCACCAGCTGTTGCCTGCGGTCGGTGCTGGCCGTGGGTTTCGGCATGTATCGATCCTCGTCTCTCAACCAACCGGTTGGTGGAGACGTTAGCACGCCGGTTCGACGCATGCCAAACGGTGGACGCGCGATCCGCGCGTCCACCGTGGATTAAAGGACTCAGGCGGCGATCACCGCGACGACTTCGACCTCCAGCAGCGCGCCGGGACGGAACAGCCGTGTCACCTCGACGGTGGTGCTGGTCGGGGGTTCGCCGTCGAAGTAGGTGCGGCGCACGTCGCCGTACTCCCGCAGTCTGTCCATATCGGTCAGGAAGGTGCGGATGTTGACGATGTCGTCGAATCCGGCGCCGTGGGCGGCCAGCAGCTTGCCGATGATCTCCATGACCACATGCGACTGTTTGGTCATGTCGCCGGGCGCGACCACCTCGCCGTCGTGGTCGAGGGCGATCTGCCCGGACAGGTGCAGCGTGACGGAGTCGCCGGACTCCACTTTGATGACGTTGGTGTAGTGGCCACCGGGTTTCGGCGCGGCCTCGGGGTTGTCGTAGGTCTTGCGCATGGGTTTTCCTCTCCGGTGTGGTTATTCGAAGGTCGCGACGGCCTGACGCACGACCGTCCACAGTCCTGCCTGTGCGTCGGATTCGGCGACCTGGTTGAGGTGGGCCTCCACGGCCTGGAAGACCGCGAGGCCCTCGGCGGACTCGTGGGCCAGCCGGACGTCCTTGGCGGCCAGGTAGACCGGGAAGTCGCCGCCGTCGGGGTCGTAGCGCCGCAGGGCCGGGCTCAACGGGGTCTGTGACAGCAGTTCGCGGGTGGCGGCCTCGTCGAGACCCAGCTGGGCGGCCAGCGCGAAGCTTTGCGCCAGCACCGTCGCGGTGGCGATCATCGCGGCGTTGACGACGAGTTTGGCCGCCGAACCGCCGCCGATCGCGCCACAGTCGACGATCGTTCCCAGGTGCTCCAGCACCGGACGGGCCCGGTCCACGTCGGACTTGGCGCCCGCCGTCAGGATCGCCAGCGATCCCGCCAGCACCTGCGGCACGCTGCCCTTGACCGGCGCGTCCAACAGCGGCAGTGCGTGGTGTTTCGCGGCCAGCGCCCGGGTCTCGTCCGGCGAGATGGTGGACATCTGGACCACCACCGCCTCGCTTCCGAGCGCCGGGACCACCTCGGCCAGCACCTCGGCCACCGCCGGGCCGTCGGCCAGCATGACCAGCACCAGATCGGCTTCGGTGACCGCTTCGGCGGCGCTGGCCGCGACGGTGGCCCCGGCCGCGCGGGCCGCCTCGCAGCGCGCCGGATCGCGGTTCCACACCCTCACGTCGGCGTCGTGTTCGCGCAGCCGCGCCGCCATCGCGGCGCCCATGCGTCCCTGTCCCAATATCGCCGTGGTCGGCATCGTCGGTTTCCTCACTGGTGATCCGGTGTGAACGGTTGCGACGCTATGCTCGAACCAGCCATTCGACCAACGAATGTTTCGCATGAGATCCATGCGGAATGCGCATAACTGGAGCTCCCATGGAAACCGCCTGGCTCGAGGTGTTCCGCGCCATAGCCCGCACCGGGTCCTTCACCGCCGCCGCCAAGGACCTCGGCTACACCCAGTCGGCGATCTCCCGTCACGTCGCGGCACTGGAGTCCGAGATGGACGCCGTGCTGTTCCACCGGCTGGCGCGGGGCGTGCGACTGACCGAACCCGGCCGATTCCTGTTGGGACACGCCGAGGCCGTCCTGGCGAGGCTCAATGAAGCCAAAAAGGACATCGGTGACGTTCGACGGCTCGCCGCCGGTCGGGTGCGGGTCGGTTCCTTCGCCACCGTGGGTGTGACGCTGGTGCCGCAGGCGATCGCGCGGTTCACCGCCGCGCACCCCGACGTCACCGTCACCCACCTCGACGACCTGACCCGACAACTGGCCCCGCGCGTCGCCCGCGACGAACTGGACGTGGCCGTCCTCAATGGCTACCCACCGCAGATCGCGGCACTGCCACCGCTGAGCTTGCGGAAACTGTGCGACGAACCGATGTCCGTCGCGCTGCCCGCCGGGCACCGGCTCGCCGACCGCCGACGCGTCAGGCTCACCGAACTGGCCGACGAGAACTGGATCGCGGGCAACCCCACCCCCGAGGACACCCTCATCAGCGCCGCGCTGCGCCAGGGCTTCGCGCCACGCATCGCCTACGTGGCACGGGAATGGACCGCCAAGCAGGGCTTCGTGGCGGCGGGCCTGGGGGTGACGCTGATCCCGGCGCTGGCGGCGGCGTCGATACGACCCGACATCGCACTGGTGCCTGTGGACTCCGCGACCACGCCGGTGCGCGGGATCTACGCGGCCACCGCGCCTGAAATCGAACCGGCACCGGCGGTCCGGGCCTTCGTGGACGTCCTGTGTGCACAGGCGGAACGACTCGTCAAAGAGCTAAACATCCAAATACCCGGAAACCGTAACTGAAAGTGCTCACCTCATTACACTCAGGCCAACGGTGTTGTGAGGATGTCCCATGAAGCTGTTTCGGCACACGCGTCTCACGATCACAGCGGTAGCGGTCACGGCGATCGCGATCAGCACGAGCATCGGCGTCACCGGCACCGGTGCCGACGCCGCGATCACCGATTCCGGGCTCGCGTCACGGTTCTCCGCCGACCTGTACGGCGACGTCACGACGATCGGCAACCGGGAACCCGCCTGCGGCCACGACTGCGCCGAAGCCAGTTCGGCGCGGCTGCGCATCCCCGAGGGCGCCACGGTCGCGCACGCGCGACTGTCGTGGGCCAGCGGCCTGGGCGAGGCGTGCCGAACCGACGCCCCGACGGCGTCGACGCGGCTGCGCGTCGGCGACGCCGAGGCGGCCACGGTGCCGGGCCGGGTCACCGGCGGCGACACCGCTGAGGCGGACGTGACGAAGCGACTGTCCGGGCTGGCGGGCGGCACCGCCGTCACCGTCGAGGGCGTGCGCGCCGGGGACTGCGCGGCAGGCTGGAGCCTGACCGTGGCCTACGAGCTGCCGCGCGGCCGGGCCGACGGCGTCGTCAAGCGACACGTCGCCATCTACGGGGGCGCGCTGACCGCGTCCGAGTCCGCGCTGCGGCTGGACGGGTTCCGGCGCTTCGGCACCGCCGCGCCGCGCCTGAGCGCCACCGGATACGGCGACACCCGACTGAGCGTCAACGGCACCGCGATCGCCCCGGCGGGGTCCCACATCACCGACACGCCGCTGCCCGAAGGCGTCATCGCCGCGGGCGACACCTCGGCCGACATCGGCATCAGCGGCGCCGAACCGCTGCTCCAGCAGGTCGCGCTGTCGGTACCGGTGCCCGACGTCAGTATCAACGCGACCGCCACACCCCAGCGGATCGGCCCCGGCGACACCGTCGTCCACACCATCACGGTCACCAACAACGGCGACGCCCCCGTCGAGGACGCGTCGTTCCGCGTCGACCTGTCGCGGGCACTGGACGACGCCACCCGCCCCTTCGACGTCACCGCCAGCACCGGCGAGTCCGTGTTCAAGGGCCGATCCCTGAAATGGACCGGCACGCTCCCGGCCGAGGCCACCGCGACGCTGACCTACTCGGTGACGGTCAAGAACCCCCGTCCCGGCGACGGCAAGCTGGAGAGCACCGTCATCGGCGGCACCGACACCAACTGCTCGGCCAAGAAGCCCGCGTCCGAGTGCTTCGTGAAGCTGAGCTTCCCGCCCCGGCCCAAGGTGGACGTCAACGACTCCGGCACCGGCATCTTCCTGCCGGTGACCGGCGCGCCTGTGGGCGGCCTGTTCGCGCTCGCGACGGTCGCGCTGCTCGGCGGCGCGGCACTGTGGCTGGCCTCGCGACGGCCGGGCCGCGCGCGCTGACGCGCCGCGCAAGACGGCAGCGGGACCAGGCGGGCTGACGTGCCCGCCGCGCGGGAAACGGCCGGGCCGCACCCGTTGAAGCACCCGCCGCGCGAGGGGCCGTGCCGAGCGGCCGGGCTCCCGCGTTGGCCGCGCGCGCTGACGTGCCGCGCGAGGCGACGGGACGGGCCGCAGCCGTTGAACCGCCGCGCGAAGCGCCGGCGGGGCCGCGCCGAGCGGCCGGGCTCCGCGTCGGTTGAACCCGCTAGTGGATACCGCGCATGAGGCTGCGCAGCGCTCTGGCGAACAGCACCGCGAACAGGCCCAGCGCGAGGCTGGCCCCGCCCAGGATGCTGAAGTAGCCCGGGTCGCCCAGCGGTCCCTGGAGCCGGGCCACCTGGCCGCCGATCGCGTCGCCGACCGCGTTGGCCAAGAACCACAGGCCCAGCATCTGCGACAGGTATCCGGCGGGTGCCAGTTTGGTGGTCGCCGACAGCCCCACGGGGCTGAGCGACAGCTCACCGGCGACCTGGATCGCGTATACCGCCACGATCCACAGTGGTGACACCTTCTCGCCGCCGACGGCCGCCATCGCGGCGAAGCTCATCAGGATGAACGCGACCCCGTTGAAGATCAGACCGAAGCAGAACTTCACCGGCGTCGACAGCCGGTGCCCCAGCCGCAGCCACACGATGGCCGCCAGCGGCGAACCGATAATGATCAGGATCGGGTTGATGGACTGCAACATCGCCGCCGACACCTGCCCCACCAGCGGCAGGTCCAGGTCGACGTCCTTCTCGGTGAACAGGTTGATCACCGAACCGGCCTGGTCGTAGATCAGCCAGAACGCCGCGGCGAACACGAACAGGTACACGTAAGCGTGCACCCGGCTGCGTTCGACCGAGGTCATACCCGGGTCGGCGAACATCCGGACGAAGTACACGACCGCCACGATGATCGGCACGAAGGTGATGACGAGCAGGATCGCCGTGGACGAGCCCATCCCGGCCACGTCGGTCAGCACCCACACCGCCGCCACACAGGCCGCGATCGACAGCACACCGCCGATCAGCACGTTGCGGACCAGTTTCGCCGACTCGCCCTCCACCAACGGCTTGACGACCTCCCGGCCGAGGTCGCCCATGCCGCGTCCGCCGACGACGTACCAGATGACGGCGATGGTCATGCCGACCCCGGCGGCGGCGAAGCCCATGTGCCAGCCGACGTTCCCGGCCAGGTAGCCGGTGATCAGCGGCGCGACGAAACCGCCGATGTTGATGCCCATGTAGAACAGCGAGAACCCGGCGTCGCGGCGCGGATCGTCGCGAGGGTACAGCTCCCCCACCATCGCCGACATGTTCGGCTTCAGCAGACCGGTGCCGCACACGATCAGCACCAGGCCGAGGAAGAACGTCGGCTGCCACGGCAGCGCCAGGCTGTAGTGGCCCAGTGCGATGATGACCCCGCCCCACAGCACCGAGCGTCGGGCGCCGATCAGCCGGTCGGCGATCCAGGCACCCGGCAGCGCCATGAGGTACACGAAGCCGTTGTAGACGCCGTACAGGGCGTTGGCGTCCCCGGCCGCCCATCCCCAGCCGCCGTTGGCCACCGAGGCGGTCAGGAACAGCACCAGGATGGCGCGCATGCCGTAGAAGCTGAAGCGTTCCCACAGTTCGGTGGAGAAGAGCGTCGCCAGGGCCCAGGGATGTCCGAAGAAGCTACGGTCGTTCGAAGCGGTGGTTGTGCCTTCGGTCATCGCGGACCCCCATCACGACGCTGTGAACCCGGTGGACGCAGGTAGTGTTATGCCCGATTTGCGGACATCATGAACCGTATGTGGTTTTGCCCACGTCCCGCGTCATTTCCGGAGGCAAAGCGTGTCTGTATAGACGGTGATGAAAAAATCCACGCGCCCCGCGACGCCCGGTCCGGAAACATTTCGCTTTCAGGGGTCGTTACACTGTGCGCCGCGTTGTGCCTGGCGACCTCACGGCAGAACACGACAATGGCGAGCAGGTGCGCGAAACAGCAGTGAATCAATTGACAGACGTTCATAAGAGGGGAAGGCCACGACGATGAGCGAACGGATGCTACGCGGTAGCAGGCTGGGTGCGATCAGCTACGAGTCCGACCGCAACACCGAATTGGCACCGCGGCAGACGCGCGATTTCGTGTGTGCGCGGGGGCACCGCTTCGAGGTGCCGTTCGCGGTGGAGGCCGAGGTCCCCGCGACCTGGGAGTGCCGCCTGGACGGCACGGTGGCGAAGCTTGTCGACGGTGAGGAGCCGGAGGGCAAGAAGGCCAAACCGCCGCGCACCCACTGGGACATGCTCCTGGAGCGCCGCAGTACCGACGAACTCGAGGAGATCCTCAAGGAGCGGCTGGCGGAGATGCGCGCGCGCCGGGGCGAATAGGCCCTCGCGGATCTTCACCTCGACACGGTCGTTAACGGGTCCTGGCTGTCTGGCAGCTGCCGGGGCCCGTTTTGCTGCGGCCGGGGTTTGTCGTCGGTCACGTCGACGACCTCACCGTCCAGGACCTCGCCGTCGATGACGGCGTCCGGGTCGTGGGCCGCGTCGGGTTTGGGGGTCCCCCAGCCGGTGTTGACCACGCGCGGGCCGAACAGCCGCGACACCGACGGCGAGTCCATCCGCTTCGACACGAACCGGGTCACCAGCGACCGCCACAGGAACCGGGTCGGCGGGAAGACGCACAGCAGCCCCACCACGTCGGTGAGGAAACCCGGCAGGATCAACAGGATCGCGCCGACGACGCCGATCGTGCCCGAGATCGCCGCCGGTCCGGGCGGTTCGTTGCGCGACACCGCCTCCCGGTAGTCGCGGGCCGCCTTGGTGCCCACCGCTCCGAGACTGACGATGCCCAACACCGTGGTGGCCCCGAACAGCAGGATCGTCCACAACGGCCCGATGCTCGTCCACAGCAGATACAGCGTGACGAGTTCGGCGGCCGCGTAGATCGCGAACGTCAGCCGGGCACGATAACTCGGCCGACGTGGTTGCCCCGGTACTTCGTGCGGACTGGTCACGGTCGCTGCGAGCCTTTCCGGTGAACAGGCGCGCGACGCGGTGGAAACGGTGTCGCAGTCCCCAGCCGGTGACCCGCCACAGGGCCTCCCTGGCAATGGAACCGCTCATCTTGGACTCGCCGCGTTCGCGTTCGACAAAGGTGATCGGTACTTCGTCGACCTGAAAACCCGCCTTGACGGCGCGCCACGCCAGGTCGATCTGAAAACAATACCCTCGCGGTGGAGTCCACCCGGATGTGATCTTGTCCAATACGGCCATCCGGTACGCCCGGTAACCGCCGGTGGCGTCCTTGACCGGGATGCCCAGCACCATCCGGACGTAGATGTTGCCGCCCCGGGACAGGAACTGGCGGTGGAACGGCCAGTTGACGACCTCGCCGCCGGGGATGTAACGCGAACCCAGCACGACGTCCGCGTGCGACAGCTGGTCCAGCAGCCGGTGCAGCTGCTCGGGGCCGTGCGACCCGTCGGCGTCCATCTCGCAGGCCACGTCGTAGCCGTGGTCGCGGGCCCAGTTGAACCCGGCCAGATAGGCCGCCCCCAGGCCGCCTTTGCCCGGCCGGTGCAGCACGTGGACGTTGCCGTCGGCGGCCGACAGTTCGTCGGCGATGTCCCCGGTGCCGTCGGGGCTGTTGTCGTCCGCGATGAGGATGTGAACCTGCGGTACCGATTCACGCACCCGCGCCACGATGATGCGGATGTTCTCCTTCTCGTTGAAGGTCGGGATGATCACGAGCACCCGCCCCGCGCCCGGATACTCCTCGGCCTCGGACCCTGGGTTCGCCTGCTGCTCGGTCACCTGTGCTCGCCTTCTGTGTCGGCCTACGTGTCACCGGCCTTCACCACGGCCGGTCCGGAAGTGTCGGATGTTCGGCGCCGACGCAACACCACGGCGGCGGCCAGGACACCCACGGCCGCCACACAGGCGGCGAACTCCGGTATCTCACCGAGCCTCGTCGCAGGTGTTTCGCCCGTACCAAGACTAAAAGTTCGGACGATAACGGCGGAGGTGTTGAAGGAGGTCTGATCGTAAACAGCTCCGGAAGCGTCGGTGAATCCTGAGACACCCACTGTGGACACCATGAGTCCCGGGCGGCCGTGTTCGATCGAACGCAGCCGCACCATCGCCATCTGCTGGGTGGCCTCGGCGTTGTTGAACGACGCGTTGTTGGTCTGCACCGCGAGGATCTGCGAGCCCTCGGTCACCGAGGTGCGCACCAGGTCGTCGTAGGCGACCTCGAAGCAGATGATGCCCGACACCGTCAAACCGGCCGCCGGGATGACGCCGGGTTTGTCGCCGGGAGTGAAGCCGTTGACCCGGTCGATGCCCTCGACCATCCGCTCGTCGATGAGCCCGGCCACCGCGCGAACGGCGGGTTTCATCGGGATGTACTCGGCGAACGGCACCGGGTGCTGTTTGGTGTAGGTGAAACCCGGTCCCTTCTCGGGATCCCACACGACCGAGACGTTGCGGATGCCGTCGCCGTCGCGTTGCAGTGTCCCCAACAGGATCGGAACGTCGACGGCCTTGGCGGCGCTGGAGATCAGCCGGGCGGCCTCGGCGTCGGAGAACGGGTCGATGTCGGAGGAGTTCTCGGCCCACACCACCAGTTCGGGTTTGTCGACCTTCTTGGCCTTGATGTCCTTGGCGAGCTTCTTCGTGCCCTTGACGTGGTTCTTCAGCACCTGGAACTTGTGCTCGAACACGTCGATGCCGCCGGTGCGCGGGATGTTGCCCTGCACCAGCGCGACGGTGGTCTTGTCGCCGGACGGCGCGGTGGTCCACGTCGGGACCACCAGCCCCGCGAGCACGATCAGCACAGCCGCGCCAACGAGAGCCGCCGCGGTGACAACGCGGCGCTGCCCGGTGTCGGCGGCTCGCGGCCGGGCCGGGGTCGCGCGGCCGTCGGCCACCGCGCTCGGCAGTCCGGCCCCGTCGTTGTCGGCCGCGGTCGCCAGCGGCCGGTTCGTGCCGTCGGCAGCCGTGGGGGCGACGCCGCCACGCCAGCTACGCCAGGCCGCCAGCGCCAGCAGCCCGCCGCAGGCCGCGACGGCGAAGGTCACCAGCGGGGCGCCGCCCAGCCACGCGAACGACGCCAACGGCGAGTCGGCCTGGCTGAAGGCCAGCCGTCCCCACGGGAAACCGCCGAACGGCGTCCGGTCGCGCAGCGCCTCCTGCCCGACCCACAGCACGCCGACGGCCAGCGGCCACCAGGCCCGGAAGCGGTCGGCGAAGCGGCTCGACAGGGCGCTGGCCGCGCCCAGGAAACCGAAGTACAGCGCCTGCAACAACGACAGCATGATCCAGGGAAACGGACCCAACTGGGTGGAGGTCCAGCTCAACAACGGCAGGAAGAACGCCAGCCCCGCCAAGAAGCCGATGCCCAGCCCGCCCCGGAACTTGCGGCGGTGACAGGCGATCGCGAACAGCGCGACAGCGGGCGGCGCCATGAACCACAGGTTGATCGGCGGGAACGCCAACAGCAGCAACCCGCCGGACGCCAGCGCGACCAGCGCGGCGGCGCTGAACGACAGTCGCGGCCCGCCGATGCCCGGCGCCCGCCACCAGGGGTCCGGCGGCGGTGCCGACGGAGTCCCGTCCGATGGCGTCGTGTCGGTGGCGTCGGTGATCGTGGTGGTCACGGATTCTGCGTCTCCTCGCGAGGGGGTCTCGTCGATTCTGACGCATGCGCGTCGAACATCCATGGCCCGAGTGGGCAAATGGCACCGCGGTGGCCAGCGGTTCGGAAGTGGCGATGTGAGAAGTCCGGGCACGGCAAAGGGGCGTAGCCACGGCCACGCCCCTCGCACGGTGTTCTCCCAGTCCCTGTACGGCCGGCACCGCCACGATTTCTCCGCCCCGCCTTCGGACCAACTTCGTACCGACAGGCTGTCCGGCACAAAGCTGTTGTCTACTGGTGACGCGTGTCCATCATGTCTGATGCCATACGGCGACCGCCCCGCACCGCTCCGCCGACCCCCGCGCCCTGGACCTGGCCGCCGGCGGCAATGCGGCCGCGTTGCCACCGATTGTCCAGTCAGCGAAGGAGCAAAGCGAGTCGAGTCGCCCCCGACTTAAAAGGACGAAGCTTGTGGGCCCCGCCCTCTTGGACGTTAGAAACCGTAATCCCTGCCCCCCTATGGCTGTCAACCGGGTCCGAGAAATTGGCAGTGCCAATTATGTTTTCGCAGGTCAGACCGAATGGGAAAGATGGCGGTCCAGGAGTGTCGCGGCCAGGTCGGGGTGGTGGTGCGCCAGTAGCCCGGCGGCACCGAGCACGTAGGAGGTATCGATGACCGTCACTGGATTTTCGGGCAGCGGATAACCACCCGCCGTGTCGCCGCACACGGCCTGCCGCAGGGCCTCGCCCGCGGCCGCGCCATGGTTCCTCAGGACGCCGCCGGAGCCGATGACGTATGAAACCTGGCGCAGGTCCTTTCCGCCCCGCAGCGGCGCCTGTGGGCCGCCCAGACGCTCCCCTCGGGCATGGCGCCGCAGTGCGATGGTGATGGCCAGCCGGGTCAGCCGCAGGTCGACGGCGATCTCGGCGGCGGTGTCGGGCAGCCAGGACGGTGCCTCGGCTCGGCGGGCGGCGGCCTCGCGCAGTGGCTCGGCCTCGCCGGGCTCCAGCAGCGCCTCGGTCTCGGCGGCGGCCACGATGCCCGGCGCGGTGTGCCGCAGTCCGAGGTCGCCTTCGACGGTGCGCGAGCGCCACGCGGTTCCGGCGACCTCGCGACGCGGGCCGGACAGTTCGGCGTCGGGGGTCAGCACCGAGTACACGTCGGTGGTGGCGCCGCCGACGTCGACGACGACCAGGTCGCCGTGGGACTCGGCGAGCACTTCCACTCCGGACAGTACGGCGTCGGGAGTGGCCGAACGCACCAGCGCGGCAAAGGATTCCCGGTCCGACAGGTGTTTGCCCGCGATGACGTGTTTGAGGAACGCCTCGCGCAGCGCGATTCTGGCCGGTGCCGGGTTGAGCTGTCCGATGCGGGGCAGGACGTTGTCCACTGCGGTCACATGGAGTCCGGCCTTGGTGAGGATCGCGGTGACCTCGGTGGCGGCGGCGGTGTTTCCGGCCAGCACCACGGGAAGCCGCAGTCGTTCGTCCGATGCGGACGCCGCCGCCAGCGTGTGCGCGTGTTCGATGAGGACCGTCGCGTCGCCGCCGTCGGTACCACCGGCGAGCAGCAGGATGTCCGGGGCGGTGGTGGTGAGTTTCCGGATTGCCTCGGTTTCGATATACCCCGAAATAATGGCGACAACCCGGGCCCCGGCCGACAACCCGGCCCGGTGCGCGGCGGTCGCGGTGACCAGCGGCTCGTTGCCGATGACGCCCAACCGCAGGCCGCCACCGGCCGAGGAACAGACCAGCAGTTCGGTGCTGGCCCCGGACGGCAGCTCCGCCTCGACCCGCTCGCGGGCGGCGTCCAGGCCGTCGAGGACGTCGGTGTCGATGGTGGTGCGGTGGGCGGCGGTGCCGTACAGCCGCCCGGTCTCGGCGTCCACGGCGGCGACCTTGGTGTAGGTCGAGCCGACGTCAGCGCACACGATCACCTCGGCGGCGCCGCGATCCCGGCCCGGCCGCGCCTCGGTCGGACCGTCGGCCGCGCCGTCGCCGCGACCGTTCGTCACGACTTCGGCGGTACGACGACGGTGCCGGTGGCGGTCGTCGCCGTGATCGGCTCGGCCAGCACCTCGGCGGCCGACTCCCCGCGATCGGGACGGCCCCGGCACACGACCCGCAGCGTGAAGTCGATGGTGCGGCTGCGGGAGCCCACCCGGGTCACCACGGCGGTGGCCTCCACGACGTCCCCGGCCCGCACCGGCGCCTTGAACTGCACGTCCGAATAGGACGCGAACAGGCCCTCGTCGCCGTCGCCCACGACGCACACCTCGGTGGCGACGTCGCCGAACATGGCCAGCCCGTAGGCGCCGTCGACGAGGTTGCCCGCGTAGTGGGCGTGGCTGTATGGCACGTACCGGCGGTGCGTGACCGTCAGTCCTTCGCGGCTCATGCGACGAGTTCCTTCGACGTGATGAGTTTGTGGGTGATGTAGCTGGCGACGTCGGCGGGCGTGGTGCCCCGACTGAAGATCCGGTCGACACCCAGCTCGTCGGCCATGGTCTCGTCGAACCGCGGCCCGCCGATGATCAGCAGCGGCCGCTTCTCGGGCGGCAGCGCCTCCCGAAACGCCGCCGACAGCTCCCGGGTGTTGTGCAGGTGCGCGTCCCGCTGCGTCACCACCTGCGAGACCAGCACCGCGTCGGCCTCCTCGTCCACGGCCCGGTTGACCAGGTCCGGCACCGCCACCTGGGCGCCCAGGTTGAGCACCCGCAGCTCCCGGTAGTACTCCAGGCCCTTCTCCCCCGCGAAGCCCTTGATGTTGAGGATCGCGTCGATGCCCACGGTGTGGGCGTCGGTGCCGATACAGGCGCCGACCACGACGAGCTTGCGGCCCAGCCGCTCCTTGACGATCGCGTTGACCTCCTTGGCGCCCAGCAGCGGATAGTCGCGTTCGACGACGTTGACGTCCTCCAGGTTCACCAGGTGGCTCACCTTGCCGTACACGACGAAGAAGGTGTGCGAGTCGCCCATCTGCTGCGCGTGCACCACCATCGCCGGGTCCATGCCCATTTTGGACGCGAGCTGGGCGGCGGCGCCCTCGGCGCGTTTGTCGTGCTTCACCGGCAGTGTGAACGACATCTGCACCATGCCGTCGCCGGTCGTGTCGCCGTAGGGGCGGACGATGTTGCTCACGCTGCCTCCTTCTGTCCGGCTTCCAGCAGTTCGGTGGCCGGGTTGTAGTAGTCCTCGGCGTGCTTCTCGACGCCGTCGAGGCCGCGACCGGCGTCGGCGGGGCGTTTCATGATGCCGAAGGTGCCGTCGGCGATGGCGTTGAGCAGGCCGTCGTCGACGATCTTGTCCAGCAGGTCGACGGCCTCGTCCAGCACGAACCTGGCCCGGTTGGCGATGAAGCCGTCGGCCGGTGGATGGAAGTCCTCGACGAGGCCGCCGCAGGCGTTGAGGACGTAGCGGACGTTCTGCAGCGCGATGTCGCGGTCCGACAGCCACGGGGTCACCACGGCCTCGGTCATCATGCCCACCAGCAGGATGCCCTGCCCGGTCATGGCCCCGGCGAGGTTGAAGAAGCCGTCCAGCAGGTTGCCCTTGAAGACGTCGCCGGTCATGTGCCGGGTGGGCGGCATCCACTTCAGCGGCGCGTCGGGGAACAGCTGCCGCGCCAGCATCGCGTGGGCCAGTTCCATCCGGAACGAGTCCTTCAGGTCCGGGTTGATCTCGAAGGCGTGGCCCAGGCCCAGCAGTTCGTCCGGCAGTCCCGCCTCGTGGGCGAAGTACTCGTTGAGCAGCTGCGAGACCGTGACGGTGTGCGCGGCCTCCACGGCGTCGGCGGTGGTGAGGTAGTTGTCCTCGCCGGTGTTGATGATGATCCCGGCGCGGGCGTGGATCTGGCGCGACAGCCGCTGGTCCACGAAGGTGCGGATCGGGTTGATGTCGCGGAACAGGATGCCGTACATGCAGTCGTTGAGCATCATGTCCAAGCGGTGCATGCCCGCCAGCGCCGCGATCTCGGGCATGCACAGGCCGGACGCGTAGTTGCACAGCCGGATGTAGCGGCCCAGTTCCCGGCTGGTCTCGTCCAGGGCGGCGCGCATCAGCCGGAAGTTCTCGCCGGTGGCGTAGGTTCCGGCGAAGCCCTCGCGGGTGGCGCCCTCGGGGACGTAGTCCAACAGGGACTGTCCGGTGGAGCGGATGACGGCGATGACGTCGGCTCCGGCCCGGGCGGCGGCCTGTGCCTGCGGGATGTCCTCGTAGATGTCGCCGGTGGCCACGATCAGGTAGATCCAGGGACGCTGCTTGGGGTTGCCGACCTCGTCGATGAGCTGGTCGCGCTGGGCGCGGGCGGCGTCCATGCGGGCGATGCCGCCCGACACGGCGATGCGGGCGGCCTCCTTGGCGGCTTCGGCGTCCTTGCCGGTGGGGATGGAGAAGTGCAGCGAACCGGCGGCGGCCTTGTGCGCCAACATGGTCAGGTCGTGGTGGCCCTCGGACACCAGCGCGTGGAACACCGGCAGCGCGACGCCGTGCTCGATGCCCACATCGGAGCGGACGGCGTCGGCCAGCCGGTTCACCCACGGGATGCCGTCGCCGTCGGCGCCGGTCAGGCCCGCCAGCCGCAGCACCGTGCGCTCCACGGCGACGGTGGTGTGGCTCTTGGCCATGTCCACGACCGGCTGGCCCGCGCGCCGCGCGAGTTTGCGAGCCCGGTCGATGGTGCCGTCGTCGAGCGGCAGCCGCGCCAGTTGGTTCATTCCTGTTACTCCTCGTCGAAGATGACCGTGCCGTTGTGGACGGTGCGGCGGCAGCGCGGGTTGACCGAGTCGGGGCCGACGTCGGGAAGCCCGGGCTGGCGGTGGTCCCACACCGCCAGGGTCGCGGGCGCTCCGGGCGCCAGCACCCCGGCCTCGTCGTCGCCGGTGGCGCGCCAGCCGCCCCGGGTGTGGGCGGCGAAGGCGGCGGTGGGCGACAGCCGCTGCGATGGGTTGTGGTGGTTGACCGCGGCGCGCACTCCGCCCCACGGGTCCAGCGGCGTGACCGGGCTGTCGGAGCCCAGTGCCAGCGGGACGCCGACCCCGGCCAGCGAGCCGAAGGGGTTGGCGGCCAGTGAGCGTTCGGCGCCCAGGCGGGTCGCGTACATGGCCTCGGTGCCTCCCCAGCGGGCGTCGAAGGACGGCTGCACGCTCGCGTACAGTCCGAAGGAGACGAACCCGGCGATCATCTGCTTGTCGAGCAGCTCGGCGTGTTCGACCCGGTGGCGTCCATTGCGGATGACCTCCAGGCCCACGGTCTGCGCGGCGGCGGCGATGCCGGTGAGGACATTATGGATGGCCTGGTCGCCGATGGCGTGGAACCCGCCCTGCAGGCCCTGTCCGGAGCAGTTGATGATGTGCTGCTCGACGTCCTCGGCCGACAGGTAGGCGTGGCCGGTGGTGTCGGCGTCGGCGTAGGGCTGCGTGACGGCGGCGGTGTGGGCGCCGATCGAACCGTCCACCGACAGGTCACCGGCGCAGGCGTGGGCGCCCAGTTCCCGGGCCTTGGCGGCGGCGCACAACTCTCCCCAGTAGCCGAACACGCGCGGCAGCGGCTCGCCGGAGGCGGCCAGTGCCAGCAGTCCGGTGAAGTCGTCCTCGCCGACGCTGGAACCCGGGGTCACCATCCCGCACTCGACGACCGCGGCGATGCCGAGACTTGCCGCGTGCTTGAGCGCCACCCGTTGCACCTGGGTGCGCTGGGTGTCGGGGATGGCGGCCGCCGCGGCTGCCCGGGCGGCCTTGTGGGCGTGCAGCGTCAGCACGCCGGAGTCGTCGTAGCCTTCCAGTTCGGCCAGGTCGGGGCGCTCCAGCAGCAGTGCCGCCGAGGCGATGCCGGTGTGTCCGCAGGTGCGCGACAGGTAGGCGCGACGGCCACCCACCGCGCGCGCCAGTTCGACGCCGGTGGGCAGCGCCGGGTCGTCCCACTCGGTCTCGTCGAAACCGTGCCCCATGATGATCGCGTGCTGCGACGTCGCCTTGGCGGCGTCGGCGACCCGGTCCAGCAGCTCGGTGGCCGAGCCGGTGCCGTCCAGGTTCAGGCCCGACAGCGCGTTGCCGGTGCCGGTGACGTGCGCGTGCGAGTCGACGAAGGCCGGGGTGACCAGGCAGCCGTCCAGCTCGACGGTCTCGTCGGCGGCGGGCGCGTCGGCGTCGACTCCCAGCCAGCTGACCCGTCCGTCGGTGATCGCCAGCGCGGTCGCGTTCGGGTAGGCGGGGCTGAGGACGTGTCCGCCGCGGTACAGGGTGGTGTGAGTTGCGTTCATGGCTGTCAGTCTGCCGATGTCCGGGCGCTGAACGCCGAGCGGGCGCCGGGGTGGGACCGCACCAGGTCGAGCGCGTAGGCGGCGTGCCCGGGTGTGTAGCCGTTGCCGATGAGCATCTCGACGTCGGCGGCCAGTCCCTCGGCGCCCAGCGCGGCGGTGGGGAAAGAGGTGGCCATGGAGAAGAAGATGACGGTGCCGCCCTCGGCGGTCGACAGGATGGCGCCGTGTTCGCAGCCGGGCACGTCGACGCACACGACGGTGATGTCGGCGCCGGTGATCATCTGGCGGCGTTCGGCGTCGGTGAGCATGTCGTTGGCGCCGGGGTCGTCGGCGGCGGCCAGCCGGTCCAGGACGGCGGCCGACACGGCTACCGCGTCGGTGGCGTCGGCGACGGCGATCTCGTCGGTGAGTCCGCGCGCGGCCAGGGCCTTCGCCTCGGCGGCGGTGCGGACGATGCCCACGGCGGTGCCCGCGCCCCGGTCGCGGGCGGCGGCCAGCGACAGGGTGCCGCTCTTTCCGGCCGCGCCCAGTACCGCCACCGACGGGGCCTTGCCGGTGGCGCGGCGGTGCCGCTCGACCACCCGGGCGGTCATGGCGGGGGCGCCGCACACGTCGAAGACGGCAAGCGCCTCGGTGTCGGGCAGGTCTTCGGGAAGAACGGCGGCGATGGAGCGGGCGAACAGGATGGCGTGCCCGTCGCAGGGAACCTGTTCGGAGCCGCCGTCCCAGTCGGCCAGCTCGTCGTGGATGGCCAGCGGGGTCAGCGTCAGCGACACCAGGGTCGCGACCTTGTCCCCGGCCTTGAGCCCCAGCGGCGATTCCGGTCCGGCCTCCTCGACGGTGCCGATGAGCATGCCGCCCGAGCCCGTGACCGGGTTGTGCATCTTGCCGCGTTCGGCGATGATCTCGCGCACCGCGCGACGCACGGCCGCTCCGTCGCCGTCGTGCGCCTCGCGCAGCTGCCGGTACGAGGCCGCGTCCAGATTGAGGCGCTCGACACGTATCCGCACCTCGTCGGGCCGGATCTCGGGGCTGGCGTCCAGGCGCAGCGCCGCCTGCGGCAGCACTCCGACGGGCTCCAGCACCCGGTGCAGGCCGATGGGCGAACCGGACGGGACAGGCATGTCCACCTCCACCTTTACTTTGGGGTTCGGCTGAGGATAGCCGAAAAATCTCCGTCAGAGTACCTTGACATATGGAAGTCTTCCGCTATTGTCTCGCGGAGGCAGTGGAATCTAGCGAAGGTGGTCGCGATGTCGCACCAGTTGACGGGCCAGCCGTACGAATACAAGCGCACCCCCCTGGTCGAGCCCGACTGGCGACGCTTCCCGGGCTGGGCCGAGGTCACCGAGGAGGAGTGGTCCAGCGCACAGTGGCAGCGTGTCCATTGTGTCAAGAATGTGGCGCAGCTGCGCGGCGTCCTGGGTGACCGGGTCGACGACGCCTTCTACGACGACCTGGCCGCCGACGGCGACAAGCGCGCCACCATGTCGATGCTGCTGCCGCCGCAGATGCTCAACACGATCGCGCCGACGCTGGAGACGACCGCGCCGGGCTCGTGGACCGAGGCGTACTACGCCGACCCGATCCGCCGCTACATGCTGCCGGTCTTCTCCGACCGCCGCACCGACTGGCCCTCGCACCCGCACGCCACCCGCGACTCGCTGCACGAGCACGACATGTGGGTCGCCGAGGGTCTGACCCACCGCTACCCCACCAAGGTGCTGGCCGAGCTTTTGTCCACCTGCCCGCAGTACTGTGGACACTGCACCCGCATGGACCTGGTCGGCAACTCCACCCCCACCATCGACAAGCTGAAACTCAAGCTCAAGCCGATGGCGCGCTACGACGCCATGATCGAGTACCTGCAGTCCCACCCGGGCGTACGCGACGTGGTCGTGTCGGGCGGCGACGTGGCCAACGTCCCGTGGAAGAACCTGGAGAACTTCATCTCCCGGCTGCTGGAGATCGAGTCCATTCGCGACATCCGGCTGGCCACCAAGGCGCTGATGGGCCTGCCGCAGCACTGGCTTCAGGACGACGTCGTCGACGGCATGGGCCGGGTGGCCACCGTCGCCCGCGAACGCGGCGTGAACCTGGCCATCCACACCCACGTCAACCACGTCCAGTCGCTGACACCCACGGTGGCGCGGGCAGCGCGGGCGATGCTGGACGCGGGAGTGCGCGACGTCCGCAACCAGGGCGTACTCATGAACGGCGTCAACAACTCCCCCGAGGCCCTTTTGGACCTGTGCTTCGCCCTCCAGGGCGAGGCCAACATCCTGCCGTACTACTTCTACATGTGCGACATGATCCCCAACTCCGAGCACTGGCGCACCTCGGTGTCCGAAGCGCAGGCCCTGCAGACCGCCATCATGGGCTACCTGCCCGGCTACGCCACCCCGCGCATCATCTGCGACGTCCCGTTCGTGGGCAAGCGCTGGGTCCACCAGGTCGGCCGCTACGACGCCGAGCACGGCATCTCGTACTGGACCAAGAACTACCGCACCTCCATCGAGGCCGCCGACCCCGACGCGCTCACCCGCGAGTACCCGTACTACGACCCGATCCACACGCTGCCGGAAGCCGGTCAGGCCTGGTGGCGGGACCAGTTCCCGCCCAGCCAGATCGCCGAGGCCGGTCACGCCGCCGCCGCACTGTCCCGGGCCGCCAGCGTCTGACAGCCGTTGCGGCACAAAGAAACGAGATATTGACACACGTACATGTTTCAGATAGGCTCTGCCCAGGTTACTAACCTGTAAGTAAGTGCCCATCCATCCTCCCCCGCGAGGTCGTCATGAGACATGACAGTTCCCCATCCGCGACCAAACCCACCAAACGGCGGCTGCTCACGGCAGCCGCCGTCCTGCTGCTGTCGGCAGCCCTCCTGGCCGTCCCCGGTACCGCCCAGGCGTCCATCCCCACCAATCCGGGCTGGACCCAGGTCTTCGGCGACGACTTCGACGGTGCCGCAGGCTCCCTGCCCTCCACCGACCGCTGGCGCTTCAGCATCGGCCACGGCTACCCCGGCGGCCCCGCCAACTGGGGCACCGGCGAGATCGCCTACCACACCGACGATCCCAACAACGTCAGTGTGGACGGCAACGGCAACCTCAACATCACCCCCCGCCGCGACGGCTCCGGCAACTGGACCTCGGCCCGCATCGAGACCAACAAGCAGGACTTCAAACCCCCGTCGGGCGGCGTCGTCCGCATCGAGAGCCGCCTCCAGATGCCCAACGTCACCGGCGAAGCCGCCAAGGGCTACTGGCCCGCCTTCTGGGCCCTGGGCTCCCCCTACCGGGGCAACTGGTGGAACTGGCCGGGCATCGGCGAGTTCGACGTCATGGAGAACGTCAACGGCATCGACTCCGTCTGGGGCGTCCTCCACTGTGGCACGGCTCCCGGCGGTCCCTGCAACGAGAACAACGGCATCGGCGCCAGCCGCCCCTGCCCCGGCGGCACCTGCCAGAGCGGCTTCCACACCTACACCTTCGAATGGGACACCAGCGTCAGCCCCCACCAACTCCGTTGGCTGGTGGACGGCCAACAGTTCCACAGCGTCCGCCAGGACCAGCTGCCCGCCGACACCTGGAACCAGATGACCAGCCACGCCGGCTACTTCATAATCCTCAACGTCGCCATCGGCGGCGCGTTCCCCGACGGCGTCGCGGGCCACCAGACCCCCACCGCCGCCACCGTCCCCAACCACCCCATGGTCGTCGACTACGTCGCCGTGTGGACCAAACCCTGACCCGCCTGACAACGTGAGCCCGAACCGGGTGGTTCGGGCTCACGAGTCCCCCCACCCAGCTCGCCGATATGATGCCGCTTCCATCACCTGCGAGGAAAGCGACCATGGAACTAAGGCGAAGCCTGAACCCGATGCCCTTCGAACTGCGCACCAAGCGCGACGTCGAAGCCAAACAAATGCTGCTGCCCGCCCTGGCGGCACTCCTCGTGGGCATCTCGATGGCCCTCATCCTCGACCTGAGCACCTGGCCCAGCTGGGCCCTGCTGGGCTGCGTCGCCCTCGTCATCGTCTTCAGCCTCTTCATGTACCTGCGCTTCGGCGGCCGCCCCGTCCTCGCGGCCGACACCGAACGCCTGTGGATCCGCATCGGCGCGGCCACCTTCGTCGGCCTGTCCTGGTCCGAGGTCGACAACCTCCGCCTCACCACCCGCGACGTCCACAAATACCTCCTCTGGGACGCCCCCACCGCCGTGGACGAACTCCAGGCCAGCCCCAAACTCTGGAAGACCACCAACGGCACCCGCGTAGCCTTCGACACCCCCTTCGCGATCGGCTTCACCAACAAGGACCGCGACCGCCGCTCCACCATCAACGAACTCCGCAAACTCGCCCCCTCGGGCACCGAGTTCCGCACCGTCACCACCACCTGAAACGCACCCCCGATAGTCGCTCGCCCGGCCCCCAACCCCTCGTGTAAAGTGTTGCCTCGCGTGCCAATTCGGGACGCGAGTACCGTGGTGTTCCACCACGAACCCAGAGATACAACTACATATGTGCGCGCGCGAGTGGCGGAATGGCAGACGCGCTAGCTTGAGGTGCTAGTGCCCTATTATTGGGCGTGGGGGTTCAAGTCCCCCCTCGCGCACAGCTCAGACCCCAGGTGGGCAGCCCGGTAGGGCAGCCACCTGGGGTTCTTCTATACCCCCCGCCGCACCCACGATGACACGGGTCGCACGATAAAGCACCTTTCGTCCCATTGAGGACCAAAGACCTCACCACGTCAGGGTCTGTCAGCTCACCACGGCGACACGAAACGGTGAGGCAAACTCACCAACCAGTTCGTAACCTTGCGTTCGCGGGCACGGCAACCCTCCACACGCCACCCCCATTCAGTCCACTCCGGACCAGCACCGGAGCCGGCGCCCTGCTCATCCTGCCCGCTGCGACCACATAGGCCCCTCCATGACACCCAAAACCCGCGCCGCGGTTGTCACAGTCGAAACATTGACGGAGACCGTGACCGTCAGTCTGGACGGCGCCAACCCCGTACCAGGCATCCTCGACATCTACCCCGACCCGGCCGCCAGCGCGTTCGGGCTCGCGATCCAGTGGACCATCACCGTCAACGGCACCATCGGCGCCACGTTCCAGGTGCCGCCGCAACACGTCCAGATGCGCATCACCTACGGCAAGGGCCAGAAAGCCGGAGGCGGCGGCATCATCCGCGCCGGATCCCACCAGAACGGCACGACCGTCATCTACGGGGAAGGACCGCTGTCGGGCTGCCTACACGAACGCTTCGATGACGTCGAGTTCACCGCTCCGGGAACCGGACGCGTCCGCCGCCTTCGCGTATGCCAAAGCTGCGACCTGTTCGTCGACCGCACCAAGATCCCAATCCGACTAAAGTAGACACCATGCCCGAGCACCTGTTCCGCGCTGGCATGTCCGTACACGTCGTCATGTGTTCGCCGAGGCATACGAAGCTTGGGACAGGTGGGGTGACCGCTATGAAGCTTTGGATCCCCATAGCCGTGACCAGTGTGGCCGTCGTCAGTGGCGCCGCGTGGATCACGCTCGTAGGCACGTCCGAGCGTGGCCCCTTCGTCGAGGGCCTCGATCCCGGTGAGGTCGCTTGCGTCGACTTGATCTCCGGGGACCTGCTCACCTTG
This sequence comes from Stackebrandtia nassauensis DSM 44728, assembly GCF_000024545.1. GTDB lineage: Bacteria > Actinomycetota > Actinomycetes > Mycobacteriales > Micromonosporaceae > Stackebrandtia > Stackebrandtia nassauensis. The sequence continues at coordinate 4,223,377 of NC_013947.1, forward strand.
CCGCAGGACGACTACCTCGCCTGGAGCACCGATGTTTACGAGCTTGCCCGGAGCGCGGCCGAGTCGCGTGACTACGGCGTGGTCACGGCCGCTGATGTGATCGTCGACGACTACGACGACGGCGAGATCAGCCCCATTGAACTGCATTTCGAGACCAGCGACTTCGCCGATGCCTGCGCGGCCGCGGATTTCGTCAGCGAAACGCAGGTCTACAACGCGAAGCAGCGGTGACACCGTCTGCGAACTCGGCCTGGCTGTCGCGGTATTAAGCGAATGTTAAGCGCCTATGGGGAAGCTTGCCGACGCGCGAAACGCGTTTCTCTGGAGGAAAGGGCCGGTAAATGGCAAGCAGGAAGTGGACGATCGCCGCCGTGGCAGCCGCGACCATCGCGGTCGCCGGTGGCACCGCGGGATGGGCCGCGGCCGACAGCGTCGACACCAAGGCGTCGACCTATGTGGATGGTCTCAACAAGGTGACCGACGACTGGAACGACCACTACCGGGAACTGGGTGGTTCACTGTGCGACGGGTGCGAGAACTCCGACAACACCGACCTGGTCGTGCTGTGGCAGTCGGTTCTGGTCGTCGACGGGTTCCTGGCCACTGAGGACCCCATCGACGGGTACTTCGGGCCCGACACCAAGCGCGCCACCGCCATGTGGCAGGACCACTTCGGTGTGAAGCAGACCGGCAAGGTGAACGCCGCCACCTGGGCCGAGGCCAGCAGTCACCTGAGTGAGACCGACGGCACCGTCTACTACGCCAAGGAGGGTGGCGGCGAGGTTCGTTTCACCCGACACGAGGACGGTTCCTACACCTTTAACAAGGTGCTGATCCCGGGTGGCGAGGAACTGGTCAACAACGGCGGCAAGCGGATCGAGTTCTACAAGCGGACCGTCAAGCTAGCTCCGGTCGGATAAGTTCGCGGCGGCCGGGACGGTTTCGGGTTTGCGTTGGCGCAGCAGGCGGAATCGTCCCCAGGCCGTGAACGCCGCGATGGCGGCGATGACGACGGTGAGGCCGACGGCGGGCCACTCGCTCAGGGTCGCGTGGGTGATGGCGGCGCCGATCATCATCAGGACGAGTCCGGTGGCCGCCAACGGGGTGAGGATTTCGACGATGCCGAACGCGGCGGGCAGGATCAGGCCGATCGCCGCGAGCATTTCGAGTGCGCCCAGGATCGGGACGGTTCCGGACGGGAAGTACTCGATCCAGGTCATCGTGTCGGCCAGGGTGCCAATGGGTTGGGAGACCTTCGCGAACCCCGCGTTGGCGAAGAACAGGGCCAGTGCCACTTGCAGGATCCAGAGCAGGATTTTCATGTCAACCTCCGATATTTGAACTTTCAAGTGTCGTGGGCGACGATAGCACATTTGAACGTTCAAGCAATGGTTAAGATGGTGTCATGAGTGGACCGTGGCTTGACGACGTCGAACAGTCGACCTGGCGTGCGTTCCTGTGGTCGACACAGTTGTTCCACGAGGCCCTCGACCGGCAGCTGCAACGGGACTCGGGCATCCCGCACACGTATTACATGATTTTGGCGATGCTGTCGGAGTCATCGCAGCGGACGCGGACGATGACGGAGTTGGCCGCGGCGACCCGGTTCTCGCCGAGCCGGTTGTCCCACGCGGTGTCGCGGTTGGAGAAGAACGGCTGGATCAAGCGCAAGCGGCACCCCCACCATGGACGTTCCATTGTCGCGGAGTTGACCGACGAGGGGTTCGCGGCGTTGCGGGAGGCCGCGGTGGGGCATGTCGCCGAGGTGCGCAAGCTCTTGTTCGACCCGTTGACGTCGGACGAGCAGGAGCAGTTGCGCGGTCTGTGCGAGAAGATCCTCGTCGGGCTCCCCAACACCCGTGGCTGCGCGGCCGAGCCGGAGACCGGGGAAGGTGCCGACGCGGAGCGCTGATCTTCCGTGTTCGCAACGGAATCGCACCCAAAGTCCGAAACGGGACCTAAACCTCTGACAAATCGATCCCGATCGTTTACCCACAGTGGCACGAAACGTTGAGGCAGCATTGCCTCCCGCTGCGTAATCTCGATATCAATGGGCACCGGCAGCCCCCTACCCCGTCCATACCAGCCGGAAAACGAGCTCACCATGATCACCGCTACGGGGACCGCCGCCACGGACACGACCGTGGCCTTCGACACTCCATCACAGACTGTCGCCACGGAATCGACGGTGCCCATCAGAACTCCGTCAGGTTCCTGTCGCGAGTGCGGAAACCTCATCCGGGTCACCTACGTCGTCGCTGGCGACATCGTCGTGCCCGGCCTGTGGCAGTGCACGCACTGCCCGGCGGGCCGTCATTCGTGGCCCAGGACCGACGAGTACCGGTGCAAATGACCGGTCAGCACGGTTGGCGGCGTCGTCAGGCCGCCTCGGTCGTCAGTTCGCGCAGGTCGCGCGGGAAATCGTCACGGCGCGACGGACGCGAGTCCGCACCGTGGGTGCGAACCTCCGTCGCCATCTCATCGATCGAAACGGACTGACCGGAGTCGACGATACGCATCATCGAGTCGACCACGGGGTACTCACAACTCATCCACCTGCCCATCCGTCATGTGTACCCGCGCTGAGCTGCGTCAACGCTCAGGTAAACGGTTCGTTTCCACTGGGCACTCGGACCACTTACCGTCTAACGGGCACGGTTTGGCGGCGATCGGTCATCACGCGCTGCCGGAAGGTGGCTCCTTACCTGGTCCGGTCGGCAGCGGCAGGTTGGAGCGACTGCGGTATTCGTAGTAGGTCTCGCGGATCATCGCCTCGGCGTCCTGCCAGGAACCCGCCCGCCGTTTCGCGGCGGTGTGGACGTTCGTCGAGTTGGTGAAGGTGATGACGGGCTTGCCCTGCTCCTGCAACCGCAGGATGTTCTGCTCCGCGTCCTCCACGTAGAGGTCGGCGTCCACAAGGTCCTTGTCCTTCATGAAGCACAGGTCGTGGTAGAGGAAACCGTGGCGGTCCAACCAGGTCGTGGTCTGGGTGACGGCGATCTGGTGGAAGTGCGGGATGAACAGCCGGTGGGTGATGATGCGAATGTGGATGCCCTCGTTGCTGAGCCGACGCAGCGCGGGCACCGCCCCGGGGATCGGCTTCATGGAGTCGAACAGTTTTCGTTGCGTCACCGCGAATCGGTGGATGCGCCGGTACTCCTCGATTCCGTCCACACCCCACTCGGCCAGCCCGAAGCTCACCTGGCCGGGCAGCGAGTCGATGGGCACCTCGTTGAGTTCCGCGACGATCTCGCGCATCCGCCCGTAGAAGTCGGCGCACACTCCATCCAGGTCCAAACCGAGTACGAAGTTCATAACGCGCTCCTGCCGTTGATCCGTTACGTCCTCCATGGTGACGCGCCGAAAGCCGAATCGCCCGAAAAGAGGCCCACTGGGTTGATGTACCCGGAATCGGAGGCCAATGACCGCTGTCACATGTACACCCGGTCACCTAGCCTTGGCGCCCTCGTATTCGGGGCAATTCCGATCCTGTCCCCCTCCAGGCCGGGCTGCCGGAAGACTAAGGAAACTCCCATGCGAAAAGAACCGCTGATCACCGTCGCCACGATCACCGCCCTGGCTTCGGCGGTATTGTCCGCGCTCGTCGCTTTCGGCATCAACCTGACCGAAGCCCAGTCGACCTCGATCCTGGGACTCGTGGCCGTCGCCGCGCCGCTGGCCGTCGCCTGGTTCGCGCGCAGCAAGGTGGCCTCACCGAACACGGTGGAGAAGATCCAGGCCGAGCAGACCGCGAACGCGGAGTGACCTGACGCCACCGGCGTCGCGGGTGAGGCACAATCGTCGCCGTGACTGCTGTGGACATTCCCGGCCTGCTCGCCGACATCGCCACCGAGGTGGAACCCGAGATCGGACGCGGGACGGTCGCCGACTACATCCCCGCCCTGGCGCGCGTCGACATCCGACGGTTCGGCATGGCGGTGGCGAATCTGGACGGTTCGGTCCACGGCGTCGGCGACTGGCGGGAACCGTTCTCGATCCAGAGTGTGTCCAAGGCGTTCACACTGGCGCTGGTGCTGTCGCGCCCCGACGGCGACCGGGTCTGGCGACGGGTCGGCCGGGAACCGTCCGGCAACCCCTTCAACTCCCTGGTGCAGCTGGAGTACGAGAACGGGATCCCGCGCAACCCGTTCATCAACGCCGGGGCACTTGTCGTCACCGACGAACTGGGCCACGACGGCGACGCCGCCGAAGCGCTGCTGGCCTTCCTACGCGCCGAGTCCGGTTCCGACGCGGTGTCGGTGGACGCCGAGATCGCCGCCTCCGAAGCCGAGCACGCCAACCGCAACCTCGCGCTCGGCTACCTGATGGCGTCCTACGGCAACATGCGGCAGGAACTGCCGGACGTCGTCGAGCAGTACATCCGGCAATGCTCCATCACGATGAACTGCGCCCAGCTCGCCCGAGCCGGACTGTTCCTGGCCCGGCACGGCGTCCGCAACGACGGCAACCGCCTCCTGACCCGCAGCCAGGCCAAACGGGTCAACGCGGTGATGCTCACCTGCGGGGCCTACGACGCGGCCGGAGAGTTCGCCTTCCGCGTCGGCCTGCCGGGCAAGAGCGGCGTGGGCGGCGGCATCCTGGCGGTGGTCCCCGGCCGCTGCGCGATCGCCGTGTGGAGCCCGGGACTGGACGCCCGAGGCAACTCGGTGGCGGGCGTCGCCGCCCTTGACCGGTTCACCACCGTCACCGGCTGGTCGGTGTTCTGACGTCCACTACAGACCGAACAGCCGCGCGGCGTTGTCGTGACACACCGCCCGCAACCACTCCTCCCCCAACCCGGTGCACTCCAACGCCGCCAACGCGTGCGCGTACGAGTAGGGGATGTTCGGAAAGTCCGTGCCCAACAGCACCCGGTCCCCCAGATCCCCCAGCCGTGGCAGCGCCCGGTCCGGAAACGGCAGCATCGCCTCGGTGAACCTGGTGAACGCCATCGTGGTGTCCAACATGACCCGCTCATACCGCTCGGCGAGCCCCAGGAAGTCCTCGTACTCCGGCATCCCGAGATGTGCGACCACCAACGGCAACCGGGGATGCCGCTCCAATAGCGCGGCCATCGGCTCGGGTCCGGTGTGCGCGCCGGGAATCGGCCCGGATCCACAATGGGTCACCACCGGAATCCCGGCGTCGGCCAGCAGTCCCCACACCTTGTCCAACAGCGGGGAGTTGGGGTCGAAGCCGCCGACCTGGAGGTGGCATTTGAAGACCCGCGCGCCCTGGTCGACGGCGCGGGTGACGTCGTCGATCGCGCCGGGTTCGTCGAAGAATGTCGCCGTGTGCAGGCAATCGGGTGTGCGGGCGGCGAAGTCGGCGGCCCAGTCGTTGAGCCAGCGCGCCATGCCGGGCTTGTGCGGGTACAGCATGGAGGTGAACGCGCGGACGCCGAAACCGCGCAACAGTCGCAGCAGTCTCTCTTCCTCGTGGCGGTAGGTGATCGGCCACGCCCGACCCATCACCGGTCCCGCCAGATCGAAGTAGGCCCAGACCTTCGCCAGCACCCGTCGCGGCATGAAGTGGGTGTGGACGTCGATGATGGACTCGATGCCGATGCGTTCGCGGAACGCGGCGACCGCCGCCGAGTCGTCGTGATCGATGGTTGCCGATGGCTCGGCCCGCGAGGTCATGGCGTCCAGCGTGCCACCGGTGTGAGTGGCGCGCGCTGGCCGGGGTAATCGGCGCGGCTGTTGCCGGGCGAGGGCCACTACTGTTTTGCCGAAGGTGATCGACGCGGCCGCGGTCTTCGGGTCGGGTGAGGACGACTGGGTCAGCGCTTTGTCCAGGACGGATTGGATGTCGAGGGCGAGCAGTTCCCAGCCGCCGTCCGACCAGAGCACCTCGTCGACGGGGTCCAGCCGTTTGCCCTTGGCTTTGTGGTCGCCGACGAGCGGCCGGACGCCGTACAGCACGCCCAGCACGGCGATCGCCTGGTAGCCGAGCGATCGGTAGCGTTTGTGGATGCGTCTGGTGTCGGCCAGCCAGTCCCAGCGGTACAGTGCCGCACCGGCGGTGTAGAACTCGCGCTCGGAGGCGTTGCCGAAGTGTTCGTCGAACGCGGTGTCCAGATCCCGGTGACCGCTGGACGGTGCGGGTCGGCCGAACATCGCGACATGGGCGCGCAGTTGCGGGTTCATGCCGATGACGCCGCGGCGCAGGTCGTTGGCGCCTTTGCCGGGGCGCCTGGCGAAGTAGAGCGGCCGATTCTCGTCGTATTGATGGCGATAGTGGACTTCCAGGCGCCGCATCAGCTGGTTCCGGTTGGTGAAGTACACCTTGGGGATCTCGGTCTGCCGGTTGGTCGCGGTGACGATCTCGTTGATGACCTCGTCGTCGTCGCATTCGATGATCTGCACCTTCACGGCGACGCCGTCGAGCCGATCGGATTCCTCGGCGAGCACGTAGCAGGTCTGGCAGCCGTTGACGACCTGGAAGTCGCGGATGACCACTTGGGAGTCCTGCCAGGCTCGCAGTGATCGTGCCACGATCGTGATGCCGTTGTTGAGGACGGCGAAACGGCGGCGGGTCGCCTCGTCGCGCAGGGTTTCGCGGATTTCGTCGTTAACGGGTGCGGCGGGCTGGTATTCGCGGATGTTCTCGCTGAACAGGTTGGGCTTCGGGTCGCCGGAGGCATCCGCTATGGCCTGCACGAGTTCGGCGGCCGGGACCAGCCCCTGCCGGGCCTGGGTGATGCCGGGGTCAACGGGCAGGGCGTAGTGGCCGGTGAAGGTCAGTTTCGCTTTGGAGGACCACTGTGCTCGTTCGTAGCGGCGGCTGAGTTCGGTACGGCCGAGGAACTCGAACCTCACCTCACCGATGATCCCGTTGTGGGCCAAAGCTTGCGCGGCGCGGGATGCTTCGCGGCGCAGCTCGTCGTTGGCGCCCAGCGAGGTGCTGGCGTAGGCGATCTCGAGGCGCACGCCGCGGCTGTTGAGGCGGTCTCGGTGTTTCTTGATCCGGCGCAGGCACTCTCGCAGCGGTTCGACGTCGGCGGCGTGGTCGAGCGGCTCCTCGGTCCGCAGAATGTACTCGACGCGAACCCGCAGATCGGCGATGGTCGCCCGGCTCATGCTGGCCGAGGTCTTGGCCTGGACGACGACGATCGTCGGTGAGATGTCGGTGGTGGCCAGAAGACAGCGTTCCACGTCGTCGGGGGCGTTGAACAGGTTTTCGTTGATCACCACGGCGTAGCCGTCGATACCGCCGTCCTCGCTGCCGCCGATGCGGTAGTCGACAGCTTCGAAACTGTCGAAGGTGTGGTCACTCAGTACACAGTGGGTGGCGAACACCTCGAACTTGTCCGGGTCTCTCCACGACGACAGTCCCTTCTCGGCGCAGAACTCGGTCATCAGCTGTTGAACCACCGGGTTCATCATGGTTGTCGCCGCTTCGATCGAGCTCGTTCGGAGATCTCGCCTTCCTCCAGTGGTGGCCCGTGGTGGCTCAGGCACATGGGGACCGTCGTTTGGGTGAGCGGGTGGCCCTCCAGTGAGACATAGAACCGCCCGGCGGTCAGCTGGGAGATCGGCGGCGGTTCGTCGCCTCGGGCCCTGGCCATGTCGTTGACGGCGCCGACGTGCGGGGGAACCACCACGCGGCCGTAGACGTGGGTGGCGGCGTTGCCGGTGATACGACTGTCGATCCCGCGCGGTGCCTGGGTGGCGTAGACGAGGCCGAGCCCGTATTTGCGGGCCTGTGAGGCGAGATTGCGGGTGCTCTCGGTGCACGGGGTGTTTCGTCCGGACGGGATGAACGTCTGCGCCTCATCCATGATGAACAGTCCACTGAGTGGTTTGTCGCGAGCCGGGTGGCGCTTGATCCAGGTGAACAGCGCCATCTGGAGCCGGTTGACGAACGCGGGACGGTTCTCGTCAGGGATTCCGGCGAGGTTGATCACCGAGACCCGGGCCCGGTAACCGTTCGCGGGAGCCAGCAGCCGATCGGGGTCGAAGTGGACGCCTTCGCCGTCGAACAGCGGATCGTTGGAGCGCGCGTACGCCAACGCCGAGGCCACGTAGGTGGCGTGCCGGTCGGCTGACGGCAGCGCGGCCAGCACCTCATCGGACGGTTCGCGAAGCAGTTCGATGAGCTGCCCCAGGTCACCGCCGCCGCGACGCGCGAACTCCCGCAGCGTCACCCGCAGCACTGCGCGACGGCCGTCCGCCTGGTGGTTCTCGGCGTCGATCCGAGCGCGGGGAGCCAGCGACGCGACGGCGGTCTCGATGGCCAGCCGTAGGTCGTCCGGGTCGTCGCGCACGGCGGTGAAGTCAGGGAAGGGTTGCAGGGTCAAGGGGTTGCCGCGGCTGACTCCTGGAGTCCACACCACGACGTCGGTGTTCTTGAGATAGTCCAGACTGCGTTCTTCGTCGCCGGGCCACCAGCCGTCCGGGTTGGACGGCCAGGCGTCGCCGAGACGGGCCAGGTCGTTGTTAGGGTCCAGGACGATGGTACTGACGCCACGAAGAGCGCACTCCTCGATGATGCGTCGCAACAGGACGGTCTTGCCTGATCCGGAGGCGGCGAACATGGCGACGTGTTTGCGCAGCGCCGGTAGCTCGATGGTGACCGGTTCGCCTCGGGGGTTGAGACCCAGTGGGATCACGGTTTCGGCGACCATGGGCGGCGCGTCGGTCAGCTTCGGTGTCGCCGGTGGGGTCGCGTCTGGTGTCTTAGGCGAGGAATCCAGTGGGGTGCCGGATTCGGGTTTGACGAGTTTGAGCAGTGCCCTGCCCAGCTCGGTTCCGCTCACGGGTCGGGTGTCGCGCAGCCATTGGCGCACTTCGTCGGTGTCGCTGGTGGTGGTGAGCTGGACGGCGCGCAGGGTTCGCAGGTCGTCGTCGCTGATCTCGGTGACGACCCCGTTCGAAGCCGCCAGTTCGTTGGTCACGGACTTGATGCGGGTGGTCGGTTTCCAGGGGTTCGTTCGCACGATGAACAGGTGAACGGAGTCCGCGGTCTCGGCCGCAGCGACCGCCCTGGCGTTGTCGACGCGTTGACCGACGTGCGCGGCGCTGATGGTGTTGATGCCGCGTATGAGGATCTTGGCTTTCGCCGCGGTGGTGATCTCGCAGTGGATGGAGGCCTTCTCGGCGCCGCGACACGCGTCGCGAACCTGGGTGCTCTCACCGAGACCGGCCTCCGTGGCCAGGGCCCGTGCGGCGCCGGTCAGCACGTCGGCGAGATCGCGTTCGGCGGAGGTCTCCTTGAGACCGTCCACATGCAGTGTTCGCCGGTGGGAGAGATACCGTGTCTGCGTTTCCGACGCCTCGGGATCCTCCGGTTTGTCAGCCGTCCCGGTACCGTCCGGGGGTCGGCGGCGATTCTGAAAGACCGTCACCGGCACCAGTTCACCGGCAGCCACACACTCGCGGACGTGTTCACCGACGAGTTGGATCAGTTGCCGGGGTCGATGCTGGGCCGCTTCGTCGAACGCGGCCGGGGGAATCGGCCAGGTGTCATACGGCGGCGCGAATCCCAGTCGCTGAAACTGCGGCGCCAGGAAGACCGCCGCGAGGCGGCGGGCGGTGTCCCCGTTGGGGATCGGATTCAGCCGCAAAGCGCCGTGGAACCGGTCCAGGGCCGACCGGGCCGCGCGGGAGCGAATCGTCTCCCAGGTGTGCTCCAGGCAGGAGATGAGCGTGATGCTTCGGGTCAGTTTCTCGCGGATCGTCATCAACGCGGCGGCCAGATCGGCAGACTCCCCGTCCGATGCCGCCGACTCCGTAGACTGCGCGGAGCGGACCACCAGTTCGTCGATCTGGTCCACGACGAACAGGGACGGCCCGGTCTTGGCCAGCAGCTGCGACAGGTGCCGCACCACCTCGTCGGGTGAGGCGGGCCGGACCGGCCGCAGGTCCCAGTTGTGCCGCGAGTCCATTTCGTCGTCGCTGTCGTGCAGGTAGGCCCAGCCGGCGGCGTTGGCGTCGTCATCGTCGATCGCCAGCAGCGCGAGGGCCAGGGCGACGTTTCGCAGTCCCCGGCTCGGGTGGCGGGAACGCACCCCGTCGGTGAAGGCGCGCAGGTACGAGCGCGACTGTTCGGTGTCGACGCGCTTTCGGCCGCTGACGACCGCCCGCGCCGGTTCGTCGAGACCCACGTCCTTGGCCAGCCGTTCCACCGCCAACGCCAGTTGGGTGGTCACGGTGGGCGGCAGCTGGTGCGGGTCCATGGGCTCACACAGGTCCCGGACCATCGAGGCAAGCACCCGTGTCCACAAGGTTTCGGGAGCGCCGTCGGGTTGGATGTTGAAATAGTAGCCACCGATACCGGCGATGAACTTGCGCGCCCACCAGACGATGTGGCTCTTTCCCGAACCAAACTCGCCGTGGACGACCAGCCCGGGCGGTGAGTCGATCATTCCGGGGTGAAGGGCCGTGATCTCGTGCCGGAGCCGGTCGTAGACCTGCTGGTTCAGGTCCGGCAGATGCGGCAACCGCCCGCCCCACAGTGTCTTCTCGGTCGGAGCCGCGTCGAAGCGCAGTGACTCCAATATCGTTCGTTCCCGTGCGTCCATTGTCATCCCACCGCGTACAGATGCTTCTCGTCACCCACGATGTGCAGCGCCGCCTCGCGGTCCCGGTGGGTCAGCGTCTTCTGGTTCACCTCGGCGATCAGCTTGATCCGCCCGTCCCGGAACAACGCCGACAGCACCTCGTCCAGCTCCTCGCGCTCCACATCAGACATGTGTTCGCGCAACCGCGTCAGACTCACCCAACCCCCGGGCTCGTAGACCAGCTCGTCGTACGCGTCGATGATCCGCGCGCCGACCGTCTCGGCCGCCACCTTCCGTGGCGCGGCGGCCTGCTTCGTGGACATGTCCACATACGACTCGGCGTACATGTCGGTCAGGCCCAGCCCGCGGGTCCGCAGCCCGGCCAACAGCAGGCAGAAGTGGTGGTGGAGCAGCTTCAGCAGCGGCGGGTCGTCGGCTTCGGCGGGACGTGAGAGCTCCGCTTCCGCTACGGCCCAGCCCTTCTCGGTCAGCTCGAACCGCAGCGGGCCTTCGACCACGACGACCAGGCCCTTGTCGGCCAGCGTATGGCGGAGGCCCTCGCCGATGGCGATGCCCAGGGTTCGTTTCACCTCGGCGTAGGACACCTGCAACGACGGCGACAGCAAGGCGAACAACGCTTTGCGCTCCTCGGCGCCGAGCCGCTGGTCCGGGGCGTGTCTCGACGGCTGTTCGGCGCCGTCGAGCTCGTCGCTGGCCATGTCCATGCCGTCGGCGGTCAGCGTGAACGTACTGGCCCGGCCTGCCTTGCCGACGACGAGGTAGCCGGGTTCGGTCAGCTTCTTCTGCTGGGCCGAACTGAACGATCGGCCGGAACGGGCGCGGATCTCGTTGGCCGACAACGTCTCCCCGCCGCTGAGCGCGCGGAGGATGTCGATGAGTGCCGGGGAGTTTCGAAACTTGGACACGACTCGGGGACCCTTTCGGACACTGGAACGGCGAGCGGCATGTCTTGGGGGGCAACAGTGACTAGTCCACTCATCGTATTCAACACATGCACATATCGCAACAGGCACATTAATCACCCGGGCGAGTGACTACACAGGGCCACAAGTCACTGTCAATTCGGCCACCAGTCGAAGCATCCTGATGACCATCCCCGGAGCCCGCATCATGAAGGGATGTCATATGGCTTGGCGGCTCGCGCGCAGCCTTGAGAACCTGCGACGCGAAATCAACCAAATCGCTCCACATAGGTCGAAGGTTTCGGATGGGACCATCGGTGATGGGGCGCATCAGTCCGGTCCGTCCGACCACAACCCGAACTCGTCCGGGGTGGTGTGCGCGTTCGACGCGACCCATGATCCCGATAGTGGCGCCGACATGCGCAAGATCGCGGAACACTTGCGTACCAAGAGACATCGGGCGATCAAGTACGTGATCTTCAACCGGCGCATCGCTTCGGCGGCGTCGGGGTGGCGTTGGACCGGTTACTTCGGGAAGAACCCGCACACCCAGCACATGCACGTTTCGGTCGGGCGTGGGCCCGACGGCAGATCTACTGGACCGTATGACGATCCCGGCCCGTGGGGGTTGGGCACAACTCGAGGAGACGACGTGATTGGACTGCGCAAGGGCGACTCAGGGGAACGGGTGAAGGGATTGCAGGCCGTGCTGGAGCGGGCCGGTTTCAAGGTCACTGTGGATGGTGATTATGGACCCAAGACCGCGGCGGCGCTGTTGGCGTGCCGCAAGTCGATGGGTTCGACCGCCGACGACGGCAACTCGGTCACCGGGTACGCGTACGCGCAGTTGCTGACGGCGCTGGCTCGTAAGCAGGACGACTGAGGTGGTGGGGATGGCACGGCCCTGACGGGGTCGCCGACGCGATGTCGCAGGGCCGTGCCAGGGTCTGGGCATGCCGAAGACCGTCTACAACACCGCCACGACCATCAACGGGTTCCTCGCCGACGAGAACGACTCGTTGTCCTGGCTCTTCGAGGTGAACCAGAAGGACGACAACGACGGGTTCGCCAGGTTCCTGGCGGGCATCGGGGCGATGTGCATGGGTTCCACGACGTATGAGTGGGTGCTCCGGGAGGAGAAGCTGCTGGAGAAGCCGGAGCGGTGGCAGGAGTTCTACGGGGAGCGACCGACGTGGGTGTTCACGCATCGGCAGTTGCCCGCGATTCCCGGGGCGGACATCCGGTTCGCCTCCGGGGATGTCGGGCCGGTGCACGACGAGATGGTGGCGGCCGCGGGCGAGCGGGATGTGTGGATCGCCGGCGGGGGCGAGTTGGTGGGGCAGTTCGCCGATCAGGGGCGGCTGGACGAGCTGCGGTTCAGTGTGGCTCCGGTGACGCTGACGGGTGGGGCGCCGTTGTTGCCGCGCCGGTTGACCGCGTCGCGGTTGGAGTTGGTTTCGGTCAATCGGAACGGACAGTTCGCCGAGCTGACATATCGGGTCATGAACGCTTGAGGCACAACGGGTTTCGTTAGCGTTACGTCACATTCGGGTGTTAACTTCGCGGAATGAACGGTTATCCGTCACTTGCACCAGAGGCACAGATCTACCAGTACTGCCCTAAGTGCACTAAACCGTTGCGGGACTATCGCGATCCGGTCAACGGGCAGTTGCGGCCGACGTGTGTGGGGTGCGGCTGGGTGTACTACCCGTGTAATCCGCTCGCGGCGATCGCGGTGGTGGAGACCGACGAGGGCATCGTCATGACCCATCCGGCGGGTGGGATGCCGCAGGCTCCGGCCTCGCTGCCGGGTGACTACATCGAGTACGGCGAGACGCCGGAGTCCTGTCTGGCGCGGGCGGTGTGGGAGCAGACCGGGTTCGAGGTGGAGACGGTGGCCGAGCTGGTGCGGTTCCTGCAGTTGGGGACGTCATTCGGGCCCGCGCTCATGTTCGGGTTTCGGGTGCGGGTCGTCGGGGGCAGGTTGCGGACGGACGGGCCGGAGGGGCCAGCGGCGGTGTACCCGCTCAACGAGATGCCCGCGCTGATTCCGGTGCGGCAGGCCAATCGGCGGGTGATGGACGCGTATCTGGCCACCCGGATCTGAGGGGTCAGCGGCGTTTGACGCGGCTGGTGGCCTCGGCGGTGGTGGGGTCCTCGGGCCACGGGTGTTTGGGGTAGCGGCCGCGCAGCTCGGCGCGAACCTGCGGGTAGCCGGTGCGCCAGAACGATTCCAGGTCACCGGTGACGGCGGCGGGACGGCCAGCGGGTGACAGCAGGTGCACGACGAGCTTGGCGCGGCCGTCGGCGATCGTGGGGGTGGTGGTCCAGCCGAAGAACTCCTGCAGTTTGCCCGCGAGCTTCGGGGCGGTCGGGTCGGTGTAGTCGACGGCGAGCTTGGAGCCACTGGGGACGGTGACGCGGGACGGAGCGACCCGGTCGAGGGCGGCGGCCTGTTCCCACGGCAGCAGCCGCCGCAGCGCGCTGGCGACGTCGGCGCGTTCCAGGTCGGCGCGGCGGCGGGCCTTGGCCAGTTCGGGGCCGAGCCAGTCGTCGAGGCGCAGCAGCAGCGCGGCGTCGTCCACATCGGGCCATGGGTCCCCGAAGACGTGGCGGCAGAACGCGAGCCGGGAGCGCAGGGTTTCGGCTTCGCGGCTGGGGCGCAGCAGGTTGAGGCCTTCGGCGCGCAGTCCGTCGCGCAGAGCGGCGCTGGCTTCGTCGGGCTTGGGGGTGAGTGGGCGTTCGACGAGGGTGATCGCGCCGAGGCTTTCGCGGCGGTGGGCCCGGACATCGCCGTCGCGCCAGGCGATGTCGCGGGTTTCGGTGAGCAGCGGCGCGGCGGCGGCCAGAGCGGTCTCGGGGTCGCAGGGGGCGGCCAGCCGGACCCGGGCGGCGGCCCGGCCGGGCTGCCGGTCGGCGCTGGCGATGGCGAGCCATTCCACTCCGGAGACTCGGGAGCCCGGCGCGAGCTCGGCCTGGGTGCCGCCGGTCATGAGGTAGACGCGACCGTCGGGGGTGGTGCGGCGGGCCAACCGTTCCGGGAAGGCCAGCCCGACGATGAGGGCGGCGGCCTGGTCGGCTGAGCGTGGGGCGGCTGGCCGGGTGGCGTCGGCCAGGCGTTTGGGGAGGCTGGATTCGAGGCGGCGGGTCTCGGTCTGCCAGGCGCGGTCGCGGCGTTGCCGCAGTGCGCGCAGTTCGGCGGCGAGGTCGTCCGTGGACGGTGACGTGTCGGCCGACAGCAGCGCGACGACCTCGCAGGACTGCCGGGCCCCGATGGAGTCGGCACCGTCCAGCAGCGCGCGGGCCAGTCGCGGATGGGTGCCGATGGCCGCCAACGCTTCGCCGCGCTGGGTTATGGTGCCGGTGCCGTCCACCGCACCGAGCGTGCGCAATGTGGACATGGCGGTTTCGGTGGCGGAGTCGGCCGGACGGTCCAGCAGCGGAACCTCGCCGCCCCACCGCGCCAGGTGCAGGATGAACGCGGTCAGGTCGGCGGTGGCGATCTCGGGCCGCGGGTAGGCGGGCAGCCGGTCGTGCTCGAACTCGGGCCAGCAGCGGTAGACGGTGCCGGGCGCCTCGCGGGCGGCTCGACCGGCGCGCTGGGTGGCCGAGTCCCGCGACACCCGCACGGTCACCAGGCTCGGCA
Organism: Stackebrandtia nassauensis DSM 44728; assembly: GCF_000024545.1. Taxonomy (GTDB): domain Bacteria; phylum Actinomycetota; class Actinomycetes; order Mycobacteriales; family Micromonosporaceae; genus Stackebrandtia; species Stackebrandtia nassauensis. The sequence goes on from NC_013947.1 coordinate 4,238,450, forward strand.
GTCCCCGGGCGTGGTCGACGCGGGGTTCGCGCGACAGTCCGGCGTCGACGACGACGCGCACGCCGGGAACGGTGAGGCTGGATTCGGCGACGGCGCTGGCCAGCACCACCCGCCGCCGCGCGCCGGGCTGGAGCGCGGCGTCCTGTTGGCGGGAGTCCTGGCGGCCGTGCAGGGTGAGGACGTCGACGTCGGGCACAGTGGACAGGCGTGCGGCGACCTTGTCGATCTCCCCGGCTCCGGGCAGGAACACCAGGACGTCGCCCTCGCGCTCGGCGAGAGCCTTGTGGACGGTGGCGGCGACGTGGTCGAGCAGCTTCGGGTCGACCCACAGGCCGTGCGGCGGTGACACGGGTCGGGCCGGTGGTGCCCACACGGTGGTGATCGGGTGCGGCGAGGCGGTGGCGGTGACGATGGGTGTGGCCGTGCCCATGAACGAGGCGAGTTTCTCGGCGCGCGCGGTCGCCGACGTCGCCAGCAGCCGCAGATCGTCGCGCAGGTTGGCGCGCACGTCGACGGCGAAACCGAGCGCCAGGTCGGTGTCGAGGTGGCGTTCGTGGCATTCGTCGACGACGATCGCGGCGACGCCGGGCAGTTCCGGGTCGCGGTGCAGCCGCTGCACCAGGACGCCCGTGGTCACGACCTCGACGCGGGTGCGCGCCGAGGTCTTGCGGTCGCCGCGCACGGTGTAGCCGATCTCCTCGCCGAGCCGGGTGCCGCTCAGCGCGGCCATCCGTCGGGCGGCGGCCCGCACCGCGACCCGCCGGGGCTCGGCGACGATGACGCGCCCGTCCAGGTGATCGGCGAGCGCCAACGGAACCAGCGTGGTCTTGCCGGAGCCCGGCGGCGCGACCAGCACGGCGCGACCGTTGCCGTCCAAGGCTTCGCGAAGTTCCGGCAGAACGTGGCGGACCGGCAGGTCACCGCCGGGCACGGTCGCGGGTTCGGGAAGCAGCACCTCGACAGTGTCGGGCAGTCCCGAACCGCACGGCACGCGGGGCCTGGCGACAGCGTGGGAATCGGGTTCCGTCGCGAGCCGCTTCCACGCACCGCCGAGCGGGCGCGCAGCCAGAATGGAGTTCCCACGCGAAGCCCAGGGCCTGCGTGGGAATCGGCTTCCGTCGCGAGCAGCCTCCAGGCACCGCCGAGCGGGCGCGCAGCCAGAATGGAGTTCCCACGCGAGGCACAGGGCCTGCGCGGGAATCGGCTTCCGTCGCGAGCAGCCTCCAGGCACCGCCTGGTGGGCGCGCAGCAGGAATGGAGTTCTCACGCAGCCGCCAAGCTCGTCCGGCTCGGCGCGCCTACTTCTCCGGTTCCTGCTGCGCCTTGGCCGCCGCCTGGATGCGTGCGAGCTTGGCCGATTCGACGGCCAGCAGCCGCTCGCGTTCGGCCGGGGTGGCCTCGGCGAGCAGCCGCGACAGCGTGATCGGGTTGAGCAGCGGTTCGTCGGCTTCGGCCGTCGTTGGCTCGGTCTCGGGTTCCTCGGCGGGCGGGTCGATCCGCGACGGGTACACCGCCGATCCCTCGGCCGGGCGCACCCACGGGGTGCGGCCCCACTCGGGAGTGGCTGGGCGCGTGGGGGTCGCGGGCGGCGCGGGGGCCGCGGGTTCGACGGCCGCCACGATGGGGGCCCGTGTCCACTGCGGAGTCGGCGGGGCGGCCGGGGCCGGGGGTTTCGGCGTCACCGACGGCACGGTGGCCGCGCGCACCAGGGGATTGCGGGTCCACTGGTAGGTCCGCGCCGCCTCGGTTGCCACCACCGTCGCGCGCGCCTGGGGTGTCGCGCGCCCCGCCGTGACCAGCGGCGAGGTCAGCGTCCGGGGCGGCACCGGGGGCCGGACGGCGATGGGAGGCCGCCCCAACACCCCCGGCCGCGGTCCGGTCACCGTCGTGACCGGCCGTACCACCGCGGGCCGGGGGTGTGCGGGAATCGTCGAGGCGACGCCGGTGCGAGGCACGGCGCGCGGCGTCGCCGACGGAGGCGCCACCATCGTGGTGCGGGGCATGGCCGCTGGTGGGTTCCGGACGATTCCCAGTCCGGGCGTGCCGACAAGGCTTCGGGGTGTCATGGGTGGCGGGGCGACGATGGGACGCGGCGGGATGACCGTCATCGGCGGCAGCGCCCCGGGCACCGGCGGAGTGGCGACGACAGTGGACGGTGGCGCGGCGACCGGTGTGGTCGGCGGCGGCGCAGACGGCAGGCTGGGCGAGCCCTGAAGCTGCGGCTGCGCGTTGTCGGGCAGCACGCCCCGGAACTCCTGCGGCGGCGCGAGATACCCGTTGTTGTACTGGTGATAGGTGTTGTTGGCCTCGAGCAGCCGCGCCCGCGACTTCTCGCCGTACTCCTGGTCCAGCTTCTGGATCTTTGGCAGCGCCTGCTCCGGCGGCTGCTGCTCGAAGGCGGCCCGCTTGCCGCGGTATTCGTCGGCCAGCTGCTTGGAGTCGTCCTTGAGCCGACGCATGGTCTCGGCGACGACCGGCAGCGCGTCGGTGTGCGCCTGTAGCACCGTGCCCATCTCGTTGACGTCGTCGTGGACGATCTGGGCTTCCTGCGCGAACCGGGCCGCCACCGCGCCGTTCCAGTGCTGACGCAGTTCGGTGAAGTGGGAGCCGAAGCTGTTCTTGGCGTACTCGTAGGCGCTCCACAGGTGTGCCGCCGCGCGGGCGTTGCGGTCCATGGCGTCGGGGTCGTCGGCCGCGCCGATGGCCTCGACGTCCTCCACCGTCAGTTTGTCGAACGCGGTCATGACTGTTCGTTCTCCCTCACGGCGGCCTCCAATATGGCCACCTGTTCGGCCCGGTGCTGTTCGACGGCGCTGCGCGCCATCGACGCGAACTCGCCGAACCGGGCCACGTCCATGGCGTTCTGTTCGTCGATGGTCTGGTGTTCGCTGGCGATGGCCTCGGCCAGTTCGGCCATGAACCGCAGGCTCTCGATGAGGCGGCCCAGGTGTTCGGCGACGCCGCGCAGGTTCAGTTCGATCCCGGCGCCGATCCACTGTGCCGCCGGGTTGAGTTCGTGGTTGCCCAGCGCCTGGTTGGGTCGGCTGCCGCCCAGGCTCGCCCAGATCTCGTTGTACACCGAGGTGTGCGCCGGTTGCAGCACGAAGTCGATGTCGTACCGCAGCTGCGCGGCGAAGGTCTGTAGGTCGGTGACGTTGAGGTTGACCGGTTCGGGGTGGATGTCCTGCATGGTCGGTGCCCTCCTAGTCGTTCTCCACCAGTTGCCGCGCGGATCCGTAGGTCTGGAAGAACTCGGCCGAAACGCTCGCGGCCGCACCGGCCGGGTCTTCGTGGCCGAGCCGCGTCAGCATGTGTTCCACAGTGGCTTGTACTTGGTAGTCGTGGCTGCGACGGTTGTTCTCGTTGATCTCCTCGACCTCGCCCTCGGCGGCCGAGGACGCCTCGGCGAGGTTGTCCTCCATCGCCGGGCCCAGGACGAGTTCGTTGACGCCGGTCGATATCGGTCCGGCGGCCGGGTGCGGGATGAATCCCCCGGCGGTCACGCCTTTGCTCAGCGCGTCGAGGAAACCGTTGCGGTTCTCGGCGGCTTCGAGGTGTTCGTCGTTGACGATCTCGGTCCAGCCCTGGTCCATGACACCCATGACGGTCCCGTGTCCCTGCGCCAGGTGGCCGAACGCGACCTGATCGGAGTTCTCCGAGGCCGCCAGCGCCGGTTCGACGGTCCGTTCCAGCACGGCGAGGCTGCCGCCCATGGTGGTGGCGTAGGCGTCGGGGTCGCGCGAGATCGCGGCCAGGAACTGGTTCAGGCTCGCGTCGTCGCGTCCGGCGAAGGCGTTGACCGGGTTTCCGGCGGCATCCACCGAGATGGTCGGCGGCACCATGGATCCGTCGCCGTCGTCGGCGTAGGTGCGGTGGATGTCCTCCATGTAGTCGGCCGCCACGACCCCCAGGTGCGGGGTCACCGGCGACAGGTCGCCGTCGGGCGCGAACTCGCCGGGGTTGTCGGCGACGTATTCCACGACGCTGTTGGCGACCTCGGCCATCCGGGGCGAGTGCTCGACCCGCACGCCGTCGGGGGTCTGCGAGGACAGTCCGGTGGCGCCGGATTCGATGACGCCGCCGAGCACCGCGTCGTCGAGCAGTTCGGGATAGTTGCCGTCGGCGGCGATGTCCAGCAGCGCGGTCACGTTGTCGTCGGCGGGTTCCAGCTCGTCGCCGCCACCGTCGACATAGGGCATGTCGCGGTAGGCGTCGGAACCGGTCAGCAGCGACGTGGCGGCGGCCGGGTTGCGTTCCACAGCCGACAGTGCCGAGGTCAGCGGGCTGTTCTCGCCGGGATCGGGGTACGGGACGCCGATGTCGTCGCGCACGCCCTCCAGCCGGATCAGGTGTTCGGCGACCGGGACGATGAAGTCCTCGTGGTAGTCGCCGTGTTCCAGAAGTGGTGCGGCGGAGAGGTAACCGGTGGCGGCGCCCTCGGTCATGAACTCCCCCACCCATTCGGTGTCGACCCGGGGCTGGTTGTCGGTGTTGGTGGCGGTGGCGAGGGTTTCGCCGAGGTTGGCGAGGATCTCGTCGTCGAGTTCGGCGTCGTCGCCTTCGGTGTCGCTCATCAGGACCTCGGACTGGATGAGCAGTTCGGCCGGTCCCAGTCCGGACATGAGCCGTTCGGCGAACACCGGGTTGCCGGTGTTGCCGTCCAGCAGCGAGTTGAGTTCCCGCAGCGCGTCTGGCGACAGCGGCAGGTTGTCGGAGCGGAACAGTTCCACCACCCGGTCGGCGTCGGCGCGGGTCTGCGCCAGGGCCTCCAGGTCGAGGGCCTGGCCGTTGAAGGTGTTGTCGGCGCCGTTGTCGGTCTCGGACGCCAGCGACAGTGCCTCGGCGATCTCCTCGTCGGCGGTCTGGGCGTCGTCGATCGCGGAGTCGACCTGGCCTTGCAGGTTGCTGATGTGGAAGGCCCACAACGCTTCCACGAGTCCGCCGCCGGCCGCCGGGTCGAGTTCGACCTTGCCGCCGTCGGTGATGCGCAGTTCCGCGATCGCGTCGACCTGGGCGATCGCGTCGGTCAACGCGGTCTTGGCGGCGCCGAACCGTTCCACGCCGGTGGACAGAATGTCGCGCACGGCGGCGGCCTCGGTGGCCCCGGCCTCGATGAGCGCGTGCAGTTCGCCGCTGCGGATACCGGCCTGTTCGGCGGCGGCCCCGGCCCAGTCGTCGCTGTCCATCGCGGCGTGGACGTCGGCGGAGTACAGCGCCACCGAGTCGGTCATGCTGCCGGTGACGGCGTTCCACGCGTCGACCCGGTTGCGCAGCTCGGTCAGGTCGAGGTCGCGCAGCGCCTGGAAATCAACCGCCATCGGGCGGCCCCACGGGTGGACGGTCGTCGGTGTACGGCTGCGGGCGGGTCCACGGCGGCCCGTCGGCCACGACCGGGCTGCCCGCCGGGTATACGAACTCGGCGTTGTCGGCGTCGGTGGTTGCCAGTGTGGAAGCCGTGGCGCGCAGGGCTTCGGCGAAGTACTCCACCGAGTCCCGGCAGGCGGCCGACTTGGAGAGCCAGCGTGCCCACACGTCACCGACGACATCGGCGGTGGCAAATCCGTCCATACCGCTGGCCGACGCGACCGCGCCGCCGTCCGACAGCGTCTGGGTGGTGCCGTCCACCAGACTGGCCGCCTCCTCGGCGGAACCGGCCATCGTGTTAACGGTATCGGCGTTGATTTGTATGGTCATCGCACTCCATGTGGACAAATGCCATCGACAGGGGCCGATGTATCGGTTCCGTCGCGGCAGTGAACAATGAGCTCTGTGTCACATGATGCCCGGCCGTGGTTTCACCACGGTTTCACCGCCCACGGGAGGTTCGGACGATGTTCCTGTCAGTGCTCGGTCCGTTAACGGCCGACATCGACGGGCAGGACGTGCCGGTGCCCGCGGGGATGCAGCGGCTGCTGTTGGCGGCGCTGCTGCACCGGGTGCGGCGGCCGGTGTCCATCGACACCCTGGCCGAGGCACTGTGGCCCGACGAGACGCCCACCAAGCCGGACAAGGCGATCCAGCTGTACGTCCACCGGCTGCGCAAGCTCCTGGGTGACCCGGGCCGGATCATCCACGGCCCGGCCGGGTACAGCCTCATCGCGTCGCGGTCCGAACTGGACTGGCAGTGTTTCGAGGACCTGCTGCGCACCGCCCGCGAGGCGAGGCACGCGGGATCGTGGGACACCGCCACCCACCGGTACGTCGAAGCGTTGGCGCTGTGGCGATCCGACCCCTACGAGGACGTGCCCGGCTGCCACCTGCTGACCCCGGAGATCCAGCGCCTCACCAGTCTGCGGGTGGAGGCCCGGGTCGAGCAGGCCGAGGTGATGGTCGACAGGGGACGGCACGTCGAGGCCGAGCCGGTGATCTCGCGGCTGCTGTCGGAGTTCCCGCACCGCGAGGGGCTGTACGCGCTGCTCATGCTGGCGTACTACCGGGCCGGACGGGTCGGCGAGGCTCTGGACGTGTACCGCACGGCGCAGCGGCTGCTGGCCGACGAGCTGGGCGTCGATCCCGGACCGAAGCTCAACACGGTGCACCGCGCGATCCTCAACCGCAGCCCGGGGCTGGACGGCACCGCCGCCGCCCCCGCGTCGCCGGTCCCGGCGCAGCTTCCGGCGCCGATCTCGGCGCTGGCCGGTCGCGAAGCCGAGATCGAGGAACTGACCCGCGCCGATACCCCGGGCCGCCGCGGCCTGGTGCGCGCCGTCGACGGCATGGCGGGCGTCGGGAAGTCCACACTGGCCATCGCCGCCGCGCACCGGCTCGCGCCCCGGTACCCGGACGGCCAGCTGTTCGCCGACCTGCGCGGCTTCACCCCCGGCGTGGAACCCAGCCAGCCCGGCGAGGTCCTGGGGCGGCTGCTGGAAGGGCTCGGCGTCACCGGCGACCGGCTGCCCCACGACACCGAGGCACGCGCGGGCCTGTGGCGGGGCATGTCGCGCGGCAAGCGGATCCTGTTGCTGCTGGACAACGCGGTGGACGCGAACCAGTTGCGGCCGTTGCTGCCCGCCGATCCCGGCTGTCTGGCCATCGTCACCAGCCGCCGTCGGCTCACCGATCTCGACGACGTTCGCAACCTCACCCTCGACGTCCTGCCCAAGCCTGCCGCCGTGCAGCTGTTCACCAACGTGGTCGGCGCATCCCGGCTGAGCGACCAGGAGGCACTGGACGAGGTGCTGGCCAGCTGCGGCGGCCTGCCGTTGGCGTTGCGGCTGACGGCGTCCCGCTTCCGTGACCGGCCATCATGGACGCTGTCGCAGTTGGCCGAACGGCTGCGTCGCGACCGCCCCGAGGTGCTCTCCAGCGACGGTGTCGCCAGTGCCTTCGGCATCGCCTACGAACGGCTCAGCGACGAGCGGCGGCGGCTGTTTCGGCGGCTCAGCCTCCATCCCGGTGTCGACATCGGATCCGCTGCCGCCGCCGCGCTGGCGGAATCCGGCGACGCCGAGAACGAGCTGGAAGCGTTGGTGGACACGCATCTGCTGCTGTCACCGGACTTCGGCCGCTACCGGTTCCACGACCTGATGCGCCGCTATGCCGAATCGCTGGTCACCGACACCGAACCGGCCGCCGACCGCGAGGCGGCTTTGCGTCGGCTGACCGACCACTATCTGGGCTCGACCCGAAACGCCGTCGAAGCAGCGGGTCTGGCCCCGGCGCTGCCCACTACCGGGCTGGCCAGCGGGAGCGGCGCGGCCGACCCCGGTGAGCCGTCCGGACACGCCGAGGCCGAGACCTTCCCCGACGCCGCCTCGGCACTGTCCTGGCTGGACACCGAACGCGCCAACCTCGTCGCCGTCACCCGTCGCGCCGCCGAGCACGGCTGGACCGACCACGTCGTGGCCCTCGCGACGCTTTTGGCCCGGTACCTGTCGGCCGGAACGCATGCGGGCGAGGAACTGACCGTGCACCGACTCGCCGCCCGCATGGCCGCCGAACGCGGCGACACCCCCGCCCAGGCCATCGCCTGGCACCACCTCGGCGGCACCTACCTGGCGCTGGGCCAACGCGACAAGGCACTGGCCTACTACGGCGAGGCCCTCGTCGTGTTCCAGGAGACCGGCGACGACCGCGCCGAGGCCGTCGCCCGCCACGCCGTCGCCAACGCCCTCGACATGGGCGACCAGCTCGTCGAGTCGCTGGAACACCGCGAACGGGCACTGGAACTGGCCACCAAGACCGCCGACGCCGTCGGACAGTGCCGCGCCCACCTGGGGCTGGCGATCTCACTGCGCAGGCTCGGCCGATACCCGGCCTCCGGCGAGCATTGCCAACGCGCCCTTGACATCGCCGTCGAAGCCGGACACCACGCCTACCACGCCGCCGCGCACGAGCACCTCGGCCACCTCCGGCTGGCCTGCCGCGAGTACCCGGCGGCCGTCGAGGCGTTCGAACAGGCCCTGGACCGGTACCGCGACTCCGGCAACCGGCGCGGCGAATACCAGTCGCTCAACGGATTGGGCCGATCCCTGTGCGCGCTCGGCGAGATCGACGCCGCCCTGGAGCACCAGCGGCAGGCCATGGACATCGTGCGCGACACCGACGATCCCAACGCCAAACTGGAGGGTCACCTGTGGCTCGGCGAGGCGCTGGCCGCCGCCGGGCAACCGCGCGACGCCCGCCGCCACCTCGACACCGCCCTGGAGCTGGCCGCGAAACTCGGCCAGCCGGAGGACGAACGACAGTGCCGGGCGCTGCTGGCGACACTGGATCGCTAGCGCGCGAAGGTCACCGGGTCTGCGCCACCCAGGAGTTGTGCAGCCCCGCGTAGATCGAACCCTCCTGGGTCACCAGCTCGCGGTGTGGTCCACGTTGGACGAGACGTCCCGCGTCGAACACCAGCACCTCGTCGGCCGCCTCGGCGGTCGACAACCGGTGCGCGATGACGACGGTGGTCCGGCCCCGCGTGACGGTCTCCAGGGCGCGGGCCAGCCGTACCTCGGTGGCCGGGTCGACGGCGCTGGTGGCCTCGTCGAGGACGAGCAGGTCCGGGTCGGCGACATAGGCGCGCGCCAGCGCCACCAGCTGCCGTTCGCCGACGCTCAGCGACTCGCCGCGTTCGCCGACCTGGGTGTCCAGGCCGTGCGGCAGGTTGTCGATCCAGTCGGCCAGCCCCAGCTCCGAGAACGCCACGTACAGTTCGGCGTCGGTCAGTTCCGCGTCGGCGAAGCGGACGTTGTCGGCGACGTTGGCGTCGAACAGGAAACCCTCCTGCGGCACCATGACGACGCGACGCCGCAGCGACGCGAAGGTGACCTCGGTGAGCGGGATCCCCGACAGCGAGATGGTTCCGGCCGCCGGGTCCATCAGCCGGGTCAGCAGTTTCGCGAAGGTGGTCTTGCCGCTGCCGGTCTCGCCGACGACGGCAACGGTGGTCTGCGCCGACAGCCGGACGTTCACATCGGACAGTACCGTCGGTCCGCCCGGATAGGCGAACTCCACACCGTCGAAGTCCACCGACACCGCCCCTTGTGGCAGGTCCTTGCCGTTGGGTCCCGGGTCGGCGACGTCGGGTTCGGTCTCCAGGATGTCCAGCACCCGCCCCCAGCCGGAGATCGCGTTCTGCGCCTCGTTGAGGGTCTCGGTGGCCATCATGAGCGGTTGCACGAACAGCGTCACCAGGAACAGGAACGCCGTCAGCTCGCCGACGGTGAGGTTGCCGCCCGCGCCGAGGAAGACCCCGGCGACGATGACCGCCGAGATCGCCAGGCCGTTGATGGTCTCACCGGCGGTGAAGCTCCACACGCTGCGTTTCAGGGCGCCGAACTGGGCGTGCCGGAAACCGTCGATGGACTCGTCGAGGCGTTCGCTGGTGCGTCCGGCGACCCCGTAGGAGCGGATCACCGGCGCGCCCACGACGGTCTCGGCGATGCCGCCCAGCATGACGCCGACGCGTTCGCGCACCGCCTTGTAGGCCGCGGCCAGTTGCCGTTGCAGGAACCGCACCACCCACACCAGCGGCAGGAAGCACAGCCACACCACCGCGGCCAACAGCGGCGAGTAGATGAACATCACGACCGTGGCCATGATGATCTGTCCACTGTTGACGATAAGGATGATGCCGCCGAACTGGAGGAACCGGCTGATCGTGTCGACGTCGGTGGTGACCCGCGCGGTCAGCGCGCCGCGCCGCTCCCCCTGCTGGTGCAGCATCGACAGGTCGTGGATGTGCCGGAAAGTCCTGGTGCGCAACGAGGCCAGCGCGGTCTCGGACACGGTGAACAGGCGCACGTTCATGAGGTATCCGGCCACCACCGACACCAGCAGCACCACGACCCCGGTGACGGCGACGGTCGTGACGACCTCGGCGTCGGGGCCGTTCTCGCCGAGCAGTCCCTTGTCGATGCCCTGCTGGATCGCCACCGGCACCACGCCCTTGCCGATGGTGGCGATGAGCGCCAGCAACAGCGTGACACCCAGGCCGCGCCGCAGCTCCGGCGACAGCGCCAGGCCGCGTTTGAGGGTGGCCAGCGGTTTGACCTTCGCGGTTTCCTCGCTCATGCCGACACCTCCGAGTCGTCAATGAATTCGCCCTCGGCGGCGCGTTCGGCCTCGGCGCGTTCGTAGGCGGTGACCAGGTTGGCGTAGCCGGGAACCTTGGCCAGCAGGGTTTCGTGGCTGCCGCGGGCGACCACGGTCCCGCCCTCGAGGTACACGACCTCGTCGGCCAGTGCGATGGTCGCGCGCCGGTAGGCCACCACCAGGACGCTGGCGGGGTTGTCGCTGTCCTTCAGACCGGCCAGGATCGCCGATTCCACTTTGGGGTCGACGGCGCTGGTGGCGTCGTCCATGATGAGCAGTCGCGGCCGTCCGGCCAGGGCGCGGGCCAGGGTGAGGCGCTGCCGCTGCCCGCCCGACAGCGAGGTGCCGCGCTCGCCGACCTGGGTGTCGAGGCCGTCGTCGAGTTTGGCGACGAAACCGTCGGCCTGCGCGATGCGCAGCGAGTTCCACACCTGCTCGTCGGGGTCGGACGAGCCCAGGTCGCGGCCCAGCGTGATGTTGCCGCGCACGTCGTCGTCGAACACGAACGGCACCTGCGGCACCAGGGCGACGCTGGCGGCCAGTTCGGCGTGCTTGAGGGTGCGCGAGTCGGTCTCGTCGACGCGGATCACGCCGCCGTCGGGGTCGATGAGCCGCGTCGCCAGCGAGGCGATCGTCGACTTGCCGGAACCGGTGGGACCGACCAGGGCGATGGTCTTGCCCGGCGCGACGTCGAAGGTCACGTCCCGCAGCACCTTGGTGCCGTCCTCGTAGGAGAACGAGACCGAGTCGAACGCGAGCCGGGCCGGGCCCTCGCGGTCCAGGGCACCGTTGCCGTAGGTCATGTCGCCGGTGGCCTTCAGGACGCCGTGCACCCGCTCCCAGCCCACGACGCTGGCAGGCAGGTCGGCCAGCACCCAGGTGATGGCGCGGACCGGGAAGGCCAGCACCGAGAACAGGAACGTCACCGAGACGATCTCGGCCACCCCGATGGCACCCGAGGACAGCCGCCACACGCCCACGACCAGCACCGCGAGCGTCCCGATGTCGGGCAGCGCCGACATGATCGGGTCGAACAGACCGCGCAGCCGTCCCACCCGGATCAGCGAGTCGCGCAGCTCGTCGGCCGAGACGTTGAAGCGGGTGGTCTCCTCGGCCTCGCGGCCCATGGTCTTGACGACGAGCGCGCCGTCGAAGCTCTCGTGCGCCACGGCCGAGACCTCGGCGCGCAGCTGCTGCGCCCGGGTCATGCGCGGCGACATCTTGCGGGAGTACACGACGTTGAGCAGGAACAACGCCGGGAAGATCAGGGTGCCGACCAGCGCCAGCGCCCAGTCGGTGGCGAACAGCGCCACCATCGCGGCGGCCAGCATCACCAGGGTGCCGACGGCGAACGGCAGCGGCGCGATCGGCACGAACGCGGCCTCCACGTCGGCGTTGGCGTTCGACAGCAGCGTGCCGGTCTGGTGCTTCTGGTGCCACGACACCGGCAGGCCCAGGTAGCGGCGGGTCACCAGGCGGCGATGCCGGGCCTGCAACCGGAACTGCATGGCTCCGGCACCCAGCCGCCGCGAGATCATGCCCGCGATCTTGAGGAGGCTCACGAAGATGAGGACGACCACCGCGATCGCCAGCGCGGCCAGCGCGGGTTCACCGTTCTCGACGGAGGGCACGACGACCATGTCCACGATGGCACCGGACACGAACGCCCCCGCGATCGTGGTGCCGGAGTGGACGATGGCTCCCAGTGCGCCGAGCGTGAACATGAACGGTTCCATGCGGATCGCGCGCAGCAGCACCCGCATGCCGCGCCCGATGATGCCCTTGCTCGTGATTTCCTCGTCCACTCAACCTCCAGGGGATGTCGCGCCGCTCGCGCCCGGTAGCGATCCTGACGTGTGAATGTCGGTACCGCAACCGTGATTCGGTCCTTACTGACCCGCAGCGCCGAAACCGACGTCGATCCACTTAGACCGGAAGGGCTGGGTCGGGCGCTCCTACTGGGCAAACCTATGCGATGCCTGCGATATTTCCCACGTGGTGTCATGATGGCCACATGTCGTCGATCGTGCGAACCGAGCGCGAAGCCCTGACCACTCTGCTGACGACCCTGGGCCCGCAGGCTCCGACCCTGTGCACCGGCTGGACCACCGCCGACCTGGCGGCGCACCTGGTGGCCCGGGAACGGCGGGCCGACAGCCTGCCCGGCCTGATGGTGCCGCTGCTGGCGGGTCACACCGAACGCGTCCGGCGCGGCTACCGCGACCTGGACTACGACAAGCTGCTGGACCTACTGCGTCGGCCACCCTGGTGGGCGCTGACCACCACGATCGAATCCTTCGACCTGGCAGAGTGGTTCGTGCACCACGAGGACGTGCGCCGAGCCGCCCCCGACTGGCAGCCCCGACCGCTGCCCCGCCCGTTCGGCGAGGCGCTGTGGGACAAACCGTTCCTGACCCAGGCGCTGCTGTTTCGCACCGGCTTCGCGGTCACGCTGGAGGCACCCGGCTACGGGCGCCGCACCGTCGGCCGGGGCCCGTCGGCCGCGACGGTCACCGGCGAGCCCGGCGAGATCCTGCTGTTCTGCTTCGGGCGGCAGGCGCACGCGCGCGTCGACGTCGAGGGCCGCAAGGCCGCGAAACTGCGCCGCGCGAAGCTGGGGCTCTAGCTGGCTCGTCTAGCGCTGTGCCCCAGTTCGCGCGTCTAGCGCTGTGCCTCAGCTCGCTCTCCGAGCGCTGTGCCTCAGCTCGCTCTCCGAGCGCTGTGCCTCAGCTCGCTCTCCGAGCGCTGTGCCTCAGTTCGCTCTCCGAGCGAAGTGAAGCCACCCCTCGCCCCGGCAGAACCAGCACTCGTCGCTGACGACACCGGCGACGATCTTGCCGTCCTTGACTCGGGCGGCCTGCCGTTCCAGATCACCCGAACCCGAACAGGTCAGGCACAGGGTACGCAGGGATTGGGGGTCGGCGTTGGACACGCGCTTCAGCCTAGCGCCTCGGCCAAAGTGTCCCGCGACAGCCGATCGGCGGCCCGGGTGGTGGCGGGCAGCCGAAACCGCGGCGACAACCGCAACGCCACCTCCACCGCCTCGTCCAGACCAATACGATGACCGACCGAGACATAAACGGGTTTCACATTGTCCTGTGTGCGCAGACAAGCGCCCACGACATCGTCCCCATTGAATATCAATGTGGACGATCCGCGTCGCTTTCCCGGTTCATTGACAGCGAATTCGGGAGGATTCTTCGCAATTCCCATTGTCGGTTGATTCATGTGGACACCCAGATGGCACGCCATTCCGAACCCCCGGGGATGCGCCAGCCCGTGCCCGTCGCAGACCACCAGCTCAGCCGCCACGTCCAACCGTTCCAACACCTGGGACGACAATGGCACCTCCCGAAATCCCAACAACCCCGGCCGATACGGGAACTCCACCCGCCCCACCACCGTCGCGGTGGCCACCACCGCCAGCGATCCCAGCTCAAAGGCCACCGCCGCCGCGGCGGCCAGCTCGGAATCTTTGTCATAGGCGATATCGACCCCGGCCACCACCCCAGGGGCCACCCGAACGCCCTCGCGACACACCCGGGTCCGCAACGACTCCTGCAACTTCTCGGCGGTCTCGACGTCGGTCGGCCATGGGTATTTCGTCACGGCCGCAACGCTACCGGCAGCGTAATCGCTTACTCGTTACCGAGCTGATACCACAATGTGTACGTCCCGTGTCCACGTCGACCCGGATGTCGCTGCGTGAGCTGGCACACTAGCATTCCGAAAGCACCAAACACTGAACGACACCCATTCGCCCATACCCGGATAAATTGCGGGTTTTCTCGAAACAGGGACACGTATGGAAAAACCGACGGATGCCTCCACCCCACTGGTCCGGCTGTCCGGGGTCAATAAGCACTTCGGCAGCAACCACGTGCTCAAGGACATCAACCTGCACGTGGACCGAGGCGAGGTTATCGTCCTCATCGGACCTTCGGGTTCGGGTAAATCCACCCTGTGCCGCACCATCAACCGCCTGGAGACCATCGACTCCGGCACCATCACCGTCGACGGCAAACCCCTTCCCGCCGAAGGCCGCGAACTGGCGAAACTGCGCTCCGACGTCGGCATGGTGTTCCAGCACTTCAACCTGTTCGCGCACCTCACCGTGCTGCAGAACATCACCCTGGGACCCATCAAGGTGCGCCGCCAGTCCAAGGCCGCCGCCGAGAAGCGCGGCCGGGAACTCCTCGAACGCGTCGGCCTGGCCGACAAGGCCGACGCCCTCCCCGCCCAGCTGTCCGGCGGCCAGCAACAGCGTGTGGCCATCGCCCGCGGCCTGGCCATGGACCCCAAGCTCATGATGTTCGACGAGCCCACCTCGGCCCTCGACCCCGAGATGATCAACGAGGTCCTCGACGTGATGCAGGACCTGGCCCGCGAGGGCATGACGATGGTCGTGGTCACGCACGAGATGGGCTTCGCCCGCCGCGCCTCCAACCGGGTCATCTTCCTGGCCGACGGCGCCATCGTCGAAGAGGCTCCCCCGGCCGAGTTCTTCGACAACCCCCAGACCGAACGTGCGCAGGACTTTTTGTCGAAAGTGTTGTCTCACTGATAGTCGAAACCGTTGTTTTCCCGGGGTAATGTCCGCCGGGACAGACCTCGTAATACAGACCGAAAGGAAACAGGCACAGATGCGTAAGTTCCGCACTGCTGTGGTCGCGGGTGTTGCCGTGGCCCTGTTCGCCCTGTCCGCGTGCGCGGGTCAGGCGTCGAAGGACAAGGAAGAAGCCGACAAGAAGAAGGAAGAAGTCGGCGACTACGTCATGGAGCAGGACAAGGATGTCCCCGAGGGCCTGCTCGCCGACGCGGTGAAGGACGGAAAGCTCGTCGTCGGTGTCAAGCCCGACCAGCCACTGATCGGCGAGAAGAAGGGCTCCACCTACGAGGGCTTCGACATCGAGATGGCGAAGCTGCTGGGTATGCGCCTGTTCGGCAAGGGTGGCGAGGAGAAGGTCGAGTTCAAGGAGACCACCTCCGACAACCGTGAGGCCTTCCTGAACTCCGGCGAGGTCGACGTGGTCATCGCCAGCTACAGCATGTACCCCGACCGCGTGAAGCAGTTCTCGTTCGCCGGTCCGTACCTGTTCACCGGTCAGAACGCCCTGGTGTCTGCCGAGAACAAGGACATCAAGACCATTGATGACCTGGCGGGCAAGAAGGTCTGCATCGCCAAGGGCTCGGGTTCGATCGACAACCTGAAGAAGGAGAACCCGAAGGCCAAGATCGAGACCCGCGCCAACTACGGCGACTGTGCCGCCCAGGTCAAGGACGGCACCTTCGACGCGGTCAGCACCGACGAGACGATCCTGTACGGCTACAAGAGCCAGGACAAGGAAGCGTTCCGCATCCTCGACTCCTCGGAGAACTTCACCGACGAGCCTTACGGCATCGGCATGAAGAAGGGCAACGACGCGGCCAAGGACTACATCAACGAGATGATCAAAGCGGCCTACGAGAACGAAGACTGGGACAAGGCCTTCGAGCTGACCTTCGGTGCCGCTGGCATGGAGAAGCCGGAGTACCCCGAAATCGGCAAGATCACCTCTGACTAAGTAACCCACTGGTGCCCGCCCACTTTGGGCGGGCACCAGCCCCATACAGACCAATAAGGAATCACCGTGTTCCAAAACCTCGACTACGTGTTGCCGATCCTGGCGCAGGGTTTCGTGACCACCCTGTGGCTGACACTGGCCAGCTTCGCCCTGGCGCTGGTCATCGGCGGGATCCTCGCGCTCATGCACGTCAGTCCCGCGCCCCCCGCCCGTTGGGCCGCGACCGCCTACACCCAGTTCTTCCGCAACATCCCCCTACTCGTCATTCTGGTGCTGTTCCTGTTCGGCTTCACCGCGCTGGGCATCGGCAAGGGCATGGCCTCGTGGATCTGGGCGATCATCGGCCTGGGCACCTACACCGGCGCGCTGGTCGGTGAGACCCTGCGCTCGGGCATCAACTCCATCTCGCTCGGACAGGCCGAGGCCGCGCGCTCCATCGGCCTCACCTTCGGACAGTCACTGTCCAGCGTGATCCTCCCGCAGGCGTTCCGGACCGTCGTACCGCCACTGGGATCGCTGTTCATCGCGCTCGTCAAGAACAGCGCGCTGGCGTCCGCGGTCGGCATCATCGAGTTGAGCGGCGTCGCCGACCAGCTCCAGGAGGACAGGAACGTCAGTGTGTCGATCTGGACGATCGTCATCGGTGTGATCCTGTTCTACCTGATCATCAACTTGCCCGCGAGTTATCTCATCCGCGTCGCTGAGAAGCGCGCCGCGATCTCCCGGTAGCGACTGCGAAAGAACTCTCATGAGCAAACAAGAAACCTCCGTCCTCTTCGACGCGCTCGGCCCCAAGGGCAAGCAACGCGCGAGGATCGTCTCCGTAGTCGCCGGGCTGTTGATTGCCGCCTTCGTCACGTACGCGGTCATCATCTTGAGCAGCAACGAATTCTTCTCCGCCGAAGCCTGGAACACCGTCTTCGACGCCCAACTCTTCGAGACGATCTGGGTCAAGGGTCTGCTCGGAACGTTGCGCGCGGCCTTCTTCGGCTGCATCGGCGCCCTGGTCATCGGCGTCATCGTCGGTATGGGGCGAGTCTCGCGCTTCAAGTTCATCCGGGCCATCAGCGCGGTCTACGTTCAGTTCTTCCGGTCGATCCCGCTGCTGCTGCTGATCTGGATCCCGTACGCGATCAACCTGTACTACGGGTACATGGACGCCCTGTTCACCGACGAGATCTGGCAGTTGACCTCGTTCGTCGTCATCGGCCTGTCCATCTACAACGGAGCGGTGCTCGCCGAGATCCTGCGCAGTGGTATCAACGCGCTGCCGCCGGGACAGGCGATGGCCGGACACGCCGTCGGTCTGCGGCACGGTCAGGTCATGCGATCGATCGTCATGCCGCAGGCGATCCGCAACATGCTTCCGGCGGTGTTGGCCCAGTTGATCATCCTGTTCAAGGACACCTCGCTGGGTTACGCGATCACCTACCCCGAGCTGCTCCACGAAGCCCGGCTGCTGGGATCCAACTTCAACGTCGCACTGTTGCAGAGCTTGTTCACTGTCGCGTTCGTGTACTTCATCATCGCCTACACCGCGGGCAAGCTGGTCAACGTGGTCGACCGCAAGATGAGCCGCAAGACCGCCGGTAAGACGGTGGGCGGCACGGACGACACAGCCGGTCTGGCCGCATTGCCGATCGCCGCTGCCAGCGATGCCGATGGCGGAGGCAACAACTGACGTCCAGCTGACAACGGCCCCGCGCGATTCGCGCGGGGCCGTTTTTCTTGGCCAGAACCGACGAGTCCCTACACTGGCCGAATGACCACGGCAGGGCTGCGACTCAACGTACTCGGCAGCGCCACCCCATACCCGCGCCCTGACAATCCGTGCTCCGGCTACCTGCTCACCAGCGGCGACACGAGGATCTGGCTGGACGCGGGAACCGGAACCCTCGCCGCGCTGCAACGACACGTCCGCCTCACCGACCTCGACGCCATTTGGATCTCCCACGCCCACGCCGACCACAGCGCCGACCTTTTGACCGCGTACTACGCCTTGCTCTACGCGGACCTTCGCCTCACCGCACCGCTCCCGCTCTACGGGCCACCCGGCATCGCCGATCGGCTAGCCGACTTCCTCACCAACGGCCCCGAACGAAGCCCCGTCGAGCGGGCCTTCACCATCCACGAACTACACGACGGGCATCGCGCCGAGATAGGTCCACTGTCACTGACTACCCGGGCGGTCGAGCACGGGCTCCCGGCATTCGCGGTCCGCGTCGACGACGGTGACGTCTCGCTGGTCTACTCCGGCGACACCGCGCCCTGCGCCAAGCTCACCGAACTGGCCACCACCTGCGACACGCTGCTATGCGAAGCCGACAGCGCCGAACCCAGCACCCCACCGGTTCACCACACTCCCGAAGACGCGGGCACGACCGCCACCGCAGCTGGCGTGGGCCGATTGATCATCACCCACGTCGGCCCGTTCCTCACCCCCGAGCAAGCCGTCGACCGAGCCGCCGCGACGTTCTCCGGCCCGATCGGCTACGCCGCGCCAGGAACCACCATCGACATCACGCCGATGCCCTGACCACCGGAACGCTACCGCCGCACGGTGGCCCCGGACGCGGCCAGCGCGTCCTTGACCTCACCAATACTCAACTGCCCGAAGTGGAACACACTCGCGGCCAACACCGCGTCGGCCCCGGCCTCCACCGCCGGAGCGAAATGGTCCAGCTCCCCCGCCCCACCCGAAGCGATCACCGGGATGTCAACGGCGGCACGGACAGCGCGTATCAACGGCAGATCGAACCCGTCCTTCGTACCGTCGGCGTCCATCGAGTTGACCAGCAACTCCCCCGCCCCCAGCTCGGCGCCCCGTTTCGCCCACTCGACCGCGTCGAGCCCGGTCCCCTGACGGCCGCCGTGCGTCGTGACCTCCCAGCCGCTCGCGGTCTCCCCGGTGTGGCGGACGTCCAGCGACAACACCAGCACCTGGTTCCCGAACCGCTTCGCGATCTCAGCGATGAGCTCCGGCCGGTTGATCGCGGCGGTGTTGACTCCAACCTTGTCCGCCCCGGCCCGCAGCAACGCGTCCACGTCCTCCACCGACCGCACTCCCCCACCCACGGTCAGCGGAATGAACACGGTCTCAGCGGTGCGGCGCACGACATCGATCATGGTGGCCCGGTCGTCAACCGACGCGGTGACATCCAGAAACGTCAGCTCATCGGCCCCGGCCGCACCATACGCGGCGGCCAGTTCCACCGGATCCCCCGCGTCGCGCAACTCCTTGAACTTGACCCCCTTGACGACGCGGCCAGCGTCGACGTCGAGGCATGGAATGACACGAACGGCCAAAGACATGGTGACCACGATAACCGCGCGTTGACCTGCTGCGATCAACAGACCCCACCGGGTTCAGCGCGCCAGGATTTGAGACCGGGAAACTGTAATCGCGCGTGTATAGTCCCATCGACATCGGTTGAAGTCGAACGGGAGTCGGCGTGGAGTTCTCGATACTCGGACCGTTGCGAGTCCAGCACGGCGGCCGTTCCGTCCCGATCTCCGGTCGCCACGCTCCCAAGCTGCTTGCGGTATTGCTGGTCGACGCCGGGCGTCTCGTCACCGTCACCCGTCTGATCGAAACGCTGTGGGCCGAGGATCCACCCGCCACAGCGAAGCGACAGGTCCAAAACGTTATGGCGGCGTTGCGCCGCGCGTTGCCGGAACCGGATGCCATCGAGGCGACCGGCAACGGCTACCGATTGGAGCTTGAATCGGCCACTGTGGATCTGCGGGAGTTTGAGCGATTGCGGTCGCTCGCCCGAGCGGCCGAACCACGGGAGGCATTGCGATATCTGCGAGAAGCGTTGCGACTGTGGCGGGGCGAGGCCCTCGCGGGCTTGACGGGGAGCAGCATCGAAGCGGCGGCGGCGAAGCTCAACGAGGCGAGGATCTCGGCCATCGAGGAACGCGTCGAGCTCGAGCTGGACCTGGAACGACGTTTGGACGTCGTCGGCGAACTGCGGGAGCTGCTGGTGGCGCACCCGTTCCGGCAACGGTTGACGGGACAACTGATGCGGGCGCTTTGGTACGCGGGGAGCAAGTCAGAGGCGTTGGAGGTCTACCGGAAACTGCGGAAACGATTGGCCGAGGGGCTGGGTCTGGATCCGGACGCCGAACTGGCGCGGTTGCACTCGGCGATCCTGCGGGGTGAGCCCGAAACCCCCGCTGCCGACCGGACCACAGCGGCGGTGCGGGAGCGGACGGTCCCGGCACAGCTGCCCGCCGCTCCGTCGACGTTCACGGGTCGGCGTAAGCAGGTGGTGGCGCTGGACGAGCTACTGGAGCAGGGGCGGAACACGGCGGTGGTGTCAGCGATCGCGGGGATGGGTGGTGCGGGGAAGACGGCGCTGGCGTTGTATTGGGGGCACCGGGTGCGGGAGCGGTTTCCAGACGGGCAGTTGTACATCAACTTGCGCGGGTACGACGAAGCGAAACCGGTCGCCGCGATCGACGCGCTGGGGCGGTTTCTGGTGGCACTGGGGCAAACCAGTACGACTGTCCCATCCGATGTGGATGAGGCGGCGGCATTGTTCCGGTCGCTGCTGTCCGAGCGGCGGATGCTCGTCATTCTCGACAACGCCCGCGAGGCAGCCCAGGTCCGACCGCTGCTGCCGGGCGGCGCCGGGAACCTGGCGATCGTGACCAGTCGGGATCGGCTGGCAAGCCTCACCGCACTTGAAGGCGCTGAGCCGATTCGGCTGGATACCTTGAGCCAGACGGAGTCACTGGAGTTGCTGGCGAACATCGTGGGAGCCGGGCGGCTGGACACTGACCCGGAAGCGGCACATCGGATCGCCGAGCTGTGCGGACGGCTGCCGTTGGCCTTGCGGATCGCGGGGGCGAGCTTGGCGGCGCAGCCAGACCTGGCACTCGGTGAGTTCACCGATGTACTGGGCGGGCCGGATCGGTTGCGGCGATTGGCGCTTGACGGGGACAAGCTCGCCAGCGTGTCCAACGTGCTCGAATTGTCCGTGGCAGCACTCGATGACACGAGCCGCGAACTGCTGCTGAAGCTGGCGCAGATCCTGGGCGACGACTTCTGTCATGGACTGGCGGTCCACCTGTCCGAACTGGACGAAACCGGGGCCGGGCGAAATCTGGCGGCCCTGGAGGCCGCACATCTCATTGAGCAGCACATCCCGTCCCGGTACCGTATTCACGACTTGACTCGCGATTACATGAGACAACAGGGTCGCCGGACCTTCGACGACGTTCGTCTTCACGACATTCAAACCTGTTTCATCACTTGGCATTACGCTGTCCGGCGCGAAATTTCCGTCACAGAGGCATCGAATGTCGTTTCCGCGTTCAACGCGTGGCGAGAACATCCTGAGATCTGGAAACTCGCGACGATGTTCTCAGTCTTCAGCGGGACCGAGTACAAGCCCACTCAGCTACTTCAGTTGGCCGAGTGGGCACTCGTCGCGAGAAAAGACGGCATGGATCCCATGGGCAACGCGTATCTCCTCATGGAGATCGCGATTCTGTATCGCGCCATGGGAAACCGGAATCTGGCGGTCCGCGAAGCAGAGAAGGCCATCGATGTCGTTCACCGAGCGGGTCTGGAGGATCCCGACGGGCGTTTCCGGGGGAATCTGGCATTGATGTACATGGAGGTGGGCCAGTACATCCAAGCCGAGACGCTCATGCGAGACGCGCTGCGATCGGCGCGAGAGTCAGGTGACGCCCAGAACATCAAGTCCTGTTCGTCGTCCCTGGCCGCCATCTGCCGCAGGTTGGGTAAGTTCGCCGACGCCGAGACACTACTCAACGGTGTCATTGACAATCCGGAGCTGCCCACACAACCCACTCTGGACATTACCGCGAAGGCCCAACTAGGCGCCCTCTATCTGGACATCGGCCGCCTTACCGAGGCTCTCACGGTCCTTGACGAGGTGCACTCGCTGCCGCCGGACGTGGGAGGAATGCGATCACGCACGTTCTCGCGAATCCTGCGTACTGAGGCTCTCTGCGCGCTGGGCCGGTACGAATCCGCGCGTCCAGAGTTGACCGACGTACTCGCTGTCGCCGTTCGCATGGACCTCACCGGGGCGGTCATGCTGGCTACGATCCAGTTGGCGCACCTCCACAGCGATTCGGGAGATCAACAAGCCGCGCTACGAGCCCTGGACACACTCGGCCCCCATCACCTCAACGAATCCGACCAGAAATTCGCCGCTGAGATCGCGCGGCTGCGGTGCATCACCAACACCCGGCTTCGACGGTTCGCGAAAGCCGTCACGTTCGGCGGTTACGCGTGTGACCGCTACGCGAACATGTCCTATCCGCTGATGCACGCCAGGTCGCTGGCGGCGCTGGCCAACGCGTACGAGGGTGCAAACAATCCCGCCCAAACTACGGCCTGTCGCGCGCAGGCCTTCGATATCTTCTCCCGGCTGGGCGTCCCCGAAGCGGACGAACTCCGCGAGCTCCTCGGCCCCGCCCCGTAACGTCACTGGCTCTTCGAGTACCGCTCCGCGATCTTGGCGACCTTGCGGTCGGCTCGACGTTTCTTCCAGCGTCGTCGGGCCCGCCACAGGAAGATGATGGCGATCAGGACGAAGATCAGCGCGATTCCGGCCAGGATCGGGGCGAAGATCGACAGCAGGCTCATGCCGAACGAGCCGGTGTCCTCGGCGGCGCTGGCGACGGGTGTGCCGAAGCCCAGGGTGCCCGCGTTGATCATCGGGCGGATCACGACCTTGGTGATGTGGACGGCTAGGGCGAGGGCGATGCCCGCGATCCAGGCGACCGTGGGGTTGTCGATGGCCGCTACCGCTGTGCCCGTGGCTTCGTCGAGTTCGCTTGCCGCTGTGGTGGCCGAGAGGACGGCGCCGCCGCTGGCGGGGCGGATGAGGGTTTGGATGATGTCGTTGACGTGGTCGACCACGGCGATCTTGTCGACCACGAACTCGACGATCAGCAGGACGGTCATGACGGTGAGGGCCCACCAGGTGGACAGCCAGTCCCAGCTCGGAGGGAGGGAGATCTGGTCGGTGAACTTGGATATCAGGCCCACCAGGAGCAGCGGGATGTAGGCGTTGAGCCCGGCCGACACCGACAGTCCGGCACCGGTCAGCACAGCGAACATGGGGGCTCCTCAGTCCTGGTGGTATGCCTCGACTTCCACTTCGACGAGTTGGTCGGGGTGGAGGAGGTGGGAGACGACGACGAGGGTGGCCGCGGGTTTGACGAGGCCGAACAGTTCGCCGTGGGCGCGGCCTACCGGGTCGGCGTGGACCGGGTCGGTGACGTACATGCGGGTGCGGACGACGTCGGTGAGGCTGGCTCCGGCTTCCACGAGCGAGTCCAGGGCGATGCGGAAGGCTTCCTTGGCCTGGGCGGCGACGTCGCCGACGTGGACGACCTTGCCGTCGACCGTTGAGGTGCAGCCGGAGCTGATGACCCAGGGTCCGGCCTTGACGGCGCGGACGTAGCCGTAGAGCTGTTCCCAGGGGCCGCCGGAGGCGATGCGTTTGATGTCGGTCATCTGTGGCCTTCCGTGACGGCGAGGGCTTCGGCGACGGTGAACTTGCCCTCGTACAGGGCGGTGCCGATGATGGCTCCCTCGACGCCGGTGTCGACGAGGGTCATCAGGGTGCGGATGTCGTCGAGTGTGGAGACTCCGCCGGAGGCGATGACGGGTTTGTCGGTGTGGGAGCAGACCTGGCGCAGCAGGTCGACGTTGGGGCCCGACAGCATGCCGTCGCTGTTGACGTCGGTGACGACGTAGCGGGCACAGCCGGCGGTTTCCAGGCGGGCCAGGGTTTCGAAGAGTTCGCCGCCTTCGCGGGTCCAGCCGCGGGCGGCGAGGCGGCCGCCTCGGACGTCGAGGCCGATGGCGACGCGGTCGCCGTGGGCGGCGATCGCGTCGTCGCACCATTGTGGGTCTTCCAGGGCGGCGGTGCCGATGTTGACGCGGGCGACCCCGGCGTCGAGGGCGCGGTTGAGGGAGGCGTCGTCGCGAATGCCGCCGGACATCTCGACGTTCATGGAGACGCGTTCGGCGACCTTGGCCAGCAGGGCGGCGTTGTCGCCGCGGCCGAAGGCGGCGTCGAGGTCGACCAGGTGCAGCCAGGTCGCTCCCTGGTCCTGCCAGGCCAGGGCGGCGTCGATCGGGTCGCCGTACTGTTTGCCGCTTCCGGCGACGCCCTTGACGAGTTGGACGGCCTGGCCGCCGGTGACGTCGACCGCGGGCAGCAGGGTCAATGTGGTCACTAAAGGCTCCTCACCCAGTTGGACAGCAGTGTCAGTCCGGCCGAGCCGGATTTCTCGGGGTGGAATTGGGTCGCCGAGACGGTGTCGCGGCTGATCGCGGCCACGAAGGGGTCGCCGTAGTCGCAGGTGGCGACCTGGGCGCCGGGGATGGTTCCGTGGACGGCGTAGGAGTGGACGAAGTAGAACCGGGCGTCGGGGGCCAGGCCCTCGAACAGCGGCATGCCGGTCTGGTCCACCGTGTTCCATCCCATGTGGGGGACGCGTTCGGCGCGCAGCGCGGTGACCTCGCCGTCGAAGACGCCCAGGCCGGTGGTGCGGGTGCCGTGCTCGGTTCCGGCGTCGAACAGGATCTGGGCGCCGACGCAGATGCCGAGGACGGGGGTCGCGGCGGCGCGGCGTTCGGCGATCACCTTGTCGCCGCCGCAGGAACGGATTCCGTCCATACAGGAGGCGAAGGCGCCGACGCCGGGGACCACCAGGCCGTGGGCGCGGACCGCGGCGGCGGTGTCGGCGGTGACGGTGACGTCGGCGCCCGCGTGTTCCAGGGCGCGCGCGGCCGAGCGGAGGTTTCCGGAACCGTAGTCGAAGACGACGACCGACGGCTTCACGTGGGCCACAGCCACAGGATGCCGCCCGCGATGGCCACGGCCGCGAGGACGCCCAGCACGATCGCGGGGAGCGGTTTCTTGGCCTTGGCGGCCGAGACGACACCGCCGATGAGGAACCCTCCCACGCCGATCATGAGGATCGGCACGACACTCTCCACTTACAACACGCCTTTCGTACTGGGGACCTCGTCGAGGCCGTCCAGTTCGGACGCCGAGCGCAGCGCGCGGGCGAGCGCCTTGAACTGGGCCTCCACCACGTGGTGCGCGTCGGGACGCTGACCGTGGTTGGCGGCGCGCAACACCGAGACGTGCAGCGTAATACGGGCGTGGTGACCGAAGGATTCCAGGATGTGGCGGGTCATGCTGGTCGGGTAGTCGGTGTTGATGGTGGGGGCCAGTTCCAGCGGTTCCTCGTGCACGACGTAGGGGCGGCCGGACAGGTCGACCACGGCGCGGGCCAGGACCTCGTCCAGCGGCACGGTGGCGTCGGCGAAGCGGCGCACGCCCCGGCAGTCGCCAAGGGCCTGGCGGTAGGCCTCGCCCAGGGCGATGGCGGTGTCCTCCATGGTGTGGTGGGCGTCGATGTGCAGGTCGCCCTCGGTGCGCACCGTGAGGTCCATGGCGCCGTGTTTGCCCAGCTGGTTGAGCATGTGGTCGAAGAAGCCGACGCCGGTCGACACCTCGATGATCCCCTGGGGAGCGTCGAGGTCGAGTGAGACGTGTACCGAGGTCTCCTTGGTGGTACGGCTCACGGTTCCGGTGCGGCTCACGGGTTCTCCTTCAGTACGGCTGTCAGTGCTTCGAGGAACGCGGTGGTCTCGTCGGGGGTTCCGGCGGTGACGCGCAGCCAGCCGTCCAGGCCGACATCACGTATCAGCACCCCTCTATCTACCAACGAGCGCCACACGGCTTTGGAATCGGCCAGGGAGCCGAACAGTACGAAATTCGCGTCGCTGGGCGCGACGGCCAGACCCAGCCGGGTCAGTTCGGTGACGACGCGGTCCCGTTGCTCCTTGATGGCTGCCACTGTGGACAGCAGGGTCGGGGCGTGGCCGAGGGCCGCGCGCGCCGCCGCCTGGGTCAGCGAGGACAGGTGGTAGGGCAGCCGCACCAGTTGCAGGGCGTCCACGACCGCCGCGTCGGCGGCCAGGTAGCCCAAGCGGGCCCCGGCGAAACCGAAGGCCTTGCTCATGGTGCGGGTGACGACCAGCCGCGGGTTGCCCCCCAGCAGCCGCAGCGCGCTGGGCACGCCGTCGCGGGCGAACTCGGCGTAGGCCTCGTCCACGACCACCAGGCCGGTTCCGGCTTCCAGCACGGCTTCCACGACGTCGAGGCCGAGCGCGGTGCCGGTCGGGTTGTTGGGCGAGCACAGGAACACCACGTCGGGACGGTGCCGTGTCACCTGGTCGACGGCGCGCTCGGCGGACAGTCCGAAGTCGGCCTCGCGGTGGCCGTCGACCCAGGCGGTGCCGGTGGACGCCGAGATGAGCGGGTGCATGGAGTAGGCGGGCGTGAAGCCCAGCGCGGTCCGGCCGGGTCCGGCGAAGGCCTGTAGCAGTTGCTGCAGGATCTCGTTGGATCCGTTGGCGGCCCACAGGTTCGCCACGTCGAGGTCGTGGCCCAGGTAGTTGGCCAGGTCGCGACGCAGTTCGACCGCGTCCCGGTCGGGGTAGCGGTTGAGGTCGCGCACCACACCCGACAGTGCTTTCTCGATGGACGCGGCGACCTCGCCCGGCAGCGGGTACGAGTTCTCGTTGGTGTTGAGCCGCACCGCGACGTCCAGTTGCGGCGCGCCGTAAGGGCTGCGGCCGCGCAGGTCGTCGCGCAGCAGCCGCTGGATCTCGTCGGTCACCGGCCGAACCTCGCCGTGACCGCCTTGCCGTGCGAGGGCAGGTTCTCGGCCTCGGCCAGCCGGACCACGTCGTCGCTGACGGCTGCCAGGGCCTCGCGGTCGTACTCGATGACCTGGATCGGCCGCAGGAAGCTCGTGACGGACAGGCCGGACGAGTGCCGGGCGCAGCCGCCGGTGGGCAGGATGTGGTTGGACCCGGCGCAGTAGTCGCCGAGCGAGACCGGCGAGTACGGGCCGACGAAGATGGCTCCGGCGTTGGTGACCCGCATCGCCAGTTCGCGGGCGCCCTCTGTCTGGATCTCCAGGTGCTCGGCCGCGTAGGCGTCCACTACCGACAGTCCTTGTTCGAGGTCGTCGACCAGGACGATGCCCGACTGCGGGCCCGACAGCGCGATCCGGATCCGTTGCGCGTGACGGGCTTCGTCGACCATGGCCTTGACTTCGGCGTCGACGGCGTCGGCGAGGGCCGCCGAGGGCGTGACGAGCACGCTGGCGGCCTCGGGGTCGTGTTCGGCCTGGCTGATCAGGTCGGCGGCCACGTGGGCGGCGTCGGCGGTGTCGTCGGCCAGCACCGCGATCTCGGTGGTTCCGGCCTCGGCGTCGATGCCGACCAGGCCCCGCACCGCGCGTTTGGCGGCGGTGACGTAGATGTTGCCCGGGCCGGTGATCATGTCGACCGGCGCGCATTCGTCGGCGCCGTAGGCGAACATGCCGATGGCGGCGGGACCGCCGACGGCGTAGACCTCGGTGACGTCCAGCATCGCGCACACGGCCAGGATCGTGACGTCGGGCAGTCCGGTGGCGCGCTGCGGCGGCGAGGCGACCGCGATCTGCGGCACCCCGGCCAGCTGCGCCGGCACCACGTTCATGACCACACTGGACGCCAACGGTGCCAGCCCGCCGGGGACGTAGAGCCCGACGCGCCGCACCGGCACGAACCGCTCGGTGACCACGCCGCCCGGAGCGACCTCGGTGACGAGGTTCTCGCGACGCTGGGCGGAGTGCACCGCGCGCACCCGCGAAACGGCCTCCTCCAGCGAACCCCGCAGCGCGGGGTCCAATGAGTCCAGTGCGTCGCGCAGGGCCTCGGCGGGTACCCGCAGGCTGTCCAGCTCGACGCCGTCGCGTTCGGCCGTCACGCGTCGGATCGGGTCGGCACCGTGATGCGCGATGGCGTCCAGCAGCGGCTGGATCTCGGCCAGCGCGGCGGCGACGTCGAAGCGCGCCCGGGGAAGCAACCCCGCGGGAATGTCGGTGGACCCTCGTAGATCGATGCGTTTCAGCACGCCATCGAGGGTAGTCGCCCTCGACTCATCGATGTCTGGGTGTTTCGCGTAGTGGGAGCTGCGGCTGTGTGACAACGCACTCGCGGTCGCCACGCGCGCGCCGATCCGTCAGAAGTCGTCCTCGCCGGGCAGCCGTTCGGCGCGCAGCGACGCGTACTTGGACCAGCCCGCGCACACCGTGTAGATGAACGCGGCGGCGAAACCCATGGTGGCCAGCACGCCCAGCGACAGGTGGTCCCACATCCCGGCCAGGTCGCCGCGAACCATTGCCTCCCAGGCGGTGTCGATCTTGCCGGGTTCGCCGGTGCCGAAGGGGTGGAAGTCGACCATGAGCAGGTCGGGGGCCCGCCAGGTGTGCCAGCCGACCCGCACCGAGTCCAGCGAGTTGAGGTAGTCGTCACGTCCGAACCGGCCGAACCGCCACGCGACGGTCTGGCACAGGATCGAACCCAGCACCAGCCCGGTCAGCATCAACGGGCCGCGCCGCGAACGCCACCCCAGCCACAGCACCAGCGCCACCGTGATCCCCGCGCCCAGGCCCAGCAGCGCGAAGACGCCGTCGTCGCCCATGTACTGCTCGGGGTTCTCCTCGGTGAAGGCCCAGCCGCCGTCGACCCGCACCATCTCCACCCGGGGCGCCAGCAGGTTCCACAACGCGCCCAGCGGAAAGCCCAGAACGGTCAGCAGCGCGACGATCCCGGTGGCGGCCAGCAGGTCCCGGCGACGGCGCGACCCGCGGCGCCACATCCGCGACAGCCGCGACTCATCCGGGTCATCGAAGGGGTCGGGCGCGACGTCGGAGGCACCCGCCGCGGCGGGTGCCAGCTCGATGGTGTCCGATTCGTCGCGCGACCGTTCGGAAGAAGTCATCGCCCCGATCTTTTCATGCCCGCGCCGCAGGCCACGACCAGAGGCGGCATGGTGCCTGGTTAGAACGATCGGATGATCGTGGCGGCGGCGTTGAGCCACGCGTCCTGGGTGGTGTCGCGCAGCTGCGAGTACTTGATGGCCGAGCCGGGTTCCAGGGTCGGGTCGTACGGGACCACCGCGACGTCGCGGGTGCGGCTCTTGAAGTGGGCGGTCAGGTCGTCGAGCAGGGTGCCGGGGCGGGGCGTCGGGCAGGACAGCAGGGTCACCGCGTTGGCGACCAGGTCGACGTAGCCGTCGGACACCAGCAGGTCCAGCATCCAGTCCGCGGTGAAGGCGGCGTCCTCGCGGGGCACCGAGGTCACGACGAGCTGGTCGGCGTTGGACACGACGGTGCGCCAGTTCTCGGACTCGACGTTGTTGCCGGTGTCGATGCAGATGATGTCGTGGGTGCGGGTCAGGATGTCCAGCACCCGCAGCACCGTCTCGGGATCGAGCTTGCCCGCCAGTTTCGGGTCCTCGTCACCGGCCAGGACGTCGAAGGAGCCGTCGGCCGAGTGCCGCAGGTAGTCGTCGGCGATCTCGGCCAGCTGGGTCCCGGCGGCCTCGACCTGGGCCAGGTCGTTGACGAGGTGGCGGATGGTGCGGGCGTGGCGGGCGGTACCGGCGCGCAGGCCGAGGGTGCCGCGCAGTTCGTTGTCGTCCCAGGCGATGACGCCCTTGCCGCGGGCACTGCCGAGCGCGGCGGCCGTCAGCACCGTGGCGGTGGTCTTGTGGACCCCGCCCTTGGGGTTGACGAACGCGATCACCCTGGGGCGCCCCAGATCGCGGCGCAGTTCCTTGAGCGCCGGGTGGCGGCTGAGGTCCCTGCCGGGGGACGGTTCGGCCGCACCCCAGGCCAGCGGTTGCCGCGGCGGCGGCACCACCTCGCTCGACGGGTAGTCCTGCTGCGGCGGCGGCGACAGGGTCGCGGTGTCATCACCGCGCTGTCGACTGCGGCTCAACAGGGTTCGCCACCGTGGCGTCTGCTCGGACCGCTTGGCGGACCAACCATCGGTGGTACCCACGCTCACCTCCAGCTCCGGGGGAATGGCACGGTCGAGCCGCGCCTGACGACAACTGACTCCCAGCCTACGGAATTCCCGCGAGCCCCACTAGCGGCCCGTAAAAGAATTGCCCGTCTGATGCGCGAATACCGCCACAATCTCCCCCAACGTGGGATGTGGGCTTACGCGGCGTCAATCCAGGCCGCGCAATACCCGCAGCGCGTGGGCGAGATCTGGTGGATCCTCGCAGCGGAACTCCACCGGCTTGGCGGTGCCGGGGTGGATGAACCCCAGCCGGTAGGCGTGCAGCCACTGGCGAGTCAGGCCAAGCTTAGACGCCAAGGTCGGGTCGGCACCGTAAATCAGGTCCCCGACACACGGGTGTCGCAAAGCCGAGAAGTGCACCCGGATCTGATGTGTGCGACCGGTTTCCAGCTGAACGTCCAGCAGGCTGGCCGCCGGGAACGCCTCGAGGGTGTCGTAGTGGGTGATGCTGGCGCGGCCACCGGCGCGGACCGCGAACTTGAAGTCGTGTCCGGGGTGGCGGGCGATCGGGGCGTCTATGGTGCCGCGCAACGGATCCGGGTGGCCCTGGATGACGGTGCGGTAGCGCTTGTCGACCTCGCGCTGTTTGAAGGCGCGCTTGAGCGCCGAGTAGGCGCGTTCGCTCTTGGCGACCGCCATCAGGCCGCTGGTGCCCACGTCGAGGCGGTGCACGATGCCCTGCCGCTCGGGCGGGCCGTGGACGCTGATGCGGTGTCCGGCGGCGGCCAGTCCCGCGACGACGGTGGGGCCGTTCCAGCCGGGGCTGGAGTGCGCGGCGACGCCGACGGGCTTGTCCACCACCGCGATGTCGTCGTCGGAGTAGATGACGGCCAGTCCCTCGACGAGTTCGGGTTCGGGGGCCGAGGCGGGCTTGGGGGGTTCGGGCAGCAGCACCGACAGCTGGCCGCCAGCGGCCACCCGGGTCGACTTCATGCACTCCTGGCCGTCGACGGTGACCTCTCCGGCGCTGACGAGTTCGGCCGCGACGGTGCGCGACAGCCCGAACAGCCGCGAGATCACCTGGTCGATGCGCAGTCCGTCGAGGCCGTCGGGGACCAGCACCTCCCGCGATTCCCGGTTACTCATCGGCGGCTTTCGGTTCGGCCTTGGTCGCCCGGGTGCCGTCGACGCGGCGACCGCGCACTTCCAGCAGGATCACCAGTGCGACGCCCACGACCAGCGAGGAGTCGGCGAGGTTGAAGATCGCCCAGTAGCCGCCCGCCGGGTGGAACAGGCTGATGAAGTCCACGACGTGGCCGTGCAGGAAACCCGGTTGCCGGAACATCCGGTCCACGATGTTGCCCAGCGCTCCCCCGGCGATCAGGCCCAGCGCGATGGCCCAGCCGACCGAGCCCAGTCGGCGGAACGCGTACCACACGATCAGGCACACGACGGTGATCGCGACCAGGCTCAGCGCCCAGGTGTAGTCGCTGGCCATGCTGAAGGCGGCGCCGCTGTTGCGGGTCAGGGACAGGTAGATCGCCCCGCCCAGCAGCTTGACCGGTTTGGCGGGGTCGACGGTCTGCACGACGATGATCTTGCTGACCGCGTCGATCACAATGGACGAGACGGCCACGGCCGCGAAGAGCAGCAACAGCCGGGAACGGCGCATGGTGGGCATTCGTTTGTCGGCAGCGGGAACGACGGTGGGGTCGTTACTCGTCACCGTCGCTCCTTCGGGAAAACCGGACTCCCGTCGCGCCGGTCAGCGACGTTCCTCCACGCTCTTACAATCGACGCACAGCGTAGCCGACGGGAACGCGGCCAGCCGAGCGGCCGGGATGTTGGTCCCGCACTTCTCACACACGCCGTAGTCACCGTCCTCGAGCCGTTCCAGCGCCCGCTCCACCTGCACCATCCGGTCCCGGACGCTGTTGGCGAGGCTGATCTCCTGTTCCCGCTCCACGGTCTTGGAGCCGGAGTCGACCTGATCGTCACCGGCGGAGTCGGACAACCGTTCCTTCTGCATCTCGCTGATGCCCACGATGGCCTCGGCGTGTTCGGCACGCAACTCGGCGAGCCGTTCCTCCAGAGCCAGCCGCACCTCTTCGGTGTCCTTGGCGCTGCGCTTGGACTTGGCCTTGACGGCGGTTTTCGCGGTCGAGGCGGCTTTCTTCGCCGGCGGTTCCGCGGTGGCGGTGTCCCCGGACGGCTTCTTCTTAGTAGATGTCATGGCGCGCTCTCAGGAGGGGTCGGCATGGACAACTGCATCCTGGCGGGATCGCGAACTGTGGCATTACCATCCCCCAGAATTCGATAGCAAGAAAGCCCCTGTTATGGGGCTCGCGCGGCAGGTCTGCCGCGCGGTTAAGGGAAGATGATACGCCACAACAGTCACACAAGCAACCAATCGGCCACTCAGATGAAGCGGTTGTTAACGCCGCGTGGGCTCCCGCAGCAGCGACTGGGCCGGACGACACAGCGCGCAGGCGCCGAATCCCAGCTCAACGGCCTCGTAGGCGGGCAGCGGCTCGGCGTCGCGACCCACGAGGTGGACGCAGCCGCCCAGGTGGAACCGGGGCCGGCCGTCCACGACCATGACCTCGGCGTCCATCCGCATCAGGGCGGCGGCCTCGACGCTGGACATCGGCACCTCGGCGGGCTCGTCGGACGGGACCGCCTCGGTCTCGACGTCCATGTCCACGGTCGGGCGACCACCGGACTCGGCCGGGGTGTCGGCCTCATCGGGGCCGGACTCGGCGACGGGGGCGTCGTCGCGGGAGCGGGGCACCACGGCGGTGTCGTCGGCGCGGCCACGCAGCCGCGAATCGGTCTCGGCCTCGTCGGAACGGGCCGGGCGTCTGGCGCGGGTGCGCGAGGCGGCGGCGCGGCGCGACTTGGTGCGCCGGGAGGCGCCGTACAGGCACACCGCCGCCAGCAGGCTGGCGATGATCGTGCCCACCAGATACGTGTCATCGCCGCGCACCAGGCCCATCACGAGCAGGACGACTCCGGTGAGCAACAGCAGCAAACTACCGACGATCATGAGCTATAACTCCACTGGGTTCTATGGGGTCGGCGCGGCATGGTTAAGAGTATTGGGGGATGCGATATGGGTGTCGCGCGGGATGCGATCTATAACACCCCACGCGACACCCATATTAAGCACAACGCGCCAGACCCGTTCGGGTTACGCTCAAGCGGCTAGCGCACCGCGTCGTTGCCCGCCGCGGTCAGCGCGGGCGAGGGGCCCGAGGAGCGCAGTTCGCCCTGGTCGCTGGAGTCGCCCTCGATGACGCCCTCGCCGCGGCCGGTCAGGTCGCGAAGCTGGCTCTCCAGGTACGCCTTCAGGCGGGTGCGGTACTGACGCTCGAAGGTCTTGAGTTCTTCGATGTGTTTGTGGAGCGCGGCACGCTTCGACTCCAGGTTGTTCATGATCTCCTTGTGGCGCCGCTGGGCTTCCTCCTCCAGCGACTCCGCCTGGCTGCGCGCCTTGGTGAGCACCGAGTCGGCCTCGGTACGGGCCTCGGTCAGCACCGTGTCGGCCTCGGAGCGGGCGCTCTCGAGGTGGTCGTCGGCGGTGCGCTGGGCGACCATGAGCAGGCGCAGCGCCTGCTGCTCCCCGCCTTCGGGGCCCTGGGCTCCGGGTCCGTTGGACAGCGCGCCGGAACGGCGCAACTCGTCCAGCTCGGACTCAAGGGCGGCGGCGGCCTTCTCAGCCTGGACCTTCTCGTGCTGCAGCCGCTCGAACTCCGCGAGCAGTTCGGCGTTGTCCACCGATCCGGCCGGGGCTCCGGCCGCGAGCTGCTCGTTCTGCTTGCGCAGTTGGTTGTTCGCCTCGATGAGGCGCTCAAGCTCTCGCTCCACCTCGTCGAGGAAGTTGTCCACCTCGTCCTCGTCGTACCCGCGGTTGCCAATCGGGGCCTTCTTGAACGAAATGCTATGCACATCGGCCGGGGTCAGCGGCATCGAAAACTCCTACAAGTCTTACGGCGACCCGGTGGGGCCACTCGTTTTGCCTCAGCGTAGGTCAAGTCGTGGGCCGCGCGCTACCGCAGCAACCACGACCCCACCACATAGGTCTTCAGGATGAAGACAATGAGCAATAGTGCTATGAACGCAAGGTCAAGCGCCACCGTACCAAGACGCAAAGGGGGTATCAGTCGACGCAACCCTTTCAGGGGAGGGTCGGTAGCCGAAAAGATGAGTTCCAGGGCTATCGCGGTGCCCCGATTGGGTTCCCAGCGTCGGGAGAAACGCACGACCGCGCCGGCCACGAGTCTGGCAAGCAACAGAAGGTAAAACACATATAGCGCAAGGTAAAGACTCTGCATTATCGTGTCAAACACGTGTTATTCGCCTCGCTCGGCCGTGCGAATCGAAGCCAGTGGAAGTCCCTATGTTCGAAACACCCTCTCAGCTCTGATTGAAGAACCCGCCTTCGGCGATCTTCGCCTTGTCCTCGGCGGTCACCTGAATGTTCGCCGGGCACAACAGGAAAACCCGGTTGGTAACCCGATCGAAGCTACCACGGGATCCGAAGACCAGTCCGGCGGCGAAGTCGACAAGCCGCTTGGCGTCCGACTCGTCCAGTTCGGACAGGTTCATGATCACCGGGGTACCGTCGCGATAGGCCTCACCGACGGTGCGGGCCTCGTTGTACGTGGTGGGGTGCACCGTGGTGATCCGGTAGTCCGGGTTCTCGGTGACCAGCATCGGCCGTTCCCTCGCGGCCGGTTCCGGCGCGAGGGCGAGATTGTCCCTGGTCAACGAGGTGACGGTCGACGAGGGACGGGACAGGTGCCGGACGGTCGAACGCTCGGTGCCCCGGTCGGAGCCGCGCTCGGCGCGACTCAACCTCCGAACCCGCGACTGGTCATCGCTGGCGCGGACGGCACGATCGTCAAACTCGTCGGACTCGTCATATTCGTCGTAGCGACGGTCCTCGTCATCTTCGATCAAGCCGAGCCAGACGCCCGCCTTGCGCATAGCGCCCATTGACTTCTGCTCCCTCCCGGCTGACGGTTCACCTAATTACACTTGTGTACTTTTACTTCGTCTCGAAAGCGTACCTGAGATCATCTCGGCGTCCGAGCAATTTGCTACCCAATCTGATCTCCGTCGCGCCGAAGGAGATCGCCTCCGCGTAGTCCGCGCTCATCCCCGCCGAGACGATATTCGCGTTCGGGGCCAAGGCTTGGATCTTCGCGGCGCGTCGCGCCACCGCCTCGAACGCGCGGCCCGGTTCCCACCCCAGCGGCGCCACCGCCATCACCCCGCGCAGCCGAAGTCCCTGGCAGGCAAGGATCTGAGCGGCCAGCGCCTCGTCGTCGGCCTCCGCCACGCCGCCCCGCGCGGTGTCGGAGTCCACACTCAACTGCATCAGTACGTCAAGTGGACTGTCGCGTTGCGAGCGTGCCTCGGCGTCGAGCGCCGTGACCAGGCTGGAGCGGTCCACCGACTCGACCATCGAGGCGTAGGACACCACCGAACGGCACTTGTTGCGTTGCAGCCGCCCGACGAAGTGCCAGCGCACCTCGGTTCCGGACGCGGCGACCTCGGCGGCCTTGGCGGCGGCCTCCTGGTCCCGGTTCTCCCCGAAACCCCGGACCCCCAGTTCGGCCAGCGCGCACACGTCGGCGGCCGGATGGGTCTTGGAGACGACGACCAGTTCCACACCGGACGGGTCGCGACCGGCCGCCTCGCACGCGGCGGCGATGTCGGCCCGCGTGGCACGCAGGTTCTCGGCCAGCTGGGCCCGGCGAGCCTTGGTCGCCGTGCCCGTACTACGCGAACTCAAGAATCGTTCTTCAGGAATTCGGGAACGTCCACGTCGTCGAAAAGCACCTTTCCGCTCGATGACGATCCGGTCGACGTGGTCGGTTTCGGGTCCGCGATCACCGTACGCTCCGGTTCCGGCTCCGGTTGCTTGTGGATCTTGATCGGCTCGGGGAACGAGAACTCCTCGCCGTCGTTGTCGAAACCGGCGGCGATGACGGTCACCCGGGCCTCGTCACCCAGGGCGTCGTCGATGACGGCTCCGAAGATGATGTTGGCGTCGGCGTGCGCGCAGTCGCTGACGAGTTCGGCGGCGTCGTTGATCTCGAACAGTCCCAGGTCGGAGCCGCCCGCGATGGACAGCAGCACTCCCCGGGCACCCTCCATGCTCTGTTCGAGCAGTGGCGAGGCGATCGCGGCCTTGGCGGCCTCGACGGCCCGTTCGTCGCCACGGGCGCTGCCGATGCCCATCAGGGCCGAACCGGCACCGCTCATGACGCTCTTGACGTCGGCGAAGTCCAGATTGATCAGACCCGGGGTCGTGATCAGGTCGGTGATGCCCTGGACACCCGACAGCAGCACCTGGTCGGCGAGCCGGAACGCGTCCATCATGGTGATTCCGCGGTCACCGGTGGCCAGCAGCCGGTCGTTGGGGATCACGATGAGCGTGTCGCACTCGTTGCGCAGGTCCTCTATGCCCTCGACGGCCTGCGTCTGACGGCGCTTGCCCTCGAAGGTGAACGGTCTGGTGACCACTCCGATGGTCAGCGCGCCCAGCTTGCGGGCGATGTTGGCGATGACCGGCGCGCCACCGGTTCCGGTGCCACCCCCCTCACCGCAGGTGACGAACACCATGTCGGCGCCCTTGAGCACCTCTTCGATCTCGTCACGGTGGTCTTCGGCGGCCTTGGCCCCGACCTCGGGATTGGCCCCCGCGCCAAGCCCGCGGGTCAGTTCCCGGCCGACGTCC
Organism: Stackebrandtia nassauensis DSM 44728; assembly: GCF_000024545.1. GTDB lineage: Bacteria > Actinomycetota > Actinomycetes > Mycobacteriales > Micromonosporaceae > Stackebrandtia > Stackebrandtia nassauensis. The sequence continues at coordinate 4,275,162 of NC_013947.1, forward strand.
AGTTTGACATCGGCATCGCTCATCAAGAGCGCCTGCGCGTCGGTGTTGATCGCGATGAACTCCACACCCTTGAGTCCAGCCTCGATCATGCGGTTGACGGCGTTGACACCGCCGCCGCCGACACCAACGACCTTGATGACTGCCAGGTAGTTGTGCGGTGGTGTCATGAGCTCCCCTGTCCTTTCCTCTTAAGTCCGCAAGGTATGGCCTCCGGACTGCACCACTTCGGAGGTCTTCCGGCGTGTCGCCGATCTTCATGATCAACCACACCGCACCACACGGGTACACCGCTTCAACTTAGCTCACCGTTGGTACGTCCGGTGCGCTGACGTCGAGATGTTTCTCGGTTCGCTTGAGCAAAGACGTCGCGACTTCGGCCTTGCGGTCCGATCGTGAAGAGTCTCCCCAAAAGACGGTACGGGACCCCTTGAGCTTCAGTTCGATCCGGGACTGGGTCGGCGCCTCGACGCTGACCAGCAGCTTCTCCAGTTCGGGTGACAGTTTCGGCAACACCGACAAAACCGCCTGCGTGGCGGCGTCGTCACGGGCCGGATCGGACACAGTGGTCTTCACCGTGCCGCTGGGCTGCTTCGACACCGTTCGAAAGGCCACACCGGCCTCGTCCACCAAGATGAATTTTCTGTCCTTCGGTACCGCCAGCCTGGGCTTGCGTTCCTTGATGGTGATGACGATGCCGTGCGGCCAGTCCCGGCTGACCGTCGCGGTGCGCACCGCCGGGACCTTGGACACCCGCCGCGCCACCTCGTCGGTGTCCACGGCGGCGATGGCGGTGCCCTCGGCCACCCCGGCCGCCTTCGTCACCTGTTCGTGGTCGGTGAAACTCGCGCCACGCACCACAACGGACTCCACGGCGAAGGCGCCGGTCCCGTAGACGATCCACAGACTCGCCCCCGCAAGGACGGCGGCACCGGCCACGGCCGTGACCAGCAGGCGGGCCTTGCGGCCGAGGCCGCGCTTTCGTCCCGGGCGCTTGTTCACCATGACTACTCGGTCGACTCCGGTGGCAGCAGTTCCCGCAGGATGTCGGCGGGCATCAGCGAGATCGGCGGGGCGCCCATGGTCACGACCGTGTCGCCCTCGCGGGCCCATTCGCGCACCGCGCCGGGAACATCGCTCCACTGCGGAACGAAGCGCTTGGCCTGCGGCGGCAACGGAATCGCCTCCACCAGCGGACGGCCGCCGTCGTCGTCGGCCAGTTCCTCACCGGGACCGAAGACCTCCATGACGACGGCCAGATCGGCCAGCGCCAACGCTTCGGCGATCTCGGTGCGCAGGTCGCGGGTGCGGTAGACCCGGTAGGGCTGGAACACCACGATCAGGCGACCCGGCTCGGCGATGGTCTTCAATGTGGACAGCGCCGCGTTCATGGCGGTCGGGTGGTAGGCGTACTCGTCGTAGACGCGCACGCCGGCGACGGTGCCGGTCAGTTCGAAGCGGCGACGCACCCCGGTGAACGCGGCCAGGCCGGTGCGCAGTTCCTCGACGTCGACGTCCAGCAGCAGTCCGGCCAACAGCGCGGCGGCGCTGTTGAGGGCCAGGTGGCGGCCGGGGACGGTGACGAAGAACGAGCCGAGGTCGCGGCCCCGGTAGCTGGCGGTGTAGCGGGCACCGGAGGCGTCGATGGTGATCTCGCCGATCCGCAGGTCGGCCTCGGCGTCGGTGCCGTAGCTGACGACGGTGCGGCCCTCGGCGGCCAGCCGTTTGCCGACGGCGGCGGCGCGTTCGTCGTCGGCGCACACGATGATGCTGCCGCTGGGGTCGGTGCCGCGCAGGAACTCGGCGAAGCCCTCGACGAGTTCCTCGATGGTGCCGTAGGTGTTGAGGTGGTCGACGTCGATGTTGGTGAGAATGGACACGAACGGCCGGTACCGCAGGAACGACCGGTCGGACTCGTCGGCCTCGGTGACGAACAGCTCGCCGCTGCCGTGGGCGCCGCTGCGGCCGTCGGCCGCCGACTCGCCGCCGTTGACGAAGGACGGGTTGAGCCCGGCGGCGGCCAGCATGTCGGTGATCATGCCGGTCGTGGTGGTCTTGCCGTGGGTGCCCGAGACCACGATGGACTTCTTGCCGGTCATGGCGGCGGCCAGTGCCTCGGAGCGGTGGTAGACCCGGATGCCGCGGCGGCGGGCCTCGGCGATCTCGAGGTGGTCGTCGGGGTGGACGGTGGAACGCACCAGCGTGTCTATACCGTCCAGGTTGGAGGCACGGTGTTCGCGGTGAACGGTGACGCCCAGGCGTTCCAGCTCCGCCAGCGACGGCCATTCGTGCAGTTCGCTGCCCGAGACCGACAGGCCCCGGGTGGCGTACAGCCGGGCCAGGCCGCTCATGCCGACACCGCCGACGCCCATGAACAGGACGTGGCCGAGGTCCTCGGCAGTAATGCCCTCGTCGATGGGTGACTTCACTTCCCGGCCTCCGCCACGGCCTCGATGGTCAGGCGGCGCAGTGCCTCGTCGCCGTCGCGGCGGCCGAAGGCCAGCGCGGCGGCGCCCATGTCGGTCAGCCGGGCCGGGTCGCGCAGCAACGGGATCAGCTCACGCTCGATCCACTGTGGCGAGATGTCGGCGTCGTCGCAGAACAGCCCGCCACCGGCGGCGACCACCGGACCGGCGTTCTTGTACTGCTCCCGGTTACCCCACGGCAGCGGGACGTACACGGCGGGCAGTCCGACGGCCGCGACCTCGGCACAGGTCATGGCGCCGCCCCGGCACAGGACCAGGTCGGCGGCGGCGTAGCCCAGTTCCATCTCGTTGAGGAACGGCATCGTGATGTATTTGGCGGGCAGGTTGGCCGGTACCTCGACCGGTTCGTCGCGGCGGGCGCCGATGACGTGCAGGACCTGGGCCCCGGAACCGGTGAGCGAGGCGGCGGCCCCGGCCACGGCCTGGTTGATGGAGTTGGCGCCCTGCGAGGCGCCGAACACGAACAGCGTGGTGCGGTCGGGGTCGAGTCCGAGTTTGGCGCGGGCCTCGGCCTTGCGGGCGGCGCGGTCCAGCTGCGAGATGCCGGTGCGCAGCGGCACGCCGGTCACGGTGCCGTCCTTGAGGCCCGGGACCTGCTGCGGCAGGTGCGGGAAGCCGACGGCGAGCTTGTGGTCGAAGCGCATGCCCAGCCGGTTGGCGACGCCGATCGGGTCGTTGAACTCGAAGATCACCATCGGGGTCTTGCGGCGCCACGCGCCCAGGTAGGCCGGAACCGAGACGTAGCCGCCGAAACCGACGACGGCCTGGGCGTCGACCTCGTCCATGATGCCGCGGGTCACCTTGGTGGCGCGCATCATCCGCGGGCCGGTCTTGATGAGGTCGAGGTTGACCTTGCGGGGCAGCTGGTGGGCCGGGACCATGCGCAGGTCGTAACCGGCGGCCGGGACGAGGTCCTTCTCCAGCCCCTTCTCGGTGCCCAGACAGGTGATCCGCACGTCGGGTTCGTGTCGCCGTAGACAGTCGGCGAAGGCCAGCAGTGGGTATACGTGGCCACCGGTACCGCCACCGGCGAGTACCACCGAACGCAGCTGAGTCAATTCCTGTCACTCCTTGTCGTAGCGGGCCGCTCGCGGGGTCGGGGCGGCATGGGCGCCCACAGCAGACTGGCCAGTCGCTTCGAGCCGCGGGCGCGCAACGCGCGGGCGGCATCGGGTTCGGCGCGCGCGAATGAGGCCAGCATGCCGATGGCTGCGAGCACGACGACGAGCGCGGTTCCGCCGTCGGAGATCAACGGTAGCGGTAGCCCCGTGATGGGCATCAGGCCCACCACGCCGCCGATGTTGATGATCGCCTGTACCGAGATCCACACCGACAGTCCGGCCGCGACCAGTCGGCGGAACGGATCGGCGACGCGCCCGGCGATCCGGAAACCGGAGTAGGCCAGCACCATGAACAGCACCAGCACGACCGTGCAGCCGACGACGCCCAGTTCCTCGGCGATGAGGGCGAAGATGAAGTCGTTGTGGCCGTTGGGAAGCCATTCCCATTTCTGGCGGCTCTCCCCCAGTCCGACGCCGAACCAGCCGCCGTCGCCGATGGCGAAGTAACCCTGGATGGCCTGGTAGCCCCAGTCGTCGGCGTAGTTCTCGGGGCTGCCGAAGGAGACGATGCGTTCCATGCGGTAGCTGGCGACCATGGTCAGGGTGAGCGCGCCGACGGCGGCGACGCCGAGCATCGCGGCGAACACCCGCAGCCGCACCCCGGCCGTCCACAGCAGACCGAAGAACATGGCGACCAGGCACAGCATGCTGCCCAGGTCGTTGTAGCCGACCAGCAGGAACACCAGGGCCGCGACCGGGAACAGCGGCACGGCCAACTCCCGCCACAGGCCGATCTTGGCGCCGGTCTTGACCAGGACGCCGGCGGCGTACAGCAGGAACGCGAACTTCATGATCTCGGCGGGCTGGAACTGGATCTGGCCGACGCCGATCCACAGGCCGTCGGTGCGCAGCGCGCCGCTTCCGGCGGCGGGGAACAGCAGCAGCACGCCCAGAAGCAGGCAGGCGATGATGATGAGCGGTTTGCCGAGTTTGCGGTAGGTGCGCACCGGCAGTCGCTGCGCGATCCAGAACGCGACCAGACCGACGACGGCCCACAGGCTCTGCCGCACGATGGCGGCGAAGGCGTTGCCCTCCTCCTCGTAGGCCTTGACCATGGTCGCGGAGAACACCATGACCAGACCGATGAGCAGCAGCATCCCGGCCGAGGCCAGCAGCAGGTAGTACGAGGCCAGCGGCCGGTCGAGCAGGCCGCGCAGCGCGGACAGGATCGGCAGGTCCGCGAACGGGACCCGTCGTCGCTGCGTGCTGGCCGTCATCAGCTCACCGGTCCGGGGCCATCGTCCAGTTCGGCCACCGCCGCCGCGAACCGGCGCCCCCGGTCGGGGTAGCCGGTGAACATGTCGTAGGAGGCTCCGGCCGGCGACAGCAGCACCGTGTCGCCGGGACGCGCCATCGCCGCGGCGGCGGTGACGGCGTCGGTCATGGCCTCGGGGTCGGTGCGGTCGATCGTGACGACCGGGACGTCGGGCGCGTGCTTGGCCAGCAGCCCGGCCAGGATCGCGCGGTCGACGCCCAGCAACACGGCTCCCCGCAGTCGCGGAGCCGCCCGTTCCACCAGGGTCTCCACGTCCACCCCCTTCAACTGTCCACCGGCGATCCAGACTATCGGGTCGTATGCCTCGATCGCGGCAGCCGTCGCGTGTGGATTCGTGCCTTTGCTGTCGTCGACGTATCGGACGCCGCCGACGGTGGCGATCTCGACGTTGCGGTGGGGTTCGGGGACATAGGACGCGAATCCGGCGGCCACGGCTTCGGCCGGTACGCCGAAGGCGCGGGCGACGGCGGTCGCGGCCAGCGCGTTGGCGACATTGTGGATGCCGGTGGGGCGGATCGCGGCGACGTCGCACAGTGCGACGGGGGCCGTACCGGTGTTGTCGACGAGTTTGCCGTCGCGGACACCGAACTGGCCCGGCGAGGGTTCGCCGAGGGTGAAGGTGATCGGGGTGTCGCCGGGTGCGTCCTTCAGCAGTGCCGACACCCGGGGGTCGTCGGCGTTGCCGATGTGGACGTCGCCGCGCCAGATCGCGGTCTTGGCGTGGGAGTAGGCGTCGAAGTCGCCGTGCCAGGACAGGTGGTCGTCGGCGAGGTTGAGCAGCGCGCCCACCCGGGGGCTCAGCTGTTTCGACCAGTGCAGTTGCTGGCTGGACAACTCCACGGCCAGGACGTCGTAGTCGGCGGTGACGGCGTCGACCAGCGGGGTACCGATGTTGCCGAGCGCCGCGGTCTTGAGCCCGGCTGCGGTCAGTATGGACGCCAGCATCGTCACGGCGGTGGTCTTGCCGTTGGTGCCGGTGATCGCCAGCCACGGTGCCGCGTCGGCGGGCCGCAGCCGCCAGGCCAGTTCGGGTTCACTGTAGACCTCGAGGCCCGCGTCCTGGGCGGCCAGCACCAGCGGGTGGTGCGGCGGGATGCCCGGCGACACGACGACCTCGTCGACGCGGGCCAGGGCCTCGCGCGGCGGGTCCTCGCCGGACACGGTGTCGGTGACCAGCGGCGCCAGCGCCGCCAGGCCGTCGGATTCGACGCGGTCGTAGACGATGACCTCGTGGCCGCGCGCGGCCAGTGCCCTGGCGGCGCCCGCACCGGCGATGCCGGTGCCGACGACTAGATAATGTCCCACCTCGCGTCAGCCCACCACTTTGAGGAAGTCGGCGTAGAACAGGCCCAGGCCGATGGCCACGCCGATACCGGCGATGATCCAGAACCGGACCACGATGTTGACCTCGCTCCAGCCCGCCAGTTCGAAGTGGTGTTGCAGCGGCGCCATCCGGAAGACCCGGCGGCCGGTCATCTTGAACGAGGTGATCTGGATGATCACCGAGAAGGTGATGATGACGAACAGCGCGCCCAGGATCGGCAGCAGCATGATGGTCTTGGTGGCCAGCGCCAGGCCGCCGATCAGGCCGCCCAGGCCCAGGGCGCCGGTGTCGCCCATGAAGATCTGCGCTGGAGACGTGTTCCACCACAGGAACCCGAAACAGGCCCCGGCGGCGGCCCCGGCGATGAGCGCGATCTCCAGTGGGTCGCGCACGTCGTAGCAGTAGTCGGTGAGCTTCTCCGGGCCCAGGCACCAGTGCCGGTACTGCCAGAACGCGATCATGACGTAGGCCGACAGCGCCATGATGGACGCGCCGGTGGCCAGGCCGTCGAGGCCGTCGGTGAGGTTGACGCCGTTGGAGGTGGCCATCACGACCAGCACGAACATGATGACCGCGCCGATCTTGGACAGTTGCAGCCAGTCGATGTCGCGTACGAACGACAGCCGGTCGCTGGCGACGGTCTTGCCGATGGAGCCGGTGTAGTACAGGGCCAGCCATCCGAAACCGGCGGCGACCACGATCTGGCCGATGAGTTTGCCGCGTTTGTTGAGGCCGCCGGAGTTCTTACGGCGCACCTTGAGGAAGTCGTCGATGAAACCGACGAGACCCAGGCACACGAACAGTCCCAACAGGACGATACCGGTGGCGGTGAAGCCCTGCGGCCGTTCGTATCCCTCGGGCATCACCATCAGGACGCCGTGTCCGGCCACGTAGGCGATGACGGTGGCCACGATGAAGACCACCCCGCCCATGGTGGGCGTGCCCTTCTTGCCCAGGTGGGTCTGGGGGCCGTCGGTGCGGATGGGCTGGTCGGCCTTGAGCCGCCGGAAACCCTTGACCGCCAACGGGGTGAAGAACAGGGATATCGCGAAGGCCACGAACGCCGCGACAATGACGGACCTCACGCCTTGGCCTCCTTTGTCGAGTTGCGGGTTTCTCGAAGATAGTCGGCGACCTTCCAGGTCCGGTAACGCGATCCCTTGACGAGGACCACGTCGCCGACATCCAGCAGTTCGTCCAGTTTGGCTATCGCCTCGGCCTGGTCGTCGACCCCGTAGGCGATGGACCCGGCCAGACCGGCGCCTTCGGCGATCGCCGCGGCCACCTCCTCGACGGAGATGACGATGTCGATGTCGTTGCGGGCGGCCAGTTCGCCGACCTGGAGGTGCGCGGCCTCGGTCTCGTCGCCCAGTTCGGCCATGTAGCCCAGGACCGCGATCTTGCGGGATTCCTTGCCCAGGTCGGCCAGCGCGTTGATGGCGGCGGCCATCGACGACGGGTTGGCGTTGTAGGAGTCGTCGATGACGGTGGTGCCGTCGGCGCGGGTGAACACGTCCATGCGCCGGGGCGACAGCGACAGCGGGCCGCTGACGACCGAGGCGATGGCCTCGGCGGCCATGCCCAGTTCGACGGCGACCGCGGCGGCGGCCAGGGTGTTGGACACGTGGTGGGCGCCGTACAGCTTCAGCGCCACCGGCGCCGAGCCGTTCGGGGTGTGCAGGGTGAAGCGAGGCTGCCCGGCCTCGCTGACCACGTCGGTGGCGCGGATGTCGGCGGACTCGGCCTCGCCGAATGTGACCACCCGGGCGCGGGCGCGGTCGCGCATCGCGGCGACCCGGGCGTCGTCGGCGTTGAGGATGACGACACCGCCGGGGGCGACCGCTTCGGCCAGTTCGCCCTTGGCGCGGGCGATGCCGTCCACGGTGCCGAACTCCCCCATGTGGGCGGTGCCGACGTTGATGACGACGGCGATGCCGGGCGGGGCGATGCCGCACAGGTAGTCGATGTGCCCGATGCCGCGGGCGCTGTACTCCAGGACCAGGTAGCGGGTGGTCTCGTCGACCTTCAGCACCGTGTAGGGCAGCCCGATCTCGTTGTTGAGGGTGCCCTCGGGGGCGACGGTCGGTCCCAGCGCCCGGCACAGTTCGGCCATGACGTCCTTGGTGGAGGTCTTGCCGGCGGAGCCGGTGACGCCGATGATCTTCAGCTCCGGCAGCCGGTCGACCACGGCGCGGGCCAGTTTCCCGAAGGCCAGCTGCACGTCGTCGACGAGGATCGACGGGGCGTCGACCTCGCGGGACACCAGGGCCGCCACGGCGCCGTCGGCCACCGCGGCGGCGGCGAAGTCGTGGCCGTCGGCGTGTTCACCGGTGAAGGCGACGAACAGGCTGCCGGGTTCGATCTTGCGGGAGTCGTGCTCCACCGGACCGGTGACCCGGGTTTCGGGATTGGCGGTGTCGGACAGGCGGCCACCGACGGCCTCGGCGATCTCGGCCAGGGACATCGCGATCACGAGTAACGGGCTCCTTTACGGGCGGGCGGCGGACAGGGCGTCGGCGAGGACACGCCGGTCGTCGAAGGGCAGGACCCGGTCGGCGAGTTCCTGGCCCGATTCATGGCCTTTTCCAAGCAGCGCGATGGTATCGCCTGGCTTCGCGCGGGCTACGGCCTCATCGATGGCGGTGGCGCGGTCGGCCACTTCCAGGTGCGGCCGGTCGCCGACTCCGGCCAGGACCCCGGCGCGTACCGCCGCCGGGTCCTCGGTGCGCGGGTTGTCGTCGGTGACGATGACCAGGTCGGCGGCGCGGGCCGCGGCGTCGCCCATCAGGGTGCGTTTGGACGGGTCGCGGTCGCCGCCGGCGCCGATGACGGCGATGAGGGAGCCGGAGGTGATGGGGCGCAGGGCTTCCAGCACCGCGGTGATCGCGTCGGGTTTGTGGGCGTAGTCGACGACGCCGTGCACCGGGTTGTCCTCGGAGACCAGTTCCATCCGGCCCGGGACCCCGGCGCAGTCGGCGACCCCGGCGATGGCGGTCTCGACCGGGACGCCCACGGCGGTCAGGCAGCCGTAGGCCAGCAGCGCGTTGGCGATGTTGTGGCGGCCGGGCAGCCGCACCGAGCCGTGGTGGCGGCCGTGCGGGCTGGTGACCTCGAAGGACTGGTCGAAGCCGGAACCGGTGATGGAGTCCACCGACCAGGTGGCGTTGGCGTCGACGAGCGAGTAGGTGACGGTGTCGGGTGTGACCAGGCGTTTGGCCCAGGCGTCGTCGGCGTTGACGACCTCGACGCGGCAGCGGCCGTCGAACAGTTTCGCCTTGGCGGCGAAGTATTCGTCCACTGTGGGGTGGAAGTCGAGGTGGTCGAGGCCGAACATGGTGAAGCCGCCCACGGCGAAGGAGATGCCCTCGGCGCGGTGCAGGGTCAGCGCGTGGCTGGAGACCTCCATGACGATGTCGGTGACGCCCTGTTCCAGGGCGTAGGCGAACAGCGCCTGCAGTTCGGTGGCCTCGGGGGTGGTGCGTTCGGAGACGATGGTCTCGGCGCCGATGCGGGTCTCGACGGTGCCGATCAGGCCGGTGACGCGTCCGGCGGCCTTGAGTCCGGCCTCGACGAGGTAGGCGGTGGAGGTCTTGCCGCTGGTGCCGGTGATGCCGATGACCGACAGCCGTTTCGTGGGTTCGCCGTACACGGCCGAGGACACGACCCCGGCGGCGGCGCGCGGGTCGGGGTGGTGCAGCGCGGGCAGGCCGTGTTCGACGGCGGCCTCGACCCCCCAGGAGTCGGACAGCACCGCCACGGCGCCGCGTTCGACGGCCTCGGCGAGGAACTCGGCGCCGTGTCGTCGGGCACCGGGCACCGCCACGTACAGGTCACCGGGGCGTACCCGTGCCGAGGCCAGACTGACGCCGGTCACCTCGACCCGGCCCGGCTCGGCGTCGACCGGGACCGACAGCAGCCGCGCCAGGGCGGCCAGCGGTATCGGTGTCACGGTCTCGGGGCGCGGGAATCCAAGCACTCGGCGACATTACCCCGCCGGTGTGGTGGCCACACGGGTGTGGCACACACAAGCGGCGCCCGAACTTGCGCGAACCCTGGTCGGGCGGAGGTGGAATCCGTGAGAATGGCCTTTGCCACGGGACGCAAATAATGTCGCGATATGCGAGGTATACGCGGAAAACATAACCTACGCATTCGTAGGTTAGAGATTATTTTCGAAAGCTTTCATGTTCCAGGTCTTGCCACCAACATTCATAGCTGTATATAAATGCTCTACAAGCCCGAAAAACCCCCGACAACTGAGAAGAGGAACCCACAATGCCCGAGTTCGAATTTGGTCTTTTAGGAGCCCTAACGGCGCGGGTGAACGGCCATGACGCACCCTTGGGAGGCCTCAAGCCCCGCCGGATGCTCGCCACCTTCCTGTTGATGCCCGGTGAACAGCTGCCACTGGACCGGTTCATCGACGTGGTGTGGGGTGCCCAGCCCCCCAAATCGGCGAGCGCGAACCTTTATTCCTATGTGACCGTCCTGCGGCGTGCGCTGCACGGACGACTGAACCGGCTGCGTAGCGGGTATGTGCTGCACGTCAAACCGGGCGAGCTCGACGTCCAGGTCTTCACCGACCTGCTCGTGGAGGCCCGCAGCGAGGCCGCCGCCGGCCACGTCGCCGATTCGCTGGGTGCCTATGACCGTGCGTTGAAATTGTGGCGTGGTGAGCCGCTGGCCGATATCAAAGGGCCACCGCCATGGATTCCATATATCCAAAAGTTGATAGACACACGCCTTGACGCTCTTGAGGAACGTGCCGCTCTTTATGTTCATAACGGACAGCAGAATGAGGCGGTCGCGGAACTTCGTGGTCTGATCGCGGAACATCCGCTCCGAGAAAGTCTATGGCGGCAGTTGATGACCGCATTGGCCAGTGCCGGGCAGCGTGCCGAAGCCATCGACACGTACGGGCGATTGCGCTCGACACTCGCCGACGAACTGGGCATCGAACCCAGCGAGGAGTCACAGCAGGTACATCGCAAACTACTCGGCGCACCCACAGCCCGATCCCGGCATACGGACGTGCGCACCGCCGAGTTGAAACGCCGGTGCACCGACATGGAGGCCATGGTCCGCGCGGCCGCGGCCACCCTGCCGGTCAGCGCGATGTCCATGACCACCCCGGGACAGACCGACGCCGACATACCGGCGCCGGACAACCCGGGGGCCTGGCTCGAGGACAACGTGGACGACATCCTGGCGCTGGTGCGTCAGGCCGCCACGGCGGGTCTGGCGTCCTCGGCGTGGCGGCTGAGCGCGGCCATGCTGCCGTTCCTGGATTTCCGGATGCGGCTCGAGGACTGGCGGCGGTGCGTGCGGATCGCGCTGGTCGCGGCCCGCAAGTGCGGTGACACCGAGGGCGAGGCCACGATGTTGCGCAGTCTCGGTCAGTGGCACATCTACCACGACCACTTCGAGGCGGCCGAGGAGTGCTTCAACGTGGCCCGGGTGCTGACCCGGGCGCTGGGCAACGAACGCGAGACCGCCCTGGCGGTCTACGGACTGGGCGCCGTGGCCCGGTTCACCGGGCGCACGCCCGAGGCGGCCTCGTTGTTCCGCGACTCCGCCAACGCCCTGCACTCCATTGGAGACGCCTACGGTGAGAGCTACGCCCGCTGGGCGCTGGCCGGGGCCTTCATCGAGCTGGGCAACATCGACGGCGCCGAGGAGCAGCTCAACACCGCGCTGAAGTCGGCGCGTTCGGTCGGCGACCGGCACCGCGAAGGCCATGTGCTGGAGCGGTTCGCGGCGGTCTACCGGGCCCGCGGCAACGATTCCGAGGCGATCTCCTGTCTGGAGGACGCGCTGGAGATTTTCACTGAACTGGGCGACGTGCCCTGTACGACCGGGGTCAAGGAGGCCCTGGCGGTGTGAGGCGCCAGCCTGGACGGCTCTGGCTGCTAGGCTGGCGCGCGACGCTGCGGACCAGCACGGTCCACCGTCGCCACTCGGTGGCGGATAGCGTCCCGCCGAATCGCCCGTATGGGCGAACCGGGGACCCAACTGGTCCGTGTGTGTCACGAACCCGGGGTGAATCCGCGCGTAGCGCGGTAGGGCGTCTTCGGCCCGAACCCGTCAGCTAACTCGGTAGGCGGCCGACGAAGAAGGACGAAGTTCGTGACGCGACAGTCCACAAAGCGCCGTGCGTTCGCGCCGGTGGCGGTCGGTGTTGCCGTTTTCACGGTGCTGGCGGCGGGGCCGGTGCCCGCCTTCGCCGACCCCGAGGTCAACGAGAAGGACGTCGACGGGGAACTGCAGGAGGCCATCGAGGAGTACCTGGACGCCAAGGAGACCCTCGAGACCACCGACGACCGCCAGGACAAGATCAAATCCGAGATCGCCGACAGCAAGAAGCAGGTCAAACGGCTCGGGATCCAGGCCGGTGACTTCGCCGCCGCCGCGTACACCAGCGGCGGTGACCTGCGTGCCTCCACGATCGTGCTCACCGCCGGTTCCCCGCGCACCGCGATCCAGACGCTGGCGCTGGTCAGCTACCTGGGTGAGCAGACCGGGGCCAAGATCGACGAGCTGACCGAGGCCCGCGAGGACCTGGAGGCCGAGAAGAAGTCGCTGTCCGACGAGAAGGACAAGGCCGAGAAGGCGCTCGGCAAGCTGGAGTCCGCTCGCGACAAGGCGGCCCGCGCGGTGGCCTCGGGCGGCGGCAACTCGGCCCAGGGCCCCTCGGCGTCCGACGCCCCCGCCGCCGAACCGGCCCCGGCGGGGTTGAGCGGCGGCTGCACCGAGGACGACCCCACCCCCGCCGACGGGTGTCTCACGCCCCGCACCCTGCACGCCCTCGAACAGGCCCAGATCGCCGGATTCCAGCGCTACGTCTCGTGTTACCGGGGCGGTGGTAACGGCGAGCACCCGCAGGGCAGAGCCTGCGACTTCTCCGCCGAACCGGGCGGTTTCGGCGGTGACGCCACCGGAGCCGCCAAGGCCTACGGCGACAACCTGGCCGCGTGGCTCGTCGACAACGCCGACGCGCTGGGGGTGATGTACGTGATCTGGTACCGGCAGTTCTGGGACCCGTCCCAGGGCTGGACCACCTATTCGGGTGGTGGCGGCCCCTCGGGCGCCCACACCAACCACGTTCACCTGTCCATGGTTTGACGAGACTCACCCTTGTCCATTCAGGCGTCAATCCCGTAACGGAAGGCTCAGGTTCAACCGACAAAATTCGCGTTCACAACTTTTTTGGGAGATTTCGCTCGCGTCGACCCGCCTCCAAAGACGCGGGCGCGGTGGGCGCTGTGTACCGTTGCTACCCATGGGCACCCCGTTTTATCGGCGAACTGGCTTGACGGCTTTTGTTGGCGTGCTGGCGCTTGCCGTTTCGGCAGCTTGCGGCGGCGGCTCGGCGAAATTCGTCGATCCTGACAAATCCGTCGTCGAGATCAGCAGCGTCACTCCCAAGAAGGACGCCAAAGACGTACCCGTGACCACCGAGCTCGAATGGAAGATCGAGAAGGGCGAGCTGATCGATGTTCAGCTGCTCGATCCCAAGGGCAAGAAGGTCAAGGGAGACCTGGCCAAGGACAAGAAGTCCTGGATACCCGCCGAACGACTGGAATGGGGCACCAAGTACTCCATCAAGGTCACCGGCACCGACAAGAACAAACTCGACAAGACCAGCAAGTCCACATTCACCACCATGGACAAGCCGGGCAACTTCATCAGCGCCTCGCTGTTCAACGGGGACGGCCGCTCCTACGGCAAGGCCATGCCGGTGATCATGGACTTCCCGCGTGAGTTCTCGGTGCCCGAGGACCAGCGCGCCTCGGTGGAGAAGCGGCTGCGGGTCACCACCGAACCCGAGCAGCCCGGCGCCTGGCACTGGTTCAGCGGCAACCACCTGGAGTACCGGGCCAAGGAGTTCTGGAAACCCGGCACCAAGATCAACGTCGAACTGGCGCTGGCGGGACACCCGCTGGGCGGCGACGTCTACGGTGGCGAAGACGTCAAGATGTCGATGAACATCAACGACGACGACCGCGAGATCAAGGTCAGCAACGAGAAGAAGTCCATGACCGCCTTCGAGAACGGCAAGAGCGTCAAGAGCATGGACATCAGTCTCGGCAAGAAGGGCAACGAGTCCTACTCCGGAACCATGACCGTCATGGAGAAGCTGGAGAAGACGGAGTTCAACACCTTCGACGAGCCGCAGTGCAAGGGCAAGAAGGAAGGCGAGGACGACGACTGCTACAAGACGAAGATCAAGTACGCCCAGCGTCTGACCTGGAGCGGGCAGTTCATCCACTCGGCGCCGTGGTCGGTGGCCGACCAGGGCAAACGCAACGTCTCGCACGGCTGCGTCAACGTCTCGGAGAAGAACGCCAAATGGATCTTCGAGTTCGCCTCGGTGGGCACTCCGGTCATCGTGGAGGGCACCGGATTCGAGCTGCCCGCGCAGGATGGCTTCACCGCCTACAACCTGAGCTGGGAGGACTTCCTCAAGGGCAGTTACCTGTCGCCGCCCGGTGAGGGCGACGACAAGAAGGACGACGAGAAGGACTAACGCTTCTCATCGCGAAGACTGACACCGCCCGGCCGGATACTCGGCCGGGCGGTTTTCTATCCCCGGCGGTGGGTGCGGGCCCGTCGGCCGTTGCCGTTGTCCTGCGGCTCCCGGTAGACCGCGTCGCCGAAGGTCCACACGATCCGGGCACCGCCCAGCGCGCTGCGGCCGATGTGCAGCCGGCCCCCGGCCGCCTTCGATATCCGGGCCACGATGTCCAGGCCCAGGCCGCTGGAGCCCGCGCCGCTCTCGCCGCGGGTCAGGGCGGTCATCGGGTCGGCGATGCCGGGTCCGCCGTCCTCGACGATGAACCGGCCGGTGGCGGAGTTGAGTTCCAGCGAGAACGGGGCGTCCTGCGGCGTGTGCGCGAAGACGTTGCCGACCAGCGCGTCCACGCAGGACATGACGTCGTCGCGGGAGATGTTGACCCACAGGCTGTCGCGCAACCCGACCACCCGGTAGCGGCGGCCGTGGTCCTCGGCCAGGACGCTCCACATCGAGATCCGTTCCCGGACCACCTCGGCGACGTCGCAGCGCTGCCCGGAGCGGTCGGTGATGGAGCGGCGGGCTCCGGCGATCACGGCGTCGACCTCGGCCTCCAGCGCGTCCACCGAGGCCCGCATCCGGCGGGCGTCGGCTCCCCCGCCCAGCGACTCGGCGTCCAGGCGCAGCGCCGTCAGCGGGGTGCGCAGCCGGTGCGACATGTCGGCGGCCAGTTCGCGTTCGCCGTCCACCAGCCGCACCACCTTGTCGGCCATCATGTTGAAGGCCAGGCCCGCGTCCTGGAGTTCGTCGGGGCCCGACGGGTCGACCCGCACCGACAGGTCACCGGCGCCGAACCGGGAGGTGGCGTCGGCCAGGGTCCGGGTGGAGCGGACCACCCTGGCGCCCAGCCGATCGGCCATCAGCACCGAGACGCCCACCAGGGCCACCGCGATGCCCGCCAGCGTCAGCCAGGCGGTGTTGACGCCCTTGGTGAGCAGCTTGTCGGGGACGTAGACCTCGATGACGGCGACCCGGTCCTCGGGCAGCAGGACGGTGCGCAGGTAGGCCACCCCGTCGGGGAGGGTCTCGGTGGAGGTGCGGGCCTGTCGGGCGACCTTGCGGATCAGCGACGTCTCCACATGGGACTTGCCGATGACCTGTTCCCCGTTGAGGTGCACGGCGATGCGTTTGCCGACGCCGGAGGACTCACTGGACACGGCCCGGCGCAGCACCACCGGGTCCTCGGTGGCGGCCAGCACCGTCACCATCGCCCCGGCGGCGTCGCGGGCCTGACTGAGCGCCCGTTCCTCGGCGACCTGCCGCACCACCATGCCCAGCGGAATGCAGAAGGCGAGCGCCACCATCAGCGTCGAGGCGATGGCGACCTTCGCCAGCGCCCATCTCATCTATGGCCCGGCTGCGTCACGGGCTCGTCGGACAGCATGATGCCGACACCGCGTACGGTGCGCAGCAGCCGGGGTTTGGCGGCGGTCTCGCCGAGTTTGCGGCGCAGCCAGGAAACGTGGACGTCCACTGTGGCTTCGGCACCGATGTACGGCTGCCGCCACACCTGCTCGACGAGTTCCTGTTTGGACACGACGCGCCCGGCGTGTCGGGCCAGATAGGTCAACAGCGAGAACTCGCGCCGGGTCAGCTCCAGTTCGTTCCCGTCCAGCGCGGCCACATGCCGGGACTGGTCGACACTCAGCGGCCCCACTGTGATGAGCACCGACTTGGCCGTGTCGGAGGACTCGTGCCGCCGCAGCACCGCCGCGATGCGCGCCAGCAGGTGCGCCGCCGAGAACGGTTTGGTGACGTAGTCGTCGGCTCCGGCGTTGAGCAACTTGATGATGTCGGTCTCGCCGCGCCGGGCGCTGGCGATGATCACCGGGACGTTGGAGACCCCGCGCAACATGCGCAACGCGTCCGCACCGTCCAAATCGGGCAACCCGAGGTCCAGAATGACCACATCGGGTGGATCGGCGGTGACTTTCCGCAACGCTTCCAGGGCCGTGGATTCAGCCCGCACATGATGCCCGGCTTTCGACAGGGCTCGGGTCAGCGCGGCACTGACGTTCGCGTCGTCTTCGATCAGCAAAACCGTGGCCACGACGGCACCCTACCGAAACGGCGTTGCTTCTGACAAGATGGCGAGCATGTCTGCCAAGCCCGCCTGGTTGCGGAGCCTCGCCGCGACGGTCGCCTGGGGAGGCGTCACCGCGGTCGCGGCGGTCGGATCCTGGCTGGGCATGTCGACGGTGCTGACCGGCGACCCCTCCCCCGCGGCGGCGGCCACCGTGGTCACGCCCGACGGCGACACCAGTCCCTCGGAGAAGTCCTCCAACCCCCGTTCCCGCGACGATCCCCCCGACGAGGGTTCGAGCTCGCCACGGGACGAATGGAACGGCTGGAGCGCGGTCGGCGACGGCGCCTACGAACGGGCCTTCGACACCGACGGCGGCACGGCGGTGGTCCGGCTGCTGCCCGGCGAGGCGGTCTTCGTGTCGGCCAGCCCCGCCGAGGGCTACACCGCGCGCCGGGAATGGCCCTCCGACGAGCATCTGGTGGTGACGTTCCACGCCACCGACTCGAAGGTGACCATCGACACCATGTGGCGCGACGACCAGCCCTACGCCGACGTCTCGGAGACCTGAGGCTCTTCCTGCTCGGCCAGCACCTGACGGGTGGTCCACCGTTCGGTCACAAAGGACACGACTGGCACGGTTCCGGCCAGCAGCAACAACACCGTGCGCGGCCACAGCGACCAACCCATCCGGCGGGCGAGGTCGAAGGCGAAGGCCAGGTACACCATGTACCCGAAACCGTGGATCGGCGAGATGATCGCCGACAGCACCGGTTCACCACCGATGTAACGCACCGGCATCGCCACGAAGAACAGCGCGACGAGGAAGACACTCACGATCCACGCGGTCACCTGGTAGCGGCGCAGCGCGGCGCCTATCTCTGGTTTTGCGTCCATGGTGTTGTCCTAACCGGGGTATTCGCCGGGGCGGCGGTTCGGGTTGGCCGCCAGCCACGACAGGTAGCGATTGTAGGCGTCGGTGGCGTCGTCACCGGTGGCCTTGTCGGGCGCGGGCACCGAGAACGGCGACGACAGCGGCTCCTCGGTCGGCGCGTCGACACTCGTCGAACCCGCGGCCCGCTTGAGCTCGGCGCGCACCTCCCGGATCCACAGCGCCACCACGAAGGCGGCGAACAGGGGCCACTGGAAGGTATAACCCCAGCTCAGCATGTTGCCCTCCTGAGCGCGGTTCCACTGCCACCAGCCCAGGCCGAGAAAGGCCAACGTCAGCACCACGCCGATCGCGTGCCGAAGCAGCCAAGCTGGAGTCAGGAAGCGGCCCACGCCGATGAGGGTAATTGTTGGCGAACCGACATTGACGCTCAGGTACGCGTCGGGTGGAATGGGTCGATGCCTCGTCTCACCGATGTCCGAAGCCGTCTCGGGCTGCCCGATTCCGCCGCAAGCTGGTACGACACCTGGGAGCGGCTCGGGCCGCCGGAGGGGCCGGTGCCGTTGCCGTCGGCGGCCGAGCTCGATTCGCTGCTTACCGGCAGGCTGGGTTGTGATCCGATCGACGCCGCGGCGGTCGCCGCCGCTCGTCCCGATCCCGACGCGGACCCGGAGCTGTGGTGGGTCATGGAGCGCTGTTATCGGCACCTGTTGGCCGATATGGGTGGGATTGAGATGCTGCTGTGGCCCCAGCTGCCCGACAAGTGGGGTGCGACGGGGCGGTTCGTGCACCTGTACGCGCTGCTGGCCGCGATTCCCGAAACGTTGGCGTACAACCGGAGTCGGGGTATCGAGGACGAGATCACCTGGGCGACATTGTCCAATGTGGCGGAGAAGTTGCGGTTGAACCGGGCCCGGTTCGGGGTTCCGGGGCTTGAGGTGGCGCACTGGTTCACGTTGCATTTTCGGGGGGCGATTCACAGGTTGGGGCGGCTGGAGTTCGCGCCCGAGCGGGCCGGGGAGGGTTTTCCGGACGTGGACGCCGGGGATCTGGTGTTGGGGGTGCACATTCCGCAGGACGGCGGGCCGATGTCGCCCGACGCGTGCGCGGCGTCGATCGCGTGGGCGCGGGAGTTCTTCCCGCACCATTTCGGGGACCGGTTCGCGTCGCGGCCGCTGTTCGTGTGCTCGTCGTGGCTGCTGGACCCGAAGCTGGCCGAGGTGCTGCGGCCGGACGCGAACATCGTGGCGTTCCAGAAGCTGTTCGAGCTGCTCCCGGCCGGTGAGGACGCTAGTGAGCTGGGCGAGAAGGACGTGCTGCGGTTCGTGTTCGACCAGGTCGGGGACACCGACCTGGCGAGCCTGCCGCGCGATTCGACGCTGCGGCGAGTGCTGGCGGAGGGGTTCGCGGAGCCGCGCGGCTGGCAGGTACGCACGGGCTGGTTTCGCTAGCGGGCGGTCAGTCCGGCCGAGTCGGCCAGTGTGGCCACGCCGTCGATGACCTCGGCGCCGCCGACGAGTTCGAGCTCGTTGTGGTCGGCGCCGTCGATGGCCAGTTTCGTGACCTCAGCCCCGGAGTTCTCGGCGGACTCGGCCACCCGTTTGCTCAGGTCGGGCGGCACGATGGAGTCGCCGGTGCCGTAGGCGACCAGCAGCGGCACCCCGGTTTTGGTTACATTGGACTCGACCGGGTAGGTCTCGGTCAGCAGCAGCCGCACCGGCAGGTACGGGTAGTGCCGCTGCCCCACGTCGGGCAGCGAGGTGAACGGCGAGCGCAGCACCATCGCGGCGGGCGGGTGGTCGAGCGCCAGTTTGCTGACGACCCCACAGCCCAGGCTCTCCCCGAAGTAGACGATGCGATCGGTGTCGAATCCGGCCGGGCCGGTCAGGTGGTCCAGCGCGGCCTTCGCGTCAGCGTACAGGCCGTCCTCGTCGGGCGAGCCGGGATTGCCGCCGTAGCCCCGGTAGTCGAAGACCAGGACGGTGAACCCCTTGGCGGTCAACGCTTCGGCGAGGCCGATGCGGTTGAGCCGGTTGCCGCCGTTACCGTTGGCCACCAGGACGGCGGTCTTCCGGTCAGCTCCGGTCGGTGCGAACTGCCACGCGGCCAGTTTCAGATCGTCCGAAGTGCGCAGTTCGACCTCGGTGGCGGAGTCGGGGACCGGCGGCGCGGAGGTGTCGGGGAAATAGATCAGCTGCCGCTGGAACCACCAGGCCATGGTCAACAATAGAACGATCACGGCCACCGCGACCAGGACGGTGCGCAGGAACCGGCGTTTCACCATCCCCGCATTATCGCCGAACCGGGTCAGGTGCCGCAGGTCCAGGTGACGGCGCTGGTGGGCTGCCCCATGTCGCCTCCCGGCCGGGGCAGCGATTCTCCGGTGAGGACCGAACCGTCGCGGCTGGCGTCCTGGACGAGCCCGTGGTCGAGCCCCTTCGGGGCGTCCAATGTGGGTAGCTTGACGAGCTCGTCGCCGTCGTCCTGGCGGGTGGGGATCGGCCAGTCGCCCGGGTGCGAGACCCCGTAGACCCGGCCCTCGTCGTCGATCGCTTTGGGCATCAGGTCGGGGCTGAGCCGCTGCATCCGCCCCGGATCCGACAGTCGCCACCGCAGGTGTGGTATCTCGACACCACCCGACAGCACCCAGTCTCCGGCGACATCGATCGGCAGCGCGTTCGTGACCGGCTCGGGCAACTTCCATCCCTTGCCGTCCGATCGCCACAGCCACGGTTCGCCCACTCCGCCGGAGTCCTCCTGGTCCTTGCTGGGTCGGTACTGGTAGCCCAGGGCCATGCCGCCGTCGGTGATCGCGGTGACGGTGCCCCGCATACCTTCGCGCACCTGAAGTTCGACAGGTGTGGAGGATCCGGCCTTCCACAGCAGCGGGGTGGGAAGCTGCGGCGTTACGTACTCCTCCGTCGTGGTGACACGCTTGCCGTACGTGATCGCGTTGCCGACGACCTCACCGGAGTCATTGACGTCCACGAGCCGCACGAACTCGGCGCCGGGATAGTTCACTGTGGTCTTTTTGCCGACGTACAGCCAGCTCGTCTCGCCCCCGTCACTGACGAAATCACCGACCACGGCACCGTTGGAGTTGACGTCGCCGTTCTGCAACGTCTCAGCGGAGAGGGTCTCGCGGTCGCCGTCGCGCCACAGGACGGTCTGGGAGTCGTAGTCCTCGTCGGTCAGCTCACCGACGACGTTTTCTCCGTCGGGGCTGATCTTGAGCCCGGTGGCGTCCTTGCCGTCTCCGGGCAGTTCGGCGATCTCGCACTCGCCGGTCGGCGGTTTCACGCCCAGCGATGACACCACCTCGGCGTTGAGGGGAGGTGAGGTGCTGACCTCGTCCAGCGGCGACGGGTTCGAGTCACCAGTGACCACCACGACCAAGACCGCTGTGATGCCCGCCAGCGCCGCGATCACCGACGCCCAACGGATGAAACGCTTGCGGGGAAACAACTCCATGACGCCTTCCTTGCCGCGGCAAAACATGAATCCTAGACGCAGAAATCCACGTTTACCAATATTCGACGGCTGTGGACGAGCATTGGCGGTAAGACGCCACCGGCCCGGTCCGCTCACCTGCCGCGATCGAGACCACCCCACCCTCTAAACTCCGAGAACGTGGCCAGGTATAGCGAACTGTCGTCCCTTGACCAATCCGAGCTGACCGACTGGTACGCCCCGTCTGCGCCCGACTGGCTGCGGGTCAACTTCGTGTCCAGCGCCGACGGCGCCGTCGAGGTGAACGGCGACTCCAAGGCGCTGTCCGGCGAGGACGACATGCGGGTGTTCCGGATCCTGCGGATGCGCTGCGATGTGCTGGTCGTGGGCGCGGGAACCGTGCGCACCGACGGGTATCGGGCGCTGCGGTTGAGCCAGGACCGGGTGGAGTGGCGCCGGGCGGCCGGGCTGCCGGATCACCCCGTGATGGCGGTGGTGTCGCGCAGCGGGATCCTGGACCTCGACACGCCGCTGTTCCGGGAGGCGCCGGTGCGGCCGATCGTCATCACGCCGGAGGACCTGGACGCCAAACGGCTCGCCGAACTGTCCGATGTGGCTGACGTCGTCGCGGCGGGTACCGGGAGTGTCGACTTCGCTGAGGCGTTCGAGCGGTTGCGGCAGCGGGGACTGCGGCAGATCCTGTGCGAGGGCGGGCCGCACGTCTTCGGTGAGATCACCGCCGCCGGGCTGGTCGACGAGCTGTGCCTGACGCTGTCGCCGCACCTGGCCGGGGCCGGTTCGGGGCGCATCACCGCCGGTCCCCCGTCACCGCTCAAGCGCATGCATCTGGCGCACTGCCTGCACGCCAACGGGAATCTGCTGCTGCGGTACACGCGTGTCCAAGGGTGACTTTCGAACAGCGGGCTTGACCGGGATGTCATACGTGTGATGCGAAGATAGTCCGCATGGCCGACGCCGAGACAACCGATGATGTCGTGGGACGGGTACTGGGGACCGAGGACGCCACGCCGCTGACCTTCTGGGTGGCGGTGTCCGAGGACGCGTATCTCCAGCTCGACGACGTGGTGGTGACCCAGCGCCAGGTGCCCGGCAGGGAGCCGGTGACCGTGTCGGGTGTCGTGACCTCGGTGCGGGCCCGACACGAGGGCGCCCAGTTCGACTCCGACGTGTTCGCGATCTCCGACGGGCACCTGCCCGCGCAGGTGCAGGAGGCCGCCGAGGTGACCGTGACCCGGGTCGAGCCGGAGGTGTTCGTGCCGCCGTGCCCCGGCGACCAGGTGCGCCGGGCCCGGGGCGAGGAGCGCGACTCGGCGCTGTACTTCGACCAGATGACCCGGCAGGTGCCGCTGGGCTTCAGCCGCGACGGTGAGCCGGTGTTCCTCAACGCCGACTTCCTGGACGGCACCCGGGGCGCGCACGTGTCCATTTCGGGCATCTCCGGGGTGGCGACCAAGACGAGCTTCGCGACCTGGCTGTTGTACTCAATGTTGCGTTCCAAGGCGCTGGGGCCCGAGGCGGTCAACACCAAGGCGCTGATCTTCAACGTCAAGGGCGAGGACCTGCTGCTGCTCGACCACGACAACACCAAACTGGACGACCAACTGCGGGAATCCTATGCCCGGCTGGGTATCGAGGCCGGGGCCTTCGGTTCGGTGACGGTGCTGGCGCCGCCGCGCGCCGGGGACAAGAACGGGGTCCCGGACGTGGCGTGCCGATCCACCGGTGTGGACGCTTTCTATTGGACGGTGGCGGAGTTCTGCGAGCAGCGGCTGCTGCCGTTCGTGTTCGCCGACGCCGACGACGAGCGGCAGCAGTACACGATGGTGGTGCACCAGGTGACGGCGAAGCTGTACCGGGAGGCCAAACCCAAGGACGACGGCGGCGCGGTCATCGACGGGCAACTGGTGTCGTCCTATGGCGACCTGGTGGACCTGTTGTGCGACAGGCTTTCCGACGACGAGACCCGGGGTACCTGGGGCGGTACCGCGGTGGGGCTTGGCACCGTCAACGCGTTCATCCGCAGGCTGATCTCGTCCACTCGCGACATCGGGCGGCTGGTGCGCGGCGATCTGCCGCCCAGGCGCGCCCACGGCGTCGGCACCGACAAGGACGCCCAGGTCACGGTGGTGGACCTGCACAACCTGCCCGACCGGGCGCAGCGCTTCGTCGTCGGCGTGACGCTGCGGGCCGAGTTCGAGCGCAAGGAGAAGGCCGGTACCGCGCGGCCGTTGCAGTTCGTGGTGCTGGACGAGCTCAACAAGTACGCGCCGCGCGACGGCACCAGCCCGATCAAGGAGATCCTGCTGGACATCGCCGAACGCGGCCGTTCGCTGGGTGTCATCCTCATCGGCGCGCAGCAGACGGCCAGCGAGGTGGAGCGCCGCATCGCCGCCAACAGCGCGATCCGGGTGGTGGGTCGGCTGGACCCGGCCGAGGCGGGACGGCCCGAGTACGGGTTCCTGTCGTCCTCGCAGCGGCAGCGGGCCCTGATGGCCAAGCCGGGCACCATGTTCGTGGCGCAGCCGGAGCTGCCGGTGCCGCTCGTGGTGAACTTCCCGTTCCCGTCCTGGGCCACCCGCCCGGCCGAGGCGGGGGCGGCGCCCGCGTCGGCGCTGCGGTCGGCCACCCAGAAGGTCGATCCCTTCGACCTGGCCGCCAACGACGACGATGACGACATCCCCTTCTAGGAGTGAGCTTTGCGGATCCTGCACACCTCGGACTGGCACATCGGTGCCACCCTCAAGGGACAGTCGCGGATGGCCGAACAGATCGCGGTGTTCGGTGAGCTCGTCGAGCTGGCCAAGACCGAACGGCCCGATCTGATCATCGTCGCCGGGGACCTGTTCGAGACCGCGGCGCCCTCGGCGGCGGCGCAGAAGCTGCTGGTGCGGACGCTGTCGGCGTTGCGCGGCACCGGGGCCGAGGTGATCGCGGTGGCCGGGAACCACGACCACGGCGCCGCGATCGACGCGCTGCGCGGCTGGGCCGACGCAGCCGGGATCACGCTGCGCGGCACCGTCGGCAAGGCCGCCGACCACCTGATCCGGGGCGAGACCCGCGACGGCGAGGCGTGGCGGTGCGCGGCGCTGCCGTTCGTGTCGCAGCGGTACGCGGTGCGCGCCACCGAACTGTTCGACCTGACCTCCGCCGAGACCGGACAGTCCTATGCCGACCATCTGCGGCGGCTGGTCGCGGCGCTGTCGGCGGGTTTCAGCGACGACGCGGTCAACCTGGTCACGGGCCACCTGACCGTGGTGGGCGGCAAGGTCGGCGGCGGCGAACGCGAGGCCCACACGGTGGCCGACTACGCGGTACCGGCGACGATCTTCCCGCCGACCGTCCACTATGCGGCGCTGGGGCACCTGCACCGGCATCAGCGCATCAACGGCGGCTGCCCGATCCGTTACAGCGGCGCCCCGATCGCGGTGGACTTCGGCGAGGAGTCCTACACGCCGGGCGTGGTGCTGGTGGACGTCACCGCCACGACCCCGGCCACGGCGCGGCACGTGCCGCTGACCTCGGCCCGGTCGCTGAAGACGCTGCGCGGCACCCTGGAGGAGCTGCGAGAGGCCACCATGGACGACGAGGCGTGGATCCGGGTGTACGTCAAGGAACACCCGCGCGCCGGGCTGCGCGAGGAGGTCCAGGAACTGTTCCCCAACGCGCTGGCCGTCCACATCGACCCGACGATGACGCGGGAGGGCGAGACGCCCCGGGTGCGGCGGGCGGGCCGCAGCCCCCGGCAGCTGTTCGGCGACTACCTGGACGAACGCGGTCACGAGGATCCGGCGGTGGCCGAACTGTTCGACCGGCTCTACGACCAGGTGTCCACGGTTCCGGTCCCGACGGAAGGTGAGTGACCGATGCGTCCGCTTCGCCTGGACATGGAGGGCTTCGGCACCTTCTCCAAACCCACCACGGTGGACTTCACCGGCGCCGACTTCTTCGCCCTGATCGGACCGACCGGCGCCGGGAAGTCCACGGTGCTGGACGCGATCTGTTTCGCCCTGTACGGCCGGGTGCCGCGCTGGGGTTCGGGCATCGAGTACGCGCTGGCCCCGTCGGCGACCTCCGGCAAGGTGCGGCTGGTGTTCTCCGCCGACGGCGCCTGCTACGTCGCGACCCGGCTGGTCAAGCGGGGCGGCAAGGGCAAGGTGACCACGGCCAGCGCGGCGCTGGAGAAGCTGCCTCCTGACATCGATCCGTCGAGTCTGGACAATGTCTCGGAGCTGATCGGCACGGCGCTGGCGGCCTCGGCCAAGGCGGTCGGCGAGCAGGTCGAGCGCATCATCGGGCTGCCGTTCGACCAGTTCACGAAGTGTGTGCTGCTGCCGCAGGGCGCGTTCGCGGAGTTCCTGCACTCCTCCGGTGCCGAGCGGCGCAAGATCCTGGAGAACCTGCTGGGTTACTCGGTGTACCGCGACATCCAGACCGCCGCCGGTGAGGAGCAGAAGTCCGCCGAGGCGGTGTTGACGCGCATCGAGCAGGAGTTGTCGAGGGTCGCCCCGGTGACCGACGAGGCCATCGCCGCCGCCGACGCGCGGGTGCGGACGCTGAGTGCGGTCGGCGAGAAGGTGCGCGCCAAGGTACCCCGGCTGGACGAGCTGACCCGGCGCGCCGCCGAGGCCGCCGACGCGCTCAAGACCGTCGACGCCGAGCACGCGCTGCTGACCTATATCCGCCGTCCTGACGATGTGGACGCCACCGTGCGGCAGGTGGCCGAGGCCGCCGCGGCCGTGGAGACGGCGCGGAGCGCCATGACCGAGGCCGAGCAGGCCGAGGAACGGCTGCGGGCCGAAGCCGCCGATGTGGACACCGCACGCATCGATCTGCTGCTGGGCAAGCATGCCGAGCTGGTCGACACCGACACCAAGCTCGCCAAGGGCACCACCCTGACCGAGGACGCCGAGGCCGCGCTGGCCGAGGCCAAGTCGGCGCAGGCGCAGCGCGCCGAACAGGTCGCCGACGCCGAGCGGGCCCTGGACGCGGCCCGTACCGCCGATCTGGCGGCGGCGGTACGCGAGCACCTGGAACCCGGCAAGCCGTGTCCGGTGTGCACCCAGACAGTGCGCGCGCTGCCGGAGCACACCGGCCACGCCACCGTCGCCACCGCCCGGCAGCACCTGGACACGGCCAAGGCGGCGTTGAAGCAGTCCGAGGACGAGTTCGTCAAGTTGCAGGGCATCGCGCACAAGTACCGGGCCCGGGTGGACCAGCTGCTGGAGTCGCGGGCCGCGCTGGCCGAGGCACTGGCGGATTCGCCGGGGCCGCAGCGGCTTCAGGCCGACAAGGAGGCCGCCTCGACCCGGCGGGCCGCGTTGGCACAGGCCAGTGCCCGGGTCCGCGAGACCCGGGACACGGTGCGGCGCGCCGAGACGGCGCACGCCAACGCCGCCGACAAGCAGGCCATCGCGTGGCGCACCTTCGACCACCACCGCGACCGGGTGGCGGCGCTGGCTCCTCCCCCGGCCGACCGGGGTGACCTGGACGCCGCCTGGCGGTCGCTGGCGGACTGGGCGGCCGAACAGCTGTCGCTGCGGGCGATCCAGCGCGGCGAGCACAACGCGGCGGTGGCCAAACTGGACGAGGAGACCCGCATCGTCCGCAATGAACTGTCGGTGAGCCTGACCGAGGCCGGGGTGAACCTGGGCCGCGAGGCCAGCGGCACCGATTTCGTCGAGGCGGCGGCCGTCGGTCTGCGGCAGGCCGAGGACGACCACCGCAGGCTGCTGGAGCAGCGCGACATCTTCGTGCGGTTGACCGCCGATCGCGCCGAGAAGTCGCGCGAGGCGCAGGTCGCCAAGCAGCTGCACGAACACCTGGGCACCCGCAAGTTCGTCAACTGGCTGCTGGAGGAGGCGCTGCGCGAACTCGTCGCGGGGGCCTCGGACATCCTGCGCCGCTTGACGTCGGGACAGTACGACCTGGACTACATCGACTACGAGTTCTACGTGATCGACCACCACGACGCGGATCTGCCGCGTCCGGTCAAGACCCTGTCGGGCGGCGAGACCTTCGCGGCGGCGCTGGCACTGGCGTTGGCCATGTCGGAGCAGCTGGCCGGGATGTCCTCGCAGGGCGCGAGTCTGGAGTCGATCCTGCTGGACGAGGGCTTCGGCACCCTGGACGCGGCGACGCTGGACCAGGTGGCGGCGAACCTGGAGTCGCTGGCGACCTCCGGCAACCGCTTGGTGGGTGTGGTCACGCACGTGGCGGGACTGGCCGAGCGGATTCCGGTGCGGTTCGAGGTGTCCAAGGACGCGCACGGTTCCCACGTCGAGCGAGTCGAACTCTAGGAGACGAACGTGCGCATCAGTGTCAGCGCTTGGGATCCCGGCTACGCCGACACCGGCGAGAAGACCGGCGAGGCCGCACAGGCCAAGATGGACCTCGACGTCGAAGTACCGGCGGTGAAGTGGGAGCCCATCGGTTCGGACGTGCCCGCGCCGCCCCGGGTGCTGTTGGTGGACGGGGTCCGGCGCCTCGACGCCAGAGTGGACATCGCCGTCGAGGGGCAGCCGCCGGTGCCGGGCATCTGCGCGTCCTACGGCGCCGGAGTGGTGGAGTGCGATCCCGGTGGCGGCTCGACGGCGACGATCCCGGTCAGCCGCATCGAGAGGGGCCTGTTCAGCGCGGTCCCGGACGCGGGGCTGACGGCCGGACGCACCGCCGCGTACGTCGCGCACCGGTCGAGGGCCAGCGAACCCGGTGACCTGCTCAACGCGGTGCAGGACCGGCTCACGGCGCTGGAGATCGAGGTGGCCACCGAAGCCGAACCGGGTCGCGACGACCTGCTGGTGATCGACGGGGCGCTGCGGCGCCGCACCCACCTGCCGCGCGCGGTGGGGTTCATCAAGTCGCACCAGCGGCGCTACCTGCCCGACCATCTGTCGTCCATCATCGACAAACTGGAGCCGGGCCAGCGGACCCCGGTGTTCGTGCTGGGCACGTCCTGGCAGCGGCACACCTGGTACCTGCGGCTGCCGGGCGGCGGCGACGGTTCCTGGGCGGGCATCGCCCGGCTGGAGGCGGCCGACGACCTGACGATCGCCGAGGTTGTGGCGCTGGCCGATTCCGCCAGCGCGGTGCTGCCGAGGCTGGCATCGGTGGCGCACAAGGATCCTCGCGCCCCGCAGAACCTGACCCCGATCGCCGGGCTGGAGCGGCGGTTGCGGGCGAAGCTGGGTGATCCGCGGTTGTTGTTGCGGGGCTTGCGAACCGGGGCGCGGGCGTTTTAGTCGGCCAGCGGGAAGCTGTCCGACGGGTTCCAGCGACTGCCGTCGAAGACCACCAGGTCCACGGTGGATACGCGGACGCGCAGCGGCAGCCCGGGTTCGAGTTCGGCGCGCACGGCCTCGCCGACGGCGGGGTCCTCGGTGAACGCGACCGACAGGTGTGGCGTCGGTTTGCCGTACTTGCCTTGGTAGGGAACGAGGTCCGGCCAGCGCGAGATGACGGCACCGGTCAGCGCGTCGAAGCGGTCGACAGGCTCGGCGGCCAGGTACACCAGGCCGGGGAACCGGCCGCAGGCGGCGAAGGTCGCCTCGAAAGCCGTGGACTCGCCGAACATGGTGGCCAGCGTGCCGCGTACGTCGGGGTTGACGTTGCTGGCGGGCAGGAACGGGTACATCACCGACACGTGCGGGCCGACGCCGTAGGCCACCGACGGGTCGTGCCTTGCCCTGGCGGGGCCGACGACGGGCTCGGCCTCGGGTACGCCGATCACCAGCGCCGACAGACCGGCGGTGAAGCGCGAACGCTGTGACATGACCCCATGGTGCCCGTCAACTTAAGTTGACGATCGGCGGGTTGTCAATGTAGGTTGACAACATGAGTGAAGCTACCGATCTCGCCGTCGCGGCGGGCAACTCCGACCCCACCGTGGGACTGCGAGCCGTCTCAGCCCTGCGGCGGCTACTGGAACGCCTGGAGGCCGCCCAGGTCCGCAACGCCCGGCGCCAGGGCTGGACCTGGCAACAGATAGCCACCGCCCTCGGGGTCACCCGGCAAGCCGTCCACAAAAAGTACAAAGGGGAATGACATGTTCGAGAAGTTCAGCAAGGACACGGTTCGGGCCGTCCACGCCGCCGTGGCCCAGGCCAAGGAATCCCGGGCCCGCAACATCGACGAGGAGCACATCGTCTACGCCCTGTTCCGGGAACCGGGCACGCTGGCCAGCCAGCTCACCCGCGGCGCCCTGACCCTGTCGGCACTGCGCGAGTCCTACGCCCGAGCCCATCGCCGGGGCGGAGTCAGCCAGGCCGACGCCGACACGCTGCGGGACATCGGCATCGACGTCGACGAGGTCATCGCGACGGTCGAGACACAGCTGGGCGAACAAGCGTTGGCGCCCAAGCCGTCCACGGCCAAACCGAAGCGCCATCTGCCGTTCACCCCGGCGGCCAAGGACGTGCTGGCGGGGGCACTACGCGAGGCGGTCAAGCGCCGGGACAAGCGGATCGGTGACGACCACCTGCTGCTGGCGCTGCTGGGCCGAGGCGGCCTCGCGGCCGGGGTGCTGGCGGAACTGGGTGCCACGTACGAGGAGGTCTCGGCACGGGTGGACTGAGGATCGTCAGCTTGACGGCCGCGCCGTCGCCGCAGCGCGGCAAGCCGTTCAGCTCAGCATCGTCGCGCGCCAGTCGTGCCGCAGCCGCTGTAGCTCCGCGAGCTTGTCGGGGTGAGCGTCGGCGAGGTTGCGGGTCTCGGCGGGGTCATCATCCAGGTTGTACAGGAACAGTCCGGCGCCCAGGTCGGTGTGCTCGTACTGAAGCAGCCCCCGCACCTCGTCGGACTCGCCGTCGGCGTAGCGCAGCTTCCAGGCCCCGCTTCTGGTCGCGTACTGGAAACCGCAGTCCCAGTGCAGCGCTTCATGTCCCGCGTCGGTCTCGCCGCGCAGCATGGCCCACTGGTCGACGCCGTGGCCGTCGCCGGGATCTCCCCCGGCGGCGGCCAGCAGGCTCGGGTACAGGTCCAACGCGGAGATCAAGCCGTCGCGGTGTTCGCCAGCGGGGACGCCGCCGCCGGGCCAGCGCACCAGGAACGGCACCCGGATCCCGCCCTCGAACAGCGTGTACTTGGAACCGGCCAGCGGCGTGTTGTCGCCGTGGTTGCAGTGCGAGCCGCCGTTGTCGGTCAGGTAGACCACGATGGTGTCCTCGCGCAGACCGTTGGCGTCCACGGTGTCCATCAGACGACCGATCTCGGCGTCCATCAGTTCCAGTTGCGCCAGATAGTACTCCCGGCCTTTGTCCAGATTGGGCGCCACGACGTCGTCGTACCAGTCGAAGTAGCTTCGGGTCTCGGGGTCCCAGTCGTGGTACTCGGACAGGCCGCGTTTACGCCGTTCGGCCTCGGGCAGCTGCCAGCAGAAGTTGTGGACGGCGTTGAAGGCCAGCATCAGGAAGAACGGGTTCGCGTCCCCGGCGTGGCCTGTGACGAAGTCGCGGGCCCGCTGACCGAGATCCCAGGTCAGGAAGTCCTCGGTCTCGTACTCGTCGTCGCCCTCCAGCAGCGGCTGGGTGCCCATCCGCCAGCCCGCCTCGCCGCGCGCCTCGTATTCGGCGCGCGAGTGCCGCAGGTAGTGCAGCCGCCCCTGGGACTGTCCGGCCAGGCCGTACCGGGTCTCGTCGAAGCCGTGGTGCGGTGGGCAGGCGTGGTCACCGAGCTGCTCGGGTCCGTAGTGGACTTTGCCGAAGTAGCCGGTGGTGTAGCCGCGCTCCTTGAAGCGCTCGGCGAGCGTCGGTGAGTCGTCGGGGAGCCGCGAGTTGTCGAACCACGTGGTGCCGAACGACAACGGGTAGCGCCCCGACATGAGCCCGGCCCGCGACGGGCTGCAGATCGGCGCGGCGACGTAGGCGTTGTCGCAGGACACGCCCTCGGCGGCCAGCCGGTCGAGGGCCGGGGTGTGGACGTTGTCGTGGACGCCGAGCGCGGAGCGGTCGGCGTAGCCGTGGTCGTCGGACAGGATCACGATGACGTTCGGTCGGCGGGACACGGCACCCCCATCAGCTGGCAAGCGATTTCCCGGACGCTACCAGCCGCGCCCGCCGACGGAACTGTGCGGCGGGCGGCGGCTCGGCGGGGTCAGTGGCTGTCGGCCGTCAGCAGCTGGGAGGCCGCCAGGTCGCGGTACAGCTCGTCGGTGGCGACCAGTTCGGTGTGGGAGCCCACCGCTCGCACTCGGCCAGCGTCCAGGACCACGATCTGGTTGGCGCTGGTCACCGTCGAGAGTCGGTGTGCCACAACGATGACGTTGGTGCGGTCGGCGGCGTCCAACATCGTCTGTTTGAGCGCGGCCTCGTTGGCGGCGTCCAGTTGCGAGGTCGCCTCGTCGAGCAGCAGCAGCCGGGGTTTGCGCAGCAGTGCCCGCGCGATGGCCACCCGCTGGCGCTCGCCGCCGGACAGGGTCATGCCCCGGTAGCCGATCGCGGAGTCCAGCCCGTCGGGCAGTGAGGCGACCAGCTCGGTCAGCCTGGCCCGCTTGACGATCTCGGCCAGCTCGGCCTCGGTCGCGTCGGGTGCCGCCATCAGCAGGTTCTCGCGCAGCGTGCCGTGCAGCACCGGAGCGTCCTGTTCGACGTAGCCGATCATGCCGCGCAGCGCCGCCAGCGGCCAGTCCTCGACCCGGGTCCCGTCGACCCGCACCTCGCCGGACGTGACCGGGTAGAAGCGTTCGATGAGGGAGAACACGGTGGTCTTGCCCGCGCCGGACGGTCCGACCAGCGCGGTCAGGCCGGTGCCGCTGGCCTCGAAGCTGACGCCGTGGTGCACCTGCGGCAGGCCGGGGCCGTAGCCGAAGGTGACGTTGTCGAAGGACAGCAGGGCCGGGCCGTTGTTCGCCGAGATGCTCGCGCCGTTGGAGGGTTGCTCGTGGGCGAGGTCGGCGACGGTCTCGACGCGTCGGATCGCCGCCAGCCCCGTCTGGAGTTGCGACAGCGCCGCGACCAGCGAGCTGATCGGCCCCATCAGGTAGAACAGCAACAGCAGGAACCCGATCAGCGACGAGATGGTCATCGTTCCGGCGGCGACGCGGGCTCCGCCGACGCCCAGCACGATCAGGAACGCGACGTTGACCGGCAGCCAGGCCATCACCCCGGCCAGGGCCTCCCACACCGCGACCATGACGCCCTTGTCGCGGGCTTCGCGGGCGGCGACGTCGAGTTTGCCGATCTCGATGTCCTCGGCGCCGCTGGCCTTGACCGTCCGGAAGGCGCTGAAGATGCGCTCCAGTATGGAGCCCATCTCGCCGAGCGCGGCCTGCGAGGCGGTGGTGGCGTTGCGGATGCGGGGCATGATCAGCGTCATGATGATCGACACCAGCACGATCATCGCCATGGTGGTGCCGAACAGCACCAGGTCGATCCAGGCCATCAGGGCGATCCCGCCCAGCAGCATGAACACCGCGGTGGTGCCGCCGATGACGGTGGTGGACGCGACGGTGCGCAGCAGGTTGGTGTCGGAGGTGAGGCGCGAGACCAGGTCACCGGGTTTGAGCCGGTCGACCTCGGCGATGGTGAGCCGCACCAGGCTGCCGACCAGGCGGCGCCGGACGGTCAGCACGATGTCCTGTCCGGTGCGCTGCATCAGGTAGGGCCCGAAGGCTTCCAACGCGCCCCCGACCAGTACCGCCGCGACCAGGATCAGCAGCGGGTTGCGCAGCGATTCGCCGGTCTCCAGCGACTCGATCACGTCCATGGCGACGATCGGCTGGACCAGCCCGATCAGGCCGCCCAGGAACGCCAGGGTGCCACCGGTGATCAGCAGCGGCAGGTGCTGGCGGGCGTAGAACCACAGTCGGCGAAGCGGTGCCCGGCCCTCGTCGGCGGGGGCTTCGGCGGGTGTCTCGATGGCGTCGGTCATGGCTCTTTTCCTGTCTGGGGATCGCGACGCTACCAGCGCCTTACGACGCTCGCCTCGGTCTCAATACCGAGCTGTCCTCAGTCTCTGGTCCTAGGCCTCGGGGGCGGGCCATGGCAGCAGGATCCGCAGCGCGGCCTCGAAGTCGGCGGCGGTGTATTCGCGGTTCGCCAACAGCGCCCGCAGCAGCAGGCCGTCGAAGGCGGACACGAACAGGTCGACCCGCACGGGGTCGGTGGTGAAGCGGCGGGCGAACTCGGCCGCGGCGGCGGCCCACAGTTCGGTGGACTCGCGCAGTTCCGGCCGCCGGGCCGCCAGCAGGAACAGCTCGTATTCGGCCAGCAGGTGCCCGTCGGGTTTGGCGACCAGGTCGGCCATCATCGCCGCGATCGCGGGGCGGCAGTCGACGTCGTCGGGCAGCGAGTCGGCGATGACGCGCAGTTTCTCGGCGTCCTCGCGCATGCAGGTGGACAGCGCGTCGCACAGCAGGTCGTCGATGCTGGCGAAGTAGTAGGTGGACGCGGTGGTGGGCACGTCGGCCTCCCGCGCGACCGTCCGATGTGTGACGCCGGAGACGCCGTCGCGCGCGACCACCCGCAGCGTGGCGTCGATGAGCGCGCGGCGACGGCGTTCGCCCTTGGCCCGGCGTCCGTCGATGGTGGACTCAGACAGTGTCGCCTCCTGTGTTCGGCGACCGAGCCTACCCGGCGGCGCTGGTCACCGGCATCCTTTCGGTGGCCCCTGGTCGCGAGCGCAGCGCCCTGGTCAGCATCCGCAGGCCGACGGTCGCCGCGGCCAGGGCCAGCACGCCGCCGCACAGGGCGACGGTGAAGCCGGTGGTGGCGCCGAAGGCGTCCACGACGAAGCCCGACGCCCCGGCTCCGGCAGCCATGCCGATACTGACGCCGGTGGCGGCCCAGGTCAATCCCTCGGTGAGCTGGGCCGGTGGCACCAGTTTCTCGATGAGGCTCATGACGATGATCATCGTGGGCGCGAAGAAGGCTCCGGCGACGAACACGGCGGCCGACAGGCTCGCGATGTCGGCGGCCAGCAGGAACGGCAGCGTGGTGGCGGCGGTTCCGGCCGCGCCGATGACGAGCTGTTTCGGCAGCGCGATGCGGGGCTTCCAGGCACCGAAGGCCAAACCGGCGATGCCGGAGCCCAGCGCGTAGCAGGTGGCGACGATTCCGGCGGCGGCGGTGATGCCCTGCTGTTCGGCGAAGGCGACGCTGACGACGTCGACGGTGCCGACCACCACTCCCCCGGCGAACAGGACGAACACCAACAGCCGCAAGGGTGCGCGCCGGATCGCCGAGCCGCCGCCGGTCTCGGCGGGGCGGGGTGCGGGTTCGGTGCGGCGCTGTACTGCGAAGGCCGCGACCCCGGCGACCAGCAGCACGATGGCCAGCAGCGGCCCGGCCTGCGGGAACACGGCGGTGGACAGCAGGATCGACACCGCCGGTCCGGTGACGTAGGTCAGTTCGTCCACGACGGACTCGAAGGAGTGGGTGGTGGTCATGGCGTCGCTGCCCCGGTAGATCTCGGTCCAGCGCGCCCGGACCATGGCGCTCATGGTCGGCAGGGTTCCGGCCGGGACGGCGAAGGCGAACAGGGTCCAGGCGGGCGCTCCGAAGTGGGCGCTCAGCAGGACGCCGGTGATGGACGCGGCGCTGACGGCCATGGCGGGCACCAGGATCCGGCGTTGTCCGTGCCGGTCGACCAGTCGCGACACCAGCGGGCTCAGCAGCGCCATCGACAGCGTGAACGTGGCCGAGACGGCTCCGGCGAGGCCGTACTGGCCGCGCAGTTCGGACAGCATCGCGACCAGGCCGATGGGCAGCATCGACTGCGGCATCCGGGCGACGAATCCGGCGAGACTGAAGCGCAGACTGCCTGGGGCGGCGAAGATCTCGCGGTAGGGCTTGAGCACGAAGTCCTCCCTTCAAGAAACTGGGACTATCGTTCAAGTTTTTATCACGCGGACGCGAGCCCGCCCAGACATCCGAAGGGTGGGGTCCATCACCATCAATTGACAACATGCTGTCGATATGACAGACTTCTGTCATAACAATCAGGAGGAATGAAATGACCAAGTCAGTGCACGTCGCGATCTACGACACCCTCGCGGACTGGGAGATCGGGCACATCACGGCCCACATCAACAACGGCGAGTTCCAGCGCGAACCCGGCCAGTACCAGATCGTCACGGTCGGCGAGACCGCCGAACCGATCACGACCATGGGCGGGCTGCGCGTCACCCCGGACACCACACTGGACCAGGTCTCGGCGGCCGACAGCGCCATGCTGATCCTGCCCGGCGCGGCGACCTGGGTTCCCGAGGGCAACAAGGCTTTCCGGGCCAAGGCCCGCGAGTTCGCCGAAGCCGGGGTGCCGGTGGCGGCGATCTGCGGCGCCACCTTCGGCATGGCCGCCGAGGGCCTGCTGGACGAGCGCGCCCACACCAGCAACGCCCCCCAGTTCCTCACCATGAGCGGCTACAAGGGAGCGTCGAACTACCGCGACGAACTCGCCGTCACCGACGGCAACCTCATCACCGCCAGCGGCATCGCGCCGGTCCACTTCGCCCGCGAGGTCTTCGCGCTGCTGGGCGTCTACGAACCGTCGGTACTGGAGTCCTGGTACAAACTGTACGGTCAGCAGGACCCGTCCGGATACTTCGAACTCATGGAGTCGGCGTGACACAAGAAGAACAGGACCTGTTGAGCGGTGCGGCCTTGACCTCGTTCCGGCTCAGTGGCCAGTTTCTCGCGGTGGCCGAGAAACTGGCCCGCCCGGTGGGGCTGACGGCGGCCTGGTGGCAGGTCCTGGGCGCGGTGCTGCGGGAACCGCTGCCGGTGGCCGGGATCGCCCGCGCCATGGGCATCACCCGCCAGAGCGTGCAGCGCATCGCCGACCGGCTGGTGAACGACGGCCTGGCCGAGTACCTCCCCAACCCGGCCCACCGCCGCGCCCAGCTGGTGCGCCCCACCCAGGCCGGTTACGACGCCGTCCGAAAGATCGACCCCGCCCACGCCGCCTTCGCTCACCGCCTCACCCAGGCGATGGGGGCCGAGGAACTGGAAGCGGCGCTCAAGGCGATGACCACCCTGTCGCGTGTGCTGGACGACCTCGACGCCGAGTAACCCCACTGGTGTCGCCACCCTTGGCTAGGGTTCGCAGCATGACCGACCGACGCCAGGTACTGCGATTTCGCGTCCACGCCCAGCAGCTCGACCGCACCAGCGGCGGACTGGCCGACACCACCGTCCTCGACTTCGGCGTCCAGGAGACCGGCCCCGACGGAGCGGGCTGGGCGCTGGCGATCCGTGGCGTCGACGTCGCCAACCTCGCCGCGACGGATCTCATCACACTGTGGACCCTGCGGGGAGCGCCCCACCGCTACCGCCGCGCCGATGCCCCCGACGTGGCCGCGGCGGTGGCCCCGTACTCCGACGCCGACGCGGGCAAACGCATCTTCGACGCCTCGAAACCGTTGAAGGCGGCCGGAATCGGCAACGTGGAGGCACTGGACGAAGTGGCCGGACAACTGCGCCGCCTCGTCACCGAACCGATGGTCAAGGGAGACGTGTCGGGACGGCTCAACAAGGTTCTGGACGAGCCGTATCTGCGGTTCTGCCGCCCTTGCGACGCGATCCACATCTACGAGCAGCCGTTTCGGCTGGCGGCGATCCGCGCCGGGCTGGAGCTGCGACCGGGGACCTCGCCGCCGGTACTGGAGCCGATCCCCGGGTTCAAGCCGTCGGCCACGGCGGACGAACGCTTCGACCTGGTGCGCTGCTACCTGCGACTGCTGGGCCCGGCGACACCGAAACAGGTCGCCGAGTTCCTGGACGCGCCGGTCAAGGACGTGAAGGCGCACTGGCCCGAGGACGTCGTGGCGGTGACGGTGGACGGCGAGGAGCGCTGGCTGCTGGCGTCCGATGAGGAGGCTCTGCGATCGGCGGCGGGTAAGGCGACGCGGCTGCTCGGGCCATACGACCTGTTCCTACAGGGACGGGACCGCGCCACGATCCAGCCGGACAAGGCGCGGGCCAAGGAGCTGTGGCCGGTACTGGGACGGCCGGGCGCGGTGCTGGTGGACGGCGAGCTCGTCGGGGCGTGGCGGCCCCGTAAGTCCGGCAAGCGGATGAGCGTAACCGTCAAACCGTGGCAGACCATCGCCGCCGCCACCCGCAAGGCCATCAGCGAGCAGGCCGAGCGGCTGGCGGCGAATCGCGGGGCGGAACTGTCCACGATCGAGTTCGACGACTGAAGCGCGGCCGGGTGCCGCGACTGCGTCGCGGCAGTCGGGCCACGGGCCACGGGCCACGGGCCACGGGCCACGGGCCACGGGCCACGGGCCACGGGCCACGGGCCACGACGAGCGTGCCTCAACCGGCCTGGCTGACCACAGTTCTGGCTACAGCGCTGCGGCCAGCTCGAAATAGGTCGGGGCCAATCGGCGCATCGTTGCCGCCGCGCTCTTGTTGTTCCCCGCGACGAGGTCGTACTGCAACCTTCCTACTAGTCGCGACTGCCGCGCCGCGATCCTCGCGGCTGCTGGCTGGTCGATATCGGACAGAGCCACGGCGGCATCATTGAGACGGCGCGCGCCCACACGCACCGCGAAGTGAACCAGGTGCCCCCTGGTCTCCTCGTCCAGGCCACTCTCGGTCAGCTCGGCCAGACGATGAAGGGCCGCTTCGGTTCCCAGCGTTCCGGGTGGCACCGTGCCGTCGTACGCGTTGGTCAGCCATCGAACGGCACCAGGCAGCGCCGCGCGAAGAGCCTCGCGCACATCCACGTCCCGCTCCTTGACGAAGTCGGTGCGCATCACGAACGGCGGGTCAACCCATGGCACCAGTTCGGCGCGCCAGGCTTTGGCGAACTGGGCGACGGGAAGGGTGGCATAGGGGTGCCCATGCGGATCGTGCATGACGACGACGTCATCGTCGACCTCGAGCACGACGACCCAGTGGTCGGCCCCGATCGCACCCGTCATGGTGGGCTGATGCGACAGCAGCCCCATCTCGACCGGCCCGACCATGACGGGGCCACGCTTCACCGCCTCCCGCAACATCGCTACAGCGGTATCCGCGTCACCGCCGACGTTGCGCTCGCACCGCCAGCCCAGCAGTCGCAGGGCGTCGTCGATGCCGAGGTCCGGGTCCCAGCCGTAGGGGTCGAACAGCGGCAGCTTTCCGCCCAGCAATTGCATCCCGAACGGGGAACCGGTGAGCACTTCAAGCCGCGACGGACCGGGAGTCTCCGGCCCGAGCATCATCGACAAACTGTTGGCGTAGCAATACGGTCCGGAACCGGTGTAGGGCAGGCTCATCTGCCATCTCCTTACTGTGAGGGGTGTCGAACGGTCGTCAGTGTTCAGCCGTAATGGATTCCTGCAGTTCTGTCACCCACTGCGCCGGGTCGGGCGGGCACTCCAGGTTGACCTCCCGCGCGTAACCGGTGCTGCGATACCCGTTGGCGTCGATCCACCGGGCCAGCAGCTGCAACGAGGCGTCCGACTCGTCCATCGCACCGTGGTGGATCACCGTCGCCGCCTCGATCGCGGGCAACGTCACCACCGACAACTCCGAACGCTCCGACGCCTCGGCGGGCACCGGAAACGCCGCGTGCACCAGCACCCCGTCACCCCGATCCTCATACGACGCGACCGCCGGACCCACCGGCGTCACACCCGCGTCATCGAGCAACCGGCACAACCGCGAGTACAACGGCCTGATCACGGGGGTGATGTCGACCGACGCGTAACTGTCAGCCGGTGCCGTCAGCTCCGCGACCCGGGTGGCAGCGACCCGTTTGACCACGACCTCGCCGCTGGGCAACCGCCCCTCGGCCTCGATCGCCGACAACCGCGCCTCGATACCGGTGAGCCGATCCCGGGCGGCGGCCAGTTCGGCCGCCGCCTCGGCCCGACGCAACCGCAGCATGCCCCGCAGCTCGACCGTGCTGACCTGCTCGTCCAGGAACGTCGCGACCTGCTCCAGCGTGAACCCCAGGTCCTTCAGCGCGACGATCCGGTTGAGCCGCGCAAGCTGCGCGGCCTCGTAGTGCCGATAGCCGGTACCGGCGTCGACACGGGCCGGACGCAGCAGCCCGAGCGCGTCGTAGTGGCGCAGCATCCGCACCGACACGCGGCCCATCCGGGCGAAGTCTCCAATGGCAAACATGACGCCCCCAGTAGTAGTGGCTGACACCGTGTCACAGTCAACCGCTGTGACCCAGGTCATGACCTGCGAATGCTCGCAAAAGTCGGAACGACCACGAAGTCCATTGACATAGCTGAATACGCGGAATATCGTCCGAATGCGATACTGCCCCCGCTTGAAGGATCCGCCCCCATGAGATTGCCCGCCGCCGTCGTGACCGGCGTCGTCGCTGTCGTCGCCGTGTCCAGTGTGATCACCGGTACCACCCTGGCCATCGCCGACGGCAACGAGACCGACGCCCCGAAGCTGAAGAACCCGACCAGCTGTGTGTCCTCCGATCCGGAGCTGGCCGAGCGGCTGGCCAGCCAGCTGGATGCCGCCGTGGCCGCCAAACCCGACGGGATCGGTTTCAGCATCAGTGATCCGGTGACCCAGACCGCCTGTCACTTCGGGTCCGACCGGGTCATCAAGACGGCCAGCACCATCAAGGTGACCCTGGTGGCCGCCCTGCTGCACCTCGCGCAGGAGGAGGGGCGAGAGCTGACCCAGAAGGAGAAGGACAACAGTCACGCCGCCATCACCGTGTCGGACAACAAGGCCGCCACCGCGATCTACGAGCAGCTGGGGGCCGAGCGCATCGAGGCTTTCGTGGCGACTCTGGGCATGGTCAGCACGCAGGTGCGGCCGACCTGGGGTTCGTCGTCGACGACCAGTGCCGATCAGGAGATCCTGTTGCGCACCCTGACGAACCCGGGTGAGATCCTCACCGACCCCAACCGGGCGTACCTGCTGGACCTGATGGCCAATGTGGTGCCCGAACAGGCTTGGGGCACCACCGACGGGGCCCCGGACACCGTCACCAAGCACGTCAAGAACGGCTGGGTCGAGGAATACGGCTGGACCAGCAGTCTGGGCACTTTCGACGGTGCCGACCGCAACTACGTGATGGCGGTGCTGACCAACAACAGCACCACATTGGACGAGGGCATCGAGCGCATCGCCAAGGTGTCGCGGGTGGTCCACACCGAACTCAACGCCGTCTAGCCGACCGTGGTGCCCCGGAACGTCTGCCGGTAGGCGCGGGGCGAGACGCCCAGTACCGTCCGGAAGTGTTGCCGCAGTGAGGTTCCGGTACCGAATCCGGCTTCGCGGGCGATCCGGTCGACGGGTGTGTCGGTTTCCTCCAGCAGTTGCCGGGCCCGGTCGAGGCGCTGGTTGGACAGCCACTGGCCCGGCGAGATTCCCATCTCCTGCCGGAACCGGCGGGTGAAGTTGCGGGGGCTCATGGATTCCCGGGCGGCCAGTTCGCGCAGGGTGAGTGGACGGTGCAGGTGCCGCAGCGCCCAGTCGCGGGCGTTCTTCGTGGACGACTGCCTCGGTTCGGGTACCGGGCGGCGGATGTACTGGGCCTGACCGCCCTCACGGTGGGGTGGCACGACGGTGCGGCGGGCGACTTCGCCCGCGACCGCCGAGCCGTGGTCGCACCGGATCATGTGGAGGCACAGGTCGATGCCGGACGCCTCCCCCGCCGCCGTGAGGATCCGGCCCTGGTCGACGTAGAGGACGTCGGGGTCGACGTCGATGTCGGGGTACATGCGCTGGAAGCAGTCGACGCAGTTCCAGTGGGTGGTGGCGCGGCGTCCGTCCAGCAGTCCCGCCGCCGCCAGCACGAAGGCGCCGGTGCAGATGGAGGCGATGCGGGTCTCGGGACTGACCCGGCGCAGGGCTTCGACCAGCCAGGGTTCCACCGTGGGTGAGAGTTGGTGGTCGGCGTCGGCGGCCGGGACGACGATGGTGTCGGCCGCACCCAGGATGGTGATGTCGTGGGCGACGTTGATGGTGAACTCGGTGTTGGTGGTGACCACGCCGGGTTCGCGGGTGCAGGTCAGGACCTCGTACAGCGGTTCGCCGGTGGCGGAGCGGGCGCCGCCGAACAGTTCGTGCACGATTCCCAGTTCCATGGGCAGCACTCCGGCGCGGACCAGGACGGCGACCCGGTGGCGTTGTGTCGTGAATCCGGACATGGCTCGATTCTTGCACTTGTTGGCAATCGAGCCAGTGGTTCGTGAGCGGGATAACCCGCAGGATCGAAGCCGTCATCCGGTTTCGAAAGGACGCGACATGAAAACACTGTGGATCTACGCCCACCCCGAACCCCGTTCCCTCAACGGATCGCTGCGCGACGAGGGGGTGCGGACGCTGCGCGGGCTGGGGCACGAGGTGCGTGAGTCCGACCTGTACGCGATGAACTGGCGGCCGGTGGTGGCCGAGGATGACTTCCCCGGACGCCAGGCTGGCCGACTGTGGGTGGGCGACGCGCAGCAGACCGCCTACGCCGAGGGCACGCTCAGCCCCGACATCCTCGCCGAGCAGGAGAAGGTGCTCTGGGCCGACACCATCGTGATCCAGTTCCCGTTGTGGTGGTTCGGGATGCCTGCCATCCTCAAGGGATGGTTCGACCGGGTGTTCCTACAGGGCTTCGCCTTCGGCCTGGCGAACCCCGCCACCGGCAGGCAACGGCGCTACGGCGACAACGCCCTGTCGGGCAAGCGGGCGCTTGTCGTGACGACCTTCGGCGCCCGTGAGTCCAGTATGGGTCCGCGCGGCATCCACGGCGCCATCGACGATCTGCTGTTCCCGCTCCAGCACGGGATCCTGTGGTACGCGGGCATCGCCGCGCTGCCACCGTTGGCGATCGACGGGGCGAACCGGATGTCCGACGACGAGTACCAGCTGGCCGCCAAGCGGCTGCGCGAACGGCTGCGGAACCTGCCGGAGCAGACCGCGGTGCCGTTCCGCTACCAGGATCACGGCGACTACGACGCCGACCTGGTGCTGCGCCCGGAGCTTGCCCCGGGCGAGACCGGATTGAGCATCCACACCAGCCGATAATCCGATCGTCCGCGTAGTCGTGACCGGTTACCCTCGTCGCCGTGGAGACCTGGGAAACGACCGACAAGATCTACGCGGCCCTCGACCGGTTCGAGGATGCCATCGACGGCTGGCAGCGTCCGGCCGCCTATGGCATCCTCCGGTCCGACGGCTGCGAGATCGAACCGGTCCGGGTGAACCTCAACGAGCACTACCTTCCCGCCGTCATTCTCGCGACGGTGTGCGGACATTCCAGCGGCACCAAGTCCTATGACTTCGACGATGTGATGCTGGATCGGGCGATCGAGCTGCTCGCGCCCGCTGGAGCGTGTCCCGACTTCGACCACCCCAACCTGGCGGCCCTGCGCCGGGTGCGCGAGCACGGCAGTCCCTCCGATCTGATCGGAGTCGTCTTCGTCGATGACCTGGACGTCGTCCCCGCCGACGACTACATCCGCCATACCATTGGGGCGGCCCTGGACGGGCGGTGCGAGAACCCGGACGGGACGACGACTCTGTGGCGTCCGACCGGCCCACAGGAACTGGCCCTTGTAGAGCAGAGCGGCTGGCGGGCTTGGCCGCCGCGGCTGGCGGACCAGCCGATCTTCTACCCGGTCCTCAACGAGAACTACGCGGTCCGGATCGCCAGGGAGTGGAACGTCCCGGCCAGCGGCTCGGGCTTCGTCACGAAATTCCACATTGACACGCCTTACGCCCGCACCCTTCCGACGCAGCGGGCGGGTGGCAACAACGAACGGGAACTGTGGGTACCGGCTGAACGGCTGACCGAGTTCAATGAGCACATCGTCGGCACCATCGAGGTGACCCACCGGTTCAGCTGAGCCTCAGGCGTAGTCGGGCGGTTTCGGGGCGGTGGTCTTCAGCTCGTGGAATCCGTCGAACCCGGCCAGCGGCACGACGAGGTCCCACAGTCGCCCCGCCTCCTCGCCGCGCGGGATCCGCGAGATCACCGGGCCGAAGAACGCCACCGGCTCGTCCGACGGGCCGGTGGCGGCGATGACCGGGGTGCCGACGTGGTCGCCGACCAGGCCGATGCCGCGCTCGTGGGAGGCGCGCACGTCGACGTCCAGGTCGTCCGAGGTCGCGGCCTTGGCCAGTTCGACGGGCAGACCGGCCTCGGTGAGGGCGTCGGTGAACACGTTGTCGTCCCACTGTGGCTGGTCTTTGTGGAGCCGGTTGCCCAGCGCGGTGTAGAACGCCGCGAGCTTGGTCTTGCCCCGGTGCCGTTCGACGGCCGCGCACACCCGGACCGGGTACCACAGGTATCCCTCGGTGTCGCCCTCCGGATCGACCTCGCGGCCCTCGTTGAGCACCGCCAGACTCATGATGTGCCAGCGGATCTCGATCGGCCGTACCGTCGCGGCCTCGATCAGCCACCGCGAGGTCAGCCACGTGTACGGACACGACGGGTCGAACCAGAACTCGACCGGTTTCGCCTGCGTCATCAACGCCTCCTCAGTCCCGGCCAACAGTAGAACCGCCGCCGAGCAAGGTTAACGCCAGCCGTCGCGGTGCCGCCGCAGTCCATCCAGGACCAGGTCGAGTCCGATGTCGAACTCGTCGGTGACCGCGTAGCCGGGTTTCATGACGTGGCCGAACATCTCGGCGAAGTGCGGGTATTCCTCGCGAGGCAGCTGTTCCAGGATCGCGTCGGCGACGTCTTCGAGTTCGTCGCTCGACGTGAACGGCAGGCTCAGGTGCTGGAGCGTGAACCCGTAGATATAGGCGTCCAGTACCGAGAACGCGTGCGCCGCACCGGCGATCGTGAAACCGCCGTTGCGCAGGCAGCCGATCACCGCGTCGTGGTGGCGCATCGTCGCGGGGCCGGGGTTCTTGCGCGAGTCCATCAGGCTGATCGCCCACGGGTGCCGGGTCAGCGCGTCGCGCATCGAGGTGGCGCGCCGCCGCATCGCGGGCTGCCAGTCCTCGTCGCCGGGCAGTTCGATCTCGGCGAAGACGAGGTCGACCATGCCGTCGAGGATGTCGTCCTTGTTGCGGAAGTGGTGGTACAGCGCCATCGCCTCGACGCCGAGCCGTTTGGCCAGGCCTCGCATGCTCGGCACGCCGTCGCCGGTCTCGTCGGCCAGCGCGATCGCGGTGCGCAGCACCGATTCCTTGCTGAGCGGGTCGCGGCGGGTGGTGGGGCCGGACGGGGTCACAAGGTCCTCCTTTTTAGGTCCGTTCGGACGACTAGTCGACTTTACACCGTAAAGGCTACGCTTTACACCGTAAAGCTGACGGTTATGGATCGAGGAGAGACTCATGGAACAGCGAAACGGAAACGACACATCCGGTACCGGCAAACGGATCTGCGTCGTGGGCGCGTCCGGCAAACTCGGGCGCTACATGGTGCGGCACGCCCTG
Source organism: Stackebrandtia nassauensis DSM 44728 (assembly GCF_000024545.1). Taxonomy (GTDB): domain Bacteria; phylum Actinomycetota; class Actinomycetes; order Mycobacteriales; family Micromonosporaceae; genus Stackebrandtia; species Stackebrandtia nassauensis. The sequence goes on from NC_013947.1 coordinate 4,319,609, forward strand.
GAGCGGGGTTACGAGGTCGTGGGCGTGTGCCGGGCGAAGAGCGTCGACAAGCTCGCCGAGTTCGCCGGACGGATCACGGTGATCCCCGGCCAGACCAACGATCGCGAGATCATCGCCCGGGCGGTGAAGGGCTGCGACGCCGTGCTGACGGTGCTGGTGCCGTGGGGAATGCAGAACTATTCGTCCGGCACCGCCCAGGCCGTGCTGGACTTCGCCGAACCGGGCGCGCGGCTGGTGTTCTCCTGCGGCTGGCACATCACCCGCGACGGCCAGGACGTGTACGGCTGGAAACTGCGGCTGTTGGAGACCGTGATGCGCAAGACGGCGAAGCTGATCCGGTTCGTGGACCTCAACGACCAGGTCGAGGCCTGCCGCCGGATCTTCGCCAGCGACACCGCCTGGACGGTGGTGCGCGGCAGCGACCTGGAGGAGGGCGAGTCGCAGGGCCTGCCGGTGTGGAGCCGCCACGTCGGCGATCCCGTCCTGGCCAGCAACATCACCCGCCGGGTGGACTACGCGCTGTTCATGGTCGAGGCGGCCACCGACGACGACCTCATCCAGGAGGCCCCGGCCATCGTCGGCCGGCTGACCCCCTCGGCCCTGGCCCACGCGGGTCGGCGATGACCTCGCCGAGGACCCTCGCGCGGATCGCGGGCGGCCTCTACCTGGCCGTCGCCGTGTTCACCAGCCTGGCCGGGCTGGTGAACACGGGCATCGTCACACCGGACGACGCGACCGCCACGACCCGCGACATCGCGGAGTCGGCGACGCTGTTTCGGCTCGCTTTCGCGGCCGAGCTCGTCGGCGCCGTCTTCTTCCTGCTGACGGGCGTGGCCCTGTACCGGCTGCTCAACCACGTCGGCAGGCTCACCGCCGCCGTCATGGTCGGCTTCGTCGCGATCGGTGTCGCGATCCAGACGCTGAACCTGGTCAACCAGCAGGCGGCGCTGCGGATCGCGACCGGTCCCGGCCACGCCGAAGCCTTCGGCGAAGCCGGGACCCGACAGCTGACCATGCTGTTCGCCGACCTGCAACACGACGGGTACCTCATCGCCCAGACCTACTTCGGCCTGTGGCTGCTGCCGCTGGGCTACCTGGTCCACCGCTCGGGGTACTTCCCCAAGGCACTGGGCGTCCTGCTGGTCATCGGCTGCCTCGGTCACCTGACCGACGTGTTCACGCGCTTCCTCGCGCCGGAGTTCGGCGCGCGGATCTCGCTGTTCGCCCTGACACCCGCGGCGATCGCGGAACTGTCGTTCGTCGCGTGGCTGCTCGTCAAGGGCGCCAAGGCGTCTACGGCAGTCCGTTCAGGTACGGCTCATGCGCGTTCATGAACTCCCACTTGTAGTAGTTGTCCCAGTTGATCGACCAGGTCATCAGGCCGCGGATCGCGGGTGACGGGCCGCCGCGCAGTTCGTAGCCGCCGCAGTCCTCCCCTGTGGCCAGACAGCCGAGGGCCTGCTGCACCGCCTCGGGTGAGGTGTGGCCGTTTCCGGCGCTGGTGGCGGCCGGGACGCCGAAGCCGATCTGGTCCTCGCGCAGGCCCGGGAAGGTCTTTCCGGTGCTGGCCACCGGGAAGCCCGCCTTGACCATGTCGGTCATCGCGATGTGGAAGTCGGCGTTGCCCATGTTGTGGTACTGGCCGTCCAGTCCCATCACGGGACCGGAATTGTAGTCCTGTACATGCAGGACGGTCAGGTAGTCGCGCACCGCGTGGATCACCGGAAGGTAAGCGCCGGTGCGGTTGTCGCCGCCGCCCGCTCCGCCGTAGAACTGGTGTCCCACCTGGACGAAGAAGGTCTCGGGTGCCATGGTGAGGGTGAAGGCGTCGCCGTAGCGGGCCTTGAGCGCGTCCAGGGCGTCGATCAGGTTGACGATGACCGGGGTCTTGGGGTTCTCGAAGTCGGTGTCGCCGGAGTCGAGGTACAGCGAGTGTCCCTCGAAGTCGACGTCGAGACCGTCCAGGCCGTACTCGTCGATGATGCCGCCCACGGATTCGACGAACTTGTCCCGGGCGGCGGCGGTGGTCAGCTGGACCTGGCCGTTCTGGCCGCCGATGGACAGCAGCACCTTCTTTCCCTTGGCCTGCTTGTCCTTGATCGCGGCCTTGAACTCGTCCTCGGTTTCCACATTCGGACATTCCTCCTTGGGACACAGGTCGAACTGGATGTCGCCGGAGGTGACGGAGGTGGGTTCGCCGAAGGCGAGGTTGATGATGTCCCATTCGTCGGGGACCTCGGACATCGGCAGGTAGCCGGATCCGTTGGCGAAGCTGGAGTGCAGGTAGCCGATGAGGGCGTGCTTCGGCAGTTCGGCCCGGTCGGGCGGGTTGGGGTCGGCGTGTCCGGCCGAGGTGGTGGTGATGGCCAGCCCGGCCGCGAGTACCGGGATCGCGGCGAGGCTGAGGACGCGGGTTCGTTTCATGACGGGCTCCGGGGAGAGGGTCTGACGGACACCCAATCGTAAAGTTACTTAATTGCATACGTCAATACGTTCGGACGCGGCATCCGCTCCCGAAACCCCTGCGTAGCCGCCGAAGCGGTAACCACCGCATAACACAAATGCCATGAAACTGGTAGTGGCCCCCATACTACGTTTTTAATCCTTTCACGACCCATAACCAGCCAACTCGGCCCACTCTCACAGATCCGTTGTGGCCCAAAGGTAGTGTATTGTCGCTCCTATCCGAAGTCAGTGGGATTGTGAGGGAGAGACACGAAGAGCCGCTGAGTTGCAACGGAAGTCGCCATGAGCCCCGGGAGGCACTCGCGACGACCACCCCCAGGTGCTTTCGGCAAGCGCCCATTGCCCAGGCCTGTTACCGCAGCATGCGGTAGGTGTGTACAGGTTTGTAGTCCCTTTTAGAGAAACTTTGACAATTCGTTCGGGCTGCCCAAAAACAGCCGTCCATAACGAATTGCGTCGGTCGACGACGAAACAACCCCTCCTCAATGGATGATGCCTTGACAATGCCTGCGCGCCGTTCATTGAGGTTTCCCGGAAGGACCCGAACATGGATCAAAACAACACCGACAACTCCGCGAACGACGCCGATTCCAGTCTCATCGAGCAATTCGAGGCTCAGGTCAAACTGAACCCCACCACGGTGGCGGTCGAGGTCGGCGACACCCGGCTCAGCTACCGCGAACTCAACGACCGCGCCGACCAGGTCAGCGCCGCCCTGCAACTGCGCGGCGCCGGACCCGACACGGTGGTGGCCACGTTGCTGCCCAGGGGAATCGACCTCACCGTCGCCATGGTCGGCGTCATCAAGGCCGGTGCGGCCTACCTGACGATGGACACCTCGGCCCCGGCACAGCGGCTGGCGACCATGATCACCGCCGCGGGGGCTCCCTGGCTGCTGACCGACGCGGCTCACTGCCCCGAGGGGCTGACCGACGCGGTCGATGCCGAGCCGATCCTGATGGACTCCCCGGACCTGCACGGCGCCGGGCTGGTGCCACCGGCCACCGCGGGGCACCCCGACGACCTGGCCTATGTGGTCTTCACCTCCGGATCCACCGGGGATCCCAAGGGGATCATGGTCTCGCACGCCAGCCTCGCCGACATCGTCGCCTGGCATCGCGGCTCGCACGCCATCTCCCCCGGCGACCGGCTCAGCATGATGATGTCGCCCAGCTTCGACGCCTTCGTCACCGAGATCTGGCCCGCGCTGACCAGCGGCGCCACCATCTGCGTCGTCGACGACGCGGTCCGCACCGATCCGCCGCGCATGCGCGACTGGCTGCTGCGCAACGAGATCAACGTCGCCGCGCTGCCGACTCCGCTGGCCGACGCCCTGGTGGGGCTGGACTGGCCCGCCACGGCGAGTCTGCGCATCGCGCACACCGGCGGCGACCGGCTCACCAAACGTCCGCATCCGGACGCGCCGTTCACGCTCGTCAACTGCTACGGCCCCAGCGAGACGACCGTGGACGCGACCGCCGGGGCCGTGACACCGGAACCGGCCGACGGGAGGCTGCCGTCCATCGGCCGGGAGTTGCCCGGCGTCACCGCCCACCTCCTCGACGCAGAGCTGCGCCCGGTGGAGCCGGGCCAGGCCGGGGAGCTGTACCTGGGCGGGGTGAGCCTGGCGCGTGGCTATATCGGACAACCGGCGCTGACCGCCGACCGTTTCGTCCCCGATCCCTTCGACAGCCGCGGCGGGCGACGGCTGTACCGGACCGGCGACCTGGTGCGGCGGCTGCCGGACGGACGGCTGGAGTTCGTCAACCGCAACGACGCCCAGATCCAGGTGCGCGGGCACCGGGTCGAACCGGCCGAGGTGGCCGCGGCGCTGTTGACCCATCCCGATCTGGAGCAGGCCTTCGTCCACGGGCTCGACCAGCCCGGCGGGCCACTGTTGGCCGCGCACGTGGTACCCCGCGATCCCCGCCGGGTGCCGACGGTGAAGGCGCTGCGCGAGCACCTGCGGCACCGGCTGCCCGACTACATGGTCCCGGCCGTGTTCGTCACCGTCGACGCGCTGCCGCTGCTGGCCACCGGCAAGGTGGACGTGTCGCTGCTGAGCAAGGTCGGCACCGGAAAACCGCTGACCGACACCCCGTACCGCGCGCCCCGCGACGGGCTCGAGACCCGGCTGGCCGCGATCTGGTGCGAGGTCCTGAATCTGGAGCGGGTCGGCATCGACGACGACCTGTTCCTCCTGGGTGGACATTCGCTGACCGCCACCACCATCGCCGCCCGCATCCGCACCGACGAGGGCGTGGAGGTGTCGGTCGCCGACATCCTGACCACGACGACGATCGCGGCGCTGGCGGAACTGGTGACCGGGCGCCGGGGCACCCCGGGCACGCTGCCCAGTCTCACCGCGACCGAACGCACCCGCGCGCCGATGTCGCGGCAGCAGGAGCAGGTGTGGTTCCTGGAGAAGCTCAACCCCGACAGCATCGCGTACCACGCGCAGGCCACGATCCGGGTCGTCGGTGAACTGGACCTTGACGTCCTGGACCGGGTGCTGACCGAGATCGACCGGCGGCACGCGATCTTCCGTACCACCTATGTGGAGGACGAGACCGGTCGCTGGCAGGTCATCCACCCACCCGCGCCGACCACGGCCCGGCGCATCGACCTGTCCGGTCTGCCCGAGCCGAAGCGCTCGCAGCGCTGCGAGGAACTGGTCGCCACCGAGATGCGCCGCCGCTTCGACCTGGCGAAACTGCCGCTGTGCCGCTGGACGGCGGTGCGGCTGTCCGACGACGAGCACGAACTGATCTTCGTGGAGCACCACCTGGTCCACGATGGCTGGTCGTCCTCGCTGGTGGTGCGGGAGCTCAAGGAGCTGTACGGCGCCTTCCTCGCGGGCGAGGAGTCGCCGCTGCCGGAGCTGCCCGCCCAATACCACGACTTCGCGGTGTGGCAGCACGACGAGCTGGAGAACGGGGGTCCACTGTCGAAACAGCTGGACTTCTGGCGGGAGCGGATGGCCGACCCGCCCGACCCGTTGACGATCCACCCCGACCGGCCGCGTCCGGCGGTCAGCGCCAACCAGGGCAACATGTTGCGCGTCGACCTGCCCGCCTCGCTGCCGAGCGCGCTGCGCGAGTTCTGCCGCGACCAGCGGGTGACGCTGTTCTCGGCGATGTTCGCGGGCTTCGCGGCCCTGCTGCACCGCTACACCGCGCTGTCGGACCTGTGCATCGCCTCGGCCTACGCCAACCGCCGCATCCCCGACACGCAGGCCATGATCGGCATGTTCGTCAACCCGGTGCTGCTGCGCTGCCGCGTCGAACCCGGCGACGACTTCGCCGCGCTGGTAAGGCAATCGGCGAACCTGCTGGCCGAGGCCTCCGACTACCAGGAGTACCCGTTCCCGGAGCTGGTGCGGGCGCTCAATCCGGAGCGGGACACCTCGACGCAACCGCTGACCCAGGTCATGTTCAGCGCGCACGATTCGGCGGTCCCCGAGCTGGATCTGGGTCCGGCTTCGGCGACGGTCTTCGAACGCGGCAACGGTTCGGCCAAGATGGACCTGGACGTGGTGGTGCTGCCGCGCGCCGAAAGCCAGGCCCGCGACTCCGAGGCCGTCGACGAGCGCATCACCCTGTTGTGGGAGTACAACTCCGAACTGTTCGACACCGAAACGATGCACCGCATGGCGGGGCACTACATCCGCCTGCTCGAACTGGCCGTTGCCGAGCCGGACTCCCCCATCACTCGGCTGCCGTTGGCTTCCCGTGGCGAGGTCCAGCGGGCCCTGGCGGAGTGGAATCCGCCGTCGCGTCCGCATCAGCCGCCGCTGGTTCCCGATGAGGTGTTCGCTCGCGCGGCCGAGCACCCCGAGGCGATCGCCGTCGCCGCCGACGCGTCCACATTGACGTACGGACGGCTGGCGGAACGCGCGACCGCGCTGGCGGGACGGCTTCCCGACAGCGGCGTCGTCGGGGTGCTGCTGCCACGCGGTGCCGACCTCGCGGTGGCCGAACTGGGGGTCATGGCCAGCGGGGCGGCGTTCGTGCCCATCGACGTCGGCGCGCCCGGCGCGCGCATCGCCTACCTGTGCGAGGACGCCGCGATCACGACGGTCGTGACGACGGCCCAGCACGCGGCCAAGCTCCCCGAAACCGTTACGGCCGTGCTGATCGAGCAGCTGTCGATGGCCGAGGCCGTCGAGCGTCGGTCGCCGGGGCCGGACGATCCGGCCTACGTCATCTACACGTCCGGTTCGACCGGCGCCCCCAAGGGGGTCGTCGTCAGCCACGGCGCGATGGCCAACCTGGTGGCCTGGCACCGCGAACAGCTCGCGCTGTCCGCTGAGGACCGGTTCACGATGGTGGCCTCACCGGCCTTCGACGTGTCGATCGGCGAGATCTGGCCCGCGCTGGCCAGCGGGGCGTCGCTGTCCATCCCGGACGACAGCGTCCGGCTGGTCCCCGAGCGGCTGCGGGACTGGCTGTGCGACAACCGCATCACCGTCACCGACCTGCCGGTCGCACTGGTGGAGTCACTGCTGAGTGTGGACTGGCCGAAGCCGAACGCGTTGCGGCTGATGCTGACCGGCGGCGACCGGCTCACCAAGCGTCCACCAGGGTCACTTCCGTTCCAGGTTCTCAACGCCTACGGCCCCACCGAAGCCACCGTCACCGCCACCAGCGGCGTCGTCGGCACGGACGGGTCCTCACTGCGGCCGCCGTCCATCGGACGGCCGATCACCGGCGCCCGCGCCTACGTACTGGACGGCGAACTCGAACCGTGCGTCGTCGGCGTCCCCGGCGAGCTCTACCTCGGCGGGGCCGGGGTGGCGTTGGGGTACCTGAACCGGCCCGGCCTCACCGCCGACCGGTTCGTCCCCGACCCGTTCGCCGCGACACCGGGCCAGCGGCTGTACCGCACCGGCGACCTGGTCCGGCAGCTGCCGGACGGGCGGCTGGAGTTCTTGGAGCGCAACGACTCCCAGATCAAACTGCGGGGCCACCGCATCGAGCCCGCCGAGATCGCCGCCGCGCTGCGCGAACACGACGCGGTCGAGCAGGCGCACGTCACGCTGCGGTCGCGCACCCGCACCGGCTCGGCCGGGGCCGCCGATCAGCTCGTGGCGTTCCTGACCGCCGCCGGTTCCGATCGGCCGGAGGCCGCGCGGTTGCGCGAGCACCTCGCCGATCGGCTGCCGAGCTACATGGTCCCCGCCGCCTTCGCCTGGATCGACACCCTGCCGCTGAACCAGAACGGCAAAGTGGACACCTCCCGGCTGACCGCGCCGGAACCCGAGACCGCCACCGCCGCCACGGCACTGGCACCCGACAACGACCTGGAACAGCGACTCGTCCAACTGTGGAAAGAGGTCCTGGAACGCGACGAGGTCGGCGTCGGCGACAACTTCTTCGACCTCGGCGGGCATTCGCTGCTGCTGGGGCATCTCCACCACCGCATGACCACCGAGCTGGACATCGACCTGCCGATCGTGGCGCTGTTCCAGCACACCTCTATCCGCGCCGTGTCCCGCCACCTGTCGGGCGCCGGACCCACCAACGGCACCACCCCGGTTCAGGCCCGCGCGCGCCGCGCCGGAAACGCCAGGTTGAACCGCCGCCGCAACCAAAGACGATCCAGTGAGGAGTCACAGTGAACACCGAGGTCGACGCGACCCACATAGCCGTCATCGGGATGGCCGGACGTTTCCCCGGAGCCGTTGACCTGGAACAGTTCTGGGACAACCTCGCCGAGGGCGTCGAGTCCGTGCGACAGCTTCCGGCACCCGAGGGCGGCTCCCACCAGCCCGCCTGCGGCGTCCTGGACGAGGCCGAGTACTTCGACTGCGACTACTTCGGATACGCGCCCCGCGAGGCGATGCTCATCGACCCGCAGCACCGACTGTTCATGGAGTGCGCCGTGGAGGCGCTGGAATACGCCGGTGAGGATCCGGCGCGCTACCCCGGACCGATCGGTGTCTACGGTGGAGCCAGCCAGTCCCTGTACCGGGAGACGCTGCGCCCGTACCGGGATCTGTTGGGCGGCCCCAGTTCCTTCCAGATGCACCTGGGTTCGGGCAGCGACTTCCTGACCACCCGTACCTCGTACCAGCTGAACCTGCGCGGCCCCGCCGTGTCGGTGCAGACCGCCTGTTCCACGTCGCTGGTGGCGATCCACCAGGCGGTGCAGGCGCTGCTGGCCGGTGAATGCGACATCGCGCTGGCAGGGGGCGCGGGCGTTCAGGTGCCGGTCTACCCGGGCGAGTACACCGAGGGCGGCGTCCTGGCCGCCGACGGGCACTGCCGGGCCTTCGACGCGAAGGCCAGCGGGATGATCAGCGGTGACGGCGTCGGCATCGTGGTCCTGAAGCGACTGTCCGACGCCGTCGCCGAGGGCAACACCGTGCACGCGGTGCTGCTGGGCACCGCCGTCAACAACGACGGCAGCGCCAAGATCGGTTTCACCGCGCCCAGTGTCGCGGGTCAGGCCGAGGTGATGCGCACGGCGCTGGAACTCACCGAGATCGAACCCGACACCGTCGACTACATCGAGGCGCACGGCACCGGGACGCCCTTGGGCGACCCGATCGAGATCGCCGCGTTGACCGAGGCTTACGGCAACGCGGCGACCCGGTCGCGGACCGGCTGGGTCGGTTCGGTGAAGACGAACATCGGCCACACCGACGCGGCGGCGGGCGTCGCCGGGTTCATCAAGGTGGTGCTGGCGCTGCGGAACCGGCAGCTGCCGCCGAGCCTGAACTTCGACACCCCGAACCCGAAGATCGACTTCGCCGCGTCCCCGTTCCAGGTCAACACGAGCTTGCGTGACTGGGACACGGACGACCGGCCGCGCCGCGCGGCGGTCAACTCGCTGGGGCTGGGCGGCACCAACGCCCACGCGATCCTCGAGGAGGCCCCCGATCCGGGTCCGGTCGAGGCGTCGGCGCCGTGGCAGTTGGTCGTCGTGTCGGCGCGCACCGAGTCGGCGCTGGCGGCGGCCCGGACCCGGCTGGCCGGGCATCTGGACCGCCACCCGGACCTCGCGCTCGCCGACGTCGCCTGGACCACACAGGCCGGACGCACCGAACACCCGCACCGGCAGTCCTTCGTGGCCAGCAGTGCGGCGGAGCTGGTCGAGCGGCTCACCGAGCCCGCCGCCGAGCGGGTCGACGCCATCGAGGACGTCAAACGTCCCGTGGTGATGGTGTTCCCGGGCCAGGGCGGGCAGCGGATCGGGATGGCGCGCGACCTGTACCGGCACGTCCCGGTGTTCCGGGACGGGTTCGACGAGTGCGCGAAGCTGTTCGCCGAGCAGCTCGGCATCGACCTGCGTGACGTCCTGTACCCGGAACCGGGCGAGCGCGACTGGGCCGAGTCCGAGTTGGCGACGATGCCGGTGAGCCACGCGGCGATCTTCGCCGTCGAGCACTCGCTGTACCGACTGTGGACACACTGGGGTGTCGAGCCGGACGCCGTGGCCGGGCACAGCCTCGGCGCCTACGCGGCGGCCTGCGCCGCCGGGGTGTTCTCGCTGACCGACGCGACGGCCATCGTGGCCGAACGCAGCCGGATCCTGGGCAGCCTGCCCGAGGGCGCGATGCTCGCGGTCCCGTTGCCGGAGCAGGCGGTCGCGGCGATACTGCCGGTTGAGTTGTCCATCGCCGCCATCAACGGGCCGGGCCAGTGCGTCGTGTCCGGACCGGCCGAGGCCATCATGGACTTCGCCAGGCGGATGGACGGCGACGGCGTCGACGTGCGCCGCCTGCACATCCCCAGCGCGGCCCACTCCTCGCTGATCGAGCCCCGGTTGCCGGGCTTCCGCGAGTTCATGAACACGATGAGCTGCGGCGATCCCCGGATCCCGATCGTGTCGGACCGCACCGGTGTCTTCCTGACCGCCGAGCAGACCGGCGACCGCGGCTACTGGACCGGCCACCTGCGCGACACGGTCCGGTTCGGACAGACCCTGTCCACGATGCTGGAACGCGACAACGTGACCATCGTGGAGGCCGGGCCGGGACACACGCTGACCACACTGGCGCAACGGCACCCGGAGTTCCGGGACGGACAGCTGGCCGTTCCCAGCCTGCCGCACCCCTCCGACCCCGGCTCCAGCCTGGCCCACACCCTGGCCGCCGTCGGTTCACTGTGGAGCGCCGGGCACGGGATCGACTGGGCCAACGTCCACTCCGGTGCCCGCAGGCGCCGGATCCCGCTGCCGGGTTATCCCTTCGAGCGCACCCGGTTCAAGGTCGACCCCTCGGCCGACCCTCCGGTGGCGATCGAACCGAGCACGGCCGCCGCGGCCCGCTCGCAGGCGTCCGAGGCACCGGTCACCGGCACCGAGGTCGCCGTGGCGGCGGTGTTCCAGGAGATCCTCGGCGTTCCCGCCCCGGGACGGCAGGGGCACTTCTTCAAGCTGGGCGGCGACTCGCTGCTGGCGACCCAGTTGACCACGTGGATCCGCGAGACCTACGACGTGAAGGTCCCGATCAGCCGGGTCTTCCGCAGTCCCACCGTCGCGGCGCTGGCCGAACTCATCGACGACGACCGCACGGAAACCGAAACCAGGAGGTAATCCCATGTTCGAAGACAATGACGGCCGCGAGTACGTCGTGGTGCGCAACGATGTCAACCAGTACTCGATCTGGCCCAGCGACCGGCAGCCGCCCACCGGCTGGGCCCCGGCGGGCCGCACCGGTTCCAAGGCCGACTGCCTGGCCGAGATCGCCGAGGTGTGGACCGACATGCGTCCGGCCCCCCGAACCGGGACCGATGCCCATGTTTGACCCCACCGGATGGCTCGCCAACCGGCGAGCGAACCCCGCCGCCCCGACGCGGCTCTACTGTTTCCCGCACAGCGGCGGCTCCCCCGGCGAATACCTGCGCTGGACCGACCGGATCGCGGGCGTCGAGCTGTGGGCGGTGCAGTATCCCGGCCGTGGCTCCCGTATGGACGAGGAACCGGTGCGGGACCTGGACACGCTGATCCTGCGACTGTCGGCCGACGCCGACTTCGACGGCCGGTTCGGGTTCTTCGGGCACAGCCTGGGAGCACTGGTCGCCTACGAGACCGCCCACAAGCTGCGCGAACTGGGCCACGTCACACCACAGTGGCTGTTCGTGTCGGCTTATCCGGCACCGCACCTGACCGTGATGCAGGACCGCGAGCCGCTGCATCTGTCCTCGGACGCCGAACTCACCGAACGGCTGCTGGCCGACTTCGGCGAATCCGCCGAGCAGGTGCGCGAGGATCCCGAGTTCCTCAAGACGCTGCTCAACACCAACCGGGCCGACTACTCGATGGTCGAGACCTACAAGTACCGGCAACGGCCGCCGCTGGAGTCGGCGATCCACGTCGTCGGCGGCCTGGACGACGAGATCCCCCCGGACGAGCTCGTCGCGTGGCAGCGGCACACGTCCCGCGAGTTCGCGGTGCACCTGCTGCCCGGCGGCCACTTCTACTTCCGGGACAACCCGCGACAGCTGCTCGACCTACTGGCGGTGGCGGCCGGGCATCCCTCCCGGCCGCTGCCCAAGCCCGCGAAGGGAACGCCATGACCACGTTGATGACCGCCACCTCGTCGCTGCCGAGCCTGTTCGACGAGCTGTGCCTGGGCCGGATCCGCTGGGATCTGTTGCGGCCCTTCCCGATCCAGGGCGCCACCGACCGCGCCCACGGCGAGGCCGTCACCGGCGAACTGAACCGGGTGCTGGCCAAGTACGGCGAACCCCACCACACCGACACCTCGGCGCTGATCACCAAGGAACTGCTGTGTGACCTGGCGGCCCCGGAACTGCTGGGGCCGCGCCCCGCCGAGACCGAACTGTCGGACACGAACCTGTTCCGGCTGCTGGAGACCGCCGCCGACTGGACCCCGGCGCTGGGTACGGCCACGGCCGTCAACCGGCTGCTGGGTGCCTGGTCGTATCTGCCGTTGACGCAGGACGGGCGGCTGCGCGAGTTCATCCTCGCCAACACGCCGGGCCGTGTCGGCGCCGGAGCCGACACCGACCTGTCCGGCGCGGGCAGCCGGTTGCGGTCCGTCACCGCCACCCCGGTTGACGACGGCTCCGCGTTCCTTCTCAACGGCACCAAGGCTTTCGTCACCAACGCCCCGATCGCCGACATCATCGACGTCTCGGCGACCGTCGTCGACGACGCCCAGCCGCGGGTGGTGTTGTTCTTCCTCACCACCGACACGCCGGGCGTCGAGATCGGACACCGGCACGACCTGACCGGCCCCGACGGGCTGCCCAACGGCATGGTCCGGCTGACCGACGTGCGGGTGCCGAGGGAACACATCCTCGGCGACGCCGACCTCGGTTGGCAGTCCATACCGGACCTGACGTCGCTGATGGTGCGGGCGCGGTTCTTCGTCGTCTCGGCGCCGTCGCTGTCGCTCATCAAGCACTGTGTCCGGTCGGCGGCCGAGTTCGCCGCCCGCAGGCTGGTGGACCAGGTTCCGCTGGTCGAGTACGACTACATCGAGCACCTGCTGGCCGGGATCGGCGCCGAGCGCTTCGCCGCACAGAGCCTCGTCGACTGGTGCACCCTGGCCACCGGCCGCGCCAACACGATCCCCGAGCAGCGGGTGGCCAAGAACCTGATGTCGATGGCCTGCTGGCGGGTCGCCGACCAGGCGACGTCCATCATGGGCGCCCAGGGAGTCGAGACCGCCGCCGGGAAACGGGACCGGGGCGCGCCCGCCGCCGGGTCCGTCGAACACGCCCTGCGGACGGCCCGGGCCATGCGGGTCGCGGGCGGGGTGGACTTCCTGGTCGACTACCTGGCCGGTTGCGCCGGGGTGTTCCCGCTCCACTACGACGCGGCACAGCCGGTCGGTTCCTCGACGGTGATCCCCGCCGATCTTCCCGATCCGCTGCGCGGTCACGCCGAGTTCCTCACCTGGGAGGTGCACCGGTTCGCCGAGCGGGCCCGCGCCTTCGTCAGGCGCTACCCCGATCCGGCGCAACTGCATGAGCGGCAGGCGATCCCGATCCTGATGAACCGGATCGCCTCGGAGCTGCTGGCGATGGTCCTGACCGTCGCGCGCGCCGGTGACCCCGGCACCGACCCGCTGCCGGTGGACCTGGCCAACACCTACTGCGCGCGGGCACGACGCCGGATCGCCGACGCGTTCCGGGAACTCAACGACGGCACGCCCCCGGGGCGGCGCCGGATCGTCCGGGAACTCCTGAAGGGAGTGTCCAAATGAGTGCCGAACACCTGATCCCGCTGCCGGGCTCGGACTGGAAGTTGTGGCGCGAGTGTTCGCTGCGCAGCGCCGGGTTCCCGGTCGAACTCGCGTCGCGGTTCTCGGATCCGGCGATCGTTCGCGAGGCCCTGGCCGAGGAGTCCGGAGGTGACTTCGTCGACCGGTACACGGAAGCGGTCGACCGCTCGGTCAAGGCACTGCGCTCGTTCGTGGAGCTGCCCGGGTTCCGGGAGGCCGTCGCCTGGCAGAACCCGGCGATCCTGCACAACTGGCTGACGAAGATGGCGCATTCGGGCGACGACCGCAAACTGCGCAAGAACCGGTACATGAAGGCGGTGGCGTCGTACGCGCAGCGCTACTTCACCAAGAACGACACCATCGGCTTCTTCGGGCCGGTCGGCTGGGCCACCTGGGACGACGACGTCGCGGAGCTTCAGGTGACCACGGGCGCGAAGCTGCTACGCCGTCGGGCCACGTACTTCGAGACCTGGGCGATCGAGGCGCTGGCGGGCGTGCTGGCGGAGGATCCCCGGTTGCGGCCGTGGCTGCGGCCCCGGCTGGTGGCCGGATGCTGGCGCGACGCGTCCAGTGTGAACCGTCCCTACGCCGCGCCGTTCCCGCTGGACGCCGAACAGGCCGCACTGCTCGACGCCTGCGACGGATCCCGGACCGTACGCCAACTGGCGCAGGCGTTCGAGACCTCGCAGCGGTGGGACGAGCCGGAGATCATCTCGCAGCTGACGACGTGGTGCGACCAAGAGCTGGTCGAGCTCGATTTCGCCGGGCCGATCGAGGCCCGGCCGGAGCTGCGGTTGCGTCAGCAACTGGAGTCCATTGGTGACGATGAGGCGCGGCTTCACGCGCTGGAGCAGCTGACCCGGTTGGAGGCGGCCCGGTACCGGGTGACGCTGAGCCGGGGCGACCCCGAGGGGGTGGCCGACGCGTGCGTGAATCTGGCGCGGGTCTTCGAGGACATCACCAAACGCAAGTCGAGCCGCAACGACGGCAAGATGTACGCGGGCCGGACTCTGGTCTATGAGGACACTCGCCGCGATGTCGATGTCACCCTGGGGGCGTCGGTGCTGGCGGAGTTGGCGCCGCCGCTGCGGATCGTGCTGGACTCGGCCGCGTGGCTGATCGCGCGGGCCGGTGAGGTGCTGCACGATCGGCTGCGCGATCTGGTGCGGGCCTACCAGTCCGACACCGGTGGCAGCGGCATGCCGCTGCCGGAGCTGCTGGCCCGGTCGACGCCGATCCTGCATCCGTGGAACCCCGGCGACTCGCCGCTGGGCGCGGTGCGCGAGGAGTTCCAGAGCCGCTGGGCGCGGGTGCTCGGTGAACCCGAGTGGGTGCAAAGCTGGCAGACCGATCCGGAACCGGCCGACGCGCCGCCACCGGACGATCCGGAGGAGCCGGACACCGTCAAGCCGAGGCCGCCGCCGCGCGGCCCCGACGACGCGGGCACGGTCAAGCCGAAGCCACCCCCGCGTGGCCCCGACGAGGCCACGCTGGCCGACGGGGAGACCGCCTCGGGGCACCGGCCGGACGAGGTCGCCATCGGCGAAGCGCGGGCGCCGCGGCGACAGTTCGCGTCGCGCGATCTCGTCGAGCGGGCCGCGCGGTTGTTCCCGCCCGCGCCCGCACCGTGGGCCGGGGCCATGCACCTGTCCCCCGACATCATGATCGCCGCCCGCGACGCGCAGGCCGTCAACGATGGCGACTTCGCGTTCGTGCTCGGCGAACTGCACCTGGCCAACAACACCCTCCAGGCCCGGCCGTTCGTCGAGATGCACGACGATCCCGACGCCCTGCTGGCCGCCACCGAGTCCGACTTCGGCGACGAACGTGTCTACTATGTCCCGACCCGCAAGTCGCCGCAGGTCAACTCGCGCGCCTACCCGTCGGCGATCCTGCCGCCGTCCTACACCTACTGGTGTCTGCACGACGACTCCGGCGGCGCGGCGGGCCCGGTGATCCCGGCCGGAACCATGACCGTGTTCCTCGACGGCGACCGGCTGCGGGTCCGCGACCGCGACGGCCGCGAGTTCGGCCTGCTCGCCGTCCTGGACGAGCAGCTGGCCTGGCCGATCGCCGACATCTTCGCCCCGATCCCGAAACGTCGGCACCAGCCGCGCTTCTCGATCGACAAGCTCGTGCTGCACCGCGAGAGCTGGCACTTCCTCGCCGACGAGCTCGACTGGGCCTTCGCCTCGACCCCGGCCGAGCGGTTCCGCGAAGCCCAGCACTGGTGCCGCGAGCAGGCCATCCCCTCCCGGGTGTTCTACAAACTGTCCACGGAGGAGAAACCCTGCTTCGGCGACCTGTCCAGCGTCGCGCTCGTCGAATGCCTGGCCCAGGCCATCCGGGCCGCCGTCGAGCAGGACGAGACCGCCACCGTCGGCCTCAGCGAGATGCTGCCCGACCTGCACCAGGCCTGGCTGCCCGGGCCGGACGGCGAAATGTACACATCGGAACTTCGATTCGTGGCCGTGAACCCGCACGGCACCGACAACATCCTCGACACCCCTTCCTAAGGACTGCCATGTCAAGTGTTCCCTTTCACGACCCCGGCGAACCCAATACCGCCAGCCCACTGCGATATCTACTGTGGCTGACGGCCCGGCAGCCACTGCGGGTCTTCGCGGTCGCCGCGCTGACCAGCCTGTCGATCACCGGCATGATCCTGGCGCCGTTCTTCGTCGCCCACGCCATCGACGACGGTCTGGTCCCGCGTGACTGGACCCCGCTTTTGTGGTGGTCGGCCGGGGTGATCGGCCTCGGCCTGGTCACCGCCGCCGCGATCGTCTACCAGCAGCGCACTCTCACCTTCGCCAAGCTCGACTCGATGTACCGGACGGTCGCGGTGACCACCCGGCAGATCGCCCGGCTGGGCGCCACCCTCCCCAAGCGAGTATCCACAGGGGAGATCGTCAACGTCGGCGGCATGGACGTCGCGGCCATCGGCGAGGCGATGAGCGTCGCCGGACCCGGGATCGGTTCGATCGCGGCGCTGGTCGTGGTCGGGGTGCTGCTGTTCTCGATCTCGCCGATCCTGGGCGCGGTCGTGTTCGTCGGCACGCCGCTGATGGTGCTGGCGGTCGGCCCGCTGCTGGAACGGTTGCAGAGCCGCGAGTCCGACTACCGTGACCACCAGGGCGAACTGACCGCCCGCTCGGCCGACATCGTCGCCGGGCTGCGGGTGCTGCGCGGCGTCGGCGGCGAGCGCGCGTTCGCCGACCGCTACCGCGCCCGCTCGGCCGCGCTGTTGCGCGAGGGCTACAAGGTCGGCGCCGTCACCAGCTGGGTGCGGTCCTTCGAGACCGCGCTGCCGGGCCTGTTCCTGGCGGCGGTGGTGTGGATCGCGGCCCGGCTGGCGGCCTCGGGAGCCATCAGCATCGGCGAGATGGTCGCCGTCTACGGCTACACCGCGATGCTGATGCTGCCCATGAACTGGATCCTGGGTTCGGTCATCAACGCGATCCGCGGCCTGGTGGCGGCCAAACGCGTCATCACGGTACTGCGGTTGCGCCCCAACGTGTCCGACGGCACCGAGACCAAACCGGGACCGACGGCACCGTCCAGTCTGCACGACCCCGGCTCGGGACTGACCGTCCCGGCGGGGACCATGCTGGTGCTGGCCGCCGCCGACCCGGCCGAGTCACGGGCGCTGGCCGACCGGCTGGGCCGCCACGAGGACTCCGACGTCAGCTTCGGCGACGTCCGACTGTCCGACATGGCGCTGTCGGAGGTGCGGGAGCGGATCCTGGTCGCCGACAACGACGCCTTCCTGTTCGCCGGAACCGTTCGCCAGATCGTCAGGGGCGGCGCCGAACCCGACGACGCGGGCGTCACCAGCGCATTGCGCGCGGCTGTGGCCGAGGACATCGTCACCGCGTTGCCCGAGGGCATCGACACCAGAATGGACACCCAGGCGCGCGAACTGTCCGGCGGTCAACGGCAACGGCTGCGGCTGGCCCGCGCGATCCACGCCGACCCCGAGGTGCTGATCCTCGTCGAACCGACCTCGGCCGTGGACGCCCACACCGAGGCCACCATCGCCGAACGGTTGCGCGAGGCCCGAAGCGGCCGCACCACGATCGTCGTCAGTTCCTCCCCGCTGCTGGCCGACCGCGCCGACAGCGTCGCCTTCCTCGCCGACGGCAAGATCGCCGCGACCGGCAACCACCAAGACCTCATGGACGAAAGCCCCGAGTACCGGGCGCTGGCCGGACGCAGCATAGGAGTGCGGGCATGAACGAACGATTCCCAGTGGCCGACCGCAACCAGGTCCGCCAAGCCCTGTGGCGACTGATCAAACTGGAACGCAGCGCCGTGGCGGGACTGCTGGTGCTGTACCTGGCCGCCGCGGTCGTCGGCGTCGCCGCGCCGGTACTGCTCGGCGAGATCGTCGACCGGGTCAGCGCGGGCGACGGCGGCGTCGACGTGCTGGCGGGCCTGATCGTCGCCTCGATCGCGGCACAACTGGTGCTGGTGCGCTATTCCCGCTACGTGGGGCACCGCTTCGGCGAACGGGCACTGGCCCGGATGCGGGAACAGTTCGTCGACCGGATCCTGAAGCTCCCGCTGTCGAAGGTGGAGCGAGCCGGTACCGGTGACCTGATGACCCGCAACTCGCTGGACGTGTCCACGGTGGGCACGATGCTGCGCGACGCGATCCCGGAGATCTTCATCAGCCTCGTCAACGCGGCGATCATCCTCGCGGCCGTGTTCTACCTGCATCCGCTGCTGGGGCTGTGCGTGTTCCTGATGGTTCCCACCGTCTACGCCGGAACCCGCTGGTACCTGAAGCGGGCCCGCGACGGCTATCTGGCCGAGGGCGACGCCAACACCGAGCTCACCGAGACGCTGGCGGCCACGGCCGACGGGGCCAGGACACTGGAGATCCACCGGATGGAGTCCGAACGGGTAGCCGCCGGGGCCGAGACCATCCGGCACGCCTACAAGACCCGGCGCTACACGCTCTTCCTGCGCAGCATCCTGTTCCCGTCCCTGGACGGGTCCTATCCGCTGCCGATCGCGGGCATGCTGATCGTGGGCGGTGTCCTGTACTTCAACGACGCCATCAGTCTCGGCGTCATCGTCGCGGCCACCATGTTGAGCCGCCAGTTCGTCGAACCCTTCGACATGGTGCTGCTGTGGGTGGAGAAACTCCAGCTGGGCAACGCCTCCCTTGCTCGCGTCGAGGGCGTCGGTCTGGTGGAGGGCAACGGAAAGGCCCGCGACGCCGAACCCGACGGCGACCGCCTCAAAGCCTCCGATGTGTACTACACCTACGACGGTGACCGCGACGTCCTGCACGGCGTCAGCCTGGACGTGACCCCCGGCGAACGCCTGGCGATGGTCGGACCGTCGGGCGCCGGGAAGTCCACTCTGGGCCGGATCCTTGCCGGAATCGACGCCCCCCGCTCCGGCGACATCGCACTGGGCGGCGTCCCGGTCACAAAACTACCGTTGGAGCGACTGCGCGGCCTGATCATGCTGGTCACCCAGGAACACCACGTTTTCCGGGGCACGCTGCGCGACAATCTCGCGCTGGCCGACGAATCCGCCACCGACGCCAAGATGCTCGGCGCGCTGTCGGTCGTCAACGCCGACTGGGTCAACGACCTGCCCGAGGGCCTCGACACCGAACTGGGCAACGACACCCTCGAACTCGACGCCGCCCAGGCCCAGCAACTGGCGCTGGCCCGCGTCGTGTTGGCCGACCCGCACACGGTGATCCTGGACGAGGCCACATCCATGCTGGACCCGACCGTCGCCCGCCACGCCGAGTCGGCGCTGGCGGCGGCCCTGGCGGGCCGCACCGTGATCGCGATCGCGCACCGGCTGCACACCGCGCACGACGCGCAGCGGGTGGCCGTCATCGAGAACGGTCGCCTCGTCGAACTGGGCAGCCACGGCGAACTCACCGCCGCCGGCGGCTCCTACGCCGCGCTGTGGCACAGCTGGCGCGGCGACTCGAAGAACTGAGACCCACCCCGGGACTGGCCCGCCGAACGGCGGGTCAGTCCACCAGGGTCACCTTGCCGGTGTCGAGGTCGTAGCGGGCACCGACCACCGTCAGCTCGCCGGCCTCGACCTTCTCGGCCACGATGTCGCTGCGCCGCTGCAACTGCTCGACGACGTCGACGATGTTGGCGCGGACACCGTTCTCCACCTTGTCGCCCGGTTCGTCGAGCACGGGCTCCACGACCGGCCGCAGGGCCTCCACGATCGCGGCGATGTGGCCGGGCGGTTCGGTCCCGCTCTCGATCGCGTCGATGGTGGCGGTGATCGCCCCGCACCGCTCGTGGCCCAACGCCATCAACAGCGGCGGCGCGAACTCCTCGATGGCGAACTCGATGCTGCCCAGCAGCAGTTCGTCGGGGATGTTGCCCGCGATGCGGTGGTCGAAGACGTCGCCGAGCCCCTGATCGAACAGGATCTCCGGCGGCACTCGCGAATCCGCGCACCCGATGGTGATCGCGAACGGGTGCTGCCCCTTGGCCACCTCGTGCAGGTACTCCAACGACTGGTGCGGGTGCCGGGAATGCCCCTTGATGTATCGACGGTTGCCGCGCATCAACCGGTCGAGCGCCGCGTCGGGGCTGGCGGCCTGGTCCTCGGCGATCGCCGAGGGAGCCAGCGCGACGGTCCCGGCGGTACCGGCGACGGCCAGGCCCGCGGTGGTGAGCAGAGTTCTGCGATGGACAGGTTTGAGCCGCATGGAATCTCCGATGGGGTTTGCGGAGCAGGGTGTGAGTTCCGTGTCCGCCAGGGGAAGTGGCGGGCGCCCCGTCCACACTACTCCCGCCGGAACGGGTCTGTTTCGGAGGTTTCTCACGTACGCGAGGTTCGCGACCACCCCCACCCGAATCTCACTGGATACGATGAGGTTCCCGGCACGATCCCCATTGCCCACTCCATTGCCCCAGCACAACCCCGAACGGAGCCCCCGTGCCGCACGAACGTGTCCTCATCTCCGGTGCCGGAATCGCCGGTATCACCCTCGCCCACTGGCTGCACCACCACGGCTTCTCCCCCACCGTCGTCGAACGCGCCCCCGCCCCACGCGCGGGCGGTTACAAGGTCGACATTCGCGGAGCGGCCCTGTCCGTCGTCGAACGCATGGGCCTCACCGACGCCATCCGCGCGGCCTGCACCGACATCCAGGGCGGCTCGGTCGTCACCGCCTCCGGCAAACGCGTCGCCAGCATGGACGGCGACTCCTTCGGCGGCCGCGAACACGAGGACAGCGAACTGCCCCGTGGCGAACTGGGCCGTCTCCTCTACGAGGCCACCGAGAAGAAGGCCGACTTCCGTTTCGGTGACTCGATCACCGCCCTCGACCAGACCGGCGACGACGTCGAGGTCACCTTCGCCAGCGGCACCACCGAACGCTTCGACCTGGTCGTGGGCGCCGACGGACTCCACTCCGCGACCCGCGCGCTCGCCTTCGGCCCGGAGGACCAGTACGTCCGCGACCTGGGCTACTACGTATCGGTGTACACCGTCCCCAACCACCTCAACCTCGACCGCGAGGAACTGACCTACGTGGGCCCGGGCCGCACCGCCCTCATGTACAGCACCGCCGGTGACCCCAACGCCCGCGCGATGTTCCTGTGGTCCTCCCCGTCCCTCGAATACGACCGCGGCGACGCCAACGCGCAACGCGAACTGTTGCGAAGCGCCTACGCCGACGAGGGCTGGGAAGTCCCCACGCTCCTGGAAGCCGCCGAAACCACTCCCGACTTCTACTTCGACACCCTCAGCCAGGTCCACATGGACCACTGGTTCACCGGAAAGGTCGCACTCGTCGGCGACGCGGCCCACTGCGCCTCAGCGGCGTCGGGCCAGGGAACCAGCCTGGCGCTCGTCGGCGGCTACGTCCTGGCGGGAGAACTCTCACGCGCCAAGGACCCCACCGCGGCCTTCGCGGCCTACGAACAACGCATGCGGGGCTTCGCCGAAACCAACCAGGCCCTCGGCCCGGCCAACATCAAACGCATGGTGTTGCGCGGCAAGGGCCAGATCCGGGTCGCGATGACGATGCTCGCGCTGATGTCACGCATGCCGGGCAAGGAGCGCATGATGGCCCGCGTCGCGGCCACCATCCACAAGGCAGCCACGGCGATCGACCTGCCCGACTACGAAGCGGCCGACTAGAGCTGTCGCGGGCGGTCACGCCGCTGTCAGCCCGGCGCGCGTCGGCCCGGTTGCTCGGCCTAACGGCCCCGCTCCCGCAGCTCAGCCGAAGGGGCGACGCGGAGCCGCGCCTATTGCTGTCCCGCTTCCCTCAACGCGGCTGACAGCTCGTGTACTCGGCTCAGTGCTGGGTACAGCTCGCGGTAGATGCGGTAGCGGCGGTTGTAGTCGCGATGGTGGTCGGGGTTGGGTTCGATGCGTTCGGCGATGCTGAACCGGGCGCGGGCGGTCGCGGTGAGATCGTCGATGAGCCCGACCCCGGCCGCCGCCACCAACGCTGTGCCCACGGGTGCGCCCATGCAGTGGTCCGGCAGCTCCACCGGCAGGCCGGTGACGTCGGCTTTGATCCGGTTCCAGGTGTGACCTTGGGCACCGCCGCCGACGATGCGCAGCGTGTCGGGGCGGATTCCGGCTCGCGCCAGCTGTTCCAGATTGTGGGCCAGCCCGTAGGCGGTGCCCTCCAGGATCGCTCGGACGAGGTCGGCGCGGGTGCTGGCCATGGACAGGCCGACGACGGCGCCGCGCGCTTGCGGGTCCCAGATCGGGGAGCGTTCGCCGAGGAAATACGGGAGCATCACGAGCCCGCCGCTGCCGAGCGGCGCGGTGGCGGCGAGCCGGTCGAGTTCGGCGAACGCGTCCTCGTCGTCGGCTCGGGGTTGCCCGAACTGGTCGCGGAACCATCGCAGGATTCCGCCGGTGGCGACCATCGAGCCGAAGACGAGGTGGTGCCCGGGGATCACGTAGGGCATGACGCTGAGGGTGCCGCCGTGGGCGGTGGCGCGGTCGGTGGACACGGCGGCGTTGATGACTGTGGACTGTCCGGTCATCTCGCAGACGTCGCCGTGGGTCAGGACGCCCGATTCGACGCTGGCGGCGGCGCCGTCGACGAGCCCGGCGATCACGGGGGTGCCGACGGCCAGGCCGGTGGCCCGGGCCGCTTGCGCGTGCACCGTTCCCACCACGGTTTCGGGTGACGACAGGGGTGGGAGCCAAGAGGGCGGTATGCCCCACAGCTGCGCGAGTTCGTTCGACCATTCGCCGGTGGCCAGGTCGTTGAGGAGGGTGAGACCAGCGTGTCCGGTGTCGACGGACGATACGCCGGTGAGCTGACGGATGATGTAGCCGTTGGCCATCAGGACGTGGTCGACTCGGTCACGCAGCTCGGGTTCGTTGGCCAGCAGCCAGGCCAGTTTCGGTGCGGCGTAGTAGGAGTCGAGGCGGTTGCCGGTCAGTGCGAGTACACGTTCGGCAGCGTCGGATCGTTTGGCGCACTCGCCCTGGCCGCGTCGGTCGAGCCACAGCAGCGCGGGCCGTAGCGGCTCGCCGTCGGCGTCGACGGGTACGACGCTGGGGGCTTGGCTGCTGACGCCGACGGCGGCGACGGACTTGGCGTCCACTTTGGCTCGGGTGAGGGCTTCGCGGACGCAGTGGGCGGTGGCAGCCCACCAGCCGTTGGGGTCTTGTTGTGCCCCGGACGATCCGAGGTACTCGGTCGGATACTCGCGGCGGCATTCGGCAAGCACGTGCCAGGAGTCGTCGACGATGACGGCTTTGACCGAGGTGGTGCCAGCGTCGACGCCGACCACGACCGGGCCGCCAGCCGAAGCCGGACCGCCAGCCGAAGCCAGGCCGCCAGCCGAAGCCAGGCCGACGTCGACCTGTGGCTCCGCCACGGTCGAGCCGCGAGCAATCGCGTCAACGTCGGTCTCCGGGCTCATGTCCGCGGCTTTGCCTCGGCACGAGCGGATCTGCGAGCCGTCATCGCGTCGTCATCGGTCAGCGCGTCGACCGCGCGACGGTCGGCCTCCCGCTCCAGCCGATACCGTTCCACCTCGTCGGCCTGCCGCCGCTCATCCCAGCCCAGCACTTCGCCCACGATCGCCGCCGCGTGCACTGCAGCGGCTTCACCATGATCCGGCGTCTCCATGAAGATCCGGGTCCGCCGCACCAGCACATCGTCCAGATGCAACGCACCCTCGTGGCTGGCCGCGTAATATAGCTCCGCCGCCAGGTACTTCGGCGCCCCCTCCACCGGCTTAGCCAGTTCGGGACGCTCAGCCATCAGCTCCAGCAGGTCGAGGACAAGCGTCCCGTAGCGGCCCAACAGATGGTCGATCCACTCCGGATCCAAACCAGCCTCCGCCGCCAGCGCCAGGCGCTGGTTTCGCAAGGCTCGATAGCCGTCCGCGCCCAGGATCGGCAGCTTGTCCGTGGCCGAATCGGGAGTATCGGAGCCAAGGTGCCCCACAGCGGCATTCACGGCATCACGCGCCATGATCCGGTACGTCGTGTACTTGCCGCCCACGACGGTGAACATCCCACGCGGACCAGCCATCACGGTGTGGTCCCGCGACAGCGCAGCCGTCGCGCCTTTCCGTCCACTGACCAACGGCCGCAAGCCCGCGTAAACGCCCACGACGTCCTCGCGACTCAGCGGCCGTTTCAGCCACCGATTCGCTTGCGCCAACAGGTAATCAACGTCCGCACCAGTAGCGGCGGGGTCGTCGCGCTCGTGATCCCAAGCCGTGTCCGTCGTACCCATCAGCCAGTAGTCGAACCAGCGTCGAATAATGAACACGCTGTCGTCAGTCTGAGCGATGAGTCCACTGTCAGCGTCAATCCGATCGGCGGGCACGACAAGATGAATCCCCTTCGCCGCCGTCACCGCGATCGAAGACTCCCCCGCCAGCGCCTGCACGCCCTCGGCCCACACGCCGGTCGCGGAAACCACCGACCGCCCACGCACGGTGAACTCGGTGTCGTTCTCCTTGTCCCGCACTACAACGCCAATGACGGTCTCGCCGTCCCGGACGATGCCCGTGACCTCGGCCCGCGTGACGATCCGAGCGCCAAGCCCAGCGGCGGTGCGAGCCACCGTCATGGTGTGCCGGGCATCGTCAACCCGGACGTCGTAATACGAAACCCCGCCGGTCAACGGCTTGGGCTTCAAGCCCGGGAGCTTGCGCAATACCCCCTTGCGGCTCAAGTGCCGGTGCCCACCGACACTGCGGGTTCCCGTGAGCCGCAACAGGTCATACAACAACACTCCCGCGCCGACGTAAGGACGCTGCCAGCGACGCGTGAACGGAAACGTGAACAGCTCCGGCGACACCAAGTGCGGGCACAGCCGATCCACCATGAGATCGCGTTCCTTCAACGCCTCGCGAACCAGCGAGAAGTTCAACTGCTGCAAGTACCGCAGTCCACCATGGAACACCTTCCCGGAACGCGAAGAAGTCCCAGCCGCGAGATCCCCAGCCTCCAACAGCGCCACGCTCAAACCCCGACTGACGGCATCCAAAGCCGTTCCCACGCCGGTGATACCGCCACCGATGACAATGAGATCGAACTCGCGATCGCTGAGCTCAGCGATCGTATCCGCACGCCGTCGCGGATCGAAACGATTGCGGGCGCTCATGATTCAGCCCTCGGCGCCGACTGGCCATAGGTGGAGATCTTGCGCCGCACCACTTCCAGCTCCTCATCCGAGATCAGCCTGGGGTTCCCGGCCGCGTCAGCCCGCAGCCAGACCTCACACAGCCACTCCAGGTAGATGTTGAGCGTGTAAGCCTTGTCGAGACTGCCTCCGACGGTCACCGTGCCGTGGTTCCCCAGAATGCAACCGGTCCGCTCCTCAAGCGCGGCAAGCATGTTGTCGGCCAATTCCGGCGTCCCGAACGTCGCGTACGGGGCCACGCGAATCGGCCCGCCGAACAACGCGGTCAGGTAATGCACCGACGGAAGCACATCCACAAGGGTCGACACGACGGTGGCGGCGGTCGAATGCGTGTGAACAACCGCGTTGTGCCCCGTCGTGCGATACACCGCCAGATGCATCGGCATCTCGCTGGTGGGCTCAAGATCGCCGTCGACGACCTTGCCTTCCAAATCCGACACGCACACCAGTTCCGGAGTGAGATCGTCATAGTCGAGGCCGCTAGGGGTAACCGCCACCAGCTCCCCGGCACGCACGCTGAGGTTCCCGGACGTGCCGACGACCAGGCCGTCGGGTCGCAGCCGCCGCGAGTACTCCACGATGGCTTCGCGCTCGTCCTTCAGCAGCATCGGCGCACTCACTTTCCCACCGCTGCGAGGCGTTCGCGGCGGCGCACTTCATCGGGACGGACATCGATGCGTTCGGCGTCGGCATCGGACAGGTAGCGCGGCTCACCGGCCGACAACGCGCCCAACAGGATCCGCGCGGACTTCACCGTCATGTCGGTGATCGCCAGCGCCTGTGTGGGCGAGTCCGCGAGCACGAAGATGCCGTGGTTCACCAGGTACACCACCTTCGGCGGAGCGCCGTGACGGGCGCGATGCTGCCGCAATCCGTCGCGAACGGACCTAGCCAGCGCCAGTCCCGGATCGGCATAGGGCACCAGCAGGTTGTGCCTGCCCATCACCACGATCTGGTCCGGGAACAGCGATCCGGCGACCAGGGTCTCGGCGCGATCCGAGCACAGGATCGCGTTGACCGCGATCGGATGCGTGTGCGCCACGACGGTGGCACCCGCCTCCTCCAGGCAGATCGCGTGCAGCAGCGCCTCCATGGACGGCCGGGGCCCGGCCGGATCGATGCGAGCGGCGCGCAAGACCGCGTCGATCTCGTCATCGGAGGACGACTCGGACGAGATCAGTTCCAGCAGCGGCGCGGTCTCCAGCTCCACGAAGTCCGATTCGGACGCCGTGGGCATCGTTGACCCACTCGCCTTGACCAGCATCCGCCCCGGCCCCAGCCGCACCGATGTGTTGCCCTCGGCGAGGATCACCAGGTCGCGATTGGCCTGCCCGAGGGTGAGCGACAGTTCGGTCAAATCGGCCACGGTGTACGTGGTCATGCGGCCTCCTTCCAGGTGAGCCGGGCGGCGTCGACGCGGGCGCGGTAGGCGGCGTAGCGGTGCTCGTATTCGGCGGCGCGGATCGGATCGGGTTCGACGACGCCCTCGGGGGTGGTCCATTCGGACAACGACGCGGCGGGCTCGGCGATGCGGCGGGCCGCGAGTGCGGCGCCGCGGGCACCGGTCTCGGGTTGCGGCGCCAGTTTCAGCGGCCGGTTCAGTACGTCGGCGAAGATCTTCAGCCAGGTGGGGCTGGCGGTGCCGCCGCCGCACATGGCCAGTTCGCCGGTGAGACCGGCGGCCTCGAAGCAGTGCCGGGCGGCGAAGGCGACGGCCTCGCAGGTGGCTCGCACCAGATCGGACGGTTCGGTTTGGATGGTGACCCGGTCGAAGCCCGCCCGCGCCGCCGGTTCCAGGAACGGGGCGCGTTCCCCGGCCGGGGAGAAGAACGGCAGGCAGGTGACGCCGCGCGCCCCCAGTGGACTGTCGGCCAACAGGGTCTCGAGCGCCTGGTGGTCGCGGCCGATGAGCTTGAGCACCCAGTCGACGGCCGCGGTGCCGACCATCGCGGGCATGGCGCGCAGCCAGCGGTTCGGGGTGCCGGTGGCCAGGGTGAGCCCGTTGGGTTCGACGTCGGTGTCCACATGGTCCACGAGTACCTGGCAGGCCAGGGTGGTGCCGATGATCAGGTGCCCGTCGCCGGGCGTGACGATGCCCGAGCCCAGGGCGCAGGCCGGGAGGTCGAAGGGCCCGGACGTCACGGTGATCCCGGACGGCAGGCCCAGCCGCGCCGCGGCGGCGTCGGTGAGTTTGCCGACCGGCAGCGGTTCGGCGACCGGTGCCAGCAGCGAGGCGCGGTGCCCGATCCCGCACCACTCCAGCACTTCCGGGTCGTAGCGGCGGGTGGCGGGGTCGAGGAACGGCAGCGACGCGTCCGAGGTGTCGGTGGCGCGCACGCCGGTGAGCCGCTGCATGACGACGTCCTTGCAGTAGCCCGCGGTTGCGGCCCGGTCGAGGGATTCGGGTTCGTGCTGGTCCAGCCAGGCCAGGATCGGTCCGGCCGAGCCGGGGAACATCGTGTTCCCGGTGCGGCGGAAGGCTTTGGCGACGGTGCCGTCGGCGAGCCAGTCGGTGAGGATCGACGCGGCCCGGCCGTCCATCCAGGAGATCGCCGGACGCACCGCCTGTCCGTCGGCGTCGACGAGCCACACCCCGTCGCCCTGGCCGGTCAGGCCGATGGCGGTGGGGATGCCGCCCGCGGCGGTGGCCGTGGCGGCGGCGACCTCGGCGACCGAGGCCACCACCTCGTCGATGTCCTGCTCGTAGAAGCCTTCGGCCGGTGTGGACATTCGGGTGGGCGTTCCCTTGACGGCCACCAGTCTGCCGTCGTCGTCGAAGGCGGCGGCCTTGGTGACCGAGGTGCCGATGTCTATACCGAGGTACATGTCATGTCTCCTTGAGAACCTCAGGGTTGGCGCAGTTGGCCAGGGGTTCGCCGCGCCGCCACCGGCCCACCTCGGCGGCGCAGATCGTGGCCGCCAGTTTCGCGACCTCGCGGCTGCACCCGGCGATGTGCGGGGTCAGCACGACGTTGGGGGTGCGCCGCAGCCGGGCGTCGGCGGGCAGCGGTTCGGTGGGGTGGACGTCGAGCCCGGCGCCGCCGAGGTGCCCGGCGTCCAGTGAGTCGCACAGCGCCTCGTAGTCGAGGACGCCGCCGCGCGCGGTGTTGATCAGTACCGAACCGCGCGGCATCGCCGCCAGCTGCTCGGCCGCGATCATGCCCCGTGTCTGCGGGGTCAACCGCTGGTGCAGGCTGACGATCTGGGACGTGGCCAGCAGCGTCTCCAGGTCGTCGACCTTCTCGACGCCCGGCTCGAACCGGGATGCGTCCACAAAGGGGTCGTATGCCTTGACGGTGGCGCCGAAGGCCGTCAGCAGTCGCGCCACCAGCCGCCCCACCGCGCTGTAGCCGATGAGCCCCACGGTGGACCCCTGGATCTCGGAACCGGCGGCCCCGTATTCGAAGTACCGCTCGTGCCAGTCACCGGCGGCGATCGCGTCCCGGCCGGTGGCGATGTTGCGGCACGCGGCGATGATCAGGCCGATGGTGAACTCGGCGACCGCGTTGGCGTTGCGGCCCGGCGCGTAACACACCGCGACGCCGTGCCGGGTCGCCGCTTCCAGGTTGACATTGACGGGACCGCCGCGCGACACCGCGACCAGCCGCAGCTGCGGGGCGGAGGCGAAGACCTTCTCGGTGAACGGCGCCAACTGGGTCACCGCCACCTCGGCGCCCGGCAGCGCCGCGATGAGCGCTTCCTCGTCACCGGCGGCTTCGTCCACCTCGGACACGGGCCCGAACGGGACACTGGGCCACGGCAGCGCCAACTCCCGCACGGGGGCATCGCCCAGCTGGTCGCGCAGCGCCTGGGTGAACAGGCCGGGCAGCACGAACTCGTCGCCGACGGCCAGGATGTCCAGTTCGTTCATCGCAGTCGCTCTCCGGTGTGGGTCTCGAACAGGTAGGTGCGGTCACTGTAGAACGCGATCGGCTGTGTCTCGCCCGGGTTGAGGGTGAGGCCGGGAGCGGTCTGGGCGACCACGCGGGTGTCCACTCCGGGCAGTTCGATGGTCGCCAGCCCGTACTCCTGTAGGTCCTCGTACACCACAACGGTTCCGGTGGCGTGGGCTTCGGCCGCGCCGGTGAGGGTGACGTCCTCGGGCCGCACGCCGACGGTGACCGCTCGATCGTGGCGGGGCTCGCGGGTGCGCACCGGGATCGTCAGGTCGGGCGACAGCCGCACCCCGTCGTCGTCGAGCCGTCCATCGAGGATGTTCATCGCGGGCTCGCCGACGAACTGGGCCACGAACAGGTTCACCGGGTCGTCGTAGATGACGTCGGGAGTACCGACCTGCTGCACGACACCGTCGTTCATGACCACCACCCGGTCGGCCAGGCTCAGCGCCTCCTCCTGGTCATGGGTGACCAGGATGGTCGTGTATCCGAGCTCCTGCTGCAAATGCCGCAACTCGCGCCGGGTCACGTCCCGCTGCGCGGCGTCCAGATGCGACAGCGGCTCGTCCAGCAGCAGCACCTCGGGCTCCCGGGCCACAGCGCGCGCCAACGCTACCCGCTGCTTCTGCCCGGACGACAACCCAGCCGGGTGCGCGTCCAAAATATCGCTCAACCCGATCCGCCCCGCCACATCGGCGACCCGAGCGGCCCGCTCGGCCTTACGGTGCCCGCGAGCCCGCATCCCGAACGCGATGTTCTCGGCGACGGTCAGCGGCGGGTACAGCGCGTAGTTCTCGAACGCCACCCCGATGCTGCGTTTCTGCGGGGGCAACCCGACCATCGACCGTCCCCCCACCGCGATGTCGCCGCCGGTGACGTCCTCCAGTCCCGCGATCATGCGCAGGGTGGTGGACTTGCCGCACCCGGACGGGCCGAGCAGGCCCACGAGCTCACCACTGTTGACCTCGAGATCGAAGCCGCGCACGGCTTCCACCTCGGGTCGGCCCTTGGTGCGGTAGGTCTTGCGAACGTCCCGCAGTACGAGATCGCTCATGGGGTCCTCCGTTCATACGCTGAGATCACGCTGACCTTCGAATTGGACGGTGATGCGGGGTCGAACTCGTAGCCAAGCCACTCGCTGGCCAGTCGGCGGGCCAGTTCGAGGCCGACGACCCGCTGTCCGAACGAGATGATCTGACAGTCGTTGGACAACACCGACCGCTCACACGAGTAACTGTCGGAAACAGTCGTGGCCCGCACACCCGGAACCTTGTTAGCGCTGATCGCCATCCCGATGCCGGTACCGCAGATGAGGATCGCCCGATCCACCTCACCCCGCGCGACGGCCTCAGCGACAGTCAGTCCAACGCTGGCATACGGGGTGGTCTCGCCCTCGGCAACCCCGAAATCCACAACGGACCCCACCCGCGAGTCCTCGGCGAGGTCCCGCGCGATGGCCTCCTTGTACTGGAACCCGGCTTCGTCGGCTCCCACGGCGATCCGCCACTGTCGGCTGCTCATCGCCACTCACCTCCGTTCGTGTCGTTGCTACGGACTTGGCTCATCGGCCTGGCGCTGACAGCCAGCGCTTGGCTCACCAGCCCAAGCGCGGCGGCCGTCCGCCGCCGCTCGCTGGCGCCGTCGCTCAACGCTCGGCTCACCGGCTTGGCGGTGGCCGCCGCGTTGCTCGGCCGCTGGCCACTGCGGCCGTCTGCAAGCGCTCGGCTCACCGGCTTGGCGGTGGCCGCCGCGTTGCTCGGCCGCTGGCCACTGCGGCCGTCGCCAAAAGCTCGGCGCACTGGCTCGCCTGCGGCGGCTTCTCGCTGTCGCTTCACCGCTCACCGTCCTTCGTGTCGTCCAGCACGCGGCCCACCGCCGTCGCGCACAGCGACAGCGACACCGCGCCGGGATCGGGGGTGCCCAGGCTCTTCTCGGCCAGCGGCCGGGCGCGGCCGAGCCGGGGTACCAGGTCGCGGGTGGCTTCTGCGGCGGCAGCGGCGGCCTGGGCCGCTCGATTCCAGGCCGCCGCCAGAGGCTCGCCACCGCTCACCGTGTCGGTGAGCGTCGTGACGAACGGGTCGAGCGCGTCCACAAGGGTCTTGTCGCCGAGTGTGGCGCCGCCGAGTTCGGTGATGGCCGCAAGGCCCGCTTCCATTGCCCGCGCGACCGTCGCCTGGTTGGGCGTTTCGCGGTTGCCGAGCGTGTTCCCGACGGCCCGCAAGAACGCTCCCCATAGGACACCGGACGAGCCCGCCCCGCCGTCAGCCCAAGCGTCCCCAGCGGTCCGTAGCGTGTCGCCCGCTCCCATCGCGGGGTCGAGGGCTTGGCACGCGGCTCGCAATCCACGCACCATGCCCCGTCCGTGGTCGCCGTCCCCGGCGATGGCATCGATGTCGCCCAGCCGCCGCTCGTTGTCGACCACGGTGTCGCGCATGGCTTCCAGAGCCGCGCGCACCACAGCGGCGCACCGCAGCGAGTCAGCCGACGCGGCCTCGGCGGGCGCCGCCGCAGCTCCAGCTCCAGCTCCAGCTCCAGCTCCAGCTCCAGCTCCAGCTCCAGCTCCAGCTCCAGCTCCAGCTCCAGCTCCAGCTCCAGCTCCAGCTCCAGCTCCAGCGGAGACTAGCGCGCCCGCCGTCAGCTCAGCAGCCTCGGCTTGCTCGCCCGAAGCTCCCCCTCGGTTCAGCAGCGATGTGTCGCCCCGTCTGAAGGCGGGCGTGTCGACCGGCGCCTCCCACAGCTCCGCCAGCTCGTCGTCCAGCCAGCACACCGTCAGCGAACAGCCCGCCATGTCCAAACTGGTCACCAGCTCCCCCACCTCCGGCGACACCACCGTCACCCCCGCGGCGGCCAGCCGCGGCGCCACGTCCTTCCAGATCACGAACAGCTCTTCGTACTTCGTCGACCCCAACCCGTTGAGCAGCACCGCCGCTCGCCCATCCGCGTCGGCCGGACGCTCCGCCAGCACGGCCTCCGTCAGCGTCTCCGCCAACTGCGCCGCCGTCAGCCGGTCCACCGTCCTCACCCCAGGCTCCCCGTGGATGCCCAGCCCCAGCTCCATCTTCTCCGGGTCCACCGTGAACAGCGGCTCCCCGCTACCCGGAAAAGTGCACCCCGCGAAGGCCGCCCCCAGGGTCCTGGTGCGCGCATTGGTCTTCACCGCGATCCGCTCCACCTCGTCCAACGGCAGTCCCCGCTCCGCGGCCGCTCCCGCGAGCTTGAACACGCAGAAGCCGCCCGCGATCCCGCGTCGGTCCGCTGTGGAGTCCGCCGCCGCCGAAGCCATGTCGTCGGTCACCAGCACCGTCCGGCAGTCGATCCCCTCTTCCCGCAGCCGCTGCTGCGCCAGGCCGAAGTTCATGACGTCCCCGGCGTAGTTCCCGTAACTGAACAGCACTCCCGCACCGCCGTCCAGCGCCTTCGCCACCTGGTACGCCTGCGCTGTCGAAGGAGAAGTGAAGATGTCCCCGATAACCGCGCCATCCGCGAGCCCCGGCCCCACCAGACCGAAGAACGCCGGATAGTGCCCCGATCCTCCCCCGACGATCACGCTGACCTTCCCCGGCCGCGCTCCGGCGGCGCGCATGACACCCGACGCTCCGGGCACGCGCCGCACATACCGCTCGTAGGCGGAGGCGAATCCGTCGACAGCGTCGCCGGTGAACGTCGCGGGGTCGTTGTACAGCCGGGTCATGGGTCTTCCCTTCAGGTCAGCAGCGACAGGATGTGGTCGAGAGCGTCGTGATGGTCGTCAGCGACGTGTTCGGCCAACGCGAGCGCGTCAGCGGCGGGCGGGTAGGAACGATTGGGAATCGCCACGACATGCAGCCCAGCGGCGTGCGCCGAGCGGATCCCGTTACTGGAGTCCTCCACAGCGATCCCATGGGACGGTTCAATCTGGACGCGCTGCGCGGCCTCGGCATAAACGTCGGGACTCGGTTTCCCTCGCGCGACTTCCTCACTCGAAACCGTGGCCCCGAACCGATCCGCCAGCTCATTGCGATCCAACACCGCGTCGATCACCGGACGAGCCGCCGACGAAGCCATCGCGATCGGCGTCAGATCCGCGATCTTGACCACCAGCTCCCGAGCTCCGTCCAGCAACGGCGCCTGTCCATCGTGCACCGCCGCCACGACGTGGTCCACACATTCGGCCTGCACCACGTCCGCCAGCGAGGTGTCACCGATCTTCTCGGCCACGTACCGAGCCCACTCCGGCGCGCTCATCCCCTGCACCGACGTGGTGTCCTCCCCGCTCCAGTCCACCCCGCGCCGCGCGCAGCTGGCGGTCCAGCTCTCCTCCCACAGGTGTTCGCTCTCGACGATCACACCGTCCATGTCGAACACGACCCCGCGATACCCCATTACGTCGCCACCTCGCAGGTGATGTTGTTGCGCTCCAACTCGGCCAGCGCGGCCTCGTCTATCCCCGAGTCCACGATCACCACATCGAACTCGGACAGTTCCACCAGCCGATACAACGCGACCTTGCCCAGCTTCGTGTTGTCCATCAACAGGTACCGCTTCTCCGCGACCTCCAGCATCTTCCGCTTGACCGCGACGATCCGATCCTCCTGATGGAACGCGTACCGCCCCGAAAGCGCCGACGTCGACACGAAAACCGCGTCCACCCGCAGCGACTCGATGCACTCCAGACACGTCCCGCCCATGAACGAGTCGTGCAGCGGATCGTAGTCACCACCCAGCGCCATCAGCCCGACGTTGTCAAGCTGACTCAGCTGCCGCATCCCCTCCAGATAGTTGGTCGCGACCCGCAGCGGCGACAGCCCCGCCAACAACGGGATCATCTCCGCCGTCGTCGTAGCGTCATCGAGCATGATGGACATACCCGGTTCGATGTATTTACTCGCCTGCTTGGCGATGGCGCGCTTCTGGTTCAGCATCGACTTACGTCGATACGAAACGTTCGACTCGAACACACCGGACGGCTGCGCTGTCACACCGCCCCGGAACTTGCGGACGATCCCCTGCCGCTCCAGCTCGTCAAGGTCACGGTGAACGGTCATGACACTGACGTCGAAAATGGACGCCAGCTCCTGCGCCGACAGGCTGCGCCGCTCCATGACGACCTCAGCCATCAGCTTCTGACGCTGCTGCGGGTTCTTGACCTTGTCGTACTGTGTGTCGTTCACGGTGAAACTCGTTTCCCTTCTGCACCGGCGAGGAAGACATGCACGGTGTGTGGATTCATCAACACACCTACCTTGTCATCACGCGCCAGGCTCGAAACCTCCGAGCGGGGGACGATCACCGACAGTCGCGACTGCCCTATCGCGACCGTGACCTCAGTGTTGCGGCCGAGGTGTTCCAGCACGTAGACCGAACCCTCCAGCCGCACCTGTCCGTCGGGCACATCCCCGGCGCCGGTGTGCAGCCGCAGGTCGCGGGGCCGGATTCCGATCTGGACTTCTGTACCCTCGCCGACGTCGGTCGACGGCACCGGAACCTGGAACGCTCCGTCAGCACTGGCGAACGTCTGACCGTCATCGGAGGCGACCAGCGCACCGGGCACCAGGTTGATGCGAGGCTTCCCAAATGCCTGCGCCACAAACGCGTTAGCGGGAGCCGACCACACCTCCCCGGGCGTACCGACCTGGAGGATCCGACCATCGCGGATCACACCGATCCGATCGGCCAGCGACAACGCCTCCACATAGTCGTGGGTCACGTAGATCGTCGTGGTGGCATCACCGCCGCTGATCGACTTGAGCTCAGCCCGCATCGTGGCGCGCAGCTTCGCGTCCAGGTGCGCCAGCGGTTCGTCCAGAAGGTACGCCCGCGCCGGACGCACCAGCACCCGTCCCAGCGCGACCCGCTGCCGTTGCCCGTTCGACAGCTGCGTCACCGAGCGATCCAACAGGTGGTCGATGCCCAACAGCCCCGCCGTGTGCGCGATACGGTGCCGGATCTCGTCAGCGGGAGTGCGCGACAGCGGCGAACGCAACGGCGAAGCCAGATTGTCGAACACGTTGAGCTGCGGGTAGAGCGCGTAGTTCTCGAAACACATCGCCAGGTCCCGATGGGTGGGTTCGACGTCGCCGACGTCCACCCCATCGATGTGGACCGTGCCGCCACCGGGCTCGACAAGCCCGGCGACGATCTTCAGCGTCGTCGTCTTGCCCGCGCCCGAGGGCCCCAGCAGGCAGAAGAACTCGCCGTCCGCCACCGAGAACGACACGTCCTCCAGCGCGGTGACCTTGCCGAACTTCTTGTCTACTTTGTGGACATCGATGCTTGCCATCAGCCCTTCACCGCCCCGAACGACAGACCGCGAACCAGGTAACGCTGGATCAGCAGCGCCAGTACCAGCGGTGGGAGTGCGGCCATGACGGCTCCCGCCGCGACGAGGTTGAACCGCACCTGGTTGCCGCCCAGGTACGCCAGCGAGCTCACCGTGACCGTCTGCGCGTTGCTGGAGGTCAGCGTGAACGGGAAGATGAAGTTGTTCCAGGCGAAGATGAACGCCAGCAGGCTCACCGCCGCGATCCCGGGTCTCACCAACGGAAGCACGTGTTTGGCGAACGCCCGGGTGCGCGAGTAACCGTCCAGAAGGGCGGCTTCTTCGAGCTCGGCCGGGAAGTCCTGGAAGAACGACCGCAGGATCCACACCACCAGCGGCATGGTGACCAGTTGCAGCACCCAGATCATGCCGACCCAGGTGTCGTACAGGCCCAACTGTTGGTACAGCACCGCCAGCGGAATGATCACCAGCAGTTCCGGCGCGAAGCGGAAGCTCAACAGCGTGAACATGAGGTTGTCACTGCCGCGGAACCGATACCGCGCCGCCGCGTAGGCGGCCGGAATCCCGATGACCAGCGACACCACCACCGCACCGACGGACGTGATCAGGCTGGCCATGAAGAACCGCAGATAGGACGAACCGCCGTCGTCGAAGCCCAGCACCGTCTTGTAGTTGTCCAGTGTGGGATCGAACAACAGGTACGTCGTCGTCTGGTCGGCGTCCGCCTTGAAGCTCAACGCCAGGATGAACACCACCGGCATCAGTGAGAACGCGAAGTACGCGATCAGCCCGACGTTCGCGGCCAGGCCGGTCAGCAGCTTGCGGCGACGCCCGGTGTCGGTGGGCTGTTCCGTAGTCGTCGACATCGGACTCACACCCCCGCCGAACGGGTCTGGACCTTGCGCAGATACCGGACCAGGAACATCGAGATCACGTAGACCACCGCCCACAGGACGAACATGTACGTGATTCCCTTGCTGTATCGGGCATAGCTGATCGACTCCAAATAGGCGTTGATCTGGATGGTGGTGGTGGCGCCGCCGGGGCCGCCGTTGGTGAGTCCGAAGATGATGTCGAACATCTTCAAGCTGTCCATCAAGCGGAAGATCACCGCGACCAGCACGTACGGCCACAGCATCGGCAGTGTCAGCCGACGGAAGGTCAGCCACCAGCTCGCCCCGTCCACGGCCGCGGCCTCGAACGGCGAGTTGGGCAGCGACCGCAGGCCCGCCAGCGCGATGATCGCCACGAACGGCGTGTAGATCCACGCGTCGACCACGATGGACCAGAAGAACGCCCAGAAGGGATCGTCGGTGCCGCTGTAACCGGTGAAGCCGAATGCCTCGACGATCGGGCGGATCCACCCGACCTCGGGCAGCAGCAACAGTTTCCACATGATCGCGGCCAGGATCGGCGCGACCATGAGCGGGACGATGAGCACCCGCTCGAAGATCCGGCCCAGGAGGCTGCTGCGGTACAGCAGCAGCGCCACCCCGACACCCAGCACGGTCTCCACGGCGGTGGCGACCACGGCGAAGGTGCCGGTGACCGTCACCGAGTCCCAGAACTGGGAACTGGAGAACACGTCGGTGAAGTTCTTCAGGCCGACGAAGTCGGGCTGCGGGTTGGAGGCGGAGAAGTTGTAGACGGTGTAGCCCACCCCGACGAAGAACGGGTAGAGGATGCCGACGCACAACAGCACCGCCGGTACCGCCAGCAGGTAGGGCCGCCGGGCCCGGCGCCGCCGCGACACTGTGGGCGCGGCGGGCCGGGGCGGCGTCTCGTCGGACGGGCGCTGCCGCTCGGTGGAGGTGGTGGCCGACATCAGTCGTTGACCCTCGACTCAAGGTTGGACGCGAGGTCGTCGAGTGTGGACTTGGCGTCCTCGCCGCCGTAGATCGTCTGCAGCGCCTCGGCCCACGAGGTGGTGGCGTCGAAGAAGTTCTTCTGCGGCGTGAACTGGATCTTGGTGTCGTCGATGACCTTTTCGAAGGTGTCGAGGAAGCCGGTGTAGTCGGCGAACTTGTCCTTGTACTCCGACGATTCGGCGATCGACTGGCGAACCGTGTCGATGTGCTGGCCCTTGGTGGCGGCGTACTTCAGGTGCTCCTTGGACGTGGCCCACTGCAGGAACCACCACGCGGCTTCCTTGTTCTTGGAGTTGGCGTTCATGGCCAGCGACCAGATCCACATGTTGGTGTCCAGGGAACCGTTGGGCCCCTTGGGTCCGGGGTGCCAGGCGAGCTTTCCGGCGGCCTTGGTGCCCTCGTTCTGGAAGTACGAGGCGGAGTCGGCGTCGAACAGCATCGCGGCCTTGCCCGCGCCCAGGTCGCTGGAGGCCTGGTACCAGGTGTAGGAGGTCCAGCCCTTGGGGCCGGAGTCGCGCACCATCTTGGCCCACTTGTCGGTGAAGTCCACCGCGTCGGCGGAGTTCATCGTGGGGACGAGTTTGCCGTCCTTGACGTCGAAGTCCTTGAGACCGAGCCGGGAGTACATGGTCATGAAGCCGGGGTGGATGGTGGCCCATTCCTTGGAACCGCGCACCGCGACGCCGTACATGCCGTCGCCCGCCTTCTTGTCCAGCGTCTTGGCCAGGTCGATGAACTCGTCGAAGTCCTCGGCCGGTTTGAGCTTCAGTTTCTTGAAGACGTCCTCGCGGTAACACACCACGTTGGTCTCGAAGCCCCACGGCAGCATCCACTGCTGCTTGCCGCCGAGCGGGTCGCCGTTGGTGAAGTTCCACTGTCCGGCCTTGAGCAGGTTCGGGAAGAAGTCCTCCTTCTCGAACTCCTCGTGGGTGGCCGACTCGTTCTTCATCCACGGTCCGAGGTCTTCCAGGTATCCGGGCGGGCCGTACTGCCACACCATGTAGGCGCCGAGCATGAAGGCGTCGTAGTTGCCCTGTTTGGACTGGAGCTCCAGGGTGACCTTGTCGAAGTAGTTCGACTCGGGGAACTCGTCGATCTCCAGCGTGATGCCGGTCTTCTTTTCGAACTCGCCCTTGTGTTTCTTGAGCGCGTCGGTGTAGGGGTGTTTGTTCATCAGCAGCTTGACGGTCTTGCCGTCGTACTTCTTCCAGTCGAAGCTGCCGGTGATGTCGTTGGCCGCCGAGTCACCGCTTTGGGTGCCGCCGCCGAAACCGCAGGCTTGCAGCATCGGCGCGCTGACGGTGAGGGCCGCCCCGAGGCCCGCGAGCCGCAGCACATCACGCCTGTTGCGGCCCTGACCGGTGAGTTGGTTGTCGTTCATGAGATCTCAGACCTCCGGGGGTTATCTGGGGTTTTCGGAAGCCTAAGATCAAATTCACATTTCGTCAAGATTTCTTAACGAGAAATCTTGTTATGTCATGTGATGGTCTGATGGCCGGGTGCACCTTCGGTCAGCACCGGATTGAAATCGACGAGCTCCCATGCCTGCTCAGACCCTAGATGACGCAGCACCGCCCCGCTGGTGTTACCGACTTTCGGGAACCGTTGCCGGTAACGGGATGGATCATCGCCGATGAGATCTAGCGTGAGCAATCGCAACAAAGTGCTGTGACAGACGACGAGGACCACGCCGCCCGGGTGCCGTTCCACCACGTCGGACACGGCGCCGCGGCCGCGCGCGATCGCGACCCGCGGGTGTTCGCCGCCCGGCAGCGGATTGGCCACGGGATCGGCGACGAAGTCCGCGCGCTCCTCGGGCCAGGTCTCGGCCATCTCGGTGGCGGTCAGGCCCTCGGCCAGGCCGAAGTCCAGCTCGACCAGGCGTTCGTCGGTCTCGTGCCCGACCCCGGCGGCCCGAGCGGCTGGGGCGGCGGTGTCGACGGCGCGGCGCAACGTCGAGCTGTACACGGCGTCCAGGCCCGCCGTACCGGCCCACGCCGCGAGCGCCGCGGCCTGCTGGCGGCCCACGTCGGTCAACGGCAGGTCGGTGCGTCCGCAGTAGCGGTTCTCGTGGTGGTACGCCGTCTCCCCGTGCCGGACCAGCAGGACGATGGTGCCGCTCATGAGTTCACTCCAGACAGTGCGGTCGTGGCGAGATCCTCGCCGATCCAGCCGCGCTCGCGCAGCTCTTTCACCAGCGCGGCATACGGTTCGTCGAACCGGCTCCGCGCGTCGGTGCGGGGCTGGTAGCCGGTCACCGGCCCGAGCAGCCGCTTCGCGGCCTCGGTCAGCCCGAGCGCTCGCGAAGCCGCCGCGCCGTCGCCAGCCTCGGCAACCAACGCTCGCGAACCCGCTTCCACGGCCGCCGCATGCGAACCCGCCGCGCCATCACCAGCCTCCTCGGCCAACGCGTGCGAGGCGGCGAGCACCGCCATCCCCACCGCGCCCTCAGCCAACTGCGGCACCGACACCTGACGCCCCAGGATGTCGGCCTGCAACTGCGTCCAATAGGCACTCCGCGTCGCGCCTCCGGTCAACGTCACCTCGTCCCCCACATCAGCCCCCAACGACCGCAGGTGATCCAGACACAACCGCTCCACGAACCCCACGCCCTGCAAAATCGCCGCGTACCGGTCCACATCGTCGCGTGGCTCGCCCAGCGTCAGCCGCCGAGCGTCCGCCCGCCGAAACGGGAACCGCTCCCCCACCCCGGCCAGCGGATACGTCACGCAACCCGCGGGTTCCCGCTCCGAAGCCCGAGCGTTCAAAACGTCGTACCCGGACGGATCGAACTCCTGGCTCAGCAGCCCCGCGCCCGCGCTCGACGCGCCGCCGGGCCACCACCGCCCGTCCGGCGACCGATGCGAGTACAGCGCCCCCGTCGGATCCCGCAACAGCGAATCCGACACCCCCTTGAGGACGATCGTCGTGCCCACCACGATGTTCCACTGCCCCGGACGCAGCACACCCGCCCCGATCTGCGCGGCACACCCGTCGGTCATCCCCGCGATCACCGGCACCCCAACGGGAATGCCCGTCGCCTCCGACGCCGCCGCGCTCACCTCCCCCAGCACCTGTCCCGGCGAAACCAACGACGGCAACAGTCGCGGGTCCAGCCCCAACCGCTCCAGATCCTCGTACGGCCAAGCCCCCGCCACCGGATCGATCCCCGACTTGAGCGCGTTGCTCGTATCGGTGGCGGCGGGCCGCCCGATCAACCGCGAGTTCACCACGTCCACCTGGTGCGCCAACCGAACCCGCCCCACCGGCGGCCCGTCCCGCAACAACCACAACGCCTTCGGCAACGCCCACGTCCGCTGTGGATTCAACCCCGCCTCGGCCCAGACGGGCGCGGGCAACTCCTGCACCCGCGCGGCCTCCTCGACCGCGCGCGAGTCGTCGTACATCAGCCCGGGCCCCAACGGGCGTGCCGGATCCCCGTCGACCTCCTCCACCAGCAGCACGGTGCCCGACGTCCCGCAACAAGCCAGCCCGGCGATCTCGACGCTCCCCACCTCGGCCATCGCCTGCCGCGACGCCGTCGCGACCGCGTCCCACCAGTCATCCGCGTTCTGCTCATGACGGCCGTCCGGCCACCGAGTACCGTCCAATGGGGTCGAACCCTGGCCGAGCACGGACCCGTTCTCGCCGACGACGACGGCGCGGGCGCTCTGGGTGCCCAGGTCGATCCCGATCCAGGCTCGACCACCGTTCCGGGGGGATGCGGTCATGGCGGCCCTCTCCACGCGTGAGTGTTACAACTTTCGAGAAGATAACATCAACACGCGATAAGTTAAAGGTCGCGCTGCGTCTTCACGCCTGACGTCCGGCGCCCTCACACCGTCTTGATGACCCCGCCGTCGGCCAGATAGTCGGCGCCGGTCAGGTTTCCCGACCGCGACGACGCCAGGAACGTCACCAACGCGGCGGTCTCCTCCGGTTCGGTGAGCCGACCGGTGCTGATACCCAT
Organism: Stackebrandtia nassauensis DSM 44728; assembly: GCF_000024545.1. Taxonomy (GTDB): domain Bacteria; phylum Actinomycetota; class Actinomycetes; order Mycobacteriales; family Micromonosporaceae; genus Stackebrandtia; species Stackebrandtia nassauensis. The sequence continues at coordinate 4,360,912 of NC_013947.1, forward strand.
CGCCTCGGGCACCCCGGCCAGGAACTCCTCCAGTGGCACGCCCGCCGCCTGAGCCAGTTCGCCCGCGTAACCCGCCGGGTCACCCCAGTTCGCGGTGCGGGTCGGGCCGGGGCTGACGGTCAGGGCCCGCAGTCCGTCCTTGCCGTACTCCTCGGCGAGTGCCTTGGTCAGGTTGTTGAGCGCCGCCTTGGCGGTTCCATAGTCGACCGGCTGGAACGCCGCCCGGGCGCCGATCGACGAGATGTTGATGACCACGCCGCGCCGTCGCAACAGACCCGGCAGTACCGCCCGCGTCACCCGCACGGTGCTGAACAGGTTAAGTTCGTACGTCGCGATCCAGCTCTCGTCGTCGATGTCGGCGAAACCCTTGGCGCGCATGCTCGCCGCCATCACTCCGCCCACATTGTTCACCAGGATGTCGACGTCCCCGGCTTGCTCCGCCAGCTGAGCCGCGCCCGCCTTGTCGGTCAGGTCCACCGCCACCGGAACGATGTTCTCGCCCGCGACGCCATGGCTCCGGGCCGCCGCGTACACCGTCACCTCCTCGCCCGCCAGTGCCTGCGCGATGGCCAGCCCGATGCCCTTGCTGGCTCCGGTGACGATGGCCCGCTTGCCCTTCAGGTTCAGATCCATAGCTGTTTCCTCTCACTCTTTCTTGACCTACAGTTACAAAATTTGGGCACGAAAAGACCTCGCCTCTCGCATCCCTAATCAGTCCAAGGCCCGCAAGGCCGTCGCGGCCAGTCCGCGCAACCGCTTCTCGTCCGGGTTCGCCTTGGCGAGCACCCGAATCCCGTTGATGGTCGTGAGCAGGACGTACGCCAGATCCGAGGCGTCCGCGTCGGTGGTGAACTCCCCGGCCCGCTGACCTTCCTCGATCGCGCCGCGAAACGCCGCCTCCTGCCGCTCGAACACCCGGCGCACCAGATGGTTCACGGTCGCATCGGTCTGCCCGAACTCGACCGCGGCGTTGGCCGCCATGCAGCCGCGCCGTTCGGTGTCCGCCAGCGCCGCCGTCACCACGAGATCCAGCGCGGCGCGCACCCGCACGCGCGGACTTCCCGCGCCGTCCAGGATCTCGATGAGCCGCACCGTCTCGGTCTCGTAGTAGCGGCGCAGCGCGCGCTCATACAGCCCGGCCTTGCTCCCGAACGCGTTGTAGAGGCTGCCGCGCCCGATCCCCAGCTCGTCGACCAACCGCTGCGGCGTCGTCCCGGCGTAACCGTCGCGCCAGAAGACGCGCATCGCCTTGTCGACGACGACGTCCGGATCGAACTGCTTGGCTCTGCCCACCCGCCGAACCTAACAATTCTGGAACCACAGGTCAAATATTTGCGACCCGGATTACAGGGTCTTCAACATGGTGACCGCCGTCGGCCGGGTTTCGATGACCTCGAACCCCTCGCTGGCGTAGAGCTGCTTCGCCGGATTGTCCACATCGACGCTCAGCGACAGCCGGTCGTACCCGGCCAGGCCGGTCATCGTGACCACCTCGCGCAGCAGCCGACGTCCGATTCCCTTGCCACGCCACGACTTCACGATGCCGATCGCCAGTTCCGGGACCTCCGGCGACACGAACCCGAACGCGGGCGCGTCCTTCGTGAACAGTCGCGTCCAGCTGGCGCCGATCGGACGGTGCTCGCTGTCGACGGCGACCACCCCGGCGTCGCCGTCGCGAAGCCAACCGTCGATGTACCCGGCCACCTTGGGGTCGGCGAGCACCGTGACCCGGCGATCCTGTTGGGGAAGACCACCGGACTTCACACCCTGCCAGTCGGAGGCTTCGACCAGCATGTCGGTCAGAAAATCGATGTCCTGGGGCCCGGCGGGGCGCAGCGAGAAACTCATCTCGGTGATCCTGCCAAACCACTCAAGCTTCGCCAATCCCCCACCATCCCATGTGACGTCGATCAGTAGCGTTCGACGAGATGCTTCCGGTTCGCCGGTGGTTCATAGGTTTCGGGCCAGAAGTCGGTGACGCGGATGATCTGGCCGTCGTCGTTGATGTCGAGCCAGACGTTCGCGACCTGGGGTTCGTCGCCGACGCGAGCGTTCACCCAGATCACGGCGTGGCGGTCGTCGGCCACGACGCGGTTGATCGCGAGGTGCCAGTCGCCGGGGTACTCCTTGTTGAACTGGAGGTACTTGTCGCGGCCGGTGATGCGCTCCCGCGACTGGGGCATCTCGTAGACGACGTCCGGGGAAAGCAGGTCGGTCACGTCCTGCCAGTCGCGGGATTCGAGGCTGCGGATGTAGGACTCGGCGAGGGCTTTGATGTTCACGACCGGACCATACGGGCCGGGTCCGACAACGGCCCCGGGCCCATAGTCTTGGCGCCGTGACCCGCGAACTCCACGGCCTGCCCAAGGCCCACCTTCACCTCCACGTGGCCGGTGCCATGCGGGAGACCACGCTGTGGGAACTGAGCCAGCGCCACCGACTGCCACCGGCCCCGCCCCCGCTGGGCAACGCGCGGCGAACCTGGGCGCAGTTCCAGGTCCGCTACGACGCCGCCCGGGACGCGATCCGCACGACCGACGACCTGGCCCGGGTGATCGTCGAGGCAGCCGCCGACGATGCCGCCGACGGCTGCGGCTGGCTGGAGATCCAGCTCGACCCGACCGCGTACGCGCCGATCCTGGGTGGACTGCGCGCCACCCTGGAGGCCGCGCTGTCGGGTGCCGCCAACGCGTCCATCCCCGTCGGCGTCATCGTGGCCTCAAGCTGGGCCCGCTCCGGCGAACACGCCTTGCAGCTGGCCGAACTCGCGGTCGAGTACGCCGACGCGGGCGTCGTCGGGTTCGGACTGTCCAATGACGAGCGGCGCGGCAGCCCCGCCGACTTCGTGCCCGCGTTCGAGATCGCCGCCGAAGCCGGGCTCGCCCGCACCCCACACGCGGGCTTCTACCTGGGGGCCGAACACGTCCGCGACTGTGTGGAACTGTTGGGCGCCACCAGGATCGGCCACGGTACCGCCGCCGCCACCGACGCGGGCACCATGGCGCTGCTGGCCGAACGCGGCATCGCCCTGGAGGTCTGTCCGACGTCGTACCCGCCGTTCGGGGTGCACGAACTCGCCGAGATCCCGGTCGCATCGCTGCTGGCAGCCGGTGTCCTGGTGACGATCGCCAGCGACGACCCGCTGCTGTTCGGCACCGGACTCGCGGGCCAGTACGCGATCTGCCGCGACATACTCGGCCTGTCCGACGATGTACTCGCGCAGCTTGCCGAGCACAGCGTCGAACACTCCATGGCACCGCAACCGATCAAGACCGCGATGCTCGCCGGAATCGACGAGTGGCGCAAACCCACCGCTCGTCTAGATCAGTAGCGTTCGGTCAGGCCAGCCGGATCCGGAAGATCGCCACCCGGGCGTTGTGGGAGTCGACATCCATGTCGACCGTGCGGGTGCCCTGGAGCTGGATTTGTATCTTGTCACCGGCGGGCAGCCAGTTGATTCGGTCGATGCCCTTGGAGAACGCCTTCTTCTCGGCGCTCCTGCCCGAGGCCGTGGTGTAGTCGGGGCGGTTGACGTCACCGGTCCAGATGACCGGGCGTCCAGCCGCGTGGTGCGCCAGGACGCGATTGCCGTGGAGCTTGCGGTGCTTCCGCCATTCATCCTGCAGCGACGGTTTCCGGTCTCCATTGTAGGCGTTGGCGATGTAGTGGGAGTTGATCAGCGCGAACTCGATGCCGGTGTACTTGACGTGCCGCAGCACCACCTCGTTGATCCAGCGCTCCGGGCTCCATCCTTCGATGCCGCGGTGGACGAAGTTCCGTTTCGTGGAGACAACGGTCCAGTGGTTCGGGATGGAGAACGGCACACGGTACGCTCTCCCATCCCGCAGGAACGGGTTCTTGTAGTGCTCGTCGAAGTGCTTGGCGATCATCGCCTTCTCACCGGAGTCACCCTCACCGATCTCCTGCCAGCCCACCAGTGGCCGGTGGCCTCGGTCGCCGGAACGCACGGCGCGGATCGCGGCCTCGCGCTTGGACAGGCGTTTGCGGCCGATGTTCGCGGTGATGATCGGCAGCCGGATCCACTCGGACGCCGTCGCGGCGACGTCCGCCTGTGCATAACCGGTCACGCCAAGGGCACCGGCGGCGGCAGCACCGGCGCCGAGGATCAGCACATTCCGCCGACTGAACATGCGGGACATTATTTCCCCTTCTTCGAATGGTTAGGATCCGTCGATTTGACAGGCTGAGCGAATGTCGCGCATCAACCGAACGGCCATACAACGGGAATTCGCTGTCTACCAGCGGTTTCCAGGCGTTATACAACGATTTCCAATGCATTGGATGGTTTTTATGGACGGGCCCTGAAAGCGACTGTTACCTTCACCGATCTCCCTTATTCAGGCACACGGAACCGATAGGTATTCCATGAAGAAGAAGCGATTGCGGCTTGCGATGCTGGCGGTGCTCGGGGTGGTCGGCCTGGCGGCCGCCGCCGTGGCCACACCGTCCCTTGCCGACAGTCTCAGTCAGGACGGCTCCGAAAAAGCCGCCGACCCGAAGCCGGTGTACAACGCGCAGTTCGCCGACCCGGCCGTCACCTGGACCGGCGAGGAGTACGTTGGTGTCTCCACCGGCGGCCTGGCCCCGATGGCCACGGCACCCACCGCCCGCGGGCCGTGGAAGCACAAGCACGGCGGCCTCGAACGCCTTCCCAAGTGGGCCAAGAAGGACGGCGGTGTCTGGGCACCGGCGATCCAGCACGTCAAGGGCGACACCTACGTCATGTACTACGCGGCCAAGGTGTCCGGGCTGGCCGACGCCAACCAGCGGTGCATCGGCGTCGCGGTGTCCACAAAGGGCGCCGACGCCCGCTACACCCCGGTGGACTCCAAGCCGCTGGTGTGCCCGCCGGGTGCCGACCACCCCGGTTCCTCGCAGCCGGTGACGGGCGGCGTGGGCTTCATCGACCCGTCGACGTTCACCACCAAGGGCGGCAAGAACGTCCTGATGTTCAAGAGCCAGAAGCCCAACCCGGGCACGAAGTTGTGGAGCCTGGAGCTCAACGACAACTGGACCAAGCCGACCAGTTCCAGCAAGGTCCTGATCTCACGTGCCAAGGGCCAGATCGAGAATCCGGAGATGATCGTCCGCGGTGGCCACTACTACCTGATCGCCTCGTACGACAACTGGGCCAACTGTTCGTACAAGACGGTGTGGCTGCGCAACGGCTCGCCCCGGACCGGCTGGAAGTTCCCCAGTGGTTTCCCGAGCAAGACGACGTCGAAGGGCGGGACGCTGATCAAGTCGCGCGACGGCATGTGCGGACCGGGCGGCATGACGCTCACCAAGCACGGTGACAAGCGCGAGTTCTTCCTGCACGCGTACCGGGATGCCAATGGGAACGGTAAGAAGGACTCGAACACGCGCCGTATGTACGGCGGGGAGCTCGTGTTCAGCGGCGGGATTCCGAAGCTGAAGTCGTTCTATTCACCGGCGTGATGCGGTGAGCGAAGACTGAGTTGACAGACGTTGCCCGTCGACCCGAGAGGGTTCGGCGGGCAACGGTGTTACGGGGGTTATCGTCCCGACAGCTGCTCTAGCAGGGACGTGAACTCGGTGCGGGACATCGCGAGGGTGCCGAGCTGGGGGGCTTTGCTGTCGCGGACCTCGACGGGTCCGGCCAAGCGCACCTCAACGCAGTCCCCGCCGTTCGGGTTGCTACGGCTGGACTTGCGCCACTTACCGGCCATCTAGGTACTCCTCAAGCAATACGGCCAGGTTGAAGACCGAGCTGAAAATCTTGTCGTATACGGACAGAGTGTCCCTGTCCTCAACATACCTCCCCGCGTCTTGGGACTCCAAGTATGCGAACGCGCTGGCGCCATGTGACTTTTCGTCAGGGGTCATGATCGTGAACCCACCGCCCATCGCAGTATGCGGAACGGTCACTACTTTGATGTCGATCGTTGGCTTGGCACTTAGCTCTAGCAAGCGATCTATTTGGCCGTTCCTGACGGTCGCGGGAAGCGCGTCGAGGTAAATCATCGCGGCAACGCCGATGACCATCTTGATTTCAGGAAGGTGACGACGGGAGAATACTCGTCGCTGACGGTTTTGCCGGAAAGCATGAATGGCACGTGGGTTGGGAATAAGGAAGTCGAGATACCGCTTGTGAATCTCCCGCAGATAGTCTGGGGTTTGAGCAAGCCCAGGAATAAACTCCGGTTGATACGTAAGAATGCTGATCGCGCTGGCTTCGTGTTCGGCGAACGACTGGAACTCCGGCGGTGCGCCACCCTTGAATTTCTCCACTAGGCCAGAACGCTTTGCATCGCGCGCGAGCGAGCACATCATCTCGATCTGAGCCGGTGAAGCACCATAAAACTCGCCAAGGACCTTTATGGAACTACGGCTTGGGATGTTGGCCCCCTCCTCCCATCTCTTGATCGTCTTCGCATTCACTCCAAGCTCAGCGGCAGCGTCGGAGTAGTCGTATCGGGCGGCAAGGCGCAGCTCACGCAACATCTTAAGGAATGCCCCGTGAGCAACCGTCGGTGAGTGGTCGCTCATTGTCACAGCCTCGCATGCCATTCCATCTAAGACAAGCACTGACACCTGGACACTTTTTGGCCGTCTTTTTGTCCGCCCCAATAAGTCCCGAACATTATGCGTAACTCGCGCCTACTTCCCAACCCTCCATTCGCCACTTAGCGTCGATGTCATCAAAGCCAGACAGGGGGGCAACACATGACTTCCAACCAAACCACCGTCGAAGTGGAATACGCCCGCTTCACCGATCCAATCCGGACCTACGTCATCACATCCTCTTTCACACCCGACACGATCCGCGTATACGCGGGCGAGCCCCGCGAAACCGAAACCATCGTCTGCACCATCTCCAACGTCTCCATCCACCCGATCCCCGCCTTCGGCGGCCTCTGGGTCACCAACACGCCCGACTGGAAAGACCGCTTCTGCGCCGAAGCCGTCCGCGTCTACCGCAACGCCGTCCACCGGTCGCTGTAAAGGAGTCCGCCATGCCCAGCACCGCCTTCGACCTCCGAAACCCAGTAGTCGCCTGGGAAGTAATCGCCCGCTCAGCGGTCCACATCGTCCGCGAAGCCCGAGCCAGCCGCCGCCTCGAACCACTGTCCATCGACGGCCGCATGCTCCTCAAAGCCGTGGCCGCCTTGGGAATCGACCTGGAACCCCCAAAACCGGCCACCATCCCCGTCACCCTCCGCCGTGGCCTCTCCGAACGCGAATCCCAGGTCCTCCTGGGCATCGCCGACGGCCGCTCCAACGCCGACATCGGCCGCGAACTGTTCGTCACAGAGGACACGATCAAGACCCACGCCCGTCGCCTCTACCGCAAACTGGGCGCCACCGACCGCGCCCACGCCGTCGCTCTGGCCTTCCGCATGGGGCTGCTCAACTTACGGATCCCAGAGAAGTTCTCCCTGCTCGGCCTTCGGGGCATAGCCAGTGAACTGCTCGCCAGTCTCCAGGCAGCGCGCGAGTTCCGACAACAGCGCGGGCAACGACGTCCGCCACAACTCCTCGTCGTCGAAAAGCGTTCCCTCGTCCCGGTCACGCTCCCCGATCCGGCCGGTGCGGCCATTGGCTCGCAGGTCGATCACCAGGCCACCCCCGCCGTAGTCCCTTCCAAGCGGAATCCACTGCGGATGCCACATCAGATCGTCCACCTCGGCGTCATGGTCGAGTTGAGCCAAACGTGCCTTCGCGTCCGCGTCGTCATTCCAGAGTCCGTTCAGGAGCCGCCACTCCCGAACAATCTCGGCGGGATCACTGAGCCCCCACAATGGAAGCATGTTCACCCGACCCGTCCCGGCGTGCCGCAGCAGCGACTCCACCAGCGCCGCCGGAAACGTCAACCCGATCGCACGTTCGGCGGCGGCGATCTCCTCGGCGGTCGCCGGAGGATCCAGGTCCGCCAGGGTCCTGGGAGCGTGGACGGCCAGCCACGATTCGATGCGGGCCCACGACTGCGTCACCGATGCGTTCACGAACCGGACGCTACGACCCCGGTGCGACACAACTACGGCAACCGATTCACGTTGCGCTCACTCAGGTCCGGGGCCTCGGTGACGACCGTCGCGAAGTCATTGTCGTCATGCAGAACGATCAGCCCGTGATATGCCGCCGTCGCCGCCACCACGAGATCCACAACCGACAATCCCCGGTGCTTCCCCTTGGCCGACAACCGATACTGAACCGAATCCATCCACTTCCACGCCGACTTGTGAACGGCGACATCCGGATACAAGTCCTCGAACATCCGGCTCATCGCGTCGAACTCGTCCCGATCCCGAGCCGACCGCTTGAACTCACAACGCTGCGGCTGGCACGAACCCACCGCGCCGTTGCTGATCGCCTCCTGCCAGGCGGCCCGTACTCCCCCATCCCGCAAGATCCTCCACAGTGCCGAGGAATCCACCAGGTACCGAATCATTCCCCGCGCTTCTCCATCTCGTGCTGTTCCCGCCACGACTCGTGGTCCCACTCCTGAGCCATGTCCGCGTACCGCTCCAAGGCTGCGATGCGCTCATGCCGCTCGGCATACTCCCGCAACGCCAGGTTCACGGCGTCCCGCTTGGTTCGCACCCCCGACAATCGCAAGACGGCGGCCAGCGCACCCTCATCTATGTTCAACGACGTCACGCTCATGAGCCAACCTCCTTATATAAGCCATATAAGGCTGCTATATATAGTACATGCAGCAGAAGCGGCCACCAATCGACGAGGTCGTCGCCAGAACCCGCCGACGCGTTCGCGCCACTGGCATCACATTGTCCGCGGCCGACATCCTCGCCGCCCGGGACGCGGACCGGCGGTTACGCACCTCATGCCAGAGTCGGGCCTCACAGCCCCATTTGACAAATTGATTTTTCAAGTGATAGGTTCGCCGCATGACCAGCGAAGTGGACGTCGTCGGCGACACCGGCCGAGTGCGAGGCACCTTCTCGCCACTGCGACGCCGCATCCTCGAAGAACTCGCCGAACCCGCCTCGGCCACCGGCCTGGCCGAACGGCTCGGCGAGACCCGCCAACGCGTCAACTACCACCTCCGCGAGCTGGAAAAAGGCGGCCTGGTCGAGCTGGTCGAACAACGCCAGCGCCGAGGACGGATCGAGCGGTTCGTGCGGGCGACCGCCAAGGCCGTAGTCGTCGCACCCGAGGTGATCGGCAAACTCGACGCGGTCGGCGAAGACCGCTTCGCGGTCGACACACTCCTCGCCGCCGCCGCGTCCACGGTCAACGACGTAGCAGCGATGCGCGAGGCCGCCGAGACCGCCGGCAAACGACTGGTGACGTTCACCGTCGAAGCCGAGATCGGCTTCGGCCAACCCTCCGACATAGAGCGTTTCGCGACCCGGCTCGCCGATCGGGTCGCCGAACTCGTCGAGGAATTCGACGATCCCCAATCACAGCGACGGTACCGCCTCCGGCTCGGCGCCTACCCGAAGCGACAGGTTCACGACAAGGAGACAGCGACATGAACGAAATGAAGCCATTCCGAGTGGAAACCCCCATCGAGGCCTCCACCGAAGAGGTGTGGCGAGCACTGACCGAGCCGGAACTCATCCGGCAGTGGTTCGGCTGGGACTTCCCGGGCATCGAACCGGAGATCCAGGAGATCTTCGTCGACGGAGCCCACAAGCTGCCCGGCCACCGGCTGGGACTGGCCGCCGACCAGGAGATAACCCTGACCTCCAAGGGCGACACCACCACCATCACCGTCGTCATGCCGGGCCCGCTGGACGACGCGAAGTGGGACGACATCTACGACGGCATGGAAGAGGGCTGGCGCACCTTCTTCGAACAGCTGCGGTTCTACCTGCAACGCCACCGCGACGGCCGCCGCCGCACCCTCTACCTCACCGGCACCACCAACGGCCCGGCGGTACTGACGGCCATCAAAGACCACATGGACGGCGAACCCTGGCACGACAGCCGCTACCAGCGCATGAGCGTCGACAGCACCGGCAACCTCATCGGCGTCGCGGCCCAACGCCCCCTCGACTCAACCGACGACAACCCGATGAGCATCACCGTAACCACCTACGACCTGACCGACACCGCCTTCGACCACCTCCGCCAACAATGGACAGAACGCTGGCACTCGATCGCATCCGGGGTCGAAGTCGTGTGACCCGACGGCGACCGGGGCCGCTACGAAAAGCGGCCCCGCGCCCGACACATCGTCCATTCTGCTGCGAGCAGATTTCCCCGCCCCCCGCCGACGTCCGTGGGTAGCATGACCGCCGATGACTCCCCGGATCCGCGAAGCGACCCCCGCCGACATCGAACCCGCCGTCGCCACCCTCAGCGCGGCGTTCGCCGACTACCCCTTCACCCGCCACACCCTCGCCGCCGACGACCACCTCACCCGCCTCGCCGACATGCAGCGCCTGTTCATCACCCACATCGGCCTCCCCCACGGCCGCGTCTGGGTCAGCGACAACGCCCACGCCGTCGCCGTCTGGACCACCCCCGAATCCACCGCCATCGCCGAAGTCTTCACCGACTTCGCCCCCCAGCTGGCCCACATCGCCGGTGACCGGGCCGCCATCTCGGCCCGCACCGAATCCGCCCTGGCCCCGCACCGCCCCACCACCCCCACCTGGTTCCTGGGCACCGTCGGCGTCCACCCCGAAAGCCAAGGCCAAGGGCTCGGCAAAGCCGTCATCGAACCGGGCCTCCGCGCTGCCGACGCCACTGGCACCGAAGCGTTCCTCGAAACCTCCCTGGCCAGCAACGTCACCCTCTACCGCAAGCTCGGCTTCGACATCGTCGCCGAGATCGACCTACCCGACGACGGCCCCAAAACCTGGGCCATGCGCCGCAAACCCGCGCCGACCCCCGCTTAGCCGTTCATGAGCCGAACAGCGACGCACCACCTCAAGCGCTACCTCGCGGGCCATCCCCACTACGCGTCGGTCACCGTCGAAGCCAAACCCGCCGCTCACGACGAAGTAGCCGTCGGCGACGACGTCTACGGCTGGCGACGCGACGTGTATGGCCCCAACGCCGCGATCGGAGGCACCGACGACGATCGCATGCTCGCCGAGGCCGTCGAGGGCGTGCGATACGTTCTGGCGCAATCGGTTCCGCGCGATCGGTTCCTCGTCACCGTGACCCGCGTCCTGGAAACCCTCGCCGACACCAACGTCGGTGACGTGAAGCTCGCCGCGGCCCTGGCCTGCTGTGAGGCCATCGGCATCACTCTGGCCGACCCACCTCGACTCGAACCCGGCGGCGCGCTGTTTCCCTGAGTTAGGGTGACGGCCATGATCGATCCTCCTGAAGCTTGGACCGCGTCGTCGGTGCTGCTTGGGGTGGACGAGGGTGCCTGGTTGCCTATCACCACAGGCCAATCGGGAGCTGCCGTCTTTCGGAGCGCGGACGGCACCCGGTTTGCCAAGTGCGTGCCCGCTGCGGATGCCGCCGAGTTGCAGGACGAGCGTGACCGAACCACTTGGCTGAACGATCAGGGTGTGCCTGGTCCTCGGGTGCTTGATTGGCGTTCTGGGGAGGCGGGCGCTTGTCTGGTGACCACGGCCGTGTCCGGCGTACCCGCTGATCAAGTGTCCAGCGAGGACCTGCGACGGGCTTGGGGAAGCATCGCGGACGCGCTTCGTCAGTTGCATGAGCTGCCGGTTTCGCAGTGCCCGTTCCGTTGGGGCTTGGATTCCATGGTCGCTTTGGCGCGTGACGTTGTGGCTCGTGATGCCGTCAATCCGGAGTTTCTTCCCGTCGAGCAGCGGGGCACTCCCGCCGCGGAGTTGTTGGAGCGCATCGTTGCGCAGGTTCCGCAGCGACGGGAGCAGGAGGCCGCCGACACTGTGGTCTGTCACGGGGATTTGTGTCTTCCCAACATCATTCTTGATCCGGAGACTTTGGACGTGGCGGGGTTTATCGATCTGGGCCGCCTCGGGCTGGCCGATCGCTACATCGACGTGGCTCTGTTGCTGACCAACGCGCGAGAGAACTGGACCGACGAGGAGCAGGCACGGACAGCGGACGTGGCGTTCGCTGAGAAGTACGGCATCGACTTGGACCACGACCGTCTGCGCTTCTATCTCCATCTCGATCCGCTCACGTGGGGTTAATCAGGACCGGTGACGTACCCGGCGATTACGGTTGCGCGATGCTTGAGCCTCAGCCGTCCGGGGTGCCCGGACTTCGCTATCTTCCCGACTGGATCAATGAAGCAGCGGCGGACGATCTGCGACGACACATCGACGCTGGCCAGTGGTCCACCCAGCTTCGGCGGCGGGTACAGCACTATGGACATCGCTATGACTACGGCCGTCGCAGTGTCGGCCAAACCGACGCGGCTCCACCGATTCCGGCTTGGCTTGACGAGGTCGTGGCCCGGCTGGTCGACGAGAAGGTCATGGATCAGCCCGCCGATCAGGTGATCGTCAACGAGTACCTGCCGGGGCAGGGCATCAGCGCTCACGTCGATTGTGTGCCGTGCTTCGGTCCGGTGGTGGCCGCGATCTCGCTGGAGTCCGGATGCGTCATGGACTTCACCGAACCCGATACCGGTGTCACAGTGCCGGTCCGGTTGGAACCCCGCAGCCTTTGTGTCATGACCGGCCCGGCCCGTTACCGTTGGCGGCACGCGATAGCCGCCCGCAAATCCGATCCGGGACCGTCGGGTCGCGTACCGCGCGAGCGGCGGGTGTCCGTTACCTTTCGGACGGTTCTGAGCCCCGCCGAAACGCTGCCCGGCTGATCGACGCGAGCCGGGCTTTGACGGCGGCCGAACACAATGCGCCGCTGAGACCGGCGGCGAACGCCTCGGGCGGGGTGGTGCCCAGGGTGGCCGCGAGGTCGTATTCGCGGGGCAGGTCGGTGTCGAACAGGGCCGGGTCGTCGGTGGAGATGGAGCAGGCGACGCCCGCGTTTCGCAACAGCGGCAAGGGATGTGAGGCGAGGTCGGTGGTCACGCCCAGCAGCAGGTTGGACGTGAGCGTGACGTCCAGGACGGTGCCGGTTTCGGCCAGTTCGGCGACCAGTTCCGGGTCCTCGATCGCGCGGACGCCGTGGCGGATGCGGGGTGGGCGCAGCGCGAGTACTTCGCGGATCGATGGCGGGCCAGCGGCTTCGCCCGCGTGGGGGACGAAGCCCAGGCCAGCGTCGACCGCGATGCGGGCCGCGTTCAGGTATGGGGTGGCCGGTTCGCGTCCCTCGAAACCGGACAGTCCGAACCCGACGATGCGAGGGTGGTCGATGGCGGTGACGGCTTTGGTCGCCGCCGTGGCGAACTCGGGGTCGCAGCCTCGGTATACCTCGGGGGTCAGGTTGAACTCCAGGTCGAAGCGTTCGCTGGCTTCGTCGGCGGCGTCGCAGCTCACCGCGAGGATGTCGGCCCATCCGGCGGCTCCGCCCATGCGCTCGTCGGTGGCGCACACGATCGCTTCGATGTAGACCGCGCCTCCGGTGGCCGCCTCGGCGGCGTAGGCCAGGATCAGGTCGCGGTAGTCGCGGGGTTCGCGCAGCCGGGCCGCGACCTCGCTGTAGGAGGCGATGAACTCGTACAGGTCGGTGAACGGGCGCCGGGGCGGCACGTCCAGGCCGTTGCGGGTCGCTATGCGGCCCAACGTTGGTGGACGTGCCGTGCCCTCGACGTGCACGTGGAGCTCGATTTTCGGGCAGTCGCGTTGCAGTGGGGTCATCGGTTGGCTTCGTGTTCGGCCGGTGGGCGGTCGGCGACCTTCAGTTGGCAGCCGTCGTCGGTGCACTCGCGGCGTAGGCGTCCCGCCGAGATCGTTTGGAGTAGACCGATCGTCCAGCACATCGGGCAGCCGCGCAACACCAGCAGCCCGAGTGGCGCCAGCGCGAGGCTGAACCAGCCGAGAACCGGGATCAGCGCGAAGGCCGCGATGATCGTGCCGAAGCCGACGACGCCTTTGAGGACGTGGCGGGGGACGGATTTGCTCGCGAAGTTGTCAGTCATCGTCGGCTCCCGTCATCGGGTATTGGAGTGACTCGCGGACGGTGGTGCGGGCTCGGTGCAGGCGTGACTTCATCGCCGCGGTGCTGAGCCCGAGCGTGGTGGCGACCATGCGGCCGCTGTAGCCCTGGATGTCGCGCATGATCAGGACGCGGCGCTGGTCGATGGGGAGCGCGGCGACGGCTTCGGCGACGCGTTCGGCTTCCAGGCGGCGCACCACTTCGGCTTCGGCGGAGGTGGTGACGTCGTCGGGGATCGGTTCGCGGCGGTGCAGCAGTTGCCGGGCTCGGCGTAGGCACTCGTTGCGGACGATGCGGAACATCCACGAGGCGAGTGCCTTGCTGGCGCGCAGGGTGCCGATCTTGCGGTACAGGACGATGAGTGCTTCTTGGGCTGCGTCCTCGGCGTCTTCGGGTGTGGCGCACAGGGAGTGCGCGAACCGTCGCACGTGCGGGTGCGAGCCCGACACCAGGGCGGTGATGGACGCGACGTCGCCGTCGCGGGCGGCCGTCACCAGGTTTTCGCCGGGCCAGTTCGAGTCAGCCACGGTTCTTGCTCCGGCGACGCAGAATGGTGACGGTGCACGCGCAGACGAGGACCGCCGCGGCGGCGGCGATGATTCCGATGACCATGACTTCCTCCTTGGGTGGAGCCGACCGTTTTGTCGGCACACACATAAGAGGCCGTCGGGTGGGAAAAGGATTCTAGTCGCGGAAGTCGAAGTGACAGATCACAGCTTCGCCCGCGCACGTATATTTGCGCGCATGTTCGATACCCCTCAGCTGGAGGCTTACCTGCGGCGGATCAAGGTGCCCAAGCCTCGTCGTGCCGACGCCGAGGCACTGCGCCGGATTCATCGCGGGCACCTGACGACGATTCCATACGAGACGCTGGACATCCAGCTGGGCCGGAAGGTCAGCCTGGATCCGCAGGCGTTGTTCGAGAAGATCGTCGAGTCGCGGCGGGGCGGCTTCTGTTACGAGCTGAACTGGACCTTCGCGCTGGCGCTGCGGGCCGCGGGCTTCGAAGTGACCCTTGTGGAGGGCGGGGTGCATCGTGAGAAGCGCGGCGACTCGGCCTGGGGCAACCACCTGGTGTTGCTGGTGGAGGCCGACGGTCGGCGCTGGATCGCCGACGGGGGCCTGGCCAACGGTTTCATCGAGCCGGTGCCGTTGGAGGAGGGCACGGCGCGGCAGGGTCCGTTCACGCACCGGTTGGAGCGCTTGGACTCCGAGACCTGGCGGTGTTTTCCGGACCCGCACGGTTCGGTGAGTTCCTTCGACATTCGGGTGTCCCCGCAACGGATCGAGGACTTCGAGGCACGTTGCCTGGAGCTGTCGACCTCCCCGGAGTCGTCCTTTGTGAGGGTGCTGTCGGTGTACCTGCCGGGTGAGCCGCGGATGTCGCGGCTGGTGTCGCGGACCTTCGCCAGCAGCGGGCCTGATCTGCCGGACGGCAAGACCGAGCGGCTCGTGCCGGATCGGGAGCAGTTCGCATCCATCCTGTTCGATCATTTTCGCCTGGGACCCCAGACGCTGGGGCCAGCCGAGGTGGACCGGCTGTGGGACAAGGCGACCGCCCAGCATGAGGTTTGGCTGAGTCAGAAAGCGGCGTGAACCGGCGAGCGGGGCACGGCCGGGTACTCTCCGGGTGCATTCGAATGGGTCGATTCAGGGAGGTCCGGTGGTCCGGGAACAGGCGGGGCGAGCACTCGCCGCGAACTTGCGCGCGATACGCGAGGCGGCGGGGCTGTCGCTGTCGGCGGTGGCGCGCGAGTCGGGGATCGCCAAGGGCACCCTGTCGCAGTTGGAGTCCGGGACCGGCAACCCCACCATCGAGACGGTGTTCAGTTTGTCAAACACCCTGGGGGTGCCGGTGTCGTCGCTGTTGACCGAGCGCACCGACCCCGACGTGGTGCTGGTGCGGTCGCGGGATCTGGAGGTGCTGTCCAGCAACGCCGTGGACCTGCGGATGTTGCGGCGCATGGACACCGCGGGCGCCGTCATCGAGTTGTACGACCAGCGGGTGCGGCCCGGTGCGGTCCAGCACTCGGAGGGCCACCCCGGCAAGGAGCACGTGGCGGTGACGTCGGGCCAGCTCAGGGTGGGTCCGCCCGAAGCGCCCCACGAGCTGGGGCCCGGGGATTACGTTTGTTTTCCGGCCAACGGCCCGCACGTCTACGAGGCGGTGGACGGCCCGGTGACCTCGATCCTGATGCTCGAGTACCCGGCCAACGCGCAGCCTCACGCGCTGGCGGTGTCGTGTGCCGGGCCGGGCGGGGTGAAGCGGCCGCATACCGGGGGTTGACACCGGGATCTTCAGCGCTTAGCCTTGCCGCGTTCATTGAAATGAACGAAGGAGGTGGAGCGGATGGGGTCCGTGGACGTCGTGATCGTCGGCGCGGGTGTCATCGGCGCGGCCTGCGCCGAGGCCCTCAGCGCCGCCGGACAGCGCGTGCTCGTCCTCGACCGGGGCTCCCCCACCGGCGGCACCACCGCGGCGGGGGAGGGCAACGTCCTGGTCTCCGACAAGGAACCCGGCCCCGAGCTGGAACTGGCCCAGGAGTCGCGGCGGTACTGGCCACTGCTGCTGGCCTCGCTGCGGGAAGAGCTCGGAGCGAAACTCGCCGAGGCTGAGTGGGATGCCAAGGGCGGCCTGGTGGTCGCGCTCGGGGAGACCGACGCGACGGCGTTGGCGGGCTTCGCGGAAACCCAGCGCGCGGCCGGGGTCGACGCCCGGGTGATCAGCGTGGACGAGGTGCGCGAGCGGGAACCGCACTTGACCGACGGGATTCGTGCGGCGGTGTACTACCCCGAGGACGCGCAGCTTCAGCCGGTACTGGCGGCCAGCGCGCTGCTGTCGGCGGTGCGGGCCCGGGGCGGGGCGGTGCGCGGAGGTGTCGCGGTCACGGGGGTCGGGACCGACGCGTCGGGGGCGGTCAGTTCGGTGAACACTTCGGACGGGGCGATCAGCTGCCGCGCGGTCGTCAACGCCTGCGGTCCGTGGGCGGGCGAGTTCGCGCGCGCCGCTGGGGCGCCGATCGCGGTGTTGCCTCGGCGCGGCATGGTGCTGGTGACGGCGCCGCTGCCAGATGTGGTGCGGCACAAGGTCTATGACGCCGATTATGTCGGCGCGACGGTCAGCGGCGACGCGGATCTGCAGACGTCCACCGTCGTGGAGTCCACGCGGGCGGGGACGGTCCTCATCGGATCGAGTCGGCAGCGGGTAGGGTTCGACGAGACGATTCGTGTTGAGGTGCTGCGCGAGCTGGCACGCAAGGCGGTGGGGCTGTTTCCGGTGCTGGGCAACGTTCCCGTGATGCGGGCGTATGGCGGGTTTCGGCCGTATACGCCGGACCATCTGCCGGTGATCGGGGCCGACCCGAGGCTGCCCGGGCTGTGGCACGCGACCGGGCACGAGGGGGCGGGGATCGGGTTGGCGGCGGCCACGGGGCGGCTGTTGGCGGATCAGTTCCTGGGGCGCGAGAGCGTGCTGGATCCGGAGCCGTTTCGCGTCGATCGCCCGGCGCTGCTGGAAGGAGCGACGGCATGAGAGAGACGGCCAGCCGCGCTCCGGCCCAACCTCAAGCCTGGGCTCGGGCCCAGCTTCAAGCTCGGGCCCAGGCCCAGGCCCAGGCCCAGGCTCCGGCTCCGGCTCCGGCTCCGGCCCAGGTTCCGGCTCGGGCCCAGCCTCAAGCTCGGGCTCGGGCCCAGGTTCCGACTCCGGTCCAGGCTCAGCTCACGAGGGGAGCGATCGTATGCGGGTGACTGTGGACGGCGTCGAGGTCGAGGCCGCGAGCGGACAGACCGTCGCGGCCGTGCTGCTGCGGCTGGGCCGCGTCTCGTGGCGCACCACCCGCGAAGCGGGACGACCGCGCGGGATCTTCTGCGGCATCGGGGTTTGCCACGACTGTCTCGTCGTCGTCAACGGCGTCCCCGACGTGCGAGCCTGCCAGCGACTCGTCGGCGACGGCGACGACGTGCGCACCCAGCACGGGGCGGAGCTGCCGTCATGATGCGCGTGGTCGTCATCGGAGCCGGACCGGCCGGGATGGCCGCCGCCCACGCGGCGGCGGGCGCGGGGGTTCCGGTGCTGCTCATCGATTCCGAGGCCAAGCTCGGCGGCCAGTACCACCGGCAGTCGGCCACCGACGGCACCGAGAAGTTCGCGCTGCCCGACGGCGTCGAGTACTGGGCCGAGTCGGTGGTGTGGGCGATCGAGCCGATCGCGGGCGGGCACCGTGTGCACGTGAGCACCGGCCCGGCGGACGGTCCCGGGCGGGTGAGCCGCAGCGTCAACACCGCCGCGTTGGTGCTGGCGACGGGTGCTCATGATCGCGCGTTGCCGTTCCCCGGTTGGGATCTGCCGGGTGTGGTCACGGCGGGTGCGGCGCAGGCGTTGGCCAAGGGACAGGGTGTCGCGATTGGACAGCGGGTGTTGTTGTCGGGCACGGGACCGTTCCTGCTGCCGGTCGCCGCGTCGCTGGTGGACGTCGGCGCGCGGGTCGAGGCGGTGCTGGAGGCCAACACCGTGCTGACGGGCTGGCTGCGGCCCGGCGAGGAGTCGGCGACGACCGAACCACGGCGGGGCGGACGGCACACCGCACGAGCGCTGGCCGAGCGAGACACGACGTCCCGGCAGCCGGGCAAACTGGCCGACTGGTCGCGCCAGTTGTCGGGCGCTGTCACCAGTCCCGGCAAGGCCGCCGAACTGGCGGGGTACCTCGGTTTGCTGGCGCGGCAACGGATTCCGTACCGGTCGCGGCAGGCCGTGATCGCGGCCCACGGGGATGATCGCGTCGAGGCCGCGACCGTGGCGAAGCTGGACGTGAACTGGCGTGTCGTCCCCGGCAGCCAGCGCGACGTCGAAGTCGACGCCGTGTGCGTCGGTTTCGGGTTCACGCCGCAGCTGGAGCTGGCCACCGCCGTGGGCTGCGCGGTCGCGGACGGGTTCGTCACTGTGGACATATCGCAGGCGACGTCGGTCGCGGGCGTGTTCGCCGCCGGGGAGCTGACCGGCATCGGCGGGGCGGTGCTGTCGGAGCACGAGGGCACCGTGGCCGGAACCGCCGCGGCCATCGCGCTCGGCGCGCGAGTCAAGCGACCGTCGAAAGCGTTGCGGCACATCAGAACGGGACGGCGGTTCGCGGCGGCCATGGCAGCGGCGTACCCGGTCAGATCGGGTTGGCAGAGCTGGCTGAGCGACGACACGCTCGTGTGCCGCTGCGAGGAAGTCAGCTGCCGCGAGCTGCGAAGCGCCGTCGACGAGCATCGAGCCGACGGTGTGCGCGCGGTGAAGCTGGTCAGCCGCGCCGGGCTCGGCCGCTGCCAAGGCCGGATCTGTGGCCGCAACGTCGCCGAACTGGCGGGGCTGCCCGAGCCCGGCTCGGCGTTCGCGCGCCGCCCGATAGCCGTCCCGATCCGGCTGGCCGAGCTGGCCGAGGCCGATAGCCCACAAGCCAAGCCAGCCGAGCTGGCCGATTCCCCCGAAACCGACTCACGCGAAGGAACAGCATGACCTCCGAAAAGCTCGACGGCGTCATCGTCGCCACCGCCCTCCCCTACGCCGAGGACTCCTCGGCCCCCGCCGGGCTGCGCCCCGATCTGGACAAGTTCGCCGAGCACTGCCGCTGGGTGGTCGACAGCGGCTGTCGGGGCGTGGGCCCCAACGGTTCGCTGGGCGAGTACTCCTCGCTCACCGCCGAGGAGCGGCGCGCCGTCGCCCGGACCGCCATCGAGGCGGTCGGCGATGACGGGGTCGTGGTCGTCGGCGTGCACGGCGTCGGCGCGCACCAGGCGCGCGAGTGGGCCGAGAAGGCCGCCGAGGACGGCGCCGACGGCGTGCTGTGCCTGCCGCCCACCATGTTCCGGGCCAACGACCGTGAGGTGGTCCACCACTTCGAGCAGGTCGCCGCCGTCGGGTTGCCCGTGATGGTCTACAACAACCCGATTGACACCAAAGTGGACATGTCCCCGACGGTGCTCGCCGAGATCGCGCAGCTCGACAACGTCGTGGCGGTCAAGGAGTTCTCCGGCGACGTGCGGCGGGTCCTGGAGATCCGCGAGCTCGCGCCCGAGCTGACCGTCGTCGCCGGGGCCGACGACGTGGCGCTGGAGTCGCTGTTGATGGGTGCGAGCGGGTGGTTCGCCGGGTTCCCGAACGTGTTCCCCGCCGAGTCGGCGCGGCTGTTCGAACTGGCACGGGCCGGGAAGCTGGCCGAGGCCCGGGCGCTGTACGAACCGCTGGTGGCCGCGTTCCGGTGGGACTCGCGGGTGGAGTTCGTGCAGGCCATCAAACGCGGCATGGACCTGGTGGGACGGTTCGGCGGCGTGTGCCGTCCGCCGCGCGGCCCGCTGTCCGACGAACAGCTCGCGGCCCTGGACGCCGACATGCGCAAGGCCATGGACTACCTGGCGGCGAACCCCGTGGCGGCCTGACATGCCGGGCCGCCGTCGCACCGCCGCCACCGACACCGTCCGCGAAAGGATCTGACATGCGCGCTTCCCGCTACTTCTCGGCCGTCGACTCGCACACCGAGGGCATGCCCACCCGCGTCGTCACCGGCGGGGTCGGACCGATCCCCGGCGACACGATGGCGGCCCGCCGCGAGTACTTCATCGAGAACCTCGACCACATCCGCGAGTTCTTCGTCAACGAACCGCGCGGCCACGCCGCCGCCAGCGGCGCGATCCTGCAACCGCCGACGCGGCCCGACGCCGACTGGGGCGTGCTCTACATCGAGGTGTCCGGACTGCTGCCGATGTGCGGCCACGGCACGATCGGCGTGGCCACGGTACTGGTGGAGACCGGGATGGTCGAGGTCACCGAACCGGTCACGATCGTGCGGCTGGACACCCCCGCCGGACTGGTGACCGTCGAGGTCACCGTCGACAACGGACGCGCCGCCTCGGCGAAGTTCCAGAACGTCCCGGCGTTCTCGGTGGAGCTGGACGCCACCGTCTCGGTGCCCGGGATCGGCGACGTCACCTACGACATGGCCTACGGCGGCAACTTCTACGCCATCCTGCCGATCGAGCAGCTCGGCATCGGCTTCGACAAGGCCGAGAAGGACCGCATCCTCGCCGCCGGTATGACCATCATGGACGCCATCAACGCGCAGAACCGTCCCGCGCATCCCAAGGACCCCGGCATCGCCGGGTGCAAACACGTCCAGTTCACCGCGCCCGGACGCGACGGCGCCGACTCCCGCAACGCGATGGTCATCCACCCCGGCTGGTTCGACCGCTCCCCCTGCGGCACCGGCACCTGCGCCCGGATGGCGCAACTGCACGCGCGCGGCGCACTCGACCTGAACACCCCGTTCGTCAACGAATCGCTGCTGGGCACCCGCTTCACCGGCGAGCTCATCGACACCACCGACATCGCCGGACAGCCCGCCGTGATCCCCACGGTGTCCGGCCGCGCCTGGATCACCGGCATGGCCCAGTACCTGCTCGACCCCGAAGACCCCTTCCCCAGCGGCTTCACCCTCTGACGACGGCGCGCAGCCGAGGCGATCCCCCGGCTTCGTCCCGTTCGAACTTCAACGGCCACAAGCGCCGTCAACCCCTCCCTCTAAGAAGAGGTGCCCCCTATGGACTTCCTTGTCTCTGTCACCGACTGGCTGTGGACGCCGCTGGTCGTACTGGCGCTGGGCCTCGGCCTGGTGCTGACCATCCTCACCCGCGCCATCCAGGTGCGCGGACTGCCCGACACCATCCGGCAGCTGCGAACCGGCGAGAAATCCGACGCCGGCGTCTCGTCGTTCCAGGCGCTGATGCTGACCCTGTCCAGCCGCGTCGGCGTCGGCAACATCGCGGGCGTCGCCACCGCCATCACCGTCGGCGGCCCCGGCGCGCTGTTCTGGATGGGCGTCACCGGTTTCCTCGGCGCCGCCAGCGCCTTCGTCGAATCCACGCTCGCCCAGATCTACAAGTCCAAAACGGACGGGAAGTTTTTCGGCGGCATCCCCTACTACATCGAAAAGGGCCTGAAGAAGAAGTGGCTGGCCGTGATCGCCGCCGCCACGGCGCTGACGCTGTACGGCGTGCTGGCGCCGGGCGTGCAGTCCAACGCCATCTCAGCGGGATTCGAGCAGGCCATGGGCATCAGCCCGTGGATCACCGGACTCGTGGTGGCCGTGGTGTTCGCGTTCGTGATCTTCGGCGGCCGCAAGCGCATCGTCGGCATGGCCAACATGGTGGTGCCGGTCATGGCAATCGGCTACCTCCTCGCCGCGGTCGTGGTGCTGGCCGTCAACGCCCCCGCCATCCCGGGCATGGTCAAGCTCGTGTTCGCCAGCGCGTTCGGCGCCGACTCGATGTTCGG
Organism: Stackebrandtia nassauensis DSM 44728; assembly: GCF_000024545.1. GTDB lineage: Bacteria > Actinomycetota > Actinomycetes > Mycobacteriales > Micromonosporaceae > Stackebrandtia > Stackebrandtia nassauensis. The sequence goes on from NC_013947.1 coordinate 4,383,188, forward strand.
CGGCATCGTCGGCGCGGCCATCGCGTGGGGTGTGCGCCGGGCGGTGTTCTCCAACGTCGCCGGGGTCGGTGAGGGAACCTACGGTGCGGCCGCGGCCGAGGTGTCGCACCCGGCCAAACAGGGCCTGGTGCAGTCGTTCTCGATCTACCTCGACACCCTGTTCGTGTGCATGGCCACCGGGCTGATGATCCTGGTGACCGGAATGTACAACGTGGAGACCGAGGCGGGCGACAAGCTGGTCACCAACCTGCCCGGCGTCGAAGCGGGAACCAACAACACCCAGCACGCGCTCGACACGGTGTTTTCCGGCATCGGTTCGCCGTTCGTGGCCGTCGCGGTGGCGCTGTTCGCGTTCACGACCGTCGCGGCGTTCTACTTCATCGCCGACACCAGCCTCACCTACCTGACCCGGGGCCGCCCCAACGTCTGGCTGGGATACGCGCTGCGCGTCGCCATGGTCGGCATGGTGTTCTACGGCGGCGTGGAGTCGGCGGACGTCATCTGGGCCATCGGCGACGTCGGCTACGCCTCGCTGGCGTGGGTCAACATGGTGTGCATCATCTTCCTCGTCAAACCGGCGCTGAAGGCGTTGCGAGACTACGACGCGCAGCGCAGGCTCGGTCTCGACCCGACCTTCGACCCTGTGAGACTGGGCATCGACAACGCCGACTTCTGGACCGAGCCGAAGACCACCAGCCGCGAAACGCACTGAACCACCGTCCATCGTGTCGAAAGGACCGCACATGTCAGTCATCTCAAGCGTCAACCCGCGAACCGGTGAGACCTTCGGTGAACCGTTCCCGCCGACCAGCGACGTCGAGGTGGCCGCGCTGGCCTCCGACGCCGCCGAAGCGGCACCCGGCTTCGAGGCGCTGGGCCGTTCGGGCCGGGCGGCGCTGCTGCGGGCGATGGGCGCGGCACTGGACGCGCGGCGCGGCGACATCGTCGCGATCGCCGACGCCGAGACCGGACTCGGCGAGGCGCGACTGAACGGCGAACTGACCCGCACGGTCTACCAGCTGGGCCTGTTCGCCGACGTGATCGAGGAGGGCTCCTATCTGGAGGCCGCGATCGACCACGCCGCCGACACACCGATGGGCCCGGGCCCCGACCTGCGGCGGATGCTGGTCCCGCTCGGCCCGGTCGCGGTGTTCGGCGCCAGCAACTTCCCGTTGGCGTTCTCGGTGCCCGGTGGCGACACCGCCTCGGCGCTCGCGGCCGGTTCGCCGGTGATCGTCAAGGCCCACGAGTCCCACCCGGCGACCTCGCAGCTGACCTTCGAGATCCTGCGCCACGCTCTGCGTGACTCGGGTGTGGACGAACGCGTCCTGGGCATCGTCTACGGACGTGAGGCCGCCGCCGCGCTGGTCGCCGACCCGCGCGTCAAGGCCGTCGGCTTCACCGGTTCGCTGCGCGGCGGGAAAGCGCTGCTGGACATCATCAACACCCGCCCCGAGCCGATCCCGTTCTACGGCGAGATGTCGAGCCTCAACCCGGTCGTCCTCACCGAAGCCGCGCTGCGAGAGCGGGGCGGGGACATCGCCGAGGGACTGCTCACCTCGGTCACCGGTTCGGCCGGGCAGTTCTGCACCAAACCCGGGCTGGTTTTCGTACCGTCGGGCGCTGACGGCGACGCGTTCACCGCGACGCTGGCGAAACTGTTCGCGAACGCGCCCGTGGCGGTGGCGCTCAACCAGGGCATCGCCGAAAGCTACGCGACCGCGCGCGCCGGACAGTCGAACGCGGCGAACCTGGTCGCCGAGTCGACCGGCACCACCTCGGGCTTCGCCATGGTGCCGCGCCTGTTCAGCGTCGACGCCGCCGACCTCACCGAAACGGTCGTCGAGGAGTGCTTCGGCCCCACCACCGTCCTGGTCCGGTACGACACACTGGAGGCGCTGCGCGAGGCGGTCGTGGCGAAACTCCCGTCCTCGCTGACCGCCACGATCCACTCCGGAACCGACGACGAGGAGCGGGTCGCGGCACTGTCGACACTGTTGCGCGACACCACCGGCAGGGTGCTGTACAACGGCTTCCCCACCGGGGTGCGGGTGTCGTGGGCGCAGAACCACGGCGGGCCCTGGCCGTCCACCAACAGCGCGCACACCTCGGTGGGCGCGACCGCGATCCGGCGGTTCCTGCGGCCGGTCACCTGGCAGAACGCGCCCGCGTTCGTGCTGCCGCCCGAGCTGCGCGACGAGGCGACCGACGTCCCGCGCCGCATCGACGGCGAACTGCGCCTGCCCGGCGCGAGCTGATCACGCCGGAGCGTGTCACCACGCGCCGGGAGCGTCCGGTGTCTGCCGCAGCTTCTTCTTGTTGCCGCTGCGGCGCATCGCCACGATCAGGATGATGACGCCGCCCACGACCAGCGAGAAGCACGGAATGCCGATCAGGCCGCCGAGCGAACCGAAGACGCCGCCGACGAACCCGCCCACGTCGACCCCGTCGCCGATGGCGTAGCCGTCGGCGGCTTCACCGGCGGTGCAGGTGAAGGTGTACTCGCCGCTCTTGTCGACACTGACGTCGTAGACGAGGTGCCACTGGTGGCCGCCGTCGCTGAAGTTGAAGGTGTCGCTGCTGGGCGTCATCATGGCCTTGCCGTCGTCTGATGCGACGCCGCAGTCGACGGTCGGGGGTGTGTCCCCGGAGGCGTCGACGTAGATCGCCCAGTCCTGGTTGGGCGACAGCTCGACCGTGGTCTCCTCGCCGTCGGCGAAGGTCTGCTTCATGTCCGGGATGTTCCCGGCGATGGTCGACACGCCGAACACGAACACGGTGACTCCGGCGGCGATGCCGAGCACGATGATGATCCCGGCGATCCAGTACCAGAACTTCCCGGGTGTGACGCCGCGCGGATCGGCTGGCGCAGGTTGGGTCGTCATGGCTGAACCCTAATCCCGCCGCGACACCCACCGGGTTCGGACACTCCGGCCCGGCGGCTCAGCGCGGCGACTTCAGGCGCGGCAGGCCCTTCACGAGGTCGACGAGCTCCTCGTGCCACCGGCCGTTGGTCGCCAGGACGCTCCCGTCGCCCGACAGCAGCGGCGCGCCGTCCAGATCCGTGACCACGCCGCCCGCTTCCTCGACGATCAACGGCAGGCCCGCGCGGTCGTCATAGCCCTGACCCGTCATCACCATCGCGTCGACCCGGCCGGTCACCAGGTGCACCACCGGATGGTTGATCGCCCCCACCAGGTCGACGTGGCCGTGCAGCGCGGCCACCAGCTCGGTCGACCAGGTCTGCTGGTTCATGGCCAAGGTCAACGCGCCCTTGGCGTTCGGCCGGTCCCCCACCCGGCACGCCACCGGTTGGCCGTCGGCCTCGGTGATGCGCCAGCACCCCAGGCCACGCCCCGCGTACACCAGCTCGCGCTGCATCGGCAGGTTCACGATGCCCACCGCCGGACCGTGTTCGTCCTCATAGGCCAGAAGATTGGCGAACAACGGCATCCGCAGCACGAAGAACGCGGTGCCCGAGATGGGGTCGACGATCCAGCGACGCCCCGAGCGGCCGGTGTGCTCACCGGTCTCCTCCCCGAGGCTGCCGTCCTCGGGGTAGCGCTCGGCCAACCGCCCCAGGATCAGCTTCTCCACTTCGAGGTCGGTGTCGGTGACGACCGACCCGTCGGACTTCGTCACGGTCCGGCTGCCGCTGAAGAACCGGGCCGCCGAGACCTCGCCCGCCTCCCACACGGTGCGCACGGCGAATGCGAGCAGCTTCTGGTCTACAGGTGGAATGTCAGGCACGCGCTCGATGATACGAACGTCCGACGTGGATGACCAACGACGATCCGGCATGGCGCCCATGCGCTACGGGAATGGCACGGCCGCCCTCGGTTCAGGAACCGGCGGCGAGTCGCCGCTCGTGGACCCGCAGCCGGGCGGTCGCGGCGTCCAGCAGCGGCGTGTCGACGCCCAGGTCGCGGGCTCGGGCGATCAGGTCGCCGAACAGGTGCTCCACTTCGGTGGGAAGCCCGGAGGTCAGGTCGCGGTACAGCGACGGCGTGACCGGCGAGTCCGGGTCGGTGGTCGTCGACAGGACAGCGGTCAACGCCGCTTCGGACAGGCCGAAACCCGAACGCTCGGCGATCGCCGCGGCCTCACGCGTGATCGCGGCGGCCACGGCGGTGCCGCCGGGCACCGAGTTGGCCTCGCCGACCGTCCCGTCCAGCAGGGTGGTCACGGCCCCCAGCGCGGAGATGAACACCCACTTGCTCCACATGGCACCGAGGACGGCGGTGCTGGTGTCACTGGGGATGCCGGCCTTGGTCAGCGTCGCGTGGATGTCGTCGACGCGGCTCGACGGCCGCCCGTCCTGCTCCCCCAGCAGGATGTGCTCCAGCGGTCCCAGCCGGACGATGTCGCCCTCGTCGTCGACGGTGGTCATGACCTTCGCGACGCCGCCCAGTACCCGGGCCGGGCCGAAGCGTTCGTTGAGCCGGTCCAGGTGCGCCATGCCGTTGAGCAGCGGCAGGATCGCGGTGTCGTCGCCGACGGCGGGCGCGACGTCGGCGAGGGCCTGCTCGAATCCGGTCGCCTTGACCGCCAACAGGATCGCGTCGTAGTCGCCGGTCAGTTCGGGCGCGGTCACCAGCCGTGGCTCGACGACGGTGTCCTCGCCGAGGCCGGTGACCCGCAGACCGCGCCGCCGCAACAGTTCCGCGCGGCGCGGGCGCACCAGGAACGTCACGTCCTGACCGCTGTGAACCAGTCGGGATCCGAAGTAGCCGCCGACGGCTCCGGCGCCGACGATGAGAGTGCGCATGGGGGTGACCTTTCGTCCGGACGTCTGTGGTCACATTAGTTCGATGAGCGAACCGGGACAATGTGTCCTGTCCGACACGAAAGGCCCCGCCGATCGCTCGGCGGGGCCTTCTCACGTTGCGGGTCAGTGCCTTCCGGCGCCGACCTCCTTCTTGTCGTCGGAGGACTCGATGGCGCGTTTCTCGCCGTTCGTGTCCTCCTCGATCGGCTTGAAGAAGCCCTTGACGGCCGGGGCCAGCGCGCCGACCCGGTTCATCTTCTTGGGCACGACCCAGCCGTTGTACTCCAGCTCGGTGTGGCCGTGCTCGTCCGGGGCCGCCAGTGGCTGGTGGACCTCGTAGAAGCGGCCGTTGGCGTCGCGGCGCAGGATGCCGGTCTCGATGCCGTGCGACAGGACCTCGCGGTCGTGCTGTTGCAGGCCGAGGCAGATCCGGTGGGTCACGTAGTACGTGATCACCGGGACCACGACGATGCCGATGCGGCCAGCCCACGTCATCGCGTTGAGGCTGATGTTGAACTGGTCGGCGATGACGTCGTTGGCGCCCGAGATGGTGGTGACCAGGAAGATGCTGGTCACCATGGCGCCCACCGCGGTCCGCGTCGGGTTGTCGCGGGGACGCTCCAGCAGGTTGTGGTGCGCCTTGTCCTTGGTGAAGCGGCGTTCGATGAACGGGTAGAAGATCGGCACCGTGAAGGCGACGCCCATACCGATCACGGCGGGCCAGAACACCGCCGGGACCATGTACCCGAAGATCGTGAACTCCCAGGCGGGGAACAGTCGGACCAGGCCCTCCAGGAAGAGGACGTAGAAGTCCGGCTGGCTGGCCGAGGACACCACCGACGCCTCGTACGGTCCGAACAGCCAGATCGGGTTGATCTGGAACAGGCCGCCCATCAACGCGATGACCGCGAAGACCAGCATGAAGAAGCCACCCTGCTTGGACACGTAGTTGGGGAACATCCGGAAACCGACCACGTTGTGCTCGGTGCGTCCCGGGCCGGGCCACTGCGAGTGCTTCTGCGCGAAGACCAGACCGACGTGGATACCGATGAGCGCCAACAGGATGCCCGGCACCAGCAGGACGTGCAGGATGTAGAACCTGGTGACGATCACCTCGCCGGGGTACTCGCCGCCGAACAGCGCGTTGTGCGCCCAGGTGCCGATCAACGGGATCGACTCGGTGATACCGCTCATGATCCGCAGACCCGTGCCCGACAGGCCGTCGTCCGGGATGGAGTAACCCAGCAGGCCCTCGAAGAAGGCCAGGATGAACAGGACGCAGCCGATGATCCAGTTGGTCTCACGCGGTTTGCGGAACGCGCCGGAGAAGAACACCCGGCCCATGTGGACCAAGAGCGCGGCCACGAACAGCAGCGCGGCCCAGTGGTGCATCTGCCGGATGACCAGACCGCCGCGCACCTCGAAGGAGATGTGCAGCGTCGACTCGTAGGCCTTGGACATCTCCATGCCCTTGAGCGGCGTGTAGACGCCGTCGTACTTGACCTCGACCATCGACGGCTCGAAGAACAGTGCCAGGAAGGTACCGGTCAGCAGCAGCACGATGAACGAGAACAGCGCGATCTCGCCCAGCAGGAACGACCAGTGGTCGGGGAAGACCTTGGTCATCAGCTTGCGCGCCGGGGAGGCCAGCTTGAACCGGTCGTCCAGTTCGTTGCCGACCTTGCCGGGCAGCTGCTTCATGTCGAACTTGCGGCGCTTCATTTCTCGTCACGCTCCCAGAAGGCGGGGCCGACCGGCACCAGGAAATCGGATTTCGCGTAGAAGACCCCGTCGTCGCCGACGTCGATCGGCAGCTGCGGCAGCGACCGGGTCGCCGGGCCGAAGATCGGCTTGGCGCCTTGGATGATATCGAACTGCGACTGGTGACACGGGCACAGCAACCGGTTGGTCTGCTGCTCGTAGAGGCTGGCGGGGCAGCCGACGTGGGTGCAGATCTTGGAGAACGCGAAGAAGTTGTTCCAGTTCGACTCGGCGTACTTCTTGTCGTTCTTCTTGATGTACTTGGCGGCCTCTTTGGAGTCGGCGTCACGCAGGTGGATCAGCAGCGTCGGCGAGTCGGCGTGCTTGTTGGTGGTGCCGTGCGGGATCTCGGGGTACACCGTGACCTGACCACCGACGCTGACCATGTCGGGCCGCACCGGGGTGCCGTCCTTGAGGATCAGCCGCACCGGGTTGCCGTCGTTGTACTTCTTGGCGTCGAAACCGGTGTGGTCGCGGTCGTCGCCGGGCGGCACGATCAGCGCGCCCAACGGCGCGATCGCGGCCAGACCCAGTGGCGCCGAACCGAACAGCAGCGCCCGCTTCAGCATCGGACGGCGCTTGATGCCGGTCTCGTCGACGACGTTGCTGACCGTCGCGCCGGTGATCTTGCGGTCCTCCTCGGAGGAGCCGCCGTCGTGCCGGTCCTGGACCAGTTCCTCTTTGGGCAGCAGCTTCTTGGCCCAGGTGAGGATGCCGATGCCCAGACCCGCCAGCGCGACGCCCAGGCACAGGCCCAGCATCGGGGTGTACCACTTGCTCAGCTCGGAGGCGTTGCCCTCGACGTACTCCCACGGCCAGAAGATGTAGGTGACGACGAAGCCCAGGGCGCCCAGGCCGGTGAGGGTGAAGCAGAACGCGATGAAGCGTTCGATCCGCTTCTCCTCGGCGGTTCCGGCCTTCGGGAAGGCCGGTTCGTAGTGGAGGATCTCGATGCCGTCGCGGCGCAGGCCCTCCTTGACGATGTCGAACTTCGTCAGTTTCGGGTCCGTGACGTCGATCTCGTCGGACGAGTGCTGTTTGTCGTTGCTCATATCCCTACGACTTCCCCGCTATCCACAGTGTTGCCACGGCGAGGGTGGTGATCCCGACGAGGAAGATCGCGAGTCCCTCAGTGGACGGTCCAAACCGGCCGAGCGTCAACGGCCCGCCCGGATCGCGGTCCTCGTTGAGGTACTCGATGTAGGCGATGACCTCGACCTTCTCCTCCGGCGTGAGCTGCGCGTTGGCGAAGACCGGCATGTTCTGCGGGCCGGTCAGCATCGCCTCGTAGATCTCGTCGGACGCCACACCCTCCAGCGCGGGCGCGTACTTGCCCGAGGACAGCGCGCCGCCGCCGGTGGCGAAGCCGTGGCAGCTGCCGCAGTTCACTCGGAACAGCTCGCCGCCTTCGGCGATCTCGGTGTCGGAGAGGTCTCCGGTCAGGGCGTCGATCTCCTCGTCGGTGACGCCCTCGGGTCCACCACCCAGCTGCTGGATGTAGGCGGCCAGCGCCTCGGCCTCCTTGGGGGTGAACATGGGCTGTTTGCGCTCGGCCTGCGCCTCCTGGCGCGCCATCGGCATCCGACCGGAGTTCACCTGGAACTCAACGGCCGCACCGCCGACCCCGATGAGGCTGGGGCCGCGGCCGTCGACACCCTCGGCTTTCGGTCCGTGGCAGGACACACAGCTGTTGTCGTACAGCTCCTTGCCCTCGGCGGCGAGCTTCTCGAACTCCTTGTCCGGCTCGTCGGCGTAGATGCCCGGAGCGAAACCCGTGTATATGCCGCCGACCAATGCGAGCGCGCCGATGAACCGGGCCAGCGCCCCAAGGCGCCTGCGCCACCGGTGTCGGTGTCTGGTTGGTGCCGCCACGTCTATTGCCTCACCTTTGTGTTTCGTATCCGATGCGGGCCGCCTCGGATGTGCCGTATTCAGGTTATGTGGTCCATCGTGTCCGGTTCATCAAGGACGGACCGGGAGTCGCTTGTGTCTCATCGCAGGAAGTAGATCATGGCGAACAGCGCGATCCAGACGACATCGACGAAGTGCCAGTAGTAGGACACCACGATCGCGGAGGTCGCCTGGGCGGGCGTGAACCGGCCCATGGTCGTACGGATCAGGTAGATGATGAACGCGATGAGCCCGCCGGTCACGTGCAGACCGTGGAACCCGGTCGTCAGGTAGAACATCGTCCCGTAGCCGTCGGTGTTGATGGCGATGCCTTCGGACACCAGGGTGCGGTACTCGTTGACCTGCCCCAGAACGAAGACCAGGCCCATCAAGAACGTGATGGTGAACCAGCGCCGCAGTCCGTAGACGTCTCCGCGCTCGGCACAGAACACACCCATCTGACAGGTGAAGGAGGAGGCCACCAGGATGAGGGTGAACACCGCCGCGTACGGGATGTTCAGGTGCTTGGTGTGCTCTTCCCACAGTTCCGGTGCCGCGGCACGAATGGAGAAGTACATCGCGAACAGCGCGGCGAAGAACATCAGCTCGCTCGACAACCACACGATGGTGCCGACACTGACCATGTTGGGACGGGTCAGTGAGTGTATCCGCCTGGGATCAATGGTCGCTTCAGCCGCAGTCACGCGGCCATTATTGCCGCTGATCTTCTACGACTTGTGGCGGGGTGGGTCTGCTCCGCGTGTCGCCTGTGGCCTGTGTGCATAGCCGCAGGCCACGCGGCACATCCTGGCGAAACTGTCGTGAGATGGTTACCCGCGACGCGGCGGGGGGCGCACCAATCGGGTGCCGATGTCGAGGCGGTAGGCTCGCATCGTCCCAAGCAATCCGCACCCGTGTCGAAAGCGTTGCCATGACCACCTACTCAGTCATCCTGTACAGCCACAACCCGAAGGTGCGACACGGCATGCGCTCGGCGATCGGTGAGCAGCCCACCGAGGACGTGACGATCGAGTACCTGGAGGCCTCCGACTACGACGAGGCGATCCGGCTGATCGACACCTACGAGATCGACCTGATGCTGCTGGACGGCGAATCGCAGCCCGCCGGGGGGCTGGGCATCGCCCGGCAGCTGCGCGACGAGCTGGACGACCCGCCGACGACCTGCGTCGTCCTCAAGCGCGCCGCCGACCAGTGGCTTGCCGCCTGGTCGCGCGCCGACGCGAGCCTGACCCACCCGCTTGACCCGATCCGCACTTCGGCGGCGATCGTGGAGCTGCTGCGATCGCGCGCCACCGCCACTACATAAAAGGACGCCGACATGGGTGACCGCAGCTGGCCGCAGATTCTGTCAACCCTGATGGCCGGTCAGGAACTGGCCGCCGCCGACACCGACTGGGCCCTGCAGGAGATCATGGCCGGGGAGGCCGCCGACTCGCAGCTGGCCGCCTTCGCGGTGCTGCTGCGCGCCAAGGGTGAGACGCCTTCCGAACTGACCGGGCTGGTGACGGCGATGCTGGCCAACACCTCCCGCATCAAGCTCGACTTCGACTGCGCCGACGTCGTCGGCACCGGCGGCGACGGAGCTCACACCGTCAACATCTCCACGATGGCTTCCATTGTGGTGGCCGGTGGCGGGGTGCGGGTCGTCAAGCACGGCAACCGTGCCGCCTCGTCCAAGTGCGGCTCGGCCGACCTGCTGGAAGAGCTGGGGGTGCCGCTGCCGTTGGGCCCCGAGGAGGTCACCCGGTGCGTCACCGAGGCCGGGATCGGCTTCTGTTTCGCGGCGCGGTTCCACCCGGGCATGCGGCACGCCGCCGCACCCCGACGCGACCTCGGCGTCCCCACGGCGTTCAACTTCCTGGGCCCGCTGACCAACCCGGCGCAGCCGCGCGCGGGCGCCATCGGCTGCGCCGACGAGCGGATGGCCCCGATCATGGCGCGGGTACTGGCTGACCGGGGCGCCAGCGCCCTGGTGGTGCGGGGCCGTGACGGCCTCGACGAGCTGACGCTGGCCGCGCCCACCCGGGTGTGGCTGGTCGCGAACGGCTCCGTCACCGAGACCGAGGTCGACGCCGAGACCCTGGGCCTGCCCCGGGCGCCGGTGTCGGCGCTGCGCGGCGGCGACGCGACCTACAACGCCGAGGCGGCCCGGCAGGTGTTCGCCGGACAGCCCGGACCGGTGCGCGACGCGGTGGTGCTCAACGCCGCCGCGGCCTTCGCCTCCTTCGAGGGTCTGACCACCGACATCTCCGCCGACCTGGACGGGGCGATGCGACGCGGCATCGACAAGGCGGTCCAGTCCCTGGACTCGGGTGCCGCCGCGGAGACCCTCGCCAACTGGATCACCGTCGCGTCCGCCCTGTAGGGACGGCGAAGCGCGCCACACACTACGACCACCGACCATCCCTCGATCCCTGTAGGCTGTGCCCGATGCCGCAACCTCCGCAATCCAGCCGTAAACCAGCCTCGCGGTGGCGGGCGAGCGCCTACAAGGTCTTCTACGCACTGCCCAAAGTGGTGCGTCGTCGGCTGGTGCGGATCGTGGCACCCACCTACACCGTCGGGGCGGTCATGATGGTCTACTCCCCCGACCGGTCCCAGATCCTGCTGCTGCGCCAGCCGCCCGGCTTCGGCTGGGGCCTGCCCGCGGGCCTACTCGACCGGGGCGAACGCCCCGAGCAGGCCGCGATCCGCGAACTGCGCGAGGAGACCGGCATCGACCTCGGCCTGGAGGCCATCTCCCCCGCCGCCCCCAGCGCCGTGATCCACACCCGGGGCCGCTGGGTCGACACCGTCTTCGTCACCGAGGTCGAACCCGACTCCGTCGAGCTGGTCATCGACGGCGCCGAGGTGTGGGAGGCCAAATGGTGGCCGGTCACCGCGATGCCCCCCATCACGGTGGCCGCCTCCCGCCTGTTGGCCCACTACGGACTGGGCCCCTACGCGGACTACCCCGAGGCCGCCCGCGTCGACTGACTGCGGCTATTGTCGGTGCGTCTCGACGTTTTTCGAACTAAGGGAGCCTCACGTGATCACCGCGATTGTGCTCATTGACTGCGCCACCGACGCGATTCCGGAAGTCGCCGAGGCCATCGCCGAACTGCCCGGCGTCAGCGAGGTGTACTCGACGGCCGGACACGTCGATCTCATCGCGGTGGTGCGAGTCAAGGAGTTCGACCACATCGCCGACACCATCGCCGGAGCGATCTCCAAGGTGGACGGCGTGGCCGACACCGAGACCCACATCGCGTTCCGCGCCTACTCCAAGCACGACCTCGAGTCCACCTTCGCCATCGGCTTCGAAGACAGCTGACGCCCCAGCCGCCGCGGCCGACGACTTCGTCGCGGCTGACAGCCATTCGCTGACGCCCAGCCGAACGGTTCCGAGCGCGGCCGGAGATCGACCGCGCTCGGAGTGTGTTCACGGCCGCGTGTCGGTCGACGCGCAACCGCAGTCGGGGTGGACGTTCCACTCGCGGCGGCGGATCACCAGCGACGGGCGGATCTCGATCGTGCTCGCCTCGACGGCGCACCGCTCGCCGTCCAGCCGCTGCAACGCCGCCGAGGCCACGCAACCCGCCGCCAGTGTGGCGACCGAGGCCTCGAGGATCTCGGGTTCGCCGCCGGTGTGCCACGCGGGCAGGCAGTCGCGGTAGTGCAGGTCGACGCATCGCAGGCACGGTGTCGTACCGGGAGACACCATCGGTCCGATGTGAACCGCGCCGTCGAGGATCGCGACGGTCAGGTACGGCAGCCGTCGTCGGGCGTGTCCCCGGGCCGCGAGTGTCGGCGGGTAGGCGCAGTTCACCAGTACCGTCAGGGTCGCCTTGCCGCGGCGGCCCTCGTCGGCGCACCAGACTCGTCCCAGCCCCGCCGCTCGCAGGGTGACGGCCGTGCGGCGGGCCAGGGCGCCGGTGCCGTTGACGAACACGCGTTGCCGCCGCCGGGCGGCCAGTACCGTCGCGGGGGTGCGGTCGCGGCGCAGGGCCAGGGCGTGTGCCTCCGGCGAGCCTTCGGCGGTCACCGCGCCCGAGTCGACGACCAGGCCCTTGCCCCGCAGCAGGTTCAGCAGTCCCGACGCTTCCGAGCCCGCCACCCCGAGCGCGTGGGCGGCCAGCTGGTACGTGGTTTCGTCGATCCAGCCGTCGAGCCGCTCCAGCAGCTGCGACAGCCGGGAATCGGGCAGTTGCAGCAGATAGGAACGATCGGGGTCGGAACCCAGCTGGACGAAGTCGGGCCGCAGTGGGACGCGGCGCAGTCCCGGTAGAAACCTGAAGTGATTCATGCCGTCCATCGTTCCCTCAGGACGGTTAAGTGACTGTTAAGTGACGGAACGGATTCCCGCGTGAAAAGACGATCCGCGTGCCGATGACGGCACGCGGATCGTCGCAAGCTGTGTTGGAACGTGGTTTCGGTTACGCCCCAGGCATCGCCGGGCAGAGCTTCCACTCGCCGTCTTCCACGACGACGTCGATCTTCTCTTCGCCGTCGTCGGTCTTGACGGTTACCGTGCCCTTGTCGCCGGACTCGGTCTCCTCGACGATCTCGTAGTCGGCGGTCAGACCTTCCTTCTCAAGGTTCTTCTTGAGCTCCTTGCCGATTTCCTCTTCGGACATGCCGCTGGCCTTCTCGAGCTCCTCGAAGCTCTTGCGGGTGTCCTCGCACAGCGCTTCCTTGAAGGCCGCGTAGTCGCCGTCCTCAAGGGCGTTGACCACGTTGTCGACCGCGCTGCTGGGTCCGCCACCACTGAAGACGAACACGACGAGCAGGATCACCACGACGACGAGCGCGACACCGCCACCGGCGATCCCGACGATCAGGCCGGTCTTGTTCTTGGCCGGGGGCTGGCCGGGAGTGAAGCCGCCCTGCGGCTGACCGTACTGGCCGCCCGCCGGGGGCTGAGCCTGCCCGTATCCCGGCTGCTGCTGGCCATAACCCGGCTGCTGCTGACCGTAGCCCTGCTGGTCGCCGTAACCGGGCTGCTGTTGCCCGTATCCCGGCTGCTGGCCATAGCCGGGCTGCTGTTGTCCATAACCCGGCTGCTGCTGGCCGTAGCCCGGCTGCTGCCCGTATCCGGGCTGCTGGTTCGGGTCCGGGTACTGCTGCCCGCCGGGAGGGGGGTAAGACACTGATCGCTCCGTCGGTGGTAGGTATGTTCACGCTCGATGAGCGCACTCATCGTCCGCACACCCTAGCCGATCTGCCCGAAAACCGACCACTCGGCGCGCCGGGCGTGTCGGTTCGGCGTTACTCGGGAACGCCGACCTTGCGGGTGCCGGTGTAGTACTCGAACAGCAGGCCACAGCTGGTGATGAGGACGGCGATGATGCCGACGGCGATCAGCCACCAGAACCAGAACACCAGGCCCAGTCCGGCGATGGTCGCCGAGGCGGCGATGCCGAACGGCCAGTAGCTGCCAGGCGAGAAGAAGCCGACTTCACCGGCGGCTTCGGCGATCTCGCCGTCCGGCCGGTCCTCCGGCCGCGGGTCGAGCCGGCGCGCGACGAAGGCGAAGAAGCCCCAGCACATGAAGCACAGCGTTCCGGCCAGGATCAGCGCGACGAAGCCGATGAACTCGATCTGTCCGCCGTCGTACCAGGTCCACCAGCCGTAGACGGCGGCGAACAGGTACAGAAAGAACGTGATGATTCCAAAAAGGTGCGACTCGGTCTTCATCGGTTCCCCTAGCTGGCCTTGCGCGAGTTCGGCTTGGTGTCGAACGGCTTGGTGGTGGTCGCGTACGGGTCCTCGCCGATGGCCTCCAGGGCCTCGGGCGTGGACTTACCGGCCTGGAGCTGTTTGAGGAACTTCTTGTAGTCCTCGCCGGACACCGCGCGCATCTCGAAGTTCATCATCGAGTGGTACGCGCCGCACAGCTCGGCACACCGGCCGACGTAGGCGCCCTCCTCCTCGATCGTCACCTCGAACTTGTTCTCGTAGCCGGGCATGACGTCCCGCTTGAACAGCAGGTCGGGGACCCAGAAGGAGTGGATGACGTCCTCGGAGACCTCGGTGAAGCGGATCCGCTCGTTGGTGGGGACCACCAGCACCGGGACGTAGTCGCTGTCGCCGACGGTGGAGACCGGCTTGCCGTCCTTGCCCTCGGCCTCGGGGTAGGAGAACTCCCAGTTCCACTTGAACGCGGTGACGGTGACCTCGGTGTCGGGGTTCTCGGTCAGCTTGGTCACATTGGACTGCACGATCACGGTGTAGTAGAACAGCACCGCGATGATGAGGAACGGCGTGACCGTGAACAACAGCTCCATCGGGAGGTTGTACCGGGTCTGCACCGGAAGTTCGTCGCTCTTCTTGCGGTAGCGGATGACGCACCAGAAGATCAGGCCCCACACGAAGACGCCGACGGCGAGCGCGGCGATCGTGGAACCGATCCACATGTTGAACATCTCGCGCGACTCAGGCGTCGGGAGTTTGCGCGGCCATCCGAAGGCGAACGCTTCGTCAACGGAACAACCGGCGAGAAGCGGAAGCGACATCGCGCCACTGACCGCCAGTCCTAGGAGACGACGCGACCGGCGAGATTTCGCCGGTGTCGGGCTTTCGACCACCTGCTCAAGCCTTTCTGGGCAATGACCGCTGCTTACTCCCGCACTGGCGAGACGCAGTGAGCCTACTGGTGTTCCTGGCTACCGCGCGGCCAGGGGGGCCGATTTCTACGGCGTGTCGTTGAATATAGGACATGACCTTCACATACCTCGATGCGGCCACAGCGAGCCCCGTTCATCCGGTCGCCGAGCAGGCGTTCCAGGCCGCCTCGGCCGACGGCTGGGCGGACCCGTCCCGGCTGTACTCCCGCGCCCGCCGGGCCCGCCAGTTGCTCGACGCGGCCCGCGAGACGGTGGCCGAGGCGATCGGCGCCCGTCCCGATGAGGTGAGCTTCACCGCCAGCGGGACCCAGGCGGTGCACGCGGGCGTGCTGGGGGCGCTGGCGGCGGGCCACCGTCGCGGCGATCGGCTCGTCCACAGTGCCGTCGAGCATTCCTCGGTCCTGCACGCGGCCGGCTGGCACACCGACCGTGGCGGCGCGAGCATGCAGGTGCCGGTCGCCCGCACCGGCGCGATCAAGCTGGACGCGCTGGCCGAGGCGGTCGGACAGCCCGGGGTGGCGCTCGTGGCGGTGCAGAGCGCCAATCATGAGGTGGGGACGGTGCAGCCGCTGACCGAGGTCGCCGAGCTGTGCGGCGACATCCCGCTGCTGGTGGACGCGGCCCAGAGCCTGGGCCGGATGCCGGTCCCGGCCTGGTCGCTGTTGTGCGGCAGCGCCCGCAAGTGGGGCGGCCCGGCGGGGGTCGGCGTCCTGGCGGTGCGTGCGGGGGTCCGCTGGCGCAGTCCGTGGCCGGAGGACTCGCACGACCCCGACGCCCCCGGCGCGCTGAACCTCCCGGCGGTGGTGGCCGCGGCGGCGTCGCTGCGGGCGGTGCTGACGGAACGGGAGAAGGAGGACGAGCGGCTGCGGAGCCTTACCTCTCTTATACGCGCGGAGGTGGCGCGGATTCCGTACGTGGAAGTCGTCGGGGATCCGGTCGAGCGGCTGCCGCACATCGTTACGTTTTCTTATCCTTTCGAGGACGGGCAACCGCTTCTGGTCGAGTTGGACCGCCGGGGTTTCGCCGTCTCGGCGGGATCGTCGTGCACATCGTCCACTTTGAGCCCATCGCACGTGTTGGAGAACATGGGAGTGCTTTCGCACGGAAACATAAGGGTTTCGCTTCACCGGGAGACCACGGCGGACGATGTGGACCGTTTTCTGACCGCGCTGCCTCAGGTCGTCGCGAAGGTGCGTGACGAATCCGGAGTGTCCGACCTGTAACAGTTTCCGGGCCGAAATTATGGCTTTCCTATGGTGTCGAACGCTTTCCAATACGACTGGAGTTCGGGGTATCATCCACAGTGTTCTTGCTCCCAAAGGAATTCGGGGGTAGCCTGCGGCGAGCAAAAGCCACAACCGGGTTCAACCTTAAGTTCCAGGTCAGGTATCGAGCACACGAAGTTCTGGTGAACGAATTTTGAGGATCAGACAAAAGGTAGCGCTACTCGTTGCCGCCCCCCTGATAGCGGTGATGGTCTTCGCCACGCTGACGGTTCTGACGACTGGCAGTGAAGCCCTTGAGGCCGAACGCATGCGCAACCTGGTCAGCGCGAACAAAGCGGCCGGTAGTCTGGCGTACCAACTCCAGTCCGAGCGCACGCTCGCCGTTCAGGCTCTGGTGAACAGCACCAAGGACGACAAGGCCGAGGAGTTCCTGAACCAGCAGAAGGACACCGACGCGGCGATCGAACGATATCGATCGAGCATTCGCGAACTCACCGACGTACCTAGCTCCACCAAGATCAACCTCGACAACGTCGAAAGCGGACTGGACAACCTCGATGATGTGCGAAAACGCATCTCGGAACAGAAACAGGGCGCGTCGGCCGCGGCGTTCATCTACCGGATCACCATCGCGGACCTGTTGTCGTACCGCGAATCGGTGCCGCAGGCCGGAAGCGTGCCCTCCGATGTGGCCGACCGGATCCGGGCGTCGAACCTGCTGTCGCGAAGCATCGAGTACCAAAGCATCCAGACCGAGACCGTGCTGCGGGCCCTGGACCGGGGAGAGCTCTCCTCGGCGGCGTTCCAGAAGATCACCGCGGCCAACACCGGTAGCACCGACGCCCTGCTGACGTTCAACTCGCTGGCCCCTACGGAATGGCGCGAATGGCTGGACCGGGCGCTGGCCGGCGACGAGCTCAGCCTGACGGCGACGATGGAGGACGAGGCGCTTCGTTCCAAGCCCGGCAAGAAGATCGACATCGATCCGGGCGACTGGGCCAAGGGCATGAACAAGCGCGCCGAACAGTACGAAGGCGTCCAGGAGGACATCGACAAGGCGGTCGTCGAGGAGATCTCGACGCTGCGCGACCAGCAGTTCCAGTTGACCTACACCCAGCTGGGCGGCGTCGTCGTCGCGGTGATCATCGCACTGCTGATGGCCGTGTGGCTGGGTAGCCCGATCGTGCGCGGTCTGCGCCGGTTGCGCGACTCGGCCCACCAGGTCGCCACCGAGGGCCTACCGCGTGCCGTGGCGCAGTTGGACGACAGCACCGACCTCGACGGGCAGACACCCGAGGAGTTCGCCAGCCGAGCCACCCCGCCGGTGAAGGTCAAGGGCCGGGACGAGCTGGCCGACGTCGGTAAGGCGTTCAACGAGGTCCACCAGGAGGCGATCCGGGTCGCCGCCCACCAGGCGCTGCTGCGGCTCCACATCGGTGGAATGTTCATCCGGCTCGCCCGGCGCGGCCATTCGCTGGCGGGTCGGCTGACCAACGTCCTCGACGAGGCCGAACGCAACGAGCAGGATCCCGACCGGCTGGACCGGTTGTTCAAACTGGACCACCTGGTCACCCTGTTCGGGCGCACCAACGACAGTCTGCTGGTGCTGGGTGGTGCGGCACCGGCGCGAGTCCGGCGCACCCACGAAACGGTCGGCGACGTGCTGACCGCGGCGCAGAGCCAGATCGAGCAGTACACCAGGGTGCAGATCGGCATGGTCGACGAAGGCGTGTCGATCAAGGCCAATGCCGTCGACGATGTGGTGAAGTTGCTGGCCGAGTTGCTGGACAACGCGACCCAGTACTCCCACCATCAGGTCAACGTGACCGCACGACTGCTGGCCGACCGCTTGGTCGTGCAGATCAGTGACCGCGGCATGGGAGTGCCCCCCGATCGGATGGCGCAGCTCAACGCGCGGTTGACGTCCCGCAAGGGTCTCGACCTGGACTCCATGCAGACCATGGGTTTGACCGTGGTGAGCCATATCGCGGCGCGGCACGGCATTCACGTCGAGTTGCGTGCCGCCGCCGTCGGCGGCACCCTGGCCGAGGTCTCGCTTCCGGTCGACATCATCGACATCGAGGCCGCCCCCAAGGCGATCACGGCGATGCCCGAGGCCGTCCCGGAGCAGAAGCCGACCGGGATCCGCAACGCCCCGCTGTTCAAGCGTCGTCCGCGCCAGCGCGGCAACAACGCGGGGGCCCGCAGCAACGCGGCGGCACGCGGCAAGCCCGACAACAGTTCCCGGCGGCCACGATCCACCGGTGGCCTGCCGCAGATCCGCTTCGACTTCGGTGCGGTGCCCACCTATCCGGGACATCCACCCCGGATGGATCGGGACGACACTCCCACCGAGACGTTCCCGGCCGTCCCCCGGCAACGGGACAAGGACCGGCCCCGGCGGATGAACGTCGGCGGGATGCGCTCCTACGAGGACGGCTGGCAGGCCGCGCAGCGAGCCACCGCACCGGCCTCGAATCCCGTTGACGACGGCCTGCCCAAACGCGACCCGATGTCGCGACTGGTCCCCGGTGCCATGGGACCCACGTCGGCCGAGGTTCCGGCCACCCATGCCGCACCGGCGTACCGGGATCCGACCGCGGTCGGCGCATCGTATCTCGCGTACGCCAAGACCAGACCCGACAAGCGATCACCTTTCTCCCCTGCCGACGATTCGAGGAACGAGTCTTGAACACCCAGAATCTTGACTATTTGCTCAATGACTTCATCGACAGAGTTCCCGATGTCACCCACGTGCTCACCGTCTCCGCCGACGGTCTGCTCATAGCGTGCAACGACGAACTGCCCGAAGACGACGCCGACCGGCTGGCCGCCATCGCCTCGGGCCTGGTGAGCCTGTTGGCCGGTGCCGCCCGTGCCCTGCAAGCCGATCCGGTGATCAGCTGCATGGCCGAGCTGTACGGCGGCTACATGTTCTCGATGTCGATCCCCGGTGGAGCCAGTCTGCTGGCGCTGGCCAGCTACGACTGTGACATCGGGCAGGTGGGACACGAACTCGCCGACCTGATCAACAAGATCGGGCCGTCGATCTCACCGGAAGCGCGGGGGCAGGTCTCGACCGCCAACCACGGTCAGTGACCCGCCCCTGCGGGGTCAGTCCAGTCCCAGTTCCCGGTCGATGAGGGCGAACATCTCCGCTTCGGTGGCGGTGTCCAGATCGTCGTCGGCGGCGGGGCCGTCCAGTTCGCGCAGCAGGGCGCGCAACCGGGTGACGGCCTCGGCGCGATGCTCGTCGGCGGCGTCCAGCCCGGACAGGTTGTCCCGCAACCGGTCCACGTCGGCCAGGAACGCCGGTTCGGAGTCGACGACGAGCTCGGACAGCAGCCGCTCGGCCAGTTCGGCGGGCGTCGGGTGCCGGAACACGACGGTGCTTGGCAGCCGCAGCCCGGTCTGCCGGTTGAGCCGGTTACGCAGTTCGACGGCCGTCAGCGAGTCGAAACCGGCGTCCCGGAACGCCAGGTTCGGCGCGATCTCGGCGACGTCCGACCGCAGCACGGCCGCGGCGTTGGCGCGCACCACCTCCAGCAGCACCCGGCCGCGTTCGGCGACCGGTGCCTCGGCGAGCCGCTGATCCAGTGGCGCCTGGGACGCGGCCGGTCGTTTCGGCGCCGCGACCAGTGCCCGGTACAGCGACGGCAGTTCGTCGGCGGCGGCCTGGTCCCGCAGGGCGGCCAGGTCGAGTCGCGCGGCGACCACGACGGGTTCGCCCGAATGCAGTGCGGCGTCGAACATGGACAGTCCCGCCGCGGCGGTGAAGGGCGCGACACCGATGCGGGACAGCCGGTCCCGGGCCCGGTCGGACAGGTGGCCGGTCATGCCGCTGTCGATGTCCCACAGTCCCCAGGCCATGGACACGCCGGGAAGGCCGCGACGGCGCCGGTCGAGTGCCAATGCGTCAAGGTAGGCGTTCGCGGCGGCGTAGTTGGCCTGGCCACCGCTGCCGATGACTCCGGCGATCGACGAGAACAGCACGAACGCGTCCAGATCCATTCCGGCGGTGAGCTCGTCCAGGATGGCCGCCGAGGACGCCTTGGCGGTGAACACGCGACGCAACTGGTCGGGGGTCAGGTTCTCGATGGAGCTGTCGTCGAGCACACCGGCGGCGTGGATCACGGCGCTCGGGTTCGCCTCGGCGAGCAGTGCGGCGACGGCTTCGCGGTCGGTGACATCGCAAGCGCGGATGGAGATCTCCGCACCGGCGCCGGTCAGCTCGTGTTCGAGGGTGTCGGCTCCGGGGGCGTGGGGGCCGCGGCGGCTCGTCAACAGCAGTTTCCGGACACCGTGGACGGTCACGAGGTGACGCGCCAGCACACCACCGAGCGTTCCGGTGCCGCCGGTGATCCACACCGGCCGGTTCGGGTTCCATTGGTGTGCCACGGGTTCGGCTCCCCGCAGTCGTCGCAGCAGCGGAGCCTCGACGCCGTCGTCGCCGCCGCGCGTCTCGGGTTCGCCGGTCAGCGTCGGCGCGGTGCCGCCGGTGGAGTGGACGATGCCGAAGCGGCCGGGGTGTTCGGTCAACGCGGAGCGGAGGTAGCCCGCGACCGCGGCGTGCACCGGGTCGCCGTCCGGCAGGTCGAACACCAGTGTGGACTTCTCGAAGTCGGGTTCGGCCAGCCAGGCTCGCACCAGTTCGTGGGCGCGGGTCACGGCGGCGATGGCGTCGCTCGTGTCGTTCGCCGAGACGACCACGGTGGGCGGCACGGGACGGGACAGGTCGGCCAGTTCCGCCACTCGCACCGATTCGGGCGCGACGGCCGGGTCCGGTACCGGTCCCCATTCGACGGTGTAGAGGTCGTTGACGGTCTGTCCGGAGGCCGCGCGCGGCAGGAACGACTCCAGCCGTGCGACCGGGGTTCCGGTGGCGTCGGCGATGCGGACCTCGACGGTGTCGTCGGCGTTCCGGGTCAGTTTGACCCGCGCCGCCGAGACCCCGGGCGTGAACACGTCGACTCCGGAGATGGCGAACGGGAGCGCCAGGCCGGTCTCGCCGCGGTTCATGCGTTCGATGAGGAAACCGTGCAGGGCGGCGTCGAGCAGGCCGGGGTGCAGGCCGAAACGCGCGGCGTCGGACTGGTGGTCGTCCCCCAGGCGTACCTCGGTGAAGACCTCGTCGCCGCGGCTCCAGGCGGCCGTGATGCCCCGATAGGACGGTCCGTAACCGTAGCCCCATTCGGCGATCGTGGCGTAGAAGTGGTCAACGTCGATCGGGTCGGCGTCCGCGGGCGGCCACTGGCCCAGGCCGAACGCGTTGTCCTCGGCGTCGGGGGGCCGGACCGGGGCCAGCGTGCCCTCGGCGTGCAGTACCCATTCGGGGCTGCCCTCCGGGCAGGAGTGCAGGGACACCGGACGGCACCCGTCCGCGGGCGCGCCGACGGTCACCTGCACCCGCACCCGGTCGCGCGACTCCAGTTCCAGTGGTGCCCGCAGTGTGAGTTCTTCCAGGCGGCCGTGACCGACCGCCTCACCGGCCCGCGTCACGAGTTCCACGAAAGCGGTGCCGGACAACAGGACCCGCCCGTCGACGGCGTGGTCGGCGAGCCATTCGGTCTCGGTCCGCGACAGGGTCGCGGTCAGCAGGGCGCCGTCGGTCTCGGCCAGTGGGGTCGCCACGACGGACAGCGGATGGGTGTCGGTCGCCGAGCCGGACGGCGTCGACAGCCAGTAGCGCCGGTGCTGGAACGCGTAGGTCGGCAGCTCGACGGTGCGCCGGTTTCCGAAGTGGACCGGCCAGTCGATGCTCAGTCCGTTGACGTGGGCGTCGGCCATCGAGGTCAGGAACCGGCGGGCACCGCCGTCCTCGCGGCGCAGCGACCCGGTGGCGTACACGTCCATGTCGGTGTGTTCGCCGATGTCCTGTATGGCTGAGGCCAGGACCGGGTGAGCGCTCATCTCGATGAAGGCGAGGTATCCGGACGAGGCCAGCGCCCGCACCACCGGTTCGAGCTGGACGGTGTGGCGCATGTTCCGGAACCAGTAGTCGGCGTCCAGTTCGTCGCCGGAGACCGGTTCACCGGTCACGGTCGACCACATCGGCACGGCGCCTCGCCGGGGCCGCAGATCACTGAGCAGTTTGGACAGTTCCTCGCGCAGCGGGTCCACCCGGGCCGAGTGTGTCGGGTAGCCGGACGGGATGCGGCGCGCGCGCACGTCGTCGGCCTCGCACGCGGCCACCAGAGCGTCCAGCTCGGCGTTGTCCCCCACCACGACCGTGGCCGAGGGTCCGTTCACCGCCGCGATGCCGAGACCGTCGAGGTCGGCGATCCGTTGCCGCACCTCGTCAACCGGCAGCGCCACCGACACGATGCTGCCGATGTTCGACAGCCGCCGGGCCAGCAGAGACGACCGCAGCGCGATGACCTTGGCGCCGTCCGAAAGCGACAGCGCGCCCGAGATCACCGCGGCGGCGACCTCGCCCTGCGAATGTCCCACCACGGCCGAGGGCTCAACGCCGAACGACCGCCACAGTTTCGCCAGCGACACCATCACGGCCCACAGCAGCGGCTGCACGACCTCGATGGGGCCGATGTCGCCGCGCAGGTCCTCCCACAGGTCGCGCCCGGTGAACGGGCGCAGCGCCGCGGCGCACTCGTCCATCGCGTCCGCGAATACCGGGAACCGCTCGGCCAGTTCGATTCCCATACCGACCCACTGCGCTCCCTGACCGGGGAACACGAAGACCGGGCCGACGCCGTGCGCGCGGGCGACGCCGCGTACGACCTCGCCGTCGAAGTCCTCGGCCCCGGCGGCGAGCGCGTCGATCCCGGCCAGCAGTTCCTCGCGCGTCGATCCCACGACCGCGGCGCGGGTGCGCAGCGCGGTGCGGGTCGTGACCAGGGAGTGGGCGATGTCGGCGACGTTCAGTTCCGGATGCTCGCGCACGTGGGCGGCGAGCCGTTCGGCCTGGGCCGCGAGGGCTTGCGGGGTGCGGCCCGACACGTGCCACACCGTCGGCGCGGCGTCGTGGGGCGCGGTGCCGGGTTCGTCGGGTGCCGTTTCCGGGTCGTGTTCGAGGATCACGTGCGCGTTGGTGCCGCTGATGCCGAACGACGACACCGCCGCACGGCGCGCACGGCCGCGATCGGGCCAGGTCACCGGTTCGCGAAGCAGGGCGACCGCGCCGGAGCTCCAGTCGACGTGCGGGGTCGGTTCCTCGATGTGAAGGGTCTTGGGCAGTTGCCCGTGCCGCATCGACATCACCATCTTGATGACGCCGCCGACGCCCGCCGTCGTCTGGGCGTGGCCGATGTTCGACTTCAGTGAACCCAGGTAGACCGGCTCCGAGGCGTCACGTCCCTGGCCGTAGGTGGCCAGGATCGCCTGCGCCTCGATCGGATCGCCCAGCTTGGTGCCGGTGCCGTGCGCCTCGACGGCGTCCACGTCGGAGGTTCCCAGACCGGCCGTGGCCAGGGCGTGGCGGATCACGCGTTCCTGAGCCGGGCCGCTGGGGGCCGAGAGTCCGTTGCTGGCACCGTCCTGGTTGACGGCCGAGCCGCGCACGACGGCGAGCACCTTGTGGCCCAGCCGTTTCGCGTCCGACAGCCGCTCCACCACGAGCATGCCGACGCCCTCGGCCCAGTTGGTGCCGTCGGCGGCGGCCGAGAAGGCCTTGCATCGGCCGTCGGCGGCCAGTCCGCGTTGTCTGCTGAGTTCGACGAACATGCCGGGGCGCGCCATGACCGTCACGCCACCGGCGATGGCGATCGAGCAGTCGCCCTGTCGCAGGCCCTGCAAGGCCAGGTGCAGGCTCACCAGCGACGCCGAGCAGGCGGTGTCCACCGTCAGCGCCGGTCCCGCGAGACCGAAGGTGTAGGAGACCCGGCCCGACACGACGCTGTTGGTGGTGCCGGTGAGCATCTGCCCCTCGAACCCCTCCGGGGCCTGGTCGAGGCGCGAACCGTACTCCTGCGCCGAAGCACCGATGTAGACACCGGCGTCGGTGCCCTTCAGAGTGGCCGGGTCGATGCCCGCCCGTTCCATCGCCTCCCAGGCGACTTCGAGCGTCAACCGCTGTTGCGGCTCCATCGACAGGGCTTCGCGGGGCGAGATACCGAAGAACTCGGCGTCGAAGTCGGCGGCGTCGTGGAGGAACGCGCCTTCCCGCACATAGGACGACCCGCGCCGTTCGCCGTCGGGATCGTAGAGCTCGTCGAGGTTCCAGCCCCGGTCGGTGGGGAACTCCCCCATCGCGTCGACGCCGTCGGCCACGATCCGCCACAGGTCCTCGGGGGACTTCACCCCGCCGGGGAACCGGCACGCCATCCCCACGATCGCGATCGGGTCGTGTGGGTCGATCACGTCGGCACTCGGCGCCTGCGCGGCGGCCGTCTCGCCGACCAGGTCGCGGCGGACGCGTTCGGCCAGGTCCGCCGGGGTCGGGCAGGAGTAGACGACGGCCGCGGGCAGGTTCAGCCCGGTGGCGCCGTTGAGGGCGGTGCGCAGTTCCACGGCCTTCGCGGAGTCGAATCCGGCGTCCCGGAACGGCACGTCGGCGGCGACCTCGCCGACGGTCACGCCGAGCACCGCGGCGGCGTGGCCGCGGACCAACTCCGACATGCGCAGTCGCTGCTGGTCCCGACCGAGTTCGGCGAGGTCCGCGAACGGACTGTCCGCTTCGGACGTCGCTTCGGCTTCGGCGGGCAGCTCCACCGGGTTCGCGCCGGGGAAGTCGGCGTCCCAGCCGACGTCGACGCCGTTGGCCCACAGTTGGACGCGACTGGTCAGGAACCGGTGCACTCCGCCGTCGTCGCGCCGCAGCGTGCCCAGGGCGACGGATTCGCCGCCCACTCCTGCCTCGTCGAAGGTTTCCTGCATGCCGACGCCCAGCACCGGGTGGGCGCTGGATTCGGCGAAGACGCGGTATCCGTCCGACAGCATCGAGCGCAGCGCGTCCACGAACCGGATGGGGCTGCGCAGGTTGGCGACCCAGTATTCGGCGTCCAGAGCGGTGGCGTCGACGCGGCCGCCGGTGACCGTCGAGTAGAACGGGATCCGGCAGGGCCGGGCTTCGATTCCGGCGAACGCCTCCCGCAGTTCTGCCACGACGGGGTCGACCATCGGGCAGTGCGGCGCGTAGTCCATGTTGATGCGGCGCGCCCACACATCCTGTGCCTCGCAAGCCGACAGGACCTCGGTGAGGGCGTCGGGGTCGCCGGTCACGAGCGTCACGGACGGACCGTTCAGCACCCCCGTCCAGACGCGGTCGCGCCACGGCTGGATCAGGGTCTCGGTCGCCTCGGCACTCAGACCGACCGACACCATGCCGCCGTGTCCGGCCAGCCGCCGTTTGATCGCGCGCGCGTAGGCCGTCACGATCCGGGCGCCGTCCGCGACGGACAGGGCACCCGCGACCACCGCCGCGGCCGTCTCGCCCTGCGAGTGCCCCAGCACCGCCGCCGGGGAGATGCCCACCGATTCCCATTGCCGGGCAAGCGAGACCATCACCGCCCACAGTGCCGGTTGCATCAGTTCGACGTCGTCGAGTCCGTCGCCGTCCATCACCTCGATCACGGAGACCGGGAGGTGGCGCGACAGCGCGGCGTCGCACTCCGCCAGCCGTTCGGCGAAGGCGGTCGAGGTGTGCCGCAGTTCCTTGGCCATGCCGACCCACTGCCAGCCCTGGCCGGGGAAGACAAGGACCGGACGGTCATCGCCCCGCACCATGCCGGATACAATGGACTGTGATGGCTCGCCCGCCGCCAGCGCGGCCACCGCGTCGCGCAGTTCGGCGGAGTTCGCGCCGATCGCCGCGGCCCGGTGCCGTCGCTGGGCGCGGTTCGCCAGCGCCCGTCCGACGTCGGCCGCGCTCGCCCCCGGGTGGGCGTCGAGGTGGTCGCGCAACAGGGCGGCGTTGCGCCGCAACGCTTGTGGATCGTCACCCGTGAGCAGCCACGGCGTGTTCGGGCTCGGCGACTGGGGGATCGCTGCCATGGTCGGGTCGCACCTACGCTTTCTGGTCTCCGATTGAGTCACTCAGCCAGTTCGCCACCGTCCGGGCGCTTTCGGGCGCGTGTTCGGCGAGCATCGAGAAGTGGTCGCCCGCGACGTCCACGGCCGTGTGCTCCCATCGCACCTCGGATCGAGCGTCCTCGTTCCGCCAGCCCGGCAACCTCCCGGTGGCCCGCATCAGCAGGCTCGGCGCCTTCGGACGCGGTGTCGGGAATTCGAACGTGAGGTACTGCGCCCGGGCGGTGATCCACGCCTCGCCGTCCGATGTGGGCTGGCGCGTGTCCACTTGCTCCACCAGGAGGCGGTAGAGGGCCTTGAGGGTTTCGTTGTGGTCGATGTCGGTGACCCATTCGATGGTGTCGAGGAGGATCACGGCTTCGGGATGCTCGCCCTGGTCTTCCAGGTATTCGGCGACGAGGCTCGCCAGCCTGCCCCCTTCGGAGTGACCGAGCAGCGCGAAGCGACGCCCCGCCGCCGCCCGGGTCGCGGCATCGGCGAGCGTGGCGATCAGGTCGTCCAGCGTGGACGGTAGTGGCTCGTGCCCGGCGAAGCCGGGCAGATCGACGGCGATCACGCTCTGTCCGCCTTCGAAGGACGCGGCGAGTTTCGCGTAGTAGTACGGGCTGTACTTCCACGCGAACGACGGGAAGCACACCAGCACCGGCTCAGCGGTGCCCTTCGTCAGCGTCGTGGCGCGCGGCGGGGACGCCGAGACGCCGGAGTACTTCTCGCGGAACGCGGCCATCCGGAGGGTGAGGTCGTTGGCCTCGACGATCTGTCCGTCGGCGCACGCGCGGACGAACAGGCCCGCCAGTCCCGCGCCCGGCCCGGAAACCGGTTCGGGGACGGAGCCACCGGTATCGCCGCCGAGCCGTTCGGCCAGGTAGCGCGCCAGCGCCACCGGGGTCGGGTACTCCAGGGCGACCTCTTCCGCCAAGGTCAGACCGGTCGCGTCGACGAGTCGTTCCCGCAGTTCCACGGCCGCGAGGGAATCGAAGCCGAGCTCCTGGAAATCGTCGTCGGCCTCGACGTCCTCGGCACTGGCGTAACCCAGGGCCGCGGCGGCCTCCGTGCGCACCATGGTCAGCAGGTCCCCGGTCGTCCCGGCCTCCGGTTCGGCGGCGGGCGGGGCCGGTGCCCGTACGGCCGGGACCGGTTTCGGCGTCGCCGCGGAAACGTTGTCCCGCAACCAGAAGCGTTCGCGCTGGAACGGGTAGGTCGGCAGGTCGATGAACCGGGCTCCGGCGGCGGCGTACATCGACGGCCAGTCGACGTTGACGCCGTTCACCCAGGCTCTGGCCACACTCGACCGGAACTTGACGGCCGTGCCTTCGTCGCGCCGCAGCGTTTCCACGATCGTCGCCGTGACCTCGGCGGCCGCGGCTGTCTCACCGATGCCGTGCGACAGCACCGGGTGGGGTCCGCACTCGATGAAACCGCGATGGTCGTCGTCGAGCAGTGCCCGGACCGCCAGGTCGAAACGCACCGGTTGCCGCAGATTCGCGTACCAGTACTCCGCGTCCAGTTCGGAGGTCATCTCTCCCCGTACCGAGGAGTAGAACGGCACCCGGGGGGCCCGCGGCTCGATGTCCTTGATGGAGTTGAGGAAGAAGTCGCGGCCGGTCTCGACGTGGGGTGAGTGGGAGGCGTAGTCCATCGCGACCCGCCGGGCCCACTGGCCCTGGCTCTCGCAGTGGGCCAGCAGGTCGTCGATCGCCTCGACGTCTCCGCTCACCGTCGTGGAGCGCGGCGAGTTGTGTCCGCCGATGTACAGGCGATCCGCCCAGGGGCGCAACAGTTCCCGGGTGCGTTCCTCGTCGGCGCGCAGCACCGCGACGGCGCCCTTGCCCATGGCCTCGCGCACCGCTTCGGCGCGGCGGGTCACGAGTTTCGCGGCATCGGCGAGCGACAGGATGCCCGCGACGGTCGCCGCGGCGACCTCGCCCAGGCTGTGCCCGACCACCGCGGCGGGAGTCACACCGGCGTGTTCCCACAGCGCCGCGAGTGAGACGGTCACCGCCCACAGTGCGGGTTGCACGACGTCGCCGCGTTCGATGCTCGGCGCCCCGTCGTCGCCGCGTATCACCGAGGTCACCGTCCAGTCCACATGAGAGCTGAGGGCTTCGTCGCATTCGGCGAGTTTCGCCGTGAAGATCGGCGAGGCGCCCAGCAGACCCGCCGCCATGCCCTGCCACTGTGAACCATGGCCGGGGAAGACGAAGACCGCTTCGGTGCGCTGTTTGGCGCGGCCACGGAGCATCGCCTCACTGCGTTCCCCTTCGGCCAGCTGGCGCAGGCCGCTCAGCGCGGTCTCCCGGTCGGTCGCGAGCACCACCGCCCGGTAGTCCAGTTGACTGCGCGCGGTGGCCAGGGTGTAGCCGATGTCCACCGGCCGCAACCCGGGGTCGGCCTCGACGCGGTCGGCCAGTCGCCTCGCCTGGGCGCTCAGCGCCGCGAGGGATTTCGCCGACAGAGTCCACAGTCCAGGGTGAGGACCGGCATCGGGTTCCGGCCCTGCGGCCTCGGGGGCCTCCTCCACGATCACGTGCGCGTTGGTGCCGCTGATGCCGAAGGACGACACCCCGGCGCGCTTGGGGCGATCCGTCCTCGGCCAGGGCCGGGCCGCGGTGAGCAGTTCCACCGCGCCGGAGTTCCAGGCGATGTGCGGAGAGGGAGTGTCGACGTGCAGGGTCTTGGGGAGTCTGGCGTTGCGTATCGCCATCACCATCTTGATGAGGCCGCCCGCTCCGGCCGCGGCGGTGGAGTGGCCGATGTTCGACTTCAGCGAGCCCAGCCACACCGGGTCCTGTTCGTCACGTCCCTGGCCATAGGTGGCCAGCAGGGCACGGGCTTCGATGGGGTCACCGAGACTGGTGCCGGTGCCGTGCGCCTCGACGGCGTCGACCTCCCGTGCGGACAGCCGGGCATCGGCGAGTGCTGACCCGATGACGCGCCGCTGCGCGAGGTCGTTGGGTGCGGTGAGTCCGTTGCTGAGACCGTCCTGGTTGATCGCGGATCCCCGCACGACCGCGAGGACCCGGTGTCCCCGACGTTGCGCGTCCGACAGCCGTTCCACCACCAGCACCGCGGCGCCCTCGGCCCAGTTGGTGCCGTCGGCCGCGGCGGCGAAGGACTTGCAGCGGCCGTCCTTGGCCAAGCCGCGCTGCCGGGCGAAATCGGCGAAGGCGTCGGGGGCGGCAAGAATGCTCACCCCGCCGACGAGTGCCATGTCGCATTCACCGCCGCGCAGCGCACGCACCGCGAAGTGCATCGCGACCAGTGAGGACGAACAGGCCGTGTCCACACTGACCGCGGCTCCCTCCAGCCCCAGCGTGTAGGCCACTCGGCCGGAGGCGACTCCGCCGTTGTTGCCGCTGACCATGTATCCGCCGACCGTTTCGGGCGTCTCGGCCAGCGGGGTCTCGTAGCCCGAGTTCGTCAGGCCGGTGTACACGCCCACATTGGATCGCTTCAGCGACGCGGGGTCGATTCCGGCGCGTTCCAGCGCCTCCCAGCTGATCTCCAGCATGACGCGCTGCTGCGGGTCCATGCCCAGGGCCTCGCGTGGGGATATGCCGAAGAAGGCCGCGTCGAAATCGGTCGCGTCGTGCAGGAAACCCGCCTGGCCGACGTAGGTGGTACCCGGGGTCTTCCCCTCGGTGTCGATGAGGGAGTCGAGGTCCCAGCCGCGATCGTCCGGGAAGTCGGACAGGGCCTCGCGTTCGCCGTCGACCAGGTCCCACAGGTCCTCGGGGGTCTCCACTCCGCCCGGATAGCGGCACGCCATGCCGACGATCGCGATGGGTTCGTGGTCCCGTCGCTCGAAGTGTGCGAGTCGCTGCTGTGTCTCCGTCAGCTCGGCGGCGACCCGTTTGAGGTAATCGCGGAGTTTCCTCTCCTTCGATTCATCCATGAGTCTTCCTCTCTCCTGCGATATGACCCCCTGGAATGAGCGGTTCAGCGCTCCCCGAGTTGCCGGTCGAGCATCGCGAACATTTCCTCGTCCGAAGCCTCCTCGAAGGAATCGCCGGAGTTCGTCGCGGCCTCGCGGTCGACAGCCCACTTCGCCAGCAACGACTCCAGGCGCCCGGTCACGCGAGTGCGCCGGTCGGGATCGTCGGACGTCGCGGACAGTGCGTTGTCCAGTTCGGTCAGTAGTGCGTCGATCGGGTCGGCGTCCGCGGGTTGGGCGGCACGGATCTCCTCGGCGAGATAGTCCGCCAGCGCCCGCGAAGTCGGGTAGGTGAACGACAGGGTGATGGGCAGTTCAAGACCGGTCAATGATGCCAGACGTTCGCGGAGTTCAGCACCGCTGAGTGAGTCGAATCCCAGATCCTTGAACGGTTCGTCGGCGGTGACATCGTCCATCGTGTCATGTGCCAGCACGTCCGCGGTCTCGGTGCGGACCAGGTTGAGCAGGACCCGGTGTCGTTCGGCCTCCGGCATGACCGCGAGCCGCCCCGCCAGGTCCGGGGCCGGGGTCCCGGCGTCGGCCGGGAGGGTCGCGGTCGGGGCACCGACGGCCGGTTCGGTGTTCGCGAACGCCTCGGCCTTCGGCCAGTAACGCTTGTGCTGGAAGGCGTAGGTCGGCAGGTCCACCCGCGACGCGGCGGTGCCGTCGAACACCCGCGTCAGTTCGACGGGGGCCCCACGGGTCCAGGCCTGCGCCATGCCCGACACCAGGGTGCGTTCTTCCGGACGGGCCCCGCGCAGCAGCGGCACGAACACGGCGTCGGTCGCGGATTCGACGCCGATGCCGCTGAGCACCGCGTCTGGTCCTATCTCGACGAACATCGTGGTGCCGTTGGCGTGCAGGGTCCGCACCCCGTCGGCGAACCGCACCGGCTGGCGCACGTGCCGGACCCAGTAGTCGGCCGAGGCGACCCGAGCGC
This sequence comes from Stackebrandtia nassauensis DSM 44728, assembly GCF_000024545.1. GTDB lineage: Bacteria > Actinomycetota > Actinomycetes > Mycobacteriales > Micromonosporaceae > Stackebrandtia > Stackebrandtia nassauensis. The sequence goes on from NC_013947.1 coordinate 4,414,317, forward strand.
GCTCGAGGTCTCCCGTCACGTTCGACACCATTGGCAGTCTTGGCGGGTGGTATTCGATCGTGGCCGCCACCTCGGCGAAGTCGGCCAGCATGTCGTCCATGCGCGGTGAGTGGAACGCGTGGCTGACCGTCAGGTTCTTGGTCTTGCGTCCCTCGGCGTCGAACTTGGCCGCGATCATCTGTGCCGCTTCGGCATCGCCGGAGATGACCACTGACGACGGACCGTTGACCGCGGCCAGCGACACCCGCTCTTCCAGTAGCGGCGTGACCTCGGCCTCGGTGGCCTGGATCGCGACCATCGCACCGCCGCGCGGCAGCGCCTGCATCAGGCGCCCGCGTGCCGCGACCAGCGCGCACGCGTCCGGCAGTGAGAACACTCCGGCGACGTGGGCGGCGGCGAGTTCGCCGATCGAATGGCCCGCGACTGCTCCCGGACGCAGCCCCCACGACTCGGCGAGCCGGTGCAGCGCCAGTTCGACCGCGAACAGGGCGGGCTGGGTGTAGCCGGTCTGGTGGACCGCTTCGGTGTCGGCGCCGAACAGGACGTCCCGCAGGCGCCGGTCGAGGTGCGGATCCAGGGCGTCGCACACCTCGTCGAGCGTCTTGGCGAAGACCGGGTAGCGCCGGTACAGCTGTCGGCCCATGCCGGGCCGCTGACTGCCCTGTCCGGTGAACAGGAACGCCACCGAAGCCTCGGAGACGTTGCCGCGCACCAGTCCCGGGGCGTTGTCGCCATTCGCCAGCGCGGTGAGCCCGCGCCGCAGGGTTTCGCGGTCGCCACCGACCAGCACCGCGCGCCGGTCCAGCGGGGTCCGGGTCGCCGCCAGCGAATAGCCCACGCTGACGGGATCGAAGTCCTCGCCGAGGTGCGACAGCAGTTTCTCGGCCTGACCCGCCAGGGCGGCGTCGGTGCGCCCACAGACCGGCCAGACGACGGCTTCGGGTGTCACCGCGTCGTCCGGTGTGGACATGGTGTCGGTCTGCGACTCCTCCAGGATCACGTGCGCGTTGGTGCCGCTGATGCCGAAGGACGACACGCCCGCGCGGCGCGGTTCGTCGGCGACGGTCCAGTCCCGGGATTCGGTCAGCAGCGCGACCTCGCCCTGCGACCAGTCCACGTGGGTGGACGGTTCGTCGATGTGCAGCGTGGGCGGCATCGTCTTGTTTCGCATCGCCATCACGGTCTTGATGACGCCGCCGACCCCGGCGGCGGCCTGGGCGTGCCCGATGTTCGACTTCAGCGAACCCACCCACACCGGGGAGTCGGGTTCGCGGCCCTGCCCGTACACCGCCAGCAGCGCCCGGGCTTCGATCGGGTCACCCAGCGTCGTGCCAGTGCCGTGCGCCTCGACGAGCTCTACATCGGATGGCGCGAGGCGGGCGTCGTCGAGCGCGCGGCGGATCACGCGCTCCTGGGCCCGGCCGTTGGGCGCGGTGAGTCCGTTGCTGGCGCCGTCCTGGTTGATCGCCGAACCGCGTACGACCGCGAGCACCTCGTGCCCCAGCCGTCGGGCGTCCGACAACCGTTCCACGACCAGCATTCCGGCGCCCTCGGCCCAGTTGGTGCCGTCGGCGGAGTCCGCGAACGACTTGCAGCGGCCGTCCTTGGCCAGGCCACGCTGGCGGCTGAACTCGACGAACGGCGCCGGAGAGGTCACAATGTACACTCCGCCCGCCATGGCGAGGTCGCATTCACCGGCACGCAGGGCCCGCGCCGCCAGATGCAGTGCGACCAGCGACGACGAACACGCGGTGTCGACGGTGACGGCCGGTCCCTCCAAGCCGAGGGCGTAGGCGATCCGGCCGGACACGACGCTGCCGGTGTTCCCGGTGATCAGCTGTCCCTCCAGGGACTGGTCGAACTGTCCCAGGCGGTATCCGTAGTCCTGGCCGATGGACCCGGCGTACACCCCGACCTCGGTGCCCGTCAGTGTCTTCGGATCGATCCCCGCCCGTTCCAGCGATTCCCACGCCACTTCCAGCAGGATCCGCTGCTGGGGGTCCATGGTGTACGCCTCACGGGGTGAGATGCCGAAGAACCCGGCGTCGAACTCGGTGGCGCCGTCGAGGAACCCGGCCTCGGACACATAGGACGTCCCATGGGCGGACGTGTCGTCACAGAACAGCGAATCCAGGTCCCAGCCGCGATCCTCCGGGAACTCGCCGACGGCGTCGGTGCCCTGCGAAACCAGTCGCCACAGGTCTTCCGGCGATGTCACGCCGCCGGGAAACCGGCAGGCCATCCCCACGATCGCGATCGGTTCGGTGGCGCGCCGGTCCAGCTCCTGCATACGTTTTCTGGTCTGTCCCAGCTCAACCGTCGCGCGCTTGAGGTATTCGCGGAGTTTGTCTTCGGTGCTCGTCTTATCCATGGTGGTTTCTCCTGGGGACACGGAAACCGGTGGGCGATCGGGTCACGCTGTGCCCAGTTCGCGGTCGATGATCGCGAACATCTCGTCGTCCGAGGCCGACTCGACCGACTCCCTGGTGACGACCTCGTCGGTCGTCTCCGATCCGCCGCGCCACTTCCACAGCAAAGCCTCCAGTCGTTTCACCAACTGGTCGCGGGCATGTCCGTCGAGTGACAGTTTGTCGAGTCTGGCTTCCCATCGGTCCATTTCGGAAAGAACGGATTCGCTCGGATCGTCGGCTTTGACCCCGAGCTCGTTGCGCAGATGCGCGGCCAGCGCGAGCGGTGAGGGGTGGTCGAAGACCACGGTGCTGGGCAGCCGCAGCCCGCTGGCGCGGTTGAGGCGGTTGCGCAGCTCCACCGCGGTCAGCGAGTCGAATCCCATGTCGCGGAAGGCACGGTCGGCCCTGATGTCGCTCGCGCCACCGGCGCGCAGCACGCTGGCGGCATGGAACCTCACCAGGTCCAGCAGGGCCCGCTGGTTCTCCTCTTCGGAACCGGATGCCAGCCGTTCGCGCAGGCCGGTTCCCTCACCACGTCCAGCCACAGTGGATGTGGTGCGGTCCCTGACGCCGGACGGGTTACGCAGCACCGTTGGTGCGTCCGGATCGTCGCGGCGGCGTGGGTCGAGCCTGGCTGTCACCAGGCACGGGTCGTCGGCCTCAAGAGCGGCGTCGAACAACGCCAGCGCCTCGTCCGTACCCATCTCGCGCACGCCGGTGTGCGCGACCCGGCCGACGGCACGGTCGTCCAGCTTCTCGGTGAGTTCGCTGCGCAGTGACCAAAAGCCCCAGGCCATGGACACGCCGGGAAGACCGCGACGGCGCCGGTCCACCGCCAACGCGTCCAGATAGGCGTTCGCGGCCGCGTAGTTGGCCTGACCACCACTGCCGATCACCCCGGCGATCGACGAGAACAACACGAACGCGTCCAGATCCACACCGGCGGTGAGGTCATCCAGAATCGCCGCCGAGGACGCCTTGGCGGCGAACACGCCGCGCAGTCGTTCGGCGTCCAGGGCTTCGACGACGCCGTCGTCCAGGATCGCGGCGGCGTGGATCACCGAGCCAAGATTGATGCCCGACAACAGTTCCCGCACCGCTTCGCGGTCGGTCATGTCGCAGGCCGCCACGTCGGCGTGCGCGCCCAGCGCCGCCAGTTCGGCGACCAGTTCGGACGCACCGGCGGCGTCGGGGCCGCGGCGGCTCGTCAACAGCAGCTTCCGGACACCGTGGACGGTCACGAGGTGACGCGCCAGCACACCACCGAGCGTTCCGGTGCCGCCGGTGACCAGGACGGTCCGGTCGGGGTCGAATCCGCGCGGCATGGTCAGCACGAGTTTGCCGAGGTGCCCGGCCTGCCGCATCAGCTCGAACGCCTCCCGTGCCCGGGTGACCGGCCAGCTTCGCACCCGGGGCGGCGTCAGGGTGCCATCGGCCAGCAGTTCGCTGACGCGGTGGAACGCGTCGCTGACATCGGCGGGATTGTCCACACTGATGTCGAACTCCCTGTGATCGGGAATCTCCTCCAGGTACCGGACTCCGGGGTGTTTCGCGGCGACGTCGGCGGCGTCGCGCACGTCGGTCTTGCCCAGTTCGATGAAGCGGCCGCCGCGCGGCATGAGGGCAAGGGACGCGTCGGTGAACTCGCCGGTCAGCGAGTTCAGCACCACGTCGACCCCGTCGCCGCCGGTGACGTCCAGGAACTTCCGGTGGAAGTCCAGGGTGCGGGTGGAGGCGATGTGGTCGTCGTCCAAACCCAAGCGCCGCAACAGGTGCTGCTTCGGCGGGCTGGCGGTGGCGAACACTTCGGCGCCCAGATGCCGGGCGACCTGGATCGCGGCCAGCCCCACCCCGCCGGTGGCGGCGTGGATCAGGACGCGTTCGCCGGCTTTCAGTCCGGCCATGTCGGTCAGCCCGAGCCAGGCGGTCATGTACACGACCGGCACCGACGCGCCCTGCGCGAAGGTCCAGCCGTCCGGCAGCGCGACCAGGCTGTCGGAGTCGGCGACGGCGATCGGCCCCATCGCGTAGGGCATCTGGCCCATGACCCGGTCGCCGACCCGGAAGTCGGTGACGTCGGGTGCGGTTTCGACGATCGTCCCGGCGCCTTCGTGGCCGATGCCCTCGGTGTCCAGCAATCCCAGTGCCACGGCGACATCACGGAAGTTCATGCCCGCGGCGCCGATCCGGACCCGTACCTGTCCGGTGGCCAGCGGCTCCGTCGAGTACGGAGACGGCAGCACGGCGAGTCTGTCGAGCGCGCCCTTCTCGGTGACGCCGATTCGCCAGGCGTTGCCGGACGGGCGTTCCAGGACGTCGTCACCGACGGTCTCCAGGCGCCGCACGGCCACCCGGCCGCCGCGGACCCGCACTTCGGGTTCTCCGGTGGCCAGCACGGCCACCGCCGCGTCGAGGTCACTCGCCGGGTCGTCGACCTCGGCGATACCGAACCGACCCGGATGTTCGGCCTGCGCGGTGCGCACCAGTCCCGCGACCGCGGCGGCGGTCGGTGAGTCGTCCCGCAGCGCGAAAACCATGGTGGCGTCGGCGAAGCGCTCCTGTGACAGCCAGGACTGGACCAGCGTGAGCACGTGCGTCAACGTCGGGAGCGGCGCGGCGTCGCCGACCGGGACGATCACGCCCTCGACGGTGCCGGACGGCAGGCCGGAGCCCTCGGTGAGCACCGGCCAGTCAGCGGTGTCCGCGGTGTCACTGGTGTCCGCTGGTGTCCAGGCGACGCGGTACAGGTCGCCGCGTGGCGTCCGGACCGGTCGTGACGTGAGCACCTCCACGCGAGCCACCGGACTGCCGGAGCCGTCGGTGAGCGTGACGCTCCTCGTGTCGGTCCCGGTCGGTTTCACGTGGACGCGCAGCGAAGTGGCCCCGGTACGTCGTATGTCCACTCCCGACCAGCTGAACGGCAGGCTGGGCGGGGCGTCACGATCGGCGCCGATGAAGACGGTTTGCAGGGCGGCGTCGAAGGCGCCCGGGTGCAGGCCGAACCGGCCGGTCGTCGCGTGGTGGTCGGCGGGCAGTTCCACCTCGCCGAACAGTTCCTCGCCCCGGCGCCAGGCCCCGGTCAAACCCTGGAACGTGGGCCCGTACTCGTAGCCGCGCGCGGCCAGGTCGTCGTAGAAGCCGTTGAGGCTCACCGGTTCCGCACCCGGAGGCGGCCACTGCGCCACAGCGGCGTCGATCGGCTCGCCCGCGGGTGCCACCACGCCTTCGGCGTGGCAGGTCCATTCCGCGTCCGGCCCTGGGCGACAGTGGACGGTGGCGGGGCGTCGCCCCTCGTCGTCCGGCCCGCCGATCGACACCTGGAGGTCGACCCCGACCTCATCCAGGTACAACGGGGTGTGGAGGGTCAGATCCTCCACCCGGGGGCAGGCGACCGTGGTGCCCGCGTGGTTCACCAGGTCGACCACCGCCACGCCCGGGAACAGCGGGTGTCCGTTCAGCGCGTGGTCGGCGAGCCAGCCGTGGGTTCGCAGCGACACCCGGCCGGTCAGCACCAGTTCATCCGAAGTGGCCAGCCGGACGGCCGCTCCCAGCAGTCCGTGCTCGACCGGTTCCAGTCCCGCGGCGGCGACGTCACCGGCCGCGGCCGCCGGTTCCAGCCAGTAGCGGTCACCCTGGAACGGGTAGGTGGGCAGTTCCACGACGGATGCGTTGCCGCGGTTGGCCGTCCAGTCCACGTCGACGCCGTTGACGTACGCCTCGGCCAGCGACGTGACGAACCGGGATGCGCCGCCGTCGTCGCGTCGCAGCGACCCGGTGGTCACGACGTCGACACCGGCGTGCTCGCCGGTCTCCAGGACACTGCCGGTCAGCACCGGATGCGCGCTGGCCTCGACGAAGACGCCGTATCCGGCTTCGGTCAGCGACCGCACCACCGGTTCGAACCGGACGGTCTGGCGCAGGTTCCGGAACCAGTAGTCGGCGTCCAGTTCCTCGCCCGTGACGCGTTCACCGGAAACGGTGGACCACATCGGCACCCGGCACGGCCGTGGGCGCAGCCCGGCCAGCATCGGCGCCAGTTCCTCGCGGATCGCCTCCACTCGCGCCGAATGCGAGGGATAGTCGACCGGGATCCGGCGCGCCCGTATCTCTTCGGCCTCGCACGAGGCCAGCAGTGTCTCCAGTGCCGCGTCCGGGCCCGACACGACCGTCGACGTCGGGCCGTTCATCGCGGCCACGCTGACGTCAAGGTCGGCGAACCGTTCCCGCACCGTTTCCACCGGCAACCCGACCGAGACCATGCCGCCACCGCCCGCCAGCCGACGGCCGATCAGCCCGGCCCGCAACGCGACGACCTTCGCACCGTCGGCCAGCGACAGTGCTCCAGCCACGACAGCGGCGGCGATCTCGCCCTGGGAATGGCCGACGACCGCGGCCGGTTCGACGCCGAAGGAGCGCCACAGTCTCGCCAGCGACACCATCACGGCCCAGGTCGCGGGCTGCACCACGTCGACCGGCGCGGTGTCCACGCGTTTCAGGGCGTCCCAAAGGTTCCAGTCGACGACCGGCTTCAGCGCCCCGGCGCACTCGTTCATCGCGTCGGCGAAGACGTCGAACCGTTCCGCCAGTTCGAGTCCCATCCCGGCCCACTGGGTGCCCTGGCCGGGGAACACGAAGACCGGGCCGGGGCCGGAGGCGGCGCGGCCCTCCACCAGGTTCTCGGCTTCCTCGCCCTGGGACAGGGATCGCAGTGCGGCCAAAGCACTCTGGCGGTCGGCGGCGGTCACCACGGCGCGGTGGTCGAAGGCGGTGCGGGTGGCCGCCAGCGAGTATCCGATGTCCGCGTCCGAGGCTTCCGGAGCCTGGTCGATGTGCGCGGCCAGGCGTTCGGCCTGCTCCCGAAGCGCGGACGCGGAGCGTCCCGACAGCGGCCAGGTCACGGGCCCAGGCTCCACGACCGTTGGTACGGCCGGGTTCTCGGACGGCGGGGCCTGCTCCAGGATCACGTGCGCGTTGGTGCCGCTGATGCCGAACGACGACACCGCCGCACGGCGCGCACGCCCCTGGTCCGTCCATTCGCGAGCGGCGGTCAGCAGCGACACGGCGCCGGATTCCCAGTCCACGTGGGAGGTCGGTTCGTCGATGTGCAGGGTTTTCGGCATCTTCGCGTGCCGGATGGCCTGAACCATCTTGATGACGCCGCCCATCCCGGCGGCGGCCTGGGCGTGGCCGATGTTCGACTTCAGTGAACCCAGGTAGACCGGCTCCGAGGCGTCGCGCCCCTGGCCGTAGGTGGCCAGGATCGCCTGCGCCTCGATCGGATCGCCCAGCTTGGTGCCGGTGCCGTGCGCCTCGACCAGGTCGACGTCGGCACAGGTCAGCCGGGCGTCGGCCAGCGCACGCTGGATCACCTGTTCCTGGGCTTCGTCGTTCGGGGCGGACAGGCCGTTGCTGGCGCCGTCCTGGTTCATCGCCGAGCCGCGCACGACGGCGAGCACCTTGTGGCCCAGCCGTTTCGCGTCCGACAACCGCTCCAACACCAGTACACCGGCACCCTCGGCCCAGCCGGTTCCGTCGGCGCTCTCGGCGAACGCGCGGCACCGTCCGTCCGGTGACAGCGCGCGCTGCCTGCTGAACTCCGCGTACAGAAGCGGCGACGACATGATGGTCACGCCGCCCGCCAGCGCCAGCTCGCATTCCCCGGCACGCAGTGACCGGGCGGCCAGATGTAGGGCCACAAGGGAGGACGAACACGCGGTGTCGATGCTGACGGCGGGCCCGCGCAGACCGAGGGTGTAGGCGATCCGACCCGACAACACGCTGTTGGCACTGCCGATGGAGGCGTAGACGGACAGGTCGGTGTCGGCGGCTTCGACGAGGTTGGCGTAGTCCTGCTGAATCGCGCCGGTGAAGACGCCGACCTCGGTGTCCTTCAGCGTCGCCGGGTCGATGCCGGTGCGTTCCAGTGCCTCCCAGGACACTTCGAGCATGACGCGGTGCTGCGGGTCCATGGCCAGTGCCTCGCGTGGCGAGATGCCGAAGAACTCGGCGTCGAATTCCGCTGCGTGATCGAGGAATCCTCCCCGCTTCACATAGGAGCTTCCCGGTCGTTCCCCGGTGGGGTCGTAGATGCCCTCGACATCCCAGCCGCGGTCCGCCGGGAACTCGGTGACGGCGTCCTCCTCGCCATCCACAAGCCGCCAGAGATCCTCTATGGATTTCACGCCGCCGGGAAACCGGCACGAGATACCCACGATCGCTATCGGCTCAACGGATGCCTGCTCCAGGTCCTGAAGTCGCTGCCGCGTTTTTCGCAGGTCAGACGTGACCCGCTTCAGGTAGTCACGGAGCTTTTCCTCACCAGCCGACATCTAGAGATCTCTCAGGATTCACTCACACACAAGATGAACGGAGCCACACTAGCGATGGTGCATCAGGATGTAAAGAGACATGAGTCTCCTGGTTCGCGACGGGGTTCGCCACGATCCACAATTCGTCCACACATCCATTTCACTCGATGCACTGACCTGCGGGAGACCTTTGTAGAGATATACGCTGTGCTCCCGGAACACTTGGAATGAACAGAAAGTAATTGCCGGACACCAACCGTCCATCGACAGATTGAAACTGATACTGTGTGCGGCACTTACGCCCTGAATCCCCACTCCGGGCGAACAGGCATGTACTCAAACACCCCAACGCTGAGGAAGATGCCATGAAGTATCGAGCAGGACGAAAGATCGTCACCGCCGCGTGCGGTCTACTACTCCTGACTTCCCTTGCCTCATGCTCGGTGAACGACAAGAAGTCACCAGGCACAGTCGACGTTGGACTGCTGACACCGCTTTCCGGCGCCCTCAAAGAGGTCGGCGCGGACGCGAAGGACGCGTTCGACCGTTACATCGACGTGAACGACGGCAAACTCGGCGGACGAAAGATCAACCTGTCCATTCGCGACGAGGGCGACGACCCGAAGACCTCACTGCCATCGGCCAAGAAGCTGATGCAGGACGACAACGTCGACGTCATCGTGGGCGCCGCCAGCTCCGCGAACTACATCGCCGTCGCCCCGGAGGCCACCAAGGCCGAAGTCCCCCTGCTCGGATACGGCGGACAGCCCCCATTGGACGATGCGGGCATCGACTTCAAGTGGCTGTGGCAGACCTCCTTCTCCACCAGCCAGCTCGGGGCGTCGATCGCGCCCTACATCAAGGACAAGGTGGACGGGTCGGTCTACACGATCGCGCCGGACTACGAGGGTGGAAAAGCCGTGATGGGCAGCTTCATCAAGCCCTTCATGGAGGCGGGTGGCAAGCTCGCCAACGCCGAGAAGGAACCGGCGTGGACGCCGTGGCCGAAGACCATGGACTTCTCCAAGTACTTCGAGGAGGCCGCGGCCAGCGACGCCAAGGCGATCTTCGCCTACTACGGCGGCGCCCCGGCCATCGAGTTCGTCAAGCAGTACGCCAAGTCCCCCGCCAAGGACATCCCGCTGTACGGCGCGTTCCTCACCGAAGGCGCGGTACTGGAAGCGCAAGGCGAAGCCGCCGAGGGCGTCCAGACCGTCATGAACTACGCGCCCGACATCGACAACGCCGCGAACCGCCGGTTCGTGTCCGAATGGAGTGAGATCAACTCCGACCGCCCCACCAGCCTCTACAGTATGGTCGGCTGGGACGCCGCCCTGGTGCTCGACCAGGCCATCTCCCGGATCCCTCTTGACGAAGAGGTGACACCGGCGAAGATCAACAAGGCGATGGGGGAACTGGGAACGATCAACAGTTCGCGGGGCTCATGGCAGTTCGACGAGGAGCTCCACATTCCGATCCAGCGCTGGTACCTGCGTACCGTCGCCAAGGACGGACCATCACTGACCAATGTGGTCACCGAAGACCTGGACACGATCGGCGGCTGATTCCCCACATCAGCCTTGCCACCCGATATCCATTACGAAAGGACGCTCTTGCATGAGCACCAAGGATTACATCTTCGACACCGGCTCTGAACTCGGCGAAAAGCACGTGGAATACCTGGAGAAGATGCTCGACGGGCCCACCACCATGGTGCTGTCCAGCCTCGACATCCAGCCCGGTCAGCGGTGTCTCGAAGTCGGATTCGGCGGTGGATCGATCGCGCGGTGGATGTCCGACCGCGTCGGCCCGACCGGTAAGGTCGTCGCCCTCGACCTCGACATCGACCACCTCGAGCCCCGCCCCAACCTCGAGGTGCTCAGCCACGACATCAACGAGGGCCTTCCGGCGAGCGCCCAGGGTCCCTACGACGTCATCCACGCCCGCCAGGTCCTGATGCACCTGCCGCAGCGCGAGGCCATCTTCAAGCACCTGGTCGACTCGCTCGCCCCCGGCGGCTGGCTGGTCATCGGCGACATGACCGACCGCGAGCGCACCGTCAAGGCGGCTCCCAGCCAGGCCGACAAAGAGCTGTGGGACAAGATCCAGCACATGAACCACCACCTCGTCGGAAAGCCGCGCGGCATGAACTTCGAGTGGACCCACGAGGTCGACGGCCACATGGCCAGCGCCGGGCTGACCAACATCCAGGGCCTGGAGTACTCGCAGGTGACCAAGGGCGGCGGCAACGCGATGATGCTGCACCGCAACCTCAACATCCAGGCGGCCCCGCTGCTGCTGCAAGCCGGAGCCACCCAGGAAGAACTCGACCGCTACCGCGAGCTCACCCTCGACCCGGGCTTCCGCGCCTGGTTCTTCCAGATCATCTACACCTGGGGCCAGAAGGCCGCCTGAAACTGACACACGACGCTGCCGTCACGCGGTCCTTCCCCGCGTGACGGCGGCGTCGTCGCCCCGCCTCACCGGAGGTCTCGCGTGAAGACCATTCTCGACGCCATCCAAAGCCCCGAATCCACACCGGACGACTTCGCCGCGCTACCCGTACCCGAGGAATATCGCGCGGTCACGCTGCGAGCCAACGAAACCGACATGTTCGCCGGGATGGACAGCGCCGACAAGGACCCCCGTCGCTCCCTCCACACCGAGCACGTGCCCACCCCGAGTCTGGAGCCCGGTGAGGCCCTGGTCGCGGTGATGGCCTCGGCGGTCAACTACAACACGGTGTGGAGCGCGATCTTCGAACCCATCCCCACCTTCGACTTCCTGCGCCGCTACGGCCGTACCTCCCCGGCCGCCAAACGCCACGACCAGCCCTACCACGTGGTCGGCTCCGACCTGTCCGGAGTGGTGCTTCGGGTCGGCCCCGGCGTCAACGCCTGGCGCCCCGGCGACCACGTCGTCGCCCACTGTCTGTCGGTCGAGCTGGAGGCCGCCGCGGGTCACAACGACACCATGTTGGACCCCGAACAGCGCATCTGGGGTTTCGAGACCAACTTCGGCGGCCTGGCCGAACTGGCGGTGGTGAAGGCCAACCAGCTGATGCCCAAACCGGATCACCTCACCTGGGAGGAATCCGCGTGCGTCGGGCTGGTGAACTCCACCGTCTACCGCCAACTGGTGTCCCTCAACGGTGCTGGCATGAAACTGGGCGACAACGTCCTGATCTGGGGCGCCTCGGGCGGCCTGGGCTCCTACGCCGTCCAGTACGCCCTCGCCTCCGGCGCCACCCCCGTCTGCGTGGTCTCATCTCCGGAGAAGGCCGAGCTGTGCCGGTCCATGGGCGCCGAAGCCATCATCGACCGCAACGCCGAGGGCTACCGGTTCTGGCAGGACGCCCACACCCAGGACCCCAAGGAGTGGAAGCGCTTCGGCGCCCGCATCCGCGAACTCACCGGCGGCGAGGACGTCGACATCGTCTTCGAACACCCCGGCCGCGAGACCTTCGGCGCCTCCGTCTTCGTCACCCGCCGAGGCGGCACCATCGTCACCTGCGCGTCCACATCGGGCCACGTCCACGAATACGACAACCGCTACCTGTGGATGAGCGTCAAACGCATCATCGGCTCCCACTTCGCCAACTACGCCGAAGCCTGGGCGGCCAACCGCTTGGTGAGCAAAGCCAAGATCCACCCGACCCTGTCGAAGGTCTACCCACTGGAGCAGACGGGACAGGCAGCCCACGACGTCCACACAAACAGCCACCACGGCAAAATCGGTGTGCTTTGCCTATCACCGCGAGAGGGGCTCGGTGTTCGCGACGAGGCGACCCGCCAGCGGCACCTCAACGCGATCAACCGGTTCCGGTGAAAGCCTCGGCCGCCGCGATCGTCGGCGAGCTCGAAAACTAACCTAGCCGGGCTCGGGTAGCCCCAGCTCGTTCAGTATCCGCAGAGCTCGTTCTCGCGTTGTGCGGGCCGTTTTGACTTCGCCCAGTCCTTCGTGTGCGTCCGCGAGGACTGTGAGGGCGAGCGCGTGCGAGCGGAGTCTGGTCTCGGCGAAGACCTCCGCCGAGTAGGTGGCAGCGGCCTTCGCCCGCGCATGGTCTTTCTTGCCGTTGTGGGCACGTGCGAGTTGAAGCATTCCGATGGCGCGCAGTTTCGTACTCGCGGCGTCCAGGTCAATGAGTTCCAACTGCTTCAGGGCGTTGTCGTAATCCTCGAGATCGCAATAGATGTCGGCGATGCTGGTCCTGATGAGGCGCGACTGTATCCGGCTGTTGTCAGCTGTCAGTTCCAGGGCATGTTCAAAATCCTGTATCGCCTCACGGTATTGACCACGCGCGTGGCGTATATCAGCGCGGAACATGATCACCTGCGTCCACGAACCGGGGTCCAGCTCCACTTCAGAATCAAGGATGGGTCGCAGCAATCCTTCGGCTTCATCAACACGCCCCGTCTCGCACAAGAAGGTCACAAAGGCCATCCTTGCGTCTATTTCCATTGCACCGGTGGGATTGTGGTCGAAGTACTTGCGCGCGCCGTCGAACAGCGTCTCGGCCTCGGCATAGCGACCTGTTACGCGGTAAAGATTGGCCAAGGCGGCAGTGCTCGCGAGAATCGTGTACTGGTGTTGCGCCTCGTTGGCTAGCCGCAATGCCGTTCGAAAGTGGTCTTCGGCCAGGGTCATCTCACCATTGCTGAAGCGGGCATCTCCGTGAGTGAAATGGTAGAAACCCGTTTCGTCGCGGTGTATGTCCAACGCCTTCTGTCCGAACTTCACATCCCCTGGGTTGTCACCCGCTTCGGCGCACAGCTGCGCCTTCACATCAAACATGGCTTGTGCTGCTTCGGTGTCCCCACGTTCCAGGGCGGCCGCGAGCTGGTCATCGACCAGCGGGGCGGCCACCGATATGTTCTCACCCAACCGCACAAACGCCACCACCGTGTGAACCAGACGCCAAAAGCTTGAGTGAGCACGCCAAGCCGAAACCGCGGCGATCACATTGTTGTAGTCGTGACTGTTGAGCACGCGGCAGTTGTCGTGGTACCAACCGATTACCTGATTAGCGACGTGAATCTCGCTGCCGGTCGCTTGAGCCTTTTTCTTGGCGTACTCGCGGGTGAGGTCATGGAACCGGTATCGACCTGGGCGATGCTCATCGATGAGGCTCGCGGTGGTCAAGCGGTCGAAGTCCTTGCCAGTGCCCAGTTCCAATGCCAACGCTTGCGGAAAGTCATCACCGGGGATGAGAGCGAGCTGGCACAGCAGCTGTTGGGCTTCTGCTGTCAAACTCTGGAAAGACTGGTCCAGGGCAGTGGCAATCGTCGAGTCGCCGTCGACGGAAAGCAGGTCAAGGCGGTCCGGGTTGCCGAGTTCATCGGCCAACTGCTTGGCGGTGCGTCCCGAGCCATCCACGAGTAGCGCGGCCGAGATCCGCAACGCCAACGGCAGATGTCCACAAAGTTCGGCAATACGACGCGTGGAGCCACGGTCGATGCTCAAGCCAGCCGTACTCGCGGATTTGGCCAGAAGATCGACGGACTCAAGGTGATTCAAGGGCGAAAGGAAAAGCGGCACCGTGTCATCAACGGCGGTGAGTCCTGTGAGCCGATTTCGGCTGGTGGCAACCGTGAAGGCGTTCGGCGACGACGGTATGAGAGGTCGAATCTGGTCGGCGTTCTTGGCATTGTCGAGTACGACCAGTATGCGTTTTCCGTCGGTCAATGACCGATACAAGGCTGCCGCTTCGTCGACATCGGATGGTATCGAAACGCTCGGATCCCGCAGCGCTCGGATGAAACGGCCGAGTGCTTCATGTGCCGAGACGGGGGCACCGGAATCGAATCCGCGCAGATTGATGAAGAACTGCCCGTCGGGGAACTGGTCGCGGTTCTCATGTGCCCAGTGAATGGCCAGAGCGGTCTTGCCGACCCCGGCGGCTCCAACAACCACACAGGAACGAGACTTGTCGCTGTCGTGAAACTGCCTGGTCAATGCCGTAAGCGCGATGTTGCGTCCGACAAATCCCGCGGGTTTGATCGGCAGTTGAGCGGGCACGGACTTTCCGGGCTGAACATACGACGGCCGCACGGGCCGGTCCGGACGAGTCGAGGCGTTGTCGGACAGGTCCAGTACCGGATCGCGTCGCAGTATCGCAGCGTGTCTTTCCCGCAACGAGACGTCCGGATCGAGGCCCAGGTTCTCGGCGAGGTCTGTCCGCAAACGCTCGTACGCTTCGAGTGCCTCAGGTGTCCTGCCGTCTCGATACAGCGCCAGCATCAGCAAGTCGGTCAAGCGTTGCCGGAACGGGTGTTCCAGGACCAGCAGCCGAAGCTCACCGATCACCTGCGAATGGTCGCCGTGTGCGAGTTCGGCGTCGAGGCGTTCCTCCAGCGCGGCCAGCCATATTCCTCCGAGCCTGGCTACCTCGGTGTTGATGAGCCTGCCTTCCAGGCCGCTGTACGCGCTGCCCTGCCACAATCCGAGTGCCGTGCGCAAGACCGCTAGCCGCTGCGCGTTGTCCCGCCGCAGGAACAGTTCACGGGCTTCACGTACCTTCTGTTCGAAGAGAATCGCGTCGCAGGTGGCGCCATCCATATTGAGGCGATAACCGTCCCCGGCCGATTCCAAGCGCTCAGCCCCCAAGACTTTTCGCAGCCGAGAAGCGGCGTGTCTGACTTGGCGAAGCGCCGTTTCCGGTGGATCACCGTCCCATATGCCCTCGATGAGGCGGGCCATGGAG
This sequence comes from Stackebrandtia nassauensis DSM 44728, assembly GCF_000024545.1. Taxonomy (GTDB): domain Bacteria; phylum Actinomycetota; class Actinomycetes; order Mycobacteriales; family Micromonosporaceae; genus Stackebrandtia; species Stackebrandtia nassauensis. The sequence goes on from NC_013947.1 coordinate 4,429,739, forward strand.
ACACCGTGTCCGGCATCAATCAGAAGCACCGCCAGTAGCCGCTTCCCGATGCGGCCTCGCACGTCGACACGAGACTCAGCTCTCGTCACTTCCAGTGGGCCAAGAACCCGAAAGTCCAACGTCCGTCTCTCCTAGTCGAGTACCGAAACCCAACTTATCCAGAAGCTCATGGCCTCGAAGCGTTTGGACGCGAGCACAGACGAACTGCCCCGAGTCTGTCGACTCGGGGCAGTCAAAGGTTGATCAATCAGGCGGCGTGCAGGACGTCCCGTGGTGCCGCGTAGTGGCAGGCGTTGGGGTGGTCGGCGCCGGGGCGGATCTGCAGCAGCGGCTGTTCGTCGCGGCAGTTGTCCGGGACCTGGTCGGCGTAGGAGGTGCTGTCCTTCTGTTCCGGGGTCGCGGTCTTGGCCCATTCCTGACGGGCCTTGAAACAGCGGGTGCGGAACCGGCAGCCCGACGGCGGGTTGGCCGGGGACGGCACGTCGCCTTCCAGGATGATCTCGGCCTTGTGTTCACGCGCCTTGGGGTCCGGCACCGGAACAGCTGAGAGCAATGCCTGGGTGTACGGGTGCATCGGGGATTCGTAGATCTCGTCCTCGGTACCCAGCTCCGCCACGCTGCCCAGGTACATGACCGCTACCCGGTCAGCGATGTGGCGGACGACCGACAGGTCGTGAGCGATGAAGATGTACGACAGCCCCAGCTCGTCCTGAAGCTCTTCCAGCAGGTTGATGACCTGCCCCTGAATCGACACGTCCAACGCCGAGACCGGCTCGTCGCACAGCAGGATCTCCGGTTTGAGGGCGAGCGCGCGGGCGATGCCGATGCGCTGCCGCTGCCCACCGGAGAACTGGTGCGGGTACCGGTTGATGTGATCCGGGTTCAGGCCCACCACGTCGAGCAGGTCCTGAATCGCCTTTCGACGCCCAGACTTCGGCACCACGTCGGGGTGAATGACGAAGGGTTCGCCGATGATGTCGCCGACGGTCATGCGCGGGTTCAACGACGTGTACGGGTCCTGGAACACCATCTGCACGTTGCGCCGCAACCGATGCAGACCCTTGCGGCCCAATCGGGTGATGTCCTCGCCCTTGACGCGGATGCCGCCAGAGGTCGGCCGCTCCAGGCCCACCAACAGCTTCGCCAAGGTGGACTTACCGCAGCCCGACTCCCCCACTACGCCGAGGGTCTCGCCCTTGCGCAGTGACAGTGAGACGCCGTCGACGGCCTTGACCGCGCCGATCTTCTTCTTGAAGACGACTCCGGCACGGATCGGGAAGTGCTTGACGAGGTTGTCGACTTCCAGAACGGTCTCTCCCGCGGCGGCGGTGCCCGCGGCGACCGTGGTGGGCTCATTCATCGTTCATGACCTCCGACGAGAAGTGGCATGCCGCGAAACGCTCTCCGGTGAACTGCAACAGTTCGGGGTCGTCAGTGCGGCAGACGTCCTGGGCATAACCGCAGCGCGGCGCGAACGAACAGCCGGGTGGGATGTTCGTCAGCACCGGCGGCAGACCCGCGATGACCTCCAGCCGCTGTCCCTTGACGTCCAGGCGCGGGATCGACTTCAGCAGCGCCTTGGTGTACGGGTGAGCCGGTTTCTCGAAGATCTCGTGAATGGTGGCCTGTTCGACCGCGCGGCCCGCGTACATGACGGTCACGTCGTCGGCGACGTCGGCGACCACGCCGAGGTCGTGGGTGATCAGGATCAGACCCATCTGACGTTCGGCCTGGATCTCGGCGAGCAGTCGCATGATCTGCGCCTGCACCGTCACGTCCAGGGCCGTGGTCGGTTCGTCGGCGATCAGGATCTCGGGATCCAGTGCCAGCGCCATCGCGATCATGACGCGCTGTCGCATACCGCCGGAGAACTGGTGCGGGTACTCGTCGACGCGCTGTTTCGCGGCCGGGATCTTCACCAGGTCCAGCAGCTCGATGGCGCGTTTCCTGGCGTCGGAGCGGGACATGCCGCGGTGGATGCGGAACAGCTCGCCCAGCTGGAAGCCCACTGTCCACACCGGGTTCAGCGCGGACAGGGCGTCCTGGAACACCATCGCGATGTGGTTGGCCCGTACCGGGCGCATCTCCTTGGCCTTGAGCTTCAACAGGTCCACGCCACGGAACAGGACCTCGCCATCGGCGATTCTGGCCGGTGGGATGTCGAGGATGCCCATGATGGCCTGGGACGTGACGCTCTTGCCGGAACCGGACTCTCCGACGATGGCCAGGGTCTGTCCCTCTTCGAGGGTGAAGTTCACGCCGTTGACGGCCTTCGCCTTGCCCTCACGGGTGTTGAACTCGACCTGGAGGTTCTTGACGCGCAACAACGGGGCGCTCGGGTCGAGTCCGGCGAGGACGTCCTTTTTTGCTATTTCAACAGTGGTCATGTGTCATCACCGCAGTTTCGGGTCGAGGGCGTCACGCAGAGCGTCACCGAGGAGCGCGAATGCCAGGATCGTGAGCAGCAGGACCGTGCCGGGGATGATCAGCAGGTGCGGGTAGCCGCCCTGGACCCAGGGAGCGCCTTCGGCGATGAGTGTTCCCCAGCTGGTCGCCGGGGGGCGTACACCCAGACCGAGGACGGACAGCGCCGCCTCGGTGGTGATGTAGGCGCCCACCGCGATGGGAAGTCCCGACAGGACCGGGGCGATGGCGTTGGGCAGGATGTGCCGGAACAGCATCCTCCGGTCGCTGGCGCCCAGTGATCGCGCGGCCTGGACGTAGTCGAACTGCTTGGCCTGCAACACGCTCGCCCGTACCAGTCGGGTGTCGGTGGTCCAGCCGAAGAACGCCAGCGCCAGGGTCGGCGGGATGACGGCCAGGATCTGGCCACCGCCGAGTTTGAAGTCCTGGAACAGGGTCAGCAGCAGCACGGCTCCCAGGAAGAACGGGATGACCATCCAGACTTCGACCACTCGGGACACGATGGCGTCGATCCAGCCGCCGTAGTATCCGGCGAGTCCACCGAGGATGAATCCGACGGTGACGGTGATGAGGATGACCATGAACGACAGGAAGATCGAGGGCCGGGCTCCGGCGATGGTCATGGCGAAGTAGTCGCAACCCTGGTTGTTGGTGCCGAGGAAGAACTCACCGCCGAACCACTGTGGCTTGATCTTGCTGTTGTCACCGTCGCAGGCCAGATAGTCCTTGCTGGTGAAGATCCACGGCGCGACGGCCATCAGGATCACGACCAGGATCCAGACTGCCGAGATCACGGCGTCGGGTCGACGGCGCAGCGAGCGGAAGGCGTCTCGCCACATGCCGCTCGCGGGCGCGCTCAAAGCCATCGATTCTTGCGCCTCTTGCTGGGCGGCGGCCTCACTCATAGCGAATCCTCGGGTCAAAGACGGCGTACATAAGGTCGACGATCAGGTTCACCACGAGGACACCGATCGCGGCGATGGCCACTGTGGCCATGATGACGGGGATGTCCTTCTCGCGGGATGCCTCGAAGATCAACAGGCCGAGCCCGCGGATGTTCATGATGCCCTCGGTGAAGACCGCGCCCGCCAGGGCGGCGGCGAGGTAGACACCGATCATGGTGCTGATGGGGATCATCGAGTTCCGCAGCACGTGGACGATCATCATCCGGCCGGTGCGAAGTCCCTTGGCCTTGGCGGTACGGACGTAGTCGGCGCGCAGGTTCTCCAGGACGCTGGCCCGGGTGAGCCGGGTGAACGCGTCCACACCGACCAGGCCGACCAGGATGCCGGGTATGGCCACTGACAGCCAGGGATTGTCCGGGTCGAAGGAGGGTTTGAACATCAGCGCCAGCATGCTGTCGCGGCCGTAGGCGTCGCCGAAGTAGCTGCGCAGCGGCGCGGCGAGGACGAACTTGTAGGTGATGATGAGCAGGAACGGGGGAATCGCGCCGAGCAGGATCGTCGAGAACCGGATTCCGTAGTCGGTGGGTCTGCCTCTTCGCCAGGCGGCGATCATGCCGAACGTCAGGCCGAAGATGAGCCAGGTGGCGAACATGAAGGCGAACAGCCGCAACGTGTTGGGCACCGCCTGGGCCAGGTCGTCGAGGACCGGCTGCTGGTTGTAGTTCTCGCCGAAGTCGCCGGTGGAGTAGTTGGCGACGCGTTCGACGTACATGTCGACGCAGGGGTTGCCCAGTTGCCTCAGACACGGATTGTCGAGGCCGTATTTGGTCCGCACGGCGTCGAGCTGGGACTCGGTGGGGGTGCGGTCGGCGGAAAAGAACGCTCGGGCCGGATCGCCACCGGCCTGGATGGACAATGAAGTCGCGTAGTGGATCACGAAGAGCGCTAGGAACAGAGTCAACAACGCCACTAGCAGGCGCCGCACCACGTAACGGCCCACGGCGATTCCTCTCGGGGGTCACAGTAGAAATATCGGGCCGGTGGTGCCCGCCGCTTTCGCGGCGGACACCACCGGGCGTTTGAGAACCAGTCCGAAACGGACTGATGGTGCACGTGGTTAGGCGGGAGCCAGCTTGTCGTACTGGATCTGGCCAACCGGGAAGTACTTCACGCTCTTCGGGTCGATGTTCTCGCTGTAGAAGCTGCTCGACTTCGCCCAGGAGAGCGGGATACCGATCATTTCCTCGGCCAGGATCTTCTCGGCTTCGGCGTAGATCTCCATACCCTCTTCGAGGGTCTTGGCGGCGTCGGCTTCGGCGAGCTTCTTGTTGAAGTCCTTGCCTTCGTAACCGAAGCGGTTGTTCGCCGCGCCGTTGCCGTAGATCGGCTTCAGGTAGTTCTCGTTGAGCGGGTAGTCCGGCAGCCAGCCCATACGGAACGGACCCTTGGCCTTGTGCTTGTCGGTGGCAGCCAGGAACGGGTCCCAGTCCTTCACGACGAGCTCGAACTCCACGCCCAGGTTCTTCTTCAGCTGGTTACCGACGGCCTCGAAGATCGCCTTGTTGGTCGGGTCGGCGTTGTACCAGATCTCCATCTTCTTGCCCTTGGGCCAGCTCGACTCCTCGAAGAGCTTCTTGGCTTCCTTGGCGTCAAACTTGCAGAACTCGCAGGCGCCTTCGACGCCACCGGGCAGCGACGGCGGAGCGAACTCGGTCGCCGGAACCGCGCGGCCGGGGGTGGCGATGTCGATGACCTTCTCGCGGTCGATCGCCAGGCTGAAGGCCTGACGGAGCTTCTTGTCCTGGAAGGCCTTGTCGTAGACCGGCATACCCAGGTAAGTGAGCGAGGTGCTCGGCTCGGAGATCAGGCGTTCCTTCAGGTCCGGGTCGTTCTTGGCACCTTCCCACTTCTCGACCGGCGGGGAGCAGATGTCGATGTCCTCGGACTCGAAGTCGGCCCAGCAGTTCGCGTCACCGTCGTAGATGGTGAAGTCGGCCTTGTCGTACTTGACCTTGTTCGGGCCCTTGTACTTGTCGTTCTTGACCAGCGAGATGGATTCCTTGTGCTTCCACTTGCCATCGAACTTCATCGGGCCGTTGCCGATGGGCTTGTCGTTGCAGGCCTTGGTGTCCTTGACACACTCCTCGGCCATCGGCAGGAAGGCGGTGTAGCCCAGCATGGTGGAGAAACCGGCCCACGGCTTGTCCAGCTCGATGGTCAGGGTCTGGCCGTCGGCCTTGAGGCCCGCGAGCTCCTTGGCCTTGGGCTTCTTGCCCTGCATGTCGGCGAAGCCCTTGATGCGGTCGAAGAAGTAGCTGCCGGTGGCGGCGTTGGGGGCGTAGGCGCCCCAGTCCCAGGCGCGCTTGAACGCTTCCGCGTCAACGGGCTCGCCGTTGTGGAACTTGTGGCCGTCCTCGATCTCGATCGTCCAGGTCTTGTTGTCCTTGGTTTCGATCGACTTGGCCAGCAGGTTCTCGGCTTCGGCCTTCTCGTTGTAGTCGAACAGCCCCGCGTACGTCAGGCTGAGGATGATCGAACCCTCGGACTCGGTGGTGTTCGGCGGAATCAGGCTCGGCGGCTCAGCGCCGAGTCCGAACTTCATGTCGCCGCTGGCGCTTTCGCCGCCACCGCCGCCACAGGCGGCGAGGGACGCGGTAAGCACCGCGGCAGCTGCGAGCGCTATAAGGGGTTTTGCGCGCATCATCAGCCTCCTTATGGTGTGAAAGGTGGGCACTGAGGGGTGTCGCAGCGCTCCAACCACTGAAAATGCTCTGCTTGGGCATACTTTGTCGTATCTGCCGTCAGTACGGTAGTCCCCGTTACGTATCCGAGATGCAGCTGGTGCATGTCGGTGCTTGACAGCTTGACAGGCATTCAGTCAAGATTTGCCATGTAATCATCTATGAGACCGCTGATGTTTCGATGTCAGCAAGGTGACACCGGAAATCCCACTTGACAAGACAGCTGAATATTGTCAAGTATCGATCTACTCTCACTGAGTATGCGGAGGGACGGCACACCACAGTGCACCGTCCCTTATAGATTATTCAGTTCTGCTGCAAATGGGGCGCGACTTCCGCCTCACAGGCCGGTCCGTAGGACTCTCCCAGACGGCGCAGGAAGGTGCTCGTCTCGACCGAGTACTCCTGTCCGCCCGCTGTCTCGAGGACAAGGGCGGCCAGCAGGCTGCCCACCTCGGCGGCGCGCTTGACACCCAGGCCCCACGAGAGGCTGGCGAAGAAACCGGCGCGGAAGCCGTCGCCGACGCCGGTGGGGTCGAAGGCGGTGACCTCGCGGGCGATGGGGACGTGGATGCGGTCGAGGCCGCGGCCGGTGATCTCGACGCCGTCCTTGCCCAGGGTGGTGACGCGGACCTGGACGTGGTCGAGGATCTCGGCCTCCGACATGCCGGTCTTGGTCTGGAGCAGTTCGTTCTCGTATTCGTTGGTGAGCAGGAACTTGGCGCCCTCGATGAGCTGTTTGGCCTTGGCGCCGTCCATGCGGGCGAGTTGCTGGGAGGGGTCGGCGGCGAAGGGGATGCCCAGTTCACGGCATTCCTTGGAGTGCCGGACCATCGCGTCGGGGTCGCTGGCGCTGATGAGGACGAGGTCGAGGCCGCCGACGCGGGCGTTGACCGGGTTCAGGTCGATCTGGTCGGATTCGGCCATGGCGCCCGCGTAGAAGGAGCCGATCTGGCACATGTCCTCGTCGGTGGTGCACACGAAGCGGGCCGTGTGGGCGGTTTTGGAGACGTACACCGACTCGCAGTCGACCCCGTGTCCGGTCAGCCAGCCCTCGTAGTCGTCGAAGAAGTCCTTGCCCACGGCGCCGACGAGCAGTGGGGTGAGCCCCAGCTGGGCCATGCCGAAGCAGATGTTCGGGGCGATTCCGCCGCGACGGACGACGAGGTCGTCGACGAGAAACGACAGTGACACCTTGTCGAGTTTCTCTTCGATGAACTGGTCGGCGAACCTGCCGGGGAAGTGCATGAGGTGGTCGCTGGCGATCGAACCGGTCACGGCGATCTTCATCGAGGGTTTCCTAGCGAGAGGCAACAAAAACGGCCCGGCCGGTTACCGGCCGGGCCCATCAGAATAGTGCGTGTCCGAAATCCGGGCTATCGGTGTCCGGACGGACACGATCCTGGCGGTCCTAGTGGAACGAATCACCACAGGCGCACGAGCCGCCCGCGTTCGGGTTGTCGATCTGGAACCCCTGGGCGTCGATCTTGTCGACGAAGTCGATGCTGGCGCCGGCGAGATACGGCACGCTCATGCGGTCCACGACGAGCTCGAAGCCGTCGTAGGTGTTGACCACGTCGCCGTCCAGGGAGCGCTCGTCGAAGAACAGCTGGTAGCGCAAGCCAGAACAACCGCCCGGCTGAACCGCCACGCGCAGCCGCAGGTCGTCGCGGCCTTCCTGTTCCAGCAGCGCCTTCACCTTGGCGGCGGCCTCATCGGTCAGCGCCACGCCCGTGGGGGCATCGGTTTCGGTCTGCGTTTCGGTCACGGTGTCACTCCCTTGAAAGACATTGAGTCGGTATCCACCGTAGCGAACACTCGAGGATGCGGCGACATTCCTACCGAGGCCGCCACTTTTGCGCGAGTTTGGCGCCCAGGGCCGTCAGGCCCTCGGCGGGCTTGGCCATGGCCTCCTCCGACGAGCCGAAATGCTCGGTCAGCGACATGGTGCGGGTGATGCCCGCGGTGAGGGCTTCGCGGCGGCCGACGGTGACGCGTCCGGCGACCACGACGCAGGGCAGGCCGCGTTCGGTGGCGGCCTCGGCGATGCCCGACACCAGCTTGCCGCGCAGCGACTGGTGGTCGAAGGAGCCTTCGCCGGTGATGACCAGGTCGCAGGAGTCGAGGGCTTCGCGCAGGCCGACGGCGCGGCCGATGAGGTCGGCGCCGGAGGCGCGGCTGCCGCCCAGCGCGAACAGGGCCGCGCCCAGACCACCCGCGGCACCGGCGCCGGGCAGGTCGGCGACGTTGGGCGGGCTGCCGGGGATGCCGGAAAGTACGTGTCCGAATGTGGACAGGGCATGGTCCAGGATCTGGACGTCGTTGTCGCTGGCGCCCTTCTGCGGGCCGAAGATCGCCGAGGCGCCGTTGATGCCGCACAGCGGGTTGTCGACGTCGGTGGCCGCGACGATGGTCGCGCCGCGCAGCCGGGCGGCGCCGTCGAGTGTGACGCAGTCGGCCAGGACGCCGCCGCCGTAGGGCAGGGCCCGGTTCAGCGAGTCGAGTGGGGTCAGGCCCAGCGCGGTGAGCATTCCGGCCCCGGCGTCGTTGGTGGCCGAGCCGCCCAGGCCGATGACGAGGGTGCGGGCCCCGGCCTCGACGGCGGCGGTCATGAGCTGGCCCAGGCCGAAGGAGGTGGCGCGCAGCGGGTCGCGTTCTTCGGGGTCGAGCAGGTGCAGGCCGCAGGCCTCGGCGCTTTCGATGTAGGCGGTGTCGCCGACCAGCAGGATGTCGCCGCTGACCTTGCGGCCCAGCGGATCGACGATGTCGAAGCTCTCGCGGCGGCCGTCGAGGGCGGCGGCCAGCGCGTCGAGCATGCCGGGGCCGCCGTCGGACAGCGGCAGCACGTCGAGCTGGTCGTCGGGGTTCACCTCGTGCCAGCCCTCGGCCACGGCGGCGGCGGCTTCGGGGGCCGAGAGGGTACCGGCGAACTTGTCGGGGCAGATCAACACGCGCACGCGTCGACCCTAGACGGCCGGGGCCAGCGGCGAGGGTCACAGTCTCGGAGTGTGGCGGATATCGACGGTTGTGAGAGAATTCGTATTACGCGTCAAACCGACGATAAATCTGATGCCCCAGGAGGGCAGCCGTGAGTACCTTCACCGAACCCGCCCCGACCGCCACCGCCCTGCTGCTGCTCGGCAAGGGCTCCGACGCCGCCTCCGAGAAGGGCGTCGACTGTCCCGGCGAACTGCCCGCGCCCTCCGACCCGGACCTGGTGGCCCGCGCCCGCGCCGCCAAGGAGGCCCTGGGTGACCGGCTTTTCATTCTGGGGCACCACTATCAGCGCGACGAGGTGATCCAGTTCGCCGACGTCACCGGTGACTCGTTCAAGCTGGCGCAGCAGGCCGCCGCCCGTCCCGAGGCCGAGTTCATCGTGTTCTGCGGCGTCCACTTCATGGCCGAGTCGGCCGACATCCTCACCACCGACGACCAGAAGGTGATCCTGCCGGACATGGCCGCCGGGTGTTCGATGGCCGACATGGCCGCCGCGGTCCAGGTCGAGGACTGCTGGGAGGCGCTGACCGAGGCGGGCGTCGCCGACGTGACGGTGCCGATGACGTACATGAACTCCACCGCCGCCATCAAGGCCTTCGTCGGCAAACGCGACGGCGTGGTGTGCACCTCCTCCAACGCCGAGCGGGCGCTGAACTGGGCCTTCGAGCGCGGCGAGAAGGTGCTGTTCCTGCCCGACCAGCACCTGGGACGCAACACCGCCGTGCGGGACCTGGGCCTGAGCCTGGAGGACTGTGTCGTCTACAACCCGCACAAGCCCAACGGCGGCCTGACGAAGCAGCAGCTGCGGGACGCGAAGATGATCCTGTGGCGCGGCCACTGCTCGGTGCACGGCCGGTTCACCCTCGACAGCGTGCGCGACGTGCGCGAGCGGGTTCCGGGCGTGAACGTGCTGGTGCACCCCGAGTGCAGCCACGACGTGGTCTCGGCCGCCGACTACGTCGGCTCCACCGAGTACATCATCAAGGCCCTGGACGCGGCCGAACCCGGATCGGCCTGGGCGATCGGCACCGAACTGAACCTGGTGCGGCGGCTGGCCAACCGGCACGCGGACAAGCAGGTCACGTTCCTGGACAAGACGGTGTGCTACTGCTCGACGATGAACCGCATCGACCTGCCGCACCTGGTGTGGGCGCTGGAGGAACTCGTCGCCGGACGGGTCCCGAATCAGATCACTGTGGACGCTGAGACGGCCCGCCACGCCAGCTTCGCGCTCGACCGGATGCTCGCCCTCCCTTAAGAAAGGTGTCGAAGGACCCTAAAAGGCCGGGCAACCGTGGCCTGGCCTCGCGCGTGGTGAACGATAGTGCTGCCATTTTCCGACCCCTCGGAACACGCATTCGAGACCGGTGGGTGAAACGTCCGGTTCTCACCTATATGCTCGCGCTCGGCAGTGCGTTTCACTCACGAACTTCGGAAGGCTGTGCGTTGAACGACGACGACGTGCTCGTGGTACACGGTGGTACTCCCCTCAAGGGAGAGATCCGGGTCAGAGGCGCGAAGAATCTGGTCTCCAAGGCCATGGTCGCGGCACTACTGGCGGACTCTCCCTCCACTTTGTTCGATGTACCGGCGATCAGCGACGTCGATATCGTCCGTGGACTGCTTGAGCTGCATGGAGTCCGCACGTCCATCGACAAAGACCGGTCACTGCGGATGGATCCCACCAATGTGGTGACAGCCGGCGTCGACGAGATCAACGTGCACGCCGGTTCCAGCCGGATCCCGATCCTGCTGTGCGGGCCGCTGCTGCACCGGCTGGGCTCGGCCTACATCCCCGACCTGGGCGGCTGCAACATCGGCGGCCGTCCCATCGACTTCCACATCGACGCGCTGCGCAAGTTCGGCGCCGTGGTGGAGAAGCTGCCCGACGGCATGCACCTGACGGCGCCGCAGCGACTGCAGGGCATCAAGTACACACTGGACTACCCCTCGGTGGGTTCAACCGAGCAGATCCTGCTGACCGCCGTGATGGCCGAGGGCGTCACCGAGCTGCGCAACGCCGCGGTGGAGCCGGAGATCATCGACCTGATCTGCATCCTGCAGAAGATGGGCGCCATCATCAAGGTCAACACCGACCGGGTCATCGAGATCGAGGGCGTCGACCGGCTGTCGGGCTACCGGCACCGCCCGGTCCCCGACCGCATCGAGACCGGCAGCTGGGCCGCGGCCGCGCTGGCCACCCACGGCGAGGTCTTCGTCCGGGGCGCCCGCCAGGTCGACATGATGACCTTCCTCAACGTGTACCGCACCATCGGCGGCGCCTTCGACGTCGACGACTCCCCCGGCGGCGGCATCCGGTTCTGGCACCCCGGTGGCGAACTGTCCCCGGCGGCGCTGGAGACCGACGTCCACCCCGGTCTCATGACCGACTGGCAGCAGCCGCTGGTGGTCGCGCTCACCCAGGCCCGCGGACTGTCCATTGTCCACGAGACGGTGTACGAGCGCCGGTTCGGCTACACCGCCGAGCTGCGCCAGATGGGCGCCAACATCCAGCTGTACCGCGACTGCCTGGGCGGCACTCCCTGCCGTTGGGGGCGCCGCAACTTCCTGCACTCGGCGGTCATCGCCGGGCCCAGCAAGCTGCACGCCGCCGACCTGCAGATCCCTGACCTGCGCGCGGGCTTCAGCCACCTCATCGCGGCCCTGGCCGCCGAGGGCACCTCGCGGGTGTTCGGCGTTGACAGGTTCATCACACGCGGCTACGAGGACTTCGACGCCAAGCTGGCCGGACTCGGCGCGAATGTGGAGCGGCCATGACCTGCCGGTATCGTTGGTAAGCGTGCCAGCCTTGTTTAAACGCAAATCCCGGGACGAGTCGACCGAAGACGTCGAGCAGCCGGAGTCCGCCGTCGAGGACCTTAGGGAGACCAAGAAGGTCCGCGACAAGTCCGACCCGACCCCGAAGCGCAAGCAGCCGAGCAAGAAGCGGCCGCCCAAGAACCCTCCCAAGACCTACAAGGAGGCCCGGGAGCAGGCGAAGGCTGGCAAGCCGACGACCAAGGAGGCCAAGCGGGAGCTGGCCGCCGAGCGCCGGGCCGAGCGGCTGCGCGTCGCCGACGGTCAGGACAAGGGCGATCCGCTGTTCGACCAGTACCACATGCCGCGTGACAAGGGGCCCGAGCGGCTGCTGGTGCGCGACGTGGTGGACGCCCGGTTCAGCATCGGCCAGTACTTCTTCATCATCGCGATCGTGATCATGCTGTTCTCCAACCCGGCGTACGGCATGATCTACGACTTCGTCGTGTTCGCGTGGATCGCGGTGCTGCTGCTGTTCGTCATCGACAGCGTCCTGTTGTGCCGCAAGGTGAAGCGTCTGGTCAAGAAGCGGTTCCCGAAGACGACGCAGCGCATGGGCGGGCTGTACTGGTACGCGGTGTCGCGGTCGATCATGTTCAAGCGGATGCGGATGCCGAAACCGCGCACCCGGGTCAACTCCAAGACTCCGGAAGAGCAGCTGGGCAAGCAGTTCAAGTAGAGCTATTTGCCGGTGTAGAGCTTGGCGACCACGTCCTCGATGTCGGGTTCGACGATCGACACGTCCCGCAGCGCGGCGGTGGTCGCCAGCCGCGCCACCAGTTCCCCGGCGCTGGCATCGCCGTTGGACAGCGAGAAGACGACCCGCCGGGGGTCCTCGGCGTCGATGACGGCGTGTGAGCCCGGCGGCGTCAGCGCCTCGTCCCAGTCGGCCTCGAAGTCGGCGATGACCTGCCGCCGCGACCCGTAGCGGTCGTGCAGTTCCTCCAGGGTGCCGTCGTGGACGACGTGACCGTGGTCGATGACCACCAGCCGTTTGCACAGCTTCTCGATGTCGGCGAGGTCGTGGGTGGTCAGCACCAGCGTCACGTCGCCGCCCGCACCCAGTTCGGCCAGGAACGACCGCACCGACTGCTTGGACACCACGTCCAGGCCGATGGTGGGTTCGTCCAGGAACAGGATCTCGGGGCCGTGCAGCAGCGCGGCGGTCAGTTCGCCGCGCATCCGCTGCCCCAGCGACAGCTGCCGCACCGGGGTGTCGAGGAACTCGTCCAGTTCCAGCAGGCCCCGGCAGCGGTTCAGGCGGGCGGCGTGTTCGGCGGCCGGGATGTCGAAGACGTGCCGCAGCAGGTCGAAGGACTCCCGCAGCGGCAGGTCCCACCACAGTGCCGAGCGCTGCCCGAACACGACACCGATGCGGCGGGTGAGTTTGAGGCGCTGCGGTACCGGTTCCAGTCCGCACACCCGCACGTGCCCGGCGGAGGGGTTGAGCACGCCGGTCAGCATCTTCAGGGTGGTGGACTTCCCGGCGCCGTTGGGTCCGATGTAGCCGATCATCTCGCCGCGTTCGACGGTGAGGTTCACGCCGTCGACGGCCGCGACGGTCTTCTTCTCGCGGGTGAGACGGCCCTTCTTGACCCGGACGGTGAACTCCTTGCGCAGGTCGCGCACGTCGATGACGGTGTTCATGATCCTGTTCCCTTGTAGTGTCGGATTCCGTTGTGCCACACCAGTGCGGCGAGCCCCGCGGCGATCAGCGCCACCGGGAAGACCGCCAGCCCGAGCCAGCCGGGCAGGCCCAGCGGGTCGGGTCGGCCCAGGATCAGCAGCGTCGGGTAGTACGCCACGAATCCGAAGCCGAGCCCGAAGGCGAAGAGGTTGCGGAAGAAGTTCGCGTAGATGTTGATCGGGTAGGTCGTCAGTTCGCGGCCGCCGTAGGTGAAGGCGTTGGCGAACTCGCCCGATTCGATCCACCAGAACGCCACCGAGGCGGTCATGACGAACATGGCGCTGAAGTACAGTGCCCCGGCCAGCGGGACGGTCGCGATCAGCGCGATCCGCCACCAGGTCCAGTCGATGTCGGAGGCCGTCAGCGCGACGACCAGCACGGTGACGCCCACCGCGACCCGTCCGACGCGGCGCAGCTGGAAGTCGACGACCAGCAGCTGCGGCAGGACGCGGCGCGGCCGGATCAGCATCGCGTCCAACAGGCCGGTGCGCACATAGGTCTTCAGTCGCTCCACATTGCCCACCGTGAGGTCGGCGAGCGCGAAACCGGTGGCGGACACGCCGCTGATGACGAGCACGTCGACGAGGCCGAAGCCGCCCAGCGCCGTCGTCACGCCGAACATGACCATGACCGTCACGAAGTCGGCCGCCGAGAATCCGGTCTGGACGGCCATGTCGATGAAGAAGGACGACCGGTACTGCGCCTGCGAGCGCACCTGGGCGGTCAACATCTTCGCGTAGGGCCGCAACAGTTTGTGCTCAGCCACCCTGCACCACCAGCTTCCGCACCGCGCGGCGCTGTACCGCGAAGACGATCGCCAGGCAGATCAGCGCCCACAGTGCCTGGACGGCCAGCCGGGTGAACTGGCCGCCGAAGCCGTCGCGTTCGACGAGCACGTCGGCGGGGAACTGCATGATGGACGGGAACGGTGTCAGGTACTGCATGACGAAGGCCAGCCAGCCGGGCAGGAACGACATCGGGAAGTACAGTCCCGCGCCCAGTCCCGACACCAGCGTCCACACCGCCGTGATGCCGCGGCTGTCCAGCAGCCAGAAGGCGCTGAGGTTGACCAGGTAGCGCAGCGCGAAACACACGCTCACGGCCAGCAGCACGCTGACCAGGAACAGCGGGTAGCTGGCGGGGTGGCGCGGCCAGTAGAACGGGAACACCAGGGCGCCCACGACGATCGGGGCCAGCAGCCGGGTGCAGGAGGCGAAGCCCGCGCGGCCGAGGTCGGTCGCGAAGTACGTCCATATCGGATTCACTGGTCGCAGCAGGTCGCCGACCACCTCGCCGGTGCGGACCTTGTCGGCCAGCTCGTTCCAGCCCCACAGCGCGACGACCCCGATCATCCCCTGGGTCACCCAGGTGTAAGTGGACAGTTGTTCACGCGTGTATCCGCCCGCCACTCCCCCGGCGGCGGCCACCGCGGCGAACAGCACGTAAACCCTGAGGAAACCGAACATCGAGTTGGTGAGGATGCTGGCGGCCGTCGCCTGCCGGTAGGTCGAATAGCGGCGAAAACCGGCTCGCGCCAAGGCGAGCGTCATGCGCATGGAGGCTCCTGGAGGCTGACGAGGGCAAACGAGGCGAGTCCGTAACAGCCAGGTGGCCATACGTCCATGACGCGAGCACCGGACTGTACGGGAGTCTGCCGCGACGACGCAAACAGTTTTCGGCAGCCGCACTGTCACCGCGCTCGTGTCCATGGCAAAGTGTCGATATGGCGGATGTCGCGGCAGACCTTCGAGCGGCGCTGGAGCGTGCGCTAGGGCCTTTGGACATCGAGAGCTTGACCCCGCGGATAGAGGACCAGCAGATGTTGTCGGCGATCGGCGCCGAGACCGACAACCGGCTCAACACCGCCACCGACGAGGCCGACCGGTCGAGGCTGCTGGGCGTGCGCTCGGTGGCGCTGCGGGCGCTGGGCGAGCGCGATTCGGCCGAGGCCGACGCCAAATCCTCGCTCAAGCACGCCGAGAACGTCGGTACCGACCTGTTGCTGGCCCCCGCCCGGGCCAGGCTGGCGCAGACGCTGCGGCTGCGTCAGGACCACACCGGCGCCGACCGCCTGTACGCGCTGGCCGAGGCCGGGGAGCTGCCGCGCCGGTTCCTGGGCCGGGTGCGGGCCTGTGCGGCGCTGTCGTGCATCGCGCAGCGGCGGCTCACCGAGGCGCTGCTGCACCTGGAGCGCGCCTCGGAGTACACCTCGGACGAGACCACGACCGCCTCGATCGCCCCGGCGCTGGAACACGTCTACCGGCTGGCCATGGAGGGCTTCGGCCCGCCGCCGCGCTCCTGGGAGGAGCGGGCCCAGCACCCGGCGCCGCGCCGCTACCAGGAACCGCGCTCGGGCAAGTGGGGTTACCTGGGTTCCGACCGGCGCCCGGTGATCTCGCCGACCTTCGCCGAGGCCGGGGAGTTCCGCGGCGGTATCGCCGCGGTGCGGGAACGCGCCTGGGGCGCCATCGACACCTCCGGGAACCTGCTGGTGCCGTTCCTGTACGACGGTGTGTCCACCCAGGTGCCCGACGGCCGCACCGTGGTGGGTTTCGTCGACGGGGTGGCCGTGATCGAGCTGCGCGGCGGCAAGGGCCTGGTGGACCGGGCCGGGACGCTGATCCTGCCGCCGCACCACCGCGACATCGTGGTGCACCCGGCCGGGTACGCCACCGACACCGGTGCCGCCACCTGGGGCGCGCGGGACCGCAACGGCGAGGAGATCATCCCGCAGCGGTTCAGTCGCGCCGACGTCCTGCGTCGCCTGGACACAATGGTCAACATCGACGAGGGTCCACTGTAACCTCCTGTCCTTTGTGCTCGATGGGGTTTTCCCCACCCCGAAATCTCCGTGGCGACCTAGGGGCGTTCCCCGATGGCTCCGGGCCGCGGCGGCCCTAGCTTTGCGGCATGAGAATAAGAAGGACAGTCATCGCCTGTGCCGCCGCCGTCGTGACCGCCGCGTTCGTGGCCGGATGCGGCTCCGCCAGTGCCGGGAAGGATCCCGCGAAGGACACGGCGAAGGAGGTCGAGACCGACGCGGTCCAAAAGCGGCTCGACGAGTTCGTCAAGGACGGTGCCATCGTCGGCGGCGAGGTGACCATCCGCGACGGTGACGACAGCGCGCAGGCGCTGGCCGGAGTGGGAAACCGTGAGACCGACGCGAAGTACCCGAGCGACGCGCACGTGCGCGTCGCCAGCGTCACCAAGGCGTTCACCTCGGCGATGGTGTTGCAGCTGGTGTCCGAGGACGAGGTCGACCTCGACGCGTCCATCGAGGAGTACCTGCCGGGGCTGCTGCACGGCGACGGCATCGACGCCGGGAAGATCACCGTCAGACACCTGCTGCGCCACCAGAGCGGACTGCCCGAGATCGGCGACGCCACCCAGCCGCAGGACCCGGAGGTCACCTTCACGCCGCAGCAGCTCATCGACATGGCGCTTGAGAACCCCGTCCAGGCCGAACCCGGCGAGAAGATGATCTACACCAACACCAACTACGTGGTGGCCGGGATGCTCATCGAGAAACTCACCGGCGACGACTACGGTGACGCGCTGAAGGAGCGCATCACCAAACCGTTGCGGCTCAAGGACACCTACCTGCCCGAACCCGGTGACACCGGACTGGCGAAGCCGCACCCCCAGGGTTACTTCGTCGCGGACGGCGAACCGAAGGACGTCACCGAGGCCGACGCCTCCGGCACGTGGGCCTCGGGCGGCATCGTGTCCTCAGGCGCCGACCTCAACGCGTACTTCACGGCGCTGACCGAGGGCGAGGTCGTCGACAAGGCCCAGCTGAAGCAGATGCGCGACACCGTGCCGATGACCGGCGT
Source organism: Stackebrandtia nassauensis DSM 44728 (assembly GCF_000024545.1). GTDB lineage: Bacteria > Actinomycetota > Actinomycetes > Mycobacteriales > Micromonosporaceae > Stackebrandtia > Stackebrandtia nassauensis. The sequence goes on from NC_013947.1 coordinate 4,447,143, forward strand.
TCCCGGCGTCGAGTACGGCCTGGGCCTGATGCGGCTGCCCACCGAGTGCGAGCTGAAGCTGTGGGGCCAGGCCGGGGACGTGCCCGGTTTCCAGGCGATGACCGCCACCACCGCCGACGGGAAGAAGTCGGCGACGATCGCGATCAACCAGAGCCCGAGCGAGAAGTTCGGTCCCGAGCAGCTGCTTGGTCTGCTCAGCACCGCGTTGTGCTGAACACCTCCGCCCGCATCCTTGACCACGGTCGGGGATGCGGCGGTAGCGTGAGCGGCGTGGAATTTCGTCATTTGGGCCGCAGTGGCCTCATCATCAGTGAGATCGCCTACGGAAACTGGATCACCCACGGCAGCCAGGTCGAGGAGGACGCCGCCCGTGCCTGCGTGAACGCCGCGCTGGACGCCGGTATCACCACCTACGACACCGCCGACGTGTACGCGCAGGGAGCCGCCGAGGAGGTGCTGGGCCGGGCGCTGAAGGGACAGCGCCGCGACGGTCTGGAGATCTTCACCAAGGTGTACTTCCCGGTGGGTCCGGGCAAGAACGACCGGGGTCTGTCGCGCAAGCACATCATGACCTCGATCGACCACTCGCTGCGCCGGTTGCAGACCGACTATGTGGACCTGTACCAGGCTCACCGCTACGACTACGAGACCCCGCTGGAGGAGACGATGCAGGCGTTCGCCGACGTCGTCCACTCCGGCAAGGCGCACTACATCGGCGTCTCGGAGTGGAAGGCCTCCCAGATCCGCGAGGCGCACGCGCTGGCCAAGCAGCTGAACATCCAGCTGGTGTCCTCGCAGCCGCAGTACTCGGCGCTGTGGCGGGTCATCGAGGGCGAGGTCGTGCCGACCTGTGAGGAGCTGGGCATCGGCCAGATCGTGTGGTCCCCGATCGCCCAGGGCGTGCTGACCGGCAAGTACCTGCCGGGCCAGGCGCCACCGGCGGGCAGTCGCGCCACCGACAAGGACAACGGCTTCTTCGTGGCCAAGTTCCTGGAGAACCAGGAACTGCTGGAGCGGGTGCAGCAACTCAAGCCGATCGCCGAGCAGGCGGGCCTGTCGATGGCCCAGCTGGCGGTGGCGTGGGTGCTGCAGAACTCGAACGTCTCGGCGGCGATCATCGGGGCCTCGCGTCCCGAGCAGGTCGCCGACAACGTGGCCGCCGCGGGCGTCAAGCTGGCGCCCGAGGTCATGAAGGCCATCGACGAGGCGCTGGACCCGGTCGTCGACCGCGACGCGTCCAAGACCGAAAGCCCCCGGCCCCGCCCGTAACGGCCAGGACGGCAGGCCGACGGCCCCGCATCCGTCGACGGATGCGGGGCCGTCGGCCTGCCGGGAAAAGTTTCGCGGTCCGCACCTTCGGCCAGCGCGTTCGCCCGTTTGGTCAGACCGCGAAAGCCGGACCCCGCCGAAACCTTGAAATCTCCGAGTTCGCACGTAGCGTGAGTCGCCGGAACACCACGGGCGACAGGAGAAATCATGGTTGGGTTCTTGGACCGTCTGAACACCATGGTCGTGAACACCATCTCACCGGGACGAGTGGCGAAGGTGCGCTTCAACCGCAACGAGGGGATCCGGCTGGAATGGGGATCGCGGGACCCACTCAATCTGAGCGCCGAAGAACTGTCCGGTGAGGTCACCAGGGCGGTTGTCGCGGCACTGACGGGAGCCGAGCAGGGAACGTCCGCGGCACGACGCGCGGTGCGGGCCGAATCCGGTCGTGGTCCCGAGGGCCGCGAGCGCGAACCGCGGGTGCGTGAGCGCCGCCGGATGGTGCACGCGCGGGTCCAGGACATCCAGGTGCGCGCCCACGCCGCCCAAAAGGCCGTGACCGTGGACTGGCGGGGTCGCACCGACGTCGAGGTTCGCATCTCGCGGGCGGCACTGGCCCGCCTTGACGCCGAAACGCTGCGCGATGCCGTGAACCAGGCGCTGGAATCCGCCCGCGGTCAACACGGTCTCGCGCTGGCGGCGATCTTCTCCCACGTGTACAAGTTCGACCAATTCGGACAGAAATGGAGACAACGACGATGACGATTTCCGGGGAGAAGCTCGGGGCCAAACTCTACAACCTGCGGCGGGCCGGACGGATCTCGCTGCCCAAGGCGGCGGCTCTGTACGCCCAGGGAAGCCGGCACATGCACAACACCAGCTGGAAGGAGGACGAGGCTTTCGACAAGGGACAAACCGTCGACTATCAGGACTTCGAGTACCAGGAGCCCGAGGACGACGGCGAGGCCACGTACTCCCACGCGCACGGCTGGGGGATCGAGAACCAGCTCCCCGAGGAGCAGGCGTACACCGCCGTCGTGACCGACGCCGAGGTGATGGGCGCCTCCTATGAGAACTGGAACGCGCTGCGGGACCAGTTGCAGGTCTACATGGCCTCCACCGCGATGTCGCTGACCAACGCGGGGCTGGCCCTGGAACAGATCGCGAACGACTACGCCGCCACCGATGCCGCCGCGGCAGCCGAGCTGCGCGAACAGTCCAAGGGCCTGGACGAGCGGCCGGAGATACCCGAGGTCAAGCATCCGTACTCCCCGCACGACACCATAACCGTCCACTATGACACCCCCGACGTCGAGACGCCCTGGGGTGATGTGGGATTGCCGGACGGCGACACCGAGGTTCTCAAGGACGAACCGACCAATCCCCTCAAGGGCGAGTGAAAGGTGACATCGACATGACCGTTTCGGCAGCCGACCTCGCCAACAAGGGCATGGAAGTCAGGAACAAGGCCGTGGAGAAGTGGATGGAGGAGGAGGCGGGCATCTACGCCAGCACCGAACTTCAAACGGCCGTTGAAGGCGCCTTCGACTACATCGTCACGATGTTCGAGCAGATGGGGTTGCGCGACCCCAAGCGGCTGGACACGATGAGCGGGTACCTGGCCGACGCCCGCACCACATTGACCGAACCGGTCATCGGGGAGATCGACACCATCAAGGGGCAGCTCGACGATTGGGAAGGCGATGCCGCCGACAACTTCATCTTTGACTACCTGTCTCCGCTGACACAGATCAACGCCAACCAGATCTACTACATCGGAGTCCTGGAGAACACTCTCGACGGTGTCAAGACGATGCTGGAGGAATCGCGCAAGAACACCATCCAACTGGGCGACAAGACCATCGAGGCGCTTGACGCACTTGAGGACACCGGTGAAGGGATGTACGCGCTGACCATTGTGGCCGCCGTCGTCGGCGTGGTCGGTGCCGTCGTCACCGGAGGCGCGAGTGTGGCTCTCGCGGTCTCGTTCGCTTCCATCAGCGGTGCCATAAGCATCGGCGCCGGGGCCGTCACCCTGGAGGAGCAGCGCGTCTCCGGCGACGACGTCGAAGCGGTACTGAACTCCATGATCGACTCGTACTGGGATATCAATGACACGAACCGGATCATCGAGGAGGACCTGGCCAAACTGCTCGGACAGGATGTGGACACCGTGCGGGAGCAGGCCAACCGGTATCGGCCGATCATTCCCGACATCTCCGGATACGGGAGCTCACCGAAAGACCGCGAGATACTCGGCGAATTCCAGCCTCCGGCCTGAACAGATCGCTACGGCCGAGCCGATCGCGACGCTCGGCATCGGTGGCCTGCTGACGGCCGGTCCCGCTTTCACGCCGGTTCCCGGCCCAGCATCGCTGGGCCGGGAACCGGCGCCGTGCCTCAGCCGAGGCCGGTGTCGACGGCGGTCATGAGAGTGCCGTTGTCGCCCGACATCTCCCAGATCATCATTCCCAGCAGGTTCTGTTCCTTGACCCAGGCGGTCTTGCGTTCGATGGACCACGGGTCGTCGAAGGTCCACCACTGACCGCCGTTTCCGGTGTAGCAGTAGGTCGACAGCGACTGCTCGTCGTGGTGGACCGTGCAGCCGGGCACGCTGGCCTTCAGGTTCGCGTAGCCGCGGGTGCCCGCCTCCTCGGCGAACTGGCCCGGTGCCGCGCCGTTGGCCGCCTGCCACTCGCCGTGGACGCCGCCGTCGGTGACGCCCTGCCAGCCCCTGCCGTAGAACGGCAGTCCGATGGTGAGCTTGCGCGGGTTGACGCCCGCGTCCAGGTACTCCTGAATGGCCACCTCGTTGGAGAAGTGGTTGTTGTACGGGTCCTGGTCGTCGACCCACTGGTTGGACGCGTGACCGGTGCGGTTGGGCTCCCACGAGTTGTCGCTTCCGGCGCCGTGGAAGTCGTAGCCCTGCACGTTGGCGAAGTCCATGTAGTCGAAGACGCTCGGGTTGCCGTCGTTGGTGGTGATGTCCCAACCCGCCTCGATCTTCGCCGGGTCGGCGGGGGTGAACGCGGTCAGTTCGTACTCCTCGCCGGTCTGCTGTGACAGGGCGTCCATCTGCCTGCGGAACTCGGCGAACAGCAGCGTGTTGTTGGCCTTGTCCTTGTCGCTGATGTGGTTGCCCGCGTGGCCTTCGGCTCCCGGCCACTCCCAGTCGAGGTCGAAGCCGTCGAAGACCCCGGTTCCCGAACCCGGGCCACCGGCGCCGTTGTAGGTCGGCAGGTTGCCCTTGAGGTACATGTCGACACAGGACGACACGAACTTCTTGCGGGAGGCATCGGTGGCGGCCACGTCGGAGAAGAACTTCGAGTAGGTCCAGCCGCCGATCGACATCATCACCTTCAGGTGCGGGTGCTTGGCCTTGAGCTTGCGCAGCTGGTTGAAGTTGCCGCGCAACGGTTCCCAACCGGTGTCGGCCTTGCCGTCCACCGACTGTCCGGCGGAGAAGGCCCGGCCGTAGTCGGCCTCGGCGTCACCGGCGCCGGTCCCCTGGTCGGGGTCCTGCGGGTTGGGCGTCGTGCCCTTGGTGACCCCGTTCATGCAGGTCAGGTTGGTGGGGTGGATGTTGGAGAACGCGTAGTTGATGTGGGTGAGCTTGGCGGCGGCACCGGAGGTGTCGAGGTTGCGCACGAAGTACTGCCGACCGTAGATTCCCCATTGGACAAAGTAGCCGACCCGGGCGTGCGAGCCGCCGCCGATGACGTCGTCGGTGGTGGCCTTGACCGCGGCACTGTCGGACGAGATGTTGTCGTAGGTGTCGCGGGCGCGGACGGTGAAGCTGTACTCGGTGACCGGGGCCAGGCCCGAGACCGTCGCCGAGGTGCCGGTGACCGAGGTGGCCAGTTTGCCGTCGCGGTACACGTCGTATCCGGCGATGCCGCTGGCGTCGCTGGCGGCGTCCCAGCTCAGTCCGACGCTGTCGGAGGTTGTGCCAGTGGAGCGCAGCCCCTTGGGGGCGGTCGGCGGCGTGGTGTCGTCGCTGGGGTCCAGTGTGGTCGCGGTGACCGGTTTACTGTGTCCGGACTTGTTTCCCTTGGTGTCCAGCGCCTGCACCGTGAAGGAGTACTCCTTGTTGGGAGACAGGCCGGTGACGACGGTCTTGGTGTCGGTGGTGCTGGCGACGTTGCTGCCGCCGGAGTAGACCTCATAGGACGCGATCGGGTTGTCGCCCGCGACGGCTTTGTCCCAGGCCAGCGCGACGGTCTTGGTGGTGGATCCGGTGGCGCGCAGGTTCTCCGGCGCCTTGGGCGGGGTGTCGGGGGTGCCGTCGCAGTTGTTGCCGTTGATCTTGCAGCCCGGCGGGGCGGTGCCGGTCGAGATCCTGAACGAGGGGCTGTAGGGCTCGGTGTTGCGTCCGGCGCCCACCCTGGCGTTGTAGTACTCGTTGATGATGGTGACGTGGTTGCCGTTCTGGGAGAGCTTCCCGTACCAGACGTTGCTGACGGTGACCCCGGGTGGCAGGTCGAACTCCAGGGTCCAGCCGGTGATGTCGGCGCCGGTGTTGTTGCTGATGACGTACTTGCCGTCCCAGGTCGAACCGGAACCGGTGGCCTGGAACGCGGCGGTCAGGCCCGCCGGCGCCGCCGAAGCGGAACTCGCCGGGACCAGGACGGCCATGGGTAGGAGTACGAGGGCGATGAGGACGGCGAATACTCGCTTCGCTGTGGGCATGGTGCGCATCCTGAGGGCATCAAATAGGACGGGGCACCTTCGAAGGCTGGCTCAATAGTAAAGACTATTAATCACAAATGTCAATGTATCGATAATTCAAGGATTTCATCGAAATGCTTGAGCGCCTTGGCTTCCAGATCCGGATCGGCACCGTCCAGCCAGGCGATCCGGTCGTCGCGGCCGAACCAGGAGCGCTGGCGGCGCACGAACCGGCGGGTGCCGGTGATCGTGGCCTCGCGCGCCTCGGCCAGCGTGCGCTCACCGTCGAGGTGTTGCAGCAGTTGCCGGTAGCCCAGCGCCCGTCCGGCGGTCAGCCCCTCGGCGAGTCCCCGCGCGGCCAGCGTCCGCACCTCCTCGACGAGCCCGGCCGCCAGCATCAGGTCCACCCGCAGCGCGATCCGCTCGTCCAGTTCGGCGGTGTCGCGGTCGACGCCGACGTGGACGCTGCGGTAGACGGGACGGCGTTCGCGCGGCAGCGTCGCGGTGAACGAGCCGGTCAGCTCCACCACCTCCAGCGCCCGCACGATCCGGCGGCCGTTGGACGGCAGGATCGCCGCCGCCGCGTCCGGGTCGGCGCTCGCCAGCCGGTCGTGCAGCGCCCGCGGCCCCACCTCGGCCAGCTCGGTCTCCAGCCGGGCCCGCACCACGGGGTCGGTGCCGGGAAACTCCATCGCGTCGACCACCGCCTGGATGTACAGCCCCGAGCCGCCCACCAGCACCGGGACGCGGCCGCGCGCCAGGATGTCGTCCACGGTCGCGCGCGCCAGCGCCTGGTACTCGGCGACGCTGGCGGTACGGCGCACGTCCCAGATGTCGAGCAGGTGGTGCGGGACGCCCTCGCGCTCGGCGACGGTGAGTTTCGCGGTGCCGATGTCCATGCCCCGGTACAGCTGCATCGAGTCGGCGTTGACGATCTCGCCGTCCCGCTCCCGGGCCACCGCCAGCGACAGCGCCGACTTCCCGGTCGCGGTGGGGCCGCACACGATCACCACAGGTCCAGGTAGGCTTTCACGGTTGCCGGTAACGTCCATATCACTTCCTCCCAACACGGCCGGACACGGGCGCCGCTTCGCGAGGAACGTGGCGAAAGGTCACGGTTTCATCGCGACCACGACGTTCGCACGGCGGTGACCAGCGGCGACGCCTGGTGAGGCGGCATGCGGAGTTGTCGGCCCCGCGAGGTCCACCGTAAGGTACCGATAAGTGAATCCTCGAATGACAATCGGTCGGGCAACCGCGCCCGAGATACCCGCTAAGGAAAAAGTGAACACCATGAGCGGTGAGAACCCTGACGCCACGCAGTTCGGACGCATAGACCCCGGCGGCACCGTATATCTGAAGACCAGTGCGGGCGAACGCGTCATCGGGTCGTGGCAGGCCGGTTCGCCCGAGGAGGGCCTGGCGCATTTCGCGCGCCGTTACGACGACCTGGTCACCGAGGTCGATCTGGTCGCCGCGAGGCTCAACTCCGGCAACGCCGACCCCGCCTCGACCGCCAGCGCGATCAAGAAGCTGCGCGTCAGCCTGGACGAGGCCCACGTGATCGGCGACGTCGACAAGCTGGCCGCCCGGCTGGACGAGCTGGCCTCGCGTTCCGAGGCCAAGGTCGCCGAGGCCAAGGAGGCCAAGTCGGCCGCCCGCGCCGAGGCCGTCGCCCGCAAGGAGGCGCTGGCCACCGAGGCGGAGAAACTGGCCGCCGACTCCACCCAGTGGAAGGCCGCCGGCGACCGCATCAAGGCCATCGCCGAGGAGTGGAAGACCATCCACGGCGCCGACCGCAAGAGCGACCAGGCGCTGTGGAAGCGTTTCGCCGCCGCCCGCGACGGATTCACCCGCCGCCGGGGCGCCCACTTCGCGTCGCTGGACAGCGAGCGCAAGGTCATCGCCACCGCCAAGGAGGAGCTGATCGCCGAGGCCGAGAAGCTGGCGACCTCCACCGACTGGGCCGAGACCGCCGATCAGCTCAAGGGCCTCATGCGACAGTGGAAAGAGGCCGGACGGGTGGCTCCCGACGCCGAGCAGAAGCTGTGGAAGCGGTTCCGCGCGGCGCAGGACACCTTCTTCTCGGCCCGCAGTGAGGCCTTCTCGGCCCGCGACGCCGAGTTCAAGGAGAACCTGAACCAGAAGCGGGAACTGCTGACCCAGGCCGAGGCCATCGACGTCGAGGCCGACCCGCGCGCCGCCCAGGCGAAGCTGCGCGAGATCCAGGGCCAGTGGGAGGAGATCGGACGGGTTCCCAAGGAGTCCGCCGGTGGCCTGCAACGACGGCTGCGCGCCGTGGACGACAAGATCCGCGCCGCCCTCGACGTGGCCTGGCGCCGCACCCCGGTCTCGGAGAATCCGCTGCTGGCGCAGATGCGCGAGCAGGTCGACAAGGCCGAGCGGCAGCTGGAGCGCGCCAAGAACGACGGGGACGCCAAGCGCATCGCCGCCGCCGAGGAGGCGCTCAATTCGAAGCGGCAATTCCTAGAGCTGGCCGAAAAGGCACAGTAGCAACTGATCCCGAACATGATCAGTCCCTTAGGGACTGATCATGTTCGGGTACAATTTTGGTATACGTCAGTCACGGACTGTCGACAGCTCCCCATCCCTGCGACCCCTTAGCGACGGCACACCATGAATACTTTCACGCGCCCTCACGCGGATTACGGCAGCGAGCGTTTCATCCCCTTCGAAACGATCTTCAATTTTCGTGACCTCGGTGGCCTGGCCGCGCTGGGCGGCAGCAAGGTTCGCACCGGCCTGGTGTTCCGTTCCGACCAGTTCGGCAACGCCTCGTCGGAGGACATCGACTACATCGTGGACGAACTCGGCGTCAAGACCGTCGTCGACCTGCGCCGCCCCACCGAGATCGCGGCCACCGCTTCCTTCCCCGGAGACCGGGGCGTCGCGGTCCACAATCTCGAACTCGGCCACATCCGCTGGGAGAACATCGAACGCGACGCCGGACGGGAGCCGTCCCCGGTGCCGTTCCTCGTCGAGCGCTACACCGCGATGGTCGAGACCGGAGCCATCACCATCCGCGACACGCTCAACATGATGATCACCGCCACGCCGATGGTCTTCCACTGCATGGCCGGAAAGGACCGCACCGGCATCACCGCCGCGGTGGCGCTGAAGCTGCTGGGAGTGTCCGATGACGACATCGCCGCCGACTACGCCCTGACCGGCGAGGGCATGCACCGCTACTACGACTGGCGCGCCAGGATCGGCAAGTCCCCCAACGAGGGTCTGCACCCGCACGCCGAGGCCATGTACGGACTGCTGCGCAATATCGACAATCACTTCGGCAGTATGGAGAAGTACGCGCGCGCCATCGACTTCCAGCGCACCGACGAGTTGCGCGCGCACCTGTTGACCTGATCGGACGTGGTGCTGCCGTGACGGCGTTATCATTCCCCGATGGGAAGCGGGGGCTTCGCCGACGAGCCGATGCGCATGAGCGACGGCATGCATCGGCTGTTCAACAGCGAGTTGCGCATCGCCACCGTCATCGTCGACGCCACCGGCACCATCACGTACTTCGGCCCCAACGCCGAGACCCTGACCGGGTTCCGGCACACCGAGATCATCGGCCGGGATCTGCAGGTCGTCTCCGGCACGTCGGCCTATTTCGACAGTCGCGAGTACCTGTCCCGGCCGCCGGGCGCCGCGCCGGAGTTCCGGCGGCTGCGCCGCTCCGACGGCAGCACCCGGGCGGTGCAGGTCTACCGGCATCCACTGCCCAAACCCACAGGACCGCCCGACACGCTGCTGCTGGTGGTCGACGTCGCCGAGAACGCCGAGGCCGAGGTGGGACTGGGGCTGCTCAACGCGTTCTTCCAGCAGTCGACCGTCGGTTTCGTCATCATGGACACCGAGCTGCGGTACGTGGCGCTCAACGAGGCCCTGGCCCGGCTCAACCGGCGCCCGATCGTCGACCACCTGGGCCGCCGGTTTCGCGAGATCGTCTTCTCCACCGACATGGACGCCTACGAGGCGCTGCTCAAGGCCGTGATCCGCACCGGGGAGCCGGTGACGAACCTGCACGTGGCCGGGCACCCCACCGCCGAACCCGGTACCAACCAGGCCTGGTCGGTGTCGTGCTACCGGATCGCCGAGTCCTCCGGCCGTCCGGCGGGGCTGTGTGGCGTGGTCATGGACATCACCACCCAGGAACGCTCCATGATCGATTCGGCCCGCACCGGCGCGCGGCTGGCGCTGCTCAGCGAGATCGGGGCCGCGCAGATCACGACGCTGCGCGACTTCCGCAAGGCGGCGCAGAAACTGACCGAGATCCTGGTCAGCGACTTCTGCGACATGGCGGTGGTGGACGTCGTGCACAGCATCGTCGCCGGTGAACTGCCGCCCGACCACCCCACCCCCGACACCCTGGTCAGCCGGATCGGCGGCGCCGCCCGCGAACCGTCCGATGCGTCCCACAAGCTCCTCAACGTCGACAACCCCCGCCCCGCCTACGAGACCGACGTGTTCGCGCACGCGCTGCTGTCCAACCGGCCGCAGAAGGTCGACAACCCCCGCATCGAGCAGGCGCAGGCGCTGTCCAAGGAGCCCGAGCGCGAGCAGGCCGCCCGGCAGCTGGCGCCCCGCTCGGTCATCATCGCGCCGCTGCGGGCCCGCGACGTCACCCTCGGCGCGCTGACCTTCGTGCGGTTCGGGAAGCGCAAACCCTTCGACGAGGAGGACGTGGTGCTGGCCGGGGAGATCGCCGAACGCACCGCGCTGGGCATCGACAACTCGCGGCTGTACGGCACCGAGAAGAACACCGCGCTGACGCTGCAACGCAGTCTGCTGCCGCTGCGGTTGTCGGAGCGGCCCGAGGTCTCGGTGACCTACCGGTACCGGCCCAGCCGCAGCGACCTGCGGGCCGGTGGCGACTGGTTCGACATGATCACGCTGCCGGGCCACCGGGTGGCCCTGGTCGTGGGCGACGTCGCCGGGCACGGCATCACGGCGGCGGCCGCGATGGGGCAGTACCGCACCGCGGTGCGCACCCTGGCGCACATCGGCCTGGAGCCGTCGGTGCTGCTGACCCGGCTCAACGAACTGGCCTTCGACTTCGGCACCGACATCACCGCGACCTGCGTCTACGTCCTGTACGACCCGGTCAACCACAACTGTGTCATCGCCCGTGCGGGTCATCCTCCCCCGGTGCTCGCCACCACCGATGGGGTGGCGGAGATACTGGAGGTGGGTCCGGGCCCGCTGCTGGGTGCCCTGACCGAGGCCGAGTACCAGGCTGCCGCCGTCGAGACGCCGCCCGGCACCCGGCTGCTGATGTACAGCGACGGTGTCGTGGAATCACGGCACCAGGCGCTGGACGACGGCATCGCCGAGCTGGTCCGGCACCTGCGGACCCGACACGCGGACGAGGAGGTGTGCGACCGCATCATGGAGACTTCCCCCAGTACCGAGGACGACCGAACCGTGTTGTTGGCCCGATTTCATGGGCTACGCTCCCCCGGTTAAACCCGCAGTAGCCGAAAGTCAACCCGAAAGCCACTGTTAGCGTCTTTCATTGACAGGTTCGGGGCGATGTTCCGGTGAAACGTCACGGGCAATGTCCACACACATAACAATTGCACTACACGTGATCGCACGGTAAGGGATTAAGTTGTTCAACGGCGACAGCGGTGCCACGATGGCTAGGATGCCATCCCACCATGAGCCGACCCTCGCCGTGTCCCATGAGACAGACACGGCGGGTAAGGGGTCAAAGCAAAGCCGGATGGTACAGATCCGGAAATGGGCTCACAACACCTTCTGGAATTCGGCCGCTTTCGCCGAACGCACCTGGCCGATAAAACAGGACAAGTGGGAACCGTTCGGAAAGGCACCGAAGAGTTGGTTGCCGGACATCCTGTGCGCCGTGGGGTTCGTGGTCATCACGGTGATGCTGTTGTTCCAGTCGCCGCTGACCGAGCTGGACGAGGCCGTGCGGGTCTTCCTGCACGACAACCGGATGCTGTGGCTCGACTGGGTGACGCGGGTCCTCAACCACCTGGGCGCCGGCCGGGTCGTCGCACCGATGGTGCTGCTCGTGACCCTGTGGTGCGCGGTGCGGTACAAGAGCATCCGTCCGCTCCTCATGTACACGGTGGCGTACCTGCCGCTGGGCATCATCTTCCTCATGAAGCACGGCTTCGGCCGGATGCTGTCCCAGCCCGGCGCCAAGATCGGTGTCATCGAGCAGTACCCGGAGAAGCTGGAGCTGTTCACCTACATCGGCGCCGGCACCGCCTACCCGTCCGGGCACGCCGCCAACACCATCGTGTGGTTCGGGCTGGCCGTGCTCGTCATCGGCGCTGCCCTGCCGCGCTGGCTGCGGATCTTCCTGCTCGTCGGGCCGCCGGTCGTGGTCGGGTTCACGCAGACGTACATGGGGCTGCACTGGCTCACCGACGCCCCGGCCGGTTACCTGCTGGGCATCCTCATCATCCGCAGCGTCCGGCGGGTTTCGTGGGGCACGGTGCCGTTGGGGCCGCTGCGGCGCTTCGAACCGGCCTCGCCGGAGATCATCGTCTCGGCGACCGTCACCGTCGGCGGACTGCTGTTGTGCGCGACGAAGTACCTGCCCGCCATGATCCTGGGCGTCATCATCTGCATCCTGGGCGCGCTGTGGATGCTGAAAGTGCTGCGCCAGCAACGCTGACGGTCCGTCAGGATTCCCGCAGTTCCGCGAACAACCCGGTGCGCGAACCCGTGCGGCTCCGGTCGTAGAGCTCGCGGAACCTGTTGTCGCCCAGTACTTCCCGCAGCCGGGATTCGGTGCGGGCGACGTCCGGGGACGAGGCGTTCCTGGTGCCGCGGGCCAGCTCGGCCTGACCCAGTCGCCGTGCGGCGGTGTCGTGGTCGCCGCGTCGCAGCAGCAGTTCGGCCTCGGTCTCCAGGATCCGGCCGATCAGTTGCGCCTCGCCGACACGCAGGGCCATCGACAGTGTTTCGGCCAGCAGGGTCTCGGTCTCGTCGAGCCGGTCGTGGTCCAGGCTGAACCGGGCTTCGACGATGCGCAGCAGCGACGGCAGGTCCGGTGGCCCGCCGCCCCGGTCCTTCATCGCCGCCAGATGCGGGGCCAGGATGGTCCTACTGGTGTTCAGGTGGGCCAGCGCGGCGTCGGGGTCGCCGGTCAGACGCAGGTACTGTGCCGCGAGCAGGTGCATGTACCCGGTCATCTCGAAGTTGCCGATCCGGTGGCAGGCTTCGATCTCGGCTTCCAGTTCCCGCAGTTTCTCCCACGGGTCGGTGTCGCGCAGCACGAAGTACTCGAGCCGGGTGCTGATGTGGGACTTGCCGGGGTGGATGCCGAACTCGGATTCGGTGCGCACCGCCAGTTCGATGAGCTCGCGCGCCTCGGTCGGGTCCTCGCGCAGCGCCGCGACCTCGACGTGCGCGGAAGCGGCCACCGCCAGGCCCCAGCGGTCCCCCACCCGCCGGTACAGCTCGACGGCGCGACGGAACAGCCGTTCGGCGCGCGCGACGCGGCCGGAGTTGAGCAGGACGTTGGCGCGGAAGCTGATCGCGCTGGCGCGGATCCAGGGGTCCGGGTCTTCGTTCAGTCGGTGCACCAGCCGGATCATGCGGAGCGGGCTGCCGCCCATCGTCTCGGCCATCAGCTCCAGCATCCGCAGGAACGGGTGCGGGTCGGTGACGCCGTTGGCGTCGCGGATCGCCAGGGCCTCCAGGACCCGGCCGCGGGCCTCGGCCAGCGAGATGTCCATGTCGAACAGCCCGAAGGTGGACGCGACCCGGACCAGGGCGGCCTGCCTCGGCTCCGGTTCGCCCGGCATCGCCAGCACCTGTTCGGCCAGGTCGATGGCCTCGGCGTGCTGGCCGCGCAGCCACCAGAACCACAGCATCGCCGACACCACCCGGGCGGGCCGGTCGACGTTCCCGTCGCCGATGTCGCGCCGGGCCGCGGCGATGATGTTGTCGTGGTCGGTGGTCAACCGGGCCAGCCAGCGGACCTGGTCGTGGCCGCGCAGGTTCGCGTCGGCCTGTTCGGCCAGGACGGTGAAGTGTTCGGCGTGCCGACGGCGCAGCGCCGTCGACTCCCCCATCGCGGCGAGTTTCTCGGAGCCGTACTCGCGGATGGTCTCCAGGATCCGGTAGCGCTCGCCGACGAGCGAGACCAGCGACTTGTCGACGAGCGAGGCCAGCGTGTAGGCGGTCTCGTCGAGTTCGTCGCCGCACACCGCCTCGACGGACTCCAGGGTCATGGTGCCGACGAACACCGACATGCGGGCCAGCAGCAGCCGCTCGGGTTTGTCGAGGATGTCCCAGCTCCAGTCGACGACCGCGCGCAGGGTCCGCTGCCGGGGCAGCGCGGTGCGGTCGCCGCCGGTCAACAGCCGGAACCGCTCCCCCAGCCGCACCGCCAACTGGTGCGGGGTCAGGGCCCGCAGTCGGGCCGCGGCCAGTTCGATGGCCAACGGCAGGCCGTCGAGGCGGCGGCAGATCTCCACGACGTCGGTCAGGTTGCCGGTGTCCAGTGTGAACGCGGCGTTGGCGGCGTGGCCGCGTTCGGCCAGCAGCCGCACCGCCGGGTACTTCGCGGCCTCGGCGAGACTGACGTCCTCGTAGGGGTAGGGCAGTGCCCGGACCGGGCGGATGACCTCGCCGGTCATGCGCAGCGGTTCCCGGCTGGTGGCGAGGATCCGCAACCGGGGGCAGCGGGTCAACAGCCGCGACGCCAGCCCGGCCACCGCGTCCAGCAGGTGTTCGCAGTTGTCGATGACCAGCAGCCAGGGCTGGTCGCGGATGGCCGCGGCGATCCGGTCGATCGGGTCGGTGAAGCCGGTGACGGTGGCGCCGAAACCGGCCGCGGCCTCGTGCAGGCCCATCGCGGTCACGACCGTGTGCGGCACCTCGCTGCCCTCGGTGACCGGCGCCAGTTCCGCCATCCGGACGTCCATGGTGTCGGCGAGCCGGTGCGCGACGTGGACGGCCAGCCGGGTCTTGCCGCAACCGCCGGGACCGGTCACCATGACCAGGCGGTCGGTCGACAGCGCGTCCTCCAGCGCCACCACGTCGGCGTCGCGGCCGATGAAGCTGGTCAGCGGCGCCGGGAGGTTGTTGCCGGGTTTGGCCGGTTGGCTCTCGGCGCGCAGCACCGCCAGGTGCGCCTCGGTCAGCGCCGGGCCGGGGTCGACGCCGAGTTCGTCGGCGAGCCGTTCCCGGACGGTCTCGAAGCGGGACAGGGCTTCGGCGTACGCGCCGGTGGCGGCCAGCGCCCGCAGCAACTGTGCCTGCACGCGTTCCCGGAACGGCTGCGCGGCGGCGCGTTCGCGCAGTTCGGCCAGGATCGTGGCGGCGTTTCCCAGCGCGAGTTCGGCGTCGGCGAGGTCGTCGCGGGCCTCCTCGCGCAGGGTCAGCGCCCGCACCGCGGCCCGGTCGTCGACGGCGGACAGTTCGCCCAGTTCGCCACGCCACAACGCCAGTGCCTGTCGCAGCGCGGGAGCCGCCGTCGCGAAGTCCTTGCCGGACAAGGCGCCCCGGCCGGTGGCCGCGAGCTCCTCGAAGGCGTGGATGTCCACATGCGATTGATCGATCGCCAGCCGGTAGCCGCCGGGCCCGGATTCGATGAGTTCGCGGTCGCCGAGCACGCCACGCAGCCGCGACACCAGCGACTGGACGGTGTTGGCGCTGGGCGCCTCGCCGGTCCACAGCGCGTCCGCGATCCGTTCGGCCGTCACCGGTCTCCCGGCGTGCAGCGCCAGCAGCGTCAGCAGGCCCCGCAGCCGGGCGCCCGAGATCGGCAGTTCCCGGTCACCGGTGAGGATTCGCAACGGGCCCAACAGGTCGATCCGCACGTCGGGGACCCTTTCGGTCAGTGTCCGCCGCAGCAGGCGTCCTGCTCCTGGGCGGCGGGCCGGGGCGCGCCCAGACCGGGCATGCCCAGCGACACTCCGGGCAGTTTGGGGGTGTTCCCGGCTTCCCAGGCGTCTCCGGCCCGGGTGTGGCGGTGCTCGGTCAGCAGGTCGTCGGCGATGAGGTGGTGCGGGGCGGCGGCGGTGATGGTGGTGGTGACGACGTCGCCGGGGCGGACGTCGAAACCGGTGGCGTCGAAGTGGACCAGGCGGCCGTCGCGGGCCCGGCCGGACATCCGGCCGGTGGCGGCGTCCTTGCGGCCCTCACCGACGGCGACCAGCACCTCGACCTCGCGGCCGATCTGCTTCTTGTTCTCGTCCCAGGAGATCTCCTCCTGTACCGCGATCAGCCGCTCGTAGCGTTCCTGGACCACGTGTTTGGGGACCTGACCGTCCATGGTGGCCGCCGGGGTGCCGGGCCGGATCGAGTACTGGAACGTGAAGGCACCGGAGAACCGGGCCTTGCGCACGACGTCCAGTGTGTCCTCGAAGTCGGCCTCGGTCTCGCCGGGGAAGCCGACGATGATGTCGGTGGTGATGGCCGCGTCGGGCATGGCCGCGCGCACCTTGTCGATGATGCCCAGGTACTTCTCGCGCCGGTAGGAGCGGCGCATTCCCTTCAGGACCGTGTCCGAGCCGGACTGCAACGGCATGTGCAGCTGGTGGCACACGTTGGGGGTCTCGGCCATCGCGTCGATGACGTCGTCGGTGAAGTCCTTGGGGTGCGGGCTGGTGAACCGGACCCGCTCCAGGCCGTCGATCTCGCCGCAGGCGCGCAGCAGTTTGCCGAAGGCGAGTTTGTCGCCGAACTCGACGCCGTAGGAGTTGACGTTCTGGCCCAGCAGTGTCACTTCGGACACGCCCTCGTCGACGAGGGCGCGGACCTCGGCCAGGATCTCGCCGGGGCGGCGGTCCTTCTCCTTGCCGCGCAGCGACGGCACGATACAGAACGTGCAGGTGTTGTTGCAGCCCACCGAGATCGACACCCAGCCCGCGTAGGTCGACTCCCGTTTGGTGGGCAGAGTGGACGGGAACACCTCCAGGGCTTCCAGGATCTCCACCTCGGCGCGGGCGTTGTGGCGGGCGCGTTCCAGCAGCACCGGCAGCGAGCCGATGTTGTGGGTGCCGAACACGACGTCGACCCAGGGCGCCTTCTTGACGATGTCGCCGCGGTCCTTTTGGGCCAGGCAGCCGCCCACGGCGATCTGCATGCCGGGTTTGGCGACCTTCTGGGGGCGCAGGTGACCGAGGTTGCCGTACAGCCGGTTGTCTGCGTTCTCCCGCACCGCGCAGGTGTTGAACACGACCACGTCGGCCTCGCCGGTGTCGGCGGCGGGGACGTAGCCCGCGTCCTCCAGCAGGCCGCCGATGCGTTCGGAGTCGTGGACGTTCATCTGGCAGCCGTAGGTCTTGACGGCATAAGACCTGGCAGTAGGTACTTCAGTCACGTAACCAGGCTAGCGAGCGTTTTTCATGCTGCGCGACGCGGTTCGAGCGATGAGAACCAGCAGATACAGCCCGTTGAGCGCGGCGTAGAACAACACGAACCACAGCATTCCCGACGGCCACACCGCCACCAGCAGGCAGACCGCGGTGATGACGGTGCCGTAGTCGCGGATCGCCTTGGCCAGCAGGATCGGCAGCGACTCCGAGGAGATCAGGCTGACGTCCTCGCCGCCCTTGTCGAGCACGGCGATGGTGGCCGAGGTCATCCACACGGCGCCGAAGCCCACTGCGAACACCGGCGACAGGTCGGGGTAGAACGCCAGCGCCACCGAGGCGACCGCCGCGACGAAGAAGACCTGCGTGAAGATGTCGCACAGGATGTCGATCTTGGCGCCCTCGGGGCTGGTGGTCTTGGTGACGCGGGCCAGCTGCCCGTCGGCGCAGTCGAGGCTGTAGGCGGCCTGCCAGGCGACGAACGCCAGCACCGCCACGCCGATCCGCCAGCCGATCCCGGAGTCCGGCAGCGTCGGGGCCGCCGCGATGACGACACCCGAACCGGCGAGGCTGAGGACGAACCCGACCAGCGTCAGCACCGTGGGGTGCAGCCGGAACCGGTACGCCACCGAGGCGAACACCGCGGCGATGCGCTGGTTGATGACGCGGGTGAACAGGCCACCGCTGCGCAGGTGGCTCAGGAAGACCGACGGGGGAATCGAGCTGGGGGCCTGTTGATCGGTGTTCACTTCGGGCTTGCCGTCCTCGCGGTCAGGGATTTCGGGAGCCTGAGCATACGCTCACGCCGGATCCGTGGTGTAAGCCAGATCTCTCGCCGGGGCGCCGCAGCCAAAAGAACGGCGAATGTGGCGGTAATCGCCGTGTCGGAGTGCGGCCCCCGGCGACAATCGAATCTGGACCCCGTACAGTGGGTGCCGTGGGCAGGCTCAGCAAAACGCGGAGATGGCTCATGAAGGCCATCAGCAACCGCTTGGCCGGAAGATTTACGAAATAGACAGGCTTTTCGACAGTTCTCTCTCCCAAATCACCGGTAGCCCGTTTTCGCGGGCTGTTGATGCTGCCCGGAGAAGGAACACGGGAAGCTACAAGGAGTACTTAGCATGGCAAACGGCACGGTCAAGTGGTTCAACGCCGAAAAGGGTTTTGGATTCATCGAGCGTGATGGCAACGAACCGGACGTCTTCGTCCACTTCTCCGCCATTCAGACTCAGGGTTACCGCGAGCTGTCCGAAGGACAGAAGGTGGAGTTCGAGGTCACGCAGGGCCAGAAGGGCCCGCAGGCCGAGAACGTCAAGCCCCTGTAAGACGCACGATCCGGCGTTCTGAACGCCGCATCAAGCTGGATATCGAAGCCGCCCGCGACTCAGGTCGCGGGCGGCTTTGCCGTCAGTGGCGGACGAACCGCGTCGGTCCTGAAGGGGCACTGAAGTGGGCTCAGCGGGTTTTCAGGTGACTCCGGCGAGGCTGGCCCAGCCGCCGAGCACGAGGTAGACGGCCGCCACGGCGTAGCGCTGGCCTTCGCGGACCCGGGGACGTTGCGACAGCCAGCCGCCCAGGGCGCCACCGGCGACGGCGTAGATCAGGTCCAGCAGCAGGGCCAGCGCGAAGAACACGCAGCCCAGCAGCAGCATCTGCGGGCGGGCGGCGGACTGCGCGGTAACGAACTGCGGCAGGAAGGCCAGGAAGAACAGCGCCACCTTGGGGTTGAGGACGTTGACGACCAGGCCGTCACGGAACACCCGCCACGACGAGGGGGCCGCCCGCATCGGCTCCTCGGCGGTGGATCGGCGGCGCAGCACCCGGATCCCCAGGTACAGCAGGTAGGCGCCGCCCGCGATCTTGATGGCGGTCAGCGCCAGCGGGAACGCGGCCACCACGGCTGCCAGGCCCGCCACGGCGATCGCGACGTGCACCAGGGTGCCGGTCTCGACGCCGACGGCCGACAGGATTCCGGCGCGCCGCCCCTGGTCGATGGCGCAGGTGACGATGTAGACGGTGTTGGCGCCGGGCACGGCGACGAACACCAGGGAGGCGGCGATGAACAGGTACAGCTGCGACATGTCCATTGTGATTGTCCTTACAGGATGTCAGAGATCAGGCCGATGGGTGGCGCGCCCAGGTCCAGCAGGGCGGTGTGGAAGCGGCGCAGGCTGAAGTCGTTGCCCCAGCGTTGTTTCGCGGTCTCGCGCAGGTCCAGGATGGCCAGTTTTCCCCAGGTGTAGGCCATGGTGGTGGGGTCGCGCAGTACCCGGCCGACGGCGGCGCGGGCGGTGTCGGGGCCGCAGAAGGTGTCGCGGCGGTAGCGGTCCTCGGCGTCGGCGAGGCTCATCGTCCCGGTTTGCAGGCCGATGACGCAGGCGAGCCGGGTGACGCGCAGCAGCGCGTCGCGGGCGACGCTGGCGGCGAAGCGGGGGTCGCCGTCGGCGTAGCCCTCTTCGAGGGCGAGCTGTTCGATGTAGTGGGCCCAGCCTTCGGTGAAGGCGGTGGAGTTGAGGGTCTTGCGGACGTCGCCGTCGGCGCGGCGACGGGCGCGGGCGTGCGCGAAGTGGCCGGGGGCGACCTCGTGCAGCGCGATGTTGGCCAGGCCGCTGCGGTGGTAGTTGCGCAGCCAGTCGCGTTGCCGCGCTTCGGGCCAGCCGGGATCCGGTGGGGTGACGCAGAACCAGCTGGCGGCGTCGGGTTCGTGCGGGGCGGTGGCGTACATGGCGGCGACCTGGAAGCCCTGCGAGGCCGGGGTGGCGCGGACGGAGCACTCGCCGTCGACCGGGGGCAGCAGCCCGCGGTCGTTCGTCCACTGTATGACCTGGTCGACCAGGGAGGTGGTCTCGGCCAGCAGCTCGGCGGCGGACGGGTGGTCGTCGAGCAGTGCGGCCATGGTGTCGGCGACCGGGGCGTTGGGGTCGATGCGGCGGCAGGCTTCGGTGAGGTGCTGCCACCAGGTTTCGCGTTCGGTCTCGGCGCGGTCGGCCAGCGAGGTGAGGTCGACGTCGACGGCCTCGTCGGCTCCGGCCAGCCGGGCCAGGGCGGCGCCGCCGATCGCGACCTCGGGGTCGCCGTCGGTGGCGAGGTGTTCGAGGTGGGCGACCAGGCGGTCCAGGGCCGCCGCGGCGCGGCTGTCGCCGTCGGGCACATAGGAGGCCAGCGAGCGGGCCGGTTCGATGGCGGCGGCGGCCACGGGCGCGGGAACCCGGTCCAGGGAGGCGATCGCGGCGTCCACGGCCTGCGGCCAGGCGTCGAGGTGGCGGCGGGTGGCTTCGGCGCGGTGCCCGGCCTCGGCGTAGTCGCGCTGGTAGCAGAAGGTCTCCAGGTTCTCGAGGTGGAGCGTGGGGTCGCGGCGGTGCAGTTCCAGCTCGCCGAACCGCACCCGCAGCCGGTGCCGGGCGGCCTCCAGCTGGGCCCGGTCGTGCGGGTCGACGGCGGGGTTGTCGGCGGTGACGAGGGCGTCGAGGTCGCGTTTGACGCCGGTTGGTGACAGGTCCTGTACCAGGCCGTCGTATTCGTGTCGTCCGGCCTCCTCGCGGGTTCGGGCCAGGGTCAGGTCACCGATCGCGGTGAGCAGGTGGGTCATGGGTCTTCCTTCACGTCAATGGGCTTGTGGACGTAGTCTTCCGGCCATGACCGCGATGTTCTCGATCCAATCGGGCTGAAAGTGGACCGTTCTTGGGAGGCCGGGGCGCTCGCCGAGCTGCTGGGGACCTGGGCGGGTGCGGACCGGCCGCTGTACCTGGCACTGGCCGACGCGATCCAGGAGCTGGCCGAGGCCGGTGACCTGGCGATCGGTGACCGGCTGCCCGCCGAGCGGGCGCTGGCGGCGACGCTGGCGTTGAGCCGCTCGACCGTGGTGGCGGCCTACCGGGAACTGCGGCGCCGCGAGGTGGCCAGCAGCGCTCGTGGCAGCGGCACCACGGTGCGACCGGCGGCCCGGACTCGTCCCACCACAACGGACGGACGGGTGGCGGGCGGTACCGCGGCGTCCATCTTCGAGCGACTGGTGGACGAACCGGCCGAGGTGATCTCGCTGTCGCGGGCGATGGGCACCGGCAGCTCGGCGGTGCGGGACGCGCTGCTGGACGTCGCGGGGGCGGACCTGCCGCGACTGCTGGCCGACACCGGGTACCACCCGCACGGGTTGCGGGAGCTGCGCGAGGCGATCGCGGCGCACTACGGCGACGGTGGACTGCCGACGACGGCCGAGCAGATCGTGGTGACCACGGGCGCGACCCAGGCGCTGGGACTGGCGGTGCGGTTGTTCGTCCGCAGGGGATCGACGGTGATCGTGGAGGCGCCGAACTGGCCGGGCTGTCTGGATGTGTTGCGGGAGGCGGGTGCCCGGCTGGTGGGGGTGCGGCTGGACGAGGAGGGGATGCGGATCCAGGAGCTGGCCGAGGCGATCCAGCGGCACCGTCCGGACCTGGTGTACCTGATGCCGACGTTCCACAATCCCACCGGCACCCTGATGTCGGCGCCGCGACGGCGCTGGATCGCCGATCTGTGTGCCCGGCATGGGGTTCCGGTCGTGGAGGACAACGCCTACTGCTCGACCATCGGGGTGGAGCCGCCGTCACCGCTGGCGGCCTTCGCACCGGAGGGCTCGACGGTGGTGTCGGTCGGGTCGCTGACCAAGACGGTGTGGGCGGGGCTGCGGATCGGTTGGGCGCGAGCCGATGCGGACCTGGTGCGACGGCTGGCCCGGCTCAAGGCGCTGGCCGACCTGGGCTGTCCCGTCATCGACCAGGCGGTGGCGGCGCGGCTGCTGCCTCGCTGGGACGACCTGTCGCGCGAGCACGCCGAGCTGCTGTCGCGACGGCTGGACCTGTTGCGGCGGTTGCTGTCGCGACGGTTGCCGTCCTGGCGCTGGCGGGACCCCGACGGCGGCTCAGCGCTGTGGATCGAACTGCCGGACACCGACGCGGCCGACTTCGCCCACGTGGCGCTGCGGCACGGCGTCGAGGTGACGGCCGGAGCCGCGAGCGAGGTCGCGGGCGACGACGACGCGGCTGGGGCCTTCGGTGCGTGGATCCGGCTGCCGTTCACATTCGCCGAGGACGTGCTGACCGAGGCCGTCGATCGGCTGGCCACAGCGTGGGAACGCATGGAGGCGGGCAAGCGCGCGTAGCGGCCAGCGGCCAGCGGCCAGCGGCCAGCGGCCAGCGGCCAGCGGCCAGCGGCCAGCGGCCAGCGGCCAGCGGATTATGCCGCGATGCTGGAGCGGCGCCTGGGCTCACTGTGGCTGTCCACGTACCACTCGAGGTTCTCGGCGAGCAGTGCGCGGATCATGCCGACGTCGTGGGTGTCGCCGGGCTGGCGCAGGTGGTACGGCGGCGGGTAGAAGCAGTCGCCAAGGAAGGCCACCGAGGACTCGCGGTCGATGACGATGGTCGAGTCGACGGTGTGCTGGCCGCCGACGTGGCGGACCTCGATGCCGCCGGGCACCCACAGCGAGTCGCTGAACGTCGTGTGCGGCGGCACGATCGTGAAGTCGTCCCAGCCGTCCATGGCGGCGGCGCGAGCGCTGAAACTGGGTTCCAGCAACGGATCGGCCTTCATCTGCTCGGCCAGGTACTCGTGGCTCCAGGGCCGCCGGGCCTCGTTGGCCAACAGCGCCGCACCCGAGTCGTGGCCGATGATCTCGACGTCGTCCCAGGCACAAGCGCCCCAGGTGTGGTCCCAGTGGTGGTGGGTGTAGACGAGCCGCCGCGCGGCGGGCAGTCCGGCCTCGGCGATCGCCGCCTGGACCTGTCGGGCATGCGCGGGGCTTTGGCCCGCGTCCACGACGGTGCTGCCGTCCGGGTCGGCGATGACGCCGACACCGCCGCGCACCTTCGCCGGGTCGGGGTCGGCCGGGTACCACCACGCTCGTCCGGACAGCTGCCGCAAGGTCATGGCGGCCATTGTGCCCGCCGCTGCCGCGGCCCGCGGCTACCGGTGATGTAGCGCACAAACCGCTGACTCCAAAAGTTGAGTCCCCTAGGCTCAACCCAATTTCTTGAGCGACCCACACTCAAGTTTCCCCGGACGAGCGAGGCTACATGACCGAAACCCCCACCGGCCTGCTGCGACGCAACCGCGACTTCCGCAACGTATGGGCCGCCGACGCGCTCAGCACCGTCGGCACCCGGTTGAGCATGCTGGCGTTGCCACTGTTGGCACTGCTGACCCTGGACGCGACCCCGTTGGAGGTCGCGCTGCTGCGGACCTTGGAGACCCTGGCCTGGCTGGTCCTCGGTCTGGTCGCGGGGGCCTGGATGGACCGGATTCGCTGCCGGGGCGTCCTCATCGCCGCCGATCTGGGACGCGCGGCGGTGCTCGCGTCGATCCCGATCGCCTATCTGGCCGGGGTTTTGACGTTGACCCAGTTGTTCGTCGTCTCGCTGCTGGCCGGGATCGGCAAGGTGTTCTTCGGCGTCGCCGCCACCACCTACCTGCCCCGGCTGCTGCCGAAGGAGGACCTCGTCGACGCCAACGCCAAGCTGGCCACGAACCTGTCGATGGCCGCGGTGCTGACCAGCGGTGGCGGCGGCTTCGTCATCCAGTGGCTCACGGCGCCGATCGCCATCGCCGTCGACGCGGCCAGTTTCGTGTGGTCGGCGCTGTGGCTGCGCGGCATCCGCAAGGTCGAAACCGTTCCGCGACAGGACAACCCGCCGCACCTGCGCCGCGACATCGCCGAGGGCTGGCGGTTCGTGGTGGGGCATCCGCTGTTGCGCGCCCTGGCGGGCCTGTCGGTGTGCACCGTGTTCTTCCAAGCCGTGCACGACGCCGTCTGGATCACGTTCCTGGTGCGGGAGTTCGGGCTGTCGGCCGGGGTCATCGGCCTGTTGGGAATGTCGGGCCTGCTGGGCGCGGTGCTGTCGGGTTTCGTGACGTCCCGCATCGCGCGACGGCTCGGCAACGTCCGCGCCGCGGTGGCCGCCGCGGTGTGTTTCGCGGTGGGGTTCGCGCTGTTCCCGTTCACGCTGCCGGGCTGGGGGCTCAGCGTCGCCGTCGTCGCGGGCTTCATGGTCAGCTTCTCCATCATCACCTTGAGCGTGATGCGCTCCAGCATCCGGCAGCTGCTGTGCCCGGAGCACCTTTATGGACGCGTCGGGGCCACCATGGAGTTCATGATCTGGGGCACCATGCCGCTGGGCAGCCTCGCCGGTGGTCTCATCGCGACTGTGACCGACCTGCGCACGACCCTGTGGATCGTCGGCGCCGGGACACTGCTGTCGCTGTTGTGGATCGTGCTGTCGCCGTTGCGGACGACGCGCGAGATCGAGCTGGCGGCCGTTTAGACCAGTTCGTCGACGAGTTCGGCGACCTCGAACACCCGGTCGGGTGTGGTCAGATGCCCCAGGCCGGGCCAGACGCGAAGCTCGACCCCCAGCCGCGCCGCCACGGGCTTCGCGAGCCGCGCCGGGGACAGGAACCTGTCGAACTCGCCGACCGACACCAGGCACGGTGTCCTCGCCCGGTCGGCCAGCAGCCGGCTCGGCAACGGTGGCGGCGCCAGTGTGGAGCGGCAGTACCGGGCCACCAGCGTCATCCACTCCACTTCGGTCGGTGGCGGTGTCTGTCCGGGCGCCAGGAACCGCTCCAGCAGTCGGGTGGTGGTTCGCGGGCCCGGCGCCAGCAGCCACGCGGTCGAGCGCCACATGAGCGACGGACTCACCGCCAGCCGGATGACGCCGCCCGGCGACACCAGCACCCGTCCGCTGATGCGGGGCGAGTCGCAGGCCAGCGCGATGGCGGCTCCCAGCGAGTTGCCGACCACGATCGCGGTGTCCACAGTCGCGTCCAGGACCTCGGCGAGCATCTGGGCGTACCAGGCCGACCGGCCCCGGCGGGGCCGCTCGTCGGCGCTGAGACCCGGCTGCCCGGGTACGTCCACTGTCAACACCCGGTGCCGCTGTGACAGCGCCTCGATCCACGGCAGGCAGGCCGCGGCGTTCATGGTGGTGCCCGGTACGAACACGACGGTGCTGTCGGCCTCCCCGACCGACAGGACGTGGGTGTCGCCGCAGCTGGTGGCGACCGTGGTCGCTTCGTGCGGCACGCTCCACGCGGCCAGCCGGTCCCGGCACCACCGCTGGATCGTGTCGCGGCCCTGCGCGTTCTTGTACACCGAGGTCACCGGACCATCTTGCACCCACCTCGACGAATCCCCGCGTCCGCGCCGGTCACGCCGTAATGTCCTTGCGGTGACGACAGGACAGACGATCCCCGAGGCACCCGAGTCGGAGACCCTGGGCACCGTCATCGTGGCGCTGCTGATGAACCTGGCGATCGCGGTGTCCAAGGCGGTCGCGGGGCTGCTCAGCGGTTCGGCGGCGATGCTGTCCGAGGCGGCACATTCCGTCGCCGACACGATGACCGAGGTGTTCCTGTACATCGCGCTGCGGCGCGGCTCCCGAGGCCCCAACGAACGCCACCCCTTCGGGTACGGCCGGGAGGCGTACTTCTGGGCGTTCATGGCCGCCACCTTCACCTTCATCGTCGGCGGCGGTTTCTCCATCACCCACGGGTTCAACGAGATCACCGCCGACGAGCCGCCCGGCGACTACCTGGTGTCGTACATCGTGCTGGCGATCTCCTTCGGACTGGAGAGCGTCTCGCTGGCCAAGGGGCTCAAGCAGACGCTGAGCGAGTCGCGACGGCTGAAGGTGTCGCCGTGGACGTTCTTGAAGCTCACCCCGGACACCTCGGTCAAGGCCGTGGTGCTGGAGGACATCGCGGCGCTGGCCGGGCTGGTGATCGCGGGCGCGGGGCTGGGCCTCACCGAACTGACCGGCAGCCCCGTCTACGACGGGGTCGCGTCCATGGTCATCGGGGTGCTGCTGCTGGTGGTCGCGGTGGTGCTGGCGGCGGCCAACAAGTCGCTCTTGATCGGACAGTCGGTGCCGCCCCGGATGCGGGACCTCATCACGGAGGAACTGCTGGCGGTTCCCACGATCAAGCACGTGCGGGAGCTGTACACCATCCACCTGGGACCGAGCCAGATCTTCGTCGCCGCGAAGGTCGACTTCGCCGACACCGCCAGCGGCGCGTCCATCGAGGACGACAGCGACAGCGCCGAACGCCGGTTGCGGCAACGGTTCCCGCAGATCAGTTTCGTGTTCCTGGACCCGACCCCGGATCCGCCGTCGCGCGATTCCTGACCGCCGGACGTCAGCGCTAAGGTGCCCCGGTACAGCGGCGGCCGCAGTCGTGCCGCCGACCCGGCCCGGTACAGCGCCGCCGGACGGCCACCGCGGGTGGTGCTGGTTCCGGTGGGCACCAGGAAATCCGGGACCTTGCCGATCTTGCGGTGGAAGTTGCCCTGGTCGAGCCGCTCGTCCCACACGATCTCGTAGACCTCGCGCAGCTGCGAGATGGTGAACTCCGGCGGACAGAACGCCGCGGCCACCGTGGTGTGTTCGAGTTTCGCGCGGGCCTTGTCGGCGGCGTCCAGGACGATGCGGTCGTGGTCGAAGGCCAGCGCCTCCCGGTTCGCGGCCACCCAGGACACCGCGTGCCATCGCACTCCGGCGGCGTCGCCACCGGCCACAGCCGTGGGCGGGGACGGCACCAACGCCAGATAGGAGACGGTGACGACCCGGGTGCGCGGATCGCGGTCCGGGGCGCTGTACACACCGCACTGTTCCAGGTGGACCCGATCGGAGGTCAGCGCGGTCTCCTCCACCAGTTCGCGGCGCGCCGCCGCGTCCAGGTCCTCCGTGGACTCCAGGAAGCCGCCCGGCAGCGCCCAGGCGCCCTCGAAGGGCGGTTTGCCGCGTCGGATCAGCAGTACCTTGAACTCGCCGTCGGCGACGGTGAAGACCGCCATGTCCACCGTCACCGTCGTCGCCGGGATCGCTTCGGCCGTACCGGTTCTCACTATCGACCTGCCTTATTGTCGGCTTGACATTTACACGATAGCGGGTTAATGTGGGAAACACCCTTAATGTCATTCTGACTTTAAGGTTCCGTCGTGATCTGAAGGTGCCCCATGGAGACGCATCGCTGAACACCCAGGCCGAAGCGGCGGGTGGACGTGCTGACCGTCCGCCGCTTCCGAAACCCACCGTGGCCCGGCCTCAGGCGATGCTCGTCCCCCACTGGATCCCGTAACCCAGTTGCAGGCACAGCCGCCGGAACTCGACGCCGACCTCCCCCGACCGGTCCGGGACCAGCCACTGCCCGTCGTCGTGCGGCGGATCGAAGGCGCGCACCGGTTCGGCCTCCACCCGGCGCACCCAGCGCGGCAGCGCCGCCTTGTCGAACCGCACCCGCAGCCGGGCCCGCTCGACGGTGCGCTCCGGGATCAGGATGTAGTGCGGCCTGGGCAGTTCGCCCTCGGCGACCGTGATGTCGATTTCCAGCAGGTGGGTCTGACCCCTGGCCAGGGTCTTCGACAGTGCCACCCGGGTGCGGGGCCGCCGGGGCGAGGAGGCGTCGGCGGCCACGATCTCGCCGCCGGAACGGGCGTCGAAGTCCAGCCGGGGCCAGCCGCCGCCCGCGCCCTGCGGGACGTCGAAGGGCAGCTCCACCTCGTCGAGTCCGTCCCGGGTGGACACGATGGTGCGGCTCTCGTGGATCGACACCGGATCGCGGTCCAGCCGCATCAGCGCGTCGAAGCTCGCCAGGTACCAGCCCTCGGCGCTGTCGCCGCGACCCGACAATTCGGTCGCGATCACCTCGGCCAGCAGGCATCGGGCCTCGTCGACCCGCCGGTAGACGGTGCGCTCCGACCACCGCAGGTCGATGACGAGCCGCGCCCGGCGCTCGGCCAGCTCCAGGTGTGAGTGCCGCAGCCCCAGGTCCGCCTCGGCCGCCAGCCGCAGTTCCGCGTCCCCCAGCCGCGCGACGCACAACCGCAGCCGCTCCATCAGCTCGGCCCGCAGTCGCGAGGTGTCGGCGTCGGATCCCAGCTCCGTCAACGACAACAGCCGCGGCCCCAATCTGCTGCCCAGCTCGGCCGCCGCCACCCCCCGTCCCCGGTGCAGCAGGCGCAGTTCCTCGATCAGCTCCTGTGTCAAGGTCATCCGGTAGCTCCAATGCCGCTAGCCGCAACACTTTCCGGTTTTTATTCACCCTAGTGGAGTAATGCGCCTTCCACCCGCCAACGATTATCGTAGTCATATGCCCACGGACAATCATCGCCCCGTCGCCGTCGTGTGCGCGGCCCTGGGCCTTGAATACCAAGCGATCCTGGAACATCTCGAGACCCCGCCCATCGAACACGACGAACGCGGCAGCCTGTACCAGCTCGGCGACTTCGAGCACTGGTGCGTCGTCGCCACCCACATCGGACGCGACAACACCCCCGCCGCGGTCCAGGTGGAACGCGCGATCACGCTGTTCCAACCCGCCGTGGTGCTGCTGGTGGGGATAGCCGGTGGCAGAAGGAAAGTACGGCACGGCGACGTGGTGGCCGCCGACAGCGTCTACGACTACCAAGCCGGACGCGACACCGGCGAGACGACGCTGGGGCGGGTCAAGTCGCTGTCGGCGTCGTTCCCGCTCGTGCAGCGGGCCAAGGCCGTCGCGTCCCAGAACCGTTGGCGCGACCGAATAGTGCTGCCACTGGACCGGCCGCCCGAGGCCCACGTGGGGCCGCTGGCCGCCGGCGGCCGGGTCGTCACCTCCGCCGAGTCGCACACGGCGCTCCTCATCGAACGGCACTGCGACGACGCGCTCGGCATCGAGACCGAGGGCTTCGGCGTGATGGCCGCCGCGCACGCCAACCCGTCGGTGTCGGCGATGGTCATACGCGGCATCTCGGACCTGCTGGACGACAAGGCATTCGCGGCCGACCGGCACTGGCAGCCGGTGGCGGCCCGGCACGCGTGCGCCTTCGCCTTCGAACTGCTGCACCACACCCGTCCCGACCAGCCCGCCGCGCACACCGCGCCCGGCGAACAACGCCCCGCGTCCACCTACATTGTGGCGCAGGGCGACAACGCCGTCGCCAACGTCGCCGCCGTCGGGGACCACAGCCGGGGCGAACTCCACATCCACCGGTTAACGACCCAGCCCCACGTCGCCGCGGCTGTCCGGATTTTGGCGGCGCGGCGGCGATCCGGCGGCCCCGGGCGCGACTGTCAGCGTCACGGCCTGTCGGTTCCAGCGCCCGGCGGCGAGGCTTGCCGGACAGTGCTGACACCGAAGGGATACGGGAGTCGACATGTCGCATGAGCAGCCGCAACGGGTGGCGCAGTGGGGAGAGGGCTACCCGAAACCGACCTCACCACCGGTGACCAGCCCACCGACCCCGGCGCCCGCGCCCTCACCCGCGCTCGGCGGCAACGCCGCGGCGTTCCAGTTCGTCAACTCCCGGTCCACCCGGCACCTGTGCGTCGGGGCCTACCTGGACGAGGACTTCCGGCTGCGGGTGCTCGACGAGGTCTAC
The DNA here is from genome assembly GCF_000024545.1 of Stackebrandtia nassauensis DSM 44728. Lineage (GTDB taxonomy): Bacteria > Actinomycetota > Actinomycetes > Mycobacteriales > Micromonosporaceae > Stackebrandtia > Stackebrandtia nassauensis. Next base: position 4,476,798 of record NC_013947.1, read on the forward strand.
CACGAACCACGCCGCGCGGTCGCCCCGGCGGCCGGCACCGACGGGGCCAGCGTCGCGTTGCACGCCAAGCGATCCCACGCCCTGGCGCTGTCCGAGGCCGGGATCCTGCTGGGGATCATGGTGCTGTTCCTGTGCGCCACCAGCTTCGAGGCGCTCATCGCCCTGGTGATCCTGAGCCTGTGGGCGTTCGCCGCCGCCGTGGTCAACCTCGTCCTCGACATCGTCGCGATGGTGCGCGGCAAAGCCACCGCCACCCCGGCGCAACTGGGTGGCCGGGTGATGCTGATGACCCTCGCCCTCATCGCGTTCCTGCTGGTGCTGTCGTTCACCGGGGCCGTGGAACTCCCGGTCGCGGTCATCGCGGGACTCTTCGAATCGGGGCTGGACTACTCGCAACCGACACCCACCCCGTCCGGTGACCCCTACGGCGACCCGTACCCCGACCAGACTCCGGTGGACTCGGATTCCTCGTCGACACCAGTCCCGCTGCTGGTGGTGGTCATCCTGGGGCTGCCGACGCTGACCGTGGCCGGGCTGGCGGCGATCCGGCGACTGTTCGTCCGGCAACTGCGGCTCGGGGTCGGCCCCACCGGCCTGACCGACACCGCCAAGTCCCAGCGCATCCGCTACGGCCAGTACGGCGACGTCGTCAACTACTCGGGCTACACGCCCTTCATCGGGCACGGCGTCGAACTGTGGACCTGGCAACTGCCGCTGCCGCTGTACCCGCGCGCCGACGACCCCGACCGGCGCATCGAGACCGACGGGCCGGGATTCACCGTCCCGGAACTGATCTACGCGATCCACTCCGGACTCCACCGCTACGTCCGCGACACCCCGGGCTTCAAGCGCCTTCCCGAACTGGTCATCACCGACCAGGCGTTCGTCGCCGGGGTCGACACCCGCGAACCGGTCCAGTTCACCTCCCAGCTCCCCCGCTCGGGGATGCCCGGCGACATGATGGTGATCAAGACCGACCCCACGCTGCCGGTACGGCACTACCTGAAGTGCCAGATCAACTCCTGGGAGGGCGAGCTGGTCACCACCATCTTCGTCGCCGCCGCGATCCAGGGCGAGACGCTGTACATGGAGTTCTCCAGCTACATGCTTCCCCCCACCAAGGAGGAGTACCACGTCCTGCAGGACAAGTCCCAGATCAGCGGAGCGGCGGTGGTCCTGGAAGCGCTCAAAGCGGTCGCCAAGCTCCCCGCCCGCATCGGCCGCAGCCCCTTCGTCCTCCTACGAGCCCTGCGCGACAGCCTCCGGGCGGCCTTCCGCGAGGTGACCCTCCCCGAAGAGGTCTCCGAGCACCCCGACCACGGCGCCAAGGTGAGCATCCGCGAACTGGGCACCGACCTCGACGTCCACAACTACTTCCAGGAACGCGACGCGGTCAAGTACACCTCCATCCTGGAAGCCCAAATCCTCGAACACTCCCTGAACTTCCTGGAGCGCTACATCGACATCTCCGAGCTACGGCTGCGCAAGAACACCATCGTCAACAACACCGTCATCAACCAGGGCACGGTCTACACGGCCTCCCAAACGGGGCCGGGCACCGTCGGCTCCCAAGGCCCCCGCTCCCAGAACACCCCGAGCCCGAAAGCGAGCTGAGCATGACCACCGACCGCCCCGACAACAACCCCGCCTCCATCATCAACAACCACGGCACGGTCCACACGGCCTCCCAAACCGGACCCGGCTACGTGGGAGCGATGGGCGAGAACGCCACGGGCTACCTCTACCTGGACGGCAAAGCAACAGCTGACACCGAACTGCGCCAACTAGTAACCGAACTCCGCGACCTCCTCCAAACCCACGCCGCCGACCTGTCCAACCCGGACGAGGTCGCCGACGCGATCGACGACCTCGAGGACAAGGTCGGCGACAACGCGGCACCCGAGAAACTCAAGCGGACCACCCGCATCATCCTGCGCCTGACCCAACCGATCCAAGCCTTCGTCGACCTGATCGGCCGGATCCACGACCTCATCGAAAAACTCCGCGCCTGACACCCCAGCGCTTGCCCCCAACCGACACTGCCGCAGCCGGCTACCGCGCCTACATCACGGCAGTCCGGCCAAGCAGAGAGTAAGGGCGACCCTGACGAGGGAGCCAAGCAGCGTGACGGCGGCCGCAAGGCCGGAGGGGAGGCCGCCGAGCGTAGCGAGGCGACGACTTGGCCGCGGCCAACAGCGACAAGTTGAACAGTCGCTCGCGGGCGGGTACCTCGACTACGTCGCGGCAGTTCGGCCGCGAGCGAGTGGAGGCGGGTCGCCCAGCCAATGGCTCGACTGCCGCTGTGACAGCCTGAGCGCAGCTGTTGGACCACAAGGGAGGCCGCCGAGCGCAGCGAGGCGACGATTCGGCCGTCGAGCAGCCCGTTCGATCGCGGCCACAACCGTCGTCGTAACACTCCGCCAGCTCGCATTCCAAGCTGAAGCTTTCCCACCCGCCTGAGCCGCTGCGGACGCTTCGCGTCCGCAGCGGCTCAGGCTTGGCCTTCGGGCTTGGCCTTCGGGCTTGGCCTTCGGGCTTGGCCTTCGGGCTTGGCCTTCGGGCTTGGCCTTCGGGCTTGGCCTTCGGGCTTGGCCTTCGGGCTTGGCCTTCGGGCTTGGCCTTCGGGCTTGGCCTTCGGGCTTGGCCTTCGGGCTTGGCCTTCGGGCTTGGCCTTCGGGCTTGGCCTTCGGGCTTGGCCTTCGGGCTTGGCCTTCGGGCTTGGCCTTCGGGCTTGGCCTTCGGGCTTGGCCTTCGGGCTTGGCCTTCGGGCTTGGCCTTCGGGCTTGGCCTTCGGGCTTGGCCTTCGGGCTTGGCCTTCGGGCTTGGCCTTCGGGCTTGGCCTTCGGGCTTGGCCTTCGGGCTTGGCCTTCGGGCTTGGCCTTCGGGCTTGGCCTTCGGGCTTGGCCTTCGGGCTTGGCCTTCGGGCTTGGCCTTCGGGCTTGGCCTTCGGGCTTGGCCTTCGGGCTTGGCCTTCGGGCTTGGCCTTCGCGGCCAGCATAAGCGGCTACGCCGCCCCGACGCACGCGCAAAGCAACGCTCGGCTCGGCTCGGCTCGGCTCGGCTCGGCTCGGCTCGGCTCGGCTCGGCTCGGCTCGGCTCGGCTCGGCTCGGCTCGGCTCGGCTCGGCTCGGCTCGGCTCGGCTCGGCTCGGCTCGGCTCGGCGATTATGTTGCGGCTTGGGTGGTTAGGTCGAGGTTTCGGCTTCGGCTTCGCCGCTCATCGCGTCGACGTCGATCTGTTCGGCCAGCTCGGCGGTTTCGGCTTGTTCGGCCAGGATGTCCTTGACGACGCCCACCGCCACTCCCGCCGGGTAGCCCTTGCGGGCGAGCATGGAGACCAGGCGACGGAAGACCGCGTCGGGTGGGACCGAGCCCATGGAGCGCAGTCGTTTCTCGACCAGGGCTCGGGCCGCCTCGCGTTCGCTGTCGCCGTCGACCTGCTCGAGGGCTTCGTCCACGAGTTCGGTGTCGACGCCCTTGCGGCGCAGTTCGCTGGAGAGGGCGCGGCGGGACAGTTTCTTGGAGCGGTGGCGGCTGGACACCCAGGCTCGGGCGAAGGCCGCGTCGTCGACCATGCCGACTTCGCGGTAGCGGTCGAGGACCTCGGCGATGATGTCGTCGGGTATGTCCTTCTTGGTGAGCGCCTCGGCCAGCTCGATGTAGGTGCGGGGCCGGACGTCGAGCAGGCGCAGGCAGATCTCCCGCGCCCGCTCGGCCGGGTCTTTGGGCGGCTCCGCTTTCGCGGAGCGCTTCGAGTCCCTCATGGAGTCTTAGAAGTCGACCGGCGGCTCGGTGGCGACCACTTCGGTGTCCCCTTCGGAGGTGACGCCGACGCCGAGCTTCTCCTTGATCTTCTTCTCGATCTCGTTGGCCAGGTCCGGGTTCTCCTTGAGGAAGGCGCGCACCTTTTCCTTGCCCTGGCCCAGCTGGTCGCCCTCGTAGGTGTACCAGGCACCGGACTTGCGGACGATGCCCTCTTCGACGCCCAGGTCGATGAGGGAGCCCTCGCGGCTGATGCCCTCGCCGTAGAGGATGTCGAACTCGGCCTGCCGGAACGGGCTGGAGACCTTGTTCTTGACCACCTTGACGCGGGTGCGGTTACCGACCGCCTCGCCACCGTCCTTCATGGTCTCGATGCGGCGGATGTCCAAACGGACCGAGGCGTAGAACTTCAGCGCCTTACCACCGGAGGTGGTCTCGGGGCTGCCGAAGAACACGCCGACCTTCTCACGCAACTGGTTGATGAAGATCGCGGTCGTGCCGGTGTTGTTGAGGCCACCGGTGATCTTTCGCAGTGCCTGGCTCATCAGCCGGGCCTGCAGACCCACGTGGCTGTCGCCCATCTCGCCCTCGATCTCGGCGCGCGGCACCAGGGCGGCCACCGAGTCGATGACGATCAGGTCGACGGCTCCCGAGCGCACCAGCATGTCGGCGATCTCAAGGGCCTGTTCACCGGTGTCGGGCTGCGATACCAGCAGCTCGTCGGTGTTGACGCCAAGGTTCCCGGCGTAGACGGGGTCGAGCGCGTGCTCGGCGTCTACAATGGCCGCAATCCCGCCCTCGGCCTGCACGTTGGCGATCGCGTGCAGGGCCAGCGAGGTCTTACCGCTGGCCTCGGGGCCGTAGATCTCAATGATGCGGCCGCGCGGCAACCCGCCGATGCCCAGGGCCACGTCGAGGGCGATGGAGCCGGTGGGGATGGCCTTGATGTCGACCTTGGGGCGTTCGCCGAGCTTCATGACCGAGCCCTTGCCGAACTGCTTGTCAATCTGGGCCAACGCCAGGTCGAGTGCCTTGGTCTTGTCGGGTGTGCCCGCCATGGAGGTCCCTCCCGTTGTCGCGGATTTCTTGCTTGTTGTCTTAGCCATGCCGATCACGGTAGACCCGGCCTGTGACATGACGGACGCGGCGCGCGCCGTGTCGTTTTCGAACGTCACTATATCGGACGGGCGTTCGAGACGGGGCTAAGCGGCGAATCCGGGACGGAACCCGCTCCCCGTAAGCCTGGCACACCGCCATCCACACGTGTTTGGTGTCCCAGTCCCCCGACAGCGCCTGGTTGATGGTCTGTCCGTCCAATTGCGGCAGTGTTTGGTCGGCGGCGACGCTCTCGGCGTAGCCCCGGCCGAAGGTCTCGGCCATGTTCTCCCAGAATTCGGTGAGTCGCATTCAGTTCCCCTCGACGCGGGTGTTCAACACGAGCACGGTAACCGGCAGCGCGACCAGCGCCGCGACCGCCGCCAGGGTGGGGTATCCGGCGGCGTCGACGATGAAGCCCGACAGTCCGCCCGCCAGCGCTCCGGCGCAGCCCATGGTCAGATCGGACAGTCCCTGGATCGCGGGCCGCTGCTCGGCGGGCACGGCGGCCGTCAGCATCGCCGATCCACCGACCAGGGTGCCCGACCAGCCCAGGCCCAACAGGATCAGGCCGATCGCCAGTTGCGGGTGCGACTGTCCGGCGGTGCCCGATACCGCGCAGGCGGCCAACAGCAGCGCGATGCCGCAGCCGATGACGCGGCGGGGACCGTACTTGTCGGCGGCCCAGCCCGCGATGGGCGACAGCGCGTACATCCCGGCGATGTGGAGACTGAGGATGATGCCCACGATGGAGATGACCTGGTCGGGGTCGCTGACGCCGTGTTTGATGTGGACGGGTGTCATGGTCATGACGGCGACCATGACCAGGTGGCCCAGGGCCACGGCGGTGACGCCGACGCGGGCGGCGGCGTTGGTGCGGTAGACCCGCCAGCCGTGGGCGATGCCGGGCTGAGCGGCGGTTTTGCCGGTCGTGTCGCCGTTGGACTCGTCGCGCAGTCGGCGGGCCAGCAGGAACGGGTCGGGCCGCAGCAGTATCCACAGTGTCAGCGCGGCGACGGCGAAGCCGATGGCGCTGGCGAGGAACGGCCCGGCGTAGGTGGGGGCGCCCAGGTCGGTGAGGTACCGGTCGGCCAGCGGCGCGAGGCTGGGGCCGGAGACGGAGCCCAGCGTGGTCGCCCACACCACCATGGACAGTTGCCGTCCGCGCCGGGAGGGTTCGGCGAGGTCGACGGCGGCGTAGCGGGCCTGGAGGTTGGCGGCGGTGCCGCCGCCGAAGGCGAGCATCCCCAAGAAGGCCAGCGGGATGGAGTTCCAGTACACCGAGCCCAGGATCGCCAGCGATCCGAAGGTGCCCACGACATAGGAGAAGGTGAGTCCGTAGCGGCGGCCGAAGCGGTTGGTGATGCGCACGATCGGGATCGTCAGCAGCGCGCCGCCGATGACGCTGGCGGCCGAGCCGAGCCCCGACAGCGAGGCGCCGCCGGTGAGTTCGTCCAGCAGCAGGGCGCCCACGGCGATGCCGACGGCCACGCCGACGCCGCCGATGATCTGGGTGGTGAACAGCAGTCTCAGTGTGGAGCGCTGGACGCGGGCGGTGTCGACGGTGGTGTCCAATGAGGGCTCTTTTCGGGGTGGGCGGGGAATGCCAGACTGCCGGGTCGAGGGCCGGTTGGGCAAGGGGGTATGGCGTGCGTCTCGTTAGGGCCTGTGTGGGGGTTCGCTTCCGTCGCGAGCGGCCTCCAGGCGAGTGCATGGCAAGGCGGAGGTGCGTCGGCATCCCGGTGTTGGATGTCGGCGTGCCGACAACGCGGCCAGGTGCCGCCTGGAGGGCGCGCAGCAGGAATGGAACTCCCGCACAGGCCCTAAGCGAGCGGGTAGGGCGTGTGCATGGCCTCGGCGATGACCGTGGCCAGGGGTTCGACGTGGTCGAGCGGCAGGTCGCTGGTGCTGACGCGGATGCCCGACGCCGAGGCGATGCGGTACGGGGTGCCGGGGGCGACGGCGTAACCGGCGTCGCGCAGCGTGGTGACGGCCGCGGTCTCGTCGGGCACCGGGATCCACACGTTGAGGCCGGTGTGGCCGCGCGCGGTGACGCCGTGGGCGGCAAGGGCGGTGAGCAGGGCCTGGCGGCGGTCGCGGTAGGTGTCGCGGGCGCGGTGCAGGGCGGGGGTGGTCAGCGGGTCGTCCCACACGCCCAGCACGAGGTGTTGCAGGACGGTGGAGACCCAGCCGGAGCTCAGCCGCAGCTGGCCGTGCAGCCGCGCGACGGTGGCCTCGTCGCCGCAGCCGATGGCCAGCCGCAGGTCGGGTCCGTACGGTTTGGACACCGAGCGCAGGAACAGCCAGCGGGCGGCGGCGTCGGCGACCGGGTGGAGCGGGTCGTCGGACAGTTCGGCCCAGTGATCGTCCTCAATGGCCAGCACGCCGGGGTGCCGGGCCAGGACGGCGCGCAGCCGCCGGGCGCGCTCGGCGGTGATGACGGCGCCGGTGGGGTTGTGGGCGCGGCTGGTGAGGACGCAGGCGCTGGCCCCCGATCGCAGTGCCTGCTCCAAAGCCTCGGGGGTGGGGCCCTCGTCGTCGACGGCGACCGGGACGGCGTGCATCCCCAGCGAGGCCAGCAGATCGCGGACGTTGGACCAGCACGGGTCCTCGACCGCGACCCGGTCGCCGGGACGCAGGTGGGCCGACAGCGCGCGGTAGATGCCGTCCAGCGCGCCACCGGTGACGGTGGGGGTGCCGCTCAGGCCGTCGGCGGCGAGCCGTTGGCGGGCGGCGGCCAGCAGTCGCGGCGAGGCCCCGGCGTCGCGGTAGCTGGCCGGGGTGGTGGGCACCTGCCGCAGCGCCACGGCCAGGTCGGGCAGCAGCGCCGGGTCGGGTTCGCCGGTGGTGAGGTCGAGCACGCCCGCGGGCAGCGCCGTGCGGCCCCGGTGTTCGATCGCGGGCCGCTGCCGCACCCGGGTGCCGTGCCGTCCGGCGGTGTCGACGATGCCGCGTTGCCGCAGCGTGCGGTAGGCGGCGGCGACGGTGGCGGTGGCCAGGCCGAGTTCGGCGGCCAGGGCGCGCACCGGCGGCAGCGCGCTGCCGGGTGCCAGCCGGGAGGTGCGCACGCCGGTCTCGACGCTGGCGACTATTTCGGCGGCACCGGCTCCGGTGATCTGATATTGTTCTACCACAGTTTCAAGATTGTACTAGAACATAGTTCGCGGCGACAGCGAGGTACCCCATGACTTTCACCCCCACTCCCCGCACCACCTCCCTGCGTGTCCCCGAGAAACTGCGCTACGACGCCGAGGAGGCCTACGCCATCCTCGACGAGGCGTACATCTGCCACATCGGCTACGCCGCCGACGGCGTCCCCCGGGTGCTGCCCACCGCCTACGCGCGCATCGGCGACACCCTGTACTTCCACGGCTCCACCGGAAGCCGCGCCTTCCTCAACGGCCGCGACAACGGCGTCGACGTGTGCGTCACCGTGACCATCCACGACGGGATCATCTTCTCCAGGTCCTGGTTCCACCACTCCGCCAACTACCGCTGCGTCATGGCCCACGGCCGCGCCTACCTGGTCACCGACGAGATCGAGAAATGGGACGCGCTGGCCGCGATCGTCGACCACCTGGCCCCCGGCCGCTCCGAACAGTCGCGGCCGCCCACCCAGAAGGAACTGGCCCAGACCGGCGTGTTGGCGCTGCGGCTCAACGAGGTGTCGGTCAAGACCCGCTCCGGCGGCCCCGGCGAGGACCCCGACGACATCGGCCTGCCCTACTGGGGCGGCGAGGTGCCGCTGCGCACCGTGGCGCTGGAGCCGATCCCCGACGACGACACCACCGTGCCCGTGCCCGCCCACCTCACCCGAGAGTAGACGGCGTGTCCGGCCTCACTGAAAACACCATTGTGATCCCCACCGGTTCTCGGCGAGGATGAGCTCATGCTGCTTGGTGTCACCGACCTGTGGACCTACGTCATCGCCACCGTCCTGGTGATCCTGCTGCCCGGACCCAACTCGCTGTACGTGCTGTCGGTCGCCGCCCGCAAGGGCGTCCGCGACGGCTACCGCGCCGCCGCGGCGGTCTTCGTCGGCGACTCCGTGCTCATGATCGCCTCGGCCGCCGGGGTGGCCTCGCTGCTGCAGACCTCACCGGTGCTGTTCACGATCGTCAAGTACGCCGGGGCCATCTACCTGGCCTACCTGGGCGTCATGCTGATCCGTTCGGGCATCAAGACCTGGCGGGCCCGCAGGACCGACGACGCCGACGCACCCGCCGAGACCACCAACCTGGAACGTCCGTTCAGGCGCGCGTTCATCGCCAGCCTGCTCAACCCGAAGGCGATCCTGTTCTTCGTGGCGTTCTTCGTCCAGTTCGTCGACCCCGCCTACCCCTACCCGGCGCTGAGCTTCCTGCTGCTGGGAGCGATCGTCCAGGTCTGCAGCCTCACCTACCTGAGCGTGCTGATCTTCAGCGGCAACGCCCTGGCCAGCGCGTTCCGCCGCCGCCGTCGACTGTCCTCACTGGGCACCGGCGGCATCGGGGCGGTCATGCTCGGCTTCGCCGCGAAACTGTCCACCGCGAGTATGTGAGCCGGGAGGCACCCGCGTGCCTCCCGGCCGCCAGTCCTACAACCGGTCCAGGATCGCCTCGAGTTCCTCGATCTCGGCGGTCTGGGTCTTCTCGATCGCCTTGGCCAGCTTCTTGGCCTCGGGGTTCTCACCGTTCTTCTGCTCGTCTTCGGCCATGGTGACCGCGCCCTCGTGGTGGGCGATCATCAGCTCGGCGAACAGTTTGTCGAACTCGGTTCCCTTGCTGTCCTTGAGTTTCATCATCTCGTCCGCGTCGGCCATGCCGTCCTCGCCGCCCATGTCGTGATCGGGCTCGACCGGCTGGTCCCAGGACTTCAGCCACTTGGTCATGGTCTTGATCTCGGGCCCCTGGGCGTCCTTGATCTCGACGGCCAGGTCCTTGACGTCGGCGTCGGACGCCCGGTTCTCGGCCAGTTCGGCCATCTCGACGGCCTGTTCGTGGTGCGGGATCATCATCTGCGCGAACATGACGTCGGCGTCGTTGAACTTCTCCGAGGCGTCGGGTTTGTCGGACGAGTGCTCGCCGCCGTGGTCGGTCTGTCCGCCGCCGCAGGCGGCGAGCGCCAGGGTGGCGGCGGTGGCCACGCCGATGAGGGCACGACGGGTGAAGGTCTTGAGGTACACGGTTGCTCCTTTTTGGATGAACGGATTGGGGTACGCGGGAATGGACGTCCGCGCGCGGGGCGCGCGTCGTCGGCGTACTCCTATATCCGCAGCACCGTGACCTGGGCCGTCAGCAGGCTCACCGGGATCGAGCGCGGTGGGCCGCGGCTGGAACGTCGGCTGGCGCGAAGCCTTGGCCGCCAACGGCTGGCGGGGACGCGTTGCCGGGTTCGCGCCGCGATGAGGGCCAGCGCCAGCGCGGCACCGGCGGTCAGCACCGCCAGGCACATCTGGGAGGGGTTCATATCGCCGGTCGGCGGGGTGACGGTGACGGCGTCCGAGGCGGCGGCCTCGTCGTGGACGGCGTGGCCCGGCATCGACGACGACGTGTCGTGGCCCTCGTGGTGTCCGAGGGTGTGCATACCGGCGACGCCGAAGGCCAGGACGAGCAGCAGTAGTCGCACCGCCGGGTGGCGCCACAGCATCGTCCTCACCGCCTCTCGCTCCGGGTCCGGACAGTGTAGCGCATACCCCCGGGGTGTATCGGTGGTGACGTGTCTCCGTTCTCTCGGAACCGGTTGACGCTCTGCGTACTATTGGCCGGGTCGCGGAATAGGGGCGGAGGGCCATTGGACACCGATAACGCGAGAGTACGTATGTGGAGGCGCGGTCTGGTACCCGCGTCTTTGTCGCTCATCCTCGGCGTGGTGCTGGCGTTCCACCGCCTGATCCCCAACGTCGTCGGCAACCTCGGTTCGCTGGTGGAGACGTTCCTGCCCTGGTTCGGCTGGGCGATCCTGCCGCTGGCGCTGTGGGCCGGGCTGCGCAAGGCCCCCACGGCGGGCATCGTGCTGCTGATCCCGACGCTGGTGTGGGCGCTGATGTACGCCGAGCTGCTGCCCGACAAGAGCGACGGTGAGGGCAATCTGCGCGTCGTCACCCACAACGTCGGTGTCTCCAACCCCGACCCGAAGGACACCGTCGCCACGCTGGTCGGCTCCGGCGCCGACGTGGTGGCGCTGCAGGAGGTCAGCGAGGAAGCCCAGGGCCAGTACGAGAAGGCGATGAGCGCGACCTACCCGCACAACATGCAGCAGGGGACGGTCAGCCTGTGGTCCAAGCACCCGATCACCGACTCCGGTCCGGTGGACATCGGCATCGGCTGGACCCGCGCGATCTGGGCCAAGATCGACACCGGGAAGACCCAGGTCGCCTTCTACGTGGCGCACCTGGCCTCGGTACGGGTGAGTTCGAACGGCTTCGCCTCCAGCCAGCGCGACGACACCGCCGAGGCGCTGGGCAGCGCCATCGCCCAGGAGGAGCTGGACGCGGTCGTCCTGCTCGGCGATCTCAACGGCACCATGCAGGACCGGAGTCTGGCGCCGCTGGCCGCGCAACTGGACTCGACCCAGGCCGCCGCCGGGGAGGGCTTCGGGTTCACCTGGCCCGCCGAGTTCCCGATGGCGCGCATCGACCAGATACTCACCCGGGGCGTGACCCCGGTCAGCTCGTGGACGCTGCGGGCCACCGGCAGCGACCACCTCCCGGCCGCGGCGGACCTGCGGGTGTAACCGGTCCGGGGCGGATATGTCCCAGGTTGCGGGCAAGATCGGAACATGACCACCGAACCGCTCGCCGCCTTCAGCCGACCGACCCGGGCCTGGTTCGCCGAACGGTTCGGCGCTCCCACGCCCGCGCAGGCGGGGGCCTGGGAGGCGATCGCGCGGGGCGACAACGCGCTCGTGGTGGCACCCACCGGTTCCGGCAAGACGCTGTCGGCGTTCCTGTGGTCGCTGGACCGGCTGGCGACCACGCCCAAGCCCGAAGACCCCAAGCGGCGGTGCCGGGTGCTGTACGTCAGCCCGCTCAAGGCGCTGGCCTACGACGTCGAACGCAACCTGCGGCAGCCGTTGGCGGGCATCGGTGAGGAGGCGAAGCGGCTGGGCGTGGAGGCGCCGGACGTGTCGGTGTCGATGCGCACCGGCGACACCCCGGCCGACCAGCGCCGCGCCTTCGCCCGCACGCCGTCCGACATCCTCATCACCACACCCGAGTCACTGTTCCTGCTGTTGACCTCGGCGGCCCGCGACGCGTTGCGCGGCATCGACACGGTGATCATCGACGAGGTGCACGCGGTGTGCGGCACCAAGCGGGGCGCGCACCTGGCGCTGTGCCTGGAACGGCTGGACGCGCTGCTTCCGCAACCGGCGCAACGCATCGGGCTGTCGGCGACGGTGCGGCCGATCGAGGAGACCGCCCGGTACGTGGGCGGGCCGCGGCCGGTGACGATCGTGAAGCCACCGGCGGCCAAGACCATCGAGCTGTCGGTGGACGTGACCGTCCCGGACCTGGCCGACCTGACCGACGTCGACGAGCAGGGGCAGCCCTCGATCTGGCCGTCCATCGTCAAGCGGCTGCACGATCTGATCGAAGCCAACCGGTCCACCATCGTGTTCGTCAACTCGCGTTCGCTGGCCGAGCGGTTGTGTTCGCGGCTCAACGAGGTCGTCGTCAAACACGACACCCCCTACCGCTCGCAACCGGCGTACATCATGGCGCAGTCCTCGGCCGCCGCCGGGGTGATGCCGGTGCTGGCGCGCGCCCACCACGGCTCGATGTCGCGGGAGGAGCGGCTCCAGGTCGAGACGGGGCTGAAGTCGGGCGAGCTGCGGGCCGTGGTGTCGACGTCCAGTCTGGAACTGGGCATCGACATGGGCGCGGTGGACCTGGTGGTGCTCATCGGTTCCCCGCCCAGTGTGGCCTCGGGCGTGCAGCGGGTCGGCCGGGCCGGCCACCAGGTCGGCGCGGTGTCGCAGGGCGTGGTGCTGCCGACCCACCGTTCCGACCTGCTGGCCGCGACCGTCGCGGCCGAACGGATGCTGGACGGCGGCATCGAGGAACTGCGGCCACCGTCCAACCCGATCGACATCCTGTCGCAGCACCTGGTGTCCATGGTGGCCATGGACGACTGGCGGGTCGACGACCTGGCCCGGGTGGTGCGCGGGGCGGCGCCGTTCGCCTCACTGTCGGACGAGGCGCTGCGCTCGGTGCTGGACATGGTGTCGGGCAAGTATCCGTCCACCGGGTTCTCCGGTCTGAAGCCGAAACTGGTGTGGAACCGGGCCACCGGCAGGCTCACGGCACGGCCGGGGGCACAGCGGCTGGCGGTCCTCAACGCGGGAACGATCCCGGACCGGGGCCTGTACGGGGTGTACCTGGCCGAGGGCGGCACGGGTTCCCGGGTCGGGGAGCTGGACGAGGAGATGATCTACGAGTCGCGAGTGGGCGACGTGTTCCTCCTGGGCGCCACCTCATGGCGGATCGAGTCGATCACACCCGACCGGGTACTGGTGTCCCCGGCGCCGGGACAGGCGGCCCGCATGCCGTTCTGGAAGGGCGAAGACGTGGGCCGCCCCGCCGAGTTCGGGCGCGCGATCGGAGTACGCCTACGCGAGCTGACCAACGAGAGCGAGGCGAACGCGGGCGGGAAGCGCCACGCGGCCGACGGCGAGCCGGGCGCCGCGAACGCGGGCGCGACGGCCACCGCCTCCGATGGCGCGTCAGCCGACGAGAGCGAGGAGAGCCCGGCCGGGAAGCGCAACGCGGCCGACGGCACGTCCGGCGGCGCGAGCTCGCGCCGCCACGGTTTGCCGGGCTCGGCCGGGTCGGTGCTGGCCGATTCGGCGGCGAGCAACCTGGCCGCCTATGTGGACCAGCAGCGGGAGCACACCGGGGCGGTGCCCGACGATCGCACTGTTGTGGTGGAGCGGTTCCGCGACGAGCTGGGTGACTGGCGCGTCATCGTGCACTGTCTGCTGGGCGCGCGGGTGAATCGGCCGTGGGCGTTGGCGATCGCCGCGAGGTTGCGGGAGCGGCTCGGCGTCGACGCCCACGCCATGGGCACCGACGACGGCATCGTGCTGCGCATCCCCGACATGACCGACCCGCCCGGCGCCGAGCTGTTGGCCTTCGAGCCGGAGGCCATCACCCGGATCGTCACCGAGCAGCTGACCGCCTCGCCCCTGTTCTCGGCCCGGTTCCGGGAGTGCGCCGCGCGGGCACTGTTGTTGCCGCGCAAGGCGATCGGACGCAGGCAGCCGCTGTGGCAGCAGCGGCAGCGCGCCGCGCAGCTGTTCGAGGTGGCGCGCGAGTTCACCGACTTCCCCATCACCGCCGAGGCCGCGCGGGAGTGCCTGGAGGAGTACTTCGACATGGACGCCCTGACCGGGCTGATGCGAAGCCTCGCCGAGCGCTCCACCGCCGCTGTGGACGTCGTGACCGAGTCGGCCTCTCCGTTCGCGCTGAGCATCCTGTCGTCGTTCGTGGCCGGGAACCTGTACGGGGAGGACGAACCGCTGGCCGAGCGCCGGGCGGCGGCGTTCAACTCCGGACTGCTGGACGAGCTGCTCGGCGAGGGCGATCAACTGCTCGACCCCGCGGTGGTGGCCGAGGCCGAGGCGTGGCTGCAATGGCGCGACGGCCGAGACCTGTCGGGCGCCGAGGACGTGGCGGAACTGCTGCGGGTCGTCGGCGACCAGTCAGACGGAGATCTCGCGGAGCGCGGCATCGCCGTCGCGGCCGCCGAAGAGCTGGAGGCGGCCGGACGCGCGGTGGCGGTCACGGTGGCCGAACAGCGACGCTGGATCGCCGTGGAGGACGCGGTGCGCTACCGCGACGGCCTTGGAGTGGAGCTACCCGAGCTGCCGCCGGAACTGTTGTCGACCAACGGAACCGGCGCGACGGCCGGTTCGCCGACACCGGACCCCCTGGACGACCTGGTCGCCCGCTACGCCCGCACCCACGGTCCGTTCGAGACCGCCGAATGCGCCGAGCGCTTCGGACTCCCCGGTCCGCTCGTCGAGGCGGCTCTGCACCGGCTGGACGCCGACGGCGTCGTCCGACACGGATCGTACACACAGGACGGATCACGGCAGTGGTGCGCCGTGGACGTGCTGCGCCTGTTGCGGCGCAAGACCCTCGCGGCGCTGCGCGCCGAGATCTCACCGGTGCCGGTCGCCAAGTACGTGTCGTTCCTGGCCGACTGGCAGGGCGTCGGCGGCAAGGCGATCGGGACCGACGCGGTGGCCGACGTCCTGGATCAGTTGCAGGGCACCGCGATCCCCGCCTCGGCCTGGGAGTCGACGGTGCTGCCGGTGCGGGTGGGCGAGTACTCCCCCGCCCAGCTGGACGAGCTGACCGGCTCCGGCGAACTGCTGTGGAGCGGTTCGGGCGGCCTGCCGGGCACCGACGGCTGGCTGACCTTCGCCTACGCCGAGACCGCGCCGCTGCTGCTGCCGCTGCCCGACGAGGAGGCGATCGCCGGTGACCTGCACCGGGAACTGCTGGACGCCTTGGAGTCGCCCCGGTTCTTCCGCGACCTGACCGGCGTGGTCGAGGGCGACGACCCCGAGGTGCTGGAGGCGCTGTGGGACCTGGTGTGGGGCGGCTGGGTGTCCAACGACTCGCTGGCACCGTTGCGCGCCAAGCTTTCCGGGCCGTCGCCCAAACCGCAGCAGTCGCGCCGTCCCCGTCGGCCGGGCCGGTTCACCGTCACCCGGCAGGCGGTGCGTTCCGCCCCGCCGTCGGCGGCCGGACGCTGGTACCGGCTGCCCGACCGCGACACCGACCCGACCCGCCGCGCCCACGCCGCCACCGCGACCCTGCTGGACCGGCACGGCGTCGTGGTGCGGGGCGCCGCCGCCGGTCACGCCAGCGGCTTCGCGGGCCAGTACCCGATCCTGTCGGCGATGGAGGAGCGCGGCGCCGCCCGGCGCGGGTACTTCGTGTCCGGTCTGGGCGCGGCCCAGTTCGCCGAACCCGGTGCCGTGGACCGGCTCCGCTCGGCGACCCCCAAGGGCGCGCTGGTGCTGGCGGCCTGCGACCCGGCCAACCCCTTCGGCGCCGGGATGCCGTGGCCCGCCCGCTCCAGCGAGGAGTCGGGCCACCGCGCGGGCCGCAAGGCCGGGGCGCTGGTGGTCATCGTCGACGGCGAACTGGCCTGGTACGTCGAACGCGGCGGCCGCACCATCCTGACCTACACGGCCGACCGACAGCGCACCGTCGCGGCGGCCGAGGCCCTGGTCGCGACCGCCAACCGGGGCGGGCTGGCCCGCGTCACCGTCACCCACGTCGACGGCACCCCGATCGCGGGCACCCCGGTCGGCGCGGCCCTGACCGAGGCGGGCCTGCGCGCGACCCCGAAGGGCCTCAAGTTCGGCTAGCACGCTCGGCTAGCCGGTGGCGGTTTTCTTCTCCGGCGGCACGAAGACGCTGCCTTCGAAATTGTCGGGCGGGTCGTCGCCGACGTAGCTGCCCCGATCGCCGCCGCCGCCGTCCGTGCCGTCCTCGGAGCCGAACTGCACCAGTCCCGCGGTGAGTTCCTCGCCGGTGGCGGTGAATACCTTGGGCTGCTGCGGAAGCAACGCGGTGTGGTCGTCGGTGTTTCCCGAGGTCTGCGGGAAGACCTCCTCCTCCGACTTCTTGAGCGCGTCCAGCAGGTAGCCCTCCTCCTCGAAGATGCGTTTGGCGGACGCGTCGAGCGCGTCGCGAACGTTGTTCATGACCTCCTCGACGGTGTCGCCGCCCAGCGGCACCTCCTCGCCCTTCTCGACGAACGGACCCCCCAGCACCGACCCGGCGATGACGGCGGCGTTGGCCAGTTGAACGGCCAACGGCGCGGACGCCACCCCCAGCGCCGGTCCGGCCAGAGTGCCCGCCGCGATCAACACCGCGAGGGCGATCATCAGGTCCTTGCCGTTGGAGTCGTTGATCGCGTCGATCGCCTCAACGCCCTTTTCGGCGATGTTGAGCGCGTCCTGCCGCCCGGATTCGTAGATGCTCTTCATCTTCTCGGCGTGGTCGCGCAGATAGGACGCCAACTTGCCGTGGTTGGCGGCGATGATCGGCATCGGGCCGAGGAACTTCTCGTTGAAGTTCGTCGACAGCGCGCCCTCCCATTGGGCCATGTAGTTCGCCGAGGTCTCGATCATGCCGAGATCGGGGTCTCCGAAGGAGTCCTCCTCCTGGCCGAAGGCGGCCTCGATGGCCTTGATCTTGTCGATGAGCGGATCGAAGTCGCGTGGAAACGGCTTGAGGGTTTCCCGGAAACGATCGACCACCCAGGACAGTTTCTCCCGGATCTCGTCGTCGGTGGGGCCGTCGTTGAAGATGAGGACCTCCGGGTTGTTCTGGTTGGCGTGCACGCCGTTGGCCTCGTCGCGCTCGTAGACGGCCTTGTCGTAGGCCTTGTCGTGCAGTTCCTGGGCCTTGTCGATGATCGCCTCGTCGGTGATGTTGTCAGTCACGGTCGTACCAACCCTCCGGGGTCGTCCAGTTGGGAGCTTCGATCCGACCCGGCAGCTCGTCACCGGTCAGCTCGTCTTCTTTGTCGTGCAGGTTGGGGTTGTCGAGAATCTCGTTCAGTTCCTCGCCGACGGCGTTGAGCCCCTTCGCGTTGTCGCCGTCGACGTACCGGTACTCGTCCACGGCCTTGTTGATGCCCTGGGCGGCGATGCGGAACGTCACGGAGGTGCCGAACAGCGCGCTCTCGAGTTCCGAGCAGATGGTCGCCCACCACGGGTGGCACCGACCGAACTTCTGGTCGTCGGGGACGTCGATCTCGTGGGTCGCGTTGGCCTGCTTGGTATAAACCCTCTCCACTATGGGCAGGGTTATGTTGGCGACTCTCCACAGTGAGTACAGGTCGCCTCCGGTGACCTTTCGGGTGATGTCGTTCATGAGTCAGTCTCCTCAGTGCCGGGGTTGACGTTCACGGCGTTTGGACGCGAAGCTGAGGCCGTAGTGCTCGGCCCGCAGGGCGGCCATCTTGGATCGGTAGTCGCGCCACAGCGCGTCGAAGGCGCTGAGGCATTCGGAAGCGAACTCGGCCGCGGTGAGTTCGCCGAGCGTGCCGTCGCGGATGACGACGTGCCAACTGAGCATGCCGGTGTTCTCGATGTAGACCCGGCCACCGGCGGACATGCCGCTGGCGGCCGTCGCGCGCTGTGCTTCCCGGTAGCGGCGGCGGTTGGCGTCCCACAGGTGCCGTTCGTCCTTGACGGGATGTCCGACGACCTCGCTGACGGCGGCGTCGTACTCACGCTGGTAGCCGGTCCACAGCAGCGTCGCCAGCCGCGCCAGCTGGTGTTCGAGGGTGTGCTGCCGGTACTGCTCGTAGGCGTCGCCGCGGAACTCCAGGGTCAGTTCGCCGCGCCGCCGGTACCGGCCCTCGATGTTCCCGTCCGGCGACGACACGGTGATGTCCATGTTGTCGAGCCGGTCGGCCATGACGCTCATGTTTCTCCTCTCGAGGCATTCCCACCGAAACGGGCTTTTGTTTCGGCCCGCTTGTTTTTGGTTATGTGAGAAATCTAACCCGAGAACCACCGATCCGCAAGCGGTAAGCTCCCAGGAGTCAGCTGCTCCTTAGCTCGGGAGGTTCGATGTCCAACGACGGTTTCGTGTGGTCGGCCGAGGCCTCCGACCTGGCCAAGGCCGCGCAGAGCGACGGCGAGTTCTACCGGCTCATGGCCGCCGAACTGCTGCGACCCGACGACCGGCTGGCCGTCGACTTCGGTTGCGGGGGCGGCGGAATGGCCCTGGCGCTGCGCGACCGTGCCGCCGAGACCGGACAGGCCACCCGCGTCGTGGGCCTGGACGCCCACGAGGAGGTCTTCACGACCGTCGCCGCCGACAACCCCGACCTCGGCTTCGCCGTCGCGTCGTTCGAGGACTCCCCCGAGCAGTTGCGCGCCGCCGCCGGTGGCGCCCCCGACCTGGTGTGGGCGCGCGGCGCCCTGCACCACGCCGACGACGAGCAGGTCGCCCTGCGCACCCTCGCCGAAGTGCTGGCCGACGGCGGCGTCATCGCGCTGGCCGAGGGCGGCACCACCGCCGCCTGCCTGCCCAACTACCTGGGCATCGGCAAGCCCGGCCTCGACAAGCGGCTCAACGCCGCCGCCGACGAGGCCGCCCGCCGCCGGATGGCCGACCTCAAACCCATGCCCTACGGCTGGCTCACCGGGCTGCGCAACGCGGGTTTCATCGACGTGACCACCCGCAACATCCTGTTCGACAAGCCCGCCCCACTCGAGGGCGCCGACCTCGACCACGTGCTCCGCAAGTTCGCCAAACAGATCGAGTGGTCCGAGGACCTGCTGTCGCCCGAGGACCTGGAGTGCTGGCGGCGACTGCTGGACCCCGACGACCCCGTCTGGCTGGGACTGCGCGACGACCTGTTCTACCTCGCGGCCCAAAGCGTCCATATCGGCCGAAAGCCTTAGCACCGGTCAATTGCCGTTTGGCCGCCCAAGTGGCTCTGCTATCGTCCTATGCATGTGGATGATCTGAGCGCGACTCGCCGCTGTCAGCGGCCACGTGTATTCCCACCCGTTTCTTTCGGGCACACCGAACACGGACGCGCCCGATCCAGTCTTAAGAGGAGACGATCCCATGCCGGAAGACCACAAGGCTCCGCTCGATCACGAGCAGGAAAACACCGAAGAAGTTCCCGAACCCACCAACCGGGCCGAGCGCCGTGCCATGAAGAAGGGCAAGGGCCGCAACAAGGTCAAGGGAGTCGGTATCGGCAGCTCCCAGTCGGGCTTCCATCCCAAGGATGTCAAGACCGCTGGTCACAAGGAGTTCACCAACCGCAAGACCGGTTGACGAGACGATCCGCGAAGGCGGGGTGGCCCGATCGGGCCACCCCGCCTTCGGCGTGGGCATTGGTCAGCGGGAACACACCGAACTCCCGCCGGGACGAGCGCGGCCTCAGCGTGGGGTGCTGCGGCCTTCCTTGAGCTTGCGTTGCCGGGCGTTGTAGTCACGCATACGCTGCGGATATCCCACCTTCGCGACCTCGTAGACCGGGATGCCCAGCCGGTCGCCCAGGCTGAACGCCGCCTCGGTGCCGTCAACCCGGCGTCGGGTCCACTCACCGTCGTGGGCGATGAGCATGACTGTCGTCTCGGTCATGTTGGTACGCGGTTCCACATAGGCTTCGACACCCTGGCGAGTGGCGTGGAACTGTTCCAGGTGCGAGGTGTCCATTCGTTCGGCACCCCGATCCGAGGTACCGGTCCGCTTCTTGCGGCGAAACCATGACAACGGCGATCACCTCCGCTGAAATGTCGTGGTGAGGCTCAAGTCTACGACCCGTGTCATATCCATCGATGTGTCTGGACCCACAAGACCGGGTCTCACGTCTTCGAACACGGCGAGGTTGAATAGGGAGGCGCACATGCACAGGGTCTGGCCACGAACCGGGCCCGGCGGGTGCGAGGATGAACCGATTGTCGAACCTTAAGACCATTAGGACTGGGAGTTTTCGTGAGCGACCCGAACGCGGGCTACGACGTCGTAATCCTGGGTAGCGGCAGCGCCGGTTATGCCTGCGCCCTGCGGGCAGCCCAACTCGACTTGAGCGTCGCCATCATCGAGAAGGACAAGCTGGGGGGCACCTGCCTGCACACCGGCTGCATACCGACCAAGGCGCTGCTGCACGCCGGCGAGGTCGCCGACTCGGCCCGGCACGGCGAGGAGTTCGGGGTCAAGACCGAGGGCGTCTCCATCGACATGGCCGGTGTCAACGCCTACAAGGACGGCGTGGTCGCCAAGATGTACAAGGGCCTGCAGGGCCTCATCAAGGCCAGCAAGGTCACCGTCATCGAGGGCTCCGGCAAGCTGGTCGGCCCCAACACCGTCGAGGTCAACGGGGAACGCGTCACCGGACGCAACATCGTGCTGGCCACCGGCTCGTACTCCAAGTCGCTGCCCGGCCTCGACGTCGACGGCACCAAGGTGATCACCTCCGAGCACGCGCTCCGCCTCGACAAGGTTCCCTCCAGCGCCATCGTGCTGGGCGGCGGCGTCATCGGCGTCGAGTTCGCCAGCGCCTGGAAGTCGCTGGGCGCCGATGTCACCATTGTGGAGGCTCTGCCCCGTCTGGTGGCCGCCGAGGACGCCGACTCGTCGAAGATGCTGGAGCGGGCCTTCCGCAAGCGCGGCATCAAGTTCAAGACCGGCAAGGGCTTCGAGTCGCTCAAGGAGACCGCCGGGGGCGTGTCGGTCACGATCGCGGGCGGCGAGACCATCGACGCCGAGCTGCTGCTGGTGGCCGTCGGCCGCGGCCCCTCCACCGCCGGCCTGGGCTACGACGAGCAGGGCGTGTCCATGGACCGCGGCTTCGTCCTGGTCAACGAGCACCTGCAGACCAACCTGCCGGGCGTGTACGCCATCGGCGACATCGTCCCGGGTGTGCAGCTGGCGCACCGCGGCTTCGGGCACGGCATCTTCGTCGCCGAGCACATCGCGGGCCTGAACCCGCGTCCCATCGACGAGGCCGGGATCCCGAAGGTGACCTACAGCGAGCCGCAGGTGGCCTCGGTGGGCTACTCCGAGGAAGCCGCCAAGGAGAAGTTCGGCGCCGACGTCGTGGTGTCGTACAACTACAACCTCGGCGGCAACGGCAAGAGCAACATCCTCAAGACCCAGGGCTTCGTCAAGCTCGTCAGCGTCAAGGACGGACCGGTCGTGGGTGTCCACATGGTCGGCGCCAACATGGGTGAGCAGATCGGTGAGGCGCAGCTGATCTACAACTGGGAGGCCTTCCCGTCGGACGTCGCCCAGCTGATCCACATGCACCCGACCCAGAACGAGGCTCTCGGCGAGGCGCACCTGGCTCTCGCGGGCAAGCCACTGCACGCACACGCCTAACTGATCACAGGAGCTTGAAGAAATGCCGGTATCGGTAACCATGCCCGCCCTCGGCGAAAGCGTCACGGAGGGCACCATCACGCAATGGCTGAAGAAGGAAGGCGACACCGTCGAGGTCGACGAGCCGCTGCTGGAGGTGTCGACCGACAAGGTGGACACCGAGATCCCGTCCCCGGCCGCGGGTGTGCTCACCCGCATCGTGGCCGCCGAGGATGAGACCGTCGAGGTCGGCGCCGAGCTGGCCGTGATCGGCGAGAGCGGCGACGCCCCGGCGCAGTCCTCCGAACCCGAGGGCGGCCAGCAGCCGCAGGCCGAGGAGCCGGAGGAGGAGCCGCTGCCGCCGCAGTCGCAGGAGGAGTCCCCGGCCCCGGCCGACCAGCCGCCCGCGAACCAGCCGCAGGCGTCGGCGCCCGCCGCCAGCGGTTCCGGTACCGAGGTGCCGATGCCCGCGCTGGGCGAGTCGGTCACCGAGGGCACCATCACCCGCTGGCTCAAGGCCGTCGGCGACACCGTCGAGGTCGACGAGCCGCTGGTCGAGGTGTCGACCGACAAGGTGGACACCGAGATCCCGTCGCCGGTGGCGGGCACGCTGCTGGAGATCAAGGTCGCCGAGGACGAGACCGCCGACGTCGGCGCCGCGCTGGCCGTGGTGGGCGAGTCGGGCGGGGCGGCTCCGGCCGCCGAGTCCAAGCCCGCTCCCGCTCCCGAGGCCGCCAAACCGGCTCCGGCCCCGGAGTCGAAACCAGCCCCCGCGCCGCAGGCTCCGGCCCCGCAGGCCGCTCCGGCTGCCGAGTCGAAGCCCGCCGCGGCCCCGGCCGCTCCGGCCGCCGACACCTCCGGCGTGTACGTGACGCCGCTGGTGCGCAAGCTGGCCGCCGAGAAGGACGTGGACCTGTCCAAGGTCACCGGTACCGGTGTCGGCGGACGCATCCGCAAGCAGGACGTGCTGGCCGCGGCCGAGGCCGCCGCTCCGGCACCCGCGCCCGAGCCCGCCAAGGCGGCCGCGGCGGCACCGGCGGCCAAGTCCGCCGCGCCACTGGAGCCCAGCCCGCTGCGGGGCCGCACCGAGAAGATGTCGCGACTGCGCAAGCTGATCGCCAAGAACACCTTCGACGCGCTGCACACCCAGGCGCAGCTGACGACGGTGATCGAAGTGGACGTCACGAAGATCGCGCACCTGCGCGCCGCCACCAAGGACGCGTTCCTCAAGCGGCACGGCGTGAAGCTGTCCTTCCTGCCGTTCTTCGCGATGGCCGCCGTCGAGGCGCTCCAGGTGTACCCGCAGGTCAACGCCAGCATCGACATGGAAGCCGGGACCATCACCTACCCCGAGGCCGAGAACCTCGGCATGGCGGTGGACACCGACAAGGGCCTGATCGCCCCGGTCATCCACAATGCCGGTGACCTGAACCTGGGTGGGCTGGCCCGGCGCATCGCCGACCTGGCGCAGCGCACCCGGGACAACAAGCTGACGCCGGACGACATCGCGGGCGGCACGTTCACGCTGACCAACACCGGTTCGCGGGGCGCGCTGTTCGACACGCCGATCGTCAACGCGCCGCAGTCGGCGATGCTGGGCACCGGTGCCGTCGTCAAGCGTCCGGTCGTGGTCAACGACCCGGAGCTCGGCGAGGTCATCGCGCCCCGGTCCATGATGTACCTGGCGTTGTCCTACGACCACCGCATCATCGACGGTGCCGACGCCGCGCGCTACCTGACCGCGGTCAAGCAGCGCCTGGAAGAGGGCAACTTCGAGGCCCAGCTGGGTCTGTAACAACTGATCGACTCCCGCCCGGGACGCCGCTGGTGTCCCGGGCGTCGTCATGTCCGCTTCGGGCGGCGGAGCCTGCCGTTGCCGAGGCATTCCTCGCAGCGTCCGGCCGCCAGCAGCGTCGCGACCTGCCCGGAGCGCAGGTGCCCGCGCAGCGGCCCGATGGCCATGTGCGGCATGTAGTTGACGCCCTTTCCCGCGCATCCGGGGCACGGCAGCGGGATGTACGACTCGTCTCTGCCGCCTGGCTCGGTCATAGCGGGTCACACTCCCTGCGCCCCACCGGGTGCGTCCGGGTGGCGCCGTGTCAGGTGTGGCGTCTAAGGTTCCACCGTGACCCCCACAACGTTGACGTGCGGTCCCGGCCGGCTCGAGGAATCCGAGGCCGAGCTGGAAGCCGCGCTGCGCGAAGCGACGGAGACTCCCGACGGATTTATGTGGATCGATCTCAGCTCGCCGTCGCGAGAAGAGTTCGAAACGATAACACGCCGATTGCGTCTGGAAGGGCTTGACTACGACGAGTTGCTGCGGCATCGGGCGCGGCACGCGGTCGACCGCAGCGGGGGCATGCGGATCTTCGCGTTCAAGGCGCTGGAGCGTCGCAAGACCGAGTCCGACACCGAGTCGAGCCTGAGCACGAACCAGATCGTCCTGTGTGTCACCGAGGGTCTGGTCCTGACGATCCACGACGGCGCCGACGCGCTGTTCGCCGAGGTGCGGCACCACATCCGCTCCGACATCGGTTGCCTGGAGGCGGGGCCGTTCGCGATCGCCCACGTGGTGTGCGACGAGGTCATCGCCGAGTACGACCGGATCGCCCACGAGATCGAGTCCGACATCATCGAGGTCGAGCATGAGGTCTTCGACCGCGAGACGCCCGACCCGCTGGAGGCGATCTACACGCTCAAGCGGGAGGTGCTGTTCTTCCGGCGGGTGGAGGACCCGCTGCATCCGGTGGTGACCGACCTGGCCCGGGGACGCATCGAGATCAACAAGCACGTGCGGGAGCGGTTCCAGCAGTCGCTGCATTCGCTGGATCGTGTCGACACCACCATCGACTCGTTGAACGAGCTCATCACCGGGATCCTGCAGGCGCACCTGGCGCAGGTGGCGTCGCAGCAGAACAGCGACATGCGCAAGATCTCGTCGCTGGCGGCGCTCATCGCGGTGCCGACCATGATCGCCGGTATCTACGGGATGAACTTCACCCACATGCCGGAGCTGAAGTGGGTGGTGGGGTATCCCGGCGCCATCGTGTTGATGGCCGTGGCCTGCTTCATCGTCTACCGGATGCTGAAGAAGAGCGGTTGGTTGTAAAAGTACGGTTCGTGCCAGGATGAGCGTATGCGCATCGTTCTGGCCGGAGCTTCGGGTTTTCTGGGCCGCCATCTCGCGAAGAAGTTGACCGCCGACGGGCATCGGGTGGATCGGTTGGTGCGGCGCGAACCCGTCGGTGACCACGAGTACCCATGGGACCCGTACGTGCCCAGTCTGGACCTGAGCCTGTTCGAGGGCGCCGACGCCGTGGTCAATGTGGGCGGTGCCGGGGTGGCCGACAAGCGGTGGAGCCCGGCGTACAAGAAACTGATCCGCCGCAGCCGGGTCGTCCCGACGACGGTCCTGGCCGAGACCGTCGCCGAGACCGGGGTTCCGTTGCTGGTCAACGCATCCGCTATCGGCTGGTACGAGCGCGGCTCCACGCTCGTCGACGAGTCGGAGCCGCACGCGTCCGGTTTCCTGGGCGAGACCTGCGCGGCCTGGGAGCGGTCCACCGAGGCGGCCAGCCAGGCGGGGGCCCGGGTGGTGCGGCTGCGCACCGCCCACGTCCTGTCGGCGGACTCGGTGATGATCAAACGGCTGCTGCCGGTGTTCAAGCTGGGCATCGGCGGCAAGTTCGGTTCCGGCCGGCAGTACTTCCCGTGGATCTCGCTGCCGGACTGGCTGGGCGCGCTTGGGTTCCTCCTTGACTCCAAAGTCGATGGGCCGGTCAACATGATCGCGCCGACGCCGATAACCAACGCCGAGTTCACCCGTGCGCTCGGCAAGGCCGTCAGGCGTCCGGCGGTGTTCACGGTGCCCGGTTTCGCGCTGCGGGTGGCGGCCGGAGAGGCCGCCCAGGAGCTGCTGAGCGGATCGAAGGTCAAGCCGAAGGTGTTGCAGGACAACGGCTACGAGTTCCAGCACCCGACGATCGACGAGTGCCTGAAAGCGGTGCTCAAGTAGGGCTATTGGCTGAGGCCAGCGCGGTTCCCAGTCGCGTTATGTTGTCGCGCACGGCTTCGGTCTCGGCTCGGCCCTCGACCAGCAGCAGTGCCCGCGAGATGCCGGTGGCCTTCACGGACGCGGCCAGCCGTTCGGCACTGTCGTCGGGCGGCCCCACGAGGTGGTTGTCGATCAGCCGGTCCACATAGGCTTCCTGGTCGCTGCTGCCTCGGCTGCCGTCCAGCCGCAGATAGTCCCCCACGCCCACGGACAGCCAGTGGGTCAACGGTTCCCGCAGTTCGCGGCGGCCGGACTCGCGGCTGTCGGCGGCGTAGGCCAGGTAGACCGCCGCGTGTTCGGCCGCCGCCGGGTCGTGGCCCGCGGCTGCGGCGACCTCGGCCCAACGGCGGGTCATGGCGGCCTTGTCCTCGTCGGTGGCGTGCACTCCCAACAGCAGCGACAGGCCGCGCTCGGCGGCGACGTCCACTGTGTTGCGCGAGGTGGCGGCCACCCACATCGGTGGCGGTTTCGGCGGCGGCGCGGTGACCGTGACCGGCCGGAACCGGGTGAACTCGCCGTCGGACGCGGCCGTCGTCGCGCCGGACAGCCAGTGCCGCACGATGTCCAGCGACTCGGTGAAGCCGCGTTCGAACCGTTCGGCGCCGGTGCCGAACACCTCCAGGTCCACCCAGGGCCCGCCGCGCGCCACGCCGAGCAGGAACCGGCCGTCCGACAGACCGTCCAGCATGGCCGCCTCCTCGGCCAGCGCCACCGGGTTGCGGTTGGACAGCACGCAGGCGGCCGAACCGACCCGCAGGGTCTCGGTGCGGGCCAGGATGTGCGCGGCCAGCAGCGGCACCGACGGGCAGGCTCCGTAGCGGATGAAATGGTGCTCGGCCAGCCATACCGCGTCGAAACCGGCGGCTTCGGCGCTGTGGGCGTAGTCGGCGAGGACGGCGGGAACCCGGTGGGGGGCACGGTGCACCGCGTCCCCCACCAGAAACAGATCAAGCTTCATCGTTTAGGGAGACTACGGTTTCCAGGCCGGGTCCCTTCCCACCAGCCCCACGAGTCGGTCGATCACGGGGGCGGTCTCGGGCACCGCGACCGGTTCGCCGACCTGTCCGGCCTGCCGGGCCGTCTCGGCGAAGCCGAGCGCGATCTCGTACACGGCCTCGACCAGCGCCGGGTCGGCCCGGAACTCCTGGCCGGTGGCGCGGGCCAGGTCCCAGCCGTGGACGGTCAGGTCGAACACCGGCAGCCGCGCCAGCAGTTCCCGGGGGAAGCCCGGCACCGAGCCCTCTCCTTCGAGCGCCTCCGGACGTGACCACTCCCGCGACACCGCCGCGACCTCGGTCGCGAACCGCGCTCGCCAGTCGTCGCCGGTGATGTGCTCGCGCGAGTCGTCGAAGTCCATCGGCTCGAAGCGCGCGGTCCGCTGGAACGCCACCACCACCTCGTACAGGTGGTTGAGCAGGGCGCGCACGTCGAACTCAGCGCACGGGGTCGGCCCGGCCAGTTGTTCGTCGGTGATGTTGCCGACCAGCGGAACCGTCAGCGCGGCGGCCTTGGCGTACAGGTCTCTCATATGGGGTGTTCCTCCAGGCTCGGACGCGGGGCACGAGTCACACCCTATGGGCGGGCACCGACAGCGGTTCGCCGACGACGACCTCGGCTCAGGTCGCGGCGCGTTCGGCGTCGCTGCGTTCGATACAGAACTCGTTGCCCTCGGGGTCCAGCATCGTCACGAAGCCCAGGACGCCGTCGGCGGCGCGGTGGTCGGCGAACACGGTGGCGCCGAGCTTCAGCAGCCGCTCCACCTCGTCGTCCCTTGTGGTGTCGGGACCGAGGTCGAGGTGAACCCGGTTCTTGACGGACTTTCCTTCACTAAAGATTGGTGAAACAAGAACCGCTAGATAGCGTTGTTGACATGGATAAATGGCTGGCTTTGTATTGCCGCGCAAGCCAAGACAAGCGCGGATTTAGAGAGTCCGTTGGGGACCAAGAGACATGGGGGCGCGCTTATGGCGCAAAACACTTCCCCGACTTGCCTATCAAGGTCTACATAGACAATGACTTGTCGGCTGCCGATCCGACGGTGTTCCGTCCGGACTTCGAGCGGCTGCGTGAGGACGTGCGAATGGGACACGTGGCGCAAATCTGGTCGGTCGAGCAATACCGGCTGGTGCGCCAAGAGGTCGAGTGGTTCTCATTCGCGGCCGAACTTGTCGAGGCGGACATTATTCGCCTTCACACCGACCGCGACGGCGTGATCCTGGTCGACGACGACGTCGCCGGAATCAAGGCGGTACTCGGCGGCGGCGAGGTGCGTCGCCAGAAGAAGCGCCTAAAGAGCCGCCAGGACGCACAAGCCGCGAAGGGGTGGCCCGCCGGGTCGCGGCCGTTCGGCTACGTTCACGCGCGCGTCAAGGGCGAGCGGACATACAAGGTGGTGCCCGAACAGGCCGAGGCTCTGCGGTGGGCGGCTGGGGCCGTAGTCGACGGGTGGTCGCTAACGAACATCGCCGCCGAGTTGACCGCGCGTGGATTCGAGGGTGCGCACCGCAAGCACGTCAAGGACGAACACGGCGACGACGTGCTCGACGAGGACGGTAACCCGGTGACCCTGCCAACGGTCATCAATGCCGCGTCCGTCAAGCGGATGGTCTCGAATCCGTCGGTGGCCGGGTGGCGGGTGCATCGGGGCCAGATTTCCGGGCGTGGCAACTGGGAGCCGATTCTCACCGAGAGTTTGTGGCAGCAGGTACGCACGAAGTTGTCGGCGCCGCGCACGGTGCGCACCAAGGCGGGCAAGCAGTACCCAGTAAAAACCACCCGCCCGGGTGGGACGGCGCGTCGCTATGAGTTGTCCGGCGGCACGATCACGTGCGGCAAATGCGAGGCGCCGCTTGTGGGCAGCCTCAAGCAATTGCGCAACAAGAAGGGCGTGCGCTCGGTACCGTACTACTTCTGTCACCCAATGAACGGGGGACGCTCGTGCATGGGAATCATGGCCAAACTGACCGAGAAATACGTCGCCGCTCGGCTGATAAAGGAACTGAACAAGCCCGCAGTCAAGGCCGCCTTGGCCAAGGACAACCACGCCGAGAAACGCGATGAGTTGACCGCCGAGCTAGTGCGCATCGATGGCCAGCGCCCGAAATTGGCTAAGGCGTGGGCGGCCGATGCGCTGTCCGATGCCGAGTGGCTCGCCGCTCGCGAAGAACTCGATGAGCGCGAGGCGGCGGCGCGGGCCGAACTGGTCGCGCTTCCGGCGCCGACCCGCCGCGTCGATCCCGCGCTCATCGCCGACGGTTGGGACGAGATGACCCTCGACGAGCGCCGCGAAATCATATCGATGTTCGTCGAGAACGTGACGATTCTTCCGGCACGACCAGGCTTGCAGCGGTTCGACTCCGACCGCGTCAAGATCAAGTGGAGAGAGCTTTAGGGACTGTTAGACTGGCGGCTCTACAGGATTCCGAGCCGCCAGTCTTGAGACTCCCTAACTGGCCGAGATGGCCAAGGCCGGGACGGTAGGGACGAACGGGAACGGTCGCCGCCGATGGTGGCGGCGACCCCGCCACCGCGATGTGTGGCGGCAATGGGCGAGACGCCGAACCGAGCGGAGCCGATCAGACCGACGATCGGCTCGCTTGTGCTTGGTGTCCGCCCGAATCGCGAAGGAATCCGCGATGTCTGCCGTATCCCCAAAACCACGACGCCGCACCCGCGCTATTGACGACCCGGTGAAGCTGGCCGAGGCTGGCCGCATTCTTCGGCACGCCCTCAACCGCCGCCGCTCATTCCCGGCCGAAGTCGACCCAGCATCGGCACGGGTGGCCGACAGCGACTAAACACATATCAACACCCGCCCGTGCATTCTCAAGACGCGCACTTACCCTCTGTGATCTTGTCGGGTTATTGACAAATCATTGACGGATCTCTCACGCGCGTTATCATCTTTCAACTTCGCCGGGGGGTGCGTGAATTCACCGGTTTGGTAGTCGCACTACCAGCCATTTCACGTGAAAACGTTAAGTGACCCTTGTCTCGTATCTCACTGTCAGTAGTGCCCGATTTAGGGAGTTTCGACGGGTAGGCACTGACACGACCGTTTCATGTGACACATATCACTGGCCTTCTATTTTCGCTGGTTACTCGTTGGTACCGGTGATTTAGACGTGACTTAATGGTGACTTGCATGTGCATTTTGCATGATTTCGCTAGCGCTTGCCCGATAGCTTCTAAATCCCACGACCCGACACGAGAGAGGAAGGGACGCATGGGAAAACGATCGCGGGTCCATATCAACGTCGAGGCTGTCAAAGCCGCTCTCACCGCACAGGGCGCGGTGGGGGTATGCGCGCAGGCGCGCCGCATCGGTATCACGCGTGAGGCGTGGGGCCGCATCTGCGCCGGAAAGCTGAAGACGACCCCGCGCACCGAAACGCTCGCAAGAATCGTCGCCGCCACCGGCTTGAACTATTCGAGCGTCATCGCCCACAACGACTGACCCACCACAGTCAACTATCCACCACCGCCCGCCCGACTTTTAACCCCACCGAATTCATTTCGCGAAAGGACTTTCGCATGCCTACCGTGGTACCCCCTACCCAAAATCCGCCCACCGACCCGGCACCGGTGGCGCTGGACGATTGCGGCGCCCTCGTTTCATCACTGCGCCATGCCGAGGCGATGGCTGCCCAGTGGAGCGACGCCGCCGCCGAGTTGCGGCGCGTCCTCATTGAGCGCTTGGGCGACGCCGAGCTCGGCACGATCAACGGACACCCCGCCGTCAGGCACACCACCTATCGTGACACTCGCGTGTCTACAAAGATGCTTCGTGAACTCGCGCCTGCCGATCTCATCGAGCGGTGCACGACCACCACGACCCGGCGGCGGTTCACCCTGGTCGACACCGACAGCGGTGTGGCATGAACGCGGTAGCGTTCGCCGCCCCCGAGGCGCGCATCGCGCTGTCGATCGACTTGGCGCGGGTCATCCGGGAGTACAGCGACTCGCGGCCCCGGTCACGACAGGTCAACATCGGACCCAGTGAGATCGGCGTCGAGTGCTTGCGCCGCTTGGGATACAAGGCGCTCGGGTACGCGGCGTCGAATGGCGGAGGGGACCCGTTGCCGCCGTTCATCGGCACCGCCGTACATGCCGAACTCGCCGCCGCTTTCGAGGCCGACAACGAGCGGCTCGGGCGGGTGCGGTGGCTGGTCGAGCACCGGGTCACAGTGCGCGGCTCGATTCGCGGGACGCTCGACCTGTACGACCATGACACCCGTACCGTCATCGATCACAAGATCGTCGGTCCATCCACATTGCAGAAGACGCGGGCGGGCGGGCCGAGCGAGCAGTACCGCGCCCAGGTTCATCTCTACGGGTACGGGCTGTCTGCCGAGATGCCTGTCGAGCGCGTGGCCATCGCCTACTTTCCACGCGCCGGGCACCTCGACGGCCGCATTATCTGGGCCGAGCCGTTCGACCCTGCGGTCGCCGAGACCGCTCTCGACCGACTGGCCTCGGTTATCCACCTCGCTGGGGTCCTACAGGTCGACGACCACCCCGACCGGTGGGCGCACGTCCCCGCCACGCCGGGGCCCGGCTGTGCGTTCTGCCCATTCTTCAACGCCCAAGGCGTCACCGACGCCGATACGGCGTCCTGCCCCGGCACCTCCACCTGACGTACCACCACCCAATTTCAACAGTCCTCATAGGAGTAGCCATCATGTCTCAGTTCGCGCCCCCTTCTGAAGGAATCAAGCCCGCCGACCTTCTCGGACACCTCGTCATCGCTCGGCCGCTGCGATACGAGCCGGAGGTCACCACGATTCACGGCGTCAAGGACGCCGTCGCGGTTGATGTCGCCGACGTCGATACCGGCGAGATCTATACCGAATGCCTGTGGTTCAACGGGGTCATCGTGGGCCGCCTGCGGCGCCACCTCGGCGAAATCGTGCTCGGGCACATCATCGAGGGCACACCACGCCCCGGCCAGAAGCCGCCGCTGTTGTTCAACTACGCCAACGAGGACGCCGCCGCCGTCGCGCGCGGGCAGGCGTTCCTGAAGGCGCACCCGGAATTCGCCACCACCGACACCCCGGCGCCGACAGCCAGCACCCCCGCACCGGTCCCGGCCCCGAAACCAGTAGCGGCCCCGGCTGCCTCACCGGCGGCGCCCGCCGGTATCTCGCCCGAGGTGCTAGCGGCACTGCCCGCTGAGTCGCGGGCGCTGATTGAGCAACTGTCCGCCGCCCAGGCCGCCTAAGCCGCGTTTGGTGTGCGCGCCTGACCCACCGGCCCCGTGTCTTCCCTCTGGGGTCGGTGGGTTCGGGCGGACACCCCAAACGACAAGACAAAGGAGGTGGGGAGTGGACGACGGCTCACGCATCTTGGCGACCGCCGAGCTGACACGGCACGCCCTCGACTACGCCGCGCGCGGCTGGCCGGTGTTCATGCTCGGTGCCGGAAAAGTGCCGCTGAGACTGTGCCGCCCCTGCCGGGAAGCCGACGGCGATCACGACATGGAAGCGTGCCCGTGCTTGACGTGCCACGGGTTCTATGCCGCCTCAACCGATCCCGAGCGCGTCGTCGCGATGGTCACCGGCCACCCGCGCGGCGTCCTGGCGCTACGCACCGGCGCGTCGTCCGGCGTCGTGGTCGTCGACGTCGACCCCCGCAACGACGGCACGCATACGTTCGTGCGGCTGCTGGCCGACGGGGTTCTACCGGCCACCGTCACCGCCAACACCGGCAGCCGCGGACTTCACCTCTACTACGCCCACCCCGGCGGCACGGTGAAATCCGGCGGTAACCGGCTCGGGCCCGGCGTCGACGTCAAAGCCGACGGCGCTTATGTCGTGCTGCCACCCTCGACCGTCAACGGGAAGGCGTACACCTGGCGGCCCGGCACCGACCCGACCAGCCTCGAATTGAGTCCAATTGGACACAAACTCGCCGAACTGTTGGCACCTGCCGAACCTTCGGCGCCAGTGTTTCGGCCCGCCCCGATGGTTTCGGCGTCGGCGTCGGCGTTCGCCGCGCCGTCGAACGCGCGGGGCCGCCTGGCCGGGCTGGTATCCGTCGTGCTGTCCGCACCCGAGGGCAACCGCAACGACGTCCTTAACTGGGCGGCATACAAGGCCGCCGATGTCATCATGACCGGTGCCGCACCGGCCGAGGCCGTGGTCGCCGCGCTTGCCGACGCCGCCGCACACATCGGACTCGCGCCTGCCGAAACGCGCGGCACCATCCGGTCGGGCTTGCGGGCCGGGGGTGTGGCGTGACCACCCTCGACGGAGCAGGCGAACCGGTCGACCCGCAAGAACTCGCCCGCCTCATCGTCGCCCGGCACATCGGCGACGTCCCCGAACTAGCCGCTGAGGCCGACCTACACGCCCACCTCAAACAGGGCGGCGCGTGGGTGCTGGACGTGCCCGACCGCCCCTCTGCGGTGTGGGGTAGCGGCGACGAGGTGTTGTGGGCCAGCGGCGAGGCGCTGATGGTCTGCGGCGGGCAGGGAAGCGGAAAGACCACCCTCGCGCACCAGCTCATCAGGGCCCGGCTCGGGCTCGACAACTCCCTCCTCGGGTTCCCCGTGCAACCGGGTAACCGCCGCGTCCTATATCTGGGGATGGACCGGCCCCAGCAGGCCGCCCGCGCGATGCGCCGCATCATGGGCGAAACCGATCGGCGCATCCTCGACGCGCACCTCAGAGTGTGGCCCGGCCCGCCGCCCGCCGACGTCGGCAAACACCCCAACACCTTGGTGGACCTAGCCACCGAAGCCGACGCCGACACCATCGTCGTCGACTCACTCAAGGACGCGGCGGTCGGCTTGGTCGACGACGTCGTCGGCGCCACCTACAACCGGGCCCGACAGCAGGCGCTAGCCGCCGGTATCGAGATTCTCGAACTTCACCACAACCGCAAGACCGGCTCCAGCGGCGGCACCCCGGATTCCATTTCGGATATCTACGGGTCCACGTGGTTGACGTCCGGCGCGGGTTCGGTACTCATGCTCTCGTCCGAACCCGGCGACGCCATTGTCGAAGCACGCCACCTCAAACAACCCGCCGCCGACTGCGGGCCCTTGCGCATCGTCCATGACCACGCCTCGGGGCGATCCAGCCTCGACGACCCGGTCGACCTGGTCGAGCTCGCCGAACGCTGCGACGGCATCACCGCCGCCGACGCCGCGTGCCGTCTCTTCGAGTCTGCGACGCCGACGCGCAACCAGACCGAAAAGGCCCGGCGCAAGCTCGACCGGCTCGTCGAAACCGGGGCCCTGCGCCGCACCGGCGGCGGACGCGGGCGCGGAAAACAGGCCGCCTATCTGCCCGTGGTGGCGGCGTCCGGATGGGAGACCGACGCATGATCCACAGTGGCGAAACAAAATCACGCGGAAAATCACGCGGCCTAAAAGCACGCCCGAAAACACGCCACCTCACCGCGCATGTCTTTTCGAGCGTTGTGCCTGGTACCGAAATCACGCAACAAAAACACGCACCCCGAAACCGCAAAAAGCACGCGTCCCCCTCCCTCTTTAGAGGGAGGGACGCGGCTAAGCCGCACGAGATTTTCAAGTCCCGCCTGTCGGCAGGGGTGGCCCGATGAGCAACACCCGACCCGTCTCGACACCGGCACAGGCACGGTTGTGCCGGTGCGGCGCGGTGGTCCTTGAGGGACTGGCCGAAGGCGTACCCGTCCGCGCCGATGCCGCCGCCCTCAACGCCGACGGCGAACTCGACGCCCTCGCGGCTGGCCGACGCTCCTATGTGCTGAACCGGCGCGAACTCGTGCTGCGCGACACCACCCGCTTGAACCTCCCCGGCCCCGTGGTGGCCGACCACCGATGCGGGCAACCCGTACCCGCCGCCCACCGCGCCCCGCCCGCCCCCAGCGCCACGACTCGGCGCCCTCGACCACTCGACCCCCCGTACTAGCCACCGTCCACCACAAAGGAGAAAACACCATGACGACCCAGACCAGGAAACGCCGAGGCCGCGCCACCGAGCAAGCCGTCGCCGCCGCGATGCGCGCCGACGGCTGGCCATACGCCGAACCCGTCGGAGCCGGGCGCCAGGGCTCGGACATCACCGGCACCCCCGGCCTGTCCCTTGAGGTCAAAGCCCGGCGCGGCCTGAACTTGGGCGCATGGCTGAGCCAAGCCGTACGCCAAGCTGACGACGGCGAGGTGCCCATCCTCGTCGTGCGTCTCGATGGGCAGGGCCCGGCCAGCGTCGACGAATGGCCGTCGGTCGTCCCATTCGCCGTATTGCGGCGACTGCTGAGGCTGGCCGGATACGGCAACCCGACACCACCGCCGCCCGGTCTCGACAACCCGGTCGCCGACCCGGCACGCGAAGCGCGCGGCACCGGCGAGACCGTCGATTACTGGCTCGGCACCCCCGGCGGCGGCGACTGGCTCGGTTGCATGGCATGCCAAGCCAGCGCGGCCGGACGCGACCCGGCCGGACTCGCCCACGCCCCCCGATGCCCCCACGCCGAACAGGGGGCCGCCGCGTGACCACACTAGACCGCGACACCCTCATGCGCCGACTCACCGAGTCGATAGACGCCCTCGCCTACCCGTTCGCGCACCGCGAAGTCGTCGAGACCACCCACAACGGACGACCGCACCGGTACCCGCACATCACCCGGCACCCGCCGCTCATCGTGCAACTCGCCCGCGCGATCGAAACCAGCTCCGGCGAGGCAGGTGAGCCGCTGGCCGGGTTTCGCGGGATCTTCACCAGCGAACCGGCCGCCCGTCTCGACGCGATCGACCGACACGAGGCCATCAACGCCGCTGCCCGCGACTGGCTGTCCGAAATGGATATTCGGCCGCGCCGCGCCACGGTCGACAACCTCCGCGCCCTCGTCGGTGGCGCCGCCCGCCTCGACGCCGAGTCGCTGGCCGCGTTGACGCGCGACGCCCGGTCATGGTGGGTATGGGCGCGCACCATCACCGGGTGGGACTCCGCACCCTGGAAACCGCACGGCCCGTGCCCTCAGTGCGAACGCCTCGGTACGCTGCGGGTGCGCGAAGCCGCGCGCACCGCCATGTGCGTCGAGTGCGGCGCATGGTGGGACCCCGGCGGCATTCACACCCTGGCCGCCTTCGTTCGCATGTGGCACGAGTCTCAAGTCCCATGTGAACTAACGTCTAGGCGACCCGACCGTGACCGGCATAGGGTTAACGCATTACCAGAGGTGTCTCTACAGCAAGACACCCTTAGGACCCGCCCACAGTGGCGGGTCTTTTCGCGTCGTGTCGGGGGTGAACTCGTGCCCCGGATCGGTTCCCTGTGCTCGGGAATCGGCGCCCTCGACGACGCCGTCGCTGCCGTCACCGGCGCCGAGCTGGCCTGGGTCGCTGATACCGACCCCGACGCCGCGCGCGTCCTCACCCACCGCCACCCACACGCCCCGAACCTCGGCGACATCCGCACCGCCCCATGGGAAGACGCCGAACCGGTCGACATCCTGGTCGCCGGGGTGCCGTGTCAGCCGGTATCCAAGGCCGGAAAACGAACGGGGGTAGCCGATGCCCGGTGGCTGTGGCCGCACGCCGCGCGAGCCGTTCGCGACCTTCGACCCGCCCTCATTGTCTTGGAAAACGTCGCCGCCCTGCGCACCAGAGGACTCGGCGACATCCTCACCGACCTGGCCGCGCTCGGGTATGACGCACGCTGGCTATGCCTACGCGCTTGCGAACTCGGGGCCCCGCACCAACGAGACCGCATGTTCCTCGCCGCTGCTACCCACCCCCAACGCCACCCACGGTCGCAAGACCACCCGAACCGGTTTGCTGCTGCCGGGAGTGGCCGAACTCCTTCCCACCCCGCGAGCCAGCGACGGCACCAAAGGCTCACCCCGCCAACGGGGCTCCAAAGGGGACGCGACCTTGCCGTCACTGGTGCTGAGACTTGGGGCAAATACGCCCCCGCCATCGCCCGATGGGAACACCTCACCGCCCGACCAGCGCCCGCACCCACCGCACCGACCGGACGCGGCGAAGCCCGGCGCCTGAGCCCCCGATTCGTCGAGTGGATGATGGGTATCAACTCGGGGCACGTGACCGATGTGGAGGGAATATCCCGCACGGCGCAACTGCGCTTGCTGGGAAACAGCGTGGTCCCCGCCCAGGCCGAGGCAGCCGTGCGCCTCCTGCTGGACGACACCCTATGGCCGAGACCGTGACTGCCTGGCACGGCAGCAACCGCGCCGCCCAACTCCCCGGCGACTGGCCACGCCGCCGCGCCATCGTGCTCGAACGCGACGGCTACCGATGCACCCGCATCCGCGCCGACGACACCCGATGCCCCGAACCCGCGACCGACGTCGACCACATCAAACCCGGCAACAATCACGAGCTCGACAACTTGACCGCGCTTTGCCAATGGCACCATCAAAAGAAGTCAGCGCGCGAGGGCGGACGCGCCGCGTGGATGAATCGACCACCGAAGAAACGCCCCGCCGAGAAACACCCCGGCGCATTGTGACGCGAACCCCGTCGAGGGTGGGGGCGACCCCCGGAAAGCAAATCTCCACATCGGAACGTCATAGCGCCTCACGGGCCGTACGGGTTTTTAGGCTCCAAACCGCTACCAAGGGTGATTGACGAGTTGGTGTCGGACGATGTTGACCAACTTTGCATGAGACGTACGCACGTTCGCTGCATGAACTTCAGCGTCATTGAGTACTTCCCTGTCTGGAGCTTCAGCCGCAACGGTCTTCAAAAACTCAATCATCCGAAGGCATGATCGTTCAATTGCGATAGTGAGCTCTACAAGGCTATTTGCCACACCTTCCCCCCAAAGCGCACGGTTGAATGCTGACGGCGACTGCTTGACCGAACGTCTTGCCTCCCCTAGGTATGCAGTCGCTTCGTCATAGTCGGAACGCTTTACGGCCGTCATCGCTGAATCTGTCGCGTCGAGTACTGATTCGGCCCAATCCAGCAACGCACGGTAAGTCTCTTCTAGACGGCGCTGCAATCGTTCCTCCCTTGCAAGGCGCGCTTGGTGCTCCGATTGTTCGCGAGCGACTAGTAGTGCAGTTTCCTGTTGCCGCTTTCCTGAGCGAAGGGTTGCGTAGACACCACCGAGTCCTACTGCCGTGCCACCGATGCTCGTAACCAGGGGAAGCCAATCGTTTACCGCCATCTATCCATGATGGCTGATCAATACAACGTGCGGGGGTGGTGATGTCCCCGCTTCGCGTCATTGCCTATGGCGGCGGCGTCCAATCCACCGCGCTGCTCGTGCTTGCCGCAAGCAGGCGGATCGACTTCGTTACGTTCCTCTTCTCCAATGTGGGCAATGATTCGGAACATCCAGCCACGCTGGATTACGTCACCCGGGTGGCGAAGCCATTCGCTGAACGGCACGGCCTGGCACTGGTCGAGCTTGAGCGCGTCCGGCGCGACGGGACCACCGAGACCCTGTACCGGCGTCTGACTCGCGAGGGTTCCCGGTCGTTGCCGATTCCGGTTCGTATGTCCAACGGCGCGCCCGGTACTCGCTCATGCACGGCCGATTTCAAGATCAAAGTCTTGGGCCGATGGTTGAAAGCCAACGGCGCCACGAAGGACAACCCGGCGACCGTGGGTATCGGCATCTCGCTTGACGAAATGCACCGTGTCAACCGGCGTCGCGCGCTGGCCTACGAGAACCCCGTGTATCCGCTGCTTGAGCATTCGCCGCCGCTGCGGCGTGCCGATTGTCTTCGGATCATCGCCGAGGCCGGGCTACCGGTACCCGGCAAGAGCGCGTGCTACTTCTGTCCATTTCATACGCGCGACGCGTGGGCGACGATGGCGCGCGACGAACCCGACCTCTTCGCCCGCGCCTGCCACCTTGAGACCATCCTCAACCACCGTCGCGCGACCCTGGGCCGCGACCCGGTTTACCTGACCCGCTACGCGCGTCCGCTGGGCGAGGCCATCACCCCGGCGCAAGACACCCTTGCCGGGCTGGCCGACCTCGACGACGACGCGACGTGCGACAACGGCGCGTGCTGGACCTAGATGGAACTCTTGTCATTCACGCCGTCAGTAATCTGCGGCAACCCATTGTCGACCACTGGTGCTTGACCGTTGGTTGAGACGTTCGGAAGCCGCCGCAAACTGAGGATGGGATGCCGCCACTCGCGAGCGAGCGAAGCAGCGGCCTTGAGAATTTCGACGCGTTCCGACGGGGTGGTGCCACGCATGGCACACAACACGATAAGCGTCAGCAACCCGACGAAGACGATGGCTGGGATCGTGACTCCCATAACCACCCACCAACCTACTGTGGACCAATCCACAACGTCACCTTTCGGCGTTGTGGTTGAGCTCCGAACTCATTCAGGGTTCAGCTCAACCAGCTAACTGGTTAAAGCTGAGTACCTGCCCCGGTAGGTCCCAGTTTTGGTTTCCTGCCGCCTTGATCTTCCCTGGCTTGGGCGAGCCCTTTTCCCAAGGTGGCCTTGAAAACCAATCGCGCAACCCTAAGTGTGCTGCGCTCACATTGCCCGACGCTCCAGCTGCAAACCGGGGTTTGCAGGAGGGGAGTTTTTTGCGTCGCTGGTGGTGGATATGGAATTTGGGTGCCGAAGATCATTCGGCCGCGTCAATCCTACTTCGTAACTGTACGAACACATGTCCGTGCGTCTAAGTGAGGGGAGATGTCATGGGTACCCGTGGCCCGGTCCCGAAACGCAGCGACCAGCGGCGCCGCCGCAACCTCGACGCCCAGGTCGACACCGCGCCCGCGCTAGCCGAGCCGGTCGCAGCGCCTTCGCTGGACTTCCCCGCGCACCCGCTCGCCGAAGACTGGTACCGCTCGCTGTCCGAGTCCGGGCAGGCGCAGTATTTCGAGCCGTCGGACTGGCAGGCCGCGCGGCTGGTCGCGTTCGACCTCACCCGGCATTTGAACTCGGGCCGGGCGTCGTCGCAGATGCTCGCCGCGCTGTGGTCGGCGATGGCCGATCTTTTGTCCACCGAGGCCGCCCGGCGCCGGGTGCGCGTCGAGATTGAGCGCGTTGCCGATGACGGCGACCAGAACGTCAACGGGGTGGTGGCTGTCCTTGACGACTACCGCCGCAGCATCGGGGCCGCGTAACGCGGCGACGTGGCGCGATGAATTGGGCGCCATCATGACCGGCCCCCGCGGACTACCCGAGCGCACTCTCGGCTGGGAAGTCCTGGCGTGGACGGCCGCTTATCTCCACCAGCCCGACGGCCCCTATGCCGGGAACCCGTGGCGGGCAACGCCTGAGCAGGTCCGACACGTTTTGTGGTGGTACGCGATCGACGAGGCTGGGCGGTTCCTGTACCGCCGGTCGATCTTGCGCCGGTCGAAGGGCTGGGGCAAGGACCCGGTCGCCGCCGTGCTGTCGCTGGTCGAGCTGTTGGGCCCGTGCCGCTACGGAGGCACCAACGCCCAAGGCCAGCCGGTCGCGGTGCCGCATCCGTCCCCGTGGGTGCAGATTGCCGCGACGTCCGAGGCGCAGACGGTCAACACGATGTCGCTGATTCTGTCCATGCTGGAATACGGTTCGCTGGTCGACGACTATTCGCTCGACGTCGGCAAGACCCTCATCTATACCCCGCGCGGGCGTCTGCATGCGGTGACCTCATCCCCGCGAAGCCTGGAAGGCCCCCGACCGTCCTATGTGGTTCTCGGGGAGCCTCAGAACTGGTTGCCGTCCAACGGCGGCCAAGCCATGTCCGAGGTGATCCGTCGCAACCTCGGCAAGAGCCGCGACGGCGCGGCGCGAAGCACCGAGATCGGTAACGCGCACTTGCCCGGCGAGGATTCCGTCGCTGAGTCGTCCTATGAGGCGTGGCTTTCGATGGTCGAGGGCCGCTCGCGTGACACCGGCATCCTGTACGACTCCCGCGAGGCACCGCCCGACACGGACATGAGCGACCCCGAGTCCCTGCGGGCGGGACTTCGCGCCGCCTACGGTGACAGTCATTGGGTTGACCTCGATCGGGTCATGGGCGAAATCTGGGACCCGGCCACCCCGCCCAGCGTCTCGCGGCGTTACTACTTGAACCACGTCACCGCCGCTGAGGACGCGTGGTGCGCCGCCCACGAGTGGGACTCGTGCGAGACCACCGACCGGATTCAACCCGGCGACACCGTCACTATTGGATTCGACGGGTCGGTGTCGGACGACTCCACCGCCATCGTGTTGTGCCGCGTCGACGACGGCCTCGTCGACCTGGCGGCGGTGTGGGAGAAACCCGACGGACCGGCGGGCGATGACTGGCGCGTGCCGCGCGACCAGGTCGACGAGATGGTCGACCACCTCATCGCCACCTATGACGTCGCCGCCGATTACAGCGACGTCGCCTATTGGGAGTCCTATATCGATACCTGGTCGATCAGGTACGCCGACGTCGTGCGGCACAAGGCGAGCCCTAAGTCGCTCTTCGGGTGGGACATGCGAAGCCATGCCAAGGAATTCGTGTTGCGGGGCGCCGAGGCGACGCTGTCGGCGATCACCGACGGGACGTTGAAACACACCGGCAATCCGATCCTACGTAGACACGTCCTCAACGCACGACGCCGACCGAATCGGTGGGGGCTGTCCTTCGGCAAGGAATCCCGAACCAGCTCCCGCAAGGTTGACGCCGTAGCCGCGATGTGCCTTGCCCGCATTGCCCGCGCCGACGTACTCGCCACCGGTGCCGGACGCCAACGCACCGGCGAAGTCTGGGCCCTGTAGCCCAACCCCAACAACCGAGAGGAAACCATGAACAGCACCAACACCCCTACCCTTGTTCTGATTCACGGCGCGTGGCACGACGGCCGCGCCTGGGACGACACCGCCGAACACCTGCGCGCCCAGGGCTACGAGGTGCACACCCCAACCGTCGCCGGGCACGGACCCGACGGCGACCGCACGACCACCCTCGACGGGGCGGTCGACTCCATCGTCGAGTACATCGAAGAAAACGACCTGACAAATGTGGCGCTTGTCGGTCACTCGCTGGGCGGCGTCTACATCTCGCAGGCCGCCCCGCGCATCGCCGACCGCCTGTCCCGGCTGGTGTTTCTGGTCGCGTTCGTGCTGTCCGACGGCGAGTCCCTGTACGACGTCCTGCCCGAGGCCCTGCGCGACAACCTGCTCAACTCCACCAACGACGACGGCGTGATCCCCCCGGACTACGCCTTTGTACGCAACGGGTTCATGTCCACCGCCGACGAGGCCGCGACGCGCGAGGTGTTCGCCGAGCTGTCGCCCCAGGGCGACACCACCTTTTCAGTCCGAGTCGATCAGTCCGGTTTCGAGACCCTGGTCGCCGACGGCGAGGTCGGTATCTCCTATATCGACGTGTCCGGCGATGTCCTGCTCGGCCCCGACGGCTGGTACTCGGCGTTCGGCGAGCGGCTGGGCGCCGGGGTGCGCGTCATCCGGGTGGCCGGTGAGTCGCACGATTTGATGCATACTGACCCGGCCGAATGCGCCGAGGCCATCATCGCCGCCGCCCGCGACTAGGAATCATGGACCGATTGGCCATCGCGATACCGCTTTGGATGCGGTGCATGTGCATTGCAGACACACCACTGTCGGCCATAATGGTCGGTCCATCTGTATCGCCACTTTAGAAGTTGCCATTTGCTGAACGGGCACCTGACGGTGAACTCGGCCGACTTGGTGGCGAGCAGAATTCGGTGCCAATCCGTCGTTGTAATCGGCTCGTCTGAGTCATTACTCCACACAACCTCAGCCCAAAGTTCAAGGATGGGGGTGTCGCTGTGGTTTACCGCCCTCATTTCAACCTTAGGTTTCAACGCGCCTGTGCCGTCGGATGCCTCGGTTGGTTTGCGGGTATCGACTATGACGAGGTTCGCTTGTGCCCTGGCTGCTGCCTCGTCGTCATTCGCTCGGTCTCGACGTGACCGCCACGTCGTGTACATGGCCACGATGACTGCCGTCAACGTGATGACAGTTGAGGCCATTTGGAAAGTCAGCGTCCAACTGATAGCGCGCCCCCCGAAATCCTTCCTTGACACACGATCGGTGGGGGTGAGTGTACGTGCCCACCCCCACCGATACCGCCGTCGAGCTGCTGGCCCGCCTGAGCGACGAGACCGAACGGCTCGACAGGATCGACAAGTACTTGCGTGGTGAGCATGACGGCCCGT
Organism: Stackebrandtia nassauensis DSM 44728; assembly: GCF_000024545.1. Classification (GTDB taxonomy): domain Bacteria; phylum Actinomycetota; class Actinomycetes; order Mycobacteriales; family Micromonosporaceae; genus Stackebrandtia; species Stackebrandtia nassauensis. The sequence continues at coordinate 4,519,647 of NC_013947.1, forward strand.
ACACCCCCCGCAAGGCGTCACGCGAGTACAAGATCCTTGCGCAAAGGTCGGTAACGAACCTTCTTCCGTTGGTCGTCAACGGCCTGGCGCAGAGCCTCTATGTGGACGGTTACCGCTCAGGCGACACCGACGAACCCGCGAGCGCGTGGCGGCACTGGCAACACAACGGACTCGACGCCAGGCAAAGCGCGATTCACCGCGCCGCCTTGTCATACGGACGCGCCTATGTCGTGGTCGTCCCCGGGAAGGACGCCGAGGGCGCCGAGGCGGTGCCGACGGTGCGCGGGTACTCGCCGCGCCGCATGATCGCCGCCTACGCCGATGACGACGACGAATGGCCCGAGTACGCCGTTCGCTGGGCGAGCGCGACCGTCGAGGGCAAGAGCGGTCGGCGGGTGTGGTTCTACGACGACGAGACCGTGCACGTGTTCACCTCCACCTCGGCCGACGGCGGCGACCTGGCGCCCGAGGACTCCTACGAGCACGGCGCCGGGGTGACTCCCGTTGTGGAGTTTCGGCACTTGCCCGACCTTGAGGGTCGCGCGCTCGGCGAGGTCGAGCCGCTCATCGCTCTACAGGACAGGGCGAATCAATCCACATTCGACCTTTTGGTCGCCCAGACGTTTAGCTCGTTCAAGATCCGCACGGTCTCGGGCATGGCGCCGAAGTTCGACGACGACGGCAACCCGGTACCGCTGCCGGTCGACGCCGCCCGACTGTTGATGGCCACCGACCCCGACACGAAGTTTTCCCAGCTCGACGAGACCGACCTTCGGCCGCTGCTGGATTCGATCGACGCGGCGGTGCGGCACATGGCCGTCGTCTCCCAGACCCCACCGTCCGATTTGCTCGGCCAGCTCGTGAACCTGTCGGCCGAGGCCATCACCGCCGCCCGCGATGGGGCGAACCGGCGCCGCGCCGAGACGCAAGCCGTGTTCGGTGAGTGCTGGGAGAAGGTCTTGCGCCTGTGCGAGCTGGTGCTCGGCGGCGACGCCGACACCTCGGCTCAAGTCTCGTGGCGGGACATGGAAGGCCGCAGCCTCGCCCAAATCGCCGACGCGCTCGGCAAGCTCGCCCAGACCCTAGAGGTACCGGTCGAGGCACTGTGGCCGCGCATCCCTGGCGTCACTCAGACGGATATCGAGGCGTGGCAACGCATGCGCGCCACCGACCGCGCCGCCGACCCATTGTCCAAGTTGGCCGACCACGTCAACCAGACGGCGGGGGGCGACGGTGGGCTCGACAACGTCATCAACGCGGCTGACGTCGCAGCATCAGCAGCAACAGGAGCGGCTTCGGGCTAACTTCGCCGTCGCGTTCATCGAAGCGCTACGCAACTTGCTCGACCCCCGGCGTCTTGACGCCACAACACCCCTGTGGCTGCCGGTCGCCGAGCAACTCGTCGACGTCTACCGCAAAACCTCGGCCGAGGCCGGACTCGACTACTACCAAGCCCACCGCGCCGCCAAAGGCATCCACGCCCCGCTACCGGATCTCGCCGCCGAGACGGGCAACCGCGACGCGGTCCGTACCTCCCTCATCGTGTGCGGGCCGGTCGCGATCAAACACGCGACCGGCCAAGGCGCGACGCTGGCCGAGGCGGTGCATATCGGCGAAACCCGCGCCGAGGCCGCCGCCGCCCGCCACGTCCTCAACGGCGGACGCGACAGTGTGCACGCCGCCGTCGACGCCGACGCCGAGTGCCTCGGGTTCGTGCGGGTCACCGACGCCGACCCGTGTTGGTTGTGCGCGATGCAAGCCTCACGAGGGCCGGTGTTCCTGTCCGAAGTCTCGGCGGTGTTGCGTCGCGAGACCACCCCCGAATACGCCGCGTTCCTTCGCGCCAACCCCGACGGCGGCAGGTATCGCGGGAAGAAGTTCACCGGCCGCCGGGTCCCGTATCACGACGGGTGCCAGTGCACCGCCGAACCCCTCTACAGCTACGACGCCCCGTGGCCCGGCACTGGCCGGGAGTTCGACGCCCTGTGGCAAGACGCCACCAAGGGACGCACCGGGGCCGACGCCCGCCGGGCGTTTCGCCGCGCCGTCGCCGCCGCCTCACCGACCCAATCGGCCGACGCCCGCCGCCGCAAGCGCGCCGACGCTCGCCGGGCCGAGGCGGAACAACACCCACCGCTGCCGGAACCCGATACCGACCGGGCCGGAACACGGTCGGATGTTCCGCCGGAAGAACCAGCGCCCGCACCGGAACCCGACGCCGCGCCCGCCGAGACCGGAACCGGGCCCGGCCCGCTGGGCGACCTGTCGCGCCTGTCCGATGACGAGCTGTTCGCGCTGTTCGGCGAGCACGCCGCCGACGAGAACGCGGTCGCCGCGATTACCGCCGAAATGGACCGCCGCGACGTACCCGACGGCGGCGACGTCGCCCAGGGCGTCGAGGAGCTCACGCCCGAACAGCGACGAGTCGAGGAACTCGTGTCGCAGGGGTGGGACTGGCAAGACGCCTACGCCGAAGCCCATGGCGTCGACGCCGACGAGCTCGACCGCCAAGCCCGTGCCGCCGAAGTCGACGCCCACCGCTACACCGGCGAAACCCGCGACGAGGCGGTGCGGCGCATGTACGACGAATACGTGCAGGTGTCCTACGTGGCCGCCGAGGACGCGACCGCCGGGCACATGCTGTCCAAAGCCGGGCGCGCCGCCGACGTGAACCCGCTGTCGCTGTTCTCAGGCACCACCGCCCGCGCCCGCAAGTACGCCTCAGAGGATCTCTTGCGCTGGTGGAGCGAGCACGGGCGCATGACGTTCACCGAGTACCGGGCCCAGGTGCTCGGACGCGAGACCGACCGCGCCGCCGCCGCCGTCACGGCCATGCAAAGCAATGGGCGGGACTTCATATGACCCCCACCGATACTCAACGCGCCCAGGCGATACGGGCCGCACGGTTCGCCGCCGCCCGAGGGCTACCGATCACAGCATGCCCCTACCCGATCAGCGGGTCGGCGAGCTTGCGGGTGCTGGCCGTGGTGTTCGTGCGCGAATACGCCCGCCTGCGGCCCGGCCGCATCGACCACACCGCATAGAAACCCCGCCGCCGCGTGAGCCCGTGAGACACGGGTCCGCGCGGCGTACGCACCCCGAGCAAGTCCACAGGAGGGACACCCCATGCCGACAACACCCGGCACCACACCGGAAGACGCCGCCACCGGCACCGGAGCCACCGGCGAAGAGAGCGGAACCTTGGCGGAAGTTCCGCCGGAACCCCCGGCCGCGGCTTCCGGAACCACCCCCGCGGCGACCGGAACAACCGCGGGCGACTCCGGAACTTCCGGCGATGCACCGCCGCCACCGGCACCCGCCCCCGCGGACTCCCCGCCGGAGGCGCCGCCATGGGAGCGCACCGGCCAGCCGTTCGACGCCGAGACGGCGTGGAAGCTCATTACCAACTTGCGCGCCGAGGTCGCTCGCGGCAAGGCCGGTGCGCCCACCGGCCCCGGCGGCACCGACGAGCTCGCCCAGCGCGTCACGAGTCTTGAGCAGCAACTCGCCGAGGAACGCGCCGCCGCCCGCGCCCGGATCGGCGAACAGCATCAGATGCCCGAGCCGGTCGTCGCGCTGTTGGGCGACGGCGACGGCAAGACCCTCGCGGCACGGGCACAGGCACTCATCGATTGGGCCCACACCCTCAACCGGCCCGCCCCGTCACGCGGCGCCAGGCGCCGCCCGGTCGCCGAACTTCGTTCCGGCACCACACCGGAACAACCACCGGAAGACACCGACCCGGCGCGGCTGGCCGCCCAGGTCGCGGCTCGCCGCCCCCACTACTAGCCCCGGCGCACGCGCGCCCCGATCCACAAAGGGTGGACTATGAACAACCAATTTCTGAAACCGTCCGTCATCGCCGCCACGGCGTTGGGTTTGCTTGAGCGCGACATCGTGCTTCCCGGTCTGGTGTGGCGTGACGCTGTCGAGTCTTTCGACGGCGCCGACGACGACACCGTGTCCATCAGGGTTCCGGCCCGCACCAAGGCACAGCGCCGCCGGATGCGTGTCGAACCGCGCGGCAAGATCGTCGCCAAGAAGCTCAAGGAAACCAAGGTCGACGTCACCTTGACCGAGCATGTCATCAGTGCCATTGACGTCACGGACGAAGAGATGACTCTCGACATCACGAATTTCGGGGCGAAGATCTTGGCGCCCCAGACCCGCGCGATAGCCGAGGATCTCGAAAACCAGATCGCCGAGACCATGGCCGCCGCGCCGTACGAAACCGAGCTCACCCTCGACGTCGCCCACCCCGAGGACACGTTCGTCGACGCCCGCCGGGCCCTCAACGTCGAGTCGGTGCCGGTCGCCGACCGGGTCGCCGTTGTCGGCGCCGACGTCGAGGCCGCGATCCTCAAGGCCGATGGTCTGACCAGAGTGGATAAAAGCGGCGACAACACCGCGCTGCGTAACGCCGAGATCGGGAAGCTTCGACAGTTCCCTGTCTACCTGTCCAACGCCATTGACCCCGGCACGGCCTACCTGTTCCACAGGACCGCCTATGTGTTCGCGCTGCGGGCCCCGATCGTGCCCGACGGCGCCCCCTTCGGACAAAGCCAGTCCTATGGGGATCTGGCGATGACCTGGGTTCGTGATTACGACTCGGATTACATGCAAGACCGCAGCATCGTGCACACCTTCAGCGGTACGGCCTTCGTTCCCGACCCGCCGCGCGACAAGACCCCGGAGACCACCGACCCGAAGAAGTTCGTTCGGGCCGTCAAGATCACGATGCCCGACACCGTCGCGCTCCCGGCCCCGAAACCGGGACGCAAGAAGGCGGCGGTGTGACGGCCTCGGCGTCGCCGCCGTTGGCCAGTATCGACGCCCTCGAAACCCTGCTCGCCGAGCCGCTGGTTGGTCGGCGGCGGCAACGCGCGGGCGCGGTACTGGCCGGGGTTAGCGCCGAAGTGCGCGCAGTGGCCGGGCGCCGGTGGACCAACGGTGCGCCCGACCTGGCGGTATCGATCACGCTGAAAGCCGCCGAGCGCGCCATCGTCAACCCGCAAGGACTGTCGGCCGAAAACCTCGGCGACTACGGGCGGCGGTTCGGCGGTTCGGGTCCGGCCGGTGTTTACCTCACCGAGGGCGAGGTCGACGCCTTGGTGAAACTCACCGAGGCGAGCGGAGTGGTGTCGGTCCCAGTCGAACGCGACGTGACGCTCGGCGGAACGCCGGTGTCGGACCCTGCCGTGAGGATGTGATCTTGTGCTGTACCCACACACACCGATCGTGTACCCGTCCGAGTACCGCAGCGACTCCGATGGCAACGCCGTACGGTGGCCGAGCTTGGAGGGGGTACCGGTCCCGGCCAATATCCAGCCGCACGCGTCAGCGGTGACCACAGTCGAGGCGGGCAAGGGCGGCCCCTCCCAACAAACCCGCGTCGAGGCGGTGGCCTACCTGTCGGGCACGTTTTGTCCGGCGCTGGACGCGTACGCGGCGCTGGATTGGGACGGGTGGCGGTGGGTCATGGTCGGCGACCCGATCGACCACCAAAGCCCCGACGGAACGTTGCGGATGTGGCGCGCCGAGATCCGCCGCGACCGCGCCCTCGCTGATGCCCCGCGTCACGGTTAAAGACGACAGACGGACCCGCCACCGCATCGCCCGCTCGGCCGTCGTCGACGCCGCCCTCGCTTCGGTCGCCCGCGACGTCCTCACCGCCGCCACAGCCGACGCCCCGCGCGGGAAGTCCCGCGACTATGTCGAGTCGCTGGAGATCGCCAAGGGCAAGGTCGATTACCACGTCAACGCCACCGCCGAACATTCCGCCGCCGTCGAGTTCGGCCACCACAACGAATCCACCTATGTAGAAGGCCAGCACGTTCTCGCCCGCGCCCTCGACGCGGTGACCTAACCGGCGAGGGGGTGAACCCGTGCCCCTGCCCGACCCCGTAACCGCCGTTGTCGACATCATCCGCACCGCCATACCCGAGGCAGTCGTCGGCACCCTCGTACCCGACCAGCTCGCCGAACACCTGCCGTACATCCACATCAGTCAAACCGGCGGACCCATCACCTCGGCCTCGGCGCGCGGTGGCCTCCACCGCGAAGCCGCCCGCCTCGTCATCTCCGTGTGGGCCGCGCCCGACCCCGCCGCCGCCCGAGGACTCGCCCGCCGGGTACTCGCCGCGCTTTTGGCCGTGCGCGCCCAGCGGGTGAGCGGCGGCGTGCTGGTGCGCACGCACGTCGAAGCCGCCCCGGCATTCCTGCCCGACGACCACGCGCCCGCCGGGGTCTTTCGGTACGTCGCGACCGTCACCACCCACATACACTAGGGAGAGTCCACTATGCTCACTGATGGCGCGACCATCATTCCCGGTAAGGGATACATCTACACCGCCGAACCCTCAACTCCTCGCCCCGAGTATGGCGCCGAGGCGCCCGCCCCATGGGTCGACTTGGGCCACACCTCCGAGGAGGGGCTAACAATCTCCCTCGAAGTCGAAAAGACCGTCAAGAAGACATGGCGCAACAGGGTGGGACTCAGAACCACTGTGGATGAGGTGACGTTCGAACTGACCTGGATGGGCTTGCAGTTCGACACCCCGAACCTCATGGCGTACTTCGGTGGCGGCGAGGTCCCCGAACCCGGCGTGTTCGGTGTGACCGGGGATTTCGATAAGCCCTATGAGCGGGCGCTGTTCATCAGGTTGGAAGACGGCGACGCCGAGGTCGACCTCTATCTGTCCAAAGTATCGCTTGGGCCCGGTGACGAGGCCGAGATCAGTCCCGAGGAATTCGCGCCGCTGCCCATTAAGGCTGTCGTGCTCGACGATGCCGACGCTACGTACCTGCTTGAGTTGATGGCGCCGCACATCGGCTACCCCGACAAGCCCGTCGCCGTGTCCCGCAAGGCCAAGACCCGCAAGACCGCCAAACAAGACGCCTAGACCTTCCTCGCCCCGCTCGTGGGTGGGGTGCCGCCGCGCGCGGACGCGCCACGAATCGCGGTCCCGCCGGGCACCCCACCCACCCGTATTCGATTTCCATCCTGTTAGGAGTTTTCTCGCATGTCAGACGTCGACGCCGTCGCCGCCGAGGCCACGACCGACCCGAACTCACCCGTACTTGAAACGGACATGCACGGGCGACGGTGGGTCTTCTACCGGCCCGACATCCGACCCGCCGCGCTTCGCCGCTATGCCCGGCTGGCCGACAAGGTCACTGGCGGCGGCGAGGTGGCCGACGCTGACGCTATCGAGCTGGCCGCCGTCGCCGAGGACATGCTTCGATCCGGCTTGCCTGACGCCGAAACTCGCGAGGCGTTCGACGAGGCGCCGTTCAACGGAACCGACATCACGGCGTTGTCCGAGGAGTATTTCGAGGCCCTGGGCGCCACGGTGGGGGAATCGTCAGCCTCGCCCGCGCCCTCACCGACCACTGTGGCGCGGTCGAGGCCGACCTCGAAGCGACGTACCGAATAACGCTAGGCGACCTGTGGACCGGGCGCTTGTCGATCCGACGCGCCGTTGTCCTTATCGGTCAGTTGCCGACTACGTCACGGCTGTCGGTGGCGCTACGCGGGTCCGAACACGACGGGTGGGATCTGACCGCCCATCTTCTCGCCGCCTTGATTGACGCGGCCAACACGACCACCTACGCCGTCGCCCAGGTGCACAGCAAGAAGAGGCTCGCCAAACCTGAGCCGGTGCCGCGCCCCGGCGCCACCACCAAACCCACGCGAACGGTCACCGTCGCCCAGCTCGCTAAGCGGGTGCGCCAACACCGCTAGTCCACACGCGACGCGAACACGGGGCGGGGGTGAGCCGTCGTGGTGTTGTCCGCTGGGGCGGTGTCGGTGCGCGTCAAGCCCGACTTGACGAAGTTCGCCGCCGAGTTGAAGGCGTTTCTTGTCGCGGCGTCGCGCGATGTCGTGCACATCGGCGCCGACCTCGACGCCGGGAAGCTGGCCACCCAGGTCAAGGCCGCCGTGACCCGTGCCGGTGCGGGACGGGGCGTCGAGGTTCCGGTCACCGCCGACACCACGAAACTCGCCGCCGCCGTGCGCTCGGGCACCCCCAGCGGCAAGACGAGCGTGGCCGTCGACGCCGACACCTCGACCGCGCTGTCGCAAGTGGCCCGGTTGAAATCGCAATTGGACGACCTGTCGCGCCGACACATTGAACTGTCGGCCTCAGGTGATACCGCAGGCGCCGAGCACCTGGTCGCCCAGATTCGCGACGCCGCCGCAGCCGCGCAAGAAATCGACCTGTCACACATCAAGGGCGCCGCGCTGGGCGTCGACACCAAGGCCGCCCGCGCCGCCGCCGAGAAACTGCGTACCGACCTAGCGCGCCTGTCGGGCGAGACCTTCCGTATCGACGTCACGGCCAACGCGGGCGATGTCGAGCGGGTGCGCGCCGAGCTTCACACGCTGGCCGCCGATGCGTCCGATATCGACATTCCCGTCGCGGCCGACACCTCGAAACTCGCCGCACAAGTGCGCTCGGGTCTGGCCGCCGCCGACGGCGGACGGGTGCGCGTCCCCGTCGCGGCCGATGCCGGGCAGCTTGCCGGGCAGGTGCGCCGCGCCGCCGCCCTGGCGCAACAAGGCACCCGCATCACGGTGCCCGTGGGCGCCAACACCAAGGGCATCGGCGGAAGCCTGGCCGGGCTGTCCGGCATCGGTGGCGCACTGGCCGGCATCGGCAAGGTCGCCGCCATCGGCACCAGCCTCGCGGCTGCGGCTGGTGGTGCGGCACAACTGGCCGCAGCACTGGCCCCCGTGGCCGGGGCGCTGGCCGCGTTGCCCGCGTTCGCCCTCGGCGCGGCGGGTGCCTTCGCCGTCCTCAAGCTCGGATTGTCCGGTGTGGGCGCCGCCTTGTCGGGTGATTCGGCCGCATTCGCCCAACTCGCCCCCTCAGCGCAAGCCGCCGTCACCGCGATACGCGGGCTGTCGCCGCAATTCGAGCGACTCAAGACCAGCATTCAGGGCAACCTGTTCGCCGGGCTCGACAAGCAGATAACCCGCGTCGCCGACGTCCTGTTGCCCAAACTTCAACAGCGGCTACCGGCCATCGCCACCGCCTTCAACGGCCTGGCCAAGGGCGTCGCCGGTGGCCTGTCGTCCGACGGGTTCACCTCCGGACTCGACGCCGCGCTGTCCCACACTGCGACCGGGATAGCCGGGCTCGCCAAGGGAATGCGCCCCCTGTTTTCCGGGCTCGGCCAGGTCATCGGCGCTTTCGCGCCGAGCCTGACGGCTGCCGGACAAGCCGCCGGTGGACTGGCCGCGCGCTTCGGCGAGTTCATCAGCAAGGCCGCGGAAACTGGGCAACTGGCGTCGTTCGTTGACGGCGTTAAGACCGCACTGTCTCAAGTGGGCGGCATCTTGTCGAACCTCGGAAGTGTCGTCGCCTCGGTGTTCTCGGCCGCGTCGAGCTCGGGCGGCGGCCTGCTGGCCACGCTGGAAACCATCACCGGCGCCGCCCGCGAGTTCTTCTCCAGTCTCGAAGGCCAAGAGGCGCTGAGCGGGTTTTTCGGCGGCATTCAGTCGGTGGTGCGCGCCGTGTTGCCGACCTTGCAGAACCTCGCGTCCGGCATCGGCTCGGTGCTCGGCCCCGCCGTCGGCCAGATAGCCACGATTTTGGGCCCCGCCCTTGAGACCCTCTCCGGCTCCCTCGTCGATGGCGTCGCAAAGCTTCTACCAGGGCTAATGCCCGTGGCCGAGGCGCTGGCTAGCATCGTCACCGCAGCGGCGCCCCTGCTGGGCGTGGCCGGTCAACTGGGCGCGATTTTGGGCGGCATCCTGGGCTCTGCTTTGTCCATGGTGGCCAGTCTGTTTCAGGCACTGGTGCCGCCAGCCGTCCAAATTGCACAGATCTTGCTGGCGAGCCTGATGCCTGCCTGGCGCTCGATTGAATCGGCGCTACAAACTGTGATCGCCGCCGTTTTGCCGGTGATTCAGGCGTTCCTATCGGTCAATCAGGCGCTCGCCCCGATCCTCGGGCTCATCGTGCGCGTGGCCGCCGCGATCTTGTCGGGGCTGGTCAAGGGGCTAATCGCGCTGATCACGCCGAGCCTGACGATCACGAAGATTTTCGTCGGCGCTCTGGCCAAGGGTATAGCCACAGTGTACGGATGGCTGAAGGAAAAGCTCGGACCCGCCGCCGCGTGGCTCGCCTCGGTCTGGAACGAAAAGGTGTCGCCCGCACTGTCGAAGGTGTCGGCGTGGCTGTCCGAAAAGTTCAGTGCCGCCGCCGCGAGCGCCTGGTCGTGGATCAAGGAAAAGCTTGCGCCCCTTGGGCAAAAGCTCGCGACCATATGGAGCGAAAAACTGGCGCCCGCGATCCAAAAGGTCGGCCTGTGGTTTCGGGAGAAGTTCGTTCCCGCAGCTCAGCAGGTGTGGACATGGATACAGGAAAAAGTCATCCCCGTTGTGTCCAAATTGGTGCGATGGTTCGTGTCGAAACTGGTTCCCGGAATCGAGCGCGTCGTCGAGTGGCTCGTCGACCTCGCGGGCTGGTTTTTGGACCTGGCGGTCGACATCGGTACCGCCGTCGGCAAGGCCATCCGCTTTTGGGGCCGCTTCATCGCGTTCATCAAGGCGCTACCGGGCAAGGTGATCGGGTTCCTTAAGGGACTCCCGGCGAAGTTTGTACAAATTGGAAAGAACATCGTCTCGGGCATCGTTCGCGGTATCAAGCAGGCGGCCGGGCGCATCAAGGACGCCGCCGTCGGCGCCGCCAAAAGCGCCTATGAGGGAGCGAAGGATTTCCTCGGCATCAACTCGCCGTCACGGCTCATGGCGTGGCTCGGCTCCCAAATGGGCGCCGGTGTCGAGGTCGGCCTCGACGGTTCCGTCGGCGACGTGGTGTCGGCCTCGCGTGGCCTGGCGCGCGCCGCCTACGACCCCTGGCGCGGCTTCACCCCCCACCCCAAGTCCCGCACCGACACCGACGGCCCCGGCGGCGTGAACGTCTCGGTTCGCATCGGCGAGCGCGAGGTCGCCGACATGGTCGTCGACGCCGTTCGCGCCCGCCCCGAGGCCGTCGCCTCAACCGTCGCCCACGGTACCCGTCTGTCCAACCTAAGGAGATAGCCCCATGTCCACTGTCATTGATCCGTTCGCCGTGTGGCTGGGCCGCCCCGGACACCTGGTAGCGCTGCCCGACCCGTCCCCCGACGTCGAGGTGATCCGGTCGCGCGAGGTGGCCATTCACGTCGGCGTCGCCGGGGGCCGCTCGGTCGACGTCACCGGTTCCGGCCTGCGGACGTTCAAATACTCGTACTCGCGACTGACGTCCTGCGAGGCCGAGGTCATCGATGCCTTCGCAGGCGGCGACCACGGGCCCGGCCCCTACGCGTTGATAGATCCCGTCTACGCCAACCGCCTCACGGCGAACCAGGCCAGCGGCGGCACCGTGTGCGGCGACACGAGCGGGTTCGCGGTCGAAGAGTACGGCGCCATCGAAGTCGACACCCGGTGCTCGTTCACCGGTCCGTCGTCGATCCTGTGGGCGTTCAACCCCGCGAGCTTGCGGGTGCTCGCGCTGCCGTCGCGCTGGCCGAGCCTGCCCGACGGCACCCGGGCTTTTCCGGTGCTGCCGGGCGTACCGGTGCACCTGGGTGCCTGGGTGCGCCCCGATACCGCGACATGGTGCGGGTGGGTCCCGCGCTTCTACGACGTATCCGGGCAACTGGTCTCGGCCGCCACCCCCGACCCCGAGGCCGTCGGCGGCGAAACCTGGCGCCACGTCACCGCCCACGTCACCCCGCCGTCCGGCGCGGCATGGGTCGCCCCCCGGTTGGCGGCGACCACCGTGGCCCCTCGTGTCTGCGACCCGGCACGCATAAGCGTCGATTCGCTCGAAATGACTTACGGCACCGCATTGGCCGAGCGGGCACGCACCGGCACCGGGGTCCCGCAAGTCGAATTCACCGCCTGGTCGCAGACCATCCCCCACCTGGGCCACGTCGACGCACAGCTCGAACTAACGGAGGTGTGCCAGTGAGACCCACCCCGCCGAGCTTCGCCGAGGCGATCACGGCGGCGTCGCGGCACATGCACTCACGCGTGCGCCTGTGGCCGAACGGATTCCAAGGCGAACCGCTCGACGTGTCCGGCCTCGTCGAGTCCGTCAAGACAAGCCGCGAGCTCGGCGGGCAACTCCCCGAAGAGGTGCGCCTCGTCGAGGGCGCGGGCACCGTGAAAGCCGACCTCACCGTTACCGGGGCGACCGGGTTGTCGGCTGCCGCCACTTGGGCGCGCGACACCCCCGTCGGTCCGCTGGCCGGACGCGAGCGACTCGCGGTCCCGATCACGGTCGATATCGGCGTCACCGTGTCCGGCGACGGGCCGAGGTTCGCGCGGGTGTTCACCGGGGGCGTCCGCGCCGTGGCTCTCGACGGGGCGACCTCGGCGACCGTCACCGCGCTCGACGCCCGCGATACCGCCCGCGACCCGCTCACCTTCCCGCCCGTGGCCGACGACTTCGCCGGTCTGTCGTTGCACTGGTGCATCGCTTATGCGGCGCACGCGGTCGGGTTTGATGCCCAGCCCTCGCCGATGCGCGCCCATGGCGTCGACGTGGCGCGCGGGTACTGGCCGCTGGTCTATTGGCCGATGTCCGGCTCGCACGCGCCGTTCGTCAGCGGGCCCAACGCCCACACCGCCACCGTCGCCACCTGGCAGCAACCCGACCGCGACGCCGCCCTGGATACCGGCGGTTTCGTGTCAGTCCCCGCGCCATGGAATGGCCCGGCGGCGTTTGCTGGGTATTTCGGGCGGCGTCGGTGGCGCCGTATCACCGGCACCGCGTCGACATTCCTACCCGCGGACGCCCCCACCAGGCCACCGGCCACGGGAGTGAGGTTCGAGGCATGGGTGAAGTCCGAGCCCGGCACCACCACAGCACCCGGCGGCGACGCCTTCCGGCTGGGGCTGACCGACGGGCCGAGCTTGCGGCTCACCGCGACGGGGGCCGCCGTCCTCGACGTCCCCCGCGCCGACGGCCGCCGACGGATGCGGTTCGCCGCACCGCCCTTGAACCTGTTCGGGTGGCGCGCGGGCGAGTGGAACCACTTCGGCGCCCACGTCTCGACCACCCCCAAGGGACACACGGCCGTGACCTGGCGTTTCAACGGCCGAGAAATCCGGCTGTCGTATCCGGGGATTCGCGCCGCGCTGGGGACCTGCGATAACGCCGAACTCGACAGCTGGCTGAATCTGTCCAACGTGGCCATATCCCGCTGCCCGAGTTCGGCGGGGTGGCTCGACGGGCACCACTGGGCGGCAACAGCGCTCATCACCGGCGCCGACACCCCGATGCGCTGGCCGGGCGAGTTCGCCGCCGCCCCCACATGGGACCACCTCACCGCCATAGCAGACGCCACCGGCTCGGCCACTTACTTCGATCCGCACGGGCGCCTCGTGTTCACCGGGCCCCCGGCTGCGGTGCGGCTGCCCGTGGCCGAGGTGACCACCCGCGACCGCATCACGGCGCTATCGGTAGAGGACTCCCTCGACCGGGTCCGCAACCACGTCACAGTGACCGAACACGGCGGCGTCGTCAAACCACCGGGCAAAGAGCCGCTGTGGACGTTCGACGGACCACGCGCGGTCGACCCCGGCGAGGTGGCCGAGTTCGACGTTGAATTCGCCGAACCCTGCCTCGCCGCCGATTCCCGCGTGTCCGTCACCGCCGCACCCGCGCGCGGCGAATCGTGGGTGTACGTCGACTACGCCAAGACTCCCCAAGGTTCCGGGCGACCGGTTCCGGGCCGGTACGTGGTCGCCGCACTGGTCGACGTGTCCGGCACCCGCGCCACCCTCACCGTCCGCAACAAGGCGAAGCGGCGAGTGTGGGTCACCAAACCACCGAGCCCCGACACCGGCACCGCCTCGGCGACCGGCGCGAGCTCGGATGTGGCGGCGGCGGGCATCGCCGGACACAGCGTCAAAGCCTCCACAAAGAAGTACGTCGAAAAAGACGAGGCGTCGATCGCCCAATATGGCGCGTTCGCGTTCGACGACCCCGACGCGCCGTGGCGGCAATCCGGCTCGGCCGAGCGCGCCCGGCGGTTGCTGGCCGACTTGTCCCGGCCGAGGGCGACCGTCACCGGCGTTTCGATCGTCGGCGACCCCCGACTCGACCTCGGCGACGTCATCACGATTCGCGACCCCGACGGCACCCGCCTTGACGGCGCCTACGCCATCACCGCGATAGCCGACGACCACACCCCCTCATCCGGCTACACCCAGGCACTCACCGTCCACCCCGCACCACTACCCACCATTAAGGAGACACATGCCGAACGTTAAACAGATCTGGCGCACCAAGGGAATGATCGACGCCCCCACCGGCGACGAGACCCTCTCGCCTGCCAAGGCACTCACGGCGATCATGGCCGACGTCGAAACGCTTCCCGACGACGTCGAAGTGTTGAAGGCCGATCAGTCCGCAATCCGCACCGAAATCGCCTCCCTCGCCCAAAGCCTCGCCGACACCCTCGCCCCCGCGCTACTGGCGGCACTGGCCGAGGCACTCAAGACCGGCATCACCGACGACGTCCTCGTGTCCGCCGCCGAACAGGGCGTGCGCCGCGTCCTGGGCTCCCTCGACCCCGAGCCCGGACTCATCGCCCCCACCCCCAGCGCCCCGACGCCGCCCAGCCGCGACCAGGGCGTAAAGCCGACCGTGACCCGACTCTAAAAAGGAGACACCCTCTTGTCCGACTACCTCGCGTCCCTCATCCGTACCGGCATCCCCGCCGGGGTCGGCGCCGTCCTGGCATGGGCGGCGTCCAAGGGGTTCGATATCCCCGAGGCCGCCCGCACCGAGATCATCGCCGCCCTGACCGCCGCCGCCACCACCATCTACTACGCCGTGGTGCGCGCGGCCGAGAACACGTGGCCGGTCGTCGGGCGCCTGCTGGGCACCTCCCGGCAGCCTGAATACTCCGCCCCCCTCAAACTCGACAGCGACCTCGAATAGACCCGCGCAATACGGCCCGCCCCTCTGCCTCTTCCGAGGTAGCGGAGCGGGCCGCTTCCTTGCTTCTACGAACCAAATTGCCCCGCCCTTCACGGGGCCTTTTCAATCAGCAATCAGAAGAACAGACTTTTTATAGTCGAGACGATCGGAGCAACCAGACCAACGAACGTAAGCCACTTCGAAGGGGGCTTGTCCGGCGGCTGCAACGGCAAACTCCGATAGTCCAATCTGTATCTAATTCGGATCGAGATTCGCTCGCGCTTTCGGATGTACAAGAAGTTCCTTCTTCTCTAAAAAACGGATATGTCCAAATTGTTCGGAAAGAAGAGGGTTCCTTGACGCCCAGGGACGCAGTACTCATGCTATTCCGCTGTGTTACTGGCCACATAAGTCGAAAGTCCCTGTATCGCCAGCTCAACGGACGCGTACCGGCTATCGGCGCGGTTGCCGCCGCGCGGTGCGCCAAACCTCGCCGTCGGGGGCGCCGTCGGGCATCTCCGCCCAGTCAGGACGCCACCTCTCCGAGGTCGGCCGGTGGCGCTGCGACTTCGGGCTATTTTCCCATGCTCGTGGGCTTGCGGCTAGGTACCGGGCGACAGCATCGCGGGCGTCGATCTCCGTCGGATACGCGCGATGCCACGCCCGCCCGGACAGACAGATTTTCACGACGACGCGCCCGTCGTAATGCTCGGTGAGCGCGATCAATCCGCCAGCCGCCAGGCCGGGACCGACATCCTCGCGCCACATGCACAGCCACGTGTCCCACTGCACGTGTTCGCCGCGCACATGCTCACCACCCATGTCCACCACACCCGGCATCATGCCCCCGATCGCATCGCCCCACATCAGGATTTCGTACGAAGGTTCGATTATTGGCATGCGTCATCTAGGCTCGCTGCGGCTCCCCCAGATTGTCCGTGTTCTGGGTGCCGGGCCCCGCGCGGCGCCTCCCGTATCGCCTGCGCGACGCCCGCCTCGGCTGATTCCCGTTCTGCCGAGGCGGGCCCTTACTGACTGCGGCCCGTAACGGCGACAGTCCAACCGTCATCGTCGGGTGCGGTGGCGGCGGTGTAGTCGGCGAGCGTCGCATCGGCGGCGGGCAGGTCGGCGACGAGGGCGTCGCGGGTCTCGCTGGTGCCGTAGCTGAGGATGCCCTCGGGAGTGGCGACGGCGATGCTGTCGGGGGTGGCGTAGCCGATACCTCGGGTATGGCCGGTGTAGGCGGTGGCGAGCTGGTGGGGCCGCGCGGCGGCCAGCGCGGCGACCAGCACAGGAAACGATGCCGCTTCGGTGGTCATCGTGGTGGCGTGGTTCATCAGGCCGTCGAGCAATCGGGCCGCAGCGGCGCCGTTGTCGCGTACGGCGGGTGCCGACAACCACGCGGGGATGTCGCCGCCGGTGTCGGCGGTGGCGTCGAGGTAGAAGGCTGGTACGCGTTGATCGGCGGCGCTGGGGGTGAGGTCGACGAACGAACCCTCATGAACGTGGACCGTGGCGGGCTGGCCTCCGGTGACAGTCATTCGCACGGTCAGGTTGGCCATGGCGACGGGTGCGACTTTGACCGGGGTGACGATCACGCCGCCGTCGCGCATCTGACGCACCCACGGTGCCGGGATGACGCGGGGCGTGGTCCAGGCGATGAGTCGATCGAACGGCGCGGCGTCGGGTGCCCCAAGACCGCCATCGCCGCACATCACCGTCACTTGTGGCGTGTCGGCGAGTTTAGTCTCGGCGCGGGCGGCGACGGCCGGATCGACTTCGACCGATACCACCGCGCCGGTGGGCCCGACGACAGTTGCGGCGATCTTCGTCGAGTAGCCGCTACCGGTGCCGACCTCACACACCCGATGGCCGTTTTGGATATCGGCCAGTCGCAACAGGCTTTCGATGATGGCCGGGGCGCTGGATTGCGGTAGGGGTCGCCCATCGGGTTCGTTCACGTACTGGTCGGTGTCGACAGCGGTAATGGCTTCGGCGAGCGTTGTCACGTGGTCGTCCCCTCGTGGTGGTGCGTGGTGAATAGAACATTGTAGGTAGTTGTGGGGTCGGCGGGTTCGCCCACGGGGCGCCCGTCGACTTGTATCCACGCATGCAAGGCGACGGGCTGGGTTTTGATGCCGTGGCACCATTCGACTCGCCTGCGGCGCAACCGCAGCAGCACGACGGCGGCGATGGACCGCTCAAGACAAGCCGCACGCACTGGCACCCACCGACAGGCGGCATCGATGGCGGCCAGCACGGTCACGGCCTGGCGCTCGCTCGCAGGACGCACCGCCGGGCGACTGAGTCGGCGGGCGATGCTGCGGGTGCGGTGGAAGGCGATCAGCCGCACGGCGATGGAAACGGCGAACATGACCGCAACGGCAGCCAGGCGCAACAGCCAAGACACACGGGAGCCGGTTGTGGTGGACATGATCGCCGTCATGACGCACCGCCGGTCATCACGCCGTAGTCGACAAGGGTGGCGGTGAAGTCGTCGAGGTCGGCGGCGATGGTCGTCGTTGAGACGTCGAAATGTTCAGCCAGGACGGTCACGGCGGTATCGCGCTCGTGTTCGGACAGTGCCTTGACAAACGCGGCGGCGACCGCGTCGAGGTGGACGACATCGCCGCCGGTGGGTGTTACGAGTGCGGCGCCGCCGTCGGGTAGGTCGGTGTAGCAGGTGCCAGGCGCGAGGACGGGTCGCATGGTAGGTACTCCATTTCGGATGCGGTGAGAATCGACCAGGTGACCGGCGTCGAGGACTGGCGTAGCCACGCCTCGGCGGCCAAGAACCGGGCCAGCGCGGGGACAGGTGCTTTGATGCCGACAGCGGCGGTGGAAAGGGTGCGACGGATGGGGTCACGGTCGACGAGTCCGGCGGCGGCGAGGCGGCTGGATTCGACCAGGTCGCGAAGTTGCTCGACGGCATCGGCGAGACCCCGGTACGCCAACGAGGTGTAATCGCCCTTCGTGGACCGCTGGTGTATTGCTGCGGGTAGCCAGGGCGCGGCGGCGTCGGCGAGCGCGGGTTTTTGACGTAGCGGCGAATGGCGGTGATACGCGGGAACCGCGAGGAACGCGGCGGCGACGTCGGCGTCGAGAAACGGCGCGGCCAAACCGAACCCGTGAGCCGTTGCGAGGTCGACCTCGCAACGATGCGCGGCGGCGGATTCGCGGATCATGCCCAGCGCGACCGCATCCGACCCCGACAGGCCGGTCTGGCTCGGGCCGGGATCGGCTGCTAGGGCCTCAGCCAGGACGCCGCGCCCATCCCTGGTCAGCCACGCGGCCACCGGTGACGGTTCTATGTAGGCGACGTGGTCACTCCACACCGGGGCCGAACGAGTGAGGGCCGGGGCGCGGAGTGCGGCGAGGTGCTCGGCGAGTTGCCGAGCTGGGCCGTGCTGGGCGGTGCGGGCGGCGTTGATCAGGAGACGGGCGAGCGGCTGGTGCCGCAACTTGGCCCATCCGGCGGCGTGCCTCCACAGGGTTCGCCATTGTCGATCGGCGGCGAGGTCGGCTAGGTAGCACGGTGGAGCGAGGACGACGGCATCGGCGCCGCTGCCGGTCAAGTGCACGCCGGTGCCGAAATCACCGATTCGCTCGAACCACCACGACAAGCGGGCGTGATTGACCATGTCGGAAAACGGTTCGTCGGTGGCCGGAGCGCGCGTCATGGCCGTGAAAGGGTCGACCTCATCGTCGAGGTTCCATTCATGATGGACAGTCCCGAACGACTCGGCGGCGATGCGGGCGTACGCCACGTCGTCGCAGGCTTGGCCGGGCGGTACCAAGGTCGCTGTCGTGACGGTGGTGGACGCGGCGGCGATACCAGTCACGGAGGTGGAATCAAACCCGCCCGACAAGTCCGCCGACACCGACTGTCCGGCCGTCCGTTCGGTCACAGCGGTACGCAACCGTTCCCGCAGCACCTCGACATGCTCGCCCCCTCGATACTCGGGAATCGCCAACGGTTGGGCCGCTTGCCTTACCGACCCGTCGGCGTCGACGATCAGCGCTCGGCCGGGGCCGATACGCGAGATACGCGACCACGGCGAAGCGTTCAGATGCGACGGGCGTCCGGCTGGGGAAGCCAGCCACGACACCAGCCAATCGAGTTCGCGGCACCCGCCGACCAGACTCGCCAACACCGCGCCGTGCGAAGCGAACACCACGCCGTGCTCGGTCAGCGTGTAGAACACCGGGGCGTTGCCGACCGGGTCGGGACACACGACGCTGACCGAGGGACTGTGGACGACAACGGCGCCATTGATGGCCAGCGGGGCGACTGTTCGCGGGTCGAAAGTGGTAGTGAAGCGGGCGGCAGCCTCGGCCAGCGCCCCGCGTTCGGGGATGCGGTCGCCCCAGGCCACCGCCCGCCAATCGGGGCCGGTGATTGTCCGTGCTGACGTAGCCCCCAACGACCAGATCGCGAAGCGATCACCCCGGCTCACCAACCGCGCCCCATCGAGGCGATGGACCACGGTGGTACCGGGAACGGCGATGTGTCCCACCATCACGCGCACAGACATCACAACCCCCGTTTAGTAGTAGTACTGGCGGCTGTCGTGAGTGTCGTTGTACTGCCCGCCGTTGGTCAGCTTCACCGCGTCGCCCAGCAGCGTCACGGTCGGGCGGGCGTAACGGGTGCGCCGCGCGGGCGTTTTCTTGGTGTTCATGGTGTCGACCTCCATCGATCGGAACTGATCGCCGGATATCCGGCACCCTTGACGCTATGGCTGATCCGGTGCTGTGAGGTGTCCCGTGGTGTCCCAGCCACACACCGACACCCCTCCGGAAGTAGGACGCGACGTCCCACCCAATGCCCTGCGAGGTTTGGTATGCACGGGCAAGGCCGTAACGTGGAAGGCAGCACACCAAAAGGGGCAGGCATGGCAGACACGACACCCGGCAAGGTGATCCGCGGGGGCCGACAACGCCGTCGCATGACACAGGCCGCACTCGCCGAGTCCGCGGGCGTGTCCATCGACCTGGTTCGCAAACTGGAACAGGGACAGCGGAACTCCGCGCGCATAGATTCGCTGATGGCCATTGCCAACGCACTCGACATGCCCGTCGGCGACCTCATCGGCAAACCACGCGGTTTGACCGTCGGCGCCGAAAACGGCGAGGTTCTGCACTTGCGCCGCGCGATCCTCGGCATCACCCCGCACAGCGGCGAACCGCCCAGCCTTGCCGATCTTCGCGCCCAACTGGGCGAGTTGTGGGACATGTATTGGCACGGCCGTTACGCCGTCCTGGCGCGCAGCCTGCCCGGCCACATCACCGCCGCCCGCGCGCTCGCGCACTCGGCGAGCGGCACCGTCGCCCGGCACGCGCACACCGGAATCGCCGAAGCTCTGCAACTGACCGCATCGCTGCTAACCCACCTCGCTCACGAAGACCTTGCCCAGCTCGCACTCACCCACGCCACCGCCGCCGCCGACGCTGCCGACGACCCTCTACTCGTCGCCTCGATGCAAGCCACCCGCACATGGGTGCTGACCCGGCAAGGTCTGTGGAGCGAGGCCGAAACCATCGCCGCCACCACCGCCGACGAGGTCGAACCGAAACTATCCACCGGGACTGTTGACCAGCTCGCCGTATGGGGCGAACTGTTGCGATACACCGCCTTGAGTCTCACTCGCGCCGGACGCCACACCGAGGCCACCGACGCCCAGCAGCTACTCGACGCCGCCGCCGCCCGCATGGGTAGCGACCGCGCATCGAAGTACACCGGTATCGCGTTCGGACCCACCGTCGCAGCCATGCGCGCCGTCGACGCCGCCGTCGCCGCCGACAAACCCCGCCACGCCCTCGACCTCGCCCGCCGTGTCACCACCCCCGACGCCGTCCCACCCGCGATGCACGCCCGATACCTGCTGACCGTCGCCTACGCCCAAACCCTCGA
The DNA here is from genome assembly GCF_000024545.1 of Stackebrandtia nassauensis DSM 44728. GTDB lineage: Bacteria > Actinomycetota > Actinomycetes > Mycobacteriales > Micromonosporaceae > Stackebrandtia > Stackebrandtia nassauensis. The sequence goes on from NC_013947.1 coordinate 4,540,488, forward strand.
CTGGCGCAACACCGACGCCGTCAACACCATCCGGCACGCCGAATCCATCACCCCCGAACTTTTGCCGCACCAAACCCTCGCCCGCGTCCTTGTCGCCGAGCTACTGCCACGCCGCCGCACCCAACGCCTACCCGGTCTCGTGCCGCTGGCCCAACGCATCGGCGTCACCGGCTGACCCCATTGGTAGGCACTCCCGAGTTCGTGCCACACCAGACAGCGCTAAAGGGACGTAGCGGCGCGTCTGTATAGTCTTGGGCCACAACAGAAAACGAAGCGGCCCCGGTCGGTGTTGGTAGCACCTCCCAGGGCCTCGCAAAAATCGGAACTGTATAGGAGTCCCGAAAGATGCGTCACCCCAACGCTAACACCAGTGCCCGCACGGTCTTTCTAGCCATCGGCAAATGGACGGCCCTTGTCGCCGCCGCGTTCCTCACCGCCAAGGGCGAGCACGAGCTCGCGCTACTCATCGGCATTCACGACCCGTACGCCTGGCTGTTCCCCGTCGCCCTCGACGTATACGCCGCCGTCGCATTCGCCACCCACGCCAACCGCGAGGCCAACATCGCCCTCGCCCTCATGGTCGTGTGCCAGTCCATCACCCACATTCAAAGCGCCGGGCCCGACAACCTGTGGTCCGTCGTCCTGACCGTCGCCGTGTCGGCGGTACCCCCGATCATCTGTCAACGCGTACACCACCTCGGCACCAACACCAGCGACGAAACCAAACCCGCACCACAGCCCGCCGCCAAGACCGTCGACCCCGAACCCGTCGCCGTTACGGTGCCAGCGCTGACCGCCCACCCGCTGCCGTGGCCAACCGCCCGCGCCGAAACCGTCCTCGCCGAGATCGCCGCCGCAACCCAGACCACAACTAACCCAGCGGCGACCACCGGAACGACTCGACGCCCGGCCAAACGCGCGCCACGCAAGACACGCGAGCAACGCCTTGCCGACCTCCGCGCCATCATCACCGCCCGCCCCACCGTCGACCAAACCGACGCCGCCCGGCACATGGGAGTCAGCGAGCGCTACGTACGAAATCTCTTCCCCGGCTCGTGGGATGACTTCCGGGCCACTGTCGCCGCCACTGGCTAGATACTCAAACCGGCCCGCCACCTCGTAAAAAGGTGTGCGGGCCGATTGCTGCCTGTAAACGTGCGCACGGCATAAAAACAGGGCGATAGCCCCCTATGGAGAGGGGCCACGCCCGCGCATGGTTTATTCGCGCGAGTTAGCCGGTCTTGTCGTTGTTGGCGATTGCAAGAAGAAAGTTCTTCCACTCGGTACTTGAGACTGAGAGTGTGGGGAACGTTCCTGTAGTGTCGAGCTTGGAGTCACGCACGTAGACTGACTCGACTAGGGCAACCTCCACGCAGTTGCCGTTGGCTTGGGTTCGTCTGCCCTTGCGCCATCGGGCACGGGCCAGGTCGTCACCTTGCGCGGCCATCCCGCGCCTCCTTCCGTTGTTTGCAAAGTGGCATAACTCTTTTGATGCCTCTCGAATGAGCCTGTCGGACGCCGCAGGGCTCAAAGCCTCGGCGAGAAGACGCTCGAAAACCATCTTATAGCGCTCCAACTCGCCAAGATCTTCGAGATAAAGCGCGCTGGTGAGCCCTTCGAGGTAAACGATGTCAGGATCGTCGTCAAACCCGAGGATTACGAACGGACCAGCCATCCCAGGGTGCGCACCTGCGGAAAACGGGAGAACTTGAATCGTGATGTTGGGCTCGCGCTGAAGTTGCAGTAGATATTCAAGCTGTGCCCGTAGAACTTTCATTCCGCCGACCTGATATCGCAGCGCAGCTTCTCCGAGGATGGCCCAAACGCTGAGTTTCGGGTCTTCTTTGAGCCGATCTTGACGGCTCGCCCTCAACTTCACCCGCTTTTCGATGTCTTCCGCCGTCGCGCCGGGAAGCTGCGCCGAAATCAACGCCCGAGCGTAGTCTTCGGTCTCTAGGAGACCGGGGACGGTGTCAAGTTCGTACGTTCGGGTTTCGTTCGCCTCTGTCTCAAACCCAATGAAGTCCGCATACTCGCTGGACAGGATGTCCTTGTATGCCTGCCACCAGCCCCGTTGCTTTGCCTCTCGCGTGAGCTGTAGTAGCTCTTCTTGTCGGGCTTCGGGCACCCCGTACAGCCGCAGCAAAGATTCAACGTACGGCAGTTTCACGGCTGCGACGCCGGTCTCAATCCTCGACAGGCTGGTGTGGTTGATGTCCAGATGTTCGGCCGCTTTCTCAAGAGTGATGCCGGAATCCTTGCGGAGCTGACGAAGCGCGCGCACCAAGCGACGCTTGCGAACGGTCAGGCTCTTACGTGCTGTCATGCGCTCATTGTGCCGCATCAACTCACAGTACGAAAATCTAACCACGCCCAAACGAAAGACGCACATTGCGTTTCTTGATTCTGTGTGACAGGATGTGACCGATCGCAAGTCGTATACATCACAGTGCGAGGTGACCATGTCCAGTCTCCGAATCCCCGATGAGGGGGCCGAGTCATGACGCGCGAGGAATCCCGCACCGTGCAGGAAACGCACCGCAAGGGACCGGATGGGATGTGCACCGGTTTCAAGTACGAGGAGGGGCCGGACGGGGAACGTACGCGCCGCAAGTGCGGTCAGCCGTACCCGTGTGACGAGCTGACCGAGGCGCTCGGCGTGATCGGCGGGACGGTCGCGGCGACATGAACCAACAGCACCACCACAGACCAGACCGTCTCGCAGGTGGGGGCGCGACGGTTGGCACCGTGCACACACCCAGTTGTGCTGACCCGCAGCGACTCGACGGCGTCCCCAATGACCGTCACCGGTCGCTGTCTCGGCGCTGTGCACGGTGGGGTGGGAGCGGGACACCAGCATGCAGGAAACCTCGACCGGGGTCCTGTTGTCCCGCTCTCACCCGAACCCCAAAGACTTCCGCGCCATCGATCGCGCGAGATACCCACAACTGAATAAGTCCAAAAAGGAAACGGCAGCCCTCCGGTGCGTTTGGAGACTCCCCGGCTGACTGCCTACATCAACAGAAGGAGCTAGCTTCTGATGACGATCGAAACGATACTTTCCCGCTTGCACCCCGCGCAAGCCTTTCGGGTGCGACGGGAACACATCCCGGACGACCGATGGCGGCTGGTGAGCCGATGCGTCACCTGTGATGAGCCGTGGTATCGGCTTCTCGGGCTGGTGCAATTCGGGTGTAGTGCGCGGCGCGCCGCCGAGCGGACGCTTTCCGACTACCGTCCGGAACCGGCGACGTTTTTCGAGGCGGTGACGGTTAACCTGTCGCCGCCGTGGCCGGTAGTGCGCGATACCGCTCCGGCAGCGCCGCCGATGCGTGCGGCAACGGCTGACCCGATGTGCGGCCCTCGGCCGCATACTGGTGACGGGCACACCAGCGACACCGCGACCGGCGGCCACGTCTGGGCGGGGGCGTTTGGGGGCTATCGCCGAGGCGGCCCGCACTCCCGGCCAGGCGCCGACGCGACGGACACGACTGTCGAACTTCCCGTGTTGGTGGCGTCATGACCGTGACACCCATCGTTCCCTCGCTCGACGCCGCCGCTAAGCGAGACCATGCCCGGTTCGGGCAAGTGTTTCTGCTGTCCGGGCTGGCTTGCGCCCAGTTGGACTGCACCGCGCTCGCCGAGGATCATCCGATGGCGCCCGCTTGGGATAGCAAAGGTCAGCGCGTCTACCAGTGCGCCAAGGAATGCCGCCGTCATTCAGTGCTCGTGGAGACGGCGGACGACTCGGCGTGGTTCGCCTTCTGCGCAGCGACGAACACCGCCCCACATGAAATCACCGACCGTCGTCAACAGCGTGAACTACTGGTAGCGAACGTGACGCATGTGTGGCTCACTTGCTACCCCGACGCCGACCCGGTTACCGCCATCAGTTGGGGAAGCTTTCCCGCCGTAAATCCCACCTAGACCCCGCCGCGCCCGGCTTCCCATGTCGCCGTTTTCACCGGCCGGGCGCGGCGGACCCTCGTCACCTCACCGACATAAAGGACTATCCCCTTTGGGAAATACTGACCTCGTCGTGCTCCCGGCCGCCGACGTTGCCCCCGATACCCCGGCGTCCGTGTGCTGCCACCCCGACAACACATGCCCGTCGGTGCTGTGGCCCGCCATTCGAAACGCGGTCGACCCGGCGCCGAACATCTTCGAATCCGGGCAGTGGCCCCCAATCCTCAAAACGCCGACGCCAGCGCCCCGCCCCTACGTCCCCGAGGACACGAGGCCAACCGGGGCGCTACGCCAGGCGTGGGAAGCCACCGCTACCGATACCTACATGTGGGGCTTCGCGACGGGATTCCTTCTCGGCGCCGCCAGCCTCGCGGCGATCCTCGCCCACCTCGCCACCTAGACCCCGCCGCGCCCTGACGGTCCCACTTCCCCCGGCGACCGCCAGGGCGCGACGGCTTTCCATTCACGTTTCATCAACAAGGAGGCACCACTCGCAGTGACCAAAACCGATGAAAGCTTTCGCATCCTGAACCACGAAATCGAAGTAGCCGAAATCATGGCCGCCGCAGCAGCCTTCACCGTTCACCGCCGAAGTCAAATCGTGGTCGCAAAATCACGCCCCGAGCAAGAAGCCGAACAGTTGCCCGCCATCGCCCGCTACACCGACCACGCGCACCAAACGATCTTGGCTGCCCGCACCGCGATCCGGGACCGATACAGCCCCACCTCAACTGTCCGCCTCACGACGCCGCAACTCCCCGAAAACACGTTTCACAGCGGTACACCCCGGCGGCGACAAGTCACGCGCGCATTGACTGTCACGCTTAACAGACTGTGGGACATTGTCGGATTCGTCTATGACGTGATCAACCAGCCACAAGTACCGCGTACCGACGAACTCGCTGACCTCGTGTACTTCCACACCTTCGCCGCCTGCGGCCAATGGTCTATTGCTCATCGCGCCTACCAGCGCGCCACCCGCCGACGCCGCCCGAGACTCAACAGCGAAGAGTTTGACCTACAGACTGCCGGAATCGCCTTCGCGCTGAAGGGCCGAATCCCTGATCCGGTGTGGCAAGGGTTCGCCGAGGTGATGGACGGCGGCGAGTATTGCCTAATCCTTGAGGACATCGTAGGCGTCTTGATAGACAACAAACTACCAGTGACCATAGTGGAATACGACACCCTCGTGAGTCTGCTCCACTACATCGAACTTCCCAACTACCGCCCAGCGCTCGCCGAGAGGCTTACTGTCAGCCCGATCCACGACATCCTGTAGAGCCCTCACGCCGTCGCGTCCACTCAGGCGCGGCGGCATTCGTATCCCTAAAGGACTCCCCCAGTTAATCCCCTACGCCCGCTCGGCGGCGCTGCGCTCAACGCAGAACAGATTGCCTTCCGGGTCGGCCATCGTCACCCAGCCCGTACCGTCGGGCTTTCGGTGGTCCTCGTACCCGGCAGCGCCAATCCCCTTCAGCCGTTCGACTTCCTCGTCGCGGGTGCGGTCGGTGGGTATGACGTCGAGATGGATGCGGCGCCCGGTTCTTGGTTCACTGTGTTTCCCCTCGGGCACCTGGATGAACAGCATTCCCGGCATCGGGGCGGGCGCCTCGAGCAGCACCTCCGCGTCGCCGGGTTCGTCCTGGTCCGAGATCGGCCAGCCGGTCACCTCACTCCAGAAACGTGCCAGCTCGTAGGCGTTGGCACAGTCGACGGTGATGTGCCTGACGGTCGCGACCACGGGATCTCCTTTTGTGAATGTGTTAGCCGCCGGAAGGTTAACGCAGTGCCTCGGCGATGGCCACCTCGCTGGCGACGCGCTCCGGCAGCTCGTCGTCGACGGCCCAGGCCGCGTTCTCCATCGCGCGCAGGAACGCCCAGGCGCGGGCGCGTTCGGGGGCGACGCCCAGGCCCTCGGCGGTGCGGGCCACGACCTGGCAGGCGAACCCGGCCTCGGGCCGGTGATGGATCTGTTTGTCGATGAAGAAACCGGCGTCGAAGGCCCGCTCCCCCAGCAGCGGCTTGGGATCGATGAGCAGCCACGGTTCCCGTTGTGCCGCCACGATGTTGCCCAGGTGGGTGTCGCGGTTGACGATGCCCTCGGGCCCGTCGGGCTTGGCCAGTTCGCGGCACAGGTCGACCGCCTGCGCCACCAGGTGGGCGGGCAGCTCACCGTCGGCGTTGGCGGGGATCTCGGACTCCCAGACGGCCACCAGGTCGCGCACCAGCGGCAGCGAGGGGTAGCCCGGGGTCGCGACGGGTTCGCGCCACAGCCTGCGATATAGGGCGCTGGCGATGTCGATCTTGTCGGCGTTCTCCGGGCTGCCCTCCAGGACGACGCCCTCGTAGGACTGTTGGACCAGTGGCGACCCCGGGGTGGCCAGTTCCATCAGCATCGCGCCGGTGCCGGGGTCGTAGTCGTACAGTTTGACGGCACCCTCACCGTTGTAGTGGTGCAGGGCGGTGGCCTCGGCCCGGTTCTCCTCGTCGACAACGGTGAGTTTCAGCACGGCGGACGAGCCGTCGGCGCGCCGCACCGGCGCCACGTAGGAGTGGGTGCCGCCGGTGAACGCCTCGCCGGTGATCTCCAGGTCCCAGGCGTCGCAGCGATCGGCGATCAGGTCGGGCAGCGCCGCCAGCCAGCGTTCGCCCGCCTCCTCGAAGATGTCGCGAATCAGCTCGGCCACGGGTTCGGGAACAGTGCGCACCGCACGAGTATGAACCGTGGTGCCCGACCGGTCCAGCGCATATCGCGTGGGTTTCGTGACAGGCTTGCGGCATGGACGCGGTAATGAGCCTGACCACCGACTATGGACTCGACGACGGTTTCGTGGCGGTGTGCCACGGGGTCGCCGCCGCCCGGGTTCCCGACGTGCGCCTCATCGACGTCTCGCACGCGATCCCGCCCGGCGACATCCGGCGCGGCGCGGTCGTGATGGCGCAGACCCTGCCGTACCTGCCCGCCGGGGTGCACGTCGGCGTCGTCGACCCCGGCGTGGGCACCACCAGGCGACCGGTGGCGATCGAGGCCGGTGACAGCGTGCTGGTGGGCCCCGACAACGGTCTGCTGGGCTGGGCGGCCGAGGCACTGGGCGGGGCGCGACGCGCGATCGCCCTGACCAACGCCGAACTGCACCGCCATCCCACCTCGCACACCTTCCACGGCCGTGACATCTTCGTGCCGGTGGCGGCGGCGTTCCTGTCGGGCGTGGCGCTGGACGACGCGGGCGACCCCGTCAAACTATCCACTCTAGAGCGACTTCCGCGACCATCGGTCACCACCGACGACCAGGGACTCGCCGCCGACGTGCTCGCGGTCGACCACTTCGGAAACGTCCAGTTGGCGGCCGACGGCGGCCTGCTCGGCGAATACGGCGAGAACTTCCAGGTAGGACAGTTCCGCGCGACCCGGGGCGACATGTTCGCCGCCGCCGAACCCGGCGAACTGGTGGTGCTGGCCGACTCGGCCGGAAAAGTCGCACTGGCCGTCAACGGCGGCTCGGCCGCCGCCCTGCTGAACCTGAAACCGGGCGACACCGTCCGGCTCGAAGTCGCCTTAGCTGCCCGTCAGCGGATTCCAGTCCCGCTCGTACTCCCCCAGCCACAGCTGCGGCGCGTAGTGGGTCACCATCCGCTGCAACTCCTTGCGAACCCCCGACACCGGAAGGAAGTAACGCAGCCGCTGCTTCGGCAGGTCCGGGTGCGGCGGCTCGTCGGTCACCAACCACGCGCGCAACAGTTGCGCATGTGGATGGTCGTCGAGCACCGACTCCCGCAGGTACGCCTCGAAGGCGAACGCCCGCCGAATCTCCCCCGCGCTGGACTGAGCGTGGGGCTGCGGCGCGATCTTGTAACTGGTACCGACTCCGGCCAGATCCTGCCAGGTGGTGAGCGTCGCGTTGCGACGGTGCACCCACCACACCCCGTTCATGTCAACGGCGATCGCGGGCTGACTGTGACTGCGCCTGGGCAGGGTCACCAACGCCAGCACCGCGGCGACGGTCAGCAGAGTGCCCGCGACACTCACGACCACACCGATGGTGAACGCGCTGTCAGCGGGCTTGAAGTCCCCCGAAACCAGTACGTAGCTGGAGAACCCCGCCAAGGTTCCACACAGGATCGTCATCAGTATGAACTGAAGCCGATGTTCGCGGGTGCCATGCCGGGCCCACACCGCGTCGGATCTCGGTGCCCTGAACGGCATTTGGGGGTGTTTGCGCACGGACGTCACTTTAGCGGTGGCACTCGCGGGCCATGCACGCGGAAAGTCCTCCGTCACTGTCGCAGACCGAGCCATCGCCGCGCGTCGTGTTCCCGCACCGCGTTCGCGAATTCCTCCATCATCACCGGGGCTACTTCGCCGAAGCGCAAACGGATCCGGGGCATGTGCGGATGCGCCGCCTCCTCCTCGACTCCCCAGAGTTCGGCCAGGTGGCGATGCCGCGCCCGCGTCATCTGGTGCAAGTAGACCTCGACGTGAAGATCACGCTGGTGCGGACTGTACAACGAGAACCGGGTCCACGGGACCTTGACGAAGCCGCAGCCGACGCCAGCGATGTCCGGCCACGCCAGCAGGCTCGCCTCGTCACGGTCGACCCACCAGATCCCGTGCTCGTCCACCGCGAAACCCAACCGTCGCCGTTTCAGGTACGGACGGATCAACCTCAGGTACAGCCCGAGCGCCAGTAGCACGCAGAACCCCAGGACGAACGCGAAATACCCGTCGCCGGATTCGGCACGCTCCGAAACTTCCGCGAATCCGCCCGACGACCCCAGCATCAGCGCGCTGACGACCACCATGGCCCCGATCATCACGGCGCCCACGACGAACCCCGTGCGATCGTCGCGGGCCACGAGCCCGATCCACGACGCGTCGGGATGCGGCTGGGCGGGGCGGGAGCGGTTCACGCACCCACGGTATAGCCGCAGTGCAACCGACTCAGTCTCGCCGACAACGCTTCCGCCGCCGTACGACGGGGTCAGGTCTGCGGCGGGATCCTCGGCTGAACTCCAGTGTGGAACTCGCGCATCTGGCCGATGCCCTCGGCCAGGCCGGACAGTTTCGAGGTGGCCTCGTTGAGCCGGGTCATGGTCGGGTCCTCACCCGACACGACGCCGTCCAGGGCGCCCTGTTCGGCGACGACCTGGGCGGCGGCGCCCACCAGGTCCTCATAGGCCGACACGCCGGTCTCGAAGCGCTCCACCATGAGCCCGTGGGTCTCGGTCAGCGAGCCGCGGCGGTCCGGTGGGGTGATGTTGACGGACTTCTCGACGCTGCGGATCTGGTCGGCCAGGTCGCGAAGGGCCCGTTGGGATTCCCGGACGTCGACGAGGGTGTCGGCGGCCGGTCCGGCCAAGCGGGGCGCGATCTCGTCGAAGGCCAGCGCGGCGGCCTCCAACCGTTGCCAGCCGTGCGAGGCGGCCGAGTTGCGGTACTGGACCGCCATGCGGCCGCGACGGACCTTCCCGGCGATGGCTCCGGCGATGTTCTGGGCCTCGGCCGACAGCGCGGCGGTGCCGTAGACGGCGAGCTGTTCGTTCTCGGCGGGCAGGGCCTTGGCGAGTTTGCGGTAGTCGGTCCACTTGAACGCGGCCAGGACGGCGCTGCCGCCGAACAGGGCGGTCCAGATCGCGTCCCAGCCGGACAGGCCGCCCAGCGGCACCAAGACGCCGGACGCGCCGCCGAAGATACCGGCCATGACGCTCCAACGGCGGGCGCTGCGCAGTCGCCTGCGCAGCCGCTTGACGGATTGCGGTACTCCCGAACCAAACCAGCCCATGACTGAGAGCTCCTAACTTTGCCGCATTTCCTGCTGCGCGCCCACCAGGCGGCGCCTGGCGGCGTTGTCGGCACTTCGGCATCCAACCCCGGGATGCCGCAGCACCTCCGCCTTGCCATCCACTCGCCTGGAGGCCGCTCGCGACGGAAGACGACAAAGTCAGAAGCTCCAGGTATCCCGCGATGCCCGGGATCAACCCGCCGCGGCGTCCCGGTTCTTGTCGTTGCTCAGGCTGGCGCGGATCTCGTCCAGCCGGGAGACGCTGGCCGGTTTCTCCTCGGCCTCGGCCCCGCCGATCGCGGTCTTGTCGGAGCCGCCGATCTTGTCGCCCTGGAGGCTGGCGCGGATCTGTTCGAGCCGGGAGGCGCCCGCCATGTCTACTGTGGCCTTCTGGATTTCCATCATCCGGCCCTCGACGGAGTTGCCCGCCAGGTCGGCGCGGCCCATCGCGGTGGCGTAGCGCTTCTCGATCTTGTCGCGCACCTCGTCGAGGCTGGGCACGTTGCCCGGCGCCGCCAGCGAGGACATCGACTCCAGAGAGGACGCGATGGTCTCCTGCATCTTGGCCTGTTCCAGCTGCGACAGCAGCTTGGAGCGCTCGGCCAGCTTCTGCTGCAGGATCATCTGGTTGTTCTCCACGGCCTGGCGTGCCTGCTCGGCGGCACTGATCGCCTGGTCGTGCATGGACTTCATGTCTTCCATGGACTGCTCGGACGAGACCAGCTGACCGGCGAGCACCTGCGCGGTGTTCTCGTACTCGGTGGCCTTCTTCTCGTCGCCCTCGGCGCGGGCCTTGTCGGCCAGCACCAGCGCCTGACGCGCCTGGGACTGCAGCTTCTCGACCTCGGACATCGTCCGCGACAGCTTCATCTCCAGCTGCCGCTGGTTGCCGATGACGGCGGCGGCCTGCCGGGTCAGCGCCTGGTGCTGGCGCTGCGCCTCCTCGACGGCCTGCTGGATCTGGATCTTCGGATCGGCGTGCTCGTCAATCTTGGCGCCGAACAGCGCCATCATGTAGTTCCAACCCTTGGCAAAGGGATTGGCCATGTCGCGATCCTTCCCAGGCTTACAGCGTTGTGACAATCAAGTGTATGGTCTCACCGCTCACAGCCTTCGTCCACTCCAGCCGCGATCACGGCGGCTCAGGCGACCAGGCTGGCCTCTGCCGAGGAGGCGCTGCGGGAGGCGGACTTGGCGGCGCGGGCCTTGCGGGCCCGGTGGGCGGCCAGTGACACCGGTGGCGGCAGTGGCCTCGGGCCCACCGCGGTGACGGTGTGGCCGGGCACCGGTTCCCGGTTGAGCGGCAGCTCGGTGAGCGTGCGCCGGTCCTCCAGATGCGACACCGCGTGCGGGGCGGCGTACAGCCGCTGCTCCTCGCGGGCCACCTCGGTGGTCGCCTCGCCCAGCACGTCCGACAACGGCACGTCCAGGGCCTCGCAAATGGACGACAGCAGTTCGCTGGACGCCTCTTTCTGACCCCGCTCCACCTCGGAGAGGTACCCGAGACTCACGTTCGCAGCGGCCGAGACGTCGCGCAGGGTGCGACGCTGTTGCCGTCTGCGGATCCGCAGCGTCTCCCCAATGATTCGACGCAGCAACACCATCGCAGTCTCCTGTCTTCACGCGCGCCCTGGCCCGCCGTCGCACTTGTTCTTCTCGCGGGCACAACTGTTGTAACCGGGTCGCAGGCCAGATTACTCCGCGGGCGTGACGAATTCGCGTCCGCGCGGGTCCAAACGTTCCATCAGGAGGCCCTTGGCCGCCTCGACCGTGGCGCGACACACCTCGGCGCGGCCGCCCGACAGGGCCAGTTTCCGGGCGGTGACCTCGCCGGACGGGTCGGCGACCGCGATCCACACGGTGCCCGGGGGCTGCCCGCCGTGGGCCTCGGGCCCGGCCGCTCCGGTGGTGCCCACGCCCCAGTCGGCCCCGGTCCGGTCGCGGGCGCCCAGCGCCAGCGCGGCGGCGACCTCGCGGGACACCACGCCCGCGGAGTCGATGACCTCGGCCGGGACGCCGAGCAGTTCGGTCTTCATGCGGGGTGTGTAGGCGACGATTCCGGCGGTGAACACGGCGCTGGCGCCGGGTGCGGCGGTCACGGCCGCGGCGAACAGTCCGCCGGTCAGGGATTCGGCGCAGGCCAGGTGCTGGCCGCGCCGTTTCAGCGCGGCCACGATGTCGGCGGCGGTCACGGTGGTCACGCCTTGTCGTCCTGGGGTGTCGGTTCGACGGCTCCTGCGGCGGCTCCGGTGTCGCCGTCGCCGTTGCGGCCCGCCTGGTGGCGCAGCCGCACCACCTGGACGATGTAGTCGGCGCCGCTGACGACGGTCGCGATGGTGGCCGCGGCCATCACCCACGGGGCCAGCATCGCCAGCAGTTCCGGCAGCGGCACCAGGTACCACACGATGGCGACGATCTGCAGCACCGTCTTGATCTTGCCGCCCCGGCTGGCGGCGATGATGCCCAGCCGGATCACCCAGAACCGCAGCGCCGTGATCCCCAGTTCCCGTACCAGGATCACGATCGTGACCCACCACGGCAGCAGGTCCCACAGCGAGAACAGCACCAGGGCGGTCCCGGTGAGGGCCTTGTCGGCGATCGGGTCGGCGATCTTGCCGAAGGCGGTGACCTGCCCGATGCGGCGGGCCAGCCAGCCGTCCACGTAGTCGGTGACCGCCGCGGCCGTGAACACCAGGGCGGCGGCCCACCGCCAGCCCGGGTTGGTGAACTGCGATTCGATGGCGCACAGCACGAACGCCGGGATCAGCAGCAGCCGCAGCACCGTCAGCAGGTTCGGGATGTTGTATATCGACGCGCCGGGCGCCTCGCGGGGCACGGTCAGTCCTTCGCCGCGCGATACTCGGCGACCAGGTCGACGCCGATGCTGTCGACGACGGTCGCGGAGACGATGTCGCCGGGCCGCAGGCCGTCGACCTCGCCGATCAGGGCGGTGCTGCCGTCGACCTCGGGCGCCTGGTGGGCGGCACGGCCGTCGACGCCGGAGTCGTCGGCGCTGTCGACCACGACGGACACGGTCTCGCCGATGCGTTCGGCGGCCCGCTGCGCGGTGACCTCCTCGGCGAGCACGCTGATGTGGTCGTGCCGTTTGACGATCACGTCCTCGTCGACGTGTCCGTCCAGGTCGGCGGCCTCGGTGCCGTCCTCGTCGGAGTAGCTGAAAACGCCGACGGCGTCCAGCCGCGCCTGCGACAGGAACCGTTCCAGTTCGGCGGCGTCGGCGTCGGTCTCGCCGGGGAAGCCGACGATGACGTTGGTGCGCACCCCGGCCAGCGGCGACAGGCCGCGGATGGTCTCCAGCAGCTCCAGGAAGCCCTCGGTGGAACCGAAGCGGCGCATCCGGCGCAGCAGGTCCCGGCTGGAGTGCTGGAACGACAGGTCGAAGTACGGGGCCACGCCGGGGGTGGTGGCGATGGTCTCCACCAGCGAGGGACGCAGTTCGGCGGGCTGGAGGTACGACACCCGCACCCGCTCGATGCCGTCCACGGCCGCCAACTGGGGCAGCAGCTTCTCCAGCGCGGCCGCGTCGGACAGGTCCTTGCCGTAGGAGGTGGTGTTCTCGCTGACCAGGGTCACCTCGACGACGCCCTGTTCGGCCAGCCACTGCGCCTCGGCAAGGATCTCGCCGGGATCGCGCGACACGAACGCGCCCCGGAACGACGGGATGGCGCAGAACGCGCACCGGCGGTCGCAGCCCGAGGCGATCTTGAGGTTGGCCACCGGGCCGCTGGTGAGGCGGCGCCGCATCACCTTCAGGTGCGCGGGCATGGCGGTGTCGTCGGTGTCGGGCGCGGCGTGGCCGGGGATGACGGCGGTGGCCTCGCGGCGCTTGACCGGACTGATGGGCAGCAGCGTGCGCCGGTCGGTGGGCGTGTGGGAGGCGATCTTCTCGCCCCGGGCGATGGCGTCCAGGCGCGCGGCGATGTCGGGGTAGTGGTCGAAACCGAGCACGGCGTCGGCCTCGGGGAGGCTGTCGGCCAGCTGGGTGCCGTAGCGTTCGGCCAGGCAGCCGGTGGCCACCACCTTGGCCCCGGTGTCGGAGGCCTCCAGCAGCATGTCGATGGAGTCCTGCTTGGCGGTCTCGATGAACCCGCAGGTGTTGACCATCACGACGTCGGCGTCGCTGCCGTCGTCGGTGACCTCCCAGCCGCCGTTCGCCAGCCGGGCGGCGAGTTCCTCGGAGTCGACGTCGTTGCGGGCACAACCGAGGGTCACGACGGCGACGCGTCGCGAGGAGGGTACCGGCGGAGTCTCAGACACGACTGCGAGAGTACCGACTCCGCGAACAGCCGTGGCGCAACGCCCGCGCACCGGACATTTCACCCAGGCTCGCGGGACCGGAATGTCGGCACCAGTGGGGCGGTTGTGGTGACGAGTATCGCTTCCATCAACCGAAAGGACCACCATGCCGCAGCTGGAGGGCAAGGGCGCCGTCGTGACCGGCGGTTCGCGCGGGATCGGCCGCGCCATCGTCGAGCGGCTGGCCGCCGACGGCGCCACCGTCGTTTTCAGTTACGCCAGCAACAAGACCGCCGCCGACGAGGTGGTCGCCACCGTGACCGCGTCCGGCGGCACCGCGCACGCCGTGGCCGCCGACTTCACCGACCCCGAGGCCCCCGAACGCCTGATGGCCGCCGCCGCGGAACTGCTGCCCGGCCTGGACATCCTGGTCAACAACGCGGTCATGGAGATCACCCCGACTCCCCTGACCGAGGTCACCGACGAACTGTTCGACACGACCTTCACCGCCAACGCCCGCGCGCCGTTCCAGACCCTGCGGTACGCCGCCAAGAACATGAACGACGACGGCCGCGTCATCAACATCTCGACGCTCAACACCTCCCGGCCGTTTCCCGGCCTGACCACCTACGTGTCCGGCAAGGGCGCGCTGGAGCAGATGACCAACGTGGCCGCGTTCGAGCTGGGCGCGCGCGGCATCACCGCCAACGTGGTCTCCCCCGGCGCCACCGACACCGACCTGTTGCGCGACACCAATCCGCCCGAGGCCCTGGAGATGCTCAACACGATGACCCCGCTGGGGCGGCTGGGCCTGCCGTCCGACATCGCCGACGTGGTGTCGTTCCTGGCCGGTCCCGACTCCCGCTGGATCACCGGTCAGAACATCCGTGCCACCGGTGGCCTGATGTAACCCCCGCCGTAATGGGACCGTAAGGCGCTGACGGCGCTCTACGGTCCCGTTTCACGGTTATATGGACACATGGCCCGTATCCCGTACCGCAAGCCCTGGTTCATCGTCACGGCCGTGATCGTCGTGGCCGGACTGGGTGTCGCCCTGTACCTGTTCCAGCCGTGGCTGTTGTTCGTGGACAAGACCGTCGACGAGAAGCTGCCCGAGGCCCAGTCGACGTCGCAGGAGTCCGACGACGAGGACACGAAGTCCACACCGGAGGGACCGGTCGACGTGGCGTCCGGGGACTTCGTCTCGCAGGAGCACACGACCTCGGGCGAGGCCCGCCTGGTGAAGAACGCCGACGGCTCGCACGTGCTGGCCATCGAGGGGCTCGACACCTCCAACGGCCCGGATCTGCGGGTGTGGCTGACGGATCAGAAGGTCGACGCGGACGAGTGGTTCGTGTTCGACGACGGCTACTACGTCGAGTTGGGCGAGCTGAAGGGCAACAAGGGCGACCAGGTCTATGAGGTGCCCGACGACGTCGACCTGGACAAGGTCACCAGCGTATCGGTGTGGTGCAAGCGTTTCAGCGTGTCGTTCGGTGCGGCGGAGTTGACCTGACCGGGAACTTTTACACGTCGTAGAGCGACTGTCCGGGGGACAGCGCACTTCGCCTTCGAAGGAGTCCCCCATGAACAGTTCACGTAGGACGGTCCTGCGCGCCGCCGTCGCCGGAAGCCTCGGTGTCGGCCTCGCGGCCTCGAGCTCGTCCCCCGTCGCGGCCCGCGAGCCTGGCGGCGACGGACCTCGCATCGGAATCCTGCTGTACGAAGGGTTCTCGCTGCTGGACCCGACCGGCCCCGCGGAGGTGCTCAGCCGGGTGCCCGGCGCCGAGGTCGTGATGATCGGCGAGCGGACCGGGCCGGTGCGCTGCGACACCGGTCAGGCGGCACTGATCGCCGACGTCACGGTCGACGACATGCGCGACATGGACGTCCTGATCGTGCCGGGCGGCAGCGACGAGGCCGTCATGGCCGTGTTCGACAACGACAGGCTCCGCGACTGGATCGTCCGGGTTCACAAGCGAACCCGCTTCACGACCTCGGTGTGCACCGGCGCGGCGATCCTCGGCCATCTGGGCCTGCTCAAGGGCCGCCGCGCCACCACCTACTGGGCCGGAGCCGAGTTCCTGGAAAGCGTCGGCGCCACCTACGTCCCCGAGCGCTACGTGCGCGACGGCAAGATCATCACGTCCGCCGGAGTCTCGGCCGGACAGGACATGGCCTACTACCTGGCCGGGCTGCTGACCGACCGCAGAACCGGTGAGGCGCTCGAACTGGCCCTCGAATACGACCCGAAACCGCCCTTCGGCACCGGCGACGCCCAGGAGGCGTCCCAGGAGCTGAAGGACCTGGCATTGAAGCTTCTCAAGGATTCCCAGGGCTGAGGACGGTCGGGCCACAGTGTCCCAGGTCGCGGCTAACGTCGTCTCGTGAGCGACGAACTGAACATCCGGCCCGCGACCCTCGCCGACGCGGAGGCGATTGCCGAGATCTGGCGGCAGGGCTGGTACGAGGTGCACCTGGAGACCGTGCCGCGCGAGCTGGTCGAAGCTCGCACCCCGGAGTCCTTCGACACCCGGGCCCGAAAGCGGGTGCCCGACACCGTGGTCGCGACCGTCCACGGCGAAGTGGCCGGGTTCGTCATGATCCACGATGACGAACTCGACCAGGTCTACGTGTCGGCGAAGCATCGCGGCGCCGGAGTGGCGGCAGCCGTCATCACCGCCGCCGAGGACCGGGTGCGCTCAGACGGACATCGCCGGGCGTGGCTGGCGGTGGTGGCCGACAACCCCCGGGCGCGGCGGTTCTACGAGCGGCAGGGCTGGGTCGACGACGGCGACTTCGACAATCCCGCGTGGACGCCGGACGGTCCGGTCGCGGTCCCGACGCGGCGATACGTCAAGGAGCTGTGATCTGGCGGCGGTGACGGATCCGACAACGGCGCGACCGGGATTGTGGCCGGAAACTGGCCACTACCGGGCATACGGTGACGGGCGAAATCGTCGTCGAAGGGAGTCGTTTCCATGAGCATCGTCGTCACCACACCCACCGGACACGTGGGTTCGCGGGTGGTCAGGCTGCTGGTCCAAGCCGGAGTGCGGCCCCGGCTGCTGCTGCGCGACCCGTCGCGGCTCGACGCCGAGACCCTGTCGCTGGTCGAGGCGGTACCGGGTGACCTGACCGACGCGACCTATGTCCGCGAGTCGATCACCGGCGCCGACACCGTGCTGTGGGTGGACCCGACGCCCCACTTCGGACCCGACCCGATCGACACCTCGCTGCGCACCGCCGAACCGCTCATCGAGGCGGCCCGCGCGGGCGACGTCAACCGGGTGGTGCTGTTGTCCAGCATCGGCGCCGAGAAACGCCACGGCGTCGGCCACATCGACGCGCTGGGTGGCATCGAGGAACGGCTCGACGCCACCGACATCGACGTGCTGCACGTGCGGTGCGCGTACTTCTTCACCAACCTGCTGTTCGAAGTGGACGGACTGCGCGACGGGGTGCTGTCCACGGCCTTCGAACCGGACCGGCCGATGCCGTGGGCCGACCCGCGCGACATCGGCGAGGTCATCGCGGCTCGGCTGCTCAACCCGGCCTGGCACGGCCACCTGACGCAGGCGGTGCACGGCCCGCGCGACCTCAGCTTCCGTCAGGTCGCGGCGATCCTGACCGAGGCCCTGGGACGCGAGATCCGGCTCCAGCCGGTGACCGACGCCCAGGTGCGCGACGCGCTGACCGAGGCGGGGCTGCCGCCGAGCGCCGTGGACGCGATCGCCGGGATGTCGGCGGGTTCGGCCGACGTGAAACCCGAGCAGCCCCGGGACGTGGTGACCACGACCCCGGGAACGCTGGAGGCGTGGGCGTACTCAGTGCTGCGGCCGGTTATCGACCAGGACTGACCAGCCGCAGGTCGATCCACGGCACGGTTTCGCCGGGCAGTTCGTAGCGTTCGGTCTCGGCGAAACCGTGCGCCAGCGCGAACTCCAGACCGTCCTGGTTGGACGCGAGCACGACGGTGTCGATGACCTCGGCGCCCAGCTGCCGCGCGGTCGCCAGGGCGTGCGCGTAGATCTGGGACCCGAGGCCCTGCCGCCGGTGCTCGGGAAGCACCCGGGCGATGACGGTGGCCGCGTTGGGGTCCTCGGCCGTCGGCGGCCGCACCGTCGAGCACCCGACGAGATCCCCGTCCCGGTAGGCGACCGCCAGCCGGTGCCGTCCGGCGCGCTCGCGCACCTCGTCCGCCGACAGAATGTGGGCCGGGATGACGGTGTTGTGGACGTGCCGCCAGTCGGCCAGCGCGGTGTCGGTACCGCAGGCTTCGATGCTCAGGTCGGTCATGGCTCACCCGCCCCGGATCGAGGCCAGCACCTGTTCGAGTTCGTCGGGTTTGACGAGCACCTCGCGGGCCTTGGTGCCCTCCGACGGACCGACCACGCCCCGGGTCTCCATCAGGTCCATCAGCCGACCGGCCTTGGCGAACCCGACCCGCAGCTTGCGTTGCAGCATCGAGGTCGACCCGAACTGGCTGGTGACGACCTGTTCGACCGCCTGCAACAGCACGTCCAGGTCCTCGCCGATGTCCTCGTCGATCTCCTTCTTGGGCCCGGCGGCGACGGTCAGGACGTCCTCGGCGAACTCCGGTTCCTTCTGCTTCTTCGCGAAGTCGACGATGCGTTCGATCTCGCCGTCGCTGACCCAGGCGCCCTGGATCCGGGCCGGTTTGGAGGCACCCATGGGCAGGAACAGGCCGTCGCCCTGGCCGATGAGCTTCTCGGCGCCGGGCTGGTCCAGGATGACCCGGGAGTCGGCAAGCGAGGACGTGGAGAACGCCAGCCGGGACGGCACGTTGGCCTTGATGAGGCCGGTGACGACGTCCACCGAGGGCCGCTGTGTCGCCAGCACCAGGTGGATCCCGGCGGCGCGGGCCAGCTGCGTGATCCGCACGATCGCGTCCTCGACGTCGCGGGGCGCGACCATCATCAGGTCGGCCAGCTCGTCCACGATCACCAGCAGGTACGGGTACGGCCGGTACTCGCGTTCGGAACCGGGCAGCGGCTTGATCTCACCGGCGCGGACCTTGCGGTTGAAGTCGTTGATGTGACGCACGCCCGAGGCCGCCAGGTCCTCGTAGCGCATGTCCATCTCCTTGACGACCCACTGCAGGGCGTCGGAGGCCTTCTTCGGGTTGGTCACGATCGGGTTGACCAGGTGCGGGATGCCCTCATAGGACGTCAGCTCGACCCGCTTGGGGTCGATGAGCAGCAGCCGCACCTCGTCCGGTGTGGACCGCATCAGGATCGACGCCAGCAGCGTGTTGATGCAGGAGGACTTGCCGCTGCCGGTGGCTCCGGCGATCAGCAGGTGCGGCATCTTGGCGAGGTTGGCGGTGACGAAACCGCCCTCGATGTCCTTGCCCAAGCCGATCACCATCGGGTGCCGGTCGGCCTCGACCTCGGCGCTGCGCAGCACGTCGGACAGCGCCACGTCCTCGCGGTCGGTGTTGGGGATCTCGACGCCGACGGCGCTCTTGCCCGGGATCGGGCTGAGGATGCGCACGTCGGGGCTCTTGACGGCGTAGGCGATGTTCTTGGACAGCTGGGTGATCCGCTCGACCTTGACCGCCGGGCCCAGTTCCACCTCGTAGCGGGTGACGGTGGGGCCCCGGGTGAATCCGGTGACGGCGGCGTCCACCTTGAACTGCTCGAACACCTCGTGCAGCGCGGCGATGACGGTGTCGTTGGCGCGGCTGCGGGCCTTGGCGGCCTTGCCGGACTTCAGCAGTGTCAACGGCGGCAGCTTGTAGTCGCCCTCGGGCAGCGGCGGCTGCGTGACCCGGCCCTTGGGCGGCGCCGAGTGCTTGGGCGGGTCGCGACGCACCTGCGGCACCTGGTCGGGCGCCAGCCGGGGCAGCGGCGCCGCGGCGGTCTCCTCGTCGTCCAGGATGTCCAGGCCCGAGTCGTCCTCGGGTTCCTCGTCGTCCTCGTCGACCGGTGGCCGGGGTTTGACGGGGCGGCGTTTGCGCACCGGTTCGGGCGCGGGCTCGGCCTTGCCGGTGGCGAGTTTCCACAGTGACCCGATCCGGTCGGGCACCTGATTGACGGGGGTGGCGGTGACCACCAGGATCCCGAAGACGATGACCAGTCCCAGGATCGGCACCGCGACCCAGCCGGAGACCGCGGCCTCCAGCAGTCCGCCGATCAGCCGTCCCAGTTGGCCACCGGCGTCTCGCAGCTCGGGGGTCTTGGTCGGCATGCCGTTCGCGATGTGCAGGACGCCCACGGCTCCCAGGAACAGCGCGGTCCAGCCGACCACGGCACGCCCGTGCGCCTCCTCAGCGGCCTCCTGACGCATCATGTGGACTCCGCCGAGGCACAGGATCACCGGCAGCGCCAACGCCGCCGAGCCGATCGTCCAGGTGAGTCCGAAGGACGAGTAGTAGCCGACGGGTCCGCCGGAACCGAACCACAGCGCCACCGCCAGCAGGATCGCCAGGCACAGGAACGTGAAGCCCAGTCCGTCGCGACGGTGGGCGGCGTCGATGTCACGGGCGGTGGCGGCCTCACGGCCGATGCTGCGCGCCACCCAGCCCACGGCGCGGCCCATGCCCAGCCACAGTCCACGCAGGCCCATGACCAGGGCCTCGAACGGCCCGGGTATGCGGCTGGTGCTGCGTTTGGACGATCGCCGCGCGGCGGTCTTCTTGGTGGCACGCTTACGTGTCGTGCCGCCCGTGCGCGATGTGGAGCTCTTCTTTCGCGACGGCGTGGCACGTTTGCGGGCGGTCCTCTTGGCCGCCGAGCTTCGGCCGGTCACCCCGACAGCCTACCGACAAGCGAGCGAAGGCCATGAAGAACCGGGCCCCGGCCTTGCGGCCAGGGCCCGGTCTGGGGGCAGAAAAAGGTCTATTCGAAGGTGATCCGGTCGGCCGCCGGCGCGTCGGCGGGCTTGGATTCCGACGTGTTGTCGGCGAACCACTTCTCCAGTGCGGCGAGGTCGTCCTGTCCAACCTCGACGTTCTTGCCCTCGGTGAGTACCTTGAAACCGTCGCCGCCTCCGGCCAGGAAGCTGTTGACGGTGACCCGGTAGGTCTTGGACGGGTCGAGCTTCTCGTCGTTGAGCTTGACGCTGTCGACGACCACCCTGTCGGCGCCCGAGTTGGACTCCTTCACGGTGTAGGTGAAGCCCTTGGACACCTGCAGCACCTGCGGCTCACCCTCGTTGGCCCCACTGTACTGCTGTTGCAGCAGCGTGATGATCTGTTCGCCGGTGAGGTCCATCGCGGTCAGGTAGTTGGCGAAGGGCTGCACCGAGAACGCCTCGCCGTGGGTGACGACACCGTCGCCTTCGGACCCGGACTGTTTGTGTACCAGGTCGGTGCGGATGCCGCCGGGGTTCATGAACGCTATCTGCGACGTGCCGTTGTCACCGGAGGTGGCTTCCAGCTGCGCGTCGGCGATCAGGTCTCCCAGCGCCGATTCGCGGGCCTCGGAGTCGCCCCGGGTGATGTCCTCGGAGATGTAGCCGACCTTCTTGTTGGCGATGGGTTCGGCCAGCTTCTTGTACTTGTCGATGAGCTTGGTCTGCTTCTTGTCCTTCTTGACGTCGCGGGTCACGGCGCGGTTGGTGGCCTCGATGGAGGTGCGCTCCAGGTCGTCGGACTCGAAGTCGTACTTCATGTTGATCTCGGTGAAGAGACGGCCGTTGGACGAGCCGGAGGTGACCAGGCGGTCGTTGCCCTTCGGGTCCTTGATGTTGCAGTCGTAGGCCTGGTGGGTGTGGCCGGTGACGACGGCGTCGATCTTGGGCGACAGGCCCTTGGCGATGTCGACGACGGGTCCGGAGATGCCGTCGCCGGGGCCGGGCGAGTTGCAGTCGTAGTTGTAGGCGCCGGACTCGGGCATGCCGCCCTCGTGCAGCAGCGTCACGATCGCGTTGACGCCCATGTACTCGAGGATCTTGGCGTAGAAGTTGGCGGTCTTGACCTCGTCCTTGAACTCGATGGTCTCGTTGCCGTCCTTGGTGATGATGTCGCCGGTGCCCTCGAGGGTCATGCCGATGAAGCCGACCTTGGCGCCGTCGTCGTACTCCTTGACCCACACCGGGGGCAGTTCGGGTTCCTGGCTTTCCTTGTCGACGACGTTGGCGCCCAGGTACTTGAAGTCGGCGCCTTTGAAGGGCTTGTCCTCGTCGGTGCAGCCGTCGTCGGGGTGGCAGCCACCCTCGCGCATCCGGTTGAGTTCGGCCAGGCCCTCGTCGAACTCGTGGTTGCCGACCGAGGACACGTCCAGGCCCAGCTTGTTCATCGACTCGATGGTGGGTTCGTCGTGGAAGGCCGCCGAGGTGAAGGGGCTGGCGCCGATCAGGTCACCGGCGGCGACGGTGGTGGAGTTGTCGTGTCCCTTGCGGGCCTGCTTCAGGTGGGTGGCCAGGTAGGCGGCGCCTCCGGCCTCGACGGTGTGCTCGTTGCCCTCTTCGTCCAGTTCGGTCAGTTTCCCCGACGAGCCGGTCGGCGGTTCGAGAGCGCCGTGGAAGTCGTTGATGGCCAGCAACTGGATGTCGGTGGTGTCGTCGCCGGCGGCGAAGGCGTTCGGTCCGGCCACGAGGCCGATCCCGAGCACCAGGCTCGCAGCGGTCGCACCGACGAGCACGCGCTTCGTCCGCTTGGACATATGTGGTTCTCCTGAAGGGCACCGGTGATGAGAGCTACCCGATGAGACAAACAGCCTGCGACAACTTATCGGTTACTCGGAGGTAACGAGTTGGTCTCGACGGCGGGAAGCCTCTTCGGTGATGACTACGGCCAGCAGTATGCCGAACAACGCGACGAGTTGCCACACCGCCGCGACCCGTCCCAGTGGGATGGTCGCCAGACTCAGGACGACCGCGACGATGCGCACGGTCCCGGCCGGCAGCCGCAGCGAGATCCTGAACAGCACCGAGCCCAGCAGGAACAGCGCGACTCCGGCGCCCAGGGCGATCCCGGGCCCGCCCGCCAGCGGTTTGGTGGCCTTGCCGATGGCGTCGCCGAGACCGGCGGCCATGCCGACGATGCCCAGCAGGATCGGGATGTGGCTGAAGAAGAAGCCCAGCAGCACCATCCGGGTGCGGCGCACCTGGTCGCCGGTGGATACCAGGGCGTGTTCGGCGCGCACCGCGTCGGCGGTGAAGTACGCCCACCACAGGCAGGCGGTCAGGGCCAGTCCCAGGATCGCCACCGAGATGATCTGGCCGTTCAGTTCCCCGGTCTTCTCCCCGACCTTCAGGGCGCCACTGCCGACGACGATGATCGACTCGCCGAGCGCGACGATGACGACCAGTCCGTGCCGTTCGGTGATGTGACCCGGATGCAGCGGGAAGCCCTCCTGCCCGGTCAGGGCCGGGCCCAGCCACATGACGACCAGCGCGGCCGTCCACAGCAGGTACTGCGGCAGTCCATGCTGGAACCCGGCGATGACGATGAGGATCGCGCCGGTGAGGTTGACGCTCAGGAACACCAGGATCCGGTTCGTCGACTGTAGGTACATCAGGCCGTGCAGCACGACCACGACGACCATCCCGGCACCCAGCCACACGCCGGTGCCGTGGAAGGCGTCCGGGACCGCCAGCGCGATCACGAACCATCCGGCCATGGCGACCAGCAGCAGCACCCGGCGTGCCGGGCGCTGCGGCGGCACCGCGTTGGTCATCCACGCGTAGGCGGAGTACATGTACCAGATCACGGCGAACATCAGCAGTGTCTGGATCACACCGGAGGTGAAGTCGTGGGCGACGACGTGGGTCAGCTGGGTGACGGTGAAGACGAATACCAGGTCGAAGAACAGTTCCAGGGTCGACACCTTCTGGTCCTCGGTGTCGGGGACGGGTTCGACCTTCTCGCGGTACCAACGGGGCAGGGGCAGGTTCACCGGACCATCCTGCCTCATCCCCCGCGGGGACCTAAGACCTCCAGTACGTGCGGCACGATCATCGGGCGCCTGCGGTAGGTGTCGTTGACCCATTTGCCGACGGTGCGGCGCACCAGCTGCTGCAACTGGTGCGGGTCGGAGACGCCGTCGGCGGCGGCCTTGTCGAGCGCCTCGGTGATCAGCGGCAGCACCGCGTTGAACGCGGTCTGGTCCTCGCTGAAGCCCTTGGCCGACACGGTGGGCCCGCCGACGACCTTGCCGGTGACGGAGTCGACGACGACCGTGCAGGACACGAATCCGCCGTCGCCGAGGATGCGGCGTTCGGTCAGGACCGGTTCGCCGACGTCGCCGACGGCCAGTCCGTCCACATAGATGTTGTTGTTCTCGATGTGGCCGACCACCCGGGCGATGCCGTTCACCAGGTCCACGACGTCGCCGTTCTCGGCCAGCACCACCTGGTCGGAGGGCACCCCGGACTGGATTCCCAGCCGCGCGTGGGCGCGCAGGTGCCGCCATTCGCCGTGGACGGGCATGAAGTTCGAGGGCTTGACCACGTTGAGGACGTACAGCAGTTCCCCGGCCGGGGAGTGCCCGGACACGTGGACCTTGGCGACGTCCTTGTGGATGACGGTGGCGCCCGAGCGCGACAGCCGGTTGATGACGCCGTACACGGCGGTCTCGTTGCCGGGCACCAGCGACGACGCCAGCACGACGGTGTCCCCGGACTCGACGGTGATGTGCCGGTGGTCGCCGGAGGCCATCCGGCCCAGGGCGCTCATCGGTTCACCCTGCGAACCGGTGGACATGTAGACGATCTCGTCGTCGGGCAGCCGGGTGGCCTCGTCCATGGACACCAGGGTGCCGCCGGGGATGCGCAGCAGCCCCAGGTCGCGGGCGATGCCCATGTTGCGCACCATGGAGCGTCCGATGAAGGCGACCTTGCGGCCGTGCTCGACCGCCGAGTCGAAGACCTGCTGCACCCGGTGCACGTGCGAGGCGAACGACGCCACGATGATGCGCCCGGCGGCGTTGCGGAAGATGTCGTCCAGCACCGGGCGGATCTCCCGCTCGGAGGTGACGAAGCCGGGGATCTCGGCGTTGGTGGAGTCCGACAGCAGCAGGTCGACGCCCTGTTCGCCGAGGCTGGCGAACCCGGCCAGGTCGGTGACCCGGCCGTCCAGCGGCAGCTGGTCCATCTTGAAGTCGCCGGTGTGCAGGACCAGCCCCGCCTCGGTGCGGATGGCCACCGCCAGCGCGTCGGGGATGGAGTGGTTGACGGCGAAGAACTCGCAGCCGAACGGCCCCAGCTGTTCGCTGCCACCCTCCTCGACGGACAGGGTGTAGGGCTTGATCTTGCGTTCCCGCAGTTTCGCCTCGATGAGGGCCAGCGTGAACTGGGAACCCACCAGCGGAATGTCCGGCTTGTGGGCCAGCAGGTACGGAACCGCTCCAATGTGGTCTTCGTGTCCGTGGGTGAGGACGATCGCCTCGATGTCGTCCAGCCGGTCCAGCAGGCTGGTGAAGTCGGGCAGGATCAGGTCGACCCCGGGCTGGTCCATGTCCGGGAACAACACACCACAGTCGACGATGAGGATGCGTCCGTCGAACTCGAAGGCCGTCATGTTGCGCCCGATGGCGCCAAGCCCACCCAAGGGTGTCACCCGCAAGGCCCCGGCGGCCAACGGCGGAGGGGCGCCCAGTTCGGATGGTGCTTTGTTCATGAAATCTTGGCTTCCTTCAGCAGGGATTCGATGAGTGCGCTGGTCTCCGGCTCGGCGGCGTACAGCGGGGCCCGCGGCGGACCGGCGGGCAGGCCGCGGGCGGCCAGCGCGGACTTGACGGCACACAGACCCTGGGTGCTGTCCTGCAGCGCCCACACCGCGGGCAGCAGGTCGTCACTGATCTGCCGGGCCCGGGCGACGTCGCCGGAGTCGTGGGCGTCGAACATCTCCGTCAGCTGCTTGCCGACCAGGTGCGCGATGACGCTGACCGCACCGACCTGGCCGGACGCGTAGGCGGCCAGGTTGATGTCGTCGACGCCGTTGTAGTACGGCAGCCCGGACTCGACCCGCTTGCGCTGCGCGTCGTACAACCGCTGGGTGGCGTCCTTGACCGCGACGACGCGCGGGTGGGCGGCCAGCTTCACGATCGTGTCGCGCTCCAGTTCGCGGGCACTGCGCGGCGGGATGTCGTACAGCATGATCGGCGTGGAGGCCGCGTCGGCCAGCGTGGTGAAGTGCCGGTACAGCATGTCCTGCAACGGACGGCTGTAGTACGGCGTGACCAGCAGCAGCCCGTGGGCTCCGGCGTCCTCCATCCGCTTGATCAGCTTGACACTGTGGGCGGTGTCGTAGGTTCCGGCTCCGGCCACGACCGAGGCGCGGTCACCGACGGCCTCGACGACCGCCTTGACCACGGCGGCCTTCTCCTCGTCGGTGGTGGTCGGCGATTCACCGGTGGTGCCGTTGACGACCAGCCCGTCACAACGCTGTTCGTCCACCAGATACGTCGCCAGGCGCTTGGCGCCGTCGACGTCCAGGGAACCGTCGGCGTGGAACGGGGTGATCATCGCCGTAAGCAGGCGACCGAAGGGGCGGTTGGCATCTTGACGCGTCATACAGGTCAACCTACCGTCCGCCGTGACGAGACACCGCTCACCCGGCCGAAGACTGTTGCCTTCACCCCTCGTGGACGTAGGGGCTGGAGGCCACTTCGGTGCCGTCGGACAGGGAACTGATGCTGAAGTCGGCGACCACGTTGGGGACCTTCTCCTTGAGCCGCTTCAGGCAGGTGACGGCCAGGGCGCGGATCTCGACGTCGGCGTGCTCGGAGGCGCGCATCGCGATGAAGTGGCGCCACGCCCGGTAGTTGCCGGTCACGACGATGCGGGTCTCGGTGGCGTTGGGCAGCACGGCGCGGGCGGCCTGCCGGGCCTGCTTGCGGCGCAGGGTGGCGTTGGGCTCCTCGGCGAACTTCTTCTCCAGGCCCTCCAGCAGCTCGGTGTAGGCGCGCTGCGAGGCGTCGGCGGCGGCCAGGAACTTCTCGTGCAGGTCGGGGTCGGCGGCGATGACGTCCGGCTCGACCATCTGGGCGTCGCGCTCGGGCACGTAGCGCTGCGACAGCTGGCTGTAGGAGAAGTGGCGGTGCCGGATCAGTTCGTGGGTCAGGGATCGCGAGATCCCGGTCAGGTAGAACGAGACGCTGCCGTGCTCCAGGACCGACAGGTGCCCGACCTGGAGGATGTGGTCGAGATAACCGGCGTTGGTGGCGGTCTTGGGGTTGGGCTTGTTCCAGGACTGGTAGCACGCCCGCCCGGCGAACTCGGCCAGGGCCTGACCGCCGTCGGCGTCGGTCGACCAGGGCACGTCCTCGGGTGCCTCGAAATGGGTCCAGGCGATGATGGTGACCTGCGGCGACACGATTCCCGGCATGCGAGTACTCCCCTAGGCTTCTGTAGCGGCGTGCTGTGACGCGGAGAGCCTACTCGGCGGCCGGTGACGCACTGGCGTCCGTCGAGGCGACATCGTGATGACAGCGCGCCGACTTGCGCGACGCCATATTTAGTGTCATAATGGCGTCATGGATCTGAGTCCTTATCTTGAATCGCTGCGGCGGGATCTGGCAGCCGCCGCCGCACCCGCAGGTGACGCCGCGGTGCAGACCGCCGAACTGCTCGCCGGTTCGCTGGAGTCGTCACTGCGACTCGCGCTCCTCGAAGCGCTGTCCGACGCCGCCGCGGAGATCACCGGAGAGCTCAACCGCACCGGTAATCCCGCCACCGTCGAGGTGCGGATGCGGGCCAGGCAGGCAGATCTGGTCGTCAGCGAGACGCCGCAGGCCCCACCGGAGCCGCCGCCGGCACCGTCGGCCGATTCCGGTGACGTCGCACGGATAACGCTGCGACTGCCCGAAGCCCTGAAGGTCTCGGTCGAGAACTCCGCCTCGGCGGAGTCCATCTCGGTCAACGCCTGGCTGGTTCGGGCCATCAACGCCGCCGTTCACGGCGCGCCGCCACCACCGTCGTCGAGCGCACCCGCCGGACGAGCCCGCTTCGGCAGGCGCGTCACCGGGTACGCCCAAGCCTGAGCTCCACACACTCCAAAGACACGAGAGAGTACATCGTCATGCCTGAATTCGCTTGCGACGGACCGATTTCCGTCAACATCACACTGGCGTCCGGAAGCTGCGAAGTGGTCGCCGAGGACCGCGCCAACGCCGTGGTCACCGTGACGCCGCACAAGAACAACAGCAAGTCCAAAGAGGCCGCCGAGAAGACCTCGGTGGACTTCCGCGACAACAAGCTGACCGTGCGGGCTCCCGACATGACCAGCTGGCTGCTGGGCGGCAACGCCGCCATCGACGTGGTCGTCAAGGTGCCGGTGGGTTCCAACGTCACCACCAAGTCGGCCTCGGCCTCGATCAACTACCAGGGACAGCTGGAGGTCGTCTCGGCCACGACGGCCTCGGGCTCGATCACCGTGGAGAAGGCCACCGAGGCCTCGGTCAACACCGCCTCGGGCGACGCGCACGTCATCGAGTGCGTCGGTGCCGCGCGGGGCAACACGGTCTCCGGTGACCTGCAACTGGACCACGTCGGGGGCGACGTCAACGCCAAGTCGGTCTCGGGCGACGTGCGCATCGGCTACGCCGGCGGCTCGCTCCAGGGCAACAGCGTCTCGGGCGACATCAACGTCAACTCCATCAGCACGGGCCACTGCCGCGTCAAGTCGGTGTCGGGGGCGGTTTCGATCGGCATCGCACCGGGTACCGGAGTGTGGATGGACGTCACCTCGGTCTCGGGCAACACCTCCAGCGACCTCGCCGTGGGCGACATGCCCGCCGCCGCGGCGGCCAACCTGGAACTGCACGTCAACACGATCTCGGGGAACATCGATCTCTTCCGGGCGCAGCCCGTTTGAGCACAGCCAGGCGCAGCCCGTTTAAGGCTTAGAGGAGGGGAAGGACCCCGGTCGGCTCAGTCGGCCGGGGTCCTCCACATCTGGGGGCTACCGGCGAAACCGTTGGCATCACCGGATCCTCGGCACCGCCGCCACCGATGCGCCCGTTGAGCAGGTGGCGGAACGTCTCGCTACTGGCCGTTCCAGCGGGCGCGGGCCATGTCGATGCGGGTGGCGCTGCCGCCGCGGCGCAGTGGGGTGCCCTCGTCGCGATAGGCCGCCAGGGCGCGGGCCTCGTGTCCGGGCAGGATCACGCCGTCGGAGCGCACCACCCGCCACCAGGGCACCGGGCCGCCGTAGTGGGACATCACCCGGCCGACTTGGCGGGGCCCGCCCTCGCCGATCCATTCGGCGATGTCGCCGTAGGTCATGACCTTGCCCGGCGGGATCGACTCGGCCGCCTCCAGGACCTTTTCGGCGAAGTCGGGCAGTACCGCGTCGTCCATACGGGCATTGTGCGACAGCGGGGGCGGCTCAGGTCCGGGCGGGGTCGCGTTTGCGTTTGCGGGGCTTGCGGCCCAGCCGTCGGGCGGCGTCCAGTTCGGCGCGGACGGCCAGGACGTTCTGGCGGGCGACCACGACGTCGAGGGCGTTGTTGGGGTCGACCTCGGCGCGTTTGGCCCGGGCGAGTGCCTCGCCGAGCATGAGGTGGGCGCGTTGCATCCGGGCCACCAGTTTGCGTCCCTTGGGGCCGTATTCGAAGTCGGCCTGTTTGCGGGCCTTGCGTCGGGTGCGCAGGGTGCGCATCGAGGCCATCTCGGTCTCGGTGATCACCTCGGCGGACTGGCCGGTCATGATCCGTTCGAACCAGTGCCATTCGTAGCGGGCGGCGTAGCGGTACAGGACGAAGAAGAAGATGAGGATCAGCGCGCCCTTGCCGTACACGGCCAGCGCGCCGACGCCGTTGGGCATGCCGTCGGGCAGCGGCGAGTTCCACAGTGCGTGCATCAGCCAGGCGGCGATGAACAGGCCGACGGCGATGCCGTAGCGGCGCAGCGGGGAGCGCATACCCTTGGTGGTGACGGCGTAGGCGATGCCCAGACCCGCGACTCCACTGTAGATCGGGTGGCTCCAGGGACCGGCGACCAGGATCCGGATCACGGTCACCGACACCGCTCCGGCCACGTCGCTGTTGGGGTTGGAGTAGGCGTTGTTGATGGCGTAGACCATGTTCTCGGTGACCTGGAAGCCCAGGCCGCACATCGCGCCGTAGGTCAATCCGTCGATGGAGCGGTTGAAGTGCTCCTTGACGATGAGCACCAGGATGATGACGCCCAGCGTCTTGAGCCATTCCTCATTGGTGGGTCCGGCCAGCGCGGCGCCCCAGCGGGCGGCGAAGCCGGTGCCGAACAGTTTGGTCATCAGGGCCAGCAGGTTGTTGTTGGCGATGATGGCCACCGAGGTGGCCACGACCGCACCCCAGATGAACGCCGCCGCCCGCACCGCCGCGGGTTCGCGCTCGAACAGGTCCATTCGGGACAGGATCAGCACGAACACCGCGGCCAGGGCTCCGTTGAGGAGGGCGGCGATCCACAGTGCCGACGACAGCGCGGTCACGGCGTCGGACATCATGCTGCCCAGGCTGACCAGGCCGAAGCCCACCAGCACGACGTACAGCCAGTAGGCGGGTTTGCGGACCCTCACGAAGGTGCCCTGTCCTTCGACGACGACCCGTTCCACGGTGATCATGTCGTCACCTCCAGGGAACCGAGCATGTCGTCGACGTCGTCGAACTCACCGTCGAGTCTGCCCAGTGGCGCGGTGACCTCGACGACGGCGGCCACCGATCCCTTGCCCACCACGATGAGCGCACCGCCGTAGCGTTCGCCGGTCAGGTCGCCGCGCAGTCCCTTGAGGTCGTCGGTGGGCCGGTAGGGCTTGGAGTCGGTGACCAGGTAGGAGGGTTTGGCGTCGGCGAGGTCGCGTTTCTTGCGGTTGAACAGGACCGTGAGGTCCTCGACCCCGGCCACGGCGTCCACTGTCAGCACCAACGGCGAGTGCACCAGGGTCACGCTCTTGGTGCTCGACTCCGAGGTCTCGATGCTCCAGCCCTCGTTGGGGATCTTGAACGCGACCGAGCCGGTGTCGGGGGGCGCCATGGGCGGCGGCGTCGCCGACAGTTCGATCTCGTAGTCGGGGGCCAGTTCCTCCTGGCCGGGCACCAGGTGGTTGGCCGTGATCCAGGTGACCACCGGAGCGAAGACCGCCACCGCCATCAACAGCGCGGGCCACAGTTTCCCCTGTTCCAATCCGAAGCGGTTAAGTCGTATCGCACCTTCGATCACCACGCCTCCCCTTTCGGGCTCTTTGTCCCCACCGAACAGTCTGGCACCTTAACGGCTTCGGCGCTGTCGACGAGGGCGATGCCGGATAACTCGACCGAATGGTCTTTGACTGGTAGGTTCGCGAGACAAATTCATGTTTTATGGAGGTGTCCATGACAGCCATGCCCCGATTCCCCGACGGCTTCCACTGGGGAGTGGCCACCTCGGCGTTCCAGATCGAGGGGGCGCTCGACGCCGACGGCCGGGGCCGCTCGGTCTGGGACACCTTCACCGCCACTCCCGGCAAGATCCGCGACGGCCACACCGCCGCGACCGCCTGCGACCACTACCGTCGCTTCGGCGAGGACATCGACCTGATGCGGCGCCTGGGCATCGACGTCTACCGGTTCTCGATCGCCTGGCCCCGGGTGTTCCCCGACGGCCACGGCAAGGTCAACACCGCCGGGCTCGACTTCTACGACCGCCTCGTCGACGCGCTTCTGGCCGCGAACCTCACCCCGATGCCCACCCTGTTCCACTGGGACCTCCCACAATCCCTTGAGGACGCCGGTGGTTGGCTGAACCGCGACACCGCCGCCCACTTCGCCGACTACGCCTCAACAGTCGCCCAGCGGCTCGGCGACCGGGTGAACGACTGGATCACCCTCAATGAACCCTTCGAGCACATGGCGCTCGGCTACGCGCTGGGCCAGCACGCCCCCGGTCACATGATGCTGCTGGAGAGCCTGCCGGTGGCGCACCACCAACTGCTCGGGCACGGCCTGGCCACAGCGAGGTTGCGCGCCGCCGGAGCGAAGCGGGTGCTGCTGACCAACAGCTACACCCCCGTCGAACCCGCCACCGCCTCCGAGGCCGACGCGGCCGCCGCTGCCGCCTACGACGCCCTGCACCGCGGCCTGTTCACCGATCCGGTGGTGCTGGGCCGCTACCCGGACCTGTCGGCCTTCGGCGCCGACGAGCTGCCGTTCGTCCACGATGATGACCTCGACGTCATCGCCACCCCATTGGACGGTCTGGGCGTCAACTACTACGCCCCCACCAAACTCGCCGCCGCCGTCGACGGGCCGCTGCCCTTCACGATGACCGAGTACCCCGACGCCGACAAGACCGCATTCGACTGGCCGGTCGTCCCCGACGGGATGCGCCGGATCCTGGTGGAGTTGACCGAACGCTACGGCGACGCGCTGCCGCCGCTGTGGGTCACCGAGAACGGCTGCTCCTTTCCCGACGGTCCCGGCGACGACGGCGCCGTCCACGACGACCGACGTATCTCCTACCTGGACTCCCACATCCGCGCCGTGCACGATGCCATCGAGCAGGGAGCCGACGTGCGCGGGTACCTGACCTGGACGCTGTGCGACAACTTCGAATGGGCCGAGGGCTACCACCAGCGCTTCGGTCTGGTGCATGTGGACCATGACACCCAGAAGCGCACCCCCAAGGACTCCTTCGCCTGGTTCGCCGGGATGCTCGCGGAGCAACGCGCATGACCACCGGCACCGCGGGGCCACCGTCGGCACTGACCGAACCGCGCGACAAGGTCGGCCCCGGGTGGATCGGCGGCATCACCGCCGGGGTGCTCGGCATCTACATGGCGTTCTTCACGCCGATCCAGATCCTGCTGCCGATCCAGCTGGCCGCCATCGATCCCGGCTCGAAAGTGGAGACCTTCGGTCTGGTCACCGGCGCCGGAGCCCTGGTCGCGGTGATCGCCAACCCGTTGGCCGGGGCGCTGTCCGACCGCACCACCTCCCGGTTCGGCCGCCGTCACCCCTGGACGCTGGGCGGCGTGGTGCTCGGCGCGGCGGCCCTGATCGCGCTGGGGTACCAGACCTCGGTACTGGGTGTCCTGATCGGATGGTGCGCGGCACAGGCGGCGCTCAACGCCGCGTACGCCAGCATCAACGCCGCCGTGCCCGACCACGTGCCGGTGCGGCAGCGCGCCGTGGTCTCCGGCTGGATCGGGTTCCCGCAGGCCCTGGGCCTGGTGCTGGGCGCGATCGTGGTGACGATGCTTGTCACCGGCGCCGAGGCCGGATACCTGGCGATCGCGCTGGCCGCGGTGGCGCTGGCGTTGCCGTTCGTCCTGACCACCGCCGACCCGCCGCTGTCGCGCGCCCATCGGCCGACGGTGTCGTGGCGGCGGATCCTGGCCGGGTTCTGGGTGAGCCCGCGCGAGCACCCGGATTTCGCCTGGGCCTGGATAACCCGGTTCCTGGTGATGCTCGGCAACTCGACCGGAACCTTGTACCTGCTGTTCTTCCTGCAGGACGCCGTCGGCTACGAGCGGCTGTTCCCCGGCCACAGCTCCGACGAGGGCGTCTTGATCCTCACCCTCATCTACACCGCCGGGGTGATGGCCACCGCCGTGGTGTCCGGAGTGGTCTCCGACCGGATCGGCCGCCGCAAGTCACTGGTCACGGCCTCGGCGGCGGTGATCGCGTTCGCCGCGCTGCTGCTGACCTTCTGGCACACCTGGCCGATGTCCATGATCGCGGCCGGGGTGATGGGAGCCGGGTTCGGCGTCTACCTGTCGGTGGACCAGGCGCTCATCACCCAGGTGCTGCCCGCCGCCGCCGACCGCGCCAAGGACCTCGGCGTCATCAACATCGCCAACTCGGCCCCGCAGGTGCTGGGCCCGGCGCTGGCGGCACCGATCGTGGCGGGCCTGGGCGGTTACACCGGCCTGTACGCGCTCACCGCGGCCATCACGCTGCTGGGCGGCGTCCTGGTCTGGAAGATCCGCTCCGTCCCCTGAGGGTGTGTCCTGCGGATCCATCCGGCAGGCTGCGAAGCCCTCAGACACGTCGCCTGGCGGCGTTGTCGTCGTCGCCCATGGCTCCGCCATGGACTCCTCCTCCGCCTTGCCATGCTCGGTCTGAGAACTTCTCGCCGCACGGAGACCCACAGGACACACCCTAAGTCCAGTCCCAGCGCACCCCGTAGATGCCCGGCTGCGGGTCCAGCACGACGCACTGGAACCGCGACAACGGTTGCGGCGGAACCGATTCCGACAGCACGCGTTCGGGACGTTCCTGCGCGGCCTGGTAGAAGCCCCGGCAGCGCGACGGCAGCCGGGCCGGATCGAACTCGACCTGGAGCGCCAGATCCCGCACCCCCGGCGGGATCCGCAGGTCGTAGTGGCGTTCGTTCTGCCCCGGCGGGTAGTGGATGCCGAACTCGACGACCCGCAGCTCCCCGGGCAGCAGCGGCTCGTCGAAGGTCAGCTCGAAGGCCGACAGCAGGCCGGGCACATCGGCGCGCATCCGGCCCGCGCGGCACCCCACGGTGTCGTAGACGCTGGGCGGCTGCGGCAGCGAATCGGTGCGCAGCAACGAGATCAGCCGGTCGGCGCGGCCGGTCTCACCGCGGACCAGCAGCCGGTGGTGGGACTTGCGCTCGTGCCCCTCGGAGTCGAGGTAGATCTTCACCGACCGCGAGACCCGGGCCGGGACGTACAGGTCCTCGGGAACCGCGTCCAGTTTGGCCAGCACCCGCTCCACCGCGCGCGGCGAGCGCCACATCCGCTGGTGCGGCAGCGTCGTCGCCGAGGGCGGCCGCCACCGGCCCCGGGGTTTGCGCTCCGGGATCAGCGCCAGCAGCGCCTGCGGTTCCAGGCCGAGCAGTTCCTCGATGCCCTCCAGCGCCGCCAGCGACGCGCGCCGTTCGGGGTGGTTGACGCCGCTCTGCCAGCTGCTGAGCGTCGAGACGCCCGCCGGGGTTCCCCTGGCGCGCAACTGTTCCGACAGATTTTCCAGACTGTGTCCACTGGAGGTGATCGCTGCCCGCAGCGCCGAACTGAATGGGCTTCGCATCGGGTACCTCTTGGATTGGGGGGTGGTTCGCGAACTGCCTGCCGCTTTTCGGTCGCCGAATGTTACCGCCGATCGCACATTCACGCATCGACATGTCGCAACTTTTCATCCAGAGTTTTCCAGCTCAGACACAATCGGCTACTGCGTCACCGTCACGTCCGGCGGTCTAATCACGAAAGCCCCGGACGAGCCCGCGTCCGGTTGAGAACCCGAAGGTTTGACATGCCCGAAAGACGGAAATTCGGTCCCCGGCTGCTGGCCACGGCCACCGTCGTGGTCATCGCGGCCACGGCGCTGGCGGCGTCGCAGTCGTTCGCGAACGAGACCTCACCGCCCGACAAGAAGAGCCCCGACGTCCCCGCACTCGCCGAGCAGGTCACCCAGGTGCGCGAGCCCGGCACCAAACAGGCCGCCACCTCGGTGTCCGGCCGCGGCGCGGCCGCCACCGGCTCCCGCTCGATCTGCGCCGAGGACGCCAGGTGGCTGCGGATCCGCTTCACCAAGCTCGACCTGCGCGGCGACGACACGATCCGGCTGCGCGGCTCGTCGGGCGGCAGCCTGAAGCTCGACGCCGACAACTGGCCCGGCAAGGCGTTCCACACCCGGGCGCTGCCCGGTTCCTGCGTCACCGTGACCCCGGATCTGTCCGATGCGGACAGCCGCTTCGCCGTCGACGCCTACCAGTACGGCGAGCAGCCGCTCAGCCAGGCCAGCGTGACGGTCGCCGGTGCCGGTGACATCTGCGGCTCGGCCTGCAACCAGACCGACGATCTCATCGCGAACATCAACCCGGCGGCGGTGTTCACCGCCGGGGACAACGCCTACGAGAGCGGAACCCTGTCGCAGTACCGCAACCAGTACGACCCCACCTGGGGCAGGTTCAAGTCCAAGACGCACCCCACCCCCGGCAACCACGAGTACCAGACCTCCGGCGCGTCGGGATACTTCGACTACTTCAACGGCACCGGCAACAACACCGGCCCGGCTGGCGAACGCGGCAAGGGCTACTACTCCTACGACGTCGGCGACTGGCACTTCGTGGCGCTCAACAGCGACATCTCGCACGGCGCCGGTTCCACACAGGAGAAATGGCTGCGCGCCGACCTGGCGGCCAACACCAAACCGTGCACCGCCGCCTACACGCACCACCCCCGGTTCTCCAGCGGCGACCACGGCGACGACACCGGCATGACGGCCCTGTACGACGCCCTGTACGCCAACAAGGCCGACATCTTCGTCACCGGACACGACCACCACTACGAACGCTTCGCCCCGGCCCGCTCCAACGGTGCCGAGGATCCGAACGGCGTGCGCGCCTTCGTCATCGGCACCGGCGGACGCAACCTGTACTCCAGTACCTCCAATTCGGCCGGTCCCAGCGAGAAGTTCAACAACAACACCTTCGGCGTCGGCAAGTTCCAGCTGACCGCCACCGGGTACACGATGGACTTCGTGCCGGTCGCCGGACGCACCTTCACCGACCACGTCGAGGGCGAATGCCACAACGCCGCCAAGACCCCGGACTTCGGGGTCACGGCGAACCCGTCGGCGCTGTCACTGCCGCAGGGCACCAGCGCCGAGACGACCGCGACCGTCGCCAGCAGCGGCGGCTTCGGCTCGGCGGTGGCGTTGTCCGCGTCCGGCCTGCCCTCGGGCGTCACCGCGGCCTTCTCCCCCGCGACCGTCACCCCACCGGCCAACGGTCAGGCCACGTCGAGACTGACGTTCACGGCGGCGAGTACCGCCGCGATCGGCAGCCACACCGTCACCGTGACCGCGAAGTCCGGCGACACCTCGCGCACCTTCGCAGTCACGGTCACGGTCCGAGACCCCAATGACGCCGGACTGTCGGACGACTTCGAGGCCGAGCGGGGCTGGGTGGTCAACCCGGCCGGAACCGACACCGCCGCGACCGGGATCTGGGAGCGCGGCGACCCGGACCAAACGACGTCGACGTACAGCGACCAGGTCAAGCAACTGGGCACCACCGCCAGCGGCTCGAACGCGCTGAGCACCGGCCGCGCCGCCGGATCCGCCTACGGCGACAACGATCTCGACGGCGGCGTCACCTCGGTGAGGTCACCGGCGTTCACGGTCCCGTCGGGGACGGCGGGCCTGTCGTTCGCGTACAACGTCGCGCACGGCGACAACTCCAGCGCCGACGACTACCTGCGCGTCAGTGTCGTCGACGCCTCCGGGACGACGAAAGTCTGGGAGTCGCTGGGCGCCGCGTCCGAGAAGGCCGGTTCCTGGAAGACGGCAACGGTAGACCTTTCCCGATACGCGGGCAAGGAGGTCACGATCCTCGTGCAAGCGGCTGACGCTGGTGGCGGCAGCCTGTTTGAGGCCCAACTCGACGACGTGACGGTTTCCTGACCCGCACTGGCTCGCACCGGCGGCCCCCTCGGCGCCGGTGCGAGCTCATTTTCAGAGTTATCCCGATCGTCGGTGATTGCCTGCTGCGACCGGCGGCCTGAGCTACTTCAATCACGGTTACCGCAAGGTCCTTTCCGAACGCACCAGGAGGAACGACTTGCCGAAACCACGCAAACTCAGACAACGACTGTTGACCGCGACCGGCGCGGTGATACTCATCGCCACCGTCGGTTTCGTGGCCACCGAATCGTCGGCGAACCAGAACTCGGCCGACGACGCCCCCACAGTCCCGAAACTCACCGACATGGTCACGCAGGTGGCCGAACCCGGCGCGAAGGAGGCGCCGATATCGGCGTCCGGCACCGGTTCCAAGGCCGCGAAGCGGGAGTTGTGCCACGACGGCGCCAGCTGGCAGCGGTTCCGGTTCACCGAACTGGATCTGAACGGCGAGGACTCGCTGACCGTGACCGGTTCCGAGGGTGGGACGTTCACCTTCACGAACCGGCACTGGCCCGGCAAGGCGTTCTACTCGCGGGCCTTCTCCGGCGAGTGCGTCACCGTCGAGCCGAAACTGTCCGACAAGGACAGTGGATATGAGATCGACGCGTTCCAGTACGGCTCCAAGGCTTTGACGAAGGAGACCGTGACGGTGGCCGGAGCCGGGGACATCTGCGGCGACGCCTGCAACCAGACCGACGACCTCATCACGAACATCAACCCGGCATCGGTGTTCACGGCGGGCGACAACGCCTACGAGGACGGCACTTTGGACGAGTTCCAGGAGCAGTACGACCCGACCTGGGGAGCCTTCAAGGACAAGACCCGTCCCGCACCCGGTAACCACGAGTACCACACCGACGGCGAGGGCTACTACGAGTACTTCGGCGACAACGCCGGGGAGGCCGGTAAGGGCTACTACTCCTACGACGTCGGCGACTGGCACTTCGTGGCGGTCAACAGCGAGATCGACTTCGACCCCGATTCCGAACAGGGACAGTGGCTGGCCGACGACCTCGCGTCCAACACGAAGCCCTGCACCGCCGCGTACACGCACCACCCCCGGTTCTCCAGTGGTGAACACGGTGACGACTCCGGAATGGACGACATCTTCTCAGCCCTGTACGACAACCAGGCCGACCTGTTCATCACCGGCCACGACCACCACTACGAGCGCTTCGCCCCGGCGGCGCCCGACGGTTCGCAGGACGACGACAAGGGCCTGCGCAGCTTCGTCATCGGCACCGGCGGCCGGGCACTGTACGACGTGCCCGGCGGTTCCGACGGACCCAGCGAGGTGTTCAACAACGACACCTTCGGCGTCGGAAAGTTCGACCTGACCGCGACCGGCTACTCCATGGACTTCGTCCCGGTGGCCGGACGCGACTTCACCGATCACGTGGAAGGCGGCTGCCACAAGGCTTCCGCCTAGGCCCTGACCGACCATCCACGAGACGGTCCGGCCGGTGAGGACACTGATCCGGCACGTCAATCCTCACCGGCCGGGCCGACGAGACCCTCGGAGGCTCAGCGATGTATCTGTCGGCCACCCGCGCCGCCGACTCGGCCCGCACCACCACGGCCACCCCCGCCGCCCGCCGCGTCGGCGGTACCGTCATCGCCCTGGGACTGGTCAGCCTGGTCACCGACATGTCGGCCGAGATGATCACCGCGATCCTGCCGATGTACCTCATGTACGGGCTGGGCCTCGGCTACCTCCACCTGGGAATGCTGGACGGGCTCTACACCGGAGCGACCGCCCTGCTGCGCCTCGGCGGCGGCTTCGCCGCCGACCGGCTCAACCGCCCCAAGGCCGTCGCGCTGTCCGGCTACGGCCTGTCGGCCGCCACCAAACTGGGCTTCCCGCTGGTGGGCGCCTCCCTGGGCGGCATCGGCACCCTCGTGGGTCTCGACCGGGCGGGCAAGGGCATCCGCACCGCGCCTCGCGACGCCCTCATCACCGCCGCCACCGCGCCCGAAGCGCTGGGCCGCGCCTTCGGCGTCCACCGGGCCCTCGACACCGCCGGAGCCCTGCTGGGTCCACTGTTGGCCTTCGCCCTCCTCGCCGGGGTCGCGGGCGGCTACGACCAGGTGTTCGTCGTCAGCTTCTGCCTCGCCGTCGTCGGCGTGCTCATCCTGGCGTTCTTCGTCAACAACCCGCCCGCCGCCCCCGGTCACCGCCGCGCCACCGTCCGCGCCGCGCTGTCGGCGGTCACTGACGCCCGACTGCGCCGCGTCTGGCTGGCCACCGGCATCCTCGGCGTCGCGACGGTCGGCGACATGTTCCTGTACCTGGCGATCCAGCGGCAACTCGGCCTACCGCCCCAAGCCTTGCCGCTGCTGCCGCTGGGCAGCGCCCTGACCTTCATGCTCGCGGCGGC
This sequence comes from Stackebrandtia nassauensis DSM 44728, assembly GCF_000024545.1. Classification (GTDB taxonomy): domain Bacteria; phylum Actinomycetota; class Actinomycetes; order Mycobacteriales; family Micromonosporaceae; genus Stackebrandtia; species Stackebrandtia nassauensis. The sequence goes on from NC_013947.1 coordinate 4,580,169, forward strand.
CCCGGTGGGCCGCGTCGCCGACCGGCTGGGACGGTGGCGCGTCTTCCTGGCCGGGCACCTACTACTGCTCGGCGGCTACCTGGCCCTGACCGGCACGGCATCCGGCTGGCCGATTGCCGTCGCGGTACTCGCCATGCACGGCGTCTTCTACGCCTGCTCCGACGGCGTCCTCATGGCCCACATCGGACCATCCATCCCCGACTCGGTCCGCGCCACCGGCATGGCCGTCATCCAAACCACCCAGGCCCTGGCCCGAGCTGGCGGCGCGGTGGTCTTCGGCATCGTGGCCCAAACCGTCGCCCTGTCCACCGCCTTCGGCTTCGCCGCCGCAGCACTCGCGGCAGCCGTAACCGCCAGCGCCGTCCTCTGCCTACGAAAGCCGAGCCCGTGACGGCCGCAGCCGCGCCGCCCTCCGGCTCCCGGCTCCCGGCTCCCGGCTCCCGGCTCCCAAAGCCTCACGAAGGGAACGCAATGAGCAAACTGTCCGCCATCCCTCGCCGCACGGTCTACGGCGTGGCCGCGATCGTCCTGGTCCTGTTGCTTGGCACCGGCTACGTCACCTGGCGCGGCATGTCCACAAGCTCCGAAGCCAACAGCGACGGCTTCGACCTCGACCGTAAAGACGGCATCGTCTACGTCGACACCGACGGCCGCACTCGCCTGGCCGACCGCGACGGCGACACTCTCGGCACCGGCCCCCGCTGCGAACGCGCCGCCGCAGCCGCCGGACGCCTGTCCTGCCTGCGCGCCCTCAACCAGCAGTTCTCCTCCGAGATCACCGTCTACGACGGCAAACTCAAGCAAAAGCTGAACCTGCCGCTGTGGGGCATCCCCAGCCGCACCCGAATGTCGGCCGACGGCCGCTTCGTAGCCTGGACGGTGTTCCGCGAGGGCGACTCCTACATGGCCAACGGCCGCTTCTCCACCACCGCCGGAATCTACGATCTCAAAACCAAGGCCCACTACGGTTCCCTCGAAGACTTCACCGCCTATGTAGACGACAAGAAGTTCGAACGCGAGAACCTCAACTACTGGGGCATCACCTTCACCGACGACGGCCACACCTTCTACGCCACCATGGCCTCCGGCGACACGACCTGGCTGATCCGCGGCGACCTGCGCGACAAGACCCTCACCGCGCTACGCGAGAACGTCGAGTGCCCGTCGCTGTCCCCTGACGGCACCCGCATCGCCTACAAGCACCGCGACGGCGACCGCTGGCGACTCCACGTCCTCAACCTCAAGTCCGGCAAGGACACCGCACTGTCCGAAAAGGCCCACATCGACGACCAGGCCGCCTGGCTCGACAACCACACCGTCGGCTACGCCAAGTCCCACGACGACAAACCCGCCGTGTTCACCGTCGAAGCCGACGGCGGCGGAAAACCGCACCGACTGCTGGCCGGTTCCTCCCCGACCGCGTTGTCTGGTTGAGGCCCGCGAACCCGAACGCGGTCTAGGACCCGTCGGGCCGCAGCACGGCGAGATACTCGTGGCGGTCGGTCAACAGCGGCTGGTGGCTGACGTGCGGCTTCGCCAGGTCCAGTTCCTCGTCGCCGACGACCACGGCACTCAGCCGCAACCCCGTGCCCTCCAACAGCAACCTCAGGTCGGCGGGGGTGTAGCAGCGCAGGTCCTGGGTGAAGCCGCGCTGAGGTTCGTCGGTGCGCCACCAGGTGTCCACCGCCCGGCCGTTGACGGGATCGAATCGGTTCAGTTGCCGCAGTTCGTGGCGGTACCCGGCTTCCGGTCTGGCGCGCAGCAGTTCCTCGTCACCGTCCCAGCTCGCCCACACGAACGGATTGAACACGTCGATGAGTGCGACACCGTTGCCCGTCAGCCACTCGCTGGCGATCCGGCGCAGCAGCCGCCGCTGGTCGGCGTCCGTGCCGATCCCGAAGCCGTTGAAGTAGCACACCGCGTCGAAGCGGCCGGGCAGCTCCACGCCGTAGAAGTCGGCCTGGACGAAGCGCGGCGAGTCCGGGGCGGCATGGCGGCTCGCCGCGTCGATCCGGTCGCTGATCTCCACGCCGATCACCTCGTGACCGGCCTGCGCGATCGCGGCGGCGGTGTTGCCGTAGCCGCTGCCCAGTTCGAGCACCCGGCCGCGCTCCGGGCCGAGCCAGCGGGACAGTGACGCGGCCCGGTCACGGTCGCGATCGGACACGTCGCTTTCGGCATCGGCCCACCACTTGCCGGTGGTGGAGTAGAAACCCTCGACCCATTCCATGGCCATCAAGGTATTGAGTGTCGGGTATGTCCACAACCGGCTTTTCGACCGCGCGGCCGAGTTCGCCGGTCAGCCGATGACGCTGGTCCACCCGTACGGGTCGGCGGCCTTACCGTGCTGGATGTCCAGCAGCGTCTGGCGCAGCTTCATCGTCAGCTCACCGGCCTTGCCACCCGAGGCGTGGAACTCGCCGGTGTGGTCGCGCACCGTGCCGACCGGGGTCAGCACCGCGGCGGTGCCGCAGGCGAAGGTCTCGGAGAGGCTGCCCGACAGCGCGTCGGCCTTCCACTCCTCGAAGCTGTACTGCCGCTCCTCCACCCGGTAGCCGAGGTCGCGGCCCAGGGTGAGGACGGCGTCGCGGGTGACACCGGCCAGGATCGTGCCCAGTTCGGGGGTCACGATCTTCTTCTCGGCCTCGTAGACGAAGAAGATGTTCATGCCGCCGAGCTCGTCGATGTACTTGCGGTGCACCGCGTCCAGGAACACCACCTGCTCGCAGCCGTTCTCGATGGCCTCCGACTGCGGTCGCAGGCTGGTGGCGTAGTTGCCGCCGCACTTGGCCGCGCCGGTGCCGCCGGGAGCCGCGCGGGTGTACTCCTGCGAGACCCACAGGCTCACCGGCTTGGGGCCGGACTTGAAGTAGGCGCCCGCCGGTGAGGCGATGACGCAGTACAGGAACTCCTTGGCGGGTCTGACGCCCAGGAACGCCTCGTTGGCGAACATGAACGGCCGCAGGTACAGGCTGGAGTCCTCGTCGTCGGGAACCCAGGACTTGTCGACGTCGATCAGCGCCTGCAACGAGGCCAGGAACCACTCCTCGGGCAGCTGGGCCATGGCCATCCGCTCGGCCGAGCGCTGGAACCGGCGGGCGTTCTCGTCGGCCCGGAACAGGCCGATCTTGCCGTCGGCCCGGTGGTAGGCCTTCATGCCCTCGAAGATCTCCTGGGCGTAGTGCAGCACGGCCGTGGCCGGGGACATCTGGATCGGGCCGTAGGCCTGGACCGTCGGGTCGTGCCAGCCCTGTCCCTCGGTGTACTGGATGGTGACCATGTGGTCGGTGAAGTGGAGTCCGAAGCCGGGGTTGGCGAGAATCTCGGCGCGCTCGGCCGCCGACCGCGGACGCGGATTAGGCCGGATGTCGAACTGGGGCAGGTCGCCGCCAATCATGTCTAGACCTCCGCGAGACGTCGTTGTCTGGCGCTCCTCGGCAGTGCGGGAAGCGAGTTTGGTGGTTGTCATCAGAACTTACCCTTCGTTAAGGCCGACGGATCAGCCCGTCCGCCAGGGTGCCCGAAACGCGAAGAAAAGCACCCGGCGGGCGAACCCACCCGGGCGCTGAGTGAAAGTGCAGGTGCCGCGAGTGAGCTAGCCGAGGATCTCGGCTACTCGGGCGGCTACTCGATCGCCGACGGCCGCGGTGCTGAGCGGCTCGCCCGGGGTTCGCCCGGACAGTTCGGCGGTGACGGCCTGGCTGACCGCGGTGGCGGCCTCGCCCTGGCCGATGTGGTCCAGCAGCAGGGACGTGGACAGGATCGCGGCTATGGGGTCGGCGATGCCCTGGCCGGCGATGTCGGGGGCCGAGCCGTGCACCGGCTCGAACATCGACGGGTGCGCGTGGTCGGGGTTGACGTTGCCGGAGGCGGCCAGCCCGATGCCGCCGGTGACGGCGGCGGCGATGTCGGTGAGGATGTCGCCGAACAGGTTGTCGGTGACGACGACGTCGAAGTGCTGCGGCCGGTTCACCATGAACATGGCCGCGGCGTCGATGTGCTGGTAGTCGGTCGTCACGTCCGGGTACTCGGTGGCGACCTCGTCGAAGGTGCGGCGCCACAGGCCACCGGCGTACGACAGCACGTTGGTCTTGTGGACGCAGGTGACGTGTTTGCGGTCGCGGCGCTTGGCCCGTTCGAAGGCGTCGCGCACGACGCGTTCGGTGCCGTAGCGGGTGTTGAGGCTCTCCTCGGTGGCGATCTCGGCGGAGGTGCCCTTGTGGAGCACTCCCCCGGCGCCCGCGTACAGGCCCTCGGTGCCCTCGCGCACCACCACCAGGTCGATCTCACCGGCCTTGACGTCGGCCAGCGGCGTCTCGGCGCCGGGCAGCAACTTGGACGGCCGCAGGTTCACGTACTGGTCGAAGTCGAAGCGCAGCTTCAACAGCAGCCCGCGCTCCAGCACGCCCGGCGGAACCGTCGGGTCGCCGACGGCGCCCAGCAGGATCGCGTCGTGCTGGTCCAGTTCGGCCTGCACCGATTCGGGCAGCACCTCGCCGGTGGCGTGGTAGCGGCTGGCCCCGAGGTCGTACTCGTTGGCCTCCAGGTTGGGAAGCGCCACGGCGAGAACCTTGCGTGCTTCGGCGGTCACCTCTTGACCGATTCCGTCGCCGCCGATCACCGCGATGCGCGTCATTCCCTGTTTCCCCTTAACCGTCGTTACGTCTGACCGCGCCACCATACCGGAACCGTCCCGCTATCCGGCAATCTGGTCTCACGATCTGGACTAGGCGTCGCGGGCATCGTCCGCCGCGATCCGCGGCGGCAACCCGAAACCCGCGAACAGCCCCGGATCCATGAACGCGACGACGTGCTCGACCCCGGCCTCACCCACGTCGAGGACGTGCACCGCGTACGCCGCGAAGCCGTCCCCGTCCCGCAGGTACAGCGCCAGCGCCGGTTGCCCGTTGGCCGACACCCGCACGAACCGGCGGCCACCGCCGTCGCCCAGTTTCGTGGCCAGGAACCGCACCACGTGGTCCCGCCCGGCGAACCAGGTCGGATACGGCGGCATCTCCCACACCGCGTCGGCCGACAACGCGGCGGTCAGCGCGTCCAGGTCGGCCTCGGCGAACGCCTTCGCGTACCGGTCGACGAACTCCCGCTGCCGCGCCGTCAACGGCCCGACCTCCCGTACCGCCTTCGGGTTCGCGCGCCGCAGCTGGCTCCGCGCGTGCTGCAACAGACTGTTGACGGCCGCCGGGGTGGTGTCGAGGAACTCGGCCACCTCCCCGGCCCGCCACTCCAGGACGTCCCGCAGGATCAGCACCACCCGCCGCCGGGGCGGCAGCAGTTGCAGCGCCGCGACCAACGCCAGCCGCATGCTCTCCCGGCCCTCCACGACCGAGGCCGGATCGTCGGGGAACGGTTGCAGCCACGGCACATCCGACGTCTGCGACGGCACCGGCGCCTCCGGATCGGCGCTGGCGTCGCCCCACCCGGACGGCAACGGCCGCCGCTTCGCCCGCTCCAGCGCCCGCAGGCACGCGTTGGTGGTGATCCGGTACAGCCAGGTCCGCAGCGAGGAGCGGTCCTCGAACCGCGGAAACGCCCGCCAGGCCCGCAACAGCGCGTCCTGGAGCACGTCCTCGGCCTCGTGGACCGAACCCAGCATCCGGTAACAGAAGCCCAGCAGCTCGGGCCGCAACGGCTCGGCACGCCGGGCGAACTCGTCCTCGCGGGTGGCCGTGGCCATGTGCCTCCTCTTTCGACGGTGTCGAATCTAGCCGACCATCCGGTACTGGCCGATGAGCTTCGCTCCCGATCGCGTGGGGCCGTCGGGAACCCGATCTGAGAACTCGCGCTGGAACTCGGCGAAGGAACTCAGTTCGGTCAGGTTCGTGCCGCCGGGTTCGTTGATCACGACGTGGACGAAACCGACGCCGTCGTCCAGCCGCAACGACACGTACCGCACCCCGCCGGGGTCCTCGGCAGCCAGCTGCTCGAACACGTCGGCGACCAGCTTCTCGTTGGCGTCGGCCGCTTCGGGCAGCGTCCGGTACTGGATGACGGTGGCCTCGGTACCGCGTCCGGGAGCTTCGGCCCGCCGCACCGGATAGGTGTCGAACACGACGGTGTCGGCGGCGATCCGCCCGTCCCGGAACTCCAGCCGATCCACCGCCCGCAGCGGTCCCAACGGACCGGCCATCATCGTGTACGCGACCAGGGCCCGATGCTCGTCGGCGAACACGGTCTCGATGCTCAACTCCGTGATCGCCGTACCGAACCCGGCGATCGCCGCGCTGACCTCCGCCACCCCGGCCAACCGCACCCGGGGGCTCTCGAACACCACGTCCTCGGTCAGATATCCGGTCAGCGCCTCGCGGTCCCCGCGTCCGAACGCCTCGATGAACTCCACCGCGAGCTTCTCGTTCGCCTGCGACATATCCCTGCTCCTCACATGATCGTCGTGCTGTCATGGAGGTAGATCCGCGCGGCTGCCCGGATTCATCACCGTCACGGGAGAAATCTTCTGGACCGTCGCACACGCGGCGTAGTGTCGCGGACATGGTGAGCAGCAAGGCCGCAACCGTCGACGAGTACCTGGCCGAACTGCCGGACGGCCGCCGCGAGGCGCTGACCCGGTTGCGGGACCTGTGCGTCGCCGAACTGCCGGGCTTCACCGAGGCGATGGCCTACGGCATGCCCGCCTACGACCGCGACGGTTTCGGCGGGGTCGCCTTCGCCAGCCAGAAGCAGTACATCTCGTTCTACCTGCTGCGCACCGACGTCCGCGACGCCTTCGCCGAGCGGCTGGCCGACCACGACATGGGCAAGGGCTGCCTGCGGTTCCGCAAACCCGAGGCCATCGACTTCGACCTGGTGCGCGACCTGCTGCGCGCCACCGCCGCCAGCCCGGGCCAGAACTGCTTAGCCCTCCCGCGCCTGGAACTCCCACACGATCAGGCTCGGGTTGCCCCGGGTGGCGGCGTTGGTGGCCGCCACCGCGAACGGGTGCAGCGCCCACACGTTCGGCATCCGGGCGGGATCATGGTCGGGCGCCCGATCCGAAGCCGCCCCGGCCGGTACGCCGTTCTCGTCCACGTAGTCACCGTCCACTCCATACTCGGCGCAGTGCCGCACGTCCAACCCCAACGGCAGCGCGACCTTCAGGTATTCGGCCGCCGAGCGATGCTTGTTGAGCGAATACGTCGCCACCCCCGCATCGTCGTATCGCACCAGCGGGTGGTCGAAGTTGTCGAGCAACCCCCGGGTGTCCGAGATGACAAGCCGCCCACCGGGTTTGAGCACCCGCGCGAACTCGGCGAACACCGGCGCCAGGTCGGGCACGTGGCACAACGCCAGCGCGCACACGATCACGTCCACATGCGAGTCCGGTACCGGCAACGCGTCCAGCCCGGCCTGGTGGAACTCCACCTCCGGCAGCTTCTCCCTTGCCACGGCGAGCATCTCGGCCGAGGAATCCACCCCGATGACCTGATGCCCCCGCCCGGCCAGGTACGCGGCGTGCCGCCCCGTCCCGCAGGCGGCATCGAGCGCGACGCCGGGCTCCAGGGCGTCCAGCAGTTCCCGCATCCGGGGCTGTTCCATGTCGATCAAGCCGTTGCCGGGCTCGTCGTACACCGCAGCCCAGGACGCATATACGTCCTCAACGGACAGTTCCTTCGCGGTTCCCCCGTCCCCGAACTTCTCCATGTCGTCGAGCAACCGACGAATGTCCGCGATGCGCTCGTGGACGAACTGTCGATCGTGCTCCCCGCCCCAGGCCCGCAACAACGCGACGCCCTGCAAACCGAGCAGATAGGACAGTGGATGTTGATACAGCATCCGCGCAGCCTAGGTTTAGCCCCTTCACCGCCGCCACCGATTTTCCGCCCCCGGCTGTCAGACTCGCAGTAATGAACCAGCCATCCTCGACCGGCAAACTCACCGACACCGTCGTGTGGATCAACGGCACCTTCGGCGCGGGCAAGACCACCACCGTCACCCGCCTCACCGAACTGCTGCCCGACACGCTGGTCTTCGACTCCGAGCTGGTCGGGCACCTCCTGCGGCACCTGCTCCGCTCCCGGCCGCCGGTCGGCGACTTCCAGGACTATCCGGCGTGGCGGTACCTGGTGCCGCACACGGCCGCGCAACTCCTCGCCCACTCCGGCGGCACGCTGGTCATACCGCAGACCGTGCTGGTCGAGCAGTACTGGAAGGAACTGATGTCGGGTTTCGACGGGCTCGGCCTCACCGTCCACCACGTCGTCCTGCACGCCGACCGCGACACCCTGACACATCGCATCGACAACGACACTGCCGAAGCCGGTGCCCGGCCATGGCGGCTGGACCACCTCGACGCGTACGAACGAGCGCTGCCGTGGCTTCGCGAGGCCGCGCACGTCATCGACACCACCGAGCTGGCCCCGGCGGACACGGCACGCACGATCGCCGCCCGTCTCGGCCAAGCCGAGAGCTGAAGCCGCCTCCCGGCGGCTAACGTACCGGTCGCGGGGTCGGCGACCGTCGACCCGCGGAAGGTGAGCGACGTGATCATGGAACCGCCGAACCCGGACCAGACTCCCGGCCGGGTCATCCTGCTCAACGGCACCACCAGCTCCGGCAAGTCCAGCGTCGCCGCGCAACTGCTGGCCCAACTCGACCGGCCGTACTTCCACATGCCGGTGGACGGCATCAACGCGATGCGCGCCGACGGCTGGGCCGACCGCCTGGGCCCCGAAGCCTTCGGTGCGGTGCTGGAGCGGACGGTCCTGGGATTCCATCGCGCCGTGGCCGGGATGGCGTTGGCGGGCAACGACGTCGTGATGGACCACGTGTTGCGGGAACCAGCGTGGTTCACCGACTGTCTGCGCGTGTTCGACGGCATCGAGGTCGTGTTCGTTGGCGTCCACTGTCCACTGCCGGAGTTGCGGCGACGCGAGGCGGCGCGCGGCGACCGGGAGCCCGGCCGCGCGGAGTTCCACTTCACCCGGGTGCACGTCCACGGCGACTACGACATCGAGTGCGACACCTCCGAGCTGTCGCCCGCCGCGTGCGCCCGGCACATCATCGACCGTCTCACCACGATCGGTACGCCGCGCGCCTTGGACCTCGCCCGCAAGTCGGTCGGCTAGCGCCGCAGCACATCCCCCAGTCCGGTCTCCAGTAGCGCGAAGGCGCGCTCGGCCCGAGCCTTGGCCTCGGGGTAGACCTCCGCGGCGGTCTCGCCCCCGACCATGCGGACGATGTTCGCGCGGATCAGGGCCATCCGCACCCCCTCGATCTGGGCGGCCACGAGGTCGGCGGTGAGGTCGTCGCATTCGTCCTCTGTGGCCAGGTACTCGGCGAGCCGCCGCTGTGCCTCGGCGACATAGGAGGCCCAGCGCATCCGCAACGACGGAACCTCGGAGGCGATCCGCTGTAGCTTGCGCACGGTGTCGTTGTCGCTCAGGCCGGTGGCGGGATCCTGTTCCAGCAGCGCGGCCAGAAAGTACTCGCGTACCGCGTCCACCGGCGTCTGCCCGGACGCGCGGTCGCGAACCGCTTCGGTCGGATCGTCCACGTGCCGCTCGGGGGCGGCCATGAGCAGGTCGTCCTTGCTGCCGAAGTAGTTGAACACGGTCATCTTCGACACCTGCGCGGCCTCGGCGATCTCGGCGACCGTGACGTTGTCGTAGCCCTTGGCGCTGACGAGTTCGATCGCCGTGTAGATCAGGTCCCGCCGAGTCTGCGCCTTCTTGCGTTCCCGGAGGCTGAGTTCGTCCGACATGACATTAATGTACCAGTTCAAAGTATGTGCTCGGAATAATTTTTGACCAAGTACAAGTTTGTTGTTATCGTTCCCGGCATGACGACAACCCCGATAACGAATCCGATGACCCCGTTGCAGCGAAAGATCGGCATGTTCGCGTGTCTGGCGACGATCATCCTGGCGGTGCTCGACATGAACATCGTCTCGGCCGCCACGGTGCCGATCGTGCGCGAACTGGACCCCGTCCACGGCGTCGACAAGGTCGCCTGGCTGGTCAGCGCCTTCGCGCTGGCGTCGACGGCGGCGCTGCCGCTGTACGGCAAACTGTGTGACGTCTTCGGCGCCAAGCCGGTGTTCCTGGCCGCCGTCGGCACCTTCATGGCCGGATCGATCCTGTGTGGATTCGCCACCGACATGACCCAGCTGATCGCGTTTCGCGCTGTGCAGGGCATCGGCGGCGGCGGTCTCATGAGCGTCACCATGGTCGTGATCGCCAAGATCTTCGAGGGCCAGGACGGCTCCCGGCAGAGCGGCAGCATGGGCGGCCTCGTCGGCGGTCTGGGTATGGGCGTCGGCCCGGTGATCGGCGGCCTGTTCGCCGACGCCGGTAACTGGCGCTGGATCTTCTGGATCAACATTCCGCTCGGCGTGGCCATCATCGTGGTCGGCGCCCTGGTGTTGAAGCTCAACCACACCCGGGTCGCGCACCGCATCGACTTTTTGGGCGCGGGCCTCGCCGCCGCTTTCACCACCGGCGCGCTGTTGGTTACCGAGTGGGGCGGCGTCGAGTTCGCCTGGACCTCCCCGGTGATCCTGGGCCTGGCCACCGCCAGCGTGCTGACGCTGGCGCTGTTCCTGTGGCGACAGTCCACAGCGGCCGAACCGATCCTGCCGCTGACGCTGTTCCGCATCCCGACGGTGCGACTGGCCTTCGTGATCCAGGGCCTGACCGGCGTCGCGATGATGGGCACCATGGTCTACCTGATGGTGTACCTCCAGGTGGCCCGCGACATCGAGGCCACCGCGGCGGGCATGTTCATGATCCCGATGGCGGCCGGACTGTTCGTCATCGGCATCGTGTCCGGCAAGCTGATGGAACGCGGCTGGGCCACTCGCAACTTCATGATCTCCGGCACCGGTTTCGGTGCCCTCGCGCTGGCCCTGCTGGCACTGACCGAAAGCGACACCTCACTGTGGATCATCCGCGGCGAGATGTTCCTGTTCGGCGTCGGCATGGGACAACTGTTGGGTCTGCTCGTGGTCGCGGCCCAACAGGCCGCGCCGAAACACCAGATCGGCGTGGCCACCACCGGAGTGCGACTGTTCCAGACCCTGGGCGGCGCTTTCGGAGCGGCGGTGTTCGGCACCCTGCTCAACCGCAGCTTCGCCGCCGACCAACCCGGCCTCACCCCCGCCGGGATCGGCGGACTCGACGCCAGTCAGAAAGGCGCCGCCATCGACTCCTTCGTGTCGGCCGTCGACCTGGTCTTCGCCGCCGGGGCGGTGTTCATGGTGCTGGCGCTGCTGCTGTCGCTGCGGCTGAGAACCCCGGCGCCCGAACCGAAGCCCGCGCCGGAACCGGCGATGACCTCCTCCTTATCCATCGACGGAAAGCGGGCCCGTCCACGCTGGACGGGCCCGCTTCGCATCAGGACGCGGCATAAGCCTGGGTCAGCCGGATGTGGTTGCCCGACGGGTCGCGGAACGACGAGTCGATGCCATAGGGACGCGGCTCCGGCTCCTCCACGAACTCCACGCCCCGAGCCGACAGCTCCTTGAACGAGGCGTGGCAGTCGTCGGTGCCGAGGAACACCGTCCCGGCGAAACCCTTGCCCATCAGGTCTTTCACCTGCTCGGTGGTCTTGGCGTCCATCACCGGCGGGCCCGGAATCGCCATCAGCACGATCGCGGTGTCGGGCTGACCAGCCGGGCCGACCACCAGCCACCGGAAGTCCCCCATCTCGGCGACGGTGACGTCGGCGCGCACCTCCATGCCGAGCTTCTTGGTGTAGAACTCAAGCGCGACATCCTGATCGTGCACCCACAGCTGGGTATGGGCGATCGTGATCATCGGTTCCTCCTGGGCTGTTCGAAGTGGTCACCGTCCACGTTATTGACGCCCGGTCGCGTCGTCTTCTCGAAACGTCCGGAGTCGCGGACGGCTGTGGGCACGCAGCACGCAACCCGGTATCAGTGCCAGGTTCGACGCGGGCGGGTGAGCGTCGCGATAGGACTGTGGCGGCTTCCCGTACATGCGGGTGAAGCTGGACGTGAACGAGCCGATGCTGCGCAGCCCGACGGCCAGGCAGATCGCCGCCACCGACCGGTCGGTGGTGCGCAGCAGTGCCGCGGCGCGCTCCAGCCGCCGGGTCAGCAGATACGCGTGCGGGGATTCGCCGAACGTGCGGCGGAACTGGAGGCTGAACTGGGACCGCGACAGGCCCGCGGCCCGGGCCAGATCGGCGACCCGCAGGTCCTCGAAGTACCGGGCGTCGACGAGATCCTTGGCGCGCAACAGATGGCGCGCGGGCGGTACGGAGGCCATGTCCGGAAGTATCGACCGGCCCTACGACATCGGGGCTGCGAACACGACGATCGGGCCCGCCCATCCCAGGCGGGCCCGATCCGGGTAAAGCTCAGCGGAAGTCGTTCACGTGGTCGATCGCCCACTGGGCATAGTCGCGGGCCGGTTTACCGGTCGCGGCTTCCGAGGACGGCCCGAACTGCGGCGCCGAACCCTCGGCGAGCATGTCCAGCACCTCGGCGGGCAGGAACTGTTCGGCCGCCGCGCGCGGCAGCTCCTCGACGGCGATCTCGCGGCCGAGTGCCTCGCCGATCAGCTCGACCTGGCGACGCTGGGTCAGCGCCTCCGGGCCGTCGATGAGCACCTTGTGTCCGTCCAGTTTGTCGCTGGTCAGGCCGAGCAGCGCCACGTCGGCGATGTCCCAGTCGTGGATCGGGCGCACCAGCGAGTCCGGGTACGGCACCCGCACCAGGCTCTCCTTCTTCACCGAGTCGGCCCAGAACAGGGTGTTGGTGGCGAACATCGCCGGACGCACGAAGACCCAGGTGAATCCGGCGTTCTCCAGTCCCTGCTCGGCCAGCAGGTGCATGCGGCCGATGAAGTTGTCCATGGCGTCGGGCATCGCGGCACCGGCCGAGGACAGCAGCACCACCTTGGACACTCCGGCTTCCTTGGCGGCGGCGACGAAGTTGTCGAGGCCCTCGTGCGCCGAGTACAGGAACACCCGGTCGACACCCGCGAGCGCGCGCGGCAGCGTCTCGGGTTTGGTGAAGTCGACGAGGATCGGCTCGACGCCGGGCGGCAGCTGGGTGTTCTCGGGGTCGCGGCTGGCGGCGCGCACGGTTTCGCCGGCCTCCAGCAGTTGGTCGATGACGCGGCGCGCGAGGTTGCCGCGCGCTCCGGTGACCAGAACGGTCATGGGTTGCTCCCTTTCTTGGGGGGTTTGGGTGGATCGGCGAGCGCCGCCAGGACGCGGCGCAGTGTCTTGCCGTATCTCTCGATGAACTCCTCGGAGTTCGGTTCGACGCCGAACAGCTGGCGGACCAGGTGCGGCATGGCGGCGGGCATCATGGTCATCCCCATGAACACCAGTTGCAGTGCCTCCGGGTCCAGGTCGGCGGCGAACTCGCCTGATTCCACGCGACGACGCATCCACTCCTGTTCCCGTTCGTAGTCGGCCTGGTCCTGTACGTCGGGGGCGTCGTCGTTGAGGGCCTGCCACAGCAGCAGCCGGACCCCGCGCGGGTCCGAAAGGGACTCGCGCAGGTACCACATCATGGTGTCGGCGGCCGGGACGGCGGGGTTGGCGTTGACCGCCTCGGCGTCCAGCCAGCTGCGCTGCATCGCCTGGTACAGGCCCTCTTTGCAGCCGAAGTAGTAGCTGATGAGCTGCTTGTTGACTCCGGCCGCCTCGGCGATCCGGCCGACCCGCGCCCCGGCGAAGCCGTGGGCGGCGAACTCGTCAAAAGCCGCCTCCAGCAACCGCCGTTTGCTGCGTTCGGCGTCGCGTTGCCGTTCGGAGGTCTCGGGGGTGCGTCGGGGCGCGGGTTCGGCCATGCGGCAACCGTAGCAGTTAATCATCCAGTTGGATGATTGAGTCAACTGTGCGGTTGATTACAGCGTTGGCCCACTGGACGAGATGTAGTACATGTGCTATCAATTGAAGCACCAGTAAACCAATAAGGAGAACGACTATGTCTTCGACTGGCGGTCCGGGCTCCCCCGTCATCGAGGTGCGCGACCTTCGGATGCGGTACGGCACGAAGGACGTCCTCACCGGCGTCAACTTCACCGCCGCCCCCGGCGAGGTCATCACGCTCTTGGGCCCCAACGGCGCGGGAAAGACCACCACCATTGAGATCCTGGAGGGATTCCGGATGCGCTCGGGCGGACACGCCCAGGTGCTCGGCACCGATCCCGCCACCGGAAGAGAGGACTGGCGCGCCAAGTTCGGTGTGGTGCTCCAGAACTGGCGCGACCATGGCAAGTGGAAGGTCCGGGAGTTGCTGAAGCACCTCGGCGAGTACTACGCCCCCTATTCCACCGAACTCGTCCCCCGCCCCTGGGACGCCGACGAACTCATCGAGACCGTCGGCCTCACCGAACAGGCCGACAAGAAGATCCGGATGCTGTCGGGCGGCCAGCGGCGCCGCCTCGACGTGGCGATCGGCATCGTCGGCCGTCCGGAACTGCTGTTCCTGGACGAGCCCACCGTCGGCTTCGACCCGCACGCCCGCCGCGAGTTCCACGACCTGATCCACCGGCTGTCCGACCTGGACAACACCACGATCCTTTTGACCACCCACGACCTCGACGAGGCCGAGAAGCTCGCCGACCGGATCCTGATCCTGGCCGGTGGCCGCATCATCGCCGACGGCTCGGCCGACTACCTGGCCCGGCAGATGTCCACCGAGGCCGAGGTCAAATGGCGTGTGGACGGTGACTTCCACGTCCACTCCACCCTCGACGCCACCGACTTCGTCCGCAAGCTGTTCGCCGAACACGGCGACGCCGTCACCGACCTGGAGATCCGCCGCGCCAGCCTGGAGGAGACCTACATGTCGATGGTGCAGCAGTTCGAGTCCGGCAACGAGGAGATCGCGATCCACCAGTTCCAGGAGGCCACCCGATGAGCACCCCCACCACCGCCCGCACGCCCTACGTCATCGGGCTCAAACGCGGCTGGATCGAGTTCAAGCACTCCGTGATGTCCACCGACATCATCGGATTCCTGTTCCCGACGCTGATCGCGGTCATCGTGATCCTGTTCCTGCGCGATGTGGACGTCGAGGGGGCACCGGTCTCACTGGGATCGATGTCGCTGCCGAGTCTGCTCGGCATGAACCTGGTCTTCGGCGGACTGGCCGGACTCGCCGGACAGATCATCACCGAACGCGAAGACGGCACCATGCTGCGCGCCAAGTCGATCCCCGGCGGTATGACCTCCTATGTCATGGGGGCCAGCGTCTCCAGCTCGATCTTCATCTCCTTCAGTATCGCGCTCATCCTGATCCCGGGCGTGATGCTGTTCCCCGGCGTCTCGTTCGCCAGCCCGACGTCGTGGTTGCTGGTCGTGCTGGTGACCGTGTTCAGCCTGGCCGCGACGATGCCGATCGGCGTGGTCCTCGGCTCGATGTTCACCAACCCCAGGCTGATGGGGCTGGTCATGTTTCCCATCATGGGCATGACGGCGATCTCGGGTATCTTCTACCCGATCACGGCGCTGCCGGGTTGGCTACAGGGCATCGCGCAGGTCTTCCCCATGTACTGGGCGGGGCTGGGCATGCGCTCGGCACTGCTGCCCGACTCCATGGCGGCCGTCGAGATCGGAGGGTCGTGGCGACACCTGGAGACCTTCGGGGTACTGGGGATCTGGGCCCTGATCGGGCTGGTGCTGGCCCCGATCCTGCTGCGTCGGATGGTCCGCAAGGAATCCGGTTCCGCCGTCGCCGAACGCCAGGAGCGCTCGGCGCAACGCGGCGGACCCCGCTAGCACCAAGACGAACCACCCCACCGTCGAGAGAGGATAACCGTGGCGACGAACAACGAGGTGATCTACAACCGGATCGCGATGTTGCGTGCCGAACGGGGTATCTCACGGCGACAGCTGGCCGAGGCGCTGGGCGTCCACTACCAGACGATCGGTTATCTGGAGCGCGGCGAGTACAGCCCGAGCCTGTACCTCGCGTTGCGGATCGCCCAGTACTTCGAGGTGGAGGTCGAGGTGGTGTTCTCCACCGCCCCGTTCCCCCGCATCGGCAGCGAACGGTCCTGAAACGCGCGGGCGGTGACCCCGGGAAATCGGGGTCACCGCCTTCTCGTCGTCAGCCGACGACGAAGGTCGTCACCGAACGGGCGGGCAGCGTCGCGGTCATGCCGCCGCCGGAGATGTCGGCGGTACCGGCGCGGTGCGGGACCCGTTGCGCGTTCGTCGTCTGCCACACCTCGGCGGTGCCGCTGTCCAGCCCCGTGAACGACATCGCGGTGCTGGTCTCGGTTGTCGCGGTGTTGACGACCACGATGTTCTTGTCGTCGGCGGACGCGAACACGTACAGCAAGTCATCCGAAGTGGACGTCGCCACCATCGTGGTCCCGAACGGCCGGAACAGACCCTCGCCGGTGAACATGCCGACGCCGTGCGAGATCGGCATCGGCTTGTTGATGTCGACGAAGTCCTCGCCCTGCCCCTCACCCCATTCGCCGGTCAGGCCCAGGCAGCCGTTCTTGTCCCCGAACAGCAGCGCGGTGGCCTCGGATTCGAGCATCGTGCCCAGTGCCGCGGCACCCCACACTGTCGGCAGGTGCGAGGTCATGGACGAACACGCCGGGCTCTTGTCGCCGTGGTCCATGTTCCACTCACCGATCTGGATGCCGACGTCCGAGCCGTTGGGGACGGTGGAGTCGATGAGTGTGCGCACCTCGGCGATGTCGCGTTCGTAGTTGGCGGCCTCGGCCAGCAGCTGTGCGTCCGGCAATCGGGTCTCCCCCATGCCGTAGTCGTGGTAGTCGACGAAGTCGACGTGCTCGCCGGACTTCTCCAGGAAGGTCCGCAGGTAACCGATGTTGTTGTGCGCGGTTCCCGGACCGCCGACCTGCACCGACGCGTCGGCGGCGTGGATGCGGGTCGCGATCTCGTTGAAAACGCCCGCGTAGGTCGCCGCGTCCATCCGCGGCGGGTTCCCGGCGTCGAGCTCGTTGCCGACGATGACCTTCGGAACCGTTCCGGTGGCGGCGAAGTGCTCGTACAGGCTCACCGCGTCGTCGGCGTCGGCGGGCACCACGAGGATCGGGGTGGCGTTCATCTTGTCGCGGATCGCCGACATCCAGGTGTCGCCGTCATAGTCCTTGTGACAGCTGTCGCCGCCGCAGATGATCCGGCTGTCGTGGTCGCCGGGGGTCTCGTAGCGCAGTTCGATCCGCATCGTGTCGAAACCGTGCGCCGCCAGCGCTTTGCGGTGGTCCTCGCTGTTGACGATGTAGTTGAGGCCGCCGTATCCGGTGATGGTGACGCCGATGTCACCGGTCTCGATCTGGGCGGTGGGCCTGGTGAAGTCCACGGCCACCCCGGCCTCGTCGGCGGTGGCCGTCGTCGTGTGGGTGACGACGGCACCGCCGGTGAGGGCCAGGGTGGCCGCGATAGCGAGCACGCGTGATCGGCGCATGGGGATCCTTTCGGGCACAAGGGGAAGCAGGGCCCGATAATCCTTACACACCTGTCAGCAAGCGCCCAGGTCTCGCCAGACTCCCCACTCTCCGGTGGTTCCGGGCTCCTCGCCCTGGGTCCACCACTTCGCCTGCCAGTTGTGGCCCTTGTGCGAGACCTTGTTGCCGCCGTTGTAGACCTTCGTGGACTCCCAGGCCGCCTCGGTGCACTGGTCGGGCGGATCGGTGGTCGGCGTCGACGTCGGCGACGAGCTCGACGAGGTGGGGTCGCCACCCGGATCGCCGAGTCTCGGGTGGTCGACGCTGAGCGCGTAGCTCTTGCCGCCGAACTTCAGCACGTAGTTCGACGGGGTCGAGATCGGCAGCCGGTAGACGATCTTCACCGTCACCGACGCTCCCGGGGCGATCGTCTGCCAGCTGGGCACGGTCAGCGCCACCCGCTGGAAGTCGCCCTTGAGGCCGCCGGTGTTGCCGCCGGTATGGCCACATTTGACGGTGCTCAGTGTCCACCCGGACTGCTGCGTCATGTCGCACGGCGCCGAGGTGGCGTAGTCGAACTCCAGCACCGCGCCGCCGGGGATGGTCGCCGAGGAGTTGTTCTTGATGGTCATGGTCGGGTTGATCGGGTAGTTGGCGTCGCCGACGGCGTAACCGGAGTAGGTCACGTCGACGTTGAGCTGGGTGTCGGGCATCGTGATGTTCGACTTGGTCGCGTCGTAGGGCCCGGCGTTGGCGAAGGCCGCGTCGATCTGGTCGATCAGCGTGGTGCCCATCCGGTACTCGCCCGCGTCGGCGTCCCAGTCGTAGTCACCCGACATCTCCCAGAACATGATGCCGCCCAGGCCCTGGTCGATGACGAACTTGGTCTTGGCGGCCATCGACTCCTCGTCCTCGGTGGACAGGAAGACCTTCTTGTCGGCGTTCCACAGCCACGGCGCCTCCATGGTGTCGGCGTAGTGGCGCGAGTAGGTTCCGGTCAGCCGGTCGGTGGGGTCGTTCTCCGGATCCAGGCCGTAGTCCTCGATGTAGCTGCCCTGGATCCCCTCCTCCAGGTTCTTGGCGTGCCACATCGGGTTGGCCCCGGCCGGTTCCTCACCGCCCATGGTGTTCTTGTCGTGCCACAGGTTGTCGATGCCCAGCGCGCCGTCGCCGCACGGCACGGTGGAGCCCACGTCACCGCCGGTTCCGGCGGGGCACTTGGTCTGGTCGGCCAGTGCGGAGGTACCCCACAGGCCGTTGGTGCCGCCGTTGACGTTGCGCCAGCCCCGGGTGTAGAACGGGGTGCCGATGTTGATGCGTCCGGCGGGCATGCTGCCCCGGAAGTAGTGGTAGGCCCAGTCGGTGTTGAGATAACCCATTCCGTAGGTGCCGTACACGTTCCAGTGCTTCATCTCGGAGTCGGTGCCGTCGTCGTACAGCGCCGCGTTGGGGCCGACGAAGTGGTTCCAGGCGCCGTGCAGGTCGTAGCTCATGATGTTGGCGTAGTCCAGGTACTCGGTGACCTGATAGGACTCACTGCCGCGCAGGATCCAGCCGGACGCGGAAACGGCCGCGGTGGACATGTAGTACTTGCCGTCGGCCGCCGAGGCGGCGTTGAGCTTCTCGCGGATCGTCTTCATGAGCTTGACGTACCCGGACATCAGGGTGGCGCGCCGGGAGTCGGAGAACTGGAAGTCCAGCGGGTTCCCGGCGTGGTTGGCGCTGGTGGCGTACTCGTAGTCGATGTCGACGCCGTCGAAACCGTACTTGCGCAGGAAGTCCACCACCGAGTCGGCGAAGGTGTTGATCTTCGTCTGGGACTCGGCCAGCGTGTAGAAGCCGCCGTTGGCGACCCGTTTGCCGTCGTCACCGAAGTAGCCGCCGGTCTCGGCCCAGCCGCCGACCGAGATCAGCGTCTTGACGTTGGGGTGCTGCTTCTTGTACTTGTTCAGCAGGTTGAAGTGTCCCTTGTAGGACAGGTCGGGGTCCATCTCGGCGCCGGGCACGCCCGGCCACTCCATGCCGATGGCGGGATTGGACGCGGTCGGCGAGCCGACCGAGATCTTGTCGTCCTTGACGTGGGCGAAGGCATAGTTGATGTGGGTGATCTTGTTCCACGGAATGTCGTTGACCAGATAGGCCGGTGTCCCGTCCTTTCCGGTGCGCCAGCTGGCGAAATAGCCGATTGACCTTCGTGGACTGTCCATGGTCTCTCGTCCGGCGGTGTCGTAGACATCGCAGTAGGGCACGTCCACCCCGCTCTGCTTGTACAGACCGTCGGGGCGGCATTCGGCGTCATCGGCCTGGGCGGAACCGGTGATCATGATGCCGAACACCCCGGCCAGTACCAGGGCGGCGATGGGTGTGACAAGAGACAGGAAGCGACGGTTCATGACCGCCCTCCTTAGAAAACTTTATTAACTGTGGGCACTCCCATCATCTACACCCGATGCCCCACACGCAAGTATTTGCGTATGTCAATTTGTAAGCGATTCCCTGCCGTGCGGAGTCGACCATCCGGACGCGTCGGGCCCCACCGGCACGATCCCGGTCGGGTTGATGTCGGAGTGGACCACGTAGTAGTGCCGCTTGATGTGATCGAAGTCGACGGTCTCGCCGAAACCGGGCGTCTGGTACAGATCCCGGGCGTAGGCCCACAGCACCGGCATCTCGGTGAGCTTGTTGCGGTTGCACTTGAAATGTCCATGGTAGACCGCGTCGAAGCGCACCAGCGTCGTGAACAACCGGATGTCGGCCTCGGTGATGGCGTCGCCCATCAGGAACCGGCGGGTGCTCAACCGCTCCTCAAGGGCGTCGAGCCGACCGAAGACGTCGCGGTAGGCGGCCTCGTACTTCTCCTGCGAGGTGGCGAATCCGGCGCGGTAGACGCCGTTGTTGAACTCCTTGAAGATCGGCTCGATGACGGCGTCGATCTCGTCGCGCATCCCCTCGGGATACAGGTCGGGCGCGCCCTCGCGGTGATACGCGGTCCACTGTGTCGACAGGTCGAGTGTCATCTGGAGGTAGTCGTTGGTGACGAGCTTCCCGCTGGGAATGTCGACAATGGCCGGGACGCTGACGCCGCCGTCGTACTCCGGTTCCCGGGCCCGGTAGGCGTCGCCCAGGTACGCGATCTTCAGCACCGGGTCGATGTCACCGGGATCGAGGGTGAACCGCCAGCTCAGCTCGTCCTGGATCGGGTCGGCCACCCCCAGCGAGATCACGTCCTCCAAGCCCAAGAGCTTCCGCACGATCAGCATCCGGTGCGCCCACGGACAGGCGCGCGACACGATCAACCGGTACCGGCCCGGCTCCACCGGCCAACCCGAGGAACCGTCCGCGGTGATCCGGTCGGCGAAGTGACTGCGGGAGCGCTGGAACTCGCCGGACTCGTCCACGGCGTGGTTGTTCTCGACCATGCCCGCAGCCTAGACCCTCCGTCCCGAGTCTTTCAGTGGCGACACACTTTCCACATATCGAGATATAGACAGCGGGCAATGCTTCAGATACTCTGAGCCCACCTGTCGCAGCCCGGCGACAGGATTGTCCATACCTGAGGCCCAAAGGTAGGAATCATGCGAAGAATACTCGCCGTCACCCTTGCCGTAACCGCCCTGACAGCCGCTTGGGCAGTGCCCGCCCAAGCGGAACCGGCGCCACTGGTGAAGATCACCAAGGCGCAAGGCGAGAAGGTGCCCGGTCAGTACATCGTCAGTTTCAAGTCCGACTCCGGCGTCAACTCAGCGGTCAAATCGCTGAACAAGAAGCCGCTGTTCACCTACGACGACGCGCTCGACGGTTTCGCCGCCAAGCTGTCGGCCGGTGAACTGTCCGCCCTGCAACACAACCCGAACGTCGCCATGATCGAAGAGGACGGCGTCGTCAAGGTCGACACCACCCAGTCCAACGCGACCTGGGGCATCGACCGCATCGACCAGCGGAACCTTCCACTGTCGACCACGTACACGTACAACTCCACCGGTAGCGGCGTCACCGCCTACATCATCGACACCGGCATAGCGGCCACCCACAGCCAGTTCGGCGGCCGCGCCAGCAACGTCTACAACTCCGCCGGTGGCAGCAACTCCGACTGCAACGGCCACGGCACCCACGTCGCCGGTACGGTCGGCTCGGCCACCTACGGTGTCGCCAAGGGCGTTGCCCTGCGCGGCGTCAAGGTGCTCAACTGCCAGGGCAGCGGCAGCTGGTCCGGCGTCATCTCCGGCATGGACTGGGTGACCGCCAACCACGCGGCCAACTCGGTGGCCAACATGTCCCTGGGCGGCGCCTACAACGCCTCCGTCAACGCGGCCGCCACCCGCATGGCCAACGCCGGTGTCTTCACCGCGGTGGCCGCGGGCAACGAGAACACCAACGCCTGCAACAGGTCCCCGGCCAGCGCGTCCAACGTGACCACCGTGGCGGCCAGCGACCGCACCGACACCAAGGCGTCGTTCAGCAACTACGGCAACTGCGTCGAGGTCTACGGCCCCGGCGTGAGCATCACCTCCACGTGGCTCACCGGCACCAACACCATCAGCGGCACCTCGATGGCGTCGCCCCACGTGGCCGGTGTCGGCGCGCTCTACAAGGCCGTGAACGGCAACGTCTCCTCGGCGACGGTCAACTCCTGGATCGCCAGCAACGCCACCTCCGGAGTCATCAAGTCCAACCCCTCGGGAACCCCGAACCGCCTCGTTTACAAGGCGAACCTGTAACGCCCGATGAAGAACCGCCGCCCGGCATCCGTCGCTGATGCCGGGCGGCGTTCGGTTCTGAGTCGCTAGTCGACGGTGACGGCCTCGCCACACAGGACGGTCTCGGCGGCTTCCGGCGGGTACAGCTCTTCGTCGGCCGGGTTCTCGGGTCGGTCAACGCCCAGACAGAACCGGACGTCCTTGCCCTTCAGGTCGATGGTGGTTCCCGCCAGCTTCGTGGGGTAGTCGGGCCACACGCTGGCCGCGTCGAATTGGTACTCGCGCGACAGGGCCCGGTCGGGTTCGACGATGGTGGCGGCGTAGCGGCCGCCGGTGGCGGTGTCGGTCTCGCATTCGGGGACTTCCTCGGGCGGCATCTCGCCCTGCGGGTTGCCGTGGCAGGCGTGGATGATCCGCAGCCCGAACTCCACCGAGTCACCGTCCACTATGATCTGGACGTCGTCCTCGGTGGGTTCGAGTTCCTCGTCGGTGGGCGATTTTGGGTCGGTGACCCAGCCGCGGTCGTAGGCGAGGAGGGCGCCGCTTCCAGTGTTGTTCAGCGTGAACTCGACCGTGACGTCGTCACCGTCCACGTCGATGCTGGACGAGAACTCCGCCCCGTCCATCGCGGCGCCGCCCTCGCCGTCGTCGACTCCGCCGCGTTGGCCACAGGCCGTAAGCAGCAGTGCCGACGCGATGGCGAGGGCGGGCAGCGATCGCTTCATGCCGATCAGTATTCCTCGCGCTTGGGGAGGTTGTACTCGTCCCGCAGCGCGTTCTCGGTGAGTTCCCACGGGTGGGTGTCGTCGCGTTTGTCGGGGGTGTTGGAGTCGTGGTCGTGGTCGACCTCCAGGCCCACCGCCGTGCGCTCGCCCTGTTCGGTTCCCTTGTTCTGGCCGTTGGGGTCGCCGTGGTACGGGGTGTCGTCGAAGCCGTTGTTCCAGAAGTCGTACACGTGCGCCATCTCGTGGTACAGCACCGTGGACGAACGGCCGTCGTAGTAGTTCGGGGTGTAGCCCGGGTTCATGTTGATCTTGGAGTCCTTGTTGCCCCAGATGCTCTCGTCGCCGGACTCGGCGCTGCCGCCGTCCTGGGCCGCGCTCTGTTCCACGATGGTCAGTGAGTGCTCGCCGCCCCAGAAGTTCGGGTCGCGCTTGGACTCCAGGCCTTCCAGCATCTGCTGGGCGGTCGGCGAGGAGCGCATCATGTCCAGGTCGGCCTGCATCCGCTCCTTGAACTCGTCGGAGCCCTCGAACTTGATGAAGCCACCGGCGTCGCTGATCTCGACGGTGACGGTCTTGTCCACGTTGTGGGTGGAGTCGCCGTCCTGGATGTACGCGTCGCTCTTGCCGGAACCGGCGGTGACGTCGTCCTTGCCCTCGCCGCCGTAGAACACGTCGCCGCGTTCGGGTTTGCTGGGGTCGTAACCGTCGTAGTCGGTGCCGGTGCCGCCGCCGCGCAGCGTGTCGTCGCCCTTGCCGCCGGAGATGATGTCGGGGCCGGTGCCGCCGTCGATGGTGTCGTTGCCCTTGGCGCCTTCGAGGTAGTCGGCGTCCTCACCGCCGTTGATGTAGTCGTCGCCGCCCAGGCCGTAGAGGGTGTCGTTGCCGGTGCCGCCGCCGATGTCGTCGTTGCCGTCCTGGCCGTCCACATAGTCGATTCCGGAACCGCTGGACACGTAGTCGTTGCCCTCACCGGCGTACACGTCGTCCTTGCCGTGACCGGACACGATGGTGTCGGCGCCTCCGGCACTGTGGACCCGGTCGTTGCCGTCGCCGCCCAAAAGCGTCAGGTTGACCTTGGTGTTCTTGTCGACGGTGATGACGTCGTTGCCCTCGCCACCGCGCACCACCACCGGGGTGCCCGGCGGGAAGGTCTGCACGACGCCGTTGACCTCGACCTTGACGTTGCCGTCCTTGTCGGTGGTGACGTTGACCTTGTCGTTGCCGGAACCGGTGTTGACGACCGCCTTACCGTCCACCATGATCACCGAGGTCTTGTCGGCCTCCGGCGGCACCGTGAACGGGTCGGCCTGGTTCTCGACGATGGCTTCCCAGGCCTTGGAGTCCTTCTCCCATTTGGTCTTGGACTCGTCGAACTTCCCGGCGTACGGGCCCAGTTCGTCGTCATAGGACTTGCGGATCTTCTTGGCCTTCTCCACCGAGTCCAGGACCGCCTTGGACTGTTCGGGGTTCTCGGGCATGAAGGTGAGGATCGAGCCGCCCGGCGGCGGGTTCGCCCCGCACATGTTGGGCACGGCGCCGGTGATCTTGCCCAGCGCCTCGGTCAGGAAACCCTGGAACTTGCGCTGCAACGCGGCGATGCCGTCCAGGTGACCGGCGATCTCACCGGCGCGGGTGTCGGCGCCGTCGAGCGAGCCGATCAGGGTCTTGCGGTGCTCGGCGAACGAGTCGCGGCAGTCACCGGCCCATTTGCCGTTGACGAGGTCGTTGGAGGCGGTCTCGACGTTGTCCGCAGAGGTCTTGCCTACCTTGGCGAGTTCGCGCCAGGCGGTGGCGGCCTTCTCCAGTTTCCCGGGGTTGCCTTCCAGGTTCCAGTAGCGCGTGTCGACGTTGATGTGGGGCTCGGGCACGGGTTTGTCTCCAGGGGGTTCGGGCGGGGAGGACGTCAGGGAGTCAGCGGGTTGTTGTCGTCGACGTTGTCGATCGTCTGGCCGTTGTTCTGGTCGGTGTACTGGTAGGCGAACGCGACCTGATACAGGCTCTCCATGTCCTCTTCGCACACCGCGATGAGACGTTCCACGTCGGTACCGGCCGCTTCGATGGCGCCGGTGTAGGCGGCCTGCACCTTGGCCGCCGCGTCGGCGTTGCCGAAGACGTCTCCGCCCAGCGAGATCTCGCCGCGGGCGGTCTTCAGCGCGCCGAAGAGATCCTTGGACTCGGTGAGGAAGGCCTCGGCGAGCCGGGCCAGGTCAGTTGGGTTAGCGCGTACTTCTTTTGCCACGCGCACAAGCTACCGACCCATGGCCCGGTTCACCATGGCTGTTCGGTCAGAGTGGCACTAATCCGTGAGAGTAACCGCGCTGGCGGAGGTGGCCCCGACGGTTCCGGCCAGCTTGGTCAACAGGTCCGCGGGCACCTCGGCGTCGGTGGCGACGATCATCAGCGCCTCGCCCCCGGCCTCGCGCCGCGACACCTGCATCGCGCCGATGTTGATCGACTCGTCGCCCAGCGAACCACCGATGAGACCCACGATGCCGGGCCGGTCGGTGTAACGCATGATCAACAGCGGTCCCTCGGCGTCGATCTCGACGTCGTACCCGTCGATCTCGGTGAGCTTGCGAACCTCACGCGGCCCCTGGGTCACGGTGCCCGACACCGACACCGCCCGGCCGTCGGCCAGCGCACCGCGCACGGTCACCTGGTTGTGGAACTCGGGGCTCTCGGCGGAGGTGAACAGCCCGACGTCGATCCCCTTGTCGGCGGCCAGCAGCGGCGCGTTGACGTAGGTCACCTGGTCGGCGACGTCCACGAACAGTCCCTTGGTGGCGGCCAGCTGCAACACCGACACGTCGGAGTCGATCACTTCGCCGCGCACCTCGACGGTCACCGACTGGGCCGGGCCCTCGGCGATCGCGGTGAACAGGCGTCCCAGCCGCTCGGCCAGCGGCAGCAGCGGCCGCACGTCCTCGGCGACCCCGCTTCCGGCCTTGACGTTCACGGCGTCGGGCACGAACTCGCCCGCCAGCGCCAGTTTCACGCTCTTGACGACCTGGAGACCGGCGTTGTCCTGCGCCTCCCGGGTCGAGGCACCCAGGTGCGGGGTGACGACCACGTTGTCCAGCGCGAACAGCGGCGAGTCGGTGCACGGCTCGGTGGCGAACACGTCGATACCGGCCCCGGCCACCCGGCCGTCGGCCAGCGCCGCGGCCAGCGCGGCCTCGTCGATGAGGCCACCACGGGCGGCGTTGACGATCCGCACGCCCGGCTTGACCTTGTCCAGCTCGTCCTTGCCGATCAGGCCGATGGTCTCGGGCGTCTTGGGCAGGTGGATCGAGATGAAGTCACTGCGCAGCAGCAGGTCGTCCAGGCTCACCAGCTGGATCCCCATCTGGGCGGCCCGGGCGGGCTGCACGTAGGGGTCGTAGGCGATGAGGTTGGTGTCGAAGGCGGCCATGCGGGCCGCGAACAGCTGCCCGATCTTGCCCAGGCCCACCACGCCGACGGTCTTCCCGGCCAGCTCGACGCCGGTGAACTGCGACCGCTTCCACTCGCCGCGCTTCAGCGAGGCGTCGGCGATGGTCGTGTTGCGGGCGGTGGCCAGCAACAGCGCCACGGCCTGCTCGGCGGCCGACACGATGTTCGACGTGGGAGCGTTCACAACCATCACGCCGCGCTCGGTGGCCACGTTGATGTCCACATTGTCCAGGCCAACGCCCGCGCGAGCGACCACCTGAAGCTTCGGAGCGGCGGCCAGGGCGGCGGCGTCGATACGGGACGCACTGCGCACGATCACGGCGTCGGCGTCGGCCAGCGCGGAGTGCAGCGTCGGGATGTCGGTGCCGTCGATGACACGAACGTCGAAGTCGCCCCCGAGGGCGGCCACGGCGCTGTCGGCGAGCTTGTCGGCGATGACGACGACGGGACGGACGGGCGTGGTCATGAAAAAGCGCTCCTCGCGGAAAAGGTCGACATGAAGGCTTAGGGACGCGACGCTGCGCCTGATGCGGCGATAACCGCAGGCCATCGTATGCGTCGGTGACGGTAGGAATACCGGCGGGGGCGCCCCTTGCCCGTTACGTCACTCCCGCCAGCGCGTGCCAGCGTCGCATACGCGATCTGTCAGCGCGGTGGCGCAAGGTCGGCGCGTCCCCGTCGAAAGAGAGGAATCGCCATGACCGGGCGATCGACACCGCTGACCGCACTGCCCATGACCCGCGCCGAGGGCCGCCCCTTCGACCCGCCCCCGCTCCTGGCGCGGCTGCGCGACGAGGCCCCGCTCCGTCGACTGACCTACGCGGACGGCCATCAAGGTTGGCTGGCCACCGGACACGAGGAGGTGCGCACCCTCTTGGGCGACAACCGGATCAGCCCGAGACCCGACCTGATCCACCTCCCCTTCGAACTGGAGGGCATCACCACCCTCCCGGCTCCGGCACCCGGCGCCGTCAACCAACTCGACGGCCCCGACCACGCCCGGTTGCGTCAACCGCTGGTCGGCTGGTTCACCGTGCGCCGGATGCGGCAACTGACCCACCAGGTCGAAACCCTCGTGGCCGACCTGTTGGACGACATGGCCGACCGTGGCCCCGACGTCGACCTGGTCGACGAGTTCGCCTACCCGCTGCCCGTCACCGTGGTGTGCGATCTGCTGGGAGTCCCCGAATCCGACCGCGCGACCTTCCGCGATCTGGTCACCACCAGCGGCCGCTCAGACCTGCCGATCCCGGACCGCTTGGCGGCCAACGAACAGCTCGGCGGCTACGTCGGCGAACTCGTCGCCGCCAAACGCGCCAGACCCGCCGACGACATCATCAGCGCGCTGACCGAAACCGATCTCGACGACACCGACGTCGTCGGCCTGTCGGCGTTCCTTATATCGGCGGGATTCGACACCACGGCCAACATGCTGGCACTGGGAACGATGGCGCTGCTGGAACACCCGTCCCAGCTCGCCGCCTGGCGCGCTGACCCCGGCATCACGAACACCGCCGTCGAAGAGTTGATGCGCTATCTGTCCATAGTCCACACCACCGTCCATTCCGCCGTCGACGACATCGAGATCGCGGGGCAGACCATCAAGGCCGGGGACTCCGTCACCCTGTCCTTCATGGCGGCCAACCGTGACCCCCGCAAGTTCCCCGACCCCGACCGGCTCGACCTTCGCCGCAACGCCACCGGCCACCTCGGCTTCACCCACGGGGCCCACGCGTGTCTCGGCCAGCAACTGGCCCGCGTCGAGATGCGCGCCGCGTTCCCGGCCCTGCTGCGACGATTCCCGAACCTGCGGCTGAACATCGCGATCGAGGACGTCCCGCTGCGGGATCCGCTGATCCTGGTCTACGGCCTGGACCGCCTCCCCGTCACGCTCACCTGATCAGCCCCGTCCGAAGTGCCACCGCCACGGCCTGGGTCCGATCGCCGACACCGAGCTTGCGGAACAACCGCCGGGCATAGGTCTTGACGGTGTCCTCCGAGATGTGCAGCTCGCGTCCGATGCGCGCGTTGGACTTGCCGTTGCTCATCCCGATGACGACGGTGAGCTCGCGCTCGGTCAACCGACACCCGGGAGGCCGCACGACCACCGGCGGCTTCGGCTCCAGATCGATCCCGGCGGCCGCGAGCGCGTTGAGCAGCACCCGCCCGTGATGGGTCAACAGCTCGCGGCGCCGATCCCGAGCGGCCTCCCGAGCGATGATGGCTGCCGAGCGACAAGCGGCCTCCCAAGCGGACAAGCCTCGTGTGGGTGGATAAACGATGGTGGACATCGAGGTGCTCCTAGGTCAACCGTCGCAGGTGCGAAACTCGCGCCGCGTGGGTGAGGGCCGGTGGTCGTTGTGGGTGCGCCAGATGCTGACGGCGTGATCGGTGAAGCGTCGTTTCCACTCTGGCCAGTTGGAGTACCACTTGGCGTTCCAAGACGGGTAGGGCCGGGCCGAGAGGTTGCTGATGGTGCACACCATTTCGGCGGAGTGTGGGTCTCCGGCGAAGACGCGGATCGTGTCCGGCATTGAGGAAGAGGTGACGACGTAGGTGTGCAGCGGATCGCGGAACTGGCCGTAGATGGTCATGAGCTGGCCTCGCTGTCAGCACCGACCCGCTTGCGCGCGTGCGAGCACGGGTAGACGATCACGGCTTGGTAGTAGCGAGTACAAGTTCGACACCAAGCGCGCTCCCCGGTTTTGTCCACTGGATACGGTTCGTGATCCTGTTGTTCGAGTGTGGCTTTCTCCATGACGTCCAGCCTCCTTTGACTCGTCGAGAATGACGATATGAGCTGGGGATATGGAAACGCGAAAAGAATGTAAGTCATGGGGTGTCACGCTCGCAATAGTGGTCTGAAGTTGACGCAAGAAATAGAAACCGGAAATATTCGCCGCTCCATATTTCCGATTACGCGTCGATTTAGCGAGAGCTGGAATCCTGAGGGGACTTGAGGTTGCGTTGTCACACTGAGCGACTACCATCCGCGTTATGACTGGTAACGGGCGACTTCCCAGTACTCCGGCTGTCGAGCTTGGACTGCAACTGAAAGCTGAGCGAGAACGGCCAAGGCCGGGGAGACCGAAGGGATTCAGAAAGGCCGATATTCCTAGGGACATCCTGTCGTCGCGGACGTTGTTTGATATCGAAAAAGGACGGAAGAGCAAGGTCACGCGAGGGATGGTGCGGGATCTTTGCGCTTTCTATGAGACTGACCGGGCGTTGGTCGAGCGGCTAGTCACCCTCGCAAGGGCCACCTATATGGACGACTGGACCGACAGCTACGCGGGAGCCGTCGACAAAGACGACTGGCTCTATCAGAATCGAGAAGACCGAGCGGCCAAGCTCATGTTCCACGATTCAGTCTTCATTCCATCACTGATTCAGCCCGCCTCATACGTCGACATGATGGAACGGACTACCAAGGCCACCGTAGACAAGCTGGATTACGAGCAGGCGAAGCAATTCCGTATGAACCGTCAGGAGCGCTGGATAGCGTCCCGCCGACCCATGACGTGCCTGATCGGGGAGGCAGCGTTCTCGCTCAAGCTTGGCGACGGCGTGGACGAGGACGTCCGCAGTCATGTGCTCAAGCTCGCGCGGCTTCCTTTCGCGGAGATCCGGGTGATCCCGTTCGCCGCTGGACGCTACGACTTGCTTGGCTGGGAGGTGAACCTCCTGGAGTTTGGCAGTGGAGAGGAACCCGTCATCCGAGCCAGGACGGCACGCGGTGGCGGCTTCGTCTCAGCTACTAGCCGCAGAGGTAGGTTCTTTCGAGAGGCATTTCCGCTTGCCACAGAAGTTTCGGTACCAGTGAAAGAGTATTTGACATGACGCACGTAACCGGTCCGTGGCGCAAGTCCAGCCGCAGCGGGCAAAGCAACGGCACCGCTTGCGTTGAGGCGCGTGCCGTCGCGACGTGGCGCAAGTCCAGCCGCAGCGGCCAGAGCAACGGCACCAACTGCGTTGAGGCACGGCTGGTAGAAGCGACGTTCCAACTGCGCGACAGCAAACTTGGCGACGGCTCCCCCACCTTGGCCATGACCAACAGCGACTGGCGAGGACTGCTGACGCTCATCCGTCGCTAACCAGACGTCCACAACGGCCACCCGCACTCGCGCGGGTGGCCGTGTCCGTTTGGCTTTGTTTCTTAAAATTTTGCCCGAATACTTCCGCTTACTTGTCACTTTCCCGTCCGTCTCGTAAATTACACAGGCAATCAAACACAAACAGAACCGCTTGTGGCCACAAACGCGCGAGACCAAAGGACGGGACACTCATGGGACAGATGGCTGACCGGCTTGCTGCTCTGGTGGTCACGGCGTTCTCGCCGGATGGCCAGATCGAGGGGTCGTACGGTGCCGCCGCCGGAGCCAACATCCGCTTCAACGGCAACAGCTACCGCCACTACACCGAGCGCGGCCTGGGACACCAGTTGTCCCGGATGGCAGTGCTGGTGTGGATCGCGCATCAGCGCGGACACGACGCCACGGTGGCCGAGGTAACCGGCCAGCCGGTGTCCCGGCGTCAGGAAACCTGGGACGCCCGTCGTCGTCGGTTCCGCGAGGAGCAGGCCGAGACCGAATCCGAAGGCATGTCCACGGGCGGACTCGTCTACTTCCGCAACACCGGAATGCGCGACTGGCACATCGTCATCCGAGACGGAACACTATCCAAGCTGGACGAACCGGAGTTCGTCAAGGAGTTCCTCAGTGGATACGCCGCGCTGTCGCTGGACTACCGGCACAAGATGACCAAACTGCGCACCAAGCACTACGGCCCCGATATCTGGATGAAGAAGTGACACGCCAACCCATCAACACGAGGAGGATGACATGTGCAGTGACGTAGTAGCGGGCGATCTCAACGACCTGCGAATCGCGGCCCTGAATCTGGGGAAGATGTCGGAGCTCTACACGAACGGAGCATTCGTACTGGGCATCGCCCAGGGCGCCGACACGGAGACCTACGGACGCCCACACGAATGGTGGTCCTATGTCGAACAACAACTGGCGACCGCGCTGCGGTTCACCTACGACAGATTGAACGACGGCCAAGAGGCGCTACTCGCGGCCATCGACGCGTACGCGTACGTCGACGGCGACAACGCCAAGGGGCTCACCGACGTCGGCAAGGAGTACAAGGAGTACATCTCGAACCCGAACAACGTCGGCGACGAGAAGTACTACGACCCGCCCCCGCTGCACACCATGGTCGACGCACCCGACCTCGGCGACAAGCCCGAAGGCTGGGAGGAGAAATACGATGGCTAAACCACCACCCGGCAAGAGCAGCGGCAGAGGCTCGATCAACGACGACGAGGGGAAGATCGAGGTCGAATCCGGCGACATCCCACACGTCACCGACACGGAAATCAAAGACGCCGCCGAAAAAGTACGCGAAACCGCCGTCAGCAAAGGAAAGTCCGAACGGGACAAGGCGGAAGGCGACTACACGATCATGAACCCCGACAGCATGATCAGGCCCGACTTCGCCTCCGACGAGGAGATCGAGGAACAGGCGAAGTGGATCCCCGGAAGGTTCGAGCCATACATAACGCCGAACCCACTCGACATCGAAACCCTGGTCAAGCGGGCTGACACGATCGCCACCGTGTTCAACTGCTCCGGGAACAACCTCACCGATTCCCGGCTGAGCGGGGCGTACGAGATAGCCATGACCCGCTCGGACGAGTGGGAGGGCAAGGCGGGCGAGAACTTCGAGAAGTACATGGCTTCGCTGCCCACCATCATGGGAAACCACGGCAAAGTGGCGAACATGCTTCAAATCGAAGCCCAGAAGATGATCGAGCTGTACAAGAACCGCCGCAAGGGCGCCAAGGACATCGCCGACCAGGCGGTCAAGGCCATTGAGGCCATCGACGACAGCAAGGGCGAGGGGCTCGAATTCCTGCTGGCGGTGATCATCACGATCGGCACCTTCGTGGGTCTGGGCGGCGGTGGCCTCGCGATCGTCGGAGCCGGTGTCGCTTCCGGCGCCACCCTGGGCGGCCCCTTCCTCCCGGACGACAAAGAAGAACTCCCACTCGGCGCGGACACCATCGAAGAAGTCCTCGAGAACATGAAGAAGGCCCTCGACGAGCTCGACAAGAGCATCACCGAACAAGAGGACACCCTGATCGACGCCATGAAGTTCAACGAGAGCGAGATACGTCCGCACATCTCCGACGACTTCGGCAAGGAGACCCTGCTCCTCCCCATGCGGCCCGAGCTGGCCGGTGCCGACGTCAAGACCATCAAGGAACGGTTCCACCAGTTCACCGACGGCGACAGGTAGCGGGGGCACAGCGCCGGACGAACCCCGTCCGGCGCCCCCGCCGCTCACGCGATGGCGGTCCCCCGAAAACAGGTCGTCGTCGCACCGCCAACCCACACGGTCCCGTCCTCCTCAACGGCAATCGCGACCTCCCCCCGCCGCCCCAACCGAGCCCCTTGCGAAACCTTGTACGCCGCAGGCATCTCCCCCGCCCCGGTCAACCACTGCGCCACCGAAGCATTCATGCTCCCGCAAACCGGATCCTCGAAAACCCCCGACGCTGGCGCGAAAGTCCGCAACTCATACGCGAACTCCGACCCCTTCGGATACTCCCCAACAGCCCCCACCATCGCTGTCGGAAACCGCGAGAAGTCAGGCTCTAGAGCGAGCACTTCCTCAGCCGACCCGAGCCGAATCACGGCCCACCCCGGTCCATTGTCAACCCACTGATGCGAGACAACCGCCTCCCGCTCAATCCCGAACGCGTCCACGATCGCCGCCAGGTGCTCCGCCTCCAACTCCCCCACCCGCCTCCTCGGCGGCGCGGCAAACGACAACCCACCCTCCCCCTGCCGCAGCTCCACCAACCCCGCCGCACACTCCTGCACAATCCGCCCCGCCCGCTTCGGCTTACCCCCGTTCTCCAACCAGGCATGCGCAGACCCCAACGTCGGATGCCCAGCAAACTCAAGCTCCAACCCGGGCGTAAAGATCCGCAACCGATAGTCCGCCTCAGGATCGTTGGGGGACAACACGAACGTCGTCTCCGACAAGTTCGTCCAGTTGGCAATCCGCCGCATCACCTCGTCCTCCACCCCGTCCCCATCAAGCACGACAGCCACCGGGTTACCCAGATACGGCGCCTGCCCGAACACGTCAACCTGAGCGAAATCCCGAGAACCAGCCATACCCCGACCGTTCCACACCCCTGCCCCCCTTGCCATGTCGGGTCCTCGACAGTCCGCAACCGCCCCGTCTGCCTACATTGCTGAAATGTCGATGCTGCGCCGCCTCGTAGCGGCGCTCCGCGCCGCCCGCACCCGCACAGTTGAAACGCGCGACAAGATCATCGCAGCCAAAAGCCGATCCGACGCCGGACTGCTGGCATTCCAACAAGCCACAAACGGTTCCATCGACTCCCGCCCGGCTGAAGCGATCGCCAACCTCCAGCGGGCCAAGACGCACCTGGACGAAGCTCAGCGGCTGGTCGCCAACAGCGACGCAGCCGTGGACAACTACATAAACGCCATCCTCGGCGGTGCGTCAGCTGCGACGGCTCAGCCGTCCGCAGTCATTCCAGCATCCAAGCCGTCGAGATTCAAACCGATGCGAACCGACCCAGCCAAGGCCGACGAAATTCGACCCCACGTCGGCAAGGACCGAGCTGTCGCGACTTTGTGGGACGCTGACGGCAATCGCGTTCTCGGCCTTCACTCGGCGGACGACGACGGCCCCGCCGCAACGGCCGCCTGGAAGCCACCCTGGCGCGACTACGTCCGCTTGCGCCGTCACGTCGAAGCCCATGCCGCGGCCCGCATGCACCAGGACGGCCACAAAACCATGGTCATGTACATCAACCTGCCGCCATGCAAATACTTTGACGGATGCAAACTGAACCTGGAGGACATACTCCCCAAGGGCAGCACCTTGTGGATGCATCGCGTCTTCCAAAACGGCGGCACCAAGATCTACCAGTTCAACGGCACCGGGAGAGCCTATGTCTGAGTTCGTGGAGAGCATTCCTGTCACCCTCGACCCTGATATCCACGATGACTTGATGTCGAGTTGGGAAAGTGGGCTCGGTTCACGCGCGCTCATCGAATACGCGCGATCTCTTGGAATTGAGCCTCCAGACGATCGAGATGGCTGGCTCATCGTCCACGAGTTTGGCCCAGACGGAGTCGACCTCGGTCTGCGCTGGGACAACTCCGACGACGAACCAGTCAATCAAGTCGACTAACAAACCTACGTGCCAAGCTATCGCCTGGCGCGCATGCGAAGCATGCCTGCGCCACGGAAGGCCGCCGAGCGGAGCGAGGCGACGATTTTAGTGGTGGCCGCCTTCGACGGTGAGGCCGCGCGGGGTCAGGTACCACACGGCGACGGCTGCCAGCAGCATGAGTACTCCTCCGGCCAGGCCGACGATGCCGAGCGATTCGGTGAAGGCCGCGCGGGCGTGGTCGGCCAAGGCGGTGTTGCCCGTGTGGGAGGCGACCGAGAGGGCGCCGCCGATCGAGTCGCTCGCGGTGGAGGCCGCGGAGCCGGTGAGGCCCAGCGATTCGAGGCGGGTGGCCGCCATCAGGTTGTGGAAGACGACGGCGGCGATGCTGCCCAGGACAGCGACGCCGAGGGCGTTGCCGAGTTCGAAGCTGGTCTCCTCCATCGCGGCCGCGTTGCCGGTGCGTTCGACGGGGACCGAGGCGACGATGACCGCCGAGCCGATCGCCAGCGTCGCCATGCTCACGCCCACAAGAGATTGCGAGAGTGCGACCAGTGGGTAGTCGAGGTGGTCGCCGCCCAGGTAGAGGATGGCGAAGCCCAGGCCGCCGACGGCGAGGCCACCGGCCATCACCGTGCGGGTGCCGATGCTTTGGGCGATGCGGGGTGCCAGCGGGGAGATCACTCCGGACACTATGGCCACCGGGAGCAGGTGGATCCCGGTCTGGATCGGCGTGTATTCCATGACCAGTTGCATCCACTGCGCCAGCAACAACATCATCGCGGCCATCGCGACGCTGGAGATCAGCGCGCACATCAGGCCCGCCGACAGTGGACGGCGGCGCAGCAGGCGCAGGTCCAGCAGCGGTTCGCGGCGGTTGAGGCAGCGGCGGGCGAACCAGATCAGCGAGACGAGGGCGATCGTGCCGGTCAGCAGCGCGGTGGGGTCGGTGATGCCGTGTTTGCCGATCGTCTTGATCGCGTACATCAGCGAGATCATGCCGATGATGGACAGCGCGATGCCCAGGAAGTCCCACGGGACGGCGCCGCCGCGCGATTCGGGCAGCAGCCACAGCGCGAAGACGATCGCCAGCACCATGATCGGGGTGTTGATGAGGAAGGCGGCGTGCCAGCTGAAGTTCTGGACCAGGATGCCGCCGATGATGGGCCCGAGGCCCGCGCCGACGGCGGCCATGGATCCCCACAGACCCAGGGCGACCGCGCGCTCTTTGGGGTCGGCGAACAGGTCGCGGATCATGGACATGGTGGAGGGCATGATGAAGGCGCCGCCGAGGCCGAGCAGGGCGCGGGCCGCGATCAGCCAGGGTGCCGAGTCGGCGAACAGGACGATGAGGGGGACGGTTCCGAAGGCGGCGTAGCCGACCAGGAGCATGCGGCGGCGGCCGAAGCGGTCGGCCAGGCCGGAGGCGGTGACGAGGAAACCGGCCACGGCGAGGCCGTAGACGTCGACGATCCACAGTAGTTGGACGGAGCTGGGGCGCAGCGCGGCGTCGATCTCAGGCAGGGCCACGTTGAGGATGGTCAGGTCCATGACCACGATGAGCAGGCTGGCGCACAGGACGGCCAGGCCGACCCAGCGGCGCGGGTTGGCGTCGGGAGTCGTGGTCGTGGTTGTCGGGGCGATGGTCACCGTGGACACGGTTCACCTCTTTCTATGTGGTGGAAGGGGTTGGCGGGTTCAGTGGACGGCGATGCCGCCGAAGACGGTCTCGCGCAGCAGTCGTTCGGCGTCGCGCACGGCGATGTCGCCGCGGCGCAGGGCTTCGCGCAGGCCGACCAGGAGGCCGAACACGGCGTGGGCGATCCAGGTGGCCGACATGTCGTCGCGCACCACGCCCGCTTTCTGGGCGGCGGCGTAGAAGGCCAGTTCGCGGTTCTGCTGGACCTCGCTGGCGGCGACCATCTCGTCGTCGGTCTCGAAGGAGGGTTCGGTGAGGGCGAAGCCGTGTTCGTAGGCGTCGCGCACCAGTTGGCCGCACAGGACTTCCAGGGCGGAGCGCAGTTGGGCGGCGTCGCCGCTGGCGGTGGCCGTGTCGATGTCGGCGTTGTCCAGGGCCTCGCGCCAGGATTCGATGCTCAGTTCACCGAGCAGGCGGACGAGTTCCTCGCGTCCGGCGAAGTGGCGGTGCAGGGTGGCGCGGCTGACTCCGGCGGCGGCGGCGATGTCGGCCATGGACGCCG
Organism: Stackebrandtia nassauensis DSM 44728; assembly: GCF_000024545.1. Lineage (GTDB taxonomy): Bacteria > Actinomycetota > Actinomycetes > Mycobacteriales > Micromonosporaceae > Stackebrandtia > Stackebrandtia nassauensis. The sequence continues at coordinate 4,616,808 of NC_013947.1, forward strand.
TGGGTTTGGCGTTGAGCAGCCGCAGGGCGGCTACCGCGATTTCACGACGACCCATCGGGCGAGACCTCCATGTAGCGATTGAGACATTTATGTCTCATACGATACGTGAAAGTCTCGCGTTTGTCACGCCTGAGTGAGCGATCCCACCACCGCTGACCAGCGTGGAGGCCGGGCCGGACGTGGTCAGCGCCCGGCCCGGCCGGTGAGGTGATGAGTCAGGTCAGTGTGTTGGCCGCTCGCGCCGCGTCCAGCGGTAGCCCAGCGCCAGTGCCGCGATGCCGAGCGGGACCAGCAGGTACCAGGCCATCGACGCCAGCACGACGGTCGTGAAGCCGGTGGCGGCGATCGCCATCGCGCGGGCCGAGCGGCCGCGCAGCAGTCTCACGGCGGCGGCGCAGCCCAGGACGGTGACGGCGGCCAGGCACGCCGAGGTGGCGCGCATCAGGTCGTCCAGGTTGAAGGAGAAGGTGATGGACACCGTGGTGGCCACGGCGGTGAGGCTGCCCAACAGCAGCAGGCTGCGGTGCGGGATCTCGCCGGGACGGCCGCCGCGCGCCAGGACGGCGGGCAGGTCACCGTCGCGGGCCAGGGCCGCGCCCAGCCGGGAGGCTCCGGCGACGAAGGTGTTGAGGGCGCCGAAGCTCAGCACCAGGGCGATGATCGCGGTGACGGGTGCCGCGGCAGGGCCCAGCGCGTAGGTCAGCAGCGCGGTCAGGGCGACCGGTGAGGTGGCGGCGTCGCCGCCGAGCGCACCGACCGTGACTATGGACAGTCCGATATAGAGGACCGAGACGATGAGCAGCGTGTAGCCGGTGACGCGGCGCAGTTGCCGGGCCGGATCGGTGAACTCGCCCGACAGGTGGCTGGCGGCCTCCCAGCCCGCGAAGGCGTAGAACAGGACGCCCGCCGCGCTGACGATTCCGGCCACGCCGTGCGGGGCGAACGGGGTGAGGTTGGCGGCGCTGACGTGCAGGGCTCCGGCGACCGTGGCCACGCCCAAAAGCAGCACCAGGACGATCATGAGCAGCAGCTGGGTGCCGCCCGACAGCCGCAGGCCCAGGTGGTTGGCGCCGAAGGCGGCGGCCAGCAGGCCCAGCCCGATCAGGAGTTTGCCGGTGCCGCCAAGTCCCAGGGCCTCGCCGACGTACTCGGCGCCGATGATTCCGGCGGTCCAGGCGCCGATCGGGATGACACAGTAGAACCACCAGCCGACGATCCCGGCCGGGCGGGCGCCGAAGGCGCGGCGCACGAAGGTCGCCACTCCCCCGGCGTCGGGGAACTTGGCCGCCAGGGCCGCGAACGACAACGCCACCGGGACGCTCAGGCCAAGGAGCACGATCCAGGTGACGATCGAGGCCGGGCCCGCCTCGGCGGCGGCCAGGCCGGGCAGCGCCAGGATGCCGGGGCCGAGGATCGCGCCGATGTACATGGCGGTGCCGCGTCCCATTCCCAGGCTCGGCCGGGCATACGAGGTATGCGAATCGCCCTTGGTCAACTGGTCGGTCATATTTCCTGAGATTAAACACATGACCGACGCCGAACCGGTCTCGCCGACCGTTTGTCCGAAATCGCTGCGATAATTTCGGCATGGACGAACTTGATGCGCGAATCGTGCGGCTTCTCCAGGCAAACGCTCGGCAATCCAACCGGGAACTCGCCCGAACGCTCGGCATCGCGCCGTCGACCTGTCTGGAACGGGTGCGCACCCTGACCCGTCGCGGCGTGATCCGCGGCTACCACGCCGAGGTCGATCTGCCCGCCATGAACCGGGACGTGCAGGCGCTGGTGTCGGTGCAGATGCGGCGGCACTCCCGCCCCATCTACGAGGCGTTTCGCGACGCCGCGAAGAACTGGCGCGAGGTCATCACGCTGTTCGTCGTCAGCGGGGAACACGACATCGTGATGCACGTGGCGGTGCCCGACTCCGACAGCCTGCATTCCTTCCTTGTGGACAGACTCGCGACCCGTCAGGAGGTGGCCCGGTTCCAGTCATCGCTGATCTTCCAGAGAATCCACAACAACGTCCTGGATGTACTGGACAGCGGTGACTGACCGGCTGCTAGCATTTTCGGACCGTCCACCCGGCTCCTAGGACATCGAAGTTGAACAATCCCGAAATTCCACAATGGTGGAAAACACTCACAAGCGACGACAGTGCCGAGCGACTCGGCGTCAACTGGCGAGACCCCGCCGACTGGGAGCCACCGGACGAGTCCGCCTCCGGCGGGACGCTGCGAAATCCCACCACCATGGAGCTGGACGCCAGCATCCGTGAGGGAAAGCTGCTGGTGGGGACCGGACCGTCGGTCAACATGCGTGGCATGGGCCTCGATGTCGACGTCCACTGGTACCTGGATCCCGGCCAGCCCGACCAGCTGTGGTGCGCGCTCGGTTTCTTCTACGACCCGCGACTGTGGATCCCGGTGGAACCCGAGCCCGCGGCGCTGGCCGAGGTGCTGTCGGCCAGCCACCCCAAGCCCGCGCTCAACACCGTCACGCTGACGAGTTTCACGCGCGGCTTCCTGGGTTTCCGCGACGAGGTGATGCTGCCCAACGTGTACGACGGCCAGCTGGTCCCGTTCAACGGGCTGGACCTGGACCGGTACACGACCATGATCAGCTACCTGGAGCACTCCTCCTGGGCGTCCTCGCATCAGGAGGACCCGCTGCACGACGACTTCGAGGCGGTCTCGCCGCTGGCGATGTCGGCCTTCGACCGGGAGCGCAACACCAAGTCGCAGCTGCTGGGGCGGGTGCCGTCGATGACCTGGCGCACCCTGCATTCCCGCTCGCACCTGTCCTTCGAGGTCCACTCCCGCAACGTGGTGTGCGTGGGGGTGCGGTACCGGCCCTCGCCGGTCAGTCACCACGCGGTGGTGAAGCGGATCAACGAGGCGTTCAAGATGGGCTACCCGCTGGACCTGCCGCTGGACGTGGTGGGGGCGTTGACCTGCTTCGACTTCCTCACCGAGGACGATCTGGAACACCACCTCACCGAACCGGAGTCCACCGGCCACCTGGCCTCGGCGATCCGGGTGCACGCGGCACTGTGGCACGGGAACCTGCGCCGCAGCCTGCGACTGCGGGAGTTCGCGGCCCACCCGGAGCCGTCGGTGCGCAACGCGGTGCTGCGGGTGGCGGCCGACTACAACTACCGGTTCCTGTTCGAGGAGGCGGCCTTGGTCGCGGCCTCCGACGAACCCGCCGAGCGACTGGAGCACTTCCTCATCGTGGGCGGCGACCCGGACAACTACAACGCCTTCGGCGACAGCTTCGCCGGTCAGCAACCGATCATGGTCGACAAGGAGGGCAACCCGGTCAACGTCCACACCGACTTCATCGGGGACAGCGACGTCGACGAGGAGGACGAGGCTTCATGAACAACCTGACGGTCGCTCACAAGCGGGTGCTGGTCGTCGACGAGTCCGTTGACGTCACCGAACTGGAGAAGCTGGCGGCGGACTCGGGCTGGACGATGGCGGGCCGGTTCTCCCAGGGCTTCGACGAATCCGTCGAGCTACAGTGGAGCGCCGACTCCGGTGTGGACGTCGCCTACATCGAGTTCCACTCCGACGGCGTGCGGATGGTGACCGTTCGCGGCCAGGACGAGTCGGCGGTCGACGCCGTTGCCGAGATCGTTCGCGGCGCGGTGACCACCCGCGATCTGGACTCGCTGCTGGACGACGTCTCGAAGGACCCGGGCCCCGAACCCACCGCGCTGGTGCGCGGCTGGCGCGAACTGGCGCTGGCCTGCACGCACTCACACCCCGACCAGCCGATGGACGAGCGACTCCCCGCCGCGCTGGAAACCGCGCTGCGACACGACAACCGGCAGGTCCGACTGCGTGGGCTCGTGGTCGCCGACGCGCTCGGCGGCCGCTGGCCCAAGCTGGTCGACCTGGTCCTGGCCCGCCAGGGCGAGGAGACCGAGCTGGGCTACGTGGTCGAGGTGTTCGCGCAGCTGCGCGACGACCAAGCCGAGGACGCCGAAGCCGCTGAGGACGACAAGGGCAGCGCCGACGACTGACGGCGGCCAGCCACCCGGCTGGGCCGACCGACGGCGGCCATCAGCCCGGCCCAGCCGACTTCTCGGCTGAGCCGACTGGCGCCGACGGCCTCCGGCCGCGATCAAGCCAGCCTGAGCCACCGCCGCCGGTCACGGTCGGCCGAGCCGAGCCGAACGCGCTGCGCCCAGCGCACAGCGGGGCCGCGCGATGATCGCGCGGCCCCGGCTACGGCGTCCTACGCCGCCTTCTTCTTGATGATCTCGTACATCGCCGTCCAGCTGTCCTTGCCGTGACCGGCCGCGACGGTCCGGTCGTACAGCGACTTGACCGCCTCCGGCAGCACCAGATCCACACCGCTGCCCTTGGCCGCGCTGACGATGTGATCCGCCGTGGCGCCCATCATCACGGCCGTGGCCAGCTCGCCCGGGTGGTTGCCGGACGCGAGGTTGCGCCCCAGCTCCAGACCGGTTTCGGCCTCGGCCGCCAGCATCTGCCCCGTCTCGATGACCATGCGGATCGCTTCCGGCGCGAACGCGGCCTCGTCCACCCCGGCCGCGCTCACCAGCGCCGTCGCGTGCACGACCGACGCCAGCGTCGTGAGGAACACGTCGAGGTGCGCCAGGTAGTACAGCTGCGCCAGACCCGTGTCCTCGCCGAGGAACCGGGGTCCGCCGATGTGCCGCAGTACCGGCTCGTGCGCGTCGAACGCCGACTTCGGTCCGCTGTAGAACACATACGCGGCCTCGGTGCCGACGGTCGGCGCCGGAGTCATGACACCCCCGGCGATGAACGTCGCGCCGTGCTTGGCGGCCCACTTCGCGGCTTCCCGGGTCACGTCGGGGTCATCGGACGACAGGTTGACGATGGTGCGTCCCGCCAGCGCCGACTCGGCGGTCGACAGGATGTCGTACATCGCCTGGTAGTCGGTGAGGCTCAGGATCACCAGGTCGCTGGAGGCCACCGCCTCGGTCGGGCTGGCCGCCAACCGCGCGCCCTCAACCACCAACGGCTCGGCCCGCGACGGCGTCCGGTTCCACACCGTGACCGGGTGCCCCTGACCCAACAGCGTCCGCACCATGGCCTGCCCCATGGGGCCCAGGCCGATCAGCGTGACGGGAGACTTCTTGGAGTTCATTGTGGATTCCTTTTCTACTTGCCGGAGTTCTTGAGGGATTCGAAGACACGCGTGAACGACGCGGCGCCGTGCCCGTCGGCGACCTGCTGGTCGACCAGCGCTTTGAACTGTGCGAAGACCACGGGGTTGATCCCCGCGTCCACACCGGCCTGATGGATCGAGTCGGCGGCGGCCTTGGTGAAGTTCAGGTGCTGCACGTCGGTGCTGTAGTCACCGGAGTCCATCGCCGGAGCCTGTGCCGCGATGTGCGGCGCGATCGCCGTCAGCCACGGCACCGCCCGCGCCGCGAACGCGTCCGCCGAAACGCCAGCCGACGCGACCATCGCCGCGCCGTGGTAGAAGCCCGCGAACATGGTGTACATCCCCGACAGCAGCGCGAAGTCCCACAGCGAGGCCAGTCCCGCGTCGTCACCGAAGTACGCGGCCTCGCCCCACAGCTCCAAAAGCGGCTTGTACTTCGCGTGCACCGACTCCGTCCCGGAGTACAAGATGGACGAACCGGCCTGGCCGATCATGTCCGGGGTGGCCATGATGCCGCCGTCCAGATAGGCGATGTCGTTGGCGGCGGCCCACTGCGCGAGCTCGCGGGCCTGGTTCGGGGCGGTGCTGGTGAGGTTGACGAGAGTGCGTCCGGAAAGCTCGCCCACCACCGGATCCAGCGCGTCGTGCACCGACGCGTGGTCCAGCAGCACGGCCACCACCAGCGGACTGGCCGTCACGGCCTCCGACAGCGTCGCGGCCTCGGCGATGCCCTGGGACTTCAGATCCGCAGCCTTCCCAGGTGTCCGGTTCCACACCGTCGTGGCGTGGCCCGCCTTCGCCAGGGTCGCGGCCAGGGCCTTGCCCATCAGCCCCAGGCCCAGCACCGTCACGCGGGCAGCGTCATCTACAGCCATTGTGTTCAGTCCTTTGAGATCAGACATCGCGAACCCGGTCGCGATCGTTAAGTGAGTTGGTGTTGCCGACGCGTCGAGGTAATGTTCACCGCTGACAGCCCCATCGACAAGTACCTACAAAAAAGTTCGATACCCACCCGCGGGTAAGTAATGAGGTAGGAGCGTTAAATGACCGAGCCGGTGAGATGCGGCCCATACTTCTGCGGCCTCGACGCGGCCATGGACGTGGTGAGCGGCAAGTGGAAGTCACTCGTCCTGTGGGAGCTGGAAGCCCACGGCACCCGACGCTACGGCGAACTCAAACGCAACCTGCCGGGCATCAGCGAGAAGATGCTCATCCAGACGCTGCGCGAGATGGAAGCCGACGGTCTGGTGCACCGCGAGGTCTACAAAGAGGTCCCGCCCCGGGTGGAGTACTCCCTCACCGAGCACGGCGTCGCTCTCAACACCGCCCTGGCGCCGCTGGGTGCCTGGGGCACCGAACGCATCGGCCGCATCGGCGCCGACCGAGTAGAGATCCCGGAGTCCGTATGAACGAAGTCCAACTTTTTCAGCTCCCCGACGCGGCCATCCACGCGCTGGCCGACGGCAACCTCGAAGCCGCCAGCGACCTGGCCGGGCTCAATCTGCCCCAGTACTTCACCGGGCCCGACAGCATCCACACCTGGGTCATGCGCAGCAAGCAGCTCGACGCCGATCCCGAGTGCGCGCCCTGGATCACCCGCGCCATCGTCGACACCACCACCGGGGCGGTCGTGGGCCGCGCCGGATTCCACGGCCCGCCCGACCCCGACGGGATGGTCGAGGTCGGTTACGCCGTCGACCCGACCCACCGCCGCCGTGGCTACGCCCGTGCCGCCTTCGAGGCGCTGCTCAACCGCGCCCGCACCGAGCCCACGGTGACGACGCTGCGCGCCACGATCCGTCCCGACAACACCGCGTCCCTCAACCTGATCGCCGCGTACGGCTTCACCGAGAACGGCGAGCAGTGGGACGATGTGGACGGTCGCGAGATCATCTACGAGCTCGACGTCCGCTAGCGCAGGAACTCCCGCAACCGCTCCAGCAGCGCCTCGGGGCGTTCCTCGGCGACGAAGTGTCCACAGTCGGGTATCGCTTCGCCGCGCACGTTCTCGGCGTAGCGCTTCCACACGTCGAGGACGTCGAAGTTCCTCGGCAGTCCCTGTGATCCCCACAGTGCCAGCATCGGCATGGTCAGACGGCGCCCGGCCTCATGGTCGGCGTCGTCGGCCTCGGCGTCGTACGGGAACGACGCCCGATAGTCGTCGAACCCGGCCCGCAACGCCCCCGGCACCGAGAACGCCCGCACGTACTCGGCGATGGCCTCGGCCTCCAACCCGCCCCGATCGAAGGTCCACTGTTCGAAGAAGTGGCCCAGATACGCGCCGATGTCCTTACCCGCCAACAGTTCCGGCAGGTCGGGTTGCAGGTGGAACATCCAGTGCCAGTACCCGGACGCCACCACGGCGCCCGCCCGCCACATCTCCCGGGTCGGCACGATGTCCAGCACCACCAACCGCTCCACCTCCTCGGGCCGGTCCAGACCCCACCGGTGCGCGACCCGCGCGCCCCGGTCATGCCCGACGACGGCTGCCGAGCCGAAGCCGAGCGACCGCAGCAGCCCGGACACGTCGGCGGCCATCGTTCGCTTGTCGTAGCCGCTCGTGGGCTTGTCGGTGCGGCCGTAGCCGCGCAGGTCCGGGGTGATCACCGTGTACCGCTCGGCCAGGCGGGGTGCGACCTTGCGCCAGCAGTGACGCGTCTGCGGCCAGCCGTGCAGCAGCACCAGCGGCGGCCCCTCGCCCGCGGTCTCGTAGTGCATCCGCAGTCCGTTGACGTTCGCGACGGCCATACCGTCCACTCCCTTCTAACTGTCTTAGAGGGTTAGAAACTATCATGGCGGGGTGACATACGAATGGGTGTGGGACGGGGGTCGGCCGTGCCTGGACTTCATCAACACCCGGCGCGACCGCTACGCCAGCGGCCACGAGATGCTCGCCGAGCCGTCCCACCTGCACGACTGGCTCCGTCGCGCCGGGCTCGTCGAACCCGACACGCCTGTCACGCCCAGCGAGCTAGACGACGCCCGCGACCTGCGCGAACAACTCGACCGAGTACTCGGCACCGGCGGCTCACCATCGCCGGCCGACATCGACGCCGTCAACACCTGGGCCCGTCGGGCACCGATACCGCAACTGACCCCCGACGGGGGTGTCACCCCCTCCCACGTCGGCGTCGAAGCGGCCCTGGGCGTCATCGCGGCCGACGCCATCGACCTGCTGGCCGGTCACACGCGTCCGACGTTGCGGGTGTGCGCCTCCGACACCTGTGGACTGCGCTTTCTCGACCGCTCCCCCGCCCGCAATCGACAGTGGTGCTCGATGTCCAGATGCGGCAACCGCGAGAAGGCCCGCAAACACTACGGACGCAAGAAGACCTGAACCCGGAATCCGCGGGCGGCCCCGGACGTTCCAGCCGGTGCCTAAGATCGAGACGCCAGCTACCAAGGAGTCGCACATGTCGAGCAACGCACCGCTGGAAGAGTTTCCCGAGGACGGCTGGAGCCGGGTGCTGGCCGTCGTCGCCCATCCCGACGACCTCGAATACGGCGCCGCGGGCGCGATCGCCCGCTGGACCCGGATGGGCCGCGAGGTCGCCTACCTGCTGGCCAGCAAGGGCGAAGCGGGCATGGACGACACCCCACCCGAAACGGCGGGACCGCTACGCGTCCAGGAACAGATCGAGAGCGCGGCGGTAGTCGGCGTCACCGACGTCGAGTTCCTCGACCACCCCGACGGCCTCATCGAGCACACCGTCGAGCTGCGGCGCGACATCGCCGCCGCGATCCGCCGCCACCGTCCCGACATCATCGTCACGATCAACCACCACCCCCACTGGGGACCCGGGTTCCTCAACATGGCCGACCACCGCAACCTCGGCAACGCGGTCTTCGACGCGGTCCGCGACGCCTCAAACCGTTGGCTGTTCACCGATCTCGGTCTCGAACCGTGGTCGGGAGTCCAGAAGGTACTCGTCGCGGGCTCGCCGAACGCGACGCACGCCGTCGACATCACCGACACCCTGGACGCCGCCATCGAATCGCTCTCCAAACACGCGGCGTACCTGACCTCACTGGGCGACCACGGCATGTCCGACCCGGAGGAGTTCCTCACCACGATGGCCCTACAAACCGGCCAACGGTTCGGAGCTCGGCGGGCGACGTCGTTCGAAGTGTTCAACATGTGAGCGCTGACCGTCGGCTGGGCACGATGTGGCCCGGCTGGCGGCACTTGGCGCAGGCTCGCGGCTGGGGCACGATGTGCCCCGGCCGGGTGCGCTGCGCAGGCTCGCGGCTTCGGCACGATGTGCCTCGGCTGGCCTGCGCTGGTCGCAGGCTCGCGCCCGGGGCCACTGTGGCTGGCCCTCGCCGTCGGCGTGGCCTCGGCCCGCGCGGTGCGGCAGCTCCACGACCGACGATGCGCAGCCCACGCATTGCGGCTACTCCGCGACCGAGGCCGCAGCTACTCACCCCGCTCCTAGTCGGCAAGCCAGCTCACGACCAACGCCTCGATTCGGCTGGCCGCACACGAGCTCAGCCGGACCGCGATGGCATCGGCTCCCGGGTCGGGGCGGGGGCCAGCGTCCACACGAGAGCGCACGCCCCCAGCTGGGTCGCGGCGATGAGGGCCAGCGGCAAGGCGGCGGGCAGCGACTCCAGCGCGCCCGCCAACGCGGTGCCGATGGCCGCCGCCGACAACTTCAACGCGGCCCCGGTCGTGAACACCTGGGCCCGCACCCCTGGCGGGGCATGAGCGGCGCGCACCTGAAGCGTCGCACTCAACAGCGGCCCGTCCCCGGCCACCGCGAACAGGACGAGGCACACGACAAGGTTCGGGGCCGCAGCGGCGAGCGCGAGGCTGACGCCGGTGACCAGCAAGCTGTATGCCGCCAACCGCTGCGGCGAGATCGGCGGGGTCCACTTCGTCAACGCCAAGGCTCCGGCCAGGGCACCGACGGCGAACGCGGTCACGAGCGCCCCGCCGAAGTCGCCGTCGCCCCACTGGCGGGCGGCGATGACGGCGGTGATGGTGAGGCCGCCGAGGCCGAGGTAAGCCAAGCACGTCGCCGCCGTCACGGCGCGCAGCGTTTTGTCGCGCCACAACGCTTTCAGGCCAGCGGCCATGTCCGCCACCAAGCTCGGCTTCACCGCAGGGGGCACGGTCGTCGGCTCGCTTGGCTGCGGCGGCCCGGCCAGTTCGCTCGGCCGTCCGCCAGACGCTTCACGCTCCCTTGGCAGCGGCGGCTCAACCAGCTGGCTCGACTCCGACGCCAGCACAGCCGTCGGCTCGGCTGGCCGCGGCGGCTCGGCCAGTTGGCTTGGCACTCGCGCATCGTCGTGCCGAGCGGCTGGGGATGTCGCGTCGGCCGCCGAGCCGAGCGGCGTTCGGCTCGCTGGAAGCAGCGCGATGAGGACGGCCGCGAGGGTGGCCGAGGTGGCCAGCATCCAGCCGGACCACTCGCCGCCCAACGTCGCCGCGACCGCCGTTGCCACGGCGGTGCCCGCGATCGAGGCCGCGTTGTAGGTCGCCGAGTCCCAGCTGTAGGCGCGTTCGCGGTGGCCCTCGGGTAGGAGCTCGGCGACCAGGCTCGACAGTCCGCCCGACACGACGGGGCCGCAGCAGCCGCCCACGGCCGCGATCGCGCAGACGGCGAGCAGCGGTACTCGGCCCAGCAGCAGGGTGGCGGCCGCGATCGTGGCCGCCACGATGAGGAGGCCGATCGCGTAGAAGCGGGTCGGGTGGCGGGCTCGGGAGGCCAGCGTGCCGATGAGGGGCGCGGCCAGCACGTGCGGGGCCAGCCAGGCGGCCGACAGCGCGGCGGCTTGGCCCACGCTTCCGGTGCGCTGCAAGGCGAGCAGCGCCATGGTCACGCCCATGCCCTCCTCGGCGAATCGGGCGAGGAACGAGCCGGTGATGTAGCGGGTTGGCAGACGCATGAGCGAAAGTGTAACGTCTTATCTTAACAAGACGTTACACGCGGTGCGCCGCATCGCGCGCCAACCGATACGGGACAGTGGTGCACGTGAACGCGACAACCGACGGCTTCCAGCCCGCCCAGCGGCTCGTCGACCTCGCCAACCTGGTCCGCCACGACCCGTCCGCGAGCCGCGAGCGACTGGCCGAGCTGCTGGCCACCCACGGCGAGTCCGCCGCCGAGCTGGCGAGCCTGACCGCCCGCGACGCCGAACGGCTGCGGGCCACCGCCACGGCGCTGGGCGACGTGCTCGCGCTGACCGACGTCGACGCCGCCGCCCACGCGCTCAACGCCCTCCTCGACGAGCACTCCGCCCACCCGCGACTGTCCAACCACGACGGACACGCGTGGCACCTGCACGTCGAGCGCGACTCCGGCTGGGACACCTGGCTCGCCGCGTCCGGGGCCCTCGCGCTGGCCCAGCTGCTCACCGAACGCGGCCGCCTCGCCTGGGGCGAGTGCGCCGCCGAGGGCTGCCGCAACCTGTTCCTGGACGACGGCCCCGGCTCCCCCCGCCGCTACTGTACGACCAAGTGCGCCAGCCGAGCCCGAGTGGCCGAACACCGCGCCCGCAAACGAACCGCGAGCTAGCCAGCCCAGCCAGTCGGCTGTCGCCCAGCCTGCGAGCATGCTCCTCGGGCCCCCAAAGCCGCGAACTAGCCGCTGGCGTCCGCGATCACCCGCGAACCCCGGAACGTCCGGCGGTACTCGGCCGGGGACACTCCGATGTGGGCCGTGAAGTGGCGGCGCAGGTTGGCCGCCGTACCCAGACCGCTCAGCCGGGCGATCTTCTCGATCGGGGCGTCGGAGGTCTCCAGCATCGACTGGGCGTGCACCAGTCGCTGGTTGAGCAGCCACTTCAGCGGGGTGGTTCCCGTGGCGGCGTGGACGCGGCGGTAAAAGCTGCGCGGGCCCAGGTTGGCGCGACGGGCCATGTCGTCCACCGTGAGCGGACGGTCGAGATTGGCGTTGGCCCACTGCAACGCGCCGCCGATGCCGTCGTCCTCCGTGACCGGCACCGACAGGTCGATGTACTGCGCCTGGCCGCCCGCGCGATGCGGCGGCACCACCATGCGGCGAGCCAGGCGATTCGCCGTGACCGCGCCGAGGTCGCGACGCACCAGGTGCAGGCACAGGTCCAACGCCGCCGTCATCCCCGCACTCGTGAGCACGTCGCCGTCGTCGATGTAGAGCACCGCGTCGTCCACAGTGACCTTCGGGTAGCGCTCCGCCAGGATCGGGGTGTGTTCCCAGTGCGCGGTGGCGCGACGGCCGTCCAGGATGCCCGCCGCCGCCAGCGCGAAGGCGCCGTCGCACAGCGCCACCATCCGCGCCCCGTTGGCGCGCGCCTGGCGCAGCGCGTCGACGAGCTCGGGGTACTCGCCGAAGTCGGTGCCCAGGCACCGTTCCGGGATCGAGGGGACGATCACGGTGTCGGCGGTGACGAGCTCGGCCAGCCCGTGGGTGGGCGTCAGCGAGACGCCGTACCCGAAGCTCCGCTCGACCGGCGTCAGCGAGCACAGCCGCAGCTCGTACCAGGGGTCGTGCAGGTCGGGCTGGGGCGTGCCGAACACGGCCGCGACGATGCTCAGTTCGTACAGCTCCCACGGCTGCGATCGGCCGTCTCCGGCCAGCGCCATGGCCACGGTTCCCGGGGACATGGCCCCACCGTACCTGTCACGAATTTTGCGATGCGGGGCAATCCTGACACTGTCATCGCGGACGACACCGCGCGAAGCTGGTCGACACAGGCGCCTGAGATTCCGATTCGACTACGCGAGGAGCGCGGAACAATGACCAAGACCCCGGTATCCGTCATCGGCCTGGGACGCATGGGCGCCACGATCGCCGAGATCTATCTGCGCGAGGGGCACCCCACCACGGTGTGGAACCGCACCCCGGCCAAGGCCGAACCACTGCTGGCCAAGGGGGCCCGACCGGCCGCGACGGTCGCCGAAGCCGTGGCGGCGAGCCCCGTGTCGGTGATCATGCTCGCCGACGACACCGTCGTGCGCGCCAGCCTGGAGTCAGCGACGTCCGAACTGGACGGCAGGACGATCGTCAACCTCACCACCGGCCGCCCCGACGAGGCCCGCGAGCTGGGCGACTGGCTGGCCGGACACGGCGCCGAGTACCTGGACGGCGGCGTGCTCGGGGTGCCGCAGACGCTGGCCACCCCCGAGTCGGTGATCATCTACAGTGGCTCGACCGCCGCGAACCAGCGGCACGGCGAGATCGTCGCGGCGCTGGGGACGGCCCGCTACCTGGGCGCCGACCACGGCCTGGCCTCGCTCAACGACATGGCGATCCTGTCCGGCATGTACGGACTGTTCTCCGGGTACTTCCACTCGGTGGCCATGGTGGACTCCGAGGGCTTCAAGGCCGCCGAGTTCACGAAGGACTTGCTCATCCCGTGGCTGCGATCGATCGTCGACGTGCTGCCGACACTGGCCGACGAGATCGACTCCGGCGACTACCCCGTGAACTTTTCCAATCTGGACGTCAACGTCGCCGGGATCGAGAACATCATGCGCACCAGTCGATCCCAGGGTGTCACCGACGCTCCGTTGGTCCCGCTGCGCGACGCCCTGGCCGCGCAGCAGGAAAAGGGACACGGCGAGGCCAGCTTCTCGCGCGCCGTCGAGGAGCTCAAGTCGTCCGAATGACGATGGCAATGTAGCCACGCTACATGTAGCGTGGCTACATGACACGTATTCTCCGCACCACCTCACTCATCCTCGGTCCACTGTCGCTGGCCGCGTCCACGTTCTTCTGGGAGGACGGCCGCTACGGCGTCACCGGCGGCGTCCTGGTCGCGCTGGCATCCACCGCCTGGATCTACGGACTGCTCGGCGTGTGGGAACACCTGCGCGACCGCTCGCCGCTGCTCAGCGCCGTGGGCATCGTCCTGACCGTCGTGGGCACCTTCGGCGGCATCGCCTTCGGCACCCAGGGCTTCTTCGAGGGCATCTTCGACGTCTCCGGCGCCGAATCCCTCGACGCCGCCGCGCGGTACCCGGTCGCGTCCTGGTTCGTGCTGTGGCTGCCGGGCCCGCTGTTCCCCATCTCGCTGATGCTGTTGGGCGCCATGCTCTTGCGCCTCCGGGTCACCCCCGTCCCGGTGGCCGTGGCGCTCATGCTCGGCGGTCTGGCGTTCCCCGCCAGCCGGGTGTCGCGCGTCGATCTGATCGCCCACGGCGCCGACGTCGTGCTGCTGGCCGCCTCGGCGGCGCTGGCTCTCCTCGTCGCTCGGGGACTGCTCGACCGGCCGTTGAAGCACTAGGCTGGGACTTTCGCGCAGCGGCAGGAGAACGCACATGGCCCACAACTGGACGATCAACGGCAAGCTGACGGTGACCCCGGCACCGCAACGGACCGAACTGCTGGCACCGCCGGTGGCGCGGGCGCTGCTGGCACTGCCGGACGCGGCGGCCATCGGTGTCGCGGCCATCGACGCGATGCTGGCCGACACCGCCCAGTTCTGCGAGTTCTACGACGTGCCGCTGTCGGCCTCGGCCAACTGCGTGGTGGTGGCGGGCAAACGCGGCGGCGAGGTCCGCTACGCCGCGTGCCTGGCGCTGGCCACCACCCGCGTCAACGTCAACACCGTGGTGCGCCAGCACCTCAACGCCCGCAAGGCGTCGTTCGCGCCGATGGACGCCGCCGTGGAGATGACCGGAATGGAGTACGGCGGCATCACCCCGATCGGGCTGCCCTCGGACTGGTCGATCCTGGTGGACCTGAAGGTCGCCGCCGAACCCGAGCTGGTGATCGGCGGCGGCTCTCGTGGCGCGAAGCTACTGGTGAGCGGCGAGACGCTCGCCAAGCTCCCCGGCGCCCAGGTCGTCGACGGACTGGCCTCGTCGATCTGAGGCGGCCACCAGACGGCGGCGCGGCCGGGGCAGGTACGGACCGGCGTGCCGGGCGAAGGTGACGGCCCAGCCGTTGACCATCTCCTTGTACATCACCGCCGCGCGTCCCTTGAGGATGGTGTTCTTCGGACGGTCGTCGGAGGTGACGTACTGGATCAGTCCGTCGCGTCGCCCCAGGCTGATGTTCTGGTGGATGTACCGGAACACGAACCGGTGCGGGCGACGCCCACTCAGCCGGGCGGCGATGGCGTCGGCGGCCTGTAGGGCCATCGGAGCGCCGGTGCCGCAGGCCATCCGCAGGATCGTGCCCTGCGGTCCGCGCACCACGGCGGCGTCGCCGACGGCGTAGACGTCCGGGTGCGAGGCCGAGCGCATGGTCTGGTCGATGTGGATCCGGCCGTCGGCGTCGGTGGCCAGCCCCGATTCCGTCGCCAGACCCGGTACCGCGAAACCGGTCGTCCACACTGTCGTGTCGGAGTCGAGGACGTCGCCGTCGGTGGTGACGATCGCGTCCTCGCGCACCTCGGCGACCTTCGCGGTGACGGTCTCGATGCCCAGCCGCGCGAAGACCTGACGCAGGTAGGCGCGAGCGCGCGGGTTCAGCCAGTCGCCCAGTTCGGCGTCGGTGACCATGCGGACCCGCAGTCGCGAGTGGGACTCGGCCATCTCGGAGGCGACCTCCAGGCCGGTCAGGCCGCCGCCCACGACGGTCAGGGTGCCGGTGCCGCCGGTGGCGGCGATCCGGTCGCGCAGCCTGAGCGCCTCGGTCCGGGTGGACACACTGAATCCGTGGGTGTCCACTCCGGGCACCGGCGCGACGGCCGCCTGGCTGCCCAGCGCGTAGACGAGCGTGTCGTAGCCGATCGCGTCGACGCCACCGTCGGTGTCCACAGTGACGCGCCGCTGTTCGGTGTCCAGGCCGCGCACCCAGCCGAGTCGCAGCCGGATTCCGCTGCCCCGGAACACCCTGGCCAGCGGCACCTTCGCGAGTTCCTGTCCGGCGGCCAGCTGGTGCAGCCGCACCCGCTCCACGAAGTCGGGCACCGCGTTGACCACGGTGATGTCGACCTCGTCGCGCCGCAGGTGCCCGGCCAGCCGGGACGCGGTGATGGATCCGGCGTAACCGGCGCCCAGTATGACGATGCGGTGTTTCCTCGTTGAAGTGCTCATGACTCCTGAACCGGACAGGCCCGCGATTCCTGACGCTCACCGCCGATGGCTTGTGTCACAGTGCGGGCGACCGGCGCCGCGGCCGCTGCGGGGTCACAGCTCCGCGATGGAGAAGGCCAGCAGCGGTTCGCCCCGGTCCCGGCCGTCCAGCTGATCGCCGATGAACCGCAGCTTCTCCGGGTTGGCCATCGTGCGCACCGCGCCTACCCGTCCATCCACAAGGTCGAAACCCATGACCGCCAGCAGCCTGTCGTCCGCGTAGGCCACCACGGCCGGACGCCCGTTGGCTTCGACGATGTAGACCTTGATGTGGTCCAAGTTCAAACGCCGCAACCGTTCCATGTTGACGTTGCCGAACCAGTTGGCGAAGTAGCGGGCGACCTTGGCCACGCCGAGGATCGGGTGCCGGGCGACGCCGATCTGTCCACCACCGTCCGCCCACGCGGCCGCGTCGGCGACCAGGATCTCCTCCAGCGCGGCCAGGTCTCCGCCACTCGCGGCGGCCAGGAACCGCTCCAGGATGCGGCGTGCCTGCGCGTCGGTGGCACTGAACCGGGAACGCTCACGCTCCACATGCCCCTTGGCCCGGTGGTACAGCTGCTGACTTCCCGCCTCGGTCACGTCGAGAATCCCGGCGATTTCGCGGTGCCCGTACCCGAAGGCCTCCCGCAACACGAAAGCCGCTCGCTCCGGCGGAGTGAGCCGTTCCAGCAGCACCAGGAACGCCAGCGACATCGACTCACGCTGTTCGACGGTCTCCAACGGTCCCAGCCGGTCGTCGGGAGTGAGCACCGGCTCCGGAAGCCATTGACCCACGTACTGCTCCCGGCGCGCCCGCGCGGACGTCAACCGGTTCAGGCACAGGTTGGTCAGCACCTTCGTCAGCCAGGCGACCGGCTCGCGAACCCGCTCGCGGTCGGCGGCCTGCCAACGCACGAAGGCGTCCTGGACCGCGTCCTCGGCTTCACCGGCCGAACCCAAGAGCCGGTAGGCGATGGCGAACAGGCGGGGCCGGGCCGAGGTGAACGCTTCCAGTTCCACGGCGCTCATCGACACGTCGCCGAGCATACGTCGCGCCGCGACGCCGGTCAGCGAACCCGCGCTTGGGCCTTGGCCGTGGGAAGCACCGTCACGTCCACGGACCCCGGGGTGATGCCGCTGGTGGTGGTGAAGCGCCGCAGCGATTCGTCGACGTGTTCGCGGGCCTGGGTGACGGTGGCGCCGGGCGCCAACCCGACCCACAGCCACACCCGGGGGCTGTCGGTGTGGCCGGTGATGGTCGCCGAGACCTTGACGATCCCGCGACCCGTGGCCACGTCGCGTTCCAGGCAGTTGATGAGCGCGGCGGCCCGCACCACGGTGTCACCCCGCTCGCCAGGATGCGACAGGTCGTCGATCCGCGAGGTGCCGCGACGGCGGAACTCCCGGCCGAACAGGACGATCCCGACGATCACCAGCAGCAACCCGAGCACGATGACGACCGCGAGGTTCCAGGGGTCACCGCGATGCCACAGGTCGATGACGGCACCAGAAAGCAGCGGATCATCCGGGTCGGCGAACCGCAGTCGTCCACTGTGAGCCGCGACGCCGAGTCCGCCCACGGCGGCCAGCACGAGACCGACGATGATCCACAGTGCCCGGTTCGCGCCGTCGGTCATCGCCTCACACCACCCGTCGCCGGGTCAGCCGGACCCGCAGCCGCGAGGTGTCCGCCGCCGCCAGCCGTTCCAGTTCCGCCACGGCGGCTTCGCGTACCGCGTCCCGGTCCTGGGCGTCGCCGGACGCCCGCAACCGCAGCCGCCAGCCGCGCCCCAGCCGGGCCCGCGCCTGGGCCACCGACGGCAGCCGGTCCACCGCGGCGGCGAGGCTGTGCTGTGCCGACCGGCGCCGCAGGAACCAGTCGGGTTTGTTCGCGGGCAACCGCACCGGACGCCACGGTCGCAACTGGAGGAACAGTACGATCACGCCGAGCGCCAGCACCGACGCCGACACGACGAGGACGATCGAGTCGCCTGCGGACGTTTGCGTCAGCGCCCGGTACCAGGCGTCCCGGGGCACCAGCAGCGGCGGCCTGGCCAGCCACACCAGTACCGTCTCGGCGACCAGCAGCGCACCGCCCGCCACAAGCGCCACCGCCAGCAGTATCGCGGCCAGCCGGTTGAGGATCCGCATCCTCACCTCCGTCCGGCGTCGGCCAGCGAATTAATGTCGATGTCGGTGACCACGACCCGCACCGGCCGGTCGTCGCCGCTGGCCCGCAGCACCCGTGCCGCGGCCTTGTGCACCCGTTCGGCCACCGCCACGACCGGCAGTTCGGTGACCACGACCTGGGCCTCCACCCGGGCACCGGCGACCGAGACTCCGGCCACCCGACCGTAGGCGTACTGTGTGGACACTTCCATGACGCCGGAACCGCCGCCCAGCCGGGACACGCCCCGGACCCGGCTGATCGCGTCATGCAGGGATCGCGCCAGCTCCACCCGGTTCACTGGACCCGGGGTTCCTTGGGTTCGGCGCTGTCCTGTCCCTCGACGAAGACATCGTCCACATTGATGTTGACCTCGACGACCTTCAGGCCGGTCATGTCCTGCACCCGCTCGACGACGTTGTCGCGCACCGCCTCGGTGACGTCCACGATGCTCTGTCCGTACCAGGTGACGACGTCCAGGTCGATCGCGGTCTCCCGCTCCCCCACCTCCACGGCGACGCCCTGCGAGGGCGTGCCGCTGGCGCCGGGCACCAGTGACTTCAGCTGCCCGATCCGGCGGCTCATCGAGGTTCCCATCGAGTGCACACCGGGAATCTCACGCGCGGCCAGCCCCGCGATCTTGGAGACCACGCCCTCGGCGATGGTGGTGCTGCCGGTGTCGGTGACCAGTTTGGAGTGGGTCTTGCGGGCCGCCGGTCGCGCGGTCCCCGCCTTGGCGGGTGCCTCACCGCCCGTGGTCTTGGTGGCTGTCGTGGTGTTGGCCATGAACCTCTCCCCGTGTCATCGCGTGTTACCGGTCCGGTGTGAACCGATCGGCGAACGCCCCGATGTCGACCTTGCCGTCGAGCACCCGGCCGATCCCGAAGCCGACCGCACCGAGCACCAACGCGCCCAACGCCCAGCCGATCCCCGCGACCGCCCACAACGCGACGAAGGCGAAACCGGCCACGAACCCGAATTGCTGCCCGGACATGACCTCACCGATCCTCACCGAAGCTTCCAGCACGGAACATATCGAACCGGTGACCGAATGTGACCGAAATCGGCGAAGCCGGACGGCCGATCGCAAGCGGCGGTATCACGTGATACCAGCTGATACCATCCGGCTCATGGCCATGACGTTGCGGCTTCCCCAGGCGGACGACCAGATGCTGACCGAGCGCGCCGCCCACGAAGGCCGTTCCAAGCACGAGCTCGTGGTCGAAGCGGTGCACACGATGCTCACCGAGCGAAACGAGTTCTTCGACCGCATGCTCAACCACGGCATCGCCGACAACTGCGAACTGCTGGATCGCCTGTCGCGGTGACGAAGTATCTGGATATCCGCGACCTGACCCACATCGCGTCCAGGCTGTTGGACTGCGACGAGCCCCCGGTCAGGGACTGGGGAATGCTGGAGTCGGCCGCCATGCGGCCGCGCGCGACGGTGTTCGGCACCGAGGCCTACCCCGCGCTCCACGACAAGGTGGCGGCGTTGATCCACTCGATCGCCCGCAACCGCGCCCTGGTCGACGGCAACAAACGGCTCGCGTTCATGGCCGGGTACATGATGTACGGCCTCAACGGCTACGACCTGATACCGCCGAGCGTCGACGAGGGCGAGGCGTTCATCGTGGGCATCGCGCGCGGCGACCTTGAGGTTCCCGAGATCGCCGCGACGCAGTCGCGATGGGTGCGGCGGCAGTCGCTGTGAAGCGCCCCGGCTAGGCGTTTCCCGCACGGCGCAACAACTCCCGCAACGCCACCGGCGGATGTCCATAGTGCTGCTTGACGGTACGGGTGAGGTGCGCCTGGTCGGCGAACCCCAGCCGCAGCGCCAGCTCCCCCAGCCGGGTCTCGCCCGCCTCGATGGCGTCCACGGCGCGTCCGGTTCGCAGCCGGTTGCGGTACCGGGTCACCGACATGCCCGTGTGCGCACTGAAGGCCCGGCTGAGCCGGTACGGGGACACCCGCAGCAGCTGCGCCAGCGTCGTCAACCCGGCGGCCTGCGGGTGCCCGGCCGCGATCGCCTCCCGGGCCTGCGCCACCAGCCCGGCATCCCGGCGACCCACCGCGCCGCTGGCATCCCGGCCTCCCACCCCGCCGCCGACGGCCCGGCGCACCGCCAGCGCCGCCAGGTGCACCAGCTGTTCGGCCACCGCGAAGTCCACGTCCCGAACCTCGGCGGCCCGCAACAGCCCGCGGTGCGCCAGATCGAGCGGAGCGTCCACGCGCACGGACGTCGGCGCCGCCGTGTCGCCGACGATGCCCGCCCACAGTGCCCGGTCGAGGTGGATGGACGTGCACACGTCACCGTTCACCGGGTGGGCGAACCGCTCCTCCTGCCCCGGCAGCCCCACGTACCCGCAGGTCACGTCGACATACCCGGAGGCACCGTCGGCCCGGCGCCGGAAGCCGCCGCGTCGGACCAGGACGATGCGGTGGTCGTCTCGAACGGTCTCGGCGGCCCAGCCGCGGTGGTCGTCGCGGCAGTGCACGGCGTGCACCGCGAAGTCGCGGTGCCGTGCCAGCAGGGTGGTGGTCAGCACCCGGCGAGCCTAGGCCCGGGGTGTGACGCGCAAGAACGTTCAAGACGGCCGCGCCCGTCGTGGGCAGCATGGTCGGCGCCCATCAACGCGACCACGAAAGCGAAGACCATGTCAACCACGAAACTGTCCGCGTTCGTCATCGACTGCGCCGACCCGGTCATGCTGGCCGAGTTCTACCGCGCCGCGACCGGCTGGGACATCACCCACTCCGACGCCGACTCGGCACAGCTCAGCGACGGCGGCACCGTCGGCCTGGGGTTCCAGCGCATCGCGGGATACCAGGGGCCGGGCTGGCCCGACGACGCCAAGCAGTACCACCTGGACCTGTCGTCCGCCGATGTGGACGCCACGGTCGATCGGCTGCTGGCCATCGGGGCCCGCAAACCCGATTTCCAGCCGGGCGGCGAGGACTGGACCGTCCTGGCCGACCCGGAGGGTCACCTGTTCTGCGTCTGCGCCGAATAGCGAAACGGGCCGTTCCGCGAACTGTGGAACGGCCCGTCAAAAACCTTGCGGCTTAAGCGGTTTCAGTGCTGTGCTAATGGATCACTCCGACAGCTCCAGTCGCTGCGCTCCCTACGCTGTCTCCGTGATCTTGCGCTTCACCCACGGCATCATGTCGCGCAGTTTCGCGCCGATCTTCTCGATGGGGTGCGCCTTCTGGTCCTCGCGCAGCTTGTTGAACTGCTCGTAGGACTTGGACTCCGCGACCCATTCCTTGGCGAAGGAACCGTCCTGGATCTCACCGAGGACGCGGCGCATCTCGGCGCGGGTCTCGTCGGTGATGATGCGCGGGCCCCGGGTGACGCCGCCGTATTCGGCGGTGTCCGACACCGAGTACCACATATTGGACAGTCCGCCCTCGTTGACCATGTCGACGATGAGCTTGAGTTCGTGCAGCACCTCGAAGTAGGCCGCCTCCGGCTGGTAACCGGCTTCCACGAGGGTGTCGAAACCCGCGCGCATCAGTTCGGTGACACCACCGCACAGCACGACCTGCTCGCCGAACAGGTCGGTCTCGGTCTCCTCGGTGAACGTGGTGGTCAGCACTCCGGCGCGGGTGCCGCCGATGGCCTTGGCGTAGGACAGTGCCAGCGCCTGGGCGCCGCCGGTGGCGTCCTGCTCGACCGCGATGAGGCAGGGAACGCCCTTGCCCTCGTTGAACTGGCGGCGCACCACGTGGCCGGGGCCCTTGGGGGCCACCATGGCGACGTCCACTCCGGCCGGTGGCTGGATCAGGTCGTAGCGGATGTTGAAGCCGTGACCGAACATGATCGCGTCGCCCTGCTTCAGGTTGGGCTCGATGTCGGTCTTGTAGACGTCGGCCTGCACGGTGTCGGGAACCAGCACCATGATCACGTCGGCCCAGGCGGCGACCTCGGCGGGAGTGCCGACGGCGAGGCCCTCCTCCTCGGCCTTGGAACGCGACTTCGAGCTCTCCTTCAAGCCGATGCGCACGTCCACACCGGAGTCACGCAGGCTCAGGGCGTGGGCGTGGCCCTGACTGCCGTAGCCAAGGATCGCGACCTTGCGCTGCGAGATGATGGACAGGTCGGCGTCGTCGTCGTAGAAAACCTCAGCGGCCATGTGCTCTTCATTCTCCTTATTGGTTGGATCGGCTGCGTGCCATCGATGTCATGGACTTCGCGCCCCGGCCCAGACCCACCAGTCCGGACTGCGCGAGTTCGGCGATGCCGAACGGTTCGATCACCTGCAACAGGGCCTCGATCTTGCCAGCCGAGCCGGTGGCCTCGATGGTCACGGTCTCAGGCGTGACGTCGACGACCTTGGCCCGGAACAGCCCGGCCGCCTCCACCACCTGCGAGCGCGACACCGCGTCGGCGCGCACCTTGACCAACAGCAGCTGCCGTTGCACCGAGGACTCGGACTCGAGTTCGACGATCTTGAGCACGTTGATGAGTTTGTTGAGCTGCTTGGTGACCTGCTCCAGCGGATGGTCGGACTCGTCGACCACAATGGTGATACGCGAGACGCCGGGATGTTCGGTCTCCCCGACCGCGAGCGAGTCGATGTTGAAGTTGCGGCGCGAGAACAGCGCGGTGACCCGGGACAGGACGCCGGGCTTGTTCTCCACCAGCACCGACAGGGTTCGTGTGCGCATCAGCATTCACCCTCTTCGAAGATCGGCCGCACGTCGCGGGCCGCCAGGATCTCGTCGTTGCTGACTCCGGCCGGGACCATCGGCCACACCATGGCGTCGGCGCCGACGATGAAGTCGATGACCACCGGACGGTCGTTGATCTCCATCGCCTTGTTGATGGTGGCGTCCACGTCGGCGTGGGTCTCGCAGCGCAGCCCCACGCAGCCCAGCGCCTCGGCCAGCTTGACGAAGTCGGGGACCCGTTTGTGGGTGCCCAGGTTGGTGTTGGAGTAGCGCTGGTTGTAGAACAGCGTCTGCCACTGCCGCACCATGCCCAGGTTGCCGTTGTTGATGACGGCCACCTTGATCGGGATGCCCTCCAGTGCGCAGGTCGCCAGTTCCTGGTTGGTCATCTGGAAACAGCCGTCGCCGTCGATGGCCCACACCGTGGAGTCGGGTTTGCCGAACTTGGCGCCCATCGCGGCCGGGACCGCGTAACCCATCGTGCCCAGGCCGCCGGAGTTGAGGAAGCTGTAGGGCAGGTCGTACTTGATGAACTGCGAGGCCCACATCTGGTGCTGGCCGACACCGGTGGCGTAGATCGCCTCGGGTCCGGCGATCGCGCCGATGCGTTCGATGACGTGCTGCGGTTCCAGCGTGTCGTCGGTGTGCTTCTCGTAGCCCAGCGGGTAACGCTCGCGCAGGCCGTTGAGCTCCGACCACCATTCGTCCATACGGGACGCGTCGGCGGCCGGGTCGTAGGCGTCGGTCAGCTGCGTGATCGCGGCCTTGGCGTCACCGACGATGGGAACGTCGGCGTGCCGGTTCTTGCCGATCTCGGCCGGGTCGATGTCCACATGCACCACTTGGGCGTCGGGGGCGAAGGTGTCGATGCGGCCGGTCACCCGGTCGTCGAACCGGGCGCCCAGCGCCACGATCAGGTCGGAGCGCTGCAACGCGAACACCGCCGGGACGGTGCCGTGCATGCCCGGCATGCCCACGTGCTGCGGGTGCGAGTCGGGGAAGGCGCCGCGCGCCATCAGCGTCGTCACCACCGGCGCCCCGCAGGTCTCGGCGAAGCGTTTGAGTTCGGCGCAGGCCTCGGCTTTCAGCACCCCGCCGCCGACGTACAGCACCGGTCGGCGGGCGGCGGCGATCAGCTCGGCCGCCTGCCGGATCTGCTTGCCGTGCGGCTGCGTCGTGGGCTTGTAGCCCGGCAACTGCACCGCCGGCGGCCACTCGTACGGGGCGCTGGCCTGCAACAGGTCCTTGGGGATGTCCACCAGGACCGGGCCCGGGCGGCCGGTGCGGGCGATGTGGAACGCCTCGGCCAGCACCCGGGGAATGTCCTCCACCGACTCGACCAGGTAGCCGTGTTTGGTGACCGGCATGGTCACGCCGTGGATGTCGGCCTCCTGGAAGGCGTCGCTGCCGATCAGGGCGCTGGGCACCTGACCGGTGATCGCCACCATCGGCACCGAGTCCATATAGGCGTCGGCCAGCGGGGTGACGAGGTTGGTGGCGCCGGGTCCGGATGTGGCCATGCACACTCCGACCTTTCCGGTGGCCTGGGCGTAGCCGGTGGCCGCGTGCCCGGCGCCCTGCTCGTGGCGCACCAGGACGTGCCGGACCCGGGTGGAGTCCATCATCGGGTCATAGGCCGGGAGAATCGCGCCGCCGGGAATACCGAATACGACCTCGACGTCGAGTTCTTCGAGTGAACGCACGAGCGCCTGCGCGCCGGTGAGGTTGGGAGGGGCAACCCGGCTCGTTCGAGGAGGCCGGGGTTTGGCTATCACTGGTGAATTATCCATTTCCCATGTATCCGGTTCGGCTTGTCGATGTCGGTAGTCCGGCGCGCCTTGTGGGCGAATGCCGGGGGTTCTCTTGTCTTTTGGGCAAAAAGAATCGCCCGCGTGCAAGACGCACGGGGCGAGCGCACCGTCGGGTGACGACGATGCGCTAGGTAAGTACTACGACAGCCCCGAGCGCGCGGAGGTCATCCGCCGTCGGGTTGGTAATTCGCTGCTGTGGCACCCGGTAAGAATGCCCGATCGTCCCAGCAATTGTCAACGACATCCCGTCATACGGGACACGTGGCGTACCTGAATCTTCACTAAGTGACGTCGGTCTCGGCCGACCTTCGACGAACGCCGGATTCGGGCACCCCTGACTTTCGTCCAGTACGGGCTTGGACTTTGGTGACGAATCCGCCTGAGTCCATTGTCGACTCTGGTTTCGCCTGGCAGTGTCGGGCCCATGAGAACCCCCTCACGCAAATGGACGGTCGCGGCCGCGGCCGTCGTCGCCCTCACCGCCGGGACCCTGGTGTCCTGGCAGGCCAACGCCGAACCCGACGCGGCGGCCCTGGACTGGAAACCCTGTTCGGAGGACGGGAAGGTCGACTGCGCCACCGTCGCCGTCCCGCTCGACTGGTCCGACCCGAACGGCGAGACCATCGACATAGGACTCGCACGTCGTAGGGCCACCAACCCCGACGAGCGGATCGGCTCGATCCTCATGGACCCGGGCGGACCCGGCGGTTCCGGCGTCCAGCTGGTCAAGGACGGCGGCGTGTTCACCGGCGCCGTCGACGAACGCTTCGACACCATCGGCTTCGACCCGCGCGGCGTGAACACCAGCACCCAGGTCAAGTGCGACCCCGAACTCACCCAGACCGCCCGCGCGGCGATGGACCCGCGAACCCCCAAGGAGTACGAGCGGACCGTCGAGCTGTCGGGCGAACTGGCCGCCGACTGCCGGGAGAAGACTGGCCCGCTGTACGACCACGTCTCCAATCTGGACGTCGTGAAGGACATGGAGGCGATCCGGGTCGCGCTGGGCGAGGGCAAGCTGAACTTCGTCGGCTACTCGTACGGAACCCTTATGGGACAGCAGTACGCGGAGGCGTACCCGGACAAGATCCGGGCCATGGTCATGGACGGCAACATGGACCACAGCATCACCTCCACGTACAAGCACATGGCCACCCAGGTCAAGGCGGCCGAGGACATCTTCGTCGAGTTCGCCGACTGGTGCGACACCGACGCGAAGTGCGCCCTCAACGGGATGGACACCCGCAAGGTCTACGGCGAGCTGCGGGACAAGGCCAAGGCGGGCGAGCTGACCGATCCGTCCACTGGCGACAAGATCGACTTCAACACCTTCTCCAGCTTCATACCCCGCAACGCGCGGCCCAACAACTGGGCGGGGTTGGCCGACAACCTCAAGGCGCTGTACGAGGGCAAGGGCAAGGTGGCCAAGACCATGGTGAAGGCCGAGCCGATCAACCTGCCGGTGCAGGCCATGTGGTGCCAGGACTGGGATCTGCCCGTGGGCGGTTTCGGTGAGTGGACCAAGTTGCGCAAGAAGCTAGCCAAGAAGTACCCCAACACCCAGTGGACGTCCAATCTGGACAACTCGCTGATGTGCGAGGGCTACCCCGGCGAGACCACCAACCCGCAAGAGCGGCTTGACATCGACGACGCCCCGCCGCTGGTGATGCTGGGCAACCTCCACGACCCGGCGACGGTGTACTCGTGGTCGAAGGCCGCCGCGAAGCAGAGCGGCGCCTCGCTGATCACCTACGAGGGGTTCGGGCACACGATTTACGCCTACGGCCGTAAGAGCGAGTGTGTCAACGACGCCGTGGACGACTACCTGATCGATCTGAAGGTGCCGCAGGACGGACTGCGCTGCCCAGCGCTGGAGAAGCCCGGGGCGAGCGGGAAGACCTTGGACGCGCCGTTCGACGACAGTCTCGACTACAACTGACCAACCGCTGGAAGCAACGCGGCCGAGGCGCCTTTGGCGCCTCGGCCGCGTTGGCGCGGGCCGAGCCACAGCTTCAGCTGGGCCCGGCCGCGAGCGCTCACGATTCGATGGCCAGCGGTTGGGCCTGGTGGAGGCGGATGTCATCGCGCAGCATGGCGTCGATCTTGGCGACGGCCATCGGGCGGGCCAGCAGATAGCCCTGGACCATGGCGCAACCGGCCTGCTTGACGACGTCCAACTGGGTTTCGGTCTCGACGCCCTCGGCGATCACCGCCAGGCCCAGCCGTTCGCCGAGGCGGACCACGACGTCGGCCAGCGGGGCGGCGCCCTCGTCGCTGCCGGCGACCAGGTCGCGGTCGATCTTGAGGATGTCGACAGGCAGCCGGTGCAGCTGGCCCAGCGAGGAGTAGCCCGCGCCGAAGTCGTCCAGCGCGATGCGCACGCCGGTGCCGCGCAGCGCGCCGAGCTGGGCCACCAGGATGTCCATGTCCTGGGCGACGTCGTGTTCGGTGACCTCGACGACCAGCCGCGACGGCGGCACGCCCTTGGACAGCAGTGCCTGGGCCAGGTCGGTGGCGAACAGCCGCGAGTGCAGCTGCCTCGGCGACAGGTTGATCGACACCCAGGCCGGATGTCCCCCGGCCTTCCAGACCGCGAGCCGTTCGGCGACCTGCCCCAGCGTCCAGGTCGCCAGGTCGGACGACAGGCCCGCGTCCTCCACGACCGGGATGAACTCGCCGGGCGAGACCGCGCCCAGGGTGGGGTGCTGCCAGCGCAGCAGGGCCTCGGCGCCCACGACCCGGCGGTGCGGCAGCGAGATCACCGGCTGGTACTCGAGGTAGAGCTCGCCCCGGTTGATGGCGCCGTGCAGTTCGTGTTCCAGGACGTTGCGGCGCCGCACCCGTTTCTCGAACAGTTCGTCGTAGGCCTCGATCTGGTTCTTGCCCTGCTGTTTGGCCGAACGCAGCGCCAGGTCGGCGTTGCGCAGCAGCGCCTGCACGTCGTCGGCGGTGGCGCAACCGGCCAGGCCGATGCTGGACGACAGGAACACCGAGGCGTGCCCGTCGAAACGGTAGGGCTCGGCCAGAACCGCCAGCAGCCGTTCGGCGATCTCGTAGCCGCGTTCGGGCGGGCACCACAGCAGGACCGCGAACTCGTCACCGCCGAGCCGGGCGGCGACATCGGTGGGGCGCAGGCTTTCCCGCAGCCGCTTGGCGACCTCGACGAGCACGGCGTCGCCGATGTCGTGGCCGCGGGTGTCGTTGACGTTCTTGAAGCCGTCCAGGTCGACGGCCAGCAGCGTGCACGGCATCGAGCCGCCCGCCACGTCCGACTCCAGGGTCCGCAGCAGCGCCCGGCGGTTGGACAGCGTCGTGAGTGGATCGGTGAAGGCGAGTTTGGCCAGTTCGCGTTCCAGGGCGCGGCGTTCCCCGACGTCGCGGGTGCGGATGACCAGTCCGTCGACCTTCGGGTTGTCGCGCTGGTCGGCCACGATGGACTCGGTGTCGCGCCATTCGCCGTCGGCGTCCTTGATGCGGGCGTCGATGCGGATGCGTTGCCCCGGTTCGCCCGCGACCAGCGTCGTCAGTTGCCGCTCCACGGTGGCGGCGTCGTCGGGGTGCACCATGTCGGTGAACGGGACGCCGTTGATGCGGGTGGGGTCGGCGTGGCAGCGCCACGGTGCCGAGGCGGCCTGGAACCGCATCCGGCCGTCGAAGTCCACGACGGTGGTGATATCGGAGGAACCGGACACTATGGACCGGTAGTAGGCCTCGCGGTCGGACAGCACCCGCGCGTAGCGACGCACGTCGATGCGCGCCAGCACCTGCCGCACCGACAGCACCCCCACGACCGCCATGGCCGTGATGATCGCGTCCGGGCCCAGCGGCCCGACGACGTAACCGTGGTACAGGGCCGTCGCCGAGGCGCCCACCGCGGGCACCAGCGTCACGGCCACGTCCACGCGCGGCAGCGGCACCGCCGTGGCCGGTCCGGGGAAGCGGCGGGCCAGCCAGGCCGCGCCCGCCGACACCAGGCAGCCCGCGCCCCACACGAGCACCAGCATCCGGCACTGCCAGATCGACAGTTCGCCGACGCTGGCCAGCACGACTCCCACGTGCGCGGCGGCCACGACGCTCAGGCTGCCCACCAGCAACAGGTAGCGGCGCCGGTGCGCGGTCGCCCGGATCACCGCCACAACACCGATACCGGCCATCGCGGTGGCCGCGACCGCCGGTATGAGCACCAGGTAGTACTGCTCCAGCACTCGCTCGGCGGTGGCGGGCGGCATCAGCATCCAGTGGCTGAACAGGACGCAACCGGCGATGAACAGGCCGTCCAGCCCGCGCCGCACCCGGGCGGCCGGGGTCGCGGTGTCGTCGGGGACCCGCACGAACGCCACCGCGAACAGACTCATGACGATCACGCCGGTGACGGCGATGATCCAGGATTCGTACGCGCGACCGGCGATCACCGCGATGGCCACCCCGGCGGCCTCCAGATACAACGCGACCGCCTGTCGGCGGTACGGGGCACGGTCGACCGCCGTTTTCAGGGGACCGCTGACCCGCCATACCAGTCCGCCCGCCACCGCCGCCGCGACGGCGAGGCAGGCGATCCACAACCCGGCGTGCCGGGAACCGTCAAATATCGCGCGTCCCGCCGCCACTGACAACGACACGGCGAGGACACCGCCGAGAGCCACGGTCAGTAAAAGGTGGGGCGGAACTCGCGTACCTATTCGCACAACCAATAGACTGCCATCACTGACGCGGGTTGCGTACACCTGTCACCGGGAATCTGAGGAATTCACTCTTGTTGGCAGGGTTAGAGAACCTGGCGATACGCGCCGTCACTGGCCGATGTGGTCATGGAGGCGTAGGCGCGCAGCGCGGCCGTCACCGGGCGCTGGCGGTCCACGGGCGTGAACGGGTGGTCGCGCTTCTCCTGCTCCACCCGGCGCCGGGTGAGCTCCTCGTCGGAAACCCGCAGCTCGATGGAGCGGGCCGGGATGTCGATGGCGATCTCGTCGCCGTCGGCCACCAGCCCGATCGGGCCGCCGGAGGCGGCCTCGGGCGAGATGTGACCGATGGACAGTCCCGAGGTGCCGCCGGAGAACCGGCCGTCGGTGATCAGCGCGCAGACGGGACCGAGTCCCTTGCCCTTGAGGAAGGACGTCGGGTGCAGCATCTCCTGCATCCCGGGTCCGCCGCGCGGGCCCTCGTAGCGGATGACCACGACGTCTCCGGCCTGCACCGCCCCGTTGAGGATGCCCGAGACGCAGTCCTCCTGCGACTCGAAGACCCGGGCCGGGCCCGCGAAGACGAGGCTGTTCTCCGGGACGCCCGCGGTCTTGACGACGCAGCCGTCGGGGGCCACGTTGCCGAACAGAACGCACAGGCCGCCGTCGGCGGTGTAGGCGTGCTCCACCGAGTGGATGCAGCCGTCCTTCGCGTCGGTGTCGAGGCTGGACCAGCGGTTCTCGGTCGAGAACGGCTGGGTGGTGCGCACCCCGCCGGGGGCGGCGTGGAACAGTTCCACCGCCTCGGGGGCCGGGTCGGCGGCGCGGATGTCCCACGTGGCCAGCCAGGCGTCGAGCGAGTCGCTGTGGATCGAGCCGACGCCGGTGTGCAGCAGGCCGCCGCGGTGCAGTTCGCCCATGATCGCCGGAATGCCTCCGGCGCGATGTACATCCTCCATGTGGAACTTGGGCGAGTTGGGTGCCACCTTCGCCAGGCACGGCACCCGGCGCGAGACCGCGTCGATGTCGGTCACCGTGTAGTCCAGCTCGGCCTCCCGGGCGGCGGCCAGCAGGTGCAGCACCGTGTTGGTGGAGCCGCCCATGGCCACGTCCAGGGCCACCGCGTTGTCGAAGGCCTCGCGCGACGCGATCGCGCGCGGCAGCACCGACTCGTCCTCGCCGTCGTAGTACCGCTTGGCCAGGTCGACGATCAACGCGCCCGCCCGCGTGAACAGGTCGCGGCGGGCGGCGTGGGTGGCCAGCGTGGAACCGTTGCCCGGCAACGCCAGTCCGATCGCCTCGGTCAGGCAGTTCATCGAGTTGGCGGTGAACATGCCCGAACACGAGCCGCAGGTCGGGCAGGCCGAGCGCTCGATGCCGTCCAGCGTCTCGTCCGAGGTGGCCTCGTCGGCGGAGGCGACCATCGCGTCGACCAGGTCGAGCTTGCGCTGCACCACGCCGTCCACCGACACGGTCTTGCCGGCCTCCATCGGGCCGCCGGACACGAACACGGTCGGGATGTTGAGCCGCAGCGCCGCCAGCAGCATGCCGGGGGTGATCTTGTCGCAGTTGGAGATGCACACCAGCGCGTCGGCGCAGTGGGCGTTGGCCATGTACTCCACCGAGTCGGCGATGAGTTCGCGGCTGGGCAGCGAGTAGAGCATCCCGCCGTGGCCCATGGCGATGCCGTCGTCGACGGCGATGGTGTGGAACTCCTTCGACACTCCCCCGGCGGCCTTGACCGCTTCGGCGACGATGTCGCCCATGTCCTTGAGGTGGACGTGGCCGGGCACGAACTGGGTGTAGCTGTTGGCGATGGCCACGATCGGCTTGCCGAAGTCGTCGTCGGTCATCCCGGTGGCCCGCCACAGGGCGCGGGCTCCGGCCATCGTCCGGCCGTGGGTCGAGGTACGGGAACGCAGAGCTGGCATGTCCTCGAGTCTGCCACCTCTCACATCATGGGACGCGTGGCTCCCATGCTGGGAATTACCGACGTCACGGTCTCAGCGTCCCAGCTTGGCCTTGTGGAAGCCGTACGCGAAGTAGACCACCAGTCCCAGCACCATCCAGCCGATGAACCGCAGCCAGGTCAGGACGCTGAGGTTGACCATCAGCCACAGGCAGGCCAGCACCGCCACGATCGGCAGCACCGGGACCCCGGGAGCCCGGAAGCCGCGTTGCAGGTCGGGCCGTTTGGCCCGCAGCACGATCACGCCGATGGACACCAGCACGAACGCGAACAGGGTGCCGACGTTGACCATCTCCTCCAGCCGGTCGATCGGCAGGAAACCGGCGAGCACCGCCACCAGGATGCCGATGCCGACGGTCAGCCGCACCGGGGTGCCGCGTTTGCCGGTGATGGACCAGCCGCCGGGCAAGAGCCGGTCGCGCGACATGGCGAAGGACACCCGGATCTGGCCGAGCATCAGTACGAGCACCACCGTCGTCAGTCCGGCCAGGGCCCCGAAGGCGATGATGCTGGCCGCCCAGTCCACGCCCAGCGACGTGAAGGCCGTGGCCAGGTTGGCGCGGATCGGTTCGCCGGTCTCGGGGTCGACCTTGGTGGCCAGTTCGGTGTACTTCTGCATGCCGGTCATGACCAGGGCGGTGCCGATGTACAGCACCGTCACGATGGCCAGCGAGCCCAGGATGCCGCGCGGCATGTCGCGCTGCGGGTTGCGGGTCTCCTCGGCGGTGGTGGCGACGATGTCGAAGCCGATGAACGCGAAGAACACGATCGAGGCGCCCGCCAGCACGCCGAACCAGCCGTACTTGGCGCCGACGTCGCCGAGGACGGTGGCGAACAGGGTGGAGTCCAGGCCGCTGACGCCCGCCTCGGCGGGCTGGGAGGGCGGCACGAACGGGACGTAGTTGCTGGGCGTGATGTAGAAGGCGCCCACGACGATGACCAGCAGCACCACGCTGACCTTGATCGCGGTGATGACGGCGGAGACCTTGGCCGACAGGTTGATCCCGGCGGCCAGGACCGTGGTGAGGGCGGCGATGAGCAGCAGCGCGCCCCAGTCGACCGAGACACCCGCGACCACGACGGTGGTGTGCAGTTTCGCGCCCAGTTGGGCGGCGGCCTCGACGAGGTACAGCGACCAGCCCTTGGCGACGGCGCCCGCGGCCACCGAGAACTCCAGTACCAGGTCCCAGCCGATGATCCAGGCGATGAACTCGCCGAACACGGCGTAGGAGTAGGTGTAGGCGCTGCCCGCGACCGGGACGCTGGAGGCGAACTCGGCGTAGCACAGCGCGGCCAGGCCGCAGGCGATCGCGGCGATGATGAAGGCGATGATCACCGCGGGCCCGGCGCGGTCTCCGGCGGTGCTGGCGGCCAGCGTGAACACGCCCGCCCCGATGACGACGGCGACACCGAAGACGGTCAGGTCCCAGGGACCGAGCGTGCGCTTCAGCCGGTGGCCGGGCTCGTCGGTGTCGGCGATCGACTGCTCGATCGTCTTGGTCTGCCACAGCCGTGAACCCGCCACGCGGAAACCTCGCCTTCCAGTGTGGTCATCCGGTAACAAATCCGGAATGCCGGACATGCGGCGATTATGCCGCACGGTCGACGAGGGTAATGGACGATCTTCGATTCCCGCGCGCCACCCGCCGGGCAGCCGCACCTCGACGCCGAGCACCTGGTCAAGCGGACACGGACCGTACTGTTTGGAGTCGACGCTGTGCGGGTGGTCACCCAGCACGACCACGTGCCCGTGCGGGACCACCCCACCGCGCCGCATCGCGGCCGGATACCACTCCCCGGCCACGGCCGCGACCCGCTTCACAAACCGATCCGCCACCGACAGGTCGGTGTCCAGCACGGCGCCCGCGGTCCAGCCGGTGATCTCGTCCGGACGGGCGACCACGACCAGCACCCCGGCCCGCAGCCCCCGCACCCCGCGCCGCATCAACACCCGATCCCCGGGCTCCAGCGCGGGGCTCATGCTGTGCCCCTCCACGGTGACGGCGAACAGATGGCGACGGGCCCACACCGCGCCCGCCCCGACGACACCCGCCGCCGCGATGGCGGCGGCGAGTGTCCAGTGTCGAAGCCGCATGAGGCCGGATGCTACCGCCCGCCCGGCCACAAACCAGGCCGGGCCGCGGCAACGGTCACCCGCGTCACGGCACTCAGCCGAGCCCGAGCCGTGGCGCGGTCAGCTGCGCCAGCGGCACTCGGCCACCAGCCGCCGCCGGAACACGGCCGCCGTCACGGCGCTCGGCAGCGCTGCTCGGACGCCAGCCGCCGACGGCCCCGGCCCGCGTCAGCCAGGCCAGCGGCGGCTCAGCGCTCGGCCAAACGCCCCACGGCACGAGCCGCAGCGCGGCCAGCCGCGCTAGCGGCGGCCGTCGCCCCGGCCCGGGCCAGCGTTAGCTCAGCAGCCAGACGCCGCGCGCCCGGTCGGCCATTGCAGCGGCGCTCAGCAGCCAGCCGTCGGCGGCCCCGGCCTACGCCAGCCGGGCCAGCGGCGGCCCAGCAACCGGTCGGCTGCACCGCTGCTGCTCAGCCTCCCGCTACGGAGGGGAGGATGCGGACCTCGGTGCCGTCGGGGACCTTGGTGTCCACACCCGACAGGGTGCGGCACTCGTCGTCGCCGATGAACACGTTGACGTAGCGCCGCACCTGGCCGCGCTCGTCGCGGACCCGGCGGCCCAGGCGCGGGTGGCGGCTGGCCACCGTGTCCAGGACCGCCCCGAGGGTGGCGTTCGCGTCGACCTCGACGTCGAGGCTCTTGGCCCCCTCGGCCTCGTTGCGCAGCGCTCCGGGGATGTAAACCGTCACGGCCATGGCGGTTCACATCCGGGCGGCGCGCACGCACAGCACGTCCGGCAGGTGCGAGGCGGCCTGGACCCAGTTCTCGGAGTCCTCCGTGGAGACGAAGACGTCGCCGCAGCGGGTGCCGAAGTAGTAGCCGGGCACCTCGGCGGCGTCGGTGGCCGCCGCGTCGCGCAGCACGATGCCGAAGTACGGCTCGGTGGGCAGCCCCTGGCTGACCTCGCGCCAGGTCGAGCCCCCGTCGTCGCTGCGGTGCACCTGGAGCCGGTTGTCCGGCAGGAACCGGTTGGCGTCGGCGTGCACCGGGAAGCTCAGCACCGAGTCGGTGCGGTGCGGGTGGGCGACCATCGCGAAGCCGAAGTCGCACGGCAGCCCCTCCGCGATGGAGTTCCACTTGTGGCCGCCGTCGTCACTGCGGTAGACCCCGCCGTGGTTCTGCAGGTAGAACCGGGACGGGTCGCCCGCGGCGCGCACCGCCTTGTGGACGCACTGCCCGAACTCCGGGTACGGCTCCGGGAAGAAGTCGGCGCGGATGCCCTGGCAGGTCGGGTTCCAGGACGCGCCGCCGTCCTCGGTCTGGTAGAAGCCGCCGGTGGACATCGCCACCGACATCTTCGCCGGGTCGGTCGGGTGCGGCATGATCGTGTGGATCGCCGCGCCGCCGAAGCCCGGGAACCATTCGGTCCGGTGTGGATGGTCCCACAGTCCCCGGTTGAGCTCGAAGGTCACGCCACCGTCGGTGGACTTGAACAGGCTGTGCGGTTCCCCCGAGGCGAACACGACGTCGGGTTCGGGCCCGAACCCGAACTGCCAGGCCCGCGCGAAGGCGGTGTCGGTGTCCTCCGGCAACGCGATCGGCGGCGCGTCGGCCGGTTCGCTCCAGGTCGCCCCGGCGTCGTCGGAATGCCAGACGCTGGGACCGAAATGCGAGCTGTCGGCGCCCACGAACAGGCGCGGGGTGTCGCGACGGGTGTCGATGCCGATGGCGTAGACCCCGGTCTGCACCGTGCTGGCGTCCCCACCCAGCCGGTGCGGCCCCGTGACGTCCCAGTTGACCCGGTCGTCGCTGGTCGCGGTGAACAGCCCTTTCTTGGTACCGATGGCCATGAGGTAACTCATGGTTTCTTCCTCTCGTCGAGGTTGGAGATGTCCATCACAGCATCCCCTGACGGTACGACATTAGAACCATTTCTTCCTGAGTTCGAACGTCCTTTGGGCCAGCGACGCCCGGCCGAGCGGTTAT
This sequence comes from Stackebrandtia nassauensis DSM 44728, assembly GCF_000024545.1. GTDB lineage: Bacteria > Actinomycetota > Actinomycetes > Mycobacteriales > Micromonosporaceae > Stackebrandtia > Stackebrandtia nassauensis. The sequence continues at coordinate 4,652,321 of NC_013947.1, forward strand.
GACAGCATTCAGGTCATGACCGTCATCAACGCCAAACCCACCCGCCTGCGGTTTCGACGCAGTGGCGCGGTGTGGATCGGCGCGGTCGTGATGCTGGTGTTCGTCTTCCCGTTCTCCGGTTCGGTGTTCGCCGAACTCGACGGCATGGCCCGGATCCTGCTGGCCCCGGTCGCGGTGGTCGCGGTGCTGGTCCCGCTGCTGATCGCGTTGTGGTCCCTGCGCTCGGGCGTCGACATCACCGCCGAGGGCCTCACCGTCAAGGCGCTGGTGGGCTCGCGCAGCTACCGCTGGTCGGCGATCGACGGTTTCGACCTGCGCGGCCGCACCGTCTACGCGCTGCTGACCGACGAGCGGCGCGTCCCGCTCCCGGCGGTGCGCGCCACCGACATCCCCCGGCTCATCGTGGCCAGCGGCGGCGAACTCGTCGAGACCGACGACGCCGACGAACCGGACGACGAGGCCGAACCACCAGCCGAGGCCGTCAGCCGCGACGAGGCTCAGTAACCCTCGCTGACGACGTTGTCGAGCCCCTCCCCCGCCGCGTAGCGGCGCAGCTGCCGCCCCACCAGGGCGTAACCCTTGTCGAGGAACCCGGGCACCGCCGCCGCGCCGCCGACGTGCGGCGTGATGAGCACGTTCTCCAAAGTCCACAAAGGGTGGTCCTCGGGCAGTGGCTCCGGGTCGGTGACGTCCAGCGCGGCCCGCAGCCTGCCGCCGCGCACCTCCTCGGTGAGCGCGGCGGTGTCCACGACCGGGCCGCGGGCGGCGTTGACCAGCATCGCGCCGTCGGGCATCGCCGCCAGGAACGTCGCGTCCACCATGCCCCGAGTGGCCTCGGTCAGCGGGACGATCAGCACCACGATGTCGGCGTCCGGCAGCAGTTGTGGCAGTTCGGCCACGGCGTGCACCCCGGTCCGGGCCCGCCGCGCCACCATGACCGGCCGCGCGCCGAACGCTTCGACCCTGGTCGCGATCGCGGCGCCGATGTCCCCGGCGCCCACGATCAGCACCCGTTTGCCCTCGAGGGTGTCGGTGGGCACCGGTTGCCACAGTCGTCGGGACTGGTTGCGGGCGTAGCGGTCGAAGCCGCGCAGCGAGGCCAGCATCGCCGACACCGCCCACTCCGAGGTGGCCGCGGTGTGCACGCCCATCGCGTCGCACAGCGTCACCGATTCGCCGACCCCGGCGATCCAGGCGTCCGCGCCCGCCGACAGCAGCTGGATCACCTTCAGGCCCGGCATCAGGTCGAGGCGGGCGCTGGACACCCGTTTGGACATGAACGGCGGCACCCAGAACTCCACGTCCGACGGCGAGGACGGGAAGTCGCCGTCGCCGTCGTAGACCTCCAGCTCAACGCCGTCGGGGATCGGTTCCATGGCGGCGCGACCGTGTTCGTGCGGGATCCAGACCTTCATGCCGGACGAGGTTAGTCGGCGGCCACCCGCCCGCACGGGCCCGATCGGCCGCCAGGCTCGGCGGTTACCCTGGCCGGGTGACTTCTCGTGGCATCCGCGCGCTCGCCGCCGGGCTCGTCGTCCTGTTCGGCGCGACGGCCTGCTCCTTCGGTGATCCCCCACCGGACGAGACCGGGGAACCGCCGGAGCTGGCCTCGCCGTCGGAGTCCGGGGAGAAACCCGACGCCTCGGTGATGTCGGAGGTGATCGCCGACAAGCTGGAAGTGCCGTGGGGCATGACCTTCCTGCCGGACAAGTCGGCGCTGATCACCGAACGCGACTCCGGCCGGATCCTGTCCATCAAGCCGCCCGAGAAGAAGGACGGCAAGCACGCCGTCGACGAGGTGCAGACCCTCGACCAGATCGACGCCAGCGGGCAGGGCGGGCTGCTGGGCATCGCCGCGTCCCCGGACTACAAGAAGGACGAGACGGTCTTCGTCTACTACTCCACGGCGAAGGACAACCGGATCGCGAAGCTCAAACCCGGCGGCGAACCGGATCCGATCGTGACCGGCATTCCCCGGGGCGACAAGTACAACGGCGGCCAGCTGGCCTTCGGTCCCGACGGGTACCTGTACGCCAGCACCGGCGACGCCGACAAGCCGAAGTCCGCGCAGGACAAGGACTCGCTGGCCGGGAAGATCCTGCGGATGAACGCCAAGGGCAAGGCCCCCAAGGACAATCCCTTCGGTTCCTCGCTGGTGTACGCCTACGGATTCCACAACTCCGAGGGCCTGACCTGGAACTCCGGCGAGCAGCTGTTCGCCACCGACATGGGCGACAACAAGGCCGACGAGATCAACAAGATCAAGGCCGGGGACAACTACGGCTGGCCCAAGGCCGAGGGCAAGACCTCCGACGACTCCTACGTCAGCCCGGTCGCGACCTGGAAACCGGCCGAGGCGACCTGCTCGGGGGCGTCGTTCGCCGACAAGGTGCTGCTCACCGCGTGCCTGCGCGGCCAGAGACTGTGGACAGTGGAGTTCACCGAGAAGGGTACCGTTGTTGGCAAGCCGACCGAGTCGCTGTCCGGCGAGTTGGGTCGCTTGCGGGCGGTGGCCCCGGCGCCCGATGGTAGCTTGTGGATCAGTACGTCCAACAGGGACGATGAAGGCGAACCACGCGACGGCGACGACAAGATCGTCCGGATCATCGCGGGCGGATCGGCGGAAGGGATGACCTAGGCATCGACACCCGGTTTGAGGCGATACGCGACTCGGCGGCGACATGGCTCCGGCGAGTCGGACGGTGGTGTTTCACCGCTGGTCGTCGCTGCTGGGGCCTGGGCAGACGGTTCACGCGCAACACCTCGGTGCGCCGCACCGGCAAGGCGATCGTCTTCACGGCCATCGCGCTGTTCGCGGCCGGGCTGGGGGTGCGGTTCCTGGGGACCGCGACGGCCGACATCGGGCCGTTCCACACCACCATGTCGATGGAACCGGCCACCGACGGCGAGTCCGAAGTGGAACTGCCGCCGCTGGGTTCGCTGATCTTCAACAGTCACAGCGGCCCGATCAAGATGACGGTGCGCATCGACTCGCTGGACGAGTTCCGCACCGAACGGCTCATCGACAATCCCAAGGAAATCCGGATGGTGGGCCAGGAGGTCCCCGCCGACGTGCGGGCGGGCTTCACCAACGCCGGACTGTCGGGCCTGGGCGGCGCCACGCTGGCCGGGCTGATCCTGGGCGGCCTGGCGTTTCGGACGATGCGGCGCGCGGCCATCTGCGGTTCGCTGTCGCTGGTGCTGACCGCCACCGCGCTGGGGATATCGGCCGGGTCGATGCGCCCCGAATCGGTGGCCGAACCGCGCTACGAGGGGCTGCTGGTCAACGCCCCGGCCTTCGTCGGCGGTGCCCAGCAGGTGGCCGACAGCTACGAGAAGTACCGCTCCCAGCTGGAGGGCATGATCGTCAACCTGTCGCAGTTCTACACGCTGGGCCGCACGCTGCCGTCCTTCGTGGAGGACAAGGACACGATCCGGGTGCTGCACGTGTCCGACCTGCACCTCAACCCCTCGGCGTGGAACGTCATCGACTCGGTGGCCAAACAGTTCTCGGCCAACGCGGTCCTGGACACCGGCGACATCACCGACTGGGGTTCCACCCAGGAGGCGGCGGTGTACACCAAGGGCATCAAGCGTCTCGACACCCCGTACGTCTACATCAGAGGCAACCACGACTCGACGAAGGTCACCAAGGAGGTGGCCAAGCAGAAGAACGCGACCGTCGTGGACGACGAGGTCGTCGAGATCGCGGGGCTGCGGATCGCCGGGATCGGCGACCCCCGCTATGCCCCCGACGCCACCAGCGCGCCCAGCGACATCCGGGAGGAGCAGGTGCTGCTGGACTCCGGCAACGACCTGCGCGACACCATCGCCGAGTCCGGCGGCGCCGACCTGGCGATGGTGCACGACCCGGTGTGCGCCGGTCCGCTGGCCGAGGAGGTGCCGGTGGTGCTGGCCGGGCACAAGCACCAGCGGCTGGTGTCGAAACTGGACGACGACACGGTGCAGATGGTGCAGGGTTCGACCGGCGGCGCCGGACTGTCGGGCATCGACAAGGACAACCCGCACCCGCTGACGCTGTCGGTGCTGTACTTCGACAAGTCCGACGCCCGGTTGAAGGCCGTGGACGACATCGCGGTGGGCGGCACCGGCGAGACCCAGGTGTCGTTGCAGCGGCGCATCTTCTCCAAGGGGATGCCCGACGACAACACCGACCTGGTGCCCAATCCCGACGAGGTCGAGGACGGCGCCTCCGGCGACCCCGAGGGTGACTAGAGCACCCGGTCGATGAAAGCGGTGACGTCGCCGAGGACCTCGTCCTTGTTGGTCTCGTTGAAGACCTCGTGCCGGGCCTCGCCGTAGACGCGTTCGGTGAAGTTCTCGCCCCGGATCGTCTCCACGCCCGCGCGACTGGGTTCCAGCGGCACCAGTTCGTCGGCGGCGCCGTGCACCCACAGCGTCGGCAGCGACCCCAGTTTCGGACCGGCGTTGATGGCCTTGAGGCACCGGTCCAGGGCGGCGATGAGTTCGCGTTTGAAGGGGCCGTGCCACACCAGCGGGTCCTCGGCGTAGATCCGGCCGATCTCGGGGTCGCGCGACAGCGTGGCCACGTTGATGGGCACGAACGGGATCTCGGGCATCTCCAACATGGACGTCACCTGTTCCCAGCTGCCGATGACCGGCCCCGACAGCACCAGCGCCGCCAGCTCGGCGCCGTGGTGCTGCGCGTAGCGGGCCGCGATCATGCCGCCCATCGAGTGTCCGATGAGTACCAGCGGCAGGCCGGGGCGATCGGCGCGGGCGCGTTGAACGACGTGGTGGACGTCGGCGACCACGGCCTCGTAGTCGTCGATGAGGACGCGTTCGCCCTCGGATTTGCCGTGCCCCATGTGGTCGAGGCCGTACACGGTGGCACCGTGCCGGTTGAGGGTCGCCGCGACGTACTCGTAACGTCCGATGTGCTCTCCGTAGCCGTGGACCAGCACCGCCAGGTAGCGGGGTGCCTCGACCGGCCAGGTGCGGGCCGTGATCTTTCCGGTACTGCCGTCGAATTCCCATTCCGTCGTCATCCGAGGCAGTCTAGTGGCGCTTGGACCGCCTGAGAGACTGTCGGGATGCGATACGGCGACAACGTCCTGTCTGGAGACTGGCGGCACCCCAAGAAGGGGACGGTGCCGCGGATCGAGGCCGTGCCGGGCCTGGTGGCGGAGGACCCGGCCTCGGGTTTCTGCGGCGCGGTGGTGGCGTGCGGCAAGACCTCGGTGACCCTTGAGGACCGCAACGGCAAGCACCGCGAGTTCCGGCTCGACCCGGCCGGGTTCCTCATCGACGGCAAGCCGGTGACGCTGGTGCGCCCGGCGCCCGGAGCGGCGGGGCCCCGGCGCAGCGCCTCGGGTTCCACCCGGGTGGAGGGCCTGCGCGCCAAGGTCGCCAAACAGAGCCGCATCTACGTCGAGGGCGTCCACGACGCGGCCCTGGTGGAACGGATCTGGGGCCACGACCTGCGGGTCGAGGGCGTCGTGGTGGAGTACCTGGAGGGCGTCGACGACCTGCCCGCCATCGTGGCGGAGTTCGGCCCCGAACCGGGGCGGCGGCTAGGGGTGCTGGTCGACCATCTGGTCGCCGGTTCCAAGGAGTCCCGCATCGCCGAACAGATCACCTCGCCGCACGTTCTCGTCGTCGGGCACCCGTTCGTGGACATCTGGCAGGCGGTAAAACCGGCCCGGCTGGGGTTCGAGGCCTGGCCGGACGTGCCGCGCGGGGTGCCGTGGAAGGAGGGCGTGATCGCCGCGCTGGGCTGGCGGCTGTCGCCGCCGGAAGCGTGGCGGCGGATCCTCGGCGCGGTCGACAGTTACGCCGACCTGGAACCGGAGCTGCTGGGCCGGGTGGAGGAGCTCATCGACTTCGTCACCGAACCCGGGACCGACTGAGCCTCAACGCAACCGGCCTGGAGCGTCGCCGCGACGGCTGTCGGCTAACGCAACGCGTCGCACGCGCGGCGCAACGTGCCCGCGTCGATGAACTCGGTGTGGGTTCCGGCGCTGCGGCACGCGAACGCGCCCGCGACCATCCCGGCGGTGACGCACTCTTCCAGCGGGGCGCCCGCCAGGTGGTGGCTCAGGAAGCCGGAGCCGAAGGCGTCGCCCGCCCCGTTGGAGTCCACACTCGACCACCCTTGCCATCCGTCGAGCCCCGCGAGGTCGCGGTCGGGTCGGATCGCCGGGAAGTGCGTCACCGGCGTCGCTTCCCGGGCCACGAAGCAGCCGTTGCCGCCGTCGGTGGCCACGACGGTGTGCGCCCGGCCGTCGGTGAGGATGCGGCGCATCACCGCGTCGCGGCGGTCGCCCAGCGCGGCGGCCGACAGGAACACCAGCTCGGAGCGCAGCGCGTAGTGCTCGTGGTGTGGGTTGTGTCCGTCCCAGTCGTGCAGGTCCGTCGACGAGGACGCGCCGCTGGCGTCGTACATGTCGCGGTTGATGTTCATGATGGACATATGGACGTGCCGCGCCCGGTCCAGATACGGCTGGTAGAGGTCCTCGGGCATCCGCAACTCAGCGGGATGCCGTCCGTCGAAGAACGACTGGCGACGGCCGGTGGCGTCGACGAGGTTGACCGCGCGCGGGGTTCCGGCCGGGCTGACACGGTGGTCGAAGTGCAGGCCGTGGCGCCGATATGCGGCGGTGATCAGCTCGGCCTGCGGGTCGTCGCCGATCATGTCGATGAACGTGGTCGCCAACCCCAGGGTGTGCAGGCCGAGCGCGTACCCGTTTCCGGTGTGCGCCACCCAGTCCCGGATCGGCGGCACCCCGACGGAGTCGGACAGCGACACCGGCAGCGCGTCGACGGTCACGGTGGTGTCGATGCCGGTCCCGGCCACGACCAGGACGTCGATGGTCATCGCGCGGCCCGCGCGTAGCGCCTCACGCCCCGGAGTCCAGGTCGGTGGCGGCCACGAGGCTGGCGACCGCGATGTCCTTGTCGCTCAGCGTTTTGCGGGCCGCTTCGGGCAGGCTGTCGACGAGGAACGACACGGCCGACAGGGTGGCGCCGGTGGCGGCGACGAGTTCGGCGACGCCGGTGACGGTCGAGCCGGACTCGGACCAGTCGTCGACCAGCAGCGCCCGCGCCCCGTCGGGCAGCGCGGCGCGGTGGACGTACAAGTACCCGTCGCTGACGTGTTCGTGCGCACCCTGGAAGAAGAAGTCGCGGTCGCGGCACACGGGTGCGAACGGCACGCCGAGGATGCGGGCCACCAACGGTCCGAACAGGACGCCGCCGGGGTCGGGGCCCAGTACGACGTCGGTCCGGCCGACGAACGGCGCGGCCAGACCCCGGGCGACGGCGTCGGTGGCGGCGGGGTCGGACAACAGCGGCCACAGGTCGGTGCCGCCGCCGCGCCAGGTCAGCCGGGACGTCAACGCGGCCGCCGCGTCGGCGACGATCGTCGCCGAGTCCGGGCCCTCGGCCGTCGCGGAAGCCGAAGCGTCCGCCTCGACTATCGGCGAGCCGTGCGTCGCGGTCCCCGTCCGGTGCACCGACAGCCGGATGTGGCCGCTCGGCAGTTCGGCGCGGCTGCGCAGCAGGCAGAACTCGTTGCCCTCCGGGTCGGTCAGCACGACGTGGCCGCTGCCGTCGGGTTGGCGCAGGTCGGCGAACATGGTGGCGCCCAAGGCGAGTACCCGTTCGATCTCGGTGTCGCGGGGCCCGTCGGGGCACAGGCAGACGTGGACCCGGTTCTTCACGGTCTTGGGTTCGGGGACCTGCTGGAAGTACAGGGTCGGCCAGTTCGGATCGCCCAGGATGACCGCCACCGGGTCGCCGGGCGCGTCGTCGGCGTGCAGCGGACGTCCGGTCACCCGGCTCCAGAAGCTCGCCAGCCGATACGCGTCGGCGCAGTCGAAGGCGACGTTCTCGATGGTCACGTTCATGGCTTCCTCACGTCGGCGGACGATTCACCGTGGCGGCTGGATCGGTACGCGTCAAGCGGTTTTCGCCGCCTCCAGCCGGGATCGCAGCCGCCGCAGCATCCTGGCGTCGGCGAACCCTACCTGCCGGGCCGCCGACTCCACCGAGGACCCGCTCGCGATGAGGTGCGTGGCCCGTTCGGTGCGCAGCGACTGCTGGTACCGCAACGGGGTCAGGCCGGTCGCCTCGGCGAACGACCGGGTGAGGGTGCGGGTGCTGACGCCGCCGTAGGCGGCCAGGTCCTCCAGCCGCAGGTTCTGCGAGTACCGCTCGTCGATGAGGTCCTGCACCCGGTGCACCACATCGGACAGGTGCGAGCGGTGCCGCAGCATGACGCTCTCCTGGGCCGCGTCGCCGTTGCGGCGCGCGAACACCACCAGCTGCCGGGCGACGCGGGCGGCGACGGCGGGGCCGTGCCGCACCGCGATCAGGTGCAGCGCCAGGTCGATGCCGCTGGCGATGCCCGCCGAGGTCACCACGCGGGCGTCCTCGACCCACAGGACGTCGCGCACCACCTCGGCGCGCCGGAACCGTTTGGCCAGATCGTCCTGCAGCGCGTGGTGGGTGGTGCAGCGCCTGCCGTCCAGCAGCCCCGCCTGGCCGAGCACGTAGGCGCCGGAGCAGACGCTGGCGATGGTGCCGCCGCGCCGGTGGTGCTCGCGCAGCCGCTCAGCGGTCGCCTCGGTCACCGCCGGACCGTCGGTCAGCGGCGGTGACCGCCAGCCCGGCACCATCACCAGATCGGCGGGCCCCAGGCTCGGCCAGTCCAGTTCGGCGCGCACGGGTACGCCCTGCGCCGTGTGGATCTCGGTGTGCTCCGCGACATAGTGCAGCCGCCAGCCGTGGCCGAGATCGGCGGCGGTGGAGAACACCTGTGCCGGTCCGGCCAGGTCCAGCAGGTGCAGTCGCGGCACCAGTACGAAGACGATCCGGGGCATGATCCGGTCAGCCTAGCGCGCCGTGACCTCGTCGATCGTGGAAACGGTCGCGAAGCCGCGCCCGGCCAGCGTGCGCTCGACCCGGTCGATGATGTCCTTCGTGGACAGGGTGCGCGGGTCGGCGAGGACGTCGTCGATGTCCCACTCGTAGGCGTCGGGGTGCGGGATCGGGGTGGTCGCGGTGGCGTCGGTGACGAAGGTCACCTGGTAGCCGAGGTCGGCGGCGATGCGGGTGGTGGTCTCGCAGCACTGGTCGGTGCGGATGCCGCAGATCGTCAGTTCCGATACGCCCCAGGTGGTCAGCAGTTGCGCCAGCGAGGTGGTCGTGAACGAGTTGACCGAGGTCTTGGGCAGCACGGGTTCGCCGTCGGCGGGTTCGAGGCCGTCCATCAGCCGCACGTGGCCCAGCGCCGGGTCGAAGACGTTGCCGCTGCCGGGTTCGGTGTGCAGCATCCACACGACCTTGTCGCCGCGGGAGCGGGCGTGGTCGACGAGCCGGTTGACCGAGCCGACGATGTCGGGATTGGAGCTGGCGACCCAGTTGGGCCGCTGCCGGAAGGATTCCTGGACGTCGATGACGATGAGGGCTTTGTTTGTCATGTGGGCCAGCATTTCCCGCCGTGTGGCCAGCCGCCAGACCCGAACCGGCCGGGTACCGGACCGATCCGGTCGCGAAAAAGGGGTCGAAGGTCCCTGCGTTTCGCGCAACCAGGTCGCGACACGCCGTAAGCTCTGACCTGCGATAACAATGACATGCGCCACAGGGTTATGGTGTTAGGGTTGCCTAACCATAGTCAGCTTCCTAAGGTCGGTGGACATGACGCAAGAGCCAGCCCGCGCTTCCCGTGGGGTAGTCGAACTGACGGTGCTGCGCACCGAATGGCGGACCCCCCACATGATCCGCGTGGTGCTCGGTGGCGACGGCATCGCCGACTTCCGGGACAACAACGACGCCGACCACTACGTCAAGCTGCTGTTCCCGCCCAAGGGCGTGACGTACCCGGAGCCGTTCTGCCTGGACTCGGTGCAGAAGGACCTGCCCCGGTCCCAGTGGCCGATCCGGCGCACCTACACCGTGCGCTCCTTCTCGGCGGGCCTGGGCGAGCTGGTCATCGACTTCGTCTACCACGGCGACGAGGGCATCGCCGGCCCCTGGGCGGCGGCGGCCAAACCCGGCGACGTGCTGCGGCTGGTGGGCCCGGGCGGCAAGTACTCCCCCTCCCCCGACGCGGACTGGCACCTGCTGGTCGGCGACGAGTCCGCGATCCCCGCGATCGGCTCGGCGCTGGAGCGCATGCCCGCCGGTGCCTCGGTGAAGGTCATCGTGCAGGTCGACAATCCCGACGAGCAGCAGAAGTTCGACACCCACGCCGAGGTCGACATCACCTGGCTGTACCGCTGCGAGGCCGAGAACGGCGACCCGCGCGCCCAGCTGGCCGGGGCCGTCTTCGACTGGGAGTTCCCGCCCGGACAGGGCCACTTCTTCGTCCACGGTGAGGCCGAGGTCGTCATGAAACGGATCCGGCCGTATCTGCTGCGCGACCGCCAGGTCCATCGCGACTGGCTGTCCATATCGGGCTACTGGCGGCAGGGAAACACCGAGGAGAGTTTCAGAGAGTGGAAAGCCCAGCAGGCCGCCGCTAAAAACTGAGCGGTAGGGATTGACCTATATCGATTTTAGTCAATAGACTTGAAAGTCTCCTTGGGGCGGCCGACCGTGCCGGGGCCTGCCGCCCCAAGGGGTTTCACTCAGACTTGTTCCGGGGGGAACCGGAGGATCTTGTCGTCGGAGCCGTTCGCGGTGGCGATCCACAGATAGCCGTCCGGGCCCAGTTCGACGGTACGGATCCGTCCCACCTCGCCTTCCAGCACCGCGGTCGGGTCGCCGCCGCCGTGCGGAACCAGCCACAGCCGCTCGCCGCGCAGCGCGGCCACGAACATGGTGTCGCCGACGATCTCGGCGCCGCTGGGCGAGGCCTCGGAGGTCGCCCAGGTGACGATCGGGTCGACGTACTCCGGTTCGCCGCCCTCGCCCTCCACCTCGGGCCAGCCGTAGTTCTTACCGGCCTCGATCTTGTTGACCTCGTCCCAGGTGTTCTGCCCCAGCTCGCTGGCGAAGGCCTGGCCCTCCTTGGTCCAGGCGATGCCCTGGACGTTGCGGTGCCCCAGCGTGTACACCGGTGAACCCTTGGTCGGGTTGTCGTCGGGGACGCTGCCGTCGGGGTTGACGCGCAGGATCTTGCCGCCCAGGTTCTCCGGGTCCTGCGAGTTGTCGCCATTGGACGCGTCGCCGGTGGTGGCGTACAGCTTGCCGTCGGGCCCGAACTCCAGCCGCCCTCCGTTGTGGATGGAGGCGCGCGGGATGCCGTCGATGATGACCTCGGGTGCCGGGTTGTCCAAGGTCAGTCGGGCGACGCGGTTGTCCTCGCCGGTGGTGTAGTAGACGTAGACGAACTTGTCCTCGTCGTAGGTGGGTGAGACCGCCAGGCCGAGCAGCCCGCCCTCGCCGTTGGGCTGCACCTCGTCGAGGGTCGCCACCACCTCGGCCTCGCCGCCGGGCTTGACCTGCTTGATCTCGGCGGTGTCGCGCTGCGCGAACAGCGCGCTGCCGTCGGGCAGGAAGTCCATGCCCCAGGGCAGTTCCAGGCCCTCGGCGACGGTCTCGCCGTTGCCGAAGTCGAAGCCCGCCTCGGCGGTTTCGGTGTCGGCGCTTGCCACACCCGCCACCCCCGCGCCGACCAAGGCGGTGACGATACTGACGGCTATCCATGGCCGTTTCATGTAAGACCCCTTCCGAAGTCAATAGATCGGTGCGAATCTATCGATTCCGAAGAGTGAGGTCAATGTCTCATGTGCGCCAGTTATGGAGCCAGATCCCCTGCCCGGCAATGCTTTCGCTCAGGACTTGACCCACTCCGGATAGTCCGTGATGAGACTATCGGCGCGAATGGACAGCACCCACGACTGCGCCGAGCGGGTGTTGACCGTGTAGACCGCCAGCCGCAGCCCGGCCCTGTGCACCCGGCCGACGTCCTGCTTGGTGAGACGGCGGTAGTCGGCGCCCAGCTCGTCGGCCCAACCGGCGACCTGGCGCAGCGTCGAGGTGGAGGGCACGTCCGGGCTCAGCCACAAAAGCCGGTCCGTGGAACGCAGCTTCGCCATCCGGTGCAGGCTGTCGGCGTCGAAGGACAGGAACGTCATCGGCACGCCCCGCCAGCGGTAGTCGGCGTCGATGACCTTGTCGACGACGCGTTCCAGGCCGGGCGAGTCGTTGGGGTTCTTCAGTTCCAGGAACAGCCCGACACCGGTGCCGTCCAGGTGGTCCACCACCGCCGACAGCCGGGGAATCCGCTGTCCGGCGAACTTCTTGCCGAACCAGCTGCCCGCGTCCAGCCGCCGGATCTCGCGGTAGGTGAACGAACCGATCGGATCGTGCTCGCGGCCCGGGAACACCGACTCGACGTCGGTGGTGCGGGCGAAGGTCCGGTCGTGCACGATGACCGGGACGTCGTCCTTGGACAACTGGACGTCGATCTCGATGTGCTCGGGCCGCAGGTCCACCGCCCGGGTCATCGCCGCGTGGGTCTGCTCGGGCGCCTTCCCGGCCGCGGCCCGGTGCGCCACCGTCACGGTCGCGGGCTCGGCGGCCAGGCCGGGCGCGGCGTCGACTCCGGCCTTCGGCGGTGCGGCGGTCACGGGATCCGGCTCGACCGCGATGGCCGTGGCCGGGGTGCTTCCCGCCACCATCAGGGTCGCGACAATCGCGACGATCAACGGTTTGCTTCGTCTGCCCATCCGTCCGACTTCCTATGAGGAATCGTCCTGACAGGCTCACGCTAAGGCAGGGAAGGGGCTTTTGTGCCCGCCTGCCCCAAATGCTCGCCGAAAGTTAACCCGGTGGTGTCAGTCATTAACCCGGCGGTGCCGGTCCGCTCCAGCCGCCGGGCGGCGGCGGTGGCTGCTGGTCCTTCTTCCTGGTGACCAGGACGACGACCAGCACCACCACCGCGATGACCACGACGGCGCAGCACAACGCCACCAGCATCCACGGCCTGACGGCACCCACGGTCGACATGGTTGATCAGCCCTTCTTGGCCTTGTCGTACTGCTCCATCGCCTTGTCGAGCTTCTCCAGCGCCTTGCCCTGCGCGGTGAGGTCGCCGTCCTTCATGGCCTTGTCCAGGTCGGCCAGCGCCTCGTCGATCGCGTCCAGGGCCTCCTGGACGTCCTTGGGCACCTCGCCGGTTCCGCCCTCGTCGTCGGGTTTGTCGTCCCCGGCGTCGTCGTCACCCGCGTCGGTGTCGCCGGTGTACTGGGCGATGACGTCCTCGACGGCGCCCTCGAAGGTCTTGGCGAACCCGATCTCACCGCCGTAGGACACCGCGACGTTCTGCAGCTCCGGCAGCGCGACACCCGAACCGGACGCCTGTTTCTGCAGGTACATCGGTTCGACGTACATGACGCCGTCGCCCACCGGCAGCGACAGCAGGTTGCCCCACTGCACATTGGAGTTCGCCTGCTCGTAGTTCTTCAACCGTTCGGCGACCCGTTCGTCCTGGGTGATGCTCTGGTGGATCTGCCGGGTCGACTCGATATCGGAACCGCCCACCTCGTAGATGGTCAGCACCGGTCGCTGCTTCTCGTCGTAGCGGCCACTGACCAACGCCTGCAACACGTTCTCACTCGACTGCGGCGAGAACGTCGACGTCAGCTGGAACTGCGGCGACTTCTGGTCGGGGTACTGCGCCTTGACGAAGTACGGCGGCAGCTTGTCGTCGGTGCCGGTCGGGTCCTTGGGGGTCTCCCACGCCTGGTTGCCGTTGATGAAGTCGGTCGGGTCGGTGACGTGGTAGCGCTGCAACAGTTCCTGCTGCACCTTGAACTGGTCCACCGGGTACCGCAGGTGCTTGCGCAGGTCGTCGGGCATCTTGGACTCCGACTTGACGATGTCGCCGAACGCGGCGTCCCACACCTTCAGCAGCGGGTCCTTCTCGCCGAACTCGTACAGTTCCACCTCGCCCGAATAGGCGTCCACGGTGGCCTTGACCGAGTTGCGCATGTAGTTGACGTCCTTGTTGGACTGCCGGGACGCGCCCTCGCCGGTGTAGCTGTCGGTGGTGGCGTCCTGGAGGTTCAGCCGCTGCGAGTACGGGAACGAGTCCGAAGTGGTGTAAGCGTCCAGCACCCACTTGATCTTGCCGTCCACGACCGTCGGGTAGGGATCGCCGTCGACGGTCAGGAACGGCGCCACCTTCTGCACCCGCTCGCGCGGCGTGCGGTCGTACAGCAGCCGCGAGTTGTCGTTGAACACGTCGGAGGTGACGAACTTGATCTCGCCCATGTCCCAGGCGTAGGCGGCCTTGCGCCAGAACGAGTTCATCGCCACGCCGCCCTTGCCGTCGTAGGTGACGTAGATCGAGTTGTCGTCGCCCTTCTGTTCCTTGTCGTCGGTCTCGGTGTTCTCGTCGGTGGTGGTGCCACCGGCGGGACGGTCGTACTCCAGGGCCTTGCTGCCCTTGGGGGCGCCGACGATCGCGTAGTCGTCGTTGAGCTCACCGAAGTAGACCCTCGGCTGCTTGACCCCGAAGATCTCCTCTTCCTCCTTGGCCGTGGCCCGGCAGTCCTGGTCGTCCTCCGCGGCGGCGTCCTCCGGGTTGAGCAGCGAGCCCGAGGTGAACTCGGGGCCGTTGCCGCACACCTTGTTGCTGGGCGCGGTGACCAGTCCGTACCCGTGCGTGTAGACGGTGTGGCGGACGGCCCAGTTGTCCTTCTGCTTGTCGGTGAGCTTGTCGGGGTCGTACTCGCGCACACCGGTGACGTAGTCCTGGAACCCGCCGTCGTCGCCGGGGTTGTCGTAGACGTCGACGTCCAGTTTCTCGTTGAACGCCTGGAAACCCTTGGCGCGCTGCTTCTGCGTGAACGAGTCGGAGATGATCGCCGGGTCCATCACCCGGGTGCTGTCGACGGTTCCCGGGTCGTCGTTCATCTGGTTGGGATCGGCGTTGCCGGTCGCCTTGTACGGCTCGGTCTTCAGATCGGCCATGCCGTAGGCGTAGCGGGTGCCCTCGATGGTGCGCGAGACGTACTCGCCCTCCTTGGCGGGCACGTTGGGCGTCACCGAGAACTCGTTGACGAAGTACGGGTAGACCCCGCCCAGCGCGATCGCCGACACCAGCACCAGACCCAGCGCGGTGCCCGGGATGACCAGTGAGCGGGCGTAGTAGTTGGAGAACACCACGACGGTGATCGCGGCCAGCACCGACACCAGGATCAGGATGTTCTTGGCGGGCAGCAGCGCCGTCATCTCGGTGTAGCCACCGCCGGTGACGCCGACCGAGGCACTGTCCTCAAGAGTCAGTCCGTAGCGGTCGAGGTAGTAGGCCACGGCCTTGAGCAGCACGAACAGGCCCACCAGGATGGACAGGTGCCAGCGCGCGGCGGGGGTGACCCGCTCGCCGCGGCCCGACAGCCGCACCGCGCCGTACAGGTAGTGGGCGCCCAGCGCGGCGATGATGCCGATGACGACCATGGTGAAGCCCACACCCACCAGGTAACGCCAGAACGGCAGCTCGAACACGTAGAACCCGGCGTCCACATCGAATTCGGGGTCGGTGACGCCGAACTTCTGCGAGTTGAAGAACAGCAGCCATTCCTGCCAGCGGCCCTGCGCCGAGATCCCGGCGAACACGCCCACCAGGGCGCCCAGGCCGCCGATCACCCAGCCGACCTTGGCGGCGATGGCGTTGCGGTACCGCTCCATGCTCTGCTGCTCGGGGGTGTGCGGCACCGCGTCCGGCCGGAACCGGTAGGCCACCCACAGGTTGGCCGCGGTCCACAGCGCCAGCGCGACGCCGAACACGGAGAACATCAGTACCCGGGTCCACACCAGGGTCGAGAACACCCCGGTGTAGCCGACCGAGTCGTACCACAGATAAGAGGTGTACAGACCGGTGAGCCAGCCACCGACGGTCAGCAACGCGATGACGGCCACCAGGCCGCCGAGCACGTAGCGACCCCGCCGGTTGATGCGCGGTACGGACTTCGGGTTCCAAGTCGTCACAACGACTCCCTTGCGAGACGCGGATGTTCACGAAAAAGTCATGGGTGGACGGTGACTGAGGGACGCCTCCTGCCCGGCAGACCCGGTCACCGGCACTCGTCAAGTTAAGCAGGTGGTCGGTTCGCCACCCTCGCGCAGGGTCTCGAGCTCCTTGAGAGCACCGTCCAGGGTGCTCACTTTGATCAGTTTCAATCCATCCGGGACGTTGGCCTTGGCGGCGGCGCAGTTGTCGGCCGGTGTCAGGAAGACCTTCGCACCCTGCTGCGAGGCCGCCACCACCTTCTGCGCGATGCCGCCGATGGCGCCGACGTTGCCGTCCTCGTCGATCTCACCGGTGCCGATGATGTCGGCGCCGCCGGTGAGGTCCTCCTTGGAGACCCGGTCCACCATGGCCAGCGCGAAGATCAGGCCCGCCGACGGTCCGCCGACGTTGAGTCCCTCGGCGGTGACCTTCAGTCCATAGGGGTCCTTCTGCTTCGGCTCCACGTCGACGCCGGGCAGGATGGCCACGCCCTGCGAGTTCTCCTCGGGTGTGACCTTCACCTTCTTGTCCTTGCCGTCGCGGTCGACCGTCAGCTTCACGGCCTCGCCCGGTGCCTTGGCCGCGGCGGCGGCCAGCAGCTCGGCCAGCCGCTCCTGCGAGGTGACCTCCTCACCGTCTACGGCGGTGATGACGTCGTCGCGTTTCAGGTCACCCTTGGAGGGGGAGTCGGAGTCGACCTTGGTGACGGTGACCTCGACCTCTTCTCCCAACTCGCGCAGCGCCGCGGTCTCGGCGGCGGCCTGCGAGTTCTCCCACATCTCCTCCTGCTCGGCGGCGATCTCCTCGTCGCTCTTGTCCTCGGGGAACTGCAACTCCCGGGGCACGACGGCGTAGTCGTCCGACAGCCAGTAGTACAGCGCCCGCGCCAGCTCGATGTCGTCGTGGATGCGCACCGTCACCAGTCGCAGCTGGCCCTTCGACTTGGACGAGTACTTCTCGTCGGCGCTGATCAGCTCGACGGTCTTCTTCTTGCCGTCGTCGTCCTTGAACGTGTACTCGGCCAGCGCGTCGTAGGTGGGGCCGGGGCCCAGACCCACATAGGCCACTCGCATCGACAGCGCCTGCCAGGTCATGACGGACACCAGGATCGCGCCTATGAGCACCGTCAGCCCGCGCCGTCTCATAACGGAATGCCGCATCCGCAGAAGCTTACGCTGTGGGCGTAGCCGTTGATCCTCGCCTTTCAGGTGACGTTCAGTTCCTTGGCGTACGGTGGACTGGTGAGTCCGGATAACCCATTTGGCTTCGGCGGCTTTCCCGAGGGAATGCCCGATCCCAACGATCCGCGTGTTCAACAGATGATGGCCCAACTGCAGCACATGATGTCGCAGCAGTCCTCCGGGCCGGTCAACTGGGACCTGGCCCGGCAGCTGGCGAATCAGCAGGTGGGCGAGGACCCGATGGTCGACTCCCGGTCGCGCACGGCCGGGGACGAGAGCCTGCGACTGGCAGACCTGTGGCTGGAGAACGCCACCACGCTGCCCTCGGGCACGTCCACGACCGTGGCGTGGACCCGCAAGGACTGGATCGCGCACACCGTCGACACCTGGAAGGAGCTGGCCGAGCCGCTGGCGGCCCACATGGCCGACGCGCTGCAGGAGCTGGTTCCCGAGGACATGCGGGCGATGCTGGGCCCGATGTCGAGTCTGATGAAGGGCCTGGGTTCGACGCTGTTCGGGGCCCAGTTGGGACAGGCGATGGCTTCGCTGTCCACTCAGGTGATGACCTCGACCGAGGTCGGGCTGCCGCTGGGGCCCGCGGGTACCGCGGCGCTGATCCCGGCGAACCTCGCCGAGTACGCCGAGGGCCTGGAGGACATCGACATCGACGAGGTCCGGCTGTACGTGTCGCTGCGCGAGACGGCGCACCACCGCCTGTACGGGCACGTGCCGTGGCTGCGGGCCCACATCCTGGGCGGCGTCGAGGCGTACTCGCGCGGCATCCACATCGACACCTCCGCGATCGAGTCGCTGACCGGCGATCTGGACTTCTCCGACCAGGAGGCGATGCGCAACGTCGACCTCGGCGAACTGCTGCGCACTTCGGACACTCCGCAGCAGCAGGCCGCGGTGGCCCGGCTGGAGCACATGCTCGCGCTGGTGGGCGGCTGGGTGTCACACGTGGCGGCGCAGGCCGCCGGTGACCGGCTGCCCTCGCTGTCCAAGCTGACCGAGTCGGCCCGTCGCCGTCGGGCGACCGGCGGTCCCGCCGAACGCACCTTCGAGGCACTGGTGGGCATGAAGCTCAGCCCCAAGAAGCTGCGCGAGGCCACGGCGCTGTGGGAGAAGCTGACCGAGGAGCGGGGCGTGGACGGCCGCGACGCCGTGTGGTCCCACCCGGACCTGATGCCCAGCCCCGAGGACCTGGACGACCCCGACGCCTTCGCGGCCCGCGAACCCGGCCTGGGCGACCTCGACATGTCGATCTTCGACCAACTGGCCGTCAACGACCCGAAACCTCCACGCGAGGACGACGACTCCGACGGCGACCAGGGCAAGAACCCGTCCTGACGGCTCGGCTCGGCTCGGCTCGGCTCGGCTCGGCTCGGCTCGGCTCGGCTCGGCTCGGCTCGGCTCGGCTCGGCCGATGATGCTCGGCTGCCGCCGCGGCGGGGGGCTCAGACTGACTTGGCGGCCGCGAGGCTGGCGTCGGCGATGCCCTCCAGGTAGCCCCGGGCGCGTTCGGTCTTCGGGTATCGCTGCACCAGCGCCCAGAAGTCACGGCCGTGACGCGGCACGATCAGGTGGGCCAGCTCGTGGAGCAACACGTAGTCGACCACCCAGTCGGGCATGCGAGCCAGGCGCGACGACAGCCGGATGGTCCCGTCCTCGGGCGTGCACGAGCCCCAGCGGCTCTCCTGGTTGTCGACCCACCGCACACTTACCGGCCGCGCTGCGGCCGGAAAGTCGGGGTAATAACGGCGGGCCAACTTCTGGGCCCGCGCCTTGAGGGCGGCATCACCGCCTTTGCCTGCCCGTTTGTCACGGGCACGGAGTCTGCCGAGCATGCGATCGACCCACTCGGCTTCCTCGTCCCGAGTGAACTGGTCGGGTATCAGCACGACGACACGTTCCCCGTCTCGGTAGGCCGACACCGTGCGCCGCCGGCGCGTGCTGCGCCGCACTTCGACCGGGGGGCTAGCTTTCCGGGCCATGGTCGTACGCTATCCATCCGACGCCACTACGTACAGTCCGCGATTCGGGAAGCTGTCCCGATTCGCCCCGATATATCCCTAAAAATCCCCGTCGATATCCCACTCATTGAGACATCGACGGGGAGATTCAGCCGCTTAGTCGTTCTTGCCGAGAATGCGGTTCATCTTGGTTCCGCAGACCGGGCAGGTGCCTTTGGCCATCCGCCGCCCCGTCGCGGTCTCCTCCACGTTCCCCTGGAAATCCCGTTTCTCCCGGCATTTGACGCAGTACCCGTTGTATGTCTTCGCCATGGTGGCCCCCTTGTGATCAGGCGTGGTCGCTAGCCCACGCTAGGGGCAGGATGCCATGAATTCAGGCTCGCAGGCTGTGGCCACGCCGTTTGGCGCCGGTATTCTCAGGCACGGCTCAGGCCTGGGTCCCCCGCTCGTGGCACGATGGGAGCCGTGAGCGACATTCCGCGCGGCCCGGTGGCACGCACCGCCAAATTGGCTTCCCTCCCGCTGGGTTTCGCGGGACGGGCGGCGTGGGGCATCGGCAAGAAGATGACCGGCTTCGCCGAATCCGTCATCAGCGAGAAGGTGCAGCAGCGCACCGCCGAGCAGCTTTTCAGCGTGTTGGGCCAGCTCAAGGGCGGGGCGATGAAGCTCGGCCAGGCGCTGTCGGTGTTCGAGGCGGCGCTTCCCGACCACCTGGCGTCCCCGTACCGGGCCGCGCTGACCAAACTGCAGGACGCGGCCCCGCCGCTGCCCGCCGCCAGCGTCCACAAGGTGCTGGCCGCCGAGCTGGGCGACGACTGGCGCGACAGTTTCACCGAGTTCGACGACTCCCCCGCCGCCGCGGCCAGCATCGGCCAGGTGCACAAGGCAGTGTGGGGCGACGGCCGCGAGGTCGCTGTCAAGGTCCAGTACCCGGGCGCGGGCGACGCGCTGGTGTCGGACCTCAAACAGCTGGGCCGGTTCGCCTCGCTGTTTCGGATCCTGCAGCCCGGCCTCGACATCAAACCGCTCATCGCCGAGCTGCGCGAGCGCGTCGTCGAGGAACTCGACTACAACCTGGAGGCCGAGGCGCAGCGGGCCTTCGCCAAGGCCTACGCCGACGACCCGGAGATCTTCGTCCCCGACGTGGTCGCCGGAGCCAGGCGGGTCATCATCACCGAATGGGCCGAGGGCACGCCGCTGTCGCAGGTCATCGCCTCGGGCACCCAGGAGGAGCGCGACCTGGCCGGGCACCGGCTGTCCACGCTGCACTTCTCCGGCCCTGAGCGGGCCGGGCTGCTGCACGCCGACCCGCACCCGGGCAATTTCCGCATGACCGACGACGGCCGACTCGTGGTGCTGGACTTCGGCGCCGTGGCCCGGCTGCCGCAGGGCCTGCCCGCGCCGATCGGCCCGCTGGTTCGCCTCGCGCTGGCCGGTGAGGCAGAGCAGGTGCTGGAGGGGCTGCGCGCCGAGGGCTTCATTCCCGAAGACGCCGACATCGACGCCGACGCGGTACTGGAGTACCTGCTGCCGATGCTGGACCCGATCGCCACCGACGACTTCCAGTTCAGCCGGTCCTGGTTGCGGGCCGAGGCCACCCGGCTGGCCAATCCCAAGAGCGAGGCCTACGCGATGGGCAAGCAGCTCAACCTGCCGCCGTCGTACCTGCTGATCCACCGGGTGACGCTGGGCTCCATCGGGGTGCTGTGCCAGTTGAGGGCCCGCGCCAGCTGGCGGTCCATCCTGGAGCAGTGGCTGCCGGGATTCGCCGAGCCGTCGAAGAAGCCCAAGTCCGCCAAGTGAAAGCCCCCGTCCGATTCGGACGGGGGCTTTGGAGATATCAGGCTCGCCGGTGACTACCGGTAGTCGTGCCGACGACGCTTGACGTCGCGCAGGACGTCCGCGTACCTTCGCCTGTGCCGGTGCTCCGGGCGCCATATTTCGCGCATTCGGACCCTGGCCAGGGCTTCATTCATGAGTTCCAACTTCTTGACTCCAGTCTTGATGGCGGGTCTGGTGAAGGACCCGAACAGTCGATTCCGTTTTCGAGCGGTGGGGACGGTCGTCGTCGCGACGCCGTGGGGTTCGTTGGGGCGGTACATCTCAGGCAGCCTCCAACGTCGCCATGACGTCCTTGGTGCGCTCGGCCAGCGCGGCCTGCGCGGCGGCCTCCTGCTCGGCGGCGTCCTTACGCGGACGTCCCCGGGGCCGCTTGCGCGCCACGATGGCACCGGCCTCGAAGATCTCGCCGCCCCAGACACCCCAGGGCTCCTGACGGTCCATGGCTCCGGCCAGGCACTCGACCTTCACCGGGCAGTCCGCGCAAAGGCTCTTGGCGAACTCCAGCTCGGTCGGGGTGTCGGCGAACCACAGGTCCGCGTCGTACTCGCGGCAGGCGAGGTCCCTGCCTTTGTTGATGGCCTGCTCGCGCAGACCCGGGCCGAGGGTCATCACCTCGGTCACCTCTCTTTCGGTCGTGATCGTCATCTGATTTCTCGGGTAGTGGGTCATCGGGAATTTCTCGGGTAATAGAAAGAGGCCGCGGATCCCGGTGACGGGTTCCGCGGCCTCGAAGTGAGCCGGTGGGCAGTTATGCCCATTTCGGTTTACTTCGAGGCGGAATCCCGCGCGGGGCCCCCATGCCGTCGCGCTGAACGATGCCCGCGGGCTTGTCCGTGCGCGACTTGAGAGCGGTGTTGGCGGTGGTGGTCTGGACGGAGTCGTGGCCCAGCAGAACGATGCGCTCGGCTGTGGACAGACTGGTCCCCTGGTGCATTGCGTTGGCGGGGCAGGCATTGGCCACCCGCGAAACGACGGCGAAGGCGGATCCGGCCATACCGCGACTACGGAATGTGGACACAGCGATGGGCTGGAAGCTCGCTTCTCCGCGATACCAGTTCTTGTTGATCTTCACTGCGCTCACCTCCTCATCTCGTGGTCCGAAACCCGTCACTCCGACGGCGGTTGCCAGGCTATGCCCGGCCTCGGGGGATCCGCAACTGATTATTTGGGCTTTTCCAAAAAATCTTGGAAGCTGTCCATTCAGTTGATCCGGCACCGGCTATTCAGCCGTATCTTCGGTGGGTCCCTGTGGCTCTTCACCGGCCACAAGGGCCAGTACCGCCGCTCCGTACTCTTCCAGCTTACGCGCTCCGATCCCGGCGATCGACACCAGCTCGCTGTCGGACTTCGGACACCGCTCGGCGATCGCCGTCAGCGTCACGTCCGTGAACACGACATAGGCCGGGACACCGGCGCGGGTCGCGGTCTCCTTTCGCCACTGTCGCAAGCGTTCGAACAGCTCTTCGTCCATATTCGAGGGACAGCCCTCGCAGCGGCCGAGTTTGCGGGAGCGGCCGTCGGACAATGTGGCCCCGCATACCCGGCATATCGACCGGGACGAGGAGCGTTTCTTCTTGGTCTTCGGTTTGGGCGCGGGCCCGCCGACCGGTCCGGCGAAACCCAGTCCGGCCAGGAACGAACTGGCCTCGCGGGGACGGCCGCCGCTGGCGCGCGACAGGCCGTAGGACAGGAACAGTTGTCGCCGGGCCCGGGTGATGCCGACGTACAGAAGCCGCCGCTCCTCCTCCTGCTGCGCCCGGGTGCGGGCGCGGGAGGTGGGCAGCGTGCCCTCGGCCAGCCCCACCAGGAACACCGCGTCCCACTCCAGGCCCTTGGCGGAGTGCAGCGAGGCCAGCGTGACGCCCTCCATGGACGGCGCGTGCTGGGCGGCGGCGCGGCGGCCCAGTTCCTCGACGAATTCGCCCAGGCTCAGCTCGGCGTGGTCTTCGGCCAGCCGCACCAGCGCGGCCACCGCCTCGTGCCGTTCCCGGGCGGCGCCGCCGGTGGGCGGCGCGTCGGCGCGCCAGCCGATGGCGTCCATGGCGGTGGCGACGGTCAACGGCAACGGCAGCGAGCCGTCGTCGGTGTGGGTGGCCTGCCGCAGCGCCACGATCGCCGAGCGGATCTCGGCGCGTTGGAAGAACCGTTCCGCCCCGGCCACCACGGTGGGCACGCCGACGTCGTCCAGGGCCGACTCGTAGGCCTCGGACTGGGCGTTGGTGCGGTACAGCACCGCGATCTCGCTGGCGGGCACGCCCTGGCCGATCAGCCGGGCGCAGCGGTCGGCCACGGCGGCGGCCTCGGCAGCCTCGTCGGGGTAGGTGTCGAAGGACGGTTTGGGCCCGTCGGCGCGCTGGCCGATGAGTTGCAGCCGCAGCTTCGACTCGCCGCCGCCCGCCGCGGCGATGACGTCGTTGGCCAGCGCCACCACCTGCGGGGTGGAGCGGTAGTCGCGCACCAGCCGCACCACGTGGGCCTCGGGGAACCGGCGGGTGAAGTTCACGAGGTACCGCGAGGTGGCCCCGTTGAAGGTGTAGATGGTCTGGCTGGCGTCACCGACGACGGTCAGGTCGTCGCGCTCGCCCAGCCACGCGTCCAGCAGCCGCTGCTGCAACGGGTTGACGTCCTGATACTCGTCGACGACGAACAGCCGGTACTGCGACCGGATCTGTTCGGCGATGTCGGGGTTCTCCTCCAGCGCGGTGGCGGTGTGGCCCAACAGGTCGGCGAAGTCCATCACCTTGGCGCGCTTCTTGGCCTCCAGGTAGGCGGCGTAGGCCTTGGCGACGTCGGAGGCGTCCATGGGCGGGATCCGGTCGGCCTTGGCGATGGCGGCGGGGTACTCGTCGGGGGTGATGAGGCAGGCCTGCGCCCAGTCCAGTTCGCTGGCGAGGTCGCGGTTCTTGGTCTTGTCCATCCGGGTGATCCCGGCGCGGGCGGCGGCGATGGACACGAACTTCCAGGTCGAGTCGAGCAGCTCGGGCAGTTCGCCGCCGAACAGCCGGGGCCCGAAGTAGCGCAGCTGCCGCAGCGCGGCGGCGTGGAAGGTGCGGGCGTTGACGCCGGTGACCCCGAGGTCGCGCAGCCGGTCCCGCAGTTCCCCGGCGGCGCGGGCGGTGAAGGTGACGGCCAGGACGTGTTGTCCGCGCAGGTCGCCTCGCCGCACCCGGTAGGCGATCCGGTGGGTGACGGCGCGGGTCTTGCCGGTTCCGGCTCCGGCCAGGATGCACACGGGACCGGCGTCGGCGGACACCGCGGCGGCCTGTTCGTCGTCCAGTCCGGACAGGACTTCACGGAGGCGTTCGGTCGTCACGGTCAACCATGCTCTCACCGCCGTACGACGTCGAACACGCCAGGCGGCGTCGAGCCAACGATGTGCTGGTCGCTACTTGACGGACGGGTCGACGAATGGCGGCTTCACGACTTTGACCGGAAGTCGCCGCCCCCGCACGTCCACCTCGAGCTCGGCGCCCTCGGCGAGTTCGGCGGCGGTGTCCAGCAGCGCCAGCGCGATGCCGACCTTCTTCGTCGGCGAGAAGGTCCCACTGGTGGTCACGCCCACGACGGTCTCTCCGGACAGGACGTTCATGTCGGCGCGCGGGATGCCGCGGCCGGTGGCCTCCAGGCCCCACAGCCGCCGCGCCGGTCCGGCGGCCTTCTCCGCCGCCAGCGGCTCCTTGCCCCAGAAGGCGTCCTTCTTCCAGCCGACGGCCCAGCCCGCGCGGGCCTGGACCGGGGTGATGTCGAGCGACAGTTCGTGGCCGTGCAGCGGGTAGCCCATCTCGGTGCGCAGCGTGTCGCGGGCGCCCAGTCCGGCGGGCCGGATGTCGTAGGCGACTCCGGCGGTGAGGATCTCGTCCCAGGCGGCGACGGCCGCGGCGGCGGGGATGACCAGTTCGTAGCCGTGTTCGCCGGTGTAGCCGGTGCGGCACACGATGACCGTCGCCCCGCCCACGTGGCCCTCGTCGAAGGACATGTAGGAGTGCTCGGTCGGCAGGCCCAGCGCCTTGAGGACCTCGGTCGACTTGGGGCCCTGGACGGCCAGCACCGCGTAGTCGGTGTGCTGGTTGGTCACGGTGACGCCCTCGGGCGCGGCGGCGGCCAGCCGGGCGGCCACCTCGGCGTTGTTGGCGGCGTTGGGGACCAGGAACACCCGGTCGGGGCCGTACAGGTAGGCGATCATGTCGTCGACGACGCCACCTGCGGGGTCACAGCACAATGTGTACTGTGCCTTGCCGGGGCTGATCTTGCCCAGGTCGTTGCTGAGACAGGAGTTGACGAAGTCGGCCGCCCCGGGGCCGGTGATGTCCACTTTGCCCAGGTGTGAGACGTCGAACACACCGACCTGTTCGCGCACCGCGGTGTGCTCAGCGACCACGCCGCCGCCGGAGTACTCCAGCGGCATGTCCCAGCCGCCGAACTCCGCGAACTTGGCGCCCGCGGCCTCATGACGGGCGTGCAACGGCGACCGCAGTGATTCAGACGTCGATGTCATGTGCGAAACCTATCGCGCCCAAAACGGCCGCGTACCATCGGCTGGTCAGCTTGAGCAGTGTGCCTCACCACGCTACAAAGGAGTTTCGCGTGACCCGCCTTATCGCCTCGGCCGTCGATCCGGCCACCTTGGACGTCGACGTGCTGGTCGTCGGAGTCCACTCCGGGGATGACGGACCGTTCCTGGCGCCGGGCGCCGAGACCGTCTCCACCGCCTGGAGCGACCTGACCGAGACCCTGGAACTGTTGGGGGCCAAGGGTTCGGCGGGCAGCGTCTCCAAGCTGCCCTCGGGTGGACGCGTCGCGGCCAAATTGCTGGTGGCCGTCGGCCTGGGTGAACCGGACGAGAACGGCAGCGTCGACGACGAGACGCTGCGCCGCGCCGCCGGTGTCGCCGCACGCGCCGCGGTGGGCCGCGAGTCGCTGGCCTTCGCGCTGCGCGCCGACGCCGAACTCCTGGCCACCGGCGCGATCCTGGGCGCCTACCAGTTCGACGGGTACAAAAGCGACGATCCCGACCGCAAGGAGCCGGTCGCGTCGATCACCGTCGCCGGGCCCGACGCCCAACTGGAGCGGGCCGGGTCGATCGCCGCGGGTGTGACCGCGGCCCGTGACTGGGTCAACACCCCCGCCAACCTGCTGCGTCCGCCGGACCTGGCCGCCGACGTCGAGCGCCGCGCCACCGAGGCCGGGCTGGGCGTCGAGGTGCTGGACGAACACGCCCTGACCGAGGGCGGCTACGGCGGCATCCTCGCGGTGGGCATGGGTTCGGCCGCCAAACCGCGACTGGTGCGGCTGACCTGGCGGCCGGAAGGTGCCAGTAAGCACGTGGCGCTGGTCGGCAAGGGCATCACCTTCGACACCGGCGGCATCTCGATCAAACCCGCCAACGGCATGTGGGACATGAAGGGCGACATGGCCGGTGCGGCCGCCGTCGCCGGGACCATGCTGGCCGTGGCGGCCCTGAAACCGGCCGTCAACGTGACCGCCTACCTGGCGCTGGCCGAGAACATGCCCTCCGGCGACGCCTACCGTCCCGGCGACGTCGTCACCATCTACGGCGGCAAGACCGTCGAGGTCCTCAATACCGACGCCGAGGGCCGGATGGTGCTGGCCGACGCCCTGGTGCGGGCCGCCGAAGACGAGCCGGACGTCCTGTACGACACCGCGACCCTGACCGGCGGTCAGGTCATCGCGCTGGGCAAGCGCACCGCCGGGATCATGGGCACCGACGAGGAGTGCGAGCGGGTCAGGGCCGCCGGTGAGAAGGTCGGCGAGCCGGGCTGGCCGATGCCGCTGCCCGAGGAGATCAAGAAGACGATGGAGTCGCCCATCGCCGACATCAAGCAGGTGTCGGCCAACATGGAGCGTTCCGGTCACATGCTGCAGGGCGGGATCTTCCTGGCGAAGTTCGTGCCCGAGGACCTGCCCTGGGCCCACATCGACATCGCCGGGCCGGGCGACCACTCCGGCGACGCCTACGGGTACACCGTCTCGGGCGGCACCGGCCGTCCGGTGCGGACGCTGGTGGAGTTGGTCGAGGAGCACGCCCGCCGGGACTAAGTCCTTGCTGGCGGGGAACAGTCGCAGTGTCAGCGGACGTGAGTGGGTGCGAAGCTCCCACTCCGTCCGCTTGATCATGTCGTCGACCTCGCGGCCGGGCAGGACGGCGGCCCAGGTGCCGGGGAAGTCGCGATGTTTTAGGTTGAGCGGGTACGCCACCACCTTCGCGCGGGCCAGGCCGAGCAGTCGCAGCGTCATGATGACCGGGGTCCAGCACAGCGCGATGATCCACGCGCACACGTACACCACCGGCACGTAGAACACGATCCAGAAGATCGCGCAGAAGATCACCGCCGCCGGTTCGTCGACGGCCTCCAGGAATCCGCCCAGCGACAGCCGCCGGGGCCGAAAGGCGATCCGGCGGCGGCCCAGCCGCCACCGTCGCGCGTCACCACCGATCACGATCACGTCGGGTACTCCTGTCAGCTGCCGAAACGTCTGCGGGTGTTGCGAGAATCCCCCGGTTCGGACAGTGATGCATCGTGATTGCGTGCCATACCGCGACGAACGGCAGCTTGCGGCCGCTTACCGTGGGGGCCATGTCCGAGATGGAACTGATGGCGTTGACCACCGCCGACGGGGTGCGGCTGGACGCGATGCACCTTCCCGGCGACCGGGAGCTGGCCATCGTGGTCGCGCACGGCTTCTCCGGCAGCTGGCGGCACGAACGCACCCGGCTGGTGTCGCGGCGGCTGCGGCGCTTCGGCGGGGTCGTGGGCTTCGACTTCCGGGGCCACGGCCGGTCCCGGGGCGTGTCGACCGTCGGCGATCTGGAGGTGTTCGACATCGCCGCGGCGGTGGCCTTCGCGCGTTCGCGCGGCTACCGGAAGGTCGCGGTGGTCGGGTTCTCCATGGGCGCGTCGGTGGCGGTGCGGCACGCGGGTCTGCACGGCGGGGTGGACGCGGTGGTGTCGGTCAGTGCCGCCGCGCACTGGTACTACCGGGGCACCCGGTCGATGCGGATGCTGCACCGCGCGATCGAGACGCCCTCGGGTCGCACGGTCAGCCGGTTCGCGTTGCGGACGCGGATCTCCTCGGGTGGCTGGGAGACGGTGCCGTTGACGCCCGAGGAGGCCGCGCCCAAGATCGCCCCGGTGCCGCTGTTGGTGGTGCACGGCGACGCCGACCGGTTCTTCCCGCTGCGGCACGCCTACGCGTTGTTCGACGCGGCCGCCGAGCCGAAGCAACTGTGGATCGAACACGGCATGGGCCACGCGACCTCGGGCACCGGGCCCCAACTGGTCAACCGCGTGGGTGACTGGCTGTCGAACAGTACGCGAACCCCGGCTGTCCGACCACGGGCATAAACTGCCCGGCGTGTCGAGTCAAGGGACGTCCGGCTACGTCCAACCGTCTTTTGAGGATCTGGGCACCCCGCTGTCCGAAGTGACCTTCATGGTCGTCGATCTGGAGACGACCGGCGTGGCCTCCGACGCGTGCTCGATCACCGAGATCGGCGCGGTGAAGGTGCGCGGCGGCGAGGTGCTGGGCGAGTACGCCACCCTCGTCAACCCCGGCGAGGCCATCGACGCGCGCATCAGCGCCCTGACCGGCATCACCGACGCGATGGTCGCCGACGCCCCGGCCATCGAGGAAGTACTACCATCCTTTTTGGAGTTCGCGCGGGGCGCGGTGTGGGTGGCGCACAACGCGCCCTTCGACGTGGGTTTCCTGCGCAGCGCCTGCGCACAGGCCGAGCTGCCGTGGCCGAGGCCGCAGGTGGTGGACACCGTGGTCTTGGCGCGGCGGCTGGTGGACCGCAGCGAGGTCCCCAACAAGCGGCTGTCCACTCTGGCGCGGTACTTCGGTGCCCGGGTCAAGCCCAGCCACCGGGCCCTGGACGACGCTCGCGCCACTGTGGACGTCCTGCACGCGCTGCTGGAGCGGCTGGGCACCCACTACGTGCTCACCGACGAGGACCTCGCCGATTTCCAGCGCGTCATCCCGGCCGCCGAGCGCCGCAAGAAGCGGCATCTGGCCGAGGGGCTGCCGCACGCGCCGGGCGTGTACGTGTTCCGCGACGCCGAGGACCGTCCACTGTATGTGGGCACCTCGGTCGACCTGGCCGCCCGGGTGCGCGGTTACTTCTCCGCCGGGGAGACCCGCGGCAAGATGCGCGACATGTTGCGGCTGGCCGAGCGGGTCGAGGCCATCGAGTGCGCGCACCGGCTGGAGGCCGGGGTGCGGGAGGTGCGGCTCATCGGCGCCACCAAGCCACCGTTCAACCGGCGCTCCAAGTATCCGGAGCGGGTGCTGTGGCTGCGGTTGACGGCCGAGGCCTATCCCCGGCTGTCGGTGGCCCGCACGCCGCCCGAGGCGGGCTCGGCCTGGCTGGGGCCGTTCACCTCGCAGCGTTCGGCCGAGTACGCCCGCGACGCGGTGCACGACGCGCTGCCGCTGCGGCAGTGCCGCACCCGGTTGTCGCCGCGCAAGGTCTCCTCGGCGTGCGCGCTGGCCGAGATGGGCTGCCCGGCCCCGTGTCAGTTGTCGATCGGCGTGGACGAGTACGGCAAGATCGCCGCGGGTTTCGCCGAGGCCGTCGCCGCCGACCCGGCCGCGATCGTGGATCCGCTGCTGGCGCGGATCGCGCAGTTGTCGGACGCGCACCGCTTCGAGGAGGCCGCCGAGGCGCGGTCGCGGCTGGCGGCGTTCCTGCGCGGCGTCAAGCGCACCCAGCGGGTGAGCGCGCTGGTGCGGATCGCGGAGCTGGTGGCGGCCAAACCCGCCGCCGGTGGTGGCTGGGAACTGGCGGTGGTGCGCCACGGGGTGTTGGCCGCGGCGGGTACCAGTCCGCCCCGCACCGATCCCATGCCCCTTGTGGACTCACTGCGCGCCGAATCCTCTACTGTGGTCCCCGACGCGGCCGTACTGGCCGCCTCCAGGCTCGGCGAGACCGAACTGATAGCCGATTGGCTGGAATCCGACGGGGTCCGATTGGTACACAGCGAATCCGGCTGGTGGCTGCCCGCGTCCGGGGCCGGGAAGTATCAGTCACTCCTGCGTCGGCTCAGTGCCGCTGACGCCGCACGGCGAGTAGAGTTTCAAATACCATAGTTAACATTCAGTCGGATAGGCGACACTTGGCTAGCCTTGAGGGTGACCTTCACCTGAAAGTAGAACGAAGCCGCCAAGAGAAAAGAAATATTGAGTGTCCCGCTCCATTGGTTTATCGCCAACAATAGGATCGGGACTCACTCTCGTTTCAGCGCCGGCTCAGAAGTCCCGAGCCCCACGAATGTCGGAGGTGTCAATTGTTGCGGTCCATCTTGAACCGTTCGACCCCCGACGATGACCCCTGGGGATTGCGCGCCCGGGTCGACGAACTGGAGACGACCCACAAGGGCAAACATCCGGCGCCGGTGGTTCCGTTGCTGCGTAAGGCCTACCGTATCGCCGAACAGATGCACCGGGGCCAGAACCGCAAGAGCGGCGAGCCCTACATCACCCACCCGATCGCGGTGGCCCAGATCCTGGCCGACCTCGGACTCGACACCACCACCATCGCCGCGGCACTGCTGCACGACACCGTCGAGGACACCAGCTATACCCTGCAACGGCTGCGCGACGACTTCGGCGGCGAGGTGGCGCTGCTGGTCGACGGGGTCACGAAACTGGACAAGGTGTACTTCGGTGAGGCCGCCGAGGCCGAGACCTTCCGCAAACTGATCGTGGCGGCGGGCCGCGACGTGCGGGTCATGGTCATCAAGCTCGCCGACCGGCTGCACAACATGCGCACGATCGGCGCCAAGTCCCCCGCGTCCCAGAAACGCATCGCCGAGGCCACCCGGGACGTGCTGATCCCGCTGGCCGACCGGCTGGGCCTGTACGTCATCAAACGGGAACTCGAGGACATCGTCCTGTCGACCGTCGACACCGACGTCCACAAGGAGATCGACGACTACCTCAACGGCAACACCGACCGGGCCCGGCAGGTCGGGCGCGCGGTCGTCCAGTTGCGGGAGTCGTTCAAGGCCGCCAAGATCGACGCCGAGATCATCGACCGTCCCCGGCACCACTACTCGGTGTACCGCGAGATGGCCATCAACCCGCGGCGCGGACCCCAGGACCCGCCCCGGGTCGTGCTGGTCATCGACGGCCCCGTCACCGACTGCTACGCCGCGCTGGGCGAGGTGCACCGGCTGTGGCGGCCGCTGCCGGGCCGGTTCAAGGACTTCATCGCCACCCCGAAGTTCAACCTGTACCAGTCGCTGCACACCTCGGTGATCGGTCCCGAGGACGAGCCGATGGACGTGCTGATCCGCTCGATGGCGATGCACCAGACCGCCGAGCTGGGCATCGCGGCCCACCTGGCCCGGGAATCGTCCCGCAAGAACAAGTCCGCCGAACTGACCTGGCTGCACCGGCTGCTGGACTGGCAGTCCGACGCCATCGACCCGTCCCGGTTCCTGGAGTCGCTGCGCTGCGACCTGGCCGACGAGCAGATCCTGGTGTTCACCACCAACGGCGGCCAGCACATCCTGCCCATCGGCGCCACCCCCGTCGACCTGGCCTACTGCATCAGCGCCTCCGACGGCGACCGCCTCATCGGGGCCTACATCAACGGGCACCTGGCGCCGCTGGCCGACCAGTTGTCCGAAGGCGACCTGGTCGAACCGATCACCGCCGACGCCGCCAGCGGCTACCCCGGACCGTCCAAGGAATGGCTGCTGAGCGCCAAGACCCCGCAGGCCCAACTGCTGATCTCGCAGTGGTTCGCCGGTTACCGTGGCCCGCACGCCACCGAGTCGGCGCGCACCGTCGGCGGCCAGCGCACCCTCACCGACCGCATCGAGGCGGGCCATCTGGCGGTCAACGCGGCGCTGCGCCGCCGCGACCGCGGCCTGGCCTCCACCGAACCGCTGCTGCGACTCGCCCTCGACCTGGGCTACCCGGACCTGGACGCCCTGTACCTCGCGGTCTACGACAAGAAGCTCGACGCGGGCGAGCTGGCCGACAAACTCATCGCCTCGGTCGACCGGGAACCCGAACCCGAAACCCTGCCCTCGCACTGAGTCAGCCCCACCCGCACCACTTCCCCACGCCTGGCGACGCCGGTATGGTGTCGGGCGGAAACCCCCAACCCGACAGCGAACGAGGCCCCAGGTGCGACCGGAAAAACCCCCGCGGACAGGACTGCACCGCTGGGGCGGCGAGAAACCCGCGCTCATGGTGCTGGGCGGAGTCGTGGGCCTCGCGCTGGTGCTGGGCCTCATCGTGCTGGTCGTCAGCGGCGACCCCGAACCCACACCCGACACCGCCTCGGACACCGGCTCGACCTCCACCACGGCGTCCGCTAGCCCCTCCCCCTCGGCCAAGTCGCCGGGCGCGGCCTCCTCCAAATCCGAGTCCAAAAAGTACACCCCCGGCAAGAACCCCCACGGAGCCAAGGAAGTGTGCGGCGGCGGCTTCAAACCCATCGACAAGCTGACCGTCAAGTCCGGCTCGACCACCCTGGGCACGGTCAACCTGCTGTTCAACGCGGGCAACGGCGCCAACTGCGTCGTCACCCTCAAGGCGGTCGACATCGGCAAGAAGACCCCGATGACGGCCAGCCTGTCGCTCAAGAGCGGCAAGTCGGGCGACGAGTCGGGCAGCTTCGGCTACTACGCGGGACCGGTCAAACGCGAGGCGGCCCGCACCTGCGTCAAGTGGAGCGGCTCGATCGACGGCGTCGCCGTCGACAGCGGCGACTGGTCCCACTGCGGCTGAAGCCAGGACCAAGCCCAGCTCCCCGCGGCCAGGCCGAGGGCCGATGCCGCGTGCAAGCCAAAGCCGAATTGCGGTGCGGTCAAGCCACCGGCGGTTAGCTTGGCGGCGAGGCCGAAGGCCAATGCCGCGCTCACCAGCCGAAGTCGGTTAGCTTGGCGGCCAGGCCGAAGGCCGATGCCGCCGACAGCGGCGGCGGCCGGACCACTCCGCTACTCCCCTACAGGCCCACGGCGAGTCGGGTGGCCTGGTCTATGGCGCGCTTGGCGTCGAGCTCGGCCGCGACGTCGGCTCCGCCGATGAGGTGGGTCGGGATTCCGGACGCGACCAGCTCGTCGTGGAGGTCGCGGCGGGGTTCCTGGCCCGCGCAGATGACCACCGTGTCGACGTCGAGGACGCGGGGCTCGTCACCCACGGTCAGATGCAGGCCCTCGTCGTCCACTTTGTTGTACGTGACCGACGGGATCATCTCGACGCCGCGCCGCTTCAGTGTCAGCCGATGCGCCCAGCCCGAGGTCTTGCCCAGCCCGGCGCCCACGCGGGTCTGCTTGCGCTGCAACAGGTACACCTGGCGCTTCGACGACTGCGGCGCCGGGGCGGCGAGGCCGCCGGGAGCGTCGGCCGCCTCGGTGACGCCCCACTCGGCCAGCCAGTCCGCCCCCAGTTCCGGGTTCGCGTCGGCGTCGGGGGCCTCGACCGGGGCCGGTTCGGTGAGGAACTGGGCCACGTCGAAGCCGATCCCGCCCGCACCCACGATCGCGACCCGGTCGCCGACCGCGCGGCCGTTCGCCAGCACGTCGACATAGGACAGCACCGTGGGAGCGCCGGTCGCGGGCAGCGCGATCTCGCGCGGGTTCACGCCGGTGGCCAGCACCACCTCGTCGAAGCCCGCCTCGATCAGCCGGGCCGCCGTCACCGGCGTCGACAGGTGGACCGTGACCCCCAGCCGCTCCAGCTGCCGCTCGAAGTAGCGGATGGTGTCGGCGAAGTCCTGCTTGCCGGGGATGCGTTTGGCGAGGTTGAACTGGCCGCCGATGACGTCGGCCGCCTCGAACAGCTCCACGCCGTGGCCCCGGTCGGCCAGGGTCGTGGCGGCGGCCAGCCCCGCGGGTCCGGCGCCCACCACCGCGACGCGTTTGCGGGTCGCGATCGGCTTGGGCGTGTACGCGTCCAGGGTCTCGCGGGCCGCGCGCGGATTCACCAGGCAGCTGACCGGCTTGTTGGCGAAGGCGTGGTCCAGACAGGCCTGGTTGCAGGCGATGCAGGTGTTGATCTCCGCAGCGGCGCCCCGCTGCGCCTTGGCCACGAACTGCGGGTCGGCCAGCAGCGGCCGCGCCATCGACACCAGGTCGCACACGCCCTCGGCCAGCAGCCGCTCGGCCAGTTCGGGGGTGTTGATCCGGTTGGACGCCACGATCGGGATGCCGACGTGGGGCCGCAGTCGCTTGGCCGCCCACGCGAACGCGGCGCG
This sequence comes from Stackebrandtia nassauensis DSM 44728, assembly GCF_000024545.1. Taxonomy (GTDB): domain Bacteria; phylum Actinomycetota; class Actinomycetes; order Mycobacteriales; family Micromonosporaceae; genus Stackebrandtia; species Stackebrandtia nassauensis. Next base: position 4,686,497 of record NC_013947.1, read on the forward strand.
CGGCACCGATGTGATGATCGTGGGGATCTTGGCCTCGTGCCAGCCGATCCCGGCGCTGAGGATCGACGCCCCGGCGCCCTCGACGGCCTGGGCCAGTTCGACGATCTCGTCGAAGGTCTGGCCGTCCTCGACCAGCTCCAGCATCGAGGTGCGGTAGATGACCAGGAAGTCGTCGCCGACGGCCTCGCGCACCCGCCCGACGATCTCGACCGGCAGCCGCATCCGGCGCTTGTGGTCGCCGCCCCAGGCGTCGTCGCGGTCGTTGGTGCGCCGGGCCAGGAACTGGTTGATGAAGTAGCCCTCCGAGCCCATGATCTCGACGCCGTCGTATCCGGCGCGGCGCGCCAGTTTCGCGCAGCGGACGAACGCGTCGATCTGCTTCTCCACCCCGGCGGCGCTGAGCCGCTTGGGCTTGAACGGGTTGATGGGGGCCTTGCGGTTGGAGGCCGACACGGTGAAGGGGTGGTAGCCGTAGCGACCCGAGTGCAGGATCTGCAACGCGATCGCCCCGCCCTCGGCGTGCACGGCGTCGGTGACGACCCGGTGGGCGTCGGCGGCGCGGGTGGAGGTGAGGTCGGAGCCGAACGGCGCCAGCCGTCCCACCTTGTTGGGCGCGAAACCGCCGGTGATCATCAGGCCGGTGCCGCCCTTGGCGCGCTCGGCGAAGTAGGCCGCCAGCTTCGGCAGGTCCCTGGCCTTGTCCTCCAGGCCGGTGTGCATCGAGCCCATGACGACCCGGTTGCGCAGCCGGGTGCCACCCAGCTCCAGCGGGGCCAACAGGTGCGGGTAACCGGCTGTCATGGTCGTCCTCCAGCTCGCGATAGTTACTCACGAGTAATATAACCCGTCGCGGGCCGGTGCCGCTCGGCGCGGGGCCTCAGGGGTTGTTGGTGATCTGGTGCTGGGCGTCCTGCCCCATGCCCTGGTTGTTGACCGCGTAGACGCTCATGCACTCCAGATAGTCCGCCTGGACCGTCGCCTTGTAGGTGTTGGAGTCCACGAAGGCCAGGTTGTTGCCCTTGCAGTCGCCGATGACGTAGCTGAGGATGTCGGCGTTGCCGTCGCTGGAGGGCGGGCCCCATTTCGCCTGGTAGGTGCCGTTTCCGGCGAACCAGGCGCCGAACTTCGTCGGCCGGGACGGCACGCTGAGCTCCGGTTCGGCGTTGTCCTCGCCGCCGTCGTCCTCGGGTTCGCCGCCGGGCTCGGCGTCGCTGGACTTTTCCGTCTCGGGTTTGGGGTTCTTGGACGGCGACTTCGACTCCTCGGGCGAGGAACTGGAGGCGTCGCCGGAGCTGTCGGGAGTGTCGCTGCTGGCCTCGGCCTTGTCCTGGGACCCGTCGGCGGTGCCGGGCTGGAACGCGAAGATCGCGACGGTCACGAGCACCAGCAGCCCCAGGACGCTGGCGCCCACCGCGATCAGCGGCGCCTTGCGGGGGCCGGGTTTCTTGCGCGTCACCAGGTCGGGCGGGACGGTCAGTTCCGGCCCGAACGGCGCGGCCGGTGCGCTGACCGGAGCGGTCGGCTGGCCCGGTGGACTCGGCTGTCCCGGTGGAACCAGCGCCGTCGGTTCCGGCTGCGCGGTGACCGGCCATTCCGGGGGCGGGGCCGCCGGTTGCGGCGGGATCACCGGCACTTCCTGGGTGTCGTCCATGGACGCGGACGCCGCCGGGTTCACCGGCGCGGGCGGCACCTCGTGGGCCGGTGGGACGACCGGCACCTCCTGGGTGTCGTCGGGCGCCGGGGTGGACGGGTGCTGCTCAGGCCAAGTCGGGGGCGGCGGGGAATACCGCCGCGCGTAGGGGTTGAACGGATCGATGGGGCGGTCGTCCATGAGCCAGCACCCTACCCCTGTTGCGGCCGAACGGAACCCTAAGACCCTTTTAATTCCAGGATGCGGTCTTTGTCGTCGCCCGAGGAGGTGTCGTTGTCGTCCGACTGCGATGGTGACTGCGAAGGAGACTTGGTCGGAGTCTTGCTCGGCGACTGCGAACTCGGCGACTCCGAATCGCTCGGCGATCCCGACGAGGACGGCTCGCCGGTGTAGTCACCGGTGTTCTCCCACGTATCCTCGCTCGACTCCTCCTCCGACTTGGACTTCTCGGTGCTCTCGGACTTGGAGGTCTTGTCGGCACTGCCCCGGCCGTCGTCACCGTCGCCGCCCCACATGCCCCACACGGCGCCGGTCAGCACCAACAGGCCCAAAAGCGCCACGGCCACGATCGCGGCCAGTTTCTTGCGGTTGCGTCCGGTGTCCGCGCCGGTCGCGGCGGTACCGGGCTTGCCGCGTCCGATCAGGATGGTGGAGTCGTCGTCGCGGGAGGCGCTGGGCAGCGCGCGGGTTCCCGACACCGCCGAGCGGCCCGGGGCGGCCACCCGCACGGTGACATCGTCGTCGTCGAGGTCGGCGGCCGACATCTCCTCGGTGGAGTCGCCCTGCGGCAGCATCGCGGCCAGCTGGCGGCAGTGCTTGGACAGCGCGGCGCCGGACTCCCAGCGCTCCGAGGCGTCCTTGGCCAGGCACTTCATGACCACTTCGGACACGACATTGGGGACGCTGGCCGGAAGCGGCGGCGGCGTCTCGTGCAGCTGGGCCCGGATCACCGCGGCGGGCGCGTCGGCGTTGAAGGGCTTGCGTCCCGACAGGCACTCGTAGGCCACCACGCCCAGCGAGTAGATGTCGGAGGCGCCGGTCAGCTCCTCGTCGTACAGCTGCTCGGGTGACACGTAGGCGACGGTGCCCATCACCTGGCCGGTGCTGGTCAGTCCGGCCTCGCCCTGTGCGCGGGCGATGCCGAAGTCGACGACCTTGACGGTGCCGTCCTCGGTGAGCAGGATGTTGCCGGGCTTGATGTCGCGGTGGATCACCCCGGCGCGGTGCGCGGCGTCGAGGGCGGTGGCGACCTTCGCGGTCAGCGCCATCACGTCGCCGGGCGACATCCGTCCCTTGTCGGCGATGATGGCCGACAGTGGACGTCCGTCGACGAACTCCATGACCAGAAAGGACTTCGAGTTCCCGTCGCCGGAGTCGTCCTCGCCGAAGTCGTAGACGTTGACGACGCCCGGGGCGCGCAACGCCGCCGCCGAACGGGCCTCGGACTCGAACCGTCTGCGAAACGCCCGTGAACCCGACAGCGAGGCGTGCAGCACCTTGACGGCCACGGTGCGGTTGAGACGGGTGTCGGTGGCCCGCCACACCTCACCCATGGCACCGCCGTCGACGAACTCGTCGAGACGGTAGCGTTCTCCCAGCAAATCACCGATGCGCACGTTGGTTTTCTCCGCGTTGTGGATTCAAGTTCTTAACAATGCACGAACTCAGACGCGGCAGGGTTGCGATCGGCGCCTGAGGGGCCCTAAAGAGAGTGCCATGTCACGTTCGCACCGCGACAGCCGGACCGGTATAGGCTTGGGCACCATGCCACGGTACGAATACCGCTGCCGGACCTGCGCGGCGACCTTTGAGGAATCCCGGCCGATGAGCCGGTCGGGTGAACCGGCCACCTGTCCGGCGGGACACGAGGACAGTGTCAAATTGTTGTCCACTGTGGCTCTTTCCGGTGGCGCCGCACCGGCCGCGCCCTCCGGCGGCGGCGGTTGTTGCGGCGGGGGCTGCTGCGGTTAATCCGCGTAATACCCACTTCGCCTGCGGCGCATGCGCAATCTTGCTTAATTCGATGCATTCGAATACGTTATTAGGTAAGAATCTATACCGTTCCCTCGAAGGAGCGTCCCATGCCGCCCAAGCGCCTGGCGCTCGCGGTCCCGGCCCTGATTCTGGGACTCGTCGTCGCCCTGACCGCTTCGCCCGCCCAAGCCCGCCAGCCAGCGCCCGAACCCGACACCCGCGCCGTCGCGATCAAGACGGCGCCCTATATCGACATCACCCGGCCGTCGCCGACTTTGCCCGAGGTCGCCGCCGCCACCGGCCAGAAGTACTTCACCCTCGCGTTCGTCCTGGGCTCGCACGCCGGTTGCGCGCCCGCCTGGGGCGGCACCATCGACCTCGACGAACCCAGCATCATCAACCAGATCAACCAGCTGCGCGGCATGGGCGGCGACGTCATCATCGCCTCCGGCGGCGCGCTGGGCCCGTACCTGGAGCACTCCTGCGGCAGCGCCACGGCGTTGTACGACGCCTACGTCAAGGTGCTCAACGCGACCGGCTCCAACCATCTGGACGTCGACGTCGAGGCGTCGATCCCGCACTCGATGGTCAACCAGGCGCTGAAGCGGCTGGTCGACGAACGCGGCACCACGATCAGCTACACGCTGCGGGTGCAAGGCCAGGACTACGGCCTGGACCCGTATTCGGTGCAGATCCTCCAAGACGCGAAGGCCAAGGGGCTGCGTCCGATCGTCAACCCGATGCTGATGAACTTCGGCTATTCGGGTGACTGGGGTCAGGCCATGATCTCGGCGGCGCAGGCGGTGATCGGGCAGATGAACCAGATCTGGACCGGCGGCGGCAACGCCGTCTACCTGGGCATCACGCCGATGATCGGCCGCAACGACACCGGCATGACCACGACCCAGTCGCACGCCCGGGCGCTGCTGTCGTGGGCGAGGTCGAACAGCATCGCGTTCATCGGCTTCTGGTCGATCGGCCGTGACAACGGCCGCTGCTCCGGCGGCGGGGTGCGGCCCGACTGCAGCGGCATCAGCCAGTCCACCTACGAGTTCACGAACATCTTCAAGGGCTTCGGCTAGGACGGGCCCTAGGGACCGGTGCGCACCAGTTCGGGCACCGGTTCCTTGACGTGTCCGGTGTCGGGGGCGTTGCGGCCCAGGACGATGGTCCCGGCGATCAGCAGCGCCCCGCACAACAGCGCGGGCACGAACAGCGACGGGTTGGTGGGCAGCGGTTCGCCCAGCAGCCCGGCCCCGGCCAGTACCGAGGCCACCGGGTCGGAGACCTGCGCGACGGCGTAGGCGATGCCGAAGTAGCCGATGGCGTAGGCGCGTTGCAGCAGGATCGTGGCCAGGATGAGCATGCTCGGCACCACGAGGCTGAACCAGTGGAACAGCTGCGCGAAGTCCTCGCTGGCTCCGGCGCCGACCAGCCGTACGAAGGTCGACACGGTTCCGGTGGCCACGCCCGCGCCCAGCGCGTAGAACAGCGCCCGGTGCGGTCCGGTGGCGCGGCTGCCGATGAACTGGGTGACGGCGACGAAGGCCAGCACCCCGACGAGGAAGCCGATCGCGGGACCGCTGTCCAGGGTCGGGGTCTTGTTGTCGCTCAACGGGATCATGGCCATCAGACCGGCCAGGCCGATGGAAACGGCCACCGAGCCCAAAAGTTCGGCGCGCCGGGGTTTGCGTCCGTGCAGTTTGGCCGCCAGCGGCACCGCGTAGACCAAAGTGGTCATGCTGATCGGCTGGATGATCGTCAGGGGGGCCATGATCAGCGCGACGGCGTGCAGGCAGGCACCCAGGAACGAGATGGCCCCGCCGATCCACCAGCGCGGCTGCTTCAACAGTGCCCGGTTGGCGCCCAGTTTGACGGCGTCGAGTTGCTGTATCGCGGCCCCGAGGGCGTAGCTGAAGGCACCGACGAAGGCGATGAGGACGCCGAGCCAGGCGGCACTCATGTGCTGCCGCTTTCCCCGCAGGCGAGACTGCGCCGTGAAGACACTGGCTTGATCCTTTCCACACCCGCACGTGCCCGGGCCCTTGAAACCGTCGTCGAACCCCCCTGACAATAACCGCCGTGAGGCCCGCTTCCCTCGTACATGCGGATGATGTGGCACGGATCGAGGGGTCGACTTTAGTCAGGTGCGCGGGCGGCTTTGAACGTTTCTTGATACTGCGTCCATACCGTGGTGGGCGCATGACCCCGTGCGGTCTGTCCCCATCGAACGAAAGGAATCACACAGTCGTGATCCGTAAACTCACCTCCGGCGTCGGCGCGGGCGTAACCGTCGACACCGTCCTGACCGATTCCCATGTCACGCCCGGCGGTGTCCTGCGGGGCGAGGTCCTGTTCAACGGCGGCGAGCGCGACTGTGAGGTCGAGGGCATCGCCCTGGACTTCACCGCGGTGGTCGAGGCCGAGGACGAGGGCGACGAGCAGGTCGAATACGACTTCCACGGTGCCGACGTGTGCGAACCCTTCCTGCTGGAGGCGGGGGTCGAATACGCCGTCGAGTTCGACGTCGAGGTGCCGTGGGAGACGCCGATCAGCACCGTCGGAGGGCTGGTGCTGCCGGGCCTGGAACTGGGGGTGGCCACCGCGCTGCAACTGGAGGGCGGGGTCGACAAGGGCGACCTGGACGACCTGCGTGTGGAGCCGCTGCCCGGGCACGTCGCGGTCATCGAGGCGCTGGAGCGGCTGGGCTTCGAGTTCCAGCGCTCCGACCTGGAGGAGGGCACACTGGACGGTTCGACGCTGCCGTTCTACCAGGAGATCGAGTTTCGTCCCGGCGGCGAGTTCGCCGGTGCCTTCAGCGCCCTGGAGCTGACCTTCGTCACCGGCCGCGACGACACCCGGGTGCTGATCGAGGTCGACAAGCGCGGCGGTTTCCTCACCGAGGGCGGCGACGACTACCAGCAGTTCACCATCGCCACCTTCGAGGCCGGTGACCTGCTCGCGGCGCTGCGCGAGGAACTGCGTCAGTTGAGCGAACGTCGCGGACTGTTCTAAATCGGACACAAAACGGAGGGGACGGCGGGTGGGCGCCGTCCCCTTCCGCGCGTCAGGGACGCCCGCGAGGCGGCACCGCTGGGCAGGCACCATTAGTCTGGGTGCTACCCGTATATCGAAGGAAAGGAATCACCCCGTGGTGTTCCGCATCATCAAAGCCGTCCTCGGCAAGGGGGTCGGCGTCGACACTGTCCTCAATGGCACTGAGGTGACCCCCGGTGGGTCGCTGTCCGGCGAGGTCAAGTTCAACGGCGGCGAAGTGGACGCCAAGGTCGAGGGAATCACGCTGGAGTTCACCGCGGTCGTCGAAGAGGACGCCAAGGGCGAGGAACGCAAGGCCACCTACCACTTCCACCGTGCCCAGGTGTCCGGCGGTTTCGAACTGGCCGCGGGCACGTCCCATGCGGTGGACTTCGATGTGCCGGTGCCGTGGGAGACGCCGTTGAGCGCGTTCGCCGGGCGGCCGTTGCCGGGCATGACCTTGGGTGTCGCCACCGAACTGGCTCTGGACAAGGCTTTCGACAAGGGCGACCTCGACCCGTTGACGGTGGAGCCGTTGCCGGTACACGTCGCGGCGCTCAACGCGATGGACGCGCTGGGCCTGGTGTTCCAGACCGCCGACTTGGAGGCCGGGACGCTGCCGGGTTCCCACATGCCGTTCTACCAGGAGATCGAGTACTGGCCCGGTGGCGAGTTCAAGGGCTCGTTCACCGAGGTGGAACTGACCTTTGTGACCAGTAAGTCCTCGACCGACATCCTGTTGCAGGCCAACGACCAGGGCAGTCCGCTGTCGGCCGGTCACGACAAGTACCAGCGCTTCACGGTCAAGAACGACGACACCTCGGACCTGACCGACGTGATCCGCACCCAGTTGGAGCAGCTGGCGCAGCGGCACGCCTAGTCGGGGCCGGTGTCCAGGTGCAGGATGTCGCCGGGCTGGCATTCCAGCTCCCGGCAGACTGCCGCCAGTGTGGACAACCGGATGGCCTTGGCGCGGCCGTTCTTCAGGATGGACAGGTTGGCCAGGGTGATGCCGACGCGGCGGGCCAGTTCGGTGGCGGTCATGCCGCGCTCGGCCAGCAGCGCGTCGATGGTGACGCGTACCTCGGGCCGTTTCGGCTCGTCCATCAGATGACTCCGTCGAGGTCTTCGCGCATCCGTCGGCCGCGCGCCATGATGTCGGCGACGGTGTAGGCGGCCAGCCCGCCCAGCACCCAGCCCCACGGGAAGTAGTCGAAGGCGCCGGCGGTTCCGGAGGCCAGCACCGAGCCGCTGAGCGCGTAGTTGGCCAGCATGGCGGCCAGTTGCACCGCCACGCCGCCGATCAGGGCCACCGACCCCAGTCGGCGCAGGGTCGTGACGGTCGCGGCGGTGAACGGGTCGGTGCGCCGGGCTCGGCGGATCATGGTGAACAGCATGCCGGTCACGACCATGATGAGACAGTAGCCGGGCAGCCAGGTCAGCAGCGAGAGTCCGTACTCGCCGAGGGTGGGATCGGTGATGACCACGTCGATGCCGCCGTCGGCGGCGACGGCGGCGCGGTCGGACAGTCCCTCGGTCGCGGTGATGACCGGCTGGTCGGCGACCGTGCCGGGGACGCGGACCTGGACCGTGCCCGCGTTGGTGCCGCCGGTCAGGCCGACGACGCCGACGGCCAGGACGCCGAGGGTCACGAGCGCCATGACGACGGTGGCCACCGCCATGCCGGTCTGGAATTCCCGGAGCCAGTCGGTGCGTTTGTTCGCGAGCATGACATACCTATCGATTCTCGATGCATCGAATTTCGATGCATCGTTTCTCGATAAGCTAGCACGGGGTATCCGCACCGTCAATTCCTCTGTCCAAACCGGAGGGCCGAGTTGGCACCATGTGGTCTCGGCTACGCTTTTTGGTTACGTGCTGGGCGGCACGCTTGTGCGGCACCACTACCCTGGCCGCACATCCATAGACGAAAGGAACAACACTCCATGGTGTTTCGCAAGCTCAAGGCGGCGTTCGGTGCCGGAGTCTCAGTCGACACGGTGCTGACCGACTCCCACGTCTACCCCGGGGGGAACCTGCGCGGCGAGGTCCGCTTCACCGGTGGCGGCGTCGACTACAACGTCCAGGGCATCACTCTGGAGTTCAACGCGGTCGTCGAGGTCGAAAGCGGCGACAACGAGTACAAGACCACCTACGACTTCCATCGCGCCGAGGTCTCCGGCCCGTTCAAGCTGCAGGAGGGGGCACAGCACGCGATCCCGTTCCAGATCCCGGTGCCGTGGGAGACCCCGCTGTCGTCCATCGGCGGGCACCACCTGCACGGGATGCGCCTGGGCGTGGCCACCGAGCTCAAGCTCGAGGGCGCGCTCGACAAGGGCGACATCGACCCGCTGGTCGTCGAGCCGCTGCCGATCCACGGCCGGGTCCTGGACGCCGTGGGGCAGCTGGGCTTCGCCTTCCACAAGGCCGACCTGGAGGCGGGCCGGATCGCCGACTCGCGGATGCCGTTCTACCAGGAGATCGAGTACTGGGCGGCGGGCGAGTTCCGCCGCGCCTTCAAGGCCCTGGAACTGACCTTCGTCACCAACGAGCGCGACACCAAGGTGATCCTCGAGGTCGACCGGCCCGGCGGCTTCCTCACCGGCGGTGGCGACGGCTACGCCGTCCTGCGCGTTCCCAACGGCGACACCACGGACCTGACCGGCCCGATCCGTGACCAGCTGATGCAGCTGGCGCGGCGCCGCGGCCTGTTCTAGACCCGAACCTCCCGATGCGCCCGCCGACCCCTCGTCGGCGGGCGCATCGCGTGCGTCACCGTCCGGAATAGTGTGGGGATGCCGCTCGTTGGTTGCTGACACATCAGCAAATTTTCCGTCAAGGAGGGGCCATGCCCGCCGTCACCGTTTCCGACATCCTCGTTCTGCCACGCGTCACCACCGCCGCCGACGCCGCGCAGCGTCCGGTGTCGCGGGTGACCGATTCCATCCGCACCCTCGAGGGCGCGGGTTTCCCGGTCCGGCGGCCGTTCCCGGGGCCCAGCGGCGCCGACACCGACCCGTTCCTGCTGCTGGACCACATGCTGGCCGCCTACGAACCGCAGGAGGCCAAGGGCGCGCCCTGGCACCCGCACCGCGGCTTCGAGACGGTGACGTACCTGATGGACGGCACCTTCGTCCACCACGACTCCAACGGCGGCGGTGGCGTCATCTCCGACGGCGACACCCAGTGGATGACCGCCGGTTCCGGGATCCTGCACGACGAGCTGCCCAGTGAGGAACTGGTCATGAAGGGCGGCTACTTCAACGGCATCCAGCTGTGGGTGAACCTGCCGAAGGCCGCCAAGTGGGCCAAGCCCCGATACCAGGACATCAAGGGCGGCAAGCTGAAGCTGCTGTCCTCGGCGGACGGCGGCGGCCTGGTGCGGCTGATCGCCGGGGACCTGGGCGAACACTCCGGTCCCGGCGTGACCTACACGCCGATCACGCTGGCGCACGTGTCGCTGTCGCCCGGCGCCCGGCTGTCGGTGCCGTGGAGCCCCGAGTTCTCGGCCATGGCCTACGTGCTGTCGGGGGACGGGTTCGCGGGCGCGGAGAACCGGCCGCTGGGTGACGCGAAACTGGCGACCTTCGGTCCCGGCGACGTCGTCACCATCACCGCGGGCAAACAGCAGAACGGCCGCACCGGGCAGTACGAAGTGCTGCTGCTGGGCGGGGCGCCGCTGCGTGAGCCGGTGGCCCGGTACGGGCCGTTCGTCATGAACACCCGCTCGGAGATCATCCAGGCCGTCGAGGACTTCCAGGCGGGCCGGATGGGATCGGTCCCGGCCACCCACCTGGGCGGCGAGGCGTAGTCCGCGTCCGGGCCGGTGCCGCCCTTAAGGGGTGGCGCTGGCCCGGGTGGGGTCGAAGGCCATCCGCACCGCGAAGGCCGCCAGCACCGTGCCCATGACCGCGCGCTGGGCGCGCATCCAGGTCGGGCGGCGCTTGAGGAAACCGGCCAGGCCGGAGGCGCAGACCACGATCAGACCGTTGACGGTCAACGCGATGGCCACCTGCGTCAGGCCCAGGGCCAGCGACTGTCCGACCAGGTTCCCCGCGTGCGGGTCGACGAACTGCGGCAGCAGCGAGACGTAGAAGATCGCGATCTTTGGGTTGAGCAGGTTGGTCACCATGCCCATGGTGAACAGTCGCGTGTACGACTGCGCCGGTGACGGTTCCGGGCTGAACGGCGAGGCCCCGCCGGGACGGAACGCCTGCCAGGCCAGGTACAGCAGATACGCGGCACCGGCGATCTTGAGGACGAAGAAGGCGGCGGGCACCAGCGCGAAAACGGCGGTCAGACCGGCGATGGTGGCCAGCAGGTAGATCACGAAACCGGCGGCCATGCCCGTCAGCGAGACCAGTCCGGCGCGACGGTTCTGGTTGAGGGTGCGCGACACCAGATAGAACATGTTCGGACCCGGGGTGAGCACCATGCCGAGAGCGATGGCGGCGACACCGGCGATCGCACCGAGACTGACCACTGTGAACTCCTTTGGGGCCGGGGGGCGTGGCAACTCTAGGCACGGCTTGCCGTGCGGGGCCAGGAATTGCGGGCTGGCGGTGACCAAACTCTCCGTCGGCGGCTCGTCCAACGCCCCGAGCGGCGAAAATTGTCGGACGTCAATGGTTTGATCGCTATGTGTACATGGCGGTTACGGCAGACGGGAGCGGCGGCTGGCTGCTGCCCCTCGACGACGACGGCGCGCCCGCGCAAGCGCCGCGCCAGGTCGCCGACCTGGCCGCGTCCGTCGCCGAGATCGAGGCCGCCCAGGCCCCGCGCTGGGTGCTGGCCGACACCGCCGAGCTGTACCCGCCGCTGCTGCGTGCCGGGGTGCGGCTGGGGCAGTGCCACGACGTGTCGCTGATCGAGGCGATCCTGATCAGCCGCCAGGGACAGGCGGGCCACCCGCACCACCTGGCCGCCGCCCACGCCCGGATCCACCAGCTGCCGATCCCCGAGCGAGTGACGGCGGTGGCGCCCCGGCAGGCCACCCTGTTCGACGACGACAGCGCCCGGCCCGACGCCCGCGCCGAGCTCGACGTGCTGGCCGAGGTGTTCGCCGACCAGCGCGCCCGCATGACCGCCGACGAGTCCTCGGTGCGGCTGCTGGTGGCCGCCGAGTCGGCCGGTGCGCTGATCGCCGCCGAGATGACCCACGTCGGGCTGCCGTGGCGCGTCGACATCCACGACGCGGTGCTGGCCGACCTGGTCGGGCCCCGGCCCGTCAAAGGCATGCGCCCCAAGAAACTCCAGGCCATCGCCGACCAGATCGCCGCCGCCTTCGACCACCCCTTCAACCCGGACTCGCCGCAGCAGGTCCTGGCCGCGTTCCGCAAGGCCGGGCACCCCATCGAGACCACCCGGGCCTGGGAACTCAAGACCATCGACCATCCCGCGGTGCCGCCGCTGCTGCGCTACAAGGAACTGTCGCGCGTCCACTCCGCGCACGGCTGGAACTGGCTGTCGGAATGGGTCGGCGACGGCCCCGGCGGCCCCGACTCCCCCGCCAAACGATTCCGGCCCCGCTACGTCGTCGGCGGCGTCGTGACCGGACGCTGGGCCACCGACGGCGGCGCCGCGTTGCAGATCCCCAAGGTGATCCGGGCCGCCGCCACCGCCGACGCCGGTCACAAACTCGTCGTCGCCGACGCCGCCCAACTGGAACCGAGGATGCTGGCGGCCATGTCCCAGGACCCGGGCATGATCGCCGCCGCCGAGGCCGACGACATGTACGCCGCCCTGGCCCCCACGTTCGACGGCAGCCGCGACGACGCCAAGATCGCGCTGCTGTCGGCGATGTACGGCGGCACCGCGGGCAACGCCACCGCGCTGCTGACCGTGATGCGGCGCCGGTTCCCCACCGCCTACGCCTACGTCGAGCAGGCCGCCCGCGACGGCGAGAAGGGCGGGCTGGTGCGCACCTGGCTGGGCCGCACCAGTCCGGCGCCCGGCGACGGCTGGTGGAACGCGCTCACCGGCCCCGGCGGCACCCGCTCGGCCCGGGACCGGGGCCGCTTCACCCGCAACTTCGTCGTGCAGGGCACCGCCGCCGAATGGGCACTGTCCATGATGGCGTTGCTGCGCAGTCGACTGTGGGAGCGGGAGCTGGGAGATCTGGTGTTCTTCCAGCACGACGAGATCATCGTCCACTGCGAACAGTCACGGGCCGAGACCGTCGCCGGGCTGATCCAGGAATGCGCCGACCAGGCCACCCGGCTGCTGTTCGGCCGCCTCAGCATGCGGGTGCCGTTGAGCGCCGCGATCGTCGACTCCTACGACAAGGCCAAGTAACCAGTCCAGTTTCACCGTCACCGGCCGCGACGGCTGCGGGCGCGGGTCGTTCGACAACCGGGCGCAGCGCTCCACGTCATAGCGTTTGCCGTCGTAGCAGAGCTTGTCGCGTTGCCGTCCCTCCGGCAGGAACCCGGCCTTGTGCGCCACCCGCCCCGAACCCGGGTTGTTGGACCGGTATCCCAGTTCCAGCCGGTGTAGCCGCAGCTCGTCGTGCAGCCACGGCAGCAGCCCGCGCAGCGCGTCCGGGGCGATGCCCCGCCCCCGCACCCTCGCGCTGGTCCAGTACGAGATCCAGCCGCAGTCGTGGTGGTTGATGTTGGTGACGGCGATGTTGCCCACCGGGACGTCGTCGGTGCCGCACACCGCGAACCCGTAACCCGACTCCCGGTTGTGCAGCGCCACCGCCCACGCCAGCCACTCCCGCGCCACCGTGAGGGTCCGCACCGGTTGCCGCCACTGCTGGTCCATGTCCGGGGTCACGAAGGCCGCCAGGACGGCTTCCACATCAGACTCGAACCAGGGGCGGAGGACAAGGGACTCACCGGCGTGGAACGGCATCCCGGAATTGTCACACGCACACGAAAAGGTGCGGATGGCCCTCCGAGCCCGGGCCACCCGCACCTGGGTGTGTGGAATCAGGTCGTCAGCCGGCGAATCCCGCCGTGATGCTCGTGAACTCCCACTCCTTCTGGTCGATGCCGCTGCAGTTGGACGTGGTCCCGCCGCCAGGGCAGGGACGGTCCCGGTTCAGAGCCCAGAAGGTGAAGCGCGCCAACGAGTTCTGCTTCGCCCAGTCCCGGATCTTGGTCCAGGTGTCGGGCGAGGTCTCCTCCGACTGGTCCGACATCCCGTTCATGCCCGAGATGCCCATGTGCGCGTACGCTTCGGCGTCGTCCCAGCCGTATGTCTTCTTCAGCTGGTCCCGCAGCCCTTCGGAGGCCGCGATCGTGTCGGTGTAGATGTCGGACGATCCGAAGTCGAACGGCATGATCGTGAAGACGTCGATATTGGCCTGGAGCTCCTTCGACTTCTCGATCAGGTGCACGCCGTGCTCGTTGGGGCCGGTCTTGCCGGTCCCGAAGGTCACGATCGTCTTGATGTCCGGGTTCTTCTCCTTGACGATCTTCAGGGCGGACAGGATCCGCTCCTGCACCTCGTGGTTCTCGAACTCGTCGGTGTTCTCGATGTCGACGTCGATCGCCTTGAGTCCGTAGGCGTCGATGACCTTCTGGTAGGCGCCCGCCAGTTCCTCGGGGCTGCCGCAGCGCGGGCCGAGCTTGTCGCCCTGCCAGCCGCCGATCGACGGCATCACGTCACCGCCGTTGGCGCGCACCTCCTCGATGACCTTCTGGTCGACGCCACCCTCCAACGGCCGCTGCGAATCCCAGGAGGGGTTGCAGGTGCCGTCGGAGAGGATGAACGCCATCGTGAACGCCTTGACGCCGGTGGCGTCCATGACGGTCTTGACGTCGGGCGGGTCGCCCCAGCCCTCGAACAGATACGGGGCCGCGGCCATCTCCGCCGCACTGAGATCGGGGCTCGTCGAGGTGCCGGATCCCGACGAACCTTCGGTCTCGTTGGCGAACGCGTAGCCGGTGCCGCCGCCGACGGCCAGCACGGCGGCCGCGCCGAACGCGACCAGTCTTGTCCTGCGTTTCATGGGCTTGTTCTCTCCTGCCTGGTGATACGAGGCGCGGATGCGGTGCCCCTCAACAATTAAGAGTCTTTATACATCCGCATGCGTCAATGTATCTGTCGGCTTGTGTCGGAGTCAACAGCCGCAAACGCTCACCGGAAGGGTTTTAAACTGTTTTAAGGCAACAAAAAAGTGGAGCGGCCTCCCGAAGGAAGACCACTCCACTCTCGCTCTGGTCGTGATGATGTCTGAATCTTCGAACCTATTTCCGCAGGTCAAACGCCTGCATGAACAGGTTTGTGGACCCCACACCGGTCAGGTGGATAATCCTGGACCCCACCACCCTGCCCCGGCCCCAGCGGCTCCCGCACAACCGTGGGCGCTGCACCGCCGTTTGCGCCCTGAAGACATCGAGGCGATCGTGACGGGTTTTCTTGCGGGGCAACGGCAAGTAGATTTGGCTGCTGCGTTCGGGATAGGACGCACCAGCGTAAAGCGGTTGCTGCGAGAACGTGGTGTGCGGCGCGGCCGCTGATCAATAATGCGGCGTGAGCATTCGAGATTGCTCGCCACCATTCGTACCTTCAAACCACTCCGTGGATGTCGCGAACCTTGCTGGATCACTGAACGCAATCTCCCAGCCCGATTCGCTGGGTCAAGGCGCCGCGTGTCATACCTGTCACAGCCTTGCGATACAACGAAACCAGGTCACACGACCAACTCTGTGAAACGAGGAACTGTGGGAGATCGTGACTACCGTATCGGCAACGATCGCGGACTATTTCTGTTCGGCAAGGGCTACTGCTACTTCCCAAAATGTCAGGTTCGCGCTTTGCGCGAGGTTGGTGACAACCTTGTTACCCAGGTTCAACGCGCCCACATCTACGCTGCCAAAGCGGGTGGCTTGCGTTACGACCCCATGATGACCGTTGAGGAACGCAAGAGCCACCGCAACCTCATCCTGCTGTGCTACCCGCATCATGCCGAAGTCGACCTGAATACGAACCTACACAAGTACCCCGCATCCCTACTCCTGCAATGGAAGAAGGACCGCGAAGGCGACCAGCTTGAAGCACTTCGTGGGCTCGAAGGGCTGAGCCAGGAAAAGTTCGAACGCATGCTCATCGACTCGGTGGCGAGCGCGAAGTCCGAAATCCTTGGGGCAATCAGCGACTTGCCCGAAGAGATCGGGGATCTCTTGCGCAATGAACTCGACAAGGCATTTCGGGGCCCCGAACTCGACAAAGACGCTATCTACTCCCTCAACCACGCAACGACTCTGCTTGCGAGAATGGAGTTTCCTTATCAGACCGATGCTCTGTGGAAGGCCGCCAAATTGTTCTCGCAATTGGTTTCCGACACCGGACTCGGCCGCCTCCCTGACGCGCTCCAGAGTTCGAACTTCCGCCGACTGCCCGGCATTATCGACGAACTCGAACGTCAGGCAGACCTGCCAGACTCCTTGGACAGGTCTTTGTCTAACTTGGATAAGGCTCAACGCACGATCGAGCGACTCGAGAACGTTACCGAGCAACTTGCTGATCAATCGATAACAGACATCGTTGACAGAGGTCGTTTCTGGGACTACCTAAAGATCGGCGCAGTTGTCGGGTTCGTCGCGGGTCTTCTGGTTGCTGGAGCCGTCGCTTACCTCATCTCGCTGGGCGCACAGTAGCTTGCAACACTACGTTGATCGCCTGCTGGGCAGCGCTGTATCCGAAACGCGTTTATGTAAGCGAAACTGCGTGTTGACGCTGCCGTCCAACCCTCAACTTGGGCCTCGATTCCGGTAACACATCATCGTATTTCATTTCTGCCCAGGATTGGCAGCCTTGAGCGTCTTGGCCATAGACTCCAAGGCTTCAGCTGCATGACTGATGGTCTTGCCAGCGGCAGAGGTCTTCTTGAGTTGCGGCAAGTCAAGTTCGTATGTCAGCGTTTCGAGTTTCTCGTTCGAGTACAGTCCGTGCGCATCCACAGTGACTTGGACAGGGCTGTCACCGTTTGAACCTAGAAACGTAACCATTGCCCCCAGAGGCCGTACAAACTGTGCGCCCGGCGGAAGAGACTTTATTTTCCACTCGCCCAGCGGCGGATCATCCGGACCTCGTTCAATGACAAGAGGTCGGCTGAATTTGATGTGCACATAGGTGGCCACCGTCGGCCCCTCATTACAGACAACAAGCATTGCAAGTCCCTTCGTATGTTCAGCCGAACGGATATCCGCGAACACATAGGGCTGCATCTGGTCAAGGTGGACTTCCTTCGCATGATCCACAGCAGCTTTCGCGATTCTTGTCTGAAGAATCGTAAGAACGAACGCGCCGACAGCTACGGCAGCTGCCACCCACGCCGCGCCGGTTTCTGAAAACATGGTGATCTCCAATCTCGTACGGCAACGTTATGGATCGGATACGACACAGCGGTAGGGACTTTTGGCCGGGTCGCGGCTGCCAGTAGGACATGCAGGACTCGGTCAGTGCCGCTTTTGGCCGCTGTCTCGCCAAGGTTCAAGGGCGGTTCGGTCGCATCCACGTCGGCCCAGGTTGCGTCGCGTACATCGAGGGTGCCGGTTTGAAGATCAGTCCGTCCCACAGGTCAGTGATTTCGATGAAAACCACCTCGGCCTTTCCCTGGTAAGTTTCTAGCTGTTCCATTCGTATTGGATTTCTCTTTGGCCATTTGAGCGGCTGAACTCGTAGTTCCTTAGCCCGAGGTTTCTCTCGCATGAGGCGATGGCGGTTCCGATCACGCCTGCGAAGTTCTTGTCATCCCACCGCCACGGGTGGCTCTGGCTACCGGGCGGTTGTGAGAGGTCGGGGTTTGTCAAGACTAGTGGCATGTTTGGTAGAACTCTGCCGTTACGTGTTTGGATTGGTTTTGATTGTTCAACGAGCTCGCGCAGTTCGTCGATCTCGTGGGAGGAGAACTCGTCCTTAAGGGTTGCGAATAGGAGGAGGCACCGTACGCCTTTCTCAGACAGTTTGTCCTGTAGAAATCTCAGGTTGGCGATGTCGTTCGCGTCGATGTAGTTGGCAGTTTTTACCTCGCCTAGCACAACCGTCCAGTCGTGGTCGGGCAAATAGACCGCAACATCGACCTCTACGGTCTTTCGGTCTATCGAAACTTCCAACCCAAGCATGTGGGACAGAGGGGGTTCCTCGATGTGCCTCAACTGGCTTAGGAAAGAAGTTGTAGCTAGCGCTGGAAGTAGTGCCTGTACTTGGTCAGCGCGTAGATGGGCTGCCAACCTGTAACGCCACTCAGGTTGGACGAGTGAATGCGATAGGGCAAGTTTGAAAGAATCGCCACAGAACTCACAGGTCATTGTCGTTGCTAGATTATCTGCCGACACGTAGCTATCTGCTCGGCAGGTACTGCATTGCACTCTAAGTGTTGGGACAAAAAGCCCACTATAGAGAAGTCGGTTCAACTGTTGAACTGCGTAGTCCTTTGGGCTCAAACTCCGCTCGTAGAGAGGATCTGGCCAATTTCCTCGTTGGCTCTCAACGGTTTGACGAAGGTGAGGAAGCGTTACTCCAGCGTTCCTGCCTGCTGCGAGTGCAACCGCAGCGCGGTTTCCAGGTTGGCTGAACACGCCACTGAACACTCCGCCGAACTTTTCAGCTGCCCGAGACTGGAACTTGCCAATGTCTGACTGTGTTATTGAAACGGAGTCATCGTCAAAGAGGAGGCGCATGACGTCCTGGTTATAGACGAATGGAAAACGTGCATGATCTCGTTCAGCGGAGACGCCAAGAGCTACTCCTGAGTCTGTCACGCGTGCGTGATCGATTCCTTCCATGCTAAGAGCATGCTTAAGCAACGAAGAGTGGCGCCTGTACGGAGGGATGGAGCCAGTCAATCGTGGATCTTGACCGAAGACACTGTGCAAGTTGATTTCTGCCGCAATGATCCCTCGTGCAATGATATCTGGCTCATCGTTAATGGGTAGTGTCGGCAAAGCAATGTCAAACCAGTGCGCGCCAGGTCTGAAGTCAGCACGGATGGAACGTGTGAATGGGGTTTGAAGCCCTTGGAACTCGAAGCGTGTCCAGCTTTCGCGATCGTAGGGTCGCACTTTCATTCCGTTGCGCGCGGCCACCATTTGTATTGCTTCGGAGATTTCGTGGGACGCGTCGTCGAACCCCCATACACACAGATCCTGTTGGACTTCGGAACCAGCGTTCATACCTCTGTCTGTGACAAAGGGAAGACCTGACGAAATGAGAAGTTTCAGCAGTTCCTCGGTCCCCATTGCGGACACGCCGATAATCTTCGTGCCGTAGACACGCATATTCCAGAACTCTACAACGTCCTCTGGATGGTCAGGTCGCACCACATAGATGCCGGTGAAGCCGTCGAGGTAACCACGTGGATTCGCTCTTATATGGAGGATAGTGGCTGAAAGTACGCCCACGGTCGACCGATTCGGTTCCCGACTCGAAAGAACCTCAAGGTATGGCGCAGACCGCAGTTCGTTGTCGTAGCCATTTGAGGCGAGTGACAAGCCAAGGTGATCCGGGAGACCCCAGTTTGCCGCATACAACAAATCATCCTGGTCTTCACGATCCCATGTTGGTTGAACGAGGGTGGTAGATGTGTCGATGAATGAGCGGACAGGTAGCAGGCCCTTACGGAACCCCTCCTCCTCACCAAAGGGCCCCCAAGGACCGCGACCGCTCCAGATCCATCCGGGTTTCCTCAAAAGAACTCCGAGCGGCCCATCGACCGCATCGGCATCAAGCGAGTCAACGTCGTATTGACGTCCTTGCTGTTCCAACTCTTCGATTGGTGCACCGATGTCGAAAATCGGCATAAACTGGCCGCCCCAGACAGATGACAGTTTCGCGATAGCTTCGCGTACTCCCTCTTTGGATGTTGTGTCGGTGAGGACGCCAACTCGCCACGGGCGAATCATTGCTGTGCCTCGTGCCTCCGCCATATCTGGTGCCATGATTTGATCGTAAAGGGATCACTCGATCACAGCAGCACAGATGGCGGACCGCGATCGTATGCCGCACAGTTGTCGGAAGTGGCCTAGCGTGTAGACAAGGTCTACGGATGTCCGACGGGACCGCGAGATGACCGTTCCCCGATATCTACCGTCGATGAGTCCCATGAGCAAAATCGTGCTCGGCGATCGACGGGTATGGATCGGCACCGACCACAGCTTCTACATCGCTCCAGAAGACAGCAGTGGTGGTGTCCGGTGGGGGGTGGTGGAAGCTCGGTCGACTTGGCGAACCTGTTTGATCAACTTTTGGACGGCAAGAAACATCTGGGCCTCAGTAGCGGACGGCGGCCACCAGAACAACTTCTCGCGATTGCACGGCACAAGTGGACACCAGGAACCGACAGAACGGCCCTGCACATGCCAGGGCCACCCTGCACATCACTGGGTCCTATCAGGACATCCACTGTTCGGCAAGTGTCTCGGCGTCGGTGAGGTAGTCGTCGAGCCGTTGCTTCATGTGGTCAGATTGGTCGACGATCTTGCGAATGGCCAAGAACTGGAGCCGCATCTGATCAGCCGGGGAAATCTCGTCCAGGAGGTGCTCCTCCCCGAACAACACGCGGAACAGTCCTTCCATCGCTAGTGGCTGGAAGGGCGGGTCGGCTTTGCGGAAGTCATGTCGCATCTCGTTCACGAAGCGCTTGATGGCTTCCGGGCTTTGGTCCGCTTCGAACTGGTGGCCAGCCGCACCAGCGAACATCGCTGCTACATAGATGGCATATGCCTCGCGGTCGGCGTCAGGTATCTGCTCGTTAAGTTCCCGGGCTTTGGCTCCGTCGCCCAAAGCCATTGCCTTGACGGTCTCTCGAAACAGCTGGTTACTTGGCATTGCCCTTCTTTCTGATCAACCTAGTTACTCCCTCTACCGCGATGACTGTCAGAACCACAGTCGTCCCAACTACGTCTGACGCCTTCACATCGGTTGCGTAAGACGAGATCACCGGGACGCGGACGTCAGCCTGCGTTGTCGCTGTCGAGTTCCCATAGTCGTGCGGGTCGTAGCCGTCATCGATGGAGAACGAAGCGCTGTCGGTGGCGTCCTTCGATGTGGCAGCGACATCACTGGCGTTTCTGGCGAATGCTCGCCCAAATCGACTGGCCTTCGACCGTGCTGAATCTTCATCGTCAGCACTCTTCAGCTCGGCACGGTGGTCGCTGGTGTCGTCGGGACCTCCTTGTGGTGGTTGTATCGGGTCGCCGATTTTGGCGACGGGTTCGTGATCTTGAGTTGGTGGTTGGCCTCGCGGGGTGGCCACGACTTCGGTTTGGAAGGGTGGCGGACTGGGACTTCTGCTGGTTGAGCTTGTTAATCCTTTGGAGGAGCCTTCGATCTTGTTGCGGTATGCCTGGGCCTTGGTCACGGTTGCCTGGGCAACGGTTTGGGCTTGACCAACCGCCTGCATCACGGTCATCACGTGTGTGGTGACTGCTTCGACTTCGGCATGCTGAGCCTGTGTCAGTGCGTTTTCGGTGTTGCCGTTTGCTTGCTGCAACAAGGTCCCGCTGTTGCCTAGCGACTGGAGAGCCTTGTCAAGGGCGGCGACAGTTTCGGACACCCTGGTTTTGTCCGTCACGCCGCTCAACCCGGTCGTGGCTTCGTCTGCCTGGCTATGAGCGTCGCCCAACTGGCCTATCGCCGATTGCACGTCCCGGGCCACGGCCTGAAGGGTCATCACCACCCCTTCCAGGCCCAGCATGTTCATTTCGTCGATCTTTTCTTCAGTCGTGGTGTTAGTCAGCTCGGCCGCGGTTTTCGCGTTGGTGATCTCGGTGCCGGTCTTTTCTACTTCGCTTTTGATGTCGTCCAGTTCGGACATATTGGTGAGTCTCCGTAATGAGTCAGGGGGGTAATCCGCGCGGACCCTGTGATCAGAAAACGACATGAGTCGAT
Organism: Stackebrandtia nassauensis DSM 44728; assembly: GCF_000024545.1. Classification (GTDB taxonomy): domain Bacteria; phylum Actinomycetota; class Actinomycetes; order Mycobacteriales; family Micromonosporaceae; genus Stackebrandtia; species Stackebrandtia nassauensis. Next base: position 4,707,999 of record NC_013947.1, read on the forward strand.
GTCGAGGCCGATGCAGAGGGCTTCGCCATGCGGGGACGCGCATGCATGGATGCAGCCTCGGACTGTGGCAAGCTGAGCGCGCCCGGACTAGGGGCAGCATCAGTTCACGATGCGGCCACGAGAACCTCGCCGCGTGCTCGGCTGTTTGGGTAGTCGCAAGCTCGACTGGCTCTAACGTGGATTTACGGAGTGACCACTGTTTTCGCTGGAATGGGGAAGTGTCGATGCATTGTGCGCCATACACTCTCATGCCTCCGTGAGTCGTGATAGGGGGTGCACCACGAGTGGTGCGTTGAGTCGCATTCGAGGATACGCACCGCGACGACTCCATATGTGACCCCCACCCCACCACTCGCGTGCTCGGGTCCAATGCGAGGTTTCTTAGACAGCAATGAACGAATAGGACGGTACGTACGCCCATTGACGGAAGCATGAGCGCACGACAGCGGGCGCCTCGCTTCGTCGAGGCACCCGCTGTCGTGAATCGGGTTAGCTATCGAATGAACCGTCTTTGATGTCCGATACCCATGCGGCCCAATCAGCAGCCGAGACTGCCAACGCCCCTCCGGAGCGGTTCTTGGTATCACGCACCGCGACTACGCTGCCTGCTCTGGCACCGACTTCTACGCAGTTTCCACCCGAGCTGCCGGTGCGGGTGCTCACCCGCCAAGATGTGATGCCCAAGTTTGGGGGTGTTGGGGCTTCGTTGTTCACTGCTTGTCTACCTCTGACTTGATGAGCTTACGAGATGGCTCGGGGTCAAGGCTGGACTGTAGCAGGAGTTCATATTTCTGCTTGAGGTGATGAATGGCGTCGCCTTCCACACAGACTTCGCCGGAGGGAGTCGTCAAAAGTCCGGCTTCGGGGTATGGGTCGGCGAGAGACAGAACTTCGAAGCTGCCGTTCATCCCGGCATGAAAACCAGCACTGTCGGGTAGGACGCGTAGCTCGATATTTGGCCGCTCAGAAACTTCCGCGAGAAACCTCAGCTGCGGTAGTCCCGCCTCGCTATCGCTTATGGCCCTTCGGATCACGGATTGATCGATGATGGCTCGAAGTGTGATGGGCTCATGCTTGGTGATGATGAGTTGGCGGGTAGTGCGTACGTCATGCCAGCGTTCAAGTCGCTCAGAGCTCGCGTCAGGTTGGTCGGCCGCCATAACCGCACGAGCATAGGCGGAGGTTTGCAGCAAGCCCGGTACCAGGATTGGCTCAAAAGCATCGATGTGAACCGCCTTTGATTCGAGCCAGATGCGGTCCATGAGTTCGGAGGCAAGCTCGCCTGCGAACCCGTCCCACCACCCTTTGCGCAATACGTCGTCGCAGATCTTGAAGACATCGGAGCGCCGTTTCGGATCGTCGATACCGCAGATGCGTAGATACGCCTCAACATGTTGGACACTCGCGGGGTATATGCCGTTCTCCAGCTTGGACACGTTTGCTTGGTTGAGGTGAACCAAGCTGCCCATAGCCCGAACCGTCAAACCTGCTTCGTCGCGCATCTTGCGAAGTTCCTGTCCGAGCCATACGGCACGGATGGTCGGTTTACGTCCTGATGCCATGTCGACACCTCCTAGTCGCTTACGCCTACCCTAAACGATTAGAGATTTTGCCGAAACCCTTCTTTGACTCCAGTAGGCTAAACGTTGCGCAAAATCTGTAAGCATGGTATAACGGATGTACCCACTGGTGATGCCGGTCACGGCCACAGTGAGTACACATAGGATTGAGGCTTCCGCTGCCGCTCTTGAGTGGTGGCGGGGGAATGGTTAAACGACCAGGGCGAGCCGAACAGTTTGGACGCCGTGAGGCTCGCCCTGGTCCAGAAGAGACCGGAGGTCTCCGTCATGAATGACGAAAACGTGCCCGATCTGCTCCCAGTCTGCCAGGCGCTACGCGCCCTAATCGTCAGCGACCCGATCGTAGGCGCGCAGTGGCGTGATCTGGTCGCCGATATGGGCAAGGTCTTCACCACGCACCTGCAACGTCCGGAAGCCTCCCACCGATGCCCTGACCATGCCGGTGCGAGGTCTCTGCGGGCGTCGGGTTGATCGCCTAGTCCGCCGTAGGTGTCCCCGAGAGGTTCGAAGCGGTCTCCTCCGTATCGCGACCGGACCTGAGCGGGGATGGCCGAAGCCCTGCCGCCGACGTTCTCGCCTCCCGGGATCGAAAGCAGCATTCGGTTTCGGCCGGTGGGGCGGCTTCGGTTGTTCACACACCGGACGCGCACAAGTTCGGGGATTGAGTCCCCCCGACGCGCGGCGTCCGCACCGACCGCCCCACCCTCTATCAATCCACAGTCACTATTCGATATTCCTATGTAGGAAGAAGGCGAACATGTCATGTACGCCAACAACAATCACACCGACACCTCCACCAAGGACACCGGTAGGAGACTGATTCGTGAGGAACCACCCATCTGGCCGTCACCGACCAACTCGACACCCTCTCGAAGCGACACCGACACACCCGAATCGCCGTCAAGTCCGATAGTGGTGATGCTCGGATTGTTCACCGCGTGCGGATGCCAGATCTCAGCAACCATGCTCAGCGGCGAAACCCATGTGTTCCTTGACGTGATCTCGCGGGGCGGGTCACGCACCTCACCGCTGGCGACAGTGTCGGGTATCGACAAGCCAGACCCGCGCGTCGCCATCGAGCAAAGCCACCGGCATTGGGCCGAAACACCGGAAGTCCGATGGTTGCTCATTCGCGAAGCGGCGTGGCTATACCGCGCCTGGCTCGCTGACCAAAGGCGCCCGTCGCGCTCGGGTCCGCACGCGCGACCGCGTCCGGCATCCTCAACAACACCCCGTTCCAGCGCCAACGGCGCGGGCGAGTTTCCGAGGGTGGGCTGAGCCATGGCCGCTATCTGCTTGCTGCTCACAATCGCCGCGATCCTAGGGCTAATCGCCGCAATCATCGCCAAAAGCTCGCACCGACCCGACGCGGGCGAGACAGTACGCGACTTCGGTATCGGCGCGTTCATCGCCGCCTGCCTGCTTTGGTTTCTCAGCTGACGTCTCGCGCCGCCTGAACGACCGCAATCTACCCTTCCGATCTTTCGGAGACCTTCATGGACACTCAACAACCGGGGCGGAGCCTGCCTAAGGCACCGAGGCCCTCACGATCTACCGCAAGCCCCGCAAGCGCGAACTCGCTGCGCTCCTGGGCTAAGGCGGCAGCAACCGGTGATACCGAAGCCTTCGTGCGGCTGTACGCCTCCTGCCGAGGCTGGGTACTGGGGCGATGCCGTGCCCAACTGGCCGTGCACGACGCCGAAGACGCCTGCGCCGAGGTGTTCACTCGGGCCTGGCGACACCTCCACTCGGGCAAGACAATCGAGCATCCCCTCGCGTGGCTGGCCACCGTCACCCGGCACTTGATCATCGACTACCGCAAACGCGCCGCACGCACCCCACCATCCGGCGATCTCGCGTGCGACTTCCTTCCCGACATGACCCCGCGCGACGCCGACACCGTTCACGCCGGGCGCTGCGACCCTTCGCCGGGGCCAGCCGACCTCGCCTCCGTCATCGACGTGACCCCGGTCGTGCGCTCGTGGCTGGCCGCACTGCCCTCGCAGGCAAGCGCGGTTGTCACCGGCTATTTGGCCAACGAGGACCCCGCAGCCACCAGCAACCGCCTCGGATGCAGCGTGGCGGCCGTACGGTCCAGTCTCTACCGCGCCCGCAAACACTTGCGCACCCGACTAGCCGCACACGACCTGCCATGCCCGCCCATAAGACGCTGCTGACCAGTCACAACGAGCTGCTGTTTCCTGGTCGTGGCCGTTGTCGCCGCTGTGTCGCCCGCTCGCGGCCTGTCATGGCCTGATGGCTTCTCGGGTCCGGGTCCGGGTCGTGGGAGTGGCAGCGGCTGTCAGGCGTCTGGGTGTGCTGCTGATGGCTCGATGTGGAGGGTGGCAGGTGGGTAATAGGTATTAGTGCGACTGTCTACATGATCAGATACTGTGGACGGTCATTACGGGTCCGCCTTGACCCTTGTCTGCTGACACTTCTCCCTGGGGGTATGTATATAAGTAGGACTCGATCACGGTTCAGTGTTTATACGGCGCGACCAGGCGTAATACCTGTCTCTGGACTGGGTGGTGGTGTCGGAAGCCGTGACGGGGCGGGTGTCGAAAGCCGGGACGAAGGCGGTGACGGGAACGAATCGGAGCATCTAATCCACTCGGGACGAAAACTTTCGGGTCGGGGTTTAGGTCCAGCCGCCGACGCGGTAGTCGTCGCTTCGGCAGTATTTCATGAACTCTAGTGAGTCCAGGCGCTTTTTAGCGGGCGGAATCTGGTCGAGGCGCACGCGGACCTCGTCGTGCCCGACAAGCCACCACACCGCATCGGCAGGGTCGGTCGCGAGTTCGGTGATGGTGGTGGCGACCGGGAACGACAGCGGCCGTTCAGCACGTGCCAAGGCGAGGGTGTGGTGGAAATGGGTTTCTCGACCCGGTTTGTCAATCTGGAGCAGCACCGGCGTGAAGTTGTCCCGCCAGGGCTGGTCGTATTCCTTGTCGTAGGCGTCGATCTTGTCGGCCAAGACATGCAACGGTTCGGTGCCGGTGTCGTGCTCGAACCAAAATTCCAACACCCTGTCATCCATGTGGATGGTGGCGCCTCCGTCGGGCCGGGGTTTGGTGTTGGTGAAGAACAGGCTGGACTCAGCCGAACTCAACCACCGCTCCACCACCCACCCCTCGTCGGCGCGGTGGCGGCAGCACGCGGTCAGGCGGGTGAAGAAGTCGTTGGTGGATTCAGTGTGGCCGCGGTGGGCCGAGTGCATGATCCGCGTCGCTTGATCGAACACGGCCTTCTTGGTCGGAGTCTTGGCATCCGGATTGGTCGCGACAGCATGAACGCAGGCACCCCAATACGCGAGGGTGTAGCGCCAGGCTTGCCGATTGTGCGAACGGTATCGCGTGATGACGTCCAGCTCCACCAGCGTGGATAGGCGGTCGCGGGCGGAGGATTCGGAGTCGAAGAACAGCCGCGCCACCTGCGCTTTGGTCAGCACCTTGTACCGCCCCAACGCATCAATGATCAACCGGTCCCGCTCCTGCAACCGCCCCGCCAGCTCCTCCAAGCCCGCGACCGGTTTCGACCGCTTGCGCCAACTCGTCATGGCGACCCCACCCCCGCTAGCCACGCGGCCAGCTCCGGCCCGTACGCCAACACCAGCAGCCACCCGACGACCAGCAGCATGACAATGCGGCCCCGACGATGGATCAGCCCGTAGAACACGACGAACCAGGCAGCGGCTACGAGCCACCACACCTTCCACCCGAAGTAGATCTGGCGCAGCCAGAAACCAGGCGTGCGACGATACGCCAGCCAACGGCGGTGGTACCACGACCCATCAATCACCTTCCCGTTGTCATCTCGCGGGGGTCCAGCCTCGAACCCCCGCGTCTTCTCAATCCCCAAACTCTTCACCCTCCTTTCATCAGTTGTCGGCAAAGCCAGGGACACCACCCCGCCATTACTCGGCGAGCGGCTTCTTGTGTAGCTCGAAACCACCGCCCGCAGCAGCAATTTCCTGCATCCGTGACCAGCCCAAACGATCACAGGCCAATCACAAGCCCTGATGCGTGACCGTTCGCGGCAGTGATGCCTCGTGGTCAAACCACCAGGCGCGCGGGGCATGGTGTCGCGTTCCCATACCACCGGTGGTGGCCACCGCAACCGTTTGCCGTTGCGGAATCGTTACACGCATGCCGGTCACGCGGGACAGGTGCCGACAACCGTCACCGCTTGTCTGTTTCTGCTCGTGCCGCGTGAGCGGTTGCGCGCAACCGGGGCGTGAGTGTCGGTGGCCGAGCTGGTGGCCGCGCGTGACCGAGAAAAATCCGAAATAGTGACGCAAGTGGCCCGTGAGGTGGTCGACCGAGCTACCATCGACTGCTCTCCACCCAGGTCCAGGTCGCGTCGGCAAGACCAACGTCAATGACTCGACGCCACGTTTCGAGCATCGCGAACAATCCACCATTCGGCCCTGCCCGCCTGCGGTCGCCGTTGCGCCTGTGTGGCCGGATACCGGAATGTTGTTCCCGCACCTGGCAATACCGCCCTACCGCCCTGGGCCGTCCTGAACGGGCCGGGACCGGCATACGTCCCGGTAGGGGTGGTGGGTTCATTCTTTCGGGTGAACGGGCGCTATGTCCGGCCTGCCGGGCTGTCCCTACCCACAACACCCCCGTGTGGGGGTGGTGGTGATGGCCCGTCCGCATTTGCGTATCCGCATCAGGGGTCCGCAGCGCGACCCGCTGGACATACCGCTGTTGGCGCAAGTCGTGCTCATGCTCGCCGCCGAACGTAGCGACACCCCGGACATCGAATCGGCTGGCGAATCGTCTGCGGATCAGACGACCCAGGGCCATCCCAACACTGCCCGGCGCGGTGATAGCGACTGTGGACGGAGGCGTCGGTCATGACCAGCAAACACACGAAAACCACGAAACCAGGGCTGCGTGCGGTCTCGGGTGCGAAACGAGCGGTGTTGTATCTGCGGGTGTCCTCGCAGTCCCAGGTGGACACCGACTACGACCCGGAGGGCAACTCGATTCCGGCGCAGCGCAAAGCCTGTCAACGTAAAGCCGCCGAAATCGGGGCCGAGATCGTGGACGAGTATGTCGAGCCGGGCCGCTCCGCGATGACCGTGGCGGGGCGGCCTCGGTTCCAGGAGATGATGGCGCGTATCAAGAACGCCCGCGACGTCGACATGGTGATCGTGTACGCCCGTTCCCGCATCCACCGCGACGGGATCGACTCCGCGATCACCAAACGCGACTTCCGGCAGGCCGGGGTCACGCTGGTGTCGGTCATGGACTACACCGAGGACACCTACATCGGCGACCTCGTCGCCCACGTCATCGACGGCGTCAACGAATACCAGTCCCGCGCGAGCGGTGCCGACATCTCGTACAAGATGGCGGCAAAGGCCGAACGCGGCGGCACTCTCGGCGTCGCCCGCCTCGGGTACTTGAACGTGACCGAAACCGTGGACGGGCACGAGGTGCGCACCATCGCCGTCGATAGCAAACGCGCACCCTTCATCACGATGCTGTTCGAGCTGTATGCCACCGGCAAGCACTCCTTCAAAGCCCTGCGCGAGGCCGTCACCAAGGCGGGCCTACGCACCCGACCGACGAAGAAGAACCCGGCCGGGACGACGATCTCGGTCGGCAAGATCGGCACCATCTTGCGCGACCGCTACTACCTGGGCTACGTGCAGTACAAGGGCAAGGAGTACAAAGGACGCCACCAGGCGCTCATCTCACAGAAACTGTTCGACCAGGTTCAACACGTCCTCGACGTGCAACGCGGCGGCGGCACCAAAGAGTCTCGCCACAACCACCACCTGAAAGGAGCATTGTGGTGCGACCGGTGCGGCAAACGGTTCATCTTCGAGCCCGGCCGCTCACATACCGGCCGCCGCTACTACTACTTCGCCTGCGCCGGACAAAAACTCCACGCCTGCGACATGCCGCGACTGCCCGCCCACCTCGTCGAGGCCGAAGTCGAACGCCACTACGCCACCCTTGCCATACCGGCCCAAGCCGCCAACCAACTACGCCAGGCCATGGACGAAGCCATCAACTCGTCACAAAAGTCGACCGCCGAGCTACGCAAGGCTCTCAACAACGAGTGCAAACGTCTTGAGGCTCTGGAGGATCAGTACATGGAACTCGTCGGACATCCCGACTGGCCACAAGACAAACTCACCGCCAAAATGCGCGACATCGCCATCGAAAAAGCCGACCTCCACGCGCGCCTGGCCGAAGCCGACATCACCGAACTCATCAACGGCCACAAAACCATCACCGCACTGCTCGACCTACTCAACGACCCACAAGCCGCCTACCGCTCCGCCAGCGACGACACCAAGAAATACTTCACCAAAGCCTGCTTCACGAAACTGTTCATCAACGCCGACCACCACACCCACACACCCGTCATCGCCCGCGACCAGCTCGCAAAACCACTAACACCACTACTACCCGCCACCCGCACCTTCGCCCCCACACAACGCAAAAGCGGCGCCCCCATAACAGGGGGCACCGCTCATGCCCAGGGTTCAAAGATGAACCACGTGGTCGGGCTGACAGGACTTGAACCTGCGACCCCCGAGCCCCCAGCTCGGTGCGCTACCAAACTGCGCCACAGCCCGATTGTTCTTGGTCGTCCCTTGGGGGTGAACGACCCTGGATACTCTAACCCAAGTCCCAAGCGCCCCGCCTCCGGGTTAACGCTTCCCCGCCTTGGCCGAACGCTTGCCCCGCTTCTCTCTGGCCTTGACCGACAACACGATCGGCGAGCCCGCGAAACCGAAGTCCTCCCGCAGCCGCCGCTCGATGTAGCGCAGGTACTGCGGATCCAGCTGGCCCGAGGTGAACACGACGAACTTCGGCGGCCGCACGCTGGCCTGGGTCATGAACAGCACCTTGGGTGCCTTGCCGCCCCGGATCGGGTGCGGGTGGGCGGCGACCAGTGCCGCGACCCACTGGTTGAGTTCGCCGGTGGGGACGCGCTGCTCCCAGCCTTCCAGTGCCGTGTGCAGGAAGGGGGTGAGCTTGGCGACGGAGCGACCGGTGGCCGCGGAGATGTTGACCCTCGGCGCCCACTGCACCCGACGCAGGTCGCGGTCGATCTCGCGGGAGATCTGGAACCGGCGGTCCTCGTCGACGAGGTCCCACTTGTTGAACGCGATCACCAGCGCCCGCCCGGATTCGACGACCTGGGTGATGACGCGCTGGTCCTGTTCGCTGATGGGCTCGGAGGCGTCCAGCAGCACGACGGCGACCTCGGCGGCCTCCACGGCCGACTGGGTGCGCAGCGAGGCGTAGTACTCGGTGCCGCTGGCCTGCTTGACGCGTTTGCGCAGCCCGGCGGTGTCGACGAACTGCCAGGTCTCGCCACCGAGTTCGATGAGGCTGTCGACGGGGTCAACGGTGGTGCCCGCCACCGAGTCGACCACGACCCGGTCCTCACCGGCGAGCCGGTTGAGCAGGCTGGACTTGCCGACGTTGGGTTTGCCGACCAGCGCGACCCGGCGGGGTCCGCCCTCGGTGTCGTCGTCGACGGAGGGCAGCTCCGGCAGCGCGTCCAGGATGATGTCGAGCAGGTCGCCGGAGCCTCGGCCGTGCAGGGCCGAGATCGGGTGCGGCTCACCGAGGCCCATGGACCACAGCTGGGTGGCGTCGGCCTCGGCGCGAACGCTGTCGACCTTGTTGGCGACCAGGATGACGGGCTTGGCGGCCCGGTGCAGCACCCGCGCGGCGGCGTCGTCGACGTCGGTGGCGCCGACGGTGGCGTCCACGACCAGGACGATGACGTCGCTGGCGGCGATGGCCTGTTCGGCCTGCGCGGCGATGGCGGCGGCCCGGCCGACGGCGTCGGGTTCCCAGCCGCCGGTGTCCACGACGGTGAACTTGCGGCCGTTCCACTGCGCGTCATAGGCGATCCGGTCGCGGGTGACGCCGGGGACATCCTCGACGACGGCCTGCCGGCGCCCGATCAACCGGTTGACCAAAGTGGACTTGCCGACGTTGGGTCGCCCGACGACGGCCACGATGGGTACCGGGCCGGTGTCGGTGTCGGTGTCGGCATTGCTGAAGTCGTCGAGCGCGGGCTCGGCGCTCATGTGGTTCCCCCGCGGGTTATGAGTTCGTGAAGTGCCGTGATGACCTGGTCCAGGTCGAGGTGCGTGGTGTCGAGGACGACCGCACCGGGGGCCGCGTCGTGCGGCCGGGTGGTCTTGGCGTCGGCGGTGTCGCGACGCTTGATGTCGGCGGCGGTGGCGGCCAGGTTGGCGCCGTTCTGGGTCGAGCGGCGCCGGGCGCGCTCGGCCGGGTCGGCGGTCAGGTAGACCTTCAGGTCGGCGTCGGGCGCCACGACCTCGCCGATGTCGCGGCCTTCCACGACGATGCCGTTCTCGGCGGCCTTGATGATGTCGCGCTGGCTGGTGATGAGGTACTGCCGCACCTCGGGGATGGACGACACGGCCGAGACGTTCGCGGTGACCTCGTCGCCGCGGATGTCGGCGTCGACGTTCTCGCCGTCGAGCCGGGCGTAACGGTCGGCCGGAGTGGTGCCGAACTCCACCTTGGCGGTCTCGACGACCTTGATGACGGTCTGTTTGTCGCCGAGGTGAACCCCGGAGCGCAGCACGGCCAGCGTCGCGGTGCGGTACATGGCACCGGTGTCGAGGCAGGCGGCACCCAACTCGGTGGCGAGCCGGCGAGCTACGCTGGACTTTCCTGATCCGGACGGTCCGTCGATGGCGATGACACCGTTGAACGCCTGGGTCGTGTTCACGTCTGCTTCTCCTCGCTGCGGTGGGCACCCTTATCTATGATGCCTGTTGTTCGCCTGCTGTGGGGTACCTGGTCACCTATGTGTTTGGGCACGTTTCACAGGCCCACGGTGCGGTAGAGGGAGGCGATCTCGTCGGGGCGGAGTTTACGCAACGTCCCGGGTTTCAGGTTGGCCAGCCGGATGTCGCCGATCGCGGTGCGCACCAGCCGGTTGACCGGCAGTCCCACCTCGGCCAGCAGCCGCCGCACGACGTGCTTGCGGCCCTCGTGCACGACGATCTCGACCAGCGCCTGGTCGGCGTGCTCGTCGATGACCTTGAAGTCGTCGACGGTGACCGGTCCGTCCTCGAGCACGACCCCGGCCGCGAGCCGCCGGGCGATGGCGGGCCCGGCGTAACCGGTGACCTGGCAGCGGTAGGTCTTGGCGATCTCGTAGGACGGGTGGGTGAGCCGGTTGCCCAGCTCACCGTCGTTGGTGAGCAGCAGCAGGCCCTCGGATTCGGTGTCGAGGCGGCCGACGTGGAAGACGCGTTCGCTGATCCCGGCGGTGAACTCGTTGAGGTCGGGGCGCTTCAGCTCGTCATCCATCGTGGACACGTAGCCCCGGGGCTTGTTGAGCGCGAAGTGCACCAGCTTGGTGTCGGTGATGACGCGTTCACCGTCGACGTGGATGACGGCGTGCTGCGGGTCGACCCGGTTGCCCAGTTGGGCCTTCTTGCCGTTGACGGTGACCCGCCCGGCGGCGATCAGGTTCTCGCAGGCGCGGCGGGAACCGATCCCGGCGGCCGCCATCACCTTCTGCAGGCGTACGCCTTCGGGTTCAGCGGTCATCGGCTTCTCCGATCTCGTTGACGTCGTCGGGCAGGAACGGCGCCAGTGGGGGGAGTTCTTCCACGGAGTTGAGGCCGAGCTTGTCCAGGAACAGTGCGGTGGTGCGGTACAGGTTGGCGTTCGTGTCGGGTTCGGTGCCACATTCGGCGATGAGCCCACGAGTGGTCAGGGTACGGATGACCCCGTCGCAGTTGACACCCCGGATCGCCGAGATCCGGCCCCGGGTCACCGGCTGCTTGTAGGCGACGACGGCGAGGGTCTCCAGGGCGGCCTTGGTGAGCCGGACCTGCTGACCGTCCAGGACGAAACGCTCCACATAGGGCGCGAAGCTCTCCCGGGTGTAGTAGCGCCAGCCGCCGGCCTGGCGCCGCAGGTCGAAGCCGCGGTTGTCGCCGGTGTACTCGGCGGCCAGCCGACGCAGCGTCCCGACGATCTCGCCCTCGGGACGGCCCAGGGTCTGGGCCAGGATGGTCTCGGAGACCGGTTCGTCGCTGACCATGAGGATCGCCTCCAGCGTCCCGGCGAGGTCCTGCGACAGCGGCAGCGGCTCGGGTTCGGGTTCCGGCGCCTTGACGGGCTCGGGTTCCGGCCGCGGCGCGTCGGTGTCGGCGGGAGTCTCGGCGACGCCGTCGGACACCGGCTCGGCGAACTCCACCGGCTCGTCGGCCGGGGTGTCGCGCGGCTCCTCACGTTGCCACGGCGGGCTCCACTCGGCGATGTCGGCGGCGAGCGACCCGCTGGTCCCCTGCTCCTCGGCGGGTTCGGCGTTGTTCACTCGGACTCCTCGGCTTCGGCTGCTTCCCCGGTCGCGTCGGTGGCCTCGGCGGGCGCACCAACGTATTCGTCTACTTCGATGTCACTGGAGTCCTCGGCGGCCACCCAGCGCACCGTCAGCTCCCCCAGCGCCTGCACCTGGTCGAAACCGACCATGCCCTCCCGGTACAGCTCCAGCAGCGCCAGGAACCGGGCCACCACCTCGAGGGTGGACTCGCAGTCGCTGGTCAGGGCCCGGAACGTGGAGGTGATCACACGTTTGAGGCGCCGCTGCAGGATGATCGCGTGCTCACGGACGCTGACGCGCACCATGTGGACGTGGTCGACCCCCACCGTGGGCGGCGGTTTGGGTTTGAGGGCGGCGGCGGCCATGGCCGCCAGCTGGTCGGCGCCGATGTTGAGCACCAGTTCCGGCAGCGCCTCGGCGTAGCGGGATTCCAGTCCGGCGGTGCGGGGGAAACGCAGCGCCGCGCCCTCGGTGAGCTTGTCGATGTGCCCGGCGGCGTCCTTGAACGCCTTGTACTGCAACAGCCTGGCGAACAGCAGGTCGCGGGCCTCCAGCAGCGCCAGGTCCTCCTCGTCCTCGACGTCGGCCGAGGGCAGCAGCCGGGCGGCCTTGAGGTCGAGCAGGGTGGCGGCGATCAGCAGGAACTCGCTGGTCTCGTTGAGGTCCCAGTCGTCGCCCAGCGATCGGGTGTAGGAGATGAAGTCGTCGGTGACCTGATGAAGAGCCACCTCCGTGACGTCGAGCTTGTGCTTGCCGATGAGCTGGAGCAGCAGGTCGAAGGGGCCGGTGAAGTTGTCGAGCCGGACCTGGAAGCCCTTCGCGTCGGTCTCGGCGGGCAGCTCGGCGTCGCCCGCGCCGTCGGCTTGCGGGTCCGGCAGTGTCGCGACCGCACTGTCTGGCTCGCCGGGGCGCTCGGAATTCACGTCCGACAGCCTAATGTGCCTGCTTGCCGAGGTTGCGCCGGTGCCGGTTTCGCCGGAACTCAGCGCCGGTTGTCCTGAGCCGCGATGACCTCGCGCGCCAGTTGGCGGTAGGCGCGGGCGCCGGACGAGGCCGGTGCCCAGGTCGTGATCGGTTCACCGGCCACAGTGGTCTCCGGGAATCGGACGGTGCGGGTGATGACGGTCTGGTACACCCGGTCGCCGAACGCCTCCACGACCCGTTGCAGCACCTGCCGCGAGTGGGTGGTGCGCGAGTCGTACATGGTGGCCAGGATGCCGTCCAGCTCCAGGTCGAAGTTGAGCCGTTCGCGGACCTTGTCGACGGTGTCCAGCAGCAGCGCGACCCCGCGCAGGCTGAAGAACTCGCACTCCAGCGGCACCAGGACGCCGTGGGCGGCGGTCAACGCGTTGACGGTCAACAGGCCCAGCGAGGGCTGGCAGTCGATGATGATGAAGTCGTACTCACTCATCACCGGGCGCAGCAGCCGGGCCAGGGTCTGTTCCCGGGCGACCTCGTTGACCAGTTGGATCTCGGCGGCCGACAGGTCGATGTTGGCGGGCAGGACGTGCAGTCCGGCGACGTTGGTCTTGACGATGACGTCCTCGATGGAGACGTCGTTCTGCATCAGGAGGTTGTAGACCGTCAGGTCCAGGGTGTGGGGGTTGACGCCGAAGCCCACCGACAGCGCGCCCTGCGGGTCGAAGTCGACCAGCAGCACCTTGCGGCCGTATTCGGCCAGCGCCGCACCGAGGTTGATGGTGGTGGTGGTCTTGCCGACGCCGCCCTTCTGGTTGGCCATCGCGACGACGCGGGCCGGGCCGTGGCGTTCCAGCGGCTGGGGTTGCGGTATCTCGCCGCGCCCGGTGTAGGTCTCGGGGTCGGCGACAGCCGAGTCGGCGTCCATATCGGCCACCGGAGTCGCGGCGCTACGCAGCGCCGCCCACTTGTCGCCTGAGTCTGGACTGTTCATTCCCGCCCTCCAGGTGTGTGTCCGATTTCGGTGACGTTTGCGTGGCCGCCCGCCTGTGCGACTGTACGCCACTTCGCGGGCGTGTGCGAGGCGACTGCGCCACTCCATTGGGGATTCATATTTCGCTACCGGGCTCGGGGATGGGACGTGGCGTAAACCTCTCTTAGTTTATCGACTGTGACAAGTGTGTAAATCTGCGTGGTGGAGACCGCGGCGTGACCCAGCAGTTCCTGCACCACCCGGATGTCGGCGCCCCCGTCCAGGAGATGGGTGGCGAAGGAGTGCCGCAGGGTGTGCGGACCGAGGTCGACGGCCATCCCGGCCCGGTCGGCCAGACCGCGCAGGATGAAGAAGACCCCTTGGCGGGTAAGGGGTTTGCCACGCGAGTTGACGAAAAGCTTCGGGTGCCCGGGAGTCCAGCTTGGACGCGCGCGGGTCAGGTAGTTCTCCAGCGCCCGCACCGCGTAACCACCCAGCGGGACGACCCGCACCTTCCCTCCCTTGCCGCGCAACCGGACCGCCGCCGCGTCGAAGTCAAGATCGTCGATATCGGCGCCGATGGTCTCCGAAACCCGGGCCCCGGTCCCGTACAGGAACTCCACCAACGCGGTGTCGCGCAGACCGGTGGGGTTGTCCAGGATCGCCGCGGCCTCCAGCAGCCGCGCGACCTCGTCGACGCCGATGGCCTTGGGCAGCCGCAGCGCGGGTTTGGGGGTGGACAGTGCCTGCGTCGGGTCGGTGTCGGTGACGCCCTCGTCGAGGGCGAAACGGTGCAGCCCGCGCAACGCCGAGGTCGCGCGGGCTATGGATCGGGCCGAGAGGCCCGGATGTTCGTCGTCGCCCTGTGAGAGCCGGGCCAGGTAACCGCCGATGTCGGCGGCGGTCACCTGGGACAGTGCGTCGAGTCCGGTCTCGGACAGCCAGTCGAGGTAGCGGCCCAGGTCGCGGCGGTAGGCGGCGATCGTGTTCGCCGAATGTCCACGTTCGACCGTCACGTGGTCGAGGTAGTCGCGGACGACGCGGGCCGGCACTGTCAGTGCAGGATCTCCTCGAGTTTCGCCACCGCCAGGTCGTGAGCGTCGGCTACGGGTCCGTAGGTGACGTGGCCGTCGTGGGTGTTGAGGCCCAGGGCCAGCGCGCGGTCCTTGCGCAGCGCCTCCCGCCAGCCGTTGTTGGCCAGCTCCAGCGCGTACGGCAGTGTGACGTTCGTCAACGCGTAGGTGGAGGTGTGCGGCACGGCGCCGGGCATGTTGGCCACGCAGTAGAACACCGAGTCGTGGACCTGGTAGACCGGGTCGGCGTGGGTGGTGGGACGCGAGTCCTCGAAGCAGCCGCCCTGGTCGATGGAGATGTCGACCAGCACGCTGCCGGGCTTCATCCGCGAGACCAGTTCGTTGCTGATGATCTTGGGCGCCTTGGCTCCCGGCACCAGGACGGCGCCGATGACGAGGTCGGCGTCCAGGACGGCCTTCTCGACCTCGTAGGCGTTGGAGGCGACGGTCTGCAGGTGCCCCGCGTAACGCTGGTCGGCGGCCCGCAGCTTGTCGATGTTCTTGTCCATCAGGACGACGTCGGCCTGCATGCCCAGCGCGATCGCGGCGGCGTTCATGCCCGAGACCCCGCCGCCGATGACGACGGTGCGGGCGGCGTAGACGCCCGAGACTCCGCCGGGCAGCACGCCGCGGCCACCGCCCTGACGCATCAGGTGGTAGGCGCCGACCTGGGGCGCGAGCCGTCCGGCGACCTCGCTCATGGGGGCCAGCAGCGGCAGCGCGCCGTCGTGGGTCTCGACGGTCTCGTAGGCGATGCCGGTGACCTTGCGGTCCAGCAGCGCGTCGGTGCACTCGCGGGAGGCGGCCAGGTGCAGGTACGTGAACAGCACCTGTCCCTCCCGCATCCGGTGGTATTCGGAGGCGATGGGTTCCTTGACCTTCAGGACCAGATCGGCCTCGGCCCACACCGCGTCGGCGGTGGGCAGCAGCGTGGCACCGGCGGCGGCGAAGTCGGCGTCGGGAATCGACGACCCTTCCCCGGCTCCGGCCTCGATGACGACTTCGTGTCCGGCACGGACGAATTCGTGCACACCCGATGGGGTGATGGCCACCCGGTACTCGTGGTTCTTCACCTCGCGGGGGATACCGACCTTCACCTGTGCGCCCACCTTTCGAAAAGGCACGCGGCGGCCTCGTTGCCACCACTGTGCAATGTACTCCATGCCCGTCACACGGGAGTGCGCGACAAGCCGATTAAGCCTGACATAGCCGTCGATTCTTTGTCAACAACCTGGCTTGGCCTATCGTTCAATGACGTAAAGCGAAATATACCTCAGAATCACAGGGAGTGTGTGCGGGCTCGCAGTTGCGACACGGCCAAGAGTCCCGCGATCGTGCAGCCGTTGGTGATCTGTCCGTCGAAGATCGCGGCCACCGCCTCGTCCAGGTCCCACCACCGCAGGCTCAGGTCGGCCTCCTCGTCGGTGCGGACGTGTCGCTCGGCGTCCGGCACCGGCGACAGGTCGCGAGCCAGGAAGATCTCGATGCGTTCGTTGCTGCATCCCGGCGTGGGATGGAAGGTGAACAGGTGCGAGATCCGCGCGGCCCGGGTGTCGGCCTCCTCGGCCAGTTCCCGGGCGGCGGCCTCGGCCGGGTCCTCACCCTCCACATCGCGCAGACCGGCGGGCAGCTCCCACAGCCGCTGCCGCACCGGATGCCGGTACTGGTGGATCAGCGCGATCCGGTCCTGGGCGTCCAGGGCCGCGACGACCACCGCGCCCGGGTGGTCCAGGTAGACCCGCTCGGCGGTGCCGCCGCCGGGCATGGCCACCTCGTCGCGGACCATGCCGAACCGGAAGCCGCTCCACACCGTCTGGCTGTCGCGAACCTCGAAGACGTGGTTCACGAGGCGACCGCCGTGTTGTGGCCACCGGCGAAGTCGATCTGGTCGGTCAGGGCGTACGACAGCGCCGCGCCCATGAACGCCGAGAACAGCGGGTGCGGCCGGGTGGGCCGCGACTTCAGCTCCGGGTGGGCCTGGGTGGACACGAAGAACGGGTGCACGGTGCGGTCCAGTTCCAGGAACTCCACCAGCCGTCCGTCCGGGGACAGTCCCGACAGCACGAAACCGGACTTGGCCAGCGTCTCGCGGTAGGCGTTGTTGACCTCGTAGCGGTGCCGGTGCCGTTCGGAGACGGTCGAGGCGCCGTAGGCCTCGGCGACCAGCGAACCCGGTTCCAGCTGCGCGGTCCAGGCGCCCAGCCGCATCGTGCCGCCCATGTCGCCCTTACCGGCGACGATGTCGGTCTGGTCGGCCATGGTGGAGATGACCGGGTGCTCGGCCTCGGGCGCGAACTCCTCGGAGTTGGCTCCGGCCAGGCCCGCGACGTTGCGCAGCACCTCGATGGTCATGCAGTGCAGGCCCAGGCACAGTCCCAGGGTCGGGATGCCGTTCTCCCGGGTGTGCTTGATGGCGTTGATCTTGCCCTCCACGCCGCGTTCCCCGAAACCGCCGGGGATCACGACACCGTCCACGCCGGACAGGATCTTGCCGGTGGCCTCGTCGTCGACGCAGGTGGAGCTCTCCACCCACTTGATGACGGTCTTGGCGCGGTGCGCGAACCCGGCCGAACGCACGGCCTCCACAACGGACAGGTAGGCGTCGGGAAGGTCGACGTACTTGCCGACGATCGCGATCGTCACCTCCTCGCGCGGGTGGTGGACCCGGTCGAGCAGGTCGTCCCACGCGGTCCAGTCGACGTCCTTGAACGGCAGGTCCAGGCGGCGCACCACGTAGGCGTCCAGGCCCTCGCGGTGCAGCACCTTGGGGATCTCGTAGATGCTGTCGGAGTCGGGCGCCGACACGACCGCCTCGATGTCCACGTCGCAGAACAGCGCCAGCTTGTTCTTGAGGTTGTCGGGGATCTGGCGGTCGCTGCGGCACACGATCACGTCGGGCTGGATACCGATGTTGCGAAGCGCGGCCACCGAGTGCTGGGTGGGTTTGGTCTTCAGCTCGCCGCTGGCACCCAGATAGGGCACAAGGGACACGTGAATGAACAGGCAGTTGTCGCGGCCGATGTCGTGCCGCAGCTGCCGGATCGCCTCCAGGAACGGCAGCGACTCGATGTCGCCGACGGTGCCGCCGACCTCGGTGATGACGACGTCGGGGATGCGTCCGGCCGCGTCATCGGTGTCGGGAGCCGACATCGACCGGATCCGGGACTTGATCTCGTTGGTGACGTGCGGAATCACCTGAACGGTGGCGCCGAGGAACTCGCCCCGGCGTTCCTTGGCGATCACGTCGGAGTAGATCTGGCCGGTGGTGATGCACGAACGCCGCGACAGTCCCCTGTCGAGGAACCGTTCGTAGTTGCCGACGTCCAGGTCGGTCTCGGCGCCGTCGTCGGTGACGAACACCTCGCCGTGCTCGAAGGGGTTCATCGTGCCGGGATCGACGTTCAGGTACGGGTCGATCTTCTGCATGACGACGTGAAGTCCACGCGAAGTGAGTAGATTTCCGAGGCTGGAGGCCGTCAGACCCTTCCCCAGCGCTGAGGTCACGCCACCGGTGACGAAGATGTGTTTGGTGATGCGCGCTTGATTCGCGGCGTTACTGGCCAATGCCGTCTCCCGTGGTCGGAGCCTATTGTGGCGGTTACCCACCCACGGGACTCCACGGTAACACCTTGATCAGAATCATCGGCGGCACCCCACGCCGATGTCCGCTTTTCACCTGCCGGTGAGCTCGCGATACAGCGCGTCGAGCTGCTCGACCGGCTCGGTGCCGGACGCGGACCCGCCCGCCGCAACGGTTTCGGTGACCGGGACGCCGACGTGCCGCGCGTCCCTGGCGCCCAGCCGCAGTACCGCCGACACCAGGTCGGTGGAGGCGCACAGCGCCACGTCACCGCGCCGGGCGATCAGCCGGGTGGGCTGGTCGCGCAGCCGGTCCTGCCAGCCGGTGCCGGGTTCGGCGAGTTCACTCCACCAGGTGACGACCAGCGGCACACTGTTGACCTTGGACAAAGCCGCGGCCAGTCCGGCCCGGGTTCCGAAGGCGTGCACCACGTCGGGGCCGCGTCCGGCGCCGCCGCCCAGCATGGCCCGCAGGTTCCAGGTCGCCTTGGCGTCGCCGACGAGCTCGGCGGCCGGCGGGATTTCCAGGGTCGCGAACCGCACCCCGGCCTCGTCGAGGCCGTAGCTGGCGGCGAAACCGGACGGCGCCACGACCACGACCCGGTCACCGGCGTCCTTGAGGCCCTTGGCCACCGTCGCCACGTGCTCGCCGATGACCTCTTCACCGGCGCACACCAGCGCGATGCGTCGTCCCGCCACTGTCGGTCACTACTCCTTCGAGTCGACTGGTTCCTGCACCGCATAGGACATCACACGCCCCGTCGCGGCGAGCTCGCGGGCCGAAGCCGAGCGGGCCGGATTTCTCAGGCCCCGCCTCGGCGGCCGAGTTCGTCCACTTCGCGCAGTACCGGGGTGTGGGCGATGACCTTGGTGAAGCTGACCTTCTCGCTGGCCAGCGTCAACGCCGCGACGCCCGCCAACAGGGCCGCGCGTTTACCGACGCCACTGCGGGCCGTCCACGACAGACCGACCAGGGCGCCCAGCGCGTTGGCCCCGCAGTCGCCCAGCATCGTGCGTTCCTCGAGGTCGTCGGGCAGCGCGGCACCGGCGGCGCCGAGCGTTCCGGCCGCGACCCCACCGGCGGTGTCGTTCTTCGTCGATATCGGACCCGCGATGGAGGACACGAGTTTCAGGGCCCGGCCCGGGCGCAGGTCGAACAGGTTGATGAGGTTGGCGGTCCCGGCGATGACGCCCGCGCCCAACAGGGTCGTGGTGACGCGCCGGGCACGGGATTCGCCGCCACTGTCGCGGTCGGAGTCGATGAGGGTGGCCGCGGCCAGACCGACGAGTCCCAGGCCGGCAAGTTTGACGCTGCCGCCGGTGGCGTGGCCCGCGGCCAGCGCCCGCAGGTGACCGGCCAAGCCCTTGGGAGGCGGGGTTTCGGCGATGTCGGCGGTGTCGTCGTAGAGGCCGACGGCTCCCGAACCCAGCCCGGCGACCAGGGCGGCGGCCGCGTGCGTGGGGGTGCGCGCGCCCAGGGCCGACGCGGCCGAGGCGCCCACCGCCACGGCGGGGCCCTCCGACAGGCTCACCGGGGTGCCGCTGTGGTTGATGCGTTCGAGTTTCGGCGCCGCCGGCGAGCGCGCGATCCACGAGCCCACGGCTCTGGTGACCACCGCGCCGGTACCGGTCACCAGGAAACGGCGCAGGCTAGCGGGCAGACGGTTCACAGTGGCGCTCCTGAAGTCGACGGGGGATCGCGTCGTCCTACGAGGGCACCGGTACCACGGCGTTCGCGGATTCGCCGGTGCCGTAGTGGCCTGTCTCGCCCTCGATGGTGCTCGGCAGCGCGAGTGCCGCCGTGACGCGTCCCTGTGGGGAGTCAACGTTATCGACCGTCGAAATCCGTTTGGATCGGGCGGGGTCCTCGCGGACCGCCTCGATGACACCGTCGGGTTTCGCGGCGGCCAGGACGGTGGCGCCCTCGCGTCCGAACCGGTCGGACGCGGTGACCACACTGGGCTGGTGCCCGGATTCCGGTTTCCCCGAGACGATCACGACCGCCGTGGCCCGTTCGTCGGACAGGTTCTCGGCGACGTCGACCATCTTCAGGCCCTCCAGGGCGCTGACCAACCGGTCCCGTTCACTGGCCGAGACCTCACTCTTGTCCAGGATGGACATGGCCAGCAGCGCGGACACGGTCTCGACGCCATTGTTGTCGTTGGGAGGCTTGACGCCCTTGGGGGTCAGCTTCGCGGCGAGGTCGATAAGGGACGCACTGTTGTCGGGGTCGGTGAACGCGTCGGTGAAGTTCAGGGTCCCGGCCGAGGTGGCGCGCGAGTACTCCAGTGTGTCGGAGATCGCGTCCAGTTCGGCGTCCTTGGCGCCGCCGATGCCCACCAGCAGCACCCGTTCGTCGGCCAGCAGTTCCGCCAGCGTCACCGGCGCGACCCCGGTAGCGAAGTCGCGAGCCTTCTCCGAGGCCGTCCCCAGCCGGTCGACCTCGGCGCGCAACCGTTGCGTGTCGGCCTGCTCGGCCTCGGCGTGCGCCGACCCGGCCGAGCCGCCGACACCGACCATGCCCAGTCCCAGACCCACCGCGACGGCCAGGAAGATCGCCACGACCGCCACCAGGTGGAAACGATGATTGATCACGAGAAGATCCTTTGAATCGCGGAAACCATGCCGTCCCACCAGTCGGCGCCGGTCTCGGCGAAACTCATACCGGCGGTGAACAGGGCCACGGCCGCGGCCACCCCGGCGATCGCCGAACACGCCAGCAGGAACGAACCCGAGGCGGGAACCCGCTGCCGGTACAGGCGGCTGACTCCCTTGGCGTCGACGAGTTTCGCGCCCACCCGCAGCCGGGTCAGGAACGTCGAGGCCATGCCGGAGCGGCCCTTGTCCAGGAACTCCACCAGCGTGGCGTGGGTGCCGACCGCGACGATCATGCTGGCGCCCTTCTCGTCGGCCAGCAGCATCGCGATGTCCTCACTGGTGGCCGAGGCGGGGAACACCTTCGCCGCCACCCCCAGGTGCTCCAGCCGCGTCATGCCGGGCGCGTGCCCGTCGCTGTAGGCGTGCACGACCAGTTCGGCGCCGCAGCGCAGCACCTCGTCGGAGGCCGAGTCCATGTCGCCGACGATCAGATCCGGGGTGTAACCGGCCTCGACCAGGGCGTCGGCGCCACCGTCCACACCCACCAGCACCGGCTTGAACTCCCGGATGTAGGGCCGCAGCACGTCGAGGTCGGCCTTGTAGTCGTAGCCGCGCACCACGATGAGACAGTGCCGGTCGGCGAAGACGGTGTCCACTTCGGGCACACCGACGCCGTCCAGCAGCAGGTCGCGTTCCTTGTTCAGGTACTCCATCGTGTTGGCGGCGAACGCCTCCAGCTGCACCGCCAGCCCCTGCCGGGCCTCGGCCATGGCGGCGGCGACCGCGGCGGCGTCCAGGCGTCGCCCCTCGGCCAGCAGTTCCTCGCCCCGGAACACCTTGCCGCCCTCGATGCGCAGCTTGTCGCCGTCGTCGATGCGGTCGAAGATCTCGTCGCCGACCTCGTCGATCAGCACGATCCCCGCCGACACCAGCACCTCGGGCCCCAGGTTCGGATACCGGCCCGAGATCGAGGGCTTGGCGTTGATGACGGCGCCGACCCCGGCGGCCACCAGCGAATCGGCGGCGACCCGGTCGATGTCCATATGGTCGACGACGGCGATGTCCCCGCAATTGACCCGCCCCACCAGCCGCTTGGTGCGGCGGTCGAGCTTCGCGGACCCGCCGACGGCACCGGTGGCCCAGTCGCTCGCCCGGTCGTGTCGGCGCAATGTAGGTAGACGCATCGCGTCTATCTTGGCAGCCCGCACCGGCTCCGACCGGCAGCGGCACGCCGAAGCCGACCCGAACGGGTCGACGATCCGCCTAGCCGCGCTTTGCCCGGGCCGCCACCGCCAGCAGTTCCTCGGCGTGGGCGATGCCCAGGTGGCTGTCGGGCATACCCGCCAGCATCCGGGCCAGTTCGCGGGCGCGTTCGGCGTCCTCGACCTCCCGCACGCCCGACACGGTGACCGCGCCGCCGGTGTCCTTGCTCACCGCCAGATGCGAGTCGGCGAAGGCCGCGACCTGCGCCAGGTGGGTGACGACCACGACCTGGTGCTGCTTGGCCAGTTTCGCCAACCGGCGTCCGATCTCGACGGCGGCCTCGCCGCCGACCCCGGCGTCCACCTCGTCGAAGACCAGCACCGGCGGGCCACCGGCCCCGGCGAACACCGCCTCGATGGCCAGCATGACCCGCGACAGTTCACCGCCGGAGGCGCCGCGCTGCAACGCCGTGTCGGGGGCGCCGGGGTGCGGACGCAACCGCAGCTCCACCTCGTCGACGCCGTCGGGCCCGGCACCGCATTCGACGCCGTCGACCAGCAACGGGGACAGCCCCTTCCCGACGGGCCGGGCCTCCACCGACGCCGACACCCGCGCGTGCGGCATCGCCAGTCCGGCGAGCTCCGCGGTGACCTCCTCGGCGAACCGGGTCGCCGCGGCCTTGCGGGACTTGGTCAGCGCGGCGGCCAGTTCGGCGGCCTCGGCGGCCAGCCGGTCCCGGTCGGCCTCCATCGCGGCCAGCGCCTCGTCGGAGACGTCAAGGGACGCCAGCTTCTCGGCCGCGTCGGCGGCCCAGGCCAGCACGCCGTCGATGTCCTCGGCGTACTTGCGGGTCAGGCTCTTCAGGGCGGCGCGGCGTTCGAAGATCTCGGCCAGCCGATTGGGATCCGCGTCAAGTTCGTCCAGATAGGAACTGAGTTCGCCGGAGACGTCGGTGATGACCGCGACCGCGGCCTCCAGCCGCGAGGCCAGCTCCCCCAGCTTCGCGTCGGTGTCGCCCTGCGCCGACAGCGCCCGCGAGGCGCTGCCCACCAGCGAACCGGCGTCGGCGCTCTCCCCGACCACGTCGGGATGCCCGGCCAGCGCGACATGCGCCTCGGCGGCCGCGCCCCGCAGCGCCTCGGCGTGCTCCAGCCGCCGCGCCTCCTCGGCCAGTTCGGCGTCCTCGCCCGGCTGCGGCGCCACCCGTTCGATCTCCTCGAGGCCCAGCCGCAGCACGTCGGCCTCCCGGGCGCGTTCGCGCGCGTTGGCGCGCCGCTCGGCCAGTTCGGCGGCCAGTGCCACCCACCGGTCGTAGGTCTCGCGATAGGACACCCGCAGTTTCTCGTGGCTGTCACCGGCGTAGCGGTCCAGGGCACCGCGCTGTTCGGCGGGCTGCAACAGTCGCATCTGGTCGGACTGCCCGTGGATGGACAGCACCAGCGTCCCGATCTCGCCCAGCACCCCCACCGGCGCCGACCGGCCGCCCACGTGGGCCCGGGATCGGCCCTCGGCGGTGAGGGTGCGGCTGATCAGCAGTTCGTCGCCCTCGAGTTCGGCCCCGCAGTCGGCGACCCGCTGCCGCAGCGCGCCGTCACCGGGTTTGACCCGGATCCGGCCCTCCACCATGGCCTTCTTCTCACCGGGCCGTACCCGGCCGGTGTCGGCCCGGCCGCCGAAAAGCAGCCCCAGACCGGCGACCACCATGGTCTTTCCGGCGCCGGTCTCACCGGTGATCACCGTCAGGCCCTTCGACAACGGCAGTGTCGCGTCCTCGATAACGCCAAGTCCGGTAATGCGAAGCTCGTCAAGCACAACAAAGACATTAATGGTCGGCCCTGACACCCGCCAGGCTCGGGATCGCCACCGCAGGCCAGCGCGGTGTTCAACCCAGGCGGTGCCCGCGCCAGCCGTCGACCGGCAGCGCCAGTTTCGCCACCAACCGGTCGGTGAAGGGCTGATCGGTCAACCGGACCACCCGCACCGGATGCTCGCCGCGCCGCACCGTGACCGTGGCGCCCGGCGGGATCGCGACGGTACGGCGACCGTCGCTGGTGAGCACCGCGGCGGGAGCGTATGGCTCGACGGTGATGGCGATCGTCGAATCGGGGGCCACCACCAGCGGCCGCGAGAACAGGGCGTGGGCGCTGATCGGCACCAGCAGCAGCGCGTCGACGCGCGGCCACACCACCGGCCCGCCCGCCGACATCGCGTGGGCGGTGGAGCCGGTCGGGGTCGCGCACACGACGCCGTCGCAGCCGTAGCGCGACAGCCTGCGGCCGTCCACTTCGACGAGCACTTCCAGCATCCGGGCGGGACGGCCCTTCTCCACCGTGGACTCGTTGAGCGCCCAGTCGCGGCCGACCTCGGCACCGTCCAAAGTCACCACGGCGTCCAGGGTGAGCCGCTCCTCGACGACGTAGTCGCCGCGTTGCAGCCGGGAGACGGCCTCGGAGATGTCGGAGATCTCGGCCTCGGCGAGGAAACCGATCTGGCCCAGGTTGATGCCCAACAGCGGCACCGCCGCCTTGCGGGCCAGTTCGGCGGCCCGCAGGAAGGTGCCGTCGCCGCCCAGCGCCAGCACCAGCTCCACGTCGCACACCGCCCGCGACTCCTCCATAGCGACCAGGCCGTCCAGGCCGAGTTCGCCGGCCTCGGTCGCCAGCGCCCGAACCTCGAAACCCTTGGCGCGCAGGCAGGTCACCAGCGCCTTGGCTTCCATGGCGATGTCGCGGCGCCCGGTGTGGGACACCAGCAGGACGTTTCGCGGCTGGTTCACGTCGGGCTTCCCTTCTCGTCTGCTTCGGCCGTCACCGCGATCTCGATGTCGGCGTCGCTCATGGCGGTGGCGTCGGTTCTCAACGCGCAGAAGAACTCCACATTCCCCGACGGGCCGGGAAGTGGGCTGCGGGTGACGCCGACGGTCGTCCAGCCGAGTTCGGCGGCCGCCGCCACGACGCCGCGCACCGCTTCCAGCCGGACCGCCGGTTCGCGCACGACCCCCTTGGAGCCGATCTTGTCGCGGCCGACCTCGAACTGCGGTTTGACCATCGGCACGATGACGCCGTCGGCGCGAGTGCAGGCGATCAGCGCGGGCAGCACCAGCCGCAGCGAGATGAACGACAGGTCCGCCACCGTCAGCTCCACCGGCCCGTCGATGTCGGCGGCCGTCAGGTGCCGGATGTTGGTGCGGTCGTGGACCGTCACCCGTTCGTCGGTGCGCAGGCTCCACGCCAGCTGTCCATAACCGACGTCGACCGCGACCACCTCGCGCGCGCCCTCGCGCAACAGGACGTCGGTGAAACCGCCCGTCGAGGCCCCCGCGTCCAGGCAGCGGCGGTCCTTCGCGGACACACCGAGATCGGCGAACGCCGACAGCGCCCCGACGAGTTTGTGCGCGCCCCGCGAGACGTAGTCATCGCCGTCCCCGGCCAGCAGCACCGGATCGGCCGGGTCGACCCCGGCGGCGGGTTTGGTGGCCGTGAAGCCCCGCACCCGCACCCGTCCGGCCGCGATCAGTTCCGCGGCGTGCGCCCGCGACCGGGCCAGGCCCCGCCGCACCAGTTCCGCGTCGAGGCGTCTACGCGCCGCCACCGCGATACCTCGCTCGAGTCACGCCTCATCAACCGCCGACAGCGTCTGCGACAGCACCTCGTGCACCGACTCGAACACCTCGACGTGTTGCGGGGTCGGCAGTGCGGCGAGTTCGTCGAGGCGCGCCACGGCCTCGGCGACCCGCTCCTCGATCCCCTGCTCCTCGCGGTTGCGGTCCAGATGCGACGGATTGAACTGGCTCACCGGCTACTCGCCCTTCGCGGCTTTCTTCGCGGTCTTCTTGGCCGTCTTCTTCACGACCTTCTTCGCCGTCGCCTTCTTGGCGGTGGTCTTCTTGGCCGCGGCCTTCTTCACCGTCTTCTTGGCGGGTTTGGCGGCCGAGGGCTCACCGGACTCGGACTGCCGCCGGGCCTGTCGCAGCTCCTCTTCCAGCTGCCGCACCCGCGACTTGAGGTCGGCGACCTCATCCTTTGTGGCCAAGCCCACCTTGTCGAGTGCCTTGTCCAGTTCGAACTGGACCAGCTTCACGACGTTCTCCCGGTTGGCCATCCCCTGCGACAGCAGTTCCTGGGCCATACCCTGCAGGTCTTCGACCTTCTCGCCGCTCTGCTCGGCCAGCGACTTGATGATCTGGGTGGCCTTCTTACGGGACGCCTCGGTCAGTCCAAGGGCCAGCTCCAGATACGCGCGCCACGCGTCCTGCATGTCCATGCCTCCATAACGTCTGTTTCCGGCGTTTACGCTACCGGTTGGTCGGTCTGTCCCCCATGCGGTACCGTCCCATCCGGTGCTTTTCTCAGACGAATGCGGAGCTCGACACGATGGCGACAGCCGAAGATTGCCGAAACGCCCTTGAGGCCTTCGCCGCGCAGATCGCGGCCAACAGCGACCAGGTGAAACGCAAGCTGACCTTCGAACGTCGGCTGGCCTGCGACATCACCGACCTCGGCATCGCCTTCCACGGACGGTTCCACGAGGGCAGGCTGGGCGGCATCACCGAAGGCGACGACCCCGGCGCCGAGATCCGGATGACCGTCGCCAGCGACGACCTGGTGGCACTCATCAACAACGAGCTCGACTTCGGCAAGGCCTTCGCCTCCGGCCGGGTCAAGATCAAGGCCAGCATCATGGACCTGTTGAAGCTCAAAGGGATGCTCTAGAACCCCAGCCGCGCCAGTGCCCGGGCCGCCGACTCCCCGTCGGCGACCGGCGTTCCCGCCACCCCGGCGTCGCGATCCCGCGACCACCAGGCGGCCTGCGCCAGGGCTCGCAGCGCGTCCAGGGCGTCGCCGTCCCCGGCCAGCCGCGACTTGCCGTCCGTGACGCTGACACTCCAGTCCCGGCAGCGAAACCGTGTCGGCTCGCCCGCCTCGACGCGCACCGGCGGGTGCGGCTCGTTGATCCCGGCCACCGTCCACGCCAGGAACTGCGGCCGCCCCTGCGGCGGCAACTCCAGCACCTCCGGGGCCGAGATCGAACCGCTCAACACCAGCAGGCCCGGCAGGCCCGCGGCGTGGGCACCAGCGATGTCGGTGTCCCAACGGTCGCCGACCATGATCGCGTCCCGGCCAGGATGGGCGGCCACGGCCTGCCGCAGCATCGCCGGAGCGGGTTTACCGGCCACCGCGTCCGGCTGCCGCCCCAGGGCGGTGCCCACCGCCGCCACCAGGGTTCCGTTGCCCGGCAACGGCCCCAGCGGCGACGGCATCGTCTTGTCGGTGTTGGAGGCCAGCCACCACGCGCCCTCGCGCACCGCGACCACCGCCTCGGCCAGCCGCTGCCAGGTCACCGTGCGCCCATAACCCTGCACCACGGCGGCGACCTTGCGGCCGTTCGCGGACTCCACCGGCGTCAGACCCGCCTCGGCGACCTCCTCGGCCAGCGCCTCCGACCCGACCACCAGCACCCGGCTGCCAGGCTCACAGTGCTCGGCCAACAGCGCAGCGGCGACCTGGGCCGAAGTGCGCACCTCGGCCACCGACGCCTCGACGCCCTTGGCCGACAACAGCTCCGCGACCTCCGCGGCCCGGCGGGAAGCGTTGTTGGTCACGAACACCGGAACCGCCCCGGCCCGCCGCAACTCCCGCAACGCCCCCGGCACCCCGTCGATGGGTTCACCCAACAGGTAGACCACACCGTCGAGGTCCAGCAGCACCAGACCGTAGCGTCGGCTCAGCGGCAGCGACTCGCCCCACAACCGACCGTCGTCGAGCGAGCCGCCCCGCGGGCCTTTCGTCATGACTCTTCCCGGACGACGTCCTCATCGGTCTCGTCGGGTTCGGCCAGCCACGCCACACCGTCCAACTCCAGCAGCCGTTCGGCCACCCCCAGCGGGTCGGTCTCGTCGCGCTCCAGCACCTTGGTGAACCAGGCCCGGGCGTCGTCGATCCGGCCCTCCCGGGCCAGCGCGTCGGCGTAGGCGTACCGCAACCGCTGCCGCCACGGCTCCGACCCGGCGGCGTTGAGCTCCGGCACCTGCAACATCGCCAGCCCCGCCGCGCCGTGCCCCATATCGGCACGAGCACCGGCGGCCACGATCAACAGCTCGATCCGCACATCGATCTCGATGTCGGCGTCCCCGAGCTCGCGGTAGGCGTCAACGGCCCGTTCCGGACGGCCGAGCGCCCGCTCCGCGTCCGCGATCACCGCGACGTGGCTTCGGGTACCCGTCAACCGCTGCGCGGTCCGCAGCTCGCTGATCGCGGTCTGCCACTCGCCCGCGTAATACGCGGCCACACCCGTGGCCTCACGCACCACAGCGATCCGCGACGCCAACTTCCGCGCCACCATCGCGTGCGCCAACGCCTCCTCGGGATCCTCGTCGATGAGCCGCCCGGCGACAATCAGCCGCCGCCCGACCATCTCCGCCAGCCCCTTGGGCAGCGACCGCAAACCCGCACGGGTCTCGCGGTCCAAGTCGTAGTAGTCGACATCGTCGGGAAGCTCGGGCTCCCCGTCGGGACGACGCTCCTCGTCACGGTCCTCGTCACGGTCCTCGTCACGGTCCTCGTCACGGTCCTCGTCACGGTCCTCGTCACGGTCCTCGTCACGGTCCTCGCCACGGTCCTCGCCATCGGCCTGGTCCGCCTCCGCCGACTCGGCCCGATCCTCATCGGCCTCGTCCCGGTCACCGGACTCCTCGTCCGCCTCCGGGTCGACCTCCGACGCGTCCACCGGCCGGTCCTGCTCAGCGATCTCACGCACCAGCTCGTGCGCGACCTCACCGGTCGGCAGCTCCGCAGCGGGCTCGGCCAAACCGGCCGCGCCCTCACCATCGGTACGGCCGTCGGACTCGCTCGCGGTCACGTCGGCATCCGCGTCGACGTCGTCCACGATCTCGACCGTGTCGCGTTGCGTCGACGGCGATTCCAGCAGATCCTGGTCGGCCGACACGGCCTCCACACCGGTGTCCGGCTGATCCGTCGTCACGTCCTCGAAGTCACGCGCGGGCTCGTCACGTTCCCGGAAACCACCACGGTCCCGGTCATCACGATCGCGGAACCCACCACCACGACTGTCGTCCCTGTCGCGGAAGCCGCCGCCTCGGCGATCATCACGGTCGCGGAAACCGCCACCACGACGGTCATCGCGGTCCTTGAAGCCACCACGGTCGTCGCGGCCACGGAAGCCACCGCCCTGGCGGTCACGGTCCCCACGGAACCCACCGCCTTGACGGTCATCACGTCCTCTAAAGCCGCCACCCTGACGGTCATCGCGGCCACGGAACCCGCCCTGGCCACGGTCGTCGCGTCGGTCCCCGCGGAATCCGCCACGGTCGTCTCGGCCCTTGAAGCCGCCGCCCTGGCGGTCATCCCGTCCACGGAATCCGCCGCCCTGACGGTCGTCACGTCCCCTGAAACCGCCACCCTGGCGATCATCGCGGCCTCTAAAGCCACCACCTTGACGGTCATCGCGGCCACGGAACCCGCCACCCTGGCGATCATCCCGACCCCGGAAGCCCCCACGATCATCGCGACCACGGAAACCACCCGACGGACGGTCACCACGGTCATCACGGCGCGGGCCGTCCCGGTTGTCGCGGAAGCCGCCGCCTTGACGGTCATCGCGTCCCCTGAAGCCACCGCCCTGGCGGTCGTCACGGCCCCTGAAACCGCCACCCTGGCGATCGTCACGTCCTCTAAAGCCACCGCCCTGACGGTCATCACGCCCGCGGAAACCCCCACGATCACGGTCACCACCCCGGAACCCGCCACCCTGACGGTCATCACGACCCCTAAAGCCACCGCCTTGGCGGTCATCACGACGGTCACCGCCGCGGAAACCTCCACGGTCGTCACGACCCTTGAAACCGCCACCCTGGCGGTCACGATCCCCACGGAAGCCACCACCACGGCGGTCATCACGATCCCGGGAACCCCTGAAACCCCCACGATCCCGGTTATCGCGGAACCCACCGCGATCATCGCCACGACCACCCCGGTCGTCACGACGGTAACCGCCCTTGTCCCTGCTGTCCTCGCGGCGGCCATGCGAATCGTCGCGCGACCTCTCCGGCCGATCGGAATTCGATTCCGCCATGACGCTCAATCCTCTCCTGCCGCCACGAGATACTTCCGGCGGACCGCTGTGAAATTTCAGTGTTGACACAACTAAAGGTCGGCCTCGGCCGACCTTCGCTGGCTAAATCGTCTTACCCAAGTACCTGTCAAGGGTAACGCACGTTCAAAAAACAAAGACAGGCGCCGTAACCTTCGGAAAATCGAAGGCTACGGCGCCTGTTTACGTTAAGTCCGGCGGTGTCCTAGTTTCCCGCTCCGTGTCCAGAGCAGTATCATCGGCGCGGGGAGGCTTAACTACCAGGTTCGGGATGGAACTGGGTGTTTCCCTCCTGCAAAAAACCACCGGCACAACTTTGCAAGTAGCAGTCTGGGTCGCGTCTGCCTGGTTGTGGCTGCGCGGTTCCCGGCTCACGGTCGAGTGTGGGCCGGTTATGTCCCGGGCTACTTGGAGTCCGTTATGGAGTTAGAGGTTTGTTGTTTGGGATTCGTATAGTGGGTGCTTCGCGTCTGTGTGTGTCTCAGCGTGGAGAGTGTTGTTAAGTGGTCGGCTTGTTAGTACCAGTCAACTGAACACATTGCTGTGCTTACATTTCTGGCCTATCAACCCAGTCGTCTGGCTGGGAGCCTTCACACGCTAGGTGATGGAGACTTTATCTTGAAGTCGGTTTCCCGCTTAGATGCTTTCAGCGGTTATCCGTTCCGAACGTAGCTAACCAGCCGTGCACCTGGCGGTACAACTGGCACACCAGAGGTTCGTCCGTCCCGGTCCTCTCGTACTAGGGACAGGTCTTCTCAAGTTTCCTGCGCGCGCGGCGGATAGGGACCGAACTGTCTCACGACGTTCTAAACCCAGCTCGCGTGCCGCTTTAATGGGCGAACAGCCCAACCCTTGGGACCTGCTTCGGCCCCAGGATGCGACGAGCCGACATCGAGGTGCCAAACCATCCCGTCGATATGGACTCTTGGGGAAGATCAGCCTGTTATCCCCGGGGTACCTTTTATCCGTTGAGCAACACCGCTTCCACTTGCCGGTGCTGGATCACTAGTCCCTGCTTTCGCATCTGCTTGACCCGTCGGTCTCACAGTTAAGCTTCCTTGTGCACTTGCACTCGACACCTGATTGCCAACCAGGCTGAGGAAACCTTTGGGCGCCTCCGTTACTTTTTGGGAGGCAACCGCCCCAGTTAAACTACCCACCAGGCACTGTCCCTCGACCGGATAACGGTCGCAGGTTAGATACTCCAAACAATCAGAGTGGTATTTCAACAACGCCTCCCCATGAACTAGCGTCCACGGTTCACTGGCTCCCACCTATCCTACACAAACTGTCCAAAGCATCAATACCAAGCTGTAGTAAAGGTCCCGGGGTCTTTCCGTCCTGCCGCGCGTAACGAGCATCTTTACTCGTACTGCAATTTCGCCGGGCCTGTGGTTGAGACAGTGGGGAAGTCGTTACGCCATTCGTGCAGGTCGGAACTTACCCGACAAGGAATTTCGCTACCTTAGGATGGTTATAGTTACCACCGCCGTTTACTGGCGCTTAAATTCTCCGCTTCACCCTTACGGGTTAACGGGTCCTCTTAACGTTCCAGCACCGGGCAGGCGTCAGTCCATATACATCGAATTACTTCTTCGCATGGACCTGTGTTTTTAGTAAACAGTCGCTTCCCCCTGGTTTCTGCGACCACCCCCAGCTCCTGGAGTAAATCCATTCACCGAGTGTGGTCCCCCTTCTTCCGAAGTTACGGGGGCAATTTGCCGAGTTCCTTAACCACAGTTCACCCGATCGCCTTAGTATTCTCTACCTGACTACCTGTGTCGGTTTGGGGTACGGGCCGCTCGATACATCGCTAGAGGCTTTTCTCGACAGCATGGGATCACCGACTTACACCTTCATTCAGGCTACCCGTCACATCTCACCCTCGTGTGGTACGGATTTGCCTATACCACGGGCTACATGCTTGGCCCGGCACTACCAGTCACCGGGACCGGCTACCCTCCTGTGTCACCCCATCGCTTGACTACTACCAGGCGGGGTCCCAGCCGCCCCACACACTCACCGGCCCGAAGGCCAATGTCGCGGTGGTTTGGGTGGTTAGCACACACAAGATTCATCATGGTCGTATCTTCGCGGGTACGGGAATATCAACCCGTTGTCCATCGACTACGCCTTTCGGCCTCGCCTTAGGTCCCGACTTACCCAGGGCGGATTAGCCTGCCCCTGGAACCCTTAGTCATCCGGCGGCAGGGTTTCTCACCCTGCTTTCGCTACTCATGCCTGCATTCTCACTCCCGCCACCTCCACAACTCGCTTCCGCGGCTGCTTCTATGGTGACAGGACGCTCCCCTACCCACCCACACACCTAGACACGCCACCGTAATGGCGAGCCGGGTTATTGTGTGAGTGTCACAGCTTCGGCGGTGTACTTCAGCCCCGCTACATTGTCGGCGCGAAACCACTTGACCAGTGAGCTATTACGCACTCTTTCAAGGGTGGCTGCTTCTAAGCCAACCTCCTGGTTGTCTACGCGATGACACATCCTTTTCCACTCAGTACACGCTTAGGGGCCTTAGCTGGTGATCTGGGCTGTTTCCCTTTCGACTACGAAGCTTATCCCCCGCAGTCTCACTGCCGCGCTATTAGCCTTACCGGCATTCGGAGTTTGGCTGACTTCAGTAAGCTTGTCGGCCCCCTAGGCCAACCAGTGCTCTACCTCCGGCAAGAAACACGCGACGCTGCACCTAAATGCATTTCGGGGAGAACCAGCTATCACGAAGTTTGATTGGCCTTTCACCCCTACCCACACCTCATCCCCCAGCTTTTCAACGCTGGTGGGTTCGGGCCTCCACGACCTCTTACAGCCGCTTCACCCTGGACATGGGTAGATCACTTCGCTTCGGGTCTAGGACACGCGACTCAATTCGCCCTATTCAGACTCGCTTTCGCTACGGCTACCCCACACGGGTTAACCTCGCCACGCACCACTAACTCGCAGGCTCATTCTTCAAAAGGCACGCCATCACCCACCGCAGGTAAACCCACGCGTAGGCTTTGACGGATTGCAAGCACATGGTTTCAGGTACTATTTCACTCCCCTCCCGGGGTACTTTTCACCATTCCCTCACGGTACTAAATCCGCTATCGGTCACCAGAAAGTATTTAGGCTTACCAGGTGGTCCTGGCAGATTCACAACAGATTCCACGAGTCTGATGCTACTCGGGTGCCCACTAAGGCAGGTGCCATGTTTTCGGTTACCGGACTATCACCGTTTACCGTTCCGCTTTCCAACGGATTCACCTAACACGACACTTTCTTACTACCCTCTCCATCGGCAGATAGAGAAAAGTGGGTCCCACAACCCCGCACACGCAACCCCTGCCGGGTATCACACGATGCACGGTTTAGCCTCTTGCGCGTTCGCTCGCCACTACTAACACAATCACGGTTGTTTTCTCTTCCTACGGGTACTGAGATGTTTCACTTCCCCGCGTTCCCTCCACACGCCCTATACATTCAGGCGCGGGTAACACCACATAAATGATGCTGGGTTTCCCCATTCGGACATCCTGGGATCACAGCTTTGTTGACAACTCCCCCAGGCTTAACGCAGCCTCACACGTCCTTCATCGGCTTCTGGTACCAAGGCATCCACCATGTGCCCTACACAACTTAACACAACACAAGCAACCTCAACGGTCGCTCAAAACACTAAGACACAAACACAACCAACAAGGACACAAACCAAAGGCTTGGGCCCGGCGATGTCGGTTGTGCGATTAGATGCTCGCACCCACTATACAAATCTCAAACAACACACCAGCTGGCCTGTTTCCTCGCTACCAGCGAGAACTCAACCAGCCACTGAAAACTCAGCGCCCGGACCAGGAAACTCCTGACCGGAGGTCTGTTTTTTCAGGACCTAACAGGGTGTCTTGTGATCCACGAAAGTTCGCGGGAAAGTCAATGTGTTGCACATTTACCAGGTGTATTTAGAAACCCCGTAGGGTTTCTAGCTGGTTGTGCTCCTTAGAAAGGAGGTGATCCAGCCGCACCTTCCGGTACGGCTACCTTGTTACGACTTCGTCCCAATCGCCAGCCCCACCTTCGACCGCTCCATCCCACGAGGGGTTAGGCCACGGGCTTCGGGTGTTGCCGACTTTCATGACGTGACGGGCGGTGTGTACAAGGCCCGGGAACGTATTCACCGCAGCGTTGCTGATCTGCGATTACTAGCGACTCCGACTTCACCCAGTCGAGTTGCAGACTGGGATCCGAACTGAGACCGGCTTTACGAGATTCGCTCCACCTCACGGTATCGCAGCCCTCTGTACCGGCCATTGTAGCATGCGTGAAGCCCTGGACATAAGGGGCATGATGACTTGACCTCATCCCCACCTTCCTCCGAGTTGACCCCGGCAGTCTCCCATGAGTCCCCGCCATAACGCGCTGGCAACATAGGATAAGGGTTGCGCTCGTTGCGGGACTTAACCCAACATCTCACGACACGAGCTGACGACAGCCATGCACCACCTGTCACCCGATCCGAAGAGGCACCTGTCTCCAGGTGTTTCCGGGTGATGTCAAACCCAGGTAAGGTTCTTCGCGTTGCATCGAATTAATCCGCATGCTCCGCCGCTTGTGCGGGCCCCCGTCAATTCCTTTGAGTTTTAGCCTTGCGGCCGTACTCCCCAGGCGGGGCGCTTAATGCGTTAGCTACGGCACGGAACCAACAAATGTGACCCCACACCTAGCGCCCACCGTTTACAGCGTGGACTACCAGGGTATCTAATCCTGTTCGCTCCCCACGCTTTCGCTCCTCAGCGTCAGAACAAGCCCAGAGATCCGCCTTCGCCACCGGTGTTCCTCCACATATCTGCGCATTTCACCGCTACACATGGAATTCCGATCTCCCCTACTTGCCTCAAGCCTGCCCGTATCCACCGCAAAACCAGAGTTAAGCCCTGATCTTTCACGACAGACGTGACAAGCCGCCTACGAGCCCTTTACGCCCAATAAATCCGGACAACGCTTGCTCCCTACGTCTTACCGCGGCTGCTGGCACGTAGTTAGCCGGAGCTTCTTCTGCAGGTACCGTCATTTTCACTTCGTCCCTACCGAAAGAGGTTTACAACCCGAAGGCCGTCATCCCTCACGCGGCGTCGCTGCGTCAGGCTTTCGCCCATTGCGCAATATTCCCCACTGCTGCCTCCCGTAGGAGTCTGGGCCGTGTCTCAGTCCCAGTGTGGCCGGTCGCCCTCTCAGGCCGGCTACCCGTCAAAGCCTTGGTGAGCCATTACCCCACCAACAAGCTGATAGACCGCGAGCCCATCTTCAGCCGAAAAACTTTCCACACCCGTCTCATGCGAGAAGATGTCGTATCCGGTATTAGACCCCGTTTCCGAGGCTTATCCCAAAGCCAAAGGCAGATTACTCACGTGTTACTC
Organism: Stackebrandtia nassauensis DSM 44728; assembly: GCF_000024545.1. Taxonomy (GTDB): domain Bacteria; phylum Actinomycetota; class Actinomycetes; order Mycobacteriales; family Micromonosporaceae; genus Stackebrandtia; species Stackebrandtia nassauensis. The sequence goes on from NC_013947.1 coordinate 4,743,803, forward strand.
ACCCGTTCGCCACTCGAGTACCCCCGAAAGGGCCTTTCCGTTCGACTTGCATGTGTGAAGCACGCCGCCAGCGTTCGTCCTGAGCCAGGATCAAACTCTCCAACAAAAAACTCGCACCCCACCATCCCCTCAAAAAGAGGAAACAGCACATCGGGTGGCTGACTTCTTGCTGTAAAAGCATCCTGACCATATTCAAAAGAAATGATCAAGGAATCAAACAAAAGATTCAAACCTCAACACCACAACCACACGGTCGCGGCTTAACGAGGCCCACACACTGACCATCACAAAACACCCTGTTAAGTTCTCAAAAAACACACCCACACCAGCGAGAATCAATTATCTCAATCGATTTCTTCCGGTGAAGCGCAACCCGATCAATCTATCAGATCAGATTTTGGTCTTTTCGCGACCCCCTCCGCGTTTGGTTCGCGGTTGTGGGCGCAAAAAACTCTGATCTTCTGATCTCGGGGAGTTTTACCTGGGGCCGTCCCACCAGCCCGCTCTCGCGGTCTCGGTTCGTGTCCGGTGCCCCTCAGGCCCGGTAAACATTACACGCCTGTTTCCGCCTTGTCAACCGGGGGTGGGGTTTGCGGCCACCCCCGGTGTTGACGCAGGTCAGGACCGGGTTACTCCGGCAATGTTCTTCTTGCCGCGCCGCAGGACCGCGAAGCGGCCGTGCAGCAGTTCGACGTCGGCGAGCTTGGCGTCGACGTCGGTGATCCGGACGTTGTTGACGTAGGCGCCGCCGTCGGCGATCGCGCGCCGGGCTTCGGAAGTGCTCGCTGTGAGTCCGGTCTCCTTGAACAGCGCGGTGATCGGCGAGTCGTCGGTCGCGGTCACCAGTCCGGCCTCCGACAGGGCGGATTCCAGAGTGGAGGGCGCGAGTTCCGACAGTTCGCCCCGGCCGAACAGGGCCTTGCTGGCCGCGATCACCTGGGCGCATTCGGTTTCACCGTGCAGCAGGGTGGTGAGTTCCTCGGCCAGGGCGCGTTGCGCGGCCCGCGCGGCGGGTTTCTCGGCGGTCGCCTTGTCGAGCTCCAGGATCTCGTCGTGGGACTTGAAACTGAAGCGGCGCAGGTAGGTCCCGATGTCGCGGTCGTCGACGTTGACCCAGAACTGGTAGAACGCGTAGGGCGTGGTCAGTTCGGGGTCGAGCCATACTGCTCCGCCCTCGGTCTTGCCGAACTTGGTGCCGTCGGCCTTGGTCACCAGCGGGGTGACGAAGGCGTGCACGGGTCCGGATCCCTTGCGGCGGATGAAGTCGACCCCGGCGGTGATGTTGCCCCACTGGTCCGAGCCTCCGAATTGGACGCTACAGCCGTACTCCTGGTGGAGGTTGTAGTAGTCGTTGGCCTGGATGAGCTGGTAGGCGAACTCGGTGAAGCTGATGCCGCTCTCCAGCCGGGCCTTGACGACGTCGCGGGCCAGCATCTTGTTGACCGGGAAGTGTTTGCCGACGTCGCGCAGGAAGTCGATCGCGTTCATCCTGCCGGTCCAGTCGAGGTTGTTGACCAGGACGGCGGCGTTGTCGCCGTCGTAGGTGACGAAGGGCCGCATCTGTTCGCGGATGCGGTCCAGGTATCCGGCCACGACTTCGGGCGAGTTCATGACCCGTTCGCCACTCTCCTTGGGGTCGCCGATCTGGCCGGTGGCGCCGCCGACGAGCAGCAGTGGCCGGTGTCCGGCGAGCTGGAGCCTGCGGGCGGTCAGCACCTGGGTGAAATGGCCGACGTGCAGACTGGCGGCGGTGGGGTCGAAGCCCACATAGAACCGCACCGGACCCGCTTCGAAGTGCGCGCGCAGCGCGTCGGAGTCGGTCGCGTCCTGGATGAGGCCCCGCCATTGCAGGTCGTCGAAAATGTTCACGTCGGTAATTGTGACGTATCCGCCCCGGTGGCCCGCGACCGGTTTTTGCCGGTGCGCTTCTTGGGGACGTGGCGGCGGTAGGGGCTGACGGACGGGTCGTCGGCGATCCAGAACCGCCAGGGAACGTCGGCGGCGCTGGAGACTCCGACGCGGGGTCCGGAGCGGATCTCCCCCACGGGCTGGGTGCCGGGGGTGAGGTCGATGGGGCCGCCGCCGAGCAGCGGGGTGCCGTCGTGGCGGCGGTCGACGTCGAGGGTCATGGTGAGGCGGGCGGGGCCGCGGGCGAGGTCGTGGTCGCGCATCGGGCCGCGGCGGTCGCGGGCGGTGTCGAGGCCGTCGACGACGGCTCCAGCGCGCAGCAGTACTCCGCCGCCGATGCCTTCGGGGTAGCACACGACGTTGAGGCAGTAGTGCATCCCGTAGATGAAGTACACGTAGGCGTGGCCGGGTGGGCCGAACTGGCTGGCGTTGCGCGCGGTCGGTCCCTTGTGGGCGTGGGAGGCGGGGTCGAGGCCCTCGCCGGAGTACGCCTCGACCTCGGTGACGCGCACGGTGACGCCGCCGTGGCTGACGTGGCAGCCCAACAGGCCGGGGGCGGCCTCGTCGACGGGGCCCTGGAGCAGGTCGCGCAGTTGGCGTGGGGTCATGACGCGGGCATACCCGGCTGGTCGAGTCCGGATTCGACGATCTTGCGCAGCCGGGCGGCGGCGGAGGTCTTGGCGGCTTGTTTTCCGGCGCCTGTTCCGGTGGCGCTCAAGGGTTCGCCGGTGTCGCCGGTGGCGGTGACGGTGCAGGTGAAGGTGGGTTGGTGTGGTGGGCCGTCGCTGTCGTAGTCCCAGGCCAGTTCGGTGATGACGCCGGTCTGGGCGTATTCGTTGAGGGCCATGACGGGGTTGCGGTCGGCGGGCACGGGTTCGCGGGTGCTGGGTCGCGCGGGCGACGGTTCGGGGGTGTCGATGTCGTGGGACAGGTCGTCGAGTCCGGCCAGCTGGGCGATGAGGCCCAGCGCTGCCTGCGCCTTGGAGTCTTTTTTGGACAGTTGGGTGCGACGGGGCGAGGTGTGCCGGGTGGGACCGAGTTCGAGCCGCAGCCGGGCGGTGAAGGCGGGGCGGTGCGCCGAGCCGACCGCGGTCAGGTCCCAGATCAGGTTGGCGTCGCCGACCGGGCCGCCCAGTTCCGCCTGGGCGTACATGTTGACGACGGTGAGGGCCTTGTTGGGTTCGGCGGCCAGGTCGTGGTTGATCTGGTCGCGCAGCGGCTGCCAGCTGTCGCCCCGGCCGCGGAACACGATCTCGCAGGCGTCGCGCAGCGACAGTGTTCCGGTGCGGTAGCGGCGCGCGGCCTCGGTGGCCAGTGCGGGCGGCGGGGTCTCGTGGCCGAGGGCCAGGTGCAGGACCTTGCTGAACTGCTGCGGCTCCAGCGCGGTGAACTCGGCCTCGTCGAGCTGGTCGCGGACCACCTTGCGGGCGGCCTGTTTGTGGCGTTCGGCGCGGCGTTCGCGTTCGGCCTGGATGCCCTGGTTGAGTTCGGCGCCGAGTTCGTCGAGGCTGTCGTGGTCGTAGGGGCTGGGAGCGCCGTCGACGGCGGCCAGCAGGATGCGCTGGTTGACCAGGTCGGGGTAGCGGCGCAGCGGGCTGGTGGTGTGGGCGTACGCGGGCAGGTTGAGTCCATAGTGCCCGAACACGGCGGGTTCGTAGGTGGCGGGACGCTGCACGAAGCCGAGCCGGTCGCGCAGGGTCTCGTATCCGGCGGCGTCGCCGCGGGCTTCGGTGGCGGCCAGTTCGGCGGCCAGTTCCTCCCGGGAGCCGCCCACCGTCGCCTGCCGGTGGTTGCGGAACAGGATCGGCAGGTCGCGTTCGGCGCACCAGCGGGCGATCGCGGCGTTGGCGGCGATCATGAGCTCCTGGACGATGATGTAGCCGGGGTGACGTTGGTTGTCCCCCAACCGGACCAGCTGCCCCTCCTCGTTGGTGGCGTAACCCTTGAACAGGTCGTACAGGGCCAGGGCACCGGCGTTCTGGCGGCGGCGCAGCAGCGTGGTGGCCAGGGCGTGCGCGTGGCTGAGCGTCTCGTGGAATCCGGCGGTGGGGTCGTCGAGGATGTCCGAGGCGGTCGCGTAGCTGATGGCGGTGGCCTCGCGCAGCAGGCCGTGGCCGACGCCGGTGTCGAACAGTTCCCCGCCGGGGCTGAATCGCATCGCGACCATGACGGTCGGCTGGACGCGGCCGGGGGTGAGGGTGGCGGCGCGTTCGACGTCGCGGGGCAGCATGCCGATGGTGCGGTCGGGCAGGTATCGGGTGTGGATGCGGCGGCGGGCCTCGACGTCGCCGGGGCTGCCCGGCGGCAGCTGAAGCGACACCGGCGCGATGTGGACCCAGACGTCGTAACCGGCCTCGTCACGTCGCACCCAGATCGCGTCGTCGCGGTCTTCGGTGTCGGGCGCGTCGATCATGATGCCCCGGTGAGCGTGGGTCACCGGGTCACCGGGCTCGGTCATGGGTCCCTCCCTTCGGTACGGCCGTCGCGTTACGACTTTATGGCACCTGGTGGGGAAAGTGACGTGGTGGCGAAACTGGCACGAAATTGGTTAGCCAAATTCACATGCGTCACTCACACTTCTTCAGCGACACGACTTCCGTGATGGCCATACAGGAAGGAGAGGTGGTCATGTCATTTCAGGAGCTCGACGGTAACGGCGCACCGATCCGGCTGTGGGCCGACCCGGCGTCGATAGAGGAGCAGGCACTGGCGCAGCTGCGCAACGTCGCGGCGCTGCCGTGGGTGTCGGGCGTGGCGGTCATGCCGGACGTCCACTATGGCAAGGGCGCGACGGTGGGTTCGGTCATCGCGATGCGCGGGGCGGTCTCGCCCGCGGCGGTGGGCGTCGACATCGGATGCGGGATGACGGCGCAGCGGACCTCGCTGACGGCCGAGGACCTGCCCGAGGACCTGTCACGGCTGCGCGGCGCCATCGAGAAGGCGATTCCGGTGGGGCGCGGCATGCACAAGCGCTCGGTGGACGTCGACCATCTGAAGACGGGTTTCCGGGGCTGGCACCGGTTCTGGGGCGAGTTCGACGAGCTGGCCAAGCCGGTGGCGCGGTCGCTCAAGGGCCGGTCGATGCAGCAGCTGGGGACGCTCGGCGGCGGGAATCACTTCATCGAAGTTTGCCTGTCTGACGATGGGCAGGTGTGGCTGATGCTGCACTCGGGTTCGCGCAACGTCGGCAACAAGCTGGCCGAGTTCCACATCGAGAAGGCCAAGGCGCTGCCGCACAACGCCGACCTGCCGGATCCGGACCTGGCCGTGTTCGTCAACGACACGCCCACTATGGACGCGTATCGGCGGGACCTGTTCTGGGCGCAGGAGTACGCGCGCCGCAACCGGGCCGTCATGATGGCGCTGCTGCGCGAGGTCGTCCGCAAGAAGTTCAAGAAGGTGAGCTTCGACGAGGAGATCTCCTGCCACCACAACTACGTGGCCGAGGAGGTCCACGACGGGCACGAGGTGCTGGTGACCCGCAAGGGCGCCATTCACGCCGGAGCCGGACGGATGGGCATCATCCCGGGGTCGATGGGCGCCTCGTCGTTCATCGTGCGCGGGCTGGGCAACGCCGACGCCTTCGAGTCGGCCTCGCACGGCGCCGGACGTCGGATGAGCCGCAACCAGGCGCGGAAGCGGTTCACCGCCGAGGACCTGGTCGCGCAGACCGCGGGCGTCGAGTGCCGCAAGGACTCCGGGGTGGTCGACGAGATCCCCAGCGCCTACAAGGACATCGACGAGGTCATCGCGGCCCAGTCGGATCTGGTCGAGGTGACCGCACGGCTCAAGCAGGTCATCTGCGTGAAGGGCTAGAACGCGCCAGGACCGTGGCCGAGGTCGGCCACGGTCCTGGCGTTTGTTCGGGCTGCGGCCGAATGTGGACGTTCTATGAACCCGTCTGCGAGGGTGCGCTTCAGAGACATACCCCCAATGGCTCAAGGAGCGACCTTCCATGTGGAAACGATCACGACGCACCCGGTGGCTGCTGGCGGCCACCGCGACGGGTGCCGTGCTGGCGGCCGGGGTGGCGAGTCTGCCCGCCCTGGCCGACGACGGCACCCGCACAGTCAACTACCACGGCTACGAGGTGGACGTCCCGGACTCGTGGCGGGTGGTGGATCTGGACGCCGAACCCGGCACCTGCGTCCGGTTCGACAAGCCCACCGTGTACCTGGGCACGCCCGGTGAGAACTCCGACTGTCCGGCCAACATCGAGGCGGGCCGCACCGCCGGGCTCGTGATCTCGAAGCTGGACGCGAAGTCGGCCGCCGTTGCCACCGGTGACACCGCTCGGGTGAGCGCCGAGTCCGGTGCGGCCAAGGCGAAGTCGGTCAACGACCGGATTCAGCTGGCCGTCGAGGACGCCGGGGTGCTGGTGTCGGCCGCGCACAACGGCACGACCGAGGACCGGGTGCGCGAGGTGCTCGACTCGGCGCGGCTGACCGAGGGTGCGAAGGCGGCGAAGCTGTCGTCCTTCGACACCGGAGCCGCGAAGGCGAAGGCCGACCCGATCGTGGCGCCGGGAACGTTGAACGACAAGGCGTTCGACCAGTGCACCGCCCCGGGACAGGGCGCCATGGACGCGTGGAAGTCGGCGTCGCCGTACAAGGCCGTGGGCATCTACACCAGTGGCGTGAACCGGGCCTGCGGCCAGGCCAACCTGACGCCGGAGTGGGTCGCGGCGCAGAACGCCAACGGCTGGCAGTTCATCATCATCCACCACGGTCTCGAGGCGCCGTGCAACCCGCGTTACACCGAGGTGTTCTCCGAGGACCCGGCGACCGCGCGGCAGCAGGGCAAGGACGAGGCCGCCGGTGCCATCGAGGCGGCCACGGCGCTGGGCTTCGGTGCCGGTAGCGCCATCTACGTGGACATCGAGGCCTACGACGGCTGCACCGACCCGGTGATGGCGTTCGTGTCCGGTTGGGCCGAGGGCCTGCGTGAGGGCGGCTGGCTGTCGGGCATGTACTCCTCGGGTGGTTCCGGGGTCGCCGACCTGTGCGCCAACTACAACAACGACCAGTACGTGATGCCCGACCACCTGTGGTTCGCGTGGTGGAACGACCAGGCCGACACCGATTCGGGGCAGTACTGCTCCAACGACTACTTCACCGGTGGCCGCCGGATTCACCAGTACTCCGGCGATGTCACCGAGACCCACGGTGGGGTCACGATCGCCATCGACCGCAACTTCATGGACGTCAAGGCGCCCGCCTGAGCAGGACTCAACCGCCCGGCTCAAAGCCGGACGGCACCCGGTAGCGGGTGCCGTCCGGCTTTATTTGTGGTCTGTGTCGCACGTCGAAATAACGAGTCTTGGCTGGTTGTCATATAGGGCGTTAGCACTCTCGTGGGGAGAGTGCCAGACATCGAAAACTGGAGGAGGATTCTTCGATGCTCGTTCGTTACCGCCAACCGTGGTTCCTGTCCTCGCGGGTCAACAACGAATTCGACCGGCTCATCGCCGAGACCTTCGGCCGGGTGGAACCCGTGTTCACCCCGCCCGCCGACGTGTCGACGCAGGGCAATGACGTCGTCATCGCCCTCGATGTTCCGGGTGTGGCACCCGAGGACGTGGACGTCACGCTGGAAGGCCGGTTCCTGAAGATCACCGGCACGCGCGCCAGCGCGCAGGTGGCCGAGGGCGACCGTTACCTGGCCAGGGGCAGGTTCGAAGGCAGCTTCGCCCGCACCTACCGGGTCCCGGAGGGCACCACCCCCGAGCAGGTCAGCGCGACCGTCGACAACGGCCAGCTGATCGTGCGGGTAGCCGACGTCACCAAGCCGGAACCGCAGCCGCAGAAGATCGCGGTGACCAGGGCCGCCGAGTCACAGGCCCTGGAGTCCGGCGAGACCGAATAACCGAGTAACACCGACACGAAGAGGGTGACCCGCTGGGGCGGGTCACCCTCTTCGCTCGTTCACGCGTCTTTAGGTGGCGTCCTCGTCGTAGCGGCGCACCGGACGGTTGTCGGAGCCGCCGTCGGATTCGGCGATCTCGTCCACCAGGTCGTCGGAGTCGTCGACGGACTCGACCTCGCCGATGTCGGAGGGGCCGTCGTCGATGACGCTGGCCTCGTCGGGGTCGAGGGTGTCCCAGTCGGCGGTCTTGCGGTTGCGGCGCCGGTCGTTGATGAACGCGAAACCGACCGCGGCGAAGTACAGCATCACCATCGGGATGGCCAACGCGATCATGCCGAACGGGTCGGGGGTGGGGGTGACGATCGCGCAGAACAGGAACACCAGGAACGTCGCGATGCGCCACCAGCCCAGCAGGCGTTTGGCGCTGGCGATGCCGATGACGTTGAGCAGCACCACGACCAGCGGGAACTCGAAACCGGCACCGAACAGCAGCATCACGTTGGTGACGAAGTCGAAGTAGCCGGTCAGGTCGACGGTGAGCTTGTACTGGTTGCTGAGCGCCAGGAAGAACTGGAGGCTCTTGGAGATGACGAACCAACCCAGCGTCGCGCCCGCGAAGAACAGCGGCCCGGCCATGGCGGCGAAGTAGTACGTGTACTTGCGCTCGTGCTTGTGCAGGCCGGGAGCGATGAATGCCCACAGGTGGTACAGCCAGATCGGCGCCGACAGGATGATACCGGCGAACAGACCGATCTTCAGTCGCAGCAGGAAGTTGTCGAGCGGACCGACGACGTTGAAGTTGCAGCCGTCGTAACTGGCGGCCGAATGGCCCTTGTCGAGCCAGTTCTGCTTGTCCCAGTCGCAGTAGGGGGCGTTGATGAACTCCTGGATGATGTCGGCGAAGTACATGCCGACGAGGACACCGGCGACCAGCCCGAGGCAGGCCTTGAACAGCCGGGAACGCAAGTCCCGGAGGTGGTCCATCAGGCTCATCGAGCCGTCGGCCGCCGCCTGGAACTTGGTCTTCTTAGGCTTCTTGTTGCGTCGCAGTGAGAGGGCCATGGGGACGTCCGCGGAAGGCGAAACCTACGCCTTCTTCTTGTCCCGCAGGTCTTCCACTGCCGATGTCTCGCCCTCGATGGTCTTGTTCTCGAGCGGCTCACGCCCGTGCTTGGCCTCGGCCTTGTCGTCCGACTTCTCGTCGTCGTCACGGAGGTTCTTGGTCTCGGACTTCAAGATTCGCAGCGACTGGCCAAGTCCACGAGCCGCGCCCGGCAGCTTCTTGGCGCCGAACAGCAGCACAAGCACGACAACAAGGACGATGATGTGCCACGGCCTGACAGCACCCATGCTGACTCCTCCAGTAGTGACGGGACAGTAGGCCCCATCGTATGCCGGTGTGATTCGAACGGCCACGCGGGCGTGACCGGATCACGATGCGCGGCAAGCATGGCCCACGCACGCGGGCATCGTCAACCCTGTCGTGGGTAAAAGATGGCGATCTTAACGAAATCGTGTCGCGCCGCCGGTTGGGCGTTCACTTGCCCTGCTGCGGGATTCTGGCCTGCAGCCGCTCGATGTCGGCCTGCAGCTTCTCGGCCCGCTGGCCCAGCCGCTCCCCCGCCAGTTTGTGCTCGTCCAGGGTCGTCAACGCCATCTGCAGGTCCGTCATGCGGGAACGCACGGCAAGCCCGGCCACCGCGACGACGAGCACGCCGAAGCCCAGACCGATGAGCAGAATCAGCCACCACTGCATGTACAGCAGCCTACGGCCTGGCGCACGGGCCCGCCCGACAGGTTGGGCCGGGCGCGGCGTCGCGCTAGGCCTCGTACGCGGCCAGTGCGGTGCGCGCGTCGTCGATGACGGCTTCGCGCAGGCTGTCGGGGGCCACCGCCTCGGCCTCGGTGCCGAGGCTGAGCACCAGCCGTTTGGCCCAGTTGAGGTCGCGGGCCCGCAGCGTCACCAGCCAGCGGCCGTCGGCTTCGGGGCGGACGTCCTGGCACGGGTAGTACTCGGCGATCCAGCGGGCGCCGCGGCTGACCCGCAGCACCACCGTGGGCAGCTGCGAGGCTTCGGTCCTGAAGACGGCGCCGGGCGCGTCGGTGCGGTCGCGGGCGTGCGGCGGCACCGCGGCGGGCTCGTCCAGGACCGTGTGGGCGTCGATGCGGTCGAGCCGGAACCGGCGGATGTCCTCGGCGCTGCGGCACCAGGCGTGCAGGTAGGCGTGGTCGTCGGCGATGACCACTCGGATCGGGTCGACGACGCGTTCGGTGGTCTTGTCGCGTCCGGCGCTGTAGTAGGTGAGCCGGACGGCCTTGCCGTCGACGACGATGCGGCTGAACACGTCGACGTTGGTCTCGTCGACGGTGGTGGCGACGCTGACCTGGCTGGCCGAGGCGGCCGCGTCCCCGGCGGCCTCGGCGACCTTGTCGAGGGTGCGGCGCACCGCGTCGCGGTCGGACAGGCCCGGGGTGTCGGCCAGCATCCGCAGCGCCACCACCAGTGCCAGTGCCTCATCCGGGGACAGCCGGACCGGTCGGGTCATGCCCGCGTCGTAGGTGACGGTGACGGTGTCGTCGTCGAAGGCGATGTCGATGAGGTCGCCGGGGCCGTAGCCGGGCAGGCCGCACATCCACAGCAGGGTGAGGTCGTCGCGCAGTTCGGCGACCGAGATGCCCAGGTCGGCCGCGGCGGCGTCGATGCGGATGCCGGGACGGGCCAGCAGGTACGGCACCAGGTTGAGTACCCGCGACAGCCGGGATGCCGAGGTCACGCGCGGCCTCCCGTCACGCTGTCGTACTGGCCCAGGACGTCGGCCAGCAGCACCGCCATCTCCTTGCGGACCTCGTCGGGTTCCAGGACCACGACGTCGGGGCCGTAGGCGGCCAGTCGTCGGGCCAGCCGGTGCGGGTCGTGGTACGGGATGACCAGCCGGTCGCCGTCGGGGCGGCGGGCGCTGATCTGTTCGGCCTGGCGGCGCACCCCGGCGGCCCGGCCGGGCGCGACCAGGACGGTGGCGCGGCGGGGCGGGGTCTCGGGCTGGTCGCTGTGGAACGCGGCGACGTGGTCGAGCAGGTTGAGGTCGCCGGGAACCTGGTAGGCGTCGGGTGGTCCGTGTTCGGCGACCTTGCCGCTGATGCGCGACAGCCGGAAGCAGCGGGCCGCGTCCCGGTCGAGGTCGTGTCCGACGACGTACCACTTGCCGCGGTAGCAGACCACGCCCCAGGGTTGCAGCTTGCGTTTCATGGCGGCGTCGTCGGCCTTGCCGAGGTAGTCGAAGCGGATCTCGCGGCGGTGGCGGACCGCGCTGACGACGGGACTGAACGCCTCGTCGACGGTCACGACCGGCGCGACCTCGGGTTCGTCGTCGGAGCGGACGTCGACGCCGGCGGCGCGCAGCTTCCACAGGCCGTCTCCGGCGTCGGCGGCGAGTTTGCTGTGCTGCCACAGCCGGGCGGCGGCGCCGAGGGCGGCGGCCTCGTCGGGCAGCAAGTGGAACTCGGGCAGTTCGTAGTCGTGGCGGGCGATGCGGTAGCCGGGTTCGGAGTCGAAGACGCTGTTGGTGCCGGTCTCCAGCGGCACGCCCAGGCGCCGCAGTTCGGACTTGTCGCGTTCGAACTTGCGCTGGAACGCCTCGTGGGCGCGGGTGTCCCGGGAGTCGTGTTCGTAGCCGGGGACGGTGGCGGCGATCTTGTCGGCGGTGAGGAAGCGCCGGGTCGACAGCAGGCAGATCACCAGGTTGACCAGTCGTTCAGTGCGGAGGCGAGACACGCTCATGACGCTATCCCGCCCGAGGGCGACGGGCAACCGTGGCCGGGTGCTAGCGTGACCGCCGTGCTGCGGTGGCGATACGGCACGGTCACCGGTGTGCGCCGGCAGTGGCGCGGTGCGTGCGAAGTGGACGTGCTTGTCGAGGCGCGCCGTGCGGACGATCCCGCGACGGTGCGGGCGTTGGCGTACGTCGCCGTCGTGGGCACCCCCGCGATCGGCGACAGGGTGCTGCTCAACGGCAACGCGCTCGCCAGGGGCTTGGGTACCGGTGGGTACGCGTTCGTTGTCGCCATTCCCGACCACCTTCCGGACGATGTGGACGATCCTGGGCACATCGTCAAGGCACGATACACCCCGCAGCAGGCCATGTTCTCGGCCGTCGACGAGCCCGGTTCGGCGCACCGGCGGGCCGTGACCCAAGCCGACGATATCGCCGCGATGCCGGTGGTCACCGCCGACCTGCACTCCGCGCTGGCGCCGGTCGTGGCGGGAATCCGCCGCGACGCGCCCACGGCCCGGGTCGCGTACATCATGACCGACGGCGGGGCGCTGCCGGCGTGGTTCTCCCACACCCTGGACGGTCTGTCGGGGCTGCTGGCCGGAACGGTCACCACCGGTCAGTCGTTCGGCGGCGACCTGGAGGCCACCAACATCCACACCGGACTGTTGGCGGCACGGCACGTCCTGGAGGCCGACATCGCCGTGGTCACCCAGGGTCCCGGCGGCCTGGGCACCTCCACGACCTGGGGCTTCTCCGGCACGGCCTGCGGCGACGCCGTCAACGCCATCGCGGTCCTGGGCGGCAGAGCCGTTGGGGCACTGCGGATCTCGGGGGCCGACACCCGCAGGCGCCATCGTGGGGTGTCGCACCACAGCCTCACCGCCTACGGCCGGGTCGCGCTGGCGACCGCCGACCTGCCGGTGCCCGACGACCTGGAACCGGAACTGTCCGAGCGGGTCGCGGCCCAGCTGGAACCGCTGGCGGCCCGGCACCGACTGGTGACGGTCAAGACCGAGGGGCTGCCCGAGGCGGTCGCGGCGCTGCCGGTCGACGTGTCCACCATGGGTCGCGGGCTGGCCGAGGATCCGGCCTACTTCATGGCCTGCGCGGTCGCGGGACGGCACGCGGCCAGTCTGCTCAGCGATGGGCCCGGGGCCTCCAACCTCCTCCCCTAATTTGACCGTAGCCGGTGGGGGCTTAAGGCAGGCTTAGCGACGCTGGGCAGCGCTTAAGCAGCGATCACGCGAAGACGATTATCGCGGCCCAGGCGGCGATGATGGCGACCAGCGCGACCACGAGCACCCAGGTGGGGACGGTGTACTCACCGCGGCGGTTGCGGGCGATCTCCTCGCGGATCTTGTCGCGGCGGCGCTCCCACATGGGTTTCTTGCGGAGCGGGTCGTCGTCCTCGCCTTTCCCGGGCGCGCCGGGCCTGTGTTCATCGGTCACGCGCAAACCTTACTCACATGGAGGCGATGAGCTTGTCCACGCGTTCGTCGCGGGAACGGAACGGGTCCTTGCACAGGACCGTGCGCTGCGCCTGGTCGTTGAGTTTGAGGTGGACCCAGTCGACGGTGAAGTCGCGGCGCTTCTCCTGGGCGCGGCGGATGAACTCGCCCCGCAGCCGGGCCCGCGTGGTCTGCGGCGGGACCTCTTTGGCCTCGAAGGTCTCGACGTCGCGCACCACCCGGTCCACCGAGCCGCGCCGTTCCATGAGGTTGTACAGGCCGCGGCCACGGCGAATGTCGTGGTAGGCCAGGTCCAGTTGCGCCACTCGCGAGGACGACAGCGGCAGGTCCCGCTTGGCGCGGTACTTCTCGATCAGCTGGTACTTGGAGACCCAGTCGATCTCGCGGGAGATCGAGTCCAGGTCACCGTTCTCGACCGAGGACAGCACCCGGCCCCACAGTTCGATGACGCGTTTGGTCACGGCGTCGGCGCCCCGGCGTTCCACGAAGTCGACGGCCTTGGACAGGTACTCCTGCTGGATCTCCAGGGCGTTCATCTCGCGGCCGTTGGCCAGCCGGACCTTGTGGCGGCCGGTGATGTCGTGTGAGACCTCCCGGATGGCCCGGATCGGGTTCTCCAGGGTCAGGTCGCGCATGGTCACGCCGGTCTCGATCATCTTCAGCACCAGGTCGGCGGCGCCGACCTTGAGCATCGTGGTGACCTCGTTCATGTTGGAGTCGCCGACGATGACGTGCAGCCGCCGATAGCGTTCGGCGTCGGCGTGCGGTTCGTCGCGGGTGTTGATGATGGGGCGCGAACGGGTGGTGGCGCTGGAGACACCCTCCCAGATGTGCTCGGCGCGCTGCGACAGGCAGTACAGGGCGCCGCGCGGGGTCTGCAGCACCTTTCCGGCGCCGCAGATCAGCTGCCGGGTCACCAGGAACGGGATCAGGATGTCGGCCAGCCGCCCGAACTCGCCGTGCCGCGAGACCAGGAAGTTCTCGTGGCAGCCGTAGGAGTTCCCGGCCGAGTCGGTGTTGTTCTTGAACAGGAAGATGTCACCGGCGATGCCCTCGTCGTGCAGGCGGCGCTCGGCGTCGATGAGCAGGCCCTCCAGGACGCGTTCACCGGCGCGGTCGTGGCGCACCAGGTCGGCGACCGAATCGCACTCGGGTGTGGCGTACTCGGGGTGCGAGCCGACGTCGAGGTACAGCCGGGCTCCATTGCGGAGGAACACGTTGCTCGACCTGCCCCAGCTCACCACGCGCCGGAACAGATACCTAGCCACTTCATCGGGAGAAAGGCGCCGCTGCCCCCGGAAGGTACAGGTGACGCCAAATTCCGTTTCCAGTCCAAATATCCGGCGATCCATACCCAGACACTACCGGGTGATTACGACTCCTGCGTCCCCTGAGAGCGACCGTTTTGGCCGGGATCGCACCCGGGGCCGGGGGCGCGCGCATACCGCGAACCCGACGTCCAATCAGGACGCCGGGTTCGGTGGTTCGGAGCCGGTCTAGGGCTGTTCCTTCTCGCCGCCCTCAGCGTCCGGCTTCGACGGTTCGTCGCTGTGCTGACCGGAGCCCCCGGTGTCGGGGGTTTCGGCGTCGCCGGAGGATTCGGGCATCAGCGCGTCCAGCGCCGGGCCCAGGATCCGGCGGAACACCCGGCCCTCGCGCTCGCGGTCCAGCACCGCCACTTCCAGCAGTTCGGCACCGACGGTGCGGTCCTTGCCGTTCTCACCGCCGATACTGGACAGTGCTTTGAGGGCGAGCCGGAACGCGCCGGTGAGGTCCAGGTCGAAGTTGTGGCCCTCCTTGAGCACCGAGGTCAGCTTGTCGGCCTGACCGCCCATGACCAGGTAGCCGGGCTCGTCGTTGATGGAGCCGTCGTAGGTCAGCCGGTACAGCTCGTCGTCGTCGGGGCTGCTGCCGACGCCGGCCACGCAGATCTCCACCTCGAAGGGCTTGGTCTGCTCGGTGAAGATGGCGCCCAGCGTCTGCGCGTAGGCCTGTGCCAGCGGCCGGGCCTTGACGTCGCGACGGTCGTAGGCGTAGCCGCGGGTGTCGGCCATCCGCACGCCCGCGGTGCGCAGGTTCTCGAACTCGTTGTAGCGGCCCACGGCGGCGAAACCGATGCGGTCGTACAGCTCACTGATCTTGTGCAGCGTGGTCGAGATGTTCTCGGCCACGAACAGCACGCCACCGGCGTAGCTGAGCACGACGGTGTTGCGCCCCCGCGAGATGTTCTTGCGGGCGTACTCCGAGCGATCCCGCATGATCTGCTCGGGTGAGGTGTAGAACTGCATGGCCACGACTAAATACTCCCATCCACGAAACCGATATTCACCCTGGTGACTCTCAGCCGCCGGGGTTTTCCAACCGCGCCGCCACGACCGCGCGCGACACGGCTTCGATCTCGGCGTCGGGGACGCGCTTGGCCCCGTCCGCCGTGGCCGTGAAGACCGTGGGGAACAGTTTGCGGGTCAGGTCCGGCCCGCCGGTCGCCGAGTCGTCGTCGGCGGCGTCGTACAGCGCCTCGATCGCCAGCCGGGTCGCCTCGGTGGCGTCCACCTCGGACTGGAAGCGTTTCTTCAGCGCCGACTTGGCGAAGATGGAACCCGAGCCGATGGCGTCGTATTCGCGTTCCTCGTAGATGCCGCCGACCACGTCGTAGCTGAAGATGCGTCCGGCCGAGGCCGCGTCGGGCGCGTCGGTGTCGAATCCGGCGAACAGCGGCAGCACCGCCAGGCCCTGCATGGCGATGCCCAGGTTGCCCCGGATCATGTTCGCCAGTTTGTTGGCCTTGCCGTGCAGGCTCAGCGCGTTGCCCTCGAGCTTCTCGAAGTGCTCCAGTTCGGCCTGGAACAGCCGGATCATCTCCACACCCAGGCCCGCGGTGCCGGCGATGCCGATCAGCGAATAGGCGTCCGCGGGGAAGACCTTCTGGATGTCGCGCAGCGAGATCATGTTGCCCTGGGTGGCGCGGCGGTCGCCGGCCATCACCACGCCCTCGTTGCACCGCAGTGCCACGATGGTCGTGCCGTGCGGGGCGGCGTCGCCCATGTCACCGGGCGGCAGTGGCCTGCGCCCCGGCAGCAGTTCGGGTGCCACACTCCCCAGCAATTCCACAAACGACGACGACCCCACCTCTAGGTATGGGGCCGGGATTCGCCCTGGAAACTCCGCCGTGCCGCTCACAGCATCACCCTTCCACTTCACACGATGTCAACTCGGCAACCTTAACGCCCTCGCGGTGAGGGTCCCTACGCCCCCGTCAGGGCGTGGCGAAGCGATCGTCCCTTGCGGAACGACGCCTCACTGACCTCCCTTTTGGACGTAGCTGCGGACGAACTCGCTGGAGTTCGATTCGAGGACACTGTCGATCTCGTCGAGCAGATCGTCGACGTCCTCAGTGATCTCCTCATGGCGTTCGGCGATTTCGGGATCGACGACCGCCTCGGTGGTCTCTTCTTCGGTGGTCTGCTTGGCGTGCTGGGAGTGGGCCTGCCCGCCGGTGTCCTTCTCTGCCATGGCTTTAATCCCTCACCTGTCGAGCCTCAGTTGCCTGTGGCTGCATTTGATCCTAGAACGTTACCGCGACCTTACGACATTCCCGAGCGGCGTGTATATCTCTGCGAACAGGATCAGTTGCCGCCGGTGATGATGTCCAGCAGGTCCTTGGCGCTGGGGCAGCGGTCGAACAGGGCGCCCACGTGCTCGGCGGTTCCCTTGCCTGGCTCCATCATGGGCACCCGGACCAGCGATTCCCGTCCCACGTCGAAGATCAGCGAGTCCCAGCTCGCGGCGACCACTTCGGACGGATACTTCGCCAGGCAGCGGCCCCGGAAGTAGGCGCGGGTGTCGGTGGGCGGGTTGGTCATCGCCTCGCGCACCTGCTCGTCGGTGAACAGCGTCCGCATCGCTCCCTTGGCGACCAGCCGGTGGTACAGGCCCTTGCCGGGCCGCACGTCGGAGTACTGGAGGTCGATGAGTTCCAGCTTGGACGCGCCCCAGTCGAGGCGCTCGCGGTCGCGGTAGCCGTTGAGCAGCCGCAGTTTCGCGACCCAGTCCAGCTCACGGGCGCACTCCATCGGGTCGCGGGCGAGTTTGTCGAGCGTCTCGCCCCACAACCGCAGCACGTCCTTGGTGTCCTCGTCGGCGTCGGCACCGTACTTGCGCTCGACATACGCCGTGGCGCGATCATGAAATTCCTGCTGAATTTGAACAGCCGTCATCTTCCGGCCGTCGCGAAGTCGGACCTTGTGCGCCAATGTGGGGTCGTGACTGATCGCCTTCAGTTCGTTAACCGGTTCGGCGATGGACAAGCCCGGGTCCATGGCCTCGTCCTCGATCATGGACAGGATCAGCGCCGCCGTGCCCACCTTCAGATACGTGGATATCTCCGAGAGGTTGGCGTCACCGATGATGACGTGCAGCCGCCGGTACTGGTCGGCGTCGGCGTGCGGCTCGTCGCGGGTGTTGATGATCGGGCGCTTGAGGGTGGTCTCCAGACCGACCTCGACCTCGAAGTAGTCGGCGCGCTGCGAGATCTGGAAGCCGTCCTTGCTGCCGTCCTGGCCGATGCCGACCCGGCCGGCACCGCACACCACCGGTCGAGTGACCAGGAACGGAGTGAAGTGGGTGACAATGTCGGCGAAGGGCGTCGATCGCGCCATCAGGTAGTTCTCATGCGCGCCGTAGCTGGCGCCCTTGTTATCGGTGTTGTTCTTGTACAGGTTTATGTACGGGCTGCCCGGCACGCTGGCGGCCCGCTTCGCGGCTTCGGCCATGATGACCTCGCCCGCCTTGTCCCACAGGACGATGTCCCTGGGGTTGGTGACCTCGGGCGTGGAGTATTCGGGGTGGGCGTGGTCGACGTAGAGACGGGCCCCGTTGGTGAGGATCACGTTAGCCAGGCCGGTGTCCTCGTCGGCCAGAGTCTCGGCGGGGTCGTAGAGCGCCCCGGTGTAAGTGAATCCCCGGGCATCACGCAGCGGCGATTCTTCCTCGTAGTCCCACCGGGCGCGGCCACCCTTGGTGAGTTCCGGACGGGCGCCGTACGCATTGACAATCTGCGAGGAGCTCACCATGGGGTTGGCGCCGGGCTGGCCGGGAACGGAGATTCCGTACTCGACTTCGGTTCCCATGATGCGACGAACGGTCATAGGCCGAGCCTAGTCGCCAAACCCCCGACTCTTGGGGGCGGCGGGTACGGATGGGTCCAAGTGCCCTGTGAGCTTCCCGGTATGGATGAGGTCACTGTGAGCCACAGGGCCCTGACCAGGCAGGTACGGTAAGCGATGGCAATGAGCAGGGGAACTGATTGTCGGACGAGTACACGGAGGTCGACGGGCATGTCATGGCTGGTCACCGGGGGAGCCGGTTATATCGGTGGGCACGTGGTCCGGCGCATGCGGGCGCAGGGGTACCAGGTCGT
The DNA here is from genome assembly GCF_000024545.1 of Stackebrandtia nassauensis DSM 44728. GTDB lineage: Bacteria > Actinomycetota > Actinomycetes > Mycobacteriales > Micromonosporaceae > Stackebrandtia > Stackebrandtia nassauensis. The sequence continues at coordinate 4,762,237 of NC_013947.1, forward strand.
CGTCTACGACGACCTGTCGACCGGTGTCGCCGACCGGGTTCCCGAGGGTGTTCCGCTGTGCGTGGGCAATCTGCTCGACCGGGACGCGCTGACCGACGTCATGCGGATCCACAACGTGACCGGGGTGGTGAACCTGGCCGCCCGCAAGTCGGTGCCCGAGTCGACCAGCGACCCGATGCTGTACCACCGCGACAACGTCAGCGGTTTCATCGCGGTGCTGGACGCGATGAAGGACGCCGGGGTGCGGCACATCGTCCAGTCGTCCTCGGCGGCGATCTACGGCGGCGCGCCGGGGCCGGTGCACGCTGAGATCACCCCGGCCGACCCGCTCAGCCCCTACGCCACCACGAAGCTGATGGCCGAGCTGATCCTCAAGGACGCGGCCGCGGCCGGGCACCTGTCGTACCTGGCGCTGCGCTACTTCAACCCGGTGGGGGCGCTGGCCCCGGAACTGGCCGAGGTGGGCGGCGCGAACGTGTTCACGATCCTGTTCAACGCCATCGACTCCGGTGAGGTCTTCGGGGTGACCGGGGACGACTTCGACACCCGCGACGGCAGCGGGCTGCGCGACTACATCCACATCGAGGACCTGGCCGACGCCCACGTCGCGGCGGTGGAGTACATCAGCGGCCACGAGGCCGGGGACGTCGTCAACATCGGCACCGGACGCGGCTACACCGTCTTCGAGATGCTGGAGGCGGTGCGCCAGGTGACCGGGCAGCCGGTGCCGCACAAGGTCGTCGACCGGCGTCCGGGCGACGCGGCCGGCGCGGTGGCGGCGGTGGAGCGTGCCGAGCGGCTACTGGGCTGGCGGGCCCGCTACGACCTGATGGACATGGTCGACAGCGCCTGGACGATGTGGCGGGCCCAGCGCGACGGCGTACCGGTGTGAGGGTCGCCGCCCGGCAGTACAGTGCCGGGATGCGAACCATCGAGGACCTGGCCGCCCGGCTGCGCGACTTCGCCGCCGAGCGGGACTGGGAACAGTTCCACACGCCCAAGAACCTGGCGATGGCGCTGGCGGGTGAGGCCGGTGAGCTGGTGGCGGAGTTGCAGTGGCTGACCCCCGAGGAGAGCCAGCACCTGAGCGGGGAGGCCAAGGCGAAGGTCGCCGACGAGATGGCCGACGTGCTGCACTACCTGGTGCGTCTGGCCGACGTCATGGAGGTGGACCTGCTGGCGGCCTCGGCGTCGAAGATCGAGCGCAACGCGCGGCGGTATCCGGCCGAGTCGCACCGGGGCAGCGCCCGCAAGGCGGCGGCACTGCCGCGCGAGCCGTCCTGACCTCGGCGGACGCGAGTGTTACGCGCGGGCGGCGTCGTGGACGACCGTCGCGAACCGGCGGGTGACCTTCTCCCAGATCGCGCGGGCGACCTCGTCGTCGGCGTCGGCACCGGCGTAGACCTGCTCGGGGTCGAATCCCTGTTCCCGCAACGGTTCGGGGTCCCAGCGCCGCACCCGGTCCGGGTCGATCTCGGGGTGGAACTGGGTTCCCCAGGCGGAGCGGCCGACCCGAAACGCCTGGTACGGGCAGCGATCGGTCTCGGCCAGCCAGATCGCGTCGGGCGGCAGCGCGGTGATGGCGTCCACGTGGTGCTCGATGGCGGGCACCGTCGGCGGCAGCGACCCGAACAGCGGGTCGTCGCTGGCTTGTGGACGGATGGTGACGGGGGTGCTGCCGTTCTCGGGCGCGCCGACGTCGCCTTCCACGACTCCCCCGGCCACGTGCGCCAGCAGCTGCCCGCCCAGGCAGATGCCCAGTACCGGCGTGTCGGTGTCGAGTGCCTGGCGCACCAGCGTGCGGGTGGCGGCCAGCCAGGGCGCCTTGTCGTCGGCGTCGGGCAGGTAGCCGCCGCCCAGCACGATCACCGCGTCGTGTTCCAGCCGCTCGGGAACCGGCTCTTGGTAGCCGTGGACGACGTCGAGCGCGATGCCTTCAGCGGCAAGCCATTCGCCGACCCGCCCCGGGCCGCCCTTGGGTCCGTTCTGGACGACGATCGCGGTGGGCCGGGTTCGCTGCTGCGTCATGCGAGCAAATGTAGCCGCGCGTGCCCACAGCGGCGCCGCGTCGCGCGCCGCGTGCGCCGTCAGCGGGAGCGGTGGACGCGGGCGTCCCAGTCGATGCCGGAACCAGGATGGTGGCGCTTTTCCAGCAGCCGCAGGCAGTCCTCGACGGAGGTGCCCGCCGGGGTCTGGGCGCGGTGGCCGCGCCAGTCGGCGGTGTCGGATTCCCAGGCGCGGATGATCGCGGTGCACAGCTCCGATGTGATGCGCCGGTGGACATCGCGGGCCGCCGCCATCGAGGCCAGCTGCCGTTCGCGCAGTCCTTCCTCGTCGGCCGGTTTGGTCTCCAGCCGCTGTCGCACCTCGTCGATGAGCTGCCGCCTGCCATCCAGGTAGTGGCTCCAGAACGCTTCCTCACGGGCGGTGGCCGGTGACTTGCCCTCGTCGCGCAGCCAGTAGACGCCTTCGGCGAGACAGTCGCCCAGTTCCTCGTCGGTGGCACGGTTCGGGGTCACGAAGGGGTCATACCTGTCCTGGAAGGCCGCCCCGGTGCGGGCGATGTCCCTCGTGGAGTGGAGGAAGAACCAGTCCTCGTTGTAGATGTCGGGGAAGAAGCCGTCGAGTCTGTCGGCGCGCACACTGAGCAGACCACCGCTGACGAAGGTGTCCTGCTGACCGTCGACTGCTCGAAACGCGTGGCACACCACCGAGTTGTCGGGATAACCGGTGTTGCCCAGACCGACCGCGGCGAAGGAGTCCAGCAGTCTCCCGAGCGCGCGCAGATCGCGAGCGGTGACCTGTCGGATGTCGTCGTCGAGGAACAGGATCTTGCGCCAGTTCATCGCCCGCGCGATCAGCAGACCGAGGTTGCGTTTCCCGCTCAGGTCGGTGCTGCGGCCAAAGCCGCGTTCGCGGATCAGCTTGGTGGTCGCGAAGTCCGGCAGCAGCTTCGGCAACGCCTCGGTGGTGTCGATGACGATCGCCTCGGCGCCGACGCTGTCGGCGACCTTGAGGATGTCGGCCGGGTCCGAACCCTTGCTGGACAGGCACAGCAGCGGCCGGTCGAGTTCGGCGGCCACCTCCAGCGCCGAGGTCAGGTGCCAGCCGGGACGGACGGTGGGGACGATGATCGCGTCGAGTTCGCCGGGGACGACGTCCGCCGCGTCGATGTTGGTGACAAGTGCCGCGTGGGAGCCGTGATGCGTGGTCAGCACTTGATCAGCGATCCTGCCGTTGTGAGGTCACTATGTGGCTTTCCATTCGTGAAGGCGGGTTTCCTTGAGGGTCCAGTCAGGCGTGACGACGGCACCGTCGACGATCAGGATCCGCGTCAGTACCCCGTACTTGGTACAACCGGCGAACCGGTCGCGAAGATACGCGCTGTTGCGTTCCCGGAATCGCTCGTCGACGAGCGCCCGGACGGTGCCCAGCACGCCCCGGCTGTCGATGCCATTGCAGATGGTCAGGGTTCGCTTGCCGTTGAGGGGATTGGGGGCGCGGACGAACTGGCCGACGTCGCTGAGCAGGTGGGTTCCCCCGGCGTCCCAGTCGGCATGGTGGTCGTCGGTGCGCCCGTCCTCCTCGACGCGGTACATGGTGGGCAGCCGGGATTCCGGTCCGGCGGGCACCTGCATGACCGGCAGCTTCAACATCGCGATCAGGGTACGGGTGGCGCTGTTGAAGTCGGAGCCGCCCAGCAGCACCAGATGGGTCGTGTAATCGTCCGGCAGCAGTTCGGGGGCCTTGCGCACCGTCACTTCCGAGAACGGATTGGCCGCCCGGATGTGTCCGTGCAGTTCCAGCAGCGAATCGGCGTCCGCATACGAGTACAGCTCGGCATAGGCGCGGAGCGGGTCGTCGGGTGTGGGCAGACTGTCGAGTTGTTGCTTGGGCACCTCGGCGCACACGATGGTGATCGGTTTGCCGTCCTCGAACCGCCACGGCCCGTCCAACGTGCCCACCGGGATCGGCGTCGTTGCCGTCTCCTGGAAGGTCAGCGCCTCCGAGCGCGCCTCCAGCAGTTCGCGTTCCAGCCGGTCCCGCCGTTCACGTTCTACAGTGGTGAGTTCGGCGTCGTCGAGCAGCCGGTAGGGCCGCGACTCCACCGAACGCCGGGACGCGAAGAACGCCGCGTAGGCCAACAGCCGCTCGGCGGGCGGCACCACAGGACGCTGCGGGTTCTCCCACGACGAGATCAACGGAACACTCAACGGACGCGAACCACCCAGCACCCGGGCGAGATCGCGTTGGGTCAGTGAGACGTCCGGCCAAGCGTGTTCACGCAGACCACGCAAGCGCCGGGCCAGTAGCAGCGCCGGGTTTTCGCGGGAAGTCATCGGCGTTTCAGCCCTTCAGTCGGGTTAACTGAACATGCCACTCTAACCAGGGATTGTCACGAACGTGTCAATCGATGTCAAATCTTGGACAGTGGCGGGGTCTTGCGCGACCCAGCGTCTACACGCTACTCTCAGATTCAGGTATCACGAATTAACTTTAGTCACAAAAACTGAAGTTCACGGATCCCAGTGAACCTGACGGCTCTCCACCCAGCGCCGCGTGGAGCCCCCGCAATCCGGAAACCGCCGTCGGTCTCACACCCCTCTGAGTAGACAGTGGCCACAAGCCGCTGGGCAAAGGAGAGCACGATGTACCACTTCCTCCACACCCCAACACTTCTGTCCGCCGACACCGTCGACATGACGGCCAACACCGGCGCCGTCGGACGGGTCCTCGTCGTCGTACTTCTCACCGTCACCCTCGCCCTGGCCGTACGCTCGCTACGGCTCATCTGGGGCCCGATCTCGGAGATCGTGGGTCTCCTCCTGCGGGCCGGAGCCGTCGCGCTGTTCGCCATCACGATGCTGATCGTGGTCGTTGTCCTGACCATCACATATGTCTAGTGTGGTCAAAGGAACGCCAGACCTGAATCTGAGAGGTGAAACGCGGTGGACCCGACCATTCGCCAGGCTCGCGACGAGGACCTTCCGACGCTCATCGACCGGCTGGGGCAGCGGTTCTACTTCACCGAACGACTGCGGCGCCAGCGCCAGGATCGCGGGCGGCTGTTCATAGCCCTCGTCGACGGCCGACCGGCCGGAGACATCTACGTCTCCCTGGAACCGGCCGACGAGCCCGAACTGCGACTCCACCTGCGGGCCGTCCCGCTGCTCCAGCACCTGGAGGTGCGGGACGGCCTGCGCAACCGGGGCATCGGCACCCGCCTCATCACCGCGGCCGAGACCTTCCTCAAGGGCCTCGACTTCAAACAAGTCGCCCTGGGGGTCGCCCTCGACAACCACGACGCGATCCGTCTCTACCAGCAACTCGACTACCGCGAGTGGATCCACTCCCCCACCACCACCTTCCGCGAGCACTTCGACAGCGACGGCAACGTCAGCCGCCAGCAGGAACAGTGCCGCATCTTTGTCAAGCAACTTCCCCAGATCGAGTGAGGACCATGGTCCCCTGGTGGATCAGGGAAAGGTGAGTAGCGTTACGAATCCGTCCCTACCGGCACAACGGAACGGAACCGTTGAAATCGGGTTTGAAGGGCACTCACCATGAACATGCGCAAGAAGATCTTGGCGACCCTGGCGGCGACTCTGCTCGCGATCGGGGTGAGCCTGGCGGTCACCGCGACCCCGGCCTCGGCCCACGAGGGGGGCATTCACATCGGGTTGGTCCAGTTCAACTCCCCCGGCAGTGACTCGGGATCGAACACATCGCTCAACGCCGAGTGGATCAACATCCACAACGCACGGTCCACTCCGTACCAGATCAAGGGGTGGTACATCAAGGACAACGCCGGGTACAAGTTCCTCTTCCCCACCTACACCATTGGCGCTGGCAAGAATGTCAAGGTGCACACCGGAAAGGGAAGCAACGGCGGCGGTCACGTCTATTGGGGACGTAGCTGGTACGTGTGGAACAACACCGGCGACAAGGCGAGGCTGTACACGCCGTCGGGCAACTTCGACGACAGTTGCAGCTGGGACGACGACGACGGTTCTCAGAAGAGCTGTCACTGAGAACGTGGAAAGGGACCCGGCAGTTCGCCGGGTCCCTTTCCACGTCGGGGGGTTACAGGTACTGACCGGTGTTGGACACCGTGTCGATGGAACGGCCGGACTCGTCGCCCTTGCCGGACACCAGGGTGCGGATGTAGACGATCCGCTCGCCCTTCTTGCCGGAGATGCGGGCCCAGTCGTCGGGGTTGGTGGTGTTCGGGAGGTCCTCGTTCTCGCGGAACTCGTCGACGCAGGCGTCGAGCAGGTGCTGGAGGCGGAGGCCCTTGCGTTGGGAGTTCAGGAACTCCTTGATGGCCATCTTCTTGGCGCGGTCCACGATGTTCTGGATCATGGCACCGGAGTTGAAGTCCTTGAAGTACAGGACTTCCTTGTCGCCGTCGGCGTAGGTGACCTCGAGGAAGCGGTTCTCCTCGGTCTCGGTGTACATGCGCTCGACCGCCTGCTGGATCATCTCCTGCACGCACGCCTCGCGGGAGCCACCCTGTTCGGCCAGGTCGGCCTCGTTGAGCGGCAGCTTCGTGGTGACGTACTTGGAGAAGATGTCGCGCGCCGACTCCGCGTCGGGGCGTTCGATCTTGATCTTGACGTCCAGGCGGCCCGGACGCAGGATCGCCGGGTCGATCATGTCCTCGCGGTTGGAGGCGCCGATGACGATGACGTTCTCCAGACCCTCGACACCGTCGATCTCGGACAGCAGCTGCGGGACGATGGTGTTCTCCACATCGGAGGAGACACCCGAACCGCGGGTGCGGAAGACCGAGTCCATCTCGTCGAAGAACACGATGACCGGCTGGCCCTCGCTGGCCTTCTCGCGAGCGCGCTGGAAGACCAGGCGGATGTGCCGCTCGGTCTCACCGACGTACTTGTTCAGCAGCTCGGGGCCCTTGATGTTGAGGAAGTAGCTCTTGGCCCGGTCGCCGCCGGTGAAGTCGTCGCCGCGCGCCTCGGCCACCTTCTTCGCCAGCGAGTTGGCGACCGCCTTGGCGATGAGGGTCTTGCCGCAGCCGGGCGGGCCGTACAGCAGCACACCCTTGGGCGGACGCAACTCGTACTCGGCGAACAGGTCGGCGTGCAGGAACGGCAGCTCCACCGCGTCGCGGATCAACTCGATCTGGCCGTCGAGACCACCGATGGACTCGTAGTCCACATCGGGGACCTCTTCCAGGACCAGTTCCTCGACCTCGCTCTTCTGGATCCGCTCGTAGGCGTATCCGGAGCGCGGCTCGACCAGCAGCGAATCACCGGCCCGCAGCGGGGCGTTGGTGAGGCTGTCGGCGAGGTGGACGACCCGTTCCTCGTCGGCGTGCGAGGTGACGAGCGCCCGGTCCGGGTGGCCGGTGTCGCTCTCGATCAGTTCCTTGAGCGTGACCACGTCACCGGCCCGCTCGAAGCCGAGGCTCTCCACGACGTTGAGGGCGTCGTTGAGCAGGACTTCCTGACCGCGTCGCAGCGACTCGGGTTCGATGGAGGGAGACAAGGCCACACGCATCTTGCGTCCGCCGGTGAAGACGTCGACGGTGCCGTCCTCACGGGCCTCGATGAAGACGCCGTAGCCACTGGGTGGCTGGGCGAGTCGATCGATCTCCTCTTTCAGGGTGACGATTTGCTCGCGGGCGTCCTTGAGCGTGGCCACGAGCCGTTCGTTCTGCTCGGACATCCGCTCGACCTGGGCCTTCGTCGCGGCCAGGCGCTCTTCCAGTAGACGCACGTGTCCAGGTGTCTCGGTGAGCTTGCGGCGAGCCAGAGCGAGCTCCTCCTGCAAGTACTCCACCTGTGTTGAGAGGTCCTGAGTTTCCCGCTCCCAGCGACTACCACGGGCTTGTTCATCATCGTTACGTGACATCTGTCCCACCTCTCACTCGAGAGTTCTTCCTCAACCGTAGCCGGTTGTGAGCTAACAGGGTATGCGTAGGCACCGACGAATCGCCACAGTCTCGCCGTCTTAATCTGGAACACGTGTCAGCCGACAACGAACAACTCACCGTTCACATCGATCAGGACCTGTGCACGGGGGACGGCCTGTGTGTTCAGTACGCCCCCGACGTATTCGAGTTCGACATCGACGGACTCGCATACGTGAAGGGGGAGGACGGTGAGCTGCGCACCGAGACCGGGCAGCGGGTCGACGTTCCGGTGAACCTGCGCCTGGACATCATCGACGCCGCCAAGGACTGTCCCGGCGAGTGCATCCACGTCCGCAAGGTGGACGACGACACCCCCGTCGCCGGTCCCGGAGCCGACGACTAGGACTGCGGCGGCGTCGCGTTCTGGGCCTTGCGGGCCGCGTAGGCCTCGGCGCCCTTGCTGGGCTTGCGCTGCCGCGTCGGCGCGGTCACGCCCGGCGCCAGCTTGCGGGTGATCACCAGGAACGCGGTGTGGGCGATCATCCGGTGGTCGGGGCGCACCGCCAGGCCCTCCAGGTGCCAGCCGCGCACCATGCACTCGAAGGCGCGCGGTTCGGTGAAGCCGCCGCGTTCCCGCAGCGCCTCCACCAGGTCCGACATCTGGGTGGTGGTGGCGATGTAGCCGATCAGGACGCCACCGGGCACCAGGGCCCGCTCCACGGCGTCCAGGACCGCGTACGGGGACAACATGTCCAGCACGATCCGGTCCACACCGGTCTCGGCGCACTCGGCGAAGTCTCCATTGGTGAGCGTCCACTGTTTCGGCGGGCCGCCCCAGAAGGTCTCGACATTGTTGCGGGCGATCTCGGCGAAGTCGGGGCGCAGCTCGTAGGAGTAGACGTGCCCGGTCTCGCCGACGGCCCGCAGCAGCGAGCAGGTCAGCGCGCCCGAACCGGCTCCGGCCTCGATGACGCGGGCGCCGGGGAAGATGTCGCCCTCGGCGATGATCTGGGCGGAGTCCTTGGGGTAGATGACCTGGGCGCCGCGCGGCATCGACAGCACGAAGTCGGTCAACAGTGGTCGCAGCGCCAGGTAGCGGGTGTTGGCCGTGGAGGACACGACGCTGCCCTCGGGCTGTCCGATGAGGTCGTCGTGGCTGATGCCGCCGCGGTGGGTGTGGAAGGTCTTGCCCGACTCCAGGACGACGGTGTGCATGCGTCCCTTGGGATCGGTGAGCTGGACCCGGTCCCCTTCCCGGAACGGTCCTGTGCGGACATTACTCACGTTCGGTCACCTCCGTGTCGGTCGCCGTCTCGCGCGGCGGGGCCGGTGCTGGTTTGCGCGGGTCCAGGGCGTCGGCGATGTCGGCGGCGTTGACGACTCCCAGTGCCCGGCCGTCGTCGACGACGGCGTACTCGTTGGCCGGGTGGCGCCGCATCGCCGCGACGACCTCCTCGCCGCGCCAGGACGGCTTCCAGGTGTTGGAACCGTCCAGGCCCTGCGCGACGTCGTCGACCGACACCCAGGGACGGCGGTCGGCGGGCACGGCCTGGGTCGCGGCACTGTGCATGATCGCGGTGGGGTGGCCCGCGGCGTCCACGACCAGGACGCCGCCGGAGTCGGCCTCGCGCTGCTGCCGCAGCGCCTCGCCCAGCGGAGTTCCACTGGGGACACAGGTGGCGGGGCGCAGCAGTTTGGCCACGTCCAGCAGGTGGAACCGGGCGCCGAGGGTGCCCAGCTGAATGGAGCGGGTGGCGCCCAGCCACAGCACGGCGGCGATCATGAGCGCGAAGACGATGCCGATGACGGAGACGAATCCGGTGGCGAAGGCGAGGATTCCGGCCGCGGCGGTGGCGACGGCCACCACCCGTCCGGCCCATCCGGCCACTATGGAGGCGACGTGTTTGTCACCCTTGATGGCCCACACCAGGGCCCGCAGCGCCCGGCCGCCGTCCAGCGGCATCCCGGGGAGCACGTTGTAGATGGCCACGATGATGTTGCAGGCGGCGACCTGGAAGGCGAACTGCCAGGCCAGCGTGAACGGTTCCAGGATCAGGGCCACCGCGGTGCCGATGGCGCCCAGCACCGCCGACACCGCCGGTCCGGCCAGGGCCACGACGGCCTCCACCTTGGGGCTCTTGGGATCGGTGGCCATCTCGGTGTGGCCGCCCAGCATCTCCAGGGTGATACCGCGCACGCCGATGCCGTAGTGGCGGCTGGTGAGCGCGTGGCCCAGCTCATGCAGGAACACCGATCCGCACAGGGTGACCACGAAACCGAAGGACACCAGGTAGACCAGGCCACCGGAAAGCCCCGGCACGGCCACCCGCACGACGTCGGAGTAGATGAGGGTCACCAGCACGGCCAGGATCAGCCAGGTGGGGCTGATGTAGACGGGCACGCCGAGGACACGCGCGATGCGCAGGCCCGGGCGGGTCGGTCGGCCGTCGGATTGGTTCATCGAGTAGATGGTACGCATGCGTCCTGGGCGCGGTGACATCGTGGACGTCGGTGTCCGGCCGTAGGGTTGGCCCATGTCGTCCGAGTTTCGAGCCCCGGTGACGTTGTCACCCTCGCGCGCCAACGATTTCAAGTCCTGCCCGCTGAAGTACCGGTACCGGGTGATCGACAAGCTGCCCGAGCCGACCTCGTCGGCGCAGGTGAAGGGCACGCTGGTGCACTCGGTGCTGGAGCGGCTGTACGACCTGGGCGCGGCCGAACGCACTTCCGGGCGGGCGCTGGAGTTGGTGGAGCCGGAGTGGAAGCGGCTGCGCGACGCCGATGCCGAGGCCGCGGGTGTCGTGGACGACGAGTCGGCCTGGATCGCCGAGGTGCGCAAGCTGGTTGAGGCGTACTTCGCGGTGGAGGATCCGCGGCGACTGCAACCGGCCGAACGCGAGTGTTTGGTGGAGGCCACCACCGCCGACGGGGTGCGGTTGAAGGGCTATATCGACCGGCTGGACGTGGCGCCCACCGGCGAGATCCGGGTGGTGGACTACAAGACCGGCGGCGTGCCCCGGGAGGCGTTTCGGGCCGAGGCGCTGTTCCAGCTGAAGTTCTACGCGGTGGCGCTGTGGCACGTCCGCGGCGTGGTGCCCACGGTGCTGCGGCTGATCTATCTGAAGGACGGCCAGGCGATCGACTACTCCCCGACCGAGGCGGAGCTGCGGGCCACCGAACGCAACATCACCGCGTTGTGGCGGGCGATCGGGGAGGCCGTGACGCGCGGCGACTTCCGCGCCAAGAAGAGCGGCCTTTGTGGATGGTGTCATTTCAAGGATCGGTGCCCGGAGTTCGGGGGAACGCCGCCGCCGTACCCGTTGCCGATCACAGTCTGAACTCCTTGTCGATGTGTAACGATTTGTTAGGGTTAGGGTCGTTACGCGTCGAACGGGAGGTGTCTGTGGGTCACGCCGAAACCCTGCTGGCCATGGGTGGTGCCTTCGTCGCCGCCGCCGTCATCGCCCGGCTGGGCCGCCGGATCGGTCTTCCCACGATTCCACTGTTCATGGTCGCCGGGATCCTTTTGGGACCGTACACTCCCGGCTTCGTCCTCGTGGACGATCCGCACGAGTTCGAGATGCTGTCGGCGCTGGGCCTGGTGCTGCTGCTGTTCTATCTCGGCCTGGAGTTCCATGTCGACGACCTGAAGAAGGGCGGCCGGAAGCTGTTCGCCGTGGGCGGCATCTACCTGCTGCTCAACGTCGGCGCCGGGCTGGGCTTCGGGTTCGCGTTGGGCTGGGGCACCCGGGAGGCGCTGGTACTGGCCGGGATCGTGGGCATCTCGTCCTCGGCGATCGTGACGAAACTGCTCGTCGACACCGGACGGTTGGGCAATCCCGAGACCCGGCTGATCCTGGGCATCATCGTCGTGGAGGACATCTTCCTGGCGCTGTACCTGGCCGCGATCCAGCCGATACTCGGTGGCGCCGAGGGCGCGGCCGAGATGTTGTGGCAGATGGGCAAGGCCTTCGGGTTCCTGCTGGTGCTGGCGATCGCCGCCCGGTTCGGCACCCGGCTGATCGGCAAGGTCATCGCCGTCAAGGACGACGAGCTGCTGGTGATCAGCTTCCTGGGCGCGGCGGTGCTCATCGCCGGGATCTCGGAGAAGCTGGGCGTCGCCGACGCCATCGGCGCGTTCATGATCGGGCTCATCCTCGGCGGCACCACCTCCGGGCCCCGCATCCGCGAGCTGGTGCACCCGCTGCGCGACGCGTTCGGGGCGATCTTCTTCTTCGTGTTCGGCCTGTCCATCGATCCCGGCGACATCGCCGTGGTTGCGGGCCCGGTGGCCATCGCGGTGGGCATCACCATCGTGGGCAACCTGGCCGCCGGTATCGCCGCGGCCCGCATGAACGGCTTCGGGGCGCTGCCCGCGGCCAATATCGCCTCCACCCTGTTGGCACGCGGCGAGTTCGCGCTGATCCTGGGGACCATGGCCGCCGCGGCGGGCCTGGACGAGCGGCTGACCCCGTTCATCGCCGGGTACGTGCTGATCCTGGCCATCATCGGACCGCTGTCGGCCGGGATCACCGAATGGCTGGTGCCCCGGCTCGGGCTCCATCCTGGGGATGAGGCGAAGATCCCCCGACACGCGGAGGGCTGAGCGGCGCCGAGAGGTTACCGTACCGTCCATGACAACCGCCGAAACCCGAGTGTGGATGCGCAACGGACCGTTGCACCGCTGGTTTCAGGCCCGGCCGTTGGCCGGCGACTCGCTGCTGGCGCTGATCGTCTTCGGCCTCAGCGGGCTGGCGTTCCTCGCCCCGGAGATAAAGCCCACCGACCCGCTGATCTGGCTGTGGTTGTTCCTGGGCAGTCTTCCGGTGGCCATCCGGCGGGTGTGGTTGTGGTGGTCGCTGGCGCTGACGATCGCGCTGCTGTTCGCGTCCATGTTGGACCCGTTGGCGTGGTTGTCGGGCACCTGGGCGATCCTCGTCATCGCCTACACGATCGCCGCCGCGCTGCCGTTCCGCAACGCGATCGCGGCCACCGCGGCACTGTGGGGGGTCGCGACGCTCACGATCGTGATGGCGCGCCCCGAGCAGCTCGCCCAAAGCCCCGCCTTCGTCGTGCTGATGTTCAACTACGTGCTGGCGGTGACCTGCTTCGGCATCGGACGGGTCGTGCACGGCAAACGCGTCAAGGTCAGCGAACTGGAGGACCGGGCCCGCATCGCCGAGGAGAACCAGGTCGCCAAGGTCGTCGAGGCCATCAACGACGAACGCCGCCGCATCGCCCGGGAACTGCACGACGTCGTCGCGCATCACCTGTCGGTCATGAACGTCATGGCCACCGGCGCCCGGCGCACCCTCACCAGTGACCCCGACCGGGCCGACGAGGCGCTGGCCACCATCGAATCCACCGGACGCACCACGCTGCGCGAGATGCGGCGGCTGCTGGAAGTGCTGCGCACCGACGACGAACCCGCGGTCGACGACCGGGAACTGACCCCGCAGCCGGGACTGGACGCCATCCACACGCTGGTCGGCCAGGTCCGCTCCGCCGGGCTGCCGGTGAAGCTCGTCATCGACGGCACCCCGTTCCCGCTCGACCAGGGCATCGCCCTGACGGCGTTCCGGATCATCCAGGAGGGACTGACCAACACCCTCAAACACGGCGGCCCCGCCAACTCCGGGGTGCGGATCTCCTACCGCGAGGACGAACTGGAGATAGAGGTCACCGACAACGGCGCCGGACAGAAGAGCCTGACCACCGCCTCCGGCCGGGTCGGCCACGGCCTGGTGGGCATGCGCGAGCGCGTCGCCCTGTACGGTGGCAGCCTGCGTACCGGTCCCCGCCCCGGTGGGGGTTTCCGGGTTCACGCCCTGATACCCATTGAGGCCCCAACGGAGACGACCTGACGTGAGCACCGACAAGCCCATCAAGGTTCTGCTCGTCGACGACCAGCCGCTGCTGCGCACCGGGTTCCGGATGGTGCTGGGGGCCGAGGCCGACATCGACATCATCGCCGAGGCCGGTGACGGCGTAGAGGCCGTCGACCTGGCGCGGCGACTGCTTCCCGACGTGGTCCTCATGGACATCCGGATGCCCCGCATGGACGGGGTCGCGGCCACCAAGGCCATCGTCGAGGCGAAACTGCCGGTGCGGGTGCTGATCCTGACCACCTTCGACCTGGACGAGTACGTGGTGGGCGCGCTGCGCGCCGGAGCCGCCGGGTTCCTGGCCAAGGACGTCCCCGCCGAGGACCTGGTCGCGGCGATCCGTTCGGTGTCGTCCGGCGAGGCGGTCGTGGCGCCGAGGATCCTGCGGCGGCTGCTGGAGAAGTTCGTCGACCGGCTGCCCGAACCCGACGGCGCCACCCCGGCCAGCCTCGAGGTGCTGACCGAACGGGAGCGCGAGGTGCTGATCCTGGTGGCCAAGGGCATGTCCAACACCGAAATCGCCAAAGAGCTGACGGTCAGTGAGACGACGGTGAAGACTCATGTCGGGCACGTGCTGACCAAGCTGGGCGTGCGGGACCGGGTGCAGGCCGTGGTGCTGGCGTATGAGACCGGGCTGGTAAAGCCCAGTAGGTGACATTCGCGGCATTCCGCGCGCCGCCTCCTCCTTGAGGAGGAGAAGCACTCCTTCCCTACGGCTAGGGCACGGGTCCACCTTGGTCTCGCGGTGACGGTCAGGGCGGACGCGAAGGTGTACTCGCGAATCCTGCCCGCGCACGACGCCCGGGCCCGGGAGAGGCAATAGCGTTTCGGGTACGTGGAGACAACACCGAAACGCATGAATCCCTTGGGAGGGCTTTACCTTGACCACAACGACAACCGCCGCCGCGCGGGCGCACAACGTCTGGAAGGTGTACGGCACCGGTGAGGCGCAGGTCATCGCGTTGCACGGCGTCAGCGCGGAGTTCGGCGCCGGACAGTTCACGGCGATCATGGGCCCCTCGGGGTCGGGTAAGTCGACGCTCATGCACTGCCTGGCCGGCCTCGACCACACCAACCGGGGCGAGGTCCACATCGGCGACACGAAGGTCACCGGCCTGTCCGACCGGGGGCTGACGAAACTGCGCCGCCAGAAGGTCGGCTTCATCTTCCAGCAGTTCAACCTGCTGCCGACGCTGACCGCACAGGAGAACATCCTGCTGCCGCTGTCCATCGCGAAGCAGAAGCCCGACGCGGCCTGGTTCGACCGGGTCATCGACACCGTCGGACTGCGCGACCGGCTGTCCCACCGGCCCTCGCAGCTGTCGGGCGGCCAGCAGCAGCGCGTCGCGTGCGCCCGGGCGCTGGTGCAGCGGCCCGAGGTGATCTTCGCCGACGAGCCCACCGGAAACCTGGACTCCCGTTCGGGCACCGAGGTGCTGAAGTTCCTGCGCGACTCGGTCGACCAGTTCGGACAGACCATTGTGATGGTCACGCACGACCCGGTCGCGGCGTCCTACGCCGACCGGGTGCTGTTCCTGGCCGACGGCCGGGTGGTGGACGAGATGCTCGAACCCACCGCCGACCGGGTGCTGGACGAACTGAAGCGCTTCGAGGAGATCGTCGACTCGGTCAAGGCCGGGGAGGCTCGCTAGAGATGTTGCGTGCCACGTTCAAATCGTTGCTGTCGCGCAAGGCGCGACTGTTCATGTCCGGCCTGGCGGTGATCCTGGGTGTCGCGTTCATCTCCGGCACCCTGATCCTCAACGCCTCGCTGGGCGACTCGATCCGCGACATGTTCGCCACCGCGTACAAGAACGTCGACGTCCAGGTCACCCCCGACGCCGACGAGTCCAAGGACAAGGTCGCCACGATCCCCGCCGACCTGGTCGACGAGATCAAATCCCAACCGCACGTCGACAAGGCCACCGCGGAGGTCGCCGACGCCGCCGGCGGCGTGCAGGTGCTCGACAAGAACGAGAAGGTCCTGCCCCCGACCGGTCCCCCGACCATCGGCACCAACTGGACCGGCGTCAACGACCCCATGGAGATGGCCGACGGTTCCGGCCCCGAGGCGTCCGACGAGGTCGCCATCAACAAGGGACTGTCCGATGCGACCGGTTACGAGGTCGGCGACACCATGAAGCTGGTGCTGCCCAACTCCGGTGACACGAAACCGCAGTCCTTCGAGGTCTCGGGTGTGTTCGAGTACTCCGGCAACCGGGGTTCGCTCGGTGGCGAGTCCACCGTCTCGTTCACCACCGAGACGGCGCAGAAGATGTTGCTGGGCAAGGAGGACGTGTTCTCCAGCGTCAACGTCAAGAGCGACGGCAGTGTCTCGCAGACCGAGCTGAAGAAGCAGCTGTCGTCCGAACTGGGCGGCGACTACCAGATCAAGACCGGTGACAAGCTCGCCGAGGAGTCCGCCGGGCAGCTGTCGATCATCCTCGACTTCTTCAACTACCTGCTGTTGGGCTTCGGGACGATCGCGTTGCTGGTGAGCGTGTTCCTGATCATCAACACCTTCTCGATCATCGTCGCGCAGCGCACCCGGGAGCTGGCCCTGTTCAGGGCCATCGGCGCCGGACGCGGCCAGGTGACCCGATCGGTGATGCTGGAGGCGTTCATCATCGGCGCCCTGGCGGCCGTGGTCGGCATGGCCGTGGGTGTGGGACTGGGCTGGGCGGGCACCGAGGCCATGAGCGGCCTGTTCGGTGACCTCCAGACCACTTTGTCCATCCCGATGGAGGCGTGGATCGCCGCGGCCGCGATCGGTATCGGCATCACGATGTTCGCGGCGCTGCTGCCGGCGCTGCGGGCCGGGCGGATTCCGCCGATCGCCGCGCTGCAGGACCCGTCCAACACGCAGCGGCCGGTGCGCTGGTTCGCCATCATCGGCGGGCTGCTGCTGGTCGGCGGTGGTGCGCTGCTGACCGCCGCGCTGACCAAGCAGTTCGGCAAGATCGACTCCGACGACACCCGCATCGCGGTGTTCAGCGCGATCACGGTGCTGTTCCTGGGCGCCATCATCTTCACCCCGGTGCTGGCCCGGCCGTTGGTGTCGCTGATCGGTTTCCTGTTCTCGTGGTCGCTGCCGGGCAAGCTGGGCCGCCGCAACTCGGGCCGCAACCCGAGGCGCACGGCGATCACGGCCACCGCGCTGATGATCGGCATCACTTTGGTGACCGGTGTGGGCGTCATGTTCTCCTCGGCCAACGCGAGCATCCAGAAGTACATGGCCAAACAGGTCAACATGGACTTGATGATCTCGCCCGCGACGCAGGGGCAGAACCCGCCCACCTTCGACAAGTCGGTGCTCGACGAGGCCGCCGACATCGACGGGGTCACCAAGGTCGTGGACGGCTACGCCGATTCGCAGGCCACTTTGGATGGCGAACCGATCTACGTCCAGGCGACGTCGAACATCAAGGACTTCACGCGGCTTCTGGGCGTCACCAAGGACAAGGGCGAGATGGACTCGCTGGGTCCCGACGAGATGCTGATGAGCACCGGGCAGGCCAAGGACACCAAGACGAAGGTCGGCGACACCGTCGAGGTGACCTTCGCGAACCTGAAGGAGCCCAAGGAGTTCACGGTGTCGGGCATCGTCAACACCGGTGACTTCATGGCGGCGCCGTGGATCGTCGACGCGTCCAACGCAAAGTACTTCCACGAGGACAAGCCGATGCAGGCGTTCATCGAGGTGGGCGACAAGGACGACGTCAAGCCGGTCATGAAGGACGTCAACGAGCTGCTGAAGGACTATCCGCTCGTCACGGTGATGGACACCAGCGCGTTCACCGAACAGCTGAACCAGATGTTCGACATCATGCTGACGGTGGTGCAGGTCCTGTTGGGTCTGGCGATGCTGATCGCGGTCATCGGCGTCATCAACACGCTGACGCTGTCGATCCGGGAACGGACCAGGGAACTGGGACTGTTGCGGGCCACCGGGCTGACGCGCGGTCAGGTCACCCGGATGGTGACCGTCGAGTCCATCGTGATCTCGCTGTTCGGCGCGCTGCTGGGCCTGGGCGTGGGCGCCGGGCTGGGTATCGCGGCCCAGCGGGGACTGCGGACGTTCATCGACGTCCTGGCGATGCCGTGGGGAACCATGGCGTTCTATGTGGTCGCCGCTATCGTGGTCGGTTTCTTCGCGGCGCTGATCCCGGCCTACCGGGCCAACCGGATCAACGTCCTGGAGGCCATCTCCTACGAGTAGCCCTTTCCGGGCAAGCAGGCGGGGAACGGTGGGTCCGTGCGAGAGCACGGGCCCACCGTCATTCGTCCAGTGTCGCCAGTCGGCTGCGAACCTTGTCGGCGTACGGATGCCCGAGCTCGTCCAGTGTGGTCAGCGCTTGGCTCCACACCCGGCGGGCGGCGTCGCGGTCGTCCTCGGACAGGTACACGTCGCCGAGGTTGGTGAGCACCTCGGTGGTGAAGTACCGGTCCTCGACGTCCTCCAGCAGGTCCAAGGCGGTGCGGTAGCAGGTGATGGCCTCGGTGTGGTTGCCCAGATGGTGGTGGGCGTAGCCGAGGCTGTCCCAGGTCTCGGCCTCGGCGTGGGCGTCGTGGTGACCGTGCTGTTTGGTGAGTTCGGCGAAGATCTCGATCGCTTGTCCACAGTAGTCGAGGGTTTGCGGGTACTCCCCCGCCAGGGCGTGCTGCCAGCCCACGCCGTTGAGGGCGTGCGCGACCCGGCGCTGGTTCCCGGCCTTGCGGTACAGGACCAGGCTCTCCATGACGTTCTCCAGGCCGCGCTGCCGGTCGCCGGTGCGGGAGTACGCCCAGGCCAGGCCCCGGTGCGAGTCGGCCTGCCCGACCGGGTCGTCGAGCTGCTTGAACAGCGCCACGGCCTTGCTGAACTCGGCGCAGGCCTCGGGGTAGCGGCTCAGCTGGGTCAGCGGACGGCCCAGCACCCGGTGCGCGTAGGCCTGCCGGGGCAGGTCGCCCAGTCGCTCGGCCGCGGCGATGGCCTGCCGCTGGAACCGTTCCCAGTCGGCCCACAGGCCCCGGCGGCTCAGGTAGGTCTCCATCGCCCACACCAGCTGGTAGGTCGACTCGTCCAGTCGCCGCGTCTCGGTCAGTCGCAGCACCGCCTTCAGTGTCGCCAGTTCCTCGTCGAACCAGTCCCGGGCGGCGCGGCTGTCGACGAACTCGGCGGGTTTGACGGCGTCGTGCAGCGGCGGCAGCGGGGTGACGCGCCGCAGCGGGTCCAGCCGCAGCGTCGCCCGGTGCGCGGTGTGGACGTGGTAGTCGACGATGCGCTCCACCGCCTCGGCGCGCAGCTCGGCGGGGTCGGTGGACTCGGTGAGGTTGACGGCGTAGGCGCGCAGCAGGTCGTGGAACGCGTAGCGTCCGGGCCGCCGGGACCGCAGCAGGTGGGCGTCGACCAGGTCCTCCAGCCGGGTCTCGACCTCGTGGGCGGCCGCCTCGCCCAACAGCGCGCACACCGCGCCCACCGACAGGTCGGAGCCGGGCGCCAGGCCCAGCAGCCGGAACAGGTGGGCGTGCCGTTCGTCCAGTTCCCGGTAGGACATCTCGAAGGCGACCCGGACGCTGCGCTGCCCGAACTCGAGTTTGGACAGCAGTTCGCCGTCGCGGGCCAGCCGGTCGCGCAGGTCGGCCAGGGTCCAGTTGGGACGGCTGCGCAGCCGGGCGGCGGCGATCCGCACCGCCAGCGGCAACCGTCCGCAGGTCTCGACGACCTCGGCGACGATGCCCGCCGCGGTGTCGTCGAGTCCGGTGGTCGCGGCGGCGTCCAGGAACAGCGCCGTGGCCTCGTCGGCGCTCATGACGTCCAGCGGGATCGGGGTGACCTCGTCCAGGGCCGACATCCGGCGGCGACTGGTGACGATGACCAGGCAGCGGGAGCCGCCGGGCAGCAGCGGCCGCAGCTGGGCCTCGTCGGCGGCGTTGTCGAGCACGATGAGCAGCCGCCGGTCGGACAGCAGCGAGCGGTACAGCGCCGCGCGGTCCTCCACCTCGGCGGGGATGTCCTCGACGGCCAGGCCCAGCGCCCGCAGCATCCGGTCGAGGGCGTCGCCGGGTTCGACGCGTTCCCCGGCGCCGCTGAAACCGTGCAGGTCCAAGAACAGCTGGCCGTCGGGGAAGTCGGGGGCCAGCAGCCGGGCGGCGTGCACGGCCAGCGTCGTCTTTCCGATGCCGGGCATGCCGTCCAGGGCGCACACCACCACCGATCCGGCGGCCTCGGCGTCCAGGCAGCCGCGGGACAGCTGCCGCAGCGCGGCCAGTTCCGGTTGGCGGCCGGTGAAGGCGGGGACGTCGGCGGGCAGCTGCGACGGCACCACCCGGGCGGGGGCGGCGGCCACGGCGACGGCGGGCCGGGGCGCGTCCAGTCCGGCGTCGGCGCTGAGGATGCGGCGGTGCAGTTCGGTCAGGTTCTTGCCCGGGTCGCAGCCCAGTTCGTCGCGGAACCGGGCCCGGGTCTGGCGGTACAACTCCAGGGCTTCCTTCTGGCGACCCGAGCGGTACAGCGCCAGCATGAGCAGGGCGACGGGTTTCTCGCGCAGCGGCCTCGCCGAGATCAGTCCGCGCAGTTCGCCGATGAGTTCGCCGTGCTGTCCCAGGGCCAGCCGGGCCTCGAAGTTGCGCAGTTCGATGTGTTCGCGGCGTTCCTCGACGTGCGCGACAGCCGCGGCCAGGTTGGGTTCCACCAGGACGCCGCCCAACGCCGGTCCCCGCCACAGGGCCAGCGCCCGGGTGAAGCAGTCGGCGGCGGTGGCGGGATCCTCGGCGGCCAGGGCCTGTTCGCCCCGGCTGGCCAGCGCGTCGAACTCGGCCAGGTCGAGCTCACCCTCGTCGACCACGACCCGGAAGCCGTGCGGGTCGGCGACCAGCCGGGAGGCGTCCTCGCCGGGGATGTGCAGCTTCTTGCGCAGTTTCGCCAGGTAGCTGCGCAGGTTGGAGTCGACGGAGTCGGGGGCGTCAGCCCACACCAGCTCGATCAGCCGGGGCCGGGAGACGGTTTTGTTGGCGTGCAAAAGAAGTGCCGCCAGCACGGCCTTACTGCGGCCACCGCCGGTCGGCACCACTTGCCCATCACAGCAGACTTCCATCGGGCCCAGGACCCGGAATTGCAGCACGATTCCCGCCTTGACGTGATAACCATCACCGGTTGGCGATCATACCCCGCCGCAACGGAATCAAGCCCGGTCCATGTCCTCCAGTTCCCGGCCCTTGGTCTCGCGCACCGCCCGCGCGACGAACACAAAGGACAGGGCGGCCATGCCCGCGTACAGGCCGTAGGCCAGGCCCAGGCCCACCTCTGACAGCCACGGGAAGGTCGCCGACACCGTCCAGTTGGCGACCCACTGCGCGGCGGCGGCCACCGCCAGCGCCGAGGCCCGGATCCGGTTGCCGAACATCTCGCCCAGCAGCACCCACACCAGCGGGCCCCAGGAGCAGCCGAAGCCGAAGACGAACAGGTTGGCGGCCACCAGCGCGATCGGACCCTCCAGGTCACCCAGCATCGGCTGCGGTTTGCCCGCGACGTCTGCGACCGGCGCGGTGGCGAAGATGAACGCCATCACGCCGAGGCTGACGGCCATCGCCGCCGAACCGGCCAGCAGCAGCGGTTTGCGTCCGAGTTTGTCCACAAGGGCGATGGCCACCAGGGTGGTGACGATGTTGGTCACCGAGGTGATGACCGAGATCAGCATCGAGTCGGACTGGCTGAATCCGACGGCCTCCCACAGCGTCGAGGAGTAGTAGAAGATGACGTTGATGCCGACGAACTGCTGGAACACCGACAGCAGGATGCCCACCCACACGATCGGCAGCAGCCCCAGGACGGGTCCCTTCAGGTCGCCCATCCTCGGCGGCTTGTCGGACTTGAGCGATCGTTCGATCTCGGTGATGCGCTGGTCCACATTGCCGCCCAGCACGCTCTTGAGCACCTCGCGGGCCCGCGTCAGTTCGTGTTTGGACACCAGGTACCGGGGTGACTCGGGGATCTGCAGCGCCATGATGCCGTAGGCGAACGCGGGTATCGCGGCCGAGGCGAACATCCACCGCCACGCGTCCAGGCCCCACCACAGTGGTTCGTTGGCTCCTCCGGCGGCGGTGGCGAACACGAAGTCGGCCAGCAGTGCCACGAAGATGCCCGACACGATCGCCAGCTGTTGCAGCGAACCCAGCCGTCCGCGCATGTTCGCCGGGGAGATCTCGGCGATGTAGGCCGGTGCGATCACCGAGGCGGCGCCGACGGCCAGACCGCCGATCACCCGCCAGATGACCAGGTCCCAGGCCGCGACCGCCAGCGCCGAACCGATGGCGCTGATGAAGAACAGGATCGCGGCGATGAGCATCACCCGCACCCGTCCCAGCGCATTGGACAGTTGCCCGGCGAACCAGGCGCCCACCGCGCAGCCCAGCAGCGCCGAGGACACCACGAAGCCCAGCGCGATCGAGCCGATCCCGAAGTCCTTGCCGATCGCCGACACGGCGCCGTTGATGATCGAGGTGTCGAATCCGAACAGGAATCCGCCGATCGCGGCGACCCCCGCGAGCATGAGCGCCTTGGCATGGGCCCGTCGCTTCTCGTGCGCGACGGTTTCGCTGTCGGTCATCGTCCCCCCTGATTTCCCCGCATTAGGAGTGACTTTAAGTTCGTTCCGTCAAAAATTCGGGCATATCGGTCACAGGACTTTCGCTGCGCCACCGACCGGTGCACAATCGGTGCTCGTGAATTTTTCGGCGAAGGGAATGTCGTGACCAAAGCGAAGCTCGGCTGGGTGGCGCTGCTGCCCGGGCAGGACGGGCTTATCCGGATCAATCTGCCCGCCGACGCGAAGCAGGCGACCTTCGACCTTCCCGCACGACTTCAATTTGGACGCGAGCTGCATCCGGTGCTGCCCTTCGACATCGAGGCCTGGCGGTCGCGGGTCGGCGAGTACACCGACGGCGACATCAAGCTCGTCGTCACCATGAACCCCGACTCCGGGCTGGCCGAGCCGTTCCCGTTCTATGTCGACCTCGACCACGACGCCGTGGTTCCGTTGACGCCCATCGCCGCCGACCGGCTGCTGTCCGAACAGGGCGAGGAGATCACCTTCACCGCCGACGGTGAACTGCGCATCGCCATCGAGGGCGCCGAGGCCACACTGCGGCGCGCCGAGGTACCGGTCGAGGAGGAGGTCAGTTTCCTGGTCTCCGGTGAGGCCACCGTCGTTGCGGGCACGCTGCTGCGTCCGGCGGGCGAGGGCCCGTTCCCGGCGGCGGTGCTGGTGCACGGTTCCTCGTTCCACCAGCGCGACTTCTATCGCATGTGGGCCCACGCCCTGGTTCGCGCCGGGGTGGCCGCGCTGATCTTCGACCGGCAGGGCCACGGCGCCTCCACCGGCGAGGTCGCCGAGACCCTCCAGGACCGGGCCGCCGGGGTCGAGGCGGCGATGAACTTCCTCAAGGAACACAAGGCCGTCTCCGAGGTGGGCCTGTGGGGCATCAGCAACGGCATGTGGACGGTGCCGCTGGTGGCCGCGCGGCGTCCCGACGTCGCGTTCGTCGCGGGCGTCTCGGCCCCCGGCGTCACCGCCGCCGAATCGGAGGCGCACCGCCGTGGCACCGCGCTGCGGCAGGGCGGCGTGTCCGCCGAGGCCGCCGGGATCGCCGAGAAGATCTGGCGGCTGCTGGCCGAGGTGAGCCAGACCGGCGACGCCTCACCGTCCCAGGTCCGCAAGCTCGAACCGCTGCTGAAGAAGCTGCGCGCCGACAAGACGGTCAAGGCGTACACTCCGCCCGGCTACGCCAAGACCAGCCCGAAGCTGTCCCCCATGCCCCCGTCCGGTTCGGCCGCCGAGGTGGCCAAGGCGCACGCGGGCACCCCCGATCCGTCCGTGGGCTACGACCCGGCCAACAGCTACCGCGAGATCTCCTGCCCGGTGCTGCTGCAGTACGGCACCGACGACCCCAACCTCCCCGCGGCCGAGTCCGAGAAACGCATCCGCGACGCCCTCACCGACGGCGGCAACGAGAACTTCACCATCACCAGCTACCCGAACGCCGGGCACCTGCTGGAACGGGTGCCATCCGAAGTAGACGGCATGACCCACGAGGAGGCCTCGTACGGGTTGCATGGTCTGCGGTTCGCGTCCGGCGCCGTGTCGGAGTTCATCTCGTGGTTCGAGGCCCGCAAGCCCTCATGAGTTGTAGAACAGACCCCGGACGGTCTGTTTGAGCCTCGTCCACAATGACGGACGCGACGTGGCTTCGGTCTTGGCGCGTTTTTCCTTCATCTCTTCCTCCGGCGTACAGGTGTGCCCGGTTCCCGACACACCGACCGTGAACGAGTGGCTCTTGATCTTCTCGGCACCCTGGTACCCGGTGGCGGTCACGGTGATCTCGGCACCGGTGTCGTTGAGCCGCAACAACCCGTACTGCCCCCGGCCCGGCAGCGACGGCCCGAGGTCATAGTGGTTGTTCACCACCGACGGCCGCGAGTCCATACTGGCGAAGTGGAACACCGGCACCCGGCCGGGCGAGTTCCCACCCGAGTCCATCGCGACAGCGTGCAGATCCCCGACGACCAGGCACATCCGCCCGGCCCAACCCAACGAGTCGAACATGTCGATGAGCTGCGACCGCTCCTCGGCGAAGGAACTCCAGGTGTCGTTCGAGGAACTGTCGAACCAGCGACACACCGGCAACAGCACCAGGAAAGCCGCGTCCGAGGACTCCAGAACCCCCTTCAGCCAAGCCTTCTGGGCGGCGCCCAGCATCGTCTTGTCGGGCCCGTCGGGATCGTCGTCGGGCGAACGGTACGAACGCACGTCCAGCGCCACGAACAGCACCCGCCCGATCGTCCAGCTGTGCCAGATACCCACCTCATCGGACAGTTCATAGTGGGGCACCCGCTCCCGGTACACCTGGGCGGCTGCCTTGCGCCCCGGAGCGGTGCCGTCCGAGTTGTTGGGACCGAAATCGTGGTCGTCCCACACATACTGGGTCGCGACATCCCGATACAACCCTGCCTGACGCGGCTGGGCGAACACGTCGTCGAACGCCCCCCGATAGGTGTCCACATCATGATCGGGCACGAACTCCCCCGAACCGATGTCGTAGTAGTGAATGTCTCCCATGTGGAGCAACATCAGCGGGTCCCGCTCCCGGATGTCCGAGAACACGGGATGGTTCGAGACCCGAGCGGGGACGGTCACGTCCCCGGTACCGGGATGTTCGGGCTCGAACCCGGCGCACGAGGTGGCGGCGACGGTGAAGTCCGCGGGCTCGCCCAGCACCGGATGGGTGCGGAACCGCCCGAGGGCCTCGCGGTCCAGATCGCCGTCGATCTCGACACCGTAGTAATAGCGGGTCGCGGCCTTCAGACCGTCGACCTTCAACTCGGCGACACCGTTCTCGGGAGCCACCGCCTCCGACTTCACCGGATCGGCCAAATCGGACTCCGTCGAGACATGCAATCGCGCGGTATCCCCGCTCAACCTTGCCTTGACGATGACGGCGGCGGGGGTCGTGGCACCGACCCAGGTATACGACAATGACATCTGTCGTCCGTTCGCTACGAGGGGCTGGGGCCCTTCAAGCATAGACGCATTCATATGTCCCTACATCCCTTCAAAACCCCCACCCACCCCAACCCCGCCCCGGGGTCACAATGGTCGGATGTACTCACCCGACCGCCAAGCCAACCACTGCGCCTTCTGCGGCACCCGCTTCCAACCCACCACCACCTGGCCCCGCGACTGCCCCTCCTGCCACGAGACAACCTGGGCCAACCCCCTCCCCGTCGCGGTGACCCTCCTGCCCACCACCGACACCGACGGCACCACCAACCTCGTCATCGTCCGCCGCACCATCGAACCCGGCTCCGGCCTCCTCGCCCTCCCGGGCGGCTACATAGAACTGGGCGAAACCTGGCAACAAGCAGCGGTCCGCGAACTACGCGAAGAGTCCCACATCGAAGCCGACCCCAACGACGTCCAACTATTCCATGTGGACAACTCCGTCCGAACCATCCAGATCTTCGCCCTCCTCCCCACCCGCCCCGTCACCGACCTCCCACCCTCAACCCCCACCCCCGAGGCCGACGGCTGGCACCTCCTCCCCGCCCCCACCGAACTGGCCTTCCCCACCCACACCACCGCGGCCCGGATGTTCTTCGAGAACCGCTGATCCCAGCGCTGTGCGATCATCGACGACGTGGCGAAACTGGTGCTGGACCTGCACGACATCTACAACAAGGGCGACCTGATCGACAAGGCGCTGCGCGACATCATCAACGAGGCTGTCGACAAGAAGATCGCCACCGTCGAGATCATCCCCGGCAAGGGCTCCGGACAGCTCAAGAAAAAGGTGATCCGCTTCCTGGAGCAGAAGGACATCAAGGCGATGTACCACCGCATCGACAAGGACTCCAAGAACTTCGGCCGCCTGTTCGTCTACTTCCAGCACAAGGCCGACAAGGGCAAGAAACGCAAGCGGTAAGGCGGGTCGGGCACCATTGTGGGTGTGGATGGTGAGGTTGGGCTGGATCCGTTGCGGATGAGTGAGCGTGAGTATTTCCGCAGCATTCGTAAGCGGCTCGGTATGTACGTCGGGGTGCCGACGTTGGGTGGGGCGGAGGCGTTTCTCGTCGGTTATGACCAGGCCGCGCGGCGGGGTGGGTCGCCGGGGTTGGAGGGGTGGCGGGAGTGGATGCTGGCCAGGATGGACGGGCCGTGTTGTCATGTGTGGAGTGGTATCGCGGTGCATCTGGCGACCGGGGCGCCGTGTCGGTGTACCAATGGGTCGCCGGGCTCGGCGGCTGATGAGGACGCGGCGATCGACATGCTGTTTCGGTTGCTGGACGAGTATCTGGCGGAGCGGGAAGCCACGGTGGCGGAGTGAACCACTGGCACAAGATGGAGATCCGGCCGCGCGAGTTCACCGACCACTGGGGCGACGACATCGGGGTGTACCTGCGGCCGCCGCGTGGCGCGAGGGTAGGGAGACTCCTGGCGCAGGTGGTGCTGGACGAGTGGGCCGATTCGATGGGGCGCAAGGCTCCTCGGCTGACCACGCGGAACCTGGTCGGACGTGTGGACGAGCCGTGGCCCAAGGACTTCAAGAAGATGTTCGACGAGCCCGCGCCGATTGAGGTGCGAAGGGTGAAGCGGCGGCGGAAGTGATGTGCGTCCGCCAGGTGGCGGAATCGGCGGGGAGTCTTTATAGTCATGTTGACGATTAAGGACGTGTGCCCATGAATATCGCCGATTTGGTGGCCGCCCTGCAACAGCCGCTGTTCACCGTGCTGGCCACTCCGGTCAGTTGGACCGAGGTGCTTGGTTTCGGGTCCGGGGCCTTGTGCGTGTGGCTGGTTGCCCGGCAGCACATCGCTAACTGGCCTACCGGTATCGCGAACAATCTGTTCTTCATTCTGCTGTTCACGCAGGCGGGGTTGTACGCCGATGCCGGGTTGCAGTTGGTGTTCATCACGCTGGCGGTTTACGGGTGGTGGAACTGGGCTCGGCGGGGGTCGGGGGCGGTGACCGTGGTGGTGCGGCGGACGACGCGGGTGGAGTGGTACGTGTTGGGGGTCGCCGGAGTGGCGGGGTTGGTGGGGTTGACCTGGTTGCTGGATTCGGCGACGGATTCGACGGTGCCGTTTTGGGACGCTCTGACCACGGTGTTGTCGTTGTTGGCCACGTATGGGCAGTGCCGGAAGCGGTTGGAGTCGTGGTGGTTGTGGATCGCCGCCGATGTGGTGTACATCCCGTTGTACGCGTATAAGGGGTTGTACTTGACCGCGATCTTGTACGTGGGGTTCATGGCGTTGTGTGTCATGGGTTTGCGGGGCTGGCGTCGGGATCTGGTGGCCGCGCGACCGGCCGAGGCGGTGGCGTGAGCCGGTTTCGGCACGGTCTGGTGCTGGGCAAGTTCTATCCGCCGCATGCCGGGCACCATCATGTGATTCGGACGGGGTTGGCGGCTTGTGAGCGGTTGACCGTGTTGGTGTGCGCGGCTTCGGTAGAGTCGATTCCGTTGGCGCGGCGGGTGGAGTGGCTGCGGGAGGCGCATCCGTTGACCACTGTGGTCGGTGCGGTGGACGATGTGGAGGTGGACGTTCACGATCCGGCGGTTTGGGATGCGCACATGGCGATCTTTCGGGCCGCTGTTCCCGGGCGGGTGGACGCGGTGTTCACTTCGGAGGATTACGGGGCGGAGTTGGCGCGGCGGTTCGGGGCGGAGCATGTCGCTGTTGATGTGGATCGGGGGTTGTTTCCGGTTTCGGGGCGGCGGGTGAGGGCCGATCCGGTGGGGCACTGGGGGTTTCTGGAGGCGCCGGTGCGGGCGGGGTTGGCGCGGCGGGTCGTGGTGTTGGGGGCCGAGTCCAGTGGCACGACGACCTTGGCTCGCGGGTTGGCGGAGCATTACGCGGGGCGGGGTGGCGTGTGGGCGGATACGCGGTGGGTGCCGGAGTTCGGGCGGGAGTACAGCGAGGCGAAGCTGGCGGCGTTGCTTGTGGAGCGTCCGGACGCGGGATGGAGCGAGGTTCGGTTCGACGGGGACGAGTTTCCGTTCATCGCGCGGCGGCAGGACGAGATGGAGGAGGCGGCGGCGCGGCGGGGGTCGCCGGTGTTGTTCTGCGACACCGATTCCTTCGCGACGGCGATCTGGCATGAGCGGTATCTGGGTCGCGGGAACGCCGAGGTCGCGCGGATCGCCGAGCGCGTGGAGCGTCACTTGTGGATATTGACCGACCACGACGGGGTGGCGTTCGAGGACGATGGGCTGCGGGACGGCGAGTCGCTGCGGGGGTGGATGACCCGGCGGTTTCGGGACGCGTTGCGGCGCACGCGGCGGCCGTTCGTCGAGGTGAGCGGGTCGCGTGAGCAGCGATTGAAGCAGGCGGTCGCGGCGGTGGACGAGCTGCTGGCCACGGGGTGGCGGTTCGCGGATCCGTTGCCGGAGCGGCGTTGAGTCGTCGGGGCGGGTCAGCGGGCTTTGACGGGTTCCCAGCCGTGCAGCCGGATCAGTTCGGCGGCGACGCGGACGAAGCTTTGTGGATCGAGTACGGAGCCTTCGCGGCGGATGTCGTCCTCGTCGAGGGCGAAGACCCGGTCCAGGCGCACGTAGGAGTCGCGGGCGTTGCGATCCCAGGCCCCGGCGCCCAGGGGCAGCCAGTCGGGGTGGTCGTCGTGGCCCTTGCTGGACAGCATCATGCCCAACAGGCGTTTGCGGTAGCGGCCGACGACGAGCAGCGGCCGGTCCTTGCCCTGGGTGGGGTCCTCCTCGAAGGGGACCCAGGACCAGACGACCTCGCCGGGGTCGGCGAGTCCGTCGAGGTCGGGCGAGTACTCGATGGTCGCGTAGCGCTCGGGGGTGTAGATCTCGCGGACGCGGGGCGTGGCGGGGGAATCGTCAAGCATCACAGGAGACTAGCGAACCGGTGCCGACGCGCCAGGCTGGCCGGTTCCTGTCAATCGCGGGGCGTGGCGCCGGAATCGTGGCAGGGTGGGCGGATTCGGTTCCCCGACAAAGGAAGTCGCCATGCCATCGATCAGCCGCCGCGGTCTGCTGTACGGCGCCGGAGTCTCGGCAGCCCTCGCCACCGGAGCCTTCGGGGTCGGGCGGGCGTTCGCCGACTCGATTGAGGACACGCCGCGGTTCGACCTGTCTACCGACGCCATCAAGACCAGGTTCTTCGAGAAGCCGCTGAAGTCGGGCAACGTGATGCAGTCCTTCGGGTTCGACGACACCCGGGACCGGGTGTACCTGGCGCAGGTCATGGATGCCAAGGGTGGCCCCGGTGATCACAACAAGCTGGGCAATTTGTGCGTCAATCAGGCCACCGTGGACGGCAAGGTGACCGGGTCGATGTATCTGCGGGGGTTCGGGCACGGGGTCGGGATCGGGGTCGAGCCGGACGCCGACGGTGTGGTCGTGTGGGTCGAGGGCGACGCGTACGACGCCGGGGGTGACTTCACGTTCGGCAGGAAGATCGCGCGGGTGCGGTTCAAGGCGGGTGCCGACGTCAAGTACGCGGACGTCCCGGAACGGGATCGCTTCGACCCGGTTCCGGGTGCCACCGCGCTGACCCCGGCGCTCGACCTGGAATACGGCCGCATCGGGGTCAAGTACAACGAGGCCGGGAAGGTGAGGTTCCGGGTCTACGACTTCGCGGAGTTCAAGAACCGGAACTTCACGCCGTTGGCCGAGTTCGACAAACCAGAAGACATCGCCAACCGCGTGTACTTCCAGGGCTGGACGCTGTTCGGCCGCTACCTGTACACACTGGAGGGTTCGAACTGGGGTAACCAGGGTTCGGTGTACCCCGACGGGAACGTGTTCCTGTCGAGCGTCGACATCGAGACCGGGCGGATGTCGCAGCACAGCATCACCCGGGCGGCGAAGTTCTTCAAGTACCGCGAGCCGGAGGGGATGGCGGTCCGGCGGCGCAAGCCGGGCGACCCGCGCAGCGCGGTCATTCACTTCGGGCTGGCCTCGGGGAACAAGGGCGATCGACTGGCGACCCTGTACACGAAGCCCGCATTCGTCGGCTGAGCGCGGTGTTAGCCTGCGGGAACGACCATCCACGGATTCAGGGAGTGACCCATGGCCACTGTTCGTACCGCACGCACCAACTGGGAGGGCGATCTGACCGGCGGCGCCGGTGTCGTCCACTTCGAATCGTCGGGGCGTCCCGACGCCGAGGTCACCTGGGCGGCGCGCTCGCAGGACGCCAACGGCAAGACCTCGCCGGAGGAACTGATCGCCGCCGCGCACTCGTCCTGCTTCTCGATGGCGCTGTCGGCCGGGCTGGCCAAGGCCGGGACGCCGCCGCAGAGCCTGGACACCAGCGCGGAGGTCACCTTCGACCCCGCCGCCGGTGGGATCACGAAGATCCGGCTGACGGTGCGCGGTGACGTGCCGGGCATCAGCGCCGAGGAGTTCAACGCCGCGGCGGCCGACGCCAAGGCGAACTGTCCGGTCAGCAAGGCGCTGGGCGCGGTCCAGGACATCACTGTGGACGCCGCGCTGAAGTAAGGATCCACGAGCGTGCCACCGGTTGTTCTCGGTGGCACGCTTTCGTGTGTACGGGTGCGTTTCCGCACGTCAAGTGCGACACGCCGGTTGGCCAAAATAGATACGTGATATGCGCCACTCGGCCGCAACCTTGAAACAGTTATGCTGATGCCCAGCATAGGAAATTCGCATGCTGCGGCGTGCCGTCAGCACCCCCGTCGGTACGCGAGCAGGGCGTCAGTAGACAAAGGAGGCTGATCCCACAATGTCGGCACCCACATCCGAATCCGAAGGCCGCCGGTTCCGCGCCTACACGGCACGGCACCTGGAGGAACTGTTGACCCGTGCGGGTCTGTCGCCTGAGCAGCGACTGCGCGCCCGGGCCGTGGCCACGGTGCTGCCGTTTCGCACCAACGACTACGTCATCGACGAGCTGATCGACTGGGACGCGGCTCCCGACGACCCGATCTACCGGCTGGTCTTCCCGCAGGAGGACATGCTGCCCGCCGAGGACGTCAGCAAGCTGGCCAAGCTGCTGGACGCCGACCCGAAGGGGCCCGAGCTCAAGGCCGAGGTCTTCGCGATCCGCCGCCGCCTCAACCCGCACCCGGCCGGACAGCTGGACCTCAACAAGCCGAAGCTCGGCGAGGCGGACATCCCGGGGATGCAGCACAAGTACCCCGAGACCGTCCTGTTCTTCCCGCAGCAGGGCCAGACCTGCCACGCCTACTGCACCTACTGCTTCCGGTGGGCCCAGTTCGTCGGCGAGTCCGACCTGAAGATGGCCTCCAACGACATCGACGCGCTGGTCGGGTACATCAAGGCGCACCCGGAGATCACCAGCGTGCTGATCACCGGCGGCGACGCCATGATCATGGGTGCCCCGGTGCTGCGCCGCTACATCGAGCCGCTGATCCAGCTGGAGCAGCTGGAGTCGATCCGGATGGGCACCAAGGCACTGGCCTACTGGCCGCAGCGGTTCGTGACCGACCCCGACGCCGACGACACGCTGCGGCTGTTCGAGGAGGTCTGCGAGAGCGGCAAGAACCTGGCCTTCCAGGCGCACTTCTCGCACACCCGGGAACTGGCGCCGACGATGCTGCACGACGCGGTCAAGCGGATCCGCGACACCGGCGCCGTCATCCGCACCCAGGCGCCGCTGATCAAGTCCATCAACGACGACCCGCAGGTGTGGTCGGACATGTGGCGCAAGCACCACACGATGGGGATGGTGCCGTACTACATGTTCGTCGAGCGCGACACCGGACCGCAGGAGTACTTCGCGGTGCCGCTGGCGCGCGCGTACGACATCTTCCAGGAAGCGTATTCGCAGGTGTCGGGGCTGTGCCGCACCGTGCGCGGACCGTCCATGTCGGCCGATCCGGGCAAGGTCGCCGTTGACGGCGTCGTCGAGATCAACGGCACCCGGGTGTTCGTGCTGCACATGATCCAGGCCCGCGACCCGAAGCTGGTCGGCAAGCCGTTCTTCGCGCACTACGACCCCGACGCGGTGTGGCTGAACGACCTCAAACCCGCCTTCGCCGAACGGTTCCCGTTCCAGTAGCGATCGCAAGTCCACAATGGCGGTCCCGGTTACCCCGGGGCCGCCGTTTCTACGCCCACGGGAGTAACCCGATCGCCTCTCGTCGTGTGACGACGACCGGACGGATCTCGGCGAGGCTGGCGGGTATGACAACCGCACCCGTCCGCACTCTCCCGAAACCGTTGCGCCGCGGCCTGTTGACGCTGCACGTCATCACCTCGGTCGGCTGGCTGGGCATCAGCTTGGGCAACATCGCGCTGGCCCTGACGGTGTACAACACCTCGGATCCGGCGTTGCAGCACTCGATCTACCGGGTGCTGGAGATCGTCGGCAATATCGTGATCCTGCCGATCAGCCTGACCGCCTTCGCCACCGGAGTGGTGCTGTCGGTGGGCACCCACTGGGGACTGCTGCGGCACAAGTGGGTGCTGATCAAGCTGGTCCTGACACTGGGGACCGTGCTGATGACGTACCTGTCGCTGGTGCCCGGCCTGCGCGAGAGCGCCGCCATAGTGGACGCCACCGCGCCGGACCGGCTCGCCGACATCGACGGTTCGGGATTGCTGTCCGCCGCGTTCGTGTCCAGTTCGATCTACACGTTCAACGTCGTGCTGTCGACGTTCAAACCCTGGGGGCGGACACGATGGGGCCGACGGGCCGCCGAGCAGGCACGGACCCGGGTCGCGGCGCGGGTCTGAGGTCGGCAGCGGAAGATTTCTCGGCGACGTTGTCAACCTTCCTCGGTCCTCGGGACGTCAGTCTTACCGAAACCCTTAATAACCCGAGGAGAACCGCCTTCATGCGCAGACGCACCCTCTTCACCGGGCTGGCCGCCGTGGGCGCCGCCGGTACCGCCGCCGCCGTGTTCGGCCGCTCGGCGCTGGCCGACAGCGAGGCCGCCGCGGCGAAGGCGAACTACCAGGTGGCCATCACCGAACAGGTGTCCAACAAGGTCATGATCTTCGCGCGCAACAGCAAGTGGGACAACGCGCACATGCTGCGCAGCTTCCGTCCCGGCGGGGGCGGCGGCTGGTCGAATCTGTCCGATGTGAAGTTCCGGGAGACCCACAAGTACAACAACATCGGCCTGTTCACGTGTTCGGGTGGCAATGTCGGCGTCTGGAACCTCAAGTCCGAACGGCACCAGGAGTTCAACGACGTCCTGTGGTGGGCGACGCCGGGAGGCAACCCGCACGCCATCGAACGCATCCCGCACAACGGTTCGGTGGTGACGGCCAGTTCCAAGGGCTACATCAGCGTCTACGGACCCAAGAGCGCGGTGATGAGTTCGCTGGGCAAGAAAGCCGTCCAGACCTTCGGACTGCCCGGCGCGCACGGGGTGCTGTGGGACGAGGTCAGCAATCTCCTGTGGGCTGTCGGCGACAAGACGGTGCGCTCCTACAAGGTCACCGGCTCCGGACGCGGTACCCGGCTGCGGGAGGCCGGAGCGCGGATCAAGCTGCCCGGACTGGGCCACGATCTGCAGGCCGACCACAGCAACAAGGGCCGCCTGCTGGTCACCGACACCAAGGGCGTCTACGAGATCACCAAGTCCAATCGGGGCATCCGGGAGATTCGCCAGGCCGATCACGTCAAGTCCTTCTGCCGACACTCCTCGGGGGAGGCGTTCTGGACCATTCCCAACTGGCCCAAGCCTTCCAACTGGCGGACCAACACCGTCGGCTTCGACGGCGGCTACTCCCGCAAACGCGGCGGCGCCGGAATCTACAAGGCGCGGCTGTTCTACCCGAAGTACCAGTAGGACGGCACCCCACCGACCATCCGCGAGTTACCCCGTGTGGACGGTCCCGGCCTGCCAAGTTCTTATTCCGGGGCCGTCCACTTCTCGCGTCAATCGCGGGCGAGCGGCAATCGCGTTGGCGTGGCGGGGTCGGCGCTCAGCGGGACAGCTCGGCGTGGACGTGGCGCAGCCGCTCCACGTCGACGCCGTCGAGGGTGTCGAGCACCGTCACCCCGGAGCGGGGCGGGATCGGGACTTCGCTGGGGACCGCCAGTACCGGGCTGCCCGCGGCGTGGGCGCTGGCCACTCCGGTGGGGGAATCCTCGATGGCCAGGCAGTCGGCGGGGCTGAGCCGCAGCGTCTTCATCGCGGTCAGGTAGGGCTCGGGATCGGGTTTGTTGTGGGTGACCTCGTCGCCCACGACGGTGGCGTCGAAGTGGTGGGCGCCGATAGTCTCGATGATGACGTCGACGAGTTCGCGGCCGGTGGCCGTCACCAGCGCGGTGGCCAGGCCGCGCGAGCGGACCTCGTGCAGCAGTTCCTGGGCGCCGGGGCGCCACACCACACCGTCGGCGAAGATCTCCTTCATCCGGCCGATCAGCCAGGCGGCGCTGTCGTCGATGCCGGAGAACGGCAGCCCGAAGGCGGTGTGCACCACCTCCATGGACTCGCGCTGGTCCATGCCCACCAGCTGGAGCCGCAGCGAGTTGGTCAGCTCGCCGCCCAGCCGCTGGCACAGTTCGCGCAGGCCCACGGCCCACAGCTTCTCGGAGTCCATGAGCGTGCCGTCCATGTCGAACAGGACGGCCGACAGTTCACCGTTGGGCATCTGCCACCACTGCCTTTCAAGCCTGGGCCGGAACTAGCAGCCTAAAGACCCTCGACGGCGAGAAGTGAACAGTCTGCCGAACAGTGCGCTACTTCTCTACTTCGCTTCGGCTTCGCCTCACTTGGCGTTGAAGTACGACGCCTCCGGGTGGTGGACGACGATCGCGTCGGTGGACTGTTCGGGGGTGAGCTGGAACTCCTCGGTCAGTTCGACGCCGATGCGGTCCGGCCGCAGGATCGCCACCGTCTTGGCGCGGTCCTCCAGGTCGGGGCAGGCGGCGTAGCCGAAGGAGTAGCGGCACCCGTGGTAGTCCACTTTGAGCATGCCGTCGAGATCGTTCGGGTCGAAGTCGGCCACCGACTTGCCGTCCGGACGGGTCCACTCGGCGCGCATCCGCTTGTGCCAGTACTCGGCCAGCGCCTCGGTCAGCTGGACCGACAGGCCGTGTACCTCCAGGTAGTCGCGGTAAGCGTGCTGCGCGAACAGTTTCGCGGTGTAGTCGCTGGCGGCGCTGCCGATCGTCACCAGCTGCATGCCGATGACGTCCAGTTCGCCGGACTCCTTGGGACGGAAGAAGTCCGCGATGCACAGGCGGCGTTCCCGGCGCTGGCGCGGGAAGGCGAAGCGGGCGCGTTCGCTGTGGCCGTTCTCGTCCAGCACCACCAGGGTGTTGCCCTCGGAGTAGCACGGGAAGTAGCCGTAGACGACCGACGGGTCCAGGACCTTGTCGGTGGCCAGCCGGTCCATCCAGTACCGCAGCCGGGGACGGCCCTCGGTCTCGACGAGCTCCTCATAGGAGGGGCCGTCCTTGCCGCGCGAGGGCTTCAGGCCCCACTGGCCCAGGAAGGTGGCGCGTTCGTCGAGCATGGCCGCGTAGTCGGCGGTGGGGACGCCCTTGATGACCCGGGTGCCGAAGAACGGCGGCCGGGGCACCGGGTTGTCGGTGGCGACGTCGGAACGCACCGAGTCGTCGTCAAGGGAGGGACCGGACTCGGCCTTGACGGCCGCGTGCCGGGCGCGCCGTTCGCGGCGTTGCGCGATCTTGGCCTCGCGTTCCTCGTCGACCACCGCCACGCCGGTACGGCGCGCGGTCATGACGCGTTCCATCAGCGACAGGCCCTCGAAGGCGTCCTTGGCGTAGTGGACCTCGCCCTCGGCGAACATCTCGCGCAGGTCGTCCTCGACGTAGGAGCGGGTCAGCGCCGCGCCTCCCAGCAGCACCGGCCAGCGGCCCGCGACGCCGCGCGACATCATCTCGGCGAGGTTCTCCTTCATGATGACGGTGCTCTTGACCAGCAGACCAGACATGCCGATGGCGTCGGCGTTGTGCTGTTCGGCGGCGTCGACGATCGCGTTGATCGGCTGTTTGATGCCGATGTTGACGACGCTGTATCCGTTGTTGGACAGGATGATGTCGACCAGGTTCTTGCCGATGTCGTGCACGTCGCCCTTGACGGTGGCCAGCACGATCGTGCCCTTGCCCTCGGAGTCGGCCTTCTCCATGTGCGGTTCCAGGTAGGCCACGGCGGTCTTCATGACCTCGGCGGACTGGAGCACGAACGGCAGCTGCATCTGGCCGGAGCCGAACAGTTCGCCGACGGTCTTCATGCCGTTGAGCAGGGTGTCGTTGACGATGTCCAGCGCGGAGCGCTCGACGAGGGCGGCGTCGAGGTCGGCCTCCAGGCCGTTGCGCTCGCCGTCGATGACGCGCCGTTCCAGCCGTTCGTTGAGCGGCAGCGCCGCCAGTTCCTCGGCGCGGGACGCGCGGGCCGAGGCCATGTCGACGCCCTCGAACAGCTCGATGAAGCGCTGCAACGGGTCGTAGCCCTCGCGGCGCCGGTCGTAGACCATGTCGAGGGCGACCTGACGGTGCTCCTCCTCGATCTTCGACATCGGCAGGATCTTGGAGGCGTGGACGATGGCGCTGGTCAGTCCGGCCTCGACGCACTCGTGCAGGAACACCGAGTTGAGCACCTGCCGGGAGGCCGGGTTGAGGCCGAAGGACACATTGGAGATACCCAGGGTGAAGTTGATGCCGGGGTAGCGTTCGGCGATGCCGCGGATCGCGTCGATGGTCTCGATGCCGTCGCGGCGGGTCTCCTCCTGGCCGGTGGAGATCGGGAAGGTCAGGGCGTCGACGAAGATGTCGGACACTCGCATGCCCCAGTTGTCCACCAGGTCGTCGATGGTGCGCGCGGCGATCTCGATCTTGCGGTCGGCAGTGCGGGCCTGGCCCTCCTCGTCGATGCACATGACCACGACGGCGGCGCCGTGCTCGACGATCGCGGGCATCGCCTTGGCGTAGCGGGAGTTGGGGCCGTCGCCGTCCTCGAAGTTCACCGAGTTGACGATGCAGCGGCCGCCCAGCGACTCCAGTCCGGCCTCGATGACGCCCGGTTCGGTGGAGTCCAGCATGATCGGCAGCGTGGACGCGGTGGCGAACCGTCCGGCCAGCTCCCGCATGTCGTCGCGGCCGTCGCGGCCGACGTAGTCGACGCACAGGTCCAGAAGGTGAGAACCGGCGCGGGCCTGGTCGCGGGCGATGTCGACGCACTTGTCCCAGTCGGCGGCCAGCATCGCCTCGCGGAAAGCCTTGGAGCCGTTGGCGTTGGTGCGTTCACCGACGTTGAGGATGCTGGCGTCCTGCTTGAACGGGACGTGGTGGTAGACCGAGGAGACGCCGGGTTCGTCGGCGATGGTGCGGCGCACCGGTTCGCGCTGGCCGACCCGCTCGTAGACCTGGCGGATGTGCTCGGGCGTGGTGCCGCAGCAGCCGCCCACCAGCGCCACCCCGAACTCCTGCGCGAACTCGTCGATGGCCTCGGTGAACTTGGGCGGCGTCATCGGGAAGATCGCGCCGTTGGGGCCAAGCTCCGGCAGCCCGGCGTTGGGCATCACCGACAGCGGGAT